>NZ_JAKWJR010000009.1 GCF_022761125.1 Nocardioides sp. SR21 | reverse complement strand
TTACAAACTAATTCGTCGACTATGACACACTGTTGAGTTCTCAAGAATCAGACGCACACCGTGCTGGCCCTCTCGGACCCGCTGCGGGGCAACCTGCAGAAACTTACCGGTTTCGCTTCCCCCGGTCAACTTGGCGCTGATCCGGCTTCTTGCTCCGCCGTGACGCGACAAGTTGACCCCCATCCAGAGTGGCCTCTCGGCCGGGAGTGGGAGCCGCTTGCCGCGGCGAGAAGGAACATTACACGTGGTCGGCGGGCACGCCAAACCGGGGTCGATCTGAGCGTGATCTCAGCGCGATCCACGCCTGAGAGGCGCCGCCGGACGGTACGCCGACACCGTCGGATCATCGGTGATCCAGAAGCGCCACGGCCGATCCGGGGCAGCACGAAGACCGACCCGGGGGCCGGTGGAGACATCGGCCGGGGACTCCCCCGGCTCGAGGGTGACCGGCCCGGCGACCAGGTCGGTGCCGTCGTGCCCGAGCTCGATGCCGAGTGCTCGGCAGAGCCGGGCCGGGCCGCGCGCCAGGTCGCGGTCCTTCGCGCCCGGTCGACGTTCTCGGGCGATCTCGATGCCGTCGACCACCTCGCCGGCACGGACCAGGACCGCGCTGGCGGTCCCGACCGGGCCGCAGACGACGTTGCAGCAGACGTGCATCCCGTAGGTGAAGTAGCAGTAGAGGTGGCCCGGCGGTCCGAACATCACCGCGTTGCGGCGGGTCATGCCGCGGAAGGCGTGCGAGCCCGGGTCGTTCGCGCCGTCGTACGCCTCGACCTCCGTGAGGCGTACGGCGACGTCGCCGTGCCGCAGCACGGCGTTGAGCAGACCAGGTGCCGTCTCCAGCACCGGCCCGGAGAGATCAGGTGAGGCGACCACGGAACTCGCGGGCGAGCGCCGTCAGCTCACCGAGCTGCTCGCGCACCCGGACGGGGGCGGTGCCGCCGCGCCCGGTGCGCGAGGCGACCGAGCCCTCGATCGTCAGCACCTCGCGGACGCCGGGCGTCAAGGACGGCGAGATCTCGGCGAACTGCTCGTCGCTGAGGTCGGCGAGCTCGATGCCGAGCTCCTCGCAGCGGCGTACGCACGCACCGGCGACCTCGTGGGCGATGCGGAACGGCACTCCCTCGCGCACCAGCCACTCCGCGATGTCGGTCGCGAGGGAGAAGCCCTGCGGGGCGAGCTCGGTCATCCGCTCGCCGTTGTAGGTGAGCGTCGCGACCATCCCAGTGAACGCCGGGAGCAGCACCTCGAGGGTGTCGACGGAGTCGAAGACCGGCTCCTTGTCCTCCTGGAGGTCGCGGTTGTAGGCGAGCGGCAGCGCCTTGAGCGTGGCGAGCAGACCGGAGAGGTTGCCGAGGAGGCGGCCGGCCTTGCCACGCGCGAGCTCGGCGATGTCGGGGTTCTTCTTCTGCGGCATGATGCTCGACCCCGTCGACCAGGAGTCGTGCAGCGTCACGAAGTCGAACTCGCGGGTCGACCAGAGGATGACCTCCTCGGCGATCCGGCTGACGTCCACCCCGATCTGCGCGGCGACGTAGGCGAACTCGGCGACGAAGTCACGGGAGGCCGTGCCGTCGATGGAGTTCGGCGAGGAGCCGGCGAAGCCCAGCTCGGAGGCGACCAGCACCGGGTCCAGGCCGAGGCTCGAGCCGGCCAGCGCTCCCCCGCCGTACGGCGACTCGGCGGAGGTACGACGACGCCAGTCGGCGAGCCGATCCACGTCGCGGAGCAGGGCCCAGGCGTGGGCGAGCAGGTGGTGGGACAGCAGCACCGGCTGGGCGTGCTGCAGGTGGGTGCGGCCCGGCATGATCACGTCGAGGTGCGCGCCGGCCTGGGTCGAGAGCGCGTCGACGAGGTCGAGCACCTGGCGCGTGATCGTCTCGGCGTGGTCGAGCAGGAACGACCGGAACAGCGTCGCGATCTGGTCGTTGCGGCTGCGACCGGCGCGGAGCCGGCCGCCGATGTCGGCGCCGATCTCCTCGAGCAGCAGCCGCTCGAGCGCGCCGTGCACGTCCTCGTCGGACGGGTCCGGCTGCAGCGTGCCGTCGGACCAGGCCTGGGCCAGCACGTCGAGGCCGCGGTGGATCTCGGCCTCGTGCTCGGGCGTCAGGTAGCCGGCGGCACCCAGGGCCTTGGCGTGGGCGTGCGAGCCGGCGATGTCGTACAGCGCCAGGCGCCAGTCGAAGTGCGTCGAGCGCGAGAGCGCGTCGAGCTCCGGCGACGGGCCGCCCTCGAAGCGTCCGCCCCACAGCTTGCCGGTGTTCGTGCTGCTCATGCACGTACTCGCTTCGCTCCGAGCGCGCACGAGGCTCCGCATGCACTGCCTTGAATGATTCGCTCGCTCATGCTTCTCCCAGGATCCGCCGCACTGCGGCTCTCATCATCGTGGTCAGCTGCTCGTTCGCCGCGGACCCGTCCTCGTCCAGCGCGTCCGGTGTCCACCAGGCCGCCTGGTCGATCGTCCCGCGCTCCAGCGGCTCGAGCCCGTCGAAGTGCAGCCCGGCGGTGTCGTCGAGACGGACGGCGAAGTAGGTCTGGTCCTGCACCAGGTGCCAGAAGCCCCAGTCGAACTCGGCGAGCTCGTGGCCGACCGGCTCGCTCAGCTCGTCGACCGAGATCTCGAGCCCGGTCTCCTCGCGCATCTCCCGCGCCGCGGCGGCCGCGAGCGACTCGTCGTGGTCGGCGGCGCCGCCGATGCTGAACCAGTACGGCGCCTCCGGGCGGACCGGGTCCCAGCCGTGCAGGAGCAGCACCTCTCCCCTGCCGTTGACCGGGAGCACCCGGCCGGTGGTGCGGTGTCGTACGGGACGACTCATCAGTCGGTGCCGAGCTCCATCGCGGCCTGGTCGAGCGCGACCTCGTCGGGCTCCTCGGCGGCCTCCGGGTTGCGCGCGATCCGCTCGGCGCCGCCGGCCTCGAGCGAGCCGTACAGCGTGCCGTTCTCGACGAGGACCTGGCCCTGGTCGAGCGGCTGGGCGGCGTACTGCTCGAGCTTGGCGCGCGAGTCGGCGATGTCGAGGTTGCGCATCGTGAGCTGGCCGATGCGGTCGGTGGGACCGAACGCGGCGTTCTCGGTGCGCTCCATCGAGAGCTTGTCCGGGTGGTACGAGAACGCCGGGCCCTCGGTGCGCAGCACCGTGTAGTCCTCGCCGCGGCGCAGCCGCAGCGTCACCTCGCCGGTCACGAGCGAGGCGATCCAGCGCTGGATCGACTCCCGCAGCATCAGCGCCTGCGGGTCCAGCCAGCGGCCTTCGTAGAGCAGCCGGCCGAGGCGGCGTCCCTCGCCGTGGTAGGTCGCGATCGTGTCCTCGTTGTGGATCGCGTTGAGCAGCCGCTCGTAGGCGATCCAGAGCAGCGCCATGCCCGGCGCCTCGTAGATGCCGCGCGACTTGGCCTCAATGATCCGGTTCTCGATCTGGTCGGACATGCCGAGGCCGTGCCTGCCGCCGACCGCGTTGGCCTCCAGCACGAGTGCGACCGGGTCGTCGTACGACGTGCCGTTGATCGCGACCGGGCGGCCCTGGTCGAAGCGGATCGTGACGTCCTCGGTCTCGATCTGGACCGACGGGTCCCAGAACTTCACGCCCATGATCGGCTCGACGATCTCGAGCGACACGTCGAGGTGCTCGAGGGTCTTGGCCTCGTGGGTGGCACCCCAGATGTTGGCGTCGGTGGAGTACGCCTTCTCCTTGGAGTCGCGGTACGGCAGCTCGCGCTCGGTCAGCCACTGGCTCATCTCGGCGCGACCGCCCAGCTCGGTGACGAAGTCAGCGTCCAGCCAGGGCTTGTAGATCTGCAGCGACGGGTTCGCGAGCAGGCCGTAGCGGTAGAACCGCTCGATGTCGTTGCCCTTGAACGTCGAGCCGTCGCCCCAGATGTCGACGTCGTCCTCGTGCATCGCACGGACCAGCATGGTGCCGGTGACGGCGCGGCCGAGCGGCGTGGTGTTGAAGTACGCACGGCCGCCGGAGCGGATGTGGAACGCCCCGCACGCGAGCGCGGCCAGGCCCTCCTCGACGAGCTGGCGACGGCAGTCGACGGCGCGGGCGAGCTCGGCGCCGTACTGGTACGCGCGTCCGGGCACACCGCTGATGTCCGGCTCGTCGTACTGGCCGATGTCGGCGGTGTAGGTGCACGGGATCGCGCCCTTCGCGCGCATCCAGGCCACCGCGACCGACGTGTCCAAGCCTCCCGAGAACGCGATGCCGACACGCTTGCCGACGGGGAGGGACGTCAGGACCTTGCTCACTGTTGTCTTCCTTCTGCTACTGGTGGCTGGAGGCGAGGCTGAGGAACCGCTGCGCGAGGTCCGCACCGCCCGCGGGGTCGCGCGAGATGACGAGGACCGTGTCGTCGCCGGCGATCGAGCCCAGGATCTCGGGGATCTCGGCCTTGTCGATGGCGGAGCCCAGGAAGTTCGCGGCACCCGGCGGGGTCCGCAGCACGACCAGGTTGGCGCTGGCGTCGGCCCCGACGAGGAGCTCGCTGCACAGACGGGCCAGACGCGTCGCGGCGGCCGCGGTCTCCACGGGAGCGGTCGGACGCCGGTCGCCGCCCTCGCTGGGGACGGCGTACACGAGCGACCCGGACGGCGCGCGGACCTTGATCGCGTCGAGCTCGACGAGGTCGCGCGACAGCGTCGCCTGGGTGACGTGCACGCCGCGCTCCGCGAGCCGGCCGGCGAGCTCGGCCTGCGAGCGCACCTCACCGTGCGTGACCAGCTCGATGATCAGGTGGTGTCGCGAGCTCTTGGTCGTCGGACGCAGCGTGGAGTCGTTCACGAGGTGGCCTCCTCCATGAGGAACGTCAGGATCGCCTTCTGGGCGTGCCGGCGGTTCTCGGCCTCGTCCCAGACGACGCTCTGCGGTCCGTCGAGGACCTCGGCGTCGATCTCCTTGCCGCGGTACGCCGGCAGGCAGTGCATGGCGATGGCGTCGGGCTTCGCGCGGTCGAACAGCTCGGTCGTCAGGGAGTACGGCGCGAAGACAGCGGCGCGGGCCTCGGCCTCCTCCTCCTTGCCCATCGAGATCCAGGTGTCGGTGACGACGACGTCGGCCCCGGTCACGGCCGCGATCGCGTCGGTGCCGGTGGTGGCGGAGCCGCCGGTGGTCGCCGCGATCTTCGCGGCCCGCTCGACGATCTCGGCGTCGGGCAGGTACCCCTCGGGCGAGGCGATCCGCACGTGCATGCCCGCGGTGGCCCCGGCCAGCAGCCAGGAGTTGCCCATGTTCGAGGCGCCGTCGCCGACGAACGCCACCGTCAGCCCGGCGAGCTGCTGCTTGTGCTCGCGAACCGTCAGCAGGTCGGCGAGCAGCTGGCACGGGTGGAACTCGTCGGTCAGCGCGTTGACGACCGGGACACCGGCGTACCGGGCCATCTCCTCGAGACGCGTCTGCGCGAAGGTGCGCCACACGATCACCGAGGCCTGGCGGCCGAGCACCTGCGCGACGTCGGAGACCGACTCTCGCACGCCGATGCCGGCGAGCGCGCCGTCGACGAGCATCGGGTAGCCACCCAGCTCGGCGATGCCGGCCGCGAAGGAGGCCTGCGTGCGCAGCGTCTGCTTGTCGAAGATCATCGCGACGGTGCGCGGGCCAGCCAGCGGCTTCGCGTCGTACGGCGCCTGCTTGAGCTCGAACGCGAGGTCGAGGACGCGCGCCTGCTCCTCGGGCGTCAGGTCGTCGTCGGCGAGGAAGTGCCTGATGCCGGGGGCGCTCATGCCTTGGCCTCGTCGAGGATCGCGGGCCAGGCGGCCAGGAACGCGTTCGCGTCGTCCTCGCTGAGGATCAGCGGCGGGGCGAGCCGGATCCGGCGCGGGGTCGCGTTGTTGACGATGAAGCCGGCCCTGCGGGCCGCGAGCAGCACGTCGGCGGACGACTCGCTGACCAGGTCGAGCCCGATCAGGAGGCCCTCACCGCGCACCTCGGTGACCCGCGGGTCGGCGGCAAGGCCGTCGCGGATCTTCTGGCCGAGAACGGTGACGTGCTCCAGCAGGTTGTCGTCCTCGATCGTGCGGATGACGGCGAGGGCTGCGGCGCAGGCGACCGGGTTGCCGCCGAACGTCGTGCCGTGGTTGCCGGGCTGGAGCAGCTCACCCGCGGCACCGATGCCGATGCACGCACCGATCGGGAAGCCGCCACCGAGTCCCTTGGCGACGGTGACGATGTCGGGGCGCACGCCGGACGGCAGGTGCGCGAACCACTCGCCGGTGCGGCCCATGCCCGACTGGATCTCGTCCAGCCAGAGCAACGCGCCGTGCTCGTCGGCGATCGCGCGGGCGGCGGCGAGGTAGCCCTCGGGGGCGACGTTCACGCCGGCCTCGCCCTGGAGCGGCTCGAGCAGGATCGCGGCGGTCTCCCCCGTCACCGCGGCGGCCAGCGCGTCGACGTCGCCGAACGGGACGAACGTGACGTCACCGGGCAGCGGCTCGAAGGGCGCGCGGTACGCCTCCTTGGAGGTCAGCGCGAGCGCGCCCATCGTGCGGCCGTGGAACGAGTCCTGGGCGACGACCACCTGGGTGCGGCCGGTACGACGGGTCAGCTTGAACGCGGCCTCGTTGGCCTCGGTGCCGGAGTTGGTGAAGAACACCTTGCCGCCGCCGACTCCGACGCCGACGAGCTCGAGCAGTTTCTCGGCCAGCTCGACCTGCGGCTCGGACGTGAAGAAGTTCGAGACGTGGCCGAGCGTCTGCAGCTGGGTGGTGACGGCCTCGACGAGCGCCGGGTGGCCGTGGCCGAGCGCGTTGACGGCGATGCCGCCGAGCAGGTCGACGTACTCGTTGCCGTCGGCGTCCCAGACGTGCGCGCCCTCGCCGCGGGTGAGCACGAGCGCCGGCGGCCCGAACGTGTTCATGACCGAGGCGGCGTACCGGTCCTGGTAGCTGGTCACTGGGCGTCCCTCGCCTTCCGGGTCTTGGTCTCGACGCCGGGCAGCACCTGGGTGCCGACGCCCTCACTGGTGAACAGCTCGAGCAGCACCGCGTGCTGCTCGCGGCCGTCGACGACGGTCGCGCGGGGCACTCCGCCGCGGACCGCCTGGAGGCACGCGCCCATCTTCGGGATCATGCCGGACGCGAGCGTCGGGAGGATCTCCTCGAGCGCCTCGGGGCTGATCTCGCCGATGACGTCGTCGGACTGTCCCCAGTCGAGGTACAGGCCCTCGACGTCGGTCAGCACGAGCAGCTTCTCGGCCTCGAGCGCGACGGCCAGGGCGGCGGCCGCGGTGTCGGCGTTGACGTTGTGGACGACACCGGTGACATCGGGCGCGACGCTGGAGACGACCGGGATCCGGCCGGCCTCGATCAGGTCGAGCACCGACTCCGGGCGCACCTGGGTGACCTCGCCGACCAGGCCGAGGTCGATCTCCTCGCCGTCGATGACGGTGCCGGTCGTGGTCGCGGTGAACAGGCCGGCGTCCTCGCCCGAGCAGCCGACCGCGAGCGGGCCGTGCTCGTTGATCAGGCCGACCAGCTCGCGCTGCACCTGCCCGACCAGGACCATCCGGACGACGTCCATCGCCTCGGGCGTGGTGACCCGGAGGCCGCCGCGGAACTCCGACTGGATGCCGAGCCTGTCGAGCATCTGCGAGATCTGCGGGCCGCCGCCGTGGACGACGACCGGCTTGAAGCCGGCGAACCGCAGGAACGCGATGTCCTCGGCGAACGCGCGCTTCAGCGTCTCGTCGGTCATGGCGTTGCCGCCGTACTTCACCACCACGATCTTGCCGTGGTACTGCTTCAGCCACGGCAGCGCGGCGGCAAGCGTGCGGGCCTTGGCCGGGTCCGGCTTGCTGGGGTCGTGGTGCACGTGATCGATGCTCATGAGCTGTACGCGCTGTTCTCGTGGACGTAGGCGTGCGTCAGGTCGTTGGTCCAGATGGTGGCCCGCTCGGAGCCTGCCTTCAGGTCGATGGTCACGCTCACCTCGCGCGGCTTCAGGTCGATCTCCGACGGGTCGGCGTAGGGCGTCGACTGCTTGCAGACCCAGACGCCGTTCATCGCGACGTCGAGGTCGGCGGGGTCGAACTGCGCGCTGGTCGTGCCGACGCTCGCGAGCACCCGGCCCCAGTTGGGGTCGTTGCCGAAGACGGCCGCCTTGAACAGGTTCGAGCGGGCGACGCTGCGGCCGACCTCGACCGCCTCGTCCTCGGTCGCGGCGTTGAGCACGGTGATCGTGATCTCGTGGTCGGCGCCCTCGGCGTCCTTGAGCAGCTGCATCGCGAGGTCGGAGCAGACCTGCGTGAGCGCGGCGGTGAAGTCGTCGAGGCTCGGCGTGATGCCGCTCGCGCCGGACGCCATCAGCGTGACGGTGTCGTTGGTGGACATGCAGCCGTCGGAGTCGAGCCGGTCGAAGCTGACCCGGGTGGCGGCGCGCAGCGCGGTGTCCAGGTCGGCTGCGGGGACGACGGCGTCGGTGGTGATCACGACCAGCATCGTGGCGAGCGCGGGCGCGAGCATGCCGGCGCCCTTGGCCATCCCGCCGATCGTCCAGCCGGCGCCCTCGACGACGACCTGCTTGCTGACCGTGTCGGTGGTCATGATCGCGTGCGCGGCGTCGTCTCCCCCGTCGGTCGACAGGGCGTCGTACGCCGCCTGCGCTCCGGCGAGCACCTGGGAGCGGTCGTTGGTGAGACCGATCAGGCCGGTCGAGCAGACGACCACGTCGATGGCGCCGAACCCGAGCTTGTCCGCGACGGTCTCCGCGACCGCGTGCGTGGTCTGGAAGCCCTCCGGGCCGGTGTAGCAGTTGGCGCCACCGGAGTTCAGGAACACCGCGCGGACGGTGCCGTCCTTGACGGCCTCCTGGCTCCAGAGGACCGGGTTGGCCTTGCAGCGGTTGGCCGTGAAGACGCTGGCGGAGTCGAACGTCGGTCCGTCGTTGACGACGAGCGCGACGTCCTTGGCGCCGGTGGACTTGAGGCCGGCGGCGACGCCGGCGGCCCGGAAGCCCTTCGGGATGGTGATGCTCATGGGGCTACTCCTACGGTCGAGAGGCCCAGCCCTTCATCGAGGCCGAGCGCGAGGTTCATGCACTGGACGGCAGCGCCGGCGGTGCCCTTGGACAAGTTGTCCACGGCACCGACGGCGATCATTCGTCGTGCGGCCTCGTCGACCGTCACCTGCAGGTGAACGGCGTTGGATCCGGTGACCGACTTCGTCTGCGGCCACTGCCCCTGCGGGAGCAGGTGGACGAACGGCTCGTCGGCGTACGCCTTCGCGTAGACCGCGTAGACGTCCTCGGCTGTCGCGTCGGTGGTCAGCTTCGCCGAGCAGGTGGCGAGGATGCCGCGCGGCATCGGCACCAGCAGCGGCGTGAAGCTCACGCTGACGGTGCCCTGGGTGAGCTTCGAGAGGTTCTGGATGATCTCGGGGGTGTGCCGGTGCACGCCGCCGACGCCGTACGCGCTGGCGTTGCCCATGATCTCGCTGCCGAGCAGGTGCGGCTTCGCGGCCTTGCCGGCGCCGCTGGTGCCGGAGGCGGCGACCACGGTGACGTCGGGCTCGACGATGCCGGCGGCGATGGCCGGGGCCAGGCTCAGCGTCGACACCGTCGGGTAGCAGCCGGGTACGGCGATCCGGGTCGCCCCGGTGAGCTGGGCGCGCTGGCCGGGCAGCTCGGGCAGGCCGTAGGGCCAGGTACCGGCGTGGTTGCCGCCGTAGAACTTGTCCCAGGCGGCGGGGTCGGCGAGCCGGAAGTCCGCGCCGCAGTCGATGACGACCGTCGTCGGGTCGGCCGCGCCGAGCAGCTCGGCGATGTCGCCGGACTGGCCGTGCGGGAGCGCCAGGAAGACCACGTCGTGGCCGCGCAGGGTGTCGAGGCTGGTCTCGACGAGCACCCGGTCGGCGAGCGGCACGAGGTGCGGTTGCAGCGCCCCGAGCGGCTGGCCGGCGTTCGACGCGCCGGTGAGCGCGCCGATCTCGACCTCGGGGTGGGCGAGCAGCAGGCGCAGGAGCTCACCGCCGGCGTACCCGCTGGCTCCGGCGACCGCGATCCTGATCGACATGCGCATGACTATACACACCATCGTATGGTCATGAATTGCGAATGCGGCGTGTCGGTCGTCGCACCTAGGTTCGACGTCATGGCCAGACTCTCGTACGAAGACTACCTCCGGCACCTCCGCTCCGACTCCGCTCGACTCCGCGAGGTCCTGACCACCTGCGACCCGGAGGCGCGCGTACCCGGCTGCCCCGACTGGTCGGCCGCCGACCTGCTCGGCCACCACGCCGGCGTGCTGATGTTCTGGTCGACGATCGTCGAGCAGCGCCCCGAGAGGTCGGGCGAGGACTGGACCGAGCCCGAGCTGCCGACGGCGTACGACGAGCTGTTGGCGCTGCACGCGGAGCAGGACGCGCGGCTCGGCGCGGCGCTTGCCGCCGCCGACCCGGCCGAGGCGGCGTGGACCTGGTCGGCCGAGCAGACCGTCGGCTTCACGTTCCGCCGGCAGGCGCACGAGGCGCTGATCCACCGCCTCGACGCGGAACAGACCACGGGGCAGGTCACTCCCCTGGACCCGGAGCTCGCTGCGGACGGCGTCGACGAGGCGCTGGACATCATGTTCGGCGGCACGCCGGCATGGGGCAGCTTCGCCGGGAACGGCGGCACCGTGCGTGTCGACATCATCGACCGGGACGAGTCGGTGTGGGTGGAGACCGGGCGGTTCACGGGCACCGATCCCGACGGCGGCACGAGCTACGACGAGGACGACATCGCGAAGGTCGAGCCGCGCGAGGACGAGCCCGACGTCGTGGTCAGCGGCACCGCGGCCGACCTCGACGCCTGGCTGTGGCGGCGTGGGGACGAAGCCGCGGTCACGGTCGTCGGCGACGCCGGCGTACGCGACCACTTCCGGGGGTGCGTGAACCAGGCGATCAACTGACCCATGGTCGTCCGCCGACCGGCCTGACAGAGTGGGAGGCACCTTTCGGGAGGTGACGATGACTCGATCTCGTGTGTCGTTCTGGACGGCGGCAGCGGTTCTCGCTGTCGGCCTGGCCGTGCCGCCGGCGGGTCCCGCGACGTCGGGCGTGCCGACCACGGCGGCCGCGGCAGGACGCCCCAACATCGTGCTGATCACCACCGACGACCAATCGACCTCGGACCTGAGGTGGATGCCACAGACCCGCCACCTCCTGGGCGACAGCGGCGTTCGGTTCTCGAACTTCATCTCGCCGAACCCGCTCTGCTGCCCGGCGCGGGCGTCGATCCTGACCGGGCAGTACAGCCAGAACAACCACGTGCGGGACAACAGCGGGCCCTTCGGCGGCTACGGCGCACTCGACAACACCCGGACCGTGGCGACATGGCTCCACGACAGCGGCTACCACACGGGTTTCATCGGGAAGTACCTCAACCTGTACCGCGGCGACCCGCCGACGCAACCGGGCTGGGACGTCTTCAACGCCATCGTCGCCGGGATCTACCGCTACTTCGACTTCCAGATGACCGGGAGGGGCGCTCCGGTCACCGTCGAGGGCGTCCACAGCAACGACACCATCGCGGCGCTCACCAGGGAGCTGATCGAGGAGTTCAGCACCGACTCGTCGCCGTTCTTCATCTGGGCGTCGTACGTCGCGCCGCACGGCACGTGTCGCACGGCGACCGAGGGCGGCGGCTGCACGCACCGCCCCCGTCCGGCGGTCCGCCACGAGACGATCCTCGCGGACGAGATCGCTCCTCAGCTCTCGAAGCCGTCGTTCAACGAGGACGTGAGTGACAAGCCGGGGATGCTCAGCAGCCGCCCGGAGGTCGACCCGGCCGACGTCCAGGCGATCTTCACCGAGCGCATCCGTTCGCTGGCGTCGGTCGACGACGCGGTCGCGGACACGGTCGCCGCGCTCGAGGAGGCAGGCGAGATCGACGACACGGTGGTCGTGTTCACCAGCGACAACGGCTACCTGCTCGGCGAGCACCGCCACATCGGGAAGGTCGTGCCCTACCAGGAGTCGGTCTCGATCCCGCTGCTGATCCGGGGTCCAGGTATCCCTGCCGGACAGGTGCGCCGCCAGGCGACGTCCCTGATCGACCTCGCGCCGACGTTCGCAGCGCTCGCCGGCGCCGACCCGGACCTGGTGGTCGACGGGCGCGATCTCATGCCCTTCGCGACCGAGAACCGCGAGCTGCGCCGCGCCACCCAGCTGATCCAGACCGCGCGGCACGGGCACGCCGTGACGTATGTCGGCGTACGGACCGGTCGCTACACCTACGTGCGCTGGAGGTCCGGCTTCATCGAGCTCTACGACCGACGTCTGGACCCGGGCGAGCTGCACAATCGGGCCGGGACGGCGCGGTACCGCCCGGTCGAGGCCGCCCTCGCGGGGAGGCTGCGTGCGCTGCGGAACTGCAGCGGCCCGGAGTGCCGGACGCCCTTCCCCGTGCTGCCAGCGCCGAGGACGCCACCGGGTGCGTGAAACCGGGGTGAAGGCGGGCTGAAACCGGGGCGGGTCAACCTGCTCCCATGACACGACTCCCTGACACCGACCTGGCCGTCGCCGCCGCCGGCCTGGTCAAGACGTTCGGCGAGCACCGCGCGGTCGACCAGGTCGACCTCGAGGTCCGCCGCGGCGAGGTCTTCGGCGTGCTCGGCCCGAACGGCGCCGGCAAGACCACCACCCTCAAGATGCTCGCCACCCTGTTGCCGATGGATGGCGGCGAGGCCCGCATCTTCGGCGTCGACGTACGCCGCGAGCCGCACATGATCCGCCAGCTCGTCGGCGTGACCGGGCAGTACGCCTCCGTCGACGAGAACCTCACCGGCTTCGAGAACCTCTGGCTGTTCGGGCGCCTGCAGGGCCTGTCCTCCGCGAGGTCGAGGGCGACCGCCTCCGACCTGCTCGAGCGGTTCGGCCTGACCGAGGCGCGCGACAAGCAGATCAAGGCGTTCTCCGGCGGCATGCGGCGCCGGCTCGACCTCGCGGCCAGCCTGATCTCGCAGCCACCGCTGATCTTCCTCGACGAGCCGACGACGGGTCTCGACCCGCGCACCCGGGGCCAGATGTGGGACACGATCCGGGAGCTCATCCGGGGCGGGAGCACCGTGCTGCTCACGACCCAGTACCTCGACGAGGCCGACCAGCTGGCCGGCCGGATCGCGGTGATCGACCGCGGCCGCAAGGTCGCCGAGGGCACACCCGACGAGCTCAAGACCTCCGTGGGCAGCTCGACGCTGCAGCTGCGGATGTCCGAGGCCGCCGACACCGCCGACGCGGCCTCCGTCGTACGACGCGTCCTCGGCGAGGAGCCGGTGCTGACGCCGGAGGCCGGCGGCATGAACGCCGCGCTCGCCGACGCCAACCGGGCCGCCGACGTCCTGATCGCACTGCGCCAGTCCGGGCTGTCGATCGCGAGCGCGACGGTCCAGAAGCCCACCCTCGACGAGGTGTTCATGGCCATCACCGGCCACGCCGCCGAGGACGAGACCGACCCCCAGATGGAGGTGGCCCGATGAGCACCACCCTGCTCCCCGATCACGAGACGGCCGAGGTGCTCGACCGCACCATCGTCGCCCGCCCGTCGCTGCGCGACACGATCGACCAGAGCCTCGCGATGGCGTGGCGCGCGCTGAAGAAGATGCGCCGCAACCCCGAGCAGTGGTTCGACGTCACGCTGCAGCCGCTGCTGTTCACCGCGATGTTCGCCTACATCTTCGGCGGCGCGATCTCCGGCAGCGTCGAGGACTACCTGCCGATCGTGATCACCGGCATCCTCGCCCAGACCG
Organism: Nocardioides sp. SR21; assembly: GCF_022761125.1. Lineage (GTDB taxonomy): Bacteria > Actinomycetota > Actinomycetes > Propionibacteriales > Nocardioidaceae > Nocardioides. The sequence continues at coordinate 206,238 of NZ_JAKWJR010000009.1, read as the reverse complement.
CACTGACGGCCTGCATGGCGACCGGCATCCAACTGCGCGAGGACATGGACAAGGGCGTCTTCGATCGCTTCAAGTCGCTGCCGATCGCACGGATCGCTCCGCTGGTCGGACCGGCGTTGGCGGACCTCATCCGCTACGGCACCGCCGCGACGCTGACCATCCTCACCGGCGTGCTGATGGGCTACCGGCCCGGCGGCGGCGTACCCGGTGTACTCGCGGGGTGGGTGCTGACGGTCGTCGCCGGCTGGTCGCTGGCGTGGATCTTCACGTACTTCGGCACCCGAGCGCGCAGCGCGCAGGCCGTGCAGGGGATCTCGATGATGGTGATGTTCCCGCTGACGTTCCTGTCGAACGCGTTCGTCCCGGCGGAGACGCTGCCGAGCTGGCTCGAGGCGTTCGTGAACGTCAACCCCGTGTCGCTGGTGATCTCGGCCCTCCGCGACCTGATGAACGAGGGCGCGGTCACCGCGAACGTCGGCTGGGCGCTGCTCGGCTGCGGGATCGTGGTCGCGATCTTCCTGCCGCTCGCGGTGCGCAGCTACAAGAAGAAGGTCTGAGCCGGAGGGACGGTCCCTGACGATCGGGCCCGTGCCACCACCGAAACGGGACCCATCCGTCAGGGACTGTCCGTGATCCTCAACCGAGCTCCGCCAGCAGGTCGCCGACCTCCTGGCGGAGCTCGGGCGCGTTGCGTTCCCCGAGGGTTGCGCGGAACCGCGCCTCCTCGCCCGGCATCACCGCCTCGGCCAGGGCCAGCGCGGGCGCCCAGGCCAGGCTCGGGAGCTGCCGGTTGTAGCCGAACCGGTCGGCGTAGACGAGCAGGTGTACGGCGCGCTCGGCGCGTACAGGCGTCGGGTCGTCGGCGAGCTCCCACCGAGCGAGTGCGAACAGGATCGAGCCGAAGACCGGGTAGTCGAGGAAGCCGATGGCGCCGGCCAGGATGTTCGGCGCCTTCACCAGGAGGTCGCGGCGCAGGTCCTCGACCTCGGCCTGACGACCGTGGGCCAGGTGTGCCGCAACGGCGGCCGACTCCGCGTACAGCGTCCACGGCTCGAAGCCGCGCATCATGTCGAGAGCCGGGAAGCCCCGCTCGGACAGCGTGACCACCGCCTGCCGGTAGGCCCGCAGGCCCCGGTCGACCCGACCCGAGGCGAGGTCGAGCTCGGCGCGCCCGCAGAGCAGGATGATGGCGGCCCCGAAGACACCGGTGCCCGCGTCCTCGGCCTCGATCTCCTCGAAGATCCGCTCTGCCTCGTCGAGCCGGCCGTCCACCATCGCGCCGACCGCGAGGACCGCCTTGAGCTGCGCGACGTCCTCCCCGGCGCCGAGCGCCCCGAGGACCGGGATCGCGTCGTGGGCGTACCCCATCGCCTCTCCCATGTCGCCCACCTGCATGGTGAGACCGGCGAGCTGGGCGCGGATGAGCGCAGCGCCCCACGGTCCGTCCTCGGGGCGGGTGAGCGACAGGGCGTCGAGCCCGAGCTGCTGCGCGAGTCGCACCGCCCCGAGGTTCTCCTGGATCTGGCTCGACCACTGCAGGGCCAGCTGGGCGACCCGGCGGTCGGGGTCGGCGCAGAGATCCGCGAGAGCGTCGGCGCGATCGTCGCCGAACGCCACGAGGAGGACGCCGGCCGCGATGCCACCGCGGGTGCCGGGATCACCCGGTCCGACCAGCTTCAACTGCTCGTAGGCGCGGCTCGCGGTCGCGTCGGAGAAGATCATCGAGTTGAACGCGATCGCCGTCAGGGTGGTGCGGTACGCGTCCTCGTGCGTCGCGGCGATCGAGGCGCCGACGATGACCTCCTCGACCTCGGGCGAGACGTTGACGACCTTGAGGTGGTTGCCCTCGATCGTCCAGAAGTCCGACAGGCAGGCCATGAGGACCACCACCGCGTCGGGGTCGCGGTCGCGCAGGCAGCGACGGAGCAGGTCGACGAGGTTGCCCTCCTCAGTCCGGATGTCGGCCATCGCCTCGACCTGCTCCGGACCGAAGAGCCGGCCCATGCAGTCCTCTGCGTACCCGAGACCCCAGTTGCGCAGGCGGCCGCTGGTCTCGACGTCGTCGCCCGCGCCGACCAGCTGCATCTGGCCGAACTCACGCACCGTCTCCAGCAGCCGGTAGCGCACCTCGCCCGCACCTTCGACCACCGTCACCAGCGACTGGTCGACGAGATTCGCGAGCGAGCTCAGGGCGTCGCCGTCCACGACCGCCTCGGCACCGCCGAGCGAGAAGCCGTCGCGGAAGATCGAGAGCCGGCGCAGGGCGACGCGCTCCTCGTCGCGCAGCAGGTACCAGCTCCAGTCGATCACCGCCAGCAGCGTCTGGTGCCGCTCGGGGGCGTCGCGGGAGCCGCCACGCAGCAGCGTGAAGCGGTCCCCGATGCGGCGCTCGATCTCGGCGACCGACATGACCCGCACCTTCGCAGCAGCCAGCTCCACCGCCAGCGGCAGCCCGTCGAGCCGGGCGACCAGCGAGCGCACCTCCCCCGCGACGAGGCGTACGCCGGGACGCGCAGCGGTGGCTCGCTCCCCGAACAGCTCCACGGCGTCGTCGAGCCCGAGCTGCGGCAGCTGGTAGACGCGCTCGGCCGCGAGGCCGAGGGGCGCTCGGGTCGTCGTGAGGATCCGGAGCGACGGGGTCCGCTGCACCAGCACGGAGACGAGGTCGGCGACCGCCTCGACCAGGTGCTCGCAGTTGTCGAGGATCAGCAGCGCGGGCGCGCTACCGACCTGGTCGACGATCCGGCCGACCAGGTCGGTACGGCGGGCCGCGGCGGACGTGAGGCGGCCGGCGACCGACTCACGCACGCCGAGCACGTCGCCGACCTCGACCGCGACGCCCTCGGGCGAGGTGACGCCGGCGAGCTCGACGAAGTAGACTGTCGGCTGCTCGGCGAGCCGGCCCATCAGGTGCGCGAGCCGCGTCTTGCCGAGTCCACCCGGCCCGACGATCGACGTCACCCGGGCCGTGCGGATCATCTCCTCGAGCGCGATGACGTCACCTTCGCGGCCGATCAGCCGGGAAGCCTCGTAGAGCAGCCCCTCGCGGACCGGGTGGTCACGGGCCAGCAGCTCGGCGTGCAGCGCCTGGAGCTCGGGGCTCGGGTCGACGCCGAGGCGGTCGGCCAGCCGCTCGCGGTAGGACTCGTAGCGCTCCAGCGCCGCGGGCACGCCGTGCACGCCGGCGACCGAGCGCAGCAGCGCGGCCACCACGTCGTCGTCGGCGTCGGCGCGCTCGAGCAGCGGGAGCGCAGCGGCGTACTCCCCCGCGGCGGCGAGCCGCAGACCCTCGGGCCGCAGCGCCCACGCGTCGACCTCGGCGGTCGCGAGCGCGAGCCGGTAGCCGCGCGCGGTCCGCTCGATCGCGTCCGCGCTGGTGGCCGAGCGGGCGCGGGAGACGACGACCTGCAGCGCCTTCGTGGGGTTGGCCGGGACGTCGTCGCCCCAGACCTCGTCCACCAGCGCGGTCTCGGATAGTCCTCGGGAACCGGCCTCGGCGAGCGCGCGCAGCAAGGCGTGCGTCCGCTCACCCGGGACGGGCGAGCCGTCCCAGGTGACCTCGTCGAGGACCGTCAGCCGCGGTCCGTCAGCTGCGCTGGACGGCACCGGTCCGCTCGGCGGCGAGCGCGACGGCCGCGTCGCGCGCGCCCGCCGTCTCCTCCTCGGTGAGCGTCCGGTCCGGGGCGCGGAATCGCAGTGCGAACGCGAGCGACTTCTTGTCCGCGCCGAGCTGCTCGCTGGTGTAGACGTCGAACAGCCGGATCGACTCCAGCAGGTCGCCGGCACCCTCGCGCAGGGCCGCCTCGACGTCGGCCGCAGTCACGTCGGCGGCCACCACGAGGGCGACGTCCTCCTTGGCCTGCGGGTACGTCGAGAAGTCCGGCCCCGGGGTGACGTCGCGGGTGTGCCGCATCAGGAAGTCGAGGTCGATCTCGACCGCCGCGCTGCGGGCCGGGAGCCCGAACGCCGCGCAGACCTTCGGGTGCAGCTCGCCCGCGTGGCCGAACTCGACACCGGCCAGGCGCACCTGGGCGCAGCGGCCCGGGTGCCACGGGGCGCGGCTCGTGGAGACGACCTCGATCTCGACACCGAGCTCGGTGCCGAGGCGGCGGACCAGCCCGATCGCGTCCGCCCAGCCGGCCTCGCGACCCTCGCCCCACCACCCGGCGCGCTCACGCTCGCCGGCGAGGACGACCGCGAGGTGCAGCGGCTGCTCGGGCAGCGCCTCGAGCAGCTTGGCGAGCTCGTCCTCGCTCGGGCGCCAGTCGACGCCGTAGATCGGCGCGGGCCCCCGGTCGACCGGGAAGGCGACCGTGCCGGTCTCGAACAGCGACACTCCACTCGCGCCGCGACCGAGGTTGCGGGCCGCCGCCTTGAGCAGGCCGGGCAGCAACGTCGTGGTGTACGACGGCTCCTCGCTCGACAGCGGGTTCGCGAGCCGGACCGTCGTCCGCAGCGGGTCGTCGGCCGGCAGGCCGAGCGCGTCGAACGCCGCGTCGCCGACGAACGGGAAGCTGATCACCTCGACGCAGCCGGCGCCGGCCAGGGTCCGGCCGACGCGACGGCGCAGCCGCTGCTCGCGGGTGAGCCCGCGGCCGGCGGCCTCGCGCGGCAGCACCGACGGGACGTTGTCGTACCCGACGATCCGCGCGACCTCCTCGACCAGGTCGAACGGGTCGTTGAGGTCGGGGCGCCACGGCGGCGGGGTCGCGGTCAGCGTGGTGTCCTCCTTCACCAACGCGCAGCCGACGGCCTCGAGGTTCGTGACCGTGGTCGCCGCGTCGATGTCCATGCCGGACACCCGGGCGGGCAGGTCGTAGGAGATCGTGATCTCCGGCCGCTCCGGCGCGGTGCCGACCACCGTGACGCCCGGGTCGGCCGTGCCGCCGCCGTACGTCGTCAGCAGCTCGACGACCCGGTCGGCCGCGGCCGGCGTGATCACCGGGTCGACGCCACGCTCGTTGCGCTTGCCGGCCTCGGAGCTGATCCTGTGGCGCTTGCCGGTCCGGAACATCGAGGTCGCGTCCCAGTGGGCCGCCTCGACCAGCACGTTGGTCGTGGTCTCCGACATCTCGGTGGTCTCGCCGCCCATCACGCCGCCGAGGCCGATGATCCCGGAGTCGTCGGTGACGACCAGGTCCTCGGTCGAGAGCGTGCGCAGCGCGCCGTCCAGCGTCGTGAGGGTCTCGCCCTCCGTCGCCCGGCGGACCCGGATCGGGCCCTGGAGCTTGTCGGCGTCGTAGCCGTGGATCGGCCGGCCGGTCTCGAGCATCACGTAGTTGGTGACGTCGACGGCCAGCGAGATCGGGCGCATCCCGGCCTGCTGGAGGCGCGTGGCCATCCAGTCCGGCGTCGGCGCGGCCGGGTCGAAGCCGGTGACCTTGCGGGCCACGAACATCGGGCAGCCGACCGGGTCGTCGATGACGACGGGGTAGCCGGCGTCGTTCGGCGACGGGACGTCGCGGTCGGCGGGGTCGCGGTACGGCGCGTCGTAGGCCAGGGCCGCCTCACGGGCGATGCCGCGCAGCGACAGCGCGTAGGCACGGTCCGGGTTGATCTCGAACTCGATGACCTCCTCGCGCAGGCCGAGCACGTCGAACGCGTCGGTCCCGGGCGCGCCCGCGTCGGCGGGCAGCACGATGATGCCGTCGTGGTCCTCGCCGAGGCCGAGCTCGCGGGCCGAGCAGATCATCCCGGCCGACAGGTGGCCGTAGGTCTTGCGCGCGGAGATCTGGAAGTTCCCGGGCAGCACGCCGCCGGGCAGGATCACCACGACCAGGTCGCCGGGCGCGAAGTTGTGCGCGCCGCAGACGATGCCCTGGGGCTCGCCGGTGCCGTTGGCGTCGCCGACGTCGACGGTGCACCAGTTGATCGTCTTGCCGTTCTTCTGCGGCTCGGGCTCCATCGTGAGCACCTTGCCGACGACCAGCGGGCCGGTGATGCCGGCGCTGGCGCTCTCGATCGCCTCCAGCTTGAGGCCGAGCGCGGTGAGCCGCGCGGTGAGGTCCTCGGTGGTGACGTCGGCCGGGAGGTCGACGTACTCACGGATCCAGCTGGCAGGCGCCTTCACAGCTCACTCCCGAACGCAGTGGTGAAACGGATGTCGCCCTCGAAGAGCTCGCGCAGGTCCTCGATGCCCTGGCGGAACATCAGGGTGCGGTCGATGCCCATGCCGAACGCGAAGCCGGTGTAGCGCTCCGCGTCCACGCCGCAGGCAGCCAGGACGCGCGGGTTCACGACGCCGCAGCCGCCCCACTCGATCCACCCCTCGCCGCGGCAGGTGCGGCAGGAAGCGCCGTCGAGCGTCCCGGAGCCGCGGCACACGAAGCAGACCAGGTCGACCTCGGCGCTGGGCTCGGTGAACGGGAAGTACGACGGGCGGAACCGGGTGCTGATGCCCTCGCCGAACATCTGCGCGGCGAAGTGGTCGAGCGTGCCCTTGAGGTTCGCCATCGTGATGCCCTCGTCGATGGCCAGGCCCTCGACCTGGTGGAAGACCGGGCTGTGCGTGGCGTCGTACTCGTCGGTGCGGAAGACCCGCCCCGGGCAGACGACGTAGATCGGGGGCTGGCGCGTGAGCATGGTCCGCGCCTGGACCGGCGAGGTGTGCGTGCGAAGCACCAGGTGGTTCTCGGCCGGCTCGGTCCAGAACGTGTCCTGCATCGTGCGGGCCGGGTGGTCCGGGCCCAGGTTGAGCGCGTCGAAGTTGAGCCACTCGGCCTCGATGACCGGGCCCTCGGCGACCTCCCAGCCCATCGCGACGAAGATGTCGGCGATCAGCTCGGAGCCGGTGGTGATCGGGTGCCGGGCGCCGGCGGGCACCCGGTCGGTCGGGAGCGTCACGTCGACGGTCTCCTCGACCAGCATCCGCTCCTCGTGCTCGGCCTCGAGCACCTCCTGCCGCGCGGCCAGGGCCTGGTTGACGGCGCCGCGCGCCTGACCGATCCGCTGGCCGGCCTCCTTGCGGGCCTGGGGCGGCAGCGCGCCGATCTCCCGGTTGGCCAGCGCGAGCGGCGAGCGGTCGCCCGCGTGGTCGATCCGCACCTGCTTGAGGTCGGCGAGGTCTGCGGCTGCGGCGATCGCGGCGACTGCGGCGTCGCGGGCGGCCTCCACCTCTTCCGGCTTCAACGGGGTGACCTCCACGGGGTCGTAGTCGGTGTTGGGTCCTGACACGAGGACGAGTCTAGGAAGCCGGACCGGTGCTACGCGAACCGGTTCACGATCGCGGACCCACGGGCAGGTCGACGGTGATCCGTGCCCCGCCCCCGGGGGCGTCGTCGATCGTCGTGGTGCCGCCGTGCGCCTTCACGAGTCCGTGGACCAGGTAGAGCCCGAGACCGGACCCGCCGCCCGTGCCCGCGGTCCAGAACTTCGTGAACACCCGGCGGCGCAGCTCGGGTGCGATCCCGTCGCCCTCGTCCCGGACGACGAGGCGGACGTCGTCGCCGTGCTGGTCGACGTCCACCCGAACGGTGCCCTCGCCGTGGCGGACCGCGTTCTCCACGAGGTTGGTGACCACCTGGGTGAACTTGTCCGGGTCGACGGTCACCTGCGGCAGCCCGTCGGCCGTCGTCAGCTCGATGGTGCGGCTGGTGCCCGCGGCCACCGAGTCGACCACCCGACCGGTGAGCACCGTGACGTCCGAGGGCCGCGGGTAGAGCTGCAACCGGCCGGTGTCGAGCCGGGCCACGTCGAGGAGCTCGGCGATCAGCCGGCTCAGCCGGTCCGAGTCGACGCTGACGGTGGTCAGCATCAGCTTCTTCTGGTCGTCGCTGAGCTTGTCCCAGCGGTTCAGCAGCGCGTGCACGAACCCCTTCACGCCGGTGAGCGGCGATCGCAGCTCGTGGGCGACCGTCGCCACCAGGTCCGAGCGCTCGCGGTCGAGGCGGGCCCGGCCACGGCCGGAGCGGATGCTGACCGCGACCTGCTCGACCGGCGCGTCGAGGGACGGGCGCAGGATCCGCGCGACCGTCAGCACCTCGGTGCCGTCGGGGAGCAGCCACGCCTGCTCCGGGATCGCGGTCCGCGTCGGCAGGCCCTCGTACGGCGTGTTGGTGGCGACCCACGCACACCCCGCGTGGTCCTGGAGGGCGAGCACCTCGTCGAGCGGCTTCCCGAGGGCGTCATCGGGGGCGCCGAGCAGCCGGGCGGCGACGGTGTTGATCGCCGTGACGCGACCGTCCGGTCCGGCGAGCACGGCGCCGTCGGCCAGGGCGTCGAGGTCGGTGTGGGTCACGTCCGACAGGCTACTGACGCCGCTGCGCACCCGCCGACGCGTAGAGGCACACCGCCGCGGCGGTGGACAGGTTGAGGCTCTCGGCGCGGCCGTAGATCGGGATCCGCACGCGGTGGTCGGCGAGCTCGGCGAGCTCGGTGGGCAGGCCCCACGCCTCGTTGCCGAAGAGCCAGGCCGTGGGTGCGGCGAGCAGGTCGGAGGCGGGGTCGAGCTCGACCTCGCCGGTGCCGTCGGCGGCGAGCACCTGCAGGCCGGCGGCCTGGGCGGCGCGGACCGCGACGACCGGGTCCGGCTCGATCGCGAGCGGGAGGTGGAAGAGGCTGCCGACGCTGGCACGGGCCGTCTTCGGGTTGTACGCGTCGACCGAGTTGCCGGCCAGGATCACGCCGTCGGCGCCGGCAGCGTCGGCACAGCGGATCACGGTGCCGGCGTTCCCGGGATCGCGTACGTCGGCGCAGATGGCCAGCAGTCGCGTCGCGTCGGCGACGTGCTCGACCGGGCGGTCGAGGAAGCGGCAGACCGCGACCACCCCGGCGGGGGTGACGCTGTCGCTGAGCGACGCGAGGGCGCGGTCGTCGACGAGGGTCCAGCGCGGCGCGGCCGCGGCGAGGGCGGCGTACTGCTCGGTGGCGGCGGGGGTGGCGAAGACCTCGACCACGCAGCCCGGCACTGCGAGAGCGCCTTCGACGGCCTTCGGGCCGTCGGCGAGGAAGAGCCGCCGCTCGGAGCGTTCCGAGCGGCGGCTCAGCTTCCTGGTCTCCTTGACGCGGGTGTTGCCCGCCGTCAGCGGGAGGCTCAGGCGGAGACCTTGGGCGCGTTGACGTCCTCGGGCAGTGCGGCCTTGGCGGTCTCGACGAGCGCGTTGAACGCGGCGATGTCGTTGACGGCCAGGTCGGCGAGGATCTTGCGGTCGACCTCGACACCGGCGAGGTTCAGGCCCTGGATGAACCGGTTGTAGGTGATGCCCTGGGCGCGAGCCGCAGCGTTGATCCGCTGGATCCACAGCTTGCGGAAGTTGCCCTTGTTCTTGCGCCGGTCGTTGTAGCTGTAGACCAGCGAGTGGGTGACCTGCTCCTTCGCCTTGCGGTAGAGGCGCGAGCGCTGGCCGCGGTAACCGCTGGCCCGCTCGAGGACGACCCGGCGCTTCTTCTGGGCATTCACTGCCCGCTTGACGCGTGCCACTTTTTACTCCTTGGTGCTTGGTAAGTCTGGGTGCGAGCGCTGGTCAGAGACCGAGCATCTTCTTCGCACGGGGAACGTCGGCCTTGGCAACCTCGACGGTGCCCGTCATGCGACGGGTGACCTTGGAGGGCTTCTTCTCGAGGTTGTGTCGCTTGCCGGCCTTCTCGCGAAGGATCTTGCCGGAACCGGTCACCCGGAAGCGCTTGCTCGCACCGGAGTGCGTCTTGTTCTTCGGCATCTCTGCTCTCTCTTCTCGTCCTGCTGGGGGCTCCGGTGGGCGCGACCTGCTCGCGCCCTCCCGGATCCGTGGTTCGGTCTCAGGCCTCGATCTCGGGATCGAGGTTCTCGGAGCGACGGCGCTCCTTCTTCTGCGCCACCGGCCCGGCGGCGTGGGCGGCGTCGCGCTCAGCCTGCTCGGCGGCCTCGTTGGCGGCCCGCTCGGCGGCGCGCGTCTCCTTCTCCGCCTGGATGTCGACCTTGGCGTCGGCCTTCTTCTTGTGCGGGCCGAGCACCATGATCATGTTGCGGCCGTCCTGCTTCGGCGAGGACTCGACGAAGCCGAGCTCGCTGACGTCCTCGGCCAGCTTCTGCAGCAGCCGGAACCCGAGCTCGGGGCGGTGCTGCTCGCGACCGCGGAACATGATCGTGATCTTGACCTTGTCCCCGGCGCGCAGGAACCGCACGACGTGACCCTTCTTGGTCTCGTAGTCGTGCGCGTCGATCTTGGGACGAAGCTTCATCTCCTTGATGATCACGTTCGTCTGGTTCCGACGGGCCTCGCGAGCCTTCTGGGCGTTCTCGTACTTGAACTTGCCGTAGTCCATGAGCTTGCAGACAGGCGGCTTCCCCATCGGGGCGATCTCGACCAGGTCGAGGTCCGCCTCCTGGGCAAGCTTCAGGGCCTGATCGGTCGGCACGATGCCCACCGTCTCCCCGTTGGGTCCGACGAGTCGGACCTCGGGAACCCGGATCCGATCGTTGATACGCAGCTCGGTGCTGATGTGTCCTCCTGGTGGCAATTCGGCCGGAGGCCAGTCGCGGATCGGCACGCCCGAGAAGGTGGTCCGAAACAACAAAAGGCTTCCGCTAGCTGCAAGCGGAAGCCAGTCCGACGCCCCCCACGCGGGGTTTGCCACCAAGTGCCGGGCCACGGAACGTACGTCGTACGCGCCGAGGGCCGAGGCCTTCGGGACCGGACCCGACGACCTGTTGAGCAGGGCGGTCGATGCGGGTGGGAGGCGATCGTGCGAGCCTCCGCTTGCGGATCTGCCCGTCGTGGGTACGGCGGACAGATCGGTCAACACGGAATGCTAGCCGACGATTCCCTGCGGCGCCGAATCGTTGGTCCGGACCCAGGCGACGTCGCTCCCCACGCGGGCCAGCGTCCAGCCCCGGGCGAGGCCGCGGAGGTCGTCGCCCTCGACGACGAAGCGGACCGGGCCGGTGAGGTCCACGATCAGTGCCTCGGCACCGTCCTGGAGCGCGGCCTGGGCCGCGAGCGGGGTGGCCGTCGGCACCGGGCGCGCCTCGGGGTTCCATGCCTGCAGCGCCGGGCTGCCGGTGAACGCCAGCAGCGCCATCCGCCCGTCGGCGCCCTGGAGGAGCACGGTCGCCATGTCACTGGTCTTGTCGTGGGCCAGCCCGTTCTCGTCGTACTCGACCTCGCCGAGCACGGCGACGACCGGCACGAGCAGGCGGGACTGCTGGAGCGCCGCGATGACGTCCGCGCGGGTCGCGACGCCGGCCGCCCAGGCGGCGAGCGCCGCGCTCAGCGCCGGGTCGGCCGAGCCGTCGTCGCCCGAGAACCCGGGGTCCGGGATCTGTCGCATGTCGAAGGGCTCGGTCATGGCGCCCATTGTCCCCGACCCGGTCGTCCAGTCCAATCGGTCAAATCTAGTCCGAATTATGGTCGGAGCTCGTCCGATGTGGGAGTCTGGAGCAGTGGACGATGCCGCCTGGGCCGCGCTGACGCTGAGCCTCACCGTGGCCGGATCGATCTGGACGTGGACCGCCTTCCGGCGCCGCGGCCTGGCGTCCGGCCTGCGCGCGCTCGCGTTCACGCTGCTGCCGGTGGCGGCGTACCTCACCAAGACCCTGCAGCTGGTCACCGGCATCGCCTCGGAGATCGGCACCTGGGTGGGCAACCTCGTGTGGAACCCGCTCGTGTGGAGCGGCGTGCTGCTGGGCGGCGCGTCCCTGGTGCTGTTCGTGGTCTCGGGGATGCTGCGCTCCCGCCAGGCCGGGTCGGACCCGGCGCCGGCGAAGCCGCTGAAGCAGGGCAGGAAGACGACGTCGCAGCCGGTGCTCGCCGACGACGACGACATGGCAGAGATCGAGGCGCTTCTGCGCAAGAGGGGCATCTCATGAGCGAGCGGAGCGAGCGAATCATTCAATACAGCGTGCCCAGTGCCTCATGCGCGCACGGAGCGAAGCGAGTACGCGTATGAGTGGGCACGACTTCGTGGAGCGCAACCGGCTGTGGTCGCGGTTGGGTGACGCGGTCGCCAAGCACGGGGCGCCGCTGTCGACGCCGGTGTTCGTCGTCGACCTGGACGCGTTCGACGCGAACGCCGCCGACCTCGTCCGCCGGGCCGGCGGCAAGCCGATCCGAGTGGCGTCGAAGTCGCTGCGGGTCCCGGCACTGATCAGCCGGGCGCTCGCGCACCCGGGTATGCAGGGCGTCCTCGGCTTCACGCTGCGCGAGGCCCTGTGGCTGCACGAGCAGGGCATCAGCGACGACATCGTGGTCGCCTACCCGACCGTCGACCGCGGCGCGCTGGCCGAGCTGGTGGCGTCGCCGTCCGCGGCGGCCGCGATCACGCTGATGGTCGACAGCGTCACGCACCTCGACGTCATCGACTCGGTCCGCTTCTCCCCCACCGTGCCGGTGCGGATCGCGATCGACGTCGACGCCGGCCTGCAGATCGCCGGCCAGCACGTCGGCCCGAAGCGCTCCCCGCTGCAGGACACCCGCGCGATCGTCGAGCTCGCGCGCACCATCGTCGAGCGCGACGGCTTCACGCTGGTCGGCGCGATGACCTACGAGGGCCAGGTCGCCGGCCTGCAGGACCAGGTGCCGACGGCGCGGGCCAAGTCGCTGGTCCTGCGACAGGTCAAGTCGCTGTCGATGGCCCAGCTCGTCGTACGCCGCCGCGAGATCGCGGACGCGATCGCGGAGCTGGCCGACCTCGAGTTCTGGAACGCCGGTGGCTCCGGCTCGGTCGAGGACTCCGCCGCCGACCCCGTGGTGACCGAGGTCGCCGCCGGCTCCGGGCTGCTGGTGCCCCGGCTGTTCGACCACTACCGCTCCTTCCAGCCGCGGGCGGCGTCGTTCTACGGGCTGCCGGTCACCCGCAAGCCGTCGCCCGAGATGGCGACCGTGCACGGTGGCGGCCTGGTGGCGTCCGGACCGATCGGTCCGGACCGGCTGCCGACCCCGTGGGCACCGGCCGGCCTGCAGCTGACCGGGCTCGAGGGCGCCGGTGAGGTGCAGACCCCGCTGACCGGGAAGACCGCCGCGCTGCTGGAGATCGGCGACCTGGTGTGGTTCCGCCACGCGAAGTCCGGTGAGCTCTTCGAGCACGGGAACACCGTCCACCTGCTGTCCGGTGACGAGTTCGTCGACACCGTCCCGAGCTACCGCGGGTGTGGACAGGCCTTCTGACGCGGCGCGCGTCCTCGACCTGACGCGCTCGCGGCCCCCCACGCTCGGCGCCGGCCGGCTGATCTGCGTCGACGGCCCCGCCGGGTCCGGCAAGACGACGCTCGCGGCCGGGCTCGGCGCGCCCGTGATCCACATGGACGAGCTGATCGAGGGCTGGACCGGGCTGCGCACGGTCGACGCCCAGCTCGACGGGCTGCTGCGCCCGCACACGACCGGGCAGCCGGGGTCGTACCGGCGCTACGACTGGCACGCGGGTGCGTACGCCGAGACCGTGGCCGTGCCGCCCGTTCCCCTGCTGGTGCTCGAAGGCGTCGGCGCCGGATCGCTCGTCGTCGCCGACCTGGTGACGGTGCTGGTGTGGATCGAGGCGCCGCGCGACGTGCGGATGGCGCGCGGGATCGAGCGTGACGGCGACGCGTTCGCGCCGTACTGGGAGACCTGGGCGGCCGAGGAGGCCGAGGAGTTCGTCCGAAACCGGACCCGGGAGCGAGCGGACCTCCGCTTCCGGACCTAGGGTCGTCCCATGCTGTCCGGAGAGCAGTTCGAGATCGAGTGCGGCGGCTACCGCGCGGTCGTCACCGAGAGCGGTGGCGCGCTGCGCCTGCTCGAGCACGACGGTCGCCCCCTCCTCGACGGGTTCGGCGAGGACGAGATCGCGCCGGCCGGCCGCGGGCAGCTGCTGATGCCGTGGCCGAACCGGATCCGCGACGGGGCCTACTCGTTCGGCGGCCGCGACCTCCAGCTCCCGATCTCGGAGCCGAAGCTGAACAACGCCTCGCACGGGCTGGTGCGGTGGGTGGCCTGGTCGCTCGAGGAGCACACCGACAACTCGCTGTCGCTGACCTACCGGCTGATGGCGCAGAGCGGCTACCCGTGGACGCTCGACCTGCGCGTGGTCTACGACCTGTCCGCCGACGGCCTGACCGTCACCCAGTCCGCGACCAACATCGGCGGTACGCCGGCGCCGTACGCGAGCGGCGCGCACCCGTACCTCGCGGTCGGCGACGGGCCGGTCGACGGGTGGGAGCTCACCCTGCCGGCGTCCACGCGCTCGCTGGTCGACGATCGGCTGCTGCCGGTGGGGCGCGAGGACGTGGAGGGGACGGAGTACGACTTCCGGATCGCGCGGCCGATCAAGGACCTGGCGTTCAACGACGCGTTCACCGACCTCGACCGCGACGCCGAGGGCGTGGCGACGGTGGTGCTCACCGACCCGGCGTCCGGCCGGGGCGTGGCGCTGTGGGTCGACGGCGCGCACCCGTGGCTGCAGGTGTTCAGCGCCGACGGCGCCGGCGACAAGGCCCGGCGGTCTCTGGCCGTGGAGCCGATGACGGCGCAGGCCGACGCGTTCCGCAGCGGCGAGGACCTCGTGACCCTGGCGCCCGGCGAGGACGTCACCACCGCCTGGGGCATCCGCGCCGTCTAGGTGTGCCGCCCGAAGCGGGCGAGGCAGTGCCACACCTGCTTGATCCGCTGGGGGTCGTGACCACCCGAGCGGGCGGCGTCCCCGATGACGCTCGGCGTCAGGACGTCGCCGAGCGAGCGCGCCAGCTCGACGACCTCGGGGCCGCGGTACGCCGGGTCGAACGTCTCGGGCGACGCGCGGAACCCGGGGTGGAACTCGACCGCGCAGCCGAGGGACGCCGCGGCCCGTTCGACGTCGGTGCCCGCGAAGCACGGGTCGAGGACGACGGCGTCCACGTCGGCGTCGAAGCGCACCGGCCCGTGGACGTGCGCCTCGACGCACTCGTCGAGGTCGTCGAAGCCCGACTCGTCGGCCATCCGGCACAGGTGCGGCAGCAGCGCCTGGTCCCCCACGTCGACCGGGTCGAACACCGAGTCCGGGAAGCAGAACGTCGAGCGCTCGACGGCGTCCGCGCGCAGCAGGACGTACGACGACCCGAAGCGGATCGCGCCGCCGTACGGGTCGGCCCGCCGGTTCCAGGCCCCGTAGACCGGCCGGGTCACGTGCTCGCCCTCGTCGTACCGGCCGTCGAAGAGCCGGCTCTCCCACCGCCACCTGTCCCCTCCCGGGAACGCCGTGAGCCCGCCGTTCGAGATGCCGGTGGCGAACTGCGACAGATAGGCACCGTCCGCGGCCATCGAGTCGATGACCTTGCCGTCGCGATGGGGCCAGTCGGGGTGGAACTGGAGGGTGATCGCCGGCTTCACGACTTCGCGTTCACGACCCCGCGCAGCTCGCGGACCGCCTGCTTCGCGCGATCACCGTCCGAGCCCTGGATGCCCATGGCCGAGACCGTCGAGCCGTCGGCCAGGTCGAGGGTCACCCACGGCGCACCGGGAGGGAGGTGCACGCCGACGACCTCGGCGTACTCGAACTCCCGGCGCTTGTAGCCGTTGACGACCACCAGGCGCTCGGCCTCGGCGACCACCCGCGAGCGGACCAGGGCGAACCAGACCGCGAAGCCGAGCAGGCCGATCGCGACCACGGTCCCCCGCTGGAACGTCGTGAACTTCGCGCGGGTCTCGGCGTCGAAGCCGATCCAGAGGAACGCGACCACCACGAGCAGGCCGACACCGAGGACGGTGCCGGCCATCCGCACGCCGAACGGCCGCCACGTGTGCGGCAGCGCGAGCTCAGAGTCGGCAGGCATGGATGTCGGTGAGGAGGATGCCGCGGGCACCGATGTCATAGAGCTCGTCCATCAGTCGTTGGGCGCCGGCGCGCGGGACCATCGCTCGCACCGCAGACCACCCGTCGCGATGGAGCGGCGCCACGGTCGGGCTCTCGATGCCCGGCGTCAGCCGGACGGCGTCCTCGACCCGCGCGGTCGGGATGTCGTAGTCCATCATCACGTAGCTGCGGGCGACCAGGACGCCCTCGACCCGGCGCCGGAAGACCTCGAAGCCGTCGGGGACCGCGCCGCTGCGGGTGACCAGCACGGCCTCGGAGTCGAGGATGGTCTCGCCGAACGTCTCCAGCCCGGCCTGGCGCAGCGTGCTGCCGGTCTCGACGACGTCGGCGATCACGTCGGCGACCCCGAGCTGGATGCTGGTCTCGACGGCGCCGTCGAGGCGGGTCACGGTCGCGTCGATGCCGTGCTCCTCCAGGAACGTGCGGACCACGCCGACGTACGACGTGGCGATGCGCAGCCCGGCGAGCTGGGACAGGTCGGAGTAGACGCCCTGGGGGCCGGCGAAACGGAACCGGCTGCGGCCGAAGCCGAGACCCATCACCTCGTCGGCCTTGGCGCCGGAGTCGGTGAGCAGGTCGCGGCCGGTGATCCCGACGTCGAGCGTGCCCTCGCCGACGTACAGCGCGATGTCGCGCGGGCGCAGGTAGAAGAACTCGACGCCGTTCTCGGTGTCGGTCAGCGTGAGCTGCTTGGAGTCGTCGCGCTGCCGGTAGCCGGCCTCGCGCAGGATCTCGGATGCCGACAGGGACAGCGATCCCTTGTTCGGGACCGCGATGCGGAGCAGTGCCATGGGGTGCGTCCTCAGAGGTGTGCGTAGACGTCGTCGAGCTCGATGCCGGCGGCCAGCATCAGGACCTGGGCGTGGTAGAGCAGCTGGCTGATCTCCTCGGCCGCACGCTCCTTGCCCTCGTGCTCCGCGGCCATCCAGGACTCGGCGGCCTCCTCGACCAGCTTCTTCCCCGTGGCATGGACGCCGGCGTCGAGCTGTCGCACGGTGCCGGATCCCTCGGGTCGGGTCCGGGCCTTCTCACTCAGCTCGGCCCAGAGCTCGTCGAACGTCTTCACGCCGACAACCCTACGGCGTACGGCGCGCCTCCCCTCGCAGGGTCCGGGCGGTGAGCAGCGCGGCCGACGCCGCCTCGAAGCCCTTGTCCTCGCGCGAGTGCTCGAGACCGGCCCGGTCGAGCGCCTGCTGGTCGTTGTCGCACGTGAGCACGCCGAAGCCGACCGCGATGCTGTGGTCGAGCCCGACGCGGACCAGCCCGTCGGTCGCCGCGTTGCAGACGTAGTCGAAGTGCGGGGTGCCACCACGCACGACGACGCCGAGGGCGACGACCGCGTCCCAGCCCTGCTGGGCGAGCACCGAGGCGACCACCGGGAGCTCGAATGTGCCGGGGACGCGCACCAGGTGCGAGCTCGTGACGCCGTACTCCGCGAGGGCGCGCTGGGCGCCGCCGATGAGACCGTCCATGACCTGGGTGTGCCAGCTCGCGGCGACGATCGCGACGCTCAGGCCGCTCGCGTCGAAGATCTCGGGTCCGGGGGCTCCGTCTCCAGCCATGTCAGGCACCGTCCTTGAGGTCGAGGTTGGGAAGGTCGTGACCCATCCGGTCCCGCTTCGTCAGCAGGTAGGCCAGGTTGTGGTCGTTGGGGTGCGGCGTGAGCGGGACCCGAGCCGCCACCGGGATCCCGAAGTCCTCGAGGTTGCTGACCTTGTCGGGGTTGTTGGTCATCAGTCGCACGCTGCCGATGCCGAGGTCGCGCAGCACCTGGGTGGCGGTGCCGTAGTGGCGGGCGTCGGCGGGCAGGCCGAGGTCGAGGTTGGCGTCGACGGTGTCGCGGCCGCCGTCCTGCAGCTGGTAGGCCTGCAGCTTCGCGACCAGCCCGATGCCGCGACCCTCGTGGCCGCGCAGGTAGATCACCACGCCGCGGCCCTCCTCGACGATGCGCTCCAGCGCCTCGTCGAGCTGCGGACCGCAGTCGCAGCGGGCCGAGCCGAACACGTCGCCGGTCAGGCACTCGGAGTGGACGCGCGTGAGGACCGGCTCGTCCCCGGAGATGTCGCCGTGCACGAGGGCGATGTGCTCGGAGCCGTCGACGGTGATCTTGTAGCCGTACGCGGTGAAGTCGCCGTGCCGGGTGGGCAGCCGCGTCTCGGCGACCCGCTCGACGAGGTTCTCGTGGCGCCGGCGGTAGCGCACCAGGTCGTCGATCGAGATCATCGCCAGGCCGTGCTCGTCGGCGAACTCGCGCAGCTCGGGCGCGCGCTTCATCGTGCCGTCGTCGTTCACGACCTCCACGAGCACGCCGGCGGGCGTGAGGCCCGCGAGCTTCGCGAGGTCGACGGCGGCCTCGGTGTGGCCGCGGCGTACCAGCACGCCACCCTCGCGGTAGCGCAGCGGGAACACGTGCCCGGGCCGGGTGATCTCCCACGGCTCGGTCGCCGAGTCGGCCAGCACCCGCGCGGTGTGCGCGCGGTCGGCGGCGGAGATGCCGGTGCTGACGCCGTCGCGGGCGTCGACCGAGATCGTGTACGCCGTCCGCAGCTTGTCCTTGTTGTGCGGGGTCATCAGCGGGATCTCGAGCCGGTCGAGCATGTCGGCCGGCATCGGGACGCAGATGACGCCGCTGCTGTGCCGGATCGTGAACGCCATCAGCTCCGGGGTCGCCTTGCTGGCGGCGAAGATGATGTCGCCCTCGTTCTCGCGGGTCTCGTCGTCGACGACCACCACGGCCTTGCCGGCCGCGATGTCGGCGATCGCGCGCTCGATCGGGTCGAGCCGGACCTTGTCGTGCTCACTCATGCTGACACCTTCTCGCGCTCGGTGTTTCCTGGTGCGGCCGCGGTCGCCCGCAGCCACGTGATGAAGCCGGCGATGCAGAGCCCGCCGTAGAAGACGTAGAGGATCGCGGACGGGTAGTAGCCCGAGTGCCAGAGCAGCGGCACGCCGACCAGGTCGACGGCGATCCAGGCGAGCCAGAAGTCGTTCCAGCCGCGGGCCATCGCGTACGTCGCGATCATCGAGCCGACGAAGATCCAGGCGTCGCACCAGTAGTACCAGCGCGGCGCGGGCCAGCCGGCGCCGACGACCGAGAACACCCACTGGCAGACGAGGACGCCGGCGGCGGCGACCAGGAGGTACGCCATCCGCTCGCGGGCGGTGGCCCAGCGCGGGTCGACGGCCGGGGCGTCACCGCCACCGTGGGCCTGGCGGGTCTGGTTCCAGCGGTGCCAGCCGTAGATGCTGGTGATGATGAAGAAGACCTGACGGGCGGCCTGGCCGAAGAGCGGCTGCTGGGCGTGCGCGTCGAACGTCGCCGCGATGAACACCGAGAACAGCAGGACGTTGCCGACGATGCCGACCGGCCAGGCCCAGACCCGGCGGCGCAGCCCGCCGATGGCGGAGGCGAAGCCGAAGGCGTTGCCGAGGATCTCGCGCCAGGTGATCGGGTGGCCGGCGATGTCCAGGTGGGCGTCGTACAGCGACGCGAGCAAACTCATGCGCGTACTCGCTTCGCTCCGTGCGCGCACGAGGCACCGCGCACGCTGCGTTGATTGATTCGCTCGCTTCGCTCGCTCATGCGCGCTCCTGGTAGGGCAGGAGGCGCTCGACGTACTTGGCGATGACGTCGACCTCGAGGTTGACCCGGTCGCCGGGCTGGCGGGCGCCGAGCGTGGTGCGGGCGAGCGTCTCGGGGATCAGGCTGACCGTGAACCGGTCGGTGCCGGCCTCGACGACGGTGAGGCTGACGCCGTCGACGGTGATCGAACCCTTGTCGACGAGGTAGCGGCTCAGCGCCTCGGGCATCGCGATCTCGACGACCTCCCAGTGCTCGCTGGGGGTCCGGCTGACGACCTCGCCGACACCGTCGACGTGGCCCTGCACGATGTGCCCGCCGAGGCGCTTGTCCGCGGTGACGGCGCGCTCGAGGTTGACCGCGTCGCCCGGGCGTACGCCGTACAGGCTGGTCTTGTCGAGGGTCTCCTGCATGACGTCGGCGGTCCAGGTGCCGCCCTCGATGCTGGTGACGGTCAGGCAGCAGCCGTTGACGGAGATCGAGTCGCCCAGGCCGGTGCCCTCGAGCACGGTGGTGGCGCTGATGCCGAGGCGGATCGCGTCGCCCTGGTCCTCGACCGCGGCGACGGTGCCGAGCTCCTCGACGATTCCGGTGAACATGTCAGGCTCCTTCTGGCGCGAGGGTCAGGCGAACGTTCGGTTCGTCCCCCTCCAGCACGGTGATGTCGGTGACGCGGGGACGGAACGCGTCGGAGATGGTGGAGATTCCGAGGTCAGCGACCGCGCTGCGGCCGGCGCCGAGCAGCATCGGGGCGACGTACACGACGATCTCGTCGACGAGGCCGGCCTTCAGGAACGCGGCGGCCAGGGTCGGGCCGCCCTCGAGGAAGACGTGCTGGCGGTCGCGGGCGAAGAGCTGCTCCAGCGCCTGCTCGGGGTCGCGGGTGCGCAGGTGCACGGACTCGGCGTCGTCGTTGAAGATCCGGCGACCCGGGTCGAGGTCGCGCTCCCCCATCACGGCGCGCAGCGGCTGGCGCGCGAGGGGGCGTTCGTGCTCGTCGCGCACGGTGAGCAGCGGGTCGTCGACCTCGACCGTGTTCGTACCGACCAGCATCACGTCGCAGAGGGCGCGGAGCCGATGCGTGTCGAGGCGGGCGGCGGGCGAGCTCACCCAGCGGCTGGTGCCGTCGGCCGCGGCGCTGCGGCCGTCGAGGGTGGTCGCGAACTTCCAGGTGACGAACGGGCGGCCGTGCTCGACCGCGAACGTCCAGACCTTGTTCAGAAGTCCGGACTCGGCCGCCAGAAGTCCTGACTCGACGTGGATGCCGGCGGCCCGCAGGGTCTCGGCTCCACCGGCGGCGGCCGGGTTCGGGTCCGATTGGGCGAAGACGACCCGGCGTACGCCGGCGTCGACGAGCGCCTGCGCGCAGGGGCCGGTGCGGCCCTGGTGGTTGCAGGGCTCGAGGGTGACGACGGCGGTGGTGCCGTGCGCCTTCTCCCCCGCACGGGCCAGCGCGTCGGCCTCGGCGTGCGGGGTGCCGGCGCCGCGGTGGTAGCCCTCGGCGACCGTGGCGCCCTCGGCGTCGAGGAGCACGCAACCGACGCGCGGGTTGGGCCCCAGCGGGACGCCTGGCGTCGCGGCGAGCTCGAGGGCGCGCTGCATCGCGGCCCGCTCGGCTGCCGTGGTGGTCATTGCTGGCCCCTCATGTCCGCTCACGGACTCCGGGGCTGACGGGTCGCGCACGTACGACGTACGTGTCGACGACACCTGCGTGCGCTTCCCATCCGGACTTTAACCGTCGGTCCAGGAGTTTCACCTGATCAACCGGTCACTGGCTGTGACCGGGTCGCGGACTTTCACCGCCGGCTCGGAATTTCACCGACCCCAGAGCACGCGAGAATGAATTCTCGTCGGGGCGAAGTCTGCCACAGCGACACGGAACGAGCGCCGTGACGCCGACCACAGGTCGAGATCGACCGGTCCGTCAGTGGTTCGGGTGCGGTGTCGGCACCGCGACGTGCGTGCCTTCGAGCTCGTCCGGCTCGTGCAGGTCGTCCAGCTCGCGGAGGCTCCGTTGGAGGAGGGCGAGGGCGGCGACCGCCAGCACCGCCGACGCGAAGATGAGCGCCGCGGTCGACACTCCCCAGCCGTCGATGGCCGGCCCGGCGAGCAGCAGGCCGATGGGGCCGGCGGCGTACGTCGCCGAGGTGATCACGCCGATCACGCGACCGCGCAGGGGCTCGGGCGTGCGGACCTGCATCGCGAGGTCGAGGATCGGGGTCACCGGCCCCCAGAACAGCCCGGTCAGGAGGGCGAAGGCGATCATCGGGCCCAGGCCCGGGAGGAAGCCCAGACCGAGCAGGGCGAGGCAGGCCAGCAGGACGCTGGCCACGAACACCCGGTAGCGACTGAAGCGTCGTACGACGGCCGCGGTCGCCAGCGAGCCGACGACCCCGCCGACACTCATCGCCGTGACCACCAGGCCGAGCTGCCCCGGCTGCTCGAGGTCGGTGTAGTGGACGGGGAGGATGACGGACTCGAAGGGCAGGTAGGCCGCGATCACCAGGCAGCAGAGGCCGGTCGTGGCCCGGAGGAGCGGCTGGCGCCAGACGAAGACCAGACCCTCGAGCGTGCCGTGCACGAGGCTGCCCGGCCGCTCGTGGACGGCGGGACGACCCGCGCCCGGGACGTGCAGGAACGAGGTCGCGACGACGGCGAGACCGAACGCGACGGCGGTCGCCCAGAGGGCCGACTCGGGACCGACCAGGCCGATGAGGAGTCCACCGACTCCCGGGCCGAGGATGTAGGCGGCGCCGAAGACCGCCTCGTACACGCCGTTGGCCCGCTCCCACGACAGCCCGGCCCGGGTCGCGGCCCCGGGCAGCATCGCCTTGCGTGCGGTGTACCCGGCGGGGTCGAGCACGGCGCCGACGATCGCCAGCAGGACCAGGGACACCACGTCGAGGTGGCCGAGCAGCGCCAGCAACGGGATGCCCGCGACGCTGAGCCCGGACAGCGCGTCGGCGAGCAGGGCGACCCGTCGACGGCCGACCATGTCCACCACCGTCCCGACCACGAGGCTGGACACCAGCACCGGCAGGAGGGTCGCGGTCGCGACCAGACCGGCTGCCGAGGCGCTGCCGGTGAGATCGAGGACCAGCCACGGCAGCACCACCATCGCCACGCCGTTGCCGGCGCCCGAGAGCACGTTGCCCGCCAGCAGCAGGACGAACGGCGTACGACTCACAGGACATCCTCCCGCACGGCCAGGCGATCCCGCCCGGCCGGACAGCTAGCGGGTGGCCTCGGCGGCTGCGCGCAGCGCGGTGACCATCCGGTCGGGGTCGTCGGCCGAGTAGACGGCCGAGCCCGCGACGAACACGTCGGCGCCGGCCTCGGCGCAGCGCTCGATGGTCTCCAGCGAGACGCCGCCGTCGACCTGGAGCCAGGTCTCGACGCCGTGCTTGTCCATCAGCTCCCGGGCGCGGCGGATCTTGGGCAGGCAGAGGTCGAGGAACTTCTGGCCGCCGAAACCGGGCTCGACGGTCATGATCAGCACCATGTCGAGCTCGGCGAGCAGGTCCTCGTAGGGGTCGATCGGCGTCGCGGGGCGCAGCGCCATGCTGGCGCGAGCACCGTGCGCGCGGATCTCGCGGGCGAGCCGGACCGGTGCCTTCGCGGCCTCGACGTGGAACGTGACCGAGCCGGCGCCGGCCTCGACGTACGCCATCGCGTTGCGGTCGGCGTCCTCGATCATCAGGTGTGCGTCGAGGGGTACGTCGGTGCTGCGCGCGAGGGCCTCCAGCATCGTCGGGCCGAACGTGAGGTTCGGGACGAAGTGGTTGTCCATCACGTCCACGTGCACCCAGTCGGCGCTGGGGATCCGCGCCACCTCGGCGCCGAGGGTGGCGAAGTCGGCGTTCAGGATGCTCGGAGTGATCTGGATGTGACCCACGGGGGCAGAGTCTAATGAGCCGGTGACCTCCTTCGACGCGTACCTCGCCCACGTCCGCGACATCGTCCTGGGCGTGGAGCCCGAGGCCGAGGAGGGGGTCAGCTACGGGATGCCCGCCTGGCGGCTGTCCGGCAAGCCGTTGCTCGGCCTGAGCGAGGCCAAGGCGCACGTCGGGGTCTACCCGTTCAGCCCCGAGGTCGTGTCCGCGGTCGGTGACCGGCTCGACGGGTTCACGCTCACCAAGGGCGGGGTGCAGTGCACGCCCGATGCGCCGGTGCCCGACGACGTGCTGACCGAGATGGTGCGGCTGCGGGCGGCTGAGATCCGGGGCTGATCTGTCGTCGAGACACCAGGAACGGCCCTTCCGGAGCGCTCCCCAGGACCCTTTCTGGCGTCTCGACGGGAGAGGGTCAGCCCAGGAGCGAGTCGTCGTAGGCGGCCGTCAGCTCACCGCCGGCATCGCCGGTGTTGACCACGCCGGTGGGCTCGATCAGCATCGCGGCGACCTCGCCGTCGGCGATCGGGCAGTGCTCGACGCCGCGCGGGACGACGTACAGCTGCCCGGGTGTCAGCGTCACGTCGCCGTCGCGCAGCTGGATGGTGAGGGTCCCGTCGACCACGAGGAACAGCTCGTCGGTGTCCTCGTGGGTGTGCCAGACGAACTCGCCCTTGACCTTCACGAGCTTGATCTCGTAGTCGTTGAGGCGGGCCACGACCTTCGGCGACCAGTGGTCCGAGAACGCGGACAGCTTGTCGGCGATGTCGACGGGTCGGTTCATGTCCCGAGTCTAGGGACCGCCAGCCTGGTGCTGATCTCTCGACGGGAGAGGGTCAGTCCTCGGGCTCGTCCGGGACCTCGGCGCCGGACCGCTGGTCGCGGTCGGCCCACTCGAGAAGCGGGGCGATGTCGAAGACGTGGTCGTCGATGTCGGCGTGCAGGTCGCCGAGCTGGGCGAACCGGTCCGGGACCGTGAAGATCGTGAAGTCGCGCGGGTCGG
Source organism: Nocardioides sp. SR21 (assembly GCF_022761125.1). Taxonomy (GTDB): domain Bacteria; phylum Actinomycetota; class Actinomycetes; order Propionibacteriales; family Nocardioidaceae; genus Nocardioides. The sequence goes on along the minus strand of NZ_JAKWJR010000009.1, from coordinate 182,027 downwards.
CGGCGTCGATCTCGTCCCAGCGGACCGGGGTGGAGACGCGGGCGTCGGGGAGGCCGCGGACGGAGTACGCCGCCGCGATCGTGTGGTCGCGGGCGTTCTGGTTGTAGTCCACGAACAGGTGGTGGGGGTCGCGGTCCTTCTTCCACCAGGTGGTGGTGACGTCGTCGGGGGCGCGGCGCTCGACCTCGCGGGCGAACGCGAGGGCGGCGCGGCGTACCTCCTTGAAGCCGTGGTCGGGGCGGATCCGCACGTAGATGTGCAGCCCCTTGCTGCCGCTGGTCTTCGGGAAGCCGACCGCGCCGAGCTCGTCGAGGACCTCGTGCGCGACGTGGGCGACGCGGCGCACCTGGTCGTAGTCGCTGAGCGGACCCGGGTCGAGGTCGATGCGCCACTCGTCGGGCTTCTCGGTGTCGTCGCGGCGGCTGTTCCAGGGGTGGAACTCGACGGTCGACATCTGCACCGCCCAGATCACCGACCCGAGCTCGGTCACGCAGAGCTCGTCGGCGGTGCGGTTCCAGCGCGGGAAGTGCAGCCGGACGGTCTCGAGCCACGGGGGCGCGCCGTTCGGCACCCGCTTCTGGTGGACCTTGTCGCCGGCCAGCCCCTTCGGGAAGCGGTGCAGCATGCAGGGCCGCTCGAACAGCGCGTTGACGATGCCCGGCCCGACGGCGAGGTAGTACTCGACCAGGTCGAGCTTGGTGGCCCCCGACTCCGGGAAGTAGACCCGGTCCGGTTTGCTGACCCGCACCACCCGGTTGTCGACCTCGATCTCGACCGCAGGGGGCTTGGACGGCATGCGGCCACCCTAGGGGGCGGCACCACCTACGGTTCGGACATGGACTTCGACCAGCCGCCCGTCGTCCGGGTCTCCGCTGACGACGACCTGCCGGAGGACGCGTGGCCGATGACGATCCCGGCCGTGGCCCAGCTCATGCGCGAGGGGCTCGAGCTGTCGCCGTTCGTGACGTTCCTCGTCGGCGAGAATGGGTCGGGCAAGTCGACGATCGTCGAGGCGGTCGCCGCGGCGTACGGCCTGTCGCCGGAGGGTGGTTCGGCCCAGGGCCACTTCTCCACCCGGGCCACCGAGTCGCCGCTCGGCAACGCACTGACGCTGCGCCGCGGCATCGGCGCTCCGAAGTGGGGCTTCTTCCTGCGCGCCGAGACCATGCACAGCTGGTACACCTACAGCGAGTCCACCGCCGTGGGCCTTCCGGGTGACCGACCGCCGCCACCGAGCTACCACGAGATGAGCCACGGGGAGTCGTTCCTCGAGGTGCTGCGGACCCGCTTCGACTCCCCCGGCTTCTACTGCCTCGACGAGCCCGAGGCGGCGCTGTCGTTCTCGTCCACGCTCGCGCTGATCGGGGCGCTGGGCAGGATCGTCGACGCCGGCGGCCAGGTGCTGTGCGCGACACACTCGCCGGTCCTGGCGGCGATGACCGGCGCCACGATCCTCGAGGTCGGCGACTGGGGCCTGCGCCGTACGACGTGGGAGGAGCTCGAGCTGGTGCAGCACTGGAAGTCGTACCTCGACGCCCCGGGCCGCTACCTGCGGCACGTCCTCGACTGATCCCGATCGGCTGCAACGCGAGCACGGGGTCGAGGAGTCAGAGAAGTGTGAGCAGCCACGAGGACGCGCAGTTCGCCGAGTTCGTGCGAGCGACCGGGACCCAGCTGTACCGCGCTGCGCTCCTGCTCACGGCCGACCACCACCTCGCCGAGGACCTCACCCAGACGGCGTACGCGCGGATGTTCGCCTCCTGGCGCCGGGTCTCCAGGACCGAGAACCCGGTCGCCTACGCACGGACCACCCTGCTCAACGCGTTCCTCTCGCACCGTCGGCTGCGACGCAGCAGCGAGGTGCCGGCGGACGCGGTCCTCGCGGGCGAGCACGCCGCGCCCGAGGACGACCCCACGACCCGGCTGGACCTCCTCGCCGCGCTCGCCGCGCTGCCGCCGCACGACCGGGCGGTGCTGGTGCTGCGCTACTGGGAGGACCGCAGCGTCGCCGAGACGGCCCGTGACCTCGGGATGACCGAGACGACCGTCCGCACCCGATCCCGACGCGCCCTGCAGCGACTCCGGCCGCTCGTCGGCGCCGACCTGACCGAGAGGACCCCCTGATGACCGACCACGACAGCACCCTCGGCGCCGCCCTGCGCGAGCGCGTCAGCGACGAGCAGCCCGACCTCGACGAGCTGGTCCGGCTCTCGTCCCGGAGCGGCGCGCGGATCCGGCGGCGTCGCCGGGTCGGCGCCGTGCTCGCCGGGACGGCGGGCGTCGCGGCCGTCGTCGTCGGGGTCGCCGCGCTCCAGGGCTCCGACCCGGTCGCCGGCGACCAGGCCCCGATCGCCAGCGACCCGACCCCCACGCCTCCCCCGCCCACGGAGAGCCCCGTGCTGCCGAAGGGGGCCGCCCCGGTCTCGGTCGACGCGCCCGGGTGGACGTGCAACAGGCCGATGGACGAGAAGTTCATGTGCGGCAAGGACGACGCCTGGGTGGTCGTGAACTGGCGCGAGGCCGCCGACCACGACGCGTACCTGGACCCCGGCAAGGCGGACTCCCTCGACGGCGTGCACACGTTCGTCAGCGGCGTGCACGGCGAGTGGTTCGCGACCGTGGCGCCGGCCAAGGGCACCACCCAGGCCGAGGTCGACGAGGTCGGCAACGGCCTCGTCTGGGTGCCCGAGGTCTCCTAGTCGGTACGCCGCAGCAGCGCCATGAACATGGCGTCCGTGCCGTGCCGGTGCGGCCACAGCTGGACGGTCCCGGGAACCGGCCCGGCGCAGTCGGGCACCCCGGGCAGCAGGCCCGAGGCGTCCTCGAGCCGGACGTCGCTGCGGGTGCTGAGCACCGACGACACCACGCCCTCGGTCTCGGAGAGCACCGGCGAGCAGGTCGCGTAGAGCACGACTCCCCCGGGCCGGGCCAGGTCGAGCGCAGCGGACACCAGCCGGCGCTGGAGCAGCACCAGGGCGAGCAGGTCGTCGGCGCGCCGGCGCCACCGGGCCTCCGGCCGGCGGCGCAGCGCGCCGAGCCCGGTGCACGGCGCATCGACCAGGACCCGGTCGAAGCTGCCGGGCGCGAACGGCGGGGCGGTGCCGTCGGACGTGACCACGCCGCGCACCCCGGGCGATCCGGTCAGGGCACGCTGAACGAGGCGGGCGCGGTGCTCCTGCCGCTCGGCGGCGACCATGCTCGCCCCGCGCTCGCCGGCCAGCGCGGCGAGCAGCGCGGCCTTGCCTCCCGGGCCGGCGCACAGGTCGAGCCAGGTCGCGTCGGCGCCGTCCAGCGGGGCGTTGGCCAGCGCCATCGCGACCAGCTGCGAGCCCTCGTCCTGCACGCCCGCGCGCCCGTCGGCGACGGCGGGGATCTCCCCCGGGTCGCCACCGGACAGCGTCACGCCGTACGGCGAGTACGGCGTCGGCTCGCCGGGCAGCTCGTCGCGGGAGACACGCCCGGGCCTGGCCACGAGCGTCACCCGGGGCGGCTCGTTGTCGGCCGCGAGCAGCGCGAACAGCTCGTCCGGGCCCACCGCCGCCTGGAGCTCGTCGACGATCCAGCCGGGGTGGCTGTACGCGATGGCGCCGTGCCGGCTCGGTGACCTCGTCGGGTCCGGAGCGACCCGCGCGACCCAGGCGTCGAGGTCCCGGGCGTCGACCTTGCGGAGCACGGCATTGGCGAAGCCCCCCGCGCCCGAGCTGACCTTGGCGCGCACCAGGTCGACGGTCGTGCTGATCGCGGCGTGTGCGGGCACCCGCATCGACAGCAGCTGGTGGGTGCCGAGCCGCAGCGCGTCGAGCACCTTCGCCTCGACCTTGCCGAGCGGCCGGTCGATGCAGGCAGCCAGGATCGCGTCGTACGTGCCGCGCCGCCGGATCGTGCCGGAGACGAGCTCGGTCACGAAGGCCGCGTCGCGCCCGGTGAGCCCGTGCTGGCGGAGCACCGACGGCAGCACCAGGTTGGTGTACGCGTCGTCGACGCGCACCGCCTTGAGCACCTCCAGGGCGGCCAGGCGGGCCGGGTCGAGTGTGGGACGACGGCTAGCCATCCAGCGCGGCACCGCTCTCGAGGCGGACACCGCGCGCCCAGTCGGCGGCGGGCATCTGCTTCTTGCCGAACGCCTTGACGTCCCCGAGCAGCACGGCGTGCGTGCCGGTGCCGACGACGACGCGGTTCTTGCCCGCCGCGACCTCGCCGGCCGGGAGGGCCAGGTCGGTGACGGTGACCGGGCCGAGCTTGAGGCGCTCGCCGTCGTACGTCGTCCACGCGCCCGGCGCCGGCGTGCACGCGCGGATCTGCCGGTCGATGGCGATGGCGGGCTGGGACCAGTCGATGCGGGCGTCGTCGGTCTCGATCTTGGGTGCGTACGACAGCCCGTCGAGCTGCTGCTCGCGCGCCTCGAGGGTGCCGTCGGCGATGCCGTCCATGGTCTTGACCAGCAGCCCGGAGCCGCCCTCGGCGAGCCGGGCGAGCAGGTCGCCCGACGTGTCGCCGGGGCGGATCCGCTCGGTCATGATGCCGAACACCGGACCGGCGTCGAGCTCCTTGACGATGCGGAACGTGGAGGCGCCGGTGACCTCGTCGCCGGCCCATACCGAGTGCTGCACCGGCGCGGCGCCGCGCCAGGCGGGCAGCACCGAGAAGTGCAGGTTCACCCAGCCGTGGACCGGGATGTCGAGCGCGGACTGCGGGAGCAGGGCGCCGTACGCGACGACCGCGCAGCAGTCGGGCTCCAGCGCGCGCAGCGCGTCCTGGAACTCCGGGTCGCGCGGGTGGTCGGGCTTCAGGACCGGTACGCCGAGCTCCTCGGCACGCTGCCCGACCGGGCTGGCGACGAGCTTGCGACCGCGGCCGGCCGGCGCATCGGGACGGGTGACGACGCCGACCAGCTCGTGGCCGGACGCGGCGATCGCGTCGAGGGACGGGACGGCGACCTCGGGGGTGCCGGCGAAGACGATCCGCACTAGATGCTCAGTCCGCGGGTGGCGTGCGGCGAGATCTTCACCAACGGCTGCTCGAGTCCGAACCACTCGGCCTCGCGGATCTCCTTCATCGCGGCCTTGCGAGCGTCGGTGTCGAGGCGGTCGATGAACAGCACGCCGTCGAGGTGGTCGGTCTCGTGCTGGATGGCGCGGGCCAGCAGGTCGGAGCCCTCGATGGTCACCGGGTCGCCGTGCATGTTGAAACCGCGGGCGACGACCGAGAGGGCGCGCTTGCAGTCGTAGGTCAGCTCCGGGATCGACAGGCAGCCCTCGGGGCCGTCCTGGATCTCGGCCGAGAGGTCGAGCTGCGGGTTCACGAGGTGGCCGGGCTCGCCGTCGACGTACCAGGTGAGGACCCGAAGTCCCACCCCGATCTGGGGCGCCGCGAGGCCGGCCCCGGGAGCGTCGAGCATCGTGTCGGTGAGGTCCTCCACGAGCCTGCGCAGCTCCTTGTCGAAGTCGACGACCTCGAGTGCGGGCTTGCGGAGGATCGGGTCGCCGAACAGGCGAATCGGCTGAATGGCCACGGATGCAGTCTAGGGATGGGGTCAGAGCGTCGACGGATCGACCTGGATGCGCACGGCGTCCAGCTTGCGGCTCGACCGCACCCGCTGGAGCTCCCCCAGGGCGTGGGAGAGCTCCATGCCGCGGGCCCGCGGCACGCGCACGACGACCCGGCTCTCGCCCTCGCCGAGGTCGACCGGGCCGAGCACCTCGGCGCTCTCGGGGGCGGCGAGCAGCGTGAGCGCGTCGTCGACCGCGCCCGGCTCACCGGTGATCGTCGCCAGCCGGCTCACCGGAGGCAGGTGCGCCTCGGAGCGCTCGGTGGTCTCGCGAGCCGCGAACCCGGCCGCGTCCCAGCGCACCAGCGCCTGGAGAGCCGGGTGCGCGGGGTCGCCGACCGCGACCACGCGACCGCCGGGGCGGGCCAGCGCCGCAGCGTTGGCCCAGCGGCGCAGCGCCTCCTCGTCGGCACGCAGGTCGATCCGGGACAGCAGCAGCCAGGTGTCGAGCAGCACGACTGCGGCGTAGCCGCCCTCGGCCACGGGCTCGGCTCCCGGGGTCGCGACCACGATCTGCGGCTTGGCACCGACGGTCGCGAGCACCTGCTCGCCGGAGCTGGTGCGCACGGTGACGCCAGGGAACGCGCGCCCGAGCTCCTCGGCGGTGCGCGCGTCACCGAGCACCGGGGCACGCAGCCCACGGTGGCCGCACTCCTTGCACGCCCACGCCTCCGCCTCGGAGCCGCACCAGCGGCACGCGGGCGGGGTCGTCGGGCCGGTCAGCGCCAGCGGGCCCTGGCAGGCCTCGCAGCGCGCGGGCGTCCGGCAGCGCTCGCAGGCGAGGGCGCTGGCGTACCCGAGCCGCGGCGTCTGCACGAGCACCGGCCCGTGCTCGATCGCCTCGCGGATCGCGAGGTGGACCTCGCGCGGCACCCGGGCGCCGCGTGCCTGCACGTCGCGGAACGCCGGCTCCCCGGCGATCGCCACCGTGACCCGGCGACGGGCCTCGCGGGTCGGGGTGAGCTCGCGGGCCCAGCCCGTGCGGAGGAGGTACTCGCCCTCGACGGTGCGCACGAAGCCGCCGAGCAGCGCCGCCGCGCCCTCGCGCTCCGCGCGCAGCAGCAGCGTGTCGCGGGTGTGAGGGTACGGCGCACGCGGCTCGGCGTGCAGGTCGTCGCCGTCGTCCCAGATCGCGACCAGGCCGAGGTCGTGGACGGGCGCGAAGCCGGCCGCACGGGTGCCGACGACGACCTTCCGCGCGCCGCGGCTGACCGCGAGGAAGTCGCGGTAGCGGCGGGCGGGACCGGAGTCGGCGGTCAGCGTGACGTGCCGGTCGGGACCGAGCACGTCGGTGAGCGCCCGGTCGACCCGCGCGACGTCCTTGCCGTCGGGCACGCACACCAGCGCCCCGCGCCCGGCGGCCACGACGGCGGCCACGGCGTGTGCGAGGAGCAGCGCCCAGTCGGTCGCGGGGGCGGCGGTCCAGACGGCGCGTGGCGTGGCGCCCTCGGTGAGGTGACGGAGGAAGGCCGCCCCGGGGAGGTGGTCGGCCCAGGCCGCCTCGCCCGCCTTCGCGTCGCGGACGGACGGCTCGGCGGGTGGCGACGGCTCCTTCTCCGTGGTCGCGTGCCGGGCGGGTACGGCGAGGCGCAGCACGTCGGCGCGCGAGCCGGCGTACCGCTCGGCGAGGTCGGCCGAGAGCGCCGCGACCTGCGGCGCGAGGACAGGCTCGGGGCTGACCACGCGACGCAACGGCGCGAGCTTGCCGGTGTGGTCGGACGTCGCGACGCGGGCGACGACGTACCCGTCGACGTCCTGGCCGGCGAACCGCACCTTCACCCGCGCACCCGGGACCGCGGTCTCGGCCATCGAGGCGGGGACGGCGTAGTCGAAGGGCCGGTCGAGGTGTGCCAGCGGCAGGTCGACCAGCACCTGCGCGACGGGGTCCACCGCGGCCGGCTCCGCCTCGGCGGCCTTGCGGGCGCGGGTGGCCCGCGCCTTGGCCTGCGACTCCTTGACCGTGGCCCGGACCATCCCCGGCAGCAGCTCGGGTTGCGGGTCGGTCATGGGCGCAGTTCTACCAGCGAGCGCCGACCACCGCGGTCCAGACCACTCCCTCGACATGAGCCGGCGGATGGGCCGCACGGCCGTCTCGGCGCCACCAACGCTTCGTACCCACGACTCGGAGGAGATCCCATGCGCACGACTCTCGTCATCCTGGCCGCCACCGGCCTCGCCCTGAGCGGCACCCCGGCCGTCGCGAAGCCCGCCAAGCCGCCGGTGGTGAGTGTCTTCGACACCACCGCGGGCGAGACCACCCTGGCCCCGAACGCGAAGCTCGAGATCCGCCTGGACCGCAGGCCGACCAGGCCGGTCACCGTCACCTGGACGACCGCCGAGGGCACCGCGAAGGCCGGCAGCGACTACCACGCCGCCTCGGGGAAGGTCGTGTTCGCCGCGGGCGAGCGTGTGAAGAAGGTCGAGGTGAAGATCCTCGACGACCTCGAGAGCGAGCAGACCGAGCACTTCTACGTGGACTACGTCGCCAGAGGGGCGAAGGCCGCCCGGAAGCGCGCGACCGTCGCGCTGATCGACGACGACCTCTACGCCTACGGCGGCCAGCTGGAGATCACCGAGCGGTGGGAGCAGGAGGCGAACGGCTTCCACACCATCGAGACCTGGACCCTCGTCTTCCGGCCGCAGGTCACCTCGTTCAACCAGGGCACGGCCTGGTACGACAACGGGTACGGCGAGTGGGAGCTCACGGGATCCCGCCTGCTGGAGGACCGGCGCCCCGACGCGGAGTGCCGCACCGTCGAGAAGGAGACCTACAGCGGCAAGGGCACGTTCTTCACCGAGCCGCACCCCGACACCGACGTCGCCGGCAGCGAGGGCAACCTCGTGCTGCAGAGCTTCTTCCCACAGCACCCCGGCAACCTCGGCCAGAAGCCGTACCTGCACACCGTGGTCTCCGGGCACACCGACGGGACGTCGTACGCGTTCGACGGCCAGGTCTGCGTGCCCTCGGAGTACGAGAACGAGGAGCGGTTCGCGCTGCAGGAGGCGCCCGGCAAGGTCCGGGCGTCCGGGGTCGTCTTCGACCACCACGTGCTCGAGGACAACTCCACCGACGAGCACGGGCTGGACACCTACCAGCTCGACGTCATCGGGGAGCTGCGTGCTCTCCAGGCACCCGCCTGACCCTCACCGGGGCCGTCGTCGGGTCAGAGCCCGGCGGCGGCCTTCAGCGCGTCGGCGCGGTCGGTGCGCTCCCAGGTGAACTCGGGGAGCTCCCGGCCGAAGTGGCCGTACGCCGCGGTCTTCGCGTAGATCGGGCGCAGCAGGTCGAGGTCGCGGATGATCGCGGCCGGGCGCAGGTCGAAGACCTCGAGCACGGCCTGCTGGATCTTCTCGTCCTCGACGACACCGGTGCCGAACGTCTCGATGAAGACACCGACCGGCTGGGCCTTGCCGATCGCATACGCGACCTGCGCCTCGCAGCGGGTGGCGAGGCCGGCGGCCACGACGTTCTTGGCGACCCAGCGCATGGCGTAGGCGGCCGAGCGGTCGACCTTCGACGGGTCCTTGCCGGAGAACGCGCCGCCACCGTGGCGGGCCATGCCGCCGTACGTGTCGACGATGATCTTGCGGCCGGTGAGGCCGGCGTCGCCCATCGGGCCGCCGACGACGAAGCGTCCGGTCGGGTTCACGAGCAGCCGGTAGCCGTCGGAGGGGATGTCGAACGTCGACAGCACCGGGTCGATGACGTGCTTCTTCACGTCGGCCTCGAGGGTGTCGAGCTGGGTGTCCTCGTCGTGCTGCGAGGAGAGCACGACCGTGTCGACCCGCACCGGGCGGTTGTCGGCGTCGTACTCGATCGTGACCTGGGTCTTCCCGTCGGGACGGAGGTACGGCAGCGTGCCGTCCTTGCGGACCGCCGTGAGCTGCTCGGCGAGGCGCTGGGCGATCACGATCGGCAGCGGCATCAGCACGTCGGTGTCGTCGCACGCGTAGCCGAACATCAGGCCCTGGTCGCCGGCGCCCTGCTTGTCCATCGCGTCCACGGAGCCGGTGCGGCTCTCGTGGCCGGTGTCGACGCCCTGGGCGATGTCGCCCGACTGGCCGCCGATGGCGACCATGACGCCGCAGGACGCGCCGTCGAAGCCCTTGAGGGACGAGTCGTAGCCGATCTCGAGGATCCGGTCGCGGACCTTCTGCTTGATGTCCACGTAGCCGGACGTCGTCACCTCGCCGGCCACCACCACCAGACCGGTGGTCAGGAGGGTCTCGACCGCGACCCGGCTGTGCGGGTCCTGCTCGAGCATCGCGTCGAGCACGGAGTCGCTGATCTGGTCGGCGATCTTGTCGGGGTGGCCCTCGGTCACGGACTCCGAGGTGAACAAACGTCCAGTCATGCGCACACCTTAATGGGAGGCACCGAAGGCCCGTCGGGCGTCCCGCACTCCGTGCACGCAGCTTGCGGCGTTGCCGTCGCTCGCTGGACGACCAGTACGGCTTCGCGCCGGCGCCTTGCGAGGCACGGACCCGGAGCACGGGCCGCGACGACGCCCCTCCGGCGACGCCCTAAGCAGAAGGAAGTCGTCGAGCTACTTCGTCCCAGATGACATGCGCCAGCGCGCCCTTCGAGCCACGCGGAACCTCGACCGCGGCGCCGTCGGCGCCGAGGATCACGGCCTCGTTCTCAGGGCTGCCGAACACCGCTCCCCCGCTCACGTCGTTGACGACGAGCAGGTCGCAGCCCTTGCGGGCGAGCTTGGCGCGGGCCAGGTCGAGGACCGAGCCGGTGTCGTCCCCGGTCTCGGCGGCGAAGCCGACGATCACCTGCCCGGCGCGAGCGCGCTGGGTGCTGATCTCGTGGAGGATGTCCGGGTTCTGGGCCAGGGTGATCGCCGGGGCGGAGCCGTCGGCGGCCTTCTTGATCTTCGTGCCGCTCGGGTCGGTCGGCCGGAAGTCGGCCGGCGCGGCGGCCATCACGACGGCGTCGGCCGCAGCGGCCGCGCTGACGACCTCGTCGCGCAGCTGGCTCGTGGTCTCGACGCGGACGACCTTCACGCCCGCCGGGTCGGGCAGCGCGACGTTTGCGGCCACCAGGGTGACCTCGGCGCCGCGGGCGGCCGCCGCGCGGGCCAGCGCGTAGCCCTGGAGGCCCGAGGAGCGGTTGCCGAGGAAGCGGACCGGGTCGAGGTACTCACGGGTGCCGCCGGCGAACACGACGACCCGGCGGCCGGCGAGGTCGAGCGCGCCCGTCGTACCCCGGGTGAGGACCTCGCGGCACACGTCGAAGATCTCCACCGGCTCGGGCAGCCGGCCCTTGCCGGTGTCCTTGCCGGTGAGGCGGCCCTCGGCCGGCTCGATGACGAGGGCGCCGCGCTCGCGGAGCGTGGCGACGTTCGCCTGCGTGGCCGGGTGCTCCCACATCTCGGTGTGCATCGCCGGGGCGAACACGACCGGGCAGCGGGCGGTGAGCAGCGTGTTGGTGAGCAGGTCGTCGGCGAGGCCGTGGGCGGCCTTCGCCAGTACGTCGGCGGTGGCCGGGGCGACGACGACCAGGTCGGCGGACTGGCCGATCCGCACGTGCGGCACCTCGTGGACGTTGCTCCACACGTCGGAGGAGACCGGCTTGCCGGACAACGCCGACCAGGTCGGGGCGCCGACGAACTCCAGGGCGGCCGCGGTCGGCACGACGGTCACGTCGTGGCCGGACTCGGTGAACTGGCGGAGCAGCTCACAGGCCTTGTACGCCGCGATCCCGCCGGAGACGCCGAGAACGACACGCGGCCGCTCCCCCCCAGGGGAAGCGGCCTCGTGCGTGGTGCTGGTGGTCAGCGGATCACTCGCTGATGGAGTTGCCCGCGTCGGCGGCGGCGGCCTTCGCGGCGGCCTCCTCGGCGGCGAGCTCGGCCGGGTCGATGTCCTCACAGGTCAGGAGGTCCTCGTTGATCTCGCGGAGCGCGATCGAGAGGGGCTTCTCCTGGACGTGGGTGTCGACGAGCGGGCCGACGTACTCCAGCAGGCCCTCGCCGAGCTGGGAGTAGTAGGCGTTGATCTGGCGGGCACGCTTGGCGCTGTAGAGCACCAGCTTGTACTTGCTGTCGGTCTTGGTGAGCAGGTCGTCGATCGAGGGGTTGGTGACACCCTCGGCGGCGATGGTGGGAGCAGACACGCTTGGACGCCTCACAGATCAGTTGGGGTTTGCTCCATCAAGGCTACCAACTGCTCCGCAGCATCGTGAACTTCGTGGTTGACGATCGTCACATCGAACTCCGTCTCGGCGGCCATCTCGACCTCCGCGGTCGCCAACCGGCGGGCCCGCTCCTCCTCGGTCTCGGTGCCCCGGCCGACCAGGCGGCGCTCCAGCTCCTCCCACGACGGGGGTGCCAGGAAGACGAACAGTGCGTCCGGCATGGTCTCGCGGACCTGGCGGGCGCCCTGGAGGTCGATCTCGAGCATCGCGGGGTGGCCGGAGGCCAGCGCGAGGTCCACGGGCTGCCGCGGCGTGCCGTACCGCGCCGCCTTGTGCACGACCGCCCACTCGAGCAGGTCGTCCTCGGCGACCATCCGGTCGAACTCCTCGTCGGAGACGAACCAGTAGTGGACGCCGTTCTCCTCCCCCGGACGCGGAGCGCGGGTGGTCGCGGACACCGAGATCCAGACCTCGGGGTGGGTACGCCGCACCTCGGCGGCCACCGTGCCCTTGCCGACCGCGGTCGGCCCGGCGAGCACGACGAGGCGCGAGCGCCGGATCGGCGTGTCACTCACGCCCGGCGAACTCCTTCTCGAGCGCCGCGACCTGCTTGGCACCGAGACCACGGACCCGGCGGCTCTCGGCGATGCCGAGCCGCTCCATCAGCTGACGCGCGCGCACCTTGCCCAGGCCCGGCATCGACTGCAGCAGGTCGACGACCTTCATCTTGCCGATGACCTCGTTGCGCTGGCCCTCCTCGATCACGTCGGAGATCGAGGCGCCGGAGTTCTTGAGCCGGTTCTTCACCTCGGCCCGCTCCCTGCGGGAGGCGGCGGCCTTCTCGAGCGCCGCCTGGCGCTGTTCGGGGGTGAGCGGGGGCAGAGCCACGTGCGGGTCCTTGCTGCTGAGGGTGGACAGTGGGCTCACCCTAGTCAGAGTCGCGTCCACCGCGCCATGCGGGCCGTACGACCACTGCGTCGGTGGGGTCTGGCACACGTCGCGGGGGCTGGGTGGTGGGCCGGCTGGCCGGCGGTGCGTGAGCAACCGTTCTCCGGGCCGAAACGGTTGCCAGCCCACCGCCCACCGAGGCCGGGCCGGGCCGGCGGTGCGTCAGCAACCGTTCTCGAGGCCGAAACGGTTGCCAGCTCACCGCCCACCGGGGCTGGGCCGGGCCGGCGGTGCGTCAGCAACCGTTCTCGAGGCCGAAACGGTTGCCAGCTCACCGCCCACCGGGGCTGGGCCGGGCCGGCGGTGCGTCAGCAACCGTTCTCGAGGCCGAAACGGTTGCCAGCTCACCGCCCACCGGGGCTGGGCCGGGCCGGCGGTGCGTCAGCAACCGTTCTCCAGGCCGAAACGGTTGCCAGCTCACCGCCCACCCTGGCCGGGGCCGGGCCGGGCGGTGCCTCAGCAACCGTTCCCCAGGCCGAAACGGTTGCCAGCACACCGCCCACCGAGGCCGGGTCGCACCGGCGGTGCCTCAGCAACCGTTCCCCAGCCCGAAACGGTTGCCAGCACACCGCCCACCCGGGCCGGGTCGCACCGGCGGTGCCTCAGCAACCGTTCCCCAGCCCGAAACGGTTGCCAGCACACCGCCCACCCGGGCCGGGTCGCACCGGCGGTGCCTCAGCAACCGTTCCCCAGCCCGAAACGGTTGCCAGCACACCGCCCACCCGGGCCGGGCCGGGCCGGCTGACCCGTCAGAGCGTGAGCGGGGTCTTGCACACGTCGCGGGCCTGCTGGTCGAGGTCCTGCAGCGCCCGCAGCGTGGTGCCGCTGCCCAGCTCCTTGGCCGCGGCGTCGATGGCGGCCGCCTGCTCGTCGCTCAGCCCGGCGGGCGGGTCGTCGCGGTCGTACGTCGCCGCATCCACGCCCGCGTCGTCCAGGGCGTCCTGGAGCGCCTCGATGCGGCCGACCAGCTGCTGCCACTCGTCGCTGATGTCGTCGGGCGCCCGGTCCTGCAGCTGCTGGAAGACGTCGAGCGCCTGGAGCAGCGCGTCCGGCTCGCCGCTGCCGACGATGTCGCTCAGCTCCTGCTGGCGGTCGGCGACCGCGTCGCAGTAGTCGTCCTGGTCGGACCCGCACCCCGCGAGCAGCGGGAGCAGGAGAGCCGCGACCAGGACTCGCCTCACGCCCGGAGCTCCTCGTTGGTGCGCCGCACGAAGTCGGCCATCGCCTGCCGGTCGGGGCCGAGGCGGAGCACCTCGCGCGACGAGCTCGGCAGGACCGCGGCGGCCGAGCCGAAGAGGCGGCGTACGTCGTCGATCGTGCCGCCCTGGGCGCCGAAGCCGGGCGCGAGCACCGGGCCGTTGAACGCGAGGTCCTCGTCGGTGGACCCGATCGTCGCGCCGACGACCGCGCCGAACGAGCCGAGCGGCTCGGCGTCGGCATTGAGGCGACGCAGGTGGTCGAGCATCCGGCCGGCGACGGTGCCCTCGTCCACACTCGCGTGCTGGACCTCCGGCCCCTCCTTGTTGGAGGTCAGCGCGAGCACGAACACGCCGCCGCCGTGACGGTGCGCGGTGTCGATGATCGGGTCGAGCGAGCCGAACCCGAGGAACGGACTGACCGTGATCGCGTCGGACGCGAGCGGCGAGGTCGGGTCGAGGTACGCGTCGGCGTACGCCTGGCTGGTCGAGCCGATGTCGCCGCGCTTGACGTCGAGCAGCACCAGCGCGCCGGCGGCGCGGGACTCCGCGATCACCCGCTCCAGCACCGCGATCCCCCGGCTGCCGAAGCGCTCGTAGAACGCCGACTGCGGCTTGATCACCGAGACGTACGGCGCCACCGCCTCGACGGTCGTCAGCGCGAACCGCTCCAGTCCGGCGACGTCGTCGTCGAGTCCCCACTCCTGGAGCAGCGCGGCGTGCGGGTCGACGCCGACACAGAACGGGCCGCGGTCCTCGATGGCCGCGTGGAGGCGAGCACCGAAGGCCTTCGTGGGGGAAGGTGTCATTCCTGCACTCCCTTGACGATCCGCCGGGGCCACAGCGGGCCCTCGTAGATGAACGCGGTGTATCCCTGGAGCAGCGTCGCGCCCGCGTCCAGCCTCGCCTGCGCGTCGGCGACCGTGGTGATGCCACCGACACCGATCAGCGTGAGGTCCGGCCCGACCCGGCCGCGCAGCAGCCGGACCACGTCGCAGGAGCGGTCGGTGAGCGGGCGCCCGGACAGGCCGCCGGCGCCGATCTGCTCCACCCGCTCCGCGCAGGTGCGCAGACCCGCCCTCGAGATCGTGGTGTTCGTCGCGATGATGCCGTCCAGGCCGATCGCGAGCGCGAGGTCGGCGACGCCGAGCACGTCGTCGTCGGCGAGGTCCGGCGCGATCTTGACCAGGAGCGGCACGCGCCGGTCACCCTGGGCGGCGATCGCCTGCACCGCGGTCAGGATCGGCTCGAGCTTCTCGACCGCCTGGAGGTTGCGCAGCCCCGGCGTGTTCGGCGAGCTGACGTTGACGACCAGGTAGTCCGCGTGCGGCGCGAGCAGCCGCGCGGACTTCTCGTAGTCGCGGACCGCCTCGTCCTCCGGGACGACCTTGGACTTGCCGATGTTGACCCCGAGGACCGGGCCAGTTCTCGATACGCCCGCTCGACCACCGAAGGACTCGGCGCGGGCCGCGAGACGAGCGGCCACCACCTCGGCGCCGTCGTTGTTGAAGCCCATCCGGTTGACCACCGCGCGGTCGTCGGGCAGCCGGAACAGCCGCGGCTGCGGGTTCCCCGGCTGCGCCTCGCCGGTGACCGTGCCGATCTCCACGTGGCCGAAGCCCAGCGCGCCGAGGCCGTCGATGCCGACCGCGTTCTTGTCGAAGCCGGCGGCCAGCCCCAGCACGTTGGGGAACGTCAGCCCCAGCGCCGCGACCGGGTTCCCGGGCGTACCGCGCAGGCCGGTCACCGGACGCGCCGCGCGGATCGCCCGGAACGCCGTGTGGTGCGCCTTCTCCGGGTCCGTCCGCGTCAGGACCTTGTCGAACAGGAGTCGGTAGGTCACCGGGTCGCCCAGTCCTGCAGCGACCGCACGCCGATCTCGCCCCGCCGGATCGCCTCGATGCCCTGCACCGCGGCGCCGAGCCCCTGCACGGTCGTGATGCACGGGATGTTCGCGACCACCGAGGCCGTGCGGATCTCGTAGCCGTCGGCGCGGGTGGAGCCGCCGCTGGCCGAGCCGTTCGGGGTGTTGATCACCAGGTCGATCTCGCCGTCCAGGATCATCTGCACCGTCGTCGGCTCACCGGCCGGGCCGGAGCCCTCGTAGTGCTTGCGCACGACCGTGGTCTCCACGCCGTTGCGGCGCAGCACCTCGGCGGTGCCCTGGGTCGCGAGGATCTCGAAGCCGTGCTCGGCCAGCACCTTGATCGGGAAGATCATGTGCCGCTTGTCGCGGTTGGCCATGCTCACGAACACCTTGCCGCTGGTGGGCAGCGGGCCGAACGCGCCGGCCTGCGCCTTCGCGAAGGCGGTGCCGAAGTCGGCGTCGAAGCCCATCACCTCGCCGGTCGACTTCATCTCCGGCCCGAGCACCGTGTCGACCTGCTTGCCGTCGGGGGTGCGGAACCGGTTGAACGGCATCACCGCCTCCTTGACCGCGATCGGCTGGTCGGCCGGCAGCAGGCCACCGTCCCCGGTCGCGGGCAGCAGGCCGGCCGCTCGCAGCTCGGCAATCGACTCCCCCATCATCACGCGGGCCGCGGCCTTCGCAAGCGGGGTCGCGGTCGCCTTCGACACGAACGGCACCGTGCGGCTGGCGCGCGGGTTGGCCTCGAGGACGTAGAGCACGTCGGAGCCCAGCGCGAACTGGATGTTCAGCAGGCCGCGCACCCCGACACCGCGGGCGATCGACTCGGTCGCCGTACGGATCCGGGCGATCTCGGCCGCGCCGAGGGTGATCGGGGGCAGCGCGCACGACGAGTCGCCGGAGTGGATGCCGGCCTCCTCGATGTGCTCCATGACGCCGCCGAGGAAGAGCTCCTCGCCGTCGTACAGCGCGTCCACGTCGATCTCGACCGCGTCGTCGATGAACCGGTCGACGAGGACCGGGTGCGACGGGCCGATCTCGGTCGAGCGCGCGATGTAGGACTCCAGCGAGGCGTCGTCGTACACGATCTCCATGCCCCGACCGCCGAGGACGTACGACGGGCGCACCATGACCGGGTAGCCGATCTGGCCGGCGATCCGCTGCGCGTCCGGGTAGCTGGTCGCCATGCCGTACTTCGGCGCCGGCAGCCCGGCGTCGGCGAGCACCGCGCCGAACGCGCCGCGCTCCTCGGCCAGGTGGATCGCCTCGGGCGAGGTGCCGACGACCGTGACGCCGTTGTCCTTGAGCCCCTGCGCGAGCCCCAGCGGGGTCTGCCCACCGAGCTGGCAGATGACCCCTGCGACCGGTCCGGCCTGCTCCTCCGCGTGCACGATCTCGAGCACGTCCTCGAGCGTCAGCGGCTCGAAGTAGAGGCGGTCGGAGGTGTCGTAGTCGGTCGACACGGTCTCCGGGTTGCAGTTGACCATGATCGTCTCGTAGCCGGCCTCGGACAGCGTCAGCGAGGCGTGCACGCACGAGTAGTCGAACTCGATGCCCTGCCCGATCCGGTTCGGCCCGGAGCCGAGGATGATCACCGCGGTCTTCTCGCGGGGCGCGACCTCGGTCTCCTCGTCGTACGACGAGTAGTGGTACGGCGTGGCCGCCGCGAACTCGGCGGCGCACGTGTCGACGGTCTTGAAGACCGGCCGGATCCCCAGCGCGTGCCGGACGCCGCGCACGACGTCGGCGGTCATGCCGCGGATCTTGCCGATCTGCACGTCGGAGAAGCCGTGCCGCTTGGCCTTGCGCAGCAGCTCGGGCGTGAGCTCGGGCGCGGCGGTGACCTCGGCGGCGATCTCGTTGATCAGCATCAGCTGGTCGACGAACCACGGGTCGATGCCGGTCGCGTCGAAGACCTCCTCCGGCGTCGCGCCGGCCCGGATCGCGTCCATGACCTTCTTGAGGCGCCCGTCGTGCGGCGTGCGGATCGCCTCGAGCAGGGCGGGCTTGTCGAGCTCGACCCACTCCTGGTGCCAGTCGAACAGCGCGTCCTTGGACTCCAGCGAGCGCAACGCCTTCTGCAGCGCCTCGGTGAAGTTGCGGCCGATCGCCATCGCCTCGCCGACCGACTTCATGTGGGTGGTCAGCGTCGGGTCGGCGCCCGGGAACTTCTCGAACGCGAAGCGCGGCACCTTCACGACCACGTAGTCGAGCGTGGGCTCGAACGCCGCGGGCGTGCTGGAGCCGTCGGCGCGCATCGTGATGTCGTTGGGGATCTCGTCGAGCGTGTAGCCGATCGCGACCTTGGCCGCGATCTTCGCGATCGGGAAGCCGGTCGCCTTGCTCGCGAGGGCGGAGGACCGGGACACCCGCGGGTTCATCTCGATCACGATGACCCGGCCGTCGACCGGGTTCACGGCGTACTGGATGTTGCAGCCGCCGGTGTCGACGCCGACCTCGCGGATGATGTCGATCGCCAGGTCGCGCAGGTGTTGGTACTCGCGGTCGGTCAGCGTCATCGCCGGCGCGACCGTGATCGAGTCGCCGGTGTGCACGCCCATCGGGTCGAAGTTCTCGATCGAGCAGATGATCACGACGTTGTCGGCCTTGTCGCGCATCACCTCCAGCTCGTACTCCTTCCACCCGATGATCGACTCCTCGATCAGCACCTCGGTGGTCGGGCTCGCGGCCAGGCCGGCGCCGGCGATCCGGGCCAGGTCCGCCTCGTCGTACGCGATGCCGGAGCCGGTGCCGCCCATCGTGAACGAGGGGCGCACGACGACCGGGTAGCCGAGCTCGACGGTGGCCTTCTCGCAGTCCTCGAGCGTGTGGCACACGAAGCTGCGAGCGACCTCGCCGCCGACCTTGTGCACGATCGCGTTGAAGAGCTCGCGGTTCTCGCCACGGTGGATGGCGTCGAAGCTGGCGCCGATCATCTCGACGCCGTACTTCTCGAGCACGCCGTTCTCGTGCAGCGCGATCGCGGCGTTGAGCGCGGTCTGGCCGCCCAGCGTCGGCAGCAGCGCGTCGGGGCGCTCCTTGGCGATCACCTTCTCGACGAAGTCCGGGGTGATCGGCTCGACGTACGTCGCGTCCGCGAACTCCGGGTCGGTCATGATCGTGGCCGGGTTGGAGTTCACCAGGATCACCCGGAGGCCCTCGGCCTTGAGCACGCGGCAGGCCTGGGTGCCGGAGTAGTCGAACTCGCAGGCCTGACCGATGATGATCGGCCCGGAGCCGATCACCATCACGGACTTGATGTCATCACGCTTCGGCATTCATCAGCTCCACAAAACGGTCGAAGAGGTAGGCGGCGTCGTGCGGGCCGGCCGCGGCCTCGGGGTGGTACTGGACGGAGAAGCCCTTGAGCCTGCCGGCGGCGTCGCGCAGCTCGAGGCCCTCGACCACGTCGTCGTTCAGGCACACGTGGCTGACGCTCGCCTCGCCGTACGGCGTGGTGGTGCTGCCCTCGAGGGGCGCGTCGACGGCGAAGCCGTGGTTGTGCGCGGTCACCTCGGTCTTGCCGGTGGTGCGGTCCATCACCGGCTGGTTGATGCCGCGGTGGCCGTACTTCAGCTTGTAGGTGCCGAAGCCGAGCGCGCGGCCGAACAGCTGGTTGCCGAAGCAGATGCCGAAGTACGGGATCTCGTCGGCGAGCGCTCCCTGCAGCACCTCGACCTGGTGCGTGGTCGCGGCGGGGTCGCCCGGGCCGTTCGAGTAGAACAACCCGTCCGGGGCGACCGCCTTGACCTCCTCGAGCGTCGCGGTCGCGGGCAGCACGTGCACCTCGATGCCGCGCTCGGCCATCCGGTGCGGCGTCATCCCCTTGATGCCGAGGTCGAGCGCGGCGACGGTGTACTTCTTCTCGCCGATCGCCGGGACGACGTACGCCTCCTGCGTCGAGACCTCGGACGCGAGCTCGGAGCCGGCCATCTCGCCGGACGCCTTCACCCGCTCCAGCAGCGCAGCCGGGTCGGTCTCGGTCGAGGAGATGCCGACGCGCATCGCGCCACGCTCGCGCAGGTGCCGGGTCAGCGCCCGGGTGTCGATGCCGGAGATGCCGACGACGCCCTGCGCGACCAGCTCCTCGTCGAGGCTGCGCCGCGAGCGCCAGCTCGACGCGCGGCGGGCGGGGTCGCGCACGACGTACCCGGCGACCCAGATCCTGCTGCTCTCCGGGTCCTCGTCGTTGACGCCCGTGTTGCCGATGTGGGGCGCGGTCATCACGACGACCTGACGGTGGTACGACGGGTCGGTGAGTGTCTCCTGGTAGCCGGTCATGCCGGTGTTGAAGACCGCCTCGCCGAACGTCTCGCCCTTCGCGCCGTACGACTCGCCGTGGAAGGTGCGCCCGTCCTCGAGCACCAGGATCGCCATCAGAGGACCTTCCCGTCGAGCACGGTCGCCTTGCCGCGCAGGAACGTCGCGACCACCCGGCCCGGCAGCTCCATGCCGCGGTACGGCGTGTTGCGGCTCAGGCTCGCGGACTCGGCCGGGTCGACGGTGCGGGTCGCGCGGGGGTCGTAGAGCACGACGTTGGCCGGCTCCCCCACCTCCACCGGGCGGCCGTGCTGGTCGGAGATCCGGCCGATCCGCGCCGGGTTGTAGGACATCCGCTCGGCGACACCGGCCCAGTCGAGCAGGCCGGTGTCGACCATCGTCTGCTGCACGATCGAGAGCGCGGTCTCGAGGCCGAGCATGCCGAACGCGGCGGCCGCCCACTCGCAGTCCTTGTCCTCGTGCGGGTGCGGCGCGTGGTCGGTGGCGACGATGTCGATGGTGCCGTCGGCCAGGCCGGCCTTGACCGCCTCCACGTCGGCGGCCGAGCGCAGCGGTGGGTTGACCTTGTAGATCGGGTCGTACGTCGCCGCGAGCTCGTCGGTCAGCAGCAGGTGGTGGGGGCAGGCCTCCGCGGTGACGTCGACGCCCTTCGCCTTGGCCCAGCGCACGATCTCGACCGAGCCGGCGGTGCTCAGGTGGCACACGTGCAGGCGCGAGCCGACGTGCTCGGCGAGCAGCACGTCGCGGGCGATGATCGCCTCCTCGGCGACCGCCGGCCAGCCGGCCAGCCCGAGGCGGCCGGACAGCTCGCCCTCGTTCATCTGCGCGCCCTCGGTGAGCCGCGGCTCCTGGGCGTGCTGGGCGACGACGCCGTCGAACGCCTTGACGTACTCCAGCGCCCGGCGCATCAGCACCGGGTCGTGCACGCACTTGCCGTCGTCCGAGAACACGCGGACCCGCGCAGCGGAGTCGGCCATCGCGCCGAGCTCGGCGAGCTGGGTGCCCTGCAGGCCGACGGTGACGGCACCGACCGGGAAGACGTCGCAGTGGCCGGCCTCGCGGCCGAGCCGCCAGACCTGCTCGACGACGCCCGCGGTGTCCGCGACCGGCTCGGTGTTCGCCATCGCGTGAACGGCGGTGAAGCCGCCGAGCGCGGCGGCCCGGGTGCCGGACTCGACGGTCTCGGCGTCCTCACGGCCCGGTTCGCGCAGGTGCGTGTGCAGGTCGACCAGACCGGGCAGCGCGATCAGCCCGGTCCCGTCGATGACCTCGGCGTCGTCCGGGGCGTCCGCCCCGTCGGCGATCACGCCGTCCTGCAGCAGCAGGTCGGTCGGCGTACCGCCCAGGACCGAGACGTTCTTGATCAGGTAGTTGGTGCTCACTCTTCTCCTCCGACGGCGGGCTCGGAGCCGCCCAGCAGCAGGTACAGGACGGCCATCCGCACGGCGACGCCGTTGGTGACCTGCTCGACGATGACGGACCGGTCGCTGTCGGCGACGTCCGCGGTGATCTCCATGCCGCGGACCATCGGGCCGGGGTGCATGACGATGGTGTGGTCCTGGAGGCTCGCCATCCGGCGGCCGTCGAGACCGTAGCGGCGGGAGTACTCGCGCGCGGTCGGGAAGAACCCGCCGTGCATCCGCTCCCGCTGGACCCGCAGCATCATCACGGCGTCCGCCTTCGGCAGCGCCGAGTCCAGGTCGTACGACGTCTCGACGGGCCAGTTCTCGATGCCGACCGGCAGCAGCGTCGGCGGCGCGACCAGCGTCACCTCGGCGCCCAGCGTGTGCAGCAGCAGCGCGTTCGAGCGGGCGACCCGGCTGTGCAGCACGTCGCCGACGATGACGATCCTGCGTCCGTCGAGCGCGCCGAGGTGGCGCGTCATCGTGAACGCGTCCAGCAGCGCCTGGGTCGGGTGCTCGTGGGTGCCGTCGCCGGCGTTCACGACGTTCGACCGGACCCAGCCGGAGTGCGCCAGCCGGTGCGGGGCACCGCTGGCGCCGTGCCGGACGACGACCGCGTCCGCGCCCATCGCCTCGAGCGTCAGCGCGGTGTCCTTGAGGCTCTCGCCCTTGGAGAGGCTCGAGCCCTTGGCCGCGAAGTTGATGACGTCGGCGCTCAGCCGCTTGGCCGCCGCCTCGAAGCTGATCCGGGTGCGGGTGGAGTCCTCGAAGAACAGGTTGACGACCGTGCGGCCGCGCAGCGCGGGCAGCTTCTTGATCGGCCGGTCCGCCAGCGAGCGCATCTCCTCGGCGGTCGACAGGACCAGCTCGGCGTCGTCGCGGCTCAGGTCGGCCGCGCTCAGCAGGTGCCGCTTCACTGGACAACTCCCTGGATCGTGACGGCGTCGGCGTCGTCGATGCCGGCGAGGGTCACCTTCACCCGCTCGACCAGCGAGGTGGGCAGGTTCTTGCCGACGAAGTCGGCGCGGATCGGCAGCTCGCGGTGGCCCCGGTCGACGAGGACCGCGAGCCGGACCGCCTTCGGGCGGCCGATGTCGTTGAGCGCGTCCAGCGCGGCGCGGATGGTGCGGCCGGAGAACAGCACGTCGTCGACGAGGACGACGACCTTGCCGTCGATGCCGCCGGCCGGGATCTCGGTGTGCAGCAGCGCGCGGGCCGGCTTCAGCCGCAGGTCGTCGCGGTACATCGTCACGTCGAGCGAGCCGACCGGTACGTCGTACCCCTCCACGGAGGCGATCCGCTCGGCGATCCGCTGCGCGAGCGGTACGCCGCGGCTGGGGATCCCGAGGAGGACGAGGTCGTCGGCGCCCTTGTTGCGCTCGAGGATCTCGTGCGAGATGCGGGTCAGAGCCCGGACGATGTCGCGGTCGTCGAGGACCACGCGAGCCCCGTCGGACTCAGGTTGAGGGTGCGTAGGCAACAGCCTCGGACCTCCTTCTCCGCCTCTCAGGACGGCTCGTTAAAGGATGTCGATCGAGGTGAACCCTACCCCGCTCCGGGGGTCGCGACCGAACCGGGAGCGGCTGCTTCCCACTGCGTGGGACGGGTCGTCCGCCTCACCCGGGTCCAGAGGCAGCCGAGGGGCGGACGACCCGCTGCGAGCGGCTGCGGACGGACCGACGTGGACAACCGGCGCTACCTGTGGTCGGCTGCGGGTGCAGGTGCGCTCATCCACCAGGAGGATGAATGTTCTTCGATGACCATCCTGAGTTCAAGGAGACCAGCAACACGGCGAGCACGACCGTGCGGCTGAACTGGCGCCACCACGCGATGATCGAGAGCAACAGCGACCTCCTCGTGGGTGCTCGGGTGCTCGACATCGCGAGTCACGACGGTCGGTGGAGCATGGCCGCGCTCGAGGCCGGCGCCGAGCAGGTGGTCGGGGTCGAGGGACGTCCGGAGTTCGTCGAGCGGGCGTACGAGAACCTCCGGAAGAACGGTGTTCCGGACGACCGGTACCGGTTCATCGGCGGAGACATCTTCGACGTCCTCGCTGGACCCGACGAGCACGAGCTGGGCCGGTTCGACGTCGTCCTGTGCCTCGGGTTCGTCTACCACACGCTGCGGTACTCCGAGCTGCTCGGCGGCATCCGAGGGCTCGGGCCGCGGCACGTCGTCGTCGACACCAAGGTCACCGTCACCGACTCGAAGGTCATCTTCCTCGGCGTCGACCGGGTGGACGTCGAGGGACAGGCGGTGGAGAGCGACCAGGCGTACAACAACCTCATGCTCGTGGGACATCCCTCACCGAGTGCGCTGGCGACGATGTTGGACGTCTACGACTTCGACGTCGTCCGCAGGTTCCCGTGGGCGACGCTCATCGAGGAGCACCCGAGCCTCAAGCGCCGCCGCGCCATGGGCGCCTACCGGAGTGGAGGCCGCGTCACCTGGGTGGCCGAGAACAGGAACGTCGACGGGACCAGCCCCCAGGACCCGGCCGTCATCCGCGCGCGTCGGCGGCGGCACCTGCGTCGCATCCGGGCGGCGGAGGAACCGGCCGCCCCGTGACGGTCGCCACCGCTCAGCGCTGGCGACCGCGGAGTCCCACCCACGCCAGCCCGGCGCCGATGAGGACCACGACCGGCCCGACGATCGCCCAGGTCGTCGAGCCGCTCATCGCGCTGCCCTCGATCACGTCGAACCCCTGCAGGGTCCACACCAGGCCCATCAGCACGAGCACCGCGCCCGCCACGACCCACATCGGCTTCGTCATGGCGCACACTCAACCACTCCGCGTCGGCGCGTGGTTGAGTGAGCTCATGCCTGAGATGCCGTTCCCCGACGACCTCCGCGACCTGCTGGCGAAGCCGAACCCGGCTGTGGTCGCCACCCTACGCACCGACGGCGCACCCGTGTCGGTCGCGACCTGGTACCTGCTCGACGGCGACCGGATCCTGCTGAACATGGACGACACCCGGGTCCGGCTCGGACACCTGCGACGGGATCCGCGGGTCAGCCTGACCGTGCTCGACGACGAGAGCTGGTACACCCATGTGTCACTCGTCGGCCGGATCACGGAGATGTACGCCGACGAGGAGCTCGCCGACATCGATCGGCTGAGCGTGCTGTACTCCGGCAAGGAGTACCCGAACCGGGAGAGCCCGCGCACGAGCGCGTGGATGGAGGTCGAGCGCTGGCACGGATGGGGCGCCGCCCGGAGCTGAGCCGGAGCTGAGCCGGAGCTGAGCCGGAGCTGAGCCGGAGCTGAGCCGAGGCGCTAGCCGGCCAGCGACAGCCCACCGCGATCCGCGGTGAGCGCCTGGGCGGCTGTCTGCTCCCCCATCTCGATCAACGTGGCGGTGTGGCTGAAGTCGAAGACCGGGCCGCAGTCGTAGCGCTCGTCGAGCTTGAGGTGCACCACCTCGACACCGGCCGGCACCGCCATGGTCGGGCGGTTGGTGATCGAGCCCGCCAGGGCCGCCACCACCACGTCGACCGGGGTGCGCAGCCGGCGCAGCTCGCGGGGGCACTTGGTGACGTCGAGGATCCAGACCCGGTCACCCGGAGCGGCCAGTCCCTCGACGCCCGACACCGGCACGTTCTCCGCGACGCCGGCGTCCACGTGCGCACGGCCGCCCCGGAGCCGGACCGGCGGGAGCAGGCCGGGCAGGGCCGCGGAGGCGCACAGCACGTCGGGCAGGTAGCCCGTGTCGTGGTGCGCCGGGAGGCCGGTCAGCAGGTCGGTCGTCGCGATCCGCACCGGGACGGCGAGGTCCTCGAGGCGGTGGCTGGGGACCAGCCGAGCGATCAGCTCCCGCAGCGCCCGGTTCGAGAAGAGGTACGGACGCATCGTGGCCAGGTTCGCCACCATCGACCGACGCGGCCCGGTGAGCGTGGAGGCCCGCATCGAGGCCCAGACCCCGGCGAGCCGCTCGACCTGCGCGGGCGTCGGGTCGGCGGCCAGGTAGCAGCCGTTCAGCGAGCCGACCGAGCCGGCGACGACCTGGTCAGGGACGACACCGGCGGCCAGCAGCGCGCGCAGCATCCCGACCTGTCCGGCGCCACGGGACCCGCCGCCGGACAGCACGAAGATGTCGCGTCGCGTCATGGCAGCCTCCTCGGTCGGTCCGATGTGTCACAGATCGCATCGGCCGGTTCGGCGGCTGCTGAAGGAACCGCGGGTTAAGAGCGCGGGAACCGGCGCTGACCCGGCCCCCGCGCTCCTCGATGGGCGAGGGTCAGCCGGTGAAGGTGGACCTGCTCCACCCGGCCGACTGCCAGTCGAGCTCGTAGTAGGAGTCGTCGAGGTAGACCTCGTCGATCGACACGTAGTCCTGGCGGCCGCCCGGATCGGAGATCGTGACCGAGGTCGAGCAGGTCTTGACCTGTCGTTCCTTCGCGTGGCAGAAGCTGGTGCGGGTCTCCGCCTGGCCGGAGCCCTTCGCGGGGTGCAGGGTGACCCCGTTCTGGATCCCGTAGTACGCGCTGTCGCACCTCGTCGTCCAGGTGACCTTGACGGTCGTGGAGCTCGGCTTGGACCACTTGGCGGTGACGGCGCAGTCACCGCTGGGGCCGTCGATGACGGTCGCGTGGGCGGCGGGTACGACGCCCAGCGCAGCCACCGCAGCGCCCGCACTGAGAAGAGCGGCGAGTTTGATCATGGTGTCCTCCGGAGATTCGGATCCGCCCGAGGGCGGGTGCGGCACGCGCCGCTCCCCTCCAACGACCACCGAGCAGCCGGGATACGCAGCTCACAGGTTCCTGCAGCGATCGACCGCTGCAGGAAGGTTCGCCCGACGCTGACCGGTCAGGGCGGACCGCTCAGAGGGCCGCGGCCATCCCCGCGCACGCCTGGAGCCACTGCCGCCGGGTGTTGGCGGAGAGCTGGGCGTACGGCACCACCGAGCCCGCCACGAGGGCCGGGTCGTAGGGCACCCGGAACACGTCGCGGGTCCGCTGCTGGTAGACGTCGACCAGGTCGTTGGCGAGCTTGGTGTCGACGTTGGCCGACGGGTCGGACAGCACCGTGACCGCCTTGTGCTTGAGGTTCTGGTAGCCGGCGTCCTGCAGCGCGTCGAGCATCCACAGCCCGCTGTAGCCGGTGTCCTCGCGGACCGTGCTGGTCACCACCAGCAGGTCGGCGGCGCCGGCGGCGGCCAGCCAGTTCTCAGCACGCATGTTGTTGCCGGTGTCGATCAGGATCACCCGGTAGAACCGCTCGAGCAGCTTGTGCACGGCGTCGAAGTCCTGCGCCCGGATCGTCCCGGTGACGTCGGGCCGCTCGTCGGAGGCGAGCACGTCGAAGTGGGCGTCGCCCTGGGAGCGCACGAACGCACCGAGGTCGCCGATCCGCGACTGGTAGACGTCGGTGAAGCGCTCGAGGTCCTCCAGCAGCTCGCGGGTGGTGTTGCGGTGGGTGCTCCGGGTGCCGCGGATCCCGAGGGTGCCGCGGGTCTCGTTGTTGTCCCACGCGACCACGCCGCCACCACGGACGGTGCCGAAGGTGTACCCGGCCGCGAGCACGCCGGTGGTCTTGGCCGCCCCGCCCTTGGGGTTGATGAACGCGATCGTCCGCGGCCCGTCGAAGTCGCGCTGGATGGTGCGGCGGTCCTCCTCGTAGCTGCGCTCAGCAGGACCCATCTTCGGCGAGATCAGGCCACCGCTCCAGCGGCGTACCGACCCGCGCCAGCCCCACGTGGCGGGGCCGTGCTCCTGCGAGGCGTCGCGGCGGTCGAGGAAGTCGGTCGCGGTCATGAACCGCCGGACCTCCCCCTCCTCGGTGGCGGGCGCGGGAGAGGCAGGGGGTGCGGCCGGCGCCGACGCCTCGGGCGCGAGCGTGGGTGGCGGTCCGGCGGGCGGCGGGGTAGTCGGGGTGTACGACGGCGGTGGGCCGAGCGGCGCCGCGCTCGGGCGGTACGGCGCGTCCGCCTCGGCCGGTGCGCTGGAGTCGCGGTGGGACGCGGCGTACACCGCCAGCTCATCGGTCGAGTACAGCCGGTCGCTCGTGTCGTCGTGGTCGTGTCGCGAGCCGGCCGAGCTCCATGCTTCCTGCGACATCGATGTCCTCCCTCGGGTGCCGGTGCTGCTGCTGGCTGGGGTCCTTCCCCGAAAGTGCGGGGACCACACACGCGAGTCCTGCCAACATGGGCAGATGCCGCAGTCGACACGACGTGCCCTGATCGGAGCCGGCCTCGCAGGAGGCGCCGCACTCGTCGTCGGCTGCGACGACGCCACGGAGCCGGAGGCCGCACCGACTCCGACGCCGACGCCGACCTCGAGCGCCCCTCCCGAGCTCGATCCCGCCGACTGGGCCTCGGTGCGCGCGCAGTTCCCGCTGGACACCTCGATGGCGCAGTTCGCGGCGTTCGTGCTCTCGCCGCACACCGTCCCGGTCGACGCGGCGATCGACCGCTACCGGTCGCTGCTCGGCGCGGACACCGAGCAGGCGCTCCTCGACGGGTACGACCTCGAGGACAAGGTGCGCGCGGCGGCTGCGCAGTTCGCGGGCGGCGCGGCCGGGCAGTACGCGCTCACCGACAGCACCACGATGGGACTCGGGATCATCTACGGCGGGCTCGCGCTGACGCCACGCGACGAGGTGCTGTCCACGACCCACGACTTCGTGTCGACCGAGGACTCGCTGCGGCTGCTCACGCTGCGCACCGGCGCGAAGGTACGCCGGGTGACGCTGTACGACGACCCCGCGTCGGCGACCGTCGACGAGATGGTCGACCGGCTGGTCGCGGGCGTCACGCCGCGGACCCGGGTCGTGGCGATCACATGGGTGCACTCCAGCACCGGCGTCCGCACGCCGGTGCGCGAGATCGCCGACGCGCTCCCCGACGGTGTGCTGCTGTGCGTCGACGGGGTCCACGGGTTCGCGGCCGTCGACGTCGACCTGCCCGATCTCGGCTGCGACTTCCTGTCCACCGGCACCCACAA
Source organism: Nocardioides sp. SR21 (assembly GCF_022761125.1). GTDB lineage: Bacteria > Actinomycetota > Actinomycetes > Propionibacteriales > Nocardioidaceae > Nocardioides. The sequence goes on along the minus strand of NZ_JAKWJR010000009.1, from coordinate 153,697 downwards.
GTGGCTGTTCGGTCCGCGCGGGACCGGCATCGTGTGGGGAGCGAACTGGGGTCCGCTGACCGAGATCATCCCCTCGTTCTCGCCCCAGAGCCCGGCCGGCCGGATGACGCCGGGCGGCTACCACTCCTTCGAGCACCGCTGGGCGCTCGCCGACGGCTTCGCCTTCCAGCAGAGCATCGGCCGCTCCGCCGTCGTCGGGCGCACCGTCGAGCAGGCGTCGCGGCTCAAGGAGGGCCTCGCGGGCACCGCGGTCACGGTGATCACCCCGGCCGACCCCGCGGTCTCGGCCGGCATCGTGTGCGTCGACGTACCGGGGATGCCGCCGGCGAACGCCGTGCTCACCCTGCGCGAGCAGGGCATCGTGACCAGCGCGACGCCGTACGCGACGTCCTACCTGCGGCTCGGGCCGAGCATCGTCACGAACCCCGACGAGGTCGACGCCGCCGTCGAGGCGGTCAGATCACTGGTCCAGGTCTGACAGGGCGGTCTCGATCGCGCGGTGGAAGGTCGGGTAGGCGAAGATCATCGACCGCAGGGTCGCGACCGGGACCTCCGCGTGCACGGCGACCGCGAGGAAGCCGAGGATCTCCCCGCCAGCGGGTCCCACGGCGGTCGCGCCGACGAGCACCCCGCGGTCGGCGTCCTCGACGACCTTGATCAGCCCCTGCGCACCGGGCCCGTGCGTGAAGCCGCGCGAGGACTCGGCGAGGTTCGCGGAGCCGGTGCGGACCTTCAGCCCGGCATCGCGTGCCTGCTGCTCGCTCATCCCGACCCCCGCCACCTCCGGATCCGTGAACGTCGCGTGCGGTACGGCGTGGTAGCGCGCCGGCTCGCCGCCCTGCTCGAGGATGTCGCGGAGCGCGACGGCGTTCTGGTACATCGAGACGTGGGTGAAGGCGCCGTGACCGGTGATGTCGCCGATCGCCCAGAGCTTCTCCCCCGCCCGCAGCCACTCGTCGACCTCGACGGTCCGCGCGGCCGGGTCGAGCCCGACCGTCTCCAGTCCGAGGTCGTCGAGGTTGGGCGTGCGCCCGGCGGCGACCAGCAGCTTGTCGGCGGTCAGCTCCTCGCCGGAGTCGAGCGCAAGGGTGAAGCCGCCGTCGGCGTACGACACCCGCGTGAGCTCGACGCCGGTGAGCACCCGGATGCCCTCCTCGGTGAACACCTGCGCGAGGAGCTCCGCGGCCTCCGGCTCGTTGGCGGGAAGGAGCCGGTCGCCGTGCTGGACCACCGTGACGCGCACGCCGAAGCGCGCGAACACCTGGGCGAGCTCGCACCCGATCGGGCCGCCGCCGACCACGACCAGGGAGCCGGGCAGCTCAGTGACCTGGACGGCGTCGCGGTTCGTCCAGTACGGCGTGTCCGCGAGACCCTCGACCGGCGGGACGGCCGGCCTGGTGCCGGTGTTGAGCACCACGCCGCGGCGGGCGGTGTAGCGGTGCTCGTCGACCTCCACCTGTCCGACGCCGGTCAGCCGGGCGACGCCGTGGTGCACGGTGGCGCCGGCGTCCTTCAGGCGGTCGACCGCGATGGTGTCGTCCCAGTGGGTGGTGGCGTCCTCGTCGATGCGCCGGGCGACCGGCGCCCACGACGGCACGATCGACGCGTCGCCCGCGAGGCCGGACGCGCGGCGTACCTCCGCGACGGCGTCACTGGCGCGGACCATCATCTTGGTCGGGATGCACCCGTAGTACGGGCACTCGCCGCCCACGAGGTGCCGGTCGACGACCACCACCTCGAGGCCGGCCTTCGCGGCCCCGCTGGCGAGCGCCTCGCCTCCGGGCCCCGCGCCGATGACGACCAGGTCCACCTCACGCTGAGTCATGGGACCCAGCCTAGGGACTCAGACCAGCGTCGCCTTGTTGCGTTCCACCGCGCCGAGCACGCCGTTGACGAACTGCGGCGACTCGTCGGTCGACAGCTCGGTCACCAGCGCCATCGCCTCGCTGATCGCGACGGCGTCGGGGACGTCCTCGGTCCACAGCAGCTCCCACACCCCGAGCCGCAGCACGTTGCGGTCGACGGCGGGCATCCGCTGCAGGGTCCAGCCCTCGGCGAACTCGGTCAGCACCTCGTCGATGCGGGTCCGGTGCTCCTCCACGCCGCGCACGAGCACGACCGTGTAGTCGTTGGTCGGAGCCTCGCCCTCGGCGATGGCACGGTCCAGCGCCTCGGTCGCCGACTCGCCGCGGAGCTCCGCGGCGAAGAGGACGTCCAGCGCGCGCTTGCGCGCCTTGGTGCGAGCCGACATCAGGACTTGACGCGGCCCATGTAGGAGGAGTCGCGGGTGTCGACCTTGACCTTCTCGCCCTGGTTGATGAACAGCGGGACCTGGATCTCGTGACCGGTCTCGAGGGTCGCCGGCTTGGTGCGGCCGGTGGCGGAGTCGCCGGCCAGGCCGGGCTCGGTGAAGGTGATCTCGAGCTCGACCGAGGCCGGGAGCTCGATGAACAGGACGCGGCCCTCGTTGGTGGCCACGACGGCCTCCTGGTTCTCCAGGAGGAAGTTGGCGGCGTTGCCGACGATCTCCGGGGAGATCTCGATCTGCTCGTAGTCGGTGACGTCCATGAAGACGTACGACGCGCCGTCGTTGTAGAGGTACTGCATCGAGCGACGGTCGACCGTGGCGGTCTCGACCTTGGTGCCGGCGTTGAAGGTCTTGTCGACGGTCTTGTTGGACTCGACGTTCTTCAGCTTGGTGCGCACGAAGGCCGGGCCCTTGCCGGGCTTGACGTGCTGGAACTCCACGACGGCCCAGAGCTGACCGTCGATGTTGAGAACCATGCCGTTCTTGAGGTCGTTCGTGGTTGCCATGCGCGCGTGTCAGCCTTCGTACGTCGGGATCGGAGTGGCTCCTCGGACGGGCCGGGCGCCAGCGCACGAGTCTATCGGCTGGGACGCGCCGACCTGAAAACGCTAGCCGGCCAGCGCCCAGACCACCTGCACCGTCACGGTCCCGGTCTCCTTGCCCGCCCGGATCGGCACGGTCGCCACCGCCTCGTCGCGCGCGAGGTACCCGGCACGGGCGTACGTCGCGGTCGGCACGGGCTTCACCCGCACCTCGCGCAGGGTGAGGACGTCGCCGAGGGCCTGGCCGGAGGCGGCGGCGTACTCCTCGGCCTTCGCGGTCGCCTCGGCCACCGCTGCCTCCCGGGCCCGCTTCATGACCGCGTCGGTGTCACCCACGAGGAGCTTGATGTCGCCGACCCGCACGTCGTTGCCACCGGCGCCGACCGCGGCGGTCACAGCGGCGCCACCTCGCTTCAGGTCGCGGACGATCACGGTCGCGTGCTGAGCGACGCGGTAGCCGGTGATCGTGGGCGGGTCGTACTGGTGGTACTGGTACACCGGGCTCATCGACAGCCCGGTCGTCTGGACGTCGCCCTTCGCGACCTCCTGGTCGGCCAGGGTCGCGAGGACCCGGTCCATGGTGGTGCTGGCGGCAGCCAGCGCGGCCTCGAGATCGTCCCGGACCACGGTCACGCCGAGGTCGAACGACAGCTGGTCAGGTACGGCGCTCGCGTCCCCGCTGCCCGTCATCGTCAGGATCCGCGGCTGCTCGGCGTCCGGCTGGTCGCCGTCGTCGGCCTGCGCCGGAGTGCCACCACCGCCCGCGCCGCCGAGGAGGAAGGCGACCAGCAGCGCCAGGACCACCACGACCGTCACCAGGATGCTGCGCACACTCACCGTCATCTTCGCGTCCATAGGTGCTACGACGCGGGCACGGCCCAGGCGGTTCCCAGGTGCCGGATCAGCCGCGCGCGACGACCTCGAGGGCCATCCGGTAGCCGTCGATGCCGTGCCCGGCGATCACCTCGACGGCGTACGGCGTCACCACGGACGTGTGGCGGAACTCCTCGGGGCGCTGGTGGGGGTCGGAGATGTGGACCTCCACCAGCGGGGCGGTCAGCTGCGCGCAGGCGTCGAAGATCGCGTACGAGTAGTGCGTCCACGCGGCGGCGTTGAGGACGACCGGGTTCGCGTCGTCGGCGGCGGCGTTCAGCCAGTCGAGCATCTCGCCCTCGTGGTTGGTCTGCCGCACCTCGACGTCGAGGCCGAGTGCCCGGCCCCAGTCGACACAGAGCTGCGCGAGCTGGTCGTGCGTCGTGGAGCCGTAGATCTCGGGCTGGCGCCGGCCCAGCCGGCCGAGGTTCGGGCCGTTGAGCACCAGCACCGTGCTCATGCGCGGCCGCCGATCGCGGCGTAGGCGTCACGCAGGTCGGCGAGTGACGGCCCGGCCAGCACGGTCGGGGTCGCGATGTCGGACAGCACGACGAACCGCAGCTGCGAGCCCCGGGACTTCTTGTCGACCTTCATCGCGGCGTGGAGGTCGTCGAAGGACGCCTTCGAGTACGTCGTCGGCAGCCCGACGCGGGAGAACACCTCGTGGTGCCGGTCGACGACGTCGCTGTCGAGGGTGCCGGCCCGCGCGGCCAGCTCGGCGACGTAGACGCAGCCGATCGAGACGGCCTCGCCGTGGCGGATCCGGTAGTTCTCGGTGCGCTCGATGGCGTGGGCCATGGTGTGGCCGTAGTTGAGGACCTCGCGGCCGGGGTGGCCCTTGGCGCCCCCGGTCTCCTTGAGGTCGGCGGCGACGACCTCGGCCTTGACCGCGACGGCCCGCTCGACCAGCTCGCGGAGGACCGCGGAGTCGGGGGTGATCGCACCGGGGTCGTTGCTCTCGACCAGGTCCAGGATCACGGGGTCGGCGATGAAGCCGCACTTGATGACCTCGCCGAGGCCGGCGACCAGCTCGGCGCGCGGCAGCCCGCGCAGCGTGGACAGGTCGCACAGCACGCCGGCCGGCTCGTGGAACGAGCCGACGAGGTTCTTGCCGCTGCGCGTGTTGATGCCGGTCTTGCCGCCGACCGCCGCGTCGACCATGCCGAGCAGCGTGGTCGGGACGTGCACGACCTTGACGCCGCGCAGCCAGGTCGCGGCCACGAAGCCGCCCAGGTCGGTGGTCGCGCCGCCGCCGAAGGTCACCAGCGCGTCGGAGCGGGTGAACCCGGCCTCGCCGAGCGCCTCCCAGCACGACACGGCGACCGCGGCCTTCTTGGCGCGCTCGCCGTCGGGGATCGGCAGGACCATGACGTCGTACGCCGCCGCGAGGGAGTCGAGCACCGGCCGGACGAGCTCGGAGAGGGCGTCGGAGAACACCACGGCGACCCGCTGCACGCCGACTCCCAGCATCTGCGGGAGCCGCTCGGCCAGGTCGTGCCCGATCACCACGTCGTACGGCGACTGCCCGCCGACGCGCAGCACGGTGTCCTTCTTCTTCTTCATCCCGCCCCTCACGACCGATTCCGAGTCAACGTCGCGTCGATCTCGCGGGCGACATCCTCCGGGGTGCGGCCGTCGGTGTCCACGACCAGCGTCGCGACGGCCTCGTAGATCGGGGTGCGCTCGTCGAGCAGCGTCTTGATCTGGCCGCGCACGTTGCCGAGCAGCAGCGGGCGCGCGGTGCCGAGGCCGACCCGCTTCACGGCGTCGGAGAGCCCGACGCGCAGGAACACGACCTCGTGACCGGCCAGCAGCTCGCGGGTCTCGGGGGCGAGCACCGCTCCCCCGCCCAGCGCCAGCACGCCGTCGTGGCCGGCGAGCGCCGTGGCGACCGCCGCGCGCTCGAGGCGCCGGAACTCGGACTCGCCGGAGTCGACGAAGATGTCGGAGATCGTGCGGCCCTCGGACGCCTCGACGTCCTGGTCGGTGTCACGGACCTCGACGCCCCAGGTCTCGGCCAGGATGCCCGCGACCGTGGTCTTGCCGGCTCCCATCGGGCCGACGAGCACCACTCTTGGTCCACGGTGATCGAGGCCGTCGAGGCTCACTTGAACCTCAGGGTGTCCAGGTAGGTCTCGGCGTTGCGGCGCGTCTCGGCCACGGAGTCGCCGCCGAACTTCTCGAGGACGGCGTCGGCGAGCACGAGCGCCACCATCGCCTCGGCGACGATACCGGCGGCGGGTACGGCGCACACGTCGGAGCGCTGGTGGTGCGCGACCGCCTCCTCGCCGGTGGCGACGTCGACGGTGCGCAGCGCGCGCGGGACGGTCGCGATCGGCTTCATCGCGGCGCGGACCCGCAGGATCTCGCCGGTGGTCATGCCGCCCTCGGTGCCGCCGGAGCGGCCGCTGACGCGCCGGATGCCGTCGGCGGTGGGGACGATCTCGTCGTGCGCCAGGGAGCCGGGGGTCGCGGCGAGCTCGAAGCCGTCGCCGACCTCGACGCCCTTGATCGCCTGGATGCCCATCAGGGCGCCGGCCAGCCGCGAGTCGAGGCGGCGGTCCCAGTGCACGTGGGAGCCGAGGCCCGGCGGGAGACCGTGCACGACGACCTCGACGACGCCGCCGAGCGTGTCGCCGTCCTTGTGGGCCTGGTCGATCGCGGCGACCATCTGCTTCGACGCGTCGCCGTCGAGGCAACGGACCTCGTCGGCGTCGAGGCGGCCGACGTCGCCGGGCTCGGGCCACAGGCCGGCCGGGGCACGGACGCCGCCGAGCTCGATCACGTGCGACACGATCCGGGCACCGACGGACTGCTCCAGGAAGTTCGAGGCCACGCGGCCGAGCGCGACCCGCGCCGCGGTCTCACGCGCGGAGGCGCGCTCGAGGATCGGGCGGGCCTCCTCGAAGTCGTACTTCTGCATGCCGGCGAGGTCGGCGTGGCCGGGCCGGGGCCGGGTCAGCGGCGCGTTGCGTGCCAGCGCGTCCAGCTCCTCCTGGGGAACCGGGTCCGCGGACATCACCCGCTCCCACTTCGGCCACTCGGTGTTGCCGACCTGGATGGCGACCGGGCCACCCTGGGTCTCGCCGTGGCGGACGCCGCCGACGAGGGTCACCTCGTCCTGCTCGAACTTCATCCGCGCGCCGCGGCCGTAGCCGAGGCGGCGCCGGGCGAGTGAGTCGGCGATGTCGTCCGACGTCACCTGGACGTGGGCCGGCAGCCCCTCGAGGATCGCGACCAGGGAGGGGCCGTGGGACTCGCCCGCGGTGAGCCAACGCAGCATGGCCCAAGTGTTTCACGGCCGTTCGCCCGTCCGCCGACGGTCACCCGGAGACGAGATAGGACCAGGTCTCGGCGCCGACGGCGATCCCCGCGAGCGCGCCGACCAGCAGGAACGGCCCGAACGGGTACGACGCCTTGAGCGCCTGGCGGTCCCGGCGCACCAGCGCGAGCAGGAAGCCGGACACCGCGAACACCAGGAACGCTCCGTAGATCCCGATCATCAGCTCGCCCCAGCCCAGGTAGCCGAGCGCGAAGCCCAGGACGGCCGACAGCCGGACGTCGCCGTACCCCATGCCGGCGGGCTGGATCCACCAGAGCGCGTGGAACACCAGGAACACGGCGGCCGAGCCGATCCCGGCGCGCACGAGCGCATCCGGGTCGTCGTCGAGCAGCGCGCTCACGGTCGCCAGGGCGAGCACTCCCCCGAACGTCGGCCAGATGATCGCGGTCGGGAGCAGGTGGGTGCGCGCGTCGATCAGCCCGAGCGCGACCCCGACGGGCACCAGCGGCAGCAGGTACAGCAACGGCCAGGCGGCTCCCACCGAGGCGCCGATGACCGCGCCGGCGGCCGCGGCGAGCGGGACGGCGTAGGGCTCGTGCGGGCGGACGGCGGCTGGGACACGGGCGACCAGGAGCGGCACGGCCAGGCCGCCCGCCGCGCAGGCGGTCCCGCTGAGCAGGACCGCCGCCAGCGTCACGCAGTGGCCCGGCGCGCCGCCAGGACCTCCTCGCCGGCCGCGCGCATGGCGTCCAGCGGACCGGGGACTCCGGTGAACAGCTCGAACTGCAGGACCGCCTGGTGCACGAGCAGGTCGAGCCCGCCGACCAGGACCCGGCCCGCGGCGGCGGCCGCGAGCGGCGTCGGCCACGGGTCGTAGACCACCTCGAACACCACGGGTACGTCGGCACAGCGCGCGACCAGGTCGTCGTCCTGGGCCTCGGCCGGGATCGTCGAGACCACGACCTCGCCGACCACGTCGGCGTCGGCGAGTGACAGCACCTCGACACGCGGCTGGCTGGGGTGCTGGGCGATCGCGTGCGCGGTCGCCTCCGCGCGCTCCGGCGTCCGGGCCAGCACGCGGACCGTCCCCGCACCGAGCTCGCACAGCGCCAGCCCGGTCGAGGCCGCGGTCGCGCCGCCGCCCAGCACCGTGCCGGCGGTCACCTGTCCGTCGTACCGCTCACGGATTGCGGCGACGGCACCGGGCAGGTCCGTGTTGTCGGCGAGCAACCCGGCGTCGGTGAAGACCAGCGTGTTGACCCCGCCGGCCAACCGCGCGCGGTCGGTGACGGTGCCGTGCGTGAACGACATCGCGTTCCGCTTGTGGGGCATCGTCAGCGACAGCCCGCGCCACTCGGGCCCGCAGCCGAGCACGAAGCCGGGGAGCTCCTCGGTCGTCACCCGGATGGCGTCGTACTGCCAGTCCAGACCGGCCGCGGCGTACCCCGCCCGGTGCAGCGTCGGCGACAGCGAGTGGGCGATCGGGTCGCCCAGGACGGCACACCTCATCGCGCGGCGATCAGCACCGGTCGGACTCGGTCGCGCAGTACTCGTCCAGCTCGGCCTTGAACTGGAGGAACTCGTCGTAGGACTCGGTGAACTTCGTCTCGCCGGTCTTGAGGTTGACCGTGACGTAGAACAGCCAGTCGCCGTCCGCCGGGTTCGCCGCCGCCTGGATGGCGGCGTCGCCGGGTGCCTCGATCGGGCCCGGCGGGAGACCCACCTGGGTGTAGGTGTTGTACGGCGAGTCGGCGACCGAGTCGATCTCCTCCTGCGTCAGGCGGGTGATCCCCGACCGTCCGAGCGCGTAGTTCACGGCGGCGTCGATCTGGAGCTTGCCGTTGGTGACGCCGTTGTCCGGGTTCTCGATCCGGTTGTAGATCACCCGGGCGATGTTCGGCATGTCGTCGCCGCGCCCCTCGGCCTCGACGAGGCTGGCGATCGTCATCAGCTCGTGCGGGGTGTAGCCCAGCTCGGCGGCGCGCGCCTCGAGGTCGGCGTCCTCGGCCGCCTGCTTCCAGCGGTCGACCATCGCGGTGAGCATCTGCTTCGGGTCGTCGTTCGGGCCGAAGTCGTACGTCGCCGGGAACAGGTACCCCTCCGGGTTGCCCTCGGCGTAGTCCGGCAGCCCGAGCTGGCCCGGGTTCGCCAGGACCTTCTCGAAGTCCTTGGCCTTGTACTCGGTGCCCTTGTCGAGCGCCTGGACGATCTGGTCGACCGAGAGGCCCTCCGGGATCGCGACGGTGTTCTTCACCTGGTTCGCGGGGTCGACGAGGATCGCGACGACGTCGTCGGCGGCCATCTCCTTCTGGAGCTGGTAGAAGCCGAACTGGATCTGGTTGGAGTCCGGGTTGGCGATCGCGGCGTTGGTGAACGCGTCCACCGACTCCACGACGCCCGCGGCCTTGAGGTTGCGGCCCATCTCGGCGACGGTGTCGCCCTGCTCGACCTCGAACATCACCTTGCCGTGGGCATCCGCGCCCGAGTAGTCGGGGGCCGACTCGAACTGGTCGCGCACGGTGTCGATGCCCCACGACACGACGAAGTAGAAGCCGCCGACGATGACGGCCAGCGCGACCAGCACGGCGATGCATCCCGGCACGCTGCGGCGCTTGCGACCGCGGCGGCGACCGCCCGGGTCGTAGGTCTCGTCGTCCGCGTCATCGACCTCGGCGCCGAGCAGGCCGTCGTCCTCCTGGGTGACGTCGTGCTGGTGCTGCTCGTCGGTCATCTACGTCTCCTCGACGATCTCGCCAGGCGCGGCACCCGTCGCGCGTTCCGTGTCCAGTGCTTGCTGCAGGATGAGGACGGCAGCCGCTTGATCCACCACGGCGCGCCGCTTGCCCCCCTTGCGGCCCTGGTCGCGCAGCATAGCCTCCGCGGAAACCGTGGTCATGCGCTCGTCAACGAGCCGCACCGGGACGGGTGACACCCGTCTCGCCAGCGCGGCGGCGAACTCGCGCACCTTCGCGGCTGCCGGTCCCTCACCACCGGAGAGCGACCGCGGCAGGCCCATCACGACCTCGACGGCCTCCTCCTCGGCGAGGATCTTCGCGATCCGGGCCAGGTCGCCCTTGCCGCGGCGTACGGTCTCGACCGGCGTCGCGAGGAACCCGGTCGGGTCGCTGCGCGCGACCCCGATCCGGGCGTCCCCGGGGTCGATGCCGAGGCGTACGCCGTGGCGCATCAGGCGGAGGCCACCCGCCCGACCTCGGCCGAGACCAACGCCACGGCCTCGTCGATGCGCGAGGAGTCGGTGCCGCCGCCCTGGGCGACGTCGGCCTTGCCGCCGCCCTTGCCGCCGACCAGCGGGCCGACCACGCGGACCAGGTCGTTGGCGCTCAGGCCGCGGGCCTGCGCCTCGTCGTTCAGCGCCGCCACGACCGAGACCTTGCCGTCCGCCGCACCGATCACCACGACGACACCGGGCTCGCCCTGGGGCAGCCGGCCGCGGACGTCGAGCGCGAGCGTGCGCACGTCGCCACCGGACGCGCCGTCGGCGCGGTGCGCCACGACGTTGACCGGACCGACCTTGGCCGCACCGGCGGCGAGCTCGCCGCCGGCGGCGAGCAGCTGGCCGACGCGGACCTTCTCGATCTCCTTCTCGGCGGCACGCAGCTTCTCGACGATGTCGTTGACGCGCTCGGGCAGCTGCTCGGGGCGCACCTTGAGCGCCTCGGACAGCTGGTTGACCAGCACGTGCTCGCGGGCGAGGAAGCGGTAGGCGTCGCTGCCGACCAGCGCCTCGACGCGTCGTACGCCGGAGCCGATCGACGACTCGTGGAGCAGCTTGATCACGCCCAGCTTGCCGGAGCTGCCGGCGTGGGTGCCGCCGCAGAGCTCGCGGGCCCAGTCGCCGACGGACACGACGCGCACGCGGTCGCCGTACTTCTCGCCGAACAGCGCCATCGCGCCCGACTTCACGGCCTCCGCCTGGCTCATGATCTCGGCCTCGACGGCGAGGTCGTCGAGCACGATCGCGTTGACGCGCGCCTCGACGTCGTCCATCACCGACGCGGGGACGGCGCCGGTCGCGGAGAAGTCGAAGCGGAAGCGGCCCGGCGCGTTCTCGGAGCCCGCCTGGGTCGCGGTCTCCCCCAGCGCCTCGCGGAACGCCTTGTGCACCATGTGCGTCGCGGTGTGGGCGCGCGAGATCGACCGGCGGCGCTCCAGGTCGACCGCAGCGTGCGCGCCGAGGCCGGTGGTGACCTCGCCGTCGAGGACCTTGACCTTGTGCACGACAAGGCCGGTGACGGGCGACTGCACGTCGTACACCTCGACGCGGGCGCCGTTCGCGAGCTCGATCACGCCCTGGTCGGCGAGCTGACCGCCGCCCTCGGCGTAGAACGGGGTGCGGTCGAGGACCAGCTCGACCTCGTCGCCCGGCCCGGCGGACTGGACGACGCCGCCCGCGGCGACGATGCCGCGCACCGTGCCCTCGTCGGTAGTCACGTCGTAGCCGGTGAACTCGACCGCGCGACCCATCGAGTCGGCGACCTCGCGGTACGCCGACGCGTCGCGGTGCTGGCCCTTCTTGGAGCGGGCGTCGTCCTTGGCGCGCTGGCGCTGCTCGTTCATGAGCCGGCGGAAGCCGTCCTCGTCGACCGAGAGCCCCTGCTCGGCGGCCATCTCGAGGGTGATGTCGATCGGGAAGCCGTAGGTGTCGTGCAGGGCGAACGCCTTGTCGCCCGGCAGCTGCGTGCCGCCGGACTCCTTGAGCTCGGTGGTCGCCAGGTCGAAGATCGACGTGCCCGCGCGGAGCGTCTGGCGGAACGCCTGCTCCTCGGCGTAGGCGACCGTGGAGATGCGCTCCCAGTCCTGGTGCAGCGCGGTGTAGGTCTCGCCCATCTTGTCGCGGCTGATCGGCATCAACTCCGGCAGCGCCGGGTCCTCGTAGCCGAGCAGGCGCATCGAGCGCACCGCGCGGCGCAGCAGCCGGCGCAGCACGTAGCCGCGCGCCTCGTTGCCGGGCGTGACGCCGTCGGAGATCAGCATCATCGAGCTGCGGACGTGGTCGGCGACCACGCGGAAGCGCACGTCGTCGTCGTGGTTCGCGCCGTACCGCTTGCCGGAGAGCTGCTCGGCCATCTGGATGACCGGGAACATCACGTCGATCTCGTACATGTTCTCGACGCCCTGGGTCAGGAACGCGACCCGCTCCAGGCCCATGCCGGTGTCGATGTTCTTCTTGGGCAGCGAGCCCGCGATGTCGAAGTCCTCCTTGGACCGAACCGCGCTGAGCTCGTCCTGCATGAAGACGAGGTTCCAGAACTCGAGGTAGCGGTCCTCGGCGGAGAAGTCGCCGTCGGCGCCGTACGCCGGGCCTCGGTCGATCAGGATCTCGGAGCACGGGCCGCCCGGGCCGGGCACGCCCATCGACCAGTAGTTCTCCTTCTTGCCCAGCCGCGCGATCCGGTCGTCCGGCAGGCCGGTGATCCGCTTCCAGAGCTCGACGGCCTCGTGGTCGTCGACGTACACGCTCGGGTAGAGCTTGGCCTCGTCGAAGCCCCAGCCACCGTCGGCCTGCGACTTGGTGACCAGGTCCCACGCGAGCTCGATCGCGTGCTCCTTGAAGTAGTCACCGAAGGAGAAGTTGCCGCACATCTCGAAGAACGTGCCGTGCCGGCTGGTCTTGCCGACGTCCTCGATGTCGGGCGTGCGCACGCACTTCTGGACGCTGGCCGCGCGGGTGTACGGCGGGGTCTCCTGGCCGAGGAAGTACGGCTTGAACGGCACCATGCCGGCGTTGACGAACAGCAGGTTCGGGTCGTCGAGCAGCAGTGATGCGGACGGCACGGGGGTGTGACCGTCGCGCTCGAAGTGAGCGACGAACCTCCGTCGAATCTCCGCGGTGTCCATCAGTTGCTGCCTTCCTGCTTCTCGGTGGTGGGGATCGCCTTGTGGCGGCCCCCGGTGAGCTCGGGAGTTCCATGAGGCACGAGACCGAGCTTCTCTCGCAACTCCGATTCCTTGGTGGCCTGCCCCTGGGCGACCTCGTCGCGGAACATCCGCGCGCCGACCTCCAGGGCGCCGAGCCGGTCCTTGAGACCGTCGATCGTCAGCACCTCGGCGGCACGCCGGCCCCGCACCATCGCATAGACGGCGGTGCCGGCTCCGGCGGCGAACCAGAGCCCGCGCCTCATGCTGCTCCGCGCCCGACGGGGCCCTCATCGGCGCGCTGCCGGGCCTGCCACTCGCGGCGCGCCTGCCGGGTGTCCACCCGGCGCTGCTTGCGGGCCCGCTTCACCTCGCGGCCCATCTCGTAGCGGATCCGGTGGCGGGTCTCCGGATCGAGCGCCCGACGCAGCCCGTGGGCGAGCGACGCCGCCTTCACGACCGTCTCCCGGAGCACGATGTCGGCGAACAGCGTGTTGTCGATCTTGGGTACCGGCTCCGGGTCCGCCGCGGGCTCGCCGAGGTTCGTGATCACGAACTCCGCCTCGGGCGTGGTACGCGGCTCGGGGCGGCTGAGCCGGGCCTCGAGCGCCTCCAGCTGCGCCTTGATCTCGGCGGTCTCGGCCCGCGCCGCGCCCAGCTCGCGGTCGGTGCGGGACCGGGCGCGCAGCAGCGCGACACCGAGCGCGAGCGCGACCAGCGCCAGCACCCCCGCGACCGCGGCTCCGATCCAGTCCTGCATGGTGACCGACCCTATCGCGGGACCTTCCGAGCCGACGCCTGGCGGCCTCCCGGCGCGGCCCAGCGGCGCGACCCGGCGCGCGGAATGGTCACCAACCGCAGATCCAGAGCGCTCCCACGCGCGGAATGTGACCATTCCGTGCGCAGGCCCCCCGACATCATGCGAGCTGCGCGCGCCGGCCGCCACGTTGTACGAACTCGCGGCGAGCGGTCACGACATCGGCACCCCCGAGGTCCAGCGGCGCGACCCGGCGCGCGGAATGGTCACCAACCGCAGATTCAGAGCGCTCCCACGCGCGGAATGTGACCATTCCGCGCGCGGACCCCGCGGGCGTCATCCGAGCTGGTCGCGCCAGCCGCCACCACCCGGGACAGGAAAAGCGCGCCGCCGAGGTCTGGCGGCAGCGGGACCTGGGCGGCAGTGGAGGTCTTCCGGCATCGGACGCCGGAGAAGCCTCACTGTGGCCCGACCCAGCTGGCTCCGACCGCAGGTCGGCGATCTTCCGGCACCAGATCGTCCGGAGCCGGCACGGTCAAGGGCGGCGAAGCCGCCGAAGGGAGCCCTTGGGACTGTCGGCGGAGGACGAACGATGGCGGCGCCGGAAGGACGCCTACTCGCCGTGGATGATGCGGCGTACCCGCTCCCAGCGCTCCTTGATCGCGGCCTCGGCGCCGAGGGTGGTCGGCTGGTAGTACGCCGCGTCGCCGATGGCGTCGGGGGCGTACTGCTGCTCCGCGATGCCGAAGGGTTCGTCGTGGCTGTACTTGTACGTCGAGCCGTGGCCGATCTTCTTCGCGCCGGCGTAGTGCGCGTCGCGCAGGTGCGAGGGCACCTGGCCGATCTTGCCGGCGCGTACGTCGGCGAGCGCGGCGCCGATCGCGGTGGTGACGGCGTTCGACTTCGGGGCGACCGCGAGGGCGATCGTGGCGTGCGCGAGGGTCAGCTGGGCCTCGGGCATCCCGATCAGCTGGACCACCTGGGCGGCGGCGACCGCGGTCTGGATGGCCGTGGGGTCGGCGAGGCCGATGTCCTCCGAGGCCAGGATCATCAGCCGCCGGGTGATGAAGCGCGGGTCCTCCCCCGCCTCGATCATCCGGGCCAGGTAGTGCAGGGCGGCGTCGGCGTCGGAGCCGCGGATGGACTTGATGAACGCGCTCACCACGTCGTAGTGCTGGTCGCCCTGGCGGTCGTAGCGCACCGCCGCCCGGTCGACCGCCGTCTCGGCGGTCGCAAGGTCCACCGTGCCGAGCCCCTGGGCGGTGGCGGCTCCGGCGGCCGCCTCGAGGTAGGTCAGCGACCGGCGGGCGTCGCCGCCGGCGAGCCGGACCAGGTGCTCGAGCGCGTCCTCGTCGACCTCCACCTGACCGCCCAGGCCCCGCTCGTCGACGATCGCCTGGTCGAGCACCGCCCGCACGTCGTCGTCGGTCAGCGACTCCAGGCGCAGCAGCAGGCTGCGCGAGAGCAGCGGCGAGATCACGCTGAAGAACGGGTTCTCGGTGGTCGCCGCGATCAGCGTCACCCAGCGGTTCTCCACCCCGGGCAGCAGCGCGTCCTGCTGCGCCTTGCTGAACCGGTGCACCTCGTCGACGAACAGCACGGTCTCCCGGCCCCCGGCGACCAGCTCGGAGCGCGCCGCGTCGATCGCCGCGCGCACCTCCTTCACGCCCGCCGACACCGCGGAGACCTCGACGAAGCGCCGGTCGGTCTGCTGGCTCACGATCGCGGCGATCGTGGTCTTGCCGGTGCCCGGAGGACCCCACAGCAGCAGCGACATCGACTGGTCACCCTCGACCAGGCGGCGCAGCGGCGACCCGGGAGCGCGCAGCTGCTCCTGGCCGACCAGCTCCTCCAGGGTGCGCGGCCGCATGCGTACGGCGAGCGGCGCCGACGCGTGCGTGTTGGCGTTCAACGAGCCGCCCCCGGTCCGCGAGGCGGAACCGGGGGCGTCGAAGAGTCCTTCTTCGTCCACGCTCAGAGACTAGGCCTCACGCCGAAGCCATCGTCCTGCGCTCGAGGTCGAACCAGGTGTCGGCGAAGCCGGGCTCGTTGCCGACGTCCACGCTCGGGCTGGCGCCCGGGTCCGGCGTACCGGAGTCGTCGACGCCGAGCAGACCCGCGGTCACCGGCTTGTCCGGGTGCTTGCCGAGCTCGCCCGCGAAGTGGCAGGCGACCTTGTGCCGCTTGCCGATCTGCAGCAGCGGCGGCTCCACGCGAGCGCAGATCTCCTGCGCCAGCGGGCAGCGGGTGCGGAACCGGCAGCCCGACGGCGGGTTGATCGGGCTCGGCACGTCGCCCTCGAGGCGGATCCGCTCCCGGCGGCCGCCGATGGCGGCCTGCTTCACGTCCGGGACCGCGGAGAGCAGCGCCTGCGTGTAGGGGTGGTTCGGCCGGTTGTAGAGCGTCTCGCGGTCGGCGATCTCGACGATCTTGCCGAGGTACATGACCGCGACCTCCGGGCAGAAGTGCCGGACGACGGCGAGGTCGTGCGCCACGAAGAGGAACGCGATCCCGAACTCGTCCTGGAGGTCCTGGAGCAGGTTGATGACCTGCGCCTGGATCGACACGTCGAGCGCCGAGACCGGCTCGTCGGCCACCAGCAGCTTCGGCTGCAGCGTGAGCGCCCGGGCGATGCCGATGCGCTGGCGCTGACCGCCGGAGAACTCGTGCGGGTACCGGTTGTAGTGCTCGGGGTTGAGTCCCACGATCTCGAGCAGCTCCTGGACCCGCGGGAGGATCTGCTTCTTCGGCAGGATGTTGTGGATCTCCAGCGGCGCTCCGATGATCGAGCCGACGCTGTGTCGCGGGTTCAGCGAGGTGTACGGGTCCTGGAAGATCATCTGGATCTCGCGGCGCAGCGGCTTGAGCCCGCGCGCCGAGGTCTTCGAGATGTCCTGGCCGTCGAAGTTGATCGTGCCGGCGGTGGGCTCGTAGAGCCGGGTGATCAGGCGCCCGGTCGTCGACTTGCCGCAGCCGGACTCACCCACGAGACCGAGCGAGCCGCCGGCCGGGACCTGGAACGACACGCCGTCGACGGCCTGCACGTGGCCGATGGTGCGCCGGATGATGCCCGAGGACTTCACCGGGAAGTACATCTTGAGGTCCTTGACCTCGAGGATCGCCTTCGCGTTGGGGTCGCCCATCGTCGCCGCGTGCCGGCTGACCGGGGCGATGTACGACGCAGCGTCGTCCGGCGCGTTCTCCGCGCCGCTCAGCACGTCCTCGTTGGGCATGGCCATGCCCGCGGGAACCTGCTCGTGGCTGGTCTTCGGGTCGTGGCTGCTCATCGTTCCTCCACCAGATCCGGCGCGATCTCCGGCAGGATCTCTCGTTCGTACACAACGTCGGGGTTCGTCAGGTGGCAGCGCTTGAGGTGGCCCTCGGTGCGCGTCCCCGGCAGCAGCTCCGGAAGCACCGTCGTGCACAGGTCCCCGGGGACCTTGTCCCGGTGCGTGCACCGGGGGTGGAACGCACAACCCGACGGCGGGTTGAGCAGGCTGGGCGGGTTGCCCGGGATCGGGATCAGCTGGGCGGAGGTGTCACCGCTGACGTCCGGGATGCTGGAGATCAGGCCCCAGGTGTACGGCATCTCCGGGTGGGTGAGGATCTCCTTGCAGGAGCCGTACTCCACCGCGCGGCCGGCGTACATCACCAGCACGTCGTCGGTCATCTCGGCCACGACTCCCAGGTCGTGGGTGATGATGATGACCGCGGCGTCGAAGTCGCGCTGCAGGTCCTGGAGCAGGTCGAGGATCTGCGCCTGGACGGTCACGTCGAGGGCGGTCGTCGGCTCGTCGGCGATGAGCAGGCTGGGGTTGTTGATCAGCCCCATCGCGATCATCGCGCGCTGGCGCATGCCGCCCGAGAACTGGTGCGGGTAGTCGTCGACGCGCCGGTCGGGCTGCGGGATGCCGACCCGGTCGAGCATCTCGATCGCCCGGGCGCGGGCGACCTTCTTGCTCACGTCGTGGTGGACCCGGTAGGCCTCGCCGATCTGGTTGCCGACCGTGTAGTACGGGTGCATCGCGGACAGCGGGTCCTGGAAGATCATCGCGACGTCCTTGCCGCGGCGGCGACGCATGTCCTCGTCGCTGAGCTTCAGCAGGTCGACGCCGTCGAGCATGATCTCGCCGCTGACCTGGGCGCTGGTGCGCCGGTGCAGGCCGAGGATCGCCGAGCTCGAGACGGACTTGCCGGAGCCGGACTCGCCCACGATGCCGAGGGTCTTGCCGCGCTCCAGGTCGAACGAGAGCCCGTCGGTCGCCTTGACGATGCCGTCGACGGTCGGGAAGTGGACCTTCAGGTCACGGACCGAAAGAAAGCTGGACACAGGTCTCCCCCTCAGCCGACGCGGACGCGCGGGTCAATGACGGCGTACAGCACGTCGACGATGATGTTGGCCACGATCACGAACGTACCCAGCAGGAGCACGAGACCGATGATCGTCGGCAGGTCGTACGTGACTGTCGCGTCGACCGCGAGCTTGCCGAGGCCGTTGTAGTTGAAGACCGTCTCGGTGATGATCGCGCCACCCATGAGGCCGGCGAAGTCGAGACCGATCATCGTGACCAACGGGGTGAGCGCGGCGCGCATGCTGTGCTTGGTCAGCACCTTGCGCGACTTGAGGCCCTTGGCCCGGGCGGTGCGGACGTAGTCCTCCGACATCGACTCGAGCACGAAGGCCCGGGTCATGCGGACGTAGCCGGCCATGTAGAGCAGCGCCAGGGTCAGGCCGGGCAGGAACAACCCCTGCAGCCACAGACCCAGTCCACCCTCGGCGATCGGGGTGTACACGGGAACCGGCACGATCTCCCACTTGATCGCCACGAATTTCAGGAGGAACAGGCCGATGAAGAACGCGGGGAACGCGTAGAAGATCAGGGAGAGCGCGACGATGCCGCGGTCCACGATCGTCCCCTTGCGCACCGCGGCTATCACGCCGAAGAGGACGCCGCCGGTGACCCACATGAGGAGGGCGGCGAGGGCCAGCGACAGCGAGAGCGGGAAGCGCTCCTTGAGCTCTTCGTTGACGGTCACGCTGTTGACGACGGAGTAGCCCAGGCACGGGGCCGGGCACTCCACGACCAGCTGGGGTGCCGCTGCGCGCAGCGCGGGGTCGTCGGGGTACTCACGACCGACGACGACTCCCTTGAGGAAGTCCGTCCACTGCTCGATGACCGGCTTGTCGTAGCCGAGGGCCTTGTTCGTCTGCTCGATCTGCGCCGGCGAGCAGTTCTTGCCGCAGGCGTAGCGGCCCGGGTCGACCGGGGACGCGAAGAAGAGGACGAACGTCACCAGGCTCATCACGATCAGCAGGATCACGCCGATGAAGACGCGGCGGATGACGTACGCGAACATGGGTCGAAACCACCTTGGGAGTGACGGAGACGGCTCGGGGTGTGAGCCGGCACTGGGTCCAGCATGCACCCTGGACGGCGGTGAGGGTGAGGGCCCCTCGACGAGGCCCTCACCCCCGGAGCCGGGCGGCCGCTGTGAGCGGCCGCCCGGCCAGGTGTAGCTGTGTTGCCTGTGTTTCAGGTGAAGCTGTGCTCAGAAGAGCAGGTCAGCTCTCCACACCGATCGCACCGAGGTCCGGGTAACCGTTGGACGCCGGGGTGGTGGTGTAGTTGGTGACCTTCGAGCCGTACAGCATGTAGAACTTCGTGGTGGTCAGCGGGATGTACGCGACATCCTCACCGAGCAGCACGTCGGCCTGCTGCAGAGCGGCGGTCTGAGCGTCGAGGTCGGACGCGTTCTGCGCCTCGTCGACCAGGGCGTTGAACTCGTCGCTGTCGTAGGCGCCGTAGTCCTGACCGTCGGAGTTCTTGGTCAGGTTCGGGCGGCTGTCGAACAGCGGCGCGGTCACGGTGATGGCGGACGGCCAGTCGGCGCCCCAACCACCCCAGATGACGTCCGACTCCTTGGTCGGCTTCTGGATGACGTCGTAGTACGTGTCACCCAGGCCGTCGAGGGTCACCTCGAAACCAGACTGGTCCCAGGTGTCCTTCAGGGCGGCGGCAGCCTTGTCGTTGGTCTCGCTGCTCGGGTAGGTGTAGGTGATCTTCACCGGCATCGAGACACCGGCGTCCTCGAGGATCTGCTTGGCAGCCTCGGGGTCACCCGCGTTGGAGCCCGCGAACGCGGGGTTCTCCTGGTAGCCGACAACGGCCGGGTTCACGATCGACTCCGCAACGCCCGCGGCCTTGTCGCCACCGATGGCGGCGACGTAGGCGTCAGCGTTGGTGGAGACGGCGAGCGCCTGGCGGACAGCCGGGTTCGACATGGCCTCGGTCCGGAAGTGCGGGACCAGGTAGTACGTGTACGGCGAGTCGATGTTGACCGAGCGGTCAGCGACCGGGCCCTCGATCTGGTTGTAGTACGGCGGCGGAACCGACTGGCTCGTGACCGACGTCTGCGCGTCGCCGCTGTCCTGGATCATCTGGTCGTAGATCGTCTCGGTGGTCTGACCGATGTTGAACACGATGCTGTCCGGGAGGGCACGACGCAGGTCCGGCGAGTCGGTGGACTCGTCGTAGTTGTCGTTGCGGACGAACGTGCCGCCGCTGGCCTTGTCCCAGGCGCCGTCGAGCTTGTACGGGCCGTTGGAGAAGATCTGGAAGTTCGACTTGTCGCCGTTGTCCTTGTCCTCGCGGTACGGGTCCATCATGTGGAGACCCGCGATGGCGAGCGGGAAGTCCGGCCACGGCTTGTTGAAGTGGTACGTGATGGTGTTGCCGTCGCAGGTCACAGCCTTGTCGAACAGCTCCTGGCCCTCACCCGTGTAGGGACCCTTGTACGCCGGCAGGCCGGAGTCGTCGGTGGGGATGTCGAGGTAGCTCAGGATGTAGTTCGGACCACCGGTGATGACGTCGGTCGCGAAGGCACGCGAGGCGCCGTACTTGAAGTCCTCACAGGTGACGGGCTCGCCGTCCTCCCACTTGACGCCGTCCTTGACGGTGAAGGACCACGTCTTGCCGCCGTCCTCGTTCGTGCCGGTGTCGGTCGCGAGGTCCGGAACCGGGGTGTTGGCGACCTCCGGGTCGTCCGAGATCGGGAACGCCACCAGGGTCCGGTACACGGTCCGGCTCAGGTTGGTGATGTCACGACCCACGTACACACGCTGCGGGTCGAGGTGCTCGATCGGGGCGAAGATGAGGTAGTTGAGCGTGCCGCCCTTCTCGTCGGAGGTCGGCGCACCGGATGTGCCGTCGCCGTCCGAGGAGTCGCTGCTACCGCCACAGGCGGCAAGGGATGCCGCAAGCGCGACCGCGGCCGAGACCGCGAACACCCGCTTTCGATACTTGAACATTACTTCTCCTTGAGTGTGTGACGCGCCAGGAGCGGCGGCACATTCGGCGACTTTCTGTCGCCGAAGATCGGGGTCAACGCGCGGCCTTCGGGTCGAGCGCGTCGCGGATGCCATCGCCGAGCAGGTTGAAGCTGACGACGATGACCATGATCAGGAACGCCGGCGCGAAGAAGAACAGGAAGTCCGCGCTGGAGTAGAGGATCGAGCTGCGCAAGACGTTGCCCAGCGTCGGCGTCGGCGGCTTGATGCCGACGTTGAGGTAGCTCAGGGCCGCCTCGGCCGAGACGTAGATCGGCATGGTCAGCGTGAACGTGACCAGCAGCGGGGCCCAGAGGTTCGGCAGGATCTCCTTGAAGTAGATCCGCCGCTTGGGAGCACCGATCAGCAGGGCCGCGTCGACGAACTCGCGCTCGCGCACCGAGAGGACCTGGCCGCGCATGAGCCGGGCGATGCCGGGCCAGCCGAACAGTCCGAGGACCACGATCACGTAGAACGCGTTCGCGACGTCACCGGCCGGGATGTGCAGGTCGTCGGTGATGAACTCGATCGCGAGGCTGGAGAGCGCCAGCAGCATCAGGGTCTGCGGGAACGACAGCGTCAGGTCGATGCCCCGGCCGATCAGCGAGTCGAGCCAACCGCCGGAGAAGCCGGCGACGATGCCGAGCACCGTGCCGAGCACGATCGCGATCGCGGTCGCGGAGAGCGCGATGATCAGCGAGAAGGTGATGCCGTACCAGATCCGCGACAGCAGGTCGCGACCCGTGCCGGGCTCGACGCCGAGCGGGTGGTCCCAGCTGATGCCGCCGAACCTGCCGATGGGCAGACCACCGGTGTTCGGGTCGATCAGGTCGTTGTTGAAGCTGAACGGGTCGAGCACGCCGAACTTCACCAGAAAGGGAGCCGCGATCGCCGCGAGCATGTAGCTGCAGACGACGGCGAACGAGATCATCGAGAGCCGGTCCTTGCGGAACCGTCCGATCGCCAGGCGAGTCGGGGACTGGCCGGCGACCTTGCTGAGGTCTCCCTCCGGCGCACCGGTGGGGTCGGGCAGGTGTTCACTCTCCAGGTTGGAAGCCTGAACCGTCATGGCACCTCTGTCTTCTCGGATCTGTTGCTCGTCGTCGGGGGCGGATCGCCCGGATTGCGGGCGGCGCGGGGGCCGGCGACCGCAGTGACTCTATGTGACGCCAGCGCAACATCGGGTCTTGGACGTGTAACGATCTGGTCTCGACGCGTTCACCGACGCGTCCGCCGGATCAGCTCTCCGGCGGGAGGCTCTGCGTCGGCTTCGCGTCCACACCGGCCTCCTTGCGCTGCTCGGCCGTGATCGCCGCAGGTGCTGCGGTGAGCGGGTCGTAACCGCCGCCCGACTTCGGGAACGCGATCACGTCACGGATCGACTCGGTGCGGGCCAGCAGGGAGACGATCCGGTCCCAGCCGAACGCGATCCCGCCGTGCGGCGGCGCGCCGTACTTGAACGCCTCGAGGAGGAAGCCGAACTTCTCGTCGGCCTCCTCCTCGGAGATGCCCATGGTCGCGAACACGCGCTTCTGGATGTCCCCGCGGTGGATACGGATCGACCCGCCGCCGATCTCGTTGCCGTTGCAGACGATGTCGTAGGCCCACGCCAGGGCGTTGCCCGGGTCCTGGTCGAAGCTCTCGAGGTCCTGGGGCGAGGTGAACGCGTGGTGCACCGCGGTCCAGGCGCCGCTGCCGACCGCGACGTCACCGGCGGCCGTCGCGTCGTCGGCGGGCTCGAAGAGCGGGGCGTCGACCACCCAGAGGAAGCTCCACTCGTTCTCGTCGATCAGGCCGCAGCGGCGGCCGATCTCGAGGCGGGCGGCGCCGAGCAGCGCCCGGCTGGGCTTCACCAGGCCGGCGGCGAAGAAGACGCAGTCCCCCGGCTTCGCGCCGACGTGCGCGGCCAGGCCGGCCTTCTCCTCCTCGGAGATGTTCTTCGAGACCGGGCCGGTCAGCTCGCCGTCCTCCTGGACCAGGACGTACGCGAGGCCCTTGGCGCCGCGCTGCTTGGCCCACTCCTGCCAGGCGTCGAGCTGCTTGCGGGGCTGGCTCGCTCCCCCTGGCATCACGACCGCGCCGACGTACTGCGACTGGAAGACGCGGAACGGCGTGTCCTGGAAGTACTCGGTGCAGTCGACGAGCTCCTGACCCATCC
The DNA here is from genome assembly GCF_022761125.1 of Nocardioides sp. SR21. GTDB lineage: Bacteria > Actinomycetota > Actinomycetes > Propionibacteriales > Nocardioidaceae > Nocardioides. Next base: position 130,572 of record NZ_JAKWJR010000009.1, on the reverse strand, counting down.
GCAGGTCCGGCTTGTCGGAGCCGTAGCGGGCCATCGCGTCGGCGTAGGTCATCCGGGTCAGCGGGGTCGGCACGTCGTGGCCGATCAGCTTCCAGAGCGCGACCAGGATCTCCTCGGCGATCGCGATGACGTCGTCCTGCTCGACGAAGCTCATCTCGATGTCGAGCTGGGTGAACTCCGGCTGCCGGTCGGCGCGGAAGTCCTCGTCGCGGTAGCAGCGCGCGATCTGGAAGTAGCGCTCCATGCCGGCGACCATCAGCAGCTGCTTGAACAGCTGCGGGCTCTGCGGCAGGGCGTACCAGCTGCCGGGGCGCAGCCGCGCCGGCACCAGGAAGTCGCGCGCGCCCTCGGGCGTCGAACGGGTCAGCGTCGGCGTCTCGATCTCGACGAAGTCGTGCTGGTCGAGGACGTCGCGCGCGGCCTTGTTCACCTTGCTGCGCAGGCGGATCGCCTCGTTGGGGGCGGTACGGCGCAGGTCGAGGTAGCGGTGCTTGAGCCGGGCCTCCTCACCGACGTCGATGTGGTCGCTGATCGGGAACGGCAGCGGCGCGGCGGCGCTGAGCACCTCGACCTCGCTCGCGACGAGCTCGATCGCGCCGGTCGCGAGGTTGGGGTTCTCGTTGCCCTCCTTGCGCGCGGTCACCTCACCGGTGACCTTGAGGCAGTACTCGGCGCGCAGGTGGTGGGCGACGGCCTCGTCACGGATGACGACCTGGACGACGCCACTCGCCTCGCGGAGGTCGATGAAGGCGACGCCGCCGTGATCGCGACGGTTGGCCACCCACCCGGCGAGGGTCACGGTCTGGCCGACGTGCTCGGCGCGCAGGGCGCCCGCGTCATGGGTGCGGATCACGTTAAATCTCCTCGGTGGTCGAGCTTGTCGAGACCGTCAGTACCTGCGGTCGCAGGTCCTCGTTGGGTGGGGTCCAGGTCGCCGGGTCCGCGGCCACCTGCTCCCCCGATCGGATGTCCTTGACCTCATGGCCGCCGTCGGCGTTGGTGAACCAGACGAACGGGATGCCCCGGCGCTCCGCGTAGCGGATCTGCTTGCCGAACTTCTGGGCGCTGACCGCGACCTCACACGAGATGCCCCGGCTGCGCAGCGCGCTCGCGATCGCATCGCTCTCGGGACGGCTCTCCTCGTCGACCAGCGCGACCAGCACCGTGCTCGGCACCTTGCGGTCGGCGGCCAGCAGGCCGCGGCTCATCAGCGGCACCAGCGTGCGGGAGATGCCGAAGGAGATGCCGACGCCGGGGTACGTCGACCGCCCGTCGGACGCGAGGGCGTCGTACCGCCCGCCGCCGCCGACGGACTTCAGGAACTCGTAGCCGACCATGTAGATCTCGAAGACCGTGCCGGTGTAGTAGTCGAGCCCGCGGGCGAGGCTGAGGCTGGCCTCGACCTCGAACCGGTCGCTGCGGACCGCGCTACACCCGTCGATGACCGCGGCGAGCTCCTGGAGACCGGTGTCGAGCAGCTCGTGCTGGACGCCCAGCGCGCGCACCCGCTCGACGAACGTGGTGTCCGACGTCGTGATGGTCGCGAGCTGCAGGCACTGCGCGGCCTGCTGCTCGCTCAGGCCGGCGTCGCTGACGAGCAGCGCGGCGACCTGCTCCTCGGGCAGCTTGTCGAGCTTGTCGATGATCGTGATGACGGTCTGGGGGTCGGCGGCGCCGATGCCCCGGTAGAAGCCCTCGATCAGCTTGCGGTTGTTGACCCGCAGCCGCAGCGGCGGCAGCGGCAGTCCGGACAGGCCCTCGGCCATGACCCGCGCGACCTCGACGTCGAAGTGGAAGGGCAGCTCGTCCTTCATCACCACGTCGATGTCGGCCTGGGTGAACTCGCGATAGCGGCCCTCCTGGGGCCGCTCGCCGCGCCACGCCTTCTGGATCTGGTAGCGCCGGAAGGGGAACTCGAGCTTGCCGGCGTTCTCGACGACGTAGCGCGCGAACGGCACGGTGAGGTCGAAGTGCAGCCCGATCCCGGCGTGGCCCTCGGCGGACTCCTCCTGCAGACGGCGCAGGACGTAGACCTCCTTGGAGGTCTCCCCCTTGCGCAGCAGCTGGTCCATCGGCTCGACCGCGCGGGTCTCGATGCCGGCGAAGCCGTGCAGCTCGAAGGTGCGCCGCAGCGTGTCGATCACCTGCTGCTCGACGAACCGCTGCTCGGGCAGGAGCTCAGGGAACCCGCTCAGCGGGGTGGGCTTGGCCATGTCACAGATCCTGCAGGAAGGGGTTGGTGGCGCGCTCGCGGCCGATCGACGTCTGCTCGCCGTGCCCGGGCAGCACCACGATGTCGTCGGCCAGCGGCAGCACCTTGGAGGCGAGGCTGCGCAACATCGTCGGATGGTCGCCGCCGGGCAGGTCGGTGCGGCCGATCGAGCCCGCGAAGAGCAGGTCGCCGGAGAACATGACCTCGGAGATGTCCTCGCGGTCGTACGGCGAGCGGAACGTCACCGAGCCCGCGGTGTGGCCGGGCGTGTGGTCCACGACGAAGCGCAGGCCCGCGAGCTCCAGCTCCTGCAGGTCCTTGAGCTCCTGCACGTCGTCGGGCTCGGCGAACCGGTAGTCCCCGCCCAGGAGCATCTGGCTGGTCTCGCGCGACATCCCGGACATCGGGTCCGCGAGCAGGTGCCGGTCGTCGGGGTGGATCCACGCGGTGGCGTCGTACGTCCCGGCGACCGGGGCGACGGACCACATGTGGTCGATGTGGCCGTGGGTGACGAGCACGGCGACCGGCTTGAGCCGGTGCTCGCGGACGACCTCCGCGACGCCGTCCGCCGCGTCCTTGCCGGGGTCGATGACCACGCACTCGCTCCCGGGGCCGGTGGCGGCGACGTAGCAGTTCGTGCCCCACGGACCTGCGGGGAAACCGGCGATCAACACCCCGGCAGCCTATCGAGCGCAGCCGGGCAGCGCCGCACCGGTGCGACGCTGCCCGACCTCCCCAGCCCCCTGGGACTTCAGCCCGACGGCATCGTCCACCGTCGTCAGGTCTTCGGGGAGCGCTCGCGGCGACCGCTCACGTCGATCGTGCAGGCGGCAGGCGGACACGCGGTATGACCTGCAGGGGTGGTCGGAATGGCAGGTAAAGGCGTTCCGACCGGTGCAACGTCTCGGCGGGCGACCCGCCTCCGTGACTAGCATGGGCACCGCAACGACCTGAGCGAGCGGAGCGCATCCAGTGACAAGCCACGATTGGGGCCGCGTCGACGACGACGGCACCGTCTACGTACGAACCGGTGACGGCGAGCGATCCGTCGGGCAGTACCCCGAGGGCACACCCGAGGAAGCACTGCGCTTCTTCACCGAGCGGTACGACGCGCTCGCCTTCGAGGTCGACCTGCTGGAGCAGCGGATCAAGTCCGGCGTGATGTCGCCCGAGGAGGCCGGCGCATCGGTCCGCACGGTGCGCACCCAGGTGGCCGAGGCCAACGCCGTCGGCGACCTGGCGTCGCTGGTCGCCCGGCTGGACGCGCTGACGCCCGTCCTCGACGAGCAGCGCGAGGCCCGCAAGGCCGAGCGGGCGCAGCGCTCCGCGGAGTCGCGCGAAGGCAAGGAGAAGATCGTCGCCGAGGCGGAGAAGCTCGCCGAGGGCTCCGACTGGCGGCACGGCGCGAACCGGATGCGCGAGCTGCTCGACGAGTGGAAGGCGCTCCCTCGCATCGATCGCGCGTCCGACGACGCGCTGTGGCGCCGGTTCTCGACCGCGCGCACCTCGTACACCCGCCGCCGCAAGGCGCACTTCTCCGAGCAGCACGAGAAGCGCGACGCGGCCCGCGGCGTGAAGGAGCGGCTCGCGACCGAGGCCGAGGAGCTCGCCGGCTCGACCGACTGGGGTCCGACGGCGGCGCGCTACCGCGAGCTGATGCGGCAGTGGAAGGCCGCCGGCCCCGCGCCGCGCGAGGTCGACGACGCGCTCTGGAAGCGCTTCCGCGGCGCGCAGGACACGTTCTTCGGCGCCCGCGAGGCCGCGGCCGCCGAGCAGGACCAGGAGTTCGCCGCGAACGCCGAGGTCAAGGAGAAGCTCCTCGTCGAGGCCGAGGCGCTGCTCCCGGTGACCGACCTCGACGCCGCCAAGCGCGCGTTCCGCGACATCGCCGACCGCTGGGACGCGGCCGGCAAGGTGCCGCGCGACCGGATGAAGGACCTCGAGGGCCGCATCCGCAAGGTCGAGCAGGAGATCCGCGGCCTCGAGGACGAGCAGTGGCGCCGGTCCGACCCGGAGAAGTCGGCGCGCGCCGACGACATGGTCTCGAAGCTCGAGGCCGCGATCGCCCAGGTCGAGGCCGACCTGGAGAAGGCGCGCACAGCTGGGAACGAGAAGAAGGTCAAGGAGCTGGAGGAGAACCTCGCCTCGCGCCAGTCCTTCCTGGAGATGGCGAAGCGGGCCAGCGCGGACTTCTCTTCGTAGTCCGTGGCGAAGGTCGCGCTAGACGCGTCGGGACCGGCTGACCCGCTCCGTCGGCTCTCCCTACTGGACCAGCTGCTGGACCAGCCCCCGCACGTCCTTGCGCACCCGCTTCTCCGAGCAGTCGCAGAGCGGGAACTCGATCACGGGCAGCGTCTCCGCCTCCGACCAGTCCGCCGTGGATCCGGCCAGCTTGTAGACCTGCACCTGGACCCGAGCCGGGATCTGGCAGTCGGCGCCCTCCGAGATCGGGCCGTCGACACACGGGTCTGCACCCAGGGTGATCAGCTGGGGATCGAGCGTGAGTGGTGAGCCGGGCTGCACCGTGACCGAGAACGTCGCGTTGCACATGACGATCAGGTTGATGCAGGAGCGGCTGAGGACGTCCGTGTCGACGCGAACGACGCCTGGGCCCTCTTCCGAGCCCTCGACGAGCGTGATCGGAGTGCCCAGCGTCAGCAGCCCGAGTGAACCGAACAGCCCCTCGAGGTCCGGGCTCTCCACGTCGACGTCGGGGATGGTGCCACCCGCGCGCATCGTCACCACGTAGTTGCCCGGCTCGGTGACGGTGATCGGGGCGTCCCGACCGAGCAGCTCGGCGATCGGGAGCATGCCGTCCGCGAAGACCACGTCGCCGTCGAAGTAGTCCCAGGCGACCAGGCTTCCGCCGGTGGCGTCGTCACCCGGAAGGCCTCGTGGGCCCTGCGAGCCGGCCGGACCAGCGGGACCGGCGGGACCTGCGGGACCGGCCGGCCCGGTGGCTCCCGGCGGCCCTGCGGCGCCGGCCTGGGCCAGACCCTCGATGAGGTCCTTGGTGGCTTGGTCGAGCGACTTCTCCCAGGACACGGCGCCGGCCTGGATGTCCTTGTTGCGAATGGTGTCGTTCTTGATGTCGCGGGACTTGATCGTGTTGTCCTTGATGTCCTTCGACGTGATCAGCGCGCCTGCCACGGCACCGGAGGTCGCGACGACCACGAGGGTCAGCGCGATGGCTCCAGCGGCGAGGACGGCCTTCCCAGAGGGGCGAATCTTCCGCACCCGGGCACGCTAGGGCGGTTGCGACGAGTCCGCAGGAAACCCGCGATGAGGTCCAGACAGGCGTGCAGGGGCGACGAAGTAGCGCTACGAGTGCGCCGGCAACACCGCGGACGCCCGGGAGCGCTACTGGGTCACGCGGTAGGCGTCGAAGACGCCGGGAACACCTCGGACGGCCTTGAGGACGCTGTCGAGGTGCTTGGCCTCGGCCATCTCGAACGTGAAGCGGCTCTTCGCGACCCGGTCGCGAGTGGTGGAGAGGTTCGCGCTGAGGATGTCGACGTGGGCGTCGGAGAGCGCCATCGTGATGTCGGAGAGCAGCCGGGCCCGGTCGAGCGCCTCGACCTGGATGTTCACCAGGAAGCTGGACTGGCCGGTCGGCGCCCACTCGACGTCGAGCAGCCGCTCGGACTGCGCCTGCAGGCTCTTGGCGTTGGTGCAGTTCTGCCGGTGCACCGACACTCCCCCGCCCTTGGTCACGAAACCGAGGATCGGGTCGGGCGGCACCGGCGTACAACACTTGGCGAGCTTCACCCACACGTCGGGCGCGCCCTTGACGATCACGCCCGAGTCGCCGCCGGACTGCACCTTGGAGCGGGTACGACGACTGGTGATCGTCACGCCCTCGGCGAGGTCCTCGGCCGCACCGTCGTCGCCGCCGTGCACGTCGATGACCCGGCGCACGACGGCCTGCGCGGACAGGTTGCCCTCACCGACCGCGGCGTACAGGGCCGAGACGTCGGCGAGCTTGAAGTGGACCGCCGCCAGCATCAGCGACTCGTGGGACATGAGCCGCTTGAGCGGCAGCCCCTCCTTGCGCATCAGCTTGGCGATCTGCTCCTTGCCCTGGTCGATCGCCTCCTCGCGCCGCTCCTTGGTGAACCACTGGCGGATCTTGGAGCGGGCGCGCGGCGACTTCACGAAGCCGAGCCAGTCGCGCGACGGGCCGGCGTTGGGGCCCTTGGACGTGAAGACCTCGACGACGTCGCCGTTCTCGAGCGCCGACTCCAGCGGCACGAGGCGGCCGTTGACGCGGGCGCCGATGGTGCGGTGGCCGACCTCGGTGTGCACGGCGTAGGCGAAGTCGACGGGGGTCGCGCCCGTCGGCAGCGCGATCACGTCGCCGCGCGGGGTGAACACGTAGACCTCGGCGCGGTTGATCTCGAAGCGCAGCGACTCCAGGAACTCGCCCGGGTCCTCGAAGTCGTTCTGCCAGTCCAGGAGCTGGCGGACCCACGTCATGTCGTCGAGGTCGCCGGGGCGGTCGGTGTCGACGCCGGCGCGGCCGTCCTCCTTGTACTTCCAGTGCGCGGCAACGCCGTACTCGGCGCGGCGGTGCATGGCGAAGGTCCGGATCTGCAGCTCGACCGGCTTGCCCTGCGGCCCGATCACCGTCGTGTGCAGCGACTGGTACATGTTGAACTTCGGCATCGCGACGTAGTCCTTGAACCGCCCGAGCACCGGGTTCCACCGCGAGTGCAGGACGCCGAGGACGGTGTAGCAGTCGCGGTCGTCGGTGACGAGCACGCGGATGCCGACCAGGTCGTAGATGTCGGAGAACTCCCGGCCGCCGACGATCATCTTCTGGTAGATCGAGTAGTAGTGCTTCGGCCGCCCGGTCACCGACGCCTTGACCTTCGCCTCGCGCAGGTCGGCCTCGACCTGGGCGATCACCTCGGCCAGGAACTGGTCGCGCGACGGCGCCCGCTCGGCCACCATCCGCACGATCTCGTCGTAGATCTTGGGGTGCAGGGTCGCGAACGCGAGGTCCTCGAGCTCCCACTTGATGGTGTTCATGCCGAGCCGGTGGGCCAGCGGCGCGTAGATGTCGAGGGTCTCGCGGGCGACCCGCTCCTGGGTCTCCTGCCGGACGTAGCGCAGCGTCCGCATGTTGTGGAGCCGGTCGGCGAGCTTGATGACCAGCACCCGGATGTCGCGCGACATCGCGACGATCATCTTGCGGATGGTCTCGGCCTGCGCGGAGTCGCCGTACTTGACCTTGTCGAGCTTGGTCACGCCGTCGACGAGCTGGGCGACCTCGTCGCCGAAGTCCTGCCGGACCTGCTCGAGCGTGTACGGCGTGTCCTCGACCGTGTCGTGCAGCAGCGCTGCGGCCAGGGTCGGCTCGGTCATGCCGATGTCGGCGAGGATCGTGGTGACCGCCAGCGGGTGGGTGATGTACGGGTCACCGCTCTTGCGGGTCTGGGTGCCGTGCATCTTCTCGGCGGTCAGGTACGCCCGCTCGAGCAGCGCGAGGTCCGCCTTGGGGTGGTTCGCGCGCACCGACCGGAACAGCGGCTCGAGGACCGGGTTCGTCGTGGACTGCCCGCGAGCGCCCATCCGCGCCAGCCGGGCCCGCATGCTGCGGGTCGACGGCGGCGGCTCCGAGGGAGTCCGGGGCGCGAGCTGCTCCTCCTCGACGGGGGTGGCGGCTCGTTCCTCGGTCACGCTTGCAGTCTAGAGGGGAACGCGAGCCGTCAGACCGTGAGGAGGCAGGTCAGGGGTACGTCGCCGATGGCGTCGCGGCCCGGCAGGAAGCCGAGCTCCATGAGCATCGCCACCGCATGCACCGAACCGCCGCACTGCCCGACCAGGTCCATCGTGGCCCGAGCGGTACCCCCGGTGGCCAGCACGTCGTCGACGAGCAGCACCCGGTCGCCGGGCTGGAGCGCATCCTGGTGCACCTCGAGCGTCGCCTCGCCGTACTCCAGCGCGTAGGAGACGGCGTACGTCGCCCGCGGCAGCTTGCCGGCCTTGCGGACCGGCACGAAGCCCACGCCGAGCGCGAGCGCCACCGGTGCGCCGAGGATGAAGCCGCGCGACTCCATGCCGAGGACCTTGTCGACCACTGGCCGGCCGGAGTCGTCACGACCCGCCGCGGCGAGGGCGTCGATCACCGCCGTCAGCGCCGTGTGGTCGGCGAGCAGCGGGGTGATGTCCTTGAAGAGGATCCCGGGCTCGGGGAAGTCGGGTACGTCGGCGATGAGCGCCAGCGCGCCGTCGAGCCCCGGCCCGGGGTCGCTCACTTCTTGTCCCGCTTCGACTTCGACTGGCGGGTCGGCTGCTGACGCCCGGACGACGGGCTGTCCTTCACCGGACCCCGCGCCTGCGGGGCGATCCGCCCGCTGCCGGCGGCCGGCGGCGGCGTGGTGCTCCGGGTCGTCGTGACCGTGCGCGCGACGGGTGCGTCGTCGGTCGACTCGCCCTCCTCGCCCACCTCGTCGTGGATCGGCATGTCCTCGGTGAACGCCGGGACCGACGCATAGCGGTCGGCGTCGTGCTTGACCCGGGTCTGCGCGCGCCGGTCGGCGATGATGATGTCCGCCTCGCGCGACTTCAGGTGCACCAGGATGCGCGGCGCGATGAACACCGACGAGAAGACGCCGGCGGCCATGCCGACGAACTGTGCGAGCGCCAGGTCCTTCAGCGAGCTCGAGCCGAGCTGCACGGCGCTGACGTACAGGATCGCGCCGATCGGGATGAGCGCCACGATCGAGGTGTTGATCGAGCGGACCAGGGTCTGGTTGACCGCGAGGTTGGTCGCCTGCGCGTAGGTCTGGCGGCCGGTCTTGAGCTCGTGGGTGTTCTCGCGGATCTTGTCGAACACCACGACGGTGTCGTACATCGAGAACCCGAGGATCGCGAGCAGACCGGTGACCGCGGCCGGCGTCACGGGGAAGCCCGAGAGCGCGTAGACGCCGATCGTCAGCAGGATGTCGTGCGCCAGCGCGGCCACGGCGGCGACCGACATCTTCCACTCGCGGAAGTAGCCCCAGATGAACAGGACCACGAGCAGCAGGAAGATGCAGACGCCGAGGATCGCGCGCTTGGCGACCTCCTGGCCCCAGCTCGCGCCGATCTGGGTCTGGGAGATCTGGTCGGAGTCGCTCGGGACGCCAGTGACGTCCTCGATGATCTGGCGCGCCTGGATGTTCTGCGCCTGCGACAGGTCCTCGGTCTGGATCACGATGCTGGTGTCGCCCGCGGTCGTCACGATCGGCTCGGACGTCATGCCGTCCACGCCGGTGCCGATCTCGTCGCGCAGCTCGTCGACGGTGTCCTGGGTGGCGACCTCGGACGACAGGTCACTGACGGTGTACTGGTTACCGCCGGTGAACTCGATGCCGAAGTTCAGTCCCTTGACCAGGATCACCAGGACGGCGAGGCCGACCAGGGTGCCTGAGATCGCGTACCAGAGTGCGCGGCGGCCGACGAAGTCGTAGGACTTGCGGCCCTGGTAGAGGTCGTTGCCGAGCCTCGAGAACTTGCCCATCAGGCCTTGCCTCCCGCCGGAACGTGGTCGATGCCCAGCGTCGAGGCGCTCAGGCCCGACAGCTCACCGCCACCGTTGAAGAACTTGAAGCGCGCCAGCGTCGACACGAGCGGCTTCGTGAACCAGAACAGGATCGCGAGGTCGATCAGCGTGGAGAGACCCAGCGCGAAACCGAAGCCCTTCACGACGCCGGTGGCGAACAGGTAGAGGACCGCCGCGGAGAGCAGCGAGACCACGTTGGCCGCGAGGCGGGTCTTGCGAGCCCGCTTCCAGCCGGTCTCGACGGCGACGCGCATCGACTTGCCTTCGCGCATCTCGTCTCGGATGCGTTCGAAGAAGATGATGAAGGAGTCCGCTGTGACACCCACGCCGATGATCAGACCGGCGATACCGGGCAGCGTCAGCGTGAAGCCGGCCGTGTTGGCCAGCAGCAGCACCATCGCGTAGGTCACTGCGGCCGCCACCAGGAGCGACAGCAGCACGACGAGACCGAGGCCGCGGTAGTAGACGAGGCAGTAGAGCATCACGAGCACCAGGCCGAGCACCGCGGCCGTGAGGCCCGCCTGGAGCTGGTCACCGGCCAGCGACGGGCCGACGTCCTCCGTGGTCGGGTCGTCCTGGAAGTCGACCGGGAGCGCACCGAACTTGAGGCTGGTCGCGAGGCTCGTGGCGCTGGCCTCGTTGAAGCCACCGCTGATCTGGGCGTCGCCGTTCGTGATCACGCCGCTGAACCCGGGCGAGGAGATGACCTGGCCGTCGAGGACCACCGCGAACTGCTGGTCGGTGTTGACCATGTTCTGCGAGAGCTCCTTGAAGACGTCCTTGCCCTCGCCACCGATGCTCAGGTTGACCTGCCAGGCCACCTGACCGGCGGGGACGCCGGCCGTCGCGTCGGTCAGCTCGGTGCCCTCGATCGCGGCCGGCGAGAGGAGGTACTTCACGCCCGCCTCCTCGTCGACACCACAGGTGACCAGCGGCTTGGCCGGGTCGTCGACGACCGGCTCGGTCGACGGGCAGGTGTACGCGTTGTAGGCGTCGATCGAGGCCTGGTCCGGCGCGGCCATGAACTTCAGCGCCTGGCCGGCCCGGTCGTTGGCGTCCACAGGCGCCGCGGTCGGCGAGTCCGACGGGGCCGGGGTCTCCGACGGAGAGGCGGTCGGCGACTCCGAGGGCGAGGCCGAGGGCGACTGCGACGGCTTGCTCGCCGGCTTGTCGCCCTTCTCGTCGTTCTTCTTCTTGTCGGCCACGAGGCCGTACGCCGGGCGGTTCTTCGGGCTCGGCTTGTCCGAGGCCTTCTCCGACGGCTTCGACGACGGCGACTCCGAGGGCTGCTCGGACGGCTGCTCGGTCGGCTGCTGCGTCGCGTCGGGAGCCAGCGGGTCGTTCGTCTCGGGGGCGGTGGCCGTGCCGCACGGGCCGGGAGCGACGCTGCTGCAGGCCACGGTGCGGAAGCGCAGCTGCGCCGTACGCGACACCGTGTCGACCAGGTCACTGCGGTTCTTGCCGGGGATCTCGACCACGATGAAGCGGTCGCCCTGGACCGTCACCTCGGCCTCGCTGACGCCCTTGCCGTTGACGCGCTGGTCGATGATCTTCTGGGCCTCGTCCATCGACTCCTTGTCGGGGTCACCCTCGGCGATCAGCGTGATCCGGGTGCCGCCCTGGAGGTCGAGGCCGAGAGCCGGCTTCCAGTTGCCCCCGATCGCGACCAAGCCGTAGAGGATCGCCACCCCGAGAAGGAAGACGATGAGGACGCGCCCGGGACGGGCCGACCTGCCTGCCATGTCAGTTCTCCTCCGTGCCGGCGGTCTCGCCGGGCTGGTCCTGGTCCTGCTCGACCTCGTCGGGCCGGTCCGTCCTGGTGACGATCGTGCCCACCGCTCCGCGGGCGACCTTGATGGTCACGCCCTCGGCGATCTCGACGAGGACGCTGTCGTCCTCCACCTGCTGCACGGTCGCGAAGACGCCCGACGTCAGCATGATCTCGTCACCGGTGCTCAACGAGGACTGCATGCCACGAAGTTCCTTCTGGCGCCGCTGCTGCGGCCGGATGATGAAGAGCCAGAAGAGCAGCGCGATGCCGATGAGCGGCAAGAACTCCACGACGAAACCTCTCGAACGATATGCAGGGCGCGGCACAGCCCAGACCGGGCGGCCGACGCGCAAGTGTAACCAGCGGGGTGGTCTGGCTCACCAATCGGCAGGCCCCACCGGGTGGGCCGGCCGGGTGGCCGGCGGGCGGGTCAGTCCTCGAAGAGCGTGGCGTCCCCGGTGGCGTTCACCGGCGGAGCGCTCAGCCCGAGGTGCTCCCAGGCCGCCGGGGTCGCGATCCGGCCGCGCGGCGTGCGCGCGAGGAAGCCGTTGCGGACCAGGAACGGCTCCGCGACCTCCTCGACCGTCTCGCGCTCCTCGCCGACCGCGACGGCGAGGGTGGAGATGCCGACCGGTCCCCCGCCGAAGCGGCGGCAGAGCGCGTCGATGACCGCGCGGTCGAGCCGGTCGAGCCCGAGCTCGTCGACCTCGTAGAGGTCCAGCGCCGCCCGCGCGACCGGGAGCGTGACCACCCCCTCGGCGCGGACCTGAGCATAGTCGCGGACCCGACGCAGCAGCCGGTTCGCGATCCGCGGCGTACCGCGCGAGCGCGAGGCGATCTCCGCGGTGCCGTCGGCCTCGACGTCGACGTCGAGCAGCCGCGCCGAGCGCTGCACGATCTGGTCGAGCTCGTCGGGCTCGTAGAACTCCAGGTGGGCGGTGAAGCCGAACCGGTCGCGCAGCGGCCCGGGCAGCAGCCCCGCGCGCGTTGTGGCGCCCACCAGCGTGAACGGCGGGATCTCGAGCGGGATCGCGGTGGCGCCCGGACCCTTGCCGATGACGACGTCGACCCGGAAGTCCTCCATCGCCATGTAGAGCATCTCCTCGGCCGGCCGCGACATCCGGTGGATCTCGTCGACGAAGAGGACGTCGCCCTCGTTCATGCCCGAGAGGATCGCGGCGAGGTCCCCCGCGTGCGTGATCGCCGGGCCACTGGTCAGCCGCAGCGGCGCCTGCATCTCGGCGGCGATGATCATCGAGAGCGTCGTCTTGCCCAGACCGGGCGGACCGGAGAGCAGCACGTGGTCGGGCGCACGACCGCGGCGGCGGGCCGCCTCGAGCACCAGCCCGAGCTGGTCGCGGACCCGGACCTGGCCGACGACCTCCTCCAACGTGCGCGGGCGCAGCGCCGCCTCGACGGCGCGCTCGTCGCCCTCGGCCTCCGCCGCGGTCAGCGAGCGGAAGTGGGTGGTCTCCGCCTCGTCCAGCTCGTCCTCGTGGAATGGCACTGGCTCACGCCCTGCTCAGGGTGCGGAGCGCGGCGCGCAGCAGCGCCGCCACGTCGGGCGCGTCACCGGCCTCGGGCTCGACCGCGTCGAGGGCCTTCTCGGCGTCCTTCACCGACCAGCCCAGGCCGACGAGTCCCTGCTGGACCTGGTCGCGCCACGGCGCGGCCGCAGCCGGCACCGACGCCGACCGGCCGCCGACGGGGGCGCCGATGCGGTCCTTGAGCTCGAGGATGATCCGCTGGGCGCCCTTCTGGCCGATGCCGGGCACCTTGGTGAGCGTCTTGACGTCGTCGCCGGCGATCGCGCGGCGCAGGTCGTCGGGGCTGAGCACCGCCACCATCGCCTGGGCGACCTTCGGCCCGACCCCGGACGCGGTCTGCACGAGCTCGAACGTCTGCTTCTCGTCGTCGTCGACGAACCCGAAGAGGGTCAGCGAGTCCTCGCGCACCACCATCGACGTGGCGAGCGTGGCCTTGGTCCCCGGCCGCAGCGTGGCCAGGGTCCCGGGGGTACACATCAGCTCGAGACCGACTCCCCCGACCTCCAGCACGGCGCTGGAGAGCGTCAGGGCGGCGACCTCGCCACGGACGAACGCGATCACTGCTTTCTCCCTGCCGCGGCCAGCGCCGCATCGATCCGGGCCTGGGCGCCACCGCGCCAGATGTGGGTGATGGCCAGCGCGAGCGCGTCAGCGGCGTCGGCCGGCTTCGGCATCGCGTCGAGACGGAGGATCCGGGTGACCATCGCGCCGACCTGGGCCTTGTCGGCGCGGCCGTTGCCGGACACCGCTGCCTTGACCTCGCTCGGCGTGTGCAGCGCGATCGGCAGGCCGCGCCGCGCCGCGCACACCATCGCGATGCCGCTGGCCTGAGCGGTGCCCATCACGGTGCTGACGTCGGAGCGGGCGAACACCCGCTCCACCGCCACCGCGTCGGGGTGGTACTCGTCGATCCAGGCGTCGATGCCCTTCTCGATGGTCACCAGCCGCTGCGGAACCGGCAGGTCGCTCGACGTACGCAGCACGTTGACGTCGACCAGGGTCAGCGGCCGGCCGACCGTGCCCTCGACCACGCCCATGCCGCAGCGGGTCAGCCCGGGGTCGATCCCCAGCACGCGCATCCGATGCCCTTCTGTCCGAACAGGTGTTCGGAGGTCACGCTATCCAGCCGCTCCCCCGGATGCCCGGAGGACACGCCCGAGGGGGTAGTCCCTGACCTTTCGGGCCACACAACCCGCTCGAGACCCCGGAAACGTCAGGGACTATCCCAAATCAGGCGTCGATCGCCTCGAGGACCTCGTCGGGGATGTCGGCGTTGCTGAAGACGTTCTGCACGTCGTCGCAGTCGTCGACGGCGTCGACCAGGCGGAACACCTTGCCGGCCACCTCGACCTCACCGACCGGGATGTCCATCGTCGCGACGAACTGGACCTCGGCCGACTCGTAGTCGATGCCGGCGGCCTGCAGCGCCGTACGCACGGCGACGACGTCGCCGGCCTCGGACTGGATCTCGAAGCTGTCACCGAGGTCGTTGACGTCCTCGGCGCCGGCGTCGAGGGTCGCCTCGAGGACGTCGTCCTCGGTGACCTCCCACGGCTGACCGCCGCGCTCCTGGCTCTTCTCGATCACCACGACGCCCTTGCGGGTGAACAGGCGCGAGACCGAGCCGGGGTCGGCCATCGTGCCGCCGTTGCGGGTGACCGCGGTCCGGACCTCCATCGCTGCCCGGTTGCGGTTGTCGGTCAGGCACTCGACCAGCAGGGCCACGCCCTGCGGGCCGTAGACCTCGTACATGATCGTCTCGTAGTTGACGCCGCCGCCGTCGAGGCCGCCGCCGCGCTTGACCGCGGAGTCGATGTTCTTGTTCGGCACCGACTGCTTCTTCGCCTTCTGGATGGCGTCGTACAGCGTCGGGTTGCCGGAGGGGTCGGGGCCACCCATCTTCGCCGCGATCTCGATGTTCTTGATCAGCTTGGCGAACAGCTTGCCGCGCTTGGCGTCGATCGCGGCCTTCTTGTGCTTCGTGGTCGCCCACTTGGAGTGGCCAGACATGCGTCCCTCTTCTTCTCAGCTCCGAACCAGGTCCACGAACAAGCGGTGGACCCGGGCGTCGCCACCCACCTCGGGATGGAACGACGTCGCCATCAGCGAACCCTGACGGACCGCGACGATCCTACCCGCGGCCTCAGCGTGCTCGACACGAGCGAGCACCTCCACCGTGTCCCCCACCGACTCGACCCACGGCGCGCGGATGAAGATCGCGTGCACCTTCTCGTCGAGCCCGGCGAAGTCGACGTCGTCCTCGAACGAGTCGACCTGCCGGCCGAACGCGTTGCGCCGGACCGTGATGTCCAGGCCCCCGAGCGTCTCCTGGTCGCGGGTGCCGCCCTCGATCCGGTCGGCGAGCATGATCATCCCGGCGCAGGTCCCGAACGCCGGCATGCCCTCCTTGAGCCGCTGTCGGATCGGCTCGAACAGGTCGAAGGTGCGGGCCAGCTTGGCCATCGTCGTGGACTCGCCCCCGGGGATCACGAGCCCGTCGCACGCCTCCAGCTCGGAGGTACGACGCACGCGCAGCGCCGAGACTCCGAGCGCCTCGATCGCGCTGACGTGCTCGCGCACGTCGCCCTGGACGGCGAGGACGCCGATCGTCGTGGTCACGACGGTTCATCCTAGGGACCGCTCCCGACTTATCCTCATCGGCGTGAGAGCAGCACTCGTCGCCGCCGCCCTGAGCGTGCTGCTCGCCGTCCCCGCGGCCGCGAACACCGCTGCGACCAGCGCCTCGCAGCGCCGGATCGACGGCTGGCAGACGACCACGCCGGCGAAGGCCGGGTTCCGCGCGGCCCGCCTCGACGAGATCGCGGCCGACGCGAAGGCGAAGGACAGCACCTGCCTCGCGGTGGTCCGCGACGACCGGCTGGTGGCCGACTGGAACTGGGGCACCCGGCGCACCACCCCGCGCGAGGTCTTCTCGGTGACGAAGTCGATCACGAGCGCGCTGGTCGGGATCGCGTTGCGCGACGGCGACCTGGCGCTCGCCGACCCGGTCGCCCGCTACGTCCCCTCCTGGCGGGGCACGGACTCGGCGTCGGTCACGGTCCGCAACCTGCTCAGCAACGACAGCGGCCGGTTCTGGTCGCTCGACAGCGACTACGTCCAGCTCACCCAGGCGGCCGACCGGACGGCGTTCGCCGTCGGGCTGGGCCAGCAGTTCGCGCCCGGGACGGCGTGGGCGTACAACAACGCCGCCATCCAGGTCCTCGACCGCGTGCTGCGGAAGGCGACCGGCGTCCCGACGCACGAGTACGCCGCCGACCGGCTCTTCGGTCCGCTCGGCATGACCCACACCCGGATGACCACGAGCGCCACCGGCACGTCGACCAACACCTACTTCGGCGCCCAGACCACCTGCCTCGACCTCGCCCGGTTCGCCCAGCTCTACCTCCGCCACGGCAAGGCCGGCGGCACGCGGATCCTCGACCGGTCGTACGTCGCCGCCTCCACCGGCCGGTCGTCCACGGAGCTGAACGCCGGCTACGGCTACCTGTGGTGGGTCAACCGGTCCGGGCTGCTGCGCGGCGCGACGGATGCGGTCGACGCCCAGGGCCAGCCGCTCGAGCCGCACGTCGGCCAGCTCGTGCCCGACGCGGACCCGACGCTCTTCTCCGCCATCGGCCTCGGCGGCCAGGTCGCGATGGTCGACCGCACGTCCGGCACGATCGTCGTCCGGATCGGCGCCTGGAAGACCGAGGGCGCGGCGTTCGGCCTGCGCGACGCCGCCCGGGTCGTCACCTGGGCCCTCAGCTGAGCGTGAAGGCGATCGCGGTGGTCGTGACGTTCTGCCAGCTGTCGGTCACGGTGACCGTGAGCGTGTAGGAGCCGACGCCGGAGTTCGGGTAGACGGTCCCCGTCGTCGCAGAGGAGTAGAAGGTCAGCTGGTTGTTGTAGACCGTGGACTGCGCCGGGATCTGGTTGCAGGTCGCGACCCAGTTCGAGCCGTTGAAGCAGGTCACCGTGGCGCCCTGGGTGCGCCGGAGCACGTAGGTGACGCTGGAGATCGTGGAGGCGTCCTCGATCGTCCCGCAGAACGACACGTCGGCGGTGCAACCGGACGCTCCGACGATGTAGGCGCGCTGCGCGGTTGGTGTGCGGGTCACCCCGTCCGGGGCGTGGATGTCGACCACGGCGGGCGTCGCGTCGCCGCAGACCGGCTGAGCGGCCGCGCTGGCTCCCGTGCGGAACTTCCAGGTCGTGCTCGGGCCGGTCCAGGTCGCGGCGGCCTGGAGTCGCGGAGCCGCGGTGACCGTCACGACCTTGTTCTGGTTCGCGGGCGTGCTGGGGTTGTAGCGGACCCGCAGCTCCCAGGTCGTGCCGAGGTCGACGGCGCTCGAGGTCGCGCCGCTCAGGTTGGTCGAGGCGGTGTAGACGAGCCGGGGCAGGTTCGTCGCGTTGTCCGGCCAGGTGAGGTTCACGCCGCGCGAGGAGTTGGTGCCCGGCGAGAGCACGGCGCAGGTGTTGCCGTTGGGTGCCGGCACCGTGTACGCCGCCTGCGTGGTGCCCGAGACGGTCGCCGGGTCGGTGAACGCCGCCAGCGTCGGCTCCGCGGAGCCGGCCACCCAGCCGCCGGCGACGACCGTGGCCGCCGTGATCGGCAGCGCGAGCGCCGGCCGCGTGGACCGGGCACGGCGGGGCGCGGTCTTCCTCCGCCGCCCGCCCGTGCTCCGCGAGGGCACCAGGGCTCGCGCGAGCACGAGGACCGGCGAGCGCCGGCTCCGGCGACGCGGCCCGCCCACGCGGTGCCGGCCGACGACCACCGGGGTGGTCGTCTCCCGGCGGCGCGCGCCCGCGACCCGGTGCCCGGCGGTGGCCGGGCGACGCACGAGGATCGACAGCAGGGCGGCGGCGTACAACCCCAGCGAGAAGAGCCCGAGCGGGCTGGCCAGCCAGCTGAGGACGTACCCGACCTCCGGGACCGAGAACAGGACGACGTCGGCGCCCTCCACGCGGTACGGCGACGCATCGACCGCCTGGTTCGCGTCGCCCTTGAGGAGCAGCGTCGCGGACCCCTGGTCCTGCTGGACCGAGACGATGCGGTGGGTGACCCGTTGGCCGGCCGGGGTCGGCACGGAGACGATGTCCCCGACGCCCAGGTCGGCGGCCGGGACCGTGCGCGCGATCGCGAGCGCCCCGGTGTCGATCGTCGGACTCATCGAGCCCGACAGGAACACCAGCGGCCGGACCCCGAAGGCGAACCCGGCGAGCATGACGGCGAGGCAGAGCACGCCCGCGACGGCGCCGAGCGTGAGGGCGAGCTGTTTCAGGAGCGCAGTGACGCGCCGTGGCCGCTTCCTCACGCGAGCTCCGAGGTCGCGTTGAAGGTGATGACGACGTCGGTCGTGGCGCCTTGGAGCGAGGTCGAGGCGGCGGCGTCCAGGGTGATCTGGACGCAGATCGACTCGCTCGCACCGGCGGCCAGGAGCCGGCCGGTGGAGAGCAGCGACCCGTTGAGCGCGGTCGCGGAGCCCGTGAGGGGCGTACCCCCGCACGTCATCGCGGGCGCGGAGCCGGTCGCGGTCGCCGCCCCGGTGACCTTGACGACCAGGCTGCCGCGCAGGTTCTTGCCGTCGGCGTTGGTGGCGGTCGTGACCGCGGTGTACTTCAGCGGCGCGGTGCCGCCGTTCTTGATGGTGAGCACCCCGGCCATCGAGCTGCCCGGGACCATGGTGGAGAGGTTGAGCGTGGTGTAGCCGGTGACCGTGTCGAGGTTGTTGGCCTTCAGGTCGATCGTCCCGGCCGTGAACTTCGCGCCACTCACCGCGACGGCGTCTGACCAGTAGGCGAAGGTGCCCGAGACGAAGGCGGTGAGCACGACCCCGAGCCCGAGCGCGGCCCGCACGCGGGCGGACGCCAGCCCCCGCCGCAGCCGTGGCTGCAGCGAGCGGCGACGCTGCCCGCGTCGAGTACCCGTGCTCGTCATCGTCTCTACGCCTTCCTCCGGCCTCCGCCGGTGGTGCCGACCGGATGGGTCCGTCGGCGTCGGTCACGCAACGCGCTGCCGAACTGGGTGAGCGCGTAGCTGATCAGCCCCAGCGCCAGCGCGCCGTAGATGAGTCCCCGCTGCTGCTGGCTGACGACCGCGGAGACGTGTCCCAGCATCGGGACGCCGTACCAGAGCCGGCCACGCAGCTGGGCGGGCTGGACCCACAGCTTGTCGGCCGTGGGGTTCGCATCGCCCTGCGTCTGCCAGCGCACCTGGCCGTCGCCGTCGTAGCCGACCGCGACCACCCGGTGCGTCACCACCGTCGGGTCACCCGAGCGCAGCTGGTAGGTGATCACGTCACCGACCCTGACCGCGTTCGCGTCGACCGGCTGGATGGCGACCATCGTGCCCGGGGGCAGGTGCGGCCGCATCGACCCTGTCTCGATCACGTACGTCAAGGCTCCCGCCGCGCGGGGGACGATCAGCGACGCCATCAGCATCGCGCCGATCCCGAACATCACGAACCAGGACACGACCTTCCCCATCCAGGACAGTAAGCCGCGTCGGCGACGGGGCGGCCTGCCCTGGACCGGGGACTCGATCTCAGGGGCGAGAACAGCCAACGGACTACGCGTTGTCGTGGGTCTGCGTGGCGGTCACGACGATGTCGTCGAGGATCGCCTGGAGCGCCGGACCGCCCAGCGGGCTGTTCGAGTCGTTGTCCGTGCCCGTGCCGTACGGGAAGTCCACGCTGATCGCGGCCCGGATGACGTAGGTGCCCGCGGCGGTGATCGGCGCGTAGGCCTGGCCGTCGACGAGGAAGTCCACGTCCGGGACGAGCTCCTCGGTCAGGCCGGTGGCGGAGCCGGCACCCCACTCGGCCGTCTCGAACGCCAGCGTGGCGCCGATGTGGCTGCCGACGAGGTTGAGCGTGATGTCGCAGACCTTGGTGAGCGTGTCGCCCGGGACGACGGTGTCGCTGGCGGGGTTGAAGGTGGCGTTGGTGCCGTCGAACTGCCAGCCGTGCGTGCCCGCGACGACGTCGTCGGCGCAGTCGGGGACGCTCATGTCGAGCGTTCCGGACTCGATGCTGTCGCCGGTGACGGTCGAGTCACCGGTCCAGTACGCGAGCGAGCCGGCGCCACCGAACAGCAGCGACCCACCGGCAACGGCGGCAAGCGCGCCCTTGGTGGTCTTCTTCATGACGATTCCTTCAAGTTCTCAACTGGGGGAAGGCCCACGAAGGGGCCAATTGGGAGAACTCGTCGGCCGCATAGACGAAAACCGAAGGAAATACCGGACGACTCGCCGACGTCCCGCCCATTTGGACGGCAATTGGACGAGAGGTCTAGACAGAAATCGGGTGGACATCCGCCATTCCTGGCGGTTATCCACCCGATCTCGGGAGGTGCGGTTAGCGGCGGTTCACCAGCCGCGCTCGGAGAGGCGGTGCGGCTGCGGGATCTCGTCGACATTGATGCCGACCATCGCCTCGCCCAGGCCGCGGGAGACCTTTGCGACCACGTCGGGGTCGTCGTAGAAAGTCGTCGCCTTCACAATGGCCTCGGCCCGCTGCGCGGGATTTCCGGACTTGAAGATTCCGGAACCCACGAAAACACCTTCCGCGCCCAGCTGCATCATCATCGCGGCGTCCGCAGGGGTGGCAATACCGCCCGCGGTGAACAGCACCACGGGGAGCTTGCCGCGCTCGGCGACCTCCTTGACCAGGTCGTACGGCGCCTGCAGCTCCTTCGCGGCGACGTACAGCTCGTCCCCCTCCAGCGCCCCGAGTCGGCGGATCTCGCGGCGGATCGTGCGCATGTGGGTCACGGCGTTCGACACGTCGCCGGTGCCGGCCTCGCCCTTCGAGCGGATCATCGCCGCACCCTCGGTGATGCGGCGCAGCGCCTCACCCAGGTTGGTCGCACCGCACACGAACGGGACCGTGAAGGCCCACTTGTCGATGTGGTTGGCGTAGTCGGCCGGGGTCAGCACCTCGGACTCGTCGATGTAGTCCACCCCGAGCGACTGCAGCACCTGCGCCTCGGCGAAGTGGCCGATCCGGGCCTTGGCCATCACCGGGATCGAGACCGCCTCGATGATGCCGTCGATCATGTCCGGGTCGCTCATCCGCGACACGCCGCCCTGGGCCCGGATGTCGGCGGGCACCCGCTCCAGCGCCATCACCGCGACCGCCCCGGCGTCCTCGGCGATCTTGGCCTGCTCGGCGTTGACGACGTCCATGATCACGCCGCCCTTGAGCATCTCGGCCATCCCGCGCTTCACGCGGGTGGTGCCGGTGCTGGTCTCGGCGTTCTCGGGGGTCTCGGGGGTGCTGTGCGACATGCTCAGATCGTAGTCCGAGCCTCTGCCAGGGCTTGCTTCCGGACCACCCAAACGCGCTGCCCCACGGTGATCGTGGAGGCGATCGCGAGCGCCCAGAGGGTGATGTAGAGCAGGATCGGGAGGTCCAGGACGTCGCTGAAGAACGTCATCACCAGGATCGCGACCAGCCGGTCGGCCCGCTCGGCGATGCCGACCTTCACGTCGAACCCGAGGGTCTCGCCGCGGGAGCGGGCGTACGACGTCACCGCGCCCATGAGCAGGCAGACCAGCGTCAGCACCAGGTAGAGCTTGCTGGGCTCCTCCCACGCGAAGTACAGCGCCAGGCCGATGAAGATCGCACCGTCTCCGATCCGGTCCAGCGTGGAGTCCCAGAAGGCGCCGAACTTGCTCACCCGGCCGCTGGTGCGGGCCATGTAGCCGTCGAGGAGGTCGCTGAACACGAACGCGGTGATCACGAGGACACCGATCCACAGCTCTCCCTGCGGGAAGAACACCAGGGCGCCGGCAGACACGCCGAGCGTGCCGACGAGCGTGACGGCGTCCGGGCTGACGCCGAGGCGGAGCAGCAGGTGGGCGATCGGCGAGATGACCTTCGTGAAGAAGGCGCGGAAACGTTCCATCATGGCGGCAGCAGAGTACCGGTCAGACCGGCTGCGGGACGGCCTGCGGGTGCTCCAGCACCGGCGCGAACGCCAGCTCGGCGGCCCCGATCAGCGGTGAGTCGCCGCCGAGGCCGGCCGAGCGGATCACGACGTCCTCGCGGGGCGACATCATCGGCCCGCTGTCGATGGCGGCGTCCACGCGCTCCTCCGCGGCCCGCCAGACCTGCGCGAGAGTGCCGCCGAGCACCACGATCTCGGGGTTGAAGAGGTTCACGATGGCGCGGATCCCGACCCCGCACCACTCGGCGACGTCGTTGACCGCCGCCTCGGCGCGGGCCTCCCCCGCCTTGGCCGCGCTGATCACCTCGGCGACCGCCGGGGGTCCGCCGCCTGCCAACCGGCCGGCGTGCCGCAGGAGCACGTTCTCGCCGACCTTGGTCTCCCAGCAGCCGACCGCGCCGCAGCGGCAGACCGGCCCGGCGCTGTCGACGGGCATGTGGCCGACCTCGCCGGCGTACCCGCTCGCGCCGCCCAGCGGGCGGCCGCCGAGCAGGAAGCCGCCGCCGATACCGACGCTGGCGTTGAGGTAGGCGACGTCGGCGTACCCGACCGCCACGCCCCGCAGGTGCTCGGCGAGCACGCCGAGGTTGGCGTCGTTCCCGGTCACGACCGGCCGTCCGAGCCGCTGCGCAAGGAGGTCCGTGAACGGCTCGTCGACCCACCCGAGGTTCGGGGCGAACCTGACCACCCCGTCGCTCGCCCGAACCGCGCCCGGCACGGCCACCCCGATGCCGAGGCACCGGACCCCGGGAGCGGCGCCGAGCACGTCCTCGACCATCTGGGCCACGGCGTCGACCACGTGGGCGACGTCGTGCTCCCCGCGCTGGTGGCCGCGGGTACGCCGGGCGAGGACCTCGCCGCCGAGGCCCACCAGGGCCACGGCGATCCGGTCCACGCCGACGTCCGCGGCCACCACCACGTTGTCCTCGCGAGGGACCACGAGGTGGGAAGGGCGCCCGGAGCGCCCTGCCACCGCCGCGGTCTGCTCGGAGACCAGCGCGAGGCTCTGCAGCTCACCGGTGAGCGCACCGATGGTGCTCCGGTTGAGTCCGAGCTGCTTGGTGAGCACCGCGCGGGTGGTCGGGCCGTGCGTGTGCACCGTCTGGAGGATGGCGCGCAGGTTCGCGCGCCGGAGCTCCTCGGTGCCGACGCCGGTCGGGGTGGGCATGTCTGCTCCTGTCAGATCCGCCCGCTTGCAGCGGCTCGGCGACGGCTGATGGCGTCGACGCTGGCCGCCACGAGCAGCACCAGACCGGTCACGATGTACTTCCGGCTGTCGGGCTGGTTCATCAGGCCCATGCCGTTGGCGATGACCGCGATGACGGTGCCACCGATGACGGCGTCGACGACGCGCCCCTTGCCACCGAAGAGGCTCGTGCCACCGATGACGGCCGCGCCGACGGCGTAGAGCAGGGTCGGGCCGCCACCGGAGACGTTGTTCACGCCACCGCTGAAGCTCGCGAGCATCAGTCCGCCCACCGCCGCGACGGTGGAGCAGATCATGAAGCAGCTGAGCTGGACGAACTTGACGTTGATGCCGGCGCGGCGCGCCGCCTCCATGTTGCCGCCGACGGCGTAGACGTGGCTACCCCACCGGGTGCGGCCCAGCAGCACGCTGAGCACGATCGCGAGACCGATGATGATGATGAGCGCGATCGGCACACCTGAGATCGACCTGATCTGCGGGTTCGGGCTGCGCTCGATCGACAGGTAGAACACCACCAGGAAGGCCACGACTGCGAGGCTTCCCGACTTCAGCGCCCAGAGCAGGTCCGGCTCGCTCGTCAGTCCGTTGGCCCGACGCCGCCTGTTGCTCACGAACGTCAGCACCGCGTAGGCGCCGACGAGCACCGCCGCGATGACCCAGCCGAGCCAGACCGGGAGGGTGTCGCTGTTGAGCTTCGCGATGAAGTCGCCCGAGTTGACCGATCCCCGCTCGCCGACGAGCGTCAGCACGACGCCCTGCAGCGCGAGGAACGTGGACAGGGTCACGATGAACGACGGGATCCCGAGCCGGGAGACGATCACGCCATGGAAGGCCCCCACCGCCGTGCCGGCGAGGAGTCCCGCCACGATGGCCAAGGCGGTGTTCCAGTCGTGGTTGGTGAGCAGGACGGACGTCACGGCCGCGGCCATGCCGGCGGTGACCCCGGCCGCGAGGTCGATCTCGCCGAGCAGGAGCACGAAGACGAGCCCCATCGCGATGATCGTGACGCCGGCCGACTGCTGGATCAGGTTCTCGAAGTTGAAGGCCGTGGTGAAGCTCTCGGGTCGCAGGATCGAGAAGCCGGCGACGAGCGCGACCAGCCCGAGGATCGCGGGCAGCGAACCGACGTCGCCACCCCGGATCTTGGCGACGTAGTCCTTCCAGAGGGTGCTCGCGGAGTCCTCAGGACTCACGTCATGGATGTCGTCGGTGGTGGTGACACTCATGCCGCGTCCCCCCTGTTCAGCTCACCGGTCGTGATCGCGGTGACGATCCGGTCCCGGGTGGTGGAGGCGACCTCGATCTGGGCGACCATCTGGCCGAGGTAGAGGACCGCGACGTCGTCGGCGACCTCGAAGACGTCGTTGAGGTTGTGACTGATCAGCACGACCCCGAGGCCGCGATCCGCGAGGCGACGGACCAGCTTCAGGACCTGCTCGGTCTGGGCGACGCCCAGGGCCGCGGTCGGCTCGTCGAGGATGACGATCTTGGAGTTCCAGAGAACGGCGCGCGCGATGGCGACCGTCTGCCGCTGGCCACCCGAGAGCGAGGCGACGCGCGTCCGCACCGACTTCAGCGTGCGAACCGAGAGGCCGTCGAGCGTCTCGCGGGCCTTGGCCTCCATGGCGTCCTCGTCCACGAAGCCGTTCTTCGTGATCTCACGGCCGAGGTACATGTTGTGGACGACGTCCAGGTTGTCGCACAGCGCGAGGTCCTGGTAGACGACCTCGATGCCCAGCCCGTTGGAGTCGCGGGGGCTCTTCACGTGGACGGCGCTGCCCTCGAACGTGTAGTCGCCGTCGTCGAACGGGTGGATGCCGGCGATCCCCTTGATCAGGGTGCTCTTCCCCGCTCCGTTGTCGCCGACCAGCGCGGTCACGCGACCGGGCCGGACGGTCAGGTCGACGCCGCGCAGCACGTGCACGGCGCCGAAGGTCTTATGCACGCCGCGCAGCTCCAGCAGCGGCTCTTCACTCGACATTTTGCATAGCCCTTCTGGGTCTGGAAGGTGAGAGCGGGGGCCCGCCCAGAAGGACGGGCCCCCGCTCGTGAAGCTGTCAGGCAACCGCTAACGGTCAGCCGACACCGTACTCAGAGCACAGGTCCTCGATGCCCTTGCAGATCTCGGCAGCGTCGGCCTGGCCGGCGTCGACGACGGACTGCACCGAGTCGGCCGTGACCCAGACCGGGTCGGCGAGCACCGACGGGACGTCGACGCCGAGCTCCGAGTCGTTGACCGAGCCGGTCGCGATCGACGAGGTGTCGTCCCCGTTGATGATCGCGATGGCGAGGTCGGCGGCGGCCTTCGCCTCGACCGAGGTGTCCTTGAAGACCGTGCCGCACTGGTAGCCCTGCAGGACGTTGGCCAGACCCTCGGCCGTCGCGTCCTGACCGGTCACCGGGATCTCACCCTCGACGCCGGCGGCCTTCTGACGAGCGATCACACCGCCCGCCATGCCGTCGTTCGCCGTGACCAGACCGACGAGGTCCGGGTTGGCGGAGTACATCTGGTCGAAGACCTGACCTGCGACGTTCGGGTCCCACTCGCCGGTCTGGTCGGCGACGACCGTGAAGCTGCCGTCGTCGGTGATGACCTGCTCGTAGCCCTGCTTGAAGAGCGTCGCGTTGTTGTCGGTCGCGGCGCCGTTGATGAAGGCGATGTTCCCGCTCGTGACGTCCTTGGCGTTGAGGCAGTCGATCAGACCCTGGCCCTGGAGCTCGCCGACCACCACGTTGTCGAACGACACGTAGTAGTCCGCGCCGCCACCCAGCGTGAGCCGGTCGTAGTCGATGACTGCGACGCCGGCGTCCTTGGCCTTGTCGATGCACGCCTTCCCCGAGTCCGGGTCGAGGTTGGTCGCGATGAGGACGTTGACGCCCTCGGTGATCATCTGGTCGCAGAGCTGACCGTACGTGTCGGGCGAAGCCTCCGCGTTCTGGATGATCGACTCGAGCCCGGCG
This sequence comes from Nocardioides sp. SR21, assembly GCF_022761125.1. Taxonomy (GTDB): domain Bacteria; phylum Actinomycetota; class Actinomycetes; order Propionibacteriales; family Nocardioidaceae; genus Nocardioides. The sequence goes on along the minus strand of NZ_JAKWJR010000009.1, from coordinate 104,376 downwards.
GCCTCGAACGCGGCCTCCAGGTTCGGGCGGTCCTGCGTCTCCCAGCGGACCGAGCTCTTCGAGTCGGGCAGGATCACGCCGACCTTGCCCGTGGTCTCGCTGCTGCCGTCGCCGCTGCTGCCCTCACTGCCCTCGCTGCCGCCGTCGCTGTCGCTCCCGCACGCCGTCAGCGCACCGAAAGCGAGAACACCCGCTGCGACCAGGGACGCGTACCGCGCACCCTTGTTCCTGACCATTCCCTCGACCTCCATGGCTCGGACCGGTGAGCGGCTCGTCATTTCGAAAAGGACCGAGACTTCTTGTGACGGCCATCACCGGATATGTTGTGGCGGACAACTTACTGAGGGTGACTCAGCGCGGCAAGCAGTTCTGGATGCGTGTTTTGTTGCACGTTCCAACCAAGCGTGCGTCCGCCTGAGCGTGACCAAATCGTGATGAGATCGAGGACCCGATGAGTGCCGACGACCGCTACACCCCCACCCGTGACGACCGCTTCTCCTTCGGCCTGTGGACCGTCGGCTGGCAGGGCGTCGACGTCTTCGGCGGCGCGGTCCGCCCCGAGCTGGACCCGGCGGAGGCGATCCACCGCCTGAGCGACCTCGGCGCCTACGGCATCACGTTCCACGACAACGACGTGTTCCCGTTCGACGCCACCGCCGCCGAGAAGGAGCAGCACCTGGCGCCGTTCCGCAAGGCGCTCGAGGAGACCGGCCTGGTGGTGCCGATGGTGACCACCAACCTGTTCTCCCACCCGGTCTTCCGCGACGGCGGCTTCACGAACAACGACCGCGACGTACGCCGCTTCGCGATCCGCAAGGCCGCCGAGCAGATCGACCTGGCCGCCGAGCTGGGCGCGGAGATCTTCGTCGCGTGGGGCGGGCGCGAGGGCGCAGAGTCGGGCGCCGCGAAGGACATCAAGGACGCGCTGGCGCGCTACAAGGAGGCGTTCGACGTCCTCGGCGCCTACTCCGAGGAGCAGGGCTACGGCCTGCGGTTCGCCATCGAGCCGAAGCCGAACGAGCCGCGCGGCGACATCCTGCTGCCGACCGTCGGGCACGCGCTGGCGTTCATCAACGAGCTCGAGAACCCCGACCTCGTCGGCCTCAACCCCGAGGTCGGCCACGAGGAGATGGCCTCGCTCAACTATGCGCACGGCCTCGCCCAGGCGCTCTGGCACGGCAAGCTCTTCCACATCGACCTCAACGGCCAGACCGGCCCCCGCTACGACCAGGACCTGCGCTTCGGCGCCGGCAACGCGCGCGGCGCGTTCTGGACCGTCGACATCGTCGAGAACGGCGGGTACGAGGGTCCGCGGCACTTCGACTACAAGCCCCCGCGCACCGAGGACATGGACGGCGTGTGGGAGTCCGCGCGCGGCTGCATGCGCAACTACCTGATCCTGCGCGACAAGGTGCGGGCCTTCCGCGCCGACCCCGAGGTCCAGGAGGCGCTGAAGGCGGCGCGCGTCGACCAGCTCGCCGTACCGTCCCTGGCCGCCGGTGAGACGGTCGCCGACCTGCGAGCCGAGACGTTCGACCCCGACGCCGCCGCCGCGCGCGGCATGGGCTTCGAGCGCCTCGACCAGCTCGCGCTGGAGCACCTCTACGGGGTGCGCTGACGTGTAGTCCCTGACGTTCGGGTCGCCAGGAGGGGTCAAACCCGACCCGGACGTCAGGGACTACGCCCATCTCCGGGGCGCCTCGGGGCGCCTTTCGGGCCCATTCCCGCCCGGGGCACCCCCACCACTGTGGATACTGAGGGCACCGACGAGGACCGGGAGGGCCCTGGGTGGAGCGGCACGTCGACGAGCGGCAGCTGCTCGACGCCCTGAGCCTGTCCGTGCTCGCCACCGACGAGTCGAGCCTCGTCGTCTTCGCCAACGGCGCGGCCACCGAGCTGTTCCGGACGAGTACGGCGGACCTGGTCGGCCGTCGGCTCGGCAGCCTGATCGAGCCCGAGCAGGTCGCCGCGGAGCAGGCGCTGAGTGACGTGCTCAGCGGGAGCCGCTGGCAGGGCGACCTCACGATCCTCCGCAGCGACGGCGAGACGGTGCTCGCGGCCGTCACGATCACCCCGATCCCCGGACCCGGCGGCGGCGTGGTCGGGTCGATCATCGCCCTCGAGGACATCACCGAGGTCCGGCAGGCGGCCGCCGAGGCCGCGGAGAGCGAGCAACGGCTGCGGCTGGCCCACGCGGCCGCCGAGCTCGGGACCTGGCACTGGAACGCCGCGGACGGCTCCAACGTCTGGGACGCCCAGATGTACCGCATCTACGGCCTCGCCCCGGGTGGGTTCGACGGCACCTGGGAGGCGTGGGTCAACAGCATCCACCCCGACGACCGGGCCGAGACGATCGCGACGGTCGCCGCGGCCATGGAAGCGTGCTCGCCCTACGTCCTGCGGCACCGGATCGTCCGGCCGGACGGCAAGCCGAGCTGGATCGAGGCGCACGGCAAGGTGCTCGTCGGTCCCGACGGCAGCGCCTCGGGCACCATCGGCTGCGTCCAGGACGTCACCGAGCGGATCCTGCTGCAGCAGCTCCGGGAGGACGCCGCCGCGCGGGCGCTGCTGCTCCAGGAGGTGACCGCGGACTTCTCGCGGGCCACGACCCCCGACCAGGTCGCCGCCGTGTACGAGGCGGGCCTGGAGCGGGTGCGCGCGATCGTCGGCGCCGACCAGCCCCCGACCGAGCTGGACGAGCAGCTCCTGAGCACGCTCACGCTCCAGCGGGCGATCGCCGACGAGCGCGCCGAGCTGTTCCGCCACACCACCGCGATCTCCGAGGAGCTCCAGCGCAGCCTGGCGGCGAGCCCGCTGCCTCAGCTCGAGCGGTTCGAGATCGAGGCCTACTACGCCCCGGGCGGCGACGACCTGGAGCACGTAGGCGGTGACTGGTACGACGTCGTCAGCACCTGGGGCGGCGGGCTGGCCCTGGTGGTCGGCGACGTGATGGGCCGCGGGGTCCGGGCCGCGACCGGGATGATCCACGTCCGGGCCGGCATCCGCGGGCTGCTGACGATCGAGCCGGACCCGGCCGCGCTGCTCGAGGCGGCCGACGAGCTGATCGCCCGCGACGCCCCGGAGCAGTTCGTGACCGCGGCCGCGGTCCTGATCGACCCGGACGGCGGCACGCTCGCCGTGTGCAACGCCGGCCACGTGCCGCTGGTGCTGGTCCGGCCCGACGGCACCGCCGAGCTGATCGAGGTCGGCTCCGCGGCGCCCCTGGGCGTGCTGACGCGGCTGCACCGGGAGGCCGAGCACTTCGCGATCGAGCCGGGCTGCGTGGTCGTCCTGGTCACCGACGGGGTCGTCGAGTCCCGCGACCACGACATCGACGAGGGCGTCGAGCGGCTCCGCAGCCGGATGGCCGAGCTCGCCGGCCGTCCGCTCACCGAGCTGGTCGCCGCGGCCGCGGCACTGGCCGACGACCGGCACGCCGACGACGTCACCGTCGTCGCAGCGCGCCTTCGGTGAGCGCGGCGCACGCCTCGTCGACAGCCGTCGGCGCTCCCCCGACGTACCACTCGACGCCGGCGGCGCGGACCCGGCGGGTCGCTCCCCCGGCGCCGCAGATGATCGCCGCGCCGGGCAGCGCGTCCCACGACGGCACCGAGTGCTGGCCGAGCACGTGCAGGCGCCCCTCAGCGACGGCGGTCGCGTCCATCGAGCCCGAGCCCAGCATCCGCATCGTCGCCGCGCGGCCGGCCATCCGGCCGAACGCCGCGCCGATCTCGTGGTCGAGGAACGGCGGGTGCAGGTAGGTCGCGAGGCACGACTCGGCCAGCGGCCGGTCGGCGATCGGATCGAGGGGTACGCCGTTCACGGTGCTCGGCAGGTCCGGGCCACCCACGAACGTGCGGCCGGTCGCCGGGTGGTGGATCGCCCCGAGCACGAGCTCGTCGCCGTCGGTCAGCGCGATGGCCGAGCACCACCAGTCCAGCCCGGCGAGGAAGTTGTAGGTGCCGTCGACGGGGTCGATGACCCAGATCCGGCCGCTGGTGCCGGCGCGGTTCGCGCCCTCCTCGCCGAGCACGCCGTCCTCGGCACGCTCGACCGCGAGCGTGTCGATGACCTGCTTCTCGGCGGCGTGGTCGGCCGCGGTGACGACGTCCGAGATCGAGGTCTTCGCCCGGGCCTCGAGCCCCTCCGCCCGCATCCGTCCCGCGAGCGTCCCCGCCTCGCGCACGAGGCGGACGGCGAGCTCGGCGTCGCTCATGCCCGCCATGCGTCCGCGAGCAGCCGTCGGGTGTCGGAGAGCAGCTGCGGGAGGGTCATGGTCCCGGCCAGCACGGTGATGAAGTTGGCGTCGCCGGACCAGCGGGGCACGACGTGCTGGTGGAGGTGCTGCGACAGCGACCCGCCGGCCACGCCACCGAGGTTCAGCCCGATGTTGAACGCGTGCGGTCCGCTGACCTCCCGGATCACGCGCACCGCCTGCTGCGTCGTCGCCATCAGCTCGGTCGCCTCCTCCGTGGTGAGGTCCTCGAGCTCGGCGACGTGCCGGTGCGGGAGCACCATCAGGTGGCCGGGGTTGTAGGGGTGCAGGTTCAGCACCGTGAAGCAGGTCTCGCCCCGGTGCACGACTAGGCTCTCCTCCGGCGAGAGGTGCTCCATGGCGCAGAACGGGCACCCGTCGCCCGCGGGCTGGGGCGGCGCGACGTACGCCATCCGGTGAGGTGTCCAGAGGCGGTCGAACCCCTCGAAGCCGTCGCGCTCCTGTCCCACGGGGTCGCTCATGGAGGTAACCCTAAAGTGAGGCCCATGACGCTGCGCCCGGCACGCCCGGAGGACATGGCGACCGTCGCGGACATCTGGCACCGCGCGTGGCACGTCGCCCACCCCGGCCACGTTCCGGACGGGCTCACCGCGGGCCGCACGCGGGCGGCGTTCCACGAGCGCACGCCGGCCCGGGTCGCCGACACGACGGTCGCCGAGGTCGACGGCCGGGTCGTCGGCTTCACGATGGTCGACGGCGACGAGCTCGAGCAGCTGTTCGTCGACCCGGACCTGCACGGCGGTGGCGTCGCGGCGCCGCTGCTCGCCGCCGGCGAACGGCGGATCGCCGCCGCCGGGCACCACGTGGCGTGGCTGGCCGTCGTGGTGGGCAACGCCCGGGCTCGGCGGTTCTACGAGAAGCACGGCTGGTACGACGCCGGCGACCTACCCTACGAGGTCACCGCGGGCGGCGCGACGTACATCTCGCCGTGCCGTCGCTACGAGAAGCAGCTGTCGTAGATGCGCTCACCGGGTCTCGACACGCCGGTCGCCTCGCTCGACCACCATCAGCGGGTCCGCTGACGCGGCCCCGCTAGACCTGCTCGCGCGACGCGACCGCGTCCAGGACCCGCTGGATCGCCTCCTCGATCGGCACGCCGTTGTCCTGGCGGCCGTCGCGGTAGCGGAACGACACGGCGTTCGCCGCCACGTCGTCCGCGCCGGCGATCATCATGAACGGGACCTTCTGCAGCTGCGCGTTGCGGATCTTCTTCTGCATCCGGTCGTCGGAGTCGTCGACCTCGACGCGCAGCCCCTGCGCCTGCATCTTCCGGGCGACGTCGTAGAGGTAGTCGGCGAAGGTGTCGGCGACCGGGATCGCCTGGACCTGGACCGGGGCGAGCCACGGAGGGAACGCACCGGCGTAGTGCTCGACCAGCACGCCGAAGAACCGCTCCAGCGAGCCGAACTTCGCCGAGTGGATCATCACCGGCTGGTGCTTGGCGCCGTCGGAGCCGACGTATTCGAGCTCGAAGCCCTTGGGCTGGTTGAAGTCGTACTGGATCGTCGACATCTGCCAGGTCCGGCCGATCGCGTCCTTGGCCTGGACCGAGATCTTGGGGCCGTAGAACGCCGCGCCGCCCGGGTCGGCCACCAGCTCGAGGCCGGACTCGACCGCGACGTCCTCGAGCACCTTGGTCGCGACCGCCCAGTCCTCGTCCGACCCGACGAACTTGTCGGGCTTGGAGTCGTCGCGGGTGGACAGCTCGAGGTAGAAGTCGTCGATCCCGAAGTCGCGCAGCAGGCCGAGCACGAAGTTCAGCAGGTGCTTGATCTCGCCGGGCGCCTGCTCGGGGGTGACGTACGAGTGCGAGTCGTCCTGGGTCAGCCCGCGGACGCGGGTGAGGCCGTGGATGACGCCCGACTTCTCGTAGCGGTAGACCGAGCCGAACTCGAACAGCCGCAGCGGGAGCTCACGGTACGACCGACCGCGCGAGCGGTAGATCAGGTTGTGCATCGGGCAGTTCATCGGCTTGATCATGTAGTTCGATCCCTCGAACTCCATGGGCGGGAACATCGTGTCCGCGTAGTACGGCAGGTGCCCCGAGGTGAAGAAGAGCTGGTCCTTGGTGATGTGCGGGGTGCCGACGTAGGAGAAGCCCTCCTCGATGTGCCGCCGGCGGACGTAGTCCTCCATCTCGCGCTTGATCACACCGCCCTTGGGATGGAAGACCGCGAGGCCCGAGCCGATCTCGTCGGGGAAGCTGAACAGGTCGAGGTCGCGCCCGAGCTTGCGGTGGTCGCGGCGCTCGGCCTCCTCGATCCGGTGCAGGTGCTCGTCGAGCGCCTCCTTCGACTCCCAGGCGGTGCCGTAGATGCGCTGCAGCATCTTGTTCTTCTCGTCGCCACGCCAGTACGCCGCCGCGGAGCGCATCAGCTTGAACGCCGGGATCCGCTTGGTGGTGGGCAGGTGCGGGCCGCGGCACAGGTCGCTCCAGGCGACCTCGCCCTTGCGGTTCACGTTGTCGTAGATCGTCAGCTCGCCGGCGCCGACCTCGACGCTCGCGCCCTCGGCGGCGTCCTCGGACTTGCCCGATCCCTTGAGGCCGATCAGCTCGATCTTGTACGGCTCGTCCTGGAGCTCGTGGATCGCGTCGTGGTCGGTGGTCACCCGGCGCTCGAAGCGCTGGCCCTCCTTGATGATCTTCCGCATCGCGGTCTCGATCTTCGCGAGGTCCTCGGGGACGAACGGGGTCTCGACGTCGAAGTCGTAGTAGAAGCCGTTCTCGACCGGCGGGCCGATGCCGAGCCTGGCCTCCGGGAACAGCTGCTGCACCGCCTGCGCCATCACGTGCGCGGTGGAGTGCCGCAGGATGTCGCGACCGTCCTTGCTGTCGATCGCGACCCCCTCGACGACGTCGCCGTCGGCCAGGACGTACGCGAGGTCCTTGAGCTCGTCGTTGACCCGGGCCGCGATCACCGAGGCGTCCTCGGCGTACAGCTCCCACGCCTTGGTGCCCGTCGTGACCGTCCGGTCCTCACGCGCGTCGGCGTGGGCGAGGACGATCTTCAAGTCGGACACGATGGCTCCTTGCGATGGGGAACGGACCGGTCGATCGTATCGACCGGTCCGTCCGCGTCGCGCGGCGGTTTCGCCGTCGTCACATGTCGCGGTAGCGCTTCGCCTTCCCGAGCTGCTCGACGAGGAACGCCTCGTCGACCCGGCGGTGCTGCTGCGGCGGCCACGTGCCCGGCGGGTCGGCGCTGTAGAGCTGGGCGTACGCCGGGAGGTCGCGCTGGTACCGCCAGCCCTCGCTCAGCGGGCCGACGTCGTAGGCGTCGTAGCCGAGGTCGTCGTACACCTGCGCGACCGTCGCCTTGGCGTCGGCGTCGTCACCGGCCAGGGCGAGGACGCTGCGCTCGGGGTCGCCGTGCGGTCGGGCGAGCTCGCGCAGCGCGCCGTAGTTGATGTTGTTGAAGCCCTTCACGACCTTCGACTCCGGCAGGTGCGCCTGCAGCAGCTCCGCGGTGGTCGTGGACTCGTCGTCCAGCGCGGCGATCTGGCCGTCGCGCTGCGGGTAGTAGTTGTTGGTGTCGATGACGACCTTGCCGCGCAGCGGCTCGACCGGCACCTGGTCGATGGCCTTCAACGGGATGGTCACGACCACCACGTCGCCGGCCTCCGCGGCCTCCTGCGGGGTCGCGGCCCGAGCGCGGTCGCCGAGCTCGTCGACGAGGTCGGCCAGCGTCTCGGGTCCCCGACTGTTGCTCAGCACGACGTCGTAGCCCGCCTCCACAGCGAGACGCGCGACGGTGCTGCCGATGTTGCCTGCTCCGATGAGTCCGATCGTTGTCATGCCGGCGCAACGGTCTGGAGCCTCGCGGCATTCCAGGCGTCACTTCGCGTCGATGCGCACCTTCCCGATGCGGCCGATGGGCGAGGCGCAGGCCGCGCCCCACGTCGGGACCACGCCGCCGTTGCACGCGCGGAAGCCGGTCTCGTAGGCGCTGCCGCCGTTGAACTTCAGGTAGCAGTCGTCCTCGCAGGTCAGCCCGGTGACCTTGAAGACGCCGCGCCGGTTCGTGACGTCGCTGCCCTCGATCGCGGAGATGTCCGTGGAGCTGCGACTGGTCACCTTCACGCCCGGCACCGGGTCGTGGGTGACGCTGTCGATCAGCACACCGCGGATGAACGCCGGGTTCGCCCGGATCGTGCCGATGTGGGCATCCGCGGACCAGGTGAGCGCCCCTCCGGCGGTCGGCTGGACGAAGCGCGGCGTACCGCCGCCGACGTACCCGCCCTGGTACTCGCCCGGCACGACCTGGACGTAGTACTCGTCCTCGGGGCTCGGTCCGGCGTCGAGCGCGAAGCTGCCGGCACTGCTGGTCGTGTCGGTGTCGACGATCGCGCCGGGGCCGGAGCCGGTGACCAGGCGCAGCCGCACCGTCGCGCCGGCGACCGGCGGATGCGTGCCGGTCGCGTCGACGAGCTTGCCGGTGAGCGGGCCCGCGGCGTGTGCGGTCGGCACGAGGGACAGTCCGAAGAGGGCGAGGCCGACGCAGATCAGGAGGGCCAGGAGACGTCGCATGACTCAGGTTAGGCACGGCTCGCCACATCGCAAGACCCGTCCGCAATCTCCGTACGGCGGTGGCGAACGGCTGCGACCATCGTCGGCATGAGCGATGCGGCCACCGAGCAGAAGCTGGAACTCCTCACCGACCCGGTCACCGGCAAGATCGCGCCGAAGGTGCTGTGGCGGCCGCTGCGGCGCCTGGCGGGCAGCGTGGACCGCGTGACGTCGGCGGTCGCCACCTGCCTCCAGGACGGTGACCGCACCGAGTGGGCGGTCGTCCTGGTCACGAACAGGGCGCTGGTCCACGGGCGAGCGTCCAAGGCCCTCCCGGGTGAGATCTGGTCCTCGGAGTCCGCCGACCAGTCCTGTGACGACGTCAGCGTGTGGTCCCGCGGGCTCGACCACATCCAGAGCATCGACACCGCGCAGCTGGCGGTGCAGCACCACCGCCCCGGGAGCGGCGACGAGAGCCTGACGTGGACCGAGGCGTACCAGGTCGGCTTCCTCGACGGGACCGTCCTCGACCTGCCGCTCTTCAACAGCCAGGCCGGCGGTGGCGAGGTGGCGAAGCCCGCGCTCGCGGTCCTCGACACGCTCGTGGCGCAGCTCGACGCCCGTTCGACGGGGGGCTGAGGGAAAGCAGAGAGCCGCACGCTGATGCGTGCGGCTCTTGGCTGTTTCCGGTGGGCGATACTGGGTTCGAACCAGTGACCTCTTCGGTGTGAACGAAGCGCGCTACCACTGCGCCAATCGCCCGGGAACTGCGGTCGCAGACTCTAGCCTACGAGCTCGGCGAGATCACATTCGAGGGTCGCGTCACGGAACGCCTGCTCGTCCGTCTCCACCACGTGAACCAGCAGCCGAAGGCCCACGTCCTGTCCCAGGAGCTCGTGCTCCAGTGCCTGGACGCGCGTGGGCGCAGCGTGGACCTCCCCGCGTCGTTCGGGTACGACCCGGCCGACCCGTGGGCGGTGTGCATCACCTTCCGCGGCCCCAAGGAGGAGGTCAGCTGGCTGGTCGCGCGCGAGCTGCTGGTCCGCGGTCTCACCGACCCGGCCGGCGAGGGCGACATCCAGCTGTGGCCGAGCATCGACGACGGCGGCCGGGCCGCGGTCGTGATGGAGCTGCGCTCCCCCGACGGCCACCTGGTCACCGAGCTGCGCACCCACGAGCTCTACCGGTTCCTCACCCGCACGCAGGCGCTGGTGCCGTCCGGGACCGAGGCCATGGACCTCGACCAGCTGGTCGAGGCGATCACGCGGCAGTCAGAGCCCCAGTAGCTCCGGCTCACGACGCCGCCACACGTCCTGCACCTCCGCGGTCACCGGGCCGGGCACGGGCAGCTCCCGGTCGTCCCAGCGCGAGACCGGCTGCACGTCGCGTGTCGTCGACGCCAGGAACACCTCGCTGGCCCGTTCGACGACCTCGATCGGCTCGTCGACCTCGCGACCGCCGTACCACTCCAGGATCAGCGCCCGGGTGACACCGGCGAGGCAGCCGCTGGCGAGGGTCGGGGTCCGCAGCTCCCCGTCGACGACGTAGAACACGTTCGAGCCGGTGCCCTCGCAGAGGTGCCCGGCGAGGTTCGCGAAGATCGCCTCGGTCGCCCCGCGCGACTTCGCCTCGGCGAGCGCGACGACGTTCTCGGCGTACGACGTGGTCTTCAGCCCGGCCAGCGCTCCACGCTCGTTGCGGGGCCACGGGACGGTCGCGACCGGGGTGGAGTCGGCCCACGGCTGCATCACGTCCGCGACCACGATCAGCGTCGGCGCCGCGTCGCCGCGACCCGACCCCAGGGGTGCGGGACCGCCCGTGAACGTGATCCGGATCCGCCCGAGCTCCAGCGGCTCGCCATCGAGCACCGCGGCCAGCCCACGTCGTACGGCGTCCTCGTCGACCTCCGGCAGGCCGAGGCCGGCCGCCGAGCGGCTGAGCCGCGCCAGGTGCCGGTCGAGGGCGAACGGCAGACCGTCGACGACCTTGATCGCCTCGAACACCCCGTCCCCCACCGTGAGGCCGTGGTCGGTCACCGGGACCGCCGCAGCACTCGCATCGGACAGGAGCTCTCCGTTGATCCACGCACGCATGCGGTCACTCTAGAAGTGCGCTGGGAGGCGGGGCGACGCGCCTTCCGGGGGTCGATTTTGCATGGTCTGGGGCATCGGCTACTGTTCTCACGCACGCCGACCGGGACACCGGACGGAGCGCAGGCGGACATAGCTCAGTTGGTAGAGCGCAACCTTGCCAAGGTTGAGGTCGCGAGTTCGAGTCTCGTTGTCCGCTCGGAGAGGTCTCTCCCTGGTTTGGCCTCCGTTGGTGGGTTGGCCGAGAGGCGAGGCAACGGACTGCAAATCCGTGTACACGGGTTCAAATCCCGTACCCACCTCTCAATAAATCAAGACCCGGGCGATTGGCGCAGTGGTAGCGCGCTTCCTTGACACGGAAGAGGTCACTGGTTCAAACCCAGTATCGCCCACCAGCATCTGCAACAAGACAGAGCCGCTCTCCTCCGGAGGGCGGCTCTTTCGCTTGCTACCACCGTGACAGCGCGGCTCTGCCTTCGCACGGAAGTGGTCGCAGGTTCACACCCAGTATCGCCCACCAGCAGAGCCGCTCTCCTCCGGAGGGCGGCTCTTTGGCTTGCTACCACCGTGGCAGCGCGGCTCTGCCCTCGCACGGACGAGGTCACTGGTTCACCCCCAGGATCGCCCACCAGCATCTGCAACAAGACGGGGCCGCCCTCTCCCGGAGGGCGGCTCCTCCAGTCGCGTCAGGGCCGACGAGCGATCACCCGGCACAGGACCGGGTCCTCGTCGCCCCACGGCGCCAGGCCGGCCGACTCGACGTCGTAGTCGATCTCCCAGCCTCGCCCGCGCAGATCGGCCAGGAACTCGGCGGCGTTCTGGTACCGGCGGAAGTGCTGGGGGTGCGCCTTCACCAGCTCCTCGTCCTTGTCGGTGCGGAACTCGGCGACGAACAGGTCGCCGGACCGCACCTGAGCGCCGATCGAGTCCAGGAGCGCGTCCTGGGTCCGCGCGTCGATGGCGTGCAGCACGAAGCGGCTGTAGAAGACCCGGGGACGCCCGTCGTCCTCGCTGAGCACCGCGGCGAGCCTGGCCCCGTCGGAGAGGTCGCACACCTCGAAACGCGCCTGGGCGAGGTCCGCCTGATCCGCCTTCTCGCGGGCGTGCTCGATCGCGACGCCCGCACGGTCCAGGCCCAGGACCTGCCGCCCGCGCGTCGCGAAGAAGATCGAGTCCCGACCGTCGCCACAACCGATGTCGACCACGGTGACCGAGTCCGGGCCCAGGCGGTCGTGCACGAAGTGCGCGAACGACGACGCCTCGGCGTGGCCGTGGTGAGCGTAGTAGTCGGCCCAGTAGACGTCGGTGATCCGCGGCGGGGTCATCACGCCGGTCCGGTCGTTGCCGCGCTTCTCGACGTTCCACTGGAAGCCCGTCTTCGGTCGACGCCAGTCGTCGCCGTAGAAGGTGGCCAGCAGCTCTTCTGCGCAGACCGGTACCAACGCCGTACGCCCCACGAACTCGATCTCGCGCGTGCCCTTCCAGTCCGCGGTGGTGATCTGCGACTCACCGGCATAGCCGAACGGGTGCTGCAGCACGCCGTCGGCGTCGAAGTAGACGTGGAAGATGTCGATGCGATGGTCGGGCCGAGCCGGGTCGACCACGTGCAGCCCGCCGCCCATCGCTCCCACGCGGTACCCCTCGGCGATCAGCATCTTCGCGATCTTCACCAGCTCGTCGGCTGCCTCGGGCCCGGTGGTCGCCGAGCTCACGAAGCTCGCGTCGTAGTCGTTGTCGTGCGCGAGGAAGCCGCCTTCGCGAACCGCTCCCAACAAGGTCCCGTAGGTGATGAACAGGTCGTAGCCGAACGTGTCGGCGAGCAGGGCACGTGTCGACTCGTAGAGCGAGCCGACCGCGGACTGCCACTCCTCGTCGAGGCCCTTGGAGACCTGCACGAGGCCCGTGCGCCCCAGGAGATGACCCTCGTCGAAGCGCTTCTGCAGGTCCTGTGGCGTCTGGCTCCCGGACCTGGGGGCTCGCAGGAACATGCCGTGCCCGTGGATGGGGAGGACCTGCGAGTCGGTCACGACCCGCAGCGGCGTCCCCTTGGGTGCGTAGTCCCACAGCTGGGAGATCACGAAGGTGAACGTACGGATCTGCTGCCTGCTGTGTCTCCGGTCCCCCTTCGGCGGCGGCAACGAGGGCGTCGGTGAGCCCTTGGCCTTCCCGCTGGCAGACATGGCGCCATCCGGAGTCGCCGTCGTCGTGCTCACGGTCATCGAGCCCAACCGCAGCTCGACCTCGGTGGGCGGGCTGTCGGCCGGGACCGACACCCACCCGCGTACGTCGTGCTCGGTGAACGCCTCGACCATCCCGCTGACGCGGACCCGGGGCGAGGGTCCGGTCCGAGGTGACCTGCGACGACGAGCTCGACTGAACAATCTCTACTCCCGAATCAGAGGAACCTGGTGGCCATGTCAGCGCAACGCTGGGGACACCCGGCATTCACCGGACAGCACACCCCAGCAAACCCCGAGGGGCAAGCGAGCGCTCGGCGAGCCGCACCGCCAATCGCTCCGGCGACCCGAGCCAGGGCGGCTCCTGTGCTTGTATCCCTTCATGGCGCGCGCGGCCGGACTCGTTCTCGTCCTGGCTCTCCTCGCGCCCACGACCCCGGCCGCGGCGAGTGATCCTGCGCCGGTCGGCAGCCTCACGCTCCACCGGTGCGACCTGGCACCGCGCGCCCTGTGCGGGTCGATCCGCCGCGAGTGGGAGCCGGGTCGCCCCGAGGAGGGGACGGTCAAGGTCGGGTTCGTGCTCGTACCGCCGCGCGACGCGGATCGGCCGGCGCTGGGCACGCTGGTCCCGCACGAGGGCGGGCCGGGTTACAGCACGACCGGGTCGGTGGACTACTTCATGGGGATGTACGGCGGCCTCCTCGACCGGCGCAACCTGCTGCTGGTCGACCAGCGCGGGACCGGGCGCTCGCAGCCGATCGACTGCCCGGCGCTGCAGGACCTGCGGACCGAGTACCACCGCGCGGCCGGCCGGTGCGGACGCAGCCTCGGCGAGCGAGCCGACGACTACACGACCGCGCTCTCGGCGGACGACCTCGCGGCGGTCGCCGAGGCGCTCGAGCTCGGTCCGCTGGACGTGTACGGCGACTCCTACGGCACGTTCTTCCAGCAGGTCTTCGTCGGACGACACCCGGGCCTGGTCCGCAGCGTGGTGCTCGACGGCGCGTACCCGACGTACGGCGAGGACGGGTGGTACGCGACCCAGGGGCCGGCGATGCGGCACGCGTTCACGGTCGTGTGCGAGCGCTCGCCGCAGTGCCGCGACGCGGGCGCGCCGTGGCGGGCGACGATCCGGCGCGTGCTGGACCGGGTCCGGGAGCGACCCTGGGGAGGCACGTCGTACGACGCCGACGGCCGCCGGACGCGGGTCGCGGTCGACGCCGAGAGCCTGGCGGCGGTCGCCTTCGGCGCGACGTACGGCCCGGCGTTCTACCGGGAGATGACGGCCGCGCTCCGCTCCGGGTTGCGCGGGGACCGCGCTCCCCTGCTCCGCCTGGTCGCGGAGGCGCTCGGCGGCGGCACCGACGCCGGCAGCCCGCGCGCCTACAGCGAGGGGCTCGACGCCGCGGTCGCGTGCCACGACTACCCGCAGCTCTACGACATGACCGCAGTCCCCCGGGATCGCGAGCAGGAGTACGCCGCCGCCCTGGCCCGCCGCACTCGCACCCACCCCGGCACCTACGCGCCGTTCACGGTCCGTGAGTACGCCGCCTCCGACTGGCAGATGCTGGACTGGTGCACCCGCTGGCCGGTGGCTCCGGACGACAACCCGGCCGGCCCGGTGCTCCCGCCCGGCGGCTCGTACCCCGACGTGCCCGTGCTGGTGCTCAGTGGCGAGCTGGACTCGATCACGACACCGGCGGAGGGCGCGCTGATCGTGGGGCAGTTCCCGGACGCCGAGCAGGTCGTGGTGCCGAACAGCTTCCACGTGACCGCGCTCGGCGACACCGACGGCTGCGCCAGTGAGCTGGTACGCCGGTTCGTCCGTCATCCCGCGCAGGACGCGGGCACCTGCGCGGGCCGGGTTCCTCCGGTCGCTGCGCTGGGCGTGTTCCCGCGGCGGGTCGCCGACCTGGGCCGAGCCAGGACCGTCGAGGCCACCGTCGCCGACGTGATCGACCGCTGGTGGAACAACTACTCCGGCCACGGTGTCGGCCTGCGCGGCGGGACCTGGCGCTACTCCGGCGGCGACGTGGTGCGGTTCCGGCTGCGCGACGTACGACTGGTGGACGACCTCGCGGTCAGCGGCCGGGTCGTCTGGGACCGCTACGCCGGGACCGTGACCAGCCACGTCACGAGCCGCTAGCCTCACAGGATGGATGCGGAAGTCCTGCCGCCGTTCCCGCCCGACGCCTTCCAGCGCGTGCTGTGCGTGGTCGCCCATCCGGACGACGTCGAGTACGGCACGTCGTCGGCCGTCGCGGCGTGGACGAGCCAGGGCGTCGAGGTGGCCTACCTGCTGCTGACGCACGGCGAGGCCGGGATGGACGCCCTCTCCCCCGCGGAGACCGCGGAGCTGCGGGTGCGCGAGCAGGTCGCGGGGTCGCACGCGGTCGGGGTGTCGCAGGTGGACTTCCTCGACCACCCCGACGGCGTGCTCGTCTACTCGCTCGAGATGCGGCGCGACATCGCCCGGGCGATCCGCCGGTTCCGGCCGGACGCCGTGGTGGTGGGGTCGTGGGAGGTCGAGTTCGTCGCGGGCCTGAACCAGGCCGACCACCGGGCCGCGGGTATCGCGGCGGTGGACGCGGTTCGCGACGCCGGCAACCGGTGGGTGTTCACCGAGCTGCTCGAGGAGGGGCTGGACCCCTGGTCGCCGCGGTGGCTGCTGGTCGGCGGCGACGACCGGCCGACCCACGGCGTGGACGTGACCGGCGAGCCGCTCCAGCGCGGCATCGCGTCCCTGGAGGCGCACCGCGAGTACCTCGCCGGGATCCCGGGACACCCGCCGCCGCGGATGATGATCACCGGCATCACGGCGCTCAACGGCCGGCGGATGGGCGTGCAGCACGCCGTGCTCTTCCGGGCGTTCGACTTCCACGCGCCGCCCGCGATCGCGATGGAGGCCATGCAGGCGGCCGCCCAGGTCCTGGCCGCCGACGAATAAGGACGTTGGTCCTCCGAATACAGGACGCAACACCCTGGGCGCCGGAGGCGCCGCCGCCGATGCTGGAGGCATGCTCGTCCACGACCTGATGACACCCGCTCCCGCCACGCTGCACCCGGGGACCCATCTCGACGACGCGCTCTCCGCGCTCGCGCGCCTCGGCGTCACGTCGATGCCCGTGGTCGACGACCAGGGCTGGCTCCTGGGGATCGTCAGCGAGGTCGACCTGATCCGCGGCGCCGTGGCCCACGACCCTGACGACCAGCACCCCGGCGTGGTGATCGACCCGCAGTTCCAGTCGCGCATCGTCGGCGACGTCTACACGCGCGACGCGGTCTGCGCCCGCGCCTGCGACGACATCGCGACCGCGGTCGAGGCGATGGTCGCCGCCTCCGCGACCTGCCTGCCCGTGTTGAACGAGGTGGGTCAGCTCGTCGGCGTGATCAGCCGCCGCGACGTCGTGAAGGCCCTGGTCAAGCAGGACGAGGCGATGGCCTCCGAGCTCGACGGCCTGATCGGCGAGGAGTGCCTGTCAGCCCGCAAGTCCTGAGACCCGCGCGGCCATAGCCTCGACGTCGGCCGGCCCGGTGCCGCAGCAGCCGCCGACGAGGCGCGCTCCGGCCGAGACCCAGCCGTCGACCAGGTCGAGGTCGACCGGGTCGCCGTACGCCCAGGCCTTCGCGTCGGCGTCCCAGCTGCCACCCCGGTTCGGGTACGCGACGGCGGGGCGGCCGGTGGCGGCGACGGCGGCGGTCACCGCGCCGAGCACGTCGTCCTGCTCCGAGCAGTTCACGCCGGCCGCGACGACCGTCCGGGAGCCGGCGAGCACGGCGTAGGCGTCCGCGAGCGGCTGCCCGGCACAGGTGGTGTCACCACGGACGGAGTAGCTGAGCCAGGCGGGCACGCCGAGGTCGTCGAGCAGCCCGACGAGCACCTCGGCCTCCTCGGCGTCCGGGATCGTCTCCACCGCGAGCAGGTCCGGGCCGGCGGCGGCGAGCAGCTCGAGGCGCGGGGCGTGGAAGTCGCGCAGCCGGGAGCCAGGGACGCCGTAGCGGCCGCGGTACTCCGACCCGTCGGCCAGGAACGCGCCGTACGGTCCGACCGAGGCCGCCACGAGCAGCGCCGGGTCGTCGAACGAGTCGCGGACCTCCCGGGCGATCGCGACGCTGCGCGTGATGAGGCCGGCGGGGTCGGCGTGCGCGGCGAAGCCCTCCAGGCTGGCCTGGTAGCTCGCGGTCGTCGCCACCTGGGCCCCGGCGCGGTAGTAGGCGCGGTGAGCAGCCGCGATCCGCTCGGGCTCGTCGGCGAGGAGCCGCGCGGTCCAGAGCTCGCCGGAGAGATCGGCGCCCTGCTGCTCGAGCGCGGTCGAGAGCCCGCCGTCGAGGAGGATCGGTCGGGTCAGCGCTGCGAGGTCCACGGAGCCATCATGGCGTCCGCATGGTGCGGCGAGGACAGGGAGGGCCCGAGGGCAGCGACGACCTCGGGCCACCTCCCCGTCAACGTTACGTCCCCCGGGTTTCCGTGGTCCCGGAGAAGAACCGCGCCGGGGTTCTCAGGCTCCCGACGTGGTCTACCACGACTGTAAGCACGAGACGGCTCGCGCGGGTCGGGTTGCAAGAAACTGCAGGAAGCGCACTAAATCGCGATCCCGCACGACGCCGAGTGGTGCCCGGCGGCCGCATCATCGTCCCGGCCCCCGTGGACGGGGCGGACGCGGCCGCTCGGGCATTGCCAGCGTGCGCTCCGGGCAGCGCGACGGGGCTCACCCTTTGGGATGAGCACCGGCGTGCGCGGCGACCTGCGCGGCGGCTTCGTCGTACGCCGGCAGCGTGAACTCGAACAGCGTGCCGCGGCCCGCGGGGTTGGCCCGGGCGACGATCGTGCCGTCGTGACGGGTGACGATCCGGCGCACGATCGACAGCCCGAGGCCACTGCCCTCGTAGTCGCGGTAGTGCGCCCGGTGGAACTCGTCGAAGACCCGCTCGCGCTCTGTGGCCGGGATCCCGATCCCGTTGTCGGCGACGTGGATCGTGACGAGGCGAGAGCCGGACCGCCGGCCGCGCACCGAGATCTCGGGCACCACGTCCGGGGCGACGTACTTCAGGGCGTTGCCGATCAGGTTGTCGACGACCTGCCGGATCAGCACCGGGTCGGCGAGCACTGCCGGGACCGGCCCGCAGGTGATGCGGTCCTCGGCGTGCCGGGCCGCGGCGATCTCGGCGACGAGGGCACCGACGTCGACGGGACGGACGTCGAGGTCGCGCGAGCCGCTGGTGGCATGGGCGAGCAGGTCGCGGATCAGCTCGCGCATCCGGCGCGATGACGACCGCACCCGGGACACGAACTCGCGGGCGGTCTGCGGGTCCAGCTCCCCCGCGTCGAGCTCGTCGGCGATCATCTCGGTCCAGCCGTCGATCGCGGCGAGCGGGTTGCGCAGGTCGTGGGCGACGACGCCGGCGAAGGACGCCAGCTCCTTGCGGTGGGCGTGCTCCTCGGTCACGTCACGGAAGATCATCAGCGCGCGGGCCCGGCGCCGGATCTCGTCGCGCGGCAGCGGGATGCCCGAGATGCTCAGCACCCGCTCCGGCAGGCCCTCGACCCTGATCACGACCTCGGCGCCGTGGACCGTCTCGCCGCGCAGCGCCCGCGCCGTCGGGCGCTGGCTCTCGTCGAGCTCGGCGCCGTCGACCGACCAGCTGCTCATCACCAGCCGGGACTCGGTGGTCAGCGGGGCGGCGCCGTCGCCGAGCAGGGCGCTCGCGGCGCCGTTCTGGATCAGCAGCTCGCCGGTCTCGTCGACGACGATCAGGCCCTCGGTGATCGAGCCGATCACCGCGTCGCGGACGCTGGCCTCGTACAGCGCGTCCTCCTGGCTGCGGCGCAGCTGGGCGGACAACGCCTGCCGCTCGTCGCGGCCGGTCGCGAGGATCAGCCCGGTGACCGAGATCGCCACCACGTAGAACTGCGCGACCAGGTAGCCGAGGTCCGCCCGCTCGACGACCGCGAACGGACCGACGCCGTTCGCCGTCAGCGACAGCGTGGCGAGGCCGATCACGAAGGAGTGCAGCGCGCTGAGCAGGGTCGAGAAGCGCAGCCCGAACCACACCGTGGCAGCCAGCAGCACGAACGCCAGCGGCACGTCCTCGAGGGTGAAGGCGACGCCGTACGACGCGACCGTGAAGACGGTCGCCGCGAGGAGCTCCAGCACCCCGGCGTCACCCAGCAGGCGCGGGCGCGGCCGGGGCGCGGACAGCCGCTGGCCCAGGAGCAGCCCGACCGTGACCAGGATGAGCCCGCTGCACAGGTTGCGACCGAACCAGAGCAGTCCCTCGGGCGCCAGGTGCCCGCCCTCGATCGCGGTGACCCCGACGGTCGCGAGGACGGCGCCCGCTCCGAGCGCCAGCGTCAGGGCGGCGACGTACGGCGCCAGCGCGCGCGGCCGGTCCAGCGGCCGGGTGCCGCCGCAGCCCCACACCGCGGGACACCAGCGGCGCAGGAGCACCACCGCGAGGACGGACTGCACGACGTTGGTCGCGGTGAGCAGCGCCGCGATCTCGGGGTCGGCTCCGGTGACGCTGTTGGCGGCGTACGCCACCACGGTGAGCAGCACGGTGTCGATCCCGACGATGCCGGGCTGGCGCAGCAGCAGCCAGAGGACGGCGATCCCGCCGGCCGGGCGCGCGACCGAGTCGAAGCCCGCTCCAGGTGCCTCACGGCTCAGCAGGGCGAACGCGAGATAGAGCGCGGCGAAGCCCACCGTCGCGGCTGGATGCAGCCGCCCACGCATTGCTGCCCGGTCTCCCGGCATCCCCAACTCCGTTCAGGCCCCCACCCGATGGCAGCAGGCTAGTGCCCGACCGGCCCGCAGCCGCGCAACACGGCCGCTACGCGTCGTCGGT
Organism: Nocardioides sp. SR21; assembly: GCF_022761125.1. Taxonomy (GTDB): domain Bacteria; phylum Actinomycetota; class Actinomycetes; order Propionibacteriales; family Nocardioidaceae; genus Nocardioides. The sequence goes on along the minus strand of NZ_JAKWJR010000009.1, from coordinate 84,480 downwards.
CGACAGCTGCTCGTCGTGGGTGCCGGGGCGCGGTGCCCACGGCAGCTCCTTGGCGGGGCGTACGACGATCAGCCGGTCGCCGCGCGCGAGCTGGGTGACCACCGGGTCGAAGTAGCGGTACACGCGCTCGTCGCGCACCACCGCGATCACCTGGTCGGGCAGCGTCTGGGGCTGCTTGCCCACCTCGGTGACCAGCAGGTCGCGCTCGGCCACCTCGAGGCCCTCGCCGTACGTCAGCAGGTCCTCCATCACCGACCCGAGCGTCGGCGAGAGCGACGACAGGCCGAGCAGCCGGCCGACGGCGTCGGAGGAGGTGATCACGGAGTTCGCGCCGGACTGGCGCATCAGCGCGACGTTCTCCTGCTCGCGGACCGCGGCGACGATCCAGACGTCGGGGTTGAGCTGGCGCACGGTCAGCGTCGCGAGCACGTTCGTGTCGTCGCGGTCGGTGGTGATGATGACCTGGCGCGCATCGGCGACCCCGGCGCGGCGGAGCACGTCACGACGGGTCGCGTCGCCGGTGACGACCGCCAGCCCGTCGGCGTGCGCCTCCTGGAGCGCCGAGCCGCCGGGGTCGACGACGACGATGTGCTCCCGGTCGTGCCCGTTGTTGACGAGGGTGTCGACGGCGGCACGGCCCTTGGTGCCGTAGCCGATGACGACCACGTGGGATGTCATGTTCTTCCTCCATCGGGCGTTCCGGAACATCTCGCGGCCCTGCGAGGCGAGTACCTCGAGGGTGGTGCCGATCAGGAGCACCAGGAACGCGATGCGCAGCGGCGTGATGATGAACGCGTTGATCATGCGGGCGTGCGCCTCGACGGGCGCGATGTCGCCGTAGCCGGTCGTGCTCAGCGTGACCGTCGTGTAGTAGATCGAGTCGATCAGCCCCACCTGGCCGGTGGGGTCGTTGTTGTCGGCGTACGCGTCGCGGTCGAGGAAGACGATCATGACGGTCGCCGCCAGGATGCCGAACGCGAGCAGCAGGCGACGGCCGAGCTGCCACCATGGCGAGACGGTGCTCTCCGGCAGTGCGAGCTGCCCACGCACCTGCCTCTGGCTGAGGTCGCTCGACTGGTCCGGCACGGTGGTGAATCTAGTGGTTGTCCGGGCGGACGCCGATGCGACGCAGCCGCTGCACGAGCTCGAGTCTTGCCAGCATGGTCCGCTGCTGCGGGAACACCGTGTCGAACGCGGCGTTCACGGCGGCGCCGATCAGCACCGCGATCGAGACGAGATAGAGCCACAGCAGCACCGCGATCGGCGCGGCGAGCGGCCCGTAGATCGAGCGCGAGTCGGTCGAGGTGACGGTGAGGAACCACCGGAGGACGTACGACCCGACGATCCAGCAGAAGAGGGAGAACGTCGCGCCCGGGAGGTTGAAGCTCCAGTTCGTCTTCACCGGCACCGACACGTGGTAGAGCGTCGCGAGGAAGCAGATGCAGACCGCGACGACGATCGGCCAGTAGAACGCCATCAGGAAGTCGAGCCGCTCGGGCAGCCAGTCCTCGACGAGGCTCGGTCCGGCGACCACGAGCGGCACCGAGATCACGCCGCACACCATCGCCAGGAGGTAGAGCGAGAACGACAGGGCCCGCGTCTTGACGATCCCGCGGTGCCCGCCGAGCCCGTGCATGATCGTGATGGTGTCGACGAAGACGTTGAGCGCCCGGGAGCCCGACCACAGGGCCAGGACGAAACCGAGCGAGACGATGTCGAAGCGGCCGCCCTCGAGCACGTCGTCGATCGTCGGCGTGATGATCCGGTTGACGGCGTTCTCGGTCAGGGCGCGGCCGGACAGGTCGATCACCGCGGTCCGGACGTCCTCGACCTGGGCGGCGGAGAACTGGTCGGAGACGTAGCCGATCGCGCCGGCCATCGCGAAGATCAGCGGCGGCACCGAGAGCACCGCGAAGAACGCCGCCTCGGCGGCGAGGCCGGTGACGCGGTACTTCAGGCAGGAGCCGACGGTCGTGACGATCAGCCGCCAGATCAGCTCGCGCGCGTTGCGCAGCCAGGCGACGAACGGGGAGTCGGAGGACTCGTGCGCCCTCTCCACTCCGTCCGCCTCGGCCATGGATCTACCGTAGGCGCATGGGTTCAGACATCCGGGTAGCCACGAACCAGGCACCGCTCCTCGTTGGTCACAACATCGTCACGGGCGACCGGGCGCTGGTCGAGGCCGTGACCCGGCACGCGTCGGAGTCGGTGGTCGAGGACCTGGCCGGCATCGGCGCCGAGGCCGGCAGCGCGGAGGCCCGTGAGCACGGGATGCTCGCCAACGAGCACCACCCGCGCCTGGTGAGCTACGACCGGTACGGCAACCGCGTCGACGAGGTCGAGTTCCACCCCTCGTGGCACTGGCTGATGCAGCGCGCCGTCGGGCACGGCCTCGCCGCGGCGCCGTGGGAGTCGGACGCCGCGCACGCGCACGTACGCCGCGCCGCGGGCTTCATGGCCTGGTCGCACACCGAGCCGGGGCACGGCTGCCCGATCTCGATGACGTACGCCGCGGTGCCCGCGCTGCGCGTCGACGACGCGCTGGCCAAGGAGTGGACGCCGCTGCTCGCCTCGACGACGTACGACCCGGGACTGCGGGTCGCCTCCGGCAAGCTCGGCGCGCTCGCCGGGATGGGCATGACCGAGAAGCAGGGCGGCTCCGACGTCCGCGCCAACGTCACCGAGGCGCGGCCGACCTCCGTCGACGGCGAGTACACGCTGCACGGGCACAAGTGGTTCACGTCGGCGCCGATGAACGACGTCTTCCTGGTGCTGGCCCAGGCCGCGGGCGGGGTGACCTGCTTCGTGGTGCCGCGGGTGCTCCCCGACGGCAGCCGCAACCGGCTCGACGTCGTCCGCCTCAAGGACAAGCTCGGCAACCGGTCCAACGCGTCGTCGGAGCTCGAGTTCGACGGCACCGTCGCGCACCGGCTCGGCGACGAGGGCCGCGGCGTGCGCACGATCATCGAGATGGTCGCCGCGACCCGGCTCGACTGCGTGCTCGGCTCGACCTCGCTGATGCGGCGCGCGGTCAACGAGGCGACCTGGCACACCGCCCACCGCTCCGCGTTCGGCTCCCTGCTCGCCGACAAGCCGCTGATGCAGAACGTGCTGGCCGACCTCGCCGTCGAGGCCGAGGCCGCGACCGCCCTCGCGATCCGGCTCGCCGCCGCCGTCGACAACAGCACGGACCCCCACGAGGCCGCGCTGCGCCGGATCGCGCTGCCGCTGGCGAAGTTCTGGGTGTGCAAGCGGACGCCGGGCCACGTGGCCGAGGCGCTCGAGTGCCTCGGCGGCAACGGCTACGTCGAGGAGTCCGGCATGCCGCTGCTCTACCGCGAGGCGCCGCTGAACTCGGTGTGGGAGGGCTCGGGCAACGTCAACGCGCTCGACGTGCTGCGTGCGCTCGGCCGCGAGCCGGAGGTGCTGGACGCCTGGATCACCGAGGTCGGCCAGGCGCGCGGCGGCGACGTACGCCTCGACCGCGCGATCGAGGACACCCTCGGGCTGATCGGGTCGCTGCTGGGCGACCCGGCCGCGATGGAGGTCAACGCCCGGCGGCTGGCCGGCCGGATGGCCGCGTGCCTCCAGGGCTCGCTGCTGGTCCGCTTCGGCCCGCCCGAGGTGGCCGACGTCTTCTGCGCCTCCCGGCTCGGCACGTCGTACGACGGCGTGTACGGCGCCCTCGACGGCGGCGACCTCCACGCGATCGTCGAGCGCGCCACCCCCGTCGTCGCCTGACGGGTCGTCCGCCTCTCAACTGGCAATACGCAGCCCTCAGGCGGACGACCCGTCTCCTAGGGTCGTCGCGTGACCGGAACACGTGAGTGGGACGCCGCGTCGTACGACGCCCTGAAGCTCCCCCATGTCGAGTGGGGCCGACGAGTGCTGGACCGGATGGGGCTGAGCGGCGACGAGCTGGTGCTCGACGCGGGCTGCGGCACCGGCCGGGACGCCGCCGCGCTGCTCGAGCGGTGGCCCGGTGTGCGGATGATCGGCATCGACGGGTCGCAGCAGATGCTCGACCAGGCGCGTGACCGGCTCGGCGACCGCGCGACCCTGCTCCACGCCGACCTCCTGCGGCCGCTGCCGGTCCCGGAGCCGGTCGACGCGGTGATGAGCGTGGCGGCGTTCCACTGGATCCAGGACCACACGCTCCTGTTCTCGAACCTGCGCGCCGCGATGAAGCCCGGTGCGACGCTCACCACCGACTGCGGCGGCCGGGGCAACGTCGCGATCGTGAACGACGCGCTCGCCCGCGTGAGCGGCAACGAGCACGACGGCTGGGAGTTCGCGGACGAGGACGACACCCGCGCGCGGCTCGAGGCCACCGGCTTCGAGGTGCGCTCGGTCGTGCTCCGTGACGACCCGTTCCGCCCCGAGGACGACGCGGTTCTGGAGCGCTACCTCGCGACGGTGGTCCTCGGCTCGAAGCTGGACGCCATGCCCGAGGCCGACCGCGGCGCCTTCGTCACCGAGGTGCGGCTCGCCATGACCGAGCCGGTGGTCGACTACGTGCGGCTGGAGATCGACGCCGTCGCGCTCTGAGGCTCCTCCACCGGCTCGCCGGCGGGCTCGTCGAGCATCGTGGTCTCGTCGAACGGCAGGTCGCCGGCGAGCACCTTGTCCATCCGCTCCCGGTCGACACCGTCGGTCCAGGTGCCGATGAGGACGGTGGCGACGGAGTTGCCGGCGAAGTTGGTGAGAGCACGCGCCTCTGACATGAACCGGTCGATTCCGACGATCAGGCCGACGCCGTCGACCAGCTCGGGGCGGTGCGACTGCAGGCCGCCGGCGAGGGTGGCCAGGCCGGCACCGGTGACGCCGGCCGCGCCCTTGGACGCGATCACCATGAACACCAGCAGCGAGATCTGCGAGCCGATCGAGAGCGGGTCGCCCATCGCCTCGGCGATGAACAGCGTGGCCATCGTCAGGTAGATCGCGGTGCCGTCGAGGTTGAACGAGTAGCCGGTCGGTACGACGATCCCGACGGTCGTCCGGTCCACGCCGGCGTGCTCCATCTTGGCGATCAGCCGCGGCAGCGCGGACTCCGACGACGAGGTCGCGAGGATCAGCAGGAACTCGCGAGCGAGGTAGCGGAACAGCGCGAAGATGTTGATGCCGGTGAACACGCGCAGCACCGTGCCGAGCACGACGAACACGAACAGCGCACAGGTGATGTAGAAGGCCAGCATCAGCATCGCCAGGCTCTGCAGGGCGTCCACCCCGGTCTCCCCCACGACTGCCGAGATGGCGCCGAAGGCCCCGATCGGCGCGACCCACATGATCATCGCGAGGACGCGGAACACCAGCCGCTGCGCGTACTCCACCACCGTGAGGATCGGCTTCCCGGACGCCCCCATCTGCTGGAGCGCGAAGCCGATCAGCAGCGCGACCAGCAGGGTCTGCAGGACGTCTCCGGAGGTCAGCGACGAGAACAGCGAGTCCGGGATGATCCCGAGCAGGAAGTCCGTGGTGCTGGCGTGGCCCTCCTCTGCCTGTGCCGCCCCGGCGGCCGTGACCTCGTCACTGAGCTCGAGACCCTCACCCGGCTTCACGATGTTGCCGACGACGAGCCCGATCGTCAGCGCGAAGGTCGACATCACCAGGAAGTAGATCAGCGCGCCGAGCCCGACCTTGCCGACCTTGGCCGCGCTCGTCACCGACCCGACGCCCAGGATGATCGTGCAGAAGATGACCGGCTGGATCATCATCGTGATCAGCCCGACGAACGCCTCCCCCAGCGGCTTCAGCTCGACGGCGAAGTCAGGGAACAGCAGCCCCACCAGGATGCCCAGACCGACGGCGATGATCACCGCGATGTAGAGCCAGTGGGTGCGGTTCTTCCGAGGCGGCGGTGCGGCGGCGTCCTTGCGGTCAGCGACGGCGGTCATGGTTCCTCCCGGGAGTGAGACCGTGCGGCCAGTACCCGGCACCCGCCGGAAGTAACCGCCGCACGCTCCGCCCCGGGTGCCCGGCGGCGCCGCCTGCTCAGGCCAGGTCGAGACCCGGGTAGAGCGGGTGCTTGTCGAGCATCTCGCCCGAGGCGTCGCGGACCTTGTCGGCCACGCCGTCGGCCAGGGAGTACGACGCCTTCGACGGCCCGCCCGCCTTCGTGGTGCCCGGCTGGGTGTTCTGCAGGACGTGCACGATCAGCTCGGCGACGCGGTCGAACTCGCCGTGGCCGAAGCCACGGGTGGTGAGCGCCGGGGTGCCGAGGCGGATGCCGGAGGTGTACCAGGCGCCGTTGGGGTCCTGGGGCACCGAGTTGCGGTTGGTGACCACACCGGCGTCGAGGAGCGCCGACTCCGCCTGGCGGCCGGTGAGACCGAACGACGAGACGTCGAGCAGCACGAGGTGGTTGTCGGTACCGCCGGTGACGAGCTTCGCATCCCGGGACAGGAAGCCGTCGGCGAGCGACTTGGCGTTGTCGGCGATCCGCTGGGCGTAGTCCTGGAAGGACGGCTGCCGGGCCTCGGCGAAGGCGACCGCCTTGGCGGCCATCACGTGGGACAGCGGCCCGCCGAGGACCATGGGGCACCCGCGGTCGACGCTCGGGGCGTACTCCTCGGTCGCGAGGATGAAGCCACCGCGCGGGCCGCGCAGCGACTTGTGCGAGGTGCTGGTCACCACGTGGGCGTGCGGGATCGGGTCCTCGTCGCCCGTGAACACCTTGCCGGCCACCAGCCCGGCGAAGTGCGCCATGTCGACCATCAGCGTGGCGCCGACCTCGTCGGCGATCTCGCGCATCTTCGCGAAGTTCACCCGTCGCGGGTACGCCGAGTAGCCGGCGACCAGGATCAGCGGCTTGAACTCGCGCGCCTTGGCGAGCAGCGCGTCGTAGTCGAGCAGCCCGGTCTCCGGGTCGGTGCCGTACTGCTGCTGGTGGAACATCTTGCCGCTGATGTTGGGGCGGAAGCCGTGCGTGAGGTGACCGCCGGCGTCGAGCGACATCCCCAGCAGGCGCTGGTTGCCGAGCTCGTGGCGCAGCTTCTCCCAGTCGGCCTCGGAGAGGTCGTTCATGTTCTTCACGCCGGCCTTCTCGATCCAGGGGCCCTCGACGCGGTGGGCCAGGATCGCCCAGTACGCCGTGAGGTTGGCGTCGATGCCGGAGTGCGGCTGGACGTAGGCGTACTCGGCGCCGAACAGCTCGCGGGCGTGCTCGGCGGCCAGCGCCTCGACGGTGTCGACGTTCTGGCAGCCGGCGTAGAAGCGGTGCCCGACCGTGCCCTCGGCGTACTTGTCGCTGAACCAGGTGCCCATGGTGAGCAGCACGGCGGGCGAGGCGTAGTTCTCGCTGGCGATGAGCTTGAGCGAACCTCGCTGGTCGGCGAGCTCCTGGCGGGTGGCCTCCGCGATCCGCGGCTCGACCGAGGCGATCACCTCGAGAGCCTGCTGGTAGGCGCTGCTGGTCAGGGAGTCGATGCGCTGGTCGCTCATGCCGCTCATGCTATTGCCGCGGAACCGCTCGCACCGCACTGGGAATGTGACCTGGGCCGCAGGCGTTCCGCTCCTGAGCGCGGGCATGCGGCTCCTCGTCTCAAATATTGAATAGGCATCTCACATCATGGTATTTCGCCTTGTGGGAATGCCGTCCGACCCGTGAGACTCCTTGACATGATCAGCGCTGCAACGACGACGTACCTCGTGGCCCGACGCCACGTGGACTTCGGTCGTACCCGCAGCATGATGTGTTGGCATTCCTGACCAGCAGCCCCTGCTCCTGGCCGTAGACCTCCCGGCAACGTCGCCGGTCGAGCGTCACGAGCCCCGCCGTCTCGTCAAGGAATCGACGCACATGTCCGACCTTCGTTTCTCCGCCAAGCGTGCCGAGCGCACCGAGATCCCCCGCCCCAAGCGCGGCGAGGGCCAGTGGGCGCTCGGGTACACCGAACCGCTGAACAAGAACGAGCAGTCCAAGAAGGACGACAGCCCGCTCAACGTGCGCGACCGGATCCTCTACACGTACTCCAAGCGTGGCTTCGACTCGATCGACCCCGCCGACCTGCGCGGCCGGTTCCGCTGGATGGGTCTCTACACGCAGCGCAAGCCCGGCATCGACGGCGGCAAGACCGCGATCCTCGAGGAAGAGGAGCTCGACGACCGCTACTTCATGCTGCGGGTCCGCTCCGACGGCAAGCTGCTCTCCCCCGCGACCGTGCGGGCGCTCGGCCAGATCGGCGTCGACTTCGCCCGGGACACCGCGGACGTGACCGACCGCGAGAACATCCAGTACCACTGGATCCGGATCGAGGACGTCCCCACCATCTGGGAGCGGCTCGACGAGGCCGGGCTGCACAGCCTCGAGGCGTGCGGCGACTCGCCGCGACCGTTCCTCGGCTCGCCGGTCGCCGGCGTCGCCGTGGACGAGATCATCGACGGCACCTCGGCGCTCGCCGAGATCGAGCGCCGCTACATCGGCAACCCGGACTTCGCGAACTTCCCGCGCAAGTTCAAGACCGCGCTGACCGGCCACCCGTCGCACGACGTCGCGCCGGAGATCAACGACATCGCGTTCGTCGGCACCGTGCACCCCGAGCACGGCCCGGGCTTCGACCTCTGGGTCGGCGGCGGCCTGTCGACCAACCCGATGCTCGCCCAGAAGATGGGCGTCTGGATCCCGCTCGACGAGGTCCCGGACGCGTGGGAGGCGGTCGCCTCGATCTTCCGCGACTACGGCTACCGCCGGCTGCGCTCGCGTGCCCGCCTCAAGTTCCTCGTCGCCGACTGGGGCGTGGAGAAGTTCCGCGAGGTCATGGAGAACGAGTACCTCGACCGCAAGCTGGTGACGAACCCGTCGCCGGAGTCGCCGGTCGGTCACCGCGACCACATCGGGGTGCACGACCAGAAGGACGGCAAGAAGTACGTCGGCATCGCGCCGTCGGTCGGCCGGGTCTCGGGCACGCTCCTGGTGCAGCTCGCCGACCTGCTCGACAAGCACGGCGTGGCGGGCGCCCGGCTGACGCCGTACCAGAAGATCGTGCTGATCGGGGTCGAGCCGGCGGTCGTCGACGCGCTGCTCGACGACCTGGACGCCATCGGCCTGTCCGCGCGGCCGTCGAACTGGCGGCGGAACACGATGGCCTGCACCGGCATCGAGTTCTGCAAGCTCGCCATCGTCGACACCAAGGAGCGCGCCCGCGCCCTGGTCGCCGAGCTCGAGAAGCGCTTCCCCGACCTGGACTCCCCGATCACCGTCAACGTCAACGGCTGCCCGAACGCCTGCGCCCGGACCCAGGTCGCCGACATCGGCCTCAAGGGCCAGCTCGTCCTGCAGGACGGCGAGCAGGTCGAGGGCTTCCAGGTGCACCTCGGCGGCGCCACGGGCCTGCAGGCCAACTTCGGCCGCAAGCTGCGCGCCCACAAGGTCACCAGTGCCGGCCTCGACGACTACGTCAGCTCGCTGGTGATCAACTACCTGGCCGACCGCGAGGACGGCGAGTCCTTCACCACCTGGGTGCTGCGCGCCGACGAGGACCTGGTCCGCGGCGACAAGACCCTGGCGCCGGCCCTGGTAGGTGGCGGAGCGTCATGAGCGAGCGCGCTGTCCCCTTCCACTGCCCGTACTGCGGGGAGGAGGACCTGCGCCCGCACGAGGTCGTCTCGGACTCCGGCGACGTCACATCCCCGCACGGCAGCTGGGAATGCCGCGGCTGCCTGCGCGCCTTCAGTCTGAAGCTGATCGGCCTCATCCGACCTTCAGGAGCTGGTTCTTCATGACCGCCGCCACCACCCGGTCCGCCCGCGCCAACCGCGGGATCGAGACCGACGGCCGTTCGCCCGAGGAGCTGCGCGAGCTCGTGTCCCACTGGGGCGCCGAGCTGGAGCTGGCCCCCGCCGAGCACATCATCGAGTGGGCCGTCGCGACGTTCGGCGAGCGGTTCTGCGTGACGTCGTCGATGGGCGACGCCGTGCTGGCCGACCTGGCCTCCAAGGTCGCGCCCGGGCTCGACGTGGTCTTCCTCGACACCGGCTACCACTTCGTCGAGACCATCGGCACCCGCGACGCGGTCGAGGCGACGATGCCGGTCAACCTGATCACGATCACGCCCGTGCAGTCCGTCGCCGAGCAGGACGCGGCGTACGGCAAGGACCTGTACAAGACCGACCCGGACCTGTGCTGCAAGCTGCGCAAGGTCCAGCCGCTGGCGGACTCGCTGGACAAGTACGACGCCTGGGCCACCGGCCTGCGCCGCGCCGAGACCCACAACCGGGTGATCGCGCCGGTGATCGGCTGGGACGCCAAGAAGGGCAAGGTCAAGGTCTCCCCGCTGGCCCGCTGGAGCGACGAGCAGGTCGAGCGCTACATCGCCGAGAACGGCGTGCTGGTGAACCCGCTCGTGTACGACGGCTACCCGTCGATCGGCTGCTGGCCGTGCACGCGACGCGTGGCCCCCGGCGAGGACCCGCGCAGCGGGCGCTGGGCCGGCACCAACAAGACCGAGTGCGGGATCCACTCATGATCCGGCACTTCGAGCAGACCGGCAGCGTGGCCGGCCTGTCCCAAGAGATGGGCACCGCCCACGAAGGAACACGCACCGCAAAGGAGGCAGTGTGATGGCTGCTCCTGCCCTGGTGGCCCTGGCTCACGGATCCCGTGACCCCCGGTCCGCCGCGACCATCAAGGCCCTCGTCGACGAGGTCCGGCGCATGCGTCCGGACCTCCGCGTCGAGCAGGCGTTCCTCGAGCTGTCGAAGCCGTCGTTCACGACGGTCGTCGACAAGCTGGTCAAGGCCGGATTCGACGAGATCGTCGTCGTACCGCTGCTGCTGACCGACGCCTACCACGCGAAGGTCGACGTGCCGCAGGCCGTCGCCGACGCGCAGACGCGGCACCCGGGCCTCAAGGTCCGGGCGACGTCGATCCTCGGCCTCGAGCCGCAGTTCCTCGAGATCCTCGACGTGCGGATGCGCGAGGCGCTCAAGAACGCGCGGGTCCGCGAGCTGGACGCGCTCGTCCTGGCCGCGGCCGGCTCGAGCGACCCGCTCGCGAACCAGTCGGTCGCCCGGCTGGCCCGGGTCTGGTCCGCGCGGCACAAGCTGCCCGTCACCGCGGCGTTCGCGTCGTCGTCCCCGCCGGCCACCGGCGAGGCGGTGCGCGCGTTCCGCGCCGAGGGCCGTCGTAACATCGCGGTCGCGTCGCTCTTCCTGGCGCCCGGGTTCCTCCCGGACCGCGCGGCGGAGCTGGCCGTCGAGGCCGGCGCCATCGCGGTGTCCGAGCCCCTGGGCGCGCACCCGGAGCTGGCCCGCACGGTGCTGGCGCGGTACGCCGTGGGCGCGGTGGAGCTCGTCCCCGTCTGATACCTGAGGACAGCCGCCCGGCACCTGAGGTGGAGGTGCGGGAGGGGTCGCCGTTCCTAGCGTGGACGGCATGACGATCCTCCTCTCCGACGCCCGGGTCCGGGCGCTGCCCGTGGTCGAGTGCGGGGAGCCGCTGGTGCGGCTCCCCGCCCACCTCTCCCCTGCCGGCGCGCTCGTGCGCGCCGCTCTCGGGGACCGGCTGCTGGCCGCCGACGCCCTGCTCCCGGCCGGGATCGCCCTGCGCGTCGTCGAGGGCCACCGGCCGGTCGCGCACCAGCGCGCGATCATCGCGACGTACGCCGCCGAGCTCTGCGCGCTGCACCCCGGCATCGGGGCCGTCGAGCTGGAGCGGCTGACCAGCCGGTTCGTGTCGCCGCTCGACGTCGCACCGCACGTGGCCGGCGCGGCCGTCGACCTCACCCTGGTCGACGCCTGTGGCGAGGAGCTCGACCTGGGCACGCCGATCGACGCGACGCCCGAGGACAGCGACGGACGCTGCTGGTTCGCGGCGGACGGCATCGGGGCCGATGCCCGCGCCCACCGCACCCTGCTCGCCGAGGTGCTGGAGGCGCAGGGCCTCGTGAACTACCCGACCGAGTGGTGGCACTGGAGCTTCGGGGACCGGTACTGGGCGATCGTCACCGGGGCCGAGCACGCCCTCTACGGCCCGCTCGACGTGGCGGTCGCAGCATGAGCGCCCTGCTCGCCACCCGGCCGCGCACGGGAGCCGGCCCCCGCCTCGACGTCGACCTCGGCGCGGTCGCCGACAACACCCGCCTGCTCGCCGGCCGCGCGACGGGTGAGCTGATGGCCGTCGTCAAGGCCGACGGCTTCGGGCACGGTGCCGTCGACGTCGCTCGTACGGCGCTCGCGCACGGCGCGACCCGTCTCGGCGTCACCTCGCTGGAGGAGGCCTGGCCGTTGCTCGACCTGGGTGTCCCGGTCCTCTCGTGGCTCAACCACGTCGACGCCGACTGGGCGGCGGCCACCGCGCACGGGGTCGAGGTCGCGGTGCCGTCCCTGCAGCATCTCGCCGCGGTCGCGGCGGCAGCCGGTCGCACCCGCGTGCACCTCCACGTCGACGCCGGCATGGCCCGCGACGGCGCGGACCCGTCGAGCTGGGCGCTGCTGTGCCGCACCGCCCGTCGCGCCGAGCAGCGCGGCGAGGTCGACGTCGTCGGCGTCATGGGGCACCTCGGCTGCGCTGACCGCCCTGGCGACGACTGCAACGCGCTCGGTCGCACCCGCTTCGCCTGGGCGCTGGAGCACGCTCGCGCGGCCGGCCTGCGGCCCCGCGACCGGCACCTCGCCGCCACCGCCGCGACCCTGACCGACCCGCGCACCCACCACACGATGAGCCGCGTGGGCGCCGGCCTGGTCGGCATCGACCCGTCCGGGTCGACCGTGCTGCGACCCGCCATGAGGCTGACCGCGCCGGTGATCTCGGTCCGCCGCGTGCGGGCCGGGACACCGGTCGGCTACGGCCACGCTCACCGCACGGCGACCGCGACGCACCTCGGGCTGGTGCCGGTGGGGTACGCCGACGGGCTGCCGCGGGCAGCGTCCGGCCGGGCCGAGGTGCTGGTGCGCGGCGTACGCCGACCGGTGGTCGGCCTGGTCTCCATGGACCAGCTCGTCGTCGACCTGGGCGTGCGTGGCGTCGACCTCGGCGAGACGGTGACCGTCTTCGGCCCGGGTGACGCCGGAGAGCCGACCGTCGCCGAGTGGGCGGCCGCCGCCGGCACCATCGAGCACGAGATCGTGACCGGGCTGGGCGCCCGGGTCGAGCGCCGAGTGCGCAGCGCCGCCCACCTGCGGAGCCTGTCGTGAGGTCCCGGGTGGCCGTGATCGGCGGCGGACAGAACTGCGAGCACGACGTGTCCATCGCCTCTGCGGCGTCCGTCGCGGCGGGGCTCGACGCGGCGGCGTACGACGTCGTACCCCTCACCATCGGCCGGGACGGCACCTGGCGGGACCGCGAGCTGCGGCCGATCGGGCTCGACGGCGCAGCACAGGTGCTGCGCGGTTGTGACGTCGTGTTCCCCGTCGTGCACGGCCCGCGCGGCGAGGACGGGGCGCTGGCCGCGCTGTGCGAGCTCGCCGGGCTCCCCTACGTCGGCTCCGGCATCCGGCCGGGCGCGATCGCCATGGACAAGTGGGCGACCAAGCTGGTCGCGCAGGCCATCGGCATCGCCACCGCTCCCGGCGGCCTCGTGACCGCCGCGACCGCCGCGCACCTGCGCTGGACCCGTCCCGTGGTCGTGAAACCGGTCGCGGCCGGCTCGAGCCTCGGCGTCAGCCTGGTGGCCACGCCCGAGGCACTCCGGCCGGCCCTCGACGCGGCGCTCGCGCTCGACGACCGGGTGCTGGTGGAGGACGTGGTCGAGGGTCGCGAGATCGACGTGGCCGTGCTCCGTTGCGCCGACGGCGGCCTGGTCGCCGCGCCGGCGCTCGAGATCGTGGCCGACGGACTGTTCGACTTCGACGCGAAGTACGGCGGCCACGCCGACTTCCGCGTGCCCGCAGCGCTCGACGAGGTCGACGCCAAGGCACTGGAGGACGCCGCGCTGGCGGCGTACGACGCCCTCGGCTGCGCCGGCGTCGCGCGCGTCGACTTCTTCCTGACCGAGGACGGGCCGGTGCTCAACGAGGTCAACACCACGCCGGGGATGACCGAGCACTCGCAGGTCCCGCGGATGTTCGCCGCGGCAGGGCTGTCGTACGCCGACCTCCTCGACGAGCTCGTGCGAGGAGCGCATCGCTGAATGTGGAACGCTGATCCCATGACCGACTGGCGCCGATGGGTCCCCGACGCCATCGCCGCCGGCTTCGTGCTCGTCATCGGCCTGCTCGAGGTCCAGCGGAACTGGTACGTCGAGCTCGACCCCGCGTCGGCGACGATCATCGTCGCGCTGGCCGGCGCCGTCGGCCTGTGCCGCGCGCTGCCGTCGGCGGCGCTCGCGCTCGCCTGGGTGATCGCCGCGGTCCAGGTCGCCAGCGACACCTACGTGCTGACCGTCGAGCTGGCTCTCGCCGTGGTGGCGTTCGGGTGCGCCCGCTGGGGGTCGACGCTCGTCGTCTGGTCGAGTGGGATCTCCATCCCGCTCGGCGCGATCATCGTGGTCCGCTGGCTCGACTCCGACCTCGTGCTCCGGCTGGTGGACCGGGCGGGGCTCAAGACGCTCGCAGACGCGGCGTACCGCGGCGGCGACTGGCGGCTGACGATCGGCGTGATGCTGCTGGCGATCCTGATGGCACCGTGGCTGCTCGGGCTCGCGCTGCGCTTCTCGACCCGCGCCGACCAGTCGCGGGCGTCGCAGCAGGCGGCCGAGGCCGAGCGGGACCAGGCCGAGCAGATCGCGCGGCTGCGCGAGGAGCAGGCCCAGCTCGCGCGCGACGTCCACGACGTCGTCGGTCACTCACTGGCGGTGATCCTCGCGCAGGCCGAGTCCGCGCAGTACCTCGACGAGGTCGACACCCAGGGGCTCAAGCGCACGATGGCGAACATCGCCACCGCGGCGCGATCCTCGCTCGACGACGTCCGGCAGGTGCTGTCCTCGACGTCCGGCGCTGCCGTGGCCCCGGCCCGGCACGCCGACCTCGACAGCCTGATCGAGGGGGTGCGGGCCAGCGGCCACGAGGTCGTCGCGACCGAGGTCGGCACGCCGCACCCGCTGCCCCCGGACCTCGAGGTCGTGGCGTTCCGCGTGCTGCAGGAGATGCTCACCAACGCGATCAAGCACGGCCGCCGCGACCAGCCGGTGCGGGTCGAGCGGCACTGGGAGGGTGACTTGCGGATCGAGGTCGAGAACACCGTCGACGCCCTGTCACCACGGGCCGCGGAGGAGACCCAGCCCATCCAGGCGGTGCCGGGCGGCCAGGGTCTGGATGGCATGCGCGGGCGGCTGGAGGCGGTCGGCGGCCGGCTCGACGTACGACGTCGCATCGAGCCCCCGACCTTCACCGCGACGGCGTGGGTGCCGCTGAGGAGCAAGCCGTGATCACGCCGGAGCGGATCTCGGTGCTCCTCGTCGACGACCAGGACCTCTTCCGCGAGGGCGTCCGCGTGATCGTCGACGCCCAGGAGGGCATGGGGGTCGTCGGCACCGCGACCGACGGGCTCCAGGCCGTCGAGATGGTCGACGACCTCGAGCCGGACGTCGTGCTCATGGACATCCGGATGCCCGAGATGGACGGCGTCGAGGCGACCCGGCAGATCTTCCTGCCCGACCGGGCCGCCCGCCGCTCGAAGCCGGTGCGGGTCATCGTGCTCACCACGTTCAACCTCGACGACCGGGCGGCGACCGCGATCAGGTACGGCGCGAGCGGGTTCCTCCTCAAGAGCACGACGCCGGTGATGCTGCGCGACGCGATCCGCACGGTGCACGCGGGCAACGCCGTCCTCGCCCCCAGCGACCTGTCCACGCTGCTGGAGGGACAGTTCCGCAACCGGACACCGGCGCCGGCGGCGTACCTCGGCCTGACGGACAAGGAGCGCGAGGTGTTCGGCGCGGTCGCGCGGGGGCTGTCGAACACCGAGATCGGCGCGCAGATCTTCTCCAGCGAGTCCACGGTGAAGACCCACGTGGGCGCCATCTTGCGCAAGCTCGGCCTGCGCGACCGCGTCCAGATCGTGGTGTTCGCCCACGAGCACGGGCTCGCTAGCTGACCAGCTTCTCCACCAGGTGCTGGAGCTGACGGGCCGGGTCGGCCGTGACACCACCGTGGACGGGACCGGGCTGCAGAACAGTGCTGCGCGGCGCCTTGAGGAACCCGAAGCGCTGGCTCAAGGGCGCCTGCGCCGCCGCTCCCCCGCGCTCGTCGCCGGAGCACACGCCCTCGACGAACGCCAGCGCCTCGCACACCTGGTCGAGGTCCAGACGCGGGTCGAACGCCCGGAGGCGCTCGCGGTCGACGTGCCAGCCGACGTCGAGGTAGTCGCTGGCCTGGCAGTAGACGACCACGCCGACGTTCACGAACTCCTCGCGGTCCACGCGCGGGACGCAGCGCAGCACGACGTACTGGTAGGCGAGCTTGGTCACGACGCCGCGACCTCCGGCAACCACTGCCGCGTCGCCAGGCGGGCCGTGAGGAACCGGACGTACGCAGCGCGGACGGCGTCAGGGCCCTCCGCGCCGGGCACCGGCTCCAGCCACTCGTCGGGCACCAGGGCGAGGATCTCGGCGAACGCGTCCGCGCCGAGCAGCGGCGCGACCTCCGCCTCGACGTCCGCGAACCCGGCCGCGTGGGAGGCGAAGACGTGGTCCTCGGGGCTCCACGGCTGGTTGGCGAAGCGGGTCGGGTCCGTGACCCCGCCGCCCCACGCGTGGTGGAAGTACAGCGCGGCGCCGTGGTCGATCACCCACAGGTCGCCGTGCCAGACCAGGAGGTTCGGGTTGCGCCAGGAGCGGTCGACGTTCGCGGTGAACGCGTCGAGCCACAGCACCTTCGCCGCGACTCCGGCCGCAGTGGTCGAGTTGCTGTCGAAGCCGAAGGCCCCGGGCAGGAAGTCGATGCCGAGGTTCAGTCCGGAGCTGCGGTTCAGCAGGTCCTGCACCTCCTCGTCGGCCTCGTAGCGCGCGATCTCCGGGTCCAGCTCGAGGGCCACCAACCGCGGCGTGTGCAGCCCGATCCGGCGGGCGATCTCGCCGACGATCACCTCGGCGACGAGGACACGCAGGCCCTGACCGGCGCCGCGGAACTTGCAGACGTAGGTGCCCAGGTCGTCGCCCTCGACGATGCCCGGCAGGCTGCCGCCCTCGCGCAACGGAGTGACGTAGCGGGTCACCGCGACGGACGGAATCACCGGCTCACCCTAGTGGCTGCGGAATCACCCGCGACAACACCCGTCCCACTGGTTTCCCCAGCCCTGCAGTCGGGTAGTCGGCACCTGGGCACTCGGGGGCCCACTCACTCGGACAAGCCAGACAGGAACCTGCCCATGCGCCTTCGTCGCATCCTCGCCGCCGTCGTGGTCACCACCCTCGCCACGCCGGCTGCCCTCCTCACCTCGACCACCACCTCCGCGTCAGCGGCCACCGCCACCCAGATCGTCGGCGGCACCGACGGCAAGGGGTGGATCTACCGGACCAGCAGCTACGCCACCCAGCCGGGCGCGCCGGTCTTCGGTGAGAGCTTCTCCCTGTCCATCAACGTGGTCGCCGGCTCGACCCAGGTCTACGACGGCACCCTGACCGTCCAGCGCCAGCTGCCCGGCAAGGACTGGACCACGATCAAGACCTCGAGCTCGGCGTACCTCTACGACAGCATCAAGGCCGTCGGCAACGCGAACTACCGCGTGCTCTACAGCGGTAGCGGCGACTACGCGCCCTCGTCGGACGGCGTCAGCTCGAAGGTCCAGCGCAAGCTGGACTACCAGGACGTCGGCGGCCGCACGGTCGTGCTCGCCGGCAAGGTGAGCCCGAGCTTCAAGGGCAAGGTCGTCGTGCTCAAGCAGCAGGGCAAGAAGTGGAAGAAGTTCAAGACGCTCAAGACGGACAAGAAGGGCAAGTTCCGTACGCCGCTGCCGGCCCCGCGCAGCGGTCGCTACTACTTCCGTCTCGAGATCCCGGCCAGCCGGGCGTTCACCAAGACCCAGAGCGGGAAGTTCTACACCTACTCGTCCTGAGCATCCGCTGACTGGAGCCTGGCCCGCTCGCCGTCGACGTCGAAGTCGGCGGCGGGCCAGGTCAGGCCGAGGTCGCGCAGCGCGGTCAGCAGCAGCTGACCGACGGCCAGGTTCCGGTACCACTTCTTGTCGCTCGGGACGACGTACCACGGCGCGTGCTCGGTGTTGGTGCGCTGGAGCGCGAGCTCGTAGGCCGTGCGGTACTCGTCCCACCTCGCCCGGACGTCGAGGTCGCCGGGGTTGTACTTCCAGTGCTTGGTGGGGTCGTCCAGGCGCGCCAGCAGGCGCTCCTTCTGCTCCTCCCGCGAGATGTGCAGCAGGCACTTGACCAGCACCGTGCCGTCCTCGGCGAGCTCGCGCTCGAAGTCGTTGATCCGGCCGTAGCGGTCCGCGATCTCGTCGGGCGAGGCGAGGCCCTCGACGCGCGCGACCAGCACGTCCTCGTAGTGCGAGCGGTCGAAGACGCCGAGGTAGCCCGGCTGGGGCAGGGCCTGGCGGATCCGCCACAGGAAGTCGTGCTCGAGCTCCTCGGCCGTCGGCTTCTTGAACGAGGTGATCTTCACGCCCTGCGGGTCGACCAGGCCGACCGCGTGCCGGATCACGCCACCCTTGCCGGAGGTGTCCAGGCCCTGGAGCACGAGCAGCACCCGCCGGTCCGACGTCTCGGTGCGACCGGCGGCGTACAACCGCTCCTGGAGGTCGGCGAGCTCGGGCCCGTGCTCCGCCATCGCGAGCAGACCGGCCTTCTTGCCCCGGGTCCAGCCCGGGGTCGAGTCGGTCGCGATCGCGGTCAGGTCGACCGGTCCGGGCGGGAGCAGCAGCGGGTGCGAGGTCACCGGCCGATCATCCCAGCACCCGCGTCACGTCGAGGGTGCAGCCGACCACGGTGTCGACGCTGCCGTCCTCCTGCGGCTCGTCGAACCACAGCCCCTCGGTGAAGCCCGCCTTCGCCAGCATCCGGAGGGACGCGGCGTTGCGGTGGTCCGGCGCAGCGAAGTACGTCGTCGCCGCGGGGAACCGGTGCCGCGCCCGCACCATCCACGCCCACAGCACCTGGGCGCCGAAGCCGCGCCCGCTCCACTCCTCGCACAGCGCGTAGTCGATCCCGATCGCGTCGGGGTCGGGTCCGAGCACGGTGTAGTCGGGGTAGTCGCCGATCCGGTAGTCCTGCACGAAGCCCACCGACCGGCCGTTGATCTCAGCGACCCACATGCGGGTCGGGCTCATCCCGTCGATGCGCGGGCCGTAGGTCTCCGCGATCCGCTCCGCGGTGGGCTCTCCCTCGGACGCCCACCAGCGCCGGAGGTGCTCGCTCTGCCGCCAGCGGGTCAGGTCGGGCAGGTCCCCGCGGCCCATCGCGCGCACCGTCACCCGGTTGTCGTGGTCGATCAGGAACTGCTTCACCTCGCCCGACAGGTCGACCGGCACGGGATCCGCGTGCATGCTGGCGGCGGTACGCCGCGCCGCGGCCGCCCAGGCCTCGCCGTCACGCACGACGCCGTTCAGGTCCCGGCCCCGGTCGTGCACGACGACCCGCAGGCCGGTCATCCCGCCGTCGCGGAGCCGGCCCGGTTGCGTCGTACCAGCGGCGGCGCCGCCGACCAGGGGAAGTCGATCCAGGCCTCGGTGTGCCGCCACACGTAGTCGGGGCGGACGACGGTCCAGGGCTTCTCGTAGATCACCGCGACCCGTGCTTCGGCGACGTGGTCGGCGCAGAAGTCACGGACGATCTCCAGGGTCCTCCCGGTGTCAGCCACGTCGTCGGCGATCAGCACCTTGAGGCCGGCGAGGTCGACGGCGGCCGGGGTCGGCGGCAGCATGATCGGGACGTCGAGGCGCTCGTCGATGCCGGTGTAGAACTCGACGTTGACCGCGGACAGGTTCTTCACGTCCAGCGCGTAGCCGAGCCCCATCCCGAGGCCGAGCCCGCCGCGGGCGATCGACAGGATCAGATCCGGCTCGTAGCCGTCGTCGACCACCTGCTGGGCCAGCTCCTGCACCGCCGTGCCGAAGTTCTCGTAGGTCAGGATCTCGCGCTCGTCGGCAGCCACGTGTGCATTCTGGCGCGCGACAGCGCGCACCGCACGTGTTCGGTCCGAGCACCTCGGCGCCCGCGCCTCAACGGACGCCGATCCGGTCGGCGATCAGGGCCCTGGCGGCGCGGGCGTCGTCGACCCACAGCCCGAGCCGGCCGGCGACCAGCTCGCCCTTCGAGGTCGCGAGCGCGGTGGGGGCGGCGAGCTCGAGCTCGAGGTTGCATCGGCCACTGACTCCGACGAGGACCAGCTCGTCGGCCTGGTGCAGGCTCCAGATGGTGCTCGGCAGCTCCTGCTCGACGGCACGCACCGCGACCACCGTAGCGAGCGGCACCTCGACCCAGACCCGCAGCCCGGCGCGCACCACCAGCCGGTCCTCGGTGAGCAGGTGCGGCCGGACGCGGTGGGCGGCGAGCAGGCCGAGCATCCACAGCAGCCCCCACAGGCCGACCACCAGCGCCGGCAGTCGGATGGCCTCTGCCCACCCTGCCTCGAGGTGACGGAGCACGACCTCGAGCACGACCACCTCGACCGCCGAGCCGAAGATCCACAGCCAGAGCATGGGCGTCACCAGCTGGCCGTAGCCGATCGGCACCGCGCCGAGCGGAACGTCCGGACGCCGCGCCACCATGCGGGCCAGCGCCCGGTAGACCGCCAGCTCGAGGAGCAGTGCCTCCTTGCCGAACGCGAGCACCTGCCGGAGGGTCATGCCTGTTCCTCCATCAGCCGCTCGAAGATCGCGACCGTCTCCTCGAGCGTGGCGACGAACGCGGCCAGTCGACGTGGCGGGACACCCCCGAAGAGCTGGCGCGCCAGGTCCTCGTGGTCGCGCTGGAGGTCACGCACGGTCTCCGCGCCGGCATCGGTGAGCGTCACCCGGGTGGCGCGCCGATCGGTCGGGTGCGGCTGTCGGGTCACGTGCCCCGAGGCGGACAGCCCGTCGACCAGGCCGGTCACGTTGCGCGGCGTGACGTCGAGGGCCTCGGCGAGCGCCTGCTGGGTGGTGGGCCCGGTGATCCCGAGCGTCCAGAGCAGCCGGATGCGCGACCCGCTCAGGCCGGACTCGCGCTCGAACCGCGCCAGGTCGGCCGACATCAGCTCGCTCAGGCGCAGGAGGGTGTCCAGCGCGGTGGAGTGCTCGTCGGCCATATCGTGAATCTACTTCACAATGATGTCGACTCACCAATTCTCGTCGGCGTCCACCGTCCCCCGAGCAGCCCTCGCCAGCTCGTCCTTCACGACCGCGAAGGACATGCCCGAGCCGTAGCCCTTGCGCGCCAGCATGCCGACCAGCCGACGCGTCGCGGTGACGTCGTCGACGCGCGAGAGCGACCGCAGCTTCTTGCGGACCAGCGCCCGGGCGGCCTCCTCCTCGTCGGCCGGGTCGACCTCGTCGAGCACCTCGCGGGCGACCTCGTCGTCGATGCCCTTGCGACGCAGCTCCTGCGCGAGCGCCCGGCGGGCCAGGCCCTTGCCCGGCTGGCGGGACTGCACCCACGAGCGGGCGAACGCCTCGTCGTCGACCAGCCCGACCTCCTCGAACCGGTCGAGCAGGCGGGTGGCGACGTCGTCGGGCACCAGCTTCTTGGCCAGCTTGTCGCTGAGCTCCTTGCGACTCCGGGCCTGGCCGGTCAGCTGGTCGAGCAGGATCTTGCGGGCCACGGCCTCGGCGTCGGCCTCGGGGACCTGGACGGCGGTGTCCTCAGGGGGCGGCTGCCGCTTGCGGCCGCGAGCTTTCGATCCCGGACGTCGCTGCTCCTCGGCGGCCGGCTGGGCCGGGGCGGCGCGCTTGGTCCACGCGTCCACCCCGGCCGAGACGTCCCCGAGCCAGTCGGGGGCCGGGCGGTCCTCGTTGAAGGTCATGGCTCATCTCCCGTGGTCTCGATACGCTCGCTGGCGCTCGCTACTCGACCACCGATGTCGGCGTCGAGTGCCTGGCGCTCGCTTCTCCACCACCGATGTCGGCGGCCAGCCGTCGCGAGGCTCCACCACCGATGTCGATGGCCGAGTGCCGTCGCGAAGAGCTCCACCACCGATGTCGGCAGTCGAGTGCCGTCGCGAGGAACTCCACCACCGATGTCGGCAGTCGAGTGCCGTCCCGAGGAACTCCACCACCGATGTCGATGGCCGAGTGCCGTCCCGAGGAACTCCACCACCGATGTCGATGGCCGAGTGCCGTCCCGAGGAACTCCACCACCGATGTCGATGGCCGAGTGCCGTCCCGAGGAACTCCACCACCGATGTCGGCAGTCGAGTGTCGTCGCGAGGAACTCGACCACCGATGTCGGCAGTCGAGTGCCGTCGCGAGGAGCTCCACCACCGATGTCGGCAGTCGAGTGCCGTCGCGAGGAACTCCACCACCGATGTCGGCAGTCGAGTGCCGTCGCGACGAACGCGACCACCGATGTCGGCAGTCGAGTGTCGTCGCGAGGAACTCGACCACCGATGTCGATGGTCGAGTGCCGTCGCGAGGAACGAGCGACGGCGTATCGAGACCGGAGCTCAGAACGAGTCGACGCCGATCGGCTCGTCGGAGAGCTCGTCGTTGTCGACGGTCGGGCCGACGCCGAGCTTCTCGAGGATCTTCTTCTCGAGCTCGTTGGCGAGGTCGGGGTTGTCGCGCAGGAAGTTCCGCGCGTTCTCCTTGCCCTGGCCGAGCTGATCGCCCTCGTAGGTGTACCAAGCGCCCGCCTTGCGGACCAGGCCGGCCTCGACGCCCACGTCGATCAGGCTGCCCTCGCGGCTGATGCCCTTGCCGTACATGATGTCGAACTCGGCCTGCTTGAACGGCGGCGCGACCTTGTTCTTGACGACCTTGACGCGGGTGCGGTTGCCGACCATGTCGGTGCCGTCCTTGAGCGTCTCGATGCGGCGCACGTCGAGGCGGACCGAGGCGTAGAACTTCAGCGCCTTGCCACCGGTGGTGGTCTCGGGCGAGCCGAACATCACGCCGATCTTCTCGCGGAGCTGGTTGATGAAGATCGCGGTGGTCTTGGAGTTGTTCAGCGCACCGGTCATCTTGCGCAGCGCCTGGCTCATCAGCCGGGCCTGGAGGCCGACGTGGCTGTCGCCCATCTCGCCCTCGATCTCGGCGCGCGGCACGAGCGCGGCCACCGAGTCGATGACGATCAGCGACAGCGCGCCGGAGCGGACCAGCATGTCCGCGATCTCGAGCGCCTGCTCACCGGAGTCCGGCTGGGAGACCAGCAGGGCGTCGGTGTCGACGCCGAGGGCCTTGGCGTACTCCGGGTCGAGCGCGTGCTCGGCGTCGATGAACGCCACCAGGCCACCGGCACGCTGGGCGTTGGCCACCGCGTGCAGGGCGACCGTCGTCTTGCCCGAGGACTCCGGGCCGTAGATCTCCACCACCCGGCCGCGCGGCAGGCCGCCGAGGCCGAGGGCGACGTCGAGGGCGATCGACCCCGTGGGGATCACCTCGAGCGGGGCGCGGACCTCGTCGCCGAGGCGCATGATCGAGCCCTTGCCGAACTGCTTCTCGATGTTCGCGAGGGCGGCATCCAGTGCCTTGTCGCGGTCTCCTCCAGCCATCTGCTGCTTCCTTTGCTGTCGTCGGGTGTCAGGCACATCGACGACGCTAGAGCGAGCCACCGACAGTGCCTGATCAGCACCACCGACACCTGTGGACAACCTCGTTCCGCGCCATGCCTGTGGAGAGAACCTAGCCCACGATCGAACAGATGTTCGGGAAGATGTCAGGGCGTGTCGCCCGGGATCGAGTAGGTCAGATCGATGCCGTCCGCCCAGCTCGAGCAGGTGCAGCCGGTGGGGTCCGGCAGGCCGGCCACGGCGGTCGACAGCAGCCCGGTGAGCCGGTCGAGGTTCGCCCGGAACCGCGCGAAGACCTCCTCCTGGCCGACCCCGTGGCCGGACTCCGCGCCCGCGTCCATGTCGGTGACCAGGGCGATCGCCGCGTAGCACATCCGCATCTCGCGGGCGAGCGCCGCCTCGGGAGCCCCGGTCATGTTGATCAGCCGCCACCCGGACTCGGCGTACGCCCTCGACTCGGCACGGGTGGAGAACCGCGGTCCCTCGATCACGACCATCGCTCCCCCGGACCTCACCTCCGGATCGGCGGCGAGCACGGCGCCGGAGACACCGGGGCAGTAGGGGTCGGCGAACGGCAGGTGCACCGCGCCGCTCTCGACGTACGACGGGATCCGCCGGAACGTGCGGTCGACGAGCTGGTCGGGCACCACGACGTCCCCGGGGGCGACGGTCTCGCTCAGCCCGCCGACCGCGCACGGCGCGAGCACCTGGCGGACGCCGAGCGAGCGCAGCGCCCAGAGGTTGGCGCGGTACGGGATCGCGTGCGGCGGGTGCTCGTGGTGCGGGCCGTGCCGCGGGAGGAACGCCACCCGGCGGCCGGCCACGACGCCGACGGAGATCGGCGCGGAGGGAGCGCCGTACGGCGTCTCGACGACGTGCTCCTCGGGGTCCTCGATGAACGTGTAGAAGCCCGAGCCGCCGATGACGGCGACGTCTGCGATCGTCATGCGGCCACCCTGCCAGTCGCGCGGGCGCCGAACCCCGCGATCGCGACGAGGGCGACCAGGCCGGTCGCGCAGATCGCGAGCTCCGGGTAGCCCCAGGCGCCGACCACGACGCCCGCCAGGCCGCCGGCGCCGGCCGCGGTCAGGCCCATGACGAGGTCGGCCGCGCCCTGGACGTCGGTGCGCGACTCGAGCGGCGCGTGCTGGGCGATCAGGGTGGAGGCGGCGACGGTCGCGAACGACCAGCCGAGCCCGAGCAGGAACAGCCCGGCGAAGATCTCCCACGACGTGCCCGCCGGCGCGAGCGCGCACAGCACCATCGCCGCGAGCAGGATCGCGGCGCCCTCGACGAGCACGGCGGCGCGGCTGGTGCGGTCCGCGAGGATGCCGACCAGCGGCGAGAACGCGAACATGCCCAGCACGTGCAGGCTGATCACGAACCCGATGACGCGCAGCTCCGCGTGCCCGTGCTCCATGTGCAGCGGCGTCATCACCATGATCCCGACCATCGCGGCGTGCGCGCAGGCCATGCCGAGCACGGCGAACGCCAGCACCGGCCGCTCCTTGGCGGCGGCGACGGCGCGGCCCCAGGCGGTCCCGTGCGGCGGTTCCGGTACGACGCCCGCCGCCTCGCGCGCGAGCAGCAGCGGGTCGGGCCGCAGGAGCACGCCGATCACGATCGCCGCGGCGACCATGCCGATGCTGCCGAGCGCGAACGGCCCGGTGAGCTCGGGGATCCCGAGCGCGTCGGCGAGCGCGCCGGCCGGCCCGGTGAGGTTGGGGCCGAGCACCGCGCCGATGGTCGTGGCCCACACGACCGTCGACAGCGCCCGGCCCTTGTGCTCGTCCTCGGCGAGGTCGGTGGCGGCGTACCGCGCGCTGCTGTTGGCGGCGGTGGTCGCGCCGAGGAGCACGGCGCCGAGCAGCAGCACCGCCATCGACTCCCACACCCCGGCGAGCACCGCGAGGACGGCACCGGAGGCGCCGAGGAGGTACCCGGCGACGAGGCCGATCCGGCGGCCGCGGGCGTTCATCACGCGCGCCAGGAGGTACGCCGCGATCGCGGCGCCGAGGACCTGGAACGTCTGGGCCAGCCCCGCCTGGCTCTCGGAGCCGGAGATGTCGCGCGCCAGCAGCGACGCGGTCGCGATCCCGATCGTGATGCCGACGGCGCCGACCGCCTGCGCGATGACGAGGGTGCGGACGGTCCGGCGCTGGACCGCCGCCAGGCTCACCGCTTGTTCGGAGGAAGGCCGAGTGCTCGCCATACGGAGGCCCACACCTCCTTCGGGGACACGCCGGCCGCCAGCGCCTCGTCGACGGTCCGGCCGCCGAGGTCGGCGAGCACGAACATGCTCGCCCACGACCGGGCGTAGGAGGCGCCGAGCGCGTCGTCCATCCGGATCCAGAACTCCGTGTGCTTCACCGGCGTACCGCCGACACGTCGAGCCAGGGCTGGCCCGCGGGACGGGTGCCCTGCTTGTGCTGCACCTCGACGACCTCCCACCCGGCGGCGTCGAGCGCCTCGCGCAGCGGCTGCTCGCGCCAGTAGACGAAGTGCCGCGGCGCCCCGACGAAGCCGTGCGTGGACCAGCCCTCGCCGTCGCCCTCCTTCAGCCACAGGCCGAGTGCTCCCCCGGCCCGGGTCGCCTCCGCGAGCCGCGCCAGGACGACGGGCAGGTCGGTGCGCGCCACGTGCAGCAGGCTGGCACTGGCCCAGACGCCGTCGTACGGCGTGCCCGGGCGGGCCGGGTCGTCGAGGTCGTCGCTCAGCGGGTCCAGCACGTCGGCGGCGTGGCCGCGCTCGCGGAGCCCTTCGACGAAGGCCGGGGTGATGTCGGTGCGACGCACGTCCACGCCGGCGGCCTCGAGGCGCTCCGCGTCGCGGCCGGAGCCACTGCCGATCTCGAGCACCCGCGCGCCCGCGCCGACCCGCTCGGCGAACGCGCCCGGCAGGTCGTCGTCGGGGAAGTCACCGGCGCGGACACCGTCCGAGTACGCCGCGGCATGGGCGTCGTACGCCGCCACCGTGGCACGGGCGACGGCGGCGCGGACGTCCCAGGCGTGGTGGACGAGGTCGTGGAGGTGGTAGCGCCCGATGCTGTCGACGGTGAACTCGCTGCCGTTGCTGCGGAAGCCGCGGCGCTCCCAGGCGTCACCGGGCACCGCCTCGTAGCGCGCGGCGACCGACTCCGCGGCCGCGAGCAGCTCGGCCGACACGGTCGCGGGGTCCTGCTCGCCGTACTTCTCGGCGATCGCGGTCTCGTCCTGGTCCCAGTTCACGAACGTCGGGTCGTCCTCGTCGAGCATCAGCCCGACCCGGAGGTCGAAGATCCGGTTGACGTCGCGCACGTGGCAGGCGTACTCGAGGGTCGACCAGGTCGCCGGGTCCGGCCGGACCGCGGCGTCGCCGAGGGTGAGGACCGCCTGCCAGGTCCGGGCGTTCTCACGCACGACCGTGGCGATGCCGTCCCGCGTGACCGTCGTGGCCTCGAACCCGCACTCCGGGCAGGGCTCGCTCAGGACCCAGGTCCAGTCCTTGTCGTCAGGAACGATCGCGGTCTCGCTGGTCATGGCGTCATCCTGTCAGCCGGTCCCGGACGGTCGCGCGCGAGTTCTCGCCAGCCTGCGTCGAGATGGCGCCACGCCTACACGCCGGTGAGGCGTCGCACGGCGGCGAGCCCGTCGGGTGTGCCGGGCCAGTGCCGCTCCAGGGTCTCGGGGCCGAGGCGGCGCGCGAGGTAGCGCAACGCGAACGCGATGACGACCACCTCGTCGGCCAGCCCGATGACCGGGATGAAGTCCGGGACGACGTCGATCGGGAGCACGACGTACGCGAGCAGGAGCCAGAGGCCGACGCGGATCCGGCGGGGTACGGCGGGGTCGGCCGCGACCCGGCGCAGCAGCCGGACAACGTCCGGCACCAGGCGGACCGCGTCGCGCAGCGACATCCGGCGGCCGGTGCGGCGCGCACCGACGTACAGCGCGACGACGAGCAGCAGCCACAGCACGAGCAGCCCGACCGCGGCCGCGACGAGGACGTCCCAGCCCATGTCAGCGGGGTCAGCGCAGGTCGGTCAGGAACGCGGCCACGTCGTCGACGCTGAGCGTCAGCTCGCGGACCCTGATCGGGTAGCCGAGGACCCGCCCCCGCGTCGTCGGCTCGATCCTGATCCGGACCAGCGGGCCGGATGCGTTGTTGACCAGCCACCGGCCGCGCCAGCCGTGCGCGCCGATGCTGTGGCGGCGCCACGGGACCGAGTCGACGGCCTGGATCGCGCCGCGCGGGACCGCGACCCGGAAGGACCAGCCGAGCGAGACGACCAGGACCGCGCGGGTGACGTCGATGCGCGGGCGGACGAACAGGAGCGTGAGCAGCACGCGGATGACGGGGTTGCCCCGGGGCATGCGGTGGCTGCTCATGGCAGCAGCAGCTTGTCGAGGCGGCGGCGGGCGATGAGCAGGCCGACGACACCCATCACGACCAGGTAGACGACCGAAACCAGCGACGCCCACGAGACCGTCCCGGTCGTGAGCTCGCGGCACAGCACGACGCCACGGTAGAGCGGGGTCACCTCGACGACCCAGCGCGCGACCGCCGGCAGCGCATCGATCGGGAAGAACGTCGCCGAGAACAGGAACAGCGGCATCAGCGCGAGCGTCACCCACTCGAAGTCCTGCCAGCTGCGCATGTACGTCGTCAGCGCCATGCCGAGCGCGCCGAAGCCGAGCCCGATCAGCAGCGAGGCGGGTACGGCGAGGACCGCCCACCACGACGACACCAGGCCCATCGCGACCATCACGACGAGGAAGCCCGCGGAGTAGATGCCACCGCGCAGCAGCGACCAGGTGAGCTCACCGCGCGCGATGTCCATCGTGGTCAGCGGGGTGGCCAGCATCTGGTCGAACAGCTTGTTGTACTTCAGCTTGAAGAAGAAGTTGAAGGTGCTGTCGAGCACCGAGCCGTTCATCGCCGATGCGGCGAGCATGCCCGGCGCGACGAACTCGGCGTACGGGATCTGCTCGCCGTTGAACTCGAAGCCGGTCACCAGCGAGCCGACGCCGACGCCGATCGAGAACAGGTAGAAGACCGGCTCCAGGAAGCCGGAGGCGAAGATGTACCAGGCGCGGCGGTAGGCCAGGTAGTTGCGGTAGACGAGCAGCCCGGTGGCCTCGCCGGCGGCGAGCGGGCGCGCGGCGGCGCGGGTGGCGGAGGTGGCGACGACGCTCATGAGGACATCCGCTTCGTGAGGCGACGTACGGCCCAGAACCAGCCGGCGATCGCGAGCGCGGCGAGGTAGGCCACGTGCACGAGGGCGGTGGTCAGGTCGACCGTGTCGAGGGTGAGCATCCGGGTCAGGTCGACGCCGTGCCAGAGCGGGGTGACCTTCGCGAACACCTCCATCGGGCGGTCGAGGTTCTCGATCGGGAAGAACGCCCCGGAGAACAGGAACAGCGGGATCATCCCGAGCCGGAACACCAGCGAGAACGGCGACTCGTCCTTGAGCCCGGCCGAGAACGCGTAGATCGGGGTCGCGAACGCCAGGGCGACGAGGAACTGCACGAGGAACGCGAGCACCGCGCCCCACACGGTCGAGAAGACGCCGAACGGCGCCATCACGAGCGTGAAGACCCCGCACGTCAGGCCGACGCGGAACAGCACGAAGCCGAGGTGGCCGAGGATCACCTCGCGCACGCTGAGGGGCGTGGCGGTCATCCCGAAGTAGGTCTTCTGCCACTTGATCATGCCCATGACCGGGTAGGTCACCTCGCCGAAGACCGTCTGCATCGCCTGCGCGGCGAGCAGCCCGGGCGCGATGAAGACGAGGTACGACGACGCCCCTTCGAGCTGCGCCGGGTCGTCGGTGACGTAGTCGCCGAGCAGCACGCCCATCGCGAGCACGTAGAAGAGCGGCGTGACGAACGAGGAGATCGCCGAGCCCTTCCAGGTGCGGCGGTAGACGGTCGCCCAGTAGTCGACCAGCCGGGTGGCGCCGGCGAAGGGGTTGGCGGGCGCGGTCGCCCGGTGATCGAGCTTGTCGAGATCCATCAGTCCACCAGCGTCCGGCCGGTCAGCCGCAGGAAGACGTCCTCCAGCGTGGAGCGGCGTACCAGCGTGGCGGCGGGCTGGAGCCCGCGCTCGTGGACCTTGGCGATGGTCTCCTCGCCGTCGCTGGTGTAGAGGAGGAGCCGGTCCGGCAGGATCTCGACGCGGTCGGCGAGGTCCTCGACCTTGCCGGCGTGCTGCTCGTTCTCGCCTACCCCGAAGCGCAGCTCGGCGACCTCGCGGGTGGAGTGCTCGGCGATCAGCGCGGCGGGCGAGCCCTCGGCGACGATCACGCCCTTGTCCATGACGACCAGGCGGTCGGTCAGCTGCTCGGCCTCGTCCATGTAGTGCGTGGTGAGCACCAGCGTCACGCCCTGCTGCTTGAGCCGGAACAGCCGGTCCCACACCACGTGCCGCGCCTGCGGGTCGAGGCCGGTCGTCGGCTCGTCGAGCAGCAGGACCTCGGGCCGGTTGATCAGGCTGCGCGCGATCGTCAGTCGGCGCTTCATGCCGCCGGAGAGGTCCTCGACACTGGCGTTCGCCTTCTCGGTCAGCTGGACGAACTCCAGGAGCTCGTCGACGCGCTCCTTGACCTCCTTGCGCGGCAGCCCGAAGTAGCGGCCGTAGACGAAGAGGTTGTCGCGCACCGTGATCTCGGTGTCGAGGGTGTCCTCCTGCGGGCACACGCCGATGCGCGCCCGGATCTGCGGGCCGTCGGTGGCGGGGTCCATGCCGAGGATCCGCAGCGTGCCGTCGGTCACCGGCGAGACCGCCGCGACCATCCGCATCGTGCTCGATTTGCCGGCGCCGTTCGGGCCCAGGAAGCCGAACGCCTCGCCGCGGCGCACGTCGACGTCGATGCCGCGCACGGCCTCGAAGCTTCCGAACGACTTGCGCAGCCCCGAGGCATAGATCATCGAGTCTTGGTCCACAGCAACGTCCACGAGGTGGAACCCTATGCCGGACCACCGACAGGCTCATCTGGTTTGCTCCTCGCATGACGCGCACCTCAGCCCGGTCGGGCTCCCCGTTCGAGTCCACCATCGGCTTCAGCCGCGCGGTCCGCGTCGGCAACACGGTCGCCGTCAGCGGTACTGCGCCGGTGTGGCCGGACGGCAGCTGCGACCCGGATCCCGCCGCCCAGGCTCGGCGCTGCTGGGAGATCATGCTGACCGCGCTCGAGGAGCTCGGCGGGTCGGTGTCCGACGTCATCCGCACCCGGCAGTACCTCGTCGATCCGGCGGACGCCGACGCCGTCGGCCTGGTCCACGGCGACGTCTTCCAGGGTGTCCAGCCGGCCAGCACCATGGTCGTCGTCAAGGAGCTCCTCGACCCGCGCTGGAAGGTCGAGATGGAGCTCGACGCGGTGATCCCGTGAGCAAGCCGGTCCTCGAGGGCATCACCGTCCTCGCCGACGACGTCGCCGGGCTCGCCGCGTTCTACCGCGACGCCGTCGGGCTGGTGCCCGAGGTCGTCGAGGAGCAGTACGTCGCGTTCGGCGGCGAGGGCATCCGCTTCGCGATCTTCTCCCGCCCGGGCATGGGACCCAACACCCACGACCACCCCGACTACCGGTCGCCACGCACCGGCCAGGCGTTCGAGCTGAACTTCCAGTGCGCCAGCCCGGGCGAGGTCGACGCTCGCTTCGCCCTGCTCGCGTCGCGCGGCGCCACCCCGGTCGCCGCCCCGGTCGAGACCGACTGGGGCCACTACGCCGGGTTCTTCGCCGATCCCGAGGGCAACATCCACTCCCTGTTCGCGGTCCTCGACGACTGACCACGTTGAATCGGTACTTTCCGTCCGTTCAATCGGGACTTCCGGTCACGCGGTCGGCAGAAACTCCCGATTCAAGGGACGGAAACTCACGATTCGACCGTCAGAAGTCCCGACCCACCATGGACGATGGAGGCATGCGCCGCCGTACCCCTGCCCTCGTCGCCCTGCTCGTCGCGGCCACGACGCTCGTCCCCGGCACCGCGACCGCTGGTACCGCGACGGTCGGCATCGCGACGGCCGGAACGGCGACAGCCGGCGCCGAGACCGTCCACCTGCGGCTGCGCGCGGCGATCAAGCAGCTCGACGTCGCGGCCGAGAAGCCGGCCGGCTACGACCGCGACGAGTTCAAGCACTGGGTGGACGCGGACGACGACTGCCAGGAAACCCGCGAGGAGGTGCTGGTCGCGGAGTCGCAGGTTCCGCTGGGCGGCTGCACCGTGACCACCGGCGGGTGGTTCTCCTACTACGACCACCTCACCTGGACGCAGTCCTCGGACGTGGACATCGACCACATGGTGCCGCTCAAGGAGGCCTGGGACTCGGGTGCCCACGCCTGGGACGACGACGCCCGCGAGCGCTATGCCAACGACCTCGGTGACCCGCGCTCGCTCGTCGCGGTCACCGACAACGAGAACCAGTCGAAGTCCGACCGCGACCCGGCGGAGTGGCTGCCGGACTTCGAGGTGTGCCGGTACGTCGCGGAGTGGGCGGCGGTGAAGACCCGGTGGGGACTCAGCGTCGACCGCACCGAGAAGCGCACGCTGCGCGGTCTCGCCGGCGACTGCCCCAACCGGTGGCTGACGGTCGGAATCGCCTGACGACCTGACTGTCGGTGCCGTGAGCAAGGATGGTCGGGTGACCCACCCGCTCGACGCGTTCAGCGAGCCGACGCGCACCTGGTTCGGTGCGGCGTTCGCCGAGCCGACCCCTGCCCAGGCCGGCGCCTGGGCGGCGATCGGCGCCGGCCGGCACGCGCTGGTGGTCGCGCCGACCGGGTCGGGCAAGACGCTGAGCGCGTTCCTCTGGAGCCTCGACAGGCTGCTCTCCGGCGAGCGCCCGAAGGACAAGCAGAAGCGCACCCGGGTCCTCTACATCTCCCCGCTCAAGGCGCTCGGCGTCGACGTCGAGCGCAACCTGCGCGCGCCGCTCGCCGGCATCCGGCACACCGCCGACCGCCTCGGCACACCTGTCCCGGAGCTGAGCGTCGGCGTCCGCTCCGGCGACACCCCCGCCGCCGACCGGCGCAAGCTGATCACCAGCCCGCCCGACATCCTGATCACCACGCCCGAGTCGCTGTTCCTGATGCTCACCAGCCAGGCTCGCGAGAGCCTCCGCGGGGTCGAGACCGTGATCGTCGACGAGGTGCACGCGGTCGCGGGCGGCAAGCGCGGCGCCCACCTCGCAGTGACCCTCGAGCGCCTCGATGCGCTGCTCGACCGCCCCGTCCAGCGCATCGGCCTGTCCGCGACGGTCCGCCCCCTCGAGGAGGTCGCCCGCTTCCTCGGCGGCAGCGCGCCGGTGGAGATCGTGGCGCCGCCGAGCGAGAAGGAGTGGGACCTCAAGGTCGTCGTTCCCGTCGAGGACATGACCGCCCCGGAGGAGTACGACGAGGACGACGGCGACCCGCAGCGCTCGCAGAGCATCTGGCCGCACGTCGAGGAGCGGGTCGTCGACCTGATCGAGCAGCACCGCTCGACGATCGTGTTCGCGAACTCCCGGCGCCTCGCGGAGCGCCTGACCGCGCGGCTCAACGAGATCGCGACGAACCGCGCCGAAGGGGTGTCGACCGGCTCGACCGACGGATCGCCCCCGGCCGAGGTGATGGCGCAGTCCGGCCAGTCCCACGGCGCCGCCGCGGTGATCGCGAAGGCGCACCACGGCTCGGTGTCGAAGGAGCAGCGCGCGCTGATCGAGGACGACCTCAAGCGCGGCCGGCTGCCCTGCGTGGTCGCGACCAGCAGCCTCGAGCTCGGCATCGACATGGGCGCGGTCGACCTGGTCGTGCAGATCGAGTCGCCGCCCAGCGTCGCCAGCGCCCTACAGCGCGTCGGTCGCGCCGGTCACCAGGTCGGCGAGGTCTCCCGCGGGGTGCTCTTCCCGAAGCACCGCGGCGACCTCGCCCAGACCGCGGTCGCGGTCGGGCGGATGCGCACCGGCGCGATCGAGTCGCTGCGCGTGCCGACCAACCCGCTCGACGTGCTCGCCCAGCAGGTCGTGGCCGCCACCGCTCTCGACGCGTGGTCCGTCGACGACCTGTTCGACCTCGTGAAGCGCAGCGCGCCGTTCACGAACCTCCCCCGCAGCGCGTACGACGCCACCCTCGACCTGCTCAGCGGCCGCTACCCCTCCGACGAGTTCGCCGAGCTCCGCCCCCGCATCGTCTGGGACCGGGTCACCGGCACCCTCACCGGCCGCCCCGGCGCCCAGCGGCTCGCGGTCACGAGCGGCGGGACGATCCCCGACCGCGGGCTCTTCGGCGTGTTCCTCGTCGGCGGCGAGGGCCCGGGGCGCCGCGTCGGTGAGCTCGACGAGGAGATGGTCTACGAGTCCCGCGTCGGCGACATCTTCGCGCTGGGCGCCACCAGCTGGCGGATCGAGGACATCACCCACGACCGCGTGCTCGTCACGCCCGCGCCCGGCATCCCCGGCCGGCTGCCGTTCTGGAAGGGCGACGCGCTCGGCCGCCCGGCCGAGCTCGGCCAGGCGATCGGTGCGTTCACCCGCGAGCTCGGCGCCCTGCCCCGCGAGCGAGCCCAGGCCCGGGCCCAGGAGGACGGCCTCGACGAGTGGGCCGCCGGCAACCTCGTCGCGTACCTCCACGAGCAGCTCGACGCCACCAACCTGCTCCCCAGCGACCAGACGCTGGTGGTCGAGCGGTTCCGCGACGAGCTCGGCGACTGGCGGCTGGTGGTGCACTCGCCGTACGGCACCCCCGTCCACGCGCCGTGGGCGCTGGCGATCAACGCCCGGCTGCGCGAGCGGTACGGCGTCGACGGCCAGGCCGTCGCCTCCGACGACGGCATCGTGGTCCGCATCCCCGACACCGACGCGGAGCCGCCCGCCGGCGACGTGATCGTGTTCGAGCCCGACGAGATCGAGTCGGTGGTGACCGACGAGGTCGGCGGGTCGGCGCTGTTCGCCGCCCGGTTCCGCGAGTGCGCGGCCCGGGCGCTGCTGCTCCCCCGCCGCGACCCCGGTCGCCGTTCGCCGCTGTGGCAGCAGCGCCAGCGCTCGGCGGTGCTGCTCGAGGTCGCCTCGAAGTACCCGTCCTTCCCGATCGTCCTCGAGGCCGTGCGCGAGTGCCTCCAGGACGTCTACGACCTGCCGGCGCTGGTCGCGCTGATGCGCGGCGTGGACCGGCGCGAGGTCCAGGTCGTCGACGTCTCGACCACGCAGCCGTCGCCGT
The DNA here is from genome assembly GCF_022761125.1 of Nocardioides sp. SR21. Lineage (GTDB taxonomy): Bacteria > Actinomycetota > Actinomycetes > Propionibacteriales > Nocardioidaceae > Nocardioides. Next base: position 49,775 of record NZ_JAKWJR010000009.1, on the reverse strand, counting down.
TCGCGCGGAGCATGCTGTTCGGCTACGTCGCCCAGTTCATGTACGAAGGCGACTCCCCCATCGCCGAGCGTCGGGCCGCCGCCCTGTCGCTCGACCAAGGCCTGCTCGCCGAGCTGCTCGGTCGCGCCGAGCTGCGCGAGCTGCTCGACCCCGACGTGCTCGCCGAGGTGGAGGCCGAGCTCCAGCGCACCGCACCGGACCGGAAGGCCCGCGACGCCGAGGGCGTCGCCGACCTGCTCCGGCTCCTCGGGCCCCTGACGAACGACGAGATCGCGGCCCGCTCGCTCACCGCCGATCTCGCCCCCCTGGTGACGAGCCGCCGGGTCGTCGAGGTCCGGATGGCCGGCGAGGAGCGCTGGGCCGCGATCGAGGACGTCGGCCGACTCCGCGACGGGCTCGGCGTCCCGGTCCCGCCCGGGACCCCCGACGCGTTCACCGACCCGGTCGACGACCCGCTGGCCGACCTGGTCGCCCGCTTCGCGCGCACCCATGGCCCGTTCACCACCGACGACGTCGCCGCGAGGCTCGGCCTCGGCGCGGCCGTGGTCCGGCACACCCTGCAGCGGTTGGCCTCCCAGGGGCGGGTGCTCGACGGCGAGTTCCGGCCGTCCGGCTCGGGCACGGAGTGGTGCGACGCCGAGGTGCTCCGCAAGCTGCGCCGGCGCTCGCTGGCCAAGCTGCGCCAGGAGATCGAGCCGGTCGAGCCGGACACCCTGGGCCGGTTCATCCCGGCCTGGCAGCACGTCGGCGGGAAGCACCGCGGCATCGACGGCGTGCTCACCGTGATCGACCAGCTCGCCGGCTGTGCCGTCCCGGCGAGCGCGCTCGAGCCGCTGGTGCTGGCCAGCCGGGTCCGCGACTACGAGCCGTCGTACCTCGACGAGCTCACCGCCTCCGGCGAGGTCATCTGGGCCGGGCACGCCGCACTGCCCGGCTCCGACGGCTGGGTGTCGCTGCACCTCGCCGACCAGGCCCACCTGACCCTCCCCGATCCCGTGCCCTTCGAGCACTCGGAGCTCCACCAGGCGGTGCTCGACGCCCTGGCGCCCGGCGGCGCGTGGTTCTTCCGCCAGCTGTCCGACTCGGTCGGCTCGACCGACGACCGCGCTCTCTCGGCCGCTCTCTGGGAGCTGGTGTGGGCGGGCCGGATCAGCAACGACACGCTCACCCCGCTGCGCGCGCTGACCCGCAGCGGCACCCCCGCCCACCGCACCCGCCGCCCGCCGCCGCGGCTCGGCCGCCGCCCGGGCAGCGGGGTCGCCCGCACCGGTCCACCGGAGACCGCCGGCCGCTGGGCGCTGCTGCCCGAGGTCGACACCGACACCACCCGGCGGGCGCACGCCTTCGCCGAGCGGCTCCTCGACCGGCACGGCGTGGTGACGCGCGGCGCGGTCATGAACGAGCGCGTCCCCGGTGGCTTCGCCGCGGTCTACAAGGTGCTCTCCGCCTTCGAGGACTCCGGGCGCTGCCGCCGCGGCTACTTCGTCGCCGGCCTCGGCGCCGCCCAGTTCGGCACCGCCGGGGCGGTCGACCGGCTGCGCACGTTCTCCGAGGTGCCGGCGGGCGCGAAGCCGGCCGCGCTCGCGCTGGCGGCCACCGACCCGGCCAACCCCTACGGCGCCGCCCTCCCCTGGCCCGAGACCAGCGGGCACCGGCCCGGACGCAAGGCCGGGTCGATCGTCGTCCTGGTCGACGGCGAGCTGACGATGTACGTCGAGCGCGGCGGCCGCACGCTCCTGACCTGGACCGAGGACCCCGACCTGCTCGGTCCCTCGGCCGCGTCGCTCGCCGAGGCCGCCCGGCGCGGCAGCCTCGGCCGGATGACGGTCGAGAAGGCCGACGGCGAGCAGCTGCTCGGCTCCGGCCCGACCCCGCTGCGCGAGGCGCTGCAGGCGGCCGGCTTCGTGGCGACGCCGAAGGGCCTGCGGCTCAGGACCGCCCCGTGATGAGGCGACGTGCCTGAGGGCGACGCCGTACGCCGCACGGCGCGGCGGCTCGCACGGGTGCTGGACGGCCGGGTGCTGACCCGCACCGACTTCCGGGTCCCGCAGCACGCCACCGCCGACCTCGCCGGCGCGACCGTGCTCGAGACCGTGTCGCGTGGCAAGCACCTGCTCACCCGGCTCGACACCGCCGACGGACCCGTCACGCTGCACACCCACCTGAAGATGGAGGGGTCGTGGCGGACGTTCGAGCGCAGCGGGCGGTGGAACCCGCGCTCCCACGAGATCAGGGTGGTGCTCGAGACCGACGGGCCGACCGCGGTCGGCTACCGGCTCGGGATCGTCGAGCTGCTGCCGACCTCTCGGGAGGGCGACACGGTGGGCCACCTGGGGCCGGACCTGCTCGGTCCCGACTGGGACGAGGACGAAGCACTGCGCCGGCTGCGCGACCACGCCGACGAGCCGGTCTTCGAGGCGCTGCGCGACCAGACCAGCCTGGCGGGCATCGGCACCATCTACGCGGCCGAGGTGCTGTTCGTCATGGGCGTGGCGCCGACGACCCGGGTCGGTGACGTGCCGGACCTGCCCCGGATGCTGCGCCGGGTGCGCCAGATGCTCGACCAGGACTGGTCGCGGTCCAACCGGATGTGGGTCTACCGGCAGCGGCTGTGCCGGCGCTGCGGCACGCAGGTGCGGGTGGACCAGCTCGGCCCGCCCGGCATGGAGCGGCCGGCGTACTGGTGCCCGTCCTGCCAGGCGTGACTCAGGCGGCGGAGTTGACGACGCTCGCGGGCGCCGCGACCGGAAGCCGGGTGAGGCCGGCGGCGGCCTCCTCGAGCGCCACCGCGCTGGACACGTCGCGCAGCACCTCGGAGAGCGGCACGTCGAGGGCCGAGCACAGCGAGGCGAGCAGCTCCGAGGAGGCTTCCTTCTGGCCGCGCTCGATCTCGGAGATGTAGCCCAGGCTGACCCGGGCGTCGGCGGAGAGCTCGCGCAGGGTCATGCCGCGCTGCATCCGCAGGTCACGGAGCACGTCGCCGAGAAGTCGACGAAACAGCACCATGCGCGTCCCCCTTCGAGATCGAATCTCCGAGTTGTCCTGCCCCAACGCTACCGGAGCGAGGAATCTTCCCGACGCAAGACCGCCTCGAACGCCTCGAACGCCTCGCGACAGGTGCGGTCCTGGATCTGACCGCGCTTGCCCGTCAGCTCCAGCGCCACGACCTCGAGGAGCCCTGGTCCGGCAATGCCGACGAACACCGTGCCCGGCGGCTTTCCTTCCTGATCGGCAGGTCCGGCGACTCCTGTAGTCGAAATGCCGTACGTCGCCCCCATGACCGCCCGCACGCCCGAGGCCATCGCCTTGGCGCACTCCGGCGAGACGACGCCGTGCCGCTCGATGATGCCCTGCTCGACGTCGAGCACCGAGGCCTTGACCTCGGTCGCGTAGCTGACCACGCCCCCGAGGTACGTCTCCGACGCACCAGGAACGTCGGTCAGCGCCACCGCCAGCCGGCCACCCGTGAGGGACTCGGCCGTCGCGACGGTGCTCCCGCCGGCCCGCAGCAGCAGGTGGACACGCTTGAGCAGGTCGGTCACCTGGGCAAGGCTAGCCCGTGCCCGGGTGACCGTCGTGCCTACTTCTTCCTGCCCTTGTTGGACACCACGTGGAGGGTGTACTCCGCCGTCGCCGACGTCGTCCGGTCGTCACCGCCGTAGCTGACGGCGATGACCTTCTCACCGGTCCGCTGGAACTGGTCCAGCTTGAACACGGCCCGACCACGGTCGTCGATCCGCACCGTCTGGCGACCCTGTCCCGGGACGTCGATGGTGACCTTGCCGCCCGGGGTGAAGCCGTCGGCGCCGACCTTGACGACGAGCTGGGCCCGCGTCTTGTCGACCTTGACCTTCCCCGGGGTGTGCGAGACCGCCAGGACCGGCTCGGCCTTCGACACCTTCACCGACGTCGAGGCCCTCGAGTCGGCGACCTGGTCGTCGCCGGAGTAGCTGACGCGGATCGGCTTCGTCCCGGGCTTCGCGAACGGTCCGACGACGAACGACGCACCGCCGTCGACGAGCGACTTCGAGACCTGGTTGCCGTTCACCGTGAGGGTGACCGTGCCGGTCGGCGTGACGTCGTCCGCGGAGACGGACACACTCACCGTCGCCGTTCCCTTCGCCACCACGACCTGGCCGGGCTCGACCGTCACCGAGGTCGTCGACGGCGTCAGGCTCCCGTCGCCCTCGAACACCTCCACCTCGAGGCTGGCCCCCGACGGGTCGCTGTCCTCGTCTCCGAGGTACGACGCCGTCAGCGTGTGCGTGCCCACCGCGAGCGCCCCGGCCGGGATCGTGATCGTCGCGCTCGCCTGGGCCACCTGGGCGCGCTTGCCCGCGGCACCGGACAGCTGGCCGGTGCCGATCAGGGTGCCGCCCTCGCGCAGCTCGACGGTCCCGGTCACCGGAGGAGCTCCGGTCACCGTGATGGTGTACGACGCCGCGACCTCGATGTCGATGACGGACGGCCCGCTCACCGACGTGGTCGTCTCGGTGTCCTCGACCGGCGGGGCCGTGACGGTCACCGTGCAGGTCGTGGTCGACGAGGCGTGGCCCCCGTCACCGAGGTAGTCCACCGTCAGGGTGTGCGTGCCCACGACCAGCGCCGTGCCGTCGATCGCGATCGACGCGCTGCCACCGGTCAGGGTGCCGCTGCCGAGCAGGGTCGCGCCGGCGCGGACCTGGACCGCACCGGCAGCCGAGGCCGGCGTCACGGACACCTGAGCCGACCACCCGGTGCCGAAGGTGACCGCAGGACAGGTCGCCGCGACGGTCGTGGGAGACGGCGAGGAACCGGTGACCGTGACCGAGACCGTCGACGTGGAGGCCGCGTGGGTGGCGTCCCCGGCGTAGTTCACCGTCAGCGAGTGCGTACCGATCGGGAGCGCGTTGCCGGCGATCGAGACCGAGCCCGTCCCGCCACCGAGGGTCGCCGTACCGAGCGAGCTCGCGCCGTTCAGGACCTCGACCTGGCCCGTTGCGGTGGCCGGGGACACCGTCACCTGGGACGTCCACGACGTCCCGACCTGGAACGTGCCGCCGGTCCCGGAGACGGTCGTGCCGCGCTTGTTGACGGTCACGTCGAACGTGTCGCTGGAGGACTCGTGGCCGCCGTCACCGGCGTACGTCACCGTGAGGGTGTGGGTGCCCGGCTGCAGCGCCGTACCGCCGATCGCGACAGTGGCTCCGCCGTCGGTCAAGGTTGCGGTGCCCAGGGACGTCGCCCCGTCCAGCACCTCCACCTCGCCGGTGGCGGTGTCCGGGTCGACCGTGACCACGGCTCCCCAGCTCGTGCCGTACGTCGCCGGTCCCCCGGTGGCGGAGACCGAGGTCTCGGCCGCCACCACGGTGACCGTGGTCGTGGTCGAGCCGGACGCGGTCTCGCTGTCTCCGGAGTAGGCGATCGTCACGGTCTTGTCGCCGGCGGTCGAGAACGGTCCGACGCTGAGGGTCGCCGCCCCGCCGGCCAGGGTCGCCGAGTCGACCTCGACGCCGCCGACGGAGGCCGTCACGGTGCCGCTCGGGTCACCCGTGGCGGCCGAACCGACCGTCACGGTGATGTCGGACGTGCCGCTGTGAGCGGTGACCGACGCCGGGGTCGGCGTGGCCTCGATCGTGGCCGCGGCCTTCTCGACCGTGACCGTGACCGTGCCCTCCGAGCCGCTGTGGGTCGCGTCGCCGGAGTAGGCGAGCGTCAGCTCGTGGTCGCCCACCGACAGGCCGGCGGCGAACGGGATCGAGCCCGCGCCGTCGCTCAGCGTGGTCTGCCCGAGCTGGGTCTCACCGTCCAGGAGCGTGACGGTGCCCGTGGCCCCGGCAGGGTCGACGGCGACGGGGACGTTGCCGCCCGCGCCGTAGCCGACGGTCTGGTCGTCACCTGTCACCGTCGTGTCCGTGCGCCCGTCGCTGGTCTTCACGGGCACCTTGATCTCGGTGCCGGTGTTGTTGCCGACGAGGGTGAAGACGGTCGTGCCGTCCGGGACCTCCGGCACGGTGACGGTCACCGCCGCCTTGCCGAAGTTGTCGAACAGCTCGGTGCTGAGGTCGTTGTTGACGGTGAACGGACCGCCCACCGCGACATCGCCGAGCATCAACGTGACCTGGGTGTCCACGTCGTCGCCGACCCCGGTCATCGCCAGGGAGGAGGCGTTGAACGCCAAGGCGTCACCCGGCTCGTACACCGACGGCGCGCCACCCGGGAAGGCGATGCCCACCTGGTGCTGCCCGTAGTCGACCTCGAGAAGCTTCTCGCCGTGCTTGCCGAACGCGTCGAGGTACTCGACGACGGCCTGCAGGTCGGTGAACCCGGTGTCCTGGACGTTCTCGCCCTCGGCGAGCTCCCAGAAGTTGTCGCCGGCCCCGGCCAGGAAGGACGTCGCCGACACTCGGTACGTCGCCTCGCGGTCGAGCGGAGCGCCGTCGAGCCACATCCCGGTGATCCGCGAGCCCTCCGGCTTGGACGCGTCGAACGTCGACGTGAAGCCCGCGGACGTGCCCAGTCGCAGGAACGGACGCGACGGGATGTTGCCGTCGGCGTCGCGCTGCCACTGCTGCTCCAGGAGCTCCTCGATCTGGGCGCCCGTGAGGTCCATCGTCACCAGCGTGTTCGCGAACGGCTGGGTGTTCGCCGCCTGCCGGTAGGTCACCTCGCGCAGGTCGACGCCGTTGCCCAGCAGGTCGGCGCGCAGGCCGCCCGGGTTCATGAACCCGATGTCGGCGCCGGTCTTCCAGCGCTGCATCTCGGCGATCAGGTTGCCCAGCGTGGACTCGGCCCCGCGGCTCTCCGAGATCTGGCCGTCGTCCCCCGTGCGGCGCGCGCGCATGAACGGCCCGTCGGTGTCGCCGAGGACCTTCGCGCCCTCGGTCTCGGCGAACGCGACCGCGGCGTCCACGATGACCTGGGTGTCCGGGTCGGCGTCGTAGTCCTTGAGCTGGAGCACGGTCTGCCGGATGTTGACCAGGTCCCCGTCGCCGGGGGCGAACTCGAACTGCAGCCGGTTGAGGTTGGCGCCGTACTGGCCGGCCGAGACCACCGGACGCTCGGTGACAGCGCGGCCCTCGGTCTCCCAAGCCGGCACCGGCACCCGGTGGTTGTAGGCGAGGTGGGTGTGGCCGGAGACGATCGCGTCGACGTTCTCGTTGGCACCCGCCACGATCTTGCCGAATGTCGAGTCGTCGGTCACCGCGGCGTACGCCGTGCTGGCCGCGCCCTCGTGCACCAGCTCGATCACCAGGTCGGCCGAGACTCCCTCGTCACAGCCGTCCGGGCCCTTGAGCTCGTCGGCGTGCTCATTGACCGCGTCCACGATGCTCGTCACGACGATGTCCTCGATGGCCGACGCCGAGACGAGGGTGTCCAGGTCCTCGGTGACCGCCCCGACGAAGCCGACGACGCGGCCGTTCGGCAGGGTCTCGCACCAGGTCTCGGGCAGCGCCGGGTCGCCGGCCTCGTGCCCGTGCTCGGTGTCCTTGAACTCGACGTTCGCGCCGAGGTACTCCCAGCTCGTCAGCGGCATCACCCGGGTGACCAGGTCGTTGTACCCCTTGTCGAACTCGTGGTTGCCGACCGACGACACCTCGAGCCCTGCCTCGTTGAGCGAAGCGATGGTCGGCTCGTCGTTCTGGAGGAACGACTCGAACGTCGACGCGCCGATCAGGTCACCGGCCGCCGCGAAGATCGTGTTGGCGTTCTCGAGGCGCAGCTCCTTGACCGCTCCGGCCATCGAGGCGGCACCGGCCGCTGCGCTGCCGGGGTCGTCGACCAGCCGGCCGTGGAAGTCGTTGGTGGCCAGGATCTGCACGGTGTCGACGTCCGGGTCCGCCGTGAGCTCGCCGACGTCGATGCCGATGATCTCCGGGTTGTGGTCGGAGCTGCGGAACGGGTTGACCGAGTAGAGGTTGGTCGCGTTCGCGTTGAAGCGGCTGTACTCGTAGTACACCGACTCCCCCGCGTTGATGCTCCAGACGTCCTCACCCGTCACCATCCCGAGCGCGGCCGGGTTGGCGAAGACGTGGTCGAGCGAGCCCGCGAGGCCGCCGAAGCTGTAGGTCGTCTCCCCGTTGGTCGGCTGCAGGTTCTTGTACCCCGCTGCCTCGATCACCTGGACCGGGTCCTCCTCGGAGTAGGAGTTGAAGTCACCGGTGAAGAAGACCGGGGCGATGTTCTTGTCCGCGGAGACCTGGTTGGCGAAGGCCACCAGGGCAGCGGCCTGGCGCTTCCGGTCGCCGTTGTAGAAGCCCGCGCCGTCACCCTGGTCGACGTTGTCGCCGTTGACCGTCGCCGGAGCGGTCGGACCGCCCTTGGACTTGAAGTGGTTCACGATGACGATGAAGGCGTCCTCGCGGCCGCCGCCCAGCGGCTTGAACGACTGGGCGAGCGGCTCCCGCGCGTTGCGGAAGGGCGCGGAGTTGACCAGCACCTGCGACCGGCCGACGGTCTCGACCTTGCTCGGGTTGTAGATGAACGCCGAGCGGATCGCGTCCTGCTCGGCGACCGTCGGCAGCGCCTCCGGGCGCGGCGACACGACGTAGGCCCACCGGTCACCGACGTACGCCGGATGGTTCGTCGCCCAGTGCTCGTTCAGCTTGAGCACCAGCCGCTTCAGCGCGTCGTCGCGGTCCTTGTCGGCACCGTTGGGGCCGTCGATGGCCGCGTCGTAGAGCTTGATCGAGTTCTCGACCTCCTCCAGCGACATCACGTCGGCGTCGATGGCGTTGATCGCCTCGAGCTCCTTGGCCTCCTGCCGCAGGAAGTTCGCCTCGTTGGCGGCACCGCGCGGGCCGAGCAGCTGGACCTTCAGACCGGTCAGCGGATCGATCGCGTCCTGGATGCAGGTGTCGTTGCTGATCCGCGCCGCAGTTCCGGTCGCTGGCGGCACCGGTCCGCGGTCGGTGTAGAACGAGCAGCGACGCGGGTTGGTGAGGCTGAAGGCGGACGTGTCCGAGCCGGTCGCGTTTCCGTCGCTCGCCGCCCACGCCTCGCCGTAGGTGTTGAAGTAGTTGAGCATGTTGAACGTGGCGATCTTGAGGTCGCCGTCGTCGCCGAGCACGTCCGCCGGCGCGTCCGTCCGGGTGTTCTCGATGGCGACGCGGTCCTGGCCGTCCTCGCCTGCAGCGACCTTGGTCTGCGGCTGGAGGCGCCAGAAGTCGAAGTCGAAGCGCAGCACGACCGGCTTGGGGAAGGTCACCGGCGCACCCACCCGCACCGGATGGGTCGGAGTCAGCCACGGGAACGACTGGTCCTCGAACGTGTTGGAGGAGTAGTCGATGTCCGCACCGTCGTCGAGGATCAGCTGGTGCGCCAGGTTGTAGGCCTGCCGCGCGGCGAGACCGGTGGCGTCCGACTGGTCGATGGTCTCGGTCGGGATCATGAGCGGGATGTCGCTCTCGGCGGCCAGACCGATCTCACCCTGCATCGCGAAGCCGCGGCTGCCGCTCTGGGTGAACGGGCTGCCGTCGTACGAGTCGGTGACGGTGTAGTCGCCGGTGGGCTGGAACAGCTCGCCCTCGACCTCCTCACGCGCTTCCTCCAGGTCAGCACCCTTCAGACAGTCCGTGCCCGGCAGGGCGCAGTCGGTCCCTGGAACGACGTCGTTGGGGATCACAGCAGGCTGCGCCGTCGCCAGGACGGTGATGGTGTTGGCGGCGGTCGAGGCGTTGAGCTGGGTCGAACCGAAACGCTCCCCTGCCACGCCGCGCACCTCGACGGTCGCGCCGATCGCCGGTGCGGTCTTGCTTCCCGAGAACACGAAGATCGCGTCCGAGGCACCCGGGGTGTCGTAGTCGACTCCCTCCTCGCCGCCGGTCTGCAGGAAGAAGCCGGCGAGGTTGCCATCGCCGCTCGGGTACCGCGCCGTGACCACGCCCTGGGTGATGACCGTCTTGCCGTTCTCGGGCGTGGTGGCGCTGTTGCCCTGGATCTGGGCAATCGTTCGCTGCTGCGGCGCCGGATCCACGGTGATGGTGAACTCGACCGTCGAGGTGCCTGCCGTCGGCGTCGCGGAGTCGGTGACCGTCGCGGACACCGTCGAGGTGCCGACCACGGTCGGGGTGCCGCCGACCACGCCGTCGCTGGTCTCGGTGATGCCGGTGGGCAGGCTTGTGACGTTCCAGCTGTACGGCGGGGTGCCGCCGCTGGCCTGCAGCGTGATGTTTGGGATCGCAGTGTCGACGAAGGTTGTCATGTCGGCGGGATCGGTGGCTGCCAGCGGCACCGGGTCGCCGCCTTCGATGGTGCTCGAGTTCAGGGGGCTGGGCGTTTGCGCCGTGAAGTCGGCGGCGTTGTTGTTGCTGTCAGCGTGGTTGGTGCGGGAGTACGAATGCGCGACGTCGCTGCTCGCCGTGATCTTCGTGCCCTCGTAGGTGGCGCCGGTGCCGACCGCGTCGATGACACTCGGGTTGGTCGCCAGGTTGCCCGTCCCGGTGAAACCGCTGACCGTAGAGAGGATCATGACGCCGTTGAGGCCGGCGGTGCCGGAGACGTCGAACGTGAGCGTCTGGTCGGGCGCAGGGGTGAGGGGCTTCGGCGGCGTCGAGACGGCTCCAGCGCCCGCAACCAGGAAGTAGCCGTGCGCCGGAATGGTGCCCGTCAGTGCTTCGGACTTCACACCGCCATCGGTCGCATTCCTCTTGATGAGGTACAGCTGGGGGCTGGCCAGGTTGATCGCGGTGGAGGTCGGGTTGAAGAGCTCGACGTAGCGAGAGTCATACACCCGGCCGCCGGATCCGCCGCCGGCATACACCTCGTTGATGACCAGTCCGGTTCCGTCGGCGTTGGCCTGCGCCGGGGACGACGGGACGAGGAGCAGCGAGCTCGCGACGAGGGTGACGGCCGCGGCCGGACCCACCAGTCGCTTCCAGGAATTGCGCATGTCAGACGTCTCCAGGGCAGGGTTCGATGCGGGTTCGGGCTGGCGCCATCGAATCGCCCAAGGCGGAGGGCCAGGTCGCCGCTCGAGGCAGCGGGGCACTCCGGGGAAACCAAGCGCGATGCAAGATGCTCTCTCGGCCGAGATCCGAGATGCAGGGAACCTAACCCTGAAACGATCGTCTCAGGAAGAGAATCCGACAACATCGTGTAACAACTCGGCGAATATTTCGGCTCGGGGCTCAAGTCAGCGGCGGGGCCTGCCGATGGACAGGCCCCGCCGCAGACGGTCGATCGCTAGGTCAGAACAGCTTGATCACCCGGACCGCGGCCGTGGTGCTCGACGGCTCCGTCGCCTCGTCCCCGGCGTAGGCGACCTGGACCTGGTAGGTGCCAGCAGTGCGGAACGTGCCGAGGTTGACCGCGGCGTAGCCCTGCCGCAGCGCGACGACGCGCGACTTGCCGTCCCACGTCACCGTGACGCTCCCCGTCGGCGTGACGTCGCCCTCGGCCTGGACCTGCACGACGAGCAGCACGGGCAGGATCTTGGCGAGCGTCACCGGCGGCAGCGCGTAGGCGGTGACGCTCGACGCGGCCTTGGCGGGCGTGCCGGCGTCCACCCCGACGATCACGGGGTCGTGGTCCGACGAGCGGTAGGGACCCTCTTGGTAGAAGTCGGTCGCGTGGTAGTTGAAGCGGCTGTACTCCATCGCCACGGACTCGACCGCGTTGATGTTCCAGACGTCGGCGCCGGTGAACCGCTCCAACGCCGAGGCGTTCGCCAGGACGTGGTCGAGCGAGCCGGACAGGCCGGAGAACGAGTAGGAGTACTCGTCGTTGCCCGAGGCGACCTCGAGGTTGGTGTAGCCCTCGTCGTACAGGAGCCGCATCGGGTCCTCCTGGGCGTAGGAGTTGAAGTCGCCCATCAGGAAGACGTCCTCGACGTCACCCTGGATCGTCGGGACCCAGTCGGCCAGCGCCTGCGCCTGCCGCGTGCGCGACTCGTTCGACGTGCCCTGACCATCACCGGCGTCGACGTCGCCCGGCCAGGGGCCGACCGAGCCCTTCGACTTGAAGTGGTTGACGACGACGAGGAACGGGTCACCACCGTCCCGCGGGCTGAAGGCCTGGGCGATCGGCTCCCGCGCGTTGCCGAAGGCCTGGTCGTCGCCGCTCTGCGAGCCGAGCGCACGCGCCTCGCCGACCCGCTCGACCGCGGCCGGCTTGTAGATGATCGCGTTGGTGATCACGTCCATGCCGTCCGCGGGCAGCTCGGACGACGACGGGTTCGCCGCCCAGGTGCCGGCACCCGCCTCGGCGTTGAGGGCCGCGACGAGCGCGTTGACGGCCTCGTCGGGAGCCTCGCCGAGCTGGCGCGAGTTCTCGATCTCCATCAGGCCGACCACGTCGGCACCGAGCGCATTGATCGCGTCGACGATCTTGGCCTGCTGGCGGGCGAGGTCCTGCGGGTCCCAGGCACCCCGGAAGTCACACCCGTCCCGGACCGTGTTGCCGTCGTCGTCACGGTCGTAGAACGCCAGGCAGCCGCCGTCCGGGACGTTGTCGTCGTCGGGGTCGCCGAGGCTGGTGAAGTAGTTGAGCACGTTGAACGACGCGATCCGGACCACCGGGTCACCCTCGGCCGAGATCAGGTCCTCGTCGGGGGTCGCCGTGCGCGTGTTCTCGAACGTCGCCGGAGCAGCCGCGTTGTCCGGCCCGACGACCTGCTCCACCGGCTGGAACCGGTAGGTCGGGGCGCTCGGGCTACCACCCTCGGTCAGGATCACCGGGTCCTGGAAGGTGCCCGTGGCTCCCACCCGGACCGGGTCCTCGTTCGAGATGTACGGCGGGGTCAGGTGGCCGTTGAAGAGGCACGGCGCCGGCCGCGGGCTGCACGTGGTGGCGCTGCTCGACGAGGCGATGAAGTTGGTCGAGGAGCCGTCGTCGAGCGTGATCGCGCGCGCCAGGTTGTCCGCCGCCTGGGCCGCGGCCTCGGGCGAGCCCGGCGCGCCGACCTGCGTCGGCTGGATCAGCGGCTGGTCCCCCACGGCCAGCCCGAGCTCGCCGTACTGGTTGGTCGCGAAGTTGTTCGACACCGTGAACTCGCCCTGGGGCGCGAACAGCATGCCCTCGAGGCTCTCCTTCTCGGCGTCGGTGTCCGGCCAGGCGGTCACCGCCGGGGTCGGCGCCGCCACCGCCTCGCCCAGCTCCACGATGCTGCCGGCGTTCGGGATCGTGATCTGCGTGGCGCCGGCGAACTCGCTGACGGCGCCGGTGACCTGCACGTGGTCACCTCGGGCGACGGTCACCGGGATCGTGCCCTGGTAGACGAAGATGCCGTCGGACGCCGTGTGGGTCGCCAGGTCGACCGCCCCGCCGGTCCCGGGGGTCTGGAGGTAGAACCCGTTCAGGCCGCCGGCGGGGTACGCCGCCGTCACGACGCCGCTGGTCCGCTGGGTGCCGGTCAGGGCCGCGGTCTCACCGGTTCCTTGGATCTCGGCGATCGGCACGGTCTCCAGCGCGGTGACGGCGAACGCGAACTCGGCTGCGGCCGAGTCGCCCGCAGCGTCCGTGACGGTCGCCGTGACGGCGTAGTCGCCCGCAGTCGTGGGCGTGCCCGACACGACGCCGTCCTCGCCCACCTCGATGCCGGGCGGCACTCCGGTGGCCGACCATGTGTAGGGAGCCTCGCCGCCGGTCGCCGCCAGCGTGAATCCGGTGATCGGCTCGCCCACGAGGCCGGTCTTGTCGCCGGGGTCCGCGGCGCCGAGCTCGGCCGGCTCGCCATCGTCGGTGTAGCCGTTCGGCACGCCCTTGGTGTTCGCGGCGGGAGCCGCCCACGTGTCGTCGGCGCCGCGCTGCAGCGACTGGCCGACGGGGGTGGTGTCGGGCTCCAGCACCCCGATGTCGGTGGCCGTCTGGCCACTCGCGGGACCGTTCGTCGCAGTCAGGGGGCCTTCGTAGGAGAGGAACTCCACCACGGTGCCGTTGTTCACCAGGGCCAGCCCGTCCGGCGCGCCGTTCTGGATCCCGTTCGCCGGGTAGTCCACGACCGCGGTGCCCCAGCCGTCCTGCTGATCCGCGACCACGCCCGCGAGGGCGTCGGTGTCGTACGACGCACCGGTGGCGCCGTTGTAGAGCACCACCTGGTAGCCCGTGAGGTCGGTGCCGGCCGGCGCCGTCACCTCGACGAACTCGCCGCTGTCGGTGCTGACGTTGTCGTAGTGCAGCTCGCTGATGAACACGCCCGTGGCGGCGTTCGCAGGAGCGGGCGGAGCGAGGGCGAGGCCTGTGACCGCCACGGCGAGACCGGCGAGAGTCGCCAGCACCCGTCGCGACGCCCGAGAAGACGTGGACATGGTGGAGTCCTTCCGAGAATGCAGTTGTGGGGGGAACCGCGTCGGGGCCCGCCTTGCGGCGGGCCCCGACGTGGGTGCTACTTCTTGACGACCTTGATCGTCACCGAAGTGCTTGACGGCTCGGTCTCAGCGTTGCCGAGGTACTTCACCTTCACCGTCTTCTTCCCGGTGCTGGTGAACTTCTTCAACGTCACGCTCGCCTTGCCGTTCGCCAGCGTGGCCTTGTAGGTGTTGCCACCCACGCTGATCTCGACCTTGCCGGCCGCGGGCTCACCGGCCGCCTTCACCGTGACCTTGACGGTCGCCTTCGTCTTGTTGACGACCACCTTGTCCGGGCTGACGGTCGCCGTCGTCTTCGACGTCGCGCTCGCAGCACCGACCGTGAACGGCACGGTGACGACCGTGCCCGTCGTCGCACCGGTGAGGGTCAGGGTGTGCTCCCCCACCGCCAGGTCGTCCGGCAGCGCGACGCTGACCGAGGCGGTGCCGGACTCGTCGTACGGCGTTCCCTCCGCGACCGTGTTGTCCACCGGCGTGGTGCCGACGTCCGTGCCGTCGAGCTCGATGGCCAGCTCGGTGTCCTGGTCGTCGCCCGCACCGGTCATCGCCAGGGACGACACGTCGAAGGCCAGCGTCGATCCCGGCGCGTACGTGGCCGGCGCACCCGTCGGGAACTCGACCCCGACGGCGTGCTGCGCGAAGTCGACGGGCAGCGGAGACGTCTCGGTGCCGAACTCCGCGAGGTAGTCGACCATCGCCTCGAGGTCGATCTTGCCGGTGTCGCGGCGACCGGTCCCGTTGGCGAACTCGAAGAAGTTGTCGCCGCCGGTGGAGAGGAACGAGTTGACCGTGACCGAGTAGGACTCGGTCGGCGAGATCGGCTCATCGTCGAGCCACATCCCGGTGACCTTCTTCGCGGTGGGGTCGTACGTGTACCGGAAGCCGGCGGAGGTGCCCAGTCGCAGGAACGGGCGGGAGGAGCCCTCCGGCTGCCACTGCTGCTCGAGCACGGTCTGGATCTGCGCACCCGTCAGCTGCATGTTGACCAGCGTGTTGGCGAACGGCTGGACGTCGGCCGCCTGCTTGTAGGTGAGGTCGGAGGGGTAGCTCTCCGGCGTGCTGCCCACCATGTCCTTGCGGAGACCGCCGGGGTTCATGAAGGCGATCTGCGCCCCGCCTGCGGTCTCCGACTCGGTCGCCCAGCGCTGGACCTCGGCGACCAGGTTCCCCAGGGTGGACTCGCCGCCCCGGTTCTCCTCGCTGCCGCCGCCGACCTTGCCGCGCGCGGCGCGCTTGAAGCCGTCAGCGATCTCGCCGAGCTTGGCGGCGCCCTTGACCTCGGCGTCCGCGACGGCGGCGTCGACGATGGGCTTGACCGTCGCATCGGCCGGGTAGACCGGCGCGAAGACCGCGCTCGAGGTGCCGCACGCCGAGACGCACTCGGTCAGCGACACCAGGTTCTGGGAGATGTTGAGGATCTTGTTGTCGTCGGGCGAGATCGTGAACCCGAGCCGGTTCAGGTTGTAGCCGTACTGCCCGGCGGAGACCACGGGGCGCTCCTTGACCGGGTGGTTCGCGTCGCCCTGCCAGGCGGCGACCGGGAACTTGCAGTTGTAGGCCAGGTGCGTGTGCCCGGACACGATCGCGTCGACGTTGGCGTTGGCGCCGGTCACGATGCTGCCGAAGTCGGAGGTCGGGTCGTCGTCCATCGTGTCGCAGTTGGTCGAGGGCGCACCCTCGTGGACCAGCATCACGACCGCGTCGACTCCGTCGGCCTTGAGCGCGTCGGCCTCGGTGTTGACCGAGTCGACGATGTCGGTGACCTCGATGTCCTCGATCCCGGCCGGCGTGACCAGCTCGGGGAGGTGCTCGGTGACCGCGCCCACGAAGCCCACCTTGACCTCGTTGGCCGCGCCCTCGTTGAAGGTCCGCACGAAGGTCGGCTCGAGAGCGGGGTCCGTGGTGTCCTTCATGACGACGTTCGCCGCGATGTACTCCCACTCGGCGCCGCCGAAGGGGTTCGTGGTGGCGTCGTAGGGCGCCATGACGCGGTTGACGAGGTCGTCGTACCCCTTGTCGAACTCGTGGTTGCCCGCAGCGGACACCTCGAGGCCGGCTGCGTTCAGGGCGTCGATCGTCGGCTTGTCCTGGTTGATGAACGACTCGAAGGTCGAGGCGCCGATCAGGTCACCGGCCGCCGCGAACACGGTGTTCGGCCAGGTCTCCCTCATCTGGTTCACCGCGCCGGCCATCACGGCCGCTCCGGCCTCGACGCCGTTCGACTTGATGCGGCCGTGGAAGTCGTTGGTGGCGACGACGTTGACGTAGACGTTGGGTGTCGCCGACTGCGCCGGGGCGCCGATCAGCGTGGTGGACGTCGCGACGACGGCGAGCCCGGTGGTGGCGACGAGGGAGCGTACGCCCCTACGTGCCCGAGAGATGGGAGGCACTGGAAGACCTTTCGGCGAAACGAGCAACGGTCGCCAAAACCTAACCCCGAAACAGCCGTCTCAGGCAAGAGCTTCGCTGAACCAGATGTTGCGACCGCCCAGACTTTTGCCGAACGATCAGGAACGCAGGGCCTTGCGCTGCTTCCAGACGTCGCGGAAGAACTCGTAGCCGGACCACAGTGTGAGCGCGACCGCGATCGCCAGGCACGCCTGCGCGAGGTAGAACACGACCTCCCCCGGCGTCTGCAGCCAGTCGGCGAGGTCCGGGTCGCGCAGCGGCAGGCACAGCGTCGCCAGGGCGATGGCCTGGAAGGTCGTCTTGAGCTTGCCGAGGTCCTTGGCCGCGATCACGACCTTCTTGAGCACCGACAGCCGGAGCAGCGTGACGCTCCACTCGCGCAGCAGCACCACGATCGTGACCCACCACCAGATGTCGCCGACGATCGAGAGGCCGATGAAGGCCATGCCGGTGACCGCCTTGTCGGCGATCGGGTCGGCGATCTTGCCGAAGTTCGTGATCAGGTTGTGCTTGCGCGCGAGGTCGCCGTCGATCTTGTCGGTGATCATCGCGGCCACGAAGATCGCGAACGAGACGCAGCGCCAGGTGATCGACTCGCCGCCGTCGATGAGCAGCGCCCACGCGAAGAACGGCACCGACGCGATGCGCAGCGTGGTGAGGACGTTCGGGACGTTCCAGTTGCTGGGCTTCGTCTCGACGGTGTCCATCACAGCTCCCGAGCGTAGAGGTCCGCGCCCTCGGCATCGACGACCGCCGCACGGACGAGATCACCGACCCGGGCGTCCGAGTCCACGAGGTACGTCGAGCCGTCGACCTCCGGGCCCTGGTGGGCAGCGCGGCCCTCGACCTCACCGTCCTCGACCCGCTCGACCAGGACGTCGACGTGCTCACCGACCCGCTCGAGCGCGCGCTGGGACGTCAGCTCCTCCACCAGCGCGGACACGTGCTCGGCGCGCGCCCGCACCTCGTCCTCGTCCAGCTTGCCGTCGTACGTCGCCGCCTCGGTGCCGTCCTCGTCGGAGTAGCCGAACACGCCGGTCACGTCGAGCCGCGCCGCGACCAGGAAGTCACACAGGGTCTCGAGGTCCTGCTCGGTCTCCCCCGGGAACCCGACGATCACGTTGCTGCGCACGCCGGCGGCGGGCGCGAAGCCGCGGATCTGCTCGAGCAGCGCCAGGAAGCTCTCGGGGTCGCCGAAGCGGCGCATCCGGCGCAGCAGCGGCCCGCTGGCGTGCTGGAAGGAGAGGTCGAAGTACGGCGTGACGCCGGGGGTGCTCGCGATCGCCTCCACCAGGCCGGGCCGGGTCTCGGCGGGCTGCAGGTAGGAGACCCGGACCCGCTCGACGCCGTCGACGGCGACCAGCTCGGGCAGCATCGTCTCCAGCAGGCGCAGGTCACCGAGGTCCTTGCCGTACGACGTGGAGTTCTCGCTCACGAGGAACAGCTCACGCACCCCCTGGGTGCCCAGCCACTGGGCCTCCTGCAGCACGTCGCTCGGGCGGCGGCTGACGAACGAGCCGCGGAAGGCCGGGATCGCGCAGAACGAGCAGCGCCGGTCGCAGCCGCTGGCCAGCTTCAGCGAGGCGGTCGGGCCGGAGTCGAGCCGGCGGCGCAGCGACGCCGGGCCGGACGCGTGCCCGGGCACGGCGGCGGTCGACAGCGACCGCTCGACCGGCGAGATCGGGAGCAGCCGGCGGCGGTCCTGAGGGGTGTGCGCCTCGTGGGTCTCGCCCGCGATGATCGAGCGCAGCCGGGCCGAGATGTCCGGGTAGTCGTCGAAGCCGAGCACCGCATCGGCCTCGGGCAGCGACTCCGCGAGCTCCTTGCCGTACCGCTCGGCCATGCAGCCGACCGCGACGACGGCCTGGGTGCGACCAGTGTCCTTGAGGTCGGCGGCCGCGAGCAGCGTGTCGACGGAGTCCTTCTTGGCCGACTCGACGAACCCGCAGGTGTTGACCACCACGGTGTCGGCGTCGGCCGGGTCGTCGACGAGGAGGAAGCCGTCCGCCTCGAGCCGGCCGGCGAGCTCCTCGGAGTCGACCTCGTTGCGGGCACATCCGAGGGTGACCATGGCCACCGACAGCAGGTTCTGGGAAGTCATAACCGATCGAGTATCCCAACCCACCCTGCGCTGGGCCTAAACGGCTACTCCGGGCCGGCGAACGTGTTCGACGCCGGCTGGCCCTCGGTGCCGAGCGGACCCTGGTCCTTGCCGTCGATCGTCACGCCGAGCGAGCCGTCCGACGACTGCACCTGCACCGGCGGCGTCGCCTTGATGGTGCGGGTGTCGCCGTACGCCAGGTCGCCGTTGAACACGACCTGGCCGGTGCCGTCGTGGACCACCACGTGCGCGCCACCGGTGGACGCGTCGAGCAGCACCGGGACCGGCGGGCCGAGCTTGGCCGGGCTGGACGGCGAGCCGTTGAGCACCGGGCGCTCGTCGAGCTGGATCGGGCTGTCCATGATCAGCCGGGCGATCGACCAGGCGAGCACGACAGCCATCACGGCTGCGACCAGCACCGACCAGTTCGGGCCGCCGCGGGTGCCGCGGATCGGACCGTCGGCGTGGGTCGCGAGCTCGGCCTCGAACACCCGACGGGCGTCGATGGGGGCGTCGGCGTACAGCTCGTCGTACGACGCCAGCAGCGGCGCGGCGTCCACGCCGACCACGCGGGCGAGGGTGCGCAGGTGGCCGCGGGCGTAGAAGTCACCGCCGCAGGGCGCGAAGTCGTCGGCCTCGATCGACTCGATGACGTGCGGCCGGATCCGGGTGCGCTCGGCCAGCTGGTCGACGGTGAGGTTCAGGCGGACGCGGGCCGCGGCCAGCTCGGAGCCGATCACCGGGTCCGCCACCGGCTGGACGAGCAGGTCCTCGTCGGCCGACCAGCGCAGCTCGCTCGCCTCGGGCAGCTCCGGCCTGATCTCGGCCTCGGCGTCCGCGTGGTCGAGGGCGTACGCCGCCGCCCCGTCGAACCGGACCTCGGCGCGGGTGCCGGTCACCGGCTCGCGCAGCGGGAGCGGCGTCGCGGAGGCGACGATCGGGAGCGCCTGCGTCGGCTCGGGCTCGTCGTGCTCGCTCTCCAGCACCGGCTCGTCGGCACGGTGCCGCAGGGTCAGGCGGTCGGCGAGGAAGCCGATCCCCCGGGCCAGCGTGGGGCGGGGGTCGTGCAGCACCGGGTGCTCCGAGGCGTCCCCGTCCTGCTCCTGCTCCCAGGACTGGTCCTCGTGCTCGTGGTGCTCGTCGTACTCGTCGGCGTACTCATCGGCGGCCTCGTCGTGCTCTGCGACGATCTCCACGACCCGGCCGGGCTCGCCGGCCAGGTCCTCGAGCGCGGCGGTCAGGTCACCGTCCGCGCCGACCACCCGGGTGGCCAGCGACAGCCGCACCGAGCGGACCTCGGCGTCCTCGTCGACCGGTACGAGCGTCACGCGGCCGTCGCGGAGCAGTCCGTGGCGCGGCTCGTGCTCGACGCACTCGATCTCGCGCCAGGGCAGGCCGTGCCAGGTCCGGCCGCTGCGCAGCCGGACCCCGTGCTCGTCCACGACGAGCAGCGGCACCCGCGCGTCGACGAGTGACTGGAGGTGGGCGGCCGCGATGGCGCCCGTCACGAGCACCAACGCCCACTCCAGCCACCCGCCGTCGCCGATCGCGCGCGCGAGGTACGCGATCGAGACGATCGAGGCGACGCCGCCGACAGCCGCCGCCAGGCGGGCGTCGGTGCGGATCTCGACCGACCCGAGCTCGTGGGTGGTCTCCTGCACGTCTGCACTGAGGTTGCTCACATCTCCCCCTGGAGGGTTGCGATCACGGCATCGATCTCGTCGGGCTTGACCAGGACGTCGCGTGCCTTGGACCCCTCGCTCGGCCCGACGACGCCGCGGCTCTCGAGGATGTCCATCAGCCGTCCGGCCTTCGCGAAGCCGACCCGGAGCTTGCGCTGCAGCATCGAGGTCGAGCCGAACTGCGTGGACACCACGAGCTCGACGGCCTGGATGACCAGGTCCATGTCGTCGCCGATGTCGTCGTCCAGCTCGCGCTTGGCGGCCGCCGGTGCGGTGACGTCCTCGCGGTACGTCGGCTCCAGCTGCCCCTTGCAGTGCTTGACCACCGTGGCGATCTCGGCCTCGGTGACCCAGGAGCCCTGGATACGCGCGGGCTTCGAGGCACCCATCGGCAGGAACAGCCCGTCACCCTGGCCGACCAGCTTCTCCGCACCCGGCTGGTCGAGGATGACCCGGCTGTCGGCGAGGCTCGAGGTCGCGAACGCCAGCCGCGACGGCACGTTGGCCTTGATCAGGCCGGTGACGACGTCGACCGACGGACGCTGGGTCGCGAGCACCAGGTGGATGCCCGCGGCCCGGGCCAGCTGGGTGATCCGGACGACCGCGTCCTCGACGTCGCGCGGGGCGACCATCATCAGGTCGGCGAGCTCGTCGACGATCACCAGCAGGTACGGGTACGGCGTGAGCTCGCGCTCGCTGCCCGGTGGCACCTGCACCTTGCCGGCGCGCACCGCCTTGTTGAAGTCGTCGACGTGGCGGAAGCCGAAGTTCGCGAGGTCGTCGTAGCGCAGGTCCATCTCGCGCACGACCCACGCCAGCGCCTCGGCGGCCTTCTTCGGGTTCGTGATGATCGGGGTGATCAGGTGCGGGACGCCCTCGTAGGCGTTCAGCTCGACCCGCTTGGGGTCGACCATGATCATCCGCACCTCGTCGGGCGTGGAGCGCATCAGGATCGACGTGATCATCGAGTTGATGAACGACGACTTTCCGGAGCCGGTCGCGCCCGCGACCAGCAGGTGCGGCATCTTCGCGAGGTTGGCGACCACGAAGCCGCCCTCCACGTCCTTGCCGAGCCCGGCCACCATCGGGTGGTGGTCGGAGCGCGCGGTGTTCGACCGGAGCACGTCGCCGAGGGAGACGATCTCCTTGTCCAGGTTGGGGATCTCGATGCCGATCGCGGACTTGCCGGGGATCGGGCTGAGGATCCGGACGTCGGCCGAGGCGACGGCGTACGCGATGTTCTTCGACAGCGCGGTGACCTTCTCGACCTTGACCGCCGGCCCGAGCTCGACCTCGTAGCGGGTGACCGTCGGGCCGCGGGTGTAGCCCGTGACCTGCGCGTCGATGCCGAACTCCTCCATCACCTGGGTGAGTCGCTCGACCACGTCGTCGCTGGCCTTCGAGCGGGCCTTGTGCGGCGAGCCGGGCTTGAGGGTCTCGTTCGGCGGCAGGGAGTACGCGACGTCGCCGGACAGCGCGAGCTGCTCGACGCGCGGCGGGAGCGGGGTGTGCGGCGGCGGCTCGAGCTCGACCTTCTCCTCGACGACCTCCGCCACGACCGGAGCGGCGACCTCGGTCGGGGCGTCGGGCGCGAAGATGTCGAGGCCGTCGTCGGTGGTCTCGAGACGCTTCTTGCGCTTGCGCAGCTCACGGTCGGCGAGGACCGGGCTGTCGTACGCCGGGTCGCCCATCTCGGGATCGATGTCGTCAGGGTTGACCGTCTTGCGCTTGCGGCTGCTCTTGACCGCCGGGATCGCCTGCGTGGCGTCCGGGTCCTCGTCCTCGTCGTCGTGGCCGCGGGTCAGTCCGAGCTTCTCCGGCACCTGGTAGAGCGGCGTACCGGTGATGATGAGGACGCCGAAGAACGAGAGCAGCGTGAGCAGCGGGACCACGACCCACGGCGACCGGAGCAGGTCGAGCAGCAGGCTGGCGACGACGTAGCCGATCGCACCGCCGGCGGTGCGCAGGTCGGTGGTGTCCCCCAGCACCGGTTGCGGGTTGTCCGCCGCGATCTGCACGAGGCCGAGCAGGCCGAACGAGAGCGATGCCCAGCCGACGACCTGGCGACCGGCCGGCCCGGCGTTCTCGGGGTTGCGCATGGTGCGCCAGCCGACGTACACGAGCGCCAGCGGCACGAGGAAGCCGACCTTGCCGACCGAGCCCTCGACGACCGTGCGGGCGGCGTCCATGACGGCGCCCGGCAGCTGCCACCAGACCGCGGCGGCCACGATGATCGCGCCGCCGATGAGGAACAGCCCGGCGCCGTCGCGGCGGTGCTCGGGCTCGAGCTCCTCCGCGGAGTGACCGATGCCGCGCGCCAGGGCGCCGAGGCCGTGCGCGATGCCGAGCCAGATCGCGGACACGCCGCGCCACAGCGCGGCGAAGGTGCGCGCGATCGGCCCGGGGCCGTTGCGCACCGCGCGCGGAGCGGGCCGGCGGGCGGCCGGCTTGCGCGCTGCGGGCTTGCGCTTGGTGGTCGACTTCTTCGGGGCAGGCTTGCGCCGGGGGCTGGTACTCCGGGATCGGGTGCTCGAGCTCGCCCTGGATGTGCTCCGTGACGTGCTCTTGCTCCGCGACCCCGGCGGGGAAGACGTACGGGTCGCCATGCTGTCCACCCTAGGCGTCGGTCACTCCCGTCACACGCATCACAGGAGTGCGTGTCTCGGCGCGTGTCTCCCCGCGTCCCCCCGGGCGTGGCCCGGCCACCCTTCCGGATGAAAGACCTGCGGAGGGCCGTGCGGAGGGTTCCGCGAATTCTCCCGCGTCTCTGGACCTGGACCGCGATGTGTTCCTAGGGTGCCCGAGATGGCCTCGCTTCTCGTGGACGGGCCGCACCGATCTCGGAGGAATAGTGAAACTGTTCAGTACAGGTGTCAGCCTCGCACTCGTGGCTGCCGGGCTGGCGGCGATCCCCGCACTCCAGGCCCAGGCGGCGAGCACGCCGATCAAGACGGACCGCTCCGTCGCCCAGCGCATGGAGGCCGAAGCCTCCGACGGCGCACGGTTCAAGACCGACCGCACGACCGGCAAGGTCGGGTTCGTCCGGGCCGCCGGCCAGGGCGACCTGATGCCCTCGAAGCAGGCCGAGGACCGCGCCGGCGCGGCCGCCAAGGCCACGGCGTACGTCGGCAAGTACGCCGCCGCGTTCGGCGCCAGCGCCGAGCAGCTCACCCAGGTCGGCGTCACCGCCACCGACCTGGGCTGGACCGTTCGCTACGACCAGAGCTACCAGGGCGTGCCGGTCTTCGGCGCCCGGCTGCTCGCGAACCTCGACCAGGACGGCGACCTGACCTCGGTCAACGGCTTCGTCGCCCCGGACGTGGACCTCAGCGTCTCCCCGCGGTTCTCCCAGGCCGAAGCCGCGGCCCGCGCGGTCTCCGCGGTCACGGCGAACCCGCCCGGCGCCGACGGCAACGCGGACGTCACCGGCATCAAGGCCGCCTCGACCACGCTCAGCGTCTACCGGCTGGGCGCGATCCGTGGCCAGAAGGGCGACAACATCCTCGCCTGGGTCGTCGAGGTGACCAACCAGAAGAACGTGCGCGACATGGTCTTCATCGACGCGAACACCGGCAAGGTCGTCAACCGCTACTCGATGATCGCCCACGCCCTGGACCGCGAGGTCTACGAGGAGTCCCCCGACCCGGCCGACCTGGTCTGGCAGGAGGGTGACGCGTTCCCCGGCACGCTCAACCAGTCCCAACAGGACCTGGTGGAGGGCACCGGCGAGGCGTACTGGCTGTTCAAGAACACCTTCGGCCGCGACTCCTTCGACAACAATGGCTCGACGATGAAGACGGTCAACAACGACCCGACCATCGAGTGCCCGAACGCCAACTGGAACGGCGTCACCACCAACTACTGCACCGACGTCACCTCCGACGACACCGTCGCCCACGAGTGGGGCCACGCCTACACCGAGCACACCTCCGGCCTGATCTACCAGTGGCAGTCCGGCGCGATGAACGAGGCGTTCTCCGACATCTGGGGCGAGACGGTCGACATCGTCAACGACCGCTACAACGAGACCCCTGACGGCGCCCGCGTCGAGGGCCAGTGCTCGCAGTTCACCCGCGGCAGCATCAGCGCGGTGATCAACTCCCCCGCCGGCGCCGCCGGACCGTGTGAGGCGGCAGCAGCGTCGTACGGCCCGGTCTTCGACAAGACCGGCGTGACCACCGACGTCGTGGTGGGCATCGACCCGGCCGACGGCAGCGGACCGTCGACGACCGACGGCTGCTCGGCGTTCACGAACGCCGCCGCGATCGCCGGCAAGTTCGTGTACGTCGACCGCGGCACCTGTGCCCAGGCAGACAAGGCCACGAATGCTGAGGCGGCAGGCGCGACCGGGATCGTCATGGGCAACAACACGGCCGACCCCCCGTCCGGCCCGGTGGGTACCGCCGACATCTACGGCCTCATGGTCGACTTGGCGAGCGGCGACAAGATCAAGGCTGCCGGGACCGTCAACATGACGATCAAGGACAACGACGAGGCCACCAAGGACAACTCCTACCGCTGGCTGTCCGGCGAGGGTGACCCGGCCTTCGGCGGCGCGATCCGCGACATGTGGACGCCCACCTGCTACGGCGACCCGGGCAAGGTCTCGGACGCCGAGTACTGGTGCTCCCCCGATGACGGTGGCGGCGTCCACTCGAACTCCGGCGTCGTGAACCACACCTTCGCGCTGCTGGTCGACGGCAGCACGTCCAACGGCGTCACGGTGGCCTCGATCGGCCTCGACAAGGCCGCCAACGTGTTCTGGCGGGCGCAGTCGTCGTACCTCACCCCGACGTCGCGCTTCCCCGACCTCGCCACCGCCCTCACCACGGGCTGCAACGACCTCGTGGGTCAGCCGATCAACGCGGTCTCGATCGACCCGAACACCGTCACCGCAGCCGACCCGATCACGGCCGAGGACTGCGCCGCGGTCCTCGCCGCGACCCAGGCGACGGAGCTGAACACCGAGCCGACGCAGTGCAACTTCAAGCCGATGTTCGGCCAGAAGCCGCCGTCGCTGTGCGGCAACAAGTTCAAGACCAAGACGGTCTGGAAGGAGACCTTCGAGAACGGTCTGGGCAAGTGGAGCAAGTCGCAGAAGATCGTCTTCCCGGGCGGCATCGCCGAGCCGTGGAAGGTCGCCTCGGACCTCCCGGACGGCCATGGCTCGAAGGCGGCGTACGGCCCGGCTCCCGACGAGGGTGCCTGCTCCAACGGTGCGAACGACTTCTCCAGCACCAACGGCATCACCACCCCGCAGGTGAAGCTCCCGGGTGGCGGCACGCAGAAGCTGTCCTTCCAGCACTACGTCGCCACCGAGACCGGCTACGACGGCGGCACGGTGAAGATCAGCGTCAACGGCAAGGCGTTCAAGGTCGTGCCGGCCTCGGCGTACCTCTACAACAAGCCGCTCCAGCTCGCCTCGACGGCCGAGGGCAACACCAACCCGCTCGCCGGCCAGCCCGGCTTCACGGGCACCGACGGCGGCCTGCCCACCGGCTCGTGGGGCACGTCGATCATCGACCTGAAGAAGGCCGGCGCGAAGCCCGGCCAGAAGGTCAAGATCCGGTTCGAGATCGGCCGTGACGGCTGTGGCGGCAACGACGGCTGGTACGTCGACAACGTCAAGGTCTCCAACTGCGTGAAGAAGGGCAAGCACCACCGCGCGACCCTGGGTCGCCAGGGCTGATCAGCACCGGGTCGGCGCAGTCCTCACCCGAGGGCTGCGCCGACTTCGGCATTTCAGGGGGTGCCGGTGGTCGAGCTCGTCGAGACCCCTGGGCCCGAGCGCCGACCTCGGCCCTTCGGGGATGTCGGTGGTCGAGCTCGTCGAGACCCCTGGGCCCGAGCGCCGACTTCCGCCCTCCGGGGATGCCGGTGGTCGAGCTCGTCGAGACCCCTGGGCCCGAGCGCCGACTTCCGCCCTCCGGGGGTGCCGGTGGTCGAGCCCGTCGAGACCCCTGAGCCCGAGCGCCGACTTCCGCCCTCCGGGGGGTGCCGGTGGTCGAGCCCATCGAGACCCCTGGGCCCGAGCGCCGACTTCGGCCCTCCGGAGGTGCCGGTGGTCGAGCCCGTCGAGACCCCTGAGCCCGAGCGCCGACTTCGGCCCTCCGGGGGTGCCGGTGGTCGAGCCCGTCGAGACCCCTGGGCCCGAGCGCCCGCCTGTGCGACTGGTGTCTCGATACGCGCCAACACGCCTTCGCAAGCTCAGGCGTGGGCGCTACTCGACCCCTTCGGCCGACGCCGCCGCCTCGTGCCTCGGCGTCGGCTGGCCTCAGGCCTCGATGACCACCGGGATGATCATCGGCCGGCGGCGGTGGGTGTTGCTGACCCAGCGGCCGATGACGCGACGGACCGTCTGCTGCAGCTGGTACGAGTCGGTGTTGCCCTCGGCGATCGCCTTGTCGAGGGCATCGATGATCGGCTGCTTGACCTCGTCGAAGGTCGAGCCGTCGAGGGCGTTGCCGCGGGCGTGGATCTCGGGGCCGGCGGACACCTTGCCGCTGACCGAGTCGACGACCACGATCACCGAGATGAAGCCCTCCTCACCGAGGATCAGCCGGTCCTTGAGGTCGGACTCAGTGACGTCGCCGACCGAGGAGCCGTCGACGAACACGTAGCCGCAGTCGACCTTGCCGGCGACCGCGGCGACGCCGTCGACCAGGTCGACGACCACGCCGTCCTCAGCGATCACGACGTTCTCGACGCCGGTCGCGCGGGCGAGCGCGGCGTTCGCGAGCATGTGCCGGATCTCGCCGTGCACCGGCAGCACGTTGCGCGGCCGCACGATGTTGTAGCAGTAGAGCAGCTCGCCGGCGCTGGCGTGGCCGGAGACGTGCACGAGCGCGTTGCCCTTGTGCACGACGCGGGCGCCCCAGCGGGCCAGGCCGTTGATGACGCGGTACACGGCGTTCTCGTTGCCCGGGATCAGGCTCGAGGCGAGCAGGACGGTGTCGCCCTCCTCGATGTGCACGAAGTTGTGGTTGCGCTGCGCGATCCGCGACAGCGCACTCATCGGCTCGCCCTGCGACCCGGTCGAGATCAGCACCTGGCGCTCCGCCGGCAGGTCCGCGAGGTCCTTGGTGTCGACCAGCACGCCCGGCGGGACCTTGAGGTAGCCGAGGTCGCGGGCGATCGCCATGTTGCGGACCATCGAGCGGCCGACGTACGCGACCTGGCGCTCGTGGGCGTACGCCGCGTCGAGCACCTGCTGGACGCGGTGCACGTGGGAGGCGAAGCAGGCGACGATGATCCGCTGCGAGGAGTCGCGGAAGACCTGGTCGATCACCGGGGTGATCGACTTCTCCGCCGGCGTGAAACCGGGGGTCTCGGCGTTGGTCGAGTCGGTGAGGAACAGGTCGACGCCCTCCTCCCCCAGCCGCGCGAACGCCCGCAGGTCAGTGATCCGCCCGTCCAGCGGGAGCTGGTCCATCTTGAAGTCGCCGGTGTGCAGCACCAGGCCGGCGCCGGTGCGGATCGCGACCGCGAGCGCGTCCGGGATCGAGTGGTTGACCGCGACGAACTCGAGCTCGAAGGGCCCGAACGTGATCCGCTCGCCCTCCTTCACCACGTGGTGGACGGTCTCCTTGAGGCGGTGCTCGCGCAGCTTGCTGCCGAGCAGCGCCAGGGTGAGCTCGGAGCCGACCAGCGGGATGTTGCCGCGCTCGCGTAGGAGGTACGGCGTCGCGCCGATGTGGTCCTCGTGCCCGTGGGTGAGCACCAGCGCCTCGACGTCGTCGAGGCGGTCACGGATGGAGGCCCAGTCGGGCAGGATCAGGTCGATGCCGGGCTGGTGGTCCTCCGGGAACAGCACGCCGCAGTCGACGATCAGCAGGCGGCCGTCGTACTCGAAGACGGTCATGTTGCGGCCGACCTCGCCGAGGCCGCCCAGGGGGGTGACCCGGAGACCTCCCTTCGGCAGCTCGACCGGCGCGGAGAGCTCGGGATGCGGGTGACTCAAGAGATGTCCTTTGTCTACAGGAGGCCCGACGCGGACAGGCCGGCGCGCAGGGCGGCCACCTCGTCGTCATCGAGCTCGGAGAGCGGGGAGCGGACCCGCCGGTTGTCGATCACGCCCAGCAGCTCGAGCGCCGCCTTGGCCGTCGTCGCGCCGTAGTTGGGCACGCCCATCACGGCCTCGAACGCCGGGGTGAGCCGCTGGTAGGTCTCCAGCGCGCCGGCGTGGTCGCCGGCGAGGAACGTGTCGATCATCGAGGCGATCTCCTTGCCGGCCGCGTGACCGACGACGGAGACCAGGCCGCACGCGCCGTGCGCGAGGTAGCCGAGCGTGTTGGCGTCGTCACCGGAGTAGACGGCGTACCCGAGCCGCACGAGCTTCGCGGTGCGGGCGATGTCGCCGGTCGCGTCCTTGATGGCGACGACGCTGTCCCAGCCGGCCATCACCTCGTAGGACTCGAGCGCGATCACGCTGCCGGTGCGGCCGGGGACGTCGTACATCATCACCGGGATCTCCGCGGCGTCGACGACCTGCCGGAAGTGCGCGAGCATGCCGCGCTGGCCGGGCTTGTTGTAGTACGGCGAGACCAGCAGCACGCCGTCGGCGCCGCGCTCGCGGGCCTGCTTCGCGAGGTACGTCGACGTGAGGGTGTCGTTGGTGCCGACACCCGCTACGAGCTTCACGTCGGGGCCGACCGCGTCGCGGACGGCGGCGAGGATCTCGCCGTCCTCCTCCTTGAGCGTGGTCGGCGACTCGCCGGTGGTGCCGGAGACGACCAGGCCGTCGTGGCCGTGGGCGACCAGGTGCTTGGCCACCTTCTGGACTCCGTCGAGGTCGAGGCTCCCGTCGACGGCGAACGGGGTCGCCATCGCGGTGAGCATGCGTCCGAACGGAGCAGCAGGCGCGGTCGTCATGGGACCCAGGTTAGTGCGTCAGCCCGCTCACGCGACGTGCGGCATGACCTCGCGCGCCACGAGGCGCAGGTGATCGAGGTCCGCGAGGTCGAGCACCTGGAGGTAGATCCGCTCCGCGCCGAGGGCGGCGTACCGCCCGATCTTGTCGACGACCTCCTCGGGCGTGCCGGCCAGGCCGTTCTCCCGCAGCTCCGCCTTCTCGCGGCCGATCGCGGCCGCCCTGCGGTCGATCTCCGCCTCGTCGGCCCCGACGCACAGGACCAGCGCGTTCGACCAGCGCATCGTCTGCGGGTCGCGACCCTCCTGCTCGCAGGCCTCCCGCACCCGGGCGAACTGCGCCTTCGTGGTCTCCTCGTCGACGAACGGCAGGTTGAACTCGTCGGCGTAGCGCGCGGCGAGCTCCGGGGTGCGCTTCTTGCCGAGCCCGCCGATGAGCACCGGCGGCTTCGGCTGCACCGGCTTCGGGAGGCCGGGGCTGTCGGCCACCTGGTAGTGCGCGCCGTCGTGGGTGAAGCCGCCGTCGGTGGCCCACAGGCCGGTGATGATCGCGAGCTGCTCCTCGAACCGGTCGAACCGCTCCCCCGTGCCCGGGAACGGGATGCCGTACTTCGTGTGCTCGGCCTCGAACCAGCCGGCACCGATGCCGAGCTCGACGCGACCGCCACTCATCTGGTCGACGTTCGCGACCGAGATCGCCAGCGGGCCCGGCAGCCGGAACGTCGCGCTGGTCATCATCGTGCCGAGCCGGATCGTGCTGGTCTCCCGCGCGATCCCGGCCAGCGTGATCCACGCGTCCGACGGGCCGGGCAGTCCCTCGGTGCCCATGCCGAGGTAGTGGTCGGAGCGGAAGAACGCCCCGAAGCCGAGGCGCTCGGCCTCCTGGGCGACGGCCACCAGGTCGTCGTACGTGGCACCTTGCTGGGGTTCGGTGAAGACGCGGAGCTCCATGGCTCCACCCTGTCAGGCGCGACAAGAGCCGTGCCGGTCGGGCCGTCGATGCGAGGAATGGTCACCAACCGCAGGTGGGAGCGTGCCCAATCTGCGGTTGGTGACCATTCCGCACGCCATCCCGGGCCCGTGCCGGCGGAACGTCAGCGGGCTGCGGCCACCCGCGCACCGGCCACCTGACGCCCGCGCACCGGCGACGAATGGTCACCAACCGCACCTGGGAGCGTGCCCAACCTGCGGTTGGTGACCATTCCGCACCACCCAGCAGGCCGCTACAACCGCGTGGACGCCCGCTCCAGCCAGACCCGCTCGTAGCCGTCGAAGTGCTCGCGGTCGGTCTCCAGCCACGCGTTGCGGTCGAAGTCCGGGTAGAACACGTCGCCCTCCGGCTCGAGCGGCACCTCGCTGAGGATCTGCTCCGACGCGAGCGGCATCGCCTCGGCGTACACCTGGGCGCCGCCGACGACGATCACCTCGCCCTCGTACGACGCCGCCTTGCCGAGCGCGTCGAGGAACGTGTGCGCCACCAGCACGCCCTCCGCCGACCACGACCGGTCGCGGGTGAGGACGATCGTGGTGCGGCCGGGAAGGGGGCGGCCGATCGACTCGTAGGTCGTGCGCCCCATCACCAGGACGTGACCCATCGTGAGCGCCTTGAACTCGGCCTGCTCGCCGGGGATCCTCCACGGGATGTCGGGCCCGTTGCCGATGACGCCGTTCCTGGCCACCGCGGCCACGAGGATGATGCGCTTCATACGGCGATGGGCGCCTTGATCCCGGGGTGCGGGTCGTAGCCCTCGACCGCGATGTGCTCGAGGTCGAACGCGTCGAGCGCGGTCACCGACGTGTCGAGCACCAGGGTCGGCAGCGGCCGCGGGTCGCGGGTGAGCTGGAGCCGCGCCTGGTCGAGGTGGTTGGAGTACAGGTGCGCGTCGCCGAGCGTGTGCACGAAGTCGCCGACCTCGAGGTCGGTGACCTGGGCGACCATGTGCGTCAGCAGGGCGTACGACGCGATGTTGAACGGCACGCCCAGGAAGATGTCGGCCGAGCGCTGGTAGAGCTGGCAGCTCAGCTTCCCGTCCGCCACGTAGAACTGGAACATCGTGTGGCACGGCGCGAGCGCCATGTCCGGGATGTCCGCGACGTTCCAGGCCGACACGATGTGGCGGCGCGAGTCGGGGTTGGTGCGGATCTGCTCGACGACCTGCGCGATCTGGTCGACGTGCCGGCCGTCCGGGGTCGGCCAGGAGCGCCACTGGTAGCCGTAGACCGGTCCGAGGTCGCCGTTCTCGTCGGCCCACTCGTCCCAGATCGTGATGCCGCGGTCCTGCAGCCACTTCACGTTCGTGTCGCCGCGCAGGAACCACAGCAGCTCGCCGAACACCGAGCGCGTGTGGATCTTCTTCGTCGTCACCAGTGGGAAGCCGGCGGCGAGGTCGAAGCGCATCTGGTGGCCGAACACCGAGCGGGTGCCGGTCCCGGTGCGGTCGCTCTTCTCCACACCGTCGTCGAGGACCCGCTGGAGGAGATCGAGGTACTGCTGCACGTCTCCGACCCTAGTCCTCAGATGTCCACGGAGCCGGCAACGGTCGTGCGCGTCTCACCGCCGACCCAGATCTGGCCGTCGACCAGCTCCACGTGCACGCGCCCGGCCCGCTGGAGGACGGTTCCCTGCGAGGCGACGTACGACGTGGGCAGCGTGCGGCCGGCCAGCCACTGGCCGACGCCGGCGTTGAGCGAGCCGGTGACCGGGTCCTCCGGCATGCCGTACCCGGGGCAGAACGCGCGGAGCTCGGCAGCCAGCGGACCGTCGGCGTACGGGCCGACGACGCCGATCTTCAGGTCGCCGAACGACGCCCAGTCCGGCTCGAGGCCGAGCACGGTCTCGGCGTCGCGGAGCAGCACGCCGACCCAGCCGGGGCCGTTGTCGATCCACGCGGTCTCGACGATCTGGTCGCGCGTGATCGCGAGCGCGGTCGCGATCACGTCGACGTCCTCGTCGGACACCGGACCGGACCGCGTCAGCGGCGGTGCGGCGAACGACAGCGTGGCCCCGCGCCGGATGCGCACGAGGCCGGCGCCGCACTCCTGCACGAGGTCCTCGCCGGCCGGCGCTCCCCCGGCCTCGAGCCAGGCGTGCGCGCTGCCCAGGGTCGGGTGGCCGGCGAACGGCAGCTCGCCACCGGGAGTCCAGATCCGCAGCCGGTAGTCGGCCTCGGGCGTGGACGGCCGGAGCAGGAAGGTGGTCTCCGAGAGGTTGGTCCAGCGGGCGAACGCCGCCATCTCCTCGTCCGTGACGTCGTCCGCGTCGTGCACGACGGCGACCGGGTTGCCGAGCATCGGCTGGGCGGAGAACACGTCGACCTGGCTGAAGCGCATGCCGCAATCCTGCCCCACGGACCGAGCTCGGCAGTCCAGCTCAGTGGGCGAGCAGCGGGTCCTCGTCGACCTGCGCGAGCGGGAGGACGTCGGTGCACTCCATCGGCTGCTGGGTCGTCGCGAGCTCGCAGGTGCGGAGCACGACCAGCGGCCGGTCGTCACCCTCGAGGTCCGGCCCGGCCCCGTAGTCCTCGGCGCGGATCACCAGGTAGTCGATCGTGCCGTCCGGCCCGAACGACGCGTCGAGGACCAGCTCGTCGCCGGCGACCCCGGTCTCCAGCCGTTCGCCGGAGCGGGCGTCGTACAGCAGCGGGGCGAAGGGGCCGTCCTCCTGCCCGGGCGGGCGCGCCACCACGAGATTGCCGCCCGGGGCGAACTCGGCGGAGACGCCGGGGCGGACGAAGTCCACGTTGAAGAACGGCTGCACCATGTCGATCCGCGGGCCCAGGGCGTACGCCCGGGTCGCGGACTCGACGTCGAGCAGGACCGTGGGCCCGAGGAGCTCCACCCGCCCGGTGAGCGGGTCCCAGCCATAGCTCTCGCCGCCGGCGACGTAGTAGACGCGGTTCTGGTCGAGCGCGACCGCGCGCGAACCGGGCGGCACGGTCACCCGGGCGACGTCCTCCCCCGTCGCGACGTCGTGCACGACCATCTCGGGGTTGTCGCTGGGTCCGCCCACCCAGGCCGCCCAGCCGCGCTCGTCTGAGGCGACGATCCGGGACCCGAAGCCCTTGGTGCCGAGGCGGCTCAGCTCGCCGTTCGGCCCGACGCGGACGAGCACCCGGTCGGCGCCGGCGTAGATGACCCCGCCGCCGACCTCCACCAGGTCGTCGACCTGCGGGACCTCGACGGTCACGTTCTGCAGGTGCACCAGCCCGTTGCCGTACCACGCCTGGTCGATCGGGTTCTTCGCCTTCTCCACCTTCGGCTCGTTCGGCTCGGGCCCCGGCTCCGGGCGGGTCGCGAGCCAGGTCAGCCCCGCGACCACCAGCACGCCGGCGGCGGTGGAGGCGACCGCGATCCGGCCGCGGCGGCGGCGTACCGCCTGGGCCCGACGGACGATCTCGTCGTACGGCGGCAGCGACACCTCGATGGTCTCCCGGGCGATCCGGTAGTCGACCTCGGAGAACCGGCCGCGCTCGGCCCCGGGCGCGCGCTCGAGCACGTCGGCGACCTGCTCGTCGTCGAGCTCGGCGACGTACCGGAGGACGCGCTGCTCACGCTGGGCCGCGGTCAGGGTGGCGAGCTCGGCCTCGATCTCGCGGCGGAGCAGGACGTCGTCGGTCTCCTCCTCCGCCACCGGCTCCTCGGCCGGCACCTCGCCGTGCCGCAGCCGGTGGTGCCAGCCGTCGAGCACCGTGGCGTAGACGTGGACGTCGATGTCGTCGCTCTCGCGGACCCGGTCGTACGACGGGTAGCAGCGCACCAGCCCGGCCACCGCGAGCTCCTCGGCCTCGCGGCGCGGGCAGCCGATCAGGACGAGCGAACGGACCAGCGACGGCCAGCGCGCCGCCAGGTAGCCGGTGAAGTCCGCGTCGTTCCGCATCGGTGACTACTCATGCAACGACATCGGGCCGTAGACGCGGCGGTCGTGCTCGAACAGGACGACGGCGTCGACGCCCTCGGCGGCCAGGTCCGACCACGTCTCGCCGACCCACGACTCGGCGTCGGCCTGGCTCGCGAACCGCTGCTCGGCGAGGTCGCCGACCACGGTTACCTCCTCGCCGGAGGCGTCCTCCAGGCGCCAGAACCACGGGCGCTCCGACGGTGACGGCGGGCGGAACGTGGGCTGCTCGGGCAGGTTCATCTCAGGCCTCCCGTACGGACGGGTCGAGGAACGGCGGCTTCACCAGCTGGAAGATCTCGCGACGGCCGCGGATGTCGACGCCGACCTCGGCGTCCGGGTCCACGAACGACGGCAGCAGGGCCAGCCCGATGCCCTTCTTCAGCGTCGGCGAGAACGTGCCCGACGTGATCTCCCCGAGGAGCACGTCGGCTGTCAGGCTCACGCTCATGTGGGGGCGCGGGATGCCGCGCCCGGTGGCGACCAGGCCACGCAGGACCCGCTTCGGCCCCTCGGCACGCTCGGCGGTGAGGACGTCGCGTCCCCAGAACGCGTCCTTCTTCCAGCCGACCGCCCAGCCCAGCCGCGCCTCGTTCGGGGTGACGTCGAGCGAGATCTCCTGGCCGTGCAGCGGGTAGCCCATCTCGGTGCGCAGCGTGTCGCGGGCGCCGAGGCCGCAGGCGAGGATGCCGTGCTGCTCCCCCGCCGCCAGCAGCGCGTCCCAGAGCGCCACCGCGACGGCGTTCGGCGCGACGACCTCGTAGCCCCGCTCACCGGTGTAGCCGGTACGGCAGACCACGACGGTCTCGCCCTCGAAGTCGGCCTCGGCGAACGACATGTACTCGTGGTCGATCGGCAGCCCGACGGCCGCGAGGGTCTCGTCGGACCTGGGGCCCTGGACCGCGAGCACGACGTAGTCGCGGTGCTGGTTGGTGACGGTGACGCCGTCGGGCGCCCCGGCGTCGAGCCGGCGGACGACCTCGGCGGTGTTGGCGGCGTTCGGGATGAGGAACACCCGCTCGTCGTCGTACAGGTAGGCGATCAGGTCGTCGACCACGCCGCCGGTCGCGTCGTCGCAGCACAGCGTGTACTGAGCCTTGCCGGGCTCGATCCGGCCGAGGTCGTTGGTGAGGGTCCGGTTCACGAAGTCCGCGGCGCCCGGGCCGGCGACGGTCGCCTTGCCGAGGTGGCTGACGTCGAAGATCCCGACCGCCTCACGGACCGCCGTGTGCTCCTTGACGACGCCCGTGGAGTACTCGAGCGGCATCGACCAGCCGCCGAACGCGGCGAACTTCGCTCCGAGGGCCTCGTGACGGTCGTGGAGCGGGGATCGGAGCAGGTCGGACATGGCGGCGAACTTACCCGACTATCCTGCGCTGGTGACGACCTACACCCTGCGCAGCGCCAGCCCCGCCAAGACTCGGAGCGACGCCGTTGTCGTCGGGGTCGTGCAGTCGTCGAAGGGGCCCGCTCTCGCCGACGGCGGAGAGGACGTCGCCCAGGCGTACGGCCGCAAGCTGCGGCCGCTGCTGTCGAGCCTGGGTGTGACCGGCAAGGCCGGCGAGGTCGTGAAGCTGCCGACCGGGGGGACGCTGTCGTCGCCGCTGCTGGTGCTGGTCGGGCTCGGCAAGGAGCCGACCGCGAACGCGGTCCGCAAGGCCGCCGGTGTCGCCTCCCGCGGGGTCAGCAACGCCGCCTCGGTCGCGCTGGCGCTGCCGGGCGACTCCCCCGAGCTGGTGCGCGCGGTGGTCGAGGGCTACCTGCTCGGCGGCTACGCGTTCACGACGTACAAGAAGAACGGCAGCTCGGATCGCCCGAACGACGTGGTCGTGCTGAGCTCCGGCGCGCGCCGCAAGGAGGTCACGACCGCGTTCGAGGACGCGCAGCTCGTCGCCCGCGCGGTGGCCGGGACGCGCGACTGGGTGAACACGCCGCCGGGCGACCTCACCCCGCCGAAGTTCGCCGACGCCGTCACCGCGGCGACCAAGGAGCGGACGAAGGGCAAGGGCGCGCCGAAGATCTCGATCCGCGTGCTCGACGACGCCGAGCTCACCGACCTCGGCTGCGGCGGCATCCTCGGCGTCGGCGCCGGCTCGTCCGCGCCGCCGCGGCTGGTCGAGCTGACCTACGCGCCCAAGGGCGCGACCAAGCACCTGGCGCTGGTCGGCAAGGGCATCACGTTCGACTCCGGCGGCCTGACGATCAAGCCCGCGCAGGGCATGGGCGAGATGAAGTCCGACATGGCGGGCGCCGCCGCCGTCGTGCAGGCGACGTACGCGATCGCGGCGCTGGGCCTGCCCATCAAGGTCAGCACGTTCGCCCCGATGGCCGAGAACATGGTGTCCGGCTCGGCGCTGCGGCCCGGCGACGTGCTGCGGATGTACGGCGGCACCACGGTCGAGATCCAGAACACCGACGCCGAGGGCCGGCTGATCCTCGCCGACGCGCTGGTCCGCGCGACCGAGCAGAAGCCCGACGTGATCCTCGACGTCGCCACCCTCACCGGGCACATGGTCGTCGCGCTCGGCGACCGCGTCGCCGGCGTGATGGGCAGCGAGGACATCGTCGCCGACGTGCTCGCGGCCGCCGC
This sequence comes from Nocardioides sp. SR21, assembly GCF_022761125.1. Classification (GTDB taxonomy): domain Bacteria; phylum Actinomycetota; class Actinomycetes; order Propionibacteriales; family Nocardioidaceae; genus Nocardioides. Next base: position 12,946 of record NZ_JAKWJR010000009.1, on the reverse strand, counting down.
GAGCGCCGGCGAGGAGATGTGGCCGATGCCGATCCCCGAGGGGATGAACGACCGGATCCACAGCAGCAAGATCGCGGACCTCTCGCAGCACGACTGGATCCGCTGGGGCGGCGGCCTGTTCGCGGCGGCGTTCCTGCGCGAGTTCACCGCCGGCGTCCCGTGGGCCCACCTCGACATCGCCGGCCCGTCGTTCAACTCCGGCGGCCCCTGGGGCCACGTCACCGCCGGCGGCACCGGCGTCGCGGTGTCGACGCTCGTGGAGTACGCGCGGACCTTCGCTGAGTCCTGAGGGCGTCGGCCGGAGCGGGTCGTCGTCGCAGTTTCACCATGTGATGCAGTCGAACCTGCACTTCACATGGTGTGCAGGCCATGAGAAGTGCGGGTTCATCTCCATCACATGGTGAACCGGCAGCGGCCCGACACCACCCGACGACCTACAGCCCCTGCTGCTTCTTGCGGCGGTTGTAATCGCGCATCCGCTGCGGGATGCCCACGACGGCGGCGTCGTACGACGGGATCTGGCCGCGGTTGCAGAAGTCGTGCGCCCAGTTCACCGACGGCACGCGGCGGCGGGTCCACTCGCCGTCGTGCGCGACCAGGAGCAGTGTCACGTCGCTGACCGCGGTACGGGGCTCGACGAACCCCTCGACGCCGCGGCGCTCCGCGACCCAGGACTGCAGGTGCTCCAGGTCGACCGAGTCGGCAGCACGCACCCGGGTCGACCCGGTGCGCGTTGCGTCCTTGGCGGGGCCTCGCATCTTGGTCCCCGAGCTGCGCCGGAACCGGTCCATCCACGACATGGGGACAAGTGTGCCTTGCGGACCTACCGGAGCGTAGGAACCTCGGTGTGGACACGTTGAGTGGAAGTGCAAGGATGGCCCCGTGGCCGATCCCGACTTCGACGTACTCATCCTCGGTGCCGGCTCCGGCGGCTATGCGTGCGCCCTCCGCGCCGCTCAGCTCGGGCTGACCGTCGGACTGGTGGAGAAGGGCAACCTCGGAGGCACCTGCCTCCACGTCGGCTGCATCCCCACGAAGGCGCTGCTGCACGCCGCCGAGGTCGCCGACCAGACCCGCGAGTCCGAGCAGTTCGGCGTGAAGGCCAGCCTCGAGGGCATCGACATGCCCGGCGTGAACGCCTACAAGGACGGCGTCGTCTCCCGGCTCTTCAAGGGCCTCACCGGCCTGATCAAGGGCCGCGGCATCACCGTGATCGAGGGCGCCGGCAAGCTGACCGGCCCCCGTGAGGTGACCGTGGACGGCAAGGCCTACACCGGCAGGAACGTCGTGCTGGCGTCCGGCTCCTACTCCCGCAGCCTGCCCGGCCTCGAGGTGGACGGCGAGCGGGTCATCACCTCCGAGCACGCGCTCAAGCTCGAGCGCGTCCCCGCATCGGTGGTCGTGCTCGGCGGCGGCGTGATCGGCTGCGAGTTCGCCAGCGTGTGGCGCAGCTTCGGCTCCGAGGTCACCATCGTCGAGGCGCTGCCGCGGCTGATGGCCGCCGAGGACGAGTCGTCGTCCAAGGTGCTCGAGCGCGCGTTCCGCAAGCGCGGCATCAGGTTCAAGACCGCCACCCCGTTCCAGAGCGTCAAGACGACCGACTCCGGCGTCGCCGTGACCGTCGAGGGCGGCGAGGTGATCGAGGCCGAGCTGCTGCTCGTCGCGGTCGGCCGCGGCCCGGTCACCGAGGGCCTCGGGTACGACGAGCAGGGCGTGACCATGGAGCGCGGCTTCGTGCTCGCCGACGAGTACTGCCGCACCAACCTCGAGGGCGTGTACGCCGTCGGCGACATCGTCCCGGGCCTGCAGCTCGCGCACCGCGGGTTCCAGCAGGGCATCCTCGTCGCCGAGCGCATCGCCGGCCTCGACCCGACGCCGATCGACGAGGACGGCATCCCGCGGGTCACCTACTCCCACCCCGAGCTGGCCTCCGTGGGCCTCGACGAGGCGAAGGCCGCGGCGACGTACGGCGCCGAGAACATCGAGGCGCTGACCTACGACCTCGGCGGCAACGGCAAGAGCCAGATCCTCAAGACGCAGGGCTTCGTGAAGCTCATCCGCCGCAAGGACGGGCCGATCGTCGGTGTGCACATGGTCGGCGATCGCGTCGGCGAGCTCATCGGCGAGGCCCAGTTGATCTACAACTGGGAGGGGTACCCCGAAGACGTGGCACCCCTCGTGCACGCGCACCCGACCCAGAACGAAGCACTTGGCGAAGCGCACCTCGCGCTCGCCGGCAAGCCCCTCCACGCACACGCCTGATCGAGAATCGAAGGAAGCCCATGGCCACCGAAGTCACCCTGCCGGCACTCGGCGAGTCCGTCACCGAAGGCACCGTCACCCGCTGGCTCAAGCAGGTCGGCGACACGGTGGCCGTCGACGAGGCGCTGCTCGAGGTCTCCACCGACAAGGTCGACACCGAGATCCCCTCCCCCGTCGCCGGCACCCTGCTGGAGATCAAGGCGAACGAGGACGACACCGTCGAGGTCGGCGCGGTCCTCGCGCTGATCGGTGACGAGGGCGAGGGTGGCGGCTCGCAGGAGTCCGCCGAGGAGTCGGCGCCCCAGGAGGAGCAGCAGGAGGAGTCGCAGCCGGAGCCCGAGGAGCAGAAGGCCGAGGAGCCCGCTGCCGCCGAGGAGCCCGCGCCCGCCGCGGAGGAGGCCGAGAAGCCGGCTGCCGAGGCGAAGCCGTCCGGTGGCGGCGGTTCGGGTACGTCGGTGACGCTGCCCGCGCTCGGCGAGTCCGTGACCGAGGGCACCGTGACCCGCTGGCTGAAGTCGGTCGGCGACGAGGTGGCCGTCGACGAGGCGCTGCTCGAGGTCTCGACCGACAAGGTCGACACCGAGATCCCCTCCCCGGTCGCCGGCACGCTGCTGGAGATCAAGGTCGAGGAGGACGAGACCGTCGAGGTCGGCGCCGAGCTGGCCGTGATCGGCGACAAGGGTGCCGCGCCCGCGCAGGAGGCCCCGAAGCAGGAGCCGAAGCAGGAGGCCCCGAAGGAGGAGCCGAAGGCCGAGGAGAAGCAGCCCGAGCCGGAGCCCGAGAAGGCGCCCGAGCCCGAGCCGGAGCAGCCGAAGGCCGAGGAGAAGGCACCCGAGCCGGCCCCCGCCGCTCCGCAGCAGACGCAGCAGTCGCAGCAGCCCGAGCAGCCCGTCGGCGGTGGCGACGGCCCCGGCTACGTGACCCCGCTGGTGCGCAAGCTGGCCAGCCAGCACGGCGTGGACCTGGCCGGCGTGACCGGCACCGGTGTCGGCGGCCGCATCCGCAAGCAGGACGTGCTCGACGCGGCCGCGAAGCCCGCTGCCGCTCCCGCGGCTCCGGCCGCTGCCCCGGCCGCCGCCTCGTCGGCCCCGGCCGCCCCGGCGACGCCGTCCCCGCTGCGTGGCAAGACCGAGAAGATCTCGCGGCTGCGCAAGATCATCGCGAGCCGGATGGTCGAGTCGCTGCAGACCTCGGCCCAGCTCACCCAGGTCGTCGAGGTCGACGTGACCGCGATCGCGCGGCTGCGTGAGGCGCACAAGGCCGACTTCCTGGCCCGCGAGGGCGTGAAGCTGTCGTACCTGCCGTTCTTCGCGAAGGCCGCGATCGACTCGCTCAAGGAGCACCCGGCCCTCAACGCCACCCTCGACACCGAGGCCGGCGAGGTGACCTACTTCGACCGCGAGCACGTCGCGTTCGCCGTGGACACCGAGAAGGGCCTGCTCACCCCGGTCGTCAAGGACGCCGGTGACCTCTCGATCGCCGGGCTGGCGAAGAAGATCGCCGACGTCGCCGAGCGCACCCGCACCAACAAGATCGGCCCGGACGAGCTGTCCGGCGGCACGTTCACGATCACCAACCTCGGCTCGGTCGGCGCCCTCTGGGACACCCCGATCATCAACAAGCCGCAGGTCGCGATCCTCGGCCCCGGCACGGTCGTGAAGCGGCCCGTGGTCATCGACGACCCGAACCTCGGCGAGACGATCGCGGTGCGCCACATGGTGTACCTCGCACTCACCTACGACCACCAGCTGGTCGACGGCGCCGACGCCGGCCGCTTCCTGCAGGCGGTCAAGAAGCGCCTGGAGTCCGGCCAGTTCGAGCTCTGACCTCCGACTGACCCGAAGTCGTCCGCCTCTGGCTGGCTCTACGCCCGCCTGAGGCGGACGACTCGGCATTTGCGGGCGTGACAGGGTGGACACATGAGCCTCAACGTCGTGATCGCCGGGGCCTCCGGATTCCTGGGCAGCCACCTCGCCGAGGAGCTGGCCGGCCGCGGGCACTCCGTGGTGGCGCTGGTACGCCGGCCGACGTCCGCGCCGGACGAGTCGACGTGGGATCCCTACGCCGGTGCCTACGACCGCGACACCATCGAGCGCGCGGACGTGGTCGTGAACCTCGCCGGCTCCCCCACGATCGGCAACCCGCACTCGAAGACCTGGGCCCGCAACCTGCGGACCAGCCGGATCACCACCACCCGCGTGCTCGCGGAGGCGATCGCGGGCAGTGACCGGAAGCCGGCGTACCTCGCCGGCAACGCGATCGCGTGGTACGGCGACCACGGCTCCCAGGTCGTCACGGAAGCGAGCGGCAGCGACGGCTCCAGCATGCTCACGGAGGTCACCCGCGAGTGGCAGAGCGCGACCCTGCCGGCGGTCGAGGCGGGCGCCCGGGTCTGCCTGCTGCGCACCGCGCCGGTGATGGACAAGCGCGGGGCGCCGCTCAAGCAGCTGCGGCTCCTCACGAAGCTCGGGCTCGGTGCCCGGCTGGGCAGCGGCCGGCAGCACATGGCGATGATCTCGCTGCGCGACTGGGTCGGTGGCGTCGCCCACCTGGCCGAGACCCAGGATGTGAGCGGGCCGGTCAACCTGTGCAGCCCGGAGACCCCGACGAACGCCGAGTTCACGGCGGCGCTCGCCCGCGCGCTCCAGCGCCGGGCGTTCCTCGCCGTACCCGAGTTCGCCATCCGGCTCGGCGCCGGCTCGCTCGCCCCCGAGGCGCTGGGGTCGCTGAACCTGCGCCCGGCCGTGCTCGAGGACTCCGGCTACTGGTTCCGCGACCGCACCGTCCACGAGGTCGTGCGCACCGGCCTCAGCTGACGCCCGCCACCCGCCACTCGCCCTCGACCACCCGCAGGGTGACCACGTGCCGGGTCGGGAGGTCGGCCGGCAGCAGCGCGCCGCCCACGAGGCGGTCGACCACGTCGAGCACGAGCAGGTGCGGCGTACGACGGCGCACGTCGACCGAGAGCAGCTGCATCTCCATCCCCTCGACGCGCAGGCCGCGTTCGCGCCACGCGCGCAGCATCGCCGCGTCGGCGCGCCCCGCGGCCGACCCGGTGACGTACAACGAGCGCAGCCCGGCGACGTCGCCCGCCGCCCAGGCCTCGGCTCGCCGCTCGTCCCAGGCGTGCAGGACGTCGACGGGGGTCAGGGCGAGGAGGAGTTCGGGGAGCACCCTCACCGGATACCCCGATCCGCGCGGGTGCCGGGATTCATCCACAGGGCTGGCACACTCGGCCAGATGCTCAGCCGTCGCACGCTCCTGCTCGGAGGCACCGCAGCGGGCGCCGTCGCCGTCGCCGGCGCCGGGATCGGCGTCGAGCAGGGCGTCCTGCCCGGCCGCCCGTGGGCGCAGGCGCACCTCGGCCTCAACGGCGAGGACGGCGTGATCCCGCGCGACGTCGAGCCGGTGCTCGCAGTGCGGCACACCTTCCGGTCCGCTCAGATGGGTGGTCAGGTCCCGTTCATGCTGCTCCACCCGCCGGACTCCGGACGGCCGCTGCCGGTCGTCGTGGCCCTGCACGGCCTCGGACAGCACCACGACACCGTGAACGACGAGATCGGGCTGGGTGCGTTCCTCGCCCAGGCGATCGACCGGGGCGTCCCGCCGTTCGCCATCGCGGTGCCCGAGGGCGGCACGTCGTACTGGCACCCACAGCCCGACGGCGACACGGGCGCGATGGTGACCGACGAGCTCCTCCCGGAGCTCACCGGCCTCGGCGTCGACGTCTCGCGGATCGGCCTGCTCGGGTGGTCGATGGGCGGGTACGGCGCCTTGCGGCTGGCCGGCGTGCTCGGTCCCGAGCGGGTCGGCGCGGTCGTCGCGGCGAGCCCGGCGATCTGGAGTGACCCGGACGACGCGTCCACCACCGGGTTCGCCGACGCCGACGAGTACCGCGAGTACAGCGTGGTCGGCCACCAGGACGAGCTCGACGGCATCCCGGTGCGCGTCGACTGCGGCACCGGTGACCCGTTCTACCGCGACGTGGAGGACTACGTGGAGGACTTCCCGGACGACGCCGACCTGACGAGCACGTTCGAGCCCGGTGCCCACGACGGCGGCTACTGGGCCCGCATGCTCCCCGCCCAGCTGGCGTTCCTGGGCGAGCGCGTAGGCTCGACATCGTGAACTTCGAGGAGTCGGGCCTGGTCGACTACGTCGCCGCCTGGGAGCTCCAGCGCGACGTGCACCAGCGCGTTGTCGACGGAGCCCAGCCGGACACCACGCTGCTGCTCGAGCACCCGCCGGTGTTCACCGCCGGCAAGCGCACCGAGCCCCACGAGCGGCCGGCCGACCCGGGCGGCGCGGACGTGATCGACGTCGACCGCGGCGGCAAGATCACCTTCCACGGCCCCGGCCAGCTGGTCGGTTACCCGATCGTCACGCTGCCCGACCACGTCAAGGTCGTCGACTACGTACGCCGGGTAGAGGAGGCGCTGATCCAGGTCTGCGCCGACCTCGGCGTGACCACGGCCCGCGTCCCGGGCCGCAGCGGGGTCTGGCTGCGCGCCGACGAGAAGGGGCCCGAGCGCAAGGTCGCCGCGATCGGCATCCGCGTGAGCCGCGGCGTCACCATGCACGGCTTCGCGATCAACTGCGACGTGGACCTCGGCTGGTACGACCGGTTCGTGCCCTGCGGCATCGCCGACGCCGGCGTGACCTCGCTGAGCCGCGAGCTCGGCCGCGACGTGACCGTCGCCGAGGTGACGCCGTACGTCGAGAAGCACCTCACCGAGTACCTCGCCTGGGCGCCGTACGACGCCACCCCCGACTACGAGCCGCGGCCGGACCCGGCCCGGGGCCCGCGGATCGAGCTGCTCACCCCGTGACCTGCGCCCGGTAGTGCTCCTGCATGGCCGGGTAGTAGTCACGCTCGAAGTCGACCTCGGCGGGGTCGCCGCCGCTCTCGGCGCGCACCAGCCGGTCGAGGTAGTACTCCCAGCCGGGGCCGACGTTCTCCGCCTCGGCGCCGTCGACGGCGGGCTGGGTGAACACCAGCGTCGTCACGCCGTCCGCCTCGGACAGGTCGAGCTCGAGCTGCCACGACTGGCCGCCGGCGTGGGTCGTCACCGCGAGCCGGCGCGGCGGGTCGCACTCACGGATGTCCACCTCCTCGCCGGCGTCGTCCGGGTCGCCGCCCTCGAAGAGCATCCGGAAGTGCACCCGCCTCGTGGCGGAGTCGCCGGTCCACGTCCCGATCCACCGCGCCATCCGCTCCGGCTCGGTGACCGCGGCCCAGACGTCGTCGATCGGCGCCCGGAAGGTGCGCTCGATGACGAGGTGCAGGACGCCGTCGCGGGTCTCGATGCGGCCGGTCGGCTGGGTCATGCGGTCTCCTCGGTCGGGGTCGAGCGGCGGCGCTCGCGGGTGGTACGGCGCACCTCGGTGTCGAGGGCGTCGAGGGCCTGCGTGGTCAGCGGTGCCTTCCGGCGCAGCCCGGCGACGTACGCCGCGACCGGGTCGAGCCCGTCGCGGCGCAGGGCGTAGTGGCGCTCGCGGCCGCGGTCCTCGGCGACGACCAGCCCGGCCTCGGCGAGGATCCGCAGGTGCCGGCTGACCGCCGGGCGCGAGATCGGGCGGGCGCCGGCCAGGTCGACCACGCGCGCCGGGCCGGAGGCGAGCTGGGCCAGGAGCTCGCGGCGTACCGGGTCGGCCAGCGCAGCGAAGGCATCCACGCAGATAGGTAACCATTCTGTTACCGATCACGCAAGGCCCGCCTCTCCCGGCGCGTGCTGCGCGGCGTGCAACCTTTTCGGTGCTTGGGTCGTCAGACGCGTACCTGACCGGGAAGGACGTCGATGAGTGATCTCGTGATCGAGACCAACGGGCTGCGCAAGGAGTTCAACGGCAGGCGCGGCCTCCGCGTCGCCGTCGCCGACCTCGACCTGGCCGTGCCGGTCGGCGGGGTGCACGGGTTCCTCGGCCCCAACGGCTCCGGGAAGACCACGACCATCCGGATGCTGCTCGGACTCGCGCACGCGACCGCCGGCACGATGCGGCTCTTCGGCGAGCCCGTCCCCCACCGGCTGCCGGCCGTGATCGGCCGCGTCGGCGCGGTGGTCGAGAGCCCGAAGTTCTCCCCCAACTTCACCGGCCGCCAGAACCTGCTGCTCCTCGCGCGGGCGATCGGCGCACGCGACGCGCGGGTCGATGCCGCCATCGAGACCGTCGGCCTCACGGGCCGCGACCGGGACCGGTACAAGTCCTACTCGCTCGGCATGAAGCAGCGCCTCGCGATCGCCGCCACGCTGCTCAAGGACCCGGCGCTGCTGATCCTCGACGAGCCGACGAACGGCCTCGATCCGGCCGGCATCCGCGAGATCCGCGACACCATCCTCGGCCTCGGCGAGGCCGGCGTGACCGTGCTCCTGAGCTCGCACATCCTCGCCGAGGTGCAGCAGGTGTGCACGTCGGCCACGATCATCGGCCAGGGTCGGATGCTCGCCTCGGGTCGCGTGGACGACCTCGTCGGGTCGAGCACGTCGTACCGCGTCGCCGTACCCGACCCGGACGCCGCGCGGCGGGTGCTCGACACCGCCGGCTTCCACCTCTCCGACGACCTGCTCGTCGAGACCGACCGTCCCGCCGACGTCACCCAGGCGCTCGGGGCCGCCGGGATCTGGCTGAGCGAGCTGACGCCGGTACGACGTGACCTCGAGTCGGTCTTCCTCGAGCTGACGTCCGGCACCGACCTGGGCGGCGCCACGCTCGGCGGCGCGCACGCGGACGAGGTGGCCTGATGCTGCGTCTGGTCGGGGTCGAGCTGACGCGGCTGCGCTGGCGGCGGGCGGTCCTGCTCCTCGTGGCGGCCTCCTTCGTGCTGGCCGTCGTCGTCTTCGGGTTCGTCGTCCATGGCACCCGCCCCCTCTCCCCCGAGGAGCGCCAGAACGGCTACTGGCGGTCGACGCTGAGTCTCATCGGCGAGCGCGAGGGCGGCTCCGGGTTCGGCCTCGCGGTCGTGCTCGCCCTCCTCTTCGTCCTGGTCGGCACGACGTTCGCCGGCCACGACTGGAACACCGGCTCGATGAGCAACCAGCTGCTCGCCGAGCCCCGCAGGGCCCGCGTGTGGTTCGCCAAGGCGGCGGTGGTCGCGGCGGCGGCGTTCGTCGTGACGCTGGTCGTCCTCACCCTCTACTGGTCGGGCCTCTGGGCGGTCGCCGTGCAGCGCGACATCAACATCCGCGACCACGCGGTCCCGGCGGCGTACAAGCAGGGCGTTCTCGCTGCGATCCTGGCCGCCGGCGCGACCATCACCGGGTACGCGCTGACGATGCTCTTCCGCAGCACGGTCGCCACCCTCGGCGTCCTGATCGGCGTGCTCGTGGGCGGCGCGATCCTGTGGAACGCGATCGGCATCGACAACCCCGGCCTGTCGCCGTTCACGAACGTCGAGGCGTTCCTGGTGGGGTCGTCCACGTCGTACGACTGGGACTGCGCGCCGATGGTGTCCAGGCGAGGCGAGGTCGGCTACGAGGACCCGTGCACCACCGTGGTCACCCGCGCCGACTCCGTCCCCTACCTCGCGGCCATCGTGGTCGTCACGAGCGCCGCGTCGCTGGTGGCGTTCCGCCGTCGCGACGTCCCCTGACGCGCCTCAGTGGTGCGTGGCCTCGAAGCCCTCGGGGGCGCGGTCGAGGAAGCTCGTCACCGAGCTGATCCGACCGTCGCCGTCGAGCTCGAGCACGTCCGTGCCGGTCGCGAACGACTCCTCGTCCCCCACGACGATCTCCCACTGGAAGCGCATCCGGTCGTGGTGCCGCTCGGGCACCCGGCGGGCCACCAGCCGGGCGGTCGGCACGTGACTGGTGAACTCCTGACGGAAGCCGATCATCGCCCGCGCGCCGGTCAGCACGCCGATGGGCGCGTGGTACTCGACGCCGTCGACGAAGGTCAGCGCGGCCAGCCGCTGCTGGTCCTCGTCGGTGGAGGCGTTCCAGAAGGCGGTGTAGCGGTCCGCGATCTCGAGGTCCGACATGGTGGTGCTCCTCTCGTTGGATGGAGGAGCAGCGTGGACCTCGGGCCGGAGCGGTGTCGATGACGTCGGAGGTCATTGCGGGGGCGCAACTCCCCCGGCAGCCTGGGCGCATGACCGCCCCTCTCGAGGCCGACCCGGTCGGTGCGCAGGTACGCCGCTGGCGCGAGCGCAGGCGGCGCTCGCAGCTCGACCTGTCCCTGGCTGCGGACGTGTCCACGCGGCACCTCAGCTACGTCGAGACCGGACGCTCCCGGCCGAGCCCGACGCTGATCGAGCGGCTCTGCGACGAGCTCGACGTACCGCTCCGGGAGCGCAACCGGCTCCACCTCGCGGCCGGCTACGCGCCGCCTCACCCGCAGCGCGGGTTCGTCGACCTCGGCGCCGCGCGGACCGCGATCGACGCGGTCCTCACCGGCCTCGAGCCACACCCCGCGCTGGCCGTCGACGCCCACTGGAACCTGGTCGCCGCCAACCGCGCGGCGCGCGCCTTCTTCGACGACCTGCCGGCCGAGCTGCTGACGCCGCCGGTCAACGTGCTGCGCGCGACGCTGCACCCCGACGGCCTGGCCGCGCGGATCCGCAACCTCGCCGAGTGGCGCGGGGTCGTGCTGGGCCGGGTACGCCGCCAGCTCGACCGCACCGGGGACCCGGCGCTGGCGGAGCTCCTCACCGAGCTGCGGGACTACCCCGCCCCGCCCGGCCACGAGGACACCGGCGCGGCGACGGCGAGTCACCCGCTCGTCGTACCCCTCCGGCTCGCCGCCGGCGAGGGCGAGCTGGCCTTCTCGTACACGACCACGGTCTTCGGCTCCCCGCGCGACGTCACGCTGGACGAGATCGCGATCGAGGCCTTCCTGCCCGCCGACGAACGGACCGCGGCGGCCCTGCGCGACGCCTCCTGATCCCGAATCGGCGGGTCACCGGGCCGCGCGTAGAGTTGGGGCCGTGACGCAAGCTCCCGCCCCAGAAGGCCGAAAGCTGCTCCGACTCGAAGTGCGCAACGCGGAGACCCCGATCGAGCGCAAGCCCGAGTGGATCAAGACCCGCGCGAAGATGGGTCCGGAGTACAAGCACCTCCAGAGCCTGGTGAAGTCCGAGGGACTCCACACCGTGTGCCAGGAGGCCGGCTGTCCCAACATCTTCGAGTGCTGGGAGGACCGCGAGGCGACGTTCCTCATCGGCGGCGACCAGTGCACCCGGCGCTGCGACTTCTGCCAGATCGACACGGGCAAGCCGCAGCCGCTGGACCGTGACGAGCCCCGCCGGGTCGCCGAGTCCGTGCAGACCATGGGCCTGCGCTACGCCACCATCACCGGCGTCGCGCGCGACGACCTCGAGGACGGCGGCGCCTGGCTGTACGCCGAGACCGTGCGCGCCATCCACGAGCTGAACCCCGACACCGGCGTCGAGAACCTCATCCCGGACTTCAACGGCAAGCCGGAGCTGCTGCGCGAGGTGTTCGAGTCGCGGCCCGAGGTGCTCGCCCACAACGTCGAGACGGTCCCCCGCATCTTCAAGCGGATCCGCCCTGCGTTCCGCTACGAGCGCTCGCTCGACGTGATCACCCAGGCCCGCGACTTCGGCCTCGTCACCAAGTCGAACCTGATCCTCGGCATGGGCGAGACCCGCGAGGAGGTCTCGCAGGCGCTGCGCGACCTGCACGGCGCCGGCTGCGAGCTGATCACGATCACCCAGTACCTCCGCCCCTCGGTGCGGCACCACCCCGTCGAGCGGTGGGTCAAGCCCGAGGAGTTCGTGGAGCTCAAGGACGAGGCCGACCAGATCGGCTTCTCCGGCGTCCTGTCCGGCCCGCTGGTCCGTTCGTCGTACCGCGCCGGTCGCCTGTACCGTCAGGCCATGGACGTCCGCGAGGGCGTCGCCACCGCCTGACCCGACCCACCAGAACGAGGCACCACAGAACATGGCGAAGGAACCCAAGCCCGTCGACCCGGACCAGATGGGCCGCATGCGGCAGTTCGTCGAGACCTACCGGATGGCGCGCAAGGTCGACCGCGCCCTCCCCCTGTGGCTGCTCGGCGCCTTCGTCGTCGGCGCCGCGCTCGGCTTCGGGCTGCTGACCCTGCTCCCCGGCGACAGCACGCTGCAGTCGATCCTGCGGATCGTCTCGGCGCTGCTGTTCGGCACGCTGTTCGCGATGATCGTGTTCGGTCGCCGCGCACAGACCGCCGCCTACAAGCAGATGGACGGCCAGGCGGGCGCGGCAGCGGCCGCGCTGCGGATGCTGCGCCGGGGCTGGAAGACCGACCCGGTGGTCGCCTTCACCAAGCAGCAGGACATCGTCCACCGCGTGGTCGGCCCTCCGGGCATCGTCCTGGTCGGCGAGGGCAACCCGAACCGCCTCAAGGCGCTGATGACCAGCGAGCGTCGCAAGCACGAGCGGGTCGCCGCCGGCGTTCCGATCCACGAGGTCATGTGCGGCAACGGCGAGGGCCAGGTCCCGCTGCCGAAGCTGGTCAAGCACATCCAGAAGCTGGGCCGTCAGGTCAAGCCCGCCGAGATGACCGACATCCTCAACCGGCTCAAGGCGATCGACGCCAGCCGCCCGGCGATCCCGATGCCCAAGGGCCCGGTGCCGACGAGCATGAAGGGCATGCGCGGCAACCTGCGCGGGCGCTGACCGCTAGCTGTACCCGGCCATCAGGTTGGTAGCCGGCTGATCGGCGGGAGCCCGTCGAGTGCGCTGTGGCG
>NZ_JAKWJR010000008.1 GCF_022761125.1 Nocardioides sp. SR21 | reverse complement strand
GAAACCCGCCGACGTCAGGTCATCACGATCCACGTGCGACGGAACACGCGCCATCGTCTCCCGAACGATGTGACCGACCAGAGGCATGTGCTCCACGACCATGGCCTCAGCCGCGGCCGACAGGCAGTTCGTGCTCATGCGCCGGCGCTCCTCAGGCCGCCCGCGACGGGGCTGGGCGAGGGCCGAAGGAGGGCTGAGGTCCTCGGCGCGTGACCGCGGGTCAGGTCACGTGGAGGATGGGCCTCGAACCGGATTGCGGTCCCGAGGCGGCAACTGGTTTCCATGGAAGGCAACGTTATTCATGGCGCGGAATATATTCTAAATGATCTGCTGTGACCTGCTTCACATTGACTGAACGATCGCTCAGGTGCTAGGCGACTCCCGCTTGAACGCCCGCGCTGAGCGTGAATTACGGACGATGTGTCACCCGAGTGACACGTCGAGCCGACTAGGATCGTCCGAAAGTGTCCGATCTGTCGTCCCGAGGCAGGTCGCGATGCTCCCGACCGAGGAGCCGAACGTGGCGAACTATGCAGACTTCCAGCTCGGCCTCTACTTCGCCGGACTGGCCGGCGAGGTGCCGCCGTACCCCCTCACGTTCGCCGGCCTCGAAGCCGCGGCGGAGGCGAAGATGGAGCACCGGCTCTGGGACTACGTGGCCGGCGGTGCCGGCGACGAGCACACCCAGCGCGGGAACGTGGAGGCCTTCCAGCACTGGGGAATCCTGCCTCGGATGCTGTCCGGCGCCGCCGAGCGCGACCTGTCGGTGGACCTGTTCGGGCACACCCTGCCGTCGCCGATCTTCATGGCCCCGATCGGGGTGCTGGGCGTGATGACCGAGGACGAGCACGGCGACCTCGCGGCCGCCGCCGCCTCGGCCGCCTCCGGCGTCCCGATGGTCGCCTCGACGCTCATGCAGGACCCGATGGAGGACGTCGCCGCCGCCCTCGGGGACACCCCGGGGTTCTTCCAGCTGTACACACCGAACGACCGCGAGCTCGCCGAGAGCTTCGTGCGACGGGCCGAGGCGGCGGGCTTCCGAGGCATCGTCGTCACCCTCGACACCTGGACCCTGGGGTACCGGCCGCGCGACCTGCAGCACGCGACGTTCCCTCAGCTGCGGGGTGGTTGTCTAGTCAACTACACCTCCGACCCGGTCTTCCGCGGGAGGCTCGCCGTGCCGCCGGAGGAGGATCCCGGAGCGGCTGCCCTCCAGTGGGCCATGACCTTCGGCAACCCGACCCTCACGTGGGACGACCTGGCCTGGCTGCGCGACCTGACCGACCTCCCGCTGCTGCTCAAGGGCATCTGTCACCCCGACGACGTACGCCGGGCCAAGGACGCCGGGGTCGACGGCATCTATTGCTCCAACCACGGCGGTCGCCAGGCCGCGAGCGCGCCGGCTCTCGGCATGCTGCCCGCGGTCGTCGACGCGGCGGACGGCATGCCGGTGCTCTTCGACTCGGGCGTGCGCTCGGGCGCGGACGTCGTGAAGGCGCTGGCCCTCGGCGCGGCCGCCGTCGGCATCGGCCGCCCGTACGGGTACGGCGCGGTGCTCGGCGGGACCGCCGGCATCGAGTTCGTCCTGTCCTGCCTGCTCGCCGAGGCCGACCTGACGATGGCGCTCAACGGCTACCGCAGCATCGCGGACCTGACGCGCGACGTCCTGGTGCGCTGCTAGCCAGCAGCCCGGACCGCACCGATACGCTGTCCCGGCGGATCGAGAGGTCCTCCGGGCCCCTAGCTCAATTGGCAGAGCAGTGGACTTTTAATCCATGGGTTGTGGGTTCGAGTCCCACGGGGCCTACCTGGTCTACTCCACCTGGGCCGCATTGCCGGAACTGGATGCGTAGCGGGATCGGTTGCCCCTAGCCTCTCCGTCGTTGAACCGTCGGTGACCCGAGACGCCGGCGGTTCAATGCTATTTCCGGGACGTTCCCCGGGACGATCCGCAGCCGCTGGACCAGACCACGGTGACGGCGGTCATAACGCGGGGTCGCTCCGCCCGTTAGCCGGGTCATGGGGAGCGCGACGCCGGAGGACGACCCCGCCGATCTCGGTCGAGGAGTGATCGAGGACCTGGCGCGAGCCGTCTTCCCCGCACGCGCGGACACGTCCCGGCAGCCGGATCCTGCCGAGCCCACGCCGTCTCCGGAGGACGGGGAGGCGGACGAGTCGGGGGGAGCGGGCGTGGCCGCCACGGCCACGCCCGTCCCGGACCCTCGCGACGCCCCCGCGCCCCCGGCGACCGACCTCGGGGTCGAGCCGGCCACCCGGCACGTGACCACCTTCCTGCTGGCGCTCTTCCATCGGCACGGGATGGCGCCTCGATGGGTGGAGCCGGAGGAGCTCATGCGGGTGCTGCCCGCCTAGCGGTCCGAGGTGACGTACCGCCCGCGCTCGGACCGGTGTCGATCCAGTACCGCCGCTTGCCGTTCCGGGTGTCCTCGTAGACGCCGCCCGCCCGCTCGATCACCGCGCGCGACCCGTCGTTGTCGTCGTCACAGGTGACCAGGGCCCGGTCGATGCCCAGCTCGGCGGCCTCCGCGACCGCGAGCCGCAGCGCCCGGGACGCGTGGCCCTCGCGCCGGCGCGAGGGACGTACGGCGTACCCGATGTGACCGCCCTCCTCGAGCAGCCAGGCGGTCAGCGAGTGCCGCAGCGCGAGGTAGCCGACGAACTCGCCGTCATCGGTGATCCAGAAGTACGTGCAGTGCACCCGGCCCTCGGGCGGCGCCACGGCGGGGTCGGCCTGGGCGAGCAGGTGCGCGACCACCGCCGGGGCGCCGTCCTCGCTGGTGTCGAGCACCTCGAAGTCCCACACGCCCGAGCCGTGCATGAAGTCCTCGGCGGCGGCGAACTCGGCGACCGCCTCCTCCCAGGAGGCACGGAACCGGAGATCGGGGCGGTCGAGACTGGTCATGCCGCATTCCAACAAATGGAACGTGTTCTAGCATCTGGTTTTGTGGCTGGCTACGTGCACGACGACATCACGCCCGAGGAGCTGGAGCGGCAGCAGGCGCTCTACGCCCCCTTCACCCAGGCGGTGCGCGAGCTCGTCGACGCGACGATCCGGACCGAGGTCGACGAGGACGAGATCCGGGCCGTGCAGGCCGAGGTCGAGGCCCTCACCGGTCGGCTGCGGGCCAGCCAGCTCGACGGACCGTACGGCGTCCGCTTCGGCCCCACCGGGCGCGGCCGGCCGTGGGGCAACACCGTGGTCGGCCTGCGCAACCCCGTCGCTCCCCCGCTCGTCGTCGAGAAGCAGCCGACCGGCGACTGCTGGTCGGACTTCCACCTCGGGGCGGCGTACGAAGGCCCGCCGGGGCTGGTCCACGGCGGCGTCTCGGCGCTGATCCTGGACCAGATGCTCGGCGAGGCCGCCGGTGCGGGCGGGAAGCCCGGCATGACCGGCACGCTGACGCTGCGCTACCGGCGCGGGACGCCGCTCGGCGACCTGCGCGCCGAGGCGTGGATCGACCGCAGCGAAGGCATCAAGACGTGGGCCAAGGGCCACATCAAGGACGCCGAGGGCGTGACCGTCGAGGCCGAGGGGATCTTCATCCTGCCCAAGTGGGCCCGCCCGGAGAGCCAGGAGGGCCCGACGCCGCGCTACTTCGAGTAGCTCACGACGCCGCGACCTTCTCGGTCGTCCTGCCGCGCTCGCCGGCGTCGGTGAGGCGGGCCTCCTCCTCGGCCTGGGCCTCGAGCTCGGCCCGCCGCGTGGTCTCCAGCATGGCCCGCGCCGCGTCGTACGCGCCGGGGTCGGAGACCAGGTCGGTGGCGCCGCGCTTGAGCCGTCCCAGCGCCGACCGGGCGAAGACCTGCTGCTCGGTGGTGGTCCGCTCGGAGCGGCCGCGGCCGACGAACGAGACCGCCCAGTGGAGCAGCGCGGTGACCCGGCTCTTGAAGCCGGTGATGTAGATGAGGTGCAGCGCGAGCCACATCAGCCAGGCGATCACACCGGTGAGCCGGACGTTGCCGATCAGCGCGACCGCGCGGAACCGGCTGATGATCGCCATCGAGCCCTTGTCGAAGTACTTGAACGGGCCCTGCGACGGCTTGGACTTCAGCCGGTTGTCGATCTCCTTGGCGGCGTACTTCGCGCCCTGGATCGCGACCTGCGCGACGCCGGGGAGGTTGTCGAGCGAGATCATGTCGCCGACCACGAACACCTCGGGGTGACCGGGCAGCGTCAGGTCGGGGTTGACCGCGATCCGGCCGGCGCGGTCGAGAGGCGCGCCGGTCTGGTCCGACAGGGTGCGGCCGAGGGGGTTCGCCGCGACACCCGCGGCCCAGATCTTGGTGACGGAGTCGATCCGCTCGACCCGGCCGTCCTTGAACTTCATCTCGATGCCGCGCTCGTCGACGTCGGTCACCATCGCGCCGAGCACGACCTCGACGCCGAGCTTCTCGAGCTCGGCCTTGCTCTTCTCGCCGAGCTTCTTGCCGAACGGCGGCAGCACCTGCGGGGCCGCGTCGACCAGGATCACCCGAGCGTGCCGGGTGTTGATCGCGCGGAAGTCCTTCTTGAGGGTGCGGTGCGCGAGCTCGGCGATCTGACCCGCCATCTCCACACCGGTCGGGCCGGCGCCGACGACCACGAACGTCAGCAGGTGGTCGACGCTCTCGCCGCGCTGGGCGCCGAGCTCGGCCATCTCGAAGGCGCCGAAGATCCGGCCGCGCAGCTCGAGGGCGTCGTCGATGCTCTTCATGCCGGGGGCGAACTCGGCGAAGTGGTCGTTGCCGAAGTAGGACTGGCCCGCGCCGGCGGCGACGATCAGGGAGTCGTACGACGAGACGGTCTCGCGGCCGAGCACCTGCGAGGTGACGGTCCGGGCGTCGAGGTCGATCGCGGTGACCTCGCCGAGCAGCACCTGGGCGTTCGGCTGGCCACTGAGGATCTCGCGGGTCGGCGGGGCGATCTCGCCCTGCGACAGGATGCCGGTCGCGACCTGGTAGAGCAGCGGCTGGAACAGGTGGTGCGTCGTCTTGGCGACCACGGTGACGTCGACGTCGCTGCGGCGCAGCGCCTTGGTACCGAACAACCCTCCGAAGCCGGAGCCGATCACCACGACCTGGTGACGGTGAGACATGGGGAAACCGATCCTTTTGGGGAGACTCGTGGACGAACTGATGGGGCTATGGAGTGAACACGTCCGCCTGTACCCAATCTTCCCGCGACTGCGCCGTACGGCCCAATCGGGCAGGGTCACCTGCGTCACACCCGATCCGACGGTCCGGCCCCTGGTCTGGACCGCCCGACACGCCGAACTGGTCAAGGTTTCAGTCACCCTCCCCGGGGTAGAACGGGCCACAATGGCACAGCTGCTGCCAGTCGACGCCTGCCTCGTGGAGAACAAACCGTGCCGCTGAACAGGCCTGCCCTGTCTCTGGGCCCGGGTCCCCGCGGTGTGCAAGACGCACGCCGATGGGTGATGGCGACCTGCCACGACATCGGCCGCGACGACCTCGTCGAGTGCGCCGAGCTCGGCACCTCCGAGCTGGTCACGAACGCGCTCCTCCACGGCGCTCCCCCGCTGACCGTCCGGGTGCGCGGCACCCGCGAGCACCCGCGCGTCGAGGTCCGCGACGGCTCGCTGGACCTGCCCCACATGCCGACCGACGACGCCGGCGAGGACGACCTGCTGCTGACGTTCGGCCGCGGCCTGAGCATCGTCGCGCGCTGCTCGACGGCGTGGGGTGTCGAGGTCGAGGAGGACGGCAAGATCGTCTGGTTCAACCCGGCCCCCCAGAGCAGGGACAGCATGGCCGAGGGCGTCGTCACCGGGGTCGTCGCCCGAGGCGAGGCAGCACCTCCGTCGCCCGACGAGCTGCGCATCGACATCCTCGGCGTCCCGCTGCGGACGTTCGTGGAGTTCCAGCACCACTACCGCGAGCTGCGCCGCGAGGTCCGGCTGCTGGCGCTCGCCCACGAGGCGGAGTACCCCCTCGCCTCCGACCTCTCGCACCTGTTCGGATCGCTGGAGCGCGACCTGCGCGAGGGCATCGGCACCGAGCAGATCGAGCGTGCGCTGCAGTCCGGCGTGGAGACCACCGAGCTGCACGTGGCGATGCCGCGCCAGACCGCGGCGACCATCGGCCGGTTCATCGAGCTGCTCGACCTCGCTGACGCGTTCTGCCGCGAGGAGCGCCTGCTGTCGCTGGCACGCACCCCGGAGCAGCAGCGCTTCCAGGGCTGGTTCCTCAACGAGTTCGTGCGACAGGAGCGGGGTGAGCTGCCGCTGGCGTGGCAGGATGCGCCCGTGTCCGGGCGGCAGAGCAGCGTCTCGTGAACCCTGCGCCTGCGCCGCGGCTGGTCGCCGCGGTCGCGGTCGGTGGCGCGCTCGGCGCGCTGGCCCGCTGGGGCCTGGGCGAGGCCTTCCCCGCGGGGGCCGACGAGTTCCCGTGGGCGACGTTCGCGATCAACGTGCTCGGGTCGTTCGCGCTCGCGCTGCTCCCCGCCTTCGCGGTCGTCCGACGGTCGCGGACCGTCGCGGTCGCGCTGGGCCCCGGCGTGCTCGGCGGGTTCACCACGCTGTCGGCGTACTCCGAGCAGGCGCGGGCGCTGATCGACGCCGACCGGGTCGCCGTCGCCGGGATCTACCTCCTCGGCACGTTGGCCGCCTGCCTGCTCGCCGTGGCCGTCGCGTCCCGCCTGGCCGGTCCCGAGCCCGAGGGGGCCGTCGAGTGACGGCGCTGCTGGTCGCACTCGGTGCGGCCGTCGGGGCACCGCTGCGGTTCGTGGTCGCCACCCGGCTCGACGGCCGGCTGCCGTGGGGCACGCTCGCGGTGAACGTGGCCGGTTCGTTCCTCCTCGGCGCGCTCTCCGCGATGTCACTGACGTCGAGCGAGCTGGCGCTGCTCGGCGTCGGGTTCTGCGGCGGGTTCACGACGTACTCCGCGTTCAGCGTGCAGACCCACGGCCTCGGCCCGCGCCGGGGGACGGCGTACGCCGCCGCCACGATCGTGACGTCACTCGCCGCGTGTGCGGTCGGGTTCCACCTGGCGAGCTGACGGGGACTCGACACGCTCGACCACCGACGATCCGGTCCGCTGCGCGTCCCGGGTCAGGCGTAGCCGAGGTCGTGCAGGCGGTCGTCGTCGATGCCGAAGTGGTGCGCGACCTCGTGGACGACGGTGATCCGGACCTCGTCGACGAGCTCCTCGACCGACTCGCACATGTCGAGCAGGTTGTTGCGGAAGATGAAGATCCGGTCCGGCAGCTCCATCACCGGGTCGCCCCAGCGCTCGGTCAGCGCGATGCCGTCGTAGAGGCCGAGCAGGTCCGGGTCGTCCTCGGGGGCGTCGTCCTCGACGAGCACCACGACGTTGCGGACCAGCATCGCGAGCTCGTCCGGGATGTCGTCGAGGGCGCGGTCGACGAGCGCGTCGAAGTCCGCGGGTGACATCTCGATCGGCATGTCACTGATCCTTCACGGGGTCTGCCGGGCGTACTCCGCCGGCCCGAAGAAGACCAGCAGCGTGAGGTCCTCGACGACGTCGACGAACCGGTGCGGCTCGTTCGCGGGCACGAACGCGACGTCGCCGGGGCCGACGTCGACGGTGCGGTCCGGTGTCCACAGCCTCGCCCGGCCGCGCGTGACGACGTACACCTCGTCCTCGGTGTGGGGTTCCTGCTCGTCGATCCCGCCGGCGGGGATCGAGTAGGTGCCGACACTGAGGTCCGGGACGCGGTACTGCTCGACGTACGTCGGCTCGCTCACGGTGGCCGAGACACCGGCCAGCTCGATCAGGTGCATGCCTGCAGTCTGCCGGAAATGTGACAAGCCCCGGATCTCGCGATCCGGGGCTTGTGTCGGCGACCCCGACGGGACTCGAACCCGCGGCCTCCGCCGTGACAGGGCGGCGCGCTAACCAACTGCGCTACGGGGCCAGGTGCCTCACTGGTGAAGCGGTGGAACTCTAACCCACTCCTGCCGCCGTTTCCCAATCGGGGCGGAGCAGGTGGTGGACTCGCACCCCCAACCGGATTCGAACCGGCGCTACCGCCGTGAAAGGGCGGGGTCCTGGGCCGCTAGACGATGGGGGCAGGACGTGCGTGAGAAGCATAGGGTCGTCGCCGGGGCGGGTCCAAAGCGAGGCCATCCCGTTTTCGTGACGGCCGAACCTCTCCTGTAAGGTGTCCGTCGCTTGGGCAGGTAGCTCAGTTGGTACGAGCGTCCGCCTGAAAAGTGGAAGGTCGGCGGTTCGACCCCGCCCCTGCCCACAAGCACCAGAGGCCGCAGCGATCCGTCGCTGCGGCCTCTGTCGTTCGCTCAGGCGTCGCGCACGCAGCGGAAGCCGAGATGGCCCGTGCTGCTGGCGGACGCCTGACCCTGCCGTGCCGTCGGGCGGTAGCGCCGGCAGTACTCCGGCGCGCACAGGTAGGAGCCACCCTTGGTGACCGAGCGGGGCTCGGCCACCTCCGTCACCACCTCCGTCGCCGCCGCGGGGGCGGACGGCGCGCAGCAGCTGCTCACCGCCGCGGCCGGCTCGCCGAGGCCGACGGCGTGGTCCTCGGTCCACACCGACGAGGTCCACTCCCACACGTTGCCGATCATGTCGACCAGACCGTGGCCGTTGGGCGGATAGGACCCGACCGGACTCGTCGAGGCACCCCGGCGGTCCTCGTGGCGCCACGGGAACTCGCCGCGGTAGGTGTTGGCCATCGGCCGTCCGTGGCGCTCGAGCTCGGGGCCCCACGGGAACGTGGTCGACGCACCGCCGCGCGCGGCGTGCTCCCACTCCGGCTCGGTGGGCAGCCGCTTGCCGGCCCACGCGGCGTACGCCGCGGCGTCCGCGCGGGAGACGTGGACGACCGGATGGCGCTCGCGCCCGTCGAGCGTCGTGCCCGGACCGCCCGGGTGGCGCCAGTCGGCTCCCGGGACCCAGGCCCACCACCGGCGCCAGTCGTCGAGCGGCACCGGGCCGACGGGTGGCGCGAACACGAGTGACCCCGGCTGGACGTCCTCAGGCCGTTCGCCCGGGACCCGATCGGGCAGCAGCTCGGCGAAGGTCACGTGGCCGGTGTCGGCGACGAACCGGCGGAACTCGGCGTTGGTCACGGGGTGCTCGTCGACCCACAGGTCGCGCACGACCACCGAGCGGACGGGGGCCTCCTCGGGGTAGTGCTCGGCACTGCCGATCGTGGTGGGCCCCCCGGTCACCAGCACCTGGGGCGCCGTCCTGGTCGGTGTGCTCGTCCTGCTCGCGCCCATCTGCTCAGCGCCTCCCATCGGTCGCGTTGCGGCTCCGGCGAGCTCAAACACTAGTGTTTGGCTAGACCTTGTCCAAAAAGGGGACGGGAGCCGGAAGGGCCTCGCTGCGACGCCTACGATCAGGAGTAATCCAATCGACTTACATGCCTAGGAGTCTCCATGACGGACCAGACGTCACCGCCTCGCGTCGGCGGCCTGCGCCGCCGCACCCTGGCCGGCGCTGCGGTCGGCGCGCTCGGCGCCAGCGCCGCGGCCGCGGGCACCGCCCGAGCGAGCGACTCGACGTACGCCGAGCAACCGTTCCGCGCGGTCGCGCGCGGTGGCCGGGTCCCGCGCCCCAACATCCTGGTGATCATCGCCGACGACCTGGGCGCGGCCGACCTCTCGGTCTACGGCTCACCGGAGATCAAGACCCCGAACCTCGACAAGCTGGCCAAGTCGGGGGTCCGGTTCACCCAGAGCTACTCCGCGGGCGCGGTGTGCTCGCCCACCCGCTTCGCGCTGTACACCGGCCGCCACCCCGGCCGCACCGCCGGCGGGCTGCAGGAGCCGATCGGCGCGCCGTCAGCGACCGCCGGGATCCCGGGCGAGCACCCGACCCTGGGCTCGTTGCTGCGTGACGCGGGCTACTCGACGTCCATGGTCGGCAAGTGGCACGGCGGGTTCCTGCCGTGGTTCTCACCGCTCAAGTCGGGGTGGGACTACTTCTTCGGCAACTACTCCGGCGGCCTCGACTACTTCAGCAAGTACTACGCCAAGGACGGCTACGACCTCTGGGAGGGCGAGGAGCAGGTCCAGGACCCGCGCTACTACACCGACATCATCACCGAGAAGGCGATCGAGGTCGTCCGGCGCAACGCCCGGCAGAACCAGCCGTGGCTGTTCAACCTCAACTTCACCTCGCCGCACTGGCCGTGGGAGGGCCGCGGCGACAAGAAGGTCAGCGACGAGCTGACCGCGCGGCTGCAGGCGGGAGAGCAGCGGGTGCTGTTCCACACCGACGGTGGTTCGCTGGACAAGTACCGCGAGATGGTCGAGGACCTCGACCGCTCGATCGGCAAGGTGCTCGCCGAGCTCAAGCGCACCGGCCAGGACCGGGACACCATCGTGCTGTTCAAGAGCGACAACGGCGGCGAGCGGTTCTCCTACAACTGGCCCTTCACCGGCGAGAAGGGCAGCCTCAACGAGGGTGGCATCCGGATCCCGACGATCCTGTCGTGGCCCGGCCAGCTCGGCGGCAAGCAGGTCGACGACACGCCCGTCTACACCACGGACTGGACCGCCACGTTCCTCGAGCTGGCCCGGGTCAACCCCGACCCTGCGTACCCGCTCGACGGCACCAGCCTGGTCCCGCACCTGTTCAAGGGACGCAAGGTGCCCGAGCGCGACCTGTTCTGGCGCACCCGCAGCGGTCGTGCCCTGCGGCGCGGCGACCTCAAGTACGCACGGATCGACAACGTCGACCGCCTCTACGACCTCCGGGCCGACGTGCGCGAGCAGGCCGACCTGGCGAAGAAGCGGCCCGACGACCTGGCCGAGCTGCGCGCGGCTTGGGAAGCGGTCGACGCGACCCTGCTGTCCTATCCCGCCTGACACCCGTTCCCGCCTGACACCGTCCGCCAGAGGCCGCAGCGATCCGTCGCTGCGGTCTCTGCCGTTCGCTCAGGCGGTCTGCTCGCGCGGCACCTCGAGCGGGGGTACGCCGCCGAGGCCTCGGTGGTAGCGGACCCCGGCGTACCCGTCGAGGACGGCGTAGAGCGTCCGGCGCGCGACCCACGGGATCGGCTCGGAGCCCTCGCGCCAGGAGTCGCCGAACGCGATCCACGCCGGCACCCACTCGGCCGCGTCGTCCCACGCGCCGCGGCGGGCTGTGACCAGCTGGCGGCGCAGCTGGAACGCGCGGCGCGGGCCGTCCTCGCAGATCGGCGCGGTCGCGACCGGCCAGAGCCGCAGGTCGAGCGACATCAGGTGGACCTCGAGCGCGGGCAGGAGCACGGGATCGACCAGGACGGTCGCCACGTTCTCGTGCGGCTCACGGCGCATGGCCGCACGTTTCCCGCCGGAGGCCGGTCAGGTCAAGAGAAGGAGCGCAACAGGATCAGGATGCGGACGACCACCCAGCCGAGGTCCGGCGGCAGCGGACGTGCCGTGGCTCCGGTCAGCTCCGCGACCTCCGCGACGAGGCGGTCGGTCGCGCCCCGCGCGGGGGTGCACAGGTTGCCCTGCAGCGCCGCGCGGCCGGCGGCAGCGAACACGACGTACTCCTGGCCGATCTCCATCCCCTCCCAGCCGCACGACGCTCCGGACATCGCGGACTGCACCTCGACGGCAGACCCGACGCTGCCTGCGAGCACCTGGTGGACCTCGAACGTGAACGTGTTCGGGTCCATGCTCGACATCAGCTCGCGCTGCGGCGGTGGCGTGATCTCGTCGAGGGTGCCGACGAAGATCGCGTCCGCGGACTCCACGCTGTCGGCTGTCGAGGTCGGTGCGCACGAGCAGGCGTACGACGCGCTCGGGGTGATCGCGACGAGCGCGACCGCAGCGAGCGCGGCGGCGAGCAGCATCCGCAGGCGCATCATGCGAAGAATCCTAGGAACGTGACGAGTGCATCGGCGACGTACGGGATCTCCGGCCGCGGCGGCCCGGCCGCGGCGGCTACCTCGGCGACGTACGCCGGGTCCGCCTGCTGAGTCCCGGAGCAGAGGCCACTGACGAGGACGTCCTGGTCGTCCTGGTCGCGGGTCGCGAACACGACGTACTCCCGACCGACCTCCATGTTCTCGAGGCCGCACGAGGCACCGGACCATGCGGACTCCACGACCTCGAACGACGAGGCCCTCCCCTGGATGACGCGGCCGACCGAGAACGAGTACGACGTCGGGTCGAGGGAGGATCGGCGCTGGCCCGGCGTCGACTCCATCAGTGCCCCGACGAACACCACGTCGGCCCGGCCGAGCCGCTCCGGCACCGGCGCGGACGCGCAGTCGCACGCGTGCGAGACGACCGGCGTGACGAGGACCAGGCCGCAGGCCGCGAGCGCGCCCGCGAGCGCCAGCCGCAACGTCGTCATGTCCCTCCGACGCCCGCCTCTGTCGATCGGTTCCACCGGGGTAGTCCCTGACGTTTCGGGGGTCAGGAGGGCTCGCGAGGCCCGCGATCGTCAGGGACTACCCGAGATGACTCAGCGGCGGAACATCGGGAGGAACGCCGGCGCGACCACGCCGGTGGCGGAGTGGGCGGGTACGCCGGGCAGGTTGCGGCCGCCGTGGACGACACCACCGCCGGCGGCGTCGTACCGCAGCCAGGTCTCGGCCGCGCTCTGACCGAGGCCCGGCTCGGTCCAGTCGCAGACGCCGTCGGCGAAGATCGTCTCGAGCGCCGCCCACTCCTCGTCGGTGAACGGGACCAGGAGGCCGTCGAACATCGCCTTGTCCAGCGGCGTGAGGGCGCACGCGACGTTGTCGTTCGCGACCGGGCCGCCGGCCTCCTGCCGCGGCGTGGAGAGCCGGGTCTGCAGGACCTGCAGCTCCTCGACGTCGCACACGTCGGCGAGCTCGCCGACCACGCAGCGGTCGGTCACGGTCTCGGGCCGGTCGGTGACGACCTTCTCGGCCAGCGGGCGCGAGGAATCGTCGGCCTCGATCGCGGCGAGCCAGCTGTCCATCGCCGTCAGCGCCTGGTTGGCCCAGGTGACGTCGCCGATCAGCGGCACCGGGCCGAACCACATGACCCGGTTGTCGGTGTGGCCCTGGTCGGCCTGCAGCCGCTCCTGGGTCCAGAACGCGTGGGCGTAGTCGTGGGCGATCCCTGGGTCGGGGCCGCCGTGGTTGATCATCGCGACCTCGTCGAGGTGGTCGGCCTCGTTGATCAGCCCGGTGCGGTAGGCGCGGGCGATCGAGGCGGGGTCGCCGGCGATCCGCTCGGGGACTAGCCCGGAGTCGACGTCGAGGCCGCCGACCTTGGCGTTGAGGTCGACGAACTGCGCGGGCGTGATCGCACCGGCCTGCAGCGCGGACAGGCCGTAGAGCATCCCGGTGTTGGAGAACGGGATGCCGCCGAAGCCGTGCCCTGCTGCCTTCTCCTGCTCGCTCCACACCGACTCCGGCCGCGGCCCGAGCTGGTTGATCAGCAGGTCCAGGACCGAGCAGCGAACCCCGGTGGGGTTGGTCTCCGAGTCGTAGCGGGTGGTCGCGTCGCCGGCCACGGGGTCGGTGGTGCCGGGGCAGTCGTGCTCGGGGTTGAGCGCGGCCTTGAAGAGGCCCTCGTCGGCGACCACGGCGTTCAGGTGCGACAGATGCCCCTCGACCTGCGCCATCTGGGTCGGCAGCCAGACGACGCCGGGCCCCCAGCGCGACGGGTCCTCGAAGTAGAGCCGGAGCAGGTGGTAGTCGGCGAACTGCGCACCGGCGGTGAACGTGTCGGGGTACGAGCAGCTCGTGATCAGGCCCTGGTAGATCCCCGGGTACGCGTTCGCGACGGTGTGCTGGGCGATCGAGCCGCCGGAGCAGCCGGTGCCGATCGTGTACCGCAGCTCGCCGTACCGCTCGACGATCCGCTCCTTGGCCATCATCACCGACTCGGCGTTCAACGCGACGCTGCAGTTGTGGCCGGTGTTGTCGAGTGCCGTCGACAGCACCGCGAAGCCCAGCCCGAGCGCGGTGACGTAGCTGGGCGTGACACCCGGGACGCCCTCGAGCGTGCCGGAGTAGTCGGCGAGCGGCGGGTTGCCGGGCGCGTACGACGCACCGCAGCCGCCGCCGTGGGTGACCAGCAGCTTGTGGTTCCACTGCTCCTGCGGCGACCACGCCCTCCACGGCCGGCCGGGCTGGAACAGGGTGAGGATCGTGTACCGGTCGCGGTCCTGGAAGCCCTGCTCGCGCCGGACGACGAACGGCACCTCGACGCCCTCGTCGGTGGTCGTGGTCGCGACGTCCGACGGCGGGTCCAGCCGGTCGTACGGCTGCAGCTCGGTGGAGAGCGGGTTCGTCGAGCGATAGAGGAGGTCGTAGGTCGGTGCGGCGTCGCAGCCGTCGCAGACGTAGTGCTCGGTCTGCGGGCCGGAGAACACCGGACCGGCGTTCGGGTGGTTGACCACCACCGCGCGGTCGGCGCGGGCACCGGGAGCGGTCGCGCGCAGCACGGTGCGGCCGAGGTCGAGCCCGGTCACCAGCCCGAGGAAGCGGCCGTCGTCGCGCACCGCGAAGCGGCGGGTGACGTCGCGGCCGTCCGCGGTGACCCGGACCTGGCCGGCCCGGACGCCCTGGGGCAGCCGGACCGCGAGCAGCACGTCGCCGGCCGAGACCAGGTCGGCACGGTTGGAGAGGACCTCGATGGTGAGCCGCCCCGGCTTCGGTACGGCGCTGCCGGTGCCCGGCGCGGCGACGAGGAGCGGCGCCACCAGGGCGAGCAGGACGAGGGCGAATCGCGTGCGCATGCCGGGTCAACGACACACGGTCTCACCCGTCACGAGGTGCGAGGCGAATCGGCCCGGCTGCGCCATGATCGGACGTGGTGTGTCCTCAACGGGATGCGGAGTAGGAATAGAGGTATGACGGGAGTGTCGGAGGACGGCATGGACGACGCCGCGCTGGCGCTGCGCCTGCTGTCCGCCAACCCCGACGGCCTCTGGATCATCGACGACCAGGGCGTCACGACCTACGCCAACGAGAACATGGCCCGCTTCCTCGGGCTCGAGCGCAGCGCGATGGTCGGGATGCCGGTCTTCGACGTGCTCGACGAGCAGGGCCGCACGGACTTCAGCCGCCACCTGCCGACGATGCTCGAGACGGGGGCACCGCGCGACAACCTCGACGCCCACTTCGTACGCGCGGACGGTACGACGTTCTGGGGCCTGGTCAGCTACGTGCCGCTGCTCGACGACGCGGGCCGGCGTACCGGCTGGCTGCACCGGGTGACGCCGTACACCGATCGCAAGGAGCTGATGGACCAGCTCGCCGACGCGCAGCGGATCGCGAAGGTGGGCAGCTGGGACTGGGACGTCGCCGAGGGCACGGTGACCTGGTCGCAGGAGATGTACCGGATCATCGGCGTCGAGCCCGGCTCGCCCGTGAGCCCGGGGAGCTACCGCGAGCGGATCCATCCCGACGACCGGCTCAGCGTCGAGGAGTCGATCCGTGCGGTCGGCGACGGCGAGGAGTTCGTGTTCGACCACCGGGTGATGACGGTGGACGACTCGGTGCGCTGGGTGCGCGGGCACGGGCTCACCCATCGCGGGCCGGACGGCAAGATCGTCCGGATCAGCGGCACCGCCCAGGACGTGACCGACGTCGTCGCGGCCGAGCTGAACGCCGAGGAGACCAACCGGCGCCTGGGCCTGCTCCAGCAGATCGCGACCGTGGCCAACCGGGCGGCGACGCTGCGCGACGCCGTGATCATCGCGAGTGACGGTGTCCCGCAGTTCGCCAGCTGGGTGCCGCTGGGAGCGGAGTTCTTCGACGCCACCCCGGAGCTCATCGACATCTCCGGCGCCGCCCCGGCCAGCTGGGACGCCGCGCTCGCGGAGAAGGCGCGAGAGACCGGCGAGATCGCGGTCCGGGCCGCGCCCGGCATGGAGTCGACCCACAGCGTCGTGGCCGTTCCCGTGGTGGTCGACCAGTCGGTCGTCGCCGTGGTCGAGCTGCTCGCGGACGAGGCGCCCCCGGACGAGAACGCCTACCAGCTGCTCAGCCAGATCTCGCACCAGCTCAGCGCCGTGGCCGAGCGCGAGCGTCGCGACATCGAGCTGGCCGAGGCCCGCGACGACGCGATGGAGGCCTCGCGGCTGAAGTCGGAGTTCCTCGCGACGATGAGCCACGAGATCCGGACGCCGATGAACGGCGTGATCGGGCTGACCGACCTGCTGCTGCGCACCCACCTCGACGACCACCAGCGCCGCCTGACCGAGAACCTCCAGGGCGCCGGGCTGACCCTGCTCAGCCTGATCAACGACATCCTCGACCTGTCGAAGATCGAGGCCGGCAAGCTCGAGCTGGAGGCCGTCGACTTCGACGTGCGCTCGGTGTTCGAGGTGGCGGCCTCGGTGTTCAGCGGGCCGGCGCACGAGAAGGGCCTCGAGCTCGTCGTCGCGTGCCACCCCGACGTACCCGTGCAGCTGAGCGGCGACCCCGGGCGGTTCGGCCAGATCATCACGAACCTCGGGTCCAACGCGGTGAAGTTCACCGACAGCGGCGAGGTGGTCGTGCAGGCCGCCGTGCAGGAGGTCACGCCGACCGAGGTCGTGCTCCGCGTGGACGTCTCCGACACCGGCGTCGGCGTCGAGCGCGGCTCGTGGGACCACCTCTTCGACGCGTTCACCCAGGCCGACCCGTCGACCACGCGACGCCACGGCGGGACCGGGCTCGGCCTGGCGATCTCCAAGCAGCTCGTCGAGGCGCTCGGCGGCGAGATCTGGCTGACCAGCGAGCCGGGACGCGGCAGCACGTTCTCGTTCACGGCCCGGTTCGGCATCGTCGCGGACGCCGGCGGGCGCGACCCGGACCCGGTGCACGACCTCGCCGGGCGACGCGTGCTGGTCGTCGACGACAACGCGACCAACCGGTTCATCCTGGAGGAGCAGCTCGCCGCCTGGCAGACCCGGCCGGTGTCGGTCGCCTCGGCCGGAGACGCGTTGGACGCGCTGCGCGAGGCCGCCGAGGCCGGGCACCCCTTCGACGCCGCGCTGCTCGACCAGGTCATGCCCGACACCGACGGCCTCGGGCTGGCCCGCCAGGTCCAGCAGGACCCGACGCTCGCCGGGGTGGCGATGGTGCTGCTGTCGTCCGAGCAGTCGATCACCCGGCGCGACGTCGACGCCGCGGGCATCCGGGCCTGGCTGAGCAAGCCGGTCCGCCACAACGAACTCCGCAACGCCCTCATGGCGGTCGTCGGCGCGCCCGCCGCCGTACCCGCCCCCGTCGAGGCGGACCGGCCGCGGCTCGGCGCACGGGTGCTGATCGTCGAGGACAACCCGGTCAACCAGCTGGTCGCGACCGGGCTGCTGGAGAACCTCGGCTGCCTCGTCGACGTCGCCTCCGACGGCATCGAGGGCGTCGAGCGGCTCACCGGGGCGCACGGGTACGCCGCGGTGCTGATGGACTGCCGGATGCCGCGGATGGACGGGTACGACGCGACCCGCGAGATCCGCCGGCTGGAGGCCGACGGCCCCCGGGTGCCGATCATCGCGATGACGGCGTCCGCGCTCGAGGGCGAGCGGGAGCGCTGCCTCGACGTCGGCATGGACGACTTCCTCACCAAGCCCGTCGACGCGGCCGCGCTGGAGCGGGTGATCCGGGAGTGGGTGCGGCCTGCGGGCGGGCCGGCGCAGGTGAAGGAGCGTCCGGTCCCCGGGCCGACCTCGAACGAGGACGGCGTGCTCGACCTCGAGCGGATCGAGATGCTCAGCTCGCTGGTCAAGGACGGCGTCAGCTTCTTCGAGCGGACCGTCGCCGCGTTCTCCTCCCAGGCCGGCCTGCAGCTCGAGTCGATCCGCGCCGCCATCGACGCCGGCGACGCCGGCGCGCTGCGGACCGCCGCCCACCAGCTCAAGGGCGCCGCGCTGAACCTCGGGCTCCCCCGGGTCTCCGCGGCCGCGCTGGACCTCGAGGAGCTCGGCATCTCCGGCAGCACCGAGGGTGCCGGGCCACTGCTGGCGGCGCTGACCGGCGACGTGGACCGAGCGATCGTCGCGCTGAACCGCGCGACCAGGAACCGCTGAGGTGCTCGGGCGGCGCTTCGAGATCGTCGCGCGACGCCGGCCGGTGCACCTCGTCGTACCGGGGTCGGGCCTCGCCGAGGTGGTCGCGCCGTACGCCGCCGCCACCGGGCCCGGCGACCTCGCGCTGACGTCGGGGAGCGACCGGCTGGTCGCGCGGTACGACGGCAGCGCGGCGTGGCTCGAGGTGACCGCGGGCGGGCGGACGACCCGGCACCGCTCGCGCCGGTTCGCGACCTCCGGCCCGGTCCGCGAGGTCGGGCTGACGCTGACCGGGACGCACCTCACGGTGCTGACCCGCGGCCCGGGTCCGTGGACCGCGCGAGGTCGCTACGACCTGCGCGGCCGGATCGACACCCACGCCGAGGACTGGCTCGCCGGGCTGGTCGCCGACGCGCCGGTCGCCGGGCGGTTCGGACAGCTCGGTCTCCGGGACGTGCGCGTGGTCGACGGAGCTCCGGACGGGCGGATCGTCCTGTCCGCGACCAGCGCCGGCCCGGGGTTCTTCGACACCGCGCACACGTCGCTGTGGGAGGTCGAGCCGGACACGCTGACCCCGACCCACCTGTCCGACGTGTTCTTCCGGCGGCCCGACAAGCCCGGCGTGTACGGCGACCACGCGACCCACGTGCTGCGCGACGGCGACCGGTGGCTGGTGGCGACCAGCACCTGGGGCGACTTCGAGAAGAAGCAGCGGCCGGTCCGGGTGACGCTGGCGTCCACGACCGCCGACCTGCTCAGCGGCGTCCACGTGCTCGACACCGAGCCGCTCGCGCTCCCGACCGACACCTTGAGGTCCGTGGGCGTCTGGGACCCGCACCTGGCACGCACCGAGGACGGCTGGCTGGTCGGGTTCGTGAGCGCGACCCGGTACTTCCGCTTCCACCCCGCGCTCGCGGCCGGGCCGGCCCTCGACGCGCTGACCCTGCGCGCCTCCGGGAGCGGGACCGAGACCGAGGGCACCACGCTGGCGCACCTCGACGGTGCCTGGCGGGTGCTGGTCAGCGACAAGGTGGCGCAGCGCTTCCCGGTGCTCGACCTCGACCTGCACGAGACCGGCGCGCTCGATGCGCCGTACCCCACGAACATCCCGTGGCCGACGCTCGTGCCGGTCGGCGACTCGTGGCTGTGGGTGACGTTCAACGGCAGCCCCCGCGGTGGTCGGCTGCCGGGGTACGGGACCCACGGCGACCTGGTGTTCCTCCGCCCCGCGTCGGCGTCTACCGTGTGATGCAGGACACGGCGCCACCCCTGCCGTGTCCCCGCAGCGCCACTACCCGTGGCCGACAACACGAAAGCAGGACCATCCATGTCCGACGTATTCGACCTTGGCGCCGAGCACGAGCAGGTCGTCTTCGCCAACGACCCCGCCACCGGCCTCAAGGCGATCATCGCGATCCACTCCACCGCCCTCGGCCCGGCGCTCGGCGGGACCCGCTTCCACCCGTACGCCTCGACGGACGACGCGCTGCGCGACGTCCTCAACCTCTCCCGCGGGATGTCCTACAAGGCCGCGCTCGCCGGGCTCGACCTCGGCGGCGGCAAGGCCGTGATCATCGGCGACCCGACCACCGCGAAGTCCGAGCCGCTGCTGCGCGCCTACGGCCGCCACGTGCAGTCGCTCGGCGGTCGCTACTACACCGCCTGCGACGTGGGGACCTTCTCGGTCGACATGGACGACATCGCGCGCGAGTGCTCGTTCGTCACCGGCCGCACCGTGGCGCACGGCGGTGCCGGCGACAGCTCGGTGCTGACGGCGTACGGCGTGTTCCAGGGCATGCGCGCGGCCGCGACCGTCGAGTGGGGCAGCCCGTCGCTCGAGGGCCGCACCGTGGGCGTGGCCGGCGTGGGCAAGGTCGGCCACCACCTCGTGAAGCACCTGGTCGAGGTCGGCGCGACGGTGATCATCACGGACGTGAACTCGGCCGCCGTCGAGATGGTGCGCGAGGAGTTCCCGTCGGTCCGGGTCGTGGGGTCGACCGAGGAGCTGGTCGCCTCGCCGCTCGACGTCTACGCGCCGTGCGCGCTCGGTGGCGCGATCACCGACGAGGTCGTCGAGGTGCTGAGCGCGAAGATCATCTGCGGCGCGGCGAACAACCAGCTCGCGCACCCGGGCGTCGAGAAGGCGCTCGAGGAGCGCGGCATCCGGTACGCGCCGGACTACTGCGTGAACGCCGGCGGGCTGATCCAGGTCGCCGACGAGCTCGAGGGCTTCTCGTTCGACCGCGCGCAGCAGCGCGCGACCGGCATCTACGACACGACGCTGGGCGTGTTCGAGCTCGCCGCGTCGGACGGCGTACCGCCCGCCATCGCCGCCGACCGGCTCGCCGAGAGGCGGATGCGTGAGGTCGGGCGGCTGCGCGGGATGTGGCTCGACCGGGGGTGATCCGGGCGTGCGGGTTTCACCGGTCAGCCGGTGAAACCCGCACGACACGCCGATCGAGCACGGCGTGTCGCGTCGGTTTCACCGGTCAACCGGTGATTCCTGTGACGGGAGTGACGAGGGGTCAGTCGCGCCGGGAGTCGGTGTAGTCCGACCACTTCTCGAGCTCTTCCGGCTCGAGCTGGTCGGTGTCATCGCTCGGGCTCTGCCCGTGCAGCTCGTTGGCCAACGCCCCGAAGTCCGTCTCGTGAGTGCGGTACTTCAGGTCGCGGGCGACCTTGGTCTGCTTGGCTTTCGCTCGGCCGCGCCCCATAGGGTCAGCCCCCTCGCACGCTCGGCCGGGGCACTGTGGCTCCCGGGCTGTCTCAAAGAGTTCTCGTGGAGGCAACGCTACCTGTTGCCTGGCTGTTCCCGCACATCAGATCCGCCATCCGGCCCGAAACGAGCCCGAGATCACCACCCGGGGTGTTGTCCGACGAGCTCGACGCGGCCCTTCTGCTCCGGGTCGGCGGCCACCTCGCCGGCCACCCAGGCCCGGATCCCGTGCTCCCCGAGCACCCCGATCGCGGTGTCGACGTCCTCCGGGTCGGTCAGCGCGACCATGCCGACGCCGCAGTTCAGCGTGGCCTCCAGGTCGGGCTGCGAGATGCTCCCGGTACGACGGACGAGGTCGAAGACCGGCTGCGGGGTCCAGGTGCCGCGGTCGATGGTCGCGGCCAGCTCGACCGGCATCACCCGCTCGAGGTTCGCCGCGAGGCCGCCACCGGTCACGTGGGACATCGCGTGGGTGCGGGTGCGGTCGGCGAGCGCCAGGCAGGCCTTGGCGTAGATCCGGGTCGGCTCCAGGAGCTCCTCGCCGAGGGTGCGGCCGAGCTCGTCGACGTGCGCCTCCAGCGACAGGCCGGCCTTCTCGAGCAGCACGTGGCGCACCAGGGAGTAGCCGTTGGAGTGGAGGCCGGAGGCCTCCATGGCGATCACGACGTCACCGGGGCGGACCCGGCCCGGGCCGAGCAGCTTGTCGGCCTCGACCACGCCGGTGGTCGCGCCCGCGACGTCGTAGTCGTCCGGGCCGAGCAGGCCGGGGTGCTCGGCGGTCTCGCCGCCGATCAGCGCGCAGCCGGCGAGCACGCAGCCCTCGGCGATGCCCTTGACGATCGCGGCGATCTTCTCGGGGTCGACCCGGCCGGTCGCGATGTAGTCGGTCATGAACAGCGGCTCCGCGCCGCAGACCACCAGGTCGTCGACGACCATGCCGACCAGGTCGAACCCGATCGTGTCGTGGACGTCCATCGCCTGCGCGATCGCGACCTTGGTGCCGACGCCGTCGGTCGAGGTCGCCAGCAGCGGGCGGGTGTACTTCGTGAGCGCCGAGGCGTCGAAGAGGCCGGCGAAGCCGCCCAGCCCGCCGATCATCTCGGGCCGGCGGGCCTTGTCGATCCAGCCCTTCATCAGCTCGATCGCGGTGTCGGCCGCCTGGATGTTGACGCCGGCCTCGGCGTACGCGTTGCCGGCGGGGGACTCGTCGGACACGACGCTCCTAGGGGTTGTTGAGGACGGGCAGCGCTTCGCCGTACGACGGCGCCTGGATCGACGACTCGAGCAGGTGCTTGCCCAGCAGGCTCTCGTCGGGCAGCGAGATCGGGTACTCGCCCGTGAAGCAGGCCTTGCAGAGCCGCTCGGACGACTGGCCGGTGGCCTCGATCATGCCGTCCAGCGAGATGTAGCCGAGGCTGTCGGCGCCCACGCTGGCGGCGATCTCGTCGACGTCGAGACCGTTCGCGATCAGCTCGGCGCGGGTCGCGAAGTCGATGCCGTAGAAGCACGGCCACTTCACCGGCGGGCTCGAGATGCGGACGTGCACCTCGACCGCACCGGCCTCGCGCAGCATCCGCACCTGGGCGCGCTGGGTGTTGCCGCGCACGATCGAGTCGTCGACGACGACGATCCGCTTGCCGCGGATCATGTGCTCGAGCGCGTTGAGCTTCAACCGGATGCCGAGCTGGCGCAGGGTCTGGCTGGGCTGGATGAACGTGCGGCCGACGTAGGCGTTCTTCACGAAGCCCTGGCCGAACGGGATGCCGCTCTCGGCGGCGTACCCGGACGCGGCCGGCGTGCCCGACTCCGGGACCGGCATGACCAGGTCGGCGTCGACGGGGAACTCGCGGGCCAGCCGGCGGCCCATCTCGACGCGCGCCTCGTGGACGTTGCGGGCGCTGATGGTGGCGTCGGGGCGGGCGAGGTAGACGTACTCGAACACGCAGCCCTTCGGCTGGGCGTCGGCGAAGCGGTGCGAGCGCAGGCCGTTCTCGTCGATGACGATCATCTCGCCGGGCTCGACCTCGCGGACGACGCTCGCGCCGATCGTGGCGAGCGCGGCGTCCTCGCTGGCGACGACCCAGCCGCGGTCGAGGCGGCCGAGCACCAGCGGGCGGATGCCCTGCGGGTCGCGGGCGGCGTACAGCGTGTCCTCGTTCATCCAGACGAAGCTGAACGCGCCCTGCAGCTGCGGCAGCACCTCGAGCGCGCGCTGCTCCAGCGACGTGTCGGGGTGGTGGGCGAGCAGCGCGGTGACCAGGCTGGTGTCGTTCGTGGACTGCTCGACGGGCCGGGTGTGCAGCTCGAGCTCGTCGTCGGGGCCCGGCAGGTCCGTCACCATCTGGGACAGCTGGTGGGTGTTGATCAGGTTGCCGTTGTGGCCGAGGGCGATCGAGCCGTCCGCGGTCGGGCGGAACGTCGGCTGCGCGTTCTGCCAGGTGCTCGCCCCGGTGGTGGAGTAGCGCGTGTGGCCGATCGCGAGGTGGCCCTTCAGCGAGGCCAGCGTGGTCTCGTCGAAGACCTGCGAGACCAGGCCCATGTCCTTGTAGACGAGGATCTGGCGGCCGTTGCTGACCGCGATGCCCGCCGACTCCTGGCCGCGGTGCTGCAGCGCGTAGAGACCGAAGTAGGTGAGCTTGGCGACGTCCTCCCCGGGCGCCCAGACTCCGAAGACGCCGCAGGCGTCCTGGGGTCCTTGCTCGTGCGGGTCGAGGGCGGCCGTCAACCGGCCGTCGCCACCCTTGCGGGGGCTGCTCTGAAAGGGCACGACCCCCAGTCTAGATGCGGACTCCGGCGTGTCCTACTTGCCGTCCCACCCAGAGGGGTACCGGGGATGCTAAGACCATCGATCGATCCCCGTAGCATTGATCGACGGGACACGACAGACGAGGACAGATGGATCGGGAGATTGCTCCGGCGCCTCTGGAGACCAGCGCGCAAGCGACGTGGTCCGATGCCGCGTCCCGTGACGCCCTCCAGCTGATCGCCGACGGCGTCACCCGCGTCGCCGGCTTCGGGATCGCCGCGATCAGCGTCGTCCGGGGCGACCCCGGCTACCTCGAGGTGATGGCGGTCGCGGGCAGCGACGCCGCCCGCGAGGAGCTCAAGGGCCGGCACACCCCGATCGAGCAGCTCGCCCAGGAGATCGAGAAGGCCGACGACTGGGGCCTGCTCCGGTTCGTCCCCCACGAGCGCCTCGAGCCCGGGCTCGGCGAGACGTGGGGCTGGGTCCCCGACGTCGACCCGATCGACGATGCCCCCGACGCGTGGCACCCGATGGACCTGCTCATCGCGCCGCTGTACGACGACTCCGGCCGGATGCGCGGCACCCTGGCCATGGACCTGCCGGTCGACGGCCGCCGTCCCGGCGAAGCGCAGCGCGCGGTGCTCGACGCGTACGCCGAGCAGGCCCGCCAGGCCGTGATCGTCGCGCTGGAGCGCCAGGCCCTCGCCGACCAGGTGCGGATGGCCGAGGCGGCCCGCCGGATCGTGCGCAAGGCGACCGCCCAGCTCAGCCTGGAGCGGATCGTGGCCGACAGCCGCGAGGCGCTGATCGAGGGCTTCCGCGCCGCGGGCATGTGGCTGCAGACGTTCGACGACGTCGGGGGCCGCGGCGCGATCTACTCCGCCGACGGCTCGGTCATCGAGCTCACTCCGGAGCTGGTCTCGATCGCGGAGACCGCGGCCCGCCGGGCCTGGGAGTTCCAGGAGGCGTCCGTCGTGGCGCCGAACGTCCCGTTCGGCGAGTGGCTCACCGACGAGCAGGGCGAGATGATCCTGGCCTACCTCGGCGGCATCGGGATCGAGTCGATCCTGTTCACGCCGCTCGGCGCCGGTCCGCAGTGCCTGGGCAACCTGGTGCTGACCCGGGCCTTCGGCGCTCCCGACTGGTCCGAGGCCGAGGCCACGATGGCGCTCGACATCGGCCACGACCTCGGTCGCGCGATCCTCAACGCCCGCACGTTCGAGCGCGAGCACCAGCTGGTCGAGGAGCTCCAGGAGCTCGACGCCTACAAGAGCCAGCTGATCGCGACCGTCGCCCACGAGCTGAAGAACCCCCTCACCTCGGTGATGGGGCACCTCGAGATGCTCGAGTCGTCGCCCGACCTCAGCGGCACCACCAAGGGCTCGCTGCAGGTGATGGACCGCGGCGCCAAGCGGATGGTGCGCGTGATCGACGACCTGCTGCTGCTGTCCAAGGTCGGCGACCCGGAGAACCGGATCATCGCGGCCCCGGTCGACCTGCACCGCGTGGTCGACGACGTCATCGACCTGACCATGGTCGCGGCGCAGCAGAAGCGGCTCGACCTCAAGATCGACGTACCCGACCACGCGATCCTCGCCCTCGGCGACGCCGAGGAGATCGACCGGGTCTGCGCGAACCTCGTGAGCAACGCCGTGAAGTACACCCCGGCCGACGGCTCGGTCTCGATCAGCGTCGAGGTGGCCGGCGGGGAGCACCCCGACCAGGTCGTGCTGACGGTCGCGGACGCCGGCATCGGGATCTCGCAGGCCGACCTCGCCCACCTCGGCACGGAGTTCTTCCGCTCCTCGAACCCGGCCGCGGTCGCGCAGCCCGGGACCGGTCTCGGCCTCGCGATCGTGCGCCGCATCGTCGACCGGCACCACGGCCGGCTCGAGATCTCGTCCGAGCTCGGCAAGGGCAGCACCTTCCGCGTGTTCCTGCCGGCCGCCTGAGGTCGGACCCAGGACTGCCGCCGGGCGGGAGATCCGACGGACGCCCGGCGGCGGCCCCTAGACTTCGTGGGGTGACCGACGACGCCGACTTCGAGCGCCCGGTCCGCGGGTCACGGTGGTCGGACAGCCAGTCGCGGGCGGCCCTCCAGGCGATCGCCGAGGGCGTGGCGGAGATCGCCGGCTTCGACGTCGTCGGGATCGCGGCGGTGCGCGACGACGGCTACCTGCACCAGCTCGTGGTCGTCGGCCCCGAGGACGCCCGCGCGGCCCTGCTCGACAGCCTGGCGCCGGCCCAGCCGCTGCTCGACCAGCTCGAGGTCGCCGACGACTGGGGCCCGCTGAAGTTCGTGCCCCACGACCGGATGGTCCTCGACATCGACAAGTGGGGCTGGCGGTCCGACGCCCCCGGCGACGACGTCGACCCGGAAGCCTGGCACCCGGACAACCTCCTGGTCGCACCGTTGTACGACGACGCCGGGACCTTCATCGGAGTCCTCGGCATGGAGCTGCCGCGCGACGGGAGGGTGCCGAGCCCCGAGAAGCGCACCCTGCTCGCGGCGTACGCACGCCAGGCGACCAACGCCATCCGGGTCACGCTCGAGCGCGAGCGGCTCGCCGACCAGGTGCGGCTCGCGAGCGCTGCCGCCGAGATCGTCCGGATGGCCGCCGGCAGCGAGTCGGCCGACGAGGTCCTGATCAACTGCGGCCACGAGGTCGCGAAGGGCTTCCGCGCGGACTCCCTGTGGGTCCAGTTCCTCGGCCCCGACAAGCGCTGCGACGGGCCGCTGTACGTCGACGGCGGCGCGACCGTCCGGCTCCCGTTCGGCGTCCGGGCGCTGGTGACCGCCCACGCCCAGCGCGCGTGGGAGCGGCAGTGCGTCGCCGTGCTGGCGCCGGAGCGGCCGATGCCCGGCGCCCTGGCCGCCGACCAGGCCGAGACCGTGCTGGAGTTCCTCGCGAGCGTCGAGGTGGAGTCGTTGCTGTTCGTGCCGATCGGCTCCGGCGCCGACTGCGTCGGCGTGATGGGGCTGACCCGGGGCCCGCTCGGCGCGGAGTGGAGCGAGTACGAAGCCGCCGCGGCGCTCGACATCGCCCGCGACCTGGGCCGGTCGATGCGCGAGCACCAGCTGGTGCGCGAGCTGCGCGAGGTCGCGGAGTACCGCGAGCGGATGGTCGCGACCGTCGCGCACGACCTGAAGAACCCGGTCAGCGCGGTCCTCGGGTACGCCGAGATCCTGGCCGGCGACCCCGACCTCAGCGACAAGGCCCGGACGGCCGTGGCCGCGATCGAGCGCGGCGGTGAGCGGCTCGCGCGGGTCGTCGACGACCTGCTCGCGCTGCACAGCGCCACCGACTCCGATCCGCTCCTCGACCCCGGGCCGGTCGACCTCGGCCGGCTGGCGGGCGAGCTCGTCGAGCTCAACGAGCCGGCCGCGACCGCCCGGGGCGTCACGTTGCGGATGGACCAGCCCGGCGAACCGGTCGTCGCCCGCGGGGACGCCGGAGAGCTCGACCACCTGGTCACGAACCTGGTGAGCAACGCCGTGAAGTACACCGAGACGGGCGGCAGCGTGGCCGTGCGGGTCGCCGCGGTGGGCGACGAGGTCGTGCTGACCGTGACCGACGACGGCATCGGGATCTCCGCCGAGGACCAGGCCAAGGTCTTCGACGAGTTCTTCCGCTCCGCCGACCCGCTGGCCACCGCGCAGCCGGGCACCGGGCTGGGCCTGGCCATCGTGCTGCGCGTCGTGCACCGCCACGACGGCCGGATCGAGGTCGAGTCCGAACCGGGTCGGGGCAGCACGTTCCGCGTGTTCCTGCCGCTGGCCTGACCTACATCCGGCGCTCGCCCTCGGCGGTGGTGACCTCGTCGTCGGGGCGCGGTTCGCCGACGCACACCGAGCAGGGGTTGAACCCGGTCCCGTTGCGGTGCGAGGCGCAGGCCTTGCCGACGTTGATGCCGCAGCCGCACCTCGGTCCGGTGCGCCTAACCGAGAGACACCGTCACACCGGCTCGACGAGCCGGTGTGACACCTTCACGGCCTCAGCCGAGGTTGCGGAGGAGCAGCGCCTCGGCGAGCACGACCTTCTCGAACTCGGCGAGGTGCAGGCCCTCGTTGGCGCCGTGCGCGCGGGTGTCCGGGTCCTCGACGCCGGTGACCAGCACGCTCGCCTGCGGGAACGCCTCGAGGAACTCGGCGATGAACGGGATCGAGCCGCCGACGCCCATGTCGACCGGCTCGGTGCCGTCCCAGGCCTCGGTGAACGCGGCGCGCGCGGCGTCGTACGCCGGACCCGTCGCGTCGATCTGGGTGGCCTCGCCGGTGTCGACCACGGTGTGCGTGAGGGTCGCACCCCACGGGACGTTGGCCTCGAGGTGGCGGAGCAGGCAGGCGAGCGCGTTCTCGGTCGTGTCGCCGGGGGCGATGCGCATCGAGATGCGGGCCTTGGCGGCCGGGACCAGCGTGTTGCTCGCGCCGGCGACCTTCGGGGCGTCGAGGCCGGTGATGCTCAGCGACGGCTTGGTCCAGAGGCGCTCGACGCTGGAGCCGGTGCCGATCCACTCGATGCCGGGCGCGGCGCCGGACTCGGCGCGCAGCCGCTCCTCGGGGTACTCGACGTCGGCGGCCGGGCCGGAGTGCAGCCCGGCGACGGCGACGTCGCCGTTGTCGTCGTGCAGCGTCGAGATCACCCGGGCGAGCGTCATCAGCGCGTCGGGGACCAGGCCGCCCCACATGCCGGAGTGCACGGCGTGGGTCAGCGTGCGGACCTCGACGTCGACGCGGACCAGGCCGCGCAGGCTCGTGGTGAGCGCGGGGACGCCGATGTCCCAGTTGCCGGAGTCGGCGATCACGATCACGTCGGCCTCGAGGCGCTGCTGGTACTTCTCGAGGAGCTCGACCAGCGTGTCGGAGCCGACCTCCTCCTCGCCCTCGATGAACAGCCGGACCGTGACGGGCAGGTCGTCGCCGTACACGCGCAGCGCGCCGACGTGCGCCATGATCCCGGCCTTGTCGTCGGCGGCGCCGCGGCCGTAGAGGCGGCCGTCGCGCTCGGTGGGCTCCCACGGCGGGGAGTCCCAGTCGGCGTGGTCGTTCTCGGGCTGCACGTCGTGGTGGGCGTAGAGCAGCACGGTCGGAGCGCCCTCCGGGCCCTTCTTCTCGCCGATGACCGCCGGCGGGGCGCCGTCGTACGCACGGACGATCTCGACCTCGACGCCCTCGGCGGCGAACAGGTCGGCGGTGCGCTGGGCGCTGACCTCGACCTCGCTGAGCCGCTCCGGGTCCGCGCTGACGGACTGGATGCGGACGAGGTCCTCGAGATCCGTGCGGATGCCGGGGAGGACTGCCTGGACCTGGGCGCGGATGTCCGTCATGCGGACAACCTAAGTCGTGGCGATCGTCCCTGACGAATGGGGGCCGTCCCCGGCCGGAGAAGGCCTGGTTCGTCAGGGACTGTCGTGGGGAGGGGGTAGTCCCTGACGATTCCGGGCTCGACGAGCACCCGAGACCCCCGAACCGTCAGGGAGTATCCGAGAGGAGCGGCAGGTGGGGCGAGAGATCGGCCCGTTCGCCGCTCGCGCGGACCCGGCCCGACGACTCGGCGTCCGCCCAGGCGAGCTCGCCGGTGGCGAGGGCGATCCAGGTGGCGGCGTCCATCTCGACGACCGCGGGCGGGGTGCCGCGGGTGTGCCGGACCCCGGGGATCACCTGGACGGCGGCGTACGGCGGGACGCGCACCTCGACGGAGTGGCCGGGGGCGCGGTCCTCGAGGACCGCGAGGTAGTGCTTGGTGAGGAAGCGGACGTCGCCGCTCCCGGTCGCCGCCGCCACCTGCTCGGGCGTGGCGATCCGCAGCCGGGCGGGCATCAGTCGTCGTCCCCCGCCTTCGGCCCGAGGCCCGTGTCCGGATAGGGCTGCAGCACCGAGAAGAGCAGGTAGGTGCGCCGGCCGTCGTCGCTGCCGCGGGTCCGCTCGTTCCAGCGGGTGAGGACCTCGTCGAGCTCGCCGGCCATCTCGATCGCCTCGTCCCTGGTCAGCCGGATCGCGGTCTCGTTGACGGTGCGCAGGATGTCGGGCTCGCGGTCGTCGCCGTACGCCGCGTCGACCACGAGGTGCCCCCAGCTCGCGGCGT
Organism: Nocardioides sp. SR21; assembly: GCF_022761125.1. Taxonomy (GTDB): domain Bacteria; phylum Actinomycetota; class Actinomycetes; order Propionibacteriales; family Nocardioidaceae; genus Nocardioides. Next base: position 208,431 of record NZ_JAKWJR010000008.1, on the reverse strand, counting down.
GCTGCCGGAAGACCGCCGACGCGGCCTTCCCGCCCGGCTCCTTCTCGAGGTCGGAGAGGTTCACCGAGACGCCGTCCGGGGAGACGGGGCGCCAGACCCGGTCGCGCTTGTCGCGCGCGGCGTCGGGGTCCTCCTCGACCAGGCCGTACTTCGCCAGCTGGCGCAGGTGGAAGCTCATCTGGTTGGCCGGCAGGTCCAGCTCGCGGGCCAGGTCGGCGGCGCGCATCGGGCCGGTGGCGGTGAGCTCGGTGAGGATCCGGTTGCGGACCGGGTGGGCGATCGCGCGCAGCATCTTGGGGTCGTGGACCGCCTGGCTCCGGCTCGGGTAGGGCATGCCCCGATGCTAGCGGAAGTTGCGCACGAACTATTGCGCACCATTGCTTGCGCACTATAAGTTGCGGATATGCCCTCGTACCGGTCGCTCGCCAAGAACCACGACTTCACCGCGCTCTGGATCGGCCAGACGATCAGCGAGATCGGCAGCCGGATGACGATGTTCGTCTTCCCGCTGGTGACCTACGCGTTGACCGGTTCGGCCATGCTCGCCGCGGCGTCCGAGGCGCTGCACCTGCTCGGGCTGGCCGGGGCGCTGCTCCCGGCGGGCGTGCTGGCGGACCGGTTCGACCGGCGCCGGATCATGCGGCTCGCCAGCGGCAGCGGCGTGCTGCTCTACGCGTCGCTCGCGATCGCGGGCATCGCGGGCGAGCTCACGATCCCGCACCTCTTCGTCGTCGCGCTGCTGACCGGCGTGGGCGCCGGGATGTTCGCCCCGGCCGAGATCTCGGCCGTGCGCACCGTCGTACCCGCCGACGAGCTGCCCACGGCGCTGAGCCAGAACCAGGCCCGCCTGCACGTCGCCTCGCTGATCAGCGCCCCGCTCGGCGGCGTGCTGTTCAGCATCACCAAGTGGCTGCCGTTCGCCGCCGACGCGGTGTCGTTCGCGGTGTCCTGGGTGATGCTCGGCCGGATCCGCACCGACCTGTCCCCCACGCCGTACGACGGGACTCGGCGACGCCCCGCGCACGAGCTCGCCGAGGGCGTGCGGTTCGTGTGGTCGCGCCCGTTCTTCCGGGTGCTCACCGTGTGGGGCGCGCTGACCAACCTCACCGTGAACGCACTGTTCTTCGTCGCGGTGCTGCGGCTGATCGAGGGCGGCTTCGACGCCCTGCACATCGGCCTGGTGGAGGCGGTCGCCGGTCTCGCCGGCATCATCGGCGCGGTGCTCGCGCCGTGGATCATCGAGCGGACCGCCACCGGGCACCTCACGGTCGCGATCGCGTGGAGCTTCGTGCCGCTGGTGGTCCCGATGGCGTTCTGGAACGAGCCGCTCGTGGTCGCCGCCGCCCTCGGACTCGGGATGCTGCTCAACCCGGCCGGCAACGCCGGCATCAGCTCCTACCGGATCGCGGTCACCCCGCCCGAGCTGATCGGCCGGGTGCAGTCGACCTCGCAGTTCGCCTCGATGAGCGTGCTGCCCCTGTCGCCGGTCATCGCGGGACTGCTGCTCTCCGAGCTGGGCGGCAGCGCCGCGATCCTGGTGCTGGGCGGGCTGACCGCGATGGTCGCCTGCATCCCGACGTTCTCCCGCTCCGTCCGCTCGGTGCCGAAGCCCGCGCTGTGGCACGCGACTTCGGCCACACCCCTCAGGGTGAGGGACGACGCGCCGATGGTGACCTCATGACGACTGCCACGCCCACGACTGCCTCCTGGCTGCCGCGAGGCGCGCAGCTCTCCGAAGCCGAGTTCCGCACCCGGCACTGGGCGCTCAGCCTGGTGCTGATGGCGCACCTGCCGCTGCTCGGCGCGCTCGCGCTGTGGTGGCAGCCGGAGGGTGGCCTGTCCGCCGCCGACGGCTGCGGCTGCGGCTGGGTGCCGATCGCCGGGATGGCCGCGATCGTCGGCCTGCTCGTCGTGGGCTGGGTCGCCAAGAGCCAGGTCGTGCGGGCCGCTGCGGTGAGCGCCGGCCTGATCCTGACGTCGTGCGTGCTCGTGCACATCTCCGGTGGCATGACCGACCTGCACCTGCACTTCTTCGTCACCGTCGCCCTGGTCGCGCTGTACCAGATGTGGACGCCGTTCCTGCTGGCCATCGTCATCGTCGCCGTGCACCACATCGGGATGAGCCTGGTCGACCCCACCATGGTCTTCTCCGACCCCCGCGCCCAGGAGAACCCGATCCCGTGGGCGCTCCTGCACGCCGTGCTGCTGCTCGCCGAGTGCGGCGCGCTCGCGGTCAGCTGGAAGTTCACCGAGTCCGCCGAGCGGGCCCGGCAGGCCGAGCAGGCCGAGGCCGAGCTGATCCGCGTGCAGCGCCTCGAGGCGCAGGAGGCGCTCGCCGAGGAGCAGCGTGCCGCTGCCGACCGCGCGCAGGCCGAGCTGGTTGCCCGCGAGGAGCGGGCCGCCGACGTCAACCGCCGTCTCGACGCCCTCAACACCGCCGGCGAGACCCTGCGGATCGCGGTCGAGGAGTCCGAGACCGTCATGGCCACCCTGGTCAACGCCGCCGCCGAGATCGGTACGACGGCCGCCGGCGCGACCGTGTCCGTCGCGGCCGCCTCGGTCAACGTCGCCGACTCCAACGAGATGATGCGTCGGCTCGAGGGCTCGGCCGCGCAGATCGCGGACATCGCGCGCACCATCACCGGCATCGCCGAGCAGACCAACCTGCTCGCCCTGAACGCGACCATCGAGGCCGCCCGCGCCGGGGAGGCCGGTCGCGGCTTCGCCGTCGTCGCCGGCGAGGTCAAGGAGCTCGCGGGCGAGACCGCGCGCGCCACGCTGATGATCGAAGGCGTGGTCACCGAGGTCCGCACCGGCACCCGCGACGTGCTCGCCAGCGCCGAGAAGATCGAGGCCGTGGTGGCCGAGGTCGCCCGCGCGCAGACCAGCATCTCGGAGTCCGCCGCGGCGCAGATGAGCGCCGCCGACACCGCCCGCGAGGCGATCCGCGACGTGGCCCGCACGACCGAGCAGATGACCGCCGAGGTCGCCCAGCTCGCGACCACCGAGGACTAGTCAGCTCCTGCTGAAGCGCTCGGCCGCCGCCGCGAGCACGTCCCGCAGCTCGGGCGGACCCTCGACGGTGAAGTCCGCGTCCAGCCGGGCCAGCACCATCACCGGCCAGTCCAGCGAGTCGGTCGGCATGTGCACCCGGCAGCCGTCGCCGTCCGCGGTCACGGTCGCCCAGCGGCCGATGTCCGCCTCGACGACGTCGGCGGGCAGCGCGATGCGCAGGCGTACGTCGTACCGCTGCGCCATCGAGCGGATCCCCGCCGCCACGAACGCCGCGGCGTCGCCGCCCGGGAGGTCGCGGGGCCGGACCCGCTGGCCGGTGGTGCGCACGTCGGTGACCCGGTCGACGCGGAACGAGCGCCAGTCCTGGCGGTCCCGGTCGTAGCCGACGAGGTACCAGCGGCGGCCTGCCGAGACCAGGCGGTGCGGCTCGACCCGGCGGCTCGAGGCCGTCGCGTCGCGAGCCGTGTAGTCGAACGTGACCGGCTCGTCGTCGCGGCAGGCCTGCGCGAGCATGGTCAGCGTGCCGGCGTCGATGGTCGGCCCGCCGCTCCAGGGCAGGCTCTCGGTCTGCGAGCGCAGCGCGTCCATCTGCCGGCGCAGCCGCGGGGGCATCAGCGCGATGACCTTGGTCAGCGCCTGCAGCGAGGTGTCCTCACCGCCCGAGGCCGAGGCGCGCAGCGCGGTCGCGATCGCGACCGCCTCCTCGTCCTCGAGCAGCAGCGGCGGCAGCGCCGCCCCGGCGCGCAGCTGGTAGCCGCCCGACACGCCCCGCACCGCGTCGACGGCGTACCCGAGCTCGCGGAGCCGGTCGATGTCGCGGCGCAGCGTGCGCGGGCTGACGTCGAGCCGCTCCGACAGCTCGCCGCCGGGCCAGTAGCGGTGGGTCTGCAGCAGCGAGAGCAGCCGCAACATCCGGGCGCTGGTGTTCATGCCGTACGACGGTAGTGGTCCCAGCGGTCAGGATGTGACCTCAATGCCGAACCACTAGATTGCCGCCGTGGCCCACTCGCTCGACACGCTGCAGGCGGAGGCCGTCGCCGAGACGGTCCGCCGGCTGCGCGACCGGATCGCGGAGCGCTTCCCCGAGCGCGGCCTGGTGCGGGTCGCCGACGAGCTGCTCGACCTGGTGGGGCGGGTCAAGGACGACGCGTCGACCGTCCGCGGCCGGATCCACACCGCCCGCGTGGTCTCGCGCGTGCTGATCGCGGCGATCGCGGTCGGCACCGCCGTAGCGCTGTGGCTCGCCGTGGACGCGGCGCGCGGCGACGCGGGGCCGGACGGCCTGGACTGGCTGCCGCTGATCGAGACCACGATCAACGACCTGGTGTTCGCGGCGATCGCGGTGTTCTTCCTCTACACGTTCCCCGAGCGGCTGCTGCGCGGCGACCTGCTCACGCTGCTGCACCGGCTACGCTCGCTCGCGCACATCATCGACATGCACCAGTTCTCGAAGGACCCCGAGCGGCTGCGCCCCGGCTTCCAGCCGACCGAGGCGAGCAAGGTGGTCGAGCTGAACCGCGACCAGATGGAGCGCTACCTCAACTACTGCTCCGAGCTGCTCAGCCTGGTCGGCAAGGCCGCCGCGCTGTGCGCCGAGGAGTCGCGCGACTCGGTCGTGCTCGAGACCGTGCGCTCCATCGAGGAGCTGACGCTCGGGATGTCGCGCAAGATCTGGCAGAAGATCTCGGTGCTCAGCAGCTGAGGTTGCGGCGCCGGGGCTGCGTTGCGTCGTCGGGGCTGCGTTGCGTCGTCGGAGCTGCGTTGCGTCGTCGCAGTTTCACCATGTGATGCAGGCGAACCTGCACTTCCCATGGCGTGCAGACCGTGGGAAGTGCAGGTTCATCACCTTCACATGGTGAAACTGCGACGCGGCTCAGCCGGCAGCAGCGGCACACCGGCGAGCCACCAGGACCGCGTCGGTCACCGTGTGGGTCTCGTCGTGGCGCGACTCGGTCCGCTGCGGCGCCTCGGCGCGTACGTCGAACCGCTCCGGGTCGACCGCGGGGGCGAGCTCCTCGGCGGTGAACATGACGCCCGGCATCGACCAGCGCAGGCCGGTGTGCTCGTCGTCGGGGTGGTGGCCGGCCACGAGCAGGGTGCCGCCGGGGGCGACCGCCCCGGCCATCTGGCGCGTGGCGTCGAGCATCCCGTGGTCGAGCAGATGCAGGAAGCAGGAGGTGACCAGGTCCCACTGCTCCCCCTCCGGGGTCCAGGTCCGCAGGTCGGCCTGGCGGAACTCGATCCGGTCGGCGACGCCGCGCTCGGCGGCGTGCTCGGCCGCCTTGCGCAAGCCCGCCTCGGAGAAGTCGATCGCGGTCACCTGCCAGCCGCGCTCGGCCAGCCAGATCGCGTCCCCGCCCTCGCCGCAGCCCAGGTCGACGGCCCTTCCGGGCTCGAGGTCGCTCGCCTCGGCGACCAGGACCGCGTTCGGCCGGCCGCTCCAGGTGCGCCCGTCGCCGGCGTACCGCTCGTCCCAGGACGACTGCTCGAAGTGCTCGCGGGTGATCTCGTGGTGGCTCATGCTCCGAGTATGGGAAGGCTTGTCGCCGATCGACAACATCCGTTGCTGATCTGGCAAACTCGACCCATGACCGACGAGCTCGCCCAGGTAGGCCCGCGGCTCCGCGCGCTGCGGCAGGAGCGCGGCGTCACCCTGCGCGACCTCGCCGACGAGACCGGCATCTCCGTCAGCACCCTGTCGCGGCTCGAGTCCGGCCAGCGCCGCCCGACGCTCGAGCAGCTGCTGCCGCTCGCCCGGGCGCACCAGGTCTCGCTCGACGAGCTCGTCGACGCGCCCGCGACCGGGGACCCGCGGGTCCAGATGCGCCCGATCCGGCGGCACGGTCGCACCTACCTCCCCCTCACCCGCCGCCCCGGCGGGATCCAGGCCTACAAGATCGTGTTCCCGTCGAGACCCGACGACCTGCCGACGCTCTCGACCCACGAGGGCTACGAGTGGACCCACGTGCTGTCCGGCCGGCTCCGGCTGGTCCTCGGCGACCGGGACCTCGACCTCGGGCCGGGCGAGACCGTCGAGTTCGACACCCGCGTGCCGCACTGGCTCGGCAACACCGGCGCGGTCCCCTGCGAGGTGCTCGCGCTGTTCGGGCCCCAGGGGGAGCGGATGCACGTGCGCTGAGAGAATCGGGCCGTGACGCAGTACGACGGCGACCGGCTCGCCTCCTGGCTCGACGGACTCGGCCTCGCCGACCAGCTCGCCGAGGCGGGGCTGCCGACGTTCACCCGCGACGCCGACGGGCACGCCGTCTGGTCCGAGCCGGACCGGCTCGAGGAGCTCGACACCCTCCTGCACTCCGTGGGCGACGACCCCGAGCACGCCGTCCCGGTCGGCCTGGTCGTGCTGGCCCGCCAGGCGCGACTGCGGACCGAGCTGCAGGCCAGTCCTTGGCACACCTACGAGACCCTCGCCGAGGTGCGCGGCGCGTCGACCGAGGCGACCCGCTTCGCGGTGCACAAGGCGGCCTCGGAGCACCGGCTGCTCGTCGTGCCCCTCGAGGAGCGGAGCATCGTCCCCGCCTTCCAGCTCGGCGCCGACGGCGAGCTGCGACCCGAGCTCGCGCCGGTCCTCGCCCCGCTGCTCGCGGGCCGGATGGATCCCTGGCGCGCGTGGGTCTGGCTGACGCAGCCGGCCGCCCTCACCCTCGGCCAGGCGCCGGAGCAGCTGGCCACCACCGACCCGGAGCTGGTCCGGATCGCGGCCGAGCGGCTCGCCGAGCGCTTCTAGGGCTGGCCCGGACGGCAGCTCGTCCGGCGCACCCGGACACAGGCGGCCCGCAGGTCACCGAGCGCTAGAGCGAGTCGAGGATCGCCAGCGTCGCCGCCCACGCCTCGGAGTCCGGGTCGACGACCGCGAAGTGGTCGCCGGCCACCTCGACCAGGGTCGCGTCCCCGGCGGCGACGTACGCCTGGGACTGCCCGATCGGCACGATGTCGTCGTCGCGGCCGTGCACGCACCAGACCGGTACGCCGATCGGCAGCATCCGGATCGGGTCGACGGCATCGTCCGCGTCGCCGGGCGGGTGACCGAGGAACCGCTCCACCGCACCGCCGCCGAGCCCAGCCGCATGGGCGGTGCGCAGGTCGAGCACACCGGCCTGCGACACCACGTGGGTCAGCCCGCCGCCCGCGGCGGCCCAGGTGGCGAGGTGGCCGCCGGCCGAGTGGCCGATCCCCACGACGAGCGGGCCCCCTGGCGCGGCGTCGATCGCCGCCCGCACGTCGGCGAGCGTGTCGGCGGCGCCGGAGCCGCGGCGGTACTCGACGACCCACGTCGTCCAGCCACGCTCGACGAGCGAGTCGACCAGCGGCAGCGCGTACTCGACGCCGTACTCCGGCTTCCAGAACCCGCCGTGCACCAGCACCACGACGCCGCGGACCTCGCCCGGAGCCCGGGCGAGGAGACCGAACTGCGACGGGTGGTCGCCGTAGTGGATCCGTCGCACCGCGCCAGCGTGGCCGACCCTGCAAGGATCCTGCAAGGCCAGCAGGCATGATCACGCCATGGACCAGAGTCTGTACGCCGCCGTGGGGGGCCGCGACGTCGTCGCGGAAGCGGTCCGGCGCCTCTACGACCGGATGCTGACGGACCCCGTCGTGGCGGGCGCGTTCGTCGACGTGGACCTGCGCCGGCTGCGCGGCCACATGCAGGCGTTCCTGGCGGGGTCGCTGGGCGGCGAGGTCGAGTACGACGGCCGCGACCTGCGGACCGCGCACGCATCGGTTCACATCACCGACGACATGTTCGACCGCACGGTGAGCCACCTTGTCGATACGCTGGGCGCGCTCGGCTGCGAACCCGATGTCACCGACGAGGTGGTGGTCCGCCTGGCCGCCCTGCGCGACCAGGTCGTCACCCCGATCGGGACCGTCGGCCGAGACCTCGGGAACGCCTGACCGCCGACGACAGCGAGGTGCCGATGCCGCGACCCGCACCGGTCGGCGCGCGCCTTCTGGGCCCGGTCGAAGCGGATCTCCGCGGTCACCCGGTCGATCTCGGATCCCCCAAGCAACGGGGACTGTTCGCGCTGCTCGCGCTCGAGGCGGGCCGGGTGGTCTCGACCGAGCGGCTGGTGGCCGAGCTGTGGGGCGACGCGGCCAGCGACACCGCCGTGTCCACCCTCCAGGTGTACGTCTCCCGGCTGCGTCGCGTCCTCGAGACCGACGGCGCCGACCCGGTCGTCGTACGCCGGGCGCCGGGGTACCTGCTCGACCTGCCCGGCGACGCCGTGGACACCCAGGTCCTCGAGCGGCTGCTGACATCCGCGTCCGAGCGCGCCGCGCGCGACCCGCGCGCGGCGCTGGCCCTGGTCGACGAGGCGCTCGGCCTGGTCCGCGGGCCGGCGCTCGCCGACGTCGCTGATCGACTCGGCGACACCGCTCGCACCGAGGCCACCCGGCTCGACGAGCGGGTGCTGACCGCGCGCGAGCTGCGCCTGGACCTGCTCCTCGCGTGCGGCGAGACCGCGGCCGCAGCGACCGAGGCGGCGGCGCTGGCCGCCGAGCAGCCGCTGCGCGAGCGGGTGCACGGCACGCTGATGCTCGCGCTCTACCGCGCGGGCCGGCAGGCCGAGGCGCTGGCCTGCTACGACCGGCTGCGCGAGCGGCTCGCCGACGAGCTCGGCGTCGACCCGGCGCCGGACCTGCGCCACCTCCACGGCCAGCTGCTCCGGCACGACCCCGCGCTGGCCGGGCCGGCGGAGCCGACGGCCGTCCAGCAGCCCGCCCGGACGTCGCTCGTGGGCCGGGAGGCCGAGCTCGCCGACCTCCTGGAGTCCGCCGCCGCTGCCCGCCGGGGCCACGGCGCGGTGGTCGGCCTGGTGGGCGAGGCCGGGATCGGCAAGACCCGGCTGGTCCGCGAGCTCGCCGACCGGTGCGCGGCCGACGGGATGCTGGTCGCCTGGGGCACCACGCCCGAGGACGCGACCGCAGGTGCGCTCGAGCCCTGGCACGACGCGCTCGCGACGCTGCCCGACTCCCCCGCCCGGCGCGCGCTGCGCTCCCGCGACATCGGCACCGGCGCCGACCTCGACGCCGGCGCGGCCGAGCGGCGCCGTACCGTCCGCGCCTGGGTCGACGAGCTGCTCACCACCGCCGACGCGCAGCCGCTGCTGGTCGTGCTGGAGGACGTCACCTGGGCCGACGCCGCGACGCTCGCGGTGCTCTCGGCGCTGGCCCCGGAGTGCGGGGACCGGCCGCTGATGGTGGTCGTGACCCGCCGCCCCGAGGCCGAGCCCGAGTGGACCGAGATCGCCGCGAAGCTGGCCCGGCTGCCGCACGCGCGCCGGGTCGACCTCGCGCCGCTGCCCGACGCCGACGCGGCCGAGCTGGTGCGGTCGCTGCTGACCCGCGATCGCGCGGAGGAGACCTGCGCGGCCGTGGCCGAGCGCGCCGACGGCAACCCGCTGTTCCTCGTCGAGCTCGCTCGGCTGCTCGACCAGGCGCCGGAGGACACCGACGTGCCGCCGGAGGTCCCCGCGAGCGTCCGCGACCTGCTGCTCGCCCGGCTCCAGACGCTCTCCCCCGAGGCGCGTGCCGTGGTCGACGTCGCCGCCGTCGCCGGCCGCGAGGCGCCGCTCGCCGTGGTCGCCGCCGTGACCGCGCAGGACCCCGACGCCTTCGACGACGCGCTGCTCGAGACCGCGGCCGCGGGGGTGCTCGTCGAGGACGGCGGCAGTCGTCCGGTGCTCCGGTTCCCGCACGCGCTGGTCCGCGACGTGGCGTACGCCGAGCTCCGCCCGCGCGCCCGGTCCCGTTGGCACGGCGAGATCGCCCGGGCGCTGGTCGCCGCGGGCGTCCATGACCCGGAGCGGCTCGCCGGGCACCTGCTCGAGGCGGTCGACAACGTCGGCGCCGAGGTCGCCGTACCCGTGCTGCTCGAGGCCGCCGACCGCACGATCACCGACCGCGCCTCGCGGCAGGCCGACGCCTGGCTCGCCCAGGCCCGCGAGCTCGCCGCCCAGCTGCCGCCCGGCGAGGCGGCCGACGTCGCCCGGCTCGCGGTGCTGCGCCGCGAGGCCACGCGCGCGGCGGTGCTGCACGGCTGGGCCGCCGCCGAGGTCGGCCCGTACGTCGCCGACATCGTCGAGCTGTGCCGCCGGCGGGCGCCGGACCAGGAGACCGTCGACCTGCTGTTCCGCCGGGTCGCGATCCTGCTCGCGCTCGCCGACCTGGACCGCATCGACGCCGAGATCGAGCCGCTGCTGCGCTCCGAGCCCGGCGCCGGCCACGAGGGCGAGGTGCTCGCCCGCGTCTCGCTCGGCCTGGTCGTCAGCGGACGGGACCGGCCGGAGGTCGCGCACCGGCACCTGACCGGCGCGCTCGACCTGCTCGGCAGCGGCCTGGCGCAGGGGCCGTCGTGGGCCGACATCACCACGATCGCGGCGGGCTCGCTCGCCCACTCGCTGCTGCACCTGCGCCAGCCGGAGCGCTCGCTGGTCACGGCCGAGGACACCATCGCCCGTGCGGCGCGGTTGCCGGTGGCCGAGGGCCTGAGCGCCACGATCTCCGTCGCCCTGCTCGCCGCCGCCCGCGGCGACCACGAAGCCGCCGCGCGGTACGCCGAGGACGCTCGGGTCCGGGGTCTCGAGCGCGGGCTCGACCTCGTCGTCGTGCTCGCCGAGACGGTGCTCGGCTGGGCGGACGTACGCCGGACGCGCATCCCGATCGACCCCGCCGGCCGCCAGGAGTCGCTGGTCGCGCTCCGCGCCGCCACCCACCGCTGGTCGGCGGTCGGCATCGTGGTGCTCGACGTCGTGGTCGCCACCCTCGCGGCGGAGGCCGAGCTCGAGTGCGGGTACCCGACCGAGGCCCTGGCCCGCGTCGCCGCCGTACGCCCCGGGGCGCCGGACTACTCGTGGCGGGCACGCCTCGACGACGTCGCCGCCCGCGCGACGCTCGCTGCGGGCGGACCGGTCAGGATCCTGCAAGAGCCCTGAAAGCCTGCGCCACCACGCTCCTCGGTACCGAAGCACCCCTACCGAGGAGCAGTCCACGATGTCTCGATCCCTCCGCGCCACTGTCGTCGCGGCCACCGCCCTGACCGTCGGCCTCCTGACCCTGGCGCCCGCCCACGCGGCCAAGCCCGAGCCGGTGGCCCTCAGCGGCCACCTGCTCGGCGGGTCGGCCAACGAGGGCGTCGCCGATGCCGTGACCGGAGCCGACGGGTCGACGTACGTCGCGATGTCGCTCGTCGGCGGCGACTTCGCCCACGACCCCGGCGGCCACCAGGGCGGCTGGGACGTGGTCGTGGCCAAGCTGGCGCCGAACGGGACGGACGTCGTGTGGGCGACCACGATCGGCGGCTCCGACAACGAGGAGGTCCGGGCCATCGCGCTCGGACCGGACGGCCATGTCGCGATCGTCGGCTCGACCAGCTCGATGGACTTCCCGACGACGCCCGGAGCGTACAAGTCGGCCAACACCGTCGACGACGGGTACGTCGTCCGCCTCGACGGCACGACCGGCGACATCGACTGGTCGACGCTGATCGGCGGCAGCCAGGTCGAGGAGCTGCTCGACGTGGCGATCGACGCCGACAACCGGATCTGGACCGTCGGCGACACCCAGTCGGACGACTACCCGGTGTCGCAGCTGGCCGACGGCGCGTTCCAGGGCGCCGCCGAGGCGGTGCTGACCGGCTTCAACCCGAACGGCACGCTGCGCTACTCGACGATGTACGGCGGTGGGTCGTGGGACGTGTTCGCGTCTCTCGGCTTCGACGCCGCCGGCGACCTCTACGCGCTCGGCGACATGCCCGGCTGGACGACCGCGAAGCCGAGCACCACCCTCGGCGACACCGACGGCGACGACGCCGCGGTGCTCCGCTTCTCGATGGGCGGTCCGAGCCCGGTGCTCGAGCGCGCCACGTTCGTCGGCGGGCAGGGGCCGGACCACGTCGGCACCATGGCGGTCGGCCCCACCGGCTCGCTCGTGATCGCGGGCTACACCGGGACCGGCGGGATGCCGCTGGTCCACGCGTTCCAGGACCAGCTCGGCGCCGACGACAGCGCCTACCTCGTGAAGCTCGACCGGACCGGCCAGGCGATCGTCTGGTCCACCTACTACGGCGGCTCGAGCCCCTGGATCTACCCGATGGCGATCCGCACCGACGCCTGGGGCGCGACCTACGTCTCGGGCATGTCGGCCGGCACGGCCGGCCAGCAGGTCCACGCGGTGCAGGAGGGCAACGCCGGCAAGACGGACGGGTTCGTCGCGAAGATCGCGGCCGACGGGCGCCTGGTGTTCTCGACCTACCTGGGCGGGCCCGACACCGACACCGTCGGGGCGCTGGCCCTCGACCGCACCGGTGTGCGGTTCGCCGGCGGTGCGCAGGGTCCCGACTTCGCGGGCCTCGGCACCGTCTCCGGCGCCGGTGACGGCGTCATCGGCCACCTCGCCGAGGTCGCCCGCGTGACCGGCCTGAAGGGCGCGGCGCGCCCGAAGGACCGCACGCCGACCTTCCGCTTCGAGGTCGACCTGGTCGCCGCGCACACCCAGTGCAAGGTCGACCGCGCTGCCTGGAAGCCCTGCGGCAAGCGCGTCGACGCCACGCGGTTCACGAGCACCGAGCTGGCGCCCGGCAAGCACGTGCTGCGGGTCCGCGCGCTCAGCGGCCCGCACCGCGTCGCCCCGATCGCCAAGCGGTCCTTCCGCGTGACGGGGTCGGCGTCCTGAAAGGACCTTGCAAGCCCACGGCCCGACTCTTCTCACACCACCAGACCGACCACCAGGAGCACCCCGTGTCCCGATCCCTCCGCGCCACCGTCGTCGCGGCCACCACCCTGATCGCATCCGCCCTCACCACCACACCCGCCCAGGCGGTGGTCCCGGAGCCGATCGCCTTCACGGCCGAGGCCTTCTACAGCCAGGCCAGCCACTCCGTGACCGACACCGCCACCGGGCCCGACGGCGCGACGTACCTCGCGATCGACCTCGAGGGGAGCGACTTCTACTGGGACGAGGAGGGCAGCTTCCAGGGCGGCGGCGACGCGGTCGTCGCGAAGATCCCCGCCGGGCAGACGTCGTTCGCGTGGGCGACCACCATCGGGGGAACCGGCTCCGACGAGGTGCAGGGCATCGCGGTCGGCAAGGACGGCCACGTGGTGATCACCGGGAACACGACCTCGACGGACTTCCCCACGACACCCGGTGCGCTGCGGTCCACCGCGGCCGGCATCGACGGCTTCGTCGTCCGTCTGGACGCCGGCACCGGGGCGGTCGACTGGTCGACGCTGGTGGGCGGCGCGACCCGGGACCTCCTGTGGGACGTCGCGGTCGGACCGAAGAACCGGATCTGGCTGGCCGGCACCACCCGGTCGACCGACTTCCCCGGCGGCGGACCGATCGTCGGTGACGGCGACGCCACTCTGACCGTGCTCACTCCCCAGGGCACGCTGCACTGGTCCGAGGTCGTCGGCGGTCAGTACGACGACTACCTCGGCCGGATCGCCGTGGCACCGGACGGTGACGTCGTCACGTCCGGCTTCGTGACCGGCACGGACCCCTCGGCCCCCGTGACCGAGCTCGGTCCGTCCAACACCGACCGCCCCGCGCTGCTGCGCTGGAAGGGGAACAGCGCGGCGCCGGTCCTCGAGAAGGTCACGATGATCGGTGGGGTCGAGTCCGACCCGCCGAACGCGATCTCGTTCCGGCCCGACGGCGCCCTGCTCCTGGCGGGCCACACGCACAGCACCGACCTGACCCTGGCCGGGTTCCCCGTCCAGGCGACGCCCGGCCCGAACGGCGCGGCGTACCTCCTGGAGATCGCCCCGTCCGGCGACGAGATCACGTGGGGCACGTACTACGGAGGCAGCGGCCCGATGCAGCCGCGCGCGATCGTGAGCGACGCGTGGGGCGCGACGTACGTCGCCGGCATGTCCGCAGCCACGAACGGACAGCAGCTGCACCACGTGCAGTCCGGCGCCGGCGGCGGCTGGGAGGGCTTCGTCGTGAAGTTCGCCTCAGACGGGGACCTGGTGTTCTCGACGTACCTCGGAGGCACCAGCGCCGACAGCGTGGACGGCCTCCGCCTCGACAGCACCGGGGTCGACGTCTTCGCGAGCACCACCAGCACGACCTTCCCCACGATCGACGACCTGCCCGGGTTCGGTGCCGCGATCATCGTCGGTCACCTGGCCGAGGCCGCCCACGTGAGTGAGGTGCAGGGTCCGCGGCGCACGAGGGACCGGACGCCGACGTTCCAGTTCGAGGTCGACCTGGACGGCACCCGCACGCAGTGCCAGGTCGACTCCGGCTCGTGGCGCGCCTGCATCGGCATGGGGTTCACGACCAGCCGGCTCACGCCCGGCAAGCACATCGTGCGGGTGCGCGCCCTCACGGGCCCCGGCCGCACCGCACAGACCTCCCAGAAGTCCTTCCGTATCACCCGAGGAGCACACCGATGAACCACCGCACCCGCGCCACTGTCGTCGCGGCCGCCGTCCTGACCGCCGTCACCTCCCTGCCGGTGTCGGCGACCGCCGCCGAACCCGGCAGCCCGATCAGCGTCAGCGAGACGCGCCTGGTCCCCGCGGCGGTCGCCGACGTGGCGGTCGCCCGCGACGGCACCGTGTACGTCGTCGGCACCGCGCTGAACGACGAGTCGCTCGAGCACGACGGGAGTGGCCTCGGCGACGACGCGTTCGTCGTCGCCGTCCGTCCCAACGGCTCGGTGCGCGACTCGCGATTCCTGGGCGGCTCGGCCGCGGACGGTGGGACGTCCGTGGCGGTCCGGGCGGACGGCAGGGTCGTCGTGGCCGGCCAGACCTACTCCGACGACTTCCCGACCACCGCCGGGACCGCGGGCACCGGCCGCAAGGGCAACGCCGACGCCTTCGTGACCGTGCTGAAGCCGGACCTGTCGTCGGTCGTCACCTCGACGATCGTCGGGGGCGTCAACCCCGACTCCGCCGAGGGCCTGGCCATCGACGGCAAGGGCTGGCTGTGGCTCACCGGCCGCACCGACTCCCCCGACCTGCCGGTCACCGACGGCCCGGCGCTCGGCGGCGACGGCGACGCGTTCGTCGCAGCGTTCGGTCCCGACCTCACCACCCGTCCGGTCACCCGGGTCCTGGGCGGCACGAGCCTCGACCAGGGCATGGCGGTCGTCGGCCTGCCGCGCGGTGGCGCCGTCGTCGTCGGTGAGACCTCCAGCGCCGACTTCCCGACCGTCGGCGCCGGCCTCGGCGGCGTCAACGCCTACCAGGGCATGGCCGACGCATGGGCGGCCCGGATGACCCGCAGCGGCGCGGTCTCCTGGGCGTCGCTGTTCGGTGGCGGCGGCACCGACACGCCGTACGACGTGGCGCTCGACCCGGCCGGCAACGCCGTGGTCGTCGGTCGGACCCGGAGCATGACGTTCCCGAGGACCAGCGACATCCCGCGACCTGCCAGCGACTACGAGGCCGGATTCGCCCTGGCGATCAGCCCGGCCGGCGACACCCTGCGCCGCTCGACCGTCCTCGGCGGCACCACCGGTGTCACCCAGCTGCACTCGGTCAGCGTGGACGAGCACGGCAACGCGTTCGTCGCCGGGTTCACCTACGCGACCGACGCACCGACGGCCCATGCCTCCGGCCTCGCCATGGCCGGCGACGTGTACGTCGCCGAGGTCGACCGCACCGGCGACGTCCTCCGGTGGGCGATCCCCGTGGGTGGCCTCGGCAACCAGCGCGGCTACGCGTCCGCACTCGGTCGCGACGGCCGGCTCGTGGTCGCCGGCTTCGAGGAGAGCTCGGCAGGCACGAAGAGCTTGTACTCGGGCGGCGTGCGGTGGCTCGACTCCCGTCCGGCCGTGACCGGCCTGGCCCGCACCGGCAAGGCGTCGGACCGCACCCCGACCTTCGTGTTCCAGACCGACGTGACCGGCGCCCGCACGCAGTGCCGCGTGGACGGCAAGCCCTGGAAGGCCTGCACGAACGGCAGGTTCACCACGCCGAGGCTCAGCGCCGGCAAGCACACCGTGAAGGTCCGGGCGACGGACCTGCCCGGTCGCTACGGCCCGACGGCGTCGAAGGGGTTCGTCGTCAGGTAGCCGTCAGGCGAGCGCGGTCGGCAGGGTGTCCTGCCAGGCCGACCGCAGCTCGTCGAGCGGGATGTCGAACTGGCCGTCGACGGCGAGCGCGTCGCCGCCGGTCACGCCCAGCGCGGTGAGAGGCACGCCGTGTCCCTGCACCAGCTCGACCAGGCGCTCGGCGTCGCCGTCGGCCACGGTGACCAGCACCCGCCCGGTGGACTCGCTGAACAGCGCCACGAACGCGTCGTCGTCGACCGACACCGAGACGCCGACGCCGTGGCGCAGCGCGCCCTCGGCGAGCGCCTGCGCCAGGCCGCCCTCGGAGAGGTCGTGCGCCGAGGTGACCAGGCCGACCGCGTCGCGCAGCAGCTCGGCCAGCGTCCTCTCGGCCTCGAGGTCGACCTTCGGCGGCAGCCCACCGAGGTGCTGGTGCACGACGTGCGCCCACTCGGAGCCGGACAGCTCCTCTCGGGTCTCGCCGATGAGGAACACCCGCTCGCCGGCGGCCGACCAGGCCGACGGCGTACGCCGGGTGACGTCCTCGATCACGCCGAGCACCGCGACCACCGGGGTCGGCAGGATCGCGGTCTCGCCGGTCTGGTTGTAGAGGCTCACGTTGCCGCCGGTCACCGGGATGCCGAGCTCGACGCACCCGTCCTTGAGCCCGCGGCAGGCCTCGGCGAACTGCCACATGACCGCCGGGTCCTCGGGCGAGCCGAAGTTCAGGCAGTCGGAGATCGCCAGCGGGGTGGCGCCGCCGGTCGCGACGTTGCGGTAGGACTCGGCGAGCGCGAGCTGCGCGCCGGCGTACGGGTCGAGCTTCGCGTAGCGGCCGTTGCAGTCGGTCGAGACGGCGACGCCGAGGTTGGTCTCCTCGTCGACGCGGATCATGCCGCTGTCCGACGGCTGCGCCAGCACGGTGTTGCCGCGCACGTAGCGGTCGTACTGGTCGGTGATCCACGACTTGTCGCAGAGGTTCGGGCTCGCGACGAGCGTCAGCAGCGTCGAGCGCAGCTCGTCGCCGGTGCTCGGTCGCGCCAGCGCCTCGGCCGCGTCGGCCTGCAGGTCGTCCTGCCAGTCCGGGCGGGCGAACGGGCGGTTGTACGTCGGCCCGTCGTGCGCGACCGACCGCGGCGGGACGTCGACGACGCGGTCGCCGTGCCAGTCGATCTCGAGCCGGCCGGTGTCGGTGACCTCGCCGATCACGACGGCCTCGACGTCCCACTTGGCGCAGATCGTCATGAACGCCTCGACGTCGCCGGGCTCGACGACCGCCATCATCCGCTCCTGCGACTCGCTCATGAGGA
This sequence comes from Nocardioides sp. SR21, assembly GCF_022761125.1. Lineage (GTDB taxonomy): Bacteria > Actinomycetota > Actinomycetes > Propionibacteriales > Nocardioidaceae > Nocardioides. The sequence continues at coordinate 191,076 of NZ_JAKWJR010000008.1, read as the reverse complement.
TCTCCTCGGGAGCGAGCGTGGAGTCGCGCAGCGGCACCCGGTCGAGCTCGACGTGCATGCCGCCGTCGCCGGCGGACGCGAGCTCGGAGGTGGCGCAGGACAGACCCGCGCCGCCGAGGTCCTGGATGCCCGCGACCAGGCCGGCCGCGAAGATCTCGAGCGTGCACTCGATGAGGAGCTTCTCCATGAACGGGTCGCCGACCTGGACGCTCGGCCGCTTGGCCGGGCCGTCGGCGTCGAACGTCTCGGAGGCCAGCACCGAGACACCTCCGATGCCGTCGCCGCCGGTGCGGGCGCCGTACAGGATCACCTGGTTGCCGACGCCGGAGGCCTTGGCGAGGTGGAGGTCCTCGTGCCGCAGGACGCCGACGCAGAGCGCGTTGACGAGCGGGTTGCCGAGGTAGGTCTCGTCGAAGACGGCCTCGCCGCCGATGTTCGGCAGGCCGAGGCAGTTGCCGTAGCCGCCGACGCCGGCCACGATCCCGGGCAGCACCCGGTGGGTGTCGTCGGCGTCGAGCGGGCCGAAGCGGAGCGGGTCCATGACCGCGACCGGGCGGGCGCCCATCGCGAGGATGTCGCGGACGATGCCGCCGACGCCGGTCGCGGCGCCCTGGTAGGGCTCGACGTACGACGGGTGGTTGTGCGACTCGACCTTGAAGGTGACGGCGTACCCCTGGCCGATGTCGATGACGCCGGCGTTCTCGCCGATGCCGGCGAGCATCTTGCCGACCGGGGTCTCCTGCGGGATCTCGGAGAACTGCTTGAGGTGGACCTTGGAGCTCTTGTACGAGCAGTGCTCGCTCCACATCACGGAGTACATCGCGAGCTCGGAGCTGGTGGGCCGGCGGCCGAGGATCTCGCGGATCCGCTGGTACTCGTCGGCCTTGAGGCCGAGGTCGGCCCAGGGCTGCTCGTGGTCGGGATCCTGGGCGGCGACGGCGACGGTGTCCAGCACGGCGCCAAATCTACCGGCGGCAGGCGGTGCGGCCGACATCGCGGTCGAGGGGTGGCCGGCTCAGGCGGCGGTGTCCTTCCAGGGGTCGTGCTCGGCGAGGATCCGGTCGACGCGGGCCTGGTCGAGGCGGGAGACGACGTACTGGTTCTCCTGGGCGTCGCGCACGCACTTGGCGAGCGAGAAGGAGGAGGTGACGAGGAAGAGGGTCCCGAGCGCGAGGAAGGCCTTGGGCCACGGCTCGTAGGGGAGGTAGTAGATGGCGATCAGCATCGTCATGAGCGAGATCGCGAAGGCGGCGGCCGACTGGGCGTAGAAGGCGGTGGTGGTCTTGGCGGCGGGCGTGGGCTTGTCCATGCCCCGAGTCTCGGCGCGCGAGGTACCCACGAGCATCGGTACGGATACTCGGGTGTGGGCCGAGGTCCTGCGACACTGCGCCCGTGAGCTCTCCTGCCGCGGTCGCCGTCGAGGACCGGCTGTTCCGAGCGCTCGCGGTGCTGCGGGCCGTCGTGCTCGTGAACGCGGTCGCCGTGACGATCTGGCGGCGCGACGACTTCGACCGGCCCGGCCTGACCGCCGCGGCGGTGGTCGCGATGGTGCTGTGGACCGGCTTCGCCACCTGGGCGTACGACGAGCGCCGGCGCCGCACGCTCCCCCTGCTGGTCGCGGACCTGGCGCTCGCGGCGGGGCTGCTGCTCCTGACGCCGGCGGTGCAGGGCGACGACGTGACCGCCAGCCTCCCGGGCTTCTGGGTGATGGGCGCGCTGTTCGCGTGGGCGATCCACTACCGCTGGGTCGGCGGACTGGCGGCCGGCGCCCTGCTCGCGGCCGCCGACCTGCTGCGCCAGGACATCGACTGGTCCGACTACGACAACGCGTTCCTGCTGGTGCTGGGCGGCACCGTCGTCGGCTTCATGTGCGGGTCGCTCGAGCGGATGGCCACCGAGCGCGAGGTGGCCGAGCGGGCAGCGGCGGTGGCCGACGAGCGGACCCGGCTGGCCCGCGCGGTCCACGACGGCGTGCTCCAGGTGCTCGCCCTGGTCCAGCGGCGCGGCGGCGACCTGGGTCAGCTGGCGGGCGAGCAGGAGCGCCGGCTCCGCGCGCTGATCCGCGCCCAGGACACGCTGGCGCCGGTGGCGGAGGGCGCCGTCGACCTGGTGGCCGAGCTGACCTCGCTCGAGCGGCGTACGGGCGTCACCGTCTCGACACCGGCGACCCCGGTCGAGCTGCCGGCCGCGACCGCGCAGGAGCTGGTGGCCGTCGCCGGCGCCTGCCTCGACAACATCCGCGCGCACGTCGGCGAGGACGCTCCCGCCTGGGTGCTGCTGCAGGCGTTCCCGGACCGCGTCGAGCTGACCGTGCGCGACGAGGGGCCGGGCATCGCGGCCGGCCGGCTCGAGGAGGCCGCGGCGCAGGGCCGGCTCGGCGTCGCGGAGTCGATCCGGGGCAGGATCACCGACCTCGGCGGCACGGCCGAGCTGACCACGGGATCCTTCGGGACCGAGTGGGAGTTCGTCGTCCCGAGGTGACCTAGGGTGCCCGCATGAGCCTGCGCGTGATGGTCGTCGACGACCACCCGATGTGGCGAGACGCCGTCGAGCGCGACCTGGCCGCTGCCGGGCACGAGGTGGTCGGGGTCGCGGCCAACGGGCGCGAGGCGCTCGCACGGTTCCCGGCGGCCCGCCCGCAGGTGGTGGTCCTCGACCTGCAGATCCCCGAGCCCGACGGCGTGCAGGTCACCGCCGAGATGGTGGCGAAGGACCCGTCGGTGCGGGTGCTGATCCTGTCCGCGTCCGGCGAGCAGGCGGACGTGCTGGCGGCGGTGAAGGCGGGCGCGACCGGCTACCTGGTGAAGTCCGCGTCCCGCGACGAGCTGCTCGACGCCGTACGCCGCACCGCGGAGGGCGACCCGGTCTTCACGCCGGGCCTGGCCGGTCTGGTGCTCGGCGAGTTCCAGCGGATCTCCGAGGAGCCCGAGCCCGCCCGGCCCGAGACCGGGCTGACGGAGCGTGAGACCGAGGTGCTGAAGATGGTCGCCAAGGGCCTGTCGTACCGGCAGATCGCCGAGCGGCTGGTGCTCTCGCACCGCACCGTGCAGAACCACGTGCAGAACACGCTGCGCAAGCTGCAGATGCACAACCGCGTTGAGCTGACCCGCTTCGCGATCGAGCTGGGCCTCGACGAGGACTGAGCGGTCAGACGGCTTCGGCGACCCGTTGCCAGCGGTGGCCGTCCCACCACCAGTGGCCGTCGGCGCTGACGAGCGGTGCGCCGCCCTCGGCCGGGTCGGCGTGGAAGTGCGGGACCAGCCCGAGGAACGGCTGGTCGGTCCATGAGTCGCTCATGATGATCTCCCCCCATGACGGCAGCGTCGCCGCCGATCGCTGCCAGGGTGTTCCCGATCGGCAGGAGAGCGCAGCGGGTTGAGGAAACCTTGCGACTCGCCGGTCGGGCAGCGAGCCGGCGGGTGACCTACTTCAGCAGGCCGTCCGCGACGACCTCGAGCAGGGGACGTACGGCGGCGACGTCGAGGTCGCTCTGGTCCGCCACCGTCGCGATCCCGCCGACGAGGCGGCAGACCTGGATGGTGTCGACCTGATCGCGAAGCGCGCCGTCGTCGCGGAGGCGGTCGATCACGCGGGCGTTCGCGGTGGCGAGCACCTGGCACTTGGTCATGATCGGCGACTCGGGGTCGCCCATCGCAGAGGTGATCTTCGCGGGACCGCCCTTGTGCTGGCTGATCAGCTCGACGTAGCGCTCGAACCAGTTGAGCAGCAGGTCGCGGTCGCCGCCCTCGAAGGCGAGCGCCTTGTCGGCGGTCTCGGTGACCTTGTCGACCCACGACTGCAGGATCGCGTCGATGAGGTTCTCGCGCTTCGGGAAGTGCCGGTAGAGCGTGCCCGGGCCGACCCCGGCCCGCTTGGCCACCTCGTCGAGCGAGGCGTCGTACCCCTTCTCGCGGAACACCTCACGCGCGACCTCGACGATGCGGTCGTAGTTGCGCTGCGCATCGGCTCGCACGAACTCACCTCGAAAAGTACTTGATAACCGGAGACAGTCTCCGTATCGTTCATCGGGAAGCGGAGTCATCCTCCGGATCTACTGTACCTCGGCCCACCAGGCCAGAACAGGACCTCACCCCATGTCCCTCCTGAACGCCTCTCGCCCGCGAGAGCTTCCCAGCGAGCTCCCGCCGAACGCCGGCCGCGCAGCCGCCGGAGTCGCGATCGTCCTGGTCGCGCAGCTGATGATCGTCCTCGACGCCACCGTCGTGAACGTCGCCCTCCCCCGCATCGACGCCGACCTGGGCTTCGGCCCGGCGTCCTTGTCGTGGGTCCTCAACGCCTACACGCTCGCCTTCGGCGGCCTGCTGCTCCTCGGCGGCCGGCTCGGCGACGTCTTCGGCCGCCTCAAGGTCTTCGAGATCGGCCTGGCCGTGTTCACCCTGGGCTCCGCACTCGGCGGCCTGGCCCAGACGCCCGGCCAGCTGGTCGCGGCCCGCACCTTCCAGGGCGTCGGCGCCGCGCTCGCGGCCCCGAGCGTGCTGGCCCTGCTCACGACGAGCGCTCCCGACGAGGCCGCACGGAACCGGGCGCTCGCCCTGTTCGGCGCCGTCTCGTCCGGCGGTGCGTCGATCGGCCTGATCCTCGGCGGACTGCTGACGGACGTCGGCTCCTGGCGCTGGACGCTGTTCATCAACGTGCCGATCGGTCTCGTCGTCATCCTGCTCGCTCCGCGCTTCGTCACCGAGACCCCGCGGCGCTCGGGCCGCTTCGACGTCGTCGGCGCGCTGGCCGCCACCGGTGGCGCGGTCGCCCTCGTCTGGACGCTGATCAACACCCCCGAGCACGGCTGGCTCACCGCCCGCACGTTCGTGGGGTTCGCGGTCGGCGTCGCGCTGCTCGCCCTGCTGGCCCGCACCGAGCTGCGGCACCCGCACCCACTGGTGCAGCCGAAGCTGGTCCGTGACCGCAGCCGGGTCGGCGCCCTCGCGGTGATGGCCCTGCTGATGGGCGCGAACCTGTCGATGTTCTTCCTGGTCGTGCAGTACGTCCAGGGCGTGCTCGGATTCGGCCCGCTGCTCGCCGGCATCGCGTTCCTGCCGTTCAGCCTCAGCATCTTCGCGACGTCGCGGGTGACCCCCGCGCTGCTCGGCCGGTTCGGGCCGCGGCGGATGATGCTGGTCGGCGGCGCGACGCTGACGATCGCCTATGCGTGGCTCAGCACGATCGGCACGGCCGACACCTACCTGGCGGCGGTCTTCGGGCCGATGGCGCTGGCCGGCGTCGCGTCCGCGCTGCTCTTCATGCCGGTCACGGTGATCACGCTGTCCGGCGTGGAGCCGGAGCACGCCGGCTCCGCCTCCGGCCTGCTGCAGACCACGCAGCAGCTCGGCGGTGCGGTCGGCGTGGCCGTGATCGTGTCGGTGTACGCCGCCGGCGCGGTGACCGGCGAGATCGTGCCGGGCATGTCCGCCGCGTTCCTCACCTCGGCGACCTTCGCCGCCCTCGCCCTCGCCGTCACCGCCGCGCTGATCCACGTCGGCCGGCCGGGGCAGGCGACTGGGGCACCGTCCGACGAGCTCGTGGAGGCGGTGGCCGCCGAGGCCGCCTGACCTCCAGCACCACCCCACCTCACCCCGCGGGCGGGCGAGCTGCACACGCTGCAGTTCGCCCGTTCGCTGTTACTGGTGTGACTTGTGAGGTTATGGTAGGCGCGGCCCTTCCTACTTCCCCAGGAGTCCCGCCATGTCACGCCCGGTTTCTCGGACCGCCCAGGCCGCGCTGCGCCGCGCGCTCGCCGCGACCGCCGGCGGCGCCCTGCTGGTCACCCTGCTGGCGGCCGTCACCGCCAGCGGCCCCGCAGACGCCGACCCGGCCGCGTCCGCCGTACGCGACAAGTTGGCGCCGGTCACGCCGAGCGGCATCGTCACCCCCGGCGACTTCGTCGGCTTCGGGTTCGACCAGTGCCACACGCCCGAGCAGAAGAAGATGGACCGCTGGCTGCAGAGCTCACCGTTCCTGGCGGTCGGCATCTACATCTCCGGCGACTCCCGGGCGTGCCGCGACCAGCCGAACCTCACGCCGCGCTGGGTGTACCGCCAGCTGACTCGCGGGTGGAGGCTGCTGCCGATCACGCTCGGCCCCCAGGCCTCCTGCCAGCCGCGCTTCCCGCGCTACGGCGACGACGAGACGATCAACCCCAAGCCGGGCAAGAACAAGCGGTACGACAAGGCGCGCGCCCAGGCGCGGTCGGAGGCCGGCAGGGCGGCGGCCACGGCCACCGAGCTCGGCATCGCCCTCGGGAGCACGCTCTGGTACGACCTCGAGGGCTTCGAGCTCTCGAACGTCCGCTGCCGCGAGTCCGCGCTGGCGTTCCTCAGCGCGTGGACCACGCAGCTCCACGAGCTCGGCTTCGTCTCGGGTGTCTACTCCAGCGCCGGGTCCGGCATCAAGATGCTCGACGACGCGCGGGTCAACCGGCCCGACAAGGTCGTGCTCCCCGACATGATCTGGGTCGCCCGCTGGGACGGCGTCGCGAACACGTCCACGTCGTACCTCCGTGAGGACGGCTGGCGCCCGCACGCCCGGATCAAGCAGTACCAGGGCGGCCACGACGAGACGTGGGGCGGCGTGACGATCAACATCGACCGCAACTTCCTCGACGTCGGGCGGGGCCTGTACGTCGAGCCCGAGAAGCACTGCGGCGACGTGCGGATCAGCTACCCGACGTACGAGACGCTGCGCCCGCCGACCGAGACCACGGTGCCGCCCGCCGGTCGCGTGATGGCCCTCCAGTGCCTGCTCACCGAGCAGGAGATCTACCAGGGCAAGGTCAACGGCAAGTGGAACAAGGCGACCGTGAAGGCGATCCAGGCCTGGAAGACGAAGGTCGGCATGCCGGTCAGCGAGGTCTGGTGGCAGAAGAACTGGATGTCGCTGCTGTCGTACGGCGAGCAGCCGGTGCTGAAGATCGGCTCGACGGGTCCGGAGGTACGCCGGCTGCAGCGCACCCTCAACGCCGCGGGCGTGTCCGACCCGATCCCGGCGACCGGCCGGTTCCGGTCCGACACCGGTGCCGCGCTCCGCGCGTGGCAGACGGCTGCGCGGGTCGAGGTCTCCGGCGTCGCCTCCCGTGAGTCGTGGAAGGCACTGTCCGCCGGAACGTCCTAGGCGGGCTCGGAGGCTCCCGAGTCCGCGCAACCGGCGCCTGGTGGAGCTAGGCCGGCGGACCGACCAGCAGCGCGAGGCCGGTGAGCGCGACGACCGCGATCACGCCGGTGACGGCGCCGCGCGCGGGGTTGCGGATCAGCCAGGCCGCGGGCTTCTGGAGCGGGCCGGACGGCTCCGCGTGACGCAGGCGCCAGGTGTCGGCGATCGCGCTGCGGCGCTCGGCGTACCAGTCGAACAGCACGGTGAAGAACGGCGGCACCGCTGCGGCCAGGCCGAGCAGCGTGCGGCCGAACGACCAGCGCTGGTCGACGGCGACGAGCACCGTGGTCAGGCAGTAGGCGACGAACACGACGCCGTGGACCATGCCGAACACCTGGACGCCGAGCTCGGTGGTCTCGGTGACGTACTTGAGGAACATGCCGGTGAGCAGGAGCGCCCAGGTGATCGCCTCGGCGATCGCGACCCGGCGGAAGAGCAGCCGAGGAGTCATGCGATTTCGTGGGGCGATCATGCGAACGCGTGCGCCGCGAGGCTGGTGAAGAAGCCGAGGCCCTGGGTGCCGGCACCGGTGAGGTCCTCGACGGCGTGCTCGGGGTGCGGCATCAGGCCGACGACGTTGCCGCGCTCGTTGGTGATGCCGGCGATGTCGCGCAGCGAGCCGTTGGGGTTGCCGCCGAGGTAGCGCGCGACGACCTGGCCCTCGCCCTCGAGCCGGTCGAGCGTGGCCTCGTCGGCGACGAAGCCGCCCTCGCCGTTCTTGAGGACGATGGTGACCTCGTCACCCTCGGCGTACGCCGACGTCCACGGGGTGCGGTTGTTCTCGATGCGCAGCTTCTGGTCCCGGCACACGAACTTGCGGTGGTCGTTGCGGATCAGCGCACCGGGCAGCAGGTGCGACTCGCAGAGGATCTGGAAGCCGTTGCAGATGCCGAGCACCGGCATGCCCTTGCCCGCCGCCTCGATCACCTCGGTCATCACCGGGGAGAAGCGCGAGATCGCGCCGCAGCGCAGGTAGTCGCCGTACGAGAAGCCGCCGGGCAGGACGACCGCGTCGACGCCCTTCAGGTCGTGGTCGCCGTGCCACAGGGCGACCGCCTCGTGGCCGCCGATGACGACCGCGCGCTGCGCGTCGACGTCGTCGAGCGAGCCCGGGAAGGTGACGACGCCGACCTTCACTGCTCCACCCGGACCGCGTAGTTCTCGATGACCGGGTTGGAGAGCAGCGTCTCCGCCATCTTCTCGACCTCGGCCAGCACCTCGGCGGTGACCTCACCGGTGAACTCGAGCTCGAAGCGCTTGCCCTGGCGGACGTCGGTCACGCCGGTGAAGCCGAGGCGCGGCAGCGCGCCGTGCACCGCCTTGCCCTGCGGGTCGAGGATCTCGGGCTTGGGCATGACGTCTACGACTACGCGAGGCACGGGCTCAGTCTAGATGCGTCGGGCAGACTGAGCGGTATGAGCCTCCCCACTGGAATGCCGGGCGCGAACCCCCTTCGACTCGAGTTCCCCCAGTCCCTGGCGGTGTACGACGACTACGCCGCGGCGCAGAAGGCCGTCGACTTCCTGTCCGACAAGGAGTTCCCGGTCCAGAACCTGCTGATCGTCGGCACCGACCTCAAGCGGGTCGAGCGGATCACCGGTCGCCTCACGTGGGGACGGGTGGCCGTCGGCGGCATCTTCTCCGGGATCTGGCTCGGCCTCTTCGTCGGCCTGATCTTCTCGTTCTTCGTCGACGAGGACGTGTTCTCGATGATCCTCTCGACCGTGCTCCTCGGCGCGGTGTTCGGCCTCGTGTGGGCTCTGATCGGGTACGCGTTCACCCGCGGGCAGCGCGACTTCTCGTCGGTCGCCCAGGTGGTCGCGACGAAGTACGAGGTGCTGGTCGAGCACAAGGTCGCGGCCCAGGCGCGCGAGCTCCTCGCCGGCCTGCCCGGCGCGCTGCCGAACGCGTTCGAGTAGTCGCGATGACGGCCGATGACTCTGGCGGGGCGGCCTGGTCTGATGGAGCATGACGTTCACGACAGCGACCCTGACCGTCTCCGTCGACGGGTTCGTGGCAGGTCCTGACCAGACCCTCGAGAACCCGCTCGGCCGTGGCGGCGAGAGCCTCCACCGCTGGATGTTCAACGACCCCGCCCACGAGGTCGACGCCCGCTGGCAGGACAGGATCCTGCGCCCCGGTGTCGCCTACGTCATGGGCCGCAACATGTTCGGCCCCGTGCGCGGGTCGTGGGACTCGTGGTCCGAGGAGTGGCGCGGCTGGTGGGGCGAGGAGCCGCCGTACCACGCCCCGGTGTTCGTGCTCACCCACCACGAGCACGAACCGATCGAGATGGCGGGCGGCACGACGTTCCACTTCGTCACCACCGGCTTCGCCGACGCGCTGCGGCTGGCCCGTGAGGCCTCGGGCGGCGACGTCGACATCGCCGGCGGCGCCTCCGCCGTACGCCAGGCGATCGCGGCGGGCGAGCTCGACGAGCTGACCCTCGGCTACTCCCCGATCGCGCTCGGGTCCGGCGAGCGGCTGTTCGACGGCTCGATCACGCCGACGCTCGAGATCATCGAGGGCGAGCAGTCAGCGCTCGCGACGCACGTGCGCTACCGCGTCGGCTGACGCCGCCCCTCGGCTCACCGGGTCTCGGTTCGCGCCTCAGCTCAGCTCACGCTTGAGGATCTTGCCGGTCGAGGTCATCGGCAGGGAGTCGACGAAGGCGACGATGCGCGGGTACTTGTAGCCCGCCATCTGCTCCTTGCCCCACGCGACCAGCTCGTCCTCGGTGATCTCGACGCCGGCGTTCCTGATGACGAACGCCTTGATCTCCTCGCCGTGGCTCTCGTGGGGTACGCCGATGACCGCGGCCAGCGAGACCGCCGGGTGGGTCATCAGGACCTCCTCGATCTCGCGCGGGTACACGTTGTACCCGCCGCGGATGATCATGTCCTTCGACCGGTCGACGATGTAGTACCAGCCGTCCTCGTCGCGTCGGGCCAGGTCGCCGGAGCGGAACCAGCCGTCCTGGATGGACTCGGCGGTCGCCTCCGGGCGGCCGTAGTAGCCCTTCATGATGTTGTGGCCCTTGATCGCGATCTCGCCGACGACGTCGCTGCCCTCGACCTCGCCCCAGCCTCCGTCACTCGCGGGGTCGATCAGCTTCATCTCGACGCCGGGGATCGGCGTACCGATGGAGCCGACCCGCACCGGCTCGCCGAAGCGCGAGAACGACGCCACCGGCGAGGTCTCGCTGAGGCCGTAGCCCTCGAGGATCGTGACGCCGAACCTCTTCTCGAACTCGCGGTGCACCTCGACCGGCAGCGCCGATCCACCGGCGACGGCGACCCGGAGGTTCTCGGCCAGCGTGGCGACGTCGGTGTCGGGATCGTCGGCGAGCGCGCCGAGCAGGCCCCAGTACATCGTCGGGACGCCGGCGAAGAACGTGATCCTCTCCTTCAGCATCAGCTTCAGCGCGTCGTGCGCCTCGAAGCGCGGCTGCAGGACGACGGTGCCGCCGTACGCGAACGCGCCGTTCTGGCACACGGTCTGGCCGAACGAGTGGAACAGCGGCAGCACGCAGAGGTAGGTGTCCGGGCTGGCGGGATCGGCACCGAAGAGCGCCGCGCCGGCCTTCGCGTTGTCGCGCATGTTGCGGTGCCGCAGCTCCGCGCCCTTGGGCTGCCCGGTCGTGCCGGACGTGTAGAGGATGACCGCGGTGTCGTCCTCGTCGGTCGCCACGGTGTCGAACGTCGCGGGCTGCCCACCCATCGCCTGGGCCATCGTCTCGGTGCCCTCGATCGGCGAGGCGTCGCCGAGCCCGGCGGTGATGATGAAGAAGTGCTCGCAGCCCTCGGCCTCCTGGAAGCCGGCGTACCCGGCCTCGCCCATCGGCAGCTCGGGCGTGCCCTGGAAGCAGAAGTAGGCCTTCGCGTCGGAGTCACCGAGGTGGTAGGCGACCTCGCGGCCCTTGAGCAGGACGTTCAGCGGGACGACGGTCGCGCCGGCCTTCAGGATGCCGTAGTAGACGACCGTGAAGTACGGCAGGTTCGGGCAGGTGAGCGCGACCTTGTCGCCGGGCCGGATGCCGCGCGAGACCAGCAGGTTCGCGACCATGTTGGCGAACGAGTCGACCTCGGCGTACGACAGCCGGGTGTCGCCCAGGACCACCGCGGTGCGGTCGGGGTAGGTCGTCGCGCCGTCCTCGAGCAGGGTCGCCAGGTTGTACGTCGTCATGGCTGCAACCTACTCGCCGCGTGGCGGAGGTCACCTCGCACGGCCCAGAGGGCCGGCAGCCGCAGCAGCGGGTTGATCGCGAAGTCGGCGACCACGTCGCACCCGGTCGGGGTCGGCCGGAACTCGAGCGTCAGCGTGGCGGTGATGCGGCGCCAGGTGCCGCGCTCGGTCCAGCGGCGGGGCCGGTCGAGCTCGGTGGTCTCCATGCGCGGACGCAGGCCGGGCTTCGTGACGTCGGTCCAGGTCTGGCCGACGCGCGGCTCGCCGTCGACGTCCTCGACGCGCGCGAGGCTGGACTGCCAGTCGGCGCGGTGGTGCGGGTCCGCGAGGTAGTCGAAGGCCACCTCGCAGGACACCGGGAACGAGACGGTTACCAACGCTCTCCGGTGAGCAGCTCGTAGGCCTCGATGTAGCGACTGCGGGTGCGCTCGACGACCTCGGCCGGCACCGGCGGCGGGGCCTCGCCGGACGCCTTGTCCCAGCCGGACTCCGGCGACAGCGCCCAGTTGCGCACGATCTGCTTGTCGTACGACGGCTGCGTGCGGCCGGGCTGCCACTCGGCGGCCGGCCAGAAGCGCGAGGAGTCGGGCGTGAGCACCTCGTCGCCGAGCACGGTCGTGCCGTCGGGGCGGGCGCCGAACTCGAGCTTCGTGTCGGCCAGGACGATGCCGCGCTCGCGGGCGACCGACTCGGCCCGGGAGTAGACGGCGAGCGTCAGGGCGCGCAGCTCCGCGGCGCGCTCGGCGCCGATGGTGGTCACGACGGCGTCGTACGAGACGTTCTCATCGTGGTCACCGAGCTCGGCCTTGGTGGCGGGCGTGAAGATCGCCTCGGGCAGCCGGCTGCCGTCCTCGAGCCCCGCCGGCAGCGCGATGCCGCAGACCTCGCCGGACGCGCGGTAGTCGAGCAGGCCGGACCCGGTGAGGTAGCCGCGGGCGACGCACTCGACGGGGTACATCGCGAGCCGCTCGCAGACGACCGCGCGGCCCTTGACCGCGTCCGGCACGTCCGTGGAGATGACGTGGTTGGGCACCAGGTCGGCGAGCTGGTCGAACCACCACAGCGACATCCGGGTCAGGATCTCGCCCTTGTCGGGGATCGTCGTGTCGAGCACGAAGTCGAAGACCGAGATCCGGTCGCTGGCGACCATCAGCAGCTCGCCGCTCGGCAGCTCGTAGAGGTCGCGCACCTTGCCGCTGTGCAGGTGGGTGGCCCCCTCGATGGCGGGCGCGGTCGGGATGTTCAGGTCGGCCACGGTGCTAACTCTAGAAGCAGCCCTCTTCTCCCACTTACATGTCCTTTGTAGAGTGACTTACAAGACTTATGCGGGAGGGCACATGACCAGGACACCGCAGCCGGACTTCCTCATCGTCGGCGCGCCCAAGGCAGGGACCACGGCACTCCACGCCGCGCTCGCACAGCATCCCGAGGTCTTCATGACCACGCCCAAGGAGCCGAAGTACTGGCTGTGCGACGGCGCCCCTCCGCCGGGGTGGTGCGGTCCGGGTGACAAGCACTCCCAGCAGGAGTGGATCTGGCGTGCCGACCGGTACGACGCGCTGTTCGCCGATGCTCCCGCGGGCTCGACCCGCGGCGAGAGCACCCCCTTCTACCTCTGGAGCCGCGGCGCGCACCGGCGGATCGGGGAGGCGCTGCCGGAGGTCCGGCTGATCGCGGTCGTGCGGGACCCGATCGATCGCGCCTACTCGAACTGGATGCACCTGTGGTCCGACGGCCTCGAGCCGGAGTCGGACTTCGCGACCGCGTTCGCGCTGCAGGACGAGCGGGCCCGGGCGGGCTGGGCGCCGTTCTGGCGCTACCGCGAGCTCGGCATGTACGGCCAGCAGCTCGAGCACCTCCGCGATCACGTCGACCCCGGGCGGATCCTCGTCCTGCGCTACCGCGACATCGTCGACGACCCACCCGCGGCAGTCGACCGCGCCTGCCGCTTCCTCGGCATCGAGACCGGGCGCGTGGCGACGATCCCGCGCGACAACGCGCGCAGCTTCGTCGCACCCGGTTGGCGGCCGGCCGTCCTGGGACCGGTGGTGCGCGCCGGGGCGCGCCTCGGCCAGTTCGCACCACCCCACGTGTGGCGCCGGGCCAGCGGCCCGCTGGTGGCCGGCCTCGTCGGCCCCGGCACCGCGCACCGCCCCCTGCTGTCCGCGGCGCTGCGCGAGGAGCTGATCTCCCAGTTCGCCGAGGACATCGGCCTGCTCTCGTCGCTCACCGGCGAGGACTTCTCGGATTGGCTGTCGACCGAGAGCCGGGGCTCGTTCGACCAGCGGCGGCAGCCGGCCTAGCGGACGACCGTGACCAGGTCGTGCGCACCGTCGGGGCGGGCGGCCTCGACGTAGAAGCGGGTCCGGCCGTCCGGCAGCGGCACCGCGGAGGCGTAGCGCCAGGCGCCGTCGGAGTACGGCGAGACCAGCGGTTCCTCGTCGTCAGCGACCAGCCGGGTGCCGTCCCAGCGGGCGACACCGGTGGTCTCGTGCCAGTTGGACTCGGCATCCGGGCGCCCGTCGTACAGCACCGTCAGGGGATGGTCGGCGACGACCGTCGTGACCCGCGCCCCGCGCGCGTCCCACCGACCCGGGCGACCGGCGAGGACCTCGCCCTGGTCGGCCCACTCGAGGCCGTCGGGTCCGGTCAGGAGCCGCGTGGTCATCCGGTCCTCGTGCCCCGCCTCGGTCAACGGGTGGCAGCACAGCCACATCCGCCAGCCACCATCCGTGCGCTCGACGACGGGATCCTTGACCGCCACCGTGTCATCACCCGGCAGCACGACCCGGCGATGGCCGGTCGGCAGCTCCTCCGGCGTCGCGGCCGTCAGGCTGTCGACCCACCAGTGCTTGGAGTGCGGCGTCGCACACGAGAGGTAGAGCCGCCAGCCGCCCTCGGGCAGCGGCACCAGGACCGGCCGCTCGAACGACTCACAGCCGAACGCCTCGCGATGGACCTCCGCGACCGGTTCGAACGCGATGCCGTCGGCAGAACGGGCCACCACGACAGCGACACCTCGGCCCTCCGCCAGCGGCCGACGCACCCGGTAGGTGAGCCAGAACGTGCCGTCGACGAGGACCGCGCTCGCGGCGCCGGACCAGTTGCCGGGGCCGCCACCAGGAGCAGGGACGACGACCTGGACGTCGTCGTACGACGGAAGGGGCGGCGCCGTCTCCACTGACATGCCGCCCACCATAGTTGACTACGTCACTCGACTTTTGCCGTGGCGCCGGCGGGATGCAGCCACCACTCCATCCGGCGAGTGATCCAGGGCAGCGCGAAGTAGGTCATCACCGGCGTCATCACGACGACGCTGATCAGCACCCGCGCGGGCAGCCAGACGTCGGCGAGCAGGTGGCCGCCGGCCCAGTTCACGAGCAGGCTCAGCGGGAAGAACACCAGGAAGATCACGCACGCCTGCTTCCACCGGGGCGGAGGCGGCGGGGCCGGCCGCAGGTCCTTCACGTCGTACGTCGCCGGTGGGTCGAACCAGCCCTCGATGCCGGTCAGACGCTCGACCCGCGCATCGCCGATGAGTCCCTCCGCGGCGCTGCGCCACCACCGGCGCTGCTCGGAGGCCTCCCAGGTCGCCAGGGAGTCGTCGTCGGCGAACCGGTAGAGCATGTGCCACTCCTCCGAGTCCAGCTGCGGCCGGATCCAGCCCGACCCCAGGAAGCCGTCGAAGCGGGCGGCGAGGGCCGATCCGGCCTGCATCCAGGCGATCATCTCGTCGTCGTGGCCGGGCGCGATGGTGCGGGTGATCGAGACCGTGACGGGAGCGCTCATGAAACAGATCGTGGCAGAGTGTGGTCATGCCGGAGTCTGCCGACGAGCTCTACGCCAGGGTCACCGCCGCCGCCGGACCGGACGGCCGACTGCCGTCCCCGCCGATCGCCGACTGGGACATCTTCCCGTGGGACGCCGTGGACGGGCAGGTCGCGCCGCGCGTGCTGCGCGCACCCGAGCCGGAGGCACCGCGCGAGGGCGCCGAGGGCGGCGGGCCGTGCCCGGCGTGCGCGGGCTTCGCGCCGGAGCAGATCGTCTGGGAGGACGAGCGCTGGTGGCTCGTCACCCCGACCGCGGAGCCGAGCGGGCTGCCGCTGGTGCTGACGCTGTGGACCCGCGAGCACCTCGACATCGGCAACTTCGGCGACGACGAGGCCGCCGAGCTCGGCCGGATCGCGAACCGGCTGGTCCGGATCATGGAGGGCATGCCGGGCATCGGCCGGGTGCACGTCAACCGCTGGGGTGACGGCTGCGCCCACGCGCACGTCTGGTTCTTCGCCCGCCCCGAGGGGCTCCCCGACATCCGCGGGTCGTTCGCGGTCGAGTGGGACGCGATCCTGCCGCCGGTGCCCGACGCCGTACGCCGGGCCGACCTGCACGCCGTCGCGACCAAGCTCGCGAACTGGGGCGGGTCGGCCCGGGCGTAGCCCCCTCACGCCACCGCGGCCGACCGCCCGACCGTGAGCAGGTCGAGGAGCCGCGGGTCGAGGTCGGCACGGTACGACGCGTCCGGCTCGACCCCGAGCGCGTCGAGCACGGTGGCGAAGAAGCACCGGGCGGCCGCGGTCAGGACCACGTCGAGGACGTCCCGCTCCGAGAGCCCGAGCTCCCGGAGCGCCGCGACGTCCCCGTCGGTGATGCCGCGCGGGTCGGTGACGACCCGCTCGGCGAGGTCCATCGGCGCCACGTCCGCCGGGTCGAGCCCGGCGTCGTGGTGGTCGGCGGCGATCCGGCGCACCTGGTCCGCCGTGAAGAACCGGTCGCGGAGCAGCGAGCCGTGCGCCATCGAGCAGTACGACGACCCGAGCCGCCGGGCGGCGGCGAGCGTCACCAGCTCGTAGCGCCGCAGGTCCATGGCTGAGCGGATCGCGACGTTGAGCGTGGCCCAGCCGTCGTACGCCGCCGGCGCGAGCGCGAACAGCCGTGCGTAGTTCGTGCCGTCGACCTCGGGCGTGGACAGGTAGGCCATCAGTCCGTGACCACGTCGACGTGGACCGGGACGTGGTGGGTCAGGACGTCGTACACCGCGGAGCGGGCGCGGGACTGCTCGACCAGGGCGCGCAGCTCGTCCGCGGGGGCGTCCCCGCAGACGTGGAGCTCGACCGAGATGCCCGAGAAGCCGTTGCGGACGTCGGGGTCGATGCCGAGGATGCCGGTCAGGTCGATGTCGCCCGAGACCGTCGAGCGGACCTCGGTCAGCCGGATGCCCCGGGCGGACGCGATGTTCGCCAGGCCGGCGGTCAGGCAGGCCGCGAGCGCGTGCAGCACGAACTCGAGAGGCGTCGCGCCCGCGTCGCGGCCGACCAGGACGGCCGGGTGGTCGGCGTCGAACACGAACGTCCGCTCGTGCTTGCGCTCGCCGACACCGAAGTAGTCCTCGACGACGCTGCGGCTGTGCGTGCCCTCGACCCAGCTGTTGTGGGCGCGGAACTGGAACTTCGCGGCCTCCGGGTGCTGCTTGACGGCATCGAGGGTCGCGAAGAACGTCGGGACGTCGACCCCGTTGATCGGCTGACGGGTAGCGGTGGTGCTGGACATGGTGGATCTCCTCGGATGGTTGGTTGCTACTCAGTGGGTGGTGGTGCCGAGCGCCTCGGCCTCGACGTCGAGGGCGACGCTGAGGCGCTTCTGGAGCGCGACGAACTCGGGGACGGGCGGGTAGTCCGCGAGGGCGCAGGTGATCTCGAAGACCTCACGCAGGGCGGCGTCGCGGCGGCGCTGGTACGCCGCGAGATCCTCGTCGGAGCCGCCCGCATCGACGGCGTCGGCCAGCAGCTCGGCGTCGCGGAACGCGTCGCTGATGCCGTGCCCGGTCACCGGGTCGCGGTGGTAGCCGGCGTCGCCGACCAGCGCCCACCCGGGCCCGTGCGCGCGCCGGATGTAGTTGGGGAGGCGCGACATCCCGGTGGCCGGGCTGCGCCGGTGGCCGGCGAGCAGCCGGGCAGAGAGCTCGGGTGCGTGGTGCAGCAGCGCCGCCTCGAGCGCCGCCTCGCGGCTCGGGTGGTGCCGCCGCAGGCGACGGAAGTCGTCGGCGGGCATGCAGACCCAGACGCAGGCCTCGCCGTGGTGCGTGGGGAAGACGCCGGCCAGGGCGCCCGCGGAGGCGATCAGCTCGATGCCGTCCCACGGGATGCCGCCGTAGTAGGCGTAGACGCCGGCGCCGTTCGCAGCGCGCTGCTCGATGGTCTCGGCCCCGACCGCCCGGGCGATCGTGGAGCCGAGGCCGTCGGCGCCGATCACCAGCGGTGCGCGGAGCTCGAGGTCGGGACCACGTACGCCGCACACCCGGTCGTCCTCGCGGATCACCTCGGTGACCCGGACGCCGGTGCGCACGTCGGCACCGGCCTCCCGGGCGGCGTCGACGAGGAGGGAGTCGAGGACGTAGCGGCGCGGAGCGACGAGCAGGTCGACACCCGCCTTGTCCTTGATCGGGCGGGTGATGCTCATGCCCGCCGCGGTGAAGGTCACCGAGCGCAGTGCGGGTGCGCCACTGGCGAGGACGGCGTCCAGCAGTCCCCACCGAGCGAGCTGGACCACCCCGGACCGCGCGATCTGGTGCGTGGAGATCGTGTCGGACGGGAACTCGGCGCGGTCGAGAAGCGCCACGCGGTGTCCGCGTCGGGCCAGCAGCATCGCCGTCGAGGCGCCGGCGGCGCGGGCGCCGACCACGATGACGTCAGGGTTCGTGTGCATGCCGCGGACGCTAGGAGGGTCCGGGCACCCACTTCATGGGGAGATCAACCCATGTTGGGCAGGAGACCCATCTGCCTTGCGACACCCGCCACCTGACCGCGTCGTGACACCCCGAGCTTGCCGAGCACGGCGGAGACGTGATGGTCGACCGTCTTGGGTGACACCGTCAGCCGCTCGGCGATCTCGGCGTTCGTGAGGCCCTCGACGAGCAGGGCCACGACCTCGACCTGCCGGTTCGTGAGGCCGGCGGCGTTCGCCGTCGTCGACTGCCGGGGACCGCGGGGGATCCGGGTGAAGCCGCGCGCCCGCAGCCTGGACCGGACGTCGGCGGCCGCCACGGTCGCACCCCAGCCGTCCAGGGTCGACAGCGCCTCGGCGGCGGCGTCCGCGTCGCCCTCGGCGAGCGCGTCGACGCGCAGGTAGACGCCGTCGCGCCGCTTCCAGTCGGCCGCTGCCTCCGCCCAGCGACCGCCCATCATGGCGCGGAAGGGGTCGGCACCGAAGTCCGCCACCGGCCCTCCGGACCGCCACCGCCGCCACGCCAGCCGGCCGACGATGAACGGCACGCCGTCCGCGCCTCCCGCGAGCTCGAGCGCCCGCTCGATCTCCTCGATGGCACGGGCTGAGTCGCCCTGCCAGGCGAACAGCTCGGCCCGGGCGTCGGCCACCGGGGCGACCATCGGCACGTCCCCCACCCCGGCCGCGGCCCGCTCGGCGTCGTCGAGGAGGTCGAGCGCGCCGGGCTCGCCTCGCGCCGCGGCGATCCGGCCGAGCACGACGAGCGGGAGGATCGCCACCGCACCCCGACGTCCGTTCCGGGCGAGCGCGAGCTCGGCGTCGACGATCGCGCCGGCCCAGTCGCCACGCTCGAGCCGGACCTTCGAGCGGGCCGCGAGGACGATGTCGAACACCGGCCAGAAGTCGTGCTGGGTGGCGTACTCCATCGCCTGGTCGCAGAGCGGCTCGGCGTCGGCGAACTCCGCGACCTCGTCGCCGGTGACCATCGCCAGGTTCGCGAACGCGCGGGCCGCCTGGTCGAGCAGGCCGTGCCGGTGGGCGCGGTGATGGATCTCGACCAGCCGCTCGGGTGCGTCCACGGCGCCCTCGGTCAGCCGGACCGCCTCGAGGGTGTTCGCGCCTTGGAGCTCGGCGGCCAGGTTGCCGTGCCGGGCGCCGACGTCGCGGGCCCGCTCACCCCACATCCGGGCGTCGTCGAGCTCGTGGGTCGTCAGGTGGACGAGCGCCTGGTTCGCGTAGGCGTCGGCGAGTGCCGGGCTCTCGGGCAGCTGCTGGAGCAGGTCGATCGCGCGCAGTGCCGCGTGGCGTGCCTCGGCGACCTGGCCGGTCCACCACGACAGCCGCGAGATCCAGCGGAGGTCGTCGGCGGCCCGCTCCGGCTCACCGAGCTCGAGACGCAGCGGCAGCGCGCGCTTCCGGGCGTCGAGCGCCTCGGGGTGGCGGCCCGCGATGAAGCACTCCTCCGCGAACGCGTCGAGCAGATCGGCGCGCTCGGGCACGTCGAGCCGGTCGGACAGGGCGACCGCGAGCGCGTAGTGGCCGGCCGCCTCGCGGTGCGCCCCCTGCCGGGCGGCCCGCGCACCTGCGACCGGCGCGTACCGGAGCACCGATGCGTCGTCACCCGCGCCATTGGCGTGGTGGACCAGCGCCTCGGGGTCGATGTCCGGATCAGTGGCCAGCACCTCGAACGCCTTGCGGTGCAGGGCCTGCCGGCGAAGTGGCGAGAGCGATTGCTCGACGGCGGAGCGCAGCAGTTCGTGGCGGTAGCCGATCCCGTCACCGGACGCGACCAGCACGCCGGCCGCGAGGCACAGCTCGGCGTGGTCCTCCTCGCCCGCGACGAAGGCCGCGCCCGCTCGGGTCGGGACCACGGAGACCAGGTGTGCCAGCTCCCGAGCCGGGTCCGAGAGGCGCCGCAGCCGCTCGAGCACGAGGTCCTGCACGGCCCCCGTCACGCCGTCGCCGCCGTCGGACTTGAGCACCTCGGTCACCAGGAGCGGGTTGCCGCCTGCTGCGTGGTACACCACCTCCGGGTCGTGGCCGGCGTTCTCGGCACGCTCGGCGACGCACGCCGCGGAGAGCGGCTCGAGGTTGATCCGCCGCACCGTGTCCACGGGAACGGCGGCGAGGGCGCGCCGCAGCGGGTGCTCGGCCCCGACCTCGTCGTCACGGTAGGTGACGACCAGGAGCGCGGAGAGCTGGTGCATCCGGCGCCCGAGGAAGACGAGCCAGTCGAGCGTGCCCTCGTCGGCCCAGTGCGCGTCCTCGACGACGACCACCGGGCGTGCCCGCTGGCGGGGGCCGGACAGCTCCTCGAGGAAGGCCGCGAACACCTCCTCCTGGCCGGCGTCGGCGCGCATCCGCGAGGCGAGCACACCGCCCGAGCGCCGGGCCATGTCGTGGAGCGGTCCGAGGGCTCGCGGCGTGACGAGCTGGTCGCAGCCACCCCAGAGGACGCGGACCGACCCACCGGCACGGCGTACGAACTCGGTGACGAAGGCCGTCTTGCCGATCCCGGCCTCGCCTGCCACCAGCACCACGCGCCCGGAGTTGGCACTGTCCTGGAGGTACCGGTCCAGCTGACCCAGGGCTGCGGAGCGCTCCCAGAGCTCCATGGACGAGCAGCCTAGTGAGACCGGGCTCCTGGCGCCCGGTGAATATCCGGGCGCCAGGATCGGTCAGCGGATCGGCGAGGCCAGCGGCAGCGACCGGTCCACGAGGTCGCGGACCTTGCTGCCGCACGTCGAGACGACGTTCGCGTCGGCGCAGTAGTACGCCGCCGTGTGGCTGCCCGTCGCCAGGTCCTTCGCCCACGCCGAGCCGAAGTCGCGCAGGCGCGCGGTCTGGGTCGCGTTCGGCGAGCAGAGGGCACCGGCGACGCCGATCGCGTCGGTGTTCTCACCCTCGACATCGATGTGGCAGCTGCCGCCGGTCGGCATGCCCAGGAAGAAGCTGCTCCACACCAGCTGGATGCCGACGTACGGGTTGGCGAGATCGACCAGCGCCTCGGCGGAGTTGTTGAAGAGGTTGATCACGCTCGGCCGGGCGGTCACGGCGAGCACCGGGCGGGCACCGCCGTCCGAGATCGCGGCGACGTTCGCGCTGAAGCCCGCGGCCGCGACCGGGTCGAAGAGGATCGCACCGGCGAAGCTCGGGTAGCCGGCGGCATCGAGGTAGGCCCCGAGCTCGCTCGCGAAGTGACCGCCGGCGGAGTGGCCGCCGACGAGGTAGCGCTGCGGCAGCGCCTTGCCCTGCGGCGGCGTGATCGTCCGCGCGACGAGGAGGGCGCCCAGCGCGTCGGCGAGCGCCGGGTTGCCGGCGGTCATGTCGCCGTTGACGCACAGCACCATCACGCCCTTCTCGGCGATCGCCTTGCTGGTGCCGCGCAGGTTCCCGCAGCCGCGGCTGAAGCCGTGCTGGAGCACCATGAGCGCCGAGGCGGTGCCGTTGGGGAGGTACCAGTCGACGCTGTGGCTGGTGCCGGCGACCACGAGCTGGGTGTTGACGCAGCTGCTCGTCGACGACGAGTAGCTGGAGCAGGCGACCTCGGCCGCGCTGGCGCTGGGCGAGATCGCGACCACGCTGACCAGGGCGGTACCGGCGGCGAGCAGCGTGGCGAGCACGGCTCTCTGGAGCTTCTTCATGCGGATTCCCTCGAGTAGTACGGACTCCCACATCCGTCGCTCAACCTAGGGATCCGCGGGCGCGCGAACATATATCCTCGCTGATATATCTCACATGCTGAGCCAGCTTAGTGAACCTGGATTCAGCCCTTGATCTCAAGTTCGGTTGAAGTTCTACGGTCGAGCGCATGACCATCGACCACGTCACGTTCCGCCCCGGGACCCCCGAGTACGACGCCGCCCGCACCACCTTCGCCGGCACCGCGACGCCCGCCCTCGTCCTGCGACCCACGTCGGCGGCCGACGTCGTGGCCGCGCTCGACCACGCCCGCTCCGCCGGGCTCCCCCTCGCCGTCCGCAGCGGCGGCCACAACGTGCTCGGTCTCGGGGCCGTCGACGACGGCGTCGTGCTCGACCTCTCCCGCCTCGACGCGGTCGAGCTCCTGGGTGAGGGACGGGTGCGGATCGGTGCCGGCGCGACCTGGGGCGCGGCCGCCGCGGCCCTGGCGCCGCACGGCCTCGCGGTCAGCTCGGGCGACACGACGTCGGTCGGGGTCGGCGGACTCAGCCAGGCCGGCGGGATCGGCTGGCTGGTCCGCAAGCACGGGTTGACCGTCGACCACCTCCTGGCCGCCGAGGTGGTCACCGCAGCGGGCCAGGTCGTGCGGGCATCGGCGACCGACAACGCCGACCTCTTCTGGGCGGTGCGGGGCGGCGCCGGGAACTTCGGCGTGGTGACGGCGTTCGAGTTCCAGGCGCACCCGGTCACGACGGTGCACTTCGGCACGATCACGTTCGCAGCAGACGACGTCGCCCAGCTGCTGAAGGGGTGGACGGCAGCAGCCATCACGAACGCCTCGGACGACCTGACCACGATGCTGGTGCTGATGCCGGACTTCGGCAGCGGCCGGACCGCCCTCCTCTACGTCTGCCTCGACTCCGACGACCCGTCCCCGATCGACGCGCTGCGCACGATCGGCACCGTGCTCACGGAGGACGTCCGCGAGCTGCGCTACGCCGACACACTCGAGGAGGCCCACCCTCCGGAGGGCGTGCTGCCGGTCATCGGCAACGCGCTCGTCGGGTCGGTCGACGAGCCGCTGATCGACGCGATCGCGACGGCGTACGCCGGTGGTGGGCGCGTGGTGTTCCTCCGCAGCCTCGGCGGTGCGGTCGCCCGGGTCGACCGCACCGCGACCGCCTTCGCCCACCGCGACGCCGAGGCCCTGGTCGTCTCCGCGGCCTTCCTGCCGATCGACGCCACCGATAACCAGGTCGCCGAGGCGCGAGGCGTGTGGCGCACGATCGGCGACCAGGGCATCGGCGCGTACGCCGGTTTCCTCGGGTCGGACAGCGACGAGGACATCGCCGCACTCTGGCCCGCGGACACCTACGCGCGGCTGCGCGAGGTCAAGCGGGCGTGGGATCCGGACAACGTCTTCCGCCGGAACTTCAACGTCAGGCCCTAGCAGCCGAGTCCGTTCTGGTAGTCCTCCGGGAGCGTGCCGGCGTCAGCGACCTGCTGGGCGTACATCCACAGCACCTCGGGGAAGTAGCCCCGGTCGTCCATCCGGTGCAGCACCGGCCAGTCGTGCGAGCTGTTCAGCGCGGCGGCCGCCGCGTCCATGCGGCCCTGGTCACCGGCCTCCTCGGCGGCGGCGTACTCGCCGAGCCAGGCGCACGCGACCTGACCCGAGATCTCGCTGCCGAGCTGGTAGTCGTCGACCTGGTCGGACGTGATCGAGGCGCGGTCGACGCCCTCGGGCAGCAGCGGACCGTCGGAGGCGGCGTCGATCTCGTCGAGGATCGTGTCGACGGTGTCGTTGCGCTCGGCGCCGGTGACGAACTCCTCCGGCAGCATCGCGTCGAACTCGGCCTCGTCCACGGCCCGGAGCTGGCCGAGCAGCGCGAGGTAGCCGGCCTCGTCCATCCCCTCACCGCGGAACTCGATCCACTGTCCGGCGTCGACCTCGCGGATCGCGGTGTGGTCGTCGGGGCTGTAGGCCCACATCTGGGCGCCGAGGCCGAGGATCTGGATCGGCGCACCGTCGGCGGCCGGCCGCACGATGTGGCGCCGGTCCTCGACGTACCCGTCGTAGTCCTCGGGTAGGCCCCACATGAGCTCGAGGTACTGGTCGCCGTTCTCGTAGCTCATCTCGCCCCTGCCCTCGTCGGCGTGCCGGGCGACCATGGTCCAGCCCGGGGCGTCGAGGACGACGTACCCGTTGGCGACGGCCGGCATCGACATGACCGGGGCGGACCGGTCGGCTGCGGGGGCGGGGTCGTCGCCGGCCCACCGGGCGGTGCCGAGGGCGAGCGCGGCGACCACGACCGCGGCCGCGGCAGGGACCAGCCAGCGGGTACGGCGGCGCGGTTCCCGGCTGCGGATCGGTCGGTCGTCGAGGACGGGAGTGCTCATGATCTCCTCCAGGAGCTCGGCTCGCCCGAGGGAGAGGGGCAGGCCGGCGACGGCGTCGTCGGTCAGCTTCGCGTTCACGGCTGCTCCTTCCGGGTGAGCTGGGGGTGTCTGGAGGGGAGATGTCCGGGTGGCTCGGGATCGTTGCCGAGGAGTTCCCTCAACCGGGCCCTGGCCCGCGAGAGCCGGGGCCTCACGACCACCGTGGTGAGCCCCAGGACCTCCGCGATCTCGCGCGGCTCGAGGCCCTCCCACAGGTGCAGCTCGAGCACCTCCTGGTCGCGGGCGCTGAGCCGGTGCATCGCCACGGTCACGTCGGCGCGCTGCACGACCTCGTCGCTGCAGTCGGGCACCGCGGCGGCCAGCTCCTTGCGCAGCCGGTCGCCGAGCGCACTGCGCCGGTGGTCGCCGCGGCGGTGGTTGGCGAGGACTCGCCGGGCGACGCCGTACAACCACGGTCTGGTCTCGACGCCGCCCGGCACGTGAGCGAGGCGTCGCCACGCCACCAGGAACGTGTCCGCGGTGACGTCGGCAGCGTCCTCCGGACGGTCCGTCCGGCGCAGCGCGAAGCCGAGGACGGCGTCGAAGTGGTCCGCGTACAGACGACGGAACGTCTCCTCGCGGCTCTCGCTCATACGACGTTCATGTCCGGATGGGCCACGAGCGTTGCAGGCGAGCTTCTAGAGGATCGCGCCCGGTGAGTACGCCGCCGCCTCGGGGTGCTTCGCGGTGACGTCGGCGACGCGTCGTACGACCGTCTGGACCTGGTCGACCGCGGCGCCGGTGAACGTGATCGGCTCGGCCACCAGGGTCGCGAGCTGGTCGGCGGTGAGCCCGAGCCGCTCGTCGGCGGCGAGCCGCACGAACACGTCGTTCTCGGCCCGCCCCTTGCGCATGTCGAGCGCGGTGCCGACCGCGGCCTCCTTGATCGCCTCGTGCGCGGACTCGCGGCCGACGCCGTTGCGGACCGCGGCCATCAGCACCTTGGTGGTGGCGAGGAACGGCAGGTAGCGGTCCAGCTCGCGCTGGATCACGGCCGGGAACGCGCCGAACTCGTCGAGCACGGTCAGGAACGTCTGGAACAGCCCGTCGATCGCGAAGAACGCGTCGGGCAGCGCGACGCGGCGTACGACGGAGTCGGAGACGTCCCCCTCGTTCCACTGGTCGCCGGCGAGCTCGCCGATCATCGCGAGATAGCCGCGGAGCACGACCGCGAGGCCGTTGACCCGCTCGCAGGAGCGGCTGTTCATCTTGTGCGGCATTGCCGAGGAGCCGACCTGGCCCTCCTGGAAGCCTTCGGTGACCAGCTCGTTGCCGGCCATCAGCCGGATCGTGGTCGCGAGGTTCGAGGGTCCGGCCGCGAGCTGGACGAGCGATGAGACCACGTCGAAGTCGAGGCTGCGCGGGTAGACCTGGCCGACGCTGGTCAGCACGTTGCGGAAGGCGAGGTGGTGGGCGACCCGCTCCTCGAGCTGCTGCAGCTTGGCGGCGTCGCCGTCGAGCAGGTCGAGCATGTCCTGGGCGGTGCCCATCGGGCCCTTGATGCCGCGCAGCGGGTAGCGGGACAGCAGGTCCTCGACCCGGTCCACCGAGATCAGCATCTCGTCAGCGACCGTCGCGAACCGCTTGCCGAGCGTGGTCGCCTGCGCGGCGACGTTGTGCGACCGGCCGGCCATCACGGTCGCCTCGTGCTCGGCGGCCAGCCGCGCGAGCCGGGCCAGCGTCGCGACCGCGCGGTTGCGCACCAGTGCCAGCGAGTCACGGACCTGGAGCTGCTCGACGTTCTCGGTCAGGTCGCGCGAGGTCATGCCCTTGTGGATGTGCTCGTGACCGGCGAGGGCGGAGAACTCCTCGATCCGCGCCTTCACGTCGTGCCGGGTGACCCGCTCCCGGGCCGCGATCGACTCGAGGTCGACCTTGTCGACGACGTCGCGGTACGCCTCGATCACGCCGTCCGGGACGTCGATCCCCAGGTCGCGCTGGGCCTCCAGCACCGCGATCCACAGCTGCCGCTCCAGCACGATCTTGTGCTCGGGCGACCAGATGCGAGCGAGCTCGGCGGAGGCGTAGCGGGTGGCGAGGACGTTCGGCACGGTCACGTCCCTCATTCTCCCACGACGTTGAGTCGGGACTTTCTGTCGGTCGAATCGGGAGTTCCGGTCCGTTGAATCGGGAGTTTCTGCGTCCGCTGACGAGAACTCCCGACTCAACGGACGGAAGGTCACGACTCGACGGACGGAAAGTCCCGATTCAACGTAGGGAGGCGCCCTCGACGACGCCGAGGGGCTCGGAGGCGATGTCGGTGCGGCGCTGCAGGCCGTCGAAGGAGATGTGGTCGGCGGCGGCGTACGCCGCGGCGCGGGCGGAGGCGACGTCGGCGCCGAGAGCGCGGACGGCGAGCACCCGGCCGCCGGCGGTGACGAGCGAGCCGTCGACGACCGCGGTGCCGGCGTGGATGACGTCCGCGGTCTCGCCGGCGGCCTCGACGCCGGTGATGACGTCGCCCTTCGAGGAGGACTCCGGGTACCCGGCGGAGGCGAGCACGACGGTGACCGCGGCGCCGCCGCGGAACTCCGGCGCGGGGACGTCGGCCAGGCGGCCGCCGGCCGCAGCCGCCAGCAGCACACCGAGCGGTGAGTCCAGGACGGCCAGCACCGGCTGGATGTCCGGGTCGCCGAAGCGCACGTTGAACTCGATGACCCGCGGCCCGGCCGCGGTCAGCGCGAGGCCGACGTACAGGCAGCCGACGAACGGCGTTCCGCGTCGGTTCATCTCGGCCAGCGTCGGGTGCACGACCTGGTCGAGCACCACCGAGGCGAGGTCGGGCTGCGCCCAGGTGAGCGGCGTGTAGGAGCCCATGCCGCCGGTGTTGGGACCGCGACCGCCGTCGAAGATCCGCTTGAAGTCCTGCGCGGGCTGCAGCGCGTACGCCGTGGTCCCGTCGCAGATCGCGAACAGCGAGACCTCCGGGCCGTCGAGGAACTCCTCCACCACCACGCGCCCGCACGCACGCGCGTGCGCGAGCGCCTCGTCACGGTCGCGGGTGACGACGACGCCCTTGCCCGCGGCGAGCGCGTCGTCCTTCACGACGTACGGCGCACCGAGCTCGTCGAACGCCGCCTCCACCTCGGCCTCGGTGTCGCAGGTGAACGACCGCGCGGTCGGCACGCCGGCGACGGCCATCACGTCCTTGGAGAACGCCTTCGATCCCTCGAGCTGCGCAGCGGCACCGGACGGTCCGAACACCGCGATCCCGCGCTCCCGCACGACGTCCGCGACCCCCGCGACCAGCGGCGCCTCCGGGCCGACGACCACGAGGTCGGCGCCGAGCGACACGGCCAGCTCGGCCACGGCCGGTCCCGACATCGGGTCGACGTCGTGCAGCGTCGCGACCGCGGCGATGCCCGGGTTCCCGGGCGCCGCGTGCACCTCCGTCACCGCGGGGTCGAGCGAGAGGGCCAGCGCGAGCGCGTGCTCACGACCACCGGTGCCAACGACGAGGGTCTTCACGGACCCCAAGCCTAGGTGCGGCGGTTGATCGACTCCCCATAGGCCAAGGGGCGATACCGCAGGATCGGGTCGTCGGACAGCTCGATGCCGTCGACGACCCGGGTCGGGTCGAAGATCATCGGGTCCTGGTCGGGCAGCTCGTCGGTGACCTCGATGGTGCCGCCGAGGACCTCGCGCGCCTGCTTCCAGACCGACGTCGCCCGGTGCGGGTCGTCGCCGGCTCCCGCGACCTGGAGGCGTACGTCGAAGCGCACCGGCCCCTGCGCGAGCCGCGCCGCCATCTCGTCGAACAGCCGGTCCGGCCCGTCGAAGGCCCGCGCCGGCGACGCGACGCCCTGCGGGACGAACGAGTAGCGGACCCAGCTGAGCCGGTCGCCGACGTCCCGCCAGCCGTACGCGTGGATCGGGTAGTACGTCGGCTCGGCGAAGCTGCGATGCGGTGCCACCGCCTTGCTCCGCAGCCCGTCGAGCATCGCACCGGCCATGCCCGGGTGCCGCAGCATGAAGAGCGGGACCAGCGCCGGCTTGCGCGAGGCCTCGGTCATCGCGATGAAGTCCTCGGGACTGTCGGTCGGGAACCGCCGCGCCGTCTGCCCGAGCAGGTCGGTCGACGAGCCGTCGGGCAGCCGGAACTTCACGGCCATGCCGCGGATGTCCGGCTTCTTGTCCGGTACGTCGGCGTTGCCACCGGCGTTCGACCAACGCACCACGACCGGCACGGGCTCGCCGTTCAGGTGCAGGGCGCGACCGAGCTCGGCCGCCTCAGGGGTGGCCGTGAAGGTGCCGGCGTAGAACCGGCCCTTCGCGTGCAGGGTGCGATGGTGGTCCGGGCCCCCGAAGGCCGCACGCAGCCGATCGACGGCTGCCTTCGGCTCGATCATGCCCGGACGTTAGCGGTTCAGATCAGCTCGTGTCTCACGACCGTGGCGGCCCGCGACGGGCCGACACCGACCGCGGAGATCCGCGCGCCCGACATCGCCTCGACGGCCTCGACGTACCGCTGCGCGTTGACCGGCAGGTCCGAGAACTCGCGGGCGTCGGAGATGTCCTCCCACCAGCCGTCGAGGTACTCGTAGATCGGCACGGCGTGGTGGAAGTCGCTCTGGTTGACCGGCATCTCGTCGTGACGGACGCCGTCGACGTCGTAGGCCACGCAGACCGGGACCTTCTCGAGGCCGGTGAGCACGTCGAGCTTGGTGAGCACGAAGTCCGTGACGCCGTTGACGCGCGCGGCGTAGCGGGCGATCACCGCGTCGTACCAGCCGCAGCGGCGCGGCCGGCCGGTGGTGGTGCCGTACTCCGCGCCGACCTTGCGCAGGTGCTCGCCGTTGTCGTCGTGGAGCTCGGTCGGGAACGGGCCCTCGCCGACGCGGGTCGTGTACGCCTTGACGATCGCGATGACCTGGTCGAGCCGCGTCGGCGGGATGCCGGAGCCGGTGCAGGCGCCGCCGGAGGTCGCCGACGACGACGTGACGAACGGGTAGGTGCCGTGGTCGACGTCGAGCAGCGTGGCCTGACCGGCCTCGAGCAGCACGGTCTCGCCTCGGTCGAGCGCCTGGTTGAGCAGCAGGCCGGTGTCGCACACCATCGGCCGCAGCCGCTCGGCGTACGCGAGCAGCTCCTCGACGGTCTCCTCGACGGTCTGCGGACGGCGGTTGTAGATCTTGGTGAGGATCTGGCCCTTGAGGTCGAGGGCGCCCTCGACCTTCTGCGCCAGGATCTTCTCGTCGAAGATGTCCTGGATGCGGATGCCGATCCGGTTCATCTTGTCGGCGTACGTCGGCCCGATGCCGCGGCCGGTCGTGCCGATCCGGCGGCTGCCGAGGAACCGCTCGGTGACCTTGTCGATCGTGCGGTTGTAGTCCGCGATCACGTGCGCGTTGGCGCTGACCTTGAGCAGGCTCACGTCGACACCGCGGGCGATCAGGGCGTCGAGCTCCTCGAACAGCACCGCGAGGTCGACGACCACGCCGTTGCCGATGACCGGCGTGACGCCGGGGCTGAGGATGCCGCTGGGCAGCAGGTGCAGGGCGTACTTCTCGTCACCGATGACCACGGTGTGGCCCGCGTTGTTGCCGCCGTTGAACTTCACCACGTAGTCGACGCGGCTGCCGAGCAGGTCGGTCGCCTTGCCCTTGCCCTCGTCGCCCCACTGGGCACCGATGATCGCGATGGCGGGCATGCTCTGCCTCCTGGAATGAGAGAAGCCCCGGCACAACAGCACCGGAGCTCTTGCGGCGATACGTTACCAAAGGCGCGCCGGGGTCCCCTGACTCGTCGTCGGTTACGGTCGGCGTCGTGGACCCACTCCTCGTCATCGCCAACCGCTCGGCGGGCTCCACGGACGAGGAGAACCTGGCGGCCGCGCTCGACACGCTGCGCCAGCAGGCGTCCGTGGAGCTGTGCAAGACCTCCCGGCCCGACGAGCTGGACGGCGTCCTGCACCGCGCCGGGTCGCGGCGGATCGTGGTCGCGGGCGGTGACGGCAGCCTGCACGCGGTGCTCTCCGCGCTGCACCGGCGCAACCAGCTCCGCGACGCGGTGATCGGGCTGATCCCGCTGGGGACCGGCAACGACCTCGCCCGCGCGGTCGGGATCCCGCTCGACCCGGAGGAGGCTGCCCGGGCGCTGCTGAGCGGCAGGCCCCAGCCGATGGACCTGATCCTCGACGAGGTCGGCGGCATCGTGGTGAACGGCGTGCACGTCGGCGCCGGCGCGGAGGCCAGCGTGCGCGCCGCCGGCCTGAAGAAGCGCCTCGGCCGGATCGGCTACCCGATCGGCGCCCTCCGGACCGCGCTCCGGCCGGCGACGGTCCGCGTCCGGGTCGAGGTCGACGGCAAGGTCGTCCGCGACCTCGACGACCCGGTGCTGCAGGTCGCGGTGGGCAACGGATCCTCGGTCGGTGGCGGCGCGGAGCTGACGCCCGAGGCGGTCCCGAACGACGGGATGCTGGACGTGATGATCTCGCGGTCCACCGGCCCGCTGGCGCGGTTCCTGTACGCCGGCCGGCTGGGCTTCGCGACCCATCACAAGCGCGACGACGTGACCTACCTCCGCGGCCGCGAGGTCTTCGTCTCCGGCGGCCCGTTCCACTGCAGCGCGGACGGTGAGATCTACGGACCGGAGACGCACCGGACCTGGCGGGTCGTACCGGAGGCGTACCAGATGGTCCTGCCCGGCTAGAGCCACCCGCGGCGCGTCGCCTCGACGCCCGCCTGGAAGCGGGTGTCGGCCCCGAGCTCGAGCATCAGGTCGGCGACGCGGCGGCGTACCGTCCGCAGGCTGATGCCGAGGTTGCGGGCGATCTGCTCGTCGTGGGCGCCGTCGGCCAGCTGCTGCAGCAGGAACCGGCGCAGGTCGCGCCGCGCCTCCGGGCGACCGGCGGCCGGCGTCGCGGCCCGCTCCCAGAGCAGCTCGAACCACTGTGCGGCCGCCTCGACGACCGCGGTCTGGCGGACCACGACGAGCGGGATGTCGGCGTACCCGAGCCGGTCGGGCAGCAGCACGTGGGTGTCGCCGATCACGAGCATCCGGCTGGGCACCACGGGCAGCAGCCGGACCTCCTCCCCGGCCGCGGCCCGGGCGGCGAGCACCCCGGGCGCCTCGCGGGTCACGTGCAGCGGGTAGATCGCGCGGGAGGTGCGCCCGCCCTGGCGCAGCGCGTCCTCGACGAGCGCGGCCATCTTGGACTCGTTCGGGCTGCGCCACTGGTCGGGGCGCAGCCAGAGCAGGTCGCCGCGGCTGTGCCGGACCAGGTCGCGGACCATCGCGTAGATGCGGGTCGGGTCGGACGCGGTGACGACCTCGCCGTCGATCGGCATCGTCTCGTCGTGGTCATCGAGCCCGACGTGGGCCTCGTCGGCGAGCAGCGCGACCGCCTCGGCGAGTCCCTCGAGCCGGTGCAGGGTCCGCTCGGCATGCACGGCCTGGGCCGCCACCATGATCCGCAGCGCCTCGGCCGGCGGCTCCACCACGAGCTCGTCGCCGTCGAGCCGCACGATCCCGGCGCGCACCAGCGGGTCGAGGTCCTCGAGCAGCTCGCCCGGCGTCCGCAAGGTCGCGGCGGCGACCCGCGGGAGCTGGCGGCCGGAGTGCGTGCGCACCTGCTGGTAGAGCCGGTCGACCGCCGGCGTGAAGCCGAGCGCGGTCAGCACCGACGTCGGCGCGGAGCGGGCCATGCACCGCAGGATAGGCGAACTGGCAACTTGGTGACAGCGTCCGCTTCTCGCCCGGTGGCACGGAGCGGTCAGTGAAAGGATTCCGGCGCGTCATCCGGCCGCGGGTTCTCTCGGGGTCGCGGCACACCCGGCACGACCAGCATCGGGGGATCGATCGTGCTGCGGGACGCACGGCGAAGGTCCGGGGCCCCACGGAGGCTCCGGCCCTTCTGCCCTGCCCCGGCCGGGCGACGCGGTCGCCCGGTAGCGTTGCCTGCTGCACGCACCCCACCGCAGCAGGAGCAACAGACATGGCACGAGGCGCACCGTCCGGCGAGCCCCACGACTGGGTGACCCGGGCCGCTGACGAGGCGATCCGCCACGCCCACAGCGAGTTCGGCGACGACCACGTCATCACCTGCGCCTCCGGCGCGAGCCCGTCGGGCCCGATCCACCTGGGCAACCTGCGCGAGTTCATCACCCCGCACTTCGTCGCCGAGGAGATCCGCCGTCGCGGCATCGCCGTGCGCCACCTGCACAGCTGGGACGACTACGACCGCTTCCGCAAGGTGCCCGCCGGCGTCGACCCGTCGTTCGCCGAGCACATCGGCCGGCCGCTGACCGCCGTACCGGACCCGTGGGAGTGCCACGAGAACTGGGCCGAGCACTTCAAGGCCCCGCTGCGCGCCGCCCTCGCCGAGATGGGCATCGAGATGGAGGAGGTGTCGCAGACCGAGCAGTACCGCGCCGGCGCGTACACCGAGCAGGTCCTCCACGCGATCAAGAACCGCGACGTCATCGAGGAGGTGCTGGCCAAGCACCGCACCAAGAAGGCCGAGCCGGAGCCGGAGAACGACCAGGAGGCCGCCGCGC
Source organism: Nocardioides sp. SR21 (assembly GCF_022761125.1). GTDB lineage: Bacteria > Actinomycetota > Actinomycetes > Propionibacteriales > Nocardioidaceae > Nocardioides. The sequence continues at coordinate 158,428 of NZ_JAKWJR010000008.1, read as the reverse complement.
TCGAGGACTCCGTCGCCGACGAGGACGACGAGCCCGCCGGCAGCGGCGCGCTGGCCCGCTTCCCCTACAAGCCCTACTGCCGCCAGTGCGGCCGCGACACCGTCGAGGTCACGGCGTACGACGACGCGTCGACCGACCTGTCCTACACCTGCTCGTCGTGTGGGTTCACCGGCGTCACCAACGTCGCGACCCAGCACGAGGGCAAGCTCGTGTGGAAGGTCGACTGGCCGATGCGCTGGGCCTTCGAGGGCGTCGACTTCGAGCCGGGCGGCCTCGACCACTCGACCCCCGGCTCGTCGTACACGGTCGGCAAGGAGCTGGTGAAGCGGGTCTTCGGGTTCCGCGCGCCGTCGTACGTCGCCTACGCGTTCGTCGGCTTCGCCGGCGTGCAGAAGATGTCGTCGTCCGCCGGTGGCGTGCCCACCGCCGCGGACGCGCTCAAGATCCTCGAGGCGCCGATCCTGCGCTGGCTCTACGCGCGCCGCGCGCCCAAGCAGGCGTTCAACATCGACTTCGGCGCCGAGGTCGTGCGGCTGTACGACGAGTGGGACGCGCTCGGCAAGAAGGCCGCCAACCCGGAGAAGCGCGACGCCCAGGTGCTGGCGTACGAGCGCGCGTCGTCGACCGCGGCGGCCGGGACGCTTCCGACGCCCTCGGTGATCGCGTCGTTCCGCGTGCTGTCGTCGGTCGCCGACGTGACCAACGGCGAGGTCTCCCAGATCAACCGGATCGTCGGCGCGCCCGCGGAGGACCTCCAGCCGCGGCTCGGCAAGGCGATGGCCTGGGTGGCGGAGTACGTGCCCGCCGAGGACCGCACCACCGTGCGGGAGTCCGCGGACACCGAGCGTCTCGCGGCGCTGTCCGAGGACGAGGAGCTCTGGCTGGCCCAGCTGCTCGACCGGCTGCCCGACGAGCTCGAGCTCGACGACACGACCACGCTGATCTACGGCGTGCCGAAGCTCGCTCGCGGGCTCGGGCTCGACGACGCGCCGACCGACCAGGTGAAGCAGGACCAGAAGGACTTCTTCAAGCTGCTCTACAACCTGCTGGTCGACGCCGACCGCGGGCCGCGTCTCCCGACGCTGTTCCTCGCGCTCGGCGCCGACAAGGTGCGGTCGCTGATCAGTCCTCGCTGAGCAGCGCGTCGTACCCGGTCTGGCTGGAGTCGCGCAGGAACCCGAAGCACCGCTCGGCCTCCGCGGTCTCGCCGATCGCCTCGGCCGCCAGCGCGAGCAGCGCCAGGCAGGTGAGGAAGCCGCGGTTCGGCTCGTGCTCCCACGGCACCGGGCCGTGGCCCTTCCAGCCGTTGCGGCGCAGCAGGTCCAGGCTGCGGTGGTAGCCGACGCGTGCGTACGCGTAGATCGTGACCGGGTCGTCCTCCTCGTCGGCGGCCAGGGTGGCCAGCGTGGCCCAGGCCAGCGGCGACTCGGGGTGGCGGCGTACGACGTCCATCGCGTCGGCCCCCGGCACCAGCTCGGCGGCCGCGGGGTCCTCGGGCAGGTGGGTCGGCGGCGGGCCGGCCATCAGGTCGTTGCCGAAAGAAGTCATGGGAAGCATTGTCCATGGTCGGGTGTTGAGTGGTGTTTGTGACCGACACCGACACCACGCACGCGCCCCCGGCCGTCGGCGACAAGCGGCCCTGGCCGGCGCTGTTCGCCCTCTGCCTCGGCTTCTTCATGCTCCTCGTGGACATGACGATCGTGCAGGTCGCGGCCCCTGCGCTCATCGAGGACCTCGACACGGACGTCAACTCCGTCGTCTGGGTGAGCAGCGCCTACCTCCTGGCGTACGCCGTCCCGATCCTGATCACCGGGCGGCTCGGCGACCGGTTCGGGCCGCGCCGTCTCTACCTCACCGGACTGTCGGTCTTCACGCTCGCCTCGCTGTGGTGCGGGCTGGTCGGCAGCATCGAGATGCTGATCGTCGCCCGGGTGGTGCAGGGCCTGGGCGCGGCGCTGATGACCCCGCAGACGATGGCGATCATCACGCGGATCTTCCCCGCCGCCGAGCGCGGCAAGGCGATGGCCCTGTGGGGCGCGACGTCCGGTGTGTCGATGGTGATCGGCCCGGTTCTCGGCGGCGTCCTGGTCGACGGGCTCGGCTGGGAGTGGATCTTCTTCGTCAACGTCCCGGTCGGCATCGTGGCCTTCGTCCTGGCGATGCGGCTGGTGCCGGTGCTCGAGACGCACCAGCACTCCTTCGACTGGCTCGGCGTCGTGCTCTCCGGCGTCGGCATGTTCCTGCTCGTGTTCGGCATCCAGGAGGGCCAGCAGGAGGACTGGGCCGGCTGGATCATCGCGATGATCGTCACCGGCGCCGTGGTGCTCGCGCTGTTCGTGTTCTGGCAGTGGAAGAACACCCGCGAGCCGCTGGTGCCGCTCTCGCTGTTCCGCGACCGCAACTTCTCGCTCGGCAACACCGCGATCGGCGTGATGGGCTTCTCGCTCACCGCGATCGGCTTCCCGCTGATGATCTACGCCCAGGCGGTGCGCGGGTACTCCCCCACGGAGGCGGCGCTGCTGCTGGTCCCGATGGCGGTGATGGTCATCGTGCTGTCCCGCCCGGTCGGCAGGCTCACCGACTCGATCCACCCGCGGATCATCGTCGGCTTCGGCTTCGCGGTGATCGCCACCTCGTTCTTCTGGCTGTCGAGCCAGATGACGCCCGACTCCGCGGTCTGGCAGCTGGTGCTGCCGATGAGCCTGATGGGCGTCGGCAACGCCTGCATCTGGGCGCCGGTCTCCGCGACCGCGATGCGCAACCTGCCGCTGCAGTCGGCCGGCGCCGGCTCGGGCGTCTACAACGCGTCGCGCCAGGTCGGCGGCGTCCTCGGCTCGGCCGCGATCGCCGTGCTCATGGACGCCCGGCTCGCGCACTTCGGCCTCAGCGGGGCGACCAGTCCCGAGGCCGGTGGCTCGAGCACGATGCCGGCCGTCGTCGCCGACGAGTTCTCGAAGGCGATGGCGCAGTCGCTGCTGCTGCCCGCCTGCGTGCTGCTGCTCGGCCTGGTCGCCGCGCTCTGCTTCGAGCGGCCGCGGCACACCGGCTTCCCGGCCGCGGGCGGGGCGGCTCCGGCGGTCGAGCCTGTCGAGACCCCGTGACGGACGTAGGGCGGCGACCCAGTGGTCACCGCCCTACTTCGTCTCGCTGGGTCTCGACACGCCGGTCGCGACCTCGTTCCTCAGCCGATCGACTTGCCGGCGGAGTTGAGGTGCTCGCAGGCTTCGACGACGCGGGCGGCCATGCCGGCCTCGGCGGCCTTGCCCCAGGCGCGCGGGTCGTACTGCTTCTTGTTGCCGACCTCGCCGTCGACCTTGAGGACGCCGTCGTAGTTGGTGAACATGTGCGCGGCGACCGGGCGGGTGAAGGCGTACTGGGTGTCGGTGTCGACGTTCATCTTGACGACGCCGTAGCTGACCGCGGCGGCGATCTCCTCGGGCAGCGAGCCCGAGCCGCCGTGGAAGACCAGGTGGAACGGCTTGGAGCCGGCGTCGAGGCCGAACTCCTTCACGACGGCCTCCTGGGCCTCCTTGAGGACCTCGGGGCGGAGCTTCACGTTGCCCGGCTTGTAGACGCCGTGCACGTTCCCGAACGTCAGCGCGGTCATGTAGTAGCCGCGGTCGCCGTACCCGAGCGCCTTCGCGGTGGCGATGGCGTCCTCCGGGGTCGAGTAGAGCTTGTCGTTGATGGCGTTCTCGACGCCGTCCTCCTCGCCGCCGACGACGCCGACCTCGATCTCGAGGATGATCTTCGCCGCGATGCAGCGCTCGAGGAGGTCCTCGGCGATCGACAGGTTCTCCTCGAGCGGGACGGCCGAGCCGTCCCACATGTGCGACTGGAACAGCGGGGCCTCGCCGCGCTTCACGCGCTCGGCGGAGATGTCGAGCAGCGGCCGCACGAAGCCGTCCAGCTTGTCCTGGGGGCAGTGGTCGGTGTGCAGCGCGATGTTCACCGGGTAGCTCTTCGCGACCTCGGCGGCGTACGCCGCGAATGCGACCGAGCCGCTGACCATGTCCTTGACCGTCGGACCGGAGAGGTACTCCGCGCCGCCCGTGGAGACCTGGATGATGCCGTCCGCGCCGGCCTCGGCGAAGCCCTGCAACGCAGCGTTCAGCGTCTGCGACGAAGACACGTTGATGGCCGGGAACGCGAACTCGCCCGCCTTCGCGGCGTCCAGCATCTCGGCGTACTTCTCGGGGGTTGCGATCGGCATGGCAGAGCTCCTCAGTGACGTCCGGAACGGCGATTTCCACCCTAGTGGCTACCCGTCGGTCGACCGAGGGGGCGTCTAGCCTCGGGATCGTGACCCAGGTCCTTGCCGGTCGGTACGTCGCCGTCGTCGGCCCGGCCGACGGCGCGCGGGCGTCCGACCTCGCCACCGCCGAGGCGGTCGGCACCGCGCTCGCCGCGGCCAGGGCGGTGCTGCTCACCGGCGGCCACCACGGCGTCATGCAGGCCGCCGCCCGCGGCGCGAGCCGGGCCGGCGGCGTCTCGATCGGCCTGATGCCCGGCGACGACCGGTCGACCGGCACCCCGGAGCACACCTACCTGCTGCCCACCGGCCTGGGCGAGCTGCGCAACGGGCTGGTCGTGCGGGCGGCGGACGCCGTGGTCGCGGTCGGCTGCAGCTGGGGCACGCTCAGCGAGATCGCCCTGGCCCGCCGCACCGGCGTACCCCTGGTGCTCGTCGACCCGTGGGACCTGCCCGAGGACGTCGGCCCGGTCGTCGCGGACGCCGAGACCGCGCTCGCCGCGATCCTGGATCTCCTGACCTGACAACCGATCGCCGACGAGCTGCGTATCCCACGTATGGACACCGACATCCGCGACGAGCTCGACCGGGCCTTCGACGACGGCCCGCCGATCGACGACCTCGACCTGATCCTCACCCGCGGCCGCGACGCCGTGCGGCGCCGCCGGCTCACCGAGGGCGCCGGCCTGCTGCTGGTCGTGGGCGCCGTCGCCGGCATCGCGTTCGCGACGTCCGGTCCGTCGGGGGGCGGCGGCTCGGTCGGCCCCGCCAGCGAGCCGACCACGTCGGTGACGCCGTCGTCGCCGCCGGTCGTGCCCGACGTGGCGCCCGACGTGACGGCGACCGGGCCGGCGTGGGAGGACGACACCCCGGTCCGCTACCACGACGGGGCACTCCAGATCCGGGAGGGCGTCGTCGTGCACCGCCACCTGGTCAACCCGTTCGACTACGACCGGCCGTCGCTGTCGGACGCGCTGGACCTGACCTACGAGGGTCAGCGGATGTGGGTGCTCGCCGAGTACCGCGACGGCGGCAGCGGCTACAGCGCGACCGCCCCGAGCAACGGGTGGGCGAGCTTCGCCGACTGGGTCGCGGCCCAGGTCGGCTCGGCCCAGCCAGGTGCCGACGGCTGGCCGGCGACGGTCCGGCTCGACGCCCGGGGCGAGGTCGTGGCGGCGCCCGGAGCTCGGATCCTGCAACGCACGGACGACCCGGACCTCGGCGCGAGCTTCGCGGAGGCCGGCACCCCCACGGGCGCCGCGGTCGTCACGGTCTCGGACGACGACAAGTCCTACTTCGTGGTGTGGCGCGTCATCGACGGCGAGCTGGACGTGATCACCACCCCGCCCCGGGACACCGTCGGCGCGACGTTCGACGAGCTGCTCACGTACGCCCGCGGGCAGTACTCCTCGGGCGAAGGCCTGCGATGAACCGCGAGTCTCGGGACCTCGCGTTCTCGGAGTTCGTCGGCGCTCGCCGTACCCACCTGCGACGGGTCGCCTACGCGATCTGCGGCGACTGGCACCGCGCCGACGACCTGGTGCAGACCGCGCTGGTGAAGCTGTACGTCGCCTGGCCGCGGATCCACCGCGACGGCCACGAGGAGGCCTACGTCCGCACGATCATCGTGCGCGCCAACATCGACGAGCACCGGCGGCCGTGGCGCCGCGAGCAGCTGGGGCTCCCGGATCGGGACCAGCAGGCCCCGGACCCGCTGCCCGTCGAGGAGCGCTCCGCGCTCTTCGAGGCGCTGCAGGCGCTGCCGACCATGCAGCGCAAGGTCGTGGTGCTGCGGCACTGGCTCGGGCTCTCGGTCGCGGAGACCGCCCAGGAGCTGCGGATCAGCCAGGGCACGGTGAAGAGCCACTCGTCGCGCGGACTGGAGAAGCTGCACGACGCGCTCTCCCTGGCCGAGTGACGACCGCTCAGACCGGATCGGTGAACGAGACCGGCTTGCCGGCCGCGCGGGCGTAGGCGATCTCCCTGGTCGTGGACTCGCCGACGTACCCGCCGGGGTTGACGACCAGGACCCGGTCGGCCAGGTCGATCCTGCGCAGGTGGAGGGCGCCGAGCGCGGCTCTCTCCTCGTCGGTGGCCGGCGCGAAGGCGCTGGGCGCGAGGACGACGACGCCGGCGAGGGTCAGCTCGCGGTTCGCCGCACTCATCTCGGCCGCGAACCGGATCGAGCCGCAGATGCAGACGACCTCGGGCCGCTCGGGGTTAGCCACGCCACGCATCCCCGCCGGAGAGGTCGGCGTGCTCCCGCACCCAGGAGTGCATCGCGATCGCGGCGGCAGCGGAGGCGTTGATGGAGCGCGTCGAGCCGAACTGCGCGATCGAGAACGTCCCGTCGCACGCCTCCCGGGCGCCCTCGGACAGGCCCGGACCCTCCTGTCCGAACAGGAAGCACACCTTCCTCGGCACGGTGGCCGTCTCGAGGTGCAGCGAACCGGGCAGGTTGTCGATGCCGAGCAGCACGACGTCCCGCTCGTGGAGGTACGCCGCGAGCTCCGCGACCGTCGGGTGGTGCCGGACGTGCTGGTAGCGGTCGGTCACCATCGCGCCGCGCCGGTTCCAGCGCCGGTTGCCGACGATGTGCACCTCCGCGGCGAGGAACGCGTTCGCCGAGCGCACGATCGTCCCGATGTTGAAGTCGTGCTGCCAGTTCTCGATCGCGACGTGGAAGTCGTGCCGGCGGGTGTCGAGGTCGGCGACGATCGCCTCGACCGTCCAGTACCGGTAGCGGTCGACCACGTTGCGCCGGTCGCCCTCGGCCAGCAGCACCGCGTCGTACTGCTCGCCCTCGGGCAGCGGGCCCTCCCAGGGGCCGACACCGACCTCGTCCCGCCCGTGCGGCATGGGGTCGTACGGCGCGCGTGCGTCCTCCACCCGGTCCCGTTCCTCGCCCACCCCCGAAACGGTAGGGGATGGCTCCCGACAGGCTGGGTACCGGCAGGTACCGTTAGGGCGTGATCGACGTCCTCGCGCAGCAGCCGCTGCTGTTGGGCATGGACTGGATGGATCCGGAGTGGCTCCTGGACCGGTTCGGCGCCGAGCTCTTCTGGATCAGCCTCGTCATCATCTTCATCGAGTGCGGGCTGTTCTTCCCGTTCCTCCCCGGCGACACCCTGCTGTTCGCCCTCGGCCTCTTCATCGCCGGCGAGCAGATCGACCTGTTCCCGGGGACGCCGCTCGCGGAGCTGGTGATCGCCTTCGTGCTGCTCACCGGCGCCGCCTTCCTCGGCAACGTCGTGGGCTACGAGATAGGCCGGGCCATCGGGCCGCCCCTGTACGAGCGCGAGGGCCGGTTCCTCAAGAAGAAGTACTTCGACCAGACCCACGCGTTCTTCGAGCTGCACGGCAGCAAGGCGCTGGTCATCGGCCGGTTCGTGCCGTTCGTGCGGACCTTCATCACTGTCGTGGCCGGCGTGACCCGCATGGATCGCCGGCGCTTCTTCGTCTGGAGCTTCATCGGCGCCGTGCTGTGGGTCGGCAGCATCCTGCTGCTGGGCTACTTCCTCGGCAACGTGCCCCGCGTCGGCCCGTTCCTGTCGGAGAACATCGACTACGCGATCCTGGTGATCCTGGCCTTCACGGTGGTCCCGATCGCGTGGGAGTGGCGACGCCACCGGCGTACGTCGAGCCACCTGGCCGACGACAACGACGGTGACGGCCTGCCGGATCGCGACATCATGGGCATGGACACCACCCAGCACGACTGAGTCGCGCCGGACTATCCCCGGGCGGCGTCCAGCTGCGCCTTGGTGAGCACCGGGCGCACCTCGAGGCCGACGTCGGCGAGCGGGTTCTCACCCTCGGGACTGCGGTCGATCGCGCAGACCACGACCTCGACGACGGCGCCGGCCTCGCGCAGCGCCCGCGTCGCGTCGCGTACGGCGCCGCCGGTCGTGATCACGTCCTCGATGAGGGTGACCCGGCGGCCGGCGACGTCCTGCCCCTCGGCCAGCTTGCAGGTGCCGTACTCCTTGGCCTTCTTGCGCACGAACAGCGCGGGCGTCCCGGTGAGGCTGCTGACCATGGTCGCGATCGGCACGCCGCCGAGCTCGAGGCCGCCGAGCAGCTCGGTGTCGTCGGGCAGCAGCCCGACCATCTCGCGGGCGACCCGCGCGAGGAGGCCGGGGTCGGCCTCGAAGAGGTACTTGTCGAAGTACTCCGTCGCCTGCTGACCGGAGCGGAGCGTGAACTCCCCGGTCAGTCGGCAGATCGCGTCGATGTCGGCAGCCAGCGTCTCGTCCACGGGGCTGAGGGTATCGGGGGCGCGGCCGCGGCCCCGCTCGACCGCCGTGCCGGGACGGCGAGGCTAGGGTCGACCTCATGTTGTCGCATCGGCTCGACGGGATCCCGCCGACGATCTTCACCACCATGTCCGCGCTCGCCGCGCGCACCCAGTCGGTGAACCTGGGCCAGGGCTTCCCGGACGTCGACGGCCCGCCGGAGGTGATCGCCCGAGCGGTGCACGCGCTCGAGAGCGGCGCCAACCAGTACGCACCCGGTCCGGGCATCCCGGCGCTGCGGCAGGCGGTCGCGGCGCACCAGCTGCGGCACTACGGCATCGAGCTCGACCCCGACTCGCAGGTGGTGGTCACCACCGGCTGCACCGAGGGCATCGCCGCCGCGCTGCTCGGGCTGGTGAACCCGGGCGACGAGGTCATCGTGCTCGAGCCCTACTACGACTCCTACGTCGCGATGATCCAGATGGCCGGCGGCGTCCGGCGCCCGATCACCCTGGAGGGCCCGGACTTCCGGCTCGACGGCGACGACCTGCGGGCGGCGGTCACGCCGAAGACCCGGTTCATCCTGCTCAACTCCCCCCACAACCCGACCGGCACGGTCCTCAACCGCGGCGAGCTCCAGGAGATCGCCGACGTGGCGATCCTGCACGACCTGGTCGTGATCACCGACGAGGTCTACGAGCACCTCGTGTACGACGAGAGCGAGCACGTCCCGATCGCGACCCTGCCCGGGATGTTCGAGCGGACGCTCACGCTGTCGAGCGCCGGGAAGTCGTACTCGTTCACGGGCTGGAAGGTCGGCTGGGCCACCGGCCCGGCCGAGCTGGTCGGCGCGGTGCTGGCCGCCAAGCAGTGGCTGACCTTCACGTCCGGCTCGCCGCTGCAGCCGGCGGTCGCGCACGCGCTCGACGAGGCACCGGACTTCCCGGCCGGGCTCGCCGCCGAGCTGCGCGCCAAGCGGGACCGGCTCTGCACCGGGCTGGCGCTGGTCGGCTTCGACGTCAAGGTCCCGGAGGGCACCTACTTCGCGACGACCGACATCTCGTCGCTCGGCTGGGCCAACAGCACCGAGTTCTGCCTGGCGCTGCCCGAGCGGGCCGGCGTGGTCGCGATCCCGACGGAGGGGTTCTACGACTCCGACGCCGGGAGGCACCTGGTGCGCTGGGCGTTCTGCAAGGACATGGACGTCATCGAGGAGGGCATCCGCCGCCTCGCGGCGGCCGACCTCACCGCCCTGTCCCGCACACCCTGACTAGCGCTGCTTGGCGAACCACGGCCGGACGTCCGGCCGGATCAGCAACGCCGCCACGGCGACGGAGCCGACCAGCGAGAACGCCAGCAGGAACGCGCCGAACACCAGCCCGGCGAGGCTGAGCGCGGCGGCGGTGCCGGCGCAGATCACCAGCATGATCCGCGCCCACTCGGCGCGGCGGAACGTGAAGACCGCCAGCACGATCGCGGAGATGCACCACAGCACCAGCGCCACCACCATCGCGAACGTCACCCCGAGCAGCAGGTTGTCGGTGACGCCCTGCGCGCTGAGCTCGGGGTTCTGCTCGCGGGCCCGGTCGATCAGCGGCTGCGGCTCGAGCGCGAGCGCGACCCCGGCGCCGACCATCCCGAGGATCGCGATGGACGAGAAGACCCAGGTCAGCACGCACGCCCACACCACGGCCCGAGGGCGCGTCGCCGGGACGGTGTACGGCGTGGGGTACGGCGCGGGGTACGGCGCGGCGTACGGCGCGGGCCGCGCCGGCTGACCGGCCGGCGGGGGACCCACCGGCGCCGGCGCCGCGCCGGCGGCCGGGGCCGGCTGCCGGGTGATCCCGTCGAACCAGTCGCGGGCCGGCTGCAGCCACAGCATCACCGCGGAGGCGGCGACCACCGACGACACGAAGCCGCCGGTGACCAGGCCGGTCAGGAACAGCGGCACCGCGATCACCGAGAGCGCCATCCGGGCGCTGCGGCTGCGCCGCAGCACCTGGTAGCCGAGGATCGCGGCGGCGGTCGCACAGCCGGCGGCGACCATCGCGACGGTGCGCAGCAGCGTGAGCACGGCGTCGGCGCTGATGCCGAGGTCGTTGCCCGGGGGCTCCGACAGGAACTTCTCGACCGACGCGCGGGTCTCCAGCGTGTGCAGACCGGCGACCTGGTCGAACACCATCGCGACGACGATGACGGAGCCGACCATGATCAACCACGCGGCCAGGGTCACCTGCCGCGGTCGCGCCGGGCTGGGCTCGCTCACGCGGCCCATTCCATCACGCGACCCCCAGCGACAGTCCGTCGCCGTCCGGTGTGACGTCGACGCTCACCCGGGTGCCGTCGACGACGTCACCGGCGATCAGCAGCCGCGCCAGCGGGTCGCCGATCGCACTCTGGACCAGCCGGCGCAGCGGACGGGCGCCGTACGCCGGGTCGTACCCGGTGTCGGCCAGCCAGGTGCGCGCGGCGTCGGTCACCGCGATCGTGATCCGGCGGACCGCCAGCCGCTTCTCCAGCAGCGCCAGCTGCAGGTCCACGATGTGGCTCAGCTCGTCCTTGCTCAGGGCGTCGAACTGCACGATCTCGTCGAGCCGGTTCAGGAACTCCGGCTTGAACGACGACCGCACGACGGCGAGCACCGCCTCGCGCTTCTTGTCCGGGTCGAGGGTCGGGTCGACCAGGTAGCTGGAGCCGAGGTTGCTGGTCAGGATCAGCAGCGTGTTGCGGAAGTCCACGGTGCGGCCCTGGCCGTCGGTCAGCCGGCCGTCGTCGAGGACCTGCAGCAGGATGTCGAAGACCTCCGGGTGCGCCTTCTCGACCTCGTCGAGCAGGACGACGGAGTAGGGGCGCCGGCGTACGGCCTCGGTGAGCTGGCCGCCCTCGTCGTACCCGACGTAGCCCGGAGGGGCACCGACCAGGCGGGCCACCGAGTGCTTCTCGGAGTACTCGCTCATGTCGATGCGCACGATCGCGCGCTCGTCGTCGAACAGGAAGTCCGCGAGCGCCCGGGCCAGCTCGGTCTTGCCGGTGCCGGTCGGGCCGAGGAACAGGAACGAGCCGGTCGGCCGGTTGGGGTCGCTGATGCCGGCCCGCGAGCGGCGTACGGCGTCACTGACGGCGGCCACCGCGGCGCGCTGGCCGACCAGGCGCTCGCCGATGACGTCCTCCATCCGGAGCAGCTTCGCGGTCTCGCCCTCGAGCATCCGCCCGGTGGGGATCCCGGTCCACGCCTCGACGACGTCGGCGATCTGCTCGGCGCCGACCTGCTCCCCGACCAGCGGCTCCAGGGTCGAGGTGTCCTCGGCGGCGACCGAGGCGGTCAGCGACTTCTCGAGCTGCGGGATCTGGACGTAGAGGATCTCGGAGGCGCGGCGGAGGTTCTCCTCGCCGCCCTCGCGCATCAGCTTCTCGGCCTGGACCCGGACGGCGTCGAGGCGGCGGCGCAGCTCGCCCTCGCCCTCCAGGGAGGACTTCTCCTTCTCCCAGCGGGCCTCCAGAGCGCGCAGCTCCTCCTGCCGGTCGGCGAGCTCGCCGCGGAGGGTCTCGAGCCGCTCCTTGGAGGCCTCCCCGGCGTCCTTCTCGAGCGCGAACTCCTCCATCTTGAGCCGCTCCACGAGCCGCCGGAGCTTGTCGATCTCCTCCGGGGAGGACTCGATCTCCATCCGCAGCCGGGACGCCGCCTCGTCGATCAGGTCGATCGCCTTGTCGGGCAGCTGGCGGCCGCTGATGTAGCGGTCGGACAGGGTGGCCGCGGCGACCAGCGCGGCGTCGGTGATGCGGACGCCGTGGTGCGCTTCGTACTTCTCCTGGATGCCGCGCAGGATCTGCACGGTGTCCTCGACGGAGGGCTCGCCCACGAAGATCGTCTGGAAGCGGCGCTCCAGCGCGGGGTCCTTCTCGATCCGCTGGCGGTACTCGTCGAGCGTGGTCGCCCCCACGAGGTGCAGCTCGCCGCGCGCGAGCATCGGCTTGAGCATGTTGCCCGCGTCCATCGCGGAGTCGCTGCCCGCACCCGCGCCGACGACCGTGTGCAGCTCGTCGATGAACGTGATGACCTGCCCGCCGGCGTCCTTGATCTCCTCGAGCACGGCCTTGAGCCGCTCCTCGAACTCGCCGCGGAACTTCGCCCCTGCGACCATCGCCGCGAGGTCGAGGCTGAGCACGCGCCGGCCCTTGAGCGAGTCGGGCACGTCGCCGGCGACCACGCGCTGCGCGAGCCCCTCGACGACGGCGGTCTTGCCGACGCCCGGCTCGCCGATCAGGACCGGGTTGTTCTTGGTACGCCGCGACAGCACCTGCACCACGCGCCGGATCTCCGTGTCGCGTCCGATGACCGGGTCGAGCCGGCCCTCCTCGGCGGCCTGGGTGAGGTCGACGGAGTACTTCTCCAGTGCCTTGTACGTCGACTCCGCGTCCTGGCTCGTGACGCGCCGGTTGCCGCGCACGGCCGTGAGGCTCTCGCGCAGCCCGGCCTCGGTGAGGCCCGCCTCGGTGAGGACCCGCTGGGCGCTGCTCTCGACGGTCGCCAGCGCGATCAGCAGGTGCTCGGCGGCGACGTACTCGTCCTGCATGCTCGCGGCGAGGTCGAGCGCGCTGGCGAGCACGCGGGTCAGCGCGGCCGAGCCGGACGGCTGCTGGACGGTCGCCCCGGTGGCGGTCGGCAGCGCGTGCAGCGCGGTCTCGGCGCGCGGCAGCAGGGTGCCCACGTCGACCCCGGCCTTGGCGACCAGGTTGCCGGCGGTGCCGTCGTCCTGGCGCAGCAGCGCGACCAGCAGGTGGATGGGCTCGGTGTGGGTGTTGCCGGCGGTGGTGGCGGAGACCTGGGCGGACTCGATCGCCTGCCGGCTGCGGGTCGTGAACTTGTCGGCCCCGAACTGACTCATGTCGTCTCTCCTGTCAGTGGATCAGCGACCGCGCCGCCAGACCACGACCGACTGGCCGGGCTCTGGCTCGCGCAGCACTGGAAGCTTGTTGGGTGCGGCGACGCTCTCGCGGGACCGCAGGGTCCGGCGCAGGGCGTCGCGGGTCGCCTCGAGCTCGGCGGCGAGCTCCTGGTTGCGCTGCACCAGTGCGGCGATGCGGTTCTGCAGCTCCAGGATCTGGCGGACCCCCTCGATGCCGATGCCCGAGGACGTCAGCTCGGAGATCTCGCGGAGCAGCTCGATGTCGCGGAAGGAGTAGCGGCGACCACCGCCGCCGGTGCGGTTGGGGCTGATCAGCCCCATCCGCTCGTAGGTGCGCAGGGTCTGCGGGTGCAGGCCGCTCAGCTCGGCCGCGACGCTGATGACGAACAGGGCGGCATCAGGATCGGGTTGCGGCGGAGGTGTTGTTCTCATCGCGCGGGGTCCCTGCGACGTTGTTCGGCGGAGGAGCGAAGCGGGGGAGACGAAGAACGTCGTGGGGTGCACTGCACGGCAGCGTCGGGGCTGGGAGGCTCGAACGGCGGTCGCGGGCCGGGCACGTCATGCCTCCTCGAAGAGCTTCGAGCGCAGCGGCTTCGCGGACGTCGCCGACTTGTAGGCCTCGACCGCGGCGCGTGCCTTCGCGTCGAGCACCGCCGGCACCTGCACCTCGAGGGTGGCGAGCAGGTCGCCCTTCGTGCCGTCGGCTTTGGTGGCGCCCTTGCCGCGCACCCGGAAGGTGCGGCCGTTCGGCGTGCCGGCCGGGACCTTGAGGGTCACCGGCGCGCCGCCGAGGGTCGGCACCTTGATGTCCGCGCCGAGGGCGAGCTCGTCGAAGGAGACGGGGACGTCGATGGTGAGGTTGTCGCCCTTGCGACCGAACAGCCGGTGCGGCGAGACCTTGACCGTGACGAACAGGTCGCCGGCGGGTCCGCCGTTCTCGCCGGCCGCGCCCTTGCCGCGCAGCCGGATCTTCTGGCCGTCCTTCACACCCGCGGGGATGCGGGCCTGGATGGTGCGCGCCGAGAGGCCGCGGCCGTTGCCGTGGCAGGTCGGGCAGGGCTCGTCGTAGACGAGCTGGCGACCACCGCAGCCGGGGCAGGTCTCGTTGATCGCGAACGCGCCGCCGGCCGAGCCGGTCACGAAGCCGGCCCCCTCGCACTGCGGGCAGACCTTGGGCTTGGTGCCGGGCTTGCCACCGGTGCCCTTGCAGTCGGCGCAGGCCGAGTCGGCGGTCAGCCGCAGCGAGATCGTGACGCCCTCGATGGCGTCGTTGAACCCGATGGTCGCGGTCGTCTCGACGTCGCTGCCCTTCTGCGACCGGCGCTGCTGCTGCTGCCGGCCGCCGCGGAACAGGTCGCCGAAGAGGTCGCCGAAGCCACCGCCCCGGCTGGCCTGGTCGCGCAGCAGGTCGTTGAGGTCGAAGCCGACGTTGCCGCCGCCGCCGGCGGTGCCGGTGTTGGTGTAGCCACCGGGGAACCCGCCGCGGAAGCCACCACCGGCGTACAGCTTGCGCATCTCGTCGTACTTGGCGCGCTTGTCGGCGTCACCGAGGACGTCGTACGCCTCGGCGACCGACTTGAACTTGTCGTGCTTGGCGGCGTCGCCGGGGTTGGAGTCGGGGTGGTTCGCCCGCGCCAGCCGGCGGTAGGCCTTCTTGATCTCCTCGGCCGAGGCGTCCTTCTTGACCCCCAGCTGGTTGTAGAAGTCCTTGTTGGCCCAGTCGGCCCGGAACCCCTCCGTGCTGCTGCTCACGCGCGCACCCCCTTCCTCGTTCGTCGGTTGAGCTGGTCGATCGCTACTCGGTCGGACCCGACGGCGGGTCGACCACCAGCACCTGTGCGGCGCGGACCACGCGCTCGCCGATCCGGTAGCCGGCCTTGGCGATCACCTTGCAGGTGGTCACCTGGACCTCGGGGTCCTCGCCGATGTGGGACAGGGCCTCGTGGACGGTCGGGTCGAACGCGTCGCCGGGCATGCCGAACTTGGCCAGGCCCAGGGCGGCGACGGTGCGCTCGAGCTGGTCGGCGACCGCGGCGAACCCGGGGTCCATGTCGTTGTGCTCGCGAGCCCGGTCGATCGTGTCGAGGACCTCGGTGATCGGGGCGAGCGCGGCGTACGTCGCGTTCTCCTTGATCAGCTCGCGGTCCCGCTCGACGCGGCGCTTGTAGTTCATGAACTCGGCCTGCAGTCGCTGCAGGTCACCGGTCCGCTCGGCGAGCTCCATCTTGGTGACGGTCAGCTCGTCGTCGGCCGGCGTGGTCTCCTCGACCTCGGTCTCGTTCGCCATCTCGGCGGCCTGCTCACCGAAGGACCCCGGGGCGGGGTGAGGAGCAGGGGTCTCCTGCTCCTCACCCGCACCGGTGCCGTGCTCGAACGAGTTCGAGTCGGTCACTTGTCGTCCTCGGCGGGACCCTCGTCGACGATCTCGGCGTCGACGACGTCGTCGTCGGCCTCGCCCGTCGAGCCGTCCGAGCCGCCGGCAGCGGCGGCGTCGGCCTCGGCCGCGGCGTACATGGCCGCGCCCATCTTCTGGCTGGACTCACCGAGCTTGGAGACGCCGGCCTGCAGGTCCTCGGCCGAGGCGTCCTCCTTCTCGAGGATGACCTTGAGCGCGTCGACGTCGGTGCGGACCTCGGTCTTCACGTCCTCGGGCAGCTTCTCGTCGTTCTCGTCGAGGAACTTCTCGGTCGTGTAGACGAGCTGCTCGGCCTGGTTGCGGACCTCGACGGCCTCGCGACGCTTGGCGTCCTCCTCGGCGTACTGCTCGGCCTCGCGGACCATCCGGTCGATGTCGTCCTTCGACAGCGCGGAGCCGCCGGAGATCGTCATCGACTGCTCCTTGCCGGAGGCCTGGTCCTTGGCGGTCACGTGCACGATGCCGTTGGCGTCGATGTCGAAGGTGACCTCGATCTTCGGGATCCCCCGCGGCGCCGGCGGCAGGCCGGTGAGCTCGAAGTTGCCGAGCGGCTGGTTCTGGCCCCACATCTGGCGCTCGCCCTGGGCGACCTTGATCTCGACCGACGGCTGGTTGTCGTCGGCGGTCGTGAAGATCTCGGAGCGCTTGGTCGGGATCGTGGTGTTGCGCTCGATCAGCGTGGTCATCACGCCGCCCTTGGTCTCGATGCCGAGGGACAGCGGGGTGACGTCGAGGAGCAGGACGTCCTTGACCTCGCCCTTGAGGACACCGGCCTGGAGCGCGGCGCCGACGGCGACGACCTCGTCCGGGTTCACGCCCTTGTTGGGCTCCTTGCCGCCGAGCAGCTCCTTGACGACCTCGGTGACGGCCGGCATCCGGGTGGAGCCGCCGACGAGCACGACGTGGTCGATGTTGGCGACGGCGACGCCGCCGTCCTTGAGGACCTGCTGGAACGGCTTCTTGGTCCGGTCGAGGAGGTCCGCGGTGAGCTTCTGGAACTCGCTGCGGGTCAGCTTCTCCTCGAAGTGCAGCGGGCCGGACTCGCCGTGGGTGATGTACGGCAGGTGGATCGTGGTCTCGGCGGACGAGGACAGCTCGATCTTCGCCTTCTCCGCGGCCTCCTGGAGGCGCTGCTTGGCGATCTTGTCGGCGCCGAGGTCGACACCGTTGTTGTCCTTGAACTTCTTGACCATCCACTCGACGACGCGGGCGTCCCAGTCGTCACCACCGAGGTGGTTGTCGCCGGAGGTCGCCTTGACCTCGACGACGCCCTCGCCGATCTCGAGGAGGGACACGTCGAACGTGCCGCCACCGAGGTCGAAGACGAGGATCGTCTGGTCGTCGCCCTTGTCGAGGCCGTAGGCCAGCGCGGCAGCGGTCGGCTCGTTGACGATGCGGCTCACGTTGAGGCCGGCGATCTCGCCCGCCTCCTTGGTGGCCTGGCGCTGCGCGTCGGAGAAGTACGCCGGGACCGTGATCACCGCGTCGGTGACCGGCTCGCCGAGGTAGGCCTCCGCGTCGCGCTTCAGCTTCTGCAGCACGAACGCGCTGATCTGCTGCGGGGTGAAGTCCTTGTCGTCGATCTTCTGCTTCCAGTCCGTGCCCATGTGGCGCTTCACGGACCGGATCGTCCGGTCGACGTTCGTGACGGCCTGTCGCTTGGCGACCTCGCCGACGAGGACCTCGCCGGACTTGGCGAAGGCCACCACCGACGGGGTCGTGCGAGCGCCCTCGGCGTTCGCGATGACGGTGGGCTCGCCGCCCTCCAGGACGGCGACGACGCTGTTCGTCGTGCCGAGGTCGATGCCGACCGCTCGTGCCATGTCTGTGTACCTCCGGTGAGTCTGGGTTGTTGCTGCGGCCCATCCTGCGCCGCCCGCTGCGAGTCTGACAAATTACTTGAGTCGAATCAACTCAACTTTGCTCACTCGATCCAACGCACGACCGCGCGACGGTTGTTCCCGGATCAGCCGACGAACTTCCTGATCAGCGAGACCCGGCTCAGCCCCGGCACCTCGGCCAGCGGGATCCAGCGCGCCTCACTGGTCGAGCCCCCCACCTCGTGGGTCAGCTCGCCACCGGTCACCCGCGCCGCGTAGACGACCTGGACGTGCTTCTGCGGACGGTCGCCGACCGGCACGAACCGCTTCTCCGGTGGCACGACGGAGGTGTGCACACCCAGCAGCCCGGTGAGCTCGACGTCGTACCCGGTCTCCTCGCGGACCTCCCGGATCACGCCCTCCTCCGGCGACTCGTCCAGCTCCACGCCGCCGCCGGGCAGCGCCCACATCAGGATCGAGATCTCGGGCTCGTCCCACAGCGCCAGCAGGACCTGGTCGTCGCGGACGACGACGGCGTACGCGCCGAGCCGGGTGTCGTAGTCGGTGAATTCCATCGGGTTGAGCTCCATGGGGGAATGATCCACGGCCGGTGGGAACTGAGAGAGGTATGACCGTTCCCACGATCACCCTGAACGACCAGACCACGATCCCCCAGCTCGGCTTCGGCGTCTTCCAGGTGCCGCCGGACCAGACGCAGGCGACGGTGGAGAGCGCGTTCGGCGTCGGCTACCGCCACATCGACACCGCGCAGATGTACCAGAACGAGGCCGGCGTCGGCGCCGCCATCGCGGCGTCCGGGCTGCCCCGCGACGAGCTCTACGTCACCAGCAAGCTGAACAACGCGTTCCACCGGCCCGACGACGCGCGCCGTACGTTCGACGAGACGCTGACGAAGCTCGGCCTCGACCGGATCGACCTGTTCCTCATCCACTGGCCGCTGCCCACGCGGTACGACGGCGACTTCGTCTCGACGTGGAGGACGCTGGCCGAGTTCGTGGCGGACGGCCGGGCCACGTCCGTCGGCGTCTCGAACTTCCAGCCGGCGCACCTCGACCGGATCGTCGAGGAGACCGGCGTCGTGCCGGTGGTGAACCAGATCGAGGTGCACCCGTACTTCGGCAACGAGGAGGCCCGGGCCGCGTCGCACCGCCACGGCGTCGTCGTGGAGGCGTGGTCCCCGATCGCCCAGGGCGCCGTCCTCGACGACGAGGTCGTCGGCAAGGTCGCCGCGGCCCACGGCAGGACCCCGTCGCAGGTGACCCTGCGCTGGCACGTCGAGCGCGGCGACATCGTGTTCCCGAAGTCCATGCACGAGGCGCGGATGCGCGAGAACTTCGAGATCTTCGACTTCGCGCTCACCGAGGACGAGGTCGCGGCGATCACCGCCCTCGACCGCGGCGAGGACGGCCGTCGCGGCCCGAACCCGGACGCGTTCGACTGGATCCCCGACTGAGGGTCTCGATACGCACGCTGGCGCTCGCTGCTCGACCACCACGACCTCCGGTGGTCGAGCAGTCATCACGAGGAACGAGGGACGGCGTATCGAGGCTCAGATGTCGAGCGAGCGCCCCCACTTGTCGAGGAGTGCGGCCAGCTGGTCGCGCTCCTCGACGGCGAGGCCGCCGACCAGCTCGTGCACCCGGGAGAGCGACGCGGCCCACACCATGTCGATCAGCTCCTTGCCGGCGGGGGTCAGCGTGACCACCCGGCTGCGGCCGTCACCTGGTCCAGACCGGCGGGTCACCCAGCCCTGCTCGACGCAGCGGTCGACCCGCTTGGTGACCGCGCCGCTGGAGACCAGGGTCCAGTCGGCGATCGCCGTCGGAGACATCTCGTACGGCGCTCCCGAGCGCAGCAGCGCGACCAGGACGTCGAACTCACCGGCACCCAGTCCGTAGCGCGCGTAGAGCGCGACACGCTGCTCCGTCAGCCAGTCCGCGATGCTGTGGATGCGGCCGATGATGCCGATCGGCGAGACGTCCGTCTCCGGGCGCAGCCCCTCCCACTGAGCGATGACTCGGCCGACGAGGTCCGGCTCAGCGTTCACGACGGGGAATATATCTTGCACGGAAGGTAATCTACTTTCCGCGGAAAGCATCCGGATGAGGAATGCCTAAGAATTCCGGACCAATCTGGTCGGGAAGCGGCGCTCAGTCGCCGCGGACGACGGTGACCGGGCAGGCCGCGTGCTTCACGCAGTGGTCGGTGACCGAACCGCGGGAGCCGACCACGATCAGGTCGGACGGCCCGGCCTCGCGGACCAGCTCCTCGGCGACCGAGCCGTGGTGGGCGACGTACTCGACCTCGACGCTCGACCCGGCGACCACCGGGGCGATGTCCGACCGGAGATCCTCGACGACGGCCGCCTCGAAGTCCTCGATCGGCGGGACGTAGCCGCCGGTCATCGACGCGGGCCGCGGGGCGGTGGACATCGACCACCCGCGCAGCACCCGCACGCGCGCGCCGGTCTCGCCGGCGTACTGCAGGGCCCAGACGAGGGCGGAGCGTGCGGACGGCGAACCATCGTGGCCGACGAGGACGGTGCGGCTGGCGGTCATGGCCGCAGCCTAGCCATCCGGCGGTCAGCCGACGGTGACTCGGACCTCGTTCGACTCCAGGCCGGAGTCGGTGTCGACGACGCGGAACTTGTTCACGCCCAGCACGCCGGTCTGGACGTAGGTCTGGAACATCTCGTCGCTGACCGAGAACGTGACGCCGAAGTCCTGCCACGAGCCGCCGGCGTAGCGCTCCACGCGGAGGATCGCGCCCTCGCCGCCGGCGTAGACGCCGGTGAGGTCCAGCCGGTCCATCGAGCCGACCGAGGTGGAGCCCGCCGACAGCGTGATCTGCGTGCGCGGCGACTCGCTGCGGGTCGGCCTCTGGGTGGGCGAGGAGGAGGCCGTGGAGTCACCCGGCGCGAGCGTGATCTGCGGCGAGGTCTCCTTCGGCGTCCGCTCCGGGCGCGGGACGTACAGCGAGCGCTCGGACGTGGCACCGCTGGAGTCGCCGTCGTCGCCGATGCCGACGACCTTGGCGCCGGCGACCGCCACGCCGCCGAGGATCAGACCGACGGCGAGCGTGACGCCCACGAGGGCCCCGACGCCCGCGAGGATCGGGTGACCGTCGTCAGGGGGCTCCGGCAGCTGCTCGGACACGGTGTGGTCACTCCCCGGGATTCTGGTGCGGTCGTCCCCACCATTGTCGGTGACGGCGCAAGCCCCGCGGTCAGCGGGGTTCGAGCACGACCACCGGGATCTCCCGGTCGGTCCACGAGGCGTAGCTCTCGAAGTCGGCGTAGAGCTCGACGAGCCTCGGCCAGAGCGCGGCCTTCTCCTCCGGATCGGCGGTCCGCGCCCGCACGCGGCGTACGCCCTCCTTCTTGATCCGGACCGTGGTGTCGGGGTTCGCGAGGAGGTTCGGGTACCACTGCGGGTTCTTCGGCAGGCCGCCCTGCGAGGCGACGATGACCAGGTCCCGGCCGTCCTCGAGGTAGAGCAGCGGCGTGGTGAAGGTCGTGCCGGACTTGCGACCGACGTGGTCGAGCAGGAGCGTCGGGACCGGCTTCTTCCAGCCCGCGCCGATCCGCCACTTCGAGCCGATCCGGCCGTTGGTGAGCTTGAAGACCCGGACCTGCGCCTTGGCGCCGTACTTGATGATCTTGGCGGTCAGCGGGGAGTCGAGCCCCTCGGGCTTGTCCTTGACCGCCACGTCACATCCCCCGCTTCCAGACGATCTCCTCGTGCAGCTTCCTGCTGCGCCATCCGTCCGGCGTCCGGGTCATCGTGTGGTGGTAGAGCCCGCCGAACTCGACGACCTTCTCACCACCCTTGCCGTCGTCCATCGGCATGGGGTTGTGGAAGTACGCCGTCGCCATCGCCTCGTCCCCTTCGAGGGTGATCGCGATCTGGGCCAGCGAGTGCATCCGCTTGGGGAAGAACGCCGGCAGCACCTCGGCCAGCCAGGTCTTCACCGTGGGGTAGGTGTCGGCGATCCCGCCGGACTCGGTGTAGTCGATCTCGGCGCCGGGCGTGAAGACCGTGTCGAGCAGGTCCCACTCGCCGGTGTCGATGCCGCGCGTGTAGCGGATGATGACGCCCTCGATCTCGAGGCGATCGCTGATCTCCTGAAGGTCCACAGGAGAACTGTGGCATGAAACTGAAACACGTTCTAGTATCTCGACAGGCTCGATAACCGAAAGGCCAGAGATGCGATTCACCTACGCCGAGGCGATGACCCAGGCGCAGTACTACGCGCCGCTCGCCCAGGCCGCCGAGGCCGCCGGCTACACGTCGATGACGGTCGCCGACAGCCTGATCTACCCCAAGGACTCCGACTCGAAGTACCCCTACACCGACACCGGGGACCGCGCGTTCCTGGACGGCAAGGAGTTCATCGAGACGATGGTGCTGTGCGCGCACCTGTTCGCGCACACGACCACGCTGCGGCTGACGCCGTTCGTGCTGAAGCTGCCGGTGCGCCCGCCGGTGCTGGTCGCCAAGCAGGCCTCGTCGCTGGCGTTCCTCTCGAACAACCGGCTCGGCCTCGGCGTCGGCATCTCGCCGTGGCCCGAGGACTTCGCGAACCTCGGCGTCTCGTGGGAGAAGCGCGGCAAGCGGATGGACGAGTGCATGGACATCCTGCGCGGCCTCACGACCGGCGAGTTCTTCTCGTACTCCGGTGAGTTCTACGAGGTCGACGAGCTCAAGCAGTGCCCCGGCGCGAGCGAGAAGATCCCGCTGCTGGTCGGCGGGCACGTCGACGCCGCGCTGCGCCGCGCCGTGGTGAAGGGCGACGGCTGGATGCACGCCGGCGGTGACGGCGAGGAGCTCGACCGGATGCTCACCCGGCTCCAGGAGATCCGCAAGGAGGAGGGTGACACCCGCGACGACTTCGAGGTCCACGTGATCTCGTTCGACGCCTACACCCCCGACGGCATCAAGCGCCTCGAGGACAAGGGCGTGACCGACTGCATCGTCGGCTTCCGGGTGCCGTACATCATGGGTCCCGACACCGAGCCGCTCGACAAGAAGATCGAGCACCTCGAGCGGTACGCCGAGCAGGTCATCCACAAGGTCAACGGATGAGCGAGTCGTACGGCCTGACCCAGGTCCTCCAGGACGCGATCGCCGAGGCCGAGGAGCTGGTCGCGAACGCGCCGTTCATCAAGACCGAGCAGGACCGGCTGGAGGGCTACGACTACCTCTCCGGGCGGATCCGGATGGCCATGCAGATGGCGTTCGACCACGACCTCGACCGGCCGCTGTTCATCAACCCCACCCACCAGTTCTCCCGGCAGGGCCTGGACAACCCGGACGCGATCTACTTCAACGCCTACCTCAAGGAGGGCGTGGAGTACGTCATCCGCGGGCGTCGCGGCACCAGCGCGGACCTGTCGTTCCAGGTGATGTCCGGCTCCTACTCCGCCGACTCGGCGGCCGGGTCGATGCTCGCGTTCGACGACCGCGAGCTGGAGAAGGACGCCGACGGTGGCTTCGAGTTCCGCTACGTCGCCGAGCCCGGCGCGAAGACGATGATCGTGCGCGAGGTCTTCAACGACTGGGACACCGAGGAGCGCGGCACGCTCACCATCGAGCGGGTCGACACCCTGGGCCAACCGGCGAAGCCGCTGCGCAAGGAGCGGCTGGCGCAGCGCTACGAGGTCGCGGCGAAGAGCCTGGTCGGGTCGATCCAGACCTGGATCGCCTTCCCGCACTTCTTCCAGTACAAGGAGCCGGCCAACGTGCCGACCGCGCCGCAGTCGACGCCCGGCGGGCTGTCGTCGCAGCGGTCCTCGATCGGTCACTACGACCTCGCCGAGGACCAGGCGCTCGTCATCACCGTGCCGGAGTGCACCGACTGCGCCTACCAGGCGATCCAGATCGGCTCCGACTGGTACGCCTCGACCGACTACGAGACGCACCAGACCTCGCTCACCAAGGCACAGGCGCAGGTCGACCCCGACGGCAAGATGCGGTTCGTGATCTCGGAGACGCCGCCCGGCGGCACCCCGATCGCGAACTGGTTGGAGACCACCGGCCACCGCACCGGCGCGATCATGCTGCGCTGGCAGCGCCTCGAGCGCGACCTGGGAGCCGACGACGGCCCGGTCGCCGAGGTGATGCCGCTCGCCGACGTACCTTCTCGGGTCCCGCACTTCACTCCCCTCACCACCGAGGAGTACGCCGCGCGGATCGCCGCCCGGCAGCGCTCCGTTGCCCGAAGGATGATCAGCTGATGAGCGACCTTGGCTACGCCCAGGCCCACGACACCTCGATCGAGGACCGCTACAGCGCCGTACCCCTGCTGAAGGGGAAGGTCGTGGTCGTCTCCGGCATCGGCCCCGGCCTCGGTCGGGCGCTGGCCGAGGAGGCCGCGAAGATGGGCGCGGACCTGGTGATCGCCAGCCGCACCGAGTCGCGGCTGCTCGAGCTCCAGGCCGACCTCGAGGGTCACGGCACCAAGGTGGTCAGCGTCGTGGCCGACGTGACCGACGAGGACTCGCGCGCCAACCTGCGCGACAAGACGCTCGAGGCGTTCGGCCGCGTGGACTGCGTCATCAACAACGCGTTCACGATCCCGCCGATGGACCCGATCACGCAGATCGAGCCGCGCAAGCTCGCCAAGGTCAACGAGACCAACGTGTTCGCCCCGCTGCGGCTCTCGGCGCTGTTCGCCGACGCGCTGTCGGAGTCCAAGGGCTCGATCATCATGCTGAACTCCTGCGTGGTGTTCTCGTCGCAGCCGGAGTACGCCGGCTACAAGCTGTCGAAGGGCGCGCTCGAGCACCTCGCGTCGTCGCTGGCGACCGAGCTCGGCCCGCGCGGCATCCGCGTCAACAGCGTGGCGCCGTCGTACATCTACGAGGACGTCAACCGCGGCTACTTCGACTTCCTCGGCGCGGTGGAGAACAAGACGCACGAGGAGGTGTACGCCGAGAAGGCCGGCCCGACCGACCTGAAGCGGCTCGCCTCCCCGCAGGAGGTCGCGCGGGCGACGCTGTTCCTCGCCTCCGACCTGGCGTCCGCGGTCACGGGGCAGATGCTGACCGTCGACTGCGGCGAGTTCCACGACTGAGTCTCGCTACACCGTCGCTCGTTCCTCGCGACGGCACTCGACCACCGAAAGAAACGCATGAGCGACAACATCATGACCCGGGAGCGGGCGGACGTCGGCAGCTACGAGGACATCGTCGCTGCCGCCGTCCGCACCACCGGCATGTCGGACTTCGGGGACGGCGTGCACGAGGAGGGGCTGCGGGTCCTCACCGAGGACCTGTCGTCGCCCGAGGCCGGGCTGACGCCGCGGGGCAACTACTTCCAGCGCAGCGAGGTGAAGTCCGCGCTGGTCGGCGTCCTGCTGACGCAGGCGCAGTTCACCGCGCACCCGGAGCACCGGGACGTGCCGATCGAGCGGCCGATCTTCCTGATGGGGCTGCCGCGCACGGGCACGACCGCGCTGCACCGCTACCTGCACGCGGACCCGAACGCGCAGGGTCTGGAGATGTGGCTGACGCAGTACCCGCAGCCGCGACCGCCGCGCGAGACGTGGGAGTCCGACCCGATCTTCACCGCCATGCAGCAGGCGTTCACCGCGCACCACGTGGAGTCGCCTGAGTTCATGGGGATCCACTACATGGATGCCACGACCGTCGAGGAGTGCTGGCGGCTGCTCCGGCAGACCGGCAAGTCGAACTCCTACGAGTCGCTGGCCAACCTGCCGCGCTACACCGAGTGGCTCCAGCAGCAGGACTGGACCGACGCGTACGCGCGGCACAAGCAGAACCTCCAGCTCGTCGGGCTCAACGACCCCGAGAAGCGCTGGATCCTCAAGAACCCGTCGCACATGACCGCGCTCGACGCGCTGATGACGGTCTACCCGGACGCGCTGATCGTCTACACGCACCGCGACCCGGTCACCTGCATCGCGTCGTCGTGCTCGCTGTCGGCCGAGACCACGGTCGGGCACAGCGACACGTACGTCGGCGGCGTCATCGGCCACACCCAGCTGGACCTGTGGTCGCGGGCGTTCCACGCGTTCCACGACGCGCGGCCGACGTACGACCAGGACCAGTTCATCGACATCGCCTTCAAGGACCTGGTCTCCGACCCGCTCGCGGTGACGCGGCGGATCTACGACCAGTTCGGCCTCGACTGGACCCCCGCCGTGCAGGCGGCGGTCGAGGCGATCGACCAGGAGTCCAAGCAGGGCAAGGCGAAGCCGTCGCACACCTACACGCTCAAGGACTACGGCCTCACCGAGGACCGGGTCCGAGAAGCCTTCGATCGATAGGGACGTCATGGAGAAGAAGCGCGTTGTCGTCTGGGGCACCGGCGTCGTCGGGTCGATGGTGATCGCGGAGATCCTCGACCACCCGGTGTTCGAGCTGGTCGGCGTCGGTGTCACCCGCTCCGAGCGGGCCGGCCAGGACGTCGGAACCCTGGTGGGGCTCGGGGAGACGGGCATCGTCACGACGACGTCGGTCGACGAGCTGATCGCGCTGAAGCCGGATGCCCTGGTGCACTACGGCCCGACCGCGCAGTACGCCGACGAGAACATCAAGGTGATGTCGGCGTTCCTCCGCGCGGGCATCGACGTCTGCTCGACCGCGATGACGCCGTGGGTCTGGCCGGGCATGAAGCAGAACCCCGGCAACTGGATCGACCCGATCACCCAGGCGTGCGAGGAGGGTGGCGCGTCCTGCTTCACCACCGGCATCGACCCGGGCTTCGCCAACGACCTGTTCCCCCTGACCCTGATGGGTCTCTGCGGTCGCGTCGACTCGGTGCGCGCGTCGGAGCTGCTCGACTACACCGACTACGAGGGCGACTACGAGGACGAGATGGGCATCGGCCGCCCGCCGTCGTACACGCCCCTCCTCGAGATCCCGGATCTGCTGATCATGGCGTGGGGCGCGACCGTGCCGATGATCGCGCACGCCGCGGGCATCGAGCTCGACGACATCACCACCACGTGGGAGAAGTGGGTGACGCCGACCGACCGCAAGACCGCGAAGGGCGTCATCGAGGCCGGGAACGTCGCGGCCATCCGCTTCACGATCAACGGCGTCTTCCAAGGCCGTGAGGTGATCTCGCTCGAGCACGTCAACCGGATCGGGCTGGACGCCGCTCCGGAGTGGCCGGCCGGCACCGGTGACGACGTGTACCGCGTCGACATCATCGGCTCGCCGTCGATCAGCCAGGAGACGGCGTTCCGCTTCACCGACGGCTCGGGCCGCGCGCCGGCGGTCGCCGGCTGTCTCGCGACCGGACTGCGCGCGCTGAACGCCGTGCCCTACGTCAACGACCTGCCCGCAGGTTGGGTGACCGCCCTCGACCTGCCGCTGATCCCCGGCGTGGGCACGATTCGTTGATCTCGGCTAGGTAGCCAGCCACTCCCGGACCCGGACGAACGTCTGGGGTCCGGCGTCCTTCGTGACGGTCACCGCGAGGTCGGCGATCGTCACCTCGCGCAGCGCTGCGCGCCACGCCTGCTCGGCCGCCTGCATCACGCGGTTGACGCCGCACGGTCGCTTGCAGGCCGTCGGGCTCGCGGGGAGCGGGCCGTTCTGCCGGATCTCGGTGCAGCGGAACGCCGGCTCCAGGCCCTCGATGGCGAGGACCACGTCGAGCACCGTGATCTCGTCGGCCGGCCGGGTCAGCCGGTAGCCGCCGACGCGTCCCTCCGTGGACGAGACGAGCCCGGCGCGGGACAGCTGCTGCAGGTGCTTGGCGAGATAGGTCCGCGAGATGCCGTGGAACTCCGCCAGCCGCTGCGTCGGCACCGGACCCTCGGCCTGGCTGAGCACGACGCAGCAGTGCACGGCCCACTCGACACCGCCGGACATCTTCATGTCGCCCATCGTACGCGAATACGTGGATGACAAGTGTCCGCGTTCGTGATCTAATCGTGGACATAACTTATCCGCGTTTATGACAGGAGCTCACCATGAAGATCGCCATCGCCGGCGCCACCGGCCGGATCGGTTCGCAGCTGGCCACCCTCGCCCTTGCGCAGGGTCACGACGTCGTCGAGATCGCCCGGGAGACCGGCTTCGACCTGCTCGCCCCCGGCGGCCTCGGCGACGCGCTCGCCGGCGTCGACACCGTGGTCGACGTGACGGCCGGCCCGCTCGAGACCGCGGGCGAGTTCTTCCCGGCCGTGGCGCGCAACCTCGGCACCGCCGCCGCGGAGGCCGGCGTACGCCGCACGGTCGTGCTCTCCATCGTGGGCGTCGACAAGAGCCCCGACTACGACTACTACGTCGCCAAGCTCGCGCAGGAGAACACCTACCGCGAGGTCGCGCCGGGCACGGTCGTCCTGCGGGCGACGCAGTTCCACGACTTCGCGAGCCAGATGCTCGAGTGGAACACCCAAGACGGCGTCGCCCACATCATCGACGTGCCGACCCAGCCGGTCGACACCCGGAGATCGTGAAGCTGCTGCTGACCCTCGCCACCAGCGAGGACGCCGGCGACGTCGACCTCGGCGGGCCGCAGCAGGTGAACCTCGTCGAGCAGGTACGCCGCCTCGTCGAGCGCGCCGGCTCCGGCGTGAAGGTCGAGCCCGTGGACGCGCCCGCCAGCCTGGCCGCCGGCGCGATGCTGCCCGGCCCGGGCGCGCTGCTGCGCGGCCCGAGCTGGGACGAGTGGCTCGCTGGCCGCTGACCTTGACCTCAAGCGAACTTGAGATTGTCGGATGGGCTCATGCGAGCCATACGACTTCATGAGTTCGGCCCGGCCGACCATCTCCGTCTCGACGAGGTCCCGGACCTGGCCCCGGGAACGGGCGAGGTCCGGATCGCGGTCGAGGCCAGCGGCGTCCACCTCCTCGACACGACCTTGCGCAAGGGTGAGCCCGGGCCGATGCCGCGCCCGGACCTGCCGACCATCCCGGGGCGCGAGGTGGCCGGGGTGGTCGACGTCGTCGGCGAGGGAGCCGACACCACGTGGCTCGGGCGCCGGGTGGTCGCGCACCTCGGCATGGTCCCGGGCGGGTACGCCGAGCAGGCCGTCACCGACGTCGCCAGGCTCTTCCCGGTGCCCGACCACGTGTCCTTCTCCGACGCGGTCGCAGCGGTCGGGACCGGCCGCACCGCCCAGGGGATCGTCGAGCTGGAGCCGGCCGGCCCCGGTGACGTCGTCCTGGTGCCGTCGGCCGCCGGCGGACTGGGCTGGCTGCTCGTCCAAGATGCACTGTCCCGGGGAGCGTCCGTGGTCGCGGCGGCCCGTGGCCCGGAGCGCACCGCTCGTCTCGCCGAGCTCGGCGCCGCCCAGGTCGTCGACTACGGCGAGGACGGCTGGGACGAGGCGCTCGACGGCGTCACGCTCGTGTACGACGGCGTCGGCGGCGAGGTCGGTCGCCGGTCGATGGAGCTCCTCCGACCCGGCGGCCGCCTGGTGATGTTCGGGTACTCCGCCGGCTCCCCGACGGCCTTCGACACCGGCGACCTGATCCGGCTGGGCATCACCGCCGGGTGAAGCCTCGGCGCCCGGATGAACGGGCTGACCGGCGGCATCCCCGGCCTGGCCGCCCGCGCCCTCGACCGGGTCGCGGAAGGAGCCTGGAGACCCCTGGTCACCACGTATCCGCTGGCCGACGCGGCCCGCGCCCACGCCGACCTGGAGGGCCGGCGGGCGCTGGGCAAGGTGGTGCTGGTCCCCTAGCGAGCCACCGTCACCGTGATCGTGTCGCCGGGCGCCACGACCGATCCGACCGCCGGGTCGGTCGACAGCACCCAGCCGCCCTTGGTGCGACCTTCGTCCGTGACGATCTCGACCGCAAGACCGAGCTCCTGCAGCTCGGCGGCGTAGGCGTCCACTTCGAGCAACGCGAAGCCGGGGACGGTGGTGTGCTCCTCCAGGATGGTGACCCCGGCGAGGAGGTTCTCGACGATCGCCTCCCCGTCGGCCGACGACGACTGCGCGACGAACGTGACCCCGAGCTCCGGGAGGTAGACCGAGCCGGAGGTCAGACCGTCCGCGGTCTCGACCGGTGAGCGCAAGGCCTCCTCGCCGTCGATCTCGGCGGAGGTCCAGGCACTGGTGTCCTCGAAGGTCTCGCCGGGCCGGACCTCGACGCTCTCGACGTCCGCCGGCCGCGGGATCAGCGCCAGGCAGATCGCACCCTGATCGATGACCACGGTGTCCTCCTGCGGGGTCCCGCACTCGGTGTCGTTGGTGCCCCACGCCTCGGGGACCGCGATCACCGCGGGACCGTACCCGACGTAGCGAGAGCCCTCCGGCGGGGCATCCGGGTCGGCCGGCGGGTCGGACGCGACCGGCGGTCGCGCGGCGGGCTCGTCGAGCTGCTGCCACGCGACCCCGCCCGCGGCGATCACGGCCACCGCGGCCGCGGCCCCGAGGGCCGTCATCCGGCTGCGGCGCCGGCGTACCGCCGACCGCATCGCGTCGATCGGAGGGGCGCCGACCGGGATGTCGGCGACCCGCTCCTCGAGCAGGGTGTTCAGGTCGTCCACGGGATCTCCTGTGGGGTCAGGTTGGGGTCGGCACCGAGGGCGGTGAGGGCGCGCGAGAGCCGGCTCTTCACGGTGCCGGGCGCGACGCCGAGGACGGAGGCCATCTGCGCCTCGGTGAGGTCGAGGTAGTAGCGCAGGACGACCGCGATCCGTTGGTCGTTCCCCAGCGCGGCCAGCGCCCGGTCGAGACCGACGGCGTCCACGGTGGTCGTGGCGACGTCCGCGAGCGCGGTGTCGGGCAGCTGCTCGGTCGGCACCTCCCGGCGCCACATCCGGCGGCGCTGGTCGATGAACGTGTTGACCACGATCCGGTGCACGTAGGCGTCGCGGTCGTCGGCGCGCTGCACCTTCGACCACTTCACCAGGCAGCGGGTGAGCGCCGTCTGCACGACGTCCTCCGCCTCGTGCGGCGTGCACCCGAGCAGCACCGCCGCGCGCACCAGCCGTGGCCAGCGCGCGGCGACGTACTCGCCGAACTCGTCGTCCTTCATCCGACCTCCTCACCCGTACGACGGGCCGGGTCGAGGAGTTGGTTCCGATGTTCTTTGGGGCTGATGCCGTACGCCCGCTTGAAGGCGGTGCTGAGCGCGAAGGGGGTGGAGTAGCCGACCTGGCGCGCGACGGCGGAGAGCGTGGCGCCGGGCTCGCGGAGGAGGTCGGCGGCGAGTGCGAGGCGCCACCCGGTGAGGAAGGTCATCGGCGGCTCGCCAACGACGTCGGTGAAGCGGCGGGCGAACGCCGCGCGGGAGACGCCGCCGGCGGCCGCGAGTTCGGCGACGGTCCACGGGTGCTCGGGGTGGTGCTGGAGCAGCCGGAGCGCGGGGCCGACGACCGGGTCGGACTGGCCGAGGTACCACGCCGGCGGGTCCGCCTCCGGCCGGGCGAACCAGGCGCGCAGCACCGCGATCAGCAGCAGGTCGAGGAGCCGGTCGAGCACGGCCTCCTGACCGGGCGCGTCCTTGGCGATCTCGTCCGCGAGCAGCGGCACGAGCGGGGAGCCGAGCTCGTCCTGGGTGAGGACGACGAACCGCGGCAGCGCCCGCAGCAGCCGGCGGCTGACCTCGCCCTCCAGGCTGTAGGCACCGACCAGCATCAGCGTCTCGCCGACCGCGCTGTTGCCCCAGCTCCGCACGCCCTGGTGCATCTCCTCGGCGAGCGGGCGGCCGTCGGGCGTGGTGCAGACCTGGCCGGGGTGGATCACCGCCTGCGGCGGCGTCGTACGTTCGTCGGCGACGGTCCAGTGGTCGGGTCCGAGCGAGACCACGACGTCGCCGGCCCTGATGAGGAACGGCTCGCCGTCGTCGGGCACGGCCCAGGCGTGGCCGCGCACCATCGCGGTGACGGTCAGCGGCGACTCGTCCTGGAGGTGGACCGACCAGGGCGGGTCCATCTGGCAGCGCAGCAGGAACGCGCCACGGGCGCGGGGGCCGTCGAGCAGTCCGGCGAGTCCGTCCATCTGCTCAGGCTAGGGGTGGACGATCACGTATGGAAGTGCGTGTTTCCGCGATGGATCGTCTCGTCGCCGCCCGGTGTCATGGTCACATGAACGAGATCCTCGAGAACCTCCGGGCGCCCGTCCTCCTCGCCGCGACCCTGGCCGCCGGCCTGCAGGCCGGTACGTACTACGCCTGGGCGTCGGGCGTGATGCCCGGCCTGGCCCGGGTCGACGACCGGACCTTCGTGTCGACGATGACCAACGTGAACGTGGCGATCGTGAACCCGGCCTTCATCGCGACCTTCCTGGGCGCTCCCGCGCTCGCGGCGGCGGCCGTGGCGACCACCACCGGCTCGGCCCGCGGATGGGCGATCGCCGGGCTGGTCCTCGCCATCGGCACGGTCGTCGTCACCGGGGCCGGCAACGTCCCGCTGAACGACGCGCTCGCCGAGCGCGGCGGGTCGCGCGCCGACTTCGAGGCAGCGTGGGTCCGCTGGAACGTCGTACGCACCCTCACCTCGACCGGAGCGCTCGCCTGCCTGGCGTGGTCGGCCATCCGCTCCTAGGGCGTGGTCGAAGGGTTTCGACGGGGAGTCTCGGCGGTACCGTGGGCCGTGCCCCCGCCACGTCTGCTCGTGCTGCTCGCAGTGCTCTGCGGGCTCCTCTCGATCGGGGCGGCGGCGAGCGCCGACGAGGAGACCGCGCCGCGCGTCGTGCGGGTCGGGACCGAGGGCGTGTACCCGCCGTTCACCTACCGCGACCCGGAGACCAACGAGCTCACCGGCTTCGACGTCGAGGTGGTGGAGGCGATCGGCGAGGAGGCGGGCTGGGACCTGGAGTTCGTCGAGGCGCCGTTCGACTCCCTGTTCCCGGCGCTCGACTCGAACCGGATCGACGTCATCGCCAACCAGGTGACGATCACCGGTGAGCGCGAGGCGCGCTACCTGTTCAGCACGCCGTACACGTACTCGCACGGCGTCATCGTCACCGCGAAGGACACCGACGACATCACGTCGCTCGAGGACCTGAAGGGGCGAACGACGGCGCAGACCGCCAGCAGCAACTGGGCGCAGGTCGCCAAGGACGCCGGCGCGAAGGTGGAGTACGTCCAGGACTTCGGGCCCGGCGTCGAGCTCGTCGTGCAGGGTCGGGTCGACGCGATCGTCAACGACAACATCGCCGTGCTCGACTACCTCGCGACGTCCGGCAACGACCAGGTGAAGATCGCGGGCGACGCCGGCGATGAGGTCCTCGAGCAGGCGCTGACGTTCCGCCAGGGCGACCCGGAGCTGCAGCAGGAGGCCGACGAGGCGATCGCCACCCTCACCGAGGACGGGACGCTCGCCGAGATCTCCGAGAGGTACTTCGGCGCCGACGTGACCGTGCAGGGCGGCGCGGAGGACGTCGAGGTCGGCGCCTCCGACTCGCGCACCACGTGGGAGGTCGTGAAGGACACCGCGTGGCCGATGTTCGTGGGGCTGGTCAAGGGCAACATCCCGCTGACGATCTTCAGCTTCGCCATCGGCATGGTGCTCGCCGTGGCGGCGGCGCTCGCGCGGCTGTCCTCGGTGAGGGTGCTCGACTGGATCGCCCGCGCCTACATCTCGATCATCCGCGGTACGCCGCTGCTGGTGCAGCTGTTCATCGTGTTCTACGGGCTGCCGCAGATCGGCGTCGACCTGGATCCGTACCCCGCCGCGATCGCGGCGCTCAGCCTCAACGTGGGTGGGTACGCCGCCGAGGTGGTCCGGGCCGCGATCCTGTCGGTGCCGCGCGGGCAGTACGAAGCCGCGACGGTCATCGGCATGGACTACGGGCAGTCGATGCGTCGCATCGTGCTGCCCCAGGCCGCGCGGATCGCCGTACCGCCCCTGGGGAACACGCTGCTCTCGCTGATCAAGGACACCGCGCTCGCGTCGCTGGTGCTGGTGCCGGAGCTGTTCCGCGAGGCGCAGGTGACCGCGGCGGCGACGACGGAGTACCTGCCGCTCTACATCATGGCGGCGCTGTACTTCTGGGTGGTCTGCTACCTCGTCAGCCTGGCGCAGGGTCCGCTCGAACGACGACTGGGCAGGTACGCGACATGACCGACCTGATCGAGGTCCGTGGACTCACGAAGTCCTTCGGTGACCACCACGTCCTGCGCGGCGTGGACTTCAGCGCCGAGTCCGGCACCGTCACCGTGCTGCTCGGCCCGTCGGGCTCGGGCAAGACCACGGTGCTGCGCTCCCTCAACGTCCTGGAGACGCCGGAGGCCGGGATCGTCCGGATCGGGGACGCGTCGGTCGACTTCGCCTTCTCCCCCGATCGGCGCGCGGTGAAGGCGCTGCGCTCCAAGAGCGGCATGGTGTTCCAGGCGCACAACCTGTTCCCCCACAAGACCGTCCTCGGCAACCTCATCGAGGGGCCGGTGCAGGTGCAGAAGCGCCCGGTCGACGAGGCGGTCGCCGACGCCCGCGCCCTCCTCGAGCAGGTCGGCCTCGCCGGCCGCGAGGACTCCTACCCCTCGCAGCTCTCCGGCGGTCAGCAGCAGCGCGTCGGCATCGCCCGCGCCCTGGCGCTGCGCCCCGAGGTGCTGCTGCTGGACGAACCGACGTCCGCTCTCGACCCCGAGCTCGTCGGCGAGGTCCTCGCGGTCATCCGCGACCTGGCCGCCGAGAACTGGACCCTCGTCATCGTCACCCACGAGGTCCGGTTCGCCCGCGACGTCGCCGACGAGGTGCTGTTCCTCGACGAGGGCGTCGTGGCCGAACGCGGCGGCGCCGAGGTGCTCACCGATCCGCGCGAGGAGCGGACGCGCCGGTTCCTGGCGCGAGTGCTGGACGCGCGATGAGGCGGGCGCCGCCGGGCTGCGGCTGACTCAGCCAAGGGGACGCGACACAATGGTTGGCCCAGGTGCCAACCTCGGGAGGGTGGTCATGAGCATCAACGCAGACAGGCACGACGAGTCCAACCCACGCGCGAGCGACGTGAGGAGCGACGACGGGGCGGACAGCTCACTCGCGGCGGCTCGCCTGCTCGAGATGACAGCGCGCGAGACCGACCAGTGGCGCGCCGACGCCAAGAGCGAGGCGGCCGAGATCGTCCGAGCAGCACGGGACGAGGCCGAACGCCTCGTGACCGCGGCCCGGGAGGAGGCGGAGCGGACCACGAACGACGCGCGCGTCGAGGCGTACCGGGTCCGACAGGAGACGACGGACTCCCGCAGGCGCCAGGACGAGGAGATCGCCCAGCTCCAGGCGACGGCCACCGAGCACCGCGAGCAGCTGCGGCGCCACCTGACCGACATGCTCGGACGGATCGACGCGACTCCGGGTGACAGCGGCCAGTAGCCCCACGCCCGCTCGCCGCACCACCCAGGGACGTCGCTGGTGCGAGCGATCCCGGGAGACGCACGTGGGTGGGCAGCAGGTGAGCAGTCGATGACCTGGGATCTGAGCACCGGTCCGAGGCACGGTCGCCTCCGCAACGAAACGGGGAGAAGACCCCGGCTCGAGGACGGAGGAAGCACGTGAACAGAACACATCTCAGGACATCCCTGGCGGTGACGGCACTCGTCGGACTGGGCGTGACCCCGGTGTCGGCAGCGGCGGCTCAACCGGCCCGTGGCGCAGAGACCTGCACCCTGCGGCTGCTGACGACGAAGGCGGTCGACCTCCAGCACGACGTCAAGGGCACCGACGAGGTGCGGGCCCAGCTGGGCAACACGACCAGCAGGACCCGGACCTACACGGTCGGGCAGCGCCGCAACACGCTGTCCGACGGCAGGGAGACCTTCACCGGATCCACCCAGGTATCCCTCCAGGTCGAGGTCCTCGGGGGCGTCTGGCTGCCCATCGACACCCGCGGGATCCGCTGCGAGGACCAGACGCGTGACCTCGTGCTGTCCAGCAACGACGCCCGGTACAAGGCGCGCGCTGTCGTCGAGGTCATCTGACCCGACAGAGAGGGCCTCCGGCGGGGATCGGCCGACTGCGGTCGCCGATCCACCCGGAGGCCCTCACCCATGTCCGGCCGGGCGCCGCAGAGCGGCGAGCACGATGCCGGCGTACCCGTGGTCCGGCTGGTCGCGCAGCTCGTGGACCTCGACCGCGCCGTCGACGGCTCCCCAGCGGGCACGCACCAGGCGTCGCAGGTCGCCCTCGTCGACGCCGGCGCTCGCGAAGGTGACGTCACCGACGCGGTAGCCGTGCGACCGGCGGAGCATCGCGGTGAGCAGCAGGCCGCCGGGCTCGACGCGGTCGAGGACGTGGCCCATGAACGTCGCCCAGGCGCGCGGGTCTCCGGTCGCCGAGTCGGCACAGTAGGCGCTGACGACCGTCGCCCAGCGCGGCTCGGAGGACGGGCACCGGCCGTCGACGTGGACGAGTCGGGTGACCCGGGCGCGCGTGAGCTCCTCGCGGTGCCGTACGTCGTCGGGCGTGGGCGCCGCGACGCCTTCGCACGCCAGCGTGTGCCGCACGAACGGACGCCAGTCGTGCGCGCCCGGGTCGCGGTCCAGCCAGCGCCGGACCTCCGCGAGGTTGGCGTCGAGGTAGTCGCCCAGGTGGATCTCGGACGCGACGGGCGCAGCGAGGAACACGTGGTGCAGCGTCGGGCCGGTGCCGAAGTACAGCACCGGGCGGGCGCGGCAGGCGCCGGCGATCTCCCGGACGAAGAAGCCGATCGTCGCCACCTCGTCCGGCTCGACCTCGCGGTAGTAGTCGCGCAGGTAGTCGGCCGGCACCCAGTCGGTGTCGAAGCTCGCGGCGCGGTGAGCGACGTACGCGGTGGTGCCGCGGCCGAGGGCGTACTCGTACGCCGCGGCGCCGAGGTTGGCACCGGCCAGGAACGTGATCGCGTCCGTCGCATCGACGGGGTCGGCGACCAGCGCAGCACCGAACGCCCCGGCGTAGTAGGGCACCTCCTTGGCGAGCTCGGTGAGCAGGTAGCCGGAGGTGGCCGCCCACCGGCGGACGCGCGGCCGGCGCCGGCGGGTGAGCTCGAACGCCGCCTTCGAGAGGACGTTCGTGCTGGCGCCGGTGACCTCGAGCAGCCGGAGGTTCGCGACCAGGTTCGTGCGGAGGCCGAGGTACCACGCGAGGTAGCTGGCCACGAGGACGGCGACCAACCAGGTGGCCGCGAGACCGTCGAGGACGCCGGCGGTGACGGCCAGGAGGCCGGCGGCGGTGGCGACGAGGTCGAGTGCGTACGTCGACAGGACGGTCGCGACCGCGCTGACCGCCCACGCCGTCCACGACGCCGGCCGGGCGACCCCGAGAGCCATGGTCAGGTCCGGACCGGGGCGGGCGAGGCGGCGGCGACGAGGTCGGCGCGACTCGGTCCCGACGAGAGCCGGTCGGCCAGCCACGGCTCCAGCCGGCGACCGGTCGCGGGATCGGCGAGCGCGTCCGGGGGCAGCGCGAGCAGGCCCCCGATCCGCGAGGAGGCTCGGGCCAGGACGGGGTCGACGGCCGCACCCCGGCGGAGGGCACCCGACATCGCCCAGCCGATGTCGTCGGTGCGGTACGGCTCGCCGCGTGCCGCTGCTCCCATCTCGGCCAGCCGGTGCCGGTCGAACCAGGTCGTCGCATCGACCCACGGCTGCACGCGGTCGGTCCAGGCGGCCGCGAACGCCGCGACGACGTCGCCGGTCGCTCCGGCCAGGACGTCGCGGAGGGCCACGGCCTGGAGGGCCCCGAGCGACGCACCACGACCGAGGCTGGGGTTGGTGGCGACGGCCGAGTCGCCGACGGCGACCAGCCCGGTGACGACCGGGATGCCGTCGACGACGTAGCGGCGGCTCACGTCCTCGATCCCGGCGATCGGCACCACGTCGGAGGTCGGCTCTCCCCGGTCGATCCAGGGCGCCGCGGCGGTGTGCGCGGCGACCCGGTCCCAGACGGCTACGTGCCGGAGGGAGCGCAGCTGCGCGTCGTCGGCCCGCGTCGCCAGGGCGACGCTGAAGGTGCCGTCGTCACCCGGCAGCGTCAACGCGGACAGCGAGCCGTGGTGGGTCAGCGCGGCACCGAGCCCGCTCGGCGTCCTGCCGTCCCGCGTCCGGAAGTGGCGACTCCAGTAGACGAGGCCGGCCGGCTCGTGGAGCTCCACGGGAGCCGCCCCGACCGTCGTGAGAAGGCCGGGCACCGGCGTACGGCGGCCGGCGCAGTCGACCACCAGGCCGGCCATGACCGCCTCGTCGCCGAGCCGGAGGCCGCGCACGTGCGGCACCTCGCCGCCGTCCAGCACCAGGCCGTCGACCCGGGAACCGCGACGGACCGTCACCCTCGGCTCGGACTCCGCGAGCCGGGCGAGACAGGCCTCCAGCACCGGACGACGTACGGCGACGGTGTCGAGCTCCTCGTCGCCGGGCTGCCATCCGTGGGTGACGGCGGTGCCCTGCAGGTGCAGCAGGTTCATCGGCCGACCGCCCGCCTCGAGGAGCATCGCCGGCAGCTCGGGCAGCTCGTCGCAGACGGTGCGATACCAGCGCGGGAGCATCAGGTGCGGGTGCCGGAACTGGTTCACGCCCGGGCGCAGCCAGCCCGCCCACGCATCCTCGCCGGGGCCGGGTGGAGCTCCTGCGTCGCGCTCGAGGACCGTGACGCGGCGTCCGGCGCGGGCGAGCAGGAGAGCGGTGGTCAGACCGGTGAGCCCGGAGCCGATGACGACGACGGGGCGGCGGGAGTCCTGGTCGGTGTGGTGGTCCATGGACGCCACGGTCCGCCGCACCGGTGCTCACCTACCAGGTCATCCGGTGCCCACTTCGCGCTCACCGGCCGCCATCGTCACCTGCCCCACCTCGACCGCCCAGAGCGACTCGACCAGCCGGTCGTGCGCGCGGGCGAGATGCCGGCGGTAGGTGCTGAACGGCAGGCCGAGGATCTCGGCCGCCGCCTCCTGGGAGGCGGTTCCGTGGAGGTACGTGCGCTCGAGCACCCGACGGTGCTCATCGCCGCCGGGTGCCCGGTCGAGGGCGACGATCGCCTGGCGGAGCGTCGCCTGGAGCGCCTCACCCGGGATCGGCTGGGTCGGGTCTGTGAGGGCGCTCGCCGTGAGCGGCGAGCCGGCCAGTCGGTCGGGGTAGGCGAGATCGGAGAGAGCCGCACGGACCGCCCGGGTGAACTCGTCGCGCGACAACGGCGCCGGACGCACGAGGTCCGCGGGCGGTGGCCCGATCTCACCGGTGAGCTCGCGGCGGGCCATCAGCTCGAAGAGCAACGGAGCCGGGAACCGCCGCCGGTCCCAGCCGTAGCCGACGTGCCGTCCGTGGCCCATCGAGACCTCGATCATCCGGCGCAGGCCGAGGTACTCGAAGTAGCGGCCGTACCGCTCGTCCTCGACGGTGAAGATGAACGTCCAGGCCGCCGGCTCACGCGCCCACTCGAGGATGCAGGCGACGCCGTTGACCAGCAGGACCGCCGGGTCACCCATGTAGCGGCCCGAGGCGCCGGCGAACCGGTTGACGTTGATCCGCTCGCCCGGGCGCAGCGGACCGTGCTCCGCGACGGCTGCCAGCACGGCCCGGGCCCCGGGGTCGTCGGTGTCGAGCGGACCGTCGGTGGGCAGGTAGAACTGTGTCGCGAACGCCTCGACCCCGGTGTCGCTGCGAACCCGGTAGATCCCGTGCGGCTGCTCCTCGGCGTAGCGCCGGGCGAGGTCGGCCACCCGGTCCCCCTCCGCGTGCCGGATCAGGTCGACGATGCCGGCGACGTCGGCCGCATCGGCCCTGGCGATGGAGAGCTGCCCGGCATCACGCAGCGCCGCGGTCTGGTCGGCGAGCGGGCCGGCGCGGTGGGTCAGCAGGATCTCGGCGGCCGCCCGGTCGGGACGAGGATCGGCCGGGTCGAAGAGCCGCTCGAGGAAGTAGTTGCGGATCGCCACGTGCAGCGCGGCGTAGGCATCGGGCGAGCGCTGCGCGAACTCGGCCTCGAAGGCTTCCCTCACCACGTCGTGGAGGAAGAGCCCGATCTCGCCGCGCCGGACGTAGGAGCGCGACTCCAGCCACGCCCAGACCTCGGCCGCGCGGGCGCCGACGATCCGGCTCAGCAGGTCCTGGGTCATCCGGGTGGCGTGGGCGCACGTGGCGAGACCGGTGCGGTGCGCCTCGTCCGGGATGTCGTCGACGATGCGGGCACAGAGCGCCGCGACCACGGCAGGGGCATCGGCCAGGCGCGCGATGGCGGGCGCGTCCGAGGGGGCGTCGGCGCTGGCCTCGGCCAGCATGGCCAGGGCCAGCGGGTGGCCCCTGCCGACGCGAGCCAGGTCGCCGCCGTCCTCCGGGGCGACGCCGTACCGGTCCAGCAGCGCGCGGCTCTCCTCCTCGTCGAGGATGCCCAGCTCGTGCACCTGCGTCAGCTCGCGCCAGCCGGCGTCGTGCCGCCACTCGGACGCCGGCATCGTCCGCCCGGCCAGGACCGTGACGGACCCTCCCGGACGGGACGGGACGAGCTCGCCGCGGAACCACGCGTCCAGGTGGGCGACCAGCTCGAAGCCGTCCAGGAGCAGCAGGTCCGGCTCGGCCACGCCCGTCCGCGCAGCGCGCTCCCCGACCGCCACCAGCAGCGCCGCGGCCGTCGGCTCGATCTCCCGCGCGTCGACGTACACGGCCGTCAGACCGCGCCGAGCCGCGGCGCGGGCGCACGCGTCGAGCAGCGTCGACTTCCCGATCCCGCCCGGCCCGTGCACCAGGTGGACCCGTACGGCGGAGGTGCCGTCGAGCGAGGCGGTCACGGCATCGAGCTCCGCACGACGACCCACGAACCCTCGATCGCGGGCGCGGTCCAGGGTCTCGGCGACGGACGGTCGTCCGGGATCCATCTCGCGAGGGTAGACCTCGTCCTGGACAGGACGGTATCGGCGAGGCAGGGTGCTGACATGGCTCGACTCGGCGCGCTCATCCTGTCCACCCTGCTCCTCGGCTCCGTCCTGGGGAGCCCGGCGTACGCCGGAGGTGGGGGCCCCGGCCACCATCATGGGCACGTGATCTCGTGGCAGGAGAGCGTCATCGACCCCGGCCAGAACTTCCGCGGCCTCGACGCGGTGGACCGGCGTACCGCCTGGGTGACCGGCGGCAGCGGGTCGGGCAAGGTGTTCCGCACGACCGACGGCGGGCGGAGCTGGGCGGACGTCACCCCTCCTGACGCCACCGGCCTGCTGTTCCGTGACGTGGAGGCCCGCAGCGCGAAGGTGGCCGTGGTCCTGACCATCGGGGAGGGGGACGCGTCGCGGATCTACCGCACCGCGGACGGCGGGAAGAGCTGGGACTCGGTGTTCGTCAACGACGACCCGGCAGCGTTCTACGACTGCCTGGCGTTCTACCCCGACGGCCGTCGCGGCCTCGCGCTGAGCGACCCGGTCGACGGCAAGTTCCGGATCCTCTCGACGAAGGACGCCGGCCGCACCTGGGCCGTGCTCCCGTCCGACGGCATGCCGGAGGCGCCGACGGAGGCCGGGTTCGCCGCCAGCGGCGACTGCCTGGTCACGGCCGGGCGCACGGCGTACTTCGGCTCGGGCGGCGGCGCCGCGCGGATCTTCCGCTCCGACGACTACGGCCTGACCTGGACGGCCACCGACTCGACGATCCCGGCCGGCGAGGCCGCGGGCGTCTTCGCCCTCGCGTTCAGGACGCCGCACCAGGGCATCGCCGTCGGAGGCGACTTCTCAGCGCCTGCCGACGGGGCGGATGCCGTCGCGGTGACCCGCGACGGCACCACCTGGCGGAACGCCGGCGACCTCACCCACCTGGCCGAGGACGTCGCCTACCTCCCGAGCCGCGGACACTCGCTCGTCGTGACCGGCGAGGGCGTCACCGAGGACGGCGGGACCGTGATGGGGACGAGCGTCAGCACCGACGGCGGTCGCACCTGGAAGCGGGTCAGCGACACCGGCTTCCACACCCTCGACTGCACGCGCGACGGCTCCTGCTGGGCCGCGGGAGGCAACGGGCGCGTCGCCCGCGTGAGTCGCTGAACTACCAGCGATCGGTGCCGGGCGTCCCCTTGAAGGGGCCGGTCACCTTGCTGGTGATCCAGCCCCCGTAGAAGTCCCCGGGCTGCGCGGTCACCGTCTCGCCGTCGACGGAGCACCGATCCATCCGACCGGGGTAGAACGCGACGTGTCCGACGAGCGCCTCGAAGCCCGCGGCGGGTTCCGGGTAGTGCCACGCCGCTCGGGGCACCACACGACCGTCCACACCG
This sequence comes from Nocardioides sp. SR21, assembly GCF_022761125.1. GTDB lineage: Bacteria > Actinomycetota > Actinomycetes > Propionibacteriales > Nocardioidaceae > Nocardioides. Next base: position 116,689 of record NZ_JAKWJR010000008.1, on the reverse strand, counting down.
ACGACGTCGACGTACGACGCCGCCCCCTTGAACTCGCACCACGTCGTCCCGGCGACAGGACGGAGCACGCCGGGCGCGATGGCGTCAGCAGGGACGTAGTAGACCGGGGGATGGCTGGTCTCCAGCACCCGCAGCGACCGTTCGGTGTCCACGATGACGACGCCGTCCAGCTCGATGACCACGTGCTCGGACGACGGGACCACGATCGGCGGCCGCGGGTAGTCCCAGACCGACTCCACTGTCTCGCTCACAGGCCCATCATCGCCCAGCGTCAGCTCTCGCCGGCCGCCTCGCGCACGGCACGCTCCGCGACGGCGTGCTCGTCGGTGCGGGCGTCGTACGACCAGAAGTCGTGGAGGATCGCGGCGGTCGCACCGACCGCCGCGACGCAGGCGAGGCCGCCGGAGACGAAGGCGCCGCGGACCGACCAGAGGTCGGCGGTGACGCCCGCACGGACCTGGCCGCCGAGCGGGCCGACGGAGTACGACAGCATCTCGATGCCGGCCAGGCGGCCGCGCATCGACTCGGGGATGGTCTGGCTCCAGACCGTGCCGCGGAAGATGCCCGAGATCATGTCGGCCGCGCCGGCGAACGCGAGGAAGAGCGCGACCAGCCAGATCGAGGGCATCAGGCCGGCGCAGGCGATCATCGCGCCGTAGACCGCCGCCGCGATCACGATCGCGCGGCCGTGGTGGTGGACCCGCCTGGTCCAGCCGCTGAGCGCGGTCGCGACCATCGCGCCGACGACCTCGGCGGTGTAGAGCAGGCCGAGGAGCTCGGGGCGCTCGAAGACGTCCTCGACCAGCGCCGGGAAGAGCACCACGGGCATCGCCATCAGCATCGCGGCGATGTCGACGAAGTAGGTGCCGAGCAGGTCGCGGCGGCGGAAGGCGTAGACCATGCCCTCCTTGATGCCGGCCAGGCTGGGCGGGGTGGTCGCCTCGCGGTGCGGGTACGACCGCATCCGCACGTAGAGCAGCGATGCCACGATCAGACCGACGACGTCGACGAGGAAGCACCAGCCGATGCCGACGTACGCGACCAGCAGACCACCGACGGCGGGACCGAGGAACAGGCCGATCTGGATGCCGAAGCTGGAGAGCGCGTTCGCGGCCGGCAGCTCGTCGTGCTTCACCGTGCGCGGGAGCAGCGCCTCGCGTGACGGACGCTGCAGCGCCGAGCACGATGTGAGCGCGACGGCGACCACGAAGATCACCCAGACGTCCGGGTCGTCGCGGAACGCGTTGACCGCGAGGACCGCGGTGAACACCGCCTGCCCGAGGCCGGTGTAGATCAGCAGCTTGCGCCGGTCGACGTGGTCGGCGAGCGCGCCGCCGTACAGGCCGAAGACCAGGATCGGCGCCAGCTCGACCAGACCGATCGCACCGACCGCGAAGTTGGAGTCGGTGAGCGTGTAGATCTGGTACGGGATCGCGACGTAGCTGACCATCGCGCCGAAGTAGAAGACCGTGCCCGCGAGGAACAGCAGGCGGAAGTCCGCGGACGTGCGCAAGGGGGTGGTGTCCATGCGCAACGCGCGGAGCCGATCGATCACAAGGAGCGATGGTGACAGGGCGACCCGGCCCCACGAAATCGAGTTTTACGGTGCGGTGACCCGGATCCGAGCGCCGTTGCGCGGCACGCTCGTGATGTTGCGGACCTTCGGCTCGTCGTCGCCGACCGCGGTGACGTCGTACGCCGCGAACACCTCGCGCAGCACCGCCACCCCCTCCATCAGCGCGAAGCCCGCGCCGATGCAGCGGCGTACGCCGCCCCCGAAGGGGATCCACGTGTTCGTGGGCGGGTTCTGGCCGAGGAACCGCTCGGGCCGGAACACGTCCGGGTCCTCGTGGTTGTCCTCACGGCTGTGCGTGATGATGATCGACGGCCCGACCGTGGTGCCGGCCGGCAGGTCGTAGCCGGCGATCGTGGCGGGCTTCATCAGCGTCCGCACCACCATCGGGATCACCGGGTGCAGCCGCATCGACTCCTTCATCACCGCGTCGAGGTAGTCGTCATCGCCCTCGGTCGCCGCGCGACGGCAGCGGGCCAGCAGCTCCGGGTCCTTGCCCGCCTCGTGGAGCGCCCACGCCAGCGCGGTCGCGGTGGTCTCGTGCCCGGCGAGCAGCAGGGTGACGAGCTGGTCGCGCAGCTCGGTGTCGTCCAGGGCGTCGCCGTCCTCCCCCTGCACGATCAGCCGGGAGAGCACGTCGGTGCGGTCGGCCAGGTCGGGGGCCGTACGACGCTCGCGGATCTCGGCGTACATGAGCCGGTCCAGCTCGTGCTGGTTGTCGACGGTCCTCTTCCAGGGGCCGTACTTCTGCAGCTTCGGGTAGCCCCAGCCGAGCAGGATCGCGGGGCTGATGTTGACGGTCTTGTTGACGCGCGGGCGCAGCTCGGCGAGCCGCCGCTCGTCGGTGACGCCGAAGACGACGCGGAGGATCACCTCGAGCGTCAGCCGGTTCATCCGGTCGAGCGAGCGGAACTCCTCGCCCGGCCGCCACGTCGCGACCTCGGCCTCGGCGACCTCGGTGACCAGCGACTGGTACTCGCGCAGCGCGTGCCCGTTGAACGCCGGCATCAGCAGCTTGCGGGCCCGCTTGTGCTGGCTGGAGTCCTGGAGCAGCAGCGAGTGCTCCCCCATGATCGGCCCGAGGATGCCGTTGGCCTTGCCCGCGTGGAAGATCTCGGGGTCGCCGGCGAAGATCTCCTTCGCGTGCTCGGGCCGCGTGAAGAAGACCAGCGGCCGGCCGCCCGGCGCGACGCGCACGGTGAAGATGTCGCCGTACGTGCGGTGCATGTACGGGTGGAACCGGTGGCGGAACCGCAGCAGCCCCGCGGTCTGGAGGAGCACCGGCCACTTCGGGCCGTCCGGCAGACCGGACGTGTCGACCGGCGGCAGCTTGCCCTGGTTGCCCGGGCTCATCCGCTTGAAGCGTTGCGCGGTCAGCTGGTCGACGTCGTCCAGGGTCGTCACCCCGCCGACGCTACGCCCCCTATTGAAAACGCGTCAATAGCGATCAACGCGGCGCCAGCTGGCGGGTCAGGAACTGCACCTGGTGACGTACGACGGCGTCGTGCCACTCGGCCCCGGCGTACACGTCGAAGTGGTCGCACGGGTAGTGACGCACCTCGGCGCGGCCGGCGAAGGCTGCTTTGGCGGCGGCCTGCGGCGGTGCGCTCCGGTCGAAGTCGGCGATCTGCACGAGGAGCGGCGCGCGCAGGTGCTTGGCCTGCTTGCCCGGGCGGTGGTTGCCGAGCTCGAGGCCGACGGCGGCGTCGATCTCGTTGCGCCAGGAGGGGCCGGCGATCGCGAGGTACGACTCCAGGCAGCCGTCGAGGGTGAGCGCGCCGAGCTCGCCGGGGCGGGCGACGACCGGCATCATCTTCGCCTTCCCGACCTTGGAGCGAATGCCGAGGGCCGTGGACCTCGCGATGGCGGACGGCTTGTGGTGCGCGAGAGCGTGCTTGCCCGCGGCCATGCCGTCGACGAGCGGGGTCACCGAGACCACGGCGGCGACGTCGTCGCGGTGGGCGCCGGCGGCGAGCACGTGGCCGCCCGCGAGCGAGACGCCCCAGAGCACGAGGCGCTGCGGGTCGACGCCGGGGAGCCGGGCCGCGGCCGCCATCGCGGCGCGGTAGTCGTCGAGCTGGTCGGCCAGCGTCACGGTCTGACGGGGTACGCCGCCACTGAGGCCGAAGCCGCGGTAGTCGAACGCGAACACGTCGAGCCCGGCCGCGGCCAGCGCCTCGGCGAACGGCTCGAGCCCGGAGTCCTTGGTGCCGGCGAGCCCGTGCGCCATCACGACGACCGGGCGGCCGGCGTCGGTGGCGAGCGCGTCGCCCTCGCCGGTGAAGTGCCAGGCGTGGCACTCGGTCCCGCCGGAGATGAAGGTGATCTCGTCGTACTTCACGTGTCGCTCCCGTAGATCGCGGTCAGCCAGATGTGCACCACCGCATCGACGTGCGGCGTCAGGTCGAGTCCCGCCGGCGCGCGGACGATCCGCTCGAGCGTGCGGTCGTTGAGGTCGAGCAGCGCTCGCGCGATCGCCCGCGCGTCGACGCCGGCCGGCGCCAGTCCGGCCTCGCGCTCGCCCTCGATCAGATCGGCGACGACGCCGACGAACGAGTCCTGGAACGAGTCGAACTGGTCGCGCACCGCCGTGCTCGAGGCCCGCGCGTCGAGCAGCGCGCGCCAGAGGTGCGTGCGCTGCCCCCAGCCCAGGACGATCGTGCGGATCGCGGCCTCGATGCGGTCGTGCATCGAGTCGGCGCCACCGAGCAGCTCGGCCGCGTCGAAGCTCTCGTCGTACATGTCGGTCATCAGCGCGCCGACGGCCGCGGCCTTGTTCTCGAAGTAGAAGTAGAACGCCGACCGGGTGACGCCCGCGCGCTTCGAGATGTCGGCGATGTTGATCTGGTCGAGCGTGTTGTCGCGGAGCTGGTGGTCGAGGGCGGCGAGCAGCGCCGTACGCCGCTCGTCGCCCTTGGTCGCGCCCGCCGCCATCAGGCCCGGCCCGCCAGGACCGGAGCGCCGTCTGCCTGCGCGCGGGCACGGCCGCTCGGGATCTCGCGGGTGCGCATGTCGTGCTCGTAGATGAAGTAGTCGAGCTGCTGCGTGTGCCGGGGCCGGTCGAGCACGTGGCCGGTGTAGAGCTGCTGGTCGGCGATGATCGTCTGCTCCATCTCGGCGACGGACGGCAGCCGGTAGTGGCCGGCGGCGTAGGCCCCGACCAGGCGCGCCTGCGACTCGACGAACGGGAACAGCGTCGGCGTCGCCTGCGCGAACCCGACGAAGACCAGGTCGTCGATGCCGGGCTTGAACATCCGCTTGTACAGGCCGATCCGGTTGTCCGGGGCGCTGATGAACTCAGGGTCGAAGAACGGGAACGTGATGTTGTAGCCGGTGGCGTAGACGATCACGTCGAAGTCGGAGCTGGTGCCGTCCTCGAAGTGCACGGTCTCGCCGTCCAGCCGCGCGACGTTGCCCTTCGGCGTGATGTCGCCGGAGCCGAGTCGGAGCGGGAGCTCGACCGACTGCGTCGGGTGCGCCTCGAAGAACTTGTGGTTGGGCTTGGGCAGGCCGTACAGCTCGGGGTTCGAGCCGGTCATGAACTGCATCTTCTGGATCATCCAGCGCTGCCACTTCAGCGGGATGTGCGGCGAGGTCACGAAGTACTTGTCGGCCGGGAGGCCGTAGGTGTACTTCGGCACGATCCACGCGCTCGAGCGGGTCGAGAGCGTGACCTGGTTCTGCAGCGACTTCGACGACAGCTCGACCGCGATGTCGGCGGCGCTGTTGCCGAGGCCGACGATCAGGATCCGCTTGCCGGTGAAGTCCAGCGGGTCCTTGGGGTCGATGTAGTGGTGCGAGTGGATCGAGACGCCGGTGAACTCGCCGGGGAAGTCCGCGAACCGCGGGTCCCAGTGGTGCCCGTTGCCGACGACCAGCAGGTCGAAGCGGCGCGTGTCGCCGGCCTGGTCGAGGATCTCCCAGCCGCCGCCGGGAAGCCGCTCGGCGTGGACGACGCCGTTCTCGAACTCGATGTTCTCCCGCAGGTCGAACGCGTCGGCGTACCCGTCGAGGTAGTCCTTGATCTGGGTGTGGTGCGGGAAGTCGGGGTACTCCTCCGGCATCGGGTAGTCGCGGAACGACAGCCGGTGCTTCGAGGTGTCGATGTGCAGCGATCGATAGGCACTGCTGTGCCCGTTCGGGTTGCCGAACGCCCAGTTGCCGCCGATCCGGTCGGAGGACTCGAACGTGGTGTACGGGATGCCGTAGTCGTTGAGCATCTTGCTGGACGTGAGCCCGCTGATGCCCGCCCCGATGACGGCGGTGGTCGGTCGCGCCACCAGTCCTCCTTGTGGTCGGTGGTCGAGTGCCCCCGCGAGGAACGAGCGGCGGTGTTTTCGAGACCTGGAACCTGTTCTATTTCGTGACCGTAGGCCCTAAGTTGACACGCGTCAACTGAATCCAGGGAGGTTCCGGATGGGTGAGGCAGTAGCGGTCGTGGTCGGTGGGGCGTCGGGGATCGGCGCCGCGATCGCGACGGCGTTCGAGAACGACGGCTGGCGGGTGGTCGTGGCCGACCTGCCGGCGACCGACGTGACCGACGAGGACTCGGTCGCGGCGATGCTCGACGGTGTGCTCGCGTCCCACGGGCGGCTCGACTGCGTGGTCAACAGCGCCGGCGTCTCCACGCTCGGCCAGATCACCGAGCTCGACGTGGCGGAGTGGCGCCGGGTCGTCGACGTCTGCCTGACGGGCGCCTTCATCGTGATGAAGCACGCCGGCCGGCGGCTGTCCGCCGGCGGCTCGATCATCTCGCTGTCGTCACTCAACGGGCGGCAGCCCGGCGGCGGGCTGGCGCCGTACTGCGCCTCGAAGGCCGGACTCTCGATGCTCACCGAGGTGGGGGCGCTCGAGCTCGGGCCGACGGGCATCCGGGTCAACGCGATCGCGCCCGGCCTGGTCGTCACGCCGTTGACGCAGCCCGCGATGGACATCCCCGGCATCGAGGCCGACTACCTCGAGAACACTCCCCTGGGCCGCTCGGGCACGCCCGAGGAGATCGCGGAGGCCGCGGTCTACCTGGCCAAGGCGCAGTGGGTGACCGGCGAGGTGCTCGACATCAACGGCGGCGCCCACCTGATGCGCTACCCGGACCTCCACCAGCACGTGATGGCGGCGTTCGGCTGACGGTCGCCGGTGGTCGAGCTTGTCGAGACCCCGCGGGCCGAGGCAGGCGTCCAGGCGCGGGGTCTCGACGACGCTCGCTGGCGCTCGCTGCTCGACCACGGACGCCCCTAGGCTCGGGCCATGGCTCTTCTCCACGACGCGACCCTCACCCCCGGCAAGGTCGAGCTGATCGAGGCCTGGCTGCCCGGCCGGGCCTGGGCGGAAGGACTGCCGGCGCTCGACCGCGTCGGCGGCTACCGGATCGACGACCCGGAGGGTGAGGTCGGGATCGAGGGGATCCTGTTGCGCAGCGAGGACGGCGCGGTCACCGTCCACGTGCCGCTGACCTACCGCGGCGCTCCGCTCGAGGGTGCCGAGGACGCGCTGGTCGGCACCATGGAGCACTCCGTGCTCGGCACCCGTTGGGTGTACGACGCCGCCGCCGACCCGGTCTTCCGGGCGGCGATGACGGACACCATCACCGCGGCCGGCACCCAGGCCGAGGAGTTCTTCGAGGTCGACGGTCGGAAGGTCACCCGCGACCCGTCGGTGCACGTGGTCGGCAGCGGCGGCGAGCCGGGCGAGCTGGTCGTCGTCCACGTGGTCGGCGCCGCCGTGCCCGCCGGCGCCACCCTGACCGGCCGCTGGGACGGCGGCGAGGGCGTGCTGGCCTACCTGTCGACCTGACGGCGCTCGCCGTCGTCGGTGTACTCGACGTGGGCGAAGTTCACCGTGCGGCGGGCGTTGGCCAGCGCCGCGATGATCACGGTGCCGAGGGCGCCCTGGCGGTCGAACATCGTGGCCGTGCCGACGGCGATGCCGTCGCGCTCGACGCGGTCGGTGGCGACCAGGCCGATCTCGACGCTGACGGGCTCGCGGGCGAGCGTCATGGCGATGTCGGTGTTGATGTACTCCACGCCGTTGGTGCCCCAGTTGGTCACCATGCTGCCGCCGTCGGCGATGGCAGCGGCGGCCTGGAAGCCGGTGAAGACCTCGTCGGCGACGACCGGGATGCCGCTGTTCCACGACGCCTTGCGGTCGGCGTTCTGGTGCTCGGTGAAGTTCTGCGACCACCCGGCCGACGAGTGGAAGAACGGCACCCGCGGCTCGGTGGTCACCGGTGCGACATCGAGCGGCGGCGGCTCCGGGTGCTCCTCGGGCGTCCAGACGCCACCAGGCGCGGACTCGGTCGGCTTGAGGAACGTCGCGGACGCGCGGGCGACCCGGCGGCCCTCCTGCGTCATCGTCACGTCGACCAGGCAGATCCGCGAGCCCTCGCGCACGACCTCCGTCGCGAACGTGCACGGGATCATCCGGGCCGGCTTGAACAGGTCGACCGTCCACCGCGCTGGCCTCAGGTCGGTCCGCCCCGCGGTCGCCAGGCACAGCTCGGCCGCCCGGGCCAACGCGCCCGACAGGGCGACGCCGTGCATCTGGTCGTCGCTCCACATGCTGCACGCAAGCGGGGTGGGGACCAGGGTGTCGCCCTGGTGGGTGAAGAACGCGATCTCGTCGGCCACGGCCGACATTCTCTACGACCGGCGTACGACCTTGACGACCTCGTGCCCGGGGATCGGGTTGTCACGCGTCGCCTTGCACGTGAGCCGGGACGCCGTCCGCGCGTCGTGGATGGTGCGTACGACGACGGCGTACATCCCTCCGGCGACCGAGAACGACGCCGACGTGAAGTCACCGTCGAGCACCCGCTCGCGGAGCACGACGTCCTCGATCCGCGTCGCTCCGAGCTCGCGGCGCAGGTGGATCTCGGCCGCCTGCACCGCCATCGGCTGCGCGGCGCTGCCGCGCAGGTGGTCGAGGACGAGCTCCCCCGACAGGTGCGACCCCGCGACCGCGATCGCCGACGCCGGGTCCAGGCGCCCGTAGTAGAGACCGTGCGGGAGCACGACCATGTTCGCCGCGAACCGGTCGCCGCCGATGTGCGAGACCTCCCAGGTCTCCTCGGGGTGCGCGCGGTCGAGCGCCTGCGCGACCGGGCGGCCCTTTTCGGCGCAGCAGACGTCGTGGCGGCCGTTGGTGCAGACGCAGAAGACCGAGCGGTCGTACGGCGCGAGCCCACTGCTGCCGCCGTCGCGGAACGCGGTCAGGTCGAGGTCGAGCACCCCGCGCACGTCGGTGAGCACGCCGCTCTCCATCCGTGCCCCGGTCGGGCCGGTGTGGGCCGCGAACACCCGGGTTCCGCCACCGTCGGGCTTCGAGCTGAACCGGCGGATCAGCAGGATCTTGGCGCGGTACGCCTTGGCCTGCTGGGTGAGCGCCGCGCCGAGTCCCTCGGGAAGGCGGGCGTCGAGCAGCGCCTTGTTGCCCCACGGTCCGACGTGCTCGATGAGCAGCCAGGTCCGCACGTGGGTCGCGGTGCCGGCGAGCGACTCGTCCCGCAGCACGCTCTCAGCCGCACACCGGAACGTCACGCGGTCTCCAGCAGCCCTTCGCGGACCAGGCGCCGGCACAGCACCACGTTGCTCCTCGCGTCGAGCGGCAGGTCGGCCGGCGTGAAGTCGCCGCCGACGCGGATCGCGTCGAGCGCCGGGCGGATCCACGCGGGGACGGTGATCGCGCGGTCCCCGAGCAGCACCTCCACCTGCTCGCCGCGGTCGAGCAGCACGCAGGGGTGGCCGGGCCGGCGGCGCAGCGTCGTGGTCCCGGTGATCTCGGTCAGTACGTCGTGCAGCCCCCCGGCCAGTCGCGGCGGCCGCGAGGTCAGGAAGCGGCGGATCTCGGCCTCGACCGCAGCGTCGGTGTCGACGGCGCGCAGGTCCGCGGCGAGCCGCTCGAGCCGGTCGGCCAGCTCGCTGGTGAGCGCGGCGGGGTCCTCGAGGTAGCCGGCGGGCAGGTGCTCACCGGACAGCAGCGGCAGCACGGTCCGCTCCAGGAGCCCGCGCCAGGTGAGCTGGTTGATGCCGATGGTGACGTGCAGCGACACGGTCTCCTGCGCGCGGGCGGCGTGCGGCGTGCCGGTCGGCAGGTACATCGCGAGGCCGGGCTCGAGGAGCACCTCCTCGGGTCCGTCCTGGCCGTGCACCTCCCACAGCTTCGAGCCGGCGGTCTGGAACACGAACACGTCGTGGGTGTCCGAGTGCACCGCGAAGCCCTGCGAGCCGGGAGGCGTGAGGTAGGCGTTGGCCTGCACCGGGTGGCCGAGCTCGAGCTCGAGCTCCGCGGCCAGCCGGGTCAGCGGCGGCCAGTACCGCTGCAGCCCCTGGAACACCACGGTCGCGCCGTCGGCGAAGAGGTCCAGGGCCTTGCGGGAGTCCACCAGCCCGCTGAGCTGCTTGCCCGCGAGCGTCGCGCTGCGGGTGTACGACGACTCCGGCAGCACCGCGCCGTCCTTGGCCACCCGGACGGCCGGCGTACGGATCGCCGTGGACGTCAGCAGGTGGTCGGCGTCGTCGAGCGAGAGCAGGCCGACCAGGGAGTCCGGGTCGGTCCGGTGCAGGTGGACGCGGGACGCCCAGACCTTGCTGAGGAAGGTCTGGGCGTCACCGCTGAGCAGGTCGAGAGCAGTCACCAGATGACCAAGCCCAAGGGCTCGCACGCTGCGCGGCACGCAACATCCACGCTGGCTACGTTGCGGTCGCTCGCAGGACGAGCAAGTACGACATCGCTCCCGCGCCTTGCCAGCGCGGCGCTGCGCGCCGCTCGCGTGCGCGACCCCTCGGGCTTACTCATCTAGCCGTCGGTGCCGTCGCTGTCGCTGCCGTCGCCATCGGTGCTGTCACCGTCGGTGCCGTCGCTGTCGTGCGAGTCGCCGTCGCTGCCGTCACCGTCGGTGCCGTCGGCGTCGCCGCCGGTCACCGGGTCGCCACCCGGAGGGGTGGTGGTCATGTCGTCGTCGTTGAGCTCGTCGGTCATGCGTCCTCCAAGGGTCGAGGTGCTGGGTGTGTCGATCATGTACCCATCACCCAACCGCGTATACCGCTCGGGCGTGTCTCTCACGCGTGGCCGTCGCGAGCGGCGCGCAGCAGGTCACCGACGTCGGGGACCCGCCCTAGCCGATCAGACCTCGGCGACGCGCGATCGCCGCGGCCTCGGTCCGACCCGAGGCGTCGAGCTTCCCGAGGATGTTCGAGACGTGCACCGAGACGGTCTTGGTGCTGATGAACAGCTGCTTGCCGATCTCGCCGTTGCTCCGGCCCTCGGCGACCAGCGCGAGGATCTCGCTCTCGCGCGGGGTGAGCGCGTCGGGCGCCTGCTCCTCGCGGACCGGCGTGGTGCCGATCGACCGGAGCTCGTCGAGCAGGGGCTGGGCACCGAGCCGGTGGGCGGCCTCGCGGGCCCGGTCGGCGAGCTCGCGGGCACCCGCGAGATCGCCGGAGGCGCGCAGGATCCCGGCCAGCGTCGCGCGGACCCGGGCCAGCTCGTAGACGTGCCCGAAGTCCTCGTAGAGCGCGACCGCGTCGCGCCAGGTGTCGACCAGCGCGTCGAGCGGTGGCGCGTCGACGCCGGCGAGCCAGCGGGCACGCAGCGTCTCGGCGTCGAGGCGTTTCATCCAGGCCCGGCCCTCGGGACCCCAGTGCCCGGAGGGGTCGGAGTACCGGTCGAGCACGACGTGGCCGTCGGCGTGGATCCGGTCGATCCGCTCGACGTACGACGCCCGCTCGGCCGCGGACAGGCTGGGCATCGCCTGCGCGACCGCTCCGATCGTGACCGCACCGAGCCGGATCCGGGCGCTGAACCACTCGTGCCAGATGCGACTGAGCACGGAGACGACCTCGTCGTACACCTCGATCGCCCCGGCCGCGTCGCCGCGCAGGCCGGCGGCATCCATCTCGATCGAGGCGGCGTTGATGGCGACGCCACCCTCGCGCGCCCAGAACTTGCGCAGCTTGCGGGCGTCCGCGTCGAGGCCGCGCGCCTGCTGCACACGCAAGCGGAGCGAGGCCAGCAGCGCACGCGGGATCGGCGGCGGGTTGCCCGAGAGGTCGTCGGTGAGGACCAGCATCTCGTCCCACCTGCCCTGGACCTCGTACACCCAGGCCAGCTGCCAGCGCGCCTCGAAGCCGTACGGCGCGAACGGCTGGCCGGCGCGGACCGCGCGGTCGATGGCGCTGCGGAACCACTTCTCGGTCTCGTCGAACTCCGCGAAGTCCTCGTACGAGCGGCCGAGCAGGTAGCGCGCCCGCAGCTCGGAGCCGAGCGCGCCCGACTCCTCTGCGCGGACGACGGCGTCCGCCAGCGCGGCGCGCAGTCCTTCCTTCGGCCCGGACTTCTTGAGCCCGCTGAGCGTGGTGATCACCTCGGAGGCGAGCTCGTGCAGGTCGAGCTTCTCGGCGAGGGTGAGGGCGTCCATGCCGACGGCCTGTGCCTCGTCGTAGTGGCCCATCGCGGCCAGCACGCGTGCGTGGTCGGCCAGCACGCGCGTCCGCAGCCCGCTGTCGCCGTCGGGCACCAGCGCCAGGGCCTCGGTCGAGAGCTGCACCGGGTCGTCGAGGATCTCGGTGTTCATGATCATGATCGCCTGGGTGGACATCATCCGGGCGCGCCACGAGCTCGGCGCGTTCACGGGCAGCCGCTCGATCTGCTCGGCGAGCACCTTGACCGAGCGCTCGGGGTCGCCACTGGCCGACAGCGCCTCCGCGGCGCTGACGACGAGCTTGGACAGGTCGAGGTCGACCTGGGCGCAGCGGCGCGGGTCGGAGAGCAGCTCGAGCGCCTGCTGGTAGTGGTACGCCGCCTCGTCCGGACCGCCGACGCGCATGGCCTCGTTGCCGGCCTGGATGCTCGCCGACAGGGCGGTGTCGAGGTCGTTGGCCAGGCGGGCGTGCCGGGCGAGCTCGGCGGCGGTGCCGCGCACCTCGCCGGCCTGGAGCGCCGCGACGTACTGCGTGTGCAGGCGGACCCGCTCACCGGGCAGCAGGTCGTCGTAGACCGCCTCACCGAGGAGCGCGTGGCGGAAGGAGTAGCTGCCCGGGCTGGCGACCAGGACGTTCATCTCGACGGCCTTGCGCAGGCCCTCGTCGAGCGCGCCGAGGTCGAGGCCGGAGGCGCCGGCGAGCATCTCGTGGGAGACCTTGCGACCGGCGACGCTCGCCGCGCGGACCACCTGCCGCGCGGTGTCGTCGAGCCGGTCGAGCCGCACCAGGAGCACGTCGGCGAGGTCGGCGGGGACCCAGCTGCCGGGCCCGGAGGCGGCGCTGGTGAGCTCCTCGACGAAGAACGCGTTGCCCTCCGCGCGGTCGACGATGTCGCCGAGCTCCTTCTCGGCCAGGCCCTCGGGCACCAGCTCGGCGATGAGGGCGCGCACCGCGTCGTCGGGCAGCGGGGACAGCGCCACGCGCTGCACACCCCGGACGCGGGACCACTCCGCGACCTGGCGGCGCAGCGGGTGGCGGCGGTGGAGGTCGTCGGAGCGGTACGACACCACCAGGGCCACCGGACCCTCGAAGCCACGGGAGAACAGGAAGCTCAGCATGTCGCGGGTCGACTGGTCGGCCCAGTGGGTGTCCTCGATGACGAGGAGCAGCGGGGCCTTGGCGGCGGCCGCCTCGAGGAGCGCGTGGACGGCCTCGAACAGGTCGGCGCGGTCGAGCGCCGCGGCGTCGTCGCCCCGCTCGGCGGAGCCCATCACGCGTCGTCCGGGCTGCAGCCGGGCCAGCGCCGGGTGCTGCGCGGCGACCTCCTCCACGATCTGCGGGAGGTCGGTGCCGAGGCGACCCAGCACCTCGGAGAACGGGAGGTACGGCAGGGCGCTGTCGCCGAAGTCGAGGCAGTGCCCCGCGCAGACCTGCCAGCCCTCGGTGAAGGCGAGGTCGCGCAGCTCGACGAGCAGCCGGGTCTTGCCGACCCCGGCGTCGCCGGACAGCAGCACCACGCCCGGACCGTCGGACGAGCGAACGCCGAGCAGCGAAGCAATCTCCGTCAGCTCGGCGTCGCGCCCGATCAGAGTCCGGCTTGTCTGTGCTGCCACGCCGCCCATGATCTCGTGTTCTGTTGTCGGTTGCTCCTGAATACCGTCCCGGAGGCCTCCGGGGACCAGCTTCAGGCTGCGCTCACCCATCTCCGCGTGCCCGTCAGCGCACCTTGGTCCAGGTGAGTCCGTCGATGTCGGTGCCGCGGGTGAGCGCGCGGCGCTTGCGGCGGCCGGCCAGGTCGGACTGGATCCGGCGCGACCGGTACTCGAGCTCGCTCCTGGCGAAGTCCCGGAGGATGATGCTGTTGTCCATGATGTGCTCCTCAGTGCTGTGGTGGTGAGCACGAGGTTCGTCGCCTGAGGTAGGCCCGCACATCGGGAAGGTGCCTTATCTGAGGTAGCTGCCGCCTTAGGCGAACAGGTCCAGCGCGATCAGCTGGTCGAGCGCCGTCACCCCGAAGATCGGGTCCAGGCCGGTCGGGTGGGGCTGCCGGGTCGGCACCACGGTGCACGCCGCCACCACGGCGTCGACGGCCATCGGGCACCGGTGGTGCACGACCGGGTTCGCGTCGTCCCAGTGGCGCTCGTCGCGCCGGCTGGTGTACGTCGTGACCACGAGCTCGCCGTTCGCCGCCCAGACCGGGTCGAACCAGCGCCGGCCGTCGAGATTCACGAGCTTGATCGAGCGGGCGTGCGCGACGTCCCAGACGCCGACGCCCCACTCCCCGAGCTGCGCCGCGTAGGCGCCGGACGGGTCGAAGGTCAGCCACCCGGTGACACCGGAGGCGAGCACGGCGCCGTCCGGGGCCACGATCGACGGAGCGTCGTCCTCGGCGAGCAGGCTGACCATCCCCCCGGACACGTCCGTGAGGATGGCGTCCGCCGGGAGCTCCAGGCGCTGGAAGCCGGTGCCCGGGGTCCAGGCGCTCCAGCGGTTGCTCTCGATCCGAGAGCCGTACGCCGTGTCGCCGTCGACGGCGGCCACGATCCACCGGACCCGCCCGAGGGGGTGCTCGTACGACGTACCGGTCGAGGTGTCGTAGGCGTGCAGCCGGAAGTCGCCGTGGCCGTGCTTGCTCGTCCAGAACACCCGGTGACCCGCGACCTCGGCCATCGGGATGCCGCGCACGTGGCGGCCGATGGTGGTGCCGCCCGGCAGCAGGACCAGCCGGTTGGCCGGCTCGTTCGGCATGCCGGACATGACCACGGCGCTGTCGGCTGTGACGGCGATGGCGGCGAGGGACCCGGGCCGCGGAAGCGCTGCGCCCCGGAAGTGCACCTGCCGCCGGTCCGCGTGCGCCAGCCCGAGGTCGTGCCAGTCCGCCGGCGCGGCGACGGCCGCCGGCGTGAGCCCGATCGCGAGCGCGGCGGCGGAGAGGAGGGCGAGCAGCCGAGTCCGCATCCGCCGACCCTAGGTCAGAGCACGTCGGTCGCGAAGCGGCTTGCGGCAACCTCGAACGTCCGGCCGTGGCGCAGCATCGCGTGCTTGCCGCCGGGGACCTCCACGAGCTCGACGTCGGTACGACGGGAGAGGTTGCGCGCGACCGCCCGGGCCCGCTCGATCGGCGCCACTCGGTCCTCGGTGCCGTGCACGATCAGGACCCGACGGCCGGACAGGTCGGCGTCGTCGTGCGGGTAGACCCACGGGTTCAGCGCCACCACGCCGCGGACGCCGTCGGCGTCACCCGCCAGGATCGCGGCGCGACCGCCGAGCGAGTGCCCGACCAGGCAGGTCGGCAGCGAGCCGTTGCGCTCGCGCAGCTCGTCCAGCGCCCAGTCGACGTCGGTGACCGGCGTGCGCTCGGTGTCCCAGCCGCGACGGGAGTTCAGCACGCGCACGACGGCCAGGCTCCGGTCCGCCCGGGCGATCCGTTGCGCGATCGGCACCATCCGCAGCACCGACAGCTGGGCCGGGCTGACCGAGGTGCTCCCCGGCCGGCTGGCACCCCCGTGCAGTACCAGCACCTGGCCGCGGGGCTCCCGCGGGCGCTGGATCTCGACGAGGCGGGGTTCGCTCACGTCGGCCGGCCGCCGACCCAGGTGCCGAGCACCAGCGGCACGCCGGGGCGGTACGCGAGGTGCACGTGGCTGGGCGCGTCGAGCAGCACCAGGTCGGCCCGCTTCCCGGGCGCGAGCACGCCGACGTCGTCATGGTCGAGTGCGGCGGCACCGACGTACGTCGCGGCGTGCAGTGCCTCGGCCGGCGACATCCCCATCTCGCGCACGGCGAGGGCGATGCAGAGCGGGACGCTGCTGGTGAAGCACGAGCCGGGGTTGCAGTCGGACGCCAGCGCGACCCGGACGCCGGCGTCGAGGAGGCGGCGCGCGTCGGGGTACGGCTGCTTCGTCGAGAACTCGACGCCGGGCAGCAGCGTGGCGATGGTGCCGCTGTCGCGCAGGGCGGCGACGTCCTCGTCGGCGAGGTAGGTGCAGTGGTCGACGGCGACCAGGCCCAGCTCCGCGGCGAGCCGGACGCCGCCGCCGTACGTGAGCTGGTTGGCGTGCAGCCGGCCGCGCAGACCGGCGGCGGCACCGGCGTCGAGGATCGCGCGCGCCTGGTCGACGTCGAACGCGCCGCGCTCGCAGAACACATCGATCCAGCGGGCGTGCTCCTTCGCGGCGTCGAGCATGGGGCCGGTGACGAGGTCGACGTACTCCCCCGGGTCGCCCTCGGGCACGACGTGGGCACCGAGGAACGTCGTCTCCTCGGTGAACTGCCGGGCCACCGCCAGGCTGCGCGCCTCGTCGTGCACGGTGAGGCCGTACCCACTCTTGATCTCGATGGTCGTCGTCCCCTGGCGGCGCATCTCGGCGACCAGCCGGGCGACGTGGCTGGTGAGCTGCTCGTCGGTGGCCGCGCGGGTGGCGGCGACGGTGGTGCGGATGCCGCCGGCGGCGTACGGCGTCCCGGTCATCCGCGCCGCGAACTCCTGGGCCCGGTCGCCGGCGAACACCAGGTGCGAGTGGCTGTCGACGAACCCGGGGATCACCGCGCGACCGCCCGCGTCGACCATCTCGTCGGCGGCCGGCGCCCCTGCGGCGGAGCCGACCCACGCGATCGTGCTGCCCTCGATGACGAGGGCGGCGTCCTCGACGGTCGACGCTCCCTCGGGGTCGCTCGTGAAGAGCTCCCCGATGTTGGTGATCAAGGTCGTCGCCACAGGTCTCCCATCGCGGCCTCGAGCTCGCGCCCGATCGCCTCGTCGTCCGCGCTCGTGTAGACGTGTGCGCCGCCGATGACCACGTCGGTGACGTCGGCCCCGGTCGCCGCGAAGACCGCGGTGTTCTCGTCGGCGCCGGTGCCGCCGGTGCGCGGGCTGGCGGTGTCGATCGTGACCAGGTCAGCGCGCTCACCCACCGCGATCCGGGTCGCGGTCCCGATCTCCAGCAGCTCCACGGCGGACCAGTGCCCGCGCACCTGCGTCGCCAAGCGCTCGTCCATCTCGAGCCCGCGCAGCTCCTCGAACGGGTCGATCACGGCGTGGCTGTCGCTGCCGATCGTGAGCCGGCAGCCGGCCTCGGCCAGCCGGCGCGCGGGCCCGATGCCGTCGGCGAGGTCGCGCTCGGTGGTCGGGGTGATGCAGACGTTGGTCCTCGTCGTCCCCAGGAGCGCGATGTCCTCGTCGGTCAGGTGCGTGGCGTGGACGGCGGTCGTGCCGGGACCGAGCAGCCCCTCGTCGTGGAGCAGCCGGGTCGGGGTGACGCCGTACGCCGCCAGGCAGGCCTCGTTCTCCGCGACCTGCTCCGAGAGGTGGACGTGCAGCGGCGCGCGGCCACGGAACACGTGCAGCTGGTCGCGCGGCACCGCGCGCACCGAGTGGATCGCGGCCGGGCCGTCGCCGACGCGCTCGGCCCACCGCTGCGCGGTGCCGTCGCTGTACCTCCGCTGCACTCCCTCGGGCGGTGCGCCGAAGCCGCTGCTGACGTAGCAGGTGTCGAGCAGCGTGATCCCGATCCCGGCCTCGGCGGCGGCCGACCGCAGGGCGTCACTCATCGCGGGCTCGGGCTCGTGGAGGTAGTGGAACTCGGTGACCGACGTGTACCCCGCCGCCACCATCTCGCGGTACGTCGCCCGCGCGAGGTCGAAGTACGTGTCGGGCGTGAGCCGCTCGGCGACTGCGTACATCTGCTCGCGCCAGGTCCAGAACGTCCCCCGCTCGCGCTGGGTGCGGCCGCGCAGGGCGCGGTGGAACGCGTGGCTGTGGTCGTTGACGAGGCCGGGGAT
This sequence comes from Nocardioides sp. SR21, assembly GCF_022761125.1. GTDB lineage: Bacteria > Actinomycetota > Actinomycetes > Propionibacteriales > Nocardioidaceae > Nocardioides. Next base: position 98,917 of record NZ_JAKWJR010000008.1, on the reverse strand, counting down.
GGTGAGGCCGGGGAGGACAGTTTCCCCGGTCGACCGGGGAAACTTGTCTACTCCTGAGCCTGGAGTAACAGCAGTGAAGCGTCCGTCCTCGATCTCCACCAGCACGTCGTCGCGGACGGCGCCGTCGACCCAGGCCCGCTCCAGGAGGTACGACGTCACCTGGTCAGCCTCTCGAGGGTGTCGGCGAGCGCCGAGACGCCGACCAGGCAGTCCGCGACCTCGGCGTGCTCGTCGGGTGAGTGCGAGACGCCGGTCGGGTTGCGGACGAACAGCATCGCGGTCGGGATCCCAGCAGCAGAGAGGATCCCGGCGTCGTGGCCGGCCTGCGTCGGGATGACCGGCCAGTCCGGTCCCTCGTGGTCGACGGCCACGCGAGCGGCGAGGTCGGGGTCGAACGCGACCGAGCCCGAGACCGACTCCGCGGTCACCTCGACGGCGGTCCCGTCCCGGTCGGCCCGGTCGGCCGCCTGCCGCGACACGACCTCGACGAGGTCGGCGAGCGCGTCGTCGGACGAGCACCGCGCGTCCAGCCAGGCGGTGACCTTCGACGGCACCGCGTTGGTCCCGTTCGGCTCGACCGAGACCCGGCCGAACGTCGCGCGCTGGCCCGCGAGCCGCGCCTGCTTGTTCGCCGCGAGCGCGGTCATCGCATAGGTCAGCATCGGGTCCTGCCGGTCCTCCATGCGGGTCGTCCCGGCATGGTTCGCCGAGCCGGTGAAGTCGAAGCGGTACCTCCCGTGCGGCCAGATCTCGCTCGCCACCCCCACCGCGGCACCCCGGTCGACGAGGTCGCGGCCCTGCTCGACGTGCAGCTCCACGAACGTCCCGACGTCCTGGAGCAGCGAGGAGGTGCCGCCCTCCACGACGTCGCCCAGCGCGACGCCGTCGCGGTCCTGCAGCGCCCGCGCGGTCTCCCACGACGTCGCGCCGGTGGCCAGCCGCGAGCCGAGGCAGGCCAGCCCGAAGCGTGAGCCCTCCTCCTCGACGAACACCGAGACCCCGATGGGCCGCGCCGGTACGACGCCCCGCGCGCGCATCAGGTCGATCGCGGCCAGCGCCGAGACCACTCCGAGCGGGCCGTCGTACGCACCGCCGTCGAGCACGGAGTCCAGGTGGGAGCCGGTCAGCACGGCCGGGCCCTCGCCGGCGTCCCACCAGCCCACGACGTTGCCGAAGACGTCGGTCTCGATGCGCAGCCGGCGTGCCTCGAGCTGCTCGACGAACCACGCGCTCAGCTCGCGCTCGGGGGTCGTGAACGGCTGCCGGAAGTAGCCACCCGACCGGGCCGATCGCCCGACCGGGGCCAGGTCGGCCCACATCCGTTCGAAGTCGTCAGGCACCATTCCCCCCATGGAGTTCCAGGACGTCGTACGTCACCGCAAGATGGTCCGCAACTACTCGACCGACCCGGTGGACCCGGCGATCGTCGACCTCGCGCTGCGCAATGCCACCCGCGCACCCAACGCGGGCTTCAGCCAGGGGTGGGCGTTCCTGGTCCTCGACACCCCCGAGGACGTACGTCGCTACTGGGAGGCGACAGCCGAGAACGTCGACGAGCCGGACGAGTGGCTCGCCGGCATGATGAAGGCGCCGGTGGTGATCCTGCCGTGCTCCAGCAAGGCGGCGTACCTCCGCCGGTACGCGGAGTCCGACAAGGGCTGGACCGACCAGGACGAGGCGCGCTGGCCGAAGCCGTTCTGGGACATGGACACCGCGATGGCCGCGCTGCTGATCCTGCAGACCGCGACCGACCACGGCCTGGCGTCGTGCTTCATCGGCGTGCCGACGCCGCGGCAGGACGCGGTGCGCGAGGCGTTCGGGATCCACGAGGACTTCGACCCGGTCGGCGTCGTGACGATCGGTCACCCGGTCCAGGACGAGGGCGCCGCCGGCTCGCCGAGCCGGCGCGCCCGGAAGCCCGTGGAGGACCTGGTGCATCGCGGGCGTTGGGGGCACTAGCCCAGTCCATCGGCACGGACGGGCCGGGTCAACGACCGCCGTCCGGTCCGAGTCTCACATCCGAGACGCTTAGCCTCGGCCCGTGAGCAGCAACCATCGCGTCGTCGGCAAGCTCCAGACCCTGGTCCGTATCCCCACGGTCTCGTACCCCGACTGGGACCGGGTCGACGTCGCGGCGTTCGACGCGTTCCTCGTGGAGCTCGCCGCCCAGTTCCCGCTGGTGCACGAGCGGCTCGGCCTGACCCGCGTCGACACCCACGGCCTGCTGTTCCACTGGGCCGGCCGCAGCGCCGAGCGTCCGCTCGTGCTGATGGCGCACCTCGACGTCGTCCCGGTGGACGGTGACGCCGTCTGGCAGCACCCGCCGTTCGGCGCCGAGATCCACGACGGCGCGATCTGGGGCCGCGGCACCCTCGACGACAAGGGCGAGCTCGTCGCGATCTGCGAAGCAGTGGAGACCCTGCTCGCGGAGGACTTCACCCCGGCGCAGGACGTGTGGCTGTCGTTCGGGTGCAACGAGGAGGTCTCGGGCTCGGCGGCCCGGCTGGCGGTCGAGGAGCTGACCCGCCGCGGCGTACGCCCCTGGATGGTGATCGACGAGGGCGGCGCCGTCGCGACCGAGGCGTTCCCCGGCATCGACGTGCCGATCGGCGTCGTCGGCGTCACCGAGAAGGGCGTGACGTCGCTCGAGCTGCGCGTCGACGGCGCCGGCGGCCACGCCTCCACCCCGGCCCGCAACGCCCCCACAGTGCGCATCGCCCGCGCCCTCCAGCGCCTCGACCGCCACCAGATGCCTGCTCACGTCCCCGAGCCGACACTCGAGCTGTTCCGCCGGCTCGCCCCGCACGCGCCCGCGGCGCTGCGCCCGGTGATGCAGAACGCCGGCCGGATCAAGCCCCTGGTCACCAAGGCCCTGGTCGCGCTCGGACCCGAGACCGCGGCGACCGCACGGACGACGTTCGCGATGACCACCCTCTCCGGGTCCCCGGCCCTCAACGTCATCGCGAGCACCGCCAAGGCCGGCGTGAACATCCGGATCACCGTCGGCGACACGGTCGCCTCGGTCCTCGAGCACGTCCGCAGGACCGTGGACGACGACCAGGTACAGGTGACCCTGCTCGAGGGCAACGACCCGTGCCCGGTGTCGCCGATGGACGAGGCGTTCGAGCTGATCGAGGCCACGATCGTCGACGTGTTCCCCGACGCCGTGCCCGCGCCGTACGTCATGATGGCCGCCACCGACTCGCGGCACTTCACGAAGATCTGCCCCCGCGTCTACCGGTTCGCGCCGTTCCGGATGACGAAGGAGCAGCGTGGGTCGATCCACACGTACGACGAGCACCTCGGGGTGGACGCGCTGGTCGACGGCGTGCGCTGGTACCAGCGCCTGATCGAGAGGCTCCCCGCATGACAGTCACCAGCGACCCGCGGGTGCGCGGCCTCGCCGCCGTCGTCGGGTTCCTGGTCTGCGTCGAGCTCGCCAGCGGTGTCCTGCAGGGCTACTACACGCCGATCTTCAGCGACATCGCCGACCACCTCGGCATCAGTGACGCCGACGTCAACTGGTTCGAGGCCGCCCAGCTGATCGTCTCGGCGCTGGTGATCCCGCCGCTCGCCCGGCTCGGCGACATGGTCGGCCACAAGAAGGTGCTGCTGCTCTCGACCGCGGTCACGGCTCTCGGCTCGTGGGTCATGGCGTTCGCGCCGGGCTTCACGACGTTCCTCATCGGCGCCGCGCTCCAGGGCGCGTACGTCGTCTGGCTGCCGCTCGAGGTCGCGATCATCTATCGGCGTACGGCCGGCACCGGCCGGCAGAACCTGCTGACCCGCCGCGCCGCCGGCGTGCTCGTCGGCGCGCTCGAGCTGGCCGTGATCATCGGCGCGCTGACCAGTGGCGCGCTCGTCGAGGCGACCTCGATGACGTTCCTGCTCGCGCTCCCGGCGATCGTCGTGACCGCCGTGTTCTTCGTGATCTGGTTCGGCGTCGAGGACGCGCCGGGCACGTCCGGGGGCGGCTTCGACCTGGTCGGGCTCGGCCTCCTCACTGCCGCGCTCACCTTGGTGATGGCCGGCCTCGTCGTGATCCGCCTCGACGGCGTCGGCAGCGTGGCCGCCTGGGCGTTGATCGTGATCGGCCTGGCCGTGCTGCTGCCGTTCACGAAGTACGAGCTGGCGCAGGACGAGCCGATCGTCGACGTCCGCCTGCTGAGCGCACCCGGGCAGTGGCCGGTGCAGCTGACCGCGTTCCTGTTCGGCATGTCCGTGCTCGGAGCGCAGATCCCGCTGTCGACGTTCGCCCGCACCGACCCCGACGTCGCGGGCTACGGCCTCGGCGCGGACGCCGGTTTCGTCTCGACGCTGATCGGCGTCTACGTGATCTTCCTGGCGATCGGAGCGTTCACGCTGCCGCTCACGACCCGCGCGCTCGGCCCGCGCGGTGCCCTCGTCGCGTCCGCGGTCCTGGTCGCGGTCGGGTACGGCATGTGGCTGGTGTTCCACGACGAGACCTGGCAGGCGCTGCTGAACATGGCGGTCGCCGGGCTCGGCTCGGGCGCCCTGGTCGCCGCGCTGCCGGCCACCGCCGCCGCGGCCGCACCGCCCGAGCGGACCGGCTTCGCCACCGGCATGACCAACGGCACCAAGACGATCGGCGGCGCGATCGCCTCCGCGGTCTTCGCGATCGCGCTGTCGTCCACCGGCTCGCTCGACGTACCCGAGGAAGGGCACGCCGCGCTGTCCGGCTACCTGACCGTGTGGGCGGTCTGCGCGGTGGCGGCGCTGCTGGCCGCCGTGGCGCTGCTGATGCTCCCGCGTCACGTCGCCGACGAAGCCGTCCCGGTGTTGCCCTAGACGTATTCTCGGGAGGTGCCCGATTCCCCGGAGGAGCAGAAGCTGAGCCGCGAGGCCGCGGAGAAGGCGGCGGCCGCGGCCCGGATGGCCCAGCAGTCGACGTGGGTCGACCTCCAGATCGCCCGCGCGATGCGCCGCGGCGAGTTCGACAACCTCCCCGGCGCGGGCAAGCCGATCGAGGGTCTCGGCGAGACGCACGACCCCGACTGGTGGGTCAAGAAGCTGGTCGACCGCGAGCAGATCGCGATCCTGCCGCCGAGCCTCGCGCTGCGCAGGGAGAACGACGAGCTCGACGACGTACTCGACACGATGACCGTCGAGTCCGAGGTGCGCGAGCACATCGAGGACTTCAACGAGCGGGTCATCCAGGCCCGCTACTCCCTCCCGCAGGGACCGCCGCTGACGACGATGCCGCGCGACGTCGAGGCGACCGTCGCGGCCTGGCGGGAGCGGTACGCCGCCTTCCGCGCCGTCCCACGGATCGAGCCCGGTGCGAAGACCCCGCGGCGACACTGGTGGAATCGTCGTAACAGACGCTAGGTCGATGGGGAGCACATGTTGAACGTGGGAGTGGTCGGCGGCGGCCTGATGGGCTCGGGCATCGCCGAGGTCAGCGCGCGAGCCGGACAGGACGTCATCGTCGTCGAGTCGAGCGACGACGCCGCCAAGGCGGCGCTCGGTCGGCTGGAGAAGTCGCTGCAGCGCGCCGAGAGCAAGGGCAAGATCGACTCGGCGGACGCCGTGCTCGCGCGGATCCAGGTCGTCACCGACCTCGGCGCGCTCGCCGACCGCGAGGTCGTCGTCGAGGCGATCGTCGAGGACGAGTCCGCGAAGGTCGACCTGTTCAAGCGGCTCGACACGATCGTGACCGCCCCCGACGCGATCCTCGCGTCGAACACGTCGTCGATCCCGATCATGAAGCTCGGCGTGGTCACCTCGCGCCCGACCCAGGTGATCGGCATCCACTTCTTCAACCCGGTGCCGGTGCTGCAGCTCGTCGAGCTCGTGCCGTCGCTGCTCACCTCGCCCGAGACCACCTCGCGCTCGCGCGCCTGGGTCGAGGAGGGCCTGAGCAAGCAGGCGATCGACTGCCAGGACCGCGCCGGGTTCGTCGTGAACTCGCTGCTGATCCCGTTCATCCTGTCGGCGATCCGCATGTACGAGTCGGGCTTCGCCTCGGCCGAGGACATCGACCGCGGCCTGGTGCTCGGCGCCGCCCACCCGCAGGGCCCGCTGGCGCTGGCCGACCTGATCGGCCTGGACACCACCAAGGCCGTGGCCGAGTCGCTCTACGAGGAGTTCAAGGAGCCGCTGTACGCCGCCCCGCCGCTGCTGCAGCGGATGGTCGACGCGGGTCTCCTCGGTCGCAAGACCGGCCGCGGGTTCTACACGTACAGCTGAGCTGGCGAGCCCGCGGTTTCACCGGTGCACCGGTGATTCCGGCACTTCTCAGGCGTTGCAACGGCCGAGAAGTGCCAGTTTCACCGGTGCACCGGTGATTCCGACAGATGTCAGATCGGTCATACCCGCGAGTAAGCATCCGCTGCTACGTTCCGCCGCATGAGCGGATCGCGCAGCGCCAAGGACTTCTTCCGACCCCTCGCCGTGGGGGCGCCGGCTCCCCTGACGGAGATCCCGGCCCGGCCCAGCCGGGCGATCCACTTCTTCGACCCGAGCAACCCGAAGATGGCGGCGAAGATCCCCGACATGGTCGGCAAGGTCGACGTGCTGCTCGGCAACCTCGAGGACGCGATCAAGGCCGACAACAAGACGGCCGCCCGCGAGGGCCTGGTGACGATCGCCCAGGAGACGGACTTCGGCCCCACGCAGCTGTGGACCCGGATCAACTCCCTCGACAGCCCCTGGGTGCTCGACGACCTGACCACGCTGGTCCCCGCGATCGGCGACAAGCTCGACGTGATCATGGTGCCGAAGGTCCAGGGCGCCGAGGACATCCACTACGTCGACCGGCTGCTCGCCCAGCTCGAGGCGAAGGCCGGGCTGGGCCGCCCGATCCTCATCCACGCGATCCTCGAGACCGCGCGCGGCGTCGCCAACGTCGAGGAGATCTGCGCCGCGAGCCCGCGCATGCAGGGCCTCTCGCTCGGCCCGGCCGACCTCGCCGCCGACCGCCGGATGAAGACCACGCGGGTCGGTGGCGGTCACCCCGGCTACCTGGTCCGCCAGGACCCGCCGAAGAACGAGCTCGGCGTCGCCGACATCAACGCGACGCGTACGACGTACCAGCAGGACCTCTGGCACTACACGATCGCGCGGATGGTCGACGCCTGTGCGATGAACGGCATCTACCCCTACTACGGCCCGTTCGGCGACATCGCCGACGAGGTCGCGTGCGAGGACCAGTTCCGCAACGCGTTCCTGCTCGGCTGCGTGGGCACCTGGAGCCTGCACCCCAAGCAGATCGCGATCGCCAACCGGGTCTTCAGCCCGAGCGTCGAGGACGTCGCGCACGCCCGCCGGGTCGCCGCGGCCATGGGCGACGGCACCGGCGCGGTGATGCTCGACGGCAAGATGGAGGACGACGCCTCCCTCAAGCAGTGCCTGGTGATGGTCGAGCTCGCGGAGCAGCTGGCCGCGATCGACCCGGAGCTCAAGGCGCAGTACGACGCGATCGAGGTCGGGGCATGAGCGAGTTCACCCCGCTGCGCAGCGTCCTCTACATGCCCAGCTCCAACGCCAAGGCGCTGGAGAAGGCCAAGACCCTGCCGATCGACGCCGTCATCTTCGACCTCGAGGACGCCGTCGCCCCCGACGCCAAGCCCGACGCTCGCGAGGCCGCTGCCGCGGCCGTGGGCTCCGGCGAGTACGGCCGGCGCACGCTGACGATCCGGGTCAACGGGCTCGGCACCGAGTGGCACGACGCCGACATCGCGGCCGCGGCCGCGGCGGGCCCGGACGCGGTCGTCGTGCCCAAGGTCAACAGCGCCGCCGAGGTGCAGCAGCTGGTGGCCGCGCTCGAGAAGGCCGGCGCCCCGGACCACACCAGGCTGTGGGCGATGATCGAGACGCCGATCGCGATCCTCGACGTGCTGAGCATCGCCCGCGCGAGCGAGCGGCTGAGCTGCTTCGTGATGGGCACCAATGACCTGGTCAAGGAGCTGTACGCCGAGCACGTGCCCGGCCGCGCCCCGATCCTGCCGTCCCTGCACACCGCGCTGCTCGCCGCCCGCGCGGCCGGCATCGCGATCCTCGACGGCGTCTACAACGACGTGAAGAACACCGAGGGCTTCCTGGCCGAGTGCCAGCAGGGCCGCGAGATGGGCTTCGACGGCAAGACCTTGATCCACCCCGGCCAGGTCGAGGGGGCGAACGCCGCGTTCGCGCCGTCCGAGCAGGCGGTCGCGGACGCCCGCGGGCTGATCCAGGCGTTCGAGGACGGCCAGGGCTCGGGCGTGGTCACCTACAACGGCCGGATGGTGGAGAACCTCCACGTGGAGTCCGCCCGCCGCACGCTGTCGATCGACGAGGCCATCCGGTCGTTGCAGGCCTGAGCCGGAAGGTTTGCGGCAGGTCCGCCTGGGGGTACCGCTTCGCGGGGACACCACAGGGAGGAAACACGGCAATGATCATTCTCGGCGTCATCCTGCTGCTCATCGGCCTGCTCGCGGACATCCCGATCCTGACCGCGATCGGCGCGATCCTCGCCATCGTCGGCCTGATCCTGAACCTGGTGCCGATCGGAGGCACCCGCCGCCGGGTGTTCTAGCGAACGACGTACGCGTCCAGCGCGTCGCTGACCAGCTGGCTCGGCGACGTACCCCGCTGGTGTGCGGTCTCGACGAGGCGCGCCTCGACCGCGGCTGACAGGAGCCGCGACTCGGGGCGCGCCTCGCGCTGTTCCGCCCGGCCTCCGAAGACGCCCAGCGCCATGAGGACCACCGTGCCGAGGACGTCGAGGATCGCGACGACCCCGAAGACCCGCCAGTAGCCGCTGCTGAACACGTCCTCGGTGACGATCGGCAGCACGACCATGCCGGCGACCACGGTGACGGCGAGCAGGGTGCCGCCGAGCAGCACCGGACTGGTACGACGGCCGACGAGGGCGAGCAGCAGCGAGACCTGCGCCAGCGACGCGGCGATCGTGACGGCCACCCCGAACGCCTGCCACACCTGTGCGTCGCCGTACCCCTCGATCCAGGTCAGCCAGAGCGCGAGCGCGGTGGCGACCAGCGAGACCACGCCGCCGGCGACCCCGACGAGGGCGAGACGGTGGCCGGCCAGCGCGAGGTAGCAGAGCGCGGCGACCGACTCGAAGCCGACGATGACGGTCGTGAGGAGGACCTGAGCCTCGGTGTCGCCGAACTCGCCGGCGCCGACGAGCACGGCGATGCCGAGGAGAGCGGCGAGGGAGAAGGAGACGATGACGACGGCGGCGACCAGCCTGCGGAGATCTCTCATGCTCCGAGCGTGGCGGCGGAGACACCGCCGGTCATGAGCGCGGGTACTCAGTCGCGGCGCAGCTGCTCGTCCAGCCAGAGCTTCATGCTGCCGAGCACGCCCGCCACGTCGTGGACCATCTTGCCCAGCGCGTCCTGGCTCTGCTTGAAGGTCTCGCTGTAGCTGCGCGCCGCCTCGGCCGCGGCCGCGGACACCTTCGCGGAGTCGTCGTCCTCGCGGCGCGGGTAGTCGCCACCGAGCACCGCGGTGTAGTCGCCGGAGTCGACCCAGCGCCGCAGCTCGGTCGCGCGTACGACGAGGAACGGGTGCGTGCGGTTCTCGATGAGCAGCAGCTTGAGCACCGAGTCGCGCAGGTCGGCGTCGTCGTACTCCTGCCCCTGCGCGAAGAACGACGTCGGGTCGAGGTCGTCGATGTGGCCGCCGCTGGCGAGCTTCATGTGCACGCGGAACGCCGTCGCCGGGTCCTGGGTCGCGAGCAGGCCGGCGCGGTCGGCGGACAGCTCGGACTTGCGCGACCACTCGTAGAGCGCGGCCATGATCGCGCGAGCGCCGAGCGCGCCGCCGGGAACGTGCGAGAGCACGCCGGTCAGCATGATCATCCGCTGCAGCATCGTCTGGTAGACCGCGTGCCCGCTCATCGCGTGCCCGAGCTCGTGGGCGATCACGAAGCGCAGCTCCTCCTCGTCGAGCAGGTCGACGAGAGCGGAGTTGAGCACGATGAACGGCTTGTTCATACCGATCGTCAGCGCGCCGGGCATCGGGTTCGTGACGACGTACATCTCGGGCAGCTCCGGTGCGTCGAGCGTGCGCCCGACCTCGCCGAGCAGCCGGTTCAGCCGCGCGAACTGGCGGTCGTCGACACGCACCGCGGAGCCCAGGAACACCAGGCGTACGGCGCGCTCGTTGAACAGGCCCGACAGCGCCTTGAGCAGGGTGTCGAAGCCCTTGAGCTTGCGCAGCGCGACGAGGGCGCCCCGGTCGGCGGGGTGCTCCCAGGCGCGGGAGCTGATGCCGGTGAGAGTGGCGCGAGAACGAATCGGCTCGTTGGTCACCCGGCAACTGTGACAGGAGCCCCCAGGGTGTGTCTCGCAAGTCGATGGCCTGCTACGGCGCCGCACTCGCGAGAGGGCGCGCCCCTAGTCGCCGACCAGGGGGCGCAGCTCGTCGGCGTACGACACGGAGTAGCGCCGCATGACCCCCGAGGAGCTGATGGAGTACTGCCCCATCCGCCACAGCGGGGGCGAGTAGGCGTGGATGGACACCGATCCGTCGACGGCGCCGGCCATCCGGTGGATGTGGTCGGGACCGAAGGCGAACGCCCGCCCGGCCTCGACGGTCGTGGTGACCGGCTCACCGCCGAGGCGCGGCCGGTTCTCGACGACCGCGCCGCGCGTGACCGCGACCGCGCCCGCGGAGGTGTCGTGGTCGTGCCAGCCGGTGTCGTCGACGGTGTTCCAGCACAGCAGCCAGACGTCGATGTCGGCGTCACGGTAGAGCGAGACGAAGTGCCGCCCGTCGGTGTCGTGCCGGACGTGCGCCGCCCAGCGCTCGGGGTCGGCGGCCAGCTCGCGCACCCAGGCGAGCAGCTCGGCGGGCTCCAGCACCCGGCCCGGGAGGGGCGGCAGCTGGTCGGCGGTCAGCGCGCCCGCGGACGGGGCGGCCGGCTTCTCGGGGGCGATGGTCATCGGGGTGCTCCGTTCAGCAGGTGCGCGGGGTTGGTGACGAAGAGGGACTGGGTGAAGGCGTCACCGAGACCGGGGTCGGTGGGCTGGGCGTACGGACGGTCCGAGCCGTGCACGAGGGGATCGATGCCGACCACGCGGACCATCGCGTCGATCGCGCGCATGCCGTACGACGACGTCTCGTAGTGCACGAGCGGGTCGATCGCGCCGAGCGTGCCGCCGCGCTGGGCCAGCCGCTCGTGGTGCAGCGGCGCCAGGCCGGCCAGCCCGACGAAGGCGATGCGCAGGCGGGGCAGCAGCGGGCGGCCGGCGACGTGCCAGGCGAACCACGCGGCGGTCAGCTGGGCGGTGTACGACGTCAGCGCGGGCCACCAGCCGGGCACGCCCGGGCTCGCGTCGGCCGGCCCGGGATGGACGAGGACGGGCAGGTCGGCGGCCTCGACGACGGCGAGGACGGGGGCGAGCCGCTCGAGCGCGGCCGGGTCGGCCAGCGCGGTCGCCGGCACCTGGAGGCCGTGCACGCGCGGGTGCCGCAGCAGCGCCGCGAGGTCGTCGAGGCCCGGCTCGGCGACGTTGACCGACGCCCAGATGCCGTAGCCGTCGACGGCGTCACGCTCGAGGTCGTCGGCCAGCGAGTGCCAGGCGTCCAGCAACGGCGCGGACTCGTCGGCATCCAGGGTCTCGATGCCGAGCGGGCTGGAGAGCGACAGCAGCGCGAGGTCGATGCCGTCGGCCACGTCGGTCTTCCGCCGCAGGACCAGGTCGTGGTCGGCCGGGTCGACGTCGTACGGCGGCTCGCCGTCGAGGTGCAGCGTCCAGCCCTCCAGCCGTGGGCCGTGAGTGCGTCGTCGCAGCGCGTCGACGAACGCGGCGGGCCACAGGTGCTGGTGGCAGTCGACGACGGGGCCGACGGAAGAGGGGAAGGTCTTCACATAGTCGAGTATGTCACTCGACTATGAGCATTAAGACAGCGGCTCGCCGTGTCTCAGCCTTCGAGCATGGGCACCAGGACGCCGCGCTCGGCCGCGACCTCGGCGGCGCGGTCGTAGCCTGCGTCGACGTGCCGGATCACGCCCATGCCGGGGTCGTTGGTCAGCACCCGCTCGATCTTCTCGGCCGCGAGCGCGGTGCCGTCCGCGACGCAGACCTGGCCGGCGTGGATGGACCGCCCCATGCCGACGCCGCCACCGTGGTGGATCGACACCCAGGTGGCGCCCGACGCGGTGTTGACCAGCGCGTTGAGCAGCGCCCAGTCGGCGATGGCGTCCGAGCCGTCGAGCATCGCCTCGGTCTCGCGGTACGGCGAGGCGACCGAGCCGCAGTCGAGGTGGTCGCGACCGATCACGACCGGCGCCTTGAGCTCGCCGGACGCCACCATCTCGTTGAACTTCAGCCCCGCCAGGTGGCGCTCGCCGTACCCGAGCCAGCAGATCCGCGCCGGCAGGCCCTGGAAGTGCACGCGCTCGCCGGCCATCGTGATCCACTTCCGCAGCCGCTCGTTCTCGGGGAACAGCTCGAGGATCGCCTTGTCGGTCGCGGCGATGTCGGCCGGGTCGCCGGACAGCGCGGCCCAGCGGAAGGGGCCCTTGCCCTCGCAGAACAGCGGTCGGATGTACGCCGGCACGAAGCCCGAGAACTCGAACGCCCGGTCGTAGCCGCCCTTGCGGGCCTCGTCGCGGATCGAGTTGCCGTAGTCGAAGACCTCGGCGCCGCGGTCCTGGAACTCCACCATCGCGCGGACGTGGGCGGCCATCGACGCCTGGGCCTCCTTGGTGAAGCCCTCCGGGGCGGCGGTCCGGCGCGACTCCCACTCCTCGAACGGCACGCCGACCGGCAGGTAGAACAGCGGGTCGTGGGCCGAGGTCTGGTCGGTGACGATGTCGATCGGGGCGTCCGTCTCCAGCAGCTCCGGCAGCATCGCGGCGGCGTTGCCGAGCACGCCGATCGACAGCGGCCGGCGCTCGTCGCGCGCCTGCACGGCCATCTCGACGGCCTCCGCCAGCGACGACGCCTGCACGTCGAGGTAGCGGTGGTCGATCCGGCGCTGGATGCGCGACTGGTCGCACTCGATGCAGATCACGACGCCGTCGTTCATGGTGACCGCAAGCGGCTGCGCGCCACCCATGCCGCCGAGGCCCGCGGTCACGGTGATGGTCCCGGCCAGGGTTCCCGAGAACTTCTTGTCGGCGACGGCGGCGAACGTCTCGAACGTGCCCTGCAGGATCCCCTGGGTGCCGATGTAGATCCACGAGCCCGCGGTCATCTGGCCGTACATCGTGAGGCCGAGGTCCTCGAGCCGACGGAACTCCTCCCAGTTCGCCCAGTCGCCGACCAGGTTGGAGTTCGCGATCAGCACCCGCGGCGCCCAGGTGTGGGTCCGCATCACACCGACCGGCTTGCCGGACTGCACGAGCATCGTCTCGTCGTCCTCGAGCGTCGTGAGCGTGCGCACGAGGGCGTCGTACGACTCCCAGTTCCGCGCGGCCTTGCCGGTGCCGCCGTACACGACGAGGTCCTCGGGACGCTCGGCGTTCTCGGGGTCGAGGTTGTTCATCAGCATCCGCAGCGGCGCCTCGGTCTGCCACGACTTCGCGGTCAGCTCGGTGCCGGTGGCGGCATGGATCGGCAGGCGAGGGTTGGTCATGCCTCCAGTGAACGGCGAACGGCCCGGTACCCGCCAGAGCGGGACCGGGCCGTCCGTCTCGGATGCGAGACGACCTGGAGCGACGTCACCGGTGGTCGAGCTTGTCGAGACCCCGACACGAAGCAGGGCGGTGATCAGTCCGATCGCCGCCCTGCTCAGGCTTACTGGGTCTCGACACGCCGGTCGCGACCTCGCTAGACGCGGAAGCGGCCGACCGCCTCCTCGAGCTGCGCGCCCATGTCGGCGAGCTCGCCGGCCGAGCGCTGGGCGTCGGTGACCCCGGCCAGCGTCTGGGCGGCGGCGTCGGCGATGCCGGACACGTTGGACGCGATGCCCTCGGAGCCGTTGGCGGCCTCGAGCACGTTGCGGTTCATCTCGTTGGTGGTGGCGGTCTGCTCCTCCACCGCCGAGGCGATCGTCATCTGGAAGTCGTTGATCTCCGCGATGACGGCGCTGATCTGGCCGATGGCCTCGACCGCGCCGTTGGTGTCGGCCTGGATCATCTCGACGCGGCGGGCGATGTCCTCGGTCGCACGCGCGGTCTCCTGGGCGAGCTCCTTGACCTCGCCGGCGACGACCGCGAAGCCCTTGCCGGCCTCACCGGCACGCGCGGCCTCGATGGTCGCGTTGAGCGCCAGCAGGTTGGTCTGCTCGGCGATCGAGGTGATCACCTTGACCACCGAGGCGATCTCCTGCGACGACGCGCCGAGCTTGCCGACGGTCTCGGTGGTGCTCGCGGCGACACCGACGGCGTTGCCGGCCACCTGCGCGGCGGCGTTGGCACTCTGGGCGATCTCGCGGATCGCCGACTGCATCTGCTCGGAGCCGGAGGCGACGGTGCCGACGTTGGACGAGACGTCGGACGCCGAGGCGGACACGAGCTCGGCCTGCTGGGCGACACCCTCGACGTTGACCGCGATGGCACCGGCGGTGCCGTTGAGGTCGGCGGACGAGCCGGCGAGGCGCTGGGCGGAGTCGCGCACCATCACCATCACGCTGCCGAAGGCCTCGAGGGTGGCGTTGAGCGACTTGTTCATCGCGCTGATCTCACGCGCGCCGGTCTCGTCGACGCGCACGGTCAGGTCGCCGTCGGCGACCCGGGCGAGCACGTCGCGGGTCGCGGCGATCGGCCGGGAGACGCTGCGCGCACAGAGGAAGCCGAGACCGACGCTGGCGGCGAGGCCGACGACGATGATCCCGATCGTGAGGACGCGGGCGGACTCGAAGGCGTCGCGCGCCGACTGCGCCTGCGCCGCGGCCGCCGTCTGCTCGGCGGCGTTGGCGGCGTCGATCGCCTTCTGGGCGTCGAGGGCGAGGGCGCTCATCTCCTGGAGGACGCCACCGAACTCGGCGTCGGAGAGCTCGCCGGACTTCAGCTCGTCCACGGCGGCGATGGTGCTCTGGATGGCCTGGCCGAAGGCAGCGACCTGGGTCGCGGCCTCACCGGTGAGGTCCCCGGAGATCTCTTCGAGGCTGGCGTTGAGCTTCTCGAGCGTCTCGGCCTGCGCCTTCGACTCGGCCGCGAGCGTCTCGGGAGGCAGGTCCGTGATCGCGAGGCGCGCGTCGTGGGTCTCGTACTCCCACCACAGCACCTGCAGGTTGCGCGTGGCGTCGAGGTTGACGGTGCCCTCGTCGTAGACGGCCTCGGCGCGGTCGCTGATCGTGCTCATCCGCGTCAGGGCGAAGCCGGCGACGGCGACACCGAACAGCGAGACCAGCAGGAAGGCGGCGAGCAGCCGCGTCCGCAAGGACAGCGAAGACAGGGACGACCTGGACAAGACGAGAACCTCCACACCGGACCGACCCTCGGTCCGCGTGGTCTTAGGTTCGGCCGCTCCCAGCGCGACCTGAGCGAGTTTCCTCAGCCCAGGGGGCCGACCACCCCTTCGGATGAGGCCAGCACCGCGCCCGACGCGACCAGCGCGACGGCGGCCTCGATCTCGGGCGAGAGGTGCCGGTCGGGTCCGGGGCCCTCGATGCCCGACGAGCGGAGCAGCGCGACGACCGCGCCGGTCGCCGGCGACGGCTCGAGCGGAGCTCGGAGGTCCAGCGCCCGTGCGGCCGTGAGCACCTCGATCGCGATGACGCGGGTGAGCCCGTCGACGGCCCGGCGCAGCTTGCGCGCGGCGGACCAGCCCATCGACACGTGGTCCTCCTGCATCGCGCTCGACGGGATCGAGTCGACCGACGCGGGGACCGCGAGTCGCTTCAGCTCGGAGACGATCGCGGCCTGCGTGTACTGCGCGATCATGTGGCCGCTGTCGACGCCCGGGTCGTCGGCGAGGAACGGCGGCAGCCCGTGGCTGCGCGCCTTGTCCAGGAACCGGTCGGTACGCCGCTCCGAGATGGAGGCGACGTCCGCCGCGACGATCGCGAGGAAGTCGAGCACGTAGGCCACCGGCGCGCCGTGGAAGTTGCCGTTCGACTCCACCCGGCCCTCCGCGGGCAGGACGACGGGGTTGTCGACAGCCGACGCGAGCTCGCGGCCGGCCACGGTGGCGGCGTACTCGACGGTGTCGCGGGCCGCGCCGTGCACCTGCGGCGAGCAGCGCAGCGAGTACGCGTCCTGCACCCGGTTGCAGTCCGGGCCGCGGTGCGAGGCGACGACGCCGGAGTCGGCGAGCAGCGCGATCAGGTTGGCGGCCGACAGCGCCTGGCCGGGGTGCGGCCGGATCGCCTGGAGCTCGGGGGCGAAGACCCGGTCGGTGCCGAGCTGGCCCTCGACCGACATCGCGGCCGCGACGTCGGCGGTGCGCAGCAGCATCCGCAGGTCGGCGATCGCCATCACCAGCATGCCGAGCATGCCGTCGGTGCCGTTGATGAGCGCGAGGCCCTCCTTGGCGGCGAGCTCGACCGGCGTCAGGCCGGCCGCGGCGAGTGCCTCGGCGGCCGGCACCAGGGTGCCGGCGGCGTCGCGGACCTCGCCCTCGCCCATCAGCGCGAGCGCGCAGTGCGAGAGCGGCGCGAGGTCGCCGGAGCAGCCGAGCGAGCCGTACTCCCGCACCACCGGGGTGATCCCGTGCGCGAGCAGGCCGGCGAGCAGCTGGGCGGTCTCGACCCGGATGCCGGTGTGGCCGGTCGCGAGCGTCGACAGCCGCAGCAGCATCAGCGCACGCACCACCTCGCGCTCGACCTCGGGCCCGGACCCCGCCGCGTGCGAGCGGACCAGCGAGCGTTGCAGCTGCGCGCGCATCTCGGTCGGGATGTGCCGGGTGGCGAGAGCGCCGAACCCCGTCGAGATGCCGTACGACGGGGTCGCCGCCGCGGCCAGGTCCTCGACGACCGCGCGGGCCCGGCCGATCGCGTCGACCGCGTCGTCGCCGAGCACGACCGGAGCACCGCCCCGCGCGACCGACACGAGCTCCTCGAACGACACCGGCCCGGTGCCCACCACCACTACGTCACTCATGCTCGCCATCCTCCTGGGGCACGGCGGTCTCGACCAGTGCCGAGGGTTCGCAGACGTCTGACATCCGAGACACGCGCCACACCGACGTAACCCGCCGTCGCGCCAGGTCGTTTATCCGCCGTTCGATCCGGGAAACACCGCGACAGACATCGTGGGGACGCAACACCAGGGAGCAAACGTCATGAGAAGTGCAGTCACTCGCGCGCTGGCCGCAGCCGGCGCCTCCGTCCTCACCATCGGGCTCCTGGGCCTCGCGCCCGGGACCGCGCACGCCCAGACCGGTGCCCTCGAGCGCGGCACCACCACGAAGGCCGACGCCGGCCTCGCCCTCAAGGCCGGCGGCTTCGGCACGCAGGTCAAGGGCGGACAGATCCCCGGCGGGTCCGACGAGACGGCGTACATCTCCCTGAGCTGCGCGACGCGCACCGGCCAGCAGCGCGAGAACCACGTCGCCGGCGCCCAGCTCCCCGGTGCCGGCACGGTCTCGGGCATCACCACCAAGCTCTGGACCACGAAGACCGGCGGCGCGATCCACTCGTACGCACAGAACACCACGGCCAACGTCGTGCTCTCCGAGAGCCCGCTCGGCAGCATCGAGATCTCCGCGCTCAAGTCGCTGTCGCACGCGTGGCACGACGAGAAGGGCTTCCACGCGGAGACGTCCGTGAGCGTCGCGAAGCTCCTCTTCGTGCCGCCCGTGGGTGCGCCGCAGGAGCTCGACATCCCGACCCCGGGCCAGCCGATCGAGATCCCCGGCGTCGCCGTGATCTCCATCGGCGGCACCTCGAAGATCGTCAACGACCACGCGGGTATCGCCAACGCGAACGTCCTGCACGTCAAGCTGATCCCGAGCGGCACCGTCGTCACCGTCGGCCACACCACCGCCCGCGTCCTCGACGGCATCAAGCACGGCACCTTCCGCGGCTCGTCGGCCGGGACCCAGGTCAAGGCGCTCGACGACAACCTCTCGAGCAACCGCAACCCGCTGAGCCTGATGCCCTGCCAGGGCACCGACGGCGAGGTGCAGACCAAGGAGCTCGCCGGCGTCGACCTCGCCGGGCAGATCGTGGTCGAGGGCCTGCGCAGCTCGCAGCAGGGCACCCAGCTCGCGAAGAAGAGCGTCGCGATGGAGCGCGGCTCGATCGCCAGCCTGAACCTCGGTGGCGGCGCCCTCGTGGTCGACGCGGTCGCCGGCCAGGCGAACGTCACCCGGACCGCCCGCGGCAAGGTCACGTCCAACGCCAAGGGCACGACGGTCGGCTCGATCACCGTCAACGGCGAGCCGCAGGAGCTCCCGCTGAACGACCCGATCGAGATCCCGGGCCTCGCGAAGATCGAGCCGAAGGTCATCGAGAAGACCAGGTGGGGCATCTCCGTGGTCGCCCTGCGGATCACCCTGCTCGACGGCACAGGCGCGGTCATCGACCTGGGCATCGCCCAGGCGGCCATCCGCGGCTGACCTGACTGGTTTCTCACACACCACGGGACGAGACGCGGCGCCGTACGTCGTACCCCGGGGCCTTGACTGGGAGCTGTGACCCAGACCCTCGCCCCGGCGTACGACGTCGGCGCCGCTCGGCGGTGGGCGATGCTCGCCGCGAGCACGCTCGCCCAGGCCGCCGCGGCCGTGATGATCCACGGGCCGGCGTTCCTCATCCCGGCCCTGCACGCGCAGGGCATGAGCCTCGGCGAGGCCGGGGTGGTCGCCGCCGCGTCGACGGTCGGGGTCATGGTCGCGCTCGTCGCGTGGGGATGGGTCACCGACCGGCGCGGTGAGCGATTCGTGCTGCTCACCGGCCTGTCCGCCACCGTCGTGGCCGGCGTCGCCGGCGCCGTCTCCGGAGGTACGCCGCTGCTGGTGGTCACGCTGTTCCTCGCGGGCGCCGCCGCGGCCAGCACCAACGCCGCGAGCGGTCGCGTGGTCGTCGGCTGGTTCCCGCCCGCGCGGCGCGGGCTGGCCATGGGGATCCGGCAGATGTCGCAGCCGATCGGCGTCGGGGTCGCCGCGGTCTCGGTCGCCGTCGTGGCCGACTCCGCCGGCGCGCACGCCGCACTGTGGGTCCCGGTCGTCGCGTGCGTCCTCGCCGCCCTCCTGGTCGCGGCCGTGGTGATCGACCCGCCGCGCCCCGATGCGCGGACCCCCGAGGCCACGGCGAACCCGTACCGCCAGGACTCCTACCTCGCCCGGATCCACGGCGTCTCGGTGCTGCTGGTCGCCCCGCAGTTCCTGGTGTGGTCGTTCGCGCTGGTCTGGCTGGTCCAGGAGCGCGACTGGTCCCCGGCCGCCGCGGGCACCCTGATCGCCTCCGCCCAGATCGCCGGCGCCCTGGGCCGGTTGGGCGTCGGTCACCTCTCGGACCTGGTCGGCTCGCGGCTGCGGCCGCTGCGCTGGGTCGCGGCGGCCGCGACCGCGACGCTGGCGCTGCTCGCGCTGACCGCCGCCTTCGACCTCGCGCTGGCCGGGCTCCTGGTCGTGGCCGCGACCGTCGTGACCGTCGCCGACAACGGCCTGGCGTTCACCGCGATCGCCGAGCGGGCCGGCCCGTTCTGGTCCGGCAGGGCCCTCGGAGCGCAGAACACGGCGCAGTTCCTCTCCGGCTCGGCCGTCGTACCGCTCGCCGGTCTCGCGGTGACCCACGTCGGGTACGCCGCCACCTTCGCGCTCGCGGCGGCGCTCCCGGCGATCGCCGCTCCGCTGGTGCCCGTGCGCGAGGAGCGCGAGCTCTCATAGGTCGCGCCCGCACTGGGTACGTCCCGTGCGGGGACGACTCAGCAAGGGGAGGAACAGATGAAGACAGTGGTCATCATCGTCATCGTGCTCGTGGTGATCGCCGTGGTGGCCGCGGTCGCCCTGGCAGCCGCGCGCCGCCGCAACGAGCAGCGCCGCCACCGCGCCGACCAGATCCGGTCCAAGGCGAGCGCCCAGGCCGGCGCCATCGACGCGGCGCAGCGCGAGGCCGCCGCCGAGCAGGCCCGCGCCGATGCAGCCCGCGCCGAGGCCGAGCAGGCCGAGATGCGTGCGGCCGAGGCCGAGCGCGACCTGCACGTCGAGGAGGCCCGGCAGGAGGACGTCCTGCGCACCGCCGACACCGTCGACCCCGATGTCGACCACCGCGCTGACGGCTACCGACCGGGCGCACCGGGGAGCACCGCGCACTAACCTTCCGGCATGAGCCAGGTGCCCGCAGCGACCCGCACGCTGCGGGTCCTGCGGTTCCTGGCCGGCCAGCCCGACCCGGTGCCGCTCGACCGGATCATGCGCGCGTGCGAGCTGCCGCGGAGCACGACGTACCACCTCCTGAACGCGATGATCGAGGAGGGCTTCGTCGTCCACCTGACCGACGAGCACCGCTACGGGCTCGGGCTCGCGGCGTTCGAGATCGGCAGCGGCTACGCGCGCCAGGAGCCGCTCCAGCGGCTCGCTCGCCGGCCGCTCGCCACCCTCGTCGACACGGTGGGCCACTCCGCGCACCTCGCGGTCCTCCACGGCCGCGAGGTGCTCTACGTCCTGGAGGACCGCGCCTCCGGCCGGCCGCCGCTGGTGACCGACGTGGGCGTGCGGCTGCCCGCCCACCTGACCGCGAGCGGACGCGCGATCCTGGCCGGGCTGCCGAGCAGCCAGGTGCGCGCGCTGTACTCCACCGCCGGCGACTTCGTGGACCGCACCGGGCGCGGGCCGCGCAGCCTGAGCGCGCTGCGCACCGTCCTCTCCGACACCCGCCAGCGCGGCTACGCCACCGAGGACGGCGAGGTCACCGACGGGCTCGCGAGCGTCGCGGTCGCGGTGCTCGACCACAACCAGCACCCGGTCGCCGCGGTCGCGGTGACCTATCCCGAGGACGCCGCCGACGCGACGCTCGCCGAGGCGGTCACCGCCACGGCCACCCAGCTCACCAGCAGGATCAGCGGCATCCGGTGAGCCCTCGCGTCGGCCTGGCCCAGATCTGCCTGGCCGGTGTCCTCTGGGGCACCGGTGGGCTCGCGGTGCACGTCATCCGCGACGTCGAGCCCCTGTCGGTCGTGACGATCAGCGCGTGGCGGATGCTGATCGGCGCGCTGTTCCTGCTCGTCGCCGTCGCTGCCGTGCGCCAGCTCGGCGAGCTGCGGTCGCTGGCCCGCCGGCACCCGTGGCGGGTGGCGTTCGTCGGCGTCGCGACGGCGACGTACCAGGCGCTGTACTTCGCGGCCGTGGTCGCGGTCGGCGTGACCGTCTCGACCGTGGTGAGCCTCGGCCTCGCGCCGGTGATCGTGACAGTCGTCGAGAGCGTACGGCGGCGCCGCGCCCCCGGATCGGTCGACCTGCTGGTGCTCGCGGCCGCCCTGGTCGGGCTGGTCCTGGTGAGCGTCTCGGCCGGGTCGGCCGGCGGTCCGCACCCGATGCTCGGCGTGCTCGCCTCGGTCGGCTCGGGCACGGCGTACGCCCTCACGACGATCGTCGGCCACAGCCTCGCGCAGGAGACGCCGCCGCTGAGCCTGGCGACCGCGAGCACCACGGTCGGCGCGATCGCGCTGGCGCCGCTGGCGCTCGTCACCGGCGTCGGGACCGACGCGCTCGGTGACCCGACAGTCGGCCTGACGCTGGTCTACCTGGGCGTGCTCACGATGGGGCTCGCCTACCTGCTGTTCTACGCCGGGCTGCGGACGGCGCCCGGGAGCTCCGCGGCGATCGCGACCCTGCTCGAGCCGCTGACCGCCGCCGTGCTGGCGGCCGTGCTGCTCGACGAGCGGCTCGGGCTCGCCGGGCTGCTCGGCGGCGCGCTGATCCTGGCCGCGGTGGCCGGCCTCGGGAGGAAGCCGGCCACCACGTTGGACGTCAGCCCAGCGCCTTGACCAGGGCGGTCAGCTGCTTGGAGGGCGACTTGATGCTCCAGTCGCCGTCCATCGGGACGATCGAGATCTTGTTCGCCCGGAGCGCCTCGGTGTCGGCGTTCTTGTTCGTCGACTTCCGGTCGGCCGGGTAGCCGAGCTTGTAGGTGCCACCGGCCTCGGTCGCGGCGCCGGCCCACGCGATCTCGACCATGTCGCCGTTGCCCAGGACGTTGAGCGAGGCCTTGCCGAGCTTCTCGCCGGCACCGATGAACGGGAAGTTCACGTTGAGCAGCGTGGCCGGCTTCAGCAGGCTCGCGGCCCGCAGCTTGCCGATCAGCTTCACGGTGAAGGCCGCGCCCGGGGCGTACGTCGGGCAGTTGACGCCCTGGACCGCGCAGGGGATGAGGTCGAACTCCTCGCTCAGCGCGATCGCCGGGTAGCCGAGCTCGTGCGCGGTGACCGCGGCGTTCGTCGTACCGCTGTGGGAGACGACCGTGCCGACGTTCTGGCCCCAGTTGATGCCGGCGAGCACGAGGTCCGGGCCCTCGGGCCAGAAGGTCGCGGGCAGGAAGTTCTGGGTGCCGATCCGCACGGTGTCCGCGGGCGACGCGCTCGGCGAGCCCGCCTCGCAGGCGGTGTTGCTGTTGCAGACGCCGTACACGTGGCCACCGGACGCGGCCTCGGCGCAGTCACCGGCGTACGCCTCCGGCGGGGTCACCGGGGACACCGTCAGGCCGGTGGCCCGGTCGGTGGTGATCCGGCCGCCCTGACCGCTCTGCTGGCCCCACGGACCGACGACGATCACGTCGGCGCCGGCGGCGCAGAGCGCCTTGCGCAGCTCGTAGAGGCCCGCGCCGTCGGAGCCGTCGGCCTTCACCCCCTGCACCGAGTCGTCGTTGGTCAGCATGATCTTGAGGCCCGCGACGTTGGCGGGCGGCTTGGCCGAGCTGGAGCCAGCGGTGCTGACCAGCAGGGTGGCGACGAGAGCGGCGACGGCGGCGATGGCCACCGCGACGAGGCGGGAGCGACGGGGCACTGCGAGACCTCCGTGATTCGGTGATGGTGCTCGCAGTCTGGATCAGATTTCTGGAACGTGTTCCAGTTTCGGTGACTTCCGTCGCGGCGTGTCGTTGGAAACCCGTGATCGAGAAGAGCTCCGCCCGCCGCCTCGGCTGGGCCATCGCCGCCGGGGTGACCGTGGTCGCCACCGCCCTGACGCTGGGGGGTGCAGCCGGGCTGCGCCCGGGAGGCCTCGGCGAGCGGTACACCGCCGCCCAGAACGCCGGCCAGGCGATGCAGCACGACAAGAACGCGATCTCCCGCGCCGGCGAGCTCGGCAAGGAGACCCAGGACCCGACGACCGCGGCCGAGCGGGCCGCGAGCGCGTCGTACGTCGCCCGCGAGCGCAGCCTTCCCGACCCGCCGCTGACCACGGCACCCGTGATGCGTCCGCGCGCGCTCCACCCGCAGGACCGCTACGCGATGGCCAACGGCTGCTACGACCTCGCCGGCGACCCGGTCTACTTCAAGCCGACCGACCTCGGCGACTACCTGCTCTACGACGCCGACCGGCGGTTCGTCACCGCTGGCGGCGAGCGTGCGGGTGCCCCGAGCGCCGCGACGGTGTGGACCGCGACCAGGAAGGGCTCGCGGTTCGCGTTCACCAACGAGGGCGGCGCCCTGGAGATCGACGGCGAGCAGTCGTTCACCCTGACGCGGACCGGCGGGTGCGCGGCGTACCCCGAGTCGCAGATCGACGTCTCGGGCGACCCGCACGCGGGCGTGACGGCGTACCAGGAGGTGCGCGGGTACGTCGACGCGCACACCCACGGCATGGCGTTCGAGTTCCTCGGCGGCGACGCGCACTGCGGCAAGCCGTGGGACCAGTACGGCGCGCCGTACGCGCTGGTCGACTGCCTCGACCACACCGCCACCGGCGGGTACGGCGGCGTCCTCGAGTCGGCGCTGTCCGGGGAGCCGCACCACGACCCGGTCGGCTGGCCGACGTTCAAGGACTGGCCGGCGCCCGAGTCGCTGACGCACGAGGGCACCTACTACCGCTGGCTCGAGCGATCGTGGCGCGGCGGGCAGCGGATCTTCGTGAACCTGCTGGTCGAGAACAACCAGCTCTGCCAGCTCTACCCGATCAAGCACAACTCCTGCGACGACATGGACTCCATCCGCCTGCAGGCGCAGGACATGTACGACATGCAGGACTACATCGACGCGCAGTTCGGCGGCCCGGGCCGCGGCTTCTACCGGATCGTGACGTCGCCCTGGCAGGCGCGCACGGTGATCAACGCCGGGAAGATGGCCGTGGTGATGGGCATCGAGACCAGCGTGCCGTTCGGCTGCACGTTCAAGGCGCTGCCCGGCGGCGACGTACCTGCCTGCGACATCGACGACATCGACGCCCAGCTCGCCGAGGTGAAGAAGCTCGGCGTGCGCCAGATGGAGCTGGTCAACAAGTTCGACAACGCGCTGTCCGGGATCGCCGGCGACAACGGCGCCGTGGGCGTGCTGGTCAACACCGCGAACTTCCTGGAGACCGGCTCGTTCTGGGACATGGAGCACTGCGAGCCCGAGCACCCGGGGGCGCACGACCACAACCAGACCGGCCTGCCGGACATCGTGCCGGAGCAGCAGGACGCACTGTTCGGCGCCATCGCCGGGCTGTTCGGCCCCGGCGGCCTGCCCGCGCTGCCGCTCTATCCGCGTCCCGACCACTGCAACAGCCGCGGGCTCACCACGCTCGGTGAGTACACGATCAGGCGGATGGCCGAGGAGCACATGCTCTTCGACCCCGACCACATGAGCGTGAAGGCGCGCGTCGCGGCGCTCGACACCATCGACGAGCTCGGCTACCACGGCGTGCTCTCGAGCCACTCGTGGTCGACCCCGGACGCGTACCCGCGGATCTACGAGCAGGGCGGCTTCATCGCGCCGTACGCCGGCGACTCCACCGGCTTCGTCGAGAAGTGGCGCACCCACGTCGGCTGGGCGGACCCGCGCTACTACTGGGGCCTCGGCTACGGCGCCGACATGAACGGTCTCGGCGCGCAGGGCGACCCGCGCGGCGCCGACGTCCCGAACCCGGTCACCTACCCCTTCGAGGGCCTCGCCGGCGTGACCGTCGAGCAGCAGCACGCCGGCGAGCGGGTCTATGACATCAACGTCGACGGCGTCGCGCAGTACGGCCTCTACCCCGACTGGATCGAGGACCTCGGCAAGGTCGCGGACTCCCAGAGGTCCGGCGACGGCGCGAAGATCCAGGACGACATGGCCCGGGGCGCCGAGGCGTACCTCCAGATGTGGGAGCGCGCCGAGGGCATCGCCCCGGACTCGTGCCGCAACCCGGAGCTCCGCCGGAGCATCCGCGCCGTGACGTCGCTCGTGCGGCCCGGCCTGACCACGCGCGCGGTGATGCGGGCCGTCGGACAGCCCTACGAGCGGCTCGGCTCGACGTACCGGTTCTGCGCCCGCTCGGCGTCGAAGCCGAAGGTCATGGTCACGGTGCGGTTCTCCCGGGCCGGGAAGGCCGCAGAAGTTACCAGCGGGTAGGATCCTTCTCACGTCTCCGAGGACTGACGCGCCTGCCGCCGGGCAATAGGCTTCGTAGCCGCGCCGTCCAGCAGCCGAACAGGGAGTTACCAGTGAGTGCAGTGCTCATCGTGGGGATCTTGATCAATGTGATCGCCCTGCCGATCGTGGCCCGACGGGTGGCCTACCTGTACCGGGTGATCACCGCCGGTCAGCCGGCGCCGGACCGCGTCGTCGGCGTGACCGGCCGGATCGGCAAGGCCATCTCGACGCTCATCGTCGAGGTCCTCGCCCAGCGCAAGCTGCTGAAGTGGACGATCCCCGGCGCCGCCCACGCCTTCGTCATGTGGGCATTCATCATCCTGGGCAGCGTGTACGTCGAGGCGTACGGCTCGCTCTTCACGTTCCCCGAGGGCTGGGCGATCCCGATCATCGGGCACTGGGAGATCCTCGGGTTCCTCCAGGACTTCATCGCGGTCATGTGCCTGCTCGGCATCATCACGTTCGCGATGATCCGGCTGAAGCAGTCGCCGCTGAAGCTCGGCCGCCAGTCCCGGTTCGACGGCTCCCACACCGGTGGCGCCTGGCTCGTGCTGTTCATGATCTTCAACGTCCTCTGGACGATGTTCCTGTTCCGCGGCGCGTCCGCCGCGACCGGGAACCTGCCGTACGACAACGGCGCCTTCGTCTCGATCTGGATCGGCGACCTGCTCGACGGCCTGTCGCACGACACGCTCGAGGTGCTCGAGGGCCTCGGCCTGATCCTGCACATCGGCGTGATGCTGGTCTTCCTCATCGACGTCGTGCACTCGAAGCACCTGCACATCTTCCTGGCGCCGCTCAACGTGCTGTTCAAGCGTCAGCCGGTCGCGCTCGGCGCCGTCAAGCCGCTCATCAGCCAGGGCAAGCCGATCACGCTCGACGACGTCGACGACCTCGACGAGGACACCGTGCTCGGCGTGGGGAAGATCGAGGACTACAGCTGGAAGGGCCTGCTGGACTTCTCGACCTGCACCGAGTGCGGCCGCTGCCAGTCCCAGTGCCCCGCCTGGAACACCGAGAAGCCGCTGTCGCCGAAGCTGCTGATCATGGCGATGCGCGACCACGCCATGGCCAAGGGCCCGCTGATGCTGGCCGACACGGACGAGAAGCGCGCGAAGCTCCTGGAGGGCTCGGACACCCTCACCCGCGAGGCCGAGCGCCCGATGGTCGGCGACACCGGCGACGACTGGTTCTACATGCCGGAGGACGGCTCCGGGGTCATCGACCCCGACGTCCTG
This sequence comes from Nocardioides sp. SR21, assembly GCF_022761125.1. Taxonomy (GTDB): domain Bacteria; phylum Actinomycetota; class Actinomycetes; order Propionibacteriales; family Nocardioidaceae; genus Nocardioides. The sequence goes on along the minus strand of NZ_JAKWJR010000008.1, from coordinate 72,325 downwards.
TGGTCCTGCGTCACCTGTGGCGCGTGCGTGAACCAGTGCCCGGTCGACATCGAGCACGTCGACCACATCGTCGACATGCGCCGCTACCAGGTCCTCGTCGAGTCGAACTTCCCGGCCGAGCTCAACCAGCTCTTCAAGGGCATGGAGAACAAGGGCAACCCGTGGAACATGTCGCCGACGGCGCGCATGGACTGGGCCAAGGACCTCCCCTTCGACGTCAAGGTCGTCGGCGACGACATCGAGTCGCTCGACGAGGTCGAGTGGCTGTTCTGGGTCGGCTGCGCCGGTGCGTACGAGGACCGCGCCAAGAAGACCACCCGCGCGGTCGCCGAGCTGCTCGACATCGCCGGCGTGAGCTTCGGCGTCCTCGGCAACGGCGAGACCTGCACCGGTGACTCCGCGCGCCGGGCCGGCAACGAGTTCGTGTTCCAGGGCCTCGCGCAGCAGAACATCGAGACCTTCAAGGAGTACAAGGTCAAGAAGGTCGTCTCGACCTGTGCGCACTGCTTCAACACGCTCAAGAACGAGTACAAGGAGTTCGGGATCGAGCTCGAGGTCACGCACCACACGCAGCTGCTGAACCGGCTCGTGCGCGAGGGCAAGCTGACCCCGGTCAAGGAGGGCGCCGGCGCCCACAAGCGCTCGATCACCTACCACGACCCCTGCTACATCGGTCGCCACAACGGCGTCTACACGCCGCCGCGCGAGCTGCTCCAGGTGCTCCCGGGCGCCGAGTACGTCGAGATGGAGCGCGCCAACGAGCGGTCCTTCTGCTGCGGCGCCGGCGGCGCCCGCATGTGGATGGAGGAGACGATCGGCTCGCGGATCAACGAGAACCGCACCGCCGAGGCCGTCGGCACCGGCGCGGACCAGATCGCGGTCGGCTGCCCGTTCTGCCGCGTGATGCTCTCCGACGGTCTCACCGCCCAGCAGGCCAGCGGTGACGCCCGCCCGGAGGTCGAGGTCCTCGACGTGGCGCAGATGCTGCTCGCGTCGGTCAAGGGCGAGCAGGCCACCCGGTACCTCCCGGGCTCCGGCGGCGAGGCCGCCGCCGCTGCTCCGGCCGAGGCGAAGACCCAGGCCGAGGCGAAGGCTGCACCGGCGGAGGTCGAGCCTGTCGAGACCCCGGCCAGCGGCGGCTCCCTGTTCGACACCCCGGCCGACCCCGAGCCCGAGGCGCCCGCCGCCAAGGCCTCCGGGGGTGGCTCGCTGTTCGACCTCGGTGGCGACGACGAGCCGGCGGCGCCCGCCGAGAAGGCTGCCGAGAAGCCGGCCGAGAAGCCGGCCGCGCCGAGCGGTGGCTCACTGTTCGACATCGCCGCCGACGAGCCGGAGGCTCCGAAGGCCGAGGCCCCGAAGGCCGAGCCGGCGAAGGCCGCGGAGCCCGCGGCCGAGGTCCCCTCGGGTGGCTCGCTCTTCGACATCGCGGCTCCCGAGCCCGCGGCCACCCCGGCGGTCGAGCCTGTCGAGACCCCCGCACCGGCCGCCAAGGCGGAGGCGCCCAAGGCCGAGGCACCCAAGGCCGAGGCACCCAAGGCCGAGCCGGCTGCGGAGATCCCCTCCAGCGGTTCGCTGTTCGACATCGCGGCCCCCGAGCCCGAGAAGGCGCCGGAGCCGAAGGACGAGGCCCCCAAGGCCGACAAGGCCCCGCAGGCCGAGACCGTCGAGACCCCCGCAGCCGAGGCAGCGCCCGAGCCGACGTCGACGATCCCCGAGAGTGGGTCGCTCTTCGACATCGCGGCACCGGAGCCGGCGGCGCCCGCGCCCACCAAGGCGGCAGAGCCGGAGCCCGAGCCGGAGCCCGAGCCGGCGAAGGCCGAGGAGAAGACGAAGCCGAAGGCCAGCGGCGAGGCCCACCAGCCGAAGACCGACGTCGACATCAACGAGACGGGTTCGCTCTTCGACCTCTGAGTCGCGACCGATCGGGTCGTGTGCCTCCGGGCGCACGGCCCGATCGTCATTTCCGGGAACCGAACCGCACCCCTCACCGGTCATACGGTGGACAGAGCCGGGAGGACCCATGGAGTTCAGCGAGTACGTCGCCGCGCGGCGACCGACGCTGGTACGCACCGCGGTGCTGCTCGGCTGCCCGCAGGCTGAGGCCGAGGACGTCGTGCAGATCACGCTCCTGCGCTGCTTCCGGTCCTGGCGTCGCGTGGTGAGCGCTGGCCAGCCCGAGGCGTACGTCTACCGGGTCCTGGTGAACGTCCTCCACGACGCCCGCGCCCGCCGGTGGAACGGCGAGCTCCCGACCGACACCCTGCCCGAGCGTCCCGCCGACGACGCCGACCTCGCCACCGGGCTCGCTGTCCGACGAGCTCTGGCCGCGATGAGCCCGGAGCACCGCGAGGTGCTGGTGCTCCGCTACTACGCCGACCTCCCCGAGCGCGACATCGCCGACGTGCTCGGCCTCCCACCCGGCACCGTCAAGAGCCGGACCGCCCGCGCGCTCGCCGCGCTGGCCGCCGACCAGAACGTGAGGGGCAGCCGATGCTGACCGACGACGACGCGCGGCTTCTCCTGCACCGTGCCGGCCAGTCCATCGAGGTCGACCCGGCGCCCCCGCTCATCGACGTACCGCCCCGTCGGCACGCGTGGCCCGCACTGGCCGCGGCGGCCGCAGTCGTGCTGATTGCCGCGCTCGCCGTGGTCGCCGACCGAGCGAGCAGCAACCCGGAGCCGGCGCCGGCGCCCGAGAAGGTGTCGATCCCGTCCGTCCTCGGCTACGGCCTCGATGCGGCGGAGCGAGCGCTGCTCGACGCCGGCGTTACGACGCGCGTGGAGAGCACCCCGATGTGCAAGCGGAACTACGTCCTGGGCACCGAGCCCGCCGCCGGCACGCCCGTCGCCCCGGGGAGCGAGGTCGTGGTCCGGCACGCAACGCCCGGGCCTGGCTTCTGCATCGCTGACGAGGACGCGATGCTGGGACTGCTGGCGTTCGCCGACGGCCGCGGTCCCGTGCCCCGGCTCGCGCAGATCGTCACGTTGTACGACGGATCCGGCAACCAGGTGGCCCTCACGGCCGACCAGGCTGCGGATGCGAACCGGTGGCGGGTGTGCGCGGCCGACGAATCCTGCATCTCGATCCTCGACGAGCTCGTCGCAGCGGCCCACCGGCCCTACCCGATCGGGGCGGCAGGCACTACCCACCACCAGTCTCCGATGCTGACGGCCGTACCCGACCCGGCGTGCACGTTCGAGACCGGCGTCCGCGGATTCGGCGCTCCCGATGCACAGATCGGGGTACAGCTGCCGACCGACGGCGTCTTCTGCACGCAGGAGTTCGTCGTCAGCGTGCACCGCAACGCCGACTGGCTCATCGAGGCGGTCGGACTGCGTGAACGCGTCGGGGGCTCGCCAACGGGGTAGGGGATCCTCATGCCGATCCGATCGATCCTCGCCCTCGCACTCAGCGCGGCCCTCCTCACCGGATGCGGTGGGGAGACGGCGCCAGAGGCATCGGAGCCGACGGAGTCCGCCACCCCAGCGGAGCCCGAGCATGAACCCGAGCCCGAACCCGAGCCCGAGCCCACCCCCGACGTCGGCACCTCGTTCGTGGACTTCGTCCGGGGCGGCCCCGTCCCGCCGATGGAGCGCCAGGTCGCCCTCTACCTGGGCAACGCGCTCACCGGGGTCGTCACGCCCGGACTGGCGGCCGACCTGCCGGCCTGGGCCACGTGCACCGAGGTCGGCGAGTACGCCGGGCGGTCGTGCCCGATCTCGCCGGTCCGGGTGCTGAAGCAGCACCGCAAGCTCGACTACACCGAGGCCGTGGAGAGCGACTGCCTGCAGACCTACGGCCCGATCCCGAAGCCCCTGCGCACGCTCGACCGGGTCGTCGTCGTCCCGGCGAAGCGCTCGGTCGGCGGTTGCGCCGACGACTTCGCGGTCCAGCTGTTCGCGAACGACGAGGGCCAGCTGGTAGCCGTCTCCACCCTCCTAGGCGCAGGGTAGGTCCGTGGACCCCCGGGAGTACCTCGACGCCCGCTGGCACGCGCTGGTCCGCGCCGCGGTCGACCTGAGCGTGCCCGAGGAGGACGCGCCGGCCCTCGTGCAGCGGGTGCTCGCCCGCAACGAGCGCCGGATCCGGCGCGCCGAGGACCCCGACCCGCTCGTCCACGAGGCGCTGCGCGACGAGGTCCTCGGAGCGCCGCCCGCCGCGCCTCACGGCCGTCGCCTCCCCCGCGCGCTGGCCCTCGCGGCCTCCCTGGTCGCGGTCGGAGCCGGGGTCGCGCTCACCCGGCCCGACCCGCCGCCCGACGACCGGCTCCACGACGACCAGGTGCCGTCCCTGTTCGGGTACGACGGCGCCACGGCCCAGCAGCTCCTCGAGGACCGAGGCCTCCGGGTGACGCTGAAGCCGCGACGTGCCTGCGAGGTGCTCGACCGGGTGCTCGGGAGCATCCCGCCCGCGGGAGCGCCGTACGAATCGGGCGACGATATCGTCGTCTACACCTCTCTACCCGCAGACGTAGACTGCTTGAGCAACTACACGGACCGCGAGACCGCCTGGCGACTGCTCGACTTCGCCAACGGACGCGGCCCCGCGCCGGAGCTCGCCGACCCGACGTCCGCGGTCGCCCCCGACGTGCTCGAGGCGCTGCGCGACGCCTCGGCACAGGTCGCGCTGGTCGACGAGCGACCACTGACCTACTCGCTGCCGGCCATCCGGGTCACCCCCACCGACACCGGCCACGCCGACTCGTTCCACCTGCTGGTCCGGCCGGCGGGCGGCATCGGCCGGGGCGTCGAGGTCGAGGTCGTCCGCGAGGACGGCGAGATCGGGGATGTGAGGCTCTACGCCTCGCCGTCGTCCTCGTGATGCTCGGGCACCTGCAGCGGGCGCAGCCGCGCCCAGAGCATGAAGCCGGCACCCGCGACGAGGAGGGCGAGCCCGGCCCACAGGTTCGCGTTCACGTCGCCGGTCTTCTCGAGCTCCTTGTCGCCGAAGATCCCCATCAGCGTGAGGATCACGCCGTACACGAACAGCAGCCCGCCGATGATGTTGCGGATGTCGAGCAGTCCAGCAGCGTGCCGCTTGGGCGCCGTGGTCGAGTCGGACATGGCGGGCTCCTCAGAAGATGATGTTCAGGATGACGACGAGGACGAGCGAGATGCCGGCCAGCGGCAACGTGCGGCGGTACCACGGGTACGACGCCTCCTTGGGGTCGACCAGGTCGGCCCGAGGTGTCTCCGAGTAGACCAGTCCGCGCAGCTCGGAGTCCGCCTTCGGCTTGGTGACCAGCGAGACCACGATCGACAGCACGATGTCGACCGCGAACGCGACGCCCGCGGCGACGAACGCCGCGCCCTGACCGCCGAGCGGGATGACCCCGGTGCTCCAGGACCCGAAGGCGTCCTCGCTGAGGAAAGCGATCGCGACCGCCGAGACGGTGCCGGCGACGAGGCCGACCCATCCGGCCGTCGGGGTCATCCGCTTCCAGAACATGCCGAGGATGAACGTGGCGAACAGCGGAGCGTTGAAGAACCCGAACAGCACCTGCAGGTAGTCCATGATGTTCGAGAAGTTGCTGGCCAGGGTGGCGGTGAAGATCGCGATCGCGGTGGCCGCGACCGTCGCCACGCGGCCGACCGTCAGGTAGTAGCCGTCCGAGCGGTCCTTGACGACGTACTGCTGCCAGAGGTCGTAGCTGAGCACGGTGTTGAACGCCGAGATGTTCGCCGCCATGCCGGCCATGAACGCCGCGAGCAGGCCCGCGATCGCCAGGCCCAGCAGGCCGTTCGGCAGCACCTCGCGCATCAGGTAGAGCAGCGAGTCGTTGTAGCTGACGCCCTCCCCCGACGCTCCGCCAGGTGGCGTCTCGCCCGCCTTCAGGTCGGAGATCTGGGTGACGAGCACCGCGGCGATCATGCCGGGCAGGATCGTGATGAACGGGATGAACATCTTCGGGAACGACCCGATGATCGGCGTCTTGCGCGCCGAGGAGATCGAGTCGGAGGCCAGCGCACGCTGCACCTCGACGAAGTTCGTCGTCCAGTAGCCGAAGGAGAGCACGAAGCCGAGGCCGAACACGATGCCGACGACCGACCACAGCTCGGAGTCGAAGCCGGTCAGCGGCAGCCCGGGCCACGAGTTCAGCTGCTGGTCGGCGGGCGGGATGGTGTCCGGGTTCGCCTCGGCGGCCTTGGTGATGCCGTCCGTGAGGCCGTCCCAGCCACCGACGCGGTGCAGGCCGAGCAGGGTGAGCGGCAGCAGCGACGCGACGATCACGAAGAACTGCAGCACCTCGTTGTAGATCGCCGCGCTCAGCCCGCCGAGCGTGATGTACGACAGCACGATCACGGCGGCGACGATCAGGGCGACGTACAGGTTCCAGCCGAGCATCGCGCGGATGATCGTGCCGAGCAGGAACAGGTTGATGCCGGCGATGAGCAGCTGGGCGACCGCGAACGAGATCGCGTTGACCAGGTGGGCTCCGGTACCGAACCGGCGGCGCATGAACTCCGGCACCGAGCGGACCTTCGAGCCGTAGTAGAACGGCATCATCACGACGCCGAGGAACAGCATCGCGGGGATCGCGCCGACCCAGAAGTAGTGCACCGTCGGCAGCCCGAACTGTGCGCCCGAGGCCGACATGCCCATGATCTCGACCGCACCGAGGTTGGCGGAGATGAACGCCAGCCCGGTCACCCACGCGGGCAGCGAACGGCCCGAGAGGAAGAAGTCGATGGAGTCGGAGACCTGCCGACGGGCCAGCGCACCGATGCCGAGGACGACCGCGAAGTACAGCAGCACGATCAGGTAGTCGACGGGAGCCGCGGAGATGATCGTGTCGCTCGCCATGACAATCACCCCGGCTGGGTTCCCGGAGCGGCGGTGCGCCAAACACGACACCAGGTTCGCACCAGGATGACGTCACTCAGGGGTTGACGTGACGTCATGGTGATGTCATGGTGGTGCACATGGACATCACGCCGTACGTCGAGAACCTCCGCCGCGACCTGCTCGCGGCGGCCGAGGCGGCCGGGCCCGACGCCCGGGCGGCGGCCGAGCGGCTGAGCTTCGCGCTCGACCCCGCGGCCCGCCTCGCGCTCATGGAGGCGGTCTCCCAGGCCGCCGCCGAGATCACCGCGGAGATGCCCGAGGGCGGCGTCGACGTCCGCCTCGACGGCCGCGACCTCGCCTTCCTCGTCCACCAGGCGCCGTCCGCCCCGACCAGCGCCCCCGCGCCGGCCGTGGAGGACGACCTCGAGGACGAGGGCGCGGTCGCCCGCGTCACGCTCCGCATCCCCGAGTCGGTCAAGGCCAAGGCCGAGGAGATGGCGAACCGCTCCGGCCACTCGCTCAACACCTGGCTGGTGAACGTCGTCCGCGCCGCCACCAACCGCGACAACGCGATCAACGTCGACATCGACCTGTCCAGCATCCCGTTCCTCAGCGGCAACGACCCCTTCACCGGCAAGCGCGGCAGCAACAAGCGCATGTCGGGCTGGGTCTAGCGGAGACGCGCCAGCGGATCCGCCGATGGTCGAGCGAGGCCCGCGACTGAGGCATGACGTCGCGGCCGACGTGTCGAGACCCAGCACGTAGGCCCACCAGACCAACCACCCTCCGGGACCGGCGTACGCCGGCCCCGTGGACGAACACACCCTCAGGAGACTCTGATGACCGAGCACCACTTCGAGACCCCCCAGCCCGTCCGCCTGTTCACCGAGATCGGCAAGGGCTCGGTGAAGGTCGTGGCGACCGAGACCGCCGAGACCCACGTGCAGATCACCGGCCGTGACGCCGACCAGGTGCTGGTGCGCCAGGAGGGCAGCCAGATCAGCGTGGTCGGGCCCAAGCAGCGCTCCCTGGTGAGCTTCGGCAACAGCGACCGGCTCGACGTGCTGATCACGCTGCCGACGTCCAGCGAGGTCGCGGTCCGCACCGGCAGCGCCGACATCACCGTGACCGGCAGCGTCTCGACCGGCCAGCTCAAGAGCGGCTCCGGCGACGTGGAGGTCGACGCCGCGGACGGGCCCCTGGTCGTGGAGACCGGCTCGGGCGACGTCCGCGTCGAGCAGGCGAGCTCCGGCCTCAAGGCCAAGAGCGGCTCGGGCGACGTCCTCGTCGTCGAGGCCTCGGGCTCGACGATGGTCTCCACCGGCTCCGGCGACGTCCAGCTGTGGACCCTCCACGGCCCGGCGGTCGTGAAGACCGGCTCAGGCGACCTGAAGGTCAGCGACGCCGGCAACGACCTGAGCTTCAGCACCGGCTCGGGCGACCTGGTCGTGAAGACCGCCCGACGCGGCAAGCTCTCCGCCAAGTGCGCCTCCGGGGACGTCCACATCGGCGTCACGGCCGGCATCCCCGTCTGGACCGAGATCTCCACCGTCAGCGGCGAGATCCGCTCCAGCCTGCAGGGCGCCGGTGAGCCCGCCGACGGCGCCGAGCACCTCGAGCTGCGCGCCCGGACCGTCAGTGGCGACATCGTCCTGACCGAGGTCTGAGCACCCCGTCCCACCCGCCATCAGGAACAGAGGAGAACGTCATGGAGCACACGAACATCGCCCTCGAAGCCGAGGCGAACCGCCACCAGCTCGCCGAGCGCATCGCCCGCGCGGGCACCCCGAAGCTGCCCGCCACCGCACACCGGCACCTGCTCGCCCAGCGGCTGCACCGGATCGCCGACAAGATCGACAACTGACCACCACCAGCGCGCCGAGCGCGCGTGCCGGGCACGGCGGAGGAGCGAAGGCGTCCTCCTGGCGAAGCGCCCTTCAAGCGAAACGGGACGTCGAGCGACGACAACGCCGCCAGGCGCGTGCGATCGGTGCGCTAGGACTTCATGCTCACGCCGCGGCGCCAGTAGCCCATGAAGGCGACCTGGCGCCGGTCCATGCCGAGGTCCTTGACCAGCGCGCGGCGCAGGCCGGTGACCAGCGCGGACTCGCCGGCGATCCAGGCGTAGAGGTCGCCGAGGTCGTGGCCGACCGGGGTCAGCACCGCCTCGACGTCCTCGCCGGACGAGGAGTACGTCGGGGTCTCCCACAGGTCGGGGTCCACGTCCTCGGGCTCCACCTCGACCACCGCGCCGCCGGCGCCGAGGTGCTCCAGCACCGCGGCGTGCAGGCCGGCACCGTGGGCGCCGTCCTCGCGAGCCAGCCAGACCACCTCGACCCCCTCGGGGTGCTGGACGGTCTGGATGTCGGCCTCGGTGGGGACCTCGAGGAACGCCGCGCCCTTCGCGTCCCACGGCAGCTGACTCAGGATCGCGCACACCGCGGGGACCGCGGTCTCGTCGCCGACCAGCAGCAGCCGCGCCGCCGTACCCGGCACGAATTCGATGCCGCCGTACTGCTCGCCGCGGCGCGGGCAGATCACCACGAGGCGGTCGCCGACCGCGGCTCGCTCGGCCCACGCGCAGCCCGGGCCCACGTCGCCGTGGGCGTCGGCGTGCACGACGATGTCGACGACCAGGCGGGTGTCCTCGCCCTCGCCGCGCACGTCGCGCACGGTGTAGGTGCGCATGTGGCCGCGCTCCTCCTCGGGGCGCGACAGCCAGGTGTCCCACCACGAGTCGTCGGCGCCCTCGAACGACGGGGGCGGCCCGCCGGGCACCCCCGGGAACACGAGCTTGATCCGCTGGTCGTAGAGCGGTCCGTCGACACCGAACTCGGCGAGGCAGGCGCCGCCCAGCTCGACGCGGACGAACGCGGGAGACAGCCGCTCCACGCGGACCACCTCGACCTCGTCGAGGATCATCGGCAGCCGGTCCTGGGTCGTGGTCATGAGGTTAGGGTAGCCTAACCTCACGGGTTCTCAGATCTGGGTCCGGTGGAAGTTCTGGAACGACCGCGACGGCGTCGGGCCCCGCTGGCCCTGATAGCGCGACCCGTACTTCGCCGAGCCGTACGGGTGGTCGGACGCCGAGGTGAGCTGGAAGAAGCAGAACTGGCCGATCTTCATGCCCGGGTAGAGCTTGATCGGCAGCGTTGCGACGTTCGCCAGCTCCAGCGTCACGTGGCCGGAGAAGCCCGGGTCCACGAAGCCGGCGGTCGCGTGGGTCAGCAGCCCCAGGCGGCCGAGCGAGGACTTGCCCTCGACGCGGGCCGCGATGTCGTCGGGCAGCGACACGACCTCGTACGTCGACCCCAGCACGAACTCGCCCGGGTGCAGGATGAACGGCTCGTCGCCCTCGGGCTCGACCTCGCGGGTCAGGTCCGACTGGTCGGCGGCCGGGTCGATGTGCGGGTACCGGTGGTTCTCGAACACCCGGAAGAACCGGTCCAGCCGGACGTCGATCGACGACGGTTGCAGCATGGCGGGATCCCACGGATCCATGGCGATCCGGCCTTGGTCGATCTGGGCCAGGATGTCGCGGTCAGACAGCAGCACGGTCGCACCCTACCGGCGGACCCCGCTTCGGTGGTCGTGCCCGCCGAGTCCGACAATGGGACGGTGAGCTTCCAGCGCTACGTCGCCCTCGGCGACTCGTTCACCGAGGGTGTCGGCGATCCCGACCCGACCCGGCCCAACGGGCTGCGCGGCTGGGCCGACCGCGTCGCCGAGGTCCTGTCCCGCGAGAACCCCGACTTCGGGTACGCCAACCTCGCGATCCGCGGCCGCAAGCTCCCCGCGATCCTCGACGAGCAGCTCGAGCCCGCCATCGCCCTCGGCCCCGACCTGGTCACGATCTACGCCGGCGCCAACGACATCCTCCGGCCCAAGGTCGACATCGACGCCCTGGCGGAGCGGTACGACGACGCGCTCGGCCGGCTCGCCGCGACCGGTGCCCGGCTCGTGGTGTTCACCGCGTTCGACCCCGGCGGCTCCGCGATCTACCGGCCGCTGCGCGGGCGGTTCGCGCTGTACAACGAGTTCGTGCGCGACAGCGCCCGCCGCGTCGGCGCCGACCTCGTCGACTTCTGGCGGATGCGCGAGTACCGCGACTGGCGCTACTGGGACGCCGACCGGATGCACCTGGGGCCGGCCGGCCACCAGCGGATGGCGATCGAGGTGCTCGACACCCTCGACGTACCCCACGCCCTCGAGGCGCTCCCCCTCGTCGACGCGCCGGCCCTCACCCGCGCCGAGCAGCGCCGCGAGAACCTCGACTGGATGCGCACCATGGCGATCCCGTGGGTGCACCGCCGGCTCACCGGGCGCTCGTCGGGCGACGGCCTCGACCCGAAGCGCTCCACCCTCCTGCCGATCGACTAGGATTCCCGCGACCCTCCGGGGTCAGGCGGATGTAGCTCAGTTGGTAGAGCGCGACCTTCCCAAGGTCGATGTCGCGAGTTCGAGTCTCGTCATCCGCTCCAACACCGCCCCAAGGTCGCGCCCCAAGGTCGCGCCCACGAGCGCGACACTCTGCTCAACGTCGACGACGCGAGTTCGAGTCTCGTCATCCGCTCCTCACCGCACGCAACACCGCTCCAACACCGGTCCGAGGTCGCGCCCACGAGCGCGACACTCCGCTCGACGTCGACGTCGTGAGTTCGAGTCTCGTCATCCGCTCCTCACCGCCCCCCGGTCGCGCCCCCCGATCGCGCCCCCCCGGTCGCGACACCCTGCTCAACCCGGCCATTTGCCGTCGAGACACCCGAGATGGCCCCGTTTCCGCCCGGATAAGGGCCGATTCAGGTGTCTCGACGACGCAGAGCCCACCCCAGAGGGTGAGATTCCGCTGCACCCGTCACCTCCCGCCGGTCCTCACGTTGGACCTGGTGTGTCGGTTGCGGGGGCGCGACACGCAACGCGAGGTGGCGGTGCTGCAGCGGGCGTCGCCACCTCGTCACGTCCGAGCCACCGGCCGGGTCCTACGCTGGCGCGGTGAGTGAGTTCGAAGGCTTCCCGAGCGCCGCGCTCGACTTCTACGACGACCTCGAGGTCGACAACACCAAGGCGTTCTGGGAGAAGAACAAGGCGGTCTACGACGCGAGCGTCAAGGCGCCGATGACCGCACTGTGCGCCGCGCTCGAGCCGGAGTTCGGCACCGCGAAGATCTTCCGCCCGTACCGCGACGTCCGGTTCGCGAAGGACAAGACGCCGTACAAGACCCACCAGGGCGCGTTCGTGCGCGTCGGCGAGGCCACCGGGTGGTACGTCGAGGTCTCGCCCCGCGGCGTGCGGACGGGTGCCGGGTTCTACGAGGCCAGCGCTCCGCGGCTCGCGGCGTTCCGTGAGTCGGTCGCGCACGACCGGTTCGGCCCCGAGCTGGAGAGGATCCTGCGCACGCTGGAGAAGAAGGGCTTCGAGATCGGCGGCGACCGGCTCAAGACCACGCCGCGCGGCTACGACGCCGGACACCCGCGCATCGAGCTGCTCCGGCACCGGTCACTGACCGTCGGTCACCCGCTCGGCTTCGAGCCGGTGATCCACACCCCCGAGCTGCTCGACCTGGTGCGCGACGACTGGCGCGCGCTGCGCCCGCTGGTCGACTGGGTCGCCGACCACGTCCGCACCTAGGCGTCAGGAGGCGGGCGTGAAGCTCGCCATCGTCCGCTCCGGCTCCCAGAACGCCTTCATCGAGGCGACCCGGCCGTCGTCGTGGACGACGTAGACCATGATCAGCTCGGTCGTGGTGTGGCTGCCGTCGGGGAACGACGTCTTGATCCGGCCGATGTTCGCGCAGGTGTTGCTGCCCGGGTTCGCGAACGACTCGTAGATCTCGAACTCGAACGTCGCGATCGGCGCGATCGCCTTCTCCCAGAACGCCGCGATCCCCTCGTGGCCGCGGTGCCCCTTGCCCTCGGGGTCGAACATCGACGGGCCGACCGGGTCCTCGAGCACGGCGTCCTCGGCGTACACCGTCAGCCACTCGGCCAGGTCGCCCTTCGCCACCGCCGAGTAGGAGCGCTGGGACGCGGCGCGTGCCGGGTGGTCGTCGTTGGGGGCGGTCCAGGTGATGGCGTCCGACGTGATCATGCGCCGCATTCTAGAACAGGTTCTATGTCTCGACAGGCTCGACGACCGAAGAGCACGTCGACAACCGATGAGCGGGGGTCACCCCGATTTCACCGTCCGTCCGCACGCGCCTGCCACGGTTCGGGCATGGCCAAGCGCAAGGCGTACCTGCACATCGGACCGCCCCGGACCGGCGGCGGCTTCCTCGACTCCGCCCTGACCGAGCACGCCGACGAGATCGAGGCGGCCACCGGCGTGCGGCACCCGGCGATCTCGGCGGAGGAGATGTTCCGCGCCGCGATCGAGATGACCCGCGACCACCGGGCATGGGGCTACCAGCGCCGCGAGGTCGAGGGCGCCTGGGCGGAGATCTGCCGCCGCGCCCGCAAGGGCGCGGCCGACGTGGTGTTCAGCCAGGAGCTGCTCGCCACGTGTACGGCGGCGCAGGTCGACCTGCTGCTCGACGGGCTGGCCGGCTTCGAGGTGCACGTCGTCGTCACCGCGCGCGAGCGGGGCGACGTGCTCGACGCGTGGAAGCACGCGATCGGCCCGGAGCGCTGGCACGCGGTCGTCGTTCCCGACGTCGACGCGGAGCAGGCGGTGTGGACGGCCTTCGGCGAACTCGTCGGCTTCGACGCGACCGAGCTCCCGCTGGACGCGGGCTGGAGGGCCACCCGACCGATGACCGGCCGCCCTCAGGCCGAGCTGCTCGAGGTGATCAGCGCCGGGGCGGTGGCCGACGTGGTCGCCGAGGTCACCCGGCTACGCGCGCACAACCAGGCACTGGCCGAGCGCAACGCGAAGCTCGAGCGCAAGAGGAAGAAGCTGAAGAAGAAGCTCGCGGCCGTCGGATGATCCCCAGCGCTCAGTGGGTCTCGACACGCCGGTCGCGACGTCGTCCCGCAGTCGCGCGGCTCGCTCACCACCATCAGCGGATCCGCTGACGCGTTCTCGCTAGTGCGGCTGCCAGGCGTCCTCGTCGTTGGTCCGCGACGTGACGGCGTCGGGGAGCTTGCCGTCGGCGAGCTGCTGGATCGAGACGGACTCGAACACGTCGCGCAGCGAGCGGCGGGCGGCGATCCACACGTGCTGGAGCACGTCGGCGGTGTCGTTGTAGGTGACCGCCTCCGGGCGCAGACCGTAGACGGAGACCAGCGGGCCGTCGACGGCGCGGATCACGTCGGCCACCGACACCGCGGCGGCCTCGCGACCCATCCGCCAACCCCCGGACTGGCCGCGCTGCGACATCACGATGCCGGCGCGGCGGAGGTCGGCGAGGATCGCCTGCAGGAAGCCGTGCGGGATCTCCTGCAGTCGGCCGAGCTCCTCCGCGCTGATGGCGCGGCCGTCCTGCCGCGACGCCATCTCGATCAGCGCACGCAGGGCGTAGTCGGACTTGGCGGAAACTCGCATGGGTCAAGTGTGTCAGATGTGTTGACTTGTTCAGTTGACCTTGGCGGCTACGACGTCGCCGGGTCGGTCGGTGCCCCCCTCGCGCTCGGCCCGGTCGAGCTTGATCGCCCACGAGATCCAGAGCACCCAGACGGTGAACACCACCGAGGCGAGGAGGGCGATCGTGAGGCCCGGTACGCCGAGCTCGAGCCCCAGCGTCCGCATGTTCGTGAGCACGATCAGGCCGCCGGCGGTGACGCCGAGGATCCGGGCCGGGAGCAGCCGGACCAGCACCGCGGCGATCGGGGCGGCGATGACGCCGCCGACGAGCAGGGCGCCCGCGACGCGCCAGTCGATGCCCTGGCTGCCGAGCGCGGCGAGGAAGCCGAGGGACGCGCCGACGGTCACCACGAACTCCGCGGTGTCGACCGAGCCGACGACCTTGCGCGGCTCGAGCCGCCCCGACGAGAGCATCGAGGTGGTGCCGATCGGGCCCCAGCCGCCACCGCCGACCGCGTCGAGCGCGCCACCGAGGAGGCCCACCGGAGCGAGGAACCGGGCGGACGGACGGCCCTTGAACTGCAGCCGCTGCGGGACGAGGAAGCGCCAGGTGACGTAGCCACCCAGCACCAGCAGGATCGACGCCACCAGCACGCGCGCGATCTCGCCGTCGAGGCTGACCAGGAACGTCGCCCCCGCGAACGCGCCGACGAAGCCGGGCGCGGCCAGGATGCCGACCGTGCGCCAGTCGACGTTGCCGAGCGCCTGGTGGGAGATCCCCGAGACCAGCGAGGTCCCGATCTCCGAGAAGTGCACGGCGGCCGAGGCGGCGGCGGGGCCGAGCCCGCCGGCCACCAGCAGCGTGGCGGAGGTGACGCCGTAGCCCATCCCGAGCGACCCGTCGACCAGCTGGGCAGCCAGTCCGACGAGGGCGAGCAGGATGAGCTTGCGCATGGCCTAGATCGCGACCAGGTCGCCGTCGTCGACGGGGGTGGTCGCCTCGGCGGCGCGGGAGCGACGCTCCTGCTTGACCGCCCAGACGATGCCGGTCACCCAGAGCACGAACAGCACCGACGCGAGGGCGATGACCTGTGCGCCGGAGGCGCCGAGCGCCTCCGCGATGGTCTTGGTGTTGGTGAGCACGATCAGGCCACCGGCCGCGACACCGAGCACCCGGGCCGCGAGCTTCTTGACCAGCCACGCGGCGATCGGCGCGGCGATCACGCCACCGGCGAGCAGCGCCGCGGCGTACCCCCACTCGATGCCCTGCGAACCGAGCGCGAGGATGAAGCCGAGCGAGCCACCGACGGCGACCACGAACTCCGAGGTGTCGATCGAGCCGATCACCTTGCGCGGCTCGAGCCGGCCCGACGACAGCAGCGTGGTGGTGCCGACCGGTCCCCAGCCGCCGCCGCCGATCGCGTCGAGCGCGCCACCGACGACGCCCATCGGCGCGAGGAAGGCGGCCGACGGGCGCGCCTTGAAGGTCGGGCGCCGACCGCCGAGGACCAGGAAGCGCCAGATCACGTAGACGCCGAGCCCGAGCAGGATGCCGGCCACCCAGGGCTTGGCGGTCGCCCCGTCGATGTTGGCGAGGAACGTCGCACCCGCGAACGCGCCGAGGAAGCCGGGCACCGCGAGGATCGAGACGGTCCGCCAGTCGACGTTGCCGAGCTTGTGGTGCGAGAAGCCGGAGACCAGCGAGGTCCCGATCTCGGAGAAGTGGACCGCCGCGGACGCGGCCGCCGGGGCCACTCCCGCAGCGAGCAGCAGCGTCGAGGAGGTGACGCCGTACGCCATCCCGAGCGAGCCGTCGATCAACTGCGCCACCAGGCCGACCACGGCCAGGACGATGAGCTTCCGCATGTTTGCACCCTTGCGTTCACCACCGGCGGCTGCACCACCGCCGTCGACCGGTTGCCCAGTCAAAGACACTGCATAACGTTATTTGACCGGTTCAGTACAGATTAGTGGATAACTGATGTCAACTCGCCACGGCTCAGATTCCCCGATGCTCGGCCGATGTTTGCCGTGTTACCGGTGGGTACGTATGATGAAGTTACCGACGAGTATCAACACGAAGGTGGGGGCACGTGAGCCACTACAAGAGCAACATCCGCGACATCGAGTTCAACCTCTTCGAGGTCCTGGGCCGCGACAAGGTCCTCGGCACCGGTCCGTTCGCGGACGTGGACACCGAGACCGCCCGCTCGATCCTCGCCGAGGTCGACCGGCTGGCCCGTGAGGACCTCGCCGCGTCCTTCGTCGACGCGGACCGCAACCCGCCGGTCTTCGACCCCAAGACCAACACCGCGCCGCTGCCGGAGTCGTTCAAGAAGAGCTACCACGCGTGGATGGACGCCGAGTACTGGCGCCTCACCGCGTTCGCCGAGCTCGGCGGCACCCCGGCCCCGTCCACGATCAACTGGGCGATGGGCGAGCTCGTGCTCGGTGCGAACCCCGCGATCTGGATGTACGGCGCCGGCCCGATGTTCGCGGGTGTCCTCCACCGCAACGGCAACGACCGCGACCGCAAGATCGCCCAGCACGTCGTCGACCAGGGCTGGATCACCACCATGGTGCTGACCGAGCCGGACGCCGGCTCCGACGTCGGCGCCGGTCGCGCCAAGGCGACGCAGAACGACGACGGCACCTGGAACATCGAGGGCGTCAAGCGCTTCATCACCTCCGCCGAGAGCGACCTCACCGAGCAGGTCATCCACATGGTGCTGGCCCGCCCGGTCGGCGTCGAGGGCGCCGGCGGCCCCGGCACCAAGGGCCTCAGCCTCTTCATCGTGCCGAAGTACCACTTCGACCTCGAGACCGGTGAGCTCGGCGCCCGCAACGGCGCGTACGTCACCAACGTCGAGCACAAGATGGGCATCAAGGTGTCCAACACCTGCGAGCTCACGTTCGGCGACCCGGGCGTCGGCGGCGGCGAGCCGGCCGTCGGCTACCTGCTCGGCGAGGTCCACAACGGCATCGCGCAGATGTTCCAGGTCATCGAGAACGCTCGCATGATGGTCGGCACCAAGGCCATCGCGACGCTGTCGACCGGCTACCTCAACGCACTGGAGTTCGCCAAGGAGCGCGTCCAGGGCGCCGACCTGGCCCAGTCCGCCGACAAGACCGCGCCGCGCGTGACCATCACGCACCACCCGGACGTCCGTCGCTCGCTGATGACGCAGAAGGCGTACGCCGAGGCGATGCGCGCCCTCGTGCTCTACACCGCGTCGTTCCAGGACGACGTGATGATCGCCGAGCACAACGGCGAGCGGAACGAGCTGGCCGAGAAGATCAACGACCTGCTGCTCCCGATCGTGAAGGGCTACGGCTCGGAGCGCTCGTGGACGCTGCTCGGCACCGAGTCGCTGCAGACGTTCGGTGGGTCGGGCTTCCTCACCGAGTACCCGATCGAGCAGTACGTCCGCGACGCGAAGATCGACACCCTCTACGAGGGCACCACCGCGATCCAGGGCCAGGACTTCTTCTTCCGCAAGATCGTCAAGGACCAGGGCACGGCGCTGGGCCACATCGCCAACGAGATCCAGGCGTTCCTCGCGAGCGAGGCCGGCAACGGCCGCCTGAAGGTCGAGCGCGAGCTGCTCGCCACCGCCCTCGACGACGCCCAGGCGATCGTCGGCCACATGATCAACGACCTGATGTCCTCGCAGGAGGACAACCGCAACATCTACAAGGTCGGGCTCAACACCACCCGCCTGCTGATGGTGCTCGGGGACGTCGTCTGCTCGTGGCTGCTGCTGCGCCAGGCCGAGGTCGCCCTGGAGAAGCTGGGCGGCACCGACGCCGGATCTGTGGGGAGCAAGGACCAGGCCTTCTACGAAGGCAAGGTCGCTGCCGCGCAGTTCTTCGCTCGCGAGGTGCTGCCGAAGATCGCGTCCGAGCGGGCCATCGCCGAGTCCACGGACCTCGCACTGATGGACCTCGACGAGGCTGCCTTCTGATCGAGCGCGCCAGGATCAGGCGCGAAGGTCGAGGAGCGTCGGCGCGAACCCGCGATGCGGGGACGCGCGACACGTCTCGCAACCGGTTTCCTTGGGGAACACCAGGACCCGCCCGGAGTCGTCCGGGCGGGTCCTCCTCATGTGATGGCGTTTTCGTCCGTCGGACGCTGGGAACGCTGCCGGCATGGGAATCGGAATCGGCATCTTCCTCATCGTTCTCGGTCTCATCGGTGTCACCGGAGCCGTCACTCTTCCTGCCGCGATCCAGGACAACATCGCGACCGACACGCTCGGCTGGATCTTCCTCATCGTGGGCATCGTGGCGATCGCGCTCGCGCTGATCATGAACCAGCTGCGACAGAAGGCGACCTACGTCCAGGAGCGTCGCGTCGACCCGCTCCGCTGACGCGCCGAGGCTCTAGCCTCGGGGCATGAACGACGCCCCGGGCGACGACCGGCCCTGGAAGCGGCCCGGCGCCCGGGCCTACGCGAAGCGGCGGCTGCGCGGGATCCGGCGGCCACCCGTCACCGTCACCGCCGTGCCGGACGGGCTGCTGGTCGTCGACCGCGACGTGCCCGTCCCACGCGTGACGGCACGGTGCTCCGCGCCAACGTGCACCGGCCGACGGACGGCGTGCCGCGACCGGTGGTGCTCTGCGCCCACCCGTACGGCAAGGACAACCTGCCGGACGGCGTCCCGCGCACCTACCGGATGCTGCGACAGCCGGCGCCGGTGGCGTTTCTCGAACCTGACGAGCTGGGAGGCGCCGGATCCGGCCTGGTGCGTCGAGAACGGCTGGGTCGCGGTCAACGCCGACCTGCGCGGCGCCGGCACCTCCGACGGCACCGGCAGCCTGCTCTCCGCGCAGGAGGGCGAGGACGTCGCGGACCTGGTCGAGTGGGCCGCGCAGCAGCCGTGGTGCAACGGGCGTGTTGCGATGATGGGCGTCTCCTACCTCGCGATCACCCAGTGGCGCGCCGCCGCGCTGCGGCCGCGCGGGCTGCGCGCGATCGTCGTGTGGGAGGGGTTCACCGACGCCTACCGGGACCTGCTGCGACCGGGCGGCGTCCGCGAGGACGGCTTCCTCAAGATCTGGTCCGCGGGGCTGCGCGGCACCCGGCTCACCTACGACCTCGCCGAGGAGAACCGCTCCCGGCCCGAGTACGACGACTTCTGGGCCGCGCTCGTGCCGGCGGTCGAGCGGATCGAGGTGCCCGCGCTGGTGTGCGGCAGCTTCTCCGACAACAACCTGCACTCACGCGGGTCGATCCGCGGCTTCGAGCGGCTCGGCTCGACCGAGCGGCACCTCTGGACCCACCGGGGCGGCAAGTGGGCGACGTTCTACGGCGCGGAGGCACGGCGCGACCAGCGCGCGTTCCTGCGCCGCCATCTCGACGACAGTGACGACCCGCCGCTGCCGGCGGTGCGGCTCGAGGTGGCCGGGGCCGGCGTCCGCTCCGAGGCGCAGTGGCCGCCGGCGGACGCCGTACCGACCCGGCTGCACCTGACCGGCACCGGCCTCTCGCCCGAGCCGGCCACGGAGCCGGGCGCGCACGCGTTCGACACCCGGCGCGGCGGCTTCCGGATCGGCTGGACGGTGCCCGAGGACGTCGAGGTGGTCGGGCCGATGCTCCTGCACCTCCCGCTCGAGACGACCCGCGACCTGACGCTGTTCGCCGGCGTCGAGCTGTGGCGCGACGGGCGCTACGTGCCGTTCGAGGGGTCGTACGGCTTCGGGCGCGACCGGGTCACGACCGGGTGGCTCCGGGTCCCGTCCGGCGCTCGCGAGGTGGACGTCGAGCTCGGCCCGTCGGCGACCCGGCTTCGTGCCGGAGACCACCTGCGGCTCGTGGTCGCCGGGCGCTGGCTGTGGCCGCGCAACCCGCTGACCGGCCAGTTCCCGGCGTGGTACCCGCCCGGGCCGCGCGGCCGCTGCACGCTCGCGTGGGGGCCGCAGCAGGAGGCATTCCTCGAGCTGCCGCTCATCTCCTGAGCGCGGCGCCGGCGGTGCGTCGTACGACGTCGCTGAACCGGTCGAGCGTCGGGGAGTCCAGCCGCCAGCGCTGCCAGTACAGCGGCACGTCCACGTGCAGCCGGCTGCCCAGCGGGACGAACCGGTCGTCGAGCTGCGGCACCGGGATCATCCCCCAGCCCAGGCCGCGCGCGACCGCCTCCCGGAAGTCGGCCGAGGTCGGCACCCGGTGCACGACCGGTGGCTCGCCGATGCCGCGGGCCGCGAGCAGGTCGTGCTGGAGCGTGTCCTTCTCGTTGAACACCACCACCGGCATCGCCGCCCAGTCCGGGCCGCGACCGCGGCGCCAGCGCTCGGCGAAGTCGGCGCTGGCGGACGGCACGTAGCGCAGCAGACCGAGCGGCTCGACCGAGCAGCCCTGCACGGCAACCGGTTCCGACGTCACCGCGGCCAGGACGCCGCCGCTGCGCAGCTGGTCGGCGGAGTACGCCTGGTCCTCCACGTGCAGGCGCAACGACACGTCCGACCAGGTCCCGACCTCCTCCAGCACGTCGCGGAACCACGTGGCCAGCGAGTCCGCGTTGATCGCGACCGGCAGGTCGACGATGCCGAGATGGCTGTGCGCGAGCGCATCGCGGACCTCGTCGTGCAGCAGCCGGGTCTGCCGTGCCAGCCGCACCAGCACCTCACCCGCCGGAGTGGGCCGGCAGGGCGTGGTCCGCTGCACCACGACCTGGCCGACCTCCGACTCGAGCGCCCGGATCCGCTGGCTGATCGCCGACGGCGTGACGTTCAGGTGACGCGCCGCTGCGTCGAACGTCCCGTGGTCGGCGATCGCGGCCAGCGCCTCCAGCTGGGCGGGCACGAGCTCCATGAAGCAACCCTAATGTACCTGCAGAATCATTCGCTGGCCTACAGACCGACCCCGCGCCTAGCGTTGCCGTGTGCTCGACTCCACCGTCGCCGGAATGCTGACCGGCCTCTCCCTGATCGTCGCCATCGGCGCGCAGAACGCCTATGTGCTGCGACAGGGCCTGGCGCGCGAGCACGTCGGCCTGGTGGTGGCGATCTGCGCGCTCTCCGACGTCGTCCTGATCGCCGCCGGAGTGGCCGGCATCGGCCGGGTCGTCGAGCAGGCGCCGTGGGCGATCGACGTGGTGCGCTGGCTCGGCGTCGCGTTCCTGACCTGGTACGGCGTGAGCTCGTTGCTGCGCGCCCGCAAGCCGGAGTCGCTGCACGCCGCCGCGGGCTCGACCGGCTCGGCCAACGGACGGCGCCGCGGTGTCGCCGTACGGGCGCTGGCGCTGACCTGGCTCAACCCGCACGTGTACCTCGACACCGTGCTGCTGCTCGGCACGATCGCCAACCAGCACGGGTCTCCCGGGCGCTGGTGGTTCGCTGTCGGCGCGTGCGTGGCCAGCGTCGTGTGGTTCTCGGGGCTCGGCTTCGGCGCGCGGTACGCGAGCCGGTGGTTGTCGAAGCCGCGCGCGTGGCAGGTGCTGGACGTGCTGATCGGCCTGACCATGCTGGCGATCGCCGTGAGCCTGGCGGTGTCCTAGGGTCGAGGCATGAGCGACCAACAGGTGCTGGCCGGGTACGTCGACGTGTGGTGGCAGGCGATCAACGACTTCACCGGCCTCCTCGAGGAGCTCCCGGAGGAGGAGTGGTCGACGCCGACCGACCTGGCCGGCTGGGACGTGCGGGCCGTCGCCGCGCACATCGCCCACCTGGAAGGCATCCTCGCGGGCAGCCCGGAGGAGACCGCCGAGCTCGGCGAGCCCGCCCACGTCACCGGACTGATGGGCATGTACACCGAGATCGGCGTCGTGAACCGCCGCGAGGCCAGCCCCGACGCGATCATCAACGAGATCCGGTCGGCCGCGACCACCCGGCACACCGCGCTGCTCGCCGACCCGCCGACCGACGGCAGCGCCAAGCCGTCACCGATCTTCGGCGGCGTCCCGTGGGACTGGCGCACGCTGCTGCGCAACCGGCCGCTCGACGTGTGGATGCACGAGCAGGACGTGCGCCGCGCGGTCGGCCGCCCCGGAGGCATGGACTCCCCCGCCGCCCGGCACACCGCGGAGTACCTCGCCGAGAGCCTCGGCTACGTGCTCGCCAAGCGGGTCGGGGCCGCGCCGGGCACCACCGCCGTGCTGGAGATGGAGGGCAGCGCGCCGTACGCGTTCACGGTCAACGACGCGGGCCGCGGTGAGCGGCTCGCCGACCTGCCGGCCGAGCCGACCGTGCGGTTGCGGATGACCCGGGAGGCGTTCATCCGGCTGGCCGGCGGGCGCTGCGAGGCCGAGCCCGGCACCCTCGCGGTCGACGGGGACCAGGACCTCGGGCAGCGGATCCTCG
Organism: Nocardioides sp. SR21; assembly: GCF_022761125.1. Lineage (GTDB taxonomy): Bacteria > Actinomycetota > Actinomycetes > Propionibacteriales > Nocardioidaceae > Nocardioides. Next base: position 49,781 of record NZ_JAKWJR010000008.1, on the reverse strand, counting down.
ACGCCATGGCGACGACTCCGTGACGGCTGTCGACACCTGGACGCCGGCCGACATCCCCGACCAGTCGGGCCGCACCGTCCTGGTCACCGGACCGACCGTCGGCGGGCTCGGGCACTTCACGGCGCTCGAGCTGGCCCGGCGCGGTGCGCGCATCGTGCTGGCGGGACGATCCCGGGCCAAGCTCGACGAGACCGTGCGCGTGATCGGTGCCGAGGCGCCGTCGGCATCCCTCGAGACCGTGGAGCTCGACCTGTCCGCCCTGTCGTCGGTCCGCCGCGCAGCCGCCGAGGTCGCCGGCCTCGGCGCGATCGACGTGCTGGTCAACAACGCGGGCGTGATGGGGACGCCGTACCACCGCACCGCCGACGGCCTCGAGCTCCAGATGGCGACCAACCACTTCGGCCCGTTCCTCCTCACCGGGCTGCTGCTGCCGCAGCTCGCCGCGAGCGCCGCCGCGCGGGTCGTGACCGTGTCGTCCCAGATGCACCGGATCGCCCGCACCGCGCCGCTCGGCGACCCGCACGTGCAGGAGGGCCGCTACCAGCGCTGGCCCGTGTACGGCGGCAGCAAGCTCGCCAACCTGCTGTTCACCTACGAGCTCGACCGGCGGCTGCGGCGCGCCGAGCTGCCGGTGAAGGCTCTCGCCGCCCACCCGGGCTTCGCGTCGACGCATCTCGCGGCGAACGGGCAGTACGGCCGCTCCACCGGCGGCCGCGCCTCGATCCTGGACGCCGCGATCAAGGCGTTCTCGCCCAACACCGCGGCCCAGGGCGCGTGGCCGACGCTGATGGCCGCGACCGCCGACCTGCCCGGGGCGACGTACTGCGGGCCGCGCGGGATCGCGGAGTGGAGCGGGCCGCCGCAGGTGACGACCAGCAACAAGCTGTCGTACGACGAGACCGCGCAGCGGCGGCTGTGGCAGCTCAGCCAGGACGTCACGGGTATCACCTACCCGTAGACCTAAGTCTCGGCAGCGCAGACCCGGGGCCGATGTGGGGCCGCCGCGCGTCCGGTTGCATGGCGGTCATGCAGGTCTGGCGATCACCCGGTCACCGCGTCGAGGCCGACCTCGGGTTCCGGCGCACCATCCGGTGGTTCGTCGACGACGAGCTGGTCGCGGAGCGGACCTCCGCCGACGAGAAGATCCGGCTCGAGGCCGAGGCCGGTCACCTGGAAGTGCGGTTCTCCGCCCTCGGCCAGCCGCGGCGGGCGACGCTGCTCGACGACGACCTCGACCTCGTGCCCGAACCCGGGTCGTCGGCCGCCGTGCACGAGGAGAAGGTCCGCGCCCACCCGACCCGGTACGCCGCGATCGCGACCGTCGTCGGGGTGGCGAAGGTCGTGGTCCCGATCGTCGCCACCGTGCTGCTCGCCCGGTTCACGCTGCCGCACCTCCGCCTGGACCTCGACCTGCCCCGGCCCGACCTGCCGTCGCTGCCCGTGCCGGACCTGCCGTCACCACCCCTGCCGGACCTGCCGGACGTCAGCCTCCCGGAGCAGGTGCGCTGGGTGCTCGAGCACTCGAAGTACGTCTGGCCGGTCGTGCTCGCGTTCGTGCTGGCGCGGGCGGAGATCAACCGGCGGCGCCGGCAGGACGAGAGGCGCGAGGGCGACGATCAGTCGCGGTCGTGAACCCGGACCACGCCGCCGAGGACCGGGACGTACGCCGTGGCCTCGGGGCCGATCGCGACCTCGCCGTGGTGGTTGTCGCGGAGGACACCGAGGCCGGTGCGGACGGAGTAGACGGCGCGTCCGGTCTCCAGGTCGAGCGCGGTGAGGTACCACGCGTTCACGCCGAGCCAGCTGTGCCGCTTGGTGTAGGCGTAGACGAGACCGGGCTCGGCGGCGACGGCGGGCGCACCGCTCGGGGCGTCGACGTCGGCGGTCCAGGCGACCTCGCACTCACCGTCGCGGGCGACGACGCGGGCCACGCCACCGGCGGTCGTGCGACCGAGGGTGGTGGAGCGGGTGCCGCCGTACCCGTGGACGTTCTGCACCACGACGCCGACGCCGTCGGCGACCAGCCGTTCGGCGGCGCCTTCGTTCTCGTCGAAGACGGCCGCCCGGCACACCTCGGCACCGTCCGTGCCCGAGCGGACCACGACGTCGAGCCGCGACGCGGCGTCGTCGGTGGTCGCGACGAGGTCACCGGGGAGCGCGGCCGGGGTGGCGCTGTTCTCCTGGTCGGTGCGCCAGACGACGCGCGGCCCCGGGCCGATCTTGTACGCCGACTCCGCGGTGACGACGTACGCCGCCTCGCCGACGACGGCCAGCGGGTGGCTGACCTCCTCGGCGAGGTCGAGCACCTGGGACCTGTCACCGTCGACGACGCCGACCCGGCCGCCGTCGGTGACGAACCAGCTGCGGCCCCGGGCGTCCTGGGCGAGGCCGAGGACGCAGTCGTCGGCGGGGATGTCGAGGGCGACGGTGTCGCGGGTGGTGAGGTCAGGGTCGTCGTCGGCGTCGGCGGTGGTGACCACCAGCAGCCGCTGGTCGTGCGTCGCGACGACCGCGCGATCGCGGTCCACGTAGAAGGCGCCCGAGCAGGCGGCGTCCTTGCTGGTCGGCAGCTCCTTCGAGGCGAGCTGGTGCAGGTTCCCGCGGTCGATGAGCCGGAGGACCGGGGCGTCGTCGGTGCCGCAGAGCGACACCAGCCGGTCGTGCGAGTCGAGCTCGATCCGACGGCACCCGTCGAGGCCGTACGAGCGCGTCCGCACCTGCGGTGACTCGCCGAGCGGGCCACCGGGCACACCGTCGAAGCCGCTGACCGGCCGGCCGACGTACGCGGGGCTGGCGAGGACGCCGGCGCCCGGCGGGATCGGCACCCAGCCGTCCGGCACGACGACCGCGAGGCCGGCGACCGCGAGCACCGCGAGCACCCAACCGGCCACGGCGCGGCGGGTGGGCCGCAGCCAGGTGCGGACCCGGCGGAAGTAGAGGGAGCCGGCGGCGAGCAGCAGCACCAACGGGCCGAACGCCAGCCACAGGAGACCCACGCCCACCAGGGCGATCGTGCGCGCGAACCTCATCTCGGGGAGAAGCCTAAGCGGCGAGCAGGCGTTCCCGGCGCGCGACATACGCGACCGCGGCGAGGGTGATCACACCGGAGGCGATGTTGATGCCGAGGGCGAGCCCGGCCTTGAGCGGGACGTAGGTCTCGAGCGGCAGCGTGAGCAGCAGCCAGAGCCCGAGTGTGGCCTTGAGCAGCCACAGCGTGGCCCACAGGAGGGTGAGGCCGCGGAACAGCCGGGCGATCCGGGCGCGCGCGGCGAGCTCGTCGTCGACCGGGTAGAAGTCGCCCGCGATCTTGCCGGCCAGCGGGCGGCCGAGGGCGAGCGAGGCCAGGAAGGCGGCCGCGAGGACGCCGTCGGAGATGATCGGCTGCAGGAAGTACACGAACGGGTTGGCGGTCGCCACCGCGACGGCGGTGCGTCCGGTCAGCACCGCGGTGGTGAGCACCAGCAGCGCCGACGTACGACGTCCGGTGAGCGCGCGCCACGCGAGGGTGCCGTACGACCAGGCGAGGGTGGTCAGGATCGCGAACCACACGCCGGCGACGGCGAACAGCGTGTAGAAGACCGCCGCGGGCACCAGGCAGCCGATGCTGAGGTTCACCCCGGCGCGGCGTGCGACGGTGCCCAGGCACAGGTGCGGGCGAGCGACCGGTGCGATCGGTGCCGGGAGGGCGAGCGCGGTGACAGACATCGAGGACCCAACGTTTGAATGACGTAGGGGTCACATCGGCGCGGCCCCGGAGGACCTGAGCGCGTCAGAGGTACTTCTGCAGTGCCTTCACCGACTCGGTCGGCATCTTCACCGCGATGCCGTCCCCGATGGGGTTGAGCTGCCAGCCGTCCCCGGAGCGGGTCAGCGTGGCCATCACGAGGCCGGTCTCGGGCGCGCCGCCGAGCAGGACGAACCGGCCGAGCTCGTGGTCCTCGTCGTCGAGCACCCGGCAGTAGGCGTTGCCCACCCACTCGAGCGAGTGGCCCTGGTAGCTCGAGATCAGGATCGCGATGGTGTCGACCTTCGCGTAGACCTTGCTCAGGTCGACCGCGATGACCTCGTCGTCGCCCTCGCCGGCGCCCGTGAGGTTGTCGCCCTGGTGGGCGACGGACCCGTCGCGGGTGGCCAGGTTGTTGTAGAACGCCAGGTCGAACAGCTCGGTGCCGGTGAACTGCACCGCCGAGGCGTCGAGGTCGATGTCCGGCGCCCCGGTGCCGATGAAGCCGGCCGTGCGCTCGCGGTCCCAGCCGAGGCCGATCGTGATCCGGGTCAGGGGGCCGCCGTTGGGCCGGACCAGGGCGAGCGCCTGGCCCTTCCGCAGCTCGATCGCCTCGCTCATGGCGCGAGTCTGGCACAGCCCTCCCCGGATTCTGGGGGGAATACTGGGGCGCATGGCCGACCCTCGCGCAGGACAGCTCGCCGCCCCTTCGGACCTGGTCGACGTCGCGCACCTCGTGACGTCGTACTACACCGGCGTCCCCGACCCGGACGACGTCGACCAGCAGGTCGCGTTCGGCACCAGCGGGCACCGGGGGTCGTCGCTGCGGACCGCGTTCAACGAGACGCACATCCTCGCGACCACGCAGGCGATCTGCGACTACCGCAAGTCGCAGGGGTACGACGGCCCGCTGTTCATCGGCCGCGACACCCACGGGCTGTCCGAGCCGGCGTGGGCCTCCGCGCTCGAGGTGCTGGTCGCGAACGACGTGACCGTGCTGGTCGACGACCGCGACGGGTACACGCCGACGCCGGCGGTCTCGCACGCGATCATCCGCGCCAACCTCGGTGGCGGCACCGCCGACGGGATCGTGGTCACGCCGTCGCACAACCCGCCGTCGGACGGCGGCTTCAAGTACAACCCGCCGCACGGCGGACCCGCCGACACCGACGCCACGTCGGTGATCGCGGCGCGCGCGAACGAGCTGATCCGGGGCGGGCTCCGTGATGTGCGGAGAGTGCCCTTCGCACGGGCCCGCGCGGCGGCGGCGCCGTACGACTTCCTGGGGACGTACGTCGACGACCTGCCGAACGTCGTCGACCTCGACGCGATCCGGTCGGCGGGCGTGCGGATCGGCGCGGACCCGCTCGGTGGGGCGTCGGTGGCGTACTGGGGCGAGATCGCCGAGCGGCACAAGCTCGACCTGACCGTGGTGAACCCGCTGGTCGACCCGACGTGGCGGTTCATGACGCTCGACTGGGACGGCAAGATCCGGATGGACTGCTCATCCCCGTCGGCGATGGCGTCGCTGATCTCGCGGAGGTCGGAGTACGACATCGCGACCGGCAACGACGCGGACTCCGACCGGCACGGCATCGTGACGCCGGACGCCGGGCTGATGAACCCGAACCACTTCCTGGCGGTGGCGATCGGCTACCTGTTCGGCGGGGCGCGGCCCGACTGGCCGGCCGGCGCGCGGATCGGGAAGACGCTGGTGTCGTCGTCGATGATCGACCGGGTCGCGGCGGCGATCGGCAAGGAGCTGGTCGAGGTGCCGGTCGGCTTCAAGTGGTTCGTGCCCGGGCTGATCGACGGGTCGTTCGGCTTCGGCGGCGAGGAGTCGGCGGGCGCGTCGTTCCTGCGCCGCGACGGCTCCGCGTGGACGACCGACAAGGACGGCCTCATCCTGGCGCTGCTGGCCTCCGAGATCCTCGCGGCCACGGGTACGTCGCCGTCGGCCCAGTACGCCGCGCTCGTCGCGGCTCACGGCGAGCCGGCGTACGCCCGGATCGACGCGCCGGCGAACCGCGAGCAGAAGGCGGCCCTCGCGGCGCTGTCGCCGTCCGACGTGAGCGCCACGTCGCTGGCCGGTGAGGAGATCACCGCGAAGCTCACCGAGGCGCCCGGCAACGGCGCGAAGATCGGCGGGCTCAAGGTGGTCACCGAGTCCGCGTGGTTTGCGGCGCGGCCGTCCGGGACAGAGGACGTCTACAAGATCTACGCCGAGTCGTTCCGCGGCCCCGAGCACCTGGCTCAGGTGCAGGAGGAGGCGCGGGCCGTCGTCGGCTCGGCCCTCGGAAGCTAGGTGACGATGTTCAAGAGCGCGGAGGAGAAGGAGGCCGAGCGCCGCGAGCGCGAGGCCGAGGAGGCGCGCGCGGCCGAGGACGCCCGCCAGGCGGAGGAGGCGCGCAAGCACGAGGCGTGGCTGCGCTCCCCGGTCGGCGCGGCGACCGCGGCCAAGGAGGCCGAGGAGCGGTTCCTCGAGATCCAGCTGCAGGTCGGCGGCCACCTCGGCCAGGCGTCGTGGGGGATGACGACCGGCGAGCGGAAGACCGCCAGCTCCGCGGCCATCCTCGGCCAGATCGAGAAGGTCGGCTGGCGGCTCGAGCACGCCAGCTACTTCTTCATGGTGACCGGGCAGAGCAGCACCGAGCGGATGTTCCTCACCGGCCAGGAGACCGCGGTCTCCGGCGTGACGGTCGGGGTCTACCTGTTCCGGAACGTCGACTGACAGGTCGTCGTGGGCGGTAGTCCCTGACGTTTCCGGGGTCGAGCGCGCCCGATTGGCCCGGAAACGTCAGGGACTATCCGACCATCAGGCCTGAGCGGCCTGGCACTTCTCCAGACGCGCCTGCGCCTTGGCGACCCGCTGGACCTGGGCCTTCTTGGCCTTCTTGGTCTCCGACGAGGGGTTGGCCTGCCACTTCTCCGTGAGCTTGGCGAGCTTGGCGCTGGCCCGGTCGTACTGCGCCTGCTGGTGCGAGCACGGCTCCGGCGCGGTCTCGTCGGCGTGCGCCGGAGCGACAGCGCCGAGGCCACCGATCATCAGGGTGGCGGCGAAGCCGGCAGCGGTGGTGCGGACGATGTTCATGGTTCCTCCCGAGTACATGGGGATGCAGACATCACCCACCTGTCGCGAGGCCGCGCCGGCGTTACACCGGGTCAGAGATGGTCGGGCACGATCAGCGCGTCCGGGTCCTGCCGCGGCGGCAGGCACTCGAGCGCCAGCTTCACCAGCGCGACCCGGGCGGTGAGCAGCGCCTTGCGGCGCAGCCCCTTCTCGCCACCGAGCTTCTCCTCGACGGTCGCCGTGATCTGCTCATCGGTGAACGACGGCCGGGTCCCGGCCTCGACCTCCACGTCGGGCAGCGCGACGAGCACCGGCAGCAGCTGGTCGCCGAGCCCGTCCAGCACCTTGAACCGCTCGTAGCGCCCGAGGGACTCCCACAGCTCGTCCGCCGTACGCCGGCCCTTGCGGACCTGCTTGTCCTGCACGGCCAGCACGTTCTTGGCGACGCCCGTCAGGGCGAGCGTCAGCTCGTGCTCGGTGAACCTCATGGGGCAAGCATGCCGGGTGGTTTCGAGACAGGCGCCAGCGCGCCTTCCTCAACCACCGCGGTGCGGACTCAGGCGGCCTTGGCCTGCTCGACGCGGCGCGCCTGCTGCTGCAGCCGGGCGGCCGCAGCACGGCGGATCTTCGGGCCCTTGGTCGTCATCGCCCAGAGCAGCTTGGTCTGCTCGGGGAGGTTCTTGAGGTTGGTGGTGGCCAGCCAGCCGTTGGGCAGCGAGAGCCGGACGACCTTGTGCCAGGCGCTGTAGACCTGCTGCGGCAGCGGCGCCTCGTGGTAGTTCAGGTCGTACTTCTCGAACAGCGCCTGCACCCTGGGCGCGACCTCGGCGTACCGGTTCGACGGTAGGTCCGGGAACAGGTGGTGCTCGATCTGGTGCGACAGGTTGCCGGTCATGATGTGCATGGCCTTGGAGCCGGAGATGTTGGCGGAGCCGAGCATCTGCCGGACGTACCACTCGCCGCGGGTCTCGTTCGCCGGGATCGCCTTCTTCTCGAAGGTCTCGACGCCCTCGGGGAAGTGGCCGCACATGATCACCGAGTGCGACCAGATGTTGCGCACGAGGTTCGCGGTGAAGTTCGCGGCCAGCGTCGGGAGGAACGAGCCGGTCGGGATCGACAGCGCCGGGTGCACGACGTAGTCCTTGGTGGCCTGCTTGCGGATCTTCTTCAGCGTCTTCGAGAGGTTCGTCTTGAACTGCTCGCTGCGCTTCTCCTTCGGGATCCGCAGGTTGCGGCCGAGCTCGAGGTCGTACGCCGCGATGCCGTACTCGAAGAAGCAGGCGTTGATGAAGTTCCACAGCGGCTGCGCGAGGTACATCGGGTGCCAGCGCTGGTCCTCGTCGACGCGCATGATGCCGTAGCCGAGGTCGTTGTCCTTGCCGACGATGTTGGTGAAGTTGTGGTGGATCTCGTTGTGCGCGTGCTTCCACCCGTCGGCGGTCGACGCGTTGTCCCACTCCCAGGTGGTCGAGTGGATCTTCGGGTCACGCATCCAGTCCCACTGGCCGTGCATGACGTTGTGGCCGATCTCCATGTTCTCCAGGATCTTGGCGACCGAGAGACCGATGGTGCCGACGATCCACGCCGGCGGCAGCGACGAGAACAGCAGCACGGCGCGCGAGGCCAGCTCGAGGCGGCGCTGCACGTCGACGACCTTGTGGATGTACGCCGCATCCGTCGCGCCACGGGCGTCGAGGACGTCCTGGCGGATCGCGTCGAGCTCGATGCCGATCTGCTCGAAGTCCTCGGGGGTGAGGTGCGCGGTCGGGTTCACGGGCTTCTTCGTGATGGCAGTCATCGGGAGCGGGCTCCTTCGTCGATGTGGCAGGCACCAGCGGCCGCGCTGATGCAGGTCTGGATCGGTACGCCGCCCGGCCCGGTCTCCCCGGGGACGGCGACGGTGAGCGCGCCGTTGCGCAGGTCGCGCACGGCACCCTCCTTCAACGGGATGACGCAGCCCATGCAGATGCCCATCCGGCAGCCGCTGGGCATGATGACGCCGGCGTTCTCCGCGGCGTCGAGGATCGGGGTCGCGCCATCGGCCTCGATGGTGACGCCGCTCGCGAACGACACGGTGCCACCCTCGCCGGCGACGACGGTGGTCGGGCGGAAGCGCTCGACGTTCAGCGTCAGGTCGCGCGCGTCGTAGTGCTCCTCGAGCGCGTCGAGCAGGCCGGCGGGACCGCAGGCGTACGACGTCCGCTCGGCCAGGTCGGGCACGATCGTGTCGAGGTCGGCGACGTCGAGCATGCCGTCGACGTCGGTGTGCAGCTCGACGAGGTGGATCAGCCCGCGGGCGGCGTACCCCCGGAGCTCGGGACCGAAGATCACCGCGTCGCGGGTCAGCGCGGAGTGCAGCAGCACGATGTCGCCGGCGTACGGCTCGGTGCGCGAGAAGAGGTTGCGGAGCATCCCGATGACCGGGGTGATGCCGGAGCCGGCGGTGACCAGCAGCAGCTTCGGCGGGATCGGGAGCGGGAGGACGAACTCGCCCTGCGCCTGCGCGAGCTGCAGCATGTCGCCGGGCTTGGCGTGGTGGACCAGGTGGTTGGAGACCACGCCGTCCGGGATCGCCTTCACGGTGATGCTGATGCACTTGTCGGCCCGCGGGCCGTGGGTGAGGGAGTAGGTGCGCCACAGGCGGACCCCGTCGACCTCGGCGCCGACGCGGACGTACTGCCCCGGGAGGTGACCGTTCCAGTCGCGGCCCGGCTTGATGATCAGCGTGGCGGACTCGGTGGTCTCGGGGCGGACCTCGACGATCCGGCCGCGCAGGTCGGTGCCGCCACGCAGCGGGTGGAAGTGGTCCAGCACGTCGTCGAGCGTGAGCGGGGTGACCGCGGCCTCGGCGACCTTCCGCAGGCTCGTCCGTAGCGACCAGCCGGATGCGGACCGGGTGGCGCCAGACGGAACGGTGATGCTCATAGACCCAGTGTGCTGCTCTCAGCGCGTAATATCATGACCGCCCGATGTGAAGACTCAGGTCACATTTGTTCTCAGGAGACAAAATGGCGGTAGATCTGTCGGCCGCGCTGGAGGCGATGCGCGCCCAGCTCCCGACCCTGGCCGACGACGTGGTGGCCGCGATCGTCGACGAGGTGCCGAGCTACCGCGACGCGTTCTCCGGCCCGATGGGCGAGACGATCTCGTCCGCCGTGGAGCTCGCCCTCGGCGGCTTCCTCACGCTGGCCGGCCGCGGCCGGACCGCGGACCTGAGCGCCGCACCGGCGGTCGAGGGGTCCTACCAGCTCGGCCGTGGTGAGGCCCGCAGCGGGCGCACGACCGACGCGCTGCTGTCGGCGTACCGCATCGGCGCCCGCGTGGCGTGGCGCGAGCTCTCCACCACGGCGGTGGCGCACGGGCTCGGAGCCGAGGTGCTCGCCGACTTCGCCGAGCTGGTCTTCGCCTACATCGACGAGCAGTCCGCGGCCGCGGTCGCGGGCCACACCGACGAGCTCGCCACCACCGGGCGCGTGCGGCAGCGGCTGCTCGAGCGGGTCGCCCACCACCTGCTCCGGGACGCGCCGGTCGACCAGGTCGTCGCCGCCGCCGAGCGCGCTGCGTGGACCCCACCGACGACCCTGACCGCCGTGCTGCTCCCGGAGTCGCAGGCGCGACAGGTGCTCGCCGCGATCTCCCCGGCCACGCTCACGGTCGTCGACCCGCCCGAGCTCGACGAGGGCGTGCTGCTGCTGGTGCCCGACGCGCACGGCCACCGCCGGGCCGCGCTGCTGCGGGTGCTCGCCGACCACGACGCCCTCGCCGGCCCCGCGCGACCCTGGCTGGAGGTGCAGGCGTCGTACGAACGGGCGCTGCGGGCGCGCGCCGCCGGGCTCGAGACCGACACCGAGGCGCACCTGGTCGAGCTGGTCCTCGACGCGGACCGGGCCGCGCGCGACGACCTGCGCGCGAAGCTGCTCGCGCCGCTTGCCGACCTGCGCCCCGGCACCGCCGAGAAGCTCGCCGACACGCTGCGCGCCTGGCTGCTGCACCAGGGTCGGCGCGACGACGTGGCCGCGGCGCTGTTCGTGCACCCGCAGACGGTGCGTTACCGCATGGGCCAGCTGCGCGAGAGGTACGGCGACCGGCTCGACGACCCGGAGACCGTGCTCGCTCTCACGGTCGCTCTCGGATAGCACCCCCATCCGATCCCGGCGCCGCTCCGAAGCACTGTCGTCCATGACAGACGACTCTCGCGTGTGCGCGAGAGACGACCTCGGAGGGAAAGTCTCATGACCATCTCCATGCGTGGCCTCACCGCCACCATCGCCACGTCCGCCGTTGCCTTGACCGGTGCGCTCGCTGCCGCCCCGGCCGCCCAGGCGGAGGACCGCGGCCGCACGACCAGCCTGGCTCAGGTGCTCGCGGCCGACGGCCACAAGTTCGACAAGAAGTGGGGCGACCTCGACATCCTCGACGCCGCCGTGATGGCGGTGCTCGACGCGAAGCCGGACAGCGCGGTCGGCATCCTGGCCAAGAAGAAGGCGAAGCTCACGGCGTTCCTGCCCACCGACCGCGCGTTCCGCCAGCTCGCGAAGGACCTGACCGGCTCCGCGCCGAGGAGCGAGAAGGCGACGTTCAACGCGCTCGCCAAGGCCGCCGGCATCGACGTCATCGAGACCGTCCTGCTCTACCACGTGGTCCCGGGCGCGACGCTCAACAGCGGCAAGGTGGCCAAGTCCGACGGCGCCGAGCTGACGACCGCCCAGGGCGGGACGGTCACGGTCAACGTGACCAAGAAGTTCATCGCCCTCGTCGACGCCGACCCCGACCTCCGCGACCCGCGGGTCGTCAAGGTCGACATCAACAAGGGCAACCCGCAGATCGGGCACGTCATCGACCGGGTCTTGCTCCCGCTCGACGTCTGACCGGCTGAGTGGTGGCGGAGGGCCTGCCTAACGGGGCGGGTCCTCCCCCACCAAGCCGTCGACGGACTCGCGGATCAGGTCCGCGTGGCCGACGTGACGGCCGTACTCCTCGATCATGTCGAGCACGAGGCGCCGTACGTTCGCGTGGTTGCCGTCGTCGTCGCTGAGGTCGGCCTCGCCCCCGAGCCCACCGGCGGCGATCGCCTCGGCGACCAGCTCGCGGCCCCGGGCGGCGGACTCCGTGAAGAGCCGCTCGAGCGACTCCGGGGTGTCGTCGTCCTCGACCCGCAGGTGCGACTCCGGGTCGTCCCAGTTCCACGTGTCGAACGGCGGGAACGGCCGGCGACCGTGCAGCTTCCAGGCGAACGTCGTCGCCTCGACGGCGGCGAGGTGCTTGAGCAGGCCGCCGAGGGTGAGCGTCGAGGGGCCGAGCGTGGCGCGGATGCCGTCGCCGTCGAGGCCGCCGCACTTCCACAGCAGGTAGCCGCGCAGCCGTTCGAGCTCGCCGAGCAGCGCCTCGACCTCCGTGCCGGCGAGTGGGGGTTCGGATCCGATGGTGACGTCCATGTCCGGCACACTAGAGGCATTCCCGGACGATCTACTTCCCCGACTTCTCGAGCCCTGCAGGCCCTCGAGCTGATCTCCGCGCGCCCGGGCATCACCGCCGACGACCTCGGCGCCGCGCTCGGCGTCACCGGGCGGGCGGCGCGCCGGTACGTCGCGATCCTGCGCGAGGCCGAGCTGCCGATCGAGTCGGTGAGCGGGCCGTACGGCGGCTACCGCGTCGGGCGCGGCCTGCGGCTGCCGCCGCTGATGTTCACCGCCGCCGAGGCGGCCGGCCTGGTGATGGCGACGCTCGAGGGGCACCGCGGCGCCGCCGACCCGGCCGACGTCGTGGGTGGCGCGCTGGCGAAGATCCTCCGCTCGCTGCCGGAGCGGGTGGTGCCGGCGGTGCCCGCTGCGTCCGGGGACGTCGCTCGCCACGAGCACCTCGACCGGCTGCTCGCCGCGTGCGCCGACGCGCGCGTGCTGCGGCTGGCGTACGGGCCCCGACTCTCCGAGATGGAGGTCGAGCCGTGGGCCGTCGTGCTCCGGCACAGCCACTGGTACCTGCTGTGCTGGTCGCGCAGCCGGTCCGCCCAGCGGGTGCTGCGCGTCGACCGCGTCGCCGACCTCGTCGTACTCCCGGAGACGTTCGCGCCGCCCTCGGACCTCGACGCGCCGGCGGTGATCGAGGAGCACTTCTCGCAGGGGTGGCGGTACGCCGTCGAGGTGCACGTCGACGCGCCGCCGCAGTGGGTGCGGCGCTGGGTGGCACCGAGCCTGGCGCGGCTGGAGGAGCTGCCCGGCGACCGCACCCGGATGCTCGCCTCGACCGAGGACCCGGACTGGTACGCCCGGCAGCTCGCCGCGATCCCGGTGACGTTCCGGGTCGTCGACTCGCCCGAGCTGCTCGCCGCCGTACGCGCCCTGGGGAAGCGGCTAGCCGAGCTGTAGGTCGAGCTCGGCGAGGATCTCCGCGCGCAGGTCGTCGTGCTGCGGGCCGAGCGCGTGCTCCGGGGTGACCCGCTTCGTCCAGTGGTGGAAGGCGGCCGGCCAGCCGACGATGTCCTCCGGCTCCCACTCGTAGCGCGGCGTGACGTGCGCGTGCAGGAAGTGGTCGGTGTTGCCCTGGATCTCCAGGTTGATCCGGCGGAACTCCGGGTCGCGTCGCGCGCAGACGGTCGACACCGCGCGGGCCAGCATCGCGGCGTCCTCCAGGTACACCAGCTGCTGCTCGGGCGTGAGGTCGGTGAGCTGGTCGGCGTTCGGGTCGTCGGTGAGCAGCACGCAGTAGCCGGGCAGGTGCTGCACGTCGCCGATCACCGCGAACGAGGCGCGCATCCGTCGCAGGACCGTGGGGTTGGTGCCGGCCAGGGCGCTGCCGACGCGGTCGGTGCGGAAGTCGTCGGTCACCGGCCCGAGGCTAGCGTCGGGCCCATGCTCGAGACACAGCGGGAGCGCGTCCCCGGCAACGACGGCGGCGAGCTGGACACCGCGCTGGCGTTCCTGGGCTTCCAGCGGGCGTGCGTGTTCAAGAAGATCGAGGGCCTCGACGAGGAGCAGCTGCGGCGCCGGCTGGTCGTGTCCGACACGACGCTGCTGGGTCTGGTGAAGCACCTCGCGGACGGAGAGCGGTGGTGGTTCGCGCACCACGTGGGCGGGGACCCGGCGTACGCCGACACCGACTTCTCGCTGGTCGTGCCCGACGAGGTGTCGGCCGACGAGGTCGTAGCCGACTACCGGGCGGCGATCGCGGAGTCGGACCGGCACATCGCCGCGGCCGGCTCGCCGGACACGAAGACCCAACTGCCGGTGGGCGACGACGGGCCGAAGACGCTGCGCTGGGTGCTCGCGCACATGACCGCCGAGACCGCCCGCCACCTGGGGCACCTGGACATCCTGCGCGAGCAGATCGACGAGACGACCGGCCGCTGACGGACTTCTCGGCGAATCCCTGTCGTTATCGGGGGAAGTTTCGGCCGAGAACGTCAGGTTTCCCCGGTGGGCCGGGGAAACCTGCACCGCTAGATGCTCTGCCAGTCCGGCTTCCCGGCGTACACCTCGCGGTAGTAGTCCGCCCGTGCGAGCTCGGCGGCGGCCGCGTCGTCGATCAGCACGGTCGCGTGCGGGTGGAGCTGCAGCACCGACGCCGGGCAGGTCGCGGAGAGCGGCCCCTCGACGGCGGCGGCGATCGCAGCCGCCTTGCCGGCGCCGGACGCGAGCAGCACCAGGTGCCGGGCGCGGAGGATCGTGCCGAGCCCCTGGGTCAGCACGTGCTGCGGCACCTCGTCGGCCGAGCCGAAGAAGCGGGCGTTGTCCTCGCGGGTCCGCGCGGTCAGCGTCTTGATCCGCGTGGTCGACGCCAGCGACGAGCCGGGCTCGTTGAACGCGAGGTGCCCGTCAGAGCCGATGCCGAGCACCTGCAGGTCGACGCCGCCGGCGGCGACGATCGCCTCCTCGTACCGCGCGCCCGCAGTCCGCGGGTCCGACGCGTCGGGGCTCGCCACCCGCTCCCGCGCGATGCCGAGGCCGTCGGTCAGCTCACGGAAGATCGTCTCCCGGTAGGTCTCCGGGTGGCCGGCCGGGAGCCCGATGTACTCGTCCAGCGTGAAGCAGCGGACGCCGTCGTACGACGGACCGGTGCCGGACTCGTGCCGCCGGATCAGCTCCTGGTACGTCGGCAGCGGGCTGGAGCCGGTCGCCAGCCCGAGGACCGCCGCCGGGTTCGCGCGGACCAGTGCCTCGACGGCGTCGGCCGCGAGGACCGCGGCCGACGGGGTGATCACGACCTCCATCAGAGATCGACCTCGATGGTCTCCTCGCGCGGCGGCAGGCCGAGGAGGGTGAGCGGCACCGTGGTCGCCGTGGCGACGGCGTCCTCGACCGAGCAACCGGTCTGGGCGATGAGGACGCGCAGGCAGTCGAGCAGCGACGCGGCCGAGCCGGCGAGCGTGCCGTCGTGCAACCGGACCGTCCCGGCCGAGACCACGACGTCCTGGTCGCCCAGGCGGGTCGGTCCGTCGGGCAGCCCGAGCGCGGCGGTGGTGTCGGAGACGGAGAGGAAGCGCGACGGGCCGAGTGCCCGCCAGGCGGCGCGCACGAAGTGCGGGTCGAGGTGGTGGCCGTCGACGATGACCCCGGCGACGAGGTCCGAGCCGCCGAGCGCCGTACCGACCGGGCCCGGGTCGCGCGGCAGCATCGGCGGCATCGCGTTGCCGAGGTGCGTGACGAGGCGGGCGCCGGCCTCGACCGCCGCGGCGACGTCCGCCGTCGAGGCCGCCGTGTGGCCGACCGAGACGACCACGCCGCGCGACACCAGGGTCTCGATGACCTCGAGTGCGCCGGGCAGCTCGGGGGCGATCGTCGCCATGACGACGCCGTTCTCGCGCGACCAGCCGTCGACCAGGTCGAGCGACGGCGGCCGCAGCCAGTGCTCCGGGTGCGCACCCTTGCGGGCCGGCGCGATCATCGGCCCCTCGAAGTGCAGACCGAGCGGCTCGGCGCCCTCCCAGCCGGAGGGCGGTCCGGCTGCGAGGGTCGCCAGCGCCGCTGCGCGCGCCTCCGGGTCGGAGGTGATGACGGTGGGGACGAACGCGACGACGCCGTACGCCGGCAGCGCCGACGCGACCTCCCAGAGCCGGGTCGGCTCCGCGGTGAGGTCGATGCCGGCAGCGCCGTTGACCTGCGCGTCGACCAGGCCCGAGACGATCATCGACTCCCCATCATCGACCGAGCATGGCCGCGCCGACGGCGGCGACCGGGTAGTCCGAGGGCACCACGCGCAGCCGGCCCGCGAGGTCCAGCGACGCGAGGAACGGCGAGGAGGCGGCCTGCTGCAGCAGCGCGTCGGCGACGACGACCCGCAGCGGCTCGCCCAGGTGGGCGACCCCGCCGCCGAGCACGATCGTGCGCGGGTCGACGGCCAGCGCCAGCACCCGCACCGCGCTCGCGACGCCGGCGGCGAACCGGTCGCGCGCGGCGATCGCATTCACGTCACCGGACTGGGCCGCGGCGAACAGCGCCTGCGCGGGCGGTACGTCGCCCGAGGGCCAGGCGGCGGCGAGCGCGGAGCCGGACGCGATCGTCTCGAGGCAGCCACGCTGGCCGCACTCGCACTGCACGCCGTTCGGGTCGACCGGGATGTGGCCGACCTCGCCGGCCGCGCCGTGGTCGCCGCGCCGCAGCCGGCCCTCGAGCACCAGGCCGGCGGCCAGGCCGGTGCCGATGCTCAGGTAGACGAGGTCGTCCTCGCCGCTCATCGCGACCGCGCCACGGGTGGCGGCGTTGACGTCGTTCTCGACCACGACCGGCACGCCGAGACGCTCGGCGAGGTGGTCACCGAGGTGCAGCCAGTCGCCGTTCACCCCGAGGTTCACCGCGTGCTTGACCGCGCCGCGCTCGGGGTCGACGAGGCCCGGGATGCCGACGCCGACGGTGCCGGTCAGCTCCGCCCCGGTCGCGGCGCGCAGCGCTTCGAACACCCGCGCCGCGGTGCCGATCACGCCCTCGGCGCCGGGCTCGGTGGCTTCGCGCACCTCCGCCTGGATCACGCCCGCGTCGTCGACGACCAACCCGAGGGTCTTGGTCGCGCCGATGTCCAGCCCGACGTTCACCGGTCCCATCCCGCCTTCCTCAGCAGCTCTTCCACGGCGGCCCGAGCCGGGCGGGAGTACCCACGTGTGCAGATCCTCGGCGCGGCACCGTCGTACGGTCCCGGCCAGCCCCACTCGACCACGACCGCGGCCCCGTCGACCACGATCTCCGGCCGGCGGTGCGCGTCCCGCACCTGCAGGATGACAGGCCGGTCGCCGGTCACGCTCCCACCCGGCGCGATGGACCGGTCGGGAGTCAGTCCCCACGGCACCTCGCCGATCGCGATGTTCGCGGCGGTCGCGACGCTGACGACCTCGGCGCCGCACAGGTCGGGCAGCTCGCCCTCGACGTAGACGGCGGCGCGCGCCCCGCGCAACTGCGCCGTTTCCGCAGCCACTGGGGCCTCCACGTCGCGGTTCCGGCGCAACTGCGCGAGCCGCGCAGCGGCGTCGACCAGGCGCGACTCGGCCAGCCGGCCGGAGCGGACGGCGGCGACGATCGCCTCCTGGATGTCGCGCACCAGCGACGACTCCAGGTCGGCGCCGATGCAGAGCAGGTCGGCGCCGGCGTCCAACGACAGCACCGCGGCCTCGGGGATGCCGCGGCCCGCGCTCGCCCCGGCCATGTCGAGGGCGTCGCTGACGATGACGCCGTCGTACCCCATCCGGTCGCGCAGCAGCCCGAGCACCGTGGGGCTCAGGGTCGCGGGCAGGTCGGGGTCGAGGGCCGGTACGACGATGTGCGAGGTCATGATCGACGCGACCCCGGCCTCGACGGCCGCTGCGAACGGCGCGAGCTCGCGCGCCGTCAGGGTCTCGAGGTCGGCGTCGACGGTCGGCAGCTCGAGGTGGCTGTCCTGAGCGGTGTCGCCGTGGCCCGGGAAGTGCTTGGCGCACGCGGCGACCCCCGCCTCCTGGAGGCCGGTCGTCCAGGCCACGACGTGCCGGGCGACGTGGTCGGCGTCCGGGCCGAAGCTGCGGGTGCCGATGACCGGGTTGTCGGGGTTGCTGTTCACGTCGGCGATCGGACCGAGGTCCAGGTCGATGCCGACCGCGGCGAGCTCGGAGCCGATCACGCGGCCGGTCTCGCGGGTGAGGGCGAGGTCGTCGGCGGCACCGAGCGCGGCCGGGCCGAGCACCGGGCTGCCGGTCAGCGCGTGCAGGCGGGTGACGTCGCCCCCCTCCTCGTCGACGGCGATGACGGCGTCCGGCGCGATGGCGCGGATCGACGCGGTGAGGTCTGCGATCGCGGCAGGACCGTCGGCGGTGTTGCTGCCGAAGAGGCAGACGCCGCCGAGGCCCTCGGCGAACAGCTCGGCCCAGTCGTCGGGCAGCGTCGTGCCGGGGAACGCGGGCAGCAGCACCTGCAGTGCGAGCCGATCGAGGTCGCTCATCCCTTCACCGCCCCGGAGGTGAGACCGCCGACCATCCGGCCCTGGACGACGAGGAAGAAGATGATCACCGGGACCGCGATGAGGGTCGAGCCGGCCATGATCCCGCCCCAGTCGGTGCCGCGGTTGACGTCGGCGAAGGTCGTCAGCCAGAGCGGCAGCGTCTCCTTGTCCTCCTTGGTCATCACGACCAGCGCGAGCGTGAACTCGTTCCAGGCCTGGATGAACCCGAAGACACCGGTGGCCACGAGGCCGGGCGCGAGCAGGGGGAACGTCACCCGGAAGAACGCCTGCATGCGGGAGCAGCCGTCCATCATCGCGGCCTCCTCCAGCTCGTACGGCACGCCGGAGACGAACCCGCGCAGGGTCCAGACCGTGAAGGGCAGGACCAGCGCGACGTACAGCAGGGTCAGGCCGATCACGGTGTTGAGCAGGTCCATCGCCTCGAGCATCTTGTACTGGGAGATGAACAGTCCCTCGACCGGGATCATCTGGATCACCAGCAGCGTCACGATGAACGACATCCGGCCGCGGAAGCGGAAGCGCGACAGCGCCACCGCCGCGACGAACGCGAACACCAGCGCGACCAGCACGGTGCAGAGCGTGACGATCAGGCTCATCTTCATCGCGTTGAGGAACTGGTCGCCCTCGAACACCGTGCGGTAGTTGTCGAGGTCGCCCCCGAAGGGCACCCAGGTGGGCACGGGGTTGCGGATCTTGTTCCGCGGCAGGAACGAGCTGTTGACCATCCAGTAGACCGGGAAGATCGCGACGACGAAGGCGAGGACGCCGATGACGTTCGCGGTGATCCGGAGCGGGCGCGCGGCCGGGCGAGACATCAGGCCTCCTTCTCCTGCTTGAGCATCACGCGGAGGTACGGCGAGGTGAGGGCGACCGTCAGCACGAGCATGAAGATCGCGACCGCAGCGGCCATGCCGAACTCACCGGTGCCGATGCCGAGCCGGTAGATGTAGGTGCCGAGCAGGTTCGTGTCGTGCGTCGACCCGCCTGCCTTCTGGAGGATGTAGATCTGGCTGAAGACGCGGAGGTCCCAGATCACCTGCAGGATGCCGACGACCATCAGCACCGGCTTGATCGTCGGGAAGATGATGTGGCGCAGCCGCGCGGCCGGTCCGGCCCCGTCGATCTCCGCGGCCTCGATCAGCTCCTCGGAGACCTGCGTGAGCGCGGCGTACACGGTGAACGCCACGAACGGGACGCTCATCCAGACGATGATCACGGTGGCGACGAAGAAGAACGAGAGCGGCCGGAGCAGCCAGGAGTGGCCCTCGAAGTCGAAGCCGATCTGCGTCAGCAGGTAGTTGATGACGCCGTAGTTGGTGTCGAAGAGCCACTGCCACACGGTGAGCGAGGCGACGATCGGCATCGCCCAGGCGAGCAGCAGACCGGTCTGCAGGAGGATCCGGATGCCGCGGGACATGTGCCGCATCAGCAGCGCGAGCCCGACGCCGATCACCATCGTGAGGACGGCGTTGACGAGGCAGAAGACGATCGACCGCAGCGTGACGAGCCACAGGTAGTCGTCGGTGATGAGGGACGTGTAGTTGTCGAGGCCGACCCACTCCGGCGGCTTCCCGAACTGCTGGGCGAGGCCGAAGTCCTGGAAGGACAGGACCACCTGGCGCACGAGCGGGTAGCCGAGCGCGAGGAGGAGGGCGGCGACCGCCGGCACGAGGAGCGCGTACGGCAGCGGCGAACGTCGCGGGCGCGGGGCGGTGCCGGTCTGGGTGCCGGTCTGGGCGCCGGTCTGGGCGCCGGTCGAGGTGCTGGCCACGGGGTCACTCATGGGGGGTCCTCCTTCCGGATCTCATGATGATGGTGGGCATGGCACGGCCGGGGCGGCGGATCACACCGCCCCGGCCGTGATGTCCCTGCTGGTGCTCGGATCAGCCGTTGAGCTGACCGTTCATCTGCTCGTCGGCGTCGGCGGCCAGGTCGGCCGGGTCGCCGCCCTGGGCGAGGGCGCTGAACAGGTCCTCGAGGACGCGGGAGCCCTCGACGGTCGCCCAGCCCGGCGCGGCCGGGGTGAGCTTGGCGTTCGACGCGGCGGCGATCGTGGCCTGGGCGTACTCGTCGTCACCGAGGAGCGGGGCGAGCGAGTTGAGGGCCGGGGTGAGGCCGTTCTCGGCGAGGATCGTCTGGTAGTCCTCGCTCAGCATCAGCGCGACCGCCTTCTGGGCGAGCTCCTGGTTGGCCGACTTCGCGGCGATCGCGATGTCCGAGCCACCGAGCAGCACCGGGGCGGGCGAGCCGTCCGAGCCCGGCAGCGCGAAGACGCCGATCTCCTTGGCGAAGGTGTCGGGGCAGCCGGTCTCCGGGTCCTCGATCAGGCCCTTGACCCAGCCCGGGGTCGACATCATGCCGACCTCACCGGCGCAGAACGGGGTCCACGGGTCGGCCTCGTTGCCGTCCTTCGGCGCACCCGACGCCTCGACGAACAGCTGCTGCGCGCGCTCGAGGCCCGCCACCGACTCCGCCGAGGAGAGCGAGCCGCTCCACTCACCGTCGGACTCGACGGCCAGGTCGCCGCCCGCGTCCCAGATGAACGTGGCGCCGTTGCGCCAGTCCTGGCCCGGGAACCAGAAGCCGGAGAAGTTCGCCGGCTTCGGGTTGTCCTGCTTGAGGGCGACGGCCGCGTCGACGAACTCGTCCATCGTGGTCGGCACCTCGAGGCCGGCCTTCTCGAGCAGGTCCTTGCGGTAGAAGATGTACTTCGAGCCCGCGTAGTAGGGCACCGCGTAGGTCTCGCCGTCGACGGTCGCGCCGTCGACGAAGCCCTGGAGCAGGTCGTCGCCGCCGAGGGCCTCGAGCTCGTCGGTCAGCGGCGAGAACGCGCCGGCCGAGGTGAACGTCGGGGCCTGCGTGTTGCCGATCTCGACGACGTCGGGCGTCTCCGAGTCGCTGGACAGGGCGGTGGTCAGGCGCTCCACGAGGCCGTCCCACTCCTGCTCCTCGATCGTGAGCGTGGAGCCGGGGTTCTGCTCCTCGAAGGTCGTCTTCAGCCAGTCCCGCGCCTCCTGCGGCGTGTCCGTGCCGTTGAGCCAGACGCGGATGTCCGCGGCCTTGGGGGCGTCGCCCGAGTTGTCACCGTCGCTGTCGCTGTCGCTGCCGCAGGCGGCGAGTGACGTGAGGGCCAGGGTGGCCAGGGCCGCGCCGGCGAGTGTCTTCTTGATACGCACCGCAGTGTTCCTCTCTTGCGTACCCGGGTGGGTACAGGCTGACGACGCGCCCCGGCGGCTCGTCGTACGACTGGGCCGGGCCGTCATGAGACGCCCAGCTGACCGGCGAGAACGAGCACCGAGGCGCCCACGAGGACCACGTCCTCGCCGAGGTTGGAGGTGCGGACCACCAGGCCCGCGGAGCTGACCGGCATGGTCCGGTCGCGGATGGTCCGGTCGACGGCCTCGCGCAGCGGGCCGTCCAGGAGCTCGTTGGGGCCGCTGAGCACCAGCTCGTGGATGTTCAGGGTGCCGACGACGGGCGCCAGCGTGACGCCCAGCTGCTCGCCGGCGGTGGTGAGGACGGCGGTCCGGCTCGGCGCGTTCTCGGCGTCCGCGAGGCGGCGGCGCAGGTGCGGGACGGCGAGGACCGTCTCCAGGCAGCCGGTGCGCGAGCAGGCGCAGCGCTCGCCGTCGGGGTCGACGACGACGTGGCCGATCTCGCCCGCGGCGCCGAGGTGGCCGTGCAGCAGCGCGCCCTCGAGCACCAGGCCCGCACCGACACCGGTCCCGACCCGGAGCACCATCAGGCCGCCGTCGCCGGTCTCGCCGAACGTGTGCTCACCGAGGACCGCGGTGTTGGCGTCGTTCGCGACCACGACGGGGAGCTCGAACTTCTCGGCGAGGCTCGCCGACAACGGGGTGTCGGTCCAGCCGAGGTTGGGCGCGTCGATCACGGTGCCGCCGGCGTCCACGACACCGGGGCTGCCGACGCCGATGCCCAGCACCGGCCGGTCCGTCATCGCGATCAGCTCGGCGGCGAGGCGGTGGACGAGCGCGACCGCGTCGGCACCCTTGGCGCCGGCGATCTCGACCTCGTGGCGGTGCTGGACCTGGCCGAGCAGGTTGAGGACCGCCCCGGTCATCCGGTCCTCGGCCGACAGGTCGATGCCGACGATGTGGGCGGAGTCCGCGGCCAGGCCGACCAGCGTCGGCGGCTTCCCGACGCGGGTCTCGGCCGGGGCGCC
This sequence comes from Nocardioides sp. SR21, assembly GCF_022761125.1. Taxonomy (GTDB): domain Bacteria; phylum Actinomycetota; class Actinomycetes; order Propionibacteriales; family Nocardioidaceae; genus Nocardioides. Next base: position 27,386 of record NZ_JAKWJR010000008.1, on the reverse strand, counting down.
GAGCTCCTCGACGAGGCCGTCGCCGACCAGCTCACCGACCAGGTCCGAGACCGTGACCCGGGTCAGGCCGGTGGTCCGGGCCAGGTCCGCGCGGCTGGCCGGGCCCTCCCGGAACAGCTGCTGGAGCAGCAGCGACCGGTGGTGGCGGCGGGTGTCCTCCTGGAGGCGCTTGCCGCGGGGCCGGAGCGGTCGGCCCACCGGTGAGGTCGTGGTCACGTTTGTTAGTTCAGCGCACTTACTTATTCCTCGTCAAGCGTTTCCCCGAGATTTGGCTGTCGAGGTCAGGGGCCCAGGCCCGCATCGCCGGGCTGCGACAGCGTGAGCACGGCGTCCTCGACCAGCGGGTGCTTCTCGATGTCGTGCTCGACCGCGCGCAGCCGGACGGCGAGGCTGGACTCGGTGTCGTCGCCGACCAGGTCGACCGCGGCGACCACGAACAGCCGCTGCGGACCGACGAACTCGAGGTGCAGGTAGGTCAGCCGCTCGACCTGCGGGTGCTCGAGGATCCCGGCGATCACCCGTGACCGGGACGCCGCGGTCGGGGCCTCCCCGAGCAGGTAGTCCATGTTGCGGCGGATCAGGAAGACCGCGACGAACGCGAGCAGGATGCCGATCGCGATCGAGCCGAGGGCGTCGAAGATCGCGTCGCCGGTCAGCTGGTGCAGCCCGATGCCGGCGGCCGCGATGAGGATGCCGAGCAGGGCGGCGAAGTCCTCGAAGAACACCGCGCGCAGGGTCGGGCTCGAGGTCTGGGTGACGTAGCGCAGCGGGTGCATGCCGATGCGCTGCGACGCCCCGTGCACCTGGCGGCTCGCCTGCAGGAACGAGGTGCCTTCGAGGACGAACGCGATGCCCAGCACGATGTAGTTGACGAGGTAGTCGGTCTCCTCGGACTCGCTGGAGAGCTGCGAGATCCCGTGCCAGATCGACACCACGGCACCCGCGGTGAAGAGGCCGAACGCGGCGATCATCGACCAGGCGTACGTCGCTCGACCGTAGCCGCGCGGGTGCGCGTCGTCGCGCGGGCGGCTGCCCTTGCGCTCGGCGATCAGCAGGAAGACCTCGTTGCCGGTGTCCGCCCACGAGTGCGCCGCCTCGGCGACCATCGCGGCGGAGCCGGTGGCGGTGGCCGCCACGGACTTGGCGATCGCGAGCAGCCCGTTCGCGACGAGCGCGACCACGACGGTGAACAGGGACTCGCTGCCGCTCTCCTCCGCCATGGCCTCTTCCTACCCCGTCTGGTCGTGCACCGCTCGTCCGGCGACCATCGTGTACGCCGACGACATCGCGCGCAGCGCCGTACCGAGACCGGCGGTGTCGGCCTGGTCGAGCTCGCGCAGCAGCGGGTCCCGGTCCAGCAGCACCAGGTCGGCGCGGGAGCCGGGCCGGACCATCGGCTGGCCGTCGACGGAGGCGGCCAGCGCCTCACCCACGGTGATCGCCTGCTCGCCGTGCCACGGGCCGCGGTCGTCGTCGCTGCGGTGCACCGCGGCGGCCATCGCCAGCCACGGGTCGAGCGGGGAGACCGGCGCGTCCGAGCCGAGGACCAGCTCGACGCCGTCGTCCAGCATCCAGCGCATCGCGAACGCGCGGTCACCACGCCCCGGCCAGACCAGCTCGCTGAGGTCGCGGTCGTCGAGGAGGTGCGCGGGCTGCACGCTGGCGCGGATCCCGAGCTCGGCCATCCGCCGGATGTCCTCGCGCCGGCACATCTGGGCGTGCTCGATGGAGCCGCGTGCGCCGGTGGCGGCGTACGCGTCCAAGGCTTCCTGCACGGCGGCGTCGCCGATCGCGTGGGTGGCGATCTCGAGCCCGGCCGCGTGCGCGCGGGCGTGCAGGTCGCGGAGCTCGGCGCCGGAGAGGTTCGGCAGCCCCGCGGGGTGGTCGAGCAGGTGCGCGTCGGCGTACGGCTCGCAGCACCAGGCGGTGCGGGTGTTGAGCGAGCCGTCGCTGATGATCTTCAGCGGGCCCATCGTGGCGCGGTGGTCGCAGCCCGGGAGCGAGTCCCCGGTGCGCAGACCCGCGGCGATCACGTCGTCGAGGCCGTCGGCGTACACGCCCCAGCGGATGCGCAGCAGGTCGCAGCCCGCCGACCACCGCTCGATCCAGCCCTCGCGGCCGCCGCCGAACTCGAGGTCGACCAGGCCGGTGACGCCCTGGGCCGCGGCGGTCTCGAGCATCCGGCGGTAGGCGTCCGGCGAGGTGCCGTCGTTGCCGGCGAGCGTGACCAGGCGGGGGTACGCCGCGAACCACTCGTTCTCGCTCACCACCGAGTCGCGCACCGGCATCGCGAAGTGCAGCAGCGCGGTCGTGTTCAGCCAGGCGTGGTGCCCGTCCCCGCTGATCAGCACGACCGGGGTGTCGCCGGAGAGCGCGTCCAGCTCCGACACCGTCGGCTGCGGGTCCCAGGTCGAGGAGCGGTGGCCCCAGCCGACGACCGGTACGCCGGGCGTCTCGGCCAGCCTCGCGGCGACCGCGCGGGTCGCGTCCTGCACGGACCGCGCGCCGGCGAGGTCGAGCCGCTGCGAGGTGAGCGTCCACTGCGCGAGGTGCGTGTGCTGGTCCCAGAGCCCGGGGATCAGCCAGCGCCCGCCCGCGTCCACCTCGTCGGCGTTCGCCGGCCGCTCCAGTCCCTCGCCGACGGCTGTGACCGCGCCGTGCTCGACGGTCACGTCGACGGGGTGGTCCGGCGCCTGCTCGCCGGCGCTGATCGGGACCAGCCGGGCGTTGCGGATCAGCATGCTCCTCACGCCGCGCAGGTTAACCGGGCCCGGCTGCGCCGGGATCGTCGAGGCACCGGAAACGGGAGATCAGGCCGCGCAGGACTCCTCGGCCGCGACCGGCTCGGGAGCGACCATGGGCTTGGGGCGGAGCAGCACGCCGCCGGCGACCGCGGCGAGCAGGGCGGCGATCGCGCCGGCGGCGAAGGCGAGCTGGAAGCCGCCGTTGAGCGCCTCGAGGGTGGAGCTGCCGGAGTCGGCGAGGGACTCGGTGCGCCAGGTCGAGAGGCTGACCAGGACGGCCAGGCCGAGGGCACCGCCCATCATGAACGACGTGTTCACGACGCCGGAGGCGAGACCGGCCTCGTGCGGCTCGACGTCACCCATGGCCGCGAGCAGGACCGGGTTGAACGCGATGCCCGCGCCGACGCCGAGCAGCAGCATCGAGGGCAGTACGTCGAGCCAGAAGTTGCCGTCGACGGGAGCGCGGGAGAACAGCGCGAGGCTGGCGGCGGCGAGGCCGAGGCCGACCACGAGCGGCGGGCGGATGCCGAAGCGCATCACCAGGCGGTCGGAGACCTGCAGGGAGCAGTAGGCCATGACCACGCTGGTCGGCAGGAACGCGAGCCCGACCTCGAGGGCGCCGTACCCCAGGACCTGCTGGAGGTAGAGCGCGGCGAGGAAGAACCACGCGAACATCGCGGCAGCCCAGAGGACGCCGACACCCTGGGCGACGACGAGGTTGCGGAGACGGAACAGCCGCAGCGGGACGAGCGGCTCGGCGGTGCGCGACTCCCAGAGGACGAACGCGGCGACCAGGACGGCGCTGACGGCGAGCAGCCACCAGGTGCTGGAGACGATGCCGTACACCGACAGCATCAGCGCACCGGTCACGAGCACGGCGCCGAGGACGTCGATGCGGCCGCGCTGCTCGATCGCAGCGTCCTCGGGCAGCGCCCGGCGGGCGGCGAACCAGACGGCCAGACCGATCGGGACGTTCACCAGGAAGATCCAGTGCCACGAGAACAGGCCGGTCAGCACGCCGCCGAGCAGCACGCCGACGGCCCCGCCGCCGGACATCACGAAGCCGAAGACGCCCATCGCCTTGGCCCGCTCCCCCGGGTCCGAGAACAGCCCCATGATCAGCGCGAGCGCGACCGCCGAGACCGCGGCGCCGCCGAGGCCCTGGACCGCGCGGCCGACCACGAGGAACTCCGCGGTCGGCGCCAGGCCGCACGCGACCGACGCGATCGTGAAGAACGTGACGCCGCCGAGGAAGACCCGGCGGTTGCCGAGCAGGTCGCCGAGGCGGCCCGACAGCAGCAGGAAGCCGCCGAAGGTCAGGAGGTACGCGTTCACCACCCACGCCAGGGCGGACTGGGAGAAGCCCAGATCCTCCTGGATCGACGGCAGCGCGACGTTCACGATGCTCTGGTCGAGGACGATCATCAGATCGCCGAGGCAGAGCACGTACAACGCGAGCCAGCGGCTCTTCAGGTCGGTCATCGTCGTCTCCTCGAGTGGAAGTGGTCTCACCACCTCCACGAATGGGGACCTACGATTTCGACAGACCTGCCGAAACTTTCTGATTCATCGCTCAGCGCTGGTCGAGCTTGTCGAGACACCGAAGGACGACCGCGGCCCGGTGTCCCGCTCGACCACCTCGCTCAGCTCTCCGGGTCTCGACACGCTCGACCACCATCAGCGGATCCGCTGACGCGTCTCCGCTAGACGTGGCGACGCGACTGCACCACCCGGAAGCGCGAGGCGACGTACGCGCCGTCGGTGTACGACGCGTTCGCGGCCGGGTTGGCGCCGGTGCCGTGGAAGTCGGAGTACGCCGCCGACTGGTTGACGAAGACGCCGCCCAGCAGGTTCTCCGACAGCGCGACGCCCGCGTCGAGTGCGGCCTCGCGCATGTCGCCGACGACGTCGTCGGACGTCGAGTACACGGCGGCGGTCATCGCGCCGTGCGCCTGCACCGTGTCGCGGAACAGTGCGATCGACTCGTCGGTGCCGGACGTCTCGATGAGGTAGCCGACCGGGCCGAAGCACTCCGACTCGTAGACGTCGGAGTCCTCCGCGGTCAGCCGCAGCAGGGTGGGCGTGCGGACCGTCGCGGCGGCGTACGCCGGGTGCGTCACCGTGCGCGAGGCGACCAGCACGTCACCACGGGCGGTCGCGTCCTCGAGCCGGGTCAGCACGCCGTCGCTGACGATGCCGCCGAGCAGCTCGACCGCGCGGGCGTCGTCGCCGAGCAGCCGGCTCAGCGCTGCGTCGATCCCGGCCGCGACCTCGGCCGGCGACCTCACGCCGTCCTCGGTCGCCACGCCGGCGGCCGGCAGGTAGACGTTCTGCGGCGCGGTGCACATCTGACCGGAGTACAGCGAGAACGAGAACGCGAGGTTCTGGCACATCGCGCCGAAGTCCGACGTCGAGTCGATCACGACCGTGTTCACCCCGGCCTTCTCGGTGAACACCACGGCCTGGCGCGCGTGCTCCTCGAGCCAGTCGCCGAACGCGTTGCCGCCGGTGAAGTCGATCAGCCGCACCTCGGGCCGGACCGCGAGGGTCGCCGCCAGGTGGTCGTCGGCCTCCTCGGCCGCGAGCGTGACCAGGTTCGGGTCGAAGCCGGCCTCGCTCAGCACCTGCTGGCAGACCTGCACGGTGATCGCGAGCGGCAGCACCGCGGCCGGGTGCGGCTTCACCACGACCGGGTTGCCGGTCACCAGCGACGCGAACAGCCCCGGCCACGAGTTCCAGGTCGGGAAGGTGTTGCAGCCGATCACCAGCGCGACGCCGCGCGGCACGACCGTGAAGGTCTTCTCCATCCGGAGCGGCTCACCGCGGGCCGGCTTCTCCCAGAGCGCCGTCGCCGGCGTCCGGGTCATCTCGGTCCACGCATAGGCGATCGCCTCCAGCGCGCGGTCCAGCGCGTGCGCGCCGCCCGCCTGGAACGCCATCACGAACGCCTGCCCGCTCGTGTGCTGGACCGCGTTGGCCAGCTCGAAGATGCGCGCGTGGAGCTGGGACAGGATCTCCAGGCACACCCCCGTTCGTCCGTCGGGTCCGGCATCCCGCCACGCCTTCATGCCGGCACCCGCCGCCGACAGCAGCGCGTCGGCATCCACAGCCCGCGGGTAGGACACGTCCAGGTCGAAGCCGTACGGCGACCGCTCGGTCGACACGGTGCCCTCGGCGCCCGGGGTCGTCAGCGGGAAGGCACCGCCCAGCCAGGCCTCGTAGGCCGCCTTGCCGTCGGCCGCGGCGCTCTCGCCGTACACGCGCGGCGACGGCGACTCGTCGAACGCGGAGTAGTACTCACGGCTCGCGCACGCGGCGACGGCGGCGTCGAGTCGGTCGCGGTGGCGGTCCAGCAGGGTCTCGGTCATCGGCTCGGCTCCCAGATTGTGACAGTGCACGACACTCTTGCACAGAACTGTCACATGGTCAGGCGGGCTACCCTCGCCCCGTGAGGGTGCGTTGGATCGGGCTGGCGCTCGCCCTCGTGCTGCTCGGATCAGCGGCCGGCTACGCGTACGGGCACGAGTCGGACGAGGGCCCGCGCGACGTCGGCGCCGCGCACCCGATCGCGGCCGTCGACCCGTCCTGGCCGGCGGAGCCGGCGGAGGTGCTCCCGGACTCGCCGTTCCCGGCACTCGCGACCGGGGTCAAGACCCACCTGGAGACGGTCGGCAGCGAGCCGTTCGCGCTGCGGGTCCCGATCCCCAACCACTGGGTCCGCAGCAACTCGGCCCTCAACGAGTGGAAGTGGTACCCCGCCGACGACTTCGAGTACAACACCTACTTCCTGCGGGTGGGATCGATCGGACCCCACCAACCGATCCCGACGGTGCTCTCGCAGCGGATCGCCGCCCTCGAGGGCGCCGAGTCGGTCAAGGACCTCGACATCGAGTCGCAGACCGCCGACTCGTTCACCGCGACGTACGTGTCGGACAAGCACCGCCGCCTGAACATGGAACGCGTCCTGCCCGCACCCGACGGCACCGCCATGGTCTGGATCGCGCTGATCGGCCGGATGTCCGACCGTGAGGGGATGGCCGAGCTGTTCCCCCGGATCACGAACGGCGTCAGCCTCAGCTGAACCCGTGCGCCTCGACGTCGTCGAGGACCCGGTTGGCCGTCGCGGTGTCGGCGCTGCGCACCTGCACCCAGAGCAACCGGTTCGTGGTGAGCTGGACGACGCGCTCGACGATCACGCCCACCGGGCAGTCGCGGAAGATCACGGTCTCGGCGTCGGTGCTGGTGATCGGCTCGTCGGCCCGCGCGCACTCGGGGTGCTGCGGCACCTGGTCGGGCAGGTCGGTGGCGGTCAGCAGCCCGACGAACACCCCCTCCCCGTCCTCGTCGCTCTGCCAGTCCTCCGACGTGCCGACCGCGATCGCGGGCACGTCGCTCTCCTGGTTCGGCGGTCGCCAGCCGTCGGCGACCGTCCGCCCCCAGTCGTACGGAACGGTCACGCTCAGCGTGCCGGTCTCGTCGTCGAGGGTGAGCTCGCTGGGATCGCGGTCCGAGACGGCGTAGCCCACCGTGACCGCGGCGGCCGCGAGCACGAGCAGACCGGCCACCGCGGCGGCGATCCGCTTCCGGCTCCGGCGCGGCCGCCCCACCGGCGGCAACGGGTCCTCGGACGGCAGCGCGGTCGGCCGCGCCCCCGGCTGGGTGAGCTGCGGGTCGCGCGGCAGCCACGGCCCGGCGCCGGTGGCGGCGCCCGGACCGAGAGCGTCGGCGAGCGCGTCGACGTACGTCGCGACGTCCGGCCACCGGTCCTCGCGGTCCACGGCGAGGCCCCGGTGCACGACCGCCTCGATCTCGTCCGAGAGCCCCAGAGCCGGCGGCGGTCCGGGGGCGGCGGCGGCGGACAGCGAGGCGTGGGCGTACGGCGCTCGGCCGTTCAGCAGCAGGAACGAGAGCGCGGCGAGGGAGTACTGGTCGGCGCGCGGGTCGAGCGGCTCGCCCTGCGCCTGCTCGGGGGCCACGAACGACGGCGTCCCCGCGATCATCGTCAGCCGCGACGACACGTCCAGCGCCTTGCCGAGCCCGAGGTCCGCGACCATCGCGCGCACGGTGCCGTTGACCGGGTCGTCGACGGTGCGGAACAGCACGTTGGCCGGCTTCACGTCACGGTGCAGCACGCCGCGCTCGTGCAGCGCCTGCAGGCCCGCGCCGATCTGACGCACCACCTCGAGCGCCTGCGCCTGGGTCAGCCCCTCGACCTCGAGCCGGTCGGCGAGGGTGCCCTGGTCGGCGTACGACATCACGAGGTACGGCCGCCCGTCGTCGAGCTCGCCCGCGTCGTACACCGAGACGACGTACGGCGACTCGACCTTGCGCAGGAACCGGCCCTCCTCGAGGAACCGCTGCCGCACCTGCTGGTCCTCGGTCCAGTTCTCGGCCAGCACCTTGATCGCGACCGGCGAGTCCAGCTGCTCGTCGTACGCGAGCCAGACGGTCGCGAACGCGCCCGAGCCGATCCTCCGGCGCACGGCGTAGCGACCGAGGCGAGAGGGCATGGACACGCCTGCATCATGTCAGGGCAGGGGTCCGACCCTGAGAACCCTCGGGGTCGGGTCAGGGGAGCGACGCCGTCCTTCCCCGATGTGCGCGGCACCCCGCCGCCGCGAGGGTAGGGGACATGATCAAGGTCGAGTCCCTCTCCAAGAGCTACGGCGGCTTCAAGGCCGTCGACGACGTCAGCTTCGCCGCGCGTCCGGGCCGGGTCACCGGATTCCTCGGACCCAACGGCGCAGGCAAGTCCACGACGATGCGGATCATGGTCGGCCTCACGCCGGCCGGGTCAGGCGTCGCCACGATCGACGGCCGGCGGTACGCCGACCTCCCGAACCCCGGCCTCGAGGTCGGCGTCCTCCTCGACGCCTCCGCCCAGCACGCGGGCCGCACCGGCCGCGAGATCCTCACGATCGCCGCGCAGACGATGGGCCTGCCGAAGGGCCGCGTCGACGAGATGCTCGAGCGGGTCAGCCTGACCCCGACCGAGGCCGGCCGGCGGGTCCGCAACTACTCGCTCGGCATGCGCCAGCGGCTCGGCATCGCGACCGCACTGCTCGGCGACCCGGGCGTGCTGATCCTCGACGAGCCCGCGAACGGTCTCGACCCGGCGGGCATCCGCTGGATGCGCGACCTGCTCCGCGGGTACGCCGACCAGGGCGGCACCGTGCTGCTCAGCAGCCACCTGCTGCACGAGATCGAGGTCATCGCCGACGACCTGGTCGTCATCGGGCAGGGCCGGATCGTGGCGCAGGGCACCAAGGCCGAGCTGCTCGCCGCGGCGGGCACCCTGGTCCGCACCCGCGACGTACCCGCGCTCTCGCAGGCGCTGGTCACGGCCGGCCTGCACTTCAGCGAGATCACCGACGCCCTGCGCGTCGACGCCGACCCGGACGTGGTCGGCCAGGTGGCGCTCACCGCGGGTGTTGCGCTCACCGAGCTGCGCGCCGCCGACGGCGCCGGCCTCGAGGAGATGTTCCTCGAGCTCACCGCAGAGACCCAGCGTGAAGGAGCAGCAGCATGAGCACCGCCGTACTGGACCGTGAGGTCGTCCGGGCCACGAAGCCCGCACCCCGTCGGATCCCGATGTCGCGGATCGTCGGCGTCGAGCTGCGCAAGTCGTTCGACACCCGCTCGGGCTTCTGGCTGCTGGCCAGCATCGGGATCGTGTCGGTCATCGCCACCGGCGCGGTGATCCTGTTCGCGCCCGACAGCGAGATCACGTACGAGACCTTCGCGACGGCGTTCGGGTTCCCGATGGCGGTGATCCTGCCGATGATCGCGATCCTGTCGGTCACCAGCGAGTGGAGCCAGCGCACCGGCCTGACGTCGTTCACGCTGGTGCCGCACCGGGGCCGGGTCATCACCGGCAAGGCGATCGTGGCGCTCATCGTCGGCGTGACGTCGATGCTCGCGGCCGCCGCGATCGGCGCGGTCGGCAACCTGCTCGGCTCCGCGATCCTCGGCGTGGACGCCGTCTGGAACGTGTCGGTCGTCGAGTTCTCCTACATCATCCTGGCGAACATCCTCGGCATGGCGGTCGGCTTCATGCTCGGCGTGCTGATCCGCAACTCCCCCGGCGCGATCGTCGGGTACTTCGTCTACAGCCTGCTGCTGCCGACGATCACCACGGTGCTCGCCGAGACCCAGCAGTGGTTCGCCGACAAGCAGCCGTGGGTGGACTTCAACTACGCCCAGGGCGCGCTCTTCGACGGCGACGTCTCCGGGGAGCAGTGGGCCCAGCTCGGGGTGACCGGCCTGTTCTGGCTGGTGATCCCGCTGACCATCGGCGTCTGGTCGGTCCTGAGGTCCGAGGTCAAGTAACGGAACCATCTCCCTTCCCCGTCGTCGGACTACTGTCAGGACGACGGGGAAGGGTGCATGCATGTCGGAGGAAGCGCTGAGTCCGGACGAGCTCGACGAGCTCGCACGGCGGGCTCGGGCAGGTGATCGGGACGCGCTGGAGGCGCTGCTCGCGGCGATCCGTCCGCGCGCGCTCAACGTGTGCCGGGGGGTGCTGCCGCACCTGCCCGACGCGGAGGACGCCTGCCAGGAGGCGTTGATCAACATCGCGAACAAGATCGGCAGCTGGGGCGGCCGCGGCCGGTTCACGACCTGGATGCACGTCGTCGCGGTCAACAGCGCGCGGACGACGTACCGCCGGATGAAGAACCAGGCGATCTCCGCGGACCCGCAGGACTTCGGGCCGCTGGACCGCCCCGACCCGCGCACCACCAGCGTCATCGCCGGCACCCGCCTCGACCTGCTCGAGGCGATGGAGATCATCGAGCGCGACCACCCGCAGTTCGTGGAGCCGCTGCTGCTGCGCGACGTCTACGGGTTGCCGTACGAGGAGATCGCCCAGCTGGTCGGCGCTCCGCTCGGCACGGTCAAGGCCCAGATCCACCACGGGCGGAAGCTCGCCCGGCCCCTGCTCCGGAGCACGGAGTGAGGAGAGCCGCCGCCGGCCTCGCGGCCGCGGCGCTGCTGCTCACCGGCTGCACCTCGGGCGACGGCGGCACCGAGCCCACCGAGGAGACGTCGCCGACCGAGGCGGCCGCCGCGCGGGTCGACGAGCCGGTCGAGGACCGCGTCTACCCCGACGTCGGCGACCCCGGCGTCGACGTGCTCAGCTACCACCTCGACCTGGACTGGGACCCCGCGACGCAGACCCTGACCGGGGCCGAGACGCTGCGGATCCGCGCGACGGCGCGGGCGTCGCAGATCCAGCTCGACCTCGGCGAGCCGCTCGAGGTCACCGACGTGGACGTCGGCGGGGTGCGCGCGACGTTCGACCATGACGGCAAGGACCTGGTCATCCACCAGCGGGTGCTGCCGAACCGGCGCTACCTGGTGCACATCGACTACTCCGGCACGCCCGCTGCGGTGCCGTCGCCGACCGAGCGCACCGACATCGCCAGCGTCGGCTGGACGGTCGCGCCCTCCGGCCAGGTGTGGACGATGCAGGAGCCGTTCGGCGCCTACACGTGGTACGCCGTCAACGACCAGCCGTCCGACAAGGCGACGTACTCCTTCCGCATCAGCGCCCCGTCCCCGGCGGTCGGCGTGGCCAACGGCGAGCTGGTCTCGCGGCGTGAGCGCGACGGGCGGACCATCACGGCCTGGGAGCTGGACTCGCCGGCGTCGTCGTACCTCGTCACCGTCGCCATCGGCGAGTTCACGATGACCGAGGACGAGTCGGCCTCCGGGCTGCCGATGTCGTACTGGACGCCCGCCGACCGGCCCGAGCTGATCGACCGGATGCGCGAGGCGCCGGCCGCGGTCGACTGGCTGGAGGAGAGGCTCGGGCCGTTCCCGTTCGACAGCCTCGGCTACCTCGTCGTCGACTCCTCCAGCGGCATGGAGACGCAGACGATGATCACGCTCGGCGACACCAGGTACGCCACGTCGCCGGAGGTGCTCGTCCACGAGGCCGCGCACCAGTGGTACGGCGACCTGGTGACGCCGCGCGACTGGCGTGACGTGTGGATGAACGAGGGCATGGCGATGTACCTCCAGGGCGTCTGGACCGCCGAGCACCGCGGGCCGTCCCTCGAGGCCCTCATGGACGAGTGGGCGACGTACGACTCGACGCTGCGCGGCGACTCCGGACCGCCGGCCGACTACGACCCCGAGGACTTCGGCGCCGCGAACGTCTACTACATCCCTGCCGTGATGTGGGACGAGCTGCGCCAGCGCATCGGCGACGACGAGTTCTGGCGACTGGTGCGCGAGTGGCCGCAGGCGAACGCGTACGGCAACGCGGGGTACGACGACATCACCGCGTGGTGGTCGGAGCAGACCGGCGAAGACCTCTCAGCGTTCTTCGACACGTGGCTGCTGTCGGAGACGACACCTGCTGCTGACAGCTGAATCACTTGCCCGACGCGGCTGATCGCGACAGCGTGGAGCTCGTGAAGATCCTGGTGCTCGGCGGTTCGGTGTTCCTGTCCAAGGCGGTCGCGGTCGACGCCCTCGCGCGCGGGCACGAGGTGACCTGCGCGACGCGCGGCACCTCCGGCGCCGTGCCCGACGGAGCGGCGTTCGCCCAGTGGGACCGGTACGACGACGTCCCGGCCGAGCTCGCGGACGCGACGTACGACGCGGTGGTGGACGTCGGCCGGATCCCGTCCTGGGTGCGCAAGGGCGTCGCGGCGTGGCCGGACGCGCACTGGGTGTTCGTGTCGACGGTCAACGTCTATGCCGACGACTCGATCCCGAACGGCCGGCCAGGAACGGTGCCGCTGCGCGACCCGCACCCCGAGGACGCCGACCTGAAGACCGACCCCGAGACGTACGGGCCGATGAAGGTCGCGTGTGAGCAGATCGTGCGCGACGGCGCGGCCTCGTGGACGGTGATCCGGCCGGGGCTGATCGTCGGCCCCGAGGACCCGACCGGTCGGTTCACGTACTGGCCGGTGCGGCTGGCCGACGGCGGCGAGGCGCTGGCCGGTGGGAAGCCCGAGGACCTGATGCAGGTGATCGACGCGCGCGACCTGGCGGCGTGGATCGTGACGTGCGCGGAGCAGCGCACCGGCGGCGACTACGACGGCGTCGGCGAGGTCATGCCGATCTCGCGGATGCTCGCCGAGGTCGCCGACGGCGTCGGGTCGTCCGCGACGTTCACGTGGGTCCCGCAGGAGTTCCTCGCCGAGCAGGGCGTCGAGCCGTGGATGGGTCCGGAGGCGCTGCCGCTGTGGCTGCCGCGCCCGGAGTACGACGGGCTCGGGTCGCACGACCCTGCACCGTCGTACGACGCGGGGCTGGTGCTGCGCTCGATCGCGGACACCGCGCGGGACACGCTGGCGTGGCAGCGGGCCGCGCCGGACGCGGTCGTGAGCGGAATGTCACGCGATCGGGAGGCCGCGGTGCTCGCGGCCTGGCATAGCCTGCGGGAGTGACGCGACTCTCCGCCGCCGAGCTCATCGACCTCGTCCTCGACGAGGGCTCCTGGACGTCCTGGGACGTCGCGCCGGACCGCACCGGTGTGTCCCCGGAGTACCTCGCCGAGCTCGTCGCCGCCCAGGAGAAGAGCGGCTGCGACGAGTCGGTGCTCACCGGCGAGGGCCTGATGAAGGGCCGCCGGGTGGCGGTGGTGATGGGCGAGTTCGCGTTCCTCGCCGGGTCGATCGGCCGCGCCTCCGCGGACCGCCTGATCGCGGCGATCAACCGCGCCACCGCCGAGGGACTGCCGCTGCTCGCGGGCCCGGTCAGCGGCGGGACGCGGATGCAGGAGGGGACACCGGCGTTCGTGCAGATGGTGCGGATCACCGAGGCCGTCGCGGCGCACAAGGCCGCGGGCCTGCCGTACCTCGTCTACCTGCGCCACCCCACGACCGGCGGCGTGATGGCGTCGTGGGGCTCGCTGGGGCACATGACCGTCGCCGAGACCGGCGCGCTGGTCGGGTTCCTCGGGCCGCGCGTCTACGAGGCGCTGTACGGCAAGCCGTTCCCGCCGGACGTGCAGACGGCCGAGAACCTCTACACCCGCGGGATCATCGACGCGGTGATGCCGCCCGAGGAGATCGCCGAGATCCTCGACCGGGCGCTGACGATCCTGCTCGCGCCGAGGCACGGCGTCCGGCCGGTGCCCGCGCCGATCCCGCTCACCCCGCTCCCCGAGGTCGACACCTGGGACGCCGTCACGCGCTCGCGGCGTCCGGACCGGCCCGGCGTCCGCCGGCTGCTCAAGTACGCCGCCAGCGACGTCGTACCCCTGAACGGGACCGGGCAGGGCGAGCACGACCCCGGGCTGCTGCTGGCGCTGGTGAGCTTCGGCAACGCGCCGTGCGTGTTCCTCGGCCAAGACCGGCGCGGGCAGACGACCGAGCACCCGATGGGGCCCGAGGCGCTGCGCGAGGCGCGGCGCGGGATGCGGCTGGCGTCCGAGCTCGGGCTGCCGCTCGTCACCGTGATCGACACCCAGGGCGCCGCGCTGTCGGCGGAGGCCGAGAACGGCGGGCTGGCCGGCGAGATCGCGCGCTGCCTGTCGGACCTGGTGACGCTGGACGCGCCGACGCTGTGCCTGATGCTCGGCGAGGGCAACGGCGGCGGGGCGCTCGCGTTCCTGCCCGCCGACCGGGTGATCGCGGCCCAGCACGCCTGGCTCTCTCCGCTGCCTCCCGAGGGCGCCAGCGCGATCGTGCACCGCGACCTCGACCATGCTCCTGAGATGGCCCGCGCGCAGCAGGTGCGCGCCCTCGACCTCCTGGAGCGCGGCATCGTCGACCGCGTCGTCGCCGAGCTGCCCGACGCCGCCGACGAGCCCGAGCAGTTCTGCCAGCGCGTCGGCGCGGTGCTCGAGCACGAGCTCGCCGCGCTGCTCGATGCCGGGCCAGGCAGTCCCGCCGACCGCGCCCGCCGCTACTTGTAACGCGGGGTTATGGCAACTAGGCACCCCGTTATTTCGAGGTCACCAGAGCCCATAACCCCGCGTTACAACCGGCGGGAGCGGTAGGAACTAGAACGCGTTACAGTCGCGGGCGTGAAGACGTACGTCGTGAGTGGGGCCGCGTCGGGGATCGGGGCGGCGACGGCCGGGCTGCTGCGGGAGCAGGGGCACCGGGTGATCGGCGTGGACCTGCGGGACGCGGACGTCACCGCCGACCTCGGGACGGCCGAGGGGCGGGCCGAGGCCGTCGCCGGCGTACGACGACTGACCGACGTGGTGCACGGCCTGGTGCCGGCCGCGGGGATCGCCGGGCAGACCGGCGTGGACTCGCAGCTGGTGGTGTCGGTCAACTACTTCGGCGCGATCGCGCTGGTCACCGGCCTGCAGGCGGAGCTGACGAACGCGAACGGCGCGGGCGTGGTCCTGCTCGCCTCGAACTCGATCACCGGCATGCCCGGCTGGAACGCGCCGGTGGCCCAGGCCTGCCTGCGCGACGACGAGGCGACCGCGCGGGCCGAGGCGGCGAAGGTCGAGTCGGTGATGGTCTACCCGTCGACCAAGGCGGCGCTGGCCTGGTGGGCGCGGCGTGAAGGCGTGAAGGCGGAGTGGGCCGGCGCCGGCATCCGGCTCAACTCCGTGGCGCCCGGCGCCACCGAGACGCCGATGGTCGAGCGGATGCGCGCGGACCCGGTGTTCGGGCCGGCGATCGACTCGTACCCGACCGCGACCGGCCGGACCACGCGACCCGACGAGATCGCCTCGGCGATCGGGTTCCTGCTGTCGGCCGAGAACATCGTGGGCGCCGTTCTCTTCGTCGACGGCGGCACCGACGCGATGCTCCACCCGATCTCGCCCCAAGGTTGGGAAGTCACGGACATAACCCCCTGACGCCCCTTACCGTTTTCTGTGTGTCCCACCGTGATCTGTCCGACCTCGAGCTGCGCGCTCTCGCCTTCGTCGACGAGCGCGAGCTCGTGCGCGACCTCGTCAACCTGATCGCGATCCCGTCCGTGAGCGGCTCCGACGCGGAGTCCGACGTCCAGCACGTGCTCGCCAAGCAGCTCACCGAGCTCGACCTCGACACCGACCTCTGGTCGCTCGACCTGCCCCGCCTGACCAGCGACCCGGCGTTCCCCGGCTGGGAGGCCACCCGCAGCGAGGCGTGGGGCCTGGTCGCGAGCAGCGGCGAGGGCGAGCCCGAGCTGGTCCTGCAGGGGCACGTCGATGTCGTCCCCAGCGGCGACCTCGGCCAGTGGCGCACCGACCCGTTCACCGCGACCGTCGACGGGCGCGACGTCCGCGGCCGCGGCACCTGCGACATGAAGGCCGGCGTGGTCGCCAACCTCGCCGCCGTCCGCGCGATCCGCTCCTCCGGCATCCAGCTCTCGAAGCCGTACGCCGTCCAGCTCGTCGTCGGCGAGGAGGACGGTGGCCTCGGCGCGTTCGCCACCCTCGACCGCGGCCACCGCGGCAAGGCCTGCATCATCACCGAGCCGACCAGCGGCACGATCACGACCGCCAACGCCGGCGCGCTCACGTTCGAGCTGCGGGTGCCCGGCGTGGCCAGCCACGGGAGCACGTCGTACGCCGGGGTCAGCGCGCTCGAGAAGTTCCTCCCGCTGCACGCCGCGCTGGCCGCCCTCGAGGAGCGCCGCAACCGCGACGTGCACCCGCTGATGGCGGAGTACCCCGTCGCCTACCCGCTCTCGATCGGCAAGGTCTCGTGCGGCGACTGGGCGAGCAGCGTCCCCGACCTGCTCGTCGCCGAGGGCCGCTACGGCGTCGCGCTCGGCGAGGACCCGGCCGCGGCCCGGACCGAGCTCGAGGAGGCGATCGCGGACGCCGCGGCCGCCGACCCGTGGCTGCGCGACCACGCGCCGACCGTCGCCTGGACCGGCGGGCAGTTCGCCAGCGGTGAGTACGCCCAGGCCGACCGCGCGCTCTACGACCTGGTCGCCGCCGCCCATGCCGACGTCACCCAGGGACCGCGCCCGCGCGAGCGCGGAGCGCCGTACGGCAGCGACCTGCGGTTGTACGCCGGTGCCGGGATGCCGACGCTGCACTACGGACCTGGCGACGTGCGGCTCGCGCACGGGCCCGAGGAGGCCGTCCCGGTCGACGAGCTCGTCGCGGTCACCGAGAGCCTGGTGCTCGCACTCCTGCGCACCTGTCGCTGACCCGCAGAATGAAGGCATGCGGCGAACCCTCTCGGTGATCCTCGGGTGCCTCCTCAGCACCGCAGCCCTCGTCCCGGCCGACGCCGGCGGACCACGCACCTGGCGGGTCGGCCCGGACCGCGAGCTCCGCACGCCCAGCGCCGCCGCAGCGGTCGCGGGCGACGGCGACACGGTGCTGATCGACGCCGGCAGCTACGCCGGTGACGTCGCGACGTGGACCCAGGACGACCTGACGCTGCGCGGCGTCGGCGGCCGGGCGCACCTGCGCGCGGACGGCGAGCACGCTCAGGGCAAGGCGATCTGGGTGATCGCCGGCGATCGCACGACCGTCGACCGGATCGAGTTCAGCGGGACGACCGTCCCGGACGGCAACGGGGCCGGCATCCGTCAGGAGGGCACCGACCTCACGATCACGCGGAGCTGGTTCCACCACAACCAGAACGGCATCCTCACCGGCGCGGACTCCGCAAGCGACATCGTCATCACGGGCTCGCGGTTCTTCCGCAACGGCGCGGGCGACGGCCAGACGCACAACATCTACGTCGGCGCCGTCCGCTCGCTGACCGTCACCGGCAGCTACCTCTGGGGCGCCGACACCGGCCACGAGCTGAAGTCCCGCGCCGCGCGCAACACCGTCGTCGCCAACCTGATCACCGACCGCGACGCCACCGCGAGCTACTCCATCGACCTGCCGAACGGCGGCCGCTCGCTCGTCGCGGGCAACGTGGTCGTCCAGGGGCCGAGCTCGGAGAACTCCGCGTTGGTCTCGTACGGCGCCGAGGGGCTCACCGGGTCAAGCCGGCTCTGGGTCGTCGGCAACACGTTCGTGAACCAGCGATCGTCGGGCACCTTCGTCAACCTCACCACCGGCAGCGACGCCACCCTGCGCAACAACCTGCTCGTCGGGCCCGGGGACCTCGCCTCGCGCGACGACGTGTCGGCGCGGGCGAACCTCCGCGTCGGCCTGCGCTCGTTCGTCGACCCGGCGCACGACGACTACCGCCTGCGCGCCGCGTCGTCGGCGATCAACCGCGGCGCAACCGTGCCGAAGCAGTGGCGCCCGCGGTGGGAGTACGCCCACCCCTCCGGGAAGGATCGCCGGCCAGTGGTCGGCCGGGTCGACGTCGGCGCCTACGAACGGCGCTGATCACCAGCGGTTGCGCGCCTCTTCGGCCCAGCCGACCAGGCCGTCGAGGTCGACCCGCTCGCCGTCGTCCGTCGCGGCCCAGCCCGACCAGTGCCCGAAGCACTGGTGCGTCTCGTTCGAGAGCACGACGAGGTCGGTGCGCGAGACCTTCTCGTGGAACGGCGTGAACGTCGCGTCGACGCCCTCGCCGTGGATCCGCCACGGTCGCATCCAGTCCGCGGTGTCGTACTCCCACACCAGGTCCGCCTGGATCTTGTGCAGTCGCCCGTCGACGAACAGCCCGTTCTCGGTGACGCCGGTGCCGTCGGTCCACTTCCCGCCGAGCGTGAGGCCGCGACCGGGGCCCGAGCCGGCCGCCCAGTTCCACGTGATCGAGTACGGCCACTTGCCGCGACCGTGGTCGAGCACGCCCCAGCCCTCGACGTCGTACGACGTGCCGTCGACAGCGATCGACCCGGAGACCGGCCGCGAGACGTCCTTGACCGTGTACTGGAACCGGCGGGCGCTCCACGGCACCACCGCGCCGAGCACCTCGGCGCCCGGCGCGACCGCGAGGTCCACGGACACCCCGGGCGCCGCCGCCCGCAGCGCCCGGTCGGACACCTCGATGCGGAGGTCCTTCGACACGACCGACGCGACCTCGCCGTACGCCGGCATCGTCACGCCGCGACCGAGCGGCGGCACCGCCTCGCTCTCCCAGGTCTGCCCGGTCTCGCGGTCGAGCAGCCACAGCGAGCAGACGCCCGCGTAGTCGAGCGATGACACGACCAGGCCGAGGCAGAAGCGCTCGGTGACGACGCCCCAGTACTCCCAGCGCTTCGCGCGGCCCCAGCCGCGGAGGTTGGGACGCACCAACGGTCGGCGCGACCAGCCGACGGCTGCTTCATGGAGACGGCCGTCCGGCAGGCAGAGGTCGATCGGAGAGGTCAGCTCACGCACGGAGGCATTCTCACCGAGGGCTCGGCTGGTTGCCGCTACAGGCGCCGCGTGGGCAGCTGCCGCTCGACGACAGCGCCGTCGGCCGACCTGACCAGGTGCCAGGCGTGGGCACCGTCGGTGTCGCTGACGGCCTCGTGCAGGTCGGTCCCGAAGAACGTCAGTGCGGCGCCGTTGTCGGTGGCGTAGCACTCCGGCAGCCGCTCCTCTGCCAGGAGCCGGGTGATGGCGGGGCGGCGCTGCTCCTCGGCGTCGTGGTGCGGGCTGTTGCTGTACGGAAGGAACCCGAGCCCGTCGGTCACGGGCCGCAACGGCAGGCCGAACGAGTCCGTCGTTCCACCCGTGAACCAGCACACCGACCCGGCCGAGACACCGGTGAGCACGACGCCCTTCTCCCAGCACTCGCGCAGGATCGGCTCGAGCCCGTGCGTCCGCCACAGGGCGAGCAGGTTCGCGACGCTGCCTCCGGCGACCCAGATCAGGTCCTGCTCCAGCAGCAGGCGCCGGACGTCGTCCGTGTTCGGCCGCGGGAACAGCGCGAGGTGCGTGACCCGGAAGCCGGCGCGTCCGAACGCCGCGTAGCAGGCGGTCAACCAGGTCGGGTCGTCGCCGAGAGCGGTGGCCAGGATGCAGACCTTGGGGGACGGGCCGGCCTGGGCAAGGTCCGCCGCATAGCGGTAGACCGGCCCGAGGCGCCAGTCCCACTCCCCGAGGTCCATCGAGGAGAACCCGATGCTGGTCGCGACGATGGTGGGCTGGTCAGCAGGCACGCCCGGACCCCCTCACCACCGTCGCCACCGTCAGAACAACAGCGCCGAAGCCGGGTCCTCGAGGATCCCGGCCACGTCGGCGAGGAACCGCGAGCCCTTCTCGCCGTCGATGTGGCGGTGGTCGAACGACAGCGCCAGCGTGGTGACGTCTCGGACGACGATCTCGCCGGTGACCTCGTCGACCCACGGCCGCTTGTTGATCGCACCGAAGCACAGGATCGCGGACTCGCCCGGGTTGATGATGGGCGTACCGGCGTCGACGCCGAACACGCCGACGTTGGTGATCGTGAACGTGCCGCCGCTCATCTCGGCCGGCTGCGTCTTGCCCGACCGCGCCGTGTCGACCAGGGCGCCGAGCGCGTCGGCGAGCTCGAGCAGCGACAGGCACTCGGCGTCCTTGATGTTCGGGACGACGAGGCCTCGCGGCGTGGCCGCGGCGATGCCGAGGTTCACGTAGCTCTTGTAGACGACCTCCTGGGCGGCCTCGTCCCACCACGAGTTGATCTCGGGCGTGCGACGCATCGCGAGGATGCACGCCCGCGCCAGCACCAGCATCGGGCTGACCTTGACGTCGCGGAACTCGCGGCGCGCCTTGAGCCGCTCGACGAGCTCCATCGTGCGGGTGGCGTCGACGGTGATCCACTCGGTGACGTGCGGGCTGGTGAAGGCCGACTGGCTCATCGCCTGCGCCATCATCTTGCGCACGCCCTTGATCGGCTCTCGACGCTCGCGCTCACCGCTGGTCGAGCTCGCCGAGACCGTCGAGACCGCGGCAGCCGGCGCACCGGCAGCGGCCTCGACGTCCTCTCGCGACACCGTGCCGTTCGGGCCCGACGCGCGGCACGTGGTGATGTCGACGCCGAGGTCCTTGGCCAGCTTGCGCACCGGCGGCTTCGCCAGCACGTGCACGGCAGGCGCGGCGCCGACGGCGGCCGGGGCGGACGGCACCGGCTCCGGCGCCTCCTCGGCCTCGACCATCGGGGACGCCCCGGACTCGAACGCCGCCTGGGTCTGCCAGTGCGCGGCAGCGGCACCGGTCGCGACCTTGCGGGCGCGGCGGACCGGGCCACGGTCGGCCTTGTTGCGGCCGACGAGGGACTCGCCCTCGCCACCGCCGGAGGCGGCCGGGTTCGAGAGGTCCATCTCGCCGAGGTCCGCAGGCGCCGCCGGGGTCTCGACGGGCTCGTCGACCGACTCACCGATCGCGATGATCGGCGTGCCGACGGAGACCATCTCGCCCTCGGCGACGTGGATCGCGGTCACCGCGCCGGCGTACGGCGTCGGGAGCTCCACGATCGACTTCGCGGTCTCGATCTCGACGACGATGTCGTTGATCTGGACGACGTCGCCGACCTTGACCTTCCAGCTGACGATCTCGGCCTCGACGAGGCCCTCGCCCACGTCGGGCAGCTTGTACTCAGGCATCAGAACTCCAGCGAGCGGTCGACGGCGTCCAGCACCCGGTCCAGGTCGGGGAGGTAGTCCTCCTCGATCCGCGACGGCGGGTAGGGCGTGTCGAACGCGCCGACCCGCAGCACCGGGGCCTCGAGCGAGTAGAAGCAGTTCTCGGTGATCCGGGCGGCCAGCTCGGCGCCCATGCCGAGGTTCACGTGCGCCTCGTGCGTGACGACCACGCGGCCGGTGCGGCGTACGGAGTCGTAGACCGGCGCCATGTCGAGCGGCGACAGCGTGCGCAGGTCGATGACCTCGATCGACTTGCCCTCGCCGGCGGCCGCCTCGGCGGCGGACAGCGCGGTCTTCACCGTCGGGCCGTAGGCCAGCACCGTGACGTCGGTGCCGCCGCGGACCACGCGCGAGGTGAACAGCGGCGCCGGGGTCGCGCTCTCGTCGAGCTCGGCCTTGTCGGCGTGGTACTGCCGCTTGGGCTCGAGGAAGATCACCGGGTCATCGCACGCGATCGCCTGCTGGATCATCCAGTAGCCGTCGACCGGGTTCGAGCAGGCGACCACCTTGAGGCCAGGGGTGTGCGCGAACTGCGCCTCCGGCGACTCGCTGTGGTGCTCGACCGCGCCGATGCCGCCACCGAACGGGATCCGGATGACCATCGGCATCTTGATCTTGCCCTGGCTTCGGAACGTCATCTTCGCGACCTGGCAGACGATCTGGTCGTACGCCGGGTAGACGAAGCCGTCGAACTGGATCTCGACCACCGGGCGGTAGCCGCGCAGCGCGAGGCCGACCGCGGTGCCGACGATGCCGGACTCCGCGAGCGGGCTGTCGATGACACGGTCCTCGCCGAAGTCCTTCTGCAGGCCGTCGGTGATCCGGAAGACGCCGCCGAGCTTGCCGACGTCCTCGCCCATGAGCAGGACCTTGGGGTCGTCCTCCATGGCCTTGCGCAGGCCCATGTTCAGGCCCTTGGCCAGCGTGATCTTGCTCATCGGTGCGCCCCCTCGAAGCTGGCGAGGTAGGCATCGAAGCCCTCGCGCTGCTGCTCGAGCTCCTCGGTCATCTCGGTGAAGACGTGGTCGAAGATGCTCAGCGGCTGCGGGTCGGGCAGCGCCTTGCAGCCCTCGCGCAGCGTGTGGCCGAGATCGTTGGCCTCCTGCTGGACGGCCTCGAAGAAGTCGTCGTCGGCGAGACCGTTGCGGCGCAGGTAGACCTCCACGCGCGCGATCGGGTCCTTGAGCTTCCAGCGCTCGAGGTCGTCGGAGAGCCGGTAGCGGGTCGGGTCGTCGGTCGTGGTGTGCGCGCCCATGCGGTAGGTGTACGCCTCGACGAACGTCGGGCCCTGGCCCTCACGGGCCCGCTGCAGCGCGGCCTGCGTGACGGCGTACGTCGCCAGGACGTCGTTGCCGTCGACGCGGACGCCGGGGAAGCCGAAGCCGAGAGCCCGCTGGTAGAGCGGGATCCGGGTCTGGCGCTCGATCGGCTCGGAGATCGCCCACTGGTTGTTCTGGCAGAAGAACACGACCGGGGCGTTGTACGACGCGGCGAAGATGAACGACTCGTTCACGTCGCCCTGCGACGAGGCGCCGTCACCGAAGTGCGCGATCACGGCCGCGTCGCGGTCGGGGTCGCCGGTGCCGACGACGCCGTCGCGCTGCATGCCCATCGCGTAGCCGGTCGCGTGCAGCGTCTGCGCGCCGATGACGATCGTGTAGAGGCCGAAGTTGTTCTCCGACGGGTCCCACGAGCCCTGGTCGACGCCGCGGAACAGGCCGAGCAGGTCGAGCGGGTTGACGCCGCGGCAGTAGGCCACGCCGTGCTCGCGGTAGGTCGGGAAGACGTAGTCCTGCGGGCGCAGGGCGCGGCCGGCGCCGATCTGAGCGGCCTCCTGGCCGAGCAGCTGGGCCCAGATGCCGAGCTCGCCGTGGCGCTGGAGCGCGGTGGCCTCGGTGTCGATGCGCCGCGTCAGGACCATGTCGCGGTAGAAGCCGCGCAGCTGGTCCTCGGAGAAGTCGAGGTCGAACTCGGGGTGGTGGACGCGCTCACCCTCGGGCGTCAGGAGCTGGACGAGCTCGGGGCCGCCGTCCTGCTGGGAAGGACCGAAGACCTCCACCAGGTCGGGGCCGAAGCCGGGTGTCTCACCCGCTTGCTGCTGGGTCACGTGCACTCCTTCGAGGTCGCCGGCTGGACGGGGTCTCCGCATGCCGAGTTCTGCCATGTGATCGAGAACCGGACGCGGGCTCGCGGGGGTGGTGCGGCCCTGTGACCCGGAACACAATCGTGCCTCCACAACCTACCGGGGGCATCGTCGGACCCGCCAATCCGGTCCTCCCGAAACTGGCTCCGCGGACAGGTGCGCTGTCGTAGTCTCCTCGCTCGAGCCTGGAGGACGAGCCCCGTGACGAGTGAGGACCACTGGCTGCTGCCCGACGGCGACGGCGGCCGGATCGCCACCCCGGAGCTGGTCAAGCAGCCGGTGCTGGACGCAGCCGCCGTGCTGCAGCTGCGCCGCAGCGAGCTCGCCGCCTCCCCGGACGCGGAGGTGCTGGCCGTGGGCGACGGGATGAACCCGTTCCTGCACCAGTGGGCGCACGAATGGGCCGACCTGCTCTCGATCCGCCCGTCCGTGACGGCGCAGGAGCTGCGGGTCAACCTGCGGCTCAACCGCGACTTCCTGGCCGGTCCGCCGCGGAAGACCATGATCAGCGTCTTCAACTACGAGGGCATGGACCTCGACGCCCGGATGCTGCTCGCCAACGAGACGGACAGCGACTACCGCTTCGGCTTCGCCCCGCTGCAGCTGAAGATCGTGGACCGGCGGGTGGTGCTGCTCCCGGGCCCGGAGGTCGACGGCGCCCCGTCGATCATGGGGGTCACGGCCGGGCCCTGCTTCGAGGCCGCGTGGCAGTACTGGGACGCCGTGCTCGCCACCGCACTCCCGGCCGCCGAGGTCGAGCCGGGTCTCGGCGCGCTGACCGCACGGCAGCGTCAGGTGGTCGTGATGCTCGCCGACGACCTCGGGGACGAGGCGATCGCGGAGGCGCTGGGCGTCAGCGTCCGCACGGTCCGCAGCGACATCGCGTCCGTCCTCACCCAGCTGGGCGTGAAGTCCCGGTTCGCCGCCGGCATCCGGCTCCGCCTCGAGTCGAGCACGCTCGGCTGACGTCGCGCCAGGTCAGTGGACCTCCCCCAGGTCCTCGTGGTCCTGGTGGGTGACCGGCTCGACCTGGAACGTCGAGTGGCGTACGTCGAAGTGCTCGGCGGTGCACTCGCTGAGCCGGTCCAGGATCCGCCCGACACCCTCGGCGTCCAGCGCCTCCTGGGTGACGGTCACGTGCGCGGACAGGCTGGGCATCCCGCTGGTGATCGTCCACGCGTGCAGGTCGTGGACGTCCACGACGCCGGGCATCTCGAGCAGGTGCTCACGCACGTCGTCGAGGTCGAGGCCCTTCGGCGCCACCTCGAGCAGCACCGCGGCGGAGTCGCGCAGCAGCACCAGCGACCGCGGCAGGATCAGCGCCGCGATCAGCAGCGACGCCAGGGAGTCCGCGCGCTCGAAGCCCCAGAGCAGCATGACCAGGCCGGCGACCACGGCGAGCACCGAGCCGAGCAGGTCGGCGAGCACCTCGTTGACGGCGCCGCGCATGTTCAGCGAGTCGGTGTGCGAGCGGTTGAGGATCCACAGCGAGACCGCGTTCGCGAGCAGGCCGACCAGCGCGAACAGCACCATCGGGCCGGACTCGACCGGCTGCGGGTCGACCAGCCGGGTGACCCCGGCGTACGCGAGGTAGCCGCACACGACCAGCAGCACCACGGCGTTGAGCAGCGCGGCGAGGATCTCGGCCCGGTGGAGGCCGAACGTCGAGCGCGGCCCGCCTCCGCGCGCGGCGACGTACGACGCCCCGAGCGCGAGCACGATCGCGGCGACGTCGGTGGCCATGTGGCCCGCGTCGGCGAGCAGCGCCAGCGATCCGGTGAGCCAGGCACCGACCAGCTCGAGCACCAGCACCGCGGCGGTCACGGCGAGGACCAGCCGCAGCCGGGATCGGTCCTCGGCCCGGCCCGACGCGTGGGAGTGGTCGTGGCCCATGGGGCCATTGTTGCAATTCGGAACGGTTGGCGCGTTTACCCGCCGTAGGCCCCGTCGCCGGGTGATCCTGACGCCTCACATTCGGGTGCGAGCAGTGGGGCGTGGCAATGCGGTGGGGATCTCGGGTGGCGCTGGTCGCTGCCCTGATGGTGGCGTTGGTGATCGAGCTGGGCGGGGCTCCGGCCCAGGCCCAGCAGGCGGAGTCGGCGGCCAAGGCGGCCCCGGTGTTCCGCACCGGCGGGTTCGCCGACCCGTCGGTGGTGCGGTACGACGGCGGCTACCTGGCGATCTCGACGGGTCGCCACGTCCAGCGTGCGATCTCCCGGACCCCGCAGGGACCGTGGCACCGGATCCGTCCGGCGCTGCCGCACCTGCCGCGCTGGGCCCGGTCGAAGGACCAGGCGATCTGGGCGGCCGACCTGGTGCAGACCCGCGCCGGCGGCTGGCGGCTGTACTACTCCGCCCTGGTCGGCCACGGGCTGCGGCGCTGCATCGGCGTCGCGACCGCGCCCACGGCGCTCGACCAGTTCCGCCCGCTCGGCCGGCGGCCGCTGGTCTGCCCGCCGCGCGGCGCGATCGACCCGTCGGCGTTCACGAGCCGGCGCGGGAGGCACTACCTGCTGTTCAAGACGCAGGGGCTGCCGAGCACGATCCGGCTCCTCCCCCTCACCCGCGACGGCCGGCACCGGGCGCGCCACGCCCGGTCTCGGATGCTGCTGCGGAGCCGGCACGTGGTCGAGAACCCGGTGCTCCTCCAGCGCGGCAAGAGCCTGGTGCTGCTGACGTCCGAGGGTCACTTCGGCGACTGCCAGTACCGCACGACCTGGCGCCGGTCCCGCACCCTGCACCACCTGCGGACGGCGCACGCGCACTCGCTGCTGCGGCGCGCGAACACCGGGATCTGCGGCCCGGGCGGCGCGGACGTCGTGCGCGGCGGGCTGAAGCACCCGCTGGTGTTCTTCCACGGCTGGGCCGGCGGCCGGCGGGTCATGTACGCGATGCACCTGCACTGGCGCCACGGCGCTCCGCGGGTGCGTGGGTTCCTCACCCGGCACTAACGTCGCGGTCGTGGAGCTCGAGTTCAGCGGCGAGGTCCGGGAGTGGCGCGGGCCCGCGCCGTACCACTTCGTCCGGGTGCCCGAGGACGAGGCCGAGCAGATCCAGGAGACCGCGGCCGCGGTGACCTACGGCTGGGGGATGGTCCCGGTCACCGTCGCCATCGGCGACACCACCTGGACGACGTCGCTGTGGCCGAAGGACGGCAGCTACCTCGTGCCGCTCAAGGACACGGTGCGGCGGGCCGAGGGCATCGAGCTCGGGATGGTCGTGGGGGTGCGGCTCCGGATCGAGGTCTAGCCGTGCCCGGCCGGATCTGCCGATCAGCGCGCGTCGGGCCTGCCGGTGCTCTCGTGCTCGTCGTCAGGATCGCGTGAGAAGTGGATCCGGTCGTCGGCGGTGTGAACGGCGAACCCTCCAGGAATGCCCATGGAACCGTTGCCGCTCGCGAAGCACTCCCACCCTCCGTCCAGCTGGCGCGTGTAGACGTCTACGTTGAGCTCACGGCCGTCCCCCTGGACATCGACCAACGCGGCGGCGACGTCGCCCTGGACCCCCACGTCCAGCACTCGGGCATACCGGCGGTCCCAGCCGCCCAGGGCCATCGCTGTCTCGGCGTCGAAGTCGGCCACTCTCCGATCATCACATCCGCCGTCGTGCCGCTCGCGGCGACGCCCGTGCGCTCGTGCCGATGAAGAGATGTCGACGTTGTCGACCTACGATTTTCGACGTGCTTGCCATCGCGTTCTTCGCTGTCTTCGCCCTGCTGTCCGTCTGGGCAGTGTTCTGGGTCATCCGTCTGGCCGTGCGCTGTGGCATGAACGACGCCCTTCGTATGAACCGCGACTGGCTGGCCGCCGACCGTGACCGGGAGGTGTCGGCCCACTGAGGCCGAGTCCGGAGCGCCGGCCGGCGAGTACCGTCCCGTACATGAGCGACGAACCGATGGACGAGCCGGTCTGGCAACGACGCTGCGAGCACTGCGGGCACGAGCTCGTGTCCGTCGTGATGGACGTCTTCCCGGGCGGCGACGAGCAGCTGGACGTCCCGGTGGCGACCGACCACTGCCCGAACCCGAAGTGCCCGTCCAAGCAGTCCTAGTTGTACCCGGCCAGGACGTTGGTAGCGGTTCTGGCCGTTGACGTGAAGAGAACCTCCGG
>NZ_JAKWJR010000007.1 GCF_022761125.1 Nocardioides sp. SR21 | reverse complement strand
CCGAAGAACGCTCACGGACTTCTAATCCGACGGTCGCAGGTTCGAATCCTGCCGGGGGCGCCCTTCTCGGTACGTCGCGTCAGCGGTCCTCGGGGATGACCGCCTCCGCGATCGGCGTCTCGTACTGCTCGCGCTCGTCGGGGTCGAAGTCCGGCTGGTCGGGCCGGTTGACGTGGTCCTCCGGCTCCATGTCGACGTCCGGAGGCGTCGGCGTCTCCTCCTCGACCGGCTGCGGCGTGCGCTGCTGTTCTCCCTTGTCTCCCATGCCCGTGAGTACCCCGCGGGCGGGAGGGGCATTACCGACGGATCACCGGCGGATCGTGGTGTCGATGCTGCGCATCCGGTCCGGCTCGAAGCCGTGGTGCATCCCCCACGCCACCGCCTGGGAGCGCCGGGCGACGCCGATCTTGCGGTAGCCGGTGCGGATGTAGGTCTTCACCGAGTTGATCGACAGGTAGGTCTGCTCCGCGATCTCCTGGTTGCTGAGCCCCTGCACGATCAGCGCGAGCACCTCGGCCTCGCGCGCGGTCAGGCCGTTCTCGCGGCCCGGCCACTCGCCGTTCGCGGCGCCGTCGGCCAGCCCGGCCGACGGCGGCGGCGTGATGGTCTCGCCCCCGTGGATCGCCTCGAGCGCGTCGGCGATCTCCGTGGCGCTCAGGCCCTTCGACAGGTAGCTCGCCGCGCCCCGCTCGATGGCCCGCTCGACGAGTTCGCGCTGGGTGTTCCAGCTGAAGATGACCACACGGTGGCCGCGGCCGGACACCAGGTCCTCGAGGTCCACGGCGTCGCCCTGCACCTGGCCGAAGGTGTCGTACAGCACGAGGTCGACGTCGCTGACCACGGGCAGACCGGAGTCCAGCTCGACGACGCGGATCCGGTCCTGGTGCGGCGCGAGCATCGCCGCGACGCCGGCGACGACGATCTCGTAGTCGTTGACGACCGCCACACTGATCGGGGGCATGGTCCCCGTCTACCCGGATGTGACCCTTTCGACACGCGCGCCAATGCAGGTTTTCCACCCCCGGGCGGGATACAAAAGAGGTGGCCCCGCTTGGTATGAGCTCGCGGGGCCTCATTCATTTCTCGTCGTTCCTGCCCACGACCGGCTCCGCGCCAGCCGGCGGGCCCTTGCCCCCACCCGAGTCCACGGGTGGGGACCGCCGTCGGGGCCGACTCAGCAGGCCCGCGTGTGGTGAGCCCCGTAGCGCGCCTGGGCAGCCGTGAACTTCTCGTACTCCAGCTGGTCGATCAGACCGGAGCAGGAGAAGTGCGAGTACCGCAGGTAGTCCTTGGCGGAGCCGACGGCCTGGTTGTTCCACGAGACCTTGATGTGGTTGACGGCGTAGTTCGAGACGCTTCGGCTGAAGCCCTCGTACTGGAGCTGATCGGACAGACCCGCCTTCGAGAAGTGCGTGAAGTCGAGATAGTCGTACGCCGTCCCGATGGCCTGCCGTTGCGGGCCGGTGGTCGCGTTCGCGGCCGGCGCGAGCGCGACGCCGCCCAGAACGGTGCTCGTCAGGAGCGTGGCCGCGAGGGCGGCCTTGATGGTGGTGCGCATGTGCGGTGTCCTTCTCTAGGCGTGGTCGGAGTGGGTCAACCGACGATCTCGGCGTGGGCGAGCTCGACGCCCAGGTCGCCGCCGTCCTCGAACTCACCGATGACGGTGATGTCGTCGCCCTTCTTCAGCGAGGCCACCGCGTCCTGCGCCTGGTCGTCCGCGTTCACGGTCCACACGTCCCAGTCGGAACCGGTACCGATGTTGATCACGTACTCGCTGTCATCGAACAGCTCGGTGTCGATCGAGGCCACGACGCCCGTCACCTTCAGGACCTTGCCGTCGTACTTCGCATCAGCGGCGGCCTCGTTCTCCTCGAACTCCTTCAGGATCACGTCGGCATCAACGCTCACCGGCTTCGGAGCATCGGCCTTGGCCTCGCCGCCCTTGGCATGGGACGCGGCGACCGCCTTGTCCACCGCCGACTCGGACGGGTCACTGGATCCGCCGCCGCTCGACACCGCCGCAATGCCGATCACCGCTGCGGTGGCAGCCGGGAGGATGACTCGCTTCTTCTTGTAGAACGGCCGCTGCGCCTTCGCGTAGGCCTTCGCCGCCTTGGCCTGCGCCTTGGCGTCCTTGTAGGTGGGCTCCGGGATGGTGGCGTTGCTCATGGTGTTCCTTCTGTCTCCGTGGTCGGTTGCGATCCGGACGGCTCGTCCGATCTCCCTGCCTGATGGCGAGGAGGTCGGGCGCTCAGTCCCGAGCGAGTGCCGCTGACCAGGGAGGGCTTCGGGTGACCTCGACGGTCTTCCTGGCTGCGTTTTCCTCATGCTCTCTAAAGGTACGCTATGGGGTTGCTATCGCATAGGTATCACGACCGTGACGCGCAACACTGCTACTGCTCTGTGGTAGGTTCCGGAGCCATGGCACGCCCGTACGCAGATCCGGTGGAGATCATCACCGCGCCCATCCCGGCGCAGTCCCCGTTCATCCCCGCCGAGGCGAAGATCGTGGTGGGAGCGGTCGCCCCGGCGTCTCCGGAGCCGATCCCGATCGTGCTGCTGCCGGGATTCGAGTACCGGCTGCGCGAGTGGAGGCACCCGAGCACCGGCGAGGTCCACTGGCGGCTCGAGCGGCGGCGTGCTGCCCAGGCCGGCGAGAGCCAGGACTAGCTGGCGGCATCGTCGCCCCGCTGATCGGCCGTGGGAGCGCGGAGCCCGCGTGCCTGCGCGGACTACTTCCCGGCGGCGTACTCGTCGATCTCGCCGAGGATCCGCGTCTTGACCGCCTCGTCGGCGAACGACGCGCGTACGCCGGCCCGTGCGAGGTCCGCCACGCCCGCCTCGTCGAGGCCGAGCAGGCCGGCGGCGATCTCGTACTCGCGGTTCAGCGTGGTGCCGAACATCGGCGGGTCGTCGGAGTTCACCGTGACCGTCACGCCGGCGTCGCGGAACGCACGGATCGGGTGCTCCTCGAGCGTGGCGACCGCGCGGGTCGCGATGTTCGACGACGGGCACACCTCGAGCGGTACGCCGGTCTCGGCGAGGTGCGCGAGCAGCTCCGGGTCCTGCGCGGCCGACGTACCGTGCCCGATCCGCTCGGCGCCCAGCAGCAGCAGCGCGTGCCAGATCGTCTCCGGGCCGGTGGTCTCCCCCGCGTGCGGGACGCTGCGCAGCCCGGCCGCGCGGGCGGCGTCGAAGTGCGGCTGGAACTGCGCGCGCGGCACCCCGATCTCGGGGCCGCCGAGGCCGAAGCCGACCAGCGCGTCCGGCCGGTGGTGGAGCGCGAAGTCCAGGGTCGCGTCCGCCGACGGCACACCGGACTCCCCCGGGATGTCGTAGATCCAGCGCAGCACCAGCCCGAAGTCGCGCTCGGCGGCGACCCGGGCGTCCTCGATGGCCTCGGTGTACGCCTCGATCGCCATGCCGCGGCCCTCGTCGTGCGGGAGCACCGAGGTGTACGGCGTGCACGTGAGCTCGGCGTACCGCAGCCCCTGCCCGGTCGCCATCTCCCGGCCGATCTCGTAGGTGAGGTAGCGGATGTCCTCCGGGGTCCGGACCAGGTCGACGACCGCGAGGTAGACCTCGATGAAGTGCGCGAAGTCGCGGAACTCGAAGAACGTCCTCAGCGCGTCCTCGTCGCTCGGCACCGTCCCGGGATGGCGCTCGGCCAGCTCGGAGACGATCCGGGGCGACGCCGAGCCGACGTGGTGCACGTGCAGCTCGGCCTTGGGCAGGCGGGCGATGAAGTTCCCCAACGAGGACGGAGTGCTCACGCGCCGCAGTCTGTCACTGCAGCTGGGCGATCAGGTTCTCCGCGAGCTCGTCCATGGTGCGGCCGTCCTGGAAGACCTCGCCGTCGAGCAGGACCGTCGGCGTGCTGTTCACCCCGGCGTCAGCGGCTGCCTGGGTCGCCCGCGCCGCCGCGTCGGCGCCGTCCTGGCTCTCGATCCGGTCGCGGACGTCGGACTCCTCCGCGCCCGCCTCGACCGCCAGGTCGATGAGGTCGTCGTCCGACGGGAACGGGCCCGCCTCGGACGGCTGGTTCTCGAACAGCAGGTCGTGGAACTCCTTGGCGACCTCCGCGCCCGACTCCTCGAGCACGATCTGGAAGGCCCCGGCGGCGCGCTCGGAGTAGTACTCGAAGTCGCGATCGTCGGTGGTCGAGAGCAGCACGAACGGCCGGTACTCGACCTGCACCTTGCCGTCAGCGGCCAGCTCGGCCAGGCCGTCGCCGCTCGCCCGCTCGAGCTCACCGCAGTAGGGGCAGAGGAAGTCCTCGTAGATGATCACCGAGTGCGGGGCGTCGTCCGGCCCGATGGTCAGGCCGAACTCGCTGCCGGCGGCAGGCGCGTCCACGTCGGTGGTCGTGTCGAGCGCCCGCGCGAGGAAGAACCCACCGACCACGATCACCAGCAGCACGGCGACGACGCCACCGACCATCAGGTTGCGGCGGCGGCGCTCCTCGCGCTGCTGCTCGGCCAGCGCGGCGGCGGCGCGGCTGGCTCGGTCGGCTTCGCGGTTCTTCTTCGACATCACGATCCTTCGGGCTCGGGAGTACGGCGGAACAGCATCGAGTCCAGGGCCAGTCTCGTGGACGGCTTCCAGACCAGGAAGAGGGAGGCGAGGAGGAGCACGGCGTCCCGGGCGATCTCCCAGGGGTACTTGTCCGTGGCGTTCGGGTCGTAGCCGCCGCCGCCGAAGCAGCCGCAGTCGATGGTGATC
The DNA here is from genome assembly GCF_022761125.1 of Nocardioides sp. SR21. Lineage (GTDB taxonomy): Bacteria > Actinomycetota > Actinomycetes > Propionibacteriales > Nocardioidaceae > Nocardioides. The sequence goes on along the minus strand of NZ_JAKWJR010000007.1, from coordinate 369,048 downwards.
CCGCGCGCCCACGCGGACGCGATGCCGATGATGAACAGCACGAAGAGGATCGCGGAGCCGAGCGCCGCCCACCGGGTCAGCAGGCCGAGGACCAGGCAGAGCCCGATCACGATCTCGATGACCGGCAGCAGCTGGCCGACCGGCTGGACCAGCTCACCCGGGAGGAGCTGGTAGGCGCGGACCGCGTTCACGCTCTGGGCGGGGTCAGGCAGCTTGAGCGCGCCGGCGACGATCCACACGCCGCCGACGACGAGCCGCGCGAGCAGACCCACCCATTCCCTCACGGGCCTGAGCCTAGGCCCCGAGCCTGAGTGAGACCTGAGCGCCGAAGGTCCCGAATCAGTGGGACTAAGGTTGCCCGTGTGAACGAACGACTCGTCTGGATCGACTGTGAGATGACCGGCCTGGATCTCGGGGCCGACGCGCTCATCGAGGTGGCCGCGCTGGTCACGGACTTCGACCTCAACGTGCTCGGCCAGGGCATCGACCTCATCATCAAGCCCACGGCCGAGGCACTCGACCAGATGAACGACTTCGTCAAGGACATGCACGAGAAGTCCGGCCTCTCCGCCGAGCTCGACTCCGGCATCACGCTCGAGGAGGCCGAGGAGCAGGTGCTCGCCTACATCAAGGAGCACTGCCCCGACGGCAGCCGGCCGCCGCTGGCCGGCAACACGGTCGCCACCGACCGGGCGTTCCTGGCCCGCGACATGCCGAACCTCGAGTCGTTCCTGCACTACCGGATCGTCGACGTCTCCTCGATCAAGGAGCTGTCGCGGCGCTGGTTCCCCCGTGCCTACTTCCAGGCCCCGGCCAAGCGCGGCAACCACCGCGCCCTCGCCGACATCCAAGAGAGCATCGAGGAGCTGCGCTACTACCGCGAGGCCGTCTTCGTCCCCTCCCCCGGCCCGGACAGCGACGCGGCCCGCGCGATCGCCCTCAAGCACGGCGGCGCGCTCACCGGGCTCACCGGCGACGCCCCGTCCACCGGCGAACCCGATTCCACGAACGCGGAGTGATTCCCCTACACTTTCTGCTCGGTCCAACTGGACCGACCTGGTGGGTATAGCTCAGCTGGTAGAGCGCCGCCTTGTGGTGGCGGATGTCGCGGGTTCGAGTCCCGTTACTCACCCCAGGAAGTCAAGCCCCTGACCTGTGCGAACAGGTCGGGGGCTTGACCGATTTGAGGCGCCTGCTGCTCTGCGCTGACGGAGTCAGCTGTGACTCTTCGCAGGGTGCGCAGGACCGACCCGGATGTGCTCTACCGTCCGGTGGGTCCTGGCGCCATGCATCGCGGATGAGATGACCGGCGCACACGCCCCTGGTCACCTCCGGCGGCCAGGTCTAGCGTGGCGGGATGGGCCGAGGCCCACCTCGGCCATGTTCGATCCGGGAGGACGACAATGGCACTAGATCGTCGCAGCGTGTTGAAGACCGGGGCCGCGGCGGCGGGCGTCGCGCTCACCGGTGGTCCCTTCCAGGGACTGCTCGCCGAGTCCGCGTCGGCCAAGCCGGGGCACATCCCTCGGTACGACCTGGTGCCGGCGCGTGACCGCCGTGACGGCGAGGTCCGGCTTCATCTGCCACGAGGCTTCTCCTACCGCTCCTTCCACGACACCGAGTTTCCGGTGACCCTCGACGACGGCACCCTGCTTCCGGGACGACACGACGGCATGGGGGCGTTCCCCGGAACCAACGGGACCATCCGCCTGGTCCGCAACCACGAGGTCACGAACTCCGCGACGGCTACCGCGTTCGGGCCGGGTGCTCCGTACGACGTGAACGCCGGCGCCGGCTGCACGACCATCGAGGTCACCAAGTACGGCGAGGTGGTCGACTCCTACACCAGCCTCAACGGCACGATGTTCAACTGCAGCGGCGGTGTCATGCCCTGGGGATCGTGGATCACCTGCGAGGAGACGGTCAACGGTCCCGACGTGGGCCCGGACTTCCAGGGTGCGCCCAACACCCGCCTGGAGGAGAAGCACGGCTACGTCTTCGAGGTGCCGGCGAACGGCCAGAGCAACCGCCAGCCGATCACCCGCGCCGGGCGCTTCCCTCACGAGGCCGTCTCGTTCGACCCGGTCGACGGCATTCTCTACCTGACCGAGGACAACTTCGAGTTCCCGTCGGGCTTCTACCGCTACATCCCCCGGCACCACCCGATGGAGACCGGATTCCTCGACAACGAGGGTCGACTGCAGATGCTCGCGGTCAAGGGTCGTCCACTCGCCCACCTGGAGGCACGGCAGCGGCGACGCGCGACGTACAAGGTCGAGTGGGTGGACATCGACGACCCGGATCCGACGATGCCTGCCGGCACCACGAACGACCAGGCGCTGGTCAAGGTCGGCGACCAGGGCCGGGCGCAGGGTGCTGCGCTGTTCTCCCGGCTCGAAGGCCAGGTCTACGAGGACAACGTCGTCTACTTCACCTCGACACAGGGCGGCGGTCCGGCCGAACAGGACTGGGGCGCCACGGACGACGATGACGACAACGCCAGCGGCTTCGGCAAGGGCAACGGTCAGGTCTGGGCCTATCACTGCCGGTCGAAGACACTGCAGGTCATCTACCAGGCACCGGTCGACGACACCGAGGCCAACCTCACCTTCGACTTCCCCGACAACATCACCACCAGCAAGCACGGCACGCTGGTGGTGTGCGAGGACAGCACCGTGGACAACTACATACGCGGGCTCTCCCGAGGCGGACGGCTGTGGGACATCGCCCTGAACCGCCTGGTGAGCCAGGTCAGCACTGACCCGGCCACCGGTGAGTTCCGGCAGCGGTACGCCGACGAGTTCGCGGGATCGACCTTCTCGCCCGGCGGCCACACCCTCTTCGTGAACATCCAGGCCAGCGCCGGCATGACGTTCGCCATCTGGGGTCCGTGGCGCAGGATCGGGGTCTGACCCGACCGGCGACCCCTAGCGCGCGTGCGACCGGGGCAGGACGGAGACTCCGCGGCCCGGCCACCCCCCAGGTGGGGTAAATCGACGCACGGCCCTGCCCGGCCGGCGCCGCCCGTGCTGAAGATGCGAGCACCCACACGACGTCGTGCCCCGGGCGCCGCGACCAGGTGACGAGGAGGGCATCGCCATGATCGGGTCACGCACACGGAGGCAGCGTCGGGGGCACCGCAGCGGTGTACGGCGGCGCAGGCTGGTCGGCATCGCCCTCGCGTTCACGCTCGCGGCAGGCGCCGGCACCCTCGTCGTCCAGCAGGCAGCGCCCGCAGTCGCGGTCGAGGCTGGCACCCTCACCAGCGCCGCCGCCGACCCGGTCATGAACAACGAGCAGATCGTCCTGGACGGCACCCTCCCGCCGGCCCGGGCGCGCACCGTCACGCTGCAGCGGCGCCTCGGCAGCGGCGCGTGGGCCACCGTCCGGTCCCAGACGTCGCGCGCCAACGGCAGCTTCACCTTCACCGTCAACGCACCCACCAGCGGCACCGGCATCGTCGGCTACCGGGTGATCGCTCCCGCCGTGACCGTCGCCGGCACCAGCTACCCCGCCGTCGAGACCCCACCCGTGACGCGCGGCCTGACCGCCCAGGCGAGCTGGCTCGACGGCCCGGCCCGCATCCTGCGCGGCACGGCGTTCACCCTCTCGGCGTCCTTCCACCCGGCTCGGCCCGGCCGGACGGTCGCGCTGCAACGGCGCAACGGCAGCCAGTGGGCCCAGCTCGCCACCAGCACCCAGAGCGCCTCGGGAACCGTCGCCTTCCCCCGCCCGGCGACCCAGACCGTGGCACTGACCGAGTACCGCGTCGTGGCTCAGAACTACCGACAGGCGGCCGTCGCGACGTCCAACGTCGTCGGCGTCCGGGTGCTCGCCAGCGGGGACGTCACCCCGGCCGGTGTCCCCACCGGACTGGCCGGATCCCTCGAGCAGAGCCTGGCCGCGGCCGACCTGAGCTGGAACGCTGCCACCGGCACCGGCCTCGCCGGGTACCGCGTCTACCGCGGCATCACCGCGACCGGTCCGTGGACCCGACTCACTCCGACCCAGATCACGGCCATCAGCTTCCGCGACGCCGGAGCCGTCGCCACCGCCCCCTGGTACGCCGTCACCAGCATGGACGCCTCCGGCAACGAGTCCGCGCGCAGCACCTCGGTCCGACCCGAGCCGCAGCAGGGCGACACCACCCCGCCTCCCGTGCCGGCCGGCCTCTCCGCCGAACCCGGGGACGGCCAGGTCGGGCTCGACTGGACGGACGTCAGCGCGGCCGACCTCGCCTCCTACCGCGTCTACCAAGCGACCTCCGCGGCCGGTCCCTGGACGGCGGTCGGCGGCCCCGTCACCAGCAGTCAGCACACCGTCTCGGGCCTGGACAACGGGACCCAGTACTGGTTCGCCATCACCAGCGTCGACCAGACCGGCAACGAGTCCGACCGGTCCGCGCCGGCGGACGCAACCCCGGCGGACGCCACCGCTCCCCCGGTCCCCACCGGCCTCGAGCCCTCCGCGGGCGACGAGCACGTCGTCCTGGACTGGAACGACGTGAGCGCCGGGGACCTCGAGACCTACCGGATCTACACCGCTCCCGGCTCCGGAGGGCCGTGGACCCTGCTCGACACCAGCGCCGGGACCGCGAGCGTCTACACCGCGACCGGGCTGGTCAACGGCACCGAGTACTGGTTCGCCGTCGCCAGCATCGACGCGACCGGCAACGAGTCCGACCGGTCCGACGCCACGTCCGCCACGCCGGCCGACACCACCGCGCCACCACCCCCGACCGGGCTGAGCGCCACCCGAGGCGACCAACAGGTCGCGCTGGACTGGAACGACGTCGACGACGACGAGCTCGACACCTACCGGATCTTCCAGTCGACCTCACCCGACGGACCGTGGACGCCGGTCACCGACGTCGACGACAGCGAGCACACCGTCACCGGGCTGCTCAACGACACCGCGTACTGGTTCGCCGTTGCCGCCGTCGACCAGGACGGCAACGCCTCCGCACGCTCCGACCACGCCTCGGCCACGCCGACCGATCTCACGGCACCCGCGGCGCCGACCGGGCTGACCGCCACGGTCGGCGACCGCCAGGTCAGCCTCGCCTGGGACGGGTCTCCGGAAGCGGACCTGCGCGACTACCTGATCTACCAGGCTCCCGCGGCGGACGGTCCGTGGCAGCTCGTCGACGACGCCGCCGGCAACAGCCGCACCATCGGGTTCCTCACCAACGGCACCACCTACTGGTTCGCCGTCGTGGCCCGCGACACCCACTTCAACATCTCGGACCGCTCGACTCCGGTCTCCGAGACGCCGCGCGACCTCACGCCCCCGCCGGTGCCGGGCGCGCCGGTTGCCGTCGCCGACGACAAGCAGGTCCACCTGTCCTGGACGACCACCGGGATCTCACCCGACCTCGCCGGCTTCCAGGTGTACGTCGCGAGCTCCGCGAGCGGGCCCTGGACCCAGGTCGGCGGACTTCTCGGCGCCAACAACCACTCGGTCACCGGCCTGACCAACGGGACGCAGTACTGGTTCGCCGTCACCAGCGTCGACGCATCCGGCAACGAGTCCAACCGTTCGCCGGCCACGCCGTCGACGCCGGAGGACACCGACGCACCACCGGTCCCGACCGGTCTGGCGGCTGACGCAGGCGACAGCGAAGTGGCCCTGACCTGGGACCCGGCCGGCGCGAACCAGCCGGACGACATGGCCGGATACCGGATCTTCCGGTCCACCAACGGAGGCCAGAGCTGGACGATCCTGGCCGACGCCACCGACGAGGACAGCAGCTACCTCGACACGGCCGTCACCAACTACACCACCTACACCTACGCGATCTCCTCGAGGGACGAGACGGGCAACGTCTCCGCGACGTCCGCGACCGCGACCGCCATCCCGACGGCCCCCGCCACCCTCGACATCAGACCCGGCGTCTCCACCAACAGGATCCACACCTGCGACGTACGGGCCAACGGCTCGCTGCGCTGCTGGGGACACCCTCAGGCCCTCGGTGTCTCGAGCTCGGGCCTGATCGGCTCGGCGGCGACACCTCAGACCGTCGCTCGACCCCACGGCGTGAACTGGGCGAAGGTCACCACCGGCTTCGAGCACACGTGCGGACTCACCGTCGATGCCCGCCTGTTCTGCTGGGGCGCGAGCTACAACGGACAGCTCGGCCAGGGCAACACCGGGACCGCGGTCCCCGGTCAGGTCGGCACCATCGGCTGGACGGACGTCGATGCCGCCTACCACCACACGTGCGCGATCCGGACCGACGGCACCATGTGGTGCTGGGGCTGGAACCTCTTCGGCCAGGTCGGCGACGGCGCGGCCACGACGCAGCGCACGCCGATCCAGGTAGGCACCGCCACGACGTGGGCGAGCGTCGCCGTCGGCACCACCATGAGCTGTGGAGTCCGGACCGACGGCACCGCCTGGTGCTGGGGTAGCGGCGCCTTCGGCAACGGCGCGCCGGGCTCCCAGTCGGCCGTGCCCGTGCAGGTCGGCACCGACACCGACTGGCAGCGGCTGAGCGTCGGCAACGGGCACACCTGCGGAATCCGCTCGAACGACACGCTCTGGTGCTGGGGCAACACCGGATACGGCCAGATCGGCGACGGGACCACCACCTCGACGACCCGGACGACGCCGACCCGGGTCGGCACCTCGTCCGACTGGTCCGAGGTGTCCGCCGGCGACGGCTCCACCTGCGGAGTCCGCGATGTCGACACCGACGGGGGCACCCTGTGGTGCTGGGGCCGGAACACCGCCGACCAGGCCGGCACACCGCACCCGCCGGACCGGCTCACGACGCCGACCCAGGTCGGCACCGCATCGGACTGGCGCAGCCCGGCGATCGAGCACCTGACCGCCTGCGGCTCGCGCGCCGGCACCACCTGGTGCTGGGGCGACTACGCCTACGGCCAGGTCGGGGACGGGAACGACGGCGACCAGGAGACGCCGTACCAGGTCACCTCCTCGACCGGCTGGACCCGGCTCTCACCGTCCACCGGCTTCCACTCCTGCGGAGTGCGTGGCGACGGCACCGCCTGGTGCTGGGGGACCAACTACGGACAGCTCGGCGACGGGGCGACGACCGGGATCCCCAGCGGACCTGTGCAGGTCATCGGCAGCAACTGGGACACCGTCACCGTCGGCAACCTCCACAACTGCGGCCTGCGCACCGACGACACCCTGTGGTGCTGGGGCAACAACCAGCACGGCCAGGTCGGCGCAGGTATCCCTGACTCGGTGCTCAGCACCCCGACCCGGGTCGGCACGGCCTCCGACTGGGAGAGCCTCGCGGCCGGACGCGACACCACCTGCGGCATCCGCGCGCCCGGCACTCTGTGGTGCTGGGGCTACAACTCCAACGGCCAGGTCGGCGACGGGACCACCGAGACCCGCAACGCGCCGGTGCAGGTCGGCTCCGACAGCAACTGGGCCGCGGTCTCCGGCGGGTTCCAGCACATGTGCGCGCTGCGCGACGACGGGACCGCCTGGTGCTGGGGCGGAGCGAACTACAGCGGCGAGCTCGGCAACGCCAGCTACGGCGTGGTGCAGGGAACTCCCGTCCAGGTCGGCACCCGCACCGACTGGACGAGCATCAGCGCCGGGTCCAGCCACACGTGCGCGACCCGCGCCGACGGCACCGCCTGGTGCTGGGGCCACAACGGCGCCCGACAGTTCGGCGGACCGAGCCCCGACCCGCAGCGCAACCCGAACCCGGTCCAGGTCGGCAGCCGTACCGACTGGGTGAGCATCAGTGCCGGGTCCTACTACACGTGTGGCGTCACCGCGGACCAGCGGGGTTGGTGCTGGGGCACGAACGGCAACGGCCAGATTGGGGACGGCACCAAGGCCCAGCGCGACACGCCCCTCCAGCTGCCCGGCAGCTGGGCCCAGCTGGACGCCGGCGACCAGGGCACCACCTGCGGGACCCGCACGGACGGGACCGGCTGGTGCTGGGGCTCGAACCTGCTCCAGCAGGCCGGACCCGTCACCTACCGCGCCACTCCCGGGCCCGTCCCCGACTGAGGATCCGACGCTGGTCGAGCAGCGTGCACCCGCCCGCTGGCCGAGCAGCGAGCGCCAGCGAGCGTCGCCGAGACCCCCGCACCCGAGCGCCGACCCCGACCCACGGGGTCTCGACAAGCTCGACCGACGCTGGTCGAGCAGCGAGCGCCAGCGAGCGTCGTCGAGACCCCCGCACCCGAGCGCCAGCCTCGACCCACCGGGTCTCAACAAGCTCCACCAACGCTGGTCGAGCAGCGAGCACCCGCCCGGTGGTCGAGCAGCGAGCGCCAGCGAGCGTCGTCGAGACCCCCGCACCCGAGCGCCAGCCTCGACCCACCGGGTCTCAACAAGCTCCACCAACGCTGGTCGAGCAGCGAGCACCCGCCCGGTGGTCGAGCAGCGAGCGCCAGCGAGCGTCGTCGAGACCCCCGCACCCGAGCGCCAGCCTCGACCCACCGGGTCTCGACAAGCTCGACCAACGCCGGTCGAGCAGCGAGCACCCGCCCGGTGGTCGAGCAGCGAGCGCCAGCGAGCGACGTCGAGACCCCCGCACCCGAGCGCCAGCCTCGACCCACCGGGTCTCGACAAGCTCGACCAACGCCGGTCGAGCAGCGAGCACCCGCCCGGTGGTCGAGCAGCGAGCGCCAGCGAGCGACGTCGAGACCCCCGCACCCGAGCGCCAGCCTCGACCCACCGGGTCTCGACAAGCTCGACCAACGCCGGTCGAGCAGCGAGCACCCGCCCGGTGGTCGAGCAGCGAGCGCCAGCGAGCGACGTCGAGACCCCCGCACCCGAGCGCCAGCCTCGACCCACCGGGTCTCGACAAGCTCGACCAACGCTGGTCGAGCAGCGAGCGCCAGCGAGCGTCGTCGAGACCCCCGCACCCGAGCGCCGACACCGACCCACCGGGTCTCGACAAGCTCGACCAACGCTGGTCGAGCAGCGAGCACCAGCGAGCGTCGTCGAGACCCCCGCACCCGAGCGCGGTCCTCGTGGCGAGCGTCCGCCCGGGACAGGCCTAGAGGACGCTCCCGCTGTCGTCGGCGGCGGCGGGCGCGGGGTCGGGAAGCCGCATCATCCGGAACGCGACGGCGATCCCGGTGAGCGCCGCGAGCAGGGCGACGAGCAGCGCGACCTGCAGCGCGAGGTCCCGGGCGTCGTCGTTGATGCTGAGGACCTCCTCCTGGACGTCCTCGGGCTGGTCGACGAGCAGCTCGCCGAGCTGGGCATCGCTCATCACCTGCGCGTCGTCCTCGAGCACCTGGGCGACCCGCTGCTGGTCGGCCGGCGGCAGCACCTCGCTCGACTCCGCCAGGTTCGTGAAGGAGATCGACAGCGTGGCGAGCATGATCGCCCCGGCGAAGGCGAGGCCGAACGACAGGCCGAACGACCCGGTCGCCGAGGTGACGCCGGCCGCCTCGCCGACGCGTTCCTCCGAGATGGGGGCCAGGGCGTAGTTGTTGAGCTGCGACGCGAGCAGGCCGAGCCCGGCGCCCGCGAGCATCAGCGGGATCACCAGGTGCCAGCCGGAGTCCGCCCGCGGCACCAGCAGGACCAGCAGCGCGACCGACGCGGCGAGCAGCACGAAGCCCGCCCGGACGATGCTGCTCGCCCGCCGCCTGCCCGCCCTGCGCCCCGCGAGCAGCGCGACGCCGAACATCGTGAGCGACAGCGGCGCCAGGGTGACCCCCGCCTCGAGCGCGTTGTAGCCCCACACGAGCTGGAGGTAGATCGGCAGGGCGATCAGGAGACCGCCCAGCGCGACCTGCTGCAGGAAGATCTGGGAGACGCCGGTCCGGAACAGCTGGGACCCGAACAGGGTCGGGTCGAGCAGGACGGGCCTGCCCTGACGCTTGCGTCGGAGGAGCCAGTACACGAGGCCCGCCATCGCGGCGGACCCGATCCCGAGCAGCAGCGCGACGGACTCGCCGCCCTCCTGCCACACGAGGACGCCGATCACCAGGCCACCCATCCCGACGACCGACAGGAACGCCCCCACGACGTCGATCGACCGGTCTCCGGCGTACGGCACGTCGCGGATGCCGCGGCTCCCGATCAGCACGGCGAGGATGATCAGCGCCTCGATGAGGAACCCGACCCGCCACGACAGGACGGTCGTGACGAAGCCGCCGATGAGGGGACCGATCGCAGCGGCGATCGCTCCGGACGCACCGACCAGCGCGAAGACCTTCGCGCGGGCCTTCCCCTCGAAGTTGCCGTGGATCAGCGACTGCATCGCCGGGAGGTAGAGCGAGGCGCCGAGCCCGCCGAGGACCGCCCAGAAGACGATGATCGCCGTCAGGCTCTGCGCGAAGACCATCGCGAGGGCGCCCACGGCGTAGAACAGCATGCCGACGACGAACGCGCGCTTGCGCCCGAACAGGTCGCCCATCTTGCTGCTGATGAGGATGAACGCCGCGGACACGAGGGCCTCGATCGCGACGGCCGACTGGACGCCGCTCACCGTCGTGTCGAGGTCGTGGACGACGGCCGAGATCGACACGTTCATGAACGACGTGTCGATCACGAACACGAACATCGCCGCCGCCAGGAGGATCCCTTGGCGGGGAGTCCCGATGTCGTCGGCGCTCGGCGCGGTCCGGTTCACGGCGCCATCGTCCGCGCTCCCGGGGTGGTGGCGCCTCACCCGGCGGCGGGTGGGCCGGGCCCTCGTCGACGCCTGCCGATCCTCTGACTATGGTCAGAGAATGGATCAGGACACCGCCACGCTGCGCCGGTTCAACCGCACCTACACCCAGCGGATCGGGGCGCTCGACGAGTCGTTCCTCGGCACCGGCCGGCCACTCGGCGTGACCCGGCTGCTGTTCGAGATCGGGTACGACGGCGCCACGGTCCGCGAGCTGCGCGACCGGCTCGACCTCGACTCGGGGTACCTCACCCGGCTGCTGCGCCGGCTGGGCGACGACGGCCTCGTCGACGTGCACCCGGACCCGGCCGACCGCCGCCGGCGGGTGGCGACGCTGACCCCTGCCGGCAGGAACGCCTGGCGCGACCTCGACGACCGCTCCGAGGAGCTCGCCCGCGCGATCGTCGGACCGCTGACGACACGGCAGCGCGAGCGGCTCACCGAGGCGCTCTCGACCGCCGACCTGCTGGTCCGCGCCGCGACGGTCCACCTGCGCGAGGTGTCCCCTACCGACCCCGTCGCTCGCGAGGCCGTGGGCCGCTACTTCGCCGAGCTCGGGCGCCGCTTCCCGCGCGGCTTCGACCCGGGCGAGCCGGACCACGCGGGCACGTTCCTGCTGGCGACCAGCGACGGCGAGCCGGTCGCGTTCGGCGGCGTCCAGCACCTCTCCGACGAGACCGGCGAGATCAAGCGGATGTGGGTCGCGGACGACTGGCGCGGCGCCGGCCTCGGCGCCCGGATGCTGCGCGAGCTCGAGGCGCTGGCGGCCCGGCTCGGCCACACCCGCGTCGTGCTCGACACCAACGGCACCCTGCTCGAGGCGATCGCGATGTACGACCGCGCGGGTTACACCGCGATCGAACGCTACAACGACAACCCGTACGCCGAGCACTGGTTCGCCAAGGAGCTCACGGCTCCTCGGTGAGCCGGTCCCAGTCCGTGACGATCGGCGCGAGCTCGCCGGCCGCCCACAGCGGCAGCTGGTCGACGGAGCCGCCGTACGCGCCGAGCGGCACCACCCAGCCGCCCGCCTCGCGGTCGGCCAGGTCCCAGACGTAGCGGGCGACCGAGCCCCGCGAGCACGCGTCGGTCGTGCCTGGCACCGACGACGTGCAGCGCACGCAGTCGATGTCGCCCGAGATCGGCACCGGCTCGACGGCGTACCCCAGCGCGTGCACGGGGTTGAACACGTGCGTCTCGCCCCACGACCCGGCGTGCCCGGCCGCGTCGTCGAGCGCCTCCTGCGCCAGCGCCTTCAGATCGATCCCGTACGGCGCTCCTGCGTCGACCAGCGACTCGAGCGCCAGACCCACCCGGCCGGTCACGTCGAACCACGGCGCGAGCACCGCGCTGTCGACGAGCGGCTCGGCCAGCGGCGCGAACACCGGCTCCGCCGCGAGCCGCCGGGTGAGCGCGGACCGCCAGGCCGCGAACGCGGCCGCGCCCGGTGAGCCGGCGTCCATCCGGCCGTCCCACGCGAGGATCGCCGTACGCACCGGCCCGGGCGCGAGCTCGCGCACCAGATCCTGGAACAGCGGCGCCGGCAGCAGCAGCGCGTCGTCGTGGATCGCGCGGAAGTCCTCGGTCGTCAGGTCGCTGCGGTCGTCGAGCAGCGCGTGGATCCGGGCCGCGCGGTGCGGCGGGGCGAAGGAGGTGCCGATCGGGTCGCTCTCCGGGCCGCGGCGCTCGTTGGCCGTGACCACCTGCCCGTCCGGCGCGACGTCGTGGGCCGGCAGCTCGTCGAGCCAGCCGGTCCACGCGGAGTCGGCACCGACGACGCCACGCCGGTTGGCCTCGGGCCGCACCGGCACCCGGCCGGCGTTGCGGAAGCGCACCGCCCCGCCGCGGTCGGCGGCGACCACGTTGTTGACCGGCTCGACCCAGTCGTCGAGCGCGCGCATCACGTCCGCGGCGGTGCGGGCGCGCAGCAGCGGGAGGAACGCGTCGAAGCCGAGGTCATCGAGCACCACCGACGCGGCACGCAGGCTGAGCCCGCGGCCTTCGTCCACCGAGCCGGAGAAGACCGGCCCGCGCGCCGTCACCACGATCTCCAGCTCTTCGCCGCCGAGCGTCTCTACACGCACGCTGGCGGGCTCCCAGCCGGACGGCCCGAGCGCCTCGACGCCGTGGTCGGTACGCCGCAGCCGCTCGTCGTACACGTCCTGGTAGTCGGCCATCGCGTTGGTGATCGCCCAGGCGACGTCGCCGGCGTGCGCGAAGTGCTGGATGCCGGGCACACCCGGGAACGCGAAGCCGAGCACGTCGAACTCGTCGCAGGACAGCCGCACCTGCTGGTAGACGTTGGGGTTCTCCAGCCCGCGGTGCGGGTCGCCGCCGATCAGCGGGAACCCGGTCGCGGTCCGCTCGCCTCCGACCGCCCAGGCGTTGCTGCCACTGGTGAGGGGACCCTCGTGCGACAGCAGCCGGGCGTCCTCGCCGAGCACCTGGCGGGCGCGCGACTCCCACAGCTTCCCGGGCAGGCTCGCGAACAGCAGGTGCTGGGCGAGGAACACCGCGAGCGGCGTCCACGGCTCCCAGGCGGCCGGCTCGATGCCGAGCTGTCGCAGCTCGGGGGCGTCGCCGTGCAGGCCGGCGTTCACACCCTCGACGTACGCCGCGACGAACGCCGCGGTCTCAGGCCGCAGCCGGGCGTGAGCGCGCCGAGCGGTCACCGCGATCTCGGTCTGCCGCGCGAGCCGGTCCCACGGCAGCCCGGCAGCGCCGAGCACCTCGGCGGTGGTGCCGGTCGCCCGGCGCCGGAGGTGCTCGAGCTGCCAGGCCCGGTCGTGCGCGGTGACCCGCCCCTGGGCCTCGGCGAGGTCGGCGACGGTCGTGGCGCGCACGTGCGGGACGCCGTACGCGTCGCGGTAGATCCGTGCCATGTCAGACGCGGGTGAGCAGCGGGAGCCGGACGAAGAACGTGGTGCCCTGACCGGGCTCGGACTCCACCCTCATCTCGCCGCCGTGCTTCTCGACGATCGCGTGCGCGATGGACAGGCCCAGGCCGCTGCCGGGGATCGCCTGCTCCTGGGCGAGCGAGGAGCGGAAGAACCTGCTGAACAGCCGCTCCTGCTCCGCGAGCGGGATCCCGATGCCGGTGTCGGCGACCGCGATCACCGCGGCGTCGCCCTCGGGTCGCAGCGACACGGTGACCCGGCCCTGCTCGGGGGTGAACTTCACGGCGTTGCCGACCAGGTTGATGACGACCCGCTCGAGCATGTCGCGGTCGCCGAGGAACGGCACCGGCTCGTCGGGCAGGTCGACGACGAGCTCCAGGTCGCGGAGCTCGGCGGTCGGCGCGACGACCGAGCACGCGGCCGCCACGATCTTGCGCAGGTCCACGAGCCGGTCGACCATCGCCAGGCCGTCCTCCTGCACGCGCGAGAGCGTGAGCAGGTCGTCGATCAGCGACAGCAGCCGGGTGCTGTTGGTGGCGACGCGGCTCAACGCGTCGAGCTGGGCGGGGGCGAGGTCGCCGTACACGCCCTCCTCGAGCATCTCGGTGTAGCCGAGGATGCTGGTGATCGGCGTGCGCAGCTCGTGGCTGACGCTCGACACGAACGCGTCCTTCACCTGGTCCACCTCGCGCAGCCGCTCGACGGCCTGCCGCTCGGTCTCGAGCGCCTCGACCAGCTTCTGCTGCGCCTTGACCCGGTCGGTGATGTCCTCGGAGGTGCTGACGTAGCCGGTGACCTCGCCCCGGTCGTCGTGGACCCGGTTGAGCGTCATCGAGTGCATGCGCTCCTCGCCGTCCTTGCGCACGAACGCCATGTCGACCGGGCCGGTGTCGATCACGGCCGCGGCGACGGCCCCGAGCGTGGGCTCGGTGCCGTACAACGCACCCTTGGTCTCGAGCTCCTCCTGCGAGTGCAGCAGGTCGGTCGTCCGGCCGAGGAGCTCCGCGGCGCTGTAGCCGAGCAGCCGCTCGGCGCCCGGGTTCACCAGCGTGACGAGGCCGTGCTCGTCGGTCCCGATGATCGCGACGCCGGTGGCGCCGTTGACGATGTTTTGCACCTTGTCGCGCTCGGCCGCGACCTGCCGTGCGCTCTCGAGCTGCTCGCCGACGGCGAGCAGCAGGGGCACGACGACGAACGCGCAGACGATGACGAACGTCGACAGCAGGATCCCCTGCGAGTCGGGCGAGAAGCCGAAGCGCAGCCCGGCGTTCGCGAACGGGCCGCGGTCGTACGTCGTGCAGATGACCGCGAAGGCCAACACGACCACCATCTGCGAGAGCGCCTCGAACGGCGCGGTCCGCAGCGCGCACCAGGTCAGCACCGGCAGCACCATGAACGCGATCGACGGGAAGTCGTGGGGCAGGAACACCAGCGGGGACAGGGTCAGGATGACCACCCACTGCAGGACCCGCTCCGACGGCCGCGCGGCGCTCGCGTGCAGGCGCAGTCGCGAGAAGAAGGGAACGACGACGAGCTGGGAGCCGAGGTTGCTGGTCAGCAGCGCCAGCGCCAGCAGGGACGGATCGCTCCAGCCGGTGACCATGCTGGTGAGGTACGCCGCGGCCGCAGCGACGAACGCGCTCAGGGTGGCGCCGCCCGCGAACCTCGCCAGGTCGCCGGTCGAGCGCAGCTCCGGGCGGACCCGCCGGCCGCCGGTGAAGATGCGCCACATCACCCAGGCGCCGGCGGTCATGCCGAGCCCGAGCCCGAGCGCGACGTCAGCGTCGCGACCACCGATCCAGATCGAGCTGACCGCCACCGCCGCGATCAGCGCCAGCAGCACCGGGGTGCGCGGTCGCGCGGCCATCATCAGGCACGCGGTCGCGCCGCCGATCGGCCAGATGCCGATCGCCGTACCGCCCGCAGGGGTGGCGTGCACGGCGGTGATCCCGAACAGCATCATGGCCGCGAGCAGGCACGCCACACGTGCGACCCATGACCGTGCCACCGCCAGACCCCTCCCGAGCGGCAGCGCTCCGGCGCGCTGCCCCGACCGGGGACATCTTCGCCCGGAACACGCGCCGTGGCGGGTGCGACCTGCCGAGCGGGACTAGGTTGGCTCGATGACTTCGTCTCGGAACGGCTACGACGTGGTCGTCGTCGGTGGTGGTCACAACGGCCTGGTCGCGGCGGCGTACCTCGCCCGCGCGGGGCTGACGACGCTCGTCCTCGAGCGGCTCGCGCGCCCGGGCGGCGCCGAGCTGGCGTCCCCGCTGCCGGGCGCGGTCGTCGCCGATCTCGAGCTGGACGTGCCGCCCGGGCGGGCACACGCACCGCTGCCCGACCTGGCGAACGACCTCGTGCGGGCCGTCGCGCCGACGCTGCTCCAGCCGCTGCCCCTCGAGCGCGACGTCCGCGCCCAGGTGGACCCCGACACCTGGCGCGACTTCGTCACCACCCCGTTGGGCGTGACCCTCGAGAGCCGGTACGCCGACGACGCCGAGCGCGGCCTGGTGGCGGCCGCGGCCCTGGACGGCATGTTCGCCTCCGTGCACGACGAGTCGCTCGTGGCGAATCGCGGTCTCCTCTACCGCCTGCTGGCCGAGGGCACAGGCGGGACGGACGGCGTCGCCGACGTGCTGGCCCGCTCGGCGGCGGGCGCCGGCGCGGAGATCCTCACGTCCGCCGGCGTCAGCGCGATCCGCGGCGACGACGACGGTGCCGAGGTGTCCTGGCACGACGGGATGTCGCAGCACACCGTGTCGGCGCGGCACGTGCTCTCGAACGTCGCGCCCTGGGTGCTGCAGATCCTGCTCGGCGGGGACGAGGACCCCGCGACCAAGCCGGAGGGCGCACAGCTCCGTGTCGACCTGCGCGTGGACCGCCTGCCGGCACTGAGGTCGGGCGCCGACCCGGAGGCGGCGTTCGCCGACGGGTTGGTCGTGGGCAGCGGGTACGCCGAGCTGCAAGCGGCGTACGACGACGCGGCGGCCGGCCGGGTCCCGTCGGTCCTGCCCGGGCGGGTCCGCGGCCGCGGCGACACGATCACCTACCTGGCCAGCCACACGCCCGCCCGGCTGTTCGAGGCGGACCCGCCAGGCGCGAAGGACCTCGCCGTGGCCAGCGCCCTGACGACGTTGGACCGCTACCTCGCGGAGCCGATCCGGGACCGCGTCGTCCAGCTCGAGGCCCGGACGCCCCAGGACGTCGAGCACGACCTGGCGATGCCCGGCGGGCACCGGTTCCACGGCGACCTCGAGTGGCCGTGGGCGCCGAACCGCGCGCGCCTGGACACCCCGGCACAGCAGTGGGGCGTGCAGACCGACCTCGGATCGGTGCTCGTCTGCGGTGCCGGATCGCGTCGCGGCGGGGCCGTCGCGGGCCTCGGTGGGCACAGCGCCGCGCACGCCGTCCTGGCCTCCCGTTGACCCTCCCGATCACCGCGATCCCGCGGGTGCGCCCCCGATTTTTCCGCGACGTCGCCCGCTGGTAGAGTTCACGTCGCTTCACCGCGCGGCATTAGCTCAATTGGCAGAGCAGCTGACTCTTAATCAGCGGGTTCGGGGTTCGAGTCCCTGATGCCGTACCGAACGAAGGGCCGGGAACCATGTTCCCGGCCCTTCGGCATTTCCCCGGGGTTCACCGGCTCGCCGTGAAATCACCCCTTCGGGCGTACCGCCAGGAAGGCGCGGCGCGACCTCCGCCGGTGAGGATGAGGTCGTGTCAGTCAGGCCCCCGCGCGTCGGGATCGTGAGCAGCCAGGAGGTCCTCGGGAAGGGCCTCGCGGCGATGCTCGCCGAGCACCCGGACAGGGCCGTCCTCACCGACGCCGACCGAGCCGACGTCGTCCTGTACGACGTGCTCGGCGTCCACCGGACCAACGGCGCGGACCTCGAGCACCTGGTCCAGCAGACGACCTCGGTGATCCTCGCGGTCAGCCGCGACCTGCGTCCGGACCTGCGGGCCCGCGCGCTCGCCGGCGGGGCGCACGGCTGGGTCTCGATGAGCGTCGACTCGGCCCAGCTGGTCGAGGCCGTGGAGGCGGCCGTCGACGGCCGCACGGTGCCGGGGCGCGACGACCGGCTCGGCCACGCCGTGGGGCTCACCGAGCGCGAGGTCGAGGTGCTCGCGCTGATCACCCTCGGCATGAGCAACCAGGAGATCGCGGACCG
The DNA here is from genome assembly GCF_022761125.1 of Nocardioides sp. SR21. Classification (GTDB taxonomy): domain Bacteria; phylum Actinomycetota; class Actinomycetes; order Propionibacteriales; family Nocardioidaceae; genus Nocardioides. The sequence goes on along the minus strand of NZ_JAKWJR010000007.1, from coordinate 351,355 downwards.
GCTCTACCTGTCGATCAACTCGGTGAAGACCTACGTGCGCACGGCGTACGCCAAGATCGGCGCCCGCTCGCGCAGCCATGCGGTCGCGTGGTGCCTCCACCACGGGTTCGCTCCGCCTGAGCTCTAGGGACGTTCTGCTCTCCGGGTGTGCGCTGGGCGGCGTCGGCGCCGCCCTCCCAGAGAGCAGCGCTTCCCTAGCATGGCCCCGGATCACCCGGGGCACCGACGGGCATGGCACTCACGTCACTCTGGGAGGACCTGCACCCCTACTCCGAGCCCGCGGCGGTGTCCGTCGGCGGCGAGTGGGACGCGCTCGTCATCGGCGCCGGCATCACCGGCCTCACCACCGCGACCCTGCTGGCCCGCGCCGGGCTCGGCGTCGCGGTGATCGAGGCGCGGCACGTCGGGGCGGGTACGACGGGACGCAGCACCGCCAAGGTGAGCCTGCTCCAGGGCACGCAGTACTCCCGCATCTCGCGGCGGCACGGCGACGGGGTGCTGCGCGGGTACGCCGACGCGAACGCCGAGGGGCTCGCCTGGATCGCCCGCTTCTGCGACGACCACGGCGTCGGGTACCAGCGCCGGCCGGCGTACACCTATGCGACCAGCGAGCGGGGCGCGAGCTCGGTCCGCTCCGAGCTCGACGCGCTCCGCAAGGCGGGCGTGGAGGGCGTGGAGTGGGTGGACGAGGCACCGTTGCCGTTCCCGATCACCGGCGCGGTCCGGCTCGCCGACCAGGTCCAGCTCGACCCGCTCGAGCTGCTCGCCGGGTTGCGCGCCGAGGCCGTCGGGCACGGCGTCAGCATCCTCGAGGGCGCGCGGGTACGCCGCCTGCACGGGCACGGCCCGTACACCGTGGAGACCGACGCGGGCGAGGCGACGGCCCCGCTGGTCGTGGTCGCGACGAACATGCCGATCCTCGACCGTGGCGGGTTCTTCGCCCGCGCCGAGCCGGCCCGGTCGTACGGCCTGGCCTACCGGACGACGTCGCAGGCGGTCGACGGGATGTACCTGTCGGCCGACTCCCCCAGCCGCTCGCTCCGGGACGCACCCGCGCCCGAGGGCAGCCTGCTGCTCGTCGGCGGCGACGGCCACAAGACCGGCACGTCAGGCTCCGAGCTCGGCCACCTCGAGTCCCTGCGGGACTGGACCCGCGAGCACTTCCCGGACGCCGTCGAGACCCATGCCTGGTCGGCGCAGGACTACGTGCCACACCACGCACTGCCGTACGCCGGGCCGATCCTGCCCGGCGCCGACCGGCTGCTCATCGCCGGTGGTTACTCCAAGTGGGGCATGACCAACGGTGTCGCGGCGGCGCTCGCGATCGCCGGCCGGGTCCTCGGCGGCCACCAGGAGTGGGCTTCGACGTTCGAGCCGTGGAAGACCCACGAGCTCAGCGGCGTACCGGACAGCCTGCGCATCAACGCCGCCGTCGCGCTCGAGATGACCTCCGGGTGGGTCCGCAAGATCGCCACCCACGACGACGCGCCCGTGTGCACCCACCTCGGTGGGGTGCTGCGCCGCAACGACGCGGAGGACAGCTGGGACTGCCCGCTCCACGGCTCCCGGTTCGGCCCCGACGGGGCCGTGCTCGAGGGTCCCGCGACCTGTCCGCTCCGGGGCCACGGCACCTGAGCCGAGCCCTTCTCGGTCGCCTCCGGGCCACTTTTCTCAAGGCTTGCTCAAGGTTCCTCCACCGGGGATGCAAGGTTCGCCCACAGGCCTTACCGACCCTTCAGCACGCGTGAAATCGTGCCGATGGACCGGACGTCACGCCGGACATCGACCCCCAGGAGCCACCATGCGAGCCCGTCTCGTCGCCGCCACCGCCGCCGCAGCGCTGCTGCCGGCGTTCTTCGTGCTCGGCGCCGCCCCGGCCCACGCCGGTGGGAACCCCGGCGGCAACAACGGCACGGTGAAGATCGCCGAGTCCGACGCCGACGAGACGACCGCCAACGACCCGCACGTCGGGTGCACGTTCAAGATCCGGTGGTTCAACTTCGACCAGGGTGCCTCGATCGTCTCGTCGGTCAGCTTCGCCTCGCAGGCACCGACCGCGGCCGCGAGCATCTCCGTCACCGGCAGCCAGTTCGTGCCGGTCGGCGGCGACGCCGCCGGCGGTGGCACCGACCTGGACGGTGAGCAGGAGTACACGCTGGCCTTCACCGGTGCCGCGCCGCAGCAGAACCAGGGCTACCACGTGAAGGTGACCGTCGCGACGCCCGGCTCGAAGGGCAACGACACCAAGTCCAAGGTCTTCTGGGTGCAGCCGTGCGCCACCACCCCGACGGAGCCGACCACCCCGACGACCCCGACCACCCCGACGACGCCGACCACCCCGACGACGCCGGACGCGCCGTTCGACTGGAACTGGCAGTACCCGAACCCGACCTGTGACCAGCTGTCGCTGACCTACCCGTCGAACATCCCGGCGGGCCAGGCCAACGACGCCAACGTCCGGTTCGCGACCGCCACGGGCCAGTTCACGCTGAACTTCCACCACAACGACGGCACCTGGTCGGGCGCGCACGCCTTCGACTTCAAGAGCCACCCGCAGTGGCCCGCCGGCCTCACCGACTACCACGTCGTGTGGGTCCAGGTCGGTGGCACCAACTACCACTGGCAGGGCGACGTCTCCTGCGCTCCGGTCCCGACGGTCGACCCGGAGGAGCCGTTCAGCTGGGACTGGAAGTACGGCGACCCGACCTGCACCGCGCTGACCGTCGGCTACCCGGGCAACATCCCGTCCGGCCAGGCCAACGACGCGAACATCCGCTTCGAGAGCAACGTCGGCCAGTTCACCCTGAACTTCCACAACAACGAGGGCACCTGGTCCGGCACCCACGTCTTCGACTACCGGTCGCATCCGCAGTGGCCGGCCGGCGTCACCGAGTTCCACGTCGTGTGGACCCAGGTCGGTGGCACCAACTACCACTGGCAGGGCGACGTCGCCTGCGTGATCGAGGACGGCACCGCCAAGGCGGTCACCCAGGTCGCCGGCTTCAAGTCCGGCAAGGTCACCGTGAACAAGGGCGCCACCCCGGCCTCCGATGGCATCGAGATCGACGGCACGGGGTTCCAGACGCTCTACCTGCAGATGTCGACCACGGGCCAGAGCTCGTGGAAGTCGGTCAGCACCGTCACCACGACCGCGAGCGGCACCGGCAGGGTCACGTTCCCGCAGCTGACGAAGAAGGGCACCTACCGCTTCCGCGTGGCGGTGGCCGGCTCCGGCATCTCGACCGGCGACACCACCGGCGTCCTCACCGTCAAGGTCCGCTGACCACGAGCCGGCGTACCAGGTCCCTGCGGACCTGGGCGTCGGTCCAGGCGAAGTGCACCCACTTCTCCTGGGAGAACAGCCGGGTCTGGTCGGTGGAGTACGGCGAGAGCGGGTTCTCGGACTGGCCGTAGGTCAGGATCGTGCGGGCGTCGACACGACCGCCGGGCAGGAACGAGATCGCCTGGATGTGCGACGAGCCGTAGGTGACCGGACGGTAGTGGTCCCTGTTGTCGCGCGCCCAGCGCGAGGCCAGGGCGTTCGCGTTGCCGACCGCGTCGCCGCTGCCGCCGCCCAGCGGGATCGGCGGCGCGCCCCGGTCCCCCGCGACCTGGAGCGATCCCCACGGGGCGTCGAACGCGATGTCCTGCTCGCGCAGTGCGGCGATCGCGTCGGACATCGCCTGCACCACCAGCGGGTTCGCGACGTTGAGGCCGCGCGGAGTGCCGAGCGGGTCCTCGGGGTCGAACGGTGTCAGCCAGACGCCGACGGCGGGCAGCCGCCCGACGAACTCCTCGAAGATCGCGTAGCCGCGCGACGCGGCGTCGGAGTGACCGTCCCAGTCCTGAAGGGCCGCGCACGCCTCGGTCTCGCCGGTGGCGTCGCAGACCTGGTCGAGCGCACCGCCCTCGCGCATCACCTCGCCGGCCATCACGCGGTTCTCGTGCTCGTGCGCCCGGAGGCTCCGCGGCGACTCCTTCCTGCCCGCGGCCAACCGGTCCAGCACGTAGTGCGAGACCACGCGCGTGCGCATGGTGCGCTCGCACTGCTCGCAGCCGATGATCCCGGCGTACCCCTCGAGCGGCTGCTCGGGGTTCGGCAGCCAGTAGGAGTCGTTGGCGTTCATCACCCAGTCGCTGCGGACCTCCACCGGCAGGTTCTCCGGACCGAGGATGCCCGGTCGCTGCGCGTCCGCGTCGGTGCGCCACGCGCAGGTCGAGCCGGCGAACGTGCCGTCGAGGCCGGGCAGGCCGGCGACCTGCTGGAGCAGGATGCCGGTCGGCGTCAGGCACCGCTGGACGAGGTCGTCGGGGACGTTGGGCACCACGGAGTGGTCGGCGTACAGCACGTCACCGTTGCGGTCCGCGGCGGTCGTGTTCACCCACGGCATCCCGGCGCCCTCGTCCTGGCGGCGCAGCAGGTCGCGCACGCTGGTCGCCTTGCCCATGTCGAGGAAGGTGTCGATCGTGCGCAGGTGCTCGGCGTTCGCGTCGCGGATCGCCCAGACGCTGAGCGGTCCCCACGGCATCAGGGTGGCCGGGGAGTCGACGACGTACCCCTCGGGCGTGCGGTAGAGGTCCTCGGTCACCGTGCCGTCCGGGGTCTCGACCTCGACGACGTCGCGGATCAGCTCCTGCGGTCCCGCGTCGGTGAGATAGGTGGTGCCGGGGCCGGGCGTCTTGTACTCGTACGGCGTGAACCGGTACGCGGTCGACACCGTGTGGCTCCACGCGACGTCCTTGTTCCACCCGATGTTGACGGCCGGCGAGCCGATCAGCGAGGCGCCGGCGACGTCGTATGTCCCCGGGATCGTCAGGTGCTGCTGGGTGAAGTGGTAGCGACCGCGCCACGGGAAGTGCGGGTTGCCGAGCAGCATCCCCTTGCCGGTCGTGGTCGCGTCGCCGCCGACCGCGGTGGCGTTGGATCCGAACGGCGCCTCGGGGTCGCGGCCGAGCGCGGTCAGCAGCGCGTCGCGGTCGACGTCCGCCGCGACGGGGAGCTCGGGCAGGCCGGGGTCGCCCACAGTGGGCGGTGACGCGTCGACGATCTCCTCGACGAACACGCCGGCGGAGGCGAGCAGGTTCGCCAGGTAGACGCCGTACCAGAGGTCGAGCGCGGTCACGTTCGCCTTCAGGTACGGCGCTCCCGCGCACGCCGGGTCGGTCACCTTGTTGGTGCGCAGCCACTCGTTCGCGCCGGCGACGTGCCCGTCGACCATGGCGCGGGCCTCCGTGCCAGGGCCGCGGACCGGGTCCTTCAGCAGCGTCTCCACGACCTTGCGCTGGTGGAGGCCGGCCACGAACGCGTCGACCTGGAGGTTGGACGCGTCGAGCGTGACCTGGTCGTTGTAGCGCCGGTCGGGACCGAACCACTTCGACCGCTCGCCGCGCGCGGTGACCAGGGTGTCCGCGAGCGTGCAGACCGACGCCTCGGTGGCGGCGTACCCGCTGCCGAAGCCGAGCGAGCCGAAGTCGCTCGCGGTGATGTGCGGGATGCCGTGCTTCGTGATCGCGATGCTCGCGCGATAGCGGTCGCGGGGCGCGGCGTCCGCGGTCGGGACGGCGACGAGCGGGACCAGGGCGGCGGTCGCGGCGAGGGCGACGAGTCGGCGCAGCATGCCCGCTACAACGGGGCAGGCGCCTCCGGGGTTACAGGTAGAGCCCGGTGGCCGAGTCGCCGATGCGGTCGGCCGCGACCGCGTGGATGTCGCGCTCGCGCATCACGATGTAGACCTCGCCCGCGACCTCGACCTCGGCCTTGTCCTCGGGCTCGAAGAGCACCTTGTCGCCGACCTCGACCGCGCGGGCGTGCGGGCCGATCGCCACGACGCGGGACCAGGCCAGCCGGCGCGCGCCCATGGCGGCGGTGGCCGGGATGACGATGCCACCGCTGGAACGGCGCTCGCCGGCCTCGCGGTCCAGCTCGACCAGGATCCGGTCGTGGAGCATCTTGATGGGGGTCTTGTCGGTCACGGTCTTACTTGACGACCTTGCGGACGACCACGAAGAAGGCGATGACGCCGACGGTGATGCCGGCCGCCTTGAGGATGTTGTCGGTGCGCGGCTGACCGGTGGTCCGGTCCACGAAGTGCGCCTTGATGTCGGCCACCTCCCGCCCGACGATCGTCTTCGGGTGCGAGCGGTAGAGGAGCTGGTCGATCGTGGTCGCCAGGCGTTCCCTGGTCTCCTCGATCTCCTGCTCGAGAGCGGACAGCTGGTCGTCCTTGCCCACGTGTTCTCCTCGGTCGGCGGCTATCGGAGCGAGGCTATCAACGCGCCGGGCGCGGTGTGCTGCGCGGGTCGAACCCGAACGGCAGCTCGAGCCGGTTCTCCTTCATCAGCGCGTCGTCGGTGAGCACGTCGTACGTCGTCCCGTCCGCGACGACCGTGCCGCCGCTCAGCACCATCGAGCGCGGGCACAGCTCGAGGGCGTAGGGCAGGTCGTGGGTCACCATCAGCACCGTCACGTCGAGCGAGCGCAGGATGTCGGCGAGCTCGCGGCGGGAGGCCGGGTCGAGGTTCGACGACGGCTCGTCGAGCACCAGGATCTCCGGCTCCATCGCCAGCACCGTCGCGACCGCGACCCGGCGGCGCTGGCCGAAGGACAGGTGGTGCGGCGGGCGGTCGACGAACTCGGTCATGCCGACCTTGTCGAGCGCGTCCATCACCCGGCGGTCGAGCTCGGCGCCCTTGAGGCCGAGGTTCGCAGGGCCGAACGCGACGTCGGCGCGGACCGTGCCCATGAACAGCTGGTCGTCGGGGTCCTGGAACACCACGCCGACGCGGCGCCGGATCTCCTGGAGGTTCGCCTTCTCGACCGGCAGGCCGCTCACCGAGACGCTGCCCGCGCCGGCCGTGTGGATGCCGTTGAGGTGCAGCACGAGCGTGGTCTTGCCGGCGCCGTTCGGCCCCAGCAGCGCGACCCGCTCCCCCTGGTGGACGTGCAGGTCCACGCCGAACAGCGCCTGGTGGCCGTCGGGGTAGGCGTAGGCGAGGCCCTTGACCTCGAGGACGGGAGTGCTCACTCGGGCATTCTCCCCGTGTAGCCGCGCGACAGCATCGCCAGGTGCACCCGCTCGCCGCGCTCGTAGGAGCGGATGAACAGCGCCCCAGCCGAGCGGGCCAGGATCGGCCAGTGCTTCGGGTTGCGGGCGTTGAAGCCGCGGGACTCGCGAGCCACCTTCATCCGCTGCATCTCGTCGGTCACGACGTCGAGGTAGCGGACCATGAACGCCATGATCTGCACGAGCTGGTTCGGCATCCGCAGCCGCTCCAGCCCGGCGAGCAGGTCCTGCGGCTCGGTGGTCGCGGCGAGCGTGAGGCTGGCGAGGACGCCGAGCGTGCCCTTCACGACCAGCGCGATGCCGGCCTCGAGGCCGTGCTGGCTGACGGTGACGCCGAGCACCTCGGTCTTGGGCCCCTGCGCGACGAACGGCAGCAGCAGCGCGAACACCAGGAACGGGACCTCGACGACGGTCCGCTTCAGGATGTACGTCGGCGGCACCTTGCTGACCGCGACGACCACCGCGATGACGCCGAGGTAGACCGCGAAGGCGGCGTACCAGTCCCTCGGGGTGGCGACGACCACCAGCATGAACGCCAGCAGCGCCAGGATCTTCAGGTGCGCCGGAGCACGGTGCACCACGGAGTGCCCGTGGTAGTGCAGCTTGTGACCGTGCCCGGCACCCATCAGTCCGAGCCTCGGCGGCGGACGGCGTACGTCACGCCGCCGGCGACCGCCAGGACGACCAAGACGCCGACGACGCCGGTCACGCTGCCGTAGTCGCCGAGCAGCGCGTCGCGGCTCTTCTCGGTGTCGGCGAAGCCCTGGTCCTCGGAGACCTTGGTGAGGCCGTCGGGCGAGCCCGAGGCGTAGATGCTGACCACGCCGGCCAGCAGGATCGCGACGAGCACACCCGCCACGACGAACCAACGCGTCTTCACGCGGTCACCTCCGAGCGGATCTCGAGCTCGCGACGCGCGAGCACGCGGCGTGCTCCGTAGACGAGGTCGGGGCGTACGGCGACGACGGCGCCGATCGCGAGGAACGTGATCACGCCCTCGCCGATGCCGATCAGCACGTGCACGCCGAGCATCGCGGTGAGCAGCGTGTCCATCGAGATGTCGGCCGCACCGCCGACGGCGTACAGCCCGACGAACAGCAGCGCAGCGGCCGGCACGGACGCGAACGCCGCGATGCCCGCCTGCGCGGGCACCAGCGCGAGCCGCTTGGGCATCGTCGTCTGGAGCAGCTTGAAGACCAGCCAGCCGACCACGACCGTGGCGACGCCCATCAGCAGGATGTTGGTGCCGAGCGCGGTGATGCCGCCGTCCGCGAACAGCAGGCACTGCACGAGCAGCACGACGCTCACGCACAGCACCCCGGTGAACGGCCCGACCAGGACCGCCGCGAGCGCGCCGCCCATGAGGTGCCCGCTGGTGCCGGCGCCGACCGGGAAGTTGAGCATCTGCACCGCGAAGATGAACGCGGCGACCAGGCCGGCCATCGGCGCGGTCTTGTCGTCGAGCTCCTTGCGGGCGCCGACCAGGGCGACGCCGACGCAGCCGATCGCGACGACCGCGGTCGCGGTCGACGTCGGGGCGTCGAGGAACCCATCGGGGACGTGCATGTGCTCTCCTGCCGAACGGATAGGTTGGAACCAATCGCGCCCAGCCTACGTTATTGCAAATCACTCGCAACAAGGAGTCCGCCTCGTGACCCAGCGCCTCTCCCCCGGCGACACCGCACCGGAGTTCACCCTCACCGACGACACCGGCGCCGAGGTCGCGCTCAGCGACTTCCTCGGCCGCAAGGTGATCGTGTACTTCTACCCGGCCGCGATGACCCCGGGCTGCACCAAGCAGGCCTGCGACTTCACCGACTCGCTCGACTCCCTCAAGGCCCAGGGCTACGAGGTCCTCGGCATCTCTCCCGACAAGCCGGAGAAGCTCGCGAAGTTCCGCGAGCGCGACGCCCTGACGATCACCCTCCTCTCCGACCCCGACAAGTCGGTGATGAAGCAGTACGCCGCGTTCGGCGAGAAGAAGCTCTACGGCAAGACCGTCGAGGGCGTCATCCGCTCCACGGTCGTCGTCGACGAGGACGGCAAGGTCTTCCTCGCGCAGTACAACGTCAAGGCCACCGGCCACGTCGCCAAGCTCCGCCGGGACCTCGAGCTCAACCACGCCGACGAGGACCCCGGCAACGGCGCCTGACGCCCTTCCTCCGGCGCCCTTGTTCGCGCTGCGCTGGCCGATGGGGCTGGTCGCTGCGGTTTCACCATGTGATGCAGACGAACCTGCACTTCTCATGGTCTGCACGCCATGAGAAGTGCAGGTTCACCGACATCACATGGTGAAGCCGCGCCAGGAGATGCCGGCGGCACCAGCCGCCCCACCGGACCTCGGCTCCCGACCGGCGCGCTCCGCTGGTCCGGGGCGGTGGTCGAGCGCCGGGAGGCCGCCACTTCTCCTGCGGGACCACCTGAGACACTGCTCCCGCGCGCCCGTAGCCCAATTGGCAGAGGCACCAGGTTTAGGTCCTGGCCAGTGCGAGTTCGACTCTCGCCGGGCGCACCCCGGCGACTCGCCCCGCGATTCGCCGCCGTCCTGTGACCGCGGTCACTAGAGTCCGCGCATGGACTCCGCCCTCACCACGGTCGCGCTGCCCCTGGCGCTCGGCATCATCATGTTCGGTCTCGGGCTCTCCCTGACCGTCGACGACTTCCGCCGGGTGGCGAAGGCGCCGCGCGCCGTCGCCGTCGCGCTCGGCTGCCAGCTCGTGCTGCTGCCGCTGGTCTGCTTCGGCCTGGTCAAGGTGCTCGACCTCGACCCGCTGCTCGCCGTCGGCATGATGCTGCTCGCCGCGTCGCCGGGCGGTACGACGGCCAACCTGTTCAGCCACCTGTTCCGTGGTGACGTCGCGCTCAACGTGAGCCTGACGGCCGTGAACTCGATCATCGCGCTGTTCACGCTGCCGCTGATCACGAACCTCGCAATCGACCACTACGGGCTCGACGACGAGGTCAGCCTGCCGTTCAGCGAGGTCGTCCAGGTGTTCGCGATCGTGCTGATCCCGGTCGCGATCGGCATGTTCGTGCGCGCCCGCAGCATCGACTTCGCCGACCGGATGGAGCGGCCGGTGCGGATCGGGTCCGCGATCATCCTCGCGGTGCTGGTGCTCGCGGTGCTGATCGACCAGCGCTCGAACGTGACCGACTACCTGCAGGACGTCGGGCTCGCCACCGCGCTGTTCTGCGCGATCTCCCTCGTCACCGGCTACTACGTGCCGAAGCTGGCGGGGGTGCGCGAGGACCAGGCGGTCGCGTCGTCGATGGAGATCGGCGTCCACAACGCGACGCTGGCGATCTACGTCGCGGTCGAGATCCTCGACAGCACCGAGATCTCGGTGCCGGCCGCGGTGTACTCGCTCGTGATGTTCGCGTTCGCGACGCTGTGGGGCCTGGTGCTCACCAAGAAGCTGATCAAGACGCCTCAGCCGGCCTGAGCGCCACCTGGCGCGGGGGTCAGCCGAAACCCGCAGCGCCTCAGCCCGCCCGACCCTCTTCCTTCAGCCGCGGCACGGTCGCGCCCTCGGGCTTGATCCCCCGCTTGTCCGCGAAGAAGTCGCGGAGCACGTCCATGTCGGCGGTCATGTCGCCGGAGAGCGAGAACGTCGGTCCCCACCCGACCGTGCGCGACGGCGCGTCCAGGAAGGCCAGCGTGATCGGCAGCCCGGTCTGCTGGGAGATCCGGTAGAAGCCGGACTTCCAGTACTCCCCCTTGCTGCGCGTGCCCTCCGCCGCGATGCCGAGCAGGAACGTCTCGTCGTGCTCGGACTGCTCGATCAGCCGCTGGATCGTCGCGCGCGGGTTCTCCCGGTCGAGCTCGACGGCCCCCGACCAGCGCAGGATCGGGCCGAGCGGCCCCTTGAACAGCGAGTCCTTCACCAGCAGGTGGATGTGGATGCCGTAGTCCCACGCGAGCAGCATGGTCAGCACCCAGTCCCAGTTGGACGTGTGGGGCGCGCCGACCAGGATGCCCTTGCTCGGCACCTCGCCGACCGTCCGCCATCGCGCCAGCTTGAGCAGCACGCGAGCGAGACCGCGCCGGAACCTCACGCCAGGATCCGGGCGACGATCGGGGCGATCCGCCGCAGCGCCCAGCCGCGGTGCGAGATCGCGTCCTTGTCCTCACGGGACAGCTCCGCGGTGCTGACACCGGGCCGGTCGTCGGCCTCGAACAGCGGGTCGTAGCCGAACCCGCCCTCGCCGCGCGGCGCCCGGAGCACCCGGCCGGGCATCACGCCGCTGGCGAACTCCTCGCCGCCGGGGTGGCAGAACGCGACGGCGCAGTGGAAGTGGGCGGTACGCCGCTCGTCCGGCACGTCATGGATCTGCGCGAGCAGCAGGTCGTTGTTGCGCTGGTCTTTGTCGTCGCGAAGCGACCCCCCGGTCCCTGAGGAGCCGAGGGACGAGGCGTCTCGAAGGGTGGGTGGGCCGGACCAGCGCGCGGACAGCACGCCCGGCATGCCGTTCAGGGCGTCGACGCAGATGCCGCTGTCGTCGGCGAGCGACGGCAGACCGGTGGCGACCAACCCGGCGCGGGCCTTGAGCAGCGCGTTGCCCTCGAACGTCGGCTGGTCCTCGACCGGCTCGTCGTACCCGTCGACGTCGTCGATGCCGACGACCTCGATGCCGGGGAGGTGCTCGCGGAGGATCCGCTCCATCTCCTCGATCTTCTTGCGGTTCCTCGACGCGAGGAAGACCCGGGTGGTCCCGACCGGCTCAGCCACCGTTCAGCGCTTCCCTCTGGATGCGGGTGAGGTCCGCGCAGCCCTTCTCGCCCAGCGCGAGCAGGGCGTCGAGCTCGGCGCGGTCGAAAGCCGCGCCCTCCGCGGTGCCCTGCACCTCGACGAACTTGCCGTCGCCGGTCATCACGATGTTCATGTCGGTCTCGGCGCGGACGTCCTCGACGTACGGCAGGTCGAGCCGCGGGACGCCGTCGATGATGCCGACGCTGACCGCGGCGACGGAGCCGGTCAGCGGCTCGCCGGCCAGCGCGCCGGTCGAGCGCAGGTGCGCGACCGCGTCGGCGAGGGCGACGTACGCCCCGGTGATCGCGGCGGTGCGGGTGCCGCCGTCGGCCTGGAGCACGTCGCAGTCGAGCTGGATGGTGTTCTCACCGAGCGCCTTGTAGTCGATGACCGCACGCAGGGAGCGGCCGATCAGCCGGCTGATCTCGTGCGTGCGGCCACCGATGCGACCCTTGACCGACTCGCGGTCGGAGCGGGTGTTCGTCGACGCCGGGAGCATGGCGTACTCCGCCGTCACCCAGCCCAGGCCGGAGCCCTTGCGCCACCGCGGGACGCCCTCGGACGCCGACGCCGCGCACAGCACCTTGGTCCGGCCGAACTCGACGAGCACCGAGCCCGCCGCGTGGTCGAGCCAGTTGCGGGTGATGGTGATGGGGCGGAGCTCGTCGTCGGCGCGACCGTCCTCGCGTGCTGTCATGGGGCCGAGACTAGTCGGCGGTCACTTCACCTCGGCCCGCAGCACCCGGCGGATCCCGATCGCGAGCGGGATGACCAGCCAGACGATCCCGGAGACCACGAGCTGGGCCCAGTCCTCCCCCGAGCTCGACCAGTCCCAGATCGCCTCCTGGGAGGACTGGAAGTCGATCCACGGTCGCAGCGAGTCGAACCAGCCCATGAGCGCGGCGCCGGCGAAGAACAGCGGCGGCAGCACCCACTTGTAGACGAAGAACGCCACGATCGCCGCCGGGGTGTTGAGCAGCAGCGCCGCCAGGGCGAAGCCGCCGAGCATCGCCAGGACCTGGGTGAGGAGGAACGCGAACATGTCGGGCCAGCCGAACGTCCAGTCGGCGTGCCCCTCGATCAGCCGGTACAGCAGCGTGCAGACCGCGCCGATCCCGATCGCGATCGCCACCGTGGCCAGCGTGAGGAGCACCCCGACGAGGGCCTTCGCGGCGATCACGAGCGGACGACGCGGCTCGAGCGAGAACGTCACCATCGCGCTGCGCTGGCTCCACTCGGTCGTGAGCACCATGATCCCGAGCACCGGGAGCAGGAACGACGTGAGGAACGCGGCCACGCCGATGAAGTCGCCGAACGCGATCGCCTCGTCCTGCACGGTGGTCACCGCGAGCACGATGATCTCCGCGGCGAGCACGATCAGTGCGATCGAGAGCAGCAGCCAGAAGCCCGCGCGGGTGTCGTACGACTTCCGCAGCTCCACGCGGACGAGCCGGTGGAACGGGGTCTTCGCGGTCCCCGAGACGTCGAGCGTGTGGATCGCCGACATCTCACTTCACCTCTGCCCGGAGCACCCGCCAGATCCCGACGGCCAGCGGGATCACCAGCCAGATGATGCCGGTGACCACCAGCTGTGCCCACTCCTCGCCCGAGACGGAGCCGTCGATGAGCGGCACCTGGGCGTTGTTGAAGTCGATCCAGGGGTGGATGTCGGCGAACCAGCCGATCAGCTCGGCACCGATGCCGAAGATCGTCGGGAGGATGAACGAGTAGGCGAAGTAGACGACGATCGCGGCCGGGGAGTTCAGCAGCAGCGCGGCGAACGCGAAGCCGGTCAGCATGCCGATCACCTGCAGCAGCAGGAAGAACGAGGTCTGCTTGATGCCGAAATCCCAGTCCGCCGGGATGTCGGAGAGCGCGCCGTAGATGCCGGTGCACACCGCAGCCAGCGCCAGGGTCACGAGCACGGCCGCGATGGCGAAGAGGATGCCCACGACCATCTTCGCGGCGATCACGTGACCCCGCCGCGGCTCGAGCGAGAACGACACCATCGCGGTGCGCTGGCTCCACTCGCTGGTGAGCAGCAGGATGCCGAGCACCGGCAGGAGGAACCCGATCGAGAACGTGGTCGAGGTCAGGAAGTCGTTGTACGAGACGGCGATGTCCTGCGCGATGGCCACCGAGACCTGGATGACCATCACCAGGGCGGTGACGATGCCGATGGAGATCAGCAGCCACAACCCGGAGCGGGTGTCGTAGGTCTTGCGGAACTCGGTGCGCAGCAGCCTGCTGAACGGCGTGGGCTGGGTGCCCGACAGGTCGATGGTCGCCGGGGCGACCGCGGTGGCGCTCACGAGATCGCCTCCCGCTGGGTCTCGGCGGTGAGCTCGAGGAACAGGTCCTCGAGGCCGCCCTCTCCCCCGCGCAGGTCGGTGAGCACGACGCCGGCCTCGAGGGCAGCGCGGCCGACCTCGACCGACTCGGCCTCGATGCGCAGACCGTCGCCGGCCCCGGCGACGGTGATGCCCTTGGCGGTCAGCGCCGCCGCGAGGGCGGCGTTGTCGAGCGCGGTCGCGTACGAGTGCACGCCACCGCCCTTGGCAGCGGCGCCGGCGAGCAGCGTCTTCTTGTCGCCCTGGGCGACGATCTTGCCGTTGCCGATGAGGATCATCTCGTCGGCGATCTGCTCGACCTCGTGCAGCAGGTGGCTGGAGAGCAGCACGGTGCCGCCGCGCTCGGCGTACCCCTTGAGGAGACCGCGCATCCAGCGGATGCCGGCGGGGTCGAGACCGTTGGCGGGCTCGTCGAGGATGAGCACCGACGGGTCGCCGAGCAGCGCATGCGCGATGCCGAGGCGCTGCTTCATGCCGAGCGAGTAGTTGCGCAGCCGGCGCTTGGCCTCGGTCGGCGTGAGCGAGACCAGCTCGAGCATCTCGTCGACGCGCGACGAGGGCAGTCCCATGGTCGTGGCGCCGAGCTCGAGGATCTCGCGACCGGTGCGCCCGGCGTGCTGGGCGGACGCGTCCAGCAGGACGCCCACGTGCCGGCCCGGGTTCGGGATGTCCTTGTACAGGTGGCCACCGATCGTGACCTTCCCGGAGCTGGCCGGCGTGAGGCCGACCATCACCCGCATCGTCGTGGTCTTGCCGGCGCCGTTCGGGCCGAGGAATCCGGTCACCGTCCCCGGGACGCAGCTGAAGCTGATGTTGTCGACGGCGGTGAACGTGCCGTAGGTCCTGGTCAGTCCTTGCACTTCGATCATGGCCCCAGCCTGCCGGATCGGGGCAGCCGTCACATCGGACGCGCGGATGGAGCTGGGCTGACCAAAGTAGGGGTGGGCCACGACCCCGGCATCGTGTACGTCGCGCTCGCGACGCCTAGCCTTGCCGCGTGGAGCGTCCCGACCCGGCCGAGTACCAGCCGCCGTTGCGCTGGTGGAGCCACGCCTGGCGGTTCGTGGCCATGCTCTCGATCAGCACCGTGGTGTGGCTGACGGTCGTCGACTGGCAGACAGATGCGCGGTTCGTGCTCGACATCGCGCTCGGCGTGCCGACGTTCGTGCTCGTCTTCTTCCGGCGCCGTTGGCCGGTCACCATCGCCGTCGTGCTCACCTTGGCGAGCGGGTTCTCCTCGATCGCCGCAGGCCCGGCCACCCTCGCCGGCGTCTCGCTCGCAACGCGTCGCCGGTGGCGGGAGATCGTCCCGATCGCGGTGCTGTCGCTCGTGTGCGCGCAGCTGTTCACGGTCGTTCATCCCAGCAACCCGACCGACCCCGACTGGCTGATCTTCGTCACCAACCTGGGCGCGGTGTCCGCGACGTTGGCGTGGGGCATGTACATCGGCTCGCGGCGCGAGCTGTTCTGGACGCTGCGCAACCGCGCCGAGCGCGCCGAGGCCGAGCAGGAGCTGATGGTGCGCCAGGCGCGCAGCCAGGAGCAGGCCCGGATCGCCCGCGAGATGCACGACGTGCTCGCACACCGGATCTCCCAGATCTCCATGCACGCCGGGGCTCTGGCCTACCGCACCGACCTCACGCCCGAGGAGGTCCACACCAGCGCCGAGGTCATCCGCGACAAGGCGCACGAGGCGCTCAACGACCTGCGCGGCGTGCTCGGGGTGCTGCGCGACGGCGCCACCGGCGAGCCGATGCTCGCGCCGCAGCCGACGTACGCCGACCTGCCGGGACTGGTGGCCGACGCGCAGGCGTCGGGGATGCGCATCGAGTTCGAGGACCTCGTCGAGGGCACGGTGCCGGACGCGGCGGGCCGCACGGTCTACCGGATCGTGCAGGAGGGCATCACCAACGCCCGCAAGCACGCGCCCGGCGCGCTGCTGAGCGTGCAGGTGAGCGGCACGCCGGACGACGGCATCGACGTGTCCCTGCGCAACCCGGTCGGCTTCGGCCCGACCAGGACGCCCGGCGCCGGCCTCGGCCTGGTGGGGCTCACCGAGCGCGCGCAGCTGCGCGGCGGCCGGCTCGACCACGGCCGCGAGGGCTCGTCGTTCGTGCTGCACGGCTGGATACCGTGGGCCGCATGACTCGCGTGCTTGTCGTCGACGACGACCCGCTGGTGCGCTCCGCGCTGGCCCTGATGCTCGGCGGCCACGACGACATCGACGTCGTCGGCGAGGCCGCGGACGGCCGCGAGGGCGTCCGGCTGGCCGGCGAGCTGCGGCCCGACGTGGTGCTGATGGACATCCGGATGCCGCGCCTCGACGGCCTCGGCGCGACCCGCGAGCTGCACTCCCGGCCGAGCCCGCCGCGGGTCATCGTGCTGACGACGTTCGACGCCGACGAGCAGGTGGTCGAGGCTCTCGCGTCCGGTGCCGACGGCTTCCTGCTCAAGGACACCCCGCCGCCGCAGATCGTCGACGCGATCCGCAAGGTCGTCGACGACGAGCCGATGCTCTCCCCCTCGGTGACGCGCACGCTGATCCGCCGGCTGCGCGACGAGCCCGACGACGGCGCGGACGCCGCGGCCGAGGCCGTCGCCCGGCTGGCCCAGCTCACCGACCGTGAGAGCGAGGTCGCCGACGCCGTCGGCCGGGGGCTGAGCAACGCCGAGATCGCCGGCGAGCTGCACCTGTCCGTGCCGACCGTGAAGGCGCACGTGTCGCGGCTGTTCGACAAGCTCCAGGTCACGAACCGCGTGCAGATCGCGATCGTGGTCCACGACGCCCAGAAGGGCTAGTCAGAACTCGTAGACAGCGCCGCACACCGCGAGCTCGGTGGGGCCGTCGTACGTCGTGGCCGCCTCGGCCAGCGCGTCCGCGGGGTCGTGCCACGGCGGGACGTGCGTGAGCAGCAGCCGCTTCACGCCCGCGCGGGCGGCGACCTCGCCGCCGTCGGCGCCGGTGAGGTGCAGGTCCGGCGGGTTCGTGTGGCCGACGCGGAACGACGCCTCGGCGAGGAACACGTCGGCGTCGCGCGCGACGTCCTCGAGCGACGAGCACGGACCGGTGTCGCCGCTGTAGGCGACGGTGGCGCCGTCCGCGGTCACCCGCAGCCCGAACGCGTCGACCGGGTGCAGCACCGGGATCGGCTCGATCGAGAACGGCCCGAGCTCGATCGTCTCGCCCCAGTCACGGAAGTCGAACTCCTCGTGCATCCCGGGGTCGAGCGGCAGGTCGTAGGCGCGCGCCATCCGGTCCGCGGTGCCCTCCGGCCCGTAGACCGGGATCCGCGGCTGCGCGCCGGTCGGGTGGTACTTGCGCATCACGTAGTAGCCGGACAGGTCGAGGCAGTGGTCGGCGTGCAGGTGGCTGAGCAGCACCGCGTCGATCGTCAGCGGGTCGACGTACTTGTGCAGCGCGCCGAGGGCGCCGCTGCCGAGGTCGAGCAGCACCCGCCACGTCCGGCCGTCGGCGTCGTCGGCCTCGAGCAGGTAGCAGCTGGCGGGCGAGTCCGGGCCGGGGTACGAGCCCGAGGAGCCCACGATGGTCAGCCTCATGCCAGACCTCCGACGAACTGGGACGCGGCGACCATCTCAGGCCCGAGGAAGCGCTTCCCGATGGACTCGAACTCACCGGGCGTGCCCGTGGTGAGGAAGGAGTACGACGGCTCGCCGCCCGGCCGGATCAGGTCGGTGCGGACCAGCATCTTGTAGACGTCCTTCGCGCACTCCTCGGCGCTGCTGACCAGCGTGACGCCGTCGCCCATCACGTAGGAGATGACGCCGGTGAGCAGCGGGTAGTGCGTGCAGCCGAGCACCAGCGTGTCGACTCCGGCGCGGATCAGCGGGTCGAGGTACTCGTGGGCGTGGTCGAGGAGCTCGTCGCCCGAGGTGACGCCGGCCTCGACGTACTCGACGAACTTCGGGCAGGCCTGGACGTGCAGGTCGATGTGGGGCGCGGCGGCGAACGCGTCCTCGTAGGCCATCGACTCGGCGGTGGCGCGGGTGCAGATCACGCCGATCCGGCCGGAGTGGCTGGCCGCCACCGCGCGGCGCGTCGCGGGCAGGATCACCTCGACGACGGGGACGTCGTAGCGCTCGCGGGCATCGCGGAGCATCGCCGCGCTGGCGGAGTTGCACGCGATGACCAGCGCCTTCACGCCGCGGTCGACGAGGTGGTCGAGGCACTCGAGGGCGTACTCGCGCACCTCGCCGATCGGCTTCTGGCCGTACGGCTGGCGGGCGGTGTCGCCGACGTACACGATCGACTCGTGCGGCAGCTGGTCGATGACCGACCGGGCGACCGTGAGTCCGCCGAAGCCGGAGTCGAAGATGCCGATGGGGGCATCGCGCAGCTCAGGCGTGGTCATGGTCGGCACGAGAAGAAACGGTAGGGGGTCGGACGGGTCCGCGCACGGAGTCGCGACGTACCTCACGCGTGCTCGTCGTCACCCTCGCCCTCCCCGCGGTCGAGGATCTGGTCGGCGTGGTGGGTCACCCAGATCATCAGCGGGACCAGCTTCTCGACGAGGCCCGCGCCGAGCGGGGTGAGGGAGTACTCGACGTGCGGCGGCACGACCGGCTTCGCGACCCGGAGCACCAGACCGTCCCGCTCGAGGGTACGCAGGGTCTGGGCGAGCATCTTCTCGCTGATCCCGTCCGCCCGGCGCCGCAGCTCGCTCCACCGCAGCGGCTCCCCGTCGCCGAGGGCGGCGAGCACGAGCGGCGCCCACTTGCTCATCACGTGGTCGAGGACCTCGCGCGTCGGGCAGTTGCGGGTGAAGACCTGGTCGGGGAACGCGGCCGAGAGACTAACCGTCATGCCAGTACCTTACTTCAAAGTGGGTACTAACTTTCGGGAAGTAAGCCAGGGCGCCGCTCGTTCCACCGGGTGACAGCACCTCTCCCGAAAGGTTCACCATGACCGTCCTCGTCACCGGCGCCTCCGGCCACCTCGGCCGCCGTACCGTCCTCGCCCTGCTCGACCGCGGCGTCCCCGCGGCCGAGATCGTCGCCACCGCCCGCGACCTCGACGCGGTCGCCGACCTCGCCGGCCTCGGCGTCCAGGTCCGCCGCGCCGACTACGACGACCCCGCCTCCCTCGACGCGGCGTTCGCCGGCGTCGACCGAGCCCTGCTCGTGTCGTCCAACGCGGTCGGTGCCCGGGTCCCCCAGCACCGCAACGTGATCGAGGCCGCCGTCCGCGCCGGCGTCGAGCTGCTCGCCTACACGAGCCTGCTGCGCGCCGACACCAGCGGCCTCGGCCTGGCCGCCGACCACCTCGCCACCGAGGACCTGCTGAAGCAGAGCGGCCTGCCGGTCACCCTGCTGCGCAACGGCTGGTACGTCGAGAACTACACCGAGAACGCCGCACCGGCGCTCGCCACCGGCCAGGTCATCGGCGCCGCCGGCACCGGCCGGATCAGCGCCGCGACCCGCCAGGACTTCGCGGAGGCAGCCGCCGTGGTGCTCGCCGGTGGCGAGCACGCGGGCGCGGTCTACGAGCTGGCCGGCGACGAGGCGTTCACGATGGCGGAGTACGCCGCCGCCCTCGGCACCGCGACCGGACGCGAGATCGGCTACACCGACCTGTCGGCCGCCGACTACGCCGCGACCCTGACGTCCGCGGGCGTGCCGGCGGCCTTCGCCGAGCTGCTCGCCGACTCCGACCTGGGTGTCGCCCGGGGCGACCTCGAGGACCACTCAGGCGACCTGGCGCGGCTGATCGGCCGGCCGACCACCCGCCTGGCCGAGGCGGTCGCCGACGTAGCGTGACCGGGTGCGCACCCCCGCAGCCCTGGTACTCGCGGCCGCCGTCCTCCTCGGCGGCGCCGCACCCGCTCACGCGATCACCCCGGAGCCGGTCGCCCCGCCGTCGAGCGTCGTGGCGATCTCCGTCGACGGCCTGAACGTCGAGGCGGTCCGGCAGCTCGGGGCCGCGGGGGCGCCGACGCTCCACCGGATGCTCGACGAGGGCGCCGGCACCCTGAACGCGCGCACGGAGCTCGAGCAGACCGTGACGCTGCCCAACCACACCAGCATGCTGACCGGGCGGCGGATCGACGCGGACGCGGGCGGGCACGGCGTGACCTGGGACGGCGACCGCCCGGGCACCACCGTCCAGGGCGCGGCCGGTCATCCGGTCGGGTCGGTGTTCAGCGCCGTGCACACCGCCGGCGGCAGCGCCGCGCTGTACACGACCAAGGAGAAGTTCGAGCTGTACGAGCGGTCCTGGCCCGCCGGTGTCGACACCTGCCGCTTCACGGCGAACCAGCGCCGCCTGGTCCGGCTGGCCCGCGCCGACCTGGCCGACGGGGCGCCGACGTTCACCTTCCTGCACGTCTCGCTGCCCGACCGCGCCGGGCACGCGTACGGCGGGATGTCGCCGCAGTACCTCGACGCGGTGCGGCGTACCGACAAGCAGCTCGGCACGGTCCTGCGTGCGGTGGCGGGCCACGAGGTCACGGTGATTCTCACCGCCGACCACGGGTTCGCGACCGGCGCGACCGACCACTCGGCGAAGCGGAACGTCGAGAACTACCGGATCCCCTTCCTGGTCTGGGGATCCGGCGTCGCGCACAGCGACCTGTACGCGACCAACCCGACGTTCCGCGACCCGCGCGGCAGGCGACCGGCGTACGCCGGGAAGCAGCCGGTGCGCAACGGCGACGTCGCGAACCTCGCGCTCGACCTGCTCGGCCTCGGGCCGGTGCGCGGCAGCGGGATCGACCCGGAGCAGACGCTGAGCGTGGACTAGCCGAAGAGCCGTGCCTGCGGCGGCCCGAGCGACGGGTCGACGCCGTCGAACATGCTGCTGACCGACTCTCCCGCGTGCGAGCGGGCGATCGCCTGGGCGAACAGGCCGGACACCGAGAGGACCTTGAGCTCGGGCCAGTCGGCCGGCGGCGGGACGGTGTCGGTGGTGACGACCTCGGTGACCATCGGGTGGTCGCGCAGGCGCTCGATCGCCTTCCCCACGAACAGGCCGTGGGTGCAGGCGATCGCGGCCTCGGTGCAGCCCTGCTCGGCCAGCCGGTCGAGCAGCTCGACGATCGAGCCGCCGGTCGCGATCTCGTCGTCGAGGACGATCGCGCGGCGCCCTTCGACGTCGCCGACGATCGTGTCGATGACGACCTGGTCGTCGCCGAGGCGCTTCTTGCTGCCCGCGGCGACCGGGACCCCGAGCAGCCGGGCGAGCTGGCCCGCGGTCTTGGCGTTGCCGAAGTCCGGCGAGACCACGACGGCGTCGGTCAGGTCCTGGCCGAGGAAGTGGTCGGCGAGCACCCCGAGCGCGGTGAGGTGGTCGACCGGCACCGAGAAGAACGCGTGCACCTGGGGCGCGTGCAGCGTCATCGTCAGCACCCGGTCGACGCCGGCCGCGACCAGCATGTCCGCGACCAGCCGGCCGCCGACGGAGAGCCGGGAGGCGTCCTTCTTGTCCGAGCGCGCGTAGGAGTAGTACGGGATCACCGCCGAGATCCGCTCCGCGGACGCGCCGCGCGCGGCGTCGATCATCAGCAGCAGCTCCATGAGGTGCTCCTGCGTCGGCGGGCACAGCGGCTGCACGAGGTAGACGTCGCGCTGGCGGCAGTTCGTCTGCAGCTGCGCCTGCAGGCAGTCGTTGCTGAACCTCGTCATCTCGACCGACGACAGCTCGACGTCGAGGTCCTCGCAGATGGCCGTGGCCAGGCCTCGGTGGGCGGATCCGCTGAAGACGACGATCTCGCGCAAGGCTGCTCCCGGGTCGGCGGGTGGCGGTCATGGCCACCGTAGCCAACGGGGTGTGAACCGGCCCATCCCCCGGAGGGGGTGATCTTCGGGCCTGGGGTCAGGCCCAGAGCTGCCCTTCGAGGCGGTCCTCCGCCTCGTCGATGGTGCCCTCGTAGGCGCCCGTCGAGAGGTACTTCCAGCCGCCGTCGGCGACCACGAAGGCGATGTCCGCGGACTCCCCCGCCTTGACCGCCTTGGCGGCCTGACCGATCGCGGCGTGCAGGATCGCGCCGGTGGAGATGCCGGCGAAGATGCCCTCGAGCTCCAGCAGCTCGCGGACGCGGCGTACGGCGTCGCGCGGGCCGACCGAGAACCGGCTGTCGATCAGGTCGGCGTCGTACAGCTCGGGCACGAAGCCCTCGTCGAGGTTGCGCAGGCCGTAGACGAGCTCGCCGTACCGCGGCTCGGCGGCGACGATCCGCACCTCGGGCTTGGCGGAGCGGAAGTACCGGCTGACGCCCATCAGCGTGCCGGTGGTGCCGAGGCCGGCGACGAAGTGCGTGATCGACGGCAGGTCCGCGAGCAGCTCCGGCCCGGTGCCCTGCTCGTGCGCGAGAGCGTTGGCGGCGTTGCCGTACTGGTAGAGCATCACCCAGTCGGGGTGCTCCGCCGCGACCTGCTTGGCGACCCGGACGGCTTCGTTCGAGCCACCGGCGGCGGGCGAGGAGATGATCTCGGCGCCCCACATGCGGAGCAGCTGGCGGCGCTCCTCGGAGGTGTTCTCCGGCATCACGCAGACGATCCGGTAGCCCTTGAGCTTCGCGGCCATCGCCAGCGAGATGCCGGTGTTGCCGGACGTCGGCTCGAGGATCGTGCAGCCGGGACGCAGCGTCCCGTCCTTCTCGGCCTCCTCGATCATCTTCAGGGCCGGGCGGTCCTTGATCGAGCCGGTGGGGTTGCGGTCCTCGAGCTTCGCCCAGAGGCGTACGTCGGGACTGGGCGACAGCCTCGGGAGGCCGACCAGCGGGGTGCCGCCGACCGACGAGAGGAGGTTGTCGTAGCGGGTCACTGGCCGCCGGCGACAGCCGGGAGGACGACGACCTGGTCGCCGTCGCTGAGCTCGGCCCCGAGACCGCCGATGAAGCGGACGTCCTCGTCGTTGACGTAGACGTTCACGAAGCGGCGCAGGTCGCCGTTCTCGATCAGGCGGTCCTTGATCCCGGGGTGGTTGGCCTCCAGGTCGTCGATCAACGCGCTCAGGCTGGCGCCGTCGCCGGTGACCGCCTTCTCGCCGCCGGTGTAGGTGCGCAGGATGGTCGGGATCCGGACCTCGATGGCCATGGGTGTGACTCCTTGTGAAACGGCTCAGTTGCTGGGCAGTGCGTCGACGACCGTGACCTCTTCCTCGGTCACCTCGCCGTCGATGATTCTGTAGGACCTGAACTCCACGGGGCCGTCGTTATTCCCGTGCTCGCGCGTGCTGACCAGCACATAGTGTGCCCCCGGCTCGCTGGCGAGCCCGATGTCGGTCCGGCTCGGGTACGCCTCCGTCGCGGTGTGCGAGTGGTAGACGATCACCGGCTCCTCGTCGTTCGCGTCCATCTCCTTGTAGAGCTGGAGCAGGTCCGTGGAGTCGAACTCGTAGAACGTCGGCGACCCGGCGGCGTTGACCATCTCGACGAACCGCTCGGGGCGGTCGCTGCCCTCGGGTCCGGCGACGACGCCGCAGGCCTCGTCGGGGTGGTCGCGCTTGGCGTGCGCGACGATGGCGTCGTACGTCGCCTGGTCGATGGTCAGCACCGTTCCAGCGTAGGGGCAGCGGCCGGTCCGGCCGTCACCCGCCCGGACCCCGGACCGGTGCGCAGCCGGGTGGCGGCGAGCGTGGTACCGCCCGCGAGCACCACGGCGGCGACCAGCAGCCCGACACCCAGACCGGACCCGTCGGCGACGATGCTCACCACCGCCAACCCGACCACGCCGCCGACCTGCTGCGTGGTGGTCACGAATCCGGACGCCACCCCACCGTGCTCGAGCGGCGCGTCGCCCATGGCGATCGAGGTGACCTGGGGCATGGCCAGCCCGAAGCCGGTGCCCATCACCGCGAACGCGGGTGCGACGTCCAGCCAGAACGTTCCCTCGGCCGGCGTACGGGCCAGGAGCAGGAGACCGCCGACGAACAGGATGAGCCCGCCCAGGAGCACGCGCTCCGGGCCGTACCGCTCGGCCAGTCGACCGCTGAGCACGAGCGACGCGACCGCGATGGCCACGGTGACCGGGAGGTAGGAGAGTCCCGTCGCCATCGGGCCGAGACCCAGCACGTCCTGCAGGTAGAGCGCACTGAGGAACTGGAAGCTGAACCCGGCGACGGTCATCGTGAACAGCACGACGTTGGCGACCACGAAGCGCTTGGCCCGGAACAGCGCCAGCGGCACCAGGCCGGACCTGCGCGCACCGCTCCCGCGCGCCGGATCGAGGTGGCGCAGCGCGACCGGGATGACGAGCAGCCCGATCGGGACGTTGACCAGGAACACCCAACGCCAGGACACCAGCTCGACCAGCACCCCTCCCGCGATCACCCCGAGCGAGGCCCCGGCCGCGCCCACGAAGGCCAGCAGCCCGAAGGCGCGGGTCCGCCCGCGCTCGTCGTCGGCGTACAGCGCGGCGATCATCCCGAGCACCACGGCCGACGCGAGCGCCCCGCCGACACCTTGCAGGAACCGGGCGACGACCAGGAGCTCGGCGTCGGGCGCGAGGCCGCACAGGGCGGACGCGGCGGTGAACACCACGAGGCCCGCGAGAAAGACCCGGCGAGCACCGATCAGGTCGGCGAGCCGACCCGCCGGCAGCAGCAGGAGGGCGAAGGCGATGAAGAAGGCGTTCACGACCCAGGCGAGGCCGGTGTCGGAGAACCCGAGGTCGGCGCGGATCGTCGGTAGCGCGACGTTCACGATCGTGCCGTCGAGGATCACCATCAGCTGGGTGGCGGTCAGCGCGAGGAGCGCTGAGGCGCGCGAGCGGGAGCGAGTGAGGGAGGTCATGACGAGACCGTATCAAATAGTCCCGTACAAAACTATCCCTTTCCGTTTTATCCCGAAGCTGACGGCACGCGGCGCCGCCGCTGGGGCGCCGTGTGCGACGGCGTGGCGAGCACGCCCCGGGTCAACGCCTCCAGCGCCTCGACGAGCACCGTCCGCTGGATCTCGTCGAGGTCGAGCAGCACCCGGTCGACGACCTCGCCCGCCACGCCGTGCGCCCGGTGCAGCAACCGCCGACCCTCGGGCGTCACCGCCACCACCCGGGCCCGCCGGTCGGTCGAGGAGACCCGCCGCTCGGCGTACCCGGTCCGCTCGAGGGCGTCGAGGGTGACCACCATCGTCGTCTTGTCCAGGCCGGCGAGCTCGGCGATCACGGTCTGCGAGCGCTCCTCCTCGTCGGCCTTCCACAGCACGCAGTACTCCCGCACGGTGAGACCGACGTCGTCGAGGGCGGCGCCCATCTGAGCGGCCAGGGCATAGGAGGCCTGGTTGAGCAGGAAGGAGAGGTCGACCGGGGGTGGCGTCGCGGAGTTGCGGGACATACCTCGACTGTAACCGGAACGTTCCGGTGCGGGACGATCTGTCAACAGACCGTTCCGTCAGAGGTAGTTCAGCGGCGGAACCTTGCCGCAGTCTCACCGGCACGGACGTCGGCGATCCGCTCGCGCAGCCAGTCCGCCATCGGCGGCAACGCGTCGACGGGCCACCATCGGACGTCCACGTTCTCGTCGTCGGCGACGCGCGCCTCGCCGCTGACCCAGGTGCAGGCGAAGGTGAGGTCGAGGTAGACGCCGAGGTCGCCGTTGGCGTGCACGACCTGGGGGCTCGAGCTCACCGACGCCAGCCGGTCGACGGAGACGACCACGCCGGTCTCCTCGAGCGCCTCGCGGGCGGCGCCGACGGCCGGCTCCTCACCGGGGTCGAGGATCCCGGTGACCGGCGCCCACTCGCCGTTGTCGGAGCGCAGGGTGAGCAGGATCTGGTCGTCCTTCTGGACCACCGCGGTGACGGCGGGCAGCCACAGCTCGTGGGTGCCGACCAGCTCGCGCAGGGCGACGACGAACGGCGGGATCGGCATCAGTCCATCAACGCCTGGACCAGGGTCTCCTGCAGGTAGCCGACCCATTCGTAGATGTCGTGCGCCTGCGCGGTCGGGTCGTCGTCGGGCAGCGAGTGCCAGTACTCCTCGTCGCCCTCCTCGACCCCGAGCCGGGTCGCGAGCGCCAGCCGCAGGTCGGTGAACGACCGCATCCAGGTCTCCGCGCTCGCGGCGTCGAGCTCGACGTCGATCATCAGCCCGTCCTCGGTGAGCTCGGGCGGCAGCCCGGCCTCCTCGAGACCGTCGATGATCGCGATCGCGGCGTTCGCCTTGCCGTCGCGCAGGCCTCCCTCGGTGAACCGGCGGAACTCGGCCGCCGCCTCCTCGTCGCTCGGGTACGCCGTCGGGAACAGCCGGGCGAGCACCGGGTCCTCGGGCTCCTGGGTCGGACCCGAGAAGTCCAGCATCGCCTCGAGCGGGTCGACGTCGTCGCGCGGCACGGCGGCCTCGTTGCGCAGCAGCTCGACGAGCTGGGACGCCAGCGAGCGCAGCAGATCGGCCTCGAAGCCGGTGAAGTTCGCGATGATCAGCTTGCTCCGGCGGTGCCGCTGGAAGCCGCTCATCTGTTGGGGTCCCCGCGGAGCTGTGGGCTGGAGGAGCGGAGCGGGGGAAGCCCGCAGTGTCGTGGGGTGTTCATTCCTGCCGGTCCATCGTGGCCCAGAGGCCGTACTCGTGCATCGCCTGCACGTCGCGCTCCATCTCCTCGCGGGTGCCGTGGCTGACCACGGACTTGCCGTCCTCGTGGACCTCCATCATCAGCTTCTCCGCCTTCTTCTTCGAGTAGCCGAAGTACTTCTGGAAGACGTAGGTGACGTAGGACATCAGGTTCACGGGGTCGTTCCACACGATCGTCACCCACGGCTTGGCGGTCAGGGTGATCTCGTCGGGAGTGAGGTCGGGCTCGATCTCGACGGGGGCGGACACGCCCTCAATGTTGGCACACTGACGTCCGTGTCCCCGTCAACAGCCCTCCTCACCGACCACTACGAGCTGACCATGCTCCAGGCCGCGCTGAGGTCCGGCGCGGCGCACCGTCGCTCGGTCTTCGAGCTCTTCCCGCGGCGGCTCCCGGAGGGGCGCCGGTACGGCGTGGTCGCGGGCGTCGGACGCGCGCTCGACGCGATCGAGTCGTTCCGGTTCGACGACGAGGTGCTGACCGTCCTGGAGGACGTCGTCGACACGCCGACGCTCGAGTGGCTGGCGTCGTACCGCTTCTCCGGGGACGTGTGGGGCTACGCCGAGGGCGAGACGTACTTCCCCTACTCGCCGCTGCTGATCGTCGAGTCGACGTTCGCCGAGGCGGTGCTGCTCGAGACGTTGCTGCTGTCGATCTACAACCACGACTCCGCGGTCGCGTCGGCGGCGTCGCGGATGACGCTCGCCGCCGGCGACCGGCCGTGCATCGAGATGGGCTCGCGCCGCACCCACGAGGACGCGGCGGTCGCCTCCGCGCGGGCGGCGTACGTCGCGGGCTTCGCGGCGAGCTCGAACCTCGCGGCGCGGCAGCGGTACAGCGTCCCCACCACCGGCACCAGCGCGCACAGCTTCACGTTGCTGCACGACACCGAGGCCGACGCGTTCCGCGCGCAGGTCGCGTCGCTGGGGTCCGCGACCACGCTGCTCGTGGACACGTACGACGTGCGCGAGGCCGTGCAGCAGGCGGTCGAGGTCGCGGGGCCGGATCTCGGCGCGGTGCGGCTCGACTCCGGCGACCTGGCGGTACTGGCGGCCGAGGTGCGCGTGCAGCTGGACGGCCTCGGTGCGACGAAGACGCGGATCATCGTCACCAGCGACCTCGACGAGTACGCGATCGCGGCGCTCGCGGCGGCGCCCGTCGACGGGTACGGCGTCGGCACCGAGCTGGTCACCGGCAGCGGGCACCCCACGTGTGGCTTCGTCTACAAGCTGGTCGCGCGGGCGTCCGACGCGGGCGAGATGGTGTCGGTCGCGAAGCGCAGCGTGGACAAGGCGTCGGTCGGCGGACGGAAGTACGCCCTGCGGCGGCTGACCTCGGCCGGAGTCGCCGAGGCCGAGGTGATCGGGATCGGGCACCGGCCCGACGACGACGGCGACGACCGGGCGCTGCTGGTGCCGCTGGTCCGCGACGGGGAGGTGGTCGGGCGCGAGTCGCTGGAGGCCGCGCGATCGCGGCACCTCACGTCGCGCAGCGAGCTGCCGGTGGCGATCCAGCAGATGTCGCGCGGTGAGCCGGTGATCCCGACCGTCCACGAGTGACGGGTAGCCTCCGGGGAATGAAGCGGGCGCTGATCGTGACCGACGTCCAGAACGACTTCTGCGAGGGCGGCTCCCTGCCCGTCGCGGGCGGGGCGAGGGTGGCCGCCGACATCGGTGCCGTCCTCCACCACTGGTCGTCCGGCGAACCGGACGCTCCGGCGTACGACCATGTCGTCGCGACCAAGGACCACCACATCGACCCCGGCGGGCACTGGTCGCGTGAGCCGGACTTCAAGGAGTCGTGGCCGATCCACTGCCGCGTCGGCACGGACGGCGAGGCGTTCCACCCCAACCTCGACCCGCAGCCGTTCGACGCGATCTTCCTCAAGGGCGAGCACGAGCCGGCGTACTCCGGGTTCCAGGGGCGCGCTACCGGCGAGGTGCTGCTCGCGGACTGGCTGCGCGCGCACGAGGTCACCGCGGTCGACGTCTGCGGGATCGCCACCGACTACTGCGTGCGGGCCACGGCGCTCGACGCGGTCGCGGCGGGCTTCTCGACGCGCGTGCTGCTCGACCTGTGCGCGGGCGTCGCGCCCGAGACGTCGGAGGCCGCGATCGCCGAGCTGCTCACGGCCGGGGTCACCGTTGTCTGAGCACCTCACCGTCGAGTTCCGGGAGTCCGTGCTCTGGCTGACGTTCAACCGGCCGGAGATCCTCAACGCCGTGTCCGGCGAGATGATGACGACGCTGGCGTCCTCGCTCGAGGGCTCGGCCGTCCGTGAAGACGTGCGCGTCGTCGTGATCACCGGCACCGGCGCCGGGTTCAGCGCCGGCGCGGACATGGAGACCCTGCAGCTCGCGCCGCAGTACCCGATCGAGACCATGGACGGCGCGAACCGCGTGATCCGCGCGGTCGTCGGCTGCCCGAAGCCGGTGCTCGCCGCCGTGAACGGCATCGCCGCCGGCGTCGCCTGCTCGGCCGCGCTGGCCGCCGACATCATCGTCGCCGCGGAGTCGGCGTCGTTCCTGCTGCCCTTCTCGAAGGTCGGCCTGATGACCGACGGCGGCGCATCCTTGACCGTCGCCGCCTCGATCGGCCGGACCCGCGCGATGCGGATGGCCCTGCTCGCCGAACCGCTGTCGGCCCAGGAGGCGCTCGACTGCGGGCTGATCACGCACGTGGCTCCCGACGCGTCGTTCCCTGACCTCGTGACCCGGCTCGCTCGGCGCCTGGCCGCCGGTCCCGCGATCGCCCAGACCGGCATCAAGAAGGCGATCAACGCCGCCACCCTCGGCGACCTCGAGGCCGCGCTCGACCGCGAGCACTCCGGCCAGCGCGCCCTCTTCACCACCGCCGACTTCACCGAGGGGGTCGCGGCGTTCCTCGGCGGCCGGAAGCCAGAGTTCCGCGGCGACTGACCGCTTGTAACGCGGGGTTAGCACCTCTAGTGACCCCGAAATTTCGGGGTGCCTGGTGGCCATAACCCCGCGTTACATGTCTCGGGAGTCAGCGGCGACGACGCCGGATGACGTACGGCGCGAGGTCCTCGATCGACGTGCCGAACCGAGCGTTGGTGTCGGCGATCTCCCGCAGCAACCGACGCTTCGTCGCTTCCCAGGTGTCCGGCTGCAGGTCGGCCCAGACGAGGCGCGACATGCCGAGCTTGAAGCCGCAGAGCCAGTCCTGGCGCCTCTTCTCGCGCCAGACGATGTCGGCGGGCGACAGTTCGGCGTACCCGCCTTCCTCCTGACGCTGGTACTTGTGCCAGCCGTCGAACTCGATCAGGTGGCGACCGACCCGGAAGTCGACCCACGCCGTCCGCCCGCGATCGCGCAGGCCGAACTGGGGATGCACGACGCCCAGCGCGATCTCCTCGAGCATCAGCTTCGTCAGGTCCTCCCCCGGGTTCTCGCAGCGGCGGTCGGCGAGCTCGATGGACTCCCGCGACTTGGTCACGTACGGCCAGTTGCGCATGGGAGCCACCGCCGCCCAGAGCGCCCCCTTCGACACGCCCATCCGGAGCGCGGAACCCGCCGCCACGATCCCGTGGCGCGATCCGTGCTCGCGGGCGATGTCCGCGACCGTGCGCGGGATGTCGAGGAGCGGCTGACCGTCGACGAACACGATCTGCTCGTCCGCGAACGGCGCCTTGTGATGCTTGACGCCGTGCCGCGTCCGACCGCCCAGCACGCCGAACCTGGTGACGTGCACCAGCCGCGGCCGGGCCTCGAGGATGTCCAGGCCGTGCAGGTACGCCGCGGAGTCGTGACTGATCAGCTGTGGCGTCCGCATCCTCAAGACCGCCGCCCAGACCTCGAGCCGCGGGCGGCCGACGTACGGGTCGAGCACGGACCAGTGGGTGGCGGTCGTGTACGCACCATGCCGCACCGCTACCCAGTCGCCGTGACGAAGAAGCTCCCCGACCTCCTTGGCCGTGGCCCCGGCTGCCAGCGCCTGACGTCGAAGGATCAGGCCGTGCTGCTCGGCGAAGTAGTGGGCGAATCTCGGCATGCCGCGACCATTCCCGGCCGGCCGAGCATGACTCTGGCGAGTTCATCGCCTGTGGAGAGAGCGGCTGTAACGCGGGGTTAGACCCTCTGGTGGCCCCGAAATTCCGGGGTTCCTAGAGGTCGTAACCCCGCGTTACAAGGGCGGAGCCGCGTCAGCTGGTGACGGTGATCGGGGCACCGCCGGAGACGAGCCGCCAGTCGACGGAGGCGAACCCAGCCGGGTCGATGGTGCCGTTGGCGGTGACCCAGTCGATGAGGAGCTGGCGGATCTCGTTCTGGCGGTTGTAGACCACGGTCGCGGTGGAGACGGCCGGGAAGCCGCCGCCGCCGGACTGGCGGTAGTTGTTGACCGCCATCACGAACTGGTCGCCGTCGGCGACGGCGACACCGTCGTACGACAGCCCGACGATCCGCGAGCCGACGGGCTGGGAGACGTCGATGTCGTAGGTGAGCGGGGCATCGAGGCCGGCGACGGAGTCGAAGTTGTAGTCCGGCGTGCCGTTGGGGGCGGTCGGGGTGACGGCATTCGTCACCTGGGCCATCGTGAACGGACCCGTCCCGGTCACCTGCTTGAAGTACCGCGCGGAGTACTCCAGGTACGCACGCACGTCCGCGCCCGACACCTGCACGCCGAGCAGCGTGTTGTCGTAGATGTACAGCCCCGCGACGTCGCGGACGGTGACCTCGCCGGCCGGGAAGGACGCGGCCCGGTTGAACGGCGCCGCGATCGACAGCACCGGGAGCGTCGCCGCGTCACCGGTCAGGCCGGCCTTCACCGCGTCGGCCTGCACGAAGTTCACGAAGTCGATGATCGGGACGTCCTCGACGACCGCCCGCGCGGCCGACATGGCGGCGGCCGACGTGCCGATCACGGAGTTCACGTACTCGATCACCGTGTCGTGCTGCGCCTGCACAGCCGCGACCACGGCGGGGTCGGCGTCCACGGTGTTGGAGTTCAGCACCTGCGAGCCCGCAGCGACGAGCGTCCACTGACGCCGCCCCTTCTTCGTGTACGTCTCCTGGACGATCAGGTCCATCGCCGCGACCCGCATGCCCCAGTACGCCGGCTCGCACAGCAGCACCTGCTGCCCGGTCTTCTCGTTGCGCACGAACTGCTGGGCGATCTCCTTGTGCGCGTGGCCGACGAGGATCGCGTCGACGTGCGGCACCTGCTGCGCGACGAGCGACGCGGCGTTCTCCGGGTACGGCAGCGCGTCGCCGTACGACGACGACGTGTCGGCACCCGAGTGGGCCGAGATCACCACCAGGTCGCAACCGCGCTTCTTCATCTCCGGCACGAACTTCTTCGCCTGCTCGACCAGCCCGGGGAACTCCATCTTCCCCTCGACGTTGGCCTTGTCCCAGATCGCGATGCCCGGGTTCGTCAGCCCGAGCACGCCGACGCGCAGCGTGCGGCCGCGGCCGACGCGGAAGGTCTTGATGACGTACGGGCGGAACGCCGGCCGCTTCGTCGCCGGGTCGACGGCGTTGGCGCCGAGCAGCGGGAAGTTCAGCTGCTCCTCGAAGGTGCGCAGGGTGTCGAGGCCGTAGTTGAACTCGTGGTTGCCGAGCGCGGCCGCGTCGTACCCGACGAGGTTCATCGCGTTCGCCATCGGGTGGGTCGCGCCCTCGGTGATCGGGTCGATCTTCGCGTAGTAGTACGCCAGCGGCGTGCCCTGGATCGTGTCGCCCGCGTCGAGCGTCAGGATCGGCTCGCCCTTGCGCTGCTTGCGCATCGCCTTGATCAGGGTGGTCGCCTTGGCGAGCCCGATGTCGTCGTGCGCGCTGTTGTCGAACTCCGCGTTCTTGAAGTAGTCCCAGTTGTAGACGTTGCCGTGCAGGTCGGTCGTGCCGAGCACGGTGAGGCGCACCCGGTTGCCGGGCTT
This sequence comes from Nocardioides sp. SR21, assembly GCF_022761125.1. Classification (GTDB taxonomy): domain Bacteria; phylum Actinomycetota; class Actinomycetes; order Propionibacteriales; family Nocardioidaceae; genus Nocardioides. The sequence continues at coordinate 318,773 of NZ_JAKWJR010000007.1, read as the reverse complement.
GCGCGGGTTGTACTCGCCGCCGTACGACGGCGCGGTGAATCCGGCGGCCGCGAGGGCGGCGGCGCCGGTGACCCCGCCGGCGAGAACGGAACGGCGAGACGGCATGGCGACAGACACGAAGATCCTCCCGAGAAACTGATTCGACGGCGAACGTTCTATCCCGGATCCCCTCCCCGACACAAGGGCTGACATGATCCGTTGCACGATGTTCACCGGCCCCGCCACCGCGCCCCTGCGCGAGCCCAAGTTCCGGTGGTACTTCCTCTCCCGCCTGGTCAACCTCAGCGGTACGACGATGGCGCCGGTCGCGCTCGCGTTCGCGGTGCTCGAGGTGACCGACTCCCCCAGCGCGCTGGGGCTGGTGCTCGCGGCGCACAGCATCCCGCAGGTGATCTTCCTGCTCGCCGGCGGCGTGCTCGCGGACCGGTTCGGCCGGACCGTGGTGATCCAGACGGGCAACGTGTGCGCGGGCGTCACCCAGGGACTGCTCGCGATCCTGCTGCTCTCCGGCCAGGCCGAGCTCTGGCACTTCGTGGTGCTCGGGGCGCTCAACGGCACGGTGTCGGCGATGACCATGCCGGCGCTGATGGGCATCGTCCCGGCGCTGGTCCCGCGCGAGCAGCTGCAGGCCGCGAACGTGCTCAACTCGCTGGTGCGCAACGCGCTCGGCGTCCTCGGCCCGAGCGTCGCCGCGCTGCTCGTTGTGACCGTCGGCCCGGGCTGGGCGCTCGCGGTCGACGCGGTCACCTGGCTCGCCGCCGCGCTGCTGCTGCTACCGGTCAAGCTCCCGCCGCGCCCGCACACCGGCGTCCAACCGTCGATGTTCGCCGAGCTGCGCAGCGGCTGGCACTTCGTGCGCAGCACGACCTGGCTGTGGGTGGTCGTGCTCGCGTTCATCCCGCTCAACGCGATCCACGCCGGCGGGCTCGACACCCTCGGCCCGATGCTCGCCGACGAGACCGACATCGGCGCGCACGGCTGGGGCCTGATCGTCTCCGCCCAGGGCGTCGGCCTGCTCCTGATGAGCCTGCTGATGATGCGGATCAGGCTCCGCCGGCCGCTGCTCGCCGGCACGGTCGGCATCATCTTCTTCGGCCTGCCGCTGCTCGTGATGGGCGTCTACCCGCAGACGTACGCCGTGATGATCGCGGCCGTCCTCGCCGGGATGGGCATCGAGATCTTCGGCCTGGGCTGGAACCTCGCGATGCAGGAGCACGTGCCCGACGACATGCTCGCCCGCGCCTACTCCTACGACCTGGTCGGCTCGTTCCTGGCGATCCCCGTCGGTCAGCTCGCGTTCGGCCCGCTCGCCGTCGCCTACGGCATCCAGGACGTCATGTTCATCGGCGGCATCGCGTACGTCGCGATCGCGGCCGCGATGCTGCTCTCGCGGTCGGTGCGCACGTTGGACCGCGTCAGCACCACTTCTCCGCCAGCGCACTGATCACGGTCAGGTTGCGGTTGGTCGCGACCCCGAGCTTCTTCTCGACGGCGGCGTTGGTCAGCCGCGCCTCGTGGTAGTTGTCCCCCAGCAGCAGGTGGACCGCACGGCCGCCGACCTTCGCGACCTCCTCGGCCGTCGACGTCTCCTCGACCGCCTTGACCGCCGCGTCCGTGGGCACGTCCTTGAGCAGCGACACGTAGTGCCGCCCGCCGTGGCCGAACGACGCGGCCTCCTCGGCGATCGCCGCCAGCTCCTTCTGCGTGAACACGATCGTCGGCACCTCGAAGCCGCGGTCCGCCAGGAACGCCTTCTCCAGCGCGGCCTCGATCTTCGCGCGCGAGCGCAGTGTCGAGTCGAGCCGCACGTTGCCGGTGTTGATGTACGTCTCGACGTTCGTGAAGCCGGCGCCCTCGACCGCCGCCTTGATCGCGTCCTTCGGGAACTTCCGCTTCGCACCGAGGTTGATCGCCCGGAGGAACGCGATGTACGTCGCCATGGTCACATCCTGCCCGAGTAGATTTACATAGGTTTCCGATGTAACGTCGCGGGACGTGACCGACTCCCAGCTCGCCAGCGACCTCGTCGTCCACGCCGCGCGGCTCATCCGCGCCGTACGCCGTGAGCTCGAGCTCCCCGCGGGGACGCGGATCCTCTCCCAGCTCGACGAGGCGGGTCCGATGGGCATCACGCAGCTCGCCGAGCTCGACCGGAGCTCCCAGCCGACGATGTCCGGCGCCGTCGCCCAGCTCGTCGAGCGCGGCTGGGTCACCAAGGAGCCGAACCCGGCCGATGCCCGCGCGTCGGTCGTCACCCTGACCCCTGCCGGCCGCGCCGAGCTCTCCCGGATCCGCCGCCTGCACGGCGACCGGGTCGCGGAGCTCGTGGCGGCCCACCCCGACATCACCACCGAGGACCTCGCCACCGCCGTCGCGGTCCTCAGAGGCATCCTCTCGGAAAGGTAAGAAGTGAAGTCACAGCTCCTCAAGCAACCCCGCGCCGTCTGGGCGGTCGCGTTCGCCTGCGTCATCGCGTTCATGGGCATCGGCCTCGTCGACCCGATCCTCAAGGAGATCGCGGTCCAGCTGGAGGCGACGCCGAGCCAGGTGTCGCTGCTGTTCACCAGCTACATGGCGGTCATGGGCATCGCGATGCTGGTGACCGGTGTCGTCTCGAGCCGGATCGGCCCGAAGCGCACGCTGCTCTCCGGCCTGGTCGTGATCATCGTCTTCGCCGGGCTGGCCGGCATGTCCGGCAGCGTGCAGGCGGTCATCGGCTTCCGCGCCGGCTGGGGCCTGGGCAACGCACTGTTCGTCGCGACGGCCCTCGCCACGATCGTGAGCTCGTCGAAGGGCTCGGTCGCGCAGGCGATCATCCTGTTCGAGGCCGCGCTCGGCCTCGGCATCGCGTCCGGCCCGCTCGTCGGCGGCCTGCTCGGTGAGCACTCGTGGCGCTGGCCGTTCTTCGGCGTCTCGGTGCTGATGACGCTCGCGCTGGTCGCGACCGCGTTCTTCCTCCCCGCGACCCCGCCGACCGGACGCCGTACGTCGCTCGCCGACCCGTTCCGCGCGCTGCGCCACCCCGCGCTGCTGGTGCTCGCGCTGGTCGCGATCTGCTACAACCTCGGCTTCTTCACGCTGATGGCGGCCGGCCCGTTCGCGCTGCCGACGTACGACATCATGCAGATCGGCTGGACGTTCTTCGGCTGGGGCGTGCTGCTCGCGTTCACGTCGGTCGTGGTCGCACCAAGGCTGCAGCGGGTGTTCGGCACGCTGCCGACGCTGGTCGCGATGCTCACGCTGTTCGGCCTCGACCTGGTCGCGATGGCGGTGTTCACCGAGCACGAGACCGCGGTCGCCGCCTGCATCATCGTGGCCGGCGCGTTCCTCGGGGTGATCAACACCCTGGTCACCGAGGCCGTCATGGGCGCCGCCCCGGTCGAGCGGCCGGTCGCGTCCGCGGCGTACTCCTTCGTCCGCTTCACCGGCGGCGCCATCGGCCCGTACGTGGCGCTCAAGCTCGCCGAGCACGTCGGCGTGCACGCGCCGTTCTGGTTCGGCGCGGTCGCGGTCGGCGTCGGCGTGGTGATCCTGGCGATCGGGGCGGCCACCGTCGCCCGCGCCCTGCACGGCGCTCCCGCCGCACACTCGGAGACCGAGGCCCAGGCGGAGCTCGTGGGAGACCTGGCCTAGCTCGCCGGGTCGGGCACACTCGACCCATGCCGGAGACCGTGATCACCGTCCAGGGCGGCCACGACGCCTACTACCCCGCCGAGCGTGCGGTCGTGACCGTCGCGATCGCGTTCGAGGGGCCGGAGCGCACCGACGTCGTCGCCCGGACCACCGCGGGCACCCGGGCGCTGGTCGCCGGGATCGTCGACCGCCACCACCCCGACAACGGCCCGGTCACGTGGTACGCCACCGACCGGATCCAGGTCTGGTCGCACCGCCCGTTCAACGACAAGGGCGAGCAGGTCCCGCTCGTCCACCACGCCCAGACGTCGACCCGCGCCAAGTTCCGCGACTTCGACGAGCTGGCCGGCTGGGTCGAGCGCGCCGCGGCGTACCCCGGGGTCCGGGTCGACGGCATCGAGTGGAGCCTCACCGAGAAGACCCGGCTCGGCGCCGTCAACGCCGTCCGGACCCGCGCCGTCGAAGAGGCGCGCGCCAAGGCGCAGACGTACGCCGAGGCGCTCGGTCTCTCCGGCCTGCGCTGCATCGCGATCGCCGACCCCGGCCTGCTCGGCGACACCGGCGCGACGCCGGGCTACCAGCCGGCCGCGTGCTCCCGGCAGGCCAAGGACGCCGGCGGCCTCGCGTTCACGCCCGAGGACATCGCGGTGTCCGCGGCCGTGGACGCGAGGTTCGTCGCTTCCTAGATCTCGAGACACGTCGCGCGCCTCGACCTGTTCGCTGCCTCCTGCCCTGCTCGCAGGCTCGCAGCGCAGGGCTCACAGGTTCCCGCGGGCGTCCTGCTCGCGCTCGATCGCCTCGAACAGCGCCTTGAAGTTGCCCTTGCCGAAGCCCAGCGAACCGTGCCGCTCGATCAGCTCGAAGAACACCGTCGGCCGGTCGCCGAGCGGCTTGGTGAAGATCTGCAGCAGGTAGCCGTCCTCGTCGCGGTCGACCAGGATCCCGCGCTTCTGCAGCTCCTCGATCGGCACCCGCACGTTGCCGATCCGGGCGCGCAGCTCGGGGTCGAGGTAGTAGGAGTCCGGGGTCGTCAGGAACTCCACGCCGTTGGCGCGCAGCGCGTCGACCGAGGCGAGGATGTCGTTGGTCGCGACCGCCAGGTGCTGGGCGCCGGCGCCGCGGTAGAACTCGAGGTACTCGTCGATCTGCGAGCGCTTCTTCGCGATCGCCGGCTCGTTGAGCGGGAACTTCACGCGGTGGTTGCCCGATGCGACGACCTTCGACATCAGCGCCGAGTAGTCGGTCGCGATGTCGTCGCCGATGAACTCCGCCATGTTCGTGAAGCCCATGACCCGGTTGTAGAACTCGACCCACTCGTCCATGTGGCCGAGCTCGACGTTGCCGACGATGTGGTCGAGCGCCTGGAACAGCCGCTTCGGCTGCCCGGCCGGCTTCACGAAGGTGCTCTCCTTGGCGACGTACCCGGGCAGGTACGGGCCGTCGTACCGGCTGCGGTCGACCAGCGTGTGGATGGTCTCGCCGTACGTCGCGATCGCGGCGACCCGGATCGTGCCGTGCTCGTCGGTCACGTCCTCGGGCTCGCGGACGACCTTCGCGCCCGCCGTGCGCGCCTGGGCGATGCACCTGTCGACGTCGGGGACCTCGAGCGCGATGTCGACGACGCCGTCGCCGTGCCGGCGGTGGTGGTCGGCGAGCGGGCTGTCGGGGTCGACCGCGCCGTTGACGACGAACTTGATGGAGCCCGACCGCAGCACGAACGACTTGTGGTCGCGGTTGCCGTTCTCGGGACCGGAGTACGCGACGAGGTCCATGCCCCACGCGGACTGGTAGTAGTGCGCTGCCTGGGTCGCGTTGCCGACCACGAAGACGATCGCGTCCCAGCCGGTGACCGGGAAGACGTCGCCCTCCGCGTCGTACTCCACGAGTCCCACCAGCTCCTTGAGCTGTTCGAGGGTGAGGTCGGCCTTGAGCTCGTCAGGGGTCAGCGTCATGGGAGGAGCCTGTCCGCGGCTGACATTGTGTGCAACAGTACGTCGAAACACTGGTCAACTTGCACAGGACGGGCGGACGACATGGACTCCTTGGACGGCAGGTTGATCGACCTGTTCGCCGCCGACCCGCGGGTCGGCGTGCTCGAGGCGTCGCGCCGGCTCGGTGTCGCGCGCGGCACCGTCCAGGCCCGGCTCGACAAGCTGGTGGGCAGCGGGGTGATCACCGGGTGGGGACCGGACCTGTCGCCGGAGGCGCTGGGCTACCCGGTGACCGCGTTCCTCACGCTGGAGATCCGGCAGGAGCCGGCCCAGGGCGGCGGCCACGACCGGGTCGCGGAGCACCTCGCGGAGATCCCCGAGGTGCTCGAGGCGCACACGATCACCGGCGCCGGCGACATGTGGGCGCGCGTGGTCGCCCGCTCCAACACCGACCTCCAGCGCGTCATCGACCGGGTGCTGGAGAACCCCGCGATCGTGCGGTCGTCGACGGTGATCGCCCTCGCGACGCAGGTGCCGTACCGGGTCCGACCTCTCGCGCGGTGCGCCATTGAGGGGTGAGTCGTTTCACCCGACGCGGGTGATACCGGCCCCCGGGAGCGCTGCCACGGTGGTGCGATGAGCCCGAGCACCGAGTACCCGCGCCTCCCCCGCCAGGACGCGCTGCCCTTCCCGCCGACCCCGTCGGGGTCGACGGCCGGGCGCACCATGCAGGAGTCGGTCTACCAGCCGCGCGAGCAGGCACGGCACCTCCCGCCCGACTCCCCGAACATCCTGGTCGTGCTGATCGACGACGCCGGCCCGGGCCTGCCCGACACGCACGGCGGCGAGGTCCGCACGGACACCTTGACCCGGGTGATGTCCGAGGGCATCGGCTACAACCGCTTCCACACCACGGCGATGTGCTCCCCGACGCGCGCCTCGCTGCTCACCGGCCGCAACCACCACCGCATCGGCAACGGGCAGATCGCCGAGCTCGCCAACGACTGGGACGGCTACTCCGGACACATCCCGACCAGCACCGCCCTGGCCGCCGAGGTGCTCACCGACTACGGCTACTCGACGGCCGCGTTCGGCAAGTGGCACAACACCCCGGCGGAGGAGACGACCGCCGCCGGGCCGTTCCACAACTGGCCGACCGGCCGCGGCTTCGAGTACTTCTACGGGTTCCTCGCCGGCGAGGCGTCGCAGTGGGAGCCCAACCTGGTCCGCAACACCACCAGCGTGCTGCCGCCGAAGACGCCGGAGGAGGGCTACCACCTCAGCGAGGACCTGGCCGACGACGCCATCGCCTGGCTGCGCCGGCACCAGGCGTTCGAGCAGGACAAGCCCTTCTTCATGTACTGGGCGAGCGGCGCGATCCACGGTCCGCACCACGTGGCGAAGGAGTGGGCCGACAAGTACGCCGGGAAGTTCGACGACGGCTGGGACGCCTACCGCGAGCGCGTGCACGCCCGCGCCAAGGAGAAGGGCTGGATCCCGCAGGACGCCGAGCTGACGCCGCGCGACCCGAGCCTGCCGGCGTGGGACGACATCCCGGAGGACCAGAAGCCGTTCCAGCGCAGGTTGATGGAGGTCGCCGCCGGGTTCGGCGAGCACGTCGACGTGCAGGTCGGCCGGCTCGTCGACGAGGTCGAGCGACTCGGATACGGCGAGAACACCCTGGTGTTCTACATCTGGGGCGACAACGGCTCGTCCGGCGAGGGCCAGAACGGCACCATCAGCGAGCTGCTCGCCCAGAACGGCATCCCGACCACGGTCGACATGCACATCGCGGCGCTCGACGAGCTCGGCGGGCTCGACGTGCTGGGATCGCCGCTGGTGGACAACATGTACCACGCGGGCTGGGCGTGGGCCGGAAGTGCGCCGTACAAGGGGATGAAGCTGCTGGCCTCCCACCTCGGCGGCACCCGCAACCCGATGGCCGTGCGCTGGCCGGCGCGGATCGCACCGGACTCCCGCCCGCGCTCGCAGTTCCACCACTGCAACGACCTGGTCCCCACCATCTACGAGGTCGTCGGCATCACGCCGCCCCGCGTGGTGCGCGGCGTGGAGCAGCAGCCGCTCGACGGCGTCAGCCTGGCGTACACGTTCGACGACCCGGACGCCGCGGACCGGCTGCGGACGCAGTACTTCGAGATCATGGGCAGCCGGGCGATCTACCACGACGGCTGGATGGCGTCGGCGTTCGGACCCCGAGCCCCCTGGGTCCCGGGACTGCCGCCGGGGATCCACGAGTGGACCCCCGACCAGGACACGTGGGAGCTCTACCACCTCGACGAGGACTGGACGCAGGCGCACGACCTGGCCGCCACCCACCCGGAGAAGCTCGCGCAGCTCAAGGAGGTCTTCGCCATCGAGGCGGCGCGCAACAGCGTCTACCCGGTCGGCGGCGGGCTCTGGATCGTCGCCATCCACCCCGAGCTCCGCATCGCCACGCCGTACCGGAGCTGGACGTTCAGCGGCGACATCGTGCGGATGCCGGAGTTCTGCGCGCCCGCGCTCGGCAACCGCGCCAACACCGTCGTCATCGACGCCGACCTGGGCGAGGGCGCCAGCGGGGTCCTCTACTCGCTCGGCGCCAACAGCGGCGGGCTGACCTGCTACCTCGACGACGGCTACCTCTGCTACGAGTACAACCTCTTCATCCTGCAACGGACCAAGATCAGGTCCGCCGACCGACTGCCGGCCGGCCGCACGCAGATCGAGGTCCGGACCGTGTACGCCGACCCGCGCCCCGGCGGGCCGCTCGACGTCACCCTGAGCGCCGCCGGCGAGACGGTCGCCTCGGGGCAGGTGCCGATCAGCGCTCCGCTGCTCTTCACCGCCAACGACTGCCTGGACATCGGGCGGTCGCTCGGCAGCCCGGTGTCCCTCGACTACCGGGAGCGCGCTCCGTTTGCGTTCGATGGCACCATCGACAACGTCACCGTCACCTACCTGGGGTAGTCACATGGCCGAGCTGATCCGCACCAACGACGTCGCGCTGATCTCCGTGGTCGAGGCCCTGCTCGGGGAGGCCGGGATCCCCTACCAGGTCACCGACCGCAACATGAGCGTGCTCGAGGGCACCATCCCGGTGATCGTGCCCCGGATCCTGGTCGCCGACGACCGCGAGGCCGAGGCCCGCGAGCTGATGGTCGACGCCGAGCTCGGAGAGTGGCTGCGCGCCTAGGGCTCTGACACCGCGCCTGGAGCCTCGCCGTTCAGCGGGGGTTCAGGGTCGATGCGGGACACTGACGTCCATGCGGGTGCTCGTGGTCGACGACGAAGTCCGGCTCGCCCGCTCGCTGCGCGTGGGGCTCGAGGCCGAGGGCTTCGCGGTCGACGTCGCGCACGACGGCACCGACGGGCTGTGGCTCGCTCGCGAGAACAGCTACGACGCGATCGTCCTCGACCTGATGCTGCCGGGGATCAACGGCTACCGGGTCTGCTCGGCGCTGCGCGAGGAGAAGGACTGGACGCCGATCCTGATGCTCACCGCCAAGGACGGCGAGTGGGACCAGGTCGAGGGTCTCGACACCGGCGCCGACGACTACCTGACCAAGCCGTTCTCGTTCCCGGTGCTCGTGGCCAGGCTCCGCGCGATCGCTCGCCGCGGCGCCCGCGAGCGACCCACCCGGCTCGAGGTGGGCGACCTGCGCGTGGACCCGGCCGCGCGACGCGTGTGGCGCGGCGACACCGAGATCGACCTGACCGCCCGGGAGTTCTCCCTGCTCGCGTTCCTCGCCCGCCACCCAGGGGACGTCCTCTCCAAGCGTCAGATCATCGACGCCGTCTGGGACGTCGACTTCGACGGCGACCCCAACATCGTCGAGGTCTACGTCCGCCACCTGCGCAACAAGATCGACCGGCCCTTCGGTCGCGAGGCGATCCAGACGCTGCGCGGCGCCGGCTACCGGTTGGCGAGCGACGGTGGCTGAGCGTCGCTGGAACCGCGCGTCGGTGCGGGTGCGGACGACGGTCGCGGCCGTGCTGGTCGTGGCCCTCGCGCTGCTCGTCGGCGGCGTCGCCCTCGTGGCCCTGGTCCGCGACTCGATGCGCGACGGCCTGGAGAGCACGGCCGAGCAGCGGGCCGGTGAGCTGGCCGACCAGATCGAGACGACCGGTCTCCCCGACCCGCCGCCGGCGGACGACGAGGAGGACGACGACGAGCCCGACGAGCTCCTGTGGCAGGTGACCGACACGTCCGGCGCCGTCGTACGCGCCTCGCCACCGCTCGCCCGGCCGCTGCCGACCGAGGACACGGACCGGGTGGAGGTCGCCGGCGCCGACCACGCGTACCTGGTGGTCACCGAGGACGCCACGACCGACGGCCAGGAGTACGTCGTGTCGGTCGCGGTGTCGCTCGAGGACGTCGACGACTCGACGGCCGCCCTGCTGCTCCCCCTGGCCGTCGGGCTGCCCGTGCTGGTGCTGCTCGTCGGCGCCACGACGTGGGTCGCGACCACCCGGGCGCTGGCCCCGGTGGAGCGCATCCGGCGGGAGGCCGAGCAGATCACCGGCGACCGGCTCGACCGACGGGTGACCGAACCCCCTGCGCGCGACGAGATCCACCGCCTGGCGCGGACCGTGAACGAGATGCTCGGCCGGCTGCAGGACTCGCGCGACCGGCAGCGCCAGTTCGTGGGCGACGCCTCGCACGAGCTGCGGTCGCCGCTGGCGAGCATCCGCCAGACGGCAGAGGTGGCCCGGGCGCATCCCGGGGCACTGCCGGAGGGCGAGCTCGCCGACGCCGTGCTAGAGGAGTCCGCGCGGATGCAGCGGCTCGTCGAGCAGCTGCTGCTGCTCGCTCGGGCCGACGAGGGGGCGGTGTCCCGGGCCGACCACGACGTCGACCTCGACGACCTGGCGCTCGCGGTGGCCCGAGGGACCCGGCGTCCCGGGCTGCGCGTCGACACCTCGGGGATCGGACCGGGTCGCGTGCGTGGGGACCTGGTGGGCCTGACCCAGCTGGTCCAGAACCTCGTCGACAACGCCGTACGTCACGCCGCCGAGGTCGTCGCCCTGACCGTCCGCGACGCCGACAGCACCGTGGAGCTGGTCGTGGAGGACGACGGTCCCGGCATCCCCGAGGAGGACCGGCAACGGGTCTTCGACAGGTTCGTCCGGCTCGACGAGGCCAGGGCCCGGGACGCGGGCGGCAGCGGCCTCGGGCTGGCCATCGTGAGGGAGATCGTGGCGGCCCACCACGGGACGGTCGACGTCACGACGTCCGCGCTCGGTGGCGCCCGGTTCGTCGTACGCCTGCCCACCTGAAGATCCCTTCAGACACGTTCAGGTGGGGTTCAGCGACCTCCGTGCACGCTGACGGCGACAGTCATCCCGTCACGAAAGGCACTGCCGTGAACCTCAGCAAGCTCCGCAGGAAGCGCATCATCATCCCCGCCGTCGCGACCATCGCCGTCCTCGGCGCCGGCGCCACCGTCTGGTCGGCCACGGCTGACGACAGCGTCGGCGGAAGCGAGCGCGACCGCGTCGCCGCCGCGGCCGTCGAGATCGCCGGCGGAGGCACGGCGGACGAGGTGGAGACCAGCGACGACCCGGGCGTGGCCTACGAGGTCGAGGTCCGCGCGGACGACGGCACCGAGATCGACGTCGCGCTGGACGGCGACCTGAACGAGGTCAGCACCGAGACCGACGCTGACGACAACGACGCCGACGACGCTGGCGACACCCCGGACGCGGACGACCGGGCCCTCGGCTCCGAGGAGCGGACCGCCGCCGAGCAGGCGGCGCTCGAGGCAGTCGGCGGCGGCACCGTCCTCCAGGTCGAGGCCAGCGACGACCCGGGCGAGGCCTACGAGGCCGAGGTCCGTGCCGACGACGGCACCGAGTGGGATGTCACCCTCGACGCCGACTACGGCGTGGTGAGCAAGACCGCCGACGACCGGACGGACGACTGAGCCGCGACGACGCGTCAGGCGGTCCTGTCCACGCGGCCGGGGCGCGACAGGACGTGCGTCGCGCAGGTGAGAGACACGACGACCACAGCGATGATCGGCGCGAGGAGGAGCATCGCTCGCGCGTCATCGCTGAGCGAGAGCGGTCGGGGTTCTCCGTTGACCAAGAGGCTCGTGTCCCACGCGCTCTTCTCGACCGCGTCACCCACGTCGACGAGATCGGCGACGTGGGTGTCGACGTGTCGGAGGTCGCCGTCGTCGACCGAGATCATCCAGACGTCATCGACCCCGGGATGCTTCTCGTGACGTAGCTCGATGCCCGTCACGGTGCCGTCGAGCTCGGCAGGGATCGTCGAACGCGCCACCAGGGTCCACGCCGCCAGCGCGGCGAACAGCACGCCGGTGACAGCCAGCGCGATGGCCGCCCAGACGAACCCGTGCTCACGCGAAGGCATAGAAGAACCCCGTCACCAGGAGGACCAGCCCGGCCGCGGCGGCGACGGTGGAGGATCGGTCGTACGGACGGGCATCGAGCATGCCGACCCCGGCCAGCACGGCGCCGAGACTCTGGTTGGCCAGGTCCACCGGGTCGAACTCCGCGAGCCGGAACACCGTCGCCTCGGTCACCACCCCCAGCAGCACCGCCACCCAGACCGTGATCACCACCGGCCAGCGGCGCTCGGGGGCCGCTTCGACGACGACCGCCAGCAGCCAGTAGGTCGCACCCGCCCCGGCAAGGAAGTGGCCTACGTAGTCCGTCCGGTCCGCGAACAGGAGCCCGTACGCAGCGCCGACCAGCACGACCGCGCCGACGCCGAGCATCAGCGCCGGGCGTGGCCAGGCAGTGAGCGGGTGCACCGGTCGCCTAGGACAGGCGCAGCGCGACGGCCGCTGCGGCGTCGCGCACCAGCGGGCCGATCCGGTCCACGTCGATCGCGCCGCCGAGGGTCACGATGCCGACGCTGGCCTCGAGCCCCTCGACACCGCGCACGGGCGCCGCGAGCCCGTGCGCCCCGGCCTGGAGCTCGCCGGCGGTGAGGGCGTACGGCGGACCGTCCGGCTGCCGGCCGAGCAGGATCGCCTTGCCGGCCGCGCCCTGGTTGAGCGGGTGCCGCGAGCCGACGCGGTAGCTCACGTGGAAGTCGGTCCACGAGGGTTCGACCACCGCCAGCGCCAGCGCCTCCTCCCCGTCGGCGACGGTGAGGTGGGCGGTGCTGCCGACGGCCTCGGCCAGCTCGCGCAGCACGGGTACGGCGAGGTCGCGCAGCACGGGCTGGACCGCGGACGCCAGGTGGAGGACACCGAGCCCGACGTGGAGCCGGCCGCGCGGGTCGCGGCGTACCAGGGCGTGCTGCTCGAGGGTGCTCACCAGCCGGTAGACGACGGTCCGGTTCACGTCGAGACGCGTGGCGAGCTCGGTGACGGTCAGCCCGCCGGGAGCCGACGCGAGCACATCGAGGACACGAAGCCCGCGGTCGAGCGTCTGGGAGGTCTCCGCGGGCATGGCCCCAGCCTAGGGCGCGTCCCGCACGTCGATGGCCGTGCTACGCGTCTAGGAGGTCTTGCGGACGGCCCACTCGCGGATGCGGTCGATCCGGGCCGTGAGCTGCTGGGCGGTGGCGACCGCGGCCGCCGGTCCACCGCACTCCTTGCGCAGAGCGGCGTGGGTGATCCCGTGCGGCTGCTTGGTGCGGTGGTGCCAGGCCGCGACCAGCCCGTTGAGCTCGCGGCGCAGCACCGCGAGCTGCTCGTGGGTGCTGACCTCGGCGACGGAGTCCGCGTCGTCCCGCACCCGCGACGACGCCTTCTGCTTCTTGGCCCGGTCGCTCTGCCGCTGGTGCAGCAGGTCGCGCATCTGGTCGGGGTCGAGCAGGCCGGGGATGCCGAGGAAGTCCATCTCCTCCTCGGAGCCCACGTGCACCTCGCCCTCGTGGCCGAACTCGCCGCCGTCGAACAGCACCCGGTCGAAGCGCGCCTCGGACCCGAGCGCCTCGAACGAGCCGAGCAGGTCGTCGGAGGCGGCGTCGCTCGCGTTGGCCTCGGCGAGGAGGTCGTTCTCGGCGGCGAAGATGTCGCCCTCGTCGTTGACCTTGCGCTTCAGCACGTGGTCGCGCTGGACCTCCATCTCGGAGGCGAAGCCGAGCAGGTTCGGCACGGACGGCAGGAAGACCGACGCGGTCTCGCCGCGGGTCCGGGCGCGCACGAAGCGGCCGACGGCCTGTGCGAAGAACAGCGGCGTCGAGGTCGTGGTGGCGTACACGCCGACGGCGAGACGAGGGACGTCGACACCCTCCGACACCATGCGGACGGCGACCATCCAGCGCTGGTTTCCCTCGCTGAACTCGGTGATCTTCTTCGACGCGGCCTTCTCGTCGGACAGGACGACGGTGGCGGGCTCCCCCGCGATCTGGCGCAGCAGCTTGGCGTAGGCGCGCGCGGAGTCCTGGTCGCTCGCGATCACCAGGCCGCCGGCGTCCGGCACGTGCCGGCGCACCTCGTCGAGGCGCATGTCCGCGGCGGTCAGCACCGACGGCATCCACGAGCCCTTCGGGTCGAGCGCGGTGCGCAGCGCCTGCGAGGTCATGTCCTTGGTGAGCGGCTCGCCGAGGCGGGCGGCGATCTCGTCACCGGCGCGGGTGCGCCACTGCATCTCGCCGGAGTACGCCATGAACAGCACCGGCCGGACGACGTGGTCGGCCAGCGCGTGCGCGTAGCCGTAGGCGTAGTCCGCGACCGAGGTCGGGGTGCCGTCGTCGCCGGGAGCGTAGGTGACGAACGGGATCGGGTTGATGTCGGAGCGGAACGGCGTACCGGTCAGCGCCAGCCGCCGGGTCGCCGGCTCGAACGCCTCGCGGACGCCCTCGCCCCATGACAGCGCGTCACCGGCGTGGTGCACCTCGTCGAGGATCACCAGGGTCTTGAAGCGCTCGGTGCGGATGCGCATCGCGAGCGGGTTCACCGCGACACCGGCGTACGTCACCGCGATGCCGACGAAGTCCTGCGAGGTCTTGCCCTTGCCGGCGGAGTACGTCGGGTCGATCGGGATGCCCGCTCGCGCGGCCGCCTCGGCCCACTGGAGCTTGAGGTGCTCGGTCGGCGCGACGATGGTGATCCGGTCGACCATCCGGCGGCCGAGCAGCTCCGCGGCGACCGACAGGGCGAACGTGGTCTTGCCGGCGCCCGGCGTCGCGACCGCGAGGAAGTCGCGCGGGTTGGTGTCGAAGTACCTCTTCATCGCGGCGGTCTGCCACGCACGCAGGGAGGTGGCCGTGCCCCATGCCGCGCGCTCCGGCCAGGCCGGGGTGAGCGCGTTCGGCTGGAGGTCGGCCTCGGGCCGGCCCGTCACTCGTCGGAGCCCGAGTCGTCCTTGAGGGAATCCCAGGCTTCCTTGCACTCAGGGCAGACGGGGAACTTCTCCGGCGCCCGGCTGGGCACCCACACCTTGCCGCAGAGGGCGACGACGGGCGTTCCCATCACCATCGCCTCGGTGAGCTTGTCCTTCTCCACGTAGTGGGAGAACCGCTCGTGATCACCGTCGTCTGTCGGGACGGTACGACGGTCCTCGCGGACGTCGGTGTCTGTCGAGAAGCCGATGGTGGTCACGGCCCCAAGGGTACGTCACCCAGGGCTCGTGGTCGCGTCCCACCGCGCCACCTCGGCGCTCGCCCAGGTCGCCCAGTCGATCATCGTCTGCTCCTGCCGCTGCTGGAGCCGCATGGCCAGCCGGGTGATGTGACGGCGCTCCGGGAAGGGGTACTCGCCGCCCTCCATCGCCTCCAGCTCGGCCAGCCGGACCCGGGCACCGTCGGCCATCGCGGCCAGCGTGACCTGCAGCGACGCGACGTCGCCGCCGTCGGCGAAGAACACCCGGACCATCGCCTCGTTCTCCATCGAGGGCGGGGCCGACGGCTCGCCGAGCCAGGCGCGCAGCGCGGCGCGGCCCGCGTCGGTGATCTCGTAGACGGTCCGCTTGCGCTTGCCGGTGAACTCCTCGCGCGCGGTCGCGAACCCGGCGGCGACCAGCCGCTTCGGCTCGTCGTACAGCTTGCGCTCGGTGCGCGGCCAGAACCAGCTCAGGCTGCGGCGGACCTGCTGGGCGAGCTCGTAGGTCGTCCAGGGCCGCAGCGCGAGCAGGCCGAGGAGGGCGTAGCCGGTGGTGGTCATGGCACATCTTGACACACTGCCATGGGCAGTATCTACTTACTGCCAACGGCAGTATTCATCCGAGGAGCCCGCCATGTCCCACACCCCGATCCCGGACCTCCCCACCGGCCAGGAGCTCGAAGCCGCCGGGCGCGGCGTCGAGACCGTGCTGCGCGCACGCCGCAGAATCGTCGTCGCCGCCCGCAACGAGGAGCTCACGTGTTCGCCGATGTGACCCCGCGCCACGACCCGCCGCGACTGCTGGTCGTCGTCGCGCACCCCGACGACGAGACGTATGGGTGCGGCTCGCTGCTCCTGCACGCCGCGAGCGAGGGCTGGGAGACGACGGTCGTCTGCGGGACCCGCGGCGAGGCCGGCGAGCCCGCGCCCGGCACCGATCTCGCCGGGCGGACCCTCGGCGAGGTGCGCGAGCGGGAGCTGTGGGAGGCCGCGGGCGTGATGGGCGTCGCGCGCCTGGCCCTGCTGGACTTCACCGACTCCGGCATGGAGGGCGACGCCCCCGCCGGATCCCTGTGCGGCGTCGACGCCGAGGCCGTCACCGAGGCGGTGCGGGCGGTCGCCGCCGACGTCGACCCGGACGTCGTGGTCAGCCTCGACGCCAGCGACGGGCACCGCGACCACACCCGCGTGCGGGACGCATCGGTCACGGTCGCCGCCGAGCGCGGGGTGGCGGCGTACCTCCAGGCGCTGCCGCGCTCGCTGATGACGCGCTGGGCGGAGCACATGGCCGGGGTCCGGCCGGAGCTCGAGGTCTACCTGAGGAACGCCGACCTCGGTACGCCGGACGAGCATGTCGCCCTCGTCATCGACACCTCCGCCCACCTCGACGCGCGCGAGCGCGCGATCGCCGTCCACGCCTCGCAGACCTCGCCGTTCGAGGGACTCCCGCCCGAGCTGCGCCGCGACTTCCTGACCCGCGAGCACCTGGTGCGCGCCTAGGTCTCGATGCGCTCGTCGCGGCCTCGTGCCTCGGCCGCGGAGCTGCTCGACCTGGGTGCCGGTTCGCAGACCCCGCAAGCTCGGGCCACGGCACCTCAGTTGAGCTCGGGGTCCATCGGCCGGGTCGAGTGCCAGGCGAGCTCACCGGGCTGGCGGCGCAGCACGTCGCGCCAGAGGCTCGCGGGGTCGAGGCGGAACACGTCGGGCTCGAGCGCGGGCACGACGTACCAGCTGCCCTCCTCGATCTCGCCGGCGAGCTGCTCGGCGCCCCAGCCGGCGTACCCGGCGAAGATCCGCAGGCCCTCGAGGCTGCCCTCGAGCAGCTCGACCGGGGTGTCCAGGTCGAGCAGGCCGAGTCGGCCCTCGACCGAGCGGAACCCGACCGGAACGTCGTCCTCCGCGCGCAGGGTCGCGACCGCCAGCGCGCCCTGGGTGCTGACCGGCCCGCCCTGGAACAGCACCTCGGGCTCCACGACGACGTCGCCCCACCCGTCCAGGACCGCGTCGACCGGGATCGCCGAGGGCCGGTTGAGCACGACACCCAGCGCGCCCTGGTCGTCGACGTCGAGCAGCAGCACGACGGTCTCGACGAAGTTCGGGTCGAGCAGGACAGGCGTCGCCACCAGGAGCATCCCGGCGCGCACCTCGGTCATGCCCCCATCATCACCCAGACCGGTCACCGGCGCAGGCGCACAGCAGCCCCGGGTCCCGACGCCGAGGGGATGCGGTGGGAGGCCGCGTGGGAGGGGGGCGTCGGGCCGGGGCTGCCGGGTGTGGGTGCGGCGCTCAGGCCGCGAGGACCGCCGTACGCCGGCGGGCGCGGCGCTCGATCGAGGCGCCGACCTGGTCGGCGTCGTCCGAGGAGCTGGCGCGCCCGGCCATCATGGCCAGCAGCGCGTGCTCCTTGACCGCCGAGCGCGCCATCGCGTCGGCCATCTCGGGACCGGTCGGCGCGGCGCGATGCCGGTCGACGATCGCGAGCACGCCGGGCAGCTCGTCGGCGGTGGCCCGCCACGCGGCGACCACGGCGTCCTCGAGGTCCATCGGCTGCTGCATGAGCTCGCGCTCGATGCGCCCGGCGAGCCGGGTGTGCCACCGGAGCTGGAGGGCGCCGAGCAGGGCCAGCTCGCCGTCGAACGCCTCGGTCGCACCGGGGACGTCGAACGGGAGGGCGCCGTCGCGGCGGGCGTTGGCGGCGGTGATCACGTCGCGGAGGATCGCTCCGCGGGAGGTGCTGAGAGTCATGGTGTGCTCCTGGGGATGGAGGGATGCATACCGCGAGTACGTACTCACGGTATGCCCACATACCAACGGTATGCAACCGACACGGCTGAGATCCAGGTCACCCCATACCGACGGTCGGTATTAGGGTCTGGGGACTATGAGCAAGTCGTCGGTCTCCAAGCTGGTGCCGCGCGTCCCGGGCGTCCCGGGCGCGACCCGCCGCCAGCAGTACTCCGCGACGACCAAGCGCGGACTGGTCGACGTGGCCGAGGAGCTGTTCACCGAGAACGGCTACGCCGCCACCTCGCTCGACGCGATCGTGGCCGGCGCCGAGGTCACCAAGGGCGCGCTCTACCACCACTTCAGCGGCAAGCAGGCGCTGTTCGAGGCGGTCTTCGAGCGGGTCGAGTCCGACGCCGCACGCGCGATCCAGAAGGCGCTCAAGGGCCACAAGGACCCGTGGGAGAAGGCGACCGCCGGGCTGCGCGCGTTCCTCTCGGTGGTGCAGGAGCCGCGCTACCGCCGGATCGTGATCCAGGAAGGGCCGTCGGTCCTCGGCTACGAGCGCTTCCGCGAGCAGGAGGAGCGTTCGACGTTCGCGAACGTCCTCGAGATCGTGCGCTCGGTGCTCGCCGCCGGCCAGTGGGACCTCGACGAGGACCTCACCCAGACCTTCGCCCGGATCTTCTTCGGGGCGATGTCGTCGGCCGGCGAGTCGGTCTCCGGCGCGGAGGACCCGCTCGCCGCGGCCGCCAACGTCGAGACCGCGATCGGCTTCATCCTCGCCGGCTTCCGGGCCTTGGCCGAGAGCGGCGTGGACCTGGAACCCGGCGCTCCGGGCCTACCGACTGCCTGAGCTACTTCGTGAAGGTCACGTCGCCGTTGGCGGCGGGGACCAGCTCGATCCAGGTGCGGCCGGCCGGGACGGTCAGCTTGCCGGCCTTGGTGGACAGGGAGATCGGCGAGTCCAGGGCGGCCTTGCTCCACGTGCCGCGCACGAGGCGGCCGTCGTGGAAGATCAGCGCCTCGCCCTTGCCCTCGAGCTTGGTCTCCGGGACCGGGTTGCCGGCCGGGTCGAGGTAGCCCGCGTCGCCGACCTGGACGCGCAGCACCAGCACGGTGTCGGCCGGGAACTCGTCGCCCTGCTCGGCGTACGTGTTCTCGTTGACGTAGCCCTTGCCGTCGAACGTCCAGTTCGTCGTGTGGCTGCCACCGAACGACGCCGCGATCTTCTTCGCGGGCTGGCCGCTCGGGAAGTCCTCCTCGGTCCCCCACGGCAGGTAGTCCTGCGGGCGGGTGGCGTCGATCGCGGCGTCCTCGGCGACCGTCTGGAGGTTCGCGAACAGGTTGTACGGCGCGCTGCGCGAGCTGTCGCGGGAGAAGCCGGTGTCGCCCTCCTGGTAGAACGGGATGCCGGCGTCGTTGATCCGCGCGATGGTCTTGCCGGCCGCGCCGCTGGTCACGACGGTGGCGTCGACCGGGGAGACGATCCCGATGTCGCTGGCGCGCATGGACCGCACCGGGCCCACGTTGTCCGGGAGCTCGGAGTAGTAGAACGCAGCGAGGCGGGTCAGGCCGCCCTCGACCAGCTCCTCGACGACCAGGTCGGCCGAGCCGAGCCCGATCTGCGGGGAGCTGGAGTAGGTGTTGTCCATCTTGGTGACCAGCACCGGGTGCGGCTGCGCCGCGTCGTCGTCGCCCTCGACCGGGAGGCCGGTCATCGGCCACGTCGAGGCGACCTCCTCGGCGCCGGCCACCTGCTGGGCGGCCGGGGCGGCGTCCTCCTCGGAGTCGCTCCCTCCCCCGCAGCCCGCGAGCAGCAGGCCGGAGGACAGCAGGACGGTGGTGATCAGCCGGGCACGGCGCACAGGATCGCTCCGTTTCGTGAAACTAGTGTGTTTTGGTCGACTTCCAGTGTGCAGCGGCGATCGTCGCATGCGGGGAGGCGCGCCAGAGAATCGGGGGTTCGCCAGCCCGGGCGACCCGGTCTCGACGCGCCGGTCGCGCTAGCCGAGCTTGGCGCCGCCGTCGACGTACAGCGTCTGGCCGGTGATGTACGACGCCTCGTCGCTGCAGAGGAACGCCGCAGCGGCCGCGATGTCCTCCGGGTAGCCGACGCGGCGGACCGGGTTGGCCTCCGCGTTCATCTTGCGGAAGTCGTCGACGTCGATCTTGAGCCGGGCCGCGGTGGCGTCGGTCATCTCGGTGGCGATGAAGCCGGGCGCGATCGCGTTGGCGTTGACGCCGAACGGGCCGAGCTCGATGCCGAGGGTGCGGGTGAAGCCCTGCACGCCCATCTTCGCGGCGGAGTAGTTGAGCTGGCCGCGGTTGCCGAGCGCGGAGACGCTCGAGAGGTTGAGGATCTTGCCGTACTTCTGGGCGACGAAGTGCTTCTGGGCGGCGCGGGTCATCACGAACGCTCCGCGCAGGTGCACGCCCAGGACCATGTCCCAGTCGTCGTCGGTCATCTTGAACAGCAGGTTGTCGCGGGTGATGCCGGCGTTGTTGACCAGCACGTGGATGCCGCCGAGCTCGCTGACGACCCGCTCGACCGCGGCCTCGCCGGACTCCGTGTTCGCCACGTCGCAGCCGATGCCGATCGCCTTGGCACCGTCGACGAGGGGGAGCTTCGCCGCGGCCTCCGCGGCGGCCGACTCGTCCAGGTCGAGGATCGCGACCGAGGCGCCCTCCTCGGCGAACCGCGTGGCGGTGCCGAACCCGATGCCGCGCGCGGCTCCGGTGACGACGACGACCCGTCCGTCAAAACGACCCATGGTGCTGACTCCTAGCGATCGGTCTTGGCTGTCGAGAAGACACCATAGGACGGATCAGAGCACGGCCCGCAGTCGGGAGGCGTACGTCACGGCCTCCCCGTCGGTGTACGTCGTCCGCGGCCAGAAGAACCCGCGCAGCCCGTCACCCTTGGTGCGCGGCACCACGTGCAGGTGCAGGTGGGCGACCGACTGGCTGACCACGTTGTTCATCGCGACGAAGCTCCCCTGGGCGCCGAGCCCCTCGACCACGGCGGTCGCGAGCCGCTGGGCGGCGCCGAGGAAGCCGTCGCGCAGCCCGGCCGGGAGGTCCGGCAGCGTGACCACGTGCTCGCGCGGCACCAGCAGCACGTGCCCCTTGAACACCGGGCGCCGGTCGAGGAACGCGACCAGGTCGGGCTCGTCGAGCACCACGTCGGCCGGCACCTCGCCGGCCACGATCTGGCAGAAGACGCAGTCGGCCATGGTGTGGAGGCTAGCCGTCTTGGTGGGGCCGCTGCCGGTTCACCATGTTCAGTGGGTGAGCCTGCACTTCTCATGGCCTGCACGCCATGTGAAGTGCAGGTTCGCCTGCATCACATGGTGAAGCTGCGACACAGACCGAAACCACGCAAAGCCGCGCTCAGACCGCCACGGGCGACTGATCCGCTAGTCGCAGTACTTGTCACACGCCCGCGGCGCGACCGCGGCCCGGCCGTAGCTGCCGACGTAGTCGAAGTGCTGGGTGTCGCCGGTGCCGTAGGTCCAGCGGAACCCGTGCCGCGCCATCAGCGCGACCACCGGGTGGGACCGGGAGCGCCACGCGATACGCGGGTGCGAGCGGCTCTGCCACCAGGTGTTCGGGACGATCCCCTGCGCGGAGCGGTACGGGTTCTCCCAGGTGTTGATGTCGAGCGACCGGCCGTAGCTGTGCGGCGAGCGGACACCGGGGCGGCCGGTGACGTCGCGGCAGTTGAACGCCGACGTGTTGCCGGCCGACATGGACGCGTAGTCGTCGCCGCCGCGCGAGCGGTGGCCGTACCCGAACCGGTCGACGCGGTACATCGCCCGGATCGGCAGCTTCTCGTCGAACATCTCCGCCAGCGCGTCGCCCATCGCCCCCGCCGCCGAGGAGGCCGCGACGACCTCGCCGCGGCGGACGTAGCCGTGGTAGTCCCAGTAGTTGACCCGCACCAGCCGCAGCCCCGACCGGCCGACCGGGCAGCCCCGGTGCCAGGAGACGCCGGTCATGTCGCGCCAGACGTAGTCGGGGATCCGGGTGACCCGGACGTTCGCTCCCCCGTCGGTGCCGCGCGCCTGCGGGGGCAGCTTGATCCGCGGGTACGGCGCACCCTTGGGCATCCGGACCGGCACGCCGGGCGGGAGGTTGTCGATGCGGTGGACCGCACTCTTGTCACCGACGACCCAGGACTGCCGCAGCGCGCGGGCGAACCAGCGCGAGTCCGCGCGCGGGGTGGTCTGGAACGTGGCGCGGCCGTCGGACCCGGTGGTGACGACCCGGTCCAGCCGCCAGTGGCCGCCCGCGACCGAGCGGTACACCTTGACCCGGCCGGCGACGGGCTCTCCGCCGGGGGTCGTCCAGAGGACGTTGATCGCCACCGCCCGGCCGTCCTTGACCTCGCGGGGACCGCCCAGCCGCACCGCGCTGGCGCGACGCTTGAGAGCGATCCGCTGCTGCGCGGCGCCGGGGTCGTGGGTCTCGTCGCCGGCGTACGTCGCGCGGAAGACGTTGCGGTCGCGGTTGCGCTCCAGGACCACCGGCAGCGTCGCCGAGCCGCGCTCGTCGGTGGTCACGACCGCGACGGGCCCCCACCCCTCGCCGGTACGCCGCTCGACGGTCACGTCGGCGCCCGCCACCGGAGCGCCCCCGGGGTCGGCGAGCCCGACCCGGAGCGTGGTCTCCTCGCCGGCGAAGTCCGCCGGGCCGCCGATGCTGACCGTGGTCGGCGTGGCGCGCGCGGCCTGCGCGGCGGCGGTGCCGCCCACGAGCAGAGCGAGGACCGAGACCACGACGGTCACGGGAAGGAGCAGCCGGTTCCCGAGCGACATGGGCGCAGTGTGCCCAGCGGAACTGATCCGAACCCCCCAAAAGGGTGGTTCCGGGATGGTCCCCAGGAAAACGCTCAGCCGACGGCGTGTCTTTACCGAAGGGCCAGGACGACCCCCATTCCCATCCGGTGCCGTCGAGGCGCCGACCTCTGGAGAAGAATCTTGAACAGGCAATCCCTGACAGGCCCGCGCAGCCGGGTCCGCCGCGTCGTCGCGACGCTGGCATCCGCGGCCGTCGTGGTCGGAACCGCAACCCTGGTCTCCGCCTCGCCGGCCACCGCCGACGTCGGGACGATCGACCCCTACGACGTGCACACCGTCGCCGACTCCGGCACCACCCTGGAGGAGGAGTTCTACCCGGTGGACGTCGAGGCCGCGTCTCCGTCCTACGTCGCCGACCTGTTCACGAGCGAGGTGCTCCGGGTCGACTCCCTGAGCTCGTCCTCGACGGTCTTCTCGACCGTGGAGAACCTGGTCGCGGTCGACCGGGCCACCGCCGGCCGCCACGTCGTCGCCACCGGAGGCGCCGTCTACCTTCAGGACCTCGCCGGCGAGAGCACCACCCAGGTCGCGACCCTCCCGGGCGTCTCCGGACTCGCCGTCGACGACAGCGACCACGTCTACGTCGCCTGGGGCGCCGATCCCTTCGACATCAAGATCGACCGGTTCCAGCTCACGCCGCCGTACGCCCGGACCACGGTCGTGACCGGCATCAGCAGGCCCACCCGCGTCGATGTCGACAACAACGGCAACATCTACTACTCCGACGGCTACGACCTGAAGCGCTTCGACGCCGACACCGAGACGTCGTCGGTCGTCGTGTCCACCTTCGACGGCCCCATCAACGGCATCGCGCTCGGTGGCGACGGCGCGATCTACTTCGGCGCCACCAACTTCGAGGTCAACGGGTCGCTGCTCTGGCGCTACACGCAGGCACGCGGGCTCGACCTGATCGACCTGCCGACCGAGACGTTCAAGTCGATCTCCGGCATCTACGCCGACGGCACCGACGTGTACGTCAGCGACCTCGGCACGAAGCGGGTCCTCAAGGTCGAGCTGGAGGTTCCCGGCGACCCGCAGACCATCACCTTCCCCGACCTGGACGACCTGCTGATCGAGCGCAACCAGGTCCTGAAGGCGACGTCCGACAAGGGCACCACGGTCTCCTACGCTGCCGCGCCGGAGGACGTGTGCCACATCGACGGCTTCGGTGACGACGTGATCGTCGTCGGCGACGCCGCCGGCGAGTGCACGGTCACCGCGGCCGCGAAGGGTGGCGACGGGATCCTGGACGCGACCCCGGTCGACAAGACCTTCACGGTCAAGAAGCACCCGCAGACCCTGACGATCGAGCCGCTGGCCGATCTGTTCGTCGGCCAGGACCAGGACATCGACGCGAGCTCCACCGCGGACGTCGTCCCCGCCCTCGAGGCCGGCCCCGAGAGCGTCTGTGCGCTCGGCGACGGCGACTACGTCGTCGCCATCGCGCCGGGCACCTGCACCGTGACCGCCACCGAGGCGGGCGGCTCGTTCTTCGACGCGGCCACCCCGGTGTCGAAGACGTTCGAGATCGGCAAGCGCACCCAGACGATCACGTTCGCCCCGCTCGGCGGGCTCCTGGTCGGCGCCAGCCAGCCGGTCGCCCCGACCGCGTCGTCGGAGCTGCTCGTCGGCGCCTCGGCCGGCCCGGAGGGTGTCTGCCACCTCACCGATGGCTTCGTCATCGCCGACGGTCCGGGCACCTGCTCGGTGACCGCCACCCAGGAGGGCAACAAGACGTACCAGGCCGCCGAGGACGTGACCCGGACGTTCCAGGTCAGCACCGTCCCGGTCAACAACCCTGACCCGCAGCCCGAGCCGCAGCCGGTCACCAAGAAGAAGCAGTCCATCACCCTCGGTGCGCTGGCCGGCGGCCCGATCGGCACGGTCAACGCCCTCGACGCGAGCGCGTCCTCGCAGCTGCCGGTGACGCTCGCGGCCGGCCCGGCCGGTGTCTGCCACATCGACGGCAGCACCGTCGTCGCCGACGGCGCGGGCACCTGCTCGGTGACCGCCACCCAGGCGGGCAACGACGAGTACGAGGCCGCCGCGGCCGTGACCGGCTCGTTCACGGTCACGAAGCGGACGCAGTCGATCGCGTTCGACGGCCTCGCCGACCTCGAGGCCGGCGCCCAGCAGGGCCTCGCCGCGAGCGCCACGTCGTCCCTGGCGGTGGCCTTCGGCGCCGGTCCGGCCGGTGTCTGCCACGTCGACGGCACGTCCGTCGTCGCCGACGGCGCCGGCACCTGCTCGGTGACCGCCACCCAGCCCGGCAACGACACGTACGCCGCGGCCGACGACGTGACCCGCTCCTTCGCGGTCACCGCCGTCAAGGTCAACAAGAACCCGGCCATCGCAGGCGGAAGCGCCCAGCTGCTCGCTGGTGCCCGCACGAAGGTGGAGATCTCGGTGTCCGACCCGGACCTCGACGACCTGAAGGTCTCGGCGAAGTCGGTCCCCGGCCTCGACGTGACCATCGCCCAGGTCGCCGACGGTCAGGCGACGGTGACCATCACCGCCACCAAGGCCGCGTCCGGTGACTACTCCGTCCCGGTCACGGTGAACGACGGCAAGGGCGGCAAGGACCAGGCCGCCGTCGCGGTCCGCGTCTCCCCCCGCTCGGTGAACGGCCTGGCTGCGAAGGCCGAGACCAACGGCTCGCAGATGGTCGTGTCCTGGAACGCGGCACCCACCGCCGGTGCCCGCTACGAGGTCAGGGCCGGCGACAAGACGGTCACCACGAAGGCCACGTCGGTGAAGTTGCCGGCGACCGGTGCCGGTACCCGCGTGTCGGTGAAGGTCCTCGGCCTCGACGGCACCAGCTCGAAGGCCGAGAAGGCCCTGGTGACGAACGCCGTCGCCGGCACCTTCTACTTCGACTCCGCGATCGGTGCGCTCACCGGCAAGCAGTACGACCGGATGGTCAGCCTGGTGAAGCGCCTCAAGGCCAAGGGGTACACCCGGGTCGTGGTGCGCGGCTACACCGATCCGCTCGGCTCCGACGAGGCCAACCTGGCCCTGTCGAAGGAGCGCGCGCAGGGCGTCGCGGCGTACCTCCGCGGCAACGGGATCGACGTCGTGGCCGAGTGGTTCGGCGAGTCGCAGCAGATCGGCAACGACCCGGCGAAGAACCGCCGCGTGGTCCTGATCGCGCAGTGAGACACGAGAACGCCCCCGGCCACGAGCCGGGGGCGTTCTCGCATTTCAGGCTTCCAGCAGCTCAGGTGGCAGCCAGCGCTCGTCGAGCGGTCGGCCACCGGCCCGCCGGATCGCACCGACCAGCGGGTCCGCCCACAGGTGCTCGATGAGCGCGACCGCCGCCAGGGTGCCGGGCGGGACGGAGTCGGCGAGCGACCACGACCCGTCGTCGGGGTCGCCGCCACCACCGCCGAGCAGCTCCGCGGCGAAGCGGCCCAGCTCGGGGTCGGTGCCCGGCGGCGGCTCCAGGGTGTCGAAGGTGCCGTCGTCGGCGCGCTGCACGAGCAGCACGTCGAGCAACCGGACCACGCCCTGCTCACGCAGCCGCTCGAGCTCCGCGAGCACCTCGCCGGAGAACGTCGGCTCGTCGAAGCCGACGACCAGCACCTGCACCGGCGCCGTCACGGGTCCAGCCTGGCGCGCAGCTCGTCGTACTCGGCCGGCGTGATCACGCCGTCGGCGAGCAGGTACTTGAGCGCGCTCAGCGACTGCTGGCGCTCGGGAGCAGGCTCCGGCGCAGGCGGTGGAGGAGGCGGCGCCGGGTGCGCGGCGGCGTACGCCTGTGCGGGAGTGAACCGGCCGCCGTAGTACGGCACGTTGCCGGTCATCCCGGTCATCCGGACCTGCCTGGGCACGAGGACCACCATGCGCCCAGCATGCCGCATCAGCCGGCGGCGACGACCTCGTCGCGGCCGCGGATCCGGTGCACCAGGCCGCCGACGGCCACCCCGGCCAGCGCCGGCAGGAACAGCAGCAGCCCGAAGAAGAGGCCGCTCTCGCCGAGCTCGTCGGTGATCGCCGAGTCGTTCACGATCGCGATCGCGGTCGGGATCCCGATGCCCGCGACCGCGGAGGTCAGGAGCCACAGCACCGTCGCGACCACGAAGCCCTGCCGGATGCCGTCGACCAGCGACCACACGAACGCGAACCCCACGAGCAGGAAGAACGCGAGCAGGCCGGCGCTCAGCGCGTCGGTCGTGTCGCTGTTGTTCAGCACCGCGGCCCAGCCCGCGATCACCAGCACGAGGGCGGCGGCGCGGACCACCACGCCGAGCAGCATCCGGCCTGCCATCACGGGACCTCGACGTACGAGCTCACCGTGCTGAGGTTGCCGCCGAAGTCGTAGATCGAGAGGTCGACCTGGAGCGGCGTCCCGGAGTCGAGCGGCACGAAGTCGTAGTTGAGGCTCGGGATGTCGGCGTACAGCCCGACGTCCGTGGTCGGCTCCCAGACCTGCTCGCCGTCCGCGGTGATCGTCAGGACGTCGGGGACGATGATGCCCTCGGGGTCGGGCGCGAGCTCGCCGTAGCCGCCGGACTCCTCGTCGTAGATGTAGATCGTCTCGCTCTCGAACTCGCCGGCCTCGATGTTGAGCACCAGCGAGAGCAGCGCGTCCTGCGGGGTCTCGGGATCGGTCGAGGCGTAGTAGGTCAGCGGGACGTCGAAGAACGCGGTCTCGAGGTCGTCGCTCAGGTCGAGGGTGACGTACGCCGTGGCCGAGTCCTCGCCGTCGGTGATCTCCATCGCCGTGAGGTCGTAGGTGCCGTACGCCGTCGGCGTGCCGTCGTCGGCGACCTCGAAGTCGGCGATCTCCTCACCGAAGTACGTGATCGAGCCGTCGTCGTTGACGAACGCGTAGCTGATCGTCGCCTCGGTGATGTTGTCGAGGCCTGCGGGGTCGAAGACACCGGTCAGCGTCACGCCGTCCGCGTCGAAGGCGACGTCCGGGCCGTCGCTCACGTCGGTGAACTGCGCCTGCTCGTCGGCCGGGATCGCCTCGCCGGCGCCGTAGTAGGCGGCCAGGAAGTCGCCCCAGTCCTCGGTGCTCGAGACGTCGAGGTAGGCCGCGTCCGACAGCTCGGCCACCGGCGGGATGTAGATCGTCAGGCCGGTCGCGCCGGCGGTGGCGGTGCCGTCGACGGAGTCGAGCACGGCGTCGTCGAGCGCGGAGACGACGGCGTCCGAGAGGTCGGCGACCTCGGGGGCGTTCTCACCGATCGCCGCGGCGAACAGGCCGAGGTCGCGCAGGTGCTTGTCCTGGGTCTCGTCGGGGTTCTTGCCGAAGCCCAGCGTGGTGGCCTCGGACTGGCCGACGGCCGCTGCGACCTCGGCCGACTCGGAGGTCATCGTGTCGGCGAACTCGGACATGGCGTCGTCGAGCGCGCCCATCTTGGTGAGGTCGACCATCGACAGCGTGATGGTGTCCTGGGTGCCGGACTCCACGGCCTGGCCCTCGAACCCGTCGATCAGCGCCTCGCCCAGCTCGTCGGCGGTCGCGTCGGGGTCCTCGGCGAGGACCTGGAGCGACCGGTAGTCCCAGCCGTGGCCGGGCTCGAGCTCCTGCGAGGCCACCAGCCGGTCGGCGAGCGGCGCCACCGCGCTGGCCACCTCGTAGTTGGCCATCAGGCAGGCGTCGAAGCCGAGCAGGTCGAGCTGGTCGACGCCGGCCTCCTCGAGGCCGGTGGAAACGGCATCGACGATCTCGTTGAGGTCGAGCACGTTGTACTCGGGAGCGGTGCCCTCGTCCGGGCCGATGCCCGGCCACGAGGCACCGTGGTCGGAGATGATCAGCGCGTAGTGCCCGGCGCGGTTGGCCTCGATGCCGTCGGCGATGAACTGCGCCAGCACCGCGGGGTCCGCGGAGTCGACGTCGCCCATGTCCTCGACGACCTCGCTCGTGCCCGGCTCGCCGAGGTCGAGGATCCGGCCGCCGACCCAGTCGCCCTGGTCGAGCAGCGGGTCCTCGCCGTACTCGGCGGAGCGGTCCATGAACTCACGGATGTGAAGGTTCTCGTTGGAGCCGATCTCGCCGAGCTCGTTGACGTCGGTGACCATGAACGGCTCGAGGTTCGTGTCGCCCATCGAGTAGTGGAGCACCGTCCACCCGTCGCCCTCACGGCCGGTGTGGCCGGGGTTGCTCGAGCTGTCGGACTTGTCGTCGTCACTCCCTCCCCCGCTGCAGGCGGCGAGGAGGAGCAGGACGGACGTCGCGGCCACGAGACTCGTGATGCGCGTGGGGAGGGGGCTCACGCTCGAACAGTAGGGGCGCGTGAACCACGCTGTCGTCGGATCGCGTGACCGGGCTAGATGGGTCGCACGTCACATGCCGGAACCGCTCAGGTACGAGCGCAACGACTCCGGGATCCCCAGGACGAGCGAGTTGTCACCGTGGCTCAGCCGGACGCCGCGCGGGTCGTGCTGCAGGTCCCAGTGGTGCGTGTCGACCTCGTGCGCGAGGGCACGCAGGGCCAGGATCCGCCGCTCGTCGAGCGTCGTCGCCTCGTGGTCGGTCGTGAGGGCGATCCAGACGTGGATGCCCTCCTCCGTCAGGTGGTCCAGCTCGGCGAGCTGGCGGTCGATCCGCAGCGCGACGGGCGCGAGGTAGAGGTCGGTGATGTCGGTCGGTCGGGTAGTGGTCATACCTCCATCACGCCAGAACCGGCCCGGGGCATCTAGGGACCAACGTCCTGTCGTGCAGAGACGTTCGCCGGCTTCTTCTTGATGCCGAACAGCGTGAAGAGCAGCGCCCCGACCGCGGTGATGCACAGCAGCATCAGACCGATCGTGTAGCTGTGGTCCTCCTCGTTGTACGTCGCGCCCATCACCAGCGGCGGGAAGAAGCCGCCGAGGCCGCCGGCCGCACCGACGATGCCGCTGACGCTGCCGACCCGCTCCTTGGGAGCGGCCGCGGCGACCCAGGCGAACACGCCACCGGTGCCGAGGCCGAGGAAGGCGGCCATCACGACGAACGAGACGCCGGCCGGGACCTCGGCCGCGGGCTGCAGCGCGACGACGACCGCCATCACGGCGGCACCGGCGAACGCGACAGCGGCGACCAGACGCGGGCCGACCTTGTCGGAGAGCACCCCGCCGATCGGTCGGCAGATCACCGCGGCGATCGCGAAGCCCGCCGTGCGGGTGCCGGCCTGGGTGAGGTCGAAGTCGTAGACGTCCTTGAGGTACGTCGGGAGGTAGGTCGAGAACGCGACGAACCCACCGAACGCCACGGCGTACAGGAACGACATCTGCCAGGTGATCGGCAGCTTCAGCGCCGCGGACAGCTTCGGGACGACCGGGTCGGTGTTGGGCGACCAGGCCGGCGAGTCCTTCATCAGGGACCAGACGATGAACGCGACGACGACCAGCGCAGCGGCGATGATCACGTGCGTCATGCCGTAGCCGAACCAGTTCACGAAGCGCGGCGTGAAGAACGACGACAGCGCCGTACCGCCCATGCCGGCGCCGAAGACGCCGGTGGCGAAGCCGCGCCGGTCGGCGGTGAACCACGCGTTCACGAACGGGATGCCGACCGCGAACGTCGTACCACCGATGCCGAGGAAGAAGCCGAAGAGCAGCAGCAGCCCGTAGGACCCCTGCTCTCCGGCGTACGCCACCAGCAGCACGAACGGCGCGGTCGCGAGCAGGAGGACCGTGAACATCCGCCGGCCGCCGAACCGGTCGGTCAGCGCGCCGGCGAGGATCCGGCCGAGCGAGCCGACCAGCACCGGGGTCGCGACCAGCAGCGACTTCTCGCCCGAGGTCAGCCCGAGCTCCTCGGTGTAGCGGACGCCGAGCGGCGCGATCATGTTCCAGGCCCAGAAGCTGATCGCGAAGGCGAGCGTCGCGAGCGCGAGGTTCTTGGACTGGCCGGACTTCAGATCGGCGGTGACGGCGGTGCCGCTCATCGGGGACTCCTGTCTCGATCGGGCGTGCCGACCGGGCTCCAGCCCGCGCGCGGGCGGCCGGTCGGGGCCGGGGTCCGGGCGTCCCGGCTCCGGTAGACGATGTACGGCCGGAACAGGTAGTGCACCGGCGCGGTGAAGGCGTGCACGAGTCGGGTGAACGGCCACGCCGCGAACAGCAGCATGGCGACGAGCACGTGCACGTGGAACTGGATGGGCGCTGCGGCCATCGCGTCGACATCGGGCTGCAGCGTGAACAGCGAGCGGAACCAGGGCGAGACGGTCTCGCGGTAGTTGTGGGCATCGTGGCCGGCGCCGACCGAGACCAGCGTGGTCCACAGGCCGAGGGTGATCGCGCCGACCAGCAACACGTACATCACCTTGTCGTTGGTGGTGGTCGCCATGAAGACCGGGCCGGTCTTCCTGCGTCGCACGATCAGGATCAGGATCCCGGCGAGGGTGCACACGCCCGCGATGCCGCCGAACAGCAGTGCGTTGAAGTGGTAGAGGCTCTCGGAGATGCCGACCTTCTCGGTCCAGTCCTCCGGGATCACCAGTCCGCCGACGTGCCCGATGAACACCATCAGGATCCCGAAGTGGAACAGCGGCGAGCCGATCCGCAGCATCCGCGACTCGTAGAGCTGCGAGGACCGCGTGGTCCAGCCGAACTTGTCGTAGCGGTAGCGCCAGATGGTGCCGAGCACCAGCGTGGCGAGCACCAGGTAGGGCAGCACGCCCCAGAGCAGCACGTTCACCGGTAGCCCCCGATCGGTCCCAGCTGGACGAGCTCGAGCCCGACGGTCTCCGTCGGTGGCGCGCTGTCCACCATCGCCTGCACCGCGGCCCGGTCCTTCGGCGACGGGCCCGGCAGGGTCGCGCACACCGCGGCCACCACGTCGGCGTACGGCGTCCGGTCCTCCTCGAGCCCGATCCGCAGCAGCTCCAGGCTCGGGCGGTACTCGCGCAGCAGCGTCTCCCCCGCCACCGGGTCGGCGACCGCGGCGAACTCGAGCACCATCGGCAGGTAGTCGGGCAGCTCGCCCGACGTGTCGACGACGAAGCCGCAGGCGCGATAGGCCGCCTTGAAGCCGGCGAGCACCTCGCCGCGGCGCCGGGTGTCGCCGTCGGTCCAGTACGACAGGTACAGCGCGTGCCGCTTCGACAGGTCGAACACGTCGACGTACCGACGCTCGAGCTCGCGCAGCGACCTCGACTCGAGGTCATCGAGGAACGCGTCCATCGACGTCACCCGCTGCTCGGCGAGCGCCGCGCGGATCGTCGGGACCCGGCCGAGCAGCGCCTGGTCCGGGTAGGCCAGCAGGTACGACGCCGCCTGCCGCGTCACCCGGTGGTCGAGCCTGTCGAGGCCCCTCATGACGTCGGCTCCTCACGCTTGGTCGGGAAGAGCCCCGGCGGGGAGCCGTTGCCGTCCCAGTTGAGCAGGTTGACCCGGCCGCGCAGCTCCTCGTCGCCGGCCGGCTCGTCGGAGGTCTGGCGCTGCTTGAGCGCGTGGAAGTTCTCCACCGCGACCGGCACCGGGCGCCCGCTGGCCTCGCCGAACGGGCCGGAGTCGTACATGCCCGGGCCGTCCTCGTAGTCGAGCGAGCACCCGATCTCCTCGAGCTCGTGGGCATCCTCGACGTGCGCCTTGGGGATGACGTAGCGCTCGTCGTACTTGGCGATCGCCATCAGCCGGTACATCTCGTACATCGACTCGGGCGTCATCCCGACCGACTCCGGGATGGACTCGTCGGGGTCGCGGCCGAGGTTGATGCCGCGCATGTAGGCGCGCATCGCGGCGAGCTTGCGGAGCACCCCGTCGATGACGTCGGTGTCACCAGCGGTGAAGAGCTCGGCGAGGTACTCGGCCGGGATCCGCAAGGCCTCGATCGCGCCGAACAGCACGCCCTGGTCCTCGGCGTCGTGGCCCTGCTTCGAGAGCAGGTCGACGATCGGCGAGAGCGGCGGGACGTACCAGACCATCGGCATTGTGCGGTACTCCGGGTGGAGCGGCAGCGCGACGCGGTACTTCTTCGCGAGCGCGTACACCGGCGACCTGCGGGCGGCATCGAGCCAGTCCTCCGGGATGCCCTGCTCGCGGGCGGCCGCGATGACGGCCGGGTCCTCGGGGTCGAGCAGCAGGTCCATCTGCGCCTCGTAGAGATCCTTCTCGTCCGGCACCGACGCGGCCGCGGTGACCGCGTCGGCGTCGTAGAGGAAGAGCCCGAGGTAGCGCAGCCGGCCGACGCACGTCTCGGCGCAGACGGTGGGGATGCCGACCTCGATGCGCGGATAGCAGAACGTGCACTTCTCGGCCTTGCCGGACTTGTGGTTGAAGTAGATCTTCTTGTACGGGCAACCGGTGATGCACTGGCGCCAGCCGCGGCAGCGGTCCTGGTCGACGAGGACGATGCCGTCCTCCTCGCGCTTGTAGATCGCGCCGGACGGACACGACGCCATGCACGACGGGTTGAGACAGTGCTCGCAGATCCGCGGCAGGTAGAACATGAACGTCTGCTCGAGCTCGAACTTGATCTTGTCCTCGGACTCCTTGCGGATCTTCTCGACGATCGGGTCGAGGTGGCCCATCTCCGAGGCGCCGCCGAGGTTGTCGTCCCAGTTCGCCGACCAGGTGACCTGGGTGTCCTCGCCGGTGATCAGTGACTTGGGCCGCGCGACCGGGAAGTCGTCGCCGAGGGGCGCCTCGACCAGCGTCTTGTAGTCGTAGGTCCACGGCTCGTAGTAGTCCTTGAGCTCCGGCTGGACCGGGCTGGCGAAGATCGACAGGAGCCGCTTGAGGCGACCGCCGGTCTTGAGCCGGAGTCGCCCGCGCTTGTTGACCTCCCAGCCACCCTTCCACTGCTCCTGGTCCTCGTAGCGGCGCGGGTAGCCCTGGCCGGGCCGGGTCTCCACGTTGTTGAACCAGACGTA
Organism: Nocardioides sp. SR21; assembly: GCF_022761125.1. Taxonomy (GTDB): domain Bacteria; phylum Actinomycetota; class Actinomycetes; order Propionibacteriales; family Nocardioidaceae; genus Nocardioides. The sequence continues at coordinate 285,291 of NZ_JAKWJR010000007.1, read as the reverse complement.
CTCCGTGCCGGCGCGGTTGGTCCACGCCTGCTTGCACGTCACCGAGCAGGTGTGGCACCCGATGCACTTGTCGAGGTTCATCACCATGCCCATCTGGGCCATGACGCGCATGTCAGTGCTCCCTTCCGGTGGACGAGCCGCACCGGTGGTCGAGCTTGTCGAGACCCCCGCAGCCAGCGCGCCGCCGTCGGGTCTCCGGGGTCTCGAGGACGCTCGCCAGCGCTCGCTGCTCGACCAGCGTTGCCATCAGTACGTCACCTCCTGCGACCGGCGGCGGATCGTCGTCACCATGTCGCGCTGGTTGCCGGTGGGGCCGAGGTAGTTGAACGTGTACGACAGCTGGGCGTACCCGCCGATCAGGTGGGTGGGCTTCACCAGCAGCCGGGTCACCGAGTTGTGGATGCCGCCGCGGCGGCCGGTGGCCTCGGACTTCGGTACGTCGATCGTGCGCTCCTGCGCGTGGTAGACGTACACGACGCCCGCCGGCATCTTGTGGCTGACGATCGCGCGAGCGACGAGCACGCCGTTCGCGTTGGTCGCCTCGACCCACTCGTTGTCCTTGACCTCGATCGCGGCGGCGTCCTGCGGGCTCATCCAGACCGTCGGGCCGCCTCTGCTCAGCGAGAGCATGAAGAGGTTGTCCTGGTACTCCGAGTGGATCGACCACTTCGAGTGGGGCGTCAGGTAGCGGACGGTGATCTCGAGACCGTTGGGGCCGAGCGCGGGCTCGCCGAACAGCCGCTGCATGTCGAGCGGTGGTCGGTACGTCGGGAGTGCCTCGCCGACGTCGGTCATCCAGTCGTGGTCGAGGTAGAAGTGCATGCGTCCGGTCAAGGTGTGGAACGGCTTGAGTCGCTCGATGTTCACGGTGAACGGCGCGTAGCGGCGACCGCCGGTCTCCGACCCCGACCACTCGGGCGAGGTGATCACCGGCATCGGCGCGGCCTGGGTGTCGGCGAAGCTGATCCGCTTCTCCTCCGAGCCCTCGGCCAGGTCGTGCAGCTTCTTGCCGACCCGCTCCTCGAGGGTCTTGAAGCCCTGCACGGCGAGCTGGCCGTTCGTCGTGCCCGAGAAGCGCAGGATCGCCTCGGCCATGTGCTGGTCGGTCGCGATCGACGGCCTGCCGGCGCCCGCGCCGCTGGACATCACGCCGTTGCTCTTGGCCAGCGCGGCGACCTGCTCCTCGAGCCGGTAGGTGACGTTCTTGACCGTGAAGCCGAGCTTGTCGGCGAGCGGACCGACGCTGCCGAGCTTGTCGGCGATCGCGGTGTAGTCGCGCTCGACGACCTGGAACACCGGCGCGGTGTCGTACGGGTCGCGCGGCGTCTCCCCCGGGGTGTCGTGCTGCAGCGGAACGCTGACCAGGTCCTGACGCGTGCCGAGGTGGTCCTTCGACAGCTCCGACAGCCGCTGCGCGATCGCGTGGAACGCCTCGAAGTCGGTGCGCGCCTCCCACGGCGGGTCGATCGCCGGGCTGAACGCGTGCACGAACGGGTGCATGTCCGTCGACGACAGGTCGTGCTTCTCGTACCAGGTGGCCGCCGGCAGCACGACGTCCGACAGCAGCGTCGTCGACGTCATCCGGAAGTCGGCGGAGACCAGCAGGTCGAGCTTCCCCTCCGGCGGGTCCTCGTGCCAGGCGACGTCACGCGGCCGCGGCGCCTCCGGGTTCTCTCCCCCGAGTCCGTCATGGCCGAGCACGTTGGAGTGGGTGCCGAGCAGGTTCTTGAGGAAGTACTCGTTGCCCTTGGCGCTCGACCCGAACAGGTTGGAGCGCCACAGCACCAGCGTGCGCGGCCAGGACTCCGGAGCGTCGATGTCGGCGATCGCGGGCTTCAGGCTGCCGTCGGCCAGCGCGTCCTTCACGTACTGCGCCGGGTCGTCGGTCTGCGCGGCCTCGGCGCCGACGTCCAGCGAGCTCCGGTCGAACTGCGGGTAGAACGGCATCCACCCCTTCTGCGCCGACCGGGCGATCACGTCGGCGGTGTGCATGTCCTTGAGGTGCCCGCGGGCCAGCGGCGAGCTGAGCGAGTCGGCGGAGTAGCCGTCGGTGCGCCACTGCCCGGTGTGCATGTACCAGAACGACGTGCCGGTCATCGTGCGCGGCGGGCGGCTCCAGTCGAGGCCGTTGGCCAGCGAGATCCAGCCGGTGATCGGGCGGCACTTCTCCTGCCCGACGTAGTGCGCCCAGCCGCCGCCGTTGCGGCCCATCGAGCCGGTGAGGATCAGCAGCGACAGGATCGCGCGGTACGTCGCGTCGCCGTGGAACCACTGGCAGATGCCGGCGCCCATGATGATCATCGAGCGGCCGCCGGACTCCTCGGCGTTGCGCGCGAACTCGCGGGCGATGCGGATGCACTGCTCGGCCGGGACGCTGGTCCGCTCGGCCTGCCACGCCGGGGTGTACGGCGTGCTCGCGTCGTCGTACCCCGCCGGCCACTCGCCGGGAAGTCCCTCGCGGCTCACGCCGTACTGCGCGAGCATCAGGTCGAAGACCGTGGTGACGCGGTGGCCGCCGACGACCCGCGTCGGCACGCCCCGGCGCAGGACCGAGCCCGAGCCGTCGTCCTCGGTGAAGGCCGGGAGCAGCACCTCGACGTTCTCGACCTCGGTGGTCGAGCCCGTCGAGCCCCCGGCGAGGGTCAGGGCCGGGCTGACGCCCTCGAGGTCGAGGTTCCACTTCCCCTTGCCGGACTCGGCGTAGCGGAAGCCCATCGAGCCGTTGGGTACGACCGGCTGCCCGGTGACGCCGTCCATGAGCACGGTCTTCCACGCGTCCTCGTCGGCAGTCGCACCCAGGTCCCGCGCGGTGAGGAACTTGCCGGGGACCAGGCCGCCCTGCTCGTGCTCCTCGAGCCGGATCAGGAACGGCAGGTCGGTGTACTGCTGGATGTAGTCGACGAAGAACGGCGTGCGCTTGTCGACGAGGAACTCCTTGAGGATGACGTGCCCCATCGCCATCGCGAGCGCCGCATCGGTGCCGGCCTGGGCGGGCATCCACTCGTCGGCGAACTTCGTGTTGTCGGCGTAGTCGGGGCTGACCGTCACGACCTTGGTCCCGCGGTAGCGGACCTCGGCCATCCAGTGCGCGTCCGGCGTCCGCGTGACCGGGACGTTGGAGCCCCACATCATCAGGTACGTCGAGTCCCACCAGTCGCCGGACTCGGGGACGTCGGTCTGGTCGCCGAACACCTGCGGGCTGGCGACCGGGAGGTCGGCGTACCAGTCGTAGAACGACGTCATCACGCCACCGATGAGCTGGATGAACCGGGTGCCGACGCAGTGGCTGACCATCGACATCGCCGGGATCGGCGAGAAGCCGGTGCACCGGTCGGGGCCGTGGGTCTTGATGGTGTGCACGTGTGCCGCGGCGATCATGTCGACCGCGTCGCGCCAGCTGACACGGACCAGGCCGCCCTTGCCGCGCGCCCGCTGGTACTTCCGGCGCTTCTCCGGGTCGCCGACGATCTCCGCCCACGCCTCGACCGGGTCGCCCAGCCGCTCGCGCGCCTCGCGGAACATCTCGACGAGCACGCCGCGCGCGTAGGGGTAGCGCACCCGGGTCGGCGAGTACGTGTACCAGGAGAACGCCGCGCCGCGCGGGCAGCCGCGGGGCTCGTACTCCGGCCGGTCCGGGCCCACGGACGGGTAGTCGGTCTGCTGCGACTCCCACGTGATGATGCCGTCCTTGACGTAGACCTTCCACGAGCAGGAGCCCGTGCAGTTCACGCCGTGCGTCGACCGGACGACCTTGTCGTGGCTCCACCGGTCCCGGTAGAACACGTCACCCGCGCGGCCGCCCTCGCGGAACACGGCGCGACCGTCGTCGGTCTCCTCCCACCTCGTGAAGAAACGTCCGGCCTTGAGGAGCGCATCGCTCCCTGGCCCGTCCACACCGTTGGTCCGAGGCATGCCATCAACGTATGGAGGCCCTCACCGCCATGTAAAGGGACCAAGGTCCCCCGAAGCGGGTGATCACGGGCCGGTGTACCGCACGACCTCGTCCTGGTGGGTGAAGCACCACGTCGCGAAGCCCACCGGGACCTGCTTGCGGCGCAGCTCGGCACACTGCGGCACGTCCTGACCGCCGATCACCGTGCGCCAGCGACCGTCCTTCTTGCCCCAGATCTCCCAGTGCCCGCCCTGCGCGCACTTCTCCTCGGGCTCGGCGAACACGCCCATGTTCGTGATCTGCGCCCAGCCGTCGGAGCGCCACCTCTTGATGACGACCAGCGGCGCCGTCCGGCAGTCCGGGTCGTCGTCGGTCCAGCCCCAGAGCTGGTTCAGCTTCTTCTTCGTGAAGGCGCGGAACTCGCTGTCGGTCCTCGCGAGCTTGCGCAGGTCGCCCGAGGCCCGATGGATCTCGACCCCGTCCCCGCGCCACACGACGCCGCGCGTGCCGGTGCCGGCCGCGGTGGCCGAGCTCGTGACCACCATCGCGAGCAGCACGCCCACGGCGGCGACGTACGCCGTCCACTTCTTCCCGGTCATCGTCATCCCCTTCGTCGACGCGCCGCTCAGCGCTGGTGGTAGTGCCGCAGGCGCTGGGCCCGGATGTCGTAGCACCGGTCGCCCGCGATGCTGCTCGGCACCACGTGCCGCTTCAGGACCCCGCAGCTCCAGAAGTCCTGGGTGCCCGCGATCTCCTTCCAGCGGCCGTCCGCCACGGCCCACAGCGCCACGTAACCACCGCAGTCGTTGACGTCGCCGACGGCGTAGCCGTCGGTGCGCAGGAACTCGACGGTCACGCCGACGTAGCCGTCGGTGCAGGTCGAGTGGTCGGTGAGGCGCTGCGCCTTCTTGCCGATGAAGCGCTTGAAGGCCTTGGGGGCACCGCGCAGGTTCTTGGCGTCGGCGCGCTCCTGCACCTGTACGCCGGGCGACTCGCCGCCGGCGTAGGCGATCAGCCTCGGCTTGTCCGGGTCGGCGGTGGCGTGCGCGGGGGCGGGGGTCAGCGTCAGGGCGACGGCCGCACCCACGAGGAGCGAGAGAGGCAGGTTCAAGGTCCCGAGTCGAAGGTTCATGCTCTGTTGACGCAAGGAGCCGGCCGAAGGTTGCGTCGTAGCATCCGAAGCGTGTCTCCACGGATCGCGGTGCTCGGTGCCGGCCTCGCCGGGCTGGCCGCCGCCACCCGCCTCGCCGAGGCGGGCCTGGACGTGACCGTGCTCGAGGCGCGCGACCGCGTCGGCGGCCGCGTCTGGTCGCACATCCTCGACGTCGGCGGCCGCACCTGCGTGGTCGAGCGCGGCGCGGAGTTCGTGCTCGACGGCTACGACACCTTCCGGGCGCTCGCCGCGGACCTCGGCCTTCCCGTGGTCGACAGCGGGATGTCGTACTACGTTCGCCAGCTCGCGGAGACGCCGGACATCACGGTCGCGATGCTCGCTGACGCCGGCCGCCGGGCAGCGCAGCTCGTCCGCGAGCTCGGGCGGCCCGCCTCCGTCGACGAGGTGCTCACCCTGCTCGGGCTGTCCGGCGACCTCGAGGAGGCGCTGCGGGCGCGCATCGAGATCTCGAGCGCCGCGCCCGCCGACACGGTCGACTCCTCGGCCATCGACCACATCGCCTCCTTCGAGCCCCGGCCGAGCCATCGACTGGGCGGCGGCAACCAGGGGCTGGCGCTCGGTCTGGCCGAGCGGCTGGGCACGGCGGTGCGCTGCGGCGAGGTCGTCACCTCGGTCGCCGAGCACGAGGGCGGCGTCCGCGTCACGACCACGACCGGGGAGGCCGAGTACGAGGAGGTCGTGGTCGCGCTTCCGCTCGCGGTGCTGCTGTCGGGTGATGTCGCCGTACCCACCACCGACGCGAAGCGCGCCGCCATGCGGCGGCTCACGCAGGGGCACGCAGCGAAGCTGCACCTGGCGCTGGCCGAGGCGCCCGGGACCAGCGCCCTGCTGTCGGTGCCCGGCCGGTTCTGGACCTGGACCGCGGTCGACGTCGAGGGCACGGTCGCCCCCGTCCTCTCGAGCTTCGCGGGCTCCGCGCCGGGCCTCGCCGCCCTGGACGTCGCGTCCGGGCCCGACACCTGGCGGGACGCGGTGCACGCGATCCGGCCCGACCTGTCGTTCGCCGACGATGCGCCGCTGCTCAGCACCTGGTCCGACGACCCGTTCGCCCGCGGCGCCTACAGCAGCCGGCCGGCGGACCTGAGCGGCGACGACCACCGGGCGCTCGAGGCGTCGGTCGGGGCGGTGGGCTTCGCGGGCGAGTACGTCGACGCCGAGCACGGCGGCCTGATGGAGGGCGCGCTGCGCAGCGGCCACCGGGCCGCCGACGCCATCATCAGGCGATCGCGCTGACCGTCACCTCGAACCCGTTGACCATCGCGTTGCCCGTGACCGGCACCAAGGGCGGGTACGCCGACCTGGCGAGGACCTCGGCCGCGGTCACCGTCGTCCCCGCCACGCTGACCGGCGGGACGCCGACGATCTCAGGGAACGCCAAGGTGGGCGTCGCGCTCATTGCGGACGCCGGCAGCTGGAGCCCGCAGCCGGTGGCGCTCGCCTACCAGTGGCTCGCCAACGGTGCGCCCATCTCCGGGGCGACCGCAGCGACGTACACCCCGTCGGCGGCGGACGCCCGGAAGACCCTGGCCGTCCGGGTCACCGGCACGAAGGCCGGGTACGCCACGCTCACCCGGACGTCGACCGGGCAGCACGTCGCGACCGGCACGCTGAAGGCGGTGCAGCCGAGGATCACCGGCAAGGCCAGGGTCGGCAAGACCCTCAAGGTCGTGACCGGCGCCTGGAAGCCGGCGCCGGTGGCGCTGGAGATCCAGTGGTACGCCGGCGGCGTCGCGCTCGACCACGCGACCGGGCCGAACCTGCGGCTGACCAAGGCGCTGAAGGGCCAGCGGATCAGTGTGGAGGTCACCGGCTCGAAGGCGGGCTACAGCGAGCGAGCGGTGATGTCGGCGGCGACCGGGAAGGTCGCCGCCCGACGGTGACGATCCGGTTCGGCGCATGCTGTGCCTAGGCTGCACGGCATGCGTCGACTCGGGCTCGTGGTGCTGCTCGCCCTCCTGGTGTTCGGCGCCGGAGCGGTGGCCGCGTGGAGCCTGTGGCACGCGGACGGCGAGTACGACCACGCCCTCGAGCGCTACGGGAACGACCGCGGCGAGCCGAACGTCTACGTCGACCTGCCGGACGGCGACGCCCAGCTCGCGCTCGGATCGCCCGACGGTCACGCGCTCGTCGTGCAGTGGCGCGACCCGGACGGGCACGGCTGGACCGCGCCCGAGACCGTCTGGGACGACCGCGAGAACCTCGCGATCGAGAACACCGTCCGGTACGGCGGCGGCACCGCCGCCATCGTGGAGACCTACACCTCCGACGTCCACGACGACAGCGACGGCAGCGCGTCGTACGTCGCTGTCGTCTGCCGCGACCTGACGTGCGAGGCCACCGGGTCCCGGGCCACGGAGGCGCAGGTGACGCCGGACGGGTCGACGGCCTACCTGGGACAGTCCGTCGAGGGCGTGCTGTTCTGGGACGAGTCGGACGGGTTCCACGAGGAGCGCTGGGAGGACCATCCCGGCTTCGACTACCACCGCGCGTCACCGTCGGAGCCCGTGCTCGCGCCCGACGGATCGCTGCGGATGGTCGGCTCGGCGCCCGACCGCGGGTCCTGCACCTTCGCGCTGTACACGAGCGCACCCGGCTCGGCGAGCCTCACCGTCCAGGACCGGCGTACGGAACCGCTGCGCGGCAACCGGACCTCGGACTGCCGCACCTACCTCGCGACCTGGAGCGACAGCTGGGTGCAGGTGAACCCGTCCGACCACCGCGGCGCGACGTTCTGGTTCGTCGCGGACGACGGCGGCTGGACGAGCACGACCGAGGACGCGAGCGGGTTCGACCTCGTCGACGTACGGCGCGGCTGCTGCGACTCCTCGTCGATCGGGTTCGTGCACTGGCACGACGTCACCTTCGGCTCGCCGGACGGGCAGCGGATCCAGGTGCAGAGTCACCTGCTCGGCGACGAGCACTGGAGCGATCCGGTCCTGCTCGAGGGAGCGCCGGCGGGGGCCCGGTGCACGTGGCAGGACGGCTACGAGTCCGGCCCCGCGGGCTTCGCCGTCGTCATGACGTGCCGCGACGGGCTCGCCGTCGCGGCGTCACCCGACCTGCGCACCTGGACGTCGACGTACCTGCCCGGTGAGACGGGGCAGCCGCTCGGCGACGGCGACGGCCTGACGATCGACGACCGCCTGGTGTGGACCCCCGACGGCGGCTTCCAGTGACGACTCCGGCCCCGCCCCGCTGGGTGCGGGACGGGGCCGGAGTGCGTGCTGTTGCTGCTAGTCGACCTGGACGATCGTGTGCATGTCGCGATCGCCGTAGGTGACGTACCCGAACCAGTTCTTCGCCTCGTCGAGTCCCGTCCAGCTCGCGGTGTACGAGAACGGCTCACCGGTCTCGACCGTGAGCGGGTCGGGGTCGAGGTCGAGGTTGCCGGCGTCGGTGCCGTCGGCGACCACCCACTGGTCGTAGCGCATCGTCGCCGCACCCTCGCCGGCGGCGAAGGCGTTGACGTACACCTCGTAGGTGCCGGCCGGGACGCCGATGCCGGTGACGACCTCGTCGGAGCTCGCCGTGGCCGAGTAGCCGATCAGCTCGCCGTCGAGGTAGACCCACAGGTCCAGGTCGTCATCCGGGTCACCGTCGGTGCGGAACCGCACCGAGGAGCCCTCGGGCACCACCACGGTGGACTTGAAGGTGTCCGCGTCGGCGTTCGGCGCCTGGTAGTCGAACCCACCCGCGGGCAGGTCCTGGACGACCGGCGTCGAACCGACCAGGCCCGAGGGCTTGAGGTCGATCGAGCCGGAGAAGCCCGCCAGGCCCTCGACAGTGGCCGTCCCGTTCGGGACCGTCCCGACGACCTCGTCGTCGGCGACCAGCGCCTCCGGCTTGATCTGCACGGGGAGCTGGACCTTGTGGCCGCGGTTCCCGGTCATGGTCAGCTTGCCGGTGGTGTACTCGCCGAACGCGGCGTCGTTCTCCGCGGTCAGCGTGACCTTGAAGCTCCGGGTCGCGCCAGCCGGGACGCTGATCGACGCCGGCTCGGCGGCGACGGTGACGCCGTCGAGGCCGGTCGAGCCGATCGTGTAGGTCTCGCTCTTGCCCGACACGTTGGTCACCCGACGGGTCACCGTCTGGGTGCCGACGAGGTCACCGATGCCGATCGACGGCAGGTTCAGGTCGCTGGCGTCGATGGGGTTCGGCGTCAGCGGCGCACCGGTGGCGGTGGTGACGCCCTGACCGGACAGGAAGTTCAGGTAGTCGGCACCGCGGGCGTCGAACACGATGCCCGGGTCCAGGAACTTCCGCGGGTCGACCTGACCGGCGCCCTGCGCGAACGGGGACGGGGCCTCGTCCTTGAGGTCGTACGACGTCGTCATCATCGCCGACTTGATCATGGCCGGGCTCCAGTACGGCTCGAGCCGGTGGATGAAGGCGGCCAGGCCCGCGATGTGCGGCGATGCCATCGACGTGCCGGAGTAGAGGTCCCACTTGTGCCCGTGGTTGCTGGGCGGTGCGACCGCGGCGACGACGCTGACACCCGGAGCCGCGATGTCCGGCTTGATGATGTCGCCACCACCGGCGCCGGCGGCGGCCGGGCCGCGCGAGGAGAACCCGGCGATCTGGGGCACCGGCGTGTTGTCGGCCAGGGCCGGGTTGATCCGGGCCGTCGGGTTCGCGTCCTCGGTCACGTAGGCGTAGACCGCGTCGGCGTCCGGCACGTTGATGTGCACGGTCGGGACCGCGTGGAAGTCCGCGTCGATGCTGTTGTCGCTGACGTTCAGCAGCACCATGCCGAGACCTCCGGCACGCGCGACCTCGGCGCTCTTGGCGATCCGGTCGTAGACGCCGCGGTCACAGGCGACGATCGTGCCCTCGACCTTCGACGGGTCCAGCGAGTCCGGGCCGCAGAGGCCGTCGTCCTCGGACTCCGGGACCTCCACGTCGGCGGCATACACGAACGGGCTGGTCGGGACGGCCTTGTCACTGACCATCGCGCCGACGTACTTGGCGCCGTTCCCGAGCACCACGCCACCCTGGTAGTTGTACGACGTGCTGGCCGCCGTCGTGGTCAGCCAGGGGCCGTTGTTACCCACGGTCGTGGCGTCCGGGCCGTCGTTGCCCGCCGAGGTCGCCACGAACACGCCGGCGACGGAGGCGTTCATGAAGGCCAGGTTGCTGGCGTCGGTGAAGGCGTCACCGCCGCCGGTGCTGCCGATCGAGTAGTTGATGACGTCCACGCCGTCGCTGACCGCGTCGTCGATCGCCGCGATGATGTCGACGTCGCTGCCGCCGTCCTGGGAGTCGTCCTCGAAACTCCACAGCACCTTGTAGACCGAGATCATGGCGGCCGGCGCCATGCCCGAGGCCTTGCCGAAGTCCTGACCCTCGATCTTGACCTTGACGCCGTAGTTGCCGGCCGCGGTCGAGGCGGTGTGCGAGCCGTGGCCGCCACCGTCGCGCGGCGAGCGGTACTCGGTCTCGGCGAGCTCCTTGCCCTCGGTGTAGGCGTCGTAGTAGCGGGCGCCGATCACCTTGGAGTTGCAGGTCGTGGCCGGGAAGTCCTCACCGGCCTCGCAGGTGCCGTAGAAGCCCGGCACGCTCACGGGGCCCTTCTTGCCCTTGAACGAGGGGTTCTCGGGCCAGATGCCGGTGTCGATGACACCGACGACGACGCCCTTGCCGGCCTTGGCCGTGCCGCCGTGCTTGGCCCACTGCCCCTTCTTGCCGCTCATGTGCAGGAACTCGGGAGTGTGCACGGTGTTGGCGACCACGTGCTCCTGCGGGTTCACCGTCAGGACGCTGGCGTCCTTGCGGAGCGCGAGCACCTGGGCGCCGGTGAGCTGGGCGGAGAACCCGTTGAGCGCCGTGGTGTAGCGGTAGATCGTGGTCGGGTCGCCGACCCGCTGGAGGAGCCGGTCCTGCTGGTTGGCCAGGAGCCGCTCGTACTGCTGCACCGCGGCCGACCGGGGGCTGAACGACCCGCCGGTAGCCGGCGCGGTCCGGGCGTAGCCCTTGCGGCCTCCGGCGTACGACGCCGAGGGAGGAGCCTTCAGGATGACGTTGTAGACGCCCGCCTCCGGGAGGGGCTCGCTGCCGAACGCGGCGCGGGCCGCGTCGACCGGGGCGACGTCCTTCCCTGCGGACTGTGCGGAGGACGTGGGCGCACCCGCCAGGGCGGTGCTGAGCGCGACGACGGGCGTCAGCGCGAGCACGGCAAGCCTGACCCGCCCGAGATGGAACACAGACAAGATTTCCCTCGATTCCCAGAGCAAACCGGACGATCGGCGGCCGGCCGACCGTGTGCCCCCGGAACACCAGGGACCAGAGTGATCCTGTGTGCCAGGGGCCACCCGGTCAAGGCTTGGAAGGGTGAGGAAAGCAAAAGTCCCTCATCTGCGGGGCACCGCTCCCCTGTCGCCCTCCCCGTCGCCCTCGATCGAGACGTGCGGCAGGAGCCGGTCCAGCCAGCGCGGCAGCCACCAGGCGGCCTGCCCGCAGAGCACGAGCACGGCCGGCGCGAGCGTGACGACCAGGATGCCGGCCAGCAGCACCGCTACTGCCAGGCCGACCCCGAACTGCTTGATCGTCGGGTCGCTCTCCAGGATGAAGCTGGCGAACACCGACGCCATGATCAGCGCCGCCGCCGTGGTGATCCGCGCGCTCGCCCCCAGGGCCGAGCGGACCGCCTCGCGAGCGGCCTCGCCGGCGTGGTGGTGCTGCTGCACGTGGCTCACCAGGAAGACCTCGTAGTCCATCGAGAGACCGAACAGGCCGGCGAACATCATCAGGGGCACGTAGCTCGCGATCGGGACGCTGCTGTCGGCGGTGTCGATCCCGAGCAGGGAGATCCCCCAACCCCACTGGAACGCGGCGGTCAGGACCCCGAACGCCGCCGCTGCCGAGAGCAGGTTGGTGATCGCCGCCTGCAGCGGGATCAGCAGCGATCGGAACGCGATCATCAGCAGCAGCATGCCGAGGCCGATGACGGTCCCGATCACGAGCAGCAGCCGGGCGGAGATGAGCGAGGCCAGGTCGACGTACGACGCCGTGTAGCCGCCGACGTACGACGTGATGCCCGCGCCCGCGTTGGTGTCGGGCAGGACCGTGTCGCGGACGAGGCCGACGAGGTCGGCGGTGTCGTCGGAGGCGGGCGCGGTGACCGGGACGGCCGAGAGCAGGACCACGTCGCCCTTCTCGTTCAGCTGGGGCGGGGTCAGCGCGACCACCCCGGGCGTCGCGGTCAGACCCTGCTGGAGGTTCACGACCCGCGGATCCGTCCCGCGCGGGTCGCCGCCGGCAGCGGTCACCATGTCGGTGAGCTCCTGCTTCAGCTTCTCGGCCCGCTTCTTCTCCTGCTGCGCCTGCTGTTGCTGCGCCTTCAGCTCGTCGGCCTGCGCCTGGAGGGCGGCCGCCTGCTGCTTCAACGAGGCGGCCTGCCGCTGGAGCTCGTCGGCCTGCCGCTGGAGGTCCGCCGCCTCCTGCTCCAGCTCGCCCTTCTGCCGCTCGAGCTCGGCGGCCTGCTGCCGCAGCTGGTCGGCCTCGGCCTCCAGCTGGCGCGCCTCGTCGGCGAGACGGCGCGCCTGCTGCTCCAGCGGCGCCAGCCGCGCGCGGACGTCCGCCTGACGGTCGCGCACCCTGGCGAGCCGCTCCCGCAGCCGAGCGAGCCGGTCCGGGTGGTCCTGGGCTCGGTCGATCCGGCGTTCGAGGACGCGCTCGCGCACGTCGAGCAGCGCCAGGTGCCGTACGAGCGGCCCGGCCCGGTCGGCCAGGGCCTCCGCCTGCCGCTCCAAGGCGGCCTTGCGGCTCTCGAGGCGGGCCTGCTGCTCCTCGAGCGCCGCGGCCTCGTCCTCCAGCGCCGCCTGCCGCGCCCGGAGCTCGTCGCGCTGCTGCTCGAGCTCGGCCTGCTCCGACTGGAGTCGCTCCTGCTCCTGTTCCAGCTGTGCCTGCTGCTCCTCGAGCCGCTGCTTCTGCTTCGTGAGCGTCTTCTGCTTGCTCTCCAGGTCTGCCTGGAGCGACTGCGCCTCGTCGTACTTCTGCGTGTACTCGTCACTGGGCGCGGCTACCGGGTCGAGCTCCGAGGCGACCTGGAGCGGACCGTTGTAGCCCACGCCGAATCCGGCGGTGATCAGGTCGTAGGCCCGGCGTTCCGTGGTCTCGGGCGAGGTGGCGCCCACGTCCTCCTGCCCGAGCTCCAGCGAGAACGCCGGGATGATGAGCGGGACCAGCGCCGCCAGCGACACGACGGTCACGACGACCGGGTGCCGGCGCACGACGCCGGCCCACCGCTCCCACACACCGCCCTTGTGCGTGTGCGTCGAGCGCATGAACCCCGGGAGCGCCAACCAGTTGACCCGGTGCCCGAGCAGCCCGAGCAGCGCCGGCAGCAGCGTGATCGCGACCAGGACCGCCGCCACGACCGCGATCGCGGAGGCGAGTCCGAGGGTGCTCACCAGCGGGATCCCGGCCACGCTGAGCGAGAGGAGCGCGACGACCACCGTGCACCCGGCGAAGACGATCGCGCTCCCCGACGTCGCGACCGCCTGAGCCACGGAGTCGTCGGTCGACGCCCCGCTCCGGAGGTTGTCCTGGTGCCGCGTGATGAGGAACAGCGCGTAGTCGATGCCGACGCCCAACCCGATCATCGTGGCCAGGGTCGGCCCGCTCGACGGGATCGCGAGCACGTGGCCGAGCAGCCCCACGACGCCGAGCGCGACGCCGAGTCCGGCCACCGCCGTCAGGATCGGCAGTCCCATCGCCACCAGGCTGCCGAGCACGAAGCTGAGGATGAACATCGCGGCGACGATGCCGACGATCTCGCTGGTCTCCGAGTCGTCGGTCGACAGGGTGGAGCCGATCGAGCCCGCCGCCTCGACCGTGATGCCCGCCTCCTGGGCGGGTGCGGTCGCGTCCACGACGTCCTGGGCCATCTCGACGGTGAGGTCGCCCGACCCGATGTCGAGCAGCACCGGCGCGAACGCGGTCTGCCCGTCCTCGGCCAGGAGGCCGGCGGTCTGGCCGGCGCTGCTCATCGGGTCGGTGACGCTGTGGACGTGGGCGACCTGCGCGATCGCCGTGACCGAGGCCGAGACCGCCTTGGCGTTCGCCTCGTCGCTCAGCGTGCCCGTCGAGACGTCGAAGACGATCGGGTTGACGCCGTTCTGCTGGGGCGGGAACCGCTCCTCGAGCAGGTCCTTGGCGGCCTGGCTGCCGGTCCCGGGCAGCGACAGGTCGTTGTTCGTCTGCGCGCCGACGGTCGACACCGCGACGCCGACGCCGGCCGCCAGCAGCACCCACACGCAGATCACGACGAGTCCGTGCCGGGCGCAGAACAGGCCGAGGGCGTGCAGGAGCCGCGCCATCGCACCATCCCTCCGGGCCGTCCGGTCCTTCGAGGATGGCGCGGTCGGGGGCCGTGCCGGCATCCCCAATAACAGGTATCCGGCCCCCGCGGCTCTCATCATCGCGCGCCCGTGACCGATGCACCCAGCGCAAGTCCAACACCACACCAGGAGTGACCGCATTCATGAAAAAGGCTCTCGGGGCTCTTCTCCTCTGCTCCACGCTGTCCGTCACCACCGCCGCGACCCTCGCCTCCTCCGGCGCGGCCGTCCCGGCGCCGTCCGCGGCTAAGGCCGCCACCACGACGGACCCGAACCCGTCGCCGCAGACGGCCTCCTTCTCCACCACGGGCTCCACGACGCTGAAGACCACGGCCGGCGAGGCCGTCCACGTCCGCTACCCCACGGTGAACGGCGCGATCGCCCCCAAGCGCCCGGTCGTGCTCATCGGGCACGGGATGGGCATGGGATCGAACATGGCGAACGTCATGAACAACGGCGCGTTCCTCAACAAGGCGGGCTACGTCACGGTGAGCTCGAACATGGACGCGCAGTCGTCGTACACGAACAAGGCCCGCCTCATGAGCCGCGCCCTCGACGCCGTGCTGGCCGCTCCCAGCCTGACCGCCGGCGTCCTGCCGAACCGCGTCGGCTACTACGGCGGCTCCAACGGCGCGATCACCGGCGTCACCATGCAGGACCCGACCGTGCGGGACAAGCGCATCAAGGCCTTCGTGCTCCGCTCCCCGTGGGCGCGTGAGGGCAAGCCGTCGTGGACGGACGCCCCGCCGATCCTCGTGATGCTCGGCACCGCCGACACCACGATCGCTCCCGCCAACTCGCGTGCGGTCTACAACGCCATGACCTTCCCCAAGGGCAAGATCGAGCTGTCCGGCGCGAAGCACGACATGGTGCTGTCCGGCTCGAACATCGTGCAGGACTCCTCGAAGGCGTTCTTCGCTCGCTACCTGGGCGGCGTCGCGACCGGTCTCAACACGATCTCGCCGATGATCACCAAGGACACGCGGCTCAACTACGTGTTCGACTGGACGTCGGACTGATCGAAGCGTGACTGAACGAGACGCCCCCGGCCACCTGGCCGGGGGCGTCTCGTCGCTCAGCTCAGGTGGCGGCGAGCTGCGCGACCGACGCCGTCGCGTAGGCCCGCCGCTGCGCGTGCCGCTGGGCGTGCCGCTCGACGACGGCGCCCGCGTAGGCGGCGCGACGCCGGCCGACCACACCCGCCGGTCGGGCCTCCGGCAGCGGCACCTCCGGGTCGAGCGCCGTGTGGAGCGCGTCGCGCAGGAGCACGAGGGCCTCGGCGCGCAGCTGCGAGATCCGTGACTCGGTGACGCCGAGCTCGGCGGCGATCTCGGCCATCGGGCGCTCCTCGAGGAAGTACCCCCGGACCACGGCCGCGAGCCGCTCCGGCAGCTCGGCGATGGCATCGGCGAGGTACTCGACCCGCTCGGTGCTCAACGCGCTCGCCTCCGGTCCGGCGCCCGGGGCGCGCAGGGTGTCGGCGTACGAGAAGTCGGGGCCGGGCTCGAGCGGGAGGACGGTCGCGCGGGCGATGTCGGCGTCGGTCCGGACGACCTCGTCCACGCTCATGCCGAGCTCCTGGGCGACCTCGGCGTCGTTCGGCGTCCCGCCACCCGCGACGGCCAGCCGGGCGCGGGTGTCGGCGACGTCGCGGCTGCGGCGGCGCAGCGAGCGCGTGGCCCAGTCGGTGGAGCGGAGCTCGTCGACGATCGCGCCGCGGATCCGGGTGGACGCGTACCGCTCGAACGGCACGCCGCGGGCGGGGTCGAACGCCCGGGCGGCAGCGACCAGGGCGAGGTTGCCGGCGGAGTGGAGGGCGTCCTCGTCGACGTACGACGGCACCCGGGACATCGTCTCGCGGACCAGGTACGTCACGATCGGGAGGTAGCGGACGGCGAGCTCGTCGGCGTCGTCGTGGGCAGGGGTCTCGGTGGGTGCGGTGTGCGTCGTCATCGCAGACCAAACGGGCCTGACGACCACCCATGACGCGGCTGGCCGAGGAAAAGATCGCTACTCGTCCGTAATGGTCCGACCCGAGGGTCCGACTAGTCCGAACGGGCCATGACCGTAGCCCGGCACGAGGCACCGGCCACGACCCTGCCGCGTCCCGACCGACCGGGACGAATGCCCATGGCCCGTCGGGACTGCAGCGCCTTCCTCCCTGCCGAGGGGCGGTGCACCATAGCCACAATGGCGCGTACGGCTCAGGTCCTGGTGATCGTCGCGGCCTGGGCGATCCCGGTCGTGTGGATCGGCGCGGAGCTCGGGACCCGCCCCTCGGACGGGACCGTCGTCTGGTCGTCCCCGGTCGCCGGCGGCGACGAGTGGGGATCGGCGGTCACGGTACGCCGGACCTACGGCGACTCCCTGCTGCTCCCGGGCGACGTCCTGTTGAGCATCGACGGCCGGCCGCTCGACCACTGGCTCGCAGGCGAGACGTCCTCGGACGTGTCCGTGGGCGAGACGATCCGGTACCACGTCCGGCGGGTCGAGGACGGCAGCCCTCGGGAGTACGACCGGACCGTGACCGTGACCCACTTTCCGCTGGGCCGGGCCCTCGTGGCCGACCTGCCCCAGGTGCTGGTCGCCCTGCTGCTGCTGGTCGCGGGGAGCGTCGCCTTCTACCTCCGGCCGGGGCTGGTGGCCGCGAGGGCGTTCCTCGGCTTCGCCTCCCTGGTGCCGATCGGTCTGGCGTCGTCCCCGTGGGGCCTGGGCGCACTCGACCTGGCCGGCGGCCGCGGCTACTGGCCGCACGTCGTCGCCCAGGTGGTGTTCGCCCTGGGGCTCGGTCTCGCGGTGCTGGCCGCGGCCACGCTGCCCACCCCTCGAGGCTGGCTCTCGCGCCACCCCTGGGTGGTGCCCGCCGCTCTTGCCCTGCCCTTCGCCGGGTACGCCGTGTGGGTCGCTGCGGTTTCGACCGGCGAGGAGGGGGCGGCCCGCACCCAGGCGCTCCTGGCGGTAGCCGCTCCCGCGCTGGTCGTCGTCGTGCCCGCGGCCCTGGCGGTGCTCATCTTCGGCTACCTGCGGGCGAGCTCCCGCGACACCCGCCTCGCGACGCGGCTCGCTCTCATGGTCCTCACTGCGGGTCTCGGACTCCTCCTGCTCCTCGGCGTCCTGCCCGAGCGGGTGGTCGGAGACCCGGTCCTGCCGTTCGACGTCCTGATGCTCCTGGTCGTCCCTCCGATCCTGGCCGGCGTGGTCGTGGCGCTCGTCGGCTACCGGCTCGACGTCATCGAGCCGAACGTTCGCCGGGCGGTGGTGCAGGGAGCGGTCGCGGCCGTGTTCGGGACCGCCTTCGTGGTGGTCGCGGCGACGGTCGGGCGGGCCGCCGACGTGTCGGTCGGGTCGATCCTGGCCGGCGGCGTGGCGGCCCTGGTGGTGCTCCCGCTCGCCGTTGCCCTCCAGCGCAGGGTCCGCCACGTCGTGTTCGGCGACCGCGAGCTCCCCCGGTCCGTCGTGGCCGAGCTGCGCCGGCTCGACTCCTCCACCGCGCCGTCAGAGGCGCTCACCGAGACCTTGAGCGTCCTGTGCCGGCGCCTGCACCTGTCGCACGCGGCCATCCAGCTGCCCGGGACCGACGGGCCGGCCCTGGCCTCGTACGGCGAGCCGAGCGGCGGTGGACGGGTCGTCGTCGACCTCGTCGCGAGCGGCGCGACGATCGGGTCGTTGCACCTCGAGACCCACCCGCTCCGCGACCCCTTCGGTCGTGGCGATCGCCGGCTCCTCGAGGACGTCGGTGCCCAGGTCGGCGCGCTCGTCCAGGCCGTGCTGGCCAATCGTGAGCTCCAGCGGTCTCGCCAGGCGCTGGTCACCGCCCGCGAGGAGGAGCGCCGTCGGCTGCGTCGCGACCTGCACGACGGCCTGGGCCCGTCACTCGCCACGATGATGATGCGGCTGGAGTCCGCCCAGGAGCTGATCGCGACGGATCCCGACCAGGCCGCCGTGGCGCTCGGAGGACTCGCGGACCTCGCCCACGACGACATCGCGGAGGTCCGCCGTCTCGTCGAGGGCCTGCGCCCCGGCGTCCTCGACCAGCTCGGCCTGGTCTCGGCGCTGCGCCAGCGTGCCGCGCAGCACGAGCAGGCGGCGGGCGGCCACGGGCTCGCGTGGAGGGTCGAGGCCGAGGAGGTGGAGCCGCTGCCGGCGGCGGTCGAGGTGGCGGCGTACCGGATCGTGCTGGAGGCCGTCACGAACGCCGTACGACACAGCCACGCGCGCGAGTGCGTGGTGACGTTGCGACGCGACGACGCTCAGCTGCGGGTTCGCATCGGCGACGATGGCGTAGGGATGGCCGAAGGCCGACCCGCTGGTGTAGGCCTGTCCTCCATGAGGGAGCGGGCCGAGGAGCTCGGCGGCACGTGCACCGTCGCCTCCGACGGTCGCGGCACCGTGGTCGAGGCGCTGCTCCCGCTCCGGGCAGGGGAGGACTCGTGACCGGCGCGGTGCGGGTGCTGGTCGTGGACGACCACGAGCAGTTCCGGCACGGCCTGGAGCTGCTGCTCGGCGCGATGGAGGGCATCGAGGTCGTGGGCCGTGCCGGAGACGGGCGCCGCGCCGTCGAGCTCGCTCTCAACCTGCAGCCGGACGTCGTGCTGATGGACCTGCACATGCCGCAGCTCAACGGCGTCGAGGCGACTGCTCTCATCGTCCAGTCCTCGCCGCACATCGCGGTCCTGGTGCTCACCATGATGGAGGACGACGACTCGGTGTTCGCCGCGGTCCGTGCCGGGGCGCACGGATACCTGCTCAAGGGAGCGCGGCGATCCGAGATCGAGCGCGCGATCGAGGCGGTCTGTGCGGGAGAGGTGATCTTCGGTCCCGGCATCGCCGAGCGCGTGATGACGTACTTCCGGCACGCGCGCAGCCGGCCGACCGAGCAGGCCTTCCCGGAGCTGACGGACCGTGAGCGGATGGTGCTCGGCAAGATCGCGGAGGGCATGGACAACGCGGAGATCGCCCGGGATCTCGGCCTCTCGGTCAAGACCGTCCGCAACCACGCCAGCAACATCTTCGCCAAGCTCCACGTCGCGCACCGCGCCCAGGCGATCGTGCTGGCCCGTGAGGCCGGTATCGAGAACCCCGACACGCGACCCGACTAGCTAGCGCGGCTCGCAGCCGCTCTCGAACGTCGCGTCTGCGGCCGCCTCTCGTCCCAGCCGCTCCGCCAGCTCGTCGTCGGGAACGATGATCTGGTTGCCCCGCGCGTCTACGTCCTCCCTGCCGACGACGATGCAGCCCTCCACCTGGTCGGGATCCACGCCGGTCAGCACGTTGAGCAGGCGGTAGAGGTCGACCGGGGAGGCGTCGGTGTCGAGCCCCTCGAGGGCCGACAGGGCCATCAGCTCGACGAAGCCCCGGTCGCCGTCCTGCCGCTGGAGCTGCTTCAGCAGCCCGAGCAGCAGGGCCTGGTGGTTCTCGGACCGGACGAAGTCGCCCGGTACGTCCGGGAACGCATCGCGTGTCATGGCGAAGTCCAGGGCCTCGTCCCCGGTGAACTCGTTCGGACCCTTGTCGACCTGCATGTTCCTGTCGTCGGTGACGAAGGCCTGGGACGAGACGACCGTGACCCCGCCGAGCGCGTCCACCATCGACACGAATCCGTCACCGGCGGTTGCCAGCACGTAGTCGGCTGTGATCCCGACCAGCTCGCGAACCACCTCGCTCACCCGCTCAGCGTCGGCGTCCTCCCCGTAGGCCTGATTGATCTTCCCCATCTCGCCGCCACCGAGGTCGACCCAGCTGTCCCTCGGGATCCCGATCCCGGCGGCAGCGCCGGTCCGCGCATCGATACCGAGCAGCTGGATGGCGTCGGTGTCGTGGACGCTGTCCTCGCCCAGCACGAGGACCCAGACGACGTCGCTGCCGGCGTCGTACCCCTCCGCGGTGGTGACCTTGGTGAGGGTCAGCGTGGTAGGCTGCACCGCCGAGCCCGGGACCAGGACGACCAGCACCAGCGCGATGGGGAGCAGCTGGAGCGCCGTCCGAAGCGCGCGGAGAGCGTGACTCATGGTGTCGTCGCCTCCACCGGCAGTGCGTCGCTGTCGTCCCGGCGTACGTCGTAGGCGAACACCGACCACCGCTCGTTGCGCCGCTCGAGCACGAGCCGTCCGTCCAGCGCCGCGGTCGTCGTGGACTCGCCGTCGTCGACATCGAAGGCGAAGTCGATCCAGGCGGTGGCGCCGAGCGCCTCCCCGTCGACGACGTAGAACGACAGCGCCGCCCCGAGGTCGGTCGCCCGCACCGAGCTCGCGTTCTCGAAACGGGCCGCCGTCAGCACCTCGAGGTCGCCGACGGCCTGCTCCGCTGCTCCGCTGGTGAAGTCCTCGAAGCCCTGCACGAAGTCGTCACGGGGATAGCCCCCGAGGAAGCCGGCCTCGACGTAGCGGGCGACGACGTCGCTGACCTCGGACTCGAACCGCGCCCGGGCACGTTCGTCGAGGCCGTCGCCGTGGACCGTGGCCACCCGGAGCGCCGTGGACGGGGAGTCCGGGGGCTCGGGCTCCTCCCCCGTGCACGCCGCGACCAGTGTCACCACGACCGCCCCCGCCGCTAGGCACGGCAGCAGGCCCGTGGTTCCGAGACGCCGGTGGCGTGCGGTTCCTCGTCGGGCCATGGCTCCATGATGAGAGGTGGCCGGCGCGGTCGACCCGGGACTGGAGTCCCGGGTCGACCGGGAGTTGTTGATCATCGTCGTCGTCAGCTCGCGCCCACCGAGTTGAGGTCGGGCAGGTGGTACCTGGTCACCGTGTCACGGGCCGGGTGCTCGAAGCCGACGGGGCCGGCGGCGTACGTGCGCAGCAGGTTCAGGGTGACCTGGTGCACGAACCGTTGCACGCGCGCGCCGAGCGGGTCGTCGCACCGGTCGATCAGGGCGCAGCCCCACCGCAGCGTGCCCGCCGTGAAGACCCCGGCGCCCGAGTCCGTGGTGTAGTACACCGACTGACTGGTCGTGGTCACCCCACCGCACGGGTACGACGTGTGGCTGAGCACCTCCATGGGCCGAGGAGTGGAGGCGTTGAGGTAGACCCGGTCGGCCTCCGGCCCGACCAGACCCGGCATCCGGTCACCCGATCGGGCGCCGGTGCCGCGGAAACCCCACCACGTCGGCGATGCGACCACGAAGTCGGCATCGACGGGGTAGCACTCGTACTCCATGCCCACCAGCCCCTGCTCGGACTCTGCGGCCGGAGCGTCCCGGAACCGTGACGTCGCCTCCCGCGGGCGCTCCTCGCGCAGCGGGTCGAGATGCGCGTCGGAGCGGTAGCCGGTCTGCAGCCGCGCCTGGCCCGCGTGCGTCTCGTCCAGCCGGATGCGCCAGTACATCGTGTTGGCGCCCAGGAACGCGAGGTTGGTCCCACCGTCGCGGGCCTTCTCGACCGCGCGGCGCATCGCCGGCGTCCAGTACTCGTCGTGGCCCATCGACACGTAGCCCGCAGCACCCTGGAGCAGACCGGGGTCCTGGTGGAGGTCCACGTTGGTGTAGTAGCTCAGCGGGATGCCCAGCCGCTCGGCTCGGACCACGACGGGGATCGCGGCCGTGCGGTAGTCGTTGGCGCCCGTCGCCCCGTTGAACGGGCGGTCGAAGCTCACCGCCCAGCTCCGGCGGTCGCCGTCGGGGCCGTGGTACAGGCTGTAGCCGCCCCACTCGTTGTAGGCCTGCCAGGTCGTCACGGGCGACACCAGGGCGACGGTGCCCTCGGCGGAGGGCGACGACACGACGTACGGGACGAGCGTCTCGCCGCCCGACCCCATCCGGACCTTGAGGACGTAGAACCCCGGATCCCATCCGGTGGTGTCGACCCACTGGCTGGTCCGCCAGGGGGCCACCACCGTCCGGGTCTCGACGGGCCGGAGGACGGCGTCGGCCTGCTGTTGCCCCTCCAGCACCGGCGAGCGCCACACCAGGGCGCCGGTCCCACCGGGGTACCACCCGATGCGGTACGCCGACACTCGGTAGCGAGGCGCGACGGTCGAGACCTTGAGACCGACGCGCGTGCCGGGCGGAGCACTGATGTGGGTCGTGTACGCCGCGATACGACCGGCGGCTGGCTCCCGCAGCCGCCAGTCCTCGCTCCCGCGGGTCCGTGGAGTCGTGGCGGCCGCGAGCGACGGCGGCCGCGCCGTCGGTTCGATCTGGTCCTCGGGGAGGTCCGCCGGCGGACCCTCGGCAGCTTCGAAGGCCGAGCAGGCGGTCGTGATCAGGGTCAGGGCGAGGACCAGCCCGGCGAGGGACGAGGTCCGGCGGTGGTGTCGGTAGGTGCGCATGCCGCACGTTGCGTCGCCGCCGTGTCCCGACGACCGAGCCTGCGATCACGGACGGAGCAGGAGGAATGACCCGTCGTTCCCGGCGACGGGACCGACGTCCCGTCCCGAGCGGGGACACGTGAGTCAAGCCGCGTCGACGGGATGTCGACGCGGCTTGACCTCAAGAGGTGATCAGCAGATCTCACGCGTGAGAGTGGTGGTGGAGCTGCGGGGAATCGAACCCCGGTCCTCGAGCGTCGATCCAGGTCTTCTCCGGGTGCAGTCCGTGATGTCGCTTTTCTCGGCCCCGGGGCTCGCACGGACACGTCCCCGACAGGCTCAGTCACGGAATAGTCCCGCTCACCCTCCGCGACACGGAGTGAGCAGCAAGTCTCCTAGATGACGCCAGGGTCCGGGCCGGAGACGGATACCCGGTCTGACGCTTCGATCACCGCTCAGGCGGCGAGAGCGAAGGAACTGCGCTTAGCGTTGGCAGTTATTGGTTTCCAGCGATCGTTAACGAGATAACGCTGGCTCCTCGACCCGCTTCCCCTGGAACTAACGTCCCAAGTCGAAACCGATCAGCCCCTCTTGAGTTGTACTTCGAGTGTAGTGGGACAACCACAGGCGGGCACATCGGTATTCCGACATGCCCGCCGCCGTGGTCTCGTCAGCCCCCGAAGGTGAGGCCGAAGTCGTCGAGCCAGTCCTGCACGACCTGGATGTCGACGCGCTGGTAGCCGCCGAGGTACCGGCAGTTGTTGGTGTAGCCGTAGCTGGTGACCGCGACGACCTCACCGTTCAGGAACACCGGACCGCCGGAGTCACCGAAGCAGGTCCCGCCGGTGCCGAACGGGTCCTTCTCGTTCCCGTTCGTCTGCAGGATCTGCGGGGTGAGCTTCTGGCCGGGCATGTCGACGTACCGACGGAGCAGCGGGTAGCTCATCGGCTGCGGCTTCTGCGGACCCGAGTCGGGCTTGCGCACCTCGGTGCCGTAGCCGACCGCGGTGAAGATCGTGCGACGCAGCCGGGAGGACGCGATCGCGTCAAGCGTCCCCAGCTCGGCGATCGTCGCCGGCTCGATGTCGGTGACCGGCTCGTCGAGGACGATGACTCCCACGTCGTTCCAGTTGTCCAGGTCGGTGAAGTCGGAGTACTCCGGATGCGTGTACGCCTGCCCGGACAGGTAACCCGCTGCGGCGAGCTCCGCCTCGGTGTAGCCGACGGTGGGGTCGGCAGCCACCGGGAACGGCGACGGCGGCGCCTCGGCGATCACGGAGTCGAAGGTCACCAGCGTCTTGCCGAGAGTGCCGGACGTGCAGTGTGCCGCGGTGAGCAGCACCGTCGGGCTCACCAGGGTCGCGCTGCAGCGGTAGCGGCCGGTGGCGTCGTAGAACAGGATCAGGCCGACGTTGGGGTGGGTCTCCCCGTCAGGGGTGCCACCGGTACTGGCCTGGGCAGGTGCCGAGACGACGGTGAAGCCGGTCGCAAGAAGTACGGCAGCGACCAGCATGAGCAGACGATTTCGCATGGATCAGACTCCCTCGAGAAAGGTCTGTCCCCGGACCGGCTGCTACTCCATCAGCAATTGGCGTCCGTGGGAAGCCCCCTGCAGCACACCGGCGCCTCGTGCGGTGTGTCCGGTCAGCCCTCGAGCGAGAAGCTCGCGAGGACCGCGTCGTGGTCGGAGGTCAGCTCGCGCGTCGACTGCGCGGTCGGGGTGAGACCGGCCGTGTGGAAGACGTAGTCGATGGTGTGGCCGCCGTGGTCGCCGGTGCCGCCGTCCGGCACCCCGAAGGCGTCGTACGTCGAGGTCAGCCCCGCGGTCGCGAGAGCGTCGCCCGGCCAGAGCGGGCCGTGGTAGCCGGCGTTGAAGTCGCCACCGACCAGGACCGGGCCGCGCGATCGGAGCTCGCGGACCAGCACCGCGAGCCCGTCCATGAAGACGGGCAGCAGCCCCGCCGTGCGCCGCAGCGTGGGCGCGGGGTGGGCCGAGACGACGCTGAGGACCTGGCCGGCGGTGGAGCGCAGGGTGACCCAGTTGACCGCCCGTTCCCCCCACTTGACCTTGCGGGTGGTGAGCCAGCGGCTGCCGGCGTCGACCTGGGTCCAGCGGTCGGTGCGCCACAGCACGGGCGTCTCCGCGAGGTACGGCGAGCCGGTGGTCCGGAAGGAGGCGTAGCCCGGCGGCCGGATCTCCGCGTCGCCGCGGTGGCCGGCCTCGTTGAGGGTGATGAAGTCGGGCTCCGTGGAGGCGACGGCGGCCAGGTCCTGGGCGAAGAGCGCCGCGGACATCCCCTGGTAGAGGTTGGCCTGGGTGATCGACACGCTCGTGGGCGTGGGGGCGGCCGGCGCCTTCGCGACGGCCGGCGGTACGACGACGGGCTGGGTGGGGAGCGTCACGACCCGCTTCTCCACCCTCTCGGGGGCAGCCGGAGGCGCCGTCGGGGTCGGGCGGAGCCGGAGGGTCGCGGCCGACCGGACGGGTGCGGGGTCGGCCGGCGGGGGCGGGACCGCGAGGGCGACCGTCGGCTCGGGAGCGAGCACCGCCTGCTGCTCGACCGCCGTGGACGCGACGCGCCAGTCGACGACGTTGCCGCCGACGACGCCTGCCACCGTCACCGTGGAGGCGACGAGGACAGGGAGGAGTACGCGGTCCAGCACATCTTCGACATCGGCAGGTGCGGCTCAGACTTGAGGATCGGCGACCTTCACCAGGATCCAGTTCCGCGGGTCGCCGTTCATCGAGGTGCGGGTCAGCGCGAAGACACCGTCGAGCCGGGCGCCGTGGAGGCGGACCTTGAGGTGCCCGGCCGCGATCGCGCCGGCGGCGTCCGGCTCGATCAGGTTCTCGTACGTGCCGTGGTCCCAGATCGTCTTGTCCGCGTCCTCGTACGTCGCGTGCTCGAGCTCGTGGTCGTCGACCTGGACGGCCAGCCGCTTCACGCGCGGGTCCGTCGTCGGCTCCTTCGGCACCGCCCACGACACGAGGACGCCGTCGACCTCCAGCCGGAGGTCGAAGTGCAGCGTGGTCGCGCGGTGGCGTTGCACGACGTAGATCACGGCCGCGCCCCGAACAGACGGCTGCCGTTCTCCCAGCACACCGCGCGCAGCCAGTCGTCGCCGAGGTCGAGGCGGGCCAGGCCCTCGAGCTGGTGGGCGTAGGGGTACGGGATCGTCGGGAAGTCGCTGCCGAGCAGGACCTTGTGCGCGACGTCGCGCAGCCGCGGCACGAGGTCGGCGGGGTACGCCGGGAAGAAGTCGGTGAACACCATCGTGGTGTCGAGGCGGACCTCGTCGTACCGCTCGGCGAGCGCGAGGAACTCCGCACACTCCGGAGCCCCCATGTGCGCGAGCACCAGCGCCAGCCGCGGATGGCGGCGCAGCAGCCGCTCGGTCGACGCTGGACCGGTGAACTCGTTGCCGACCGGGCCGGAGCCCGCGTGCAGCACGACCGGCGTCCCGGAGTCCTCGAGCTGGCCCCAGACGCCGTCGAGCAGCGGGTCGTCGACGTGGAACTCCCCCACCTGCAGGTGCAGCTTGAAGACCTCGACCCCGGCCTCGACCGCGGCGCCGACGTACGACGCCGCGCCGTCCTCGGGGTAGAACGTCGCCGACCACAGCGACTCGGGCACGTCGCGCTTGAAGCCCGCGGCCCAGTCGTTGAGGTACGCCGCGACGCCCGGCTTGTGGGCGTAGGGCAGCGTCGGGAAGTGCCGCACCCCCATCGCGCGCAGGATCTCGACCCGCTCGGCGTGGTCCTGGCGGTAGCGGATCGGCCACTCGCGGCCGATCTTCGGGCCGGCGGCGTCGAAGACGGCGTACACCGCGCGCTGGATGTTCGGCGGCAGGAAGTGGACGTGCACGTCGAACAGCCCGGGCAGCCCGAGCCCCTGCCAGAACTCCCGGACAGCAGGGACGTCGGGGTCAGTCACGCATGCCCTTCATCCGCCGGCCGATCGCCTGCTGGGTCTCGCGGTCGGCCGTCCGCTCGGCGATGGCCTGCCGCTTGTCCCACGACTTCTTGCCCTTGGCGAGCGCGATCTCGACCTTGGCGCGGCCGTCCTTGAAGTACAGCGCGAGGGGCACGACGGTGAGGCCCTTCTCGTTCACCCGGCGCTCGATCTTGTCGATCTCGTCGCGGTTGAGCAGCAGCTTGCGCTTGCGCCGGGCGGAGTGGTTGGTCCAGGTGCCCTGGGAGTACTCCGGGATGTGCACGCCGTGCAGCCACGCCTCGTGGTTCTCGATGTCCACGAACCCGTCGACCAGGGAGGCGCGACCCTGCCGCAGCGACTTCACCTCGGTGCCCATCAGGACGAGACCCGCCTCATAGGTGTCCTCGATGAGGTAGTCGTGTCGCGCCTTCTTGTTCTGCGCGACCATCTTCTGCCCGGTCTCCTTGGCCATTCCGCCATTCTCTCAGGAGCGGCAAGGTGGTTTCGAGACGGTTGCTTCACAACCACCTCGACCACCGGGCACGGTGGTCGAGGAAGGCGCCCTGGCGCCTGTCTCGAGACCTCCGTGCCTGGGAGGGCCTACGACAGCCAGCCCATCGGGTCGACGGCGTCGCCGTTGACGAGGATCGTGAAGTGCAGGTGGCAGCCGGTGGACCAGCCGGTGTTGCCGACGTACCCGACGGTCTCGCCCTGGGCGACGCGGTCGCCGACCCCGACGCGGTACGACGTGGCGTGGTTGTAGACGGCGGTGACGTTCTTGCCGTTGATCTGGCCCAGGCTGAGGTAGAGCCGGTTGCCGTACACCGCGGAGTAGTACGCCGCGATCACGGTGCCGCCGGCGACGGCCTTCATCGACTCGCCGCAGGAGACGCCGAAGTCGGTGCCGTCGTGCAGGCCCCAGTAGTGGTAGATCGGGTGCTCGCGGTAGCCGAACGGCGACGTCACGGAGCCAGGGACCGGGCGGATCAGCAGCCCGTTGGTCGAGCCGGTGTACCCGCCCTTCGCGCGCGCCGCGGCCGCCAGGATCAGCTGCTTGATGCGGGCCTCGCGCTTCTTGGCCTCGCGCAGGTCGGCGAGGTCCTGCTGGCGCGCGGCGACCGCCTCGACCTGGGCGCCCCGGCGGTTCTCGACCTGGGTGCGGACCGACTCCTTCGCCGTGGCCGCCTCCGCGGTCAGCGTCTGCATGGTCTTCAGGTGCTCGGCCGCGGCCTCCCGCTGCTCCTCGACGTCGTCGCGAGCGGCCTGGACCTCGTTCTCGCGGACCTGGAGCAGCACCTCGGCGGCGTGCAGGTCGTCGTACGCCCGCGCCTCACGGCCGACGATCACGCTGCTGAGCTCGGCCTGACGGGTGAGGTCGGCGGTGGTGCGGGACTCGAGGATGGTGGCGAACGCCAGCAGCTGCGGGTCGCCCTGCTCGTAGATGTCCGTGACGGTGTCGGTGAGCTCGATCCGCTGGTCGGCGAGGTCCTGCTGGCCCTGCTCCAGGTCGGCCTGCGCCTCCTCGAGCCGCTGCTCGGCCTCCTCCAGCTGCAGCTGCATCTCCTGGTCACGGACCTCAGCGGCGTCGAGCTTCGCCCGGGCGGCCCAGTACTGCCCGCGGGCCGACGCCAGGTCGGTGACCGCCTGCTGCAGGGCGCTGCGCGCCGCCTGGAGCCGGCCGCTGGACTCGTCCAGCGCGTGCTCGGCGTGCTCGACCTGCTCCTGGGCCTCGTGCTGCTTGTGCTTGAGGTCCTTGGGGTCGGCACTGGCGAGGGGGACAGCCAGCGCACCGAGCGCGAGCGTGCAGGCCGCAGTGGCCGCCGCAAGACGCTGGCGTGCGGTACGGGGGAAGTGACGCACCGTGTTGCCTTCGTGTTCGGGGAAGTGAACGCGAAGACGTTAACCCGCGCGGATCAGACTTTGAGGTATTTGCGCGTCAACACGAGTGTCGGAAGCAGCGTGAGCACCGGCCCCAGGATCGCGACGACGATCGCGGCGTAGGTGAACTCCTCCATCCCGATCCACGGGATGAAGCCGACGAGGTCCTCCAGCTGCTTGTGCACGCCGAACCACATGAACGCCCCGAGGGCGCCGACGGCGATGCCCACCGCGATCGCCGCGGTCACCAGCGCCTCCATGAGGAACGGCAGCGCGATGTAGAGAGTGGAGGCGCCGACCAGCCGCATGATGCCGATCTCGCGGCGACGGGCGAACGCCGCCAGCCGGATCGTGTTGGCGACCAGCAGCAGGGCCGCGACCACGAGGAACGCCGCGATCCCGAGCGCGCCGATCCGCATCACGTTCAAGCCCTGGAGCACCGGCCCGACGATCTGGCGCTGGTCCCGGACGCTGGAGACGCCGTCGAGCCCGATGATCGCGCTCTCGATGCCTTCGTACTCGTCCGGGTCCTTGAGCGTGATCCAGACCGACTCCGGCATGTCCTCGGCGGTCGCGGCCGGGTTCGGACCCTCGAACTTGTCGGCGCCGAGCAGCTCCTTGATCTTCTCGAACGCCTCCTCCTTGGTCTCGAAGCGGTAGCTGTCGACCTCGGGGTTCTCCTCGACGACCGCCGCGATCCGTTCCTTCTGCGCCTCGGTGACCTCACCGGCACAGGCGGGGTTGTCGTCGCGGTCCTTGCAGAGGAACGCCGTGATCTGCAGCTCCGAGCCCCACTGCTCGGCGGCCTTCTCGGCCTGCTGGTTGAGCAGCACGCCCAGGCCGACCAGGGTCAGCGAGACGAACAGCGTGAGGATGACGGCCACGTGCATGGACAGGTTGCGGCGCAGGCCCTGCCCGAGCTCGGAGAAGACGTAGCGAAGCTGCATGGGTGCGGAGACTCGTTTCGGTGGAGTACGTCGTACGTCAGTGCTGGAAGCCGTAGCTGCCCTGGACCTGGTCGCGCACGACCCGGCCGTCGTCCAGCTCGATGACGCGCTTGCGCATCTGGTCGACGATGCCGGCGTCGTGGGTGGCCATCAGCACGGTGGTGCCGGTGCGGTTGATCCGGTCCAGCAGCTTCATGATGCCGACCGAGGTGGTGGGGTCGAGGTTTCCGGTGGGCTCGTCGGCGATGAGGATCATCGGCCGGTTCACGAACGCCCGTGCGACCGCGACCCGCTGCTGCTCGCCGCCGGAGAGCTCGTCGGGCATCCGGTCGCCCTTGCCGTCGAGGCCGACCAGCTCGAGCGTCTCGGGGACCAGCTTGTTGATCTCGGAGCGGGACCGGCCGATCACCTGGAGCGCGAAGGCGACGTTCTCGCTGACGGTCTTGTTGGGGAGCAGGCGGAAGTCCTGGAACACGGTGCCGATCTGGCGGCGCATCCGCGGGACCTTCCAGCTCGCGAGCCGGTTGATCTCCTTGCCTGCGACGTAGATCCGGCCGGAGGTGGCGCGGTACTCGCGGAGCACCAGGCGGAGGAAGGTCGACTTGCCGGACCCTGACGTGCCGACGAGGAAGACGAACTCCCCCTTGTCGATGTCGACCGACACCTGGTCGAGGGCGGCGCGCGCCTGGCCGGGGTAGGCCTTGACGACCTTCTCGAAGCGGATCACCGGATCGAGGGTAGTCGGTGACCCCACGCCCCCGGCGAACCCGTCCCGGCCGGGAGTGCCGGGTGAAGACTGCTCCGTTCCGGGGACGCACCGTCGATGACACCGCTAGCGTCCCGGGCGGAGGTGGGTCGATGAACCGGAGGATGGGGCGGACTGTGGCGTGCGCCACGGCGATCGCCGCGGCGCTGGCCGCCGTCGGTGTGACGAGCACCTCGAGCCAGGCGGTCGGGAGCGACCGGAAGGCCGCGCGGTACGCCGCGATCGTCCACGAGGACCCCACCGCGTCGCTCGACAGCGACGGCAACCTCTACTACACCGAGCCGGTGCCGAGCGCGGCCGCCGTACGCGCCCGGCAGGCGGTGCCCGCGCTGGCGCCGCAGTTCCCGCTGAGCCAGACGTTCCAGCTGCACAGCCAGCCCGGGTCGGACCGCACGATCCTCCTCGACTTCGACGGCGCGACCGTCTCGGGCACGGCCTGGAACAGCGAAGGACTGCCGAACGGCAGCCACCCCGCCTGGACGCTCGACGGCAACGCGTCGACGTTCAACAACAACGAGCGCACGCTGATCCAGGAGATCTGGCAGCGGGTCGCGGAGGACTTCGCGCCGTTCGACGTCGACGTCACCACCGAGGACCCGGGCACCGCCGGCATCGTCCGTAGCGGCGCCGGCGACCAGGTGTTCGGCGCCCGCGCGCTGATCACGCCGAGCAACGCGGTCGACCAGCTCTGCGACGGCGATTGCGTGGGCATCGCCTACCTCGACGTGTTCGACCAGGTCGGCGGGGACTCGCAGCCGGTCTGGGTCTTCCCGCAGTACTACGAGGACAACGCCAAGGGCATCGCGGAGACCGTCTCGCACGAGGTCGGCCACAACCTCGACCTCGAGCACGACGGGAACAGCCAGGAGGGCTACGACTCCGGCCACGCCCCGTGGGCGCCGATCATGGGCAACTCGGACTTCGAGCCGATCAGCCAGTGGAGCAAGGGCGACTACGACGACGCCGACAACCAGCAGGACGACTTCGCGGTCATCGCGGGGGCCGGGCTGAACCTCCGCACCGACGACGCCGGCAACAGCGTCGGCGCCGCGTCGGCGCTGCCGGACGGCACGGCGTACATCGCCAGCCGCACCGACAAGGACTTCTGGGCGCTCGGCCAGTGCTCGGGCTCCGTGAAGGTCACCGCCACCGGTGCGGCCGTCGGCACCAACCTCGACATCGAGCTGCGGCTGTACGACGCCGGCGGCACCCAGGTCGCGGTCAACAACCCGCTGTCGGCGAAGGTCGACGCCGACGTGGCCTCCGGCATGAACGCGGCGATCACCACGTCGGTCGGCGCCGGGCAGTACGTCGCCGCCGTCGACGGTGTCGGCAACGGCAGTCCCAAGACGGGCTACGACGACTACGCCAGCGTCGGTGCCTACACGCTGACCGTCACCGGCTGCGAGGGCGGACCGGTCGACCCGGGCGGTGAGACGCCGAGCGCTCCGCAGAGCCTGTCGGCCTCGCCCGACCCGTCCGGTACCTCGGCGCTGATCAGCTGGGACGAGCCCGCCGACGAGGGCGGGAGCGCGATCACCGGCTACGAGGTCACCGTCGGTGGCGTCACCGACAGCGTCTCGGCGGCCACGTTCTCCTATGAGGCGACCGGGCTCAGCCGCGGTGAGACGTACGACGTGAGCGTCGTCGCGGTCAACGACGCCGGCGCCGGCGCCGCGGCGACCACGTCGTTCTCGACCGGCGACGTACCGGGACCGCCGGTCATCACCGGCGCCGGCAGCGGTGCGCTCGGCGGCAAGGTCACCGCGAGCGTGCGCTGGGCACCGCCGGCGGACGACGGTGGATCCGCGATCACGGGCTACGTCATCAAGGCGACCCGGTGGAGCGTGCTCGGGTCGGCGCTCTGGTCCGGCTCGACCGACGTGCTGCCGGCCAGCCAGCTGTCGTCATCGCTGCAGCTGCCCAAGGCCGGGATCTGGAGCTTCCGGGTCCGCGCCTTCAACGACATCGGCACCGGCCCCCTCAGCAAGGCCTCGAAGAGGGTCAGGGGCCGCTGACCCGCTCGACCGGGTCCTCGTGCCGCACCGGGCAGCCCTTCACGCCCGGGACGGGGAACGTGCCGAGCTGCTCGACGTCGTAGCCGTCCGGGTAGCTGCGGATCCAGGAGATGTCCTCGATCAGCTTCGGCCTCCGCCTGGCCGGGAAGGCGCGCAGCGCCACTCCCCTGGCCTTGAGCGCGGCCCGGCTGAGACTCTGCACCGCGAGCGGCGGGGCGTCGTACCGGAAGGCGTCGCGCAGCGGCTGGTCCATCAGCGCCCGCGCGAAGAGGCCCGCGGGCTTCTGCAGCGGCTTGGCGTAGAACGTCTGCATCAGCGCCAGCGTCGAGTCGGCCACCTGGCGCGCCCCCTCGTCGTACGCGAAGTGCTCGGCCTCGTAGGAGTCCATCAGCTCCTCGAACCCGGCGTAGGTCTCCGGCACGTCCTTGATGTTCATGTGCCGGCCGAGGACCCGGTAGTACTGCACCGACGCCTCGATCTCGTTGGCCGTGAACGGCCGCTTGCCGTAGTCGTCCATCCACCGCTTCGGGACCACCACGAACGTGCTCAGCACGTAGCGGAACTCGTCGTTGGGGATGTCGTAGGCGCGGTGCATCGCGTTGATCCGGCGGATCGCCGCCTTCGCCTCCGGGTGCTCGAACCCCACCCGCGTCGGCGGCTCGAGCAGCAGCGCCGTGTCGTCGTACCGCTTCTGCACGGCCTCGGTGAACTGCCCCGTCTCGTAGAGCAGCCGCCCGATCCCCGGCACGGCGTAGGTGCGGAACAGCGCGAAGCTCAGCGCCTGGTTCATGTCCCACGGGAACTCGTGCATCACCACGTTGCGGCTGATCTCGACGTAGTCGGTCGCCGGATCGAGAGCGTCGTTGCGGGACTTCCAGTGGTCGCGCCTCATGGCCCGACCCTAGAACAGGTTCCGGGTCCGTGTGAATGCTGACTAACATCGGTGGTCGAGCAGCGAGCGCCAGCGAGCGTCGTCGAGCCCCCGCAACCGACGAGACCACCGTGGTCGTTCGGCTCACCGGGTCTCGACACGCCGGTCGCGGCTTGCTCGACCACCATCATCGCGCCCGCTGTCGCGGCCGCGATCAGTTCTCGGCGGCCTTCTCGGCGCCGCGGCGCCAGCGGATGCCGGCCTCGATGAAGCCGTCGACGTCGCCGTCGAAGACCGCCTGCGGGTTGCCGACCTCGAAGCCGGTGCGCAGGTCCTTGACCATCTGGTACGGGTTCAGCACGTAGTTGCGCATCTGGTCGCCCCAGGTGGCGGCGACGTCGCCCTTGAGGTCCTTGCGGAGCGCGGCCTCCTCGGCCTTCGCCTTCGCGAGGAGCTTGGCCTTGAGGACCACCATGGCCGAGGCCTTGTTCTGCAGCTGCGACTTCTCGTTCTGGCAGCTGACCACGATGCCGGTCGGCAGGTGCGTGAGGCGGACGGCGGAGTCGGTGGTGTTGACCGACTGGCCGCCGGGGCCGCCCGAGCGGAAGACGTCGACGCGCAGGTCGTTCTCGTCGACCTCGATCTCGTCGGTCTGCTCGAGCACCGGGACCACCTCGACTGCGGCGAACGAGGTCTGCCGGCGGCCCTGGTTGTCGAAGGGCGAGATGCGCACCAGGCGGTGGGTGCCGGCCTCGACCGACAGGGTGCCGTAGGCGTACGGCGCGTGGATCGCGAACTCGGCGGACTTGATGCCCGCCTCCTCCGCGTAGGAGACGTCGAAGACCTCGACGGGGTACTTGTGCTGCTCGGCCCAGCGCGTGTACATCCGCATCAGGGTCTCGGCGAAGTCCGCGGCGTCGACGCCACCGGCGCCGGAGCGGATCGTGACGATCGCCTCGCGGGCGTCGTACTCGCCCGACAGCAGCGTGCGGACCTCGAGCGCCTCGACGGACTTCTGCAGGCGGGCCAGCTCGGTCTCGGCGTCGGCGAGCGCGTCGGCGTCGCCCTCCTCCTGGGCCATCTCGACCATCAGCGCGAGGTCCTCGATGCGGCTCCGCAGACCGGTGAAGCGGTCCATCTCGCCCTGGAGCGCGGAGAGCCGGCCGGTCACCCGGGTCGCGTTCTCCTGGTCGTCCCACAGGTCGGGCGCGGCGACGCGCTCGCCCAGGTCGGCGATCTCCCGGCGCATGGCGTCGACGTCCAGGACCTGCTCGATGGTGTACATCGTCGCCTGGAGCTGCTTGATCGCTGCGTCGTAGTCCGTGCCCGCCACAAGGAGCAAGGTTACGGGTCCGCGCCCGGTGGGCCTACTCGGCCTCGCCGACCCTCCGCGGCGAGGGGAGCGCGAGCTCGGCCCAGACCCGCTTGCCGCCGCCCTCGGCGGCCCCCATCCCCCAGGACGTCGCCAGCGCGCTGACGAGGTAGAGCCCGCGGCCGTGCTCGTCGGTCTCGGTCAGCGGCTGCGGCTCCGGTGTGCCGGCCCCGTCGTCGTCGACCTCGATCCGGAGCGCCTGCGCGGTCGCCGACAGCCGCACGCGGTACGACGACCCCGCGTGGGTCAGCGCGTTCGCGGCGAGCTCGCTGACCACCAGCAGCGCGTCGTCCAGCGGGTCGGCGATCCCCCACTCGGCCGAGCGCGCCCGCACGAACTCCCGGGCCCGGCTCACGCTGCTCAGCTCGTGCGGCAGGTCGATGACCGCCGCGGTCTCGTCGACCTCGTCGGGCTCCTCGAGCGACTCGATCAGCTCCACGAGGCGGCCCAGGTCGCCGTCCTCGGGCAGCACGATCTTCGCCCCCGGCGCCGCGGTGCGCACCTGGCCGAGCAGGTCGTCGCCGGCGAATTCGGGCAGGTCGAGGTCCAGGACCACGACGTCGGGACGCAGCAGCGAGGCGAGCCGGACGGCTTCTGCACCGTCGGCGGCCTCGCCCACGACCTCGAACCCGCCCCGGAAACGGAGGGAGGTGCGGACCTGCCGGCGTACCTCGACGACGTCATCCACCAGGAGGACGCGGATCGGCACGATGGGCAGCCTAGGCGTCATCACGGGCCCAAGCACGCACCGTCGGGGGGTCAAAATGGCTCCGGCTGCAGTTTTCTGCAGTTTTGTGCAGCGCATTTACCTGAGCCACGGATTTCGTCCGAAATTGTTGCGGCCCTGCCAATCTCTTCTCACCGGCCCTCCCAGGGTCGCCAGATCGACCCCCGACATTCCCCACCACCGCTCTCGGGAGCACGCCATGATCATCGAAGTCCGCCCCACCCCCGCGTTGCGACGCCACCGCGCGCGCATCGTCGGCGCGGTCGCGGTCGCCGGGCTCGTGGCCGCCTCCCTGCTCTCCGTGGCCCAGCTGGCCAACGCGAGCGACGTCGGACGACCGGACGTCACCGTCTCCGACCGCTCGCACGACTGACCCCCGGTACGCCGCTCAGCCCTCAGCGAGTCCTGCCGCCGAAGACCTGCGCGGCGTACCAGGTACCGTCCCGGCTCTGCCGGGCCCCCATCCCCATCAGCCGGAACCCCGGGTTGAGGATGTTCTCGCGGTGGCCCTCGGAGTTCATCCAGCCGTCGTTCACCACCGAGCGGCCGCTCGGGTAGCCGTACGCGACGTTCTCCCCCGCCGTGGTCAGGTCGCACTGGCGCAGGATCGGGCGCAGCTCCTGGTGGAACATCCGGTCCTGGCGCGCCATCCGTCGCGCCTGGCGCTCTGCGAACCTCTGCAGGCAGTCCTGTGTCCGGAACCCGGCCCGTTCGTGGTGGTGCCGGACCCGGTTCGTCGCCTGGACCGCCTGGTTCTGGTAGCGACCGGCGGTGAGGCCCGTCGGTGGGGCCGATCCGGCCGGGATCGGCGCCAGCGCGAGGGCGGCGAGCAGGGTGGTGGGCAGGGCGACAGCGATGCGGTTCATCAGGCTCCTCCGAGACTTGGCCTAGACCGTTGACACTGTTGTCCCCGTAACCGGCGTGCGCCAATCCATGAGCCTTTACCGTCGCGGCATGGCCCCCCGCCGCGTCCTTCTCACGTTGCCCGTCGTCCTCGCGCTCGGCCTCAGCCCGACGGCCTCCGCCCAGCCCGCTCCCCCGGCCGTACAGGCCGCCGAGCAGGTCCCGGACACCGCCGACGACCTGCCCGCCGGCGCGGTGGTCGCCAACGAGCAGATCTTCCAGATCGCCCGCGCGGGCGACCGGGTCTACGCCTATCGACACCGTCGGGCGGTACGCCGGCCCGGGGGCGGCCCTGAGCGCCGCGGACGGCTCGGCCGAGCCGAGCCCCCAGATCGCCGACGGCCAGGTCTCCGTGGCGGTCCGCGACGGCGCCGGCGGCTGGTACCTCGGCGGCGACTTCACCCGGATCGGGGGCCAGCCCGCCGGCGGCCTCGCGCACGTGCTCGCCAGCGGCGAGCTCGACACCGACTTCCTGCCGGTCACCAACGGCCTCGTGAGCGCGATGGTGCTGGTCCAGGACACGCTGTACGTGGGCGGTTCCTTCTCGTCCGTCGACGGCACCGCGCGCGGACGCCTGGCCGCGCTGTCGACCGAGGACGGCTCACTGCTGCCGTTCGACGCCCCGCAGGCGAGCCGGGTCACCGAGATGGTGTTCAGCCCGCCCGCCGACGGCCCCGGCCGGCTCTACGTGGCCTCCGACGGCATCCACGCGCTGGATGCCACCTCCGGCGCGCCGGTCCCCGGCTTCTCCGCGCCGCCGGACAGCCCCGTCCAGGCGCTCGCACTGGGCGCCGACCGGCTGTACGTCGGCGGCGCCGAGGTGATCGCCCTCGACCCGGACACCGGCGCCGTGGATGCCGGGTTCGACACCGGCACCCCGATGGCGGTCGACGCGAACCACCGGGTCCACACCCTGCTCCCCACCGCCGACCGGCTCTACATCGGCAGCGACCGCACCCTGGTCCAGGGCCAGGCCGGCCGGCTGGTCGCGGTCGACCCCGAGACCGGCCACCTCGACCCGACGTTCGCCCCGGTCATCCCCTCGAAGGGCAACCTCCCGTACGTCGCGGCCGGCGTCTACGACCTCGCGCTGAACGGCGACGAGCTCTGGGCCGGCGGCAGCTTCGAGGGCGGGCTGGCCGTCGTCGACGCGGCGACCGGCGCGGCCGCCGACATCGACGTGCCGTCGTACGACCTCCAGGTGAACGCCGTCGAGCAGTCGGCCGGCTCCATGTACGTCGGCGGCCACTTCTACATGTCCGACGTCGTGAAGACCCGCGGCGTCGCGGCGTTCGACGCCGAGACCCTCGACCCGGTGCCGAGCTTCCGGTCCACCGAGAACGCCTACGGCGACCTGTTCGTCGGCGCCGGCGCGGTGTGGATCGCCGGCACCAACCACATGGGCTACGACCCGTCCGCGCTCGCGGCCGAGAGCAGCACCTACTTCTACGACTGGACCCGCGACGTGGTCGCGCTCGACCCCGAGACCGGGGCGCGGATCGCGGCGCGGTCGATGAAGGTCAAGAACCTCACCGGCATCACGACCATCGGCAACCGGCTCTACGTCGCCCGCCGGTTGGAGAACGACCAGCGCTTTCCGCTCAACCGGGTCGACGTCTACGGCCCGAGCGGCAAGAAGGTGGACTCCTTCCAGGTGCAGCGCCGCGGGTACATCACCGAGCTGAGCAGCCTGGGCGGCGACCTGGTCGCCGCGGGCAGCTTCGAGGGCCGCTACCTCCGGTCGGCGATCGTGAAGATCGACCCGGCGACCGGCAAGGTCCGCCACCGGTTCGACCCGAAGATCAACGGCCCCGTGTACGACGTGGCCCGGTCGGGCAACGGCATGGTCGCGGCCGGCCTCTTCAAGGAGGTCTGGGGCGGGTACGACGCGACGTGGAAGCGGCCCGGCCTCGAGCGGATGCGTCCTGACGGCGTCACCGACACCGGGTTCCTGCCCAAGGCGTTCGACGGCAACCGGGTCCTGCTGCACGTCGAGGCGATCGGCGACCTGCTCTGGGTGGACGGTGCCTCGCGCGCGTTCCTCGATGCGAAGACCGGCAAGCCGGTCGCCGACCCGACCGGCGGCGACGCCCCCTGGTGGGTCGCCGGCGTGTCGAGCGACGACCTGGCCTACACCTCGCTGATCTTCCCGAACCTCGGCGGCCGGACCGGCTTCAAGCTCGCGTACGTCGCCGCCGGGCGCTGAAGGTCCGTGACGTCCCCTGTCGAAACGGGAAGAGTTCATCCGACGCGTGGGTGAAAGTGACCCGACCACAGGAGAACCAGATGCGCTACATCACGTTCGTGAAGATGACCGAGGACGTCGGCGACCCGCCGCCGGCCCTGGTCGAGGCGATGGGCAAGGAGATGCAGGCGGCGTTCGCGGACGGCTCGATGATCGAGGCGGGCGGACTCTCCGGCATGCGTGACAGCACCGAGATCCGGCTCGCCGACGCCACGATCACCCAGACCGACGGCCCGTACGCCGAGGGCAAGGAGGTCGCGGGCGGGTACGCCATCACCGAGGTCCGCTCCCACGAGGAGGCCGTCGAGGGCGCCCGCCGGGTGCTCGAGCTGCACCTCGAGCACTGGCCGGGCTGGGAGGGCTCCGTGGAGATCCGGCAGATGTTCAGCAGTCAGTGACCGCACCACCGACGCACGACGCGATCACCGCCGTCTGGCGGCGCGAGTCGGTGCGCCTGGTGGCGGCGCTGGCACGGATGACCCGCGACGTCGACCTCGCGGAGGACCTGGCGCAGGACGCCCTGGTCGCGGCTCTCGAGCAGTGGCCGGACCAGGGCGTCCCCGCGAACCCGGGCGCCTGGCTGATGTCGGTCGCCAAGCGCCGCGCGATCGACCAGTTCCGGCGCAACGAGACGCTGCGCCGGCGTACCGCCGAGCTGGCGCACGAGCTCGACGAGGCCGAGGTGCCCGACTTCGAGGCGGCCGTCGACCACATCGAGGACGACGTGCTGCGCCTCGCGTTCCTGTGCTGCCACCCGGCGCTGCCGCCGGAGTCGCGCGCGGCGCTCACGCTGCGGCTGGTCGGCGGCCTCACGACCCAGGAGATCGCGCGGGCGTACCTCGTCAAGGACGCGACCATGGGCCAGCGCATCTCGCGCGCCAAGCGCCAGCTCGCCGACAGCGGGGCGAAGCTCGAGATGCCCACCGGCGCGGAGCGGCAGCGGCGGCTCGCGGACGTGATGGCGGTCGTCTACCTGATCTTCAACGAGGGGTACGCCGCCACCGGTGGCGACGACTGGACCCGCCCCGACCTGTGCCTCGAGGCGATGCGGCTGGCCCGCATGCTGGCCCACCTGGTGCCCGAAGAGCCGGAGGTGCACGGCCTCCAGGCGCTGCTGGAGATCCAGGGCTCACGGCTGCGCGCGCGGTACGACGAGGCCGGCGACCCGGTGCTGCTGGAGGCCCAGGACCGGCGCCGCTGGGACCAGCTGCTCATCGAGCGCGGTCTCGCGGCCCTCGGCCGCGCCGAGGAGCTCGCCCAGCGCGGCGCGCCGGTCGGCAGCTACGTCCTCCAGGCGGCGATCGCGGCCTGCCACGCCCGGGCCCGGCGCGCCGAGGACACCGACTGGGTCGAGATCGCCGGGCTGTACGACGTGCTCGCGCGGACCTTCCCCGGCCCCGTGGTGGAGGTGAACCGCGCGGTCGCGCACGGGCGCGCGTTCGGCCCCGAGGCCGGGCTGACGATCATCGACGCGGTCGACAGCGTGCCGGGGTGGCACCTGGTGCCGGCGGTGCGCGGCGATCTGCTGGAGCGAGCCGGCCGTCAGGAGGAGGCCGCGCGGGCGTTCCGCGACGCGGCCGCGCTCACCCGGAACGAGGCGGAGCGCCGGATCCTGCTCCGCCGCGCCGGCCTCTAGCGGCGGGGTGACGGCTCGGCCGCTGGTTGCGCGTCGTCGCAGGTTCACCATGTGATGGTGCTGAACCTGCACTTCACATGGCCTGCACGCCGTGTGAAGTGCAGGTTCGACTGCATCACATGGTGAACCTGTGGCAGCCGGCTCCACCACCGAGCACGCCCGGCCTACCCGCCGCGCGCCGCCCGTGAGTCCGGGAACCTGCGGTCGAACCGGTGGAACAGCCACTCGGTCAGCCGCGGGGCCAGCAGGTTCATCAGCTCGCCGACGTTGCCGGCGAACGTGTTCACGTGGATCGGGCGCTTCTGCAGGGCTCTGAGCACCTTCTGGGCCGCCTGCTCGGGAGTCGCCCCGTGCCCGGAGTACGCCTCGGTCGGCGCGGTCATCGCGGTCTGCACCAGCGAGAACCGCATGTTCGTGAACGTCACGTTGTCGGCGTACGCCTCGCGCGCCGCGACGCGGCTCCACGAGTCCAGGGCGGTCTTGGAGGCGATGTAGGCACTGAACTTCGGGGCCTTCATCTGCACGCCCCACGTCACGATGTTCACGACATGGCCGAACCGCTGCGCCCGCATCGCCGGCAGCAGCCCGAGCGTGAGCCGCACCGGGCCGAAGAAGTTGATCGCCATGCTGCGCTCGACGTCGTGGAACCGGTCGTAGCTCAGCGCGACCGACCGCCGGATCGAGCGGCCGGCGTTGTTGACCAGGTAGTCGACCGCTCCGTGCTCGGCGAGCAGCCGTGCCACCAGGGCGTCGATCGCCTCGTAGTCCGTCAGGTCGCAGGGGTACGCCGTCGCGCGACCGCCCGCGGCCTCGATCTCTACCTGGACCCGGGCGAGCTCGTCCGCCCGCCGGGCGACGAGCAGGACGTGAAGACCCTCGGCCGCGACCAGCCGGGCGGTCGCCTCGCCGATGCCCGAGGAGGCACCGGTGACGAGGACGGTCCTCACGGGGCGGTCAGCGGCCACGGCCGCGCGGCCTCGAGCTGGGCGGACAGCGAGAACAGCGTGGCCTCGTCGTCGGTGCGACCGACCAGCTGCACGGCGACCGGCAGTCCGTCGGCCGCGATGCCGCACGGGACGGAGGCCGCCGGGTTGCCGGCGACGTTCCAGAGCGCGACGTACGCGATCGACGGCATCGAGCGCAGCGAGGCGCGGACGGTGCCGATGCCCGTCAGCCGGCCCACCTCCGGCGGCCGGTGCGCCAGCGTCGGGGTGAGGAGGACATCGACGACGTCGAAGACACGGTTCGCCTTGCGCGAGACCTTCTCGGACTGCTTCAGCGCCCACTGGATGACCTTCGGCGTCACCCAGGAGCCGAGCCGGTACGTCTCGCGGGTACGCCGCTCCAGCCGGTCGTAGTGCTCGACCAGGTCGGCCTCGGTGCGGATGCCGGCGAAGAACTGCGGGATGAACGCCGCGGTCGGGTCCGGGTAGCGCGGGTCGACCTCGCGGACGTCGTGGCCGAGGGTCGCGAGCAACCGCGCGGTCTCCTGCACGGCCTCGACGTGCAGCGGGTCCGGCTTCACGCCGAGGGTGACCGCCTTGGTGCTCCACCCGATGCGCAGCCGGCCGGGCTCGCGGCCGACCGCGTCGACGAACGGCTCGTCGCCACCGGCCTTGTACAGGTCGCCGTCCACGTTGCCGCGGATCGCGTCGTACACGAGGGCGCTGTCGAGCACGCTGCGGGTGAGCGGGCCGGCGGTGCCGAGCGCCCACCAGAGGTGCGGCTGCGGGGCCGTCGTGACCCGGCCGCGTTGCGGCTTGAGACCGAACAACCCGCAGCTGGCGCTGGGGATCCGGATCGAGCCGCCCCCGTCACCACCGATGCCGGCCGGAACCATGCCGGTCGACACGGCGACAGCCGTACCGCCGCTGGAGCCGCCGGGGGTGCGGGTCGGGTCCCACGGGTTGCGGGTGATGCCGAACGAGTCGCCCTCGGTGAACGGGAACGCGCCGAACTCCGGCATCGCGGTCTTGCCGACGATCACCGCGCCCGCGGCGCGCAGTCGGCGCACGACCTCGCCGTCGGCAGCCGCCGGCGTCGAGTTGGCCTCGCCGCCGAACGTCGTCACCGTGCCCGCGACGTCGACCTCCTCCTTGATCGCGATCGGCACGCCGTGCAGCGGACCGACGGGCCCAGGCGCCGCGTCCCGCGCACTCGCCTCGGCCAGCGCCTCCTCCGCGAGCAGCACGGAGAACGCGTTGAGCTCGTCGTCACGGTCCGCGATCCGCCGCAGCGCCTGCTCGGTGACCTCACGCGCGGTGCGCTCC
Source organism: Nocardioides sp. SR21 (assembly GCF_022761125.1). GTDB lineage: Bacteria > Actinomycetota > Actinomycetes > Propionibacteriales > Nocardioidaceae > Nocardioides. The sequence continues at coordinate 243,075 of NZ_JAKWJR010000007.1, read as the reverse complement.
CCGGAGGCGATGAGACGGACGGTGTCGGCCACTCCGGCCCGGGCGAGATCGGTCACGCGCCGACCCTAGCGACCCGCTCTCGTCGCATCGGCTGATCCAGCCGGACCGCTTGACGGCCTTTCCTGTCACTTGACGGCCGTTGCAACCCCCGACAAGCGACCGAGTACCCGGTCGACCGGGTATTCAGACCACAGGGCACCAGCAGGACGACCGTCTCGGCGATCGACACCACCACCGGGTCAAGACCTTCACCACCTGGGCTACCGCCCCACCGGACCCCGCACCTCAACCACCGAAGCCGTCTCGACGCTGACCACGACGGTCGACCCGCGCAGACCACAGGCGCCACTCCGGGTCGTCACATGTCGTTGCCCATGAACATCGGGTCACCACCGGTCAGCGGGAGGTGGCCGAGGGGCTCGCAGCGCCCCGACGGGAGCTCGCAGTCGTAGACCTCGGCGCCGCCGCCCTTCGCGAAGGCGGCGGCCAGGATCGAGCCGTCGGTGTCGACGTTGAAGAACGTCGCCTTCTCGTCGAGGACGATCGGCGGGCTGCCGTCGGTCGACTCCAGCTTGTTCGACCAGTACAGGATGTGGCCGCCGTCGAAGGTCAGCTGCGCGTCGATGGCGCCGGGCACCAGGCGGAGGTCGGCCGCGGCGGGACCGTCGGGCGCGGGACCGTCGTACAGGAGCACGCCGTTGCGGAAGTCGGCGATGCGCGTTCGTGGTCCACCGAGGTCGACGGGGTCGCCAGCACGCGGGTCCCAGAGCCGGCTTCCGTCGGAGGTGCTGAGGATGACGAGGCCGCCGTCGATCGCCTCGATCTGCGTGTTCCCAGGCACCCGCATGACCGCGACCGGGTCCTCCGGCTGCTCGAGGTCGCGCACGACGACGTGCGGCTTCCCGTCGATCGTCGCCCCGTAGGCGACCAGCGGCTGCTGCGAGTCCGCCATCGGGGTCGGCCAGTAGTCGCCGCGAGCGGAGTCCGGCTCCAGCGCCGTGATCTCGCCCGACTCCTCCAGCAGGCTGGGGAGGCCGCGGTCGGAGAACACCACGCCGTACGGCGTCGCTGTGCCCTGCGTGTCCAGGTCGCCGAGCTGCTCGCGGGTGAGGGTGCGCCCACCGAGGTGGATCTCTCCGCCGGGGTCGGCGTACGCGCGCAGGCCGTGGCTGTAGTCGAGGGGGCCGATGGGCTGGATCTCGCGGCCGCTGCCGGGCCCGCTGTCGTCGGCGGCCGGCCAGAGCGCGAAGGCTGCGGCGCAGACGACGGCGGCGACACCGGCGCCCGCGGCCACCCGGCGGCGGGTGCGGATCCGGCCGCCCGAGCGGCGTACGGCGTCGAGATCGCCCGGCGGGACCGGCAGGGCGTCGACACGGGTGCGGATCTGGTCGATGAGATCGGTGCTCATGCGTTGTCTCCTCCGGACGAGTCAAGGGTGAGTCCGGCGTGCTCCCGGAGCTTCGTGAGGGCGGCGGAGGCCTGTGACTTCACGGTGCCGCGGGAGCAGCCGAGCGTGTCGGCGATCTCCTCCTCCGAGAGGTCCTCGTAGTAGCGCAGGACGACGACCGCGCGCTGCCGTGGTGGCAGCTCGAGCACGGCGCGCCACAGCCGATCGCGTTCGACGTACGCCGCCTCCGAGGAGGGCACGGCCGTCGCGGGAACGTCGCCGGTGGGTCGCTCCCGCTTCCACCACGCCCGGCGCCGGGTGCCGAGGATCTCGTTGACGACGATCCGCCGGACGTACGCCTCCGGGTGGTCGGCCGTGCTGACCCGCCTCCAGGACGCGAACGCGCGGGCGTACGCCGCCTGGAGCGCGTCCTCCGCCGAGGCCGCGTCACCCGCGACGGCGCACGCCGTACGGAAGAGCCGCGGCCACGTGGCGCGGAAGAACTCGTCGAACTCCATCACTGCTTCCACACCCCTCAGATGCGGCCCGAACCGCCCCGGGTTGGGTCAGCGCCCTAACCGGTGGCCAGCAACCCGCGCACCACCCGTAGCGCCACCGACAGCCGGGCGAGGTCGGCCTGCTCGTCGGCGCAGATCTCGTCGAGGGTCGCGGCCGCGCGCGGGACCACCACGTCGTCGGCCGCCTCCCACGCCGCGATCCGGGCCGGCGCGGGGTCCTCGGACGACGTCGTCGCGAGCACCTGGGCGGTGAGCTGGGCGTGCACGGCGTGCAGGTCGTCGCGCAGGGCGGCCCGGGCCATGGTCTGCCAGCGGTCCGCGCGCGAGAGCCCCAGGATCCGCTGCACCAGGCTGGGCAGCCCGAGCCGCTCGCCGAGGGTGAAGTGCACCCGGGCTACGTCCGCGGGATCCAGGCCCTCGCGACCCGCGGTCTCGATGACGCCGAGCAGCATGTACGCCGTCGGCAGCACCGCGACCCGGCTGGCGAGGTCCTCGGACACGCCGCCGGCGACCAGCCGCCGCATGCGCTCGCGGTAGTTCTCGAGCTCGCGACCGGTGATCAGGTCTGGCAGGTCGGCCATCACCTTCTGCACCGGCCCCGCGAACTGCTCGACCGTCGCCTGGCTGTCCATCGGAGGACGGCGGTTGTTGACCAGCCACCGCGACGCCCGCTCGACGAGGGTGCGCATCTCCAGGCGCATCCGGGTCTGCACGGTAGCGTCGAGCTTGTTGTCCAGGGCGTTCAGCTCCTGCCGCATCGCCAGCGAGCCGAAGATCTCGCGCGCCACGAAGTTGGCCCGCGTGAGCTCGGCGGCGGTGGTCCCGGTCTCCCCCGCCAGCCGCGGCCAGAACGTGATGCCAGCGCCGTTCACGAGGTCGTTGACGACCTGCGTCACGATGATCTCGCGGCGCAGCGGGTGCTCGTGGATCTGCGGCTCGAAGCCCTCGCGCACCGCAGTCGGGAAGTACGCCCGCAGGTCCAGGTCGAGGTACGGGTCGTCGGGCAGGTCGGACTCGAGCAGCTCCTCCGCGAGCACGATCTTGGTCCAGGACATCAGCACCGAGAGCTCGGGGTTGCTCAGGCCCTCGCCCTGCTCGAGGCGGCGGCGTACCTCCTTGCTGCTCGGCAGACCCTCGAGCTCGCGGTCGAGGACGCCGTCCTGCTCGAGCTTGCGGATCCACGCCTCGTGCACGTGCAGCATCGAGGACGCGTGCGCGCCCGCGTTGGCGAGGGCGATGTTCTGGTCGTAGTTGTCGCGCAGGACCAGGTCGGCGACCTCGTCGGTCATCTCGGCGAGCAGGCTGTTGCGCTGCTCCTGGGTCAGGTCGCCGGCCTTCACCACCCGGTCGAGCAGGATCTTGAGGTTCACCTCGTGGTCGGAGGTGTCGACGCCGGCGGAGTTGTCGATGAAGTCGGTGTTCATCCGGCCACCGGCGCCGCCGACGCCCTCGCGGGCGTACTCGATCCGGCCGCGCTGGGTGCAGCCGAGGTTGCCGCCCTCGCCGATGGCCTGGGCGCGTACGTCGCGGCCGTCGACGCGGATCGGGTCGTTCGCCTTGTCCCCGGCGTCGGCGTGGGTCTCGTCCGACGCCTTCACGTAGGTGCCGATGCCGCCGTTCCAGAGCAGGTCCACCGGCGCGACGAGGATCGCCTTCATCAGCTCGGCCGGGGTCATCGACTCCACGGACGCGTCGATGCCCAGCGAGCTGCGCACCGAGTCGTTGAGCGTGATCTTCTTCAGCGAGCGCGAGTAGACGCCGCCGCCCTCCGAGATCAGCGAGCGGTTGTACTCCTGCCAGCTCGACCGGGGCAGCTCGAACATCCGCTGCCGCTCGGCGAACGAGACGGCCGGGTCGGGGTTCGGGTCCAGGAAGATGTCCCGGTGGTCGAAGGCGGCCACCAGCTTGATGTGCTCGGAGCAGAGCATGCCGTTGCCGAACACGTCACCGGACATGTCGCCGATGCCGACGCAGGTGAAGTCCTCGGTCTGGCAGTCGATGCCGCGCTCGCGGAAGTGCCGCTGCACCGACACCCACGCGCCGCGCGCGGTGATGCCCATCGCCTTGTGGTCGTAGCCGACCGAGCCGCCGCTCGCGAACGCGTCGCCGAGCCAGAAGCCGTAGTCCTCCGAGACGCCGTTCGCGATGTCGGAGAACGTGGCGGTCCCCTTGTCGGCGGCCACCACGAGGTACGAGTCGTCCCCGTCGTGACGGACCACGTCCGACGGCGGCACGGTCGCGCCGTCGACGAGGTTGTCGGTGATGTCGAGCAGGCCGGAGATGAACGTCTTGTACGACGCCACGCCCTCGGCCAGCCACGCGTCGCGGTCGACGCTCGGGTCGGGCAGCTGCTTGGGGAAGAAGCCGCCCTTCGCACCGACCGGCACGATCACGGTGTTCTTGACCATCTGCGCCTTCACGAGCCCCAGCACCTCGGTACGGAAGTCGTCGCGGCGGTCGGACCAGCGCAGGCCACCGCGCGCGACCGCGCCGTACCGCAGGTGGACGCCCTCGACGCGCGGCGAGTACACGAAGATCTCGTAGCGCGGCCGCGGCTGCGGCAGGTCCGGGATGCCGGACGGCTCCATCTTGAACGAGATGTAGGACCGCACTCCCCCGTCCGCCGCCGGCTGGAAGTAGTTGGTGCGCAGCGTGGCCCGGATGTGCGCGAGGTACGAGCGCAGGATGCGGTCGTGGTCGAGGCTCGCGACGTCGTCGAGAGCCTGCATGATCCGCTGCTCGATGTCGGCCTGGCGGTCGTGGTCGGCGCGCGGGTCGAAGCGGATCTCGAACAGCAGCGCGAGCAGCCGCGTGATGTCGACGTTCTGCAGCAGCGCACCCTCGATGTAGTCGAGGGCGAACGGCGAGTTCCCCTGCCGCATGTACTTCGCGTACGCCCGCAGCACCGTCGCCTGGCGCCAGGTCAGCCCGGCGCCGAGGACCAGCGCGTTGAAGCCGTCGATCTCGTTGCGGCCGTCCCAGATCGCGCGGATCGCCGCCTCGACGAGCTCGCGGGAGTCGTCGGGCAGCGCGGCGCGGTGGTAGCGCAGGCCGAACTCGTAGATGTGCGTCGACCGCTCGAGCCCGTCGAGCTCGTAGGGTCGCTCGTCGACGACCTCCACGCCCAGCGAGGACAGCATCGGCAGCAGCTGAGAGAGGGACAGCGACGGGCCGATCCGGTAGACCTTGAGCCGGGCGTCACCCCGGCCGGGGTCGAGGTCCTGGTACAGCGACACCAGGATCCCTGCGCCGTCCTCGTCGACCGGGACCTCCTCGAGGCGGCCGAGGTCGAGCGCGGCGATGCGCGGGGAGAAGTCCTCCTTGAACCCCTCGGGGAACGAGTCCTGGTACTGCCGCGCCATCCGGGTGCCGGCGACCTCGCCGAACTCGGCGAGCAGCGCGGACGCCAGGTCGTCGCGCCAGGACCGGGAGGCCTCGGCCAGCCGGCGCTCCAGCTCGACGGTGTCGACGTCGTGGATCGCGGAGCCCTTCGGCGGGTGCACCACGAAGTGGACGCGGGCAGTCGTCGACTCGGTCAGCCGCACGGTGAACTCGACGGAGTCGCCGCCCAGGCTCTCCTGCAGGATCTGGGAGAACCGCTCACGGACCGCGGTGTTGTAGCGGTCGCGCGGCAGGTAGACGAGCACCGAGACGTAGCGGCCGTAGGTGTCGCGGCGGATGAACAGCCGCAGCCGGCGGCGCTCGCGCGCGTGCATCGCGCCCATCGCCATCGGCGCCAGCTCCTCGACCGGCGTGTGGAAGAGCTCGTCCCTCGGGTAGGTCTCGAGGGTGTCCATCAGCGCCTTGCCGTCGTGGCTCTGCGGCGGGAACCCGGCCTCCTTGAGGACCGCGGCGGCGCGCTCGCGCAGCAGCGGGATCCGGGTCAGCGACTCGGTGTACGCCGCGCTGCTGTAGAGCCCGAGGAAGCGGCGCTCGCCGACGACCTGGCCGTTCTCGAACTTCTTGACGCCGACGTAGTCGAGGTACGCCGGGCGGTGTATCGTCGAGCGCGAGTTGGCCTTGGTGAGCACCAGCACGGTCTGCTCGCGCGCCTTGGCCGCGGCCGTCGCGGGCAGCCGCCCCGACGTGCTCGCGAGGTCCTGGTCGGCGCGGAGGATGCCGAGTCCGGTGCCGGGCACGCCCCGCAGCAGCTCGTCGTCGCCCTCGCGCTCGAGCGCGTACTCGCGGTAGCCGAGGAAGGTGAAGTGGTCGTCGGCCAGCCACTGCAGCAGGGCCGCCGCCTGGCGGGCCTCGTCGCTGTCGACGGTGGCCGGGGCGTCGGTCTGCAGCTCGGCCACGATCGCGGAGACCTGGCTGTGCATCTTGTCCCAGTCCTCGACGGCCTCCCGGACGTCGCGCAGCACCTTCTGGATCGAGGCCTCGATCTCGGCGACGTCGTCGCCGTCAGGGATCCGGTCGATCTCGACGTGCATCCAGGACTCGCGGCCGTCCGCGAGGTCCCGGTCCCCGCCGGGCCCGCCGTCGTGCGCGACCGGGCGCGCCTTCTGGAGGGTCCCGGTGATGTCGCGGGTGACGTCGAACAGCGGGTGGATCACCAGGTGCACGTCGCGCAGCTGGCGCGACAGCTCCATGGTCAGCGAGTCGACGAGGAACGGCATGTCGTCGACCACGACCTCGACCACCGAGTGCCCACCGGCCGACCAGCCGTGGTCGCTGGGCGACGGGGTGAGCACCCGGACGCGGGCGGTGCCCTGCGGTCGGTTCGCGGCGAGCTCGTAGTGGGACGCGAAAGCGGCGTACACGTCGACCGCGGAGCGGTCACCGACGTCCTCGGCCGCGAGGTGCCGGTAATAGGCCCGGAGCAGGGCAGCCACCTCGTCGGGCGGCGGGCCACCACTGGTGCTCCTGGAGCGGGCCACCTCGACGGCCTCGGACAGGAGCTCGGACAGGTCTACTTCATGCGTCGTCGTTGACACGCTTCCGACAGTAGGTCCCCGGGTGCGTTACTCACCAGTCGGCACCTCGATACGTCCGTCACTCGTTCCTCGCGACGAACACTCGGCAACCGGAATTCCGATCCTCGGTGGTCGAGTAGCGAGCGCCAGCGAGCGCATCGAGACCTCAGCTCGCTGTGACCTCAGAGCTCGCTGCGCAGATCCCAGAGCATCGAACTCGGTGGTCGAGTAGCGAGCGCCAGCGAGCGTATCGAGACCTCAGGTCGCTGTGACCTCAGAGCTCGCTGCGCAGATCCCAGAGCATCGAACTCGGTGGTCGAGTAGCGAGCGCCAGCGAGCGTATCGAGACCTCAGGTCGCTGTGACCTCAGAGCTCGCTGCGCAGATCCCAGAGCATCGAACTCGGTGGTCGAGTAGCGAGCGCCAGCGAGCGTTTCGAGACCTCACAGCCCGCCGCGACCATCGGTGGTCGAGTAGCGAGCGCCAGCGAGCGTATCGAGACCTCACAGCTCGCTGCGCAGATCCCAGAGCGACAACTCGCTGCGCAGATCCCAGAGCAGCGAACTCGGTGGTCGAGTAGCGAGCGCCAGCGAGCGTATCGAGACCTCAGAGCTCGCTGCGCAGATCCCAGAGCAGGGGGTAGTAGCGGACCGGGAGGCGGGAGCGGAGGTACGTCGAGCCGCTCGAACCCCCCGTGCCGGACTTGCTGCCGATCATCCGCTCGACCATCACCACGTGCCGCGCGCGCCAGTTCGCCGCCAGCTCGTCGTGCTGCAGCAGAGCCTCGGCCAGCGCCCAGACGACGGCGTACTGGTCCCGGTCGTGCGCGACGGTGCGCATCGACGCGGAGATCTCCGCGTCGGAGCCGGAGGCCAGCCCGAACGACGCGAGCGTGGCGACGAACGCGTCCCAGAGCGTCGGCTCGGCGAGCCGGGCGTCGAGGTGCTGCCTCTCGGCCTCGGTGATCCCCTTGAACCGGTCGAGGTAGCGCGGGTCCTTCGCGCCGGACATGAACTCCAGCTCACGGAACTGCACCGACTGGAAGCCGCTCGCCGGCGCCAGCCGCTGCCGGAACTCCAGGAAGTCCTGCGGGGTCATCGTCTCGAGGACGTCGACCTGCTGCACCAGCGTCCGCTCGATCACGTGGACGCGGGTCAGCAGGTGCTGAGCCCACCACAGCCGGCCGCCCTCCTGGCCGCCCAGCATCGCGTCGCGCGCGGCGGAGACCTCGTGCAGCAGCTGCTTGAACCACAGCTCGTAGACCTGGTGGATCGTGATGAACAGCAGCTCGTCGTGGGCAGGCGGGTCGGATTCGAGGTGTTGGGAGTCCAACAGCTGGGGAAGACGCAGGTACGACCCGTACGTGAGCTGGGCACCCTGCTCGCCGAAGGAGACGAAGTTCTCGACCGTCATGAGCAGGAGACTATGTCCGCATGAAGTTCCGACACGAGCTGACGTACGACGCGTCACCTGCCGACGTCTTCGAGATGCTGGCCGACCCGAAGTTCCGCGAAGCCGCCTGCGCGGCCCAGGAGGTCATCTCCGCCGACGTCCAGGTGGTGCGCGACGGCACCGGATTCTCGCTCACCATCGACCAGGAGCAGCGGACCGACGACCTGCCGGCGTTCGCCCGCACGTTCGCGGGCGAGTCGACCCAGGCGATCCTCCACGAGGAGTGGCCGGACCCGCTGGGCGGCACGCTCCGCATCGAGGCGCCCGGCAAGCCGTCGGAGGTGAAGGGCAGGGTCACCCTGTCCCAGGTCGGTGACGGCACTCGCGAGGTGGTCGAGCTTGACCTCAAGATCAAGGTGCCGCTGATCGGCGGCAAGCTCGAGAAGCTGCTCGCGGAGCGGATCGCGGCCGGCCTGGAGGCCGAGCACGCCGTGGGCACCGCGTGGCTGGCGGGTGAGCGCTGATGGGCACCCGGCTCACGCACACGATGGCGTACGACGCCTCCCTGGCCGACGTCTCGGCGATGCTCGACGACGCGTCGTACCGCGAGGAGGTGGTCACGGCCCAGGGCGGCACGGACGGCTCGGTGTCGTTCGAGCAGGTCGGCGACACCGTGGTGGTCGTGATCTCGCAGCTGCAGCCGTCGGAGGGCATCCCGGGCTTCGCCAGGAAGTTCGTCGGCGACGAGATCAACCTGCTGCAGCGCGAGGCCTGGACGTCGGCGGACCACGCCGACCTCGAGGTCACGATCCCGGGCAAGCCCGGGCAGATGGTGGGGTCCATCGACCTCAGCGAGGACGGCGGCACCACGACGGAGACCGTCGACGTGGAGATCACCGTCAACATCCCGCTGGTCGGCGGGAAGATCGAGAAGCTCATCGCCGACCTGCTCCGCAAGGCGCTGCGGGCCGAGGAAGGGGTCGGGCGCGACTACTTGTCGCGCTGAGCCTCGGCCTCCGCCTCGGCGTCCTCCTGCCGGCGGCGCCACCAGATGACGCCGCCGAGCACGAGGAACGGACCGATCGCGAGCACCACGGTCACGGCCTGCTCGACCGGGTGCAGCGCACCGAGGTGCAGAGGGACCATCAACCGAGGAACGGGTAGCGGTAGTCGGTCGGCGGGACGAACGTCTCCTTGATCGAGCGCGGCGAGGTCCAGCGCAGCAGGTTGACCGCGGCGCCGGCCTTGTCGTTGGTGCCGCTGGCCCGGCCGCCGCCGAACGGCTGCTGGCCGACGACCGCACCGGTCGGCTTGTCGTTGATGTAGAAGTTGCCGGCGGCGAAGCGCAGCTCGTTCTGGGCCCACGCGATCGCGCGGCGGTCCTGGGCGATGATCGAGCCGGTCAGGGCGTACGGCGCGATGGACTCCATGCCGCGCACGACCTTCTCGAAGTCGCCGTCCTCGTAGACGTGCACCGCGAGGATCGGGCCGAAGTACTCGGTCGTGAACATCTCGTCGGTCGGGTCGCCGCCCTCGACGACGGTCGGGTGCACGAAGTAGCCGACCTTGCTGTCGGTCGTGCCGCCGACCAGGATGTCCAGCTTGCGCTGGCGCTTCGCGCGGTCGATCGCCTTCTTGTGCTTGGCGAACGCGCGGTCGTCGATGACGGCGCCCATGAAGTTGGAGAAGTCGGTCGGGTCACCGATGGTGATCGACTCGATCTCCTGCAGCAGCGAGTCGCGCATCTTCTTCCAGACCGAGCGGGCGACGTACGCACGCGACGCGGCCGAGCACTTCTGGCCCTGGAACTCGAACGCGCCACGGATCAGCGCCGTACGCACGACCTCGGGGTCGGCCGACGGGTGGGCGACGACGAAGTCCTTGCCACCGGTCTCGCCGACGATGCGGGGGTAGGAGCGGTAGTTCGAGATGTTGTTGCCGACCTCGCGCCACAGGTGCTGGAACGTCGGGGTCGAGCCGGTGAAGTGGATGCCGGCCAGGTCCGGGTGGGACAGCGCGACCTGCGAGACCTCCAGGCCGTCGCCGGGGAGCATGTTGATGACGCCCGGCGGCATGCCGGCCTCCTCGAGCAGCTCCATCGTCAGCGACGCGGCGAGCTGCTGGGTGGGCGACGGCTTCCAGATGACCGTGTTGCCCATCAGCGCCGGGGCGGTGGGCAGGTTGCCCGCGATCGCGGTGAAGTTGAACGGCGTGATCGCGTAGACGAAGCCCTCGAGCGGGCGGTGGTCGGTGCGGTTCCACACGCCGGGGCTGTTCGCGATCGGCTGGTCGCTGAGGATCTCGCGGGCGTAGTGGACGTTGTAGCGCCAGAAGTCGATGAGCTCGCAGGCGCTGTCGATCTCGGCCTGGTACGCCGTCTTCGACTGGCCCAGCACCGTGGCGGCGTTGAGCCGCTGGCGCCACGGACCCGCGAGCAGGTCGGCGGCCTTGAGCAGCACGGCGGCCCGGTCGTCGAAGTCCATCGCGCGCCACTCCGGAGCAGCGTCGCCCGCAGCCTTGATCGCGGCGCGCGCGTCGGCCTGCGTGGAGTTCTTCAGCGTGCCGAGCACGTGCTGGTGGTCGTGGGGCTGGACGACCTTGATCTCCGCGCCGCCACCGGCCTTCTTGCGCCCACCGATGTGCGCCTTGAAGTCGCGCTGCTTCTTCTCCAGCCTCGCGATCTCGGTCTGCAGGGCCTCCCGCTCGGGAGTGCCGGGGCCGTAGGTCAGGACCGGCTCGTTGATCGGGGCGGGAGGGGTGGTGACAGCGTCCATGCCGTCGATGTTCTCACTGCGCCGCGCGGGCACCCAAACCAATGGTCTCGATACGCCGCCTCGTTCCTCGGCGGCTACTCGACCAACGAGCGTCATCGGTCGAGCAGCGAGCGCCGACCGGGGGCTTCGTCGGTCGAGCAACCAAACCCATGGTCTCGATACGCCGCCTCGTTCCTCGGCGGCTACTCGACCAACGAGCGTCATCGGTCGAGCAGCGAGCGCCGACCGGGGGCTTCGTCGGTCGAGCAACCAAACCCATGGTCTCGATACGCCGCCTCGTTCCTCGGCGGCTACTCGACCAACGAGCGTCATCGGTCGAGCAGCGAGCGCCGACCGGGGGCTTCGTCGGTCGAGCAGCCAAGCCCATGGTCTCGATACGCCGCCTCGTTCCTCGGCGGCTACTCGACCAGCGAGCGTCATCGGTCGAGCAGCGAGCGCCGGCCAGCGGGCCTCGTCGGCGAGTAGCGAAACCAATGGTCTCGATACGCCGCCTCGTTCCTCGGCGGCTACTCGACCAGCGAGCGTCGTCGGTCGAGCAGCGAGCGCCGGCCAGCGGGCCTCGTCGGCGAGTAGCGAAACCAATGGTCTCGATACGCCGCCTCGTTCCTCGGCGGCTACTCGACCAGCGAGCGTCGTCGGTCGAGCAGCGAGCGCCGGCCAGCGGGCCTCGTCGGTCGAGCCGCCGGCGAGCAGCGAGCGTCGTCGGGGTTCGTTGGTCGAGTAGCGAGCGCCAGCGAGCGTATCGAGACCCCTAGATCAGGTAGGGGATCTCCTGGGTCGCGAACCAGCCGAGGTCGTCGTCGGGGTCGGCGCCGTCCTCGGTGTCGGCGTGGACGGCGACGACCCGCTTGAGCGGGATCGTCCAGCCCGGCTCGGGGGCCTTGTCGAGCTCGGCGACCACGACGACGCGGCGGCCCGGGCCGGACACCAGCGCGGCCGAGGACTCGGCGGCCGTCATCAGCGCGTCGTACTCCGCCTCCTCGTCGTCCTCGGTCGCGACGACGACCTCGTCGGTGGCGAGGAACTCACCTTGGGCGTGCTGCTCGGCGAGCAGCGCGAGGGTCAGCGGGAGGTAGGCACGAATCGTCACGAGGTCTCCGTCGGCTTGCGCTTCTTGCGGCCGCGGGGAGCCCGCGACCGTCCCCCGGACGCCGACTCCAGGAGCTCGTCGAGCGCCTCCTGCAGGCACGGTCCGAGCAGGTCGGCGTCGGCGATCATGTCGCGGTCCGCGGTGATGCCGTAGTAGACGAAGCCGTCGTACGACGTCACGCCGATCGCGATCGGGTGGCCCTCGTGCAGCGGCGGCACGGGATACGTCGCGACCATCCGCGCACCGGCGGCGTACAGCGGGACCTGCGGTCCGGGCACGTTGGTGACGCACAGCCCGTAGCTGCGGCGCTCGGCCGCGGCGACCCGCGAGCCGAGCGCGTGGAACGTCGCCGGCGCGAAGCCGGACAGGCTCGCCAGCCGGGCCGCCGTCACACTGCGGCCGGACTCCTTGTGGGCCTGGAAGGAGTACGACACCTGGTGCAGACGGACCACCGGGTTGGGCTCCCACACGGGCAGGTCGACGAAGTGCGCCGCGACCTGGCTGCCGAGCGAGGTCGCCTCGAGCTCGTCGTCGATCACCGACACCGGCACCAGCGCGCGCACCTGCTTGATGCCACGCATCGACTCGCCGCGGGTCATCAGCCACGCGCGCAGCCCGCCGGTGACCGTCGCGAGCACGACGTCGTTGATCGAGCCGCCGTGCGCCTCCCGGATCTTGCGGTGCGCGGCGAGGTCGGTGCGCACGGTGACCACCCGGCGCTGCTGCGAGAGCGCCCCGATGATCGGCGAGTCGGGGCTCGGCGTGCGGTTGGCGAGCGCGTCGACGACGTTGCCGGCGGTTCGCGCGCCGGCCGCCGCGGCCCGCAGCACCGCGCCGGTCGCGCTGCGCATGGTGTCGACCACGGTGTCGGGCTCGGTGACCGAGTCGCGCACGGCTCCGGCCATCAGCATGAACGGCGACGGGCGACCCTGCGCGCGCCACGCGTCAGGGCCGAGCTCCTTGGTCTCCGGGGACTGGTCGAGCAGCACCTGGCCGAGGTCGACGGTCTCGATCCCGTCGACCAGCACCTGGTGGGACTTCGACAGCAGCGCGACCTGGCCGTCGGCGAGCCCCTCGACGACGTAGATCTCCCAGAGGGGGCGGCTGCGGTCCAGCGGTCGCGACACGATCCGCGACACCAGCTCGCGCAGCTGGTCCAGGGTCCCGGGACGCGGCAGCGCGGAGCGGCGTACGTGGTAGCCGATGTCGAAGTTGTCGTCGTCGACCCAGACGGGGTTGGCGAGCCGGCCAGGAACCACCTGGACGCGCTGCCGGTAGCGGGGCACGAACGAGATCCGCTCCTGCACCAGCTCGACGAGCCGGGCGTAGTCGAACCCCGAGCTGCCGACCTCGAAGATCTCGACGGTCGCGTTGTGTCGGGGCGCTGACGGGGACTCCTCGGCCAGGAGGGCCACGTCCCGCGGCCGGAGCCGCTCACTCATCTCTCGCCCTTTCGTCGATCCACCGGGGCTGAATGCCGGAGTTTCGTACAACGTGGGATTCTGGCAGACGTGATGGTCCACCGAGCAGAAGGAACGACGACGATGCGCCGAGTCCTGGCGAGTACGGCGGTGCTGCTGAGCGCCCTCACCCTGGCGACGGCGTGCGGGAGCGACGAGGAGCCCTCGTCGGGGAGCACCGATCCCAAGGTCATCGAGGTCACGTTCGAGGGCGACTCCGTGACCCCGAACGGCGACCGCGTCGAGATCGAGCGCGGGCAGGACGTCGAGCTCGAGGTCACCGCCGACGAGCCCGGCGAGATCCACGTGCACTCCGACCCGGAGCAGGAGCTCGCGTACGCCGAGGGCACCACCACAGTGACGATCCAGGGCATCGACCAGCCCGGGACCGTCGACGTCGAGTCACACACGCTCGACAAGGTGATCGTCCAGCTCGAAGTGCGCTGAGGTGCCGTCGCCTGACGGCATCACGATGGCCCACGGGCTCGGCGGCGCGAAGGACCTGCCGATCTCGCCCGAGCTGGCGATCGCAGGTGCCACCGCAGCCCTGGTCATCTCGTTCACGGTCCTCGCGATCGCGTGGCGCACGCCGCGGTACGACGCCGCGACCAGCGGCCGTCTCGCTCCGCGGGAGCTCGCCGCGATCGTCGACTCGCGTGCGTGGCGGATCACCTGGCGCGTCGTCGGGTTCGCGATCTTCCTGTACGCCGTCATGGTCGCGGTGTTCGGCAAGGACCTCGCGATCAACCCGATCCTCGGCATCGTCTACGTGTGGTGGTGGGTCGGCCTGGTGCCGCTCTCGCTGTTCTTCGGCCCGGTGTGGAAGGCGATCAGCCCGGTCCGCACCATCAACATCGGCTTCGCGAAGATCTCCGGCAGCGACCCCGACCGCGGCCTGTTCGAGTACCCCGAGCGGCTCGGCAACTGGCCCGCGGCGCTCGGCCTGTTCGCGTTCGTCTGGCTCGAGCTGGTCTACCCGTACCCGACCGAGCTCGGACCGGTCCGGCTCTGGGTGGCGGCGTACGTCGCGGTGATGCTGGTGGGCGGCGCGCTGTTCGGCAACCGGTTCTACGAGCGCGCGGACCCGTTCGAGGTCTACTCCACGCTCGTGTCCCGCCTGTCGATCTGGGGCCGGCGCGGCGACCAGCTGGTGATCCGCAGTCCGCTGGCGAACCTCGACACCACGCCCGTGGTGCCCGGCCTGGTCGCCGTGGTCGCGGTGCTGTTCGGCAGCACGGCGTTCGACTCGTTCAAGGACTCCACGCGCTGGGTGAAGTTCGTGCAGGGCGGCGACACCTCGCCGTACCTGCTCAACAACCTCGCGCTGCTGGTGTTCTGCGTCGCCGCGGGCGCGGTCTTCGCGCTCGGCTGCGTGCTCACCGGACTCGGGGACGACCTGCGCCGCGTCGAGCTGCCCAACCAGTTCGCGCACTCGATGATCCCGATCATCGTCGGCTACATCGTCGCCCACTACCTGAGCTACCTCGTCGAGGTCGGGTGGCTGACGCTGATCTACGCCAGCGACCCGTTCAGCAACGGGAGCAACTGGTTCGGGACCGCCGACCTGCCGCTGTTCACGTGGCTGAGCTACCACCCGACGTTCCTGGCGAACACCAAGGTGCTCGCGGTCGTCATCGGGCACGTGCTCGGCGTGATTGCGGCGCACGAGCGCGCGATCCGGATCCTCCCGAAGCGGCACCAGCTGACCGGCCAGCTGCCGCTGCTGTTCGCGATGGTCGCGTTCACCGCAGGCGGGCTGTACCTGCTGTTCGCGGCCTAGGCGGCCTCGCGGCCGGCGTCGAGGCCGGCGTCCCACGGGGCGCTGGCCGCGGCGACGACCGCGCCGTCGAGGACGTCGGCGAGGATGATCGCGGCGGCGCGCAGGCGGGCGGAGCGGAACACCGCGCTGCGGCGTACCGACTCGCTGGAGACGCCGGTGACCCGGTGCACCATCCGCAGCGACACCTGGCGGTGGGTCATGGTGGCGGCGGCGAGCAGCTGGTCGGCCATGCCGTCCCAGTAGCGCAGCGGGTGGGCCAGCCAGGCGCGGCGGACCGCCTCGGTGCGCTCGAGCTCGGTGGTGGTCTTGATGATCCCGCCCAGGACGTCGAGCACCCGGCTGAACTCCGGGCCGAAGCCGAGCTCCTCCTCGGGCCCGACCATCTGGCGCAGCGGACGCAGCGTCTGGCTCATGACCGCCGGCTCGGTCCACGGCTCGAGGTGCAGCACCGTGGCGATGTCGCAGACCGCGTCCACGCCGGCCCGCTCCTGCTCGTCGAGCACCGGGAACTGGTCGATGTAGTAGTGCAGCAGGCTCCGGCGTACCCGGATCTGGCGCACCAGCATGTCGCCGGGCGCGCCGGGCGGGAGCACGGTCGTGCTGACCGGTCCCCGCAGCTGGCCGAGCAGGGTCAGCTCCTCCCGCGACAACCGCGGCAGGAGCGCAGGCACGACGGACCCCAGGAGCGGAGAGACCGCCCTGGTCCGCCCGTCCGGGTAGAGCAGGGCACTCTCCATCTCCGAGGCCATCGGCTCGAGATCGTCTAGGTGCCACACGGAGACAGAAATCGGCAGGTAAGGGCCACCTATGAGTGGATCCGGACACCCGATTTCGGACGCGTTCAGGCCGGTATCGGGGCGAGGACGTCGGCGAGCCGGCCGAGCGCCCGGCCGAGCGGGGTCTCCCCCACCTCGACCAGCGTCCGCCCGGCGACCAGCGCGCGGTCGACGGCGGGCTGGTCGTCGGGCAGGAAGTGCAGCCCGGCGACCCGGGCGAACCCGGTCACCATGCCTGCAATGTCGCGCTCGGACCACCCCAGCGTGGGGCGCATCCGGTTCACGACCACGTGCACCGGTCGGGCGCCGGTGAGCTCGCGCAGCTCCACCAGGGCGCGGCCGAGCCGGGACAGCCCGACCGGGTCGGCGCTGCCGACCACGAGGACCTCGTCGGCCACCTCCAGCGCCTCGAGCGTCAGGTGGTTGCGCCCCGGCCGCGAGCCGTAGTCGGAGCCGGGGTCGTCCTCCACGCAGAAGCCGGTGTCCACGACCACCTCACCCTGCTCGCGGGCGAGCTCGAGCAGGTGCTCCAGCGCCCCCGCGCGGACCTCCACCCAGCGGTCGCCGCGGGGCAGCCCGGTCACCACGCTCAGGTGCCGGTCGAGCCCGCGCTGGACCGACGAGAGCCGGTCCGCGAGCTGCCCCGACCCGGCCAGCCGGGCCGCGGCGAGCAGCCCGGAGACCTCGTCGAGGATGCCGAGCTGCTGGGCGACGGCCCCGCCGTACGGGTCCGCGTCGACGAGGATCGTGCGGCGCTGCCGGTGGGCGATCTCGGCGGCCAGCCCGATCGCGACCGTGGTGCGACCCGGCGCACCGGCAGGGCCCCAGACGACGGTCACCCGACCCCCCTGACCCGCCACCGGTCCGTGTTCCGGTGGCGGGCCGACCGGCGGCGGACCGTCCGGCAGCGGGCGGACGACGGTCGCCGGCGTCTCGGGGGTGGTGACGGCCTCGGGCAGCGCCTCGAGGTCGTCGTCGGTGACGACGCGGTGGATGCCGATCCGGGCGGCGCGCAGCCGACCGCCGTCGAGGGTCGGGCCGCCGGCCGCGATCGCGACCGGCCGGATCCCGTGCTTGCGCAGGTGGTCGACGGCCGCCCGGTCCAGCCCCGGTGCGTCGATGCCGAGCACCGCGGCGTCGGCCTGCCCAGCGGTGGCCGCGGCGAGCAGGTCGTCGACGTCGACGCAGCGCTTGAGCACGACGACGCCGGGGTGCTCGCCGAGGACCCGGAGCGCGCCGGTCTCCCAGGCCGCACCGGAGGCCACGATCAGCACGAGCGAGCGGTCGGCCACGTCAGCTCCGGCGTACGACGGTCAGCACGGGGTTCTCGATGCGCCCCAGGGCGGCGAGGAACGCGGTCGCGTCGGCCGCGGGGACCGCCACCACCAGCTGCCGCCGGCCGGTCACGGTCCCGAAGCCCTCGTCGAGCGCCGGGGCGTCCACGACAGTCGCCTCCTCGAGCACCGGGCCGGTGGTCTCGGAGCGCGCGCTCGGGTCGCGCAGGTAGACGTCGACGACCGACCCCGCGCGCACCGACGGCGGGACCTGGTCGGCCTCCACCGCCACCGGCAGCTCGACGGCGTCGGTGGGCGTCGCGCCGGTGCCGAGCGCCGCGCGCGGGAGCAGCTCGCCCGCCGCGACCCCGCGGAGCAGGCGCAGGTCGGCCGGCAGCTCGTCGTCGACGGTGAAGTAGCCGGCCTGCTGGTCGGCGTCGGCGAACCGGATCCGGTGCGCGACCAGGTCCTCGGTGGTGAGCAGCGTCCCCGGGCCGGCGTCGGTGGCCACGGTCCACACCGCCACGGTGTCGTCGGCCGCGGCCAGCAGCCGGGCGCCGGCGACCACCGACACCGCGACCAGCAGCACGCCGACCCACAGCCGGGGATCGCGCCAACCCGGGCGCGCGGCGCGGGTGGCCGGTGGGACCGTCCCGAGACTCACCCGGTGATGATGGCCTCCGGGTGGAGTTCCGAAACCCGTCCTCCACAGGCACCGGCACCGTCCCCACGCGGGGACGCGGGGGGGGTGCGACGATGGGCCCATGGCCGGCACCCCACGCTTCCTCACGCTCGCCGACGTCGCCGAGGTGCTCAACACCTCCAGCGCGCAGGTCTACGCGTTGGTGCGCCGCGGCGACCTGCCGGCGATCAAGATCGGCGGCCGCGGCCAGTGGCGCGTCGAGTCGGCCCAGCTCGAGGAGTACATCTCACGGATGTACGCCGAGACCCGCGTGTTCGTCGACGAGCACCCGTACGTCGAGTCCGACGCCGCGGACTAGCCGACCTCTTCGCCGAGCGTGACCTCGATGGTCCGCTCCTGACCCCCGCGCTCGATGGTGAACTCCACCGTCTCCCCCGGCTGGTGCGTCCGGATCGCGACGATCAGCGCGATCCCGTCGATCACCCGCTGGCCCTCGATCTCGGTGATCACGTCACCCTTCTCGAGACCGCTGCGCTCGGCCGGGGTGTCGGGCATGACCGAGTCGATCTCCGCGCCGGTGACGTCGGTGTCGCCGCTGGTGCGCACCTGGGCGCCGATGACCGGGTAGCGCGCCTCGCCGGTGCGCAGGATCTGGTCCGCGGTGGTCCGCACCTGCTCGATCGGGATCGCGAAGCCGACGCCGATGTTGCCCGACTGCTCGCCGGTGATGCTGCCGCCGGTCGTGGCGATCGCGGAGTTCACGCCGACCACCTGGCCCCGCAGGTTCACCAGCGGGCCGCCGGAGTTGCCGGGGTTGATCGCGGCGTCGGTCTGCACGGCGTTGATGTACGACGACTCGCTGCCGGGATCGCCGGTGGTGACCGGACGGTCCTTGGCGCTCACGATGCCTGCGGTGACCGTCGAGCTGAGGCCGAGCGGCGAGCCGATCGCGACGACCTCCTCGCCGACGATGAGCGCGCGGGAGGCGCCGAGCGCGGCGGGCTGCAGGCCCTTGGCCTCGGGGGCGTAGAGCACCGCGAGGTCGTAGACCGGGCTCCGACCCACCACGGTGGCGTCGTACCGGTTGCCGTCCTGGTCGACGATCTCGATCGGGCCTTCGTCCTCGTCGGCCCCCTGGACGACGTGGTTGTTCGTGATGACGTGACCCTGGCGGTCCAGCACGAAGCCCGAGCCGGTCGCGCCGGCGTCCTGGCCTTCGTACTCCGCGACGATCTGCACCGTGCTCGGGAGCAGCCGTCGGGCCACCTCGGCGACGGAGCCGTTCTCGGCGGGCAGCGGGGCCTCCGAGACCGTGTCGACGCCGGACAGCCCGTCGCCGACGAAGCCGTCGCTCTCGTTCACCCGGTCGTAGACCGCGCCACCCGCGATTCCGCCGGCGACCCCGAGGACCAGCGCGAGCACGCACACGACCGGCCAGATCCAGCCCGGCACCCGGCCGCGGGCAGCGGGCTGGGCGGGAGCGGCGTACGGCGCGTAGGGCAGCTGCTGCGTGGGCGGCGGCGGGTAGCCGCCCCACGGCTGCGGCGGCACCCACGTCGGGGGCGGGGTCATGGGCGCGATCGGCTGCGTCGGCTCGGTCCCGTCCCGGGGGTCGTCCTGGGTCACGTCCCTATCTTGACCCGTGGGTCGTAATCCACGCCTGCCGGGCTCAAGTACCGGCGAGGTCTGCCGATCATCTAGGCATGACCACGATGGCGACCCACACGATGACCCATGGCGACTGGTTCCCCCAGCACGCCTGGGACGCGGGGTCGACCAGCATCGGCGGCCGGTGCGAGGACGGCACCCGGGTCGACGTGGTGACGCACCGCGACGCGGAGTACCGCACTCACCAGCAGCGCGCCTGGAACGAGTGGCTGCACGGCCGCGTTCTCATGGTGACCCGCGACGACGCCCCGCCGGCGCTCGTGCTGCCGGTCGACCAGATCACGGTCGGGGCGATCAACCTCGCGGTCTCGGCGTGGGCCACCGGCCACGCCAGCGCCATCGCCGCCTGACGGCGGTGCGTCAGCGCCGGTGCTTGCCGGCGCGCACCAGCGCGCTCGGCTGCACGGCCACGGGCGTGGGCCGGGTGTCGGACTGCGTGATCGACGCCGGAGGCGTGCGCTCGATGGTGGGCGTCGAGGCCGGGGCGACCCCGAAGGCCAGCACCCCGACGACGGCGGCGCCGACGGCGCCACTGCCGATCGCGACCATCCCGGCGTTGCGGCGCCGGTGGTCGATGTGGTTCGTCTGCAGGTAGACGTCGCCCGGCGGGCCGTGCTCGCAGGCGCCCATCAGGGAGCCCTTGAGCCAGTCCGGGGTGGACGGGGTGGCGACCTCGAAGGAGAGGCCGGCCAGGCGGGTCTTCACCCAGCCCTCGCGCTCGACGAGGTCGCGGCAGGCGTGGCACGAGTGGACGTGCGCCCACGCGCGCTCGGTCTCCTCCGGGGACAGCTGGCCGTCCAGCAGCGCGCTGGTGCGGGTCCCGAGGTGGCCCATCACGACGCCGAGCCCTGTCCGGACAGCAGCGGGCCGGCGTACCGGGCCCGTCCGGCGCTGGGCGCGCGGTGCGCGAGCGCGGAGCGGAGCATGGCGCGGCCGCGGTGGATGCGGGAGCGCACGGTGCCGAGCTTGGCGCCGAGGATCTCCGCGATCTCCTCGTAGCTGAGGCCCTCGACGTCGCACAGCACGACCGCGGCGCGGAAGTCCGGCGGGAGGGTGGACAGGGCCTGCTCGACGTCGTCGTCGAAGGTGCGGTCGACGTACGCCGCATCCGGGGTCGGCGACGTGCTGGTGAGCCGGTCGGCGCGCTCGTCGGAGAGGGCGTCGAAGCGGATCCGCTGCTTGCGGCGCGCCTGGTCGAGGAAGAGGTTCGTGGTGATCCGGTGGAGCCAGCCCTCGAACGTGCCCGGGGTGTAGGTCGACAGCGAGCGGAACACGCGGACGAACACCTCCTGGGTGAGGTCCTCGGCGTCGTGCCGGTTGCCGGTCAGCCGGTAGGCGAGGCGGTAGACCCGGTCGGAGTGCTGCTCGACGATCTCCTCCCACGACGGAACGCCGGCGGCGGTGCTCGCCTGTGCGTCGTCCATGGGAGCCTCCTCGACTCGCTTGCTCTTCCTCAACCTACGAACCTTCACTGAGAGTTTCCTGAGCCCGGGTACGGGCTGCTTACGTCGGGACCAACGATCAGTGGCGGGCCGGTGTTCCCGCGCGCCACCACGAGTACGACGAGCGCCGGGGATACGGTGGTTCCGCACGTCCGCCCCAGGAGGCCACCATCACCACGCCGATCAAGCCCACCAGCTGGTCCTACGCCGAGCAGTTCGTCGCCGAGGACGACGTGCTGGTCGCGGCTCGGTCGCGCTCGGAGGAGGTCGGCGTCGTGCCGATCGGCTCCGGCGGTGGCGCCGCCCTCCGCTTCCTCACCTCGGTGCTGGAGGCCCGGGCGGTCGTCGAGATCGGCACCGGTACCGGCGTCTCCGGGCTCTGGCTGCTGCGCGGCATGCGCTCCGACGGCGTGCTCACCACCGTCGACATCGAGGCCGAGCACCAGCGCCTGGCCCGGCAGACCTTCACCGAGGGCGGCATCGCCAGCCAGCGGGTCCGCACCATCGCCGGCGCCGCGCTCGACGTGCTCCCCCGGCTCACCGACGGTCACTACGACGTGGTCTTCTGCGACGGCGACAAGGCGGAGTACTCCGCCTACCTCCACGAGGCGCTGCGGCTGCTGCGCCCCGGCGGCGTGGTCGCGTTCGACAACGCGCTCTGGCACGACCGGGTCGCCGACCCCGCGCAGCGCGACGAGAACACCGTCGCGATCCGCGAGCTCGGTCGCCAGGTCGCCGACCGCGACGACCTCGTGCCGGTGCTCCTCCCCGTCGGCGACGGCCTGCTGGTCGCCAAGAAGGAGTGGAGCCCCGAGGCGGACTGAGGTCAGCTGACCCAGTCGCTCCAGCCCGCGCCGATTCCCGGCACCGGCGCTCCACCGCGGTTCCGCACGAAGTACCAGCCGCGCACCTTCGTCCGGTTGTCAGCGACGTCGGCACCGACCGCCTGGTACCGCACCTTGACCAGGCGACCTCGCGTGCCTGCCACGGTGGCGGCCTTGGTGCGGGTCCGACACCACTGGGCACCGGAGAGCTCGTCGGTCGCCTCGCACCCGACGTCACGCAGGTGCCGGTAGGCGGCACCGGTCACGACACCGGTCACCTCGACGCCCGGGTCCTGCTGGTCGATGTTGATCCCAGCCACGACGAGCTGCGCCGTGCCGCCGTCGGTCGCCGTGATCCCGCGCGTCACCGACTGGTCGGAACCGTCCTCGTCGAGCACCACCGCAGCCGGGCACGGCGACGCCAGCGGGGCGCTCCCCGTGGTGCACGTGAAGGCGACGTGCACCGGCGTGCGGTGCCATCCGTGGTGCGGCGTCGCGCCCGAGGTGACCGTCGCCGTGATCGTGGGATCCACGACGGGTACGCCGACCGCAATCACCTGCGGTGTCTGGGCCGCCGGGTAGTAGTCGGCGTTGCCCGCCTGGTCGGCGAGCACGCGGCACTGCCCCAGCGCGTCGAACGTGACCGTCGTGCCGTCGATCGAGCACACGTCGTCGCTGGCGGGGTCGATCGCGAAGGTGACCGGGCTGCCGGACCCGCCGCCGGTCGCGGCGACCTCGTACGCGTCGCCCACGTGCGCACGACTCGGCGGAACGGACGTGAAGGTGATGACCTGAGAGGTACGACGTACGACGATCGTCTGCGACACCGGCGGTGCGACCGCGTGGTCGTCGTCGCCCGCCTGGTTCGCCACGACCTCGCAGCTGCCGCCGCGGTGGAACGTCACCAGGGAGCCGGCGACCGAGCACCGTCCGCTCGAGCCGGCCGCGATCGTGAACGTCACCGGGTTGCCCGAACCGCCCCCGGCGGCGGTGACGAGGTAGGTGTCGCCGACACGCACGTCGGACGGCGGGGTGGACGTGAACACGATGCTCTGCGTCTGGAGAACCGTCCAGGGGTCGTGCGCTGCTCCGTCGGAACCATCGGCGCCAGGATCACCTCCGTCGAGGTCGTCGCCCCCGACGCCGCCGGCACCACCGGATCCTCCTGCGCCGCCGGCGCCACCGGCCGACCCGGCAGGCATGTTCCCGGCGCCACCGACGCTCCCGTCGACCCCAGGGTCGGCGCCGTCGCTGCCGGTGGCTCCGCCGGAGCCCCCGGTCCCGCCTGCGCCACCGGTCGCCGTCACCGACGCGGGGTTCGCGACCGCAACCGCGGCACCGTCGACCCCGGTGCCACCGACACCACCGTCGCCGCCGACACCGGCGCCACCACCGGCAGCGCCACCACCTCCGACGCCACCGACGCCGCCTGCGCCACCGGTCCCGCCGAGCTCGCCCACGTCCCCGGAACCACCATGGCCGCCGGCGCCACCGAGGCCACCCGCGCCACCGGCGCCGCCGTGGCCGGCAGCGCCGCCCGCTCCCCCGGAGCCACCGGCTCCTGCAGTCGCGAGAACGGTCCCGACTCCACCGAGCGAGACCGTGCCGCCGTCGATCCCGGCACCACCGTCGCCACCTATGCCTCCGGCGCCACCGTCGCCTCCTACGCCACCGTCGCCTCCTGGCCCGCCGGGCCGACCTACCCCGCCGTCGCCGCCGCGAGCCACGTTGCCTGTCCCGCCATCGCCACCGTGGCCACCCGCACCACCCGCACCGCCCGCACCGCCGCTGCCGCCGGCACCGGCGAGACCACCCGAGCCCCCGTCGCCACCCGTCGCGACGATCGTCCCGGATCCGCCCACGACGATCGTGTCGCCGTCGATGCCGACACCGCCGTCACCACCGTGACCGCCGGCTCCGCCCGGTCCGCCCTGCCCACCGGTGCCGGCGAGACCACCGGTGCCTCCGGCACCGCCGAGGCCACCCGGGTTGGCGAAGCCGAACCCGCGGCCGGCGCCTCCGTTCCCGCCCTGCCCCCCGGCTCCTCCGACACCACCGAGAGTCCCACCACCCCCGGGCCCGCCGGTCCCGCCGGCCCCGCCGGTCCCGACGAGGAGCCCGCTGCTGTCGAACTGGAGGGTGCCAGCCGAGATGCCGGCCCCGCCGGTACCACCGCCGTCGCCTCCGCTCCCGCCGGCCCCGCCGCTGCCGAACAGACCGGCACCTCCAGTACCGCCGGAGCCCCCCGGCGTCACGCTGTCGCTCCCGGCCGCCCCCGGATCACCGGGAGCGCCGATCAGCAAGCCGTTGGCGCCGGCAGCGCCGGGGGCTGCGGGGCCGCCGATCGCCGTGAGGTTGGCGCGACCGGTGACCACGAACGTCACGCCTCCCGCGAGCACGCCGTCGAGGCCCGGCTCGCCGCTCGCGTCAGCGGTCAACGTCCCCGGCGAACCGCCCGAGCTCTCGTCGGTCAGGATCATGCCGGACTCCATGACGAGGTTGCGGACCGCGAGGTGGTGACCGTTCAGGTCGAGGGTCACGTTGCAGGCGGCCGCGAGCTCCTGGGCCGGCTCGCTGATCGAGGACCCGAGGACGACGACCTTGTCCGCCGCACAGGGCAGGTCGAGCGCGGTGCTCAGGGCCGCGAACGTCGAGACCGGCACCGTGGCCGCCTGCACGGGAGCCGGCGCGACCAGCGCCACAGATCCCGCGACCAGCGCGACGACACCGACGGGAACCGAACGACGCAGCGATCCAGGCATGGCTGACAGCCGACCACAGCCGCCGCCGGGCTGTCCCCGAATTCGGCGGAAACGCTCAGAAGCGCGGGGCGGCCCGGAAGCCGGCAGCACCCTCCGCGACCGCGACGATCTCGCACGCCTCGATCAGCATCGGCGGGCTGCCGACCATCTGCGAGCCGGGGACCGTGGCGGCGTTCGCGGTGAACTCCGCCTGGAAAGCAGCCCGCTCCTCGTCGGTGTCGAAGACGTAGCAACCCTCGAACCACTCACCCGGGACGCAGCGCCACACCTTAATGTGCAGGCCGTCCATCGCGGAGAAGCGCGCGTGTGAGGTGCCGGCGACGTACGACGCGAGCTCCTCCTCGACGCCGTCGGGCGCGTCGGCGAGCGACCACCGCACGGTCATGCCGTTCATCGGCCGATCCCTTCCATCGGTCGCTCCGACCCGAGCCACTGCAGCAGCGCCCGGGCGCCGAAGCCGGTCGGTCCGGTCGTCCACTCGAACGAGTCCTCGGGGGCGTCTCCCACCGAGGCGATGTCGAGGTGCGCCCAGGGGACGTCCCCGACGAAGTGCTGGAGGAACAGCGCCGCGGTGATCGCGCCGGGGCCGTTCGGGGCGTTGTCGGAGTCTGCGACCGTCGAGACCAGCTTGCCCTCGTAGGCGTCGGTGAGCGGGAACCGCCACAGCGGCTCACCGGCGGCCACGCTCGCGGCCCGCAGAGTGGCGGCGAGCGACTCGTCGGTCGAGAAGAAGCCCCCGACCTGCTGGCCGAGGGCGACCTTCATGGCGCCGGTGAGGGTGGCGACGTCGACGATCACGTCGGGGCGCACCACCTCGACGGCGTACGCCAGGGCGTCGGCGAGGACCAGGCGGCCCTCGGCGTCGGTGTTGGTCACCTCGCTGGTGCGACCGCCGTAGTGGGAGATCACGTCGCCGGGACGCATCGCGTCGCCGCCGACGGAGTTCTCGGCGGCCGCGACCAGGCCGACGACGCGGACCGGGCAGCCGACGGCCGCGAGCGCGGCCATCGTGGCCATCACGACCGCGCCGCCGGTCATGTCGCGCTTCATGTTGGCCATCGCCTCGCCGGGCTTGATCGAGAGCCCGCCGGTGTCGAAGGTGATGCCCTTGCCGACCAGCGCGACCGTGGGAGTACGCCGGCCCGCCTTGCGCGGGGTGTAGTCGATCCGGATCAGCCGGGGCGGCGACTCGGACGCGCGGCCGACGGCCAGCAGGCCGCCGAACCCGTCCGCGGTCAGCCGCTTCTCGTCCCAGACCGTGACCTCGAGGCCGGCCTCCGCCCCGATCTCGACGGCCTGCTCGGCCAGCCAGGGCGGGTTCTTGAGGTTCGAGGGGACCGTGCAGAGCATCCGCGATCGCCAGCCCGCGCCGCCGATGGCGACCGCGCGGGTCAGCAGCGGCGCCAGGGCGCCGGGCAGGTCGGCGAGCACCACGCGGGCCACCGGGCGGTGCTCCGGCGGACCCGAGCGCCAGGTGAAGACGAAGGAGCCGAGCATGGCCCCGACGACGAACGCCTCGATGCCGTCCTCCTCGGCGATCGCGGCCACCGAGGTGGCGATCGCGTCGCGGCCCCGGCAGGCCCGAGCCACGGCAGCGCCGGCGCGCCGCAGGTCCTGGGAGCACTGCGCGCCGACACCGACCAGGAGCACCAGCCGCAGAGCGGCGTTCTCGGGGCTGCCGAGCGGGACCGGGATCGTCGTGACCTCGCCGGCCGCGCCGGTCGCCGAGCTCAGCTCGAGGACACCGAGCAGGTCCACGCCGAGCTGGTCGGCGAGCTGCTCGGCACCGGGCCCGAGGACCACGGGACCGCCCTCGTCGTCGGCCGGCAGGACCGGCACGGCGACGACGTCCACCCCCACGACGGCATGCGGCAGCACCTCACTGAGCGCGAACTCCGGAGGTGCTACCTGCGCCGGGAGAGTGGGGCGAACGGTTGTCGGCACGGTGTCAGCCGACGACGTCCTTGAGGGCATTTCCGAGAGCGCCGGCCTCTTCGGCGTTGAGCTCGACAACGAGGCGGCCACCGCCCTCGAGCGGGACGCGCATCACGATGCCGCGTCCTTCCTTGGTGACCTCCAGCGGACCGTCGCCCGTCCGCGGCTTCATCGCCGCCATCCGCGCACCTTCCTTTTCCGTTCTCGAGCCAGGAGGAAGCCAGAAACAGCCCCTCCCCGCGCCATCCGTGTAGACCAGTATCCCTCATCGAGCGGTGACTTGGAGCACAGGGCGAGGTCCGGGACCCGATCCGGCTGGCAGACTCCTGCCATGCAGGCCCGCTCGGCGCTCTTCGACGTGTACGGCGACCACCTGCGCGCCCGCGGCAGCGAGGCGCCCGTCGCGGCCGTCGTCCGGATGCTCGACCCGGTCGGGATCGCCGCTCCCGCGGTCCGCACCGCGATCTCCCGGATGGTCATGCAGGGCTGGCTCGAGCCGGTCCAGCTGGCCGGCGGTCGCGGCTACCGCACCAGCGAGCGGGCCAACCGGCGCCTCGACGAGGCCGGCAACCGGGTCTACCGGCGCCAGGTCCCCGCCTGGGACGGCCACTGGCACCTCGCCTTCGTCTCCGCCCCCGACAGCCGCGCGGCGCGGGCGCGGCTCCGCGCCGGGCTGACGTTCCTCGGGTACGCCGAGCTGAGCGACGGCGTCTGGGTCAGCCCCTACCCCCGGGCCGAGCTGGCGTCCGTGGTCGAGCGCGAGGGTGCGACCGTGCGCGTCGCGCGGGCCGACCGGTTCGACCCCGAGCCGACCGGCGCGTGGGACCTCGACGGGCTGCGGTCGTCGTACGACGGCTGGCTACGCGCGGCCGGCGACCTGGTCGACCAGCACTTCGCGGCGCACGACGACGAGGACGAGGCGGCGTTCGCCGCGCGCTTCCACCTGGTCCACGAGTGGCGGAAGTTCCTGTTCGCCGACCCGGGGCTGCCCGACGCGCTGCTGCCCGAGGACTGGCCCGGGCACGAGGCCGCGCGGCTGTTCGCCGACGAGGCGAGCCGGCTCAAGCCCGGGACCGACCGGTTCGTCGCCCGCTGCCTCGGTGCTTGACCCGGGGAGCGCCTGACAGACTGCGGGGCATGACCGACTCCCCTGTGCTGTTGGACCTGACCGACGGCGTCGCGACCATCACGCTGAACCGGCCGGAGGCGTACAACAGCCTCAACATCGCGACCAAGGAGCTGCTGCGCGACACCGTGCACCAGGTCGCCGAGGACGACGCCGTCCGCTGCGTGGTGCTGACCGGCACCGGCAAGGCGTTCTGCACCGGGCAGGACCTCAAGGAGCACATCGAGCTGCTGCACAACGGCGGCAGCGACGCGCTGTTCACCACCGTCGACGACCACTACAACCCGACCGTCACCGCGCTGGCCACCATGCCCAAGCCGGTGATCGCCGCGGTGAACGGCGTCGCGGCCGGCGCGGGCGCGAGCCTCGCGTTCGCCTGCGACCTGCGGATCGTGGCCGACACCGCCGGGTTCAACCTGGCGTTCGCCAACGTCGCGCTGTCGTGCGACACCGGCGCCAGCTACCACCTGCAGCGGCTCGTCGGCCGCGCCAAGGCGCTGGAGCTGCTGTACTTCCCGTCCACCGTGCCGGCGGCCGACGCCCTCGAGCTCGGCCTGGCCACCAAGGTCGTCCCCGCCGACCAGCTCGCGGCCGAGGTGGGCGCCCTGGCGTCGCGACTCGCGGCCGGACCGACGGTCGCGCTCGGCGCGATCCGCCAGTCCGTCGTGTACGCCGCCGGCCACTCGCTCGAGGAGTCGCTGGAGCTGGAGAGCGCGATGATGACCAAGACCGGCGCGACCGCCGACCACCAGGCCGCGGTCGCGGCGTTCGTGGCGAAGGAGAAGCCGGTCTTCGAGGGGCGCTAGCGGCAGGGTGGTTGAGGTGCGACGAGCGCCAGCCAGGAGCCTCGACACCACCTAGCGGCGGTGCGCGCCCCAGATGGAGAGGACCTGACGGGGCGCGATCCGCTGCATCAGCCGCCGCGGCGGGTTCGAGCCGTACTCGACGGTCAGGGCGGCGCCGCGGAAGTGGTGGTTGTACCAACCGGTCATCGTGCCGTGGCAGACGCCGCCGCAGGTGAACGACTTGCGCGGCAGGTTCAGCCGGTCGGCGACCCGGGCGGCGAAGCGCTCGTCCTTGGTGTCGGTGTCGACGCCGTTCAGGGGCTGGTGGAAGCTGATGATCCAGCGCGGCCGGATCTTCTTCAGGAACTTCATCACGGCGCGGGTCTCGGGCTCGGAGCCGGCGCGCGGGCCGGACTCGTAGCTGCCGTCGAGGTCGGCCCACCGGTACGGGAAGTTCCGGTTCAGGTCGACCTCGTGGGCGTTCTTGCGGGTCCCGCGGGCCAGCCCGTCGGGGTTGTAGACCGGGAGCACCCACAGGTTCAGGCCGTGGATCGGGCGCCGGTCGCGCAGGCTCGTCAGGATCCGGTGGGTGTCGTTCTCGTCGCCGTGCATCGTCGAGATCAGCAGCACCTTGGTCTTGCCGCGCTCACCGAGGCGGAACGCCTTGATCGGCCGGCCCTGCACGGACTTCCCGATGACCGCCTTCTGCACGACCGCGGGTCGTTCGTCGGGCGCACGGACGGCGTACGACGGCGCGGCCAGGCCGACGGCGAGAGCGATGCCGAGAGACAGGGTCGTGGGCAGGGTCCCGAGACGCATGGGCAGCGAGCCTAGGTCACACGTGCGCGGTGAGGTAGGCCCAGGTGAAGACGCCGACGCCGACGAGCATCCCGACGTGGGCCAGGATCGAGAGCCCCGGCCCGTCGGACCAGGTGTCCTCGTGGCCACCCGAGGAGTGCTTGCCGCGGCTCGGCAGCCAGCGGGCGAGGATCAGCAGGCCGAGCACGACCACGATCCACCAGAACGCGATCGCGGCGATCCCGATCGCGTCACCGCCGAGCGCGGAGTCGTCCGGCGCGGCCAGGAACGCGACCCACAGCACCAGCGCGATCACGCCGGTGACGGTGTGCGCATGGACCAGTCCCCGACCGACGTCGTGGCGCCCGGCCCCGCCCTCGGAGCGCGCCAGCCGGACCTGGGTCAGCACGACCACGACGGCAGCCAGAGCCGTCAGGACGTAGACGATCACCTCGGTCGACACGGAGCGAAGTGTGCCCTACGGCGTGGGCTCGTCGCCACGACCCCGATCCGAGTCCGCGTCCTCGAGCTCGCTGGCGAGCCGGTCGAGGAGCGCGTCGACCTCGGACATCCGGTAGCCGCGGAAGCCGAGCGAGAACCGCACGCGGCGCAGGTCGTCGGCCGTCAGCGGACCCGCTGCCGGGACGCTGGAGTCCGGGCGGTCGTCGTACACCTCGGCGAGCGGAGCGCCCCGGCCCGCGGCGACCAGGGCGATGCCGCCGAGCGCCAGCACGACCAGGATCGCGAAGAACCACATCACGAGGGGTCCACCTCCCGGGCCGCGACCATGAGCGCCACGACCTCCTCGACGTCGTCGGTGAGCACCAGCCGGTCGATGTCCTCCTGGCGGATCGTGCCCTCCGCGAGCTGGGTGTCGCGCATCCAGTCGACCAGGCCCTGCCAGTACGCCGTGCCGAGCAGCACGATCGGGAAGCTGGTGATCTTGCCGGTCTGCGCGAGCGTGGCCGCCTCGAACATCTCGTCCAGCGTGCCCAGGCCGCCCGGCAGCACCGCGAAGCCCTGCGAGTACTTCACGAACATGGTCTTGCGGGCGAAGAAGTAGCGGAAGTTGACGCCGACGTCGACCCAGTCGTTGAGGCCCGACTCCCACGGGAGCTCGATGCCGAGCCCGACGCTGACGCCGCCGGCCTCACTGGCGCCCTTGTTGGCGGCCTCCATCGCGCCGGGCCCGCCGCCCGTGATGACCGTGAACCCCTCCTCGGCGAGACGCCGGCCGAGCACCTCCGCGACGGCGTACGACGGGTGGTCGGGACCGAGCCGGGCCGAGCCGAAGACCGAGACGGCCGGGCCGAGCTCGGCGAGCGCACCGAAGCCCTCGACCAGCTCGGCCTGCATGCGGAGCACCCGCCACGGATCCGTGTGGACCCAGTCCGACGCACCCCGTGAGTCCAGCAGCCGCTGGTCGGTGGTCGAGCCGTCGATCTGGGACCGACGCTGGATGATCGGCCCCTTGAACTTGGCCCTCACCGG
Source organism: Nocardioides sp. SR21 (assembly GCF_022761125.1). Classification (GTDB taxonomy): domain Bacteria; phylum Actinomycetota; class Actinomycetes; order Propionibacteriales; family Nocardioidaceae; genus Nocardioides. The sequence goes on along the minus strand of NZ_JAKWJR010000007.1, from coordinate 212,235 downwards.
GTCAGCCACCGTCGGAGTCGGTCCTCGCAGCGGGTGATGTGCTCCACGGGCACGTGCTCCTCCTGCTTGTGGGCGAGCATCGGGTCGCCCGGGCCGTAGTTGACTGCTGGGACCCCGAGCCCGCTGAACCTGGCGACGTCGGTCCACCCGAACTTCGGGTTCACCTCGCCGCCCACCGCCTCGACGAACGCCTTCGCAGCCGGCAGGTCGAGGCCCGGCAGCGCGCCCGGTGCGGAGTCGGTGAGGGTGACGTCGTACCCCTCGAAGAACTCACGGACGAACGCCTCGGCCTCGGCCTCGGAGCGGTCCGGTGCGAACCGGAAGTTCACCTCGACCACGCACTCGTCGGGCAGCACGTTGCCGGCGACCCCACCGCGGATGAACACCGCGTTGAGGCCCTCGTGGTACTCGAGGCCGTCGATCACGGGCTTGCGCGCGTCGTACTCGTTCAGGCGGCGCAGCACCTCGGCGGCGCCGTGGATGGCGTTGACGCCGCGCCAGCTGCGGGCCGAGTGGGCACGCTCGCCGGTCGTGCGGACCTCGACGCGCAGGGTGCCCTGGCAGCCGGCCTCGACGGAGGCGTTCGACGGCTCCATCAGGATCGCGAAGTCCGCCGCCATCAGGTCGGGGCGGGCCTCCGCGAGCAGGCGCAGCCCGTTGTACTTCGCGTCGATCTCCTCGGCCTCGTAGAGGATGTAGGTGACGTCGCGGACCGGCTCAGGCACGGTCGCCGCGAGCCGGAGGATGACCGCATCGCCGCCCTTCATGTCGCAGGTGCCGAGGCCGTGCAGCAGGTCGCCGTCGCGGCGCGCGGGCAGATTGTCGTTCAGCGGAACGGTGTCGAGGTGGCCGGCGATCACGACCCGCTCGCCGAGGCCGAGGTCGGTGCGCGCGACCACGGTGTGGCCGACCCGCTCGACGCTCAGGTGCGGCAGCGCGCGCAGCGCCTCCTCGACCGCGTCCGCGATCGCCTGCTCGTCCAGGCTGACCGACTCGATGTTGACCAGCTGCTCGGTCAGCGTGACGGCGTCGGCGGTGAGGTCGAGCTTCATGCGTCCATCCAACCAGCCGCCCGCCGATCCCGGCGGGGCCGGAGACCGTGGAGGCACCAGGAATGACCCCTCCACCGGCCGATCGAGGGCCGTTCCTGGTGTCTCGGCGGACACAGCACCGCCCAAATAGAACTTGTTCTAGTATCGGCTCATGCGCAACGGACTCGTGCTCTTCACCTCTGACCGCGGCATCCGGCCGGCCACCCTCGGCGCGGCCGCGGAGGAGCGGGGCTTCGACACGTTCTACGTGCCCGAGCACACCCACATCCCGGTCAAGCGGACCGCTGCCCACCCCGGGACCGGCGACGAGTCGCTGCCCGACGACCGGTACCTGCGCACGCTCGACCCGTGGGTCTCGCTCGCGACCGTCGCCCAGGCGACGTCGCGGATCAAGCTGTCGACCGCGGTGGCGCTGCCGGTCGAGTCCGACCCGATCACGCTGGCCAAGCAGATCGCCACGCTCGACCACCTCTCGGGCGGTCGCGTCGAGATCGGCGCCGGCTTCGGCTGGAACACCGACGAGCTCGCCGACCACCACGTCCCGGCCGACCGGCGCCGCACGGTGCTCAAGGAGTACGTCGAGGCGATGCGGGCGCTGTGGACCCAGGAGGAGGCGTCGTACGACGGCGAGTTCGTGTCGTTCGGGCCGTCGTGGGCCTTCCCCAAGCCGGCCGCGCACATCCCGCTGATCATCGGCGCAGGCGGCGGGCCCAAGACGTTCGCCTGGATCGCGGCCAACGCCGACGGCTGGATGACCACGCCCACCCAGCAGGACATCTCCGGCCAGATCGACGCGCTCAAGAAGTCCTGGGCCGACGCCGGCCGCGCCGGCGCACCCGAGATCCGGATCCTGATCGCGTTCAAGCCGAACCCCGAGGACCTGATGGCGTGGGCCGAGCAGGGCGCCACCGAGCTGATCTGGGGCGTGCCGGACAAGTCCGAGGACGAGGTGCTCGGCTCGCTCGACCGGCTGGCCGGCCGGTTGGGCATCAGCGGCTGACGCTTCCTCGGAACTCCGGGACATCCATCCCTGACGCCCGGGCCGCCGGGCGCCGGATGCTCGCCTCCTGACGACGCGCGGGAGGACGAGAGATGCACGGACGACGTACGGCGATGGGGTTCATCGTCGCGATGCTGGTCACCGGATCACTGGTGGCGGGCACGAGTGCGGACGCGAAGCCGAAGCCGAAGCCGAGGCCGAACCTCGGCATCAACGACATCCTGAGGGTGCCGGCCCAGGTCCGGGCGGGTGGCCACTTCGGGGTCAAGGTGATGGTGATCAACCAGGGCGGCGCCGCCCGGGCGAAGGCCTCGCAGGTGAGCCTGCACCTCTCGCGCGACGCCAGGAAGTCGGCCGGCGACCTGAACGTCGGGCGCACCTCCGTCGGCGAGATCGACGACTGGGGCGTCCAGACGGTTCCGGCGACGATCGACCTGCCGGAGTCGGCGATCGGCTCGTACTACGTGATCGCGTGCGCGGACGCGGCCCGGAAGATCCGCGAGACCCGGGAGAACGACAACTGCAACGCGGGGAGCAGCACCGTCGAGGTCGTCGCGCCGATCGAGGGCGTGCTCACCGGCACGCTCGACTTCTGGTCCTCCGAGGAGCTCGAGTCGGGGAACACCCTCGAGACCTGGAGCCGCCACGCGCAGGCGGAGATCACCATGGAGATCAGCGGCCGGGGCACCGACATCCGGGTCGTCGACGACGGCTCCAGCTACACCTGGGGCGGCGACTACGCGTTCACCGTGCGCTACCCCGAGTGCGTCACCACCAACAGCGAGGTGGAGGAGAGGGCCGACGCCTTCCAGAAGCCGGGCGAGCAGATCTCCGACCTCGAGGGCCGGGCCGACGACCCGACGCTCCAGATCGTCGACCTGTCGGTGGCGATGGAGTACGACATCACCGGCAGCATCACCTCGTGCGGGCAGCCGCCCGTCCCCTATACGGACCGCTCCGAGTACACGACCGGACTCGGGCTCCAGCAGGTCTCGGCAACTGACGACGCCATCGTCTACGAGGTCTCGAGCGACTGGACGGGAGCGGGCGAGCCGTCGCAGTGGGACACCGTCGAGGGCACGCTGACGCTCACGCTGGACTGAGCCGCCGGCGCAGGTCGGCGGAACGTACGTCCCACACGAGGACTCCGTCGCGGGCCGAGACGGAGTACACCGTGGCGCCGTCGGGCGCGAAGGCCACCGCGACCGGGTCGTCGGTGTGTCCGGTGAGCTCGCGGACGCGGTCGTCGGCGGGCCTCCAGATCCGCACGGTGTCGTCCTCGGCGTCCGTCAGCGCGACGGTCTCCGAGTCCGGGGCGAAGGCGACCTGCTCGAGGTGGTGGCCGTCGAGCACCGCCTCGAGGGCGAGGTCGTCGGCGCTCCACACCGCGGGGGCACCGCCGGGCCCCGGGCCGGCCAGCCAGGCGCCGTCCGGGCTCCACGCGAGGCCGTCACCGTCGCCCGAGGACCGCGGGAGCGTGCCGACCGGGTCGCCGGACGGTACGGCGAACACCTCGACCGGTCCCCCGCCGGCTGCCGCGAGCCGAGTGCCGTCCGGGCTGAACGCCAGCGCGTACACGTCGGAGTCCGGGCTGATCGTGGCGACGTCGTCGCCGGCTGACGACCAGATCCGCACCTCGCGCTCGGGCCCGGCAGCGGCGACCAGCGCGCCGTCGGGACTGAAGGCGACGGCCTGCACGACCGGGCCGTCCGTGGCCTCCTCACCGGCCAGTCCCGTGAGCTCGGCGCTGACCTCACCGGTCTCGGCGTCGAGGAGCACGACCGTGGGGCCGTCCGCGGTCGCGAGGACCGACCAGTCCGGGCTGATCGCGAGGTGGCCTCCGCCGTCGACTGCCGCCAGGCTGCCGTCGACGGTGTCCCACCGGCAGATGCCCTCCCAGCAGTCGGCGAGCACCTGCGCGCCGTCCGGGCTCACCGACAGCCGGTCCGGCAGCACCTCGCCCGCGGGGAAGTCGCCGGCCGGCTCCTCGACGGTCGCCTCGGAGACGCCGTCGTCCCCGCACCCGGCGAGGACCGTCACGGCCAGCAGCACCGCGGCCGCGGCGGCCCTCCGAGATCGCGTGCGCATCGTGTTCCTTCGTGTCGTGGTTCCTCACCGGTCCGACGCGACGCCGCCGGGACGGGTTCCGGTCAGTCGGGCGAGAACAGCTCGGTGACGTCGAACCACGCCTCGCTGCCGTCGTCGCACACGTGCCGGTCGAGGTGCCGGCTCCCGTCGCGCTCGAGCGTCTGCTCGGTGGAGCGGCGCCGCTGCGAGCGCAGCACGTCGTACTCGTCGCTCACCCGCAGCACCGACCACGGCCGCTCGCGACTGCCGTCGCCGGTCGCGAGGATGCCGGCCAGCGCCGCCCGGGCGATCAGCCGCTCGCGGGCCGCAGCCTGCTGCCGACCGGCGCGGGCCAGCGCGTCCGCGAGCGCCCCGTGCGCGGAGGGGCTGAGCAGCGCGCCCGGCATCAGCCGCTGCAGGGCCGCCAGGCCGTCGGCCTCGCCGACGACCAGGCCGGGGTCGAAGCTCGGGTCGGCCCGGACCGCGCGGCGGACGTCGGCGAGCGACGCGGGGGTCGGGTCCGCGAGGTAGCGGCCGACCAGGTCTCCGGCGGTGGTCATCGCGACTCCTCGAGCAGGCGGTCGATCTCGGCCTCGGTGAGCCCGTCGAGGTACTCGCGGCCGGCATCGCGGGCGTCGGCCTCGACCGGCTGGTTGAAGTAGTCGTCGTACGGCACCTCGGGATAGCTCTGGTAGTCGTCGAAGTTGTCCTCCCACTCGTTCGTCTGCTCCGCGGTGATGCCGTCGTCGCGGTGCTCGTCGAACGGGTCGCTCTCCCAGGGGAGCTGCCAGTCGTTCTCGTCGCGGATCGCCTCGTGCTGGCGGCCGTGGCGCACCTCGTGCGCGACGGAGTGCAGCAGGCGCGGGTCGTCGAGCAGCCCCTCGTTGAGGCGGAGGGTCCCGGGCTCCCCGTCGCTCCACTGGCCGTTCGGGCCCCAGCTGGGGTCCTTCCACTCGATGTCGGGCATCTCGAGGCCGCTCTCCTCGGACAGCTCCTCGATCATCTGCTCGATCACCGCGCGCCGCTCGGCATCGGTGAGCTGCGCCCAGCGAGCGGCGACATCGGGATCGGCGACGCCGTACTCGTCGACGTCCCGGACGTGCCCGCTCGGGATGCTGTCGGCGATCGTCGCGTCGGCGGCAGCCGCGCGGACCAGGATCGCGGTGACGTCGTCGGCCAGCGCCTGGGCCTGGTTGCGGCGCCCGGTGGAGTACTCCTCGGCCTCCCAGCGGGTGTCGAACGTCCTCGGCTCGCTCACGTCGGTCACCGACCCGTCGGTCCCGATCTCGAACTGCCCGGCCTTCGCCTGGCCCTCGACGTCGGTCACCAGCCGCTCGATCTCGGTCACCAGCGTCTCGGCCTCGTAGAGCGCGCGCTGCACCTGCCGCTTGCCCTCGAGGTGGGTGGTCATCCTCCGGACCAGCGCGTCGCGCCGGAACTCGGCGAAGGAGCGCGCCAGGCCGGTCCACGAGTCCGGGATCGCCTGCGCCTCGACCTGGTCGCGGCTCTCCTCGAGCGCCCGGGCATCGGCGCGTACGCCGTCGCCGGCCTGCCCCAGAGGTGCGGCCCGCCAGCTCCTGACGTCGCCGTAGCCGACCGGCATCAGCAGTCCCCGGGCAGCAGGCCGAACAGCCCGCCGAAGCCGGTGCCCACCGTGGAGTCCGTGTCGCACGCGTCGTCGCTCGCGGCGCTGATCGCCTTCCCGAACGAGGCCGCGTCAGCAGCCCAGTCGTCGACCTCGTCGTCCCAGCTGGAGCCGAGGTCGGACAGCAGCCCGACCGAGGTGGCGCCGGGGACCGCCGAACCGGCGACACCGAGGTGGGCCGAGGACCCGTGGCCCCGGGCGCCGTCGCCGGCGGAGGTCACGGCGTTCGACGCGGCGGCCATGTCCGAGGGCACGACCTGGAAGACGGACATGGCATCGGGATGCCCCGTCCTGCGCGAGCCGAAACGGCCCGCGGAGCGGTCAGCGGGAACGGGCGACGTACGCCTCGATGCCGTCGAGGATGCGCGCGAGACCGAACTCGAGCTCGCGGTTCGGGTCGGTGCCCGCCTGGTAGGCCTCGCCGGCGGCCGAGCCGACGCGTCCGGCGATCGGGTAGTCACGCCCGGCCATCACGCGACCGAGCTCCTCGCCGTTGTCCTGCCACCACTCGAGGTCGGTCATCCCGGACTGGCGCTCGGCCTGGCGGACGGCGTGCTCGGCGCGCACGACGTTCGTCGCGAAGCCGACGACCAGCGTGATCGCCTGGTCCATCTCGACGTCGCCGAGACCGACGCCCTCGACCGCGGAGAGCTGCCACTCGTAGCGGTCGGCGACGTTCGGGCCGAGCCAGGGCCGGACGCCGACGACGTCGAGCAGCCACGGGTGCGCGCGCCAGTCCGCGAGCTGCACCTCGGCGACCGTCGTGAGCCGCGCGCGCAGGTCGCCCGCCAGCGGAGGCAGCTCGGTGCGGCCGAGGACGTGGTCGAACATCAGCACGACCAGGTCGTCCCGGCTCGCGACGTACGAGTACAGCGTCATCGCCCCGATGCCCAGCTGCTCGGCAAGCGTCCGCATCGAGAGCGCGGCGAGACCCTCGCGGTCGGCGACGTCGATCGCCGCGTCGACGACCTCGTCGACGCTCACCTTCGGGGGGCGACCACGCTTGGGGCCGTCGTCGCCCGCGGGCACGACGTGGCGCCACAGCAGCGGGAGCGTCGGGTCGGCCACGGGGCGATCCTACTTTCTCGTACGACGTACGGAACAAATGCTAGAGTCCACGCGTTTAATCCGTACAACGTACGTTAATCGAGGGAGAGCGCATGGATCCACTCATCGCACACGGCGTGCACAAGCGGTACGGCGACACCCGGGCCTTGGACGGGCTGGACCTGGAGGTCGCCGCGGGGACCGTGCACGCGCTGCTCGGTCCCAACGGCGCGGGCAAGAGCACCGCGGTCCACACGTTCGCGACGCTGACGCGCTACGACGCGGGCGAGGTCCGCGTCGCCGGGCACGACGTACGACGCGCCGGGGCCGCGGTCCGGCGCGCGATCGGGCTGGTCGGCCAGTCCACCGCGCTCGACGAGGTGCTGCACGGCCGGGAGAACCTGACGCTGCTCGGGCGGCTGCACAGCCTGTCGGCGCGGGAGGCCGGCGCCCGCGCCGACGAGCTGCTGGCGTCGTACGGGCTCGAGGACGCGGGCAGGCGCAAGGTGTCGACGTACTCCGGCGGCATGCGCCGGCGCCTCGACATCGCAGCCAGCCTGATCCGCCGGCCGAGCCTGCTGTTCCTGGACGAGCCGACGACGGGGCTGGACCCACGTGGCCGCAACGAGGTCTGGGCGGCGGTCCGCCAGGTCGTCGCCGAGGGCACCACCGTGCTGCTGACCACGCAGTACCTCGACGAGGCCGACCAGCTCGCCGACCGGATCACGGTGATGGGTGCGGGGCGGGTGATCGCCGAGGGCACCTCGACCGAGCTCAAGGACCGGCTCGGCGGCGACCGGGTCATCGTCACCGCGACGGACGCGGACGCCGTCGCGACGGCTCTCGGTGCCGCGGCCGACCCCGAGACCGGGCAGGTCGTGGTCGAGGCGGGGCCGGACGGCGGCACCGCTGCGCTGCTGCGGGTCGTCCGGGCGCTCGACGCCGCCGGCCTCGAGGTCGACGACGTCCTGCTGCGACGGCCGACGCTCGACGAGGTCTTCCTCCACCTGACCGAAGGGATCGGCCGATGAACACACTCCACCAGAGCTGGGTGATGACCCAGCGCGACCTGAAGCACTGGCAGCGCGAGCCGTGGACGCCGATCTTCGGCATCGCGTTCTCGGTGATGCTGCTGCTGGTGTTCGGCTTCCTGTTCGGCGGCGCGATCGAGGTGCCGGGCGGTGGCGACTACCTGGACTACCTGTTGCCGGGCATGTTCGCGATGACGATGCTGTTCGGCGTCGAGACCACGATGGCGGCCGTCACGCAGGACACGAAGCGCGGCATCACCGACCGGTTCCGATCGATGCCGATCCACAGCGTCGCCGTCCCCCTCGGTCGTGCGGCCGCCGACCTCACCAACTCTGCGGTGCAGCTCGCGGTGCTGATGGTCGGAGGGCTCGTCGTGGGATGGAGCATCGACGGCTCCGTGGCCGGTGCCGCGCTCGCCGTCGGGCTGCTGCTGTGGCTGCGGTTCGCGGTGCTCTGGATCGGGATCTACCTCGGCCTGGTGCTGCGCGGCGAGGGTGCGCTGATGGCCGTGCAGGTGCTGGTCTGGCCGCTCGCGTTCACGTCGAACCTGCTCGTCGCCCCGGAGACGATGCCGGACTGGCTCGGCGCACTCGCCCAGCTCAACCCGGTGTCGGCGACGGCCGCGGCGGCGCGCGACCTGTTCGGCAACCCGACCGGGATCACCGACGGCCTGCTGGCCGACCACGCGGTGCTCGTCGCACTCGCATGGCCGGCCGTGCTGACCGCGGTGTTCCTGCCGCTCGCGGCGCGGGCGTACCGGAACCTGTCGCGCTAGCTGGTGGTTTCGGGACGGGCCCCCAGGGGGCCTTCCTCAACCACCGTCCTCACGCCTTGGTGACGCTCACCGTCGGCTCACCGTCGGGGCCCTCGACGACGTCGTACGACGTCGCGAGGGTCTCGGTGGTGATGAGCTGCTCGTGGGTGCGGGCCGCGGCCTGCACCTCGGCCGAGCCGGCGATGGTCAGGGCGATCCGGTCGGACACCTCGAGGCCGGCGTCGCGGCGGGCCTGCTGGACCGCGCGGACCAGGTCGCGGGCGACGCCCTCGGCGGCGAGCTCGGGCGTGACCTCGGTGTCGAGCACGACGAAGCCGCCGCGGCGCAGCACGCCGGTCGCCGTACCACCGTCGGCGGAGCCGGCGACGGTCTCGAGGGAGTACTCCCCCTCCACCAGCGCCAGGCCACCGGAGGTGACGGTGCCGTCCTCGGCCACCGACCAGTCGCCGGACTTCGAGCCCTTGATCGCGAGCTGCACGTCCTTGCCGAGGCGCGGGCCGGCCGCGCGGGCGTTGACGGTCAGCTTCTGCTCGACGCCGTACGACGCGGCCTCGTCGGAGTCGGCCGCGAGCAGCCGGACCTCCTTGACGTTGACCTCGTCGCGGACGATCGCCTCGAAGCCGGCCAGCGCGGCCGGGTCGTCGACGACGACGGTCAGCGTGGCCAGCGGCAGCCGGTTGCGGAGGTTGCCGGCCTTCCGCAGCGCGGACGTCGCCGAGCAGACCTCGCGCACCGCGTCCATCGCCGTCACCAGGGCGTCGTCGGCGGGCAGCTCGTCTGCGGCCGGCCAGTCGGCCAGGTGCACCGAGCGCTCGCCGGTCATCCCGCGCCAGATCTCCTCCGCCGTCAGCGGCATCAGCGGCGCGGTGACCCGGCAGACGATCTCGAGCACCGAGTAGAGCGTGTCGAAGGCGTCGGTGTTCTCGCCCCAGAACCGGTCGCGCGAGCGCCGGATGTACCAGTTCGTGAGCACGTCGAGGAACGACCGGGTCGCGTCGCACGCGTCGGCGACGGCGTACGCGTCGAGCGAGGCGGTCATCTCCTCGACGTACTGGCGGCACTTGGCCAACAGGTACCGGTCCAGCGGGTCGCTGGAGTCGGTGCGCACCTGGGCGTCGTACGACGCGGCGTTGGCGTACATCTGGAAGAAGTACCAGCTGTTCCACAGCGGGATCAGCACCTGGCGCACGGAGTCGCGGATGCCCTGCTCGGTGACGACCAGGTTGCCGCCGCGCAGGATCGGCGACGACATCAGGAACCAGCGCATCGCGTCGGCGCCGTCGCGGTCGAAGACCTCGCGCACGTCCGGGTAGTTGCGCAGCGACTTCGACATCTTGTTGCCGTCGGAGCCGAGCACGATGCCGTGGCTGATGCAGTTCTCGAACGCCGGCTTGTCGAAGATCGCGGTCGCCAGGATGTGCAGCGTGTAGAACCAGCCGCGGGTCTGGCCGATGTACTCCACGATGAAGTCGGCCGGGAAGTGGTGCTGGAACCACTCCTCGTTCTCGAACGGCACATGCACCTGGGCGAACGACATCGAGCCCGAGTCGAACCACACGTCGAGGACGTCGGGGACGCGGCGCATCATCGACGCGCCGGTCGGGTCGTCGGGGTTCGGACGCACCAGGTCGTCGATGAACGGCCGGTGCAGGTCGGGCTCCCCGGCCGCGTTGCGCGGCAGCCGGCCGAAGTCCTGCTCGAGCTTCTCGAACGAGCCGTACACGTCGACGCGGGGGTACGTCGGGTCGTCCGACTTCCACACCGGCACCGGGGACCCCCAGAACCGGTTGCGGGTGATCGACCAGTCGCGGGCGTTCTCGAGCCAGCGACCGAACTGCCCGTCCTTGATGTGGTCGGGGACCCAGTTGATCTCCTGGTTGAGCTCGAGCATCCGCTGCTTGATCGCGGTCACCTCGACGAACCACGACGAGACGCCCTTGTAGATGAGGGGCTCGCGGCAGCGCCAGCAGTGCGGGTAGCTGTGGTCGTAGGTCTCGCGGCGCAGCAGCACGGTGCCGGGCGTGACCGACCGGCTGACGGCCTTGAGGTCGTCGATGATGTGGAGGTTCGCGTCGAAGACCTGCATGCCTTCGTACTCGACGACCGGGAACGTGAACTTCCCGTCCTTGCCGACCGGCATGACCGGCTCGATGCCCTCGCGGTCGGTGACGACCTTGTCGTCCTCACCGAAGGCACCCGCGGTGTGCACGAGACCCGTACCGTCCGTGGTCGTCACGAACTCGGCCGGCACCACGCGGAAGGCCTTCTCGTGCCCGAGGTAGTACGAGAACGGCGGCGTGTAGACCAGGCCGACCAGGTCGGACCCCTTGCCCCGCCAGGTCACCGCGGGCTCGTCGCCGAGCTCGCGGGCGTACGACGCGACCCGCGCCTCGGCCAGGATGTAGCGGGTCCCCTCGACCTCGACCACGACGTAGTCGATGTCCTCGCCGACCATCACCGCCAGGTTGCTGGTCAGCGTCCAGGGGGTCGTCGTCCAGATGAGCAGCTTGGCGCCCTTGAACGGACCGTCGGTGGTGACGTCGTACCCGACGGTGACGGCCGGGTCCTGGCGCATCTGGTAGACGTCGTCGTCCATGCGCAGCTCGTGGTTGGAGAGCGGCGTCTCGTCGTTCCAGCAGTACGGCAGCACGCGGAAGCCCTCGTACACGAGGCCCTTCTCGTGGAGCTGCTGGAAGGCCCAGATGACCGACTCCATGTACTCCGGGTTCATCGTCCGGTAGTCGTTGTCGAAGTCGACCCAGCGCGCCTGACGGGTGACGTACTCGCGCCAGTCGCCGGTGTACTTCATCACCGACGCGCGGCAGGCCTCGTTGAACTTCTCGATGCCCAGCTCGAGGATCTCGTCGGTCGTCTTGATGCCGTTGAGGCGCATCGCCTCGAGCTCGGCCGGCAGGCCGTGGGTGTCCCAGCCGAAGCGGCGCTCGACGCGCTTGCCGCGCATGGTCTGGTAGCGCGGGATCAGGTCCTTGACGTACCCGGTGAGCAGGTGGCCGTAGTGCGGCAGGCCGTTGGCGAACGGCGGGCCGTCGTAGAAGACGAACTCGTTGGCGCCGTTCTCGCCCGGGTCGCGCTGGTCGATGCTGGCCTGGAAGGTGCCGTCCTTCTCCCAGTAGGCGAGCACCTGCTCCTCGATCTCGGGGAACTTCGGGCTCGACGGGACGCCAGCGTTGCTGGTCGACACCTTGGGGTACGTCACGGGTCTTCTCCTGGTCGGTCGTCGTGCTCTCGCACGAGGACGACCCCTGGGGACCGCGGTACCACCTCGCTTGCTCCCTGCCCATTGCTGGGAGAGGAGCCACTCGTTCACGGCTGTGACGGGCCTACCCGCCGGGTTCTACTTGCTTGCGCGTTCTTCCCGGGGCTCACCGCTGATGACGGCTCAGACGCCTGTGCTGGAAGCGTACGGCGTGCGCTCGGGGTGCCGCCAATCGGTTCAGCGCTTCGGCGTGATCCGAACGACGTCCGACTTCACTGTCGGGGCTCCCTCACCGCGGAAGAGCGCCGTGATCACGACGTCCTGCGCGCGGCGCGACGTCAGCTTGACCGGAAGACGGACCGTCGTCCGGGAGCCGTTGAGCGCCTGTCGCGCCTCCCGGAAGCGCGCGCCCGGACGACCATCGCCCAGTACGCGCACGCGCTCCACGGTCTCGCCGGATCCCAGCCGCACCTCGACCCACGACCACCGGTTGACCGGCACGCGGCGGTGCCGCACGCCCAGGATCTGCTCGTCCTCCCCCATGTAGATGGGCTCCTCGCGGTCGACCCGGCCGCCGACGCGGTCCACGACCGAGCCGCTGAAGTCCGTGACGGAGATGTACGAGCAGATGTCCACATCCGGCAGCTCGACGACACCGTCGAGCTCGACCGTCCGCGACCCGTCCACCGGGGCGACGACAACACTGTCCCCTTCGTCCGCGACGCAGTTGTCGGCATCGTCGAGCACTCCGAACGCCAGGTGCACGTCCGAGCCGGCAGGTGGGTCCGCCAGCAGGTGGACGGTGGCGTGCACGCCGACCTCGTACACGTCGGTCTGGCCGTACGTCGCCTCCGCGGATGCGATGAGAGTCCCTGGCTGGTCGTAGACCCAGTAGGTGCGATAGCCCGGAGTGGCCTCCACCGGGGTCGCGACGAGCAGTCCGGCGACGAGCGCGCCGGCGACGGCAAGTGAGGTGCGGTACCCGAGCATGTCCGGCAGGGTAGCCCGCATGAGCGACGACCCTCGGGACTACCGAGCGACGCACGGGGAGCGCGACACGGTGCTGACCTACCTGCGCAACTACCGGCTGACGTTCGAGATGAAGTGCACCGGGCTGGATGCCGAGCAGCTCGCGGCACGGGCGGTGCCGCCGTCGACGATGTCGCTGCTCGGGCTGCTGCGTCACCTCGCGAAGGTCGAGCACAGCTGGAACCGACGGGTGCTGCAGGAGGACCTGGACCTGCCGAAGCTCTACTCGGACGACGACCGGCCCGACCTCGACTTCGACGGCGCGATCGCCGACGACGCCGTGGTGGCCGACGCGTGGGAGTCCTGGCGGCGCGAGGTCGCCGACGCCGACGCTTGGCTCGCCGCCGAGGAGGACTGGGGTCGCCAGGTGGCGGTCCACGGCGAGCCGACCGAGGTGCGCGACATCGCCGTACACCTGGTCGAGGAGTACGCCCGGCACTGCGGCCACGCGGACCTGCTTCGCGAGTGCATCGACGGGAGGACGGGACAGTGAGCGAGCTCGAGACGATCCGGCGCTGGCTGGCAGACTTCCGTACGGCGCTCGAGCGCAAGACCGCCGACCTCGACGCCGAGCAGCTCGCCCGGCGGGCGGTCCCGCCGAGCTCGTTGAGCCTGCTCGGGCTGGTGCGGCACCTCGCGCAGATGGAGCACCACTGGTTCCGCCGGGTCCTGCAGCAGCACCCCGAGGAGACGCAGCTGTTCGTCGTCGACGGCGACTGGGAGTCGCAGTTCGACGGCGCCGTCGCGGACCCCGTGGTCGTCGAGGAGGCGTTCACCACCTGGCGCGAGACGTGCGCGCAGGCCGACTCGTGGCTGGACGGTCTGCCGACGGAGGCGCTCGACGTCGTCATCGGCCCCGGCGACAGGATCGAGACGATCCGGGACGTGTTCATCCAGGTGCTCCAGGAGTACGCCCGCCACCTCGGCCACGCCGACCTGCTGCGCGAGTCCATCGACGGACGCACCGGCCAGTAGGCGCGGCCACGGTCAGGCCGCGGCCTCCTCGAGGTAGGGCCGCAGCTGCTCGAGCGAGTACGGGATCGAGAGCGGCGTGGGCGTGTTCAGGCCCACGATCGTCGCGTAGTCGAGCACCGCGACGGTGCCGGGAAGTGCGTCGAAGCCCGGGATGTCGCCGAGGTCGCCCTCGTCGCCGCCGTTCACGAGGAACGCGAGGAGGTCGGAGCGCAGGAGGTCCGCACGCTCGGTGCTGACGTTGATCCGGGCGTCCCCGGTCTTCTCACCCTGCTCGCGGACCGTCGGCAGCATCGTCATCCCGAGCTGCTGGAAGAAGACGCTCGAGCCGTCGTCCTCGTCCGCCACGATGTACATCGAGTCGCCCACGACGTACTGGGCGAGCGCGAAGGTCTGGCCCTCCAGGCCGGGCAGGTCGGCCGCCGCCTGCGCGACCGCGCCGTCGACCTGCTCGACGAGGGCGGTGGCGTCCTCCGGGCGGTCGAGCACCTCGCCCGCGAGGGCCACCAGGTCCTGCCACGGCGTCACCTCGGTCTCGTCGAGGTTCGGGATCGTCGGCGCGATCGCGGAGAGGAGGTCGTAGGTGTGCTGGTCGGCGATCGAGTACGACCCGACGATGAGGTCGGGGTCGAGCGCCGCGATCTCCTCGACCGGCACCCCCTCGGCCACGTCGAGGGCCTCGGCGTCCTCCGGCAGCACCTGCCACGGGACCACGTTGTCCGGCATGTAGGCGTCGAGCGTGTAGCCGACCGGCTCGACGCCCATCGCCAGCATCGTGTCGGTCCACTGCACGTCGATCGTGACGATCCGCTCGGGTACGCCGTCCACCTCGGTGCTCCCGTAGACGTGGTCCACCACGACCGGACCGCCGCCGGCGGGCGCCGGCGCCGCCGCCGTGGCGTCGGAGTCGTCCCCGCACCCGGCGAGGAGGAGCGGGAGGAGCAGGACCGGGAGCGCGGCCAGGCGCCGCAGCGAATGCGTCATGAAAGTAAGGTTAGCCTTACCTCATCTCGTCCGGCGCGGCAGGCTCGGTCCGCGGACTCCCGTCGGGCTCCTAGACTGCTGCCCCGTGACGACTCCCTCGACTGCCTGGGGCTTCGGCCTCGCCACCCTGGACGCGAACGGCACGGTGCTCGACGTCTGGTTCCCCGCGCCGGCCCTCGGCGAGCGGCCGGACGACGCGCTGCCGCCGGCCGAGCTGACCGTCCTGCAGGGCAGCGACCAGGACCGCGGCGTCACCCGCGAGCTGCTCCTCGTCGAGATCGCCGATCTGCAGGCCGCCCCGGCGACCACCGAGGACGCCTGGCTGCGCCTGCACCTCCTGTCGAGCCGACTCGTGACCCCGCACTCGGTGTCGCTCGACGGCGTGTTCGGCCTGCTCACGAACGTCGTGTGGACCAGCGCCGGCCCGTGCGCGGTCGAGGGCTTCGAGCTGGTCCGCGCCCGGCTGCGCACCAACGGCCGCCACCTCACGGTCTTCGGCGTCGACAAGTTCCCGCGGATGGTCGACTACGTGCTGCCCACCGGCGTGCGGATCGCCGACGCCGACCGGGTCCGCCTCGGCGCGCACCTCGCCGAGGGCACCACGGTCATGCACGAGGGCTTCGTGAACTTCAACGCCGGCACGCTCGGCGCGTCGATGGTCGAGGGCCGGATCTCGGCCGGCGTCGTGGTCGGCAACGGCTCGGACGTGGGCGGCGGCGCCTCCATCATGGGCACCCTGTCGGGCGGCGGCACCCAGGTGATCTCCGTCGGCGAGCGCTGCCTGATCGGGGCCAACGCGGGCGTCGGCATCTCCCTCGGCGACGAGTGCGTCGTCGAGGCCGGCTGCTACGTCACCGCCGGCACCAAGGTCACCGTGCTCCACCCGGGCGCCGAGCCCCGCGTCGTGAAGGCGCTCGAGCTCTCCGGCGCGAAGAACGTGCTGTTCCGCCGCAACTCCGTCACCGGCGCGGTCGAGGCCGTGCCGTGGCGCAGCGGCGGCATCGAGCTGAACGACGACCTGCACGCCAACTGAGGATTCGCCTCCTTTTTTCACCTCCCCGCAGACTGGGAGCATGAAGTTGCGGACGGGCGCTGCCCTGGTGGCGCTCGTCGGGGTCGGCGTCGTCGCCGCGGTCGGGTACGGCGTGCTCCACCACGTGAGCCCGCTGCTCGACAGCCTCGCGCCGGACGACTGCACCGCGAGCGTCAACGGCCGCACCGTCGAGCTCACCACCGAGCAGGCCGAGAACGCCGCGCTGATCACCGCGATCTCGGTGGGCCGGGGCATGCCCGCCCGGGCGGCCACGATCGCGCTCGCAACGGCGTACCAGGAGTCGAAGCTCTACAACATCGAGAGCGGCGACCGCGACTCGCTCGGGCTGTTCCAGCAGCGTCCGTCGCAGGGCTGGGGCAGCCCGGAGCAGGTGCTCGACCCCTACTACGCCACCAACGCGTTCTACGACGAGCTCGCCGACGTCGACGGCTACGAGTCGATGGAGGTCACCGTCGCCGCGCAGGAGGTGCAGCGCTCGGGCTTCCCGGACGCGTACGCCGACCACGAGGCCGACGCCCGCGTGCTCGCCTCCGCGCTGACCGGCAACTCGGCCGCGACGTTCACGTGCAGCCACACCGACGAGCCCGACGCGGAGCGGGACAGGCTCAACGACCAGGGCCTCACCCGGCGCGCCGACGTCGTGCGCCGCGAGGTCGACGGACTGTTCGGCAATCCGCTCGGAGGCTTCGCGCCCGGCGGCGTCTCGACCGGGCACATGCCGGGCTCGGCGCACTACGACGGCCGCGCCATCGACATCTTCGTGCGGCCGATCAACGCCGACAACAAGGTCCGCGGCTGGGCGATCGCGCAGTACCTCGTCGCGCAGGCCGACCGGCTCGACATCCAGACGGTGATCTTCGACGACCGGATCTGGAGGTCCGGGGACCGATCCGGCGACGGCTGGACCGACTACGACGCTCCCGACGGGCCGGGCGACCCGGCGATCCTGGAGCACCGCGACCACGTTCACGTCGACGTCTTCGACTGACTGTGGAAAGTCGCCCACATTTGTCGGTGGCGAGGAGCATGCTGGAGACAGACAAAATCTCTCAGCCCGCGTCGGCGGCGTCCGATGTGGAATGCAACACACGGAGGACGACATGTGCAACCACACCCCGCGCTGTCCGAACACCCAGGCGTCGGACTGCTGCACCGCTCACGTGGTCGCTGACCGCAGCGACCAGGGCTGGTGCCAGCTCTGCAACGGCGTCATCTTGTTCGACGACGGCCACTACCTGACCCCGGACGGGCACGACCACGCGATCAGCGCCTGATCCCTTCGCTCGACCCGCGCTCGCCTACGGTGGAGCGCATGAGATCTCGGGCGATCCTGCTGGCCCTGGTCGTCGTCGGTGCCTCTGCGCTGGTCGCTGCCCCGGCTCCCGCCGCCGGCCCCTGCGCCACCCCCACGATCCTCGGCACCGACGGTGACGACACCCTCCGCGGGACCGACGGCCCGGACGTGATCGCCGGGTACGCCGGCGACGACGTGCTGCGCGGCCTCGAGGACGACGACGTCCTCTGCGGCGGCGCCGGCCAGGACCGCCTCGTCGGCGGATCCGGCGCGGACGAGCTGTACGGCGGCACCGACGCGAAGGTCGCCGAGGACACCGACTACTACGTCTACTACGGCGACATCCTCGACGGCGGCCCCGGCTCCGACATCCTCGAGGGTGGCCTCGACACGCGCCACGAGGGCAGCGTCGACCGCGTGACGTTCGAGGGCCTTCCCACCGCGGTCGAGGCGGACCTCGCCCTCGGCACCGCCGTCTCCGGAGGCGACACCGACACCATCGTCGGGCCGCTCAACGGCGCCGCCGGAACCGACCACGACGACGTCCTGCTCGGCTCGGGCGCCGACGAGATCCTCATCGGCGGTGCCGGCAGCGACCACCTCGACGGCCGCGGCGGGGACGACTGGGTCGATGGCGGGGACGGTGCCGAGCAGCGCAGCGACCGGATGCCGAACACCGTGCTCGGCGGCGCCGGCAACGACATCCTCGACGGCGACCGCGGCGACGACCTGCTCCGCGGCGGGCCGGGCGGCGACCTGGTCCAGGCCGACACGGGCGTGGACCGGTCGTACGGCGGGACCGGCAACGACACCGTCAACGACGAGGCCGGGCCCGACCCGGGCCAGGTCATCGACGGCGGCCCGGGCCGGGACTACCTCGGCGGCATCGCGCTCCTCGACGGCGGCGGCACGTTCCGCCCCCGTGTCGCCGGCCGCATCGACCTGGCCGCCGGCACGCTCCGTGCCCGCCTCGACGAGGTCCGCTGGAGCGTGGCGTTGCGGAACATGGAGGACGTCTCGTCCCAACGCGGCGCCTGGACGCTCTACGGCACCGACGGTCCCGACTACCTCTCGGCCGGGTTCCTCCGCGAGCCGGTGCGCATCTTCGGGCGCGGCGGGAACGACCAGCTGTACGGCAGCGATGGCGACGACCTGCTCAACGGCGGGCCCGGTCGCGACCGCGGCTCCGGCTGGGCCGGTCACGACCGGATCGTGTCGGTGGAGCGGCTCAGGCGGTGAGCCGGGCGACCGCGGCGTCGACGCGCTCGTCGGTCGCGGTGAACGCCACCCGCACGTGCTGCTTCCCGGCCGTGCCGTAGAACGCACCGGGCGCGACCAGGATGCCCCGCTCGGCCAGCCAGGCGACGGTGTCCCAGCAGTCCTCGTCGCGCGTCGCCCAGAGGTACAACGACGCCTCGGAGTGGTCGATGCGGAAGCCCGCCGACAGGAACGCCTCGCGCAGCTTGGCGCGGCGAGCGGCGTAGCGCGCGTGCTGCTCGACGACGTGGGCGTCGTCGTTCAGCGCGGCGACCATCGCGACCTGCTGCGGGCCGGGCATCTGGAGGCCGAGGTTCTTGCGGACGGCGAGCAGCTCGCCGACCAGCGCGGGGTCGCCGGCGACGAACGCGCAGCGGTAGCCCGCGAGGTTCGAGCGCTTCGAGAGCGAGTGCACCGCGAGGATGCCCTCGTGCGAGCCGCCGCTGACCGACGGGTGCAGGACGGAGAGCGGGGTCTCCTCCCAGGCGCACTCGATGTAGCACTCGTCGGAGACCAGGATCGTGCCGCGTTCACGGCACCACTCGACGACCTTGCGCAGGTGCTCGACGGGGAGCACCTTCCCGGAGGGGTTCGAGGGCGAGTTGATCCAGAGGAGCGCCGGGGTCTCCGGACCGAACGACGTCAGCGAGTCGGTGGCGACCGCCCGGGCGCCGGCCAGCGCGGCGCCGACCTCGTACGTCGGGTACGCCAGGGCCGGGTAGCCGATCAGGTCGCCGTCACCGAGGCCGAGGTGGCCGACCAGCGAGCCGATCAGCTCCTTGGAGCCGATCACCGGCAGCACGCCGTCGAGGCCGAGACCGGCCACGCCGTGGCGCCGTGACAGCCAGTCGATGCAGGCCTGCCGGGTGTCGGTCCGGCCGATCGTCAGCGGGTAGCCCGGGGAGTCCGCGGCGGCGCGCAGGGCGGCCTGGACGACCTCGGGGGTCGGGTCGACCGGCGTACCGATCGAGAGGTCGACGATCCCCCCGGCGTGGGCCCGAGCCCGCTCCGCCATCGGGACCAGGTGGTCCCAGGGGAAGTCGGGGAGCCGGGCAGAGACCTTCCCGGACACCTGGTTGCTCAGTGGTCGGTCTCCTGCGGCGGCATCGCGGCGATCATCGGGTGGTCCTTGTCGATCTCACCCATCTTGGCGGCACCACCGGGCGAACCGAGGTCGTCGAAGAACTCGACGTTCGCCTTGTAGTAGTCCTTCCAGTTCTCCGGGACGTCGTCCTCGTAGAAGATGGCCTCGACCGGGCAGACCGGCTCGCACGCACCGCAGTCGACGCACTCGTCCGGGTGGATGTACAGCATCCGCTTGCCCTCGTAGATGCAGTCGACGGGGCACTCGTCTACGCAGGCCCGATCCTTCAGGTCGACGCACGGCTGGGAGATGACGTAGGTCACCGATTCCTCCTGGAACTCAAGGGAGCAGGTGCTCGGGCACAGCCTAGTATCCCCGGCGTGGCTTCTGGAGACGCACCCCACGATGTGACCAAGCACATGCTTGGTCCGCACGTCGTCGGCCAGCGCATCGTGGTCCGCCGGGTGCTGCCCGGCGAGACCGGCCCGAGCGGCGGCCCGGCGCTCACCGACGTCCTCGGCGTGTGCCTGTCGTGGGCCGACGGCACGTGCGTGGTGCAGCGGGAGGACGGTACGTCGGTCGCGATCGCGACGGCCGACATCGTCTCCGGCAAGCCGGTCCCGCCGCGGCCGCCCGCACGGCACCGCGTCTCGGCCCAGGAGGCGCAGCGGCGGGCCCTCGCGCTCTGGCCGGGCCTGGAGACCGTGCCGCTGGGCGACTGGCTCCTGCGGCACTCCCCCACGTCGACCGCGCGGCGGTCCCGGTCGGTGCTCGCGATGGGGCCGTCGGGGGTCGAGGGTGACTACGAGCAGGTGGTGGCGTTCTACGAGCGGCACGGTGCCCGGCCGATCGCGGCGGTGCTGCCCGACTCCGACGAGGACGCGTTCTTCCGTGGCCGCGGCTGGGTGCTCGAGAGCCACGACGCGGACACGCTGTTCCAGATCGCAGGGGTGGCCGCGGCTCGCCGGGCGCTACCGGGGTATCGACAGGCTCGACCACCGGTGGAGTACGACGAGCAGGGCGATCTCGTGACCGTGCGGATCGGGGACCGGGCCCGCGGGGTGGCGGCGTACTCCGACGACTGGGTCGGGTTCCGCGGCATCGAGGTCTCCCCCGAGCACCGGCGGCAGGGGCTCGGTCTCGCGGTGATGGACGCGCTGCTGGAGTGGGGCGCCGAGCGTGGCGCGACCACGGCGTACCTCCAGGTCCTCGGCGACAACACGCCGGCGCTTGCCCTCTACGAGCAGCTGGGCTTCACGACCCACCACGCGTACCGCTACCTGGCTCTCTAGGCTCGGGCCATGGATCTCGAGCAGGAGGGCGAGCGGCTGCTGGCGTTCGCGCGCGGGTCGGTGCACCCCGACGGCGGGTTCGGGTGGCTGTCGGAGGACGGCGCCCTCGAGCCGGAGCGGCCGGTCGAGCTGTGGATCAGCTGCCGGATGACGCACGTGTTCGCGCTGGCGCACCTGACGGGCCACGACTGGGCGGGCCCGCTGGTCGACCACGGGGTGGCGGCGCTGACCGGCCGGTTCCGCGACCCGGTCAACGGCGGCTGGTACGCCGCGGTCGGGCCGGACGGACCCGTGGCGCGGACGAAGACGGCGTACGAGCACGCGTTCGTGCTGCTCGCGGCGTCCTCGGCCTCGGTGGCCGGCCGCCCGGGCGCGGACGCGCTGCTGGCCGACGCGCTGGACGTGCTGGACCGGCACTTCTGGGACGAGGACGCCGGGATGGTCGTCGAGGAGTGGGACGAGGCCTGGACGACGCTCGACGGGTACCGCGGCGTCAACGCCAACATGCACACCGTCGAGGCGCTGCTCGCGGTCGGCGACCTCCCTCGCGCGGAGCGGATCGTCACGCGGGTCGTGCACGGCTTCGCCCGCGAGAACGACTGGCGGATCCCCGAGCACTTCGACGCGGACTGGACGCCGCTCCCCGACTACAACCGCGACGAGCCGGCGCACCCGTTCCGGCCGTACGGCGCGACCGTCGGCCACTGGTTCGAGTGGAGCCGGCTGACGCTCTCGCTGCGCGAGGCCCTCGGCGACGCCGCGCCCGACTGGATGCTGGAGGACGCGGTCGCGCTCTTCGATGCCGGCGTGAGCGAGGGCTGGGCGGTCGACGGCGCCGACGGGTTCGTCTACACCGTCGACTGGGACGGGACGCCCGTCGTGCGCCAGCGGATGCACTGGGTGGTGACCGAGGCGCTCGCCGCCGCGGCGACGCTGCACACCGTGACCGGCGAGGGGGCGTACGCCGCGTGGCACGAGCGCTGGTGGACGTACGCCGACACCTACCTGATCGACCGGGAGCGCGGCTCGTGGCACCACGAGCTCGGCCCCGACAACCGGCCGGCCGCGGGCACGTGGGCCGGGAAGCCGGACGTCTACCACGCGCTCCAGGCGACGCTGGTGCCGCAGCTGCCGGCGTACCCGCCCTTCGCCCGGTCGGTTGCGGCGGGGTTGTTCTCGGGGTGAGCCGGTGTCGGTTTCCCCGGTGGGCCGGGGAAACCTGACGTTCTAGGCCGAAACTTCAAGTGCAGGCTTTGGCCCAAAAGTCCCCGGTCAGAGACCGCAACGAGGCCTGAACGCCGGGTCCGCCGGGCCGGCGTGCGTGAGCGCGTCGAGGGCGACCGCGATCGCGGTGCGGCTCATCGGGATCAGCACGTGCTCGGCGACATCGGCTGGGCAGAGGTCCTGGATGGTCACGTTCGTGGTGCGCGGGCCCTCGGCGAGGTAGGCCGACGTGTAGGGCACCACGACCTCGTCGTTCCGCGTGGTGATCTGGGTGTAGCTGACCGCCCCCGGGGTCTCGTCGCCGGCGTTCAGCCGCGTGAGGAACGGCGAGCCGGCGGCCTGCTGGTCGCACGCCAGGCAGAAGCCGCCCGTGCCCGAACCGCCGCCCACGATGGTGGTGCCGTGGTTGGACGGCGAGAGGCCGACGAGGTCGTCGACGTACGCCGCTCCGCCCAGGAACTTGATGTAGTAGCGCGGCATCATGCCGCCCTGCGAGTGGCCGACCATCGACACCTTCGCGGCGCCGGTGGCGTCGAGCACCTTGGTCACGAAACGCTTCAGCTGCGTGGCGGAGGCCTTGATCTCGCCGGTGCCGCGGTTGCCGTAGTCGAGCGAGTACACGCAGAAGCCCTTCGCGACCATCGCAGCCGAGAGGCCGTCCAGCAGGCTCTTCTTGTCGCCGAACGTCCCGTGCACGATCACGACCGGCGTCGGGCGCTCCGCCGTCGGCTCGCACGACCAGTCGTTCGCGCCGACCGGGTCACCGAACGGCGAGGTCGGCAGCGGCAGCGGGTCCGCCGCGGCCGGTGCGGACAGGCCGACGACGGCAAGCAACGTGACGACCAGGACTCCGAGGGCGCGGCGCATGTCCCGCTCAACGACGTGACCAGCGCGCAGTCACGCCCGCCCCGGTCTCGATACGCCGCCTCGTCCCTCGGCGGCTACTCGACCAGCGAAAACAACCTCCCGTTGGTCGAATCGAGACCCACCGCCACACAAGCGGTCTCGATACGCCGCCTCGTCCCTCGGCGGCTACTCGACCAACGAAACAACCTCCCGTTGGTCGAATCGAGACCCACCGCCAATCAAGCGGTTACTCGACCAACGAAACAACCTGTCGTTGGTCGAGTAGCGAGCGCCAGCGAGCGTATCGAGACCCACCGCCACACAAGCGGTCTCGATACGCCGCCTCGTCCCTCGGCGGCTACTCGACCAACGAAACAACCTCCCGTTGGTCGTATCGAGACCCACCGCCCCTCAAGCGGCCTCGATACGCCGCCTCGTCCCTCGGCGGCTACTCGACCAACGAAACAACCTCTCGTTGGTCGAGTAGCGAGCGCCAGCGAGCGTATCGAGACCACCGCACCGGTCGTCGAGCAGCGAGCGCCAGCGAGCGTCGTCGAGACGCCCGCACCCCGGCGCCGATGTCGGCTAACGGCCTCGACGGGCCTAGTCCTTGGGCGGCTTGCAGATGACGGTGTCGGACGGCGTGTAGGCGGTGTGGAACTCCTCGGTCTTCACGACCTCGTCGGACCCCGGCTTGCGGAAGGTGCGGGTGACGTCGACGTCGAAGCCGGAGTACCCGGTGTTCGGGTAGCAGTCCGGGGTGTCCAGGGTGCGCGTGGCCGGGGCGCGGAAGTTGTAGCGGTCCGACGTCGTGGTCGAGATGTCCCAGTACTTCGTCGAGTACATCGACACGGTGACGACTCCCTGCGAGGACGGCGTGCTCGGGTCGACGGTCGCGTGGATCAGCACGCCGTACGGCGTGTCGTTCTCGAAGCGCAGGTCGACCGATCCCCAGGCGACGGTGGCCTCGCGGCCGACCGGGTAGCGGTCGATGTAGAACGAGTGCGGCTTGTGCTCGATGTCCTTGAGACCGGCGAAGAACATCGCGTTGAACGTCGTGGTCGCCATCTGCGAGACGCCGCCGCCGAGGTCCTCCTTGAAGATCCCGTTGCTGATGATGAAGCCCTCGGTGAAGCCGTTCTCGCGGGTGCGCTCGCCGACGACGTCGTTGAGCGAGAACGTGTCGCCGGGCTTCAGCACGGTGCCGTCGATGATCTCGGCGGCGCGGCCGATGTTGATGTTCCGGTACTCCGCGTAGGGGTAGTACGTCGTGAACGTCGACACCTGCTCCTTGATCTTCAGGTCGCGCGCGTCCTGGGTGGTGAAGTCCGGCTCGGCGACGGTCGCCTTGACCTCCATCTCGCGCTCGCCGCTGGGCTTGGTGACCAGCTCGAGGAACGCGGCGCTGACGTCGGCCGGGTCGTAGGTGACGCCGGGCTTGGCCGGGATGACCTTCGGCTTGCCGTCGACCAGTGCGACGGTCGCGTCGACCGGCGCGCCGTCCTCGCTGACGCCCTTCGAGACGAGCTTGGCCAGCTTGTCCTCGTCGAGGCTCGGCGCCAGCTCGCCACCCTCGGGCTCCATCGCCAGCACCCCGGAGTAGTCGTCGGGGAAGAGCTGGACCGGGGAGTCGCCGAAGACCAGCGTGACCGGGCCGGACATGGCCGGGTTCGCGAACTCGTCCAGCGCCTTCTGCACGTCGGCGTCGTCGATCTCGGGGGCGGCCGGAGACAGCTCCAGCTCGACGGTCTCGGCGTCCTCGGCGAGGTACGCCTCGGTGATCGCCGCACGGGCGGCCTCCGGGTCCACCGCCTCACCGGCGACCGGGTCGGTGGTCTCGATCTCACCGTCCGCGAACGTCACGGCCCCGTCGACCGGCGGCGTGCCGACCTCGTCGGAGAGATCGGCCAGGGCGGCCTCCATCGCGGTGTCGTCCACGACGACCACGGCATCGAGGTCGTCTCCGCCCGTCCAGTAGGACCACAGCCGGCCCGGGCTCCAGCTCTTCTCGGCCCCGGCCTCGTCGATCGACGCCGCATAGTCGACCGAGAGGCCCGCGGCCCCAGGGGCCACTTCGCCGGTCGAGCCCTCGACCGCCACCGCGACCGGTCGGTCGACCCGGTCGGCCAGGCCGGCGACCAACGCCGCCTCGGCGTCGTCAGCGGAGCGGCCACCGACGTCGACGCCGGAGATCGTCGTGCCGCGAGGTGTCTTGTCGCCGGCTCCGGCGTACGCCGCGAAGTAGCCGGCCAGGCAGAGCAGGGCGAGGCCCGCGAGCATCAGGAAGATGACCTTGGCGCCGGCCTTGTCGGGAGCGGGCGAGGTCTCGGGCGAGGTCACTCCCGAATCCTAGGGCGCGGGAGGGTGCCGACCGCGAACACCACCAGCACCAACCCGAGCCCGAGCAGCGAGTAGCCGGCCAGGTCCGAGCTCACCAGGTAGTCGCCCTCGTCGCGCGGGACCGTCAACCAGCCGACCATCGCTGCCCAGCCGACGACGAACGCGAGCCGCGTCCACCAGCCCGGCGGCAGCGCGTACGCCGTCACGAAGGTCGCCACGAACGCCAGCACGAAGCCCCACCAGATCTGGTGCAGACCGACCGTGGCGATCGCGGTCGCTGCGCCGACGACCAGCAGGCCGGCTGCGACCAGGGCCTTCTTCACTCAGAGTCCGGCGAACAGGTCGGTCTCGAGGCCGTCCTCGTCGAGCGGGCCGAGCTCGCCCTTGACGATCCGGTAGTACTCGATGCCCCAGGCGGTGCTGCCGACGTTGTTGGACAGTGCGAAGAACGGCCCGTCGGTGGTCACCTGGGTCGCGTGGGCGCGCAGGGCGTCGAGCTTCTGCTCGACGTACTCCTGGGCGTCGACCGCGGCCGCGAGGTTCTCGTCGGCGGTGACGAACGGCGGCAGCGGCCCGTCGGGGTCCATGCCCTCGAAGCTCGTGGCGTCGCCGGCGTCGCGCAGCGCCCGCAGGCCGGCGCGCATCCGGCTCTCCGACATGGCGTTCCAGTAGATCTTCGCGATCTCCCACGGCTCGCCGAGGTCCTTGCGGTACGACGGCACCGCGGCCAGCTGAGCGGCGTACATCGCGACCCGGTGCGCCTGGATGTGGTCGGGGTGGCCGTAGCCGCCGAACGGGTCGTACGTCGCAAGCACCTGCGGGCGGACGTCGCGGATGATCTCGACGAGATGGTCGGCGGCGACGTTCAGGTCGGCGTTCCAGAAGGCGTTCTCGTGCACCTCGTCGGCGGCGACGGCGTGGCCGTCCTCGTGCCACTTCATGCCGGAGTCGCGGAACGTGCCGAAGCCACCCAGCCAGCGGTGGTCGGTCACGCCCAGGGCCTTCATGGCCTCGGCGATCTCGCCCTTGCGGTGCTCGCCGAGGCGGTCCTCCTTGTCGGCCGCGAGGTGCTCGAGCTCGGGCACGAGGATCTCGCCCATCTCGCCGGCGGTGCAGGTCACCAGGGTCACGCCGCGGCCCTCGGCGACGTACTTCGCCATGGTGGCGCCGTTGCCGATGCACTCGTCGTCGGGGTGGGCGTGCACGAGCAGGAGGCGCTGGTCGAACGTCATGGTCTCGATCCTAGAGAGAGGGGCTGACACACCCTCAAACGTCGCCGGGCCGCTTGATCTTCCGCGGACCGGTGGGAAGTTCGAGGGGCGAGGTCTCGACCGGCTCGACCACCGGTGACTCCGTGTCCAGCCAGCCGTCGTACTCGTCGACGAGCACGTCCAGGACGATCTCCGGCGCGTCGACGACCACCGCCCAGGGGTGGTCCTCGTCGTCGTCCTCGCCGGACAGCCGCTCGCGCTCCAGGCGGGCGTCGTAGCCGGCCGCGACCAGCCGGGCGACGACCGCCAGGGCGTCGTCCGCGTCGAAGAAGATGCCGCGCATGGCGTCATTCTCCCAGGACGAGGTGCTCGAGGAACGGGCGGTCGGGCTCGAGCCAGTCCACGCTCGCCAGCTCCTCGGGTCCGAGCCAGCGGACCGCATCGTGCTCGGCGGGCACCGGCTCGCCCGACACCAGCGCGGCGACCGCGACCGCCAGCACGTGCCGCTCACCGATCGCGACCTCGCCGGGAAGCCAGTGGCTGACCGCGATCACGCAGCCCAGCTCCTCGGTGACCTCACGCACCAGCGCCGCCTCCGGGGTCTCCCCCGGCTCGACCTTGCCGCCCGGGAACTCCCAGCGGCCGGCGGCCTCTGCGGGGAACGTACGGCGCGCGGCGAGCACCCGGCCGTCACGCACGATCGCTGCTCCCACCACGGCTGCCACGCGGCGACGCTACCGTTCCCGCGTGCACCTCTCGCGCACCGACGACCACCACGAGCAGGTCGACGCCCTGGACGGGCGGGTCGGCCTCGGTGCGGTGCTCGACGACCTGGACCGGCGGCTGCGGCGTACCGTCGCGCCCTGCCGCACCCCGCACCGCGCGTGGACGTGGGAGCCCGCTGACCAGCGGGACACGACGTGGTGGCCGCAGGGCATCTCGGTCGCCGCGACGGCCCGACAGGTGATGGTGTCGTGGTACGCGAAGACCGGCGGCAGCCGGGTCTCGGTCCTCGACCTCGTCGCGCGTCGCTACCGGCACGTGGAGCTGGTCCGGCCGGCAGGGGACGGCTTCGAGCCGCTGCGCGTGCACGCGGGCGGGATCGCCTGGCACGGCACGCGGCTGTACGTCGCCGCCACGAACGCCGGCCTGTGGGTGTGCGACACCGACGACGTCGTCCGCACGGCGCACGGCTACGTGCTCCCGGTGCGGCACCTGCTCGCGCCCTCGGAGCCGTTCCGCTTCTCGTTCGTGGGGCTCGACGGCGAGGCGCTGCTGATCGGCGAGTACGACAACGCCACCGGCAGCCGGCGAATCGCCCGCGGCCTCCCTGACGGCGACCTGGCCGTGCACGAGGCCGGCGTACGTCGCGCGCAGGGCGTGGCTCACGTCGACGGCCGGTGGTACGTCACGGCGTCCAACGGGACCAAGCGACTCGGCACGGTGTGGAGCGGAGCCGAGGGGAACCTGCGCGAGCACCGCAACGCGGTGCCGGTCGGTCCGGAGGACCTCGCCTACGACCCGGCGACCGACCGGCTGTGGACGGTCACGGAGCATCCGGGGAAGCGCTGGGTCGTCGCGCTGAAGCGCCGCCGCTTCGGCTGACGCCGCCGCCGGTGGTCGAGCTCGTCGAGACCCCCGCACCGGTGGTCGAGCTCGTCGAGACCCCCGCAACGGTGGTCGAGCTCGTCGAGACCCCCGCGGCCGGCCGCCCCGGTGGTCGAGGTGCGAGCGAAGCGAGCCTCGAAACCACGGCGCTTCCGGTGGTCGAGGAGGGCGCGCTGGAGCCTGTCTCGACACCGCCGCGGACTGGTCCAGACATGCAAGAAGCGCCACCGAGGTGGCGCTTGCTTACCGAGTGTTCGAGACCACTTGCCCTAGGGTGAGACAGGCGGTCCGGACCATTCTCGCGCAGCGGCAAACAGAGAATGGCCCGGACCGCGTCTGTGTGTCCCGACTTGTTGCTTCAGTTGTTGCTCGGGGGTTGCGGGAGCATCGCCCCCAGCGGGGTTGGTTCCGGGACAGTCACTCAGCTGTCCCGGAACCCGCCCGTTACGAAGCTACTTCGTCACTTGGTGCTGGCGTTGGCCGAACCACCCTGGGTGGTGTCGGTCGCCTTCACCTTGACGGTGTACTTCGTGGTGTTCTTCTTGCCGTTCTGGTCCTTCACCTTGAAGGTGAAGTCGCCCGAACCGTTGAGCGCGTGGCTCGCGATCTGCTTGCCGTTGCGCCACAGCGTGGCGGTCAGGCCCGCCGCGTTGTTGTTCGCGTTGGCGGTGATCGCGTCCTTGCCCTTCTTGACCGACTTGGCCGAGGCCGTCAGGTTGATGGCCTTCTTCTTGGCCTTCTCCCAGGTGATCTCGTCGGACTTGACGACCGGCGCACCGTCGGTCTGGACGACCGCGGTGACGACCGCGGTGCCAGCAACGCTGCTGTTGACGACCACGAACGCCTGGCCCTGGTCGTTGGTGACGCGGTTGGTCACGACGTCAGCCGTGCCCGGACCGGACTGGGTGAACTGAACGGCGACACCGGGGACCGGGTTGCCCTCGTCGTCGAGAACCGTGACGGTCTCGGTGACGGGGGTGCCCGGGGCGACCTCACCAGCCGGCGAGGCGGTCATGGTGACCGACTCGTCGGAGATGTTGGCCTTGTCCCAGTTGACCTCGAGCGAGTCCGTGAGGGTCTCGAGGCCGGTCGCGCGGCCGGTCGGCAGCGGAGCGGCGAAGCGGCGGTACTCGGTCTCCCAGGTCGCCGTGACGTTCTGGACGTCCTCCTCCTCGGACGAGGCGTAGAAGTCACCGTCGTCGTCGAAGTCGGAGACGATCCAGCCGCCCCAGTTCTCCTCCGGGCCCACGAGCTCGGAGTCGTTGGTGTTGTCGGTGATCCGAACGTCCTCGCCGCCGACCGGGTTGCCGAACTGGTCGGTCACGGTGACGTCGAAGGCGACCTCGGTGCCCGGGCGGGCGTCGGGGAGCACGTTGCCGGCGTCCTGCTCGTCAGCCGGGGAGAACTCGAGGATGGTCTCGCCGCCGTTCAGCGGGTCCTCCGAGGTCCACTCCTGGTTGGCGGTCTTCGACACGGCACCGGCCGTGGCGGTGACAACCGCCGTGACCTCACCGTCGTCGTCGAAGCCGGCGTCACGCTCGATGGCGACATCGAAGGTGGCGTAGCCGTCCTCGTCGGTGGTGACGGTGATGGACGTGCCAGCCGACTTCCACTCGCCGGTGTCCGCGCCCACGGCCGGAGCCGGGTCGCGCACGGGGCCGTTCTGGTCGAAGGCCACGAAGAAGCCGTGGTCGACCGTCACGGTGACGGTGCCGTTGACGACCGGGATGGTCTGGTCGCCAGCGGTGTTCGGGTCGAGGTCGCCGGTCAGCACCTGGATCTCGTGCGAGACCGGGCGGCCCGGGGTCGCACCCTGCGGGTACCAGTTGTCCGAGTCCGTGAAGGTCACGGAGCCCGGGGTCACCGACTGGACGAAGTCGACGTCAACGTCGTCGGCCTCGGCCTCGGCGTCACCGTCGAGCTGGCTCGGGTTGGTGTCGGCGATCCAGTTGCCGTTGACCGTCTCGGCCGACAGCGTGCCGGACTCGGTGCCCTGCGGGGTCTGCGCCGCGTCACGAATCGTGACGGAGGCCTTGCCCGTGGCGTCGGTCGTGACGGTGCGGCTCAGGCCCACCGTGGTGCCCGAGGACTGAACGATGCCCGAGTCCGGGGACGTGTCCGTGCCCGCAGCGCGGCTGTAGCTGAACGAGACCGAGCGGCCGGCGAGCGGGGTGCCGTCGCCGAGCTCGAGCGTGGCGGTGGCGTCGGTCGACGTGCCCGCGAGAGCCTGCTCGGTGTCCTGGTCGAACGAGAGCGACGCCTCGCCGGCCTTGACCGTCAGGAGCTTGCTGGACGCGACGGCGCCGGTGCCGGTGCCGGTGTTGGCCTGCAGGCCGGCGTACAGCTCGAACGTGCCACCCGCACCAGCGGTGTCGGGCAGCTCGACGTTGAAGACACCCTGCGCGCTGTTGCCCGTCACGGAGTACGTGTTCGGGTCGGCGTTGGCAGCCGGGTAACGGACGGCCGGGGTGCTGCCGAACTGGTCGAAGACCCAGTAGTACTGGAGCGACTGCGTGGTCTGCAGCGGCGCGCCGTTCTGGTCCTTCAGCGTGACGGTGAGGTCGCCGCTGGCGAACTCATCGAAGTCGAAGGCCTCACCGTCGTGCGAGGCGGCGGTCAGCGTCGTCGGGGCCGGGGTGTAGGCCTGGACCGTGACGTCGTCCGAGCGCTTGTCGCCCAGGTTGGCCTGGTAGCCCGTCGCGTCGGTGGCGTCGGCGTAGTAGTACGTCGTGCCGTCGGTCTGGGTGAAGGTCACCTGACCACGAGCGTCGGTGTAGCCGGTCTGCTGAGCGGCGAGGGACGCGTTGCCGGCCGAAGCCTTCACGCGAGCACCGACGATCGGCTTGCCGTTCTGGTCGTTGACCGTGACGACGACGCGCGACGAGCTGGTGTTGATCGCCGTGGCGGCCGCGGTGACCGTGGTGATGGTCTGGCGGTAGAGGGTGACGGCCTCGATGTCGTCCGACACCGGGGCGGTCGGGCCCGAAGCGCCCTGACCCAGGGTGCCGCCGGCCAGCGCGCCGGTGACCAGCTGGTCCGGGTCGCCGTTCAGCGAGTACTCGTAGCCCTGGATGTCAACGCCGGCGCCGAAGACGCGGTAGGCGGTGATGCCCGGGATCGAGATGACCGGGGCCGGGGTGAGGACCATGTCGCCGTCAACCTCGGCGCCGACGGTGACCGCGCCGGCGGTCGGGCCGTCCGCGAAGTTGCTCGCGGGCAGCGAGGTGGTGCCGGTGACGCCGACGATCTGCGCGCCGTCGGCGTACGGGAACGCAGCCTCGGTGGCGTTGAGGTACGGGGTCTGGAAGACACCCTGCTGCGAGGCGGCGAGCACGTTGACGGACTCGTCGAAGGTGACGTCGGCCTCGGTGCCGTCCGCGATCGCGGTGGCGGGGAGGGCGGCGGTGCCGTCGCCGGTGCCGACGCCGTCGACCGGGCCGGAGCCCTCGTCGATGCGGAGGCCCTGGGCGTCGAGCAGGTAGCCGTCAGCGTCGGTGCTGGCCGCGGTCAGCTCGAGCGTGTTGCCGAACTGGCCCGAGGCGTCCCACTCGTAGGTGAAGCCGCCGTCGTCGTTGCGCTCGACGGTCGCGATCTTGAAGCGCTGGGCGCCCACGATGTCGGTGCGCTGAGCGAAGAAGGTGATGTGCGAGACGGAGTCGTTGCCGCCGGCCGCGAGGCGAACCGTGCTGTCCTGACCGTCGTTGCGGACCGAGGCGATGCCCATGAGCTGGCTGCCGAAGACGACGCCGTCCTCACCGACCTGGTCGTTGATCGTGATGGCCGAAGCCGAGTTGGCGAGGAACGGGAGGCCCGTTACCGCCAGGGCGGCGACGGCAGTAGTTGCCAGTCCCCGCTTGATGCCGCTGCTGTTCATGCTGAGTTTTCCTTCCGGAGTGAGTGAGCGGGGAGGTTCCCCCGGCTCCTATACACGAGGCCCGAGCCTCGGGCGGGGCACACGTACACGGATCCCGAGTGCCGTGCGGAACGCTAGGGCCCGCGACCGAATCACGGCATTGTTGTTGCGGCCCGTCGGAAAACCTGCAATAAATGTGGGTGGGAGCAGAAGCTGTGCAGGGGGCGGGGCCCGCCGGTTCGGGGGGTTCTAAGTACGGGGGACTATGTCAGTGGAGAGCACGGTTCCGCCAGCGCGCAGACGCGGGCGGCCGCAGCGACTTCCCGAGGATCCGAACACCCTGGCGAGCGGCGTCGTGGGCTGTGACCAGCGGGTCGCGTGGCTGCTCAGCGTCTCCCGGGTGCTCGGTCCGGACCCCGACCTGGCCCGCCGCGACGGCTTCATCGCCGCTCTCAAGGACCGCGGGCTGCCGGTCGACGCCTCCCGCGTCTCGCGCTGGGAGTCCGGGCTCCAGCCGCTGCCGAGCCGCGTGGCGGCGACGTACGAAGACGTCCTCGGCCTGACCGAGGGCTCGCTGGTCTCGGTCGCGGGCGGGCTGCGTCGCTCGTTCGGCACCGGCCCGACGCCCCGCGAGAACGGCACGCGGGACGGCGAGATGTCCGACGCCGAGCTCAACCGGCTGATCGACCTGACCGAGGCCGGCGCCGCCACCGGGGCGCAGTGGCTCCAGCTCGCCGACCACTTCGGGCGCTTCGATCGGATCTTCCTGCGCGAGGGCGACTGGACCGCGCTGTGCCGGCAGCTGGTCACCGAGCTCGGCTCGTCGGTCGGCACCGGCTACGTGCGCCGCTACGAGTCCGCCGCGGCGTTCATCCGGCAGCCCAACGCGCGGCGCCACCTGATCATGGCCGTGGGCCAGTTCGTCACCGACCCCGACACCCAGGTCGTGGCGCCGGTGCTGAACCTGCTCAGCGAGGTCCCCGACCCGGCGGCGGCCGCACTCACGCTGCGGATGCTGTCGGCCGACAGCGACAACAAGTACCTCCGCCGCGCGGCCTCCTCGGTCGCGGCGGTGAAGCTCGCCCGCGGCCACTTCGACGACACCGCGCTCCCCCGTCTCGAGTCACACGTCGTCGGCGCGCTGCGCCGCGGCGAGTCGCTCGACGGCCGCTTGGACTCCTTCGACCTCGCGGTGCGGCTGCCTGAGGAGTCCTGGCAGCGGGTGACCGGAGGCCTGCGCACCCGGCGCGCGCACGCGCTGGTCGCGCAGGCCCGCCAGGGCGACGAGATGATCTCCTCGGCGCGCGCCGCGTCCGTCGTCGCCGACCTCGCCCCGGCCGTGCAGGCCGACACCCCCAGCCACCAGGCCCAGGAACCTGACCTGATGCTGCGCCGGCTGCTGCGCGAGGCGCTGTTCCACTCGCACAAGCCGCGCCGGCACCACGCGGCGCTGCTGGTCGCCGCGTCGCCGTACGCACCGGCCGCGGCGCGGCACTGCCTGAAGATGGCGGCCGACCCCAACGAGCTGCTGGCCGCGCGAGCCTGGACGGTGCTGATGCGGGTGGGCCACGGCGGCCATCGCGAGGCCGTCGTCCGCCACGCGGCGAGCGACGAGCGCCCGTCGGTGCGCGCCCGCGCGCTGGTCAGCGCCGGCCTCAGTGGCGCGCTGACCCCTGAGGAGAGCGCGGCCATCGCGGAGCAGTACGACGCCTCGAAGTCGCTGGAGCGGCACGCGACGCTGTTCGCTCTCGGCATGGCCGGGGCTCCGCAGCTGGCGGCGCTCGCCGAGTCGGACGACGCCGAGACCCAGCGCGGCGCGCGGTGGTGGCTGAACCAGGGCAGCGCGATCCACGACAACGACATGACGGGGCGCGGCACGAGCTGGTCGTGACGGTCTGGACCAGCAGGGGTTCCTGCTGAGTTCCTTTACCGTGACGCTCCGAGCGGTCCTAGGTTGCAGGCGCCTACGTCTTCAACCGAGAGGTTTCTCGCATGCGTTCGTTCCGCCCCTCCGTCAAGGCGGCCATCGCCGTCGGTGGTCTCGCCCTCGCGCTCGTGATCGGTGGCACGGCCGGCGCCGTCGCCGACCAGCTGATCACCGGCAAGGACATCCAGGACAAGTCGATCAAGGCCCGCGACCTGGCCTCCGACAGCGTCAAGAAGCGCCAGCTCGCGGCCAACTCCGTCAGCTGGGACAAGTCCTTCGACGCGGCCACCAAGGCGCAGATCGAGGAGCTCATCGGCGGGGTCGGCCCGGCCGGTCCGCAGGGCGAGCAGGGTCCTGCCGGTGCCCAGGGCCCCAAGGGCGACCAGGGCGAGCAGGGCATCCCCGGCTCCCAGGGCCCCCGCGGCCTCACCGGCCCGGCCGGTGGCGGCGAGCTGGTCTGGGACGACTTCTACGGCGCCGACGGCTGGTCGGACTCCGAGGGAGGCGAGTTCTCCGGGCTGGCCGAGCTGTACCCCTCGTCCGGCGACTCGCTCACGCTCCCCGAGGGCAACTACCTCGTCTCCCTGAAGGGCTTCTTGAACCCCAGCGGCATCCTCGGCCTTCCGTTCCTCTTCGCGGGCGAGCCGACGGACGAGTTCTCGGCGCTCTTCAACGCCTGCGTCATGCCCTACGGCGAAGGCGGCTTCTTCATCCCGATCTGCGACTCCACGTTCCCGATCAGCGTGCAGGAGGGCGACACGCTCCCGCTGCCCGTCCTGATGCCGGCCACCGAGACCGAGGGCTGCGAGGTGGAGTGTCCGGAGCCGGCCATGGTCCGGATGTCGGTCTACAAGATGGGCGGTGCCATCAGCGACGCCACGCTCCCGGACTTCGACCCCTGTGGCGGCTGCAAGACGGCGCCCAAGGGAAGCCCGATGCGCCAGCTCCAGCAGTTCATGAGCAACCGCTGATCCCAGCGCACTGAGGGCGGGTCGGCCGACAGGCCGGCCCGCCCTTCGTCATTGCTGCCGCGCGCGGGTCATCTCCCGGGGCTGGCGCGCGAGCTGACGGCTCTGCGCGACCAGCCGACCGGCGGAGTCCCAGACCTCGCAGTCCTCCTCGAACATGCCGCCGGCGAGGTTGCGAGTCGCGTGGCGGACCTTGAGCCAGCCCGGCGCGGGCTTGGCGCGGACGTGCACGGTCAGCTCGATCGTGGGCGCCCAGCCGATCACCCCGAGGTCGAACGTCACCGGCGGCAGGGCGTCGACGACCGTGAGCAGCGAGATGGGATCGGGCTCGCGGCCGTCGATCAGCCGGAACCACGCGCACAGCTCGCCGCGACCGCTCGGCGAGCCGACGGCCCACCCGACGTGCTGCGGGTGGAAGCGCATGTCGAAGCGCTGCATCAGCGGCGCGATCTTCAGCAGCTCCGGGGGCGCGAACGTGTTCGGCACGCACTCGTCGATCTGCGGGATGCTCGGCGGCTCGGCGGTGGTGCCCACGTCGTCACCGAGCTTGTCGAGGTCGCCGTACGACGCGAGCGCGGTGATCCGCGCGATGCCTCCCTGGTTCAACGACGCGGAGACCGTCGAGATGGT
Organism: Nocardioides sp. SR21; assembly: GCF_022761125.1. Classification (GTDB taxonomy): domain Bacteria; phylum Actinomycetota; class Actinomycetes; order Propionibacteriales; family Nocardioidaceae; genus Nocardioides. The sequence goes on along the minus strand of NZ_JAKWJR010000007.1, from coordinate 176,827 downwards.
GCCGCCGTCGCGGAGCGGCTCGACGTCGATCGTGGCCGGGCCCGGCTTCGACGCCGACAGGTAGTACGCCGACAGCGCGATCGGGTCGGGCTTGTCGACGAACGTGCGTCTGATCGCGTTGCCCATCACGGAGAGCAGGTAGCCGCCGTTCAGCCCGCCGCCGACCACCCAGCCGGGCGCGAGCTCGGCGGAGTAGGAGTGCTTGGACTCGCGGGCCACCGCGATCTGGCGATCGAACTCGAATGTCACGGCCGCGACTCTAAGGTGAAGACATGACGGACCGGCACCCCCGTTGGGTATACGACGCGGGACAGGAGCCCGACCCGCGTTACTCGCTCGCCAACGAGCGGACGTTCCTCGCCTGGGTGCGTACGGCGCTGGCGATGATCGCCGGCGGGGTCGCGCTGCACGCGCTCGGACTCCCGGAGACCGAGTGGATCCGGTCCACGCTGGCGGTCGCCCTGGTCGCGCTGGGCGGGCTGACGACTGCGCTGGCGCTGCTGCGCTGGGCGCGGGTCGAGCGAGCGATGCGCACCCACCAGCAGCTGCCGGCCTTCACCCTCGGCTACGTGCTGGTCGCCGCCGTCGTGATCGGCTCCGCGCTGCTGGCGGTGGCGTTCGCCTGACGGTCAGCCCTTGCCCTTGCCCTTGCAGGTGAACGTCGCGGTCACGTGCGGGCCGGCGCCGGCGATGCCCTCGGTGTCGACGTCGATCTCGGCGCTGGAGCCGTCCTCGGCGACGTCGAACCCGGCGTCCGGGTCGAGAGCGGTGTACGTCGTGTCACCGATGGTGAGCGTGGCGGTCTGCGGCATCGCGTCGCTGTTCGCGTAGACGAAGAGCTGCGCATCGCCCTCGGTCGAGCTGTACATCGCCATGCCGGGACCGTTGGTGACGCTGCCCTCGCCCTCCCACGACACCTCGGCCGCGCCGGTCGCCTCGACCGACACCGTGCAGTCCTTGTTGAACTGGTTGGCGGCCTCCTCGCGAGCCGACTCGAGAGCCGACGGGTCCATGACCTGCGACGGCTCGTCCGACGCCTTCGGGTCGTCGTCGCTGCCGCTGCACCCCGACAGGACGAGGGCAGCGCTGAGGGCGGTCACGGTCAGGATCGATCGCGGCGAGAACATGGCCCGCAGTCAAACAGAGGTCCCCGAAGAGGTGCACATCGGCGTCGGGGGTCTCGACACGCTCGCTGGCGCTCGCTGCTCGACCAACGAAGCTGCTCGCCTACTCGCACCCCAACCACCGGGTCCTGATGCGCCCGTCGCTCATTCCTCGCGACGGACCACTCGACCAACGAATGCTGAGCCGGGTACGTTCGGTGAAACGATTGTTTCGCCGGCCTCCGGAGGACGACGCGTGCTGCTGGACGAGTTCAATGCGATGGCTGTGCCCGACGCGGCCGCCGCCGTGCGGCCCTGTGTGGGCATCGAGTCCTGGGTGGACGCCGTGGTCGCCGGGCGCCCGTACGGCGATCTCGACGCGATGCTGATCCTCGCCGACGCCCACGCCCGCGCGTGGAACGGCGCGGAGGTCGAGGCGGCGCTCGCCGACCACCCACGGATCGGCGAGCGGCACGCCGGGAGCGGCGCCAGCGCGGCGATGTCGGGTCGGGAGCAGGGGGGCGTGAGCCGCGACGCCGACGTCCAGGCCCGGTTGGCGGCGGGGAACGCGGCGTACGAGGAGAGGTTCGACCGGATCTTCCTGGTCCGCGCCGCCGGACGTGACGCCGACGAGATCCTCGCGCTGCTCGAGGAGCGGCTCGGGAACGACCCGGAGACCGAGCTCGGCGTGACCGCCGGCCAGCTCCGCGAGATCGCCGTACTGCGGCTGAAGGGACTGTTCGCATGACGACGCTGTCGACCCACGTCCTCGACACCACGGCGGGTGCGCCCGCCCGGGACGTGGCGGTCGTCCTCGACGGCGGCGCAGCGGAGGGCCGCACCGATGCCGACGGACGGTGCCGCTTCGACGTCGACCTCGACCCCGGGACGCACCGGCTGACCTTCGACACCGGGGCGCGGTCCGACTTCTACCCGGAGGTCACCGTGACCTTCTCGATCCCGGCGGACCGCTCGCACGTCCACGTGCCATTGCTGCTGAGTCCGTACTCCTACTCGACGTACCTGGGAAGCTGACATGACCGGACGGATCGTGCTCGGCGCCAACCAGTACGGCAAGGCCGAGGTTCGGCTGGTCCGCGTCGACCGTGTCTCGACAAGCTCGACGACCGAACGGCACGCGATCAGCGACCTCAGCGTCACCACCCAGCTGCGCGGAGACTTCGAGGCCTGCCACACCGAGGGCGACAACAGCCACGTGGTCGCGACCGACACCCAGAAGAACACCGTGTACGCGTTCGCCCGCGAGCACGGCGTCGGAGCGCCCGAGACGTTCCTCCTCACGCTGGCCCACCACTTCATCGACGAGTTCGAGTGGGTGACGGGCGGGACGTTCACGGCCGAGCAGTACGCCTGGGAGCGGATCGCCGACCACGACCACGCGTTCCAGCGCACGGGCCGCGAGACCAGGACCGCGATGGTCGAGATCGACGGGGACGAGGAGGTCGTCGTTGCCGGCCTCCAGGACTGCACGGTGCTGAAGTCGACGGGCTCGGAGTTCCACGGCTTCCCGCGCGACCACTACACGACGCTCGCCGAGACCGACGACCGGATCCTCGCGACCAGCGTCACCGCGTCGTGGCGGTACGCCGCGGCCTGGGTCGACTACGACGCGACGTACGCCGGTGTCCGCGACACGCTTCTCGCGACGTTCGCCGACCACCACTCGCTCGCGCTGCAGCAGACGATCTTCGAGATGGGCAAGGCGGTCCTCGAGAAGTACGACGCGATCACCGAGATCAGCCTGTCCTGCCCGAACAAGCACCACTTCCTCGTCGACCTCTCGCCGTTCGAGCTCGACAACCCGGGCGAGGTCTTCTACGCCGCGGACCGGCCCTACGGACTCATCCAGGCGACCGTCCGCCGGGAGCCTGGATGACGGTGACTGCGCTCAGAAGTCAACGGGTGCTGGTGGATGACGCTTTCGTGCCGGCCACGATCACCATCGAGGCCGGGCGGATCGGCGCGATCGCGCCGTACGACCACGAGGTGTCAGGCACCGTGGTCGAGGCGCCCTGCGTGCTGCCCGGCGTGGTCGACACACACGTGCACGTGAACGAGCCGGGCCGCACCGAGTGGGAGGGGTTCGTGACCGCGACCCTCGCCGCGGCGGCCGGCGGCGTCACGACGCTCGTCGACATGCCGCTGAACTCGATCCCGCCGACCACGACGCTGGCAGGGCTGAAGGCCAAGCTGGACGCGGCTTCCGGTGAGCTCGCGGTGGACGTCGGCTTCTGGGGCGGCGCGGTGCCGGGCAACGTGGCCGACCTCGAGCCGCTGTGGGACGCCGGGGTCTTCGGGTTCAAGTGCTTCCTGTCGCCGTCGGGGGTCGACGAGTTCCCCCACCTGTCCGCGCCCGAGCTTCGCGACGCGCTCGCCGAGGTCGCCCGGCTCGACGCGCTGCTGATCGTGCACGCCGAGGACGCCGCCGTCCTCGCCGAGTCGCCCGCGCCGCCGAGCCGTTCCTACGCCGACTTCCTGCTGTCCCGGCCGGACCGGGCGGAGACCGATGCGATCAGGATGCTGCTCGACGGTGCGCGCGAGACCGGCGCGCGGGTGCACGTCCTGCACCTCTCCAGCGCCCGGGCGCTCGACCTGCTGGCGGATGCGAAGGCCGAGGGACTGCGCGTCACCGTCGAGACCTGCCCGCACTACCTGTGCTTCGCCGCCGAGTCGATCCCCGACGCGGCGCCGGCGTACAAGTGCTGCCCGCCGATCCGCGACCGCGGCAACCGCGACGCGCTCTGGCAGGGGCTGCACGACGGGATCATCGACCTGGTGGTCAGCGACCACTCCCCCGCCACCGAGGCCGAGAAGTCCCGCGGCGACGGGGATCTCCAGCAGGCGTGGGGCGGGGTCGCCGGGCTGCAGGTCGGCTTCACCGCGGTCGCGCACGAGGCGCGCCGGCGCGGGGTCGGCCTGGAGCAGGTCAGCCGCTGGATGTCGCGCAGCACCGCTGACCTGGTCGGCCTGACGCACAAGGGCCGGATCGAGGTCGGCGCGGACGCCGACCTGCTGGTGTACGACGAGGCCGCCGAGCTCGTCGTCGACGCGCGCGAGCTCGCGCACCGCAACCCGATCTCGGCGTACGACGGCCGGCGCTACACCGGGCGCGTCATCGACACCCTGGTCCGCGGCCGGGCCGGACAGACCGGTTGGGGCCGGCAGCTGAGGAGGAACCCGTGAGCGAGCTCAACCCGCCGCAGCGGCTGCTGATGGGACCGGGTCCGATCACGGCCGACCCGCGCGTGCTGCAGGCGATGTCGAAGCAGCTCGTCGGCCAGTTCGACCCGTGGATGACGGCGGCCATGACCGACACGATGGCGCTCTACCGCCAGGTGTTCCGCACGGAGAACGAGCAGACGTTCCTGGTGGACGGCACGTCGCGCGCCGGCATCGAGGCCGCGCTCGTCTCGATGATCGAGCCCGGCGATCGCGTGCTGGTGCCGGTGTTCGGCCGGTTCGGCCACCTGCTCGCCGAGATCTCCGAGCGCTGCCGGGCCGAGGTGCACACGATCGAGGTGCCGTGGGGCGAGGTGTTCGAGCCCGAGGCCGTCGAGGCCGCCGTACGCGAGGTGCGGCCGAAGGTGCTGGCGATCGTGCAGGGCGACACGAGCACCACGATGTGCCAGCCGCTGGCGAACATCGGCGAGATCTGCCGGGGCCACGACGTGCTGCTCTACTGCGACGCGACGGCCTCGATCGGCGGCAACGACTTCGAGACCGACCAGTGGGGGCTCGACATCGCGACCGCCGGACTGCAGAAGTGCCTGGGCGGTCCATCGGGCAGCGCACCGATCACGATCTCACCGCGGGCGGCCGAGCTGATCAACGCGCGCAAGCACGTGGAGGCCGGCATCCGCGACGACTCCGACACCGACGTCGGGGCCCGGATCGCCAGCAACTACTTCGATCTCGCGCAGATCATGGACTACTGGGGTCCGCGGCGGCTCAACCACCACACCGAGGCGACGACGATGCTGTACGGCGCCCACGAGTGCGCGCGACTGCTCGTCGAGGAGGGTCTCGACAACGCGATCGCCCGGCACGCCCTGCACGGCAGGGCGATGCTCGCCGGGGTGCAGGGCCTCGGCCTCGACGTCTTCGGCGACGTGGAGCACAAGATGAACAACGTGGTCGCGGTCGAGATCCCCGACGGCGTCGACGGCGACGGCGTACGCGCCGAGCTCCTCGACGACTTCGGGATCGAGATCGGGACGTCGTTCGGTCCCCTGCACGGCCGGGTCTGGCGGATCGGCACGATGGGCTACAACGCCCGCGCGGAGGCCGTGCTCCAGACGCTCGACGCGCTCGAGAAGGTGCTGCGTCGCGACGGCGGCGTCGCGGCCGCGAACGAGGTGTACGCATGACGACCGCCCGTGAGGTCCTCGACCGCTGCGCCCAGCTGGACCGGGCCACCTCCGACCCGCCCCGGCTCGAGCGCGTCCACCTGTCCGCCGAGCACGCCGCCGCGAACGCGCTGGCCGCGGCCTGGATGGAGCAGGCCGGGCTGCGCAGCTGGCAGGACGCCGCCGGCAACCAGTGCGGGCGCCGCGAAGGCAGGACGCCCGGACTTCCCGCTCTGCTGCTGGGCTCCCACCTCGACACCGTGCCGGACGCCGGGTCGTACGACGGGATGCTCGGCGTGGTGATCGCGATCGCGGTCGCCGAGCGGCTCCGCGACGCCGACCTGCCGTTCGCGCTGGAGGTGATCGGCTTCAGCGACGAGGAGGGCACCCGCTTCGGCACCGCGCTGCTGGGGAGCGCCGCCGTGGCCGGGCACTGGCGCGACGAGTGGTGGGACCTCCGCGACCGCGACGGCGTCACGCTGCACCAGGCGTTCACGAAGTTCGGCCTCGACCCGCGCCGGGTCGGCGAGGCCGCTCGTGCGCCGGAGGACCTGGTCGGCTACCTGGAGGCGCACATCGAGCAGGGGCCGTTCCTCGAGGCCGCGGACCGGTCGCTCGGCTACGTGACCACGATCGCCGGCGCCCGGCGGTTCCGGCTGTCGGTCATCGGCGAGGCGCGGCACGCCGGCGGGACGCCGTACCCCCGGCGGCGCGACGCGCTGGTCGGCGCCAGCGAGGCGATCACCACGATCGAGCGGATGGCGCGCGCGACCGGGGACCAGGGCTGCATCGCGACCGTCGGCCGGATCGAGGTCCAGCCCGGCGCGGTCAACGTGATCCCGGGGCGCGCCGACCTCAGCCTCGACCTGCGGGCCGCGACCGACGCCGAGCGCGACGCGATGTGGGACGCGATGCGCGCCGAGATCGAGCTGCTCTGCGCGGCGCGCGGGCTGCGGCTCGAGGTCGTGGAGCACCACACCGCGCCGGCCGTCCCGTGCGCGCCGTGGCTTCAGGAGGCGGTCTGCGACGGCATCCGCTCCACCGGTGACGACGACCCGATGGGGCTGTGGAGCCGGGCCGGGCACGACGCGATGGCGATCGGGCTGACCACCGACGTGGGGATGCTGTTCGTCCGGTGCCACGACGGGATCAGCCACCACCCCGACGAGGACGTGCGTGAGTACGACGTGGCCGCGGCGCTCGACGCCTTCGAGGCCGCGGTGCTCCGGGTCGCCGCAGCGGTGGAGGCGCGATGATCGTGGGAGCCGGGGTCGGCGGTGCGTGGGCAACCGTTTCGACCCAGCAGACGGTTGCTGGCTCACCGCCGGCCGGCGGCGGGCCGGGCCAGCGGTGCGTAGGCAACCGTTTCGAACCGGCAAACGGTTGCTGGCTCACCGCCGACCGGGCGGTGGAGGCGCGATGAGGATCGACGAGCGGATCACCGAGAGGTACGCCGGTCTCTCCCCGCAGGAGCAGCGCGCGGCCCAGACGCTGCTCGAGCACCTCGACGAGCTGGCGACGTACCGCTCCGCGGAGCTGGCCGAGATGGCCGGCGTGTCGAAGGCGACGATGAGCCGGCTGTTCCGGCACCTCGGGTTCGAGGACTTCGACGAGGTGCGCGAGCACCTGCGGGAGCTGCGGTCCAATGGCGAGCCGCGGCGCGTCGACGGCGCCCCCAGCCTCAGCGCCCACCTCGCCCACGAGACCGAGTCGCTCCGCGCCGCGCTGGAGAGCCCGGCGATCCCCGAGGTCGTCGCGCTGCTGGCCGCGGCCCGGCGGGTGCTCGTCGTCGGCTGGCGCAACAGCCACCCGGTCGCGCTGCACCTGCGACAACAGCTCACGCACGCGCGCGGCGACGTACGTCTCGCGCCGCTGCCGGGCCAGGTCGTCGGCGAGGAGCTCGCTGACCTCGGCGCCGGCGACGTGGTGGTGGCGGTGGGCTTCCGGCGCCGGCCAGCCGGGTTCGGCGACTTCCTCGTGGAGGCGGGGGCCACCGGTGCGACGGTCGTGCTCCTGGCCGACGGCACCGCCCGGAACCACGCGGCGAGGGCCACGCACTGGCTCGAGTGCCCGGTGTCGAGCACGCTCGCGTTCGACAGCTACGCGGCCGCGATGAGCGTGGTGAGCGTGCTGGCGGACGGCGTGCTGTCCGCGGCCGGGCGGTCCGCCCGCGACCGAGCCTCGGAGATCACCGCGGCGTACTCCCGACTCTCGGAGGTGGAGCAGTGACCGACAAGACCTGGCTGGACCGTGCGGTGGAGCGCGCGACGGCGAACGTCGCCGAGAACGGCGGACCGTTCGCCGCGATGGTCGTCCGCGAGGGCGAGCTGATCTCGGTCGGGACGAACCGCGTCACCCGCGACCTCGACCCGACGGCGCACGCCGAGGTCGTGGCCATCCGCGAGGCCTGCGCCAAGCTCGGTGACTTCTCGCTGGCCGGGTCGGTGCTCTACACGTCCTGCGAGCCGTGCCCGCTCTGCGTCGCTGCCTGCCTGTGGGCGCGGCTCGACCGTGTCGTGTACGCCGCCGACCGCCATGACGCGGCGCGTGGAGGCTTCGACGACCACGAGTTCTACGAGCTGATGGACCGCGATCGGGAGACGTGGCCGATGCCGGTGCACCGCGGCGACCAGGCCGGCTCGTTCGCGCCGTTCGAGGCGTGGCTGGCGAAGCCGGACCGCACGGAGTACTGAGGCCGAGGTCACAGGGCAGCCCTCAACCCGGGGCCTGGATCGACCGATATCTCCTGGTAGGTGGGACGCGTCCACGGACGGACGCGGGTGACTCGGCATTCAGGAGGAAGCGTCGATGAGTCTCAGCATCAACCCGGACCTGATGGGTCTGCAGGACTCCTCGCGCCTGCAACAGCTCTGGGAGGTCGCACTCCTCGGCAACGTGGGGTCGCAGACGAGAGCGGCCGACGTCGTCGGCGACGACGCCGTGGTCGCGACGGTCTCCGTCAGCCTCGCCGGCGGAGCACGCAGCGCCCAGGACGGCCTCGCCATCGTCCAGACCGCCGACAATGCCTTCGGCGACGTCGCCTCGTTGCTGAGGAGAATGGACCACATCGCCATGATCTGCGGCGCCACGGCCGAGCTCAGCCCCGTCGCCCAGTCCGCGCTCCGGGGCAAGTTCGAGGAGCTCCAGGCCGAGGTGCAGCGGATCCAGGCCGGCGCGACCTGGAAGGGCATCGATGTGCTCGCCGGGCACGACCTGACGTTCAAGGACGGGCCGGACGAGGAGGACAACGTCACGATCAGCGGCGCGACCACGCTCTCCCCCGTCGACGTCTCCCAGGCGACCGTCGCAGACCCGACCGCGGTGGAGGCGGCCAGGAACCTGGTCGACAGCAAGCGGGCGGACCTCGCCGCCGTACGAGACCGGCTCAGCGACGGGCTGCGCGGCTTCGGCACGTCCGTCGAGAGCACGCCGGCGATCAGCCACGGCGCCACGCCGGTGGGCGACAGCCCGGGCGGCCGGCTCTCGATGCTGCTCTGACCCTCAGTCGGCCAGCATCTGCGCCGCCCGCGCCAGGTCGTCGACCCCCCGGGCCAGCTCGTCGGGGCGGTCGGTGGCGAGGTCGAGGTGGAAGCCGTACAGCGCCGAGTCGACGAGCGTGACGACGCGGGCGACCCGGCGGGCCGGCGCGCCGCTACGCACGAGGTAGCCCGCCAGCGCGGACGACCAGCGCTCGTTGCTGGCCCGTGCCTCGCTGAGGTAGGGCTCGCTGCCGAACAGCCCGCTGGCAGCCGCCTGGACGTAGACGTCGAGGCAGCTGTTGAGCGGCTCCTCGCCGAACGCCGTCCAGAGCCGGTTCACCGCGGACCGGACCGTCGGCGCACCGGGCATCGCGTCGACGTACGCGCTGGATCGCTCCCCGCAGCGGGCGACGACGGCGGAGACCAGCGCGTCGCGGTTCCCGAAGTGGTAGATGAGCATCCGGTCGCTGGTGTCGATCGCGGCCGCGAGGGGGCGCAGCGTCAGCCCGATCAGCCCGTGCTGCATCACGTGATCGGTGGCTCGATCCAGCAGGTCCTCGCGACGGCTCACGACCTCAGCGTAGCGACTGCTACAGTTTGTAGCGACTGCTACAGAAATGAGGAAGAGTCGTGCTCGGCGCAATCGTGCTGCTGATGGTGGCGATCGGCATCGAGGTCCTGGCGACCTCGCTGCTCCCGAAGGCGGACGGGTTCCGCGACCCCGGGTGGACGATCGCCGTGCTGGCCGGCTACACGTTGAGCATCTGGATGCTGACCGTCGTCGTACGCACCCTGCCGGTGTCGGTCGCGTACGCGATCTGGGCGGGCCTCGGCACCGCCGTGGTCGCGGTCGTCGGCTACCTCTACCTCGGCGAGTCGATGGGCGCGGTCAAGGCGATCTCACTCGCGATGATCGTCGCTGGCGTCGTCGGCCTCAACCTCACCGGCGCGCACTGACGTCCACGTCGAGTCGGGAGTTTCTGTCCGTTGAATCGGGACTTTCTGTCACCCCGACGACGGAAACTCCCGACTCAACGGACGGAAAGTCCCGATTCAACCGTCAGACTGCGCTGGCCGCGGCGCGGCCCGCCGTGCGGCCGGAGAACAGGCAACCGCCGAGAAACGTGCCCTCCAGGGCGTTGTAGCCCATCATCCCGCCGCCGCCGAAGCCGTTGACCTCGCCCGCGGCGTACAGGCCGGGGAGCGGGTCGCCGGAGGCGGTGAGGCAGCGGCCGTCGAGGTCGGTCTCCAGGCCACCGAGCGTCTTGCGGGTGAGCACGTTGAGGCGTACGGCGATGAGCGGGCCGGCCTTGGGGTCGAGGAGCTTGTGCGGGCTCGCGACCCGGATCAGCTTGTCGCCGCGGTACTTCCGCGCGCCGCGGATCGCGGTGACCTGGGCGTCCTTGGTGAACTCGTTGTCGATCTCGCGGTCGCGCTTCTCGATCAGGTCGCGCAGCTCGGCCTCGACGATCAGCGGCTTGTCGCCGACCTTGTTCATGCCGCGCACCAGCTCGCCCAGGTCGTCGGCGACGACGAAGTCCTCACCGTGCTGCTTGAACGCCTCGACCGGACCGGGCGCGCCGGCCTTCACGCGCGACAGCAGGAGCTTGACGTCCTTGCCGGTGAGGTCGGGGTTCTGCTCCGAGCCCGAGAGCGCGAACTCCTTCTCGATGATCTTCTGCGTCAGCACGAACCACGAGTAGTCGTAGCCGGTCGTGCGCAGGTGGTGGAGCGTGCCGAGGGTGTCGAAGCCCGGGAAGTACGGCGCGGGCAGCCGCTTGCCGGTCGCGTCCAGCCAGAGCGACGACGGGCCGGGCAGGATCCGGATGCCGTGGTTCTCCCAGATCGGGTCCCAGTTGCGGATGCCCTCGACGTAGTGCCACATCCGGTCGGGGTTGATGACCCGCGCGCCGGCGGCCTCGGTGATGCCGAGCATCCGGCCGTCCACGTGCGCGGGCACGCCGGCGACCATCGTCCGCGGCGGCGTGCCGAGCCGGGCCGGCCAGGTCTTGCGGACCAGGTCGTGGTTGCCGCCGATGCCACCGCTGGTGACGATCACCGCCTGCGCGCGCAGCTCGAAGTCGGACACCTCCACGCGGCTGCTGGCCTTGCCGCGGTCGACGGCGGTCGGCTCGAGCAGCTTGCCGCGTACGCCGACGACGGTGCCCCCGTCGAGCAGCAGGTCGTCGACGCGGTGCCGGAAGCCGAACGTGAGGCGACCGGTCGCGGCGTGCTCGCGGCAGCGGCGCTCGAACGGCTCGACCACGCCGGGGCCGGTGCCCCAGGTGATGTGGAAGCGGGGCACCGAGTTGCCGTGCCCGTCGGCGCGGCCGTCGCCGCGCTCGGCCCAGCCGACGACCGGAAAGATGCGGTGCCCCATCTCGCGCAGCCAGGAGCGCTTCTCGCCGGCCGCGAAGTCGACGTACGCCTCGGCCCAGCGGCGCGGCCACCGGTCCTCCTCGCGGTCGAACTGCGCGCTGCCGAGCCAGTCCTGCATGGCCAGGTCGCGGGAGTCCTTGATGCCCATCCGGCGCTGCTCGGGGCTGTCCACGAGGAACAACCCGCCCAGGCTCCAGAAGGCCTGGCCGCCCAGCGACTGCTCCCCCTCCTGGTCGAGGAGCAGCACGCGCTTGCCCGCGTCGGCGACCTCGGCAGCAGCAACCAGTCCGGCGAGGCCGGCACCTACGACGATCACATCGGTGTCCACGGCCGGGATCCTCCCACGAGCACCTCCCCGGAGCGGTCTGGACCGGTTCGTCCGAAATCCGGCGGAAGTTCGTCACAACCGTCACACTCATCACGCGCGCCATGGGACTCAGGTAGGTCCGCACCGTGCCGATGAGAGATCTCGGGAGGTCGATATGCAGCGAGGAGCAGTACCGCCGCATCCCTCCCTGCCCACGGTTCTCGTGGTCGCTGCCGGCACCGGCGAGAACGGCGCGGTCGCGCGGGCGGTCAACGCCGCCGCGGACTCCCTGCTGGTCACCCACGCCCTGACGCTCGCCGCCGCGCTGCGCGCGCTGAGCACCGGCACCTTCGACTGCGTGCTGGTCGACGCGGGCGGTCCCGGCCTCTCCGCCGCCGACCTCGCGAAGGCCCTGCGCGGCCCCGCCGGCTCCGCCGCCCTCGTGGTCGTCGATCCCGATCCCGCGAACCAGGAGCTCGAGGACACCGCCGACCTGGTGCTCGCTCCCCGCGACCTGCACCGCGAGTGGCTGCGCCCGCTCGGCCGCACCATCGAGCACGGCCGGCTCCGGCTCGCGCTGCGCGCCGCCGAGAGCCGCGTCGAGCGCCTCTCCGGCATCGTCGAGTCGGTCACCGACGCGGTGTTCACGACCACGACAGAGGGCGTCGTCACCGGCTGGAACAACGGCGCCGAGCTGCTGTACGGCTACCCGTCCGCCGAGATCGTCGGCGCGCACGTCTCGAGCCTGCACCCGCCGGGCTCCGACGAGCCGCGCCGGATCATGGCGATGATCCACGAGGGCAAGTCCGTCCTCGGCCTGGACACCCTGCGTCGTACCCGTGACGGCCGGCTGGCCGAGGTCACCATGAACGTGACCCCGCTCGCCGACGACGACGGCGAGCTCGCCGGCGCCGTGATCGTGGCCCGCGACATCAGCGACCGGCTCGAGCTCGAGGCCGAGCTGGTCCGCGTGACCATGCACGACGCGCTCACCGGGCTGCCGAACCGGTCGTACCTGACCTACCGGCTCTCGCAGGCGCTGTCCGACGCGCGCAACGGCAACCGCGAGGTCGCCGTGCTGCACATCGATCTCGACCAGTTCAAGGCCGTCGACGACGTCTACGGCCACGTGCTCGGAGACCGGGTGCTCGCCCGGGTCGCGGAGCGGCTGCGCGCGCTGGCCGGACCGACCGACATCGTGTCCCGCGTCGGCGGCGACGAGTTCGTCTTCGTCTGCCCCGATGTCGGCGTCGAGGAGGCCGGCGAGTTCAGCGAGCAGGTGCTCGCCGCGATCGCCGAGCCGATCGCGATCGACGGCCGCGGCCTGCGCGTCGGTGCCAGCATCGGCATCGCGGTGGCCCCGCCGCTCGAGTTCGACACCGAGCTGCTGCTCAAGCACGCGGACGCGGCGATGACCGAGGCGAAGGCCCGAGGCCGCGCCCGCAGCCAGCTGTTCGACCCCGCGCTGACCCGCCGCGCCGGTGAGCAGAACCGGCTCGCCAACGACCTGCGCGAGGCGATCGCGCACGACCTGCTCGAGGTGCACTTCCAGCCCGTGATGGGCCTCGCGTCCGACCAGGTGGTCGGCGTCGAGGCGCTCGCCCGCTGGGAGCACCCGGAGCTCGGCACCGTCTCCCCCGGCGTCTTCGTGCCGCTGGCCGAGACGCACGGCATCGCCGCTGAGCTCGACCGCTGGGTCCTCGACCGCGCGTGCCACGAGACCGTGGACGCGATCGACTCCGGCCTGGTGCCGCCGACCTTCCACGTGGCGGTCAACCTCTCCGCCCGCTCGCTGGACGACCCGCGCCTGGTGGACGTGGTCGACGACGTCGTACGCCGCTCCGGCCTGGAGCCGGGCTCGCTGGTCCTCGAGATCACCGAGACGGCGCTGCTGCACAACCGCGACGCCGCCCGTGCCACCATCGACGGCCTGCGCGACCTCGGTGTCGGCGTGGCGCTGGACGACTTCGGCACCGGCTACTCGTCGCTGAGCTTCCTGCGCGAGCTCCCCGTGACCGTCGTGAAGATCGACCGCTCGTTCGTCCGCGACGCCGTGGAGCGCCCCGAGGACCTCGCGATCACCGAGGCGATCGTGCGGCTGGCCAACGGCCTCGGCCTGCAGACCGTCGCCGAGGGCGTCGAGACCGTCGAGCAGCGCGACCTGCTGCGCCGGCTCGGCTGCGAGAGCGCCCAGGGCTTCCTGTGGAGCGGCGCCGTGCCGATGGCCTCGCTGCCCGACAAGCTGCTCGGCGACCGCGCCCGCGCCCGGGTCGCCCGCCTGCGCGAGCCCAACGCGGCGCGCTTCAGCGGCGAGCGTCGGGTCGCGACCCCGCGCCGCCGCGTCCTCGAGGCGGCCGCTGCCGCCGAGCACACGACCGCCTGCTGCCTGCGTGGCGGGCTCGAGGCCGGTCAGAGCTGGCTCGTCGTCAGCACCCCCGACCGCCGCGAGGCGTTCGCCCGCTCGCTCGGCTCCCTGCACGGCACCGCGGTCGCCAACGGCCAGCTCGTCGAGCTCGACGCCTACGAGACGCTGCGCAAGGTCACCGGCTCGGACGGCCGCCTCGACGCCACCCGCTTCGAGAACGTCGTCGGCACCGCGCTGCGCGCCCTCGGCACGGCCAGCGACCTGGTCGGCGTGCACGCCGAGCTCGGCCACGTCACCCAGCCGCTGCTGAGCCTGCGCGTGTCGACCGACCTGCGCCGCCAGCTGCACACGGTCGGCCAGCTCACGCTGGAGTACGGCGACCACCCGGCCGACTGCGCCGGCCACGGCGAGCGGTCGCTGCAGCAGCTCGGGCTGGTCGACGGCTCGGCGACTGCGTAGTCACCGGCAGCGGCGCCGGCCGACCTAGGAGTCCTCGCCGCCGGCGACCACGATCCGCCGGCCACCACCCTGCTTGGCGCGGTACATCGCCTCGTCGGCGCGACGTACGACGACGTCGAAGGGGTACTGCGGCGCCAGCGCGACGCCGACGCTGAGGCTCGCCTCGTGGTCCGTGTCGTCGATGCGGATCGGCGTCGCGAACGCGTCGAGGATCCGGTGCGCGACGATCAGCGCCTCCTCGACGCCGGTGTCCTCGCAGATCACCGCGAACTCGTCGCCGCCGAGGCGGCCGACGGTGTCGGTGGCGCGCACCGAGGCCTGCAGCCGGGTCGCGACCTCACGCAGGACGTCGTCGCCGGTCTGGTGGCCGTAGGTGTCGTTGATCTGCTTGAACGCGTCGAGGTCGATGAACAGCACGGCGGTCTCGCGACCCTCGTAGCGCCGCGCGCGGGCGGCGGCGGTCTCGAGCCGGTCGAGGAACAGGTAGCGGTTCGGCAGCGCGGTCAGCGGGTCGTGGAGCGCCCGGCGCAGCAGCGCCCGCTCGGCCTGCCGGGCGTCGGTGACGTCGGACAGCGTGATCAGGGAGCCGAGCCGGTTGTTGCGGCTGTTCAGCGGGCGCAGCGACACCTTGAGGGTGCGCTCGCGCCCGTCGGGCAGCTGGTGCACCACGTCGTGCACCTCGGTGTCATCGGCGTCGTCGGCGAGCCCGAACAGCTGCAGCGGGGTCTGGCCGCTCATCTCGGCGACGGTGAGGCCGACGATCTCGGCGGCGGTCTCGTTCGCGAAGATCACGGTGCCCTCGGGCGAAGTGGCCATGATGCCCTCGGGGGCGGTCTCCACCATCGCGCGGTGCAGCGCCTCGGAGAGCCGCAGCGCCTCCTCGGTGCGCACCCGCTCGGAGATGTCGTTGATGTTCGCGACGATGCCGCCGATCTCGGGGTCCGCCATGCAGTTCGCGGCGGTCACCTCGACCCAGCGCCACGTGTCCTGGGCGTCGCGGAGCCGCAGCACCACGCGGTCCTGGCGGTGCGGCTCGGCGAGCAGCCGGGCGAGCAGGTCGACCACGGCGGTGACGTCGGTCGGGTGGATGAACTCCCAGCCCAGGTGCGCGGTCTGGTCCTCGGGGTCGTAGCCCAGCAGCCGGTCCAGCGCGACCGAGGAGAAGGTCAGCGTGAGGTCCTCGTCGAGGATCGCGGCGGTGTCCCACCCGCGCCGGTGCAGCACCTCGGTCAGCGGCTGCGGGTCGTCCTCGGGCCCGGCCTCGCGCACCGAGGCGGCGACGGCGTACGGCGTACCGTTCGGCTCGCGCAGCAGTGCTGCGTCCAGCACCAGCGGGAGGTCGTGACCCTCCGCGTCGCGGAACCGGCCCCGGTGGCTGATCGACTCCACGCCGCCGGCGCGCAGCCGGAGCAGCGCCGCGTCGAACGCGGCGACGTCGTCGGGGTGCATCAGCTCGGCGAGGTTGGAGTCGGCGAACCAGCCCTCGCCGCGGCCGAACAGCTCGCACCACGCGGGGTTCGCGGAGTCCAGCTGGCCGTTGAGGTCGAGGATCGCCTGGGCGGTGACGGCCTGGTCGAAGTGCGCCCGCGACATCTCGAGGGCGAGGGCGAGCTCGCGCTGCTCGCGCAGGAACGCGGTGACGTCGCGCAGGATCACCACGACCCCGCAGACGGTGCCGTCGCTCCCCGGCACCGGGCCGAGCGTGACCTGGACCTTGAACGACGAGCCGTCGCGCCGCAGCCCGGTCTCGACGAACGGCTGGACGCGGTCGCCGGCGAGGAGGCGGCGGACCGCCACGGCGCGCAGCTCGGCGCCGTCGCTCGTGAAGAGCTCGTCGAGCTCCCGGCCGAAGAGGCTCTCGGGCCGCCAGCCCAGGACGTGCTCGGTCGCCGGGCTGGCCCACAGGATCGAGCCCTGCTCGTCGAGGGAGAGGATGCAGTCGTCAGACGCAGCGGCGATGCTGGTCAGCAACCGGCCCTGGTCGATCTCGCGCATCATCCCCCCGGACGGCATGCTCTCCGCGAGGCCGTTCCAGCTCATCTAACGCGGTCCTTCCGCTTCCTGGAGAAGATACAAGTCACCCAGGCACGACCTCGCGGACTCGCGCGAGATCGGTGCACTGCGTGTTCAGGTCATCGGTGGCCCGAAGGGGTGACTTGAGAGTGTCGTCACAGGCCGACGAGGCGCAGGTACGCCGCCCCGAGCGGCCCGCCGGCGAGCATCCCGAGGGCTGCCCCGCTGACCAGGAACGGCCCGTGCGGGACCTTCGAGCCGGCCCGCGCGAGGCCGGCCAGCATCAGCACCACGCCGACGACCGCGCCGATCGCGAACCCGGCGCCGAGACCGACCAGCGCGGGACCCCAGCCCAGCCAGCCGAGCGCCAGGCCGAGCACCGGGGCGAGCGCGACGTCGCCGAGGCCCATCCCCCGGCCGGCCGTCGCCAGCCAGATCCCGCCGTACACCGCGAGCCAGAGCGCGGACGCCGCGAGCGCGGTCGGTACCGGGGCGGCGCCGTACCGCACGGCGTCGATGCCCAGCGCCAGCACGGTGCCGACCGCCATCGCGCCGGTGACGCCGAACGGCAGCCGCCGGTGGTCGAGGTCGATCATCACCAGCGCGATGCCGGCGGCGGTGACGACCAGCGCCGCACCGGCGTACGGCGTCGCGCCGAAGCGCCAGCCGACGAGGACGAACAGCAGCCCGGTGGCCAGCTCGACCAGCGGGTAGCGTGCCGCGATGGGAGCGGCGCAGTCGCGGCAGCGGCCGCGGAGCACCAGCCAGGACAGCACCGGCACGTTGTCGAAGGCGCGCACCGGGTGCGCGCACGCGGGGCAGGCCGAGCCCGGCGAGACCAGGGAGAGGCCGGCGGGGACCCGGTGGATGACCACGTTGAGGAACGAGCCGATCAGCAGGCCGAGGAGGCCGACGGACGTCAGGTACGCCGCGGTCACGACGCCCGCTCCGCCGATCCCAGCACCGACGCGAGCCGCTCCGGCGTCGGGGCGTCGCCGGCGACGAGGTCCCAGCGCAGGTCGACGGTGACCAGCGCGTCGTCCCCCGCACGGACGGCCGACGTGACGAGGTGTGCCTCGAACGAGGCCGCCTGGGCCTGCAGGCCCAGCCGACGAGCGCCCTCCAGGTCGCCGGCACCGGCGAGGAGGTCGGCGATCGCCTGGCAGTCGGCGGCCGCGATCCGCAGCTCGGCGACGAGGTCGGCCGGCGCGAGGCCACCGAGCCGGGCAGCCGTACGCGTCTCGGCCTCGACGGCACCGGGACCGGGGCCGCGCTCCAGGTGGTCGAGGTCGTCGAAGCGATCGGTCAGCAGCTGGTGCACGGACGGGTCGAACGTCGAGACCAGCGCCTCGCGGGCGACCTCCACGAGGTCGCGGCCGGTCGGGCCGGAGTCGGTGAGAGCGGCGGCTGCCGCCTCGATGGAGGCCGCGATGGTCTCCCCGATCGCAGCGAGCTCGGCGGCCGGGTCGGGAGCCTCGGCGAGCCCGTTGCTCCAGAGCAGCTCCTCGAGCACGTGCACGTCCGCAGCCCAGGCGGCCAGCTGGGCCATCCTCGGGTCGCCGGCCGCGGCGTAGCGGCGCGAGAGCCCGCCGTACTCGTGTGCGGTGGTGGGCATCGTGGTGGTCATCGTGCTCACGCCGCCGTGTGGTGTCGCTGCCGCCGCTTGCCACGACGGGACTCCTCGCGGGCCGGGGGCGGCACGGGCAGCACGACCTCGTCCCCGGGCTCCAGGTCGACCACCGGCTCAGGTGCCGGCTCAGGTGCCGGCGCCGAGGCGATCGCCGCCGTCCGCACGCCCGCGGGCAGCTGCGGGGGCGGGGCGATGATGTGGGTGGCGATGCCCGGCAGGACCGGGCGGGCGAAGCCGTCGACGTCCAGGCGCTCGACCGCCGCCACCACCCGGGCCGCGGCGTGACGCGGGTCGTCGTGGTCGTCGGCACGGGCCGCGACCGCGCGGACGGCGAGCAGCACGCGTCGGCGGTACGCCGCCTCGTCGCCCGCGAGCACCGGTACGTCCGGCGCCACCTCGAGGGCCTGCTCGAGCACGCGGACCTGGGCGCGCAGGGCGCGGACGGTGGTGGACGAGTCGTCGGTCGGCTCCTCCACGACCTCCATGAGCTCCGGCTCCTCGACGACCTCGGGCTCCTCGGAGCGGCGGCGGCGCATCTGCAGGTTCATGGTCATCCTTCCGACTGGACGGTGCTGGCGGCGAGGTTCAGCGTCTTGGCGGGGTCGGCGACCGGGGGCATCACGAACATGTCGCCCGCGACCGTGGTCGTGTAGATGCCGGTCAGGGGGTCCCCGGCGAGGTTCACGGTGCGCACGAGGTAGGCCCGCGGCATCTGCTCGAGGTTCTCCAGCAGCTGCTGGGTCTGGTCGTAGCTGCCGGTGATCGAGACGGTCACCGTCTGCCGGGCCAGCTGGCCGGCGGTCGCAGTCGAGGTGTCGGCAGCAGGATCGACCGGAGCCGCGGGGTCGGTGGTCGAGCCGATGGTCGGCGGCGTCGGGCTGAGGGTGGTGACGCCGTCGGCCCCGATCCCGGCCTCGACGGCGGCCGCGGTGACCGCCTCGAAGAGTCCCGGCTGGTCCGCGGTCGGCGGGAACTGCTCGGCGAGCGCCGCAGCGATCCGCCGGGTCGAACCGAGCTCCTCGCGCTGCTGCTCGAGGGAGGCGAGCTGGGTGGCGAGCAGCTGGTTCTGCGCGCGGGTCGCGTCGACCTGCTCGCGCCGCTCGGACAGGGTGCTGGTCTCAGGGCCGACGACGAGCGTCCAGCCGAGTGCGGCGACCGCCAGCAGGGACAGGCCTCCGACGACCTTGGTGGCGGTGGGGGTACCGAGGTCCATCAGCTCTCTCCGGCCGGCTTCTCGGGGGCGTAGCGCCCGCTGAAGACCTTCTCCGACAGCCCGACCGACCCGCTGAACGACACCTCGTCGCTCTCGCCGGTCGTCGTGGTCGAGATGAACGGCTCGACGAACAGCCCGGCCTTGCCGAGGCTGACCACCATCTCGCCGACCTCGGCGCGGCTGGCCGCCGTACCAGCGAGCGTCACGCACCCCACGACCACGCGGGTGTTGAAGGGGTCGGGGCCGGGGCAGGCGCTGGCGGGTACGGCGACCGCAGCGGGCGCGGCCGGGTCGGCAGGCACCGGGCGGCCGGTCATGGTGATGGCGACGGTGGCGAGCTCGGCACCGACCGGGGTCGCGTCCTGGATGCCCTCGAGCACCTCGGACAGGAAGACGTCGTCGGCCATCGCGGTCTGGACCGTGAGGACCTGGACGGCGACCCCGTCGACGTACACGCGCACCGGCTGCAGGCGCTGGGTCTGCGAGGTCAGACGGGAGGTCTTCGCGGCCTCGATGGCGACCAGCTTGTCGGCCTCGGCGACGCGGACGTGCTGGTAGGCCCACGCACCGCCGACGAGCATCATCAGCACGACCCCGGCGGCGACGAAACCGCGGCGCAGCCGGCGCGCGGCCATCCGCTCGAACGCCGACTCCGGCAGCAGGTTGACGCGAGGCAGGGTGCTCACTTGGCGGCTCCCACGCAGAGACCGGCCGGTACGGCGAGTGCCACCAGGCCGTCGCCGGTGAGCCCGATCCGGCCGGGGACCTTGACCCGCGACGTGACGTCGAAGGTCTCGACCGGGACGCCGACGCGCGCGGCGAGCAGCTCGTCGAACCCGCCGAGTAGCGCACCCGAGCCGGTGAGCACCAGGCGGGCGACGCCGTCCTGTCCGGCCGCGTCGGGGTTGGAGTCGCGGTAGAAGTCGAGGGTCGTGGCGATCTCGTCGGCGAGCGCGTTCGCGGCCGCGACCACCACCTGCTGGGCGGCGTGGTCGAGACCGTCGGACCGCTGGCCCACCACGCTCTGCTGGAGCGGGTCGAGGTGCGCGTGGCCCGGCAGGCCGACGTACCGCTTGGTGCGTTCGGCGTCCTCCCACGACCAGTCGTAGCGCTCCTGGACGGCGGCGGTGATCGTGTCGCCGCCGATGCCGGGGATCATCCGGACGTAGCGGGGCGTGCCGCCGGCGTGCACGACGAGCGAGACGACGTCGGCGCCGATGTCGACGATCGCCTCGGTCTCCGCGGCTCGGGTCATCGGCGCGCGGGCGCGGACCAGCGCGAACGGGAGCAGGTCGACCCCGCGGGCCTGGAGGCCGGCGCGGTGGGCGGCGTCGACGAACCCGTCGACCATGTCGCGGGACGCCGCGACGAGGAGGATCCGCGAGACCCGGCGGGTGGTGCCGTTCTCGGCGGGCAGCTCGAGCTCCTCGAGCTGGTGGTAGTCGAGGTTGGCCTCGTCGACCGAGATCGGCAGCACGTCCTGCACCTGGTAGCGCAGCGCCTTGCGGAAGTCGGCCGGGGGCATCCAGTCGAGGTCGAGCTGACGCACGAGCACGCCGGCGTTCGCGATGCCGAGGGTGACGTTCTTGGTGCGGAACTTCCCCCGCGACCACAGCGTCCTGAGCGCCTCTGTCAGTGCGTCGCCGTCGACGACGCCGCCGGTGCGGACCACTCCGGGCGCGAGCGCCACCTCGGCGTACCGGCGCAGCGTCGAGCGCCGGCGCCCGGGGGCGAACTCGGCCGCGCGCACACCAGAGCTGCCGATGTCCAGTCCGACCAGCGTGCGCGGCATGTGTGTGCTCCGAGAGGGTTCCGAGAGGTGGATCTCCCCGTGTCTTCGGCGCCTGGAGACGGTGACTTGAGCCCGGACCAGCACTTTCCTCGGACCGTCCTGGAGTCGCTTCCGGACGTGGTACACAAGGCGCGTGACAAGCTCTCGGGAGACGGCGGCGACGAGCCTCCGGATCGCTCCCTTCCTGCAGGCGGTCGTGGTGAACCACGGCTCCGACCTGCACCTCAAGGTGGGCGGGCCGCCGCGCGTGCGGATCCGCGGCTCGCTGGTGCCCCTCGAGGTCGAGCCGCTCACCGCCGACGCCCTGGAGTCCCTGGTCCGCGAGACCATGACGGCCGAGGTCGAGTCGCAGTTCCTGGCGACCAACGAGGCCGACTACGCCCTCGCCGTACCCGGCATCGGGCGGTTCCGCGCCAACGCGTTCCGCTCGCGCGGGACGGTCGGCTGCGTGCTGCGCCTCGTCGGTGACGAGCCCCGCTCGCTGGCCGACCTCGGGATGCCCGACGTGATCCGGTCGCTGGCGCTCGAGCCGCGCGGACTCGTGCTGGTCACCGGCCCGACCGGGTCCGGCAAGACCACGACGCTGGCCGGCATGGTGGACGCCGTGAACGAGGTCCGGCCCGTGCACATCCTGACGATCGAGGACCCGATCGAGGTCATCCACCGCGACAAGGTCGCGTCGGTCAACCAGCGCGAGCTCGGCACCGACACCGCCGACTGGGGCATCGCCCTGCGGGCCGCGATGCGTCAGGACCCGGACGTGATCCTGATCGGCGAGATGCGCGACGCGGACACGGTGCGCGCCGCGCTGTCGGCGGCCGAGACCGGCCACTTCGTGATGTCGACGCTGCACACCACCGACGCCAAGGAGACCGTCAACCGCATCATCGACTTCTTCCCGCCGCACGAGCAGAAGCAGGTCCGGCTCGGGCTCGCCGCCTCCCTGCGCGGCATCGTCTGCCAGCGCCTCGTGCCCCGCGCCGACGGCCAGGGCCGGGCGGTCGCGATGGAGATCGCGGTGAACACGCCCCGGCTCGCCGAGGCCGTCGCGGACCCCGACCGCACCGACACCATCGCCGACATCGTCGCCGAGGGCGCCTACTCCGGGATGCAGACGTTCGACCAGCACCTGGTCCGCCTGGTCCTCGACGGCAGCGTCTCGATCGGGGATGCCAAACTCGTCAGCTCCAACACCCACGACTTCACTGTCATGCTCAAGCGCGCCGGGGTGGACCCGGCGCTCGTCGATGCGGAGACCACCTGATGACCGAACGCCGCCGTACCGTCACGAGCGCGGTCCCGTCCGAGGTCCTGGCCGAGCTCGACCTCGCGCAGCTGCGCGACTACCGGCACAAGCTCGAGGCCGAGGAGGACCGGGCGTCGTACTGGCGTCGTCTGGTGCACGCGCGGCTCGACCTGCTCGCGGCGGAGTCGAGGTCCGACCACCCGCTGACGCTGGACGAGCTGGTGCGGGTCCTCGGCGACACCGGTACCGGCCAGAGCCGGCAGGCGCTGGTCGCCGTGCACGCGGCCGACCCGCTGCCCGAGCTGCCCGAGCTGGCGCGGATGTGGGCGACCGACGTCGACCCGCACGACCCCGAGCAGGTCGAGGACGCGGTCTCCCGGCTCACCGAGGCCGAGGCGCAGCTGACCGAGTACCGGCGTGCGCTGCACCAGCGCATCGACGAGGCCACGGCCGAGCTGATCGTGCGCTACCGGGAGAACCCGGCGGCCGCCCTGGCTGCGATCCCGGACTGATGACCGTGCCGTCCGGCGACACGGTGCGCGCGCTCGTCGAGGCGCGCGCCGTCACCCAGGACCAGCTCGACGAGGCGACCCGGATCGCGGTCGAGCGCGGCCAGACGGTGATCGAGGCACTCATCGACGGCGGCTGGGTCGACCGGACGACCGTCGTACGGACCGCGGCCACGTCGGCCGGGCTCGAGTACGTCGAGCTCGCGGACTTCGCCGTCGACGTGTCGGCGGTGAGCCTGGTGCCGGCGGACTTCGCGCGCCGGCTGCACGTGCTGCCGCTGGCCCTCCAGGACGGCGAGCTCGTCGTCGCGGTCAGCATCCGGCAGGCCGGCAACATCGAGCTCAAGGACGACCTGGGCCGGATCACCCGCACCCGGGTCCGCTTCGCGATCGCGAACCGCGCCGACATCGAGGCGCGGATCAACCAGGTGTACCGCGCCGAGGGCGAGCTGCTCGACATCAGCTCCGACCTCGTGCCGGAGGCCGAGATCGCCGACGACCTCGCGAGCTTCACCGAGGTGTCGGACGAGGCGCCGGTCGTGCGCTTCGTGAACCTGCTGATCAACCAGGCGATCAGCGACCGCGCGTCCGACATCCACATCGAGCCGACCGAGCGCGACATGCGGGTGCGCTACCGCATCGACGGCGTCCTGCACGACGCGCACCGCTCCCCCAAGAACATCCAGAACGGCGTGATCTCGCGGCTCAAGATCATGGCCGAGATGAACATCGCCGAGCGCCGGGTCCCCCAG
This sequence comes from Nocardioides sp. SR21, assembly GCF_022761125.1. Classification (GTDB taxonomy): domain Bacteria; phylum Actinomycetota; class Actinomycetes; order Propionibacteriales; family Nocardioidaceae; genus Nocardioides. The sequence goes on along the minus strand of NZ_JAKWJR010000007.1, from coordinate 153,213 downwards.
GACGGCCGGATGTCGGTCAACCACGAGGGCCGCCGGGTCGACCTGCGGGTCGCGACGCTGCCGACGGTGTGGGGCGAGAAGGTCGTGCTCCGCATCCTCGACACGTCCCACACGCAGCTCGGCCTCGACGACCTCGGCTTCAGCGCCGACAACTACGCACGCTACCGGGCGTCGTACTCCAAGCCCTACGGGATGATCCTCGCCACCGGGCCGACCGGCTCCGGCAAGTCGACCACGCTCTACGCGACGCTGAACCAGCTCAACCGCACGGACGTCAACGTCATCACGGTCGAGGACCCCGTGGAGTACCGGCTCCCCGGGATCAACCAGGTGCAGACCAACACCAAGGCCGGCCTGACGTTCGCCTCCGCGCTGCGCTCGATCCTGCGCGCCGACCCCGACATCGTGCTGATCGGTGAGATCCGTGACCACGAGACCGCGCAGATCGCGGTCGAGGCCGCGCTCACCGGCCACCTGGTGCTGTCGACCATCCACACGAACGACGCTCCCTCCACCGTGACCCGCCTGGTCGAGATGGGCATCGAGCCGTTCCTGGTCGGCTCCGCGCTCGACGCGGTGGTCGCGCAGCGGCTGTGCCGCTCGCTGTGCGAGCGCTGCAAGGAGGCCTACCACCCCGAGCCCGCCGAGCTGCTGCAGGTCGGCTTCCCGTGGACCGAGGGCGACGCGCTGCCGACGCTGTACCGCGCCGGCAGCTGCTCGGCGTGCTCGCAGACCGGCTTCCGCGGCCGGATGGCGCTGCACGAGGTGATGACCGTGACCGAGGAGATCTCCCGCCTCGTGGTCGACCGGGCCTCGACCGACGACATCGGCCGCGCCGCGCGCGAGCAGGGCATGGCCACCCTGAAGGCCGACGGCTGGGCCAAGGTCGCGCAGGGCCGGACCTCGATCGAGGAGATCCTCCGCGTCGTCGCATAGCGCCCACGTCGGTCGAGCAGCGAGCGCCAGCGAGCGCCGTCGTCGACCCACCGGGTCTCGACAAGCTCGACCACCGGTCGTCGCACAGCGCCCACGTCGGTCGAGCAGCGAGCGCCAGCGAGCGTCGTCGAGACCCCCGCACCCGAGCGCCGACGTCGACCCACCGGGTCTCGACAAGCTCGACCACCGGTCGTCGCACAGCGCCCACGTCGGTCGAGCAGCGAGCGCCAGCGAGCGTCGTCGAGACCCCCGCACCCGAGCGCCGACGTCGACCCACCGGGTCTCGACAAGCTCGACCACCGGTCGTCGCACAGCGCCCACGTCGGTCGAGCAGCGAGCGCCAGCGAGCGTCGTCGAGACCCCCGCACCCGAGCGCCGACGTCGACCCACCGGGTCTCGACAAGCTCGACCACCGGTCGTCGCAAAGCGCCCACGTCGGTCGAGCAGCGAACGCCAGCGAGCGTCGTCGAGACCCCCGCAACCGAGCACCGACGTCGACCCACCGGGTCTCGACAAGCTCGACCACCGGCTCGTCGCGTCGTCAGCGCGTGGTGTCGAGGCTCGATCCGCTCGCACCTCGACCACCGCCACCTCGCCGACACGAGATGTGACCTGAGCCTCAAGTCGGAGGAGCTGCCGACCGAAGACTCCGATGTGACCGACCCATCTCGGAACGGATTCGGCCTGCCGTTGGCCGGAGACCGGGGCCCGGCCACGGCACCGACCGTGGTCGCGCCCGTGGCGGTCGCGCCTGCGCCCGTCGCCCCTGTCGCGCCTGCGCCCGTCGCCCCCCTCGCTCCCCTCGCTCCCCTCGCCCCCCTCGCCCCGCCGCCGCCGGCGCCCGTCGCCGCCGTGCCCCCGGCTCCGGCGACCACCCGGCTGGTGCTCGACGACCTGCTGATCGCGGTGCTGAGCCTCGGCGGCTCGGACCTGCACCTCACCGTCGGCGCACCGCCCACCGTCCGGCTGCGCGGCGAGATGACGGCGCTCGAGGGCTACCCCGCCCTGGACGCCGAGCAGCTGCGCACGATGCTGTACGGCGTCCTCACCGAGCGGCAACGCAAGGTGTTCGAGGAGGAGCTCGAGCTCGACCTCGCGTACGCCGTACCCGGTCATGCGCGGTTCCGCGTCAACATCTTCCGCCAGCGCGAGGCGATCGGCGCCGTGATGCGGATGATCCCGTGGGAGATCCTCCCGCTCGAGAAGCTCGGCATGCCCGACGTGCTCGCGAGCTTCACGACCCTCAAGCGCGGCCTGGTCCTGGTGACCGGCCCGACCGGCTCCGGCAAGTCGACCACCCTCGCGGCGATGATCGACCGGATCAACCGCTCGCGGCGCGGCCACATCGTGACCATCGAGGACCCGATCGAGTTCCTGCACGAGCACCAGGGTTGCCTGGTGAACCAGCGCGAGGTCGGCGCCGACACCCACGCGTTCCGGGCCGCGCTGAAGCACGTGCTGCGTCAGGACCCTGACGTGATCCTGGTCGGCGAGCTCCGCGACCTCGACACGATCTCGGTCGCGCTCACCGCCGCCGAGACCGGCCACCTGGTGTTCGCGACGCTGCACACGCAGTCGGCGCAGGACACCATCACCCGCATCGTCGACGTCTTCCCCGCCGACCAGCAGCAGCAGGTCCGCACCCAGCTCGCCGCGACCCTCCAGGGCGTCGTGTGCCAGACGCTCGTGAAGACCGTCGACGGTACGGCGCGGGTCGCCGCCGTCGAGGTGATGGTCTGCAACTCGGGCATCCGCGCGATGATCCGCGACGACAAGCTGCAGCAGATCCAGGGCTCGCTCCAGGCCGGCGCCAAGGACGGGATGCAGACCCTCAACGCCCACCTCGCGGCGCTGGTCCGGGAGGGCCGGATCACCTACGAGGCCGGTCTCGAGCACTGCTCGAACCGGGACGACTTCGAGACCCTGGTGGGCGCGAACGTGACGCGCTCCCACGCCAGCTGGGAGTGACGATGTCCGGCGCCACCATGTACAGCTACAAGGTCCGCGACGCCGGCGGCAAGTTCACCGAGGGCAAGGTCGAGGCGGTCTCGGAGGCCGCGGTCGCCGAGCGGTTGCGGTCGATGGGCTACGTGCCGCTCGAGGTGCGACCCGCGAACGTCGGCCTCCAGCGCGAGATCAAGCTCGGGCGCAAGAAGCGCGTGAAGACCCGGGACCTCGCGGTCTTCTCGCGCCAGTTCGCGACGATGATCGACGCCGGCCTGACGATGCTGCGGGCGCTCACGATCATGGCCGACCAGGTCGAGAACCCGGAGCTGCGGCGGGTGCTGCGCGGCGTGAAGCAGGACGTCGAGACCGGGCAGAGCCTGTCCAGCGCGTTCGCGAAGTCACCGGAGGTCTTCCCGGCGCTGATGATCAGCATGACCAAGGCCGGCGAGGCCGGCGGCTTCCTCGACACCTCGATGCGCCAGATCGCCGACAACTTCGAGGCCGAGGTGAAGCTGCGCGGCAAGATCAAGGCCGCCCTGACCTACCCGATCGTGGTGTTCTGCCTCGCGATCATCATGTGCATCGGCCTGCTCGTGTTCGTCGTGCCGGTCTTCGCGGACATGTTCGAGGACCTCGGCGGCGAGCTCCCGCTCCCGACCCGCATCCTGGTCTTCCTCTCGGGCGTGATGCGGTTCGCCCTGCCGTTCCTGGTCGTCGCGACCGTCGTCGGGCTCGCGCTCTGGCGCAAGTACAGCCACACCGAGCGCGTCCGCAACGTCGTCGACCCGCTCAAGCTGCGGCTGCCGGTGTTCGGCAAGCTGTTCCAGAAGCTGGCGCTGGCGCGGTTCGCCCGCAACTTCAGCACCCTGCTGTCGTCCGGCGTACCGATCCTGCAGGCGTTGGACATCGTCTCCGAGACCACCGGCTCGGTGGTGATCTCGCGCGCACTTGCCGAGGTGCAGCAGTCGGTGCGCCGCGGTGAGACGGTCGCCGGGCCGCTCGCCGAGCACGAGGTGTTTCCCGGGATGGTCGTGCAGATGATCGCGTCGGGCGAGGAGTCCGGTGCCATCGACCAGATGCTCGCGAAGATCGCCGAGTTCTACGACCAGGAGGTCGAGGCCACCACCGAGGCGCTGACCGCGCTGATCGAGCCGCTGATGATCGCGTTCCTCGGCGCGATCGTCGGGTCGATGATCATCGCGCTGTACATGCCCATCTTCAAGGTCTTCGACCTGATCGGCTGACCGTGCGCGCCCGGAGAGAACGACGCGAGCCGCGGGACGACGGCATGACGCTCATCGAGGTCGTCGTCGCGATCGGCCTGTTCGCGATCATGTCGACCTCGGTGCTGTCGGTGCTCGGCAGCGCGATCACCATGACCCGCGAGGACAAGGCCCGCCTGGCCGCGGTCAACCTCGCCTCGCGCGAGCTCGAGATCGTCCGCGACACGTTCTCGTCGGTGCTCCGCGGACCGGAGGACGTCGGCGACGCCACGAACCCCGACCAGCTGCCCGGTGGACAGGCCAACGGGCCGATCGTCGTCGACGGGGTCCCGTTCACGGTCGTGCGCGACACCCGGTGGGAGGCCGTCGGCGCCGGTGCGAGCTCGCCCTGCGACAACGGCACGTCCGACGAGCTGGCCTACCTGCACGTCACGGTGAAGGTCAGCTGGCCGGACCTCGGCAGTCGACCGCCGGTCACGATGGACACGGTGATGACGCCGCCCAAGGGCACCTACTCGGCGCTGCAGACCCAGAGCCACATCGGGATGATGGTCATCGACAGCCTCGGCAACCCGAAGCCGGGCGTGCAGGTGACCGCGAAGAACAGCCTCGGCCAGCTGGCGCCGCTCCAGGTCACCGCCACCGACGGTTGCGCACTCCTGGAGAACCTCCCCGCAGGGAGCTGGACCGTCACGGCATCGAACCCCGGGTTCGTCAGCCTCGCCGGAGACGCCACCGCGCAGACGACCGTGCACCTCCAGGCCGGCCAGCTCTGGCGTGGCGTGATCCAGTACGACCAGGCCGCACGGATCCTGCCCACCATCACCGCACCGGAGGGCTACCAGCTCCCGGCCGGCGCCGCCGTCCTCCCGGTCACGATCGGCAACAGCGGGCTCCAGCCGATCGGGACCCGTACGTTCGCCGACAGCCAGGCACTGGTCGCCGCTCAGCTGTGGCCCTTCCCGAGCGGGTACGTCGTCTGGGCAGGCGGCTGCGAGGACGGCAACCCCGCCCTCACCGGCGAGGCGCTCCCCGTGCCGGCCGTGGCTGGTACGACGACGCCCGCGGTCGTGAGTCTCGGCGCGGTCGAGGTGCACGCGCCCGCCGGCACCAGCGTCGTCGCCACCCATGCCGCCGACCGGCTGTGCCCCACCGGCGCGACGGTCCAGCTGGGCACCACGAACGCCGAGGGCGTCTTGATGACGAGCCTGCCGTTCGGCACCTGGACGGTGGGCCCGCAGCCCGACGTCGCCGTCGGCCAGGGCGCACCTGTGGTGGTGAACCTGTGACGCCGCGACACGACCCGGAGCAGGCGACTACTCCCGATGAGGGGATGAGCATCATCGAGGTCCTCGTCGCGAGCGGCATCTTCATGCTCCTGACGACCATGATCGCGTCGGTGGCGATCCTCGGGCTCCGCACGTCGACCGGCATGCAGGTGCGCCTGGACAACTCCACCCAGGGCGACGTAGGCATGGCGGCCAGCGGGAAGGTGCTGCGCACCGCCGTGCTCCCCGACCAGCTGGACGCGCAGTCCTGCGACGGCTGCGCCGACACCGCGATCGTTCAGGCGTCCAGCACCCGGGTCACGTTCTACGCCAACCTCGACAACACCGGGCAGGGCCCGAGCCTGACCACGTTGGAGGTGCTCCAGGACCCGCAGGCCAGCGGGACCGCGATCCTGCGCCAGACGACGATCCCCCCGACGCCGTCGGGCAACGGGCACTACCGGTTCTGCAACCCGGCCACCGAGCCCACCTGCGTCGTCAGGGTGCGGACGCTCGCCCGCGGCCTGATCTGGCCGACCGCCGCCGTGTTCACCTACTACGACTTCGACGGTCTGCGGATCAGCGGTACATCGATCGCCTCAGCCGACCTGCCGCGAGTCTCCAGCGCCGACATCGCGATCACCGTGCAGAGCAGGCCCGGGTCGAGCTACCCGACCGCCACGACACTGCAACGCGTGCGACTGCCGAACGCGGACATCAACGTGCTCGTGGAGGCGTCGTGACGACCCGCCGCGACGAGGGCTCAGCGCTGCTCCTGGTCATCGCCGCGATGACCGTCGCCATGCTCGTGGTGAGCGTCGCGCTCCACTACGGGCTCCAGAACAACCAGCACGCGAAGCGGTCGACGGCCTGGTACCAGGCCTTCGCCGCTGCCGAGGCGGGCATCGACGACTACCTGGCCCGACTGAACGAGCTCGACACCTACTGGCAGACGGTCGATTGCAGCAACCAGGCCCTCAAGGGCGCGACGACGCGCGCCAACTCCTGCGGGTGGAACAGCGCGACCGAGCCCGGGTGGCTCGACGTACCCGGCTCCACGAACGCCCAGTTCCACTACGACGTGGACACCTCCAGCACGTCGGTCGACGGCACGGTCGACCTGGTCGCGACCGGACGGATCGTCGGGACCGAGCAGGACTCCACGCGGAGCCTCCAGGTCACCCTGCGTCGTGGCGGGTTCGGCGAGTTCCTGTACTACACGGTGTACGAGACCAAGGATCCCGCTGACTACTCGAACCCGACCGAGAAGGCCTACTGCGCGCGCTACGCCTGGGCCGATCCGAAACGGCCGGACCACCCCACGTGCACCAACATCGCCTTCTCCGGCGACGACGTCATCAACGGCCCGCTGCACACCAACGACACCATGCTGCTGCGCGACAACTCCAGCCGGCAAGGCCCGCGGTTCAAGGGCACGGTCACGACGTCCCGGCCGTCCTGCAAGACCGCGAACGGACCGTCCCAGGCGTACAAGTGCTACACGTTCGACACCTACTCCTCGGTGCATCCCACCTTCGACAAGGGCATCGCCTACCGGGAGGAGGTCGAGATCCCGGAGAGCATCGGCGACCTCCGGAAGTACGTCACACCAGGCCTGGACCCCGAGCCGCCGCTCGGCTGCCTCTACACCGGCCCCACCCGCATCCAGTTCATCGCCCCGACCGGTTCCGGTCCGGCGACGATGAAGGTCTGGAGCCGCTGGTCCAAGACCCTGAACCCGGGCTGCGGCAACCCGAACAGCTCGTGGCCGCAGACCGTGAACGTCCCGCAGAACAACCTGATCATGGTCCAGGACGTGCCGGCGAGCCAGGCGCAGCCGTCGAGCGGCGCGTGCCCGGCGAAGTCGATCGATGCGACAGGCACCTGGAGCGCGACCGGCTCCACCACCACCAACGGCTCGCTTCCGCAGTCCGGGGACTACAACCAGCGCTCGGCGAACCCCGACGCCAACTGTCGCTACGGGACCGTGTACCTCGACGGCACGCTCAAGGGCCGGGTCACGATCTCGGCCGACAACAACATCGTGGTCGTGGGGAACGTGACCTACCAGGGCGGCCAGAACGGCACCGACGCGCTCGGCCTGGTCTCCTCGAACTCCGTGCAGATCTACCACCCGGTCACCACCGTGTGCACCAGGGAGGACCGCTACGACAACTGCGTCGCGTGGGGCCCAGGCGCCAACATGAGTCGACCGTCGTCGTTGGGAGGCACGACGTTCCGCGACCCGGTCCTCCAGGCCGCGATCCTGACGCTCCAGCACAGCTTCGAGGTGCAGGAGTACGACGTGGGTGCCGGCCTCGGCAAGCTCACGATCTTCGGCACCATCGCCCAGCGTTTCCGGGGAGCCGTCGGAACAAGCTCGGGCACGGGCTACGACAAGAACTACAACTACGACAGCCGGCTGCGCTACGCGCCGCCGCCGTACTTCCTGGACCCGGTGCGGTCCTCGTGGGGCATGAAGACGTTCGGCGAGATCACGCCCCGCTACGACGACTGAGGAAAGCCTGGAAAAAGTTCCCCGAAATCCCTCAAGTCGTGCACGTCACACTCCGAGAACTGGGGTGACAAAGCCACAGTCCCGCCCCCGAGGGATCGGCACAGACCACAGCACCATCACCCCCCAGGAGACCCGCCATGCTTGCTCGGATGCAGAAGGCCCTGAAGGAGAAGGACCAGGGCTTCACCCTGATCGAGCTTCTCGTCGTCATCGTGATCATCGGCATCCTCGCCGCGATCGCGATCCCCCTGTTCCTCAACCAGCGCGAGAAGGGGGTCGACTCCTCGATGAAGTCGGACCTGAAGAACGCCGCCACGTCCGTCGAGACGTGGATGACCGACCACCCGACCGACAAGGTCACGGACACCACGCTCGCCGCCGAGGCCACGGGTGCCGCCGGCTCCCCGCTCGAGGGCTTCACCTCCAGCGACGGCAACGCGATCGTGCTCGAGAACGGCGCCACCATCGGCTCCTACTGCATCTCGGTCATCAACCCGGCGTCGAGCGACTCCGCCAAGTACCTCCTCTACAAGTCCGAGGCAGGCGGGCTCGACAGCGAGTTCTCGGCGACCCCGTGCCCGACGGTCGCCTGACCCACTGAGCTACCGCGGGCCGGCCGGCAACGCTGCCGTCCGGCCCGCGGTGACCAACTCCCACCAAGGACCTCGCCATGGACCTCGTGACCCACGAATCGGCCACCATGCTCGAGCACGACCAGGCCCAGCGCCTGCTGCTCGAGATGGCCGCGGTGGTGCGCACGGTCTTCGGGGTCCAGCAGACGGCGTCTCGCAGCGCGCCCGACGCCCCCGTCGTGGTGGTGGCGACGACAGAGACGGAAGCCTTCCCGGGGACCGCCGTACCTGCCGTCGCCACCACCCCATCCCTCGCGGTGCCCACCATCGCGGTGCCCACCATCGCGGTGCCCACCATCCCGGCGCCCGCGCCCGCCATTCCGGTGCCCGCGCTCGCGGTGCCGGCCTTGCCGGTGCCCGACCTCCACGATCCCGAGGAGCGGCACTCGATGACGCTCCTCCAGGAGATCGCCTTCCTCGACGAGTGACGCGCAGGTGACCTCGATGGCCTGGCTGCAGCGCACCACGACCTGCCTCGCCGCGACGCTCGTCCTCGTCGCCCCGATCGGTCCGGCCCGGTCCGCACCGGATTCCCCTGGCCTGACGCTCTCCGCGGCGCCGTCGGACTCCGCGCGCGCGGCGTACGACGAAGCCCGCGAACGCGTCGCGGCCCTCAGCGCCAACAGCGCCCGGCTCGCCGAGAGCGCGCAGCGTGCCGCCGACGAGGCCGAGCGGCTGCGCACCGTCGTCGGCGACGACGAGGGCGGATTCCTCGGCACGATCGGCGACCTGCTCGGCTCCGGACCGTCCGACCTGGACCTCGCCGCAGATGCGGCCGACAACGCCGAGTTCGCCCTCGAGCTCGCCGACCGGGGAGCCGCCGCCCTCACCGAGGCGATCGACGCCGCCGAGGAGGCGCGGGTCGCGTGGGAGCGCGCCGAGCGCGAGCAGCAGCTCGCCGAGGCCTCGTGGACGGCCGAGGAGGCAGCGCAGGCGGCGATCGAGCGCTCGGCCTTCAGCCCGTCGTACGACGTCGTCGACGCGAGCCAGGACCGGCTCAACCGCGGGGCGCAGCGCGCCTGGCACCGACAGCTGCGCGCCGTCGCGCGCAACGCGATCGTGCCGCCCACGGCGCGCGAGCTCGCCGATCCGGAGTCGTTGCAGGCCCCGCTCGAGCCGGTGCGCGACCTCCACAACGAGCTCTCCCCCGGCGTCGCCGAGATCGATCTGCCCGGCAGCGCGCCGGTGACCGTGCTGCCCGCCGAGACGGTGCGGGCGGTGTCCGAGGCCTTCCACCGCGTCGGCGTCGCCGACACGACCGACCCCACGACCAGCACCTGCGGCGGCCTGGTCGCCCAGGCCTGGACCGCCGTCGCGCTTCCCGCGGACGCCGAGGGCCAATGGGAGCAGCTGCGCCCGGTGGCCGAGGACGCGGCCCTGCCCGGGGACGTGGTCGTCCTCGGGAGCCGCGCGGAGGGCATCGACGCGACCGGGCTGTACGTCGGCGACGGCCGGGCCGTTCTCACCGACCCCACGACCGGCATCGCGTCGGTGCGGCCGATCGGCACCGACGTCCTGGGCGTACGCCGTCCGGGCGTCCCCGCCGGCGGCCACCGCGCCGAAGCGCCGGCCGGCGGCCGGTGCGGCACCGACGCAGCGGTGTCCGCGGGAGGCTCGCTCGTGCTGCCGATGGCGCCCGACTCCTACGTCCTCACGACGTCCTTCGGCGAGACCGGGAGCCTCTGGTCCTCCGGCGAGCACACGGGTCTCGACTTCGCAGCACCGACCGGCACTCCGGTCGTGGCCGCCGGCCCCGGCCTCGTCACGGTCGAGCACCCCGACTGGGCCGGGAACCTCGTGCGCATCGACCACGGCGGCGGCGTCGAGACCTGGTACGCACACCTCTCGAGCACCGACCTGGTGACCGGCGACGTCGTCGCCGCCGGCGACCCGGTCGGCCTGGTCGGCGACCTCGGCAACACGACCGGACCACACCTGCACTTCGAGGTACGGCTGGACGGCGCGTCGTACGACCCGGCACCGGTCCTCGGCCTGTCGGAGGGACCGGACACCGCGCTCTGCCCGGCGTTCACCGGCGGCACCACGCTGCTGCCCTGCGATGCCGCGATCGCCGTACGCCTGCTCTCCGCTGCACCGGACACCGAGTCCGACGGCGGGTGACTGCGGGACTTCTCGGCCGTTGCCGATAACGTGACCGCCGTGGACACCGAGCACTCCGTAGACGCGCTCTGGGAGCGGTACAAGAAGGACGGCGACATGGAGGCGCGCAACCGCCTCGTCGTGCAGTACTCGCCGCTGGTGAAGTTCGTCGCCGGCAGGGTCCGCTCCGGTCTCCCGCCCGCCGTCGAGCAGTCCGACCTGGTCTCCGACGGCGTGATCGGCCTGATGGACGCGATCGACAAGTTCGACCCCGACCGCGGCCTGCAGTTCCAGACGTACGCCGTCTCGCGCATCCGCGGTGCGATCGTCGACGGCCTGCGGGCATCGGACTGGGTGCCGCGGTCGGTGCGCGAGAAGATCCGCGACATCGACGCCGCGCACGCCAAGCTCGAGAAGAGCCTCGGCCGCGCCCCGAAGGACTCCGAGGTCGCCGAGGAGCTCTCGATCACCGTCGCCGAGCTCCGCAAGGTCTACAGCCAGACCGCGCACACCAGCGTCGTCAGCTTCGAGACCTCGGTCGACGACGAGGAGACGCCGCGCGCGACCAGCGACCTCCCGGGCGCCGACGACGACATCCCACCCGGCTTCCTCGCCGCCGTCCGCGAGCTGCCCGAGCGCGACCAGATCGTGGTGGCGCTCTACTACTGGGAGCGCCTCACGCTCGCCGAGATCGGCCAGGTCCTCGGCGTCACCGAGTCCCGCGTCAGCCAGCTGCACAGCCGCGCCGCCCTCACCCTGCGCCGCAAGCTCGTCGCCCAGGCGGGCTGAGGCCGGACGCGCGGGGTCCCTCCGGCGCTGCCCTTGTTCGTCCGCTGTCGGCCCGGGGGCGCTGGTGTCGGTCACTGGTTCACCATGTGATGCAGACGAACCTGCACTTCACATGGCCTGCACACCATGTGAAGTGCAGGTTCACCTACCTACCATGGTGAAACTGCGACAGGAGATGCCGGCGGGACCGGCCCCAGGCCAGCGACACGTCATTGCCGGGATCGAGGATTCCGCTCAGCGGAACCCTCCGGTGTGACGCCCGGAACACCCGGGCACCAGGGGCCCATGTCCACCTCAACCTCCTCCGCGACCACCACCCGGCGCTCACCTGCCGGCGGCCTGTGGCCGGTCGCGCTCTGCTGGATCGCCGTCGCCCTCGACGGCTTCGACCTCGTCGTGATCGGGGCCGTGATCCCGACGCTGAGCGCGACCGGGGACCTCGGGTTCACCGACGCCTCCCTGACCACCGCGTCCACGATCGGCCTGGTCGGCGTCGGGATCGGGGCGACCCTGATCGGTCCGTTCGCCGACCGGTTCGGCCGGCGCCGCAGCCTGATCGGGTGCGTCGCCTGGTTCTCCGTCCTCACGATCGCGACCGCGTTCGCGACCAACGTGGACACGTTCATCGCACTGCGCTTCCTCGCCGGCCTCGGACTCGGCGCCTGCCTGCCGTCGGCGCTCGCGCTGATGTCGGAGTACGCCCCCGAGGACCGCGGCGCCCGGGCGATGACGCGGACCATGACCGGCTACCACGTCGGCGCCGTGCTGACCGCCCTTCTCGCGCTGGTGGTGATCGACGAGTGGGGCTGGGAGTCGATGTTCGTGATCGGCGGCGTCGCGGGCCTGGTCGCCGTCCCGTTCTTCTGGTTCAAGCTGCCCGAGTCAGACGCGTTCCTGGACTCCCGCGAGGCCGAGACGTCGCACGCCGTGCGCACCGTCGAGGTCGTCCGCGGACCGTACCTGCGCGTGAGCCTCGGCCTCTGGGTCGCGTCGTTCATGGGGCTGCTGCTGGTCTACGGCCTCAACACCTGGCTGCCGAAGATCATGGGCGAGGCCGGCTACTCCATCAACGCTGGTACGACGCTCCTGCTCGTCCTGAACCTCGGGGCGGTGATCGGCCTGGTCGTCGCCGGCCACGTCTCCGACGCCCGCGGCAACAAGCCGACCGTGCTCGCGTGGTTCGGCATCGCCGCGGTCTGCCTGGCGCTGCTGTCGATCAAGATCGAGAGCAATGCGCTGGTGCTGCTCGCGGTGCTGGTGACCGGCGTCTTCGTGTTCAGCGCGCAGGTCCTGGTCTACGCGTTCGTCGGCCACCTCTACCCGCCGGAGATCCGCGGCACCGCGCTCGGGCTCGCAGCCGGCGTCGGCCGGGTCGGCGCGATCGTGGGCCCTTCGCTCACCGGGGCTCTGGTCACGGCCGGGATCGCCTACCCGTGGGGCTTCTACGTGTTCGCAGCAGCGGCGCTGCTCGCGGTCGTCGCGTTGGCGACGGTCCCCGCGCACGTCCGGGTGCGCCAGTAGGCGGGAGCCAGTAGCCGGGAATCAGTAGAGCGCCTCGCGCTGGGAGGCGACGACCGCGTCCATCGCGGGCCGGGCGCCCTTGCTGAAGTACGGGAAGCTCACGAACCCGTGCGGCATCTGGTGGAAGTCCTCGACGCGCACCTGGTTGCCGGCGTCGGCGAGCGCCTGCGCGTAGCGGACTCCACTGTCGTGCAGCGGGTCGAGCCCGGCGACCACGACCAGCGCGGCAGGCAGCCGGCTGAGGTCCTCGGCGTGCAGTGGTGACAGCCGGAAGTCCGTGGGGTCGGCGTCCTCGGTGACGTAGTGGCCATGGAACACCTCCATGTCGGCGTTCGACAGCACGATGCCGCGGACGTTCTCGACGTACGACCGGTCCTGCTGGACCGCATCGGTCATGTCCGTGACGGGATAGATCAGGGTCTGGTGCGCGATCGCGGGACCGGCCTCGTCGCGGGCGAGGATCGAGACGACTGCGGCGAGGTTGCCGCCCGCGCTGTCGCCCATCACGGCCAGGCGAGCGGGGTCGCCGCCGAGGTCGGCAGCGTGCCCCGCCGCCCAGAGGAACGCGTCGTAGCAGTCCTCGACCGCCGCAGGGAACCGGTGCGCCGGCGCGAGCCGGTAGTCGACCGACACCACGACCGCATCGAGCTCACCGGCGACGATGCTGCAGCTCCAGTCGCACTGCCGGGCGCTGCCGAGCACGAAGCCGCCGCCGTGGAAGTTCACGACCACCGGGCGCGGCGTCCGCGACCAGACCTCGGGCGTGTAGATCCGCAGCGGGAGCTCGCCGTGCCGTGCCGAGAACATCGACGTCCGCACCGCCACCCCAGGCTTGAGGCGGCCGAGGAACAGGCTCGCGGGCCCACCGTCCGGGATGATCGTCGACTGCACCTTCGTGAGCTGCTCCGGACTCATCCTCGCCACGGAGAGCGCGGGACTCGCCTTCATGACCCGATCGATCGCGCGGACCCCCGGCCGCAGCCTCATCCTCATGGGTAAATGATTCCAGAACGCCGGTTGTCCGCCGAACAGGAACTTTAGGATCGTGGACGGGGAGGGGGGACCGGATGCAGAGGCGCGGCTGGTCGGGGCTGATGGTGGCCGCGTGGGTGCTGACAGGCGCCTTCGTCGTGCTGCACCTCGCCCGTCCCACGGGGACGGTCGGTGACGTCACCTACCTGGCGATCGTCGGCCTGGCGCCGGTGGTCGGACTGGTCGGCACGCTGCGTGCGCCCCGGGGCAGGCGCCTGATCCCCGGCCTGCTGACCGCCGGTCTCGTCGGCTCCGCGCTCGGCGACCTGATCTGGATGTACTTCTACTGGCAGGGCACCGAGCCGGACGTGTCCGTCGCCGACCTGGCCTACACGGGCAGCTACGTCGGGCTCGCCGGTGCGCTGCTCGTGATGACGCTCGTCCGCCACGGCGACCGGCTCCGCGTCGACGTCGACGCGGTCATCGACGCGCTCACGGTCGTGGTCGTCAGCCTGCTGATCCTCTGGAACGTCTCCGTCAACGAGATCCTCGCCGACCAGACCGTGCCGGCGTTCACGCGAGCGGTCTGGGCCATGTATCCGGTCGCTGACGCCGTGCTGCTCGCCCTCGCGGTCCGCCTGCTCTCGCAGCGACGTACCCGTCAGGTCCTCGGCATCCCGTTCGCGATCGGCGTCTGCTGCTGGCTGGCCGCCGACCTCGGCTACTACGTGCTCGAGGTCGAGGGCACCGTCTCCGCGCTCCTCGACGTCGGCTGGATGCTCGGCGCCATGCTGATGGCGACCGCGACCTGGCGCACCCAGGTCACGCAGGAGCCGGAGACCGCGGAGCAGCTCGCGCCCCGCTCCCCGTTGCGCACGCTCAGCATCGCGATCCTGCCGCTCATGGTGCCGCCGGCGCTGCTGCTGCTCACCGACCTCGCCGGCGAGCAGGCCCAGGCGATCGAGATCGTGGTCGGCATGGCGGCCCTGGCGCTGCTGACGTTCGCGCGCACCGCACGGCTGCTGCGCTCCGAGAGCCGCGCCCGCGGCGAGCTCGCCGCCGCCCGCGACGCCGCCCTCGAGGGGTCGCAGGCCAAGTCGGCGTTCCTCGCCACCATGAGCCACGAGATCCGGACCCCGATGAACGGCGTCATCGGCCTCACCAGCCTGCTGCTGAACACCGAGCTCGACGCCCGGCAGCGGCAGTACGCCGAGGGCGTCCGCGGCGCCGGCAACGCGCTGCTCACGATCATCAACGACATCCTCGACTTCTCGAAGGTCGAGGCCGGCCGCCTCGACCTGGAGGAGATCGACTTCGACCTGGTCCGGGTGATCGAGGAGGTCGCCGAGCTCGTGTCCGAGCCGGCCCAGGAGAAGAACCTCGAGCTGCTCGCCTACTGCTCCCCCGAGCTGCCGGTCGGGCTGCGCGGCGACCCGTCGCGGCTGCGCCAGGTGCTGCTGAACCTCGCCGGCAACGCGGTGAAGTTCACCTCCGCCGGCGAGGTCGTCGTCCGGGCCCACCTCGACAGCCGCGCCGACGACGGTGTGCTGGTCCGCTTCGAGGTCGTCGACACCGGGATCGGGTTCGCCGCCGACGACGCGACCCGACTGTTCGAGCCGTTCTCGCAGGCCGACTCCTCCACCACCCGCCGGTACGGCGGTACCGGGCTCGGCCTCGCGATCAGCCACCAGCTGGTCACGGCGATGGGCGGGACGATCGGTGTCGACAGCCGCCCCGGCCAGGGCAGCACGTTCTGGTTCACGGTGCCGCTGCGGTTCGCCGAGGACGAGTCGGTCACGCCTCCCCGTCGTACCGACCTGCTGGGCGGGCTGCGCGTCCTCGTCGTCGACGACAACGCGACCAACCGGATGATCCTGCACGACCAGCTGACGGCCTGGGCCATGCGGGTGACCGTGGCGAACACCGCCGCGGAGGCGCTGCTCGCGGCGCGTACGGCGGTCCGCCAGGGCCGGCCGTTCGACCTCGCGGTCCTCGACCTGTGCATGCCCGAGAGGGACGGCATGGACCTCGCTCGCGAGGTGTCGGCGGACCCCGCACTGTCCGCGACCGCACTGGTGCTGCTCACCTCCGGGCCCGACGTCAGCCAGACCGAGGCGCGCGCGGCGGGGATCGCGGTGAGCATCACCAAGCCCGTTCAGCTCTCGCGTCTGCACACGATCCTCCAGGACGTCGTCAGCGCCCGTCGGCAGCCGACCGCCGACCCCGCCGCGCCGGTCGGCACCGGGCGCGGCCGCGTGCTGGTCGCCGAGGACGGCGACATCAACCAGATCGTCGCCACCGGGATGCTCGAGCACCTCGGCTACACCGTCGAGATCGCCGTGGACGGGCTGGCGGCCGTCGCCGCCCTGGAGCGCGAGGCGTATGACGCCGTGCTCATGGACGTGCACATGCCCGGCCTCGACGGCTACCAGGCCACGGCCGCGATCCGGCGGGCCGAGGGCGCCGCCCGGCGTACCCCGATCATCGCGATGACCGCGGGCGCCGTCGAGGGGGATCGGGAGCGCTGCCTCGAGGCCGGCATGGACGATTACGTCTCCAAGCCGATCGACATCGCGACGGTGCGCGAGATGCTGGCACGCTGGGTCCCCGCCCGCTAAAAAGCCACCTCACAGGATTTCCACATCGTCCTGTCCGTTACCCCAAAGGATGAGGACACAGCGGCCGATGGAAAGGAGCACTAGGACCCTGCGCACCTGAAGGAGGACCCGTGCGACCGAACACCTGGCCGCGCCCCGTGGTCGTCCTCTGGGCGTTCGCCGTGATCCCCGCGGTCATCCACCTGATCACTCCCGACGGGCTGATCTCCCGGTTCGCGTACCTCGGCGCCTCGCTGCCCCCGATCGTGGCCGTGATCGGCACCATGCGGGCCCCGCGCGGCGCCCGCCTGGCGCCGGGGCTGATCGCCACCGGACTGTGCATGCTGCCGCTGGGCTTCTTCGTGGCCCGGCTCGTCTACCGCGACGGCGGCGTCCCCGACGCCTCGGTCGCCGACACCTTCTACTTCCTCGGGTACGCCGCGATCCTCGCGGCGCTGCTGCAGGTGACGCTGGTGTCGCGCGGCGACCGGACCAAGCTGGACGTCGACGCGGTCATCGACTCGGTCACGGTGGTCGTCGTCAGCGTGCTGGTGTTCTGGAACATCTCCATCGGCGCGATCGTGACCGACGGATCCGCGTCCGGGTTCACCCGGTTCGTCACCGCCACCTACCCGATCGTCGACGCCGCGATGTTCGCCCTCGTGCTTCGCGCGTCGACCACGCGGCGTCGCCGCGACGCCCTCGGCCTCCCCTTCGCGATCGGCGTCTGGTGCTGGCTGCTCTCCCACGTCGGCTACGTGCCGTTCCCGGGCGAGGCGGGCACCCAGGCGACCGCACTCTTCGACGTCATCTGGCTGATCGGCTCGGTCTTCCTGGCCACCGCGACGTTCCGGCCCGAGGTCCGCCCCGGCCCCGAGGCGCCCCTCGAGCTGACGACCAAGATCCCGATGCGGACCCTCGGTCTGGCCGTGCTGCCACTGATGGTTCCGCCGGCGCTGGTGCTCTACAACGTGATCGCCGTCAACGGGCGCACGATCCCCGCAGGCGAGGCGATCGTCGGCATGACCGTGCTCGCCGTGCTCACGTTCGCCCGCACCGCCCGGCTGCTGCAGCTGGAGGCGCGCGCCCGCATCGAGCTCGCCGCCGCGCGCGACGCCGCCCTCGAGGGCTCCCGCGCGAAGTCGGCGTTCCTCGCCACCATGAGCCACGAGATCCGCACCCCGATGAACGGCGTCATCGGCCTCACGGACCTGTTGCTCGACACCGACCTCAACGAGCGCCAGCGGCAGTACGCCGACGGCGTGAAGAGCGCGGGCAACGCGCTGCTGACCGTCATCAACGACGTCCTCGACTTCTCCAAGATCGAGGCCGGCCACCTGGAGCTCGAGGAGATCGACTTCGACCTGGTCCAGGTCGTCGAGGAGGTCGCCGAGCTGATCACCGAGCCGGCCCGGGCGAAGGACCTGGAGCTGCTCGCGTACTGCTCGCCGCAGCTGCCGCTGGGGCTTCGCGGCGACCCGTCCCGGCTGCGTCAGATCCTGCTGAACCTGGCCAGCAACGCGGTGAAGTTCACCTCGGCCGGCGAGGTCGTCATCCGCGCCCACCTCGAGTCCAGCGGCCCCAGCACCGTGACCGTCCGCTTCGAGGTCGTCGACACCGGCATCGGGATCGCCGAGGAGAGCTCGGGCCGGCTGTTCGAGCCGTTCTCGCAGGCCGACTCGTCCACCACCCGCCAGTTCGGCGGCACCGGCCTCGGCCTGGCGATCTCCCACCAGCTGGTCGCCGCGATGGGCGGCGAGCTCGGCGTCGACAGCGTGCCCGGCAAGGGCAGCACGTTCTGGTTCACGGTCGAGTTCGAGCTCGCCCGCGACGGCTCGATCGTGCCGGCCCGGCGTACCGATCTCCTCAACGGCCTGCGCGCGCTGATCGTCGACGACAACACCACGAACCGGCTGGTCCTGCGCAACCAGCTGGCGGCGTGGAGCATGGACGTCACCGTCGTCGACAACGGCGCCACCGCGCTCAACACCCTGATCGACGCGGCCCGCCAGGGCCAGCCGTTCGACCTGGCGATCATCGACATGACCATGCCGGGCATGAACGGGCTCGACCTCGCCCGCCAGATCACCGCGGCCCCGATCCTCACCGGCACCGGCCTGGCGCTGATGACCTCCGGCGGCAACCTCACCGAGGAGGAGGCCCGCGAGGCCGGCATCGTCGCCATGCTCAGCAAGCCGGTGCAGCTCGCCCGCCTCCACGCCACGCTCCACGAGGTGATGAGCCCCCGCCCCGTGCCCGCGCCCCGCACCGACGCGCCCGCCGAGCCCGTCGACGTCGGCCTCGGGCTGGTGCTGGTCGTCGACGACGGCGAGATCAACCAGATCGTGGCGACCGGCATGCTCGAGCGGCTCGGCTACAAGGTCGAGGTCGCCAACGACGGCATGGAGGCGGTGCAGGCGATCCGTCGTACGTCGTACGTCGCGGTGTTCATGGACGTGCAGATGCCGAACATGGACGGCTACGAGGCCACCCAGCGGATCCGCCGGATCGAGGGCGAGATCCAGCACACGCCGATCATCGCGATGACCGCCGGCGCCATCGCGGGTGACCGCGAGCGCTGCCTCGAGGCCGGCATGGACGACTACATCTCGAAGCCGGTCGCGCTCGCGACGATCGAGGAGACGCTGGCCCGCTGGGTCCGCGTGCCCTGACTGCAACCCAGATCACAGACGACCCCCACCCGTTCGGGCGAAGGTCCGCGCTGAACCGGCCGATGGGACAGGTACCTGCAGCCTGCCCGAGGAGGTCCGGTGCGTCGATCCGTGTCGACCCGGGTGATCGTCGCGTTCTCGGCGATCCTCGCGGTGCTGGCACTGCTCTACGTCCTCGAGCCGGAGGGCGTCGGCCGGCTCCTGGCCTACCCGGTCGTCCTGCTCCCCGTCGTCATCGCCGGCATCGGCACCGCCAGGGCACCCCGCGGCGCGCGCCTGCTGCCGGGGCTGCTCACCGCCGGGCTCGCGGCCTCCGGCCTCGGTGACCTCGCGTGGGTCGTCGCGACCTACCTGATCGGCGACGACCCGACCGTCTCCCCCGCCGACGCGATCTACTTCTCCGGCTACGTCGCGTTCGCGGCAGCGCTCCTGGTCGTCACCGCCACCCGGCGAGGCGACCGGCTGCGGGTGGACGTCGACGCGGTGATCGACGTGCTCACGATCGTCGTGCTGAGCATGCTGCTCTTCTGGAACATCACCGTCCGGCAGATCCTGACCGACGGCTCCGCGCCCGAGCTGGAACGCATGGTCCAGGCGATCTACCCGGCCGCCGACGCGGTGCTGATCGCGCTGGTGATCCGGGCGTTGTGGATGCCGCGGACGCGCGCCGCACTCGGTTTCCCGTTCGCGATCGGCATCTGCCTCTGGATGGCGGGTGACCTCGGCTACCTGCTCGTCGGCTACGACCAGGACGTCTCGGTCGTCTTCGACATCCTCCGCACCATCGGGTCGATCCTGATGGCGACCGCAGCGTTCCGACCCGAGGTCACGGACCCCGAGCCGGCGCTCGATGAGACGACCCGGCCGTGGTTCGCGCGGCTGGGCTTCGCGGTCCTGCCGCTGCTGATCCCCCCGGTCCAGCTGATCATCAACCGCGTGACCGACCGACCGATGCTCCCGCCGCTCCAGTCGGTGGCGATCATGATGATCCTCGCGTTGCTCGTCTTCGGGCGCACCGCTCGGCTGCTGTACGTCGAGAGCAAGGTGCGCACCGAGCTCGCCGCCGCACGCGACGAGGCCCTCGACGGGTCCCGCGCGAAGTCGGCGTTCCTGGCGACGATGAGCCACGAGATCCGCACCCCGATGAACGGCGTCATCGGACTCACCGGGCTGCTGCTCGACACCGACCTCGACTCGCGCCAGCGGACGTACGCCGAGGGCGTGCGCACCGCCGGTGGCGCGCTGCTGACCGTCATCAACGACGTCCTCGACTTCTCGAAGATCGAGGCCGGCCACCTGGACCTCGAGGAGATCGACCTCGACCTCGTGCACGTCATCGAGGAGGTCGCCGAGCTGGTCGCCGGCCAGGCCCGCGAGAAGAAGCTCGAGCTGCTCGCGTACTGCTCGCCGCAGCTGCCCGTCGGGCTGCGCGGCGACCCGTCCCGGCTGCGCCAGGTCCTGCTGAACCTGGCCGGCAACGCCGTGAAGTTCACGGCATCCGGCGAGGTCGTCGTCCGCGCCCACCTCGAGAGCCGCACCGAGGAGGGCGTCCTGGTCCGCTTCGAGGTCGCCGACACCGGCATCGGGATCGCCCGGAACAACCAGGCGCAGCTCTTCGACCCGTTCTCCCAGGCCGACTCCTCCACCACGCGGCAGTACGGCGGCACCGGGCTCGGGCTCGCGATCTGCAGCCAGCTGGTCACCGCGATGGGCGGCGAGATCGGCGTGGACAGCGACCTCGGGAAGGGCAGCACGTTCTGGTTCACGGTGCCGCTGGCGTTCGCCCAGGACAAGGCGATCACCCCGCGACCGACGCCTGCCCTCAAGGACCTGCGGGTGCTCGTCGTCGACGACAACGCCACGAACCGGATGATCCTGCACGACCAGCTGGCGGCGTGGGACATGAACGTCGCGGTGGCCGGCAGCGGGGTGGAGGCGCTCTCGCTGCTCCGCGGCGCGGCCCGCCTGGGCACGCCGTACGACCTCGCGGTGCTGGACTACTGGATGCCGGAGATGAACGGCGTCGAGCTGGCGCGGCGCATCTCGGCGGACCCGGACGTGGCCGGCACCGGCCTGGCGCTGCTCACGTCCGACTCGAAGGTCGGCCCCACCGAGGCGCGCAGGGCGGGCATCTCGGCCACCCTGACCAAGCCGGTGCACGTGTCCCAGCTGCACACCGCGCTGCTGGAGGTCGTGAGCGGCGTGCACGAGCCGAGGCCCGAGCGCGTCGTGCGGCCGGTCAGCACCGGCCGCGGCCGCGTGCTGGTGGTCGAGGACGGCGAGATCAACCAGATCGTCGCGATCGGGATGCTCGAGCGGCTCGGCTACACCGTCGAGGTCGCCGACGACGGCGTCTCCGGCGTCGCCGCACTGGCGCGCTCGACGTTCGACGCCGTGTTCATGGACGTGCAGATGCCGGGCATGGACGGCTACCGGGCCACCGGCGAGGTCCGCCGGATGGAGGGCAGCACCCGGCACACGCCGATCATCGCGATGACCGCCGGCGCGGCCGAGGGCGAGCGCGAGCGCTGTCTGGCCGCCGGGATGGACGACTACATCTCCAAGCCGATCGAGATGGCGGCGATGGAGGAGGCGCTCGAACGCTGGGTGCCCGTCCGCTGACTACTCTGCGGTCATGACGACCGTCGGCGTGGTGCTCCGTCCCCAGCTGCCCCCGGAGGCGGTGCGCGCTGTCGCCGAGCACGCCGACGCAGCGGGTGTCGACGAGCTGTGGCTGTGGGAGGACTGCTTCCTCGAGGGCGGGCCGACGACCGCGGCCGCCGTGCTCGCCTGGACGTCGCGCATCCGGGTCGGCATCGGGCTGCTGCCGGTCCCGCTGCGCAACCCGGCGGTCGCCGCGATGGAGATCGCGACGCTGGAGCGGATGTTCCCCGGCCGGGTGCTGGTCGCGCTCGGCCACGGCGTGCAGGAGTGGATGGCCCAGGTGGGCGCCTCGGTCACGTCACCGATGACGCTGCTGCGCGAGCACACCACCGCGGTCCGCGACCTGCTGCGCGGCGAGACGGTCGACGTCGCGGGACGCTACGTCCAGCTCGACCGCGTCACGCTCGACTGGCCCCCGGTCCAGCCGCCCACGCTGATGATCGGCGGCACCGGGCCGCGCACGATCGCCCTGGCCGGCGAGCTCACCGACGGCGTGCTGCTCACCGCGGCGTCCACGGCGGACGACGTACGCCGCGCCCGCGGGCTGGTCGGCGACCGGCTGGTGTCGGTCTACACCGAGGTGGCGCCGGAGCACGCCCACGACCGGATCGCCGAGCTCACCGCGGCCGGCGCGGACACCGTGATCCTGCAAGGACCCGACGGCGCACCGGACCCGCGGCCGCTCATCGACGCGCTCTAGCCGAACGGGCGTCGCGCCCGCTCGGTCGTACGACGTCCACGCCGCCCCGGCACCCGGGGCGGCGCAGACCTCAACCGGTGCAGCAGGCGGACTCCACCGCCTCGACCGGGGCGTCGGCGAGGACGGTGTAGACCTCCCAGCGCTCGCCGTTCGGCGACCCCTCGACCCAGAACTTGTCCTGCTTGGCGTAGCAGCAGGTCGTGCCGCGCTCGTCGATCGAGGCGAACCCCGCCTCGGCGAGCCGGGTCTGCTCGGCGTCCACGGTGTCGGTGTCAGCGACCTCGACGCCCAGGTGGTTGAGCGAGCCCCCCGAGCCGGGGTTCTCGATGAGCACGAGCTTCAGCGGCGGCTCGGCCACCGCGAAGTTGGCGTACCCGGGACGGACCTTCGCCGGCTCGGTGGCGAACAGCTTCGAGTAGAACGCGATCGAGGTGTCGAGGTCGTCGACGTTGAGCGCGAGCTGGATGCGGGACATGGGTGCTCCTCCTGATATAGATGAACTTCGATGTCTTGAGACTGGACCATGACATCGACATCTGTCAATATCGATGCATGTCGAAGTCTCTGCTGCAGCTGACACCGGTCGAGGCGGTCGCCTGCTGCTCCCCGGTCACCCGCGAGCCGCTCACTGCGGATGCCGCCGAGCGGATCGCTCCGCTGGTCAAGGCGATCGCCGACCCGGTCCGGCTCCGACTGCTCTCGATCGTCGCGTCGCACGCGGACGGCGAGGCCTGCGTGTGCGACCTCAACGACGCCTTCGACCTCTCGCAGCCCACGATCAGCCACCACCTCAAGCTGCTGCACGAGGCGGGGCTCCTCGAGCGCGAGAAGCGCGGCGTGTGGGTCTACTACCGCGTGAACGCCGCCGCCCTCGGCGACCTGTCCGCGCTGCTCGGCGGCGTCGGCGCGTGACGCCCACGCTCGCGCGCCGGGCGACCGCCGAGCTGGTCGGGACGGCGTTCCTCGTCGCGGCCGTCGTCGGTTCCGGCATCGCCGCCCAGCGGCTCTCCCCCGACGACGTCGGTCTGCAGCTGCTCGAGAACAGCATCGCCACGGGCGCCGTCCTCGTCGCGCTGATCCTCGCGCTGCAACCGGTGTCGGCATCGTTCAACCCCGTGGTCACGATCGTCGAGCGCGTCCTCGGCCGCATCGACTCCGCCACCACGGCAGTGCTCGTCGCAGCCCAGGTCGTCGGCGGGCTGGTGGGTGTCGTGGTCGCGAACCTGATGTTCGACCTCGACGCGGTCTCGATGTCCACCCACGAGCGCGGCGGTTCCGGCCAGCTCCTCGGCGAGGTCGTGGCCACGCTCGGGCTCGTCCTGGTCGTGTTCGGCTCGTTGCGCTCGGCTCGCGTCGAGACCGTCGCCTTCGCGGTCGGCGGCTACATCGCCGCGGCGTACTGGTTCACCAGCTCCACCAGCTTCGCCAACCCGGCGGTCACCGTCGCCCGGATGTTCTCGGACACCTTCGCCGGCATCGAGCCGGCATCCGTTCCTGCGTTCGTGCTCATGCAGCTCATCGGCGGTGGCCTCGGCGCCGCCCTGGTCCTGCTGCTCCACCCGACTCCCCAGGAGGCCTGATGCCCCGCCCGACCGTGCTCTTCGTCTGCGTCCACAACGCCGGCCGCTCGCAGATGGCCGCGGGCTACCTCCAGCACCTCGCCGGCGATCGCATCGACGTCCTGTCGGCGGGGTCCCAGCCCGCCGACCAGGTCAACCCCGCCGCGGTCGCAGCGATGGCCGAGGAGGGCATCGACATCGCGACGCAGGTGCCCAAGCTCCTCACCGACGCAGCAGTCCAGGAGGCCGACGTCGTCGTCACGATGGGGTGCGGCGACGAGTGCCCCTTCTACCCGGGCAAGCGGTACGAGGACTGGGTCCTCGCCGACCCGGCCGGCCAGGGGATCGAGGCGGTCCGGCCGATCCGCGACGAGATCCGCGGCCGCATCGAGGCGCTGATCGGCGAGCTGCTCCCATGAGCGTCGTACCCCTCGAGGCCGGGCACTGGCCGGAGGTCGAGCGGATCTACGCCGCCGGGATCGCGACCGGGCACGCGACGTTCGAGAGCGAGCCGCCGTCGTGGGAGCAGTTCGGCGCCGCCAGGCTCCCCGGCCAACGGCTGGTCGCGATCGAGGACGGGCGGGTCGTCGGGTGGGCCGCCGCGTCCGGCGTCTCCGACCGGTGCGTGTACGCCGGTGTCGCCGAGCACTCCGTGTACGTCGACCCGGCCGCATCCGGACGCGGCCTGGGGCGGCTGCTGCTCGACGCCCTCGTCGCGTCCACCGAGGCCGCGGGCATCTGGACCCTCCAGTCCGGGGTGTTCCCGGAGAACACGGCGAGCCTCGCCCTGCACGACGCGGCCGGGTTCCGGGTGGTCGGAACCCGCGCACGGGTCGGCCGGATGACCTACGGGCCGATGGCCGGAGCGTGGCGGGACGTGGTGTTCATCGAGCGCCGCAGCGACCGCGTCGGGGCCAGCTGATCTCGTCGCCAGAACGTCGCCCGAACGTCACACGTCGTCCGGTTTCAAGGGGCATCGCGCTGGATACCTTCAGTCGGGGACATCGACGAAAGGGATGGACGATGGCGAGCGACCTGGACGCGATCTTGCTGACCGTGTTCGGCACCCTCGGCGGCATCTTCGGACTGCTCTTTCTGATGGCGGCCCTCGAGCCGCCGCGCATCACGCCCGAGGCGGCGACCCGGGCGCTGGGAGCCCGGACCTCGACGTCGCAGCCGCCGGAGTGATCACTCCCGGCGGCCGGTGACGAGGTACTGGAGCTGGACGTCGTGCCCGGGTGCGACCCCGTGCTCGCGGTCCAGCTCCAACACCTCCTCGAGCGGGACGACCCGCACGTCGACCAGGCCCGCACGCCGCAGGGTGTCGGCGGTCTCCTCGATGCTGCGCGCGTCCGCCAGCGGCAGGTCGCCCGCCGGCCGGTCGCCGTACAGCTCGCCCACCCCGTCTGCGAACCAGGTGCTGTCGACCATGGCGACCACGCCGCCCGGGCGGAGCAACCGGACCCAGTTCGCGACCGCGACGTCGGGGTCGCGCAGGGTCCACATCACGTACCGGCCGACGACCGCGTCGAAGGACTCAGGCGCGCAGTCGGGAGCGACCGCGTCACCCACCTCGATGCGGGGACCGGCCGGCATGCGTTCCGCGCGTTCGCGAGCGATCTCGAGCATCCCGTCCGCGAGGTCGATGCCCGTGACCCGGTGCCCGAGGCCGGCGAGGAGGAAGGCGACGTGGCCACTGCCGGTGCCGACGTCCAGGACGTCCGCGGTCGCCGGCGGAAGCGCCGTTGCCCAGACCCGCTGCCAGACGTCGCGGTCGAGCTCGCGTCGTTCGGGGCGCTGCTGGTAGGCGTCGTACGACGGTGCGCGGTCGGTCCAGTACTCGTTGATCGTGTGTTGCAGGTTCATCGGTGCACGTCCTCCTCGACGCGAGTGGTGATCGGATGGAACAGCAGGTGGATCCCGTCCACCGCTTCGAGCCGCTCGACGCCGATCCCGTAGACCGGCTCGAGCACCTGCGGGGTCAGCACCTTCTCCACCGGCCCGGACGCCGCGACCCCGCCGTCGCCGAGCAGGACGACGTCATCGCAGTAGCGGGCGGCGAGGTTGAGGTCGTGCAGGACGACCACGACCGTCCGCCGGAGGTCGTGGGTCAGGTCGGCGACCAGCCCCAGGACCTCGTGCTGGTAGCGGATGTCGAGGTGGTTGGTGGGCTCGTCGAGCAACAGGTGGCTCGCCTGCTGCGTGAGCGCCCGGGCGATCAGCACCCGTTGGCGCTCGCCGCCGGACAGACCGGCGAACGCCCGGGCAGCGAGATGCGACGCGCCGACCCGTTCGAGCGCGTCCGTCGCGACCGCATGGTCCGTGGCGCCGGTGCGCTGGAACGGCCCGAGGTGCGGGCCGCGTCCGAGCAGGACCGTCTCCGCCACCGTGAGGGAGCTCTCGCCGCCGGACTCCTGGACGACCACCGCCAACCGGCGCGCCGCCTCTCGGGCCGGCAGCGCCGCGAGGCGCTCGCCGTCGACCGTGACCGTCCCGGTCGGGCTGTTCAGCACGCCGGACAGCAACCGGATCAGCGTCGTCTTCCCGCTGCCGTTCGGCCCGATCAGCCCGAGCACCCGGCCGTGCGGCGCCGCGAGGGAGACGGCGTCGAGCACCTGGGCGGACCCGTACGACCAGGAGAGCTGCTCGGCGACGATCATGCTCCGGGCCCGAACCGCTCCACGATCCGCTCGAGCCCCTCGACCGAGAGCGGCGTCGGCGGCTCGGTGAAGTTGAAGAGCTGCGCCATGACGTCGCCGTTCCGCACGGCGGTCAGGTCATCGGCGCCGGGCAGCTGGGTGATCGCGGCCTCGACCTCGGCGGGGTCACCCTCGCTGTGCAGCAGGATCAGCACGTCGGGATCGCGGCCGAGCAGCTCCTCGAGCGTGACCTCGAAGACCCGCTCGTCGACGTTGCCGAACACGTTCTCGAAGCCCGCCGCCTGGAGCTGGGGATGCGCCATCGACTTGGTGCCGTAGGCGTACGTCGTACCGCCGCCCACGGTGGGGTAGAGCACGGCGGCCGTCCTCCCGGACGCCGGGCCGACCTCCTCCTGCACCTCGGCGAGGTCCTCCTTCAGGTCCGCGATCGCGTCCTGTGCCGCGGCCTCACGTCCGAACACCCGCCCGTAGACCTCGAGCTGCGCATAGACGTCGTCGAACCCCGGCTCGTCGATCCCCTGCTCGCACAGGGCCGGCTCCTCGATGAGCGGGATGCCGACGGCCGCCAAGGTCTCGCGGGAGAGGTTGTCGACCTGGCCGAGGACGAGATCGGGCTCCTCGCTGATCACCACCTCCTCGGAGATCTGCAGGTGTCCGCTGCTGTCGAGCTCGTCGGTGAGCAGCGGGATCTCGTCGAGCTCGGCCAGGGTCTCGTCGTCGTAGTACTCGGCCGGGTACTGGCCGGCCCGAGCGGTCACGCGGTCCATGACGTCGATCTCGTGGAGGAACGGCACCGCGGAGCTCTTGAGGAGGACCACCCGCTCGGGCACCTTCTCGAAGGTGACCTCCGCCCCGCAGTTGTCGATGGTGACGGGGTGGCTGCCGGCCGCGGCAGGGGCGGGCGTGGAGCCGCCGTCTTCCGCCCCGCAGGCGGTGAGGCTGCCGACCAGCAGCAGGGCGGCGATGACAGGGCGGTGCGACACAGGGTTCTCCTCGGACGGGTCAGGCACTCGTGGCATGCAGACGACGGATCAGGACGAGCAGGAACGGGGCGCCGACGAGGGAGGTGATGATCCCGATCGGGATCTCCTGCGGCGCGAAGAGCGTGCGCGCGAGCACGTCGGCCCAGATCAGCAGGATCGCGCCCATGAGGGCCGCCGCCGCGACGACTCGGACGTGGGTCCCCCCGACCGCGCGGCGGGCGAGGTGGGGCACGACGAGGCCGACGAAGCCGATGCTCCCCGCGGCCGACACGACCACGCCGACGCAGAGTGCGACGACCACGAGCAGCAGCAACCGGAACCGGTCGGGGCGGACGCCGAGGGTGTGCGCCGTCTCGTCGCCGATCGCCAGCGCGTCGAGCCGGCGACCCCAGATCGTCAGCAGGATGGTCGCGGCGACGACCACGACCGCCACGACGAGGAAGGGCAGGTTCCACTGGGCGAGGGCGAGCGACCCGAGGAGCCAGAACATCACCGATCGCGCGCCCTCGGCCGACCCGGACGCGAAGATGAGGAAGCTGGTGAGCGCATAGAGCGCGTAGCCGACGGCGACGCCGGCCAGCAGCAGGCGGATCGACGTGACCCGGCCGGCACTGCGCGCCACCAGGAAGACGAGCAGCGACGCGGCGAGCGCGCCGAGGAAGGCCGTGACCTGGAGGGTGTACTCGACGTAGCCGGCTCCGAAGCCGAAGAGGATCGCAGCCGCGGCCCCGGTCGACGCTCCGGAGTTGACGCCCAGCAGGTAGGGGTCGGCGAGGACGTTGCGCACCATCGCCTGGAGCGCGACACCGCAGACCGCCAGGCCGGCACCGACGAGGGCGCCGAGCAGCACCCGCGGCATCCGGACCTGCCACACGATCGCGTCGACGGGCGCACTCCACGTCTGCTCCGCGGGCCAGCCGACGAGGTGGTGGGTCACGACCCGGGCGACGGTCCCCGGCGGCACGGAGAACGCGCCGACACCGACACCGACCACGATCGTGGCCACCAGCACCAGCGAGAGAGCGGTCAGCCAGGCCGTCGTACGGCGGCGGGCGGCGCGCAGCCCCAGCACGTCCGCCGACACCTCGGGCGCCGTCGCGATGTCGGTCACCACCAGCCCCACCTCTCTTATTGCATGTATTTCGCAATAGCGAGAGGTTAGCGACACGGCCGGGCCGGGCACCGAGGGGGTACCCGATCGACGATCAGGACGTGACGGGCACCGGCTCCGGAGCGGCCGGGACGAGGAGGCCCTCCCGGCGCGCGACGAGGGTGGCGGCAGCGATGGTCGCCGTGACGGCGAGCCCGTTCAGCAGCAGCACCGACACGCTCTTCACGAGCACGAAGGTCTCGAGCGACTGGGACTGCAGCAGCCACAGTGTCGCCGTCGCCTTGCCGAAGCACAGCAGCGCCCACATCAGGGTCAGCGACCAGAACAGTCGACGGACCCGCGGCCGTAGGTGGAGCTCGTCGTCCATCGGGTAGAAGTCCCCGGCCAGGCGCGCGACCATCGGGCGTGCGGTCGCCAGGGTCGCGATGAACGCGGCACCGATCAAGGCGTCGCTGATGACCGGTTGGAGGAAGTACAGGTAGGTGCTGTCGGTGACCAGCGCCACGACCGTGCGGCCGGTCATCACCACCGCGGTCAGGATCAGCAGTCCGGACGTCCGGCGCCCGGTGATGGCCCGCCACGCGATCGCGCCGTACGACCAGCCGAGCGCGGCGAAGATCGCCGTCCAGACGCCCTCCAGGCGCAGGCAGCTGTAGAAGATGGTCGCCGGGATCGCGCAGGCGATCACCAGACTCAGCGCGACGCGCCTGACAACCGCCCCGAGGGTGGGGTGGGCGGTGGTTCCGTTCGACGTCATGGGGTCCTGTCGTGCTCGGTGGTCGCGGGAGGTACCGCGTCGTCCTGGCCGGGCGGTACCCAATCCGCCGCGGCGCAGTTGGCGCTCGGCGTGATGAGACACGGCTCAGTCACCGGCGGCCGCGCCGACCCGGTGCGCCACGGGGCCGGGATCAACGGCGACTGCCGACCCCGAGGACGACCGGTCGATCTCCGTCGCACGACGGGGTGTCGAGCGTGGCCCGCCGGACCTCCCCACTCACCGCAGGCTGCGTGAGTAGCGGGAGGGGGTGTCCAACGGCACCGATACTCGCGGGCCTAGCCGACGGATCTGACGGTGACAGTGGAGATCGCCCCGACGAGCCCCAGCAGGAGCGGAACGCGCTTCGGCGCACGATCGCGCTCGCTGGTCGGTGCCGTCATCATGACGTGCGCCCTTCGTCCTGCCCCGCAGCTCGACAAGCTGGCCAGCAGGTTGGTTACCGCCAACCTACACGGCCTGGAGGCGAAACACGTCTTCCCGGCTTCCGGCCGGACCAGCGCGCTCGGCCCAACGAATGGGACAGGGCAAGCAGACCGCGCCAGCACGACAGCCGGGGTGATCGGGCGGGCCGTTGACGCGGCGCACCCGCGAGTGCCTCAGACGTTGAAGCGGAACTCCACCACGTCGCCGTCGGCCATGACGTAGTCCTTGCCCTCCATGCGCACCTTGCCGGCCTCCTTGGCCTTGAGCATGGTGCCGGCCTCCATGAGGTCGTCGAAGGACACGATCTCGGCCTTGATGAAGCCACGCTGGAAGTCGGTGTGGATGACGCCGGCGGCCTCGGGAGCCGTGGCGCCCTTGGGGATCGTCCAGGCCCGGGTCTCCTTGGGGCCGGCGGTCAGGTAGGTCTGCAGGCCGAGGGTGTCGAAGCCGACGCGGGCCAGCACCTCCAGGCCGGGCTCCTCGACGCCCATCTCCCGCAGCATCTCGCGGGCCTCCTCGTCGTCGTCGAGCTCGACGAGCTCGGCCTCGAACTTCGCGTCGAGGAAGATCGCCTCGGCCGGCGCGACGATCTCCTGCATCTTCGCCTTGAGGGCGTCGTCGGCGAGCTCGTCGGCGTCGCAGTTGAAGACGTAGATGAAGGGCTTGGCGGTCAGCAGCGAGAGCTCGCGGATCAGCTCGCGGTCGATCTTCGTCGCGATGATCGGCGTACCGGCCTCGAGTGCGGCGAGCGCCTCCTTGGCGGCGTCGACGACGGCGCCGAGCTCCTTCTTGGTCCGCGCCTCCTTCTCCAGCCGCGGGATCGCCTTCTCGACGGTCTGCAGGTCGGCGAGGATCAGCTCGGTCTGGATCGTCCCGATGTCGCTGGCGGGGTTCACCTCGCCGTCGACGTGGGTGACGTCCTCGTCGCGGAAGACCCGGGTCACCTGGCAGATCGCCGCGGACTCGCGGATGTGCGCGAGGAACTTGTTGCCCAGGCCCTCACCCTCGGACGCGCCGCGGACGATGCCGGCGATGTCGACGAACTCGACGGTCGCGGGCAGGA
Organism: Nocardioides sp. SR21; assembly: GCF_022761125.1. Lineage (GTDB taxonomy): Bacteria > Actinomycetota > Actinomycetes > Propionibacteriales > Nocardioidaceae > Nocardioides. The sequence goes on along the minus strand of NZ_JAKWJR010000007.1, from coordinate 122,097 downwards.
TCCGGGCGGAGCCGAAGACCTCCGCGAGCCTCGCCAGCCGCCCGTCGGGGACGCCCACGACGCCGACGTTCGGCTCGATCGTCGCGAACGGGTAGTTCGCCGCGAGCACGTCGTTCTTGGTCAGTGCGTTGAAGAGCGTCGACTTGCCCGCGTTGGGGAGACCGACGATGCCGATGGTGAGTGCCACGGGCGAGAACTCTACGGCGGGAAGGCGACCCGCCCCGAATCAGCGGACGGGTCGGATCGGCCCCGCGCCGGGCGGCACGGCCTCGAGCACCTCGAACTCGTCGCCGACCCGGATCGTGACGTCGGAGGTGTCCGGCACCAGGTTGATCCCGAACCAGGTGGCGCCGTCCCAGCGCCGGATCTTCGCGAGCGACCGGATCGGCTCCTTCTCCCGCTCGGCGGTGTCGGGGTCGATCGTGGTCAGCACGCAGCGCGCGCAGCCCTTGACCGCGCGGAAGACCGCGTCGCCGATGCGGATCCGGCGCCAGTCGTCCTCGGCCCACGCCTCGACGCCCGAGACGACGACGTTGGGCCGGAAGCGGGTCATCGGCAGCGGGTCGCGACCGGTCGCGGAGGCCGCGACGACCTCGTCGTTCAACGCGGCGAGCGACTCCTCGGTCGCGAGCAGCAGCGGGTACCCGTCCGCGAACGACACCCGGTCGCCGGGCTCGCTGAAGTCGGGGCTGGTCGGCCGCTTGCGCGGGTCGTCGAGGTGCACGAGGTGCACCGAACGGTCCAGCGCCTTGCTGAACCACGCGTCGGCCTCCTCGCCGGCGGGCACGGCGTCGAGGTGCGAGGACCAGAGGGCGACCGGGGTCTGGGCCGCGGGGTCGGGCGTCGCCACGTCCAGCGCGGGCAGGTCGGGCGCACTCAGGCGCAGGCCGTACGGCGTGATCTCGGGGTGCACGAGCACCAGCCGGTTGGCTTCCCGGGCGGTGATCGCGGAGCCCGCGTCGTCGACGACCATCCAACGCCGATCACCCAGGAGCCCCCACGGCTCGACCACGGCGGAGTCGACCGACTCGCCTCGGCAGGACTTCACGGGGAAGCGGTTGATGGCGGTCAGGCGAGCGGGCACGGGATCACGGTAGGGGGATCTCACCCCTCCGAGCGAAACGCAACGCAGTCCGTCGTTTCCGCCACGACGACCCGGCCGAACCGAGAGGATGCCGTGCGTGACCCGCACGCACCGCCGTACCGGCGGCCTCGCCCTGCTCGCCGTCGCCGCCCTCGTCGCGGCGCTGATCGTCCACGTCTCCGGCTCGTCCGAGCCCGAGGACGGTGTCGCCGCCGCGGCCCTCGGGGCGGGTACGTCGGGCGAGCGCGGCACCCCCGTCTCCGCGGTCGTCCGGATCGGCCTGGCCGGCCCGACCGGGGACTACGCGACGCCACGAGTGACGATCTCCCAGGACGGCCAGCTCTCGGTGGAGAACAACGACAGGTACTCCCACACGGTGACCTCCGAGGCGACCGACGCCGAGGGCCGACCGCTCTTCGACGTGACCGTGGCGCCGGGCGCCACCCGCGTGGTCCGCGGTGCCACCGGCCTCGCGGCCGGCGACTACGGCTTCTACTGCCGCCTGCACCCCAACATGCGCGGCACGCTCACCGTCACCGGCGGCTCGGGTGGCAACAGCGGCGGCAAGCAGAGGTTCACGATGCCGCTCGCCGTGCCGAGGACGGTGACCGACGCCCACGTCCGGCTGGACATGCGGCGTACGCAGTCGAGGATGCTGCCCGACGGTCGGCGCACGACGGCCTGGACGTACGGCGGCAGCTGGCCCGGCCCGACGATCCGCCGGCCGGCGGGCCGGCAGACGCTGGTCACGGTCGCCAACCACCTGCCGCGCAAGGCCGGCTCGATGTCGATGCACCTGCACGGCAGCCATCACGCGTCGAGGTACGACGGGCAGCCGACGACGTTCCTGGTCCGGCGCGGTCACTCGCGCACCTACCGCTACGACCTCGTGGACGACGGCAAGCCCGCGCCCGGCTCGTTCTTCTGGTACCACGACCACCGGATGGACCGGACCACCCGGAACAACTGGATGGGCCTGCAGGGCATGTTCATCGTCGAGGACCCGCAGGAGGCGGCGATCGGGCTGCCCCAGGGCGTCCGCGACGTGCCGCTGATGATCGCGGACCGCACGTTCACCAAGCGCAACCAGCTCGGCATGCTGCACGAGCCGTCGATGGTCCACGGGGGCCACGACATGGACCACGACGCGGGCCACGACATGGAGGGCATGGACCACGGCGACATGGGCGACATGGGCGACATGGGCGGGATGGCCTGGACCGGACCGCACGCGCCGCCGAACGACGCGTCGGTCGGCAACCGGCTCCTCGTCAACGGCCGCGTCGCGCCGCACCTGCGGACGACGGCCACGCGCTACCGGCTGCGGCTGCTCAACAGCTCGGCGTTCTCGTCGTACAACCTGGTCCTCTCGAACGGCCGTCCGTTCACCCAGATCGGCACCGGGGACGGGTTGCTGCCGCATCCGGTCGTGCGCAAGCACATCCTGCTCGGCCCGGCCCAGCGCGCCGACGTGATCGTCGACTTCCACGGGCTGGCGGGCACGAACGTGGTGCTCAAGACCGTGCCGCGCGCCAAGGGCATCGAGGGCACCGGCTCGCGCGTCGGCGACCTCATGCAGTTCCGGGTACGTCGAGCCGCGGCCGACGACAGTCGCGTGCCGAAGGACCTGCCGACGCCCGAGCTGGTCGACGCGCCGCGCAAGATCTCGATGACGTGGGACTTCTCGCTCGAGGGCGACCCGGAGACCGGGTCGTTCTGGGCGATCAACGGCAAGGCGTACGACGCGGACCGCGTCGACCACCGCGTGAAGCTCGGCACCGTCGAGACGTGGAAGCTGAAGAACACCAGCGACATCACCCACTACGTGCACCTGCACCAGCTGCAGTGGCGCACGGTCAGCCGCAACGGGAAGCGGCCGCCGCCGTGGGAGCGCGGGCTCGAGGACACCTGGAAGCTGGACCCCGGCGAGGTGGTCCTGGTGGCCGCGAAGTTCACCGACTACACCGGGCCGTTCATGGTGCACTGCCACATGCTCGACCACGAGGACCACGGGATGATGGCGACCTTCGAGGTGCACCGCTGACGGCCCCTCATAGGGTGACGGGGTGCGCATCGCGACCTGGAACGTCAACTCCCTCCGGACCCGCATCGACCGCGTCGAGGCGTTCCTCGACCGCCACGACGTCGACGTGCTGGCGCTCCAGGAGACCAAGGCCCGCGAGGAGCAGCTGCCCCTGATGGGGCTGCAGGCGCGCGGCTACGAGGTCGCCGCGGCCGGCACCAACCAGTGGAACGGCGTCGCGATCATCAGCCGGGTCGGGCTCGAGGACGTCGAGACGGGGTTCCCCGGCCAGCCGGGCTGGGGCGAGCCGGCCGAGCCCGAGTCGCGGGCGATCGGCGCGACCTGCGGCGGCGTACGTCTCTGGTCGCTGTACATCCCCAACGGCCGCAAGCCCGACGACCCGCACTACGTCTACAAGCTGGACTGGTACGCCGCGCTCCGCTCGGCCGCGCGGGAGTGGCTGGCCGGCGACGCCCTGCTGGTCGGCGACTGGAACGTCTGCCCGACCGACGACGACGTCTTCGACGTGAAGCAGTTCAAGAACTCGACGCACGTGACGCCGGCCGAGCGGGCGGCGTTCTTCGCCCTCGCCGAGGACGGCTGGGTCGACACCGTGAAGCCGTACGACGCCGGCTACACCTACTGGGACTACTACCGCCAGCGCTTCGAGCGGAACCGCGGGCTGCGCATCGACTTCCTGCTCGGCTCGCCGTCCCTGGCGGCGCGGGCGACGGGTGGGTTCGTCGACCGCGACGAGCGCGACCCCGCCCAGGGCACCGGCGCCCCCTCCGACCACGCCCCGGTGATCCTCGACATCGCCTGACCTGAGTCACAGCTTCACCACGGCATGCAGGCGAACCTGCACTTCCCACGGCCTGCACGCCATGGGAAGTGCAGGTTCGGCCACGTACCGTGGTGAAACGGCATCGACTCCGCCCTCCCGGCCACTGTCGGTGGTCGCCCCCATGCTGGCGACATGGACATCCTGACGATCTTCCTCACGCTGCTGGTCGGCCTCGGCCTCGGCGTCCTCGTCGGTGTGCTCTGGTCCCGCTCACGTCCGACCTACACCGCGGGCCTGGTCGACCAGGCCGAGGTGATGCAGGGGCTGGACCGGCTCAGCGACCAGATGCACCACCTCGACCGCGCACGGGCGACCTGGCAGGGCCAGTTCGACGCACAGGTCGACTCGCTGCAGCGCGAGACCCGCTCGCTGTCGACCGCGCTGCGCAAGCCACAGGTGCGCGGGCGCTGGGGTGAGCTGCACCTGCGCCGGGCGGTCGAGCTGGCCGGCCTCGTCGACCGGTGCGACTTCGCCGAGCAGGTGCGGCTCGACGACGGCGCGCGCCGCCCCGACCTGGTGGTCCGGCTCGTCGGCGGGCGCCGTGTCGTGGTCGACGCCAAGGTCCCGCTCGACGCCTACCTCGACGCCACCTCCACCGAGGACGACGACGAGCGCGAGCACCACCTGCGCCGCCACGCCGGCCAGCTCCGCACGCACGTCGACCTGCTCGGCTCCAAGCAGTACTGGCGGTCGCTGCCCGAGAGCCCGGAGTTCGTGGTGCTCTTCGTCCCGGCCGAGTCGTTCCTGGCCGCGGCCCTCGAGACCGACAACGGCCTGATCGAGTACGCCGCCGCCCGTCAGGTCGTGCTCGCCACCCCGACCACGCTGATCGCGCTGCTGCGCACGGTCGCGCACGGCTGGAGCCACGAGACACTGGCCGAGCAGGCGCGCGACATCCACCGGCTCGGCCGCGAGCTGCACAGCCGGCTGGCCAGCATGACCGGCCACCTCGACCAGCTCGGCCGGTCCCTCAACGCCGCCGTCGGCCACTACAACCAGACGGTCGGCTCCCTCGAGTCGCGAGTGCTGGTGGCGGCCCGCCGGTTCGGAGACCTGCCGGCGCCGCGCCAGGTCGAGTCCGCGAGCCGGTCCCTACCACCCACCGAGCTGCATGTCGTGGAACGGCGCGCCGCCGACGGCGAGGAGGACGGCGACCATACGGTGGCCCTGTGAACCAGCGCCGCACGCTCTGGGAGCAGGGCACCGAGCCGGGCCGACAGGTCGTCGCGCTCGGGCTGGCGCTCGCGCTCACGGCGGTGGTCCTCGAGCAGGCGATCACCGGCAGCGTCGGCTGGTTCTTCGACGTGTGCTTCGTGCTGATCTGCGTCGGTGCCGCGCTGCGGGTCCGGCCCACCGACTTCTTCACGGTCGGCGTGCTGCCGCCCCTGCTGATGGTCGCGGTGTTCACGCTGCTCGGCATCGCCCGTCCCGACGTGATCGCCGACGAGGGCGACGGCGTGATCCAGGCGGTCGTGTCCGGGCTCGGCCACCACGCGGGCGCACTGATCGTCGGCTACGCCCTGAGCCTCGGCGTCCTCGCCGTACGCCATCGGGTCCTGGGTCGGGAGAGCGCGCCGGCGCCTCGGCCGTCTCGAGCGTCGCTCTAGTGCGTGCCCGGCGCCGGTGACCCCTCCCTAGGCCTCGAACCGGCTCGGGTCTCCCGCGCCGACGCGCACGATCTCCGGGTAGCCCTCCGACCAGTCGATCACCGTCGTCGGCTCGGCGAGGGTCTCGCCGGCCTCGACCACGATGTCGACCTGGTGGTCGAGCTCCTCCTTGATCTCCCAGCCCTGGCTACGCGGCTCGGACTCCCCCGGCAGGATCAGCGTGCTGGTGAGCAGCGGCTCGCCCAGGGTGTCGAGCAGCGCCTGCACGAAGGCGTGGTCGGGGATGCGGACGCCGACCGTGCGCTTCTTCGGGTGCAGCAGCCGGCGCGGGACCTCCTGGGTGGCCGGCAGGATGAAGGTGTACTGCCCGGGCGTCGCCGCCTTGATCGCGCGGAACGCCGAGTTGTCGAGCTTCACGAACTGCCCGAGCTGCGCGAAGTCCTTACACATCAGCGTGAAGTGGTGCTTGTCGTCGAGACCGCGGATCCGCAGGATCCGGTCCCGGCCGTCGCGGTTGCCGACCTGGCAGCCGAGCGCGTAGCCCGAGTCGGTCGGGTAGGCGATCAGCTGCTCGTTGCGCAGCCCGTCCGCGATCTGCTCGAGCAGCCGTGGCTGCGGGTTGTCCGGGTGGACGTCGAGATACCGGGCCACTACGAACGACCTGCAGCCTTCAGGTCGCGGCGCAGCTCCGGCGGCAGCGCGAAGATCAGCGACTCCTCGGCGCTGTGCACCGCCTGCGCGTCGGGGTAGCCGCGCTCGGCGAGGAACTCCAGCACGCCCTCGACCAGCTCCTCCGGCACGCTCGCGCCCGAGGTCACGCTGACGGTCTTCACGCCGTCCAGCCAGGCCTCGTCGATCTCGGAGGCGTCGTCGACGCGGTACGCCGTGCGCGCGCCGACCTCGAGCGCCACCTCGACGAGCCGCACGGAGTTCGAGGAGTTGCCCGACCCGACCACGATCATCAGGTCGGAGTGGTGGGCGATGTCCTTGACCGCGAGCTGGCGGTTCTGGGTGGCGTAGCAGATGTCGTCGCTGGGCGGGTCGAGCAGCTCGGGGAACCGCTTGCGGATCGCCGCGACCGTCTCGAGGGTCTCGTCGACCGAGAGCGTCGTCTGGGAGAGCCAGGCGACGCGGGACGGGTCGCGGACCACGATGCTGTCGACGTCCTCCGGACCCTGCACGAGCTGGATGTGGTCGGGCGCCTCACCTGCGGTGCCCTCGACCTCCTCGTGGCCGGCGTGGCCGATCAGCAGGATGTCGTAGTCCTCGCTCGCGAAGCGCTTCGCCTCGTGGTGCACCTTGGTGACCAGCGGGCAGGTCGCGTCGATCGTCTTGAGCGAACGCTCCTCGGCCTGGCGATGCACCTCGGGCGAGACACCGTGGGCGGAGAACACCACGGTCTCCCCCTCGGGCACCTCGACGAGCTCCTCGACGAAGATCGCGCCCCGCGACTCGAGGTTCGAGACCACGTGCTTGTTGTGGACGATCTGCTTGCGCACGTAGACCGGCGCGCCGTACAGGTCGAGCGCCTTCTCCACGGTGATCACGGCGCGGTCGACACCGGCGCAGTAGCCCCGCGGCGCCGCCAGCAGGACCGCCTTCTCGGCGTCCTCCGGCGACAGGATCGGCGGCATGCCCATGTCGGTCGTCATGGTGTCCAGTCTAGGTGGACCACCGGTGGTCGAGCGTGTCGAGACCCCCGCACCCCGCCGCCGACCTCGAGCGCGGGGTCTCGACGACGCTCGCTGGCGCTCGCTGCTCGACCACCGACGTCGGCGTCGGTCCGGTCGTCTAACCTCGCCCGCATGGCCATGGAGACCTCCCTCGAGTCACCGGCCCCGGTGCGGCAGATCGCGAACGCGATCGCCGGCTGGGTCGATCGGCTCGGCGCGGTGTGGGTCGAGGGCCAGGTCGCCCAGGTGAGCCGACGTCCGGGCATGAACACCGTCTTCATGACGCTGCGCGACGCGGTCGCCGACATCTCGGTCCCGGTCACCTGCTCGCGGACGCTGTTCGACGGGCTGAACCCGCCGCTGGTCGAGGGCGCGAGCATCGTCGTGCACGCGAAGCCGTCGTACTACGCCAACCGCGGCACGCTCTCGCTGTACGCCCGCGACATCCGCATGGTCGGCCTCGGTGAGCTGCTCGCGCGGCTCGAGCGTCGTCGCCAGCTGCTCGCGGCCGAGGGGCTGTTCGCCGCCGAGCTCAAGCGTCCGCTGCCGTTCCTGCCCGGCACCGTCGGGCTGGTGACCGCGCCGAGCTCCGCGGCCGAGCGCGACGTCCTGGAGAACGCCCGCCGCCGCTGGCCGGCGGTGCGCTTCGAGGTCGCGTACGCCGCCATGCAGGGCCCGCGCTCGGCGGCCGAGGTCATCGAGGCGGTCGAGCGCCTCGACCGCAACGCCGCGGTCGACGTGATCGTGGTGGCTCGCGGCGGCGGCTCCGTCGAGGACCTGCTGCCGTTCTCCGACGAGGCGCTGATCCGCGCGGTGCACGGGATCCGCACTCCCCTGGTCTCGGCGATCGGCCACGAGCCGGACTCCCCGCTGCTCGACCTGGTCGCGGACGTACGCGCGTCCACGCCGACCGACGCGGCCAAGCTCGTCGTCCCCGACGTGGTCGAGGAGCTGCGCCAGGTCGAGCATGCACGGATCCGCATGCGTGGCGCCCTGGAGCGCTGGCTGTCGGGGGAGCAGGCCGGCCTCGACGCACTCCGCTCGCGCCCGGCCCTGGCCGACCCGCGCAACCTCCTCGACGCCCGGCGCACCGAGGTCGACCAGCTGCGCGACCGTGCCCGGCGCACGCTGTCCCACGCCCTCGACCGGGCAGCCGACGACATCGGCCACCAGCGCGCCCGCGCCCGCGCACTCTCGCCGCTGGCCACCCTGCAGCGCGGGTACGCCGTGCTCCAGGACGCCGACGGCCACGTCCTGACGTCGATCGACGGCGTCGCCGCGCAGCAGGCGATCAGCGTCCGCGTCGCCGACGGCCGGATCCACGCGACCACCACCAGCACGGAGGATCTCCATGGCCAAGAAGACTGACGACGAGCAGAAGCCGTCGTACGAACAGGCTCGCGAGGAGCTGATCGAGGTGGTCCGGCAGCTCGAGGCCGGTGGCACCACCCTGGAGGAGTCGCTCGCCCTCTGGGAGCGCGGCGAGCTGCTCGCGACGATCTGCCAGGACTGGCTGGACGGCGCCCGCGAGCGGCTGGACGCCGCGATCGAGGACGACCCCGAGGACTGACTGGTCTGCACCTGTCGGCCGGTCGCAGCCGTCTCCCAGTACCTTCGAGCGTTGAATCGGTGAGCGGTGCGTGATCGGGTACGTCGCCCTGGCGAGGGGAACGCATGCGACGGAGGAGCGCACACGCAGTCGGTCTGGCTGCGATCGGGGCGGCGGTGCTGGTGGCCCCGCTCCTGGTGGCGGCGCCCGCGCAGGCCCTGATCCCGAAGTCCGACCTCACGATCGTCAAGACCGTGGGCAGCCACGGCCCGACGATCGCCTTCAACCCGGCGCTGAGCGGCACCGGGTTGAACGGTCACCTCGAGTGGAAGACCGACGGCCTCCGCGTCTTCACCGAGAAGGACCTCGACTCGTGCGTGCCGCTCCCACCGAACGTGCCGCCGAGCACGCCACCGTGCCCTGACTTCTTCGAGCTCCCCGAGATGCGGGTGGCGGAGTACTTCAACACCTCGACGCCGCTCAGCGACGTCGTCGTGGACGCCGCCCAGGCGAACCCGCCGACGACCTGGCCCGAGCCCCAGCTGTACTTCCGGCCGAGCCAGCCCAACGCCCAGGTCGTCCTGCAAGCGCGCCTCCAGGTGGACGTCTTCAACGACGACGGCGTCGCGGACATCGAGCTGGTGAGGGACCTCCTCGGCCCCGGCGGCATCGGCGGCGCCACCTGGTGGGGCTTCGTCGCCAACACCACCGACCTCAACGGGAACCCGGTGCCGTACGCCCCGAACATCGGCGGGATGAACGGCACCTCGGCTCCTCTGAGCACCTGGGTGACCACGCTGAACCTGTTCCAGCAGCAGCTCCCCTGGGCCCAGAAGCCGGTCGTCACCGCCTTCGGGTTCGGGATCCCCCGAGGCCTGGTCCAGCCGATGGACCTGACGCTCCGCTCGATCTACTTCGCAGGCGACTACTACGACCTCAGGCGGTCCTTCCAGCCGTCGATCGGTGCGGCGCCGGGTGAGACGGTGACCTACCAGGTCACGATCAGCAACGGCACCGGCGCCAACACCAAGGCCGCGGCGGGCGTCAAGGTCGTCGACGTGCTGCCGCCGGACATGACCTATGTGCCCGGCTCCCTGGTCGACGACGTCGCCCGTCCGCCGGCGAACCCCCTCGACCCCTGGGCCCAGCCCACGCCCGGTACCCCCGCGAACTGCGAGTTCACCGGGCAGATGCTCACGTGTGCGCCCGGCACCCTGGGCCTCGGCGCCACGCGGACCATCCAGTTCGATGCGACGTTGGACGACACGATCAGCACGACGGGCCTTCCTCAGGCCGACGGACACTGGGTCGACGTGCGGCACGACGACGCGTCGACCTCGATCCCGGTCGGGCAGACCCGGACGACGACCGCGTCGTGCCCCGAGGGCTACCTGGCCACCGACGGCGGACTGCTGCTCGACCAGGCCGCGTCGCCCGACGTCGTGGTCGAGTCCAGCAGGGCCACCTCGTCGTCCGGGGTGAACGGCTGGACGGTCCGAGCCACCAACCTCGGCGATGCGCGGGCGGTGGGGAGCACCCAGGTCACCTGCCTGGCCGGGACGGTCGGCGCCAGCGGCGGACACACCCACGCCGTCGACGCCCAGGCCCTGCCGCTGCAGCAGAAGATCCTGCCGGTCATGTCCGAGACCGACGCACGACCCGTGCAGCGGACCTGCCCGGCCGGGTACACGCCGTACGCCCCCCAGTTCGAGACCACCTCGGGCATCGCGGTCATCCGCGAGTCCTACGCGATCGACAACACCTGGTACTGGTACGTCGACCACACCGACGGCACGGACGCGTCGTTCGGGATCAGCTGCCTGGCCCCGCGGACCCTCTCCGGCAGCGGCCACACCGCGCAGCTGGTGGTCTCGGTGCCCGACGACACCATCTCGATCGGGTCCGAGAACCAGACCGAGGGCCAGATGGCCTGCCCGGCCGACAGCAGCGCCATCGTGGGCGGGTACGGCGGCTACACCGCACGGGTGCGCTTCCTCGGTGCCGAACCGCGCGGCGACAGGTACCTGTTCCGGTTCTACAACGAGGAGGACACCGCGAAGAACGCCGACATCCAGGTCACCTGCGTCGGCGCCCTGACGGCGAACGAGCCGACGTACAAGGACGTCGTCAACACCGCGTACGCGACCACCACGACCAAGGACCGGGACGCCGGCGACAACACGTCGTCGGCCACCGTCGCCGTCTCCGGCGATCCCGCACCCACCCAGCCGTCGGGCGTCATCCTCAACCAGCTGACCGCGACCCGGACCGTGGCCAACGGCAGGACCACGGCCCTCGCCCTGGACATGCGGTGCCACAGGACCAAGCCCTGCACCTTCACGGTCAAGGCGTTCTCCGGCGGCACCCTGGTGGCCAGCAGGACCACGTCGATCCTCGCCATGGCGACGAAGAACGTCGTGGTTCCGACCACCGGCGCCGGCAAGAGCCTCGCGTTCGGGGACAACCTCGTGGTCAGGATCAAGACCACCGCCGGCACCACCCAGTACGCCGTCGGCATCGTCAGCTGACCGGTTGCACCCGACCGGACCTCCACCTGGTCTGACCCTGTGGACTAGTCGTGACGGCTTGCGCTGCCGTGAACCTGCCGCTGTTGACCTATCGTTCTCGTGCCGGGGGGCGTGGGTAGGGATCGGTGCGTGATCGGGCACGTCGCCTCGACGAGGGGATCGACATGCGACGGATGCGGGCTCGCGCGCGCACAACAGTTCTGGCGGCGATCGGGGCAGCTGCGCTGGTGGTGCCGCTGCTGGTGGCCGCGTCGCCTGCGGAGGCCCTGATCCCGAAGGCCGAGCTCTCGATCGACAAGACGGTGGCCAGCCACAGGCCGACGATCAAGCTCAACGCCGCCCTGAGCAACACCCGCGAGAACGGTCACCTCGCGTGGGTGGACGACGGCCTGCGCCTCTTCACCGAGAACGACCCGAACTCCTGCGTCTCGAGCTCGCCTCCGGTCGTGTGCACCATCACCGCGGAGTACTACTACACGCAGATCGCCGAGTACCTCGACACCTCGACGCCGCTGAGCGACGTGATCGCCGCGACCGGGCCCTACGGCCCGCCGTCCCTCGAGTACCAGGCGACGACGAACCTGGGGTACACGCCCGAGTACCGCCTCCTGGTCGACTTCCTCGGTTCCGACGGAGTTCCGGACGTCACGCTGTCGCGCCCGCACAACAGCGCTGACTGGACGGGCTACTTCGGCGTGGGCGGAGGCGGCTTCCCGCCCCTGTTCGCGGTCATCCCGGTGCCGAACACCAACCCGACCACCTACACCAGCACCGGGACCCTCGCTCAGTGGCGTACGGCGTTGTCGTCGCAGCCGCAGGCGCAGGTGCCGGTGGTCACCGCGTTCGGGTTCGCGGTTCCCGCGCTCCCCGGCAGCGCCACGATCATGGACGGCACGCTCAAGGCCATCAACTTCGCGGGCACGCACCACGACCTCCGTCGGGTGTACCAGTCCGGGCTCACGGCCGCGCCGGGCGAGGTCGTGAGCTACAAGCTCAGGATCGCGAACGGCAACAGCGCCAACGCCAAGGCGGCCCAGGGCGTCCAGGTGGCCGACGTGCTGCCGCCCGACATGACGTACGTCCCCGGTTCGTTGGTGACCTCCGCGACCAACACCCCGGGCTCGTGGGTGAACCCGTCGAGCTGGCCGTGCGCCTTCACCACCAACATGCTCACGTGCGGCGCCACGACGTTCGCGAAGGGCCAGACGCGGTACGTCCGGTTCGACGCGACCCTCGACGACAGCATCAGCACCGCCGGCCTCCCCCAGACCGAAGGGCACTGGGTCGACGTCCAGCACAACGACGAGGCGAGCACGCTGGGCATCGGACAGTCCAAGACCATCACCGCGACCTGCCCGGCGGACTACATGGCCACCGACGGCGGCCTGCTGCTCGACGGGGCCGGCTCGTCCGCCGACATCGTGATCGAGTCCAGCCGGGTCAGCCAGGTCGACGGCTCCGCTGCCTGGGCGGTCAAGGCCACCAACCTGGGCGACCAGGCCGCCCCGGTCACCGCCGAGGTGACCTGCCTGGCCGTCGAGCTCGGCTCGAGCGCGGGCCACACCCACCTCCTCGACGCCGTCACGATGCCGATGCAGCTCGGCACGTCGGCTGGCGACAACGCCCAGGAGTCACAGCTGGTGGATCGGTCCTGCCCGGTCGGGTGGACGCCCTACGCTCCGGAGTTCGAGGTCGCCTCCGGGATCGTGGTCGTGCGGGAGTCCTACGCCGTCGACAACACGTGGTACTGGTACGTCAAGCACTCCGACGGCGCCGCGTCCTCGTACGGGATCAGCTGCTTGGCCCCGCGGACGTACGCCGCCGGTGGCCACGCCGCCGAGCTCGTGATCTCCACCCCCGACGACACGATCACGGTCGCCTCCGAGACCCAGACCGAGGGCGTCATGGCCTGCCCCGCCGACAGCAGCGCGATCGTCGGTGGCTACGGCGGCTACAGCAACGACGTCCTCGCCCTCGGCATGGAGCCGCGCGGCGACAGGTACATGTTCCGCTTCTACAACGCCGACTGGACCCAAGCGCGCAAGGCCGACATCCAGGTCACCTGCATCGGTTCGATGACCATCGACGAGCCGACCTACAAGGACGTCATCAACACCGCCTACGTCACGACCACGACCAAGGACCGGGACTACAGCGACAACAACTCCTCCGCGACCGTGGGCGTCACGGGTGACCCGGTCGCCGGGGAGCCCTCCGGCGTGACCGTCAACCCGCTGACCGCGACCCGGACCAGGGCCAACGGCAAGACCACGGCCATCACCATGACCATGCAGTGCACGAAGGCCAAGCCCTGCAACTTCACGGTGAAGGCCTACTCCGGCGCCAACCTGGTGGCCAGCAAGACCACCTCGCTGGTCGCGCAGGCCAACAAGCCGGTGTCGGTCCCGACCACCGGGCTCGGCAAGAACCTCGCGTTCGGAGACAACCTCGTGGTCAAGATCAAGACGACGGCGGGCACCACGACGTACAACGTCGGCATCGTCAGCTGACGCGCTGCGCTGAGCCCCGCCCCGTGACCACGGGGCGGGGCTCGGTGCGTCAGGGGTGAGCGGCTCGGTCGTGAGCGACTCGACCACCGTGAGCAGGTCGTCCTCGTCGGCCGAGCCGTAGACGAGGACCGCGTCGTCGCCGACCTCGGCGGCGAACGCGTGGTCGCCGCCCGGGTCGGAGTAGGTCTGCCAGGTCGGAGCCACCGAGCCGTCGACCTGGACCGAGTCGCCCTGGACGGCCTCGGTGCCGACGTACGTCGCGACGAGCTCGTCGATCGACGCGTCCTCCTGGCGAACGCCGGCGAACCTCTCGTCGTCGGTGACGAGCGCGATGTCGAACACGGGTGCGTCCGACATCGAGGAGGTCCCCTTGGCGAACCAGCCCTCCGGCAGGGTGGCCGGGTACACCGGCTCGAGCCCGACCTGCTGGAGCCCCACGACCAGGTCGAGGTAGTCGACGTGGTCGAGCTCGTACTCCGGCGTGTCGCGGAACACCCCGCGGTAGAGCACGAAGCCCAGCACGACCAGCACCAGCACGATCATCGAGCCGATGAGGCCGCCCGTCGACCGGTTGTAGCGGCCGGGCTTCCCGGTCTGTTGCACCTCACTCACGAGGCCATTCTCCCTGGTGACCTAGGGTTCCCGGGTGCCGGCCCTCGATCCAGCGCCCCGACTGGCGACCTCCGCCCGCTGCGCGCCGCCCACGACGCGCGCTGGCGGCGTTGCCGTCGCTCGAGAGACGACCGGGCATGACGTTCGCTCCGGCGCCTTGCCATCACACGCCGTGAACGACGCTCGCCGGGGCGCAGGTTGCTAGCCGAGGCGCTCGTCCCCGTCGCCGCGCTGGTCGCCCTGCTGGTCACGGCGTACGTGCACCCGCGGGGCCGGGTCGAGGCGACCGTCGGGCTGGCCGCCGCAGCCGCGACGCTGGCGACCGGGATCCTCGGCTGGGCCGAGGTCCGCGACACCCTCGAGCACCTCGGGCCCGTGGTGCTGTTCCTGGTCACGATCCTGGTGGTCGCCGATGTCTGCGGCCGCGCGGGACTGTTCGACGCGGCGGCGTCGCGGGTGCGGGACGCCGCCCGCGGCCGGCCGGTGCGGCTGTTCACCGGCGTCTTCCTGCTGGCCGCCGTCGTCACGACCGTCCTCAGCCTCGACGCCACCGTGGTGCTGCTGACGCCGGTGGTCGTCGGGGTCGCGGTCAGCACGAGCACGTCGTACCGGCCGGGGGCCCATGCTTGCCTACGGATGGCGAACTCCGCGTCGCTCCTGCTGCCGGTCTCGAACCTGACCAACCTGCTCGCGATGCCGCACCTCGACCTGACGTTCGCCGGCTTCGCGCTGACGATGGCGCCGGTCCTCGCAGTCGTGCTGGTCGTCGAGTACGCCGCCCTGCGGGTCCTGTTCCGGCGCGACCTGGCCATGCCTCCCGGCACGGTCGAGGACCCCGAGCACCCGCCGATGCCGATCGTGCCACTGGTCGCCGTCGGCCTGATGCTGACCGGCTTCGCCGTCGGCTCGCCGTTCGGGGTCGAGCCGTTCTGGTTCTCCGGCGCCGCGGCCGTCGCGCTGGCCCTGTGGGCCCGGCGCCGCGGGCTGCTCGGCACGTCCGACGTCGTCGCTGCAGCGCACCCGGCGTTCGCGCTGTTCGTGCTCTGCCTCGGCGTGGTGGTCGCCGCGCTGGGCACGGGCTTCCTGGGCGAGTGGGTCGCGGACGCGCTGCCGGCCGGCACCGGCTTCGCCGACCTGCTGCTGGTCGCGGTGATCGCGACCGTGCTGGCGAACCTGCTGACGAACCTGTCGGCCACCCTGCTGCTGGTCCCGCTGCTCGGGACGCTGGGCGACACCGCCGTGCTGGCCGCGCTGCTCGGGCTCAACATCGGCTCCGGGCTCAGCTACACCGGCTCGCTGGCCAACCTGCTGTGGCGCCGCAGCATGGTGCGTCTCGGACACCCGCCCCCGCTGCGCGAGCTGCACCGGGTCTCGCTGCTGATCACGCCGCTCAGCCTGATCTCCGCAGTTGCGGTGCTTTCGCTGGTCACCTGACCGCATCTGCGGCATGATTTCCGCGTGACGACCTACCGGATCGCGGAGGCCGCCGAGCTGCTCGGCGTCAGCGACGACACCCTGCGACGCTGGGTCGAGGCCGGCCGGCTGCCCGGCAGCCAGGAGGACGGCCGCACGGTCGTCGTGGGGGCCGACCTCGCCGCACTCGCGGAGTCGCTGGCCGACCACCCCGACCGCGAGGCGACGCGCGCGTCCGCGGTCAGCGCCCGCAACCGGCTCGCGGGCATCGTCACCAAGGTCAAGAAGGACACCGTCATGGCCCAGGTCGAGATGGTCTGCGGGCCCTACCGGGTCGTGTCGCTGATGAGCTCGGAGGCCGCCGACGAGCTCGGTCTCGAGCCCGGCGTCCGCGCCATCGCCTCGGTCAAGTCCACCAACGTCGTCGTGGAGCGCCCGTGAAGAAGCTGGTGCTGCTCGCCCTGGTCCTCCCCCTCGTCGCCGCCTGCGGCAGCGACGACGACGGGTCGAGCACCACCCTGACGGTGTACGCCGCCGCCTCGCTCACCGCGTCGTTCGAGGAGATCGCCGCGGAGTTCGAGGCCGAGCACGACGGCGTCGAGGTGAGGCTCAGCTTCGGCGGCTCGTCCGACCTGGTCACCCAGATCCAGGGTGGCGCCCCGGCCGACGTGTTCGCCTCGGCCGACACCGCGAACATGGACAAGCTGGTCGACGACGACCTCACCGGAGCCGACCCGCAGGGCTTCGCGACGAACACCCTGGAGATCGTGGTGCCGCCGGGCAACCCGGCCGGGATCACGTCGTTCCAGGACCTGGCGAAGCCCGGGCTGAACCTGGTGGTCTGCGCACCCGCGGTCCCGTGCGGCGCGGCGTCCCAGCAGGTCGCCGAGAACGCCGGCGTCACGCTCTCCCCCGTCAGCGAGGAACAGTCGGTGACCGACGTGCTCGCCAAGGTCACCTCGGGCGAGGCGGACGCCGGCCTGGTCTACGTCACCGACGTGCAGGCCGCGGGCGACGACGTCGAGGGCGTCGAGTTCCCCGAGTCCGACTCGGTGGTGAACACGTACCCGATCGCACCGGTCGAGGACTCAGGCGAGGCCGACCTCGCCGAGGAGTTCGTGCAGTTCGTGCTCGGCGACACGGGCCAGGGCGTCCTCGCGGACTTCGGCTTCGGCAGCACCAGCCCGTGATCCCCCGCTGGCTCTACGCGCCGGCGGCCGTGGGGGCGGCGTTCCTGCTGCTCCCCCTGGCCGCCATCGTCGCCCGGGTCGAGTGGTCGGAGTTCTTCACCCTGATCACGTCGGAGGCGTCGAAGGACGCGCTCTGGCTCAGCCTGCGCACGTCGGCGATGGCGACCCTGCTGTGCCTGCTGTTCGGCACGCCGATGGCCGTGGTCCTGGCACGTACGTCGTTCCCCGGCCAGGGCGTGCTGCGGTCGCTGGTCCTGCTGCCGCTGGTGCTGCCACCCGTGGTGGGCGGAGTCGCGCTGCTCTACACGTTCGGCCGCCGCGGCCTGCTCGGCCACGAGCTCGAGGTGCTCGGGATCCAGGTCGCGTTCTCGACGACCGCGGTGGTGCTCGCGCAGACGTTCGTGGCGATGCCGTTCCTCGTCGTGAGCCTGGAGGGTTCGCTGCGCACCGCCGGCCAGCGCTACGAGGTGGTCGCGGCGTCCCTGGGCGCCGCCCCCACGACGGTGTTCCGGAGGATCACGCTCCCGCTGGTGCTTCCCGGCCTCGTGTCGGGATCGGTGCTGGCGTTCGCGCGGGCCCTGGGCGAGTTCGGCGCGACCATCACGTTCGCGGGCAGCCTCCAGGGCGTCACCCGGACGCTGCCACTGGAGATCTACCAGCTGCGCGAGACCGACGTGGACGCCGCCGTCGCGCTGTCGCTGGTGCTCGTCGTCGTCGCGGTCCTGGTGATCGGCTTCGCAGGACGCCAGGGACGGAGCCTCGGATGAGCCTGCAGCTCACCGCGACGGTCGACGAGCGCGGCGTCGAGGTGGACCTGGAGATCGGCGAGGGCGAGACGCTCGCGATCCTCGGGCCCAACGGCGCCGGCAAGTCGACGGTCCTCGCGGTCGCAGCCGGGCTGCTGCGACCGGACCGCGGCAGGGTCGTGCTCGAGGGCCGTGAGCTGACCGGCCCCGGCACCTGGGTACCGCCGCACGACCGGCGCGTGGCGCTGCTCGCCCAGGAGCCGCTGCTGTTCCCCCACCTCGGCGTGCTCGACAACGTCGCGTTCGGCCCCCGCAGCAACGGCGCGAGCCGTCGTACGTCGCACGAGGCCGCGCGCCGCTGGCTGGGCGAGGTCGACGCCGCCGACCTCGCCGACCGCAGGCCGAGGCAGCTGTCCGGCGGCCAGGGCCAGCGGGTCGCCGTCGCACGGGCGCTCGCCGCGGAGCCCCGGCTGCTGCTGCTCGACGAGCCGCTGTCGGCGCTCGACGTCGCGGTGCTGCCCGCGCTGCGGCAGACGCTGAAGCGGGTGCTCGCCGGCCGGACCACGGTGCTGGTCACCCACGACGTGCTCGACGCGCTGCTGCTCGCGGACCGGGTCGTGGTGATGGAGGACGGCCGGGTCGCCGAGGCCGGGCCGACCGCCGAGGTGCTGGAGAGACCCCGGAGCGCGTTCGCGGCCCGCATCGCGGGTCTCAACATGGTGGCCGGCACGTGGCGCGACGGAGCGGTCGAGGGCATCCGCGGCATCGCGAGCGAGCCCGCTCCCGCCGAGGGCGACCCGGTGGTCGCAGTCTTCCGCCCCAGCGCCGTCTCGGTCTTCACGAGCTCACCGGGCGGCAGCCCGCGCAACGCGCTCGCGGTCACGGTCACCGACCTGGAACCGCGGGGCGACCAGGTGCGTGTCCGGGCCGGCCACCTCGCGGCCGACCTGACCGTCCAGGCCGCCGCCGAGCTCGACCTGGTGCCGGGCGCGCGCGTGGTCTTTGCCGTCAAGGCCAGCGAGGTCGCGGTCTACCGGCGGTGAGGCCGGTTGATCTCGACCCGCCGGTCGCGGCGTCGTTCCTCCGTCGCGTGGCTCGCTCGATCACCAGCAGCGGGTCCGCTGCGCCTCCCCGCTATCCTCAGCCCCATGACCGACACGCTGTCGCCGGCCCCTGAGTCCCCCGACCGCAACCTGGCGCTGGAGCTGGTCCGGGTCACGGAGGCGGCCGCGATGGCCGCCGGCCGCTGGGTCGGCCGCGGTGACAAGAACGGCGCGGACGGCGTCGCGGTCAACGCGATGCGCGTGATGATCTCGACCATCGGGATGAACGGCACCGTCGTGATCGGCGAGGGCGAGAAGGACAACGCCCCGATGCTCTTCAACGGCGAGCAGGTGGGCGACGGCACCGGCCCCGAGTGCGACGTCGCCGTCGACCCGATCGACGGGACCACGCTGACCGCCAAGGGCATGACCAACGCCGTGTCGGTGATGGCGGTCTCGCCGCGCGGCTCGATGTACGACCCGTCCGCGGTGTTCTACATGGAGAAGCTGGTCACCGGCCCGGAGGCCGCCGACGTCGTCGACATCCGCTACCCGGTCGCCGAGAACATCCACCAGGTCGCCAAGGCCAAGGGCAAGAACGCCGCCGACGTCACGGTCTGCCTGCTCGACCGGCCGCGGCACGCGCAGCTGGTCGACGAGATCCGCGCGACCGGCGCGATGATCAAGTTCATCAGCGACGGCGACGTCGCCGGCGCCATCATGGCCGCCCGCCACGAGACCGGCATCGACCTGCTGCTGGGCGTCGGTGGCACCCCCGAGGGCATCATCACCGCCTGCGCGATGAAGTCGCTGGGCGGCGTCATCCAGGGCCGGCTGTGGCCGCAGGACGACGACGAGCGCCAGAAGGCGCTCGACGCCGGGCACAACCTCGACCCCGACCACGTGCTCAAGACCGACGACCTGGTCACCGGCGACGACTGCTTCTTCGTGGCCACCGGCATCACCGACGGCGAGCTGCTCCGCGGCGTCCGCTACCGGGCCGGCGGCGCGACCACGCACTCGCTGGTGATGCGCTCGCGCAGCGGCACGATCCGCTCGATCACCTCGGAGCACCAGCTCCAGAAGCTACGCGCTTTTGCCTCGATCGACTTCGACAGCTGACGAGGACGACCGCAGCAGCGCGGCGGTCACGACGTCCGCGACCCGCGGGTCGAACGCCATCCCGAGGTGGGAGGCGCTGACCTCGACCGGCGCCGCGACCGGATCGATGCAGGCCTTCCAGTCCACGATCCCGTCGCGCCGGGAGTAGATGGCGGTGAAGTCGACGCCCCGCGGCATCGGCTCGCGGCACTCGGCGAAGCTCTGCCGGGCACACGGCCCCGCGACGCACTCCTCCGACATCAGGCCGGGCACGCCGGCGCGGCTGAGCCGGACCAGCATGTCCACGCTCGCGCTCAGGGACCGGTGGTGCGCGCCGGGCGCCAGCATCGGGCTGCCCATGGTCACGATGTTCGAGACCAGGTCGGGCCGGCGTACAGCGATCCCGCGGGCGAGCATGCCGCCCAGGCTGTGCCCGACGATCTGCACCCGCGAGTCGCGCTGGATCGCGATCGACTCCAGTCGGGCCTCGAGCTGGGCGGCCGCGTTGAGCGTGCAGCCGACATTGGCGTGGATGTGCGAGCGGTACGTCCGGAACCCCTGCGCCCGCAGGGTCCTGGCCAGCAGCGCCAGCGATCCGTCGCCCGCCAGGAAGCCGGGCACCAGGATCACCGGGTCGCCGAGCCGGGTCGCCCCGCGGTCGGCGTACGGCGTCGCCCGCCGCGTGCGCCGCTCCCCGGCCGCGCGCAGCGCGTACCGGCCGAACTCCGCGACCGCGCTGCCCTCGCGCAGCACCGCCGCCACCCGCGGGCTCTCGAAGCCCTCCGGCAGCAGGAAGTCGGCCAGAGGATGCGATGACATGTGACGCACATTACGTGTCATACCCGTCCGATCGGCCGGGCACGCGGAATGTTGAGCCCGGATTCCCAGGACTGGTTGACTTCTGGCATGTCTCAGTGCGCGGTGTCCGAGGAGCTGTTCGCCCCCGTGGGGCGCGGGATCGAGGTCTGCTACCAGACCTTCGGCGACCCCGACGGCGACCCGCTGCTGCTCGTCATGGGCCTCGGCGGCCCGATGACCTGGTGGGACCCCGAGCTGTGCGCGGCGCTCGCGGACGCCGGGTTCTACGTGATCCGCTACGACAACCGCGACACCGGCCGATCGACCGTGCTCGAGGGGCGGGTCGCCCGGAGCACGCTGGTCCGTGCGTTCGCGGGCACGCGGGTGCGCACGCCGTACTCCATGACGGACCTGGCGGCCGACGCCTGCGGGCTGCTCGACCACCTCGGGCTCGAGTCCGCACACGTCGCGGGCGTGTCGATGGGCGGGATGATCGTGCAGACGATGGCGATCGAGCACCCGGGACGGGTCCGCTCGATGACCAGCATCATGTCGACGACCGGCAAGCGCACCGTCGGCTGGCAGCACCCGTCCCTTCTCCCCGGCCTGGTCGGCGGCCGGAAGCCCGGCCGGGAGGCGTACGTCGCGATGAGCACGGCGTTCTGGCGCCAGATCGGCTCACCGGCGTACCCGCAGCCCGTCGAGACGGTCGAGAAGCGGGCAGCGGACACGTTCGACCGCGGCGTCAGCGCCAGCGGCGTGACGCGACAGATGCTGGCCGTGCTCACCCAGCCGAATCGCGGCGCGAGGCTGCACAGCGTGCGCGTCCCGACCCTGGTCGTGCACGGCCTGGCCGACCGGATGGTGCACGTGTCGGGCGGGCGCGCCACCGCCGCGGCCGTGCGCGGATCCGAGCTGCTGCTCATCGACGGCATGGGCCACGACCTGCCGCCCGAGCTGTTCGAGACGTTCGTCGGCGCGATCCGGCGGACGGCGGACCGTTGGTCGAGCCTGTCGAGACCCTCGACGTGACGTGGGGCGGTGACCACGGTGGTCACCGCCCCACGCTTGCTGGATCTCGATGCACACGTCGCGGCTTCGTTCCTCAGCCGCGCCGCTGCTCACTCCGACAGGCGCTCGCCGGTGTCGGTGTCGAACACGTGCACGTTGTGCGGGTCGGTCGTGACGTACATCGTCTCGCCCTTCTGCGGGTGGTTACGCCCGCTGACCCGGATGATGATGTTGCTCGGGGTGCCCTCGACGTCGCAGTTGCCGTAGACGAAGGCGTCCGAGCCGAGGTCCTCGACGACGGTGACCTGGACCGGCAGGCCGGCCTCGCTGTTGCCGACCACGCGCCACGCCTCGGGGCGGACGCCGACGGTGATGTTGCCCTCCATCTTCCGGGAGGCGGTGGGGTCGACCGGGACCAGGTAGTTCCCGATCTTGGCCTTGCCGTCGTCGGCCTTGGCCTTCATCAGGTTCATCTGCGGGGAGCCGATGAAGCCGGCCACGAACAGGTTGACCGGCTTGTCGTACAGGCCCAGCGGGGTGTCGACCTGCTGGAGGATGCCGTCCTTCATGACCGCGACCCGGTCGCCCATCGTCATCGCCTCGACCTGGTCGTGGGTGACGTAGACGGTGGTGACGCCGAGGTCGGCCTGGAGCTTGGCGATGTCGGTGCGGGTCTGCACGCGCATCTTGGCGTCGAGGTTCGACAGCGGCTCGTCCATGCAGAACACCTGCGGCTGACGCACGATCGCGCGACCCATCGCGACGCGCTGGCGCTGACCACCGGAGAGGGCCTTCGGCTTGCGCTCGAGGTACTCGGTCAGGCCGAGGATCTTCGCGGCCTCCTCGACGCGGCGGCGCCGCTCGTCGGCGGGCACCTTCGCCATCTTCAGCGCGAACGCCATGTTGTCGGCGACCGACATGTGCGGGTAGAGCGCGTAGTTCTGGAACACCATCGCGATGTCCCGGTCCTTCGGCGGGGTGTTCGTGATGTCGCGGTCCCCGATGAAGATCCTCCCCTGGTTGACCTCCTCGAGGCCGGCGAGCATCCGCAGGGTCGTGGACTTGCCACAACCCGACGGGCCGACGAGGACCATGAACTCGCCGTCCGCGATCTCGAGCGAGATCCCCGGGACGGCCGGGCGGTCAGTGCCGGGATACCAGCGCTGCGCCTCTTCGAACCTGACTGTAGCCATGCGTGAACAACTCCTTCACCGGCAGGTACGTGCCGGACGATCCGTAGTAAAGGTGAGCGCGCTCACAGTACCCGGCGCGACCGCGCTTCGGACGGCATGGGTTTACAACGCCCTCCGACAGGGCTACATGTGATGTACACCACTCAGAGGGAGGGCGCATGGATCGAGTACGCCGCAACCTCGCCGCTGGTGCCGCATTGCTCACCATCTCGGGACTGCTCGCCGCCTGCTCGGCCAACGCGAGCTCCGGCGACACCCTGACGTGGTACATCAATCCGGACGCCGGCGGCCAGGCGAAGGTCGCGGAGAACTGCAGCACCGACGACTACACGATCGAGGTCCAGGTCCTCCCGCAGGATGCCAGCCAGCAGCGCATCCAGCTGTCCCGGCGGCTCGCCGCCGAGGACCCCGAGATCGACATCATGAGCATCGACCCGCCGTACACCGCGGAGTTCGCGAACGCCGGCTTCCTGGCCGAGATCCCCGAGGACCTCCAGTCCACGCTGGAGGAGCAGTCCTTCCAGGGCGCGGTGGACGCCGCGACCTGGGACGACCAGATGGTGGTCGCGCCGTTCTGGTCCAACACCCAGGTGCTCTGGTACCGCAAGTCGTTCGCCGAGAAGGCCGGCATCGACATGGAGCAGCCGGTGACGTGGGACCAGATCATCGAGGCCGCGGCGAAGAACGACGGCAAGGTCGCCGTGCAGGCCAACAAGTACGAGGGCTACGTCGTCTGGATCAACGCGCTGATCTCCGGCGCCGGCGGCGAGATCGCCACGGACACCGACAAGGGCGTCGACCTGACGCTCGAGATCGACTCCCCGGCCGGCGAGAAGGCCGCAGCGATCATCGAGAAGCTCGCGAACTCCCCGGCCGCCCCGGCCGACCTGTCGGTCTCCAACGAGGGCACCGCCGGCGGCACGTTCGGCGGGGAGCAGGGCGCGTTCATGGTCAACTGGACCTACATCTGGACCAACTTCGACGAGACCCAGCCCGAGGTGAAGAAGGACCTCGGGTTCGCCCGCTACCCGCAGTCCACCGAGGGCGAGGAGTCCCGCCCGCCGTACGGCGGCATCGGCGTCGGCGTCAGCGCCTACTCCAACAAGGTCGACGAGGCCATGGAGGCCATCGAGTGCATCACCTCGCCGGAGAACCAGGGCGTCAACGCCGAGCTCACCGGCAACATGCCGGCCAGCTCGGCAGGCTACGACTACCCGGCGCTCGCGGAGATCTACCCGCAGCCGCTGCTCGACCTGTTCCAGGAGAGCCTCGACGCGGCGGCCCCGCGCACGGTGACGCCGTACTGGAGTGACATCTCCGGGGCGATCCAGAGCTCCTGGCACCCGGCCGACGGCGTCGACGACCAGACCCCGCCGGACTCACAGCAGTTCGTCGAGGACGTGCTGCACGGAAGGAGCCTGCTGTGAGCACCGTGACCGCCACGGCGGCGACCAAGCCGAAGCCGCCGAAGAAGAAGGTCAGCGACCGGTCGCGCGCCGAGAACCGTCTCGGCCAGCGGCTGGTGGCCCCGGCCGTCGTTGTGATGCTCGCCGTCACGGCCTGGCCGATGATCCAGGCGCTCTACCTGTCGACGTTCCGCTACCGGCTGACCTCGCCGGACGACAAGGAGTTCATCGGCCTCAGCAACTACGGGACGGTGCTGACCGACCCGCTGTTCTGGCAGGACACCTGGAACACCGTGCTGATCATGGTGGTCACCGTCGCCGTCGAGCTGGTGATCGGCTTCGCGTTCGCGATGGTGATGCACCGCATCGTGTTCGCGCGGGGCGCGATCCGGACCTCGATCCTGATCCCCTACGGGATCATCACCGTGGTCTCGGCGTACGCCTGGCAGTTCGCGTTCAGCCTCAACAACGGCTTCGTGAACGCGTGGTTCGCCTGGCTGCCGTGGCTGGAGCCGGACACCAACTGGTTCGGCAGCCACTGGCCGGCGATGTTCGCGATCATGGTCTCCGAGATCTGGAAGACCACGCCGTTCATGGCGCTGCTGCTGCTGGCCGGGCTCTCGCAGGTCTCGGAGGACATGATCGAGGCCGCGAAGGTCGACGGCGCCACCTGGTGGCAGCGGCTGTGGAAGGTGATCCTCCCGAACATGCGGGCCGCGATCATGGTCGCCGTGCTGTTCCGGGCACTGGACGCGTTCCGCATCTTCGACAACATCTACGTGATGACCCGGGGTGCCCAGGACACCGAGTCGTCCTCGTTCCTGACCTATCGCCAGGTGATCGAGCAGATGCAGCTGGGCCTCGGGTCCGCGCTGTCGGTGCTGCTCTTCTTGTCGGTGCTGTTCCTGGCGTTCCTGATCGTCAAGCTGTTCAAGGTCGACCTGGCGCAGGCGAGGGGTGAGGGCTGATGAACGAGACACGCACCAAGATCGGCACCTGGGTGGGCTTCGTGTTCATCCTCGTCTGGTGCCTGCTGCCCGTCGTCTGGATCATCTCGCTGTCGTTCAAGGGGCCCTCGGAGACCGCCGCGGGCAGCCCGCAGTTCCTGCCCAAGGAACCGACGCTGCAGAACTACGACGACATCATCAACAACCCCGACTTCCGGGACTCGTTGATCAACTCGTTCGGCATCTCCGCGATCTCGACGGTCCTGTCGGTGATCCTCGCAACGCTCGCGGCGTACGCCATCGCCCGCCTGGAGTTCAAGGGCAAGCGCCTGGTGCTGTCGCTCGCGCTGGCGATCGCGATGTTCCCCGTCGTCGCGCTGGTCGGGCCGTTGTTCGACCTGTGGCGGACGCTGGGGCTCTTCAACACCTGGCCCGGCCTGATCATCCCGTACATGTCGTTCACGCTGCCGCTGGCGATCTGGACGCTGTCGGCGTTCTTCCGCGAGATCCCGTGGGAGATGGAGCAGGCCGCCCAGGTGGACGGCGCCACGTCGTGGCAGGCGTTCCGCAAGGTGATCGTGCCGCTCGCCGCACCGGGCGTCTTCACCGCCGCGATCCTGACGTTCTTCTTCGCGTGGAACGAGTTCGTCCTCGCCATCTCGCTGACGTCGACGACCCAGTCGCGAACGGTCCCGGCCCAGCTGTCCTTCTTCGTGGGGCCCGACCCGTTCAACCCGCCGTACGGGCAGCTCGCCACGGCCTCCGTGATCGTCACGGTCCCGATCATCATCATCGTCCTGCTGTTCCAGCGAAAGATCGTCGCCGGTCTCACCTCCGGCGCAGTGAAGGGGTGAACCGATGGCTTCCATCGAGATGAAGAACATCGTCAAGGAGTACGGCGACGGCTTCGCAGCCGTGAACGACGTGTCCATCGACGTCCAGGACGGCGAGTTCATGATCCTGGTCGGCCCGTCGGGCTGCGGGAAGTCGACGCTGCTGCGGATGATCGTCGGGCTCGAGGACATCACCTCGGGCGACATGATGATCGGGGACCGCAAGGTCAACGACCTGGCGCCGCGCGACCGCAACCTCGCGATGGTGTTCCAGAACTACGCGCTGTACCCGCACCTGACCGTCTACGAGAACATCGCGTTCCCGCTCCGGCTGGCGAAGGCGCCCGACTCCGAGGTCGACGAGAAGGTCCGCAAGGCATCGAAGACGCTCGACCTCGACGAGCACCTCGAGCGCAAGCCGGGCAACCTGTCCGGCGGTCAGCGTCAGCGCGTGGCGATGGGGCGGGCGATCGTCCGCGAGGCGGACGCGTTCCTCTTCGACGAGCCGCTCTCGAACCTCGACGCCAAGCTGCGCGGCCAGATGCGCACCGAGATCTCGCGGCTGCAGAAGCGTCTCGGCATCACCACCGTCTACGTCACCCACGACCAGACCGAGGCGATGACGCTCGGTGACCGGGTCGCCGTGCTCAAGCGCGGCATCCTCCAGCAGCTGGCCACGCCGCGTGAGCTGTACGAGAACCCCGGCAACCTCTTCGTGGCGGGGTTCATCGGCTCGCCGCCGATGAACTTCCTGCCCGCGACCGTCGAGGGACGGCAGGTGAAGCTGCCGTTCGGCTCGGTCGAGATCCCGCGCGAGAAGGCCGAGAAGGTCCAGGACAAGGGTCTGCTGATGGCCGGCATCCGGCCCGAGTACTTCGAGGACGCGTCGGTGAAGACCGGACCGATGACCGGCTCCACGTTCCACGCGACCGTCGACGTCGTCGAGTGGCTGGGCAACGAGACCTACGCCTACATCCCGTTCGAGGCGCCGCCGGAGGTCGAGCAGCAGCTGCGCCAGCTCGAGCGCGACCTCGACGGCGACTCGATGCACACGCAGCTGGTCGTCTCGCTGGACGGCGCCAGCCGGATCAAGGAGGGCGAGGAGGCCGAGATCTGGGTGGACGGCTCGAAGATCCACCTGTTCGACCCCGCCTCCGGCGACAACCTCACCGTCGACCACGACAACGCGGGCCGGATCCCCACCCCCCGGGAGACGCCCGCCTAGGAGCGCGTCAGGCGACGGCACTCGTCCGGCGCGCAGTCGACCCAGGCGCGCAGTCGCCGGGCGAGGTCACGCGCCCAGGGTTCGTCGCGACGTGCGGCGTACACGTTGGTCTTCTCCCAGGACCGTTTGCGGTAGTCGTAGAGCTCCCACGCGTGGCTGGCTCCGCGCCACGACCGCGACAGGTCCAGGCGGACCAGCAGGCCCCGCTCGCTGCGCACGGCGACGTACGACGGCAGCGCGTCGATCCGTCCGCCGGTGCCGGTGTCGGCGTCCGGCTCACCGTCGCGCACCGGCGTGTAGGCGTGCTCGACGAACGCGTACTCCGGCCCGTCCCAGCCCGCCCGGTCCAGCGCCGGGACCATGCTGGTGCCGGCCCGGCGCCCCGACGTCTGGGCGCCGGCGAGCTCCTCGATCGTGGGCGCGAGGTCGACGTTCGTCGTGAACACCTCGCGGCGCCCGGGCGCGATGCCCGGACCAGTGACGAGCAGCGGCACCTGCACGTCCGAGCGGTACGGCGTGCCCTTGCCGCCGCGCAGGCCGTGCT
Source organism: Nocardioides sp. SR21 (assembly GCF_022761125.1). Classification (GTDB taxonomy): domain Bacteria; phylum Actinomycetota; class Actinomycetes; order Propionibacteriales; family Nocardioidaceae; genus Nocardioides. Next base: position 94,217 of record NZ_JAKWJR010000007.1, on the reverse strand, counting down.
GGCCGAGGTGGAAGCCGTTGTCCGACGTCAGGATGACGTAGGTGTCCGGCCCGACCGCGCGGCGCAACCGGGTGAGCATCCGGTCGATGGACTGCACCATCCGGGCGCGGTCGCGAAGGAAGGCCGTCGCCATGCCGGCGCTCATGCCCTCACCGACCCGGCGCCAGGACGGCGCGGTCGCCGTGCCGCCACCGGCACGCACGACCGTGGGCCGGTTGTCGTTGGAGCCGTCGCCGAAGCCGGGCAGGTCCCGCGTCGTCAGTGACGCGCAGCTGCGGACGCCGCAGTTGCCGCGCGGGTGCCCGGCGCGCGGCCGGTCCTCGAACGCCGACGGGAACACGGGGTCGCGCGGGTAGGACGGGTTGCCGACGCGGGAGTGCGGGCCGTACGGCGCGACGTACAGGAAGTAGGGGTCGTCCTTGCGCTCGTAGCCACGCACCAGCCTGAGCGCTCGGTCGGCGATCACGTTGGTCGCGTACGCCCGGTCCTTGCGGGCCCGGGACGCGTGCACCGACGGCCGACGCACCTGGTGGAGGACCAGGTGGTCGCCGCGGCGGGTGGTGCGCTCGAACCCCCAGCCGGCGTACCCGCCCGGCATCACGGCCTCGAAGTCGTCCCATCCGGGGACCAGCGGGAGCTCGTCGCCGAACGTGGCCCGGTCGTACTTGTTCATGAACTTGCCGACGAAGCCGGTGCGGTAGCCGCGCTCGTCCAGCGACACGTTGACGGTGTGCTGCTCGTTGCCGTTGTCGCGGAACGCGGTGTAGCCGCCGTCCGGGGAGGTGTTCGTGCGCACGCCGTTGAGGTGGGGCGGCAGCCCGGTGAGGGTCGCGGCCCGCGAGGGGCAGCAGAGCGAGTCGACGACGTACGCGTTGGTGAACTCCGCGCCCGTGCGGCGCATCCGCTGGCCCTCGCTCATCGTCGACAGCAGCTCGACGGAGAAGTCGTCCATGAGGACGAACACGATGTTCGGGCGGGCGGGGGCGGCCGCGCTGCCCGCCGCGGTCGGCGCGGTCGCCGTGGAGGGCGTGACCAGGCCGAGGAGCAGGGTGAGCGGCAGCAGCAGGCGTCGGATCGGCACCCGCCGAATACTGCACTAAATCTATCGACTTAATGTAGTCGGCTCGCCGACTGGACTCCTCACCCCTTGCGGACGACCGTGACCGCGCCCATGAGGGCGACGCCGCGCACGCGGACCACCGGCGAGTCCGCAGTCAGCTGCGGCTCGACCTTGTCGCGCGCCTGCTCGAACGTCCCCATCACCCCGGCGCCCTCGACGATCACCCGGGTCTGCGCGTTCACGATGATGTCGATGCCGCCCATCAGCGTGTTCGCCGTGATCTCGACCTGCGGGCTCGCGAAGACCGCCTCACGCAGGTCGACGTCGACGCCGCCCATCACGCAGAAGGCGCTGTAGGACGGCCCGACCTCCCACACGCCCTTGCGACTGGCGCCGCTCATGACCGCGACCGACGACTCGTACCGCGAGGCAAGGCCGGCCGCGGGCTGCGGCAGCGGCGCCTGCGTGGGGCGTGCCGCGGGCAGGTCCTGCGTGATCGGCACCAGGTCGGCGTACGTGCGAGCGGCGTAGGTGGCCGCCAGGCGCTCGTCCAGCTCGTCCATGTCGAGGCGGCCCTCGCCGGCGGCCTCACGCAGGATCTCCGAGACGGAGTGCCGGTCGGCGTCCGAGATACGCATCTGGGACCGGTCCGGCTCGAGCTCTCCCACCATGGGCCCAGAGTAGTGGGGCAGATACGCTTGGCGTTCGTGAGCGAAGCTGAGTTCCTGTACTCCGACCTCCTGCCGACCGGCAAGGACGAGACGCCGTACCGGCTGATCACCACCGAGGGCGTCTCGACCTTCGAGGCGAACGGCCAGACGTTCCTGCAGGTCGCGCCCGAGGCCATCCAGCGGCTGACCGCCGAGGCGATGCACGACATCAGCCACTACCTGCGCCCGGCGCACCTCGCCCAGCTGCGCAAGATCATCGACGACCCGGAGTCGTCCGGGAACGACCGCTTCGTCGCGCTCGACCTGCTCAAGAACGTCAACATCTCCGCCGGCGGCGTGCTGCCGATGTGCCAGGACACCGGTACCGCGATCGTGATGGGCAAGAAGTCCGAGGGCGTGCTCACCGGGTCGGACGACGGCGAGGCGATCTCGCGCGGCGTGTACGACGCGTACACGAAGCTCAACCTGCGCTACTCGCAGCTCGCGCCGCTGACGACGTACGACGAGAAGAACACCGGCACCAACCTGCCCGCGCAGATCGAGATCTACTCGACGCCGCAGACGAGCGGGAAGCCGGAGTACAAGTTCCTCTTCATGGCCAAGGGCGGCGGGTCGGCGAACAAGTCGTTCCTGTTCCAGGAGACCAAGGCGATCCTGAACCCGCAGCGGCTGCTGAAGTTCCTCGACGAGAAGATCCGCTCGCTCGGCACGGCCGCGTGCCCGCCGTACCACCTGGCGGTCGTCATCGGCGGTACGTCGGCGGAGTTCGCGCTGAAGACCGCGAAGTACGCCTCGGCGCACTACCTCGACAACCTCCCGACGTCGGGCTCGATGTCGGCGCACGGCTTCCGCGACGTGGAGCTGGAGGACGAGGTCTTCAAGCTGACGCAGTCGTTCGGGATCGGCGCGCAGTTCGGCGGCAAGTACTTCTGCCACGACGTCCGCGTCGTGCGGCTGCCGCGCCACGGTGCGTCCTGCCCGGTCGCGATCGCGGTGTCGTGCTCGGCGGACCGGCAGGCGCTCGGCAAGATCACGCCCGAGGGCATCTTCCTCGAGCAGCTCGAGACGGACCCGGCGCACTACATGCCCGACGCCGGCGTGGCCGAGGACATCTCCGGAGGCGAGGTCGTCTCCGTCGACCTGAACCGGCCGATGTCGGAGATCCTCGCGCAGCTGTCGCAGTACCCCGTGAAGACCCGGCTCTCGCTGACCGGTCCCCTGGTGGTGGCCCGCGACATCGCGCACGCCAAGATCAAGGAGCGGCTCGACGCTGGCGAGGAGATGCCGTCGTACCTGAAGGACCACCCGGTCTACTACGCCGGTCCCGCGAAGACCCCCGACGGCCTGGCCTCCGGCTCCTTCGGCCCGACCACCGCGGGCCGCATGGACTCCTACGTCGCGGACTTCCAGGCCGCCGGCGGCTCGATGGTCATGCTCGCCAAGGGCAACCGCTCCAAGCAGGTCACCGAGGCCTGCGCGACGCACGGCGGCTTCTACCTCGGCTCCATCGGCGGCCCCGCCGCCCGCCTCGCCCAGGACTGCATCAAGGACGTGTCGGTCCTCGAGTACGAGGAGCTCGGCATGGAGGCGGTCTGGAAGATCGAGGTCGAGGGCTTCCCGGCGTTCATCGTCGTCGACGACAAGGGCAACGACTTCTTCACCGACCCGTCGGGCGCCGTCACGGTGCCGATCACCGGGTTGCGGGTGCGGTCGGCCGAGTAGCGAGCGCGCGCCGCTCAGCCGGTGGTCTCGACGTCGTCCTGGTCTGGGTGGCGGTCCTGGCGGTCCTCGTTGGTGACGGCGTCGGGGCCGGTGGGCCCCTCATCGGCGCCGTCGGGCTGGCCGGCGACGGCGTCGCCGTCGGAGATCGACTCGTCGGGGTCGCGCAGCGCGCTGACCTCGGAGACCTGGCCGTCCTGCGTGTTCTCAGTCATGAGGGGGCGGTACCCGGAACCCTGCGGGGGACTCATCCGTTCCACCGGAAGAACGACGAGAGGACACCACACATGCAGTGCCCCACCGACCAGACCACGCTGGTGATGAGCGAGCGCAGCGGGATCGAGATCGACTACTGCCCGACCTGTCGCGGCGTGTGGCTCGATCGCGGCGAGCTCGACAAGATCATCGAGCGGTCCGTCAGCCAGCCGGCGCCGCAGGCCGCCCCGCCGCAGCAGCAGTACCAGCAGCAGCCGCCGCAGCAGCAGCACTACCAGCAGCAGTACCAGCAGCCCTACAAGAAGAAGCGCAAGGAGAGCTGGCTCAGCGAGATCTTCGACTGACGCCACCGACGGGTCCGTAGGGTCGGCCCGTGGAGTACGTCGAGATCGCCCGGGCCGAGACCGAGCGCGGGGAGCTGGTGCTGCGCGAGCGCCGCGCGGAGAACGCCCCTGCCGTGCTGGAGCTGCGCGCCAACGGGGTGTTCGTCATGGACACCCTCGAGACCAGTACCGAGCAGGCGCTGGCCGAGGCTGCGCTCAAGGAGGTCGAGGACCCGCGCGCGGTCGTCGTGGGTGGGCTCGGCCTCGGGTTCACGATGCACGAGGTGCTGCGCGACAGCCGCGTGGAGAAGTGCGCGGTCGTCGAGATCGAGCAGGCGCTGGTCGACTGGATGCGCGACGGCACCGTGCCGCACGGCCCGGCGCTGCTGGCCGACGAGCGGGTGACGGTGGTGGTCGCCGACATCGCGGTCGCGCTGGCCGAGGCGAAGCCGGCGTCGTACGACCTGGTGCTGCTCGACGTCGACAACGGCCCCGGCTACCTGGTGCACGACGCGAACGCCGCGCTCTACCTCGCGCCGTTCCTCACCACCGCGCGCGCCGCGCTGCGGCCGGGCGGCGTGCTGGTGATCTGGTCCGCCGCCGAGGCCCCGGAGCTCCAGCAGGAGATGAGCCGGGTCTTCGGCCAGGCGCACGGCTACGGCCACGACGTGCTGCTGCAGGACCGCGAGGAGCAGTACTGGCTCTACACGGCACGGGTACCGTCCGACGCATGACCGACTACCGCGTCGAGCACGACAGCATGGGCGAGGTGCGCGTGCCGCAGGACGCCCTCTGGCAGGCCCAGACCCAACGAGCCGTCGAGAACTTCCCGATCAGCGGTACGCCGATCGAGCCTGCGCTGATCCATGCGATCGGGCACGTGAAGGCGGCCGCCGCCGTCGTCAACGGCGAGCTCGGCGTGCTCGACCAGGAGCGCGCGCACGCGATCACGGCCGCCGCCCGCGAGGTCGTCACCGGTGACCACGACGCGGAGTTCCCGATCGACGTGTTCCAGACCGGGTCGGGCACCAGCTCCAACATGAACGCCAACGAGGTGATCGCCACCCTCGCCGGCGAGGGCGTGCACCCCAACGACCACGTGAACGCCAGCCAGTCGAGCAACGACACGTTTCCCACCGCGATCCACGTGGCAGCGACCCTGGCGGTGACCGAGACCCTGCTGCCCGCGCTCGACGTGCTCGCGAGCAGCCTCGAGCGCAAGGCCGAGGAGTTCGCCGGGCTGGTGAAGTCCGGCCGCACCCACCTGATGGACGCGACCCCGGTGATGCTCGGGCAGGAGTTCGGCGGGTACGCCGCGACCGTGCGGTACGCCGCCGAGCGGCTCGAGTCGGCCCTCCCCCGCGTCCGCGAGCTGCCGCTGGGCGGCACGGCGGTCGGCACCGGCATCAACACCCCGCCCGGGTTCGCCGAGCGGGTCATCGCCGTACTCGCCGAGACGACCGGGCAGCCGTTCACCGAGGCGCGCAACCACTTCGAGGCCCAGGCCACCCGCGACTCGCTGGTCGAGCTGAGCGGGGTACTGCGCACCTATGCGGTCGGGCTCACCAAGATCTGCAACGACCTGCGCTGGATGTCGTCCGGGCCGACCACCGGGCTCGCCGAGATCCACCTGCCCGACCTGCAGCCGGGGTCGAGCATCATGCCCGGCAAGGTGAACCCGGTGCTGCCCGAGGCCACGCTGATGGTCTGCTTCCAGGTCGTCGGCAACGACGCCGCCGTCACCGCGGCCGGCGCGAGCGGCAGCTTCGAGCTCAACGTCGCGATGCCGGTGATGGCGCGCAACGTGCTGGAGTCCGTGCGGCTGCTGGCCGCGTCGTCACAGCTGCTCGCCGAGCGCTGCGTCGACGGGATCACTGCCGACGCTGACCGGATGCGGCAGTACGCCGAGTCCTCGCCGTCCGTGGTCACCCCGCTCAACAAGCACGTCGGCTACGAGGCCGCGGCGAAGATCGCCAAGCAGGCGCTCGCCGACGGTGCGACGATCCGCGAGACCGTGATCAAGCTCGGGTACGTCGAGCGCGGTGAGCTCACCGAGGAGCAGCTCGACGAGGCGCTCGACGTGGAGTCGATGACGCGGCCCTAGGTGCCCCAGGTCTCGATACGCTCTCGATACGCGCGTCGCGCTACTCGACCTCTCCGCGTGCGTCTGCGAGCTCGCTCGCAGCGCGTCAGTACCAGCCGACGGACTCGGAGTGCGCCCAGGCGCTGCACGGGCTGCCGTACCGGTCCTGGATGTAGCCCAGGCCCCAGGTGATCTGGGTGACGGGGTTGGTCTCCCAGTCGGGGCCGGCCGTGGCCATCTTGGAGCCGGGCAGCGACTGCGGGATGCCGTGGGCGCCCGACGACGGGTTGTGGGCGGCCGGGTCCCAGTTGCTCTCGCGGGTCCACAGCGAGTCGAGGCAGCCGAACTGGTCGGAGCCGAAGCCGAACTGCGGCATCAGCGCCTGGGCGATGTCGCGGGGGTCGCCGTCGGCGAGGCTCACGGTGCGCGTGACCGCCGGGCCGTCGTCGACCGACAGCGCGGCCTTCTTGGCCGGGTCGGGGGCGTCGCGCCGGTCGAACGCGCGGGAGACGGTGGGCTCCCGGTCGACCGCGTCATCGGCCGAGTCACCGACCGACCCATCAACCGTGGGAGCGTCGCTGGCCGCACCGGAGACCGTCGACCCGAGGTCCTCGGCGACCGAGGCGACGTCACCGGGCGCGGCGAGCACGCCCGCCGAGACCGCGAGCCCGGTCGCCGCCGCTGCGAGACCCGACGTCACCACGGTGCTGCGCAGGACCTTGCGCGGCACCTTCGTGAGGGCCGAGGGCTCCGGGGCGTGCCGGTGCTTCGGGACGTACTTCGGGGGCTTCGACAAGGGCTCGTCTCGGGTTCGTAGGGCGGACTCGGGGCGACAGGTCACGAAAAGGTCACGGGCCACCCTGCCTGACCGATCGGCCGGACACCAATCGAACTGCACATTCGAGACGCCTCATTCGTCCCATGTGCACCAGGGGCCTCAGAAGTGCGTCGGTTTCCCCGGTTGACCGGGGAAACCGACGCAGGATCAGTCCGATATCACACCCTCAGATGGCCACCGACTCCAGCATCTCGGTCACCAGCGCCGCGATCGGCGAGCGCTCGGAGCGGGTCAGCGTGACGTGCGCGAACAGCGGGTGACCCTTGAGCTTCTCGATCACCGCGACGATGCCGTCGTGGCGCCCGACCCGCAGGTTGTCGCGCTGGGCGACGTCGTGGGTGAGCACGACCTTGGAGTTCGCGCCGATGCGGGACAGCACGGTGAGCAGCACGTTGCGCTCCAGCGACTGCGCCTCGTCGACGATCACGAACGCGTCGTGCAGCGAGCGGCCGCGGATGTGGGTCAGCGGCAGCACCTCGAGCATCCCGCGGTCGAGCACCTCCTCGATCACCTCGTGCGAGGTGATCGCGCCGAGGGTGTCGAACACCGCCTGGCCCCAGGGCGACATCTTCTCCGACTCCGAGCCGGGCAGGTAGCCGAGCTCCTGGCCACCGACCGCGAACAGCGGACGGAACACCACGACCTTCTTGTGCTGCCGGCGCTCCATCACCGCCTCGAGCCCGGCGCACAGGGCGAGCGCGGACTTGCCGGTGCCGGCGCGGCCGCCGAGCGAGACGATGCCGACCTCGGGGTCGAGCAGCATCTCGAGCGCGATCCGCTGCTCGGCGGAGCGGCCGTGGATGCCGAACGCCTCGCGGTCGCCGCGCACCAGGTGCACGCGCTTGTCGGGGCCGACCCGGCCGAGCGCGGTGCCGCGGTCGGACAGCAGCACCAGGCCCTGGTGGCAGGGCAGGTCGCGCGCCTCCGCGAGGTCGAGCACGCCGTCGTCGTACAGCTCGTCGACCTCCACGGCCGCGACCTCGAGCTCGGCCATGCCGGAGTAGCCCGTGTCGGAGTCGCTGATCGCCTCGGCGCGGTACTCCTCCGCGACCAGACCGACCGCGGACGCCTTGATCCGCAGCGGCAGGTCCTTGGAGACCAGCGTGACGTCGCAGCCCTCGTTGGCCAGGTTGCAGGCCACCGCGAGGATCCGGGTGTCGTTGTCGCCGAGCCGGAAGCCCGACGGCAGCGCCTGCGGGTCGGTGTGGTTGAGCTCGACCCGGATGGTGCCGCCCTCGTCACCCACCGGGATCGGCTCGTCGAGCCGGCCGTGGGTCACCCGCATCTCGTCGAGCATCCGCAGGGCGGCGCGGGCGAAGTAGCCCAGCTCGGGGTGGTGCCGCTTGCCCTCCAGCTCGGTGATGACCACCACGGGGAGCACGACCTGGTGCTCGGCGAAGCGCCGCAGCGCCCCCGGGTCGGCCAGCAGCACGCTGGTGTCGAGGACGTACGTGCGAACGGCGGCCTTGGCGGCGGCGGCTTTCGCGCGAGTCCTCGAGGCAGTGGTGGAAGCGGAGCGCTGCGACTTCTGAACCGTTGTCGGCACCGGTGACACCCCTTGTCAGGCCGGCGCGCACTCTCCGCCGGCTTCGGTTTCAAGCAGACGGACCGGAACGAGCCCGAGCGCCGGAGTGCCGGCTCCCGGTCGCGCGGCAGCCAGGCCACCGCACTGTGCAGTCGTGAGTACTCACGAACGGGCCTCCCGGTACAGGGAGCTTCCCCACTCCCCGATATTCGGAAAGTACGCCGCGGCCCCGGCGGTTTCGGGCGACACGCCGCAGCCGCGACGTGAACCCTGAGTTACGAACCGCCCTTCGGCGAGCTCAGGAACCGAAGCGCCGCTCACGCTGCGCGTAGGCGCGGACGGCGCGCAGGAAGTCCACGCGCCGGAAGTCGGGCCAGTACGCCTCGCAGAAGTAGAACTCCGAGCGCGCGCTCTGCCACAGCAGGAAGCCACCGAGCCGCTGCTCACCGGAGGTGCGGATCACCAGGTCGGGGTCGGGCTGGCCCTTGGTGTAGAGGTGCTCCGCGATGTGCTCGACGTCGATGATCCCGGCGAGCTCCTCCATCGAGGTGCCCTCGGCCGCGGCCTCCTGGAGCAGGGAGCGTACGGCGTCCGCGATCTCGCGGCGCCCGCCGTACCCGACCGCGACGTTGACGAGCATCCCGTCGACATCGCGGGTCGCCTCCTCGGCGGCCTTCAGCTTCTCGGCGAGCGAGGCCGGCAGCAGGTCCAGCGCGCCCACCGGGTGGATGCGCCAGCGCTTCTGGTCGGCGAGGGACGCGACCGCCTCCCCGATGATGTCGAGCAGCGGAGCCAGCTGCGCCTCGGGGCGGTTGAGGTTGTCGGTCGACAGCAGCCACAGCGTGACGACCTCGATGCCGACCTCGTCACACCAGCCGAGCAGCGGCTCGATGTTCGCGGCGCCGGCCCGGTGGCCGTGCGCGGTGTCGCGGCCGACGGCCTTGGCCCAGCGCCGGTTGCCGTCGAGCATCACGCCGATGTGCTTCGGGAGTCCCTCGGAGGGCATCCGCCGGAGCATCCGGGCCTCGTACGCCGGGTAGAGCACCCGCCGGAGTCCGCGCTTCCAGTCCGCCACCCCTCGATGTTACAGACGCGGCGTGCCCGAAGGGTTGACATGACGTTCATCGCACGAAGGGGTTCCGTGACCGCTCCTTGGGTAGGTTCAACCCATGAGCCAGTCGATGAACGAGACCGTGCGCCACGGTCTGGACACCCTGTCCGACGTCATCGCCGACGTGAAGCCCAAGCTCCGAGGCTGGCTGCACCTCGGGATCGCACCGCTGACGCTGGCCGCCGGCATCGTGCTGATCGCGCTGTCACCGAACTCCGCCACCCGGATCGGCTCGGCGCTGTTCACCGGATCGGCGCTCATCCTCTTCACGGTGTCGGCGATCTACCACACCGGCACCTGGTCGCCGCGGACGTGGGCGTTCCTCCGCCGCTTCGACCACTCGAACATCTTCCTGCTGATCGCGGGCTCCTACACGCCGTTCGCGCTGATCCTCCTCGACGGCACCCAGCAGGTCGTGCTCCTCGCGACGGTGTGGACCGGCGCGGTCCTCGGCGTCGGGTTCCGGGTCTTCTGGACCGACGCGCCACGCTGGCTCTACGTGCCGCTGTACATCGCCCTCGGCTGGGCCGCGATCTTCTTCATCCCGAGCTTCTTCGACGGCGCGACCCGGCTCGGCGTGGGCATCGGCATCGCGACGTTCACGCTGATCGTGGTCGGCGGTGCGCTCTACACGTTCGGCGGCGTCGTCTACGGCTTCAAGCGGCCGAACCCGTGGCCGCAGTGGTTCGGCTTCCACGAGGTGTTCCACACCTTCACGATCCTGGCGTTCGTCTCGCACTACGTCGGCGTCTCGCTGGCGACGTACTCCCTGCGCTGATCGGACGAAACTCGCCCGAAATTTATCGGCGGTTCACTCGACCCGGGTCCTGGTCTAGCCGATAGATCTCGTCCCACGCCGTTCCTCAGGTTCACCCTTCAACGACCGATGTGCCCCCTGACCGGGCTCCGTGGCCCGGACGCTCTCGGGGACGTCAGTCGTGCGTTCACATCGAACGCTGGGAAGGAAAAGCCCGTCATGAGAAACATCCGTTGGACGGTCGGTCGCAGGATCGCCGCCATCACGGCCATCGGGCTCGCGTCCGCCATCCTCATCGCCGCCGTCGCCTTCTCGCGCGCCGACGACGTGGCGTACGACGCCGAGCGCGCCAAGGTGCACAACGCGGCCCGCGCGCTGGTCCAGTCGCTCGACACCCGCTCCAGCGAGCTCAAGGTCGACGCCTTCAAGGCCGTCACGCTCGACGACCCGACCACCGCTCAGGCCGACGTGATCGACGACACCGAGCAGGTCGCCGGCTTCATCGCCGAGATGCGCAAGCTCCCCCTGGACGACCACGACATGAAGGCCATCGACGCGATGGAGGCGGACTTCGCGACGTACACCGGCGAGATCTCGGCGTTCATCGACGCCGCCGTCGCCGACCAGGACGGCCAGCGCGGCAACGCCGAGCAGATCCAGGCCTCCAACGAGAAGATGGACGACTCCCTGGGCCACCTGGTCGAGCTCCTCAACAAGGACTCGGTCGCCGCCTCGCAGGCGACCATCGACACCGCGAACGGCATGCGCACCATCGTGCTGATCTTCACGGTGATCGGCCTGCTCGTCGCCGCGGCGATCGCGTTCGTGATCACCCGCAGCCTGGTCCGCCCGCTCAAGGACGCGGTCGTCGGCCTGCAGCGGTTCGCCGCCGGTGACCTGACCGCCCGCCTCGACGAGAAGACCTCCGGCGAGGCCGGCGACATCTCGGTCGCGTTCAACCGGACCATCGAGTCGGTCAACGGCATCGTCACGACCGTCGCCGGCTCCGCCGACGCGGTCGCGGCAGCCTCGGAGCAGCTCTCGGCGTCCTCGCAGGAGATCGCTGCGGGCGCCGAGGAGACCTCGGTCCAGGCCGGCGTCGTGTCCGCCGCCGCCGACGAGGTGTCGCGCAACGTGCAGACCGTCGCCGCCGGCGCGGAGGAGATGGGCGCCTCGATCCGCGAGATCGCCGGCTCGGCCAACGACGCCGCCCGCGTCGCCGCCCAGGCCGTCGGCATGGTCGAGAGCACCAACGAGTCCGTCTCCCGACTCGGTACGTCGAGCCAGGAGATCGGTGACGTCGTGAAGACGATCACCTCGATCGCCGAGCAGACCAACCTGCTCGCGCTCAACGCCACGATCGAGGCCGCGCGTGCCGGCGAGGCCGGCAAGGGCTTCGCCGTGGTGGCCAACGAGGTCAAGGAGCTCGCGCAGGAGACCGCGCGGGCCACCGAGGACATCGCCCGCCGCGTCGAGGCCATCCAGGGCGACACCGGCGGCGCCGTGACCGCGATCGGCGAGATCGCGACCATCATCGGCTCCATCAACGACTACCAGCTCACGATCGCCTCCGCGGTCGAGGAGCAGACCGCGACCACCAACGAGATGGCGCGCAACGTCGCCGAGGCCTCCACCGGCTCGGGCGAGATCGCCACCAACATCTCGACGGTGGCGGGCGCCGCGGAGACCACCACCCAGGCGGTCAGCCAGACCCTGTCCGCGATCGCCGAGCTCTCCCGCATGTCCCAGGACCTGCGGACCGAGGTAGGCCGCTTCACGCTTGCCTGACCCCCCCATGTCGGCGGGTGGCGACGCGTCTCGGGGACGCCGCCACCCGCCGCGGTCATTTCGCTAGTCGCGCAGCTCCGGGCCGACGGTCGTGCCGCGGCCGTGCAGCATGGTGACCATGCTCGCCAGCTGCTGGTCGGCCTTCTCGGTCCGGCCGAACGACGTGAGGTTCAGCATCGGCTTGAACCGCTGCCGCGCGATCGCCTTGGCGTAGCAGAACTCCTTGAGGCCGTCGGCGCCGTGGATCCGGCCGAAGCCCGAGTCACCGACCCCGCCGAACGGCAGGTTCGGGATCGCGGCGAACGTGATCACGCCGTTGATCGAGGACATGCCCGAGCGGATCCGCTCGGCGATCGCCATGCCGTTGGCCTTGCTGAAGACCGAGTTGCCCAGGCCGTACCGGGTCGCGTTGGTGCGCTCGACCGCCTCGTCCATGTCGCGCACCTTGGCGATCGTCACCGTCGGGCCGAAGGTCTCCTCGGTGACCGCGGTCGAGTCCTCGGGTACGTCGACCAGGATGGTCGGCTGCACGAAGCGCTCCCCCACGGCGTCGGCGCCGCCGACCAGCGCGCGGCCGCCTCGGTCCAGCGCGTCCTGGATGTGGCCGCGGATCACGTCCATCTGCTTGGGCATCGTGATCGGACCGATCGGCGAGTCGTCGCCGTCGAACGCGCTGAGGCCCCGGGCCTTCTCGGTGATCGTGCTGACGAACGCGTCGTACACGCGCTCGTGGACGTAGATCCGCTCGACGCCCGTGCAAGTCTGGCCGGCGTTGCTGCACGCGCCCCAGAGGGCGGCGTCCGCGGCGGCCTCGATGTCGGCGTCCTGGTCGACGATCACGGAGTCCTTGCCGCCGGCCTCGATGACCACGGGGGTGAGCGTCTCGGCGCACGCCGCCATCACGCGCTTGCCGGTCGCGGTCGAGCCGGTGAAGGCGATCTTGTCGACGCCGGACCGGCACAGGGCGGCGCCCGTGTCGCCGAAGCCGGTGACCACCTGGAGCACCGGGCGGCCGACCGACTCCTGGAACGTGCGTGCCAGCCACTCGCCGATCGCCGGGGTGTACTCGCTCGGCTTGAACACCACGGCGTTGCCGGCCGCGAGCGCGTAGACGATCGAGCCCATCGGCGTGAAGACCGGGTAGTTCCAGGGCCCGATGACGCCGACCACGCCGAGCGGCCGGTACTCCACGGTCGCGGCCTGGTTCACCATCAACATGCCCGACGCGACCCTGCGCCGCTTGAGCACCTTCTCGGCGTGGCCGGCGGCCCAGTTCAGGTGGTCGATCGCCAGCGCGGCCTCCATGACGGCGTCGCCGTGCGGCTTGCCCATCTCGAGGTGCATCAGGTCGGCCAGCTGTGCGAGCCGGCGCACCATCACGCCCTTCCACGTCGACAGGTGCTTGCCGCGCTCGTCGAACGACAGGCCCGACCACCACGCGGCCTCGACCTTCGCGCGCGCGACGGCGTCGCGGACCTCCTCCTCCGAGTGGATCGGGTGCGTGCCGACGACGTCGCCGTTGGCGGGGTTGATCGACTCGAAGGTCGAGGCCGACGGGCGGGCGGGGGCCTGGGTCATCGCGAGCTCCTGATCAGGTCGGCGGCCTTCTCGGCCACCATGATGGTGGGGGCGTTGGTGTTGCCGCGGGGCACGTCGGGCATGACCGACGCGTCGACGACACGGAGGCCGGAGACGCCGTACACGCGCAGGTCCGGGTCGACGACGGCGTCCTCGCCGGTGCCCATCGCACAGGTCGAGGTCGGGTGGTAGAGCGTCTGCGCGTAGCGGCGGATGTGCTCGAGCAGGTCGTCGTCCGACGGGTCGGCCGGCAGGTTCCACGGCTTCTCGAGCAGGTCGGCGAGCGCGCCCTGCGTGGAGATGTCGAACGTACGGCGGGCTCCCGCGAGCAGCGCGTCGAGGTCGGTCTGGTCCTCGAGGTACGCCGCGTCGATCGCGGGGTGCCAGCTCGGGTCGGCCGAGCGCAGCCGGATCGAACCCCGGCTCCGGACGTGGACCAGCGCGGGCGCGGCCGTGAAGGAGCGGGTGGTCGGCTCGTGCAGGCCGTTGTCGTAGAAGGCGGTCGGCACCACGTGCACCTGGACGTCCGGTGCGGGCAGACCGTCGCGGCTGGCGAAGTAGCCGCCACCTTCCCCGACGTTCGACGTGAGCGGCCCGGTGCCGCGCGCCTTCCAGCGCGCGAAGTTGCGCAGGTTGTTGAGCTCGGCGAGGTCCGTGGTCCCCCGGGTGTGCCAGATCAGCGGGATCACCGGGTGGTCCTGGAGGTTCGCGCCGACGCCCGGCAGGTCGACGCGCGCGTCGATGCCGACCTCGGCCAGGTGCGCGCGTGGCCCGATCCCCGAGAGCAGCAGGAGCTGCGGGCTGTTGATCGCGCCACCGGACACGATGACCTCGCGACGCGCACGGACGGTGTGCTCGGCGCCGCCCTGCCGGAACGTCACACCGGTCGCGCGCTCGCCCTCGATCTCGAGGCGCGACGCCAGGGCTCCGGTCGTGATGGTCAGGTTGGACCGGCCGCGCGCGGGCTCGAGGTACGCCTTGTACGTCGACCAGCGCCGGCCCTTGCGGCACGTGACCTGGTAGCGCCCGGCGCCCTCCTGGCTCGCGCCGTTGAAGTCGTCGGTGCGCTTCAGCCCGGCGCTGACCGCGCTCTCGACCCACGCGTCGGTGGTCGGGTGGGTGTAGCCCCGGTCCTCCACGCGCAGCGGCCCGCCCTGGGCGTGGAACGGCCCGGACAGCCGGGCGTTGTCCTCGGAGCGCAGGAAGTACGGCAGCACGTCGTCGTACCCCCACCCGGTCGCGCCGTACTGGTCGCGCCAGGTGTCGAAGTCGAGCGGGTTGCCGCGGATGTAGATCATCGCGTTCATCGACGAGCAGCCGCCGAGCGCCTTCATCCGCGGCCAGTACGTGCGGCGACCGTGCAGCTGCTTCTGCTCGGTGGTCTCGTAGTTCCAATCACGCTTGGTCTTGAACAGGGACGCGAAGGCCGCCGGGACGTTGATCTCGTCGGCGTCCGCCTCGCCGCCGGCCTCGAGCAGCAGCACGCTGACGCCCGGGTCCTCCGACAGTCGAGCTGCCACCACCGCGCCGGCGCTGCCCGCGCCCACAACGACGTAGTCGTACGTGTCCTCAGCCATGCCGCTCCTCAGCGCAGTGCCGACTCTCACAGTGAGAGTGTCAACGTACTGCGCTGACGGCTACGCGACCAGCACGACCTCGGGAGCGCGTGCGGCGGCGCGCTTCGCCAGCACCCCGACCGCCGTCCCGGCGAGGGCGAAGACCGCCGCGAGGAACACCCAGCCCGGCATGCCGTGGTCGACCGCGGTGGCGGTGACCAGCGCCGGGGCGAGCATGCCGGCGAGCGAGTAGCCCGTCTGGGAGAGCCCCTGGTAGCGCCCGGCGCTGAGCGGGTCGGCGAGCTCGAAGGCCAGGCCCCAGCCGCCGGCCTCGCACCAGATCTCCGCCCACGAGGCGAGCAGCTCGGCGACCACGAGGATCGCGACCGCCGCGACGGGGCCGAGGCTGCCGGAGGCGCCGTACAGCAGGCACGCGGCGGCGAGCAGCAGGCTGCCGCGGCGTACCGTCCGGCCGGCGACGCCGATGTCGTGGGTCCCGCGCGCGGCGCGCACCTGGAAGAGCGCGACGAACACGGTGTTGAGCACCAGCAGCAGCGAGATCACGACCTCGGGTGCCTCGGTGCGGGTGACGATCCAGAGCGGGACGCCGACGCTGGTGAGGCCGAACTGCATCGCGATCACGGAGTTCAGGGCGACCGACGTGACGTAGGTGCGGTCGCGCAGCGGCGAGGGTCCGGGCACCCGGTCGGGCTCGAGGTGCGCGTCCATGCGGGCGGCGAAGCCCTCGACCCGGCGCAGCCCGGCCAGCGGCACGGTCGCGAGGGCGGCGAACACCCCGACCGCGACCATCGTGGCCTGGTACGCCGGCGCCGTGTCGACGAGCAGCGCGGCACCCGCGAGCACGGTGCCGAGGCCGATGAAGACGTTGGTGATCACCCGCAGCCGGGCGCGGATCTCGACCCGCTCGGAACTCTCGAACCAGCGCGCCTGGACGGTCGCCTTCGCGGTGCCCTGCAGGCTGCGGCTGCCCACCGCGACGCAGGCGACCAGCGTGAACGCGAGCGCGCTCCCGGCGAAGACGTAGGCGAGGAACGCCAGTCCCTGCACGGCGTTCGCCCACAGCTGGAGGCGATCCGCTCCCATCCGCTCGGTCGCGTAGCCACCGACGAACGAGGCGACGACACCCACCGCGCCGGCGATGGTCAGGCCGATGCCGACCGTCGTCGCCTCCAGCCCGATCACCCGCGTGAAGTAGAGCGCACTGACGCTGTAGAAGAGACCGGTCGAGAGCGAGGCGCTCATCGTCGCGACGGTGAGCGCGCGCTGGACGGGGTCGGCGGGATACAGGAGGCGGGACAGGCGATCGAGCACGGGACAGTTCTGTCACGGGTCTCGGAGGCGGCACCAACGATGTAGCGTTGTGCTACATGGCCGGGCTGATCGAGTACGAGCTGGCCGGGGCCGACCTCGGCGAGGTGCGGTTCGCGCTGTCGCCGCTGAACGAGCTGGCGCTGTCGCTGCGGACCTGGCGCGAGCCCGGTCGCTACCCCCTGATGCTGCCCTGGCTCAACCTCACCGCAGATGCCCGGGCGCACCTCGACGGCGAGCTGCTGCTCGCGCTGACCAACGACAACCTCTGGACCCCGGACTTCCTCACCCCGCGACCGAGCTCACCTCTCACCCGCTTCGACGACAAGCTCGCGGCAGTCGCGGACACCTCGCTCGACGTGCTGCGCGACGACATCGACGAGGTGCATCCGCACGGCAGGCCGGCCGTGCTCACCGGGCGCCGGGACCGGCTGCTGCGCCGGGTCGTGCGCGCGCTGGCGGCGTACTGGGACACCTGCTTCGAGCCCTGGTGGCCGCGGATGCGGACCGTGCTCGAGGCCGACATCGTCTACCGCGGCCGGGTGATCGCGCGCGAGGGGCTGGCCGCGATGTTCGCCGACCTGTCGCCGCGGATCCGGCTCGTCGACGACGTGGTGCGGGTGGAGCTGAGCTCCAAGGCCGGCTTCCGGCGCTCGACCGCCGGTGAGGGGCTGACCCTGGCGCCCACGCTGTTCAGCCGCAACGCGACCGCGCCGATCTCGCCCGACGAACCGCCGCTGATCCTGTACGGCGCCCGTGGGGTCGGCACGCTCTGGGAGGCCCAGGCGCCCGGCGACCGCGATGCGCTCGCGGACCTGCTCGGCGTCGTCCGCGCCAGGCTGCTCGGGCTCCTCGAGTCGCCCGCGTCGTCGACCGAGCTCGCCGTGCGGCTCGGGGTGACGACCAGTGCGGTCAACCAGCACCTGCGCGCGCTGCGCGACGGCGGCCTGCTCACCTCGGCGCGGCACGGCCGGTCGGTGCTCTACCTCCGCTCCGACCTCGGGGACCGGCTGGTCGGCGCATCAGCGCGCCGCTGAGGCCGCGGCCGCAGCCCGCTCCACCCAGCTCGGCGCCTGGCCGTACCGCTGGCTGGGGATGAGCTCGCCGGCCTCGCAGCACGCGATCAGCTGGGCCGCCCGGCGGTCGCGGGTGGCCTCCTGCTTCGCCGAGGTCACCCAGGCCGTGCAGACCTTGCGATAGGTCGCGGTCGAGGCCTCCCAGAAGGCGCGGGCCGCTCGCGATGAAGCCAGCCGGGACGCGTAGGGGTCGGGGAGCTCCGCCGGGAGACGCCCGTGGCTGTACCCCGTCTCCTCGCTACCGCGCTGCTCCCAGATCGCCAGTCCGCTCGGCTGCATCCGCCCCTCGGCGCGCAGCCTCTCGACCAGGTCCAGGTTGACCTTGCTCCAGCGGGAGGTCTTCTTGCGCGGCGTCCACCGCTGCCGCCTCGTGTCGTCGTCGATGCGCTGGGCGAGCGAGTCGATCCACCCCCAGCACAGGGCCTCGGGCACCGCCTGCTCCCACGTGAGACCGCGATCGGGCACGTGCGCACGGTTGAGCCCCATCCAGAGCTCGGTCTCGGAGTCGTGGCAGAGCGCCAGCCACGCACCGAACTCCTCGGCGTCCCGGAAGAAGCGCGCCGGCCGCTCGGGCGTGCCGCCCATCCGACCCGGGACGTCATCATCCGCGCCAGCTGTCATGCGACGAGGGTGGCAGGTGGCGCCGACGGGTGGTCGAGGAAGGCGCGCTGGCGCCTGTCTCGAAACCCCCCGTGACGACGTGCCTCGACCGCGGCGCTGGTCACCGCGTCAGCGCGGCGCCGAGCTCGTCGAGCGTCGTCACCGGGCGCTGGCACACCAGGTTGCGGCAGACGTACGCCGTCGGCACGCCGTCGACGGGCTCGCGACCGATCAGCAGCGGGACGTCGTCGCGCGGGCCGTCCGCGACCACGACGACCGCGCCGGGGTGCCGGCGGGCCCGGTGCTCGAGTGTGTCGCGCTCGGGTCCGGGGGCACCGACGACCGCCACCTCGACCGGGCCGTCGAGCATCGACTCGGCCGCGGCGAGCGACCAGCCGGCGAAGCGTGGCGCCCGCTCGGCGATCGACGCGACCGTCGCCAGCGCGGCCTCGGCCGCGTCACGGTGCCGGCCGGAGCCGGTGATCGCGGCGTACTCCGACAGCGCGTGCACCATCGCGGACAGGCCCGACGGCGAGGCGTTGTCGGACGGGTCGCGCGGCCGGGCGACCAGGGCCTCCGCGTCGTCGGCGGTGTCGAAGAAGCCGCCGTCGGGTGCCGTGAAGTGCGTGAGCGCGGCGTCGAGCACCACGCCGGCGCGCTCCAGCCAGACCGGGTCACCGGTGGCCGACAGCAGATCGAGGAAGCCGGCGGCCACGCAGCCGTGGTCCTCCAGGACCCCGGCCGGTGCGCCGACGGCGCCGTCGCGCGACACCCGGCGCAGCCGGCCGTCGACGACGTGGACCCGCCAGAGCAGCGCACCGACGACCGTGGCGTCCTTGACGTACGTGGGACGCCCCAGCAGCCGGCCTGCTCGGCACAGGCCGCTGATCGCCAGCCCGTTCCACGCGGCGACGACCTTGTCGTCGCGGGCCGGTCGCTCACGGCGGTCGCGGGCGGAGCGGAGCAGCCGCTGGCACCGGTACCAGCGCTGCACGTCGTCCGGGTCCTCGAGGAGCTGCAGCACCGAGGCGCCGTGCTCGAACGTGCCCGCCTCGGTCACGGACAGCAACGCCGCGGCCCACGGCCCGTCCTCGGGGCCGAGGACCTCGGTGACCTGGGCCGGCGTCCAGACGTAGTAGGTGCCCTCGGCGCCCTCGGAGTCGGCGTCCAACGCGGACGCGAAGCCGCCCTCCGGGGTCCGCAGCTCACCGAGCAGGAAGTCGGCGATGCCCTCGGCGACCCAGACGCCGATGTCGGTCCCCCACTCGGCGTACACGCGCAGCAGCAGGGCGTTGTCGTACAGCATCTTCTCGAAGTGCGGCACGACCCACGCGCGGTCCACCGAGTAGCGCGCGAAGCCACCGGCGAGCTGGTCGTGGATCCCGCCGCGCGCCATCGCCTCGAGCGTGGCGCCGAGCATCTCCCGCTCGCCATGGCGCCAGAGGAACTCCAGCACCATCGACGGCGGGAACTTCGGGGCGCCGCCGAAGCCGGCGTGCGCGGGGTCGAACTCGCCCGCCAGCGTCCGCACGGCGGTGTCCAGCACCTCGCGGGTGACCGGCCCGGAGGCCAGCGTGGCCTGCTGGTTCAGGTGCTCGCGCAGCGTCGCCGCGACCCGCGCGACCTCGTCACCACGCGTGTGCCAGGCGTCGTGCAACGCCTGCAGGACCTGGCCGAACGACGGCTGCCCGTGCCGCGGCTGGTCCGGGAAGTAGGTGCCGGCGAAGAACGGGTTGCCGTCGTGGTCGAGCACGCAGGTCATCGGCCAGCCGCCGTGCCCGGTCATCGAGGTCGTCGCCTGCATGTAGACCGCGTCGACGTCCGGCCGCTCCTCGCGGTCGACCTTGATGTTCACGAAGTGCTCGTTCATGTACGCCGCGGTCGCCGCGTCCTCGAACGACTCGTGCGCCATCACGTGGCACCAGTGGCAGGCGGCGTACCCGACGCTCAGCAGGACCGGGACGTTGCGGCGCCGCGCCTCGTCGAACGCCGCGGGCTCCCACTCCCACCAGTCGACGGGGTTGTCGGCGTGCTGCAGGAGGTACGGCGAGGTCGCACTGGCGAGTCGGTTGGCCACAGCGCCATCCTCCTGCACTCCGCCAACCCACCCGACCGGCTGCGGCCGCCCACCGACTCCACGACATCACCGACATTGGGGATTGCGGCTCGCTTTCGTTGACCGCGTCACCCGGAAGGCGGTCGTATCGAGGGTGCTGGACCGGCTCGCACCTGCTCGGGCAACGTTCCACCGCGCGGGTCCGCGGAAGTCATCTCTCGCCCCCGACCCTGAGGTGGAGCCTCCATGAAGCGAACTCTGACTGCGCTGTCCGTCGCCACGTTGCTCGCGCTGACCATGGCGCCCGCCGGGTTCGCGGACACCGGAACGATCGGCGGCGGCACGTCCGTCACGACGACGCTGACCGGCCCTGCTGACGGCGCTTCGTTCGTCGCCGGCGCGGGGATCCCGGTCGCCGGGACGGTCGACGTCGGCCAGGGCACCGCGGTGAAGGACACCGATCTCGCCTTCGTGCTCGACACCTCGACCAGCACGGCCGCGTCCTCCGGCCTGTCCTGCGGAACGATACTCAGCTGCGAGAAGGCGACCACGCAGAGCGTGGTCACCTCGGTCGACCAGGTCCGATCACCGATCGCCGCGGTCGGCGTCGTCGCCTTCCCGGGCACGGCGACGGTGCCGCTGGTCTCCCCCGCAGCCTTCAGCAACGACCTCAGCGCGTTCACGTCGTCCGGCAGCACCGAGTTCAACGTGGGCATCACGCGCGCCCGCGACATGCTCACGGCCTCGGGGACGTCGCCCAAGGACGTCATGGTGCTGCTCACCGACGGTGACGGCACGACCGCCCCGGTCTCCGGGGTCGGCGCCATCGTCATCAAGGCATTCGCGATCGCCGGTGCCGGATGCAGCGCGACCCTCCAGCAGGCTGTCAGCCAGGGCGCGGCGGGCAGCGAGTGCCAGGTGGTCTCGTCCCTCGACGCGCTGCCGAGTGTCGTCACCGACACCATCGACTCAACGCTCGACAGCGTCGACATCACGGTCAACGGCACGGTCGTGCAGACCCTGCCGGTCACAGCGCAGGGCCAGAGCTCCACGCCGTTCTCCACGACCCTCACCGGGATCGCTGCCGGCAACGGTCAGGTCGTGTGCGCGGTCGCGCACGCCACGGATGCCGGCGGGACCGGAACGGTCAGCGACTGCAGCACGATCAGCGTCCTGCCCGCGGGCACCGTGGTGGTCGACTGCACCGGGACCGCCACCTGCAGCGGATCGGCCACCGACCCCGGCAGGTCGACACTGGAGTTCCGTGCGCCGGGCGAGTTCAACGAGGTGGTCACCATCGCTCCGACCGCTACCACGCCACCCGACTGCGGCGGCTCACCGTGCAAGTCCGGGTTCAACGTCGGATTCCCCACGACCGACCCGAACGGGCCGATCGCCAGCGTCACGCTGACGACCGCCCAGCGGGTGTCGATCCTCGACCGGTTGAAGGCGGCGATCTACCTGGACGGCACTCGCATCAAGGCTCAGTGCTCCAGCAACCTGCTGATCCGCTGGATCCGTGACCGGTTCGGCATCCCCGAACCGATCCCGTGCAGCACGATCAGCTATCGCCCGGACGGCCGCGTCCAGTACTTCCTGAAGTTCAACGCCGACCCGAAGATCACGATCAAGTAGCCCCGCCGACGACCTCGTAGCGCGGCTCGGGCTGCCTGCGGACGCCGAGGCTCAGCCGCGCCTCGAGGCGGGCACCCTCCGCCGCGAACGCGGGCACGACTTCCTGGCCACGCCAGCCGGAGACGAGCTGCAGGGCGCGGATGGCCAGCGCGACCTCGTGCGCTGCTTCGCGATCTCGGCTGATCTCGAGCGCACGAGTCAGGTCCTGGAGGTCGCTGTCGGGCGAGATCACGGCGCAGGCAGTGCCGCGCAGTCGGTAGATCGCCGGCAGCAGGTGCTCCAACCCTCCGCGCGCCGGATCGCCCGCGAGGGCGTGGTCGAGCAGCTCGACCGCCTCCTCGGCCCGGCCCGTGAGCAGCATCAGCTCGGCGATCACGACGTCGGTCTCGACGACATCGGCCGAGGCGCCCAGTGCCGCGAACCCTGCCCGCGCGCTCTCGAGCAGGACACCCGCGGCCTCGAACGCACCGGACCGGCACCGGCAGAGCCCTCTCAGACGGTCGGCGAAAGCGACGCTCCACAGGTCGTCGTCGGCGCGCCACACCGACGAGGCGGAGGCGAGCAGGGCATCGGCCTCGTCCAGGACACCCTGCTCGAGCAGGACCTCGGCGAGGTTCGCGTTCGCGGTCGCGATGCCGGCCGGGTCGCCGGTGCGCTCGCGAGCGATCCGGGACCGTCGGTACAACGCGACGGCGTCGTCCCACTCCCCCGCGAAGAAGGCGTACGCGCCGAGGATGTTCGTGGCGGCCGCCTCTCCCGGAAGGTTCCCGAGCTCCGAGTAGATCGCGAGGGCGCGACGAGTCCCCGACAGGTCGGTGCCGCCCTCCAGGTGGCTGCGGGCGACGTCCAGCGCCATGAGCGCACGCGCCAGGGTCGGCGAGTCGCCGAGCGGACCGGCCAGGCGCACGGCTTCGGCCCCGGCGCGCGCGGCGTCCGCGAACCTGCCCTGGCGGAGCCTGGTCGCGCCGAGCCAGGCGTAGAGCTCGGCTCGCAAGTCGTCGGCGGCAGCGTCGACGGAGTCGAGCACGCGCAGGCCCCGGTACACCGAACGCACAGCGCTCACGTAGCGACCGAGCTGCTCGTCGATGAACGCGGTCTTCAGGAGCATCCTCGCCTCGACGACGGGCTCCCCGGCCGACAGCCTGCGTGCCGCGGCGTACGTCTTGCGCGCCCCCAGCAGGTTGCCGGTCAGCTCCTCGACGTCGCCCAACGACTCCAAGGTCTGCACCCGCACACCACCGTCGACGTCGACCTGGGCTGCCGAGTGCAGCGCCCGCCGGTAGAGGGTCGCGGCCTCGACGTTCGCATACATGGCCTTCGCGCGGTCCCCCGCCTCCGTCGAGTACCGCCAGGCCTCCTCGTGGCGACCGGCCTCGTGGAAGTGCAGGGACAACAGCGGGACGAGGTCGTCGACTTCGCCGCCGCCGCGTCGCAGGATCGACTCGCCGACGCGTTCGTGCAGCTCCCGCCGGACTCGGTAGGGCAGGCCCTCGTAGGCGACGTCGCGCACGAGGTGGTGCCGGAACCAGAGCCATCCCCTGTCGTCCGCGCGCAGGAACTCGTCGAGCTGGGGCAGCCCGTCGTCGCCGTCGCGCGCACCGGAGGGTAGGACGTCGTGCACGTACTCCCGGTCGAAGCCGGCGCCGAGCACGGAGAGGTGGCGCAACAGGGTTCGCTCGGCACTCTCCAGCCGGTCGATGCGCGCTGTCAGCAGCCCTTGGACCGTGGTGGGCAGCGAGTCGGCGTCGTCCCCCGACTGCACCGCGTTGAGCAGCTCGAGCAGGAAGAGCGGGTTGCCGCCCGAGCGTTCCACGAGAGTGGCGACCTCGTGCGCCGGCAGCGGGTGGTTCTCGGTCAGCGCCTCCACGAGCAGGGCGAGCTGCTCTGCGCCGAGCGGGTGCAGGTGCAGGACGACATCGGCGGGTCGGATCTGCTCCGTCTGGCCGCCCGGATCGGGCCGCTGCGCGACGATCACGACCCAGGGGCGCGCGTCGAGACCGGACACCAGGGCGTTGGTCAGCTGGCAGGAGGCGTCGTCCATCCACTGCGCGTCCTCGATGCACAGGACCACAGGCTCGGTCAGCACGGTCTCGAGCAAGGACACCACGGCCGACTCGAGCTGCTCGTGGAGGAACTCCAGCTCCAGCGCCAGCACCTCGGGGGACGGTTCCACGAGCACGCCGCACGCGGTCGCGATCAGCGACAGCCACGGCATCAGGTCCGGACGACGCTCGCCGACGAGCTGCCGGAGCTCGGCTTCCCGGTTCGTCTCCGACAGAGACAGCAGCTCACCCAGCAGCTCGGAGAACGGGAAGTAGGGGGTGGACGACTGGTAGAGGCGGCACGCCACCCTGCGAAAGGGCATCGAGTCGTCCGCCTGGAACTCCTGGAGCAGCCGGCTCTTGCCGGCACCCGGGTCCGCGACGACCTGGAGGTAGGTCCCCGATCCCCGCTGCGCGGCGGTCCGCGCGGCCAGGAACGCCTCGAGCTCCGGCTCCCGCCCGACGAGGGGTACGTCGGTGGACGCCACGTCGTTGCGGGCGCCACGGGCCGCACCGACCTCGAACGCGGTCACCGGCCGGGCCTTGCCCTTGACGCTGAAGGGCGGCACCGGCGTCAGGTCGAACAGGGTCCGCGACCGGTCGAGCACGGGCGCGGTGGAGTACACAGTGCCGGGGCGGGCCTTGGACATCACGCGGGCGCCGAGGTTCACCGGGTCACCCATGGTGAGGAAGGTGGCTCGCGCGCCACCGTCGATCTCCCCGGTGAAGACCGGACCACTGTTCACACCGGCGCGCAGCGTCAACCCGACGTCGAGCGAGACGATCTCCCGCAACGCCAGCAGCATGTTCTCCTCGTCCTGCCCGGTGCTGAGCGGCGCCCCGGCGCTCAGGTAGAACTTGCCGCCGTCGACCGCCAGGTCCGCGGACTGGAAGCAGATCCCACGAGCGTCGATGGCCTCCTGGGTGCCGACCACCAGGGCATCGAGCCGTCGAGCGGCCTCGCCGGCCCCGAGCCGCTCGATGACCTCGTCCAGGCCGTGGTAGCCGACGAACGCGACGGTCGCCGTGCGGTGCTCGGACTCGCCCCGGCCCGCGGCGACGGTGCGACGGAGCCCGGAGGCGACGAACCGATCCATGTCCGGCGCCGGCGGCAGCCGCACGAGGTCGTACGGCGGTGCCGCCACCGTGCCGACGAGCCGGAGGGCCGTGTCGCCCGTCGCACCGAGGTTCCGCCTGTCCAAGGCAGCGGCCGTGGACGGGCCGACGAGGATCTGACCCCGCTCGGCCGCGGCCTCGAGCGTCACGAGGTGCGAGGCGGCGGCGCCTCCCAGCACCAGCTGGCGGTGCGAGCGCCCGACCAGGAACCAGTCGAAGTCGCCGCTGTGGACGCCGACGGTCATCGAGAGTCGCACCCCGGCGACGGCGAGGGTCAGCTCGCCGAGCGAACGAATCGTCCGGCGCATCTCCAGCGACGCCGCGGCCGCCCGCTGCTCGTGCGCGGTGTCGCGGAAGAACAGCAGCACGGCGTCGCCGCCGAACTGGACCAGCGTCCCGCCGAACGAGCTCGCGACCGCCAGGAGCCGGGTGAAGCAGGACTCGATGACGCCGACGATGTTCTCGGCGCCCACCTTCCCCTGCCTCGACAGGCGCTCGGACATCTTGGTGAAGCCGGAGACGTCGGCGAACACGAGCGTCCCCGGCATCCGCCGGTGCAGGCTCGTGGAGTCGTCGTGCAGCGCCCACTCACGCACCAGCCGAGGGACGTACACCTCGAAGGCGTCTGCACCGCTCATGGCCGTCACCACCCCCGCTCGCGGTGTCCCAGGGCCACGCCCGGTGGGAGACGTTCATCCCGACGCGGACGATCCAGCGGGCCTGCTTGCACTACCTTCGGCACGTGGACCTGGTGCTGCTGGGCGTTCGCGGATCGACACCGGCCCCGGGACCGGGCTTCGTCCGGTACGGCGGCCACACCTCGTGCGTCGCCGTGGTGCCGACAGGCGCGACCGCACCGACCCTGCTGCTCGACGCCGGCACCGGCATCGGTTCCCTCGGTCTGCTGCTCGGCCAGGAGCCCTTCCGTGGTTCGATCCTGCTCAGCCACCTCCACTGGGACCACGTCCAAGGACTCCCGTTCTGCCGGGCCGTGGACCGCGACGACTCCCGGGTCGACCTGCACGTGCCGGTGCAGGACGGCGTCTCCGCCCGGGACCTGCTGGCCCGCATGCTCTCGCCGCCGTCGTTCCCCATCGAGCCCGAGGGCCTCCTCGGACGCTGGCGGTTCCTGGGCACTCCCGACGGGACGGTGTCCCTCGAGGGATTCGAGGTCACCGCGGCCGAGATCGAGCACAAGGGCGGACGCACCATGGGCTTCCGGGTGGCCGACGCAGCCGGCTCGTTCGCCTACCTTCCCGACCACGCGCCGGCACGCGGCGTCTCCGCCCAGACGAGAGCCCTGGTCGAAGGGGTCGACGTGCTGCTGCACGACGCCCAGTTCACCGAGGACGAGCGGAGCCTCGCCGGGGACTACGGCCACGCCACGGTGCAGGACGCGGTCGCCCTGGCCGATGACGCGGGGGTGGGGAGGCTCGTGCTCTTCCACCACTCGCCCGTGCGCACCGACGCCCAACTGGACCGGATCACCGACGGCGTGTCCGCCCGGGTCCCGCTCCTGACTGCCAGAGAGGGGATGCGCATCCCCGTGTGCAGGGCGGGATAGCAACCGCATGTCCCGCGTCCTCAGACCGCGATGCGCCGCGTGACGATCGACTCCGCTGCCATCCGTGCGTCGTCCTGGCCGGTGACCGCGGCCAGGAAGTCGTCGCGCTCCAGGGCCAGCAGCACGGTGTCGGAGTCCGCGGTGATGGTCGCGGTCCGGGGTACGTCGCGCAGGAGACCGATCTCGCCGAAGAAGTCCCCGGCTTCCTCGTGCCGGACCACCCGGTCGCCGTGGGAGACCGCGACCGTGCCCGACTCGATGATGAAGAACCGGTCCGAGACCTGGCCCTCCGTGATGATCGTCGAGCCCGCCGGCACCTCGAAGTGGACCAGCTTGCGGGCGAGACGCTCGATCGTGTCGGGCGACAACGGCGCGAACATGGGCACCGACTCGAGCAACGGCACGGCCGGCGGCACGCCCAGCCGCCGATCGAGGGCCAGCGCGGCGGGGATCCACGGGATCGCGAGCGCCGCGACCCCGAGCCCGAGGACGAGCAACGAGGTCTCGAAGCCGACGGCGTCGATCAGGAACGGCATCATCAACGACCCCAGCGCCATGGTGCCGATGCAGGCGCCCTCGAGCGTGCCGAAGACGCGGCCGAGCAGCTCGTCCGGCGTGATCCGCTGGATCAGGGTGGCGAAGTTGACGTCCACGAGCGGGTTGCCGAAGCCCATCACGACCGCCGCGGCGAAGACGGTGCCCCAGCTCGGCACGAGCCAGACCAGGAGCAGCGGCAGGGACCACAGCATGACGCCGACGAGCAGGTCCCAGCACAGCCGGCGCTTGCGGGCCCGAGCGATCGCGAACACGCCGCCCAAAATCGCGCCGACACCGAAGACCGAGTCGATGTAGCCGACGCCCTCCGATCCCGTCTCGAGGATGTCCACCGCCATCACGATCATGAAGACCGCCGACGCGCCGGCGACGATCGTCTGGACACAGAGCAGGGCGCCCACCATCAGGATGTCGCGGTCGTGTGCCACCGCGCCGAACCCGCCGAACAGCTGGCCGAAGAAGCCCGACGGTTCGTCGTCATCCTCACCGGACGCCGCCACCGAGATCGGGGTCTCAGGGCGGCCTTCTCGCTCGTGGATGCCGAGGACCAGCAATGCTGAGACCAGGAAGGTCGCGGCGTTGAGGAGGAAGACCGTCGGCACGTCGGTCGCCGTGATCAGCAGCGCGCCCAGGCTCGGCCCGATGAAGAACGAGAGACTCTCCAAGGTGCTCGAGGTGCCGTTGGACGCCGTCAGCTCCTCCGGGCTGTCCGCCAGCTTCGGCATCCACGCGTTCTGGGCGGGGCGGAACGCCGCGCCTGCCAGGCTCGCCAGGCCGGCGAGGACGAAGACGGGCCACGGATCGGTGTCGAGGAGGAGACAGGCCGCGGCCAGGGCGACCAGCACGAACCGGGCGACGTCGGAGACGACCATCACCGACCGGCGCGGCCACCTGTCGGCCGCGATCGCGAGCATCGGGGACGCGACAGCGATCAGGCCCAGGCGGACGGTGTAGTAGAGCCCGACCGCCTTGGCGCCACCCACGCCGTACGCGAAGACCGCGACGGCGGTGGCGTACGCCCAGTCACCGATCATCGAGCCCGCGAGAGCGAGCTGGATCCGACGCAGCCGCGGGTTGCGGAACACCGAGGCGAGGGAGTCACGGGTCTCGCGGAGCGCGGCGCGGGCGTTGCCGATCGCCCCGGCAGGACTGCTGGCGACCTCTGTCATGGCGGACTGACCTACGTTCTCCAGAGCGACGGACCCTCCATAGTCGACCTCGCGCGCTCGGCAGATGTGCCCTCCGGGCGACATCTGACCAATTCTGGTCATGCGCCCCGGGACCCGATCTCGCAAGCATCGGACGAAACGAGTCCCGTGGGAGGGGCAATGGTGTCTGCATGAGTGCGCCCGTGGTGTCGCGACCACCGTCCTCGCGAGTCTCCGAGTCGCGCATCCTGGTGGTCGCGGCGTTCGGTGCGTTCCTCGCGTTCCTGGACGCGACCGTCGTCAACGTCGCGTTCCCCGACATCCGGGAGTCCTTCCCGACGTCCACGGTCAGCGACCTGTCCTGGGTGCTCAATGCCTACAACATCGTCTTCGCGTCGTTCCTGATCGTCTGCGGTCGCCTCACCGACCTGCTCGGACGCAGGCGGATGTTCGTGCTGGGCACCGCGATCTTCACCCTCGCCTCGGTGTGGTGCGCGCTGTCCGGATCCCTGGAGATGCTGGTCGTGGCCCGGATCGTGCAGGCGCTGGGCGCGGCCGTCCTGGTGCCGGCGTCACTCGCGATCGTGGTGGAGGCGTTCCCCGAGGAGCGCCGCAGCCATGCGGTCGGGCTCTGGGGTGCGGCGGCAGCCCTCGCGGCCGGCCTCGGTCCCCCGATCGGCGGCGCGCTCGTCGAGCTCGGCGGCTGGCGGCTCGCGTTCCTGATCAACCTGCCGATCGGCATTGCCGCGATCGTCGTCATCCGGCGCAACCTCGTCGAGAGCCGAGCGCCCGGCAGGAGGCGGATGCCCGACCTCCGCGGTGCGCTCCTGCTGGCGATCGCGCTCAGTGCCCTGACGCTGGGGATCGTCCAGGGCAACGAGTGGGGCTGGTCGAGCCCGCGCGTGCTCGCCGCCTTCGGCGCCGCGATCCTGCTCGGCCTCGGGTTCGCGCTCAGCTCGCGGGTGCATCCGCAGCCGCTGCTGGACCGCACGCTGTTCGCGATCAGGCCGTTCTCCGTGGGCAACGGCGTCACCGTGGTGGCCGGGATGGGCTTCTACGCCTACATGCTCACCAACATCCTCTGGCTCCAGTATGTCTGGGGCTACTCGATCCTGTCGGCCGGCCTCGCCCTCGTCCCGGGAGCGCTGGTCGCGGCCGTCGTCGCGGGGGCGCTCGGTGACGTGGCCCAGCGCTACGGCTACCGGTTCGTGATCGTGCCCGGCGCGCTCGTCTGGTGCGCCGCCTACCTCTGGTACGCCGAGGTCGTCGGCCCCGACCCAGCCTTCCTGACCCAGTGGCTGCCCGGCCAGGTGCTCAGCGGCATCGGCGTCGGCGCGACACTGCCGATCCTCGGCAGCGCCGCACTGGCCGCCGTGCCCGGCGGACGGTTCGCGACGGCGTCGGCCGTCGTGTCCAGCGCGCGGCAGCTCGGCGGGGTCCTCGGCATCGCGATCCTGGTGGTCATCATCGGCACACCCACGCCGCTGAACGCCGCGGACGTGCTGCGTGACGGCTGGCTGTTCTGCGCCGCGTGCTTCGGGGTGGCGGCGGTGGGAGCGCTGACGCTCGGCCCGGTGCGACCGGCGGCCGGCGAGCAGGTGGAGGCGCCACGCTCCATCGACGTACACGTGCCGGCCGACCAGGCCGCCGACGAGACGGAGACCCTGCTGCCCGAGCCGGTGCAGGCCTCGACCTTCCTGGGTCGCCTGCCCGACGAGGCCCGGCGGCGCATCGAGGCGGCCGGCTCGCGGCTCGACCTGCCCGCCGGCCAGTGGCTGGTACGACGCGGCGACCCGGCCGACTCGCTCTACCTGGTGATGTCGGGACGGCTCGAGGTGGTCGTCGACGACGTCGTCGTGCGCGAGCTGGGACCGGGCGCTGCCGTGGGCGAGCTGGCGCTGCTGACGACCGGGCGTCGTACCGCGTCGGTGCGGGCGCGACGTGACACCACCCTGCTCGCCCTTCCGCGGCAGGACTTCCTGGACCTGCTCGAGGAGACGCCGGCCACCGCCGTGGCCGTCGCCACCGCTCTGGCGGAACAGCTGGCGACGGCTCGCCCGAACGAGGTGCCGAACAGCGGGCCAGCGCGACTCATCGCCGTGGTGGGCGCTGGACCGGCCAGCCCCGTGTCGGCCGTGGCCGGCGCGTTGGCGGCGCGCATCGCCTCGCACTGCGACGTCCACGTGTCCACCGGCGCCGACGCCGAGCAGCTCGCCCGGGCCGAGCAGCTGCACGACCGCGTCCTGCTGGTGGCCGATCGCCACGACGATCCCTGGTGGCAGGCGACCGTGCGCCAGAGCGACCGCGTGATCCTGGTGGCCCGCACCGACGAGCCGGTGCTCGAGCGGTGGGACGGGCCGGCCGGGGTCGACCTGGTCCTGGTCGGACCGACCGACGACGCGATCGTGAACCGCTGGATCGACCTGCTCCATCCGTGGCAGGTCGTCAGTGCTCCCGCACCGGACGAGGGCATCGACGCGCTGGCGCGCGCCATCGCGAATCGCTCGCTCGGGCTGGTCCTGGCCGGCGGCGGAGCCCGCGCCATGACCCACATCGGCGTCCTCCAGGAGCTCGAGGACGCGGGCATCGTCATCGACCGGATCGCCGGCACCAGTCTCGGCGCGATCGTCGCGGCGACCTATGCGCTCGGGCTCGACGGCCGGGCGGTCCAGGAGCTCCACCACGAGGGCTTCGTGCGCGGGAACCCGTTCGGCGACTACACGATCCCGTCCAAGGCGCTCACCAAAGGCCGTCGTACGCCCGAGCGGTTGCGCTACTTCCTCGGGGACGACACCCGGATCGAGGCACTCCCGCGGTTGTTCCGGTGCGTGTCGGTGGACCTGCATGCCCGCAGCCAGGTGGTCCACCGCTCCGGGCTGCTGTGGGAGGCGGTCGCGGCGTCGGCGCGGCTGCCGATCCTCACGCCGCCGCTCCAGGTCGACGGGAGACTGCTGGTCGACGGGTGCGTGCTCGACAACCTGCCCGTCGACACGCTGCTGGAGCGCCAGGAGGGACCGATCGTGGCGGTCAACATCGGCGGCGGCGATCGGGCGCCGCGGGCAGGGGAGGCGCCGCGCGTCCCCGCGCTCGGCGATGCGCTCCTCCGGCTCATGATGATCGGCGGCCAGGGCACCGCACAGCACGCTCGCGAACGCGGGGCGTTCGTGATCACCCCGCCGTCCTCGGGCGTGGGCATGCTGGAGTTCCACCAGCTCGACCGGATGGTCGAGAGCGGTCGGTTGGCGGCGCGGGCCCTGCTGGAGTCCACCGGCGGTGACCTGTGGCGATGAGCGCCGGTCATGACCGCCGGGGCAGCACCTCGACGAGCAGGTTCGCGTAGACCGGGGCGCTCATGCGCGAGCCCTGCCACGCACGGCCGGGAGCACGACGAAGGTGGCGACCGCCGCGACGCCGACCCCGAGCCCCGTCTCGAGGAGCCGCTCCCAGAACCGGCTGCCCGCGTCGTCCGGGTCGCCGGCGAGCAGCAGCAGGAACACCAGGCACGTCGTGAACGTCGGCAGCACGTACCACCGGCTCCCGACGGTCCCCGTGACCGCCGCGATCACGCCCAGCACCGCGAGCGCGTACACCCAGTCGGGCGGTCCCGCGAGGACGAGCAGGATCGCGGCGCCGGCGCCGAGGGCCACGTCGGCCAACCGGTCGAGCGAGCGCAGCCGTTGGGCCGGCGGGTCGGGTCGCATCACGAGCAGCGCCGCCGCGGGCGCCCAGCCCACGTGCTCCAGGCCGGTGGCGAAGCCGACCGTGGCGCACACCGCGCCGGCCGCACCGGCGACCCAGCCGTACGGCACGATCACCGCTCTGGGCGGCATCGGCGCGGGCGCCGGCGGCGACCCGTCGTGCGTCGGCCAGGCGAGCGCCACGAGCACGGACCACGCCGTGCCCAGCAGGATGTCGCCGGCGAGCGGGCCGACCGCGTCGGTGCCGGGATAGCTGAACCCGATGGCGAACAGGGGCAGGCACAGCAGCAGCCCCAGCATCGCGAGCGGCCGGCCCAGCGCGGCGACCGCGTGCCCGAGCAGGCCGCCGGCGAGGACGATGCCGGCGACCGCCAGCACCGGCCACTGCGCCAGGAAGCCGCCCAGGACGATCGACGCGGCGGCGAGCACGCCGTAGATCCCGGTCCCGACCCGCGCGCGCCTGCTCGGCGCCAGCGGCATGGAGCAGACGGGGATCAGCCCCACGGCCAGCCCGGCCGCCAGCTGCACGTCCCAGAACGCGGCGACGGCGGCCGGCGCTCCGGCGACGACGCCGCGCAGCGCGTACGACCAGCGCCAGGTCAGCCCGATGCGGTCGGCCACGCGACCACGATGTCAGACCTTGGTCGGGATGGCGGTGACCGTGCCGCCGTCCATCACGAACTCGGCCCCGGTCGCGAACGACGACTCGTCGCTGGCGAGGAACACCACGAACGACGCGACCTCCTCGGGCCGGCCGGGGCGGCCGAGCGGGATCGGGATCAGGTCCTCGGGCATCGCATCGGTGGCGGGCGTGCTGATCCGGCCGGGGTGCAGGGAGTTCACGCGGATGCCGTGCGGCGCGAGCTCCACCGCCGCCGACTTGGTGAGCCCGGTCAGTCCCCACTTGGAGGCGACGTACCCGTGCGCCCACGGCGTGCCCCGCAGCCCCTCGATCGAGGAGGTGTTGATGATCGAGCCGCCGCCGGCGGCGATCATCGTGTCGGTGGCGGCGCGCATGCCGAGGAACGGGCCGGTCAGGTTGACGTCGAGCATCTCCTGCCACAGCGCCTGCTTGTAGCGCTGGAGCATGCCGCCGTTGAAGATGCCGGCGTTGTTGAACAGCACGTTGAGGGTGCCGAACTCCGCGACCGTGAGCTCCACGGCCGCCCGCCAGTCGGCGTCCTGCGTGACGTCGAGGTGCACGTAGCGCGCGTTCTCACCGAGCTCCTCGGCCAGCGCGGCGCCCTCCTCGTCGAGCAGGTCACCGATGACGACCTTGGCGCCCTCGGCCACCAGCATCCGCGCGCTGGCGCCGCCGATGTTGCGCGCCCCACCACTGATCAGGGCGACCTTGCCCTCCACACGACCCATGCGTGGCAAGATAGCACCGGCAACTAGAACAAGTTCTAGAAATGAGACGGACATGACCATTCGCGTCGCCCAGGTCGCCACGGGGAACGCCGGCATGCTGACCCTGCGTCAGCTGATCTCCGACGACCGGTTCGAGCTGGTCGCCGTGAGCACCTCGAACCCGGACAAGGTGGGCCGCGACGCGGGCGAGCTGGCCGGGCTCGACGTCACGACCGGGATCGCCGCGGTCGGCGACCTGGACGCGCTCATCGCCGCCCGCCCCGAGTGCGTCGTCTACTGCGCGATGGGCGACACCCGGCCCCGCGAGGCCACCAACGACGTCCGCAAGCTCCTCGAGGCGGGCATCGACGTCGTCGGCTCCGCCCCGGGGACGCTGCAGTTCCCGTGGGGGACGATGCCGCAGCCCGTGATCGACAAGGTCGAGGCCTCGGCCCGGGCCGGCGACGCGACCGTCTACATCACCGGCGTCGACCCCGGCTTCGCCAGCGACCTGGTGCCGCTCGCGCTCGCCAGCACCTGCCAGCGGATCGAGCAGATCCGCTGCTACGAGCTCGCCGACTACGCGACGTACGACGGCACCGAGGTGATGTTCGACCTGATGGGCTTCGGCAGCCCGGTGGACTCCACTCCCCTGCTTTTCCTGCCCGGCGTGCTCGCTCTCGCCTGGGGCACCGCGATCCGGATGATGGCCTCCGGACTCGGCATCGAGGTCGACGACATCGTGGAGTTCTGGGAGGCCGAGCCGGCCCCGGAGTCGTACGACATCGCCGCCGGCCGGATCGAGAAGGGCACCATCGCCGCCCTGCACTTCTCGATCAGCGGCATGGTCGACGGCCACCCCGCGATCGTCGTCGAGCACGTCACCCGCACCCGCGACGACCTCAGGCCCGACTGGGCCCGCCCCACCAGCGGCGGCGGTGCCTACCGCGTCGAGATCGTGGGCGAGCCGTCGTACGTCGTCGACATCGTGCCGAGCAGCGAGCACGGCGACCACAACCACGCCGCGATCGTGGCCGCGTGCGGGCGGATCGTGAACGCGATCCCGGACGTCCGGGCCGCGGCCCCGGGCATCCGTACGACGCTCGACCTGCCGCTGCCGACCGGACGCGGGACCTACGTGGCCCCTTAGGGCGCGAGCTCCTCGTCGACCACGTCGCGGCCGTCGGCGGTGAGCGGGTTGTCGTCGATCGCCTCGACGGCCTCGGTGATCTCGGGCTCCGCGGCGGGCCGGCGGTCCAGGTGGACGCCGGCGATCATGCAGCGCACGGAGCCACCGGCGAGCTCGATCGTCGGGATGTCGACCGAGACGATCGTGCAGGACTTCTCGATCTCGTCGATCTGGTCCTGGCGCAGGCTGCGGTGGGCCTCGGCGGACATCGCCATGATGTAGTTCCGCCGGCCGTCCGACGTGCGCCCGCAGAGCTCGACGGCGTTGCCGGCGAAGTGCCGGACCTGGTCCTCCGTGAGCTCGACGACCGTGCGCCCGTTGACCGTCAGCCGCTCGCGGACCTGCTCGCGACGCTGCTTGTCGGGGATCAGCTCGAGCGCGAACAACGCGACGTCCGTGCCGACACAGCCCATCACGTTGGTGTGGTAGACCGGCACGCCGTCGTGGTCGACCGCGTCGAAGGCCATCGGCTCGTAGCCGAAGTCGGTGCAGAACCGCTCGAGCACGTGCGTGTCGGCGCGGTGGCTGCGCGCGGCGTACGCGACCCGCGAGACGTGGTCGAGGACCATCGCGCCGGTGCCCTCGAGGAAGATGCCGTCGGGCTCCAGGCCGGAGTAGTCGATGATCGTCTGCACGCGGTACTCGGACTTGAGCAGCTCGAGCACGTCGGCGCGGCGCTCGTGGCGCCGGTTGGACGCGTACATCGGGTAGACCGCGACGTTGCCGCCGGCGTGGGTGGAGAGCCAGTTGTTCGGGAACACGCTGTCCGGCCGGGTGTGGTCCTCGTCGGAGAACACATGGACGCGTACGCCGGCCGCGCGCAGCGCATCGGCCACCGCGTCCATCTCGGCGAGCGCCTTGGCGGCGGTCTCGTCGTCGTCCTGACCCGCCGGCACGTCGTGCTGGAAGGCGTTGTCGGCGGCGGTCGCCGGGTTGGGCTTGAATCGCTCGGCGCGGATCAGGATGACCGCGGAAGGGGCCTGGGCACTCACAACGAATGAATGTAAGCGAGGCCCCCGGACAACTTCACATTCACGACGTGCCGATTCCGGCGTTTCGGTTGCAGGGATCGCCCGGACCACGTTGAGTGCCACCATGACGCTGATCCGCGGCACCTCGCTCACGGCCTTCCGTGAGCTGGTCGCGGAGCGCGGCGGTGACCCGGACGCGCTGCTGGCCGAGGTGGGCATCCCGGTCGAGGCGATCGGTGATTACGGGACCTTCCTCGACTTCCCGTCGGTGCTCGTCGTGATCGACCGCGCGGCCCACGCGACGGAGTCCGCCGACCTGGGGCGCGAGCTGGCGAGCCGGCAGGGCATCGAGGTGCTCGGCTCGGTCGGCGCGGCGGCGCGCAGCGCCCCGACGGTCGCGAAGGCGCTGTCGACGATCGAGCGCTACCTGCGCGCCTACGCGCCCGTCCTCGAGGTCGAGGTCGTGGTCACCGGCGACCGCGCGCGGTTCCAGCTGCGCCGCCTGATCGAGGGCTCGATGCTGGCGTTCCCCCACGCGAGCGAGACCGGCGCCGGGCTCTCGCTCGGCGTGCTCCGGCACCTGATCGGGCCGGACTGGTCCCCGCTGCGCGTCGAGCTGGCCCACAGCCCGCTCAGCCCGCTCTCCGAGTACGAGGAGTACTTCGGGTGCGGGCTCGACTTCCTGCGCCCGACGACGGCCTTCGACTTCGAGGCGTCCGTGCTCGACCAGCCGGTGTCCACCGACGCCGAGACCCACGCGGCGATGGTCAGCTACCTGCAGTCGATCGCGCCGTACACCCCCCAGGGCGTGCAGCCCGTCGTCGAGGCGCTCGTACGCCGGCTGCTGCCCAGCGGCCGGACCGAGCTGGGCGTCGTGGCCGACGAGCTCGGCATGCACCCGCGCACGCTGCAGCGCCGCCTCGAGGAGGAGGGCATCACGTTCGCCGAGGTCGTGCAGCAGGTGCGGCGGCGCACGGCCGAGCAGTACCTGCGCGACTCGGACATGTCGCTGCGGCACCTGGCCACGGAGCTGGGCTACCTGGAGCAGAGCACGTTCACCCGGGCCTGCCGCCGGTGGTTCGGGACGAGCCCGCTCGCCTACCGGCGGTCCCTCAGGACCCATGCGGGAGTCACCTGAGACGGTGTGTCGCCGATGCGGGCCCGGGATCCGCACCGGCGTCCACCTCTGCTCGCCGCGGCTTCCGGTAGGACCCGGCCGGCGATGCGGCTGTGGCTTCGGTGCGGCCCCGGGATCCGCACCGACTCCACCCGTACTGCGGTGTTGCGGTGTCACAAGTCTGGCGGCCGACGGATGCGGCAGGCTTGCCACCCGGCGACAGGTTTTTGGCATTTGGCGACAGATCGGGGTCCGCGCGCTGTGTCCTGCGCCACGAACCTTGGTTGACTGACCCCCATGGACGCCAGCGCGTGGGACGCGAGGTACGCCGCGGCCGACCTGGTCTGGTCGGCGGAGCCGAACCGGTTCGTCGAGGCCGAGCTCGCGGACCTCGCTCCCGGCAGAGCGCTCGACCTGGCCGCCGGCGAGGGCCGCAACGCGATCTGGCTCGCGCGGCGCGGCTGGGACGTGACCGCGGTCGACTACTCGCAGGTCGGCCTCGACAAGGGACGCGAGCTGGCGGGCGGGACCGTCGTCCGCTGGGTCTGCGCGGACGCGACCACGTGGGACGAGCGAGCGTCGTACGACCTCACGGTGATGGCGTACCTGCAGGTCCCGGCGGCCGACCGGCGAGCGGCGGTGCAGGCCGGCTTCGCGTCGCTCCGGCCCGGCGGCACGCTGCTCGTGGTCGGGCACGACTCACAGAACCTCACCGACGGCGTCGGCGGGCCGCAGGACGCGGGCGTGCTCTACACCGCACCGGACCTGCTCGAGGACCTGGCGGGGCAGCGCTTCGACACGATCCGCGCCGACCGGGTCGAGCGTCCGACCGACGCCGGCGTCGCGCTCGACGTGCTGGTGCGCCTGGTCAGGCGCTAGCCGGCTCAGGTGTTGGCGCTGGGGTCGTCGACCGGGATCGGCTCGGGCTTCTTCTTGTCCGACGGGTCGTAGAGACCGGCGTCCTCAGCAGCCTGCGCCTTCCGCAGCTGCCGGGTCAGGCTCCAGCCCAGGAGTGCCACCGCCGCGATCAGCAGCAGGAAGATCGCGAACGCCGCCCATCCGGCCTTGACGTCCTCGGCTTCGGGGACCTCGTCGACGAGGCTCACGATCAGGGGAAGCAGCTCCATGTCCTCAGTCTCTCAGGCGGGGGTGGGGATGCCCGCGAAGAGGTCGTCCTCGGGGGTCTCGGACGCGACGTGGCTCACGACCAGCTCGAAGTCCTCGGTCGGCCACGTCTGCACCTGGATCTCCCGCGGGATCGCGAACCAGAAGCCGTCGGGGTCGATCTGGGTGGCGTGCGCGAGCAGCGCCTGGTCGCGCACGCCGAAGTAGTCGCCGCACGGGACCCGGGTCGTGACGCGGGCGTCCCACTCGGGCTCGTCCTCCCAATCCTTGAGCCGCTCGGCCCACGGGGACTCGAGACCGTGCTCGAGCATCGCGTCGTGGATCGCCTGGATCCGGGCCTTGTTGAAGGAGTGGTGGTAGTAGAGCTTGAGGACCTGCCACGGCTCACCCAGCTCGGGGTAGCGCTCCGGGTCGGCGGCCGCCTCGAACGCGTACACGCTGATCTCGTGGCACTTGATGTGGTCCGGGTGCGGGTAGCCACCGCGCTCGTCGTACGTCGTGAGCACGTGCGGGCGGAACTCGCGGATCAGCCTCACCAGCGGGGCCGCGGCCTCCTCGAGCGGGACCAGTGCGAAGCAGCCCTCGGGCAGCGGCGGCTTCGGGTCGCCCTCGGGCCAGCCGGAGTCGACCCAGCCGAGCCAGTCCTGCCGGATGCCGAGGATGTCGCGCGCCCGCTCCATCTCCTGCCGACGGATCTCGGTGATGTTGGCCAGGATGTCGGGGCGGTCCATCTTCGGGTTGAGGATCGAGCCGCGCTCGCCGCCGGTGCACGTCGCGACGTGCACGTCGACGCCCTCGGCGACGTACTTGGCGGTGCTGGCGGCGCCCTTGCTCGACTCGTCGTCGGGGTGAGCGTGGACATGCATGAGCCGGAGCCCGGCGCGGGAGGGGTGCTGCGTCACCCGGCAATCGTAGAGGGGCCGCTCCGAGGACCGCCCATCGCGAGCGGTGTCCAGGACGTGCGCTGGCAAGGCGGAGGAGGGAGACGGGACGGAGTCCCGGCGACTGACGACAACGCAGTCCAGCGTGCGTGCTGGGCGGCGCGCAGCGGGGCGGTGCTCGAGTGGCCCCTCGTCAATGGGACCATTTGACGGTGAGCGCGCCGACCGACCTGTCCGACCGGTACGGCGCCCCCAAGCCCTGGCGCCGGGCGGTCCTGATCGGCGTGAGCGTGGCCCTCGCGGGCGCGTTCCTCGGCTGGCTGGGCTGGACGATCTGGGCGCAGTCGACGCCGAAGGTCGAGTCGGAGCTGGTCGGGTTCGACGTCATCGACGAGCACGAGGCGACCGCGGTCGTGCAGATCCAGCTCGACGGCGACGTGGTCGGGGCGTCCTGCCTGCTGCGGGCGTACGCCGAGGACCACAGCGTGGTCGGCGAGCTGCCCTTCACCCCCGAGCGCAGCGGCCTCACCGACCAGTCGATCCGCACCGAGCGGAGAGCCAGCTCCGTCGAGCTGCTCGGGTGCACGGCCGAGGGCCAGAAACGCCCCCGCTGAGCCTTCAGTTGTTACAGTTGCCGGACTGACCGTCCCGCAGGGCCGTCGACGAAACGGCCCGGCGTGAGTACGCACTGCCGTTTTCGCCGGCACCGGGCGGGGCACTGAACGACGACGACGGGACGGATCCGTCGTACCTCGAGGTAGCAGGAGTAACCCCATGACGCAGTCGACCGAGCAGGGCACCATCTGGCTGACCCAGGATGCCTACGACAAGCTCACCACCGAGCTGGAGGACCTCAAGGGTCCCGTGCGCCAGGAGGTCATCGCGCGCATCGCTGCGGCCCGCGACGAGGGCGACCTCAAGGAGAACGGCGGCTACCACGCGGCCCGCGAGGAGCAGGGCAAGCTCGAGGGCCGGATCCGCCAGCTCGAGGACATGCTGCGGCGCGCCGAGGTCGGCGAGACCCCGGCCGACGACGGCGTCGTCGAGCCCGGCATGAAGGTCACCTACAAGTTCGTCGGCGATGACGACGACGAGGCCGAGACGTTCCTGCTCGGCGCCCGCGAGATCGAGCCCGAGGGCCTCACGGTTTACTCGCCGTCCTCGCCGCTCGGCTCGGCCATCAACGGCCGCAGCAAGGGCGACACCGTCAGCTACCTCGCGCCGAACGGCAAGGAGCTCCAGGTCGTCATCCTCGACGCGGTGCCCTTCACGGGCTAGCGGAGACGCGTCAGCGGATCCGCTGATGGCGGTCGGGCGAGCGGCACGGCTGAGCTCGCGACGTCGCGACCCGCGTGTCGGGGCCCAGTGAGCCAGCGCGTCGGCACTCAGTCGTAGACGCGGTAGCCCCGCTCGCGCAGCCGGTACAACAGCTGCTCCGTGTGGGGCTCGCCGCGCGTCTCCAGCTGGAGGTGCACCTCCACCTCGTGGAGGTGCAGGGACGGCGAGATCCGCTCGTGGACGACCTCGAGCACGTTGGCCCCGACCGCGGAGATGTCGCCGAGCAGCTCGGCCAGCCCGCCGGGCAGGTCCGGGATGCAGACGCGCAGGTTGAGGTAGCGCCCGGCCGCGGACATGCCGTGCCGGATCACCTTGCCGAGCAGCAGCGGGTCGATGTTGCCGCCGGAGAGCACCGCGACCGCGGGCGTCTCGAAGGCGTCGGGGTGGTCGAGCAGCGCCGCGACCGCGGCCGCGCCGGCCGGCTCGACGACCATCTTGGCGCGCTCGAGCACGGCGAGCACCGCGCGGGAGAGCGACTCCTCGGAGACGGTGACGATCTCGTCGACGTGGTCGCGCACGGCCGCGAACGTGATCTGGCCGGGCAGCCCGACCGCGATGCCGTCGGCCATCGTGCTCATCGACTCCAGCTTCACCGGCTGACCGGCCGCGAGCGAGGCGGGGTACGCCGCGGCCTGGGCCGCCTGGACGCCGATCACCCGCACGTCGGGGCGCAGCGCCTTCACCGCGATCGCGACGCCTCCGAGCAGGCCGCCGCCACCCAGCGAGACCAGCACGGTCTTCACGTCGGGCGCCTGCTCGAGGATCTCGAGCCCGCACGTGCCCTGCCCCGCGACGATGTCGGCGTGGTCGAAGGGGTGGATCAGCACCGCGCCCGTGCGCTCGGCGAACGCCGTCGCCTCCGCCAGCGCGTCCTCGAGGTAGCGGCCGTGGAACGACACGTCCGCGCCGTACCCCCGGGTCGCCTTCTCCTTCGGGATCGGTGCGCCCTCGGGCATGAAGATCGTCGCCCGGATGCCGAGCATCTGCGCGGCGAGCGCGACGCCCTGGGCGTGGTTGCCGGCCGACGCCGCGACCACCCCGTGCGCGCGCTCCTCGGGCGAGAGCCGCGAGATCCGCAGGTAGGCGCCCCGGGCCTTGAACGAGCCGGTGCGCTGGAGGTTCTCGCACTTCAGCGACACCGGGCCGCCGGCGAGTGCGGAGAGCCAGCGCGACTCCTCCATCGGCGTCTCGATCGCGACACCCCGGAGCACCTCGCGCGCGGCCTGGATGTCGGCGAGACCGACGGTGGGAACCTCACTCATCGCGGTCCTCCTCCTGCTCGACGTC
The DNA here is from genome assembly GCF_022761125.1 of Nocardioides sp. SR21. GTDB lineage: Bacteria > Actinomycetota > Actinomycetes > Propionibacteriales > Nocardioidaceae > Nocardioides. Next base: position 52,915 of record NZ_JAKWJR010000007.1, on the reverse strand, counting down.
CACGATGGCCCCGGTCTCCTCATAGTCCTCCGCCAGCTCCTCGACCGGGTCGTCGCCCGGAGAGGTGTTGGCGGCGAGGTGCTGGATGACAGCGTTCAGCGACGCGGCGAGCGGCACGGCGACGAGCGCGCCCGCGATGCCCGCGACGATCACGCCGCAGCCGATCGCGATGATCACGCCGAGCGGGTGGACCGAGACCCACCGGCCCATCAGGAACGGCTGCAGGATGTGGCCCTCGATCTGCTGCACGAGGATCACGACGCCGAGCATCAGCAGCGCGGTGATCGGTCCCTGGTCGACCAGCGCCACGAGCACCGCGACGGTGCCGGCGATGGTCGCCCCGATCATCGGGACGAACGCGCCGAGGAACACCAGCACGCCGATCGCGAGCACGAACGGGACCTGCAGGATCGCGGCGCCGATCATGATGCCGATCGCGTCGACGGCCGCGACGATCACGGTGGCCCGCACGAACTGGGTGAGCGAGATCCACGCGACCCGGCCGGAGCTGTCGACGTGCGGGCGGGCGGCGCGCGGCGCGATCCGGACCATCCAGGCCCAGATCCGCTCGCCGTCGGCCATGAAGAAGTACGTCGAGAACAGCACGATGAAGAAGCCCGCGAACACGTGGCCGACGGCCGTGCCGACCTCCGTCACGCTGCCCGCGTCGATGTTCGCGCCGGCGTCCTCGAGCGACTGCTGGGCGCGGTTCAGCCACTCGTTGATCTGCGAGTCGCTGGCGTGCAACGGCCCGTCGCGCAGCCAGTCGCGGATCTCGCCGAGACCCGCCGAGGCCTGGTTCGCGAGGTCCGAGCCGCCGGTCGCCACCTGCTGGCCGGCGAACGACAGCATCGCGACGACGAACAGGATGCCCAGGAGCACCACGACCAGCGCGGACAGCCCGCGCGGCAGGCCGACCCGTTGCAGGCCGTCGACCAGCGGGATGGCGAGCGCCGTGATCAGCAGCGCGATCGCGACCGGCACGGCGATGACCGCGAAGAACGCGACCAGCCAGAGGATGACGTACGCCGCCACCGCGATGACCAGGAGCCGCCACGCCCAGGCCGCGGCGAGGTCGACGCCCCAGGGGACCTGGGCGCGGGTGAAGTTGGACGCGCCGCCGGTGACCGGCGCCGGGTGCGAGCGGCGCTCGCGCTCGGCGCGACCCGCGGACCACTGGTGGGCGAGCCGCGCCGTGATGCGCTCGTCCGACTCGTCGCCGGCGCCCGGCCGGTGCCGCAGGTGGATATGGGGGAGACGGCGTCGATGACCCGCGTCGTCGTCCGGACCGACCTCAGGGCCGTCAGCGTCGTTGCTCACGGCGACAGGCTAACCGCCAGCATCCGGGCGACCTCGGGATGCTCCGCCGCGAGCAGTCCGACCGCGGCGAGGACGTAGTCGGCGTCCACCACGACGCGCGGCGCGCGCGGCAGCTGCCAGCCGCCGTCGATCTCGCCGGTGCTGCCGGAGAGCACCCGCTCCGCGACGCCGGGGCGGCCGTTGCGCAGCACTCCCCCGGACCCCACGAGCAGGTCGACCTCGCGCAGGTCCTTGCCGGTGCGCTCGACGACCCGGCCCTCGGGGCTGACCACGACCTTGCTCCGGCCGGCGTGTCGCCGCAGCGCCGTACCGACCGCGAGCCGGGCGATCGCCTCGTCGGCGTCCCGCTCGGTGTCGTCGCCGGGCAGGAAGCCCGGGTCGTCGTGGCGTCGCTGCGCGGCGGCCGCGAGCTCGGGGTGCTCGGCGACGGTGGTGAGCGCGGACCAGCGCATGCCGAGATCACCCTCGACCGTGCGGGTCACCCGGGTCGTGGCGACGACCTCGCGACCGATGGAGTCGGGGTCGAGGTCGACGACCGAGTGGACGTCGGTCGTGGCGCCACCGACGTCGACGACCACGACGTCGCCGGCGGTCTCGGCGAGCAGCTCGACCCCGGTCAGGACGACGTCGGGCGTGGCGCCGCGCACCATGCTCGTGAAGTCCGCCCGCCCGCTGAGGTGCTTGCCGCCGATCACGTGCGCCAGGAACACCTCACGGATCGCCGCCCGCGCCCCCTCGGGGGCGAGCACGCCGATCTTCGGCACGACGTTGTCGGTGAGGACGTGCGGCAGGTGCTGCAGGATCGCCGCGACCTCGGCCTGCGCGTCGACGTTGCCCGCGACCACCACCGGGCCGCGCCACGTCGTGGCCAGCTGCCGGGCGGCCTCGAGCAGCACCTCGCTGTTGCCGCCGTCGGTGCCGCCGGTCAGCAGGACGACGTCGGGGTCGTTCAGGTCGGACAGGCCGCCGGACGCCATCGCGACGACGCTGACGACCTTGCCGCCGCTGGAGAGCGCGACCCGGCGCCCGGCCTCGGCGGTCACCAGCTCCTCGTTGCCGACGACCGCGATCCGCAGTCCGCCGCCGGCGCTCGAGCAGGCCAGCACCTCGGCGCCCGCGGCCCGCGGGTCCTGCTCGGCCAGGGCGATCAGGCAGGCGTCGTACCCGTCGAGGACGTCCGACTCGATCGTGGTCGGGTGGCTGGCGGAAGCGACGATGCGGCCGCCGGCCAGGTCGACCAGCACCGCCTTGGTGAACGTCGACCCGAAGTCGACGCAGACCACCGCGCCTTCGGTGTCGACAGGCTCATCCACCGAGCGCGCGCTCGAGGTCGGCGATGAGGTCGTCGGCGGTCTCGATGCCGACGCTGAGCCGGACCAGGTCCGCCGGGACCTCGAGGTCGGTGCCGGCGACGCTGGCGTGGGTCATCCGGCCGGGGTGCTCGATCAGCGACTCGACGCCGCCGAGGGACTCGCCCAGCGTGAACACCTCGGTGCGCTCGCAGACCTGCAGCGCGTGGGACTCGCCGCCGGTGACGCGGAACGACACCATCCCGCCGAAGCGCTTCATCTGCCGCTGCGCGACCTCGTGACCGGGGTGGGTCTCGAGGCCGGGGTAGATCACGTCGCCGACCTTCGGGTGGCTGCAGAGGAACTCGACGACCTTCTCGGCGTTGTCGCAGTGCCGGTCCATGCGGACCGCGAGGGTCTTGAGCCCGCGCAGGGTCAGCCAGGAGTCGAACGGACCGGCCACTGCGCCCATCGCGTTCTGGTGGAAGGCGACCTTCTCGGCGAGGTCGAGGTCCTTGACCACGAGGGCGCCGCCGACGACGTCGGAGTGGCCGCCGCAGTACTTCGTGGTGGAGTGCACGACGGCGTCCGCGCCGAGGGTCAGCGGCTGCTGGAGGTACGGCGACGCGAACGTGTTGTCGACGACCAGCAGCGCGCCCGCGTCGTGGGCGAGGTTGGCCAGCGCGGCGATGTCGCCGATGTTGAGCAGCGGGTTCGTCGGGGTCTCGACCCAGACGAGCCTGGTCACACCGGGACGGATCGCGGCCGCGACCGCGTCGAGGTCCGAGACGGCGGCGGGGCTGTGGTCGAGGCCCCACACCTTCTCGACCTTGTCGAACAGGCGGAACGTGCCGCCGTACGCGTCGTCGGGGATGACCACGTGGTCGCCGGGACGGCACACGCTGCGGATCAGGGTGTCCTCGGCGGCCAGGCCGGAGGCGAACGCGAAGCCGCGCTCCCCCTCCTCCAGTGCCGCGATGTTGCCCTCGAGCGCGGTGCGGGTGGGGTTCGCGGAGCGGCTGTACTCGTAGCCGCCGCGGAGACCGCCCACGCCGTCCTGCTTGTAGGTGCTGGTCGCGTAGATCGGCGGGATCACCGCACCCGTCGCGGCGTCCGGCTCGTAGCCCGCGTGGATCGCACGCGTCTCGAAGCCCGACTTGTTCCTGTGCTGCTGCTCGCTCATCCTCCGAGGCTATCTGCCTGCGGGTGTCACCGGTCAGCCGGTGAAACCCGCAGCCGGGAACGGAACGGCCACCACCGGTGTTGGAGACTGTGCAACATCACTCCGACAGAAGGAGAGTCCGTGTTCCTCACCCGCAAGGCCCAGATGGTCGCCCCGGAGCAGACCCTGCCGGGCCGCACCGAGCGGAACTTCCCGCTCGCCGAGAAGCACCGCGTCCTGGACGCGCCGCTGGTGACCGAAGACATCCCCGACGGCTACGAGGTCGCGTTCTTCGGCCTCGGCTGCTTCTGGGGCGCGGAGGAGATCTACTGGCAGGTCCCGGGGGTGTACTCGACCTCCGTCGGGTACGCCGGCGGCACCACGCCGAACCCGTCGTACGACGAGGTCTGCAGCGGCGGCACCAACCACACCGAGGCGGTGCGGATCGTGTTCGACCCGACCCAGGTGAGCTTCGCCGACCTGGTGAAGACCTTCTTCGAGGTGCACGACCCGACCCAGGGCTTCCGCCAGGGCAACGACGTCGGCACCCAGTACCGCTCGGCGATCTACTACACGACGCCCGAGCAGGAGCAGGTCGCCCGCGAGCTGACCACGGTGTACGGCGACGAGCTGAAGCGGCGCCGCCTCGGTGACATCACCACCGAGATCCGGCCGGCCGCGGAGACGCCGTACTACTACGCCGAGGACATGCACCAGCAGTACCTCGCGAAGAACCCGTTCGGCTACCGCTGCCACGCCAACACCGGCGTGAAGTTCCCGGCGACCGCCTGACCTTCACCGATGGGTCCCACGTCATCGACGTGGGGCCCATCGTCGTCTCCGCAGGCCATTGAAGAACTCGAAGGGGGCAGACGCGCGGGTCGCGGCAGATCCAATCGTTCCCCGCCTATCCCAGTTCGATCCGCATCTCGACGTTGTCGGGCAGGTTCCTGAAGATGGCGAGGTCGGAGGTGACCTCACCCATCTTCGTGAGGGTGGGAACGGAGCTGGTCTCTTCGTAGATGACGGTGATGCTGTCCATCGGGTTGTAGTAGACGAGGTCGCCGGGCTGAACGTCGGTGTAGAACGGCCCCGTCTCGGTCATCGGCGCCGCCAGCTCGGTGATGAACTCGATGTTGTAGTTCCGGTACCAAGGCAGCGTGACTGGGAGCGTCTCGATGAAGTCCTGGGAGACGTCGCTGTCGTTGAGCGTGGCTGTGACGGTGCGGCCGCCGACGGTGATGGTGATGGGCGTGCCGGACGTGTTCGCCTCAGCCGTCTTCGCCGGCCCGGAGGTCATCGGGCTCGCGGTAGACGTGTTGCCGGCTCCTGTTCCGGTGGACGTGGGGCTGGAGGCAGTGCTGGGCTCGTTGTCACTAGTCGAGGAGCATGCGGCGAGGGCGGACAGGGCGGCGGCGGTTGCCAGCCACGCGGGGCTCTTCATGGGACTGGTGTGCTTCATGGGCATGGCTCCGAGTCGGTCGTCAGGTGCGTGTGGGCAGGGCAGGGCGCCCCAGGTCGGCGCTGTCGTGCTCGCCAGGGATGAGTGGTGGTCGTGGTTCAGGCGTCGTCGTGGCCGAGGCTGCTGGACAGCTCGCGGTGGGCGCTGGCCTGGGCGAGGAGGGTCTGGGCCTTGGTCTCGAAGAGCTCGACGGCATCGGCGCCGGCGGCGAACCGCAGCGGGGGCTCGTCCAGGGCGACGAGCTGGACCAAGGCGTCGGCGAGCTTGGCCGGGTCGCCGCCCTGCTTGCCGTCCATGCTCTGCCAGCCCGCGACCGTGGCACGGGTGCGCTCGGCGTAGTCCTCGATGGTCGGCTCGGCGTAGCTGGTCGATTGAGCGCTGAGGAGCTCGGTGCGGAAGAAGCCGGGCTCGACCAGCATCGTCTTGATCCCATACGGGGCGACCTCGGTACTCAGGGCCTCCATGAAACCCTCAACTCCGAACTTCGAGGCGGCGTATGCGGTGAGGAAGTCGCCGGTCGAGGCGATGCCCGCGGTCGAGGAGATGGTCACGACCAGCCCGGAGCGCTGGGCACGCATCTGCGGCAGTGCAGCGCGGGTGACGTTGACCGGGCCGAAGAGGGTGGACTCGATCTGGGCGCGGAAGTCCTCGGGCGCCATCTCCTCGAAGAACCCGGCGTAGAAGCTGCCGGCGTTGTTGACGACGACGTCGAGGCGCCCGAAGCGCCCGACCGTCGCCGCGATCGCAGCCTCGGCGGCCGCGGGTTCGGTGACGTCGAGCGGAACCGCGAGGAGGTCGTCGTGCTCGCCGAGCGCAGTGGTCACGCTGGCGGCGCTGCGGGCCGTGCCGACGACCGCGTAGCCGGCGGCGAGCGCCGCCCGGGCGATGTCGATGCCCATGCCGCGCCCTGCGCCGGTGATGAGCCAGACCTGCTTGTCAGTCATGTGGGGTGTCCTTCAGATCGTCTGCGATTCACTGTCAACGCCTACGGAACCACCGGGCTCAGCTGGGTGGGAGTCCCGCTTGAAGGGTGCACCAGCAGGGCACCCCACGCGCCGCTGACCGCACGTAGCGTGGGTGGCGTGGACAACCGAGCCGAGATCCGTGAGTTCCTGATGTCACGGCGCGCCAAGATCACCCCCGCCCAGGCGGGTCTGCCGCCGGCCGGGCGACGCCGCGTTCCAGGGCTACGCCGGATCGAGGTCGCGATGCTCGCCGGGGTCAGCGTGGAGTACTACTCCCGCCTCGAACGCGGCGACGCCGCCGGGGTCTCCGAGAGCATCCTGGATGCCATCGCCAGTGCGCTGCAGCTCGACGACGCCGAACGCCGCCACCTGCTCGACCTGGTCCGTACCTCCGGCGCCACCCGTGCACCCCGGCGTCGTACCCCGGTCCCGCGGATCCGGCCGACCGTCCAGTACGTCCTCGACGCCATCACCGCAACGCCCGCGATCGTCCACGACGGCCGCCTGAACCACCTAGGCGGCAACGCACTCGGCAAGGCCTTGTTCTCACCGTTCTTCGCCACCGGCGACGAGCAACCCAACAGCGCCAGGTACACCTTCCTCGACCCCCGCGCCTCGGAGTTTCTCCGCGACTGGGACAAGGCAGCCGACGACACCGTCGCCATTCTGCGCGCCGAAGCCGGCAGCGACCCCTACGACCGCAACCTGTCCGACCTCATCGGCGAGCTCTCCACTCGCAGCGAGGAGTTCCGGACCCGCTGGGCCTCCCACGACGTCCGCATTCACGCCACCGGGACCAAACGACTCCACCACCCCGTGGTCGGGGACCTCGACCTGTCCTACGAGTCGTTCCCGGCACCCGACCAGGGTCAGAACCTCCTGGTCTACGTCGCCGAACCGCACAGCCCGTCCCACGACGCGCTCAACCTGCTCGCCAGCTACGCCGCCACCCCCCGCCAAGGCGGCTCGGGCGAGGCACCCAGCGCAGGTCGAGAACATTCCACCGACCGCTCCGACTGACACTCTGGCCAGGCAGCAGAGCGGACTTCATCCCAAGGAAGCATCCGAACCTCGGCCGGTCCGCGCGTCTCCAAACTCAGCAGAATGCGCCCTTACTACGCCGACAACTACCAGCAGTACCTCGCGAAGAACCCGTTCGGCTACCGCTGCCACGCCAACACCGGCGTGAAGTTCCCGGCGACCGCCTGACCGTCGGCGGTAGGCCCCATGTCGTCGACGTGGGGCCTGCTGCCATCCGGGCGGTCGGCCCCTGCGCTAGTCGCTCGCCGTGCGCCATCCGCTGCGCCACGCGATGGCCACGGCCTCGACCTGCGAGGACGCGCCCAGCTTCGTGCGGACGGCGCGGACCTGGGCGCGGACGGTGTGCTCGGACACGACGCGCAGCTGGGCGATCTCCCGCACTCCACGGCCCGTCATCAGGTGCGTCAGGATGTCGCGCTCCTGAGCGCTCAGGCTCTCGAGCTGCCGCCTGGCCACCGCGTGGCCGATCTGCTGCTCGCGGTACGACATGACGACACGCTCCCGCTCCCGGCGGTCGACGACCTGCACGCCGTGCATGGTCCTGCGCACCAGCGAGAGGAACTCGTTCAACGGCATGGCCTTCGTGGCCACCGCATGAGCTCCCAGCGCGAGGGCCTTGCCCTGCCGCTGCGGCCCGTCACCCTCGGTCACCGCGAGAACGCGGTGACCGGCACGCGCGAGCGCATGGATGACCGCCCCACCGTCGCTGCACCTGGAGTGCAGATCCAGGCTCGCCACGACCATCTCAGGGCGTGACGCCTCGACGGCGCTCACGATCGCCTCGGATGTGAGCGCGCCGGCCTCGATCACGCGACAGCGGTAGCCGTGCCGTACCAGTACCTGCTCGATCACCTGCGTGAACAGTCCGTGACCGTCGAGAACGGTCACTCGTTTCAGTTGTTCTTCCACCCTGCCCCCGACCGCTGGGTCCCCCACGAACATCAGAACACGCACGCGGGGAGGGGCATATCCCCCTTTCGGGCTAGTCCGGCGGCGGTCGCGCGGGCCTGCCTGGGTCAGTGACGCAGCGCGTCACCCAGGATCCGGCCGGCCTCGGGGAACCGCTCCGGGCTCTCGCCGGAGTAGTTGAGGCGGACGAACGGGCCGGTGGGCTCGGCCGGGAACCACTCGGTGCCCGCCGCGATCACGAGCCCACGCGCCTGGCAGGCGCGGACGAACGCATCGACGTCGGTGCCGTCGGGCAGCCGCGCCCACAGGTTCAGCCCGCCGGCCGGGACGTGCTCCACGTGCAGGTCCGGCGCCGACTCGCGCACGGCTCGCAGGAGCAGGTCGCGCCGCGCGCCGAGCTGCTGGCGCATGGTGCGCAGGTGCGTGCGCCAGCCCGGCTGGGTGACGACGTCGAGCGCCGCGGCCTGGAGGAGGCCACTGACGTACATCGTCTCGGCGGCCCGGTCGGCCAGGATCCGGTCGCGCGCGGGCCCGCGGGCGATGACGGCGGCAACGCGCAGCGAGGGCGAGACCGTCTTGGTGAGCGAGCGCAGGTAGATGACGTGGCCGTCGTCGTCCTGGCCGACCAGCGGCTGCGGGTCGGCGTCGATGCCGAGGTCGTGGGCCCAGTCGTCCTCGACGAGGAAGGCACCGTGCGCGCGCACGACGTCGAGGACGGCACGGCCGGTCTCGGCGGACCACTGCGCGCCGGTCGGGTTCGCGAACGTCGGCTGCGCGTAGAACGCTCGCGCACCGGTGGTGGCGAACGCCCGCTCGACGTCGGCGGGGTTCGGCCCGTCGGGGCCGCTCGGCACGGGGACCAGGTCGACGCCGCTCTGCCGCGCGGCCAGCACCGCTCCCCAGTACGTCGGCGACTCGATCACCATCGGCTGTCCCGGCCCGACCAGGGCACGGAAGATCGAGGTCAGCCCGCTCTGGCTGCCCGCGATCACCAGGGCGTCGCGCGGCGACGGTGGCACCGGACCGGCGACCTCGCTCGCGAACCAGGCCTGGAGCTCCGGGAGCCCGGCGGCCGGCGCCCGGGTCACGGCGGACTCGGTCCGCGCGGCCCGGACGAGCGCGGCGCGCACGAGGCGCTCGGGGAGCAGGTCCCGCGCGGGGTAGCCCGAGTGCAGCTGGAGGGCGTCCGGCGCGGCGACCTGCTGGGTCGCGGAGAGCCCGACGGCGCGCGACAGAGGGGACCCGAGCGCCGCGGTCTGCCACCCGTAGTCGGCCGGGGTCGTGGGTCGCGCCGCGCGCACGAACGTGCCGACACCGGGACGGCTCTCCACCAGTCCCGCCGCGGTCAGCTGGCGCATCGCGCGCTGCACCGTGACCGGGCTGGCGGCGAAGTCGGACGTGAGGGTGCGGTTCGAGGGCAGCCGGGCGCCCGCCGGCGCGGCCGCGATCCAGGCGCGCAGCGCCTCGACGATCCGACCTGCGCTATCGTTGGTCATGTCAGTTCAGAGTAGCGCTATCGCTCCGGTCGCACCACCGCTACTGCACCCGTCCGGGCTCGGGTGGGGGCTGGTCGGGGTCCTCGCCTTCTCCTTCACCGTCCCGTTCACGCGGTACGCCGCCGACGGCGGCCTGGCGCCGCTGTTCATCGGCTCCGGCCGCGCGGTCGTGGCGGCGGCGCTCGCGACGGTCGTGCTGCTCGCGACCCGCCAGCGCCGGCCGAGCCGGGTCCAGTGGGCGCGGCTCGCGGTGGTCGCCGGCGGGGTCGTCGTCGGCTTCCCGATGCTGACGTCGTACGCCCTCACGACCGTGCCGGCGAGCCACGGCGCGGTCGTCATCGGCCTGCTCCCGGCGGCGACCGCCGCGGCCGCCGTCGTACGTGGCCGCGAGCAGGTGTCGCGCGCTTTCTGGGCGTTCGCGGCGCTCGGCGCGCTCGCCGTCGTCACGTTCGCCGCCCTGCAGAACGGCGGGCTGGGGCAGCTGCACTGGGCCGACCTGCTGCTGTTCGGCGCCGTCGTGGCCGCCGCGATCGGGTACGCCGAGGGCGGGCTGCTGGCCCGCGAGCTCGGCTCGTGGCAGACGGTCTCGTGGGCGCTGGTGCTGTCGGCGCCGCTGATGACGCTGCTGGTCGCCGTCTCGGTGGCCGGCGAGACCCCGTCCGCGACGCCGACGCAGTGGCTGGCGTTCCTCTACCTGTGCGTGGTGTCGATGTACCTGGGGTTCTTCGCCTGGTACCGCGGCCTCGCCATCGGCCCGATGGCGCAGGTCAGCCAGGTCCAGCTGGTGCAGCCGGTGATGAGCATCCTGTGGGCCGCGCTGATCCTGCGGGAGGCGCTGACCTGGCCCACCGTGCTCGGCGGCCTGGTCGTGATCGCGTGCGCACGGTTCGCCGTACGCGCGCGGCTCAGTGCCTGACGTCGAGGCGGGTCCGCCGCTCGCGGTGCCGCGCGTGCGACGGCGCGTGCGGGGCGCGGCGGGTCGTGACCACACCGCCGTGGGTCCCGCGGCGTCGAGCACCGCAGAGATCCCGCTCGGCGTCGACCTCGGGGCCCAGGGCGTCGCGCAGCCGCTCGAGCGCCCGGGCACGGAGCTGGGAGACCCGCGAGTGGCTCACGCCGAGGACGGCGGCGATCTCGGTCAGCGGGCGCTCCGCCAGGAAGTGCTGCTCGACGACCAGGCGCAGCCGCTCGGGCAGCTCGGCGATCGCGTCGGTCAGGTGCGAGATCTGCTCGCGGTGCACCACCGCGGCGAGCGGGTCCGGGGAGCTGCACACCAGGCGCTCGCCGATCGGGTCGGCGTCAGCGGCGTTCAGGGAGAAGACCTGGGCGCGGGCGACCTCGTGGTCGTTGGTGGCGACCTCGGCAGGCGTGAGACCTGCCGCCTGCGCGACCTCGGCCGGGGTCGCGACGCGCCCCAGCGTCATGGCGAGCTCGGCCCGGGTGGCGTCCAGCTCGCGGGAGCGGCGGCGTACCGAGCGCGACGCCCAGTCGACGCGGCGCAGCTCGTCCGCGATCGCGCCGCGGACCCGGGTGGCGGCGTACAGGTGGAACGGCACCCCGCGCTCGGCGTCGAACGCGTGCGAGGCGTGGACCAGGGACGTGAGGCCGGCTGACGTCAGGTCGTCCCGGTCCACGTGGGACGGGACCCGCGCCATGGTCTCCCGGACGATGTGTCCGACCAGCGCGATGTTCTCGACGATCAGGGCTTCGTTGTTGTGGGTCATCTCTTCCTGACTGCCCACGCGGATGCGGTTGAGGTGGGCCCGGGATCCGTACGGTGGCCACCGGGTCGCGGTGGTGCCGTCCCTCAATTCTCCGGATCCACGCCTCCCGCGCCTTGCCGCTCGACGACAGCTTTTTGGCAATTTGCGACAATTTCCGTCGACCTGTCGTACTCGCCGCCCGCCGTTCGTGGAAAGGTGACAGCGGACATCGGGTCCGCGCCGCACGAAGGAGCAGACATGGCCGAGTACCTCATCTACTTCAACCAGCAGTGGGTCGGTGACCACCCCGAGGAGTGGTTCCAGGAGCGCGGACCGCTCGCCCGGGCGGTGGTCGACGAGATGATCGCGGCGGGCGTGTACGTGTTCGCGGGCGGCCTCGAGGAGGACCTCGACCTCGCCTTCAGCGCCGACGCGACCAGCGGCGAGGTGCTGATCACCGACGGGCCCTTCGCCGAGACCAAGGAGTGGCTCGGCGGGTTCTGCGTCGTCGACGTCCCCGACGTCGAGACCGCCAAGGTGTGGGCGGGCAAGGTGGCCGTGGCCTGCGGCTGGCCCCAGGAGGTGCGCCCGTTCGGGCAGTGGGACCCGCCCCGTACCTGATCACCGGCCCTGCTCACCGGCCCTGATCACCAGCCCTGATCACCAGCCCTGGGCGCACTGGTCCAGTCCGGCCTCAACCCGGTGCTCCCCGGCTCCGAAGAGTTCGGTGCGTCTCGGGAACACCTCGGGAAACGACGCCTGAGGGCGAGTGCACGAGCGCCGGACCGGTGGAGCCCACGGAGCCCACCGTGCCGCGCAGCCGATGCACCCGTACGTCGGCCCATCCTCCCGGTGGGCCGGCGTAGCGTCGTACGCCGCGACCGGCCGGGTTGGTCCGGTCGGCAACAATGGCCCGGTGACCGAGCTGCCGCGCAAGGCCGTGGCGCGGACGGCGAAGCTGGCCGCGCTGCCGTTGGGGTACGCCGGCCGCAGCGCCCTCGGGCTCGGCAAGCGGCTCGGCGGCGCGCCCGCCGAGGTCGTGCTGACCGAGATCCAGCAGCGCACCGCCGAGCAGCTGTTCCGGACCCTCGGCGAGCTCAAGGGCGGCGCCATGAAGATGGGCCAGATGCTGTCCGTGCTCGAGTCGGCGTTCCCCGAGCAGGTCGCGGGCCCGTACCGCGAGCAGCTGACCAAGCTCCAGGACGCCGCGCCCCCGATGCCGACCCAGACCGTGCGCGACATCCTCGCGCACGACCTCGGCCCCGACTGGCGCGAGCAGCTGGTCTGGCTCGACGGCGGCCCCACCGCGGCCGCGTCGATCGGCCAGGTCCACCAGGGTCGCTGGCACGACGGTCGCGAGGTCGCGGTCAAGGTGCAGTACCCCGGCGCCGGCGAGGCGCTGCTCTCCGACCTGCGCCAGCTCAGCCGGCTGGCCCACACCGCCGCTCCCCTGGTGCCCGGCGTCGACCTCAAGCCGCTGGTCGCCGAGCTGCAGGCGCGCGCCGCCGACGAGCTCGACTACCGGCTCGAGGCCGACGCCCAGCGCACCTTCGCCGAGGAGTTCCGCGACGACCCCGACATCGTGGTGCCCGACGTCGTGGCGGTCGGGGACACCACGCTGGTCACCGAGTGGCTCGAGAGCCCGGCGTCGATGGCGGCGGTGATCGCGGACGGCACCCAGGAGGAGCGCGACCACTACGGCGAGCTGTTCGTCCGGTTCCTGTTCTCCGGCCCGGCCCGCACCGGCATGCTGCACGCCGACCCGCACCCCGGGAACTACCGCGTGCTCCCCGACGGCCGGTTGGGCGTCCTCGACTTCGGCGCGGTCGCCCGACTGCCCGACCGCGGCCTGCCCGAGGCGATGGGCCGGCTGCTGCGCGTGGCCGCCGAGCAGGACGAGGCCGGCCTGGTCGAGGGACTGCGCGCCGAGGGCTTCATCAAGGACCGCACCCGCGTCGACCCGGCCCAGGTGCTCGAGTACCTCGCGCCGTTCGTCGAGCCCACGAAGGAGGAGCGCTTCCAGTTCTCGCGGCAGTGGATGCGCACCCAGTTCGCACGGATCAACGACCCCCGCGACCCGGCGTACACCGTCGGCATGAAGCTGAACCTGCCGCCGTCGTACCTCCTGATCCACCGCACCTGGCTGGCCGGCCTCGGCGTGCTGTGCCAGCTCGAGTGCGAGGCGCCGTTCCGGCAGATCCTCGTCGAGACGCTACCGGGGTTCGCCGAGAGCTAGGTGCATGACGTGCAGGCCGACGCGGCCGTGCGCGCGTGAGTCGAACGCCGCGGGCACGGTGCCGATGATCGTGAAGCCCAGCGACTGCCAGAGGCGTACGGCGGTGGTGTTGGTCTCGACGACCGCGTTGAACTGGACGGCGTCGAAGCCGGCGTCACGGTGCCACTGCACGACGTACTCCCCCAGCGTCCGGCCGACGCCTCGGCCGCGCGCGGCCGGGGAGACCATGAACGACGCGGTGCCGACGTGGCTGCCGCGCCCCGGCCGGTTCGGCCCCATCGTCGCGCTGCCGAGGATGCGACCGTCCTCCTCGAGCACGACGGTCTGGCCGGGCGGGCTCATCGTCCAGAGCGCTCGGGCCCGGTCGGAGGTGAGGTCGAGCGGGTAGGCGTAGGTCTCGCCGGCCTGCACGATCTCGTCGAAGAACGGCCAGACCTGCGGCCAGTCGGCCTCGGTCATCGGGCGGATGTCGGTCACTCTCCGGTCGCTCCGTCGATCGACTCGCGGATCAGGTCGGCGTGCCCGTTGTGCCGGGCGTACTCCTCGATCAGGTGCAGCAGGATCCAGCGCAGGCTCATCGGGGCACCGGAGCGCGACGGCTTCGCGGCATGGTCGTCGAGCTGCGCGCCGGCGATGACGGCGTCGGCGTCCGCGATCATCTGCTCGTAGAGCGCCCAGATCTGCTCGGGGCTGTCGTCCTTCGCGGAGTTCCAGTCCCAGTCGTAGTCGGCGTCCCAGTCGACCGACGCCCACGGCTCGCTGAGGCCGTCGCCGGCGAACCGGTCGCGCAGCCAGGAGTTCTCCACGAGCCCGATGTGCTTCACCATCCCGCCGAGCGTCATCGCCGACGGCGGCAGCGCGGTCGCGAGCTGCGCGGCGTCGAGGCCGCCGGCCTTCTGGCGGAGCGTCTCGCGGTGGTAGGCGAGGTACGCGAGCAGCATGGTGCGCTCGTCGCCGTGGGTCGGCGGGTCGGTGCGAGTCATCGAGTCTTCCTCCGGGTGATGCAGTACGTCGTGCCGACCGGGTCGGTCAGCACGGTCCACCAGTCGTGACGGCCGCCCTCGCTGGCGCCGAGCGCCACGTGCCGCTCGACCTCGGCATCCCGGTCGTCCGCTGCCAGATCGAGGTGCGCGGACACCCCGTCGGCGTCGTCGTCGAGCTTCTGGACCAGCAGCTGGAGCGGGAAGGCGGCCGGGGGCCGGAGCCGGGTGAACTCCGGGGAGTCCACGGAGACCAGCTCCCACCCGGTGACCCGGTGCCAGAACTCGAGCTCGCGGTCGTGCAGCCGGGGCGGGATGTCGAGACAGACCTGGTCGACCTGGGAGGCGCCGGTCGGCCAGGCGGAGGCCGGCGGGCGCTCGGACGCCGGGTGCGACACGAAGCAGAACACCATCCCGCCGGGCGAGCGGAGCACGACGTACCCGTCGTTCCTGGCCAGCACGGTCGCGCCGAGCACGGCCGCGGCGTCGGTGGCGGCGTCCGGGCTGTCGACGTGCAGGTCGAGATGCAGGCGACCCGGGCCGTCGGCGAGCCGCTGCACCCGCAGGTAGTCGTCCCCGGTCGGCGGCACCAGCGTCGCGAACTCGTCGTCCGCCCCGCGACGCTCCGAGAGCGCGAAGCCGGTGACGCCCTGCCAGAACGCGACGCCGTCCTCGAAGCCGTCCGCCTCGAAGTCGAGGAACGCGCTGACCCAGAAGGGCGCGGTCATGCGACCGGGTTGTGCAGCACGGCACCGGTGGGGGTGATCCGCACGTCCTCCCCGGCGACCTCGGCGGTGCCGTCGACGAGCAGGGTCATGCCGGTGCCGCCGGGTGGCGGGAAGAGCAGCGTGACGCTGGGGTTGGCGCCGGCGTTCGCGACCGAGCCTCGGCCGGGGCAGGCGACGACGAGCTGGCCGCCTGCGACGACGGCCCGGGCCGACACCGCCTTCACCAGGCCGTCCTTCGAGGTCAGCAGGTAGCCGCGGTCGAACTCCGCCAGCGTCTTCGACAGGTCCGCGAGGTCGACGATCACGCTCATGGAGCGAGGCTATCGACCCAGCGCTCTCCTGCCACCGTGGTTTTCCCGGCGCCCGCGGTCAGCTCGGCGACCAGCGCCGCGAGCCGCTCCTCGTCCTCGGGCGGTACGCCGAGGCGCAGCGTGACCTGGGCGCCGTACGCCGAGTCGAGCACCGCGACGCCGCGGGTGCGCAGCTCGCTCTCGACCCGGCCGGCGTCCGCGTGGTCGAGCTCGAGCACGTGCTCGCGGACCAGGTCGCGGCGCAGCAGCCCGCTCGCGTCGAGCCCGGCGCGGACCGCGTCGCCGTACGCGCGCACCAGCCCGCCGGCGCCGAGCAGCGTCCCGCCGAACCAGCGGGTGACCACCGCGACCACGTCGCCGACCTCGCGGCCGCGGAGCACCTCGAGCATCGGGGCGCCGGCCGTACCGGCCGGCTCGCCGTCGTCCGAGGAGCGCTCGACGTCGGGGTGGAGGCGGCCATGCTGGATCCTCAGGCAGGAGCAGTGGTGGCGCGCGTCCCAGTGCTGCTTGCGGAGTCCCTCGACGACGGCTCGAGCGGCGTCCTCGGTCTCGACGCGGGCGATCGTGCAGAGGAACCGCGACCGCTTGACCTCGATCTCGGCCTCGGCGTCGCGGGCGACGGTCAGGTAGCTCACCACAGGTCGAACACGTTCCCGGCGAGGGTGACGATGAACGCGGACACGACCACGATGAAGAAGACCCGGACGAAGCGGGCGCCGCGGGCGACCGCGGTGCGGGCGCCGACGTACCCGCCGACGATGTTGCAGACCGCCATCACGACCGCGACCTTCCAGACCACGGCGCCCTGGGGGGCGAGCACCAGGATCGCCGCGAGGTTGGTCGCCACGTTGGCGAGCTTCGCCTTCGCCGAGGCCTCGAGGAAGCTGTAGCCCATCAGGCCGACGAGCGTGATCACGAAGAAGCTGCCGGTGCCCGGGCCGAGCGCGCCGTCGTAGAACCCGACCGCGAGCCCGGTCGCCATCGCGGCCACCAGGTGCCGGTGGCCCTGGAACCGCAGCGCGGTCTGCTCGCCGAGCTCCGGCTTGAACAGCACGTAGCCGCCGACCACGACCAGCGCGACCAGCACGATCGGCTCGAACGCCTCGCGGGGGATCTGGCTGGCGACCGCCGCGCCGGCCGCCGACCCGACGAACGCCAGCGCCATCAGCGGCAGGAACGTCCTCGGGTCGGGGCGGATCCGGCGGTAGTACGTCGCTGCGCTCACCGTGGTGCCGGAGAACGCGGCGAGCTTGTTCGTCGCGAGGATCTGGACGGTCGAGGCGTTCGGCATGCCGAGCAGCAGCGCGGGGAGCTGGATCAGCCCGCCTCCGCCGACCACGGCGTCGACGAACCCCGCCGCGAGAGCAGCCAGACCGAGCAGGGCGAGCACGGTGGCGGTGGGGTCGTCCATAGAGGTCTTCGGTGGTCGAGTAGCGAGCGCGAGCGTTGGGGTCGTCCATCGAGGACGTCGGTGGTCGAGCAGCGAGCGCCAGCGAGGACTTCGGTGGTCGAGTAGCGAGCGCCAGCGAGGACTTCGGTGGTCGAGTAGCGAGCGCCAGCGAGGACTTCGGTGGTCGAGTAGCGAGCGCCAGCGAGGACTTCGGTGGTCGAGTAGCGAGCGCCAGCGAGGACTTCGGTGGTCGAGTAGCGAGCGCCAGCGAGGACTTCGGTGGTCGAGTAGCGAGCGCCAGCGAGCGTATCGAGACTCCAAGTCGGTTCCAAGTGGACTACAAGAGGGGCCCGCGAGAGTCCTCTCACCGAACCGAATCGGCCCTTCACCGGAACAAGGTTCCGACACCCACACGACAGAGAGAGATCCCCATGAACCGCCTCGTGAACCGAGTGCTGATCGCGCTCGCCGTTCCCGCCCTCCTGATCCCCGCCGCCTCCGCCACCGCGGCCGGCACGGCCCAGGTCCCCTCCATCGACTCCGTCGCCAAGATCTACCAGCACCTCGAGGGCGGCTCGGCGTACGAGAGCAGCTCGAAGGTCTTCGGGCCCGGCAAGAAGTGCAAGCCGGGCAAGGCGATCAAGGGCGCCAGCTCGCGGTCCGCGACGTACAACCCGGACTACAGCTCCGGCGAGATCCCCGACATGACCGGTGAGACCCCGATGGTCTCGGTGACCGCGATGAAGTTCCCGAGCGCCAAGTCCGCGATCGCCTACCTGCACGGCTACGACAAGTCCGCCAAGGACTGCGGCCCCGGCGGCGGCTCGGGCGGCGGTGGCGGCGGTGGCGGCGGCCCCAAGTGCAAGAACTCGATGAAGAAGATCGCCTTCAAGCTCGGTGACGAGCGCTACGGCTACCAGTTCAAGATGAAGTGCAAGGACTCCGCGTCGGTGATCAACACGCTGTTCACCCGCAAGGGCCAGTTCATCGTGTACGCCAACGTGATGTCGATGGACGCCTCCGCGCCGTCGATCCCGAAGTCGGTCGACCTGACCGAGCTCGCGCTCAAGACGGTCAGCTGAACCCTCCGATCGGGTCGTGTGCCTCAATGCCGAGGCACACGGCCCGATCGTCTTCTACTGTCTGGGCATGATCCGCCTCCGGACCCGCCGCGCACTGCTCGCGCTCGTCGTTCCCGCCCTCGCCGTCACGCTCCTCCCGTCCGGCGTGACGGCAGCCGGTCCCGGGCCTGGACTGCCCAAGCTCGCCGCCGTGGCGCGGATCTACCCCCACCTGGCCGACGGCCAGGTCACGAGGTCGCCGGCCGACGGGGTCAGCGGCGTGCGAGCCAACTGCGAGGACGGCAAGGTCATCGAGGGCGCCGTGGGGCGGAGCGCGTCGTACTCCACGAAGCGACACCCCGTCGGCACCCCGCGCAACCCGTCGGTCGACACCTCGACGATGAGGTTCGGCTCGGCCGACCGTGCGGAGATGCTGATGAACCGGATCGGGGCGGCGTTCGCGGACTGCCTTCTCGGCGACAGCTCGGTCCGGGTCACGGAGTTCACGGCCCCGGTCGGTGACCAGCGCTTCGGCTACGTCCTCCGCATGGACATCATGAAGCGCACCCTCATCATGCGGTGGCTGGTCGCGCGGGACGGCCGGTACGTCGTCCTCACCGGGGCGTCGTCGATGGGCAAGAAGACGCCCGCCCTGGCGCCGTTCGTCCGCTTCACCCGACTCTCCCTGCGGGCGGCCCGCTGAGCCCGGCCCGCCTGAGAGCCGCCTAGGCTCGCGGGGTGCGCATCGTCTCCCTGCTGCCCTCCACCACGGAGATCCTGTTCGCGATCGGCGCCGGCGACCAGGTCGTCGGCGTGACGTTCGAGTGCGACTTCCCGGCCGAGGCGAGGACGCGGCGGATCGTGTCGACGTCGGCGATGCCCGAGGGGCTCGCTCCGGCCGAGATCGACGCGTACGTCGCAGGCGCGATGGCCCGCGGTGAGGACCTGTACCACCTGTCGGCCGACGCGCTCGCCGACCTCGACGCCGACCTGGTCGTCACGCAGGACCTGTGCGCGGTCTGCGCGGTCGACGTCTCCGTCGTCGACGACGCGCTCGCCCACCTCGGCTGCACCGCCGAGGTGCTCACCATCGACCCCCACACGCTCGACGAGGTGCTCGGCTCGATCGTCACGCTCGGCTCCGCGACCGGGCACCTGGCCGCGGCCGCGGCGCTGGTCGCGGCGCAGCGGACGCGGCTGGACGCCGTCCGCGCCCGGGTCGCCGGCCGCCCGAGGCCTCGCGTGATGCTGCTCGAGTGGACCGATCCGCCGTACGCGCCCGGGCACTGGGTGCCCGAGATGATCTCGGCCGCCGGCGGCGAGCCACTGCTCGGCAAGCCGGGCGCGAAGTCCGAGCGGGTGCTGTGGGAGTCGGTGCACGAGGCCGAGCCCGAGGTGGTCGTGTGCGCGCCGTGCGGCTACGACCGAGCCGGCGCCCAGGCGCTGGCGGACGAGCTGGTCGCGTCCGGCGTGCTACCCGCCGGGGTGCCCGTCCACGCCGTGGACGCCAACGCCGCCTGGGCCCGCCCCGGGACCCGGCTGGTCGACGGGGTCGAGGAGCTCGCCGCGATCCTGCACCCGGCGTGAGCGCAGCAGCCCGACGGTGCCGATGACCACCCAGACCAGGTTGAGCACGGCCGACGGCCAGGCGCTGTAGTACGCCGAGTTCACCATCAGGAACGCGCCGCCGAAGAGGTTCATCAGCTGGAACGGCAGGCTGGTCCCGGTGATCCGGCCGGCCGTCACCAGCCCGTAGGCGCTGATCAGCAGGAGCATCCCGAGCCAGCCCACCACGTTGATGACGATCACGGTCGCGTCCACGGACTCATCCTGCACCGTCAGCCAGCACCGTCAGCCAGCACGGTCAGCCAGCACCGTCGATCAGCGCTGTCGGTGGCGGCCTCTAGAAAGGGGTCGTGAGGGACCCGCAGGAAGGAGAGTGCTTGGTCTGCTTCGTCCACCGGATGCTCGACGACCACGGCTGCGACGCGACCCTGCTGTGGACGCTGCACTTCCGGGAGGTCCGCTCCCCGACCGCGTCCGGTCTGGAGAAGCGCTACCAGGTCGCCTGCGACTGCCGGGTCGCCGCCGCCCACCGGCTGGTCCGCGAGCTGATGCTGCGTGACCTGCACACCGACGAGCTCGAGCCGCCGCCGCTGCTGCCGACCTGCGGCGGGGTGCGGCGTACCAACACGCGGCCGTGCCGCAACTGGGAGCCCAGCGCTCGGCGCTAGCCCGCTCCTGCGCCGTCGGCCAGGAGCGTGCGGCACAGCACGTCCGCCAGCAGGTCGGCGTACTCCTGCGAGGTACGACCGCTCGTCGCGATCAGGGAGAACCACTCCGGACTGTTGAGCGACCACACGAGGTCGGCGACGGCGTCGTCCGTCAGGTCGTCGCGCACCTCTCCCGTGCTCCGGAGGTCGGCCGCGAACAGCCGCATGTTGGCCGCCCTGCGGCGCGACAGCATCTCGTACTGCTCGGCGCAGGCCGGGTCCGTCGCGCCGGCCTCGCGCAGCGCGTTCATGATCGGGACCGTCGTCGGGAGGAGCCGGCCCATCGCCGCGGCGTAGGTCCGCAGCTTGGCGGCGGCCGTCGGCGCCGCGCGCACCGCCTGCACGTAGTCCCGCTCCTCGGCCGGGACCGGCTCGGGTCCCTCGGCCAGCGCCATGTCGTGGACGGCCAGCAGCAGCTCCGGCTTGCGGCCGACCTTCGCGTACACGGTGTCCACCGCCACCCGCGCCCGCTCGGCCACCGCCTGCACCGATGTCGCGGCGTAGCCGTTCTCGGCGAACAGGTCGCGCGCCGCGGCCAGGATCGCCAGGCGGGTGCGCTCGGCGGCCTCCCGTCGACGGCTCGCGTCGTAGGCGCGACCACCCTTGACCGTCTCGACCATGCTCCCTAGATTATTGATCCGAAGTGCTTTCGGTCGAATTCTAGGGGCGTGTCATGGACGAGCAGCTGGTCGTGCGCGAACCGGGGACCGGACGGTCCACGTGGGCGATGCAGTCCCTCTTCGAGCACCTCCTCGAGCCGGGCCAGAGCGCACGACTCGGCGTGGCTCTGGTGACCCAGCCTCCTGGGGTGGCCACGCCGCTCCACCGGCACGCCCACGAGGCCGAGGCCTTCTACGTGCTGTCGGGCCGCCTGTCCTACCGCGCCGGCGAGGAGACCTTCGAGCTGTACGACGGCTGCTTCATCCACCTGCCGCAGGGCGTCCCCCACGCCTTCCGGATCCGCGGGGACGAACCCGCCCGACTCCTCGCACTGACGGCTCCGGCCGGACTGCTGAGCCTCTACGACGAGGTCGGGATCCCGGCAGCAGAGCACCGGTTGCCCGGCGACGACGGCCTGACACCCGAGGTGGAGATCCCTCGGTGGATGGAGGTCGGGCCGCGGTACGGCCTCGAGGTGGTCGGCCCGCCCATCCCGGAGTGACGTCCTCGCTAGTCGCCGACCCAGAAGCCGCGGCCGCCGAACCAGTCGCCGTAGCCTCCGCCGATCCCACCGCCACGCGAGCCGCGGGAGCCGAGGTAGGACCCGACCACGGCTGCACCGAGGTCGTCGAGCTCGGGCGCGACCACCCGACCGTCGACGCGGCGCGCCATCTGGTCGATGAACCGCGCGAGGCCCGGGTCCTCGCCGAGCCGGAAGAACGTCGTCTGCGCGCCGAGGCGGCCGGCGTTGTCGAGCTCGCGCACGGCGTACGCGACGGTCAACGGGTGCGGCGGGTAGGAGAAGAAGACCTCGCCGTCGGGCTCGAGGTGGGACGTCGGCTCGCCGTCGGTGACGATCAGCAGCACCGGCTGGGCGTTGGGGTGCTTGCGGAAGTGCCGGTTGGCGAGCAGCAGCGCGTGGTGCAGGTTCGTGCCCTTGTCCCACATCGCATCGAGCCCGGTGAGCTGCTCGATCTCCATCACCTCGGCGTGCCGGCCGAAGCCGATCAGCTGGAGGTCGTCGCCGCGGAAGCGCGACTTGATCAGCGTGTGCAGCGCGAGGGCGGTGCGCTTCATCGGCACCCAGCGACCGTCCATCGCCATCGAGAACGACGTGTCGACGAGCAGCGCGACCGCGGCCTGGGTGCGCGCCTCGGTCTCCTGCACCTCGATGTCCTCGACACTGACGAGTGGCACAGCGGCGGCTCCTGAGGAGCCGAGGGACGAGGCGTCTCGCAGGGCACCGGCGCGGCGCAGCACGCCGTTGAGCATCGTGCGCGGGACGTGCCAGGGCTCGGTGTCGCCGAACGCCCATTCCCGGGTCGCCCCGGACAGGTCGCCGGCAGCGCCGGCGCGCTGGAGCTCGCGCTGTCCCTGACGGCCGTTCATCCGCTCGGCGACGTCGCGCAGCAGCGCCTTGCCGAGCTGGCGCATCGCCTTCGGGGACAGCCGCAGCTGCCCGTCGGTACCGCGCTTCATGTACCCGGAGTCGCGCAGCGCCTGCTCGAGGCGCTGCAGGGTGCGGGCGTCGACCGCGGCCTCGTCGCCGAGCTGGCGAGCCAGCTTGTCGAGGTCGAGGTCGTCCATGCGCGCGCCGCCGTACGACTGCGAGAGCTGGTCGCTGAGGGCGTCGAGGTCGGCAAGGTCCTGGAACACACCGGTGCCGTCGCCGAGGCCGAGGCCCTCCTCGCCCGACATCTGCTCGGAGCCGCCCCAGTCCTCGCCGGGGCGCAGCGCCTGGAGGTTGGAGTCGAGCCGGTTGAGGGAGTCCATCAGCTCGGGCGAGCCGAACGCCTGCTGCGAGAGCTGCATCAGCTGCTCGCGCTGCTCGGGCGACATCGAGTTCAGCATCCGCTGCGCGGCTGCGGCCCGCTGGGCCATCGAGTCGAGCAGCTCGTCGATGTTCTGCGGGTTCTCGGGGAAGAAGTCCCCGTGCTTGTCCATGAACTCGTCGAAGTCCTGCTGGGTGTCCTCACCGAGCCGGTGCTTCTCCAGCAGGTCGTTGAGGTCCTGGAGCATCTCGTTGACCGCGGTGCGGTCCTCGTCGGTGGCGTTCTCCAGCGCCTGCTTCATGCCGGCGAACCGCTGGTCGAGCAGCTCGCGGCCGAGCAGGTCCTTGATCTTCTCGTAGTCCTCCCGGGCCTCGCGGCTCTGCCAGTCGTACGACGACAGCTCGCTCACGGCGGCCGCGGTGTTCGGCGGGAGGTTCTCCAGCTGCATCTCGCGGAACGCCCGGTCGCCGTCGTCCATCATCGCGTCGCGGGCCAGCTGCTTGCGCTCCTCCAGCAGGGCGTGGTCCAGCAGCTCGCGGACCTCCTGCAGCGTGCCGTCCAGGTTGTGCCGCTGGGTCAGCTCGCGGCGCCGCTCGGCGACGCGGCGCGCCAGGTCGTCGAGGCCGGTCTGGTCGCGACCGCCGCGCCGCAGGAACTCGCGCATCGCCCGCTCGGGTGAGTACCCCGCCATCACGTCCTCGCCGATGGCGTCGAGCGCCTCGGCCAGGTCGACGGGCGCGGCGAGCGGGTCGCCGCCGTCGTACCTCTTGAAGCGGGTGCGGTCCTTCACGACGGATCCCTCCGCATCCACACCTGGTCGGGGTACGGCGGGTCCGGGGCACGATGCTGCTCGACGAAGCCGTGCGCGACGTAGAACCCGGCCGCCCGCTCGTTGCCCTCGACGTACGAGAGCCACAGCGGCTGGTCGCCGTTCTCCTCGATGACCCTGTCGAGCAGCGCGCGGCCGAGCCCGGTGCCCTGCTGGTCGGGGTGGATGTAGAGCTTCCACATGACGTTGCGGTCGTCGCGGGTGCCCAGGTTGCTGACGCCCACGACGCGGTCGGTGGGGCCGACGGCGACCCAGTGCGGGATGCGTTCGAGCGACTCGGCGAGCGCCTCCTCCGACCACCAGGTCTCAAGGGTGTGGGTCGCCTCGGCCTCGGAGAGGTGCCCGTAGGTCGCGGGGATGACCGCACGCCCGAGCTCGGCCAGCGACGCGGCGTCCGCGACGGTGCCCGGTCGGATCGTGGCGGGGTCAGCCATAGACGGTCTCCGAGCCGTCGGTGTCCTTCCCGATCTTCCGGGCGAGGTACAGGCCTTCGAGCGCGAGCTCGATCGCGCACGCCCGCTCGCCGTCGTTGGTCGCGCCGAAGCGCTCGCACACGTCGTCGTACAGCTCGGACTCGCCCAGCACCGGCAGGCCGGTGAGGAAGTCGCGCGCCGTGACCTGCTCGCCGGTGGTGACCATCGCGCCGTTCTCGATCGCCTCGACCAGCAGTGCGAAGTCGAGCCCGCGGAAGTGCGTGCGGACGGCCTCGGCGGTCGCGGTGCGGAGCAGGTGCGTGAGGATCTCGGTCTCGCGACCCTCCTCGCCGCTCTCGAACTCGATCTTGCCGCCCAGCACGTCGACCGCGGTCTCCAGGTCGACGACCCGGGCGACGGCCTCGTCCTCGCCCTGGGAGGTGGCGCGGTGCAGAGCGGCGGCGGCGATGGTCTCGGCGCCCGCGATCGCGAACCGCGCGGAGACACCCGAGCGCTGGTCGACGGCGTTGGACTCGCGCAGCTGGCGGGTGAACCGGGCCAGCACCTCGATCAGCGCGTCCGGCACCTCGGCGACCAGGTCGGCCTCCTGCCGGATCACCGCGACCTCGTCCTCGAGCTCGGTCGGGTAGTGGGTGCGGATCTCCGCGCCGAAGCGGTCCTTGAGCGGGGTGATGATGCGGCCGCGGTTGGTGTAGTCCTCGGGGTTCGCGCTGGCAACCACCAGCACGTCGAGCGGCAGCCGCAGCACGTAGCCGCGGATCTGGATGTCGCGCTCCTCCATCACGTTGAGCATCGCGACCTGGATCCGCTCGGCGAGGTCGGGCAGCTCGTTGATCGCGACGATGCCGCGGTGGCTGCGCGGGATCAGCCCGAAGTGGATGGTCTCGGGGTCACCCAGCGACCGGCCCTCGGCGACCTTCATCGGGTCGACGTCACCGATCAGGTCGGCGACGCTGGTGTCCGGGGTGGCGAGCTTCTCGGCGTACCGCTCGTCACGGTGGCGCCACGAGACGCGCAGGTCGTCGCCGTACGTCGCGACCGCGGCCTTGGACGCGTGCGTGATCGGTTCGTACGGGTGCTCGCCGAGCTCGGAGCCGGAGATCACCGGCGTCCACTCGTCGAGCAGCCCGATCATCGTGCGCAGCAGCCGGGTCTTGCCCTGGCCGCGCTCACCGAGCAGCACCACGTCGTGCCCGGCGATCAGGGCGCGCTCGAGCTGCGGGATCACGGTGTCGTCGAAGCCGTGCAGGCCCGGCCACGGGTCCCGGCCCTCGCGGAGCGCGGCGAGCAGGTTCGCGCGGATCTCCTCGCGCAGGGACTTCTGGACGTGGCCGGAGGCACGCAGCTCTCCGACCGTGCCGATGGTGGGCTGAACGGAGGGAGCAGTCACGACCCTCACGCTACTGCCGCGATCCAATCCGGGCGTCAGGGTTTCGTGAGCAGCTCCGCGCGACGGCCCTGCAGCTGCGACTGCATGGTGACCAGCGCCCGGGAGATCCGAGAGCTGCGCTCCTGCGCCTTCTTCAGCCGGCGCCCGATCCACAGGTCGGTGAAGAGGTTGTCGAACCACACGTCGAGCGTGCGCGCCGTCGATCCGACCCCGAGGCCGCCGACGTCGTGGATGTCGACGTCCGCGAGCTCGCGGCGTACCTCGGCCAGCGCGTAGTCGACGCTGCGCACCGACTGGTCCGCCCGGTCCACCTTCTGCCGCTTGAGCACGCTCGCGGCGAAGCCACCGAACCAGCTGTCGTACGTCGACCAGGTGCGCGCGTCGCGCAGCCTCTCCTCGGCCTGGTTCAGCGCGTACAGCGCCTTGCGGATCGCCTCGAGGGCATCGTCGATCTCCTTGATCTCACCGGCCGAGTCGGTCACCTGAGCATCGTAGGGTCCAGGCATGGATCTCCAGCCCGCGTGCCCCTGCGGGTCGGGCACGCCGTACGACCGCTGCTGCGGCCGGCTGCACCGCGGTGCCGCCCAGGCGACGACCGCCGAGGAGCTGATGCGGTCGCGCTACGCGGCGTACGCCGTCGGCGACGTGGACTACGTGTTCCGCACCTGGCACCCGCGCACCCGGCCCGACGACCTCTCCCCCGACCTCGGGCTGACCTGGACCGGGCTCACGATCGTCGACGCGAGCGAGGACCGGGTCGAGTTCGTGGCGACGTTCGAGCAGGGCGGGCGGGCCGGGTCGATGCACGAGGTCAGCAGGTTCGAACAGCGCGGCGGGCGCTGGGTGTACGTCGACGGCGAGGTGTCGTAGGTCGGCCGGTCGCAGGTTCACGGTCACGGGTTCACCATGTTCAGCGGTTACAGGTTCACGGTCACAGGTTCACCATGTTCAGTGGGTGAACCGTCACTTCTCACGGTCTGCATGCCATGAGAAGTGCAGGTTCGCCTGCATAACCTGGTGGACCTGCGACGACAGCACACCCGCTACCGCAAGTGCAGGTTCGCCTGCATAACCTGGTGAACCTGCGACGACAGCACACCCGCTACCGCAAGTGCAGGTTCGCCTGCATAACCTGGTGAACCTGCGACGACAGCACACCCGCTACCGCAAGTGCAGGTTCGCCTGCATAACCTGGTGAACCTGCGACGACAGCACACCCGCTACCGCAAGTGCAGGTTCGCCTGCATAACCTGGTGAACCTGCGACGACGACAGCACACCGCTACCGCTCGTCGGTGAACCTCGGCGCCCGGCCCTCGCGCCGGGCCAGCGTCGCCTCCTCGAAGTTGCCGGTGAGCAGGCGCAGGTAGAGCTGACCGATCCCCTCCGACGACAGGTACGTCTCCAGCGAGGTGGCGGACTGGCCGGCGTGCAGCGACTTCTTGGTCAGCTCGACGCCGGGCTGCGAGAAGCCGGCGATCGTCTGCCCCCTCGACACGGCGGCGCCGACCACGTCGGGCTCCACGGACGACACCAGCCCGATCCGCTCCGCCTCCTCTGCCGAGACGTCGCGCCCGGTCAGCATGATGTCGGCGGCCCGCGTCGACCCGACCGCGCGCGGCAGCAGGAACGACAGCCCGAGCTCGCTGGCGGTCAGGCCGTTGTTGATCCCCGCCGCGCGGAAGTACGCCGTCGGCGCGGCCAGGCGCAGGTCGCAGGCGAGCGCCAGGCAGAGCCCGCCGCCGATCGCCGCGCCGTTGACGGCCGCGATCACCGGCTGGTGCAGCCGCCTGATCGTCAGCACGACGTCCTCGAGCGCCTCCATCGCGCGCAGGGCGTACGTCGGCCGCGTCACGCCGGCCACCCCGGGCGGTACGCCGGCCGACTCCTGGTCGGCGCCGGAGCAGAACCCCGAGCCCGCGCCGGTCACGACGACCGCCCGCACCCCGTTGTCCGAGCCGAGCGAGAGCAGCGCCTCGCGGAACGGCACCATCACGTCGTACGCCATCGCGTTCATGCGCTCGGGCCGGTTCAGGGTGACGACCGCGACCTCGGGGACCGGCCGGTCGACCAGGACGAAGGACATGGTGGAGAGGGTGGCACAGTGTCGCCGTGAACCTCGACGACCTCGCGCACGCCCAGAACGCCGTCACCGTGATCGCCGTCGGCGTGGCACCGGACGACTGGGACCTGCCGACGCCGTGCGACGGCTGGGACGTCGCGGCCGTGCTGCGGCACCTGATGGTCGGCGAGCGGGCGTTCACGACGTCGCTCGGCGGCACGCAGTACGACCTCGAGGGGATCGACGCTGCCGCCCGGACCGTCGACCTCGAGGACCTGCCGCGCGCCTACGAGCTCGGCGCCCGGGAGCT
This sequence comes from Nocardioides sp. SR21, assembly GCF_022761125.1. GTDB lineage: Bacteria > Actinomycetota > Actinomycetes > Propionibacteriales > Nocardioidaceae > Nocardioides. Next base: position 25,133 of record NZ_JAKWJR010000007.1, on the reverse strand, counting down.
GCGCGACGCGCTGGCCGCCGCCGACCCGGGCGCGACGTACCCGACCGGCATCGGCCCGATGCCGCCCACGCACATCGCCGAGCTGCGCACGATCGAGGCGCTGGTGCACGGGTGGGACCTCGCCCGCGGCGCCGACCTGCCGCTCTCGATCGACGGCGCGGTGGCCGAGCGGGCCATCGCCCACAGCCGGGCGCTGATGGAGCGGCTGCCCGCGGACCGCACGCCGTTCGGCCCGCCGCAGCCGATCTCCGACGACGCGCGGGCCATCGATCGGCTCGCCGCGCTGCTCGGCCGCACACCGTAGACCTCCGAAGTCGGGACTATCGGCCCTGACGTCCAGGCGTGGCGCGATTCACGATGGGGTAATCCCAGAGGAGGTAGCCATGCCCGAGTCGGTCGACCTGAGTCACGACGAGTGTCTGCGGCTGCTGCGCGGAGGCGTCGGCGGCCGGATGGCGATCTGCACGCCGACCGGCCCCCACATCGTCCCGGTCAACTACGCCGTGCTCGACGACGCGATCGTCATCCGCACCTCGCCGTACAGCGTCCTCGGCACCTACGGGCGCGACACCACCCTGGCCTTCGAGGTGGACTGGTTCGACCACGAGAGGCAGCGCGGGTGGAGCGTGGTGGCGCGCGGGCGCGGCGACGTCGTGAGCGACCCCACGGAGCTCGAGCACATCCGTGACACCCGCGAGCCCCGGCCGTGGGCCGGCGGTGGCCGCAACCTGTACCTGCGGCTGCGCTGGAACGAGCTCACCGGCCGCCGGCTCGGCGAGGCGTGGGACCTGGTCGGGTCCATGCCCGTACGACGATTCCCGTGACCGTGACCGTTGCTGGGGCAGACTGAGCCGCGTGCCCGACGTACTCCCCGCGTCCACCCGCGCGCTGCTCGACGCGGTCAACGCGATCTCGTCCGACCTCGACCTGCACGCCGTCCTGAGCCGGATCGTCCAGGCCGCGACCCGGCTGACGGAGGCGCGGTACGGCGCCCTGGGCGTGCTCGGCAGCGACGACCACCTGGCGGACTTCGTGACGACCGGCATCGGTGACGACGAGCGGTCGAGCATCGGGCCGCCGCCGCACGGCCGCGGCATCCTCGGCCTGCTGATCAAGCACCCCGAGCCGATCCGGCTCGACGACCTCGCGCAGCACCCGGGCTCGGTGGGCTTCCCGCCGCACCACCCGCCGATGGGCACCTTCCTGGGCGTCCCGGTGCGGATCCGCGGCACGGTGTTCGGCAACCTCTACCTGACCGAGAAGTCCGGCGGTCGCTCCTTCAGCATCGAGGACGAGCGGCTGGTCGAGGCGCTCGCGACCGCCGCCGGCTTCGTGATCGAGAACGCTCGCGCGTACGGGATCAGCGAGCGGCGCCGGCAGTGGCTCGAGGCCTCTGCCGAGCTGAACGAGGCTCTGCAGCCGCCGATCGAGGCCGGGCCGGCGCTCGACCAGGTCGCCCGGACCGCGCGCTCGCTGACCGGCGCGACGGCCGCGGCCGTGGCCCGCATCGACTCCGACGTGACCCGCGCGATCGCGGCCGACCCGGACCGACGGGGGGAGGTCGAGCACGCGCTCGCCACCCTCGACCCGGCGCGGTGGCCCGAGTCCGACCCGGTCGACGTACGCCTGGGCGGGTTCGCCGCGACCCTCGTCCCCCTGCGCTCGCACCTGGTCGACGACAGCGTGCTGGCGGTGCTGTTCGACTCGGCCGACGACGTCCCGGCCGACGACGCCCGGGCGCTGCTCGCGTCCTTCGCCGACCAGGCCGGCCTGGCGCTGGACCGCGCCCAGGGTGTCGAGGACCGCGCGGAGCTCGCCGTCACCTCCGACCGCGAGCGGATCGCGCGGGACCTGCACGACCTGGTGATCCAGCGGATCTTCGCCACCGGCCTGCAGCTCCAGAGCATCGGCATGCTCGTCGACTCCCCCGACGTCAACGCCCGCCTCGACGACGCGGTCGACGCCCTCGACCTCACGATCAAGGACATCCGCGGCACGATCTTCAAGCTCCAGCACAGCGACCAGAGCGCGTCGCTGCGCGCCGACCTGAACGCGCTGGCCCACGAGTACGCGCCGCTGCTCCACTTCGAGCCGCCGGTGCGGACCGTCGGGCCGGTCGACACCGCCGTACCTCCCGACGTCCGGCACCACCTGCTCCCCGTGCTGCGCGAGGCGCTGTCCAACGTCGCCCGGCACGCCGCCGCGCACACCGGGTCGATCGAGCTCGAGGTGAACGCGACCGAGGTCCGGCTCACCGTCCTCGACGACGGCGTCGGGATCCCGGCCGGGATCCGCAACGCGACCGAGCACGGGCTGCGCAACGCCCGTCGCCGGGCCGCGACCCTGGGGGGTGCGCTGGAGCTGACCCCGCGCGAGCCGCACGGCACGTCGTTCGTCTGGCACGTGCCCCTGCAGTAGGGGCAGCCGTGGTCAGAGGTGACCGGTCTCGGGGTCCAGCAGCTTGCTGGCGAGGACCGCGGCCTGGGTACGCCGCTCGAGCCCGAGCTTGGCGAGGATGCTCGACACGTAGTTCTTGACCGTCTTCTCGGCCAGGAACATCCGCTCCCCGATCTGCCGGTTGGTGAGCCCCTCGGCGATCAGCTCGAGCAGCTTCAGCTCCTGCTCGGTCAGGTCGGCGAGCTCCGGCGCGGTCCGCGGAGGGTTGCGCACGCGCTCCAGCACCCGCGCGGTCAGGCTCGGGTCGATCAGCGACTTGCCCTCGGCCACCTGGCGGATCGCCGAGATCAGGTCACGCCCCTTGATCTCCTTGAGCACGTAGCCGGCCGCGCCCGCCATGATCGCCGCGAACAGCGCCTCGTCGTCGTCGTACGACGTGAGGATCAGCGCCTGGATGGACGGGTCGACGGCCCGCACGGTGCGGCAGACCTCGATGCCCGAGCCGTCCGGGAGCCGGGCGTCGAGCACCGCGACGTGCGGGCGCAGCGCGGGGATCCGGTGCGCAGCGTCCTCTGCCGACCCGGACTCGCCGACCACCTCGATGCCGCCGGCACTCTCCAGGAGCGCGCGCAGGCCTTGCCGGACGACCTCGTGGTCGTCGAGGAGGTAGACGCGGATCGTGCCCTCAGTCATGCGCACTTCCTATCAGGTCCAGGCTGAGCACCCGGTCGACGCGGTCCAGCCCCGCCTCCGCGTGCGTGATCCAGACGACGGAGCGACCGGAGCTGTCGAGGACCTCGGCGGCCAGCGCCTCGGCGGTCGCGCCGTCGAGGTGCGCGGCCGGCTCGTCGAGCACGAGCACCGGCTGGTCGGCGAGCAGTGACCGGGCGATCGCGATCCGGGCCCGCTCGCCCCCGGACACGTCCGCGTGGCCGTCGCCGAGCCAGCTGGCCGTCCCGTCGGGCAGCGCGTCGAGCCAGTCGCCGAGCCGCGCCGCGCGCAGGGCGAGCTCGACCTCGGCGTCCGTGGCCGACGGCCGGGCCAGCCGCACGTTCTCCCCCAGCGTGGTGGCGAAGACGTGGGGGTCGTCGTCGACGAGGCCGACGGTACGGCGCACGTCGTCGAGCGCCAGGTCCGGCAGCGCGCGGCCGCCCAGCGACACCACCCCGCGGGTCGGGTCGACGAACCGCAGCAGCAGCGAGGCCAGGGTGCTCTTGCCGGAGCCGGTCGGGCCGACGACCGCGACCCGCTCGCCCGGCGCCAGTGTCAGGTCGAGGTCGCGCAGCACCTCACGCCCGTCCCATGCGGCCGCGACCCCGGTGACGGCCACGTCGTGGTCGGCGAGGGCCACCGCGGTCCCGGGGTCGCGCACCGCGGGCTCACGGTCCGCCAGGGCGGCGAGCCGGTCCTCCGCGGCACGGGTCCGGCTGGCGAGCGCACCCGCATCGGCCAGCCCGGCCGCGGCCTCGCCGAGCGCGAGCGGGAGCAGCGCGAGCAGGGCCAGCAGCGGGTCGGACACCCGCCCGGGCAGCAGCAGCGCGGCGGCGGCCACGCCGAGTCCCGAGCACAGCAGCACGAGCGCTCGGCCGGACGCGGCCCAGGTGGCCGCGGCGACGGTACGCCGGCCGAGCTCGTCGCCGAGCGCCGCGACCCGGGCGACCGCACGCTGCTCGGCCTGCCACATCGTCAGCTCGCTCGCGGTCTGCGCGGCCTCGACGACCGCCTCGGACAGCTCCGCGCGGGTGGCGACCGCGACGCGCTCGGCGCGGGCCGCACCCCGCCGGGCGAGCAGGTACCCGACCGCGCCGGCGGCGCACAGCCCGAGCACCACCGGCACCACGACCGGGGCCGTGAACGCCGTGAACACCAGCGCGAGCGCGGCGGCGATCGCGAAGCCGCGCACCGGCATCCGCACGCGCAGCTCACGGTCCAGCACGCTGTCGACGTCGTCGACGACCGCGGCGAGCAGGTCGCCGCGCCGGCGGCCGAGGGCGCCGGGAGTGAGGGGGACGACCGCGTCGTACACCTCGACCCGGCGGTCGGCGAGCATGCCGAGCACGACGTCGTGGGACCGCAGCCGCTCGGCGTACCGCAGCACGGGCCGCGCGATGCCGAACGTGCGCACCGCGACGATCGCCACCAGCAGCGTCATGATCGGCGGCTGCGTCGACGCCTCGACGATCAGCCACCCGGCGGTCGCGGTGAGCGCGACCCCGGACGCCGACGCCAGGCCTCCCAGGATCGTGGGCAGCCCCAGTCCGTGGCGCTTCTCCTCGACCGGCTCGGCAGGCGGCGTGGGGCGAGCGGCGACCGACGCGGGCCGCACCGGAACGACGGCCTCGGGTACCGGCAGCGTGACGACGCGGTCCGCGAGCGCGACCAGTGCCGGGCGGTGCGCGACCACGACGACCGCGCTGCGCCGGCCGAGCTCGCGGACGGTCTCGGCGATGACCCGCTCGGTCTCCGGGTCGAGGTGCGCGGTCGGCTCGTCGAGCAGCACGTAGGGCCGCTCGGCCAGCACCACCCGGGCGAGCGCCAGGCGCGCCCGCTCGCCGGCCGACAGCGTGGCGCCGTCCTCGCCGAGCGGGGTGTCGAGGTCGACGGGGAACGCGACCTGCGCGAGCGCCGCGCGGAGCTGGTCGTCGGTCGCGGACGGCACCGCGAGGCGCAGGTTGTCGGCGACGGTGCCCGCGACGAAGACCGGACGTTGCGGCAGCCACGCGATCCGGTCGCGCGGCGGGCCGTGCACGACGCCGGACGTCGGCTCGAGCAGCCCGGCGAGCACCGCCAGCAGCGTGGACTTGCCGCAGCCGGACGGGCCGGTGATCGCGAGCACCCCGCGGTCGGGGACGGCCAGGCTGACGTCGTCGAGGGCGGGTACGGCGCGGCCGGGCCGCAGCACCGACACGTGCTCGACGACCAGCGCGCCGGGCCGCCGGGTGGGCGTCGCGTCAGCGGCGCCGGTGAGCTCGCTCGCCGCCTCGAACGTCGCGACACCCTCGGCCGCGGCATGGAACTCCTGCCCGACGCGGCGCAGCGGCCAGTACGCCTCCGGCGCGAGCAGCAGCACGACCAGGGCGGTCTCGAGGTCGAGGTCGCCGTGCGCGAGCCGGATGCCGACCGTGACCGCGACCAGCGCGACCGACAGCGTGGCCACCAGCTCCAGCACCGCGGAGGACGCGAACGCGACCTGGAGGGTGCGCAGCGTGCGCGCGCGGTACCGCTCGGTCACCGCACGGATCGTCGCCGACTGCGCCTCCGCCCGCCGGAACGCGACCAGCGTCGGCAGCCCGCGCATCACGTCCAGGAAGTGCCCTGACAGTGAGGTGAGCGCGCGCCACTGCGACCGGGCGCGGTCCTGGGTGGCGAGGCCGACGAGGATGCCGAACACCGGGATCAGCGGCAGCGTCACCACGACGATCAGCGCGCTCATCGGGTCCTGCGTTGCGATCGCCACCAGCGTCACGACCGGCAGCACGCCGGCGAGCACGAGCGTCGGCACGTAGCGGGTGAGGTACGGCTCGGCGGCGCTCGCGCCTCGCGTCGCCAGCCCGGCGAGCTCGCCGGTGGGCCGGCCGGCACCGCCGTCGCGCAGGATCGCGCCGACCACGCGCCGCCGTACGTCGCCGCCGACGAGCGCGGCCGCCCGCGCGGCCATCGCGTCGCTCGTCCAACCGACGAGCGACCGGGCCGCGAACACCGCGACGACCGCCAGGGCCCAGGCACCGACCGGACCGTCGCCGATCGCGGCCAGGATCAGCTCGGTGACCGCCCAGGCCTGGCCGACCAGGAGCAGGCTGCCGAGGACGCCCGCCACCAGCACGACGGCGAGCGGCCGCCGCGCAGGCGCCAGCTGCTGCCGGACCCGCGGATCGGTGGGCCTCATCCGGGGCCCCCGCGGCGTTGTTCGGGGGAGCGACGCGGAGGAGAAGACCGTCGTGGGGTGGTCATGCCACGGCTTCCAGCTTCTCGTCGGAGATGTGGTGCTCGGAGATCCGCTTGCGGAACACCCAGTAGGTCCAGGCCTGGTAGCCGAGCACGATCGGTGTGAAGACCGCCGCGACGATCGTCATCACCTTGAGCGTGTAGTCGGTCGCGGACGCGTTGGTGGCCGTCAGCGAGAACGCCTCGTTGGTCGAGGACGGCATCACGTCGGGGAACAGGCCGACGAACAGCCCGGCCACGGCCAGCCCGATGCACGCGAACGTCCCGATGAACGCCCAGCCCTCGCGACCGGCGTACGCCGTCGCGATGCCGGCGAGGAGCGCGAGCGCGGCTCCGGCGAACAGCGCCGCCGACCCGGCGTTGCCGGTGTCGACCTGCACCCACACGAGGAACGCCACGGCTGCTGCGGCGGCGAGCATCCCCGAGCCGACCGCGACGCGACGGGCACGGAACCGGATCTCACCGTCGGTCTTGAGCGCCAGGAACGTCGCGCCGTGGGTGAGGAAGAGCAGCAGCGTGACCAGCCCGCCGAGCAGCCCGAACGGGTTGAGCAGCGTGAAGATCGTGCCGGTGAACTCCTTGTTCTCGTCGATCGGCACCCCGCGGACGATGTTGGCGAACGCGACTCCCCAGAGGAACGCCGGGACGTAGGAGCCGACGATGATCGCGCGGTCCCACCAGGAGTGCCAGGAGGCCTCGGGGCGCTGGTGGCGGTACTCGAACGCGACGCCGCGCACGATCAGCGCGAGCAGGATCAGCAGCAGCGGCAGGTAGAAGCCGCTGAAGAGCGTCGCGTACCACTCGGGGAACGCCGCGAACGTCGCACCGCCGGCGGTGAGGACCCAGACCTCGTTGCCGTCCCAGACCGGGCCGATGGTGTTGATCATGATGCGCCGCTCGCGGTCGTCCCGCGCCAGCCACGGCAGCAGCATGCCGACCCCGAAGTCGAAGCCCTCGAGGGTGAAGTAGCCGATCCAGAGGACGGCGATCAGGCAGAACCAGACGGTGGTGAGTTCCATCGCTCCTAGACTTTCGGTTGTCGAGCCAGTCGAGACACCTCAGTAGGCGAACGCCAGCGGGCGGTCTTCGTCGTCGGCGTCACGTCCCGGGTCGGGCGGCTCCTGGAACGGGTCGGCGCCCTTCTTCACGACCCGGATGATCAGGCCGAGCTCGACGACCATGAGCACCGCGTAGATCAGCACCAGCGAGATGATCGAGATCCACGCCTCGGTCGTGCTCACCCCTGGCGAGACGCCGTGCGGCGTGGTCATCAGGCCGAACACCACCCAGGGCTGGCGGCCCATCTCGGTGAAGATCCAGCCGAACGAGCTGCCGAGGACGGTGACGATCGGCGTCGCGATCGCCATCCGGCCGAACCACTTCGACGTCGGCGCGCGACCCTTGCGGGTCAGGAACAGGATCAGCGAGGCGAAGAGCGCCGACAGCAGGCCCATGCCGATCATGTAGCGGAACGTCCAGTAGGTGATCGGGATGATCGGCGAGTAGTTGCCGGAGGGGTCGTAGTAGCGGGCGCCCGGGTCCTGGCCGAACTCCTCCTGGTACTGCGCGCGCAGGTCGTTGATGCCTTCGACCTTGCCGTCGAAGCTGCCGGTGCCGAGGAAGGACAGCAGGCACGGCACGGTGATCGAGAACTTCTCCTCCTGCCCGTCCGGCGTTCCGATCGTGAAGATCGAGAACGGCGCGCAGGAGTCCTCGGTGTCGTAGAGCGCCTCGGCCGCCGCCATCTTCATCGGCTGGACCTCGGTCATGATCTTGCCCTGGTAGTCGCCGCTGATCGCGACGCCCATCCCGGCGACCAGCAGCACCCAGGCGCCGAAGCGGATGCCCTTGCGGTACATCGCGCGGTCCGGGTCCGGCGTCCGGTCACGGACGTAGAGCCAGGCGGAGATGCCGAGGATGAAGGCGGCCCCGGTCATGTACGCCGCGAACACGACGTGCGGGAACGTCGCGAGCTGGACCTTGTTGAACATCACCGCCCAGAAGTCGGTGAGCTCGGCGCGGCCGCTGTCGGGGTTGTACTCGTAGCCGACCGGGTGCTGCATCCAGGAGTTCGCCGCGAGGATGAACCAGCTGCTGGCCAGGGTGCCGAGGTGCACGATCCACATGCAGGCGGCGTGCAGGCCGCGCGGCAGCTTGTCCCAGCCGAAGATCCAGAGCCCGAGGAACGTCGACTCGAGGAAGAACGCGAGCAGCGCCTCGACCGCCAGCGGAGCGCCGAAGACGTCCCCCACGAAGCGGGAGTAGTCGGACCAGTTCATGCCGAACTGGAACTCCTGCACGATGCCGGTCACGACGCCGATCGCGAAGTTGATCAGCATCAGCTTCCCGAAGAACTTCGTCAGCCGCAGCCACTCCGGCGACCTGGTCCGCAGCCACTGGGTCTCCATCGCCGCGACCAGCGCGGTGAGCCCGATCGTGATCGGCACGAACAGGAAGTGGTAGACCGTGATGATCCCGAACTGCCACCGAGCAATGTCGAGGATGTCCACCCGCGCACTCCGATCCGCTGTCGTCCGACGCACCGATCCGACGCGTCGCAGACACGCTAGGAAGACCGTCCCGCAGCGCGCCCGGGCCGAGGGTCACCCGGTTCGGGCCAAAAGTCCTTTACCTGCGTCTCGACAGGCTCGACCGGGGACGGCGCCCGACCGTGACAGCCCCCGTCGGTCGAGCAGCGAGCTCCAGCGGGCGCCGTCGAGACCCCGCAGCGGAACGACGTCGGCTACCGGGCTCTCGACGAGCTCGACCAACGGCCTACACGCTCAGGATCACCGAGGAGCCGTGCCCGAAGAGACCCTGGTTGGCGGTGATGCCGACCCGGGCGCCCTCGACCTGGCGGCCGGCCGCCTGGCCGCGCAGCTGCCAGGTCACCTCGCACACCTGCGCGAGCGCCTGGGCAGGCACGGCCTCGCCGAAGCAGGCGAGCCCGCCGGACGGGTTGACCGGGATCCGGCCGCCGATCGTGGTGTCGCCGGCACGCAGCAGGACCTCGGCCTCGCCGCGCTTGCAGAGCTGCAGGTCCTCGATCCAGTCGAGCTCGAGCGCGGTCGACAGGTCGTAGACCTCGGCCAGGCTGACGTCGGCCGGGTCGATGCCGGCTTCCTCGTACGCCGCCTGCCCGATCGACTCCTTGAACGTCCGCTCGGGCGCGGGCACGGCGTTCGTCGACTCGGTGGACAGCAGCGGCATGTCGATGACGGTCTGCGGGAAGGTCGGCGTGACCGTGGAGATCGCGTTGATCTTCACCCCGCCGCCGATGCCGTGGCGCGCGGCGTACTCCGTCGAGCACAGCACGACCGCGGCCGCGCCGTCCGAGGTGGCGCAGATGTCCAGCAGGTGCAGGGGGTCCGAGACCACCGCGCTGGTCAGCACGTCCTCGACGCTGACCTCCTTGCGGTAGCGGGCGTTCGGGTTCTCCAGCCCGTGCCTGGCGTTCTTGACCTTCACCTGCGCGAAGTCCTCGGCGGTCGCGCCGTAGAGGTCCATCCGGCGCCGCGCGTAGAGCGCGAAGTACGCCGGGTTCGTCATGCCGAGCAGCCGGAACCGCAGCCAGTCGGGGTCGTCCCAGCGCTCCCCCGCGTTCGGCGCGAGGAAGCCCTTGGGGGTCGTGTCGGAGCCGACGACGAGCGCGACCTCGGACATCCCCGCCAGGATCCGCGCGCGGGCGGTGTCGAGCGCCTGGGCGCCGGTCGCGCAGGCGGCGTACGACGTGGCGACCTTGGCGCCGTTCCAGCCCAGCGCCTGGGCGAACGTCGCGCCGGCGACGTAGCCGGCGTAGCCGTTGCGGACGGTCTCACCGCCGACGATCAGGTCGACGTCGCGCCAGTCGATGCCGGAGTCGGCGAGCGCCGCGCGGGAGGCGTGCACGCCGTACTCCACGAAGTTGCGACCCCACTTGCCCCACGGGTGCATGCCCACGCCCGCAACGGCGACGTCGTTGCTCACTGGTCCGCCTCCTCGCCCATCTCGGTGACCGGCTTCCAGCGCCAGATGGAGAGGTCGTCGTGCAGCGTCTCGACGACGAGCTCGACCTCACCGCCGACGCGCAGGTCGGCGACGCCGTACCCCTTGGCGACCTGGCCGAGCACGACCAGTCCCTCCGGGAGCTCGACCGCGGCCAGCGCGAACGGCTCGAACGGGTCGGTCGGCGGGACGTACGGTGGCGGCGGTTGGTACTGCGCGTCGGTGTACGACCAGATCGTCCCGCGCCGCGACAGCGCCGTCTCGGCGAACTCGTCGCCGGAGCAGGCCGGGTTGCGGCAGAAGCCCTGCGTGGGCGGGAAGTAGACCGTCTCGCACGTGGTGCACCGCGACCCGAGCAGCGCGGGCTCCGGTCCGGTCGTGAACCAGCCGTCGATCACCGGCGTCGTGGTCATCCGCCCTCCTGAGAACTAGAACAGGTTCTCATTATGCACGGTGGCCGAGCAGCGAGCGCCAGCGAGCGTCGTCGAGACCCCTGCACCCGAGCGCTGCGGTTGCGGGGTCTCGACAGGCTCGACCAACGGCTACCCGCGGGCCAGGTAGGCGAGCAGGTCGTGGCGGGTGACCACACCGACGGGCTTGCCGTCCTCGTGGACCAGCAGCGCGTCGGCACCCTCGAGCGCACCGACCGCGTCCTTGGCCGGCTCGGTCGAGCCGATCGACGGCAGCGGCGGCGACATGTGCTGGCTGACGGGGTCGGTCAGCTTGGCGACGCCGGTGAACAGCTGGTCGAGCAGGGTGCGCTCGGAGACGGAGCCGACGACCTCGGCGGCCACCACGGGCGGTTCTGCGCGGACGACCGGCATCTGGGAGACGGCGTACTCCTGCAGGATCGCTACGGCCTCGGCGATGGTCTCGCCGGGGTGCGTGTGCACGAGGTCCGGCAGCCGGCCGTCCTTGCCGCGCAGCACCTCGCCGACGTTCAGCGCGACCGGCTCGGTGCCGTCGACCGGGAAGCCGTACTGCGCCAGCCACTCGTCGTTGAAGACCTTGGTGAGGTAGCCGCGGCCGGAGTCCGGGAGGAGGACGACGATCACGGCGTCCTCGCCCTCGGGCGTGCCCTCGAGCTCGTGGGCGAGCTGGATGGCGGCGTGCACGGCCATGCCGGACGAGCCGCCGACGAGCAGCGCCTCCTCGCGGGCGAGCCGGCGGGTCATCGCGAACGAGTCCCCGTCGGAGACCTCGATGATCCGGTCCGCGACGTTGCGGTCGTAGGCGTCGGGCCAGAAGTCCTCGCCGACGCCCTCGACCAGGTACGGCCGGCCGGAGCCGCCGGAGTAGACCGAGCCGGCGGGGTCGGCGCCGACCACCTGGACGTCGGGGTTCTGCTCCTTGAGGTAGCGGCCGATGCCGCTGATCGTCCCGCCGGTGCCGACACCGGTGACGAAGTGGGTGATCCGGCCCTCGGTCTGCGACCAGATCTCCGGACCGGTGGTCTCGTAGTGCGAGCGCGGGTTGTTCGGGTTCGAGTACTGGTCGGGCTTCCACGCACCGGGCTGCGACGCGAGCCGGTCCGACACGTTGTAGTAGGAGTCCGGGTGCTCGGGCTCGACGGCGGTCGGGCAGACCACGACCTCGGCGCCGTACGCCTTGAGGACGTTGCGCTTGTCCTCGCTGACCTTGTCGGGGCAGACGAAGATGCACTTGTAGCCCTTCGCCTGCGCGACCATGGCCAGCCCGACGCCGGTGTTGCCCGACGTCGGCTCGACGATGGTGCCGCCCGGCTGGAGCTCGCCCGAGGCCTCGGCGGCCTCGATCATCCGGGTCGCGATGCGGTCCTTCACGGAGCCGCCTGGGTTGAGGTACTCCACCTTGGCGAGGACGATCGGTCCCTTCGCGCCGTCGAGGGAGCCCATGGACTTCGAGAGCCTCAGCAGCGGGGTGTTGCCGATGAGGTCGAGGAGAGAGTCGACGTACTGCATCTGGCCAATCTAGAGCCGAAAGTGCGGGGTATCCCAATACCCGCTTCACCACTCCTCCTAATGTGGACGACGTGGGGAAGACAGCGGCTGCTCGCAAGCTCGCCTCGACCGCTGCGTACGGCGGTGGCGGGCTGACCCTCGCGAGCGCAGGGCTCTACGGCCTGCTGCGCTTCGAGGCCACCACGGCGCGCAAGCGCATCGGCAACGCCGAGGACGACCCGCCGAACTCCACGGGGTGGTACGGCCGCGGTCGCCCGGGTCCCGCGATCAAGGTCGCGCTGCTCGGCGACTCCAGCGCCGCGGGGTACGGCGTGGAGCGCGTCGAGGAGACCCCCGGCGCCTACCTCGCCAGCGGTCTGGCCGAGGAGGCGGACCGGCGCGTGTACCTGCGCAGCTTCGCGGTGGTCGGCGCGATGTCGTCCGACCTCGCCGCGCAGATCGACAAGGCGCTGCCCACCGAGCCTGACGTCGCGGTGATCCTGATCGGCGCCAACGACGTCACCCACACCGTGCTGCCGGCAGCGTCGGTCCGCTTCCTCTCCGAGGCGGTACGCCGACTGCACGACGCCGGCATCTCCGTGCTGGTCGGCACCTGTCCGGACCTCGGCACCATCAAGCCGATCATGCCGCCGCTCAAGCAGGTGGCCCGGCTGTGGTCGCGGCGACTCGCCGCCGCGCAGACCATCACGGTCGTGGAGGAGGGTGGCCGCACGGTCTCGCTCGGGTCGATCCTGGGCCCGGAGTTCGACGCCGCGCCCGCGCTGCTCTTCGGGCCGGACATGTTCCACCCGTCCGCGCACGGCTACAAGGCGCTCGCCCAGGTCCTGCTGCCCTCGACGCTGGCGGCGCTGGGCCTGATCGACGACGACGAGGTGCGGCCCGAGGCGTACCGCGGCGAGGGCGTGCTGCCGATCGCGAAGGCGGCGGTCCAGGCCGTCCAGACGCCTGGCACCGAGCTCGGCGGCGCGGAGGTCGGCGGCAGCCGGCGCGGCGTCCGCGGCCTGTGGGTCGAGCTGCGGCACCGCCGTCGCCGCCCGGACGCGGAGGTCGAGGCGCCCGACGAGCAGGAGCTGGACCCGATCGACAGCTGAGACGAACAAAGGCCCCGGGCGGATAGCCCGGGGCCTTCGTCGTACGTCGTGTGATCTACGTGTGATCAGTCGCCGCGCATGATCGCGAGGATGCGCAGCAGGTTGGTGTAGATCCAGACCAGGCTGACCGTCATGGCGAACGCGGCGCGCCAGCCCTCACGGTCCGGGAGGCCGTTGGCGACACCCTGCTCGACGAAGTCGAAGTCGAGCACCAGCATGAACACGCCGAGCGCGAGGCCGAGGACCGCGAAGATCAGGCCGACGCCACCGTCGCCGAACAGGCCGATCTGGGCGCCGAAGAAGCTGAGCACGACCTCGATCAGGCTGATGGCGATCATGCCGAACATGGCCGCGATGACCATCTTGCGGAACTTGTCGGTGACCTTGATGTTGAAGAACTTGTAGACCGCGAGCGTGCCGGCGAAGGCACCGAACGTGCCGAGGACGGCGCTCATCACGATGCCCGGGTACATCGACTCGAAGACCAGGCTGATCGCGCCGAGGGCAACGCCTTCCGCCGCGCAGAACAGCAGGACGAGCGCCGGGCTGATGATCCGCTTGAACGAGTTCACCATCGACAGCGCGAAGGCGGCCAGCGAACCGATCGACGCGAGCGCGATGATGCCGCTGATGTCAGCAGGCGTCGTGTCCGCGTCGATGTCCGGGGCCATCGCCCAGGTGATGCCCGCCGTGACGATGACGACGAACAGTGCGATGGCGGTCTTCTGGACGACCGAGTCGATCGTCATCGGGCCACCGGTGGCGACCGGCGGCGCCGGCGTGGATGACTGGCCCGGCTGGCCGGGCTGGCCCGTGCTCCAGGTGGAGGGGTCGGTGTAGCCGGTGCCGCTGCCGGCGTACGTCTGGTTGCCGTAGGCGCCCGCGGAGTTGAACTCCTCCGAACGGCGGAACACCGGGTTGTTGCTCTGCATTGGTCTCTCCTCGAGGCCGGTAGGTGACGTCGCTCTGACGGGTCACCGGTATGAACCCAGTCTAGGTGGGCTCACCGGGTTGAACGCGCGCCGCCCGCGATTGGTTCCCCAGGAGTGGACCGGGCGACCCGCACCGTGACGACCTTCGCCGAGGATGCGGCCACCAGGAGCTGGTGCGCCGACCGCGAGACGACCCGGCCGCCCTCGACCCGCACCCGGAAGCCGTCGGGGTAGTGCAGCGGGCTGACGAAGATCCGCGTCGGAGCCGTGATCGAGGGGTCCGGCCGGTAGCGGTAGCGGAACGTCCCGTCCGCCGCGTCGAAGCGCATCGCCAGCGGCGTGCCGGCGGTGGCCTGGGCGTAGGTGCGCACGAGCACCCGCAGCTTGTCGCGCTTCACCGACGACGGGTCGGCGTCGTCGCGGAACAGGCCCTGCGCGGTGTCAGCGGTCGTCGGGTCGTTCCACCGCTTGTAGGCCCAGTGCGTCCAGCCCATCAGCGCCTCGTCGGCCGCGGCGGCGTCGATCTCGATCGCGCGCACGTTGTCGGTCGCGCCCCACTCGCTCATCAGGGGTACGGCGCGCATGGTCCGCGCCTGCTCCAGCGCGTGCTCCTGGCGGCCGCGCGCGAAGTCCCAGCAGTTCTCGACGTTGCTGCCCGGGAGCCCCTGCGACTCGAGGAAGACATCGGGGCAGTAGCTGTGCCACGAGAACCCGAGCTGGTCCTCCCCCGCCACCGGCTCGAAGAACGTGTCGAGCGGCTGCCCGCCGGCGAACTGCTGCGGCTCCCACCAGACGATGTTGTCGGGGTCGACCTCGCGGACCGCCGCGAGCCCCCGCTCCATCGCGGGCTGCAGCTCGGCGCGGTAGGAGTCCGGGCAGCCGGTGGTCAGGCACAGCGTCCACTCCAGGCCCATCCACGGCTCGTTGAGCAGGTCGTAGCCCATCAGGTACGGCTGGTCCCGCCACTCCTCCGCCGCCACCTGCCAGGCCCCGGCCCAGGCGTCGAGCAGGCCGCCGGTCCCCGCCCAGAAGTTGTCGAAGACCGTCGACACCTCGGGCGTCCAGTAGCCGGTCGGGAACGGCGCGGTCACCGGTGGCAGCACGTCGTACGGCGCCGGCCGGTGCACCGCCCAGTCCGGGACGCCCTCGCCGCCGTACGTCTCGTGCCACTGGTCCTGGTGCATGTCGAGCTGCGACCAGATGCGCTGCTTCGCGAGCAGGTCGAGCACCCGCTGCACCTTCGAGAGGTACGCCGCATCCGCCCGGCCCGGCGCGTCGGGGGTCAGCCCCGCCCACAGCGTGCCGACCCGCGCGCCGTTGAAGCCGTGCCGCGCCAGCCACCGGGCGTCACGCGCCTGGAAGCCTGCGGCGGTGGCCGGCGGCGCGTAGGGCGCGTGCTTGTAGACGAGGTTCAGCCCGTGCACGATCACGACCCGGCCCTGCGGGTCGACCAGCCAGCGGCCCTCGCGCCGCAGCTGCGGAGGGTCGGCCGACGCCGGCAGTGCGGGCATCGCGACGACGAGCGCGAGGACGAGCCCGAGGACAGGCCCGAGGGCGGGCAGGGCGAGCTTCCAGATCCGGTGCACGCCCTCCCAACGACTCGCGGCGCCGAAGGTGACCTGGATCGTTGGTCGAGCCTGTCGAGACCTCCGCACCCGACCGCCGACGTCGGGTGCGGGGGTCTCGACGAGCTCGACCAGCGGTTCACCCGATACTCGCGAGGCCGAACCCGACCACGAGCCCGCTCCGTACGTCAGACTCCGGCCATGGAAGACGTGGTGTTCCTCGCCGTTGTCGGCGGCCGGTTCCTGATCCCGCTGCTGATCCCGCGGTTCCCGTTGCCCGCGATCATCGGCTGCCTGGTGCTGGACGCCGCGGACCAGACGATCTTCCAGGCCTTCGGCTACGACCCGCCGGGCTACCAGTCCTACGACAAGGCGATGGACGTCTTCTACCTCGCGATCGCCTACCTGGCGACGATGCGCAACTGGCAGAGCCTCGCGGCGTACTCCGTCGGCCGGTTCCTGTACTTCTACCGGCTGGTCGGGGTGTTCCTGTTCGAGATGACCGGAGCCCGGGCGGTGCTGCTGATCTTCCCGAACACCTTCGAGTACTTCTTCATCGCCTACGAGGCGATCCGGACCCGGTGGGCGATCGTCGGTCGCACCCTGAAGTGGTGGATCGTGCTCGCCGGTCTCATCTGGGTGTTCATCAAGCTGCCTCAGGAGTACTGGCTGCACGTGGCGAAGCTCGACGTGACCGACACGCTCGAGGAGTACTGGTGGGCGTGGCCGGTGCTCATCGCGGTGGTCGTCGGGGCCGCGCTGCTGCTGTGGTTCGTCGCGATCCCGCGTCTCGGCCGGATCCAGCACGGTTGGGAGTTCCACTCGGACCCGATGCCGGCGTCCGTGGCCACCGTCGCCAGCCAGGCCACCCGCCGCGTCGAGGCCGGCGGCTTCGTGTGGTCGTGGGTGACGTTCGAGAAGGTCTTCCTCGTCGGCCTGATCTCGGTGATCTACTCGCAGACCTTGCCGGGGATCACCGCGTCGAACACCGAGCTGTTCGTGTCGGTCGGGGTGTTCGTCGTGCTGAACGCCGCGATCACGCTCCTCGTCTCGCGTCGCGAGTGGACGATCGAGTCCGCCGGCCTGGCCGTGGTCGCGCGCATCGGTGTGAACGTCGTGCTGGTGACCGTCGCGTACTACTTCTTCGACGAGCGGTCGGTCGGCTGGGACACGTTGTTCTTCCTCAGCCTGATCAGCCTGATCACCACGCTGCACGACCGGTACCAGCCGGCGCTGGCCTACCGGCAGCGGGAGCGCGCCGGGTTCTAGGCCGACTGCCGGGTCTTCTCGGCCGCCGGAGCGACCAGCCCGAGCGGTACCCGGACGGTGAACTCGGTGCCGACGGCGAACGTCGAGTCGACGGTGATCGTGCCGCCCATGAGCTCGACGAGCGTCCGGCAGATCGCCAGCCCGAGACCGGTGCCGCCGTACCCGCGGGTGATCGACGGGTCGGCCTGCCGGAACGCCTCGAAGATGCGCTCCTGCTGCTCCGTCGACATGCCCAGGCCGGAGTCCTCGACCTTGATGACGACCGTGCCGTGCTCGCCGTCGGTGCCGTCGAGCGCGGCGTCGACGCGCACGTAGCCCTGGTCGGTGAACTTCACCGCGTTGTCGAGCAGGTTGCCGATGATCTGGCTGACCCGGTCGGCGTCACCGAGCAGCTCGTGCGGCACCGCCGGGTCGACGGTGCAGGTCAGCCGGACGCCCTTCGCCTCGGCGAGGGAGGCGGCGTTGCGGGCGAGCTCGTCGAGCAGGAAGTACAGGTCGAAGGGGTCGTCGCGCAGCGTGGTCTGGCCGGCCTCGACGCGGGAGAAGTCGAGGATGTCGTCGACCAGGCGCAGCAGGCGCGAGCCCGAGCGCTGCATGGTCGCGACCAGCCGCTCCTGCATCTCGGAGGTGACGGTGTCGGCCAGCATCTCGCTGGCGGCGAGCACGCTGGTCAGCGGCGTACGGATCTCGTGGCTCATGTTGGCGAGGAACAGCGACTTCGCCTCGCTGGCGTCCTCGGCGACCCGGCGGGCCTCCTCGAGGTCGTACTGCAGCGCGATGCGCTCGGTGATGTTCTCGGCGATGCCGTACGCACCGACCGCGGTCCCGCCGACCATCACCGGCATGCCGGTCACCGCGACCTCGACCATCGAGCCGTCCTTGCGGATGATCCGGGTCTCGAGCCGGTCGATCGGGTTGGCCAGCATCTCCCGGAAGGTCCGCGTCACCCGGGCGATGTCGTAGGTCTCGACGTAGTCGGGGATCTCGAGCGTCGCCATCTCGTTCGGCGCGTAGCCGCTCAGCTCCACGGCCGCGGCGTTCATCCCGACCAGCCGGCCGTCGGAGTCCAGCGTGAAGACGGCGTGCGGATGGAGGTCGTAGAGCGAGCGGTAGCGCTCGTTGGTCTCCGCCAGGGCGTGCTCCGCCCGCGCGAGGTGCGCGGCCTCGGCGCGCGCGTCGCGGTAGCGCCGCCAGCCGAAGACCCCGAACAGCACCACACCGAGGGCGGGGGCCAGCACGAGCTCGTCGAGGTTCACGCTCTCGTGCGCCCGGCTCCAGTCGTAGACCCGCTCGAACAGGTCGAACTGCCGCAGCACCAGGAACGCGACCACGACCACCACGGCACCGGCAACCAGGTCGTTGCGTGCCCGGCGACGCCGGACGTCAGGGCAGATCGATGCGCCCACACCTGGGACCTCCGTGCTCACTGCGTCACCTCACAGACACTCCGCCTGCCCTCCACGTCGGGCAGGTGTCACCGGGTCCGATCGGCTGGGTGCCGGAAGACCTGAGCGCGGGACGGGAGACGGGCGGCAGCGGTGGTGCCCCCGCTGGGATTCGAACCCAGACTGAGTCGCTTTTAAGGCGATTTCCTCTGCCGGTTGGGATACGGGGGCGGGCTAGTCGCGCATTCTCGCAGCGCGGCCGAGGACGTCGTCCAGCATGTCCTCGGTCAGCCGGCCGGTGAACGTGTTCTGCTGGCTCGGGTGGTAGCAGCCGAGCAACCGGATCTCGCGGCCGTCGCCGGCGAGCGCGGCCTCGGCACCGTGCCCGAAGCGCGGACGCGGTCGCTCCACCTCCCAGCCCAGCCCGGCGAACGACCGGAGCGCGGCGTCCCAGCCGAACGAGCCGAGGGCGACCACGACGCGCACGGACTCCACGACCAGCGCCAGCTCGGCCTCGATCCACGGCGCGCAGGTGTCGCGCTCGGTGACGCTGGGCTTGTTCTGCGGCGGCGCGCAGCGGACGGTCGCGACCATCCGCGTGTCGATCAGCTCCTGGCCGTCGGCGGCATGGACGCTGGTCGCGGTGCGGGCCAGGCCGACACGGTGCAGGCCGGCGAACAGCCAGTCGCCGCTGCGGTCCCCCGTGAAGATCCGCCCGGTCCGGTTGGCGCCGTTCGCCGCCGGCGCGAGGCCCACCACCAACACCTTCGGCTGCTCGGCGCCCCAGCCCGGGGTCGGGCGGCCCCAGTAGGGCTCACCCGCGAAGGACGCCCGCTTGTTCCGTGCGACGTCCTCGCGCCAGCGCACCAGTCGCGGGCAGGCGCGGCACACCGAGACCCGGGCGTCGAGCTCGGCGAGGTCCGGCGTGCGCGCCAGCCGGCGTACCGCCGCCGCGGTGCCTGCGACGGGGGTCTCGGGCGCGGCGGGGTCGCCCGGCCAGCCGGTGCCCGGCGGCACCGGTGAGGGGAACAGGTCCCCGGTGGCCGGGTGCGGGAGGAGCTCGCTCACGGCTGGGGGCTGCGGACCGCCTTGAGCGCGGAGGTCTTCAGCTGCTCGTAGCGCTCACGCCCTGCCCGCGAGCCGAGCACGTAGCCGGCGGCCATCCCGACGAGGAAGTACAGCTTCTTCTTCATGGACCGATCGTGGCACGGCGGTGGACGAGGGCGCGGTCAACGAGTGAGGGACCAGGCGATCCCGTCGAGGATGTCGGACTCGGAGACGACCAGCTCGGCGGCGCCCGCGCGCTGCAGGACCTGCCCGAGGATCAGCACGCCCGCGCCGATCACGTCGGCGCGGCCCGGGTGCATCGACGGGATCGAGCGCCGGGAGTCGTGGCTCATCGACAGCAGCAGGTCGACGGTCGCGAGCACCAGCCCGGTGGGCAGCACGGCCTGGTCGACGGCCGCGCGGTCGTACGCCGGCAGGTCGAGCGCCACCGCGGCGAGCTGGGTGACGGTGCCGGCCACCCCGATCACGGTGGTGGCCGCGGTCGGGTCGACGCCGGCGGCGTCGAGGTGCGCGTCGATGTCGGCGCGGCAGGCGGCGACCTGCCCGGCGGTCGGCGGATCGGCGTGCAGGTGCCGCTCGTGCAGCCGCACCGAGCCGATGTCCATCGAGACGCTCGCCTCCGGTCCGGTCCGGCCGAGGATCAGCTCGGTCGAGCCGCCACCGATGTCGACGACGAGCACCGGTCCGGTGGGCGTGTGCTTCAGGTTCCGGAGCGCGCCGTCGAAGGCGAGCGCGGCCTCCTCCTCGCCGGACACCACCTCCGGCTCGACGCCCAGCCGCTCGCGGACGCCGGCGACGAACACCGCGGCGTTGGCGGCGTCACGCGTCGCCGACGTCGCCACGAAGCGCACCCGCTCCGGCGGGACGTCGTACGACCGGATCAGCTCGGCGTACTCGTCGATCGCGCCGAACGCCCGCTCCAGCGCCGCGTCGGCGATGACGCCGGTGCGGTCGAGGTCCTGGCCGAGCCGGACCATCCGCATCTCGCGGACGTCGACGTCGGGCAGCGCGCCGATCAGCAGCTTGATGGTGTTGGTGCCGCAGTCGATCGCGGCCACCCGCGCCCTCATACGCAGGGCCCGGACTTCCACCACTCACCGAGCAGGTCCAGCACCTCGTCTCCGAGCGGGTTCACGCCCCGGCCCATCGCCAGCGACTGGCCCGCGAGCACGTGCAGGCACTTCACGCGGTCCGGCATGCCGCCGGCCGAGATGCCCTCGATCTCCTCGACGTGGCCCAGGGTGGCGCGGAACTCCAGGTAGCGCTCGTGCGCGGCGCGGTACGCCGCCGCCAGCTCCGGGTCGTCGGCCAGCCGGCCCTGCATCTCCTTCATCAGCCCGGAGCCCTCGAGGGTGCCGATCCGCGACGCCGCCCGCGGGCAGGTCAGGTAGAACGTGGTCGGGAACGGCGTGCCGTTCGGCAGCCGCGGCTCGGTGGTTGCGACATCCGGGTTGCCGCAGGGGCAGCGGTGCCCGATCGCGTGGATGGAGCGCGGCTCACGGCCGAGCTGGGCTTCGATGGCGGAGACGTCCTGCGGGTCGATCACCGGCTGATTGTCTCAGGTGGTCATTCGGTGCCACCGTCGATCCGGTCGAGCCGGGTCGCCGGCTCGGGGTCCGGCTCCGGCGGGTGGCCCGCCAGCTCGACCGACTCCCAGGCGGTGTCCCACCAGGCGGTGGGCGGCTTCTGGCCGAGCGTCGACGGGTCGGTCAAGGACGTCTCGTGCTCGAGCGGCTCGCCGTTCTCGTCGAGGACGACGTACGCCGTCTCGCCGGGCATCACGAAGTTCAGCTCGCGTGCCTGCTGACGGACGTACGCCGGGTCCTCCCAGCGCCGCTTCTCGCGCTCCAGCTCGCTGATGCTGGCCTGCCGCAGCGCGATCTGGTCCTTGAGGTCGCCGATCTGGTCACGCTGCTGGAGGTAGGCGCGCATCGAGGACGCGTAGCTCACCGCCAGCACCGAGACGACCAGCACCAGGATCGCGGCGCGGCCGGTCAGCCGCGACGGGCGCGGCTCCTCCGGCGTCGCCGGCGTCACCGGGATCGGCCCGGTGTCGCCCGGCGGCCTGCCACCACGACCTGCTCCCCTGCCGGGACCGGTGCGGCCGCGCGGGCGCGACGTACGTCGGGACTCGGAAGGCATGCCTCCTAGGTTCGCTCAGGCACCGTACCGAGGGAACGCCGACGCGCCGGAGTAGCGCGCTGCATCTCCGAGCTCGTCCTCGATCCGCAGCAGCTGGTTGTACTTCGCCACCCGGTCCGAGCGCGCCGGGGCGCCGGTCTTGATCTGGCCGCAGTTCACCGCGACGGCCAGGTCGGCGATCGTGGTGTCCTCGGTCTCGCCGGAGCGGTGGCTCATCATGCAGCGGTAGCCGTTGCGGTGCGCGAGCTCGACGGAGTCGAGGGTCTCGGTGAGCGTGCCGATCTGGTTGACCTTCACCAGCAGGGCGTTGGCCTGGCCGCCGTCGATGCCGCGCTGCAGCCGCTCGACGTTGGTCACGAACAGGTCGTCGCCGACGAGCTGGGTCTTGGTGCCGAGCTGGTCGGTGATGGCCTTCCAGCCGTCCCAGTCGTCCTCGTTCAGCGGGTCCTCGATGGAGACGATCGGGTACGACGCCACCAGGTCGGCGTAGTAGGCGGTCATCTCGTCGGCGGACTTGGTGCCGCCCTCGAACGCGTAGGACCCATCCTGGTAGAACTCCGACGCCGCGACGTCCATCGCGAGCGCGATGTCCTTGCCGAGCGTGAGGCCGGCGGCCGAGACGGCCTCGGCGATCAGGTCGAGCGCGGCCCGGTTGCTGTCGAGGTTCGGCGCGAAGCCACCCTCGTCGCCGAGCCCGGTGGAGAGGCCCTTCTTCTTCAGCACCGACTTCAGCGCGTGGTAGACCTCCGCGCCCTCACGCAGCGCCTCGCGGAACGAGGGGGCGCCGATCGGGGCGATCATGAACTCCTGGACGTCGACGTTGGAGTCGGCGTGCGAGCCACCGTTGAGGATGTTCATCATCGGGACCGGGAGCAGGTGGGCATTGGGACCGCCGACGTACCGGTAGAGCGGCAGCTGCGCCGAGTCCGCCGCGGCCCGCGCCACGGCGAGCGAGACGCCGAGGATCGCGTTCGCGCCGAGGTTCGCCTTGTTCGGGGTGCCGTCGAGCTCGAGCATCGTCTGGTCGAGCAGCCGCTGGTCGTCGGCCGCCAGGCCCTCGACCGCCGGCGCGATCGTCTGGATGACCGCGTTCACGGCCTTCTCGACGCCCTTTCCGCCGTAGCGGTCGCCGCCGTCACGCAGCTCGACGGCCTCGAAGGCACCCGTGGACGCACCGCTGGGGACCATGGCCCGGGCGAACGCGCCGTCGTCGAGAAGCACCTCGACCTCGACCGTGGGGTTGCCGCGGGAGTCGAGGATCTCGCGAGCGCCGACAGCTTCGATGGATGCCACGTGTTGCTCCTGGTGAGGGTCGGGGAACGGGCCGCCTCTCAGCCTAGACGCTCCTTGAAGAAGCCGACGTTGGTGATCAAACGCTCGTCGTCGGGGCGCACGGCGAGCGCCTTCTGCGCGTGCTCCATGCCCTCGGCGTACTGCCCGGTCCAGTAGCAGCTGACCGCGATCTCGTCGTCGATGCGCCAGGTGTAGGCGTCCTGGTCGACGAACAGCTCGGCCGGTCCCGGGTACGGCAGCAGGCTGGCGGCGCGGGCGTAGATGAGCGCGACGGCGTACCGGCCGCGCTGGCGCTCGAGGTCGGACAGGTCCACCAGCGGCTCGGCCCGGTTCGGCCGGGCGGCGTACGCGTCGACGAGCGCTGTCGCCGCCTCGTCCTGCGGCCGACCGAGGGCGATCAGCAGCCGGCCGACCATGTACTGCGCGTACCAGCGCTCCTGGTCCCAGCCACTCGGGTTCGCCACACGCAGCCGGAACGCCTCGAGCGCCTTCTCGTACTCGCCGGCGTCCCGCCACGACTGGCCGAGGTAGTACTGGGTCCGCGGGTCGTCGGGGTGCTTCTCCAGGTGCGCCTCGAGCAGGGCGGCGTCCTTGCGATAGGTCTCGGGGTCCCGGGCGCGAGCGCCCTCGTGGTACTGCTTCACCCGCGGCGCCGGCAGCATGCCGTTCTTGGCCTCGGGGAAGTCGAGGTACTCGTGGACCGGGCCCTCCCACCGCCACGGCCGGTCGAGCCGGACGATCGTGAGCCGCCGGAAGCGGACGCCGCCGTACTCCACCTCGAGGTAGTAGCCGTCGTCGGTCAGGTCGGGGAGCTCTGCGGGTACGTCGACGAGCTCGTCGTCCGCGTCGATCCAGATCGTGTAGTCGTCGGGCTGCGCGTGCTCGAGCTCGCGCGCGGCGTCCAGCGCCTCCTGGCGGTTGTGGCCGAAGCTCACCCACGGCCGCTCGATCAGCGTGCCGGGCACGTCGGCGAGCACCCGGCGCACGACGTCCTGCGTGCCGTCGGTCGAGCCGGTGTCGGAGATGACCCACCAGTCGATGAGCGGCAGCACGCTGCGCAGGCAGCGCTCGATCACGTGCGCCTCGTCCTTGACGATCATGTGCAGGCCCAGGCGAGACATACGGGGATCCTAGGCAGTCGACTCGGGGGCGTCCGTACAGTGTCGGCCGTGTCCCTCCGCTCCCACGCCGCGACGGCCGTTGCCGTGACGCTGCTCAGCCTCGTGGTCGCGGGCTGCAGCGGTGACGAGAACGAGCCTCCCGGGCCGCCGCCGTCCTCGGACGCGGTCACCACGCTCGTGGAGTCCGGCCTCGCGTCGCTGACCGCCGGCGACGCGCCGGCGGCGAAGGTGACGTTCGAGAACGTGCTCGACCTCGACCCCGACAACCTCTACGCGCACTACAACCTGGGCGTGATCGCGCAGCAGGCCGGCGACGCGCAGACCGCGGCCACGTCGTACGACGCCGCGCTCGCTGCCGACCCGGAGTATGCGCCCGCCCTGTACAACAAGGCGATCCTCACCGAGACCACGGACCTCGACGCCTCCGTCGAGCTGTACCGCCAGGCGATCGAGGCCGACCCGGAGCTCGCCGCGGCGTACATGCGGCTCGGCTTCGCGCTGGTGCACCTGGGTGAGGACGAGGCGGGCTCGGAGCTCCTCGAGCAGGGGATCCGGCTGGACCCCGAGATGGTCGACGTCGAAGCGCCGTCGTACGAGTGACGGACATCTAGACCTTCCACCCCAAGGGGTGAGGACCACCGCTAGGGTCCCTCCGTGATTTCTCTCGTGGGACCTCGCCGCGCCACCGCGATCTCGGTCGCTTCGCTCGCTCTGCTGGCCGTGCTCGGGCCGGTCCCGGCCGAGGCGGCACCGGCGCGCGGGTCGATCAAGGCGTGCTACGACATCGGCACGGGCGACCTGCGCGTGGTCGGCGCGGGCGAGCGTTGTGCCCGCGGTGAGGCCTCGCTGCGCTGGAACGTCGCGGGCAAGCGCGGCGCCACGGGAGCCACGGGCGCGACCGGCGCCCAGGGCGAGGCCGGGCCTGCCGGTCCGCAGGGTGCAACGGGCGCCACGGGCGCCACGGGCGCCACCGGCGCCACCGGCGCCACGGGTGCGGCCGG
>NZ_JAKWJR010000006.1 GCF_022761125.1 Nocardioides sp. SR21 | reverse complement strand
GGCCTGCGTGCGGGCGGCCTCCTCCGCGGCGGTGCGCGCGGCGTGCGCCTCCTCGGCGATCCGGGCGTGCTCGGCGGCGGACTCGTCGGCGGCGGTGCGGGCCTCGGCCGCGGCGGCGGCGTCGTTCTCGGCCGCGGTGCGCGCCTCGACCTGGGCGGTGGCGGCGGCCACCGCGGCGGCGTGCTGCTCGGTGGCGGCGGCCAGCTGGTCGGTGGGCTCCTGGGTGCGGGCCTCGGCTGCGGCGCGGTCCCGGTGCGCCTGGGCCGCGGCCTCGGCCGCCTCGCGGGCGGACTGCTCGGCCAGCTCGCGGGCCTCGGCGTCGGCGATCAGCCGCTCGGCCTGGGCCTGGGCCGCCTGCTCGGCCTCGGCGCGCGCGTTCGCGGCGGCCTCGGCCCGCTCCTCGGCGACCTTGGCGGCGTCCTCGGCGGCGGTGCGGTCGACGGTCTGCTGCGCGGCGGTCTGCTCGGCGGCCAGCCGGAGCGCGGTCGCGACCTTGGCGGCGTCGACCAGCTTGCGAGCGGCCTCCTCGGCCTCGAGACGAGCCGCTGCGGCCTCGGTCGCCAGCTGCTCGAGACGGGTCCGCTCCTCGGCGTGCGCGATGCCGTCCTGCTCGACGGCCTTGCGGGCGTCGTACGCCTCCTGCGCGGCGGCGGCGTGCTCGGCGGCGACGCGGTCGGCCTCGAGCCGGGCCAGCGCGGACTCGCGGGCGGCCTCCTCGGCGACGAGGCGCTCGGCGGCCTGCTCGGCGGCGGCCTGCTCGGCGCGACGGCGCAGCTCGGCGGCCCGCTCGATCGCGGCCTGGAGGTCGGAGGGGGTGCGCACCGACGGCGGCGGCACGCTGCCAGGGCTGGATGCGGGCGCGACCGGCTCCGGAGCCTCCTGCTCGGACTGCTCCGACTTGCGCTGCCACCAGCGCGTGGCGCTCGGGTCGTTCGTGCTCATCAGCGGGAGCCTAGAGGTTGGTGGGACGGTTGTGGTGCGGAAGTCAGTACACCAGCGCTTGGACGTCCGGCGCGAGCACCTCTTCGACGTACGCCGCGGCGCCCGCGATCCGCACGCCCGGGAGCACGTCGGCCTCGGTGATCTCGCGTCGCGCCGCGCACTGCGTGCACACCGTGACCCGGCCGCCGGCCAGCACCGCGCCGACCAGGCCGTCCGGGGCGGCGGCGTGGGGCAGCGTGAACGACTCGCGGCCGGCGACGCCCAGCCAGGCCGCGTCGCCGGTGAGCCACAGGCTGACCTCGGCGCCGGCCGTGAGCGCGGTCGCCGCGACGGTGAGGCCCTGGTTGGCGCGCTCGGGGTCGTCCGCGCCGCAGGTGACCTTGACGACGAGTGGGCGAGGCATGAGGTCCACCCTAGAGTGGTCCGCATGCCGTTCGAACTGCCCGAGAACCTCCACCCCGACTGCGGGCCCGTCGCCTGGCTGCTCGGCCGCTGGGGCGGTCGTGGGCACGGGGACTACCCGACGATCGACGCGTTCGAGTACGGCCAGGAGCTGGTGTTCACCCACGACGGCCGGCCGTTCTTCCACTACTTCGCCCGCTCCTGGATCGTCGACGCGAACGGTGACAAGGTCCGTGACGCCGCCCAGGAGGCCGGCTTCCTGCGCTGCCGTCCCGGCGGCGACATGGAGCTGCTGCTCTCGCACTCCTCCGGCATCTCCGAGATCTGGTACGGCAAGGCCGAGGCCGGCAAGCTCGAGCTGCACACGGCCGGCGTGAGCTTCACGGAGTCGGCCAAGGAGGTCACCGCCGGCAAGCGGCTGTACGGCAACGTCGAGAGCGACCTGCTCTACGCCTACGACATGCAGGCGGCGGGCCAGGAGCTCCAGCCGCACCTGTGGGCGAGGTTGGAGCGGCAGTGAGCGACGAGCTCGCGGAGCGGCTGCGCGGACAGGGCTACCGGCTCACCCCGCAACGTCAGCTGGTGCTGCGGGCGGTCGAGAAGCTCGGCCACGCCACGCCCGACGAGGTGCTGGCCGAGGTCCACGCCCAGTCCAGCGCGGTCAACGTGTCGACGGTCTACCGCAACCTCGAGGTCCTCGAGGAGCTCGGCCTGGTCCGGCACGCACACCTGTCGGACCGGGCGCCGACGTACCACTCGGTGACGGACCACGAGCACTTCCACCTGGTCTGCCGGAATTGCCACCGGGTCCAGTCGGTTGACCCTGAAGTGGTGGCGCCGTTCGCCGAGCAGCTGCGCGAGCAGCGGGACTTCGTGATCGACGTCGGCCACCTGGCGATCTTCGGAACCTGTGTGGAGTGTGAGTCGGATGCGTAGCCCCTTGTTGGACCTGCCCGGAGCCGTCGCCGGCGACGGGATCGACCGCGAGGTCGCGGCGCACTACGGCTCGTTCAACGGCGAGCAGCGCACCCTCGAGAGCGGCGACGGCTTCGTCGACCTGTCGCACCGCGACGTCGTGCGGATCTCCGGCCCCGACCGGCTCACCTGGCTGCACTCGCTGACCACCCAGCACCTCGAGTCGCTGGCGCCCAAGGTCTGGACGGGCGCGCTGATCCTCAGCCCGCAGGGCCACGTGGAGCACGCGTTCTTCGGGCACGACGACGGGGAGGCGTTCACCGCGCACACCGAGCCCGGCGCCGGTGCCGCGCTGGTCGAGTTCCTCGACCGGATGCGGTTCATGATGCGCGTCGAGGTCGCGCTCGTCACCGACCTCGCGACGACCTGGCGGCCCGCCTCCGGGCACGAGTTCATCCCGCGCGACCGCCTGCTGGCGTACGCCGAGGCAGCCGGCCCGGCCTGCGGGCTGTGGGCCTACGAGGCGCTGCGGATCGCGCGTGGCGAGCCGCGCCTCGCCCTCGACACCGACCACCGCACGATCCCCAACGAGGCCGGCTGGATCGGACCCGCCGTACACCTCGACAAGGGCTGTTACCGCGGTCAGGAGACCGTCGCGCGCGTGCACACGCTGGGTCGTCCGCCGCGTCGGCTGACGCTGCTGCACCTCGACGGCTCCGAGAACCGCCTGCCCGCCGTCGGCTCCGACCTGCTGCTCGGCGACAAGGTCGTCGGCTTCGTCGGCACGTCGGCGCGCCACCACGAGCTCGGCCCGATCGCGCTCGCGATGGTGAAGCGGAACGTCCCGCTCGACGTCACGCTCACCGTGGACGGGATGCCGGCCGCGCAGGAGGTCGTGGTCGACCCCGAGGTCGGCCTGCACGTGCGCCCGTTGCGCTGACTACCTGCGCAGGAAGGCGATGCCGGCCCAAGCGGCCAGCGCGCACAGGCCCAGGAAGATCAGGATCGCGATCAGGTCGATGCCGAACATCGGGCTCTCCTCAGCGGCGGTACATCACATGGGTGTCGGCACCAGCATGCCCGAAGCCCAGGCCCGAGTAGACCGCAATCGCCGGACGGTTGTCGGACTCGACGTACAGCAGCACCTCGGAGACGCCCGTGCTCGCCAGGTGGTGCAGGCCGGCCAGCGTGAGCACCTTGCCGAGTCCCTGGCCCTGCGCGGCCGGGTCGATGCCGACGACGTAGACCTCGCCGAGCTCGGGTGAGTGCTGCTTGGTCCAGTGGAACCCGAGCAGGTGGTCGCCCGCGTCGGCGACCAGCAGGCCGGCGGGGTCGAACCACGGCTGCGCCATCCGCTCGGCGAGGTTGGCCGCGTCCATCGCGCCCTGCTCCGGGTGGTGGGCGAACGCCGCCGCGTTCACCCGGACGACCTCGTCGGCGTCCGTCGGTCGGTAGCTGCGCACCCGGGCGTCGTCGTACGCCGGCAACGGCCGGCTCATCGGGCGTCGCATCACCCACAGCTCACGGACCCGCTCGAAGCCGTGCGTGCGCGCCAGTGCGGCCGCCGCCGGGTGGTCGCCGTGCGACCAGGCGCTCACCTCGCCGGCGCCCGGGAGCGCCTCCTCGAGCAGAGCCCGGCCGATCCCGCGGCCGCGGGCGTCCGGGTGCACGACCACGCTGAGCTCGTCGCCGACCAGCAGCGCGAACCCCTCGTCGCGCACCCACGAGCGCACCGACTCCGGCCGGTTCCGCAACGTCAGCAGGGTCGCCTCGTCGAGCGGCGCGGCGCCGTCGGCGGCCTCGGCGGCTGCTGCGATCTCGGCGATCGGGTCCATGGCGTCACCCTAGGAGGCGGACGGCTCCTTCTCGAGCACGAGGGTGATCGGCCCGTCGTTGACCGACTCGACCTGCATGTCGGCGCCGAAGACGCCGCGCTCGACGCGCGCACCGAGGCGCACCAGCTCCGCGCAGACCGCGTCGTACGCCGGCTCGCTCACGGGACCCGGTGCGGCGGCCTGCCACGTGGGGCGCCGGCCCTTGCGGGCGTCGCCGTACAGCGTGAACTGGCTGACCACGAGGACCGGTGCCCCCACGTCGGAGGCCGACTGCTCGTCGCGGAGCAGGCGCACCTCCCAGATCTTGCGGGCCAGCCAGGCGATCTCGTCCGGACCGTCGCCGTGGGTGACGCCGAGGTAGACCAGCAGGCCGGGCTCGTCGAACCCACCGACCTGCTCGCCGCCGACCGTGACCCTCGCTCGCAGCACCCGCTGCACCACCGCTCGCACCCGCCCAGTGTGGCCTCTGGCACGATGCGATGGTGCCCACGAAGCCGTCCGACCAGATCCTGATCACCGTCGCGCCCACCGGCGCGGAGACCACCAAGGCCGACTGCCCTCAGCTGCCCACGACCCTCGACGAGCTGGTCGCCACCGCGCAGGAGTGCGAGGCCGCCGGCGCCGGGATGATCCACGTCCACATCCGCGACGGCGAGCACCGCCCGACGCTCGACCAGACGCGGCTGCGCGACACCGTCCAGGCGCTGCACGAGAGCACCGGGCTGGTCGTCCAGCTGTCGACCGGCGGCTCGGTCCACGACCCGCTCGAGGACCGGCTCAAGGTGCTCGACGCGCAGCCCGACTCGTGCAGCCTGACCATGGGCACGACGAACTTCGGCGACGACGTGTTCTCGAACCCGTGGCCGTTCGTCGCCGAGCTCTACCAGCTCAGCCAGGAGCGGAAGGTCGTCCCCGAGTTCGAGCTGTTCGACCTCGGCCAGGTGCACGCGATGCGCCGGCTGATCGACACCTACGGCCTGCCGTACAGCGGCAAGGTGCACTGCGACTTCGTGATGGGCGTCCCCGGCGGCATGCCGGGCACCGCGGCGGCCCTGGTCGCAGGCGTCGCGATGCTGCCCGACGAGGTCACCAGCTGGTCGGCCACCGGCATCGGTCGCAGCACCCTGCCCGTCGCGCTCGCCGCGTTGTCGATGGGCGCGCACCTGCGGGTGGGCATGGAGGACACGCTCACGCTGTCTCGCGGCGTGCCGGTGGAGCGCAA
This sequence comes from Nocardioides sp. SR21, assembly GCF_022761125.1. Classification (GTDB taxonomy): domain Bacteria; phylum Actinomycetota; class Actinomycetes; order Propionibacteriales; family Nocardioidaceae; genus Nocardioides. Next base: position 374,688 of record NZ_JAKWJR010000006.1, on the reverse strand, counting down.
CGCCCAGCTCGTCGAGCGGGCCGTCGACCTCGCCGCGCTCGCGCAGCGCACGCCGATGTCGCCGTCAGACGCGCGAGTCCTGCTCGGTCTCTGACTCCTCGATCTCGCGGGCGTCGGCGGACGCCTGCTGCTCCTTGCTCGGCAGCACGAACCGGTAGCCGACGTTGCGCACGGTGCCGATCAGGGTCTCGTTCTCGGGACCGAGCTTGGCGCGCAGGCGACGTACGTGGACGTCGACGGTGCGGGTGCCACCGAAGTAGTCGTAGCCCCAGACCTCCTGCAGCAGCTGCTGGCGGCTGAACACCCGGCCCGGGTGCTGGGCGAGGAACTTCAGGAGCTCGAACTCCTTGAAGGTCAGGTCGAGCGGGCGACCACCGACCTTGGCGGTGTACGTCGCGTCGTCGACCAGCACCTCGCCGGAGCGGATGACGTGGGACTCGGGGTCGTCGGCGTCGCGGCGGGCGTTGAGCCGGCCGATCGCGAGCTTGATGCGCGCCTCGAGCTCGGCCGGGCCACAGGTGTGGAGCACGACGTCGTCCATGCCCCAGTCGTGGGCGACGACGGCGAGGCCGCCCTCGGTGCAGACCAGCAGCACCGGCATGTCGGTGCCGGTCGCGCGGATCAGCCGGCACAGGTCGCGGGCGTGGGCGAGGTCCTGCCGGCCGTCGACGAGCAGCAGGTCGGCGTCGGGCGCCTCGAGGAGGGCGCTGCCCTCGGCGGGCAGGATGCGCACCTGGTGGCCGAGCAGGGCGAGTCCAGGCAGCACCTCGGCCGACGGCTGGAGGGCGCTGGTGAGAAGCAGGAGCGTGCTCATGACTGGTCTCCTCCCTTTCGGGACGGGGACCGAAACGCAACGCTGGGCTTCGGCCGGTTTCTCTCGTCGTGAACAATACCGAAACATGGGCACTTCTCCGATCGAAGTCCACTACTGGGCCTCCGCGCGCGCCGCTGCAGGGGTCGCGGGGGACTCGCTCGAGGTCGACGGGCCGATCACGCTCGAGGAGGTCGTCGAGCGAGCCCTGGCCCTGCACCCCGGCACCCGGCTCCCGGACGTGCTGAGGATCTGCTCGACGCTGGTCGGCGAGCGGCCGGTGAACACCGAGGACCCGGGATCCGTCGTCGTCGAGCCCGGGTCGTCGGTGGAGTTCCTTCCGCCGTTCGCCGGCGGCTGACGGAATGACCGGGCCGCACCGCGGGTTGGGTCCCGCGTGAGCACCGGAGCCTGGGTCGTCGTCGCCGCCGTGGCGCTCGCCCTGGGCCTGGGCTGCTTCCGCGCGCTGACCGACGGCCGCTTCCGCGGCACCCATCGGGTGCGCGACGTCGCTCCGGTGGTCGAGCCCGTCGAGCCCGTCGAGGCCCCGTGGTCACACGTGGCCGCGGCGCTGCCCGGCGCCACCCTGGGCGAGAAGGCGACGCTGCTCCAGTTCTCCTCGGCGTTCTGTGCGCCCTGCCGCGCGACCCGGCGCACCCTCTCGGAGGTCGCCGAGCTGGTCCCGGGGGTGGAGCACGTGGAGGTCGACGCCGAGCACCACCTCGAGCTGGTCCGTCGTCTCGGCATCCTGCGTACGCCGACCACGGTGGTGCTCGACCGCGCGGGACGCGAGGTCACCCGGGCCGCGGGCGCCCCGCGCAAGGAGCAGGTGCTGGCCGCGCTCGGGCGGGCCGAGTGAGCGCGGTGTCCACATCATGGAAGGGCGTCTCGCGGAATGAGACGTCGATTGTCCGACCCGGCACCGCGATGCCTACTCTGGTCCACATGTCCTCGACCATGCTCACCAAGCGCCGCGCAGTGGATCACTGCCGCGTGCGCTCGGCGCTGTGTCGAATGCGCTGATCCGGTCGCGCCTGCCTGCCTCCTTCACGAGTGCCGCGTGACCGTCCCGGTCCGCTCGCATCCGTCCACAGGAGAGACATGTCCGCCACCGTGCAGTCGTCGCACGTCACCACCGGCATCGACCCGCGGGGTCCGCAGGTCGCCGCCGCGCTGACGTCGGTCGTCCTCGTGGCCGTGCTGCTGCTCGCGCCGGGCCCGATCGGCATCGCCCTGCTCGCGGCGCAGGCCGTCGTGTTCGCCCTCGGCGCGACCCGCGGGGTCCAGCACGCGCCGTACTCCTGGGTGTTCCGGACGCTCGTCCGTCCCCGATTGTCCCCGCCGACCGAGCTGGAGGACGAACGCCCGCCGCGGTTCGCCCAGGCGGTCGGCCTCGGTTTCGCCCTCGTCGGGCTGCTCGGCTTCGTCGTGGGCGCCGACGTCCTCGGCTTCGTGGCGGTCGGCTTCGCGCTGGCCGCCGCCCTGCTCAACGCGGTCTTCCGGTTCTGCCTCGGCTGCGAGATGTACCTGCTCCTCACGCGCATCACCCACTGACCCCGCGCCCCGTGCGCACAAGAAAGGTAGAGAACATGACCCGCGAGAACTCCCTCGTCACCGCCCAGTGGGTGGAGGACCACCTCGAGGACCCGAAGGTGGTGCTGATCGAGGTCGACGAGGACACGACGGCCTACGACAAGGGCCACATCAAGGGCGCCATCAAGCTCGACTGGACGACCGACCTCCAGGACCAGGTCCGCCGCGACTTCGTCAGCAAGTCCCAGTTCGAGGCGCTGCTCTCCGAGCGCGGCGTCGCGAACGACGACACCGTCGTGCTCTACGGCGGCAACAACAACTGGTTCGCCGCCTACGCGTACTGGTACTTCAAGCTCTACGGCCACCAGGACGTCAAGCTGCTCGACGGCGGCCGCAAGAAGTGGGAGCTGGACTCTCGCGAGCTGACCGACGAGCTGCCGTCCCGCGCGGGCACGTCGTACACCGCGACCGAGCAGGACCTCTCGATCCGCGCGTTCCGTGACGACGCGGTCGCCGCGATCGGCGTGAAGAACCTGGTCGACGTGCGCAGCCCCGACGAGTACGCCGGCCGGCTGCTCGCCCCGGCCCACCTGCCGCAGGAGCAGGCGCAGCGCGCCGGCCACGTGCCGACCTCGATCAACGTCCCGTGGAGCAAGGCGGCCAACGACGACGGCACCTTCAAGTCCGACGACGAGCTCAAGGCGCTGTACGCCGAGGCCGGCCTGGACGACTCCAAGGAGACCATCGCCCTGTGCCGGATCGGTGAGCGCTCGTCGCACACCTGGTTCGTGCTCAAGGAGCTCCTGGGCCACCAGAGCGTGAAGAACTACGACGGTTCGTGGACCGAGTACGGCTCGCTCGTGGGCGTCCCGGTCGCGATCGGCGACGAGCCGGGTGAAGCCTGATGTGCGGCGCGACCGAGGGCGGCCTGTCGCTCGACGGCATCGACGTCAAGAAGGAGGCCATCGTGCAGGGCCAGGTCGTCCGCGACGGCTCGCCGGTGGGCAACGCCTACGTGCGCCTGCTCGACCGCACCGGTGAGTTCACCGCCGAGGTCCCGACCTCGGCGACCGGGCACTTCCGGTTCTTCGCCGGCGACGGCGAGTGGACGCTGCGCACCCTGGCTCCGAAGTCCGACCCGGTCGACAAGCGCGTCGTCGCGTCGGTGGGCTCGGTCGCCGAGGTCGTCGTCGCCCTCTGATCAGCCAGTCGAAACGGCCCGGACCTGACGGTCCGGGCCGTTTCCACGTCTCGGGGAACACCTGCTGGCGCGCCGAACGGTCTAGACCGCGGAGTGTCGTTTTCGTGCGGAGGGCGCGCCGAAGGAGACGTCCGGTCGGGGGTGAAGGACGCACGTCCTGGACTTCATCGGCGCTCACCTGAGCGCACTTGAGGGGATTCGAGAACTTTTTCGTCGAGTTCCGCACCGGGTCGCCCGGCCGGGCCTACCTGAACGGGTTGTCAAGTCGCATCGCCAATACGGATGAACATCCACGGCGAGGTGCGGGTGAGCCTAGGGTCCCCCCGCACTACTTGAAACATCCAATACTTGAGCAGGTGGGGGTACCACTCATGAAGGCCAGCACGAAGTCGGGGATCGCAGTAGTCGCTGCAGCAGGGTTGCTCGTCGTTGGGGGAACGACCGGCGCGGTTGCCGCGAAGATGATCGATGGCAGCCGTCTCAAGGACGGGTCTGTCTCGGGCGAGAAGCTCACTGCCAATGCGGTCGGCTCGCGCGAGCTCGCGCCCGCCAGCGTCGGCAAGGGCCAGCTGAAGGACGGCGTCCTGGAGGGCATGGAGGGACAGGCCGGTCCGGCCGGCGCGCAGGGTGAGCAGGGTCCGGCCGGTGCGCCGGGTCCGGCCGGTGCGCAGGGCCCCGCCGGCGAGCAGGGCCCCGCCGGCCCGGCAGGGCCGGCTGGTGCGCCCGGTTCGTCCGGCTCGCAGGGCCCCCAGGGACCGATCGGCCCGATGGGTCCGACCGGACCGGCGGGCACCGTGACGTACGTCGGGCCCAACTGGTCGATCGTGCACCGCAACGTCATCGGCGCCGGTGACGCCGCCCTCGCGGCGGGTCCGCGTGGGGCCGGCTCCCTCGGCGACGGTGCGCTGATGATCCGCACCGCCTCCGGGACCGACAAGGCGGCGTTCGGCAACGAGGTCGACTTCGTCGGGCAGCCGCTGCCGACGCAGATCGGTTTCTCGGTCTTCACGACCGGCGAGAACAACTCCAAGTACCCGGGCGGCAACTGGGGCAACATGCCCTCGATCCAGTTCGAGATCGACCCGAACCTGGAGACGTCGGGGTCGAACTACTCGTCGCTCATCTACGTTCCTGCCAACGGCACCGCCAACGCGTGGACCGAGATCGACGCCGACGCCGACACCGCTGACCACTGGGCGCTGACCGGCGCTGCGGGCACCGCGACCGGTTGCTCGACGGCCGGCGCGTACTGCACGTTCGCGGAGATCATGGACGCGCTCGACGACGGCGGAGACGCCGCCACCCTGCTCACGGTTCAGGTGACCAAGGGTCGCGACTACGCGTTCTCCGGTGCGGTCGACAAGCTGCGGATCAACAACGAGCAGTTCGACTTCGAGCCCTTCGGCGTCAAGAAGACGACCGTCTCCTGATCACAGCACCACCGCACGATGCCCCCGGCTCCACGCCGGGGGCATCGTCGCGTCTGCGGGAGTCGAGCTCGAGCCCCGCTCGGAGACGGGCCGTCACGGTCTAGACCGCCGCCACGCGATTTTGCGGTGGCGGTACCTCCGAACAGGCTCCTCCCAGGACCGCCTGAGCGACATGTCCTGGGAGACATCGGCACCCAGGCAGCCTCACTTGAGAGAAAGTCGGGAGGATTTTCCGCAGAACGTGTGACCCCGCTCACACCGACCTCGCCGCCGACCGGGATGTCAAGCCGCATCGCCAATATCGGTGAACCCTCGCTCAGGGCAGCCGGCGAGCCTAACGTCCCCCACTATCCATCACAGACAACTGGGGGTTCGCTCATGAAGGCCAGCACGAAGTCGGGGATCGCGGTCGTCGCCGCAGCCGGACTGTTCGCCGTAGGCGGCACGACCGGCGCGGTCGCCGCCAAGATGATCGACGGCAGTCGCCTCAAGGACGCGTCGGTGTCGGGCGCGAAGCTCGAGAAGAACGCGGTCGGCACTCGTGAGCTCGCGCCGGGCAGCGTCGGGCAGAACCAGCTGAAGGAGGGCGTCCTGGAGGGCGTCGAGGGCCAAGCGGGCCCCGCCGGTGCGCAGGGCGAGCAGGGTCCCGCCGGCCCGCAGGGCGAGCAGGGTCCGGCAGGAGCGCCGGGTCCTGCCGGGCTGCCCGGATCGCAGGGTCCGAGAGGCTTCACCGGCGACCAGGGTCCAGAGGGTCCCCAGGGACCCAACGGCCTCCTCGGTGCTGTGTACCGCGTCGCGAACTACACCAACGGCGGGGGAGGCATCGCCACCGTGGCCTGTGCCGACACCCTCGCGGAGTCGGCGAACTACACCGCGATCAGTGGTGGTGCGTTCGTGCAGGTCGTGGACGGTACCGGGACTGTCGTCTCCAGCCACACCGAGCCGATGACGTCGTCCTTCCCGGGCCGGATGAACTGGTCCTTCGGGTCTGACTCCCAGGACAACAACACGCCGCAGGCGGGTCGCCTCGACGGCTGGATCGTGAAGTTCGGGAACGGCGTCGCGCCGACGTCGCAGGAGGGCGACGTCCTGCAGGTCTGGGCGCTGTGCGTGCCGAACGCGTCGATCCCGGTCGAGGTGCGGAACTACTGATCGCGGACGCGACGAGGGGCCTGCCGTTCGGCAGGCCCCTCGTTGCGTGATGTGGTCCGGGTCAGCTTCCGCTGTTGATCATCCCTGCGCCGACGGTGACGCCGGTCGCCTCGTCGATCAGGATGAACGAGCCCGTGGTGCGGTTCTTGGAGTACGGGTCGCACAGCAGCGGCACCGTGGTGCGCAGCTGGACGCGGCCGATCTCGTTGAGACCGAGCTCCTTGGTCTCCTGGTCGCGGTGCAGCGTGTTCACGTCGAGGCGGTACTGGATGTCCTTCACCAGCGTGCGCGCCGAGCGGGTGGTGTGCTTGATCGCGAGCTTCTGGCGCGGGCGCAGCGGCTCGTTGGTCATCCAGCACACCATCGCGTCGATGTCCTGCGACGGCTTCGGGGCGTTCGCGGGGCGGGCGATCATGTCGCCACGGGAGACGTCGACGTCGTCCTCGAGACGGACCGTGACGCTCATCGGCGGGAACGCCTCGGTGACCTCCTGGTCGAACAGGTCGATGCCGGCGATCTTCGACGTCATGCCCGAGGGCAGGACGACGACCTCGTCGCCCGGCTTCAGGACGCCACCGGCGACCATGCCGCCGTAGCCGCGGTAGTCGTGGTGCTCGTCGGACTTCGGGCGCACGACGTACTGCACCGGGAAGCGGACGTCGACCAGGTCGCGGTCGGAGGCCACGTGGACGTGCTCGAGGTGGTGCATCAGCGTGGGACCGGAGTACCACGGCATGTTCTCGGAGCGGTTGACCACGTTGTCGCCCTGGAGCGCCGAGATCGGGATGACCTCGAGGTCCGGGATGTTCAGCTTCGTCGCGAACTGCGTGAACTCGGCGTGGATCTTCTCGTAGACCTCCTCGGAGAAGTCGACGAGGTCCATCTTGTTCACCGCGAGCACGAGGTGCGGGACGCGGAGCAGCGAGAGGATCACCGCGTGCCGGCGGGACTGCTCGGTGAGGCCCTGGCGGGCGTCGACGAGCACCAGGCCGAGGTCGGCCGTCGAGGCGCCGGTGACCATGTTCCGGGTGTACTGCACGTGGCCCGGGGTGTCGGCGATGATGAACTTGCGGCTCGGGGTCGCGAAGTAGCGGTACGCCACGTCGATGGTGATGCCCTGCTCGCGCTCCGAGCGGAGACCGTCGGTCAGCAGCGCGAGGTCGGTGTAGTCGTAGCCCTTGGACTGGCTGGTGGCCTCGACGGCCTCGAGCTGGTCCTCGAAGATCGACTTCGAGTCGAGCAGCAGCCGGCCGATCAGGGTCGACTTGCCGTCGTCCACGGAGCCGGCGGTCGCGAACCGCAGCAGGTCCATGTCGCGGACCTGCTCGGCCTTCTGCGCCTGAGTCAGATTCTCGGGAGTGGGGTCGCTCATCAGAAGTAGCCTTCCTTCTTCCGGTCCTCCATGGCAGCCTCGGAGAACCGGTCGTCGCCCCGGGTGGCGCCGCGCTCGGTGACGCGGGCGATGGCGATCTCGTCGATGATCTTGTCGATGGTGTCGGCCTCGGACTCGACACAGCCGGTCAGCGTCAGGTCGCCGACCGTGCGGAAGCGGACCGTGCGCTCGGCGACGGTCTCGCCCGAGCGGACCGGGTTGTGCTCCGACTCCGAGAGCAGCATCCCGTCGCGCTCGAAGACCCGACGCTGGTGGGAGAAGTAGATCGAGGGGATCTCGATGCCCTCCCGGCCGATGTAGTGCCAGATGTCCAGCTCGGTCCAGTTGGAGATCGGGAAGATGCGCATGTGCTCGCCCTCGTGGATGCGCCCGTTGTACAGGCTCCACAGCTCGGGGCGCTGCATCTTCGGGTCCCACTGGCCGAACTCGTCGCGGTGGGAGTAGACGCGCTCCTTGGCGCGGGCCTTCTCCTCGTCGCGCCGGCCGCCGCCGAAGGCGGCGGTGAAGCCGCCCTCCTCGAGGGCGTTCAGCAGGGTGCCGATCTGCAGCCGGTTGCGGCTGGTCTTGCCGTCGTCGACGACGACGCCGTCCGCGATCGCCTCCTCGACGCTGGCCACGATCAGGCGGGCACCGAGTCGGTTCACCCAGTTGTCGCGGCAGGCGAGGACCTCGGGGAAGTCGTACCCGGTGTCGACCTGCAGCACGGGGAACGGGATCTTCGCGGGGTAGAACGCCTTCTCGGCGAGGCGCATCATCACGATCGAGTCCTTGCCCCCCGAGAACATCAGGACGGGCTTCTCGAACTCGGCGGCGACCTCACGGAAGATGTGGATCGACTCCGCCTCCAGCTGGTCGAGCTGACTCAGCCGGTAGTCGGCGTGGGTTTGGGTCATGACTGACTGGGGACCTCTCGTCGGGACAGCAGCCCACATCGTAGCCGTGAGTGGGCTTGCGCCCCGAAACCGGACAAATCTGAGTGCCTCAGGTCACTCTCGGGCGGAGAACGGCTGCTTCTCGAGCTCCGCGACCGTCGGTGATCCGAACATCGGAAGTCCCTGCGTCTTGCGGATCAGGCCCCAGACGAGGGGCACCAGGACGAGCATCGCGAGTCCGACGCCTGCGATCAGCATCGGGTGGGTCTCGTCCACGCTCAGGGGCGCCCAGCCGGACTTGTCGAGCAGCGCGACGCCGGACATGGTCAGGACGACGACGATGCCGCGCCGGATGATCGACTGCGGGACGCGCGGCGCGATCGTGCTGCCGATCAGCGTGCCCGGGACCGAGCCGATCACCAGCGGGATCAGCAGCGACCAGTCGAGCCCGTTGATCGCGATGTTCGAGATCGCGGCGGCCATCACGAGCGGGACGGCCTGCACCAGGTCGGTGCCGACCAGCCGGACGGCGGACAGGCCGGGGTAGAGCATCAGCAGCGCCACCATGATCACCGAGCCGGAGCCGACGCTGGTGATGCCGACCAGCAGGCCGCCGAGCGCGCCGACCAGCAGCGTCGGGATCGGGCGGATCGGCGGGTTCGGGTCGGCGTTGCCCGTGCCGCTGCGGATCCGGCGCAGGTTGATGTAGAGGCGCAGGGCGTACGTCGACGCCGCGAAGAGCAGGGCGAACCCGATGCAGATGAGCAGCAGCTCGTCGACGGACTCCGGTTCCTCCCCGGCGATCTTGTGGATGATCCAGGGCCCGAGCAGGGCCATGGGCACCGATCCGAGGATCAACCATTTCGCGAGCTTGAAGTCGGGTGACCCCTCCTTCGAGTGCACGATCGCGCCGCCGGTCTTGTAGATCGCGGCCGCGGTCAGGTCCGCGGTCACCACGGCGGAGGCCTCGCCGACGCCGAGGAAGATCAGCGCCGGCGTCATCAGCGCGCCGCCGCCCATCCCGGTCAGCCCGACCACGATGCCGACGAGGAAGCCGGCGGCGATGATCGCGAAGAAGGTGGTGGTGATGACGTCGCTCATGCGGGGATCCTCCCGGACGTGGTGAGGTCGAGGTATCCCGCCTCGCCGAGGCCGGCGATCACGTCGTCGAGCGCGTCCTCGATGGTGCGTCCGGTGGTGTCGACGCGGACGTCGGCGTCCTCAGGCTCCTCGTACGGCGAGGAGATCCCCGTGAACTCGGGGATCTCGCCGCGGCGAGCCTTGGCGTACAGGCCCTTGCGGTCGCGGCGCTCGCACTCCTCCAGCGGCGTCGCCACGTGGACGAGGAAGAACGCGCCACCGGCCGCGTCGACCATGGCCCGGACCTGCTGCCGGGTCTCGTCGAACGGGGCGATCGGGCTGACCACGGCCACGCCGCCGTGCCGTGAGATCTCGGCGGCGACCCAGCCGATCCGGCGGATGTTGGTCTCGCGGTCGGCCTTCGAGAACGTCAGGCCCGCGGACAGGTTCCGGCGTACGACGTCGCCGTCGAGGCTGGTGACCGTGCGGGTGCCCTGCTCGAGGAGCCGGTCCATCAGCGCGCGCGCCAGCGTGGACTTGCCGCTGCCCGACAGCCCGGTGAAGAACAGCACCAGGCCCTGGTCGGCACGGGCCGGGCGGTCCGCGGTGACGATCGCCTCGACCGCGTCCGGGAAGGCGCCGTCGGGGTCGTCGGTCACGCCGACGACCGGGTCGCTGCCCGCATAGTTGGCGACCACCTGGACGCCGAGCTCGTGGTCGACGTCGGCGTCACCGTGGGAGGCGAGCGGGATCGCCACCACCTCGGCATCCGGGAGCTGCTCCGCGGCGGCGAGGGTCGCTCGGACCAGGCCGACGGGGGAGAGGTCGGGCGTACCGTGCCCGACCAGCGGGAGCAGCACGACCGGTCCCACCGTCGCGAGCACGGTGAGCTGGGCCTGGGTCAGCGCGTCCACGAGCGGGACGAACGTGCGGCCGGCGTACCGGGCGCGGGTCTCGGTCGGGCTGAGGTACAGCCGGCGGAAGGGGCCGTACTGCGCGTGGCTGAGCGGGTCGATCGTGCCGGCCGGCAGGGCGACCTCGGCGAGCGGCAGGCCCTCCGGGTCGACCAGCTCCACGGCGCCCGCCGCCGCGCCGAGCGTGGCGACGTCGTCCGGCAGGTCGAGCGTGATCGGGCTGCCCGGCTCGTTGAACATCACGGTCGGCACCAGGGCCCCGCTGAGCAGGAGCTCGAGGTCGTCGAGCTCGCGCGGCGTGGGGCAGTACTGCGGGACGGGGGGCATCGGCACGGGGTAATCGTGCCATCTCGCTGAAGTTAGTCTCCCACTCATGTCGCTCCCCGTCGTCGCAGAGCTGGTCCGGTCCGGGTTCGTGGAAGGCCACCACTACGGCTCGGTGGTCGCGCTGGACGCGTCCGGCCGCGTCGAGTGGTCCGTCGGTGCGATCGACGTGCCGGTCATGCCGCGCTCCTGCAACAAGCCGGTGCAGGCACTCGCGATGGTTCGCCTCGGCCTGGACCTGCCGCCGGAGCTGCTGGCGCTGGCGTGCGCGTCACACTCGGGCGAGCCCCTCCACCTCGAGGGCGCCCTGCGCATCCTGGCCACGGTCGGGCTCGACGAGCGCGCGCTGCAGACGCCGGAGGACTACCCGCTGGACGACGAGGAGCGTGACCGGGTGGTGCGGGCCGGAGGTCACCGCACCCGGCTGCAGATGAACTGCTCGGGCAAGCACGCCGCGATGCTCGCGACCTGCGTCGTGAACGGGTGGGACACGGCGACGTACCTGGCGGCCGACCACCCGCTGCAGGTGGCGATCCGCGCGACGTTCGAGGAGCTCGTCGGCGAGCCGGTGACGGTGGACGCGGTCGACGGTTGCGGAGCGCCGTTGCTGGGGACGTCGCTCGTGGGACTGGCGACCGCGTTCCGCACGATCGCGCTCGGCGGCGACCCCAGCGCCGCGCGCGTGGCGGCGGCGATCCGGCAGCACCCGGAGTTCGTGTCCGGCACCCGTCGCGACGAGCGGAAGCTGCTGACCGCGATCCCGGGAGCGATCGGCAAGGCGGGCGCCGAGTCCTGCTACGCCGTCGCGCTCGCCGACGGCCGGGCGTTCGCGCTCAAGACCGACGACGGGGCGCCGCGGGTGCGACCGGTGCTGATGGCGGCGGCGCTGCGCCGGTCCGGGGTCGACCGGGAGGAAGGCGTGGACGCCGAGGCGGTACGTCGTACCGGCACCTCGGTGCTGCTCGGCGGTGGTCGACCCGTGGGCGAGATCCGCGCCGTCTTCTGACCCCTTGATTGCTGCTGCTAGCGGCGATTTGCCCAATATTTGAAGGCGAAACCATCCGATGTGAACAGGTTCACGCCGCCCGTGCTTGCTATTGCTAGCAGACCTCGCGATGGTGGAGGCATGGCGATGGGCAAGGTCGGCAAGACCGTCGAGACCCTGGGCGACTACCTCAGGGAACAGCGGATCGCGGCCCACCTGACGCTCCGCCAGCTCGCCGAGCAGGCGGGTGTGTCCAACCCGTACCTCAGCCAGATCGAGCGGGGGCTGCGGCGTCCGTCCGCCGAGGTGCTGCAGCAGATCGCCAAGGCGCTGCGCATCTCCGCCGAGCAGCTCTACCTGCGCGCCGGCATCGTCAGCCCGGAGGGCGCGGGCGGATCGGTCGAGCTCGCCGTCCTCGGCGACAGCCGGCTCACCGAGCGCCAGAAGCAGTCCCTGCTGGACGTCTACGCGTCGTTCATCGCCCTGAACGACTCCACCAGCTGAACCACGAGGCCCGGCAACCGTGCCGGGCTGCCAACCGAAGGAGCAGGACATGGCCCAGGCCAAGTTCGACATCAAGACCGAGGCGACCCGCCCCCTGTACGCGGGCGTCGGCGCCACCGACGTCGCTGTGGCGCTGGTCCGGGAGTACGTCGCCGACGTGCAGAAGCGGTTCGCCGGCGTGCAGCAGGACGTGCAGACGCGCGTGACCGGTCTCGACCTCCAGCCCAAGGCGCTGCGTGACCAGGCGGTCACCGTCGTCAGCGCCCGCGTCGACGCCCTCAGCCAGGAGGCCAAGGCCCGTCGTGCGGCGATCGAGGCGCGCGTCGCCGAGCTCCAGGCCGACGCGCTGAAGCTCCCGAACCGGGTCAACGAGACGTACGCCGACCTGGCCAAGCGTGGCGAGACGCTCGTCGTGCGGATCCGCAAGCAGGAGTCGACGCAGCAGGCCAAGGCCTCTGCGGGGACCACCCAGGTCAAGGCCAAGACCACGAAGACGCAGGCGACCAAGGCCACCAAGACCACCGCCAAGAAGACCGCCAAGAAGGCGTCCTCGACCGCGAAGAAGTCGTCGGCGGCGCCGAAGAGCAGCGCCAAGGCCACCGCGACGGCAGCGAAGAAGACCGCGGCCAGCACGACCGCAGCCGTCGCCGACGGCGCCGCGAAGGTCGGCGACTGACCCACCCGTCGGTCGAGCTGGCGAGACCCCTGCACCTGGCGCATGCGCTCGGGCGTGGGGGTCTCGACACGCTCGCTGCTCGACGACCGGGTCTGCTGGCACCGTAGGCTGTGCGGGTGCTGCACGTACTCGAGGCCGAGCTGAACCTCATGCTGTTCGTCGAGCTCGTCATCCTCGGCGTCAAGATCTTCGCCCTGGTGAACTGCCTGATGTACTCCGCCGAGTCCTACAGCGCGGCCAACAAGCTGTCCAAGGCGGCCTGGGCCATCATCCTCGGCGTCGGCCTCGCGGCTCAGATCGTGCTCGGTGGCGTGATCGGACTCATCAGTCTGGCGTTCACCGTCGCGGCGCTGGTCTACCTCGCCGACGTGCGTCCCGCGCTGGCGTCGTTGACGCGACGCTGACCGTCAGGATCTCCCGTCGCGGCCTTCCGGTCGAGCGATGTGTGCCACGCTTCCGGGGTGACCCGACGCGCGTTGATCACCGGCATCACCGGCCAGGACGGCTCCTACCTGGCCGAGCTGCTGCTCGCCAAGGGCTACGAGGTGCACGGACTGCGGCGTCGGTCCTCCACCTTCAACAACACGCGGATCGAGCACCTCTACCAGGACCCCCGCGACCCTGACGCCCGGCTCTTCCTGCACTACGCCGACCTCACCGACGAGTCGAGGCTGGTCCGCCTGTTGCGCCGGATCCAGCCGAACGAGGTCTACAACCTCGCGGGTCAATCCCATGTCGGGGTGAGCTTCGACGAGCCGGAGTACACCGGCGACACCGTCGGCCTCGGCGTGGTCCGTCTGCTGGAGGCGATTCGCACCGCCGAGCTCGACTGCCGCTTCTACCAGGCATCCAGCTCGGCCATGTACGGCAATGCCCCCGAACCGCAGAACGAGGACACCGTGTGTCGACCGGTGTCGCCGTACGGCACCGCGAAGCTGTACGCACACTGGACCACCGCGACGTATCGCGAGGGCTACGGGATGTTCGCCGTGAGCGGCATCCTCTTCAACCACGAGTCACCGCGGCGCGGGGAGACGTTCGTGACGCGCAAGATCAGCCGCGCCGTGGCCCGCATCCAGGCGGGGCTGGCCGACTACCTGTACATGGGCAACCTCGACGGGGTGCGTGACTGGGGCTACGCCCCGGAGTACGTCGAGGGCATGTGGCGGATGCTGCAGGCCGACGAGCCGCGCGACTACGTGCTCGCGACGGGCCGGCCGTTCACCGTTCGCGACTTCGTGGTCGCGGCGTTCGAGCACGCCGGGCTGGACTGGGAGAAGCACGTCCGGCTCGACGAGCGGTACCTGCGTCCCACCGAACCGTCCGCGCTGATCGGTGACTCGAGCCGAGCCGAGCGTGATCTCGGTTGGACTGCTCGGGTGCACACGGAGGAGCTCGTCCGGATCATGGTCGACGCCGACGTCGAAGCCGTGCAGCACGAGGGCGAGCCCTGGATCGACCAGCCGCGGGGCTGGCCCTCGAGCTGATCCGTCAGGCCGTCAGGCCGACGGGACACTGGCGATCGCGACCGTGCCCTCGCCGTCGAGCGTGATGGCGCCGTCCGCGTGGGGCACGAACAGGGACTGACCCCGCTGCAGCTCCCGGCTCGCGTCGGCGCTGCTGACGGTCACGCTGCCGTCGAGGCACAGGAGCGTGCGCGGCCCCTCGGTCGGGAGCTGGTCACCGGGCTCTCGCGCGATCGTGAGCGCGAACTCGGCGACGGGAGGTCGGTACGCCAACGTGTTGGCGCTGACCGGCGTCGCCTCCCAGATCGGAGCCGGCATCGGGGTGAAGTTCGCGATGTGGAGCAGCTCGGGGACGTCGACATGCTTGGGCGTCAGGCCTGCCCGCACGACGTTGTCCGACGCCGCCATGATCTCGACCCCGAACCCGGAGGTGTAGGCGTGCACGACGCCCGCATCGAGGAACATCGCCTCGCCGGGCGAGAGCACGACGTGATTGAGCAGCAGCGTCACCAGCACGCCAGGGTCGGTCGGATAGCGCTGCGCCAGCGACACGGTCTGGGCGAACACGCGAGTGCTCTCCCGCTCGACGCTGGCGCGGTCGAGGTACATCCGCCCCGAGGTCCGGTTGGAGCGGTGTCCCCTGGCCTCCGCCGCGTGTGCGGCGGCCGCGATGTCGGCGATGAGACCGCGCAGCTCCGAGCCGTCCTGGCTGAGGATCTCGCTCACCGCTGCGTGCAGTGCCTGGAAGGGTGGCGCGGACTCGAGATCCTTCGCCACCCGGTCGGCCCAGGGGTGCTCGAGCAGCCGAAGGATGCGTGCTGACTTCTCCACGTCGCGGAAGCCCGCCATCCCCTCGAACCGCGTGATCGCGACGATCAGCTCGGGCTTGTGGAAGCGGTCCTGGTAGCAGCGCTGAGTCGCACCGAGTGGAATCCCCGCTTGGTTCTCGTGCTCGTACCCGAGCCGGGCCCGCTGGCTGGTGGGGTGGACCTGGAGGGACAGCGGCTCGGCGGCCGCCAGTGCCTTCATCAGGTACGGCAACCGGGGCCCGAACGTGTCGAGCGTGTCCTGGCCGAGCGCCGTGGCCGGGTGGTCGCGGATGTGCTCGTCGAGTCGTCCGCCGTCCGGGAGCAGCGCCGGACTGCCGGGATGCGCGCCGACCCACAGCTCGGCCTGCGGCTGCCCGTCAGCGGGCGTGCCGAGAAAGCGGGGGATCAGCGAGGTCGAGCCCCAGGCATAGTCTCGGGTCGCGCAGGTCAGGAGATGCATCAGCACCAGGGTATTCGCGATGGTGTGACGCCATCTGCGGCTTGCGCGTTCCTTGAGGATGTCTGTCCCAGGGCCTCGGGCGACGCGTCCCGGCCAGAGGCGCTACCCGCGAGGTTCGCTCGCGGACCCCTGTCCCAGGTCGGCGTCGACCATCCGCCCGACCAGCTCGGCGAAGTCCACGGTCGGCTCCCACCCGAGCAGGGTCCGCGCGCGGGTGGCGTCTCCGGCGAGCTCCGTCGGGTCGGCCGGTCGCACGAACTCGGGGTCGACGACCACGAGGTCCTGCCAGTCGTCGATCCCGGCGCGGGTGAACGCGGCCGCGACGAAGTCGCGCACCGAGTGCGCCACCCCCGTGGCGATCACGTAGTCGTTCGCGGTGTCGGCCCGGGCGGCGCGCACCATCGCGTCGACGTAGTCCGGCGCCCAGCCCCAGTCGCGGCGGGCGTCGAGGTTGCCGAGCGCCAGCGAGTCCGCGCGACCCTGCGCGATGGCGGCCACGGTCGCGGTGATCTTGCGGGTCACGAACTGCTCCGGGCGACGCGGCGACTCGTGGTTGTAGAGGATCGCGCTGACCGCGTGCAGGTCGCGTCGCCGGTACACGTCGACCATCAGGTGGGCGTAGGCCTTCGCCGCGCCGTACGGGTTCACCGGCCGCAGCGTCGTGGACTCGTCCTGGGGGTGCCGGTCCGGCTCGCCGAAGATCTCCGCGCTGGAGGCCTGGACGAAGCGCACGGCCCGACCGTGCTTCTCCTGGACCAGCAGCGCGGACTCCAGGAGGGCCGCCGCGGCCATGCCGTTCACGCGCGCGGTGAGGTCCGGCTCCTCCCACGACCGTGCCACCGAGCTCAGTGCTGCGAAGTTGTAGACCTCGTCGGGCGCCAGGTCGAGCAGCAGGGCGCGTACGTCGGGCACGGCGCTCAGGTCGCCGCGGTGCAGCTCGACGCCGGGCAGGTCGGGCAGCGGCTCGAGGTCGTGCGCGAGCGCGTGCACCTCGACGCCCTCGGCGAGCAGCCGCTCGGCGAGGTAGCTGCCGTCCTGGCCGCTGATCCCCGTGATGAACGCGCGGGTCATCTCACCAGCCCTGCTGGGTCGCGGCGAGGTCGGCGTCGACCATCATCGCCACCAGCTCGCGGAACGAGACCTTCGGCTTCCAGCCGAGCACCTCGCGGGCCTTGCTCGCGTCGCCGATGAGGTGGTCGACCTCGGCCGGACGCATGAAGCGCGGGTCCTGGCGTACGTACGGCGCCCAGTCGTCGATGCCGATGTGGCTGAACGCCTCGTCGAGGAAGTCGCGGATCGAGTGGGTCTCGCCGGTCGCGATCACGTAGTCGTCACCGTGCGGCTGCTGCAGCATCATCCACATCGCCTCGACGTAGTCGCCGGCGAACCCCCAGTCGCGCTCCGCGTCCAGGTTGCCCAGCACCAGCTCGTTCTGCAGGCCGAGCTTGATCCGCGCGACGGCCTCGCTGATCTTGCGGGTCACGAACTCCGGCCCGCGCCGCGGCGACTCGTGGTTGAAGAGGATCCCCGACGAGGCGTGCATGCCGTACGACTCGCGGTAGTTGATGGTCATGTAGTGGCCGAACACCTTGCTCACGCCGTACGGCGAACGCGGCCACAGCAGCGTCCGCTCGTGCTGCGGGACCTCCTGCACCTTGCCGAACATCTCGGAGCTGGAGGCCTGGTAGAAGCGGATCGAGTCCGGCCGGTCACCGGTGTGCAGCCGCACGGCCTCGAGGATGTTGAGCACGCCCTTGGCCGTGACGTCCGTCGTGAGCGGGGCGTTCTCCCACGAGTACGCCACGAACGACACCGCGCCCAGGTTGTAGACCTCGTCCGGGTCGGAGTCGCGCAGCGCGCGGATCAGGCTCGACATGTCGGTGAGGTCGCCGTTGTGCAGCCGCACGTCCGGCAGCAGCTCGCGCACCAGGTCGAGCTTGGGGTTGTTCTGACCGCGGATCACGCCGTGGACGTCGTACCCCTTCGAGAGCAGCAGCTCGGCGAGGTAGAGGCCGTCCTGGCCGGTGATGCCGGTGATGAGCGCGGTGGGCATGGACGGATTGTGCCCTAGGCCACGTCAGGCGACGTCGGCGTCCATCGCTGCCACGAAGTCGCGCTTGACCCTGCGCCAGGCCTCGTCGTCCATCGTGCGCCGCCAGTACGGCGAGCAGGACATGTCGGCGCGGGGGAGACGGCGGTCGGAGAGCAGGTGCCGGCGGATGGCGCGGATCTCCTCGGCCTCGCCGTGGATGAACGCGTGCACGCGGCCCGCGGGGAACTCCAGGTCGGCCACCGCGTCGGCCAGCAGGTCGACGTCGTCCTCGGCGCCGGTGCGGTGCAGCCACGCCAGGTCGAGCCGGCCCGGGCAGTCGAGGGCGACCTCGTGCTCGGCGCCGTCGCACACCAGCCGGACCACGGCGACGGCGTCCGCCGGCAGCGCCTCGAGGGAGGCGGCGATCGCGGGCAGCGCGGACTCGTCGCCGACCATCAGGTGCCAGTCGGCGTCGGCGTCGGGGCGGTAGCCGCTGCCGGGCCCCTCGAACACCAGGACGTCGCCGGGCGCGGCCGAGGCCGCCCACGGGCCGGCCACGCCGGAGTCGCCGTGCACGACGAAGTCGAGGGTGAGCTCACGCGCGGCCTCGTCCCAGAAGCGCACGGTGTAGCGGCGCCGGGCCGGCCAGTGCTCCTGCGCCTGCTCCTCGCGCACCGCCTTCGGGTCGAAGACGCCGCCGTACGGCGCACCCGCGGGCGGGATCGCCAGGTTCACGTAGGCGTCGGTCGACTCCGGCATGGCGAAGCCGTCGAGCCCCGGTCCGCCCAGCACCACTCGCACCAACGTCGGCGTCAGCCGCTCGGTCCTCACCACATGCCCGTGCATGCCCACATCCCATCACGTCGAAGTTAGGCAAGCCTAACTCGGGATGCCTGGGGCGGAGGTATCGAGGCTCGCTGCACTCGCGCCTCGGCTGCCAGGAGCCGGGCCACCCATTCTTTGCAACCAGATGGTTGACAACGCCGAGCGGGCGGATCTACGGTTATTCAACCAACAAGTTGAAGAGGTGCCCGGTGACCGACCAGCTCTCGAGGGTCTTCCAGGCCCTCGCCGACCCGACCCGGCGCGACATGGTCGCCCGGTTGGCCGCCGACGGGGACGCCTCCGTGGGCGAGCTCGCGGCGCCGTACGACGTGAGCGTCCAGGCGGTGTCCAAGCACGTGAAGGTGCTCGAGGACGCCGGGCTGGTCAGTCGCAGCCGGGACGCCCAGCGGCGCCCGGTGCACCTCGAGGCGGAGGTGTTCGACCTGATGACGAAGTGGATCGAGCGCTACCGGCAGCAGGTCGAGGAGCGCTACCGCCGACTGGACGCCGTCCTCGCCGCGACCGCCGAGGACACCCGAGACGACCGAGAAGAAGGAGCAGCATCATGAGCACGACCACCAAGGCCGAGGCGACCATCGAGGCGGTCCCGGACCTGCCGGTCATCAAGACCACGCGGGAGTTCGACGCGACGCCGGAGCGCGTGTTCCGGGCGCACGTGGACCCCGACCTGTACGCCCAGTGGGTCGGCCCGAACGGCACGGAGACCGAGATCCAGACCTGGGACGCTCGCACCGGGGGCTCGTGGGCCTTCCGCGGGACCAGCTCCGCCGGCGAGCACAGCTTCTACGGCTCGTTCCACGAGGTGCGTCCGCACGAGCGGATCGTGCAGACCTTCACCTGGGCCGGGGACCCGGACGGCGTCAGCCTGGAGACGATGACGTTCGAGGCGCTGGACGGCGGACGCTGCCGGATCGTCGCCACGTCGGTCGTCGAGACGATCGAGGTGCGCGACCAGTGGCTGGCCAGTGGCATGGAGGTCGGCGTCAACCACGGGTACGCCAAGCTCGACGCCCTCTTCGAGGCCGGCAGCGCATGAGCGCCGCCGACGACCACCGCCGGGTGGCGGCGACGTTCACCGACCGCGTGCTCGGCACGACGGACTGGGACGCGCCCGCGCCGGTCGACGGCTGGGCCGCCCGCGACGTGGTCGACCACCTCGTCACCTGGCTGCCGGCGTACCTCGAGGGCAACGGCGTGACCGGCGTCGGCCCCGGCGAGCTCTCCGCGGTCGACGACCCGGTCGCGGCCTGGCAGGCGCATGCCGCGAGCGTCCAGGCGCTGCTCGACGGCCCGGGCGCCGCCCAGCAGGTCGACGACCCCCGCATGGGGACCTGGGCCGTGGGCGACCTGGTCAACCGGATCTACACCGCCGACATCTTCATGCACACCTGGGACCTCGCCCGCGCGACCGGGCAGGACGACACGCTCGACGCGGAGACGTGTGCGGCGATGCTGGCCGGGATGGAGCCGATGGAGGACCTGATCCGTGGCAGCGGTCAGTACGGCGCACGGGTGGACGTGCCCGCGGACGCGGACGCGCAGACCCGGCTCCTCGGGTTCATCGGGCGCGACCCGGGCTGGCGGCCCTAGGCCGAGGAGCGCGCCTCCCAGGCGCTCGCGACCATCGACCGGAGGTCGTGCCGCATCTCCCACTCCAGGTCGCGGGCCGCGAGCGCGCCGCTCGCGACGATCCGGGCCGGGTCCCCCGGCCGGCGGTCGCGGACCTCGGGCTCGAAGTCGATCCCGGTGACGTCCCGGATCGTGTCCATGATCTGCCGGACCGACGCGCCGACGCCGCTGCCGAGGTTGTAGACGGGCTCCAGGGTCTCGCCGGCCAGCAGCCTCCGGGCGGCGACCACGTGCGTGCGGGCCAGGTCCGCGACGTGCACGTAGTCACGCACGCAGGTGCCGTCCGGGGTGGCGTAGTCGTCTCCGAAGATGACCGGCGTCCGGCCCTCGACAAGCGCGTCGAACACCAGCGGGAACAGGTTGTGGGGGCTGCGGTCGCGGAGCTCGGGGCGACCGGAGCCCACGACGTTGAAGTACCGCAGCGACGTGTGCCGGAAGCCGTGGGCACGACCGGCGTCCGCCAGCAGCCACTCGCCGATCAGCTTGCTCTCGCCGTACGGCGACTCGGGTGTCGTCGGCGTCTGCTCGGTGACCAGGTCGACGTCCGGGGTTCCGTACGTCGCCGCGCTGGAGGAGAACACGATCGGGCGGACGTCCGCTGCGTCCATCGCCCGGAGCAGCCGGATGGTGCCGTTGACGTTCTGGTCGTAGGTCTCCAGCGGCCGTGACACCGAGACGCCGGCGTACTTGAACCCGGCCAGGTGGATGACGCCGACCACGCCGTGGGTGCTGAGGGTCTCGCTGACGGCTTCCTCGTCGAGCAAGGACGCCCGGACCAGGGGCACGTCCGGCGGCACGAAGCCGGCGACACCCGCGGCGAGGTTGTCGAGGACGACCGGCTCCATCCCGGCGTCGAGGAGTGCGTGCACGACGTGGGAACCGATGTAGCCCGCACCACCCGTGACCAGCCAGCTCATGCTCCGGAGGATACTGGCGACATGAAGATCCTCGTGACCGGCGGTGCCGGCTACATCGGCTCGACCACGGCCAAGGCGCTCGAGGAGGCGGGGCACACCCCGGTCGTCCTCGACTCCCTGCTGACCGGACCGCTCGCGTTCGTGAAGGACCGGATCTTCTACGAGGGCGACATCGCCGACCGGGCGCTGGTGCGCCGGATCGTCGACGAGCACCCCGACCTCGACGCCACCATCCACATGGCCGCGCGGATCGTGGTGCCGGAGTCGGTCGAGAAGCCGTACGAGTACTACCGCGACAACGTCGCGAAGTCGCTGGAGCTCTTCGACGAGCTCAACGGCCTCGGCAAGAACCGCGTGCTGTTCTCGTCGTCGGCCTCGATCTACGCGCTCAAGGAGCAGTTCGAGGTGTCGGAGGGTGACGCCCTGGCGCCGACCTCGCCGTACGCCCGCACCAAGCGGATGATGGAGGAGATCCTCCAGGACATCGCCGTGGCGACGGACCTGCGCGCGATCATCCTGCGCTACTTCAACCCGATCGGCTCCGACCCGGACCTCGAGTCGGGCATCTACGCCAAGGAGCCGTCGCACGTCCTCGGCCAGCTGGTGATGGCCGCGCGTGGGCAGAAGGATGCGTTCACGATCACCGGCACCGAGCACCCGACCCGTGACGGCACGGGCATCCGCGACTACATCCACGTGTGGGACCTGGCGCGGGCCCACGTGCGCGCGGTCGAGCGCTTCGACGACGTGATCGCGGCAGCCGGTACGCCCAGCGCGGTGATCAACGTCGGCACCGGCGACGGCGTGACGGTGCGCGAGCTGGTCAAGGCGTTCGAGAACGTCTTCGGCCAGGAGGTGCCGCTGCGCGAGGCGCCGCCGCGCCCGGGCGACGCCGTCGGCGCGTTCGCGAACGTCGACCGCTCGGCCGAGCTCCTCGACTGGCGCACCGAGCTGTCGCTCGAGGACGCGATCGCCTCGGCCCTCGCCTGGGGCGCGAAGCGCCAGGAGATCCTGGGCTACGAGTGATGTCCGGCCTGGTCGGCATGGTCCTGTCCCTCCTGCTGAGCGTCGGTGGTCTCGAGACGGGCGCCAGCGCGCCTTCCTCGACCACCGCGAGGCCGCTGGCGGGCCGCGTCGTCGTGATCGACCCCGGTCACCAGCTGGGGAACCACCACTACCCGCGCCAGATCAACCGGCCGGTCCCGGCCGGCGGGTTCGACAAGCCCTGCAACACGACGGGCACCGCGACCAACGGCGGCTACCCCGAGGCGACGTTCGCCTGGAAGGTGGCCGAGCGGCTGCGGACCCGTCTCGAGCGGCTCGGCGCGCGCGTCGTGATGACGCGGACCACCAACCGCCAGGACCGCTGGGGCCCGTGCATCGACGAGCGCGGCCGGCGTGGCAACAAGCAGCGCGCCGACGCGAAGATCAGCGTGCACGGCGACGGGTCGTACACCGCGGGCGCGCACGGGTTCCACGTGATCGCGCCGACGGACCGGCGGCCGTGGACGCACGACATCTACCGCTCCTCGAAGCGGCTCGCGCTCGACACCCGGCGGGAGCTGCGAGCGCGGGGCTTCTCGGTCGCCAACTACATCGCCGGCGGTGACGGCCTGGACTTCCGGTCCGACCTCGGCACGCTCAACCTCTCGAACATCCCGACGGTGATGCTCGAGGCGGGCAACATGCGCAACGCCGGCGACGCGCGACGGATGACCCGCGCGTCGGGGCAGCGCGCCTACGCGACCGCGCTCACCCGCGCCGTACGCCGGTTCCTCGACTAGCGCCCCAGCGCGCCGTCGAGCACGAGCTCGACGATCGCCGCCGAGCGCTCCGCGATGTCCTCGTCGCTGAGCTCGCGGCCCTCGAGCCGGGAGCCGAGCGTCTCCATGGTGGCCGCGCCGTAGACGCACGCCGTGATCCAGTCGGGACGGGTGTTCTCGGGGACCTCGCCCCGGTCGACGGCCCGCTGCACCATGCGGCCGACAGCGTCGACCTGGACGTCGGCGACCGCCTCCGTGAACCGGCCCAGCCGCTCGTGCGCGCCGGCGGCGTCGAACGTGATCCGCAGCGACGCCCAGCCGGCCGCGTCGCGGAACTGGCGGAACAGGTTCTCGGCGAGCCGGGTCAGGTCGCCGCGCAGCGAACCGGTGTCGACCGCCCCGAGCGTGCCGCTCCGCGTGCTGACCGCCTCGGTCAGCAGCGAGTCCTTGTCCTGCCAGCGCAGGTAGACCGTGGACTTGCCGACTCCCGCGCGGCGGGCCACCCCGTCCATCGTGAATCCGGCCCAGCCGTGCTCGCCGTACTCCTCGAGCGCGGCATCGATGATGCGCTCCTCCGCCCCGGGGGTGCGCGGCCTCCCGCGTCCCCGCCGTGGCTCCCCCTGCGATGTGGACATGGCTGATTGAACCTCACAAGGGGCCGGATGGGTGACCCATCCGACGGGAAATCACCCATTTATCGCTACCCTCGCCGACGTGGGCTGGTCCGAGTGCAACACCCATCACTGGGACGAGTGGACGCTGACGGACCTCCTGGCCGCCAAGGCGGACCGCACCGTCAGCCTCGTGGTGCCGGCCCGCAACGAGGCCGCGACCGTCGGAGACGTCGTCTCCCGGGTGCGTGAGGCGCTGGTCGACACGGTCGCGCTGCTCGACGAGATCGTCGTGATCGACTCAGACTCCACCGACGACACGTACGACGTGGCCACCGACGCCGGTGCGGTCGTGCACCGCTCCGCGGAGATCCGTCCCGACCTCGGCACCGAGCCGGGCAAGGGCGAGGCGATGTGGAAGTCGCAGTTCGTCACCCGCGGCGACGTGCTCGTGTTCATGGACGCCGACCTGCTCGACTGGGACACGCACTTCGTGCCCGGCCTGCTCGGCCCGCTCCTCACCCGGCCGGAGGTCGACCTGGTGAAGGGCTTCTACGAGCGGCCGATGGGCAGCGGCGCCGGCGCCGTGCCGTTCGAGGGCGGCCGGGTCACCGAGCTGGTAGCGCGACCGCTGATCGCGCTGCTGTTCCCGGAGCTCGGTGGGCTCTACCAGCCGCTGGCGGGCGAGTGGGCGGTACGCCGTTCGCTGTTCGAGCGGCTCAGCGTGCCGCACGGGTACGCCGTCGAGCTGGCCGCGCTGGTCGACACGGAGCGCACGCGCGGTATCGACGCGATCGCCCAGGTGGACCTGGGCACCCGCGCCCACCGGCACCAGTCGCTGCGCGACCTGAGCGGCATGGCCACCCAGATCATGGCCGCGGCCCTGGCCCGGGTCGGCGCCGGCCCCGAGGTCGCCGAGCGACCGCCGGCGGTGGGACTGCGATGACGCTGCGACTGGGCCGGCACGCGTTCGCCGACGACGCGACGCTGATGATGGCGATCGTCAACCGCACGCCGGACTCCTTCTACGACCGGGGCGCGACCTGGGCGGAGGACCGCGCGTTCGAGCGGGTGGCGCTGGTCGTCGAGCAGGGTGCGGAGATCGTCGACATCGGCGGCATCAAGGCCGCACCCGGCGTCGAGATCGACGCCGCCGAGGAGAAGTCGCGCGTCGTCGACTTCGTCGCCCGCGTGCGCGAGGCCTTCCCGGGCCTGGTCATCTCCGTCGACACCTGGCGCGCCGAGGTCGGCCGCGCCGTGTGTGCGGCAGGCGCCGACGTCCTCAACGACGCCTGGGGTGGCGCCGACCCCGAGCTCGTCGACGCCGCCGCCGAGGGCGGTGCCGCGATCATCTGCACGCACACCGGCGGGGTGACGCCGCGGACCCGGCCGTACCGCATCGACTACGACGACGTGGTCGCCGCCGCCGTCCGCGACACCGTCGCGTACGCCGAGCGCGCGGTCGCTGCCGGTGTCTCGCCCGAGTCGGTGGTGATCGACCCGGCGCACGACTTCGGCAAGAACACCTTCCACTCGCTGGAGGTCACCCGCCGGCTGGGTGAGATGGTCGCGACCGGGTACCCCGTGCTCGTGTCGCTCTCCAACAAGGACTTCGTCGGCGAGACCCTGGACCTCCCGGTCGGCGAGCGGCTCACCGGCACGCTCGCGGCGACCTCGGTCTGCGCGCTGGCCGGCGCGCGGATCTACCGCGTGCACGAGGTGGTCGAGACCCGTCAGACCGTGGACATGGTGAACGCCATCGCCGGGCGGCGCCCGCCCCACCGCGCCATCCGGGGGATCCAGTGAAGGCGGTGCTGGTCCCGGGCGTCTTCGCGCTGCTGCCCGAGTACGCCGGCCTCGAGGACCCGGTCGCGGAGCTGCGCGCGTCCTGCCTCGACGCGGTCGCGTGGCTGGGTCACGACGTCGTGGTCGTCGCCGATGCGCAGGGCCAGCGGGTGGGGAGTGCGCTCCTGTCGGCTACCGGGGTCTCGACAGGCTCGACCCCCGGTTCGGCGTACCTCGTGGTCGGCAACGGCTCGGCCAAGCGCTCCGAGAAGGCGCCCGGGCACCTCGACGAGCGCGCGCACGCCTTCGACGCGACGCTCGGCGCCTCCCTGCGCGCGGGCCGCCCCGACGTGGACGCCGCGCTGGCGCACGAGCTGTGGGCGAGCGTCGAGGGCATCACGAGGATGCGCGAGCTCGGCGACCTGGGCCCGGCGCAGGTCGACTACGACGCCGACCCGTTCGGCGTGCAGTACTGGGTGATGAGGTGGGAGTGGTGAGGGTCCTCGTCGGACCGCGCACCGACGACCTCGACGAGCTGTACGCCGTACCGCGTCGGCCGTGGCTGCGCGTCAACATGATCAGCACGGTCGACGGCGCCGCCACCGGCGACTCCGGCAAGAGCGGCTCGATCAACAACGCGGTCGACAAGCAGGTGTTCCACCTGCTCCGGGCGCAGTGCGACGTGATCGTCGTCGGAGCCGGCACGGCACGGATCGAGGGGTACGGGCCGGCCGTCCGGCCGCTCGTCGTGGTGAGTCGCCAGGACACCGCGCCCGAGGGGCTGCGGGACGCGCCGCCGGGCTCCGTGTCGGTCGAGCCGCTGGGCGACCCCGTCGCGTTCAAGGCCTCCCTGGTCGAGCGCGGATGGACGAACATCCTCTGCGAGGGCGGTCCGTCGCTGCTGCGCGACCTGCTCGCCGCCGGGGTGGTCGACGAGCTGTGCTCGACGACGGTCCCGCGGCTGATCGGCGGCGACCACCTCCGGATCACCAGCGGTCCTCCAATCGATGTCCCCCTGGACCTGCACACGCTGATCGAGGCCGAGGGAACTCTCCTCGCCCGGTGGTTGGTGAGTCCCGGCTCGGAGTCAGCCGCTTCGTCCTAGAGTTCGGGCATGCCGCGTTCCCCACGGATCCTGGCCGCCTGTGCGGTCGTCACCTTCGCGGTCGCGTCGCTGCCGCTCGCGTTCTCGTCGGCCGGTGCGTCCGACGACGACCAGCTCTACCGCGCGCTCTCCGACTTCCGGGTGTCCGGCGCCCAGGTGCGCGTCGACCCGGAGTCCTACACCGCCGTACGGGTCGACGTCGCCGAGCTGCGCGCCGAGCTCGCGGACGACTCGACCGTCCTCGAGGTGCCGACGCCGGACGGTGGCACCGAGCGGTTCGCCGTCGAGCAGACGCAGGTGATGGCGCCGGGCCTGGCCGCGGCGCACCCCGAGATCCGCACGTTCTCCGGTCGCTCGCTCGACAACCCGGGCAGCACGATCGCGCTCGACCTGACGCCGATGGGCTTCCACGCGTCCGTGCGCGACGCCGGCGCCGGGACGGCCTGGTACGTCGACCCGGCGTACGACGTGCGCGGCACCAGCGTCCACCTCAGCTACGCCGGCAGCAGCCTGCCGCGGCCCGAGGAGGAGCTTGCCGAGCGTGAGCTGCCGGCCGCGATGAAGGCCGCGTCCGCGCGCACGGCTCCGCGTGCCCGCGCCGCCGCCGGCGAGAGCGTCGAGCAGCGCGTCTACCGGCTGGCGCTCCTCTCGGACCCGCAGTACGCCGAGTACTTCGGCACCTCCAACGTGACCGCCGAGAAGGTGACGCTGATCAACCGGGTCAACCAGATCTACAACGACGACCTGGCGATCAACCTCCAGCTCATCGAGGGCACCGACCTGCTCAACCTCGACACCGACGCGAAGGCGACCGGCAAGAACGGCCCCTGCGGAGCGCACGCCTGCTTCGACCTCGCCACCAAGCGGTTCCCGGGCGATCTCGACGTGTGCTGGCCCGGCACCCTGGTCCGCGCCGGCACCGTGCTCGGGCAGCTCGTCGGGGCGTCGGCGTACGACGTCGGCCACGTCGTCCTCGGTGACAACGGTGGCGGCATCGCCGGCCTCGGCGTCGTCGGCGGCCGCTCCAAGGCGATGGGGTGCACCGGCCTGCCGGAGCCGCAGGGCGACTTCTTCGCGGTCGACTACGTCGCCCACGAGCTCGGCCACCAGTTCGGCGGCAACCACACGTTCGACGGCAACCAGGGCAGCTGCTTCGGCGGCAACCGCAACCGCTCCTCGTCGGTCGAGCCGGGCTCCGGCTCGTCGGTGATGGCGTACGCCGGCATCTGCGCGCACGACGACCTGCAGCCGCACACCGACCCGTACTTCTCGGGGCACACCATCGCCGAGGTCTCGGCGTACGCCAGCGGCGTGCCGGTGGCGCAGGTCGAGGTGCAGACGGTGTCGCTGAGCGGCTTCGACGCCGACGGCGAGTCGGTCCTGATCGGGTACGACGGCGCCGAGCCGGTCACCGTGACCAGGGGGGTGGACTACGACGCGGCCGGGCTCGAGGCCGCCGTGGAGCAGGTCACCGGCCAGGACGTGCGGATCCGCGGCTGGGGCTTCGACCCGAAGGACACCTTCCCCCAGCCGGCGATGACCCCGGACAACACCGGCTTCTCGGTCGTCTTCGCCGGCGACAAGATCGACGTGGCCCCGCTCGTGGTCACGAGCTCGTCGCCGGGCGTCAGCGCCGCGGTCGGCGAGGCGTCGCAGGGCGGGCCCGCCGGCAACGGCGGCTCACTGGTCAACCCGACCGACAACCACGCGCCGGTCGTCACCGCGCCGCCCGCGCGGACGTTGCCGATGCGCACGCCGTTCACGCTGACCGGGTCTGCGACCGACGAGGACGGCGACGCCGTCAGCTACCTCTGGGAGCAGACCGACACCGGTGACCGCAACGGCACGACGCTGGTCACGAACAAGCGCTTCTCCGGCCCGCTCTTCCGCGTGTTCGGACGGTACGCCGACGTCAGCGACGAGGCGGCCGGCCAGATCCCGTCGCCCGGCCAGAACCACGCCGGCCCGAACGGCTCGCGGACGTTCCCGGACATGTTCCAGATCCTGGCCGGGACCACTAACGCCGCCACCGGCCGGTGCCCGGAGGTTCCGCCCGCGTCGCCGAACCCGAACAAGTACAAGCCCGTGAAGCTGCGGGTGCTGAACTGCTACTCGGAGTTCCTCCCGATCCCGGGGTACGTCGGCACCGCGGGCTCGAAGCGCCCCGCGATGCACTTCCGGCTGACGGCTCGCGACGGTGCGCCGCTCGGCGGCGGCGTCGGCCACGACGACGTGACGCTGCGGCTCGACCGCCGCGCCGGCCCGTTCCTCGTGAGCTCGCTCGCGGGCGACAGGCCGCGCGTCGACGCGGGCTCCGCGCGGATCATCCGCTGGCAGGTCAACGGCACCCGCAAGCTCGCCCGCCAGGTCCAGATCACGCTGTCGACCGACAACGGGCGCACCTGGGAGCACGTGCTGGTCGACCACACCGCGAACGACGGCGAGGCGAAGGTGACGTTCCCCGACGTCCGCAGCCGGAAGGCGTGGCTGCGGATCTCCGCGGTCGACAACTACTTCTTCGACGTCAACGACTCGCGCTTCCGCATCGGCTAGCGCGACGGTGGCGCGCTGTGCACCATCGGGGGTGGGCGCTACGAGGTCCCGGCCGCGCGCGTGGTCCCGCTGCTCGCCGTCGTGATGGTGGCGCACCGATGAGTGCCCTCCGGCGCCGGATCGCGCGGCTGCGCACGGTCCTGCTGCTGCTCTTCGTGCTCAGCGTGGCCCTCGGGCTGACCGTGTCCCCGCTGCCGCTCGTCGCGGACCTGGCGGTGTCGTTCTCCCTGTGTGCGCTCGCCTTCGTCGGCCCGCCGCGCGCCGACCGGGAGCCGGTCGACGTCGACGCGCCGGTCCGTGGCCGGTGGGTCGCGGTCAACAGTCCCGGCACCCGGGTCCCGAGCCACGGCGTGCGCTCCTACGGCCAGGCGTACGCCGTGGACGTCCTGCACCCGACCGCCCGCGGGGCCTCGACGCGGCTGGGCTGGGGGCTGCGGCCCAGGCCCGCCGGGGCGTACCCGACATACGGCGAGCCGGTCCGCGCCGTCGCCGACGGCGTGGTGGTGGCGGTGGCGGACACCCAGCGCGACCACCGCGGCCGGGACACCTGGCCGGCGCTCGTGTGGATGCTGGTCGTGGAGGCGTTCTTCCGCGAGCTCGGCGGGCAGCGCTGGATCCTCGGCAACCACGTGGTCGTCGACCACGGTGACGGCGTCTGGTCGGCCTGCGCCCACCTGCGTCGCGGATCGGTCACCGTGCAGCCCGGGACGCGGGTCCGCGCCGGCCAGGTCCTGGCCCAGGTCGGCAACAGCGGCAACACCAGCGAGCCGCACCTGCACTTCCAGCTCATGGACGCCCCGGCGGCGACCGGCGCAGCCGGGCTCCCGTGGCGATGGCGCGGCGTCGACCCGCTCGACGAGACCGACCCGGCCCGCACGACGGGCGACCCGAAGCCGAGCGCGATCGACGGCGTGCCGCCCAACGGTCAGGTGTTCCTGGCCGGCGCCGTGCGAGAGTGACCGCCGTGGACGTGGGGATGACGCTGCCGGTCATGGAGCCGGACCTGTGGGCCGAGGACGGGACGCTCGAGGCATGGTCGCGGGCGATCGACGAGGGCCCGTTCTCCTCGCTGTGCTTCGGTGAGCGGCTCGCGTTCGACAACCCCGACGCCCCCACCCTGCTCGGCGCGGTCGCGGCGTGGACGTCGCGGGTCCGGTTGGTGACGACCGTGGTCGTCCCGCAGCTGCACGCGCCGGTGCCGCTGGCCAAGGCGCTGGCGACCGGCGACCGGCTCAGCGGCGGGCGGCTCACCGTCGGCGTCGGCGTGGGCGGTCGCGACGAGGACTACCGCGCGGCCGACGCGGACCCGAGCACCAAGACCATCGCCGGCATGACCGAACGGGTCGCGACGATGCGACGCGTCTGGGCGGGGGAGCGGGTCGTGGACGCCGTACGACCGGTCGGCCCGGCGCCGGTGCAGGCGGGTGGACCGCCCATCCTCGTGGGCACGCTCGGCCGCCGTACGATCCGGGCCGCGTCGGCCTGGGCCGACGGGCTGGCCGGGATGTCGCTCGACGTGGACCTCGCCGAGATGGCCGCGGTCTTCGACCTCACCCGCGAGTCGTGGCGCGAGGCCGGGCGGCCGGCGCCACGCGTCACCACGTCGTTCTGGTTCGCACTCGGCGACGGCGCGCGGGAGCAGGTCCACCGGCACCTGCGGCACTACATGAACTGGATCCCGGTCGAGTTCGTCGACGCGCTCGCCGCCTCGGCCGGCTTCGCCGGGACCGAGGCCGAGCTGGTCGACCAGCTGAAGCGGATCGAGGACCTCGGCGCCGACGAGGTGCAGCTGATCCCGACCGGCTCCGACATCGATCAGGTCAAGAGGGTCGCGGACCTGCTCGACTGACCCTACGGTGTCCTTCGTGCGGATGGACTGGGTACCGGTCTCGGCGGCCCTGTTGCTGACCGGCGCCCTCGCGCTGTGCCTCGGGTCGTTCCTCCTGCCCTCAGCCGACGGCGCCGGCGAGACGCTGCGGATCGTCGAGGAGCAGGGGGGACGGTGGCTGGCCGCTGCTGCGGTCTTCTTCCTGTCCTCGGTGTGCCTGTCGCTCGGTGTGCCCGCGATCCTCACGCTCTTCCAGGGTCGCGGCTGGAACCTCGCGATGATCAGCGCGATCGTGCTCGAGGTCGGCTTCATCGGCACCGCCGGCTTCGCGATGCTGATGGCGTTCGTCCGGTCGCTCGTGCGGGCCGACGCGCTGCGGGAGTCGGGCCTCGAGGCGGCGTCGAGCGAGGCCGGGTTCGCGGTGTTCCTGGCTGTCTGGATCGCCGGCCTCTACCTCGGCGAGCTGCTGCTCGCCCTCGCGTTGCTCCGCGCCCGCACCGTCCCACGCTGGGTGCCGTTCGCGCTGTTGCTGCACGTCCTGACGCTGCCGCTCTCCGGCGTGCTGCCGGACTCGGTGTCGAAGGCGTCGATCCTGTTGCTCGTCCTGGGCTTCGCCGGCATCGCCGTGCAGGCCACCTCGCCGCAGGCCCGGCGCCGGCTCAGCTGAGCGCGGCCGCCAGGTCGCGCACCTGCTCCGGGGCGGCGTCGTACCCGGGGAAGTAGCCGCACACCCGCTCCGCCACGTCCCCGAAGCGGCGGTGGATCTCGGCGGCGCACTGCTCCGGTGTGCCGCGCACGGCGAGCGTCTCGAGCATCTCGTCGGTCACGAGCTCGAACATCGCGCCGTAGTCGCCGACCTTGGAGAGCCGGTTCAGCTCGGGCTGCACCTCGCCCCAGCCCTCGACCTCGAGCACCGGGCGGTACGCCGGGGTCGAGCCGTAGAACGCGAGCAGCCCGCGGACGCCGGCCTCGGCCCGCGCCATCTCCTCGTCGGTGCGCCCCATCGCGAGGATCGCCTGGGGGAGGATCGCGAACCCGTCCCGGGTCCGGCCCGCGCGCTCCAGCCCGTCGTCGAGCGCAGGCAGCGTGCGCTCGCGGAAGTGCCGGTGGCTGTGGAACGGCATCACCAGCAGCCCGTCCGCCACCTCGGCCGCGGCTCGCGTCATCAGCGGGCCGAGCGCGCCCAGCAGCACCGGCGGGACGCCGTACGGGTTCGGCCCGGGGATGAACGTCGGCGGCATCAGCGTGTGCCGGGTGAACTCCCCGCGGAAGTCCAGGCGGGTGCCGTCCTGCCACGACGTCAGGATCGCCTTCACCGCCGAGACGATCTCGCGCATCCGCGCGGCCGGCGGCGACCACGTCGCGCCGTACCGGTTCTCGATGTGCGGCCGGATCTGCGACCCCAGGCCCAGCCGGAACCGTCCGCCGGACATCAGCTGCAGGTCGTACGCCGTGTGCGCCAGGTGCATCGGGCTGCGCGGCATCGCGATCGCCACGTTGGTCATCAGGTCGGTCTCGACCGCGCCGGCCGCCGCCGCGAGCGGCAGGAACACGTCGTGAGGACCCTCGAACGTGAACAGCCCGGCCACGCCGGTGGCCGTCAGCTCCCGGGCGCGGTCGGCGGCGAGGTCAGGGCGGGCGTCGAGCTGCACGTCGAGGAGCACGGGCTGATTGTGGCGGAACGGTCGGCCAGCACGGCCTTCGCGAGCAACGCCGCGCCGAGGAACATGACGACCGTCGGCAGCTTGAGCAGGTGCCAGTCGGCGAGTGTCATGGTCAGCGACGCGTCCTGGTCGACGAAGAGGAACTTCGCCTGCACGAGGTTCACGCCGGCGGCCATGAGCAGCAGGATCGACCCGAGCACTGCCAGAGGCGCCCAGCCCGGGCCGTCGTGCAGCCGCCTGGTCGCCGCGAGCGCCACGGTCGCCCACAGCAGCACGAACGCCGTCTCGCGTGCGAGCACGAACGCCTGGTCCGCCGTCAGCTCCCCCATGCCCTCGACCGTACGGCCTCCGGCGGTTGAGGTGCGAGCGGAGCGAGCCTCGAAACCACCTCGACTACACCGGTGGTTCCGAGGCTCAGGTGCTACTTGGCGGCCTTGCGCGCCCGGCTCGCGATCTTCGCGCGCTCGTTGGCGTCCAGGATGACCTTGCGGATGCGGACGGCGTCAGGGGTGACCTCGACGCACTCGTCGTCGCGGCAGAACTCCAGGCACTGCTCCAGCGACAGCCTGCGCGGCGGGACCAGCTTCTCGAAGTTGTCGGAGGTCGCGGACCGGATGTTGGTCTGCTGCTTCTCCTTGGTGATGTTGACGTCCATGTCGTCGGCGCGGGAGTTCTCGCCGACGATCATGCCCTCGTAGACCTCGGTGGTCGGCTCGACGAACATCACGCCGCGCTCCTGCAGCGAGGTCATGGCGTACGCCGTGGCCGCGCCCTTGCGGTCGGCGACCAGGGAGCCCGAGGCGCGCGAGCGGATCTCGCCGGCCCACGGCTCGTAGCCCTCGGAGATGTGGTGGGCGATGCCGGTGCCGCGGGTGTCGGTGAGGAACTCGGTGCGGAAGCCGATCAGGCCGCGCGCCGGGACCAGGAACTCCATGCGGACCCAACCGGTGCCGTGGTTGGTCATCTGCTCCATGCGGCCCTTGCGCGTGGCGAGCAGCTCCGTGATCGTGCCGAGGTACTCCTCCGGCGCGTCGATGGTCAGGCGCTCGACGGGCTCGTGGACCTTGCCGTCGACCTCCTTGGTGACCACCTGCGGCTTGCCGACGGTGAGCTCGAAGCCCTCGCGACGCATCTGCTCGACGAGGATCGCGAGCGCGAGCTCGCCGCGGCCCTGGACCTCCCAGGCGTCGGGGCGCTCGGTCGGGAGGATGCGCAGCGACACGTTGCCGACCAGCTCGCTGTCGAGGCGGTCCTTCACCAGGCGAGCGGTGACCTTGCCGCCCTTGACCTTGCCTACCAGCGGCGAGGTGTTGGTGCCGATCGTCATCGAGATCGCCGGCTCGTCGACGTGGATGAGCGGCAGCGCGATCGGGTTCTCGGAGTCGGCGAGGGTCTCGCCGATCGTGATGTCGGGGATGCCGGCCACCGCGACGATGTCACCGGGACCGGCGGACTCGCCGGGCTTGCGCTCGAGGCCCTCGGTGATGAGGAGCTCGGTGATGCGGACGTTCTTGACCTCGCCGTCGCGGCGGATCCACGCGACGGTCTGGCCCTTCTTCAGGTTGCCCTGCTTGATGCGCAGCAGCGCCAGGCGGCCGAGGAACGGCGAGGAGTCGAGGTTCGTGACGTGCGCCTGCAGCGGCGCGCCCTCCTCGTACGTCGGCGCCGGGATCGTCTCGAGGATCGTCTTGAACAGCGGCTCGAGGTCGGCGGAGTCCGGCAGCTCGCCGTTCTCCGGCGCCTCGAGGGCGGCCACGCCCGCGCGACCGGAGGCGTAGACGACCGGGAAGTCGAGCGCGTCCTGGCTGTGGTGCTCGTCGAGCAGGTCCATGAACAGCTCGTAGGTCTCGTCGACGACCTCGGCGATCCGGGCGTCGCTGCGGTCGGTCTTGTTGACGACCAGGATGACCGGCATGTCGGCGTTCAGCGCCTTGCGCAGCACGAAGCGGGTCTGCGGGAGCGGGCCCTCGGACGCGTCGACCAGCAGCACGATGCCGTCGACCATCGACAGGCCGCGCTCGACCTCGCCGCCGAAGTCGGCGTGGCCCGGGGTGTCGATGATGTTGATGACCATCGGCTGGCCGCCGCCGGCCGGACCGGCGTAGTGCACCGCGGTGTTCTTCGCGAGGATCGTGATGCCCTTCTCGCGCTCGAGGTCACCGGAGTCCATGACCCGCTCGGCCACGCTCTCGGCCTGGTGCTCGGTGAAAGCGCCGGCCTGCCGGAGCATCGCGTCGACGAGGGTGGTCTTGCCGTGGTCGACGTGGGCGACGATGGCGACGTTACGCAGATCGCTGCGGGCAGTGGTAGGCACGAGGATCGAGTCTAGTTGTTTCAGCCCCTGCGACCCGCATCGCCGTTTACCCTCGAAACGTGGGGGGAGCGCTGCGTGCTGCGCTGATGGGGGGCTTCGCGACGACCTTGGTCGTCGGAGGCCTCGTCGCGCTGCCCTCCGGACCCGCCACCGCGGTCACCACCGGCCGCCCGATCGCGGTCGCCGCGACCGACAACGGGGCGTCGTACGTCGGCTACGCGTCCGGCGGTCGCCTGCTCCGGCTCGACCGCGACGGCGCGGTCACGGGATCGGTGCCGCTCGACCGTGACGACCAGCCGGTCACCGCCCTCGACGTGGGCACCGACGGCAGCATCTGGGTGGACTACGGCGCCAGCGTGTCCCGCCTGAAGCCCGACGGCACGGTGCTCGCCCAGTTCCCGCTCCGCGGTGGCACCTGCCCGGTCAACGAGGCGCACGACCCGACGCGCTACGGCGGCATCGAGGTCACCCGGGATGCGGTCTACGTCGCCGGCCGCTGCGTCGCCACCGTCGGCATCTACAGCCTCGACGGCGAGCACCGGGCCAGCATCGACCTGCCGGGCACGTCGCTCCCGCGTGACGTCGCCCTGGCTCCGGCCGTCAAGGGCCTGTCGGCGCGGATGTACGTGTCGATGCCGGACGCCGGCAAGGTCTACGCCTACAACGCCGCGTCGCTGCTCTCCGACCCGCAGCCGGCCAAGACGCTGGTGATCAAGCGGTTCCCGGGCTTCCGCGACCCCGAGCCCGGCGCGCTGACCGCCGACGAGAAGGGCCAGCTCGGTGTCATGGACATCGAGAACAACGCGCTGCACTTCTACAACGGCCCCGAGAACTACTGGTACTACCGGACCCTCGGCCACGGGCCGGATCCGGCGTCCGACCGCGGTTTCGTCGACCGGGTCACCGCGGTCGACAACGCCGACGGGAGCTTCAAGCAGGGACTCTGGATCGCCGACTCCGGCAACGGCCGGATCCAGCACTGGGACCACATCGGCACCACCGACTGGATGACCGACGCCCTGCCGCCCGGCGACCCGGGCGCCCCGGTCAACGGCACGCTGCCGAGGATCACCGGCCAGCCGTACGCCGGCAAGACGCTCACCTGCGACCTCGGCACCTGGGAGGGCGCCGCGGCGTCGTACGACGTCTCCTGGCTGCGCGACGGACTGCCGATCCCCGGCGCCACCGACACGGACTACACGGTGGTCGCCAAGGACGTCGCGGCCGAGCTCGCCTGCCAGGTCACCGCGAACGCCGCCTCGGGAGCCAGCTCGGCACCCGCCACCAGCGAGGTGTTCCCGATCGCGGGACCGAGCTCCCCGCCGTTCGTCCTCCAGCGTCCGGAGATCCGCGGCAACGTCGGCTCCGGCGCCGTGGTGCGGTGCACCAACGGCACGTGGACCGGCGCCGAGCCGACGCGGTACCTCCGTGGCTGGCTGCGCGACGGACAGCTGCTGCCGGGGACCAACGCCCCGGAGTACCTCGTCACCGACAACGACATCTACCACGAGCTCACCTGCCGCGTGGCGGCCGTGAACCGCAACGGCACCGGCAAGGTCGCGCTCAGCGAGCCGGTCCTCGTCGAGGGCCACGCCGGCGGGCACGTCGGCCAGCCCGCCAACAAGCAGCGTCCGCGGATCATCGGCACCGCGAAGCTCGGCAAGGTCCTCTACTGCGACCCCGGGGCGTGGGACAACGCACCGACGTTCACCTACGTGTGGCGCCGCGACGGCTCGGCACTCGGTGGCTCGGAGAAGGACCAGTACCAGGTGCTCGGCGACGACCTCGGGCACCGGCTCACCTGCCTGGTCACCGGGACCAACCCGTCCGGCTCCCGCCAGGCGAGCTCGGGATCGGTCAAGCCGCGCCGGTAGCGGGTCGGCGCACGCTCGTACAGTGGCGGCATGCCTCGGATCGCCACCACCGACCGCGTCGAGCGCGAGCAGCTGCTCGACTTCGTCCGCACCCGGCACCACCTGGTGCTGGTGACCACGAGGGCGGACGGCCGACCGCAGCTCTCGCCGGTCACCGGCGGCGTCGACGCCGACGGCCGGATCGTCGTCTCGACGTACCCCGACCGCGCGAAGGCCGTGAACCTGCGCCGCAACCCGGCCGCCTCGGTCCTCGTCCTCTCCGACGAGTGGGACGACGCGTGGGTGCAGGTCGACGGGACCGCCGAGGTCCTCGACATGCCCTCGCCCGAGGCCGAGGACGGCCTGGTCGAGTACTTCCGCTGCATCTCCGGCGAGCACCCCGACTGGGACGAGTACCGCGACGCGATGCGCAAGCAGGGCAAGTCGCTGATCCGGATCCGGGTCGACTCCTGGGGCCCGGTCGCGACCGGTGGCTTCCCACCCGACCGGGCGCCGGTCCGCTAGAGCACCCCGCTAGATCACCCCACGAGGTTCCTCTCCTCCGCTGCGCTCCCCCGAGCAACGTCGCGGGGACCCTGCTAGACCAGCCGGTCCAGTCACCTCGCGCTTCCTCAAGGTTTTCGCAAGATCCGCCGTACCCTCTGCTCGTGCGCGGCTACGCCCCCCTGGGCCGCATGCTCGGCCTAGCCATGATCATCGCGGGGCTCGGGACCGTTACTTTGGCGACCCCGGAACCAGCCGCCGCAGCCACCGCGGACCGGCCGACGGCGATCGGCGTCGCCCGCGACGGGACGACGTACATCGGGTTCGCCGGAGGCGGCAAGCTGCAGCGGCTGACCGCGCGCGGCGGCAACCGCGGGTCGATTGCGCTCCACTCGGACGAGCCGGTCGACGGCATCTACGTCACCGTCGACAACGAGATCTGGGTCGACTTCGAGACCGAGTTCGCCCTGTACTCGACCAGTGGCCGCCGGCTCCTCACCAACGACAAGAAGCCGCAGCGCAGCTGCGGCAGCAACGCGCCGGCCCACCGCTACGGAGGCATCACCTCGGCCGGCGGCCGGGTCTACGTCGCGAACCGCTGCCACCCCTCGATCTCGGTCTACACGCGCCGCGGTGAGCTGGAGACCACGGTCAAGCTGCCCGGGAAGGACTTCCCGCGCGGCATCGCGTACGGCAACGCCCAGAACGGCCGCACCGCGATGCTGTACGTCGC
Organism: Nocardioides sp. SR21; assembly: GCF_022761125.1. GTDB lineage: Bacteria > Actinomycetota > Actinomycetes > Propionibacteriales > Nocardioidaceae > Nocardioides. The sequence continues at coordinate 336,941 of NZ_JAKWJR010000006.1, read as the reverse complement.
GATCCCGGACCGTGGCCAGGTCGTCGCGTACCGCGCCTCCTCGCTGCGCAAGAGCTCCAAGCCCGCCGACGTGTTCAAGTTGCACCGCCCGCGCGGTGGGAAGTCGCCGCAGCCGAGCGGCATCGCGGTCGACAAGTACGGCCAGCTGACCGTCACGGACGCCGCCAACAACGCCGTCTACCTGGCCGACACCAACAACCACTTCTCGGTCTACCGCGCGCTGGGCCACGGCCCGCGCGCCGGCCGTGAGGCGGGCCGGCTCAACGGGCCGACCGCGATCGCCCAGCACGAGCAGGACGGCGGCAGCCTGTCGGGCAACCTGTTCATCGCCGACACCGACAACCACCGGGTGCAGCGCTGGGACACCGGCGGCTACACCTACTGGAGCAAGGGCGTTCGCGCCGGCGCCGGCGGCCGCGGTGGAGGCGACGGCGGCGGTGACGGCGGTGGTGACGGCGGCGGCGACGGGGACGGCGACGGTGGTGGCGACGGCGGTGGGGACGGCGGCGACGGGCCGAAGAACCTCACCAAGCCGAGCATCTCCGGCACCGCCGAGGTCGGCAACATGCTGACCTGCGACAAGGGCACCTGGTCCGGGTCCGACAGCCCGTTCGGCGGGAACTCCTACTACTTCCAGTGGCTCCGCAACGGCTCGTCGATCACGTCGGCCACCACCAACAACTACACCGTGGTCGAGGCCGACAGCGGTGCGAAGCTGGCCTGCTCGGTCCGCGCGAGCAACGCGGACGGCGACACCACCGCGACCTCGGCGTCGGTCACCGTCGGCGGCGGCAGCGGCAACCCGGGCGGCACGACGCCGGTCAACACCGCCGCGCCCTCGATCACCGGGACCGCCGCCGTCGGGCAGGTGCTCACCTGCAACCCGGGCACCTGGACCCCGACCGGCGTGAGCCTCGGCTTCCAGTGGCGCCGCGCCGGGGTGGCGATCGCGTCGGCCACCGCGTCGACGTACACCGTGACGGCCGCCGACAGCGGCGCCGCGCTGAGCTGCCTCGTGCGCGGCACCCTCGGCACCGCGGGAGCCGAGGCGTCCTCGCCGGCCGTGACCGTCGGTGGCGGCGGGTCCGGCGGCACCGGACCGGTCAACACGGTCCCGCCGACGATCGTCGGGGCCGCGGCGGTCGGCCAGAACCTCGTCTGCACCTCGGGCACCTGGACCGGTGCGACCAGCTACGCCTACGAGTGGCGCCGCAGCGGCGTCGCGATCGCGGGCGCCACCGCGTCGACGTACACCGTGACCGCCGCGGACAGCGGGACGTCGCTGGCCTGCGTCGTGCGGGCCACCAGCACCACCGGCACCTCCGAGGTGTCCTCGGCCGCGGTCACCGTCGGCGGCGCCGGCGGCCCGGTCAACACGGTCGCGCCCGCCGTGCTCGGCACGCCGGCTGTCGGCCAGCTCCTCAACTGCAGCTCGGGCATCTGGACCGGGTCGGGCATCGGCTACACCTTCCAGTGGCTGCGCGCGGGCGCGCCGATCGCGGGCGCCACGTCGTCGACCTACCGCGTGACGGCGGCGGACAGCGGCACGTCGCTGTCGTGCATCGTGCGCGCCGCGAACGGCGCGGGAGCCGTCGAGGTCGCCTCCCCTCCGGTGACGGTCGGCGGCGGCGGCGGATCCACCACTCCGGTCAACACGGTCGCCCCGTCGGTCACCGGGACGGCGGCGGTCGGGCAGGTGCTGACCTGCAGCCCGGGCACCTGGAGCGGGTCGGTGACGGGCTACGGCTTCCAGTGGCTGCGCGCGGGCGCGCAGATCTCGGCGGCCACGTCCTCGACGTACGTCGTGACCGTGGCCGACAGCGGCGCCGCGCTCTCCTGCTCGGTGCGCGCGACCAACACCTCCGGCAGCACCGACGCCGTCTCCGCAGCCGTCGCGATCGGTGGTGGCGGTGGTGCTGTCACCGCGCCGGTCAACGTCACGGCCCCGGCGATCACCGGCACGGCCGCGGTCGGGCAGGTGCTGACCTGCAGCCCGGGCACCTGGAGCGGGACCGTGGTCGGCTACGGCTTCCAGTGGTACCGCGCCGGCGCCCAGGTCTCGCAAGCCACGTCCTCGACGTACGTCGTCACCGCGGCCGACAGCGGTGCCGCGCTCGCATGCGTCGTCCGCGCCTCCAACACCTCCGGCAGCACCGACGCGGTGTCCGCGTCCGTGACGGTCGGCGGTGGTGGCAGCGGCTCGACCGCGCCGGTCAACGTCACGCCGCCCACGATCACCGGGACCGCCGCCGTCGGGCAGGTGCTGACCTGCAACCCGGGCACCTGGTCGTGGACCGGCGTCGGCGTCACCTACGGCTTCCAGTGGTACCGCGCCGGCGCGCCGGTCGGGACCGCGACCTCGTCGACGTACGTCGTCAGCGCCGCCGACAGCGGCTCGGCGCTGCTGTGCGCGGTGCGGGCGTCGAACACCGGTGGGAGCACCGACGCCGTGTCGGCGGCGGTCACCGTCGGCGGAGGCGGCGGTGGCACCACGGTGCCGGTGAACGTCGTGCCGCCGTCGGTCACCGGGACGGCGGCGGTCGGGCAGGTGCTGACCTGCAACCCGGGCAGCTGGTCGTTCAGCGGGGTCGGCATCAGCTACGCCTTCCAGTGGCTGCGCGCCGGGGCACCGATCGGGTCGGCGACGGCGGCGACGTACACCGTGCCCGGAACCGACAGCGGCGTCGCCCTGTCGTGCCTCGTCCGGGCGTCCAACACGGCCGGCAGCACCGACGCCGTCTCGTCCGCGGTCCTGGTGGGCGGTGGTGGCGGTGCGACGATCCCGGTCAACGTCACGCCGCCGACGATCACCGGCACCGTGGCCGTGGGTGGCCTGCTGACCTGCAACCCGGGCACGTGGTCGTGGAGCGGCGTGGGCCTGAGCTACAGCTACCAGTGGCTGCGCTCGGGCGCGCAGATCGGCTCGGCCACGGGGACGGCGTACACGGTGACGGCGGCCGACGCCGGCGCCTCGCTCTCCTGCGTCGTGCGGGCGTCCAACACGGCCGGCAGCACCGACGCGGCCTCCGCCTCGGTCCTGGTCGGCGGTGGTGGGAGCGGTGGCGGCGAGGGCGCTCCGGTCAACCTGACCAGCCCGGTGATCTCCGGCCTGGTGATGACCGGCCAGCCGCTGACCTGCCACCCGGGCACCTGGTCGTGGAGCGGCGTGGGCGTGAACTACGACTACCAGTGGCGGCGTGCGGGCTCGCCGATCGCCGGCGCGACGTCGTCGACGTACACCGTGTCCGGCGCGGACGTCGGCATGGCGCTGACGTGTGCCGTACGGGCCTCCAACGCGTACGGCGCCACCACGGCGGTGTCCTCGCCCGTCCTCGGCGTGGGCGGCTGACGAGCCGGCTGTCCGGCCGCGGAGCTGCTTCTGGGGCGGTAGTCCCTGACGTTTCCGGGGTCGGTCGCGCCGTCTCACCCCGAGAACGTCAGGGACTACCCCCTGAGATCAGGCGAGCGCGCGGTCGAGCGCGGCCGCGACGTGCAGCGTGGTGCACGGGAACACCGGGATGTCGGCGTCGGCCTGGCGCACGAGCAGCTCGAGCTCGGTGCAGCCGAGGATCACGCCACCCGCGCCGGCGTCCCACAGCTCGTCGATCAGGCCGACCATGGTGCGCCGCGAGCCGTCGAGGACCTTGCCGTGGACAAGCTCGTCGTAGATCACGCGGTTGACGGTCTCGTGGTGCTGCGCGTCCGGGACGTGCACGGTCAGGCCGTGCTGGGCGATCCGGTCGGTGAAGAACGACCGGGACATCGCGAACGTCGTGCCCAGGAGGCCGACCTCGGTGAGCTCCTGCGCCTTGCACGCGTCGGCGACCACGTCGGCGAGGTGCAGCAGCGGGATGTCGATCGCGTCCGCGACCTGGTCGGCGACCAGGTGGAACGTCGTGGTGCAGAGCACGAGGAAGTCCGCGCCGCCGGCCTCGACCGCGCGGGCCGCGCCGACCAGGATCGACGCGACGTCGTCCCAGCGCTCCTCCTGCTGCAGCGCCGTGACCTCGGCGAAGTCGACCGACGCCATCACGGTCTTCGCCGACGCGAGCCCGCCCACGCGCTGCTCGACGCCCTGGTTGAGTCCTTCGTAGTAGGCGGCGCTGCTCTCCCAGCTCATCCCGCCGACGAGTCCGATGGTCTGCATGCCGGTCACTCTCTCAGAGAACCCGGTGCACGCGATGCTGGGCCGCTTGCGCCTTGGGACGGATCACCAGCTCGTCGACGCTGACGTGCGATGGCCGGGTCGCCATCCAGACGATCGCCTCGGCGATGTCGTCGGCGACCAGGGGCTCCGCGACCCCGGCGTACGCCGCGGCGGCCTTCTCCTCGTCCCCGTCGAAGCGGACCAGCCCGAACTCCTCGGTCTTCACCATGCCCGGCGCGATCTCCATGACCCGCACCGGCTGCTCGACGAGCTCGAGGCGCAGCGTCTCGTTGACGACCTGGGTGCCGTGCTTCGCCGCGGTGTAGCCCGCGCCGCCCTCGTAGGCAATCCGGCCGGCGGTCGAGCCGACGTTCACGATGACGCCGTCGCCGCTGGCGACGAGCGCGGGCAGCAGCGCCCGGGTCACCTGCATCAGGCCGATCACGTTGACGTCGTACATCCGCCGCCACGCGTCGCTGTCGGCCTCGCCGACGGGGGCCGCCCCGCCGAACGCCCCGCCGGCGTTGTTCACCAGCAGGTCGAGCCGGTCGCCCACCCGGGCCGCCAGTGCCGCGACCGCCTGCTCGTCGGTGACGTCGCACGCGACCGGCGTACCCCCGATCTCGGCGGCGAGCTGCTCGATCCGGTCGGCTCGCCGGGCGGCACAGAACACGTGGTAGCCGGCCTTCGCGAGGTGCCGCGCGGTCGCGGCTCCGATCCCGCTGCTGGCTCCGGTCACGACGGCGATGGAGGTGGAGGTCACGGGCCCATTCTGCGCGACCGTGTCACACTGCCTCGCGTGGGACTGCGTGTAGCGGCCGCTCTGTGCGGACTCGTAGGTGGACTGGCCTGGATCAGTGCGTTGATCTTCGACCGCGCGACCGGCGGCACGATCGTCGACGTGCTCACGTGGACGGGCATGTTCCTGCTCGGTGTGGCCACGGTCAGCGCCGGCGCGAGCCTGGTCAGCAGCAGTGCGTTCTGGCTCAAGATCCTGGTCGCGTGCTGCTTCGCCGTGCTCGTCGGGTCCGTGCTCGCCCTGCTGTCGGACTCCGTGGAGGACCTCGTCGTGTACGCCGCCTTCGGCGCGGTGGCCCTGGTCGTCTCGGTCACGGTGCTGCTCCGGGTGGAGCGGGCACCTACCGGATCGCACGCGCGCTGACCAAGCGGGAATCAGACCGGGCACTGCGGTGTTGACCCAGGTTGGACCTGACGAGCGAGAGGAGCGCGGCGAGTGGACCCCATCCGGCGGTTGGCGATGATCAGCCTGCACACGTCCCCGCTCGACCAGCCGGGCACCGGCGACGCCGGCGGCATGAACGTCTACGTCATCGAGCTCGCCAAGCGGCTCGCCGCCCGCGGCGTCGAGGTCGACATCTTCACCCGCGCGACCTCCTCCTCCCTCGACCCGGTGGTGGGGGCGTACGACGGCGTCCAGGTGCGGCACATCCACGCCGGCCCGTTCGAGGGGTTGGCCAAGGACGAGCTCCCCGGCCAGCTGTGCGTGTTCGCCCGCGAGGTGCTGCGGGCCGAGGCCGGCCAGCCGCTCGGCCACTACGACGTCGTGCACTCGCACTACTGGCTCTCCGGTCAGGTCGGCGCCCTGGCCCGTGACCGCTGGGGCGTCCCGCTGGTGCACTCGATGCACACGATGGCCAAGGTCAAGAACGACGCGCTCGCCGAGGGCGACACCCCCGAGCCGGCCGCGCGGATCATCGGCGAGGAGCAGGTCGTCGAGGCCGCGGACATGCTGATCGCGAACACCGACCTCGAGGCCAAGCAGCTGATCAACCTGTACGACGCCGAGCCCGCGCGCGTCGAGGTCGTGCACCCCGGCGTCGACCTCGACGTGTTCCGCCCGCGTGACAAGGGCGAGGTGCGCGCCGAGCTGGGCCTGCCCGCCGACGCCTCGGTGCTGCTGTTCGCCGGTCGCATCCAGCCCCTGAAGGCGCCCGACGTGCTGCTGCGCGCGGTCGCCGTGCTGCTCGAGCGACGCTCCGACCTGCGCTCGCGGCTGGTCGTCCCGATCGTCGGCGGCCCGTCCGGCAGCGGCCTCGAGCACCCGGAGTCCCTGGCCCAGCTGGCGAGCGAGCTGCGCCTCGACGACGTGGTGCGGTTCGTCCCGCCCGTCGCCCAGGACGAGCTCGCGCGCTGGGCCGCGGCCGCGACCCTGGTCGCGGTGCCGTCGTACAACGAGTCGTTCGGCCTCGTCGCCGTGGAGGCGCAGGCCACCGGCACCCCCGTCGTCGCCGCGGCCGTCGGCGGTCTCACCACCGTCGTCCGGGACGGGCACAGCGGGCTGCTGGTCGACGGCCACGACCCACAGGAGTGGGCCGACGCGCTCGGCCGCGTCGTCGCGGACGACGACCTGCGGGTGCGCCTCGAGGCCGGCGCCCTCGAGCAGGCGCGCGCGTTCTCGTGGGACCGCACCGCCGAGCGGACGCTCGAGGTCTACGAGCGCGCTCGTGCCGACCTCAAGGCGCCGGTGTGACCGACGCCGCCCAGGTCGTCCGCGACCACCTCGCCGAGAACGACATCGCGTACGACGAGCTCTCCGACGGGGTCTTCTCGTTCTCCCTGCCCGGGGAGAAGAAGCTGCAGACCGCCGTCCGCCTCGACGTCGGCCCGCACGCGCTCGGCGTGCACGCCTTCGTCTGCCGCAAGCCCGACGAGAACCACGAGCGCGTCTACGAGTGGCTGCTGCAGAAGAACCTGCGGATGTACGCCGTCGCGTTCGCGATCGACCGGCTCGGCGACATCTACCTCGACGCGCGACTTCCGCTGATCGCCGTCACGCCCGACGAGCTGGACCGGCTGCTCGGCGCGGTGCTCACCTACGCCGACGAGTCGTTCAACACGATCCTCGAGCTCGGCTTCGGGTCCGCCATCCGCAAGGAGTGGGAGTGGCGGAACCTGCGCGGCGAGTCGACCGCGAACCTCGAGGCGTTCCGCGGCTGGCTGGAGTCAGGCGAGGGCGAGAGCCCCGAGGGCGAGTAGCGCCGGAACCGCCTGCACGAACAGGATCTTCCGGCTGACGGTCGCGGCACCGAACACGCCCGCCGCCACGACGCACAGCAGGAAGAACGCCATCACGGCGTCGTCCTGCGCGATGAGCCCCCAGACCAGGCCCGCGACGAGGAACCCGTTGTAGAGCCCCTGGTTCGCCGCGAGCACCTTCGTCTGCTCGGCGAAGTCCGCGTCGAGCCCGAACGCCGCGCGGCCGGCCGGCTTGGTCCAGAGGAACATCTCGAGGACCAGGAAGTAGAGGTGCAGGGCAGCGACCAGCGCGACCAGCACGGAGGCGACGACGTCCACCCGCGCATCATGGCAGGTCAGGCCGGCGGCGGGACCTCGTCGGCGATCGTCCTCGGCTTGCGCCGGGCGACCGCCACGCCGACGAGCGCCAGCGCGCCACCGACGTACGCCATCGCGGGCGGCGCCTCGTCGAGGAACACGACGCCCATCACGATCGTGATCGGCGGGACCAGGTACGTCGTGATCGCGAGGTTGCTGGCGCTCATGTGCTGCAGCGCGTAGGCGTACGTCGTGAACGCGATCGCGGTCGGGAAGACGCCGAGGTACAGCACCCAGAGCACCGAGGAGGTCGGGGCGTCCGCGGTCTGGTCGACGAGCTGGCCGAGGAACGGGAGGCACGCGATCGCGCCGACCGTGCAGGCCAGCCAGGTCACGTGGATGGCGGGGAGCTTCGCGACGAGCGGCTTCTGCAGGATCAGGCTGATCGAGTACACGACCGCCGAGAGCAGGCAGAGCAGCACGCCGATCACGTCGTGGTCGCTGGACTCGGACGACGACATGGAGATCAGCCCGACACCGGTGAACGCGAGCGCGAGGCCGAGGCCGATGTACACCGTGAACTTCTCGTTGAGGAAGATCGCGGCCAGCACAGCGACGAGCACCGGCGAGACCTGGATCAGCATCGCGGCGGTGCCCGCGTCGACCCGGCGCTCGCCCGCGTTGAGCGCGACGTTGTAGACGCCGAACCACAGCACGCCGATCGTGATGATCGAGACCCACTGACGGCCGGTCGGGCGCGGGATCCCTTGCGTGGCCAGGGCGACGACGCCGAGGCACGCCGACCCGACCAGGGTCCGGCCCAGCGACAGCGCGCCGGGGGAGAAGTCCTCGCCGAGGTAGCGGATCGCGACGAACGCCGACGCCCAGAACACCAGCGTCACCCCGACCGCCGCGAGCGGCAGCCAGGAGGCCGGCTCGGTGGTCTCAGCAGGGCTCGCCGGTGTCGTCGTACTCGTCACGGAGCAAGCGTAGGGATCGCCACCGACGCCTGACACGCGGGTTTCGGACGTCTATGCGCGACTTCCCGCCAGTCTCATCCGTCCCAGGATTCCCCGGTTGACCGGGGAAACTTGCGCTTGACGGCCGTTGCAAACCCCTACAACCGTCGGAATCCCCGGTCGACCGGGGATCCCAACACAGCCTGCGGATCAGAGATCGAACTCGACACGTCCGTCGCCGCTTCGTCCCTCAGCGGCGGGACTGCTCGATCCGACGACCCCACGCCCCGCGCTCGTACCTCGCGCGTGGCTGGGTCGTCGGCGCGCTGGACCTCTGATCCTGCGGATCAGAGATCCAGCTTGTAACCCAACCCGCGCACGGTGACGAGGTACTTCGGCTCGCTGGGGTCCGGCTCGATCTTGGCGCGCAGCCGCTTCACGTGGACATCCAGCGTCTTGGTGTCGCCGACGTAGTCCGAGCCCCACACGCGGTCGATGAGCTGACCGCGGGTGAGCACCCGGCCGGGGTTGCGCAGGAACAGCTCGAGGAGCTCGAACTCCTTCAGTGGCAGCCGCTGCGTCTCGCCGCCGACGGTCACGACGTGCCGCTCGACGTCCATCCGCACCGGGCCGGCCTCGAGGGTCGGCGGCGCGAGGTCGGGCTCCTGGCCACGCCGGAGTACGGCGCGGATGCGGGCGACCAGCTCGCGCGGGGAGTACGGCTTCGTCACGTAGTCGTCGGCGCCGAGCTCGAGGCCGACCACCTTGTCGACCTCGTCGTCCTTCGCGCTGACCATGATCACCGGCACGCTCGAGGTCTGCCGGATCTGGCGGCACACCTCGGTGCCGGGCAGGCCGGGCAGCATCAGGTCGAGCAGCACGATGTCGGCGCCGTTGCGGTCGAACTCCGTCAGGGCGTCGTTGCCGTTCGCGGCGATCGCGACCTCGTAGCCCTCCTTGCGCAGCATGTACGCGAGCGCGTCGCTGTAGCTCTCTTCGTCCTCGACGACGAGTACGCGGGTCATCGGCCATCCTCCTGGATTCCTCGGGCCGGAAAGTAGCGGGGGAGGGTCAGGGTGAACGTCGATCCCTGTCCCTCGACGGACCACACACGGACCTCTCCGCCGTGCGTGGCCGCCACGTGCTTCACGATGGACAGGCCGAGCCCTGTGCCACCTGTCGATCGGTGCCGGGCCGGGTCGACCCGGTAGAACCGCTCGAAGATGCGGTCGATCTCGCCGGCCGGGATCCCGATCCCCTGGTCGACGACCGAGATCTCCACCATGTCGTCGTCGGCCTTCGTCGAGACCAGCACGGTGGCGTCGCACTCGGAGTATGACACCGCGTTCGCAACCAGGTTGGCGACCGCCGCGGTGACCTGCTCCTCGTTGCCGAACACCGACAGGTGCGGCGCGCCGCCGACCACGATCGAGATCCGCTTCGAGTCGGCGTCGATCGCGCTGGTGTCGACCGCGACCTTGATGACCTCGTCGAGCTGGACCGGCATCGGCTGCTCGAGCGGCTCGTCACCCTGCAGGCGCGACAGCTCGATCACCTGCTGCACCAGCCGCGACAGCCGGTCGCTCTCGGTGAGCATCCGGTTCGAGAAGCGCTTCACGGCCTCCGGGTCGCCGGCAGCGTCGTGGACGGCCTCCGAGAGCAGCCGGATCGCGCCGACCGGGGTCTTCAGCTCGTGGCTCACGTTGGCCACGAAGTCGCGGCGGACCGCCTCGACGCGGCGCTCGCGGGTGCGGTCCTCGACGAGCGCGAGAACCAGGCGCGCGCCGAGCGGCGCGACGCGCGCGGTCACGTGCCGGGCGGGTACGCCGGGCCGCGCCATCAGCAGCTCGGTCTCGCGGATCTGCCCGTCGCGGCGTACCTGGTGGACGAGGTCGGCGAGCTCGGCGGAGTGCAGCGCCGTACCGCGCACCAGGCCCATGGAGTACGCCGGCGCGGACGCCTTGAGCACGACGTCGTCGTCGTCGACCACGACCGCGCTGCTGCGCAGCACCGAGAGCACCGCGGCGACGCCGACGGGGACGACGGGCTCCTCGGCGACGGGCGTCTGGTGCTGCTGGCGGTCGCTGAGGTGCCACGCAAGCACCGCGCCGCCCGCGACGACGGCTCCGATGAGCGCGGCGAGAAACGCCTGCGTCGTCGCATCCACACGTGAATCGTACGAGCCATTTCACCAGGAGTTCGCCCGAGGAGGCCGGGCTTCGCAACGTTCACCCCGCGTTCATTCATTCACCCCGGTCGTACATCTGGCCCACCTAGGCTCCCCGTCATGCGAGAGGCCTTCCACGATCAGCTCGATCGGATGTTCCGTGACCTTGCCGGTATCTGCGAGAGCGTCGAGACCGCCGTCCGCCTGGCGACCGAGGCGCTGCTCACCGGCGACCCCGCGATCGCCGAGCGGGTGATCACCGCGGACGAGGACATCGACCGCGACCGCGAGCGCGTCGAGGACTCGGCGTTCCTGCTGCTCACGCTGCAGCAGCCGGTCGCCAGCGACCTGCGCACGGTCGTCGCCGCGCTGCGGATGGTCAGCGAGCTCGAGCGGATGGGCGACCTGTCGGTCCACGTCGCGAAGATCGCCCGGCTCCGGGTGCCGAACCTCGCCGTGCCGGAGCCGGTGCGCCCGATCATCGAGCGGATGGCCGAGGTCGCCGAGGACATGGTCGGCCGGGTCTCCCGGATCATCACCGACCGCGACATCGACGACGCCCTCGCCCTGGCCCACGCCGACGAGGAGATGGACCAGCTGCGGCGTACCAGCTTCGCCGAGCTGCTCTCCTCCGACTGGGCGCACGGCGTCGAGGCGGCCGTCGACATCGCCCTGCTCGGCCGCTACTACGAGCGGATCGCCGACCACGCGGTCTCGGTCGCCAACCGCGTCGTCTTCGTCGTCACCGGCGAGAACCCGCGCACCGTCGGCGCCTGAGTGTTGCGGTAGTCCCTGACGTTTCCGGGGTCTGGGATCGTTCCCACACCCCGGAAACGTCAGGGACTACCCCAGAAGAACGTCAGCGGCCCTGGTTGGCGACCGCAGCGGCAGCGGCAGCAGCGGCCTCGGGGTCGAGGTAGGTGCCGCCGCGGACGGTCGGCGCCAGGGAGTCGTCGAGCTCGTAGACCAGGGGCATGCCGGTCGGGATGTTGAGGCCGGCGATGTCGTCGTCGCTGATGCCGTCGAGGTGCTTCACCAGGGCGCGCAGGCTGTTGCCGTGGGCGGCGACGAGCACCGTCTTGCCGGCGCGCAGGTCGGGGACGATCGAGGACTCCCAGTACGGCAGGAACCGCACGATGACGTCCTTGAGGCACTCGGTGCGGGGCAGCTCGTCGCCGAGGTCGGCGTACTGCGGCTGGCCGGCCTGCGACCACTCGTTGTCGTCGGATATCGGCGGCGGGGGGACGTCGAAGGAGCGGCGCCAGAGCATGAACTGCTCCTCGCCGTACTGCTCGAGCGTCTCCTTCTTGTTCTTGCCCTGGAGGTCGCCGTAGTGGCGCTCGTTGAGGCGCCAGGAGCGGCGCACCGGGATCCAGTGGCGGTCCGCCACGTCGAGCGCGAGGTTGGCGGTGTTGATCGCGCGGCGCAGCAGCGAGGTGTGCACGACGTCCGGCAGCAGGCCGGACTCGCGGATCAGCTCACCGGCGCGCGCGCCCTCGGCGCGGCCCTTGTCGTTGAGCGGGACGTCGACCCACCCCGTGAAGAGGTTCTTGGCGTTCCACTCGCTCTCGCCGTGGCGGAGCAGGACGAGGGTGTGGGTCATGCGTGGACTCCTCGGGGAATCAGTGCTCGGCGTGCTCGCCGACCGGCTCGCCGATCTCGCAGTCGTAGGGCTCGCTGGAGCCCTCGGCCGAGTCGTCGAGGCCGACGTACTCGTCGCACGGCGGGGTGGCCGGGACGTCCATCTCGATGGACTCGCCGTCGCCGAACGTGAGCAGGACGTGGACGAAGTCGCCCGGGCCGAAGTCGCCGCGCACGACGATGCCGCCCTCGTCGGCGAGGTTCACCATGTCGCCCGGCTGGAGCTCGATCGGCTCGAACTCGTCGACCTCGAGCGTGTCGTCGCCGGCGCCCTCGAGGGAGTCGACCGACGACGACTTGTCCTGGAGGTTGTTCGAGAACGTCGCGATGAACGTGCCCGAGCCGTCCTGGCCGGAGACGATCACGGCGCCGAGGACGTCGACGTCGGTGGAACGGTCGTTGGTGCCCTCAGCAGGGGTGTAGACCCGGTCGGTGGCGTAGTTGAAGCCACACGAGGACAGCACGGTGGCGAGCGCGAGCGCGCCGCCTGCGGCGAGCAGGCGAGCAGCGGGCGGGCGGAGGTGCATGGTGATGGCCTTCACGGGTCGACTGCGACTGGTGCTGGCCACAGCCTAGTGGTCAACACCGGAAGTTCGTCAGGTGCCCCGCACTCCGGGCACGCACCTCGCGGCGTCGAGCACCAGCGGTCCGCGCCGGGCTACCTGCCGAGGCCGACGGAGTTGCCCACGAGGAGCATCCCGACCACGGTCAGGACGGTCCAGGTGAGCGCCAGGACCAGCAGCTTCGTGGCCCCCGTCCTGAGCGCGATCCGCAGCGGCAGGTGCCGCAGCCCGTCCTCGTGGTCGGCGACCAGCCCGGGCAAGGCGCACAGCACGTGCGCCCCGACGCCGAGCGCCGCCGCGAGCGCGACCATCGCGGGCTCCGGCGGTACGCCGACCGTCTGGCCGCCCCAGCCGCCGTACGACAGGAACGCGGGGTACAGCCCGAACGACACCGCCCAGGGCAGCCACGAGAGCACGCTGCCCCGCAGCATCACGTTGCCGATCAGCCCCACCGCGACGGAGCCGAGGTAGAAGCACGCGGCCGTGATCCCGTTCATGACGGCCAGCGGGACCAGCAGCAGCACGGCGCACGTGAGCGCGAACCACGCCGTTCCGGGCTCGAGGTAGCCGTCGGCGATCGGCTTGCCGCTGGGCAGCCGCCGGGCGTCGCGGATCCGGTCGACCAGGTCGTTGTGCCAGCCCAGGACCGCCTGCCCGGCGAGCACCGTGGCGAGCACCAGGAGGACCTCGCGGCCCGGCCGCCCGCTGAGCGCGGCGGCCACCGCGAGGCCGGTGGCGGTGAGCACCGCCTGACGGGGGTGCGCGGCCCGCACGAGCAGCACCGGGGTGGTGTGCGCGAGGGACCGGCGCCGCTCGGGGAGGCGCGGCTGACCCGGGTCGGCCGTGTCAGGCTGGCGTTGGCGCAGGGTCGGCGACATACCCCGCAGTATCACCCGCAGAAGCTCCGCCAACACATGACCTTGCGATCTGTCAAGCCCGCATTGGGCCCCTGACCTGCAGAAACGTTGCTGGAGCCCCTTCGAACACGTGTTAGAATGAACACCTAGGAAGGGGTACCTGACATATGACTTTCACCGTCGGCGAAACGGTTGTTTACCCGAATCACGGAGCCGCAGTCATCGAAGACATCGAGATGCGGACCATCAAGGGAGAAGACAGGCAGTACCTCGTACTCCGTATCGTCGCCCAGCAGGACCTGGTTGTCCGGGTACCCGCGTGCAACCTCGATCTGGTCGGAGTTCGTGACGTCGTCGACAAGGAGGGCCTCGACCGCGTGTTCGACGTCCTCCGTGCCGCGCACGTCGAGGAGCCGACCAACTGGTCGCGTCGTTACAAGGCGAACCTCGAGAAGCTGCACAGTGGCGACGTCATGAAGGTGGCCGAGGTCGTCCGCGACCTGTGGCGCCGTGAGCGTGACCGCGGCCTGTCGGCCGGCGAGAAGCGGATGCTGGCGAAGGCCCGCCAGATCCTCGTCTCCGAGCTGGCTCTGGCCGAGCACACCAACGAGGACAAGGCGGAGGCCCTCCTCGACGAGGTGCTCGCTTCCTGAATCACGTTGTGACGAGGCCCCCGGGATGATCCCGGGGGCCTCGTCGTGTCTGAGGGGCTCTAGGGTCGCAGCGTGGAGTACGACGAGGTCCCGCCCGCGCTCGGCGCCGTGGTCACCGATGGCCGCGGCACCCTGCCGTACGCCCTGATCCACGGTGAGGCGCTGGTCGCCTGCGCCGCCTGGGCGCTGGGCGAGGCGGGCGTGACGCCGGTCGACGAGACCGTGCCGTGGTCGGCGCTGGCCGAGTCCGGCGAGCCGTTCGTGCTGCACGACCCGCTCTGCCCGATGACACCGCCGGCGTTCGTCGCCGCGTGCGTCGCCCGGGCCGTCGAGCGGGGCTGCGTGGTGGTCGGCGTCCGCCCGGTCACCGACACCGTCAAGGTCGTCGAGGACGGGTTGGTCGGCGCGACCCTCGACCGCGACGGGCTGGTCGCCGTCGCGTCCCCGGTCGTGCTGCCGACCGAGGTGGTCGCCTCGCTCGAGGGGCTGCCGGCCGTGGACTTCGTGGCGCTGGTGGCCGAGCTGCGCCGCCGCTACCCGGTCGAGCTGGTCGAGGCCCCGGCGGCCGCGCGGCGCGTCGGCTCCGAGGACGACGTGCGCGTGCTCGAAGCCCTCACGAGAGGCTGAGCGCGAGCTCGAGGTCCTCGGGGAACGTGATCTTCAGGTTCCGCGGGGTGCTCGGCACCGCCACGACCGGGAGGTCGGTGTAGCGCGTCCAGCAGGCCGCGGTGTCGGTGCCGTCGAAGCCGTCGGCGTCGGCGTGGGAGTACGCCGTGAGCAGCTCGGCCGCTCGGAACGCCTGAGGCGTCTGCACCCCGTCCAGCTCCGGCGGCAGCTCGCGCCCGTCGAGCGCGAGCAACCCGGTCAGGTGCACGCACGGGATCGCGCCGCCGCGCTCCCGCGCAGCCGCGATGGTGGCGGCGAACAGCGACCGCCCGGCGAGCGGTCGCGCGCCGTCGTGGATCGCGACCACGTCGACCTCGCCGGCCTCGATCTCGGGACGCAGCGCCTGCAGCGCGTTCCACTCCGAGCCGTGCCGGGACGCGCCCCCCTCGACGATGCCGACCTCGCCGTCGCCCAGGTGCGGAGCGAGGGCCGCCGCCACGTCGTCGGCCTCGCCCGGCCTGACCACCACCAGCACCCGGCGTACGTCCGCCAGGGCGATCGCGTCGCGCACCGACCACGCCAGCACCGGCACCGTGCCGAGCGGCAGCAGCACCTTGTTGGAGCCGGCGCCGACACGGGCGCCGGCACCGGCGGCGAGGATCACGACGGCGGCGGGCACGCCCGGAGTTTTTCATGGCTGTGATCCGGCGAAACAGGGGCGTCACACAGCGCCTCTACGTTGCGGGTATGTGGCAACCGGTGTGCCGGGTCGTCGAGCTCGAGGTCGAGCGCGGCGCGACCGCCCTTGTGCACGGCCAGGCGCTGGCGATCTTCCGCACGCAGGACGACACGGTCTACGCGCTCGGCAACCACGATCCGTTCGCCAAGGCGTCGGTCATCGCGCGCGGCATCGTCGGGGTCCGCGGTGGCGTGCCCTTCGTCGCCTCGCCCGCGCACCGGCATGCGTTCGACCTGCGCAGCGGCAAGTGCCTCGACGACGACCACGTGTCGGTGCCGGCGTACGACGTCCGCGTCGTCGACGGGGTCGTCCAGGTGGGTCAGCGCAAGGACTAGGGCGCCGGCGCGGAGCTTGCTCCGGGCCGGGAGCACGCGCTGGATCGAGTAGTCGCGCGGCCGACGCAGGAGGCCGCGACCGGCGTATCGAGATCAGGCAGGCCCTAGTAGACCAGTGCGGTCGCGATGGCGGCGATGCCTTCGCCCCGGCCGGTCAGGCCGAGGCCGTCCGTCGTGGTGGCCGAGACCGTCACCGGTGCGCCGGCGGCCGCGGACAGCGTGGCCTCGGCCTCGGCGCGGCGCGGACCCAGGCGGGGCCGGTTGCCGATGACCTGGACGGCGACGTTGCCGATCTCGAAGCCGGCGTCCCGCACCCGGCGGGCGGTCTCGCCCAGGAGCGCCGCGCCGGAGGCGCCGGCCCACTGCGGATCCGACGTACCGAAGTTCGATCCGAGGTCGCCGAGACCGGTCGCGGAGAGCAGCGCGTCGCACGCCGCGTGGGCGGCGACGTCGGCGTCCGAGTGACCCTCGAGGCCCTGTGGCTCGTCGGGCCAGGACAGGCCGGCGAGGTGCAGGGGTACGCCGTCGACGAGGCGGTGTACGTCGGTACCGATGCCGACACGGGGGAGTCTGTCCACGCGCCGATCATGCCTGAGCGAGAATCGCCGCGTGAGCACCTCCCGACGCGCGTGGTCGGTCGCCGGTCTGGTGGCCGGCTTCGCCGGCCTGGCCACGGCGTACTGCCTGGCGATGGTGACCACGATCCGCGACGCCCCGAACGTCGCCGTCGCCGAGCTCGTGATCCGGCTGACGCCCGGGCCGGTGGTGGAGCGGGCGATCAAGATCCTGGGTCACAACGACAAGCCGTTCCTGATGCTGATGATCCTGGTGCTGTGCGGGCTGCTGTTCGCATGGGCCGGGCGGCTGGCGCGGACGACGTGGTGGGCGCCGACGATCGTGTTCGGCGTGCTCGCCGTGATCGGCGGGATCGCGGTCTTCGCGCAGCGCGGCGCGACCACGCTGGACCTGCTGCCGGTGGCGGCCGGGTTCGCGACCTGGCTGGTCTGCCTGTCGCTGCTGACCGAGCCGCTGCGCCGCCACGAGCTCGCGGTGGAGGGGGCCGAGCCCGGGCTCGACGCCGCCGATCCCACGCACCCCGACCACACCCGCCGCACGTTCCTGCTGCGCGCGGGCACGATGGCTGCGGTCGGCATCGGCCTCGGCGTCGTCGGCCGCGCGGTCGGCCGCGGTCGCCGGCACGTGGAGGAGACCCGGCGGCTGCTCCGGCTGCCCGGCGTCACGACACCGGACGTGCCCAAGGGCGCGCGTGTGGACGTGCCCGGCATGACGGCGTGGGCGACGCCGAACGACGACTTCTACCGGATCGACACGGCCTTCGCGGTGCCCGCGATCGAGCCCACCGACTGGGAGCTGCGCATCCACGGGATGGTCGACCGCGAGGTCGTCATCAACTACCAGCAGCTGATCGCGCGGTCGCTGACCGAGGCGTGGGTGACCTTGAACTGCGTGTCGAACGAGGTCGGCGGCGACCTGATCGGCAACGCCTGGTGGAGCGGGGTGCGGATCGCCGACCTGCTCCGCGAGGCCGGTGTGCAGCCGGGGGCGGACGCGGTGCTGCAGACCTCCGACGACGGCTGGACGTGCGGTACGCCGCTGTCGGTGCTGACCGACGACCGTGACGCGATGCTCGCGGTCGCGATGAACGGCCGGCCGCTGCCGATCGACCACGGCTTCCCGGTGCGCACGATCGTGCCCGGCCTCTACGGCTACGTGTCGGCGTGCAAGTGGGTCGTCGAGATGAAGGTGACCAGGTTCGCCGACATCTCGGCGTACTGGACCGACCGCGGCTGGTCCGAGCTCGGGCCGGTGAAGCTCGCGTCGCGCATCGACGTGCCCGACGGTGGCGGTGAGATCGCTGCGGGTGGCGCGCCGATCGCCGGCGTCGCGTGGTCGCAGCACACCGGCATCAAGGGCGTCGAGATCTCCGTCGACGACGGCGAGTGGCAGGCCGCGACCCTCGCGGAGGTGCCGAGCACCGACACCTGGGTGCAGTGGGTCGCGTACGTCGACCTCGAGCCGGGGGACCACAGCGTGGCCGTCCGTGCCATCGACGCGAATGGCGAGGTGCAGACCAGCGAGGAGGCCGAGCCCGTGCCCGACGGCGCGACCGGCTGGCACACGATCGACTTCACGGCGACGGAGCAGGACGACGAGTGATGGCGGACTTCGACGGTCGCGACGGCGCGGCCCTGGTGATCGGTGGCAGCGGCGGTCTCGGCGCGGCGATCGCGCGGATGCTGGCCGAGCGCGGCGCGACCGTGGCGATGACGTACCGCACGAATCGGCCGGAGGGCTCGTCCTACGCCCTGGACCTGACGGTCGCCGAGGACGCGGCGTCGGTGGTCGCGTCGGTGGTCGAGGACCACGGCGGCCTGCACACGCTGGTGTACGCCGCCGGCCCGCACGTCCCGATGACCCACCTGTCGAACGTCGAGCCGGCCGCGATGGCCGCGCAGCTCGCCGCGGACGCCGCCGGGTTCTTCGCCGTCGTGCAGCCCGCGCTCCCGCACCTGCGCACCGCGCGGGGCTCGATCGTCGCGGTGACGACTGCGGCGACCGCGCGCTTCCCGGTCCGCGACGGGCTGTCGTCCGCGCCCAAGGCCGCCGTGGAGGCGATGGTGCGGGCCCTGGCCGCCGAGGAGGGGCGCTACGGCGTGCGCGTCAACGCCGTCGGTCCGGGGATGCTCACCGACGGGATGGCCGAGCGGCTGATCTCGTCCGGCGAGCTGTCCGACGAGGCGCTCGCGATCACGCGCCGCAACATCCCGCTGCGCAGGTTCGGCACGGCGTCCGATGTCGCGGAAGCCGTGTGCTTCCTGGCCTCTGACCGTGCCGGCTTCATCTCCGGGCAGAAGCTGGACGTCGACGGCGGCTACGGGGTCTGAGCCCGGCGGGTCGTACCCGCTCCCGCGGCCGCGCACACCCGGCGGCGTCGACCCGTCTGGACCTCTGTTTGGCGACCCCGGTGGCCGGTGACAGAGGTCCAGACCGACGGCCGCTGGGGGCGGCCGTGTCACTCACCCTGGGGGAACGAGACACATGAGACTGATTGCTGCTCCACTCGCCGCTGTCGTGGCGACCGGGTTCGGAGTGCTGCTCGCAGCGCCGGCCTCGGCCCACACACCCGACATCAGCGCGAGCTGCGCCGGCGTGCACGTCGGCGCCACGGCGTACGACGCCGACCAGGCCAACCGGTGGTCGGTGACCATCAACGGCGTGACGCAGACCGGCACGTTCGGCGCGTCCGTCGACCAGACCTTCCCGGTGCCGCAGGACGGCGCGACCAGCACGTGGTCGGCGTTCGTGGAGGCTGCCGACGGTTCGTACCACGGCGGCGAGTCCGGCGAGGTCGGCCCGTGTGGCGCGCCGCCCGCGGACGCCTGCACCGACCTGACCGGCACCCAGCCGGCCGGCACTCCCTGCACGCCGCCGCCGGACGTGACGCGCAGCGGCGCCGGGCAGCTCGCCGACTGCGAGGTGACCCTGGCCGGGACGACGTACGACGCGGGCGAGCTGACGTACGACGAGGAGTACACCGACACCTACGTCTTCAACGAGACCACCAACGCGTGGGACCTGGTCACCGACACCGAGCCGACGATCTCCGACGTCGTCTTCACGCCGTGGGACGTCGCGCAGCAGGTCCAGCGCGACTGCGTCGAGCGCGCGCCCCAGCCGGAGGCGCTGCAGGCGAGCCAGCAGAGCATCCACCTCGACTGCGCCGACAACGTGGAGGTCACCACCACCGTGGCCTCGACGACGCCCTACGTCTACGTGGCGTCGGAGAACACCTGGGTCCCCGGCCACGCGACTGAGCACACCTCGCACGAGGAGCAGCCCGCCCAGCCCGGCGCGTGCGACCGTGGCGTCAGCGCGAGCCACGTCGGCGCGAGCAGCCAGGCCGGATCGGCCCTGGTGCCGACCTCCGTCGACGCGGGCAGCACCGGAGCGGCGGCCCTGGCGCCGGTTGCAGGCTCCACGAAGCCGGTCCGCGACTCCCGTGACCCGGCGCTGCTGCTCCTGGCCGCCGGTGGCGCACTCGTCGCGGCCGGCGCGCTGCGCGTTCGCCGGAGCTGAGTCCCGGTACGCCGCCTACCGGCTCCCGATCGGGGGCCGGTGGGCGGCGTCCGTGATCACGTACACCGTGCCGCCGGACTTGGGGATCCAGGCGTTCTCGAACTGGCCGCGGTCGTAGGTACGGCGCACGCCCGCGCGGCTCGCGGCGGCCGGGTCGTTGACGACCACGTCGCCGGACTGCGTGAAGCCGACGATCACCAGCAGGTGCCCGTTCGTCGACGAGATCGGCGCGCCGTCCAGCTCGCCCTGGCCGAACGCGATCGAGGCGACCAGCGGGATCCCGTCCGCGATGTAGGTCTCGGCCTCGCGCAGGCTGCGCAGCCGCGTGACGTAGGCGTGGCCGGCGAGGCTCGCGGCGTACGCCGTGTTGAACGGCCAGTTGCCGGTGCCGTCGTACTCGTAGTCGTACGTCATCCGCGCGGCGTGGTCGACCCAGGGGTCGACGTGCCCGGCCGGCACCCAGCGGTAGGCCTTCGGCTCGGGCAGTGCGTCGTAGTACCCGAGCACCATCGACGTCGACGTCGGGGAGCACCAGGCCTCGCCGCCGCTGCCGTACTGCGGGTAGTGGCCGGTGTGCACCATCTGCGAGTAGCGCGGCACGTCGAGGACGATCCCGCGGCCGGGTCCGGGTCGCGACGTCCTCACCGAGTCGACCGCCGGCAGGAGCGACGCCATGGCGCCGACCATGTCGACGCGCGGCGACGCCTTCTGGCCGGCGGCGCGGGCCATCGTCACCCGCAGCTGGTACGACGTCACGCCGTTCGGCACGACCCAGGTGTCGACGTTCACCGAGGCGAGGTCGTCGTCCTGTGATCCGTACGTCGTGCGCTTCAGGTGCTGGTCGCCCGATGCCCAGGTCGCGATGGTGTCCCAGGACGAGGTGGTCGTGGCCGTGCGGCCGCGCACCTCGATGCGGACCCGGCTGTCGCCGGGGGTGCGTGCCGACCAGGACGGGATCAGCCGGGTCAGCGCGAAGCCGGGCGAGGTCCACGGCGTGACCCACGCGCTCCGGTCCACGCCGGTCGGCAGCGCCTGGAGCGCCGCGGGGGAGTCCCACTCGGTGTAGACGATCTGCCGGGCGGGGGCCGCGGTCGCGGCGGCCGGAGCCAGCAGCGGCGTGACGAGGGCGGCGAGGATCGCGAATGTCAGGCGGCGCACCCACAAACCCTAGACTTGGCCGGTGACCTTCAGGCTGTACGACACCGCGACCCGCGACGTCCGTGACTTCGTTCCCCTCGAGGAGGGGAAGGCGGGTCTGTACGTCTGTGGTCTCACCGTGCAGTCCGAGCCGCACGTCGGGCACGTGCGCTCGGCCGTGAACTTCGACGTGCTCCAGCGCTGGCTGCGTCTCCGCGGCTACGACGTGACGTTCATCCGCAACGTCACCGACATCGACGACAAGATCATCGCCAAGGCCGACGGCTTCGGCCGGCCGTGGTACTCGCACGCCGCCGCGATGAAGCGCGAGCTGGACAAGGCGTACGCCGCCCTCAACGTCGCGCCGCCGACGTACGAGCCGCTGGCCACCGGGCACATCCCCGAGATGCTCGAGCTGATCGAGACGCTGATCGAGAAGGGGCACGCGTACCCCGCGGCCGACGGCTCCGGCGACGTCTACTTCGACGTCCGCTCGTGGCCGCAGTACGGCGAGCTGACCCGCCAGGGCATCGACGACATGGAGGCGGCCGAGGACGCCGACCCCCGTGGCAAGCGCGACCCCCGCGACTTCGCGCTCTGGAAGGGCCGCAAGGAGTCCGAGCCGGAGACCGCGTCGTGGCCGAGCCCGTGGGGCCGCGGCCGCCCGGGCTGGCACATCGAGTGCTCCGCGATGGCGGGCAAGTACCTCGGCCCCGCGTTCGACATCCACGGCGGCGGCGTCGACCTGCGCTTCCCGCACCACGAGAACGAGCAGGCCCAGTCGCGCGCGGCCGGCCACCCGTTCGCGTCGTACTGGATGCACAACGCGTGGATCACCACCGCCGGCGAGAAGATGAGCAAGTCGCTCGGCAACTCGCTGACGATCCCCTCGGTGCTGCAGCGCTACCGCGGCATCGAGCTGCGGTTCTACATCGTGGCCGCGCACTACCGCAGCCACGTCGAGTTCTCCTTCGAGGCTCTCGACGAGGCGGCCGTGGGCTTCCGGCGGATCGAGAGCTTCCTCGAGCGCGCCGGCGACGTCGAGGCCGGCGCCCTGCCGGACGCGTTCGTCGCGGCGCTGGACGACGACCTCGGGACGCCCGCCGCGGTCGCGGTCATCTACGACACCGTGCGCGAGGGGAACAAGGCCGACGACCCCAGGCCGTACGCCGCGGAGGTGGTGGCGATGCTCGACGTGCTCGGCATCAACCCGGCCGACCCGGCCTGGGGCACGAGCGGCGGTGACGACCAGAAGCTCACCGACGCCGTCGACGCGCTGGTCGCCGGGCTGCTCGAGCAGCGCGCGCAGGCCCGCGCCGACAAGGACTTCGCCGCCGCCGACGCGATCCGCGACCGGATCAAGGCAGCGGGCATCGAGGTCGAGGACACACCCCATGGGCCGAAGTGGAGCATCTCGTGATGGCCGGGGTCTCGACACGGCCGCTCCTTCGTCGCGACCTACTCGACCACCGGAAGCAAGGACACTGACGTGGCAGGCAATTCGCAGCGCAAGGGCGCGATCAAGAAGTCCGGCAAGGGCAACCCGACCGCCGGATCCGGCGGCCGCGTGAAGCGCGGCCTCGAGGGCCGCGGTCCGACGCCCAAGGCCAAGGACCGCGAGTACCACAAGGCCCACAAGGTCGCGAAGCGTGCCGAGAAGGCCGCCGCGACCAAGCCGAAGCGGCGTACGACGGGCGACGCCGAGTGGATCATCGGCCGCAACCCGGTCGTCGAGTCGCTGCGCGAGGGCGTGCCGATCAACGCGCTGTACGTCGCCGAGGGCGCCGAGCGCGACGGCCGGCTGCGTGAGGCGTTCCAGCTCGCGTCCGACAAGGGCATCAAGCTGCTCGAGGTCACCAAGACCGAGATGGACCGGATGGTCGGCGGTGGGGTCCACCAGGGGCTGGCCGCGCGGATCCCGGCGTACGAGTACGCCCACCCGGACGACCTCCTCGACCTGGCCGCGAAGAACGCGGAGAAGCCGCTCATCGTCGCGGTCGACCACATCACCGACCCGCGCAACCTCGGCGCGATCATCCGCAGCGCTGCCGGGTTCGGCGCGCACGGCGTGGTGATCCCCGAGCGTCGGGCGGCCGGCATGACGGCGGCGGCGTGGAAGACGAGTGCCGGAGCCGCCGCGCGGATGCCGGTCGCGCAGACCGTGAACCTCACGCGCCAGCTGAAGGCCTACCAGGACGCCGGCTGCATGGTCGTCGGCCTGGCCGCCGAGGGCGACGTGAGCCTGCCGGACCTCGACCTGGCCGACGGCCCGCTCGTGGTCGTGGTCGGCTCCGAGGGCGAGGGCCTCTCGCGGCTGGTGTCGGAGACCTGCGACCAGCTGGTGTCGATCCCCATGGCCAACCGGCTCGAGTCGCTCAACGCGGGAGTCGCGGCCTCGGTCGCCCTCTACGCCATCTCCGAGGCGCGCCGCTGACCGTGCGCCGGACTGCTCGGATCCTGGTGTACGCCGGGGTCTGGCTGCTGTGCGCCGTCCTCATCGGGCTGGTCCTGTTCCTGACCAGCAGCCGCACCGTCGAGCTCGCGAGCCACGACGCGTCGGTCTCGCCCGACCTCTCCGGCACGGCCGTGCTGGACGCCGGGCCGATCCTGCCTGACGTGCGCGTGGACACCGGCGGGGTCGTCGGAGTCGACGTCCAGCTCGGCAAGACCGACGCGAAGTCGACCGACGAGCTCGTCCAGCGCTACGCCCTGCTCGCCAGTCAGCCGGAGGGCCAGCTGGCCAAGGTCGGCCATGCCGTCGAGTCGATGGCGGTCGACGCCCTCGTGCGCGGCGCCGTGCTCGGCCTGGTCCCCCTGGTGGTGTGGCTGCTCATCGGACCGGCCCGCCGGCGGGAGCTGGCCGGACGGTTCGAGCTCCGCACCGGTGTGGTCGCGGTGGTGG
Organism: Nocardioides sp. SR21; assembly: GCF_022761125.1. GTDB lineage: Bacteria > Actinomycetota > Actinomycetes > Propionibacteriales > Nocardioidaceae > Nocardioides. The sequence goes on along the minus strand of NZ_JAKWJR010000006.1, from coordinate 312,843 downwards.
TGCTCGTGGTGCTCGGCATCGCCGTCTGGCAGCCGTGGCGCGAGTCCGCCGCCACCGTGGGCGGCGGGGACTGGGTGTCGCTGCAGGACTTCCTCGGCCCGGGCGTCCCGATCCCCGAGGAGCTCGACGACGTCCAGGTACGCGGCGACGTCACCACGTCGCAGACGCGTCGTCTGGTCGAGAGCGCGGTCGACACCTACGACACCAGCAAGGAGTTCTACGCCGCGGCTGCCGAGCACGCCGCCACGCTCGACCTCCGGGTGCCGGAGGAGGGCGACACCGTGGTGGTGTTCGTGTCCGACCGGCACGACAACATCGGCATGGACCCGGTCGCCCGGGCGATCGCCGACGCCGCCGGCGCGACCGCGGTGTTCGACGGTGGCGACGACACCTCGACCGGCAGCAGCTGGGAGGCGTTCTCGCTGGACTCGGTGAGTGAGGCGTTCAAGGGCCTCGACCGCTGGGGCGTCGCCGGCAACCACGACCACGGGGACTTCGTGCACGACTACATGGCCGACCACGGCTGGACGATGCTCGACGGTGAGGTGGTCGACGGCCCCGCCGGCACCACCTTGCTGGGCGTCGACGACCCGCGCTCCAGCGGCCTCGGCAGCTGGCGCGACGAGACCGGCCTGTCGTTCGCCGAGGTCGAGGACCGGATGGCCGACGCCGCGTGCGCCGTCGAGGGCGGGCTGGTGACCATGCTCGTCCACGACGCGAACCTCGGCCGCGAGGCCCTCAACCGCGGCTGCGTGCAGCTGGTTCTCGGCGGCCACCTGCACAACCGGGTCGGCCCCGAGGCGACCGTCGGCGAGAACGGGTCCACGGGGTACCGCTACACGACCGGCACCGCGGGCGGAGCGGCGTACGCCATCGCGCTGGGGAGCAAGCCGAAGCACGAGGCCGAGATCAGCCTGGTGACCTACCGCGACGGGCACCCGGCCGGCATCCAGTGGGTCGACATCGCGACCAACGGCGTCTTCGAGGTCGGGGAGTACGTCGAGCTGGTGTATCCGCCCCTCACCGTGCAGTGAGAGTGGCGGCCGTCACCTCTGGGCGGCCCCCTCGTTGAGCCAGAACTGATACGTGTTCTAGCTCTGTGGAGGCCCCGGTGCCCCTCGTCCGACAAGCCGTGATGGCGCCCGTCTGCGCGCTCGTGGCGCTCAGCCTCGCCGCGTGCGGCTCCCAGCTCGACCCCGACACCGTCGCCCAGGTGAGCGGGAGCGGCGTGGGCGGCTCCGGGGTCTCGACCGGCTCCGGCGACGGCGCGGCTCTCGACGGGTCGGTCCCGGGCAGCACCGGTGGCGGCACCACGAGCGCCGATGGTGGCTCCGGGGGCTCGACCGGCGCGAGCACCGGGGACGCCCCCGAGGGGACCGGCGTGAACTCCGCGACCGGCGGCGCCAAGGCCGGCAGCTGCAACGGGTTCAAGAACCAGACCGGCGTCACCGACAAGACGATCGTCATCGGCAACGCCTCCGACGTCTCCGGGCCCGTGCCGGGACTGTTCGAGGCGAGCCAGGACGCGGTGCGCGCTTACGTCGCCTACTTCAACGCGACCAGCGACATCTGCGGCCGCAAGCTCGAGCTGAAGGCGTACGACAGCCGCACCGACGCCGCCGCCGACCAGCAGGCGTACGCCAAGGGCTGCGATGAGACGTTCGCGATGGTCGGCTCGATGTCGGCCTTCGACTCCGGCGGTGCGAAGACCGCCCAGGACTGCGGGCTGCCCGACCTCCGGTCCGCCTCGGTCACGTTCGACCGGCAGGACTGCACGACCTGCTACGGCGCGCAGTCGACGGTGGCGACGGAGTTCCAGAACGCCGTCCCCGACTACGTGAAGAAGAACCACCCGGACGCCGCCTCGCACGCCGCGATGCTCTACATCAACGCGGGCGCGGCCGCGGAGAACGCCCAGACCCAGGTCGACGCGATGGAGAACCGCGGGATGCGCTTCGGGTACGTGCAGGGCATCGACATCTCGGAGTTCAACTACGCGCCGTACGTCCAGGAGATGAAGTCCAAGGGTATCGAGTACGTCCAGATGATCGGGGCGTCCGCCCAGTTCGTCCGGCTCGCCGACGCGATGAAGCAGCAGGGGTTCAAGCCCGAGGTGTTCATGCTCGACCCGACGGCGTACACCAGCGAGTTCGTGCAGAACGGTGGCGACGCGGTGGAGGGCACCACGCTCTTCATCAACTTCACGCCGTTCGAGGAGGCGGGCAGCAACAAGGAGCTCCAGCTCTACCTGAGCTGGCTCCAGCAGGTGAAGCCCGGAGCGGAGCCCAGCTTCTTCGGGCTGTTCTCCTGGTCCGCGGCCCGGCTGTTCGTCGAACGGTCGATCGCGCTCGGCGGGAAGCTGAGCCGGCAGAGCCTGCTGGCCGACGTCGCCCGGGTCGACGACTGGACCGCGAACGGCATGCACTCCCCGCAGCACGTGGGACCGCGGCGCACCGGCGAGTGCTGGCGGTTCATCCAGCTCAAGGGCGGCACGTGGGTCCCGGTCGGCGGGTCCCGGTACCAGTGCAGCGGAACCACGTCGTCCTGATGGGCAGCGACATGTCCAGACCGGCGCCGTCACCTTCGCGTGGAGACCTCGTTGAGACGGGCGTCACGTTCGGTCTCCAGGGAGGGATCCATGCGTAGGGTCCGACTGCTCACCGTCGCCGCCGTCGCGGTGGCGTGCGCGCTGGCCGGCTGCGGCTCGCAGCTCGACCCCGACACGGTCGCCGCGGTCAACGGCACCACGGTCGGCGGGGCCGACGGGACCACGGCCGGCGGCGTCGACGGCGGTTCGGGTCTCACGGCCGACGGCGGCACCGCGGGTACGACGGGCGGCGCGGGCGGGAGCACGGGCTCGACCGGCGGGTCCGGGGGCACCGCCGGTGGCTCCGCGACCGAGGGCACCGGCGCCAACGCGGCCGCCGGTGCCGGCAAGGCCGGCAGCTGCGACGGCTTCAAGAACCAGACCGGCATCACCGACCAGACGATCACGATCGCCAACGTCTCCGACATCTCCGGCCCCGTGCCCGGCATCTTCGAGTCCGCGCAGGAGGCGACGCGTGCGTACGCGGCGTACTTCAACGCCACCAACGACATCTGCGGCCGCAAGCTCGACGTGCAGCTCCTCGACAGCCGCGCCGACGCCGGCGCCGACCAGCAGGCCTACACGAAGGCCTGTGACGAGGCGTTCGCCGCGGTCGGCTCGATGTCGGCCTTCGACTCCGGCGGCGCGGGGCCGGCGCAGGACTGCGGTCTCCCGGACATCCGCTCGACCACGACCACGCCGGAGCGGCGCGACTGCGCGACCTGCTTCGCGGCCCAGGCCGTCGACCCCGGCGTCGTGAACGGCTCGATGCCGCGCTACTTCCTCTCGAAGTACAAGGACGCCACCCAGCACGCCGCGGTCGTCTACATCAACGCGGGCGCGGCTGCGGTCAACGCCGCGAACTTCCGCAATGCCTACAACCGGGCCGGCTGGAAGGTCGACTACTTCAAGGGCATCGACGTATCGGAGTTCAACTACGCGCCGTACGTCCAGGAGATGAAGTCGAAGGGCATCGAGCTGGTGACCTACACGGGTCCGTACCAGAACACCGTGAAGCTGCTGGACGCCATGCAGCAGCAGGGTTTCGAGCCCGAGGCGTTCGTCCAGGACTCCACGATCTACGACCAGAACTTCGTCGAGCAGGCCGGCGACAACGGCAACGGCGTCTACGCCTGGTCGACGACGAGGCTGTTCGACGACTATTCCGTCAAGGAGATGCAGCTCTACCGGTCCTGGCTCGAGCAGGTGAAGCCCGGCGCGACGCCGAACTACTTCGGGCTCTACGCCTGGTCCGCGGCGAGGCTCTTCGTCGAGCAGGCGGTCCAGCTCGGCGGAAAGCTCAGCCGCGCCTCGCTCGTGGCCGCGCTCAAGAACGTCAAGGGCTGGACCGGCAACGGTCTCCACGTTCCCCAGCAGGTCGGCTCGAAGGTCACGTCGAACTGCGGCTCCGTCCTCCAGCTCAACGACGGCAAGTGGCGCCAGGTCTCACCCGGCGGCTTCGCCTGCGGCCCGCTCCTGAACGGCGAGTGACCCCATGTCCACGATCATCTCGTTCACCATCCTCGGCCTCTTCACCGGAGCGGCGTACGCCATCGCGGCGAGCGGCCTGGTGCTGACCTACACGACGACCCGGGTCTTCAACATCGCCCACGGCGCGTTCGGCATGGTCATGGCCTTCACGTTCTGGGACTTCAGCCAGCGGCAGGGGATGCCCACCTGGCTGGCGCTGTTCCTGGTGCTCGGCGTGGTCGCTCCCGGCACCGGGTGGCTGGTGCAGCGGTTCGTCACCCGGGGCCTCGGAGAGGGGCCGGTCAGCGTCTCGCTGGTCGTCACCGTCGGGCTGTTCGTCGGCCTGATCGGGTTGGCGCAGTACATCTGGCCGCCCGAGCCGCGCACGGTGCCGCCGTTCCTGCCGGACAAGGGCCTCCAGATCGGCGACACCTACGTCACCGCGCACCAGATCATCACGATCGTCCTCTCTGCGGTCGTCGCCGCCATGCTCTACGCGCTGCTCAACCGCACCCGCGTCGGCACCGCGATGCGGGCGTCGGTGGACAACCCGGTGCTGCTGCAGCTCTTCGGCGGCAAGCCCGACCGGGTCGCCTCGCTGTCCTGGGCGATCGGGATCTCGCTCGCCGCCCTGGCCGGCATCCTGCTCAGCCCGGTGGTCGGGCTGTCCTACTTCGACCTGACGCTGCTCGTGATCAACGCGTACGCCGCGGCGATGTTCGGCCGGCTCAAGAGCCTGCCGCTGACGTTCGTCGGCGCGATGGGCCTCGGCGTGCTGCAGTCGTTCGCGGTCGCCTACCTCCCGAGCGAAGGCAGCCTCGCCGGCCTGCGCGCGGTCGTCCCGGCGCTCTTCCTGTTCGTCGTGATCATCGCGATGCCCCAGGCCCAGCTGCGGATCGGCCAGGTCAAGGGCATCGTCACCGCGCCGCTGCCGTCGATGCGCAAGTCCGTCGGGTGGGGAGCGGGACTGCTCGGCCTGGTCGCGCTGCTGGCGGCCTCGATGTCGGACGCCGACCTGCTGCTCGTCGGCACGGCGGCGACGTACGCGATGGCGATGCTCTCGCTGGTGCTCCTGACGGGGTACGGCGGCCACGTCTCGCTCGCGCAGTTCACCTTCGCCGGCGTCGGCGCGCTGGCGTACGCGAAGCTCGACGAGCCCAACCTCTACGGGCTGTTCATGTCCGCCCTGATCGCGGCGGGGGTGGGCGCGCTCGTGGCGCTGCCGGTGCTGCGGCTGACCGGGCTGTACCTCGCCCTCTCGACGCTCGCGTTCGGCGTGCTGATGGACAAGCTGGTGTTCCAGGCCGAGTTCGCGTTCGGCTTCAACGGCACCCTGAGCGCCCAGCGACTGACGGTGCTCGGCCACGAGTTCTCGTCGACCGGCGGCTACGTGCTGGTGATGGCGGTCTTCTTCGTGCTGATGGCGCTCGCCCTGCTGCTGCTGCGGCGCGGCGTCCTCGGCCGGCTGCTGATCGCGATGCGCGACAGCCCGGCCGCCTGCGGCACCCTCGGGCTCGACATGCGCTGGTTCCGCGTCGCGCTGTTCGGTCTCTCCGCCGGCATGGCCGGTCTCGCCGGCGGCCTGTTCGCCGGCCTGCGCGGTACCATCGGCGCCGCCGACTTCCAGCTCTTCAACAGCCTCCCGCTGCTGCTGCTCGCGGTCGTCTGCGGCGTCACCTCGGTGACCGGCGCGACGCTCGGCGGCATCGGCCTGATGCTGCTCCCGGTGCTGCAGAGCTCGCGGCCCGAGCTCGCGGGTCTCGTGTTCGCCGTCCTCGGGTTCGGCGCGGTCGCCCTGGGCCGCGACCCGAACGGCCTGGCGAACCTGCTGTTCGGCCTCGGCCGCCGGCTCGAGGCGCGCTTCGGCGACAAGGTCCGCGCCGCCGTCCCGGTGCTGCCGCTGCCCCGCCCTCGGGCCGAGGACGACAGCGACACCAACATCCCGCTCAAGGAGGGCGCTCATGTCGCTGCTCGAAGTTGAGGACGTCGTCGTCCGGTTCGGTGGCGTGACCGCCGTCGACCACGCCGGGTTCACCGCCGAGGCGGGCCGCATCACCGGCCTGATCGGGCCGAACGGTGCGGGCAAGACCACCTGCTTCAACGTGATCACCGGGCTGCAGAAGCCCAACGAGGGCAGGATCCGGTTCGACGGCCGCACCATCACCCGGTTGCCGGTCCACCGCCGTTCGCGTCGCGGCATGGGCCGCACGTTCCAGCGGCTGGAGGCGTTCGGGTCCCTGACGGTGCGCGACAACGTGCGCGTCGCCCGCGACATCCACCGCGGCCTGGCCGGCCTGGTCCGCCCGGCGTCCGCCGACGTCGACGGGCTGCTCGAGCGGGTCGGGATCGCGGCGTACGCCGACGAGCGCGCCGACTCGATCCCCACCGGCGTCGCCCGGCTGCTCGAGCTGGCGCGCTGCCTGGCCGGCCAGCCCCAGCTGCTGCTGCTCGACGAGCCCTCGTCCGGACTCGACGAGACCGAGACCCAGGCGTTCGGCGAGCTGCTCGCGGCGCTCGCCGCCGAGGGGCGGGCCATCGTGATGGTCGAGCACGACATGGACCTCGTGATGTCGGTGTGCGACGAGCTGCACGTCCTCGACTTCGGCCGGGTGATCGCGTCCGGTCCGCCGGCCCTGATCCGCGCCGACCCGAACGTGCAGAGGGCCTACCTCGGCTACTCCGACGTCCCGGACGCCGACCTCACCCAAGAGCTGGAGGCAGTCCGATGACGGGCGTCCCCATCCTCGAGATCGTCGACCTGCACGCGGCGTACGGCCGGATCGAGGTCCTGCGCGGCGTCGACCTGACCGTCCCCAAGGGCGCGGTCATGGCACTGCTCGGCCCGAACGGCGGCGGCAAGAGCACGCTGGTGAAGGTCATCAGCGGGCAGAAGAGGCAGACCTCCGGCGACATCCACCTCGGCGGCGTGCACGTGCAGGACGCCTCGACCGAGGAGCTCGCGCGGCTCGGGCTGTGCACGGTGCCCGAGGGCCGCTCGGTGTTCCCGAACCTCACCGTCGAGGAGAACCTCACGCTGATGTCGTACGCCGGGGTCCGGGCCGAGGCGGTCCTCGACACGGCGTACTCCTACTTCCCCCGGCTGCACGATCGGCGCCACCAGCTCGCGGGGACGATGTCCGGCGGTGAGCAGCAGATGCTCGCGATGTCGCGGGCGCTGGCGTCCGACCCGGCGCTGCTGCTGCTCGACGAGCTGTCGATGGGCCTGGCGCCGCTGATCGTCGACGAGCTCTACGAGACCGTCGCCCAGATCGCCCGGAGCGGCGTCTCGATCCTGTGCATCGAGCAGTTCGCCCGCACCGCCCTGCGGGTGTCCGACTACGCGGCGGTGATGACCGGCGGCCGGATCGTCGCCACCGGTGAGCCCGCCGAAATCATGGACACGATGTCCGACGTCATCCTCGGAGGCGCAGCATGAAGAAGATCCTGTTCCCGCTCGCGGCCGCCGCCCTCGTCGGCGCCGCGCTGCCGGTGTCGGCAGGCGCCAGCGAGGATCCGGCGTTCAGCGGCTACCGCGCGGTCGCCGTCGCGGCGCCGGTGAAGATCGAGATCTACGAGCCGACCATCCCGATCCCGGCGAACCCGCAGCTGGAGGTCGAGCTCGGCTACACCACGGTCGAAGCCGACTCCGGCAGCTCGCTGGGTCGCGCCAGCTGGCTGTGGCCCGGCGACCCGGTCGGCGAGGGCATGAAGACGTTCGTCGAGCAGCTCGGCCTGCCCCCGCAGCTGGGCGAGAACGGCTACCCGGTGCAGGTGAACTCCGGACAGCCCTCCGGTGAGGAGAGGCAGGCCGACGAGCCGTTCCCCGGCATGGTGATGCGGACCAGCGCGACCGCGACGAAGACCGTCGCGCAGGCGGGCTTCTCCCCCGACGGCCAGGTCGGTGACGGCACCGAGAGCGGCGACGAGGAGGCCGAGGAGGCCCCGAACCCGCTCGAGCAGTTCGGCCAGGCGATCACCGGCGGGCTCACGACCGCCGCGGAGGAGCCCGACGAGGAGCCGGCACCCGGCGGCACGCCCGGCCTGCCGCCCGAGCTCGCCGGGCTCGTCGACCTCGAGGGCTACACGTCGTCCAGCCAGAACGTCGTCTCCGACGGCAGGGTGGTCACCACGGCCCGGTCCGCGCTCGGCGACGTGTCGCTCCTCGGCGGCATCGTCACCCTCGAGGGGCTCGTCTCGACGAGCACCAGCACCAGCAACGGCACGAAGGGCACGACGTCCGGCCGGACCGTGCTCGGCGGCGTCACGATCGCCGGCCAGGAGTTCTCGTTCGGCCCCGACGGCTTCGTCGCCGCCGGGCAGGCCGGCGAGGTCCCGCCGCTGCCGCCCCAGCTGACCGACGCGCTCGCCCAGCTCGGCGTGAGGATCGAGCTCGTCGAGCCGGTGCGGAAGGTGAAGGGCGACCAGGCGGCGTACGACGTCTCCGGGCTCGTCCTCGACATCGACACCTCGGTGCTGCGCAAGCAGCTCGACGCCCTGCCACTCGACGACATCATCGGTGCGCTGCCCAACGACCCGCCGGAGCTGAAGAGCACGCTGCAGGCGCTCACCGGCCTGGCGCCGCGCGTCGTGGTCACGCTGGGGGTCGCGAGCACCCAGGTCGACACCGTGCAGGGGATCGAGATCCCGACCGAGGTGCCTGACAACGACCCCGGTGGCACGGATGCCGGCGGTGGTGCGGGCGGTTCCGGCGGCGTGGCGTCGTCCGGCACCGCTCCTGCGGCCGGCGCACCCGCGGCTGCGGCCGGCGACGCCCCTGCCGCGGCCGCCGGTGACCTGCCCCCGGCCGAGCTGACCGGCTCCGGCCTGCCCCCGCTGTACTCGATCCCGGCCGCGATCCTGGTCGCCGGCATCGCTCTCGCCGCCGTCGGCGGCACCTGGTTGCGCAAGGCCGGCGTTCTCGCCCTCGGTGGTGCCGGCTCCTGTTCCCACGGCCTCGACAGCGGCCTCCCCGATCTCAGAAAGGCCTGACGATGACCGCGATGACGACCAACGACCAGCTCACGGTCGGACTCCCGAAGGCCGGGAGCCGGGGCAGCACCTCCGGTGCCGCGCCGTTGAAGGACAACCACTACCAGCTCCTCCAGCTGGTGCTGTTCTGGGCCGGCGCGATCCTGCTGCCGCTCGGGCTCGTGGTCATCGTGCTGGGCTGGTACGGCGCCGCGAACACGCCGTACCAGTACGACCAGCTGTCCTACCTCGTGTCCGGCGGCCTGCTCGGGCTGGGCCTGACGTTCACCGGCGGCTTCCTGTACTTCGGTGCCTGGCTGGCGCGGATCGCGGCCGACGGCAAGGAGTCCTCGCGCCGGCTCGCGGACACGCTGCTCGTGCTCGCGGACGTCACGTCGCGAGCCGCGGCCACCCGCGACGACGGCGTGGACGTCTCGGCGCTGCCGGTGACCGCCGGCGACGGCACCACTATCCACCGCCGCGACTGCGCGCTGATCGCACACCGCACCGACCTGCACCCGGTCGGCGAGAACAACGGCGCGCTCACCACCTGCCGGGTGTGCAGGCCCTAGTCGTCCTCGGTGGCGACCTTCTCGTCGGGCTTCGCCGGAAGCACGGTGTCCATGTAGCTGCGCGCCGCCTCGAGGAAGTCGACCTCGTGGCCGGCGTTCTCGGAGAGGTACCACCGGTGCTCGAGGATCTCGTGGAAGATCTCGGCCGGCTCGAGCTTGCGGTCCGTCGGGATCATCGCGAGCACCGGCTCGTAGGTCTGGGTGAGCCACTTCGCGGCGACCAGGGAGCGGTCCTCGCGGCCGAGGTCCCAGTACGCCGAGAACGACGCGATGTCGTTGAGCATCCGCCGGGCCTGGGCGTCCTCGACATCGAGGCCGGTCAGCGCCTGCAGCTCGCGGCGGTGGTGGCCGAGCTCGACGACCTTGGGTTGGATCCGCACCTGGTCGCCGTCCCAGTCGGTGACGATGTCGAGCTCGTCGACGTCGAAACCCAAGTCGTTGAGCCGCTCCACGCGCTTCTCGATGCGCCACATCTCCGCGGTCGAGAACTCCTCGGCGGCGGTCAGCTCGTTCCACAGCGCGTCGTAGCGCTCGCGGAGGAGCTCGACGATCTCGTGCGCCTGCACCTCGTAGTCCAGTGACTGGCTGGCCTGGAGGTCGAGCAGCTCGGCGAACACGTTCTCGGTGGCGATGGTCAGGTCGTGCTCGCGCAGCTGGTTGGAGAGGCTCGGCTTGAGCTCACCGGTCTCGGCGTCGACGAGGTACGCCGCGAACCCGCCGGCACTGCGCCGGAACAGCACGTTCGACAGCGACACGTCGCCCCAGTAGAAGTCGGCGAGGTGCAGCCGGACCAGCAGCACCACCATCGCGTCGACCAGCGACGGCACGTTCTCCGCCGTCAGCCCGTGGGAGAACAGGCTGCGGTACGGCAGCGAGAACTGCAGGTGCTGGGTCAGCAGGGCGGCGGGCAGTGGTTCGCCGTTCGCGTCGACGCGGCCGGTGACCACGCCCTGCGGCAGCACCGCGGGCAGACCGATCCGCTGCAGGTCGCGGAGCATCCGGTGCTCGCGGAACGCGATCTCCTCGACGGTCTCCTTGACCGCGTAGGTGTTGGTGCCCGGCCGCACGATCCGCACCACGTGCCTCGAGAGACCGCGGGGGAGCGGGACGACGTGCTCGGTCCACTCCTCCAGTGGCAGGTGCCACGGCAGCCCGAGCAGCGCCGGGTCCGGCCGGCCGGACACGATGCGGAGTGCCATGTGTCGAGGCTAGATGCTCCAGACGGAGAAGGTCGGCCCGTCCACGGCCGGGATCGTGCCGCTGACGTCCCCGTCGGTCCCGGTCGTCAGCAGCAGCGTCGCGTCGCCGAGCGCGATCACGACCTCGGGCGCGGCCGCCCGTCGGGCCGCGACCAGCACCGAGCCCGCCGGGTGCTCGCGGAGGAACACCAGGGTGTCGTCGGCGACGTGCGCCCAGCGGAGGCCGCCGCGGCGCAGGGCCGGGTGCTCGTGGCGCAGCCGTGCGAGTCCGGCGTACGTCGCCAACGTGTCCTCGTCCCAGGCCTCTCGGCGGTGCCAGGGGAACGGCCGGCGCGAGTCCTCGCCGAGGACGCCCTCCATGCCGATCTCGTCGCCGGCGAACAGCATCGGCACGCCGGGAAGCGTGAACTGCAGGCCGGCCGCAACGCGGTGCACCGCGCCGGAGCCGGTGAGCGTGCGGATCCGCGCGCTGTCGTGCGAGCCGAGGATGTTCCAGGACGACGTGGTCGCGCGCCAGCCGTAGCGGCCCTGCCACTCACGCAGGCTCTGCACGACGCTCGCGCCCGGCCGGCGCGACACGGGGACCGGGCGCCCGAACGCCCGCGCGGGCGAGTCGGGGTCGCGCAGCCACGACCAGACCGGCCACGAGAAGCCCGAGTAGTTCATGGTGCCGTGCCAGCCGTCCCCGTCGAGGTCGGTGGACGCGTCGTGGTTGTGCTCGCCGATCACGAACGCGTCGGCGCGCTCGGCCAGCGCGGTGCGGCGTACCGCCCGGGCGACGTCGTGGTTGACGTCGACGGCGCCGAGGCGGCCGGTCATGTTGGCGACGTCCACGCGCCAGCCGTCGAGGTCGAACGGCGGCCGCAGCCACCGCGCGACCACGGAGTCGGGTCCCTCGACCATCGCGGCGCGCAGCTCCGTGTTGGTGTGGTCGAGCTTCGGCAGCGTGTGGTGGCCCATCCAGCACTCGTAGGTGCCGTCTGGCCGGAAGCAGTAGAAGTCCTGCGTGTCCGGGTTCTTGAACCACTCGTGGGTGTCGCCGGTGTGGTTGGTGGTCAGGTCGCCGAGGATCCGCCAGCCGCGCTCGTGCACCGCGGTCGCCAGCCGGACGTACGCATCGTCGCCACCGAGCAGGTCGTCGACCCGGTCGAAGGTGGAGGCGTTGTAGCGGTGGTTGCTCTCGCCGGGGAACACCGGCGTCGTGTACACGACCGTGACCCCGATCCCCGCGACGTGGTCGAGGTGCTCGGTGACGCCGTCGAGGTCGCCGCCGAAGAACTGCAGCGGCGTGTGCGGGTCGTGCGGCTCGAACGCGACCGTGTCGTCCCACCCGGCCGGCACCGCCCAGTGCGGCGTCTCGCGCTCGTCGGCCGCGCCGGACCGGGCGAAGCGGTCCGGGAACACCTGGTACACCACGGCGTCGCGCGCCCAGTCCGGCGCCGCCGGGTGGGAGCTGAGCCGGAAGTCGAACGCGTCCGGCGGGTCGTGGTCGACGACGCCGGCGCCGGTGAGCCAGCGCTGGGTCGCCCCGGCGACCAGCAGGAACCGGTAGTGGGTGACCGGGTTGTGCACGGGCAGGTCGCCCTGCCACCACACGGCCTGCTCGTCGCGCGCGATCTCGATGCAGGGGTGGTACGTCGGCTCCGCGTCGTACGTCGTGCGCACCCAGACCTGGTCCACCGGGTCGTCGATGCTGGTGCGCACGCGGACCTGCACCGGCCAGCCGGTCGCGGGGGCCTCGTCGTCCACGTACAGCGGGGAGCCGTCGTGGTGGGGCTCGTGCAGCAGGGTCATCGCGGTCGCCTTCCGTGCGGCTCGAGGAACACCGGGCCGGGTCCGTACGCCGCCGCCTCGTCGCCCGGGTTGCTCAGCGCGCAGGTCTTGAGACTCAGGCAACCACAGCCGATGCAGCTGTCCAACCGGTCGCGCAGTCGCTGGATCCGCTCGATCTGCTCGTCGAGGCGTGGACGCCAGGTCTGGCTGAGCCGGGTCCAGTCCGCCTTGGTCGGCACCCGGCCGTTCGGCAGCGTCGACAGTGCCTCGCCGATCTCCTCGAGGCTGAGCCCGACGCGCTGCGCCGTCCGGATGAACGCGATCCGGCGCAGCGTCGACTGCTCGTAGCGGCGTTGGTTGCCCGCCGTCCGCGTGGACACCAGCAGCCCCTCCGCCTCGTAGAACCGGATCGCCGACGTCGCCACGCCCGCGCGCTCGGCGAGCTGGCCGATGGTCAGCAGGGTCATGGGCCCAGCCTTTCCTGAGTTGAACTCCCCTTCAAGTTTTTTGGGGTAGTCCCTGACGTTTCCGGGGTCACGTCCGGCGTGTCGACCCCGGAAACGTCAGGGACTACCCCAAACGAAGATCTAGAACGTGTTCTAGATCGCTGATACCGTCCGCGCTGTGACCGATTCCTCTGCCCGCGTCGTCGTCATCACCGGAGCCGCCTCCGGCATCGGCTACGCCACCGCCGAGCTGTTCCGCGATGCCGGCGACATCGTCTACGGCCTCGACATCAACCCGACGGTCCCCGAGGGCGTGACGTACGTCGAGTGCAACGTCGGGGACAAGGCTGCGGTCGACGCCGCGATCGAGCGGTGCTCCGAGCACGGCCGCATCGACGTGCTCGCCAACGTCGCGGGCATCGTGCAGTTCGGCCGCATCGAGACCGTCACCGAGGCCGAGTGGGACCGCGTGCACGCGGTCGACCTCAGGGGCCCGTTCTTCCTGATCCAGGCCGCGCTCCCGCACATCCGCGCCGCCAAGGGCAACATCGTCAACGTCTCGTCGGTGGCCGGCAACGTCGCGCAGCCGTACGCCACGGCGTACGCCGCCGCCAAGGGCGGGCTGACCCAGCTCACCAAGGCGCTCGCGCTGGAGCTGTCGCCGGAGGGGATCCGCGTCAACGCGATCTGCCCGGGCACCGTGGACACCCCGATCGTCGAGCAGGTGTTCCACAAGCTCACCGACGACCTGAACACCCGCGTCGCCGACCGGCTGATGATGATGCTCCCGGGCGGCGCCATCGCGCCGGCCGAGATCGGCCAGACCATCGTCTGGCTGGCCTCGCCGGCCGCGCGGATGATCACCGGCGCGGTCATCGCCCACGACGGCGGTATGAGCTGAGCGTTGCGCGGCACGTAACATGTCCGCGCCGCCGGTGTAGCTCAGTTGGTAGAGCGCCTCTCTTGTAAAGAGGATGTCGCGGGTTCGACTCCTGTCACCGGCTCGTGGAGTCGTCGCAGCGCCTGTTGTTCCTCGCCGGTCTCGCCCGCTCAGGCACGACCGCGCTGCTGCACGTCCTGAACGCGCACCCCGAGGTCGCGATCGGGATGGAGCGCTACAAGCGGCTGCTCAACGGCCAGATCGACCTGCTGCGCCCCGAGCTCTTCGACCAGGAGCGGTTCTTCGACTTCTCCGACGGGCTCACCAACCAGGATCCCGAGGAGGCGGCGCGCTGGGGCGTCGACTACGCCGCGATCGAGAAGAAGTACGCCGCAGCGACGTACGTCGGCGACAAGATGACCACGATCCGCTTCGGCGCGGTGCACGAGCGGCTGCCGGAGGCGCGCTTCGTGTTCATCGTCCGCGACATCGACCAGGTCGCGTCGTCCTGGGACCGTCGCGCGCAGGACGACACCGACGTGAACTGGCCGGAGCGGTCGGACGCACGCGCGTCGGTCGAGCGGTGGAACCGGTCGCTGCGGCGGATCCGGCGCGCGGCGCGCCAGTATCCGGAGCTCACCACCGTGGTGGAGTACGCCCGGTTCTTCGGCGACCCGGAGGCGACCAGCCTCAGGGCGGTGCTCGACTCCCTCGGGCTCCCGTGGACGCTCGAGGTGGCCGACGAGTTCGCGCGGGTCCACAACGAGTACGTCGACAGCGTCGCCGGACGCGACCGGCAGCTGTCGGACGACGTCCGCGCGTTCGTCGACGAGCTCGCCGACCGCGGCCTGTGGCGGCAGGTCAACCGGCTCGCGGTCTAGCGTCCTGGATCAGGGTCCGTACGCGCTTCGCGCGCTAGCGGAGCCTTCGCACCTCGAACGACTCCGGCGGGTCCGCGATCGCGTCCTGCGCGGCGACGAGCTGGATCTCGCGGGTGCCTGCGGCGATCGTCTCCTCGAGGATCGCGAACACCGACGACGTGGTGCGCGACAGCGCGGTCGCGGCGGAGCCGGTCGACAGCAGGTGCGCGAGGTACAGCGCGGCGGTGACGTCACCGCACCCGTTGGGCGTGATCGGCAGCAGCGGCGTCTCGACCGCCCAGGCGCCGTCGTCGGAGACCGCGACGACGTCGAGGCGACCCTCGGGCACCTCGCCGTGGATCACGCTGGTCACCAGCACGTCGCGCGGGCCGCGCTCGCGCACCTCGTCGACCGCGTCGAGGATCTCGGCGAGCGTCGAGGTCTCCCGCCCGACCAGGAAGTCCAGCTCGAAGTGGTTGGGCGTCAGGACGTCGGCCTGCGGTACGACGGTGTCGCGCATGAACTCCGGGATCCCCGGCCGCACGAACATGCCGCGGCCGACGTCGCCCATCACCGGGTCGCAGCAGTAGACCGCCTCCGGGTTGAGCTCCTTCACCTGCGCGACGGTGTCGAGGATGATCCCGCCGACGGCCGGGTCGCCCTGGTATCCCGACAGCACCGCATCGGCCTCGCCGAGCACGCCGCGGTCGCCGATCCCCGCGATCACCTCGCGCACGTCCTCGGGCGCGAGCAACGGCCCGCGCCAGGCGCCGTACCCGGTGTGGTTGGAGAAGTGCACGGTCAGCACCGGCCAGACCTCGTGGCCGAGGCGCTGCAGCGGGAACACCGCCGCCGAGTTGCCGACGTGGCCGTAGGCCACCGAGGACTGGATGGACAGGATCTTCACTCTCGGCATCCTCCCGACGGATCTCTTTGCGGGCAAACTAGAACTTGTTACAGTTGTGGCCGCGCACACATTCCAGCGGTATGTCTCGAGCGAGGATCACAGATGGCGAAGAACCTGCCGTACAAGAACGAGGCCGACTACGTGGTGGTCGGGTCCGGCAGCTCGGGTGCAGCGATCGCGGGCCGGCTGGCGCAGTCCGGGGCGAGCGTGATCGTGCTCGAGGCCGGCAAGAGCGACGAGCAGTTCCTGGTCAAGAAGCCCGGCATGATCGGGCCGATGCACTCGGTGCCCGAGATCAAGAAGCGGGTCGACTGGGGGCTGTACTCCACGCCCCAGAAGCACATCCTCGACCGCAAGATGCCGGTCCCGCGCGGCAAGGTCGTCGGCGGCTCGAGCTCGATCAACGGCATGGTCTACGTGCGCGGCAACCGTGCCAACTACGACTCCTGGGCGGCCGAGGGCTGCGCCGGCTGGTCGGCCGACGAGGTCAACGCGGCGTACAAGCGCATGGAGGACTTCGAGGACGGCGCGAACGAGTTCCGCGGTGCCGGCGGACCGATCAAGGTCACCCGCAACAAGACCCCGCAGGAGGGGTCGCTGCAGTTCATCCAGGCCGCGTCCGACACCCTCGGCGCGAAGGTCCTCGACGACTACAACGCCGGGGAGCAGGAGGGCGTCAGCCGGATGCAGCAGAACGCCGCCGGCGGCCTGCGCTACTCCGCCTCCCGCGGCTACATCCACCACCTCGACGTCCCCACCCTGCAGCTGCAGACCGAGGTCCTCGTCCGGAAGGTGAACATCGAGAACGGCCGGGCGACCGGCGTCGAGGTCACCGACAAGGACGGCTCGAGGCGCACGGTCCGGGCGGCCAAGGAGGTCATCCTCTCCGCCGGATTCGTCGGGTCCGCCCAGATCCTGATGCTCTCCGGTGTCGGGCACGCGCAGCACCTGCGAGACCACGGCATCGAGGTGGTCGCGGACCTGCCGGTCGGCGACAACCTGCACGACCACATGTTCCACGCGCTGACCTTCCATGCCACCTCGTCGAAGATGCGCGGGAAGGCGTCGTTCTTCGCCAAGGGCGTCGCCAAGGAGCTCGTGCGGCCGGGCAAGAGCTTCCTCGCGAACTCCGTGTTCGAGGCGGTCGCCTTCCTGAAGACCTCGCAGGCGACCGACATCCCCGACCTGCAGCTGCACCTGCTGCCGTGGTCGTACGTCTCGCCGAACCAGGACGAGCCGATCCGTCACGACGTCGACCCGAACCCCGCGATCACGATCCTCTCGACGCTGATCTACCCACGCAGCCGCGGCACGCTGCGGCTGGCGTCCAGCGACCCGACGAAGGCGCCGCTGATCGACTTCCAGTACCTCGCCGACCCGGGCGACCTCGAGGTGCTCGCGGAGGGCTCCGAGATGACCCGCGAGATCATGGCCGGCGCGGCCTTCGGCGGCTCTGTGAAGGGCGAGCTGCACCCCGGCGCGAGCCTCAAGGGCCAGGAGCTGCGCGACGCGATCCTCAACCGCGCGACGTCGGTCTACCACGGCGTCGGTACCTGCCGGATGGGCGTCGACGAGCTGTCGGTCGTCACGCCGGACCTCAAGGTCCGCGGCGTCGAGGGGCTTCGCGTCTGCGACGCCTCGATCATGCCGACCATCACCGGCGGCAACACCAACGCGCCCGCGATCATGATCGGTGAGCGCGGCGCCGACCTCGTGCTCGACCGAGCCTGATGAAGGGGCATTGATCCCATGACGCTGCAGCGCCCCGCCTCGATCACCGACGCGTTCCTCGAGAAGCTCGTCGCCCGCGTGCCGTCGACCAGTGGCGGCACCTGGAAGCTCACCGAGGTCTACACCGGCGAGGTGCTGGTGGAGCTGCCACAGTCGACGCCGGAGGACATCGAGCAGGCGTTCCGTACGGCGCGGACCGCGCAGCGCGAGTGGGCCGCGCGCCCGCTCAAGCAGCGGCTCGAGGTGTTCAAGCGCGCGCACGCGCTGTTCCTCGACAACGCCGAGACCACGACCGACCTGATCCAGGTCGAGAGCGGCAAGAACCGGCGGATGGCGATCGAGGAGACCTGCGACCCGGTGATGGTGATGAGCCACTACCTCAAGCGCGCGCCGAAGCTGCTGGCCCCGGTGAAGCGCGGCGGCCCGGTCCCGATGCTCACGACGTCGACCGAGATCCGCCATCCCAAGGGCGTCGTCGGCATCATCGCGCCCTGGAACTTCCCGTTCGCGACCGGCATCTCCGACTCCATCGCGGCGCTGATGGCCGGCAACGCGATCGTGCTGAAGCCGGACAACAAGACCGCGCTGTCGCCGCTGTACGGCATCCAGATGCTCGAGGAGGCCGGGCTCCCGAAGGGCCTGTTCCAGGTCGTCTGCGGCGAGGGCCCGGACGTCGGCCCGACGCTGATCGACAACGCCAACTACGTCATGTTCACCGGCTCGACCGCGACCGGCCGCGTCGTCGGCGAGCGCGCCGGCCGGAACCTGATCGGCGCCTGCCTCGAGCTCGGTGGCAAGAACCCGATGATCGTGCTCGAGGACGCGAACCTCGACGAGGTCGTCCAGGGCGCGATCTTCGGCGCGTTCGGCAACACCGGACAGATCTGCATGCACATCGAGCGGATGTACATCCCGGAGTCGCGGTACGACGACTTCCGCGACAGGTTCGTCGCGGCGACGAAGGCCTTGAACGTCGGGGCGGCGTACGACTTCGGTCCGGACATGGGCTCGTTGGTCTCGCCCGGCCACAAGGACCGCGTGCAGTCGCACGTCGAGGACGCCGTCGCGAAGGGTGCGACCGTGCTGACCGGTGGCAGGGCCCGGCCCGACCTCGGCCCGGCGTTCTTCGAGCCGACGATCCTGGAGGGTGTCACCAAGGACATGCTCGCCGGGGTCACCGAGACGTTCGGCCCGGTCGTGGCGCTGCACAAGTACCGGACCGTCGACGAGGCCGTGGCGCTGGCGAACGACACCGACTACGGCCTCAACGCCTCCGTGTGGGGCGGAGACGTCGCGAACGCCTGCCAGGTCGGCAAGCGGATCGAGTCCGGCAACGTCAACGTCAACGACATCCTGGCCACGGCGTTCGCCTCGAAGGGCACGCCCTCCGGTGGCGTGAAGCAGTCGGGTGTGGGCGCTCGGCACGGCGACCAGGGCCTGCTGAAGTACACCGACGTGCAGAACCTCGCGGTGCTCAAGAAGCAGGTGATGGGCGCGAAGCCCGGCCAGGACTACGACAAGTACGTCAAGGGGATGCTCAGCGGGCTGCGGATGATGCGCAAGACCGGCATCCGCTGACGGGTTCACCCGGTCAGGGTGAACCGAACGACGCTCGCGGGCCGGAAGGGTTGCCCGCATGGGGAGTCAACGGGTCAACGTCCAGAACTTCGCGCGCGCCGAGACGCACCGGATGTTCGCCGGGCTGCAGCGCGACGCCGGAGGCGTGAACACGTTCCTGCACAACCGGGAACCGGCCGCGATCGAGCGGCAGACGGTGATCCGGCTGAACCGGGACACGCTCTACAGCTTCGCGGTCGTCGACGTCTCGGGCGGGGCGACGCTGACGCTGCCCGACGCCGGCGAGCGCTACCTGTCGGCGATGGTCGTCAACGAGGACCACTACATCAACCAGGTCATCCACGAGCCCGGCCGCCACGAGCTCAGCGCCGCCGACCTCGGCAGCGGCCACGTCACCGTCGCCGTGCGCACCCTGGCCGATCCGCGGGACCCGGCCGACCTGGCGGCGGTGGCCGCGCTGCAGGACCAGGTCGTGATCCAGGCGGCGAGCGCGCGGCCGTTCGAGATGCCCGAGTACGACGCGACGAGCTTCGACCGCACCCGCACCGCGCTGCTCGATCTGGCCCGCGACATGACGTCGTTCGAGCACAGCTTCGGCCGCGCGGAGGACGTCGACCCCGTCAAGCACCTGATCGGTACGGCGGCCGGCTGGGGCGGTCTGCCCGACGCAGAAGCGACGTACGTCGGAGTCGACCCGGGTCTGCCGGTCGGGGAGTACGAGCTCAGGGTGCCGGCCGACGTCCCCGTCGACGGCTTCTGGTCGATCTCGGTCTACAACGCCGCGGGGTTCTTCGAGCCGAACGCCGCGGGGGCGTACAGCGTCAACAGCATCACCGCTGCACGCGACGACGACCGGGGCGTGACGGTGCGCTTCGGCGGTGACGGCGACCCCGCGCGCAACTCGATCCCGATCGTCGACGGGTGGAACTACCTCGTGCGCCTGTACCGCCCGCGACCGGAGATCCTCAACGGGACGTGGACGTTCCCCGGGCTGCGGTGAGGGCCGTCGTACTGTCTGACCCGTGACGATGACGTACCGCCCGCTGGGCGACTCGGGACTGATGGTGAGCGCGGTCGGGATCGGCTGCAACGCGTTCGGCCGACGCGTCGACCTCGACGGCGTGCGCGACATCCTCGCGGCCGCGCGCGACACCGGCGTGACGCTGCTCGACACCGCGGACATCTACGGCGCTCCTCCGGGCGAGAGCGAGCGGCTGCTCGGCGAGGCCCTGCGTGGCCAGCGTGACGAGTTCGTCGTGGCCACGAAGTTCGGCATGGACATGCAGGGCACACTCGGCAACGACTTCGGCGCCCGCGCCTCGCGACGCTACGTGCGGCGTGCGGTGGAGGCGTCGCTGCAGCGGCTCGGCACCGACCACATCGACCTCTACCAGCTGCACGAGCCGGACGGCGTCACGCCGATCGAGGAGACGCTGTCGGCGCTGACCGACCTGGTCCGCGAGGGCAAGGTCCGGTACGTCGGCTGCTCGAACTTCGACGGCTGGCAGGTCGCCGACGCCGCGTGGACGGCTCGCACCGCCGGCCTGGAGGCGTTCGTGTCGGTGCAGAACCGCTACTCGCTGCTCGACCGGACCGTCGAGGCCGAGGTCACGCCGGCCTGCGAGCAGTTCGGGCTCGGCATCCTGCCGTTCTTCCCGCTGGAGTACGGCCTGCTCACCGGCAAGTACCGTCGCGGGGAGTCGGCTCCGGAGGGCTCGCGTGCAGCGCTGGATCCCACCCGCTCGTCGTGGCTCGCGAACGCCGACTGGGACCGGATCGAGGTGTTCGAGAAGTACGCCGCCGCCCGCGACCTCTCGCCGCTCGACGTGGCGATCGCCGGGCTCGCCGCCCAGCCCGCGGTGGCATCGGTGATCTCCGGCGCGACCTCCGGCGACCAGGTGCGGGCGAACGCCGCCGCGCTGCGTTGGGTGCCGACCGCCGAGGACCTGGCCGAGCTGGACGCGGTCACCGCTGGCTGACGTCGGTCGGTTTCACCGGTTCACCGGTGAAACTGGCACTTCTCAGGGGTTGCAACCCCCGATAAGTGCAGGAATCACCGGTTCACCGGTGAAACTGGCACTTCTCAGGGGTTGCAACCCCCGATAAGTGCAGGAATCACCGGTTCACCGGTGAAACTGGCACTTCTCAGGGGTTGCAACCCCCGATAAGTGCAGGAATCACCGGTTCACCGGTGAAACTGGCACTTCTCAGGGGTTGCAACCCCCGATAAGTGCAGGAATCACCGGTGAACCGGTGATTCCGACAACGCCTCAGGCGACCTGCAGCGACCGCTTCGACAGCCCCATCCAGAACCCGTCGATGACCTGGACGCCGGGCTCGTCGGGAGTCGTGGCCGCGCCGAGGGTGACGAAGAGCGGGGAGTAGTGCTCGACGGTCGGGTGGGCGTACGGCATACCGGGCGCCTTCGAGCGGTAGTTCGCCAGCTCGTCGACGTCGCCGCGGGCCAGCGCCTCGCCGGCCCAGGCGTCGAAGTCGCCGGACCAGCCGGGGACGTCGGCGTCGATGCGCCAGTCGTTGAGGAACGGCAGGCCGTGGGTGAGGAACCCGGAGCCGATGACCAGCACGCCCTCGTCGCGCAGCGGGCGCAGCCGCTCGCCGAGCTTGAGCAGCCGGACCGGGTCGTGGGTGGGCAGCGACATCTGCAGCACCGGGATGTCGGCGTCGGGGTACATGATCGACAGCGGCACCCAGGCGCCGTGGTCGAGGCCGCGCGAGGCGTGCTGGTGGACCGGCTCCGACGACGGCATCATCGCCGCGACCTGGTGCGCCAGCGCGGTGGCGTCCGGCGTCTCGTAGGTCATCGCGTAGTACTTCGGGTCGAAGCCGCCGAAGTCGTAGACCAGCGGGGCGCGGCTGGCGCTGAGGCAGACCGGCGCGGACTCCCAGTGGGCGCTGACGATCAGGATCGCCTTCGGGCGCGGCAGGTCCTGCGCCCAGCTCGCCAGCTGCCCCGACCACAGCGGGTCGTCGAGGAGCGGCGGGGCGCCGTGGCCGATGTACAGCGCGGGCATGCGGCCGGTCGACATCTCATTCACGCTCATTCCAATGGTTGATACTTAAACTTTATTCCATCGGGAGCGCCCAGTCCACCGCCACGCCGCCCTGCTCCGCGAGCAGCGCGTTGACCCGGCTGAACGGGCGCGAGCCGAAGAAGCCGCGGTACGCCGAGAGCGGCGACGGGTGCGGAGACTCGACGGACGGCACCGAGCCGAGCATCGGCCTGAGCTTCTGGGCGTGGCTGCCCCACAGGATCGCCACGCACGGACCACCGCGGCGCACCAGCGCCTCGATCGCGCACTGGGTGACCGGCTCCCAGCCCTTGCCGTGGTGCGACCCGGAGCTGCGCGGCTGCACGGTCAGCGTGCGGTTCAGCAGCATCACGCCCTGGTCCGCCCAGGCGGTCAGGTCGCCGTGCGGGGGAGGCGTGACGCCGACGTCGCTGGCCAGCTCCTGGTAGATGTTCACCAGGCTCGGCGGCAGCGGCCGCACGTGCTTGCCGACCGCGAACGACAGTCCGATCGGGTTGCCCGGCGTCGGGTACGGGTCCTGCCCGACGACCAGCACGCGTACGTCGGCCAGCGGGCGCTGGAACGCGCGGAACACCTGGTCGCCGGCCGGCAGGTAGTCCCGCCCGGCCGCGAGCTCCGCGCGCAGGAACTGCCCCATCGCCGCGACCTGGTCGTCCATCGGCGCCAGCGCCGCCGCCCAGTCCTCGGCCATCAGGCCCCTGTCGACGAGTCCCGCGAGCGCGCTCACGGGCAGGAGACTACGAGAAGATCATGCAGCTCGACGTCGCGTGCGCGACGAGCTTCCCGCTGCCGTCGAACAGCTGCGCCTCCGCCAGTGCCGTACGTCGCCCACGCTGGATCACCTTGCCGACAGCGCGCAGTCGCCCGGAGTCGACGGTCGCGGGCCGCAGGAACTTCACCGTGAGGTCGAGCGAGGTGTACATCTCGCCCGCAGCGAGCGTGGAGTGCACCGAGCACCCGGCCGCGGTGTCGAGGAGCGTGGAGATCACGCCTCCGTGGACCGTGCCGAGCGGGTTGTAGTGCCGCAGCTCCGGGTCGAGCTCGACGGAGATCGATCCCGGCTCGCCGTCGAAGTTCACCATGCCGAGCGTGTCCGCGATCGGCGCCGGCGGGATCAGGCCGTCGCGCATCGCCATCAGCTGGTCGAAGCCGCTCATCGCGGCCGGGTCGAGGGGCTGGGTCTGGGTCACGGACTCAGCGTGGCGCGTTCGCGCTGGGTCTGTCAACCGGACTCAGCCTCCCCTAGGCTGGAGGGATGAGCTCCCCACGAGCCGACGGAGTGCCGGCGCTGGCGTGGTCGACCGACAACTGCACGGTCGGCCGGTCGATGGCGATCCTCGGCGAGCGCTGGGTCCTCGTGGTGCTGCGCGAGGTGTTCAACGGTGTCCGCCGCTTCGAGGACATCCGCGACCACGGCGGCATCCCGCGCCAGGTGCTCAGCGACCGGCTCGCGCTGCTCGTCGAGCACGGCATCCTGGTGCGCGTGCCGTACCGGCCCGAGGGTCAGCGGGAGCGGTACGAGTACCGCCTGACGCCGAAGGGCTTCGACCTCTACCCGGTCTTCGTCGCCATCGCCGACTGGGGCGCGAAGTACGTCGCCGACCCCGAGGGGCCGCCGGTCGAGGTCGCCCACCGGGGCTGCGGAGCGGTCGTCCACGCCGAGCTCGTCTGCGAGGAGGGCCACCTGGTCCCCGAGCGCCGCGACGTCGCGCCGCGTCCGGGGCCAGGCGTCAAGCCCCGGCAGGAATCCTCCTCCGCCGCGCGCTGACGGGCCGACCGCGTGCGCCGATCCGTCTCGACCACCGGATCGCGTGGTTACGGACACGTGGCGGCGGGAAGGGATGGCGACATGACCCTCACCAAGCGCACCCTGTCCGCCGTGGCCGCGTCGTCCGCCCTCCTCCTCACTCTCAGTGCGTGTGGCGGTGGCGACGGTGGCCGCCCGTCCGTCGACGACATCTCGGAGAGCCTGCAGGACAGCGAGATGATGGGCGGTGAGGTCGACGCGAAGGTTGCGGACTGCGTCGCCGAGGCGTTCCACGACTCCGACCTGTCCGACGAGGCGCTGCAGGCCATCGTCGACCAGGACGAGGACTACGAGCCGAGCGAGGACGACGAGAAGGCCATCGAGTCGGTGCAGTCCGGCGAGATGACCGATTGCATCACCGAGGGCATGGACCTGCCGGAGATGCCGGAGGACCCCGAGGCCAGCTGAGCGCTCGTCGGCTGACGGAGGGCGCTGACGGAGAGCCCGGCCGGGCGGGCGACGGCGTGCGACCCGGCCCCGGCGTCCGGCTCATCGCCGGAAGCCGGCCCTCCTCGGGAGGTACGGCGCCCGCCCGGCCTCGCCGACGTACACGTCGAGGATCGCCTGGTGGGACGCGTCCCCCGCGATCGCGGACTGGTTCGCCACGAGGATCCGCTTTCCGAGGAACGTCGCGCTGCACGGGGTGTCGAACGGGATCGGCGAGCCGTTGGCGCCGGTCACCGGCGTCTCCGGGAACCGCGCCACCTCCTCGCCGTCCGCGGTGAGCTCGACCAGCTGGTTCGAGAGGCCGGCGAGCGCGACGTACACGTGGCCCGACCGGCCGATGCCGAAGCCGTCGGGGAGGTCGCCGGGCTGCGAGGTCCAGAGCGTCTCGAGCTCGCGGTCGACGGAGAGCCGGTAGAGAGCGCCGTTGGTCGGCAGGACGCTGCCGTCGCTGACGGTCTGCTGGGTGATGAGGAAGTCGCGCCGGCCGGGGCGGTAGCGGATGCCGGTCGTGCCGAACTCGAGCGCGCCCGTGAGAGCCGGTGACTCGAACCACCGCTGCGGCGTCCGCGAGCCGTGCGGCAGCCGCCAGATCACCCCGTCGGCGTAGTCGGTCACGTAGAGCTCGCCACCCGGGCCCCACGACGCGTAGTTGGGGACCGCGCCGTCGGGGAACGTCGCGACCCGGCGGAACCGCCCGGTCCTGACGTCGAGGGTCAGGATCGACCGCGTCGACGTCTCGAGCAGCACCAGGTGCCCGTCTCGCGTCTGGTTCGCGACCTGCACACCGTGGTCCTCGTCGAGGAGCTGGCCGGGCACCCGCCACGACCGCAGCAGCGTCCCGTCGCCGGTCCACTCGAACACCCGTGACGGCACCGTGCTGCCCGACGCGATGTAGGTGCCGGCGTACACGCGCCCGTTCGTGTGCGCGTGGACGTACGCCGGGTACCCCGGAGCCGGCACCAGCGAGAAGACCTCGGTGTCCCAGGTCGTGCGGGGCTCCGCGGCGGCGGGTGGGGCGAGGAGGAGCGTCGCGAGCACGACCGCCAGCAGGCGCTTCACCGCTCGCTCACCTCGATGGCCGCGCGCTGGCCGGCACGGACGGCGCCGTCCATGTAGCCGGTCCAGTACGTCGACGTCTCGGTGCCGGCCCAGTGCACCCGGCCGAACGGCTTCCGGATGGCCGAGCCGAACTCCACCATCGTGCCGGGGGCGTAGATCGCGGTCGGGCCCCCGGTCGTCCAGCGCTCGTGCGTCCAGTCGTGCTCGACGTAGTCGATCGGGTGCAGCGCCTGCTCGCCGAACATCGCGGCGAACCCCTCGAGCACCGCCGTCCTGCGGGCCGCCTGGGGGAGCACGCCGTACCGCCGCCACGTCGAGCCGCCGACGAACGCCAGCAGGACGCCCGGCTCGCCGTTCTTCGGGCTGTTGTCGAAGACCGCGCGGGCCGCACCGCTGTCGTTGATGCCGAAGCCGTTGAGCCCGGCCTCGCGCCAGAACGGGGTCTCGTAGACCGCGTCGCACTTCATCAGCTGGCCCATGTCGAGGTGCCGCAGCAGCTGCAGGCGCCGGGACGGCAGCCGCGGGAACCACTCGATGTCGAGCACCAGTGGCGGGGGAGCGGCGACGATCACGCGCTTCGCCCGGACGGAGCCGCGGCCGCTGTGCACGACGACGTGGCCGTCCTGCTGCACGATCCGGCGGACCGGTGCGCCCAGCGTCACGATGTCGCCGAGCCAGCGCGCGAGCCGGAGCGGGATGAGCTGGGAGCCGCCGACGAAGCGGCGCTCCTGGGCGCCGTTCGCGGTGTCGGAGTTGCGGGCGAACGTGCCGACGTTCTGCTCGTCGCCCGAGCAGGCGACGTACCAGAGCACGTAGAGCAGCGAGAGCTCGTTCGGGTCGGCTCCGAAGCCGGGCTGGGTCCAGCTCTCGATGAGGTTCTCGACGCCGTCGGCGTTGATCGCGTTGGCGCGGATCCACTCGCCGAGCGTCTGGGCGTCCCACGCGGAGGCGCTCGGGTGGTCCCACGGCGCCGCGACGTCGATCTCGGCCGCCATCGAGTCGATCCGTTGGAGGAGCAGGGCGGCGTCCGGGAGGATGGTCGGGTCCGGCGGGACCGTTCCGGAGTACTCCGTCCGCCCGGTCAGCGACGAGATGTAGACGCTGTTGCCCTCGTTGTACTCGAGGAACGTCGGGACCTTCAGCTCCTCGGCGAGCGCCGCGATGTGGTCCTGGGTCGGCCCGATGAACGCACCGCCGGACTCGATGGTCGCGCCCGGCGCGAGGCGGTGGTTGAGCACCCGGCCGCCGACCCGGTCACGCGCCTCCAGCACCAGCACGTCCTGCCCGGCGTCGGCCAGCTCGCGGGCGGCGACGAGGCCGGAGATGCCGGCGCCGACGACCACGGTGTCGACCCGTCGCGGCAGCCGTCCCTGGCGGGACCCGGCGGCCACCGCGTCGTGCAGGGCGCCGGTGCCGAGGGTGAGGCCGGTCGCGCCCAGCAGGGTACGTCGAGTCAGCTGCATTCTCGTCTCCATATCTGAATCTGTGTCAGATTCGGGTTTCTGGCCTACGCTTCTCCCGTGCCCGCCACCGCCACCGCCCCGACGCGACGGGTCCCGCGCCAGGAGCGCAGTCGCCGCCGGGTCGAGGACCTCCTCGACGCGGCCGCTCGGCTGGTGGTCGAGCGCGGCGTCGAGGCGCTCACCACCCGCGACATCGCGCTCGCCGCGGAGGTCCCGGTCGCCGGGCTCTACCAGTACTTCGCCGACAAGGAGGACGTCCTCCTCGCCCTCGCTCAACGAGACATGGACGAGATGGACACGCAGGTCGCCGCCGACCTCGCCACCCTCGAGATGCTGTCCATGTGGACCCTGGTGCGCACGACGATGTCGGCGTACGTCGAGGTCTACCGGCGGCGGCCCGCGTTCGTGGAGATCTACCTGCGCGGGCGCACCAACGTCGCCGTGCACCGGTTCGGCCGCGAGCACAACGCGCGCACGGCCACCATGCTGCGGGAGTTCGCCGTCGAGGCCGGGATCGCCCCGCCGGACCTGCGCCCGGACGTCGCGCTGCTCGCCGTCGAGACCGGCGACCGGGTCTTCCAGCTCGCCTACGAGCACGACCGGTCCGGGAACCGGAAGATCGTCGAGGAGGGCATGGTGATGGTCGCCGCCTACCTCGAGCGGTACGCCACCCCCGAGGGGCTGCGGGGGATCCGCCGATGAGCATCCGCGACGACGTCGCCGCCGCGTCGCGCCGGCTGGCGGCCGAGGGACTCCTGATCGGCACGGCCGGCAACGTCTCCGCCCGCGACGGCGACCGGGTCGCGGTCACCGGCACCGGGGTCGTCCTCGGCGACTGCTCGCCCGAGGACGTGACGGTGGTGTCGCTCGACGGCCGCGTGCTGGAGGGTGCCCTGGTGCCGACGTCCGAGCTCGGCCTCCACCTCGGCGTGTACTCCGGGTCCTTCGCCGCTGCGGTCGTGCACACGCACGCGCCGTACTCCACTGCGGTCGCGTGCGTCCTCGACGAGCTGCCGGTGCTGCACTACCAGCAGCTCTCGCTCGGCGGCACCGTGCGCGTGGCGACGTACGCCACCTTCGGCACGCCCGAGCTCGCCGCGGCGACCGTGGCCGCGCTCGACGGGCGGCAGGCCGCGCTGATGGCCAACCACGGCTCGGTCGCCGTCGGGCCGTCGCTCGACAAGGCCGTGGAGAACGCGCTGCTGCTCGAGTGGCTCGCCGCTCTCCACCACCGGGCCAGCGCGCTCGGCACTCCGCGCGCGCTCACCGAGGCGCAGCAGCTCGACGTGATCACCCAGGCACTCGCCACCAACTACGGAAGCACGCAGGAGCATGAATGAAGATCGCCACCGTCGGGGTGCACGTCCTCGACACGCACGTGATCGGGATCGACTCGATCCCGGGTGGGTCCGACGGCCAGCTCGTCGAGACGATCCGGATGTCGGCTGCCGGTACGGCCGGGGGTACGGCGCTCGTCCTCAGCCGGATCGGCGCGGAGGTGCTGTCCTTCGGCGCCGTTGGCACGGACCCGATCGCTGACACGCTCCTCTCCCTCCTCGGCCGCGAGGGCATCGACACCTCTGGCTTGGTGCGCAAGGACGACCACCAGACCTCGGCGTCGGTGATCCCGGTCCGCCCGAACGGCGATCGGCCCGCCTGGCACTGCATCGGCGCGAACGGCGCGTTCACCCTCGACGACCTCGATCTCGCGGCGCTCGACGGCATCACCCACCTGCACCTGGGCGGCCCGGAGTTCCTCGGCGGCGAGGCCGCCGGCACGCTGCTCGCCCACGCCCGGTCGATCGGCGCGACCACGTCGGTCGACATCCTCGCGCCGGGCGACCCGGACATGCTGGCGTGGATCGCCGACGCGCTGCCGCACACCGACTACCTGCTGCCCAACGACGAGCAGGTGCTGGGCTTCACCGGCGCCTCGTCGCTCGCCGACGGCGCCCGGGCGCTGGTCGACGCCGGCGCGGGCTGCGTCGCAGTGACCCAGGGCGCCAAGGGTGCGCTCGTGGTCACCGCCGACGAGGTGATCGAGGTGCCGGCGTACCCGATCGACGTCGTCGACACCACCGGCTGCGGCGACGCGTTCTCCGCCGGCTTCCTCCGCGGGCTGTCGCTCGGCCGCGACCTGCGCGGCGCGGCCCGGCTCGGCTGCGCGACCGCTGCGCAGGTGGCGCAGGGCCTCGGCACCGACGCGGGGTCGTACGACCTCGACGCGGTGGTGGCCCTCGCGGGCTAGCCGAGCACGAGCCCCACGGCGAACGCGCCGTAGCAGAGGCCGGCCGCCGTCACGCACGCCTGCACGACACGTGGCGGGCCGCCGAGGCCGTGGCAGGTCGCAGCGGCCGCGAACAGCAGCCACGCCGCCGGGTGCAGCCAGCCGAACGCCTGGTCCGCGGGCCAGACGACCACGTAGAGGACGGCGACCACCAGGCAGGCGGCGGTGACCAGCCACCACGGCAGCCGGGCGATCCGGCGTCCGGTCACGACCGGTGGGGACGCTGCAGGCGATCCATGAAGGCCGTCAGCAGCGCCTCGCGCATCCGCGGCGAGGCGAGGTCGATCATCGCGTTGACCGGGGCCATCCGCTCGGGAACGGCGAGCCCGTCACCGCCGGCCAGGCCGGCGGCGGCCAGCAGGCCGTCGAAGTCGTCGTCACTCAGGGCGGCCGGGTCGAGGGCGCCGATGAACGCCGCGATCTCCGGGTCCACGACGACCGGGCCGGCGGCGACGGCGGCGGCGACGGCCTCGGTGAGCGCGGCGACGAACTCGTCGAGGTGGGCGAGGGTCCCCGCGCTGACCGAGAGGTGGATCGTGACCGGCTGGTCGTCGTACGACATCTGCGGCTGGATGTGCCAGCCGCGGGCGCTCATCTCGTCGGCGAGCGTGAACGCGTCGCAGCTGCCGTCGGTGGCGAACGCGATCAGCGTCGAGTCCGGGGCGGCGACCACGGACAGCGCCGGGATCTTGCCGATCGCCTCGACGATCCGGTCGGTCGCCTCGAACACGTCGCGGGCCAGCCGGTCGTAGCCGTCGAGTCCGATCGTCTCGACGACCGCCCACGCACCGGCCAGCGGCCCGCCGGACTTCGTGGACTGCAGCGTGGTGTTGATCATCGTGTAGCCCGGCCAGTCGGCGTACGCGAAGTACTGCGGCCGGCGCAGCGCGGGCGAGCGGTGCAGCAGCACCGACGTGCCCTTCGGCGCGTAGCCGTACTTGTGCAGGTCCGCGGAGATCGAGGTGACGCCGTCGACGGCGAACGTCCACGGCGGCACGTCGCGGCCGATCCGCTTCGCGAACGGCAGCACCCAGCCGCCGATGCAGGCGTCCACGTGGCAGCGGATCCCGCGCTCGGCGGCGGCCGCCGCGACCGGCGGGACGGGGTCGATCACGCCGTGCGCGTACGACGGCGCCGACACGACGACCAGCACGGTGCGGTCCGGGTCCTCGTCGATCGCGGCGATCATCGCGGCCGGGTCGGCGCGGAAGTCCGGTCCGACGGGGACGACCACGGCCTCGACGCGGAAGTACTTGGCGGCCTTGAGGAACGCCGCGTGCACGGTCGACGGCACCACGATCCGCGGCCGCTCCACGTCCGGGCGGCTGTCGCGGGCACCCTGCACGGCGAGCAGGCAGGACTCGGTGCCGCCGGAGGTGATCGTGCCGACCGCCTCGGCCGGCGCGTCGACCAGGTCGGCGGCGAAGCCGATCAGGTCGTTCTCCATCTGCAGCAGGCTCGGGAACGACGTCGGGTCCAGCCCGTTCGAGCCGGCGTACGCCGCGACCGCCTCCCGGCCGGCCCGGTCGACCTCGTCGAGCCCGGAGTCGAACACGTAGGCGAGGGTGCGGCCCCCGTGCACGGGCAGGTCGGCTTCCTGCATGGTCCGCAGGCGGTCGAGCGCGTCAGTCATGCGGAAACTGTCTCATCCACCTCGGCCGCGTCGAGTGTGTACCGCCGCAGCCAGATCAGGCTGAGCAGGATCAGCACCGCGGGCAGCACCGAGATGCCGAGCGTGATCGCGTTCAGAGCGGAGTCCGGCTGGATCACGTCGTCGTTGTCGGTGGACGACCTGTACCCGCCGATCGCGAGCACCAGCGCGAAGATCGCAGGTCCGAGCGCCAGCCCGAGGGTCTCGGCCGCGGTCCACACCCCGGTGTAGACGCCGGCGCGGTTCGAGCCGGTACGCCGCGCGTCCACGGCCGCCGCGTCGGGGAGCATCGCCATCGGGAACACCTGGCAGCCGGCGTACCCGACCCCGACCAGGCCGACGGCGAGGTAGACCGCGGCGGCCGGCACCGACTGCGCGGACACGATCAGCAGCGCGCCCGCGGCGAGGATCAGCGAGGAGTAGGTGTAGCCGCGCTTCTTGCCGATCCGGGTGCCGATCGCGGCCCAGGCCGGGGTCAGCACCAGCGCGGGGCCGACGAAGCAGACGAACAGGATCGTGGTGGCGCCGTCCTTGCCGAGCACGTCGGAGGCCAGGTAGTCGACGCCGGCCAGGATGCAGCCGGTCGCCAGCGCCTGGATCACGAAGCAGGTCAGCAGCCAGCGGAAGTCGTGCGCGGTCGCGACGATGCGCAGCTGGTCGCGCAGGCTGCCGGCGCCCGGCAGCGGCGCGTTCACGGGTGCGCGTCGGGTGCCGAAGTAGGCGCCGAGGACCCCGACCAGGATGATCGCGGCCATCACCACGCCCATCACGCGGTAGCCGTCGCGGCCACCGACAGCGTCGCGGATCGCGGGCGCGGTCGCCCCGGCGAGCATGATCGTGAATGCCAGCAGCGCCACCCGCCACGTCATCAGCCGGGTGCGCTCGTCGTACGACGAGGTCAGCTCCGCGGGCATCGCGACGTACGGCACCTGGAAGAACGCGTACGCCGACGCGCAGGCCAGGAACAGCACCAGCACCCAGAGCGCCTCGAGGCCGGTCGCCATCTCCGGCGCCGCGAACAGCAGCGCGAACGTGGCCGACAGCGCGATCCCGGCCTTGAGCAGCCACGGCCGGCGCGGGCCGCGCGGGTCCTCGGTGCGGTCGCTGATGCGGCCCGCGATCGGGTTGAGGATCACGTCCCACGCCTTCGGCAGGAACACGATGAAGCCGGCCGCCAGCGCGGCGATGCCGAGGCTGTCGGTGAGGTACGGCAGCAGCATCAGGCCCGGGACGGTCCCGAACGCCCCGGTCGCGACGGACCCGGACCCGTAGCCGATGCGGACGCTGCGGGGGAGGCGGTCGGTGGCGGGCATAGCCGGGAGGCTAGCGGTTGGCGTCGGTTTCCCCGGTGGGCCGGGGAGACCTGACCTTGTGGGGCGAAGTCTCGGCCCAGAACGTCAGGCTTTGCTTGAAAGGTCCGGCGTCTCAGCCTGGGGGTGACAGGGCTCGCGAGCTCGCCGAGCTGTGCCGACGGTTCGGGTTGGTGCCGATCTTGTCGGCAGGGCTGGCCTTCTTCGCCGTCGCCTTCTTCGCCGGCGCCCGCTTCCGAGCCGCCCGCTTCGGCTTGCTCTTCCATCGGTCGAA
Source organism: Nocardioides sp. SR21 (assembly GCF_022761125.1). GTDB lineage: Bacteria > Actinomycetota > Actinomycetes > Propionibacteriales > Nocardioidaceae > Nocardioides. The sequence goes on along the minus strand of NZ_JAKWJR010000006.1, from coordinate 280,524 downwards.
CCACTCGTCGAGCGCCCGCCACGTCGTGTCCCGGGCGGCGCGGCCGGTCAGCATGCCGAGGTGGCCGCCGGGCACGATCTCGAACTGCACCTCGGGCGAGCCGCTCAGCAGGGGGACGACGGCGCGCACGGACTCGACCGGGGCGATGCCGTCGGTGGCGCCGGCGAAGACCAGCACCGGCGCGGTGATCGCAGCGAGCGACACCTCGCGGCCGTCGACCTCGAGGGACCCGCCGGCGAGCGCGTTGCCCTTGGCGAAGCGGTGGTAGAGCTGCCCGAAGCTGCGGCCCGGGTACGCCGTCATCCCGGCGGTGAACCGGTCCACGGCCTCGAGCTGGGCCAGGAAGTCGATGTCGTCGAGGCGGGTGGCGATGGCCAGCGGCTTGGTCACCAGCTTCTGGAACGACGAGAGCTGGAACGCCCAGCGCACCAGCGGCGTCGGCGCGCCGCCGGCCGCCCGGTAGGCGCGGGTCACCAGGCCGTGCCCGCGGGTGAGGTCGAGCAACGGCCGCAGCGGCGCGACCAGCGGCACCCGCGCCACGTCGACGGGCGACCCGATCACCGACAGCGACGCGATCGGCAGCTTCGGGTAGGCGGCGGCAGCGAGCAGCGCGAAGATCCCGCCCAGGCTCCAGCCGACCACGTGCACCGGCCTGCCGCCGGCGTGCTCCGACACGGCGCGCACCGCGGCCGGCACGACCTCCTCCACCCAGTGCTCGATGCCGAGGTTGCGGTCGCGGAACGAGACGTTGCCGTACTCCACGAGGTATGTCGGCCGCCCGGAGGTCACCAGGTGCTCGGCCAGCGAGCAGCCGCGGCGCAGGTCGAAGCAGATCGCGGGCGCGGCCAGTGGCGTCACCAGCAGGACGGGGTCGCCGCTGCTGCCGACGTCGGGCACCTCGCGGTAGTGGTAGACCTCGCGCAGCGTGTCCTCGTCGATCAGCGTCCGCGGCATCGGGCGCAGGTCCGCGAGCCCGCCGTACAGCAGCAGGTGCGCGGCGTTGCCGGCCGCCGAGACCACCTGGTCCGGCTTCGGCACGAGGTCCATGCGGCGACGCTACTGCTTGACCGGTCGGACGGTCTTCCCGTGGTCGGGGCTGACGGCGGCGAGCTCGGCGAGGAACGAGTCCGCCCACGCGGCCACGTCGTGCTCCATCACCTGCTTGCGCATCGCCTTCATCCGCCGCGTGACGTCCTTGCCCTCGGCGCGGCTCGCCTCCATCAGCGCGGCCTTCATGCCGTTGATGTCGTACGGATTCACCAGCCAGGCCTGGCGGAGCTCGTCGGCGGCGCCGGCGAACTCCGACAGCACCAGGGCGCCGTCGTTGTCGAAGCGGCAGGCGACGTACTCCTTCGCGACGAGGTTCATCCCGTCGCGGTACGGCGTCACGACCATCACGTCGGCGCAGCGGTAGAGCGCCGCCATCTCCTCGCGGGGATACGACGAGTGGAGGTAGCTGATCGCCGGGCGCCCGATCCGGCCCAGGTCGCCGTTGATCCGCCCGACCAGCCGGTCGATCTCGTCGCGGAGGATCTTGTACTGCTCGACCTCCTCGCGCGACGGCGTCGCGACCTGGACGAACACGGCGTGGTCGACGTCGAGCTCGCCCTCGGCGACCAGCTCGGCGTACGCGCGCAGCCGGGCGTAGATGCCCTTGGTGTAGTCGAGCCGGTCGACGCCGAGGAAGACCCGGCTGGGGCTCCCGAGCGCCTCGCGGATCTCGACCGCCCGCCTCTCGACCACCTCGGAACGGGCCAGCTCCTCGAAGCCGGCGGAGTCGATCGAGATCGGGAACGCCTTGGCCCGGACGGTCCGGCCGTCGGGCAGGTAGACCAGGTCACGGTGGGTCTTGTGGCCGACCCGCTGGCGCACCAGGCGCACGAAGTTCTGTGCCGCGCCCGGCAGCTGGAAGCCGACCAGGTCCGCGCCGAGCAGGCCCTCGAGGAGCTGGCGGCGCCACGGCAGCTGCTGGAACAGCTCGGCCGGCGGGAACGGGATGTGCAGGAAGAACCCGATGCGCAGGTCGGGGCGCAGCTCGCGGAGCATCTGCGGCACCAGCTGGAGCTGGTAGTCGTGCACCCACACGGTCGCGTTCTCGGACGCGCACGTCGAGGCCTGCTCGGCGAAGCGCCGGTTGACCCGCACGTAGGCGTCCCACCACTCACGGTGGAACTCCGGCTTCGCGACGACGTCGTGGTACAGCGGCCACAGGGTCCCGTTCGAGAAGCCCTCGTAGAACTCCTCGACCTCGTCGGCGCTCAGCGCGATCGGGACCAGCTTCATCCCCTCGTCCTCGAACGGCTCGAGGTCGGCGTCGGTGCCGCCCGGCCAGCCGATCCAGATGCCGTCGTTGGCGCGCATCACCGGCTCGACAGCGGTGACGAGACCGCCGGGGGAGCGCCGCCAGCCGGACGAGCCGTCGGGGTTGGTCACCCGGTCGACGGGCAGCCTGTTCGCGACGATGACCAGGTCTGCCGAGCCAGGGTGAGCCACGACGTCAACCTATGTCACGGCAAAAGGTGCTGCGAGAGGTCGCCGGTCTGGTCGACGAACATCGTGCGGCTCTCGAACGACCACGCGCCGTCGACGCGGTGGAACGTGTCGAGGTAGTGGCCGGTGATGATCACCTGCAGCGGGAGCACGGGCGTCGCCTGGGTGACGAGGTACGACGAACGCGCGGTCGCCGTGCCGGCCTCGTCGTCGACCTCGATCCGGCAGTTCGTCGTGAGGTGCTTGGTGCGCGGGGTGCCGGTGTCCTCGTGGATGCGCGTGGTGCGGCCGTACAGCCACCGCACCCGGTCGCGCCCCTCGAACACCGACTCGGGCGGCCCGTCCTCCATGCCGAGGATCCGGCCGTGCGTGAACAGGTCGGCCACTCCGTCGAAGTCGCCGGCGTCGATGCGCTCGGCGTAGGTGTAGAGCAGGTTCTCGATCTGGCGGGCGCTGTCCACGGCGACAGCATAGGTTCGCGCGATTCGGGCGACCTCGGGCCGCGACGCCTGCGAGGATGCCCGCGCCGTCCGGCCGGGACGCGCTGACGAACGGAGCACGACATGGCGGGACGGTTCGAGGGCAGGCGCGCACTGGTGACCGGGGCGGCGGGTGGGATCGGCCGTGCGGTCGTCGACCTGCTGACCGACGAGGGCGCCGCGGTCGTCGGCGTCGACCTGCGCGAGGCCGAGGGCGTGCGCGGCTGCGACGTGAGCGACGCGGACTCGGTGACGACCGCCGTCGGTGCCGCGGCCGAGGAGCTGGGTGGCCTCGACGTGCTGGTCAACGTCGCCGGCATCGACCAGTTTCGCCGCTTCGAGGAGCTCGACCTCGCGACCTGGCAACGGCACCTGGGCGTGAACCTGACCGGCCCGATGCTGATGAGCCAGGCCGCGCTCCCGCACCTGCGGGCCAGCCGCGGGAACATCGTCACGATCGCCTCGGTCGCCGGGCTGCGCGCCCAGCCGTACCAAGCGGCGTACTGCGCCTCCAAGGGCGGCGTGATCATGCTGATGAAGTCGCTGGCCCTCGAGCTCTGGGCCGACGGCGTGCGGGCCAACACCGTCTGCCCCGGTGGCGTCGAGACCGACCTGCCGATGAGATCGGCCGCGGAGCACGCGAGCTCCGACCTCGACTGGGGTCTGCTGAGCGAGACCGCGGGCGGTCGGTACGGCTTCATGCCGCCGCGCGAGATCGCCGAGGCGGTGGCCTACCTCGCGTCCGACGCCGCCGCCAACGTCACCGGTGCGGTCCTGAGCGTCGACCGCGGCACCGCCTGCTAGCCGTCGTGACCCGGGGGAGTCGGGCTGGCCCGACAACGACTGTCGTGCTGGCAGGATCGTGCTCGACGCCTGAGATTCCTAGCGTTGACGTCATGACGGAGACCCTGATCGTGCCCACCAACGACGTGCTTCCGGTCGCGGCGCCCGCGCGCCCGCGCGGCCTGCGGCGTGTGCTGCTCGAGAGCGGCTACGCGCTGTCGGCGTTCCCGATCGCGCTGTGTGCGTTCCTCGTCGTGATCATCGACATCACGCTCGGTGTCGCGCTGGCGATCTTCATCGGCGGCGTGCTGCTGATCAGCGTCGGCGTGATGGTGGCGCGCGGGTTCGCCCGCTTCGAGCGGATCCGGATGCGCGGGATGCTCGGCCGCACCGCTCCCACGCCCACCTACGTCTGCGCGCCCGAGGGCTCCGGCTTCTGGCGCCGGTCGCTGACGCCGCTGCGTGACCCGCAGTCGTGGCTGGAGGTCGTCTGGGCGATCGTCGGGCTCGTCACCGGGACCGTCGCCTTCGCAATCACGCTCGTGTGGTGGGCGGCGGCCGCGACCGGCCTGACCTACTGGTTCTGGCAGCAGTGGATCCCGGACGACCCGGACGGCAAGACGCTGGCCGAGCTGATCGGTCTCGGCGACGGGCGGATGGCCGAGAGCCTCCTCCAGCTCGGCATCGGGCTGGCGTTCCTGCTCACGCTGCCCTTCGCGGTGCGGCTGGCGGCGACGATCCACGCGAGCCTCGCGCAGGTGCTGCTGTGCAGCCGCGCCGAGCTGCAGACCGAGGTGGCGCGTGTCCAGGGCAGCCGCGACGCGGCCCGGATGGCCGAGGCCGAGTCGCTGCGCCGCCTCGAGCGCGACATCCACGACGGCCCGCAGCAGCGGCTGGTGCGGCTGAGCATGGACCTCGGCCGGGCCCGCAAGCAGCTCGACCAGGATCCCGAGCGGGCCGCCGCCACGATCGACGAGGCGCTCGCCCAGACCCGGGAGACCGTCGCCGAGCTGCGCTCCCTGTCGCGGGGCATCGCGCCTCCGCTGCTGGTCGACCGCGGTCTCGCCGCCGCGCTCGACGAGATGCTGACCCAGAGCGTCGTACCCCTGACGTCGACGGTCGAGGTGTCCGACGACCTGCCGCCGCACGTCGAGACCGCGGTCTACTTCGTGGTCGCCGAGGCGCTGACCAACATCGCCAAGCACAGCGCCGCGAAGTCCGCGTCCGTGGTCGTCGTCACCCGAGACGGCGTGGTCGAGGTGCGGGTGGTGGACGACGGGGTCGGGGGTGCCCACCCGTCGAAGGGCCTCGGCCTCACCGGGCTCCGGCAGCGTCTCGCCGCCGTCGACGGCACCCTCGAGGTCACCTCCCCGGAGTGGAACGGCACGACCGTCGTGGCGAGGATCCCTGCATGAGGGTGGTGGTCGCCGACGACTCGATGCTGCTGCGCGAGGGCCTGCAGCTGCTGCTCGCCGAGGCCGGCCACGAGGTGGTGGCGTCGGTGGGCGACGGGCCGTCGTTCGTCGAGGCGATGGCCGAGCACCGCCCCGGCATCGGGATCGTCGACGTCCGGATGCCACCGAGCAACACCGACGAGGGTCTGCGGGCAGCGGTCGCCGTACGCCGCTCCTGGCCGGAGGCGCGGCTGATGGTCCTCTCGCAGTACGTCGAGGTCTCGTACGCCGACGACCTGCTGGCGACCGGCGACGGCGGCGTCGGCTACCTGCTCAAGGACCGCGTCAGCGACCTCGACGACTTCCTCGGGGCGCTCGCGGCGGTCGCCGCCGGCGGCACCGTGCTCGACCCGCTGGTCGTGCGCCAGCTGATGGGCCGCAACCGCGACCCGCTCGCCGACCTGACCCCGCGCGAGCATGAGGTGCTGTCGCTGATGGCGGAGGGGAGGTCGAACGCCGCGATCGCCGACGCGCTGTCGGTCTCGATCGCCGGCGTCGAGAAGCACACCCAGCGGATCTTCGCGAAGCTCGGGCTGCGGCCCGACGACGATGCCGCGCACCGGCGCGTGGCCGCGGTGCTGCAGTTCCTGTACCGAAGTTAGGGCATGTGGGTCGCGGCGACTTCGCCGAGAGTGGAGCGATGCTCCGACGAGGCTCGCGCGTCACCGCCCTGCTCACCCTCGGAGCCACCGTGGCGTCGTTCGCCCTGTGGGCGCCGCCGCCCGGCGCCGGTGCGACTCCACCGCCCGACTCCACCGAGCGGGTGAGCGTCGACGTCGACGGCGCGGACGCGGACAACCTGAGCATGTACCCGGTGATCAGCGCCGACGGCGGCGTCGTCCTGTTCAACTCGACCGCGACCGACCTCGTAGACGGACCTGGTGCCCTGAGCTACCTCCGCGACCTGACGACCGGGGTGACGACAGCCCTGCCGCTCGGGCAGGACGTCGGCCACCCCAGCCTCACCGGTGACGGCAGCAAGGTCGTCTTCGACAGCGCCCGCGCCGACCTGGTGCCTGGCGACACCAACGGCAGGCGCGACGTGTTCGTCCACGACGTCGCTGCGGGCACGACGACGCGGGTGAGCGTGGACTCCGCCGGCGCCCAGTTCCCCGCCGGCACCAGCACGTCGGCCGGGATCAGCACCGACGGTCGGTACGTCGCGTTCGTGACCCGGACGGTGCAGACGGCCAGCTGCCAGAACGACCGGGTCTCGGTGCGCGACCTGACCACCGGGCAGACCAGGGTCGTCCAGCGGTGCGTGCTCGACGCGCGGCTCAGCGGGGACGCCAGTGCCGTGCTCGCGATGTCGGCCGGCCCCGAGGGCTGCGGCTACGCCCTGAACGTCGTGCAGCGCACCAGCGGCGTCTCGGCGCCCACCGGCTGCGGCGTCGACGCCGTGATCAGCGGCAACGGTGACGTGGTCGCGTTCGCGTCCCTCTCCGCGACGGCGAGCATCCGCGGCATGATCGCGGTCGACGTGGCGACCGGCATCGCCGAGCGGGTCGACGTCGCTGACGACGGCACGCCCGGCAACGGTGTCTACGGCCTGGTCGACGCCGGGCCGGTGATCAACGGCAACGGGCGGCTGGTCGCGTTCGCGTCGACGGCCACGAACCTGGTGCCCGGCGACGGATCGACCGCGGACGTGTTCGTCCGCGACCTGGCGGCCGGCACCACCCGGATGGTCAGCGTGGCCACGGACGGCACCCCCGGTAGCGGGGAGAGCCTGCGCCCGGCCATCAGCGGGGACGGTTCGATCCTCGCCTTCCACTCACGGGCGACCGACCTGGTGCCCGGCGACGGCAACGGCCAGATCGACGTGTTCGCCCGGCACCTGGTCCCGTCCGTGTGCGCGAGCGCCACGAACGCCGTCGTCGGCACGTACGGCGCCGACTGGCTCCGCGGTACCACCGGGCCCGACGTGTTCGTCGGCCTCGCCGGCGACGACACCTTCAACGGCCTGGCGGGCGACGACGTCCTGTGCGGCGGGTCCGGGTCGGACACGGCGACGTACCTGGACGCCCCCGCGGCGGTCGAGGTCGACCTGGCGCTGGCGACCGCGACCGGCCAGGGCGCCGACACGTTCCTGAGCGTCGAGGGCGTCGAGGGCTCGCGGTTCAACGACAAGCTGAGGGGAACGGCGGGACCGGACCGGTTCCTCGGGCTCGCCGGAGCGGACGCGATCAGCGGACTGGGCGGCGACGACCTCCTCGACGGAGGCGCCGGCAACGACAAGCTCTACGGCTACGCGGGTCGCGACGCCCTGCTCGGCGGCGACGGCAACGACCTGCTCAGCGGCGGCGCCGGGGTCGACTCGCTCGACGGCGGTGCCGGCGCGGACACCTGTGGCGGCGACCCGACCGACGCCCCGGTCACAGGATGCGAGGGGTGACCCGGTCAGGCAGGGAAGGTGACGCCCGCCCGGGCGCATAGCTCGTCCATCTGCCGCATCAGCGTCAGCGTCTGGTCGTGCGGCACCAGCGGGCTCTCGCGCAGCCCCTCGCGCAGGCAGCGCCCGACCTCGGCCGCCTCGTTGCCGTAGCCCTGGCCGATGACCGGCTCGCGACCGAGGATCTCGACCGGCTCGCCCGGCACCAGCACCCAGCTGCCCTCGCCGGGCACCTGCGGGACGAAGACGGCCTTCGCCGGGTGGTGGAAGTCCGCGAGATCGATCCGGCCCAGGCTGGTGGCGATCTCGGCCTTGCGTGAGGAGTACGCCGTCAGCGAGGCGGTCATCGTCGCCAGCGCACCCCCGGGGTAGCGGCCGGCGACCGCGACGTCCTGGTCGATGCCCCGGTCGGACAGCACCGCCATGGCGGTCAGCGCCTCGGCCTCGCCGAGCATGAGGTGCGCGAACGTCAACGGGTAGATGCCCATGTCGAGCAGCGCGGACGCGCCGAGCGCCGGGTCGAACATCCGGTCGTCGGGGCCGGCCTGCACCTTGAAGCCGAGCTCGGCGTGCACGTGGCTGGGGGTGCCGAACTCGCCCGAGGCCAGCCGGTCCTTGAGCTCGCGGATCACCGGGTGGCAGGCCATCCACATGGCCTCCATCAGGAAGCGGTCGTGCTGCTTCGCCAGCCGCACCATCTCCTCGGCGTCGCTGGTGCGCAGCGTCAGCGGCTTCTCGCAGAGCACGTGCTTGCCGGCCTCGAACGCGATCCGGGCGTTCTCGAGGTGCAGCGCGTGGGGCGTCGCGATGTAGATGACGTCGACGTCGGGGTCGCTCACCAGGTCCTCGTAGGAGCCGTGCGCCGCGGCGGCGCCGTACTCCTGCGCGAAGGCCTGGGCGCTGTCGAGGCGGCGGGAGCCGACCGCGGTCAACCGGGCGCCGGGCACCAGCGCGAGGTCCCGGGCGAACGAGTGCGCGATCTTGCCGGTCGCGAGAATCCCCCAGCGGATGTCGTCGGTCATGTCAGGAGGCTAGCGACTCGCCCGGGAACCGAATGACATCGTTGTGGTTCGTCGCCTACCATGAGGTCCATGGACGCCGCGAACGCACTTGGTGCAGCCTCTGAGGCCACGCCGAGCCTGAGCGATCGCGATCGCGAGATCCTCGACTTCGAGCGCCAGTGGTGGAAGTACGCCGGCGCCAAGGAGACCGCGGTCCGCGAGAAGTTCGACATGTCGTCGACGCGGTACTACCAGGTCCTCAACGCGCTGATCGACCGTCCCGAGGCCCTCGAGGCCGACCCGCTGCTGGTCCGCCGGCTGCGCCGGCTGCGCTCCGCGCGACAGCGGCAGCGCTCGGCGCGTCGTCTCGGCTTCGAGGTCTGAGATGCGGGCGCGCGACCAGCGGGGTGCGGCGTACCCCTCCCCGGTGGTGATGCTCAGCGTGATCGCCGTGGCGATGGCCGCGATCGCGTTCGTCGCGACCCGTGGCGGTGAGCCGACCGAGCGCGAGGTCACGCCGGTCTCGCAGCCCAGCCAGGCGCCGAGCGCGACGGCGCCCACCAAGACCCCCAAGCCCAAGCCGAAGCCGCCCGCGGTCGACCGCGGCAGCGTGCACGTCGAGGTCTTCAACAACTCCGGCATCACCGGCCTGGCCGGCGACGTGGCCGAGGAGGCCACCGGCATGGGCTGGAAGGTCGTCGGCTCGGACAACTGGTACGGCACCATCCCGGCCAACACCGTGTACTACCCGGCGAAGCTCAAGCAGGCCGGCAAGCAGCTCGCGCTCGACCTCGGCATCAAGCGGACCGCCCCGTCCGTGGACCCGATGAAGAACGACGTGCTCACCGTGATCCTCACCGCACCTCTCGGCTGACCTCACCCGCATGTGATGGGGTGGGCTCATGGAGTTCACCTCGGCTGACGGGGAGCAGAAGTACGCCGCGTTCGTGCGCGCCGCGCGGAGCGCGGTCGTCGCGCTCGACTTCGACGGCACCCTCTCCCCGATCGTGGACGACCCGGAGCGAGCGCACATCCACCCCGAGGCCGGCGACGTGCTGGCCGACCTCGCCGACGTGGTCGCTGCCGTCGCCGTGATCACCGGCCGCCCGGCCCGCCAGGCCCTCGACCTCGGCGGGCTCGAGGAGGTCGGGAACGCGATCGGCGACACGGGCAAGGAGCTCTACGTCTTCGGGCAGTACGGCAACGAGCGCTGGAGCTCCTCGCAGCACCGGATCGTCTCGCCGCGACCGCCGCACGGGCTGGCGACGTTCCTGCGCGACCTCCCGCGGGCGCTGCGGCAGGCCGACGCCGCCGAGGCCTGGGTCGAGGACAAGGGCCTCGCGCACGCCGTGCACACCCGCCGGCTGCCGGACCCGGACGCGGCGTACGCCCGGCTGCTGCCGGTGCTGCGGGACCTCGCCGACCGCAACGGGCTGGTGCTCGAGCCCGGCCGCCAGGTGATCGAGGTGCGCGCGCCCGGCATGGACAAGGGCAAGGCTGTCGAGAAGCTGGCCGCCGAGATCGGCGCGGGCGGGTTCCTGTTCGCCGGCGACGACCTCGGCGACGTCGAGGCGTTCGAGGCGGTGCAGCGGCTGGCCAAGGACGGCCTGCCCACGCTGCTGGTCTGCTCGGCGTCGGCGGAGGAGAGCGCGCTGGTCCCGCTGTCCGACGTCGTCGTGCACGGACCCGAGGGCGTGCTCGAGCTGCTGCGGCGGCTGATCGCCGACGTGCGTTCGTCCTGAGCGAACAGGAGGGTCTCTCCGGAACACCGCTCCGCTGCGGGACGTTCAGGAGGCATGTCACTCAAGCTCCCTGTTCTCTTCGTCAACGACGTCGTGGTCCTCCCCGGCATGGTGGTGCCGCTGGAGCTGGACGAGTCGTCGCAGGCCGCCATCGACGCGGCCCGCACCGGTAGTGATTCCCAGGTCCTGGTCGCCCCGCGGCTCGACGACCGCTACGCGTCGTACGGCGTCGTCGCGACCATCGAGCGCGTCGGCCGGTTCTCCGGCGGCTCCCCGGCCGCCGTCCTCAAGGCAGGCACCCGTGCCGCCATCGGCAGCGGTGTCACCGGCCCCGGCGCGGCCCTCTGGGTCGAGGTCGAGCCGGTGGAGGACGTCGTGACCCCGCGCGCTCGCGAGCTCGCCGAGGAGTACAAGCGACTCGTCGTCGCCGTGCTCCAGCGCCGCGAGGCGTGGCAGGTCATCGACCAGGTCCACCAGATGACCGACCCCAGCGCGATCGCCGACGCGGCCGGCTACGCGCCGTACCTCTCCGTCGACCGCAAGCGCGAGCTGCTCGAGGACCCCGACGTGGAGTCCCGGCTGCTGCGCCTGATCGGCTGGACCCGCGACCACCTCGCGGAGTCCGAGCTCACCGACAAGATCGGTGAGGACGTGCGCGAGGGGATGGAGAAGCAGCAGCGCGAGTACCTGCTGCGCCAGCAGCTCGCCGCGATCCGCAAGGAGCTCGGCGAGGGCGAGCCCGAGGGCGCCGAGGACTACCGGTCCCGCGTCGAGGCCGCCGACCTGCCCGAGCACGTCCGCGAGGCCGCGCTCAAGGAGGTCGACAAGCTCGAGCGCTCCAGCGAGCAGAACCCCGAGGCCGCCTGGATCCGCACCTGGCTGGACACCGTCCTCGAGCTGCCGTGGAACGTGACCACCGCGGACGTGAACGACGTCGCCGCGGCCCGTGCCGTGCTCGATGCCGACCACCACGGCCTCGACGAGGTCAAGGAGCGGATCGTCGAGTACCTCGCCGTCCGCGCCCGCCGCGCCGAGCGTGGCCTGCAGGTGATCGGCGGCCGGGGATCCGGCGCCGTGGTGCTGCTCGCCGGGCCTCCCGGAGTCGGCAAGACATCGCTCGGCGAGTCCGTCGCGCGCTCGCTCGGCCGGAAGTTCGTCCGCGTCGCCCTCGGCGGCGTGCGCGACGAGGCCGAGATCCGCGGCCACCGGCGTACGTACGTCGGCGCGCTGCCGGGCCGCATCGTCCGGGCGATCAAGGAGTCCGGCTCGATGAACCCGGTCGTGCTGCTCGACGAGGTCGACAAGGTGGGCTCGGACTACCGGGGCGACCCGGCGGCCGCGCTGCTCGAGGTGCTCGACCCGGCGCAGAACCACACGTTCCGCGACCACTACCTCGAGCTCGACCTGGACCTGTCCGACGTGCTCTTCATCGCGACGGCGAACGTCGTCGAGCAGATCCCGTCGGCGCTCCTGGACCGGATGGAGCTGGTCACCCTCGACGGCTACACCGAGGACGACAAGGTCGCGATCGCCCGCGACTTCCTGCTGCCCCGGCAGCTGGAGCGGGCGGCGCTGACCGCCGAGGAGGTCACGGTGACCGACGCGGCGCTGCGGGAGCTCGCGGCGAACTACACGCGCGAGGCCGGCGTCCGCCAGCTCGAGCGGCTGCTCGCCAAGGCGCTGCGCAAGGCGGCGACGCGGCTCGCGACCGGTGCCGAGCACGTGGACATCGACGAGCCCGACCTCAAGGATCTCGTCGGCCGGCCGCGCTTCACGCCCGAGACGGCGGAGCGTACGTCGGTCCCGGGTGTGGCGACCGGTCTCGCGGTGACCGGCCTCGGCGGCGACGTCCTCTTCATCGAGGCGTCGGCTGCGGACGGACTCTCCGGCCAGGGCCCGAGCCTCACCCTGACCGGACAGCTCGGTGACGTGATGAAGGAGTCGGCGCAGATCGCGCTGTCGTTCGTGCGGTCGCACGCGGCCGAGCTCGGGATCGCGCCGACCGCGTTCGACCGGGCCATCCACGTGCACGTGCCGGCCGGCGCGACGCCGAAGGACGGACCGTCCGCGGGCATCACGATGGTCACCGCGCTGACGTCGCTGCTCACCGGCCGCCCGGTGCGGTCCGAGGTCGGCATGACCGGCGAGGTGACGCTCAACGGACGGGTGCTCCCGATCGGCGGCCTGAAGCAGAAGCTGCTCGCCGCCCAGCGGGCGGGCCTGACCGACGTGTTCGTGCCGCTGCGCAACGAGCCCGACCTCGACGACGTACCCGCCGACGTCCTGGAGTCGGTCCGCGTCCACGTGGTCGGCGACGTCCTCGACGTCCTCCGCGGCGCGTTGGCTCCTGCCGAGGAGGCCAGCGCGGCCGCCTGACAGGAACATCGGCCGTCCGGCTCAGATCATCCTCCGGACGGCCGATGTCCACGATACGAACTCGATGTGCACATGGTGAGACGGTGCACGTAGAGTTCCGAACAGCTCATCAAGAGGGACTGAGGGATACGGCCCAGTGAAGTCCCGGCAACCGCCGCGAACCTCCGCCGCCCGGCAACCAGCCAGGGAAGCGGCTCGCGGAAGTGGTGCCAATTCCGCCCGGGGCGACCGTCGCGCCCGGGGAAGATGAGGAGGAGGACTTCCATGAGCGCTGTTGTTGTCGAGAAGACGTCTGTTGCCACCCTGCGCGAGGGCGCGTTCGGGAACGCGACCAACCTGTCGTGCCGCGAGTGCGGGCACCTGGTCGAGCTGGGGCCGCACTACGCGTGTCCGGAGTGCTTCGGCCCGCTGGAGATCGCCTACGACTTCCCTGCGGTGACCCGCGAGGAGATCGAGGCCGGCCCGCGCAACATCTGGCGCTACAAGGCGCTGCTGCCGGTCCCGACCGACATCGAGACGTCGCCCAACACCGAGCCCGGCTTCACCCGGCTGCTCAAGGCCCACAACCTCGGCGCCGAGCTCGGCATCGACAACCTGTGGGTGAAGGACGACTCCACCAACCCGACGAACTCCTTCAAGGACCGCGTCGTCGCGTGCGCCCTGAGCGCCGCCCGCGAGTTCGGCTCGAAGGTCTTCGCCTGCCCCTCGACCGGCAACCTCGCCAACGCCGTGGCCGCGGCCGGTGCTCGCGCCGGCATCAAGACCGTGGTGTTCATCCCGAGCAACCTCGAGCAGCCGAAGCAGGTGAACTCGGCGATCTTCACCGAGTCCCTGGTCGCCGTCGACGGCAACTACGACGACGTGAACAAGCTCGCCTCGGAGATCGCGGGCGAGGAGGACGGCTGGGCGTTCGTGAACGTCAACGTCCGCCCGTACTACGCCGAGGGCTCCAAGACCCTGGGCTACGAGATCGCCGAGCAGCTCGGCTGGCGGCTGCCCGACCAGATCGTGATCCCGGTCGCGAGCGGCTCGCAGCTGACCAAGGTGCACAAGGCGTTCCAGGAGCTGATCACGCTCGGCCTGGTCGAGGACAAGCCCTACCGCGTGTTCGGCGCGCAGGCCGAGGGCTGCTCCCCGGTCTCGGTCGCCTACAAGGCCGGCGTCGACGCGATCCGCCCGGTCAAGCCGGACACCATCGCCAAGAGCCTGGCCATCGGCAACCCCGCCGACGGCATCTACGTGCTCGACATCTGCCGCGAGACCGGCGGCGCGGTCGAGGACGTCACCGACGACGAGGTGCGCGACGGCATCGTGCTGCTGGCCCGCACCGAGGGCATCTTCACCGAGACCGCCGGCGGCACCACCGTCGCCGTGCTCAGGAAGCTGGTCGAGACCGGCCAGCTCGACACCTCCCTCGAGACCGTCGTGATCAACACCGGTCACGGCCTCAAGACCCTCGACGCCGTCGCCGGCCGGGTGGGCCCGGTCGCCACGATCGCCCCGACGTACGCCGCCTTCGCCGCCACCGGCATCGCCTGATCAAAGGAGCCCGCATGTCCGTCTCGGTCCGGATCCCGACCATCCTGCGCACCTACACCGAGGGCGCCTCCGAGGTCTCCGCCTCGGGCGCCACGCTCGCCGAGGTGCTCGACGACCTGGACGGGAGCTACAGCGGCATCAAGGGCCGGATCCTCGACGAGTCCGGCGAGCTGCGCCGCTTCGTCAACGTCTACGTCGGCAACGACGACGTGCGGTTCCTCGACAACCTGGCGACCCCCACGCCCGACGGCACCCAGATCTCGGTCATCCCGGCGGTCGCGGGCGGCTGCTGATCTCGCTTGTAACGCGGGGTTATGACCTCTGGTAACCCTGGAATTTCGGGGTCGCCAGAGGGTCAAACCCCGCGTTACAAGCCGGCGCGGCGCTCGATCAGGTAGGCCCGCTCGGCGAGGTTGGCGCAGCGGCCGATCGCCTCGTCGTACGACGCACGCGCCTCGTCGAGCCGGCCGCAGCGGGTCAGCAGCTCGGCGCGGGTGGCGGGCAGCCGGTGTCCCGGCAGCGCCAGCCCGTCGAGCACCGCGAGGCCGGCCGCGGGACCGGACGCCTCGGCGACCGCGACAGCGCGGTTGAGCCGCACCACCGGTGAGCCGGTGAGCGACTCGAGCTCGGCGTAGCGCAGCACGATCCGGTCCCAGGCGGTCTCCGACGGAGTCGGCGCGATCGCGTGCTCGGCGGCGATCAGCGCCTGGAGCAGGTACGGCGAGGCGGGCGCGCCGGTCCACGGGCGCAGCAGGGCCAGCGCCTCGGTGATCTCGTCCGTCCGCCACGACCGTCGGTCCTGGTCGGGCAGCAGCACCAGCCGTCCGTCGACGACCCGGGCGTCGCGGCGCGAGTGCTGCAGCAGCATCAGCGCGAGCAGCGCGTCCAACTCGACGTCGTCGTACCCGGCGACCGAGCGCAGCACCCGCGCGAGCCGGATCGCCTCGCCGGCGAGCTCCGTTCGCACGACGTCCGGACCGGAGCCGGGCGCGTAGCCCGCGGTGAACGCCAGGTAGGCGACGTCGCCCACGACGGCCAGCCGCGGGGCCAGGTCGGCGGGGACCGTGAACGACTCCCCGGCCAGCTTCTTGCGCGCGCGGGTCAGCCGGGCCGCCATCGTCGGCGTCGGGACGAGGAACAGCCGCGCGATGTCCTCGGTCGGCACGCCGATCACCAGCCGCAGCGTCAGCGCCGCCGCCGACTCGGGCGCCAGCGACGGGTGCGCGCAGAGCAGCACCAGCCGCAGCCGCTCGTCGACCACGGGCTCCCCGGCATCGGCCATGAACGCCTGCGCCTCCTCCTGCACGGCGACCTCGACCGCCAGCAACGGCAGCTTCCGCGCGGCCACGGCTTCGCTCCGCAACCGGTCCACGATCCGCCGGCGGGCGGCGGTCAGCAGCCACGCGGGCGGGTTGTCCGGTACGACGTGCCACGTCCGCGCGGCGGCCTCGAACGCGTCGGCGAGGCCGTCCTCGGCCAGGTCGAGCCGCCGGTACTGCGCGACGAGCAGGGCGAGCAACCGACCCCACTCCTCGCGCAGCAGCGACTCGAGCGGTGTCAGAGCTCGACCTCCAGGACGGGCCGCACCTCGACGGAGTACTCCCGCGGCAGCAGGGCCGCGAGCTCGACGGCGACGTCGATGGACTCGACGTCGATGACGTAGAAGCCGCCGATCTGCTCGACGGTCTCCGCGAACGGCCCGTCGGTCACCGGCCGGTCCGCCCCGGGCCGCACGGTGCGCGCGGTCTCGGGCCGGCCGAGCGCGTCGCCGGCCACGATCGATCCGCGTGCGGTGACCGCCGCGTCGAACGCCTGGAAGTCTGCGACCACGCGCTCGCGCAGCGACTCGTCCGCGGCGTCCCACTTGTCGAAGTGGCCCGCCTCGGCCATCAGCAGCGCGAACCTCATGAGCTGTGGTCCACGGTCGTGCGCACCTCGACGCCGCCGACGCCGTCGACGAGGACGCCGCAGATCGCGAGCAGGTCGTCGAGGTCGTCGCTGTCGATGACGTAGAAGCCACCGAGCTGCTCGACGGTCTCGGCGTACGGCCCGTCGGTGACGCCGTCGACGCGGACGGTCCTGGCCTGACGGGAGTGGGTGAGCTCGGCGCCGGCGGTCACGGTGTGCCCGCGCTCGGCGAGCCGGCGGGCGAACTCGCCGTGCCGCGCGTACATCGACGCGCGCTCCTCCTCGGTGGCCGACTCCCAGACGGCCTCGTCACCTGGAAGCAGGACGACGTACGTGGTCATGGTGGTTCCTCTCGTCGTGCGGATGAGTCTGACACCGCGATGACGGGCGAGCAGCCAGGAAATCGACAGATGTCCCGCGCAGACGGGACGCCGGACTCAGGTGCCCGGGACAGCAGGCCTGTGAGGGTCGTCAGGCCCAGCCCACCGCACCCTGCTTGGAGACGCCTGATGCCGCCCCTGTCGTTCCGCCTGCTCGTCCGGACCATCGCGATCGCGCTGGTCCTCGGCCTGGGGCTGCCGGTGCTGGCGACCTCAGCGCCGGCGACCGCGGCGACCACCGGACTCCCGCTCAGCGGACGGGTGACCACGGCCGGCGCGGGCGTCGCAGGGGTCGAGGTCGCGGTCCGCGACCTCGACCGCGAGGGTGCCGTGGTCGCCACCGCGACCACGAACGCGGACGGTGAGTACGGCGTCGCCGAGCTCGAGCCGGGCGACTACGACGTGGTCGCCACCCCGGCCGCCGACGACCCGCTGCTGCTCGCGACCGCGACCGCCCCGGCCTACGTCGAGAGCGGCGACGAGGTCGTCGACCTCGCGCTCGAGGTCAGCAACGTGCGGGGCACGGTGAGCCGCTCCGACGGCAGCGCCGCAGCGGGCGCCGAGGTCGAGGTCTACGCGCGCGGCCGCCACCTGGCGACGACGTACCCCGACGGCACGTACCGCCTCGCCCTGCCCGAGGGCGAGTGGGAGCTCGCGGTGCTGCCGCCCGTCGAGAACCCGACCCTCGACGTCGGGACCTCGCGCACCGTGACGGTCGTCGACGCGGTGGCGAACGGCGACGTGGCCCTGGCCCGGCCCAACCTGCGCGGCACGATGCTCGCCCCCGACGGCACCACCGCCGTCGCCGGCGCCCGGATCAGGCTGTACGACGCCGCCGACCGCCTGGTCGCGGGCGGCACCACGACCAGTCGTGGCGACGGCTCCTTCGGCTTCGCGGCGCCGACGGGTCGGTACCGGTTCGAGGTCGAGCCGCCCGAGGTCAACCCCGACGGCTGGATCGGCTACCGCAGCGGCCTCTTCGAGCTCACCGACGCGCACACCACGGCCGCACCGCTGGTCCGCGACTTCGACCTCCGCGGCCCGACCGTGACCGGTGTGGTCCGCACGCCGAGCGGCGACCCGGTGCCGCGCGCCTGGGTGCACGTCTGGGACAGCAACGGCGTCTACAGCCGCCAGCGGGCCGACGCCTCCGGCCACTACGGCCTGTCGGTGCCGCCCGGGCCGATCGAGGTCCGGCTGAACGCCCCGGTCCCGACCCAGGCCTATCTCGACCACGACTTCCAGGTCGAGATCGACGACGTCCCGGCGACGCTCGACCTCGTGTTCCTGCGGCCGAACGTCACGGGCCGCGCGGTCACGGCCACGGGCCTGCCGGTCGTGAACGCCCAGGTCCGCACGTTCGGCCCGGCCGACGGTGCCTCCGCCCGCTACGCCACCACGGACCGGCAGGGCCGGTTCGCCCTCCACCTCTCGCCCGGCACCACCCAGCGCGTCGTGATCGAGCCCGACGTCAGCAGCCCCGACGCGATCCGCACGGCGGCGTCCGTCGAGGTGCCCGGGGAGGGCGCGATCGACAACGTCGAGATCGTGCTCGACACCGCGCCGGCCTCGTCGTACGACGTCGTGCCCCTGGAGGTCACCGTGGGCGGCAGCGCCCTCCGTCGTATGGACAGCCCGGAGATCAGCCACGACGGCACCGTGGTCGCGGGCCGCACTCTCGCGGAGAGCTGTGAGTGCCTCGCCGGTGACTTCGAGGGCATCGTGCTGCACGACCGGATCGCCGGCACCGACGAGCCGCTGCTCGCACCGAGCGGCACGGTCATCAGCCCGGACTGGACGGTCGCGCTCGACGACGACGCCAGCACCGTCGCGTTCGTGACCGGCCAGGACGGCCTGGTCGAGGGCGACGAGGACGGCTCGGCGGACGCGTTCGTCCTCGACCGCGCCTCGGACACCCTCACCCGCCTGGTCCCGCCCGCGGACGGCTACTTCGAGGGCGCGAACCTCGCGCTCTCCGGCGACGGACGCCGGCTCGCCCTGGGCGTCTCCGGCGTCACCGACGACACCTACTGGCGTGACGTCGCGGTCGTCGACCTCGACAGCAGCGGCGCCGAGACCTCGCGCCGGCTCCTCGGCCTGCAGAGCTCCGAGGTCACCGAGCACGCCCTGAGTCGCGACGGCAGCACGCTGGCGTGGATCCAGTTCGACGAGGGCGCCTGGAACCTGCACGTGCAGGACCTGGCCACCGGTGCCGAGGACCCGCTGCGTCCCTTCAGCGAGGGCGTCGACGGGTGGAACGGCACCGGCGGCGCACCGTCGCTCAGCGACGACGGCAGCGTCGTCGCGTACGCCGACGTCGTGCACCTCGTCGAGCCGGGCAGCTACGACCAGTGGCTGACCCGCGTGCGGGTGGCCGACCGCGCCGCCGGCACCGACCGTGCTCTCGACCCGTTCGACTTCGGCAACGACCCCGAGTCGGCCAGCAGTCGCGTCTTCGAGCTCAGCGGCACCGGCACCGAGGTGCTGATGACCAGCCTCGGCGGCGTGCCGGAGGAGACCTACGAGCAGGCCTGGGTCGTGGACGTGGCCGACGACGACGCCGAGATGGTCTCCCGTGCCCCCAGCGGCGGCCCGGCCCGCGAGGGCGTCGAGTCGGTCAGCGCGCCCTCGGACTTCTCCGTGCTCGCGCTCGGCACCCGCTCCGAGGACCTCAGCGGCACCGCCGGCTCGTCCGTCGTGCTCGCGCTCGGTGAGAACGTCGCGCCCCAGTGGCCCGACGACGCGGCGCTCACCGCCGACGCCGGCGACATCGGCGTGACCTCGGTGCGCCTGCACTGGACCCAGGCGACCGACAACGTCGGCGTCACGGGCTACCGGGTGTTCCGCGGCGACGCGCTCGTCGGCGCCACCGGCGCCGGCACCCGGCAGCTGCGCGTCTCCGACCTGAGCCCGGACACGTCGTACACGTTCACCGTGCAGGCCGTCGACGGCCGCGCGGCGGCGTCGACCGACGGCCCGTCGGTCACCGTGCGCACGTTGCCCGAGGAGTCGACCGAGCTCCGCCCGCTCGACCTCACCGCGCGCCCCGGCGGCGTCGTCGACCTGGCGTGGGAGGCGGCACCGGCCGCGGACGAGCTGCTGCTGCGCACCTACCTGGGCGACGTGCAGGTCGACGAGCGTGCCCTGTCCGCGACCGCGACGTCCGCGCAGGAGCGCGGCCTCGCCGCGGGCACGGCGTACTCGTTCCAGCTCCTGACCCGCACCGGCGAGACCGTCCGCCCGTTCACCGAGCGCGCGACCGTCACCACCGGTGCGCTCACCCTCGGGTCGGTGACCTGGACGGTCCCGACGGTCCCGTCGGTCCGCACCGAGCTCGCCCGCCGCGGCAGCACCGCGGCGATCACCGCGACCGCCGAGCCCGGACGGCTCGTGAACGTCGCCGTCGAGCACCGCTCCTGGTACGACGAGGAGCACGAGCTGCTCACCGAGCCGCGGACGGTCACGTCCGTCGTGCCGCTGACCGAGGCCGGCGGCGCGCCCGGCACCTACCGCGGCGGCTTCGAGCTCGTCGACGGCGTCTCGCGCATCGTCGGCATGGTCGCGACCGTGTCCGACGGTCACGGCGGCAGCCTGCAGAAGGCGAGCAACCGCGCGCCGATCGCCGTGAGCTCCCCGGTCGTCCTGACGATCGACGCTCCGGCCGGCTCGCTCGCAGGCGGCCACGTCCAGGTGTCCAGCGAGGCCACCCGCCAGTCCTACGCCGACGTCGTCGCCGGTGGCGAGGTGATCGTGCTGGAGCACCTCCGGCCGGCCACCGACCTCGCCGTGCAGGTCGTCGACGGCCGCGGTCGCACCGCCGCCGAGCGCTCGGCGCTGCAGGTCCGCGACGGTCTCGCGACCGCGGTCACCCTCCGGCCGGTCCTGCCCGCGACCCTCACGGTCGTGGCGGCGAAGGGCTCCCTGGTCCAGCTGACCGACGCCGACACCGGCGACCACCTCGGCGCGCGCCGGATGTACGACGCGACCACCGAGTTCCGCGACGTGTACGAGGGCCAGCGCGTCCACGTGGACGTCGAGTACGACGCGCAGGACCTCCTGGAGGCCGACGTCCGCCGCACGCTCACGATGACCGCGGGCGCGAACCGCGTGGAGGTCCTCGCGACCCCCGCGCCGCGCGCCGCCCTCACCGGCGTCGTGCGCTACGACGACGGCCAGCCCGCCCCCGGCGCGACCGTCGTGCTGACCCAGACGCACCACGGGGCGCCGATCACCCGCACGACGACCGCCGGCGCCGACGGGCGCTACGAGCTCGAGGCACTGCGTGCTCCAGGGTCCCTGGTCGCCCGCTCGGGCCAGCTGCGCGAGACGGCCGAGGTCGACCTGTCCGGCGGCGCTCGTGAGCGCGACCTCACCCTGAGCGGTCCGCGCGAGTTCACGGTCTCGCTGCGGCTGTTCACCCGCCCGGCGGGCGCCGGCTCGGAGACCGGGCCGATCCCGCTCGACTGGCGCACGGCCGTCCACTACGGCATGACGCTCGTCCTGCAGGGCCGTTCGCTCGGTCACCCGGCGGAGCCGCGGACCGAGGACGAGTCCGCGACGGTGACGGTGAACGCGATGCCGGGCCAGGTCCTCAACTGGTGCATCCAGGGCAACGAGGCGAAGCTGCAGCGCACCTGCGTCGCGCACACCCTCACCGCCGGCGACAGGACGCCGACCGTCGAGATGCACGCCGGCCCGGGCGTCGACGTCGCGATGCGTCTCGTCGACGGCGCGGGGACCCCTGTGACCGATGCCCAGGTGGCGGTCTACCAGGTGCTGCCGACCGGCCGGATGTACGTCGCCGGTGGTCTGCGACCGCGCTCCGTGCTGACCGAGCGGGTGCCCACCGCGGGCAGCTACCTGCTCGAGGTGAGCAAGGGCGACCTCACCGCGAGCCGCACGTTCTCGGTGGGGGTCGACGACGACAGCGTCGACCTCGGCGAGGTGGCGCTGGGCAACCGGACGCACTTCACCGGCACGGAGAACGTCGTGCTCGCGAGCCGCTCCGACGTGCTGCCCGGCGGCGACGTCGAGATGCGCGCCTCGTGGCGCAACCGCGGCACCGCGCTCTCCGACGTGACCGCGCGGATCGCCGTACCCGCCGACACCACGCTGGTCCCCGACAGCATCGTGGTCGACGGCCGACCGGTCCCGAACACCGCCGGCGACGGGTACGTCGACGTCGAGCTCGGCGCGGTCGCGGCCGACGGCACCGGGTCGCTCCGGTACCGGCTGCGTGCCGGGTCCGCAGCCACCGCGCTGCCGGGGCGGGTCGACCTGCGGTACCCCGTTGCCGGGAGCGTCATCGGTGAGCCGCTCGAGCCGGCCACGGTGCCGGTCGTCTCGGTGACGATCACCGGGCCGGCGACGACGGGTGGGACGCGGATCCCGCTCAACGGAAGGGCTCCTGCCGGTCGCACCGTGACCATCTCCGATGGTGGCGTCCCAGTGGGGACCGCGGTCGCCGGGCCGGGCGGCTACTGGTCCGCGACCGTCCCGCTGGTCGAGCAGGCCCGCACCCGGACGCTGCACCAGCTGGTCGCCGAGACCGTCGTCGACGGCGAGCGGTTCTTCGCCGAGCACGACGTGATCGCCGACGTGACGCTGCCGACGATCACGAAGGTGTCGCTCTACCAGCTCGACGGGGACTTCCCGAACGGCCGGCGGATCACGTTCGACCCGATCGACGGCGTCGCCCGGTTCCCGTTCGTGTTCGTGCCGTACCAGGACCTGCGCGTCGAGGTGACCTTCGACGACCCGAGCCGGGTGTCCCGCGCGGACGTGCTCATCGGCGCCACCCGGGTCCCGGGTGTCCGTCGCACCGACGGCGTCTTCGTCGCCACGCTCCGCTCCTCGCGGGTGGCCGGGCCGATCAGCGTCGACTTCGACGGCATCCCGAAGCCGGTCGACCTGCGCGATCCCGAGCAGACCGAGCGCGAGGTGCGCGACTCGATCCCGGCGCCGTTCAGCGGCTTCGAGCTGAGCGAGGTCGAGCATCCGGTCGAGACCGACACCGCTCCGCGCACCGGCTCGTTCCGGATGAGCATCCCGTCGATCGCGGGAGGCTCGGTCCGCTCGACGCTGACCGTCACCCGCGAGACCTACACCCCGACGGCCGAGGACGTCGCGCTGCGGCAGGCCACGGGTGCACCGGCGTACGGCGTGACGTCGACCCGGTCGGGCAGCACGCTGAGCTTCAGCATGCTCGTCCCGCTCGCGGACCTGCCGGGCGTCGGCGCGCGGATCGCGGCCGAGGACGACTCGGACTTCGGTCAGGCGCTGGCGAAGATCCTGCGCGACGCCGTCGGTCCGGAGGCGGTGCCGACGGCGGCCGCCGGTGGCTCGGTGGGCGTGGCGCGGGTCGGCTTCCAGCTCGCGTTCAACGGCACCACGACGCTGGACTCCCTGCTCTCGGCCCTCGGCGCCGGCGACAAGTACGAGAAGCTCGCCAACGCGCTGAAGCTCACCAGCCAGTGCTCGGTCGAGAAGATCAAGGCGTACGACGACCGCGCCCAGAACATCCTCGCGGCGGCGGTCGCGGCGGACGTCGGTGGCGCGCTGTTCAACGTCGGCTCGGTGGTGTTCGGCCCCGCGACGTTCGGCCTCGGCACGGTCGCCCTGGGCGTGCTCGGCGTCGTGCTCGACAAGGTCATCGGCGCGCAGATCGACAAGGCGATCAACGCGCTTGCGCTCGACATCGAGACCGACCCGGACTGCCGCGACAAGGAGAAGTGGGTCCGCCCCGACCCGCCGCGGCCGCCGGTCGCCGACCCGGTCTGGATCTACGACCCGAGCGGCTACGTCTACGAGGGCGCCCGGTCGGTCCGGATCCCCGGCGTCACCGCGACCCTGCTCACCGCTCCGTCCGAGGACGGGCCGTGGACGGCCTGGGACGCCGAGTGGTTCGGCCAGACCAACCCGCAGACCACCGACGACGACGGCCGCTACGGATGGGACGTCCCGGAGGGCTGGTGGAAGGTCGCCTTCACCAAGGACGGCTACCGGCCGGCGTACAGCCGGGTGCTCCGCGTGCTGCCGCCGCACCTCGACGTCGACGTGTCGATGGTCAAGGACGGGCTGCCGCACGTGACCGGATCGGTGCTGCGCGACGGCCGGGTCGAGGTGTCCTTCGACCGGCTGGTCCGCAGCGCCACCGCCGACCGCTCGCTGACGGTCGTGGACGCCGACGGCGCCGAGGTGCCGGGGACGTGGACCGCTCTCGGCTCCACCACCGGGGACGGCGACGCCGCGCTCCAGCGGGGGCTGCGGTTCACGCCGGCGGCCACGCTGCCGGGCGGCAGCCGGGTCACCGTGACCGTGGACGCGGTCGCGGACTACAGCGGCCGGATGATGGGTGAGCCCTACGCCACGACGCTGACGGTGCCGGTCACCGGCGGCGGTGGCGGCCCGGGCGGCCCGGGCGACCCGGACGACCAGGAGGACCCGGAGAAGGAGGTGCCGGACGCGCCGGCCGAGGTCACCGCCGAGGCGGGGGAGCGGAGGGCGTCGGTCTCGTGGTCCGAGCCGGACGACAACGGCGCGGAGATCCTCGACTACCTGGTGACGGTGCAGCCCAGCGGGCAGCAGCTGACCGTGGACGGCACGGAGACGGAGGTCGACGGCCTGACGCCGGGCACGGCGTACACGTTCACGGTGACCGCGCGCAACGAGGTGGGCACCGGGCCGGCGAGCGCGCCGTCCGACGCGGTGGTCCCGTCCGCGATCGCGCCGGAGACCGTGCTGATGACGGCCCCGACCGGGTACGTCGCCAGTCGGGTCGCCCGGATGGCGTGGGCGGCGACCGGCGCGTCGTACGTCTGCGAGCTGGACGGCGTCACCCGTGCCTGCGACGGGACCGGCGCGAACCTGTCCGCGCTCCGGTCGGGGACGCACACGTTCACGGTCGCGGCCCGCGACGCGGACGGCGACCTGGACCCGACGCCCGCCACGACGACCTGGACGGTGCCGCGGGACGACCGCGCGCTGGCCGGGAACAAGGCCTGGAAGCGTCGCCACAGCGACAGCTCCTTCCAGGGGACCCTCACGGAGACCTCGGCCCGCGGCGCCACCCTGACCGCGCGCGTCGAGGACGCGACCGCGCTGGCGCTGGTCGTCTCCCGCGGGTTCGGTCACGGGAAGGTCGCGGTCTACCTGGGCCGCGACCGGGTGGGGACCGTCAACCTCGCCACCACGGTCTGGCGGCGCCCGGTGGTCCCGCTGCGGGCGTTCGACAGCCCGAGGTCGGGCACGGTGCGGATCGTGGTGGTCTCGCGCCACGCCGTGGTGCGGGTCGACGGTCTCGCGGTGGCCACGGGCTGACGCCCGTTGGTCCGGCCGTCGCCCCGGTTTCTGCGCCGGGGCGACGGCCGTTCACCGGTCTCTGCTTCAACTGCAGGCATGAGGCGCACGAGCAGCACGATCGCGGTGGCTGCGGCCGGCGCCCTGGCCGGCGCCGGGGCGGTCCGGCTGCTGCTGCACCGGCAGGCCGCGATCGCGCGGGCGCTGATCGGCAAGCCGTACGGCGAGACCGCCCCGGACGCCGACCGCACCTGGAAGAAGAAGTACGGCGCTCCGATCGAGCTGCTGCTGGTCGGCGACTCGATCGCGGCCGGGCTCGGCGCCGACCGGCCCCAGGACACGCTCGGCGGGCGGCTCGCGCGCGGCCTCGCGAAGGAGTCGCACCGTGCGGTGCGGCTGCGGACCGTCGCGCGCGTCGGCGCCGAGTCGTCGATGCTCGGCGGGCAGCTCGCGCTGCTGCCACCGGCGTACCGCCCGGACGTCGCGGTGATCGTCGTCGGTGGGAACGACGTCACCCACCGGGTGCCGGTCGCGGAGTCGGTGCAGCACCTCGAGGCCGCGGTGGCCGAGCTCCGCGCGCATGGGGCCGGCGTCGTAGTCGGGACGTGCCCTGACCTGGGCGCGCTGACGCCGGTGCCCCAGCCGCTGCGCGCGCTCGGGTCGCGGGCCTCGCGCCAGCTCGCGATCGCCCAGGAGGCGGCCGCGGTGCGGGCCGGCGCGCACGCGGTCTCGCTGGCGCAGGTGGTCGGGCCGTTCTTCATCACGAACCCCGACGAGATGTTCAGCCTCGACCGGTTCCACCCGAGCGGCGTCGGCTACAAGCGCACCGCCAAGGCGCTGCTGCCGTCGGTGCTCGCTGCGCTCGGGCTGCGCGACGAGCTGCCGTACGGACATCGCCGGCCGGGTGCTTGACAGCGGTCACGGGAGGCCCCAGAGTGAGCGGTGGGAACGCTCCCACATCCGATCTTCCGACGAGGAGTGGACCGCGCGATGGTCTCGACGGAGGGTCCGGGAGTACCCGCCCTGAACGGCGGTTCGTGGGCGGGCCCATCCGTGCGGCAGGCCCGGGAACTCCTCGACGTCCCGGGCCTGTCGTTCGATCTCCGAACCCCCTCGCCGACGGCATACTGACGCCCATGAACCGCACCCCGCGCCCCCGACCGACGCTCGAGGAGGTCGCTGCGCGCGCGGGCGTGGGCCGCGGGACGGCGTCCCGGGTCATCAACGGCGGGGAGAAGGTCTCCGAGCGCGCCCGGCAGGCCGTGGAGGACGCGATCGCCGAGCTCGGCTACGTCCCCAACGCGAACGCCCGGGCGCTGGTGACCCGGCGTACCGACGCCGTCGCGCTGGTGATCGCGGAGTCCGAGGAGCGGGTCTTCGGCGAGCCGTTCTTCGCCGGCATCATCCGCGGCATCGGGGCCGCGCTGGGCGACGCCGGCCGCCAGCTGGTGCTGCTGCTCGCCCAGGCCTCCGAGCGGCGCGGCGCCCTCGACGAGTACCTCACCCGCCAGCACGTCGACGGGGTGCTGCTGCTCTCCCTGCACGACGACGACGAGCTGCCGGACCGGATCCGCGCGCACGGCCTGCCGGTCGTCGTCGGCGGTCGCGCGAACGAGAACGTCACGAGCGGCTTCGTCGACGTCGACAACGTGCAGGGCGCCGGGCTGGCGGTCGCACACCTCGTCGACCGCGGCCGTGCGCGGATCGCCACCATCGCCGGGCCGGCCGACATGGTCGCCGGCTCCTCGCGTTTCCAGGGGTACGCCGCCGCCCTCGCGGCGGCCGGCCGGGAGGTCGACGAGCGGCTCGTCGAGCGCGGTGACTTCGGCCAGGAGAGCGGGGCCGCGGCGATGCGCGCCCTGCTCGACCGGGAGCCGGCGGTCGACGCGGTCTTCTGCGCCAACGACCTGATGGCGCTGGGGGCCCTGCAGACGCTGCGCGAAGCCGGGCGCCAGGTGCCCGAGGAGGTCGCGGTCGTCGGCTTCGAGGACGCGCCGGTCGCGCTCTCGGCCCACCCGCCGCTGACCACCGTGCACCAGTCGCCGGAGCAGATGGGCCGCGAGATGGTCGCGCTGCTGCTCGAGACGATGACCGATCCCGAGGCCGACCGGCCCGGGCGGATGCTGCCCACCTATCTGGTCGTCCGCGACAGCAGCTGAGCCGGGCCCCTAGGGTCGTGCCCGTGGAGCAGAACGTCGAGGCGACGGCACCCCTCGTGCTGCTCGTCACCAGCAAGGAGTGGGCCGAGGGCGAGCCCGGGCACGCGGCGCTCGACCGCGCCCTCGAGGCGAACGGGCTGGAGGGCCGCTGGGTCGTCTGGGACGACCTGTCCGTCGACTGGGGCGCGGCCGACGTGATCGCCGTACGGTCCACGTGGGACTACGACACCCGCCTCGGCGAGTTCCTCGGCTGGGCCTCCGGGGTCGGCCCGGCGCTGCTCAACGGCGCGCACGTGTTCCGCTGGAACACCGACAAGCAGTACCTGGTCGAGCTCCAGGACGCCGGACTGCCGGTCGTGCCGACGGTCGCCGCGGAGACCGTCTTCGACGTCCGCGCCGCGGCCGACCGGTTCGGGCTGTCGGTGGTGAAGCCGCGCGTCGGCGCCGGCGGCCGCCACATCGAGGTCGTCTCCGACGGCCGGGTCTGGCTGCCGCAGCCCGACGGCCACCAGGGTCCGTGGATCGTGCAGCCCCTCGTCGAGTCCATCCACCACGACGGCGAGACCTCGGTGTTCGTGATCGGCGGCCACCCGGTCAGCCAGGTCGAGAAGCTGCCGAGCACCACCGACATCCGGGTGCACGAGCAGTTCGGGGGTA
Source organism: Nocardioides sp. SR21 (assembly GCF_022761125.1). Taxonomy (GTDB): domain Bacteria; phylum Actinomycetota; class Actinomycetes; order Propionibacteriales; family Nocardioidaceae; genus Nocardioides. Next base: position 252,866 of record NZ_JAKWJR010000006.1, on the reverse strand, counting down.
CGGCGCGCTCGGTCGAACTGAGCTCGGAGGCGGCGCTGCTCGCGGCCGACGCGATCGCGACCGTCGTCGACCTGCTCGGCGCGGAGGTCGTCTACGGCCGCGTCGACATGATGCGCCACCACGGGAAGCTGGTGGTGAGCGAGGTCGAGCTGACCGAGCCCGGCCTCTACCTCGACGTCCTCCCGCTCAACGCGCTGCCCTTCGCCGAGGCGATCGCGAATCGGGCGGTCCCGCGGACCTGGTGAGGCCCGTGGGGCCCACCCCGCCGCTTGCACTCGCCAGGGTCGAGTGCTAAACATGACGCTGGCACTCTCGTCATGAGAGTGACAACCGGATCGGTGCCAGTTGAGGCCCTCCGCGCCGGCGAGAAAGGGTTCGCCGGGTCAGCAGGGTCGTCCGTCGCGGGCAACCCATCGAGCCGGATCCACGAACTCTAAGCGTGAGGAATCGCAGGAGTTATGCCGAAGCTGATTGCTTTCAACGAGGAGGCCCGGCGCGGCCTGGAGCGTGGCATGAACACGCTCGCCGACGCCGTCAAGGTCACCCTCGGCCCCAAGGGCCGCAACGTCGTGCTCGAGAAGAAGTGGGGCGCCCCCACGATCACCAACGATGGTGTGTCCATCGCCAAGGAGATCGAGCTCGAGGACCCGTACGAGAAGATCGGTGCCGAGCTCGTCAAGGAGGTCGCGAAGAAGACCGACGACGTCGCGGGTGACGGCACCACCACCGCCACGGTCCTCGCCCAGGCGATGGTCCGCGAGGGTCTGCGCAACGTCGCCGCGGGTGCGAACCCGATGGGTCTGAAGCGCGGCATCGAGGCCGCTGTCTCCGCCGTGTCGGAGCAGCTGTCGAACATGGCGATCGACATCGAGACCAAGGAGCAGATCGCCGCGACCGCGTCGATCTCCGCCGCTGACACCACCGTCGGCGAGATCATCGCCGAGGCGATGGACAAGGTCGGCAAGGAAGGTGTCATCACCGTCGAGGAGTCGAACACCTTCGGCCTCGACCTCGAGCTCACCGAGGGCATGCGCTTCGACAAGGGCTACATCTCGGCGTACTTCGTCACCGACCCGGAGCGCATGGAGACGGTCCTCGAGGACCCGTACATCCTGATCGCGAACCAGAAGATCTCGTCGGTCAAGGACCTGCTGCCGCTCCTCGAGAAGGTCATGCAGTCCGGCAAGCCGCTGCTGATCCTCGCCGAGGACACCGACGGCGAGGCGCTGTCGACCCTGGTCGTCAACAAGATCCGTGGCACCTTCAAGTCCGTCGCCGTCAAGGCCCCGGGCTTCGGTGACCGCCGCAAGGCCATGCTGCAGGACATCGCGATCCTGACCGGCGGCCAGGTCATCTCGGAGGAGGTCGGCCTCAAGCTCGAGTCGACCGGCATCGAGCTGCTCGGCCAGGCCCGCAAGGTCGTCATCACCAAGGACGAGACCACCATCGTCGAGGGCGCGGGCGACGCCGACCAGATCGCTGGTCGCGTCAACCAGATCCGTGCCGAGATCGAGAAGTCGGACTCCGACTACGACCGCGAGAAGCTGCAGGAGCGCCTGGCCAAGCTGGCCGGCGGTGTTGCGGTGATCAAGGTCGGCGCGGCCACCGAGGTCGAGCTCAAGGAGCGCAAGCACCGCATCGAGGACGCCGTTCGCAACGCGAAGGCGGCCGTCGAGGAGGGCATCGTCGCCGGCGGCGGCGTCGCCCTGGTGCAGGCTGCGGCCACCGCGTTCGACAAGCTGGACCTGTCGGGCGACGAGGCCACCGGCGCGAACATCGTCCGCCTCGCCACCGAGGCCCCGCTCAAGCAGATCGCGATCAACGCCGGTCTCGAGGGCGGCGTCGTGGCGGAGAAGGTGCGCAACCTGACGGCCGGTCACGGCCTGAACGCGGCCACCGGCGAGTACGTCGACATGATCGCCTCCGGCATCATCGACCCCGCCAAGGTGACCCGCAGCGCGCTGCAGAACGCCGCCTCCATCGCGGCGCTCTTCCTCACCACCGAGGCCGTCGTGGCCGACAAGCCGGAGAAGGCCGCCCCCATGGGCGACCCGTCCGGCGGCATGGGCGGCATGGACTTTTAGTCCCCCTGGTCCGGGCCGGCGAAGCCGGCCAGGACCAAGCCAGGGACAAGGTTGAGGAGCGTCGGCTCGGGCCGGACGAAGTCCGGAACGAGCGACGCGTCTCGAAACCCAGTCCTTGCAACAGAATCATCAGAACGGCCCCAGTCCTCCGGGACTGGGGCCGTTCGGCATCTGGGTTGTCCGCCTGAGGCCGGTGTATGACCCCGCGAGAGGCGGACGACCCGATCCCGGATGCATGAGTCCCGCCGTGGCAGGGTTACGGCGTGGGCATGGACGAGTCACGACGCGAGCGCTTCGAGGAGCTCGCGCCCGCCCTGATCGAGCCGGTCCGCCGCTACCTCGCGCGCCGCACCGACCCCGACACCGCCGAGGACGTGCTGGCCGAGACGCTGCTGGTCTGCTGGCGCCGCGTGGAGGAGGTGCCGGAGCTGCCGCTGCCGTGGGTGTACGCCGTGGCGCGCAACTGCCTGCACAACGCCCAGCGGTCCGCGCGCCGTCAGGACCGGGTGGCGGCGCGGATCATGGCGCAGCCCCAGGATCCCGGACCACCCGACGACCAGGCGCTGCACGACGCGCTCGCCGCGTTGCGGCCCGAGGAGGCCGAGCTGCTCCGGCTCTGGGCGTGGGAGCAGCTGACGCCCGCCGAGATCGCGGTGGTCCTCGACATCACGCCGAACGCCGCGAGCATCCGGCTCACCCGCGCGAAGCAGAAGTTGTCCGACCGGCTGCGAAAGAGTGGGGCCGCTGCCGGACATGAGGAGTCGAGAGAGGGGAGAAGGCCATGAACGACGACGAGCTGCTGCACCGCCTGCAGGCGTCCGACCCGGCTGCCTCCCTGCCGCCGGCCGACCCCGAGCGGGTGGCCCGACTCCTGGAGGACGTCATGAGCACCGAGCTCACCACCGAGAACCGCGAGACCGGCACGCACGACCGCAGCCCGCTCACCTGGCTGGTGGCGGCCGCGGCGGCCGTGATCATCGCCGGGGTCGGGATCTTCGCGTTCCTGCAGCTGAACGACGACTCGACCACGCCGGTCGCGGTCGACCCCGTCCAAGTGAGCGACCCGACGGTCACCGTGCTGTCGGCGCCGCAGGAAGCGGCGTACGCCGCCAAGTGCATGGTGCCGAGCGCCGAGGTCCTCGCCGGGCAGACCGTCGCCTTCGACGGCACCGTCACCGGCATCGACGGCAGCACGGTCACGCTGACGCCGACCACCTGGTACGCCGGCGACCCCACCGACACCGTCGAGGTGCAGGCGCCGTCGGCCGACATGCAGCTGCTGCTGAGCGCGGTGAGCTTCGAGGACGGCGGCCGCTACCTGGTCTCCGCGACCGATGGACGGGTCACGCTGTGCGGCTTCAGCGCGGCGTACTCCGACGAGCTCGCGACCATCTACGCCCGAGCGTTCGCCGGGTGACGGTCGACGGGCTGCTCCTGGCCGCGGGCGCGGGCTCGCGGATGGGCATGCCGAAGGCGCTCGTGCCCGGCTGGCTGGTCCGCGGCGTGCAGGTGCTGACCGACGGCGGCTGCGCCCCGGTGACCGTGGTCCTCGGTGCCCGCGCCGAGGAGGCGCTGCCGCTGCTCGAGGGCACCGGTGCGAGCGCGGTCGTCGCCGCGGACTGGCAGGACGGCATGTCGGCCTCGCTCCGCGCGGGGCTGGCAGCGGCCGAGACCTCCGACGCCGACGCCGTCCTGCTGATGCTCGTCGACCTGCCGGACGTCACGGCGGACGTCGTACGCCGCCTCCTCGACCCGCCGCCGGTCGCGAGCACCCTGCGGCGCGCGACGTACGCGGGGAGGCCCGGCCACCCGGTCGTGCTCGGCCGCGACCACTGGGCGGCCGTGGCCGCCGAGGCCGACGGTGACGAGGGGGCGAAGGGCTACCTCGCCGCCCGCGACGTCGAGCTGGTCGAGTGTGTCGACCTCGCGACGGGGCGGGACGCCGACACCCCCTGAGTAGCCTGGGTCGTATGGACCTCGCGTCACCGGCCGACGTCGCCGCCCGCCTCGACGAGACCGGCTACCTCGCCGACGACGCGCTGGCGACGGTGGCGTTCCTGGCCCTGCGGATGCAGCGGCCGCTGCTGCTCGAGGGTGAGCCCGGCACCGGCAAGACCGCGCTCGCCGAGGCGATCGCGGAGAGCCTCGACCTGCCCCTGGTGCGGCTGCAGTGCTACGAGGGCATCGACGCGACGCAGGCCCTGTACGACTGGGACTTCCCGCGCCAGATCCTGCACCTAAGGGCGCTGGAGGCGACCGGTGGCGCCGACGTGGAGGAGGCCGAGAAGAGCCTGTACGACGCCCGGTTCCTGCTCGCGCGTCCGGTGCTCCAGGCGCTGCAGGACAGCCCGGCGGTGCTGCTGGTCGACGAGGTCGACCGGGCCGACGACGAGTTCGAGGCGTTCCTGCTCGAGGTGCTGTCGACGTACCAGGTGACGATCCCCGAGCTCGGCACCGTGCGCGCCGCGACGCCGCCGATCGTGGTGCTGACGTCCAACCGCACCCGCGAGCTGCACGACGCGCTGAAGCGGCGCTGCCTCTACCACTGGATCGACCACCCGGGCCTCGAGCGCGAGGTCGAGATCCTGCGCTCGCGGGCGCCGGAGGTGTCCGAGACGCTGCGCCGCCAGGTCGTCGAGCTCGTGCAGCAGCTGCGCGCCCGCGACGACCTGCAGAAGCCGCCGGGGGTCGCGGAGACGCTCGACTGGGCGCGTTCGCTGCACCACCTCGGCACCACGGAGATCGACCTCGCGTCCGCGGCGGCGACGCTCGGCGCGCTGGTGAAGTACCGCGAGGACTCCGAGCGGGTCCGCCACGCCCTGGACCAGATGCTGCGGCCATGAGGCAGCCCGACGAGGTGCTCCTCGGATTCGCCCGCGCGCTGCGCGCCGCGGGTGTCCCGGTCACGCAGGACCGCTCGCAGGGCTACCTCGCGGCGGTCGCCGAGCTCGGCGCCGACGACCCGCGTGCGACGTACCTCGCCGGCCGGGCGACGCTGTGCGCCGGACCGGACGACCTGGCGCGCTACGACCAGGTGTTCCACGCCTACTTCAACGCGCGCGACGGGCTGCCGCGCTCGCGGCCCGCGCAGCCGGCGGTGCCGGTGCAGTCGAGCCTGCCCGCGACCGACGAGTCCGGGGAGGGCGAGGCGAGCGACGAGGAGGTCGTGCGGGCGATGGCCAGCGAGACCGAGGTGCTGCGCCATCGCGACGTCGCGTCGCTGACCGCGGGGGAGAAGCACCGGCTCGCGGCGATGTTCGCGACCCTGCGGCCGCGCCCGCCGCTGCGGCGTACCGCCCGCCACCAGCGCTGGCACCGCGGCCAGGTCGACGCGTCGCGCACCCTGCGCTCGTCGCTGCGGCGGATGGGGGAGCCGGCCGAGATCGCGTGGCGGCGTCGCGGCGTCCGACCGCGTCGGGTGGTGCTGCTGGTCGACGTGTCCGGCTCGATGAGCGGGTACGCCGACGCGCTGCTGCGCCTCGCGCACCGGTTCACGCAGGCGTACGCCGGCGTCGAGACGTTCACCGTCGGCACCCGAGTCACCCACGTGACCCGCGCGCTGCGGATGCGGGACGCCGAGCGGGCGCTGATCGCCGCGGGAGAGACCGTGCCCGACTGGTCGGGCGGCACCCGGCTCGGTGAGACGCTGCGCTTCTTCCTCGACCGCTGGGGCCAGCGCGGGATGGCGCGTGGCGCGGTCGTCGTGGTGTTCAGCGACGGCTGGGAGCGCGGCGACCCGGTGCTGCTCGGCGAGCAGATGGCGCGCCTGCAGCGGATCGCGCACCGCGTCGTGTGGGTGAACCCGCACCGCGGCAAGAGCGGCTACGAGCCGGTGCAGCAGGGCGTGCTCGCTGCGCTGCCGTACTGCGACGACTTCGTCGCCGGCCACTCGCTGGCGACGTTCGCCGAGCTGTCGGAGGTGATCTCACGTGCGTGACGTGCTGCCCGAGCTGATCGCGTGGTGGCGGGCCGGGGAGACCGTCGGCGTCGGCACCGTGGTCGCGACGTTCCAGTCCGCGCCCCGTCCGGCCGGCGCCTCGATGCTGGTCGGGCCCGAGGGCACCGCCGTCGGCTCGGTGTCCGGCGGCTGCGTCGAGGGCGCGGTCTACGACCTGGCGGAGTCCGTGGTCGGGTCCGGCGTACCGGTCCTGGAGAGGTACGGCGTCTCCGACGATGACGCGTTCGCCGTCGGGCTGACCTGCGGCGGCATCCTCGACGTGTACGTCGAGAAGGTCAGCCGCGAGACGTTCCCCGAGCTCGGTGGGATCGCCGACGACATCGACGCCGGCCGGCCCGTCGCGCTGGCCACGGTGATCGAGCACCCGGACCCGGCCTGGCTGGGGCGGCGGCTCGTCGTGCGTCCGGACCAGCCGATCGCCGGGTCGCTCGGTTCGTCTCGCACCGACGACGCTGTCCATGACGACGCGCTCGGGCTGCTGGCGTCGGGGTCGAACGCGACGCTGACGTACGGCCCGGACGGCGAGCGCCGCGGTGAGGGGATGCGGGTGTTCGTGTGGGCGTTCGCGCCCAAGCCGCGGATGCTGGTGTTCGGCGCGATCGACTTCGCGGCCGCGGTGGCCCGGGTCGGCAGCTTCCTCGGCTACCACGTGACCGTGTGCGACGCCCGGCCGGTGTTCGCGACGAACAGCCGGTTCCCGGAGGCCGACGAGGTCGTCGTCGACTGGCCGCACCGCTACCTCACCGCGGAGTCACAAGCCGGCCGCGTGGACGGTCGAACGGTCATCACCGTGCTGACCCACGACCCCAAGTTCGACGTACCCCTGCTGGAGGTGGCCCTACGACTGCCCGAGGTGGCGTACGTCGGCGCGATGGGCTCGCGCCGCACCCACGACGACCGGCTGGCGCGGCTGCGCGAGGCCGGCGTCGACGACAAGGAGATCGAGCGGCTCTCCAGCCCGATCGGTCTCGACCTCGGCGCACGCACGCCTGAGGAGACCGCGATCAGCATCGCCGCGGAGATCATCGCCGGCCGCTGGGGCGGCACCGGTGAACGGCTCGGCACCCTTCCAGGACGCATCCACAAGGACCTCGCATGAACCTCTCGAACCTCGTCGACGACCACCTCGCGATCGCCCGCGAGCACAGCAGCGGACGCAGCGCGGTCACCGTGCACGGCGGGCGCGAGCACCACCTGCGCCAGACCCTGATCGCCCTGGCCGGCGGCCGGTCGCTCGGCGAGCACGAGAGCCCGGGCGAGGCGACGCTCCAGGTGCTGCGCGGCCGGGTGCGGCTGCACGCCGGCGACGACACCTGGGAGGGCGGCGCCGGCGACTTCCTGCTGATCCCGCCGCATCGCCACGACCTCGAGGCGCTCGAGGACGCGGCGGTCCTGCTCACCGTCGCGAACCGGCTCGCGGACTGACGATGCGGCTCGCACCGGCGCTCGTGCTGGTGCTCGTGCTGTCCGCGTGCTCGTCGTCCGACCCGGCCGAGCCGACCGCAGACCCGGCGCCGCCGGTCAGTCCGTCGTCGGTCAGTCCGTCGTCGGCCGAGCCCTCCTCGGGCCCCACCCAGCCCCCCACCCCCACCGAGCAGGAGACGACGCTGCCACCGCGCACCGACAGTCCGTCGTTGCCGAACCTGATGCGCGCCGACTTCGACGGCCGCGGGCTGCGGATCCTGCGCACGGAGTACGCCACCGACGCCTACACGCGCTACCAGGTGACGTACCGCAGCAACGGCACGGTGGTCTCCGGCGTGCTGCTCCGCCCACGCGGGAAGGGACCGTTCCCGGCCGTCGTGCTCAACCACGGCTACTTCGAGCCGTCGATCTACGTGACCGGCCAGGGCATGGCGCGGGAGCAGGACTGGCTGGCGCGCGCCGGGTTCGTGGTGCTCCACACCGACTACCGCGGGCACGCCGCCGGCGACGCGGCCACCGACCTCGAGCGCGAGCTGCGGCTGGCGTACGCGCAGGACAGCATCAACGCCGTCCTGGCCCTGGAGAAGCTGCCGTACGTCGACGACGACAAGACCGCGATGGTCGGCCGGTCGATGGGCGGCGGGGTCACCCTCAACGCGCTGGTCGCGGCGCCCGGGCTGGTCGATGCGGCGGTGATCTACGCCAGTGTGAGCTCGCGCTACCTCGACAACCTGCGGCACTTCACCGAGCCGAACCGGCCCGAGGCGGTCGCCTCGCTGTACGACCGGTTCGGCCGCCCACCGCAGGCGGTCTACACGCAGCTGTCCTCGCGCACCTACTTCGACCGGATCACCGAGCCGGTCCTCATCCACCACGGCGAGGTCGACGGCACCTGCCCACCGGCCTGGTCGCGCACCACCCAGCGGCTGCTGGACGAGGCCGGCGTCGACAGCACCCTGCTGGAGTACCCGGGCGAGGACCACACGTTCTACGCGCGCTGGCAGGACTCGATCGTCCGGACCGTGCGGTTCCTCCGCGCCCAGCTCGACGTGTGATCCGCGTCACGCCCCCGGTGCTACCTTCGTCGGCATGGCCCGCAGCGAGCTCCAAGCCCGCCGGATGGACGCCGTCCGGGCGTGGAGCACGTTCGTCGAGCACGGCGACGACGCCGAGGCGCTGGTCCGCCCGGAGATCCTGACCAGCTGGACCCGCTCCGAGGCCGCGATCTCCACCGACGTCCGCGAGGCGCCGCTGGCCGACGAGTCCGAGACCGCGGCGTACTGGCGCGGCTCCCCGCTCGAGACCGCGGTCGAGCGGGTCGAGGCCGAGCTCCGTCGTACCGCCGAGGACGGCGACCTCGTCGTCGCGGTGACCGACCCGCAGACCCGGATCCTCTGGACGTACGGCGGCCGCGTGATGCGCCGCAAGGCCGAGACCGTGAACTTCGTGGCCGGCGGGCGCTGGGACGACCAGAGCGTCGGCACCAACGCGCTCGACCTCGCCAACCGGCTGGACGCGCCCGCGATGGTGTTCAGCGCCGAGCACTACGCGCCGATCGTGCACAACTGGGTCTGCTGGGCCGCGCCCGTGCACGACCCGGTCACCGGCGCGCAGCTCGGCGTCATCGACCTGTCGACGACCTGGGACCGCACCCACCCGATCGGGCTGGCGACCGCGCGGGTGATGGCCCGCCTGATCGAGGCCGCGATGCCCACCTCCCACCACGGCGCCGGCCTGCTCGACGAGGCCGCCGAGCCGGGCCTGGCGATGCGGCTGCTCGGCACCGCCGAGACCTGGCTCGACGGCCAGCGGCTGCTGCTCAACCGGCGCCAGACCGAGGTGCTCGCGCTGCTCGCCCTGCACCCGGAGGGCCTGTCGCTGGAGCACCTGCACGCGCTGGTCTACGGCGACCAGGCCGTCACGCTCTCCACGCTGAAGGCCGAGGTCTCCCACCTGCGCTCGGCGCTCGGCGGCCAGCTCAGCTCGCGCCCCTACCGGCTGATGATGCCGGTCACCACCGACGTCGACCTGGTGCTCGGCCTGCTGCGCAGCGGCCGGGTCGCCGCGGCCGTCGACGCGTACGGCGGCGACCTGCTCCCGGGCACCAACTCCCCGGCGCTCACCGAGCTCGCCGAGTACGTCGCGGTCGCGGTCCGCGAGGCGCTGCTCGCCGACCCCCAGCCGGACGCCGTGGTCCGCTACGTCGAGCTGGCGCCGTACGACACCGAGGTCGTCGAGGTCTGCCTGGCGCGGCTCGCGGGCACCCCCCACCCCGCCGTACCGCTGCTCAAGGGGAGGCTCGCTGCGGCCCGACAGTGAGATAAGCGGAGTTGTTCTCTAGACTTACCTCATGTCGGTTGTCGAACAGGTCCCCACCGCCCGCCGCGAGTCCATCGCGATCGTCGGCGGTGGCGCCAGCGGCGTCCTCACGGCGTTCCAGCTGCTCAAGGACCCCGACGACGGGCTGAGCGTCACGGTGCACGAGGCGACCGGCGTGCTCGGGCGCGGCATCGCCTACGGCACCTCCGACCCGCGGCACCTGCTCAACGTGCGCGCGCGGCACATGAGCGCCTACGCCGACGTCCCGTCCGACCTGCTCGACTGGACCGTCCGCGCGGGCCGCGACCCCGACCCGCTGGGGTTCCTGCCGCGCATGGAGTACGCCCACTACCTGCAGGACACCCTCGCCGACGTCGCCGACCACCGGCTCTCGATGACCGCCGGCCGGGTCGACGACATCGTGCCGGTGCCGGGCGGCTTCGAGGTGCGCACCCGCGACCGGGTCACCACCGCGGCGACCGTGGTGCTCGCGTACGGCAACCAGACCCCGCAGGAGCTCGGCGAGCTCGTCGGGCACCCCGGCTACATCGCGAACCCGTGGGACCTCGCCGCGATCCGCGCCCTCCCCGGCGACGCGACCGTGGTGCTGGTCGGCACCGGCCTCACCGCGATCGACACCGTGATCACGCTGCTCGAGGACGAGCCGCGGCGGCGCGCGGTGATGGTCAGCCGGCACGGCCTGCTCCCGTTCGCCCACATCGAGCAGCAGTCCACCGCGTGGGTCACCGACGTCCCCGACGGCCCGCTGACCGCCGACGCGATGGCCGCCCTCGTGCGCGGCCAGATCGACGCGGCCCGCGCGCACGGCGTCGACTGGCGCAACGTGGTCGACGGCCTGCGGCCGCAGACCCAGTCGGTCTGGCGCCGGCTCGACCACGCCGAGCGGCAGCGGTTCCTCGCGACGTACGCCCGCGACTGGGAGGTACGCCGGCACCGGATGGCGCCGGAGGTCGGTGAGCGGATCCGCGGCTACCAGCGCGACGGCCGGCTCACGGTCGCCGACGGCGGGATCGGCAGCGTCGACGTCGACACCGCCCACGCGGTCGTGAACTGCACCGGACCGCTCACCGACATCAGCCGCTCCGCGGACCCGCTGCTGCAGGCCCTCCAGGCCCGCGGCCTGGTCGCGCCGGACCCGCTGCGTCTCGGTCTCGACGCGACCCCGGAGGGCGAGGTGATCGGCGCGGACGGCGCCGTCGTCCCCGGTCTCTTCGCCGTCGGCCCGCCGCGCAAGGGCATCCTCTGGGAGTCCACCGCGATCCCGGAGATCCGCACCCAGGCGGCCGAGGTCGCCCGGTTGGTGCTCCGGGCCAACGTGTAGCCAACCCGCACGCTTCTAGCGTGCGGGTGCATGACCCGGATCACCCTCACGGTCGACGGAGCCCAGGTCTCCGACGACGTCGAACCCCGCCTGCTGCTGGTGCAGTACCTGCGGGAGCGCCTCGGCAAGACCGGCACCGTCATCGGTTGCGACACCAGCAACTGTGGCGCGTGCACGGTCCACCTCAACGGCACGAGCGTGAAGTCGTGCAACGTCCTTGCTGTGCAGGCCGACGGCGGTGAGGTCACCACCGTGGAGGGCCTCGCGCAGGACGGCCGGCTGCACCCGGTGCAGGAGGCGTTCCGCGAGTGCCACGGCCTGCAGTGCGGCTTCTGCACGCCCGGGATGATCATGCAGAGCATCGACCTGCTGAACACCAACCCGAGCCCGTCCGAGGACGAGATCCGCGAGGGGCTCGAGGGCAACCTCTGCCGCTGCACCGGCTACCACAACATCGTGCGCGCGGTTCAGCACGCGGCTTCCCACGGATCCAGCACTGCGGGGGCGACGTCATGACCGCCACCGAGGTCGAGAACGAGATCGGCCGGGACCGGCGCCGCAAGGAGGACCAGCGGCTGATCACCGGGCGCACCAGGTGGACCGACAACATCGTGCTCCCCGGGATGCTGCACCTCGCGATGGTGCGCAGCCCGTTCGCCCACGCGAACATCACGTCGATCGACACCAGCGCCGCGAAGGCCGCGCCGAACGTCGTCACCGTGCTCACCGGGTCCGACTTCGGTGAGGAGCTCGGCGTCTGCATCAACGCCTGGCCGATCACGCCCGACCAGGTGACGCCCGGGCACTCGCCGATGCCCAGCGACCGGGTCGCGTTCGCCGGCGAGATCGTCGCCGTCGTCGTGGCCCGCAGCGCCGCGGAGGCGCGCGACGCGGCCGAGCTCGTCGACGTCGAGTACGACGAGCTGCCGGCCGCGCTCGACCTCAAGAAGGCCGCAGCCGACGAGACCATCGCCCACCCCGACCTCGGCACGAACAAGTCGGCGTACTGGGTGTTCGACTCCGCCGAGGCGGGCACCGGCGGCAGCGCCGACGAGGCGATCGCCAAGGCCCGCACCGACGGCATCGTGATCGAGCGGGAGTACCGCCAGCAGCGGCTGATCCCCGCGTTCATGGAGCCGCGCTCCGTCGTGGTCGACCCGACCGGCGAGCAGTACGTCATGTACTCCGCGACCCAGATCCCACACATCGTGCGCTTCGCGCTGGCCGCGACCACCGGCGTGCCGGAGTCGAAGATCCGGGTGATCGCGCCGGACGTCGGCGGCGGTTTCGGCGGCAAGCTCCAGGTCACTCCGGAGGAGTGGATCGCGTGGGCGGTCGGGCGCCGGCTCGGCAAGCCGGTGAAGTACACCGAGACCCGCTCCGAGTCCTTGCTCAGCGGCCACCACGGTCGTGACCAGTGGCAGAAGCTCACGCTCTCGGCCGAGAAGGACGGGACCGTCACCGGCTTCAAGGTCGAGCTCCTCGCCGACCTCGGCGCGTACGTCGCGATCGTCGGCGGTGGCGTGCCGGTGCTCGGCGCGTTCATGTTCAACGCGATCTACAAGTTCCCGGCGTACCACTTCGCGGTGCAGACGGTCCTCACGAACAAGACCTGGACCGACGCCTACCGTGGCGCCGGCCGCCCGGAGGCGACGTACGCGATCGAGCGGATCATGGACGAGCTCGCCGTCGAGGTCGGCGTCGACCCGCTCGAGATCCGGGAGAAGAACTGGATCAAGCACGAGGAGTTCCCGTTCACCACGGTGTGCGGGCTCGAGTACGACACCGGCAACTACGAGGCCGCGACCGCGAAGGCCAAGGAGATGTTCGGGTACGACGCGTTGCGCGCCGAGCAGCAGCAGCGTCGCGACTCCGGCGACCCGGTGCAGCTCGGCATCGGCATCTCGACGTTCACCGAGATGTGCGGCCTGGCGCCCAGCCGGGTGCTCGGGACCCTCGACTACGGCGCGGGCGGCTGGGAGCACGCGAACGTGCGGATGACACCGCTCGGCAAGGTCGAGGTGGTGACCGGCGCGTCCGCGCACGGCCAGGGCCACGAGACGGCGTTCAGCCAGATCGTGGCGGACCGGCTCGGCGTCCCGTTCGAGGACGTCGAGGTGCTGCACGGCGACACCCAGGTCGCACCCCGTGGGTTGGACACCTACGGGTCGCGGTCGCTGGTCGTCGGTGGCGAGGCGGTGGTCCGCGCGGCCGACAAGGTGATCGAGAAGGCCAAGCCGATCGCGGCGCACCTGCTCGAGGCGTCGATCGACGACATCGACTTCGCGGCCGGCCGGTTCTCGGTGCGCGGCACCGACCAGGGGCTGGGCATCGCCGAGATCGCGACCGCGGTGTTCGCGGCGCACAACCTGCCCGACGGCGTGGAGCCGACGCTCGACTCGGACGCGGCGTACGACCCGGTGAACTTCTCGTTCCCGCACGGCACCCACCTGTGCGCGATGGAGGTCGACACCGAGACGGGTGCGCTGACGATGCGGAAGTACGTCTGCGTCGACGACATCGGCACCATCATCAACCCGCTGATCGTCGCCGGGCAGGTGCACGGCGGCCTGGTGCAGGGCATCGCGCAGGCGCTGTGGGAGGAGGCGGTGTACGACGACTCCGGCACGCTGGTGTCGGGCTCGTTCGTCGACTACCTGCTGCCCACCGCGGCCGACACGATCACCTTCGACATCGACCACACGACGTCGCCGAGCACCACGAACTCGCTCGGGACCAAGGGCGTCGGCGAGGCCGGGACCATCGCCTCGACACCGGCCGTCGTCAACGCGGTCGTCGACGCCGTACGCCACTTCGGGGTCAACGACATCCAGATGCCGTGCACGCCGGAGCGGGTGTGGCGGGCGATCCGGACCGGCGGCAAGGGCGGCGCGACGACAGAAGCGGCGATGCCGCACTTCGAGGCGGAAGGAGAGGGCGCATGATCCCCGCAGCGTTCGACTACGTGGCGCCGAGCTCGGTCGAGGAGGCGCTGGCGGCCCTCGCGCAGTACGGCGACGAGGCCAAGATCATCGCCGGTGGGCAGAGCCTGCTCCCGGTGCTCCGGATGCGGCTCAACGCGCCGGAGTGGATCATCGACCTCAGGAAGATCGAGTCGCTGCGCGGGATCCGCGACGACGGCGACGCGATCGTGATCGGCGCGATGACCCCCCACTCGGTGGTCGGATCCGACCCGCTGGTCCAGGAGCACGCGGCGCTGATCAGCAAGGCGGTCGGGCACCTCGCCGACGCGCAGATCCGGCACCGCGGCACGTTCGGCGGCGCGCTCGCCCACGCCGACCCCGCGGGTGACCTCGGCGCTCCGGTGCTCTGCCTCGGCGCGGAGTTCGTGATCGCCGGGTCCGGTGGCACCCGGACGGTGGCGGCCGACGACTTCTTCATCGACCTCTTCGAGACCGCGATCGGCGACGACGAGATCCTGACGGAGGTGCGGATCCCCAAGCACACCGGCTGGGGAGCGCACTACGAGAAGATGGTCCGGGTCGCGCACCAGTGGCCGATCGTGTCGGTCGCCGCGACTGTCCGGATGGACGGCGGCACGATCGCCGAGGCCCGGGTCGGGTTCGCCAACATGGGCTCGACGGCGCTGCGGGCCCGCGGCGTCGAGGAGGCGATCGCGGGCCAGCCCGCGAGCGAGGACGCCGTACGCACGGCCGCGGCGCGGGCCGCGGAGGGCACCAACCCGCCCTCGGACCTCAACGGCGACGCGGAGTACAAGAACCACGTGGTCGGCGTGCTGACCCGGCGGGCGCTGCTGGCGGCTGCGGGTAGCTGATGGACCTCACGCACCGCTTCACGGTCCCCACCTCGGTCGACGAGACCTGGGCGCACTTCGCCGACATCGCGTCGGTCGCCGAGTGCTTCCCGGGCGCCGCGGTCACGTCGGTCGAGGGGGACACGTTCTCGGGATCGGTGAAGGTCAAGCTCGGCCCGATCGCCCTGGTCTACAACGGCTCCGGGACGTTCGTCGAGAAGGACGACGCCGCGCACCGCTTCGTGGTCGACGCCAAGGGCAAGGACAAGCGCGGGAACGGCACGGCGGGCGCCAAGGTCACCCTGACCATGGCGGCCGCCGGCACCGGCACCGACGTCGAGGTGGTCACCGACCTGTCGATCACCGGCAAGCCCGCCCAGTTCGGCCGCGGTGTCATGCAGGACGTCTCCGACAAGCTGCTCGGGCAGTTCGTGCAGTGCCTCGAGCAGCGTCTCGCCAGTGGGTCTGAGGCGGTAGTCCCTGACGAAAGCGGGCCGAAAACGTCCTCGGAACCCCGGGAACGTCAGGGAGTACCCGAAAAACCGCCGGCCCCGAAGCACCTCGCGGATCCGCCACCGGCCCCACCGGCCCCACCGGCCTCACCGCCACCGTCGGCCGACGACTCGCTGGACCTGGGCGCGACGGTGCTGCCGGTGCTCGCCAGGAGCTACTGGAAGCCGGCGGCGGGTGTCGTGGCCGGGCTGCTCGTGCTGTGGTGGGTGGTCAGTCGGTCGCGGCGCTGATCGTCTTCGCGGCCTCGGGCGGCAACTCGCCCGGCCCCGGCTCGGCCGGGCGCTTGCGCACGCCGTTGACCTCGGGGCTGAGCTGCGGCTCGAGACGGAAGATCGCGATCGCGCCGCAGAGCAGGCAGCCGGCGACGAGCGTGGCGATGTAGAGCGCGCTGAGGCCGTGGTCCACCATCAGCCCGGCGATCGGCGGGGCGATGATCGCGGCGAGCTGGAACGTGCCGGAGCTGAGCGCGTTGTAGCGCCCGCGCAGGTGGTCGGGCGCGAGCTCGTTGACCAGCGCCGGGATCGTCGGCTGGAGCAGCGTCTCGCCGAACGCGAAGACGGACGCGCACGCGGCGACGAGCAGCGTCGCGCCGATGGTGCCGGACACCAGCCCGGTCGCGCCGAGCAGCATCCACGAGCCCGCCCACACGACGCCCATCACCGCGATCACGCGCGTGCGGCGTCGGCCCTCGATGCGCTGCAGCACGAACAGCTGGAGCACCACGATCACCAGGGTGTTCGCCGCGAACGCCAGCCCGAGGCCGCGGGTCGACACCTCGCCGACCGCGCGGGCGAACGCCGGCATCCCGGCGTTGAGCTGGGAGTAGCCGACGTACGACGACACGAAGCTCAGCAGCATCAGGGTCGCGACCGCGGGGCGGCGGGCCACGGCGAGGTAGGAGACCTTCTCGGGCGGACCGTCCTCGTGGTCGTGCACGACCCGGCCGGCGACGTGCCGCAGCGGCACCGCCATGAGGATCAGCGCGGGCACGTAGCTGACCGCGTCGGCGAGGTAGATCGCCTGGAACGTCGCGAGCCGCTCGACGTCGATGAACATCCCGCCGACGATGCCGCCGATCCCGATGCCGAGGTTGAGCAGGGTGAAGTTCACGCCGAAGTAGCGCTGCCGCAGCTCGACCGGTACGACGGTCGCGATCAGCGACTGGAACCCGGGCCAGGTCACGCCGAACGCGGCGCCCGCGAGCATCAGCGCGATCACCACGGTCGCCTCGGTCGCCGCGAACGCCAGCAGCGTGTTGGACACGACCTGCAGCGCCAGCGCCGCCATCAGGATCCGGCGCGCGCCGTAGTGGTCGATCGCCCAGCCGCCGGGCCCGGTGACCAGGAAGCCGATCAGCGGTGAGAGGCCCAGCATCAGGCCGACCACGCCCAGGTCGAACCCGCGCATCTCGTGCAGGTAGACCACGTGGAACGGCAGCACCAGGCCGGTGCCGATGAACTCGAACACCACCACCGAGAGCAGCAGCTTCCCCTCGCGGGGGAGGTCGTGCCAGAAGGAGCGGAGGGTGGGCTTGGCGGCAGGCTGCGAGGACATCTGGACCAGTGTCCCAAGCGCCACCGACGGGCCGCACGTCGATATCCGGCAGGCCCTAGGCTCCGCACCATGAAGCGTCTCGTGGGCACGATCGTCGCCCTCCTCCTCGTCGCGTTCGTCGTGCTCATCCCGGCGATGCTGTGGGGCGAGAGCCTCGAGGAGGACGAGCCGGTCAGCGAACCGACGTCGATCACGTCGTACGTCGCGGACTTCGACATCGACGACGAGGGGGACATGAGCGTCGTCGAGACGCTGACCGTCGACTTCCCGATCGGTGGCCGGCACGGGATCTTCCGGTTCTTCGACAAGTCGGACGCGAGCGCTCTCAACGCGCGCCGGATCCCGCGCGACATCGCGGTCACGATGGACGGCGGCGACGTCCCCGTCGAGATCAGCAAGAACGATCGAGGCGGTCGCTACGTCCTCGTGCGGATCGGTGATCCGAACTCGACGGTGTCCACCGGTGAGCACGTCTACGAGATCAGCTACGAGATCGACGGGGTGCTCGAGGAGGGCACCACCGGCGCCGACACCCAGTTCTACTGGAACCTGATCCCCAGTGGTTGGCTGCAGCCGATCCAGCAGAGCGACCTCACCGTGCACCTCCCGGTGCCCGCCGAGAAGCCGATCCAGTGCGCCGTCGGGGCCGGTCAGCGGGGCGGCTGCAAGGCCGAGGGTGCGGGCACCGACACGCTGCACGTGCAGACCGGTGCGCTCTCGCCGAACACCCCGGTGACGATCAAGGTCGGGCTCGACATGAGTACGCCGGCACCCGGCAAGGAGCTGCCGTGGCGCGCCGAGCTCGACCCGGTGCTCGGCACCAACGTGTTCCTGCTCGGCCTGGTGCTGGTGCTGTCGGTCGGGGCCGGCCTCCTCGGCTTCGTGCTGGTGCGTCGCACCGACGAGTCCGACCCGCAGTTCCCGCTGATGTACACGCCGCCCGAGGGCATCGGGCCCGCGCAGGCGGCGTACCTCGTCACCGAGGAGGTCGACACCCAGCAGTACGTCGCCACGCTGATGTACGCCGCCGACAAGGGCGCCATCGACCTCGACCACGACGGCGCGGGGTGGACGATCACGGACAAGAACGGCGCCCAGGGCTGGGCCGGCCTCGACGAGGTCACCTCCGGCGTCGCGCACCTGCTCGGCGGCCCGGGCACGTCCTTCGCCGCCCGGCCGAACGACGTCGAGGGCGGCAAGCGGCTCAAGAACGAGATCGCCAGCTTCGAGAGCGACACCCGGTCCTGGGCGTCCGGCGCCGGGCTGATGGAGACCAGCGGCCTCGGCGGCAAGGGCACCCTGGTCATCATCGGCGCCTTCATCCTGGTCCCGGTCATCGCGTTCTGGAACCCGCTGAACATGAGCGCGATCGCCCTGATCCCCGGCCTGTTCGCGGTGTTCGGTGCCGGCATGGCCCGGGCGACGGCCGCCACCCGGCGCACCCGCGCCGGGCGCGACGTGTGGTCGAAGGCCGGCGGCTTCCGCCGGATCCTCTCCACGCCGTCGGCGGAGGAGCGCTTCGACTTCTCCGGCCGCAAGGAGCTCTACACCGCCTACATCCCGTGGGCCGTGGCCTTCGGCTGCGCCGACGAGTGGGCGGGCAAGTACCGCATCGAGGTCGGCGAGGAGCCGCCGGTCCCGACGTACTTCGGCCACGCCTACACCGGTGCGTACGCCGGCAGCGCGGTCTCCTCGATGGTCGACTCGTTCGAGTCGACCGTCAGCTCGGCCATCTCGTCCTACGAGGCCACCCAGAAGTCGTCGTCCTCCTCCAGCGGGGGCGGCGGGTTCTCCGGCGGTGGCGGCGGTGGCGGCGGTGGCGGCGGCTCCTGGTAGTCCCCCAGACTTGCGTCAACCCAACTGAGAGGTCCACATGATCGTCGGAATCATCGTCGTCGTCGTCGTGATCATCGCCCTGGTGGCGTTCGTGATCGTCGGCTTCAACAAGCTCCGCACCACCGACATCGGCGCCCAGGAGGCGCTCGGTGGCATCGACGTGCAGCTCACCCGCCGCGCCGACCTGATCCCGAACCTGGTCGAGACCGTCAAGGGGTACGCCGCCCACGAGAAGGGCGTGTTCGAGGAGGTCACCAAGGCACGCGCCGCCGTCGCCGCCGCGGCCAAGGGCGACGACGTCCCGGCCAAGGCCGCCGCCGACGCCGAGCTCAGCCAGGCGCTGGTGAAGGTCAACGCGGTCGCCGAGGCCTACCCGGACCTCAAGGCGAACACGAACTTCCTGGACCTGCAGAAGCAGCTCGCCGACACCGAGAACCAGATCTCGTTCGCCCGCCAGTACTACAACGACGCGGTCGCGACCCTGAACAAGCTGACCCAGACGATCCCGTGGATGTTCCTCACCGGCATCGCCAACGTGCACAAGCGCGACTTCTACGAGGCCCCCGAGGGCCAGGACGTCGCCCCGTCCGTGGAGTTCTGAGCTGCCCCGGTCTCCCGAGCCTGCTCGGGAGACCGGGACGCAGCAGCCAGGTCGAGTAGCCGCGCGAGCGAGGCACGGCTCGCGACCGGCGTATCGAGACCTCGGTCGCGGTCTCGGTAGCCTCGCTGGCGCTCGCTACCCGACCGACGAGGTGAGCGCGTCGAACTCCGCGTCGGTCAGCTCGATCTCCGCGGCCGCGGTGTTCTGCTCGAGGTGCGCGACCCGCGACGTACCCGGGATCGGGAGCATCACCGGCGAGCGGCGGAGCAGCCACGCGAGAGCCAGCTGCGACGGCGTGGCGCCGTGCTCGGCCGACGCCTTCGCGAGCGGACCGTCCTCCTTCGAGAGCTGCCCGGTCGCCAGCGGGAACCACGGCATGAAGCCGATGCCCTCCCGCTCGCAGTGGTCGAGCACGTCCTCGGAGCGACGCTCGGCGAGGTTGTAGAGGTTCTGCACGGTCGCGATCGGCGCGATCTTCCGGGCCGCCTCGATCTCGTCGACGCTGACCTCGGACAGCCCGATGTGGCGGATCTTGCCCTCCTGCTGGAGCTCGAGCAACAGCCCGATCTGGTCCTCCAGCGGGAAGTTCGCGTCGATGCGGTGCAGCTGGAACAGGTCGATCCGCTCGAGCTTCAGCCGGCGCAGGCTCATCTCGCACTGCTGGCGCAGGTACGCCGGCTGGCCGAGCTGGGTCCAGATGTCCGGACCCTGCCGGGTCAGCCCGGCCTTGGTGGCGATGACCACGTCGTCGGCGTACGGCGCCAGCGCCTCCCCGATCAGCCGCTCCGAGACCTCGGGGCCGTAGGAGTCGGCGGTGTCGATGAACGTGATGCCGAGCTCGAGGGCTCGGCGCAGGACTCGGATCGCCTCGTCGGCGTCGCGGGGCTCACCCCAGATACCGGGGCCGGTGAGCTGCATGGCGCCGTACCCGAGCCGGACGACGGGGAGGTCGCCGGCGATCGCGAAGGTGCCGGATGCGTGTGCAGTTGTCATGCCCCATGCCTAGCAGTCCCCGTCAAAAGACATTGAGCGGCCTGAACTGCACCGAGATCCGCGGCCCGGCGTGCGCCACCTTGGGCACCGCGTGCTCCCAGGTGCGCTGGCAGGAACCGCCCATCACCAGCAGGTCGCCGTGGCCCATCTCGACCGACATCGAGGCGCCGCCGATCCGCGGCCGCAGCGCCAGCCGGCGTGGGTCGCCGAGCGACACGATCGCGACCATCGTGTCCTGCGTCTTGCCGCGGCCGATCGTGTCACCGTGCCAGGCCACGCTGTCGCGGCCGTCGCGGTAGTAGCAGCAGCCCGCGGTCACGAACGGCTCCCCGAGCTCCGGGCGGTAGTGCGCGGTCAGCGCTCCCCGGGCCCGCGCCAGGGCGGGGTGGGGGAGCGGGTCGCCGACGCCGTACGTGTGCAGGAGTCGGGGCACGTCGACCTCGCGGTCGTACATCTGGCGCCGCTCGGCGCGCCACGGGACGTCGCGGACCAGCGTCTCGAACACGTCGTCGGCCTCCGGCAGCCACGAGCGCGCGACGTCGATCCAGGCGCCCCGACTGAGCGTCGTGCGCTCGACGGATCCGACCTCGGGCGCCGGCGGCGCCTCGAACAGCGTGCCCTGGAAGTCCATGCACGGATCATAATCGAACAGATGTTCGACCGGAAGGTCATTCCGTGGCGATGGCCTCCAGCACGTTGAGCCGCGAGGCGCGGATCGCCGGCAGGATCGCGGCGAGCACGCCGACCACCACGGCGATCACGAGGAACACGAGCAGCTGGCCCAGCGGCAGGCCGAGGCTGGTCAGGTCGTCCTTGAGCGCCTGTCGCAGCAGCACGCCGATGATCACCCCGATGACCATGCCGAGCACCGCGCCGAGGACCGCGATCGCCACCGACTCCAGGGTGATCATCCGGCGCAGCCGGGTGCGGCTCATGCCGATCGCCCGGAGCAGGCCGATCTCGCGGGTGCGCTCGATGACCGAGAGGCCGAGCGTGTTCACGATGCCGATCACCGCGATCACGATCGCCAGCGCGAGCAGGCCGTAGATCATGTAGAGCAGCTGGTTGATCTGGTCACGGATCGACTCGGCGAACTCCTGCTTGTCGTAGACCGCCACGATCGGGGTCGCCTCGGCCGCCTCGTCCAGCGCGTTGCCGACCGCGACCGCGTCGGCGCCCGGCTCGAGCATGATGCTCAGGCTGGTGTCCTGGCGGGGCACCCCGGCGTCGGCGAGCAGGTCGAGCGGGAGGCTGACGTCGCCGGTGGTCTCGCTGCCCTCGAAGATCCCGGCCACCTCGAGGTCGAGCGACTTGCCGGCGAGGAACGTCAGCGTCAGCGGCGAGCCGACCTCGAGGTCGTGGTCGTCGGCGAAGCCGGTGGTCACCAGAGCCTGGTTGCCCTGCAGCTGCTGGCGGCCCTCGACCATGTCGAGCTCGTAGATGTCGTCGAACGCCGCGTCGTTGCCCGTCACGAAGACCGTCGAGTCGTCCACCTGCGCGCCGGTCCACTGCTGCCGGCTGACTGTGGCCACCCCGTCGACCGCCTCCAGGTCGTCGCCGACCGAGGTCGAGAACGGCAGGAAGTTCGTGCTCTGCACCAGGAAGTCGGAGGTGAACTCCTCGTCCACGACGTCGTCGACCGAGGCGTTGAGCGAGGTGGCGAGCACCCCGATCGTGGAGACCAGGGCCAGCCCGATCATCAGCGCCGACGCCGTGGCGCCGGTACGCCGGGGATCGCGCAGCGCGTTCTCCCCCGCGAGCCTGCCGGTGGTGCCGAACAGCCGGCCGAACAGGCCGCGGCACAGGACCAGGACGGGTCGGCCGATCACCGAGCTGATCGCCGCTGCGGTCAGGATCCAGATCCCGGCGGCGATGCCGACCCAGAGCGAGTCGGGCCCCGGGCCGCCGGTGATGCCGATGACCGCGAACACGATGCCGACCGCGATCAGGACGCCGCCGATGATCGTGCGGCGGCGCAGCGAGTCGCGCGCCGGCGCCGAGTCGGCCCGCATCGCCGCGACGGGGGCGACCTTGCCGGCGCGGCGGGCCGGCAGGAAGGCGGCGACCAGCGTGACGCCGACGCCGACGACGTAGCTGATGATGACCGAGCCGGCGTCGAGCGTCAGCGCGTCGCTCGCGATGTCGAGCCCGACCGCGCGGAAGAGCGCGGCCAGGCCGCGCGCCAGCAGCCAGCCGAGCCCGATGCCGACGGTCGCGGCGACCGCCGACATGACGACCGCCTCGAGCAGCACCGACTGCGTCACCTGGCGGCGCGATGCGCCGAGGGCGCGCAGCAGTGCGAGCTCACGGCTGCGCTGCGCGACCAGGATCGTGAACGTGTTGACGATGATGAAGCCGCCGACGATGACCGCGATGATCGCGAACACCAGCAGGAACGTGGAGATCACGTCGAGGAACTGGCCGACGGCGTCCTGGGACTCCTCCGCGACCTGGTCGCCGGTGACCGCCTCGAAGCCGGAGGGGGCGACGGTGTCGGCGGCCTCGGCGAGCTGCTCCTGGGTGACGCCGTCGGCGGCGGTGAGGGAGACCTGGTGGAACGCGTCGGCGCCGTCGAGGAAGAGGTCCTGCGCGCCCTCGGTGCTGAACACCAGCAGGGTCGCGCCGGCCGTACCGCCGCCGTTGAACTCCGCGGTGCCGACCAGCGTCGCCGTGCGCTCGGAGTCCCCGAACGGCGCGAGCAGCTTCACCTCGTCGCCCAGGTCGTAGTCGCCGTTGTCGGCGGCCGCGTCGTCGAGCACGATCTCGTCGGCCGCGGCCGGCCAGCGCCCGCTGCTGAGCAGCATCGGCGGCTCACCGGCCATGTTCGGGCCGTCGGTGTGGTTGAACGCCAAGGTGGGGGCGCCGGTGCCGCCGACGAGCGTGCCGTCGGAGGCGAGCAGGCTCATCCCGATGCCGACGACGTCACCGTCGGCCCGGGCCACCTCGGGCAGCTCCTCGAGCTCGGCCACGACCTCGGGGGAGAGGGTCTGGGTGGTCTGCGTCGGCCCGGCCTCGAAGGACGCGGTCTGCTCCGCGCGCACGACGCCGTCGGGGGTGGAGCTGTAGATGATGCTGTCGAACGTCGACGACAGGCCGTTGCTGAAGACGAGGACGCCCGACAGGAACGCCACGCCCAGCACGATCGCCAGGCCGCTCATCACCAGCCGCACCTTGCGGGCGAGCAGGTTGCGCAGGGTCAGCTTGAGCACGTCGCGCCCCTCAGGCCTGCGTGGTGCGGGCGGCGGCGAGGTCCTGCAGGCGTGTCATGTGCTCCAGGATCTGCTCGCGCTTGGGGTTGCGGATCTCGTCGACGACCAGGCCGTCGGCGAGGAACACGACGCGGTCGCAGTACGACGCGGCGACCGCGTCGTGGGTGACCATCACGACCGTCTGGCCGAAGTCGTCCACGCTGCGACGCAGGAACGAGAGCACCTCGGCGCCCGACGTGCTGTCGAGGTTGCCGGTCGGCTCGTCGGCGAACACGATCGAGGGCTTGCTCGCCAGCGCCCGGGCGCAGGCGACGCGCTGCTGCTGCCCACCGGACAGCTCGGTGGGCCGGTGGCCGAGACGGTCACGCAGGCCGACGGCCTCGATCACGGTGTCGAGCCACTCCTGGTCGGGCTTGTGCCCGGCGAGGTTGAGCGGGAGCAGGATGTTCTCCGACGCGGTGAGCGTCGGGATCAGGTTGAACGCCTGGAAGACGAACCCGATCCGCTCGCGGCGCAGCGCCGTGAGGTCCTTGTCCTTGAGCCGGCCCAGGTCTGTGCCGCCCACCTCGACCGCGCCCGACGACGGGGTGTCGAGGGCCGCCATGCAGTGCATCAGCGTGGACTTGCCCGAGCCGGACGGGCCCATGATCGCCGTGAACCGGCCGGCCTCCAGGTCGAGGGTCACGCCGGCCAGGGCGTGCACGGCGGAGTCGCCGGAGCCGTAGGTCTTGCGCAGGTCGATGGCGCGCGCGGCCGGGGCGGGGGAGGACGTCTCGCTGGTCATGGGGCAAGCCTGCCGGAGGTCACCGACGGCCGCCATCGGGGACACCCCTGAGGCCCCGAATTGGCTCGAAATGGTCCGAAATGGTCCCGAATTCGACGTTGAATTGCGTCGTTGCCGAACTGAGGATTTCCTCAGTACGTCAACGTTCCGTCCGATTTGGGGACGCGCTGGTCTAATCCTGCCTAGAGTTCGCTCTGTGGACGAGTTGCTGGTGACTGAGGGGCGTGCGCTGAAGCACGTTCAGGTGCGTGAATACGTGCGCACTCTCGTCACGGGGGCGGCACCCGGTTCACCTGCACCTTCTGAGCGTGAGCTGGTGCATCGTTTTGGGGTCGCCCGCATGACGGTGAGGCAAGCGATGGATGCCCTGGTGGTTGAAGGGCTGTTGGAACGGATTCCCGGGCGGGGCACTTTCGTGGCCCGCCCGCGGCGCGCCGCGAGCAGGTTGACGAGCTTCACCGAGGAGATGGCGCGCCGCGGCCTGCTGGCCGAGTCGCAGACCCTCCTCGCGCGTCGGGAGCAGGCAGGTCCCGGCGTCGCCCGGGCGCTGAACCTGACCGAGGGCGACGCCGTCATCCACTGGCGCCGGCTGCGCCGGGCCGACGGGGTGCCGATGTGCCTCGAGGACGCGTACCTCAACGAGGTCCTGATCCCCGGCTTCCTGCAGAGCGGGATGCCCACGAGCCTGTACGACGCGCTCGAGGTCCGGGGGCTGCGCCCGTCGTGGGCCGAGGACTCGATCAACGCCGACGTGGCCACCGCCGACGAGGCGCAGCTGCTCGAGACCGACCCCGGCGTACCGGTGCTGCGGCACTCGCGCCGCGGCCTGGTGGGCGAGAAGATCATCGAGGTCTCGCGGACGGTCTACCGGGCCGATCGGTACACGATGTGGCTCCAGGTCGGAGCAGAGGGCTAGCTGTACTGATCGCTGAGACGCGTCAGCGTTCACAGTCCACCCAGGGGCGCCACGACGTCCCCGGACTCCTCGCACACCCACACGGGGTCGGGGCCGCCGAGGTCGGGCTGGATGTAGAGCGTGTGCACCGGCGCGTCCGCACCGCAGTCGGTGCACAGCGGCCATCGGCCCACGGTCTCGAAGAGCGCGTCCTGGACGTCCTGGGCGACCAGGCCGGCGACGTACGCCTCGCCCTCGGGCCACTGCTCGGCCCACCACTTGCGCTGGGCGACGGCGTCCTCCAACGCGGACACCGCGGCGGCCGTGGCGTGCTGTCGGGCCTGGAGGTCGGCGAGCACGCGAGCGCGCGCGTCGAACAGCAGGCCGTTGTCCATTCCCCCATCATGGCCCCCGGGACAAGTGGCGCGCCGCCGTCGTACGACGCGCCCCCGGTCCTACAGTGCTGGTATGGG
Source organism: Nocardioides sp. SR21 (assembly GCF_022761125.1). Taxonomy (GTDB): domain Bacteria; phylum Actinomycetota; class Actinomycetes; order Propionibacteriales; family Nocardioidaceae; genus Nocardioides. Next base: position 227,105 of record NZ_JAKWJR010000006.1, on the reverse strand, counting down.
TCCGGCGCTCCTCGAGGTCGCCGTCCTCGACCCGCGCGACGCCCCCGGCGCGGAGGAGGGCGGCGCTGACCGTCTGCACCTCTCCACGCCCGAGGGCCTCTCGCCCGAGCCTGCGCTCGTCTCCGGGGTCTGTCGCGACACCGACCTGCCGGTGTTCGTCACACTGCGGCTGAACGACACCTGGAGCACGACGGGCGGCGAGATGACGCGGCTGGTCGGGCTCGCCGAGGACTACCTCGGCTCCGGGGCCGCCGGCGTCTCCTTCGGCTTCCTCGACGCCGACCTCGAGGTCGACACGGACACGTGCGCCTACCTCGCCGGGCAGCTCCCGGGCGTGCCCTGGACGTTCGGCCGCGCCGTCGACGACACCCTCGACCTGCGCCGCTCGTGGCGCTACCTCGCCGGCCTGCCCGACCTGCTGGCGGTCTGCTCCGCCGGCTCGCCGCGCGGCCTCGACGTCGGGTACGACGAGCTGCTCGCGCTGGCCGCCGACCCGGCCGTCGCGCGCCGGCTGATGCCCGGGGGCGGCCTGCTCGCCGAGCAGGTGCCGTGGTTCGTGCGCGCCGGGGTGCGGCAGTTCCACCTCGGGCGCCAGGCGCGCCCGGGATCGTCGTACAAGGCCTACGTCGACGCGGGTCACGTGCGGTCGTGGCGGCTGCTCCTCGACTCGTCGGTAGAGCGCGCGGCGCGCACCGCTGGATGATCCTCATCGACCCGCCGCAGGTGCCCTCGCGGGGACGCCTGTGGTCGCACCTGGCCAGCGACACGTCGTACGACGAGCTGCACGCGTTCGCCGCCCGCCTCGGCATCCCCGAGCGCGGCTTCGACCGCGACCACTACGACGTGCCGGCCGAGTACTACGACGACATGGTCGCCGCCGGCGCGGTCCCGGTGAGGTCCCGCGAGCTCGTCTCACGCCTGGTCGCGGCCGGTCTGCGGCGCCGCAAGTCGGGTACTCCCTGACGTTTCCGGGGTGAGATCGCGCGTGGAACCCCGGAAACGTCAGGGAGTATCCGCCAGGGTCGCCAGCTCCGCCGCCACGTTCGCCCGCGCCGCGTCCTCCCAGGAGGCCCGGGCGTACGCCGTGTGGAACAGGTGTGGCTTGGCGAGCAGGTCGCGGAGGACCGCCGAGCGGCCGAGGGCGAAGAGGTCGTCGGGGACGTGGGCGTACTCCTCGCGCACGGCGGCGACGTACTCCGCGTACCGCTGTGCCGGGGCGGCCAGGATCGCGAGGTCCGCGTCGGAGAGCGCGCAGCCGTTCGGGTCGTCGTCCGCGGGCGTGTGGTGCTCGGTGAGCAGCACCAGCCGCACCACCTCGTCGAGGGTCTCCGGCTCGACGAGGGTGTCGAGGGCCTCGGCGGCCCAGGCGGCCGAGCGCCTCTCGGCGTCCGGCTCCCCGTCGTACACGCCGTCGTGGAACCACGCGGCCAGGACGACCGCCATCCGGTCGAACGCGACGCCGTCGGCGGACAGCTCGTGCACGCGCGCCAGGACCTCGGTGAGGTGCTGGGCGTCGTGGTAGCGGCGACTCGGGTGGTTGTACGCCGCGACCAGCTGCGCTCCGAGCGCGCGGGCGCCGGGCAGGGGCCACGCGAGCAGCAGGTCCACGCCGGACATTGAAGCGGTCCTTCCCGGTGAGCGCTACGGTGGGCACAAAACGAGAACGTGTTACAGAAATGAGGAAGCCGTGGCCGCGAGCAACGAGCGCATCCGTGAGGTCATCGACGACTACGTGCGGCTGGTCGCCACCGGCACCGCCGACGAGATCGTCGCGCTGTACGCCGACGGCGCCACCGTCGAGGATCCGGTCGGGTCCGACGTGCTGACCACCGCCGACCAGATCCGCGCGTTCTACGGCGGGCTGGAGGGCCTCGACACCGAGACCCGGCTGCTCGCCGCCCGGATCGCCGGCGGCCAGGCCGCCTTCCACTTCGAGCTGGTGACCAAGGCCGGTGACCAGACCTACACGGTGACGCCGATCGACGTCATGGCGTTCGACGACGACGGCCGGATCACGTCCATGCGGGCCTTCTGGTCCGGGGACGACATGGTCATCGCCTAGCGCGGGTGTTCGCGTCGCGGGTCGTGCACGCCGGGTCCTGCTGGCCCTCGGTGCGCGGAATCGCGAGCTGGCCGACGTACCGCTCCTGCCCGGTGGTGAGGCCGTACGGGGAGAACTCGGCGCTCTCGAACTTGCAGTAGCCCTCGCCGCGCAGGTACCCACCCGGCGGCGGGTCGACCACGATGGTCATCCCCTCCTGGGTCGCCAGCTGGCCCTTCAGGGTGAACTTGCCCTCGGCGTCGCTGGTCGTGGACGCGATCTGGTCGCCGTTCAGGTTGAAGAGGCGGACGGTGGCGCCGGGGCCGTTCTCGTAGCCGGGCTTCAGTGCGACCATGCGCTGCCCGTCGCCGTCCACGAGGTGACCGGTGATCCAGCCGCCGCGCTTGGTCAGGTGGAAGCTGCCGGACGTGAAGCCGTTCGACTTCACGACGGCCTTCTCCACGGCGCCGGTCTTCGCGAACCACACGCCCGCGCCGTTGAACTGGACGTTGTACCTGCCGGGGTAGAGCCCCTTGAAGGAGAACGTGCCGCTGCCCGAGGTGGAGCTCCACCACTGGCCGGTCTCCCTGCTGGTGACGGTCAGGGTGTTCTTGATGCTGAGCAGGCCGCTCGGGGTGAACAGGTAGACCGTCATCTGGCCGGCCCTCTTGGACAGCTTGATCTTGACGTTCTTGAACTTGCTCGGCGACACCGCGCCCGCCCAGACGCTCTTGCCGACCCAGACCTTCCGCTTGTCCCAGGTGAAGACGGAGTACTTGCCCTCCGGCAGTCCGCCGATCGCGAACTGGCCCTTGTCGTTGGCAGTCGTCGCGAACGACTGGCCGGACTGGCTGGCCGCCCGCAGCGTCGCGCCGCCGAGGGCCTTGCCGCCGCCCTTCACCGTCCCGGTGATGGCCGCGCCCCGCTTCATCGTCAGGTTCTTCACCGTCAGGTCGTTCTCCCGCACGGTGACCTTCACGTCGGTCGGCGCGTACTTCGACACGTCGTACGTCGGCCGCTGGTCGACGAACTGCAGGTGGTAGGTCCCGACCGGCAGCGTCAGCGAGTAGCCACGGGCACCCGCGCCGAGCTTGCGCTGGTTGATGTAGTTCCAGTTCGCGTCGAACCACAGCATGCTGAGCCCGGGGCACTTCGACACCTGCGGGCAGGTGATGCCGCCGTTGACGATGCCCTTCTCGGTCGCGGCGACCGCCGTCGAGCCCGCGCCGAGGGCGAGCATGGAGGCGAGCATGCCGACGACGAGCAGCAGCACTGCGCGGGTCCTACGAGCGGGGGAACTCATGCCTCGATCGTAGGTGCGCAGCCTTGGGGAACCCTTAAGGCTCGATCAGGCTTTCCTCAAGACTCCCAGGTACGCAGCCAGATCGTGTGCTCGGACTCGGCCAGCTTCGCGAGCGCCTCGGCCGGCAGCGGGTCGGGGGTGTCGGTGACGACGTACCCCTGCTCACCGCGGGTGGAGAGGTACTGCCCGGTGATGTTGTCGCCGCTGTCGGCGAGCACGCCGTTGATGGTGGCGAGCACACCGGGGACGTTGTGGTGGAGGTAGCCGATCCGGTGACCGGTCTGGAGCTGCGGCGCGAGCACGGCCGGCAGGTTCACCGACAGCTCGGTGCGGCCCTCGAGCGAGAAGCCCGCGAGCTTGCCGGCCACGAAGTAGCCGATCTCCTCCTGCGCCTCCTGCGTGGAGCCGCCGACGTGGGGGGTCAGGATCACGTTGTCGAGGCCGCGCAGGACGGACTCGAACTCGTCGCCCTGGGCCTTCGGCTCGACGGGGAACACGTCGAGCGCGGCACCGGCGATGTGGCCGGACAGGATGTGGTCGCGCAGCGACTCGTTGTCGACGACCATGCCGCGGGCGGCGTTGATGAAGATGCTGCGCGGCTTCATCTTCGCGAACTGCTCGGGACCGAAGAAGCCGGCGTTCCCCGGACGGCCGTCGACGTGGAGGCTGACGACGTCCGCCTTCTCCAGGAGCTCGTCGAGGGTCTTCATCCGCTGCGCGTTGCCGTGCGCGAGCCGGTCGGCGGTGTCGAAGAAGATCACCCTGAGGCCGAGCGCCTCCGCGAGGTTCGACAGCTGGGTGCCGATGTTGCCGTAGCCGACGATGCCGAGGGTCCGGCCACGGACCTCGTGGCTGCCCTTGGCGGACTTGTCCCACACGCCGGCGTGCATCTTCTCGGTCTTCTCGGGCAGCCGGCGGGCCAGCGAGATGATCTCGGCGATCACCAGCTCCACGACGCTGCGCGTGTTGGAGTACGGCGCGTTGAACACCGCGATGCCGCGCTCGGCGGCCGAGACCAGGTCGACCTGGTTGGTGCCGATGCAGAAGCAGCCGATCGCCAACAGGTCGGACGCCGCGTCGAGCACGCGCGGGGTGATGTGGGTGTTGGAGCGGATCCCGAGCAGGTGGACGCCGGACAGCGCCTCGACCAGCTCGTCCTCGGAGAGCGAGCCCGCGCGCAGCTCGACCTCGAACCCGCGGGACTCGAGGATCTCGACGGCGACCGGATGGATGTTCTCGAGCAGCAGCACCTTCACGGTCAACCAGCCTAGGTCGACCGGCGTGGTGCGCCGAACCGGGACCGGATGGCGGTCGTCTCCGGCATGATTCTCGGCATGGGACATCGTCGTACGCTCGGCTGGGTCGCCGTCGCCGCACTCCTCGTGACCGGCACGGCCACCGCCATCACCACTCCTGCCGTCTCGGCGCCGGGCGCCGCGGCGTCGGCGGTGAAGGGCGGCGAGCGGGGCGCCTGGGACGTGCGGCAGGTGGGCGCGGGGCAGTACGTCGTCTCGTGGACCTCGCCGACGCGGTTCCCGCTGACCTCCGACCGGCCGACCATCGTCGGTCCCGCGGGCCTCGCCATCGGGGCGCCGACGATCGCGGCGGACGGCCGCACCGTCCAGGCCACCGTCGCCGCCTCCGCCCGGCCCGACCCGGCCGACCTCGACGTGCTGCTCTCCGGGGACCGGCTCGACGCCGCCGGCGACGACCGGCTGAAGACCGGTGCCGTCCCGACGCGCGACTTCGACCTGCCCGGCACCGTCACGCTGCCCGACGACCCGGCCACGCCGGGCCCGTACGACGTGTCGACCAGCGACTACACGCTCCCGCCGGTGCAGATCGAGGGGATGCCCGAGCCGATCGAGATGGTCGGGCACGTGGTCGAGCCGGCCGCGGGCTCCGCGACCGGCCCGCGTCCGCTGGTGCTGTTCCTGCACGGGCGGCACAGCGTCTGCTACGACCCGAACGACGAGAACGGCGGCGACGGCGCCTGGCCGTGCGAGGCGCCGCAGCTCGAGATCCCGAGCCAGCTCGGCTACGACTACGCCCAGCGGGTGCTCGCCTCGCAGGGCTACGCCACCGTCTCGGTGCGCGTGAACGGCATCAACGCCCAGGACTACCGCCTCGCCGACGGCGGCGCCGACGCCCGCGCCGAGATCGTCGAGGAGCACCTCGCCCACTGGAACACCCTGGCCGCCGCGCACGAGGTCGACATGGACCGCGTCGTGCTGGTCGGCCACAGCCGCGGCGGTGAGGGCGTGGACCGCGCCTCGCTCGAGATCCCGCTGTCGGCGCCGTACCGGATCGCCGGCCAGGTGCTGATCGCGCCCACGAACTTCGGCGTGCAGACCGCGGCGTACGTCCCGACCGTCACGCTGCTGCCCTACTGCGACGGCGACGTCAGCGACCTCCAGGGCCAGAAGTTCACCGACGTCGCGCGCGACCTGGTCGCGGGCGACACCTCGCTGAAGAGCTCGGTGCTGGTGATGGGCGCCAACCACAACTACTTCAACACCGAGTGGACCCCCGACATCGCGCAGGCGCCGGCCTGGGACGACTGGGGCGGCGAGGAGACCAGCACCTGCCACCCCGACAACGCCGACCGGCTGACCCCGGAGGAGCAGCAGGCGGTCGGAACGGCCTACATCGCCGGCGCCGTGCACCTGTTCGCCGACGGCGACCAGGACGTCCTCCCGCTCTTCGACGGCTCCCGTGCGCGGGTCGCGTCGACCGGTGACGCCCAGGTGATCAGCCACGCGATCGGCGGCGGTCGCGACGTGCGCGCCCCCGGCGTCAGCTCGGCCCGGTCGCTGCCCGACGGCGCGAGCACGCGGCTGTGCAGCAGCGCGGTCGCGCAGACGCGGGTCGCGTCCTGCGCCAGCGGCGTCGACTACGGCTGGGTCTGGCCGCACTGGACCGAGGCCTGGGACGCCGCCCCGACCCGATCGTTCTTCGAGATGCGGTGGACCGCGGCCGGCCAGTCCGGCGGGCTGCTGCTCGACCGCCCGATCGACCTGAGCGCCGGTCGCCTCGAGCTGCGCACGATCGTGGACCCCGAGAACGGCCCGGTCGAGCTGGACGTGCGGATCACCGACCAGAGCGGCGACAGCGCCGTGCTCGACGCCGTCGGTGACGTGCTGCCGGCCCTCGCCGCCGGCCCGGACACCGCGAAGTACTGGGCGCAGGCGCTCGTCGCCGACCCGTCCGGCGCCGCCGGTGTCGACCTCGCGCACGTCGTCGAGGTGGAGCTCGTGTCCGTCAGCCCGCAGGGTCGCGTCTGGGTCGCCGACCTGGCCGCCGCGCCGGCCCAGCTGGCGCCGGTCCCCGACCGCCGGCTGGCCACCCTCGACCTGCACAGCGTCACGGTCGACGAGGGCGACAGCAACGGCGGGGAGCAGGTCACCGCTGAGGTGCCGTTCGACATCGTCGGCGAGATCACCGCGCCTGCCACCGTCGTGGTGATGACCACCGGTCAGGGCCGCGGCGAGAAGCAGCGGTTCACCCTCGACCTCGCGCCGGGACAGACCTCGGGCAGCATCCCGGTGTCGTACCGCCCCGACAACCGTGACGACTACCCGCGGGCACAGACCCAGGTCGCGATCTGGGCGACACGCAACGTGATGACCGACCAGTACGCCGGGGCGCTCACCGTGAAGGACGACGACCCGACGCCGCGGCTGACCGTCGAGGCCGTCGACAAGACCGTCCGGGAGGGCGGCTTCGCCGAGTGGAAGGTCCAGCTCGCCCGCGGCATCGACTACGACCTGTTCGTCGTCGGGAAGATCGTCAACGGCCCGGGCGCCGACCTCACCGTCGGCGACGTCGGCGAGCAGTGGGTGGAGCGGTACCTCGGCCCGGACGCCAACCCCGACAAGACGCTCTGGTCCTACCGCGCGATGGTCTACGAGCAGATCCGCGCGGGCGGCCGCTCGATGATCATCAAGGTGCCGATCCGTCGCGACGACAGGGCCGAGGGCCGCGAGTCGCTGACGCTGAAGTTCCGCGAGCTCGGGAAGGTCTACACGCGGACGGTGTACGTGAAGCCGTCGCGCTAGCGGCAGCGACTAGACCTGGGGGACGCCGGCGAGGGCAGCGGCCAGCGCCTCGTCCGACAACGGGTCGTCCTCGAGCCGGCCGCCGAGGAACGTGTCGTAGGCACCGAGCTCCAGGAGCCCGTGGCCCGACAGGCCGACGACGATCACCGGCTCGGCCCCGGACTCGGCCGCGGCCAGCGCCTCCCGGCGTACCTGCGCGAGGGCGTGGGAGGACTCCGGCGCCGGGACGACGCCCTGGGTCCGCGCGAACTCCAGCGCCGCCTCGAAGCACTCGCTCTGGTGCAGCGCGGTGGCCTCGATCAGGCCCTCGTCGTACACGTGCGAGACCAGCGGCGCCATGCCGTGGTAGCGCAGCCCGCCGGCGTGGATCGTGGACGGCACGAAGTCGTGGCCGAGCGTGTACATCTTCAGCAGCGGCGTCATGCCGACGGTGTCGCCGAAGTCGTAGCGGTACTCGCCGCGGGTGAGGCTCGGGCACGAGCTCGGCTCGACGGCGAGGATCCGCGGGTCCTGCGTGCCGGCCAGCTTCTCGCGCAGGAACGGGAACGCGAGACCGGCGAAGTTCGACCCGCCGCCGGCGCAGCCGACGACGACGTCGGCGCCGGACTCGCCGGCCTTGGCCAGCTGGCGCAGCGCCTCCTCGCCGATCACGGTCTGGTGCAGGAGCACGTGGTTGAGCACGGAGCCCAGTGCGTACTTGGTGTTCTCGTCCTGCGCCGCCACCTCGACGGCCTCGGAGATCGCGATGCCGAGCGAGCCGGGGTGGTCCTCGGGGAACGACTTCCCGGCCTCGGTCAGCCGGCTGGGGGAGCGGTGCACCCGGCCCCCGAACACCTCCATCAGCGTGCGCCGCTGTGGCTTGGTGTCGAACGACGCCCCGACCTGCCAGACCTCGCAGTCGATCCCGAACAGCGCGCACGCGTACGACAGCGCCGTACCCCACTGGCCGGCGCCGGTCTCGGTCGTCAGCCGGGTGACGCCGTGCAGCGAGTTGTAGTAGGCCTGCGGCACCGACGTGTTGGTCTTGTGCGAGCCGGCCGGCGAGACGCCCTCGTACTTGTAGTAGATCCGGGCGCTGGTCCCGAGCTTCTGCTCCCAGCGCCGCGCGCGGATCAGCGGGCTCGGCCGGTACTGCCGGTAGACGTCGCGCACCGGCTCCGGGATCTCGACGTACCGCTCCCCGGTGACCTCCTGCATGATCAGCTCGATCGGGAACAGCGGCGCGAGGTCGTCCGGCCCCACCGGCTCGCGGGTCCCCGGGTGCAGCGGCGGGGGCGGCGGCGTGGGCAGGTCGGCCACGACGTTGTACCAGTGCGTGACCTGCTCGGACTCGTCGAGGGTGAACATCACCTGGTCGCTCATGCTCGGTCACGCTAGCGATCCGAGGTGGGCCCGGGAAGTGCCGGTCCGCACGGTGGTTGAGGTGCGAGCGCAGCGAGCCTCGGAACCCCCTCCGCTCGGGGCCCACTGCCGGAATCACCGGTCGGCCGGTGATTCCGACACCCGCGGCGTCCACCCGCAGCGGCCGGGGCCGCCCGGTCACCGCAGCGGCGGGACGTGGTGGTTGCCGCGGATCAGGTCCTGTCCGTCGTACGCCGTCTTGACCCGGCGCAGGCGAGCCCAGGTCTGGTGGTCGAAGAAGGCGCTGGCGTCGGTCGTCTGCATGACGAAGTTCGGGTAGTCACCGACCTTCTGCTCCGCGACCGCCGCCGCGACGCCGTCGAGCGCCTCGCGGACCGTCGGGACGGCCTCCGGGACCGGGACGACGCCCAGGCTGAGCATGCCGATCGAGCCCGGCAGCGTCGCGCGGGCGCCGGCACCGGGCGTCGCGCGGTGCAGGGCGCCGCCGAGGTGCCGGAGCTCCAGCAGCCCCAGCGGTGAGCCGGGACCGGCGATCCGCGCCATCTCCTCGATCGCGTCGGGGGTGAGCTCGTCGAGGAGTGCGGTGGTCGCGTGGAAGGGCAGCGGGCTCTCGGGGTCCATCGCCTGCCGGTGCAGCGCCGAGGGCGGTTGCATGGCGACGGTGTCCATCGCCGGTCCGAGGCGGCGCAGCGGCTCGAGCAGCGCCCGGCCCTCCGCCTCGGTGCCGAGGTGGGCGACCAGCACGATGACGAACGACTTCCCGCGCACCGGCTCCGGGACCTCCGGGAACGGCGGGAAGTGGATCGTCGACGACCACGTGGTCATCTCCTCGGGGAAGTCCGGCAGCAGCGCCGACCAGGTGTGCAGCACCGCGGCGATCCGCTCGGCGGGGAAGAACAGGCCGCCGGCGTACACCTCGGCGAGCTGCTGCACCCCGAACTCGAAGCCGGTGACGACACCGAAGCTGCCACCGCCGCCGCGCAGGGCCCAGAACAGGTCGGGCTCGTGGTCACGGTCGGCTCGGACGAGCTCCCCGCCGGCGGTGACGACGTCGATCGCGGTGACGGCGTTCGTCTGCAGGCCGTGCTTGCGGGAGAGCCAGCCGATGCCTCCGCCGAGGGTGTAGCCGGCGATGCCGACCTCGGGCGAGGAGCCGTGCAGGGCCGCCAGCCCGAGGTCGGCGAGCTGCGGCGAGACGTCTCTCCAGCGCGTGCCGGCGCCGGCTCTCACGGTCCGGGCCGCCGCGTCGATCCGGACGTCGGTGAGCCGTGAGGTGTTGAGCAACACGGTGCCGCGCAGCGGGCCGAGCGGACTCGCGTTGTGACCCGTGGACTGCGCGGTCACCCGCAGCCCGCGTCGGTGGGCCCACCGGACCACGTCCGCCACCTCGGCTGCGTCGGTCGGGACGGCGATCGCCTCCGGGCGCTGGTCGTCGAGCACGTTGAAGGTGCCGCGCAGGTCGTCGAAGCGGGGACCGCCCGGGCGGATCAGCGTGCGGGGGTCCAGGTCGGTGTGCAGGTTGATGGTCATGTGCCTCTCCTTCATTCGTTGAACAGTGATGTTCAACGAAGTTAGGACGTGACCCGCCTGCTGTCAATTGGTTGAACAGAGGTGTGCAATAATTTCACCGTGGCCAGGAAGTACGAGCAGCGTCGTCGCGCCGAGCAGCAGGAGGAGACCCGTCAGCGGATCGTGGAGGCCGCGATCGAGCTGCACGGCACGCTCGGCCCCGCTCGGACGTCCTTGAGCGCGGTCGCGGAGAAGGCCGGCGTGCAGCGCAACACCCTCTACCGCCACTTCCCGGACGAGCGCGAGCTGCTCGACGCCTGCTCGGCCCACTACGCGGACCTCCACCCGGTGCCGGTGCCCGACGGATGGGCCGACACCGAGGACCCGCTCGCGCGAGTCCGCGCCGGCCTGCGTGCCCTCTACGCGTACTGGGACGAGAACCAGCAGATGGTCGCCCAGGTGCTGCGTGATGCCGAGTCCGTGCCGATGGTCCGCGAGATCAGCCAGGCACGGTGGGGCGTTCCGCTGGGAGGCATCCGGTCGGCGCTGCTCGCGGGATCCACCGATCGCGAGGTCGAGGCGACCGTCGACCTCGCGATCGGCTTCGGGACCTGGCAGTCGCTGCGCAGGAGCGGTCTCTCCACCGACGATGCCGCTGACCTGATGGCGCGGATCGTCGCGGACGCGCTCAGTCGCCCTTGACGTTCACGATCTGGCGCAGCGTGTGCCGGACCTCGACGAGGTCGGCGGCGTCGGCCATCACCCGGTCGATGTTCTTGTACGCCGCCGGGATCTCGTCGATGAACGCGTCGGTGTCGCGGTACTCGATGCCGGCCATGGCCTCACGCAGCTGCTCGCGCGTGAAGGTCCGGCGGGCCCGCGACCGGGAGTACTCCCGGCCGGCGCCGTGCGGCGCCGAGTTCAGCGAGACCGGGTTGCCCTTCCCCGCCACGACGTACGACGCCGTACCCATGGAGCCGGGGATCAGCCCAGGTCGTCCGAGCTCGGCGTTGATCGCGCCCTTGCGGGAAAGCCACACCTGCTTGCCGAAGTGGGTCTCCTGCTCGGTGTAGTTGTGGTGACAGTTGATCTCGTCCTGCCGCTCCACGTCACCCTGCACCCACTCCGAGAACTGGCGCACGACACGGTCCATCATCTCCTCACGGTTGAGCAGCGCGTAGGACTGCGCCCAGCGCATCTGGCCGATGTACTCCCAGAACTCGTCGGTGTCCTCGGTCAGGTAGGCCAGGTCGCGGTCGGGCAGCTCGATCCACCGCTTCTCGCACAGGTCGCGCGCGACCCGGATGTGCTTCTGCGCGATCTTGTTGCCCACGCCGCGGGACCCGGAGTGCAGGAACAGCCAGACCCGGTCGAGCTCGTCGACGGTCACCTCGATGAAGTGGTTGCCCGACCCGAGCGTGCCGAGCTGGAGCTCCCAACGCTTGGCGTACGTCGCCGGATCGAACCCGGTCCGCTCCGCCTCGCCGGTGAGCTGTTCCAGCCGCTCGCTCGTGTGCTCCCGGCTGACCTTGCGGTTCTGCGCGCCGGCCGACAGCGGGATCGCCCGCTCGATGGCCTCGCGCAGCGGCCGGCGGTCGGCCGGCAGCTGGTCACGGGTGTACTGGGTGCGGACGGCGATCATGCCGCAGCCGATGTCGACACCGACCGCCGCGGGCATGATCGCGCCGAGGGTGGGGATGACCGATCCGACGGTCGCCCCCAGTCCCAGGTGGGCGTCGGGCATCAGCGCGACGTGCGGGTGGATGAACGGCATCGTCGCCGTCGTCACCGCCTGGACACGCGTGCCCTGCTCGAGGATCGAAGCCCAGTTGATGAGCTTCGCGCTGATCTTCTCCATGGTCCTTTCCTGTCTGCTTCCCACTCCCGGTCGGAGAGTGGCCGCGTCAGGCTAGGTACCTCGAAACACCTTGCACATCAGGATTCTGGCGTGCTTGTCGGCCGGTTCTCGCGGTTGACGGCCGTTGCAACGGCCGTCAACCGTAGGAATCCCCGGTCGACCGGGGATCCCGACACCGCCCTACGCCCCCACGTCCTCCGCGTCGACGATCCGGTACGCGTAGCCCTGCTCGGCGAGGAACCGCTGGCGGTTCTGGGCGAACTCGGCGTCGACGGTGTCGCGGGAGACGATCGTGTAGAAGTGCGCGGTCCTGCCCTCGGTCTTGGGGCGCAGCAGGCGACCGAGGCGCTGCGCCTCCTCCTGCCGGGAGCCGTAGGAGCCGGACACCTGGATTGCGACCTCGGCGGACGGCAGGTCGATGGAGAAGTTCGCGACCTTCGACACCACCAGCAGCCCGATCTCGCCGGAGCGGAACGCCTCGAACAGCCGCTGCCGCTCGTTGACCGGCGTCTCGCCCTTGATCACCGGCGCGTCCAGCGCAGCGGCGAGCTCGTCGAGCTGGTCGAGGTACTGCCCGATCACCAGCGTCGGCTGCCCGGGGTGGGAGGCGACGAGTGCCTCGACGACCGAGATCTTGTGGTGCGTGCACGACGCCAGCCGGTAGCGCTCCTCGGGCTCGGCGGTCGCGTACGCCAGCCGCTCCGACGACGGGAGCGTCACCCGCACCTCGACGCAGTCGGCGGGCGCGATCCAGCCCTGCGCCTCGATGTCCTTCCACGGAGCGTCGTACCGCTTCGGCCCGATCAGCGAGAACACGTCGCCCTCACGCCCGTCCTCGCGCACCAGCGTCGCGGTCAGGCCGAGCCGGCGGCGGGCCTGGAGGTTCGCGGTCATCCGGAAGATCGGCGCGGGCAGCAGGTGCACCTCGTCGTACACGATCAGGCCCCAGTCGCGCGCGTCGAGCAGCTCGAGGTGCGAGTAGGCGCCCTTCCGCTTCGTCGTCATCACCTGGTACGTCGCGATCGTGACCGGCCGGACCTCCTTGACCGACCCGCTGTACTCACCGATCTCGTCGGCGGTCAGGGTCGTGCGCCGCAGCAGCTCGTCCTTCCACTGCCGGGCGGAGACGGTGTTGGTCACCAGGATCAGCGTGGTCGCCTTGGCCTCGGCCATCGCGGCCGCGCCGACGATCGTCTTGCCGGCGCCGCACGGCAGCACCACGACACCGGAGCCGCCGTGCCAGAACGAGTCGGCCGCCTCGCGCTGGTAGGCCCGCAGGTGCCACTCCTCCTCGGACAGGAAGATCGGGTGCGCCTCGCCGTCGACGTACCCGGCGAAGTCCTCGGCCGGCCAGCCCAGCTTGAGCAGCGCCTGCTTGAGGTTGCCGCGCTCGGAGGGGTGCACGGCGACGGAGTCGTCGTCGATCCGCTCGCCGAGCATGCCCTGCACCTTCTTCGCGCGCAGGACCTCCTCGAGCACCGGCCGGTCGTTCGAGGCCAGCACCAGCCCGTGGATCGGGTGCTTGTCGAGGCGCAGCCGCCCGTAGCGCGCCATCGTCTCGGCGACGTCGACGAGCAGCGCGTGCGGTACGGCGTACCGGCTGAACTCCAGCAGCGTGTCGACGACCTGCTCGGCGTCGTGGCCGGCGGCGCGCGCGTTCCAGAGCCCGAGCGGCGTCAGCCGGTAGGTGTGCACGTGCTCGGGTGAACGCTCGAGCTCGGCGAACGGCGCGATGGCCTTGCGGCACTCCACGGCGCGCTCGTGGTCGATCTCGAGCAGGAGCGTCTTGTCGGACTGGACGATCAGGGGGCCGTCATTCATTGCGGGGTCCCTGCGGCGTTGTTCGACGGACGCGCGAAACGGGGGAGGAGAAGAACGTCGTGGGGTGGTCGTTCATGCGGTGGCGACCGCCTTCTGCCGCGCGCGGAAGGCGGCGACGTTGGCGCGCGAGGAGCAGCGCTCGGAGCAGTAGCGGCGCGACCGGTTCGGCGACGTGTCGACGAACACCTGCGTGCACGGCGTCGCCGAGCACACGCCGAGCCGGTCGGCGCCGAGGTCGCAGACCAGCGTGGCCAGGCCGAGCAGCGACTCGCCGACCAGCAGGTCGGCGACGCTGGCGTTCTCGGTGGCGACGTGCAGGTGCAGGTCGTGCTCGTCGTGGTCGGAGATCCGCGGCGCGATCGGGTGCCGCGCCATCAGCTCGTTCAACCGGCCGACCACGCCCGAGGTGTCGTCGGCCTCGCCGGCCTCGAAGACGGGGCGCAGCTCGCGCTGGAACTTGCGCAGCAGCATGCAGTCCCGGTCGGCGGCACGGTCGACCAGCCACGGTCGGTCGTGCAGGTACGCCACCAGCCCGTCGACCTCCCCGAGGTCGGCGTTCAGCAGTGCGGCCGATGCCTCGGCGTACCGGATGAAGTCCACGCTTGAAGCCTACGGCTCAGGCGGTGACCGGGCGGACGGTCGTGATGCGATGCACGGCAAATGTTCGGACGTCGTCGCTGCGGTGGTCGTGCGCGGTCAGCGACCCGCCCTCGACGCGGATCGGGTCGACGAGCCGCTCGGAGCTGGTGCCCTGGTTGTCGACGTACCCGATCAGCACGGTGTCCCCGGCCTCGACCGCCTCGCGCAGCGCCGCCATCGAGCCGGTCGGCGTCAGCGTCTCCGCCGGCATCGCGGGCCGGGCGGACTCGGCGCGGTCGCCGGCCCGGATCGCGGTGACGGCGTGCGCGGCCTGGGCACTCTCGCGCGCGGCACGTACGGCGCCGCCGCCGCGGTGCTCGCGCGGGGTGCGGGCGCGCAGCTGGTCCGGACGGGCCACGTGCACCGTCCCGTCCGCGGCCTCGACGACCGGCGCCGCGCCGAGGTCGCGCAGCCGGGGGAGCAGCACGTCGAGCGGCGTCGAGGTGATCAGCACGGTCGGCGCGATCCGGCGCAGGCCCAGCGGCCCGGCCTTGGGGTGGTGCAGCA
The DNA here is from genome assembly GCF_022761125.1 of Nocardioides sp. SR21. Lineage (GTDB taxonomy): Bacteria > Actinomycetota > Actinomycetes > Propionibacteriales > Nocardioidaceae > Nocardioides. Next base: position 212,007 of record NZ_JAKWJR010000006.1, on the reverse strand, counting down.
GCTCGGTCAGCGCCGTCTCGTCGTCGGCGCGCAAGAACGCCTCGGCGTGCCCGACCCGGATGCTGCCGAACGTCCGCGCGGTGTCGTCGACGAGGTAGGACAGCGGCTGCGGCACCGGCGTGCGCGACACCGACCCGACGAACTCGTGCACCTCCGCGGCCGACCACCCGGTGTCCAGCGCCCGGCGCACGGACGTGGACGTGAAGCGGTAGACGGTCGCACCACCGCGGGACTCGACGTCGGCCACCAGCTGCAGCTTGCGCGCCAGCTGCGACTCCAGCGGGCCGGGCGCCACCGCGGTCAGGTCGGCCTGCAGCAGCACGTGGTCGACGGGCTCGGGCAGCAGCGCCGCCAGCGACGCCGTCGGCTCGTCGCCGGCCAGCAGGACCCGGGCGTACGACGCGATCCCGCCGGCGCCGACCAGCCCGAGGACCGAGGCCTCGTCGACCGCCCACGCGACCTGGTCGGCGCGGGTGCGCGGCCGGCGCGGGCGCAGCCACACGACCCGCTGCACCAACGACGGGACTCCGGTGCCGGTCGCGAGCACCTCGCCCGGCGGCAGCTCCGCGAGGGCGTCCAGCGCCATCCGGCGGCTCTCGACCTGGAAGCTGCCGGCGAGCTCGGGGGCGAGCGCGTTCCACACCTTGCCCTGCGGGTCGCGGGACCCGACCAGCCCGGCCATCCGCGGGCTGGCGAGCCAGGCCCGGACCAGCGCGGTCCACCGCTCGGCCACCGGCAGCTCGGTCCACCTGTCGAACGCGTCGGTCGGGATCCACACCGGGTTGCCGTCGGGGTCGGCCGACGTCGCGAGCAGGCCGGCGGCCGACGCGACCTCGATCAGCAGCGCGGCGGTCGGCTCGTCGACGTGCAGCGACGTGGCGGTCGCCTTGAGGTCGCGCACGCCGAGGCCGCCGCTGCGCAGCGCGTTCGGCGGGGCCAGTCCCCAGCCGTCCAGCAGCAGCTCGACGCGGCGTACCGCCTCGAAAGCCGCGCCCGACGCGGCCCGGTCCACCAGCTCCCGGCTGCGCTCGCTGGTCGCGAGCTCGGGCACCACGTCGACCGGCTCGGTCGTGGTGTGCCCACCGCGCAACGCGATCCCGACCTCGCCCGGCATCACGACGACGCCACCGCTGCGCGGCACCAGCAGCCGGCGGGCGAGCAGCTCCTCGGCGGGCGTCTCGGCGTCCTCGGGCAGCACCGTGTGCCGCGACGACCCGGCGGTCGCCTCGCCACCCGCCTCCAGCACGTGCTCGAGCAGCGCCCGGGCCGCGGGGGACAGCTCGTCGAGCCGCTGCTGCACCTCCTCGGGCGTCGGGGACTCGGGCGACACCGGGTGCAGGCCGCTGATCGTCACGAGCTCGGCGACCGCGGTCAGCGCGCGGATGCCCTGCGGGGTCTCCCACGCGAGCGCGAGATCGAGCAGGCGTCGTACGGCGTTCGCCACCGCCTCGGGCCGCGCGTGCACGACGGTGGACAGCGCGGCCTCGGTGGTTTGGCCGACGACGACGAGGGCATCAAGGACACAGAGCTCGGCCCGCGTGAGCTGGTCGAGTGCACGCAGCAACGAGGACCGGGTGGCCGCACGAGACGCCAGCTGGCCTGAGTCGTGAGGGGCCGGAGTGGCGAGATCGGGACGTTCGTGGAGCAACAGGGACAGGCGCGTGTCCGACCAGCTGCGCAGCTGGTCGGCGAGCGTGCGGTATCCCGTGGTGGCCATCCCTCCAACGCTATCGGGCCGCCGATGAACCAGGTCGAGCTTCTGCACGGTGCCGCCACCGACGTCGGGCTGGTCCGCGAGGTCAACGAGGACGCCCTGCTCGCCGCGCCGCCGGTCTTCGTGGTCGCCGACGGGATGGGTGGGCACGACGGTGGTGACGTCGCGAGCGCCATCGTCGTCGAGGAGTTCGCGCGTCTGGCCGAGGCCGGCTACGACCCGCGCAACGCCGTCGAGGCCGTGCGTACGGCGCTCCGCGCCAGCCACGACCGGATCCGGGAGTACTCCGAGGAGCGGCGCCGCCGCGGCGTCGACCGCCGGCGGCACGCCGGCACGACCGCGGTCGTCGCGATGCTCGCCGACGACGACGGGCCGATGTGGCTGCTCGCCAACCTCGGCGACTCGCGGATCTATCGCTTCGCCGGGGGCGAGCTCGCCCAGGTGAGCGTCGACCACAGCCTGGTCCAGGAGCTCGTGGACGCCGGACAGCTCGACCCGGCCCAGGTCGCGACCCATCCCAAGCGCAACGTCATCACCCGTGCCCTCGGCGACCCCGACGGCGTCGAGGCCGACTTCTTCGTGCTTCCGGTCGACACCGCCGGCCGGCTGCTGCTCTGCAGCGACGGCATCACCGGCATGCTCGACGACCAGGAGGTCGCGGCCGTGCTCGCCGACGCCGCCGACCCCGGCGTCGCGGCCGACCGGCTCGTCGCCGCGGCCGTCGCGGCCGGTGGTGAGGACAACGCGACCGCGGTCGTCATCGACGTGGTGGGGGTGCCATGACCGACGACCTCTCCTGGTCCTTCCGCAGCGGCGACTGGCTCGGCGTCTTCGGCGCGAACAGCGCGGTCGTGCTGCCGCCGTCCGAGAAGTCCCAGGCCGCCGTGCTCTGGGAGCTCGTCGACGGCGGGGCCGGCTACGAGCAGATCCTCGACGTCCTGCTCGCGTCGGGCCTGCGCGCCGTACCGGACTTCGTGCTGGTCAGCCGCAAGGGAGACCTCACACGGGTGCTGCTGCGCGGATCGGTCAGCGCCCACTTCGCGACCGCCGACGAGGTCGTGCACCTCGACGGGTCCGGCGACCTGACGTGGGTGGAGCGCACGCTCACCGGCGTGACCCGGATGCGGTTCGACGTCTCGGAGGAGCCGCCGGCCCCGGACGACCTGGTGGTCGCCGGCGGCCTCGTCCGCATCTCGTCGGCCGAGCAGCCGCCGAGCACGGTCGCCGTCGTCGTTCCCGCACCCGCCGAAGAGCCCGAGCCAGCGCCCGTGCTCGAGCCCGATCCCCACCTGGAGGACGACGAGGACGCCACCCGGATCGGCGTCCTCGACCCGGTCACGCTCGGCGCTCCACTGCCGGGCATCGAGGGACAGCCTGCCGCGCCGCCGGTGACCTCGCGCCCCGTGGCGCGGTTGGTGGTCGCCGAGGGCGAGACCGTCGACGTCGACCGGGTCGTGCTCGTCGGCCGGGCCCCCGAGCCGCGTCGTGCCGACACCGCCGGCGCGCCTCACCTGGTCGCGGTCAGCAGCCCGCACCAGGAGATCTCCTCGACCCACCTCGAGGTGCGGCCGGGCACCGGCGCCGACCACGGCTCCGCGGTCGTGACCGACCTCGGCTCCACCAACGGCACCCTGCTCGTCCAGCCCGGCCTGCCGCCGGAGGACCTCAAGGCCGGCGTCGCCGTGCAGCTGCTCCCGGGCGCCGTGCTCGACCTCGGCGACGGGGTGACGATCCAGGTCGTGAACCCGTGAGCGCCCCCGCCGCCGACCTCGACCGGCGCTTCTACGCGTTCGCGGTCGACCGTGGCGTCGCGTGGGCGATCGACGCGGTGGCCGTCCTCCTCGTCTGGCAGTACGTCGACCAGCCCGGGGTGGCCGTCGCCGTGGTCCTCGCCGTGATGCTGGTGGTCGGCGCGGCGTTCGCCGTCGTGCTCGGGCTGACCGGCAGCTCGCCGGGCAACGCCCTGCTGGGCCTGCGGGTCCAGGGCGCGGGCACCGGTGCGCCGATCGGTGTCGGCCGGGCGTTGCAGCGCCAGCTCATCCTCGGCGTCGCCACGCTCCCGACGTTCGGGCTCGGCGTCGCCACCCTGGCGTGGACCGCGACGATGGACCCGTCCGGACGGCGGCACGGCTGGCACGACCAGGTCTCCGGCTCCGAGGTCGTCGACGTACGCCCCGTCCCTGCCGAGCCGGAGCCGGTCCCTGCGGGACCGCAGCAGGTCGTCAACCTGACCGCGATGCGGCTGGTCCCGGCGCCACCGCTCCCGCCCCCACCACCCACGCCGCCGCCCTCGGGACCGCCGACGCCACCGCCGCGCCAGCAGCTGGGCTACCCGCTGGTGCCGGAGCCGGCCGCGCCGGAGCCCCGGTGGCAGGTCACCTTCGACACCGGGGAGTCCTTCGTCGTCGAGGGGCTGGCCCTGGTCGGCCGGCGCCCGGAGGCCCAGCCGGAGGACGGCGTACGCCACCTGGTGCCGCTCCGCTCCGAGGACATGTCGCTGTCCAAGACGCACGCGCACTTCCAGGTCGTGACGGACGGGACGCTGGTCGTCACCGACCGTGGCTCGACCAACGGATCGTTCCTGATCCGGCAGGGCGCGGCGCGCGAGCTCGCGCCCGGACGGCCCACCACCCTGCTCGACGGGGACCGGGTCCGGTTCGGCGACCGGGAGATGACCGTCGACCGCCAGGTGTGACGCAGGTAACAGTCCGGTAACGAACCGGGGTGGCTCTTCCGCAATGTGGGTCCTTGGCCGTGAACTGCTCCCCTCCTGACCAGCGACTCGGCGCTGTGATCCGGTGTCGGGCCTGCGGGCAGGAGTCTCGGGGCGAACCAGCCCTCACGACACCAGGAGGCAAGTTGCGCAGGATTCGGGTCGCCGCAACGGCGACCGCTTCACTCCTCGCGGCAGCAACGGCGCTGTCGCTCACCACCCCCCAGGCCGGTGCGGTCCCGGCGGCGGACGGCTCGGACTCGTCGGCCTCGCCGACGTCGACGGGCGACTCGCTGACGACCGCATGGCGCGCCAAGTACGACGCCGTCCGCGACGCCGCGGTCCAGCAGCGGCTGCGCACCGGCGGCAAGGGGGCGTCCGAGAAGCTGGGGAGAGGCGTCTACGGACGCGTCGCCCAGACCGGTACGGACCGCATCTTCGTGGTGCTCGCCGAGTTCGGGAACACCCGCCACTCGGCGTTCCCCGACGACCCTGAGACCGGGGCGGAGACCTTCGACGGCCCGCTGCACAACACGATCCCCAAGCCGGACCGGCCTGAGGACAACACGACGATCTGGAACAAGGACTTCAACCAGAAGTACTTCAAGAACATGTACTTCTCGCGGATGAAGAGCTTCTACGAGGAGCAGTCGAGCGGCGCCTACTCCATCGCGGGCGACGTCAGCGCGTGGGTGAAGGTGCCGTTCAACGAGGCGCGCTACGGCCGCAACACCTGCGGCTCGAACGTCTGCAACAACACCTGGTTCCTCATCCGCGACGCGCTCGCCCAGTGGACCCAGGACCGGCTGAACTCCGGCTGGACGATGACGCAGGTCCAGGACTACCTGAAGACGTTCGACCACCAGGACCGCTACGACTTCGACGGTGACGGCAACTTCCGCGAGCCCGACGGGTACATCGACCACTTCCAGATCGTGCACGCCGGTGGCGACGAGGCCGACGGTGACCCGACCTTCGGTGAGGACGCCATCTGGAGCCACCGCTGGAACGCGCAGATCCAGCCGTACGGCACCGGTCCCGTGGGCGGCGCCCCGATCGGCGGCGTGAACGTCGGCGAGGGTGGTCCGAGCGACGGCGGCGCCGTCCAGATCCCGAACAACCCGACCGGCATCTGGGTGAACGACTACACGATCCAGCCCGAGAACGGCGGCCTCAGCGTCTTCGCGCACGAGTTCGGCCACGACCTCGGCCTGCCGGACGAGTACGACACCTCCGGCAACTCCGGTGGCGCCGAGAACAGCACCGGCTTCTGGACGCTGATGAGCCAGTCGCGCGGCACCGCGCCGGGCGACCCCGGCATCGGCGACCGCCCGCAGCCGTTCGGCGCGTGGGACAAGCTCCAGCTCGGCTGGCTCGACTACGACGTCGTCCGCCCGCAGCGCGGCGGCACGTTCAAGCTGCGGCCCGGCCAGTCGCTCAGCGGCAGCCAGGCCAACGGCCTCGTCGTGATGCTGCCGGACAAGGACGTCCCGCTCGAGCTCGGTGCTCCGTGCGCCACCTGCGGTGAGCGGTACTTCTACAGCGACCGCGGCGACGACCTCGACAACACCATGACGCGTGACGTCGAGACCGGTGGCGCCCTGACCGCCAAGGTCCGGTACGAGATGGAGGACGGCTTCGACTACGCGTTCCTCGAGTCCTCCAGCGACGGTGGCGAGACGTGGACGCCGGTCCCGACCAGCGAGAGCTACGAGGAGGAGGACCAGAGCGGCTTCAACGACTCCGGTGCCGGCATCAGCGGGACCACCGAGGGCGAGTGGGTCGACCTGACCGCGACCGTGCCCGACGGCACCGACGCGCTGCGGTGGCGCTACCGCACGGACCCGGCGTTCCAGCTGTCCGGCTTCCAGGTCGACGAGATCACCCTCGGCGGCGTCAGCATCGGCACCGCCGAGACCGACGACGAGGGCTGGGAGTTCGACGGCTTCCGCACCACCACGGGCAGCGAGATGCAGCAGTTCCTCAACGCCTACATCGTCGACAACCGGCAGTACGTCGGCCGCGACAAGCTCCTGAAGCACCTCTACAACTACGGGTACCTTCCGGACCGCCCGGACCACGTGGAGTTCTACAAGTTCGACCCCGGTGCGCTGATCAGCTACTGGGACACGTCGTACTCCGACAACAACGTGGGCGACCACCCCGGCTCGGGCGAGATCCTGCCCGTCGACGCGCACTCCAAGCTGTTCCACGCGCCCGACGGCACGATCCTCCGGCCGCGGACGAACACCTACGACGCGGCGTTCTCGACGCAGCGGACGTCGACCCAGACGATCCACGTCGGGGGCACGCCGGTCCGGATGCGCAGCCAGGCCGCGGTGTCGGTGTTCGACGACACCCTCGACTGGTGGTACCCGGGCGACGAGCACGGCAGCGGTGAGCACGTCGGGCACTACCAGCCCGGCTGGTACAGCGTGGACGTGCCGAAGACCGGCACCACCATCGAGGTGGTCTCGGTCAACAAGGCCGGCGTCATGACCGTCAAGGTCGGACGCAGCTGAAGAACGGCGATCCACGGACGGGCCCCGTCACCCTCTGGGTGGCGGGGCCCGTTCCGTTGCAGACCCTTCCCGCAGCCGAGCTGAGCACCTAGGTTGCTGGAATGAGCTTCGAGTACGAAGGCACTGTCACCACGACCGCTTCCCCTGCCGACGTGTGGGCCCTGTGGAGCGATGTCGGCAGCTGGCACTGCTGGGACCCGTCCGTGCAAGGGGTGGCCCTCGAGGGTCACTTCGCCGAAGGTGCCGCCGGCACCATGACTCTCAACGGTGGCATCGAGGCGCCGTTCGTGCTGGAGATCGTCGAGCCGGGCGGCCGCTTCCTGGACCGGATCACCATGGGCGAGCTGGTGATCCACATCGACCACGAGGTGAAGGCGACCGCGACCGGTTCCGAGATCACGGTCCGCACGCACGTCTCGGGTCCGGGCGCCAAGGACATCGGGCCGATGGTCGCGGCCGACAGCCCGAAGGCGCTGGAGGCGCTCGTCGAGCTGGCCGAGAAGAAATCCTGACCGACCTGTCGTAGTCGTCGTCCCTCGATCGTGGTGGAGGCAGAAGCCCCCACGAGAGGAACCACCATGCGCTCCCTGATCACCACCCACTTCGTCTCCCTCGACGGCGTCGCCGAGGCGCCCGGCGGCGAGGAGGGCTACCGCCACACCGGCTGGACCATGGACGTCGAGCCCGACCCGGCGCAGTACGAGCCGAAGGGCCGCGAGCAGGAGGAGGCGGGTGCCTTCCTCATGGGCGGCCGGTCGTACGACGCCTTCTCCGAGGTCTGGCCGACCATGGACTACTTCGCCGGCTGGAACGCGATGCCGAAGTACGTCGTCTCCAGCACCGTCACCGACCCGCAGTGGAACAACACCACCGTGCTCTCGTCGCTGGACGACGTGGCCGCTCTCAAGCAGACCGAGGGTGGCCCGATCTTCGTGCAGGGCAGCATGCTGCTGACGCAGGGCCTGCTGAAGGCCGGTCTGGTCGACGAGATGCGGCTGATGGTCTTCCCGGTCGTCCTCGGCAGCGGGCGCGGCCCGTTCCCCACCGACGCCGAGGCCAAGGTGAAGATGACACTGGTCGAGTCGACGACGTACTCCAACGGCGTGCAGTACCAGGTGCTCCGCGTGCAGCGCTGACGCAACTGCACCCGAACCGCAGGGATGCCGCTCCGAAGACCGCGGGTTCGGCGCAATCGCGCCCCACGACAGACCAACGTCGACCGGCGTACGTTCTGGCCATGGAGTCCTACGCCCAGGGTGAGACGACACCGCCGCTCCTCGAGGAGACCATCGGCGCGAACTTCGAGCGGACGGTCGCGGCGTACCCCGACCGCGAGGCGCTGGTCGAGGTCGCGAGCGGACGCCGCTGGACGTGGGCCGAGCTGGACCGTGACGTCGACGCGGTGGCGGTCGGGCTGGTCCGCGCCGGCGTCGGCAAGGGCGACCGCGTCGGGATCTGGGCGCCGAACTGCGCGGAGTGGACGCTGGTGCAGTACGCCACCGCGAAGCTCGGCGCGATCCTCGTCAACATCAACCCGGCGTACCGGACCCACGAGCTGGCCTACGTCCTCAACCAGTCCGGCACGCGGGTGCTGATCTCGGCGCCGTCGTTCAAGACCAGCGACTACCCGGCGATGGTCGAGGAGGTCGTGGCCGAGACGCCGGTCGAGCAGGTCGTCTACCTCGGCTCGCCGGAGTGGGACTCCCTCCGTGCGTCGGACGGTGCGCTGTCCGACGTGCTGACCTGGTCGCTGTCGCCGGACGACCCGATCAACATCCAGTACACCTCCGGCACGACCGGCTTCCCCAAGGGCGCGACCCTCAGCCACCGCAACATCCTCAACAACGGCTACTTCACGACGGAGCTGATCGGCTTCACCGCCGAGGACCGGCTCTGCATCCCGGTGCCCTTCTACCACTGCTTCGGCATGGTGATGGGCAACCTCGGCTGCACCTCCCACGGCGCGACCATGGTGATCCCGGGTCCGGGGTTCGACCCGGAGATCACCCTGCAGGCGATCGCCGCCGAGCGCTGCACCGCGGTGTACGGCGTGCCCACGATGTTCATCGCGATGCAGAACCACCCGTCGTTCGGCGACCACGACCTGTCGTCGTTGCGGACCGGGATCATGGCCGGCTCGATCTGCCCGATCGAGGTCATGAAGCGCTGCGTCAACGACATGCACATGGCCGAGGTGTCCATCGCCTACGGCATGACCGAGACCTCGCCCGTCTCGTGCCAGACCCGCGTCGACGACGACCTCGAGCGCCGTACCGCCACGATCGGCCGCGCCCACCCGCACGTCGAGATCAAGGTCGTCGACCCGGTCACCGGCGAGACCGTCGAGCGCGGCCAGCCGGGGGAGTTCTGCACGCGCGGCTACTCGGTGATGCTCGGCTACTGGCAGGACGACGAGAAGACCGCCGAGGCGATCGACGCCGACGGCTGGATGCACACCGGCGACCTGGCCGAGATGCGCGAGGACGGCTACTGCAACATCGTCGGCCGCATCAAGGACATGGTCATCCGCGGCGGCGAGAACATCTACCCGCGCGAGATCGAGGAGTTCCTGTACTCCCACCCGGACATCGAGGACGTCCAGGTGATCGGCGTCCCGGACGAGAAGTACGGCGAGGAGCTCTGCGCCTGGGTCAAGCTGCGCGCCGGTGCCGCCCCGCTCGACGCCGCCGCGGTGCGTGAGTACGCGACCGGCAAGCTCGCGCACTACAAGATCCCGCGCTACGTGCTGGTCGTCGAGGAGTTCCCGATGACGGTCACGGGGAAGATTCGCAAGGTCCAGATGCGCGAGGAGTCCGCGAAGACGCTCGGCCTCTGACCCGGTGGTCGAGGTGCGAGCGACGCGAGCCGGCCCGGTGGTCGAGGTGCGAGCGACGCGAGCCCGCCCGGTGGTCGAGGTGCGAGCGAAGCGAGCCGGCCCGGTGGTCGAGGTGCGAGCGACGCGAGCCTCGAGACCACCCACCCGAGACCACCGACCTCTGCGTGAATAGGGACGTGGAGGACTTCGAGCAGTGGGTGCACGCCCGCGGTGGCGCGCTCGCCCGCTCGGCGTACCTCCTCACCGGCGACCTGCACCTGGCCGAGGACCTCGTGCAGGAGACGCTCGCGCGCGTCGCCCAGCACTGGAAGCGGGTCTCGCGACGTGGCAACCCGGACGCCTACGCCCGCCAGGTCATGCACAACCTCGCGATCGACCGCTGGCGCCGACGCAGCGTCCGGCCGCCCGAGCTGCTCACCGACAGCCACCCCGAGGTCGGCCACGGCGGCCCTGACGTCGAGCGCAGGCTGGTGCTGCGCGACGCCCTCGCCCAGCTCACCCCGAAGCAGCGCGCGGTCGTGTCGCTGCGCTTCTACGAGGACCTCACCGAGGTGCAGGCGGCGGCCGTCCTCGGCTGCTCGGTCAGCACCGTGAAGTCCCAGACCCGCGACGCCCTGGCGCGACTGCGCAGCATCGCGCCCGAGGAGGTGCTCCGATGAACACCCCATTCGGATGCTCACTTCGTTCCGCTCCGAACAGGGATCCCGAAAAATGAGCGAGCTGCGTGACCCGCTCGACGACCTGCTCACCGAGATCCCGGCGTACGTCGTCCCTGACGCGCGCACTGCCTGGGCGGCCGGTGCGCGGCGGCGGACCCGCCGCCGGCTCGGCGTCGTCGCGGCGGTGGTTGCGGTCGTCGCGCTCGTGGCCGGCGCGGTCACCTGGCTGCCGCGCGCCATCGAGCCGCAGCCGGCCGATGGCGAGGGTGTCGGGGGGTATCCCGCCCGGGTCCTGAGCCCGGCGGTGGATCGGGAGCTTCCGATGTCGTCGGCGCCGCTGGCGATGGTGTACCGACGCAACGGTCACGATGTCTCCGGCTGGTGGGTGGCCGACGCTCAGGGCCGGTCGTGGGAGGTGTCGCAACCTGACGTGATCGACAGCTACCCGCCGTCGCTGTCGCCGGACGGGACGAAGATCGCATACCTCGCGAACCCGACGATGTTCATGATCCGCGATCTGACCGAAGCGAACGGAACGCAGTTCGAGACGATCACGGACGGTGCCATGACCAGAGAGGACCAGGGCGAGTGGTGGGCCGGCTCGCAGACGCCGTCCTTCTGGTCCCCTGACGGCAGTCGGGTGCTGGTCCGAGCGAGTGGCTGGTCGCGCGATGACCGGACGACGGCCCTCGTCCTGGGCGTCGACGGAACGCTGACCCCACTGGAGACCCCGGGCTTCCCGGCGGGGTGGGTGGACGACGAGACGGTGGCGTTCGTGGTGGACCGCACCAGCGAGGACGGGGACCAACCGGCGGAGCTCCGGCTGGTCGGCACCGATGGCGAGGTTGAACGGACGGTCGCGCTCGACCTCCCGAAACGGGTGGCTGTCTGGTTCTCCCAGTGGGACGTCTCCGTCTCGCCCGACGGCGATCGGTTGGCAGTCGTGGACAGCGCGACGAGCGGCACTGGCGCAGTCTTCGTCCTGTCGGTGAGTGACGGCTCGCGGCTCGATCGCAGCGAGACGTACGGCGGCGGGTCCTGCAGCCCGTCCTGGCAGGGCTCGCAGCCGGTGGTCACGCGCACGGGCAGTCTCGTCACCGCGGCGGGCGAGGTCGTGACGGACTTCGACTCGCGGCTCGACGCCGACTGCGTGATGGCCGCGTCGGACGCGCTCGCCGGGGAGCGTCACGTCGGGCTGGCACAGCGCTGGTTCGGCGACGGCTGGCTCGCGTTCCACCTGCGCGACGCCGTTGCCTACGCCATCGGCGGGCTGACCCTGATCGGCGTCGTCCTGCTGCTCGTGCGCAGGAATCGGCGCAGCCGGGCCCACCGCCTAGGCTGAGCGCATGCCAGATCAGCTCGTCGTGGGGTTCGACCTCGACATGACGCTGATCGACACCGCGCCCGGCTTCCGCGACGTGCTGGCGGCGCTGGGTGCCGAGCTCGGCGTCGAGTTCCCGGTCGAGGAGATGACCGCGAAGCTCGGCCCGCCGCTCGACATGCTCCTTGAGCCGCACCTCGCGGAGGACGCGATCGCCGAGGCGATCGACCGGTTCCGCGCGCTCTACCCCGACCACGCGATCGCGGGGACGCCCGCGTTCGACGGCGCCCACGAGGCGCTGGCAGCCGTACGCCGCCACGGCGGCCGCAACGTCGTCGTCACCGGGAAGTTCGCGCCCAACGCGCGGCTCCACCTCGACCACCTCGCCTTCGACGTCGACCACCTCGCCGGTCAGGTGTGGGGCGTCGGCAAGGCCGACGTGCTGCGCCAGGAGGGCGCGACGATCTACGTCGGCGACCACGTCCACGACGTCGAGGGTGCGCTCGCGGCCGACGCGATCAGCGTCTCCGTGCTCACCGGCGGTTGCTCCCGCGAGGAGCTCGAGGCGGCGGGCACGCACGTCGTCCTCGACACCCTCCACGAGTTCCCGGCCTGGCTCGACGAGCACCTGCTGCAGCTGCGGCTCGCCGCGCTCGAGGAGGACCTGAGGCAGCGCGGCTCGGTGCTGGTCGCCTACAGCGGCGGCGCGGACAGCGCGTTCCTGCTGGCCGCAGCGGTGCGCGCGATCGGCGCGGAGAACGTCGGCGCCGCGACCGGCTACTCCCACTCCCTCCCGGTCGCCGAGCGCGACCCGGCGCGTGAGTTCGCCGACTCCTTGGGCGTCGAGGTGCTCACGCCCGAGACGCACGAGATGGAGCGTGAGGGCTACCGCGCCAACGGCGCCGACCGTTGCTACTTCTGCAAGGCCGAGCTCCTCGACGTGCTCAGCCCCATCGCCGCCGAGCGCGGCCTCGCCCACGTCGCGACCGGCACCAACGCCGACGACGCGGTCGCCGGCTTCCGCCCCGGCATCCGGGCGGCTGCCGAGCGTGGCGCCATCGCGCCGTTGCGCGACGCCGGCCTGACCAAGGCCCAGATCCGCGAGGCCTCGCGCCGGTGGGACCTGCCGACCTGGGACAAGCCGGCGGCTGCGTGCCTGTCGTCGCGGGTCGCGTACGGCGTCGAGGTGACGCCGTACCGCCTCGGCCGCGTCGAGCGCGCCGAGGTCGCCGTCCGCACGCTGCTGAGCGACGTGGTGAACCTGCGGGTGCGCGACCTGGGCGACCGCGCCTCGGTCGAGGTCGACGCGACCCTGCTGCCACTGCCCGCCGAGACCGAGCGGGCCCTCGTCGACGCCGTGCGCGACGCGGGCTTCGACGCCGCGGCGATCGATCCGCACGGATTCCGTTCCGGATCCATGAACGAGGCTCTGTAGGCTTCTGGTCGCCGTGGCGCCGGGCCACGTGAGCAGACGCAAGAAGAGGTCAGACGGTGCCGACTGGCAAGGTGAAGTGGTTCGACGCTGAGAAGGGCTTCGGCTTCCTCTCTCAGGAGAGCGGTCCCGACGTCTACGTGCACGCCGACGCGCTTCCCGGTGGTACGGCGCTCAAGCCCGGCACCCGTGTCGAGTTCGGCATCGCCCAGGGTCGTCGCGGCGACCAGGCGCTGCAGGTCCGCGTCCTCGACGCGCCCGCGTCGGTCTCGCGCAACCAGCGCGACGCCAAGCGCAAGCGCCCCGACGAGATGGCCCCGATCGTCGAGGACCTGATCCGCGTGCTCGACGGGATCGGCGAGGCCTACCGGCACGACCGGCGCCCGGACCCCAAGACCGCGAAGCCGGTGGCGAAGCTGCTCCGAGCGCTCGCCGACGAGCTGGAGCTCTGACGCCCTAGGGTCCTGAGTCGGAAGTCCGTCCGCGTTGCGCGTGCTCAGGGTGGGTGCATCGCAAGGCGCCGGAGCGACGGCGCTGTCGGCCCATCACCGAGCGACGGGCAACGCAGCGAGGTGCGTGCCATGGGTGCGCGAAGCGCATACGGACTTGTGAATCAGGACACTAGTTCCCCGTCTGCACGGTCCGTGGCGCACGCTGCGGACGGCGGGTGAACACGAACACGCTCCAGGCGGCCAGCACCGCGACCGCGACGCCGAGGCCGAGCCGCGGCGGGTCGAGCGGCATCGCGATGCCGATGAAGCCGCCGATGACCCAGGCGAGCTGGAGCGTCGTGTCGCTGCGCGCGAACGCGCTGGCCTGCACCCGGTGCGGCACGTCGCGCTGGATGGTCGCGTCGAGGGAGAACTTCGCCAGCGCCTGCCCGAGCCCGGCCACCAGGCCGAGGAGCGCGAGCGCGAGCACGCCGTAGAAGAGGAAGCCGAACACGACGACGGCGACATCGGCGATCAGCACCGACGAGACCGTGATCGCCGGCTTGATCCGCTTGAGCCCCGACGCCAGCACGACACCGAGGAAGTTGCCCGCCGCCGCGCCGCCGACGACGAGCGCGGTGAGCAGCTCGACGCTCCAGCCGTCGATGGGGTTCTCGCGCAGCTGGAACGCCATGAACATGATGAGGAAGCCCGACATCCACCGCGGCCCGCAGTTCGCCCGCAGCGCGTAGGCGACGGCCGGCGGGATCCGGACACTGCCCGTGCGGCCCTTGTCCTCGCCGCGCAGCAGCAGGTCGCCCTCGCCCTCGCTGGAGTCGACCCGCGCGGGCAGCCGGATCGCCGCGATCGTCGCGGCGACGAACAGCAGGAAGGCGTACCGCAGCACCCACTCGGGCCCCGCGAGCGTCGCGAGCCCGGCGATCGGCGCGGACACCGCGACCCCGACGATCCCGGACAGGGACACCCGCCCGTTCGCCTTCACGAGCGTGAAGTCCTGCGGCAGCAGGCGGGGTACGGCGGCAGCACGGGTCACGCCGTACGCCTTCGACGCGACCAGCACGCCGAGTGCCGCCGGGAACATCAGGGCGGACTCGGTCACGACCGCGCCGGCGAGCACCCAGCAGAGGAAGGCACGGATCGCCATGGTCGCGCCGATCGCCCAGCGCCGGCCGTGGGCGAACCGGTCGAGGAACGGGCCGATCAGCGGTGCCACGATCGCGAACGGGAGCATCGTCAGGCCGAGGAACAGCGCGACCTGCCCGCGCGCCTCGCCCGACGGCACGGTGAAGAAGAGCGTGCCCGCGAGCGAGATCGCCACCGCGGCGTCGCCGGCGGTGTTGAAGAAGTGCATGTGGATCAGCCGGGACAGCCCCGACTCGCCCGCCCCCTGCGCCTCCGAGGCGCGCCGCGCCTGGCGCATCGTGAACGCGCCGGCTCGCCGGAAGGCGCCGAATCCGCGCGAGACCGTGCCACCTCGCTCGGCGGTCGAGTCGGTGTGCGGAGCGGCCATGGGCCCATCCTGCCGCACCCGACCTGACAGTTCCGGCCCTGATGAGGGATGATCACGCCGTGATCACGACCGCGCGCCCCAAGCCCGACTCCGCCTCCGTCGCGGCGGTCGACGTGGCGCGCGCTGCGCTGCTCGAGGACGTCCCGGCCGCCGACGTCGGCGCCCACCTGGGCCACGTCGTCGAGGGCGAGCGCGTCGTCACCCACCTCTTCGCCTGCGAGCGCGCCGGGTACGTCGGCTGGCGCTGGTCGGTCACCGTCACGCGTGCCTCGCGCCAGAAGTCGGTCACCGTCGACGAGATCGTGCTGATCCCGGGTGACGAGGCGATCGTCGCCCCGGCCTGGGTGCCCTACCGCGAGCGGATCAAGCCGGGCGACCTGTCGCCGGGCGACCTGCTCCCGGTCGACGACGACGACCCGCGGCTGGCCCCGACGTACCTCATCGGCGACGACCCGCTGGACGCCGACGACAAGGCGCAGGTCCGCCAGGTCGCGAAGGACCTCGGCCTCGGCCGGGTGCGCACGCTGTCCCTCGAGGGCCGCGAGCTCGCCGCGCAGCGGTGGTACGACGGCGACGGCGGCCCGGACTCCCCGATCGCCAAGTCGGCACCCGACAGCTGCACCACCTGCGGCTTCCTGGTGCGGATCGCCGGCCCCATGTCGGAGATGTTCGGCGTGTGCGCCAACGGCGACGCCAACGACGACGGCCGGGTCGTGTCGTTCGACCACGGCTGCGGCGCGCACTCCGAGGTGCGCCTGGCCAAGCGGCACGAGCCGGTGCCGCTGCCGGAGCCGGTGTTCGACACCCTCACCCCGGACGAGATCGACCGGCTCTGAGCCGCCCGGACCTGAGCGTGCGAAGGTCCGCACGCAGCAGCCAGATCGAGTGGGTGATCGGCGTATCGAGATCGAGCTGACCTCGATACGCAGGCTGGCGCTCGCTACTCGACCGAGGACGAGGCTCGCTCGGTGCGCGCCTTGCGCCGCCGGCGGCAGTACTCCAGGCCGAAGAGCCCCAGCCCGACGCCCGCGAGGCAGGTCCACAGCCACCACTCGTTGCCGGACTCCTCGAGCCGTCCGTAGAACGGCAGCAGGGCGATGAACGCGACCAGCCACAGCGCCGTACCGACCTCGACGGTCCGCACTCCGTCGACGTCCAGCGGCTCGACGTCGGCGACGAAGAACGTCCGCTTGCCGATGTCGTGCTGCATGGGTTGCTCGTCACGGAATTCCACGGGTGTCACGCTAGTCGACGGGGTCGCGGCTCTGCGATAGTTCGCGCCGTGAGCACTCAGACAGCGCCCCCGGCGGGCGGCCTCGATCGTTTCTTCAAGATCTCCGAGCGTGGATCCACGGTGGGAACCGAGGTCCGCGGCGGTTTCGTCACGTTCTTCACGATGGCCTACATCATCGTGCTGAACCCCCTCATCCTCGGCTTCGTGCCGGACCAGGACGGCAACCTCCTCGGCGGTGGCACGGCGCCGAACCTCGAGATGATCGCGGCGGGTACGGCGCTGGTCGCCGGCGTGGTCACGATCCTGATGGGCGTCCTCGCCAACTACCCGCTGGCACTGGCCACCGGCCTCGGTCTCAACGCGTTCGTCGCGTACTCGGTCGCGAGCCAGATGACCTGGGCGGACGCGATGGGCCTGGTCGTGATCGAGGGTCTGGTGATCCTGCTGCTCGTGCTCACCGGCTTCCGCGAGGCGGTGTTCCACGCCGTGCCCGCCGAGCTGAAGGTCGCGATCTCGGTCGGTATCGGTCTCTTCATCGCGCTGATCGGCTTCGTCGACTCCGGCTTCGTCACCAAGACCGACAGCGAGACGAACACGGTCCCGGTCGAGCTCGGCCAGGGTGGCGAGCTCACCGGCTGGCCGGTGGTGGTCTTCTGCGTCGGCCTGCTGCTGGTCATCGCCCTCTGGGTGCGTCACATCAAGGGCGCGATCCTGATCTCCATCGCCGCCGCGACGGCGCTCGCCTTCGTGGTCCAGGCGATCGCCGACCTCGAGCCCACGGCGTGGGGCCTCATCGCGCCGGAGTGGCCGTCGGACGTCATCAAGACCCCCGACTTCGGCACGGTCGGTGAGTTCAGCCTGCTCGGCTCGTGGGAGAACGCCGGCGTCGTCACCGTGCTGCTGCTGATCTTCACGCTGCTGCTCGCCGACTTCTTCGACACCATGGGCACGATGACCGCGATCGGTGCCGAGGCCGGCCTGCTCCAGGAGGACGGCACCCCGCCGAACACCCGCCGCATCCTGGTCGTCGACTCGATCGCGGCCGCCGCCGGTGGTGCGGGCGGTGTCTCGTCGAACACGTCCTACATCGAGTCGGCCTCGGGCGTCGGTGAAGGCGCCCGCACCGGCCTCGCCTCGGTCGTCACCGGCATCCTGTTCCTGTTCGCGATCTTCCTGGCGCCGCTCGTCACGATGATCCCGATGCAGGCCGCCGTCCCGGCGCTGGTCCTGGTCGGCTTCCTGATGATGCAGCAGGTCAAGGGCATCGACTGGGACGACCTCGAGATCGCGATCCCGGCGTTCCTCACGATCGTGCTGATGCCGTTCACCTACTCGATCACCGTCGGCATCGGTGCCGGCTTCATCACCTACGTGCTCATCAAGATCGTGCGCGGCAAGGCCGCTGCGGTCCACCCGCTGATGTGGGCCGTCGCCGCGGCGTTCGTCGTGTACTTCGCGATCGGCCCGATCACCGGCTGGCTCACCTGAGCCACTCCTGACCAGCGGCCCGTCCCCCATTCGCCGGGGGACGGGCCGCTGCTCTGTCCCGGAATGCTTAGCAAAGGTAATGAGTTATGCTAACGATATGCCGACCACGACCGACGCCGGGCTCGCAGCGGAGCTGCGCCTCAGTGTCATGCGCCTGCGCCGGCGCCTCGCCAACGAGCGGCACCCGGACAACGAGCTGAGCCTGAACCAGATGGCGGTGCTCGGCTGCCTCTTCCGCAACGGGCCGCTGACCATCGGCGAGCTCGCCACGTGGGAACGGGTCCAGCCGCCGTCGATGACCCGCACCGTGAACTGCCTGCAGGAGAGCGGCGACGTCGTACGCCGTCCCCACGAGACCGACGGCCGCCAGGTCGTCGTCGAGCTCACCGACACCGGCCGGGCCCGCGTGGCCGCCGACCGCGACCGGCGCGACGCCTGGCTGGCCCGGCGCCTGGTCGACCTGACCCCCGAAGAGCGCGCGACCCTGCGCGCCGCCGCCCCGATCATCGAGCTGCTCGCTCAGAAGGACTGACCTCACCGCTTTATGAGCCCCACGTTCCGCGCCCTGTCCAACCCGAACTACCGCCTGTACGCCGCCGGCGCCCTGGTGTCGAACACCGGCACCTGGATGCAGCGGGTCGCGCAGGACTGGCTGGTGCTGCACGTGCCGGGCTCGCAGGGAGGTACGTCGGTCGGCATCACCACGGGTCTGCAGTTCCTGCCGATCCTGCTGCTCTCTCCGTACGCCGGCCTGATCGCGGACCGGTTCCCGAAGCGGGCGCTGCTCCAGGTCACCCAGGTGATGATGGCGCTGCCCGCGCTCCTGCTCGGCGTGCTCGCCGTCACCGGTCAGGCCGAGGTGTGGCACGTCTACGTCCTCGCGTTCGTGTTCGGCATCGGCACCGCCTTCGACGGCCCGGCGCGCCAGTCGTTTGTCAGCGAGATCGTGACCAAGGACGAGCTGACCAACGCGGTCGGCCTCAACTCGGCGTCGTTCAACGCGGCGCGGATCGTCGGCCCGGCGATCGCCGGTCTGCTGATCGGCCTGTTCGGGGGAGGGGCCGAGGCGACCGGGTACGTCATCGTCCTCAACGCGGTCAGCTACATCGGGCCCGTGCTCGTGCTGCGCCGGATGAACCCGGACCTGCTGCGCACGCCGACGCCCGCGGCCCGCGGCAAGGGGATGATCCGCGAGGGCGTCCGCTACGTCCGCGGCCGGCCGGACCTGATGCTGATCCTCGCGATCGTGTTCTGCGCCGGCACGTTCGGCATGAACTTCCAGATGACCTCCGCGCTGATGGCCACCGACGTGTTCCACCGCGGCGCCGCGGCGTACGGCCTGCTCGGCACCTTCCTCGCAGTCGGCTCGCTGACCGGTGCGCTGCTCGCGGCCCGCCGCCCGATGGTCCCGCTCCGGCTCGTGGTCGGCGCGGCGATGGTGTTCGGCGCGCTCGAGGTCGTCGCCGGGCTGTTGCCGACGTACACCCTGTTCGCGCTCTGGATGCCGCTCATCGGGCTGTCCTCCCTGACCATGGTCACCGCGGCGAACACGCTCATGCAGGTGTCCACCGACGCCGCGCTGCGCGGGCGGGTGATGGCGCTGTACATGATGATCTTCATGGGCGGTACGCCGATCGGTGCGCCCGTCATCGGGTGGATCGGCGAGACGTTCGGCGCCCGCTGGACGCTGGTGCTCGGCGGCCTGCTCACGATGGTCGGCGTGGCGGTGTCCGCGGGCTGGTACGTGAGGCGTCGGCGCGTTTTGACCGGTGTATCCGGCGCGGGTAACCTTTTTCCTCGTGTCTGGGACAACCAGGCCGTTGCGCGTGCCCGGACCCAGTCGTAGGAATCCAGTCCTCGTCTCCGGCGCGCAAGTCCTCGTCAGGACGGGCGACACGCCCGACCTCGGGGGGAGCGGCTCAGGTCGACCTAGCACCGCCCAGACCGCCAGCATTTCCCGTGCGTGCAGAGTGCGCGTACTGATAGCCACAACGAAGGGGAACCACCCGGTGCCCACCATTAATCAGTTGGTCCGCAAGGGCCGCCAGGACAAGGTGTCGAAGAGCAAGACGCCTGCCCTGAAGGGTTCGCCCCAGCGACGCGGTGTCTGCACCCGCGTCTACACCACCACCCCGAAGAAGCCGAACTCCGCTCTCCGCAAGGTCGCCCGCGTGCGCCTGTCGAGCGGCGTCGAGGTCACGGCGTACATCCCGGGCGTTGGTCACAACCTCCAGGAGCACTCGATCGTGCTCGTCCGCGGCGGCCGTGTGAAGGACCTTCCCGGCGTTCGCTACAAGATCATTCGCGGCACGCTGGACGCCCAGGGCGTCAAGAACCGCAAGCAGGCCCGCAGCCGTTACGGCGCGAAGAAGGAGAAGAGCTGATATGCCGCGCAAGGGTCCCGCTCCCAAGCGGCCTATCGACATCGACCCGGTCTACGGGTCGCAGCTGGTCTCCCAGCTCGTCTCGAAGGTGCTGCAGGACGGCAAGAAGCAGGTCGCTCAGCGCATCGTCTACAGCGCCCTCGAGGGCTGCCGCGAGAAGACGGGCACCGACCCCGTCCTCACGCTGAAGCGTGCGCTCGACAACGTGAAGCCGGCCATCGAGGTCAAGTCGCGCCGCGTCGGCGGTGCGACCTACCAGGTCCCGATCGAGGTCAAGGGCACGCGCGGCACCACGCTCGCGCTGCGCTGGCTGGTCGGCTACGCCCAGGACCGTCGCGAGAAGACGATGTCCGAGCGACTGATGAACGAGATCCTCGACGCCTCCAACGGCCTCGGTGCCGCTGTGAAGAAGCGCGAGGACACCCACAAGATGGCCGAGTCCAACAAGGCCTTCGCCCACTACCGCTGGTGATCGCGCGGGGAGGGGCACGACGTACCCCGTCGGCGTTCCTCCCCGGCTCCCCAGTCCTTCCTACTTTCTAAGGACGCAACGACAGTGGCTGTCGACATCACCACGGACCTCAACAAGGTCCGCAACATCGGCATCATGGCGCACATCGATGCCGGTAAGACCACCACCACCGAGCGCATCCTCTTCTACACCGGTATCACCTACAAGATCGGTGAGGTCCACGAGGGCGCGGCCACGATGGACTGGATGGAGCAGGAGCAGGAGCGCGGCATCACGATCACGTCGGCCGCGACGACCTGCTGGTGGAAGAACCACCAGATCAACATCATCGACACCCCGGGTCACGTCGACTTCACCGCCGAGGTCGAGCGCTCGCTGCGCGTCCTCGACGGCGCCGTCGCCGTGTTCGACGGTGTTGCCGGTGTCGAGCCCCAGACCATGACGGTGTGGCGCCAGGCGAACAAGTACGCCGTTCCGCGTATGTGCTTCGTCAACAAGCTCGACCGGACCGGCGCGGACTTCTTCCGCTGCGTCGACATGATGGTCGAGCGCCTGAACTCCACCCCGCTCGTGCTCCAGCTGCCGATCGGCGCGGAGTCCGACTTCCTCGGTGTCGTCGACCTGGTCGGCATGCGCGCGCTCACCTGGCGCGGCGAGACCACCATGGGTGAGGACTACACCGTCGAGGAGATCCCCGCGGAGATGGCCGAGCAGGCCGCCGAGTACCGCGAGAAGCTCCTCGAGACCCTGGCCGACGCCGACGACGCCGTCATGGAGAAGTTCCTCGAGGGTGAGTCGTTCACCGTCGAGGAGCTCGAGGACGCCATCCGTCGCGCCACCCTGGCCGACAAGCTCAACCCGGTGCTCTGCGGCACCGCGTTCAAGAACAAGGGCGTCCAGCCCCTGCTCGACGCGGTCGTCAAGTACCTGCCGTCGCCGCTCGACATCGACGCGATCATCGGCCACTCGGTCAAGGACGAGAGCGTCGAGATCAAGCGCCTCCCGTCCGACGACGAGCCGTTCTCCGGCCTGGCCTACAAGATCGCCTCGGACCCGCACCTCGGCAAGCTGATCTACGTCCGGGTCTACTCGGGCAAGCTCGAGGCCGGCTCGACCGTGGTCAACTCGGTCAACGGCCGCAAGGAGCGGATCGGCAAGGTCTACCAGATGCACGCGAACAAGCGTGAGGAGATCGCGTCGGTCGGCGCCGGCCAGATCGTCGCCGTCATGGGCCTCAAGGACACCAAGACCGGTCACACCCTGTGCGACCCGAACAACCAGGTCGTCCTCGAGTCGATGACGTTCCCGGCCCCGGTGATCGAGGTCGCGATCGAGCCCAAGACCAAGGGTGACCAGGAGAAGCTGGGTCTCGCGATCCAGCGCCTGTCCGACGAGGACCCGACCTTCACGGTCAAGTCCGACGAGGAGACCGGTCAGACGATCATCGCCGGCATGGGCGAGCTCCACCTGGAGATCCTCGTCGACCGGATGAAGCGCGAGTTCCGCGTCGAGGCCACCGTCGGCAAGCCGCAGGTCGCCTACCGCGAGACTCTCCGCAAGGAGGTCACGAACCACAGCTACACGCACAAGAAGCAGACCGGTGGTTCGGGTCAGTTCGCGAAGGTCGTCGTCTCGCTCGGCCCCAACATCGACCCCGAGACCGGTGTCGGCGCGGGCTACGAGTTCGTCAACAACGTGTCGGGTGGTCGCGTCCCGCGCGAGTACATCCCGTCGGTCGACCAGGGTGGCCAGGACGCCATGGAGTTCGGTGTCCTCGCCGGCTACCCGATGGTCGACGTGAAGTTCTCGCTCGAGGACGGCGCCTACCACGACGTCGACTCGTCCGAGCTCGCGTTCAAGATCGCCGGCAACCAGGCCTTCAAGGAGGCCGCCCGCATGGCCAAGCCGGTCCTGCTGGAGCCGATGTTCGCGGTGGAGGTGACGACCCCCGAGTCGTTCCTCGGCACCGTCATCGGTGACATCAACAGCCGTCGTGGCCAGATCCAGGCACAGGAGGAGCGTCACGGTGACATGGTCATCAACGCCCTTGTGCCGCTGTCCGAGATGTTCGGGTACGTTGGCGACCTGAGGTCCAAGACCTCCGGTCAGGCGTCGTACTCGATGGAGTTTGACTCGTACGCCGAGGTTCCCACGAACATCGCCGACGAGATCATCAAGAAGGTTCGCGGCGAGTAATCGTCCGGACCCTCGGCTGCACCACTTTTCTACGAGTCAAGTAACAACCCACACAGGAGGAGCCCCAGTGGCTAAGGCGAAGTTCGAGCGGACCAAGCCGCACGTCAACATCGGCACCATCGGTCACATCGACCACGGTAAGACGACGCTGACCGCGGCGATCACCAAGGTGCTGCATGACAAGTACCCGGACCTGAACGCTGCTTCGGCGTTCGACGAGATCGACAAGGCTCCCGAGGAGCGCCAGCGCGGTATCACCATCTCGATCGCGCACGTCGAGTACCAGACCGAGGCGCGCCACTACGCGCACGTCGACTGCCCGGGTCACGCCGACTACATCAAGAACATGATCACCGGTGCGGCTCAGATGGACGGCGCGATCCTCGTGGTCGCCGCCACCGACGGCCCGATGCCGCAGACGCGTGAGCACGTGCTGCTCGCCCGCCAGGTCGGCGTGCCGGCCCTGGTCGTGGCGCTCAACAAGTGCGACATGGTCGACGACGAGGAGCTCATCGAGCTCGTCGAGATGGAGGTGCGCGAGCTCCTCTCCGAGTACGAGTTCCCGGGCGACGACATCCCGGTCGTTCGCGTTGCCGCCTTCCCGGCGCTGCAGGGCGACGCCAAGTGGGGCGACTCGATCCTCGAGCTGATGAACGCTGTCGACGAGGCCATCCCGACCCCCGAGCGTGAGACGGACAAGCCGTTCCTCATGCCGGTCGAGGACGTCTTCACGATCACCGGTCGTGGCACCGTCATCACCGGTCGTATCGAGCGCGGCATCGTCAAGGTCGGCGAGGAGGTCGAGATCGTCGGCATCCGCGAGACCTCGCAGAAGTCGACCGTCACCGGCGTCGAGATGTTCCGCAAGCTGCTCGACGAGGGCCAGGCCGGTGAGAACGTCGGTCTGCTCCTCCGTGGCACGAAGCGCGAGGACGTCGAGCGCGGCATGGTTGTCATCAAGCCGGGCACCACGACCCCGCACACCAACTTCGAGGCCTCGGTCTACATCCTCTCGAAGGAGGAGGGCGGCCGTCACACGCCGTTCTTCAACAACTACCGCCCGCAGTTCTACTTCCGTACCACGGACGTGACCGGCGTCGTGACCCTCCCCGAGGGCACCGAGATGGTCATGCCGGGCGACAACACCGAGATGGTCGTTGAGCTGATCCAGCCCATCGCCATGGACGAGGGTCTGCGCTTCGCGATCCGCGAGGGTGGCCGCACCGTCGGCGCCGGCCGGGTCACCAAGATCACCAAGTGATCTGACCCAGCAAGCACCAGGAACCCCCGTCGGCTTCGGCCGGCGGGGGTTCCTGCCATTTCGGGTCGTCCGCCTCAGGTGGGTGTGGAGGCAGCCGAGAGGCGGACGACCCATGCTTGGATAGCGGCATGAGCGACAACGCCCCGCCGCCGTACGGCGAGCAGCAGCCGCCCAACCCCTACGGCCAGCAGGCGCCGGGCTACGGCCAGCAGCCGCCCGGCCAGCCGCCGTACCAGGCCTACGGCCAGCAGCCGCAGTACGGCCCTCGCGACCACCCGCAGGCCACGATGATCCTGGTGCTCGGCATCATCGGGCTGGTCGCCTGCCAGGTGCTCTCGGTGTTCGCCTGGGTCATGGGCAACAAGGTGGTCAAGGAGATCGACGCCAGCGGCGGTCAGCTGGGCGGGCGGAGCACCGCCAACGCCGGCCGGATCTGCGGGATCGTCGGCACGGTCCTGCTCGGGCTCTCGCTCCTGCTGCTGCTGTTCGTCATCGTGATCAGCTTCGCCTCGCTCGGGACGGCCTAGCCCGGTTTCGAGACCCCTCAGGTGCGGCCCTCAACCTCTCCGGCCTCGGAGAGGAGGGCCGCGATCGCCTCGCCGAACACCTCGGTGTGGCGGTCGACGTCCGCGGCCGTGTGGTGCGGGCTGAACAGCGCCATGTTGTGGAACGGCGTGAGCAGCACGCCGCGGTTGAGGCACCACAGGTGCAGCAGCCCCTCGAGCTCCTCGTCGACCGCGGCGGCAGCGGCCGCGCCGTCGCGCGGTGGAGGGCAGAACCAGTACTCCGCCCGGCAGCCCAGCCGCTGCACGTGCCACGGGAGGCCGTGCTCGGCGATCACGCCGGAGACGCCGTCGGTGAAGCGCTCGGCCAGCGGGATCGCGACCGCGAAGTCCGCCTCGCGCAGGCAGCTCGACAGGGTGGCCTTGATCGCGGCGAGCGCGAGCGCGTTGCCGGTCAGGGTGCCGCCGACCCCGGCGACGTCGATCTCGTGGCCGAGCATCGGGCCGGAGAGCCGGTCGGCCACCGCCGCGGACATGCCGTACGCCGCGCACGGGATGCCACCGCCGATCGGCTTGCCGACGACCACGAAGTCGGGATCGAGACCCCAGGCCGCGGTGGCTCCACCGGGGCCGGCGCACAGCGTGTGGGTCTCGTCGATGACCAACAGCACGTCGTGCCGCCGGGTCACCTCGCGCACGCCTTCGAGGTAGCCCGGGTCCGGCAGCACGATCCCGATGTTGGTCAGCGCGGGCTCCATCAGCAGGCAGGCGACGTCGCCCTCGGCCAGCCGCCGGTCGAGCGCGTCGAGGTCGTTGAACGGCACGACCGCGGTCGTCTCCGCCACCGCCACCTGAGGACCGAGCGCGCCCGGCCGGGCCACGACGCGGTCGTCGTCGAGCACGGCCAGCGTCTCGTCGACGGTGCCGTGGTAACACCAGTCCATGACCGCGACCCGCGGCCGGCCGGTGAGGTGGCGGGCGAAGCGCAGCACGAACCGGTTCGCGTCGGTCGCCGACATCGCCAGCTGCCACGACGGCAGCCCGAAGCGCCGGGCCAGCTCCTCGCCGACCCAGACCGCGTCGGCCGACGGCAGCATCGTGGTGATGCCGGTCCGCGCCCGCTGGGCGATCGCATCGGCCACCTGCGGCAGCCCGTGACCGGTCATCGCGCCGGTGTCGCCGAGGCAGAGGTCGACGTACTCGACCCCGTCCACGTCGGTGAGCCGAGCGCCCGACGCCGACTCGAAGAACAGCGGGAAGCGGCCGGGCCACCGGGTCATCCACGGCATCGGGACCCCGGCCAGCAGCGGACCCCGGGCCTGCTCGGCGAGCTCGGCGGAGCGCGGGTGCAGCTCGGCGAAGCGCTCCTCCTCGGCGGCACGGAGGGCGGCGATTCGATCGCGGGAGATCATGCTTGGGAAGATAGAACACATGCCCGATGAACGCGTGCGACCTGCGCGACCCCACCACAAGCTGACCGACGACGGCCGGCGGATGCGTGAGGTGCTGACCTACTCGCGGCGCGGCAGCCGGTTCACCCCGAAGCAGGCGCAGGCCTGGGAGGACTACGCCGAGCGCTTCTGGCTCCCCGACGAGGCCGTCGACGAGCCGGGCTTCTCGCTGGCCGGCATGTTCGGCCGTACGGCGCCCCTGGTCGTCGAGATCGGTTCGGGCATCGGTGAGTCGACCGTCGAGCTCGCGTCGGCCCGGCCCGACCACGACGTGCTCGCGTTCGAGGTCTGGCGTCCGGGCGTGGCCGAGACCCTCCGCCGGATCGGCGAGGCCGGCCTGACGAACGTGCGGATGCTCAGCGTGGACGCGGTCTGGTCGATGCAGCAGCTCGTCGAGCCCGACAGCCTGGCCGGTCTCTGGGTGTTCTTCCCCGACCCGTGGCACAAGAAGAAGCACCACAAGCGTCGGCTGGTCACCCCCGAGTTCGCCGCGCTCGCCGCGAGTCGCCTCGCCCCCGGCGCCGAGTGGCGGCTGGCCACCGACTGGTCCGACTACGCCGAGCAGATGGTCGAGGTGCTCGACGCCGAGCCGTTGCTGACCGGTGGCGTCGTCGAGCGGTGGGCGGAGCGGCCGGTGACCAAGTTCGAGCGCAAGGGACTGGCGAAGGACCGCGAGATCACGGACCTGCTGTACCGCAGGGTGGAGCAGTAGTCCTCCGGACGACCAGCTCGGTCGGCAGCACGACCTGCTCGGGGTCCCAGCCCTCGCCGCCGAGCGCGCCGAGGACCAGTTGGGCGGCGACACGTCCCTGCTCGTGCACCGGCTGCGCGACCGTGGTGAGGTCGAAGAAGTCGGCCATCTCGTGGTCGTCGATGCCGATGACCGAGAGGTCCTCGGGCACCCGGAGCCCGCGGTCCCGGGCCGCGCGGAGCACGCCGATCGCCATCTCGTCGGACGCCGCGAAGATCGCGGTCGGCCGGTCGTCGAGTCCCAGCAGCTCGGCGGCCGCGCGCATCCCGCCGGCGACCGTGAAGTCGCCGTCCGCCTCCAGCGCCGGGTCACGGGGTACGCCGGCCGCCGCGAGCGTCGCTCGATAGCCGCTGACCCTCTCGATCGGCGCGGTGAAGTCGAGCACCCCCTCGGTCGAGCCGCCGATGTAGGCGACCCGACGGTGGCCGAGGTCGAGCAGGTGCTGGGTGGCGGTGCGAGCGGCCAGCTGGTCGTCGATGCGGACCGTCGCCCACCCGGGCAGGTCGGCGCCGACGATCGTGACCGGCTTGTTGAGCCTCTCGAGGCTGGCGAGCTCGTCGGGGCTGGGCTTCAGGCTGAGCACCAGGATCGCGTCGACCCGCTTGGTGAGCAGGCTGGTGCCGAACACCCGGTGCCGGGCCGCCTCGTCGCCGGCGAGGTTGTAGAGCAGCAGGTCGTACCCCCGGCTGCGCAGCTCCGCCTCGGCGCCCTGGACGACCGCCGCGAAGAACCACTGCGTCACGAACGGCACGATCACCGCGACCGTCCGGGTCTGACCGCTGGCCAGTCCGGCGGCGCTGGGGGAGGGCACGTAGCCGAGCCGCCGGGCGGTCTCCCGGACCCGGTCGCGGGTCTCCTCGGAGACGCCCGGAAGCCCCCGGAGCGCGCGCGAGACCGTCGCGGTGGACATCTCCACCTCGCGCGCCACGTCCTTGATGCCGGTCATCGCGGGAGCGCTCCCACTTTTGCTCGGGAACGACTACGGTGGTGCCCATGACCCAGCACCTTCCCGACGGATCCACCCTGGCGTTCGGCGCCGCCACCGCGGCGTACCAGATCGAGGGCGCGATCGCCGAGGACGGCCGAGCCCCGTCCATCTGGGACACCTTCTCCCAGGTCCCGGGGGCCACGCGCGACGGCCTGGACGGCCGGATCGCCTGCGACTCCTACCACCGCTTCGAGGAGGACCTCGACCTGGTGAAGGGCATGAACGCCGGCTGGTACCGCTTCTCGATCGCGTGGCCGCGGATCGTGCCCGAGGGCACCGGCCGCGTCGAGACCCGCGGGCTGGACTACTACGACCGTCTGGTCGACGCCGCCCTCGCGCGTGGTGTCGCGCCGACCGCGACGCTCTACCACTGGGACCTGCCGCAGGCCCTCGAGGAGCGCGACGGCTGGCTCAACCGCGACACGGCGTACGCCTTCGCCGACTACGCCATGGTCGTCCACGAGCGCCTCGGCGATCGGGTGAAGGTGTGGGCGACCCACAACGAGCCGTGGTGTGCGGCCTACCTCGGCTACGCCGCCGGCATCCACGCCCCCGGCCGCAAGGAGGGCGCCGCCGGCCACCGCGCGGCCCACCACCTCAACCTCGGCCACGGTCTCGCTGCGGCCCGCCTGCACGAGGCGGGTGTGACCGACCTCGGCATCGTGCACAACCTGGCGCCGTTCTGGCCCGAGACCCCGGAGGCCGCGCAGGCCGCCGATGAGCTCGACGCCGTCCGCAACCGGATCTGGACCGGCCCCCTCGCGCACGGCGCGTACGACGAGGGCCTGATCCGCGTCGCTCCGGTGCTCGCCGACCCCACGCTGGTCCGCGACGGCGACCTCGACCTGGTGAAGGGCTCGGCCGACTGGATGGGCGTCAACTACTACACGCCGTTCCGGCCGACCCTCGCCGACCCGAGCCTCTCGGTGCACCCGGAGGTCGAGGCGTACCCCGGCGTCACGCCGGTGTCCTTCGTCGTCCGCGAGCCGCGCACCGACATCGGCTGGGAGGTCGACGACCGCGGGCTCGAGGAGCAGCTGGTCGACGCCCACAAGGCCACCGGCCTCCCGATCGTGGTCACCGAGAACGGCGCGGCCTACCCCGACACCTCGCTCGACGACCAGGACCGGATCGGCTACCTCCGCGACCACATCGCCGCGACCGAGCGGGCCCGCGCGGCCGGCGCCGACGTCCGCGGCTACTTCGTGTGGACCCTGCTGGACAACTTCGAGTGGGCCGAGGGCTACACCAAGACGTTCGGCATCGTCCACGTGAACCCCGATGACCAGACGCGGACGCCGAAGGCCTCCTACCACTGGCTCGCGGAGCACCTCGCCGGCCGCTAGCGACGACGATGGTTGCCGCCGGGCGTTCATCTCCGACGAAGCTCCGGCGGCAACCATGTGTCAGCCCTTGACGGAGCCTGCGAGCAGGCCGCGCACGAAGAACCGCTGCAGCGACAGGAACACGATCAGCGGCACGATCAGTGCGACGAACGCACCGGCCGACAGCAGGAACCAGTCCTGGCCGCGGGAGCCCGACAGCTCGCCGAGCCGCTGCGTCACCGGGTAGGTCTGCGGGTTGCCGAAGACCAGGGCGACGAGCAGGTCGTTCCAGACCCACAGGAACTGGAAGATGCCGAACGCCGCGATCGCCGGTGCCATCAGCGGCAGCATGATCCGCCGGAAGATCTGCACGTGGCCGGCCCCGTCGACGCGCGCCGACTCGATCAGCTCGCCCGGGATCTGGCTCATGAAGTTGTGGAGCAGGTAGATCGCCAGGGGCAGCGCGAAGATCGAGTGCGACAACCAGATCGTGTAGAAACCGCCGCCCGGCGCTTGGAAGCCGGACAGGCCGAGGTCGTTGTAGACCGTCAGCAGCGGGATCATCGTCACCTGGATCGGCACGATCTGCAGCGCGAAGATCGCGACGAACAGGAAGTTGCGGCCGGGGAAGTCCATCCACGCGAACGCGTAGGCCGCCATCACCGCGATGCTGATCGGGATCAGCACCGCCGGGATCGTGATGACGAACGAGTTGATCATGTACGTCGCGAAGTTCGTGTCCGACCCGTGCAGCACGGTGTCGTAGTTGTCCAGGGTGAAGGGTCCGGTGAGGCCGGTCCACCAACCGCTGGAGTTGATGTCGTCCTCGGAGCGGAACGACGTGATGAAGAGACCGAGGGTGGGGACCGTCCACAGCACCGCGATCACGATCGCGGCCAACGATGCCCAGGGAGAGCTGAGCGCGCGGTGCGCGCTGCTCGACAGCGACTCCTGCTTGGCGACCGTCTGCTCGACGTCGTTGACGGTGCTCATCGGCGGGCCTCCAGTCGGCGCATCTGACGGACGTTGTAGACGACGATCGGGATCACCAGCACGAAGAGCAGGGTCGCGAGCGCGGCGCCGAGGCCCTTCTCGCGGGTGACGAAGCTCTGTCGGTAGAACTCGTAGGCGATCACGCTGGTGTCGAAGTTGCCGCCGACCGTCGTGCGGACGATGTCGAAGGCCTTGAGGGTCGTGATGCTGATCGTGGTGAGCACGACGATCAGCGACGGCCGGATGCTCGGCACGGTGATGTAGCGGAACATCCGCAGGCCACCGACGCCGTCGAGGCGGGCGGCCTCCACGATGTCGTCGGGGATCGCGCGGATCGAGGCGGCGAGGATGGTCATCGCGAAGCCCGCCTGGACCCAGATCATGATCACGATCAGGAAGACCGTGTTCCAGGGCGCTTCCTGCAGGAAGGGGTAGGTGTCGAAGCCGAGGAACTTGAGGAAGCCGTTGGCGATGCCGATCTGCTCCTGGCCGGTCTCGCGGTAGGCGTAGACGAACTTCCAGATGATCGAGGCGCCGACCAGCGAGATCGCCATCGGCAGGAAGATCAGGGCCTTGGAGAACTTCTCGAACCGCGCCTTGTCGATGAGCACGGCGTACACGAGGCCGATCAGGGTGGCCGCGGTCGGGACGAGGAGCACCCAGGCCGCGGTGTTGATCAGGACCTGGGTCTGCTCGCTGTCGGTGAAGATCGCCTCGTAGTTGTCGAAGCCGACCCACTCCTTGCCCAGGCGGTCCTGGAACGAGCGCTTGATCGTCGAGAGCGCCGGGTAGACCAACCCGAACGCGACCAGGAGGACCGCGGGCAGCACGAAGGCGGCGGACTGGACGAGCTCACCCTTGCGCGAGCGCAGACGCGACGTCAGCAGCAGGATGAGGGCGACCGTGCCGAAGAAGAGGCCGATCGCGATGAACATCTGGGTGAACTTCTCACCCGTCGACATGGTCACAGGTACTCCCGGTGGACTCGGGCCGATGAGCGGCGGCTATCGGCCGGCGTGGACGGGGCAGACGGTGGTGCACGTGTCGACGGGCCGCGACGCCCGGCCCGAGGGCGAGGTGTCGCGGCCCGGCGAGCAGAGCCGGGGCGTAGGTCCGGGGCCGGCCGTCGACCGGCCCCGGAGCGCTACGTCGTGGTGCTAGGTCAGGACGCGGGCCAGGAGCTCTCGATGTTGTCGAGAGTCGTCTGCGTGTCCTGGTCCTCGCCGATCCAGGCGGTCATTTCCTTCCAGAAGGAACCAGCGCCCACCGGACCGGGCATCAGGTCCGAGCCGTCGAAGCGGAAGACCGCGTCGGGGTTCTGGAGGATCTCGACGGAGGCCTTGTCGATCGGGCTCGCGACGTTGGCGATGTCGAGGTTCTTGTTGGCGCTGACGAAGCCACCGTTCGGCGTCGCCTTGCCCTTCTCGTTGACCCACTCGCCACCGGAGATGTAGGTCATCAGCGCCTGCGTCTGGATGCTGTCGCTGAACGCGGTCACGAACTCGCCACCGCCGAGGACCGGGCTGCCCTGATCCGGGTCGATCGGGGGCAGGTAGAACGCGAAGACGTCCTTGTCCTCGCCGACCTCGACGCCCTCGCCCCAGTTGGCGGCGTAGAAGCTGGCCTGGCGGTGCATCGCGCACTTGCCGTCGAGGATCGGCAGACCGCCGTCGGTGAACTCGGTGCTCGCGATGGTCTTGAAGTCACCGAAGCCGCCGTTGACGTAGTCGTCGTTCTTCAGGATGCCGCCGACGGTGTCGAGCGCCTCCACGACGGCCGGGTCGTTGAACGGGATCTCGTGCGAGACCCACTGGTCGTAGACGTCCGCGCCACCGGTGCGGAGGAGCACGTCCTCGACCCAGTCGGTGGCCGGCCAACCGGTCGCCTCACCCGAGCCGATGCCCGCGCACCACGGCTTGACGCCGGAGTCCGCGATCGTGTCGGACAGGGCGAGCATCTCGTCCCACGTGGTGGGGATGTCCCAGCCGTTCTCCTCGAACATCTTCGGGGAGTACCAGACGAACGACTTCACGTTCGCGGTCAGCGGCGGCGCGTAGAACACGTCGTCGACCGTGCCGTAGGTCTTCCAGTCGGCGCCGTAGAACTCGTCGACGTTGTCCGACACCTGCTGAGGTGCCTCCTTGACCGCGCCCTCGTAGTCGCGGACGAGGGACTGCAGCAGACCGGGCTGCGGGATGAACGCGATGTCCGGCGGGTTGCCGCTCTCGACGCGAACCGGGAGCTGGGTCTCGAACTCCTTGGAGCCCTCGTAGACAACCTCGGCACCGGTGCAGTCGCTGAACAGCTGGAACGAGTCCTTGTAGGGCTGGTCCTCGGGGGCCACGATCGAGGTGTACAGGCTGACCTGCTTGCCCGTCAGGTCGCCGAACTGCGTGAGCTGCTCACAGCCGGCCTTGCCCTCGCCCGGCGACGTGCCGGACGCCTCGCTGCTGCCCTCGTCGTCACTCCCACCACAACCGGCGAGTACGAGCCCGGCGCTCACGAGAACGGCAGCAACCGCCATTCCCCGGCGCGTGTTGCGTGATCGCATGCGTGCATTCCTCTCTGCGTATGTAGCAGGTCCGTCCTGGGTCCGCGTGCCCGTAACCCGCTCCGTCGATGATGATGCAAACGTTTACGCGGAACCGCGTCAAGGGCTCGCAATAACGTTTCTGTAACGCGGGTCACATTTCCGTGGGAACGCTCCCACGACCGGATGAAAGTACCAGGGAAGGGCCCGAGACCGGACGATCTCCACGCCCCGAGAACCGCAATCTCCCCGGTCTGATCCGGTTGAGCGCTCTCAGAGTTCGGCGAACGGCGTCCGAAACCGTAGGAATTACGGAATCGGGACGCGGTGGAACAGGCCGGACGGATGCTCAGGCGCCGAGCTCGCCGAGCTCGGCGAGCTCCGCGTCGACATGGGGATCGGTGGCCCCGAGGGCGTCCAGCTCGGCCTTCAGGCCCTGCTGGACGGCCAGCGCCTCGGCGGTCCGGCCGAGGTGGCGCAGCGCCCATCCGACCATCCAGCGGGCGACCCTCGTGCGATCGTCGTCGCCGATCCGCTCACGGGCCGCGACAGCCTGCTCGAACGTCGCGAGCGCGGCCGCGAAGTCGCCCGCGTCCGCGTGCGTCATCCCGATGTTGTTCAGCAGCGACGCGTCCCAGTCACGCGCCTCCTGGTCGGCCGAGCCGGTCGCGATCGCGAGCGCGCGCTCGTGGAGCGCGACCTGCTCCTCGGGTGGCGCGACCAGGGCCTGCATGTGGATCGCGTCGATGCGCAGCGCGTCGTCCTCGTCGTACGCCGCAGCCGCGTCGAAGTGTGGCCGGGCGGCGTCGGGCGAGCCGGCCGACCGCAGCAGCCGGCCGCGCTCCAGGGAGACGCGGGCCGCCACCTCGTGATCACCGACGGCGAGGTGGTCGAGGATCGCGTGGCCGTCGTCGTACTTCTCCTGCAGGCCGAGGGCCCGTGCGACCTGCGTCAGCAGCACCAGCCGCTCGGTGCCCTCGGCGACGTCCGCCGCCTCGCGGAACCGCTGCTCTGAGCCGGCCGGGTCGTCGAAGTCCCACAGGGCGCGCAGGTCGGTCATCGGCGCGCCGTCAGCCGGCGGCGCAGGTCGGCCTCCCGGGCCAGCCGCCGCGCGTCGCGCTCGCGCCGGGCGGCCGCGACCGCGCCGAGGAAGACCTCCGGGGGCGTGCCGGGCGGAGGGGGAGGAGCGACGTACTCGCTGACGGCGGCCGCGAGCTGCAGGCCGATCGCGGCGCGCGAGGCGGGGTCGATCTGCGGCAGCCGCCCGAGGTACTGGCGTACGGCGAGCGTGAGCCCGGTCGGCAGCGAGGCCAGGTCGGCGCTCGCGGCCCACGCCGCCAGCTGCGGCGGCATCGGGGCCGGCGGGTCGAGCCGCAGCTTCACGCGCTCGCGGACGACATAGGTGCCGGCGGCGTA
Source organism: Nocardioides sp. SR21 (assembly GCF_022761125.1). Taxonomy (GTDB): domain Bacteria; phylum Actinomycetota; class Actinomycetes; order Propionibacteriales; family Nocardioidaceae; genus Nocardioides. The sequence continues at coordinate 177,856 of NZ_JAKWJR010000006.1, read as the reverse complement.
GTCGCCCAGCCGCTTGCCGCGCGAGCTGATCAGCGCCGAGAAGAACGCCGGGCCGCCCATGAACACGTAGATCTCGACGACGCCGATCAGCGCGCGCACGAACGCGTGCTGGAACGAGATCGGCCCGGCGTCGTCGCGCACCGTGCGCAGCCCGAAGGCCAGCTTGCCCAGCGAGCGGCCGCGCGTCAGCGTCTCGATCGCGGTGGGGAAGACCAGGAGCGACACGATGATCGCGCCCAGCATCGCCACCTGGATCAGCGCCTCCGACGTGCGCAGGGCCGCGATCGCCAGGCCGATGATCAGCCCGATCAGCAGCAGGATCGTGACGGTGACGTCGATCAGTCCGGAGGCGATCCGGGTGCCGAGGCTGGCCGGGGGCAGGTCGAGGGCGACCGCCTCGCCGGTGACGAGGTCGTCGGTCGTGAGCGTCGCGAACTCCTGCGTTGCCATCGCGGTCAGTCTAGGAGCGCGAGAAGGACGGGCTCCCAGTTCGCGAGCAAGGTGCTGAGATGCGTGGCGGGCTCGTCGGGCCAGGTGTGCACCGGGCAGCGGACGTCCTCGGGCGTCGCGTTCCACGGCCGGAAGGTCAGTGCCGCGTCGCGCAGGTAGCCGTCGTCGTCGGCCAGCGCCTCGCGCACCGATGCCGCGACCTGCTCCGTCGTACGGCGTGACGCGAGCAGGGCTGCGTCGGCGGGTGGCAGCTCGGCGAGGAACCGCGCGGCCAGCGCGGCGTCATCGGGGTCCGCCGGGTCGAGCCGTCCCACCCACTCCGCGAACTCGGGGCGGAACCGCTCGACGACCTCGGCGACCGTGCCGTCCTCGCGGCGCCGTCCGTCCGGCGGCGCCACCAGTCCGAGGGCGCTGACCCGGTCGGGGTGCCGGGCCGCGCAGACCAGCGCGTAGGCACTGCCGATCGACATCCCGAGCACCGCGAAGCGGTCGATGCCGAGCAGGTCGGCGACCGCGACGGCGTCATCGGCGACCGACGCCTGCGTCGATGCGTGCCGCTCGGAGCGTCCGTACCCGGGCCGGTTCACCGCGACCAGCCGCACGCCGACCCGGGCCGCCGCCTCGGCGCCGGACATCGCCACGTGCCGGGTGTCCGGGCAGCCGTGGAAGAACAGGACCGCAGGCAGCTCGCCACCGCTGTCCCAGTACTGCGCCCGACGGCCGTCGGGCAGCCGCAGGAGGTCGCTCGCGGTCATCACCGCACCCTAGGCTCTCGTCATGGACCTCGACGCGTACGTCGCCGCGCACGCGTTCGAGTGGCAGCGGCTCGAGGCACTGACCAAGAAGCGCCGGCTCACCGGCGCCGAGGCCGACGAGCTCGTCGAGCGCTACGCGCAGGTCGCCACGCACCTGTCCGTCGTACGCACGTCCGCTCCGGACCCCTCCCTCGTCGCGCACCTCTCGTCGCTGCTGTCCCGGGCGCGCAACCGCGCCGCCGGCGGCCGGACCAGCACCTGGCGCGGGGTCGGGCTGTTCTTCACCGAACGCTTCCCGGCCGCGCTCTACCGGCTGCGCTGGTGGTGGATCACCACGCTCGTGGTGAACGTCGTCGTGACCGGCGTGATGATCTGGTGGCTGCTCGACCACCCGCTCGTCGAGCAGAGCCTGCTGTCGCCCGCGGAGGTCGACCAGCTCGTCAACCACGACTTCGAGGACTACTACAGCGAGTACGCCGCCAGTCACTTCGCGGCGCAGGTGTGGGTCAACAACGCCTGGGTCGCGGCTCTCTGCCTGGCCCTCGGGATCCTCGGCTTCCCGATCGTCTACCTGCTCTTCACGAACATGGCGAACGTCGCGATCCTCGGCTCGATCATGATCCGGCACGACCACGGCGCCCACTTCTGGGGACTGCTGCTGCCGCACGGCCTGCTCGAGCTGACCGCCGTCTTCGTCGCCGCCGGCGTCGGGCTCAAGCTGTTCTGGTCGTGGGTCGAGCCCGGCGAGCTGACCCGCGCCCAGTCGATCGCCCGCGAGGGTCGTACGGCCGGCACCGTCGCGCTCGGCCTCGTCGCGGTGCTGTTCGTCAGCGGCGTCATCGAGGCGTTCGTGACGCCGTCCGGCCTGCCCACGTGGGCCCGCGTGGGCATCGGCCTCCTGGCCGAGGCGGTGTTCTTCGCCTACGTGTTCGTGCTCGGCCGCCAGGCCTTCCACCGCGGCCAGACCGGTGACATCGACGCGTCGCTGCTCGAGGACCGGGTCGCGACGCAGGCGTGACTTGTCGGCCTGTCCTGTCACTTGTCGGGGGTTGCAACGGCCGACAGGCGCAGGAACCCCCGGTCGACCGGGGATTCCTGGGACAGAAGTGACTACAACAACCCCCGCGCCTTCAACGCCAGGTAGTGATCGGCCAGCGCCGGCGGCAGCTGCTCGGCGTCGGCGTCGACCACGTCCACGCCCAGCGCGCGCAGCAGGCCGGCGGTGTGGCGGCGCCGGTCGATGACCTGCTCGGCCGCGGCGGCGTCGTACACCTCGTCGACGGTGGCGCGCCGCTGGGCGAGCTCCTCGAGCGCGGGGTCACGGACGGACGCGAGCACGACCCGGTGGTGGTGGGTCAGGGTCGGCAGCACCGGCAGCAGCCCCTCCTCCACCGCGGACGGCTCGAGCGGCGTGAGCAGGACGACCAGCGCGCGCTGCCGCCCGAAGCCCGTGACCGCGCCGGCCAGCGATCCCCAGTCCGCCTCGGCGATCACCGGCTCGAGGTCGGCCATCACCTCCTGCAGGTTGGCCGCGACGTCGCGAGCGCCCGCCGACCGCAGCCGGGCGCGGACCCGGCGGTCACCGGCCACGAAGTCGATCCGGTCACCGGCCCGCGCGGCGAGCGCCGCCAGCAGGAGCGCGGCGTCCATCGCCGAGTCGAGACGGGGTACGTCGCCGACGCGGCCGGCCGAGGTGCGTGAGGTGTCCAGGACCAGCACGACGCGGCGGTCGCGCTCGGGCTGCCAGGTGCGGACCACCACCGTGCGGTTGCGGGCGCTGGCCCGCCAGTCGATCGAGCGGACGTCGTCGCCGCGGACGTACTCACGCAACGAGTCGAACTCCGTGCCCTGCCCACGCACCCGGATCGCGGCGCGGCCGTCGAGGTCGCGGAGCCGCGCCAACCGGCTGGGCAGGTGCTTGCGCGACTCGAACGGCGGCAGCGACCGCACCGCGCCCTCGACCGTCAGCGTCCGCTGGCGCGCCGCCAGCCCGAGCGGCCCGCGCAGCCGCACGGTCACGCCGAGCGCGCGCAGGTCGCCACGACGGCGCGGCAGCAGGGGAGTGCGCACGATCGTCCGGCCGCCACCCTCGAGCGAGAGCGGGTGCCGGTTGTCGCTCGCGCCGGCCGACGGCTGCCAGGCGTCGCGCAGCAGCCCGCGCACCCGCCGGCTCGACGTGTTCGTGACGAGCAGCATCGACTCGGCCGGCTGGCCGAGCCGGACCGTCCCGACCGGCTTCCGCGAGATCGTCACCGACCCGGGCGACGGGGCGAGCAGCAGGTCGAGGCCGACCAGGAGCGCGACGGCCAGGACCCAGAGCCACATGGTGCCGATGCCCGGGCGCAGCACGACCGCCACCACTCCGAGGAGCAGCAGCAGCGGGACGCGACCGGAGATGGACATCAGCGCGGGACCGGCACCGATCCGAGCGCAGAGGCCAGCACCTGCGCGACGTCCACGCCCTCGAGCTCGGCCTCGGGGCGCAGCCCGAGCCGGTGCACGAGGGTCGCGTGCGCGAGCGACTTCACGTCGTCCGGGGTGACGAAGTCGCGCCCGGTCAGCCACGCCCACGCGCGCGCCGAGCGCAGCAGCGCGGTCGCCCCGCGCGGACTGACGCCCAGGCTCAGCGACGGCGACTCCCGCGTCGCGCGGGCGATGTCGACGATGTAGCCCGCGACCTCGGGCGAGACCTGCACCTCGGCGACCGCCGCCCGCCCGGCCTCGATGTCGGCCGCGCCCGCGACCGCGGTGACGCCGGCGCCGGCGACGTCGCGCGGGTCGAAGCCGGCCGCGTGCCGGCGCAGGATCTCCATCTCCGCCTCGCGTTCCGGGATCGGCAGCACGACCTTGAGCAGGAACCGGTCGAGCTGCGCCTCGGGCAGCGGGTACGTGCCTTCGTACTCGACCGGGTTCTGCGTGGCCGCCACCAGGAACGGGCGGGGGAGCGGCCGCGAGACGCCGTCGACCGAGACCTGCCCCTCCTCCATCGCCTCGAGCAGCGCGGACTGCGTCTTGGGTGGCGTCCGGTTGATCTCGTCGGCGAGCAGCAGGTTGGTGAAGATCGGCCCCTCGCGGAAGCTGAGCTCGCCCTGCTTGCTGTCGATCACCATCGAGCCGGTGATGTCGCCGGGCATCAGGTCGGGCGTGAACTGCACCCGACGCGTGTCGACCGACAGCGCTCCGGCCAGGGTGCGCACGAGCAGCGTCTTCGCAACGCCCGGCACGCCTTCCATCAGCACGTGCCCGCCGCACAGCAGCGCGACGAGCAGCCCGGAGACTGCAGCGTCCTGGCCCACGACGGCCTTGGCCACCTCGGTACGTACGGCGGCCAGCCGCTCGCGCGCGTCACCTGCAGGGATCTCGGTCATGGTCGGCGTACCTCTCTGTCGAGCTCGGCCAGTCGGTTGGCCAGGGTGATCAGGTCGTGGTCGGTGGCGGGGACGGGCGCGCTCGGGCCGAGCAGCGCGTCGACCTCCTCGAGCGGCTTCCCGGTACGTCGCGCGAGGTCGCGGACGAGCGTCGCGGTGTCGGTCTGCGGCCCGAGCCCGAGCCGGTCGGCGGCCCGGATCCGTGCCGCGGAGCGCAGCACGGCCGCGGCGTGCGTCCGGTCGCCGGCCTTGCGGTAGAGCCGGCCCCGGCTGCGCGTGGTCTCGATCGCCTTCACGACCACCGGCAGCGGCTCGGTCGCCAGCGCGCCGAGCCGGCGGGCGCGCCAGATCAGCAGCGCCAGCGAGGCGATCACCAGCAGCCACAGGCTCGGCCGCAGCCAGTCGGGCAGCAGCGTCGTGAGGCTGACGCCGTCGTCGGCCACCAGGTCGTCGATGGTAGGGACGTACCAGACCAGCCGCTGGTCCTGCCCGAGCAGCCGGAGCACCACGGCGGCGTTCTCGGCGCGCAGCACCTGGTCGTTGGTGAGCGCCTCGCCGGCCCCCATCAGCACCATGCCGTCGCGCGGCTCTGCCAGCAGTGCGCCGTACTCCCCCCGGAAGCAGCCGTCCTCGGTCGGGTACTCGTACGCCCCGTCGACCTCGATCGACAGCCCGGCGTAGGTCGGGTCCGTGCAGCGCGCTGGTCGCGGGTCGTCGATCGACACGGAGAACGGCAGGTCGGAGATCCCGAACGCGCCGGTCGTGCCCGCGCCCGGCTCGACGAGCACCAGCGTCGCGTCCCGGGTGTGCGTCCGCAGCCGGCCGATCGTGCTCTCGCCGAGCTGGTCGGTCGACGTCACCAGCACCGTCGCGCCGTCGGCGTCGGTCGCCTCCAGCTCGTCGGCGTCGCGGACCACGGTGACGTCGACGCCCTGGTCGTCGAGCACCCGCGCCAGCGCCTGCGCCCCGTCGGGGTCGGGGTTGGCCGGGTCGAGGTAGCCGGTCCGCCGGTCCGCGGTCCCGCCGATCAGCACCACGACGACCGCGATCACCAGGCCCGCGACGATCAGCAGCGTCGCGCGGTGCCGCGCCCACCCGCTCATGACCGGCCCGCCAGGGCGTCGTCGAGCTCGAGCACGCTCGCGGCCTGCGCGGCGGTCGCCGGCCGGTCGCCGTACAGGACGGAGTCGAAGAGGGCCGCGGTGCCGTCGACCCGCTGCCGCTGACCGGGGTGCGCGGCGCCGACGGCGTGGGCCACCTCGTGCGCGGTCGCGCCGGGCAGGTCGTCGAGCAGCCCGCGCTCGACCTGGCGCACGGCCAGCGCGCGGAAGCCGTCCACGACCGCGTCCGCGTTGCGGCCCTCCGCCAGCGCCCGCTCGGCGCGCGCCCGGAGCTCGCGCGCGCTGACGCTGTCGTCGGTGATGACAGCCCGCCGGGCCTTCGCCACCCGGGCGGTACGCCGCGCACGCGACAGCAGCAGCCCGAGGGCGGTGGCCAGCGCCAGGAACGCGACCATCGCGGCGAACGTCGACAGCGGCGGCGCGTTCGACGCCGCGTTGACGGTGTCGTCGACCAACCGGCCGAGCCAGTCGAGGAGCTGCTGGAAGACGTCGCGCTCGTGGTACTCCGGTCGCACCAGCTCGCGCTCGAACAGCGAACGGGCCTCGTCCCCCGACGGGTCGAGCGGCGGCTGGCTCACGACGAGGTGATCCCGGCCTGGGTCATCAGCTCGACGTCGTACGCCTCCTTGCGCATCCGCTGGTCGAGGTACTGCAGCGACGTGACCGCGGCCGTGAACGGCGCGGTGAACGCGGCTGCGAGCACCGACCCGATCGCCGAGAGCAGGACCACGAGCAGCGGGGCCCACTGCGAGGACACCACGCCGGCACCGATGATCTGGGCGGCGAGCGTGAACGGGAACGACAGCAGGCCGCCGGCGATCTGCACGATGATCAGCGTCAGGACGCCGATGCCGAACGTGCGCCAGTACTGCCGCGAGGTGAGCCGGTAGCCGCGCCCGATCGCCCGGAACACCGTGGTCCGCTCGATCATCAGCGCCGGCACCGGCAGGTAGTAGACGCGGATCCAGAACCACAGCAGGAACACGAGGAACGCCGGCACGGACACGATGCCGAACACGATGATCGCCCAGGTCGGGAGCAGCAGCGTGACCGGGATCCAGAGGACGACGTAGACGAGCACCAGTCCGAACGTCATCAGCGCCAGCAGGACGGTGAGCCCGATCAGTCGCCACCGCGAGCCGTGCGTGGCCGCCCACGCCTCACCGAGGGTGAGCCGGCGGCCGATCGCCGCCGCCGCGGTGACGTGGGCGATCATCCCGGTCACCAGGACCATCCCGACCGACTGGAGGAGCGCCCCGATCGTGAGCGACCCGAAGCTGCCGACCACTCCGATCAGCTCCGCGGTCGTGAGCTCACCGCCGTTGTCGGCGGTGAAGTCGACCAGCACGGTCAGGATCGCGGTGACGACGATCGGGATCGCCATCGCCGCCGCGGTCACCAGGACCGCGGACCCGACGGTCGCCTTCGGGTTGAAGCGGATGATGCGGAACGCCGCGTCGTAGATGTCGCCGAGGCCCAGGGGGCGCAGCGGCATCGCGCCCGGCTTGTGGGCGGCGCCGAGCATGCCGGGCGCGAAGCCCGGTGGGATGCCCGGTGGAGGCGACGGGGCGGCCCACTGGGGGAGCGGCCACGGCGCCTTGGCCGGCGCGGGTGGAGGCTGCCAGCCGGGCGGTGGCGGAGGCCCGGGCGGCGGGTACCCCTGGTCGCCCGACATGGGCACAACCTAGTGGCTGGACAAGTGACTCGGCAGCACGCAGGCGGCATCGAGGCCGAGCACGTGGTTGAGCCGGCCGAACGCGAGCCACGACCCCAGGCACATCGACAGCTCGACGATCTCCTTGTCGGTGTACTCCGCCTTCATCCGCGTCCAGAAGCCCTCGTCCAGTCCGTGGTGGTCCTCGGCGTACCGCTCGGCGTACTCCGCCGCGAGCCGGGTGCGCTCGTCGAAGTCGGGCGTGATCCGCCAGTCGGTGACCGCGTCGGCGAACGTCTCCTCGACCTTGGTCCCGTCCCGCTCGGTGCGCCAGTCCTGGCAGAACAGGCAGCCGTTGATCTGCGCGATCCGCAGCCGGGCCGCCTCGAACTCGCGCAGCCCGAGCGTGGAGTGCTCGTAGACCGCCATCGAGAACTTGGAGGCGGGGTGGCCGATGCCCGGCACCATCTCGCCCCAGACGTACATGATCGGGTCCTTGTCCTCCGGGACGTCGACGATCACCTGCTGCTCCTTCCGATGCGCCCGCGCGCGGGCGAGAGGGGTACGTCGAGGCCGTCGTACAGGCCCGGCTCGACAGTGGTCAGCCACGGGATCGCGTTGACCAGGCGGTTCGCGGCCGTGGCGTTGCCGCCGGCGGCCCGGTTGTCGCCCTCGTCGGTCGCCTCGAGGCTGACCTCGATCCGCGGCCGACCCTCGATGACGACCCGGTGGGCGCCGGCGCCGCCGTCCGGGGGCACCGGCCAGTCGGTGGCGCAGCCGGGGTCGATGCGGGTGACGTGCTCGACCACGATCCGCGGCTCCCCGTCGACCACGCCCTGCACCTCGAAGCGGAGCGCGCCCTGGGTGCCCGCGGCGAACAGGCCCATGCCGTTGGTGACGTCGCCGTCCAGTGGGCGGCGCTCGAGCGTCTCGCGGATCTCGTCGAGCTCGACGCCGAGCGCCCGGGCGATCATCCGGACCTGCCCGCCCCACACCATCGTCGGGACGCCGGGCGCCACCATCGGGGGTTCGTACGCCATCGGTTCGCCCATCCCGACGAGGAACCGCACGGAGTCCGGCTGGTCGTAGGTCGAGTAGTCGAAGATCTCCTGGCAGCGGACCTCGTCGATCGTCCCGCCCAGTCCGCTGAGCAGCACCGGTAGCACGTCGTTGCCCCAGCCCGGGTCGACCCCGCTGGCGAAGAATGCGGAGCCCCCCTGCTTCGCGGCCTCCAGCAGGGGAGCGGTCACCTCGTCCGGAGCGCTGCGGTGGTCGTACAGCGCATAGAGAGCGGGGGTGACCACGACCTTCCCGGCGCGCAGGCAGCGGGCGACGTCGTCGAGCGCGCCGTCCGGCCGGATGTCGCCCGACGCCATGTACGCGACCGCGCCGGCGCCCGCGAGGGCGGCGTCCACGTCCGTGGTGGTGAGGACGCCGAGGTCGCGGCCGAGATCGGCCAGGTCGCCGGCGTCGCGGCCGGCCTTCTCAGGCGTCGAGGTGATGACCGCGCTGAGCTCGAGGCCCGGGTGGGCGGCCACGGACCGGATCGCGGCGCGACCCATGTTTCCCGTTCCCCACACCGCGACAGGTACCGTCGTACCGTCCGCGTGGACGCCGGAATAGAACGTGTTCTCGTTCTGCATGACAGGACGATAGCGGCCTCGGTGGTCGAGGTGCGAGCGAAGCGAGCCTCGACACCACCCTGCCGAGCCGCCGATCGACTGCTCGAGCAGGCCGGTTTCGGGACACGTCACGGGCCCACGCGCTGGAGCGCATGTCCCCGTCGACGCCCTCGACCTCGCGCCTGGATCGGGGTGCTCCGAGCAAGCTCGGATCACCCCGGGCGCTGAATTTGGTGTGGGGCGCGATGTCTGCCAAGATAGTCCGGTTGCTTCGGCTGGGTTGCCGGGGTGCGCCACACATCTTGACTTCTGAATCGCGTCTCCTGACAGGTCAGCAGTCGGCATGTGCCGCACCGAACCTGGAGACCCGATCTGCTCGACGAACCGTCGGGCGCCATCCAACACCAGCGAGATCCCGGTCTCGTGTTGCGTGAAACATGCGCGACACGCCCGACCGCGGGGGTCGGAGCCGGGGTCAGATGGGAAGCACGGGGTGGGACCGACTCAATTCGGAGGACGTCCCGGGACAAGCACGCGGTACTGATGGAGAAGGACGAGCTACCTATGGCGGGACAGAAGATCCGCATCAGGCTCAAGGCCTATGACCACGAGGTGATCGACACCTCGGCGCGCAAGATCGTGGACACGGTCACCCGCACGGGTGCCAAGGTCGCCGGCCCGGTGCCGCTGCCGACCGAGAAGAACGTCTACTGCGTCATTCGCTCGCCGCACAAGTACAAGGACTCCCGCGAGCACTTCGAGATGCGCACGCACAAGCGCCTCATCGACATCATCGACCCCACGCCGAAGACCGTCGACTCGCTGATGCGCCTCGACCTGCCTGCCGGCGTCGACATCGAGATCAAGCTCTGAGGTCGCCTGACATGACTTTCGAACGCAATGTGAAGGGCCTGCTGGGCACCAAGCTCGGCATGACCCAGCTCTGGGACGAGAACAACAAGATCGTCCCCGTGACCGTGATCGCGGCCAGCACCAACGTGGTGACCCAGGTCCGCACTCCCGCGACCGATGGCTACAACGCCATCCAGGTCGGCTTCGGTGAGATCGACGGCCGCAAGGTGAACAAGCCGCAGGCCGGCCACTTCGGCAAGGCGGGCACCACGCCGCGCCGCCACGTGGTCGAGATCCGCACGGCCACCGCCGCCGACTACACCGTGGGCCAGGAGCTGCCCGTCGACACGTTCGCCGCTGGCGACGACATCGACGTGACCGGCACCAGCAAGGGCAAGGGTTTCGCCGGTGTGATGAAGCGCCACGGCTTCGCGGGTGTCTCCGCGTCGCACGGTGCGCACCGCAACCACCGCAAGCCGGGCTCGATCGGCGCCTGCGCCACCCCCGGCCGCGTGTTCAAGGGCGTCCGCATGGCCGGCCGGATGGGTACTGACACCGTCACCACCCAGAACGTCACCGTGCACGCCGTCGACGTCGAGAAGGGCCTGATCCTCCTCAAGGGTGCCGTTCCCGGCCCCAAGGGTGGTCTCGTGGTCCTCCGCTCGGCCGCCAAGAAGACGGAGGTCTGATCATGGCTGACAACGAGAAGACCACTCCCGAGGAGACGGCGGCCGAGAAGCCCGCCAAGAAGACCGCGGCGAAGAAGACGGCTGCGAAGAAGACGGCGGAGACGCCGGCTGCTGAGAAGCCCGCTGCGAAGAAGACCGCTGCCAAGAAGACCGCCGCGAAGACGGCTGCTCCGAAGGCCGCCAAGGTCGACTTCCCCGCCGAGATCTTCGACGTGGAGCTCAACATCCCGCTCATCCACCAGGTCGTCGTCGCGCAGCAGGCCGCTGCTCGCCAGGGCACGCACGCCACCAAGACCCGCGGCGAGGTCCGCGGTGGTGGCCGCAAGCCCTACAAGCAGAAGGGCACCGGCCGCGCCCGCCAGGGCTCGACCCGCGCGCCGCAGTTCGCCGGCGGTGGCACCGTCCACGGCCCGCAGCCGCGCAGCTACGACCAGCGCACCCCCAAGAAGATGAAGGCCGCCGCTCTCCGCGGTGCCCTCTCGGACCGGGCGCGCAACGACCGGATCCACGTCGTGGACGCGCTGATCTCCGCCGACAAGCCGTCGACTCGCTCCGCTCTCGCGGCGCTGTCGACGCTGGCCGAGCGGAACCGCTTCCTCGTCGTGCTCGAGCGGACCGACTCCGTCACCTGGCTCTCGCTGCGCAACGCGCCGCAGGTGCACATCGTGGCTGTCGACCAGCTCAACACCTACGACGTGCTGGCGTCTGACGACGTGGTCTTCACGCAGGGCGCCTACGACGCCTTCGTGAACGGCACTGCGAAGACCGAGGAGGCTGCCAAGTGAGCACCCTGCACAAGGACCACCGCGACATCCTGCTCGCGCCGGTCGTGTCCGAGAAGAGCTACAGCCTCCTCGACGCGAACAAGTACACCTTCCTGGTGCACCCGGACGCGAACAAGACCGAGATCAAGATCGCGGTCGAGAAGGTGTTCAACGTCAAGGTGACGTCGGTCAACACGATCAACCGCCAGGGCAAGACGCGCCGGACCCGCAACGGTCTCGGCAAGCGCAAGGACACCAAGCGCGCGATCGTCAGCCTCGCCGAGGGCCACCGCATCGACATCTTCGGAGGTCCGGTCTCCTGACCGGGCAGCTGGATAACGAGGACTGAGACATGGCTATCCGTAAGTACAAGCCGACTACCCCGGGCCGTCGCGGCTCGTCGGTCGCCGACTTCGTCGAGATCACCCGGACCACTCCGGAGAAGTCGCTGACGCGTCCGCTGCCCAAGAAGGGCGGCCGCAACAACCAGGGCCGGATCACCACCCGGCACCAGGGTGGCGGTCACAAGCGGGCCTACCGCATCATCGACTTCCGTCGCTACGACAAGGACGGCGTGCCGGCCAAGGTCGCTCACATCGAGTACGACCCGAACCGCACCGCGCGCATCGCGCTCCTGCACTACGCCGACGGCGAGAAGCGCTACATCATCGCGCCGAAGGACCTGTCGCAGGGCACCCGCGTGGAGTCCGGCCCGAACGCCGACATCAAGCCCGGCAACAACCTGCCGCTGCGCAACATCCCCGTCGGTACGACCATCCACTGCGTGGAGCTTCGTCCCGGTGGCGGCGCCAAGATGGCCCGCTCGGCCGGCAACAGCGCCCAGCTGATCGCCCGTGAGGGTTCGCGCGCCACGCTGCGTCTGCCCTCGGGCGAGATGCGGTACGTCGACGTGCGCTGCCGCGCCACCATCGGCGAGGTCGGCAACGCCGAGCAATCGAACATCAACTGGGGCAAGGCCGGCCGTATGCGCTGGAAGGGCAAGCGCCCGACCGTCCGTGGTGTCGTCATGAACCCGGTCGACCACCCGCACGGTGGTGGCGAGGGCAAGACCTCCGGTGGTCGCCACCCGGTCTCCCCGTGGGGCAAGCCCGAGGGCCGCACGCGCAAGCGCAAGGCCTCTGACTCCCAGATCATCCGCCGTCGCAAGACCGGCAAGGGTAGGAAGTAACTGAGATGCCTCGCAGCCTGAAGAAGGGCCCCTTCGTCGACGGCCACCTGCAGAAGAAGGTGGACGCGGAGAACGAGAAGGGCAGCCACAACGTCATCAAGACCTGGTCGCGCCGCTCGATGATCGTGCCGGACATGATCGGGCACACGATCGCCGTGCACGACGGTCGCAAGCACGTTCCCGTGTTCGTGACCGACGCGATGGTGGGTCACAAGCTCGGGGAGTTCGCCCCGACCCGCACCTACCGCGGACACGTCAAGGAAGACCGGAAGGGACGTCGTCGATGAGCACCACTGAGCGCATGCGCACCAGCGCGCGTCGCGAGTCGCTCCTGGGCGGCCAGCCGGGCGCCTTCGCGAGTGCCCGCTACCAGCGCATCACCCCGATGAAGGCCCGCCGTGTCGTCGACATGGTCCGTGGTCTCCCCGTCGACGAGGCCCTGTCGCTGCTGCAGTTCGCGCCGCAGGCCGCCTCGGAGACCGTCTACAAGGTGCTGGAGAGCGCCATCGCCAACGCCGAGACCACTGAGGGCCTCGACCGCAGCGACCTGGTCGTCTCCAACGCGCAGGTGGACGAGGGTCCGACCATGAAGCGCTGGCGTCCCCGCGCGCAGGGTCGCGCGACGCGGATCAACAAGCGCACGAGCCACATCACGCTGGTCGTGCAGCCGGCCGACGTTGCTGGCGCCAAGAAGGGTGGCAAGAAGTAATGGGTCAGAAGATCAACCCGAACGGCTTCCGCCTGGGCATCTCGACCGACCACAAGAGCCGTTGGTACGCCGACAAGCTCTACAAGTCGTACGTCGGCGAGGACGTCGCCATCCGCAAGCTGCTCTCCAAGGGCATGGAGCGGGCCGGCATCTCCAAGGTCGAGATCGAGCGCACCCGTGACCGGGTCCGCGTGGACATCCACACGGCCCGCCCGGGCATCGTCATCGGTCGCCGCGGCGCCGAGGCCGACCGCATCCGCGGTGAGCTCGAGAAGCTCACGGGCAAGCAGGTCCAGCTGAACATCCTCGAGGTCAAGAACCCCGAGATCGACGCGCAGCTGGTCGCCCAGGGTGTGGCCGAGCAGCTGTCGGGCCGCGTGCAGTTCCGTCGCGCGATGCGCAAGGCGATGCAGACCTCGATGCGTTCCGGTGCCAAGGGCATCCGGATCCAGTGCTCCGGCCGCCTCAACGGCGCCGAGATGTCGCGCACCGAGTTCTACCGCGAGGGTCGCGTCCCGCTGCACACGCTGCGTGCCGACATCGACTACGGCTTCTACGAGGCCCGCACGACCTTCGGCCGCATCGGCGTGAAGGTCTGGATCTACAAGGGCGAGGTCGCCGGCACCCGTGCCGAGCGTCAGGCCCAGGCCGCTGCCCGCGCCGGTGTTCCCGGTCGTGGCGGTGCGCGTGACGGTGCCCGTGGTGGCGCCCGTGGCGCCGACCGCCCGAGCCGTGGCTCGCGCAGCGACCGTCCGACCCGCTCGGACCGCGGCGACGCCGCTCCCGCCGCCGAGGCTCCGGCCGAGGCGCCCGCAGCTGAGACCCCGAAGGAGGCCTGAGCCATGCTGATGCCCCGTCGTGTCAAGCACCGCAAGCAGCACCACCCCAAGCGGACCGGTGCGGCCAAGGGTGGCACCCGCCTCGCCTTCGGTGACTTCGGCATCCAGGCGATCGAGGGTCACTACGTGACCAACCGACAGATCGAGTCGGCCCGTATCGCCATGACCCGTCACATCAAGCGTGGCGGCAAGGTCTGGATCAACATCTACCCGGACCGCCCGCTGACCAAGAAGCCTGCCGAGACCCGCATGGGTTCCGGTAAGGGTTCGCCGGAGTGGTGGATCGCCAACGTCAAGCCGGGCCGTGTCATGTTCGAACTCTCCGGTGTGGACGAGGACGTTGCCCGCGAGGCCATGCGCCGTGCGATGCACAAGCTCCCGATGAAGTGCCGGTTCATCTCCCGCGAAGCAGGTGAATTCTGATGGCTACCACTGCTCACGAGCTCGACGAGCTGAACGCCGTCGACCTCGAGGCCAAGCTGCGTGAGGCCAAGGAGGAGCTCTTCAACCTCCGCTTCCAGGCGGCCACCGGCCAGCTGGAGAGCCACGGCCGGCTCCGCACGGTCAAGAAGGACATCGCCCGGATCTACACCGTGGTGCGTGAGCGCGAGCTCGGCATCCGGACCGCCCCGGGTCAGAACAGCAACGAGGATGGTGACGCATGAGCGAGCAGACCGCAGAGCGGAACGCCCGCAAGACCCGTGAGGGCCTGGTCGTCTCCGACAAGATGGACAAGACCGTCGTCGTGACCGTCGAGGACCGCGTCAAGCACGCGCTCTACGGCAAGGTCATGCGCCGCACGAGCAAGCTCAAGGCGCACGACGAGCAGAACGAGTGCGGCATCGGCGACCGGGTCCTGATCATGGAGACCCGCCCGCTGTCGGCCACCAAGCGCTGGCGCGTCGTCCAGGTCCTCGAGAAGGCCAAGTAATCCACCCGTTCGGCCAGGCTCACTGCCCCTGAGGCACTGAGAACCGGCACGACAACCAGGAGAAGAAATGATTCAGCAGGAGTCGCGACTCAAGGTCGCCGACAACACCGGTGCGAAGGAGATCCTCTGCATCCGTGTTCTCGGTGGCTCGGGTCGCCGCTACGCCGGCATCGGCGACGTCATCGTCGCCACCGTGAAGGACGCGATCCCCGGTGGCAACGTGAAGAAGGGTGACGTCGTCAAGGCCGTCATCGTGCGCACCGTCAAGGAGCGCCGTCGGCCGGACGGTTCGTACATCCGCTTCGACGAGAACGCCGCCGTCATTCTGAAGAACGACGGGGAGCCGCGAGGCACCCGCATCTTCGGTCCCGTCGGCCGCGAGCTGCGCGAGAAGAAGTTCATGAAGATCATCTCGCTCGCACCGGAGGTGCTCTGAACATGGCCAAGAGCGTGAACATCAAGAAGGGCGACACCGTCAAGGTGATCGCTGGCAAGGACAAGGGCGCCGAAGGCAAGGTCATCCAGGTCCTCCGTGAGGAGAACCGCGTGATCGTCGAGGGCGTGAACCGCATCAAGCGGCACACCAAGGTCGTCAACCAGGGCGGTCGCGCCGGCACCACCGGCGGCATCATCACCGCCGAGGCGCCGATCCACGTCTCGAACGTCATGCTCGTCGAGGGCGACGGCGTGACCCGGGTCGGCTTCCGCCGCGACGAGGTCACCAAGCGTCGCCCCGACGGCTCGACCTACAAGGCGGAGCGCTCCGTGCGCGTCTCCCGCAAGACCGGTAAGGAAATCTGATGACCGAGACGACTGCGTCTGCCGCGGTTACCCCGCGTCTCAAGACCCGCTACCGCGAGGAGATCCTCCCGGCGCTGCGGTCCGAGTTCGACATCGCGAACGTCATGCAGGTGCCCGGCCTGACCAAGATCGTGGTCAACATGGGTGTCGGCGAGGCCGCTCGCGACTCGAAGCTGATCGAGGGTGCGGTCAAGGACCTCACCGCGATCACCGGCCAGAAGCCGCTCGTGACCAAGGCTCGCAAGTCCATCGCGCAGTTCAAGCTGCGTGAGGGCATGCCGATCGGTGCGCACACCACGCTGCGCGGCGACCGGATGTGGGAGTTCCTGGACCGCCTGCTGTCGCTCGCGCTGCCGCGTATCCGCGACTTCCGGGGCCTGAACCCGAACCAGTTCGACGGCCGCGGCAACTACACCTTCGGTCTCACCGAGCAGGTCATGTTCCACGAGATCGACCAGGACCGGATCGACCGCTCGCGCGGTATGGACATCACGATCGTCACGACCGCCACCAACGACGAGCAGGGTCGCGCGCTGCTGAAGCAGCTCGGCTTCCCGTTCAAGGAGAACTGACATGGCGAAGACCGCGCTCAAGGTCAAGGCCGCTCGCAAGCCGAAGTTCGCTGTCCGCGGCTACACCCGCTGCCAGCGCTGCGGCCGGCCGAAGGCCGTCTACCGCAAGTTCGGCCTGTGCCGCATCTGCCTGCGGGAGATGGCGCACCGCGGCGAGCTGCCCGGCGTCACCAAGTCCTCCTGGTAAGGATTTCGGGGCTGCGCCCCGTGACCCTGTGGGGGCTTCGCCCCCACACCCCCGTCGGTGGTTACGGCGGGAAAACCACAACACCAAACGCTGAAGGTCGTTCTGCGGAAGCGGATCGAAACCACACCGAGAAAGGGCCAATTCGGCCATGACGATGACTGACCCGATCGCAGACATGCTCACTCGTCTGCGCAACGCCAACCAGGCGTACCACGACGCGGTTTCCATGCCGTACAGCAAGCTCAAGCAGGGCGTTGCCGAGATCCTCAAGCAGGAGGGCTACATCACGTCGTTCGACGTGAAGGACCCCTCCGAGGGCGAGGTCGGCAAGACGCTGACCATCACGCTGAAGTACGGCCGCAACCGCGAGCGTTCGATCGCGGGTGTCCGTCGCATCAGCAAGCCCGGTCTCCGGGTCTACGCCAAGCACACGGGTCTCCCGAAGGTGCTCGGCGGCCTGGGCGTCGCGATCATCTCGACGAGCCAGGGCCTGCTGACCGACCGCCAGGCGAACCAGAAGGGCGTGGGTGGGGAAGTCCTCGCCTACGTCTGGTAACGACGAGACCGAGAAGGAGAACACAAGCATGTCGCGTATTGGCAAGCTCCCCGTTGCGGTCCCGTCCGGTGTCGACGTCGCGATCGACGGCGCGCACGTGACCGTCAAGGGCCCGAAGGGCACGCTGTCGCACACCGTCGCCGCGCCGATCACGGTTGAGAAGGGTGACGGCGTCCTCGACGTCAAGCGCCCCGACGACGAGCGTCAGAGCAAGGCCCTCCACGGCCTGACCCGCACGCTGGTCAACAACATGGTCGTCGGTGTCACCGAGGGCTACGAGAAGAAGCTCGAGATCGTGGGCGTCGGTTACCGCGTCCTGTCGAAGGGGCCGACCCAGCTGGAGTTCCAGCTCGGCTACTCGCACCCGATCACGTTCAACGCCCCTGACGGCATCACCTTCGCGGTGGAGGGCCCGACCAAGCTCGGCGTCCAGGGCATCGACAAGCAGCTGGTCGGCGAGGTTGCGGCCAACATCCGCAAGCTGCGCAAGCCCGAGCCGTACAAGGGCAAGGGCGTCCGCTACGCCGGCGAGCACATCCGCCGCAAGGTCGGAAAGGCCGGTAAGTAACGATGGCGATCTCGCTTTCCAACAACAAGCACACCGCCAAGCGGGTCAAGTCCCGCCTGCGCCGTCAGGTGCGCGGCCGCAAGAAGCTGAACGGCACCGCCGAGCGCCCGCGCCTGGTCGTCACCCGTTCGTCCAAGCACATCACTGTGCAGGTCGTCGACGACCTGGTGGGCAAGACGCTCGCGTCCGCGTCCACCATGGAGGCAGACCTGCGCGGCTTCGACGGTGACAAGACCGCCAAGGCCAAGAAGGTCGGCGAGCTCGTCGCCGAGCGCGCCAAGTCCGCTGGTGTCGACGGGGTCGTCTTCGACCGCGCCGGCAACAAGTACCACGGTCGCATCGCGGCCCTGGCCGACGGCGCTCGCGCCGGTGGCCTGACCTTCTGATCGCAAAGACAAGTAAGAGAGAAGAGGAAGTCTCATGAGCGGAGCCCAGCGCGGACAGCGTGGTGGCGAGCGCCGTGGTGGACGCGACGACCGTCGCGGCCAGGGTGCTGACAAGACCGCCTACATCGAGCGCGTCGTTGCGATCAACCGTGTCGCCAAGGTCGTGAAGGGTGGTCGTCGCTTCAGCTTCACCGCCCTCGTGGTCGTCGGCGACGGTGAGGGTCTCGTTGGCGTCGGTTACGGCAAGGCCAAGGAAGTCCCGGCAGCGATCGCCAAGGGTGTCGAGGAGGCGAAGAAGAACTTCTTCCGCGTCCCCCGCATCCAGGGCACGATCCCGCACCCGGTCCAGGGCGAGAAGGCCGCCGGCGTGGTCATGCTGCGCCCGGCCGCTCCCGGTACCGGTGTGATCGCCGGTGGCCCGGTGCGTGCGGTGCTCGAGTGTGCCGGTATCCACGACATCCTGAGCAAGTCGCTCGGGTCGTCGAACCAGATCAACATCGTCCACGCCACCGTCGAGGCCCTGAAGATGCTGGAGCAGCCCGAGGCTGTTGCCGCGCGTCGTGGCCTGCCGGTCGAGCAGGTCGCCCCGGCGGCCCTGCTCAAGGCTCGGGTCGAGGTTCCGGCTGGCGTGTCGGCGGAGGTGTCCTCCTGATGGCTCAGCTCAAGGTTCAGCAGAAGAAGGGCACCGTCGGCATCAAGGCCAACCAGCGCGAGACCCTGCGCACGCTCGGTCTCAAGCGCATCGGCGATGTCGTCGTCAAGGAGGACCGCCCGGAGATCCGTGGCATGGTCAACACCGTCCGTCACCTCGTGACGGTCGAGGAGGTGGAGTGACATGACGGTCAAGCTGCATCACCTGCGGCCTGCCCCCGGCGCCAAGACCGCGAAGACCCGCGTGGGTCGCGGTGAGGGCTCGAAGGGTAAGACGGCCGGCCGCGGTACCAAGGGCACCAAGGCCCGGTACCAGGTTCCGTCCGCCTTCGAGGGTGGCCAGATGCCGATCCACATGCGGCTTCCGAAGCTCAAGGGCTTCAAGAACCCGTTCAAGGTGGAGTTCCAGGTCGTCAACCTCGACCGCATCAGCGACCTGTTCCCCGAGGGTGGCGCGATCGACGTCGACGCTCTCGTGGCCAAGGGTGCCGTCCGCGACGGTCACCCGGTCAAGGTGCTCGGCCAGGGCGACATCTCGGTGAAGGTCCAGGTCTCCGCCAACGCGTTCTCGGCCTCCGCCAAGGAGAAGATCGAGGCCGCCGGCGGCACCACCACCCTGGTGTGAGCCACGGGTGACCCGCTTCAGCGCTCCGGGCGCGGCGGTCCTGTCACAGGCAGGACCGTCCGCGCCCGATGCGCATTCTGGGGCTTGCAGCCTGCCTGTTAGGCTTCCCCGGGTCCTTGCGAGTGAGTCGCAGGGGCCGCTTCACGCTTGGAGAAAGAGGATCTCGTGCTGAGCGCGTTCGCGAACGCTTTCCGGACCCCGGACCTGCGACGTAAGTTGCTGTTCGTCCTGATGATCATCGCGATCTTCAGGTTCGGGTCCCAGGTCCCGACCCCTGGCGTCAACGTCGCCAACGTGCAGTCGTGCATCGACATCGCCAACGAGGGGTCCAACGCCGAGCTCTACAGCTTGGTCAACCTGTTCTCCGGCGGAGCACTGCTCCAGCTCACGGTGTTCGCGCTCGGCATCATGCCGTACATCACCGCGAGCATCATCCTCCAGCTGCTCGTCGTGGTGATCCCGCGGCTCGAGGCGCTGAAGAAGGAAGGGCAGTCCGGCCAGACCAAGATCACCCAGTACACCCGCTACCTGACGCTCGGCCTCGCGGTCCTGCAGGCGACCGGCATCGTGGCGCTGGCGCGCTCGGGCCAGCTGCTCCAGGGCTGTGACCCGGACATCTACCCGCTGCTGCACAACGACGGCACCGCGACGTTCCTCGTCATGGTCATCACGATGACCGCTGGTACCGCCGTGATCATGTGGCTGGGCGAGCTGATCACCGAGCGCGGCATCGGCAACGGCATGTCGATCCTCATCTTCACCCAGGTCGTGGCGACCTTCCCGGCCTCGCTGTGGGCCGTGCAGAAGACCAGCGGCTGGTGGGTCTTCGGCATCGTCCTGCTGATCGGCCTCGTGATCGTCACCGCGGTCATCTTCGTCGAGCAGGCTCAGCGCCGGATCCCGGTCCAGTACGCCCGCCGGATGGTCGGCCGCAAGATGTTCGGCGGCAGCTCGACCTACATCCCGCTCAAGGTGAACCAGGCCGGCATCATCCCGGTCATCTTCGCCTCGTCGCTGATGTACCTGCCGGCGATGCTCGCGTCGTTCAACCCCGAAGCCGACTCGTGGTGGGCCAACTTCGTGAGCGACTACCTCGTGCAGACCGGCAGCCCGGTCTACATGGGCATCTTCTTCGTGCTCATCATCTTCTTCACCTACTTCTACGTGTCCATCACCTTCAACCCTGAAGAGGTGGCGGACAACATGAAGAAGTACGGCGGCTTCATCCCCGGGATCCGGGCGGGCAAGCCGACTCAGGACTACCTGTCCTACGTCCTCTCCCGCATCACGCTGCCCGGCTCGCTGTACCTCGGCATCATCGCGCTGATCCCGCTGATCGCGTTCGCGATGATCGGGGCCGACCAGAACTTCCCGTTCGGCGGCACCAGCATCCTGATCATGGTCGGCGTCGCTCTCGACACGGTCAAGCAGATCGAGAGCCAGCTCCAGCAGCGCAACTACGAAGGATTCCTCCGCTAAATGCGTCTGATCATCATGGGCCCGCCGGGGGCGGGCAAGGGCACTCAGGCGAAGTTCATCGCCGAGCACTTCAAGATCCCGGCCATCTCGACCGGGGACATCTTCCGCGCCAACGTCTCGCAGGGGACCGAGCTCGGGCTCGAGGCGAAGCGCTACATGGACGCGGGTGACTACGTCCCCGACGAGGTCACCAACCTGATGGTCCGCAACCGGATCGACGAGCCGGACGCCGAGAACGGCTTCCTCCTCGACGGCTACCCGCGCACCCTCGCCCAGGTCGAGGAGCTGGACGGGATGATCCGGTTCACCGGGCACCGTCTCGACGCCGTGATGGTGCTGACGGTCGACCAGGACGAGATCGTGGGCCGGCTGCTGCAGCGCGCCCAGGTCGAGGGTCGCGCCGACGACACCGAGGACGTCATCCGCCGGCGCCAGGAGGTCTACCTCGAGCAGACCCAGCCGCTGATCGCCGTCTACAAGGATCGCGACCTCGTCATCGAGGTCGACGGCATGGGCGAGGTCGCCGAGGTCACCCAGCGCATCTTCGAGGCGCTCGACATCATCCCGGAGTCCTGAACCGCCATGACGCACGCTGCCGGCGTTGTCGTCGCACGACGACCGCTGCGCATTGAAGGTCGCCTTCGCTCCTCCGCCTTGGCACCGCACGTCCTGACGGCCCAGGACCGCTAGTGGGCCTCCTCGACCGCGGCGTCGAGATCAAGACGCCCGAACAGATCGACCTGATGCGCAAGGCCGGGCTCGTGGTCGGCTCCACCCTGGAGCTGCTGCGCGGCCACGTCCGGGCCGGCATCAGCACGGGGGAGCTGGACGCGATCGCGGAGGACAGCATCCGCGGTTCCGGAGCGACGCCGTCGTTCAAGGGCTACCACGGCTTCCCGGGCTCGATCTGCGCGTCGGTGAACGACGAGGTGGTCCACGGGATCCCCGGCGGCCGGACGCTCGCCGAGGGGGACGTGATCTCCATCGACTGCGGCGCCATCGTCGGCGGCTGGCACGGCGACGCGGCGATCACGGTCGCGGTCGGCGCCGTACCCCCGGAGGTGACCGAGCTGATGCGCGTCACCGAGCAGGCGATGTGGCGCGGGATCGCCGCTGCCCGCCGCGGTGGCCGGGTCACGGACATCTCGCACGCCGTGGAGCGCTACGTCCGCGACCAGGGCTCCTACGGCATCCTCGAGGACTACACCGGGCACGGCATCGGCTCGGAGATGCACATGGCTCCGAACGTGCCGAACTACGGCCGCCCCGGCAAGGGCCCCAAGCTCGTCGAGGGCATCGCGCTGGCGGTCGAGCCGATGCTCACGCTCGGCAGCAAGCGCACCGACGTGCTGGAGGACGACTGGACGGTCGTCTCCGAGGACGGCAGCTGGGGCGCTCACTTCGAGCACACCTTCACCCTCACCCCAACGGGTACATGGGTGCTGACCGCCCTCGACGGTGGGGAGGCCGTGCTCACCGAGCTCGGCGTCCCGTTCGGTGGCCGCTAGCCCGATGTGCTTGGATAAGACCAGCAGGGGGGAGTATTCCTTCGCCGCGGTCTCGTCAACACGAGCATGCTCCGGGTCCGCGGGTCGTCGTACGACGATGGAAGAGACTTCTGACGACTTTGTGTCCCCCTAACCCAGGAGCAGTCCGTGGAAGTAACCAGTCTCGAGTGGGGCATCACCATTGCGATCACCGTCGCAGTGCTGGCGTTCGACGTCATCGTCATCGCGCGTGACCCGCACGAACCGTCCTTCAAGGAGTGCGCGGTCGCGCTCAGCGTCTACATCAGCGCTGCGGTGGCCTTCGGCATCTGGGTCTGGGTGTTCCACGGGCACGACTACGGCATCGAGTTCTTCGCCGGCTGGTTGACGGAGTACTCACTCTCCATCGACAACCTGTTCGTCTTCATCATCTTGATGGCGGCGCTCCGGGTCCCGCGGGAGTACCAGCAGGAAGCCCTCATGGTGGGCATCATCCTGGCGCTGATCTTCCGCGGCATCTTCATCGCGCTGGGCTACCAGCTCATCGAGAACTTCAGCTGGGTCTTCTACGCCTTCGGTGCGTTCCTCGTCTACACAGCGGTCACGCTCGTGAAGAGCTATCGCAGCCACGAGGACGAACATCCGGAAGAGAACCGGATCGTGAAGTTCGCCCAGTCGCACCTCAACGTCGGCGACGAGTACCACGGCCTCAAGCTCTGGTACCACCAGAACGGCGCCCGCGTCGTCTCGCCGATGCTGATCGTGATCATCGCGCTGGGCACGACCGACCTGCTGTTCGCCCTCGACTCGATCCCGGCGATCTTCGGCATCACCCAGGAGCCGTACCTCGTCTTCACCGCGAACGTGTTCGCGCTGATGGGCCTGCGCCAGCTCTACTTCCTGCTCGGCGGCCTGCTGGAGCGGCTCGTCTACCTCTCGCTCGGGCTCGCGTTCATCCTCGCGTTCATCGGCGTGAAGCTCGTCCTCCACGCGCTGCACGAGAACGAGCTGCCCTTCATCAACGACGGCCACCCGGTGCACGTCCCCGACATCTCGTCGCTGCTCAGCCTCGCGGTGATCATCACGACGCTGGTCGTCACCGCGGTCGCCAGCCTGGTGAAGGACAGCCGGGACCGGGCCAAGGAGGCGGCCGGGGCGGAATAGCCGCCCCGGGCGCGTCGTTCTCCCGACGATGCCTCAGCTCTCCGTACTCGACCTCGTCCCCGTCCGCAGCGACCAGGTGACCGGCGACGCGCTCGCCTCGACCCTGTCCCTGGCCAAGGTGGCCGACAGCCTCGGCTACCGGCGCTACTGGCTCGCCGAGCACCACAACATGCCGGCGGTCGCTGCCACCAACCCGCCGGTGCTGATCGGGCTGGTCGCCGGGGCGACCGGGCGGATTCGCGTGGGTTCCGGCGGCGTGATGCTGCCGAACCACGCGCCGCTCGTCGTCGCGGAGCAGTTCGCGCTGCTCGAGGCGGCGTTCCCGGGCCGGATAGACCTCGGCATCGGGCGCGCGCCCGGCAGCGACCCGGTGACGTCGTACGCCCTGCGGCACGGCGCCGGGGGAGTCAGCGACGAGGCGGTGACGCGCTTCCCTGAGTACGTCGACAACGTGCTCGCGATGATGGAGCCCGACGGCGTCGGACTCAACATCCAGGGCCGGACGTACCCGCTGAAGGCGACGCCCGGGGCGCGCAGCGTGCCGACGATCTGGCTGCTGGGCTCGTCGGACTACTCGGCCAGGCTGGCGGCGGAGAAGGGCATGCCCTACGTCTTCGCCCACCACTTCTCCGGGTCCGGCACGGCCGAGGCGCTCGAGCTCTACCGCTCGACGTTCCGGCCCTCGCCCGAGCTCGCCGAGCCGCAGACGTTCCTCACGGTGAACGCCGTGGTCGCCGAGAGCGAGGAGGAGGCGACCCGGCTGGCGCTGCCCCAGCTGCACGCGATGCTGGCGCTGCGCACCGGCCAGGAGCTGCGCCCGCAGCGACTGGTCGAGGAGGCCGAGAAGGTCGAGCTGCCGCCCGCGCACCTCGAGCTGGTCGAGGCGATGGCGCAGCGCTGGGTGATCGGTTCGCCCGAGCAGGCCAGGAGCCGGATCGCGGACCTCGCGGCGTCGTACGGCGTCGACGAGGTGATGGTGCACCCGGTCGCGGGTGCCTACACCGGAACCGAGCCGGGCCGCTCGCCCGCGCGCGAGGAGACGCTGCGGCTGCTGGCTAGCTGAGGCGCCGGAGCCGCTCGGCGTCGGCCTCGCGCCCGATCGACTCGTAGAGGTCGACGAGAGCCCGGGCGGCCAGGAAGCTGCCGTGGCCGACGACCGCGCCGGGCAGGTCGGAGTCGCCGAGGCTCAGGCAGGTCTGCCACGCCTGCTCGGCCAGGGGGACGACCTCGGGCTGCAGCTCGGGGTTCGCGATCGCGTGCTGCAGCAGCGCGTGGCCGAGCATGAACTGGAAGTCGGCGGACCCGTGCCAGTACTCCAGCTCCGGTACGGCGAAGTCGATGGCGTCCTGGGTGCGACCGGTCATCACCAGGCAGGCGAGGTAGCGCACCACGAACGGATGCCGCCACGGCGGGGAGTCGGGGCCGCTCGGGCCGCTCAGCCGGTAGGCCTGCTCGAAGCCCAGGCACGCGGCCTCGGGGCTGCGCGCCACGTCGTGGGCGCGGGCGAGCTGGAACCACAGGAACGGGTTGTCCGGGTCCTCCGCCAGGGCCAGCTCGAGCAGCCGGCGGTTGCGGCCCTCCTTGCTCGCGAGCTGCTCGGCGAGGTACCCGTCGTGCTCCAGGCGCACGTCGAGCTGCCGCTCCGCCCCGATGATCTCCGGCTGCTCGTGGATCCGGCCGGTGTAGCGCGCGGCGCCGGGCAGCACGCGGGCCTGCCGGATCATCGTCACGTTGCCGTCGCTGGTCGGGCTGGCGATCTCGACCAGGCCGGTGAAGCCCGGCTCGGTCGAGCGCAGGGCGGCGACCGCCTCCGCTCCGGAGACCAGCCACTCGTCGGCGTCGAGCACCAGGACCCAGTCGCCCGAGCAGTGGTCGAGCGCGGCGTTCTTCGCCTGCGCGAAGTCGTCCACCCAGGCGACGTGGTGGACCGTCGCACCGGCGGCCTCCGCGAGCGCGACCGTGTCGTCGGTCGAGCCCGTGTCGACGACCACCATCTCGTCGACGACGTCACGGACGCTCTCCAGCGCGCGCACGATGCAGCGCGCCTCGTCGCGGGCGATCATCGCCAGGGAGATCCGGTACGTCGCCACGCGCGGATCCTACTGACGATCGGCGAGGGGACGGACGCGCGCGGCATCTTGCATCCGGCCCTGCCGCTCGTAGAGGCCGACCAGCTCGCGCGCGGCGAGGTGGCTGCCGTGCCCCTCGATGGAGCCGACCAGCTTGGCGTCGCCCAGGGCGAGGCAGCCCCGCCAGGCCTCCTCGGCCATCGGAAGGACCTGGTCGGCGACCTCGGGATGCGCGAGGGCGTGCTGGTTCAGGGCGTGGCCGAGGACGTAGAGGAAGTCGGGGGAGTGCTCCCAGTGCTCCAGCTCGTCGGCCGCCAGGTCGACCGCGTCCTGCGTGCGACCGGCGATCAGCAGGCTGGCGACGTACTGCACGACGAGCCCGTGACGCCACGGCGGTGAGTCCGGCCGGGTCGGGCCGTCGAGCCGGTTGGCCTGCTCGAACCCGAGGCACGCAGCGGCGTGGGCGCCGGCGTGCGCGTGCTCGCGGGCGAGCTGGTACCAGAGGTAGGCGTTCTCCGGCTCCTCGGCGAGCGACATCTCGAGCAGCCGCTGGTTGCGGCCGACCTTCTTCTCGAGCTGCTCTTCCTGGTAGCCGTCGGTGGCGATGCGCACCGCGAGCGGCCGCTCACCCACCTCGACCTGGGGCTGCTCGTGGATGCGGCCGGCGTACCGCGTGCCCGCCGGGAACACCCGGATCGACGGGCTGGTGCTCACGACGTCGCCGCGGGTGCGACCGGCGATCTCGACGATGCCGGCGAACGTGGGCGGGGTGGAGCGCAGCGAGCCCAGGACCTCGGCGCCCGACTCCAGCCAGTCGTCGGCGTCGAGCACCAGGACCCAGTCGCCGCTGCAGTGGTCGAGCGAGGCGTTGCGGGCGGCGGCGAAGTCGTCGACCCAGGTGAAGTGGTGCACGATGGCGCCCGCCCGGGTGGCCAGCTGTACCGTGGAGTCGGTCGACCCGGTGTCGACCACCACCATCTCGTCCACGACGTCCCGCACGCTCTCGAGGCAGCGGGTGATGCAGCGGGCCTCGTCCCGCACGATCATCGCCAGGGACACGCGGTAGGTCTCGCTCACGGGGTCAGGCTAGCCGCGCGGTCGGAGACCGTCGGATTGTGGTTTCGAGCGCCGCTGAGGCTAGACTGGCGTGTCGGCCCAACGTGGGTCTGCTTCGTGGTGCCTCGCGGCTGCCCGGATGAACGCCCGAATCGCTGGAACCAGCGCCTCGGTCGTGCGCCCGGGAAGAGGTCCACAGGGCGGCTGCACGAGGTCCACGGTCTCACCTGAGACCGAGGTTCCCGGGCCACACGGTAGACAACCAACCGACAGATTGTGGAGGACATGCCGAAGAAAGAAGGCGTGATCGAGATCGAGGGCACCGTCGTGGAGGCCCTGCCGAATGCCATGTTCCGCGTCGAGCTGAGCAACGGGCACAAGGTTCTCGCCCACATCAGCGGCAAGATGCGCCAGCACTACATCCGGATCCTCCCCGAGGACCGCGTGGTGGTGGAACTCTCGCCGTACGACCTCACACGAGGTCGGATCGTCTACCGGTACAAGTAACCGTCAGCCGATAGGAAAGGACCTCCCACCGTGAAGGTCAACCCGAGCGTCAAGCCGATCTGTGACAAGTGCAAGGTGATCCGTCGCCACGGCCGCGTCATGGTCATCTGCGAGAACCCGCGCCACAAGCAGCGCCAGGGTTAATCACCCTCGTAGAGCACCACAACTGAACACACAACAACGTGATCGCTTAGCCACGTCGTACGACGCGGCGAATCACCCCCGGAGCAGATGGCTGGGGCCTGGACACACGAGGACAGGGCGCGACACGACCGAAACCGCTGCGAACTACCAGAAGGACAAGCCACATGGCACGCCTCGTTGGTGTTGACCTCCCGCGCGACAAGCGCATCGAGATCGCACTCACCTACATCTACGGCATCGGCCGTACTCGCGCCCAGCAGCTCCTGGCCGCCACCGGGGTCAACCCGGACCTGCGCGTCCACCAGCTGGGTGACGAAGAGCTGGTCAAGCTCCGCGATGAGATCGAAGCCAACTTCAAGATCGAGGGTGACCTCCGTCGTGAGGTCCAGGCCGACATCCGCCGCAAGATCGAGATCGGCAGCTACCAGGGTCGCCGCCACCGCCAGGGCCTCCCGGTCCGCGGTCAGCGCACCAAGACCAACGCTCGTACCCGCAAGGGCCCGAAGCGCACGGTTGCCGGCAAGAAGAAGGCCAAGTAGGTCTCGAGACGCCGTTCGCTCGTACCTCGCGAACTGCTGCTCGACCACCGAACGCCGTCTGATCCACCACCAGACCAGCTACTTCAGGAGATAACTGCATGCCTCCCAAGAGCCGCACCGCGGCCGGCGCCAAGAAGGTGCGCCGCAAGGAGAAGAAGAACGTCGCCATCGGCGAAGCTCACATCAAGAGCACGTTCAACAACACGATCGTCACGATCACCGACCCGACCGGTGCGGTGATCTCGTGGGCCTCTGCCGGCACCGTCGGCTTCAAGGGCTCGCGCAAGTCCACCCCGTTCGCCGCGCAGATGGCTGCTGAGGCCGCCGGTCGCCGGGCGATGGAGCATGGCATGAAGAAGATCGACGTCTTCGTGAAGGGCCCGGGTTCGGGCCGCGAGACCGCGATCCGCTCCCTGGGTGCCATCGGCCTCGAGGTCGGCACCATCCAGGACGTCACGCCCACGCCGCACAACGGCTGCCGCCCGCCCAAGCGTCGCCGCGTCTGATCGCGCGACCGAGAACAGGAGACTTGTAGAAGATGGCCCGTTACACCGGCCCCATGACCAAGAAGTCGCGCCGTCTCGGCGTCGACCTCGTCGGCGGCGACCAGGCTTACGAGCGTCGCCCGTACCCTCCCGGCCAGCACGGCCGCGCCCGCATCAAGGAGAGCGAGTACCGCTCGCAGCTGCAGGAGAAGCAGAAGGCTCGCTTCACCTACGGCATCCTGGAGCGCCAGTTCCACAACTACTACGTCGAGGCCTCGCGTCGTACCGGCAAGACCGGTGACAACCTGCTGCAGCTCCTCGAGTGCCGTCTCGACAACGTGGTGTACCGCGCCGGCTTCGCCCGGACTCGTCGCCACGCGCGTCAGCTCGTCGTGCACGGTCACTTCAAGGTGAACGGCCACAAGGTCGACATCCCGTCGTACCAGGTCTCGGCCCACGACGTGATCGACGTGCGCGAGAAGTCGCTCGAGATGACCCCGTTCATCGTGGCTCGCGAGACCCACGGCGAGCGCGTCGTCCCGGCGTGGCTCGAGGCGATCCCGTCGCGGATGCGCATCCTGGTGCACCAGCTTCCGGTTCGGGCGCAGATCGACCTGCCCGTCCAGGAGCAGCTCATCGTCGAGTACTACTCGAAGAAGTAAGTCGGACGGCGTCCCGGTCACCGCAAGGCAGCCGGGGCGCCGACCATCCTTCCGTCACTCAGCACATTCGGGCCCTTCAAATAGCGGTCGGACCCGGAAAGGAAAGAACAAGTGCTCATCGCACAGCGCCCCACCCTGTCGGAAGAGTCCGTCGACGAGTTCCGCTCGCGGTTCGTCATCGAGCCCCTCGAGCCTGGCTTCGGCTACACGCTCGGCAACTCGCTGCGCCGCACCCTGCTGAGCTCGATCCCCGGTGCCTCGGTCACGAGCATCCGGATCGACAGCGTCCTTCACGAGTTCTCGACCATCGAGGGCGTGAAGGAGGATGTCACCGAGATCATCCTCAACCTCAAGGGTCTCGTCGTCTCCTCGGAGCACGACGAGCCGGTCACCATGTACCTGCGCAAGTCGGGTGCCGGTGACGTCACCGCCGCGGACATCGCTCCGCCGGCCGGCGTCGAGGTCCACAACCCTGACCTCAAGATCGCCACGCTGTCCGACAAGGGCACGCTGGAGATGGAGCTGGTCGTCGAGCGTGGCCGCGGCTACGTGTCGGCTGTCCAGAACAAGGGCGCGGACAACGAGATCGGCCGGATGCCGGTCGACTCGATCTACAGCCCGGTCCTCAAGGTGACCTACAAGGTCGAGGCCACCCGTGTCGAGCAGCGCACCGACTTCGACAAGCTCGTCATCGACGTCGAGACCAAGCCGTCGATCCGTCCCCGCGACGCGATCGCCTCGGCCGGCAAGACCCTGGTCGAGCTGTTCGGCCTGGCGCGCGAGCTCAACGTCGAGGCCGAGGGCATCGACATCGGCCCGTCGCCCGTCGACGAGCAGCTGGCTGCCGACCTCGCCCTCCCGGTCGAGGACCTGCAGCTGACCGTCCGCTCGTACAACTGCCTCAAGCGCGAGGGCATCCACACCGTGGGTGAGCTCATCAGCCGCTCGGAGCAGGACCTGCTCGACATCCGCAACTTCGGTGCGAAGTCGATCGACGAGGTCAAGGCCAAGCTGGTCGAGATGGGTCTGTCCCTCAAGGACAGCGCGCCCGGCTTCGACCCGCACGCCGCTCTCGCGGCGTACGGCGATGACGACGACGACGCCTTCGTCGAGGACGAGCAGTACTGAGCGCAGAGCTGGCACGCACCTCGCGGCGTTGTCGTCGGTCGACGGCCACACCCGGGCCGCCTTCCCTCCTCCGCCTTGCGATGCACGCACCATCTCCACGCTCAGAGATCGATAAGAGAAACATCTACCCGAGTACCTAGTACGGCTCGGGAGAATCGAGAGAAGCAATGCCCAAGCCCACCAAGGGTCCCCGCCTCGGCGGTAGCCCGTCCCACCAGCGCCTGATCCTGGCGAACCTGGCCACCCAGCTCTTCGAGCACGGCCGGATCACCACGACGGAGTCCCGCGCGCGTGCCCTGCGCCCGCACGCGGAGAAGCTGATCACCAAGGCGAAGAAGGGCGACCTGCACAACCGTCGCGAGGTCCTCAAGACCATCCGTGACAAGTCGGTCGTCCACACCCTCTTCACCGACATCGCGCCGACGTTCGCGGAGCGTCCGGGTGGCTACACCCGGATCACCAAGATCGGTCCCCGCAAGGGCGACAACGCGCCGATGGCCGTGATCGAGCTGGTGACCGAGGCCTACAAGCCGAAGCCGGCGAGCACCAAGAAGAAGGCCGCTCCGGCCGCTGCCGCGCCCGAGCCGGTCGTCGCCGAGGACGCCCTCGTCGAGGACGTCGCCGAGGAGACCGCTGCCGAGGAGACCGCCGTCGAGGAGGCGCCCACCGCGCTGACCGACGAGGCGTCGACCGAGGAGAGCGTCGTGGCCGAGGCCGAGGAGGCTCCCGCCGAGGAGTCCACCGAGGGCGAGGACAAGGCCTGATCTCAGGCCCCTGTTCCATGTCACCGACCCGCCGGAGCGATCCGGCGGGTCGGTGTCATTTCGGCGTGGGGTGACGGGCATCTCGGTCGCCCGGATTCGGCTGACGCCGGGTGCTCCTCCTAGGTTCGATGCGCTATGACTACTTCTCGGATGTCCCTGTCCCGCTCCGCGCGCGGCGCCGCGCTGACCCTGGCTCTCGCCGGGATCACCGTTCCCGCAGCCGCCGTCCCGGCGTCGCCGGCCGAACCTCAGAGCCGGGCGTGCGCAGCAGCCTCGGCGCCGTACGCCGTCGGTACGACGACGTTGCGGACCCGCTCGCGCGGTGCCTCCCTCCAGATCACCGTCGCCTACCCCGCGACCTCGAACGGCGAGAACGCGAAGCCGGTCTGCCGGGCCTCCCACCTCGTGGTCGCCGGCCACGGGTCCGGTGGCGACGGGCCGTCGGCCGCGCGACTGCACACCTACCTGGTCCAGCAGGGCTACGTGGTGGCTGCTCCGACGTTCGCGAGCGGCTACGACTTCGGGGGGTACACCGAGGACGTCAGCCGCACGATCACCAAGGTCAAGCGGTCGAGCCGGACGGGCGGCGGCGTCCTCGCCGGCCGGGTCAAGGACAAGGCCGAGGTCGGCTACATCGGTACCTCCATGGGCGGGATCCTCGGGCTGGCCCTCGTCGACCGGGACGGCCGCGACAAGCGGATCGGCGCGGTCGTCTCCAAGGCCGGCACCGCGATGGGCGGATCGTTCCAGGGCGCCGGCGGCCCGCCGCTGCTGATGATCAACGGGAACGCCGACACGGTGATCTCCTACGACGACGCGCGGCAGAGCTACCGGCGCGTCGCCCGCCCGAAGGGCTTCATCACCCTCGACCGCGTGGGCCACGACCTCAACACCGGTGGGGACCCGATCCTGGTCGAGTCGTCGGCCGGCTTCTTCGACCGCTACCTGCGCGGGCGCAAGGCCGGCGTGAGGGAGATCCAGAAGTCCGTGGGCGACTCCAGGATCGCCACCCTGCGCAGCGCCTGGTGACCTACCAGCCCTGCTCGACCAGCCGGACGGCCTCGGGGAGGGTGAGGCCCTGGCGCCGCGCGGTCTCGACGTACGCCGCCGCCGCGTCGCGCACATCGGCGCCCGGGGTGGCTGACGCGATGAAGGTGCCGCGGCGTCCCTCGGTGACGATCACGCCGTCGGTCTCGAGGGCGCGGTAGGCCTTGGCGACGGTGTTGACCGCCAGGCCCAGGGTCTCGGCGAGCGCGCGGACGGTCGGGAGCCGGGCGCCCGCGGGCAGGTCGCCGGACGCGGCCCGCCGCGCGATCTGGGCGCGCAGCTGTTCGAAGGGCGCGGCGTCGGAGGCCGGGTCGAGCGGGTGGACGTCCATGCGGGCATGGTAGAGACGTCTCATGCAGAGCGTGCTGGTCATCGGTGAGTCACTGATCGACATCGTCCACCGCGCCGACGGCCGGAGCATCGAGTACGCCGGAGGCAGCGCGGCCAACGTGGCCGTCGCGCTGGCGCGGCTGGGCCGGCCGGTGCGGTTCGCGACCGCCTGGGGCGCCGACGACCGCGGCCGGGTGCTCGCCGAGCACCTGGCGGACGCGGGTGTGGAGCTGGCGAGCGACCCGGTGGTGCTCGAGCGCACCGCGACCGCGGCGGCGACGATCGGCGTGGACGGGTCGGCGTCGTACGCCTTCGACCTCGACTGGCGCATCGGCGCCGTCGACCTCGGGGAGCCGGCGGTCGTCCACGTGTGCTCGATCGGGGCGGTCCTCGAGCCCGGTGCCGACCAGGTGCTCGAGCTGCTGCTCGGCCTGGACGCGGCGACCGTCACCTACGACATCAACGCGCGTCCGGCGATCACCGGCACCGGTCCGGAGCTGGTCGCCCGGGTGGAGCGGATGGCCGCGGTCGCCGACGTGGTGAAGGCCTCCGACGAGGACCTGGTGACGTTGTACCCGCACCTCGACACCGAGTCCGCGGCCCGCCATGTCCTGACGCTCGGCCCGAGCGCGGTCGTGGTCACCCGCGGCGGTGACGGTGCGACCTGGGTGGCCGAGGAGCACACCGTGGAGGTCGCCTCGCTCCCGGTCGACGTCGCCGACACCATCGGCGCGGGCGACACGTTCGGTGCGGCCGTCATCGACGCGCTGTGGGACCGCTCCCCGGCCGAGCTGTCGACCGGCGAGATCGAGGCCGTGCTCGCGCACGCCGCCCGCGCCGCCGCCGTCACGGTCTCCCGTCCGGGCGCGGACCCGCCGTACCGCTCCGAGCTCTAGGGAGCCTCGGGCGCCAGGTAGGCGTGCACCAACGGCACGACCGACGCGCCCTCGCCGCTGGCCGACGCGACCCGCTTCATCGAGCCGGCGCGGATGTCGCCGGCCGCGAAGATGCCGGGCACCGTCGTCGCGAGCGGCTCCGGCGGCAGCCCGTCCGCCCAGGCGTCCTGCGGCACATCGCGCCCGGTCAGCACGAAGCCGCGCGGGTCCCGCGCGACCGCGCCGGGGAGCCAGTCGCAGCGCGGCTCGGCGCCGAGCAGCAGGAACAGCCCGTACGCCGCCACCCGCTCCCGCTCGCCCGTGCGCACGTCCTCCAGCGACAGCCACTCGAGCCGGCCGTCGCCACCGCCGTCGACGACCTGGGTGCAGGTGCGCACCGAGATCCGGCTGTTGTACTCGATCTCGCCGATCAGGTACGCCGACATCGTCTCGGCCAGGCTCGGCCGGCGGACCAGGATCGTGACCGAGCGGGCGAACCGCGCCAGGTGCACGGCGGCCTGGCCGGCGGAGTTGCCGCCGCCGACGACGTACACGTCCTGGCCCTCCATCTCGCGGGCGGCGGTCATCGCGGCGCCGTAGTAGACGCCCATCCCCACCAGCTCCTCGACCGGGTCGACGCGCAGCTTGCGGTACGCGACGCCGCTCGAGATGACGACCGCGCGAGCGCGCACCTCGCCGGTCTCCGTGCAGACGACGTGGGGCTCGCCGCCGAAGCCGGGACGCAGCTCGCCGACGACCTGGCCGGTGAAGAACGTCGCCCCGAAGCGCAGCGCCTGGTTGCGGGCGCGCTGGGCGAGCCGCATCCCGGAGATGCCGCGCGGGAAGCCGAGGTAGTTGCGGATCATCGAGCTGGTGCCGGCCTGCCCGCCGATCGCCTCGGCCTCGAGGACCACCGTCGACAGGCCCTCGGACGCGGCGTACACCGCGGCGGCGAGGCCGGCCGGACCGCCTCCGACCACCGCGAGGTCGACGACGTGCTCGAGGTCGAGCTCGGTCGGTGCGCCGTACATCGCGACCGCGACGTCGTGGACGCTGGTGGCGTGGACGACCGGCCGGTTGATCGCGCAGACGAGGGGGTACGCCGGCTCGCCGTCCCACTGGTCGAGGACGTAGCGACCGCCCTCGGAGTCGGGCTCGTAGACCTTGTTGGGCATGCCCATCCGGTCGAAGAAGTCCTGGATCGCCAGCGTCAGCCCGTCGCGCACGGGGCTGACGATCTTGACCGACACGACCTCCGGGTCCGCGACCGTCGAGCCCCAGTCGGAGAGCAGGTCGGTGATCGCGTTGTGGAACTCCTCGTCGCGGGTGCCGCGGGGCATGAGGAGGAAGGCGTCGTACTTGCCCTTCGCCATGCCCGGCCGCAGGCCGGGCGCGTCGGTGATGAACCGCTCCCAGTGCGCGGCGATCACGCGGCGTCCGGTCGGCATCTTCTCGCGCAGCTTGTGGAAGCACTGCAGGACGTCGGCGTCGGGCAGCACCGACTCGCTCACGAACAGGGCGACCGTGCCGCCCTCGGCGACGATGTCGTGGGTGACCTGGACGGCGTCGTGGCAGGAGCGCGCGAGGCGGACGTCGTACTCGGCG
The DNA here is from genome assembly GCF_022761125.1 of Nocardioides sp. SR21. GTDB lineage: Bacteria > Actinomycetota > Actinomycetes > Propionibacteriales > Nocardioidaceae > Nocardioides. The sequence goes on along the minus strand of NZ_JAKWJR010000006.1, from coordinate 143,226 downwards.
ACGTAGCGGGCGAACCCGGCCCGCATGTCGTCGGGGTGGTCGGGGGCGATGAGGACGATGGCGGGGTTGGCGCTCACGATCATGAGCCTAGGACTCGCCCGCAATAGGATGGCGAGTCGTGCGCATCCGTCTCGACCTCGCCTACGACGGCACCGACTTCCACGGCTGGGCAGCCCAGCCGCGGCTGCGTACCGTCCAGGGCGAGCTGCAGGCGGCGCTCGCCACCCTGCTGCGCGTCGAGTCGGTGGCCGTGGTGTGCGCCGGCCGGACCGACTCCGGGGTGCACGCCCGCGGCCAGGTGGCCCACCTCGACGTCGAGGAGCCGATCGACCCCGCTCCGCTGGTACGCCGGCTCAACGGGATCCTGCCCGCCGACGTGCGGATCCGCCGGGCCGTCGAGGCGCCGGAGGGTTTCGACGCGCGGTTCGGCGCGCTCTGGCGGCGCTACGCCTACCGGATCGCGGACCGCCCCGGCGCCGTCGACCCGCTGACCCGCAACCACGTGCTCGCCTGGCCGCGGCCGCTGGACCTGGACGCGATGAACGCCGCCTCGGCGCTGCTCCTCGGGCGCCACGACTTCGCGTCGTTCTGCAAGCAGCGCGAGGGTGCGACCACGATCCGCACGCTGGAGGAGCTGTTCTGGGTACGGGACGAGAACGGTGTGCTCGTGGGAACTGTCCGCGCGGACGCGTTCTGCCACAGCATGGTGCGCTCGCTGGTCGGCTGCCTGATCGCGATCGGTGAGGGCCGGCGGCCGGTGGAGTGGGCGGGCGAGATCCTGTCGGCGGAGGTGCGCAACCCCGCGGTGGCGGTCGTGCACGCGCACGGGCTGACACTGGAGGAGGTCGCGTACCCGGCCGACGCCGACCTCGCGGCGCGCGCCGTACAGACGAGAGCGAAGCGTCTCGACACGCTCGACGACCGAGAGGCATGCGGGTGAGTGACGAGCAGGACCACTACTTCAGCGCGGACCCGACGGTCGCGTTCGAGCGCGAGACCTTCACCTGCGAGGTGTGGGGCCACGAGCTGACGCTGGTCAGCGGGTCCGGCGTCTTCAGCCGCGGGCACCTCGACCACGCGACCGCGATCCTGTTCCGTGAGACCGAGGCCCCGGCGCAGGGTCGCTTCCTCGACCTGGGCTGCGGGTACGGCGCGATCGGGCTCGCGATCGCGGCCGCCGTCCCCCTCGCCTCGATCACCGCCGTGGACGTCAACGACCGCGCGATCCTGCTCGCCAACGAGAACGCGAAGGCGATGGGCGTGCAGGGCCGCTTCATCGCCTGCCGTCCCGAGCAGGTGCCCACCAACGAGGTGTACGACGAGATCTGGTCGAACCCGCCGATCCGGATCGGCAAGCAGGCGCTGCACGAGCTGCTGCTGACCTGGCTGCCGCGGCTCGCGCCGGGCGGCCGCCTGGTGATGGTCGTCGGCAAGTTCCTCGGCGCGGACTCGCTGCAGCGGTGGCTCGGCGAGCAGGGCTGGCCGACCGAGCGGCTCGCGAGCGCGAAGGGGTTCCGCGTGCTCGAGAGCCGCCCGGCCTGACGCCTCAGTCGACCGCGTCGACGTCCGGGATGCCACCGTCCGGCGGACCGTCGTCGGCCTGGCCCGAGTCGTCCGTCGCGATCTCCGCGTCGCCGATGTCGGTCACCAGGACGTCGGTGAGCGGCTCGCCCACGCCGTTCTCCAGCTGCACGAGCTGCAGGCCGGAGATGCCGAGGTGGCTGTCGTCGCTGTAGCGGTACGGCGCGAGGTTCGGGCCCTCGAGCGAGGAGCCGACCTCCTCCAGCGCGTCGACGAGGCCCTCGCGGGTGAGGTCCTCCCCGGCCGCCTGCAGCGCCTGCACGAACGTGTACGCCCAGGACATGCCGTAGATCCGGTAGTTCGTGAGCTCGCCCTTGGCGCCGTGCGCGTCCCAGACCTGCTGCCACAGCTGGACCCACGCGTTGTCCTGCGCGTCGATGCCGGGGATGTACTCCGACGACATCACGCCGTTGAGCGCCGACGCGTCACCGGGCACCGCGCCCTCGGAGAACTGCTCGAGCAGCGAGCCGACCAGTGCCGGGTCCGAGCCGACGTTGGATACGTACCACTGCGGCGCGAAGCCGAGCTTCAGCGAGACCAGCTGCGCGAGCGCGGTGTACGACGGCGTCGTGAACGCGAGCACGATGTCGGGCTTGCTGGCCTGCAGCCCCGCGATCTGCGGGCCGATGTCGGTGTTGCCGGAGGTGTAGCGCTGCACGTCGACGATCTGCTCGTCGAGGTACTGCCGGACGCCCAGCTCCGCGTCCTCGCCGAAGTCGTCGTCCTGGAGGAAGAGGCCGACCTTGGCGTCGGGCATCTCCTCGGCGACGTACTGGCCGATGATCTTGCCCTCGATCTCGTAGTCGGGCTGCCAGCCGAACGTCATCGGTCGGGCCTCGGGGTCGTCGCCCCACTGCAGCGAGCCGGACGAGACGAACAGGTCCGGCACCTCCTCGTCGTTGAGGAAGTCGACGACCGCGCTGTGGGTGGGCGTGCCGAGCGAGCCGACGGTCGCGAACACCTGGTCCTGCAGCACCAGCTCGTTGGTGAGGCTGCTGGTCTTGGTCGGGTCGTAGCCGTCGTCCTTGACCTCGAAGTCGATCGAGCGCCCGTAGACGCCGCCGTTGTCGTTGACCCAGTCGAAGTAGGCCTGCGCGCCGGTGGGGATCTCGCTGTAGCCGGGAGCGGCCACGCCGGTCAGCGGGAAGGTGCCGCCGATCTTGATGGAGTCAGCGGTGACACCGACGTCGGAGGCGCTGCCGCCGTCACCGTCGCCGTCGTCGTCAGAGCGCCCGCCGGCGCCGCAGGCGGCGACCAGGAGCAGGGAAGTGAGGATGCTGACCGCGCCGGCCAGCCTCCTGTGGCGTGTCCTCATGGCGTTTCTCCTTTGACGGTGGTGCGGTGGCGCAGCCAGACGGAGCGCAGGCTGCCGACGAGGCCGGAGGGGGCGAGCAGGATGACCGCGACCATGACGACCCCGTAGACCAGCGGGGCGAGCTCGGCGGCGCGGATGTCGTCGAGACCGGCGCCCACGCCGGCGTCGGTGACGACGCCGGGCAGGAAGGTCAGCAGCGCGGCGCCCACCAGCGCGCCGGTCAGGCTGCCGAGTCCGCCGAGCACGACGGCCGTGAGGAGGGTGAGGCTCAGCGTCAGGGAGAACCCGCTGGGTGCGGCCAGCCGGACCGAGGTCGCCATCACGAACCCGGCGGCGCCGGCGGCCGCGGCGCTCACGACGAACGCCGACACCCGCGCGCGGCCGAGCCCGATGCCGGCGACCTCGGCCGCCACGTCGTCGTCGCGTACGGCGCGCCAGCGCCGGCCGACCCGGCTGCGCGAGAGGTTCGCGAGTGCGACGTACGCGACCACGAGGGTGAACCAACCGAGGTAGGCGACGTACTTGCTCGGCGTGAGGTCCTGGCCGGTGACGAAGTACGCCGCGTCGAGCACCCAGCCGGGCGCGTCGGGCACCCGGACGCGCAGGCCCTGCTCGCCGCCGAGGGCGTCGCCGAAGTACAGCGCGATGCCGGGGACGGCGACGGCGAGCGCGAGGGTGGCGCCGGCGAGGTACGGCCCGTGCAGGCGCGCGGCGGCGATGCCGATCAGGGCACCGACGGCCAGCGTCACGGCGGTCGCGACGACGAGGATCACCAGCAGGGGCAGCGCCGGCTCGTCGTCCTGCAGGAGCAGGGCGGTCGTGTACGCGCCGATCGCCATCAGCGCGCCGTGGCCCAGCGAGATCTGGCCGTTGAGCCCGGTGAGGATCGTGAGGCCGCCGGCGGCGATGCCGAGGTAGGCCATCTGCGTGAGCTGGACGGCGCGGAAGTCGTTGACGCTGCTCAGCACCAGCACGATCATCACGACGCCCAGCGCCGCGACGACGAGGTGGCTGCGCAGCAGCCTGCCGAGGCGCGTCATACGCGTCGCTCCCGGGCCTGGGCGAACAGGCCCTGCGGCCGGAGCAGCAGGACCACCATCAGGATCGCGAGCGCGGCGAGCGCGACCAGCTCCGAGCCGACGTACCCGGAGACCAGGCTCAGCGAGACCCCGAGCAGCAGCCCGCCGACCACGGCGCCGGCCGGGCTGTCGAGGCCGCCGAGCACCGCGGCGACGAAGCCGTAGACGACGACCGCGTCCATGTAGCCCGGGTGCACGAGGCTGCCGCCGGCGATGAGGAGGCCCGCCAACGAGCCCACGAGCGAGGCGAGAGCCCAGCCCAGGGTGAGCATGTGGCCGACGCGGACGCCGAGCAGCCGCGCGACCTCCTGGTTGTACGCCGACGCGCGCATCCGCAGCCCGAGGTCGGTGAAGCGGAACAGCAGCACCAGCAGGCCCATCACCGCGAGCACCGCGAGGATCGTGAAGATCCCGAAGCCCGTCAGGGCGATCGTCATGTCGCCGACCTCCATCCCGCGGATGCCGAACGCGGCAGGGAAGGAGCGGTAGCGGTTGCCGAACACGACCGAGGCGAGCGCGTGCAGCACGATGAACAGGCCGAGGGTGAGGATCACCGCGTTGATCTCCGCCTTGCCCTCGACCGGCCGGACCAGCACCCGCTCGACCAGGGCGCCCAGGAGGAGTCCCGCGAGCAGCGCGGCCGCGAAGCCGAGCCAGTACGAGTGGCCGGCCTCGATGATCCGCAGGGCGATGAACGTCGTGACCATCGCCATCGGCGCCTGGGCGAAGTTCACGATCCGCGTCGAGCGCCAGATCATCACCAGGGCAAGGGCGAACGCGGCGTAGACCATGCCGAGCGTCAGTCCGCCGAGGAGGGTGTTCACGAGCTGTTGCACGGTTCCTCCTGTCAGAACCCGAGGTATGCGTGTCGGAGCTGGTCGTCGCCGGCGAGCACCTCGGCGCGGTCGTCGACGACCACCCGCCCGAGGTTCAGCACGACGCCGCGGTGCGCGATGGACAGGGCGCTGCGGGCGTTCTGCTCGACCAGCAGCACGGTCAGCCCCTCGTCGGCGACGAGGGACTGCACGAGCTCGAACATCTGCGCGACGATCCGCGGCGCCAGCCCGAGCGACGGCTCGTCGAGGAGCAGCACGTCCGGCTCCGCCATCAGGGCGCGGCCGAGGACGAGCATCTGGCGCTCGCCGCCCGAGAGCGTGTGCGCGAGGGCGGTACGCCGGTCCGCGACCGCGGGGAACAGTCCGTAGACCCGCTCGAGCTGTGCGGCGCCGGCCTTCCCGCGACCGCGCCCGAGCCCGCCGAGCCGGAGGTTCTCCTCGACGGTCAGCTCGGTGATCACCCCGCGGCCCTCGGGCACGTGCGCAATGCCGAGCCGCGGCATCAGCTCCGGGGCCGTCCGGGTCAGCTCGCGACCGTCGTACGTCGCACTCCCGGACCGGGCCCGCACCAGCCCGGTGATGGTGCGCAGCAGCGTGGTCTTGCCGGCGCCGTTCGCGCCGAGCACCGCGGTCACCTCGCCGGTCGGTGCGGTGAACGTGACGTCGCGCAGCGCGTGGACCGCGCCGTACGACGCCGAGAGCTCGCGCACCTCGATCATCAGACGGCCTCGCCGAGGTAGGCGGCGCGGACGGCCGGGTCGTCCTTGACGTCGTCCGGCGTACCGGTGGCGATCACCTTGCCGAAGTCGAGGACGACGAGGCTGTCGCACACCGACATCACCAGGTCCATGTGGTGCTCGACGAGCATGATCGCCATCCGGTCGGTGAGCCCGCGCAGCCGCTCACCGAGCTCGGCCATCTCCTCGTCGGAGAGCCCGCTGGCCGGCTCGTCCAGCAGCAGCAGCTCGGGCTCGGCGACCAGGGCGCGAGCGAGCGCGACCTTCTTGCGCAGTGCGTACGGAAGGCTGCCCGGGTAGCGGCCGGCGTACGACGCCACGCCCAGCTCGTCGAGCGCGGACAGCGCTCGCTCCCGCAGCCGCGCCTCGTCGCGGGTCGAGCGGCGCAGGCCGAGCAGGCCGGACCAGAAGCCGGCGCCCGCGACCTGGTCGGCGCCGACGAGCACGTTGTCGAGCACGGTCATCTTGTCGAACAGGCCGAGGCCCTGGAGGGTGCGCGCGATGCCGAGGCCGGCGAGGTCGTGCGGGCGCAGGCCGGGCCGGTCCTCGCCGCGCCAGTGGAGCGTGCCCTCGTCGGGGCGGACGAAGCCGCAGGCGACGTTGAAGAGCGTGGTCTTGCCGGCGCCGTTGGGACCGATGACGCCGAGGACCTGCTGCGGGGGAGCGGTGAGCGACACCTCCGACAGCGCGGTCAGGCCGCCGAACCGGACGGTCACCCCGCGGATGGCGAAGCCGGAGCCGGAACCCTGCACGGCGTTCCTCCCTCACGGCCCGGACTGTGACGGGCACCACCTTGGTCGGAGCGCACAGGATGCGCATTGGGCGCAGGGCACAGCAGGTGTCGGGCTGAGCGCCATGTCCTGGGGGTGGGTCTGGCGCAATTTGTGCTCCGGGTGCGAAGGTGCCTCCATGCGTCCGTTCGCCGGGGAGGTGACGCCTGCGCTCGAGGCCCAGGTTGCGGAGGCGTGGATGTCCGTGCTCGGGCAGGCCGACGCCGTCGCCGACGACATCTGCCTGTCGCTGCTGGAGAAGGACGCCGAGCTCTACGAGCGCACCGGCCCGGAGTTCCAGGTGGACGTCCGCGCGAGCACCCGCGACCACGTCCGGCACGGGATCGAGGCGATGGCCGGCGTCGCCGACGCCACCCACGTCACGGCCGAGCTCTGGCGCGAGACCGGTCGCCGGCGCGCTCGACAGCAGATCCCCATGGAGCTGGTGCTCAACGCCTACACGCTCGGCACCCGCGTGCTGTGGGAGGCGCTGCTCGCCCAGGGCGCCCTCGACAACGTCGACGAGCAGGTGCTGCTGATCGCGGGCCAGCAGGTGTGGTCCGCGCTCGACGTGCAGAACGCGGTGTTCATCGAGGCCTACCGGCGCGAGAGCGCCCGGCTGCAGCGGCGCGACCTGCAGCGCCAGCAGCGCACCCTCGACGCGCTCGTCGAGGGCCGCGGCGCCGACCCCGACTTCGCCACCGACGCCCGCGAGGTCCTCGGCCTCGGCCCCGAGATGTCGGTCGCGTGCGTGGTGGCGCCGTACGACGGCTCGCTCGACGAGCCGCTGATCGCGTCCACCGACCGGCTGGAACGCCTCGGGATCGTGTCGCACTGGCACGTGCGCGGCGGCCTGTACTTCGGCCTGCTCGCCGGCGACCTGCCGCGCGACGCCGCCCTCGCCGAGCACCTGGCGCCGCTCGCGACCGGTCGCGCCGCGGTCGCTTCGTCGGTCGACGGGATGGCCGGGTTCGCGACCGCCTTCCAGCTCGCCGCCCGTGCCACCGAGACGCTGCCGGCCGGTGAGCCGTGCGTGGTCGCGGTCAGCCAGCGGCTGCCCGAGGTGCTGCTCGCCGGCAGCCCCGAGGTCGCGGCGCTGCTCGTGCGCGAGACGGTCGCGCCGATCCTGGCGCAGCCGCCGCACGCCGCCGACACCCTGCGCCAGACGCTGGTCGCGCTCCTCGAGCACGACGGCTCCGCCAAGCACGCGGCCGAGTCGCTGTACTGCCACCGCAACACCGTCATCTACCGCGCGAAGCAGATCGAGGAGCTCACCGGGCGGTCGCTCTCGACCCCACGGGACAAGCTGCTGCTCGAGCTCGGGCTGCTGGCCGCGCGGACCGACTGATGGCGCTCCCGGAGTTCCGTGTCCCTCACCGTCGGCGCCCCGGCTGGATCCCCGGCGCCGTCCTCGGTGTCGCCGCCGGGCTGCTGGTGGGCGCCGTCTGGCGGTACGGCGCCCGGGACGTCGCGCTGGCGGTCACGTTCGTGTTCGTGGGCCTGGTCGCCGCGATGATCGGGGCGTCGCACTTGCGGCGGTTCGCGGTCGGGCTGCTCGTCGCGGCCGTGATCGCGGGCGGCCTGATCCTCCTGCTCGGCTAGCGTGCCGCCATGATCTGGTCGCGACGCGGTGGCGCGGACTCCGGTCCGCTGCTGGTGCTGCTGCACGGGCTCGGCGCGACGGCCGAGGTGTGGACCGGCGTTCAGGACGCCTGGCCGGGTGGCTGGCTGGCGGTCGACCTGCCGGGGCACGGGCGCAGCGCCTGGGCACCGCCGTACACGTTCGCCCGGCACGCGGACGCCGTACGCCCGTTGCTCCCCGCTGACCGCGAGGTGATCGTGCTGGGGCACTCGATGGGCGGGGTCGTCGCCCTCGAGCTGGCCGACGTCGCCAGCGCGGTCGTGGCGTTCGGGGTGAAGGTCGACTGGCCCGAGGAGCACGTCGCGTCCGCCCGGAGGATGGTGGAGCGGTCGGCGACCTTCTACCCGACCCGGGACGAGGCGGTCGCGCGCTATCTCAGGCTGGCCGGGCTCGCCGACCCTGCCGGCGCCGACGCCGGGATCGTCGAGACGCCGGACGGGTGGCGGGTCGCCCAGGACCCCGCGACCTTCGGCGTGGGTGTCCCGGACCTGGCCGGCCTGCTCGCGCGGGCGGCCTGCCCCGTGGTGCTGGCGCGCGGCGAGCACGACCCGATGGTCGCCGACGCCCCGGTCACGCTGCCCGGTCTCGGCCACAACGCGCACGTCGAGGGGCCGGTGGCGGTTGCCGCGCTTGCCGTACCGTTCGCGCGGTGATCACTCGGGAGGTCGCGACGCGCTGTGTCGCGTGGGCGCTGGTCCTCGGCTGCCTGGCGACGATTGCCGCGATGCTGCTCGTGGGCGCTCGGGCGGCCTCGTACGACGACCTGGTGTCCGCGGTCCAGGACGGCCGGGTCGACGAGATCCGGGTCGCCGGCGGCCTTCCGGACGGCCACGGGCGCGGCAGCGCGGTTGCCGAGGTGCACTGGCGGGATCGATGGGTCCCGCGGGTCACGGAGGTCTACGAGTCGACCGTCAAGCAGCGCGGGTCGTCGTGGTCGATGACGTGGAGCGACGACGTCCCCACCGTGCGCGGCCGGGTGGACGAGGAGCTCCGGCAGATGGACCCGGACCTGCGCACCACGCGCTCCGGGGAGGCCGGCGGGGTCGGTGAGTTCGGGTTCCGCATCACGTTCGGGTCGCCGCCGGTCAGCGGCTGGCAGCTCCCCGGCTGGACGTTGATGGTGGGGCTCGCCACGTTCATCGGCGCGCTGTGGCTGCTGATCCGCGGCCCGGAGCCGCACCGGGCGACCCGCTGGGCGTGGTTCTGGCTGCTGGGCCTGGCCGCGCCCGTGGGCACCCTCGCGTTCCTGTTCCTCAGCGGCGCGACCTCGTTCCGTCCGACGCCCGCGCGCACCGAGGGCCGGCTCACCGGCGGCTGGGCGTTCCTGCTGTCGTTCCTGATCGGCAGCGCGGTGGCGACGTCGGGGTCGGTCGTCCTCTAGCCGTGCCGCAGCCGGGCCGCCTGCTTCGTGAGGTGGTCGCGCTCGGCGGTGCTGCGCGCCGCACTCGCGGCCTGCGCGTAGAGGGTCGCGGCGATCGCGACGTCACCGGCACGCTCGTGGAGCCACGCCTCGACCGCCGTCCGGCGGGGTACGTCGGCGGGCACCTCCTGCAGCGCCCGCAGCCCGGCCAGCGGGCCGTCGGCCTCGCCGACCGCGACAGCCCGGTTGAGCGCGACGACAGGTGAGTCGGTGAGACTCACCAGCTCGTCGTACCACTCCAGGACCTGCGTCCAGTCGGTCTCCTCGGTCGAGCGCGCATCGCAGTGCAGGGCGGCGATCGCGGCCTGGCACTGGTACTCGCCGAGCCGGTCCTTCGCCAGCGCCGCCTGGAGGATCTCCACTCCTTCGGCGATCAGCGCGGTGTCCCACAGCGACCGGTCCTGCTCCGCGAGCGGGACCAGCGCACCGTCCGCCGTCCACCGGGCGGTACGCCGCGCGTGGTGGAGCAGCATCAGGGCCAGCAGGCCGGCCACCTCGGGCTCGTCGCTGGCGCGCATCAGCATCCGGGTCAGCCGGATCGCCTCCGCGGCCAGGTCGACGTCGCCGGAGTAGCCCTCGTTGAACACGAGGTACAGGACCTTGAGGACGCGCGACAGGTCGCCGGGCGCCCCGACCCCGGCGTCCGCGACGGTGCGCTTCGCGCGGCTGATCCGCTGCCCCATCGTCGGCTCCGGCACGAGGTAGGCGTCGGCGATCTGCGCGGTGGTGAGCCCGCCCACCGCGCGCAGCGTGAGGGCCACCGCGGACGCCGGCGTCAGCGCCGGGTGGCAGCACAGGAACAGCAGCTGCAGGGTGTCGTCGTGCTCCTCGGCCGGACCTGGAGCGGGCTCGTCGTGGATCCGCTCCTCACGCGTCCGCCGCGCGGACTCCCGGCGGCTCGCGTCGATGAACTTCCGCCAGGCGACCGTGATCAGCCACGGCTTCGGGTCGGCGGGCGGGTCGTCGGGCCAGCGGCGTACCGCCTCGACCAGCGCCTCCTGGACGGCGTCCTCGGCCGCCGCGAAGTCGGCTCCGCGGCGGACGAGGACACCGAGGACCTGGGGCGCCAGGTCCCGGACCAACGCCTCCATCACTCGACGTCGGTGTGGGTGTGCTCCAGGAACGGGCGGACCTCGATCCACTCGTTGATCGGCTCGCCGCCCGGACCGGGCGCGGACGAGAGGAACGCCGCCGCCTCGTGCGCGCGCTCGACGGAGTCGACGTCGATCACCATCCAGCCGGCGATCAGGTCCTTGGTCTCCGCGAACGGACCGTCGGTCACCGGCGCCCGGCCCTCGCCGTCGTACCGGACGAACGTGCCCTCGGGAGCCAGCGCCTGGGCATCGACGAACTCACCGCGCTCGCGGAAGGTGTTCGCCACGTGGCCCATGAACGCCAGGTGCGCCTCGACCTCCTCGGGCGTCCACTGGTCCATCGGCGCGCATGGGATCTCCTTCGCGCCGCGGTAGTGCTTGAGAAGCAGGTACTTCGCCATGGTGGATCTCTCCTCGGTTCCGGTGCTCCATTGTGGTCGCACATCCCGAGGACGAAGCCGTCGGACGGGTCTCGACATCGAGCCGTGAAGAAGTTTCCGGAGCGGCGGCTGCCGGCTTGCGCGGCTGGTGGTCGCGTGGGTGCGCCTGTCCGACCCGACAGCGGCGCAGCTATCGGGCCTGTCATCCGATGCGATCAGCAGCGAGAGCGGAACTCGTCGAGCCACACCTGGAAGTCCTCGGGGCCGTGGAGCAAGCGTCCGGGCGATGACTGCACGTCGGCTCCGCAAATCAATGTCAGCACGCCCCAGACAGCCGCGTCCATCTCGTCGGGATGGGTGCTCTCATCTACGACGAATGGGGTAGCCCAGTCGTTTGCCTCTGCTGGCGTGACATTGCCGGCCGCCAGACCGGCGAGCATCTGTTCCGTCTCAGCACGCGTCGGGAACGTCACCCGAGGAGTCTGCAACACCGGACCGCCGGAAGTGCTGCGGCGCGTTCGACTTCAACGTGCCTCACGTCGCTGCGTGTCGGTGTAGCTGGGGTACCGGATCTGCCGATGTGCGCGCATTGAACGTTTACGGTCAGTGCATGAGCGAGGAGGAGGACTTTGCGCGGCAGGCTGCCTTCTTCCGCGAGACGATGGACCCGTTTATGCGTGTCCTGCTCGATGCTCAGGAGCCGTGGGATGCCTACGACGCCGTGGTTTCGATGCGCGGAGCCATGCTCGACTTCGTTGAGTGGGGGCCAGACGGAGGCGCTGTCTTCGTTGCGTGGGCGGAACTCGAAGACCTGTACGAGACGGGTAACACCCCCATCCCCGACGCTCACGCCGCTCTGCGACAAGCCGCCGCTGAGTGGCTGGACCGACCGTCCGACGCGAGCGTTGCGCAGTTCATCGAGGGGTGGCTGAAGCGGGTGAACCAGACCGTGGCTTCCATCCTTGCCAGAGACGGCGACTTCTGGACATCGCCCGAGTAGTCAGAGGTCGAAGCGCCCAGCCATGCCGTGATCCGCGCGCTCATGCCGAGATGCAGTGTGGGAAGTCGCGCCCGGACAGAAGGGTGACCCTCCCGACCTGTAGTTCCAGTGCGCTGGCTAGGGCCGTTCGACCTATCAGCATCGCCTCCGTCGCCACATGGCAGCACCAGCCAAAAGCCCGGCTCCCGCCCCTCCAGCGATAGCCGGGATCAAAAAGGTCAGGTTCTCCAGACCGTCCGCCCAACCGGAGTCGACGTACCGCTGCACGCATACCCAGGCACCCCACGTCAGAACGGCGACGATGGCGACGAGCCCGACAGCAGCAGGCTCCCAGCGGAAGAAGCCAGCGAGGGCGTTGAGCGCAACGCCGCCGAGTGCGGCAGACCAATACAGCCATCCGACTATGAACTCGGTTCGATATGTGCCTGTGGGGGCGCCCACGACTCCCGAGACCCCGTCCGCCGACGACAACGCCCAAGCGGTGCCGGCCCACGCCACGGCGAGTCCCGCCGCAGCGAGCATTGCGGCCCGGACCCAGGAGTTCAGCTTCCGGAAAGTCACGTAGTCAGTCTCGCATCGCGCTACCCGCTCGGCATGACTGCGAATACTGAACCCGTCGGCCGCACACGACGCGGCCCCGCGCAACCGCTCATGCCGAGTTGAGGGCGCGTGGCGCATCGGCGGTGAGCCAGCAACCGTTTGCATGGACCGAACGGTTGCTCGCGCACCGCTCATGCCGCGATGAGCGCGGTCTTGAGGGGTGCCACTCCGCCGCCGACGAACGCCGTGCGATGCCCTCCAGGCCGAACGGAGAGGTCTCACCCGCCAGCCGTGGCGGAGGGGTCCTCGAACCAGATGTCGCTGGTCGCGGCCGCGACCAGCGTCTCGAGAGGGATCGTCGGGAGGTCGGCGACCTGCGTGGACTCACCGGAGAGCGCCTGACGCACGTTCTCGCTGATGACCATGATCTCGAACCCCTGCTGCCAGGCAACGGCCGTCTGTCCACGCTGGCCGCCGCCGCTGCTGCTCCACGGACCGGCGGTGCGGTACTCCACCCCGCCGGTCTCGAGGCAGCCCGTCTGCTGGGCGATCTGCTCGCCCGACGGAGTGCATCCACGACCGACCGGATAGACCGAGACCTGGGCCTCGGCGCCGTCGAACCGGAAGAACCAGCTCAACTCGTCGCCCTCCAGGTTGGCCACGGGCCCACGTCTGCCGTCGAGCAGGTCGCTCGCGCCCGGGCCCAGCAGGACCTGGAGGTCGGCATGGATCTCCTCGACCGTGCGGAGATCTGCGCTGACCTCCGCATCGGCCTTGCCGTCGCCGTCGGAGTCGACCTTCCGGGGCGCGGTGAGCGGAGCCTGCGACGGGCTCCCGGTTGCCGACGGACCGCTTGCGGCCGACGTGTCATCGGCGCGACCTGGCCCCTCGGTCGGAAGCACGACGGCGCCCACGCCGACGACGCCGACCACTGCTGCCGCGCCGAGCGCCGTACCCATGCGTCGCCGGCGAAGCGTGCGTCGGCCGCGCGCCGCACCGCCCTCGACGAGTCGCTCGACGTCGGGAGCGAGCCCTGCCGTGCTGCGGTCGAGCAGGTCGGTGAACTCGTGCTCGTTCATCGGGTGACTCCTGTCCGCATCCGCGCGAGCGCGCGCATGCTCCGGTTGCGAACGGCCCCGGGCGAGAGATCGAGGGTCGCGGCGACCTCGTCGACGGGCAGGTCGTCGAGGTAGCGCAGCACCAGCACCGCGCGGTCCAGCGGCGCGAGCCCGGCCAGCGCGTCGGCGAGCGAGACCCGCAGGTCCGCTGCCTCGGCGTGGTCGGGCGCGATCCCGGCGGGCAGGTCACCGTACGGCGTCTCCGTCGAGCTGCGTCGCCGGCGAGCGCTGATGAAGGTGCGCGAGAGCGTGGTCTGCGCATAGGCCGCCGGGTTGTCCAGCCGCGGGCCGAGCCGGCGGTGCATCCGGACGTAGACCTTCGCGAGCGTCTCCTGGACGAGGTCCTCCGCCTCCGCCCGGTGGCCGCACAGAAGCCACGCGGATCGGTAGAGGTGCGGGGTCCTCGCCCGCGCGAAGTCCTCGAAAGGGTCCTGCGGCACGGGGTCGATCATGTCTCTCCTGGGTCGTGATGACACCCAGTACGACGCACGCCGCGGCGGTTCCGTCACAAACCGTGCAGCACCTTCCGGAACAGCGCGAAGGTCTCGTCGGTCGCCGCCTGCGCCGCGGGTGAGTACCGGCCGAGGTCGGCGAAGCCGTGGATCATGCCCGGGAAGTTGCGCACCTCGACCGCGACGCCCGCCTCGCTGAGGGCGGCGGCGTACGCCAGGCCGTCGTCGCGCAGGGGGTCGTACTCCGCGACGACGAGCACGGCCGGCGCGAGGCCGGACAGGTCGCCGTGTCGCGGCGAGAGCCGCGGGTCGGCGAGGTCGAGGTCCGCCAGGTGCGCGGTGTACTGCTGGTGGAACCACATCATCGTGGCGAGGTCGAGCAGGTAGCCCTCGGCGTTCTCGGTCATCGAGGGGTGGTCGGCGCCGGTGTCGGTGACGGGGTACATCAGCAGCTGCCCGGCCAGGGGCAGGCCCTCGTCGCGACAGGCCTGGGCCACGATCGCGCTGAGGTTGCCGCCGGCGCTGTCGCCGGCGACCGCGAGCCGGTCGTCGCCGCCGAGGTCGGCGAGGTGCGCGGCCGCCCACCGGGTCGCGGCGATCGCGTCCTCGGCGCCGGCCGGCCACGGGTGCTCCGGGGCGAGCCGGTAGGCGACCGAGAGGACCACGGCGTCACAGGCCGTGGCGATCGTGCGCGCGACCAGCTCGTGGGTGTCGAGGTCTCCGACCACGAAGCCGCCGCCGTGGAAGAACACCACGGTCGGCAGCGGCCCGGAGGCGGCCGGCGTGTAGACGCGCGCCGCGAGGTCCCCGTCGGCGCCCGGGATCGTGATGTCCTCGACCGCGTCGACGTCCGGCAGGGACGCCGGGTCGCGCAGGTCGACCCAGAGCGTGCGGAAGCCGTGCCGGGCCTCGTCGGGCGTGCCTTCGTGCATCGGCTTGCCGGCGGCGGCGAGGAACTCGAGGAACGTGGCGAGCGGGGGATCGACGGGCATGGGTCCTCTTCTACACGAACGCGGCGACGCCGGTCTCGGCGCGACCGATGAGGAGCTTCTGGATCTGGCTGGTGCCTTCGTACAGCGTCATCACGCGGGCGTCGCGGAGGTACTTCTCCGCGGGGTGCTCGTCGACGTACCCCGCGCCGCCGAACACCTGGATCGCGTTGTTGGCGGCGCGTACGGCGGCCTCGGACGCGAACAGCTTCGCCTTCGAGGCGGCCACCCCGAACGGCTCGCCGCGGTCGATCAGGTCAGCGCAGCGCCACACCAGCAGCCGGGCCGCGTCGGCGTCGACGGACATGTCGGAGATGAGCTCCTGCACGAGCTGGAACCCGGCGAGGGGACGGCCGAATTGCGTGCGCTCCTGGGCGTACGACACCGAGGACTCCAGGCAGCCCTGGACGATGCCGACGCAGCCGGCGGCCACCGAGACGCGGCCCTTGTCCAGCGTGGTCATCGCGATCTTGAAGCCCTGGCCCTCCTCGCCGAGGCGCGCCGACTCCGGCACCCGTACGTCCGACAGGAACAGCTCGGCGGTCGCCTGTCCGCGCAGCCCGAGCTTGCCCTTGATCTCGCGGGCCTCGAAACCGGGCGCGTCGGTGGGCACGAGGAACGCCGTGACGCCGCGCGCGCCCTCGTCGCTGGTGCGCGCGAAGACGAGGGCGACGTCGGCCCAGGTGCCGTTGGTGATGAAGAGCTTCTGGCCGTTCAGGACGTAGTCGGTGCCGTCGCGACGAGCCTTCGACGTCAGGTTGCCGGCGTCGGAGCCGGTGCCCGGCTCGGTGAGGCCGAAGCAGCCGAGCGACGTACCGGCCGCGATCCTCGGCAGCCACTCCTGCTTCTGCTCCTCGGTGCCGAAGCCCAGCACCGACTTGCCGAACAGCCCGTTCGAGACCGACACGATCCCGCGCAGCGCCGAGTCCGCGCGGCCGAGCTCCTCCATGCCGAGCACGTAGGTCAGGTAGTCGCCGCCGAGGCCGCCGTACTCCTCGGGGATGGTGAGCCCGAAGAAGCCGATCTCCGCCATCTTCGGGATGATCGAGAGGTCGACCTGCTCCTCGCGGTCCCACGTCGTGCGGTGCGGCAGCGCCTCGCGGTCGAGGAAGTCCCGCGCGAGGTCGCGGAACGCCTGCTGCTCGTCGTTCAGGCTCAGGTCCATGGGCTCATCCTGCCGCTGGAGCGGGCAGGTCGACGAGCACCGCGAGCGCGGCCCGGTGCGACTCGGCGGTTCCGAGAAGCAGGGCGTCGGCTTTGGCGCGCTTGAGGTGCAGGTGCGCGGGGTGCTCCCAGGTCATGCCGATGCCGCCGTGCAGCTGCACCGCCTCCTCGGTCGCGTGCACCGCGACCTCGCTGCAGTACGACGCGGCGACGTGCACCGCGACCGGTGCGTCGGGGTCGCCGGCGGCCAGGGTCGCGGCGGCGTACCGCGCGGCGGCGTCGGCCTGCTCGACCTCGGAGTACAGGTCGGCGAGCCGGTGCTTGAGGGCCTGGAAACCACCGACGACCCGGCCGAACTGCCGGCGCTCCTTGAGGTACGCGATCGTGGTCTCGAGCGCCCAGCGGGCCACGCCGACCTGCTCGGCGGCGAGCAGCCCGGCGCCGGCCAGGAGACCGGCGTCGACGGCGGCGCGGGCGTCCGCGGACAGCAGGGTCCTCTCGGCGCCGTCGAGGTCCGCCTCGGCCAGCGGTCTGGTCATGTCGAGCGAGGTGACCGGCGTGCACGTCGCACCGCGGACGGCATAGAGCGCGTCGCCGTCGGGGACGAGCAGCACGTCCGCGGGCAGGCCCACGGGGGCACCGACCAGCAGGGCCGCGGTCTGCTCGCCGGACGCGAGCGCCGGCAG
Organism: Nocardioides sp. SR21; assembly: GCF_022761125.1. Classification (GTDB taxonomy): domain Bacteria; phylum Actinomycetota; class Actinomycetes; order Propionibacteriales; family Nocardioidaceae; genus Nocardioides. Next base: position 126,423 of record NZ_JAKWJR010000006.1, on the reverse strand, counting down.
GATCTCGGTGTCGCCGAGAGTGGCGAGCACCGTGGTGGCCACGACCGACGAGGTCAGGAACGGCGAAGGTGCGGCCGCCCGGCCGAGCTCCTCCAGCACCGCGGCTGCCTCGCGCGCCGACGCGCCGGCGCCGCCGAGGTCCTCGGACACCAGCAGGCCGGGCAGGCCGAGCTCGACGAACGCCGACCACAGCGGGGCGGTCACGTCGTCGGTGCCGTCGTACATCGCGTTCAGCTTCTCGACGGGTGCGTGCTTCTCGAGCACCTTGCGCACCGACGCGCGCAGGTCGAGCTCGACATCGTCGGGCAGCAGGTTCACCTCAGCGGGCGCGGTCATCGGGGCAGGTCCTTCCAGGGGATGTCCTTGTCGACGCGGTGCTCGGTCGGCAGGCCGAGGATCCGCTCGGCGACGACGTTGCGCAGCACCTCGGAGGTGCCGCCCTCGATCGAGTTGCCCTTGGCGCGGAGGTACCGGAAGCCCGCGTCCTGGCCGAAGAAGTCGACGAACGTGGGGCGGCGCATGGTCCAGTCGCCGTACCGCAGGCCCTCGTCGCCGAGCAGGTCGACCTCGAGCCCGGACAGCTCCTGGTTGATCTTCGCGAACGACAGCTTCATCGCCGAGCCCTCGGGGCCGGGTACGCCGGCCGCGAGCTTCTGGCGCAGCCGGGTGGCCGTGATCCGGGCGACCTCGGTGTCGACCCACCCGCGCATCAGCCGCTCGTGGGTCTCGGGCGTGCGCAGCTCGGGCCGCTCGCGCCAGGTCTTCGCGACGTTCATGACCATGCCGAACTCGCGCGGGAACGCGTGCCCGCCGATCGCCACCCGCTCGCTGCTGAGGGTCGCGTTGGCGACCTTCCAGCCCTCGCCGACCTCGCCGAGCCGGTCGGAGTCCGGGATCCGCGCGTCGGTCAGGAAGACCTCGTTGAACTCCGCCTCGCCGGTGATCTGGCGCAGCGGCCGGACCTCGACGCCGGGGTCGTGCATGTCGAGCATGAAGTACGAGAGTCCCGCGTGCTTGGGCTGGTCGGGATCGGTGCGTACGACGATGATCGCGCGGTCGGCGATGTGCGCCGACGACGTCCACACCTTCTGGCCGTTGACGGTCCAGGTGTCGCCGTCGAGCACCGCGCGGGTCGCGAGCCCGGCGAGGTCGGAGCCGGCGCCCGGCTCGGAGAACAGCTGGCACCACACCTCCTCGCCGCACCACAGCGGCCGCAGGTAGCGCTGCTTCTGCTCGTCGGTGCCGAACGCGAGGATCGTCGGCGCCGCCATCCCGAGGCCGATGCCGATCCGCTGCGGGTCGTTGTCGGGGGCGCCGGCCTTGTGCAGCGCCTTGTCCACGACCGGCTGCATGCTGCGCGAGAGGCCGAGGCCGCCGAGGCCCTCGGGGAAGTGCACCCAGGCCAGGCCGGCGTCGAAGCGGGCGTGCAGGAAGTCCAGCCGGTCGGTGGTGGCCGGCGGGTGCTCGGCGAGCAGCGCCTCGATCCGCTGCTGCAGCTCGGACTCATCCATCGTCGGAGTACCTCGCGATCTGGGCCTTGGCGAGCGAGTTCTTGTGCACCTCGTCCGGGCCGTCGGCGAAGCGCAGCGTGCGGATGCCGGCGTACGCCGCGGCGAGCGGGAAGTCCTGCGAGAGGCCGCCGGCGCCGTGGACCTGGATCGCCTTGTCGAGGATCCACTGCACGGTCTGCGGGGTCGCGATCTTGATCGCCTGGATCTCGGTGTGCGCGCCGCGGTTGCCGACGGTGTCCATCAGCCACGCGGTCTTGAGCACCAGCAGGCGCAGCTGCTCGATGCGCACCCGCGACTCCGCGATCCAGTCGCGGACCACGCCCTGGTTGGCGATCGGGCGGCCGAACGCGACCCGCTCGCTCGCCCGCTTGCACATCAGCTCGATGGCGGCCTCGGCCACGCCGATCGACCGCATGCAGTGGTGGATGCGCCCAGGGCCCAAGCGGGCTTGGGCGATCGCGAACCCGTAGCCCTCCTGGCCGATCAGATTGCTGGCCGGGACGCGCACGTCCTCGAACAGCAGCTCCGCGTGGCCGCCGTGCTCGTGGTCGTCGTACCCGAAGACCTCCATGCCGCGGACGACGGTGAGGCCCGGGGTGTCACGCGGGACCAGGATCATGCTCTGCTGCTGGTGCCGCGACGCCGACGGGTCGGTCTTGCCCATCACGATGAGGATCTCGGCGTGCGGGTTCATCGCTCCGGTGATCCACCACTTGCGGCCGTTGAGGACGTACTCGTCGCCGTCGCGCTCGATCCGGGTCGCGATGTTGGTCGCGTCCGAGGACGCGACGTCGGGCTCGGTCATCGCGAACGCCGAGCGGATCTCGCCGTTCAGCAGCGGCTTCAGCCAGCGCTCCTTCTGCTCGGGCGTGCCGAACAGCGAGAGCACCTCCATGTTGCCGGTGTCGGGAGCCGCGCAGTTGAGCACGGCCGGCGCCAGGTGGCCGGCGCGGCCGGTGATCTCCGCGAGCGGTGCGTACTGCAGGTTGGTGAGGCCGGGGGAGTCGGCGTGCTCCTTCGGGAGGAAGACGTTCCAGAGCCCGCGCTCGCGCGCCTCTGCCTGCAGCTCCTTCAGCACCGGCGCCTCGGTCCACGCCCAGCGGTCGTCGAGCTCCTTCAGCTGGGCGTGGAACGTCGGCTCGGACGGGACGATCCGCTCGGCCATGAAGGCCTCGAGCCGGTCGATGAGGTCCTGCGTGGTGTCGTCGTGCGCGAAGTACATGTCAGTCCTGTCCCGGGGATTGGTCGAGTGCGTCGAGGCCGGCGGCGATGAGGGGGTCGAAGCCGGCGCCGATCTGGTCGAAGCCCTCTCCGACGGTGGCGCCCTGGAGGAAGCGGAAGTGGATGCCCTCCAGGATCACCGCGAGCTTGAAGTAGGCGAGGCCGAGGTGGAACCCCATGTCACCGAGGTCGCGGCCGCTGGTCGCGGCGTACCGCGCCAGGTGCTGCTGCGGCTCCGGGTAGCCCGGCGCCTTCGCGACGTCGGCGACCAGCGCCCCGCCCGCGAGCGTGGCGATCTGGTCGTAGACCAGCAGCAGCGCGAGGTCGGTGCGCACGTCGCCGAGGGTGGCCATCTCCCAGTCGACGACCGCCTTGATCCGGTCGTCGGGTCCGGTGAGCAGGTTGTCGAGGCGGTAGTCGCCGTGGACGATCCCGTTCCACTCGTCGTTGTCCTCGGGCACCCGCGCGGTCAGCCGCCGGTGCAGCTCCTCGGCGTTCGGCCGCTCGGTGGTCTTGGAGCCCTCGAGCTGCTTGCCCCACCGGCGCACCTGGCGCTCCAGGAAGCCCTGTGGCCGGCCGAACTCCGCGAGCCCGACGGCGGCGGGCTCGACCGCGTGCAGCGCCGCGAGGACGTCGACCATGCGGTCCGCGATCGCGGCGGTGCGCTCCGGCCCGAGCGGCTCGAGCTGGCCGGCCGAGCGGTACGCGACGCCGTCGACGCGCTCCATCACGTAGAAGGGAGCGCCGATCACGTCGGGGTCGGCGCAGTGGGCGTACGTCACGGGCACGGGTACGTCGGTGTCGCGCAGCGCGGACATCGCGGTGTACTCACGGCCCATGTCGTGCGCGGTCGCCTGCACGTGCCCGAGCGGCGGGCGGCGCACGATCCAGTCGTGCCCGCCGTCGGTCACCACGTAGGTGAGGTTGGACTTGCCGCCCGCGATGACCTCGGCGCTGAGCTCGCCGGTGATCTCGCCGGGGCGCTGTCCGTCGTACCAGCCGCGGAAGGCGGTCAGGTCGAGTCCGGGGGTCTCGGTCAACCCAGCGCTCCTGCCTCGTCGATCTTCTGCTGGAGGCGGCGCATGCCGCCCAGCCACTTCTCGGTGTCGGTGGCGCGCGCGGCGTAGTAGCCGGCGACCTCCGGGTGGGGGAGGACCAGGAAGCGGCCCTCCTCGATCGCGGCGATCGCGGCTTCCGCCACCTGCTCCGGCTCGAGCGCAGAGTCGCGGGACAGCAGTGCCTGCAGGGGTCCTGCCTCTTCCAGCATCTGCGTCTTCACGCCCTGCGGGCAGATCGCGTGCACGTCGATGCCGCGCGATCCGTAGGTGACGGAGAGCCACTCGGCGAAGCCGACGGCCGCGTGCTTGGTGACGGAGTACGGCGCGCTGCCGATCATCGTGAGCAGCCCGGCCGCCGACGCGGTGACCGCGAACCGACCGCCCTGCCCGTCCTCGAGCCAGCGGGGGACGAGCGCCCGGGCGGCGCGGACGTGGGCCATCACGTTGACGTCCAGGACGCGGTCCCAGACGGCGTCCTCGGTCTGCAGGCTGTCGGGCCCGCCCGCGCCGTCGATGCCGGCGTTGGCGAAGAACACGTCGATCCGGCCGAGGGTCCGGGTCGCCGCGTCGATCAGCTCCTCGGGTGCGGTGACGTCGCCCGCGACCGCCGTACCACCGATCTCGTCGGCGACCTTCTGGGCGTTGGCCTCGTCGAGGTCGTTGACGACGACGCGCGCACCCTCGCGTGCGGCTCGGGTGGCGAGGGCGCGACCGATGCCACGGCCGGCGCCGGTGACGACGACACCCTGGTCCTGCAAGGCGCCCATCAGTGGCCGCCGGCCAGGGTGATGCCGCCGTCGAGGGTGACGGTCTGGCCGGTGAGCCAGGCGGCGTCGTCGGAGAGCAGGAAGGCGACGGCGCCGGCGACGTCCTCGGGAACGCCCAGCCGGCGCAGGGGGTACTTGGCGGCGACCGCGGCCTCGTTGCCTTCGTACAGCGCTCCCGCGAAGGCCGTCTTCACGATCGCCGGCGCCACCGCGTTGACGCGGATCGTCGGGCCGAGCTCGACCGCGAGCGTCTCGGTGAGGCTGATCAGCATCGCCTTGGAGGCGCCGTACATCCCGATCATCGGCGCGGGCTTCACGCCCGAGACCGACGAGATGTTCACGACCGAGCCGCCGTGGTCCTTCATCCAGGCCTGGTACGCCGCCTGCGTCCACGCGAGCGCCCCGAGCGCGTTGACCTCGACGGTCTTGCGAGCGGCGCCGAGATCGAAGTCGATGAGCGGGCCGGCGACCGGGTTGATGCCGGCGTTGTTCACCAGGAGGTCCAGGCTCCCGAACGTCTCGACCGTGCGGCGCACGGCGTCCTCGCGGTGGTCGGGGTCGTCGGCCTTGCCGGCGATGCCGATCGCGTTCTCCGCTCCCAGCCGGTTCACCGCGTCGTCGAGCGCCTCCTGCTTGCGCGCGGTGATGCAGACCTTCGCACCCTCGTCCACGAGGCGCTGGGCGATGCCCAGGCCGATGCCACGGCTGGCCCCGGTCACGAGCGCGACCTTGCCGGCGATTCCCTGCACCATGCTCCTCCTTGCCGAGTGACTAAGCGCTTGCTTACCATCTCTCCCGTGACCGAGTCCAGCCCCGAGCCCGACTCCCGGACCCGCCTGGCCCGGGCCGCGGTGGACGCGTTCGGCGCGCGCGGATTCCACGGCACGACCACCCGCGACATCTCCACCGCGGCGGGCATGTCCCCGGCCGCGATGTACGTGCACCACCGCTCCAAGGAGGAGCTGCTCTTCGAGCTCGCCCGGGTCGGCCACGTGCGCGTCCTCGAGCTGGCGCGCGCCTCGGTCGCGCGCTCGTCCGACCCGGTCACCCAGCTCGGCGACCTCGTCGAGGACTTCGCCCGCGACCATGCCGTCTCGCACACCGGCGCCCGCGTCATCAACTACGAGCTCGCCGCCCTCAGTGACGACCACCTCGCCCAGATCCGCGCCATCCGTCACGACATCGACACCGTCCTGCGCGACGTCGTCTCCCGGGGCGTGGCCTCCGGCGTCTTCTCCACCCCCGACCCCCAGATGACCTCCCTCGCGATCCTCTCCCTCGGCATCGACGTCGCCCGCTGGTACCGCGACGAAGGCCGCTGGACGCCCGACGAGGTCGCCGCGCACTACCGGCTGCTGGCCTTGCGGATGGTGGGCGCCAGTCACGATGGTTGAGCACCGGCTGCGGGTTGCTTCTGGTCGCGACCGATAGGGCTTTTACGCGGGTAGGGCGGGTTCGGGCTGGCGCTGCTTCCCGGCTTTCCGGTGGTGGGCTTCGCACCCTTCGGTGGTTGAGGAAGGCGCGCTCGCGCCTGTCTCGAAACCACCACCCAAATCTCCTCCGAACAATTTCTCGAAAGTGTCCACATCCCGGTCAAAACAAGGGATTCCGAGCCTCCGTTGTCCGTGGTCCCTGCTTGGGTTGAGATATGGCAGCCACCACGACCACCCGCACCGAACTGGTGCTGGCGGCTGCCCGCGCGACGCGTTCGGCGATCGCCGACCTCGAGGCCGAGCAGCTCGTACAGGCACTCGAGTGGGCGGCACTGAACCCGGGCGACGTCGTGGACCAGACCCGGTCCTGGGAGGAGCGCGACCTCGAGGTCGCCGGCGATGGCGCCCCGACGGTCGCGGAGTTCTCCATCGCGGAGTTCGCCCTGGCGGTCGGGATGAACACCGACGCTGGCCGCGTGTTCATCGGGGACGCGGTCGAGCTGGCGCACCGGCTCCCGCGCACCTGGGCACGCGTCGGTGCGGGCGAGGTGGCCGCCTGGAAGGCCCGCAAGGTCGCCCAGCAGACCAAGTCCCTGCCGGTGGACGCGGCGGCGTTCGTGGACCGCGCGCTCGCGCCGGTCCTGCACACGTGCACGTTCGCCCAGATCGAGCGGACCGTCGAAGCAGCGCGTGCCGAGTTCGACCCGGCCGCTGCCGAACAACGCCGCTTGGCCGACGCCGAGCAGCGGCACCTCACGTTCTACTGGCGCCAGGTGACCTCGACCGGACAGGTCCCCGTCGCCGGGGTCATGGACCTCGCCGATGCGGTCGCGTTGGACGAGAACCTGAAGGCGAAGGCCGCCACCCTCGACCCCGCACTCCCGATCGACGTCCGCCGCTCCATCGCCGCAGGGATGCTCGGCAGCGGTGACAGCGACGCCGAGCGGGAGGTGGTGATCTACACCCACGCCCAGGCCGACTCCCGGATGGTCGAGGTCGAGAACACCCGCACCGTCGTCACCCCCGAGCAGGTCCAGCAGTGGTGCCAACAGGCCGGCACCACGGTGACCGTCCGGCCGGTGCTCGACCTGAACGAGGACCTCGCCACCGACGCCTACGCCCCCACCGAGCGGCAACAGGAGCAGGTCGTGCTGACGTTCCCGCGGTGTGTGTTCCCCGGCTGCAGCCGCCGGTCACGCTCCGCGGACAACGACCACATCACCGAGTTCCCCCTCGGCCGGACGTCCACCCGGAATCTCGCGCCCCTGTGTCGTCACCACCACCGGGTCAAGACCTTCACCGCCTGGACCTACCGGCGGACCGGCCCACGGACCTTCACCTGGACCAGCCCGACCGGCTGCAGCTACCACGTCCGCGTCGACCGACATATCCGCTGACCCCCACCCCGCCGACCACGGCCGGCGGGGCAACAGTCATGTCGTGTTCTCTCAACGGTGACCACAACGGTCGACCCGAGCGGACCCGCAAGCCGGCAGCGGCCGTCACCACCTTCCGGTGACCACAGACCGCGGTGACCCGCTATCCGAAAATCAAGGAACCGGTACCGCCCACGAACCCGCAAGCCGCCTGGCCTCCGTAGTCCGCGCGGGCCGTCGGGCGCCACAAGCAGGTGGTTCCGAGACTCCTTCGCGTGCGCCTCGACCACCGAGACACCGGCGGTGGCGCGCCAACTGGCAGGATCGAGGACATGAGCTACGAGGCAGCCGAGAACCGCTACGACACCGAGACGACGGGGATGGAGTACCGGTTCACCGGGCGGAGCGGGTTGAAGCTGCCGGCGATCTCGTTGGGGCTGTGGCAGAACTTCGGGGACGACCGGTCGGAGGAGAACCAGCGCGCGATCCTGCGGCGGGCGTTCGACCGCGGGGTGACGCACTTCGACCTGGCGAACAACTACGGGCCGCCGTACGGCCGGGCGGAGGAGAACTTCGGGCGCTACCTGAAGGACGACTTCGCGCCGTACCGCGACGAGCTGGTCATCTCGACCAAGGCCGGGTGGGACATGTGGCCGGGCCCGTACGGCCAGGGCGGCGGGTCGCGGAAGTACGTGCTGGCATCGCTCGACCAGTCGCTGAGCCGGATGGGCCTGGAGTACGTCGACATCTTCTACAGCCACCGCTTCGACCCCGAGACGCCCATCGAGGAGACGATGATGGCGCTCGACCACGCGGTGCGGCAGGGCAAGGCGTTGTACGCCGGCATCTCGTCGTACTCCGCCGCGAAGACCAACGAGGCGGCGTCGATCGCCCGCGACCTCGGCACGCCGCTGCTGATCCACCAGCCGTCGTACTCGATGCTGAACCGCTGGATCGAGGAGGACCTGCTCGACGAGCTCGAGGCCCAGGGCATGGGCTGCATCGTGTTCAGCCCGCTGGCACAGGGGCTGCTGACCGACCGCTACCTCGACGGCGTCCCGGCCGACTCGCGGGCTGCGCGGGAAGGGTCGTCGCTCGGCCAGGACCACCTCGAGGAGTCGAGGCTCCGGCACGTCCGCAAGCTCAACGAGATCGCGGAGGGGCGCGGGCAGAAGCTCGCCCAGCTGGCGATCCAGTGGGCCATCCGAGACCGGCGGGTGACCAGCGCGCTGCTCGGAGCCAGCTCGGTCGAGCAGCTCGACACGAACCTGGACGCACTGACGTTCCCGCCACTTTCGGATGACGAGCTGCGGCTGATCGACGAGGATGCTGTGGAGGCCGGCATCAACCTGTGGGCCAAGCAGACCGAGGAGTAGCCATGACGTCCGTTGCGCGAGAGCACGGCGCGTTGCGCGAGAACGTCGTGGTCGCGCTGCGCGAGGACATCATGGCGGGCCGGCTCGGGCCGGGGGAGCCGTTGCGCACCGAGGCGATCATGCAGCGCTTCGGCGTCTCGAACTCCCCGCTGCGCGAGGCGTTCGCCCAGCTCGCCACCGAGGGCCTGGTCGTCGTCGAGCGCAACCGCGGGGCGTCCGTCGCGCCGCTGAGCCGCGCGGCCGCGGCCGACGTGCTGCGCGTCGGCGGGATGCTGGTGGAGCAGGTGCTGCGCTGGGGGATGCCGCGCTACGTGCCCGGGGACGTCGCCGCGCTGCGTCGTACGGCGCTCGACTTCGAGCTCGCCTACCGCAGTGGCGACCTGGTGCTGGCGTTCAAGGAGTCCGACCGGTTCGGTGGGCAGCTGCTCGACCGGTGTGGCAGCCCCGAGCTCGCGCACGCGCTGCTGGCGCTCCTGCCACGGCTGCAGCGGCTGGTGCGGCTGCTCGACCCGTTCGAGTACCTCGCGCTGCAGGTGTCGCTCCAGTCCGCGTTGATCGCCTCGATGGAGGACCGCGACGTGGAGAGCGCGGTCGTCGCGCTGGGGTCGATCTGGTCGCAGGTCGCCCGGCTGGTCGACGACCTCGGGTCGGACGTGCTCGGGAGCTGACGATGACCACCGTCGCGCCCCACCCGTCGGTGCTGGCGCTGCGCCGGCGTCAACGCGCCGGGGCGATCAACCGCAAGGTCGGCTGGGTGCTGCTGCCGGTGATGGTCGCGGCCACCGCCGTCCACTACCTCTCCGGCGACCGTACGACGCTCGCGGCGGTGCTGGTCGTGCTCGTGGTCGGCCTCAACACCACGCACCTGCTGCTGTCGGTGTACGTGTTCGGCCTGGTCCGGCCGCGGCGCACGCTGAAGGTGTTCCACATCTACTTCGGCTACGCGCTCGGTGTCGTCATCTGGGCGTCGCAGACGAACCTCGACAACGAGCCGCTGCACACCTGGCTGACGATCCTGATGTTCGCCGGCATCGGCGTGCACATCCTGCTGGGTGCGCGCTACGCGGCCCGTCGCCGGGCCGCGTAGCCACACCCCGCTGCCTACTTCTTGACCGTCACCTTCGCGGTCGCCGTGGCGGCCGTGTCGCTGAGCACGTCGGACACCGTGGTGCCGGCGTACGTGAACACGAGCTTGCCGTTGGTCTTCGGCTTCCAGGTGAGCTTGCCGCTCAGGGTCGCGGACCCGGCCGGGCCGACCACGACCTTGCCGACCGAGACGTTCTTGCCCTTGGCCGGGTCGAAGACGACCTTGACGGTGCGCTTCGGGCCGTCCTCCGCGCCGGTGAGCTTGACGGTCCAGGTGCCCTTCTTGCCCGCCTTGACCGTCGACTTCGCCGGCGTCACCGACAGCTTGCTGTCGACGGTGCGCGGCAGGGTGACGGTGCCGGTGCGGGTCCAGATGGCGACGGTGCCCTGGTCCCAGGAGCTGAAGACCAGCTCGTTGACGCCGTCCTTGTTGAAGTCGACGACCCAGCCGCCACCGGACTGGCCGAAGTGCTCGCCCTCCGCGGTCAGCCGGTGCAGCGTCGTACCGCCGTCGGCCTGCTGCTCGATCCACCACAGCCGGCGGTCGCCGTCACCGGAGACCCCGAGGTCGATGTCGCCGTCGCCGTCGATGTCGCCGTACCCGAAGGTGCCAGGAGCGCCCTGGCCGGGGCTGGGACGCGAGGTGATCGCGTCGGTCCAGGTCGGGTAGTTGTCGCGGTTGCTGAGGTAGTCGGCCGGGCACGGCGGAACCGGGGTCTCCGGGTCCGAGAGCGTGATCGCCTCCCACGGAGCACGGATGTCGTCGCCCGGGACGAACTCGATGACCTGCTCGCGCGCAGCGAACGGCGGCAGCAGCAGCGAGAAGGTGCACCGGTTGGCGTGGTTCGTGGCGATCCACGAGACCTTGCCGGGCTCGCGGAACCCGACGACGGGCTGGATCTGGAACCCGAAGCTGGTCTCCTGCACCGTCGCGATCGTGTGGACCGCGAAGTCCGCGGACGTGAGCGTGCCGTCCTGGTCGGTGTTCTCCATCCACAGGTAGCTCGGGGCCGGGAACTGGCCGCCGCCCGAGCCGCGCAGCGGGTCGAAGTAGCGCGCGGTGATGATGTCGAGGTCGCCGTCCTCGTCGACGTCAGCCACGACCGGCTGGCTGCCACCGACGTCCGCGAGCGCGATCGGGCCGGTGAAGGTGAGATCGGCGCTGCCGAGGAACACCTGGGTCTCGAGGCTGTCGTCGCCCTGGTTGCCCGCGGCTCGCGCTTCCTCGGCGACGGTCAGGATGTCTTTGAAGCCGTCGCCGTCGAGGTCGACGTACTGGACGCCGTGGTAGGCCGGCCCCTGGTCGGTGATCACGTTGTGGCGGGTGAACTGGTCGGTGCCCTTGTTCTCCCACCAGGTGATGCTGCCGCTGAGGATGCGCTGCTCCGCGGGAATCGAGGTGTCGGTTCCGAAGAAGTGGCCGGCCGGGACGATCAGGTCGTTGTCGCCGTCGCCGTCCACGTCGGTGACCGTCGTGGCGTTCGGCATCCAGATGTCCTCTTCAGGGCCGAAGACGTTGATCGTCGTCCAGTCGTCGAGGTTCGCGCCCGGGCGGTAGATGTTCAGCGCGCCGGGACCCAGGGGGCGGGCGGCCTCGAACAGCCCCCACACGCTCGTCACGATGTCCTTCTCGCCCGCGAAGACCTCGCCCACCGAGGTGAACGCCGCGCCTGGGGCCGCGGCGTCGATGTCGTGCCGGGTGAAGGTCGGGTCGGTCGCGCTGGTGTCGTCCACCGCCGGCGCTACCTCGGCGTCGGCGGCGCCGACTGACATCACGGCGGGTACGGCGGCGAGGCTGGCGACGGCTGCGGCGGCGGCGATCGCACGGACGCGGCGAGGTCGGATCACGGGGACTCCTCCTGGGATCGGGGCCCTCACCGTGTCAGCATTTCGCACAATCTGGAAGGATTTTGCGAAACATTTCGTATATCAGATACGGATTCGGTCCCGGCTGTTCTCCCAGAGCTGGCACCCGACCAGCACCGCGGTCGCCAGCGCCGCGCCGGCGATCACGTCGATCACGTAGTGCTCGCCCATGTAGACCAGCGCCGTCGACATCGCCAGCGGGTACAGCGCGAGCAGCCAGCGCCACGGCGACCGCAGCCGCTGGATGCCGTAGATCGCGATCAGGAACGTGATGCCGGCGTGCAGCGACGGCATCGCCGCGACCGGGTTGCCGACCCCGTGCAGGATCAGGTCGATCCGGTCCAGCCCGATGTCGCGCCAGCCGCGGCTGGTGAGCCGGGCGACGTCGGCGCCCAGCCAGCCCTCCTCGGAAGCCATCCACGGCGGGGCCATCGGGTAGAGGATGTAGATCGCCAGCGCGCCGAAGTTGATCAGCAGGTAGCGGCGCATCCACTTGATCCACTCGGCCCGGTTGCGCACCCACAGCACCGCTGCGATGGTCAGCCCGGTCACGAAGTGGGTGGCGTAGACGGTGGTGAAGAGCGCGTCGTACCAGCGCGGCTCGCTCTCCTTCAGGCACGGATCGCCGCACCAGGCGTCCTGCAGCCGCTCGGTCGGCGTCATCCCGCCACCGAGCCACTCGTCGAAGTGGATCGGCATGTACACGTGCACCGGCAGCCCGAGCTCGTCGGTCAGGCCGCGGCTGAAGAAGTAGATGATCAGGCCGAGGACCGGCAGCCACCAGTCCTTGAGGAAGTTCAGGTGGTAGCGCGGGCGCGCCTCGACGTTCCAGGCCACGGTCCCGAGCCACAGCCACAGGAAGACCTGGACGGTGTCGTTCGGCAGCCCGAGGGTGAGCGACCACGCGACGAGCGCCGCGGCGTACGCGCCCATCGCGACCGCGCGGACCTTGCGGCGGGTGCGGGGGTACGGCAGCGGTCGGGCGTGCTCGACGGCAGGCGCCTGCGCCTCGTCCTCCGCTCCCCGGGTCATGCGGGGGATTCTAGGAGGGCGTCCGTACCGCCCGCGGCCGGACCACCGAGAGGCCGCCGATGCTGCCCTGCAGGAGGGTGCCGTCCGGGAGGATCGTGCCCACCATCTGCAGGGTGTCGGCGAGCGGCCCGACCCCGAGCGTCGTCTCGCTGAGGACGCGACCGGTGCGCGGCGAGATCCGCGCCAGCGCGTAGGCCTGCGCGTCCGAGCGGGTCACCGTGTAGATCACGCCCTCGGCACGCGCCAGCCGGGGGACCGCGGCCGAGCGGGTCGGCCGCGACCAGGTCAGCTCGCACCCGTCGCCGGTGATGTCGAAGCGCTGCATGCCGCCGACGAAGTCGGCGCTGGCGGGGTCGGCTTCCCCGGCGCCGTCGGGGGTCGCGGGGTAGGGGTAGCCGTACGTGCTGGCGACGTACACCTGGTTGCGCCAGCCGACCGGCGAGTTCTCGGTGCCGCTGCTCGCGGCGTCGAAGATCGGGACCTTGCAGAGCGTCGCGCCGGAGCCCGCGCGGTAGACGATGAGGTGCTCGCGCGGCCGGGCGTTGTCGGTGATCGCGACGTACTCGTGCCCGGTGCGCGGGCCGAAGAACGTCGGCGTCGCGCCGCTGCCGTGGCTGAGCTGGCCGGGCTTGCGCGCCGGCCCGCGGTCGTAGCCGCGCCGCCACTCGATGCGCACGCCGCGGCGCTTCGCGGTCAGCAGGTACGTCGCCCGGTCCGTCACGACCGACGTCCCGTCGGGGCTCGTGGAGATGCTGTTCGCGACGATCTCGGGCCGCGTCCCCAGGGTGCGGGCGCGCACCTCCTTCGTGCGCGGATCCGCCCAGCCGGCGCGGCCGTCGGCGGTGCCGAACCAGATCCGGCCGTCGTAGCCGGGCGCGACCGTCGTGACCGTCTCCTCGATCGGGATCCGGCGCTGGACCACCAGGCGCCAGGCTCCGCCCGGGCCCTTCTGGTCGTGTGCGATCAGCAGGATCGCGCCGGAGCCGTCGACGGTGACCAGGCGGTCGCGGTGGTCGACGTACGCGTACACACCGCCGAGCAGGCTGCCCTTCTCGAGCGGGAGGCTCGCGAGCGGCCGGCCGGTCTCCGGGTCGAGCAGGTGCAGGTCGGGCGCCCGGTCGAGGTAGCCGGTGCACAGCGCCAGCGGGAGCCCGTCCGACCCGGCGAGGATCGTCGGGCACACGCCGCCGAGCGGGATCGCCACCGGCGTCTCGGGGTTCGCGCCCGGTCCGGCGTACGGCGTGGTGTCGGACGAACCGCTGTCGCCGTGCATGGTCGCGGTGCCGTCGGGTCCTGCGTGGGGGTTGGCCGGCGGAGCGCCCGGGAGCAGCAGCGCGAGGGCGGTGGCAGCGGCAGCGAGTCCAATCACGACTAAAACGATAGACAAAGACAACTATCGATGGTCGGTTGTGTGGGCGGGCTCACGGCCCGCCCACACGACCGGGCAGCGCTACTGCGCGCTGCGGCTGTCGGTGACGATCCCCGGGTACGCCTCGACGAGACCCGTGAACGCGGCGTCCGTGGCGTCGGTCCCGAACACCCGCCGCAGGTGCGCGACCACGACGTGCTGGACGGCCGGCCAGGCCAGCGGCGGGGCCAGCGCGGGCTCGTAGCAGCCGTCGGTCGCCAGCGGGATCAGGTTCTGCGGCACCGTGATGCCGACCGCCTCGGCGATCTCGAGCAGCCCGCCCTCGGCCGAGCCGACCTCGCACAGGTCGCTGTACACCAGGTGGCCGCCGTTGGTGACCACGATCCGCTTGGGCGCGGCCATGGTCTCGTACGTCGCCTCGATCTTGTCCAGGCTGATGATGCCGTCCCCGGTGGCGGCGATGACCAGGCTGGGCTTCTGGACGGGGGCGAGCTCCGGGTCGTGGGCGGGGGCCATCCCGATGAAGGTGTCGACGCGCTTGTCCACCGAGGCGAGGCTCTCGACCGCCCGACCGCCGGCCGAGTGGCCCAGCGCGCCGATCTGCGACATGAGCACGTGCTTGCGGAGCCAGGAGCCCTTGGTCTTGTTCTGCTTCGCGACCATGGTGATCGTGTCCTGCAGGTCCTCCACGTCCGTGGTCGTGCCGGCCGGGCCGAACATCACCTTGGTGAGGTTGCGGCTCGGGTGGTCCGGTGCGGCCACGACGAAGCCCCACGACGCGATGGCGGCCGTCAACGCGGACGACTGCGTGCGGAAGCCGGCGAAGCCGTGGCTGAAGACGACCAGCGGGAACTTGCCGGGCGCGACCGGGACGCCGCGTACGCCGCCGCTGGGGTAGGTCACCTCGACGCCCGGCGGCAGCTGGGACTTGAGGAAGTCCGGCAGCCAGTCGGCGACGTCGTACTCCCCGATCTTCTTGCCCTTCACGTCCGCCTTGCGAGCGGGGTACCAGAGCTCGACCTTGACGCCCGACGGCAGCTTCACCGTGCGCTCGCCGACGGCGTACTTGCCGTTCGCGGAGTAGCTCGTCGGGCCCAGCGGCGGTGCCTGCTGCGCGGTGGCCGGTGAGGTCGGGGCGAGGAGCGTGGCGGCGAGGACCGCGGTCGTCAGCACGACCGCGATGGTGCGGCGAAGTGTGGTCACGGTCGCACGCTAGCTGCGGTGAGACGACCACGGAGCCGAAACGCCGTCCTCAGTTAGAGTCCGACGTTCTCGGGCATGCCGTCAGCCGTCTCCACGACCACATCGAGGACCTCCATGCCTAAGCCGATCGCTCTTGTCCGCCGCCACGCTGCTCCCGCGCTCGCCTTGGTCCTGGTCACCGGCGGAGCCGCCGCAGCGGTGGGGGTGGCGGCCCACGGCGGTCGTGATGACGCGCAGACGATCTCGGCCTGCGTGAACAAGAAGACCGACGCGATGAAGCTCGGCGACGGGGCGCGGCCGTGCCCGCGTGGCTGGACGAAGGTCACGTGGAACGTGGCCGGTCCTGCTGGAGCCACCGGGGCCGCGGGTGCGGCCGGTGCGCAGGGCGAGGCCGGTCCGTCGGGCGCCCCCGGTCCGTCGGGAGCGCCGGGTCTGACCGGCCCGCGGGGCCTGCCGGGTGTCGCGGGCCCCTCCGGGGCGCCGGGCATGACCGGTCCGAGCGGGCCTGCCGGCCCGAGCGGTTCGCCGGGTGCGACCGGTCCGGCCGGCGCGGACGCGATGGACGCGGCGTGGGTCCAGACCTACCGCTACGCGACGACCGACCAGGACGTCGCGCCCGAAGCGAACGTCTCGTTCCGCTGGAACGGCTTCGACAGCGGTGTCGCCGCCACCTACGAGGAGATCTACGTCTTCGAGGACGGCGTCTACTCGATCGATGTCGCCGTCACCAGCGCCGCGGCCAAGACCATCGGCCTCACCGTCAACGGGTTCGAGGTCCCGGGCGCCGAGTTCCAGTCCGGCGCCGGAACCGTCTCCGGTGAGCTGTTGGTCCAGCTCGATGCCGGTGATGCCGTCGCACTCCGCAACAGCGGCGCCGGCACCATCTCGCTCACGGGCGATGGAGGGTCGTACGACCCCGTCAACGCCTCGATCGTTCTCACCCGGGTGGGCGTAAAGCAGGTGATCTGACGGCGCGGATCACGGACAATCGTCTGATGTGGGACACGTAGACGTCGCAGGGGTCCGGTACGAGCTGCCGGACGGGAGAGTGCTGCTGGACGACGTGTCGTTCCGGGTCGGCGAGGGTGCCAAGGTCGCGCTGGTCGGCGCGAACGGCGCCGGCAAGACGACCTTGCTGAGGATCATCACCGGCGACCTGGTGCCGCACGCCGGCGCGGTGACCCGCTCCGGGGGCCTCGGCGTGATGCGGCAGGCCGTCGGGGCCGGGCTCGGTGACGACCCGACCGTCGCCGACCTCCTGCTGAGCGTCTCGCCACCACGCATCCGCGATGCTGCCGCCGAGGTCGACCGCCTCGAGCTGGCGCTGATGGAGAGCGACGACGAGAAGACGCAGATGGCCTACGCCCATGCGCTCTCGGAGTTCGCCGACGCCGGCGGGTACGACGTCGAGGTCACGTGGGACGTCTGCACGATGGCCGCGTTCTCGCTGCCCTACGACCGCGCGAAGTACCGCACGCTCAGCACGCTCTCCGGCGGCGAGCAGAAGCGGCTGGTGCTGGAGTTCCTGCTGCGCGGGCCGGACGAGGTGCTGCTGCTCGACGAGCCCGACAACTACCTCGACGTCCCCGGCAAGATCTGGCTCGAGGGCCGGATCCGCGAGTCCGACAAGACGGTCCTGATGATCAGCCACGACCGCGAGCTGCTGAACAACACCGCGACCCGCGTGGTCACCGTCGAGCTCGGCCACGCGGGCAACACCGTCTGGACCCATCCGGGCGGGTTCGCGTCGTACCACGACGCCCGCCGCGACCGGTTCCTCCGCTTCGAGGAGATGCGCAAGCGCTGGGACGAGGAGCACGCGAAGCTCAAGCAGCTGGTGCTCCACTACAAGATCAAGTCCGAGTACAACGACGGCATGGCGTCGCAGTACCGCGCCGCCCAGACCCGCCTCCGCAAGTTCGAGGAGGCCGGCCCGCCGACCGAGCAGCCGCGCGAGCAGCAGGTCACGATGCGGCTCAAGGGCGGCCGCACCGGCAAGCGCGCGGTCGTGTGCGAGGACCTCGAGCTGACCGGGCTGATGAAGCCGTTCGACCTCGAGGTCTGGTACGGCGAGCGCGTCGCCGTGCTCGGCTCTAACGGCTCCGGCAAGTCGCACTTCCTGCGCCTGCTGGCGATCGGCGGGAGCGATCCCGACGTCGAGCACCGCCCGGTCGAGGACATCGAGATCAAGCCGGTGCGGCACACCGGCAAGGCCAAGCTCGGCGCTCGCGTCCGTCCGGGCTGGTTCGTCCAGACCCACGAGCACCCCGAGCTGATCGGCCGCACGCTGCTCGAGATCCTGCACCGCGGCGACGGCTCGCCGAACGGTCGTGCAGGCATGGGGCGCGAGCAGGCGGCGCGCGTGCTCGACCGCTACGAGCTGGCGCACGCCGGCGAGCAGAGGTTCGAGTCGCTGAGCGGCGGGCAGCAGGCCCGGTTCCAGATCCTGCTGCTCGAGCTGTCCGGCGCGACGCTGCTGCTGCTCGACGAGCCGACCGACAACCTCGACGTGCAGTCGGCGGAGGCGCTCGAGGCCGGGCTGGACGCCTTCGACGGCACGGTCCTCGCGGTCACGCACGACCGCTGGTTCGCGCGCGGGTTCGACCGCTTCCTCGTGTACGGCGCGGACGGTGAGGTCTACGAGTCCGACGGCCCGGTGTGGGACGAGGGCCGCGTGGAGCGGGCGCGATGAGCCTCACCATCGAGCGCGTCGACCCGGACGACCAGGCGACGTACGACGCCTTCTACGACGTCTACCTCGCCGCCGAGCGTGCCGACGGCGACGCCGCGTCGCCGTGGATGCGCGACGAGATGCGGGTGGCGCTCCAGCCGAGGGCCGCCCGCCGCGCGGACGCCTTCGTGGGGAGGGCCGGCGGTCGCGTCGTCGCGGCCGGCCGCCTCGAGACGCCGTTGCTCGACAACCTGGAGACCGCCGAGGTCGCGGTCCACGTGGGCCCGGACGATCGTCGCCAGGGGCACGCGTCCGCGATGCTGGCCGAGCTCGAGCGCGAGGCGCGGGCCCGCGGCCGGGGCGTGATGCAGGCGATGGCGTGCTGGAGGTACGACGCCGGGCCGGAGGGTGCGGGGGAGTCCGGCGCCGAGTTCGCCCGCGCCCGCGGCTACACGCTCGGGCTGGCCGAGGTGAAGCGCCGGCTGGCGCTCCCGGTCGCGGCCGGAGTGCTCGAGGAGCTCGCGGCCGAGGTCGCGCCCCACCACCGCGGCTACGAGCTGCGCTCCTGGGTCGGCCCGGTGCCGGAGGAGCTCGCGGAGAGCTGGGTGCGCCTGACGTCGACGCTGATCACCGAGGCGCCGACCGGCGAGATGGACTTCGAGTCCGAGAGCGCGGACGTCGGCTCGATGCGTGAGGCCGAGGCCCTGCTCAGCCGCCAGGGGCGGACGAAGTACAACACCGTCGCCCTCGATGCCGACGGGGAGGTCGTCGCCTACACCGACCTCGCGACCACCATCCACGAGCCCGGCAAGGCGTACCAGTGGGGCACGCTCGTGCGCGGCGACGCCCGCGGTCGCCGGCTCGGGCTGGCGGTGAAGGTCGCGAACCTGCAGCTGCTGCAGGCCGAGCGTCCCGACATCACCCAGATGACGACGTTCAACGCCGAGGTCAACGCGCACATGATCGGTGTCAACGAGCGGCTCGGGTTCCGCCCGGCGGGCCGGCTCGGCGACTTCCAGAAGCGGCTGGGCTGAGGAAGCCAAAGGGCCCCACCGGTCAGGAGACGGTTCCGACCAGTGGGGCCCGGTTTCCTTCTCGGGGGAGAGAAGGAGCCTGGAGGCTGGGCTCAGGAGTTGGACGTGTCCGCGTCCGAGTCCAGCGTGAGGGTGACGGTCTTGCTCTCGCCCTCGTGGGTGTACGTCACGGTCACCTCGTCGCCCGGCCGGTAGGACCGGATCGTGGCGACCAGCGAGTCGGCGCTGGTGATCAGCTCGTCGTCGACCTTGGTGATCACGTCGCCCTCGGCGAGGCCGGCGTTCGCGGCCGTCGAGCCGTCGGTGACGTCCTGGACCTGGGCGCCGCCGTCGACCGCCGCGCCGCTCTCGTCGGTGACCGGCGAGACCGAGATGCCCAGGCGGGCGTGGGTCGGCGTCGCGCCGTTGCTCATCTGGTCGACGATCGGGAGCACGAAGTCGATCGGGATCGCGAAGCCGAGACCGATCGAGCCGGCCGCCTCCTCGGAGGTGCTCGCGGTGCGGATCGAGGAGTTGATGCCGACGACGTTGCCGTTCATGTCGACCAGGGCGCCGCCGCTGTTGCCGGGGTTGATCGCCGCGTCGGTCTGGATGGCGGGGTACGTCGTGCTGTTGTTCTCGGCGTCCGAGCCGACGTCCACGGGCCGGTTCAGCGCGCTCACGATGCCGCTGGTGACCGTGGACTCGAGGCCGAACGGCGAGCCGATCGCGACGACGCCCTCGCCGACCTTGAGGTCGCTGGACTTGCCGATGGTGGCCGGGGTGAGACCGGAGACGTCCTGCGCCTTGATCACCGCGGTGTCGGTCAGCGGGTCGGTGCCCAGGATCTCGGCCGGCGCCGTCGTGCCGTCGTTGAACGAGACGCTGATCTCGCCGCCGTCGGCGGCCACCTCGACCACGTGGTTGTTGGTGAGGATCTCGCCGTCCGAGCTGAGGATGATGCCGGAGCCGGAACCCGCGCCCTCGGCGCCGCTCACGTTGATCTTCACGACCGACGGCAGCACCTTCGCCGCGACCTGCTCGACCGTGCCGTCCGCGGCGGCGGACTCGGGCGTGTCCACGACCTGCGAGGTCGTCGCGTTGGCGGAGTCGCCGTTGGTGCCGGACTCGTCGGCCACGGTGTTCCAGGCGGCTGCGCCGCCGACACCCGCCGCGCCGCCGACCACCAGGGCGGTGGCCAGGACGGCGACGGCGAGGCCGGTGTGCCGGTGCTTGCGCGAGCTCGGCAGCGACGACGGCTGCGCGAACGCCGGCGGGCCCTCCGGCGGCGGCCCGAGAGGGGCCGTGCCGGAGAAGTTGTAGGGCGAGCCCGGGGGCTGGGTCGGGTACGGGGTCGTCGGCTGCTCATCCATGCCCACCACAGTGCTGGGGGTCGCTGTGTGTTCGCTGAGAGAGTCCTGGGGGGCTACGAAGAAACCTCGTCGGCCTCCAGCTGCAGGGTCAGCGCCTTGAGCAGCTGGGCGAGCTGGGCCCGCTCGCCCGGTGGCAGCGTGCGCACCAGGTCTTCCTCGGCCCGGCCGCGCAGCGCCATCGCGCGCCGCCACACGTCCATGCCCGAGCGGGTGACCTCGATCCCGACCCGGCGCCGGTCGTTGGCGTCGGCCCTGCGCTGGATCCAGCCCGCCCGTTCCAGGGCGTCGAGCCGCCCGGTCATCCCGGCGTTGCTGATGCCCAGGTCGACGGCCAGGGCCGACGGGCTGGCGTGCCCCGGGGTGTCGCGGACCACCAGCAGGTGCAGGGTCTCGTACTCGAAGTCCTGCAGCCCCACCTCGGCGACCGCCTCCTGCATCGCGGCCTTGAAGTACCGGACCAGCTTGCCCATCCGGACCACGATCGCCTCGATGTCGTCGTCGAACGGGACGTCGATCCAGTGGTCGCGCCAGCGGGCGACGTGACGGTCCGCCCAGTCCTCCGCCGAGTCCTCGCTCATGGCGGCCATCGTAGGGACTTCTACTTTGACGAATAGTTCGCCAGCGAATTAATCTGGTGACGTGAGCACGACGACCGCCAGCATCCGGACCGGGCCGCTGCGGCACCGGGACTTCCGGATGCTGGTCATCGGTACCACGACCAGCTCGCTCGGGAACGCGATCTACCCCGTCGCGCTCGCCTTCGCCGTCCTCGACCTCGGCGGATCGGCGAGCGACCTGGGGCTGGTCATCGCGCTCTTCGCGCTGGCCGACGTCGTCACGGTGCTGTTCGGTGGCGTCCTCGGTGACCGGGTCTCGCGCAAGCTGATGATGGAGGGCTCATCGGCCGCGTGCGCGGCGACCCAGGCTCTCCTCGCGGTGCTGCTGATCGGCGGCTGGGCGACGCTGCCGACCCTGGCCGTGATCGGCGCGGTCACCGGTTGTCTCGGCGCGTTGAGCAAGCCGTCGTCGTCGGCGATGACCCGGCTCACCGTCCCCGCGGAGGACCTGCCGTCGGCGGTCGCCGTACGCCGGGTGCTGGAGACCGGAGCCATGGTCGTCGGCTTCGCGTTCGCCGGCATCCTCGTCGCAGGGGTGGGGTCCGGCTGGGCGATCGCCGTCGACGGGGCGACGTTCGTCGTGGCCGCGCTGGCCTTCGGCCGGCTGCGCGTCCCCCACACCCGCCCGGAGGGCATCCGACCGTCCCTGGGTGCCGACCTCGCGGAGGGGCTGCGCGAGGTGTTCCGCCACACCTGGCTGTGGCTGCTGATCGGGCAGGCGCTGCTCTACCACCTGTTCTACGGCGGGGCCCAGGGCGTCCTGGGGCCGATCGTGATCGGCGACGAGTTCGGCCGGTCGGCATGGGGCTTCGCGCTCGGCGCGCTGATGGTCGGGTTCGTCACGGGCGGGTTGATCTGCCTGCGCTGGCGGCCGCGCCACGGCCTCTTCGTCGGGACGATCCTGCTGTCGCTGACCGCGACGTTCCCGATCGCGATGGCCCTCAGCGACAGCCTGCTCCCGATCCTCCTCGGTGCGTTCCTCCACGGCCTCGGCCTGGAGATCTTCAGCGTCAACTGGGACCTGTCGATCCAGCAGAACATCGACGAGGACAAGCTGGCGCGGGTCTACTCCTTCGACCTGGTCGGCTCGTTCGTCGCCCGGCCCATCGGCCTGGCGTTGACCGGCCCGATCGCCGCGGCCGTCGGGTTCGACACGTGGCTGCTCGTGGTCGGGACGATCATGGGCGTCTCGTCGCTGCTGGCGCTGCTCTCGCCGGACGTGCGGCACCTCGAGCGCAAGGCCTGACCCGGTCCAGTCCAGCAGTCCCGAAATTCGGGCGTTCCCGCCTGTGGGACGCTGGTTCGTGGCACCGTCGGCGGTGCAGACCAACTGGGGGGTTAGTCAATGTCATCGGCTGTGTCCAGTCGCGCGCGCCGCGCGGCCCGTCTTCCGCTCGCCATCGCGGCGCTGCTCTGCGTCGGCAGCGCGGTCACCGTGCTGCAGGTCGCCGGCACCGGCGCCACCGCCCAGACACCCGCGGTCTGCACGACCGTGAGCAACCCGCTGGGCGACGCGACCGGGTGGACCGAGTTCATCGAGACCGACGGCAACCGCGGTGCGGAGTCCGAGGGCTCGATCGCGTACGGCGGCAACTTCGCCGGCAGCGGCTTCACGATCGGGTCGCACCTGCCCGTCTCCACTCCGGCGTCGACGCCGACCCTCGTGGTCGCCGGCAGCCACGGCACCTTCAACCTCCAGCGCGGCAGCGCCTACCTGAACCCGCCCACCGGCGTGAACTTCAATGGTGGTGGCAGCTACCTCGCCAGCAACCCGGTCAGCTTCGGACCGGCGTTCACCTACCTGCGTTCGAAGTCCGCCGACTGGGCGAACGCGGCGCAGACCGGCACCGTCACGACCGTGACCTCGAACCCGCTGCCCGGTGGCCAGGTCACGCTGGTGCTCTCCGGCTCGAACGCCGACCTCAACGTCTTCAACATCAGCCAGGCCGACCTCGGCAGCAAGCAGGTCGGCATCGACGTCCCGCAGGGCTCGACGGTGCTGGTCAACGTCAGCGGCACGGCCCCGGCGTTCCAGAACAACCTGCTGATCAAGCGGCCCGTCACCGGCGACTGGGACCAGGCCAGCGACGGCGTCGTGAAGCCCGGCCAGAACTCCGCGGCCGGCTGGCCCGGCATCCTGTGGAACTTCCCGCAGGCGACCTCGGTCCAGATCAACAGCGGCTCGGCGTTCGCCGGCACGGTCCTCGCGCCCGACGCCGCGGTCACGGTGGGCAACGCCGGCCACACGATCGGCCAGATGATCGCGAAGAGCTTCAGCTCCACCAAGGAGACGCACTTCAACCTCTTCCCGTCCACGCCGTGCCTGCCGGGCCCGCCGCCGCCGCAGGGCGACTCGGACGTGAAGATCACCAAGACCGCGTCCGACCCGAACCCGCACGGTGGCGACCTCGTCACGTACACGCTGCTGGTCGAGAACGTCGGCGACAGCCCGGCCACCGGCGTGGTCGTGAAGGACGTGCTGCCCACGGGCGTCACGTTCGACTCCGCCCAGTCGCCGTGCACCCAGGCGTCCGGCACCGTCACCTGCAACCTCGGCACGCTCGCCGCGCACTCCTCGACCACGCTGTGGATCAAGGTCGTCGCCAACCCGGTCGTCGGCGCCGGACCGGTCTCGCACCCGCAGGCCTACCACTGGCTCACGCCCTACAAGGTCGAGATGCAGGTCGACCTCGAGGCGGGCGAGCAGAAGAGCGTGACGCTGAGCTGCAACGCCGGCGACATCCTCAGCGACGGCCACTTCCGCATCGACCACGTCGACCAGGACACCGGCACCATCGCCGACGACGTGAAGATCCTCAGCTCGCAGGCGACCGGCCTCGGCGTGGGCTCGTGGAAGGGCATCATCCGCAACGACGCCTTCGGCCGCACGCAGGCCAAGGCCTTCATCGTCTGCCTCCCGAAGGAGACCGAGGCCGCGGACCGCCAGACCGGCTACGGCGACAGCCACAAGCACCCGCTGTCCGTCGACCCGGCACCGGTCACGCAGACCGCGACGTACGCCGCCGGCTCGCACACCGCGTCGCTCACCTGCCCGACCGGCACCATGCCGATCGCGCCCGGCTTCGACGCGCCTGCCGGTGGTGTCGTGCTGACCGCCTCGGAGTGGAGCCAGGCGCAGTCGCGCGGCTGGACGTTCGGCTTCGACGTGGACGTGCCGACCACCGTCACCCTCAGCGCGCGCTGCCTGCGCACGACCGTCGGCCCGGTCTACGGCCACACCCACGACCTGAAGTTCACCCACGTGGTGAAGACGTTCACGGTGCCCGGCCACACGGCCAAGGAGGGCGACGAGTTCAAGGTGACCTGCCCCGACGACGCCAAGGGAGTCGTGGCGACCTGGGACCTGCCGCCGGGCCTCGAGCACTTCGGCAACGACCCGCGGCTCAAGGAGCGCGCGTTCCGGATCTTCAACGACACCGGGAGCGCCAAGCAGGCCACGCTCGACCTGATCTGCCTGCACGACCGGACCAAGACCGAGGGCATGGGCACCGACGACCCGGTGGTCGTCCCGAACACCGCCACGGTGTCGTCGGCGTCCGCGGACGCCAACGAGTACAACAACTCCTCGACCGCGACGATCACGGTGCTGCCGGGCTCGTCGACGACGGGGACGGGCGGCAGCGGCCAGGTGAGCGGCTCGACGTTCTCGATGAAGGTCGTGTCGTCGATGCCCGGCAAGGGCGCGCTCGTCCTCCGCGGTGGCGGAGCGGTGCTGGCGAAGGGTCAGGTCGCGCTGCGGCCCGGCCAGGCGTCGACCGCACGCCTGAAGCTCACGGCCGCCGGCGCCCGGCAGATCGCCAAGCTGGACACGGTCTCCGTGAGCGTCGACCCGACGCGGGGCAAGACGGTCACGCGGAGCGTGAAGGTCCGGCACTGAGCCGGTAGCCGCGGTCGCGGAGCTGCTCGCGCAGCTCCGCGGCGCCGGTGAACAGGATGGCGTCCATGCCGAGCGCGGCCGCCGCCTCGATGTTCGCGCGGTTGTCGTCGATGAACACCAGGCGGTCCAGCGGCACGCCCGCGTGCTCGGCGACGATCTCGAACGCCCGCGGGTCCGGCTTCGCGACCTTCACCTCGCCGGACACCACCACGTGGTCGAGCAGCTCGAGCACCTCGAACCGCCCGGCGGCGTACGGGTAGTAGAGCTCGTCGGACCAGTTCGTCAGGCCGAGCAGCGGGATCCCCGCGGCGTGCAGCTCACGCACGATGTCGGCGGTGCCGGGCACCTCGCCGAGCGAGGCGGGGAAGTGGTCGAGGTACGCCGCCGCGTGGTCGGCCCAGTGCGGGTGGGTGCGGCGTACCTCCGCGACACCCTCGGCCCAGGGCCGGCCGCTGTCCTGGAGGTGGTTCCAGGCCATGAAGTCGAAGTCGTCGGCGTCCAGGAAGCTCTGGGCCTCAACGACACCGACCCCCGCCGCGATGGCGAGGGCCGGTTGCCAGTCGATGAGGACGTTGCCGAGGTCGAAGACCACGGCGTCGGGCATTACGCCCAGCGCTCCGAGGCAGGCGTGAAGTCGAGCGTCCGCGGACCGGTGTAGATCTGCTTCGGACGAGCGATCTTCTGCTCCTTGTCCTGCACCAGCTCGGACCACTGGGCCAGCCAGCCCGGCGTCCGGCCGATCGCGAACAGGACCGTGAACATCTCCGGCGGGAACTGGAAGGCCTCGTAGATCAGGCCGGAGTAGAAGTCGACGTTCGGGTACAGCTTGCGCTTGATGAAGTACTCATCCTCGAGCGCGATCTTCTCGAGCTCCTTGGCGATCTCGAGGAGCGGGTTGACCCCGGTGACCTCGAAGACGTCGTCGCAGGCCTTCTTGATGATCGTCGCGCGCGGGTCGAAGTTCTTGTAGACCCGGTGACCGAAGCCCATGAGCTTCTCGTTGCCGTTCTTCACGCCCTCGATGAAGGAGGGGATGTTCTCCTTCGAGCCGATGCGGCGCAGCATCCGCAGCACGGCCTCGTTGGCGCCACCGTGCAGCGGGCCGTAGAGCGCGCCGACGCCCGCGGCGACGGCGGAGTAGGGGTCGACCTGCGACGAGCCGACCGAGCGGACCGCGTTGGTCGAACAGTTCTGCTCGTGGTCGGCGTGCAGGATGAACAGCACGTCGAGGGCGCGGACCAGGCGCTCGTCGGCCTCGAACTTCGACTCGCTCATCTTGAAGAGCATCGAGAGGAAGTTGGCCGTGTAGCCGAGGTCGTTGTCCGGGTAGACGTACGGCTTGCCCTGCGCGTGGCGGAACGCCCAGGCGCCCAGGGTCGGCATCTTCGCGATCATGCGGACGATCTGCATGTGCCGGTTGTCGGCGTCGCTGATGTTGCGTGCGTCCGGGTAGAACGTCGAAAGGGCCCCCACCGACGCCATCAGCATCCCCATCGGGTGCGCGTCGTAGCGGAAGCCCTGCATGAACGACTTCACGTTCTCGTGCACGAACGTGTGGTACGTGATCTCGTGGACCCACGCGTCGTACTCGGCCTTGGTGGGCAGGGCGCCGTTGATCAGCAGGTAGGCGACCTCGAGGAAGCTGGACTTCTCGGCCAGCTGCTCGATCGGGAAGCCTCGGTACTCGAGGATGCCCTTCTCGCCGTCGATGTAGGTCACCGAGCTGCGGCAGGACGCGGTGTTGACGAAGCCGGGGTCGTAGACCGCCAGGCCCGGAGTGTCGTCGCCGGCCTTGATCTTGCCCAGATCCGCGGCCTTGATGGCGCCGTCGAGGATCGGGACGTCGTACTCCAGTCCGGTGCGGTTGTCACGCACGGTGAGAGAATCAGTCACCCGCCCAACTTAGTCGGCCTTACCAGCGGCTGTGAAACCAGGTCCGTCCGTGGACAGCGCGGGGAGTGGCGCTCGCGCGCTTTTGACCCTGCCGGGAGCCGCCCCGTAGTCTTGTCAGTCGCGCCTCCTGCCGCGCTCCGAGCCCTGCCACGGGACCGGGGTGCAGACCCGGAGAGAGACCGGGCAGTGTTCGTCAGAAGGCGTGGCTCCACAACCCGCGGGACAAAGGGTCCTCGCGGGCCACCACGAACGAAGGAAGTTCCTCCGTGCGCACGTACAGCCCGAAGCCCGCTGACATTCAGCGCGAGTGGCACGTCATCGACGCCACCGACATCGTCCTGGGCCGGCTCGCCGTCCAGTCCGCCAACCTCCTGCGCGGCAAGCACAAGCCGATCTTCGCCCCGCACATGGACACCGGTGACTTCGTCATCATCGTCAACGCGGAGAAGGTCGCCCTGTCCGGCACCAAGAAGACGACCAAGCTCGCCTACCGCCACTCCGGTTACCCGGGCGGCCTCACGGCCACCCCGATCGGCGAGATCCTCGAGAAGGACGCCCGCAAGGCCATCGAGAAGGCCGTGTGGGGCATGCTGCCCAAGAACAAGCTCGGCCGTCAGATGCTGAAGAAGCTGAAGGTCTACTCCGGGCCGAACCACCCGCACCAGGCCCAGCAGGCCACTCCCTTCGAGATCTCCCAGATCTCCCAGTAATCCGCGTACCGAGAGAGTTTGAGAGACATGGCTGACACCACCACTGAGGTCGAGGAGACCTACGAGGTCGACGAGCAGGGCATTGCCTACAGCTCGGAGAGCGCCCCGTCCGCTGACACCCCCGCGCGCCCGGCGACCATCGCCCCGGCCGCCGCGACGGGCCGTCGCAAGGAGGCCGTTGCCCGTGTCCGGATCGTTCCGGGCACCGGCGTGTGGACCATCAACGGTCGCACCCTGGACTCCTACTTCCCGAACAAGCTGCACCAGCAGGTCGTGAACGAGCCGTTCGCGAACCTCCAGCTGGAGGGCCGCTTCGACGTGATCGCCCGCATCCACGGCGGCGGCATCACCGGTCAGGCCGGCGCCCTGCGTCTCGGCGTGGCCCGCTGCCTGAACGCGATCGACGTCGAGGCCAACCGCCCGTCGCTCAAGAAGGCCGGGCTGCTCACGCGTGACGCCCGCGTCATCGAGCGCAAGAAGGCCGGTCTCAAGAAGGCCCGCAAGGCGCCGCAGTTCAGCAAGCGCTGATTCACTGCGTATGCCGCGCATCTTCGGCACGGATGGGGTCCGGGGCCTGGCCAACGGTCAATTGACCGCGGAGCTGGCCCTGGACCTTTCCGTTGCTGCCGCACGTGTCCTGGCCGACCGGGGCGAGTTCGAAGGGCACCGCCCGCTCGCCGTGGTCGGCCGGGACACGCGCATCTCCGGCCAGTTCCTCGAGCACGCCGTCGTGGCCGGCCTGGCGGCCGCCGGTGTCGACGTGCTCCGGCTGCGGGTCCTGCCGACCCCGGGCGTCGCGTACATGACCCAGGCGCTCGGGGCCGACCTCGGCGTGGTCATCAGCGCCTCGCACAACCCGATGCCGGACAACGGCATCAAGTTCCTCGCGCGCGGCGGGGTCAAGCTCGACGACGCGGTCGAGAAGCTCATCGAGCAGCACCTCGACGAGGAGTGGGACCGCCCCCTCGGCGGTGCCGTCGGCCGTGTGACGCCGTACGCCACGCCCGTCGAGGAGTACGTCGAGCACCTCGTCTCGACCCTCGACAAGCCGCTGAGCGGCATCAGGGTCGTCCTCGACTGCGCCCACGGTGCGGCGTACGAAGCCGGCCCGTCCGCGCTGCGCGCCGCCGGCGCCGAGGTGATCGCGCTGAACGTCGAGCCCGACGGCCTCAACATCAACGACGGCTGCGGCTCCACGCACCTCGGGCCGCTGCAGGCCGCCGTGCTCGAGCACGGCGCCGACGTCGGCTTCGCGCTCGACGGTGACGCGGACCGCTGCCTCGCGGTCGACCACGAGGGCAACGACGTCGACGGCGACCAGCTGATGGCGATCCTCGCGATCGGCATGGCCGAGACCGGCCACCTCGTGAAGAACACGGTGGTCGCCACGGTGATGAGCAACCTCGGCTTCGTGCAGGCGATGAAGGCCGCGAACATCGGCGTACGCCAGACCAAGGTCGGCGACCGCTACGTGCTCGAGGCGATGAAGGTCTCCGGCTACTCGCTCGGCGGCGAGCAGTCGGGCCACGTGATCATGAGCGAGTACGCCACCACCGGTGACGGCCTCCTCACCGCGCTGCACGTGCTGCAGCGGATGACCGCGACCGGCGAGAGCCTGAAGTCGCTGGCGTCGGTGATGAACCGGCTGCCGCAGGTGCTCATCAACGTCAAGGACGTCGACAAGTCGCGCGCCGACGACGACGCGGTGCTCGCCGCCGCTGTCGCCGAGGAGGAGGCCGCGCTCGGGGAGACCGGCCGGATCCTGCTGCGCCCGTCCGGCACCGAGGCGCTGGTGCGGGTGATGGTCGAGGCCGCCACCCAGGAGGAGGCCGGCGCGGTCGCCGAGCGCCTCGCCGCGGTCGTGAAGAGCCAACTGGCACTCTGATCGCATGACTGGGCCCACCCTCGCTGTCGAGGGCGTTGCGAAGACGTTCGGAGCCGTGCGCGCCGTCGACGACCTGTCGTTCACCGTGCGGCCGGGTGCCGTCACGGGGTTCCTCGGTCCCAACGGTGCCGGCAAGACCACGACGCTGCGGATGCTGCTCGGCCTGACCCGGCCGACCGCCGGGCGGCTGCTGGTCGGTGACCGGCCGTACGGCGAGCACGAGCGTCCCGCCCGGGTGGTGGGCGCCGCGCTGGAGGCGTCGAGCTTCCACCCCGGCCGCACCGGCCTGGCCCACCTCGAGGTGTTCGCGCCGCAGGTCGGCGTCTCGCGGCAGCGCTGCCGCGAGCTGATCGAGTTCGTCGGCCTCGGCCCGGCCGCCGACCGCCGCGTCGGTGGCTACTCCATGGGCATGCGCCAGCGCCTCGGCCTCGCGACCGCGCTCCTCGGCGACCCGCCGGCGATCGTGCTCGACGAGCCGGCGAACGGCCTGGACCCCGAGGGCATCGTCTGGCTGCGCCGGCTGCTGCGCGCGTTCGCCGACGAGGGCCGCACCGTGCTGATCTCCAGCCACGTGCTCACGGAGGTGCAGCACACCGTCGACGACGTGGTGATCATCGCCCGCGGCAAGCTGGTGCACGCGTCGTCGCTCGCGGCGCTGGCCGACCTGGCCGAGCCCGAGACGTACGTCGAGTCGCCCGACCCGGCTGCCCTGCAACGGCTCTGCGAGGCGCGCGGGTGGACGGCGGCGGCGAGCGACCGCGGGCTGCTGGTGACCGGCGTGGTCGCGGCCGAGGTCGGCGCCGCGGCGCACTCCGCCGGTGTCGAGCTGCACCAGCTCGCCAGCCGCGGGGTCGGCCTCGAGGACGTGTTCCTGCGGCTGACGGGTGGTGCCTCGTGAGGGCGGCCGTGGTCGCGGAGTACCGCAAGCTGGTCACGACCCGGATGTGGTGGGTCCTGCTGCTCGCGCTGGCGGCGTACCTCGCGTTCATCGGAGGCGCGCTGGCGTTCTCGATCGTGGTCGCGGCCGAGAACGAGCAGGGCGACCTGATGCTCCACGGCGTCGACGCCGCCGCCTCGATCTACGGGCTGACGAACGCGATCGGGTACGTGTTCCCGTTGGTGATCGGCAGCCTCGCGATGACCACGGAGTTCCGCCACCAGACCATCACGCAGTCGCTGCTCGTCGAGCCGCGACGCGGGGTGTTCCTCGGCGCGAAGCTGCTCGCGACGCTCCCGCTCGGGCTCCTGTACGGCGTGGTCGCGACCGCGGCCGTGGTGCTGGCCAGCGCGCCGGTGCTCGCCGGCCTGGGCGACGGCGCGTTCCTCACCGAGCCCGACATCATCGAGGTGCTGCTGCTCAGCGTGGTCGTCACGGCGCTGTGGGCGATGATCGGCGTCGCGTTCGGCAGCGTGCTCACCAACCAGGTGGCCGCGATCGTGGTCATCCTCGCGGTCACCCAGTTCGTCGAGCCGATCGCCCGGGTCGCGCTGGGGGCGTTCGACGCGCTCGACGGTGTCGCGAAGTTCCTGCCCGGCGCCGCCGCCGACGGCCTGATCGGCGCCAGCCTCCTGGGCTCGATGGACGGCGGGTCCGCCGAGCTGCTGCCGCGGTGGGCCGCCCTGCTCGTGATGCTGGCGTACGCCGGGATCCTCGCCGCGATCGGCCGCTTCACCACCCTGCGCCGCGACATCGGTTGACGCCGCCCGGGGCCGGGTAGACCCCTCGCATGTCCCGGGCCCGCGTCGCCACCCTCCTCGGTGTCGTCGCGGTGCTGTGCGTCGTGGCGACCGCCGCGGTCGCGATGTCGACGCGCGACGAGTCCGCGCCCGAGCCGGCGATGCTCACCGTGAGCAGGGCCGGGTCCTCCTTCCAGGTCCCGGCCGAGGACTGGAAGGTCGAGGACCCCGCGGTGCGGGTGTTCTACACCGACGAGGAGGGGCGCCCGGTCGCGGTCGTCCGCGGCCCGGCCGTCTACCGGGCCGGCTACTGCGGCAAGGGCTCCAACCAGGGCTTCGCCGGCTTCACGAGGCATCCGCTCGAGGCCTGGGTCGACGCTCTGGGTGAGCCCCACTCCTCGGGCGCTCAGGAGGTGACGCTCGGCGACGGTGCCGAGGCGCGCCTGGAGTGGGCCCGCGTCGCGCAGCCGGCGGGCGATCGGTGCGCGGCAGCCGAGGTGCACGTCGCGATGGTGCGCACGGACGCCGTCCGGGTCGTGCTCGTCGCCGACGCCGGCGAGCCGGGGGCGCTCGACGACGCTGCGGTCCGGTCGATCCTCCGCAGCCTGAGCCCACTACCCTGAGCGTCGTGCACCGGCTCTGGGTCGACTACTGCGGAGAGCTGATCGAGGTCGCCCCGGAGCGTCCGTTCGGCATCGGGCGCCAGGCCGACCTGTCGGTCGAGGACAACCCGTTCCTGCACCGCCGGATCGTCGAGCTCTCGTGGGACGGGTCCCTGTGGTGGATCGCCAACGTCGGCAGCCGGCTCAGCGTGACGGTGAGCGGCGGCGCCGGCACCTTGCAGTCCTGGGTCCCGCCCGGGGCTCGGGTGCCACTCGTGCTGCCCGAGGTCGTGGTGCTCTTCACGGCCGGTGAGACGACGTACGAGCTGGTGCTCCAGTGGGAGGGTGCGTCGTTCGAGCCGGTCGAGCCGGCGACGCAGCCGGAGGACGGCGACCTGACGCTGGGGGCCGTCAACCTGACCTGGACCCAGTTCCAGCTGCTCGTCGCCCTCGCCGAGAACTCGCTGCGTCGGGCCGGCACCGGCGCGAGCGCGGTCCCGACGAACGCCGCGGCCGCCGCACGGCTCGGCTGGCCGCTCACGACCTTCAACCGCAAGCTCGACAACGTCTGCGACAAGTACTCCCGCGCCGGCGTGAAGGGCCTCCGGGGCGGCGCCGGTGAGATGGCGACCAACCGGCGGGCCCGCCTGGTCGAGTACGTCATCGCGGCGCGGATCATCACGGCCGATCACCTCGTGGCCCTCGACGAAGCGCCCGGTCCCCAGGCCTGACTGGTTTGGACAGGGGAGCGGTCCCCATCGACGGCTGTTCGGCACCCACTCCAGGATTGACCCACGCAACCGCGCCGGCCGAGACGAGGGGGACCCGATGCCGAACAAGCAGGACGCCGCTGCCCGGCTCGGCATCGGGCAGGTCGGGTTCGTCGCATCCGCGCCGGCCCTCTGGCACCCCCTCGACGACACGTCGTTCGGCCGGGTCAACGAGGTCGGCGACCTCATCGCGGTGGCGCGGGTGCGGGTCCGGCGGTGTGACGCCGTGGCCGTCGTGGAGAGGATCCGCGAGGCCATGGAGTCCGCCGCCGGCGACCACCGCATCTACACGCGCAGCGTCGACGACCTCGTGCTCGGCGCCTGGTCGGGCTTCTCGGTCGCCGACCTGCTGGTCAGCGTTCGCGACTCCGAGCTGTTCCTCACCGAGCGGGCTGCGGTGCTGCTCGCCCACGAGTCCGGGGAGATCACCGTGGAGGTCGACGCGAACACGCCGTACCTCGACGCGATCCCCGACCTCGGCGCCGAGGTGCAGGCCCTCGCCGCGTCGGTGCAGCTGGCCGACGCCGACGCGTGACGCTCTGACTCAGAGCTTGCGCAGCCGCACGTAGCGCACGGAGTGGTCACGGTCCTTGCGCAGCACGAGGGTGGCGCGGGACCGGGTCGGCAGGATGTTCTGTGACAGGTTCGGCCCGTTGATCGTGTCCCAGATGCGCTGGGCCTCGGCGATCGCCTCGTCGCGTGAGAGCGCGCCGTACTTGGAGAAGTAGGAGTCCGGGTCGCGGAACGCGGTCTCGCGCAGCCGCAGGAAGCGCTCGACGTACCAGTCGCGGATGTGGCCGGTGCCGGCGTCGACGTACACGGAGAAGTCGAAGAAGTCGCTCAGCGTCAGGCCGGAGCGGCCGTCCTCGCGGACCCGCGCGGGCTGGAGGACGTTGAGGCCCTCGATGATCACGATGTCGGGCCGCTTCACGACGACCTTGTCGCCGGGGACCACGTCGTAGGTGAGGTGGGAGTAGATCGGCGCCTCGACCTCGTCCTTGCCGGACTTGATGTCGACGACGAAGCGCAGCAGCGCGCGGCGGTCGTAGGACTCCGGGAAGCCCTTGCGCTGCAGGAGTCCGCGGCGCTCGAGCTCGGCGTTCGGGTACAGGAAGCCGTCGGTGGTCACCAGCGCGACGTTGGGGTGCTCGGGCCAGTGCGCGAGCATCTGTCGGAGCACGCGGGCGGTGGTCGACTTCCCGACCGCCACCGAGCCGGCCAGGCCAATCACGAACGGCGTGCGCTGCGGCTGGACCTGGTGGAGGAACTCCTCCTGCTGGCGGTGCAGCCGGCCCGCGGACCCGACGTACATGCTGAGGAGCCGCGAGAGCGGCAGGTAGATCTGCTGGACCTCGTCGAGGTCGAGCTGGTCACCGAGGCCACGGAGGCTGCGGATCTCGTCGGTGTTGAGCGGGTTCTCGACCTCGTGGGCGAGCGCCGCCCAGGCCGAGCGGTCGAGCTCGACGTACGGCGAGGACTCCCGGGTGGCGTCGGCGGGGTGCACGTCGCCGTGGGAAGACATGGAGGCGATTGTTGCAAAGGCCCGCGGATAGGGTGAGACCCATGTGCGGGATCGTTGGTTACGTAGGTCACAAGCGAGCCCAGGATGTCGTGGTGGAGGGCCTGCGGCGGCTGGAGTACCGCGGCTACGACTCGGCCGGGATCGCCCTCGTCGCCGACGGTGCCCTGGCGACCGACAAGCGGGCCGGGAAGCTCGCGAACCTCGAGAAGGCGATCGCCGCCACCCCGCTGCCGGACAGCACCACGGGCATCGGCCACACCCGCTGGGCGACCCACGGCGCGCCGAACGACGTCAACGCCCACCCGCACACCGGGGAGGCCCGGCGGGTCGCGCTGGTGCACAACGGGATCATCGAGAACTTCGCCGAGCTGCGCACCGAGCTCGAGGCCGCCGACCACCACCTGCTCTCCGAGACCGACACCGAGGTCGCGGCCCAGCTGGTGGAGCTCGAGGTGCTCGCGGGTGCCGACCTGACCGAGGCGATGCTGCGGGTCGTACGCCGGCTCGAGGGCGCGTTCACCCTGGTGGCCGTCGACGCCCTCGACCCGTCCCAGGTGGTCGCCGCCCGGCGGAACTCGCCGCTGGTCGTGGGCATCGGCGAGGGCGAGAACTTCCTCGGCTCCGACGTCGCGGCGTTCATCGAGCACACCCGCGAGGCGCTGGAGCTCGGGCAGGACCAGGTCGTCACGATCACCCGCGAGGGCGTGACCGTGACGAACTTCGACGGCACGCCCGCGGAGGGCCGGCGCTACCACGTGACCTGGGACCTGTCGGCCGCCGAGAAGGACGGCCACGACTGGTTCATGCGCAAGGAGATCTTCGAGCAGCCCCGCGCGGTCGCCGACTCGCTGCTCGGGCGGCGTACTCCCGAGGGGCACCTGCACCTCGACGAGATGCGGCTGTCGGACCAGGAGCTGCGCGACGTCGACAAGGTCATCATCATCGCGTGCGGCACGTCCTTCTACGCCGGCATGGTCGCGAAGTACGCGATCGAGCACTGGTGCCGGGTGCCGGTCGAGGTGGAGCTGGCGTCGGAGTTCCGCTACCGCGACCCGATCCTCGACTACTCCACGCTGGTCGTCGCGATCTCGCAGTCGGGGGAGACCGCGGACACGCTGCAGGCGATCCGGCACGCACGCACGCAGCGCTCGAAGGTGCTCGCGATCTGCAACACCAACGGCTCGACGATCCCGCGCGAGTCCGACGCGGTGATCTACACGCACGCCGGCCCGGAGATCGGGGTCGCGTCGACCAAGGGGTTCCTGACCCAGCTGGTCGCGTGCTACCTGCTGGCGCTCTACCTCGCCCAGGTGAAGGGCACGCGGTACGGCGACGAGATCGACCAGGTGATGCGGCAGCTCGAGGCGATGCCCGACCACGTCTCCACGGTGCTCTCGTCGGCGTCGGCCGTGTACGAGCTGGCCCGCGACCACGTCGACACCCGGTCGGTGCTGTTCCTCGGCCGACACGCGGGCTACCCGGTCGCGCTCGAGGGCGCGCTGAAGCTCAAGGAGCTCGCCTACATCCACGCCGAGGGCTTCGCGGCCGGCGAGCTCAAGCACGGCCCGATCGCGCTGATCGAGGACAACCTGCCGGTCTTCTGCGTGGTGCCGCCCGCCGGCCGGGACCAGCTGCGCGACAAGATGGTCAGCGGCATCCAGGAGGTCCGCGCCCGCGGGGCCCGCACGATCTGCCTGGTCGAGGAGGGCGACGACGCGATCACGCCGTACGCCGACGTCGTCATCCGGCTGCCGAAGGTGCCCGTGCTGCTGCAGCCGTTGGTGTCCGTCGTACCCCTGCAGCTGTTCGCGTGCGAGCTCGCCACCGCCCTGGGCCACGACGTCGACCAGCCGCGGAACCTCGCGAAGTCGGTCACGGTCGAATGATCATCGGGGTCGGGATCGACGTCGTCGACATCGAGCGGTTCGGGGAGTCGCTGAAGCGGACGTCCGGCCTGACCGCCCGGCTGTTCACCGCGTCGGAGGCGTCGCGGCCATTGGCGTCGCTGGCCGCCCGGTTCGCGGCCAAGGAGGCGCTCGCCAAGGCCCTCGGCGCCCCCGTCGGCATGCACTGGCACGACGCCGAGATCGTGTCCGAGGAGTCCGGCCGGCCGGTGCTGGAGATGCGCGGCTCGGTGCTGAAGCGCGCCAACGACCTCGGTGTCGCGTCCTGTCACGTGTCGCTCTCGCACGACGCCGGGATCGCGTCCGCTGTGGTCGTCCTGGAGGGGTAGTCCCTGACGTTTCCGGGGTCGTTCGGGCGGAATCGCCCCGGAAACGTCAGGGACTACCCCGCTAACGTCGAGCCCATGAGATCCGCGCACACGGTCGAGCAGGTGCGGGCAGCGGAAGCCGAGCTGATGACGCGGCTGCCCGAGGGCGCGCTGATGCAGCGCGCCGCGGCGGGGTTGGCGTACGCCGTGATCGACCTGCTCGGGGAGGCGTACGGGCGGCGGGTGCTGCTGCTGGTCGGGTCGGGGGACAACGGCGGGGATGCGCTGTACGCCGGAGTGCTGCTGGCCCGGCGGGGCGTGCAGGTCGAGGCGTGGCTGCTGTCGGACCGGGCTCACGAGGCGGGCGTCGCGGCGCTGACGGGGGCCGGAGGCCGGGTCGTCCGCATCACGGGGGCGGACAGCCAGTCCGGAGGCCGACGACCCGACGTGGTCGTCGACGGGATCGTCGGGATCGGCGGGCGGGCGGGGCTGCGGCCCGAGGCCGAGGCAGCGCTCGAGGCCGTGAGAG
Source organism: Nocardioides sp. SR21 (assembly GCF_022761125.1). GTDB lineage: Bacteria > Actinomycetota > Actinomycetes > Propionibacteriales > Nocardioidaceae > Nocardioides. The sequence continues at coordinate 89,753 of NZ_JAKWJR010000006.1, read as the reverse complement.
GCGCCCCGACCGTCGCGGTCGACGTCCCGAGCGGCGTCGACGTCGACACCGGCGAGGTCGCAGGAGCGCACGTGCGCGCCGACGTCACGATCACGTTCGGCACCCACAAGGTCGCGCACCTCGTCGATCCGGCCGCGTCCGCGTGCGGCGTGGTCCACCTGGTCGACATCGGCCTCGACCTCCCGGACGCCACCGTCGAGGCGCTGCAGCCCGAGGACGTCGCTGCGCTGCTCCCGCGGCCCGACCCGGACGCACAGAAGTACGCCCGGGGCGTGGTGGGCATCCGCGCCGGGTCGGCGCAGTACCCCGGTGCAGCCCTGCTCAGCGTCGCCGGAGCGAACAGCGGGCTCTGCGGGATGGTGCGGTACGTCGGTGACGTCGCCGACCAGGTCCGCGCGACCCATCCCGAGGTCGTCGGCGCCGGTCGCGTGCAGGCGTGGGTGGTCGGCTCCGGCGGCGGCAACGGTGCCGCCGACCAGCTGACCGAGGCGCTGCAGGACCGCGTCCCGACGGTGATCGACGCCGACGCCCTCCGCTCCGTCGTCGGCCCGGTCCCGGTGCCCGCGATCCTCACGCCGCACGCCGGCGAGCTGGCCGCGATGCTCCGGGTCGAGCGCGGCGAGGTGGAGAACCGGCCCCTCGAGCACGCTCGCCGGGCTGCGGCGACGTACGGCGCCGTCGTGCTGCTCAAGGGCCGGCACACGCTCGTCGTCGAGCCGGACGGCCGGGTACGCGCCACCACCACCGGCACGCCCTGGCTGGCGACCGCCGGCGCGGGCGACGTGCTCGGCGGGCTGATCGGCGCGCTGCTCGCCGCCGGCCTCGAGCCGTACGACGCCGCCTCGGTCGGCTCCTGGCTGCACGGCGCGGCCGCGACGCTCGCGAGCGCCGGGGGTCCGGTCACCGCGAGCCAGGTCGCGGCGTCCATTCCGGCAGCCGTCCGGGCGCTTGCCGAGGCGTGATGGGAGAATCGCGGCCATGAACCCCGAGATCGTCGTCGATCTCGCGGCGGTCCGGCACAACGTGCGCGCCCTCCGCGAGCACACCGGCGTCGCCTCGATGACGGTGGTCAAGGCCGACGGCTACGGGCACGGCATGGTCGAGGTGGCCCGTGCCGCCCGCGAGGCGGGCTCGGACTGGATCGGGGTCGCCACGCTCGACGAGGCGCTCGCGCTCCGGAACGCCGGTGACGAGGGTCCGCTGCTCTGCTGGCTGACGCTCCCGGACGCCGACTGGGCGGCCGCGATCGACGCCGGCATCGACGTCACCGCCTACTCGGTCGCCGAGCTCGACGCGATCGCCGCGACCGGCAGGCCCGCCCGCGTGCAGCTCAAGGTCGACACCGGCCTGTCCCGCGGCGGCGCCCCGCTCGAGACCTGGCCCGCGGTCGTCGAGCGCGCGAGGCAGGGTGAGCAGGACGGCAGCTGGAAGGTCACCGGCATCTGGTCGCACTTCGCCGCCAGCGACGAGCCCGACCACCCCGCGAACGACGCGCAGGAGCAGGCCTTCCGGCAGGCGCTCGCGCTGGCCGAGGGGCTCACGCCCGAGGTCCGCCACCTCGCGAACTCCGCCGCCGGCCTCCTGCGCCCGAGCAGCCACTTCGACCTGGTCCGCTTCGGGCTGGCGTCGTATGGCCTCGACCCCGCGCCCGGCCACACCCCCGACCTCGGCCTCGTCCCGGCGATGACCGTCCACGCGCCGCTGGCGATGGCCAAGTCGATCCCCGCCGGCGCGGGCGTCTCCTACGGCCACACCTGGGTCGCCGAGACGCCGACCACCGTCGGCCTCGTCCCGATCGGGTACGGCGAGGGCGTGCTGCGCTCGGCCAGCAACGCCGGCCGGGTGCTGGTCGACGGCAAGCAGCGCGCGATCCGCGGCCGGGTCTGCATGGACCAGTTCGTCGTCGACCTCGGGGGAGACCTGCCCGACACCGGCGCCGAGGTCGTGCTCTTCGGCCCCGGCACCCAGGGCGAGCCGACCGCCCAGGACTGGGCGGACGCCGCCGGCACCATCTCCTACGAGATCGTCACTCGCATCGGTGGCCGACTGGCCCGGAGGTACGTCGCCTGATGAGCATCCGCAGAGCAGCCGTCGCCGGAGCCGTCGGCCTCGCCGCCGCCGGCGCGGCCGGGGCCGGACTCGCGCACCGCCGGCGGGTCCTGGCCCGCCGCGACGACGGGACCGGACCCGCCTTCGGGTCGCTGCGCTCCAAGGGCCAGACCGTCGTCGCCGACGACGGCACCCCGCTGTACGTCGAGGTCGACGAGCCCGACGTACCGACGCGACTCACGCTGGTCTTCTGCCACGGGTACGCCCTGAACCTCGACTGCTGGCACTTCCAGCGCGAGCACTACCGCGCCCGGGGCATCCGCGCGGTCTACTACGACCAGCGCTCCCACGGCCGGTCCGGCCGGTCGGCGGTGGGGAACGCGACGATCGAGCAGCTCGGCTCCGACCTGCTCACGATCCTCGACGCCGTCGCTCCCGACGGGCCGGCGGTCCTGGTCGGGCACTCGATGGGCGGCATGACGATCGTCGCGCTGGCCGAGGAGCACCCCGAGCTGTTCGGTGACCGGGTGATCGGCGCCGCGCTGATCGCGACGACCGCCGGTGGTCTCGACCCGAGCCGCATCCTGTTCCCGATGGTCCCCACCTGGGCGGGTTCCGGCGCCGTGCACCGCGGCGTCGCGGCGCTCGCCCGCGGCCACCGCGCGGTCGACCGGCTGCGCAAGGTCGGCCGGGACGTCGCGCTGGTGGCGACCGAGCAGCTCGCGTTCGGCGACGACGTGCCGCAGAGCTACGTCGCGTTCGTGGACGAGATGCTGGCGGCGACGCCGTTCGAGGTGGTCGCGGAGTTCTTCCCGGGCTTCGGCAGCCTCGACAAGTTCGACCACGTCGAGCCGCTGGCGAAGGTCCCGACCGCGGTCATCTGCGGCACCGACGACAAGCTCACCTCGATCGGGCACAGCCGCAAGCTCGCCTCGCGTATCGACGGCTCCACGCTGCTGGAGTGCCACGGCGCCGGCCACATGGTGCTCCTCGAGCGTCCCGACGAGGTCAACGGCGAGCTCGACCGCCTGCTCGACACGACCGGTGCGGCGGACGCCCGGTGAGCGTCGAGATCCGGCGGGTCGGCCCCGAGGCCGCCGCCGACGTGCTGATGGTGGTGCGCGCCGCGTTCGAGGCGCGCCCGCCCCTGGACCCGCCGGCCGCGGCCCTCACCGAGACCGAGGCGTCCATCGCCGAGAAGCTCGCGGCCCACGGGGGCCTGCTGGCGTGTGTCGACGGCGAGGTCGTCGGCACGCTGCTCCTCGACCCGATCGGGCGTACGACGTACCTGCGGCGCTTCGGCGTCCTGCCCACGGCTCAGGGGCACGGCGTCGCCGCGGCCCTCATCGAGGCGGCGGTCGAGGCGTCCGAGGGCTCGCACGACCTCACCGTGGTCGCGCGCGAGGAGCTGCCCGCCACGGTGCGGTTCTGGGAGCGGCAGGGCTTCCGCGAGATCAGCCGCGAGTCCCCGAACGTCGAGCTGCGACGCCCGCTGCGCACCCACGCGTTCCAGATCCCCGACGCCGAAAGGATGCGCGACCTCGGCCGGGCGCTGGCCAAGCAGCTCGCCGCCGGCGACCTGCTGGTGCTGAGCGGCGAGCTCGGCGCGGGCAAGACCACGTTCACCCAGGGCCTCGGCGCCGGCCTCGGCGTACGCGGCGACGTCACGTCGCCGACGTTCGTGATCGCGCGCGTGCACCCGTCGCTGGTCGACGGGCCGGACCTCGTGCACGTGGACGCCTACCGCCTCGGTGGCCTGGACGAGCTCGACGACCTCGACCTCGACACCTCGTTCGACGAGGCGGTCACCGTGGTGGAGTGGGGCGAGGGCCTGGCCGAGGGACTGTCGGAATCGCGGCTGGAGGTCGCGATCGTCCGGGGCGACGCGCCCCACGACGGGCTCGACCCGCGCCGCGTCGAGATCACGCCGGTGGGACCCCGCTGGCACGTACTGGACTTCCGAGGACTCGCATGAAGCTCGTGATCGTGACCGGATCGGGACGCAGCGGCACCAGCAGCGTCGCCGGCACCCTCAAGCGGCTCGGCCTCGTCGTGCCGCAGCCCGAGGTCGAGGCCGACGAGTCGAACCCGCGCGGCTACTACGAGCCGCTGTGGGTGACGGAGTTCCACAAGGAGCTGCTCAACCCGATCCCGGTGCGCACCATCGACTCCCGTCCGACCGCGATGGAGCAGGCCGCCGAGGCCGTCACGCCCGAGGTCGAGGAGCGGCTGCGCGACTGGCTGTCCGGCCAGCTCGGCCACCCCCAGGTCGTGATCAAGGACCCGCGCGAGTTCTGGGTGCACGACCTCTGGCTGCGCGTCGCCGGCGAGCTCGGCGCCGAGGTCACCACGCTGACCATGCTGCGGCACCCCACCGAGGTCGTCCGCTCGCGCGACACGGCGTACCTCACCGAGCAGACCCCGGGCTTCCGCCGCCAGCGCGAGACCACCAACGTGGCGGCGTGGGTGAACGCCGCGTTCGAGACCGAGCGCACCACCCGCCGGCACGCCCGCGCCTTCGTCCCGTACGCCGACCTGGTCGGCGACTGGCGCAGCGCGATGACCAGGGCGGGGGAGCAGCTCGGCATCGAGTACGACGGCGACCTGGCCGCGCCGCACCCGGTCGACGACTTCATCGACGCGAGGCTCAACCGCTCGCAGGTGACCTGGGAGGACATCGCCGTACCCCCTCAGGTGCGCGACCTCGCCGAGCGCACCTGGACCGCGATGCACGTGCTCGTGTCCAGCCCGCACGACGCGAGCGCGGTCGCCGAGCTCGAGCGGATGCGCGAGGAGTACGTCGAGATGTACGAGTACGCCGCCGCGATCTCCCTCGACGAGACGACCGCCCAGGTCGCTCAGGTGCGCCGCAACATGCGCAAGCGGCTCGACAACAAGGACCGCCAGATCGAGCGGCTCAGAGCAGCGTCTGCGAACCCACCAGCGCGGTGACCGCTCCGGTCAGCGCGGTCGTCGCCACCAGCACGCCGCCGGTGGCGAGCAGCCCGGTGACCTTGCGCGTGGGCGAGCCGTCGGTCGGGAACGCGAGCTGACGCGCCTTCCCCAGGCCCCGGCCCATCAGGCCGAGCACGTGCCGCGCCCAGGCGTACTCCGCGGCCAGCAGCGCGAGCCCGAGCCCGATCACCACGAGGCCGGGCCCCGGCAGCACCAGCATCGCGACGCCGGCCACGATCAGCAGCGGGCCGACGATCGTCACGCCGACCTTCACCGCGACGGCGCGCACCGGGCCGGCGTTCGCCCACGTGTCGACGCGCGTGAGCAGGGCATCGGTACGCGAGGTCATGCCCCCATGGTCGGGGACCAGCCTGAGATCAGGCTGAGCGCTCCCAGGGTGCCGCGACCGGGAAGTACGTCTCGAGGAACCACGCCAGCCGCTCGGCCACCTTCGCCGCCGGCATGGCGTACTCGTGGTCATCGCCGAGGCAGAAGAAGTCCTGGTCGCGCTCGAGCAGCAGGTTCAGCTGCCGGTTGAGGCCGGGGCCGCTGAGGTTCACGAACCGGTGCTCCGCCCGGCCGACGTACGACGATCCGCTCAGCAGCCCGTAGTGCTGGGCGAGCGAGCTCAGCAGCGCGAGGTCGGTGTCGGAGCGGAACGGCGCCCGCGCCGTCGCCGCGACCGCCTCGGGGAAGCGCCGCTCGATCTCGTCGAGCACGGAGCGGCGGTGCGGGTGCGGGGTGTGCGCGAGCGTGTGGGTCGTGGTGACGCCGAAGGTCTCGCGGATCAGCCGGCGGTTGTTGTACGCCGCCTTGAGGAACGGCGGTGCGCCCGGCACGTCGTCGGGCCCGACGATGACCGGCGACATGAAGGCGGCGTTGAGGCCGCCCGGGCTGAAGAAGATCTCCGGCCGCACCGGGCGGCCGAGGAACACGTCGTCGTTGAAGTACACCCACTGCTCGGACAGCTCCGGCACGTGGTGGAGCGCGGTCTCGATCGCGTGCGAGCTGAACGTCGGCAGCGCGTCCGCCGGCAGGATCTCGCGGTGGTCGATCACCCGGACCCGCGGGTGGTCCGGGTCGAGCCAGGCCGGGGCCTGGCCGGCGGTCACGAGGTTGATGCGGCGCACCCACGGCGCGAACAGGTGCAGGCTGCGCAGGGAGTAGCGCAGCTCGTCACGGGACAGGAAGCGCGCGCGGCCGCTGGACTCGCGGGTCAGCGCGGTGCCGGTCATCGCGGCCAGTCGCTGCTCGCACGCGGCGTTCCACTCCGGGTCGTCGCCGTCGACCCACGTGTAGACCACGTCGACCGGGAACCGGCACTCGTCGACGGTCGGCTCCGCCATCAGCGGCAGCGTGCGCACCCGCACGCCCTCGACCTCGACGTCGACGAACGTCGCACCGCGCGGGACCCGACGGGCGTAGCGGTTCGGCTGCGGCGCCACCAGGTCGCCGCCGACGCTGGTCTCCCAGAACTCCACCCCGATGCTGCAGCCCTGGCCGAGCAGGCCGCCGGGCCACGGCTCGAGGAACACGGTGCCGGTGCGGCCGCGGCGCAGCTCCGTCGCCAGCGCCGCGACCTCGCCACGCCGCTCCGGCCAGCCGCCGAGGGCCGGGTCCCGGAGGGAGAGGTACGCCGGCAGCGCGGCGCCGGCCAGCCGGGCGAGGAAGTCGTCGCGCGCGGCGATCGGCACGACCACGCTCGGCGTGGCGCCAGGGACCACGAACCACGCGTCACTGGTCGCCCGCGCGATCTCGACCGCCATGCTGAGGGTGGCCCGACGCGCCTCGGCCGGGGACAGCTGCGCGTCGACGTCCGGACGGGGCAGGGGCACCGTCCGCGGCGCGGTCGCCCGGGCCGCGACCCGGCTCTGCCCGCCGCGCCGGGCCTGTGCGGCGGCGAAGATGCCCGCCCACCGGCGAGCGAGCGCGTGAGCGTCGTACTGCTGCGAGGACTCGAGCGCGCCGGCGCCGAGCCGCCTGCGCAGCTGCTCGTCGGTGGCGAGCTGGAGCAGCGCAGGGGCGACGCCGGCAGGGGAGTCGGGTGGGACCAGCAGGCCGTTGCGGCCGTGCTCGATGATCGCGCGCGGGCCGGACGGGCTGTCCAGGCTGACGACCGGTACGCCTGCGGCCATCGCCTCCTGCACGACCAGCGGGAAGCCCTCGGCGCGTGAGGTGAGCGCCGCGATCGAGGCGGTCGCCCACTCCTCGGCCATGTTCGAGACGCTGCCCGGGAGCTCGATCCGGTCGACGAGGTCGGCCTTGCGGGCCAGCCGGCGCAGCTCCTTGAGCTGCGGGCCGTCGCCGAGGATCCGGAGCCGCCAGTCGGGGATCCGGTCGGCGATCTCGGCGAACGCGTTCACCAGCCGCCCGAACTGCTTCTCGGCCACCAGCCGGCCGGCGGTCATGACGACCGGGTTGTCGAGCCGCGACTGCGGAGTCGCACCGATCGGCAGCGGGTTCGGCATCACCACGATCTCCGGGGTGACCTCGCCGAGCTGCTCGCGCAGCCAGTCCGCGGTCGACTGCGTCAGCATCGCGACGACGTCGGCGCGCGGCGCGAACGCGAGCAGCGGCTCGAGACCGGACGTGCGGTCCGACGACGACCGGTGCTCCTGGTGGACCAGGACCGTGCGGTCGGGGACGAGCTGGGCGGCGACCGCGAGCAGCGCCGGGGTGACGGTGACCAGCACGTCGAGGTCGAGGCGCGGCAGGGCGTCCTGCAGCGCGACGTCGGTCAGCGCGGAGAACTGGCCGTCCCACCGCTTCGGCACCAGCACGGACTCCCGCTCGTGCGCGGCGTCCGGCTCGCGTACGTCGGCGAGGTGGTCGACCGCGACCCGCGGGTCGATGTCGTAGTGCGGGCGGTCGGCGCTGCGGGTGACGCTGACCAGCCGGACCTCGTGCTCGCCGGCCAGGGCGTTCGCCTGGGTCACGGCTGAGCGCGACGTACCGCCCATCCCGTCCAGGTTGAAGACGAGGAAGCCGATCTTCAAGGGATCAGAGCCCCGTGATGCCCTCGTTGCCGTACCCCTCGGCCTGCTCGTCGAAGGTCTCGCGCTCGAGCAGGTGCAGGATCGGGACGCCGAGCCGGCGACGGGCCTTCGAGGTCCAGTCGACGTGGAAGAACTCGGAGACGACGTGCGACCGGGTCAAGATGATCGCCTCGCGACCGTCGACCTCGGCGACCTTCGCGGCCAGCGCGTCGATCGGCGGGTCCACCACGACCTCGCCGCGGGCGACCGCGCCGCTGGCGCGCAGCGCCTCGAGGGTCTGGTCGAGCTCGGCGTGCGACCGGTCCTGGCAGTCCTTGCGGACCGCCTCCAGGTCGACCTCGCTCATCGGCATCGTCGGGGAGGCCAGCATGTCGCCGGCGGTCAGCGACCCCATCGCGGACTCGATGCGGGTCGCGGCGTCCTCGAGCGGGAGGAGCACGTGGTAGACCACCGGCCCGTCCAGCCCCTCGTGCAACGAGTGCACCTGCGCGGCGTCCTGCGGGGTGAGCGCCTGCTCGATGAGCAGGACGACGTCGTAGTCCTCGGTGCTGCTGTTCTCGGACATGGCTGCCTCCTAGTCGACGCCGAGGATCCTAGCCAGATCGTAGGAGACGGGCTCGTCCAGCTGCTCGTAGCCACACGACTCCGGGTCCCGGTCCGGTCGCCAGCGCCGGAACTGCGCGGTGTGGCGGAACCGGCGCCCCTCCATGTGGTCGTAGGCGACCTCGAGCACCAGGTCCGGCCGCAGCGGCGTGAACGACAGGTCCTTGCCCTGGCTCCACCGGCTCTGGGTGCCCGGGACCCGGTCCGGGTTCGCGGTCAGGAACTCCTGCCAGCGCCCCCACGGGTGGTCCTGGATGTCGACGACGAGCGGCTGGAGCTCCTGGATCAGCTCGGCCCGCCGCGCGGCGGTGAAGCTCGCGCTGACCCCGATGTGCTGCAGCTCGCCGTCGGCGTAGAGGCCGAGCAGCAGGCTGCCGAGCAGCGGCGCCTCGGGCGTGCTCGTCTTGTGCTCGCGGTAGCCCGCGACCACCACGTCGGCGGTCCGCTCGTGCTTGATCTTCAGCATCGTGCGGGCGTTCGGCTGGTACGTCGCCTCGAGCGGCTTCGCCACGACGCCGTCCAGGCCCGCGCCCTCGAACTGGTGGAACCACTCCTCGGCCTCGGCCGGGTCGGTGGTGGTGCGGGTCAGGAAGCACGGGCCGTCGAGGCCGCCGAGCGCCTCCTCCAGGGCCGCGCGGCGCTCGGCGAACGGCCGCTCGGCGTACGACGCGTCGCCGAGCGCGAGCAGGTCGAAGGCGACGTAGGAGGCCGGCGTCTTCTCGCTGAGCATCTCGATCCGCGAGGCCGCCGGGTGGATCCGCTCCTGGAGCACCTCGAACTCGAGCCGCTCCCCGATGGACACGAACAGCTCGCCGTCCAGCACACAGCGGTCGGGCAGCTGCTCCTTCATCGCCGCGACGACCTCGGGGAAGTAGCGGGTCAGCGGCTTGGTGTTGCGGCTGGCCAGCTCGACCTCGTCGCCGTCCTTGAACACCAGGCAGCGGAAGCCGTCCCACTTCGGCTCGAAGCTCAGCCCGCCGTGCTTGGCGGGGTCCGGGATGCCCTTCACGGACTTCGCGAGCATCGGCTGAACCGGAGGCATGACGGGAAGGTCCACGATCCGACACTAGTCTTTGTTCGCATCAACCAATCCCCGGTTGGTCTGCCGGCAGGGCCCGCCTGACTTTGAATCAGGACTAGCGACGTAGGTTCGACTCCTACCCGGGGAGCGTGACTACTGAGCTGACCGTCATCGTGCTGGCCGCCGGCGGCGGTACCCGGATGAAGTCCAAGACGATGAAGGTGCTGCACCCGATCGCGGGGCGCACCATGATCGGCCACGTCCTCGCCGCCGCGCGCGCGACCGGGCCCGAGCGCATCGTCGCCGTGGTCGGGCACCAGCGCGAGCAGGTCGAGGCGCACATCCTGTCTCGCGAGCCGAACGCCGTCCTGGCGGTCCAGGAGGAGCAGCTCGGCACCGGCCACGCGGTGCGGATGGCCGTCGAGGCGGCGGAGCGGATGTCGGGCACCGTCCTGGTGGCGTACGGCGACACCCCGCTGCTCACCGGTGCGTCGCTGCGGTGGTTCGTCGCCGAGCACGAGGCGTCCCAGGGCGCGGTGAGCATCCTGAGCGGCATCGTGGACGACCCGTTCGGCTACGGGCGGGTGCTGCGCAACGACGAGGGTGACGTCGAGGCGATCGTCGAGGAGAAGGACGCGAGCGAGGCGCAGCGCGAGGTCCGCGAGATCAACTCCGGGATCCTCGCCTTCGACGCCGAGTTCCTGCTCGGCGCGCTGCCGCGGATCGGCAACGACAACGCCAAGGGCGAGTACTACCTCACCGACGCGATCGCGATCGCTCGCCAGGACGGCCTGACCGTCGGTGCCTACCCGATCGACGACGTCATGCAGACCGAGGGCGTCAACGACCGCGCCCAGCTGGCCAAGATGGGCGCCGAGCTGAACAGGCGGATCGTGGAGGGCTGGATGCAGTCCGGCGTCACGGTGATGGACCCGGCCACGACCTGGATCGACGCCGACGTGGTGCTGGCCCAGGACGTGACGATCCTGCCGGGCGTGCAGCTGCTCGGCGCCACCAAGATCGGCGAGGACGCCGTGATCGGCCCGGACAGCACCCTCAAGGACTGCGAGATCGGCGCGGGAGCCCGCGTCGTCCGCACCCACGGCGAGCTGGCGGTGATCGGCGCCGAGGCGAACGTCGGCCCGTTCTCCTTCCTGCGGCCCGGGACCGAGCTCGGGGCCGGAGGCAAGATCGGCGGGTTCGTCGAGACCAAGAACGCCACGATCGGGGACGGCGCCAAGGTGCCGCACCTGTCGTACGTCGGCGACGCGGAGATCGGCGAGGGCACCAACATCGGGGCCGGCACGATCTTCGCCAACTACGACGGGGTCCAGAAGCACCGCACGAAGATCGGCAAGCACGCCAAGACGGCCTCGAACAACACCTTCGTCGCCCCGGTCGAGGTCGGCGACGGAGCCGGGACCGGAGCGGGCACCGTCGTACGCCGCGACGTGCCGCCGGGAGCGCTCGCGGTGTCGAGCGGCCCGCAGCGCAACATCGAGGGCTGGGCGCAGTCGAAGCGCGCCGGAACGGCCCAGGCCGAGGCCGCCGCCGCGGCCGCAGATGAACGAGATGTGTCTCACGAGCGGACAGAGTTGGGCAACCCGGGCTGACAGGGGCAGAATCCATCCCGTGACGGGATACAAGAAGACCACCGAGAAGAACCTGATGGTCTTCAGCGGCCGGGCCCACCCGGAGCTGTCCGCCGAGGTCGCCGACCTGCTGGGCACCGACCTGGTGCCGCAGTCGGCGTACGAGTTCGCGAACTCCGAGATCTACGTCCGCTACGAGGAGTCCGTCCGCGGCTGCGACGCCTTCGTGATCCAGAGTCACACCGCTCCGATCAACGAGTGGATCATGGAGCACCTGATCATGGTCGACGCGCTCAAGCGCGCCTCGGCCAAGCGGATCACCGTGGTGATGCCGTTCTACGGCTACGCCCGCCAGGACAAGAAGCACAAGGGCCGTGAGCCGATCTCGGCGCGGCTGATGGCCGACCTGTTCAAGACCGCGGGGGCCGACCGGCTGATCACCGTCGACCTGCACGCCGACCAGATCCAGGGCTTCTTCGACGGCCCGGTCGACCACCTGATGGCGCTGCCGATCCTCGCGGACTACGTGAAGGAGAAGTACGGCAACCAGGCGCTCGCCGTGGTCTCGCCGGACGCCGGCCGGATCAAGGTCGCCGAGCGCTGGTCGGCCCGCCTCGGCGGTGCGCCGCTGGCGTTCATCCACAAGTCCCGTCGCACCGACCGCCCGAACGAGACCGTCGCGAACCGCGTCGTCGGTGAGGTCGCCGGCAAGATGTGCGTGCTCGTCGACGACATGATCGACACCGGCGGCACCATCGTGAAGGCCGCGGAGGCCCTGATGGCCGACGGCGCCGCGGGCGTGATCATCGCCGCCACCCACGCGATCCTCTCCGACCCTGCGGTCGACCGGCTGAAGAACAGCCCGGCCACCGAGGTCGTCGTCACCAACACGCTGCCGCTGAAGGCGGACCAGGAGTTCGACAAGCTCACCTGCCTGTCGATCGCGCCGCTGGTCTCCCGCGCGATCCGCGAGGTGTTCGAGGACGGCTCGGTCACGTCGATGTTCGACGGGCACAGCTAGGCGCCGTCGCTGGGCTCACCGGGTCTCGACACGCCGGTCGTGACCTCGTTCCTCGGTCGCGCGGCTCGCTCGACCACCATCAGCGGGTCCGCTGACGCGTCCCCGCCAGGTCGTCGGCCCAGTCCGACCACTGCCGGCGCAGCACGGTCGGCAGCTCGCCGGCCAGCTGCTCGTGCAGCAGCGCTCGCTGCGCGTCGGTGAGCAGCAGGGTCGGTCGCGCCTGCCCGACGACCTGCGCGAAGCCGGCGCCCCGCGCGCTCCACGCGGGCGCCTCGCGCAGGTAGCGGTCGACGTACGGCGCCACCAGGTCGGCCTGCTCGGGTGACCAGAGGCCGCCGAGCACGGTGGTGAGCACGCGGTTCCCGACCTCGGGGTCGGAGACGACCGCCCACGCGTCGGCCTTCGCGTGCTCGGTCGGCCGGGCAGCGAGGGCCGCTGCGGCGCCGAGCTCGGCGTCCAGACCGGGGGAGCGAAGCCGCTCGGCCTCGATGAACTCGGCGTCGGCGGCGCTGGTCTCCGCGAGCCGGCGCACCGCGCGCCACCGGAGCGCGGGGGTGAGCGAGCCGAGCATGGAGCGCAGCCGTGCCGGGTCCGGCTCGGTCGCGGCGAGGCCGCCCGCGAACGCGAGCGCGAGGTCGGCGTCGTCGGTCGGGGTCGCGCAGGCCGCGGCGATCCGCGCCCGGGCGCCTGCCGCTGCCTCGTTCGGCACCCGCAGCGGGAGCACCCGGCCGAGGGTGCGCCCGACGATCGTGGTCACCAGGGAGGGGGTGCGCTCGGCGGGCAGGTGCCGGCTGACGAGGTCGAGGAACGTGAGCGGGTCGAGGTCCCTGGTCTGCACCCGGTCGAACAGCATCGTCCAGAGCACACCCCGGGTGAGGTCGTCGTCGATCCCGCTGAGCCCGGCGGCCACCGCATCCCACGACTGCTCGTCGAGGACGATCCGGGCGAAGGTCTCGCCGTGGCTGTTCGGGACCACCGCCAGCCCCGCCATCGCCGGCAGCGGCACCGGGTCGTCCGCGAGGTCGACGTACGCGCTGGTGCCGTCGAGCGCCGTGACGCGGAACCGGTGCGGGCGCACGCCGTCGCGGTGCAGGACCGGTACGTCGCCGTCGCGCTCGACGCGGATCGTGTCGAAGCCGCTCTGCCGCAGCCAGACCTCGACCCACGCGCGGACGTCGCGGTCGGAGGCCTCGTCGAGCGCGGCGACGAAGTCGGCGAGCGTCGCGTTCGCGAAGCGGTGCCGCGTCAGGTAGGTGTTCACCCCGCGCAGGAACGTCTCGTCGCCGAGCCAGGTGACCAGCTGGCGCAGCACGGAGTTGCCCTTCGCGTACGAGATCGAGTCGAAGATCGTGGCCGCCGCGGCGACGTCGGGCACGTCCTCGGGGTGCGCCGCGACCGGGTGGGTCGAGCGGCGCTCGTCGGCGTGGTACGCCGCGGGCTTGCGCCCGACCTCGTGGCCGAGCAGGGCGCCGGCGTACCCGGCCGCCTCCTCGGCGACCCGGTAGCCCAGGTAGTCGGCGAAGCTCTCCTGCAGCCAGGAGTCCTCCCACCAGGTCATCGTCACGAGGTCGCCGAACCACATGTGCGCCATCTCGTGCGCGACCACCGAGGCGCGCAGCAGCCGGAGGTCCTGCGGAACCCGGCCGACCGGCAGCATCTCGTCGCGGTAGATCACGCAGCCCGGCTGCTCCTGCGCGCCCCAGTTGAGGCCGGGGACGAAGACCTGGTCGAACGAGTCGAACGGGTAGGGCTCGTGGAAGATCTCGGCGTAGTGGTCGAAGCACGCCTCGGTGACCGCGCGCAGCTCGTCGGCGTCGCGGGCCAGCTCGGCCGCCAGCGAGGCGCGGGCGTGCCAGCCGAACGGCAGCCCGGCGTGCTCCCAGCGCACGGACCGCCACGGGCCGGCGACCACGCAGACCAGCGCGACCGGGATCGGCGGCGTGGGCGCGAACTCCCAGCGCCCGCCGCCCTCGCTGACCGTGCGCCCGTTGGCGAGCACCGTCCACGACGGGTCCGCCGCGACGCTGATCGCGACCGGAGCCTTCAGGTCGTTCTGGTCGAAGCACGCGAACAGCCGCTGCGCGACGTCGAGCCCGAGGTAGGCGCCGAGGTAGGTCTCGCCGTCCGCGGGGTCGACGGTCCGGTGCATGCCCTCGCCATCGGTCACGAACGGCAGCCGCGCGCTCACCGTCACCACGTGCGCGCCGCCGAGCCCGGTGAGGTGCAGCCGGCGCCCGTCGTACGCCGCCGCCACGACGGTGCCGTCGAGCACCACCTCGACGTCGGTGGCCGCCGTCAGCTCGAGGAACGTCTCGGACGCGGTGGACGTGAACCGCACGGTCGTTCGGCACCCGAACCGGTCGGCCGCCGGGTCGGTCAGGTCGAGGTCGACGGCGTACGAGACGTCCGAGAGGGCGGTGGCCCGCGACCGGGCCTCGACGAGGGTCAGGCTCACGATTCGACCCTACGGGCGCCCGCCCAGTAGTCTTGCGAAGTTGCCTCGGCGAGGGAGCGCCCGTCACCGGGAGCTCCGTGATCGACAGGGCTGGCTGAACCTCCGGGTGTGCCCCCTGCGATCGGCAGTGTCGAGGCCCCAGACGTTAGAAGCAGCCAGCACCGAACGAGGAGCATTCCCCATGTCCGAGAAGATCGTCGCCGAGACCCGCACCGAGTTCGGCAAGGGTGCGGCCCGCCGCATCCGCCGTGAGAACAAGATCCCCGCCGTCGTCTACGGCCACGGCAACGAGCCGATCCACCTGACCCTGCCGGGCCACGCCACGATGATGGCGATCAAGCACGGCGGCGCCAACGCGCTGCTCGAGCTCGACATCGACGGCAAGACCCAGCTCGCGCTGACCAAGCAGGTCCAGGTCGACCCGATCCGCCGCGTGCTCGAGCACGTCGACTTCGTCGCCGTCGTCAAGGGCGAGAAGGTCACCGTCGACGTTCCCGTCCACCTGGTCGGCGACGCCGCCAAGGAGACCCTGGTCGTCACCGAGAACGCCACCGTGCAGATCGAGGCCGAGGCCACCCACATCCCCGAGGCCATCGAGGTCGACATCGACGGCGCCGCCGCCGGCACCCAGATCCACGCCTCCGACCTCACGCTCCCGAAGGGCAGCACCCTGCTGACCGACGCGGAGACGCTGATCGTCAACATCACCGAGCAGATCTCCGCCGAGGCTCTCGAGGCCGAGCTGGAGGAGGCCGAGGCCGAGGCCGGCATCGAGCACGACGCTCCCGAGGCCGAGACCGCTGCCGAGCCCGCCGCCGAGGCTGCCTCGGAGGAGTCCGCCGCGGAGTGATCACTCGGTGATCTCTTTGGTCGACCTGTTTCGTAGAGAGGGCCGGGATTCCGTGACCGACGCTGCTGCACCCGTGTGGCTGGTGGTCGGGCTGGGGAATCCCGGCCCTTCCTATGCCGGCCACCGGCACAACGTGGGGTACCTCGTGACCGACGAGCTCGCCACCCGGATGGGCTCCTCCTTCCGGGCCCACAAGTCCGGGCGCGCCGACGTGGTCGAGGGCCGGTTCGGTGCGCCGGGCATGCCCGGCCCGCGGGTGATCCTCGCGCGCCCGCGCTGCTACATGAACGAGACCGGCGGCCCGGTGAAGCAGCTCGCGACGTTCTACAAGGTGCCGCCCGAGCGGATCGTCGCCATCCACGACGAGCTCGACATCGCGTTCGACACGATGCGGGTCAAGCTCGGCGGCGGCGACAACGGCCACAACGGACTTCGCTCCATGCGCAACTCCCTCGGCACCGGTGACTTCTACCGGGTCCGGGTCGGCATCGGCCGCCCGCCCGGGCGCCAGGACGTCGCGGACTTCGTGCTGTCCGACTACTCGTCGGCCGAGCGGAAGATCCTGCCGTTCCAGGTCGACAAGGCCGCGGACGCCGTCGAGTCGCTGGTCACCGACGGCCTGGAGCGCACGCAGCAGAACTACAACTCGTAAGGTGCCCCGCATGACCTTTGAACCCGGAACCCCGCCCGCCGAGGCCGCCACCGACGACCACGTGCTCGCCTCGTGGCTGGCCACCGTCGCGGGGGAGCGGCTGCTCGAGGTCCGGGGTGAGGGCCTCGAGGGCCGCGAGCTCAAGGACGCCGGCGACCGTGCGGCCCACGAGCTGCTCATGGAGCTGCTCGCCGAGCACCGGCCGGACGACGCCGTGCTGTCCGAGGAGGGCAAGGACGACAAGGCGCGCCTCAAGAACAGCCGGGTCTGGATCGTCGACCCGCTCGACGGCACCCGTGAGTTCTCCGAGGTCCCGCGCGAGGACTGGGCGGTGCACGTGGCGCTCTGGCAGAACGGCGACCTGGTCGCCGGTGCCGTCGCCCAGCCCGCGCTCGGCGAGACGTTCAACACCGGTACGCCGCCCGTCGTACCTCCCTCCTCCGCGCCGCGCCCGCGCATCGCCGTCTCGCGCTCGCGCCCGCCGGAGTTCGTGCACGGCCTGGCCAAGGAGCTCGACGCCGAGCTGGTCCCGATGGGCTCGGCGGGCGTGAAGGTCATCTCGGTCGCCCGCGACATCACCGACGCCTACGTGCACGCGGGCGGACAGTACGAGTGGGACTCCGCCGCCCCGGTCGCGGTCGCCCGCGCCGCCGGGCTGTTCACCTCGCGCATCGACGGCACGCCGCTGGAGTACAACCAGGACGACGTGTACCTCCCCGACCTCATCGTCTGCCGGCCCGAGCTGGCCGAGCGGATCGTGGCGTTCGTGAAGGAGCACGGGTACGAGTGATCCAGCACGTCCTGCTCGACGCCGACGGCGTCGTCCAGACGCTGCCGGACATGCGGCGCGCGGCCACGGCCGTCGAGCTCGTCGGTGACCGCGCCGACGATCTGCTCGACGCCCTCTTCGCCGTCGAAGGCCCCACGCTCCGCGGCGACGGCGACTTCCTGCCGCAGCTGACCCGGATCCTGCTCGAGCACGGCATCACGGCCGACCCCGTGTCGTTGTACGGCACGCTGTGGAACGCGGTCGAGCCGTCGGCCGACGTCCTCGCGCTCGTGGCGTCCCTGCGCGCCGCCGGCTACGGCGTCCACCTCGGGACCAACCAGCACCGCGAGCGGGCGACGTACCTGCGGACCGTGCTGGGGTACGACGCGGTGTTCGACGTCGGCTGCTACTCGTGCGAGCTGGGCGCGGCCAAGCCGTCCCCGGAGTTCTTCGCCGGTGCGCTCGCGCTGATCGGCGCTGCGGCTGACGAGGTGCTGTTCGTCGACGACTCGCTCGCGAACGTCGAGGCCGCTCGCGCCGCCGGCCTGGTCGCCGAGCACTGGGACCTGGCGCAGGGCCTCCCGGCGCTCGTCGGGCTGCTTTCGGGCCACGGAGTGACGGTCTGACACCGGGCCGATCCCGTCCCACCAGTCCCACCGGGTGGGCAGTTCTGGCACTTGTCAGCCGTTGCAATGGCCGAGAAGTGACGGAATCACCGGTGCACCGGTGATTCCGCAGGGCGCGCCCCGGCCCGGCGACTCCTCGGGCAGACCTGTCACTTCTCAGCCGTTGCAACGGCCGAGAAGTGACGGAATCACCGGTGCACCGGTGAAACCGCGCCCACCGCAGGCCCGGACTGCTGGCAGGATGCACGTCCGTGGACTGGCAGCGCGACCTCATCGGCCTGGCCGTCGGCTTCGTGCTGGCGACGGTGACGACGCCGGTCGGGGTGTCGGGGGCGGTGTTCCTGTTGCCGGTGCAGATGTCGGTGCTGCACGTGCCGAGCCCGCGGATCACGCCGACCAACCTGCTCTACAACGTGATCTCCGGGCCGGGCGGGCTGCTGCGCTACCGCCGCGCCGGCCGGGTGGACCGCGACCTGGCGCTCCAGCTGCTGACCGGCTCGGTGCCGGGGGTCGTGCTGGGCGCCGTCATCCGGGTGTACGTCGTCGCCGATCCGGACGTGTTCCGGCTGCTCGCCGCCGCGGTGCTCGCCCCGGTCGGGGTGTTCATCCTCCGCAAGCCACGACCCGGCGCGATCGAGCGCCGGCTGTCGGCCCCTGCTGTCCGGGCCCTGGCGTTCGTGGTCGGGATCGTCGGGGGCCTCTACGGCATCGGCGGCGGGTCCGTGATGGGGCCGATCCTGGTCGGCACCGGGATGGCGGTCGCTACGGTGGCGCCCGCGGCCCTGCTCTCCACGTGGGTGACGTCGGTCGTGGGCGTGGCGACGTACGCCGTGATCTCGCTGGACGCGACCGGTCCCGTCGCCCCGGACTGGTCGCTCGGCATCGCCTGCGGCCTGGGCGGTCTCGCCGGCGGCTGGCTCGGCGCCTCGCTGCAGCCGCGGATCCCCGAGCAGGCGCTGCGGATCCTCCTCGGCGTGCTGGCACTCGCTCTCGCCGGGCTCTACGTCACCCAAGCGGTGATCTGACGGCCGACTTCTCGGCCAATCCCTGACGTTCTCGGGTGAAGTTTCGCCCCAGAACGTCAGGTTTCCCCGGTGGGCCGGGGAAACCGTCGCCGCGGCTCGCCCACGCTCCGGTGCCCACTCGCCCAGGGCGCTGTCTAGACCGGTTGTCTCACGAATCATCAACTTTGGGCGGTTCCCGCGGCTTTGTACATTTAAACCACTAATCTGCTCGACATTGAAGGCAATGGGTGCCTTGCTCCTCCGGGAGCGGTGTTGTCGAACGGGTGAGGGTGAGCTGAATGTCGGGTGACGTGGCGACCACGCCACCGGTAGCGCCGCAGGGCGAGACCGACTCCGAGACGGACGTGCCGCGCACGCTGGTGACGCGGCACGGTGGACAGGACCGCCTGTTCATCCACGGGTCCCGCGCGATCGCGTTCCTCGTGCTGCTGATCGTCGGCTCGATCGGCGTCTTCCTCGGCGCGCAGTCCGTGCCGACCCTGCAGACCTACGGCTTCGGCTTCTTCACCGAGTTCCGCTGGCTGCCCAGCCAGGACCGCATCGGCATCGCCGCGGTCGTCGTCGGCACCATCCAGGTGGCGCTGATCGCGATCTTCTTCGCGATCCCGCTGTCGCTGCTGACCGCGCTCTTCATCACCGACTGGGCGCCGGCCTGGCTGCGGCCGACGCTGGTGCGCTTCGTCGACATGATGGCCGCGGTGCCGGGCATCGTCTTCGGCCTCTGGGTGCTGTTCGTGATCCAGCCGCACGCGACCGAGGTCGCGCACTGGCTCAGCAAGTACCTCGGCTGGTTCCCGCTCTTCCACGTGCGCACCGACGTCGACTACCCGATCTGGAACCAGGCGCCGGGCTACCCGTCGTACGCCGGCTCCGCGTTCGTCGCCTCGCTCGCGGTGACGATGATGATCTTCCCGATGGCGACCTCGGTGATGCGCGAGGTCTTCTCCGAGGCGCCGGTCGGCGAGAAGGAGGCCGCGCTCGCGCTCGGCGCCACCCGTTGGGCGATGGTGCGCACGGTGGTCCTGCCGTTCGGTCGGAGCGGCATCATCGGCGGCGGCATGCTCGCCCTGGGCCGCGCGCTCGGCGAGACGATCTCGGTGGTGCTGGTGATCTCGCAGGCCTTCGAGATCAAGCCGTACGTGCTCGAGTCCGGTACGTCGACGATCTCCGCGCTAATCGCCTCGAGCTTCAAGGAGGCCTCGCCGTCGCAGCTCTCCGCGCTGCTCACGGCCGGGTTCGTGCTCTTCCTCATGACCCTGCTCGTCAACAGCCTGGCCGCGATCATCGTGTCGCGCTCGCGCAGCGGCGGGGTGACCGAGCTGTGACCGCCGTCGCTGAACGCCCCGTGGTGGTGGAGGAGCAGGCGTCCGCGCCGACGCTCCCCGAGCCGGAGGAGCTGCGCCGTACCGGGTCGAGCACCCGCGAGGACGTGCTCACGATCATTGGCGCACTCTGCGCCTCGTCGGCCACGACCTGGCTGTTCTACTTCCAGGTGTTCCCGTTCGAGGGGCTCATCGGCTTCGTCGTCTGCTGGTACCTCGTGCTGGTCGTCTTCTACGCCGGCCTGACCGCGCTCACCCAGCCGCGCGCGGTGGTGATGGACCGGATCGTGACGACCGCGGTGGTCGCGGCGCCGACGCTGATCGCGATCGCGCTGGCCAGCGTCGTGGTGATGACGCTGGTCAAGGGCCTGCCCGCGCTGGCCCACCTCAACTTCTTCACCGAGGACATGTCCGGCGTCCGCGCCGACGACCCGTTCACGATGGGCGGGATCCTGCACGCGATCGTCGGCACGCTGATCGAGGTGATGATCGCGATCGCCATCGCGATGCCGCTCGGCGTCGCCACCGCGGTCTTCATGTCCGAGGTCGGCGGTCGCGGGTCGCAGCTGGTGCGCACGGTCGTCGAGGCGATGACCGCGCTGCCGTCGATCGTCGCGGGCCTCTTCATCTACACGGTCTGCCTGGTCTACCTCGGCATGCCGGCCAGCGGTCTCGCCGCCGCGCTCGCCCTCGCGGTGATGGCGCTCCCGATCATGGCGCGGGCGGCGTACGTCGTCCTCGGCGTCGTGCCGGGCGGCCTGCGCGAGGCGTCGTACGCGCTCGGCGCCGGCCGGTGGGAGACGGTCTGGAAGGTCGTGCTCCCCACGGCTCGCCCGGGCCTGGCGACCGCGCTGATCCTCGGCACGGCGCGCGCGGTCGGTGAGACCTCGCCGGTGCTGCTCACGTCGGGAGCCTCGACGTTCTTCAACGCCAACCCGACCCAGGACCCGATGAACTCGCTTCCCCTGTTCATCTACGCGGCCGTCGGAACCGGCAACCCCCAGATGGAGGAGCGGGCGTACGCCGCCGCGGCGGTGCTGCTCGTCGTCGTGCTCACCCTGTTCGTGATCGCCCGGCTCGTGGCCGGCGGAAGAAGGAAGAAGACCCGATGAACCCCCGGAACCGGATGATCCGTGGCCTCGCCGTCCTTCTGGCGATGGTGCTGGCGATGCTCACCGGCACGAGTGCGGCCAGCGCGGCCCCCTCGTACGCACTGATCCAGGGCTCGGGCTCGTCGTGGGCCGCGAACGCGGTCAACCAGTGGGTCGCCGACGTCGACGCCAAGGGCCTGCGGGTCGTCTACACCGCGAACGGCGCGGCCCAGGGTCGCAAGGACTACGCGAACAAGTCGACCGACTTCGGCGTCACCGACTCGCCGTACCGCGGCAAGGACCCGACGACCGGTGCTATCGACTCGTCGCTGGGCCGTTCGTTCGCCTACCTGCCGATCGTGGCCGGTGGCACGTCGTTCCCGTACCACGTCGAGGTGGGCGGCCAGATGGTGCGCAACATCCGGCTGTCGGGCGAGACCATCGCGAAGATCTTCACCAACCAGATCACCAACTGGAACGACGCGCAGATCACCAAGGACAACAACGGTCGCGCGCTGCCGTCGATCCCGATCATCCCGGTCGTGCGCGCCGACGGCGCCGGTGTCACCAACCAGTTCACGACCTGGATGGTCAGCCAGTACCCGTCGTACTGGAGCTCCTGCAACGGCGGCAAGAACACGCCGACCGACTACTTCCCGCTCAACTGCGGCGACACCCGTGGCCCGCAGAAGGCGCAGACCGGCTCCGACGGCGTCATGAACTTCGTGAAGAGCGCGGGCTCCAACGGCGCGATCGCGATGGAGGAGTACTCCTACCCGCTGATGGCGAACTTCCCGGTCGCCAAGGTGCTCAACAAGGCCGGCTACTTCACCCTGCCGACGCAGTACAACGTCGCGGTCGCGCTGACGCGGGCCGAGATCAACGACAACCCGAGCGACCCGAACTACCTGACGCAGAAGCTCGACAAGGTCTACACGAACCCGGACAAGCGCACCTACCCGCTGTCGTCGTACGTCTACGCGATCATCCCGACCGCTTCGGACGACTCGCGGATGACGACGTCGAAGCGGCAGACGATCGTGGACTTCCTCAAGCACTCGATCTGCGAGGGCCAGTCCGAGATCGGGCCGATCGGCTACTCGCCGCTGCCGGTCAACCTGGTGCAGGCCGGCTTCACGCAGGTCAACAAGCTCAAGCTCGCCGACGACGACGTCCAGTTCGACGCGTCGATCATCAAGGACGTCAAGAACTGCCACAACCCGACGTTCGTCCCGGGCAAGCCGGACCAGAACTACCTCGCGACGATCGCGCCGATGCCGGCCGAGTGCGACCGGCCGGGCCAGGGCCCGTGCGCCGAGGGCACCGGCTCGTACAACGAGAACCCGGACGAGAACGGCGAGGTCCCGAGCGGCGGCAACGGCGGGAACGGCGGGAACGGCGGCACCGGCGGCGGTGGCGGCACCGGCACGACCGACGCGGACGGCGACGGCGTCCCGGACACCCCGGGCTCCGGCACGCCGGGCATGACCGACGACCTCGGTCTCGGTGGCACGACGGGCGACGGCTCGACGCCGTCCGCGGTCGTGGCGACCACGCTGTCCGCCGACGGCGCCGGCGGTCCGCCGACCGTGCTGACCGCGCTCGTGGTCGGGCTGTTCCTCGGCACGCTCGTCGTGCCGGCCGCGGTGAGCCGGATGGTCCCACGCCGGAAGGCGGCCCGCTCGTGACGACTCGTCGTATGCGCGCCGCGCGCATCCTGTTCGCGTCGGCGCTCCTGCTGACCGGCGTCGCCGCGATCGTGCCGGCGTTCACCGGTGAGTCGACGGCCGCTGCCGAGAACGCGGTGTCGCGCACGGTCACCGCGACCCGCACGTTCACCGACCAGGACGGGACCGAGACCGTCGTCAGCAGCAACAAGGTGTCGCTGCAGGTCTCCCAGACCGAGAACCTCCGCGGCCGCCAGGAGATCCGCGTGTCCTGGTCCGGTGCGGTGCCGACCGGTGGCATCGTCGGTGACCCGAACTCGTCCGACGGCCGCAACCAGGAGTACCCGTTCGTCCTCCTCGAGTGCCGCGGCGTCGACACCCAGGGCCAGGTCGAGAAGGGCCAGGTGCGCCTGTCCCCCGAGACCTGCTGGACCCAGACGTCCACGGAGCGCTACCTCGCGGCGGCCTCGCAGACGCCGTCGTGGCGCTTCGACGCGTACGCCGACGCCGACGAGCGGGAGGCGATCGTCGGTCGTCCCGACCCGCTGCCGGAGGAGTGCGCCGCGGTCAGCGAGCCGCTGACCGCGCACTGGCTGCCGTTCCGTGCGGCCGGCGGCGAGGTCTACTACGGCGGCCCGGACCCGAGCGTCGGCTGCACGCCGATGGCGCCGGAGTCCGACAGCGCCGAGGCCGGCGGCCTGCCGAGCAACACGACGTACGGCATCACGGGCACCGACGGCAGGGGCGAGACCGACTTCGCGGTGTGGACCGCGGCGGAGAACGCCTCCCTCGGCTGCTCCCCGTCGGTCGACTGCGCCCTGGTGGCAGTACCGATCGTCGGCGTGAGCTGCGACGCCTGGGGCGCCGAGCTGACCACGAAGGCCGGCGTCCCGCTGACCGAGGCGCAGCTGGCCAGCGGTGACGCGACCTGCCGGCGTACCGGCGCCTACGAGCCCGGCACGCCGCGCTCGAGCGAGACCACCGACCAGGCCGTTCGCGGCAACCTGTGGTGGTCGGAGTCCAACTGGCGCAACCGGATCACGGTCCCGCTGCACTTCGCCGCCTCCGGCTCGATCTGCGACGTGATGAGCGACGAGCCGCCGGTCGAGATCATGGGCTCGGTGGTCGCCAACGAGCTCACCGCGTCCTGGCGCCCGGCGTTCTGCACCGACGACGACCTGTTCACGTTCACGCATGTGCAGCAGGCCGACTCGCTGGCCCGCCAGCTCGTGAACTCCGGCGAGATCGACGCCGCGCTGACCACGGCTCCGCCGGCGGACGGCTACCAACGCCCGCTCGTCCAAGCGCCGATCGCGTTCGGTGGCTTCGCGATCGCGTTCAGCATCGACGACGCCACGCAGCAGCGACGCGAGGAGCTCAACCTCAACGCGCGGCTGATCGCCAAGCTGCTCACGTCGTCGTACCCGGCCCTGCCGATGGTGCGCGACAACCACCCGAGCATCGGCGGCAACCCGTTCAACATCACCCTCGACCCCGAGTTCCAGGAGCTGAACCCCGGCCTGCCCGAGTCCTCGACGCTCGAGGCCGCGGCGGCGCTGCAGGTCTTCTCGTCGAGCACCGACCTGGTGTGGGCGCTGACCTCGTGGATCAACTCCGACCCGGAGGCGCGCGCCTGGCTGAACGGCGAGGCCGACCCCTGGGGCATGACGGTCAACGCCAACTACCAGGACATCGTGCTGCCGGTCGACAACTGGCCCCTGCTCGACGGGTTCATCGCGCCGCAGTGGTACATCGACCAGAACGCCTGCTACGCGAACAGCCCGACGCCGTACATGCAGCTGATCTCCAACCCGCCGTCGAACCTGGCGTCGGTGCTGCTCAACATGCAGTTCGCCAGCTCCGCGGCCGCGACCGTGTGCCGCTACGACGGCTACGACCCGACCACGCTGCCGCTGCGGCAGCAGGGCCGGCAGACCGTCGGCTACCGCTTCGTGCTCGGCCTGGTGTCGCTGTCCGCGGCGGAGCGCTACAACCTGCGCACCGCCTCGCTGGAGAGCGTGGGCGGCACGTTCGTGGCGCCGGACTCGGCGGGCCTGAAGGCGGCCGCCGGGTTGCTGAAGGCCGACGACGACGCCTCGGTCTGGGAGATCGACTACAAGAAGATGGGCAGCGCGTCGAAGTCGCTGGCGGCAGCCGCCGGTGGGGCGTACCCCGGAGCGATGCCGATCTACGCGGTCGTCCCGACCTCCGGCCTGGACGAGGCCGACGCGACGAAGTTCGCCCAGCTGCTCTGCTACGCGGGCGACGACGGCCAGACCTCGGGCCGCGCCAACGGTCAGCTGCCGCCGGGCTACCTGCCGCTGACCGAGGCCAACGGCCTCGGCGACCTGCGCGACTACACGCTGTCGGCGGTGTCCGCGGTCCGCGCCCAGGGCGGCACGACGCCGGCCCTCGACGCCGACGCGCCGTCGGCCGAGGAGGCCTGCGACTTCAGGGTCGCGCCGCCCAAGCCCAGCGAGACGCCGTCGACCGACGGCAACGGCGGTGGTACGCCGGTCGTCGACGCGCCGATCGCTCCGGGCATCGAGCCCGGTGGCGGCAAGCCGGGCAAGGGCAACGGCCCGGCGGAGGCGCCGGTCGTGCAGGCCTCGACCGTGCTGACGTCCGGCCAGAGCTCGGCGTTCGGCCAGGTCGGCGTGCCCGGCATCCTGATCGTCGCGATCGCCTGCGCCATCGCCGGCGCGCTGATGCGGTGGTGGGACCCGCTCGAGAGGGCCGCGGTCGCGGCCGGCCCGAAGGCCAAGAAGCTCTCGAGGTCGGTGTTCCGCCGCGGGAAGAGGCGCGCATGACGACGCTGCAGGCGCACGGGCCGACGGTCCTCCACGACGGCGCCATCGACGCCTCGCCGCCGCCCGGCGGTGGCGACCGACAGCCGCTGCAGGTCGGGCTCTCCCAGGTGCTGCTGGCTCTGTCGCTGGTGCTCGGCTGGCTGCTGCTCTACATCCTGGTGCTGAGCGGGCTCGAGCAGGGCCACGCGCAGAGCTCGCTGTACGAGCGGCTGCGGACCGAGCTCGCGCTCGGCACCGCGCCGACCGGTGCGCCGATCGCCGCGGGCGCGCCCGTGGCACTGCTCTCGATCCCGGGTGCCGGGGTCGAGGACACGGTGGTCGTCGAGGGCACCCGAGCCGTGCAGCTCCAGGACGGTCCGGGACACGTGCTCGGCAGCGTGCTGCCCGGCCAGCGCGGGGTCAGCGTGATCGCCGGCCGCTCGCTGACGTTCGGTGGCCCGTTCGGCACCATCGCCGAGCTGCCGGCCGGTGCGCCGATCACGGTGACCACCGCGCAGGGCACGTTCGTCTACGAGGTCACCGGCGCCCGGCTGCGCGGCGACCCGGTCCCGCCGCCGCCGGCGACCGACGGCAGCCGGCTGACGCTGGTGACCGCGATCCGCGGGGCCGGGCTCGGCGGCCTGCAGGCGGGGGAGACGGTGTACGTCGACGCCGACCTGACCGGTGACGCGGCGGACCCGGGCGCGGTGGCGACCGCGGACATCGGCACCAAGCTGATGTCGGCGAAGTTCGACACCACGTCGCTCGCGCTCCTGGCGCTCGGCCTGCAGCTGCTGGTCGGCTCGCTCGCCGCCTTCGTCTGGGCCTGGAACCGCTGGTCCCGCGCGGCCGCCTGGATCGCCGGCGGTCCGTGCGTCCTGGCGGCGCTGTGGCTCGTCTCGTCGTTGGGTTCCCGGCTGCTGCCGGCCTTGATCTGAGTCCCGGGGCGCCGCACCCCTGGACTCATGCACCACCTGCGGCACTCAGGGTGCGACAGCTCGACAACCACGACATATAACTCGGGTTAGTCACTATAGAAAGGCAACATCAATGCTCGTTCGACGCAAGACCGTGGGGACGGCGTTCGTCGCAGTGGCGACCGTCGGCACTCTCGCACTGTCGCTGACCCCTGCTGAGGCCGACTTCTCGCCGCAGCCCAACGATGTCGTGGCCACGGGTTCGGACATCATCCAGAACTCGTTCAACTTCATCGCCGACGGCTACCACGAGCTCCCCGGCTACAACACCGCCGGCAACCGCTGGCGCTTCGTCAGCTTCGACTCCTCGGGCGACGCCCAGGGCCGCAGCTCCTTCACCGACCCGCGCCTGCTGCCGACGATCACCGGCAACGGCACGCTCGGCGAGAACGGCGTGAAGTACATCAAGCAGAGCGACGTGAAGCTGCTCAACCCGACCATCTCGCTGCGCGCGGGCCAGGACCTCGTGGTCCGCCCGACCGGTGGTGGCGGTGGTGGTCGCGACGCGATCATCGCCGACGACCAGGGCTGGATCGACGTGGGTCGCAGCCCCGACCCGCTCAACGCCACCCACCAGAACAACGCCCAGACGAACCTGGGCACGAAGCTGATCCGGGTCCAGATCGCCACCGACCGCCAGCTGATCGCGGCGGCGACGACCACCAACGCGCCGACGACGATCTCCGCCCAGGCGATCCTCAAGATCTACAGCGGTGAGTACACGAAGTGGGGCGACATCCCGGGCTACTCGGGCGCCGGCGCCGCGGAGACGATCATCCCGCTGATCCTGCCGACCGACGCGGGCATGTGGAACACCTTCGTCGCCAACGTGGGCAAGCAGAACCCGGGCGTCACCGTCGTCTCGAACACCCTGCGCGCGAACTCGAACAGCGTCGTCGTGCAGCAGAACGACCCGACCGCGATCACGAACCTCTCGGAGGCCCAGCGCAAGAACGCGATCGTGCCGTTCCCGCGCGGTCGCTACCGCACGCTGAACACGGGCTACTACACCCAGACGTTCGACGGCCAGAAGACGAACAACTACAACACCGAGACCGGCCACCGGACTCCGGCGGACGCGCAGGGCATCAAGCTCCTCGACGGTGACAGCAACACCGACGTGCTGTCGCCGACCGCGCCGTACGGCGGCAACTTCGCGTACAACGCCATCGTCCGCGAGAGCGACTTCCTCAGCACCACGCCGTGGCAGCCGGGCAGCACGCTCAACTGGGTGCAGGCGCTGTTCTACAACCCCGACGGCCCGGTCCCGTTCGTCCGGACCCCCGCGGGTGAGGCGCTGCTGACGGCAGCCGGTGTCACGCCGGACTACCACGTGTTCGGTACCGACAACGCCGAGATCGAGCTGGACTGAGAGTCGAGACATGAGCACGCAGCTCGCACGACCGAACCGCCGCCGCGTCATCCCCGCCCTCGTGGTGGGAGTCGCGATCATCGCGGCACTCGTCTACTGGAGGACGTCGGCCAGCGCCGACGCCGGCTCGCCCGGCGCCGCGCCGTACGACGACCCCCGGGCGGCGGGAGCGATCACGCTCTGCTCGGCCGACGGCAAGCCCGTCACCGAGGGCAGCGTGGACGACCGGCCGTTCGCCGCGGTGGCACTGGGCGAGACGGGTCTCCCGGCCGAGCTCGACCCCGCCGGGACGGTCGCCACGCTCTTCGCGTACCAACCGCGCGAGGGCGTCTCGGCGAGCGAGTTCAGCGGGACCGCCATCACCGCGGCCGGCCTCCAGGCCGACCCGGCGAGCCCGGTCGTCGTCGTACCGGACAACGCCTGGTCGCTCGGTGACTTCGTCGCCGCGTACCCGGCCGACCTCGACGGCTACGTGCAGCTGCGTCTCTTCCTCGGCACGCCCGCGGCCGGAACGCTCACCGACCACCCCTACGACACCGCCGACCTCCACATCGACGGCGATCGCTGGGAGCTGGTCACGGGCGGGTCCGCGTCGTGCGCTTCAGCCACCCAGACCTCTGAGGAGAATTGATGAAGATCCCAAGGAAGTTCAGCACAGCGAAGAAGTCGGGGCTCGCCGCATTCGTGGGCCTGGCGCTGGCGGTCTCGACCGCCGGTGGCGTCGCGCTCGCGGCCGGTGCCGACGACTGGTACGACGGGGACAACGCCTCCGTCGCCGACCACGACAACCTCGGTGTGGAGCTCAAGCTCTACAACGCGTCCGGCACCGCGGTGACGTCCGGCAGCACCACCACCCCGATCGCGGCGTTCGCGGCGGCCGCGGGCACGGTGCGCGCCGACGACACCTACGCGTCGCTGTTCGTGCACCTGCCGCAGGCGAGCACCGCTCCCGGTGCCTGGCCGGGCGTGCAGGTGACGGGCACCAGCAAGTTCAGCGGCAGCGGCGCGGTCACCGCGCCGGCGTCGCTGGCGGGCAAGCCGTACGTCGCCACCGGCGCCGACGGCTACACGCTGGCCGACGTCGCCGCGATCCTGCCGAACAACGAGACCGCGGCGAGCTTCGCCGGCGTCTACGAGCTGCGGCTGCGGACCAGCTCGCCGACCGACGGGGTGAGCACCGAGTACGCCGTGACGTACGTGAAGGTCACGGGCAGCTCCTGGACGATCACCGACGCACCGGTGTTCGGTCAGGTCGGTGACACGGCGA
Source organism: Nocardioides sp. SR21 (assembly GCF_022761125.1). GTDB lineage: Bacteria > Actinomycetota > Actinomycetes > Propionibacteriales > Nocardioidaceae > Nocardioides. The sequence goes on along the minus strand of NZ_JAKWJR010000006.1, from coordinate 60,654 downwards.
CGAGCGTCAAGGCGACGTGGCCCAAGAAGATCAAGTACGGCAAGGCCGCCACGGTGAAGATCACGGTCAACGCCGCGTCCGGCAGCACCAAGCCGACCGGCAAGGTGCGGGTCGTGAACGGCTCCAAGACGGTCGGCAGCGCCACGCTCAGCGGCGGCAAGGCCACCGTGACGCTGGCGAAGAAGTCGCTCAAGCCCGGCAAGTACACGTTGCTGGTGCGCTACGACGGCGCCGCGGGTTCGTTCACGCCGTCGCAGTCGGCGGCGAAGACGATCACGGTCGTCAAGTCGAAGAAGAAGTGACTCCCGGCGTGGTGCGGGCGGCTCGGCGTCCGCACCACGCTCCGAGCAGGGTGCAGCAGACATGAGTGAGACAACGAGGAGGGTGCCATGACCGAGGTGATCGAGGCGGTGGACGTGACCGACGTGCTGCCGGTGGTGCCGGCGGCGGCGACGTCGACGGCGGCCACGCTGGAGGCGGAGAAGGTGTCGGCCTGGTTCGGCAAGCGCAAGGTGCTGGACCGGGTGAGCATCGACATGCCCGCAGGCCAGGTGACCGCGCTGATCGGACCGTCCGGGTGCGGCAAGTCGACGTTCCTGCGGATCCTGAACCGGATGCACGAGCTGGTGCCGGGTGCGGCGCTGGCCGGCGAGGTCCGGCTCGACGGCCAGGACATCTACGACCCCGCCCGCCGGCTGACCGACGCCCGCAAGTCGATCGGCATGGTGTTCCAGAAGCCGAACCCGTTCCCGGCGATGTCGATCCGCGACAACGTGCTCGCGGGCCTCCACCTCACGGGCTCCAAGGTCCCGAAGGCCGAGCGCGAGGTGCTGGTCGAGGAGTCCCTCGTCCGTGCCGGGCTCTGGGCCGAGGTGAAGGACCGCCTCAAGCAGCCCGGCTCGGCGCTGTCCGGCGGTCAGCAGCAGCGACTCTGCATCGCGCGCTCCCTCGCCGTACGCCCGCGGGTGCTGCTCATGGACGAGCCGTGCTCCGCGCTCGACCCGACCTCGACCCGCGTGGTCGAGGAGACGATCACCGAGATCGCCAAGGACGTGACGATCGTGATCGTCACGCACAACATGCAGCAGGCGCACCGGGTCTCCGACCAGTGCGCGTTCTTCCTCGCCGCGCACGGCACCCCGGGCGTCATCGTCGAGCACGGCCCGACGACCGCGATCTTCGAGAGCCCGCAGGACCAGCGCACCTTCGACTACGTGAACGGCCGCTTCGGCTAGGCCGCTCACGGACAGACCCCCACCGGGTGCACCCCCCGGTGGGAGGGGGTGGGGACCGCCGGGTGCACCCCCCGGCGGTCCCCGCTCCCAGCCTTGCTGCACAGCCATCATGACCGATGGCCGCAACCGGCCCTTTACCTAGAACTGGTGGCCCGAGGTCCTGGTCTCGGTCTCCGGTCCCGACCACCCCACCTGGTGCGCCAGACCGACCGCGGCGATCTGTGAGGAGACCTCGAGCTTGGCGAGGATCGACCGGACCTGCGTCCGGACGGTGGCTTCGGACACCGTGCCGTGCATCGCGATGTCGTAGACGGTCCGGCCCTTCAGGAGATGGCCGAGGATCTCTCGCTCGCGGGCGGTCAGCCGGCCCAGCCGCTCGTTGAGCACCTGCTGGTCGTGGAGGCGGAGCTGCCGCTGCCGGATGAGCGAGGCACGCTCGTCCTCGCTGAGCACGGGCAGGCCCCTGACGCTGTTGCGCACGGTCGCCAGCACCTCCTCGAGTGAGCTCGTCTTCAGCAGGACGGTCGCGGCGCCACGCTCCAGGCACTCGCCCCAGGTCGCGCGGTCGCCGATCCCGGTGATGATGACGACCACGGCCCCCGCGCGGACGGACGGCTCGATCAACCGCATGCCGTCGCCGTTGCGACCCAGGTCGAGGTCGAGCAGCAGGACGTCGGGATGGAACCTGGTGATCGCGCCGACCAGCTGGGCGGTGGTGCCACCGTCCGGTGGGAGCACGATCCGGCGGGCGTCGTAGCGCTCCAGCCGGAGAGTCGTCGCGAGCGACTCGGCGAACAGCTGGTGGTCGTCGACGATGCCGACGCGCACGGCAGAGGCGTGGGGCTGGCTCATCGTCGCCGAGCGCCGACGTCCGTGGCGTCGTGGTCGTGACCGTGCATCTGGCCTCCTTGCGACCAAGTATGCCCAGCGAAGCGACACCGTGTGATCAAGGACACGGCGCCGGACTCGTGCCCTGCCTCGTCCCGAGTTCGTTGCACCACCGCTGTGCTCGCAAGGATTGGCAGGTTCTCCGGATGTCGCCCTCGGAACGATCGACGTACCTGCTCGCCCGGAGGGCGGGCCCACCAGCCGCAGCGGGTCACCGCTCGCCCCGCACTCGATGGCGTGCGGGGGATGAGCGAGAGACGGCGCCAGGTCCCCGATTCGGGGGACGGAGGGGACCATTGCGCCGAGTACACCCTCCTCGAATGTGCCGGCTGCGGCTGGTGAGAGAACGGGAGCCCGCCACCTCGATCCCATCCTCCGCAACTCACGCGGGAGGGGCATCCCCAAATGTGGGTGACCTCCGCGCGCCGCGTCCGAGGGACGGGCGATGACCGGCCGGGCCGCGTCGCGATGCGTCCGGGTCGTCGCGGAGGAGCGCGTGGTGGGCGAGACCGTCGCCGCAGCGCTGGCCGACCGCGGGTTCGACGTCGTCGCGGTCGCGCCGCCCGAGGGGCGGACAGGACGGGTCGGGCTGCTCCTCGCCGCCCTCGACACCGGGGCGAGCCTGGCGTTCGCCCGCGCCGCCATCGGCGACCACGGCGTGCCGTGGGTCGTCGTCGTCCACTGCGCGGGCGAGCCTGACGGGGACCGCATCGACGAGCTCAACGCGGCGATGGTCCTGCGCTCGGACGCGACGATCCCCCAGATCGAGTCGGCGCTCGACAGGCTGCTCGGCGATGCCGGGCCCGAGGACTGACGAAGGAAGGGCGTCAGTCCGCAGGGCCGACCTGGGCCGCGTCGGGGTTGTCCTCGACCCAGTCCTCGACCTTGTCGTCGTACACCGCTTCCCACATCCGCTGGGCCGCGGCGAAGTCGAGGTAGACCACGCTCTGCCCCGACTCGTCGCCGTACCCCTGCACGGGCGTCGACAGCAGGTCCAGGTCCCGCCCGCGCATCCCGCGGAGGTCCAGCAGGGTGGAGCGCATCTCGCCGGTGGACCACTCGGAGTCGACGGAGAGGTTGCGGGTCGCGATGTCGAGCAGGTCGTACGTCGCGAACGGGTCCTTGCTCCGCAGCGTGGAGATCGACGCGCGCATGAGGCTGAGCAGGTAGGCCTGCTGGCGGCGCACCCGGTCCAGGTCGCCGTTCGGCAGGCCGTAGCGCTGCCGCACGTAGAGGAGCGCCTGACGGCCGTCGAGCGTCTGTCGTCCCTGGGACCAGACGACGTTGTTCTGCGGGTCCGTGACCGTGCGCGGCACGGTCAGCGTGACCCCGCCGACGGCGTCGGTGATCGCCTCGAACCCGGCCCAGTCGACGACGGCCAGGTGATCGATGCGCAGCGCGGTCAGCCGCTCGATCGTCTCGATCGCCAGCGATGGTCCGGCCAGCGAGAACGCGGCGTTGATCTTGTTCATCCCGAAGCCCGGCACGTACACCCACGAGTCACGCGGGATCGAGATCAGGCTGGCGCCCTCCCGGTCCGCGTCGATGTGGAGGATCATGATCGTGTCGGTCCGCTGGGCGCCGGGCACCCACTCGCTCGCGGTCGCATCGGTCCCCGTCGTCGGCTCCGTCGAGCGCCGGTCGGTGCCCATCAGGAGGATGTTCATCGCCTCGCCGGCGGCTCCGGGCGCTCGCGCCGGCCGGTCCTCGAGGCCGGCGAAGACCTGGTCGATGTGGTGGACCTGCCCTCCGAGCCGGGACTGCAGCCACAGCACCGTGCCGGCCGTGGCGACGCCGACGACCACGGTCACGACCAGCAGCGCCACCAGCGCCTGGCGGAGCAGCCGTCGGCGGTCGGGTCGCGGCGGTGTCTCGTGGACCGTCCACCCCAGCTCGCCCAGGTCGGATGCCGTGGTGGTCGCGTCTTCGGTGCTTGTCCCCATGGCGATTCAGCATCTGCTGGTCCGAAGGCTTCTAACCCGTGTGCCGACAGGACTCACCAAAATTGGCGAAAGGTCCGTGCCGCTGGGCTTTCGTGCCTGTGCGGCTGACAAGCATGGCTCGTGATCACACCTTCCGGAGTGATCATGTCGAGATCGTGGCCGGCTCCGGGTCCCCCCGAGACACCCGGGGCCGGTCACGGCAGGTGGGTGGGGAAATGCTTCGAGGTCTCGTCGCGAGATTGTCAACAGTGCTGGCCGTTGTCCTGGCCGCCGGGGTCGTCGCCCTGGTGCCCGCAGCGCCCGCCGCTGCCGAGCCGCCGGTGCTGCTCGGCACCCTCGTCGGCCCGTCGCAGGCCGCGATGTATCCCTCGGGAACCGAGGTCGATCGGGTCAACGACCGGCTGGTCGTCGCCGACACCGGCCGCGACCGGATCCTCATCTACTCCTTCACCGGGACCCTGCTCGACGAGTTCGGCGAGTACGGCACCGCGGACGGGCAGCTCGCGAGTCCGCGCGACGTCGCCGTCGACGGCGCCGGCAACATCTACGTCGCCGACGCCGAGAACAACCGGATCCAGAAGTTCAACTCGGCAGGAGACTGGCAGTGGACGAGGGGCGGCCTGGCGAACGGCGCCCAGACACTGAACACCCCGATCGGGGTCACCTGGGACTCGCAGCACAACCTGCTGCTCAGCACCTCGACCGGTCAGTCCCTGATCAAGGCATGGGACACCGCAGGTGGCCTCGTCTGGACGTCGCCCAGCGGCAACGACCTGGGTGCCCACGGCATGCGGGACGTCTCGCGAGGGCCGGACGGCCGGCTGTGGGTGACGGCGTACAAGGAGCACCAGATCAAGGTGTACGACACCACCGGCCTGAACGGGCGGATCACCACCACCGACACCACCCCGGTCTGGACGCTCGGTGACGGTGTGGTCGGGGGCCACGGCGACAACCAGCTGAACTTCCCCTACAACGTCGTGTTCTCGGCCGACGGCAACACCGTCTACGTCTCCGACACCGGCAACGGCCGGATCGCACGCTGGGACATCAGCGGCGCCCAGCCCCAGTGGCTGGCCCCGTGGGGCGGCAAGTGCACCGTCCATCCGCAGCCCTGCGCCGACCCCTCCACCGGCCAGGACCAGGGCAAGTACAACCACTTGCGCCGGGTCGCCATCGACGAGGACGGCAACGTCTATGGCGCGGACTTCTGGGGAAGCGGCTTCTGGGTCTTCAGCCCCACCGGGCAGGTGCTGCGCGCGATCGAGGGTGACTCGGCACCGGCGCCGGGCGTGGCCGAGCCGCACGCGGTCGACGTCAACCCAGCCACTGGGCAGGTTTACGTGATGGACCGGCTCAACCACCGCATCGAGCAGTTCCAGCCCGACGGCACCTACGTGCGCAAGGTCGGCGCTCGGGCGGGTGCGGACGCGAAGGCGACGTTCTCCTGGCCGGAGGGCCTCACCGTCGCCCCGAACGGCGAGGTGTGGGCAATCGACACCCGCAACGACCAGCTCGACCGGTTCCCGAGCGACCTGAGCACGGGGACCGTGCCGCGCTACGGCAGCACGGGCACCGGGGCCCAGAACCTCAACTACCCGTCGAACGCCGACGTCGACAGCAGCGGGGTGGTCTGGGTCGTCGACACGCGCAACCACCGGATCCAGAAGCTGAACCCGACCACCGGCACCTTCTCGTCCGTCGGTAGCCAGGGCTCGGGCGCCGGGCAGCTCCAGGACCCGATGGGCATCGCGGTGACCGCGAGCGCCGTCTACGTGGCCGACACCGGCAACGACCGTGTGCAGAAGTTTGCTCTCGACGGCTCGTTCCTGGCGGAGTACACCGGCCTGGACGGGCCGGAGGGCATCGACGTCGCCCCCGACGGGACGGTCTGGGTCGCGGACACCCAGAACAGCCGGCTCGTGCACCTCTCCGCCGGCCTCGCGGACCTCGGCGACGGCTTCGGCTCGCAGGGCAGTGGCGACCTGCAGTTCTTCAACCCGCACGACCTCGCCTTCGGCAACGACAAGATGTACGTCGCCGACACCTACAACAACCGCGTCCAGGTCTTCTCGATGCCCGGCCCGGTCGACCCACCCCCGACGCCACTCACGCCGGAGTACGTCGACCAGATCTCCGACGACGGTGGGGTCGCGCCCTTCTACCCGGCAGGCGTCGAGATCGTCGACGGCACCTGGTACGTCGCCGACTCCGGCGGCAGCCGGGTGATCACCGTCGACCCGGCCACGGGCGCGGTCACGCCCGTCGCCGAGTCCGGCCTGAACGACCCGCGCGACCTCGAGCTCGACGCGGCCGACCCCACGGCTCTCTGGGTCACCGACACCGGCGGGAGCAAGATCGTCCGCCTCTCCCGGACCGGCCAGCAGCTCGGAACGGTGGGGACCGGGAGCCTTAACCAGCCCTACGGCCTGGCCAACGACGCCACCCGGGTCTACGTGGCCAACACGTACGGCTCCCCGGCCTCGGTCAAGGCGTTCAACCGAGACGGATCCCTCGCCTGGAACAAGTCGGACGGCTGCGGCACGCCGTTCTCACGGCCGCGCGACGTCGGCCTCGCCGACAACGGCCAGATCGCCGTGGCGGACACCGACAACCATCGGATCGTCATCCTCAACGCGGCCGACGGCTCCTGCGTGAGCTCGTTCGGTGGCAACGGCACCGGCGCCGGCAAGTTCAAGTCGCCGCGCAGCGTCACCGCTGACGGATCCGGCGGCCTGTGGGTCGCGGACGCCTTCAACTACCGGGTCCAGCACCTCACGATGGCCGGCGCGACGATCGGCACCGCGATGCCGGTCGGCACCGTCGGCGACGGCGCCACCCAGTTCCGCTCGCCGCACTGCGTCACGCCGGTGCCGGGCACGACCGAGGTCGCGGTGTGCGACACCTTCAACTTCCGCATCCCGGTCTACGACGGCTCCGGTACGACGCCGACGTACGACCGGACGGTCGGGGGGACCAAGCCGACCAACGGCGGGTTCAACGGCGCCTTCGCGGTCGCCTACGGCCCGGACGGCTCGCTCTACGTCGCCGACTGGTTCAACCACCGCATCCAGAAGTTCGATGCCGACGGTGACTACGTCCGGCAGTGGGGCGGCTACGGCTCGGGCAACGGCGGCCTCATCTTCCCGCGCGGGATCCTCGTCTCGCCCAGCGGCGAGGTCGTCGTCACCGACAGCGAGAACAACCGGATCGACGTCTTCAACGCCAACGGCGACTACCAACGAGCCGTCAAGCCGAAGACCGGCCTGGCCCTGAGCCGCCCCCACCAGACCGCGCTCGACGGAACCGGCGGCTACTGGATCGCCGACACCAACAACAGCCGGATCATCCACCTCGACTCCGACGGGGACGTCGTGGGCACGCCGACCACGGTCGCGGGCAAGCCCGAAGGCATCGCCGTCGACACGGACGGCACGGTTCTGGTCTCGAACACCCAGAACAACCGGGTCGAGCGCTACACCGCGAACGGCGTGCTCGTCGGACCCGTCGTCGGGTCGACCCAGGTCAACAAACCGGGCGGGCTGCTGGTCACCGGGACCGGCGACGAGCGCCGGCTGTGGATCGCGAGCGCGGGCAACGACCGCGTGGTGGTCGTCGACGTCGACGGCCAGATCGAGACCTTCGGCACCAGCGGCGGCGGTGAGGGGCAGCTCGAGCAGCCGCGCGGCGTCGCCTTCGACCCGACGCGCGAGAAGATCGCGGTGGCCGACTTCGGCAACAACCGGGTGTCCCTCTGGGACCCCTTCGGTGACCCGCCGCCGGCCGACACGGTCGACCCGACGGTCGCCTTCACCGCGCCGTCGTCCGGGGCGTCGCTGCCCGCAGGCACCGTCGCCGTGACCGGGACCGCCGGCGACAACACCTCGGTCTCCGCGGTCGAGGTCGCGGTCCAGCGCCCGGGTGGTCAGTGGCTGCAGGCGAACGGCACGTGGGGCGGCACCCAGCAGTACGTCGCCGCCACGCTCGACACGCCAGGCGGTGGCTCCACCGGGTGGACGCTCTCGTTCAGCGCCACGACCGCGGGCAGCTACACCATGACGGCGCGCGCCACGGACCAGGCCGGCAACGACGGCACGGCCACCCGCGGCTTCAGCGTCACGCCGCCCGACACGACCGCGCCGGGCACCACGATCGCGACACCGGCCACCAACGCCGTCCTCGCGCCGCCGACGATCACGGCCACCGGTTCCGCGACCGACAACGTCGGCGTCGCCTCGGTGACCATCCTGGTCAAGGACCGCGACAGCGGCCTGTGGCTGCAGACCAACGGCACGTGGGGCAGCACCGCCGGAAGCGCGGGACGTCTGGCGACGCTCGCCAACCCGGGTGCGACCAGCACCGGCTGGACGATCGACGTCCCGCTCGGCGCCGGCAACTACCTGATCACGGCCCGGGCGCGCGACGCGGCCGGCAACCAGACGGCGACAGCTGCGCAGAAGCAGTTCGCGGTCCGGGTGTCCGACACCGTGGCGCCCGACGGCACCATCACCACGCCCGCCAACAACGCGACGTTCCCGATGGGTCCGGTGTCGATGACCGGCAACGCGACCGACAACCTCGGCGTCGACCAGGTCCTCCTCGCCATCCAGGACACCGTCACCAAGATGTACCTCCGTGCGAACGGCACCTGGACGACGCAGTACGGGACCATCACGGCGACGGTGACCAACCGCGGTGCCACCAGCACGGGCTGGACCTACACGTTCACGCCGCCGGTCGGGAAGAAGTACGCCGTCACGGCGATCGCCCGCGACGCCGCCGGCAACCAGGACGCCACCAAGCCGCGCAACGTCTTCACGGTGCAGTGATGGGCCGGCACCTGCTCCTCCCGACTCCTCCGACACCGGCACGTCGGCGCTCCCGCAACGCGCTCGCGCTGCTGGTGCTCGGCACGCTGCTGGTGGCGCTGCTGCCCACGTTCGTGCGGATCGGGCCGGCCTTCGGCGCGACCACGCTCCAGGCGGTGCGCATCATCGGCGGTCCGGGACACGCGGGCCACTACGGATGGGGCGCCGACAGCATCACCACCGGCCCGCGAGCCGGCAACGTGCTGATCACGGACTACTGGAACTTCCGGATCACCGAGTTCGACCAGCAGGGCAACGTGGTCGGACACCCGGTCACCAACGACGGCAGGCACCAGGCGCCGTACGACGTGGCCGTCAACCCGCTCAACGGCAACATCGCGTTCGGTGACGTCGACGCCGGGATGCAGGTCGACATCTACTCCGCGAGCGGGACCTACCTCCGCTCGTGCGGCAACGGATCCCGGTGGCAGTACCCGGCCTGGCTCGACTACGACCCCTTCGGCCGGCTCGCGGTCGCGGACAGCCGCGGCCACAAGATCGTCATGGTCAACGACGCGAACTGCAGCGTGCTCTACCAGTTCGGCAGCCTCGGCGGCGGCGCCTCGCAGCTCAACCAGCCGCGCGGGGTCGACTTCGCGACCGACGGCACGTTGTGGATCCACGACAACGGCAACCGCCGGGTCGTCCAGTGGAACGTCGGGCCGACCTCGGCGACGCGGATCAAGTCCTTCCCGGTGTCCGCCGGTGACCTGCGTGGCCTGATGGTCCGCGACGGCGAGGTCTACAGCGTCAACGCAGCCCAGGCCCGCGTGAACGTCTACAGCGCCGCCACCGGGACCTTCCTCCGGTCCATCGGCGGCGGCCAGCTCGTCGACGGCGGTCGCGGGATCACCGCCGACGGCGAGGGCAACGTGTGGGTCGCCGACATGCCGAGCTTCCAGACCTTGAAGTTCACCCCCCAGGGCGAGTTCCTCCTGTCAGCCACGGAGCCGCCCGGCCCACCGCCGGTCGGTGGCTACAACCTGCCGGAGAGCGTCGCGGGCTTCCCCGACGGCACCGTCGCCGGCATGGACTCCTTCAACTGGCGGGTCAACGTGCACGACGCCGACGGCACGCCGCGGCTGGCGTTCGGCACCCGCAGCGTCTTCAACTATCCGCGCGGCATCGCGGCGCACCGCAGCGCCAACCAGGTCGTCATCGGCGACACCGACGCCTCGCAGGTCGAGAAGTACACGCTGTCCGGGCAGCGGGTCTGGACGGTGAACGGCGTCAAGCCGTGGGGCGTCGCGGTCGACCAGGTCGACGGGCGCGTCTACGCCGCGGAGTTCAACAGCAACCGGATCCGGGTGATCAACAGCAACGGCACGCTCGGAGCGACGTTCTCGGGTGGGCTGTCCCAGCCGCGCGCCGTCGCCGTCGACCCGACCGACCGCTCGGTGTGGGTCTCCAACTACAACAACGGGCGGATCGTGCACTTCTCGTCCACGGGGCAGGCGCTCGGCTCGTTCGCGAGCGGCGCCAACCTCGCGGCGGGCATCGCCGTGGGCGAGACCACGATCTTCCTCGCGGACAAGAACGGCAACCAGATCCGGATGTACACCAAGTCCGGCACGCCCGCCGGCACGTTCGGTGGCAGTGGAACCGCGCTCGGCCGGTTCCGGAACCCGACCGGTCTCGATCTCGTGGGAGACCGGCTGTACGTCATGGAGTTCGGCGGGGAGCGCATCCAAGAGCTCCGCGTCGTCACGAGCTGAACACGAGACCAGGGGACTTCGAGGGATGGGGATCAGGATGCACGCACGACGGATCGCGGCCGCGCTGGCCGGCGTACTCGCGCTCGGCACGCTCGCAGCGACGATGACGGCAGCCGAGGCAGCGGACCCGGTGCCCGGTGGGACGATCGGCGGGCCGCTGCACGCGGAGATGTACCCCTCCGGCTTGGAGACGGCACCGGACGGCACCGTGGTCATCGCGGACACCGGCAACAACCGGGTCGCCAAGTACGCCGCCTCGGGCAGCCTGATCTGGCAGATCGGCACGCATGGCGCCGGCACCAACGAGTTCGACAACCCGCGCGACGTCGGTGTCGACGACGCCGGGAACATCTACGTCGCGGACACGCGCAACAGCCGGATCGTCAAGCTCTCCTCGAGCGGCGCCTGGCTCGGCTCGACCACCGGGCCCGCCACCGCGTTCTCCTTCCCGCTCGGCGTCTCCGCGAAGGGCAGCAAGGTCTACGTCGGTGACACCGGCCGGCACCGCGTCGTCGTGCTCGACCAGTCCCTGGCCGTGCTGCAGACCGTCGTGGCCAACGGTGTCTGCGCCAACATCAACGACAACCGCGACGCCCAGGCGGACAGCGCCGGCAACATCTACGTCGCGGGCTACAAGACCAACGAGATCGTGAAGTTCGCCCCGAACGGCACCTGCATCGGCAAGTGGGGTGGCACCGGCACCGCGAACGGGAAGTTCCGCACGCCGTACGGCGTCGCGACCGCGACGGACCCGGTCACCGGCGAGGAGCTGCTCTACGTCGCCGACGGGCTCAACAACCGGGTCCAGGTGTTCACCCTGACCGGCACGTTCGTCGCCGCGTTCGGCGGCTACGGCGAGCCGGGCCAGGCCGGCACGTTCACCACCATGCGTCGCGTCGCGGTCGACTCCGCCGGCAACGCCTGGGCCGCCGACCTGTGGGGCAACCGGATCGAGCGGTGGGACCGCACCCCCACCGGCTTCACCTACGACCGCACCATCGGCGCGGTCATGCCCGACCCGACCGACACCGCGGTCTTCCACGAGCCGCGGGGCATGGACTTCGCGCCGGACGGCGACCTCTGGGTCTCCGACACCGTGCACCACCAGTTCGTCCGGTTCGACGCCGACGGCGACATCGTCGACACGTGCGGTGAGCGTGCGGCCGAGGGAACGCAGCTCGGCCAGTTCAACTGGCCGCGCGGCATCGCCGTCGACCCGGCCACCGGCAACCTCTGGGTCGCTGACACCAAGCAGCACCAGCTGCAGGTGCTGAACGAGAGCTGTGAGGGCATCGGGTTCGTCAAGGACAAGCCGGCCGGAGCCGACACGCGCTCCTTCAACTGGCCCTACGACATCGCGATCCGGTCGAGCGACCGCTTCGCCTTCGTCGTCGACACCCAGAACCACCGGATCAAGGCCTACGACGTCGCGAACGCGGTCTTCCCGGCCGACAACAAGGGCCCCCTCCCGGCCTTCACCTTCGGCACCCGAGGCACGGGCCCGAACAACTTCCGGTGGCCGAGCGCGGTCGCCGTCGGGCCGAACGGGAACGTCTACGTCGCTGACCGGGGCAACAACCGGATCCAGGAGTTCACGTTCACCGCTGCCGGTGGCTTCAGCAACCCCCGGACCTGGAACGCCGGCGGGACGCTCGACCAGCCCGAAGGCGTGGCGGTCGACTCGACCGGCCGGGTGGTCGTCGCCGACAGCGCCGACGACCAGATGGTCGTGATGGCGGCGGACCGCAGCGTCGAGGCGACCGTCAGCGGCCTGCACCACCCGTCGGCCGTCGAGATCGGCGCGGGCGGCACCATCTACCTCGCCGACACCTACGCCGACGTGATCCGGACCTACACCATTCCGGTGGCCCCGCCGCCCGACACGATCGCGCCGGTGGCCTCGTTCTCGAGCCCTGCAGCCAATGCCCAGGTGCCGGTCGGGGCGATCACGATCACGGGCACCGCGACCGACAACCAGTCCGTCGCTGCGGTGTACGTCGCGCTGCGTCGCAACGACACCCAGCAGTGGCTGCGCGCGAACGGCACCTACGGAACCGGGCTCGTCTGGGTCCCGGCCACCGTGGCCAGTCCCGGCGCGACGTCGTCGGGATGGTCGTTCTCCACCGCCCTCCCGGTCACCGGCGGTTACTTCGCGCAGGTGCGGGTCGACGACGGGGCCGGCAACCAGAACGCCGCGCCGAAGCCAGGTCGCTCGTTCACCGCGGTCACGGCCGGCGACACGGCCACACCGACCGGCACCATCACCGCGCCCACGGCGGGCGCCCAGGTGACGTCCCCGGTCACCATCACGGGAACCGCCTCCGACGACAAGGGCGTCGCGAGCGTGAAGCTCGGGATCAAGCACAACGTCACCGGCCTGTGGTGGAACGGCACGGCCTGGCAGGCGGCCGCCGTCAAGGTCACGGCGACCTTGAACAGTCCGGGCGCGGCGTCGACGACGTGGTCCTACACGCTCACCGGCGGCGGCACCGGCAGCCAGGGCTTCTCGACCGACATCACCGACACGGCGGGCAAGCTCGCCACCGGGACCGGGAAGCCTGCCTGGCGGAACTTCACGGTGGTTCCGTGATGCGCCGCCTGCTCGCGCGGTTCATCGCGCTGGCCACGGTCGCGAGCGGCCTGGTGGTCGTCGGCGCCCTGACCCACAGCGCGGAGGCCGCGTGGACGGCGCCGTCGTTCGTCCGCTCGATCGGCGGCAACGGGCGACCCGGCGTCTTCCCGTGGGGAGCGCAGTACAACCCGGTCAGCAACGAGATCATCGTCGGCGACTACCTGAACAACCAGGTCCGTCGGTACACGCCCGACGGGCGGATCATCGGGTCGTTCTACCGGCCCAACTCGACCGGGCAGCCGTACTCGATCGGCGTCGACCCGCGCAACGGCGACATCTACGTCCCCGAGATCGCGGACGGTCAGCCGGGCAACAAGGTCGCGCAGTACACGAAGGACGGGGTCTTCGTGAAGGCGCTGACCCTCAACGGCATCGACTACCAGGCCTGGATCACGATCGACGGCAACGGCAACCTGGTCCAGGCCGACAGCCACTACTCCAACGACTCGGGCAACCGGCCGCAGGTGCGGGTCTGGCGGCTCTCGGACGGCCGCAACACGAAGTCGTTCAACATCTGGCCGTCGGGGACGACCAGCTCGAACGTCCCGCGCATCTACGGCATCGACGTGGACGCGTCCGGCAACTTCTGGCTGACCGACACGATGAACAACCGGATCCTGAAGTACAACTCCGCCGGGACCAGCGTGACCGTCTACGGCAACGGCGAGTTCCACGGCGACGCCCGCGGGATGGCGGTCGACGACGCCCGCAACCGGCTCTACGTCTCGGACCCGAGCGTCGGCCAGGTCCGTGTCTACAACCTCCAGGGCCAGTTCCTCGAGGCCATCGGGGGCGGCGCGGGCGTGGGTGCGCTCAACCTCGGCAGCGCCCGCCAGCCCGCGGTCGCGCCGAACGGGACCTTGTACGTCGCGGAGTACGGCAACGCCCGCGTGCACATGTTCACCGCGGACGGCGACGACGCCGGCTACTTCCCGCGCCCTGCCCAGCCGCCGGTCGCCGGCCAGTTCGGCGAGCCCCGCGACGTGGACGTGGACGACGAGACCGGTGACGTCTGGGTCGCGGACTCCTGGAACCAGCGCGTCCAGCGGTTCAAGGCGACCGGAGAGTTCATCGACACCTTCGGCACCCGCAGCGCGTCGCCGGAGTACGGCATGAACTACCCGCGCGGGATCGGCATCGACCCGGCCAGCCGCCGGGTCTGGGTCGCGAACCAGCGCGGTCACCACATCAAGCGCTACGAGTACGACGGCACGTTCGTCGACCAGCTCGGCAACGCGGAGTCGGACTCGGAGGCCGTCGGGTCCTTCCGCTGGCCGCTCGACATCGAGTTCTACGGCGGCAAGGCGGTGGTCTCGGACCGCAACTCGACCAAGGTGAAGATCCTGGACGCCGCCACCGGCGCCGAGACGAGCTCGTTCACCCGGTCGGGCAACCACGGCATGGCCATCGACCCGGCGAACGGCAACATCTACGTCGCCGACGGCACGAAGATCTACCAGTACAACCCGACCGGCACCTCGCTCACGCGGAGCTTCGGCTCGTCCGGCACCGGCGACGGCCAGTTCAAGCACATCTGGGACATGGTCGTCAGCAACGGCGTCCTCTATGTCACCGACGACCAGGCGTCGCGCATCCAGGCGTTCTCCACCACCGGCACGTTCCTCGGCAAGTGGGGCGGGTACGGCCAGGGCGCCTACCAGTTCAAGAACCCGTCGGGCATCGCGGCAGGCCCCGACGGCCTGCTGTACGTCGCCGACGCGGGCAACGACCGGATCACCGTGTTCGACCCGAGCAAGCCTCGCGGAGGCGGCTCCTGGCCGCCGCCGGTCCCCACGATCTCCTACCCCGGCAACGGTGCCACCGTCCCGGGTCGTCCGGTCCGGCTGTCCGGCGCCGTGACCGACGAGACGTCGGTCGCCTCGGTCCAGGTCGCCGTCCGCGACAACGCCACCGGGCTCTGGTACGACGCGACCAACTCGACCTGGTCGGCGACCCAGTCGTGGGCGAACAGCCCCCTGGTCGGCGACTCCACCACGAGCATGCGCTGGGCGTGGACGTTCATCGGTGTCGAGTACGGCGGCAGCTATCACGCGGAGGTTCGCGGCCTCGACGCCGCGGGCAACACCTCCACCGCGGTCCCGGTGGACTTCAGCGTCGTCGCCGAGGGCGCCACCGACATCGAGGCACCGGTCGCCGTGCTGACGAACCCGGCCCCGTCCGACAGCCTCGCCCTCGAGCCGCCGCTGGTGATCTCCGGCGAGGCCGCCGACGACACCGGCACCGAGGCCGTGGAGGTCCGGGTGCGGAGGTCGGGGACGAACCAGTTCCTCCAGCCGGACGGCTCCTTCGCGACCACCGCCGCGTGGATGCCGGCACAGCTCTCGGAGCCGGCGACCATCAACACCGCGTGGTCGTACCAGTGGGACGAGCCGGTAGCCGGCTCGTACGAGGTGTCGACCCGGACGTACGACGTCCTGGCCAACACCGTGCAGACCGTGCTCGGCGAGTTCGAGCTGACCGCGGTGCTCCCGCCGGACACGACGCCGATGACGCTCGACCAGCTGTCGCCAGGGCTCAACGCGACCGTGAAGGTCTCGCAGTCGGCCATCGCCGGGGTCGCGAACGACGACCGCTCGGTGGCATCGGTGGACGTCGCGATCAGGGACAAGTCGACGAACCTGTGGCTGCGGTCCGACGGGACCTGGGGCGCGTTCGGCTGGCTGACGACCACCCTGGCGAACCCGGGTGCGGCCAGCACGGCGTTCTCGCGCTCCTGGCCCGCGACCCCGGGCTCGTACGGCTTCCAGCTCCGGTCCGCCGACGCTTCCGGCAACGCGACGAGCGTCGCGTTCCGCAGCTTCACGGTGATCAGTGACGACACGGTTCCGGACACCACCGCGCCGGCGTTCAGCCAGCTCCTGCCGGGCGTCAACGCGGTCGTCCCGGCCTCGGGGGCCGACATCACGGGCGTCTCGACCGACGACCGCGTGGTCGCCTCGGTGGACGTCGCGATCAAGGACAAGACGACGAACCTGTGGCTGAAGGCGGACGGGACCTGGCAGGCGACGTTCGTCTGGGTGCCCGCGACGCTCGGCAGTCCCGGCTCCGCGAGTACGACGTTCACACGTACGTGGGCGGCGGCTCCCGGCTCCTACGGGTATCAGCTGCGGACCGCCGACACCTCGGGCAACACGACCAACCAGGCCTTCAGGAGCTTCACCGTCAACTGACCGGCCACACGACCAGGGGGAACCAACGCATGACCTTCACACGTCTGCACCACGTCCGGGCGCGCTCGCGTGCCGCACTCGGGGCGGCCGCGCTCGGGACCGCTCTGGTGACCGTGGCCTCGACGCTGTCGCTGCCCGCGGCCAACGCCGCGGTGACGGCCACCTGGGTGCGCCAGATCGGCCGGCCCGGCCATGCCGGGCTCTACGCGTGGGGTGCCGCGACAGCGAGCGACGGCACGATCCTGGTCGGGGACTACAACAACTACAACATCAAGCGGTTCTCGACCAACGGGACGTTGCTGCAGACCTTCGGCGGCAAGGGGAGCGGCCCGGGCCAGACCAACCAGCCGTACGGCATGGCCGTCGACCCGGTCACCGGGGCCATCTACGTCGTCGACACCGTCCCGCGGCAGATCGAGGTCTACAACCCCGACGGCACGCCGAAGGCGACGTGGGACATCAACCCGACCGGCGGCTACTACACGACGCGGCTCGCGGTGAACGACGACGGCTGGGTCTACACGGTCAACTCGCAGAGCATCAGCCAGACCAGCCCGCACACGATCAACGTCTACGACCGCAACGGCACCTGGCTGTTCAAGTTCGGCTCGACGGGTGCCGGGCCGGGCCAGACCTACGGCTACCGCGGCATCGCGATCGGCCCGAACGACGAGGTGTGGGTGCTCGACGCCGGCAACGGCCGGGTCCTCATCTACGACCGCGACGGCACCTACCTGCGCACGTGGGGAACCCGCGGCACCGGTCCCGGCCGGTTCGGCGCCGACCTGCGTGGCCTCGCCCTCGACCTCGACAACGGCTGGGTCTACGTGTCCGACGCCTCGGACGGCACCATCGAGAAGTTCAGCCTGACCGGCCAGCCGCTGGCGACGTTCACGGTGCCGGGACCGGACCCGGGAACCTTCGGCGGGCCACGCGAGATCACCCTCGGCCAGGATCACAACCTCTACGTCATGGACTACACCGGCGAGCGGGTCGTCGTGTTCAGCCCGAGCGGGCAGATCCTGCGGCAGATGCCGGAGATCCCCGACCCTGCGCCGGACGGGGGCTTCAACCAGCCGGAGGGGGTCGCAGTCGACCAGACCAGCGGCCAGGTCTACGTCTCCGACACCTTCAACCACCGTGTCCAGCGGTTCTCGTCGACGGGCACCTACCAGGCCAAGTGGGGCTACCGCGGTCGTGGCACGGGTGACGCGATGGACTACCCGCGCGGCATCGCCGTCGACCCGGCCGACCGGTCGGTCTGGCTCAACAACACCCGGTCGGCGAACATCAAGCACTACACGTCCTCGGGCGGCTTCCTCGGGCAGTTCGGCACCCAGGGCGCTGCGAGCAACCAGCTCTACTACTCGCGCGGGATCATGGTCGGGTCCGACGGCCGGGTCTACGTGCCCGACTCGGGCAACCGCCGGCTCCAGGCGCTCTCGAAGTCCGGGGCGCTCCTCTGGTCGGCACCCTGCGGCACGCCCGCCCTGACCGGCAACTACGTCCTCTTCGGCTGCACCTCGGTCGCCCGGGACTCGGCCGGGAACGTCTACGCCGCCGCTCCGACCGAGGACGTCGTCTACAAGTTCTCGTCGACCGGGACGCTGCTCGCGAAGTTCGGCAGCCACGGCACCGGCCCGGGCCAGTTCGACGGCGCGTACGGCGTGGCCGTCCGGGGCGACCGGCTCTACGTCTCCGAGATGGACAACAACCGGATCAGCGTGCTGACCACCAGCGGAGCCTTCGTCGGCTCCTTCGGTGGCGCCGGCACCGCCCACGGCAGGTTCCGACGACCCACCGCGCTCGCCCTCGATGCCCAGGGCCGGCTGTACGTGACAGACACGGGCAACGAGCGAGTGGAGGTCTTCAATGTCGTCTGAGCCCGGGTCTTCCGAGACGGGGACCGACGTCCTCCCCGAGGACCGATCCGCCGGAGGGCGCACCCGCGCCCGCGTCCAGCGCCATGTCCGGTGGGTACGCCGCGACGGGCTCGCCCGGATGATCGAGGAGGACGACCTCCACCCCTGGGAACGCCTGCAGGCGTCGGTCGAGGGGCGGCGGTGGCGCGCCCGGCACGGGGTGCCGGCCGGCTCCGCGCGAGCGGTCTTCGTCGTCGGGGTGCAGCGGTCGGGCACCAACATGGTGGTGCGGGGCTTCGAACGGCGCCCGGAGATCGAGGTGCACAACGAGAACGATCGCGCGGTCTTCGAGCGCTTCCAGCTGCGCGACGACGACGTGGTGCGCGACGTCGTCCGGCACAGCCGGCACGCGATCGTGATGTTCAAGCCGCTGTGCGACAGCCACCGCACCGCCGACCTGCTCGCGATGACCATCCCGAAGGGGTTCGTGTCCGCCGGGCTGCCGCGGGCGGTCTGGGTCTACCGCGGCGTCGACGGCCGCGCCCGATCAGCGGTGCGGAAGTTCGGTGACGTCAACCGCCGCGTCCTGGCCGAGATCGCGCGTGGCGACGGTCGCGACCGGTGGCAGGCGCAACGGATGTCCGACTCCTCGCTCGAGCTGGTCCGCCGGTGCGACCCGGAGCGGTTGAGTCCCGAGTCCGCTGCCGCGCTGTTCTGGGTCGTTCGCAACCGCCTCTACTTCGAGCAGGGCCTGCACCTGCGCCCGGACGTGCACCTGGCGTCCTACGACCGCTTCGTCGCCGAACCCGAGGACGAGTCGCTGGCCCTGGCCGCGTTCCTCGGCGTCGAGCCCGGTGCCGAGCTCTGGGCGCACGTCGACCGCCGCTCGGCGTACACCCCACCGCTCGACCTGGACCGGCGGGTCCGGGATGCGGCCGAGGAGCTCGAGGCCGAGCTGTGGCTGACCACCGAGCGGTGCAACCGCCGCGCCTTCGGGGTGTGATGGTGCCCGGGATCGACCAGGACCGAGACCGCCGGGTGGTCCGGCAGTCCGCGGTCAGCGGCGTGATGGCCATGGTGGCCGTCGGCAGCGGGCTGCTGCTCGACGTCGTGGCCGCCGCCATCTTCGGCGCGGGCCGGGAGACCGACGCGTTCGTCGTCGCTGCACGGATCCCGCTGGGCCTCGTCGCGATCCTCATGGTGCTCGGCAACCAGGTGCTGGTCGCGACCTTCGCCACCTGGTCGCTGACGGTCGACGAGCGTCGCGCGCGCCGACTGCTGACGACGGTGCTGGTCGGCGCCGTCGCGGCGGGCGCGGTCCTCGCCGGCCTGCTCTCGCTCGCCGCGCCGTACCTCGTCGTGGCGCTCGGTCCCGGCTTCGACGCCGGGCAGCACGAGCTCGCGGCGGAGCTGATGCAGGTGATGGTGTGGGTGATCCCGCTCGTGGCGGGCTGCGAGGTGCTGCGGGCCTGGCTCAACTCCCTCCACTACTTCGCGATCCCGGCGGCGATGACGGTGGTCCTGAACGTCGTCGCCGTGGGCGTCGTGCTCGCTGGGCCGCGCGAGATCCGGATGCTGCCGATCGCCTACGTCGCGGGCGCCGTGGTCCAGATCGTGCTGATGCTCGGGTACGCATCGGCCAGGGGCCTGCGGCTCGGCCGGCCGGTGCTGCGCGACGCCGAGGTCGGGGTGCTCGCGCGACTGCTCGTCCGACCGTCGGCAGCAGCCGCGATGAACCCCCTGACCCGCGCCGCCGAGACGTTCGCGGCCTCGTTCCTCCCGCCGGGCTCGGCCACGATCGTCCACTACGGCCAGCGGGCGGTCAGCGCCGTCGGCGGCACGGTGCTCTTCCGGTCGGTCATGATCGCGGTCCTGCCCCGGCTGACGCGCGCCTTCGTCGCCGCCGACCAGGCGGCGGTCGCCCGGCTCGAGCGGCTCGCGATGCGGCAGATGGTCGTGGTGTCGTTCCCCCTGACCACGCTGACGCTCGTGCTCGCCGTCCCGGCGGCGGAGCAGGTCTTCGGCATCGGCCGGTTCGGTGACGACGCCCGCACGCTGGGGCTGGTCCTGACCGTGCTGGCACTGTCGTTCCCGCTCTCGGCGGCGCAGCGCGCCCTGCTCGCGCCGTTCTACGCCGTTCGCAACACCCGGGTCCCGCTCTACAACACGCTGGTCGGCGCCGTCGCCAACCTGGCGCTGCTGCCGGTCTTCCTGTGGGTGCTCGACGGCCGGGACGACGCGGTCCTCGGCATCGCGGCGGCGTACGTCGGCGCGAACGCGGCGAACCTCCTGCATGCCTGGTGGGCGGCTCGCCGCAGCGACCTCGGCGTCCCCGCCGCCGGTCGCGCGGTCGTCGTGCGGTCGACCTGCTCCGCACTCCTGGCGGCGCTCGCAGCCGCGCTCGTGTGGTCGGAGCTGCCCGCTCCCGCCCCGGTCCGCCTGGTCGCCGCGGGAGCGGCCGGCCTGGCGACGGTGCTCGTCGTGGAGCTGCCCGGACGGGTCCCACGCCCAGCGGTGACCAGGTGGCGCAGCGGCGCTCCCGGCGTCGCTCTCCTGGCGCTGGTCGCGGGCGCGGCCGCGACGGCCAGCTCGCTCGCGTTCGTGCAGGAGCGCGGCATGCTCCTGACCATCCTGCCGATCGGGCTGCTCGCCGCGACCGCGCTGCTCAGCCTCGCGCTCGCCCGGTTCGAGGTCTTCGTGCTCGCCGTGCTCGTCACCCGCACGAGCCTCGACGCGTTGCAGTCCGGCTCCCCGTCCGCGGCCCTGGAGCCCGCGTCGCTCCTGGGGATGCTGTTCATGGGCACCGGACTGCTGTGGCTGGCCGCGCAGTGGCGCGAGGACGGTGTGGTGCGGTTGAGCCGGCTCGGCTGGGCCGTGACCGCGTTCGCCGGCGCCGCGCTCCTCGGCGTCCTCGTCGCGCCGTCGTACTGGCCGGCGCTGGTGGAGTGGGTGCGCCTGTCCAGTGTCTGCGTGATGGTCCTGGTCGCGGAGCGGCTCGCGCGGCATCCCGACTTCCGGGGCAGGGTCGTGGTGGCGCTCGGCGCTGCCGCCGTCGTGCCCCTGACCGTCGGCGCCTGGCAGCTCTGGTCCGGCTCGGGTCTCTTCGACGCCGGCGGCTTCGCGCGCGTGCAGGGAACCTTCACGCACTCCAACCCGATGGCCGCGTTCCTCGCGATCCTCGTCGTGATGGCGTTCGCCCACGTGGCCCACCTGCGCGACGTGCCACTGCGCTGGGTGGCCGGCGCGGTCGGCCTCGTCGCGACCGTCGGGCTCTACGTCACCTACACGCGCGCCGCCTGGCTCGCCGCGCTCCTCGGTGTCGCGATCGTGGCCGCCACGCGCGGACGGGCCTGGGTGATCGGCCTGGCCGCGGCCGTGCTGGTGAGCCTGCTGATGATCCCGGGCACGGCCGCGCGCTTCGCGGACCTCGGCGACGAGCAGTCCTCGCGCGGCGAGCCCAGCAACTCGCTCACCTGGCGGGTGGGGTACTGGGGCGAGTCGGTCGCCCTGTCGGAGGAGAGCCCGGTGACCGGCATCGGGCTCAAGCAGGTGGTGGCCCAGAGCACCGAGGGCAAGCAGCCGCACAACGACTTCCTGCGCGCGTACGTCGAGCTCGGGGTGCTCGGGATCGCCGCCTTCGCCTGGCTGATGTGGCAGTTCCTGGCGACCGGCCGGCGCGCGGTGCGCGCCACCCGGGACGGACCGCCGGCGGCGTACGCCTTCGCGGTCGGCTTCCTCGGCGTCGCCGCCGGCTACCTGCTGATGAGCCTGGTGGCGAACCTGATGTCCCAGGTCGTGGTGGGGATCTACTTCGCGGCGCTCGCCGGCGTCGCGTCCTACCTGGCCGAGCGCGGCCCGGAGCCGGTGCCCGAGCCCGAGCCCGCGGATCGTGCTCTCGAGGAGGTGAACGACTGATGCGTGTCCTGCACGTCAACAAGTTCCTGCACCGCAGGGGAGGTGCCGAGGGCTACCTGCTCGACCTCGCCGCCCTGCAGCGCGCGGAGGGTGACGAGACCGCGTTCTTCGGGATGGCCCATCCCGACAACGACCAGGAGAGCGCCGGCACCCCGCCGTCGTACGTCGCCTTCGACGTGGCGCCGAGCGGTCCGCGCGCGACGGCGCGGGTCGTCGGCCGGATGCTCTGGTCGCGGGAGGCCGGGCGTGGCATGGAGGAGGCGCTCGACGCGTTCCGCCCCGACGTCGTGCACGCCCACAACATCTACCACCAGCTGTCGCCGTCCGTCGTCCGGGCCGCCGCACGTCGCGGCGTACCGGTGGTCCTGACCATGCACGACTACAAGCTCGCCTGCCCGACCTACCAGCTGATGGACCACGGCCGGCCGTGCACGGCGTGCATCACCGGTGGTCCGTGGCAGGCGGTCAAGCGCCGGTGCAAGGACGGCTCGCTCGGCGCCAGCACGGCGGCGGCCCTGGAGGTGAGCCTGCACCGCCGTCTCGGGGCGTACGACGGCCTCGGCCGCCTCATCGCGCCGAGCCGGTTCCTCGCCGACACGATGGCGGCCGCCGGCGTCTACCCCGACCGGATCCGGGTGATCCCGAACTTCACCGAGCTCGACGTACCGCGGCCGACCGTCCGGGCGTCGGGACGAGCGGTGTATGCGGGCCGGCTCTCGTCGGAGAAGGGTGTGGACACGCTGATCCAGGCGATCGGCCTGGCGTCGGCCGGTCTCGCCGACCTGCCGGGCGTGCTGCTCGACGTGGCCGGCGACGGGCCGGAGCGGGGAGCCCTCGAGTCCCTCGCCGCCGACGTCGCCCCGGGGCGGGTGCGCTTCCACGGCCGGCTGCCCCGGGAGGCACTGGTGGAGCTCGTCGGCAGCGCGACGCTCAGCGCCGTTCCCTCGCGGTGGCACGAGAACCAGCCCCTTGCCGTCCTGGAGTCCTACGCCCTCGGTGTCCCGGTGCTCGCGACCGACCTCGGCGGCCTGCCCGAGATGGTCGACGAGACCACGGGGTGGGTCGTGCCGGCAGACGACCCGGTCGCCATGGCGCAGGCGCTCCACGCTGCGCTGCGCGACCCGGTCGAGGCGGTGCTCCGCGGCAAGCGCGCCCGCCGGATCGCCGAGGAGCGTCACGACCCCGGGCGTCACCTCGACGCCATCAGGGCCGTCTACGAGGAAGCGGGAGCCCGGACATGAACGCACTACGGATCGCGATGATCGGCCTGCGCGGCATCCCTGCGCAGTACGGCGGCGTCGAGCGGCATGTCGAGGAGCTGTCGGTGCGGCTCGTCGATCGTGGCCACGACGTGACCGTCTTCTGCCGCCACGGCTACGCGCCGGAGTGCGGGCCGACGTACCGCGGGGTGCGGCTGCGAGAGCTGCCGACCGTGCACCTGAAGGGCGCGGAGGCCTTGGTGCACAGCGGTCTCGGCGCGCTGACGGCCGGCGGTCACCGCTTCGACGTCGCGCACTTCCACGCCATGGGGCCCGGGCTGTTCACCCCGTGGAGCCGGGCGTTCGGCGGGAGCGCGATCGTCCAGACGATCCACGGCCTCGACGAGCAGCGAGGCAAGTGGGGCGGGGGAGCGCAGCGCCTGCTGCGTGTCGGCGCGCTGCTGTCGGCGCACGTCCCCGACGAGGTCGTCGTGGTCTCTCGCGAGCTGGGCGAGCACTACCGGGAGCGGTACGGCCGCTACACCAGCTACGTGACGAACGGCGTCCCCGCCGTGACCGAGCCCGACCTCGGCCTGCTGGCCGACCTGGGCCTGACGCCCGGGGGCTACGCCGTCTTCGTCGGGCGGATGGTCCCCGAGAAGGCGCCCGACCTCCTGCTGCAGGCCTACCGCGACGTACCGGGTGACCTGCCGCTCGTGCTCGTCGGCGACAGCAGCGACACCGACGGCTACGTCGCGCAGCTGCGAGAGCTGGCCGCGCTCGACCCGCGGGTCCGGCTGGTCGGGTTCCGGTACGGCGCCGAGCTCGCGGCGCTCTACGGCGGTGCCCGGCTGTTCGTCCAACCGTCGCTCCTCGAGGGGCTGCCGATCACGCTGCTCGAGGCGGCGGCGTACGGCGTCCCCGTGCTGGCGAGCGACATCCCGCCGCACCGTGAGGTCGTCGGCGGGCTCGATGCGGCCCGGATGCTCTTCCGAGCCGGTGACCGCGACGGGCTGACCGCGGCGCTCACGGCCTGCCTCGGCGCCGACCCGGACGTGGCCCGGGCGGCCGCGCGCCGGTTCCGCGACGAGGTCACCGCTCGCTACAGCTGGGACGTCGCGACGGACCTGCTCGAGGACGCGTACCGGAACGCGGTGCGGCGCCGGAGGGCGGC
The DNA here is from genome assembly GCF_022761125.1 of Nocardioides sp. SR21. GTDB lineage: Bacteria > Actinomycetota > Actinomycetes > Propionibacteriales > Nocardioidaceae > Nocardioides. The sequence continues at coordinate 36,032 of NZ_JAKWJR010000006.1, read as the reverse complement.
GTCAGTACCGGCCCAGACGGATCTGCCGCGCGAGCTCGCCACGCGGTGATCCCGTCACCAGCACGGGCTGTCGTCCCACCACCGGACTCCCGGTGACGACGCTGCCGGTCGCGTCGACGACCCGCTCGACGTCCGTGGGGTCCAGGCGGACGGGGCCGCCGCGCGCCCACACGAGCGCGGCCTGCTGACGGCCCACCGACCACGTGACGCCGCGGAGGCGTCCGCGGGCGTCGTGGATCGCTGCTCCGCGCAGGCCGGCGAGTGACGCCGCCAGCTCCTGCCAGCCACCCCCGGCCGGCAGCACCGTGCCGTCGGGCGTGGTCAGGCCGCGGAACACCTCGACCTTGCCGGGAGCGGGGGTGAAGGCCACTGGCAGGTAGACGACCCTGCGGATGTCGGCCCGCAGGAGCAGGGCGACCAGTCGGTAGACCTCGTCGGCCTGCAGGCGCTCGTCGTACCCGGCTCCGGGCCAGGCGACCCCGATCTCCCACGCCTCGACCGGGACCCGGTCACGCAGCCGCCGGTCGAGGTAGCGGAGGACGGACGGCAGCCGGGAGGTCGGCTCGTAGTAGTGGAGCTGGTAGGCGTCGACAGCCCCGCTGTTCGCGAGCCGGACGCCGGCGTCGACGGCGCGGACCGCCCGACGTGCCTGCGGCGACGCGAGCACCTGGCGCAGCTCCGCGACGCCCTTCACCGCGGGCCATCGGGAGGCATCCCCGTCGATCCGGCGGGCGTAGTAGTGACGGTAGGTGCGCAGGGCGAGCCGTGGCTGCCGGCGCAGCTGCGACGCAGCCATCGCGACGCCGTACGACGTGCTCGATGCGCCGCCGTCGAGCACGTGTGCCGAGGGGCTCGCCTGCCTGATCTCGCGCGCGACCACGACCACGAGCTTCCGGTACTCGGACACCGTGCCGGCCCAGTGGTTGATCGTGTCCGGCTCGTTCTCGACCGCGTAGTCGACGATCCCACGTGCGGAGTACCGGCGCACCGCGGCCCGGACGAAGTCGAGGTAGGCGGGGAGGTCGGTGGCGGGGGTCGACGGTGCCTTGGAGAGGTTCTCGGTCGTGTCCCGGCGCTCGTCGATGGGCGGCTCGGTCGCCCAGCACTGCCCGGTGCGCAGCTTGAGCATCGGCTCCTGCCCGAGCCCACGCGCCTCGCGCACGAACTGGTCGACCATGGCCCAGTCGTAGTCACCGGGCGTGGGCTCGACGTCGCACCACTCGACCTCGTAGAACGTCCACCCGCTGCGGGATCGCTGGACGAAGTCCAGGGTGGCGGTCAGCGCCCGGTTCCACTTCAGCCCGAGGGGCCCGCTGCCCGGGGCCGCACCACGTCCGGGCGTCACCGGAGGGGCCGTCGTCGCCGGCCCGCCCGAGGCGTCGGGTACGTCGCGCACCGCGCGGTAGAGGTCAGCAGGGGGCGGTGCCGTGCAGGCGATCAGGACCACGGCGAAAACGGTGGCGGAGGCGACGGCCAGCGCACCACCGCGCCCGAGTCGCATCGGTCACACCCGGGCGCGGTAGCCGAAGCGTGGCAGGGTCGGCCAGGTCAGCACGGAGACGAGCCGGCGGTCGGCCGCGCCGAGCCGGTCGCGCCACTCGTCGTCGGGCACGAGCGCGACCGAGCCGTGGTGGTGCCGTGCCGGGTTGCCCGCGACCGTGTGGTTGCTCGACAGACGGACGACGTCGGGTGCCTCGAAGAGCTCGTCGAGGACCGGGTCCAGCTGGGACGGCGCCAGCAGGGCGAAACCGCGCAGCAGTCGGCGCAGCTCGCCGCGGGGGTCTGCGACGAACGACTCGTAGTTGAGCAGCCGGTACTCGAGTCCGCGGCTGCGGCACATCCGTTCGAGGGCGGTGTTCCAGATGCGCCACAGGACCGCGCTCTTGGCGGCGCCGCGGCGCTCCATCAGCGCGGTCTCGCCCAGGTCCGGCTGGGCGCGACGACGCCGCCACGAGTGGGCCGCGGCGCGCGGGTCGCGGACCAGGTGCAGGACCTGCACGGTGATGCTCGGGACGTCGGCGAGCTGCACGGCGTACGTCGGGAGCTTGGAGGAGTCGACGACGACCTCGGCGCCCGCGACCTCGGCGATCGCCTCGTACAGCCGTCCGAGCGTGGTGGCCAGCTCCGGGTCGATCGCGCGCTGGCGGCGGCCGACCTGGCTCGGCAGCGAGCGCATCCGGGTCCGCTCTGCCAGGCTCCGACACATCCGCCTGGCGGTCGTCGAGCGGTCCTCGGCGCGACGCTCGTCGTCCGGACCGAAGGCACGGTCGAGGACCTTGGACCAGAAGGGGCAGTCGGCGAAGTGGTCCCCGCACCCGCAGAGCCGGTTCTGGAGGATCCCGCGCTCCCAGAGGAAGCGCACCTCGCCCACCGACACCAACCCGGGCACCTCGCCCAGGACGTTGGCGAGCACCGTGCTGCCGCTCCGTCCGGTGCCGCCTACGTAGACGACGCGAGTCCGCGTCGCGGTCACGTGAGCGCCGCCTCTCGCTTGCGGGAGCCGGGCTCGTCGGTCCGGTCGTCACGAGACGGGTCGTCCCGGTGGCGTTCGTGCGGGCCTACGGAACGGTCCGGCTTGCGGAGGAGACCGATGAGGAGCACCAGGCCGAGGGCGAGCGCCAGCCCGAGCACGAGCGCGGTGACCGCGCCACGGACGACCGTGGTGCGGGTCGACTGGGTGGTCGGGTCCGCGATCGTGATCGACTGCTGGGCGCCGGCGGCGGCCAGACGCGCATGGCCGTCCTCGACGGCCTGCTGCGCGGCTCCGAGCTCGGTCCGTGTGCGCGTGACGCTCTCCGCGAGGCTCTCGTAGCTGTTGACCGACGTACCGATCCGCGCCAGGTCCGCGATCGCCTGCTTCAGCGCGGCTCGGACGGCCTCGCCGTCGACGCTCGAGTCGGCGGTGGCGAGCGCGACCCGGAGCTGCGTGACCTCGGCAGCCTTGGCGCGGTAGGCCTCCATCGGCAGGAGCAGGCCGGTCTCAGCGGTCTCCTTCTCGCGTTCGGCGAGCGCATTCTCGTAGCGCTGCTCGGCCGTCGTGACGCGGGCCTCGGCGGTGGCGATCGTCGAGGCGAACAGCGCGTTGTTCGCGGCCTCCACCAGCGCTGTCATCGCCGCGTTGCCGTCCTCGCCGGGCTGCGTCGTGACCCGGACCTCGACGAGGTTGGAGGTGCCGATCCGCTCGGCACGTACGTCGGACGCACTCAGCCCGACCCCCGACTCGTCGGCCGCCTGCTGCACGACGCCATCACTGACGACCGTCGACTTGAAGCCGTCGACGGCTTGGGTGACGGTCGCGGCGGTGCTGGTCCCGTCCGGTGCGATCACGCTGACGGTCGCCAGCGACCGCACGGACGGTTCGGAACGCATCGTGACCGCAGTCGATGCGGCCACCGCGAGGATGGGGACGAGGACGAGCAGCCACACGGCCTTGCCCGATCGCCTCATGAGCCGAGTCAGTTGCATGAAATCACGCTAGGCACGGCCATCGGTGTCTCGGACGCATGATCGGGGTGCCTCCCCAACATTGGGGATCATCGACAGGTCCGCCCCGGAGCGGCGCCGATGCGCGCCGAACCTGAAGCCGTGAACCAGCACGTCGCCGCGCCGCTCTTCGTCCTCGGCGCGCCCCGGTCCGGGACGTCGTTGCTCTACCGGACGCTCGCCCTGCACCCCGATGCGGCGTGGATCAGCAACTACGGCCGGCGGCTGACGATGCTGCCGGAGGTTGCGGTGCTCAACCGCATCGCGCGGCTGGCGCCTCATCAGCGCCAGCAGGTGTGGTTCGGCGAGGAGGGCGACAACGCCTACCGGTACGGCGCCGCGCGCGGTGCGGTGGAGCGGCTGTTCCCCCAACCCGTGGAGGGCGAGCCGCTCTTCGAGCGGCGCGGCGTCCTCCAGGGTCTCGACCGCACCGGCTGCGGTCGTCGCCAGCTGCGGCTGCGCAACGACGTACGCCGGCTGGTGCGTGCCTCGGGCTCCCAGGTCCTCGTCTCCAAGCGGATCGGCCACAACCGGCGGGTGGGACTGCTCCACGAGATCTTCCCCGAGGCCAGGTTCGTCGTGATGTCGCGAGACGGACGCGCGGTCGCTCGTTCGCTGCTCGCGGTCGACTGGTGGCCGGACTCGCTCGTCTGGTGGTTCGGGGGGACACCCCGGGACTGGAGCCGAGCCGGTGGAGATCCGCGCGACCTGGCCGCGCACCACTGGGTCCGCGAGGTCGACGCCATCGAGACCGGTCTGGCGCTGGTTCCTGAGCACCAGGTGCAGCGCATCACCTACGAGGACCTCGTCGCCGCCCCGCACGACGTGATCACCGACGTCGCCAGGTTCGCCGGGCTCGACGACGATCACGGTTGGACTGCCGCGCTTGGCCGCGTCCGGTTCCCCAACCGCAACGGGACGGGCGAGCCGGACGAACGGGTCACGGCGATCCAGGGCGAGACGCTGCGGGCGCTCGGGTACGCGGCATGACCGGTCCGGTCTTCGTGCTCGGCACCGGTCGGTGCGGCTCGACCCTGGTGCACGAGGTGCTGGCTCGCCACAGCGACACCGGGTTCATGACCAACCTCGACGACCTGAACGTGCTGCCGAGCACGGCCTGGCAGAACGAGCTGTGGCGGCGGCTGCCCGCTCGGGTGACCCGCAAGGGCGGCACCCGGTTCGCGCCGACCGAGGGCTACCGCGCGCTCGCGCGCGAGGTCGGTCCCGTGGTCGTGGAGCCGGTCCGCGACCTGGTGGCCGCGGACGCCACGCCGTGGCTGCGCGATCGGCTCGCCACCTTCATGGACAGCCGCGCGGCACGGATCGGCGCCCCGGTCTTCCTCCACAAGCTCACCGGCTGGCCTCGCGCCGGCCTGCTCGACGCCTGCTTCGACGACGCGGTCTTCGTCGAGGTCGTGCGCGACGGCCGAGCGGTCACCAGCTCCTGGCTGCAGATGGACTGGTGGCGCGGTCACCGAGGTCCCGCCGAGTGGCACTTCGGGCCGCTGGATCCCGAGGACGAGCAGGAGTGGCTCGAGAGCGGACGGTCCTTCCCGGCATTGGCCGCGCTGGGCTGGAGGATGCTGATGCAGGCGTACGACGAGGCCAGGGCCCTCGTGCCCGAGGATCGCTGGCTGCGGATCCGCTACGAGGACATCGTGGCTGATCCACGCGCCGGGTTCGCGCAGGTCCTCGACGCTGTGGGTCTGCCGTGGACCCGCGGGTTCGAGTCGCAGCTGGCGCGCTACGAGTTCGCGACCGGTCGGACGGACGCCTTCCGCCGCGACCTCGGTCAAGACGCTCTCGAGACTGTTGAGGCGGTGCTGGGCAAGCAGCTCGTCGAACTCGGGTACTGAGGAGAATCCCCTTGTTATCAAGGGGTTTCTGCCTGCCCTGAGGCACTCGGAACAGCCCTCGGAATTGCCCGGATTCGGGTATGACCCGCGCGGCCCAGGCTGCGAGATTGAGCCGCATGTGGCCCGCATTCCGTGGGTCGCGATGAACCTGGGTGTGGGGAGACGTAGAGATGTCGGCACTTCGAGGACTTCCGCGCAGGATGCGCACCACGGCGCTGGTCGTGGTCATGGGGCTGGTCGCAGTCCTGCTGGCCCAGATCGTCGCCCCGCCGGCCTCAACGGCCCTCACCGCGAACCAACAGCCGCGCTTCGAGCGCAGCATCGGCGGTCAGGGTCGGCCCGGCGTCTTCGCGTGGGGAGTGCAGTACAACCCCGTCACCCAGGAGGTGCTGGTCGGCGACTACCTGAACTTCAAGATCAGGCGCTACGACAAGCAGGGCAACGCGCTCGGTGACTTCTACCGACCCGACCACCTCGGGCAGCCGTACAGCATCGCCGTCGATCCCACGGACGGGGCGATCTACGTCGCGGAGCTCAAGGACAACCCGCTCACCGCGGCGATCGTGAAGTACGACAAGTTCGGCAACTTCATGTACGTCGCGAACGCGAGTCTCTCGTCGTCCACCGGGAACCGGTTCCGCGCCTTCTACCCCGTGTGGATGACCGTCGAGGAGGACACCGGCGACATCTGGGTCCTCGACAGCCACTACCAGAACCTCGGCGCCACAGGCGGCGGACTCAGCGAGGAGAACCCTCCGCGGATGCTGCGCCTGCACTTCAACGACGCCACCCAGACCGTCGACGAGCTGGGCGCGTGGCCGGTCACACCGCCCGGCACGTCGACGACCAACCAGGCCCGCATCTACGGCATCGACATCACCACCGATGACAAGATCTACATGACCGACGCCTGGAACCGGCGGGCCTACATCTACAACCGCGACGGCACCTACCAGTCGACGTTCGGCACCACCCAGACCGGCGGCGACAACCGCAGCGTCGTGGTCAACGAGGCCACCGACCGGGTGTACGTCGTCGACGCCGAGCACTCCGACATCGACATGTTCCGCCAGGACGGCACCTACGTCGGATCGTTCGGCAGCGAGGGCAACAACCCCGGCCAGTTCGCGGGCGGCGGCCGCCAGATCGACATCGACGACGACGGCAACCTGTGGGTCGGTGACTTCGGTGGCTTCGAGGCCGAGAAGTACAGCCCGACCGGAACTCCGCTCCTGCGCGCTCCTTCTCCTGCGCGCAGGCCTCCCGTCGGCATGCTCGCCCAGCCGCGTGACGTCGCGATCGACGACGCGACCGGAGACGTCTGGGTGGCCGACGCGTGGGCACAGCGCTTCCAGCGGTTCTCCTCGACCGGCGCCTCCCTCGGGGCGTGGGGCGAGCGCGGACCGGGTGGCCCGTTCGACATGAACTACCCGCGCCACATCGCGATCCAGCCGGCCACCGGCTCGACCCCGAAGCGGATCTGGGTCGGCAACGAGCGCGGACACCACCTGCAGGTCTACAACGCACCGACGACGCCCACCGGCACGCCGACGTACGTCCGCCAGGTCGGCGAGATCGGCAGTGACGACACCGACAACGGGCACTTCCGCTGGCCCGGTGACATCGAGTTCGCGACCTACGGCACCACGCCGGTCGCGATCATCACCGACCGGATGGCCTCGAGCGTCAAGGTGATCAACGCCGTGACGTTCCAGGAGCTCGACATGACGCCGGGGGACAACGACCCCGACGCCAACTTCATCCCCATCTCCGCCGGCGGCACGGCGTTCGATCCCGCGAGCGGCCTGCTCTACATCGCGGGTGGCACCTCGATCAGCGTCTACGACCAGGCCGGCACCCGGGTGGGCAGGTACTCCGCGTCCGGCACGGCGCCGGGTCAGTTCCGCGACCTGGCCGACCTCACGATCTGCAACAACCAGCTGTACGCGGTCGACGAGGCGGCGGCGAAGATCAACGTCTTCAACCTCGACGGCGCCGCGCTGGCCTCGACCAGCTACGTGACCCGGTGGGGCGCGACGTACGGCCAGAACCCGTACGAGCTCAAGGGTCCGGCCGGCATCGACTGCGACGCGAACGGTCGCGTCTACATCGCCGACTCCGGTAACGACCGGATCCAGGTGTTCAACGCCGCCGTCGGCAAGGTCAACGACGCGCAGGCGCCGTCGCTCCCGGTCGTCAGCAGCCCGGCGCAGAGTGCCGTCCTGCCGCTCAACTCGGTGACCCTCACCGGCACGGCCCAGGACAACGCCGGTGTCGGCAACGTCGAGCTGACGTTCCAGGACTACACGACCGGTCTCTACTGGAACTCGCAGAACTCGGCGTGGGAGACCGGGAAGACCAGCTCGCTGGCCTCGTACACCTCGAACACGTCGCCGGTGACGAACGCCAGCTGGCGCTTCGTGTTCCCGGCGGTCTCGCGGCAGGGTCGCTACGTCGTCGAGATCAAGACCCGCGATGCGGCCGGCAACGTCAGCGGCTCCGTCATGCGGACGTTCGCCATGACCGGAGCGACGGCGCCGCCCGTGCCGCAGCCGCCGGCTAACGACGTCACGCGACCGAACGGCCTGGTGACCTATCCGGCTCCGCCTCCGGCGCCGGCAGCGAACCTCCCGCTCGGTGCGATGACGTTCACGGGCACCGCGACGGACAACGTCGGGGTGAACAGCGTCCGGATCGCGCTCAAGCGCAACAGTGACGGTCGCTGGTGGACGGGCACGGGCTCGAGCGGGTTCGGCACGACCTACACGACCTTCGAGGCGACCCTTGCGGCGCCGGGCGCTACGTCGACCGACTGGACCTGGCCGTGGACACCGCGTGCGGCCGGCGCGTACACGATCCAGGTCACCGCGCGGGACGCCGCCGGGAACGCCGACAACTCGATCCCGAACGTCGTCTTCAACGTCACGACCGAGACGCCCGACACGTCACCGCCCGACACCGCGATCACCGCGCCGGACGACGGAGGCTCGGTGCCCACGGGCGCGGTGGCCATCAGCGGCACGGCGACCGACGACCGGACCGTCTCCGGGGTGCGACTCAGGATCACGAACGCCGGCGGGCAGTACTGGACCGGCACGGCCTGGTCGAGCACGGAGACGACGGTCAACGCCACCGTCGGTGGGACCGCACCCAGCTTCACATGGTCCTACACGCTGCCGGGTGCCGCCGCGAGCCAAGGCACGTACGGCGTCAGCGCGCAGGCGGTGGACGGCCAGAACAACGTCGACGCCAGCCCGGCGACGCGGACGTTCTCCATGGCCGGTGCACCGGACACGACAGCGCCGTCGCCATCGGTGACGTCGCCGAGCGCGCTCAACGCGACCGTCCCCGGTCCGTCGGTGACGATCAGCGGCAACGTGACCGACAACGTCGGCACGAACGCCGTACGGATCACGATCCAGGACACGGTCTCGAAGCTGTGGTGGACGGGTTCCGGCTGGGGAGCGTTCACCAACATCCCGACGACGCTCGGATCTCAGGGATCGCCGAGCTCGACGTGGAGCTACACCTTCAACCCGGGAACCACTGGCATCAAGTACGGATACCAGGTGACCGCGGTCGACGGTGCCGGCAACGTCTCGCCGAAGACGGCCTGGCGGACCGTCACGTTCAACTAGCCGCCGCTGACGACTGGCCCGGCCGGGTGACCGGCCGGGCTGGTCGGCCACCCCGCCGGCCGTCGCCAGCGGCCAGGAGGTTGCCCCATTTGAGGCATGCCGCGACCAGCGCCCTTTCCTAGTTTGGGCGCAAGCCGTTCGATCCCTAGGAGAACGCACGTGACCGCAATCCTCCCCGTGGCGGGTGTCCCGCTCTCGGCCGGGAGCCGCACCGCGGAGCCCGAGCTGGGTGGACGTCCGCGGGGCGGTCGTCACCACCGTGGCTACCCGCTGTTCCTGACGCTCTCGGCCGACATCGCGATCGCCGCGCTCGTCGCGCTCTCGCTCGCCTCGGCCGGTACGTCGCCCGACGACGTCGCGTTCCTGCTCGTCCTAGGGTGGCCGCTGCTGCTGCTGCTGGACGGGGCGTACGGCGAGCCGTCAACACCCTCGTCGCGACGCCGTCGGCTCGGGGTCCTTCGAGCCGGGGCCGTGCTCGGCCTCGCCTGCTGGGCGCTGCCCACGGTGGTCGACGTCGCCACCAGGCCCGCCGCGCTCGTCCTGGCGGTCGCGACCCTGGCCGCGACCTCGTACGGTGCTCGCATCATCACCGACGCCTGGGGGTCCCACAGCGTGCGGTCGCACGGGGGCACCCGTGTCCTGGTCGCCGGCGAGGCGACCGACGTCGCCCGTGCGGTCGCCGAGCTCCGTCGTGGACCCCGCCCGGCGTGGCAGGTCGTCTGTGCCTGCGTGGCGGGAGGCGCCGACTGCGACGCCGACGTCCCGATCAGCGCCGGGCTCGACGACCTCGTGGGTCAGGCCGAGGCCTTCGGTGCCGAGGCCGTGCTCGTGCTCCCGTGCCGCGAGCTCGAGCCGCTCGCGCTCCGCCGCCTGGCGTGGCGTTTGGAGGCGACCGGAACCGGCCTGTACGTCGGCACCGCCCTCCACGACGTGGACCCGGCCCGGGCCACCCTGCTGACGGCCGGAGACCTCGACCTGCTCGCGGTGCGCTCGGCGCCGTCGGCGTCCGCGGCGCGGGTCATCAAGGAGCTGATGGAGCGCACCGCCGCCGGCGTGATGCTCCTCCTGCTGCTGCCCGTCCTGCTCGGCGTGGCGATCGCTGTACGTCGCGACAGCCCCGGGCCGGCGATCTTCCGGCAGCGCCGCATCGGCCGCGACGGCCGCGACTTCACCATGTACAAGTTCCGCACCATGCGCACCGACGCCGATGCCCGTCTCGCCGAGCTCGCCGAGCTCAACGAGTCGGAGGGCGGGGTGCTCTTCAAGGTGCGGCAGGACCCTCGGATCACCCGCTTGGGCGGCATGCTGCGGAAGTACTCCGTCGACGAGGTGCCTCAGCTGGTCAACGTGCTGCTCGGTGACATGGCGCTGGTCGGACCCCGACCGGCGCTGGCCGACGAGGTCGCGCGCTACGAGCACGACCCCCGCCGGCGCCTGGCGGTCAAGCCCGGGCTGACCGGTCTGTGGCAGGTCAGCGGTCGCTCCGACCTGTCCTGGGAGGACACCGTCCGGCTCGACGTCCATTACGTCGACAACTGGTCGCTCGGGCTGGACCTGCGGATCCTGTGCCGGACCGTCGGCACCGTCATCCGGCACGAAGGCGCGTACTGACGCTCCCGTCGATGGGGGCGCGGCGGCGCGAGAGCAGTCGCGCGACGGACGAGGACGCGGTCGCGAGCGGCGGTTGCCGGCCCAGGTGGTGGGCCCCAGGTCGTGGGGCGCCCGATCGGAGGCACTCGCCCGTCGAGGGCGGTCGGACGAGGTGGTGACGACGACCACCAGGACCGCGCGGCGTGGCCTGAACGGCGCGAGTGCGGCCGCCCGCCGGCCTAGGACGCGGTCGAGAGCGGCGGCTGCCAGCCCAGGTTGTGGGCCATGCCGACGGCTGCGAGCTGGGAGGAGACCTCGAGCTTGGCGAGGACCGACTTCACCTGGGTGCGGACGGTCGCCTCGGAGACGACGCTCATGCTCGCGATCTCCCGGACCGTGTAGCCGCGCATCAGCTGGCCGAGCACCTCACACTCCCGAGGGGTCAGCAAGGACAGCCGGTCGAACATGAGCCGGCGCGCCTGGTGCTGGTCGTGCCAGAGCTGGACGAGACGGTCCCGCTCCTCCCGGTCGATCACCGGGAAGCCCTGGTTGATCCGGCGGACCGTGGCCAGGATCTCGTTGAGCGGTTCGGTCTTGGCGAGCACCTTGCGCGCTCCCAGGCGGAGACACTCGCCCCATCGAGGGCGGTCGGACGAGGCGGTCACGACGACCACCTGGACCCCCGCGGTCACGAGCGGCGTGATCATCCGGGTGCCGTCGCCGTACTGCCCGAGGTCGAGGTCGAGCAGCGCGATGCGCGGCTTGGCCCGGACGGCGGCCGACAGCATGGCGCCCGGCGAGACCCCGGAGCTCGGTGGTGCGCACCGGCGCACGTTGTAGCCCTCGAGCGACAACGCGAGCTCCAATGACTCCGCGAACAGCGCGTGATCCTCGATGATCAGCACGCGGACGTTTCCGCGGGCAAGTGGCTGGGTCATGAGAGCTCCTCGGTGGGAAGGCCGAGCACGAAGGTCGTGCCCGGCAACGGAGAGTCGACGAGTCGGAGGTAGCCGCCGAGTGAGGCGGTCAGCTGTTGGGCGACATTGAGTCCGATGCCACTCCCGTGGGATGCACCGCCACGTTGGCCCCACTCGAAGATGCGCGATCGGAGGGACCGGTCGATACCCGGCCCTGTGTCGGAGACGGCGATCTCGACGACGCCCGCCGTCCGGCGGGTGACGATCGAGGCGCTGCCGTGAGGTGCGTGCTGGTAGGCGTTCTCGAGCAGGACGTTGATGACCTCGGCCACGTCGTCGGCCCGCGCGATGGCCTGGTCGCCGCTCGGCATCCAGTCGACGGGGTAGCCGCGGGTGCGGTGCCGCAGCACGATCGGTGAGATGGTCGCGTCGAGGTCGATGGCGCAGCGCTCCTGAGGCCTCTCGTGGAGGAGCCGCTGGAGGCGGGCCATCTCGGACCCGATCATCTCTTCGAGCTGACGGCGTCGTACCTCCCCGACCGCGGAGCCGTGGTGGACGAGCCGGGAGGCGCTGCCGAGACCGGCGACGGTCGCCCGGATCTCGTGCAGCTTCGCCTGGTCCGCGCGGGCATCGGCCTCCACCGCCTGCAGCTGCCGGGCCAGGACCTCGAGGGCCTCCTGGTTGTCGAGCCAGGACGTGCGTGCCAGCACCCCCGCGAAGGACAGCAACAGGGTCGCGCCGAGGACCCACCCGAGAATCATCACGACGTTCAGGAGCACGCTGCCCTGAACTGAGTACGTCGCGGCGTGCGCGAAACTGAGCAGCACCAGCGCCGCCGCCAGTCGCCACCGCATCCACAGCGGGGTGATCGACAGCCGGATGATCGCGACCGAGATGACGAGATCGGTCGCCAGCAGGGCGATGCCGAACACGACCATCCAGAAGTCGGTGGGGGTCGGGGAGTCGTGGAGGCTGAGCAGCGTGCGACGGATGCCGCCGATGGTCAGACCGATCACGACTCCCACGACCAACGGGTCGGCGCGCAGCGTGAACCGAGCCGACAGTCCGACCGTCGCGAGGACGGCGGCGGCGAGGACCAGCTGCATGAGCAGGATCCACGGGAGGTCGGCGCTGGGCATCCGGTCCGGGTCGAGGGTGAACGTCGCGAGCGCGAGTCCTTGCACGGACAACGCGGTCAGGACGAGCACCTTCCAGCCGGACGACCGGTTGGTCAGCCGCCAGTGCAGGTAGAGCAGCAGGACGGCGAACACGATGAAGACGTGGGAGACCACGTTGCTGGCCTTGGCCAGCTCCTCGAGGTCGATGGTCTCGTAGTACACGAGGGGGAGCGCCAGCAGCGGGGTGCAGGTCAGGGCGAGGGCGCCCGCCGACCAGGCCCCGTCCCACCGGGTACGTTCCCCACCTGTGCCCATCGTGCTTTCCGTCCCGGGCCCATTGCTGGGCCTCTAGCAAGCAGTCCGCTCGGGCCGTCTTGCGAACGCTCCAGTAGCCCCCGCCCCACGGTCCAGCCCCATACCCAGAATGGTGGTGAAGTTCCGTGGGCTTCTCACCAGATCCGGGTGGCTATACCAGATTCTAGGTAGAGGGCTCCGCTGATCTGGCCGCGAGTCGGGCGTTTAGCGAGGGATTTCGTCGTCTAACGGCGCCTGAACTTCGGATTCTGATCCGGACCCCCAATTCTGGGTGTTTGTTCCGACGGTGGCCGTCCGCGTCCCCGGATGTCGGGAGTCTCGACGGTGATGATGGACGAGCGACGAGCACCGCCGGCGCCGCGGATTGCCCCTGCCGCGCTGGACGGCCGCGCGCCCCGCCCCGGCCGGATCCAGGTCGACAGCCTGACCGTCAGCGTCGCGTCGGAGGCCCGCCTGGTCGCCGAGTCGGTGGCCGCGGCCCTCGCCGGCGCCGGGGTCCAGGCCAGGTCCGTCCTGTGGCAGGAGCACGTGGCCCCCGATCCGGTGGGCGATCGCTGGAACGACCAGGTGGCGGTGCTCATCAGCGACCTGGCCCTGCCCCGGCTCGACGACGTCTGCGCCCACGGCCGGGCTGCCGGCAGCCGGTGGCTGGTGATCACCGACGCTCCACGCGGTGCGGTCTGGGGCGCCGCGCTCGACGGCGGCGCTCGGGCCGTGGTGGAGGCGACGGTGTCGATCAACGCGCTGATCGCGATCCTGGTCGACGTCCGGGCGGACCTGTCACCGATCGGCGAGGTCGAGCGGCGCTCGCTCCTGCGCCAGTGGTGGGAGGCGCGGCAGCAGCAGGAGCGGCTCCGCGAGCGGATGAGCACACTGACGCCCCGCGAGAACGAGGTGCTCGGCCTGCTGTACCAGGGCAAGACCGTGCGGCTGATCGCCGCGCGCCTCGAGGTCTCCGAGTCGACCGTGCGCAGCCAGGTGAAGTCCGTCCTGCGCAAGCTCGCCGTACCGTCGCAGATCGCGGCCGTCGCGACGCTCGACGAGCTCCGGGCGACGGCGCCGCACCCCCGGTTGCCCGGATAACCCGTTGAGGGGTCGCAGCACGGGGTTGGAGAGTGCGTGCATGGCCTCCTTCATCTCGCACACCACCATCGACGCCCGCAACGCCTACGAGCTCTCCGAGTGGTGGAAGCCCGTGCTCGGGTACGTCGACATCGAGGGTGACCCGAACCTGCCGGGCCACGAGGAGTGCATGATCCGCGACCCCGAGACCGGCCACCAACTGCTGTTCATCGAGGTCCCGGACGAGAAGGTGGTCAAGAACCGGATCCACCTCGACCTGCGCCCGCGCGTGGAAAACCGTGACGCCGAGCTCGAGTCCCTGCTCGCCCACGGCGCCACGATCGTCGTGGACCACCGCGGCATCCGCGGCGACGACACCGGCTGGGTCACGCTCGCCGACCCCGAGGGCAACGAGTTCTGCATCCTGCGCTCGCGCGCGGAGCTCGAGGCCGCCCAGGGTGGTGTCGCGGCTCAGGCCTAGCGGCTTCGCGTCTCGACCACGGCGCTCGTCGTCGTTCCGGCGCCGACCGGGCGGGTTCCTGGTGTCACAGGTTCACCATGTGATGCAGACGAACCTGCACTTCTCACGGTCTGCACGCCATGAGAAGTGCAGGTTCACCTCCATCACATGGTGAAACCGCGCCGGCCGTGACCACCAGGACCTCAACCACCCACGCGATAACACCCGGTGAACGACGTCCTCTGGCCCGAGTCGGCTACGGATGGGGCGTCGGCATGGCCCGTTCGGGCTACCGGCGCTGGGCGCAGGCGATGTGTTGGGCAAAGGAGGCGGCGCTGTTCGCGCCTCGTTCACCGAGGCGGGGCCATTCGTTTCGGTCACCTCCTGAAACTTCAGGCGATTCGCCCGCCCGCTCGCCCAGAGCGCATCGCCAGGAAGTACCGAGTGACCACCCTGCCTGTGGCCGACACCACCGATCCGGCCTCCGACGCCGTACGCCCGCGGAAGATCTCGCGGAAGGCGACCGGTGCCGACGCGGTCTTCGTGCACGCCGCTCGCGCCGTGGGTGCGACGGTGCTGGTCATCACCGGGGGCGTCGGTCTCTTCCTCGCCTGGCAGGCCTATCCGACCTGGCAGAGCTACGGGTTCGGGTTCCTCACCGAGACGCAGTGGAACCCCGAGGCCGACGTCCTCGGCATCGCCGCTGTCCTGGCCGGGACGGTCACCGTGGCGCTGGTCGCGATGGTGATCGCCTTCCCGCTGGCGCTGTCGACCGCGCTGTACATCAGCGAGTACGCGCCCGCCGCGATCAGGTCCACGCTGGTCTCGCTCGTCGACCTGATGGCCGCGGTGCCCTCGATCATCTGGGGCCTCTGGGGCTTCTTCCTGATCATGCCGCACGCCGCCGATCTCGCCTTCTGGCTGCAGCGGAACCTCGGCTGGATCCCGATCTTCGACGTCCCTAGCGCCGACGCGGATGCCGCGGTGTGGGACGCGAGCCGCTACACGGCGAGCGCCTTCTGCGCGGGCATCGCCGTCGCGATGATGGTGCTGCCGATGTCCTGCGCGGTGATGCGCCAGGTGTTCTCGCAGACCCCGCCCGGTGAGAAGGAGGCCGCGCTCGCGCTCGGCGCCACCAAGTGGGGCATGGTGCGCGCGGTCGTGCTGCCGTTCGGCCGCGGCGGCATCATCGGCGGCACCATGCTCGGGATGGGCCGCGCTCTCGGCGAGACCATCGCGGTGCTGCTGATCATCTCGCCGGCCTTCGAGCTCAAGTGGAGCTTCCTCGAGATCGGCACCAACACGATCAGCGCGCTGATCGCCGGCCGGTTCGGTGACGCCACCAAGACGCAGATGTCGGCCCTGCTCGCCGCCGGCTTCGTGCTCTTCCTGCTCACGCTGCTGATCAACACGCTCGCCGCCGTCATCGTCAACCGCAGCCGCTCGGGCGCCGGGACGGACGCCTGATGACGCTCACGACTCCCGCCGGCGAACGTGTCGCCGGCGCGACGCACCTGCCCGCGTACGACGAGGACGCGGCGCCCGCCGTACCCCGGGACTCCCTGGGCCGGATGACGGTCGACGAGAAGTTCGTCCGGATCGGCTCGTGGGCCTCCGGGCTCGGCATGGCCTGGCTGATCACCCAGCAGCTGCTGCCGCTGCCGGGCCTGGCGTGGTTCCTCATCGTCTGGTTCGGCTGTGGCCTGCTGGTCACCGCGATCACCGCCGCGATGAGCGGCGGGGGGTTCGTCGAGGTCCGTGACCGGGTGGCCGCCGCGGTCCTCACCGCCGGTGCGGCGATCGTCGGAGCGGCACTGGTCAGCGCGATGGTCTTCGTGGTGATGCGGGGCTGGAAGCCGCTCCTGCACCTCAACTTCTACCTCGACGACATGTCCGGTGTCGGGCCGAAGGACCCGTTCGACCGCGGCGGCATCGCGCACGCGATCGTCGGCTCGCTGATGCAGCTCGGGATCGCGATCGCGATCACGCTGCCCCTCGGCATCGGCACGGCGGTGTTCATGACCGAGGTCGGTGGCAGGTTCGCGCGGATCGTGCGCACCGTGGTCGAGGCGATGACCGCGCTGCCGTCGATCGTCGCCGGGCTCTTCATCTACACGACGTTCATCGTCGCGCTGGGCTTCCCGCGCTCCGGCCTCGCCGCCAGCCTGGCGATCGCGGTGATGATGCTGCCGATCATCGCCCGCGCCGCGGACGTCGTGCTGCGGGTGGTGCCCGACGGCCTCCGTGAGGCCAGCCTCGCGCTGGGGGCGAGCCGCTGGAAGACCGTGTGGACCGTCGTCCTCCCCACCGCCCGCCCGGGGCTGGCGACCGCGTGCATCCTCGGTGTCGCGCGCGGCATCGGCGAGACCAGCCCGGTGCTGCTGACGTCGGGCGCCGCCCCGTTCATGGTCACCAACCCGACCGACGGCGTCATGAACTCGATGCCGCTCTTCATCTACACGACCGTCCGCAGCGGCGAGCCGAACGCGATCACCCGCGCCTTCGCGGCGGCCACCGTCCTGATGGCGATCGTCCTGATCCTCTTCATCACGGCCCGCATCGTCGCGCGGCCGCGGAAGACCAAGAACAAGCGCGGCCGGCGCACCCGCCCGTCGGTCGACCTGGTCGTCGCCGACCCGCTCGTCGCCATGGGTCCCGCCCACGCCGCCGCTCCGTCGTACGACCGAATCGAGGACAACTCGTGAACCGCCCTCCCCTGAGGTCCGCACTGCGAGCTCTGGTGGCCCTCGCGCTGTCGCTGGCCTGCATCGTCTCCCTCCCGGGGACGGCGAGCGCGACCGTGTACGCCCAGATCGAGGGCACCGGCTCGACCTGGTCCGAGCTCATCGTCCAGCAGTGGATCGCCGACGTGGACGCCAACGGCATGAAGGTCGTCTACACCGGCGGCGGCTCGACCAAGGGTCGCAAGGACTTCTCGCAGGACAGCACGGACTTCGCGATCTCCGAGATCCCGTACCAGGGCACCGACGAGCAGGGCCAGGCCGACACCAGCAACGGCCGGGAGTTCGCCTACCTGCCGATCGTCGCGGGCGGTACGGCGTTCACCTACCAGCTCAAGGTGGGCGGACAGCTGGTCCGCAACGTCCGGCTCTCCGGCGAGACCATCGCGAAGATCTTCACCAACCAGATCACGAACTGGAACGACCCGGCGATCGCCAAGGACAACAACGGGCGCACGTTCCCCTCGCTCGCGATCACGCCGGTCGTCCGCTCCGACGGCTCGGGGACGACGGCGCAGTTCACGTCCTGGATGGACAAGCAGTTCCCGAGCGTCTGGCGGCCGTACTTCGGCCGGTCCGGGCTCACGTCGTACTACCCGAAGAAGAGCGGCACCCGGATGACGAGCCAGGCCGGCTCGGACCAGGTGATGAACACGATCAAGGGCTTCTCCGGCAACGGTATGATCGGGTACGTCGAGTACTCGTACCCCCTCAACGCCGACTACCCGGTCGTGAAGGTGCTCAACAAGGCGGGCTACTTCGTCGAGCCGACGCAGTACAACACCGCGGTCGCGCTGACGAAGGCCCAGATCAACCGGGACAAGAGCAGCCAGCTCTACCTGACCCAGATCCTCGACGGCGTCTACAACAACCCGGACCCGCGGGCGTACCCGATCTCGTCGTACTCCTACATGATCATCCCGACCGGCGATGACGACCCGCGCATGTCGACCGCCAAGCGGCAGACGCTCGCGGACTTCATGTACTACTCACTCTGCGCGGGCCAGAGCAAGGCCGGGCCGTACGGCTACTCGCCGCTGCCGCTCAACCTGGTGCAGGCCGGCTTCGAGCAGCTCGCGAAGCTGAAGACCGCCGACCCGGACGTCGACCTGGACAACCGCGACGTGCGGTCCTGCAACAACCCGACGTTCGACGGCAAGAACCTCAACAACAACGTGCTCGCGCAGCAGGCGCCGCAGCCGGCCGCCTGCGACAAGGTCGGTGCCGGACCGTGCGGCACCGACACCGGCACGAACACGCCGAGCGGCGGCGAGGGCGGCACCGGTGGTGACGGCGGAGCCGGGGCCGGTGGCGACGGCGGGAACGCCGGTGGTGACGGTGGAGCCGCCGGGGACGCGCCCGGCGCGATCGACCCGGAGACGGGCCAGGTCGTCGGCGCGGCGGACGGTACGTCGACCTCGGGCGAGGCGATCTACGCCAACCCGACCGAGCTCGCCGCCGACCGCGCGGTCGACGAGCGCACGTTCGGCTGGCTGGCCGTGCTCGAGCTGGTCGCCCTCGTGCTGCTGCCCGGGCTCTACGTGATGACGCTGCGCAGAAGGCGGGCCTCGACGGGCTCGACCACCGGCGCGACGAAGGTGGCCCGACCGTGAGGCGGCTGCTGGCCCTGATCCTGCTGGCCACGGCGATCGCGGTGCCGGCGGGTGCCGTGGCGTCCCCGGCCGGTGCGCCGGACGGCTTCACCGGTCTCGACCGGCGCAACGAACGAGCCGACGGCTGGAGCGAGACCAAGACCCTGACCCGCACGTTCGTGCAGGGGGACGGTTCGACCTACTCGTTCCCGAGCTACAAGGTCACCGTCAGCGCGGACCAGACCCGGAACCTGCGCGGCCGCCAGCGGATCGAGATCAGCTGGAAGGGCGCGCAGCCCAGCGGTGGCCGGGCCGGCAACCCGTTCGGCGAGAACGGGCTCAACCAGGAGTACCCGGTCGTCATCCTGCAGTGCCGCGGCGTCGACGACCCGTCGCTGCCGAAGTCCAAGCAGCTGCGGCCGGAGACCTGCTGGACCGGCTCGGTCGCGCAGCGCTCGCAGATCACCCGCGCCGAGGGCGAGGCGTCCTGGATCCACGACGCCGACGCCGACGCGGCGGACAAGGAGCGGCTGTCCGGGATCGACCCGTTCCCGAGCGCGGAGCAGTGCCCGACCGCCGACGTCGCCGGCTACTACACGCACCTGACCCCGTTCGTCGCCGCGAAGGGCACCAGCTTCTCGGCCTGCGACGCGGCCAGCATGCCGCCGGAGGCGGCGGTCGGTACGGCGGCGCCGCCGGCCGAGATCGCGGCGTACACCGACACCGACGGCTCCGGCGAGGTGCAGTTCGAGGTGCGCAGCGACGTCGAGAACGAGTCGCTGGGCTGCAGCCACAAGGTCGCCTGCTCGGTCGTCGTCATCCCGATCGTCGGCCTCAGCTGCGACCAGCCGCAGACCCCGATGACCCGGTCCGACCAGGCCTGCCGCAAGGGCGGCCGCTTCCCGGCCGGCTCGAGCAACTTCGCCAACGAGGGTGTCGACCAGGCCGTGTCGCCGTCGCTGTGGTGGGCGGCGTCGAACTGGAAGAACCGGTTCGCCATCCCGATCACGTTCGGCCTGCCGCCAGACGCGTGCGACGTCCTCGACCCGCGCCCGCCCACGGGCTTCTACGGCTCCGAGCTGCTCGCGCAGGCGGCGCTGCAGTGGGCGCCGGCGTACTGCCTGAACAAGGGCCGCTTCAAGTTCCAGCTCAACCAGATGTCCGACGAGGCGGGCTGGAACCTGATGGAGAACGGCGGCGGTGCGGCGGCCGTCGTGTCCTCCGAGCACGACCAGCGCGGCAGCGACCCGGTCGGCTACGCGCCCACCGCGGTCACCGGCTTCGCGGTCGGCTACCAGGTCGACAAGCCCGACAACGGCGGCGAGCTCACCGACCTCCGGCTCAACGCCCGACTGCTCGCGAAGCTGATGTCCCAGTCCTACCTGGGCTCCGACCTCGGCCGCGGCCACCCGGGCATCGGCGGCAACCCGCTCTCGATCGTCAACGACCCGGAGTTCATCGAGCTCAACCCGGGGCTCAGCCAGACCAGCCAGGAGGCGGCGGCCACGCTGCTCTCGCTGTCGAACGACTCCGACATCATCGAGCAGGTCACCGACTACATCGCGCACGACCAGGACGCGATGGACTTCATGCACGGCAAGAAGGACCCGTGGGGGATGGTGATCAACCCCCGCTACCGGGACCTGGAGCTGCCGCGCGCGGACTGGCCGCTGCTCGACACCTACGTCCCGGAGACCGCGAGCGAGTGCCGGCAGAACAACCCCGGCGTCTACTTCAGCCAGCTCGCGGCGCCGGTGACCACGCTGCGCAAGATCGCCGAGGCGCTCCTCGACGCCTGGCCGTACGTCGCGACCCGGTGCGAGTTCGACACCGGCACCAACACCTACAAGATGGGCCGCATCGACCGGCAGTCGTTCGGCTCCCGGTTCATGCTCGGCATCGTCAGCCTCGGCGACGCAGAGCGCTACGGCCTGCGGTCGGCGGCGCTCGAGACCAAGCCGGGGACGTACGTCGAGCCGAGCGCTCGCTCGCTCGGTGCGGCGGTCCGGCTCGCGGACCAGGCGAAGCAGGCGCACCCGTTCGCGCTCGACCAGGCCGACGTCCAGAGGTCCAGCGACGCCTACCCGGGCACGATGATCGTGTACACCGCCGCGCGGCTGCAGAACCTCCCGGAGGAGGACGCCGCGAAGGTCGCGCAGTTCATCCGGGTCTCCATGTCCGAGGGGCAGCGCCCGGGCAGCGGGAACGGCGAGCTGCCCGCCGGCTACCTGCCGATCCAGAGGACCGGCGTCACCGCGAAGCTGTACGACTCCGCGCAGGACGTCGCCGACGCCATCGAGGAGCAGCAGGCGCCGGAGCCGACCGACCCCACCGGCAACGGCGGCGGCGACGGCGGCCCGGGCGGCTCGATCGTGCCGCCGGGCGACGTACCGATCGACGACGTGCCGTCGGCCGATGCCGGCCCGTCGGCCGTCCCGACCGGTCCGGCCGCGCCGATCGCGATGCCCGCGACGCAGCCGGTGGACTCGTCGCTCGCCGGCGGCCTGCTGCCGCTGCTGATCCTGCTCGGCGCGGCCGGCTGCCTGGTGGCGACGGTGCTGCGGGTCGCCGGCCCGGCGCTGAGGAGGCGGCGATGACCGTGACGCTCGAGAAGGAGAAGGCCGTGCCGGCCAGGCGGCCCAAGCGCCGCAAGCCCGCGAAGCAGCCCAAGCAGTCCAAGCAGCCGAGGCAGCAGACGCCGAAGGCGCCGCTCGGCCCGCCGAAGGGCGCGGACGCCGCCGCCACGGTCATGTCGTCGGCGTTCACGATGATCGCGATCGTCTGCCTCTGGATGGCCGCGCAGATGCTGTTCCTCGGCTCGATCTCGCAGCACCGCGCCCAGGACCTGCTGTACGCCGAGCTGCGCCACGTGCTCGCCGGCCCGCCGGACAAGGCGCCGCCGGTCGGTCCCGTGGTGCCGGTGGGTGACCCCGTCGCGCTGCTGACCATCCCGAGCATCGGGCTCGAGCAGGTCGTGGTCGAGGGCACCGCGTCGGGCGACACCCTGGTCGGACCCGGTCACCGTCGCGACACGGTGCTCCCCGGGCAGGTGGGCACCTCGGTGGTCTACGGCCGCGCGGCGACGTACGGCGGCCCGTTCGCCGACATCACCGACCTCGTGGCCGGCGACGACATCACCGTCGTCAACGCCCAGGGCACCCGGGTGTTCGAGGTCCTCGGCGTACGCCGGGCCGGCGACCCGCTGCCGCAGCCGGCGGCCGACGGCGCCGGACGGCTCACGCTGGTCACCGCGGAGGGCAGCGGCCGCTTCGGCGCCATCGCCCCCGAGAACACCGTCTACGTGGACGCCGAGACGAAGAAGGCGTTCCCTGCACCACCGGGCCGGCCCACGGTGGTACCCGAGTCGGAGCTGGCCATGGGGACGGACAAGGGCGCACTTCCGCTGCTTGCCCTGTGCCTCGCCCTGCTCCTGGCGCTGACCCTCGGGGTCGTCGCCGCACGTCAGCGATGGTCGACGGCGCTCGTGTGGGTGGTCGCATGCCCGCTCGCGCTCGCGCTGTCCTGGGCGACCACGGATGTGGTGATGCGTCTCTTGCCCAACCTGATCTGAACCTGCCCCACCGAACCAGCTTGCCGCTCCACCCATCAACCCGCATCACCCAACACAGGAAGCGAAACAGGATGTCTGTACGCAAGATCCTCGCGGGCGTCGCCACGGCGACCCTGACGGCGAGTGCCATCTCCCTCTCGGCCGGTGTCGCCCACGCCGCCGATGTCGTCGACCCCGACGACACCACCTTCGCGGCGACCACGAACGACATCATCGGCGTCGGCTCGGACACCAGCCAGCACGCGATCAAGCTGTTCGCGGACGCCGCGAACGCCAGCGGCCAGCTGCCGGGCGGCGTGCGCGTCGCGACCTTCGCCGCGACCGGCGGCGGCAACATCCCGCTGCCGAGCGGTGCCAAGGCGCGCCCGAACGGCTCCGGCCAGGGCAAGGCCGCGCTCTTCGGCGCGGGCAACAACACCGACATCGACTTCGCCCGCTCCTCGTCCGCGCAGAGCACGGCCGAGACCCAGGCCGGACTGAAGTCTTTCCCGTTCGCGCTCGACACCCTCGTGATGGCGGTCTCCAACACGACGCCGTCCAACGCTCCCGCCGCCCTCACCCCGGCGCAGATCGTCGGCATCTACAAGGGCGACATCACCAACTGGTCGCAGATCGACCCGAGCAAGTCCGGCGTCATCGCTCCGAAGATCCCGCAGTCGGGCTCGGGCACCCGGTCCTTCTTCACCTCGCAGCTCACCGCCATGAACAACGGCACCGCCGTCACGCTGGCCGCGAGCGTCCAGGAGGTCCAGGAGCACGACGACTCGAAGATCAAGAGCGACCCGAACGCGATCGCGCCGTTCTCCCAGGGTCGCGCCGGCCTGCTCGGCACGAGCCTGCGGATCGAGACCGGCTGGAGCGCCAACCGCGCGCTGTACAACGTGGTCCGCGGTTCCGACCTCGGCAACCCCCTGGTCCAGGGCCTGTTCGGCGAGGACGGCGCGCTGTGCTCGACCGACGTCCGCCCGCTGATCGAGGCGGCCGGCTTCAAGCAGCTCGCCACCCCGGCGAACGGCGGCGTCTGCGGCCAGGCGACGTCCGACGCGACGTCCAACTTCGCCCTGAACGAGCAGGTCGCCACCACGACCTCGCTCGAGGCCACGAGCAGCAAGGCGAAGTCGGCCACGCTGGTCGCCAACGTCTCGGCGTCGACCTCGCCGTCCGGCTCGGTCGACTTCTTCGAGGGTGAGACCGAGATCGCGTCGAACGTCCCGCTGGTCTCCGGTGCCGCGACCTTCACGGCCTCCGGCGTCCTGGCCGGCGCGCACACCTACACCGCGGTCTTCGACCCGGGCCCGGACTCGACCTTCGAGTCCTCGCAGGACGAGGCGACCGTGACGGTCAAGACCTCGGCGAAGGTCTCGGAGTCCTTCGCGGCGAGCACCAAGGCCAAGAGCGCCAAGGGCACCATCACCGTCGCCGGCGACGGCGCGACCGCCACGGGCACCGTGACGCTGTTCCTGGGCAAGAAGGAGCTCAAGACCACCGGCCTCTCCGGTGGCAAGGCGACCTTCACGGTCAAGCTCGTGAACGGCAAGAACAAGCTCAAGGCGGTCTACAACGGCGACGCCGCCGTGGCCGGCGCGAGCAAGAGCTTCACGATCACCAAGAAGAAGTAGCCGGGTCTCGAGGCTCGCTCCGCTCGCACCTCAACCACCGGAGTCCGCCGGTGGTTGAGGTGCGAGGGCCCCCGGGCCCGAGCCTCGACACCGCCACCACCCAGACAGGAACGACATGAGCACTGCGACCGACGACACCACGGTGATGCCCGGCGTCCCCGCCACGCCCGGCCAGCTGGCCGAGATCGAGGCCCGCGACATCACCGCGTGGTTCGGCACCCACAAGGTCCTCGACCGGGTGTCGCTGACCATGCCCGCCGGTGGCATCACCGCGCTGATCGGGCCGTCCGGCTGCGGCAAGTCGACGTTCCTGCGGATCCTGAACCGGATGCACGAGCTGGTGCCGTCGGCCCAGCTCGCCGGCGAGGTGCTCCTCGACGGCGAGGACATCTACGACCCCGACAAGCGCCTGATCGACGCGCGCCGCGCCATCGGGATGGTGTTCCAGAAGCCGAACCCGTTCCCCGCGATGTCGATCCGGGAGAACGTGCTCGCCGGCCTCAAGCTCACCGGTACCCGGGCTTCGAGGTCGGCGCGCGAGGAGCTGGTCGAGTCCTGCCTGCGCAAGGGCGGGCTCTGGAACGAGGTCAAGGACCGCCTCGACGCTCCCGGCGGCGGCCTCTCCGGCGGCCAGCAGCAGCGGCTCTGCATCGCCCGCTCGCTGGCCATCAAGCCGCGCGTCCTCCTCATGGACGAGCCGTGCTCGGCGCTCGACCCGACCTCGACCCGGGTGATCGAGGAGACGATGACCGAGCTCGCGAACGAGGTCACGATCGTGATCGTCACCCACAACATGCAGCAGGCCGCGCGGGTCTCCACGACGTGCGCGTTCTTCCTGGCCTCGCAGGGCACTCCGGGCGTGATTGTGGAGCATGGGGATACTGAAGCCATGTTCCAGAACCCGCGGGACCCGCGGACCAGCGACTACGTGCACGGCCGATTTGGATGATCACTGGTCGCCTGATCGGGTCACTCGCCACCGCACTGCTGCTGGTCGCCGGCCTCGGCTACGTCGCCTCGCAGACGATCCTGTCGTCGCAGACGATCGTCGCGGCCGACCAGCCGTACGTCGGTGCGCCCGCGCCGAGCCCGCAGCCGGGGAACAGCACCGAGCCCGGGAAGGCGAAGGGGCCCACGCAGGTCGACCCGCAGTGGATCGCGGACACCGCCCGGAAGGCCGGCATCCCCGAGCCCGCCGTACGCGCCTATGCCACGGCACAGCTGGCTGCGCCCGCCGGGTGTGAGATCGGCTGGACCACGCTCGCCGGGATCGGCTGGGTGGAGTCCCAGCACGGCACCATCGACGGCCGCATCCTCGGCGCGGACGGGCACTCGTCCACGCCGATCCTCGGCCCGGCCCTGAACGGCCGCGGCAAGTTCGCCGCGATCCCCGCCAGCCCGTCGAGCACGCAGTGGCACGGCGACCCGACGTGGGACCACGCGGTCGGGCCGCTGCAGTTCATCCCGTCGAGCTGGGAGACCTGGGCCGCGGACGGTGACGGTGACGGGGTCGCCGACCCGAACGACATGGACGATGCCGCCCGGGCGGCGGTGGACTACCTGTGCGCCGACGGCCACGACCTCACGACCGGCCAGGGCTGGGCGGACGCGGTGTTCTCCTACAACCACGCCCAGGCCTACATCGACGCCGTGCACGCCGCTGCCACGTCGTACGCCGAGCGCACCGGCTAGCCTTCGCGGGCGGCGGTCGCCGCCTGAGCCCGAGGGGGAGCCCATGATCGCCGTACGTCGTTCGCGCCTGACCACCATCGCCGCCGCCACCGCCGTCGTCCTGCTGGCGGGCGGCACCGGCGCGGTCGCCCGCAGCATGGTCGGTACCGCCGACATCCAGAACGACGCCATCACGAGCGCCAAGATCAGGGACGGCGCCGTCAGGTCGAACGACCTCGCGGCCGGCGTGGTCACGAAGGGCGACAAGGGCGAGAAGGGCGACAGCGGCGCGCAGGGTCCCCAGGGCGAGGTGGGTCCGCAGGGCGCCACCGGTCCGCAGGGCGCCGCGGGCCTGAACGGCTCGCAGGGCCCGCGCGGCCTGGCCGGCCAGGTCGGACCCCAGGGCCCGAAGGGCGACCAGGGCGAGACCGGCGCGCCGGGCGGCTTCGCGTTCAGCGGCGACAGCTCCTCGGTCGCGCCCCATGAGGACATCGCGGTGACGACCGGCTGCTTCGAAGGGTCCGACCCCAACATCCAGGTCGTCTCGCTGCGCAACGAGGACCTGCGCATCGTCGGCCAGGTGACGGTCAACGACTCGCAGCAGGGTGTCGTCGCGACGCCGACCCAGGTGGACGCGACCACGTCGTACTGGTCCCCGATGTACCCCGCCGGGACCCTGGTCACCTTCGACCTCACCGTCGTCAGCCCGGGCCACCGGTCGTACGTCGTGCACGCGGTGATCACCCCGGCCTGCCAGGGCCAGGGCACGCTCATCCCGATGGGCTGACGGGAACCCGCTGCGGCGCCGGTGCGTCGGATCGAGGTGATCGACCGACGCGCCGTCCTGCTCGCCCTGCTCGCCACTCCACTGGTCGCGGCCTGCCGCCTCGACGAGCCGGCCGCCGCCGGGCGCGTGGCCACCGGGAAGGTCGCGTCGACCGTGGCGCGCGTCCCGGGTGACCCGTCGGCGCTGCCGGCCGCGGTCCGCTCGATGTGGACGCTCGGGAACGGCCTGTGGGCCCGGGTGTCCGGCGATCCCGGCAACCTCGCGCTGTCGCCGTACTCGATCGCGACCGCGCTGGCGCTGACCGTCAACGGCGCCGCCGGGCAGACCCGCGCCGAGATGCTGTCCGTGCTCGAGGCCGCGTCGGTCGACGAGCTCAATCACGGGGTGAACGCCCTGACCCGCGAGATCGAGGGGCTGGCTGGCAGGAAGGTCGCGCTCGACGCCGCGAACCAGCTGTTCGGGCAGCGCGGCGTCGCGTGGGAGCAGGACTTCCTCGACGTGCTCGCGCGGGAGTACGGCGCGGGCCTGCGCACCGTCGACTTCGCCACCGAGGGCGCGCGGGACGCGGTCAACGCCTGGACCGCCGAGCGCACCCACGACCGGATCCCCGAGATCCTCCCGCCCGGGTCCGTCGGCGAGCTGACCCGGCTGGTGCTGGTCAACGCGCTGTACTTCAAGGCGCCGTGGGCCGAGCCGTTCGAGGAGCCGCTGACGCGGCCCGCGGACTTCCACCTCACCGACGGCGGCACGATCCAGGTGCCGACGATGCGCGCGACGCTGTCGCAGGCAGCGACGGCGGTCGGCGACGGGTGGCAGGCGGTGCAGCTGCCGTACGCCGGCGGCAGGCTGGCGATGACGGTCGTGCTCCCCGACGCCGGCGCCGAGGTGGCGGCCTCGGCGCTGCCGGCGATCATCGCCGACGTCAGGCCGGCCGGCGTGGAGCTGGCGCTGCCGCGCTGGACGTTCCGCACCGAGGTGGCGCTGCGCGAGGAGCTCGTCGAGCTCGGGATGCCCACGGCCTTCGCGCAGGCGGGCGCCGACTTCACCCCGATGACCGAGGACGACGAGCACCTGCTGATCGACGACGTCTACCACCAGGTGTTCGTGGCCGTCGACGAGCATGGCACCGAGGCCGCTGCCGCCACCGCGGTCGTCGTCAGAGCCACCTCCGCGGTCCTCGCCCAGCAGAGGATCGCGGTCGACCGGCCGTTCCTGTTCGTGATCCACGACCGCGAGCACGGCACCCCGCTGTTCGTCGGCCGGGTCGACGACCCGCGTTGAATCGGGACTTTCCGCCGCTCGAATCGGGAGTTTCGGTCTCTTGAGTCGGGACTTTCTGTCGGGGTCGTCCGGTCCGCGGCAGAAACTCCCGATTGAACGGACGGAAACTCCCGACTCAACCGTCAGAACTCCCGATTCAACGGTGCTCGTAGACTCGTCGGGCTACCCCCTGCCAGTCCTGGTCGGGGGCACTCGTGTTGTTCCCCTCCGACCTTGGAGCGCCTGTGCACCTCTCCGGCCTGGCCGACGCGGTCCTCGCCGACCCGACCCTCACCCAGGCGATGGGCGACGCGCGCGACGCGACGGTCCGCGCGCTCGACCTGACCGGTCCCGAGGCGTTGCGGCCCTACGTCGTCGCCGGGCTGGTCCGCGAGGGCCGCACCGTGCTGGCGGTGACCGCGACCTCGCGCGAGGCCGAGGACCTGGTCGAGGCGCTCGGCGACCTCGTCGACCCGACGCTGGTCGCCTACTACCCGAGCTGGGAGACCCTGCCGCACGAGCGGCTCAGCCCGCGCAGCGACACCGTCGGGCGCCGGCTCGCGGTGCTCCGCCGGCTCCGGCACCCGGGGACCGACGCCTCGAACGGCCCCCTCAAGGTCGTCGTGGCGCCGGTGCGCTCGGTCCTCCAGCCCCAGGTGCGCGGTCTCGGCGACCTCGAGCCGGTCGAGCTCGCCCCCGGCGACACCGCTCCGCTCGAGGACGTCGTACGACGCCTCGCGGGTGCGGCGTACACCCGGGTCGACCTCGTGGAGAAGCGCGGCGAGTTCGCCGTCCGCGGTGGCATCGTCGACGTGTTCCCGCCGACCGAGGAGCACCCGCTGCGCGTGGAGTTCTGGGGCGACGACGTCGAGGAGATCCGCTCGTTCGCGGTCGCCGACCAGCGCACGCTGGAGAAGCAGGACCGGCTCTGGGCGCCGCCGTGCCGCGAGCTGCTGCTGACCGACGAGGTCCGCGAGCGCGCCGCCGAGCTCGGCCGCGCCCACCCGCAGCTGCTCGAGCTGACCGACAAGATCGCGGCCGGCATCGCGGTCGAGGGCATGGAGTCGCTGGCGCCGGTCCTCGTCGACGAGATGGAGCTGCTGGTCGACCTGGTGCCCGACGACACCCACGTGCTGGTGCTCGACCCCGAGCGGGTCCGCACCCGCGCCCACGACCTGGTCGCGACCAGCGAGGAGTTCCTCGGCGCGAGCTGGGCGGCGGCCGCAGGCGGCGGCCAGGCGCCGATCGACCTCGGCGCGGCGTCGTACCGCGAGATCGCCGACGTCCGCGGCCACGCGATCGAGCAGGGCAAGCCCTGGTGGACGATGAGCCCGTTCGGCATCGACACCGACGGCGTGCTGGAGGCCGACGACGTCGGCGCGGTGCCGTCGCGCTCGATCGCGGCCACGTCCGTCGAGCCCTACCGCGGCGAGGTCGACCGCGCGATAGCCGACATCGACCGCTGGCGCCGCGCGGGTCAGCGCGTCGTGGTGCTGCACAGCGGGCACGGCCCCGCCGAGCGGATGCGCGAGGTGCTCGCCGAGCAGGACGTCCCGGCGCGCGTCGTCGACGACGTCCGCGCTGCGACCGACCTCGACGACGCGGTCGTGACGATCACCTGCGGGCAGATGGCCCACGGCTTCGTCGACGAGACCAACCGGCTCGTCGTGCTCACCGGCGAGGACATCTCCGGGCAGCGCGCCTCCACGCGCGACATGCGCAAGATGCCGACGCGGCGCAAGCGCCAGATCGACCCGCTCGAGCTCAGCGCCGGCGACTTCGTCGTCCACGAGCAGCACGGCGTCGGCCGCTTCGTCGAGATGAAGCAGCGCGAGGTCGGGGGAGCGGTGCGCGAGTACCTCGTCCTCGAGTACGGCGCCTCCAAGCGCGGTGGCCCGCCGGACCGGCTCTACGTCCCGGCCGACGCCCTCGACCAGGTCACGCGGTACGTCGGCGGCGAGCAGCCGTCGCTGGACCGGCTCGGCGGCGCGGACTGGACCAAGCGCAAGAACAAGGCCCGCAAGGCGGTCCGCGAGATCGCGGCCGAGCTGATCAAGCTGTACGCCGCGCGTCAGGCCACGAAGGGCTACGCGTTCGGCGCGGACACCCCGTGGCAGCGCGAGCTCGAGGACGCGTTCCCGTTCCACGAGACGCCCGACCAGCTGACCACGGTCGACGAGGTCAAGGGCGACATGATGCGCACGGTCCCGATGGACCGGCTGGTCTGCGGCGACGTCGGCTACGGCAAGACCGAGATCGCCGTCCGCGCGGCGTTCAAGGCGGTCCAGGACGGCAAGCAGGTCGCCGTGCTCGTGCCGACCACGCTGCTCGTGACCCAGCACCTCAGCACGTTCTCGGAGCGGATGAGCGGCTTCCCGGTCGTGCTCAAGGGGCTGTCGCGGTTCCAGACCGACGCCGAGGCGCGCGAGGTGATCGCGGGCCTGCAGGAGGGCAGCGTCGACATCGTCGTCGGCACGCACCGGCTGCTGAACCCGGACATCCGGATGAAGGACCTCGGGCTGATCATCGTCGACGAGGAGCAGCGCTTCGGCGTCGAGCACAAGGAGCAGATGAAGCGGCTCCGCACCTCCGTCGACGTCCTCTCGATGTCCGCGACCCCGATCCCGCGCACGCTCGAGATGGCGATCACCGGCATCCGCGAGATGTCCACGATCACCACGCCGCCGGAGGAGCGCCACCCGGTCCTGACGTACGTCGGTGCCTACGAGGACCGCCAGGTCATCGCCGCCGTACGCCGTGAGCTGCTGCGCGAGGGGCAGGTCTTCTTCATCCACAACCGGGTGAACTCGATCGAGAAGGCCGCGGCCCGGATCCGCGAGCTGGTGCCCGACGCCCGGGTCGCGACCGCGCACGGACAGATGGGCGAGCACCAGCTCGAGCAGGTGATGCTCGACTTCTGGGAGAAGCGGTTCGACGTGCTCGTCTGCACGACGATCGTGGAGTCCGGACTGGACGTCTCGAACGCCAACACCATGATCATCGAGCGGGCCGACATGCTCGGCCTGTCGCAGCTGCACCAGCTCCGCGGCCGGGTCGGCCGGTCCCGGGAGCGTGCGTACGCGTACTTCCTCTACCCGCCGGAGAAGCCGCTCACCGAGACCGCGCACGAGCGGCTCGCGACGCTGGCCCAGCACTCCGACCTCGGTGGGGGCATGGCGATCGCGATGAAGGACCTCGAGATCCGCGGCGCCGGCAACCTGCTCGGCGGCGAGCAGTCCGGTCACATCGCCGACGTCGGCTTCGACCTCTACGTCCGGCTGGTCGGCGAGGCCGTGCACGAGTTCCGCGGCGATGCCGAGCCGGAGCTCGACGAGGTCCGCATCGAGCTGCCCGTCGACGCGCACCTGCCGCACGACTACATCCCCAGCGAGCGGCTGCGTCTGGAGATGTACAAGCGGCTCGCCGAGGTCCGCTCCGACGACGACGTCGACCTCATCAACGAGGAGCTCCAGGACCGGTACGGCGACCCGCCGCAGGAGGTCAGCTCCCTGCTGCTGGTCGCGCGCTTCCGCGCCCGGGCCCGCAAGGCCGGCGTCGGCGAGGTGACCATCGCGGGCAAGAACGTCCGGTTCGCGCCCGTCGACCTGCCCGAGTCGCGCGTCGTCCGCCTGAACCGGATGTACCCGAAGTCCATCGTCAAGGCGCCGGTCAGCACCATCCTCGTGCCGCGTCCCCAGACCGCCGTGGTGGGAGGGCGTCCGATCACGGGCATCGCCCTGCTTGAATGGGCCCGACAGGTGATCGACAGTGTCATCGACCCGGTGACGTGACCGAGCGACCGATTGAAGGAGAACGCGTGACCCCGACCCGAGTGCGCAGCCTGGCCGGCCTGGCCGCGGCTGCGGTGCTGCTGACCGGTTGCAGCTCTGTCCCGGCGTTCAACCCGGGCGTGGCCGCCCGGGTCGCCGACGCGACGATCACCAGCAACGACGTCGAGGAGACCGCGGCGAGCTACTGCTCCGCGGTCGAGACGCAGCTCCAGGAGGGGCAGGCGGTCCCGAACTCCGTCGTCAGCGCCCAGGTCGCCGGTGCGCTCACGCTGCAGGAGGCCGGCGAGCAGTTCGCGGCCGCCCAGGGCGTCGAACCCGACCCGTCGTACCAGGACGCCGAGGACTCGCTCGAGCAGAGCATCGCCACGCTCACGCCCGAGCAGCAGGACGCCGTACGCCGGGTGAACCTCGCCCGTCCGTACGTCGCCGCCGTCGAGCTGGCCGTCGGCATCGAGGAGGTCGGCGACGAGGACCCGGAGGCCGCGGCCGCCGCGGGTCACGAGGCGTTCGCGTCGTGGCTCGACGACCAGGACGTGCGCATCGACCCGCGCTACCCGGTCGCGATCGAGGACGGCGCGATCGCGCGCTCCGACACCTCGATCTCGTTCGCGGTGAGCGACGTCGCCCAGGCCGGCCAGGCCGCCGAGCCGGACCAGGCGGCGGCCGCCGCGCTGCCCGACTCCCAGCGCTGCGGCTGATCTCGGGCGCACCGGCATGACCGCCTCCGGCGAGCCGCTCCTCGAGTTCCTCGAGGTGATGCGCCGGCTGCGGGCCGAGTGCAGCTGGAAGGCCGGACAGACCCACCGGTCACTGGCGCGCTACCTGCTCGAGGAGACCCACGAGACCCTCGAGGCGATCGAGACCGGTGACGCCGCGCACCTGCGCGAGGAGCTCGGCGACCTGCTGCTGCAGGTCTACTTCCACGCGGTGATCGCCGAGGAGACCGGCGAGTTCACGATCGACGACGTCGCCGACGACATCGTCGCGAAGATGCGGCGCCGCAACCCGCACGTCTTCGGCGACGCGGTCGGTGGCACCCCGCAGGAGATCAACGAGGCCTGGGAGGCGATCAAGGCCACCGAGAAGCAGCGTGACGCGGTGACCGAGGGGATCCCGCCGACGCTGCCGGCGCTGCTGTACGCCGACAAGGTGCTGGACCGGTTGAGCCGAGAGGGCCGCGCGCCGGCCCCGTCCGGTGACGGCCTCGGGGACCGGCTGCTGGCGCTGGTCGCCGAGGCTCGCGCGAGCGGGACGGATCCGGAGCAGGCGCTGCGCGACGCGGTGCGGGCGCTGCTCTAGCGACGACCCTGCGGCTAGGGTCGGGTCGTGGCTCGGGTGCTGATCGTTGAGGACGACCCAGACGTGCGGGACTGGATCGCGCACTGCCTGCTCCCCGGCGGCTATGAGCTCCGCGGGGTACGCGACCGCGCCGGGGTGCTGGCCCTGCAGGCGGACTGGCCGGACTACCGCCCGGACCTGGTGCTCATGGACTACGCGCTCCCGGACACCGACGGGGTCACGCTGCTCGGCGAGCTGACCGCGGTCTGGCCCGGCGTCCCGGCCGTCTTCGTGACGGTCCAGTGGACCGGCCAGATCATCGACCAGATCGAGCGCACCGGCCACGAACGGGTGGCCAAGCCGTTCGAGGCCGAGGACCTGCGTGCGGCGGTACGCCGGGCCCTCGGCAAGGCGGGAGCCCAGGCGTGACCCGAGTACGCCTGCTCGACCTCCTGGGGTTCATGGCGTACTTCCTGCTGGCCGCGTTCCTCGGCCGGCTGGCGGTGCTCGACGGGACCGACCTCGCGCTCGTGTGGCCCGCGGCGGGGGTGGCCGCCGCCTGGCTGGCGGTCAACGGCTGGAGCCGCTGGCTGGTCCTCGACGTGGTGCTGCTGTTCTGGCTCTCGGTGCTCGTCAACGTCGTGACGGGTGCCAGCTTCTCGCTGTCGCTCGGCCTCGGGTTCGCGAACGTCGTCCAGGTGCTGGTCTTCGGCCTGCTGATCACCCGCTGGTGCCCCACCTGGTGGGGATCCGGCGAGGAGCCGCCGCTGGGCATCGACCGGATCCGCGACTTCGGCTTTCTGCTCGCGGCCTCCTTCCTGTCGGCGCTCGTGTCCGCGGCGCTGGGGCCGGCCGCCGTCATCTCGGTCTCCGACGCGAGCTGGGAGCTGGTCGTCTCCTGGGTGCTGCGCAACGGCACCGGCGTGGTCGCCGTCTTCCCGCTGGCGCTGCTCGCCCGCCACCAGATCCGCTCGAGCAGGCCGCAGCAGGCCCCCGACGCGGTGGGTCCGATGCGCGGTCGCGGTCCGATCGAGCTGGCCGCCCTCGTCGTCGTCAGCGCCGCGTCGTTCTGGCTGGTCTTCGTCGTGCCGTCGGACGTTCCGCTGCCGTTCCTCGTGCTGGCGGTCAGCGTCTGGGCCGGGGCGCGCTACCCGCTCGGCATCGCGAGCGCGCACGCGCTGGCCATGAGCGCTGCGGTCACCGCCGCCACGGTCCTCGGCGAGGGACCGTTCGCCGAGATCGCCGACCCGGACGCCGGTGCGCTCGCCCTGCAGGCGTTCATCGCGATGATCGTGGTGCTCACCCTGGCGCTGTCCGTCGGTCGCGGCGAGATCCTGCAGCTGAGCGCGCGCCTGGTCCGCTCGGAGCGCACCGCGACGGAGCAGGCCGCGCTGGTCGGCACCATCGTGGACACGATGGCGGACGGCGTCAGCGTGATCGACGCCGACGGGACCGTGGTGCTGCGCAACCCGGCTGCCGAGTCGATGCTCGGCAGCCCGCGGCTCGACGCGTCGGGACGCATCGACCTGGGCGCGTACGGCCTCCTCCACCCCGACGGCAGCCCGGTCGCTCCGGAGGGGAGCCCGTTCGCGCTCGCCCGGTCGGGCCAGTCCGCGGAGAAGCTCGACTTCGTCGTCCGCAGCCCCGTCGTCCCCGGCGGCCGGCAGCTTGAGGTGACCGCGCGGCCGTTGCCGGACACGGATCCGCCGATGGTCGTCGCCGTCTTCCACGACGTCACGTCGGAGCGACGTGAGCGCGACGAGCTGGCGTCGTTCGCCGGCGTCGTCGCGCACGACCTGCTCAACCCGCTGACGGTCATCGACGGCTGGACCGAGGCGCTGCTCGAGGAGGCGAAGGCCGGGCGGCAGGCCGACGCCGAGACCCAGATCCAGCGCCTGGACCGGATCCTGCGCGCCGCGCAGCGCATGCAGCACCTGATCAGCGACCTGCTGGCCTACACGACCGCTCGCGACCTCACGATCAAGCCGGTCCGGGTCGACCTGGCCGCGGTCGCGACCGACGTCGCCCGTGCCCGGGTCGACGCGCACCGCGTGCGGGGGCTGGCCGAGCCGGTGATCGCGGTCGACCCCGGCCTGCCCGCCGTGCTGGCCGAGCCGGTGCTGCTGCGCCAGGTCGTCGACAACCTCATCGGGAACTCCGTCAAGTACGTCGCTCCCGGGGTGCAGCCTCGGATCGAGGTCGTCGCACGCCGGGTCGATGGCGAGGACGGACCGATGGTCGAGGTGGAGATCTCCGACAACGGGATCGGGATCCCCGACGGGCAGCACGAGAGCGTGTTCGACACGTTCCACCGGGCGCATACCGACGGCTACCGCGGCAGCGGCCTCGGGCTGTCGATCGTGAAGCGGATCGTCGAGCGGCACGGTGGCACCGCCACGGCGCGCGACAACGACGGTCGCGGTGGCACGACCATGTGCGTGACCTTCCCGGCGGCAGGCGGTCCCTGATCAGGCCAGCTGGATGGCGCTGAACCGGCAGTCGTCGAGATTGACCGCCAGGACCAGGCCGTCGGCGACGTACTTGAGCCGGATGACGTCGCCGGCGGTGAGCGCGACGGTCTTGTCGATCTCGACCGGTCCCTGCACGAGGGCGCGCAGGGTCAGGACCAGGGCGATGTTGACGTCGAAGATGTCCAGCTGACCGACCGCGAGCTCGTCCGTGGTCGGCGAGGTGCGCTCGAGCGCGAGGTACGGGTTGACCCCCTGGCCGAGCGAGACGGTCTGTGGCGAGGGAAGGGAGGCGTTGCAGCTCGCGGTCAGGCGGTAGCGGCCGGTCGCCGGGACGGTGAAGTCGCCGGGGATGTTGTCGAAGCTCATGCCCCCGAACGACGGCGAGGAGGTGGACCAGCCGGCGATCGCAGTGCTCGCGGAGGTCACCACGTTGGTGACGGCCGAGAAGAGCGGGGTGGAGCCCGGCCCGGTGGGCCCGGTCGGTCCGGCGTCGCCCGTCGCGCCAGCGGGTCCAGTGGCGCCGTCGGCACCGTCGGCGCCCGCGGAACCCGTCGCGCCAGGAGTGCCGTCGGCGCCCGTCGCACCGGCGCTTCCGGCTGCGCCTGCGGAACCCGTCGCGCCTGCAGGTCCGGTCGCACCCGGCGAGCCCGCGGCGCCGGTCGGGCCGGTGGGTCCGGTCGGTCCGGCGGGGCCTTGGGGCCCGATCGGTCCGATGCCGCCGGCGGGGCCCTGCGGCCCGGCGGGTCCGGCGGCGCCGGCCGCACCCGTGGCGCCGGGGGCGCCGGTGGCGCCCGTGGCGCCCGTGAAGGCGG
>NZ_JAKWJR010000005.1 GCF_022761125.1 Nocardioides sp. SR21 | reverse complement strand
GGGGGCGGGGCGGCCGGCTCGGGCCGCTCGGGCCGCTCGGCGGCCGGGTCGGGGGCGGCCGGGCGCGACGACGGTGGGGCCGGACGGTCCTGGGCGGGCGGCTGCGGGGCCGCGACGGTCGGCGTCGGCGTACCCGTGATCGTGAGCCGCTTCTCGAGGCGGTCGAGGCGGGCCAGCACGCCGTCGGTGGCGTGGTCGGCGCCGGGCAGCAGGATCCGCGCGCAGAGCAGCTCGAGGAGCAGCCGGGGCGCGGTCGCGCCACGCATCTCGGTCAGGCCGGTCGCGGCGATGTCGGCGGCGCGGCTCAGCTCGGCGGCGCCGAAGCGGGCGGCCTGGGCGACCAGCCGCTCGCCCTGGTCCTCCGAGACGTCGATCAGGCCGGTCGCGGGGGCGTCGGGCACCGCGGCGACGATCACCAGGTCGCGCAGGCGGCGGAGCAGGTCCTCGGTGAAGCGGCGCGGGTCCTGGCCGGTCTCGACGACCTTGTCGACGACCCCGAACACCGCCGCGCCGTCGCCGGCCGCGAACGCGTCGACGACCTCGTCGAGCAGGGTGTCGGGCGTGTAGCCGAGCAGTCCGGTCGCGAGCTCGTGGGTGACCCCGGCCGGGCCGGCGCCGCCGAGGAGCTGGTCGAGCACCGACAGGGTGTCGCGGGCCGAGCCCGCGCCGGCGCGGACCACCAGCGGGAGCGCCGCCTGGTCGATCGAGACGCCCTCGCGCTCGCAGAGGTCGGAGAGGTAGGACGAGAGCAGCCGCGGCGGGATCAGCCGGAACGGGTAGTGGTGCGTGCGCGACCGGATGGTCGGGATCACCTTGTCCGGCTCGGTGGTCGCGAAGATGAAGCGCAGGTGCGGCGGCGGCTCCTCGACGAGCTTGAGCAGCGCGTTGAAGCCCTGCGGGCTCACCATGTGCGCCTCGTCGATGATGTAGACCTTGTACTTGCTCTTCACCGGGGCGAAGAACGCCTTCTCGCGCAGGTCGCGCGCGTCGTCGACACCACCGTGCGACGCGGCGTCGATCTCGATCACGTCGATGGACCCCGGACCGCCGCGCGCCAGGTCGCGGCAGCTCTCGCACTCGCCGCACGGGTCGGCGATCGGCGCCCGCTCGCAGTTGAGCGCCCGCGCCAGGATCCGCGCGCTCGTGGTCTTGCCGCAGCCGCGCGGGCCGGAGAAGAGGTAGGCGTGGTTCACCCGGTTGTTGGCCAGCGCCGACCGCAGCGGCTCCGTGACGTGGTCCTGACCGATCACCTCGGCGAACGTCTCGGGCCGGTAGCGGCGGTACAGCGCGAGGGGTGACTCCACGCATGAACCCTAACCACAGCCCCCGACAGTCGGTAGCGGGGCGGCCGGCACCACGTGCAACGCGGGGTTTCGGGGACTACTCACCCTGCCGGAACGGGGTGGGTAGTCCCGTAACCCCGGGTTTCAGCTGTCCGGACCCGGACATGCAAAGGCCCCCCGCGCACCCGACAGAGCTCGCTTGCCCTTGCTGCCTTCCGGCCCTGGGGGAGTTGGGCGAGGTGCCGCCACACGGGGGGTTGGCCCGAAGTCTAGGTGAGGGCCGGGAGCAGACCAAGACGGGCCCCTCGGTCGCCCACCCGGCCGATTTCACGGCGCCGTACGCCGACCGGTAACCTCCTCCGCGGAGGTATCGCCTAGTGGCCTATGGCGCTCGCTTGGAAAGCGGGTTGGGTTAATAGCCCTCGGGGGTTCGAATCCCCCTACCTCCGCCACACGGAACGGCGTCGCACGCAGGTGCGGCGCCGTTCGTGGTTCGCGGGTTGGGTCAAGAGCGCTCCCCCGATCTCGGGAAGGGTTCGAATCCCCCTACCTCCGCCACACGGAACGGCGTCGCACGCAGGTGCGGCGCCGTTCGTGGTTCGCGGGTTGGGTCAAGAGCGCTCCCCCGATCTCGGGAAGGGTTCGAATCCCCCTACCTCCGCCACACGGAACGGCGTCGCACGCAGGTGCGGCGCCGTTCGTGCATTTCGAGATCCGCTCAGCGGCGCCGCGACAGGACCGGCCGCAGCAGCAGCGCCACCACGAGCACGCCGCCGCCGATCAGCCCCCACCACACCGCGTCGTCGCGGGTGCTGGCGAGCAGGTCGTCCGCGGGCTCGGGGGCGGTGGCGCGCGGCTGGTCGGTGTCGGCGGCGGCGTACGCGAGCGTGCCGTCGGACGCGGGGGCGAGCGGGCGGGTGAGGGCCTCGAGCGGCTGGATGACGCCGTGCCCGGTCAGCCGGGTGCGGGTGCCGGCGGTGCCGTTGGCGGTCTCGAGCAGCCGGGCGACGGTCTGGGCGGCGGTGTCCTTCGGGTACGCCGAGCGCAACAGCGAGACCACGCCGCTGACGACGGCCGCCGACCACGAGGTCGCGATCTCGTCGATCACGCAGTAGTCACCGGTCACCGCGAGCGACACCAGCCCGAACGTGGGCGCGGCCAGGTCGGTGTCGGAGTTCTGGACGACGAACTGCGTGACGTCCTCGCCCGGGCGGCCGCTCGCGTTGACCGCGAGGACGTGCGGGTACGCCGCGGGGCGGAACAGCCCCTCGGCGTCCTCCCCCGGCTTCATCGGCGCCGCGAGCTCGGGGAGGCCGGGCTCCCCCTCCTCGGTGGGCCGGTTGCCGGACGACGCCACCACGACGACGTCGCGGTTCCACAGCCGCCGCACCGCGCGCTCGATCGCCGGGACGTCGCGGTCGAACGCGAGCGAGACGTTGGCGACGGCGATGTCGTAGCGCTTCGCGTTGTCGGCGACCCAGTTCAGCCCGGCCGCGACGCGGTCCGGGTCGAGGCCGTCGCCGGCCTCGTCGTACACCCGGACGTCGATGATCCTCGCGCGCGGCGCGATGCCGACGGCCTGCCCCTCCTCGCGCGGCTGCCCCGCGATCACGCCGGCGACGGCGGTGCCGTGACCGTCCAGCAGCTCGCGGCTCCCCGTGAACGACTCGCTCGCCAGCACGTCGAGCCGGGCGCCGTCGTACACGCCGGAGTCGACGACCGCGACGTTCCGACCGGCGCCGAGGGCCGGCACGCGGTCCTGGAGGTCGGCGATCCCGAGGGTGACCAGCGGCTCGCTGGGTCCGTCGACCGGCACCACGGTCTGCCCCGGGCTCACGCCCGTGCACGGTGACCCGGTGGTCTCGGCGGACGCGGGTGACACCAGGGCGAGCGGGAGCAGCGCGCCCGCGAGCATCACTCGCACGAGGTGCTCCCGGGCGGGCAGAGCGCCGCGTCCTCGGAGAGCTCGACGCCGTCCTCGAAGAGCCCGATCCAGCTGTCCGGCACCACGACGACGGGGTGGCCGGCGTACCCGAGCTGCTCGGCCGCGCCGGTGCCGCCGAGCGGGTTGGCCCGGCCCTTCCCGTCGATGACGTACGGCGCTCCTGCGTCGCTGTCGGTCCATCCGCCGGAGAGCACGTACGCCCCTCGGCCCGGGTCGACGGTCGCGGCCTTGGTCTCCGGCCCGAGGCCGGCGGCGCTGGCGTCGTCGCCGGGCGCCTGCGCGAGTTGGGCGAGGGGCGCGGCGCCGGGCTCGGCCAACAGCTGGGCGCACGGCTCGGCGGGGCCGTCGAGGGAGGTGAGGAGCTCGGTGGGCCACTGCGAGTCCGCGAGCGGCGGGTCCTCGAAGTCGAGGCCCGGGAAGCTCGACGCGGGCAGCGGCTCGTGGAAGCCGGCCGGGGTGGCCAGGTGCTCGTAGACGGTGGCGGCGAACGGGTCCAGCAGCGCCGGCCCGTCCTCGAGCAGCAGCACGGTGCGGCCGTCGGCGGTCAGCAGGTCGCCCACCCGCGCGCCCGCCGGGATGGCGTCGTCGCTGTAGCCGAGCGGGTCGCCGAGCCCCTCGACCTCCACGCTGGAGTAGTCGAGGTCGGCGCCGCGCGGGAACAGGTCCAGCCACTCCCGCGGCACCGGCACCGCCGTGCCGAGCGTGCCGGCGCCGAGGTCGAGCAGCATCGGGTCGGTCTCGTCGCGGTCGCCCTCCTGGCGCACCACCTGGTAGGCGTAGGCGCCACTGCGGCCGGTGGAGGTCTCCGCCGGCTGCGCGATCAGCCAGTACTCACCGTCGCTCTCGACCAGCACCTGCTGCCCGGACGCCGGCAACACCGAGGGCTCGACCGCGACGCGGGTGCGGATGCCGCTGCCCGCGGCCGTGCACGCCGTCCACCCGTCGTCGACGAGGAGGCCTGCGTCGGGGACGCTGGCCGGCGCCCCGAGGATCCCGATGTCCTCACCGATCTGCTGGTCGTCGATGGTGTCCTGCGAGATCAGCATCGGCTCGACGTCCGGCCCGAGGATCAGCGCCGCCGACGTGATGTTGATGACCGGACGCAGCTCGATCTCGCTCGACTCGGAGTCGGGCACGATGACGTACGCCTGGCCGGTGTCCTTGGAGACGATCAGCCCGTGCTCGGTCCAGTCGTCGGGCGTGCGCGGCGCGAAGACGCCCGCGATCGCGGCTCCGGCGACGAGGAGTACGGCGAGCGCGAGCCCGCCGACGATGGTGCGGCCGGGCCTGGCCGGCTCGACCTCGCGGCCGCCGGGTGCTCCGGACACGAATGCGGTGACCAGCCGGCGTCGACTGAACGAGTACGCCTCGACGAGGTCCTTCTTGGTGGCCATGGGTCAGCTGCGGATCGCGGAGAACAGGCCGACCGCGACGACGAGCAGCGGCAGCAGCGCGAGCAGCGCGACGCTCTCGGCGACGTCGCCGAGACGGCCGCGACGTACCGACGGGGTCGCGGGCAGCAGGGTCAGCGCGAGCAGGGCGGCACCGCTGCCGGCGAGCACGACCGCGACCGTGGGCCGCCAGTCCGGGTGGAGCACCAGCGTCGAGACCGCGATCGAGGCGAGCCCGAGGATGCCGGAGACGAGACCGACCAGCACCTCGGTGCCGGTGCGGTACTGCCGGGTGCGCAGCATGACCACCACGCAGCAGAGCACCGCGAGGATCGCTCCGGAGACGCCGAGCGAGACCGCGAGCGGCGCGAGCAGCACCAGCAGCAGGCCGACGGTCGCGGTGACCGCGACCAGGATCTCGTGGGCGACCCGGGCGTCGGTGCCGACGCGGGCCGGGTCGATCTCGCGCGGCTCCGCGGTGATGTCCGCGGTCGTGTAGAGCTGGTCGACGGCGGTGCCGGTGACACCGAGCGCCAGCCAGGGGAACACGCTGCCCGCCATCACGACGAGCACGAGCACGACGGTGAGCACGATCGCGGGGTCGAACTCGGCGGCCTGCATGACCAGGCCGGTGGCGAGGAAGATCGCGCCGACGACGACCGGCGGGATCACCAGCGCCCGGCCCTCGCCGAGGCCGAGCAGGCAGACCAGGCCGGCTGCCATCGCGCCGGCCCCGGCCGCCGCGACCGGCATCCCGAAGAACGGGTCGTCGGTGACGAGCATCAGCCCGGAGACCGCGGCGTACAGCGAGCCGGTCCAGGCGACCGCCACGGCGGCCTGCGGCTCGCGTTGGGCGCGGGAGAGCACGATCGCACCGGTGACCAGCGCGACGCTGACCACGACCGCGGCGACGCCGGCGAGCACCGAGCCGCGCTGGATCAGCAGCGCGATCGCGCCGAGCGCCATCAGCATCCCGGCGGCGGCGAGGGCGGTCGCCCGCCCGGACGTCGGGTCCCAGGGCTTGAGGTCGTGCTCGACGACGTCGGTCATCGCCTCGACCACGTCGTCGTAGACACGTGGCGGCTCGTCGTCGACGCCGGCGGCGACGGTGATGACGCCGCCGTCCTCGATGCCCTGGAGGATCAGGCCGGCGTCCGGCTCGAGGCGACGCCCGTCGGCGGTCACCAGCCGGTAGCCGCCGTACACGGTCGCCGGGTCGAGCAGGCCGACGCTGCGCGCCAGCTCGGGCACGAGCTCGGCGACCGGGACGGCGCCGGGGAGGACGAGGTCCACGCGGCGAGTGCCGGAGGCGACGGTCACCCGCACCATCCCGGACGTGCTCACGGTCGCCTGACTC
Organism: Nocardioides sp. SR21; assembly: GCF_022761125.1. Taxonomy (GTDB): domain Bacteria; phylum Actinomycetota; class Actinomycetes; order Propionibacteriales; family Nocardioidaceae; genus Nocardioides. The sequence continues at coordinate 392,912 of NZ_JAKWJR010000005.1, read as the reverse complement.
ATCGTCCCCTCCCTCAGACCATCTGTCGTCGCGAAGGGGCCGGCGCCCGGTGCGCCAGCCCCCTCGTGTCTGGTGTCGTCGTCAGATCTCGAACGACGCAGCACCGCGCGCGTCGGCGGCGCGGTACTCGGCGTTGGAGTTCACGACAGCAGCGCTCGTGTCGGCGAGGAGCGTCTTCATCTCCTGCATCGCCGTGTCCCACTTGGTCTTGGCGACCACGTAGGCCTGCTGGGCGTTACCGGTCCAGTCGCTGCGCAGCGGCGCGAGCTCCGACTCGAGGCGGTTCAGGCGGTCGTCGATCTGCTTGACCGCACGGGCCAGGTCGTCGGCCGCGGTGTCGAGACCTGCGTGGTTGACGCGGAGTCCGTCGAGAGACATCTCAGTCACCTTCCTCAGCCCAGGCGGGATGCGTAGTTGTTGAAGTTCGAGGACTGGCTCTGGTCCGTGCTGACGTTGTCGCGCTCGGTCGACGTCAGCGAAGCCTCGAACTCGTTGAGGGCGTTGGTGATGACCATCTGCTTCTCGGTCCACGCCGTGTGCAGCGAGAAGAACGCCGACCCACCGGCGCCGGCCCAGCGGCCCTGGAGCCCCTGGATCTGGCCCGAGAGCGCGTTGCTCAAGCTGTCGAAGTCTGCCTTGGCATCGGCCACCAAGCCTGCCGCTCGGGTGAGTGTGCCCTCACCCTGTCCCATCTCCGGTGCGCCCTGCGACATGTCGCCAACCCTTCCCCCGTGGCGGCTTCCCACCGCTTCGAGACTCTCGATGTATGTATGGCGATACCGGTTCGGTGTCGGCCCGAGCCGGACAGACGGTCGATTACCCGGGCCCCCCTGAGGTAAACCTCAAGAACTCATTTCCCACAGGCTCGCCAGCTCCCACAGCTGGCGGAACCACCCGACGGCCACCACGACCGACGCCAGGGCGAAGGCGACACTGAGGCTCTCGGCCACCTCGGCCCGGCGCGACCACCACGCCGAGCGCCAGCCGCGGCCGACCGCGACCGCCACCACGACGAGGACGACGGCAAGCGCGACCGCGCCGACGACGAACCAGCGGGCGGTGCCGTCCGGCAGGTCGCCGAGCAGGACGGCCAGCAGCGCGACCCAGCAGCCCAGGCCCGCCGTACGCAGCAGGGCCCGGGCGGCGGCGTGCCGGTAGCTGCGGGCCGCGAGCAGCAGCCCGGCGCCGGCGAAGCCGACCAGGCACCGGGCGCCGACGCGGTCGATCGGCAGGGTGGCGGTGGCCAGCAGCAGCGGTGAGCTGACCACCGCGACGACGAGGATCGCGGCGCAGGCCGCGGTGACCAGCCGGGTCCCACGGGCCGCGACCACGCCGACCGCGTCGACCGGCACGACCGAGCGGCCGCGCTTCCCGCTCGGCTGCTCGCGCGCGGACCACGCGGTGACCGCCAGCCGCTCGAGGTCGATGAGGTACTGGTCGGGCACGTCGATCGCGAGGCCGGGCACGAAGCGCGCGGCCAGCAGCGCGCCCATCAGCAGCAGCGCCCACGCCATCCGCGGTGGCGCCCCCGCCAGGGCGCAGAGACCCGTGAGCACGAAGACGCCGGCGCCCACGATGATCCAGATCCGCAGCGCCTCCTCCGCGCGCGGCGCCAGCGCCCGACCGACCGCGGCGGCGAGCGCGGCCGCGAGGCCGGTGACACCGAGGACCATGGGCAGCCGGACCGGGTGCGGGTCCCACGCGGCGGCGAACGCCGCGGCCGCCGCGAACGCCGGCGCCGCGACCACCCGGTGCGCCGCGAACCGACCGGTGGGCACGACGCCGATCGCGGCCGCGGCGAGGAGCACCCAGACCGTCGGCTCCGGCTCGGTGCGCGCGCACCAGCCCGCGAGCGCGGCGGCCGCAGCAGCCACGCAGAACCACAGGGTGGACAGCCCGCCCGGCTCCCGGCGTACCTCCTGGTGCGAGACCCCCCGCGAGGTCACGGCGGGCGTGATCCCGGTGGTCGCGACCAGCAGGTCGCCGGCGCCGATCCCCGCCCGGGTCAGCTCGGTGCCGCTCGGGATCGGGGCGCCGGTGCGGGTGTGCAGCTCGGGCACCGAGGCCAGGCCGGAGCGGCGCGCGTACTCCTCGGCGACGTCCGCCGCGTCGGCGCTGGCCGGTACGGCCAGGTCGAGGACGCCCGCGGGGCCGTGCACCGAGAGAGCGAGGATGTCCACGGGCGCACCTTCCCCGGATTTCCCAGGCGTCAACCCCGCTCCGCGGGGGTATGCAAGGCCCGTGACTACGACGCTGCGCGGCACCCGGCTCGACGCGCCGGAGATGCCGACCGGGCGGATCGACCTCCAGCCGCCGCCCCAGATCGAGCCCAACGAGGGTGCGAGCGGCGTGCTCATGAACGCGATCCCGATGCTGGGCAGCCTCGGCTCGATCGTGCTGGTGGCGACGATGGGCCGCTCGACCGGCGGCCGCGGCTTCATCGCCGCGGGCATGTTCCTGTTCGCGACGCTCGGCTTCGTGATCGTGCAGATCGACCGGCAGCGCAAGCAGCGCGCGCAGCAGGTGACCGGCTCGCGCACCGAGTACCTCCGCTACCTCGCCACCGTCCGCAAGGTCGCCCGCGACGCCGCCGACCAGCAGCGCCGCGCCCTCACCTGGCAGCACCCGGAGCCGGCCGCGCTGCCGCCGCTGGCCGACGAGCGGTCCCGCGTGTGGGAGCGCAGCTCGTCCGACCCCGGCTTCCTCCACGTGCGGTACGGCGTGTGCGCGCAGCCGCTCGCCCTCGAGCTGGTGCCCCCCGAGAGCACGCCGATCGACCAGGTCGACCCGGCCGCGGCCTCGGCGCTGCACCGGCTGCTCGTCGTCCACCGGCTCCAGCCGGACCTGCCGGCGTCGATCGACCTGCGCGCCTTCGACCGGGTCGAGGTGTGCGGGCCGGAGGAGCCCGCCCGGTCCCTGGCGCGCTCGCTGATCTGCGCGGCCACGGCGTTCCACTCCCCCGAGCAGCTGGTGGTCGCGGTGCTGACCTCCGAGCAGCACCTCGCGCACTGGGACTGGGTGAAGTGGCTGCCGCACAGCCAGAGCGCGCAGCAGTCCGACGCGGTCGGGCCGATGCGGATGGTGGCCACGTCGCTGGCCGACCTGGCCCCGCTGCTGCCACCCGACCTCAGCGAGCGCCCCCGGTTCGGCGCGGACGAGCGGCCCGCCACCCCGCACCTGCTGCTGGTGATCGACGGCGGCGAGCTGCCGCCGGGCAACCACGTCGTGCCGCCGGACGGCGTGCACGGCGTCACGCTGCTCGACCTGCCCGCGCGGTGGGACGAGCTCGAGGACTCCACGCGGCTGCGCATCCAGTTCGCGGGCGAGCCGGCCGCCGACGGGCGCTACCCCGTCCACGCGCTGCGGCTGCGCGAGGAGCCGATCAAGGCCCGCGCCGACCAGTGCAGCACCGCGACCGCGGAGGCGTTCGCCCGCCGGCTGACGCCGCTGCACGCGGTCGCCACCGGCACCGTCGAGTCGAGCAGCGGCGAGCTGACCGGGCCGGCCGACTTCATGGAGCTGCTCGCGCTCGGCGACGTACGCACGTTCGACCCCGGCGCGGCCTGGCGTCCCCGGCCCGCACGCGACCGGCTGCGGGTCCCGATCGGCGTCGGTGACGGCGGCACCGTCGTCCACCTCGACATCAAGGAGTCCGCCCAGCAGGGCATGGGCCCGCACGGCCTGGTGATCGGTGCGACCGGCTCCGGCAAGTCGGAGTTCCTGCGCACGCTGGTGCTGGGGCTGGCGCTCACGCACTCCCCCGAGCAGCTGAACATGGTGCTCGTCGACTTCAAGGGCGGCGCGACGTTCGCCGGCATGTCCGAGCTCCCCCACGTCTCCGCGGTGATCACCAACCTCGCCCAGGAGCTCACGCTCGTCGACCGCATGCAGGACGCGCTGTCCGGCGAGATGGTGCGCCGCCAGGAGCTGCTGCGCGAGGCCGGCAACTTCGCCTCGATCCGCGACTACGAGAAGGCCCGGCTGGCCGGCGAGGACCTCGCCCCGATGCCGTCGCTGTTCATCGTGGTCGACGAGTTCTCCGAGATGCTGTCGGCGAAGCCGGAGTTCATCGACCTCTTCGTCGCGATCGGCCGGCTCGGCCGCTCGCTCGGCCTGCACCTGCTGCTCGCCTCGCAGCGCCTGGAGGAGGGCCGGTTGCGCGGACTGGAGTCGCACCTCTCCTACCGGGTCGGGCTGCGCACGTTCAGCGCCGCGGAGTCGCGCTCGGTCCTCGGCGTTCCGGACGCCTACGAGCTGCCGGCCGACCCCGGGCTCGGCTACCTCAAGCCCGACCCGTCGACGATGCTGCGCTTCAAGGCGGCGTACGTCTCGGGTCCGCCGTCCGGCCGGGTGCGGGTACGCCGCGACGAGGGCGGCCACATCCAGGGCATCCTGCCGTTCACGATCTCGGAGGTCCTCGCGCTCGACGTCCCCGAGCCGGAGCCGGATCCCGAGCCGGTCGTCGTCGAGCAGCCCGGCGACCAGGAGTCGCTGCTCGGCATCGCCGTCCGCCACATGACCGGGCAGGGCCCGGCCGCCCACCAGGTCTGGCTCCCGCCGCTCGAGCTGCCCGACTCGCTCGACGCGCTGCTGGCCGACCTCGTGGAGGACCCCCGGCTCGGCCTCGTCTCCCCGCAGTGGCGCGCACTCGGCGGCCTCGTCGTGCCCCTCGGCACCGTCGACCGCCCGCGCGAGCAGTGCCGCGACACCCTCACCGTCGACCTCGGCGGCTCCGGCGGCCACGCCGCGGTCGTCGGCGGACCTCGCAGCGGCAAGAGCACGCTGCTGCGCACGGTCGTCGCGAGCCTGTCGCTGACCACGACGCCGCTGGAGTCGCAGTTCTTCGTGCTCGACTTCGGCGGCGGCACGTTCTCGCCGTACGTCGACCTGCCGCACGTCGCCGGCGTCGGCACCCGCAGCGAGCCCGACGTCGTCCGCCGGATCGTCGCCGAGGTGCGCGGGGTCGTCGACGGCCGCGAGGAGTACTTCCGCGCCAACGGCATCGACTCCATCGAGACCTACCGATCGCGCCGGGCGGCGGGCCGCGTCGACGACGGGTACGGTGACGTGTTCCTGGTCATCGACGGCTGGAGCACGCTGCGCGCCGACTTCGACGACCTCGAGCTGGAGATCCAGCAGCTCGCGACCCGGGGCCTCACCTTCGGCCTGCACATCGTGGCGGGGGCGGCCCGGTGGGCGGACTTCCGCGCCGCGATGCGCGACCAGTTCGGCACCCGGCTCGAGCTGCGGCTCGGCGACCCGATGGACTCCGAGATCGACCGCAAGGTCGCCGCGCTGGTCCCCACCGGCCGCCCCGGCCGGGGTCTCGTGCAGAGCAAGCTGCACTTCCTCGCCGCGCTGCCGCGCATCGACTCGTCCGCCGACGTCGAGAGCCTGGGCGAGGGCGTCGACGACCTGGTCAAGCGGGTCGCCGCCGCCTGGACCGGCCCGAGCGGCCCGAAGCTCCGGCTGCTGCCCGAGCGGATCGACCTGGCCGACGTCCGCGACCTGGCTCCCGACGACCGGCGGCTGCTGCTCGGCATCCGCGAGCGCGACCTCGGCCCGGTCGGCATCGACGCCGACGCGGAGCCGCACCTGCTGGTGCTCGGCGACGGCCAGTCCGGGAAGAGCAGCGTGCTGCGGGCGTACGCCGACGAGATGATGCGGACCCGCACGCCCGACCAGGCGCAGCTCGTCGTCGTCGACTACCGGCGCTCGCTGCTCGGCGAGGTGCCGGAGGACTACCTCCTGCACTACCTGACGTCGGCCCCGCAGGCACAGGCGGCGATCCGCGACCTCGCGTCGTACCTCGAGTCCCGGATCCCCGGCCCCGACGTCACGCCCGAGCAGCTGCGCAACCGGTCGTGGTGGAGCGGCGCCGAGGTGTTCGTCCTCGTCGACGACTACGACCTGGTCGCGACCCAGCAGAGCTCGCCGCTGCAGGCGCTGCAGCCGCTGCTCGCCCAGGCCCGCGACGTCGGCCTGCACCTGGTGGTCGCGCGCCGCTCGGGCGGCGCGTCACGGGCGCTCTACGAGCCGATCATCCAGTCGCTGCGCGACCTCGCGATGCCCGGCCTGCTGCTCTCCGGCAGCCCGGACGAGGGCCCGCTGCTCGGCAACGTGAAGCCGCAGCCGGCCGCGCCGGGACGTGGTCGCCTGGTCACCCGCGACCGCGGGGTCGAGGTCGTGCAGATGGCCTGGCGCGAGCCGTCGGTGTGATGTCGCCTCTGCGCTGACGGGGTCTCGACACGCTCGACCACCATCGGCGAGTCCGCTGACGCGTCCTCGCTACTTGTGCGTGTGCTCGCCGGGGCCGTTGACCTTGGTGCCGGGCAGGTCCTTGAGGTCGTACGTCACCTCGAACGTGCGCCGGTAGCCGGTGTGCGCGACCCGCCAGCCCTCCGGCGTGCGCGCGTAGCGGTCCTCGTAGAACGCCGCGCCCTCGAGCATGAACTGGAAGGCCGGGACGATGACCTTGTCCTGGAGGTACCAGCGGCCGGTCGCGGTGTCGCCGTCCACCTCGATCTCGGGGTGGTGGACCTGGTGCATGGTCAGGAAGCCCTCGGGGAGGTTCTCCTTCATGTAGGCCACCAGCGCGGTGCGGTCGTCGAAGAGCAGGCCGTTGTAGTCGCCGGTCGCGTCCGGGAGGAAGCACGCCTCGAACTCGTCCCACTTCTTGGTGTCCAGGGTCCGCAGGTAGCGGTACTTCAGCTGGCTGATCTGGGTCACGTCGTCCACAAAACTAGAACGTATTCTAGTTTTGCCGCGACGTCACGAAGTTCGTTGACCTCCTCGTAACGTCGCGTCAACGTCCCGGCGACCTGACTTCGGCACGATCAGTGCAGAAGCCCAGTCAAGGAGGCCGACATGGACGAGAAGACGACCGACCAGCTCCGCGAGCGGCGTACCAACCTCCGGTTGCGGCACGCCCAGGCGATCACCAGCCTGATGGAGGAGCGCACCGACCTGCGCGGCGTGCACGCCCTCGCGGACTACTTCGACGAAGCGGTGCGCTGGTCGGCCTAGCGGGCCCGGACCAGCGAGGTCGCGCACGCGTGCGAGACCGTCGACCGGGTCCGCTAGCCGCCCTTTGCGGGTGATCCCGCGTGCGGGGGCCGTCGTTATAGTCGCCGCGTGATCTTCAAGCGCGTCGGTGACGGGAGGCCGTACCCCGACCACGGGCTGTCCTCGCGGGCGTGGGCGGCGGTGCCGCCGCGCCAGGTGCGCCTCGACCAGCTGGTCACGACCAAGGACACGCTGCAGCTCGCCGCGCTGCTCGACGAGGACTCCACGTTCTACGGCGACCTGTTCGCCCACGTGGTCGAGTGGGAGGGCGAGTACTACCTCGAGGACGGACTGCACCGGGCCCTGCGCGCCGCCCTGCAGCAGCGCAACGTGCTGCACGCGCGCGTCCACTCGATGGGGGCGTAGAGCGTGCCTCTGATGTCGAGGGGAGCGCGGACGGCGATCACCCTCTCCGTGCTCTGCGTGGTGCTGGCGATCGCGGGCCTGTGGGGCTGGACGGCCGCGATGAAACCGCTGCCCGCGAAGGTCGACACACCGATCTGCGTGGACAAGACCATCGACGCCGGCGAGAAGGTGTTCCCGCAGGACGTCACGATCAGCGTCTACAACGCCAGTGACCGCGACGGCCTGGCCGGACGGACCATGCAGCTGCTGACCGACGTGGGCTTCGCCGAGGGCAGCAGCGGCAACGTGCCCGGACAGGTCGGCGTCGTCCAGATCTGGACGCTCGACCCCGAGAGCCCCGCGGTCGCCCTGGTGGCCAGCCACCTGGGCGACGACGTCGAGGTCCAGCGCCGCCAGCCGCCCGGCGACGGCGTCGCGGTCGTGGTGGGCGACGACTTCGAGAAGCTGGTCAAGGGCAAGAAGGCGGTCGTCGTCGAGTCCGACGCCGAGATCTGCAGCCCGCCGATCGCCTAGCTGTAGCTGGGGCGTCAGCCCAGCCACTGGGCGAGGCGACCGTGCTCGCTGACCTGGCGCAGCCGTTCCTCGGTCTTCTCGCGTAGCCGGCGCGGCGTGACCACGATGAGGTCGTCGCCGTGGCGCAGGACGGTACGCCGCTCGGGCACCATCGTCTCGCCGTCGCGGACGACCATCGACACCGAGGCGCCGCGCGGCAGCCGGAGCTCGCCGACCTCGACGCCGTGCATCTGCGACACCGGGCTGATCGTCACCTGCAGCAGGTCGGCGGCGACCTTCTCCAGCGGTGCCGCCTCCATCTCGAGCCCGCGGGGCTCGGAGCGGCGGGCGACCTTGAGGACCCGCGCCACCCACGGCAGCGTCGGCCCGGTGAGCAGCGTGTAGATGATCACCATCACGAACACCAGGTCGAACAGCTCGGTCGACCCCTCCACGCCCTCGGCGAGCGGGATCGTGGTGAGCACGATCGGGACCGCGCCGCGCAGGCCGGCCCACGACAGGAAGGCGAGCTCGCGCTTCGCCATCGGCTGGACGACCGCGCTGACCAGCACCGAGATCGGTCTGGCCACCAGCGTGAGGACCAGGCCGGCGGCGATCGCGAGGCCGACGGTGTGCAGGGTGATCCGTCCCGGCGACAGCAGCAGCCCGAGCATCACGAACAGCCCGATCTGGGCCAGCCACGCGACACCCTCGGCGAACGAGCGGGTGGCCACCCGGTGCGGCAGGTCGGCGTTCCCGAGCACCAGCGCGGCGACGTACACGGCCGCGAAGCCGGACCCGTGCACCGCAGCGGCGCCGCCGTACGCCAGGAACGCGAGGGTCATGACCGCGAGCGGGTAGAGGCCGGACGACGGCAGCGCGGCCCGGCGCATGATCCAGGCGCCGCCGAAGCCGGCGGCGAGGCCGATCGCGGTGCCGATGACGAGCTCGTAGAGGATGATGCCGCCGACCGCGAGGACACCGTGGTCGTAGACCGCGCCGGTCGACACGAGGGTCACGAGCACGACCGTGGGCGCGTCGTTGAGCCCGGACTCCGCCTCGAGCGATCCGGTCAGCCGGCGCGGCAGTGGCAGGTGCCGCAGCACGGAGAACACCGCGGCGGCGTCCGTGGGCGAGGTGACCGCGCCGAGGAGGATCGACACCTGCCAGGACAGGCCGAGCAGGAAGTGCGCCGCGAGAGCCACGATCGCCACGGAGAGGGCGACGCCGATGGTCGCCAGCGAGACCCCGAGCCGCATCACGGGCTTGATCTCGCGCCAGGAGGTGGTGAGACCACCTTCGGCCAGGATCACCGCGAGGGCGATGAAGCCGAGCGCGTGCGCGACCTCGGCGTTCTCGAACTCGATGCCGAGACCCTGCTCGCCGAGCGCGACGCCCATCAGCAGGTAGATCAGCAGACTGGGGAGGCCGGCACCCGCGGTCACCCGCACGGCCAGGATGGCCAGCAGCGTCACGGCAGACCCCACGAGCACGAACGTGTCGAGCTCGTGGACGTCGAACGACAAGAGTCACCTCGGCTGCGTCGGGGCGGCGGGTACGCAGTCTATCGGTGCCGCTCGGAGGGCCCGTCGCCCCGGTGCAGCCGTCGCGGGCGTCGTCCAGAACGTGCGATGGCAAGGCGCCGGAGCGAATTCAGGCTGGACGTCCTTCGAGCGACGGCAACGCAGCCAGCGTCGTGCTGGGCGGCGCGCAGCAGGCCGCCCGCCGGGGCGAGGGGCCCTCACACCGTCGGGGTGTAGCCAGGACGCCCGGAGGCGTCCCACTCCTCCCAGAAGGAGGTGAACTCCTCGCCGAGGAACGGGTCGCCGCCGGTCATCGCGATGCCGCCGCGGCGCACGGTCCAGTCCCAGGGGGAGAGCTCCTGGGCGGTGGCGAGGTGCCGCTTGGCGTCCTCGGTCCGCCCGGCCCGCTGCAGGTGAGCCGCGATCCGCCGGTGCGCGAGGGCGAGCTGCTCCTCGTCGGTGCGCTCCGGCGTCGTCCCCGCGGCGCTCTCCGGCAGCACGCCGTCGCGCACCCACGCGCGCAGCAGGTCGTGGTGCTGGTCGGCCCTGATCTTCGTGAAGTCGACGAACTGGTCGTCGCCCGGCGCGATCGTCGGCGGCTTCACGATCCGGTCCTGCTCGTCGATCCAGACGACCGAGGGGACGTTGGTGATGCCGTACTTCTCCGCCGTGACGTGGGCGGTGTCGACCGCGACCGGGTACGACGGGCTCGCGGCCTCGATCCACGGCCGGCTGTCCTCGGGGTCGGCGTCGAGCGCGACCGAGAACAGCTTCAGCCCGCTGTCGGCGAGCTCGTCCTGCAGCTGCTGCCAGCCGCCGAGCTCGTGGCGGCAGCCGCACCACGACGCCCAGGTCACGAGCACCCGCTTGTGTCCGGAGAAGTCGTCGAAGGAGACCGGGTTGCCGTCCACGTCGTTGAGCGTCAGCTCCGGCGCACGGCCGTCGGCGGTCTCGCGGTGGTGCAGCTCGGCGGAGGGCGCGAGCGCGACCACGTCGGTGTCGCGCGCGACCAGGTAGCCGGCGCCGGCAGCCCAGTCGTCGAGGTCCTCGAGGCCGGCCTTCGGGATGCACACGTCACCCCAGCAGAGGCCGACGTCCTTCACCTCGACCTGGTGCTCGCGGCCGTCGACGTCGATGAGGATCACCACGCCGGTCAGCATCGCACGAAACTGGAACATGTTCTAGATTGAGCGCATGAGCGAGCGCAGCGAGCGAATCATTCGAGACTGTGCGGCGCGTGCCTCATGCGCGCACGGAGCGAAGCGAGTACGAGCATGAGCAACACTGCCATTCCCAACGTCCTCCCCGCCTCGGCCCTGGACGGGGCGCCGTCGTACGACGTCGTCGTCGTCGGGTTCGGGATCGCCGGCGGCTGCGCCGCGCTCGAGGCGGCCCGCGAGGGCGCGCGGGTGCTGCTGCTGGAGCGTGCCGCGGTGCACGGCGGGACGTCCTCGATGTCGGGCGGGCACTTCTACCTCGGCGGCGGTACCGCGGTGCAGCAGGCGACGGGGTGGGAGGACAGCGCCGACGAGATGTACAAGTACCTCGTCTCGGTGTCCAAGGAGCCCGAGCACGACAAGATCCGCGCCTACTGCGACGGCTCGGTGGAGCACTTCGACTGGCTCGAGGCGCTCGGCTTCGAGTTCGAGCGGTCGTTCTTCCCCGGGAAGGCGGTGATCCAGCCCGGCACCGAGGGGCTGATGTTCACCGGCAACGAGAAGGTGTGGCCGTTCAAGGAGCAGGCGGTGCCGGCCCCGCGCGGGCACAAGGTGCCGGTCCCCGGCGACACCGAGGGCACCCGGATCGTGCTCGACCTGCTGCGCGACCGGCTCGAGGAGGCCGGCGTCGAGGTCCGCTACGAGACCGGCGCGACCAACCTCGTCGTGGACTCCGGGTCCGTGGTCGGCGTCGCGTGGCGGTCGTTCGAGCAGTCCGGCGTGATCGCCGCCTCCGCAGTGGTGATGGCGGCCGGCGGCTTCGTGATGAACCCCGAGATGGTCGCGGAGTACACCCCGGCGCTCGGCTCGAAGCTGTTCACGCTCGGGTCGACGTACGACGACGGCCTCGGCATCCGCCTCGGCGCTTCGGCCGGTGCGGAGCTCAAGCACATGGAGGAGCCGTTCATCACGGCGCCGTTCTACCCGCCGTCGACGCTGATGACCGGCTTCATCGTGAACGAGCAGGGCGAGCGGTTCGTGGCGGAGGACAGCTACCACTCGCGGACCTCGCAGTTCGTGATGGAGCAGCCGCACTCGGCGGCGTACTTGATCGTCGACAGCGAGCACGGCGAGCTCGCGAGCTACTCGATGCTGGTGCCGATGATCGACGCGTACGACACGATCGACGAGCTCGAGTCCGCGCTCTCGCTGCCCGCCGGCTCCGTGGCCGCGACGCTGGAGCGCTACAACAAGATGGCCGCCGCCGGTGAGGACCTCGACTTCCACAAGTCCGCCGACTGGCTCGCCCCGCAGGACACCGGCCCGTGGGCGGCCTTCGACCTGCGGCTCGGCAAGGCGATGTACGCCGGCTTCACCCTCGGCGGCATCCGCGTCTCGGTCGACGGCGAAGCGCTGCGGTCGGACGGCTCCGTCATCGCCGGCCTGTACGCCGCCGGCGCGTGCGCGTCGAACATCGCCCAGGACGGCAAGGGCTACTGCTCCGGCACCCAGCTGGGTGAGGGGTCGTTCTTCGGGCGGCGGGCTGGGCGGCACGCTGCGGGAAGCCGTGCATGAATCCCCGGTCGACCGGGGATCCCGACGGTTGACGGCCGTTGCAACGGCCGTCAAGTGCCAGTTTCCCCGGTCAACCGGGGATTCCGACACCGCGTAGCCTCGCCCCATGACCGACCGCTTCCAGGTGGCCAGCCGGGCCAACGTGCCGCCGTTCCACGTGATGGACCTGCTCGCGGCGGCCACCCAGCGGCAGCGGACGCACGGGGACATGCTGAACCTGCTGGCGGGCCAGCCGATGACCGGGGCGCCGGCGCCGGTGCGCGCGGAGGCGAAGCGGCTGCTGGACGGGACCGACCCGCTCGGCTACACGCCGGCCGCGGGCATCCTCGAGCTCAGGGAGGCGATCGCCGGGCATCACAAGCGGATGCACGGGATCGACGTCGACCCCGACGAGGTCGTGGTGACGACCGGCAGCAGTGGCGGGTTCCTGCTGGCGTTCCTCGCGGCGTTCGAGGTCGGCGACCGCGTTGCGATGGCGCGGCCCGGCTACCCCTGCTACCGCAACGTGCTGACCGCACTCGGCTGCGAGGTCGTGGAGATCCCGACCGGCCCGGAGACCCGCTTCCAGCCCACGGTGGACCAGCTCCAGGAGCTCGCGTCATCAGGGGGAGACATCAAGGGCCTCGTGGTCGCGAGCCCGGCCAACCCGACCGGCACCATGCTGCTCCCGAGCGAGCTCGCGGCCCTCGCGAGCTACTGCGAGGCCGAGCGGATCCAGCTGATCAGCGACGAGATCTACCACGGCATCGAGTACGCCGAGCCCCACCTGGCACGCAGCGCCTGGGAGACCAGCCGCGAGGCAGTCGTGTTCTCGAGCTTCTCCAAGTACTTCTCCATGACCGGCTGGCGGATCGGCTGGATGCTCGTGCCCGACCGGCTGCGCCGCGCGGTCGACATCCTCACCGGCAACTTCACGATCTGCCCGCCAGTGATCGCGCAGCACGCCTGCCTCGCGGCCTTCAGCGACGCGTCGTACGACGAGCTCGACGGCCACGTGCGGCGGTACGCCGGCAACCGCCGGCTGCTCCTCGACGGGCTACCGCGGATCGGGGTCACCGAGCTCGCGCCCGCCGACGGGGCGTTCTACGTCTACGCCGACGTCGGGCACCTGACCGACGACACCATGCGGTTCTGCCACGAGCTGCTCGAGCGCACCGGCGTGGCGATGGCCCCCGGGGTCGACTTCGACACCGTCGACGGCCACCGGTTCGTGCGGCTCAGCTTCGCCGGCCCCGGCAGCGTGATCGAGGAGTCCCTGGAGCGGCTCTCCACAGCGCTCGACCGCTGACGTTTCTCCACAGCCGGAGCCCGGCGACCCTGCGGTGACCGATCACCGAAGGGGGACGCCATGTACGCAGACACCACCCGGATCCGGGCCCTGGCCGAGGACCTGCGCGAGCGCGCCGACGAGGTCCGGGACCTCGCCGCCCGGCTCGTCGCGAGCGCCGACCGGGTCCCGTGGGAGGGCCTGACCGCGGACGCGATGCGGCACCACGTGGGCGACCGGGCGACCGCGCTGCGGCGTACCGCCCTGCTCCACGACGACGCCGCCGAGGCGCTCGACCGGCACGCCCGCCGGGTCGACCACCTCGACGACCTCGCCGACCTCGTCCCGTCACTGCTCGACGTCGTGGGGCTCGGCTGATGTCCGCCGACATCACGGACGTCACCGGAGGCGCCGGCGGCATCGAGGCGGTGCACGACGCGATCCGCGCGCTGGCCGCGACGTTCGACGACGCCGGCAGCGCGCTGCGCGGCTGGTCCACCCTCGGAGCCCGCACCATGGCCGACCCTGCCCTGCTCGCGTCCGCACCCCTGTCACCGCTGACGTTCGCCGAGGCCGAGGCGACCGTCCTCGCCGCGACGACCGGGCCTGACGGCCTGCTCGTCGAGTCCTGCGCGTGGGAGGCGGACGCCGTGCTCGTCCGGGCCGCGCTCACCGCCCTCGAGGTCGCCGACGCCGCGGCCCAGGCGCACCTCGACCAGGTCGACCGGACCCTCGCCCGCACGCCGCTGGTCGCGCTCGCCGTCGTCCCCGGCATGCCCGACGTCGTCGTCGAGAACCTCCTGAACGGCCTCCAACCGGGACTGACGGCCGGCCTGCTCGCGGCGGCGTACGGCGGCGCCGGCACCGCCGCGGTCACCCGGATCGGCCGGCAGCCCAGCGCCCAGCCCGCCGACCTCGAGGGACTGGTCACGCACCTGCAGGGCGTGGCCGCGCTGTCGCCCGAGGCGGGCTCGCCGCTCAACGGCACGATCGAGATCCAGACCATCGACGGCGGTGACGGCCCGCGGCACATCGTGTACCTCCCCGGCACCGACGACATGGCCACGCTGCCGTGGACCCAGGACGGTGACGTCCGCGACCTGCCGACCGACTTCCAGCTGATGGCCGGGCGGGAGGACCCGTACCAGCAGGGCATCCTGGACGCGATGGCCCAGGCCGGTGTCGCCGCACACGAGCCGGTGCTGCTCGTCGGGCACTCGATGGGCGGCATGGCGGCCGCCGCGATCCTCGGTCGGGGCAGCGAGTTCGACGTCACGCACGTCGTGACGGCGGGGTCGCCGACCGCTCAGGTGCCGTCGTTCCCCGACGGCAGCCACGTCCTCTCGCTGGAGCACCAGGGCGACGTCGTACCCCTCACCGACGGCGCGCCCAACCCGGACACCGTCGAGCAGGTCACCGTGCGGTTCGAGGCCGAGAGCGGCCCCGGCATCGTCGACCGCCACGCGTACGCGCCGTACGTCGAGGGCGCCGCGGCAGCCGACGCGTCGACCGATCCGTCGGTGCGCGAGCAGCTCGAGAGCCTGCACGCGGACGGGTTCCTGGCCGGTCCGGGGCGGGCTCCTGCGACCGTCACGAGCCAGGTCTTCCAGGTCGTGCGCGCACCGTGACGGGCGTTTCGTGGTGGGGATACGGGGAATGCGAAGACGGACCACCCGAACGATCTCGGAGGGAAGGTGGGTCATGTACGGCGACACCGACGTGATGCGCAGACACGCTGATCGGCTACGAGAACAAGGCGTCGACCTCCGCGCGCTGGCCGACCGGCTGGTCGCCCAGACGGAGAGCGCCGGCTGGGCCGGACGCGCCGCCGACGCGCTGGCCGAGCGGATCCGCGAGCGCGCCACGCACCTGCGCGACGTCGCGTCGCGCCACGACGACGCCGCCGAGTCGATGGATACGCACGTGGTCGAGGTCGACCGGCTCAAGGAGGCCATCGCCGACGCCGAGCGCCGCGCCGACGGCGGACGCGAGGTCCCGCCGTCCGGGCACAAGGACTGGCTGACCCTCGACCTCCCGGGCCGCTGATGGCGATCATCGACCTCGGTACGCCGCCCGCGGCACCCCTCGGACTCCTCGCGTCGCTGCCGCGACGGATCTCGTTGACCCTCCCCGAGCTGCGCGTGCTCGCCGAGAGCGCCGGCGGCGCGCCGCTGCCCTTCGACGTGACGGGCGAGCCCGACCTCACCCTCGGCGGACGGCTCGGCCGGACGCCGGCCGACAGCGAGGACGAGGCGTACGCCGCCGCGGTCCAGGCGCTCCACGAGCCACGCTCGTCCCTGGCCAGGCGCGGGCTGCTGGTCGACACCGTGGCGGACGAGGGCCTGCTCGGCGCGGTCGGCCTGCTCGCCACGCCCACCGTCGCGATCGATCTCGACGTGTCCGTGGGGACGTCCCGCGTGCGCGCCTGGCACCGGCAGCGCGAGGGCGCGGTCGCCAGCCTGGCCACGACCGACGGGCTGGTGTTCGAGCTCGCGTGGTTCCCGACCGAGAAGTGGGCCGACGAGCTCGCGCGGGTCGCCGTGCTCCCCGAGGACCACGCGTCCCGCCCCTCGGCCGCGCCGAGCCGGCTGGACCTGCCCTACGAGCTGGTCGACGCCGCCGTCGAGGCGGTCCGGTCCCACCGGTCCGACCTGCTGTCGGTCCTGGTGGCCGACGACCTCGAGCTGGTGCCGGTCCTCACCGCGCTCGCGACCGAGCCGACCGGCCGGCTGCGGGCACTGGTCGCCGACGTGTCGACCTCGGCCACGACCGTCGTCGGCGTCGTGTCGTGGGTGCTGCTGGCCGACGGCTGGCGGGCGCTGCGGCCGCGGCGGGTCGACGGCGTCGACCGGGTCGAGGTGCGCGCCAGGCACCCGAGCGACCTCGCGGCCGAGCTGGCGCCGGTGCTCGCGGAGGTGACCCCGTGACCGCCACTGACGACCGCCCCTACGAGCAGCTGATGATGCTGGCCGCGCTCTTCGACAGCTCCGGCGCCGACCTGCGCGGCCGCGCCGGCCTCGGCGAGCAGGTGCTCGGCGACCCGGCGGTCGCCGACTCGGCCGAGCTCGCGCCGGCGACGTACGCCCGGCTCGACGACGCGGTCCGGGGCGCGACCACCGGGCAGCACGGGCTGCTGACCCGCTCCGTCGAGCTCGCCGCCGACGCCCTGATCGTGCGGGCCACCGTGCAGACCTACCTCTGGATCGACGAGCTGCAGGAAGCCGCCTACCGCACGCTCGGCTCGATCGCCGCCCGCGCGATCGGCTACCTCGCGCCCGAGGTCGCGCTCGGCGGCGCGGTCGTCTCCGCGGGTCTGATCGAGACCGACGCACTCGACCGGGACGGCGTCGCGGCGTACCTCGACGAGCTCGCGGCGAGCAACCCCGAGCTGATGGACCACGTCGCCAGCGGCGGTGGGCTCCTCGACGGGCTCCAGATGCGCTCGCTGCTCACCGCCGGGGTGCCGGTCGGCGAGTCGTGGTCGGCCGCCGCCCGCGGCGGCCTACGGGCCGCCGGCGCGCAGGCCTTCCCGACCGACCTCGGCGCCGCGCTGCGCGACGTCGCGGGCGAGGTCGTGGGGCAGCCGTCCGACGTGCCCGTCCCGGCGACCCTCCCCCGCGAGCGCCCGCGCGGGCTCGAGGACCTGATCGCCACGCTCGGCGCGACGTCCGAGCCGGTCGCGGTGCACGAGGTGGCGCCGCACCGCTACGTCGCCTACCTGCCCGGCCCCCAGGGCAACGGCGCTCGGCTGCGGCTGGTCAGCGGCGACCACCAGGGGTACGCCGACCTGGTCGTGCGCGCACTGGAGGCCGCCGTCGGCGCGGGGACCGAGCCGGCCCGGGTGACGCTGGTCGGCGCGGGCCACGGCGGCGTGACCGCGGTCGACATCGCCGCCCTCGACGGTCACGACCCGTTCGTCGTCGACCAGGTGGTCACCGTCGGCGCCCCGCCTGCGTTGGTCCCCCGGCTGCCGAGCGGGGTGCACGTGCTGTCGCTCGAGGACCGCCGCGATCCCGTGGCGCAGCTCGGCGCGCTCGTCAACGCGGACACCGAGAACCGGCTCGCCGTCGTGGTCGACGGCGACGACTACGTGGCCGGCGCCCGCGCGGCCGACGCGGCGACGCATCCGGCGCTGCGCGGCGAGCTGGAGCGGCTCCGGGAGCTCGGCTACCTCGCGTCGTCGTCGGTCGAATAGCAATCGCCAGCGAGACCAGGCTCGGGGCTACAGGATGTCGTGGACGAACTCACCGAGCTGGGTGAGGTTGCGGCACTCCACCATGGGCACGACGTCGCCGTACCGGCTGGCCGCGGAGTCGCCGGTGTCCCAGTGCCGGCGGTGCTCGGGGTTCAGCCACCACGCGTGCCGGGCCGAGCCGGCCAGCCGCTTCAGCACGTCGAGCTGCAGGTCCGCGTAGTTGGACCGGGCGTCACCGAGGATCAGCAGCGACGACTTCGGGCCGAGCGCGTCGGCGTACTGCTCCTCGAACTTCGTCAGCGCCCGCCCGTAGTTCGTGCGCCCCCACAGCGCCGCGTGCGCGGTGCTGGCGGCCAGGTCGGCCATCACGTCGACGGGGTCGGCGCCCGGGCGGAAGTGGTGGGTCACCTCGTGCACGTGGTCGATGAACGTGAACGCGCGCACCTTCTCGAACTGGTCGCGCAGCGCGTAGACGAGCAGCAGCGTGAACTGCGCGAAGTTCGCCACCGAGCCGCTCACGTCGCAGAGCACCACGAGCTCGGTGCGGTGCGGCCGCTTGGGCTTGTGGTGGGTGACCAGCGGGACGCCGCCGGTCGAGAGCGAGGCGCGGACGGTACGCCGGAAGTCGAGCGGGCCGCGGCGACGCGCGTGGTGCTCCTGGGTCAGCCGGGTCGCCAGCCGGCGCGCGAGCGGGTAGATCTCGCGCCGCATCTCCTCGAGGTCGGTGCGACGGGCGGCCATGAAGTCGAGCCGGTCGATGGTGGGGCGGATCGCGACGTTCGCGACGTGCTCCGGCCCCTTCTCCTCCGCGATCCGGCGCCGGGCGTCGGCCTCGACCAGCCCGGTGAGCTCCCCGACCCGGCGCCGGGCCTCGACCCGGGCGTCCTCGAGGCGGCCCTCGCCGAGCAGCGCCTGCGCGATCCGGTCGACCAGCTCCTGCGGCGAGACCCGCTGCAGCGCGGTGTACGCCGACCACGACGACAGACCCGGCCCGCGGCCGGGCATCGCGCCGAAGCGCGCCAGCATCTCCGCCGCCACGTCCAGCATCGACTGCCGGTCGCCCTCGGCCAGCGCGTCGACGACCTGGTCGCGGAACTGCGACAGCGCCTCGGCGTTGTCGGCGACCCCGCCGGGGTCGTCCTCCTGCTCGCGGGCGACCCCGTCCCCGACCATCCGCGGGAAGTAGAGGTCGAAGAGCGCGTCGAAGGTCGGCCGCTGGGACTGCTTCTTCAGCAGGGTGGCGGCGTACGCCGTCCGCACCGTCTCGCGCTGGTCCCAGCCGACCGCGGAGAGCGCGGCGACGGCGTCCAGGTCCTCGGCGAGCGACACCGACATCCCGGCGGCGCGGAGCGCCTCCAGGAAGGAGATGTGGCGGTCGACGAGTCCGGACGTCACCTGAGCCGGAGCTCCTTGATCGCCCGCTCCTGGTCGGACGCGTGCTTGAGCACGACACCGAGGGTGTCGGTGATCGCCTTCTCGTCCAGCTCACCGATCTCCAGCGCGACCAGCGTGCGCGCCCAGTCGACCGACTCGGCGATCGAGGGCGCCTTCTTGAGGTCGAGCTCGCGCAGCTGCCCGATCGCAGCGACCAGCTGGGCGGCGACGCGGTCCTCGAGGTCGGGCACCTGGGAGGTGACGATCTCCTTCTCCCGCTCGGCGTCCGGGTACTCGAGGTGGAGGTACAGGCAGCGCCGCTTGACGGCCTCCGACAGCTCGCGGGTCGCGTTCGAGGTGAGCACCACGAACGGACGGCGTACGGCGGCGATGGTGCCGAGCTCGGGGATCGTGACCTGGAAGTCCGACAGCACCTCGAGCAGCAGCCCCTCGACCTCGACATCGGTCTTGTCGACCTCGTCGATGAGCAGCACGGTCGGCTGCTCGCGGCGGATCGCGGTCAGCAGCGGCCGCGTCAGCAGGAACTCGTCGGTGAAGATGTCGTCGTGGGTCTCTGACCAGGTCTGGTCGGCCCCCTGCGACGACTGGATGCGCAGCAGCTGCTTCTTGTAGTTCCACTCGTACAGCGCGCGCGCCTCGTCCAGGCCCTCGTAGCACTGCAGCCGCACCAGCTCGGCGCCGGTCACCCTCGCGACGGCCTTGGCCAGCTCGGTCTTGCCGACGCCGGCCGGCCCCTCGACCAGCAGCGACTTCTCCAGGGCGCCCGCGAGGTACGCCGTGGTCGCGGTGGCGGGGTCGGCGAGGTAGCCCGACGTGGCCAGCCGGTCGACGGCGTCGGTGGGCGAGGAGAACCAGGGGCTCGGCTGCGGCATGCCCCCATCCTCACCCATCCCTGGATCAATGCGGCCCGTCACCTCCCGGCGGTCCTGCTCGTTGGCCCGGAGACCGCAAGGAGGACCGATGCCGCAGGGACTGCCTCGCCCCGCCCGCCTGGCGACCACCGGCGTCAAGGTCGCGGTCGCCGGGGCCGTCCTGGCACTCGGCGCGCTCGGGCCGTCGCCCGCGCCGCCCTCGGTCGACCACAGCTCCACGCGGACCTACCGGATGCTCGACGCGCACACCTGCTCGACGACCGGCTTCGATCCCGGGCAGCAGCCGCTGTCCGCCGTGGTCCGCTCTCCCGCAGGGAGGCTCCGCTTCGTCGACTTCGACACCGGCTGGCGGATCTTCACCGCGCGCGGTGCGACCACGTTGGTCGCGCTCTGCCTGGACGAGCCGCCGGCCTAGGCCCCGTGCCGACCGGCGCCGCCCGCGAACCGGGCCGCGCCCTCGATCGCGCCCGCCTCGAGCGAGACGATCCCGTGCCGCAGCTCGTTCGCCATCGCCTCGTCCTCGGAGAGGCCGGCCTGCTCGAGCACCGAGAGCCGGTCCTGGCGCAGGCACTCCTGCGGCAGCTCCGCGAGCGTGTGCGCAAGCACCAGGGCCTCGGCCCGGGCGGTGCCGACGGGGACGACGCGGTTGACCAGCCCCATCCGCTCGGCCTCCCAGGCGTCGAGCGGGCGGCCGGTGAGGATGAGATCCATCGCCCGGCTCTCGCCGATCAGCCGCGGGAGCCGGACCGTGCCGCCGTCGATGAGCGGCACGCCCCAGCGCCGGCAGAACACGCCCAGCACGGCGTCGCCGCCCGCCACCCGGAGGTCGCACCACAGCGCGAGCTCGAGGCCGCCGGCCACGGCGTACCCCTCGATCGCGGCGATCACCGGCTTGGACAGCCGCATCCGGGTCGGGCCCATCGGGCCGTCCCCTCCCTCAGTCACGTGGTTGCCGTGCTCGGTCCCGATCGCCTTGAGGTCGGCGCCCGCGCAGAACGTGCCGCCGTCGCCGTACAGGACTGCGACCCGCTGCTCCGGGTCCGCGTCGAACGCGCGGAACGCGTCCGCGAGCGCCACTGCGGTCGGCCCGTCGACGGCGTTGCGCGCCTCGGGCCGGTCGATCACGACGGTCGTGACCGGGCCGTCGACCTCGACGCGAACGCTCACGAGACCTCCTTGGCCCCGTCGCGGTGCCGCTGGGCGAGCTCCTGGTAGTACGGCGGGTTCTGCTCGACCCAGAACTCCGACGAGGTGCCCTCGATCGGCTTGGTCGGCTTCGCGGGGATGCCCGCGACGACCATCCCACCGGGGAGCTGGGTGCCCGGGGTGACGACCGACCCGGCGGCGACCAGGGTGCGCGGGCCGACGGTCGCGTGGTCGAGCAGCGTCGAGCCGTTGCCGACCAGCGCCTGCTCGCCGACCTCGGCGCAGTGCACGACGCAGCCGTGCCCGACGGTGGAGTTGCGCCCGATCACCAGGGTCTCGCCCGGCGCCGCGTGGAGGACCGAGTTGTCCTGCACGTTCGCGCCCTCGCGGACCACGATCGTGCAGATGTCGGCGCGCAGGACCGCGCCGTACCAGACGCTGGCGCCCTTCTCGACGGTCACGTCGCCGATCAGGGTAGCAGTCGGCGCGACGAACGCCTCGGGGTGGACGGAGGGCCGCTTGCCCTCGAACTCGAAGCTCGGCATGGGGTCATTCCACACCCCGGCCGAGCTCAGCGGCCGACGAGGGCGCTGCCCACGAGGATGAGGAGGAAGAGCAGCAGCGCGCAGACACCGGCACCGAACACCTTCATGGCGATGTCGAGGGTCTGCTGGTCACGCTCGTCCTGGGTGCGCACAGCGCCAACCTACGCCTGCGCGGGCGGTCGGAGCGCGGCTTCGAGGTCGGCGATCGCGGCGTCGAGCGTGGCCGTGACGCTCGCGGCGTCGGTGGCGCCGTCCAGGGCGGCCAGGCGTCCGCGAGCGGCGCGGACGGCGTCGCGCAGCGTCCGCGCCTGCGCGGCGGCGTAGTCGTTCGGCGCCGAGGCCTCGAGCGCGGTCAGGTGGTCCTCGGCGGCGCTGGCGCGGCCCTCGCCGGCGACCTCCCAGCCGCCGGTGACCCGGTCGGGCGAGTCGGCCTTCAGCCGGAGCTCCGGCAGGTGGGTCCGGGCCAGCCAGACCAGGTCCGCCTCGGCGGCACCCAGGTCGTCACGCCACCGGTTGCGGCGCTTCGTCCACAGGTACAGCGGGATCCCGATCGCGGCGGCGAGCAGCACCAGGCCGAACAGCCAGTACACCCAGGCCGGCGCCGGGTCCTCCTCCACGTCGCTCGACGTCTCGTCCGCCTCGGGCTCCTCGGACGGGCTCGGCGACTCCGAGGGCGTCGGTGTCGCGGTCTCCGAGGGTGTCTCGGTGGGGGGCTCCGTGGGGGTCCCCGTGGGGGTCTCCGTGGGCGTCTCCGACGGGGTCGGCGACTCCGTGACGGTCACGGTCTCGGTGGGCGTCCTCGTCGGCCTCGGGGTCGGCGTCGGGGTCGGGGACTCCGACGGCGTCTCGGAGGGTGTCTCGGAGGGCGCCTCCGACGGGGTCTCGCTCGGCGGCGGGGTCTCGCTCGGGGTCTCGGACGGCGACTCGGACGGCGTGCGGGTCGGCAGCGACGGGAGCGACGGCGTGCGCGTGGGCGAGAAGGTGACCGACCCGGTGGGCGTCGGCAACGAGATCTCCCCGTCACTGCCGCAGGCGGTGAGCGGGGCGGCGAGGAGCGCCAGGACGGCCAACGACGCGAGCGATCTCCGCGATCCGGTCACGCCGAGCCACGCTAGTCCTCGCAACGGGTGGCGTCAGTCCCCCGTTTCGGGCGACCCGGACATGGAAGAACCCCCGGGAGCTCGGCTCTCCGGGGGTTCTCATGGCGGTGGCGGTGGGATTTGAACCCACGGTGGGTTTGACCCCACACAACATTTCGAGTGTTGCACCTTCGGCCGCTCGGACACGCCACCGCGGGAGAGATTACCGGAGGCCCTCGGCGGTCGAGAAATCGGTCAGGGGGTCCAGCCCGGGTCGCGCCCGGTGGCGCCGGCCAACCGGTCCAGGGCCGGCGCGTCGGCGGGTACGGCGACCGGCGCGCCGAACGGACCGTCCGTGACGCCTTCGGGCACCTCGAAGCTCTGCGCGAACCCCAGCGAGGCGAGCACGACCCCCTCGTCGGGCGCGTAGTCCTGGCCGGTCGCCCGCGCGAGGTCCCAGCCGTGCACCACGACCTCGTCCAGCGCGACCAGCGCCGCGACCTCGCCCGGCATCTCGATCGGGCCGGCCATCGTCATCCCGGCGTACGCCGCCGGGTTTCGCCAGGCGGCCGCGAGCGCGTCCAGGTCGGCGGCGATCCGGCCCCGCCAGCCGTCGTCCAGGCTCGCGCCGTCCGCCTGCGGCTGCGCGCCCCCGGGCGGCGTGTCCTTGGTGGCCGCGTCGCGGAACGCGATCGCCAGTCCGCCGAGGTGGTCGAGCAGGTCGCCGACCGTGTAGTCCGGGCACGGGGTCGGCGCACCCAGCTGGTCGTCGCGGACACCGCGCACGAGGTGGGCGACCGCGCTCGTGGCGGGGCCGAAGTCGATGGTCTCCATGCCAGGACGACCCGCCGCGGCGCGAAAACTCATCGGATTCGTTGACATGACAACATCCACCGCGTTGACGTGACAACGAGGCGCCCTAGGATGGGCCCGTGCAGCAGCTGACCGACGACGAGCGGGCCCTCTGGGACGCCTGGCAGGCCGCCTCGGAAGCGTTGTCGCAGGTCAGCGCGGAGGTCACCGAGGCGACCGGCCTCTCCGATCCGGACTTCACGGTGTTGACACGTCTACATGATGCCGACGGTGGCGTGCTCCGCCAGAGCGAGCTCTGCGCGCTCACCGGCTGGCACCGCAGCCGGTTGTCACATCACCTGCGCCGGATGGCCGAGCGCGGCCTGGTGGCCCGCTCGGAGGTGCCGGGAGGCGCGGAGGTACGCCTGACGACCATGGGCCGCGCCGCCACCGTCCGGGCACGGCCCGTCCACGCCGACGCCGTACGCCGGCACCTGGTGCAGGCACTGCCCGCCCGCGACCGCCGGCGCCTGCAGGAGCTGCTCGGCCGGCTCGTCTAGAGCGCCGGGACCGTCAGCACCGACGGGTGGTCGGGGCCGGTGAAGATCTTGAGCACCGTCAGCGCGCGCGGCAGGTCGGTGGCGTTCGGCAGCAGGTGCGGGACGTCGAACGCCTGGATCGCGACACGGAGCCGGTGCCCCGGCGCGATCCGGGCCGCGGTCGGGAAGACCTCGACGTCGATCGGGGCGATCTCCCCGGCGCCGAGCGGCTTCTTCGCCGCCCGCGTGAACGGGTGGTACGGCTGCACGATCTTGCCGTCGAGGAACCGGGTGCGGCCCTTGTCGAGCGCGCGGTGCGAGATCACCTGCCAGCCGCCGGTGAGCCGGGTGACGGTGCCATCGGGTGCGACGTCGGACACCGACACCGAGAGCATGCCGTCGCCGCTGGGCGAGGAGGTGTAGAGCCGGGCGTTGATCGGCCCGCGCAGTCGCAGCGGCTCGGTCAGGGGATCGGTCTGGAAGACCACCCCGGTCTTGTCGTTGGGCCCGTTGTCGGTCCAGCACGGCAGGTCGGCGAGCAGCGCCTGCGGCACGCCGGCGGTCCACTGGCTGGCGGACCGGGTGCACAGCCCGGAGACCGGGACCGGCGGGACGTACGCGCGACCGTCGACGGTCCTGCCCCGCGTCAGCAGGCCGATCCCGCCGCCCGCGGCCGCCGAGCCGGTGAGCCGGAACTGCTCGGCGTGCTGGTCGCCCATCCAGCGCTTCGCCTGGGTCCAGTCGCCGCTGCCCTGCTCGTAGTACGTGAGCGGCGCGATGTCGGCGTCCAGCGTCGGGTCGGGCACGCCGCGCACGTAGCGGTCGAACCACCGCAGCTGGAGCTCGCCGAGGCTGCCGTAGCCCGCCTGGTCAATGTCGGCGGCCGAGGACCCCTCGAGGTGGTTCCACGGGCCGATGATCATCTTCACCGGAACGCCGCGGCTCTGGAGGTTCTCGAACAGCAGCGGCGTACCGCGCTGGAAGATGTCGAACTCCCCGCCCACCAGGAACGTCGGCACCTGCACCCGGTTGATCACCCGCTCCGGGGAGCGGTCGCGGTAGAACTCGCCGTCGTAGGCCGCATCCCCGCCGGTCACCGCCTCGAGCATCAGCGGGACCGTGAACGTCGCCGCCGCGGTCAGGTGGTCGAGCAGCGCGCCGAAGCCGGACTCCGGGTCGGTGGCGGTCACGGCCGGCGGGATGATCCCGGTGCCGGTGACCAGCCCGAGCCAGAGCGGGATGAAGCCGACGTCGATCGCGCCGCCGGACGCGACCACGTCGCGGTAGACGTCGTACGCCGGGACCTGCGGGAAGATCGCCCTCAGCCCCGCCGGCCGGGCGCCGGCCGCGAAGATCTGGCTGATCCCGAGGTACGACGGCCCGCTCATGCCGATCCGGCCGTTGCTCCACGGGCGCTGGCGCGAGTGCGCCCACTCGACGATCTCGCCGGCGTCCTGGTCCTCACGCTTGTCGAACGCCGCCCAGGTGCCTTCGGAGCTGCCGGTGCCACGCGCGTCGACGGTGAGCTGCGCGTAGCCGCGCTGCACGAGGTAGCTGGGGTTGCCGCCGGTCAGGCCGCCGCTCAGGCCGCCCGACGACTTGTTGTACGCCGTGATCGTGACGATCACCGGGAAGCGCTTGTCGATCGCGTGGCCGTCGGCATCCGCGGGCAGCTCGAGGTCGCCGCGGAGCACCGTGCCGTCCGACATCGGGATCGCGAGGTCGGTCTGCTTCACCGTGTTCGGGTACGTCGCCGGACGCGGCTCCCAGCCCGTCCGCGCCTGCGGCACCGCCCCGTGGGCGGGGCCTGAGGAGGCCAGCGCCGGGAGCGGGCTCACGAGGAGACCTGCGACGAACGCGGCGGCGAGACGAGTCAGGATCCGGTGGCTCATGCCGGACCAACGAGAAGTTGTAACGGCGGGTTACGTGCAGGCCAGGCGCGTTGTTTGCTGGCGTGCTGGTCGGGCACGGTTGGTGCATGAGGACATCGCGCAGCGTCGGCCGGGCCCTGTCGGTGTTCACCCTGGTGGCGACGGCCGCGGTCGCGACCGCCGGGTGGGCCGCGCCGGTGGATCCGGTTCCGGTCAAGGACGATCCGGCGGTCATCGAGCGCGCTCCCGCCACGAACGGTGCGTGGTTCGGCTGGGCGCGAGTCACCGGGAGCGAGCCCGAGCGCTCGAACTTCTACGTCCAGCGCGGAGCCGGACCCCGGGTCAAGGTGAACGCGCCCCGGACCCAGGGCCTGAGCGGCGGCATCGTCGGGCGCAGCGCCTTCTACGTCCAGCAGCTGCGCGACAACCATCCGCGGATCAACCGCTTCGACCTCGGAACGGGGAAGCGCTCGGCACTGCCGAAGAAGGTGAACCACCGCCTCGACTACCGCGTGCGCGGGTCGCTGAGCGTGAGCGGGCCGTGGCTGCTCTACAACGGCACCAAGCTCCGCGGGCAGTTCGGCTACCCGTACCACACGGTCGTCCTCTACAACCGGGTCACCCACAAGCTCCGGACGCTCGCCTCCGCGTCGAGCGACTGGTACGACGCCTATGCCGGCCAGGTCAACGGCAGGTACGCGACCTACCTGTGGGAATACCTGGACGACACCGGGACGACGAGCCTCAACCTCTACGACATCGAGACCAAGCAGTCGGTCGAGCTCTACAACGAGGACGGGTGGCGCCAGTGGGTCCCGGCGGTGAGCTCGGACGGGACGATGTACTACTTCCGGTGGCAGCAGGGGTGCCCATCCCCGTGC
This sequence comes from Nocardioides sp. SR21, assembly GCF_022761125.1. Lineage (GTDB taxonomy): Bacteria > Actinomycetota > Actinomycetes > Propionibacteriales > Nocardioidaceae > Nocardioides. Next base: position 366,152 of record NZ_JAKWJR010000005.1, on the reverse strand, counting down.
ACCCGTGAGCTGGTGCGGCTGCCGATCGGCGGGACCCCCGAGGTCGTCGCGACCCTGACCACCGGCGGCTCCCCCTTGGTCCCCTACGTCGAGGACCGGCCGGACGGCAACAAGGTCGTCTACTTCACCTGGAACGACGACCTCTACCAGGTCGTGGACGAGCCGCAGGGCTGACCGCGGGGGCTAGTCGTAGATGACGGCCTCGCCCCGCTGCCGCAGCGCATCGAGGCCGTCGCGCATCGCCTGGATCTTCTCCGGCGCGTGCCCGACCCAGTCCTCGACCTCGCCGACCACCCGCAACGGCTCGCGGCTGCGGAACGACCGGGTCGGGTTGCCGGGCAGCTTCTTGTCCGTGACGTTGGGGTCGTCCTCGAACTCACCGGTCGGCTCGACGAGGTAGATCCGCCCGCGCCCCTCCCCCAGGGCGAACTCCGCGCCCCACGTCGCGGCGTCCAGGGTCGCGGTGAAGTAGATGTAGTTCATCATCCGGCCGGCCTCGAAGTTCGACTCCCGACCCGCCACCAGCAGGTCGCCCGTCCTCAGGTCGGCCTTGGTCCCGTGGAGGTACACGCCGTCCTGGTAGACCTCGAACGGCACCGGCTCAGTCATGTGCCGACCGTAGCCGCCCCTACAGCGGACGCGGCGCCATCCGCACCAGCTGCGTGACGTGCTCGGGGTTGAGCTCGTCGAGCGACGCGACGCCCAGCAGCCGCATGGTGCGGGTGATCTGGCCGGTGAGGATCTCGATCATCCGGTCGACGCCCGGGCGGCCGCCGGCCATCAGCCCGTAGAGGTACGCGCGCCCGACCAGCGTGAACGCCGCGCCGTGCGCGACCGCGGCCACGATGTCCTGGCCCGACATGATCCCGGTGTCCAGGTGCACCTCGACGTCCTTCCCGACCGCCTGCACGACCTGCGGCAGCAGGTGGAACGGCACGGGGGCGCGGTCGAGCTGCCGGCCGCCGTGGTTCGACAGCAGCACGGCGTCCACGCCCGCGTCGGCGAGCCGGCGGGCGTCGTCGACGGTCTGCACGCCCTTCACGACGACCTTGCCGGGCCACTGCTCCTTGATCCAGGCGAGGTCGGCGTACGTCACCGTCGGGTCGAACATCGTGTCGAGCAGGTCCGCGACGGTCCCGGACCACGCGTCGAGCGAGGCGAAGGCCAGCGGCTCGGTGGTGAGGAAGTTCCACCACCACTCCGGCCGCGGGATCGCGTTCACGACGGTCTTCGGGGTCAGGGTGGGCGGGATCGTCATGCCGTTGCGCACGTCGCGCAGCCGCGCTCCCGCGACCGGCACGTCGACGGTCACCAGCAGCGTGTCGTACCCGGCCTTCGCGGCGCGGTCGACCAGCGCCATCGACCGGTCGCGGTCCTTCCACATGTACAGCTGGAACCAGTGCCGCCCGCCCGGCGCCGCGGCCGCGACGTCCTCGATCGAGGTGGTGCCCATCGTGGACAGCGAGAACGGGATCCCGGCCGCCTTCGCGGCCTGCGCGCCGGCGATCTCGCCCTCGGCGTGCATCATCCGGGTGAAGCCCGTGGGCGCGATGCCGAACGGCCACGCCACCGACTCGCCGAGCACCACCCGCGACGTGTCCACCTTCGACACGTCGCGCAGGATCGCGGGGTTGAACTGCACGTCGCCGAACGCCTCGCGCGCCCGGCCCAACGACACCTCACCGTCGGCGGCGCCGTCGGTGTAGTCGAAGGCGGCCTTGGGCGTACGCCGCTTCGCGATGGCCCGCAGGTCGTCGACGGTGAGCGCCGCGTCGAGTCGCCGCTTGCGCGCCGACATCGTCGGCTTCTTGAACTTCAGCAGAGGCCGCAGGTCACGGGGCTTGGGCGCTTGCCGCTTCATCGTCCGACTCCATCATCTCTGGCGTTCAGGCGCGACTCCGCCGCGTCCCAGTCGAGCCCCGGTCGGGGCTCGTAGCGGCGTACGTCGTGAGTACGCCGGATCAGCGCGCGCATGGCGGCGAGGTCGTGCAGGCCCGCCCCGAGGGCGCGGGCCTGCACGAGTCCGTTGCCGAGCGCGGCCGCCTCGGCCGGCCCGGCGAGCACGGGGACGCCGAGGGCGTCGGCCGTGAGCTGGCAGAGCAGCGCGTTCTGCGAGCCGCCGCCCACCAGGTGCACGACGTCGACGCCCCGCCCCGCGAGCGAGGCGGCGGTGCGGACGTTGCGCCGGTACGCGAGCACCAGGCTGTCCACGATGCACCGCGTGATCGAGATCGGGGTGCGCGGGATCGGCTCGCCGGCCTCCTGCGCGAGCTGCTGGATCCGCGCCGGCATGTCACCGGGAGCGAGCAGCCGCGGGTCGTCGATGTCGATGACCGTGCGCAGCGGCGGGGCCTCGGTCGCGCCAGCCAGCAGGCCGGGCAGCGTCACGTCGCGCAGCCGCTTGTCGGCCCACGTGCGCAGCGACTCCGACAGCACCCAGAGCCCCATCACGTTCTTGAGGAACCGGACGGTGCCGTCGACGCCGCCCTCGTTGGTGAAGTTCGCGAGCCGCGCGTCCTCGGTCAGCACCGGCGCCTCGAGCTCGAGCCCGACCAGCGACCACGTGCCCGAGGAGATGTACGCGAACGACTCCTCCTCGGCCGGCACCGCGACCACGGCGGACGCCGTGTCGTGGGACCCGACCGCGATGACGGGTACGCCGGCGACGCCGACGTACTCCGCCACCTCGGCCAGCACCGGGCCCACCACAGACCCGGGTTCGCGCAGCGCCGGCAGGATCGCGCCGGGCAGTCCGAGCCGCTTGGTCAGGTCGAGTGACCAGTCGCGCGCGCGAACGTCGTACAGACCGGTGGTCGAGGCGTTGGTGCGCTCGGCACCCACCTCTCCGGTCAGCCAGTAGGTCAGCAGGTCCGGGAGCAGCAGCATCCGGTCGACGCCGTCGAACGACGCCTCGGACGCGAGCTGGTAGATCGTGTTGAACTGCAGCTGCTGCAGCCCGGTGACGTCGTACAGCTCCGCATCCGAGACGGTGCGCCGCACCCGCGCCGGCACTCCCTCGGTGCGCGGGTCCCGGTGGCTGCGGGGGTTGCCGAGGAGTCCGCCGCGCGCGTCGAGCAGGCCGTAGTCGATCGCCCACGAGTCGATGCCGATGCCGTCGAGCGGCCCGGTGCGGGCGACCTCCCGGACCCCGGCGAGCAGCTCGCGGTGGATCCCGAGCACGTCCCAGAACAGGCCGCCCTGCACGGGCACGGCGCCGTTCGGGAACCGGTGCAGCTCCTCGAGGTGCAGCGTCCGCGCGCCGACCCGGCAGGCCATGACGCGGCCGCTGGTCGCGCCGAGGTCGACCGCTGCGACGCGGATCGGCTCACTCATCGCATCCACCCGTAGGTCGAGCAGCGAGCGCTGGCGAGCGTCGTCGAGATCCCCGCAGCCAGGGCAGCGCGTCGGCTGCGGGGGTCTCGACAAGCTCGACCAACGTGGGGCTCACTCATCGCATCCACCCGTAGGTCGAGCAGCGAGCCCTGGCGAGCGTCGTCGAGACCCCCGCAGGCACGGCAGCGCGTCGGCTGCGGAGGTCTCGACAAGCTCGACCGACGTCGGGATCGTCATCGCAGGAAGGCCGCCGCAACACCGGCGTCGACGGGGATGTGCAGACCGGTGGTGTGGCTGAGCTCGGCCGAGCAGAGGACGAAGACGGCGTTCGCGATGTTCTCCGGCAGCACCTCGCGCTTGAGGATCGTGCGCTGCGCGTAGAACTTGCCGAGGTCCTTCTCCTTCACGCCGTACACCGCGGCCCGGTTGGCGCCCCAGCCGCTGGAGAAGATCCCCGAGCCCTGGACGACGCCGTCGGGGTTCACGCCGTTGACCTTGATGCCGTGCTCACCGAGCTCGGCCGCGAGCAGCCGGACCTGGTGCGCCTGGTCGGCCTTCGCGGCGCCGTACGCGACGTTGTTCGGGCCGGCGAAGATCGAGTTCTTCGACGAGATGTAGACGATGTCGCCGCCCATCCGCTGGTCGATCATCGCGCGCGCCGCCGCCTGGGCGACGAGGAACGAGCCCTTGGCCATCACGTCGTGCTGGAGGTCCCAGTCCCGCTCCGTGGTGTCGAGCAGCGAGCGCGACAGCGACAGGCCGGCGTTGTTGACCACGAGGTCGACGCCACCGAACGCGAGCACGGTCTCGTCGACCATCGCCTGCACGGCGGCGGCGTCGGAGACGTCCACCTGCACCCCGACGGCGACGTCCGCGGAGCCGATCTCGGCCGCGGCGGACTGCGCCTTCTCGAGCGACAGGTCGGCGATCACGACGCAGGCGCCCTCGGCCGCGAGCTTCTGCGCGGTCGCGAGGCCGATGCCCGACGCGGCACCGGTGACCAGCGCGACGCGGGTGGCGAGCGGCTTCGGCTTCGGCATCCGTTGGAGCTTGGCCTCCTCGAGCGCCCAGTACTCGATGCGGAACTTCTCCGCCTCGTCGATCGGGGCGTACGTCGAGAGCCCCTCGGCACCGCGCATCACGTTGATCGCGTTGACGTAGAACTCGCCGGCCACGCGGGCGGTCTGCTTGTTCGCGCCGTACGAGAACATGCCCACGCCGGGCACCAGGATGATCAGCGGGTCGGCGCCGCGCATGGCGGGCGAGCCCTTCACCTTGTTGCGGTCGTAGTAGCCGGCGTAGTCGGCGCGGTAGGCCTCGTGCAGCTCGGCGACGCGGGCCTTGACCTTCTCCAGCGGGGTGTCGGCCGGGAGGTCGACGACCATCGGCTTCACCTTGGTGCGCAGGAAGTGGTCCGGGCACGACGTGCCGAGCTCGGCCAGGCGCTGGTGGTTGCGGCTGGCGAGGAAGTCGAGCACGACCTTGTCGTCGGTGAAGTGGCCGACCATCGGACGGTCCTGTGACGCCACGCCGCGCAGGGTGGGGGCCAGCTCGGCGGCGCGGGCGCGGCGCTTGGCGGGACTCAGCGGCTCGAACTTCTTCACGCGCGGGCCGAACGGGTCCTTCTTGGAGTTCGCCTTGATGTACTTCTCGGCGGTGCGGATGATCCAGAGCGAGTTCTTCTCGCACTTCTCGCTGGTGTCGCCCCAGGCGGTGATGCCGTGGCCACCGAGGATGCAGCCGATCGCCTTCGGGTTCTGCTCCTTGATCGCCGCGATGTCGAGGCCGAGCTGGAAGCCGGGGCGGCGCCACGGCACCCACACGACCTTGTCGCCGAAGATCTTCTGGGTCAGCGCCTCACCGTCGGCGGCCGTCGCGATCGCGATGCCGCTGTCGGGGTGCAGGTGGTCGACGTGGGCCGAGTCGACGAGGCCGTGCATCGCGGTGTCGATCGACGGCGCGGCACCGCCCTTGCCGTGCAGGCAGTAGTCGAACGCCGCGACCATCTCGTCCTCGCGGTCGATGCCCGGGTAGACGTCGACCAGCGCGCGCATCCGGTCCAGGCGGAGCACGGCCAGGCCGGACTCCTGCAGGGTGCCGAGGTCGCCCCCGGAGCCCTTGACCCAGACGAGCTCGACCGGCTCACCGGTGACCGGGTCGGTCTCGGTGCCCTTCGCGGAGGTGTTGCCCCCGGCGTAGTTGGTGTTCTTCGGGTCCGCGCCCAGCCGGTTCGACCGGGCGATCAGCTCCTGAGCTGCGTTCTTGGCGGGCGTGCTCATCGGTTCAGTTCCATCCTGCCTGCGTACCGCCCACGCGGTCCGCCTCGATCTGCTCCTGGTAGCCGCTCTCGAGGTAGGCCCGCATCGGGTTCGCGGGCAGGCCCCGGCCCTCGCGCCAGGCGGCGAGGTCGGCTCGTACGTCGGTGTAGAAGGCGTCCATGAAGATCTCGTTGGCGAGCAGCACGTCGCCGCTCTCCTGGGCCCCGGTCAGCGCGTCACGGTCGACGAGCAGCGCGCGCGCCGTCATCTCCTGCACGTTGAGGACCGACCGGATCTGGCCGGGGATCTTCTTCTCGATGTTGTGGCACTGGTCGAGCATGTAGGCCACGTCGCTGTCGGGACCGAACGCGCCGCCCCGGATGCACTCGAACATGATCCGGAAGAGCTGGTACGGGTCTGCCGACCCGACGATGAGGTCGTCGTCGGCGTAGAAGCGGCTGTTGAAGTCGAACGAGCCGAGCTTCCCGAGCCGGATCAGCTGGGCGACGATGAACTCGATGTTCGTGCCCGGGGCATGGTGGCCGGTGTCGAGGCAGACCATCGCGCGCTCGCCGAGGGCGGCCACGTGGGCGTACGACGTGCCCCAGTCCGGGACGTCGGTGTGGTAGAACGCCGGCTCGAAGAACTTGTACTCGAGCACCAGCCGCTGCTCGTCCGACAGCCGGTCGTAGATCGTGCGCAGGCTCTCCGCGAGGCGGTCCTGCCGGCCGCGGATGTCGCCCTGGCCCGGGTAGTTGGTGCCCTCGGCCAGCCAGATCTTCAGGTCACGCGAGCCGGTCGCGTTCATGACCTCGATGCACTCGAAGTGGTGGTCGATCGCCTTCTGGCGGATCGTCTTGTCGGTGTGCGTCAGGGCGCCGAGCTTGAAGTCGTCGTCCTGGAACGTGTTGGAGTTGATGGTGCCCAGCCGGATGCCGAGGTCCTCGGCGTAGCGGCGCAGCGCGGCGTAGTCGTCGACCAGGTCCCACGGGATGTGCAGGGCCACCGACGGCGCGAGCCCGGTGAAGCGGTGCACGGTCGCGGCGTCGGCGACCTTCTCCTCCACGGTGCGCGGGGTTCCCGGCGTACCGAAGACCTTGAACCGGGTGCCGGAGTTGCCGTAGGCCCACGAGGGGACCTCGATGGCCTGGCCCTCCAGCAGCGGGGCGATCTCGCTGAACGTGCTCATGTCAGTTCACTTCTCTGTCGGTGCCGATGAGCTGGTCCTCCAGGTGGAAGACCTCCTCCAGGACCAGGAACCCCTCGTCGGGGGCCCGGCCGTCGAGCTCCTCGAAGAACTCCCCCATCTCGGCCTGCCACCGGTCGTTCACGTCGGTGGCGGCCATCCCGGCCTGGGCGGCCGCGACGGAGTCGGGGGTCTCGAAGTAGCCGATGAGGAGACCGTCCTCGCGCAGGAACAGCGAGTAGTTGTGCCAACCCGTCTCGTGGAGCGCCCGGAGCATGTCCGGCCAGACCGCCGCGTGCCGCTCCTTGTACTCAGCGATCCGGTCGGGCTTGACCTGGAGCTGGAAGCAGACGCGCGGCATCGATCCGGCCTTCCGGTGTGGGGACGGGTGGGTTGAGAAATCGTTGGTCGAGCTGGTCGAGACCTCATTCGCTGGTCGAGCTTGTCGAGACCCCCGCACCCGGTAGGTGCGTTGGCTGCGGGGGTCTCGATACGCCGGTCGCGAGCTCGCAAGCTCACTCGCGCGACCACTCGACCTGGCGCCCGCCCATCTCCCGGAGCTAGCTCCGGGAGAGGGGCGCTCAGAAGTCGAAGTCGTCGATGTTGTCGGCGTTGAACACGAACGGCTCACCGAGGAGCACGACGCCGTCGGCGCCGACGGTGAACTCGCCGAGGTCGCCGGCCTCGAAGGTGTCGCCCTCCTCGCCGGAGATGTCGCCGTCGACCAGCGCCTGCGCGGCGAAGGCGGCCAGGTAGCCGAGGTCGCCCGGGTTCCAGAGGGCGAACGCCTCGACGGTGCCGTCCTTGACGTAGTCACGCATCTGGTTCGGGGTGCCGAGACCGGTCAGCGCGACGTTGCCCTTGTACTCCGAGGTCGACAGGTAGCGAGCGGCGGCCGCGATGCCGACGGTGGTCGGCGAGATGATGCCCTTGAGGTTCGGGTGCGACTGCAGCAGCGCGGCGGTCTTGTCGAACGACGTCTGGTCGTCGTCGTCGCCGTACACCGTGTCGACGAGCTCGATGTCGGGGTGGTTGGCCTCGAGCTCGGTCTCCATCATCTCGATCCAGGCGTTCTGGTTCGTCGCGTTGGCCGCGGCCGACAGGATGGCGATCTCGCCGGCGTCACCGATCTGCTCGGCGATCAGGTCGACCTGCGACTTGGCGATGCCCTCGGCGGTGGCCTGGTTGATGTAGAGGTCGCGGCACTCCGGGTTGGTGTCGGAGTCGAAGGTGACGACCTTGACGCCGGCCGAGCTGGCCTCGTCGAGGGCGTCGCAGAGCGCCTCCGGGTCGTTGGCCGAGACGATGAGCGCGTCGACGCCCTGCTGGGCGGCGGTGTTGATGAACGGGACCTGGGCGTCGGGGGACGCGGCGTCCGGGCCGACCTCGTCGATGGACCCGCCGAACTCGTCGGCGGCCTTCTCGGCGCCGGCCGTGCTCGTGTCGAAGTACGGGTTGCCGAGGTTCTTCGGCAGCATGGTGATCGCGGCTGCGCCGCCACCACCGTCGCCGCTGTCGCTGCCGCCTTCGGAGTCGCTGCCGCACGCGGTCAGCGCCATGCTGGCGGCGAGCGCCAGCGCGGCGAGGGCGGAGAGGCGCCCGTTCCGGATCTTCATGGTGCTCACCTTTCGTTGGTGCTATCAGTGGCCGCGGCCGCCTGTCGGCGCTGACCGGTTTCCGAGCTGTGGGACACGCGTCGGCGGGCCAGCTGGCCCTGGACCCACGCGAGGAGGCTGGTCGACATCACCGAGAGCACCAGCAGCGTGCCGATGACGATGTTGATGACGTTGACCGTGTAGCTCTCCAGCCGCATCGCGCTGGAGATGACGCCGATGAGGACGGCGCCGGCGAGGACGCCGTGCAGGGCACCGCGTCCGCCGAAGATGGAGACGCCGCCGAGCAGCACGGCCGCGATGACCTGGAGCTCGAGGCCGGTGGCGTTGTCGCCGCGGGCGCTGCCGAAGCGCAGCGTGTAGTAGATGCCGGCGAACGCCGAGACCGCACCGGCCATCACGAACAGCCAGAACTTCGTGCGCTCCACGTCGACGCCGCTGAAGTGCGCGGCCTCGTCGTTGAGCCCGATCTCGTACACGCCGCGGCCGAACGGCGAGAAGTGCAGCAGCGCCACGAACACGATCGCGAGGACGAGGAACGGGACCAGGATCATCGGGTACGACGAGCCCTCGGTGATCCGCTCCTTGGCCAGGTCGGTCCACTTCTCGGGGAAGTCGGTCACCGCCTTGGTGCCGAGCAGGCCGACCGCGATGCCGCGGTAGAGGGCGAGGGTGCCGATGGTGACGGCCAGCGACGGGAGACCGACGTACGCCACCAGGAAGCCGTTGAAGGCTCCGCACACCGCGCCGACCAGGATCGCGACCGCGCCGGCGACCGGGATCGACATCCCGGCGTCCTGGTGCAGGACGCCCACGAGGACGCTGCTCAGGCCGACCACGCTCGCGACCGACAGGTCGATCTCGCCGGTGATGATGATCATCGTCATCGGCAGCGCGATCAGCAGGATCGGCGCGATGTCGAGGAACAGGTAGTACATCGTCAACGGGCTGTCGAAGTTCGGCACGTTGGCGTTGGAGTAGAAGAGCACGGCGATCAGCAGCGCGATCACCGCGAACTCGCGGGTGAACAGCGCGCGGCGCCACAGCGGGCGGGAGTACGCCGGGTAGGTGCGCGAGGCGCTCCGGTCCAGGGTCGCGGAGGTCATGACTTCCTCATCTCGTCGCGGGCGGCCACGAGCCGGCGTTCCTCCCGGGCCGAGAAGACCCGGTCGAGGACGATCGCGGCGATGATCAGCGCGCCGACCACGGCCCGCTGCCAGAAGTCGGAGATGCCGACCACGGGGAGCGCGCGGTTGATCGTGACCAGCAGGAAGGCGCCGATCGCGGCGCCCCAGACGGTGCCGCTGCCACCGAAGATCGCGACGCCGCCGATGACCGCGGCGCCGACGGCCTGCAGCTCCATGCCGTAGCCGGCCCCGGAGCTCACGGTGCCGTACCGCGCGGCGTACACGACGCCGGCCAGGCCGGCGAGGGCGCCGCACAGGACGAACGCGCTCAGCACCCGCGTCCTCGTCGGGAGGCCGTAGAGCACCGCGGCGTCCGGGTCCGACCCGATCGCGTAGAGCTCGCGGCCGCCGCGGGCGGTGTAGAGGTAGTAGCCCACCGCGGCGAGCACGACGAAGCCGATGATCGTCAGCACCGGGATGGTCAGGATCGTCTTGGTGCCGAGGGCGAGGAAGTCGCTCGGCATGTCGCCGGCGTTGATCCGGTCGCTGCCGGCCCAGCTCAGGAAGATGCCGCGGTAGATGTAGAGCGTGCCGAGGGTGATCACCAGCGCCGGCACCTTGCCGAACGCGACCAGGGCGCCGTTGACCAGACCGAGCAGCGCGCCCATCGCCGTGCCCGCCAGGAAGACGACCCAGATCGGGAGGCCCGGGTGGTCCACGAAGAGCTTCCCGGTGAAGTACGCCGTGAGCCCGAGGATCGAGCCGACCGACAGGTCCACGTTGCGGGTGATGATCACGACCGTCTGGCCGACCGCGAGCAGGAGCAGCAGGGACGGCGAGAGCAGCAGGTCGCGCCAGCCGTCGCTGCTGAACAGGAAGTTGGGGTTCTTGATCGTGGTCAGCACCACGACCAGCACGAGCACGGCTCCCACCGCGATCTCGCGGGAGCGGAGCAGGCCGCCGACGACGCGCTGGGTCGGCGACACGGCGCTGGGCTCGACGAGGAGGGTGTCACTCATGCTGTGGCCTCCTGGTGGAGCTCGCCGGTGTGGGTGACGTTCGCGGTGGCGGCGTGCATGACGCGCTCAGGAGTGGCCTCGTCGCGGGAGAGCTCCGCGGTGATCCGGCCCTCGCAGACGACCAGCACGCGGTCGGCCATGCCGAGCACCTCGGGGAGCTCGGAGGAGATCATCAGGATCGCCAGGCCCTGACCGGCGAGGTCCGACAGCAGCCGGTGCACCTCGGCCTTGGTGCCGACGTCGATGCCGCGGGTGGGCTCGTCGATGATCAGCAGCCTCGGCTCGGTCGCCAGCCACTTGGCCAGCACCACCTTCTGCTGGTTGCCGCCGCTCATGGTCGCGGCGGTCATGTCGAGGGCGCTGGTCTTCACCTCGAGCCGCCCCGCCCAGGGGCCGGCGGCGCGGTTCTCGTCGCGGTTGGTGAGCAGGCCGGCGTGGGTGAGGCCGCGGCGGATCACCGCGGCGACGTTGCGCGCGACCGACGCGTCGGTGACCAGGCCCTGCTTGCGGCGGTCCTCGGGGACGAACGCGATGCCGGCGCGGATCGCCGCGCGGGGCTTGTGGGCGGCGACCGACTTCCCGGACATCCGGACCGAGCCGGTGTCGTACGTGTCGACGCCGAAGACGGCGCGCGCGATCTCACTGCGTCCGGCACCGACGAGGCCGGCCAGGCCGACGATCTCGCCGGACCGGACGGTGAACGACACGTCGTGGAACGTGCCGAGCGAGCTCAGGCCATCGACCTCCAGGACGACGTCGCCGATCTCGGCGGTGGTCTTGGGGAACAGCTCGGCGACCTCGCGGCCGACCATGCGGGACACGATCCGGTCGACGGAGGTGTCGGCGATCGCGTCGGTGGAGACGTAGTCACCGTCGCGCATCACGGTGACGGTGTCGCAGAGCTCGAAGACCTCGTCGAAGCGGTGGGAGATGAACACCAGCGCGCGGCCCTCGTCGCGGAGGCTGCGGGCCACCGCGAACAGCCGCTCGACCTCGACGCCGGAGAGCGCCGCCGTCGGCTCGTCCATGATCAGCACGCTCGCGTCGAGCGAGATGGCCTTGGCGATCTCGATGATCTGCTGGTCGGCGATCGACAGGCCCTTCGCCGGGCGGCGCGGGTCGATGGCGACACCGAGGCGGTTGAACAGCTGCTCGGCCTCGGCGTACATCGCCGCGCGGTCGATGCGGCGGCCGCGGCCCAGCGGCTGGCGGCCCATGAAGATGTTCTCGGTGACCGAGAGGTCCGGGAACAGCGTCGGCTCCTGGTAGATGACCGCGACGCCCGCGGCCTTGGACTCGGCGGTCGAGCCGAAGTCGACGTCGGTGCCGTGCAGCTGGAAGGTGCCGGCATCGCGGCGGTGCACGCCGGCCACGATCTTCACCAGCGTCGACTTGCCGGCGCCGTTCTCGCCCACGAGGGCGTGGATCGAGCCGGGCTCGACCTCGAGGCTTCCGGAGCGGAGTGCGACGACGGCGCCGAACGACTTGGCCACGTCGCGCAGCACGAGCGCGGGGCTGTCGGTCATCGGGTCTCCTGGAGGTGTAGCGGTGAGAGCGATCTGTCGTTGAAACGATTTGTTGAAAGGTTTCAATCTTGTGACGTCAACGTAAGTGGCGACCGTCACAAGAGTCAACAGGTCCCGAGAAAAATCCTCGGACACGATTCGACAACGGCCGGTCTGACCGAGGCCGTATCCTCTGCTAGATCGTTTCAAGGAGGGAGGGGTCGGATGGCACGCAGCGCCTCGGTGAAGGACGTCGCCGCCCATGCCGGCGTCTCCCTCGGCACGGTGTCGAACGTGCTCAACCGCCCCGACCGGGTCAGCCCGGACACCCGGGAGCGGGTGCAGCGGGCGATGGCCGAGCTCGGGTTCGTGCGCAACGAGTCGGCCCGGCAGCTGCGGGCCGGGACCAGCCGGACCCTCGCCTACGTGATGCTCGACGCGAGCAACCCGTTCTTCACCGACGTCGCCGCCGGCATCGACGTGGCCGCCGAGGCCGCGGACCTCTCGCTGATGCTGTTCAACAGCCGCAACTCCTCCGACCGCGAGCACTCGCACCTCGCGCTGCTGGAGCAGCAGCGCGTGCAGGGCGTGCTGGTCACGCCGGTCGACCCCGACTCCCCCGCGCTCGACGAGCTCGCGCAGCGCGGTACGCCGGTCGTGATCGTCGACCGCACCAGGTCCGACCAGTCGTTCTGCTCGGTCGCGGTCGACGACGTGCTCGGCGGCCGGCTCGCGATCGAGCACCTCATCGACCGCGGCCACGAGCGGGTCGCGTTCGTGGGCGGCCCGGCCACCCTCGGCCAGGTCCGCGACCGGCGCCAGGGCGCCCGCGCCGCGTGGAAGGCGGCCGGCCTCCCCCGGGAGGACCTGGTCGAGATCTCCACGACCGCGCTCGACGTCGCGCAGGGCCGCGAGGCCGGCCAGCGCCTGGCCGGCATGGCCGCCCAGCGCCGCCCGACCGCGGCGTTCTGCGCCAACGACCTGGTCGCGCTCGGCCTGCTGCAGCAGGCGATCGGCGCCGGCCAGCAGGTGCCCGCCGACCTCGCGATCGTGGGGTACGACGACATCGAGTTCGCGGCCGCGGCCGCCGTACCTCTCACCTCCGTGCGGCAGCCGCGGCAGGAGCTCGGCCGCACCGCCGCCGAGCTGGTCCTCGACGAGGCGGCGAACCCGGCGCACGGGCACCGGCAGGTGCTGTTCACCCCCGAGCTGGTCGCGCGGGCGTCCACGCTGGGCTGACGGTCAGCCGCGGTGCTGCGCGGCCAACCGGACCCCGGCGTTCGGCGCTCCGTAGCCGTCGTACCCACCGCGGCGCTGCACGACCTCGAAGAACACGCCCCCGACCGTGGCCGTGTAGAAGTGCGTGAACTCGCCCGACGCGTCGCGGTCGTGCAGCAGCCCGAGGGACGCCATCGCCTCGACCTCGTCCGCCGGGAGGTCGAACCGGGCCATCAGGTCGTCGTAGTAGTTGGCCGGGATCGCCAGCGGCCGGAGCCCGCGGTCGATCGCGCGACGGGCGACCGCGACGACGTCGTCGGTGCGGAACGCGACGTGCTGGGGGAAGCCGTCGCGCGACACGAGCGGCGCCACGTTGAGGGCGAGCCGGCACGCGCCGGTCGCCGAGCGGACGACCTGGCTGCGGACCAGGCCGTTCGGGGCGGCGACCTCGCTGCTGCTCTCGGCGACGAGGCCGAGGAGGCTGCTGTAGAACAGGACCGCCTCGTCGAAGGCCTGCCAGGGCTGCGCCAGGTTCACGTGGTCGATCCCGGTCAACAGAGCCGGTCCGGGCTCCTGCCCACCACCGAACTCCGGGACCCACGGCGCCTCGCCGCTCGCCACCGGAGCCAGGAAGACCTCGGTGCCGTCGGGGGCGCGGAACGCCGGCAGCTCCTGCTCGGAGGCGAGCGTGCGGCGGTAGACCGTGGGGGCCTGGAGGGCCCGCGCCCGATCCGCCGAGGCGGCCGGGTCGGGCACCTCGAAGCCGACCGCGGCGAGCGTCGGCGCCCGGTCCCGGGCGTGCTGCTCGTTGCAGACGATGCGCGCGGTGCCCTCGCTCCACAGCCGGGCGTCCTTGCTGCGGTGTCGCCCGCGGAACGTGAAGCCGAGCTGACCGAGCAGCACGTCCACCTCGCCGGTGTCCTCGGCACGCACCTCGACGAAGTCGAACGCCACCGGCTCTCCGACCGGCGGCAGCGGGCGGGTGCCGACCAGGTCCTCGAGCCAGGTCAGCGACCGCCGCGCCTGGCGGGCCGTGTCGTGCACGTCGGTCTGCCGGAACACGTCGTTGAAGACCTCGAGCGAGAGCGGGCCGTCGTACCCCGTCCGCAGCACGTGGCCGACGAACGCCCCGAGGTCGAACGCGCCCTCGCCCGGGAACAGACGGTGGTGCCGCGACCAGGACAGCACGTCCAGGGTGAGAGCCGGCGCGTCCGCGAGCTGGAGGAAGAAGACCTTCGCGCCCGGGATGTCCTCGATGGCCGCCGGGTCGTGCCCGCGGGAGAGGATGTGGAAGCTGTCCAGGCAGACGCCGACCGCGGGATGGTCCGCGAGCTCCACGATCCGCCAGGCGCGGCGGTAGTCGTCGACGTAACGCCCCCAGGCCAACGCCTCGTAGGCCAGCCGGACGCCGTGCTCGGCAGCCACGTCCCCGAGGCGGCGCAGCTGCTCGGCGGACACCTCGTCGTCGTCGACGGTCGCGGTGCCGACGTTGCTGCACACGAGCATCGTGTCGATCCCCAGGCGCTGCATGAGGTGGAACTTCGCCCGTGCCCGGTGCAGCACCCGGCCGAACTCCTCCTCGCTCACCCCCTCGGCGTCGCGGAAGGGCTGGTAGAGGTCGAGGCTCAGGCCGAGTCGGGCGGCCAGAGCGCGGACCTCCTCGGGACTGGCCGGGGTCGCGACCAGGTCGGGCTCGAAGACCTCGACGCCGTCGAAGCCGGCCTCCGCGGCCGCCTGCATCTTCTCGGTCAGCGTGCCGCTCAGGCAGACGGTGGCGATCGAGGTCCGCATCAGGCCTCGACCGGCGGCGACGGGGCCAGCACCCGCGCGGGGTTGAGGACCATCATCTGGTGCACCTGGGACTCGGTGGCGCCGCCGGCGAGCAGCGCCGGGAGCACCCGGCGGGGCAGGTGCTGCATGTTCCAGTGCGGGACGTTCGCGGCCCGCCACGACGGCGGCGTGACGCGGCTGAAGAACGCCGCGTCGTGCGAGAGCACCATCCGGTCGGCGTACCCCTCGCGCAGCAACGCCAGGACGGTCGCGATCCGGGCGGCGTCGGGGAGCACGTGCTCCATGCCGAAGCGGTCCATGCCGATCGTGGCCCCGGCGTCCATCAGCTCACGCAGGTAGTCCAGGTCCTCGGAGTCCCCGCAGTGGCCGATCACCAGGCGCTCCGGCGCGACCCCGCGCTCGCCGAAGAACGCGAGCTGGGCCCGGCCGCTGTGGGACGGCGCGTGCGTGTGGGTGGTGATGGGGACGCCGGTACGCCGGTGGGCGGTGGCGGCCGCCTCCATCACCCGGGCGACGTCGGGGGTGACGCCGGCTCGATCGGTGACCACCTTGAGCATCCCGGCCCGCACGCCGGTGTCGGCGATCCCGATCTCGATGTCGCGCCGGAACAGCTCGACCAGCGGGTCCGGACCGCCGACGAGGCGGCCCGGACCGTGCGTCGAGAAGTACGCCGGCAGCACGTCCGCGGTGTAGTAGCCGGTCGACGCCACCAGCTGCACCCGGGTGCGCGAGGCGACCTCGCGCACCCGGGCGACGTCGCGACCGAGACCGAGCACGGTCAGGTCGACGACGGTGCGGATCCCGAGCTCCCACAGCCGTTCGAACCCGCCGACCGCGGTCTCGATCGCGGCCTCCTCGCTCCACTCGGGGTGGGGGAGGTTCAGGTCGAGCTCCTGGTGGCCGACGAACACGTGCTCGTGGATGAGCGTCGTGCCCAGGTCGTCCGGTCGCACCGGCCCCCGGAACGTCTGGACCTCTCCCGGCATCATTGACCGCCGCCCGAGGTGGTGACCACTTCTAGTTCGCCTCGCTCCGGATCGCCTCGTAGATCGCGAGCTGCTCCTCGTTGAAGTTCTCGCGGAGGTAGGCGTCGGCCTGGGTGCGGAACGCCTCGACGTCGACGTCGTCGACGACCTCCATGTCACCGCTCTCGGTCCACTCGGCGAGGGTCGCCTCCTCGTCCTCCGCGACGCAGCCGGGCACCTGCTCCTCGGCCGCCTCCACGGCGTCGTCGAGTGCATCCTGCTGCTCCTCGGAGAGGTCGTTCCAGGCATCCACCCCGATGATCACCAGGTTCGAGTTCGCCTGGTGGTCGGACATCGAGATGTAGTCCTGGACGTCCTGCAGGCTGCTCGCCGCGATGTTCGTGATCGGGTTCTCCTGACCGTCCACGGTGCCCTGCTGCAACGCGAGGAACAGCTCCTCGTAGGCGACCTCGGTCGCGTCGGCGCCCAGCGCCTCGGCGTTCATCAGGTACTGCGGCGAGTTCGGGAACCGCATCCGGAGCCCGTCGAGGTCCTCCGGCGACCGGATCGGCTCGTTGGCGGTGAACTCGCGCATCCCGGCCGACCACGCGCCCAGCGTGTGCACCCCGGCCTCGTCCTCGAAGCCCTGCAGCAGGTCGTCGGAGGCGTCACCGTCGAAGTACCGGGCCAGGTGGTCGCTGTCGTCGAACGCGTACACCGCGTCCAGCACCGACACCGGCTCGTAGACCGCGCCCAGGGCGGACGCACCCTGGATGTCCATGTCGATGTCGCCCGACACGACGGACGCGATCCGGTCGGCGTCCGCGCCGAGGGCACTCGCCGGGAAGACCTCGATGGTCAGGCCGACGTCGGCGTTGGCCACCTCGTCGGCGATGACCTGGGCGCCGCAGCGGTGCTGCGGCTGGGTCTCGGTGTAGCTGTGGGCCAGCTGCATCGTGACCTCGCCGCCGGCCTCGGAGCCGCCGGCGCTGTCCTCGTCGTCGCCGCACGCGGCGAGGGCCATCGGGAGCGCGACGAGGCAGGCGGCCAGCGCCGTGCCCCTCCTCTTGTTCTGCACTGCCATCATCGGTTCCTTTCTCCGGTGGTGTCCCGAGCGGGTTCCCCCATGCGCGTGGCGGCTTCGGCCGCCACGAGCTCGTCGAAGTCGCGGTGCATCGCCCCGCGGTCGGCCGGGCGGCCGGTGATCAGCTCGAACGCGTCGGCGGCCTGGTGCACGGCCATCCCGGCGCCGCTCAGCACGGTGCAGCCACGCTGTCGCGCGACGGTGAGCAGCGCGGTGTCCAGCGGGCGGTAGACGATGTCGGCCACCCACAGCCCGGGGTGGAGCAGGTCGGCGGGCACCGGCGACCCCGGGTGCGCGGCCATCCCCATCGGCGACGCGTTGACCAGGCCCGAGGACCGGGCGAGCGCGGTGACGAGGTCATCGCGGGTAGCGGCGACCAGGTCGACGGCGACCGAGCGGTCGGCCAGCGTCCGCGCGAGCGCGCCGGCGCGCTCCCCGTCGAGGTCCACGACCAGGAGCCGGCGTACGCCGAGGTCGGCCAGGGCGTGGGCGACCGCGGTGCCGGCGCCACCGGCGCCGAGGAGCACGACGGTGTCGCGGTCGGCGTCGGGGAGGTCGTCGGCGAAGGCGCGCTCGAACCCCGTGACGTCGGTGTTGTGCCCGGTCGTCCGGCCGTCCTGGATCAGGACCGTGTTGAGCGCACCGATCGCGGCCACCGCGGGGGCGCACTCGTCGACCAGCGGCACCATCGCCTGCTTGACGGGGTGGGTGATGTTGAGGCCGTCGAACCCGAGGTCGCGAGCGCCGTCCAGGAGCTGCTCGAGCCGCGTCGGCTCGACCGTCCCGTCGGGCAGGTCGACGACCTTGTAGACGTAGCGGAGTCCTTGCCGCGCCGCCTCCCGCTCGTGCAGCTCGGGCGTCAGGGACGGCCCCACGCCGTGGCCGATCAGCCCGGCCAGCCAGGAGCGCCGCTCCTGCGGGGCGCTCACAGCCCCAGCCTGTCGGGGAGGTAGAGGATCGCGTCCGGCCAGAAGACGATCCCCAGGCAGAGCAGGGTGAGCGGGACGAGGAACGGCAGCGAGCCCCAGAACACCTCGGACATCCGGGCCTTGGCGATCGCCTGCAGGACGAAGATCACCGTGCCGACCGGGGGCGTGAGCAGCCCGATCATCTGGGACAGGATCATCAGCACGCCGAGCGCGATCGGGTCGACGTCGTACTGGGTGGCGATCGGCAGCAGGATCGGCACCGTGAGCGTCAGCACCGCGACCGCGTCGAGGGCGGTGCCCAGGACGAACGACAGCGCCAGCACGATCAGCATGAAGACGGTCGGGTCGCTCGTCATCCCCAGCAGCGCCTCGGACATCTCCTGCGGCACCCGCTCGCGGGCGAAGATGTAGCCCAGCAGGCTGGCCGAGGCGACGATCAGCATGATGCTGCAGGTCGTCACCGTGGCCTCGACGAGGACCTTCGGCAGGTCGCGGACCTTGAGCGTGCGGAACGCGAAGCCGAGGACGAACATGTACGCCGCGCCCACGGCCGCCGCCTCGGTCGGCGTGAAGTACCCGCCGAGGATGCCGCCGAGGATCACGATCGGCGCGCCCAGCGGCGCGATCACCCGGCGGCCGGTGTACCGGACCCGTGCCCAGCTGAACTCCGTGCGCTCGAGGTCGGGCATCCGGCGCACCCAGAGGAACACGACGATGCAGAGACCGACGGCCATCAGGATCGCGGGCACGACCGAGGCGGCGAACAGTGCGCCGGTCGAGACGCCCGCGAGGCCGGCGTAGATGACGGCCGGGATGCTCGGCGGCATCACCGGTGCGATGAGTGCCGACGAGCCGACGACACCCAGGGCGAACGGTCGCGGGTAGCCGGCGCGGAGCATGGCCGGGATCTGCACCTTGCCGAGCGCGGCTGCGTCGGCGACCGCCGAGCCGCTCATCCACGAGAAGCCCACGCTCGCCCCGACGCTGACGTAGCCCAGGTTGCCGCGCACCCGGCCCAGCAGGGCCAGCGCGAAGTCGAAGAGGCGGTCGGCGATGCCGGCCTGGTTCGCGACGCAGCCGAGCAGGATGAACAGCGGCACGGCGAGCAGGGGGAAGCTCGCGATCGAGTTCGCGACCAGCCGGAGCGCCAGGCCGGTCGACTGGTCGTTGGTCAGCATCCAGACCAGGCACGGGCCGAAGAACGCGAACGCGATCGGGACGCGGATCACCAGCAGCGCGGCGATCAGCAGGCAGAGGACGACGAGGCTCATGCGGTCGGCAGCCCTTCCTCGTCGGCGTACGCCGGCGCGGGCGCTCCGACGACGGCGTACTGGACCGCGGCGATGAGCGAGCGGAGCACGACGCTGACGAAGCCGACCATCGAGACCAGGTAGAGCCACGACATCGGCATCCGCATCGCGGGCGACTTGAGGATGTCCTGGGTCTGCCAGAGCTCCCACGCCTCGGCGCAGAGCGCGAGGCCGATCGCCGCCATCACCAGGCAGGAGATGACGCGCACGACCCGGCGCATCATCTCGCCGGGCACCAGGTCGATCATCTCGATGGAGATGTGCGAGTCGGTGGTGACCAGGACGCCCGCGACCACGAACGTCAGCCAGACCAGGCAGAAGCGGGCCAGCTCGCCGGTCCATGGCCAGCCGTCGAACGGCAGGTAGCGCTGGGTCGCCTGGAGCAGCACCAGCCCGAAGATCATGAGGAGAGCGGCGACGCCGATGCTCAGCTCGATGGCGGTCAGCACTCGGCCGGTCCGGGTCAACCAGCCCGGCAGCCGGGTCGCGTGCAGTGTGTCGGCGGTCACAGCGGCCGAACGTACGGACCCGTGGCAAATGATGGCAAGGGGTTGCCAAGTTGTTGCCAGATCGCGTTGGCTGTGCCCGTGTCCGGCCCCACGATCTACGACGTCGCCGCCGCCGCCGGCGTCGCGACCTCGACCGTCTCCCGGGCGTTCTCCCAGCCCGGGCGGGTGTCGGCGGCCACCCGGGACCGCATCGTCGCGGTCGCGGCGGAGCTCGGGTACCGGCCCAACCCGCACGCGCGTGCCCTGCTCTCGGGCAAGCACCACACGGTGGCGATGGTCGTCTCCGACATCGCGAACCCGCACTACTTCGAGATGATCCGCGGCGCGGAGATGCGGGCCCGGGTCTCGGAGTACACGCTGCTGCTGGTCAACGCGGAGGAGTCACCGCGCGTGGAGTGGGAGCAGATCCAGCGGCTCTCCCCGGCCGTCGACGGGTTCCTGCTCGCGGCCAGCCGGCTCCCGGACGAGAACCTGCGCCAGGTCGCGGCACAGCGCCCCGTGGTGCTGATGAGCCGGGAGCTGCCCGACCTGACCAGCGTCGTCCTCGACCACGTCGAGGGGTGCCACCAGGTCGTCTCCCACCTCGCCTCGCTCGGCCACCGGGACCTGGTCTACCTCGCCGGACCGCGGAACTCCTGGATGGCGAGCACCCGGTGGGCCGCGCTGCAGCGGGCGGCCGAGCAGATCGGCGTGGGTGCACGCCGGATCGGCCCGTTCACGCCGAAGGTCACCCAGGGCGGCGCGGCAGCGGACGCTGCCGTCAACGCCCGGGCCACCGCGGTCGTCGCCCACAACGACCTGCTCGCGATCGGCGTGATGCAGCGGCTGGCCCAGCGCGGCCTGCGCGTGCCCGAGGACGTGAGCGTGGTGGGCTTCGACAACATCTTCGCGGCGGACGTGTGCACACCCGGCCTCACCACCCTCGGCGGAGCCCACACCGACCTCGGGCGCACGGCCGTGGAGCTGCTGCTGACCGCCGGGTCGCGCGCCGCCGACGACCCGCCGCGCGTCGTGCTCCCCACCGAGCTCGTGCTGCGCGGGTCGACCGGGACGGTCGCGACGGCCTAGGTTCGGCAGATGCGCTACGGCGCGCATCTGCCGCTCGCCGATCTCGGCTCGGGCCTGCCGGGCCTGACGTCGTACGCCCGCACCGCCGCCGGCCTGGGGTTCAGCACCCTGGCCGCGAACGACCACCTGGTCTTCAGCCGCCCGTGGCTCGACGGGATCGTGGCGCTCTCCAGCGTCGTGGAGGCCAGCGGCGACCTCCGGCTGGCAACCACGGCCGCGCTGCCGGTCGTCCGCGGCCCGGCCGCGACGGCGAAGGCGGCGGCCGCGCTCGCCACCGTGTCGGGCGGGCGCTTCACGCTCGGCGTCGGACCGGGGTCGTCGGCCGCGGACTACGCGCTGGCCGGGCTGGACTTCGCGGAGCGCTGGCCACGGTTCGAGGCGGCCGTGCGGGACGTACGGTCGTACCTCGACTCGCTGGAGCCGCGGCCGGCCCGTCCGGTGCCGATCTGGGTCGCGAGCTGGGGGTCGGCCGCCGGACTGCGACGGGTCGCTCGGCTCGGCGACGGGTGGCTGGCCTCGGCGTACAACACGACGCCGGCCCTGGTCGCCGCCGGACGGTCGGCGCTGCCGCCGGACCTCACCTGCGCGGTGGCGACCATGTGGACCTGGGTGACCGACAGCGACCGGGAGCGGCGCGACTGGCTGACCCGGCTGTCGGCGCTGCTCAACCGGCCCGAGGACGAGCTGGCCGCGCAGCTGCCCGTCGGACCACCCGAGGCCTGCGCCGAGCTGCTGAGCGCGTACGCCGCAGCCGGGGTCGACGAACTCCTGCTGTGGCCGGTCGCCGACCACGAGGGTCAGCTCGAGCGGGTCATGCGCGAGGTCGTGCCCCTCGTCCGGTGACGTCGCGCAGGATCGCGGTCATCGCGCGGACGGGCACCGACGGTGTCCCCGACAGGTGGGCGACGCCGATGCGGCGCACCGGACCTCCGGCCGCGAGGTCGCGCACCTCGACCCCGGGAAGCGGGTTGGTCGCCGCCAGCCCGGGCACCACGGCGACACCCAGGCCCGCGGCCACGAACGCCTGCACCGCCCGGTAGTCGTCGGTCGCCAGCTGGGTGCGCGGCTCGAAGCCGGCGGTCCGGCAGGCGTGCAGCAGGATCCGGAACCAGGTGCTGCCGACCCGGCCTCCGACCCACGCGTCCTCGGCGAGGTCGGTGAGTCGCAGCCGGTTCCGGCGCCGGGCGAGCCGGTGCCTCTCGGGCAGCAGGACGCGGTACGGGTCGTCGAAGAGCGGCACCAGCTCGAGCCCGGCGGGCACCCCGCCGGGCAGGACGGGATTCTCGTAGATGACCGCCAGGTCCAGCTCGCCGTGCTCGAGCCGCGGCACCAGGCCCTGCATGTGGTCGTCCACCATCGTCAGCACCACCTCGGGCGCCTCCTCGCGGAACCGCGCGATCGCCGACGGCACGAAGGTCGTGAGCGCGGTCGGGAAGCTGCCGACCCGGAGCCGGCCGGCCAGCCGGCCGCTGATCTCGTCGAGTGCATGCTCGGCGTTGCCGAGATGGGTGGCGATGGCGCGTCCGTGCCGGACCACGACGGCACCGGCCTCCGTGAGCTCGAGCGGCCGGGTCCCGCGCTCGACCAGCGGGAGCCCGACCTCGCGCTCGAGGCCGGCGACGTGCTGGCTGACCGCCGACTGGGTCATCCCGAGCGATCGCGCCGCGGCCGAGAACGAGCCCTGCTCCGCGACCTCGCAGAGCACCCGGACGGCGCGCACCTGACCTATTAGTTTCACTTCACTCCCTCAAGTGATCAGTGTTGATGCTAATGGCGCGGCTTCCTACCGTCACTGGATGACCACCGACGCAACCACCCAGATCGACACCGACAAGCTGATGGCGTTCGTGTTCCGCGCCGTCGACGAGGTCGGGGC
This sequence comes from Nocardioides sp. SR21, assembly GCF_022761125.1. Taxonomy (GTDB): domain Bacteria; phylum Actinomycetota; class Actinomycetes; order Propionibacteriales; family Nocardioidaceae; genus Nocardioides. The sequence continues at coordinate 343,361 of NZ_JAKWJR010000005.1, read as the reverse complement.
CACCCTCAACTGCGCGCTCGTGCACCTCGGGGACCGCCTCGGCTACTACCGCGACCTCGCCGCCCACGGCCCGACGACGCCGGAGGAGCTGGCCGCGCGCACCGAGACCGGCCTGCCCTACGCCCGGGAGTGGCTCAACGCCCAGGCGGCCGGACAGTTCGTGACGTACGACGCCGCCTCCGGCCGCTACACGCTGCCGCCGGAGCACGCCGTGGCGCTGGCGGACGAGACCAGTCCGGCGTACCTGCCCGGGTTCTTCCAGATCGCCTACGGCACGGTCCACGACGCGGACCGGGTGATCGAGGCCGCCCGCTCGGCGACCGGCGTCGGCTGGCACGAGCACACCGGCGACGTGCACGACGGCTGCGAGCGGTTCTTCCGGCCGGGCTACGCCGCGAACCTGGTGGCCGAGTGGTTGCCGGCCCTCGACGGCGTCGTCGAGAAGCTCGGGGGTGGGGCGCGGGTCGCCGACGTCGGCTGCGGCCACGGGTCGTCGACCGTCCTGATGGCCGAGGCGTTCCCCGCCTCGACGTTCTCAGGCTTCGACTACCACGCCGGGTCCGTCGCCACCGCGCGCGAGCGCGCCGGCGAGGCCGGCGTCGGCGACCGTGCCCGGTTCGAGGTCGCGTCGGCCACCGAGTTCGGTGGCGCGGGCTACGAGCTGGTGACGATGTTCGACTGCCTGCACGACATGGGCGACCCGCTCGGCGCGGCCCGGCACGTGCGCGAGGCGATCGACCCGGAGGGCACCTGGATGATCGTGGAGCCGGCCGCCGGCGACCGGGTGGAGGACAACCTCAGCCCCGTCGGTCGCGCCTACTACGGCTTCTCGACGCTGCTCTGCACCCCGGCCTCGCTGTCGCAGCCGGTCGGGGCGGCGCTCGGCACCCAGGCCGGTCCGGCGCGGATCCGCGACGTCGTCGAGCGGGCCGGGTTCACCCGGTTCCGGATCGCCGCGCAGACGCCGTTCAACAATGTCTACGAGGTGCGGCCCTGATACCCCCTTGCGCGGGCGCCGGTGCAGGCGGATCGTGAGGTATGGCCAAAAACGTGGTTCCTGACGGCCTCCCGGTGCTCGCCCGCGGCAAGCACCGAACCCCGCGCTCGGGCGCGTGCTTCATGGAGATGGCGTCGGTGCTGGCCGGCGAGAAGTGGAGCGACCAGCCGCAGTGCACCCACCCGCTGCTGGCCGGGCTGGCCCGGCTGGTCAACGACAGCACCAGCGACCACGGGCGACGGGGCCTCGTCGAGCACATCCCGTCGGTCGTCGGCGTGCAGGGCGACGGGCTCGGCTGGGAGGTGTCGCTGGTCGCGGCCGTCGCGGTCGAGGCGATCCTCGACGTACCCGAGGAACGCCAGCGTGCACTGGCTTCCGGGCTCATCCGCTGCGAGGAGCTCGCCGTCGAGCTCGGCCCGGACCAGGTACACGGTGTCGATGCGATGCGTCAGGCGCTCGCCGACGTGCCGATGGCCGTGGCGTGGTCGCGCACGTTCCTGACGCCAGGCCCGATCACGTCCGCCCAGTTCCGCCGCAACACCGCGCCGACGATGATCCGGTGCTCGGTGCTGGGCATCGCGACCGGTGCGTCGGCCGACCCGGACGCCCGGCTGCGCGACCTGCTGGTCACGGGGATCGAGACGGCGACGCGTCGTACGCCGGAGGTCGAGCTGAGCTACTCCAGGTCGTCGTCGGCGTCGTCGACGCGACCCTGATAGTCCGAGTTCATCCCCATCGCACGCAGGCCCCAGTACGCCAGGCCCGCCATCAGCACGACGGCGACCGCGCAGGCCACGATCAGCGCGACGGTCTCGTTCATGGGGGAACCGTACTAGGGCGTGCCGCGGTGCTCGGCGAAGAAGGCCTCGAGCAGCGTCGTCGACTCGTCGGCGAGGACACCGGCGAGCACCTCCGGCCGGTGGTTGAGCCGCCGGTCGCGGACCACGTCCCACAGGCTGCCCACCGCGCCCGCCTTCTCGTCGTACGCGCCGAACACCACGCGGTCGACCCGGCTGAGCACGGCGGCGCCGGCGCACATCGTGCACGGCTCGAGCGTGACCACCAGCGTGTGGCCCTCGAGGCGCCACTCGCCGCGCGCGCGGGCGGCCTCGCGCAGCGCGACCACCTCCGCGTGGCCGGTGGGGTCGTGCTCGGCCTCGCGGACGTTGCGCCCGCGGCCGACGGTCCTACCGTCCGGGCCGATGACGACGGCGCCGATGGGGACGTCGCCCGTCGCAAGGGCAGACCGCGCTTCGTCGAGGGCGGCCAGCATCGCCGCCTCCCAGGCCTGCCTGTTCACGCAGAGGTCAGGCCGACCGCGTCGTCGAAGAGCTCGCCGAAGCCGAGCCGCCGCGCGACGTCCGAGAGCATCTCGTCGGGGTAGAGGTCGAAGTCGTCGAGCAGCACGCCCATGTCCATCGCGTGCATGCCGAGGTCGCCGAGCAGGTCGAGGTCGCCGGCCGGGGCCTGGTCGTCCTCGTCCTCGGGCGGCGGCAGGCCGAGGAACTCGACGGCGGAGCTGGCGAGCTCCCACTCGTCGGCCGCGGTGATGTCGGAGAGCAGCACCCGGGTCGTCGGACCGGCCACACGGACGATCACGAAGAAGTCCTCGTCCATCGCCACCAGCCCGACCGCGCCGCCGTCGCCGGGGAACCGGCGCAGCGCGTGCGACAGCTTGTCGACGTCCTCGAGCACGTCGTGGACGAGCTCCTGGACCGTCCACACACCTTCCTCGCGGTAGGCGGCCAGTGCGAAGTCGACTCCGTCCAGCTGGTCGCTCATGTCGGTCCTCCTGTCCTCGCTCGCCTCTCGCCCGTCCTCCAGAGTGTCAGACGAGCGGTGCGGGGCCAACCCCTTTGCGGCTGCGCGAGTGGGTCGTGCGTGCCCTAGGGTTCGACCATGCGCACGCACGTCGTCGACCACCCGCTCGTTGCCCACAAGCTGACCCACCTCCGCGACGAGAACACCGACTCGCCGACGTTCCGCCGGCTGGCCGACGAGCTGGTCACGCTGCTGGCCTACGAGGCGACGCGCGACGTCCGCGTCACCGCCCACGAGATCGTGACGCCGGTGTCCCCGATGACCGGCACCACGCTGGCCACGCCCCGCCCGCTCGTGGTCCCGATCCTGCGCGCCGGCCTCGGCATGCTCGACGGGATGATGCGGCTGCTGCCGACCGCGGAGGTCGGCTTCCTCGGCATGATCCGCAACGAGGAGACCCTCGAGGCGTCGACGTACGCCGAGCGCCTGCCCGAGGACCTGTCCGGCCGCCAGTGCTACGTGCTCGACCCGATGCTCGCGACCGGCGGCACCCTCGCCGCGGCGATCAAGTTCCTCACCGACCGGGGCGCCGACCACATCACCGCGATCTGCCTGCTCGCCGCCCCCGAGGGCTGCGCGCGCCTGGAGCAGGAGCTCGAGGGGCTCGACGTCCCCGTCACCGTCGTCACCGCCGCCCTCGACGAGAAGCTCAACGAGAAGGGCTACATCGTCCCCGGCCTCGGCGACGCCGGGGACCGGTTGTACGGCGTGGTGGGCTGAGTCCCACGCGTCACAGGAATCCCCGGTCGACCGGGGAAACTGTCACCTGTAGGCCGTTGCAACGGCCGTCAAGCGAGGGAATCCCCGGTCGACCGGGGATTCCGACAGCGCGGATCACCCACCCGGGAAGATCTGCACCTTCCCGGTGGCGATCAGCACCATCAGCACCACGACCAGCAGGCCGAGTGCGCCGTAGACCCACTCCTTGCTGACCCGGGTCTCGTCCGACTCGGGGGCGTCGTAGCGGTGCCCGTCGGGGCGGCCGAGGCGGTCGTCCTCATCGTCCGTCATGCCCCTCCAACGACAGAGGGGCTCAGACGTCACAGGGCCTTGACCGCGTTCAGCAGCTTGCCGAGCGAGTCCTTCGCGTCGCCGAACAGCAGCGTGGTCTTGGGGTCGAAGAGCAGCTCGTTCTCGATGCCCGCGAAGCCGGGGCGCATCGAGCGCTTCATGAACACGATCTGCTTCGCCTCGTCGGCGTCGAGGATCGGCATGCCGTAGATCGGGGCGCCGGGCGTGGTCTTCGCGGCCGGGTTCACGACGTCGTTGGCGCCGACGACCAGCACGACGTCGGTGTGCTTGAAGTCGCCGTTGATGTCGTCCATCTCGACCAGCTGCTCGTACGGCACCTGCGCCTCGGCGAGCAGCACGTTCATGTGTCCAGGCATCCGGCCGGCGACCGGGTGGATCGCGTAGTCGACCTGCGTCCCGCGCGCGCTGAGTACGTCGACCAGCTCGCGCAGGGTGTGCTGGGCCTGGGCCACGGCCAGGCCGTAGCCGGGGACGATGATGACGCGCTCGGCGTACCCGAGCAGGATCGCGACGTCCTCGGGACCCGCGCTGCGCACCGGCCGGTCCGACGCCTCGCCGGCGCCGAGCGTCGAGCCGCCCTTGAGCGCGCCGAAGAGGATGTTCGCGACCGAGCGGCCCATCGCCTTGGCCATCAGCAGCGTGAGGTACGTGCCGGACGCGCCGACCAGGGTGCCGGCCACCAGCAGCACCACGTTCGACAGCACGTAGCCGCCGGCGGCGACGGTCAGGCCGGTGAACGCGTTGAGCAGCGAGATCACGATCGGCACGTCGGCGCCGCCGACGGGGAGCACCAGCAGCACACCGACCAGCAGGCCGAGCAGCGCGAGCGCGATGCCGATCCACACGGCCGGCTGGGTCACCGTCAGCACCCCGAGCACGATCGCGGCGATCCCGGAGGCGCCGAACACGATCGGCAGGCCCGGGAAGATCACCGGCCGCGACGTCATCAGCTCCTGGAGCTTGGCGAAGGTGACGATCGAGCCGGCGAACGACACCGCGCCTACCGCGATCGTGAAGGCGGTCGCGGCGAGCACGAACCAGTTCACGGCATCCGCGTGCGGGACCATCTCGTGCAGCTCGACCAGCGCCACCAGCGCGGCCGCGCCGCCGCCGACGCCGTTGAACAGCGCCACCATCTGGGGCATCTGCGTCATCTGCACCTTCTGGGCGCCGATGACACCGCCGACCGAGCCGACCGCGATCGCGGCGACGATCAGCGGCACGTGCTCGAGGTCGAGGTAGATGAACGGGAGCACGACGGCGACGACCGCGGCAGCAGCGCCGAGCAGGTTGCCGGCGCGCGCGGTCCTCGGACCCGAGAGGCCCTTGAGCGCGAGGACGAAGCAGATCGCGCAGAGCAGGTTGACCAGCTGCACCCAGGTCGGCATCAGGCGCCCTCTCCCGAGGTCGGCGCCGGCTTCTTCTTGCGCACGAACATCTGGAGCATCCGGTCAGTGACCACGAAGCCGCCGACCATGTTGACCGCGGCCAGCACGATCGCGACCAGCCCGACCACGAGGGCGACGTCGTTGTCCGTCGAGCCCGTCACGAGCACGGCGCCGAGCAGGATGATGCCGTGGATGGCGTTCGCGCCCGACATCAGCGGCGTGTGCAGCGTCGAGGACACCTTCGAGATCACCTCGATCCCGACGAACACGCTCAGGATGAAGATCGTCAGCCAGACGACTGCCTCGTCCATCAGTTGCCACCTTCCAGGGCCGCTCGCGTGGGCTCGTGCCGGATGACGCCGTCGTGGGTCACGCACGAGCCCGCGACGATCTCGTCGTCGAAGTCCGGCAGGAACGCGCCTCCCTCGTCCGTGGAGCTGGTCATCAGCGTGACGATGTTGACGATGTTCTGCGCGTACAGCTTCGAGGCGGGGCCGGGCATCTGCGACGGCACGTTCCGCCCGCCCCAGACCTGCGCGTTGCCGATCCGCACCACCTCGCCGGCGACCGCGCCCTCGACGTTGCCGCCGCTCTCCGCGGCCAGGTCGACCACCACCGAGCCGGGCCGCATCTGCTCGACCATCGCGCTGGTGACCAGCACCGGCGCCCGGCGGCCGGGGACCGCCGCCGTGGTGATCAGCGCGTCCGCGTTCGCGACGTACGGCGTCAGCCGCTCCATCTGCAGCGCGGCCCGCTCCTCGGTCATCTCGCGGGCGTAGCCACCCGCGCCCTCGAGGGTGTCGAGCTCGAGGTCGATCGCCTGCGCGCCCATCGAGCGGATCTCCTCGGCCGCGGCGGCGCGCACGTCGTACGCCTTCACGACCGCGCCGAGCCGCTTCGCCGTCGCGATCGCCTGCAGTCCCGCGACACCGGCGCCGAGCACCACGACCTCGGCCGGCGGAACCGTGCCCGCCGCGGTCATGTTCAGGGGGAAGAAGCGGCGCAGCATCCCGGCCGCGACGATCGCGCAGCGGTAGCCGGACACCAGCGCCTGCGAGGACAGCGCGTCCATCGACTGGGCGCGGGAGATGCGCGGGACGAGCTCCATCGCGAACGACGTCACGCCGGCGTCGCGGAGCGCGGTGACGATCTCGGGCTCCTGCCCGGTCGGCAGGAAGGAGACGGTCGCGGCGCCGCTGCGCAGCCGGCGGACGACGTCGGTCCCCGGCGGCTGCACCGAGACCAGCACGTCGGCCTTCTCGACGGCGTCCGCGTCGACGGTCGCGCCGGCGGACTCGTAGTCGGCGTCGGCGATCAGCGCGTGCGCACCCGCGCCGGGCTCGACCAGGACGTCGTAACCCAGCCCGGTCAGCTTGCCGACCAGCTCGGGCACCATCGCCACCCGGGCCTCGCCGTCCCTGGTCTCCCTGGCTACCGCGATCTTCACCCGTCGCAACCTAGCCGAGTCCGGGCCAACTTCTGGGACTTCGTAGGGTGGCGAAGTGACCACCCATCCGCAGAGCGGCGCCTCGAGCGAGGAGGACTTCCGCCGTTTCATGCTCGAGCACCGCTTCGGCATGGACGAGGTGGTCACCAAGCTGAACATCCTGCGTGACGAGTTCCTGCACCTGCACGACTACAACCCGATCGAGAGCGTCACGTCGCGGCTGAAGTCGCCGGAGAGCCTCCTCGAGAAGATCCAGCGCAAGGGACTCGACCTCGACGACCACCCGTCGTTCGACGAGATCCGGCAACGGGTGGTCGACGTCGCGGGCGTCCGCGTCGTGTGCAGCTTCACCTCGGACGTCTACCGGGTCTTCGACGTGCTCGCCCACCAGCCCGACATCCGCATCGTCGAGGTGCGCGACTACATCATCGAGCCGAAGCCGAACGGCTACCGCAGCCTCCACGCGCTCGTCGAGGTGCCGGTCTTCCTGTCCGAGGGCACCAGGCCGGTCGGGGTCGAGGTGCAGTTCCGCACGGTCGCGATGGACTTCTGGGCGAGCCTCGAGCACAAGATCTACTACAAGTACCGGCGGGAGGTCCCGGCCGAGCTCCTCGCGGGTCTCCGCGACGCGGCCGAGACGGCGTACGCGCTCGACTCCGACATGGAGCGGCTGCACGAGGAGGTGCGCGGCCTCGACCCGCTCCCGGCCGACGTCGTCGACGGGATGCCCACCGAGTCGCCGGACGCGGCGCTGCTGGCCGCGCTGCGGCGGATCGGGGCTCAGCCCGACAGCGGGAACTCCTCGACCGGGTCGTAGCGCGGCCGTCCGCGCGGCCCCTCCCCCAGGTGGGAATCCACGAGCGTGACCCGGTCCGCGGTCCAGCGCGGACCCGCGTACCCGTCCAGCAGCCGGACCCAGCTCGACACCTCGGCGGGGTGCCCGAGCCGCGCGACGGTGACGTGCGGGCGGAACCGCTGACCGTCGACGGGTACGCCGGCGCGGTTGGCCGCGGCCCGGCAGCCGGTGGCGAGCCGATCGAGCTCGAGCCGCCGCGGGCCGAGCTCGCGAGGACCGCGATCAGCGGCGGAGGTTGAGGAGCGTCGGCTCGTGTCGGAGCGAAGCGACGGAGCGCGCGAGGCGTCTCGAGACCCAGCGCCCTCGTCGAGGTCGAGACCCGCCCAGATCACCCGCGCGCGGGCGGCGTTCGGAAACGCACCACCCCCGGCGATCGCGGTCTCGAACGCGGTCCGCTTCGCTGCCGCTCGCTCCAGGCGCTCACCCAGGTCGTCGAGCCGGCGCTGCTCCACGTCGGCCAGGAACGCCAGGGTCACGTGGAACTGCTCGGCCGTCGCCCAGCGGAACTGCCCCGCCGACCGGCGTACGTCGAGGAACGCGTCGAGGTGCTCGACGGCCTCGGGAGGCGGGACCAGGGCGACGAAGAGGCGCATCAGGGCCGCGCTCTCACCCGATCTGGGTCCCCAGCAGGGATCCGATGCCGTAGGTGACCGCCATGGCGAACAGCCCGCCGACGATGTTGCGCGCAACGGCCGGGCCCGGACGGGCGTAGCCGAGGCGGGCGCTGACGAACCCGGTGAACCCGAGCGCTACGACGACCGCCAGGACCGTCAGCCAGAGTCGGTAGCCCGAGTCGCCGAGCGTCATCGTGAGCAGCGGGAGCAGGGCGCCGATCGTGAACGACAGCATCGAGGCCCAGGCCGCGTGCCAGGGGCTGGCGATGTCGTCGGGGTCGATGCCGAGCTCGGCCTCGGCGTGCGCGGCGAGCGCGTCCTTCGCGGTCAGCGCCTCGGCGACCTCGAGGGCGAGCTCCTCGCTGAGCCCCTTCTCGACGTAGATCCCCGCCAGCTCGGCGAGCTCCTCGTCCGGCTCGTCGCGCAGCTCGCGGCGCTCCTTGGCGAGCAGCGCGAGCTCGGAGTCCTTCTGGGTGCTGACCGAGACGTACTCCCCCGCACCCATGCTCATGGCGCCGGCGGCGAGGCCCGCGACACCGGCGATCACGATCGCGGTGCGGTCACTGGTGGCACCGGCGGCGCCGATCACGATGCCGGCGGTCGACACGATGCCGTCGTTCGCGCCGAGCACGGCGGCGCGCAGCCAGTTCAGGCGGTTGTTCAACCCGCCCTGGTGCGGCTCGCTGTCGTGGGGGCCGACCGGGACGTCCAGCTCTGCGGTCATGCCCGCATCCAACGCCGCTCGGAGGGGTGCCGCAACCAAGGTTTGGATTGCCTCACGCCTCCGGCTCCTCGATCCGGCGCGGCATCAGGAACCCGACGACGAGCAGCGCGACCGCGACGACCGCGGACGCCACGAACACCGCGTGGATCGCGGGCTCCAGGACCGTCGGCGTCAGGTGCTCGAGATCGGGTATGCCGCCTCCGACGTGCGATGCGACCACGCCGTTCACGATCGCGCCGAAGGCGGCCACACCGACCGCGCTGCCGATCGAGCGCGAGAACATCGTCGACCCCGTCGCGACCCCGCGCTGCTGCCACGACACCGCGGACTGCGCGGCGATGATCGCCGGGCTCGCGACCAGCCCGAAGCCCAGGCCCATCACGAAGCAGGGCGCGGCCAGCACGAAGATCGAGCTGCCAGGACCGACGAGCAGCAGCAGCGACGCACCGGCCGTCGACACCGCGCCGCCGATCAGCATCGTCGTACGGAACCCGACGGTGAGGTAGAGGCGGCCCGAGTTCGACGCCGACAGCGGCCAGCCCAGCGCTATCGCCGCGAGCGCGAGGCCGGACGCGACCGCGCCATGGCCGAGCACGCTCTGGCCGTACAGCGGGACGTACGTCGTCATGCCCATCATCAGCACGCCCACGATCAGCGTGGTGGTCATCGCCGCGACGACCACGCGGTGCCGGAACACCCAGGACGGCAGCACCGGCTCGGCTGCACGCCGCTCGACGAACGCGAACCCGGTCAGCAGGACGACGGCCGCCGCGAACAGCGTGATGCTCGTGGCCGACGTCCAGGACCAGCGCACCCCGCCCTCGAGCAGCGCGAGCAGGAGCAGCAGCCCGCCGACGGTGAGCAGCACGGCGCCCGCGTAGTCGATGCGGTGCTGGCGGCGCTCGACGTTCTCGTGGAAGCCGCGCCAGAACATCACGGCGGCAGCGATGCCGACCGGCAGGTTCACCAGGAACACCCAGCGCCACGACAGGTAGTCGGAGAAGAGCCCGCCGAGCGTCGGTCCCAGAACCGCCGAGATCGCCCAGATGCTGGCGAGGTAGCCCTGCACCTTCGCCCGCTCCTCGACGGTGTAGATGTCGCCGATGATGGTCTGGCCGATCGGCTGCACGGCGCCCGCCCCGATGCCCTGCAGGGCCCGGAACACGATCAGCGACGTCATCCCCCACGCGATCCCGCACAGCAGCGAGCCGAGGACGAAGAGCCCGATGCCGACGAGCATCACCGGCTTGCGGCCGTAGAGGTCGGCGAGCTTGGCGTAGATCGGCACGGTGACGGCCTGGGTCAGCAGGTAGACCGAGAACAGCCAGGGGAACTGCGAGAAGCCGCCGAGGTCGCTCACGACCGCCGGCACGGCGGTCGCGAGGATCGTCGAGTCGATCGCCACCAGGCTCATGCTGAGCATGACCGCGAGCAGCACCGGGCCGCGCTCGCTGCGCAGGCCGACGCTCGCCCTGCTCACCTCGTTGACTGCCACGACGATCGCCAACCTACGCCGGTCGGGTCGTGTTCCCGGCGCCGTCCATGGTTCGGGCCGTCCCCCAACGGGTACCTGTGTGTTTTGATCGATCCAAGTGGAGGACTGCAGGTGGAGGACGTGGTGGAGGTCTGGCCCGGGAGCGCCTATCCGTTGGGGGCGACGTTCGACGGCAGCGGGACGAACTTCGCGCTGTTCAGCGAGGTCGCCGAGCGCGTCGAGCTCTGTCTCTTCGACGCCGACGGCGCCGAGACGCGGATCGCGCTGTCGGAGGTGGACGCGTTCGTCTGGCACTGCTACCTGCCGACCGCGCAGCCGGGGCAGCGCTACGGCTACCGCGTGCACGGCCCGTGGGACCCGAAGCAGGGGCAGCGCTGCAACCCCAACAAGCTGCTGCTCGACCCGTACGCCAAGGCGACGGCGCGCGAGATCGACTGGGACCAGGCGCTGTTCTCCTACGACTTCGGTGCCCCCGAGGACAGCGACTCGCGCAACGACGACGACTCCGCGCCGCACATGACGTACGGCGTCGTCATCAACCCGTTCTTCGACTGGGAGGGCGACCGTCGGCTCGACTACCCCTACAACGAGTCGATCATCTACGAGGCGCACGTCAAGGGGCTGACCCAGCTGCACCCCGACGTGCCGGAGGAGCTGCGCGGGACCTACGCCGGCGTCGCCCACCCCGCGGTCACCGAGCACCTCACCAAGCTCGGCGTGACCGCGATCGAGCTGATGCCGGTCCACCAGTTCATCCAGGACAGCACGCTGCTCGACCAGGGCCTGCGCAACTACTGGGGCTACAACACCCTCGGGTTCTTCGCGCCGCACGCGGCGTACTCCTCGATCGCGGTCGACGAGCAGCGACTGGGCCAGCAGGTCCAGGAGTTCAAGTCGATGGTCAAGGACCTGCACATGGCGGGCATCGAGGTCATCCTCGACGTGGTCTACAACCACACCGCCGAGGGCAACCACCTCGGCCCGACGCTGAGCTTCAAGGGCATCGACAACGCCGCGTACTACCGGCTCGTCGAGGACGACCAGCGCTACTACATGGACTACACCGGCACCGGCAACAGCCTCAACGTGCGCCACCCGCACTCGCTGCAGCTGCTGATGGACTCGCTGCGCTACTGGGTGACCGAGATGCACGTCGACGGCTTCCGGTTCGACCTCGCCTCGACGCTGGCGCGCGAGTTCTACGAGGTCGACCGGCTCTCGACGTTCTTCGAGCTCGTGCAGCAGGACCCGGTCGTCAGCCAGGTGAAGCTGATCGCCGAGCCGTGGGACATCGGCCCCGGCGGCTACCAGGTCGGCGGCTTCCCTCCCCAGTGGACCGAGTGGAACGGCCAGTACCGCGACACCGTCCGCGACTTCTGGCGCGGCGAGCCGTCGCTGGGCGAGTTCGCGTCGCGGATCGCCGGCTCCTCCGACCTCTACGAGCACTCGGGGCGCCGGCCGGTCGCGAGCATCAACTTCGTCACCGCCCACGACGGGTTCACGATGCGCGACCTCGTGTCGTACGACGAGAAGCACAACGACGCGAACGGCGAGGACAACAACGACGGCGAGAGCCACAACCGCTCCTCGAACCACGGCGCCGAGGGCCCGACCGACGACCCCGAGATCCTCGCCGCCCGCGCCCGGTCGCAACGCAACTTCATCGCGACCCTCCTGCTGAGCCAGGGCGTCCCGATGCTGCTGCACGGCGACGAGCTCGGCCGCACCCAGCAGGGCAACAACAACACCTACGCCCAGGACAACGAGCTCTCGTGGGTGCACTGGGAGGACGCCGACCAGCCCCTGGTCGAGTTCACGGCGGCCGTGGCGCGGCTGCGGCGCGACCACCCGACGTTCCGCCGCAAGCGCTTCTTCACCGGCGGCACCGTGCGGGTGCCCGACGGCGGCGACGGCGACCGGCTCAACGACATCGTGTGGCTCCACCTCGACGGGCGCCCGATGGAGGACGGCGGCTGGACCGACGGCGCCCAGGCGCTGGGCATGTACCTCAACGGCCACGGCATCGCCGGCCGCGACGCCCGCGGGCAGCGGATCGTCGACGAGCACTTCCTGCTCTACTTCAACGCCGACGGCGAGACCACGGTGACGCTGCCGCCGAACGAGTACGCCGACGCGTGGGACGTCGTGATCGACACCGGCGGCTCCGCGGACGAGGACGGCACCTTCGCGGCAGGCGAGACCTTCACGATCCCGCACCGCAGCATGGTCGTGCTGCGGGAGCACCGCGAGCCCGAGGCCGAGCCGGACTCGTCGGTCGCCGCGTCGGTCGCGCAGGCGCGAAAGGCCTGACGATGCGCATCCCGGTGTCGACGTACCGCCTGCAGATCACACCCGAGTTCGACCTCTTCGAGGCCGCGCGCCGGCTGTCGTACCTGCACGACCTCGGCGTCGACTGGGTCTACCTGTCCCCGCTGCTCGCGTCGGAGCCGGGCAGCCAGCACGGGTACGACGTGGTCGCCTTCGACCACGTCGACCCGCAGCGCGGCGGTGCCGAGGGCCTGGCCGCGCTGTCCGCCGAGGCGCGCCGGCTCGGGATGGGCGTGCTCGTCGACATCGTGCCGAACCACGTCGGCGTCGCCACGCCGTCCGAGGACCCGTGGTGGTGGGACCTGCTGCGGCTGGGACGCGAGTCCGAGCACGCGACGGCGTTCGACATCGACTGGGAGGAGGGCGACGGGAAGATCCGGATCCCGGTGGTCGGCGACGACGACGAGGACGCCATCCAGGTGGCCCTGTCGGACTCCGGGGACGGCGAGGTCCGCTACCACCACCACCGCTTCCCGATGGCGCCCGGCACCACGACGCTCGAGGAGCAGCACTACGAGCTCGTGAACTGGCACGTTGCCGACGACGGCCTCAACTACCGCCGCTTCTTCGCGGTGAACACGCTGGCCGCCGTCCGCGTCGAGGACCCCGAGGTCTTCGCCGAGACCCATGCGGAGATCCGCCGCTGGTTCGAGGAGGGGCTCGTCGACGGGCTGCGCGTCGACCACCCCGACGGGCTGCGCTTCCCGGGCCGCTACCTCGACGACCTCGCCGACCTCACCGGCGACAGCTACGTGCTCGTCGAGAAGATCCTCGAGACCGGCGAGACGCTGCCCGCGTCCTGGGCGACCGCCGGGACCACGGGGTACGACGCTCTCGCGCTGGTCGACCGCGTGCTCACCGACCCCCTGGGCGAGAAGCCGCTCGACGCCCTCGAGACCTCGCTCCGCGGCGCGCCCGTGGACTGGGCCGCGATGGTGCACGACAACAAGCGCGCGGTCGCGGACGGCATCCTGCACTCGGAGGTGCGCCGCATCAACCGCGAGCTCGACGGCGACGAGCACACCGAGGACGCGGTCGCCGAGCTGCTCGCCTGCTTCCCGGTCTACCGCTCCTACCTGCCCGAGGGACGCGAGCACCTCGACGAGGCGTTCACGCTCGCCCGCGAGCACCGACCCGACCTGGCCGCGACCCTCGACGAGCTGCTCCCGGTCCTGTCGGACCCCTGGACCCCGGCGGCGCGTCGGTTCCAGCAGACCAGCGGCATGGTGATGGCCAAGGGTGTCGAGGACTGCTCGTTCTACCGCTGGTCCCGACTCACCTCGCTGAACGAGGTCGGTGGCGACCCGGCGGTGTTCGCGATCGGCGTCGACGACTTCCACCACGCGATGACGCTGCGGCAGCGGGACCGGCCGTACGCCATGACCACACTCTCCACGCACGACACCAAGCGCGGCGAGGACGTCCGCGCCCGGATCACCACGCTCGCCGAGATGCCCGACGTCTGGGCGGCCGCGCTCGACGAGCTGCTCCGGCTGGCGCCGGTCCCCGACCCCGGCTTCGGCGCGCTGCTGTGGCAGGCCGTGCTCGGCGCCTGGACGCCCGACCACCTGCCCGACCTCCCGGACCGGCTGCACGGGTACGCCGAGAAGGCGATGCGCGAGGCCGGCGACCGCACCACGTGGACCGAGCCCGACGCGACGTACGAAGCGGCCGTCCACCGCGCCGTCGACGCGATCTTCGAGTCCGACGACGTGCGCCGCGTGCTCGCCGACCTGTGCGCCCGCGTGGACGAGCCGGGCCGCTCGAACTCGCTCGCCGCGAAGCTGGTCGCCCTGACGATGCCCGGCGTCCCCGACGTCTACCAGGGCAGCGAGCTGTGGGAGACCTCCCTGGTCGACCCCGACAACCGACGCCCGGTCGACTTCGACCAGCGGGTCGCGATCCTCGCCGGCGAGGACGGCGACGACGCGGCCGACAAGCTGCACGTCACCACCAGCGCCCTGCGGTTGCGCCGCGACCGGCCCGAGCTCTTCACGACGTACGCACCCGTGCTCGCGAGCGGCAGCGCCGCCGGCCACGTCCTCGCGTTCGACCGCGGCGGCGCGGTCGCGGTGGCGACCCGGCTGCCCGTCGGGCTGGCGGCTGCCGGCGGCTGGGGTGACACGACGCTCGAGCTGCCGCCCGGCAGGTGGCACGACGTACTCACCGGGTCCTCCACCACCGGGCGGCTGGCCGACCTGCTCGCGACCCACCCCGTCGCCCTCCTGGTCGAGGAGCAGTCGTGACGTCCTTCGACGTGTGGGCGCCGAACGCGACCCGGGTCCGCCTGTCGGTGGGCGATGAGACCGTCGAGATGGAGCGCGGCGCCGGCGACTGGTGGACGCCGGCCGGACCGATCCCCGACATCTCGGAAGGAGGGGTCGACTACGGATACCTGATCGACGACTCGGACACGCCGCGGCCCGATCCGCGGTCGCGGCGTCAGCCGGCGGGCGTCCACCAGCGCTCGCGAACCCACGACCCGTCCGCGCACGTCTGGAATGACGTGACGTGGACCGGCCGCCAGCTGGCCGGCGCGGTCGTCTACGAGCTGCACATCGGCACGTTCACCCCGGAGGGGACGTTCGACGCCGCGCTCGGCAAGCTCGGCCACCTGCGCGAGATCGGCGTCGACCTCGTCGAGGTGATGCCGGTCAACGCGGTCAACGGCACCCACAACTGGGGCTACGACGGTGTCGGCTGGTTCGCGGTCCACGAGCCGTACGGCGGTCCCGAGGGCTACCAGCGGTTCGTTGACGGCTGCCACGCGGCCGGCCTGGGCGTGATCCAGGACGTCGTCTACAACCACCTCGGACCGTCGGGGAACTACCTGCCGGAGTTCGGGCCCTACCTCAAGCAGGGCGCGAACACGTGGGGCGACCTCCTCAACCTCGACGGCCCCGGCTCGGCGGAGGTCCGGCGCTACATCCTCGACAACGTGCGGATGTGGCTGGAGGACTACCACGTCGACGGGCTGCGACTGGACGCCGTGCACGCGCTCAACGACGCCACGCACCAGCACCTGCTGGAGGAGATGGCGGTCGAGGTGGCGGCACTGTCGGCGCACCTGCGCCGGCCGCTCACGCTGATCGCGGAGTCGGACCTCAACGACCCGCGGCTGGTGCGGCCCCGCGAGGCGGGCGGCTACGGGCTCGACGCCCAGTGGAGCGACGACTTCCACCACGCGGTCCACGTGGCGCTGACCGGAGAGACCGAGGGCTACTACGCGGACTTCGAGCCGCTGGGCGCGCTGGCCAAGGTGTGCGAGCGCGGGTTCTTCCACGACGGCACCTGGTCGTCGTTCCGCGGCCGGGCGCACGGGTTCCCCGTGGACCTGCGCGCGATGCCGACCTGGCGGCTGGTGGTGTGCAGCCAGAACCACGACCAGATCGGCAACCGGGCGCGCGGGGACCGGATGACCGAGGTCCTCGACGACGACCAGCTCGCGTGCGCGGCGCTGCTGACGCTGTGCGGCCCGTTCACGCCGATGCTGTTCATGGGCGAGGAATGGGCGGCCTCGACGCCGTTCCAGTTCTTCACCTCGCACCCCGAGCCGGAGCTCGGGACGGCGACGGCCGAGGGCCGGATCGCGGAGTTCGAGCGGATGGGCTGGGACCCCGCCGTCGTGCCCGACCCGCAGGACCCGGCGACGTTCGAGCGCTCGAAGTTGGACTGGTCCGAGGCGACCCGCGGCCGGCACGCCGTGCTGCTGGACGTCTACCGGGACCTGGCGCGGCTGCGCCGCGAGCGTCAGGAGCTGACCGACCCGGCGTTCGGGTCGGTGGCGTGCACCGCCGACGAGGAGACGCGGGTCTTCACGATGCGCCGCGGCGACCTGCTGGTCGCAGTGAACTTCGGCGACGCCGAGGCGACGGTCCCGACCGACGCCACCGACGTGCTGTTCACCTCACCGGCCGGCGCGAGGCTCGACCAGGGGCGCCTGGTGCTCCCGGCTCACGCCGGCGCGGTCGCCGGCTGAGGCTCACAGGCCCAGGTCGCGCCCGATCAGCTCCTTCATGATCTCGTTCGAGCCGGCCCAGATCTTGGAGACCCGGGCGTCGCGCCAGGCGCGGGCCACGCGGTACTCGTTCATGAAGCCATAGCCGCCGTAGATCTGCACGCAGTGGTCGAGGACGTCGTTCTGCACCTGCGAGGTCCACCACTTGGCCTTGGCCGCGTCGATCGGCGTGAGCTCGCCGGCGTCGTGGGCGACCACGCACTGGTCGACGTACGCCTGGGCGACGTCGACGGTCGTGAACTGCTCGGCGAGCAGGAACTTGTTGTGCTGGAACGAGCCGATGCCCTGGCCGAACGCCTTGCGCTCCTTGGCGTACACCAGCGTCTCTTCGAGGATCTGGCGGGCGTGGGCGAGGTTGGAGATCGCGCAGCCGAGCCGCTCCTGCGGCAGCTTCTGCATCATGTGGATGAAGCCGCCGTCGAGCTCGCCGACGATGTCGTCGTCGGTGAGGCGGACGTTCTCGAAGAAGAGCTCGGCGGTGTCGGACTCGTCCTGGCCGACCTTGTCGAGCTTGCGGCCGCGGGAGTAACCCTCGGCGGTCGCGGGGATCGCGAACAGCGTGATGCCTCGCGCCTTCTTCTCCGGGGAGGTGCGCACGGCGGTGATCACCAGGTCGGCGGAGTAGCCGTTGGTGATGAACGTCTTCGAGCCGTTGACGACCCAGTGCTCGCCGTCGCGCACTGCGGTGGTCTTCAGCGCAGCCAGGTCCGAGCCACCGGAGGGCTCGGTCATGCCGATCGCGAGCAGGATCTCGCCGGCGGCGACGCCGGGGAGCCAGCGCTTCTTCTGCTCCTCGGTGCCGAGCTCCACGAGGTACGGCGCCGTGATGTCGGCGTGGATGCCGAC
Source organism: Nocardioides sp. SR21 (assembly GCF_022761125.1). Lineage (GTDB taxonomy): Bacteria > Actinomycetota > Actinomycetes > Propionibacteriales > Nocardioidaceae > Nocardioides. The sequence goes on along the minus strand of NZ_JAKWJR010000005.1, from coordinate 325,795 downwards.
GCACGAGCCGAGCGCGGCGTTGACCTTGTTCAGCTCCTCGAACACCACCGCGTTGAAGCGGTAGTCGTCCGCGCCGGCGCCGCCGTTCTCCTCGGGGATCTCGAGGCCCAGGAAGCCCTGCTTGCCCGCCTCGAGCCAGAACTCGCGTGGGATCGCCTTGTCCGCGGCGTGCTGCTCGACGTGCGGGACGACCGACCGGTCGAGGAACTCCTTCACGGAGGCGCGGAACGCCTCGTGGTCCTCGTCGTAGATGGAGCGCTTCATGGGCCGGATACTACTCTTCGGTAACCAGGAGCCAGCGATCCCCGGATCGGCCGGGCGCCGGGTTAAGGTCCGTGCGATGTCGCCGACCACCACACCCAGCCACAACCGGCTGGACATCCAGGGCCTGCGGGCGATCGCGGTCCTCGCCGTGGTCGCCGATCATGCCGGCCTGCCCGGATTCACCGGCGGGTACGTCGGCGTCGACGTCTTCTTCGTGGTCTCCGGGTTCCTGATCACCGGGCTGCTGCTGCGGGAGAAGGACCGGGACGGGCGGATCAGCCTCGGCGGCTTCTACGCGCGCCGGGCCCGCCGGATCCTCCCCGCGTCGACGCTGGTGCTCGTGGCGATCGTGGCGTACGCCGCCGCCGAGCTCTCCTACCGCGCGGTCGAGCGGATCACGACGGACGCGGCGTGGGCGGCGGCGTTCCTGGCGAACGTGCGGTTCTCCCGCCTGGGCACCGACTACTTCGCCGAGGGTCTGCCGCCCTCGCCGGTCCAGCACTTCTGGTCACTGGCGGTGGAGGAGCAGTTCTACCTGGTCTGGCCGGCGCTCCTGATCCTGCTGCTGGCGGTCGCCCCCCGCAGGATCGCTGCCGTGCTCGGCGTGCTCTGCCTGGCGTCGCTCGCGTGGTCGGTCGTCCTCACCCGCACCGACGAGACCGCGGCGTACTTCTCCTCGCTGACCCGCGGCTGGGAGCTGGGAGCCGGCGCGCTGCTGGCGATCAGCGCGCCCCACCTCGCGCGGCTCGGGTCCCGCTCCCGGACGGTGCTCGGGTGGGCGGGCCTCGCGGCGGTCGTGCTCGCCGTGCTGGCGTTCGACGCGGCGACGCCGTTCCCCGGGTACCACGCGCTGCTGCCGGTCCTGGGCACCGCCGCGCTGCTCGCCGCCGGCACGGGCGCCGGCGACGGAGCCGGCCGCCTGCTGTCGGTCCGGCCGCTCACCTGGGTCGGCGACCTGTCGTACTCGATCTACCTCTGGCACTGGCCGGTGCTCGTGTACGGCGACCCGCACGCCAGCACCCCCGTGCTGCTCGGCATCACCCTGGTGCTGTCGGTCGGGAGCTACTACCTCGTCGAGAACCCGGTCCGCAACGGCCGCTGGTTCCGCGCCTCCCGTCCGCGCGGGCTGCTGCTGTGGCCGGCCGCCATCGCGGTCGTGGCGGCGGCGGTCATCGGCGGCCGGGCGGTCGCGACCCACCAGCTCGAGCAGCGCCTCGACGAGATGGAGCAGTACGAGTCACTGCGCTCCGAGCAGGTGCCAGTGGCGGACGAGCTGGCGGTCTCCCTGGGCCTCGCCGACGACGAGGCGCCGGTCGCGTTCCCGTTGGAGAGCATCGCGCAGGTCGACGACCTCGCCCACGACCTGTGGAACTTCCGCTACAAGTGCTTCGTCGGGCACGACCGCAGCGTCGCCCGGATCTGTCCGATCGGCGACGTCGACAGCGACCGCACCCTGGTCGTGCTCGGCGACTCCCACGCGGGGCAGTGGCTGCCGGCGTTCGACCGGATCGGGCAGGAGCACGGCTACCGGGTCGTCCCGCTGATCAAGCTCGGGTGCGTGCCGTACGACGTGCCGCTGGTGACCGACGACCTCTCGCGGCCGTACGACGAGTGCACGGCGTTCCGCGGCTGGGCGACCGACAAGATCAAGGAGCTGGACCCCGACGTCGTCTACGTGAGCGGCCGCGGGATGCCCGGCAACTACGTCGTCCCGGAGGAGGACCGCGCGGAGGTGTGGCGCGCCGGCGTCGACAGCCTGGTCGCCGAGCTCCAGGAGGGGACGCCCGACGTCCGCCTGATCGCCGACACCACCCGCTTCGACTTCGATCCCATCGACTGCCTGACCGACCTGGACGCGACGATGGCGACCTGCACCGACGAGGAGATCGAGCCGGTCCGCGAGTCGAACCGGCTCATCCGGCAGGCGGCCCGGGACGCGGGTGCGACGTACGTCGACATCACGCCGCTGGTCTGCCTGGACCGGCGCTGTCCCGTGGTCGCGGGCGGGCGGATGGTGTACGCCAACGGCGACCACCTCAGCGTCGACTGGGTCGAGCACGTGCTGCCCGACCTGCTGCGTGTGGACGGCGTGCTCCCGCACGACTGACCGGGGTGTCCCCGCCCTCGGCGCCCGCGGGCGGCCAGGGCCGCTCGACCGCGGCGGCCACGTCGGCCAGGGCCCCGGACGCCAGCGCCGACTCGATGCCGGCGGCCCGCACCCCCGCCTCCCGGCCCAGCGCCTGCATCGCGAGCACGCCCTCCTCCGCGGTGTCCTCCGGCAGCGCGAGCTCGCGGACCACGGCGGCCCGGTCCCGGACCGTCTCGGCGAGGACGGCGAGCGCGTCACCCGCGTCGGTGCCGAGCGCCCGGGCGCGCGAGGCGACGTCGTCGAGCGACGACTCCTGGCGCTGGAGCGCGGCGCCGAGCGCCCGCACCTGCTCGTGGTCGTCGATCGACTGCGCGAGCGCGCCGTACGCCGCCAGCGTGGTGCGCAGCTCCTGCACGGCGAGCAGGTAGCCGGTGTCGCCCTCGGGGACGGCCACCGCCGGGTCGTCGTCACTCCCGAGCCGGCCGATCGCGACCCCGAGCAGGAGGCCGGCGACCAGGCCGATGACGAGAGCGACGATCAGTTGACGACGAGCCACCCGACCTTCGTGCCCTTCGGAGCCTTCTGGTTGAAGTGGATCGTGACGGTGCCGTCGGCGGGGTGCGGGACTGCCGCGGCGACGTACACGCCCTTCTTCGGCGCCTGCAGGGTCGCCACGACGAAGCTGGCGGCGTCGAGCGCGACCGAGGTCAGGGTGAGGGTCTTCGCGGCCTTGGTCGTCTTGGTGACGCCGCTGGAGCTCGCCGCGACCTGCAGCGCCTCGACCTCGAGCGTGCCCTCGACCGTCACGTCGCCCTGGAACCGACCCGCGACGCCGTCGTCGTTGCGGGCCTCGGCGACGAGACCGAACGCCGGCCCCGAGGCGTACACGCCGGTGCCCGCCGGCGCCGGGTCGCTCGGCACCGCGGAGCCGCTGTAGCCGTACACCCCGACCCCGGTCGCGGCGACCGACGTGCCCAGCACGCCGATGCCGCCGGACGCGGCTTCGCAGGAGCCCGCGACCCCGGCGCAGTTGGACGTCGTGTACATCGTGCGGCCGAGCATGCCGTCGGGCCGGCTGATCCCGACCGGGTAGTTGTTGAGCGCCACGAACGCGGCGGTGCCGGAGATGTTCGAGGAGATGCGGGTGCTGCCGGCCGTCGTGTTCGTGACGTCGGTGTGCACGACCGTCTGCGTGTCGTAGGCGATGTTGGTGTTGTGGCCGGCGACGGCCGGATCGGCCGTCGCGACCCCGGCCACCGCGGCACCGGCCAGGGCGACACCGCCCATGACCAGGCCGCGGCGGGCCAGTGGCCCGGACTCGCTCGTCTCAGTGGGAACTGGCTGCGTGGCCTCGGGCATGGTCCGTCCTCCTGCTATCCGCTCACGTTAGCTCGACAGGTTGTCGAGGTCGATGGTGTCCTCCTCCGCGGGCGCCTCGGCGTCGAAGTCCTCGTCGAACTCCGAGAACGTCACGCTGCCGGAGTCGTCGCCGTCGGTCTTCTCGATCTTCACGAGGTAGTGCGGCTCGTCGACGAGGACGTAGCCGGTCGACGTCCCGTCCTCGGGGTCCTCCTGGTCGATCGCGATCGCCTCGTCGCCGTCGATGTCCTCGGTGTCGCCCTTCGAGAACGTCGCCTTGTCGTCCTCGTCGTCGTCCTTGAGCATCTGGTCGAGGAGCTCGTCGAGGTCGCAGAACTGACCGAACCCGTCCTCACCCTCGGGGACGACGACCCACTTGTCGCCGACCAGGGTGATGATCTGCTCGGCGGCTTCGCCGGCGGACTTCTCCCAGAACTCCTGGCTCGGGCGGAACCACGTGCTGCCCTCGACGCCGACGATCTCCGCGCTGGCGCCGTCGATCCCGATGCTGCCGACGCAGTCGCCCTCGGCGTTGGTCTGCACGTCGATGTCGACCTGCTGCCCGCTGGTCGTGACCGAGCCGGCGACCTTGACCGCCTTCAGGTCGCCCATCGCGTCCTTGGAGGCGTTGGCGATGTCCTCGGCGGACTGGTCGGTGAAGCTGTCGCTCCCGCCGCAGGCAGTGAGGGCGGTGGCGAGGCCGACACTCGCGACAGCGAGTCCGATCCGGGTCATGGAAGTCTCCTTGGGTTGGCGTGCTTGCGCCCCAACCGTGCCAGACCCCGGCGACTTCGCGTCTGTAGCCGCGCCCGCAGCCGCCGTTCCACCGCCCTCCACTCCGCCGTTCCGTGCAGGTCGACCAGCCTGGGCTCGACGACTCGCTCCTGGTGGACGAGGTACTGGTCGACGACCTCGCGAGCGGCGTCGGCCACCCGCCGGGCCTCGTGCGCCGCACGGGCGGTGGGGTGCTGGACCAGGTGGCCGAGCGCCTCGGCCACCTCGCGCAGCGCGTCGGCCGTCGCGTGGTGCTCGCACTCCAGGGTCGCCAGCAGCGCCGGGTCCACCTCGAAGCGGGCGAGCACCGGCCCGACCAGGTCGTGCTCGTGCTCGTGGTACCTCGTCAGCTCCGCTCGCAGCGTGGCGCAGGCGCGCTCGAGGTCGCGCGCCCGGCCCGCGTCACCGTCCTGGAAGCCACCGAGCGCCGCGTCGAGCCGGGCCAGGTCCCGCCGTACCCCGTCGTGGACGACCCGGTTCGTCGACGTCGGGACGGTCGGGGCCATTCCGGGACGGTAGGCCCGTCCCGGAACGGCGACCAGACCGGTTCAGACCACGCCGTCAGGCCACGCCGTCAGGCCACGCCGACCGGCTCCCGCTCCGGCTGCTCCGCGTCGCTCTCGCGGAAGCCGTGCCGCTCCCACCAGCGCAGCATCGGGCCGGGGGCGTACCAGTTCCAGTGGCCGAGCAGCTTCATCGTGGCCGGCACCAGGATGGCGCGTACAACGGTCGCGTCGATGAGCAGCGCGACGAGCATGCCGATGCCGAGCATCTTCATGAACACGATCCCCGACAACCCGAACGCCCCGATGACCACGGCCAGCAGGAGGGCGGCGCTGGTGATGATCCGGCCCGTCTTCTGCACGCCGGTCACGACCGCCTCGTCGTTGTCGCCGGTGAGGTCGTACTGCTCCCGGATCCGCGAGAGCAGGAAGACCTCGTAGTCCATCGACAGGCCGAACAGGATCGCCAGCATCAGGATCGGCATCGTCGCGTCGAGGTAGCCCTGGGAGACGAACCCGAGCTGCTCGGCCAGGTGGCCGTCGGAGAAGATCCAGGTGACGACGCCGAACGACGCCGTGATCGAGACCAGGTTCATCACCACCGCCTTCACCGGGAGCACGATCGAGCCGAAGGCGACGAACAGCAGGCCGAGCATCACGACGGCGACGATCAGGCCCATCCACGGCAGGTGCGCGCCGACGGAGTCGATCAGGTCCACGGTGTCGGCGGTCAGCCCGCCGACCAGCGCGGTGCCGGAGCCCGGGTCCAGCTGGCGCAGGTCCTCGACGAGCGCCTGCGAGGCCTCCGACTGGCTGTTGCCCTCCCACGTCGCCCGCAGCAGCGTGGTGTCACCGGACTGGTCGACCGGCGTGACGAGCACGACGCCCGGCACCTGCTCGGCCGCGCGGACGTACGCCGTCACGTCCGCCTCGCTGGTGCCCTGGAGCAGCAGGCTCGCGGTCGAGGTCTCCGCGCCGAACTCCTCGCTGAGCAGGACCTGCGCCTGGTGGGCCGGCGCGTCCTCGGGCAGCACGCGGTGGTCGACACTGCCCCAGCGGGCACCGAGGAACGGCGAGGCGATGACCAGCAGCGCGGCGACCGTCACGACGATCACGACCACGGGGCGACGCATGACCGCGCGCGCGAGCCGGGCCCAGCGGCCGTGCTCGTCGGCACCCGTGACCGCCTGGTGGCGGCGCCAGGGCAGCCGGCCGGCGTCGATGCGGCGGCCGAGCAGCTTCAGCGTCGCGGGCAGGATCGTGAGGGCGGCCAGCATCGCGACGAGCACCGCCGCGATGCCGCCGTACCCCATGCTGTTGAGGAACGCCTGCGGGAAGATCAGCAGGCTCGCCAGCGCCGCGGCGACGGTGAGGCCGGAGAACATCACGGTGCGGCCGGCGGTCGCCATCGTGCGGCGGATCGCGATCGCGGACGCGTCGGGGTGGTCGGCCGGCAGCAGCGCCAGCTCCTCGCGGAACCGGCTGATCACGAACAGGGCGTAGTCGATCGCGAGGCCGATGCCGAGCAGCGAGATCACGTTCACGGCGAACACCGAGACCTCGGTCGCGTTCGTCAGGAGGCGTACGACGGCCAGCGCACCCACCATCGCGACCACGCCCACCATCGCGGGCATCAGCGCCGCGACCACGCTGCCGAAGATCAGCAGCGCCAGCAGGATCACCAGCGGCAGCGAGATCAGCTCGGCGCGCTCGAGGTCCTCCGACGTGATCTCGTTGACGTCGTTGTAGACCGCGAACGACCCCGCGAGCTCGGTGTCGATGCCCTCGGCGTGCAGACCCGGCTCGATCTCGTCGTAGTGGGTGAGGTACTCGTCCTGGCTGTCACCGGCCAGCGAGATCAGCACCTGCGCGGCGTGGCCGTCGCCGGAGACGAGCCCGGCCTCGGGAGCGGCCCAGTACGGCACGACCTGCGCCGTCGTACCCTCCGGGAGCCCGGCCAGCACGTCCTCGACCGCGCCGCGGAACTCCGGGTCGTCGGCGGTCAGCTCGTCGCTCGCGTAGATCGCGACGACGTCGACCGAGCGGTTGCCGAACGTGTCCCGCTCCGCGTCGAGCTCGCGCGCCGACTCCGAGCCGCGGTCGTCGAACCCGCCCTGGCTGAGGGAGTCGAAGACCCCGCTGCCGTAGGCCGCGGCACCGACGGTGACCAGCACCGCCGTGATCAGCACCAGCACCGCCCGGCGGGCCACGAAGCCACCCCATCGATCCAGCATCACCGTCTCCTCACGTCGTTCGTGAACACCCGACAAGTTTGTGAACGGTGTTAACCGTAAACGGTGTAAACTCCACTCGTCAACGGTCGGGTGCCAAGATCTCGCCCGGAAGGGAGAGCACATGGGGACGCTGCGGCAGCCGACTCGACGCGAGCGCCAGCGCGAGGAGACGTACGACGAGATCGTCGCCGTGTCCCGGCAGCTGCTCGCCGAGGGCGCCGAGCTCTCCCTGCGTGCGGTGGCCGGGCGGATGGGCGTCACCCCGCCGGCGCTGTACCGCTACGTGGCGAACTACCAGGAGCTCGTCGACCTGGTCGCCTTCGAGATCGACAAGGCGGCGACCGGGCGGTTCCGCGCCGCGGCCGACGAGCTCCCCGAGGACGACTACGCCGGCCGGCTGCTGATGTCGACCACCGAGTTCCGCCAGTGGGCGCTGGCGAACCCGCGCGAGTTCGGCCTCGTGTTCGCCAACCCCGTCGCCGACGCCAACTGCATCCGCCGGGAGATGCTCACGCTCGCCTCGTCGGGCCACCTGCTCACCGGACAGATGCGCGCCCTGTGGCAGCACAACCACCACCCGATCCCCGCGGTCGACGAGCTCCCGCCCGCCGTCCGCGACGCGGTCACCGACCCGGTCATCCCGGCCGAGACCGAGGGCCTGCAGCCCGACGAGCGCGGCCTGATCTGGGTCTACATGCAGGGCTGGACGGCGCTCTACGGCGTGGTCGCACTCGAGGTCTTCGGCCACATGGACCCGCGCGTGATCGAGTCCGGCGAGATGTTCATCGACACCATCCGCAACTTCGTCCCGCGCGTGGGGCTCGCCGAGGACTGGCCGCGCCTCGAGGCGATGGTGCGCGCCCGGCTCGCCGATTCTTCGGGGCGGTAGTCCCTGACGTTCTCGGGGTCGATCGCCCGGATCCACCCCGGAAACGTCAGGGACTACCCCAGAACCTCGTCCACCCAGGCGGGCACCAGCTCGGACGCCGGGCCGTGCCGGGCCTCGTCGAACAGGTGCGTGCCCTCGCTGGGCATCAGGTTCAGCTCGAGCGTCCGGGCGCCGCGGCGGCCGGCGTACTGCACGAAGCCGGCGGCGGGGTAGACCGCACCGGAGGTGCCGACGGAGACGAACAGGTCGGTGCGGTCGAGGGTCTGCTGGATCCGTTCCATCTCGTACGGCACCTCGCCGAACCAGACGACGTCCGGGCGGAGCTCGGTCACCCCGCAGCGCGGGCACGGCGGCAGGTCCGCGAGCTCGTGGTCCCACGGGGAGCGGCCGCCGCAGCCGCGGCAGAGCGCCGAGCGCAGCTCCCCGTGCATGTGCAGCACCCGGGTCGAGCCGCCGCGCTCGTGGAGGTCGTCGATGTTCTGGGTGACGACGAGCAGGTCGTCGCCGAGCGCCGCCTCGAGCCGGGCCAGCGCGTGGTGCGCGGGATTCGGCTGGACGGCGAGCAGCGCGGCACGGCGGGCGTCGTAGAACCGGTGCACGACCGACGGCTGGTGGTCGAACGCCTCCGGGGTCGCGACGTCCTCGACCCGGTGCCCTTCCCACAGCCCGTCGGCGTCCCGGAACGTCGGTACGCCGCTCTCCGCGGAGATGCCGGCGCCGGTCAGCACGACGACCCTCACTCTTCTGGCCTCTGGTGCACGGAGACGACATACCCACCAGCGGGGTCGAACTCACCCCGGTCCCAGCTGCTGAACTCGACCACGTCGTCCAGCCCGGCCAGCGCCATCGCCGCCTGGAAGTCCGTCAGCGTCGTCACCGGGCAGCCGGGCGGCAGGTGCGCCTCGTCCAACCCGAAGCCGCAGATGACCAGCCCGCCGGGCTCCGTGTGCGCCGCGAGCCGCTCGCAGGTGGCCGCCAGCGTGCCCTCCTCGAGCAGCGGGATCGTGTTGCCTGCGACCAGGACGACGTCGAACGTCGCCTCCAGGTCCAGCGTCGACAGGTCCGCCCACAGCCATTCGATCTCCGGCTTGTCGCCCGCGGCGACCCAGAGCATGGCGATGTCGACGTCCACGCCGACCACGTCGTACCCCAGCTCGCGCAGGCGTACGGCGATCCGGCCGGTGCCGCAGCCGGCGTCCAGCACCCGCGCCGGAGCCCGCACCAGCGCCTCCAGGAACGCCGCCTCGCCGTGCACGTCCTCACCGCGCGCCGCGAGCGCGCGGAAGCGCTCGGCGTACTCCCTCGCGTAGTCCTCCCCGGCGGTCTCCCGAGCGATCCGCTCCCACCGCGTGCTCACTTCTTCAGCGACCTCCGTTTCGCCTGTGCCTTGAACTCGTCCATGAACAGGCGGTGGATCTTGTCGCTGTCGAGGGCCCCTCCGACCGCTCGCAGCTCACCGCGAGCGAGACGCTCGCAGACCCTCACCCAGGCATGGCCGATCGCGTACGTGAACGTGCTCGCCACGGTCGCGTTGATCGTGCCGGCGACGGCGGTCCCGGCGCCGGGCACGAACTTGAGCAGGTTGCCGACCACCGACCGGCCGGCCGTGGTCGCCGCCGCGGTGGCGGCGATCGAGGCGGCCGTCGACCGCTCGATCGAGATGCCGTACGTCACCGCGATGGACGCCATCATCCCGAGCTGGATGGGGACGAGGATGGCGGCGTCTGAGAAGGGGATGGGGGAGGCTCCGGCGGCTGCTGCCGCCCCGGTCGCCAGCTTGATCGCCGCTTCGGCTCGCTCCTGCTTGCGGTCGAAGTCGATCTGCTGCGCCGCCGTGATCGCGTGGGCGACGCCGGAGGGCGCGCCTTGAAAGGTGGCATCGAGGAGTTCCTGGAGGCCGTACGCCGCCTGCCCGGTGAACTCGTCGGCCTTCGCCATCGTGTAGTGGATCAGGCCGTCCTGGATCGGCAGGTTCATCGCCGAGATGTGCGCCGCCAGCGCCTCCGCGTCGGGGTGCACCCGGTCGCCTCCCCCAGATCCGAGGGACCTCGGGACCTGGGTCAGCACCATCACCACCGGCAGGCCCATCGCGTGCAGCGCCCGGATGAAGTCGGCCTCGCTCGGCTCGAAGCGCCGGTCTCCGGCCCGCACGCAGTACCAGGCCACGTGCACCTGCTCCGACAGCGCCCGTCGGCGCATCCCGTGCAGGTAGTCCTGGAGCTCGGTGATCAGCTCCGCGTTGTCCTTGCCGACCTCGAGACCCCGGGTGTCGAGCACCCCGAGCGTCCCGCTCTGGTGCAGGTAGAGGTGCGCGGCCTTCGTGACCGGCTGGCCGATGCCCGTCGCCGCGATCTCCTCGCCGAAGATCGCGTTGACCAACGTCGACTTGCCGACGCCGGTCTTGCCGAAGATGGCCAGGTTGAACCGACCGATCTCCTCCGCCTTGTCCTTCCAGGCCTTCCCGAAGGCCTGGCCGAACCACGCGTCCGTGGGCTTCGCCATGCAGAAATGGTCTCAGAGGGCTCCTAAATTCCTGGTCGTCCGCCTCTCGAGTGTCTATACACCCGCCTCAGGCGGACGACCCGCACCGATGAGTCGGCGGCGCCCGGCCGGTCCACCCCTCGATGACAGATGACTGGCTGGACGACACCCGGACGTCGTACGACGCCGACGCTGATGCCTACGCCGACCAGGTCCGCGGTCTGCTGGAGGGGAGTCCCGCCCTGCGCGCGAGCCTGTCCCTGTTCGCCGAGCTGGTGCGCGAGGCCGGCGGCGGTCCCGTCGCAGACCTCGGCTGCGGCCCGGGCTACGTCACGCGGCACCTCCACGACCTCGGGGTGGACGCGTTCGGCATCGACCTGTCCCCCGCGATGGTCGCGGTCGCACGACGCGACCACCCGGACCTCCGGTTCGAGGTGGGCACGATGACCGACCTCGACCTGGCCGACGACTCCGTGGCCGGCGTGCTCGCGTTCTGGTCGGTGATCCACGTGCCCGACGAGCTGGTGCCTCAGGCGTTCTCGGAGTTCCACCGGGTGCTGCGCCCGGGCGGCCCGGTGCTGGTCGGCTTCCACGTCGGTGAGGGAACACGCACGACGACCGAGGGCTACTCGGGCCGCCCGATCCGGGTCGACAGCCACCGCCGGCAGCCGGCCCAGATCTCGCAGTGGCTGCGCGAGGCCGGCTTCCGGATCGAGTCGGAGCTGCTGATGCGGCCCGACGACGAGCTGCCGGGCGCGATCGTCATCGCCGCCCAGCCGGCGACTCAGTAGTACCAGGGGTACGGCGACCAGTCCGGCTCGCGCTTCTCGAGGAACTGGTCGCGGCCCTCCTGGGCCTCGTCGGTCATGTAGGCCAGCCGGGTGGTCTCGCCCGCGAAGAGCTGCTGGCCGACCAGGCCGTCGTCGAGCAGGTTGAAGGAGTACTTCAGCATCCGCTGCGCGGTGGGCGACTTGCCGTTGATCAGGCGGCCCCACTCGAGGGCGGTCGCCTCGAGCTCGGCGTGGGGGACGGCCTTGTTGACCGTGCCCATCCGCATGCCGTCCTCGGCGGAGTACTCCTGGCCGAGGAAGAAGATCTCGCGGGCGTACTTCTGGCCGACCTGGCGGGCCAGGTACGCCGAGCCGAAGCCGCCGTCGAAGGAGCCCACGTCGGCGTCGGTCTGCTTGAAGCGCGCCTCCTCGAGCGAGGCGAGGGTCAGGTCGCAGACGACGTGCAGGCTGTGGCCGCCGCCGGCGGTCCAGCCGGGGACGACGCAGACGACGACCTTCGGCATGAAGCGGATCAGCCGCTGCACCTCGAGGATGTGGAGCCGCGCGAGCTTGGCCTTGTCGACGGTCTCGGCGGTCTCGCCCTCGGCGTACTGGTAGCCGGCCCGGCCGCGGATCCGCTGGTCGCCGCCGGTGCAGAACGCCCACTTGCCGTTCTTCGCGCTCGGGCCGTTGCCGGTGAGGATCACGCAGCCCACGTCGCTGGAGGTGCGCGCGTGCTCGAGGACGCGGAGCAGCTCGTCGACGGTGTGCGGGCGGAACGCGTTGAGGATGTCGGGGCGGTCGAACGCGACCCGGACCGTGCCGTGCGCCTTCGCGCGGTGGTAGGTCAGGTCGGTCAGGTCGTCGAAGCCCGGGACCGCGTCCCACTGCTCGGCGTCGAAGATCTCCGACACCCCGTCGATTGCGCTCATGGAGGAGACGCTATCGCCGGGGAATGCGCACGGCTCGACCGGGCATTGTTCAGGTATGGCACTTCAAGGCGAGTACGAACCGAGTCAGTGGGACTGGGTCCGCAACCAGGTCGAGGAGTTCGAGTCCTCCAACGGCGAGCGGGCCAACATCCTCCAGGGCAAGCCCGAGTGGCCGATCGTCGTGATCACGTCGGTCGGGTCCAAGTCCGGCAAGCTCCGCAAGAACCCGGTCATGCGAGTGGAGCACGACGGTGTGTACGCCGCGGTCGCGTCCAAGGGCGGCACGCCGGAGAACCCGGCCTGGTACGACAACTTCCTCAACAACCCGGAGGTCGACCTCCAGGACAAGGGCGAGAAGCACACGTACCGCGCCCGCATCGCCGAGGGCGACGAGCGCGCCGCGTGGTGGGAGCGAGCGGTCGCGCAGTACTCGCCGTACGCCGAGTACCAGGAGAAGACCGACCGGGAGATCCCGGTCTTCCTCCTCGAGCGGGTCTGACGCACCTGACGTCACCGGGGCGCGGGTCGCTCGTTGAGCGACCATGCGCCTGCTGACCGCTGCCCTCTCGCTCGTCGTCACCGCCGCCCTGGCGGCCCCGGCCTCGGCCGCGCCGGCCGACCCGCAGGCCGACCTGCAGAACATGGCCGACTCCTACGGGCGGATCACCGGTCCCGGCGGCCAGCTGCAGAACCCGGCGTACCTCCCGTCGCTGATCGCGGCGACGACGGGGCGGTACGTCGAGCAGCTGCTCACCCAGGTCGCGTCGCCGCTGCGCCTGTCGCTGACCGCGGGCAACCTGGTCCCGGGCTGGAACGTCGGCAACCCGCTGCGCGCCGGCTGGACCGACACCCGCGGGCAGTCGCGCCGCGTCGCGTTCACGAACCGGTACGGCGCTCTCCTGCGCGGCACCGTGTGGCGTCCGCTGCCGGGAGCCACGGACCCGTACACGGGGAGGAAGCTGACCGGTCCGTTCCCCGGCGTGGTCATCACGACCGGCTCGATCCAGGGCTCGCAGGGCATGTACGAGTGGCTCGCCCAGGACCTCGCCGAGCGCGGCTACGTCGTGCTGACCTACGACGTCCAGGGCCAGGGCACCAGCGAGACGCTGCCGCACGAGGACTCGCCGCTGAACCAGCCGATGGTGCCGTTCTGCAACCCGCTCGACTGCCACGGCGTCCCGTCGCAGCAGCTCGGCAACTTCACCACCGGCACCGAGGACGCGCTCGACTTCTTCGTGTCGCGCCCGAAGCGCCAGTACCCGAACGAGAACTCCGAGGGTGCGAGCTCGACGTCGCCGTACAACCCGTTCTGGCGGTCGTACGACGCGAAGCCGGTCGCGATCGTCGGGCACTCGCTCGGCGCGACCGCCGTCTCGCAGGTGCAGGGCACCGACGAGCGGGTCGCGACCGTGGTCGCGCTGGACAAGCTCAGCAGCGACGGCGTGACCCCCCGGGTGCCGGCGCTGGCGATCCAGTCGGAGTACTTCTTCGAGCCGACGCCCGCCGGCGTGCAGCCGGACCCGGGCCGCGAGCGGGCGACCGGGTACGACGCCTGGGAGAAGGCCGGCGTGGACACCATGCTCGTCGTGCCGCGCGCGTCGACCCACCTGGAGTACACCGACATCCCGCTGGTGCTGCCGGCCAGCCGGTACGGCCAGGACCTCACCAGCGTGTACGTGCAGCGCTGGCTCGCCCACTACCTCAAGGGCGCGTCGGCCGCGCCGCTGCTCGACACCTCGTTCCGCTACCTCGAGCCCGTCGGCAACGGCGTGTGGAAGCCGGTGAGGCTCCAGCGCGACGAGCTGCTGAGCAGCTACTACTGCTCGGCGTACTCCTTCGGCGGCGTCGAGAACGGCGACATCGCGGACGTGGGCTGCTAGCCGTGCCATCCTGCGCCTGTGACGACGGACACAGGCGCGCGCCGCTCGGCCCTCGCCGAGCCCACGGACAACCCGCCGGGTCGCTGGGTCGCGTACCTGACGCTGGCCAGCATCGGGCTGTGGGCCGGGTTCTTCGGCCCGATCCAGGTGCTGCTCGCGCAGCAGGCGGAGTCGATCGACGAGGCGAACAAGAAGCTGGTGCTCGCGGTCGTGCTGGGCCTGGGCGCGTTCGTGTCGGTCGTCTGCAACCCGGTGTTCGGCGCGTTCTCGGACCGGACGACGCTGCGCGCCGGCCGCCGCCTCCCGTGGGTGGTCGGCGGCGCGGTCGGTGGTGCGCTGTCCCTGCTCCTGCTCGCCGTCGCCGACAACGTCGTCGTGATGGCGCTCGGCTGGTGCGGCGTGCAGGCGACGCTGAACGCGATGCTCGCCGCGATCACCGCGACCGTGCCCGACCAGGTCCCGGTCGGGTCGCGCGGCAAGATCGGCGGCATCCTCGCGCTCGCGCAGACCCTCGGCGTGGTCGGCGGCGTCGGCATCGCATCGGCGACCGGCAGCATCGCGGCCGGGTACGCCGTCACCGCGGTCGTGCTGCTCGTGCTCGCGGTGCCGTACTGCCTGGGCTCCCGCGACCTCCCGCTCGCCCCCGATGAGCGGCCGGAGCCGTTCGACTGGGGCGCGTTCGTGCGGTCGTTCTGGGTCTCGCCGCGCGAGCACCCCGACTTCGCGTGGGCCTGGATCACCCGGTTCCTGGTCAACCTCGGCAACGCGCTCGGCCTGCTGTACCTCCTTTACTACCTGCAGGACGCGATCGGCATGACGTCCGACGAGGCCGAGGACAGCGTGTTCGTGCTGACGGCGACGTACGCCCTCGCGCTGATGGTGACCGCGGTGACGTTCGGCATCTGGAGCGACCGCAGCGGCCGGCGCAAGGTGTTCGTGATCTGGTCCGGGATCGTCGGCGCGTTCGCGTCCGGGCTGCTCGCGGTCGCGCAGACGTGGCCGGCCGCGGTCGTCGCGGCGGTCGTGATGGGGATCGGGTACGGCATCTACACGTCGGTCGACTTCGCGCTGATCACCCAGGTGCTCCCGGGCGCCGCCGACCGCGGCAAGGACCTCGGCGTCATCAACATCGCCAACGCCCTGCCGCAGGTGGTCGCGCCCGGCATCGCCGGCGTGATCCTCGTGGTCGTCGAGGCGTTCGGCGGGCTCACCGAGACCAACGGCGACGCGTTCTCGGTCGGGTACTGCGCGGTCTACGCGAGCGCGTTCGCCTCCGCGATCCTGGGCTCGGTGTTCGTCACCCGGATCCGCTCGGTGCGCTGATCGTCAGTCGCCGGGCCACTCACCGGTCCAGCGCTCGAAGAGGCGCGCGCCCCCGCGGTTGATCAGCGCCCGGACGACGGTGAAGATCGCGCCCTGGATGGCGGCTGCGATCAGGATCTTGCGCAGCCGGTACTCCGACTCCAGAGGCTTCGGCGGGGCGTCGGCGCTCTGCGGGTCGAGCCGCTTCCAGACCTGCTGGAAGATCTGGCCGGCGACGAGGCCGCCGAGCAGGCTCGCGACCAGGCCCCACGGCCGGTAGAGGAGGCTGGCGCTCCTGCTGGTCTTCTTCTCGGGCTTCCCGGCGCTCATCGGCGACCCCACAGCCACAGCAGCACGATCGCGGCGAGGCCCGCGACCAGTCCCGCGCCGACGCTGGTCACGGCCGGGGTCGGCTTGCCGTCCGGGCTGGTGACGCGCTCGCGCACGCGCGACTTCACGTCGAGCTTCGCGGCGAGCTGGTCGACGGTCTCGGCGAGGTCCTCGCGGGTCCGCTCGATCTCCGCCTGGAGCTCGGCGGCATCCGGGCTGGTGCCGTTACTCATGGTCCCTCCTGGGGTGGCGGACCGTGTCGATGTCCGCCTTGATGTTCTCGACGGCCTGGGTCGGCACGGGCGGCGCCGCCTGCGCCACCTCGCGCTTGCCCCGCATCGCGACCACGCCGGCGATCGCGAGCAGCACGACGCCGACGATCACCGCGGCGAGCCAGGCGTCGAGGACGAGCGCCAGGGCGAGTACGGCGGCCGCGATCAGCACGCCCACGCCGTACAGCGCGAGCACGCCGGCCGCGCCGAACATCCCGGCGCCGATGCCGGCCCTCTTGGCCTTCCCGGTGACCTCGACCTGCGCGAGCCGGAGCTCGTCGCGCACCAGCGTCGAGATCTCGCTCGACAGCTGGGAGACCAGGTCACCGGTCGACTGGGTGGAGTGGGTCACGGCGTGGCCTGTCCACTGACGTCGCCGTGCCCGGTCACCTTGGCGCCGGCGGCGGTGGCGAGGTCACCGGCGGCGGAGCCCGCCTCGCTGACCTTCTCCTTCACCAGGTGCTGGGCCTGGTCGGCCTTCTCCTGGACGCGCGGGTCGCGCCACACGCCCTGCGCCTTGTCTGCGATCTGGTCATAGCGCTCGCGGCCCGCCCGCGCACCCAGCACGTAGCCGGCACCGAACCCCGCGAGAAACGACAACTTGGCCATCTGACCCTCCAACCGTGCGGCATCTGCTCTTGGATCAGCAGTGCCCATCGGGGCTGGCGGCATGCGCCCGTCGTGGCTAGTGCGCGGTGGCCTTGTTCGCGGTGCGCGAGATCGACATCGCCAGGCCGACGAGGTGGCCGAGGCGGGCCAGCTCGGAGTCGAGGAACTCCGGGCCGCCGCGGCGGCCGATCACCACGATCTCGGACTTGTTGAGCCGGGCAGCGGCGACGATCGCGTTCTCGTCGTCGGACTCGATCAGCTCGGCGCGCTCGATCTGCTGCCACGCCAGCTCCGACGGGGCTGCCGCGGTCGCGTGCACGACGCCGTCGATCTTCGAGACGCGCGCGCCCCAGTCCGCGCGGAACGTGACCGGCAGCAGATCGACCAGCCGGTTCAGCGAGCCCTCGGGATCGGCGGTCAGCTCCTCCACGGCTTCGAGGTCGAGGAACAGGTTGCCGCCGGCGGCGTACCGGCTGATCCAGACGACCTGGACCCCGTCGAGCGCGTTGCAGGCCGACACGATCGAGTCGGGCATCGCGTTCGGCGCCATCTCGAGGAGCACGTCGTCGACGGCGATGCCGTCGCCGTGCCGCTTCTCGACGATCTCGATCGCCTCGATGTCACCGCCGGACATACCGATGGCGCTCGCCAGCCGCCCCAGCGACCCCGGGACGTCGGGCAGCTCCACGCGCAGCAGGTACGGCATGTCTCGACCCTAGCCGGAGCAGGTTGCGGTGGGGTTTCTGAGTTCTCAGCCCTCGGCCGGTGGGGGTGGGGGGCGTGGCGGCGTGGCGGCGTGGCGTCACAGGTTCACCATGTGATGTGGGTGAACCTGCACTTCACACGGCGTGCACGCCATGAGAAGTGACGGTTCGCCCACTTAACATGGTGAACCAGCAGCCGCGCGACGCCAGCTCAGCCCTCGGCCAGGCGCAGCCGCAGGCCGGTCGCCCGCTGCGCGCGGGTCTCGACGGCGGCGCGTACGGCGGCCTCGCTGCCGACGACGCGCACGTGGTGCCGGGCGCGGGTGACGGCCGTGTAGAAGAGCTCGCGGGTGAGCAGCCGGGAGCCCTCGTCGGGCAGCAGCACGGTGACCCGGTCGGCCTGGCTGCCCTGGCTCTTGTGGATCGTCATCGCGTGCATGGTCTCGACCGCGTCGAGGCGACCGGGCGCGAACTCCTTGAGCCGCTCGGAGCCGGCGACGAACGCGCGCGGCCGACCACCCTGGCGCACGACCACGCCGGTCTCGCCGTTGTAGACGTCGAGGGCGTAGTCGTTGCTGGTGACCAGCAGCGGGCGGCCGACGTACCAAAGCCCGTAGATCTCGACCTCGGGGTCCTCCGCGAGCCAGCGCTCGACGAGCTGGTTCCAACGGCGGACGCCGTACGGGCCCTCGCGGTGCGCGCAGAGCAGGCGGTAGCGGTCGAGCTCGTCGAGCGCGCGGGCCGGGTCCTCGGCGACGGCCGCCTGCCAGACGGCGCGGGCGGCGGCAAGGGAGTCGGGGCGCAGCGCGGCCTCGATCGAGGCCTGGTCGGTGGCCTCGACGAACGACACCTGCTCCGACGGCGTGCGCAGCACCCGGAGCACGTCGTCGGCGTCGCCGTCGCGGAGCACGGTGGCGAGCTCCTTGATGTCCTGCTCGGAGCGGAAGTTCACGTTGAGCGCGGCGACCGGCGAGTCGGTCCGGCCCTCGAACCCGGCGACCAGGTCGCTCAGCACCGCGCCGGCGCCGACCGACGTGAGCTGGCGCGGGTCGCCGACCAGCACCAGCCGGCTCTCGGGGCGCAGCGCCTCCAGCAGGCGGCCCATCATCGTGAGCTCGACCATCGAGGACTCGTCGACGACGACCACGTCGTACTTCAGGCGGTTGCTGCGGTCGTGGCGGAACCGGGTCGCGTTGTCGGGCCGCCAGCCGAGCAGCCGGTGCAGCGTCAGCCCGTCGACCCGGCCGACCAGGCCCGCCGCCTCCGGCCAGGTCCGCGCGACGGACTCGAGCTCGGTGACCACGGCCTCCTGGAGGCGGGTCGCGGCCTTGCCGGTGGGCGCGGCCAGCGCGATCGAGAGACCGCCGCCGGCCTGGTCGGCGAGCAGCGCGAGCAGCCGGGCGACCGTGGTGGTCTTCCCGGTGCCGGGGCCCCCGGTCAGGATCGTCGTACGTCGGCGCAGCGCGGCGACGACCGCCGCCCGCTGCTCGTCGCTGAAGTGGTCTCCCCCGAGGCGAGCGAGCGCGGCGTCGAGCCGGGCCTCGTCCACCGGAGGCGGCGCGAGCGCGAGGCGGGCGGCGAGGTCGTCGTGGACCTGCGTCTCGAGCCGGTGGTAGCGGTCGAGGTAGAGCAGCCCCCGCTCCCAGCGGATCACGCCCGCGGTGAGCAGTGGGGACTGCTCGATCGGCCACTCGTCCGGCCAGGCCAGCTCTGGCGCGGTCTCGCGGGCCGCGGAGAGGTCGAGGCAGACCGAGCCGCGGCGTACCGCCCGGACCGCGAGCGCGACGGCGAGCAGCACCCGCTCGTCGGCCTCGCCGCCGAGCGCGCCGATCCGGGTCGCGACGTGGACGTCGGAGGAGGTCAGCACGCCGGCCTCGTTGAAGGCGGCGAGCAGGCCGGTCGCGGTGGTCGCGATCCGCCAGTCGTGCTCGCCGACCGGCTCGAAGAGCTCCGTCATCGGACACCGTCCAGCAGGTCGGAGAGCCCCTCGACGAGGGCGACGGGCGGCTGCCAGGCGAACACGCCGCAGGGCGCACCGTCGACGAGCGGCGTGGAGGGGCCGCACATGCCGCGCAGGTAGAGGTACAGCACCCCGCCGAGGTGCACGGACGGGTCGTACCCGGGCTGCCGCCAGCGCAGGAACCGGTGCAGCACCGCGGCGTACAGCAACGCCTGGAGCGGGTAGTCGGAGTGACCCATCGCGGCGTCCAGCGCTTCGGGGCGGTAGCTGTGCGCGGTCAGCGGCGCGTCGGTCGGACCGACCCAGTTCGTCTTGTAGTCGACGACGAGGTAGCGCGGGCCGGGGAGCCGGAGCACCACGTCGACCGACCCGGTGAGGTAGCCGCGCAGGGTCTGCTCGCCGAGCGGCCCGGCGAGGGCGCCGGCGTACTCGCGCACGGGGTCGCCGGGCGGCAGGTGCCGCTCCAGCAGCGGGCCGATGTCGCCGAGCCGGCTGTCGCCGAGCGGCAGCTCGAAGTCCATCTCCCGGAGCCGGTCGGCGAGCGACAGCTGCCGCAGCGTCAGGCCCGACGCGAGCGGGCCGAGGGGCGAGTCGCAGACCGCGACCAGCGCGTCGGCGAGCTCCTCGCGGTCGAGGTCGACCGGCCACCAGCCCAGCTGCTCGTCGATGTGCCCGAGCAGCTCCGCGCGCAGGTCGGGGGCGTCGGGGTCGGTGTGCTCGAGCACCGCGTGCACGAGCGAGCCGAACGTCGCGCCCACCGGCAGCCCGGCCATCGGCGACGGCACGTCGTCGGCCGGCGGCACGAACTCCAGGGCGGCCGGCTCCAGCTCCTCGTCGTCCTTGGCGCTGACCTCCGGCTCGCTGGTCACGGCCGCGGTCGTCTCCAGCTTGCTCAGCGAGGAGTACGACGCACGCCTCCACTCGGTGTCGACCTCGCGGGTGAACGCGCGGGCGGCGAGCTCGGGCGGGGCGGAGCGTGGCGGATCGGCGCCGGGGTCGGCGTGGATGGCCGCCTCGGGCGAGGGCCCGCCGCGGTCGCGCCAGCGGGTGAACAGTGCGACCACGTCGTCGTCGTTCGGGACAGGCGGGCTGTCGGGGACGTCCGTCGACTCGGCGTCTCGCATCAGCATCCGGTGCAGTGGCGAGGCGACGGCGTTCTTGGTCGGCGCCCACCAGGCGACGACCTGGGACTTGGCGCGGGTGATCGCGACGTACAGCAGCCGCAGCCACTCGCCGGCCTCCTCGTCGGCCCAGCGCCGGCAGTGGTCGCTCCAGTCGGCGCCGCCGGACCCGACGTTCAGGCAGCGGTTGCCGTCGTCGTCGTGGAACAGCGGCCGGGTCGGCTTCGGCACGAACCGGTCGGAGAGCGCGGGGAGGTAGACGACGGGGTACTCCAGCCCCTTGCTCGCGTGGATCGTCACCAGCTGCACGGCCGCGGCGTCGGAGTCGAGCCGGCGGGTGCGCTCGACCCCGCGCCCGGCGCGGCCCTCGGAGACTTGGTCGCGCAGCCAGGTCAGCAGGGAGACCAGGCCGTGCCGCTCGTTGAGCGTGACCTCGTGCAGCGCCTCGCCGATGTGGCGCAGGTCGGTGAGCCGGCGGTCGCCGCCGACCTCGGCGAGGACCCGCTCGGGCAGGCCGGCGACGTTCGCGGCCTCGAGCACCGCAGCGATGCCGCGGCTGGTGAACAGCTCGACCCAGGTGCGCAGGGTGTCCGCGACCTCGTCGGTCAGGTCGTCGCCGCGGTCGTCGAGCTCGGCCGGGGTGTGCCCGAGGAAGCAGGTGAGCGCGGCCGAGCGGACCCGCGCGCTGCGGTGCGGCTGCTCCAGCGCCTCCAGCAGCGTCAGCCACTCGACCGCGGCGGGGGTCGCGAACACGCTGCCGCCGCCCGCGATCACGGCCGGCACGCCCTGGGCCAGCAGCGCCTCGCGCACGTCGGCGAGGTCGGCGTGCCGGTAGCTGATCACCGCGATGTCGCGGGGCCGGATCGGCTCGTCGCAGTACGTCGCCCCGGAGGCGAGCAGCCTGCGGACGTCGAGGGCCAGGTCCTGGGCGACGTGCGGCCGCACCTGCGCGACCGGCAGCGTGGCGTTGCCGCTGCGGCGGAACTGGTCGCGCCGCACCACGCGCACCCGGAACGGCGCGGCGTCCCCGGACAGCCGGCTCTCGCGGTGGTGCGCCTCCACGTCGCGCACGACGATCCGCTCGTCGCCGAGCGCGGCACCGCGCAGCAGCGCCTGGAACGAGTCGAGCAGCGGGGCGTCGCTGCGCCAGTTCACCGACAGCGTCTGCTGGGTGGTGGCGGTCGCGGCGGCCTGGAGGTACGTCGTCACGTCGCCGCCGCGGAACGCGTAGATCGCCTGCTTCGGGTCGCCGATCAGCACCATCGTGGCGTGGCCGGAGAAGGCCCGGTCGAGCACCTGCCACTGCACCGGGTCGGTGTCCTGGAACTCGTCGACGAGCACGATGCTCCACCGCGCGCGCATCCGCTGGGCCGCGGCGCCATCCTGGTCGGCGAGCGCATCGGCGAGCTGGGTGAGCAGGTCGTCGTACGACAGGATCCCGAGGCGGCGCTTGCGCCGGTCGAGCTCGGTGCGGACGGCGTCGGCGAAGCTCACGCGGCGACCGGCCGGCGTGGAGCGGTCCTCACCGGCGGGCTCGAGGCGGGCCTGCGGATCGCCGACCGCGGTGCGCGCGATCGCCAGCGCCTCGGCGTGGTCGAAGACCGGGCCGTTCGGGTCGAACGCGAACGCGCGGAGGTAGAGGTCGTCGACGGTCTCCTTGACCAGGTCGTCGAGGTCCTCGACCAGCCGGGCGCGGGAGTCGGTGTCGCCGGCGACGCCGAGCGAGTCGAGCACGAGCGAGCAGAACTGGTGGGTCGTCGCGATCGTCGCCGCGTCGAAGCCGGCCAGGGCCTCCGTGACCCGGCGGTGCCCGAGCCGACGTTCGTCGGGCCCCCACGACCGCAGCAGCTGCACGAGGTCGGAGTCGGAGACGTCGCCCGCGGCCGGGTCGTCGCTGAGCACCCGCTCCGCCTCGACGAGCTGGGCACGCACCCGCTCGCGGAGCTCCTGGCTGGCGGCGCGGCCGAACGTCACCACGAGCATCTGCTCGAGCGTGGCGTGCCCCTCGGCGACGTACCGCGTCACGAGCGCGCCGATCGTCCAGGTCTTGCCGGTGCCGGCGCTCGCCTCGAGCAGCACGGTGCCGGTGGGGAGGTCGGCGGTGATGTCGAACGGCTTCACAGCGGGCCCACCTTCTCGGCGCCGGTGAGCAGCGGCTCCCAGATCCGCCACGCGACGTCACCGAGGCCGGCCTCGACCAGCACGTCGAGCGCCGCGCGGGCGCCGTACACCCGCTGGTGGTAGCCGTCGGCGTCCTCGCCCTGGATGCCGAACTGGTTGAACGGGTCGGTCTCCCACTCGCGGTTCGCGGCGGCGTACGGCGTGAGGTCCTGCCCCATCTGCTCGCGCAGGTGCGCCTCCGCCCACGCGGCGCCGGTCTTCACCGGGACCGGCAGCGGCGCGCACAGCCCACGGTCGCGCAGGTCGACCAGGTCGCGCAGCCAGTCGGCGGCGCGGTGGTCGAGCGGCCCGGCCAGGGCGCGCTTCGGCCCGGCGCGGTCCTTGCCGACGGCGTGGGAGGTCCAGTGCTGGTCGGGGTACGACGCGCTCAGCGCAAGCAGGTCGACCCAGGCGTGGAGGCGCTGGCGGGCATTGAGGCGGGAGTACCCGAGCGACACGACGCGGGTGCCGTAGACGCCGGGCACGGTGCCGGTGAGGCGGCGGCCGTCGCCGAGATCGACGTCCACGTCGACCGACCGGCGCTCGCCGTCACGGATCTCGGCGGTGCGCGCCCAGAGCTTCTGGCACTCCTCGACGACCTCGTTGAACGCACCGGTGCCGAGGCCGCCCGGCGGCAGCGTGCCGCTGAGCTGCTCGGCGGTCATCACCGCGACCGGGTCCTGCCCGGCGAGCAGCTCGCGCAGCAGCCGGTCGCCGATCTGCCACTTCTCGAGGCTGTCCAACGCCACCGGGATCGCGTCGGCGAGGTCGTCGGGCGCGAAGGGCGTCGCCACGTCGAGCCGGTCGCGGACGAACGCGCGCACCGGGTGACCGAGGAACGCCTTGAGGTCCGCGAGCGACACGTCCTCGCGCCGCCGCTGCGGCAGCGCGCCGGTGAGGAACGGCGGCGGCTCGTGGCGCTCACCCCAGGCCGACCGCGCGCCGGCGAGGGCGGCGGTGTCGAAGCTGAACGGGCGCTGCGGCACGAAGTTGCGGGCGTCGTACGGCTGCAGCGGGTGCTCGGTGAGCACGTGCGTGCGGACCGGCTCGGCGGTGCAGCGGTCGGCGGCGTCGAGGATCTCGCCGAGGGGTACGGCGGGGGGCCGGCGCGCGCCGGACTGCTCGTTGGCGCCGGTGTAGGTGATGACGAGGTGCTCGTTCGCGGCGAGGACCGCGTCGAGGAGCAGCTGCCGGTCCTCGCTGCGGGCGTCGCGCTCGCCGGTGAGCGGCCTCCGGCCGAGCACGTCGTCGCCGTCGACCGCGCCCGCGCGCGGGAAGACGCCGTCGTCGAGGCCGACCAGGCAGACCACGCGGTGCGGCACCGAGCGCATCGGGACCATGGTGCAGACGGTGAGCGTGCCGGTGCGGAAGTTCGCCCGCGTGGGCCGGCCGGCCAGCCGCGACTGCAGCAGGGCCCGCATGTCGGAGAGCCGCAGCTCGATCTCGCCCTCGTGCGCGGACGCCGCGGCGCGGGCCAGCTCGCGCTCGAACTGCGGGAGCTGCCAGGCGTCGTCGGCCGCGACGTCGGTCAGGCCGCGGACGCCGGCGCGCAGCCGGTCGGTCCACTCCGCGACCGTGGTCGCCTCGGCGAGCCCGGTCAGGCAGGTGTCGAGACGGTCGACGAGCTCGGCGATCCGGCCGGCCAGGTCGATCTCGTTGCTGCCGACGTCGTCCAGCGGCAGCCCGCGGCCGAGGTAGCGGTGGTCGTCGCCGCTCATCGCGACGCCGAGCAGGATCCGGTCGAGGCCCATCCGCCAGGTGTTGTGGGGGAACCGGTCCATCTGGAACTGCTTGCGCGACTCCTCGTCGATCCCCCAGCGCACGCCCGCCTGCGCGACCCAGCGGCTCACCCGGTCGAGGTCGTCGTCGGTGAGCCCGAACCGGCGCCGGCACGGCTCGGTCGCCGCCAGGTCCAGCACGTCGGCCGCGGTCACCCGGCCGCCGGACAGCTCCAGCAGGTCACCGGCGACCGACAGCAGCGGGTTGGTGCTGGTGAGCGCCCGGTCGGCGAGCTTCACGCGCAGCTGGTGCGCGGGGTGCCCGTCGGTCGTCGCGAGCCCGAAGCCCGCGGAGATCAGCGGCGCGAACGTCTCGATGTCCGGGCACATCACGAGGATGTCGCGCGGCTCGAGCGTCGGGTCGTCCTCGAGCATCCCGACCAGCACCTCGCGGAGCACGTCGATCTGGCGGGCCGGGCCGTGGCAGGCGTGCACCTGGAGGGACCGGTCGGCCGGGTCGAGGTGGCGGGCCGCGCGCTCGTCGTACGTCGGGGCGTGGTTGGCACGCAGGTCGTGCTGGAGCCAGCCGAGCATCGACGCGTCGGTCGGGCTCGTCGGGGCAACCAGCTCGGCCGGGACGCCGTCGAGGGTGCGGCGCAGCTCGCGGGCGTCGCGGCCAAGCGAGGCGAGCAGGGGGTGGCCGACCCGCTCGGCGGAGGTGTCCTCGTCGCGCGGCACGACGCCACCGAGGCCGGCCAGGTCGTCCCAGAGCTGCGGCGAGGGCTGCGGGAGGAACAGGTGCACGTCGCGCTGCTCGCCGAGCGCGGCCAGCAGCTCGACCTCGGTCACCGGGATCCGGGTGTGGCCGAACAGGCTGAGCCGCCCCGGCAACGGGAGGTCGGCCCCACCCGCCTGCAGCGCCGCGACGGTCTCGGCGTGCCGCAGGTCGGGCGCGGGGGCGTCGACCCGGGTGAGGAGCCGGCGCCACAGCTCGGCCTGCCAGCGCAGGTCGTCGGCGAGGTCGCCGTCGTCCCCCACGCGCCAGCCGGTGATCAGCGAGGGCCGCTGGACGGCGTACGACGCGAACAGGCCGGCCAGCCGGATCGCGACGGAGTACCGCCGGTTGCGCCGCATCTCGCCGTCGAGGTGCGCGGTGAGGGTCTCGAACCCGGGCGCGCCGAGGCAGTCGTCGATGGTCGCGAGCAGTGGCCAGACGAGGCGCTCGGGGTCCCACGGGTCGTCGCGCTCACGGCCGAGCAGCAGGCTCACCAGGCTGCGCGGGTTGAGGAACCGCACGCCCGCGCACACCCCGTCGCCGCCGCGCGGGCCGGTGCCGAGCCGGTGCGAGAGGCGCTGGGTCAGCCAGCGCTCCACCCCGCGGGCCGGCACCACCACGACCTCCTCGGCGAACGGGTCGTCGAGGGGTGTGGCCAGCAGATCCCCGAGGCGCTCGGCGAGCGCGTCGGTGCGCGCGGCTCGGTGGATCTGCAGGGTCACGGGGTGACCCTATTCGGCCGGTCCGACAGGGCCGGTTGTCGGAATCACCGGTTCACCGGTGATTCCGTCACTTCTCAGGCGTTGCAACGGCCGAGAAGTGCCAGTTTCACCGGTGAACCGGTGAAACTGACACCGGCCCATCTACGCGTCGCGCCGCTTCACCACGACGTACGCCGCCGCGAGCAGCACGGCCGTCTCCGCGCAGAAGACCGCGAAGCCCACCCACGGGTCGAGCAGGTTCGGGTTGAACGAGACCGGCGTGGAGATCCCGGAGCCGGCGTTGCCGGGCATCAGCTTGGTGACCCACTCACCGAACGCGCCGGGGATCAGGTTCACCATGTTGCCGAGGATCAGCATCAGCGCGAGGACGCTCGAGATCGTGCCCGCGGTGTGCCGCATGAGGAAGCCGACAGCGACCGTGAACAGCCCGATGCCGGCGAGGTACAGGCCCGAGCCGTACATCGAGCGGAGGACGTCCCCGGACAGCGACAGCCCGATGCCCTCGCGGTCGAGGAAGAAGTTGCCGCCGGCGTACCCGACGAACGCGGTCACGGTGCCGACGACGCCGAGCAGCGCGACGACCACGACGGACTTCGCGGCGAGCACCCGGCCGCGCGACGGGACGGCGGCGAACGTCGTACGGATCATGCCGGTGCCGTACTCCGTCGTGACGACCAGCGCACCCAGCACGACCGCGGTGATCTGGGCGATCATCATCCCCCAGGTGATGAACGAGCCCGGCGACTCGTCGGCCTCCGAGGACGCCAGCCAGTCGGCGTTGCCCCAGCAGATCAGCGTGGTCAGGCCGGCGCCGAGCACGAACGTCGTGACCAGCGTCCACCAGGTCGAGCGCACCGAGCGCAGCTTGAGCCACTCCGCGCGCAGCACCGCAGCGAACGACGGGCGCGCGACGTCGGTGCGCTCGACGACGGTCCCGGACTCCATCACCGACGCGGACATCACGCGGCTCCTTCCACGACGGCGTGGTACTCGACGCTGTCGGCGGTCAGCGTCATGAACGCGTCCTCGAGCGAGGAGCGCACCAGCGTCAGCTCGTGCACGGCCAGGCCGTGCTTGAACAGCGTGTCGCCGATCGCCGCGGCGTCGAGGCCGGTGACCCGGATCTCGTCGTCGACGCGCGAGACGTCCAGGCCGCGACCGCGCAGCAGGTTCGCGGCGTCGCCGAGGGCGGGCGCCTTCACGCGGACGTACGACGCCGCGTGGTCGGACATGAACTCCGCCATCGAGCAGTCCGCGAGGATCGTGCCCCGGCCGATCACCAGCAGGTGGTCGGCCATCAGCGCCATCTCGGACATCAGGTGGCTGGAGATGAAGACGGTCCGGCCCTCGTCGGCGAGCTGGCGCGCGAAGGTGCGCACCCAACGGATGCCCTCGGGGTCGAGTCCGTTGACGGGCTCGTCGAGCACGACCACCGGCGGGTCGCCGAGCATCGCCGCCGCGATGCCGAGTCGCTGCCCCATGCCGAGCGAGAACCGGCCCGCCCTCTGACCGGCGACCGATTCCAGGCCGACCAGGTCGAGCACCTCGCCCACGCGCGTGGTCGGGATGCCGTTGGACGCCGCCATCCACCGCAGGTGGTCACGGGCGGACCGCCCGGGGTGGATGGCGTGCGCGTCGAGGAGTGCGCCGATCTCGCGCAGCGGCGCGGGCGAAGCGGCGTACCGATGACCGTTGACGCTCACCGTGCCGGACGTCGGCGCGTCGAGGCCGAGGATCATCCGCATCGTCGTGGACTTGCCGGCGCCGTTGGGGCCGAGGAAACCGGTCACGCGACCGGGCTCGACGACGAAGTCGACGCCGTCGACGGCGGTCCGGTCGCCGAAGCGCTTGGTGAGCTGGTGGGCACGGATCATGGGCCCAAGCCTGCTGCGGCGAACGGGTCCCGACATCGGGGCGGATCCCTGAGACAACCCCTGACAATGTCCCTAGGGTTCGTCGCATGAAGCGACTCCTCCTCCCCGTAGCGAGCCTCTCCCTCGTCGCCGCCGGCTTCGGCGCCGGCATCGCGGTGTCCGCGACGGCCGCCGACGACACGGCCGCCCGGGCCGGCGCCAGCGAGCCGGTCACCGTCACGCGCGACCCGCTCGCCGAGGCCCCCGGCCCCTCCGGTGCCCCCAAGCGCACCCTGGGCCTGGCCCGCGTCGTGGTGATGCCGGGCGCCGAGCTCGCGTCGCACCACCACCCCGGCACCCAGCTCGGGTACGTCGCCGAGGGCGTGCTCACCTACACCGTCGAGACCGGGCGCGCCCAGCTGATGAAGGGTCGCGGCGACGACCCGACGCTGATGAAGAACATCGGCCCCGGCGAGACCGTCCACGTGAAGCCCGGCCAGTGGCTGGTCGAGGAGCAGGGCGAGGTCCACCACGCCAGCAACCGGGGCGACGTCCCGATCGTCATCTACATCTCGTCGCTGACCCGCACCGGCTCGCCGTCGGCCATCCCGGACTGATCCGGGACCGACGAGACACCAGGAACGGCCCCTGATGCGTCTTTTCGGGGGCCGTTCCGGGTGTCTCGACGGGAGACGACCGGGTACCGCTCGGACATGACCGAGCAGCAGCCGCACGCCGAGCCGACCCCCCAGGACCGCCCTGCCCAGGACCGCCCTGCCCAGGACCGCCCTGCCCAGGACCCGCTACGCCGGTCGCGGACCAGCGGCGCGTGGGTGGCGGTCGTCGCGGCCGCGGTGCTGCTGCTCCTGCTCGTCATCTTCATCGCGCAGAACACCCAGGACGTGCACCTGTCGTTCCTCGTCTGGGACGGCAGCACCCCGCTCTCGGTGGCGCTGCTCATCGCCGCGGTGATCGGGATCGCGCTCACCGCGGTCGTCGGCTCGCTGCGGATCCTGCAGCTGCGCCGACGGGTCCACCGCGACCGCCGGTAGACGTAGCCCGTCCCGCGGTGCTTTCGTGACAGCGTGACACGCACCATCGTGGCCGACTACCTCGTCGTCGGCGCCGGCGCCATGGGCATGGCCTTCACCGACGCGCTGATCGACCACGCCGACGTGCGGGTGGCGATGGTCGACCGGCGCCACGCCGCGGGCGGGCACTGGCTGTCGGCGTACCCGTTCGTCCGGCTGCACCAGGCCTCGACGTTCTACGGCGTCCCGTCGACCGTGCTCGGCGGCCGGTTCCAGGAGCACGGCCCGGAGGCGGGGCTGCACGAGCGCGCCGACCAGCCGACGATCACGGCGTACTACAGCCGCGCCCTGCAGCGGATGGTCGACACCGGGAGGGTCGAGCTGTACGGCGGCTGCGACTACCACGACCGCGCCGTCACCTCGCGGGTGTCGGGCACGACGTACGCCGTCTCGGAGACGACCCGGGTCGTCGACGCGCGCTACCTCTCCCCCGACATCCCGGCCGAGACGCCGCCGCCGTTCGCGGTCGCCGACGACGTGCACGTCATCCCGGCCAACGGTGTCGTGGGCGTCGAGGAGGCGCCGAGCCAGTACGTCGTGGTCGGGTCCGGCAAGACCGCGACCGACACCTGCATCTGGCTGCTGGCCCACGGCGTCGACCCCGACGCGATCTGCTGGGTGCGCCCGCGCGACCCGTGGATGCTCAACCGGGCGCTGATCCAGCCGAACCCGGCGATCTACCTCGCCATGGTCGCGAACATGCTCGAGGCGTCGGCCGCCGCGCCGTCCCTGCCCGACCTGTTCCTGCGGCTCGAGGAGCTCGGCATCATGCTCCGCATCGACCCCGCCGTCACGCCGACGATGGCGAAGGCGCCGACCCTCGGCACCTGGGAGCTCGAGCAGCTGCAGAGCATCGAGAACGTCGTCCGCCGCGGCCACATCCGCGCGGTCCACCGCGGCCGGCTCGAGATGGAGCAGGGCGACGTCCCGATCGCCGACGACGCGATCGTCGTGCACTGCGCGGCGGACGGGCTCAAGCTGCCCGGCCGGATCCCGCTCTGGCAGCCCGACAGGATCACGCTCCAGGCCGTGCGCGCCGGGTTCCCCTGCTTCGGCGCCGCGGTGACCGGGTACGTCGAGGCGACCCGCGACGACGACACCGAGAAGAACCGGCTGTGCCCGCCGTCGTCGTACGGCAACACGCTCGAGGACTGGGCGGTGATGAACGTGACCGGCTTCCGCGCGACCGCGTCGTTCGGTGCCGAGCCCGACATCAGGGAGTGGGCGAGCAGGGTCGCCCTCAACCCGGCCCGGGTCGCTCCCGACACCGTGCCGTCAGCGGAGCTCGACGACGCGCTCGCCCGGCTGGCGGCGCACACGGGACCCGGCATCGCGCGGCTGGCCGAGCTTGTCGGTGGTCGTCTCTAGCGTCGCGGCATGACCTCTTCGCAGCACGACTTCGACTTCATCTTCGGCCGGTGGTCGGTCCGCAACCGCAAGCTCGTGGACACCACCGACCCGGGGTGCACCGAGTGGGTCGAGTTCGACGCGGTCAGCGAGGTCGGCCCGATCCTGAACGGCGCTGGCCACACCGACGAGATGACGGTGGCGACGCCGTCCGACGGCGGCGAGCCGTTCGTCGGGTTCACGCTGCGGCTGTTCGACCCGAGCGACCAGTGCTGGCGGATCTGGTGGAGCTCCACGCGCGCGCCCGGCGTCCTGGACGTCCCGGTGGTGGGCCGGTTCGTCGACGGCCACGGCGTCTTCGAGGCCACCGACACGATCGCCGGGCGCCCTGCGCAGGTGCGTTTCGAGTGGTTCGCCGACCAGCCGCTGTGGCAGCAGTCCTTCTCCTACGACGGAGGTGAGAGCTGGTACCTCAACTGGCAGATGCGGTTCACGAAGCTCTCCTGAGCGATCCGTTCAGCCCCGCGCCCGCATCCGCTCGGTGAGCTCGGCGCGCGAGCCGATGTCGAGCTTGGTGTAGACGTGTCGCAGGTGGTGCTCCACCGTCTTGGGGCTCAGGAACAGTGCGGCCGCGGCCTCACGGGTCGTGTGTCCGTCCGCGAGGAGCAGCGCGATCTGCAGCTCGCGCGCGGTGAGGTCGACGACCGGACCGGTCTCCCGACGGCGTACGGCGAGCCCGCTGGCGTCGAGCTCAGCGAGCGCCACGTCCGACCAGCGCCGCGCTCCCAGACGCTCGAACTCGTCGAGCGCCGTCCGCAGGTGCTCGCGGCAGTCGACTCGGCGCCGCATCCGGCGCAGCCGCTGGCCGTACAGCAACCGGGTCCGAGCCGCCTCGAACGGCTCGGGTGCGGCCGCATGGTGGCTCAGCGCCGCCTCGAACGCCGCGTCGGCCTCGTCGTCGGCGCACAGCAGGGCGCGGACGCGGGCGCCGCGCGCGAGCGACCACGGACGCGCCTTCAGCTCGACGCGGCGCAGGTAGTCGTCCACCGCCGGATCGGTGCGCGGGTCGTCGCCGGCCCGCAACCGCGCCTCGACGAGCTCCGGCACCGGCGACAGGTCCGGGTCGCCGACCTCGCGCTCGGCGAGCAGGCGGATCACGGCAGCGAAGCCGGTCGCAGCGTCAGCGACCGAGCCGAGTGAGAGGTCGAGCTCGGCCAGGGCGAGGTCGACCCACGCCGTGGCCACGTGCACGTCGCGCGCCTCGCCGACCAGACGCGCCTCCGCGCCCGTCGCGCGACACTCCTCGACCCGGCCCTGGCGGGCCTGCAACCAGCACAAGCCGGAGAGGCTGGCCGCGAGCTCCGTGGCCTGGCCGTTCTCGCGGGCCAACGCCGCCGCCTCGCCGTACGACGCCTCCGCGCGCGTCCACCGGTCACCGGTGGCGTCGACGCGGGCCAGGTGGAAGAGCAGGTGCGGGAGGTCGCCGATCGCGGCCGCCTCCCGGCGCTCGGTCACCGCGCGCTGCACGAGCTCGCGTCCCGCGCCCGACTCGCGCAGATAGAGCGGCCCGACCAGCTCCCACGCCGAGCGGGCGCGCGGCTCGTCGATCGGGAGGACGGCCAGCAGCGCGACGCCGCGACGCAGATGCTCCACCCCGGATCCACCGGCCAGCGTGCGTGCGACGCCGACCGCGATCGAGGCGATCGCCTCGGCCCGCGGGCCGCAGGCGGGGCCGGAGAGCAGGGCCTCGACCCGGTCCGCGACGGCGGTCGCCCCCGGGACGTCCAGCTGGTAGTAGCAGACCTCGATCGCCTCGGCGTAGAGCAGCAGCGCCTCCCCGACGGCGTCACCCGCGGCCTCCTCGGCTGCCGCCACCAGGTCGGCGTACGCCGGTCCGAGCCGGCCGGCCCGGAGGGCCGCCAGGCCGGTGACAGCGCGGGTGCGGGCCCGCAGCGTCGGCGAGTCAACACGCCGGAGGGCCTCGTCGAGCACCCGTCCGGCACGCGCATCGTCACCGGAGAGCCAGGCGGACTCTCCAGCAGACAGGAGCCGGCGTCCCGCGTCGGCACGCCCCTCGGAGAGCTGCGCCGCCCGCTCGCTCGCCGAGGAGGCGACGGCGTGCGCACCCCGGGCGGCGGCCCGCGCCGCCACCCCGTCGAGCTCGATGGCGGCGGCCTCGTCCGGCCCCAGGGCCGCGGCGCTCAGGTGCCAGGCCCGCCGGTCCACGTCGCCGGCGCCCAGCACCTCGGCGACCTGCGCGTGCAGCCGCCGACGTACGCCGGCCGGCGCGTCCGCGTACGCCGCGGTCCGCGCCAGCGGATGGACGAAAGCCACCCGCCCCGGTCCGACGGTGAGCAGACCCGCCTCCTCCGCACCGGCGAGGCTCCCGGCCGGCACCCCCGCGACGGCGCAGGCACGGGTGACGACCGCCAGGTCCTCGCCCGCGACCGCGGCGACCCGCACCGCCTCGAGGGCGGCGGGTTCCAGCCGCTCCAGCCGGACGCCGAAGGCGGCGGTCGCCACGGAGGAGAGGGTGGCGGCGCCGACGGGCAGGTCGGGGAGGCCGACGAGCGAGTCCGGCTCTCCCGCGAGCGTGTGCAGCACCAGTGGGTTGCCGTCCGCCAGCTGCACGATCCGCTCGACCTGCTCCTCGACCAGCGGCAGGTTCAGCGAACACACCAGCTCGCGCGCCTCGGCCGGACCCAGACGACCGACGTCGAGCGTCGGCAGGCCGTCCCAGGCGTCGGTCTCGTCCGGGCGCACGGCCACCAGCACCAGCACCGCATCGGCGAGGAGCCTGCGGCACGTGAAGGCCAGCGCCTCGGCCGACGGCCGGTCCAGCAGGTGACCGTCGTCGACCACGACGGCCGTCGGGGACTCCTCGCCCACCCGGGTCAGCAGCGTGAGCACTCCGGCCGAGACCGCGAACCGGTCGGTGCGCCGGTCTCGACCGGCGCCAGCGCGCAGCGCCAGCGCAACCCCGAGTGCCTCGGCCTGCGGACCCGGCAGGTCGTCGATCCGGTCGTGGAGCGGACGCAGCAGGGTGGCGAGGCCGGCGAACGGCAGGTCGTGCTCGGACTCCGTCCCGCTCGTCCGGAGCACCCGGAGCCCTTCTGCACGCGCGACCGCATCCTCGAGCAGGGCGCTCTTGCCGATCCCTGCCTCGCCCCGGACCACAAGCACGCCACTCTGACCGAGACGTGCACCCGCGAGCAGAGCCTCGACGTCGCGTTGGGCCGGCAGCCGCCCGACCAGCATCTTCGGAGTCTAGGGGGGACCCCCGATGCGACGGGTGCCGTCGCCGATCCACGGTCGGAGGGACGCCGGCACCTGGCCTGCACCGATCCTCAGGAGATTCACCATGACCACCCACGCCACCGCCGCTCCCGTGATCGACGAGAACGCGTTGATGTCGTTCGTCTTCCGCGCCGTCGACGAGGTCGGGGCCGCCCTCAACTGCGCGCTCGTCGTCATGGGCGACCGGCTCGGCTACTACCGCGCGCTCGCCGATGGTCCGCGGACGGCCACCGAGCTCGCCGAGACGACCGGCACCGGCGAGCGGTACGCCGCCGAGTGGCTCGCCGCCCAGGCGGCCGGCGACTTCGTGCGCTACGACCCGGCGAGCGGCCGCTTCACCCTGCCCCCGGAGCACGTCGTCGCGCTCACCGACTCGAGCAGCCCGGCGTACCTGCCCGGGTTCTTCCAGATCGCCTTCGGGACGATCAGCGACGCCTCGCAGATCTTCGACCGTGCCCGCGACGGCGACGGCCTCGGCTGGGGCGACCACAACCACGACGTCCACGAGGGCTGCGAGCGGTTCTTCCGCCCTGGCTACGCCGCCAACCTGGTGTCGACCTGGCTGCCGGCGCTCACCGACGTGGTCCCGAAGCTGGAGCGCGGCGCGCGGGTGCACGACATCGGGTGTGGGCACGGGTCGTCCACCATCCTGATGGCACAGGCCTTTCCCGAGTCGCGCTTCGTCGGCAGCGACGCCCACCCCGGCTCGATCGGCGTCGCCCAGGACCGCGCCGCCGAGTCCGGCGTCTCCGACCGGGTGGAGTTCGCCGCCGCGAAGGCCACGGAGGTGTCGGGCACCGGGTTCGACCTGGTCACGATCTTCGACGCCCTGCACGACATGGGCGACCCCGTCGGCTGCGCCCGCCGCGTCCACGACATGCTCGCCGACGACGGCACCTGGATGATCGTCGAGCCGGCCGCGGGTGACCGGATCGAGGACAACTTCAACCCCGTCGGTCGGGCCTACTATGGGTTCTCCACCCTGCTGTGCACGCCCTCGTCGCTCTCCCAGGACGTCGGGCTCGCGATCGGCACCCAGGCCGGCCCCGCCCGGATCCGGGACATCGTGACGGCCGCCGGCTTCACGCAGTTCCGGATCGCCGCGCAGACGCCGTTCAACAATGTGCTGGAGGTGCGGAAGTGACCCTGCCCGCACCGTACGGCGACGCCGTCGACCCGGCCGCCCGGGCGCGGCTCCCCGACCGGTCGGGCGTCGCGGTGCGCGACGGCGTCGAGCTCGCCTGGGCGTCGTACGGCACCGGGTCGCCGACCCTGCTGCTGATGCCGACGTGGTCGATCGTGCCGTCGCGCATGTGGAAGGCACAGGTCCCCTACCTGGCCCGACACTTCCGCGTCGTCACGTTCGACGGGCGCGGCAGCGGCGCCTCTGGCCGACCGGTGGGGGCGGCGGCGTACACCGACGTGGAGTACGCCGCCGACACCGTCGCGGTCATGGACGACGCCGGCGTCGACCGGGCCGTCCTGGTGTCGCTGTCCTGCGGCGGCACCTGGTCGGTGCACGTCGCCGCGGGGCACCCGGACCGGGTCGAGGGGCTCTTCTCGATCGCCCCGGCCTGCGGGCTGGGGGTGCACGACGACGCTCGGGAGGAGTTCGGCTGGTCCGACCGTCATCCGCACGCCCGCGGCTGGGCCAAGTACAACAAGCACTACTGGCTCGAGGGCGACTATCGAGACTTCCTCGAGTTCTTCTTCACCACGATGTACTCCGAGCCGCACTCGACCAAGCAGATCGAGGACTCGATCGCCTGGGGTCTCGACGTCGGGCCGCGGACGCTCGTCGACACGACTGCCGGGCGGCTCGGCTGCGACGGCGCGACCTGCGCCTCGGTCGAGCCGCTCTGCGCCGGGGTGAAGTGCCCGGTCCTGGTCGTGCACGGCACCGACGACCGGATCCGCGGCCACCAGATCGGCGAGCGGCTCGCCGAGCTCACCGCCGGCGACCTCGTGCTCGCCGAGGGCGGCGGCCACGGCCTGCCGGGGCGGGAGCCGGTGTGGATCAACCACCTCATCCGGGACTTCGCCGAGCGGTTCGCGCCCACGACGCCACGGGGCCGGACCCGGAGCCTCGCGCGACCGAAGCGGGCGCTCTACATCTCCTCCCCGATCGGCCTGGGCCACGCGCGCCGCGACGTCGCGGTCGCGGGTGCGCTGCGCGAGCTGCACCCCGACCTCCAGGTCGACTGGCTCGCCCAGGACCCGGTCACCCGGGTGCTGGCGCACCACGGCGAGCGCATCCACCCGGCATCGGCCCACCTGGCGAGCGAGTCCGGGCACATCGAGGCGGAGTGCGGCGAGCACGACCTGCACGCGTTCCAGGCGATCCGCCGGATGGACGAGATCCTGGTCAACAACTTCATGGTCCTCGACGAGCTGCTCGAGACCGAGCCCTACGACCTCGTGATCGGCGACGAGGCCTGGGACGTCGACTACTTCCTCCATGAGAACCCACGGCTCAAGCGCTCGGCGTACGCCTGGCTCACCGACTTCGTGGGCTGGCTGCCGATGCCCGACGGCGGTGCGGAGGAGGCCGCTCTGACGGCCGACCTCAACGCCGAGATGATCGAGCACCGGGCCCGTTACCGACGGCTGCGAGACCACTCGATCTTCGTCGGCAACCCCGACGACGTGGTGCCCGACAGCTTCGGGCCCGGGCTGCCGTCGATCCGGTCGTGGACCGAGGAGAACTTCGACTTCGTCGGGTACGTGACCGGGTTCGAACCGTCCGTGCTCGGCGATCCGGCCGAGCTGCGCGAGCGGTTCGGCTGGCGCAGCGACGAGCGCGTGTGCGTCGTCAGCGTCGGCGGCTCCGGGGTGGGAACCCCGCTGCTGCGCCGCGTGCTCGATGCCGTGCCACTGGCACGCCGGCTCGACCCCGGCCTGCGTTTCGAGATCGTCGCCGGTCCCCGCATCGACCCGCGGTCGTTGCCGCGACGTCAGGGCGCGCGGGTCCACGGCTTCCTGCCCGACCTGACGAGCCGCCTGGCCGCCTGCGACATCGCCGTGGTCCAGGGTGGCTTGACGACCTGCATGGAGCTGGCGACGTTGCGCAAGCCCTTCCTCTACCTCCCGTTGCGCCACCACTTCGAGCAGAGCTTCCATGTCCGCCGCCGGCTCGAGCGGTACGGCGCCGGCACCTGCCTCGACTACGACGTCGCGCGGGATCCCGAGGCGCTGGCATCGGCGATCCTCCGTGAGCTCGGGCGGGACACCACGGCGTACCGGCCGGTGGAGACCGGCGGTGCTCAGCGAGCCGCGCGACTGCTCGCCGAGCTCGTGTAGGGCTCAGGCCGGCCGCAGCGAGACGTCGAGGCGCTCCGCGAGCTCGTCGAACGTGATCCCGAACGTGTCGAGCACCTGCACACCGCCGGCGCCGACCTGGAACACCGCGACGTCGGTGTAGACGCGGTCGACGCAGCCGACGCCGGTGAGCGGGTAGCTGCACGACGGCACCAGCTTCGGCGTCCCGTCCTTGGCGAACAGCGTCATCATCACGAACACCCGCTTGGCACCGATCGCGAGGTCCATCGCGCCGCCGACGGCCGGGATCGCATCGGGCTCGCCGGTGTGCCAGTTGGCGATGTCGCCGGACGCCGAGACCTGGAACGCGCCGAGCACGCAGACGTCGAGGTGGCCGCCGCGCATCATCGCGAACGAGTCGGCCGAGCTGAAGTACGACGACCCCGGCCGCTCGGTGACGGGCTGCTTGCCGGCGTTCGTCAGGTCCGGGTCGATGGCGTCGCCGACCGCGGCCGGGCCCATGTTGAGCAGGCCGTTCTCGGTGTGCAGCACGACGCCGGAGCCGGAGGTGAGGTGGTCGGCGACCAGCGTGGGCTGGCCGATCCCGAGGTTCACGAAGGACCCGTCCGGGATGTCGGCCGCGACCCGGGCGGCCATCTCGTCCTTGCTGAGGCTCATACGGCCACCACCCGATCGACGTAGATGCTCGGCGTCACGACGGCCTCGGGGTCGAGGTCACCGGTCTCGACGACCCTGCTGACCTGCGCGATCGTCGTCGCGGCCGCCGTCGCCATCACGGGCCCGAAGTTGCGGGCGGTCTTGCGGTACACCAGGTTGCCCATCCGGTCCGCGCGGTGCGCGCCGACCAGGGCGACGTCGCCGCGGATCGGGTACTCGAGCACGTAGGTCCGCCCGTCGATCTCCCGGGTCTCCTTGCCCTCCGCGAGCGGCGTACCGACCCCGGTCGGGGTGAAGAACGCGCCGATCCCCGCGCCGGCCGCGCGCATCCGCTCGGCGAGGTTGCCCTGGGGCACCAGCTCGAGCTCGATCTTCCCAGCGCGGTAGAGCCCGTCGAACACCCACGAGTCGTGCTGGCGCGGGAACGAGCAGATCATCTTGCGGACCCGGCCCTGGGCGAGCAGCGCGGCCAGGCCGGTGTCGCCGTTCCCGGCGTTGTTCGACACCACGGTCAGGTCGGAGGCGCCCTGCTCGATCAGCGCATCGATGAGCGCCACCGGCATCCCGGCCATCCCGAACCCGCCGATCAGCACGGTCGAGCCGTCCTCGATGCCGGCGACCGCCTCGGCCGCGCTGGCGCAGATCCTCACGACACGTTCTCCAGCACGACGGCCAGCGCCTGGCCCACGCCGATGCAGATCGCGGCCACGCCGTACCGGTCGCCGGACTCGGTCAGGCGCGCGGCGAGCGTGCCGAGGATGCGGCCGCCGGACGCGCCGAGCGGGTGACCGATCGCGATCGCGCCACCCTTGCTGTTCACGATCTCCGGATCGATCTTCCAGGCATCGACGCACGCGAGGGACTGCACGGCGAACGCCTCGTTGAGCTCCACCGCGCTCACGTCGTCCCACGTGATCCCCGCCCGGGCGAGGGCCCGGTCGGCGGCTTCGACGGGCGCGTAGCCGAACAGCTGCGGCTCCACCGCCGCGACACCGCGGCCGGCGACCCGGGCGATCGGGTCGACGCCGATCGCGGCGTTCTCGGAGCCGAGCAGGACGGCGGAGGCGCCGTCGTTGAGCGGGGACGCGTTGCCGGCGGTGATCGTGCCGTCCTTGCGGAAGGACGGCTTCAGCCCGGCCAGCTTCTCGGCGGTCGACCCGGGGCGGATGCCCTCGTCGCGGGCGAGGTCCGCCACCGGCACGACCAGGGAGTCGTAGAAGCCGGCGTCCCACGCGGCCGCCGCGAGGTTGTGCGAGCGGGCGGCGAACTCGTCCTGCCGCTCGCGCGAGATCGAGAACCGGTCGCCGAGCATCTCGTTGGCCTCGCCGAGCGAGACCGTCCACTCGGCCGGCATGTTCTCGTTCACCAGCCGCCAGCCGAGGGTCGTGGAGACCGCCGTGACGTTGCCGGCCGGGAACGCGCGCGACGGCTTGGGCAGGACCCACGGCGCCCGCGTCATCGACTCGACGCCACCGGTGAGCACGACGTCGGCGTCGCCGGACTCGATCACCCGCGAGCCGATGATCGCGGCGTCGAGCGACGAGCCGCAGAGCCGGTTCACCGTCGTCGCGGGCACCGACACCGGCAGCCCGGCGAGCAGCACGGCCATCCGGCCGACGTTGCGGTTGTCCTCGCCGGCCTGGTTGGCGCAGCCCCACGCGACGTCGCCGATCGCGGCGGGATCGAGGTCGGGCGTCTTCGCCAGCACGCCCTGGATCGCGATCGCGGCCAGGTCGTCGGGGCGCACCTCGGCGAGGGCGCCGCCGAAGCGGCCGAACGGCGTGCGGGCGGCGGCGTACAGGAACGCGGAGCTCATGCCGCGAGCCTAGGTCGGCACCGCCGATCATCTCCAATACTGAATCATGCTCGATTGATAACCTGAATTCATGGAACTGCGGCACCTGCGGTCGTTCGCCGTGCTCGCCGAGGAGCGGCACTTCGGCCGCGCCGCCGAGCGGCTGCACCTCGCCCAGCCGGCGCTGTCGCAACAGGTCAAGCAGCTCGAGCGTGAGCTCGGCGTCGAGCTGTTCACCCGGACCACGCGCCGGGTCGACCTCACCGAGGCCGGCACGCGCTTCGTCGGGCACACGCGCGCGGTGCTCGGCGACGTCGACCGCGCCCGCGACGACATGGCCGCGCTGGCCTCGGGCCATGCGGGCCGGGTCTCGGTCGGGTTCGTCGGGACGGCGACGTACGACGTCCTCCCCCGGGTCGCCCAGGAGGTACGCCGCGAGCTGCCCGGCGTGGAGCTCGAGCTGCGCGGCGAGCTGCTGTCGCCCCAGCTGGTCGCGGGACTGGCCGACCGGACCTACGACCTCGCGCTGCTGCGCCCGCCCGAGCCCGGCCTCGGCGCCCGCACGCTGCGCACCGAGCGCCTGGTCGCCGTGCTGCCGGCACAGCACCCGCTCGCCGGCCGGCGCCGGATCTCGCTCGCCGCCCTGAAGGACGAGGCGTTCGTGATGCACCCGTCCGGCCACCGCTCGTCCATCCACGCGCGCGTGCTGGAGGCCTGCGCGTCCGCGGGCTTCCAGCCCGCCTCGGTCCTCGAGGCGTCCGAGACCGCGACCCTCGTCGTCTTCGTCGCCGCCGGCCTCGGCGTCGCGCTGGTGCCCGAGCCGGTGCGCTCCCTCGGCCTCGAGGGCGTCGCCTACGTCGCGCTCACCGACGCGCCGACCATCGACCTCGCGTTGGCGGCACGCGCCGACGCGTCGCCGGCCGCCCGCCAGGTGGCCGCGATCGTGGAGCGCTGCGTCTAGGCCGGGCCGCCGCCGGAGATCTGGCCGTTCTGAGTGGCGTCGTGCTGCCACTTGGCCCACGAGTTCTTGGTGTCGTCCATCGGGGCGTTCTGCGTGATGTGCCGGCCGGGACGGTTGCGCCCGCGGACCTGGACCCAGATCGCGGCGCCGACGAGCACCACCGCAGCAGCGATCAAGAAGTAGGTGAACATGACGTCCCCGTTCGTCCGAGTACGCCGAGTGTACCTACGGACCGTTTTCCTCGGACAGGACTTGCTGCGCGACCCGGAAGGCGGTGTTCGCGTCGGGTACGCCGCAGTAGATCGCGCTCTGCAGCAGCACCTCCTTGATCTCGTCGACCGTGAGCCCGTTGCGCCGTGCGGCGCGCAGGTGCATCGCGAGCTCCTCGTGGTGCCCCCGGGCGATCAGCGCGGTCAGCGTGATCATCGAGCGGCTGCGCCGGTCGAGGCCGGGGCGGGTCCAGATCTCGCCCCAGGCGTACGTCGTGATCAGCTCCTGGAACTCCCGCGTGAGGTCGGTGGCGTTCGCGGTCGCCCGGTCGACGTGCTCGTCGCCGAGCACCTCCCGTCGGACCTTCATGCCGTCGTCGTACGTCATCGGATCGCCTCCCGGCAGTGCTCGCGGATCAGGGTGGCCACCGCATCCGGGGCCTCGGCGGGCGCGAGGTGCGCGACGCCGGCGAGCTCGGCGTACCGACCGCCCGGTACGCCGTCGGCGATCTCGCGCAGCAGGTCGGGCGGGCAGACCGCGTCCTCGGCGCCCGCCACGGCCAGCACGGGTACGGCGATCTCGCCGAGCCGGTCACGCACGTCGAACTGCGCGAGCGCGCCGCACACCGCGACGTAGCCCTCGTCGGCGGCGTCGCTCAGCGCGTGCAGCAGGGCCGACGCGCGGTCCGGCTCGCGCTCCACGAACCCGGGGCCGAACCAGCGCCCGGCCGACGCGCTCACCAGCGACGGGGTGCCCGACGCGCGGACCTGCTCGATGCGCTCAGTCCAGCCCTCGGCGGTGCCGATCCTCGCGCCGGTGCAGAGCGCGACCACGCCGCGGACCCGGTCCGGCGCGTCGAGCGCGAGCTGCAGCCCGACCGCGCCACCGACGGAGTCGCCGGCGTAGAAGAACGGCCCCTCGACCTCGTCGAGGACGCCGCGGGCCAGGTCCGCGATCGTCACGTCGCCGACGACGGGCTCGTCACCGTGGCCGGGCAGGTCCCAGCCCAGCACCTCGAAGTCGTCCGCGAGCAGCGCGGCGCACGCGCTCCACAGCGTGACCGACGACGTGCCCAGCGAGGGCCCGAGCACCAGCACCGGCTTCATCCGAGAGCCGCCTTCGCTCGCGCGACCACCTGGTCGACGTACGCCCCCGCGTCGCCGAGGTACGTCGGCGCCGGGTCGTCGGTCATGCTGCGCTGCTCGGCGAGCACCGCATCGCCGGCGGCCGCGAGGTTCGCAGCCATCCGGTCCGGGGCGACGCGGAGGTCGGCGACCAGGTCCGCGGTCTGCGACACCGCGACCAGCGTGCGGCGGACCAGGTCGCGCAGCGTCGCCCACTCGGCGTGCCAGCCACCGTCGGCGCGGTCGTCGACCTGCTGCGCTGCGGCGAGGTGCAGCGTCGCGGCGAGCTGCGGGGTGGTCAGGGCGGCGCGCCGGACCAGCACGGACAGCACCGGGTTCGCCTTGTTGGGCATCGTCGAGGAGCCGCCCCCGGAGCCCTCGGCGAGCTCGCCGATCTCGGGACGCGACATCGTGACGACGTCGTTCGCGATCCGCGCGCAGGCGTCGGTGCAGCCGACCAGCGCGTCGCCGATCCGCGTGACCGGAGCGCGGGTCGTGTGCCAGCGCGGTATGCCGGTCGGCAGCTCGCGACCGAGCTCGACCATCGCCGCGCGGGTGCCGGCCGCGCCGCCGAGCTGCCGCGGGAAGGTCAGCCGGGCCAGGTCCTCGTCCGCGTCCAGCACCGCGGTCAGCCAGGCCGCGACCCGGAAGCCGAACGTGGTGGGGACGGCGTGCTGGGTCAGCGTCCGCGCCACCATCGGGGTGTCGCGGTGCTGCTCCGCCAGCCCCGTCAACCCGTGGCCGATGGCCGCCAGGTCGAGGCGCACGTCGGCGACGGCGTGCATCGCCATCCGCATCAGTGCCGTGTCGACGACGTCCTGGCTGGTCAGCCCACGATGGACCTCGAGGTCCTGCTCGCGCAGGAGTCGGACCAGCGCGATGACCGGATTGCCGCCGGCCTCGGCTGCGGCCGGGTCGAGCTCGGGCACCTCCAGCTCCCGGCCGAGCCACTCCGACTCGACCTCGACCATCGCGCGGAGGAAGGCCGCGTCGGTGAAGTGC
The DNA here is from genome assembly GCF_022761125.1 of Nocardioides sp. SR21. Taxonomy (GTDB): domain Bacteria; phylum Actinomycetota; class Actinomycetes; order Propionibacteriales; family Nocardioidaceae; genus Nocardioides. The sequence goes on along the minus strand of NZ_JAKWJR010000005.1, from coordinate 283,331 downwards.
CCGTCGGCGCGCTCGTCGCCCGGCCAGAACAGGTCCGCCATGGACCCCATTAAAGGGGCACGGCGTCGTGCGTGTACGACAGGAAGACGGTCTCGCCCTCGCCCTGGAGGCGGATGTCGAACACGAAGCCGCGGTCGTCGGCCTCGGCGTCCAGGCTCCGCAGCCCGGCGGGCGCGGCGCCCGGGAGGTAGGCGCGGGTGAAGAGCCGGTGCAGCAGGCCGCGGGCGAAGATCGTCAGCCCGAAGTACGGCGCTGGCCCGCCCGGGCGCAGGGTCGTGAACGAGTAGCGTCCGGTGCGGTCCGTCGACGCCCGGCCCCACCCGGTGAACGTGTAGCCGTCGCGCTGGAACGAGCCCTCGGCCCGCGGGACCGAACCGTCCGGTGCGAGCTGCCAGAGCTCGATGATCGCGTCGGGCACGCCCTCGCCGGCGCCGTCGAGCACCCGCCCGGTCAGCCGGACCGCGTCCGGGCGGCCGAGGGGCACGAGCTCGCTGTCGCCGTCGAACGGCAGGGCGTAGCCGAAGAACGGCCCGACGGTCTGGCCGGGCGTGGGGGCGGCGGTCACTCGACGTCTCCTTCGACGGGGGTGCGGTGCGAGCCGGTGAGCACGATGTCCCAGCGGTACCCGGTCGCCCACTCGGGCGTCGTCAGGTCGTGGTCGTACGTCGCCACGAGCCGGTCGCGCGCGGCCGGGTCGACGATGGCCTGGTAGATCGGGTCGAGCGCGAACAGCGGGTCGCCCGGGAAGTACATCTGGGTGATCAGCCGCTGGGTGAACTCGGTGCCGAACAGCGAGAAGTGGATGTGCGCGGGCCGCCAGGCGTTCTGGTGGTTGCGCCACGGGTACGGCCCGGGCTTGATCGTGGTGAAGCGGTAGGTGCCGTCGCCGTCGGTGAGACAGCGGCCCATGCCGGTGAAGTTCGGGTCGAGCGGCGCCGGGTGCTGGTCGCGCTGGTGGATGTAGCGCCCGCCCGCGTTGGCCTGCCAGATCTCGACCAGCTGGTGGCGCACCGGCCGGCCCTCGCCGTCGGTCACCCGCCCGGTCACGGTCATCCGCTCGCCGACCGGCTCGCCGCGGTGCTGGATCGTGAGGTCCGCCTCCAGCGGGTCGACGTCGCGCTGCCCGAAGACCGGCGCCCACAGCTCCAGCTCCTCCGGGTCGAGCTGGAACGGCGCCTTCGTCGGGTGCCGCAGGATGCTGGAGCGGTACGGCGGGTAGTCCAGCCGGACGCCGTGCTCCACGGTGCCGGACGCGTCGTACTCCTTCGAGATCGCCTCGATCTCGGCGCTGATGTCGCCCTGGGTCTCCGTCACCTGCCGAACGCTAGGGAGCCGCACGCGGGAAAGACGACCGACTGCTTCCGGTGAGTGGAAGACTGGGTCCATGGCTGCCTCGGTCACGTCCCGCGCGCTCTCGCTGCTGGCCGCGTTCGACGAGCACCACCGCCGACTGACGCTCACCGAGCTGGCCCGGCACGCGGAGCTGCCGCTGCCGACCGCGCACCGGCTGGTCGGCGAGCTGGTCGCGTGGGGCGCACTGGCCCGGACGCCGTCCGGGGAGTACGTCGTCGGCCGCCGCCTCTGGGACCTCGGCCTGCTCGCGCCGGTGCAGACGGGGCTGCGGCAGCTCGCGTCGCCGTACCTGCACGACCTGTACGGCGCGACGCTGGCGACCGTGCACCTCGCGGTGCGCGACGGCACGGAGGTGCTCTACCTCGACCGGCTCTCCGGCCACGCCTCGGTCCCGGTCGTGAGCAGCATCGGCTCGCGACTGCCGATGCACGCGACCGGCGTCGGCAAGGTGCTGCTCGCGCACGCGCCGGCCGACGTGCAGCAGGCGGTGCTCGCGGACCTGCCGCGCGTGACGGCGTACACGATCACCCAGCCGGGGACGCTGCGCCGCCAGCTCGCCCGGGTGCTGCGCGACGACTACGCGACGACCGTCGAGGAGATGAGCCTCGGCGGCTGCTCGGTCGCGGTGCCGATCCGGCGCGGCGACGACGTGGTCGCGGCGCTCGGCATGGTGCTCCCGTCGCTCGGCCGCGAGCGGCCGCGGCTGGTCGGCGCGCTCCAGGTCGCCTCGCGCGGCATCGGGCGCGCACTTTCGGCCAGTGGAAGCGAGTGATGGCAGCGCCCGCCTGACCCACCGTTGACTCGCGGCATGCGAACTCAAGTCGCCATCGTCGGCGCGGGCCCGGCCGGCGTGCTGCTCTCCCACCTGCTGGCCGCGGACGGCATCGAGTCCGTCGTGCTCGAGACCCGCTCGGAGGAGTACGTCGCGAGCCGCATCCGGGCCGGCATCCTCGAGCAGTCCACGGTCGACCTGCTGACCGACATCGGACTCGGCGACCGCCTGGCGCGCGAGGGCGACCAGCACCACGGGATCTACCTGCAGTGGCCCGGCGAGCGGCACCACCTCGACTTCGTCGACCTCGTCGGCCGGTCGGTCTGGGTGTACGGCCAGACCGAGGTGCAGAAGGACCTGGTCGCCGCGGCCCACGCACGCAGCCAGGCCTTCGTCTACGAGATCTCCGACACCGCGCTGCACGACCTCGAGACCGACCGGCCGTCGGTGACCTACACCGACGCGAACGGCGCCTCGCAGCGCCTCGAGGCCGACGTGGTCGTCGGCTGCGACGGCTCGTTCGGCCCGTCGCGCGGCGCCGTACCGGAGCGCGTGCGGCGTACCTGGGGACGCACCTACCCCTACTCCTGGCTGGGCATCCTCGCCGACGTCGCCCCCTCGACCGACGAGCTGATCTACGCCTGGCACCCCGACGGCTTCGCGCTGCACTCGATGCGCTCGTCGAGCGTCTCGCGGTTCTACCTCCAGGTGCCGAACGACACCGACGTCGCGACCTGGTCCGACGACCGGATCTGGGACGGGCTCGCGACGCGGCTCGGCCACGGGCAGGACGGCTGGGAGCTGGCGACCGGGACCATCACCGACCGCAGCGTGCTGCCGATGCGGTCGTTCGTGCAGCAGCCGATGCGGCACGGCCGGCTGTTCCTCGCGGGCGACGCCGCGCACCTGGTGCCGCCGACCGGCGCGAAGGGCCTCAACCTCGCCGTCGCGGACGTGGCGCTGCTCGCACCGGCGCTAACCGCGCTGCTCAAGGGCGACGCCGCGCTCGCGGACGCCTACTCCGACGCCGCGCTGCGCCGGGTCTGGCGGTGCACCCACTTCTCGTGGTGGATGACCACGATGCTGCACAGCAACGACGACCCCTTCGACCGCGAGCTCCAGCTGTCGCAGCTGCGTTGGGTCGCGAGCAGCCGCGCGGGCGCGGCCGGGCTGGCCGAGAACTACGCGGGCCTGCCGATCGGCTTCTGACCTGGCTAGACCGGCGTTTGAGCCAGTGTGACGGAGGGCACATCCCGTCGCACCGGATGAGGGAGGTCGGATGATCAGGTACGCGGTGCGGCTGGTCCTGGCGGGAGGGGTCGCGCTCGCGCTGACCCTCACCGGCTTGGTCAGCACGGGTGCCCACGCTGCGAGCGGCGCACCGAGCGGAGAGCGCGCGGCGTCGTGCGCCAAGGAGAAGAAGCAGGTCAAGACCGCCAAGAAGGCGGTCAAGAAGTCGAACGCCAAGGTCAAGAAGGCGAAGAAGGCCAAGCGGAACGCCGACAGCGTCCAGCAGCGCCAGGCCGCGGACAAGAAGCTGAAGAAGGCCAAGAAGCAGCAGGCGAAGGCCAAGAAGAAGCTCACGCGTGCCCAGGCCAAGCTGAAGAAGTGCCGGGCCGGCGGTGACGGCGGCGGCGGCGGTGGCGGCGGTGGCGGTGGCGGCACCGACGGCCCACTGCAGCCGGCATGCGACGCGGGTCTTCCGCAGGCGATCTGCGACGCGTTCGAGACGCTGCCGATCCCGACCGGCGGAGGCGACAGCCCGATCCAGGCGCTCTGCGACGCGGGCCTGCCCCAGGCGATCTGCGACGCGGCCACCCTGCCGCCGGGCGCGGGCGGGACCAGCCCGATCCAGGCGCTGTGCGACGCGGGCCTCCCGCAGGACATCTGCGACCAGGCCAACCCCGGAGGCGGCGGTGGCGGTGGCGAGATCCCGGACCCGGGTGGTGTGCTCGACCCGGTCTGCGACCTCGGCCTGCCGCTGCCCATCTGCGACGTACCGGACAACGGTGGCGGCGGGGACGACGGCGGGGGCGGCGGGGGCGGCAACATCCCCGGACTGCCCGACCCGTGCGACCTCGTGCCGCTCCCGATCTGCAGCACCGGGCGCGCGTGACCTGAGGAGGAGTCAGTCCCCGTCCGACGGGAGCTCGGGGACTGGCTCCCCCCGCACGCGGAAGCGGCGGTAGCTGTAGACGATCAGGCTCAACGCGATCAGCCCGGACACGATCTGGGTGACCCCGGTGGCGGCGCCGCCCGGAAGCCACAGGATGTCGCTGAGCGACCACCAGGACGGCGGGTCCTCGGGGCCCCAGATCCAGAGCACGCCGCACGCGATCAGGCCGAGGGCCAGGGTCACCGACATCGCGATGCGCAGCGAGTTCTCGACGCCCTCGGCGGCGCCACGCAGCGCCCGCACCTTGATCGGATCGAGCCGGCGCTCGGCCCACTCGTACTCCTGCGAGAGCACGACCAGGCCCCCGGCCAGCATCAGCAGGCCGGGCCCGGGCAGCACCAGGGCGGCGACCCCGGCGACGACGAGCATCCAGCCGACGACCTCCAGCACCACCCGCCGGACCCGGTCCTTCATGGCGTCAGCCTGTCAGAACCGGGCAAACCGGTGGTCGAGGTGTGAGCGGGGCGAGCCTCGCACCACCGACCGGTCAGGCCGCGAGGCTGAGGTCCTCGCGGTGCACGTTCGGGTCGATGCCCGCGGGCAGCGGGACGATCCGGGCGTGCACGTGGGCCGGGAGGCTGATCCGCGTGAGGATCGCGACCGCGCCGACGGTCGCCGTGATCGCGTAGAGCACGTTGGCGTCGACACCGGCGATCACGCCGTACGCACCGCAGAGCAGCGCGTCGAACACCAGGATCACCCAGCCGGAGGCGGCGATGCCGGACACGTCGTGGCTGCGCCAGGCGGTGATCGCGGCCGGGGTGATCAGCAGCGCGACCGAGCACCCGAGGACGACCGTGATCGGCACCATCCCGGCCAGCGGCACCAGCGCGGTCGCGGTCAGGATCACGGTGAGCCAGACGACCGGGAGCCACATCCGCGCGCGGCTGCCGCCGTCGCGCCAGGCCAGCACCATCGCCCCGGCGGTCGCGGGCAGCGCGACGAGCGCCGGCAGCGCGACCCACACCTCGCCCTCGGCGAGGCCGAAGACGGTCCAGGCGATGCCACTGATCGTGGAGTTCGCGAGCGCGGCGACGCTGATGCCGGCGGCGGAGCGGCCACGCATCAGCTTGGCGAGCTGGGGGACGGTGCAGGCGAACGCGAGCAGCGTGGCGGCGAGGCCGAGCACGGTCGCGATGGTGATGTTCACGGTGGTTCTGTCTCTCTGCGCCGGGGCGCGCACATGACGACGCGGCCGCCGCCACCGAGGTGGCAGACGACCGCGTCGTGTGAAGCGGTTAGGGGTGGGACCGGCGGCGGATGGTCAGCCGACCGGTTCACCGAAGATCTTACCGTCCTATCGGGCACTTCCCGACCGAATTTAAGGTCGACAGCCCGTCAGGCGGGGTGATCTCCCGCACATCCCGGTGAAACCGCCTAAATGTCCGTGACCCGGACCCCGGCGTGCGCCTTGTAGCGGCGGTTCACGCTGATCAGGTTGGCGGTGAGCGCCTCGACCTGGTGGGCGTTGCGGAGCCGGCCGCCGTACACGCCCCGGACGCCGGGGATCGTGCCGCACAGGTCCTGCACCAGGTCGGTGGCCTCGCGGACGTCGCCGAGCACCAGGACGTCGGTGTCGACGGAGGCGACCTCGGGGTCCTCGAGCAGCACCGCGCTGACGTTGTGGAACGCACCGACCACGGTGCTGTCGGCCAGGATCGCCTGCGCCTGCTGCGCGGCCGAGCCCTCCTCGACGGGCAGGGCGTAGGCGCCCTGCTTGTCGAAGCCGAGCGGGTTCACGCAGTCGACGACGACCTTGCCGGAGAGCGCGGGGGCCAGCTCGGCGAGCAGCTCGCCGTGCCCGTCCCACGGGACGGCGACCACGACGATGTCACCGGCCGCAGCAGCGCCCGCGTTGTCGGCGCCGCTCACCTGGCCGCCGGTCGCCTCGGCGAGGGTGCCCGCGGTCTCGCTCGCACGCTCGGCGCTGCGGCTGCCGATCACGACGGGCACGCCGGCGGCGGCGAACCGCCGGGCCAGGCCGCGACCCTGCGGGCCGGTGCCGCCCAGGACGGCGACGGTCTTACCTGCGAGGGACTCGGGGAGGTTCGTCATGGCGGCCACTCTCTCAGCCCGCGCCCACACCCGGGAGGCCGCCGGGAGGTGTCACGCGCCACACTGGGGGCATGCCCGCATCTCGCCTGCTCCCCACCGAAGAGGCCGTCGACCTGATCGCGCTGGTGCGCGATCTCGCCACCAACGAGCTCGGCCCCCAGGTCGCCCAGGCGGAGCGCACCGAGACCTTCCCGCGCGACGCGTTCCGCACCCTCGGGCGCGCCGGCCTGCTGGGCCTGCCCTACCCGGAGGAGTACGGCGGCGGCGGGCTGCCGTACGAGGTCTACCTCCAGGTGCTCGAGGAGATCGGCTCGGTGTGGTCGAGCGTCGGCGTCGGCGTCTCCGTGCACGCCTTGAGCTGCTTCGGGCTGGCCACCGCCGGGACCGAGGAGCAGAAGCAGCGCTGGCTGCCGGACATGCTCGGCGGCGAGCTGCTCGGTGCCTACTGCCTCTCCGAGCCGCACGCCGGCTCCGACCCGGCGGCGATGACCACGCGCGCTCGCCGCGACGGCGACGAGTACGTCATCACCGGCGCGAAGGCGTGGACCACGCACGGCGGGCACGCCGACTTCTACAAGGTGATGGCGCGCACCGGCGACGGCCGCAACGACATCTCGTGCTTCCTGGTGAACGCCGACTCCGACGGGCTGTTCGCGGACCCGCCCGAGCAGAAGATGGGCCTCACCGGCTCCGCGACCGCGACCATGCGCTTCGACGACGTACGCGTCCCGGCCGAGCGGCTGCTCGGCGCCGAGGGCGACGGCCTCAAGATCGCGCTCGCCGGGCTCGACTCGGGGCGCCTCGGCATCGCGGCGGTCGCGACCGGTCTCGCGCAGGGGGCGCTCGACCACGCGGTCGCCTACGCGAAGAACCGCGAGACGTTCGGCGAGCGGATCATCGACCACCAGGGCCTGGCGTTCGTGCTGGCCGACATGGAGGCCGCCGTGCAGTCGGCGCGCGCGACCATGCTGCACGCGGCGCGGCTGAAGGACCAGGGCCTGCCGTTCAGCCGGGAGGCGTCGATCGCCAAGCTGGTCGCGACCGACAACGCGATGAAGGTGACCACCGACGCGGTGCAGGTGCTCGGTGGCTACGGCTACACGCGCGACTTCCCGGTGGAGCGGTTCATGCGCGAGGCCAAGGTGATGCAGATCTTCGAGGGCACCAACCAGATCCAGCGGATGGTGATCGGGCGCTCCCTCGACCGCGGTGGCGCGGGCACGTTGTCCCGCGCCACCGACTGACCGAACAGCCGCTGCGCTGGTCGGAGCGGGCTCAGCGGCAGTCGTTCCCGCCGGCGAACGCGTCGCCCGCGGAGAACGGCGCACCCTGCGCCGCGTTGTTGAGCGACGCCGCGCCGACAGCGGTGAGCACCAGCGTGTAGCCGCCGTGGTCACCCCCGTGGTCACCGCCGCGGTGGTGCCGGTCGCCGGCGACCCGGAGGATCGCGGACCGGGTGCCGTCACGCAGCTGCGCGGTGATCACGCCGTTGTCCTTGACCTTGAGGCGCTCCCACGTGATGTCCGGGCCGGCGCCGGTGTAGGCGACCCCGCCCTTGAGGGCCATCGCGCGGTCCCCGCCGTCGCCGTGACGACGGTGGTCGCCGCCGGCGACCGGGAAGCTCAGCACGACCTGGCCGTCGTCGGCCCACGCGTCGGCCTTGCCGGTCGCGGCGACCCGGTTCTGCCCGTCGCGCAGCTGCTTGCTGGCCCGCTCGGTCAGGGGGATGACGACGTCGTACCCGTCGTGGTCGCCGTCGTGGTCACCGTTCGCGCCGGCGGGTGGGACGGCGGCGAGCATGCTCCCCGAGCAGAGAGCGGCGGTCGCGGCGGCAGCTAGGGCGGTGCGGTGCTTCATCTGGAGCTCCTCGTGTGGGGGTGCTCCCTCCTCCCGCCCCCGTGCCCCGTCACGGGGCGGGCAAACCTCCCTTGCCTGTGTCGGCGGCCCCGCCTAGGTTGCTCCCAACGTGATCCAGGTCACCTCTCGGGAGTCTTCATGCATCGTCGCCTCGCCCTCCTCACCACCCCGCTCGCCGTCGCCGTCGCGCTCGGCATCGCCGCCCCGCCGGCCTCGGCGGAGCCCGACACCGGCGGTTCCTACGCGCGGCACATGCCGCGCCCCGACCTGACCGGCGAGAACTTCTACTTCGTGATGGGCGACCGCTTCGAGAACGGCGATCCCGCGAACGACACCGGCGGCCTGGCCGGCGACCCCAACACCACCGGCTTCGACCCGACCAGCAAGGGGTTCTACAACGGCGGCGACCTCGACGGCCTGCGCTCGCGACTCGACTACATCCAGGGGCTGGGCACGACCGCGATCTGGCTGACACCGATCTTCGAGAACAAGCCGGTCCAGCTCGAGGACGGGCCGTCCGCCGGCTACCACGGCTACTGGATCACCGACTTCACCCAGGTCGACCCGCACCTCGGCACCAACCAGGACCTCACCGACCTCGTCGACGCCGCGCACGAGCGCGGCATCAAGGTGTTCTTCGACATCATCACCAACCACACCGCCGACGTCATCGGCTACACCGACGGCGACCGCACGGCATACGTCTCGAAGGACGCCGTGCCCTACCGCGACGCGTCCGGCGACGTCTTCGACGACCGCGACCACGCCGGCACCGAGGAGTTCCCCGAGCTCGACCCGGAGAGGTCGTTCCCGTACGTGCCGGAGCTCGACGCCGGCGAGGAGGACCTCAAGGTCCCGGCCTGGCTCAACGACGTCACGAACTACCACAACCGCGGCAACACGACCTTCACCGGCGAGGACAGCCAGTACGGCGACTTCTTCGGTCTCGACGACCTCTTCACCGAGAAGCCCGAGGTCGTCGACGGGATGGTCGACATCTACAAGACGTGGGTCGAGGACTTCGACATCGACGGCTTCCGCATCGACACCATGAAGCACGTCAACGACGAGTTCTGGCAGGAGTTCGGCCCGCGCCTGCAGAAGATCGCCGCAGCCGACGGCAACCCCGACTTCTTCATGTTCGGCGAGGTCGCGCTCGACGGCTACGACCTGGCGGCGAAGCAGTTCACGTCGCACTACACGACCCGCGACCGGATGCAGGCGATCCTCGACTTCCCGTTCCAGGCCGCCGCCCGCGACTTCGCCTCGAAGGGCGTGCGCACCAAGCGGCTCGTGAAGTTCTTCCTCGACGACGACGTCTACACCGACTCCGACTCGAACGCGTACTCACTGCCGACGTTCCTCGGCAACCACGACATGGGCCGGATCGGCTACTTCCTGAAGACCGACAACCCCGGCGCCGACGACGCCGAGCTGCTGGCGCGCGACCGGCTGGCCCACGAGCTCATGTACCTCTCGCGCGGGAACCCGGTCGTCTACTACGGCGACGAGCAGGGCTTCGCCGGGCTCGGCGGTGACCAGTCCGCGCGGCAGACGATGTTCGCCAGCCAGGTCGAGGAGTACCAGCAGGGCGACCAGCTCGGCACCGACAACACCGGCGCCGACGACAACTTCGTGACCGACCATCCGCTGTACGAGGACATCGCTGCGCTCGCAGCGCTGCGCTCCGAGCACCCGGCGCTGGCCGACGGCGCCCAGCAGGTCCGCTTCCACGAGAAGCGTCCGGGACTGTTCGCGTTCTCGCGGATCGATCACGCGCAGCAGCGCGAGTACGTCGTGGTCCTCAACAACAGCACCCAGGCGCGATCGGCGACGATCCCGACGTGGGTGCCGAAGGGTGCGTTCCGGAAGGTGTACGGCGAGGGTCCGGCCACGCTGACGACGAACGCCGAGCGCCGGCTCGACGTGCTCGTCCCGGGGCTGTCGAGCGTCGTCTACGAGTCGAGGACGAAGATCCCGCGGTCGAAGCGGGCGCCCCAGACCCGGCTCGGCGTCACGACCGGCAACGTCTCCGACGGCCGGATCGCGGTCCGCGCGAACGTGCGTGGCTCGTCGTTCTACGAGGTGACGTTCCAGCGGCGCCTCGAGCCCCTCGGCCGGTGGCAGACCATCGGCGTCGACGACACCGCGCCCTACCGGGTCTTCGACGACACCGCGACGGACCTGCTGCCCCGCGACCGGGTCAGCTACCGGGCGGCGGTGCTCGACAACGCCGGGCACACCCGCGGCACGTCGCCGATCACTGTGCGGGTGCCGGAGACGGTGCTTCGCGTGACGTCGCCGGCTCCCAACGGCGGGGTCGGCGACGTCTACCCGGTGACGGTCACGGCGACCGTCGACCCGGAGCGGCCGCTCCAGGTGGTCAGGTTCCAGCGCTCGGTCGAGGGCGGTCCGTGGACCAGCCTCGGCCGGGACTCGTCGGCGCCGGTGTACACCGTGGTCGACGACGTGTCCGACCTCGCGCGCGGGACCTCGGTCCGCTACCGCGCGACGTTGACCGAGCCGAGCGGATCCACCGTGACGAGGACGATCCAGGTCTTCGTCTCCGCTCCGGAGCCGAGCGTCGACTCGGTGACGGTCGCCGGCAGCCTCCAGAGCGAGCTCGGCTGCCCCGAGGACTGGCAACCCGGCTGCGACACGACGCACCTGGCGTTCGACGCCGGCGACGGGCTGTGGCACGGCACGTTCACGCTGCCCGCCGGGAGCTACGACTGGAAGGTCGCGATCGACGACTCGTGGACCGTGAACTACGGCTCCGGGGGAGCCGCGGGTGGCGGCAACCTGACGCTGGTCGTGCCCGAGGGTGGCGGCAGCTACGTCTTCACCTGGGACCCGATCACGCACGAGCCCTCGGTCGTCCCCGCGGACTGACTCCGCCGAACGTCATCTTTACCGGTCACTTGACCGGTAAAGGCGTGGTGGACTACTGTACCGGTCAAGAGTCCACGAAGGAGGAGCCATGACGTTCGACCCCATCGCCGGCCAGCTGGCCGTCCACGCGGCTCGCGCCACCGCGGGCAGCGCCCGCCCCGACGCCCCCGTCGTCCCCGACCCCGAGCCGCGGGAACCCCGCCTGGCCGGCACCCGGCTGCGCTCGGCCGCGGCCCTGCACGCCCTCGCCCGATGGATGGAGCCCCGGCCGGCCGAGACCTGCCGCACGAGCCGGGCGTGAGCACCACTCATACTGGGTCCCGATGGCCAAGGTGACCCTCCAGTCGATCGCGGACCGCGTCGGCGTGAGCCGGATGACGGTGTCGAACGCGTTCTCGCGGCCCGACCAGCTCTCGGCCGAGCTGCGCGAGCGGATCCTGGCCGCCGCCGACGAGCTCGGGTACGTCGGCCCCGACCCGTCGGCCCGGGCCCTGGCCCGTGGGCGCACCGGATCCGTCGGGCTGCTGATCAACGGCAGCCTGAGCGAGGCGTTCGAGGACGCCGTCTCCGCGGCCTTCCTCGCCGCGGTGTCCGACGAGCTCGCCGGCCGCGGCATGGCGCTCACCGTGATGCCGTCGTCGGCCACGCAGTCGTTCGTGCCCGCCCGCGACGTCGCCGTCGACGGGGTGCTCGTCTACATCTGCGACCCGACGGCTCCCGACATCGGCTGGCTCGAGCGCCGCAAGCTCCCGATGGTCGTGGTCGACCACAACCTGAGCGAGGGCACCGCCTCGGTCAACGTCGACGACCGCGGCGGCGCGCGGCTGGCCGCCGAGCACGTCCTCGACCTGGGTCACCGCCGGATCGGGATCGTGACCCTCGAGACCGACCCCGAGATGCTGAACTACCCCGCCCGCGAGCGGATGCTCGGCTGGCACGACGCGCTCGACCCCGCCGGGATCGAGCCGGTCGTGGTCACGACGCCGTACCACCCCAGCACCGCGGCGTTCGACAGCGCGCGCGCGCTGCTCGACCGGCCGGACCGACCCACCGCCGTGCTCTGCTTCTCGGACGCGTTCGCGTTCGCGACCATCCGTGCGGCGGAGTCGCTCGGCCTGCAGGTCCCGGCCGACGTCTCGGTCGTCGGGTTCGACGACAGCACACCGGCTGCGAACAGCCGGCCGCCCCTGACCACGGTGCGGCAGAACGTGGCCGGGAAGGGCCGCGCCGCGGTCGCGACGATCGCCGCCGTGATGGACGGCGCTCAACCGGACCCGGTCATGCTCCCGACGGAGCTGGTCGTGCGCGAGAGCACCGCCGCGCCGGTCAGGTAGCGATGAAGAGGATCTCGTCGCGGCCGTAGGACATCCCCGGATGCGCCTCGGCGAGGTGCTGCTGGGTCAGCTCGACCAGCTCGTCCTCGTCCTGGCCCTTGATCACCTCACCGCACGGGCAGCTCAATCGCGTCTTCATGTCAGCAGCCTAGGCCGCTCTCCCGCCCGAGCACCCGGGCCGACACCTCCGCGAGGTCGGTCGCGAGCTCGTCGGCGGTACGCCGCTGCGGCCCGTCGTCCTCGCGCAGCCACGCCCGGACGACGCCGAAGAACCCGGCCGCGGCGTACCGCACCGCGGTGGGGCTGGCGGCGGGCGCGCGCTCGGCGAGGCGGGCGGCGAACCAGTTCTCGACGGCGTCGCGCGACCCCGCGAACGCCGAGCCGGTGCCGATCGTGCGTCGCCACGTGCCGCGCTCGGCGTCGAGCTCCTCGAGGAACCGGGTGACGAGGCGGTACGACGCGTCCGGGCCGTCGGGCAGCTCCGCGCTCAGCTGCACGAAGCGCCGCTCGACCCCCGCGACCGCGACGTCGTCGACGCTGGCGAAGTGCTGGTAGAAGGTCGGCCGGCTCACGCCCGCCTGGGCGCAGAGCGCCGAGACGGAGATGTCCTCGGGATCGCGGGTCGCGAGCAGCACCCGCAGCGCGTCGGCGAGCTGCGCCCGGCTCCGCGCACTGCGCGGATCCGCGGAAGGCCGAACAGGGGAGGTCAGGTCGGAGGTATCTGGCGCGCCCATCGCCCCTCCTTCTCCGCGAGACAGCCGATGAGTTCGGCCCGTGAACCGGGTCGGACCCGATGTGGGGTTCTACCCGATCCCCGGCTATCTTACAGATGTAAGTTATCTCGAGAGGACGTACGACGCACATGGCGGTGAGCACGGTCGCGCCCAGCTCGCGGCGTACCGCCAGCACGGACGTGCTGCGCGAGCTGGCCCAGGTGCTCGGCGCGTTCCTCCTCTACAACCTCGGCCGGATGCTGGCGGCGCAGGAGCTCGGCCAGGCCGACGCCCACGCGCACCGCATCCTCGACGCCGAGCGCTGGCTGCGGATGCCCACCGAGGCGTCGGTGCAGGTCTGGGCGCTCGGCCACGACTGGCTCATCGACCTGGCCAACCGCTACTACGTCTCGGTCCACTTCCCGCTGACGATCGCGGTGCTGGTGTGGCTGTACCGCTACCGGCACCCGGCGTACCACTGGGCGAAGCGCGCGCTGCTCGCCGCGACCGGTGCGGCGCTGGTCTTCCACGTGCTCGTGCCCGTGACCCCGCCGCGGCTGCTCACCTCGCTCGGCATGGTCGACACCGGGCACGCCGGCGGGATCTCGATCTACCAGGCGCCCGTGCTGGGCAGCATGTCGAACGAGTACGCCGCGATGCCCAGCCTGCACGTCGGCTGGGCCCTGCTGATCGCGGTCGTGATGATCTCCGCGTGCCACACCCGGTGGCGCTGGCTGTGGCTGCTGCACCCGCTGGCGACCTTGTTCGTGGTGGTGAGCACCGCGAACCACTACTGGCTCGACGGCATCGCCGGATCCGCGCTGGTCCTCGGCGCGCTGTGGCTGACCCGGAGCCGCACCAACCGCTAGCCTCCGGCCATGTCACGCGTCGACCGCGCCGGCCTCGTCGCCGGGTCCATCCGCCTCGCGTCCGGAGTCTCGTTCCTCGTCTCCCCGGTGCGGGCGAACCAGCTCTGGGGCGACAAGGACGAGGATCCGGTCCCGACCACACGGCTGCTGCTGCGCTCGATGGGCTACCGCGACGCCCTGATCGGGGGCGCTCTCGTCGTCACCTCGCTGCGCGGCACCGACACCCGGCGCTGGTTCCTCGCCTCCGGTGGCGCCGACGCCGCCGACCTGCTCGGCGGGCTGGCCGTCCACGACCAGATGACCGGGTCCCAGAAGGCGATCGGCCTCGGCGGCGCGGTCGTCGGCATCGGCGTCGGCCTCTGGGGCGCCCTCCGCCCGCGCCGCTGACGCGGAGCGGTCAGTCGTCGGAGTCGTCGAGGGCGGCCGCGACCCGGCGGTGCGCCTCCCAGATCTCCTCGGGCAGGTTGTCGAACTGCTCGAGGTGCGCCTCGCGGAAGCCCATCTCCTGGCGCCACCGCTCGGTGTCGATCGTGAGGAGCACGTCGAGGTCGGCGGCGTCGATCTCGAGGCCGTCGAGGCGCAGCTCGTCCTTCGTCGGGAGTACGCCGACCGGCGTCTCGCGGCCGCTGACGAGACCGTCCTTGAGCTGGCACAGCCACAGCAGCGCGCGCAGGTTCTCGCGGTAGCCGGGCCAGCGGAAGTGGCCGTCCTCGGGGTCGCGCTGGAACCAGTTCACGTGCGCGAAGATCGGCTGGTCGGTCGCCTGGCCGATGATCCGCAGCCAGTGCGCGGCGTACTCGCCCTCGGAGTAGGCCATGAACGGCCGCATCGACATCGGGTCGTAGCGCAGCTGGCCGTCGACGCCCTCGGCGGCGAACGTCGCCTCGGCGCCGAGCGTGAGGCCGTCGTACACGCCCTCGGCGAGGTCATGGATCGCACGGACCAGCGGCTCGCGGTCGCTGGTGCGGCCGCCGAAGATGATCGCGTCGATCGGGACGCCGGCGGGGTCCTCGAAGTTCGACGCGACGTTCGGGACGTTGGCAAGCGTGGTGGTGAAGCGGCTGTTCGGGTGCGCCCACGGGGAGGTGTCGCCGGGCTCGCGCTCGGAGATCAGCTCGCCCTTCCAGTCCTGCCACCCGGTCACGTCGGCGGGCGGCTGCTTGGTCTTGCCCTCCCACCAGACCTCGTGGGTGCCGGGGTTGTAGGCGACGTTGGTGAAGATCGCGCCGCTGCCCGGCTGGATCGAGTCCAGGGCGGTCGGGTTGGTCTTCTCGTTGGTGTCCTTGGCGACGCCGAAGACGCCGTTCTCCGGGTTCATGCCGTAGACCCGGCCGTCGTCCGGATTGACCCACAGCCACGCGATGTCGTCGCCGTAGAACTCGACGCGGTACCGGTCGCCGAGCGCGTCCGGCGCCAGCGTCATCGCGAGGTTCGTCTTGCCCGACGCACTCGGGAAGCCGCCGCAGACGTGGTAGCGCTTGCCGGTCTGGTTGTCGATGATCCCGAGCAGCATGAACTGCTCGGCGAGGAAGCCGCCCGACGCCCAGCCGTCGTAGCAGGCCTGGCGCAGGCCGTGCGCGATCTTGCCGAGCAGCGCGTTGCCGCCGTACGACGACCCGTAGTGCAGGATCGTCCGCTCGTCGGCGACGGTGACGAAGTAGCGCTGGTCGTCGGGCGTGCCCTGGCCGAGGTTCGGCAGGTCGCCGGTGACGTGCACGGCGCGCACGAAGCTGTCGGGCTCGGCGAGCTCGTTGACGTACTGCGCGCCCACCCGCGACATCCGGATCATGTGCAGCACGACCGTGCGGGTGTCGGTGAGCTCGACGCCGGCGGCGAACTGCTCGAGCGGCGAGCCCGGAGGGGCCATGAGGTACGGGATCACGTACATCGTCTTGCCACGCGAGGTGCCGCGCATCCGCTCGATCAGCATCGGCTTCATCTCGTCGGCCGGGCGCCAGTTGTTGTAGACGCCCCGGTCGTCGGGGTTGCTGGTCGCGACGATCGTGCGCTCCTCCGAGCGCGCGGTGTCCTTGTGGTAGCTGCGCGAGTAGTAGAGGCCCTCGCCGGCGGGCAGCAGCTCGCCCGCGTCGAGCGCCTCCTGCACCAGCCGGGCGTCGTCGGCCGCGCTGACGACCTCGATCCGCTCCGGCTCGGTGATCGCCGCCCAGTGCGCGACGTACTCACGCACCTGGGAGTTCGTCACGCCCGCTTCATCCAGCACGCTCTGCACATCGACCATGAACTGCACGCCTTTCGGTCAAGCCCGTCCGTTGCGGCACCGTACCCACCCTGCCGTCTCCCGGCACCGTCGGGTAGGGACCAACGTCACCTCGGCCGCCGATGCCTCCCATCACGAGCAACGCCGTTCCGCACCGCCGGGCGCGCTCCTAGCGTGGCGGCATGTCCGTCACGTGGCAGGCCCGGATGGTCACTCCGGCCGTCGACCTCACCGCCCCGATGTTCCGCCGTACCGTCGAGCTCGACGCCGGCCACGGCCCCGTCACCGAGGCGCTGCTGCACGTCAGCAGCCTCGGCGTGCACGAGGTCCGTCTCGGCGGTACGCCGGTCGCCGCGGACGTGCTGTCACCGGGGTGGAGCGCCTACGAGTGGCGGCTGCGCTACCGCACGCACGACGTCGCCGCTCTCCTCGACGACAGCACCGAGATCACCGCGACGCTCGGCAACGGCTGGTACCGCGGCCGGCTCGGCTTCCAGGGCGGCCGGGCGCTGTACGGCGACCGGCTCGGGCTGATCGCTCAGCTGGAGGTCTGCTTCGAGGACGGCCACCGGCAGGTCGTGGGCACCGACCACACCTGGGAGGCCGGGCCGTCGGAGACGCTCGCCGACGACCTCTACGACGGGCAGACCATCGACGCCCGGCGCCGCGAGACGTTCGCGGCCCAGGGGCCCGAGTCGCAGTTCCACCCGGTCCACGAGCTGCCGTTCGACACCGGTCTGCTGACGCCGTACGTCGGCCCGCCGGCGGTCCGTCACGAGTCCCTGCGCCCGCAGCGGGTCTGGACGTCACCGTCCGGCCGGACGCTGGTCGACTTCGGGCAGAACCTCGTCGGCTGGGTGCGGTTCAGCGCGCGCGGCCCGCGCGGCGACGAGATCCGGCTACGGCACGCCGAGGTGCTCGAGGACGGCGAGCTCGGGGTGCGGCCGCTGCGCGACGCGCAGGCCACCGACCGGTTCATCCTCAGCGGCGGCGACGACACCTTCGAGCCGACGTTCACGTTCCACGGGTTCCGGTACGTCGAGGTCACCGGGCCGGTCGATCCCGCGTCCCTGGAGGCGGTCGTCGTGCACTCGGACCTGCGCCGGACCGGCACCTTCGCGTGCTCCGACCCGGACCTCGAGCAGCTGCACCGCAACATCGTGTGGGGCCTGCGCGGCAACGTCCTCGACGTGCCGACCGACTGCCCGCAGCGCAACGAGCGGCTCGGCTGGACCGGCGACCTCGCGGTGTTCGCGCCGTCCGCGGCATACCTCTACGACGTCGAGGCGTTCCTCTCCGACTGGCTCCTCGACCTCGCCGTCGAGCAGGCGCACGCCGACGACCAGGTGCCGTTCGTGGTGCCCGACGTGCTCAAGAAGGTGCCGCACCCGAAGGGCGTGCCGGCGCCGGACACCGCCGCGATCTGGAGCGACGCCGCGGTCTGGGTCCCGTGGGCGCTCTTCGAGGCGTACGGCGACGCGTCGGTCCTCGAGCGGCAGTGGGACTCGATGGCCGGGCACGTGCGGCGCGTCGAGGCGCTGTCCTCGCCGAACGGCCTGTGGGACACCGGCTTCCAGTTCGGCGACTGGCTCGATCCCGACGCTCCGCCGGACCAGCCGTGGGCGGCGAAGGCGGACCCGTCCGTCGTCGCGACCGCCGCCAAGTACCGCTCCGCGCGGATCCTCGCCGACGCCGCCGTGGTGCTCGGGCGCGACGACGCGGAGTTCCGCGCGATCGCCGAGCGCACGCGGTCGGCCTTCAACGAGGCCTACGTGAGCGCCGACGCAACGATCACGTCCGACTGCACGACCGTCTACACGCTGGCCATCGTCTTCGGCCTGCTCGACGAGGCGACGTCGCAGCGGGCCGGCCGACGGCTCGCCGAGCTGGTGGCCGCGAGCGGGCACCGGATCTCGACCGGGTTCGCGGGCACGCCGTACGTCACCGAGGCGCTGACGCGCACCGGCCGCGTCGACGACGCGTACGGCCTGCTGATGCAGCGCGCGTGCCCGTCGTGGCTGTACGCCGTGACGATGGGCGCGACCACCGTGTGGGAGCGCTGGGACTCGATGCTCCCCGACGGCTCGATCAACCCCGGCGAGATGACCAGCTTCAACCACTACGCCCTCGGCGCGGTCGCCGACTGGATGCACCGCACGGTCGCGGGCATCGCGCCTCTCGAGGCGGGCTACTCCCGCGTGCTGGTCGCGCCGCGCCCCGGTGGCGGGCTGACCTGGGCCGAGGCCTCGCTCGAGACCCGGCACGGCACCGTCTCGGTGCGCTGGGAGCTCACCGACGACGAGCTGGACGTCGACGTCACGCTGCCGCCGGGTGTCACCGGCCTGCTCTCGCTGCCGGACGGGACCGAGCGCGAGCTCTGAGCGTCAGAGCCCGGCGAGGGTGTCCTCGACCCAGTCGGCGATGTACGCGTTGATGTGCGGCATGTGGTCGAGGCCGACGTGCTCGGCCGCGCCCTCCTCGACGGTGAAGATCCGCAGCTCGCGCTTCGGGCTGTTCACCGCCTGGTCGTAGGACTGGTGCGCGTAGTCGACCGAGATCTGACGGTCGTTCGCGCCGTGCGCGATGAGGAACGGCACGGTGATCTTGTCGACGACACCGTTGAGGTTGACGCCCTCGGCGTACGCGATGAACGTGTCGACATCGTCGAAGCCCCACACCCAGAGCACGTGCTCCCAGTAGTGCGGGACGGGGTTCTCGCCCTCGCGCTGCAGGCGCTTCTTCTGCACCTCGCCCCAGTTGTGGTTGGCGCCCCAGACCGCGATGAACCTGATCCGCTTCTCGAACGCCGCGGCGCGCGGGACGTAGTAGCCGCCGAGCGACCAGCCGACGAGGCCGATCCGGTCGCTGTCGACATCCGCGCGGGACTCGAGCCAGTCCACCTGGGCCTTCGCCCACTCCTCGGACTCGATGCGGGACGTGAGGTCCTGGAAGCGGAGCGCCTCACCGGACCCGGGGTTGTCGATCATCAGCACCGAGACGCCGCGCTCGCGCATCTCCTGCGCCCAGCCCGACGTGTACATGTGCTCCTTGGTGGAGTCGAGGCCGTTCCACATGATCACGGTCGGGACCGGCTCGCCGGCCTTGCTGGCGTTGGAGAAGTACGCGGGCAGCGTGGTGCCCTCGAAGGGGATCTCCACGCGCGTGGTCGCCGGGTCGGCGATCTCGAAGACCTTCTCGAACGCGTCCAGCGCCTGCTGGTAGAACTCGCGGCGGCCGGGGTCGGTGTTGCTCAGCATCCGCTCGGCCTGGCAGATGTAGAGGCCGGAGCGGTACCACTGCTGCCCCGCCGTACGCAGGTGGCCGGCTGCCTCGGAGGCGCGCGCCTGGTCGGCGACCTGGTCGGCGACGGCCTTCCACGACTGCATGAAGATCGTGCTGCCCGAGTCGACGTCGGCGGCCTCGCGCGCGGGCCGGCAGGCCCGGTCCACCTCGTCGATCGCGCCGCCGTTGTTGAGCGTGGCGCAGACGCCGAGGTTCCAGACGTACTTGGGGCCGGTGAAGTACTCGAACATGTCCCCGACTGTGCCGGGCGTCACCCGTGAGCGGAACCTGCGACTCGTGATGCGAGGTATCGGCGCAAGGAGGCACGTGTCACAGCGCCGATCTCGTCTGGAGCCAGGTGGATCGGGCACCGATGGACATGACCAACGACAGCACGGACAAGGCGGCTCAGGCCCGCGAAGGCATGTTCGACAGCGTCGCCGGCAAGGCGAAGGAGGTCGTCGGCGCGGTCACCGGCAAGGACGACCTCGTCGAGGAGGGTCAGCTGCAGCAGGCCGAGGCCCGCAACCGCAAGGAGGCCGTGGCCGACGAGGCCGTCGCCGACGCGAAGCGCGCCGAGGCCACCCAGGAGATCCGCGAGGCCGACCGGGAGGCGGCCCAGCGCGAGACCACGGCGCGCACCCAGGCCGCCCGGGAGAAGTCCGTCGCCGAGCAGCAGCGCGCCACCGAGCACGCGGCCGCCGCCGACGCCGCCGACCGGCAGGAGGCCGCGGGACGCGCGGCCGCCGAGCGCGAGGCCGACGCGCTGGCCGAGCGCCGCCTCCGCGAGGCCGAAGCGCTCGAGAAGGACGCCGACCGCACCGAGCAGCAGACCGCCCAGGAGACGGCTCGCCTCCAGCGCGAAGCCGCCGCCGCCGACCAGCAGGCCGCGCAGCTGCGCGACCAGATCACGAAGTGAGGACCACCATGATCCGCACCCTCATCGCCCTCCCCTACGAGCTCGCCCGGCTGCCGCTGGCCGTCGTCGGCAACACCCTGTCCGGCCGGTTGCCGGACGACGCCCCGATCCGGCTCGGCCTGGACCGGGTCATCGGCACCGCCGACACGCTCGCCGGCTCGATCCTCCGCGACGACGAGATCGCCACGCGCGGCGCGGACCGGCTCGACCGGTCCGCCAAGCTCGCGACCGCAGCGCAGCTCGAGGACGAGGCCGGCGTACGGCGTGACCGGGCGCGCGAGACCGCCGCCGCCGGCCGTCGTCAGGCGGCCCGCAAGCGCACGGCCGCCCAGAAGCGCGCCGCCTCCGGCCTCGAGGAGGCCGACGTCGCCGAGGCTCGAGGCAAGCAGCAGGCGAAGGCCGCCGCGACCAGGACCGCCGCGGCCAAGAAGGCGGCCGCGAACGAGAAGGCCTCGACGCGCACCACCTCCGCCGAGCAGCGCAAGAGGGCCGCCACCTCCGCCGCCACCGCGAGGAAGAAGACCCGCCAGGCGAAGCCGAAGTCCGAGCTGGAGCAGGCGCGCGAGACCAAGCGGGCCGCCGCCGAGGCACGCGCCGACGCCGCGCGCCTCAGCGATCTCGCCGCAGCCAAGAAGCGGGAGCGCAAGAACAGCTGAGGCGGTCGGCGCCCGCGTGGGTGGTTGAATCCTGTACATGCACCTGGGCGTCGACAGCTTCGTCTCCACCGTCACCGACCCGAGCACGGGCCACGTGGTCGGGCCCGTGGAGCGGATGGAGCACCTGCTCGAGGAGATCGAGCTCGCCGACCGCAGCGGGCTCTACTCGTTCGGGATCGGCGAGCACCACCGCAGCGAGTACTACGACTCCGCGCCGCCGGTCATCCTCGCGGCCGCCGCCGCCCGGACCGAGCGGATCCGGCTCGGCAGCGCCGTGGCCGTGCTGAGCGCGGTCGACCCCGTGCGCCTGTTCCAGCAGTTCGCGACCCTCGACCTGATCTCGAAGGGCCGGATCGACCTCGTCGTGGGCCGTGGCTCGTTCACCGAGGCGTTCCCGCTGTTCGGGCTCGACCTCGCCGACTACGACACGCTCTTCTCGGAGAAGCTCGAGCTGCTCCTCCGGATCCGCGACGAGGACGAGGTCACCTGGTCCGGCCGGCACCGGCCGCCCCTGAACCGTCAGCGCGTCTACCCGCGTCCGGTCCAGGACCCCCTGCCGATCTGGGTCGGGGTCGGCGGTACGCCGGAGTCGTTCGCGCGAGCCGGTTGGCTCGGCCTGCCGCTGATGGTCGCGATCATCGGCGGTGAGCCGCGCCAGTTCGCCCCGCTCGTCGACCTCTACCGTCGCGCCGGCGCCGAGGCCGGACACCCGCCGGAGCGGCTGAAGGTCGGCTTGCACGTCTTCGGGTTCGTCGCCGAGAGCACCGCGACCGCCGCGGACACGATCTACCCCGGCTGGCACGAGATGTTCACCAAGGTCTCCCGCGAGCGCGGCTTCTCCGCGCCGAACCGGCAGCAGTTCGACGCCACCTCCGGACCGAACGGAGCGTTCTTCCTCGGCGACCCACAGACGGTCGCCGACAAGATCCGCCGGGTCTCCGAGCAGCTCGGCGGCGTCGACCGGCTGTCTCTGCAGATGACGAACCCTCGTCTCGCCCACGGCGACCTGCTGCGGGGCATCGAGCTGCTCGGCACCGAGGTGGCCCCGCTCGTCGCCGACATCTGATGCCAGGTATCGCGAAGCGCTGCTTCCGGAAGTGACGTAGGCGACGTTCGCTGGTCCCCATGAGCGAGTTCCTGTGGGGCGCTGCCGGCGCCGGCCACCAGATCGAGGGCGACAACGACAACAGCGACACCTGGTTCGCCGAGCTGGTGACGCCCACGGTGTTCCAGGAGCCGTCCGGGAAGGCGTGCGACAGCTGGAACCGCTGGCGCGAGGACATCGGCCTCGTCGTCGCGATGGGCCTGACGGCGTACCGCTTCTCGGTCGAGTGGGCCCGGGTCGAGCCCACCGAGGGAGCCTGGGACGAGGAGGCGCTCGACCGCTACGAGGCGATGGTCGACGAGTGTCTCGCGCAGGGACTGGCACCGGTCGTGACGTTCAACCACTTCACCGCGCCGCACTGGTTCGCGATGCGCGGCAGCTGGCTCGACCCCGAGGCACCCGCGCTCTTCGCGCGCTACTGCGACAAGCTGATGGAGCGCTTCGGCGACAGGATCGCGTACGCCGTCACGCTGAACGAGCCGAACCTCCCGCACCTGCTGTCCTGGCTGAACCTGCCCGACTTCGTGCGCCAGGTGGAGCGGGCGACGCTCGAAGCGGCGAGCGAGAAGGCAGGGGTGCCGGCGTACCGCCTCGCGAACGTCGTGCTCCCCGAGGAGCTGACCCCGATGGAGGACGGCCTCGAGGCCGCTCACGTCGCCGCCCGTGCGGTGATCAAGGCGCGGCGGCCCGAGCTGCCGGTCGGGTTCTCGCTCGCGGTGATGGACGACGTCGTGGAGGGCGACGACGCGTCGGTGCGCGACCGCAAGCGCGCGGAGGTCTACCGGCGCTGGCTGGAGCTGGCCCGCGACGACGACTTCCTCGGTGTGCAGAACTACGAGCAGGTGCCGTACGACGGCGCCGGCCAGGTGCCGCCCGCGGAGGGGGTGCCGGTGAACCAGATGGGCACCGCCATCGAGCCGCTGTCGCTGGCGGGCGCGGTCCGCTACGCGCACTCGGTCGCGGGCGTGCCGATCCTGGTCACCGAGCACGGCATGAGCACCTCCGACGACACCCAGCGCGCGGACTTCCTCGAGCCGTCGCTCGCCGGCCTGCACGCCGTGATGGACGAGGGCGTGCCGGTCCTGGGCTACATCCACTGGACGCTGCTCGACAACTTCGAGTGGGTCTTCGGCTACCAGCACCAGCTGGGGCTGCACGAGGTCGACCGGGAGACGTTCGAGCGCACGCCGAAGCCGAGCGCCGGTGTCTATGCCGCGTTGGTGAAGTCCTTCCGGTCGTGACCGGTCTGCGGATCCGGCCTCGTTGCCGGGTCGTCGTCGACAACGACTGGGCCGGTGACCCGGACGGGCTGGTCGCCCTCGCGCACCACCTGCTGTCGCCGGCGAACCGGGTCGTCGCGGTCACCAGCACCGGGCTTGACCCGAGGTTCGGCTCGCCGCGGTCGATGCCTCCCGACGGGGCGGCCGTCGCCCACGAGCTGGTCGAGCTGCTCGGCCTCGACGTACCCGTGCATGGCGACGGCGGCCGGGCGATCGTCGACGCCGCGCTCGCCGACGACGACCTGCCGTTGTACGTCGTCTGCGGCGGTCCGCTGTCCAACGTCGCCGAGGCGCTCGCGACCGACCCCGCGATCGCGACCCGGATGCACCTGGTGTGGGTCGGCGGCAGCATCGACCCCGGTCGGGAGGAGTACAACCGCGACACCGACCCCGAGGCCGCGACCGCGGTCTTCGACCACGCCTGCCTGCCGATCACGCAGTTCCCCGTCGAGAGCTACCGCCAGGCGGCGGTCACGGTCTCCGAGCTGGAGCGCTGGCTCGGGGACGCCGGCGAGGTGGGCGAGTTCCTGTGGCGGCAGTACGTCGAGCTCCCGCTGCCCGA
Source organism: Nocardioides sp. SR21 (assembly GCF_022761125.1). Lineage (GTDB taxonomy): Bacteria > Actinomycetota > Actinomycetes > Propionibacteriales > Nocardioidaceae > Nocardioides. The sequence goes on along the minus strand of NZ_JAKWJR010000005.1, from coordinate 259,288 downwards.
CTTCATCGAGCTCGGCGAGGTGTGGCCGCTCGGCGACAGCCCGCCGGTCCTCGTCACCGCCCTCGACGACTCGACCTGCACCTGGACGGGGTACGACAAGCGGCGCGTCTGCACGGGCGTCGACGTACGCCTGCTGGTCGGCGACCTGGTCGCGAAGCTGTCGCTCCACGCGGGAGTTGAGTAGGAGTACTCAGCCGGTCGGCCCCGCTCGCGGCGAGACTCGCACCATGCGCATCTCGTACGTGCTCGGCGTCGTCCTGGTGTCCCTCGCGATCGGCGTCTGCATGCTGCTCGGCAGCCTCGGATGGTTCGCCGTCGGGTTCGGGATGATGACCGACTGCACGAACAACTACAGCTGCACCGAGACCGGGTGCCCGCCGTGCGGCACCACGGAACGCTGGATCAATGCCGGCGGGATCACCCAGTGGATCCTGGCCGGAGCCGGTGTCGTCGTGCTGGTCCTCGGCGCCCGCAGCGGGCGCGCGGCCACGCTCATCGGCGGCGGCGCGGTCCTGCTGGTCGTCTCGACCCTGACCATCGTCGGCACGACCTGGCGGGCGAGCGAGTCCTTCTGCCAACCCGGCACTCGGGGCTACGACACCAGCTACTGCTCCATCAGCAGCTGACCGGTCAGGCGGCGGGCCGCACGATCTGCTGCAGCGCCCAGCGGTTGCCGTCGGGGTCGGTGAAGTAGACGAACCGGCCCCACGGCTGCTCGTCGACGCCCTCACCGTCGACGCCGCGCCCGCGCAGGTCGGCCAGCGCCGCGTCGGCGTCGTCCACGACGACCTGGATGAACTGCGACGACCCGGTCGGCATCATGTCGAGACCGATGCCGAAGCAGATGGAGCAGGCCGACCCCGGCGGGGTCACCTGCACGAAGCGCAGGTCCGGCGAGACCACCTGGTCGTGGTCGACGCTCCAGCCGAGCGTGGTGCCGTAGAACTCGACCGACCGGTCGACGTCCCCGACGGCGAGTGGGATGAGCTCGATCCTGTAGTCCATGGCTCCACGCTAGGAGCCGATCAGGTCAGTTCCTGACCGCTATCGAGCCCGGGTCGCGTCCGCGATCGCCTTGTGCGAGACGTGCGCGGTGAGGCCGCCGTCGATCACCAGCTCGGCGCCGTTGTAGTACGTCGAGTCGTCGGACACGAGGAACACCACCGTCGGCGCGATGTCGGCCGGCACGCCGACGCGGCCGAGCGGGATCTCCGCGACCGCGGCGTCGAAGAACGCGTCCGGCGCCGACTCCATCAGCGGGGTGTCGATGAGGCCGGGCATCACCGCGTTGACCCGGATGCCGCGCGTCGAGCCGAGCTCGAGGGCGGCCGAGCGGGTCAGGCCGCGCAGCGCCCACTTCGAGGAGGTGTACGCCGCCGCCGCGTGGCCGGAGACCGCCGCCACCGAGCAGATGTTCACGATCGACGACCCGGGCGGCATCAGCGGCACGAGCGCCTGGATGCCCAGCATCGGCCCGGTGACGTTGATGTCGAACGTCTGGCGCCAGGCGTCCAGCGACACATGAGGCAGCCGCTCGCGGGCGGCCACGCCGGCGTTGTTGACCAGCGCGTGCACCGCGCCGTACTCCTCCCGCAGGGACTCGGCGAGGGAGGCCCAGCCCTCCGGGTCGGTCACGTCGAGGTGTCGCCCCTCGAAGGGGAGGACGTCGGTGCCGACGACCGTGGCCCCGGCCGCGGCCAACGCCGAGACCTCGGCCGCACCCTGGCCGCGGGCCGCGCCGGTGACGACGACGACCTTGCCGGACAGGTCACCCATCAGACCGGCGGAGCGACGAAGACACCCTTGTCGGGGTCGTTGAACGAGTCGCGGGCGATGATCTCCGACATCGGGTCGGCGGTGCCCCAGACGTCCTGGGTCATCGGGTCCGCGATGTCGTAGACCGCCGGGTGCCACTCGTCGGTCTCGATCTTCTCGAGCTCGGTCGTGTACTCCATGGTGTTGCCCGACGGGTCGAGGAAGTACGTGAACGTGTTGTTGCCGGCGTTGTGGCGGCCCGGGCCCCAGATCTTCTTGATGCCGGCGCGCATCACGCGACCGGTGCCGCGCATGTACTCGTCGAGTCCGCGCATCTCGAAGGACACGTGGTGCACCGAGGTGTGCGGGCCGCGGGCGATCGCCAGGCTGTGGTGCCAGTCGTTGCACCGCATGAAGTGCATCATCTCTCCCATGTGCTGGCCCCAGAGCGTGTCCGACAGCTTGAAGCCGAGGACGTTCGCGTAGAAGTCGCGGGTCCTGTTGGGGTCGTTGCTGTTCATCACCGCGTGCGAGATGCGGACCGGGATCGCCTCGCCCTCCTCGATCGCGCGGTGCTGCCGGGTCTCGACGTCGGTCGAGATCTCGATGGTGCGGCCGTCGATGTCGAAGAAGCGGAAGCCGTAGCCGCCGCCGGCGGTCTGCAGCTTGTCCGGCTCGCTGACCAGCTGCACGCCCTGGCTGCCGAGCTTCGCCGCGAGCGCGTCCACGCTCTCGACGCTCTCGGAGCCGAAGGAGATCAGGTCGAGGCGCTTGTCCTCGCCCTGGCGCAGCCGGATCACGTACTGCTCCGGCGACCCCTCGGCCGCGAGGTACGACAGGTTGCCGTCGGTGCCGACCTCGGTCAGCCCCCAGGTGTCCTTGTAGAAGCTGCGCTGCGTCTCGTAGTCGTTGACCGCGAGGTCGACGTGGCGCAGGTGGGTGATCCCGTGCTCGTTGAGGTGGCTCATGACTTCTCTCCCTGTCGTGTGGTGCGGTCCAGCAGCTCGATGAGGTTGCCTTCGGGGTCGGCGACGTAGGCCATCCGGACCCCGGGCTCGGGTGAGGGGCGCGGCGACATCCGGTCGGCCGCGCCGGCGGCGACGAGCGCGTCGTACGCCGCGTCCACGTCCGGTACGTCGACGGCCACGTGCCCGAAGCCGCGGGTCAGCGCGGCCTCGACCGGGCTCGCGGCCTGGAGGCCGGCGGTGTTGCCGGCGCGGGTCAGCAGCTCCACGCGGTGTCCGTCGGCGGAGCACAGCATCGCGCCCCGGAGGTCGACGTGGTCGAGCGCGAACTCGAACTCGACCGCGAGCTCCAGCGACGAGCAGTACCAGGCGGTCATCGCGTCGAGGTCGGCGACGTTGAGGCCGACGTGGTCCAGCCTCATGCGACGACCACCGTGCGGACGTTGGTGAACTCGCGGACGCCCTCGGCGGACAGCTCGCGGCCGTAGCCGCTGCGGCCGATGCCGCCGAACGGCAGCCGCGGGTCGGAGGCGACCATCGCGTTGACGAACAGCGCGCCCGAGCGGATCCGCCGGCCGACCGCCAGCGCGTGCTCGGACGAGCCCCACACCGAGGCGCCGAGGCCGAACGTCGTCGCGTTCGCGAGCTCGACCGCGTGGTCGTCGTCGCGGGCGCGGGTGATCGTGGCGACCGGGCCGAACGTCTCCTCGTCGAACGCGGTCATGCCGGGCGCGACGTCGGTGAGCAGCGTCGGCTCGACGTACCAGCCGGGACCGTCGATCGCGCGGCCGCCGACGACGAGACGGGCGCCCTGGGCGACGGTCTCGGCGACCTGGCGCAGGATGCCGTCGCGCAGGTCCTCGCGCGCCATCGGCGCGATCTCGAGCAGGGACATGTGGTCGACGAACCGCTCGAGGAACGCGTCGGCGACGTCCTCGTGGACGATGAACCGCTTCGCGCACACGCAGCTCTGGCCGGTGTTGGTGAACCGCGCCTTCACGGCGGTCGCTGCGGCGACCTCCAGGTCGGCGTCCGCGAGGACGACGTACGGGTCGGATCCGCCCAGCTCCAGCACGGTCTTCTTGATCGAGGCGCCGGCAACGGCGGCGATCGACGAGCCCGCGCGCTCGCTGCCGGTCAGCGTGACCGCCGCGATCCGCGGGTCCTCGACCACGCGGCGCGACACCTCCGCGACGTCGTCGGCCGCGACGACCAGCGAGCGGAACAGCCCGGCCGGGGCACCCGCGTCCGCGAACAGCTCCTCGATCGCCAGCGCGCAGCCGGTGACGTCCGGGCTGTGCTTGAGCAGTGCGGCGTTGCCGGCCGCCAGGGCGGCGGACGCGAAGCGGAGGACCTGCCAGAACGGGAAGTTCCAGGGCATCACCGCGAACACGACGCCGATCGGCTCGTACGACAGCCACGACCGCGACGCACCCGACGCGACCTCGTGGTCGGCCAGCCACGCGGGCGCGAGGTCGGCGACGACCTCGCAGTTCCACGCGCACTTGTCGATCTCGCCGAGCGACTCCGCGAGCGGCTTGCCCATCTCGGCGGTGATCAGCGCGGCGTACTCCTCGCGCCGCTCGGTCAGCAGCTTGCCGACGCCGCGCAGCAGCGCCAGCCGCCCGTCGAGCGGCGTCGCGGCCCAGACGCCGCTCGCGGCGTGCGTCTCGGCGAGGGCCGTCTCGACGCCCGCCTCGTCGTGCGCGTCGTACGCCGCGAGCTCCTCGCCGGTCGCGGGGTTGCGGGTGACGACCTGCACGTCAGACCTCCTCACGCACGCGGCGCCGGGCGGGGGCGACGGCGGCGACGGGCTCCTCGCCCGCCACGACGGTGTTGCGGATCGTGCCGAGCCGCTCGATGGTCATCTCGACGACGTCGCCGACCTGCAGGGGCGGCGGGGTCAGCGAGCCGGTGCGGCCCCACGACTCGGCGAGCGAGCCGGAGGCGCAGGTGCCCGAGGCGAGCACCTCGCCGGCCTTGACCCACGACGCGCGGGACGCGTGCGAGACGAGCTGCTCGAACGACCAGCCCATGTGGCCGGACCGGTCGCCGCCGATCCGCTCGTCGTTGACCTTCACGGTCATCTCGAGGTCGAGGAAGCCGTCGGTGTCGCGGCAGTCGTCGAGCTCGTCGGCGGTCACCACCCACGGGCCGATCGTGGTCGCGAAGTCCTTGCCCTTCGACGGCCCGAGCTTCAGCGACATCTCCTTGCCCTGGACGTCGCGCGCGGACCAGTCGTTCATCACGCAGTACCCGCCGATCGCGGCCCGCGCCTCGCCGGGCGTCACGTCGCGGACGTCGCGGCAGACGATCGCGGCGATCTCGAGCTCGAAGTCGAGCCGCTCGGTGTCCGGGGGCATCGCAATGTCGTCGTACGGGCCCGTCACCGCGTGCGGCGCCATGAAGAGGAAGACGGGGGCGTCGTACCAGGCGGCCGGCGGGCCGGGGTTGCCGTGGCCGCGCTCCATGCCGTCGACGTGCGCCTCGAACGTGAGGAAGTCGCGCATCGCGACCGGGTAGACCGGCGGCAGCAGCACGATCTCGTCGAGCGCGTACCCGTCGCCGGCGGCCGCGACGTCGGCCTGGGAGTCTCGCCACTCGGGCGACTCCGCGAGCAGCTCGACGAGGTCGTAGCCGGCGTCGAACGGGTGCACGCGGAGGTGGTCGCCCTGACCGAGCACGAGGCCGACCTGCCGCAGGTGCGGCTCGTCGGTGTGCCGGCGGAAGGTGGCAAGACGCATCAGTGGTCACCACCGAACGGTCGTCGGGCGTCCCGCACCCCGGCCACGCACCCCGCGGCGTTGCCGTCGCTCGCTGGACGACCCGGTACGGCTTCGCTCCGGCGCCTTGCGATGCACGCACCCGGAGCACGGGCCACCCATGATGACCGTTCGGCGGCAACCACGACTCAGCCGATCGTCTCGTAGAAGGCGCGCTCGCGGGTGGCGAGCACGGGGATGGCCTGGTCGAGCGCGAACTCCTTGAAGTGGTCCGAGGCCCAGTGCGCGTCAGCCGCGGCCTGGTCGTCGTAGATCTCGAACAGACGGAACACGAGCGGCTCGGCCGGGTCCTGGAACGCCTGGTAGACGCGGTTGCCGGGCTCCTCCCGCGACAGCGGGCCGAGCTTCTCGATCGCGTCGAGCACGACGCCCTCCTGACCGGGCTGGGCGGTCCAGGTGGCGCTGACGACGAAAGCCATGGGTGTCTCCTGTGTGCGGTTCGTGGCATGGGTGTTCCAGTGCTGGCCCGATCACGCTAGGTCGGCTCGGAGGGCCCGCGGAAAGCACTGGCGGCTATGGCAGGCATCACTCCGATCGGGGTTCTGCATCCCCGCGACCGGCGGTTTCCTGTGACGGACCACACAGGGCGGCCAGCGGGGCCGCCGTCGAGGACCAGGAGAACTCATGACGTCCCGTTCCAACACGTTGGGCAAGGTGGCCACCGCCGCCCTCGCCGTCGGCAGCCTCGCGCTGCTCGCGGCCTGTGGCAGCAGCGACACCCAGCCCGCCGCAGGCAGTGACTCCGACTCGGGTTCGGGCGACACCAAGACCCTCGTCTTCTCGCCGTTGGCGCTGAAGATCCCCGCCATGCAGCAGCTCTCCGAGGGCGTGAAGCACTACGCCGAGGAGCAGGGCTACGAGGTGGTCATCCAGGACCCCAACCTCGACCCGCAGAAGCAGGTCACCGACCTGCAGACCGCGATCGAGAGCGGGAAGGCCGACGCCGTCTGGGCGATCATGGTCGCTCCCGAGGCCGCCGCCTCGCTGCTGCCGATCGCGCAGGAGAAGGGCGTCCCGATGGTCGTCAACGGCACGCCCGAGGCGTACGGCATGGACGGCATGCAGTCCGGCATCTCGTTCGCGACCATCGACTACGCCGCCCAGGGTGAGGCCGCCGGCACCGAGCTCGGCAACTGCATCAACGAGAAGTACGACGGTCAGGCCAAGGTGCTGTTCGCGGAGTCCACTCCCGGCACCGCCGGCAAGGAGGAGTACGAGGGCGCCGTCAAGGACACCCTCGCCGCGACCGCTCCGGACGCCGAGATCGTCACGACCATCACCGTGACCGACCGCGGCGCCGCGCAGACCGACGTCGGCAACGCGCTCCAGGGCAACCCCGACATCAACGCGGTCTTCGCCCAGAACGACGAGGGCGCGCTCGGCACCGTCGGCGCGTTCAAGGCCGCCGGCAAGGACATCCCCTGCATCACCGAGACCGGCGGCAACGACGAGACCCTCGCCGCCGTCGAGAGCGGCGACCTCTACGCCGTGGTCGCGCTGCAGTTCGCCGACGACATGACGCAGAACGTCGACAAGCTGACCGAGATGCTCGAGGACCCGGAGGCCGAGGGCGTGCAGCTCGTCACGCCACAGAAGGTCGTCAAGGCGGAGAGTTGAGCATCGTGACCAGTTCAGAAGCGACCGTGGCCGGGGCTGGCAACAGCCCCGGCTCGGCGCCGGCCCCGGCCGGCGCCGGCCAGGACATGCCGCGCGCGGTGTCGGTCCTGGTGTTCTTCCGTGACCGCGGCATCTTCGTGCTGTGGGGGCTGCTGATCGCGGTCTTCGCGTTCTGGTGCTCGCCGTACTTCTTCAAGGTCGACAACGCGCTGCTGATCGCGAACGCCGCGGCGCTGACGGCGCTGTTCGCCGCCGGCGTCGGCATCGGGATCATGACCGGCGTCCTGGACCTCTCGCTCCCCGGCACCGCCGCCGTCGCGAGCTGCGTGTGCGGCTGGGTGCTGACCCACGGTCACGCGACCTGGCTCGGCCTGGCCGCCGGTCTCGCGACCGGCGTCGTCGTCGGCATGGTCAACGGGCTGATCACGATCCGTGGCTTCAACCCGATCATCGTCACGATCGGCACGCTCTCGGTGCTCTCGGGCCTGGCCGCGGTCATCGCCGGCGGCTACACGTTCCCCGGCCTGACGCAGCTCGAGTTCATGGGCACGCACCGCTACCTCAAGGTGGGCGACAGCTTCGCCGGCATCCCGGCTCCGGTGTTCATCGTCGCGGCGGTCTTCTTCGTCGGCACGATCTTCCTGACCCGCACCCGAGACGGCATCCGGCTGATGGCGGTGGGCGGCAACGCCGAGGCGGTACGCCGCGCCGGCATCCACGCCGACCGCTACAAGGTCCTGGGCTTCGTGCTCTCCGGCGTGCTCGCCTCGCTCGGCGGCCTGGTCAGCACCGCGGTCGTCACCGAGGCCAACCCCAACGCCAGCCCGCAGATCATCTTCAACGCGCTGACCGCGGTGGCGCTGGCCGGCGTCGCCCTCACCGGTGGCCGCGGCAGCCTGCCGCGCGTGCTGGTCGGCGCGCTGATCCTCGCCACGATCAGCAACGGCCTCACGATCCGTGGCGTCCAGCCCTACTGGGCCACGGTCTGCACCGGCGCGCTGCTGCTCGGGTCGCTCCTCGTCGAGCGGCTGCTGCAGACCGCCGTGTCCGAGCGGCTGATGACCGCGAACCTCTCCGTCCACGAGAAGAAGGTCTGACATGGGTACGCCCGCTCTCGCCCTCTCGGGCATCGAGCTGCACTACGGCTTCGTCCGCGCCCTCGACGGCATCGACTTCCACGTCGAGCCCGGGGAGGTCGTCGGCCTGCTCGGCGACAACGGCGCCGGCAAGTCCACGCTGCTCAAGGTGATGTCGGGGGCGCACCGCCCCTCGCACGGCACCATCCACGTGCACGGCGTGGAGCAGTCCTTCCACGCGCCCAGCGATGCCGCCGACGCCGGCATCCAGATGGTCTACCAGGACCTCTCCCTGGTGGAGCCGCAGGACATCGCGACCAACCTCAACCTCGGCCAGGAGACGCTCCGCCGGGGGCCGCTCGGCTGGCTGGGGTTCGTCGACCGCAAGGAGATGCGACGTACGTCGGAGAAGGAGCTGGACCGCCTCGGCGTCCGTACGGCGCCGATGACCCGGCCGGTCGAGATGCTGTCCGGCGGCCAGCGCCAGGTCGTCGCCCTGGCCCGCAGCGCCATCCGCGTGAACGGTGAGTCGCAGGGCATCCTGCTGCTCGACGAGCCGACCGCGGCACTGGGCTACGAGCAGACCAAGAACGTCGAGAGCCTGATCCGCCGGATGGCCGACTCGGGCATCGCGATCGTCGTCGTCACCCACGACCTGCCGCTCTGCTACGAGGTCACCGACCGGATCGTGATCCTCAACCGGGGCAGGAAGGTCGCCGACCTGCCCACCGCCGGCGCCGACCGCGACCACATCGTCGGCTGGATCACCGGCTCGCGGCCCTCGATGTTCGCCGAGGCGAGCGCGTGAGCCTGCACCCGTCGTACGTCGAGCGGTTCCCGCTGCTCGACGGCATCGAGTCCTTCGAGCAGCTGATGTCCGACCCGGCGCTCGAGGAGCGGTTCCACGCGTACATGCAGTGGCGCGACGCGACGCCGCCGCCCGCGGTCGACGCGGAGGACCGCAGGGTGCCGGGTCCGCACGGTCCCGTGCCGGTGCGCATCTACACGCCCGACACCGCCGGGCCGCACCCCGCGCTGGTCTGGATGCACGGCGGCGCGTTCATGGGCGGCGACCTCGACATGCCCGAGGCCGACCGCACCGCGCGCGAGGTGTGCCGGCGCGCCGGTGCCGTCGTCGTCAGCGTCGACTATCGGCTGGCGGTCGGCGGGGTCCACTACCCCGTGCCGCTTGACGACGTCGTGGCCGTGGTGCGGTGGGTCCGCGACGGCGTGACCGGCCTCGGCGTCGACGGCGCCCGGATCGCCGTCGGCGGTGCCAGCGCCGGCGGCAACCTCGCGACCGGGGCCGTGCTGCGGCTCCGCGACGAGGACGACTGGCTGCCCGCGCTGCTCGTGCCGGCGTACGGCGTCTTCCACCCGACCCTGCCCCCGGTGCCGGCGGCCGTCGACGCGATCCTCGCGACGGTCCCGCCGATGCTGCGGTTCACCGCCGAGGGCACCGCCGGCATCACCGCCAACTACCTGGGCGCAGCGCCGGACACCGCCGACGGCTACGCCATGCCCGCCCTCGCCGACCTCACCGGTCTATGCCCGGTCCTGATGGTCGATGCCGAGGGTGACGACCTGCGCGGCTCCGAGGAGCCCTTCGCGCAGCAGCTGACCGCGGCCGGCGTGCCGCTGCGGCGGCACGTCGTCCCCGGCGTCATGCACGGGTTCCTCAACCTGCCCGCCGACATCGAACCCGTCGGCCACGCCTTCCAGCTCATCGCCGACGCCGTCGCGGCGCCCGTCCTCACTGCCTAGGAGCTTCACATGTCCGACCTCACCCGTGTCCTCGTCGTCGGTGGCGGCATCACCGGCGGCGTCCTGTCGCTCGCCCTGCGTCAGCGCGACGTCGAGGTCGTCCTCGTCGACCAGCGCTCGACCCTCGGCGGCGTCGGCCACGGCATCACGCTGCAGGGCAACGCGCTCAAGGCGTTCCAGTCGGTCGGGATCTACGACCGGCTCGCCGAGCGCGGCTTCCCGTTCAGCCACCTGCGGCTGCGCACCGCCGACGGGCACGTGATCGCCGAGATCCCCACGCCGCCGATGGGCGGTCCGGACCTGCCGGGCACGATGGGGGCGGTCCGCGGCGACATCGCCGGCATCCTCGCCGAGGAGGTCGAGAAGGCCGGCGTCGACGTACGCCTCGGCAGCACGATCACCGCGATCGACGACCACGGCGACTCCGTCACCGTCACCCTGTCGGACGGTTCGACGGAGACCGTGGACCTGCTGGTCGGCGCCGACGGCATCCGCTCGAAGGTGCGCGGCATGATCGGGATCGACGCCGAGCCGACGCCGGTGGGCATGGGCATCTGGCGCACGATCGCCAAGCGGCCCGCCGAGATGGACTGCTCGGAGATGTACTACGGCGGCCCGAAGTACAAGGCCGGCTACACGCCGATCTCCGAGGACCTCTGCTACGCCTTCCTGCTCGAGGAGAACCTCGACCAGTCGTACCTCGGCGAGGGCCCGCGCGGCGCCGAGCTCAAGGAGCGCGGCCAGGGGTACGGCGGCACGTGGGGCGCGATCCGCGACAGCCTGCCGGACGACGCGGTCGTCAACTACCAGTGGATCGAGGCGATCTGCGTCGACTCCCCGTGGCACCGCGGCCGGTCGATCATCATCGGCGACGCCGCCCACGCGTGCCCGCCGCTGATCGCCCAGGGCGCGGCAATGTGCGCCGAGGACGCGGTGATCCTCGCCGAGATGCTCACCTCCGGCGCACCGGTCGACGAGGTCCTGCCGGCGTTCATGGAGCGACGCTTCCCGCGCGTGAAGATGGTGCTCGACAACAGCCTCACCCTGGCCGAGTGGGAGATCCACCCCGAGACCGAGGGCGCCGACCCCGGCCGGATCATGGGCCAGACGCTGCACGCGCTGGTGGCACCGGCGTGATCGAGCGCGGCGCCGAGGGCTTCGAGGAGGCGCGGGTCGACCGGATCTTCAACCGGCGCCTCCCCGACCGGCAGCCGGCCGCGGTCGTGCGACCCGAGACGGAGGCGGACGTGGTGGCCGCCGTACGTCTCGCGCGCGACCGCGGCTGGCGGGTCACCGTCCGCTCCGGCGGGCACAGCTGGGCGCAGTGGTCGGTGCGCGACGACGCCCTGGTCATCGACCTCGGCGGCCTGCAGGAGATGGCGTACGACGAGGCCACCGGCATCGTGACCGCCTCGCCGTCCACGAAGGGCGGCGCCGAGCTCGCGCCGTACCTCGCCGAGCGCGGCCGGTTCTTCCTCGGCGGCCACTGCCCGACCGTCGGCATCGGCGGCTTCCTGCTCCAGGGCGGCCAGGGCTGGAACGCCCGCGGCTGGGGCTGGGCGGCGGAGTACGTCGTCGCCGTCGACGTCGTGACCGCGGCTGGCGAGCTGGTGCGCGCCGACGCCACGCAGAACCCCGACCTGTACTGGGCCGCGCGCGGCGCCGGCCCCGGCTTCCCGGGTGTGGTCACCCGGTTCCACCTCCAGACCCGCCCGCTGCCGCGGCACTTCGCGCACACCGTGCAGGCCTTCCGCCTCGACGACTTCGACGAGGTGATGACGTGGCTGCACGACACCCACGCCACCGTCGCGGACACGGTCGAGATAGTCGCGCTCACCAAGACCGACCCCGACCTCGGCCCGGTGCTGCTGGTGACCGCGCTGGCGATGGTCGACGACGAGCACGAGGCCGACCAGGCGCTCGCGCCGTTCCGCAAGAACCCCGCGCTCGATCGCGCGCTCCTCGTGCTCGACAACGAGCCGACCACTCCCGAGGCCGAGCGCGCCCGCCAGCTCGAGGACAACCCCGAGGGACATCGCTGGGCGGTCGACAACGCCTGGCTGTCCGGCCCCGCGTCCGAGGTCGTCCCGGCGATGCGCCGCGCCTACACGACGCTGCCGAACGAGAAGGCCTTCACGATCTGGTTCAGCATGGCGCCGCTGCGCGAGCTGCCGGACATGGCGTTCTCGGTCCAGTCCGAGATCTACCTGGCGGCGTACGTCCCCTGGGAGGACCCGGCCGACGACGAGACCAACCAGGCCTGGCTGGCCGCGGCGGTCGCCGACCTCGAGCCGGTCACCGCGGGGCAGTACTTCGGCGACAGCGACCTCCGTCGCCGCCGGCACCGGTGCCTCTCCGACGAGGCGTGGGCGCGGCTGCAGCAGGTGTACGCCGACCGCGACCCGGAGCGGCTGTTCGTCGGCTACCTCGCCGACTGACCTCGAGCCCGCTCCCTAACATCGGGTAATCCCAACGGCGGACGGCCTCGGGGGCGAACGCGCGGGTACTCCTCGTACATCCGCACTTTCGCATCTCGCCCGAGGGAACGAGGTCGCCATGTCCCCCACACGCACGTTCGCGACGTGGGCCGTCGCCATGGTGCTCGCCGCGACCGCCGCCACGGCTTCCGTCTCCTCGTCACCGGCGGCGTCCGCACCGCGGCAGGGTGAGCTGTTCGTGGTCCTGGCGGTTCCCGGCGTGACGTACGCCGTCGAGGTCGACGGCGAGGAGAAGGGCGAGGCCGGCGTCGGCGAGGTCTTCGGACCGTTCGCGCTCCCCTCCGGCGAGCACACGGTCCGGTTCGTGCCTGGCCAGGGCCAGCCGCTGACAGCGACCGTGACGGTTCGACCCGACCGCAGCAGTGACCTCGTCCTCCACCTTCCGGCGGAGGACGGCGGCGACCCGGTCGCCGACATCTACCAGGTCTCGACCACCGCGCTCGCGCCCGACACGGCGCGCGTGCTGGTCGCGCACACCGCGACCGTGCCACCCGCCGACGTGCGGGTGGACGGCAAGACCGTGTTCGAGAACATCGCGAACGGCGAGTTCGCCGTCGCCGACGTACCGGCCGGCCCGCACAGCGCGGAGCTGGTTCCCGCGGGTACCACCCAGGACCCGATCCTCGGCCCGCTCGACGTGGATCTGCCGGCCGGCACCGTGACGATGGTCTACGCCGTCGGCTCGCCGCAGAACGGCTCGATGAACGTCATCACCCACCAGGAGCAGGCCCGCACCGCCTCGACGGTGCGCCCCCGAGTGATCGCCACGGGCACGGCGGGCCTGGTCAGATGGCACCCGGTGACGTTCGGGGCGGGCTGAGGCCCCGTGCGCTCGCGCCGCCTCACCTCGCCGGTCCTCGTGCTGGTGCTCGGCATGACCGCCTGTGCCACCGGCACGGACGGCGACAGCGGCGGAACGCCTCCTGCCGCGGACCGCTCGCTCGACGCCGGCGCGGCGCAGCGGGCCGGGGCGCCGCCCGCAGAGCCGCCTGCGAGTGTGCGGCTGCCCAGCGGGACCGTCGTACCGGTCAGCCCGGCCGGGACGACCCGCAACGGACTGCTCGACGTGCCGCGTGACATCGCGCAGGCCGGGTGGTGGCCGGGCGGCTCGAAGGTCGGGGATCCCTTCGGGTCGACCCTGCTCGCCGGCCACGTCGACGCCGTCGACCAGGGGTACGGCGCCTTCGCCGAGCTGCTCGAGGTCCGGGCGGGTCAGCGGATCCGGCTTCGCTCCCGCCACCTGCAGCAGGTCTTCACGGTCGAGTCCCGGTGGCTGGTGCCCCGAGACGGCCTCGCCGACGCCGACCGGATCTTCTCGGTGCGCGGTGCGCGGCGCCTGACCTTGGTCACCTGCGCCCCGCCCTACGTCGCCGGCGACGGGGGCTACCAGAACCTCGCCGTCGTGACCGCCGTGGCAGCCGACGACGTGCACCGCCGGGGCCGGACGTGAGGCCCACCTCGCGAGCCGTCGCCCCGAGCCATCCGGCTCGAGCGCGCGGGACCGCCCGGCGGCCGCGGCCGCGCTGGGTGCCGCGGATGGCTCCGCCGCCCGAGGAGCCGCCACCCGCGGAGCCACCGGTCGCCGTACCCGCTGCCGACCACGGCGAGCCCCCGCGTCGCACGATCCGCCGGAAGGTGGTGGCGGCCGTCGCCGCGGTGGTGGTCGTCGATGCGCTGCTGGTCGCCTGGGCGATCGCGTCCGCCGAGGACGAGGCGGTCGTGAACGGCCCCGAGCGGCTGGTCGCGCCGAGCACCATGCCGACCCAGGGCTCCTTGGTGGTCAGCGAGGTCCGCGCCGACGGCACGGTCGCGGTCACGCAGTGGATCCGCGGACCCGAGCCACTCGGCTCGGTCACGTTCTCCAGCCCGGCCACGTCGGAGCGCGTCCGGGTCACCGACTCCCAGCTGGTCGCCGAGGACGGCACCGTGCTCGCGGAGGGGTTCGGCGCCGGCGCCACGTCGGAGCGCGTCCCGGTCGACGGCCCGAGCCGGCTGGTCCGGGCGACGTACGTCCTGGACGGGGTGACGGAGGTCAGCTCCGACGTGCCCGGGCGGCTGCTGGTGCAGGCCGTCGCGCTTCCTGCGGTCGCTGCCGACGACGCCGGCCCGGTCGTCGTGGAGGTCGCGGGCGCGGAGGCGGACAGCGTGGTGCGCAACCTCGCCTGCTCCGACCCCGGATCGTCGGTCGCGATCCAGCGTCCGTGCGGCTCTCCGGACGGCTCCGCCTGGCGGGTCCGCCTGACGGGCGGCCACCGGGACGAGATCGTGACCGCCCAGGTCGACCTGCCCTAGCGGCCGCGCGCTGTGGGCCCGACCGATCCGGCGCGTGACATCTGGGCGATCTCCGTCCGTTGATGCCTACCGCGGAGTAGGTTCCCCTCTCATGAGGTCACGCTCCATCGCCGTCCGCTCCGTCCTGGCCGCCCCGCTCGTCGCCGCCCTCGTCGCCGGGCTCGTCGCCGCCGTCCCGATGGGCGCCGAGGCCCGGGCACCGAAGCCCGCCAAGAAGATCTCCATCGAGGTCCTCTCGAGCCGCGCGGACCTGGTCAGCGGCGGCTCCGCGCTGGTGGCGATCGACCTCCCGAACCGGAAGGCCGCGAAGCAGGTCCACGTCACGGTGGGCGAGCAGGACGTGACCGACCGGTTCGCGTTCCGCGCCGACGGCCGCTTCGAGGGCCTGGTGAGCGGGCTCGCGGAGGGCAAGAACGTGGTGACCGCCGTGCTCGGCGACCGCGGCGCGAAGATCACCCTGGTCAACCACTCGGCCAGCGGCCCGATGTTCTCCGGCCCGCAGCTCCAGCCGTGGGTGTGCCAGGAGGGCGCGGTCGACGAGCAGTGCAACCAGCCGGCGACGTTCACGTACCAGTACCTGCCGACCGCCACCGGCGCCAAGCTGCAGCCGTACGACCCGGCGAACCCGCCGAGTGACGTGAAGACCGTCAAGACCCAGTCCGGGGTCACGGTGCCGTTCATCGTGCGCACCGAGACCGGCTACATGAACCGCGACCAGTACCAGGTCTCCGCGCTCTTCCAGCCGGGCAAGCCGTGGACGGGCGTGAAGCCGCAGAAGCAGTTCAGCAACAAGCTGCTCGTCACCCATGGCGGCGGCTGCGGCGTCGAGCACAAGACCGGCACGGCGCCCGGCACGACCGGCAGCGCGACGACCGACGACGCGCTCGCGAAGGGCTTCGTCGTGATGTCGACGAGCCTCGACAACAGCGTCCACAACTGCAACGTCGCCCTGCAGGCCGAGTCGATCGCGATGGCCAAGGAGCACGTGATCGAGAACTACGGCACGCTGCGCTGGACCATCGGCACCGGCTGCTCGGGCGGCTCGCTCGCGATCCAGTGGATGGCGAACGCCTACCCCGGCCTGTACGACGGCCTGCTGCCCACGTGCTCCTTCCCGGACGCGTACAGCACCGCCACCCAGTTCCTCGACTACCACCTGCTGCTCGGCTACTTCGACGGCGTCGGCATGGAGACCGCCTGGACGCCGGCCCAGAGGAACGCCGTGATGGGCGGGTCCGACGGGGTCCAGAACGCCCGGGTCTCGGAGCAGGCGCAGTTCCACGCCGCCGTACCCACGACCGCGTGCAAGGGCGTCACCGACGCCGAGCGCTACCACCCGCTGACGAACCCGGGCGGGGTCCGCTGCACGATCCAGGACGCGGCGATCAACCTGCTCGGCCCCCAGGAGGAGAAGTTCTGGAACGACGCCGAGAAGGCGCTCGGCCACGGCTACGTCCGCCTGCCCGTGGACAACGTGGGTGTCCAGTACGGCCTCGAGGCGCTGCTCGACGGCACCATCACCCCGGCGCAGTTCGTGGACGTCAACGTCCGGGTCGGCGGTGTCGACGTCGACGCCAACACGGTGGCGGAGCGCATCGACAACGGTGGCTCGGCGTCGCTCGCCAACGCCTACCGCACGGGCCTCATCAACGAGACGAACAACCTCGACACGGTCCCGATCATCGACTGCCGCGGGCCCAACCCGGGGCTGTTCCACGACGCCTACCGTGCCTTCGCCATCCGCGAGCGCCTGGACCGTGAGCACGGCACCCACGCCAACCAGCTGATCTGGGAGGGCCCCGTGACGTTCAAGGCCTACGCGAACTGCGAGCTCGACAGCTTCCGGGCGGTCGACACCTGGCTCGCCAAGGTCGCCGCCGACCACAGCAAGCGGTCGCTGGCTCGCAAGGTCGTCGTCAACAAGCCGGCCACGCTGTCCGACCGCTGCTACGACCCGTTCGGCGTGAAGCTCTCGAACAAGCTGTGCCCCGACGGCGTCGTCAACGTCAACCCGACGCCGCGCATGGTCGCCGGCGACTCCATCGCCACCGACACCAACAAGTGCCAGCTCCAGCCGCTGCAGCGCTCGGCGTACGGCGCCGTGACGTTCACCGACGAGGAGTGGGCGCAGCTGGAGGACCTCTTCGACTCGGGCGTGTGCGACTTCGACGAGCGGGGGGTCCTGCAGCAGGGCACGGTGCCGTGGCTGACCTACCAGGACGCCGCCGGCGAGGTCGTGTACGGCGGCACGCCGCTCGGCAAGGCTCCGGTGTCGAAGTCGTTCAGGCGGTAGCGCCGGCGAGCTCCACGCCGACCGCGTCCAGCCGCGCGAACAGCCAGTGGTGGGCGGGGTCGGAGAGCCGGTCCGGGGCGAACCAGTAGCCCTCGGGCAGCACCACCTGGCCGAACGGCGGCTCGACGACCACGATCGCGCCGCCGTCGCGGACGTGCATCCGGGCCAGTCGCTCGGGCAGCACGCCGATCATCTCGGTGCCCTCGATCACGAACGGCAGCGGCAGGAACCCGAACACCTGCAGGGCGATCCGGCGCTCGATGCCGTGGTCGCCGAAGACCCGGTCGACCGGCGTGAGCACTCCGGGACCGAAGGAGCCGACCGCGTGCGGCAGCTCGGCGACGTCCTCGAGGCTCAGCGCGCCGTCGGTCAGCCGGGGGTTCCCGCGGTCGGCGATCAGCACCATCCGGTCGCGCCACAGCGGCCGCGACAGGCCGGGGAAGCCGAAGCCGAGCGGCGCGATCACCGCGTCGTTGTCCAGCAGCAGCGTGTCCGACGTACGTGACTCCGGGCCGAGGTGACCGATGCTGAACCGCACCCCGGGCGCCTCGGCCTCGACCAGCCGCACCAGCGGCTCGTGGACGACGGCGATCGCGTAGTCGCTCATCGCCAGGCGGAAGGTGCGCTCGCTGGTCGCGGGGTCGAACTCGTCCTCGAGCTGCAGCGCCGTCCCCATCAGGCGGACCGCGTGCTGGACCTCCGGCAGCAGGTCGCGGGCGAACGGCGTGAGCTCGTAGTCGCGGCCGGTCCGGACGAGCAGCTCGTCGTCGAAGCGGCGCCGCAACCGCGCCAGCGCGGCGCTCATCGCGGGCTGGCTCAGCTCGAGCCGCTGACCCGCGCGGGTCACGTTGCCCTCCTCGAGGAGGACCTTCAACGGCAGCAGCAGATTGAGGTCGGTGCCTCCGAGTGCCATCCCTCCTCCTCTCCGGTGACGGTGGTCACTATGGTGCAACAGTGAAGGAGAGGCTGCGTGGCGTCGACGCCAACCTGCTGCTCTCCCTGCACGTCCTGCTCGAGGAGCGGAACCTCACGCACGCCGGCGAGCGGATGACGATGAGCCAGCCGGCGATGAGCGGCGCGCTGACCCGGCTGCGCAAGCAGTTCGACGACGAGCTGCTGGTGCGCTCCGGTCGCGGGTTCGAGCTGACCCCGCTCGCCGAGGAGCTCCGGCCCCTGGTCGCCGAGGCGGTCGAGGCGGCCGAGGCACTGCTCGGCAACCAGCGCGACTTCGACGCCGCGACCAGCACCAAGCGGTTCACGGTGAGCATGTCGGAGTACGCCATGACGGTGCTGGCCGAGCCCCTGACCCGGGTGTTCGCCGAGCAGGCGCCGGGCTGCACGCTGGCGCTGGACCCGCTGGACGTACGCCGCGACCAGGTGGAGACCCAGCTGATGCGGCGCGACCTGGTGGTGGCGCCGCTCGGCTTCGAGTTCCCCGGCCGCACCCAGCCGGTCTTCACCGACCGCCTCGTCTGCCTGGTCGCGCGCGACCACCCGATGCTGCGCGACGGCGCGCTGAGCCTCGACGACCTGCGCCGGATGCCGCACGCGGTCGCGGAGTTCGCGGCCGCCGGCGACCAGCGCCGCCCGCTCGAGGTCGCCGTCGAGGACCAGGGCCTCGCCGGACGCACCGTGCTCGTGCAGGTCACCAGCCTGCTGACGCTGCCGTTCGCGGTCGCGGGCACCGACATGTGCGCGTTCGTCCCCTCGCGACTGGCGCGGCGCTGCCTCGACGTACTCGACCTGGCGGTCGCCGAGACTCCGGTCGCGCCGGTGCGGATCACCGAGGCGGCACACTGGCACCCGCGGCGCGAGAAGGACCCGGCAGTGGTGTGGCTGCGACACCTGCTCCACGACGTGGCTGTCGATCTCGAGGACGAGCTCGGCTGACCAGCCACCCGAGCAGGGACGCGGTGGTCATCACCGCGGCGGGTACGACGGCCGAGTGCTCGCCACCGAGCCCGACCAGCGGCGAGACCAGGGCACCGAGCGTGAACTGGGTGCAGCCGAGCACCGCGCTCCCGGTGCCCGCGACCTCGCGCACCTGCGACATCGCCTGCGCGGCGCAGTTGCCCATCACGCCGCCGTTCATCGAGACCGCGACGAAGATCGGGACCGGCAGCAGCCAGGTGGGTGCGTCGGCGAGGGCGAGCGCGAGGAACGTCGCGGTCGCGACGACCTGCACGCTCACGCAGGCGCGCACCAGCCGGCGCGGCTCCACCCGCTCGACCAGCCGCGCGGAGACCCAGCCGGTCGCGATCAGGCCGACGGCGTTGACGCCGAACGCGATGCCGTAGCCGATCGCGGAGAGGCCGACGACGTTCTGGTACACGAACGGCGAGGCCGAGATGTAGGCCATCATCATCGCGAACGACAGCGCGAGCACCGCGACCGGCGGCCAGTAGCCCCGCGTGCCGGCGACGGTGCGGATCGCGCCGGCGTACGACGTGCCGGTGCCGGTGCGGGCCTCCGGCGGTCGCGTCTCGTGCAGCACGACCACGACGCCGACGAGCATCGCGGCGCAGAGGCCGGCGACCGTCCAGAGCATGCCGCGCCAGCCGACGACCGTGCTGAGCAGCCCACCCACGAACGGCGCGAGCACCGGCGCGACACCGCCGACGGTGAGCATCAGCGTGAACGCCTTCGCCGCGGCCCGGCCGGTCACCAGGTCCGAGATCACCGCGCGGCCGATCACCATGCCGCCCGCGCCCGCGAGTCCCTGCAGGAACCGGGCGCCGACGAGCACGCCGAGGCTCGGCGCCAGCGCGCACACCACGCCCGCGGCCACGCACACCGCGGCGCTGGCGATCAACGGACGGCGACGCCCGTAGCGGTCGGAGAGCGGACCCATGACGAGCTGCCCGAGCGCGAGCCCGACCAGGAACGCCGTGAGCGTGAGCTGGACGGCGCTCGCGCCGGCCCCGAGGTCGTCGCCGAGGTCGGGGAAGCCCGGCAGGTAGAGGTCGGTGGCGACCGGAGCGACCGCCGCGAGGGAGGCCAGCACGATCAGGGTGGGCCAGCGAACAGCCTTCTCTTCCGGGGTCGACACCGACGGAGTCTCGCAACGACCGGCGGCTGCCGGAACGCGGTGATCGCGGATGCCAGTGATCGGCGTACGCGATGCCCCCATCCCTTGTCGCACGCGCCCGCCTGGGGCTGACTTGAGCCCATGACCTGGGATGACGGCAACGCGTACCTCGAGGAGATGACGCCGGGCGTCTACGCCTTCGTGCAGCCCGACGGCGGCTGGATGGTGAACAACTGCGGCGTCGTCACCGACGCGTCCGGGGACGCCGTCATCGTCGACACGACGTCGACGGAGAAGCGCAACCGCGCGTTCCTCACCGAGGTCGCCGGGGTCTCCCGCGGTCCCCGCATCGCGGTCAACACCCACAGCCACCCCGACCACACGTACGGCAACGGCTTCCTGCCCGAGACCACGACGATCATCGGTCACCAGCACTGCCGCGACGGGGTGCTGCGCGCCGGCCTCGCCGCGACCCACGAGCTGCCCGCCGACTACGGCGACCTCGTCGTCCGGCCGCCGGACGTCACCATCACCGACGACATCACGCTGCACCTGCAGGAGCGCCCGGTCGAGCTGACGATCCTCGGGCCGGCCCACACCTCGCACGACATCGGCGTGTGGCTGCCGGAGGAGAAGGTGCTCTTCGCCGGTGACCTCGCGTTCGCCGGGGGCCACCCGATCTTCCTCGACGGCTCGATGCTGGGCTTCAAGCGGGCCACCCAGCGGATGCGCGAGCTCGCCCCCGAGGTGCTGCTGCCCGGGCACGGCCCGGTACGCCGCGGCGAGCAGGTCCTGGAGCTGCTGGACCGCCAGGAGCAGTACGTCGACTGGATCGCCGCCCTCGCAGCGCAGTCGTACGCCGCCGGCCTGACCCCGCTCGAGGCCGCCCAGAAGGCCGCGGCCGACAGTCCCTACCGGGACTGGCCGGAGAGCGAGCGCGTCGTCTGCAACCTGCACCGTGCATACGCGGAGACGACCGACTACGACGCCGGCCACCCGCTCAACATCCCGCACCTGTGGTCCGAGATGGTCGCGCTGAACGGCGGCCGTCCGATCACCACCCACGCATGAAGGGCCACCACATGAGTACCCCACGCCGGGTCGTCACCGGCCACACTCCCGACGGCGTCTCGGTCGTCCTGTCCGACGGTCCCGTCCCGGTCTCGCGCGAGCTGCCCGACGACGGGGTGCTCTTCCACGAGATCTGGAACACCGAGGGCGCGCCGGCCGTGGTCCGCGCGGTCGAGCCCGACGAGCCCACGCAGCGCACCCTCGCCGTACCTCCTCCCCCGAGGGGCACGAAGATCCGGATCAACGAGTTCGCGCCCGGGCACCTCGACGAGCGTGGCCTGCAGTCGCCGGTGCACCGGACCGCGACGATCGACTACGGGATCGTGCTCGCAGGCGAGATCACACTCGTCCTCGACGACTCGGAGGTCACCCTGCGCGCCGGTGACGTCGTCGTGCAGCGCGGCACCGACCACGCCTGGGCCAACCGCGGCACCGAGACCGCGTCGGTCGCCTTCATCCTCGTCGACGGCGAGTTCGACGAGGAGCTGACCGCCACGCTGCCGCTCGACCGCCTGACGCTCGGCGGTCCGCGCGACTGACGTTTCGCGGGTCAGGCGACTGGGCACCGACAGTCCATGTTGTGGACCATTCTGATCATCCTTGCCATCGTCGCCCTCGTTCTCTTCATCCTGGGCCGGGTCCGCGGGGGTCGCGGCGTCTGAGCCGCAGCCAGACCCTCACCCGAGGTGATGCTCGCCAGGCCCGACCTCGACGGTCGGGCCTGACGGCAGCACCACCTCGGCCGAACACCCCGGAGGTACGACGACCACCGTCGGCCCTCCCGCACGCCAGCTCACCCGCGCCGGACCGTGCGGCGTCACGTGCTCGGCCTCGGCCCACGTGATGCCGCCGCCCGGACGCGGCTGCACCCGGAACCGGCGCCAGGTCGGCTCGAGACGCTCCAGCCCGGCGACGTACCGGTGCAGGAACGAGATCACCGCGCCCTTCGAGTAGTGGTTGAGCGACTCGTGCGGCACGCCGTGCTCGTCGATGCCCTCCCAGCGCTCCCAGACGGTCGTCGCGCCGCGGTCGATCATCGCCAGCCACGACGGCGTCGTGTCCTGCAGCAGCAGCTCGTAGGCCAGGTCGAGGTGACCGTGGTCGGCGAGCACCGGCAGCAGGTCGGGCGTGGCGAGGAAGCCGGTGCCCAGGTGCGTCCCGGCCTCGCGGACCAACCGGACGAGGTCGGCGACCGCCCGGTCGATCAGCTCGTCGGGGATCAGCCCGAACCGCAGCGCGCGCACCAGGTTCGCCTGCGTGGTCGGCACCCCGAACTCGGCCCGCCAAGCCGCCACCACGCCCTCCGACAGCGCGGCGTAGCGCGCGGCCGCCTCCTCGTCGCCGAGCACCCCGGCGACCGCCGCCGCGTGCCGCGTCGACCAGGCGAGGTACGCCGTCGCCACGATCGACTTGTCCGCCGCGACGAACGCGGGGAAGTCCCCCGGGTCCTCCCCGGGCTCCAACCACTCGCCCCAGTGGAAGCCGGTGTCCCAGACGTACGGGTTCGGCTCGCGGTCGGGGTGGTGCGCGGTCGCGGCCATCAGCTCGGCCCGGTCGAGCCAGCGCACCATCGCCGGCCACAGCTCGGCCAGCACCGCGGTGTCGCCGTACTCCCCGTAGAGCTCCCACGGCACCAGCACGATCGCGTCGCCCCAGCCGGCCGACCCGTTGAGCTTCGCCAGGAACCCGGCGCGCTCGGCCGGCGGCATCGGCGCCATGTTGCCGAGGTTGCCGTCCTCCCACTGCACGGCGACGAGGTCGCGCAGCCACTTCAGCGAGAACCCCGCGACGTCGTAGAGGTACGTCGCGGTCGGCGCGAAGATCTGCCAGTCGCCGGTCCACCCCGCGCGCTCCCGGGTCGGGCAGTCGGTGGGGATGTCGCACGCGTTCCCGCGGAAGCTCCACACCGCCGCGTCGTGCAGGCGCTGCAGCCGCTCGTCGGAGCACCCGAACGACCCGCGCGGCTCCAGGTCGGTGTGCACCACGACGCCGGTAACGTCGTCGCACGTCAGCCTCCCGGGGCCTTCGACGCGGACGTACTGGAAGCCGTGCGTCGTCAGCCGCGGCTCGAACTCCTCGCCGCCGCCGACCACCCGGTCGACCTGTCCGGCGGTCAGCGGCTCGGGCAGGAACGGCACGTCCGGCGTGAGGTGGTCGGTGGTCACGTCGCCGTCCGGCCCCAGCGCCTCGGCGTGGGTGAGCACGGCGTCGGAGCCGTGCAGCGTCAGGCGCACCCGGCCGTTGATGTTCTGGCCGAGGTCGACCACGTGCACCCCGGGCCGCAGCCCGGTCACCGACGCCGGGCGGAGCTCCTCGACCGGGCGCACCGGCGGCGCCGGGGAGATCGACAGCGCGTCGTACCCCCGGTCGACGACGGCGACCGGCGCCCAGTCGCCCGGCGTACGACCGCGGTCCTCGTGCTGGCCCTCGATCAGGTCGGCCACGACGACCTGCGAGGTCGCCCACTCCCAGCCCACGCCGGTGCCGTGGACCGTGCGCGTCCCGTCCTCGTGATCGACGACGAGCTGCGCGAGGAACGCGGTCACCTCGCCCCACTGGTCGCTGGCGCGGGTCATCCCCACCTGGCCGCGGTACCACCCGTCGGCGAGCAGGGCGCCGAGCTCGTGCCGGCCCTCGGCCAGCAGCGCGGTCACGTCGTACGTCTGCACGTGCGTGTGGACGGCGTACTCGGTGTACCCGGGCGTGAGCTCGTCGTCGCTCACCCGGACCCCGTCGATGGTGGCCTCGTAGATCCCGTGCGCGGTCGCGTACAGCCGCGCCCGCCGGACCGGCCGGTCGACGACGACCTCCCCGCGCAGCAGGTACGCCGGCCGCTGCGGAGCCCGGCCGGGCTCCGCGGTCGGTGCCACCCACTGCGCCGTCCAGTCCGCGGCCTCGAGCAGCCCGGCCTCGACCGCCAGCGGCACCGACCAGTCGCTCTCGCCCAGGTCGGTCCAGACCCGCACCCGCACCTCTCGTCGCTCCCCGGACCGCAGCGCGTCGCCGGGCCACGGGACCAGCACGTTGGCGTCGGACTCGACGCGCTCCCCCGCAATCAGCTCGTCGGCCAGCTCGTAGGCCAGCTGGTAGGCCAGCTGGCGGGTCGCCCCCTCGGGCAGCCGCCAGGACAGCCGGGGCCGGCGCTCGCCGATCCCGAGGGCGTCGTTCCGGTGCTCGGCGTGCAGGTGCGAGGGTGCGGTCACCCGCCCACCCAACCGCGCCGTACCACCCGGCGGAACCGACTGCGGGGCGATGGGTGGGATCACCCGCGCCGATGGGTCGGGAGCGGAACCGGCCCACCGGCTCCTGACCTGAGCAGGTCCCCGGAGCGGCTGTCGCAAATGCAGAGAACCCGCACCTGGCGGTGCGGGTTCCGGTCCTGCGCGCCTGTAGGGATTCGAACCCCAAACCTTCTGATCCGTAGTCAGATGCTCTATCCGTTGAGCTACAGGCGCCCATCGCCCACCACGCGGGTGAGCGACTGGACGAGGATAGCCGACGCCGCGGGACGGGACGAAATCCGGGCCACCCCTCGGCCGCACGCACCGGCCCTCGGCTTGGGTCTCGAAAAGGCCGAAGATAGGTACCTCGAAGAGCGAGAATCCCGCTCAAAACAAGGGATGTGACGCGTCCCACGGTCCATTGATCGATCCAATGTCGCGCCGCGAGAATCCGAGGGTACTGTCGCCCCACTCACGGGGGTCGTGGCGCGCTTGTGGCATCGCTCTCGGGGTACCTCCAGTCGCCGACAACGACGCCGGACGAATCCGCGAAGCGCGCGAGAAGGAACAGCTGATGACCGCCACCCAGGCAGCCACCACGGCCCACCCGACGACCCACCAGGGCATCCTCGACTTCGTCACCGAGGTCGCAGCGATGACCCAGCCGGACCGCATCCACTGGGTGACCGGCTCCGACGAGGAGTGGACCGAGCTCACCGACGCCCTCGTGTCGACCGGCACCTTCACCCGGCTCAACCCGGCGATCAAGCCCAACTCCTTCTACGCGGCGAGCGACCCGATCGACGTCGCCCGCGTCGAGGACCGCACCTACATCTGCTCCGTCGACAAGCGCGACGCCGGCCCGACCAACAACTGGATGGACCCGGACGAGATGAAGACCCTCATGCGGGGTCTGTACGACGGCTGCATGCGCGGCCGCACCATGTACGTCATCCCGTTCGTGATGGGCCACCTTGAGGCCGAGAAGCCGATGTTCGGCATCGAGCTCACGGACTCGGCGTACGTCACCGCGTCGATGCGGGTGATGGCGCGCGTCGGCACCCCGGTGCTCGAGCGGATGACCGAGCTGGACGCCGACTTCGTGCCGGCCCTGCACTCCGTGGGCATGCCGCTGGAGCCGGGCCAGGCCGACGTCGCGTGGCCGTGCAGCGACACGAAGTACATCGTGCAGTTCCCCGACGAGCGCGCCATCTGGTCCTTCGGCTCCGGGTACGGCGGCAACGCGCTGCTCGGCAAGAAGTGCTACGCGCTGCGCATCGCCTCGGTCATGGCCCGCGACGAGGGCTGGCTGGCCGAGCACATGCTGATCCTGAAGCTCACCTCGCCCGAGGGCACGGTGAAGTACATCGCCGCGGCCTTCCCGTCGGCGTGCGGCAAGACCAACCTGGCGATGCTCAAGCCGACCATCCCCGGCTGGAAGGTCGAGTCGATCGGCGACGACATCGCGTGGATGCGGATCGGCGACGACGGTCGCCTGTGGGCGGTGAACCCGGAGTACGGCTTCTTCGGCGTGGCTCCCGGCACCAACGAGCACACGAACCCGCACGCGATGGCCACCATCAACAAGGGCAACTCGGTCTTCACCAACGTCGCGCTCACCGAGGACGGCGACATCTGGTGGGAGGGTCTCGAGAACCCGCCGGCCAAGGCGACCTCGTGGAAGGGCGAGGAGTGGACCCCGGAGTCGGACTTCGACTCCAGCCACCCGAACAGCCGCTACTGCACCCCGATCAAGCAGTGCGACATCCTGGCGCCCGAGTTCGACGACCCGCGCGGCGTCCCGATCGACGCGATCCTGTTCGGCGGCCGCCGCAAGACGACCGTCCCGCTGGTCTTCGAGGCCCGCGACTGGACCCACGGCACGTTCCTCGGCGCGACGCTCTCCTCGGAGACCACCGCGGCCGCGGTCGGCGCGGTCGGCGTGGTGCGCCGCGACCCGATGGCGATGCTGCCGTTCATCGGCTACAACGCCGGCGACTACTTCAGCCACTGGATCTCGGTCGGCAAGGACAACGACGCGGCGAAGCTGCCGAAGATCTTCTACGTCAACTGGTTCCGCCGTGACGACGAGGGCGGCTTCCTGTGGCCGGGCTTCGGCGAGAACAGCCGGGTCCTCAAGTGGGTCGTCGAGCGCATCGACGGCCAGGCGGCCGCGGTCGAGACCCCGATCGGCCACGTGCCGACCCCGGACTCGCTCGACGTGGATGGCCTGGACATGACCCCCGACGCCCTCGCGGCCGCGCTGGCGGTCGACGTCGAGGAGTGGAAGGCCGAGCTCCCGCAGATCCAGGAGTGGTTCGAGAAGTTCGGCGACGACCTGCCGGCCGTCCTCTGGACCGAGCTCGACGGGCTGCGTGCGCGTCTCGGCGGATGACCCGCTGATGGAGACAGTCTCTTAACCAAGTCGGGCCCCGTCGCGTGGACGGGGCCCGACTTGTTTGGGCCCTATGGAAGGATCGGGGCGCACACGTCGGAACGGGGGCTCGGGCGAGAGGGGAAGGGCTGCGTGGACACGTACGGCCCGGAGGACCGCGCGCTCTTCGAGTCCGCGAGCACTGCGCTCTACGAAGAGATCGTCAGCTCCGGCGGCATCGTCGCCGGCGAGCCGCGTCTCGAGCCGGGCGGTGAGCTGCACGACGCTCTGGAGCAGCTGAGGCGCCTCGGGCTGGTTCGTCTCGACCCCACCGCCGACACTTGGGTCGCCGAGGATCCAGCGCTCGTCCACGCTCGGGTGGTCACCCCCCTGAGCCAGCAGGGCGCCGAGCTGCTGCAGGAGTCCGCGCAGTGGGCCCAGGCCGTCTCCGGACTCACGCAGACCTGGCGCCGAGCGCCGAACACCGACGAGCGCGGCCCGTTCCGTTACCTGCACGGGAACGAAGAGATCCAGGCGTTCCTCTACACGATCGTCCCAGAGGCCGAGGAGGAGGTGCTCGCAGCTCACCCCCAGACCGGACGGCCCGCCGCCGAGGAGCTGAGCGAAGCCCTCGTCCCGGTGACCGAGGCCGAGAGGACGCTCCTGGAACGCGGAGTCCGGATCCTCAACCTCTACCAGCACAGCGCCCGGCGCAGCACCGTTATCCGGGCCTACGTCGCCGCGATCAGCCCCCTCGGCGCCGAGACCCGAACACAGGACGAGTTCTTCAACCGGATGATCATCGTCGACCGGCGCACCGCCATCATCCCCTCGCCCTCGGGAAGCGACACCGCACTCGCGATCCGGGAGCCCACGATCGTGGCCTACCTGGTCGACGTGTTCATGCGCTCCTGGGAGCGGGCCCGGCCCTTCACCAGCCAGGACGCCGCCGTGGTGAAGGGCATCGCCGAGGAGCAGCGCGCGATGACGATGCGGATGCTGATCGAGGGCCACTCCGACCCGGTCTCGGCCAAGCGGCTCGGCGTCAGCCCACGCACCTACGCCGGCTACGTGGCGGACCTCAAGGACGACTTCGAGGCGGAGACCCGGTTCCAGCTCGGCTACACGCTCGGCCGGCTCGGCATCTCCGGAGCCGAGGCGCCCGACGCGCCCTAGGGGCAAATGCAACGAGGACAGTGACCGGTTGGTCACTGTCCTCGTTGAGGATCGAGCCGGGCCTGGGGGGTGGCACTGGGGCCGGACAAGGTGGGGGGTGAGTCGGGCCCCCGGCTCAATCGATCACTGGTCTGCGTCAGCGCCCAGCGCGACTCCACACGAAGTCGGCGTGGGCCGGAGCGGCGATACCGACGAGACCGAAGCTCAGCGTCGCGGTGAGAATCCCAACGGCAATCCTGCGAGCAATGTTCATGTTCCCTCATCCACCTTTTCGTCATCGGGTCCCACGGAAGACCCGGTACGACAAGTGTCGTGGGTGGAGTGCCGGTAGCACGAACGGAATGGTCCCTCAGAAATGTGCATTGCACATAACTGCAGGATGCTGCAGTCACGTGAAGGAGGGACGCAAGGAAGATGTCCAGCGAAAAGTTGTACCCCAAATCCTCGCGTGGCGGTACCGACTCTCCGCAAGATCGGCGCATTTCTCGCTCGGGGCTCGAGCGGTCCGGCACCGTCCGCAATGAGTCTCCGTCCAGTGAGATGGTGTCCGGACGGACGAAACCCCGCCCAGGAGTGTCCCCGGGCGGGGTTTCGTGACTGCGGAGGCGGAGGGATTTGAACCCTCGATGGGGTTGTAGCCCCAAACCCGCTTAGCAGGCGGGCGCCATAGACCGGACTAGGCGACGCCTCCCGACAGCCCGCACAGGCTACAAGGAGGGTGGCGCGGGTGACCAATCAGGGTCTCGGGCCGCGGTCAGAGCGGACGGACGCCCTGCCCGTGCCGCAGGTGGGTGAGCAGGTCCCGCACGAAGTCCTCCCGGTCGGCGGCCAGCACCTGCACCGGGATCGTCGTCGTCCGCTCGTCGCGCAGCCGCAGCACCACGACCGGGGCGCCGACGCCGTCGGTGCTGGTCACCGCCTCGCGGACCTCCTTCCAGCCCGCCGCGGGAACCCCGACGCCGCGGACCAGGCGGACCCGGTAGCCGTCGGGACCGAGCCGGACCACGGCGATCCGCTTCGTGACGACGTACGCGCCCACGAGGACGGCGAGCACGCCCAGCCCGGCGGCGGCCAGCATCAGCCAGCTCGGCAGCTCGAGGAGCCCGACCACGACGGTGGTGGCGAAGACCAGGACCGCGACCAGCACCAGGAGGCCACCGACGAACCGGACGCCCACGGCCGGCGCGAGTCGATAGTCGGACACGGGGAGGTCGTCGAGCGGGGCGGTCACGAACTGATTGAACAAGACACCGCAATTGCCCGGCTCACCGGGGTTGTGAGGAGACCGCTCCGGGGTGACACTCGAAGTCCCCTACCGCGCCGGGCCCCCGGGAGGCACCATGACCGTCACGATGACCGGAATGGCGGCCGCGACCGAGGCGCTGCACGAGGCGCTCGACGCCCCTGGCCGGACCGGAGCAGCTCTCGGCAGCTGGCGCTGGACGGTGCGGCAACGGATGGCCGCGGTCCGCGACGAGCTGGTCGCCGAGGCCGAGGACCCGCACGACGGCTGGCTGGTCGCCCGCAGCGGCACCGTGCTCCGGGAGCGCACCGCGCTCCTCGGCCGGCTCAGCGTGCTGGGTCCCCAGGTGCTGGAGTGCACCGACGCCGAGGCGGTCCGTGGCGAGCTGCACCGCCTGCTCGTCGACCTCGCACACCACGCCCAGCGGGTCAACGACCTCGTGTACGACGACGTCGAGCTCGAGCTGGGCGGCTCGGAGTAGCTGGTCTCGAGACGCCGGTCGCGACCTCCTGCGTCGGTCGCGCGGCTCCTCGACCTCGCCGCTGGTCCCGAGCCTTCGCAAGCTCAGGCTCGGGGCGGCAGATGGCAGAGGGGGCGGGATTCGAACCCGCGGTAGGTCTCCCTACGACCGCTTTCAAGGCGGTTCCGATCGGCCACTCCGGCACCCCTCCGTGTCCGGCACAGGCCGGACGCGACGAGTGTAGGTGTCGGCGCGGGGTTCCGAGACGCCGGTCGCGGCTCGTCAGCCTCGCTGCGGGCTGCCTCGCTGCGGGCTCCGCGCCTTCGCAGGCTCAGTCCCGGGCAGCAGAGACCTCGACCAGCACGTCGCCCTCCTGGACGACGTCGCCGGGCCCGACCTTCACGGCCCGGACGGTGCCGGGCACCTCGACGAGGACCGGGATCTCCATCTTCATCGACTCCAGCAGCACCACGGTGTCGCCGGCCTCGACCTGGTCGCCCGGTGCGACCGCCACGCTCATCACGTTGGCGACCATCTCCGCGACGATCTCGGTCACTTGTTCTCGGGCCACGCAGCGAACCTAGCCGTTACCGGCCCGTACCCGACAACTGTGATCTCGTTACGCCCGACGCGAGCTCGGCCCGGGGCAGCTCAGAGCAGCGGCCGGGTGCGCGGTGGCTCGGGGCGCAACGCGCTCGCCTCCTCCGCGCGGCGGCTCCGGCTGCCCGGCTGCCCGGTGAGCGCGACGTCGAGGCGGATCACGATGAACCCGAGGACCAGGCCGACGAGGACGCCGTACAGCACCGACAGGGCGGCCTCCTCGAGGGTCACCGCCGGGTTGATCAGCGAGTTCGCGGTCCGGACGGTCGCGGTCACCCCGAAGGCGCAGACCCACCAGCCCTGCCGGCGGCGGGCGCGCATGTGGACGCCCCAGGCGAGCGCGGGGACCCCGAGGACGGCCACGAGCGGGCGTGGGAACGCGCCGAGGTTGTCCCGGGTCCAGGCGGCGGCGTCGAGCAGGTTGCCGACCAGGCCGGGCGTTCCGTACCGGCGCAGCAGCTCGGCGTACGCGAGCGTCAGCGCGAGCACCCCGGTGCCGATCAGCACGATCACGATGCCGCGGCGGCCGAGTCCGTGCAGGCCGGCGCCGAGGCGGTAGACGATCGCGAAGACGCTGACCATCGCCAGCCCGAGCGTGACGTACTCGAAGCGGGTCACGGTCACGACCGGCTCGAAGCCGATCGTCGCCAGCGCGCCGATCGCGGCGATCACCACCGCGATCGCCACCTCCCGCACGGTCTGCAGGAACCGCACGGCCGGGACCGTCGCCATCACCGCGAGCACCGCCGAGACGACGCAGGTGAGGACGGCTGCGCCGGTGCGCAGCCGGTCGTCGTCGGTGATGACCACGGCCAGGCCCATCGCCAGGGCCAGGACGGCCACCACGATCGGCCGGCCGCCGGTGCGCGCGGCGAGCGCCCAGGAGTACGCCGTGGCGATCGCCACCGAGCCCGCGCCGCACAACCAGGCGGGCCCGAGCTCGGCGAGGCAGGTCACCAGGGCGCCGAGCCCGGCGAGCACGACCAGGACGCCGAGGACGACAGGTGCCCGCGAGCCCGCGAACCGCTCGGCGCGGTTGCGCGCGTCGCTCGCCGTACGCGTCCGACGCGTCGGCGGACGTTCGGCACGACGACGCGGAGCGGACCTGGACACGGGAGGTGAGGTTACATTCGGCGATTCGCGAGCGAGGGATTGGTCCTGCGGGCTGTGGTCAGGGTCTCGCGATCGAGGGTCGCGGTGATCACCGCGGCATCCTCCCCCGCCTCCGCGAGCACGTCGCCGAGCGGGTCCACGACCAGTGAGTGGCCGGTGTAGCGCGGGCCGGGCTGGCCGGCCGCGAGCACGAACACGGTGTTCTCCACGGCCCGGGCGCGGACCAGCGTCCGCCAGTGGTCGGCCTTCCGCGGGCCGGCCACCCAGGCCGCCGGGATCACCAGCACCTCGGCGCCCCGGTCGACCAGCGCGCGGGCCAGCTCCGGGAACCGCAGGTCGTAGCAGGTCATCAGCCCGACGGTGAACCCGCCGACCTCGACGAGGACCGGATCGGTCGGACCCGCCGTGAGCCGGTCGGACTCGCGGTAGCCGAAGGAGTCGTACAGGTGGATCTTCCGGTACGACGCCTCCGCGCCGCCCCGGACGACCAGGGTGTTGAAGGGCCGCGCCGGGTCCGCGCCCGGCTCGAACATGCCCGCGACCAGGGTCGCCCCGCGGTCGGTCGCGACCCGGCCGACCTCGGTCGCGAACGCGCCGTCCACCGGCTCGGCGTACGGGCTCACGTCGGAGCCGGCCTCGCCGAAGTCCCGCGCGAACGCCTCGGGGAACACCACGAGGTCGGCGTCGGGCGGGGTGAGCTCGTCGAGCAGCCGGCGGTTGGCCTCGGGCTCGAGCCCGGAGGCGTGCTGGACGAGGGCGACGTGCAGGCTGGCCACGGTGCGAGACTGCCACACATGACGTTCTCGGCCATCGTCCTCGCGGGTGGTCGTGCGGTGCGCCTCGACGGCGCCGACAAGGCCTCGGTGGAGTACCTCGGCCGGACCCTGCTCGAGCACGCCCTCGACGCCCTGATCGACGCGCACGAGGTCGTGGTCGTCGGCGACCCGGTCCCGACCACCCAGCCGGTCACGTTCACCCGGGAGAACCCGCGCTACGGCGGGCCGGTCGCCGCGCTGCTCACCGGGCTGGACGCGCTGGTGCACCCGCCGCGCACGGTCGGCCTGCTGGCGGTCGACATGCCCCGGGTGTCCTCGTGGACATTCCGCCGGCTGCAGGAGGCGGCGGCCGGCCACGACGGCGCGTTCCTGACCGATGCCGACGGCCGCCGGCAGCTGGCGGGGGTCGTCGACGCGGCGCGGCTCGTCGCCGTCCGGCCCGACCACGAGGGCCAGCACGGCATGCCGCTGCACCGGCTGCTGGGCGCGCTCGACCTCGTCGACATCGGGCCGGACGGCGACGAGGGCCGCGACGTCGACACGTGGGCGGACCTGCGCGACCTGACGCAGGACTGACCCGGGGGTTGCGGTCTGGCGCGGGGAAGGGAAATCTGGCTCCTGTGAACCTCCACGACTGGATCGACGAGGTCAGCGACGTCCTGGATCTCGACACCGAGCTGGACGAAGGGTTGATCCTCGACCTGGCCCGGACCGCCGCACACAACGTCGCCCGCCCGGCGGCGCCCATCACGACGTACCTGCTCGGCTTCGCCGCCGGTGCGGCGGACGCCGACCCGGACGCGATCGAGGCGCTCGCCGCGAAGGTGCAGCGCCTCGCCGACGGCTGGGACCGCCCGGCGAACGCACCGGACCCGGTGGACCAGGAGGTCAGCGTCCCGGTGCCCGACGACAGCGGCGTCGACCACACCGGCGAGGTCTTCGAGAGGGACTGAGGGGTCCGCTCCTAGGCTGGGCACATGCGTGCCGTGATCGCCGACGGGGCCGGCGGCCCCGAGGTCCTGTCCGTCGCCGAGCTGCCCGACCCCGAGGCGGGTCCCGGCGAGGTGGTCCTCCAGGTGGCCGCGGCCGGACTCAACCGCGCCGACCTCCTGCAGCGCCAGGGCTTCTACCCGCCGCCGCCCGGCGCCTCCGACATCATCGGGATGGAGTGCAGCGGCACGGTCGCGGCGGTCGGCGAGGGCGTGACCGAATGGTCGGTCGGCGACGAGGCGTGCGCACTGCTCTCCGCGGGCGGGTACGCCGAGCGGGTCGCCGTGCCGGCCGGACAGCTGATGCCGGTCCCGGCCGGCGTCGACCTGGTCACCGCCGCCGCGCTGCCCGAGGTCGCGGCCACCGTGTGGTCGAACGTGTTCATGGTCGCCGGGCTGAAGCCGCACGAGACGCTGCTCGTGCACGGCGGCGCCGGCGGCATCGGGACGTTCGCGATCCAGCTCGCCCACCAGCTCGGCGCGAAGGTCCTCACCACGGCCGGGACACCCGAGAAGCGCGCGGCCTGCGCCGCGCTCGGCGCCGACGTGACCATCGACTACCGCGAGCAGGACTTCGTGGAGGTCGTGAAGGAGTCGACCGACGGCCACGGCGCCGACGTCATCCTCGACAACATGGGCGCGAAGTACCTCGACCGGAACATCGACGCGCTCGCGACCGAGGGCCGGCTGGTGATCATCGGGATGCAGGGCGGCACCAAGGCCGAGCTCGACATCAACAAGCTGCTGCGCAAGCGGGGCGCGGTCATCGCGACCACGCTGCGGTCGCGGCCGACCGCCGAGAAGTCCGCGATCTGCGCGTCGGTCGTCGAGCACGTGTGGCCGCTGGTCGCCGAGGGACTGGTCCAGCCGGTCGTGCACGGCACCATGCCGCTCGCGGAGGTGGCCGCGGCGCACGCGCTGATGGAGAGCGGTGCGCACAGCGGCAAGATTCTGCTGACCCTCTAAGTTGCACGCAGTCATCTAGGTTGGGCGCATGAGCGAGCAACCCCAGGACAGCGCCCCCGAGCAGGAGCAGCGCGTCGTCATCGTCGGTCCCGACGGTCAGCCGATGGCCGAGATGTCGGCCTCCGAGTTCGCCGCCGCGGCCGAGAACGGCGACGCCGAGGACGACGGGCGCTCGGTCACCGACATGGTCGAGCAGCCGGCGAAGGTGATGCGGATCGGCTCGATGATCCGGCAGCTGCTGGAGGAGGTCCGCTCCGCGCCGCTCGACGAGGCGAGCCGCAACCGGCTCAAGGAGATCCACCGGGCCTCGATCAAGGAGCTCGAGGCCGGCCTGGCCCCGGAGCTGGTCGAGGAGCTGGAGCGGCTGTCGCTGCCGTTCACCGAGGAGGCGACGCCGTCCGACGCCGAGCTGCGGATCGCCCAGGCGCAGCTGGTCGGCTGGCTGGAGGGCCTGTTCCACGGCATCCAGACCGCGATCTACGCCCAGCAGATGGCCGCGCGGGCCCAGTTCGAGCAGATCCGCCGCGGCCTGCCGCCCGGCGCCGGTGCCGCCGGTCCGCAGGCTCCCGGCGGTCCGCCGCAGACGCCCGGTGAGTCCGGCGGGATGTACCTCTGAGGCACGTCTCGCGGCCCGCGCCTCAGGCGCGACGGCGGCTGATCGCGCTGACCAGGACGAAGCCGAGCAGGCCGACGATCACCAGCGCGAAGCCGGGAGCGACCAGCCGCTGCACGGTGGGCGCCTCCTCGGCGACCATCGTCAGCGTGGCCTCGACGGGCTCCGGCGGCGTCGGCGACCTCGGGGGGCCGAGCAGCTCCTCGACCTGCGCGACGTGCGCGCCCGTGGCCCTCGTCGTACCGCTGTCGGCGGTCGTCGTGAACTGGTCGCCGTCGACGGTCCCGAAGATCACGTACTCCGCGCCGGCCAGGAGGTCCGGGAGGCCGCACTCCTTCGCCGTGGCCGGCGTCGAGACGGTGGCCTCCTCGCCGACGTCGCCCTTGTAGATGTCGGCGACGTCGACCGTGTAGGTGACGACCCCGCCCTTGGTGGACGGCTCACCGAGGACGCCGGCGAAGACCGCGTCGGCGCGGATCGTCTGCTGGGCCAGCGGGGGCGCGTTCCTGACGCACGCGGGCGCCGCGGAGGCCGGCACGCCGATCGCGAGCACGCCCGCACAGGCGAGCAGCAGGAGGGCGAGCAGGCGTCGGGTCACGAGATCCATCTCAACAGATCACAGTCCGAAGACACCAGCCAGCACCTGCGCGACGCCGTCGTCGTCGTGCCCGGGTGCGACGTGGCTGGCGGCCGCGGTCACGGTCGGGTGGGCATCGGCCATGGCGTACGACGTGCCCGCCCAGCTGAGCATCGGCAGGTCGTTCGGCATGTCGCCGAAGGCGATCACGTCGGCGGCCTCGATGCCCAGGTCCGCGCACAGCAGCGCGAGCGTGGAGGCCTTGGTGACGCCGGGCGCGCTGATCTCGAGCAGCGACGTGCTCGAGGACCAGGTGATCACCAGCCGGCCGAGCACCACCTGCTCGGCGGCGTCCCAGAACTCCTGCGGCGCGAGGTCCTCGTGCCGCGCGAGCAGCTTGAGCGCCGGCTCGTCGAAGAGCTCCTCGACGGGTGCGCGCCGGGCTCCCTCGGGGACCCGGTGCCGCTCCAGGAACTCCGGCTCCAGGCCGATCCCGTCCAGCGTCTCGACCGCGAACACCGTCCCGGGGAGCGCCTTGCGCAGCAGCGTGCACATCTCCAGCCCGAGCGCGGGCTCGATCGGACGCTCGAGAGCCGGCCGGTGGCGGGCGACGTCCCACACCAGCGCGCCGTTGCTGACCACGGCCAGACCGTGCGAGCCGACGTGCTCGAAGACCTCCTCGGTCCAGCGCAGCGGCCGGCCGGTGACGAACACGACCGGCACGCCCAGCGCCTCGACCTTGGCCAGGACGTCGGCGGTGTACGGCGACACGCTGCCGTCGCTGCGGACGAGGGTGCCGTCCAGGTCGGTCGCGACCAGGCGCGGGGTCGGTGCGGTCACAGCGGCCTGGCCATCACGAGGTTGCCGTCCTCGTTGCCGCCGCGCAGCTCGGTGAAGCCGCACTTGGCGAGCACCCGGATGCTCGCGGCGTTGGTCGGCTCGACGCTGGCGCGCACGCGCACGCCTGCCCTGTCGGTCTCGGCGAGCACCGCCCGCAGCGCCTCGGTGGCGAAGCCCCAGCCGCGGGCCTCCTCGACCAGGCCGTAGCCGACCTCGACCTCGGGCACCTGGTCCGGCGCGGCCTCCGGCGGGCCGAAGAAGCCGAGCGAGCCGAGGGCGGTCTCACCGCGGACGATGTGCCGCGGCGCCCACGGGTCGCCGGGGTGGAACATGGTCGCGGCATCCCGGTCGTCCTGGCGCGGGTAGTCGCGGTGCCAGGTCGGCCGCTGCCGGCCGGCGAGGATGTCGGCAGCCTCCTCGGGCGTCCACAGCGGCAGCCGGAGCCGCTCGCTGGTGATCGTCTCCGGGAGGGTCACGCCGGGAACCACTGGCTCAGCTCGGTGGCCAGGCCGTCCTCGTAGACGCTGCCGGTCACGTGGTCCGCCGCGTCCAGGACCTCCTGGATCGCCTGACCCATCGCCACGGAGCGCCCGGCCCACTCGAACATCTCGAGGTCGTTGCGGCCGTCGCCGACCGCGAGCGCGTCGGCGGCGTCGATGCCCAGCGCCTGCGCCACGTGCTCGAGCCCGGACGCCTTGGACACGCCGACGGGAGCCAGGTCGAGCCACGCGGTCCACCCGACGACGTAGCTGGTGCCGTGCAGGCCGAGGTCGGCGGCCATCGCCACGAACTCCTCGGCGGTCGCGTCGGGGTCGCGGATGATCACGCGGCTGACCTCGGCGGCCAGCAGGTCCTCGACCTCGGTGACGATCATGTCGCCGGACAGCTCGCCCTCGGGGAAGGCCCGGCTGACCCGGTAGCCGACGCCGCGCTCCTCGACCGCGACGATCGCGTTGGGCTGCCGCGCGAGGATCGCGTCGACCGCCGGGCGGGCGTCGAACTTCTCCTCGTGGACGACCTCGATCGGCGGGTAGCGGAACACCACCGCGCCGTTGGACGCCACGATCCAGAGCCGCTCGCGGCCCTCGTCGTGGAGCTCGAGCAGGTCCGCGACCCGGGTCATGCCGTGCGGCGAGCGGCCGCTGGCCAGCACCACGTGCGCTCCGGCGTCGAGGGCGCGGCGTACGGCGTCCTTGACGACGGGCTCGACCTCCTCGTGGGTCATGCCGGCGCCCTCGACCCACTTCAGGATGGTGCCGTCGATGTCGAGGGCGACCAGCTTCGGTCGCCAGCCGTCGGGAGTGCTCACGTCGCGACCGGCTCCAGGACCTCGCGGCCGAGGAACTTCTGCAAGGCCATCGGGACGCGCACCGAGCCGTCCGCCTGCTGGTGGGTCTCGAGGATCGCCACGATCGCGCGCGGGATCGCGCACAGCGTGCCGTTCAGGGTCGCGACCGGCTTGATGTCCTGGCCGAATCGACCGCGGGTGTCGAGCCGGCGGGTCTGGAACTCCGTGCAGTTCGAGGTCGAGGTGAGCTCGCGGTACTTGCCCTGCGTCGGGATCCACGCCTCGCAGTCGAACTTCCGCTGCGCGGACAGGCCGAGGTCGCCGGCCGCGGTGTCGATGACCTGGTAGGCCAGCTCGAGCTTGTCGAGGAACGACTTCTCGATCTCCAGCAGCCGCTGGTGCTCGGCGTACGACTCCTCGGTCGTCGTGTAGACGAACATCTCGACCTTGTCGAACCAGTGCACCCGGATGATGCCCTTGGTGTCCTTGCCGTGCGAGCCGGCCTCCTTGCGGAAGCACGGGCTGAACGCGGCGTAGCGCAGCGGCAGCGAGGCGCCGTCGAGGATCTCGTCGGAGTGGTACGCCGCCATCGGGACCTCCGAGGTCCCGACGAGGTACATGTCCTGGCCCTCGATGCGGTAGACGTCGTCGGCGGCCTGGCCGAGGAAGCCGGTGCCCTCCATCGCGCGCGGCTTCACCATCGACGGCGCGATGACCTGGGTGAACCCGTGCTCGCGGGCGGTCTCGTTGGCGAGGTTGACCAGCGCGAACTCGAGCTCGGCGCCGACGCCGGTGAGGAAGTAGAATCGCGAGCCCGACACCTTCGCGCCGCGGTCGAGGTCGATCGCGCCGAGGATCCGGCCGAGCTCGACGTGGTCGCGGGGCTCGAAGCCCTCGGCGGCGAAGTCGCGCGGCGTGCCGATCGTCTCCAGCACGACGAAGTCGTCCTCGCCACCGGCCGGGGCCTCGTCGGCCGCGAGGTTCGGGATGCTCATCAGCGCGTCGTTCCACGCGGCCTCGGCCTCGCCCTGCGCGGCCTCGAGCTCCTTGACCTCGGCGGCGAGCGCCTTGGTGCGGGTCAGCAGCTCCTGCTTCTCGTCGCCCTGCGCCTGCGCGACCTGCTTGCCGAGCGACTTCTGCTCCGCGCGCTTGGTCTCGAACGCGCTGATCGCGGTTCGGCGGGCCGCGTCGGCGGACAGTGCACGATCCACGACCTCGTCGGACAGTCCGCGCTTGGCCTGGGCGGCGCGCACGCGGTCGGGGTCGTCTCGGAGGATGCGTGGGTCGATCATGGGACAGAGGCTATCCGGGGCCACGGCGACCACGCTCGCCAGTTCGGGCATGGCCGGAGCCGCCGGGCATACTTCCCACCATGCTCGACCGCCCTCGCGCCCTCGTCCTGACCTGGGCCGGCGTCTGTTTCGCGCTCTGCGGGCTGCTCGCCGTCGGCGTCGCGGCCGAGTGGGCCTGGCTGGTCGACCTCGACAACCGCGGCCAGTCCGCGCGGGCGTGGGCGACCGACACCGACTGGCTGCACGACGTGCTCCTGGTGATCGAGATCGCCTTCGGCACGGTCGCGATGACGATCTACACGGTCGTGCTCGCCGGCCTGCTGTTCCGCAAGCACCGCCGGGCGGCGTACTTCACCGCCGGCGTGATGCTCGTGACCTCGCTGACGACGACGCTGCTCAAGGCGCTGACCGACCGCGACCGCCCGCCGTGGCAGAGCACCGAGGCGCTGCTGCACAACGGCGCGTACCCGTCCGGCCACGCCTCGGGCATCGCCGCGTTCGGCGGGATCGTGATCATCCTGGTGTCGATGCTGGTCCGGCGGGCCAACCTGCGCCGGGCGGCGTACGCCGGCGTCGCGCTGGTCGTCGTGCTCGTCTGCCTGGACCGCGTGCTGCTGGGTCGGCACTACCCGTCCGACGTGGTCGGCGGGGTCGCCCTCGGCGCGGGCATGGTGCTGCTCGGCATCGCGCTCTACAACCCGCTGCCGCGCAGCCACGCCGCGAGCGTCGAGCCGCTGCCCCAGGTGTACGGCTCCGAGCGCAGGCTCGCCGTCGTGCTGAACCCGATCAAGGTCGAGGACGTCGGCCAGTTCGAGTCGATCGTGACCTCGATGGCGACCGAGGCCGGCTGGTCGACGCCGACCTGGCACTACACGACCATCGAGGACCCCGGCACGGGCATGGCGGAGGCCGCCTCGGTGGCCGGCGCCGACCTGGTGCTGGTCTGTGGCGGGGACGGCACCGTCCGCGAGGTCT
The DNA here is from genome assembly GCF_022761125.1 of Nocardioides sp. SR21. Taxonomy (GTDB): domain Bacteria; phylum Actinomycetota; class Actinomycetes; order Propionibacteriales; family Nocardioidaceae; genus Nocardioides. Next base: position 219,643 of record NZ_JAKWJR010000005.1, on the reverse strand, counting down.
GCGCCGAGCTCGCGGGCACCGGCATCCCGGTCGGGATCATCCCGGCCGGCACCGGCAACCTGCTCGCGCGCAACCTGGACATCCCGCTGTACATCCGCGCCGCGATCGACGTCGCCCTCACCGGCCAGGACCGGGCGATCGACCTGGTCGAGGTCTCGGGCGACGGCTTCGACGACACCCACTTCATGGTGATGGCCGGGATGGGCTTCGACGCCGCGATCATGGAGGGCGTCAACGAGGACATCAAGAAGAAGGTCGGCTGGCTCGCCTACGTCCTGTCCGGGATGAAGTCGCTCATGTTCCCGGCGGTCCGGCTGGAGATCTCCGTCGATGACGGCGAGTTCACCAAGCACCGCGCCCGCACCGTCGTGGTCGGCAACGTCGGCTTCCTCCAGGCCGGCATGCCGCTGCTGCCCGACGCCGCGATCGACGACGGCGTGCTCGACGTCGTGTTGCTGCACCCGCGGAAGTTCCTGTCCTGGATCCCGCTCGCCTACCGGGTGCTGGCCAAGCGGTCGCGCACCGACGAGCTGATCAACCGGATGACCGGCCACACGATCGTCATCCGCGCCGCGGTCGACACCCCGCGCCAGCTCGACGGCGACTCGATCGGCCCCGGCAAGGAGCTGCGGATGACCTGCGTCCACGGCCGGCTGCTGGTGCGCGTCCCGCGCTAGCCCCTCCGCTGGTCGAGCAGCGAGCGCCAGCGAGCGCCGTGGGCCGACGCAGACAGTCGAGTGCGGGGGTCTCGACAGGCTCGACCACCGACCGCCCCGCTGGTCGAGCAGCGACCGCCCACGCTGGTCGAGCAGCGAGCGCCAGCGAGCGTCGTCGAGACCCCGTAGGCCGACGCAGACGGACGAGCACGGGGGTCTCGACAAGCTCGACCACCGACCGCCCCCGCTGGTCGAGCAGCGAGCGCCAGCGAGCGTCGTCGAGACCCCGTCGGCCGACGCAAGACAGTCGGGTGCGGGGTCTCGACAGGCTCGACCACCGACGGACCCCCGCTGGTCGAGCAGCGAGCGCCAGCGAGCGTCGTCGAGACCCCGTCGGCCGACGCACACGGACGAGCACCGGGGTCTCGACAAGCTCGACCACCGACCGCCCCCGCTGGTCGAGCAGCGAGCGCCAGCGACCAGCGAGACCCCGTAGGCCGACGCAGACGGACGGGTACCGGGGTCTCGACAGGCTCGACCACCGACGCCCCCGCTGGTCGAGCAGCGAGTCCCCGTCGGCCGACGCAGACAGTCGAGCACCGGGGTCTCGACAGGATCGACCACCGACGCCCCCTGGCGGTGGTCGAGGTGTGAGCGAAGCGGGCCTCGAGACCACCCACCGTCAGGGTTGCGTCAACGGCGGCCGGGAGGCCGTCAAGGAACCGTCAAGACGGCTGGGGAGGCGCCTCCTGCGGACGTAGGACTGGGGCGTGTCCGACCTCATCTACGTGCTGCTGACCCTCGCGGTCTTCGGGTTGCTCGCCCTCCTGGCGGGCGCCCTGGATCGGAGGCTCACGTGAGCAGCCTCGCCCCCGCCCTCGGCCAGATCGCGGTGCTCGTCATCGCGCTCGCCGTCGCGGTCCCGTTCCTCGGCCGCTACCTGGCCCACACCTACACGTCGCAGCGGCACCTCGCCGTCGAGCGCGCGTCGTACCGGCTGCTGCGCGTCGACCCCGACGCCGACCAGCACTGGAAGACCTACGCGACGTCCGTGCTCGGCTTCTCGCTGGTCGGCCTGCTCGGGCTCTACGCGCTCGGCCGGCTGCAGGAGCACCTGCCGCTGAGCCTCGGGTACGCCGCCCTCCCCGCCGACGGTGCCTGGAACACCGCGGTCAGCTTCGTCACCAACACCAACTGGCAGTGGTACTCCGGTGAGTCCACCGTCGGCCACCTGTTCCAGATGTCCGGCCTGACCGTGCAGAACTTCGTGTCCGCGGCGGTCGGCATGGCCGTCGCCGCGGCGTTCGCCCGCGGCCTCGCGCGGTCGATGCAGGACGGCCGGGTCGGCAACTTCTGGTCCGACCTGGTCCGCGGCACCGTCCGCGTGCTGCTGCCGATCGCGGCCGGCTCCGCCCTGGTGCTGGTGGCTTGCGGCGCGATCCAGAACCTCGTCGGCAACCGCACCGTCGGCACGCAGGTGATCACCGGCGGCCCGGTCGCCAGCCAGGAGGCGATCAAGCAGCTCGGCACCAACGGCGGCGGCTTCTACAACGTGAACTCCGCCCACCCGTTCGAGAACCCCACGCCGTTCACGGACATCGTCCAGATCTTCCTGATGCTGGTGATCCCGTTCGCGATGGCCTGGGCGTTCGGCCTGATCGTGAAGGACCGCCGCCAGGGCATCGCCGTCGTGTCGGTGATGGCGCTGCTGCTCGGCGTCGCGATCTCCCTGCTGACCTGGGCGGAGATGGCCGGCATCGGCCTCGCCCCGGCGGCCGCGGGCGGCGCGATGGAGGGCAAGGAGGTCCGCTTCGGCACCGCCGCCTCGGCGCTGTTCGCGGCGGCCACGACCGGCACCTCCACCGGCGCCGTGAACTCGATGCACGACTCCCTCACCGCCCCCGGCGGCGGCGTCGCGATGTTCGGCATGATGCTCGGCGAGATCGCTCCCGGCGGCGTCGGATCGGGCCTCTACGGCATGTTGATGCTCGCGATCGTGACGGTCTTCCTGTGCGGGCTCATGGTCGGCCGCACGCCGGAGTACCTCGGCAAGAAGATCGGCCAGCGCGAGATCGTGCTCGTCGCGCTCTACGTCCTGGCCACCCCGGTGCTCGTGCTGACGGGGATCGCGGTCGCGATCACCGCGCAGGACGGCCTCGCCGGGCTTCAGGAGAGCGGGCCGCACGGCCTCTCCGAGGCGCTGTACGCCGTCACGTCGGCCGCGAACAACAACGGCTCGGCCTTCGGCGGACTCACCTCCGGCACCCCGTTCTGGGACACCCTGCTCGGGCTGCTGATGCTGCTCGGCCGGTTCCTGCCGATCGTCTTCGTCCTGGCCCTGGCCGGGCGGTTCGCGAGCCAGCAGCACCTGCCGCCGAGCGCCGGCACCCTGCCCACCCACAAGCCACTGTTCGTGGCTCTCCTCTCGGGCGTCGCCCTGGTCGTGGTCGGCCTGACCTACGTCCCGGTGCTCGCCCTCGGCCCGATCGCGGAGTCCCTGTCGTGAACATCAACCTGTCCGAGGCGCTGCCCGGCGCCGTCCGGAAGCTCGACCCGCGGGAGCTGTGGCGCACCCCCGTGATGCTCGTCGTCGAGATCGGCGCCGCCGCCACCACCGTGATGGCGGTGCTCGACCCGAGCACGATGGCCTGGACCGTGACGGTCTGGCTCTGGCTCACCGTGCTCTTCGGCACCCTCGCGGAGTCCGTCGCGGAGGGCCGCGGCAAGGCCCAGGCGGCCAGCCTGCGCGCCCTCCAGCAGGAGACGACCGCCCAGCGACGGCGCCCGGACGGCGGGTACGACGAGGTCGCCAGCACGGCTCTGCGCGCCGGCGACGTCGTGCTCGTCGAGGCCGGCCAACGGATCCCCGGCGACGGTGACGTGATCGAAGGGGTCGCCTCGGTCGACGAGTCCGCGGTGACCGGCGAGTCCGCGCCGGTCATCCGCGAGTCGGGTGGCGACCGCTCGGCGGTCACGGGCGGCACGGTCGTGCTGTCGGACCGGATCGTCGTCCGCATCACCTCCGACCCCGGACAGTCGTTCGTGGACCGGATGATCGCGCTGGTCGAGGGCTCCGAGCGGCAGAAGACGCCCAACGAGATCGCCCTCAACGTGCTGCTCTCCACGCTCACGGTGATCTTCCTCGTGGTCGTCGGCTCGCTCTACTTCGTCGCCGACTACAGCGACGCCCACCAGTCGCTGATCGTGCTCACCGCGCTGCTCGTGTGCCTGATCCCGACCACGATCGGCGCCCTGCTCTCCGCGATCGGCATCGCGGGCATGGACCGGCTGGTCCGCCGCAACGTGCTGGCGATGTCCGGCCGCGCGGTCGAGGCAGCGGGCGACGTCGACGTACTCCTCCTGGACAAGACCGGCACCATCACGCATGGCAACCGGCAGGCCTCCGCGCTGCTGCCGCTGGCCGGTGTCTCACCTGAGGAGCTGGCCGAGGCGTCCCTGCTGTCCTCGCTCGCCGACGAGACCCCCGAGGGCCGCTCGATCGTGGCACTGGTCGGCGACCGCCGGCCGGTCCCGGCCGGCGCGAGCCTGGTGGAGTTCACCGCGACCACGCGGATGAGCGGCATCGACCTGCCGGGCGGGCGCGAGATCCGCAAGGGCGCGGGCTCGGCGGTCACCGCGTGGGCCGGAGGTACGACGCCGGAGCTGGACGAGCTGGTCCAGGGGGTGAGCTCCACCGGTGGCACGCCGCTAGTCGTGGCCCAGAGATCGGGGGAGACGGGTCGTCTGCTCGGCGTCATCCACCTCAAGGACGTCGTCAAGGACGGCATCCGGGAGCGGTTCGACGAGCTGCGGGCGATGGGCATCCGCACGGTGATGATCACCGGTGACAACGCCGTCACCGCGGCCGCCATCGCGCAGGAGGCCGGCGTCGACGACTTCCTCGCCGAGGCCACGCCCGAGGACAAGATGGCGCTGATCCGCCGGGAGCAGGAGGGCGGCCGGATGGTCGCCATGTGCGGGGACGGCACGAACGACGCACCCGCGCTGGCCCAGGCCGACGTCGGCGTCGCGATGAACACGGGGACGACCGCGGCCAAGGAGGCCGGCAACATGGTCGACCTCGACTCCGACCCGACCAAGCTCATCGACGTCGTCGAGATCGGCAAGCAGCTGCTGATCACCCGCGGGGCGCTGACGACGTTCTCGGTCGCGAACGACGTCGCGAAGTACTTCGCGATCCTGCCGGCGATGTTCGTCGTGGCCTTCCCGCAGCTGGACGTCCTCAACGTCATGCAGCTATCGAGCCCCGAGTCGGCGATCGTCTCCGCGGTCGTCTTCAACGCGCTGGTCATCGTCGCGCTGATCCCGCTGTCGCTGCGCGGCGTGCGGTACCGGCCGTCCTCGGCGACCGCGCTGCTGCGCCGCAACCTCCTCATCTACGGCATCGGCGGCCTGGTGGCCCCCTTCCTGGGCATCAAGCTGCTCGACGTCGTCATCTCACTGATTCCGGGGATCTGACATGTTGGACATCTACGCACTGTTCCGCCACAGCCTCGCCGGGCTGCGGGTGCTCGTCGCGATGACGCTCCTGCTCGGGGTCGGCTACCCGCTGCTGGTGACCGGGGTCGCCCAGGTGGCCTTCCCGTGGCAAGCCGACGGCTCGCTGGTCACGGCGACCGGCGCCCGCACGACCGACACGGGCGAGGCCGTCGGCTCGGCGATCGTCGGGCAGGCCGGCGACGACCCGGCGCTGTTCCACAACCGGCCGTCCGCAGCCGGCGACGGCTACGACCTGCTCAGCACCTACGGCTCCAACCTCGGTCCGAACAACCCCGACCTGGTGGCCGCGATCGAGGAGCGCCGAGCGGCCATCGCGGAGCGCGAGGACGTCGACCCGGCCGCCGTACCGCCGGACGCGCTGACGGCCTCGGCCTCGGGCATCGACCCGGACATCTCGCCGGCGTACGCCGCCCTGCAGGTGCCGCGCGTCGCGGCCGCCAACGGCCTCAGCGAGGACGAGGTGCGCGACCTGGTCGCCGAGAACACCTCTGGGCGGACCTGGGGGGTCCTCGGCGAGCCCCGGGTCAACGTGCTGCTGCTGAACATCGCGATCCGGGGGCTGGCAGGATCGTGAGCATGGAGGAGCGTCGGGGACGGCTGACGGTCTACCTCGGCGCCGCGCCCGGCGTCGGCAAGACCTACGCGATGCTCGGCGAGGCGCGCCGCCGGCGCGAGCGCGGCACCGACGTCGTCGTCGGGTACGTCGAGACGCACGGGCGCGAGCACACGGCCGAGATGGTCGCCGGGCTCGAGGTGGTGCCGCGTGCGGAGGTCTCCTACCGCGGCACCACCTTCACCGAGATGGACGTCGACGCGATCATCGCCCGGAAGCCGGCGGTGGTCTGTGTCGACGAGCTCGCCCACACCAACGTGCCGGGCAGCGTCCGCGAGAAGCGGGCCGAGGACGTCGAGCTGATCCGGCGCGCGGGCATCGACGTGATCACCACGGTCAACATCCAGCACCTGGAGTCGCTCAACGACGAGGTCGAGCGGATCACGGGCGTCCGGCAGCGGGAGACCGTGCCGGACGACGTGGTCCGCACCGCCGACCAGATCCAGCTCGTCGACATGGCGCCGGACGCGCTGCGCCGCCGGATGGCCCACGGCAACGTCTACCGGGCCGACCAGATCGACGCCTCGCTCACGTCGTACTTCCGGGTCGGCAACCTGACCGCGCTGCGCGAGCTGGCCTTGCTCTGGCTCGCCGACCGGGTCGACGACGCGCTCGGCGACTACCGGCGCGCGCACCGGATCGAGCAGACCTGGCCGGCCAAGGAGCGGATCGTCGTCGCGGTCACCGGTGGAGCCGAGAGCGAGACGCTGCTGCGCCGCGGCGCCCGGCTGGCCCAGCGCGCGGCCGGGTCGGAGCTGCTGGCCGTGCACGTGATCTCCAGCGACGGCATCGCGAACCCCGACGAGGCCCGGATCGCGCGGGCGCAGCAGCTGGTCTCCTCGCTCGGCGGCACGTTCCACGCCGTCGCCGGCGAGGACGTGTCGCAGGCGGTCGTGGACTTCGCGACCGGCGCGAACGCCACGATGATCGTCGTCGGGATCTCGCGGCACGGGCGGGTGCGCCGCCTCTTCACCGGTACGACGGGCGAGCGGATCGCGTCGCTCGCCGGCACCATCGACGTCCACCTCGTCACGCACGAGCAGGGCGCCGAGGTCGGCCGGCCGCGCTGGTACGCCTCACCGCTGAGCCGGCGCCGCCAGGTCGTCGGACTGGTGCTGTCGGTCCTGCTGCCGGTGCTGCTGACGTTCGTGCTCCAGCTGTCCGACGACCCCGACCAGCTGCCGCTCGACGTGCTCCTGTTCCTGGCGGTCACCGTCCTGGTCGCGCTGGTCGGCGGGATGCTGCCGGCGCTGGTCGCGGCGCTCGGCGGCTTCGTGCTGATGAACTGGTTCTTCACCCCACCGGTCAACCGGCTCACGGTCTCCGAGCCGCTGAACGTCGTGGCGCTGGTGGTCTTCGTCGCCGTCGCGATCGGGGTCGCGAGCGTGGTCGACCGCGCCTCGCGGCGTGCCTCGGACGCCGTCCGCGCCCGGACGGAGGCGGCCACGATGGGCTCCCTCTCGCGCTCGGTGCTGACCGGCCAGGACACCGCGGAGGCGGTGGTCGCCCGGCTGCAGGAGACGTTCGGACAACGCTCCGCCTCGTTGCTCGCGCGCGGCGCGGCCGGCTGGACCGTGGTCGCCTCGAGCGGGGACTCGCCCGCTGGCGAGCCCGAGGAGGCCGACACCCGGGTCACCGTCGACGACGACCACGTGATCGTGCTCTGCGGCGGGCCGCTGCGCGCGTCGGACCGGCGGGTGCTCGAGGGGTTCGCGGTCCAGATGGGACTGGTGCTCGAGTACCGCCGGCTGCGCGAGCGCGACGAGCGCGCCGCCGCCCTGGAAGGGGCCGAGGCGACCAGCACCGCGATCCTGCGCGCGGTCTCGCACGACCTGCGAACGCCGCTGGCCACGATGCGCGCGTCCGTCGACGGGCTGGTGTCCGGCTCGCTCGACCCCGCCGACCAGCAGGAGCTCGTCGCCGCGGTCGAGACGTCCACCGAGCAGCTCGAGCGGCTCATCGACAACCTGCTCGACCTGTCCCGGATCGAGTCCGGGCTGCTGCACCCGACCCTGCGCGCGCGCAGCCTCGAGGAGGTGCTCCCGCTCGCGGTCGCCGGGCACCCGGCCGACGCGGTCGTCCTCGACGTCGAGGAGTCGCTCCCGCTGGTGCGCACCGACGCCGGCCTCCTGGAGCGCGTGGTCGCGAACCTGGTCGGCAACGCGGTCCGGGTCTCCGCGGGCGAGCCGGTCCGCGTGCTCGCCCACGTGCTGCCGGACACCATCGAGATCCTGGTGGTCGACCGCGGTCCCGGGGTGCCGCCTGCGCAGCGGGAGCGGATGTTCGAGCCGTTCCAACGGCTCGGCGACACCTCCGCCGGCGGGCTCGGTCTCGGGCTGGCGGTGGCGCGCGGGCTCACCGAGGCGGTCGGTGGCAGGCTCAGTGCCGAGGACACACCGGGTGGAGGGCTGACGATGATCCTGGCGGTGCCGCGGGCGAGCATGAGGCGCGGATGAGCAAGGTCCTGGTGGTCGACGACGAGCCCGCGCTGGCGCGAGCGCTCGCGATCAACCTGCGCGCGCACGGCTGGGAGGTCGTGACCGCGGCCGACGGCCGGTCCGCCCTGGACGCCGCGGCCACCGAGCACCCGGACGTCGTGGTCCTCGACCTCGGCCTGCCGGACATGGACGGCACCGAGGTGCTGGCCGGGCTCCGCGGCTGGACGTCGGTGCCGATCGTGGTGCTGTCGGCGCGCCAGCACGGTGAGGACAAGGTCGAGGCGCTCGACCTGGGCGCCGACGACTACGTGACCAAGCCGTTCGCGATGAACGAGCTGATGGCCCGGCTGCGCGCGGCGGTGCGCCGCGGCCAGGCCGGCGAGCCGGAGCAGTCCGAGGTCGTGGTCGGGGCGCTCACCATCGACCTCGCCCGCAAGCGCGTCGCGCGCAGCGGCGCCGACGTACGCCTCACGCCCACGGAGTGGTCGTTCCTCGAGCTGCTCGCGCGCAACGTCGGGCGGCTGGTGCCCCGCGAGCGGATCCTGCGCGAGGTGTGGGGACCGTCGTACGAGCACGAGACGAACTACCTGCGGGTGTACGCCGCCCAGCTGCGCCGCAAGCTCGAGGACGACCCGGCCCACCCGCGGCACCTGGTCACCTCACCGGGCCTGGGCTACACGCTGGAACCGTAGGGCGGAGACGCGAAAGCGGATCCGCTGATGGCGGTCGAGCGAGCCGCGCGAAGCTCGCGAGGTCGCGACCGGCGTGCCGAGCCCGAGCAGGAAAACCCGGCGACACCGGCCACCTGGACAGGGGAGAGTTCGCCCTGATGTTCGCTGTCCTGCGCCACGCACGCCCCCCGTCCCCGCTCGCCGGCCGGCTCTCGATCCAGTCGTTGCTGTTCGCCCTCGGCGACGGCACCTTCATGACCGGGTCCGCGGTGTTCTTCACGCAGATCGTCGGCCTGTCTGCCGCCCAGGTCGGTCTCGGACTCACGATCGCCGGGGTCGCGTCGTTCCTCGTCGCGCTGCCGATGGGCAAGCTCGTGGACCGGTTCGGCCCGAAGAAGATGTGGGCTCTGAGCGCCGCCGGGCAGGCCGGGATGTTCGTGTTCTGGCCGTTCATCGACGACTTCCAGGGCTACCTGCTGATGGCGATCGGCATGGAGGTCATCGGCGTCCTCGGTCAGGTCGCGTTCCACGCGTACACGATCGACGTGCTGCCGGCCGACGAGCGCGTGCGGTCCCGCGCGTACATGTACTCGGCGCTCAACCTCGGCTTCACGCTCGGCGCGATGAGCGGCGGCATCGCGCTCGCCTTCGACTCGGACAGCATCCTGAAGGCCGTGCCGTGGTTCACGTCGGCCGTGTTCCTCGTCAACGCGGTCTTCGTGACGCGGCTGCCGAACGCGTCGCACGACGAGCTCACCCCGGAGGAGCGGAAGGTCACCATCCCGGGACCGGGACCGATGCGGAACGTCGGCTGGCTGCTCACGACGTTCTTCACCGGGGTCTTCTGGACCAACCAGGTGCTGCTGAACATCGTGATCCCGCTGTGGCTGGTGCAGGAGACCGACGCACCCCACGTGCTGCTCGCGTTCCTGTTCGGGACGAACACCGTGATGTGCATCTTCCTGCCGATGGCCGCCTCCCGCGGCGTGCACGACGTACCGACCGCGCTCCGCGCGGTCCGGGTGTCGTCGACGTTCTTCGTGATCTCCTGCCTGATCACGCTGTTCACCCACGACACCGTCGGCTGGGTGACGATCGCGCTGGTCTGGCTGGGACACGTCACCGTGACCGGCGCCGAGCTCTACCTGTCGGCGGCGAGCTGGGCCTTCGAGGCCGAGCTGATGGACCCGCGGCGCCGTGGCGCCTACCAGGGTGCGGCGGGGCTGACCTCGACGCTCGGCAAGGTGTGGGCGCCTGCGGTCTTCACGTTCCTCGCGATGAACTGGGGCGCCACCGGCTGGCTGCTCATCGCCGGCATCATCGTCGTCGCGACGGTGCTCATCCACCCGTCGACGGCACTGGCGCGCCGCTTCCTCGAGCAGCACGTCCCGGCCGAGGTGCTCGCCGACGCCCGCGCGGGCGACCACCGCGGTGCCGACGGGGCCGACGGGGCCTACGGGGCCGACGGGGTGGTCCCGCCGCCCCCGCCGTCGCTCATCGCGGAGTGAGCCAGAAGATCGGCAGCTCGCGGTCGGTGCGCTGGGCGTACTTGTCGTAGTTCGGCCAGGTCGCGGTGGCGACCGCCCACTTCTCGTCGCGCTCCGGGCCGGCCAGGAGCTTGGCGTCGACGGCGATGGTGCGGCCCTTGAAGGTGACCATCGGGTCCTGCGCGGCGACCAGGTTGCCGACCCAGGCCGGCGGCTCGGGGCGGCCCCAGTTCGAGCCGACGACCAGCCAGCCGTCACCGTGCGGGACGGTCAGGAGCGGGGTCGTGCGCAGGATGCCGGACTTCCGCCCCGGCACCTGGAGCAGCAGCTCCGGCAGCCCGGCGAAGTCCATGACGCTGAGCCGGCCTCGGGTGATCCTCTGCAGGAACAGGTCCATCCCGACGATGAGCTTGGCGTACCTCGGCAGCCAGGGCTGGGCACCGAGCCTCACCGCGACCGGCGTGAACAGCTTCATGCGCCGACCCTACGGGCGGGCGCGCTCGATCGCTTCCAGCTCCTCCGGGGACAGCTGCTGGTCCGACGCCCAGCCGGCGACGCTCTTGGCGTAGGTCCGCGCCTCGCTGCGGCCGTGGATCGAGGTGAGCACGAACCCGTTGCCCCCGTCGTCGGCCAGCGCGATCGACCACGAGAGATGACCACCCATGTCACCGAACGCGTCGTACCGCACCACCGAGACGTGCCGCAGCGCGTCGGTGCCCTCCGCGCGCAGCGCCGCGACCTCCTGGCGCAGCCCGTGCACGTCCTCGGGCATCGCGTCGACGCCCGTGCCGCCGCGGGGGCGCCCGGCCCGGCGTACCGCCACGAGCGCGACCAGCAGGGCGACGACGGCGACGGCCAGCGCGAGGATCTCCACCCGATGAGCCTAGGCGCGAGCGAAGAGGCGATCGGCGAGCCCGGCCAGCGTGTTCACGTCGCCGGTGGTCCCGCGCCGGTCGATCCGGATCGCGGTGATCCCGAGGTCGGTCGCGCCGTCGCAGAACCGCTGCTGGTCGTCGACGAAGACGGCCCGGTCGGCGGTGACGCCCAGCCGGTCGAGCGCGACCTGGTAGATCGTCGGCTCGGGCTTGGCCGAGCCGACCTCGCACGAGAGCACCAGCTCGTCGACCAGGTCGCTGAGCCCGAGCGCGTCGAGCAGGGGCCGGGTGTTCTCGGAGCAGTTGCTGACGAAGGCGGTCCGGACCCCCGCGGCGCGCAGCTCCTCGAGGAACGGGACCGTGTCGGGGTGGAGCACCGCGAGCTCGATGATGAGCTCCCGGTCGGCGGCGACGAGCGCCGCCACCTCGTCCTCCTCCGGCTCGCCACCGCTGCCACGGACGACGGCCGTGATCGCCTCAGCGAGGGTCGCCCGGCCGTCGGTGAGCTTCGCGCCCCACTCGGCGGCCGCGGACGCGAAGCCGCCCGGGGAGACGCCGGCGCGCGCCGCGAACCGGATCGCGTGCCGGGCGTTGTCCACGCTGAGCACGGTCTCGAACACGTCGATCAGGCAGGCGTCGTACGTCGGCACGCGCCGAGCCTAGGTGAACAGCAGGCGCCGGACCGTGGACCTCGAGAACAGCAGCGCCAGGACCAGGAGGGTCACCGGGATGAAGCCGCCCAGGCTGACCCGCCCCCCGAACGCGACGTCGACCACCCAGAGCACGACCAGCTTGCTCCCGACCGCGACGAGCCACAGTGAGACCGCGGCCACGGCCTTGCCGGTGCGCGTCTGCGCGCTGCGCAGCCGCCCCACGATCGCGCCCTTGAGCCGGATGACGATCTCGAGGGCCCCCTTGAGCAGGGCCGCGGTCAGCAGCGACAGCGTGAACCCCTCGCTGATCACCGCGGGCAGGTACTCCACCGCGAGGTTCAGCACGACGACGTAGACGAAGAAGTCGACCACGTCGGCGGGGTGCGCGCGGACCCACGCGGCGGTGCGTCCACCAGTCACACGCCCCATCCTGCCCGACGCGGGACGTGGAACCATGGCGGGCGTGACACGACGCATCGCCTACCAGGGTGAGCCTGGCGCCAACTCCCACCAGGTGTGCATGGAGCACTACCCCGACCTGGAGTCGGTGCCGTGCGCGTCGTTCGAGGACGTCTTCGCCGCCGTGGAGTCCGGGGACGCCGACCTGGCGATGATCCCGATCGACAACTCGATCGCCGGCCGGGTGGCCGACATCCACCACTTCCTGCCCGACTCGGGGCTGCACATCATCGCCGAGCACTTCCTGCGCATCCGGTTCTGCCTGATGGGGCTCCCGGGGTCGTCGCTGGACACGATCACGACCGTGCACAGCCACGTGCACGCGCTCGGCCAGTGCCGCAAGCTCATCCGCGAGCACGGCTTCAAGCCGGTGATCGCCGGTGACACCGCCGGCGCCGCCCGCGAGGTGGTGGAGTTCGACGACCCGACCCAGGGTGCGATCTCGCCGCCGCTGGCCGCGGAGATCTACGGCCTGGAGATCCTGGCCGCGGACGTCGAGGACGAGGACCACAACACCACCAGGTTCGTGGTGCTGTCCCGCGACCTGATCGAGGCGCCGGCCGGCAACGGCCCCGTCGTCACCAGCTTCATCTTCAACGTGCGCAACCTGCCCGCGGCGCTCTACAAGGCGCTCGGCGGCTTCGCGACCAACGGCGTGAACATGACCAAGCTGGAGAGCTACATGGTCGGCGGGGAGTTCACCGCCACCCAGTTCCTCGCCGAGGTCGACGGGCACCCCGACGACGTCGGCCTGAAGAACGCGCTCGAGGAGCTGTCGTTCTTCACCACCGAGGTGAAGATCCTCGGCGTCTACCCCGCCGACCCGTTCCGCGCCGAGGTCAGCTGAGACGGCCAGCTCCCGGCCCGGCTACGGGTTCTGCATCAGGTTGAACATGCCGCCCTGCGGGTCGGCGAGCACCGCCATCCGGCCCACGCCGGGCACGTCGAAGGCCGGCGCGACCACGCTGCCGCCCAGCTCGGTCGCCCGCGCGATCGTGGCGTCGGCGTCCTCGACGTTGAAGTAGACGTTCCAGTGCGGGGGGATGCCGTCGTCCGGCGGCGCCATCGCCCCGCCGACCTGGCGGTCCTCGACCATCAGGCAGGTGTACGCCGCTCCGCCCTCCATCGGCTGGTCCTCCCAGGCGACGCCGAGGACGTCGGCGTAGAACGTCGTCGCTGCCGGCACGTCGGGGGTGATCACCTCGTTCCAGATCAGGGTGCCGGGCTCGTTCGCGATCTCGGTGCCGATCGAGGACCGGGGCTGCCAGAGGTTCACCCGGGCGCCGGTCGGGTCGGCGATCGCGGACATCCGGCCCATGTCGAAGACGTCGAACGGCTCGGCGTCGACCCGCCCGCCGGCCGGCCCGACCTTCGCGGTGGCCGCGTCCACGTCGTCGACGGTCAGGTAGACGGCCCACCACGCAGGATGGTCGGTCACCCCCGGCGGCTGCCCGGTGATCCCGGCGACCGCGGCGCCGTCCTTGCTCACCGCGACGTACGTGCCCATCTCCCCCATCGGGACGTCCTCGAGGTCCCACCCGAAGAGGGGACCGTAGAACGCCTTCGCCGACTCCTGGTCGGGCGTCGCGAGCTCGACGTAGCTCGGCGTGCCCTGTGCATACCTCTCGAACCTGGACATGGACCCAGGGAACACCCGACCACCGACAGTGGCAATGCCCTCGCCGGGGCGGCCGAGTAGGTTCCTCTCGTGGACCAGCAGGACCCCCGCACCAAGGACCTCGGCTTCGCGCGCGTCGATGTCGACCGCGCGGCGCGCACCGGCGACCCCGAGGTCGTGTACGGCGCCGGCAAGACGCCCGACCAGGTGGTCGGGATCCTCCGCGCGCTCCACGAGAAGCACCCCGAGCGGGCCGTGCTCGCGACCCGCCTGGCGCCCGAGGCGCTGGACGTCGTCAGCCGGGCGCTGCCGGACGCGGACATCGACCTGGTCGCCCGGGCGGTGACGCTCGGGCCGCTGCCCGAGCCGCGCGGCACGGTCGCGGTCGTCGCCGCCGGCACCTCCGACGCCCCGGTCGCCGCCGAGGCCGCGCTGACCGTGGCCGTGCACGGCGCGGGGGTCGACCGGATCGACGACGTCGGCGTGGCCGGGCTGCACCGCCTGCTCTCGGTCCGCGAGCGGCTCGAGGCCGCGGACTGCCTGGTCGTGGTCGCCGGGATGGAGGGCGCGCTGCCGTCCGTGGTCGGCGGCCTCACCGGCGTCCCGATGGTCGCGGTGCCCACGAGCGTCGGGTACGGCGCCTCGCTCGGCGGGATCGCCGCGCTCCTCGCCATGCTCAACTCCTGCGCGCCCGGCGTGACGGTCGTGAACATCGACAACGGCTACGGCGCCGGGGTGCACGCCGCCCGGGTCGCCCGGCAGACCGTGCGATGACCGCGATCTGGGTCGACGCGTCCGCGGGCGCCAGCGGCGACATGCTGCTCGGTGCGCTCGTGGGCGCAGGCGTACCCCTCACCGTCCTCCAGGACGCGATCGACGCGGTCACGCCCGAGCCGGTGACGCTCCGCGTCGAGGAGGTACGCCGCAACGGGCTGGCCGCGACCCGGGTGCACGTCGAGGGCACCGAGTCCCGTCACCACCGCGCCTGGCGCGACCTCCGGCCGCTGCTCGAGGGCACCGCGCTCGCGGTCTTCGAGCGGCTCGCCGTCGCCGAGGCAGCGGTCCACGGCACCACGCCGGAGGACGTGCACTTCCACGAGGTCGGCGCGCTGGACGCGATCGCGGACGTGGTCGGCGTCTGCGCCGGCTTCGCCCACCTCGGCGCTCGCCACGGCCACGGGACCAGCGTCACGGTCTCCCCCGTCGCCGTCGGCTCGGGCACCGTCCGGACCGCGCACGGCACGCTGCCGGTGCCGCCGCCCGCGGTCGCCGAGCTGCTGCGCGGCGTCCCGTCGTACGCCGGCCCCGTCGCGATGGAGGCCTGCACCCCCACCGGCGCCGCGCTGCTGACCACGCTGGCGACGGCGTACGGGCCGCAGCCGGCCATGACGGTCGAGGCGATCGGCGTCGGCGCCGGCGGTCGCGACCCGGAGGGGCACGCGAACGTGCTGCGGCTGTTCGTCGGCGCCTCGGCGGGCTCGACCCCCGACGGCCCGCTCCTGCTCGAGTGCAACGTCGACGACCTCGACCCGAGGGTGTGGCCGAACGTGATCGCGGCGCTGCTCGAGGCAGGCGCGTCCGACGCGTGGCTGACCCCGATCCTCATGAAGAAGGGACGCCCCGCGCACACGCTGAGCGCCCTCGTCGACGCCGACCGCGCGGCCGACGTCCGCGCCGCGATCTTCCGGCAGACCTCGACGATCGGGCTGCGCGAGCAGCCGCTGACGAAGCACGCGCTCGAGCGTGAGATGGTTCAGGTCCAGGTCGACGGCCGAGCAGTGGCCGTCAAGATCGCCCGCCACGACGGCGCCGTCGTGAACGCGCAGCCGGAGTACGACGACGTGGCTCGAGCCGCGGTCGAGCTCGGGCGCCCGGTCGCAGACGTGCTCGCCGAAGCCACCGCCCTCGCTAGGAAGTTCCTCCCTTGATGGACCCCGCAGTCATCGGCCTGACGTTCCTGGCCATCTTCGTCGTCGAGCTGCCCGACAAGACGTTCCTCGCGACGCTGGTGCTGGCGACGAAGTACCGCCCGATCCTCGTCTGGGTCGGCGTCAGCCTGGCGTTCCTGGTGCAGACCGTGGTCGCGGTCGCGCTCGGCCATGCCGTGTCGTTCCTGCCCGAGACCCTCGTGCACGCCGCGGCGGCCCTGATGTTCCTCGCCGGCGCGGTGATCCTGATCCGCGAGGGCCGCAGCCACCAGGCCAGCGAGGGCGAGGAGATCGAGACCAAGAACGTGCACGGCCTCCAGGCCGTGATCGCCAGCTTCCTCGTGCTGTTCGCCGCGGAGTGGGGCGACCTCTCGCAGCTGCTGACGATCTCCCTGGTCGCGAAGTACGAGAACCCGATCTCGGTGTTCATCGGCGCCCTCGGCGCCCTGCTCGTCGTCAGCGGTCTCGCGGTGGTCGCGGGCCGGCAGCTGCAGCGGTTCGTGAAGCTGCACGTCCTGCACTACATCGGCGCCGCCGTGTGCCTGGTGCTCGCCGGGGTCACGGCGTACGGCCTGCTCTTCTAGGTGGGTGGCTCCAGGGGCTCGTGCCGGCGAGCGGCGCGGAGCGTGCGAGCCCGTGGAATCTGGCCATCTAGAGTGCCGGTCATGAGCATCCACGGCGCCGACAGCGAGGTCGGCCGTCTCGAGACCGTCCTCCTCCACCGCCCCGGCAACGAGCTGAAGCGGCTCACGCCGCGCAACAACGACAAGCTGCTGTTCGACGGGATCCCGTGGGTCGCGCGGGCGCAGGAGGAGCACGACGGGTTCGCCCAGGCGCTGCGCGACCGCGGCGTCGAGGTGCTGTACCTCACCGAGCTGCTCACCGAGACGCTCGCCCAGGACGACGCCCGCAACCACGCGATCACCACCGCGCTGGCCGGTCTGCACCTCGGCGACACCCTGCGCGCCTACCTCGCGCGCTACCTCAGCGAGGCGGCGCCGGAGGAGCTGACCGGCTACCTCACCGCGGGGATCCGCAACGACGAGGTGCGCGGCGGCTTCGGCCTGGTCACCTCGCTGCTCGCCAGCGACGACTTCCTCATCGACCCGCTGCCGAACCTGCTGTTCACGCGCGACTCGTCGGTATGGGTGCGCGACCGGGTCGCGATCACGTCGCTGGCGATGCCCGCGCGCTCGCGCGAGACCCAGCTGACCGAGCTGATCTACACCGAGCACCCCCGCTTCCGCGGCTCGCGCACGATCCACGGCTGGCAGTACGAGCACGTGGAGGGTGGCGACGTCCTGCTGATGGCGCCGGGCGTGATCGCGGTCGGCGTCGGCGAGCGCACCACCCCTGCCGGCGTCGAGCGGTTCGCCCGCCAGGTCTTCCACGACGGCCTCGCGCACACCGTGCTCGCCGTACCGATCGCGCAGGAGCGCGCGACCATGCACCTCGACACGGTGTGCACGATGGTCGACGTCGACAAGATCGTGATGTACCCGGCCGTCGCGGACACGCTGACGGCGTACGCCGTCACGCCGGACAGCGACGGCGACGGGGCCCTCTCCGTGGCCGGTGCCGAGCCGTTCCTGGTCGCCGCGGCGAAGGCGATGGAGATCGACACGCTGCACCAGATCGACACCGGCCTGGACCCGGTCACCGCCGAGCGCGAGCAGTGGGACGACGGCAACAACACGCTGGCCATCGCGCCGCGGGTGGCGGTCGCGTACGAGCGCAACGTCGAGACCAACGCGCGGCTCGAGGAGGCCGGCATCGAGGTCGTGCGGATCGCCGGCTCCGAGCTCGGCTCGGGCCGTGGCGGGCCGCGGTGCATGAGCTGTCCGGTCGAGCGGGCGCCGCTCACCGAGAGCTGATCGGCTCACAGCACGCCGGTGAGCACTCCCCCGTCGGCGCGGAGAGCGGCGCCGTTGGTGGCCGACGACAGCGGGCTCGCCAGGTAGGCCGCGAGGTGGGCGATCTCGGTCGGCTCGAGGAAGCGCTCCAGCAATGACGTCGTGTTGCCCGCCGCGATCGCGCTCTTCAGCTGCTCGGCGGGCATCCCCTGCGCCCGGGCGATGCCGCCGACGGCCTCGGCGACTCCGTCGGAGTACGTGGGTCCGCCCAGGATGGTGTTCACGGTGACGCTCGTGCCGCGGGTGAGCTTGGCCAGGCCGTTGCCCAGGGCGAGCATGCCGGCCTTGGTCACCCCGTAGTGCGCCATGTCGGCGGGGACGTTCACGCCCGACTCGCTGCTGATGAAGATGATCCGGCCCAGCCCCGGGCCAGCATGCCGGGCAACGCGTGGCGCGACAGGCGGACCCCGCTCATGAGGTTCACGTCGAGGTACCGCTGCCACTCGTCGTCCGCGATCTGGTCGAACGGGGCGACGTCGAAGACGCCGACGTTGTTCACCAGGACGTCCACGTCGCCGAGCGAGCTCAGCAGCCCGCGCACCTGGGACGGGTCCACGAAGTCGGCCGCGATCCCGGACACGTCCGCGCCCGGCACGACCGCCCGGAGCCGCTCGACGGCCGCGTCCACTCCCGCAGCGGTCCGCCCGTTGAGGACGACGGCCGCACCCTCCTCGGCGAGCGCTCGCGCGACGGCGTACCCGATCCCCTGCGTCGATCCGCTCACGAAGGCCCGCTTGCCCGTCAGCCCCAGATCCATGCTTCTCTTCCTCTCGTTGACTTGCTCAGACAAGTCAACGGTAGGTCGGATGACTTGCTCAAGCAAGTCACGTACGCTGTGGCCATGCCCGACTCCCCTTCCGAGCTCACCGGCGAGGACCTCGAGACCTGGGCCGCCCTGGCGACGGTGCTCGAGTGGCTGCCGCCCGCCCTGGACGCCCAGCTCCAGCGCGACGCCCAGCTGACGCACTTCGAGTACGGCGTCCTGTACGCGCTCGCCGCGGCCCCTGAAGGGACGCTCCGGATGAGCGTGCTGGCGGGCTACGCGAACAGCACGCTCACGCGACTGTCGCGCGCGGCCGCGCGACTGGAGTCCCGCGGCTGGCTGCGCCGCACACCCGACCCCACCGACGGTCGCTACACGCTGGCGATCATCACCGAGGACGGGCAGGAGAAGGTCCGGCAGGCGACCCCCGGCCACGTGGAGGTGGTGCGACGGCTCGTCCTCGACCGGCTCACGACGTCACAGACGCGGCAGCTGCGGGAGATCAGCCAGCGGATCGCGCGCGCCATCCGCGACGAGGGCGGCTGGGCGCCGTCCGGCTGAGCCGTGGCACGAAAAGGCTCGGCCGTTGTCGACGGGGGACACGACAACGACCGAGCGTGACGAATCTACGTTCCGTACGGCGCGGCGCACAACCACCACGCCGTACGGCGTGTTCAGCGGATCGTGACCTGGCGGTTGGCGAGTCCCGAGCGCGCGGAGCGCTCGTCACCGGTGAGGTCGGAGTCGTCGGCGAGCGCGGCCTTCAGGTCGGCCGCGAACCGCTCGGCGGGCTCCTCCAGCGCCTCCGGGCCGGTGCCGACCGGCAGGTCCCAGACCGGCGCGAGCAGGCCGTGGGCGCGGAACATCCCGACGAACCGCGAGCCCTCGACCAGCACGTCCTTGCCGGCCGCGTGCAGCCGCGCGAGCGCGTCGAGCAGCTGGTCCTCGGGCTCCGGCATCACCCAGCGCAGGTGCTCCTTCGAGCCGACGTTGGTCCAGTACGCCGACTCCACGGTGGTGAGGCGGGCGGTCGGCATGGCCGCGGCGTTGGCGTGCTCCAGGGAGGCGGCGAACGCCGCGCGCTCGTCCTCGTCCTCGACGTCGGCGACCCAGAAGTCGAAGCCGTCGTGCACGGTCACCGCCAGCCGGTCGCCCTTCACGAGGTCCTGCAGCCGCGGGCCCTCGCCCGGCGGGTCGGTGAGACCGACGAGGCCGGTCTCGGACTCCAGCGCCTTGGTCAGCACCGCGCCGAGGTCGCGCGCGGGGTCACCGAAGTTGTGCTGGACCTGCAGCCCCAGCCAGATCTCGCCGCTCGCCCGGACCATCGCGGGCACCGCCATCGGCAGCAGCGAGCAGAGCACGACCTTGCGGTCGGAGTCCTTCAGGGTGAGCTCGGCGGTGGCGGCCGGCACCAGCTCGCGCATCGCGACGACGTCGCACTCCGACGGCAGTCCCTCGAACGGTCGGCTCACGAACGGCGTCGGCGCATCGCCCGCGGCGCCGTGGCAGGCCTTGTACCGCTTGCCGGACCCACAGGGGCAGGGCTGACGGGGGCCGACCTCGCCCTCGGTCGACGGCTTCGGCTGGGACTTGGTGCGGGACTTCTTGGCCATGGGCCAGAGGCTATCGGGATCGCGTCGCGGACCCGATGGTGGTGGTCGAGCGAGCGGCGCGACCGAGGAACGAGGTCGCGACCTGCGTGTCGAGACACCGGCCGCGTCAGCGGGCCTCCCGCTCATCCAGCAGGTCCAGCAGGTACGCCGGACGGTCCGTGATCACGGCCTTCACCCCGAGCTCGAGGCACAGGTCCAGGTGAGCGGGGGTGTTCACCGTCCACACATGCAGGTCGTGCCCCGCCCTGGTGATCCGCGGCCCCAGCTTCCGGTGGTCGTCGAGCTCGCGGATCCCCGGGCCGACGATCCAGTCCTTGCCGATCACCTTGCTGAGCGCCGGCCAGTGCCGCGCCTTCTCGACCAGCTGCACGAGCGGGACGTCGGGCGCGAGCCTCTCCACGCGCCGCAGCGCCGAGATCGAGAAGCTCATCACCCGCGCCGGGGAGTCCGGCCGGTCCCAGCCGAGGTGGCGCAGCTGCTCGACGAGCCGGCGCTCGACCAGGCCGCCGTACCGCGTCGGGTGCTTGGTCTCGATCGCCACCTCGACCCGGCGGTCGTAGTCGGCGACCACCTCCAGGAGCGTGCGCAGCGTCAGCACCCGGTCGAGCCGCTCGTCGCGGGCCGGCGCCTCGTCGTCGAGCTCGCGCCAGGGGTTCTTCCAGGCGGCGAAGTCGAGCTCGTCCAGCTCGGCGAGCTCCATCGTGGAGACGGCGGCCTTGGTACTGGCCGTCCGCCGCAGGTCACGGTCGTGCACGCACACGAGGTGGCCGTCGGCGGTCATCCGGACGTCGCACTCGAGCGCCTCGGCGCCCGCGTCGAGCGCGGCGACGTACGCCCCGAGCGTGTGCTCGGCGTTCTCGTGGCTGGCGCCACGATGGGCGACGACCTGCGGCCTCACCGGGCGCGGTGCTCCACGAGACCGACCAGGTTGCCCTCCGTGTCGCGCAGGAACGCCTGCCACTCGTCGGTGCCGGCCGGGCCGAGGGCGTCGTCGTCGTGCCCGAAGATCACGTGCGGCTCGGACTCGACGTGGTCGCGCAGCCGCGCCACAGCCGCGTCGATGTCGTCGACGCGGAGGTAGATCGTCGCGCGCTCGCTGCCGGTGCTGAGCATCAGCCGGACGCCGCCGACGTCGAAGAACACCAGGCCGGGCGGGTCGTACGTCGCGACCGGGGCCGCGCCGAGGAGCTCGGTGTAGAACGCGGTCGCGCGGTCGAGGTCGTCGGCGTGCTGGGCGACCTGGACGATCTGGACGGGGTCCATGACGTGATGATGACAGCCTCAGCGGGAGCGGAGGAACATCCCGAAGTGCGGGACCGTGAACGACACCTTCCCGCGCTCGGCGGAGTACACCAGGCCCTTCTTGATCAACCCGTCGCGCGCGGGCGACAGCGACTGCGGCTTGCGGTCGAGGTGCTTGGCGACCTCGGCGGTCGAGATCGCGGCGTCGCCGTGCTCGGCGCCCAGGTCGGCCATCGCGCTCATGTACTCGCGCTCGGCCGGGGTCGCCCGGTCGAAGCGGGCGCCGAAGAACCCGACGGCGAGCTCGGCGCCGGCCTCGGGGGCCGCGGTGAGCACGTCGCGGACCGTGATCGGGCTGGTGACGGCCGCGTCCCAGGTGGCCTTGCCGTACGCCTGGACGAAGTAGGGGTAGCCGTCGGTCAGCCGGTACAGCACGTCCAGGGCGTCCTGCTCGAACTGCACGCCCTCGGTCGCGGCCGGGCGCGTCCACGCCGGGTTCGCCATCTCGCGCGGGAGCCGGTCGACGGGGACGTAGCGGAACAGCCGCTCGGCGTACGACTTCGACGCGGCCAGCGCCACCGGCAGGTGCGGCAGCCCGGCGCCGACCACGATCAGCGGCGCGCCCTGCTGGCTGATCTCGTGGCAGGCGCCGCACAAGGCGGCGAGCTCGACCGGCGCGATGTCCTGCATCTCGTCGATGAACAGCGCGACGCCGACGCCGAGGTCCCGGGCGAGCCCCCCGAGGTCGGTGAACAGCTCGACGAGGTCGAGCTCGAGGTCGCCGGAGTCCCCGCGGCCCTTGGTGGCGGGTACGTCGAGCGGCGGGGTCCACCGCCTGCCCTTGCGGGCGTCCAGCTCGGTGCGGAGCGCGAAGCTGCGCAGCACGCCCGCGACCTCGTCCGGGCGGTCCGGGTCGCGGTGGCGGTGCCCGACCTCGCGGATCGCGGCGTGCACCGCCTGGGCGATCGGGATCCGGATGCTCTGGTCGGGCCGCGCCTCGATCTTGCCGGTCCCCCAGGCGCGGCGTACCGCCTGGCCGCGGAGGGTGTTGAGCAGCACCGTCTTGCCCACGCCGCGCAGCCCGAACAGCACCATGCTGCGCTCCGGGCGCCCCGCCGCGATCCGCTCCAGCGTGATCTCGAACTGCTGGAGCTCGCGGTCGCGCCCGGCCAGCAGCGGCGGCCGCTGCCCCGCTCCCGGCGCGTACGGGTTCCGGATCGGGTCCATGTCAGGACGATATCCAGGTGTCTAGCGTTGTTCCTAGACAACTCGCCGCCGCTTGTAACGCGGGGTTATGGGCTCTGGTCACCCCGTTATTGCGGGGATAGAAGACTCCAGAACACCGCGTTACAAGCGGAACGGCCCAGGAGCGGTCAGGCGGACTCGACGGCGCTGATCCGGTCGCGGGCGGACTCGTAGGAGCGGACCAGGCCGGCGCGGAGCATGTCGATCAGCTCGGGGACCTCGTCGATCGCCAGGCGGAAGGAGCCCGCGCAGACGTTGTCGCGCCAGAGCGAGAGGACCACCAGGCCGGACTCCTGGTGCCAGGTGGCCCGCAGCGCGCGGTCGCCACCACGGGCGTCGAGGAAGATCGACCCCGTCTCCGGCAGCGGGCGGACGACGGTCACCCCTCCATCATGCGCCTCGTCCTCAACCTCTGTCACCGGTTCTGCCTAGACTCACTGGCGTGCCCGAGCTGCCCGAGGTGGAAGCGCTGGCCCTCGACCTCAAGGGCCGGCTCGACGGGCACGCCATCGCGAAGATCCACATCGCGGCGTTCAGCGCGCTGAAGACCTTCGACCCGCCGCTGTCGGCGCTCGAGGGGACGCTGGTCGACGACGTCAGCCGGCACGGCAAGTTCCTCGACATCGAGGCCTCCGGGCTGCACCTGGTGCTCCACCTCGCCCGCGCGGGCTGGGTGCGCTGGCGTGACGAGGTCCCGACGATCCCGCCGAAGCCGAGCACCAAGTCCACCCTCGCGCTCCGCGTGGTGCTCGACGACCAGTCGGGGCTCGACATCACCGAGGCCGGGACCCGCAAGAGCCTGGCGGCGTACGTCGTCCGCGACCCGCAGGACGTCCGGGGCATCGCCAGCCTCGGGCCGGACCCGCTCACCGACGACTTCACGATCGAGCGGCTGCAGGAGATCCTCGAGAAGGAGGGGCGCAAGCAGCTCAAGGGCGTGCTGCGCCACCAGGGGACGATCGCGGGGATCGGCAACGCCTACTCCGACGAGATCCTGCACGCCGCGAGGATGTCGCCGTTCAAGCCGTCGAACAGCCTCACCGACGACGAGCTCGCCACGCTGTACGCCGCCGTGCGCGACACGCTCGGCGCCGCGGTCGAGCGCTCCCGCGGGCTGCACGCCAGCGAGCTCAAGGGCGAGAAGAAGTCGAACCTCGCGGTCCACGGCCGGGCCGGCCAGACGTGCCCGGTCTGCGGCGACACCGTGCTCGAGGTGTCCTTCGCCGACTCCAGCCTGCAGTACTGCCCCACCTGCCAGACCGGCGGCAAGCCGCTGGCCGACCGAAGGATGAGCAAGCTCCTCAAATGATCCCCACCGTGAGCATCGACCAGGTCCCCGACCCGCTGCCCGACGGGCTCGTCGTCCTCGACGTGCGCGAGCCGGTCGAGTGGGAGCACGCGCACATCGAGGGGGCGGTGCACATCCCGATGTCGCTGATCCCGGTGCGGTACGCCGAGATCCCCGAGGGTCAGACCCTCGTCGTGTGCAAGGTCGGCGGCCGCTCCGCGCAGGTCACCGCCTGGCTGCAGCAGCAGGGCGTCGACGCGGTGAACCTCGCCGGCGGGATGCTCGACTGGGAAGCGGCCGGGCGCCCGATGGTGAGCGACACCGGCCGGCCTCCCCAGGTCGTCTAGCCCTAGCCGGCGTCCATCGAGGCGGTCAGCTCGCTGAGCATCGACTCGAGCTCGCTCGGGTCCAGGTCGGTCGGCAGTTCGGTCGGCAGGTCGCTCATCATCGACTCGAGATCGCTCGGCAGGTCCGTCGGCAGGTCGGTCGGCAGGTCCGTAGGCAGGTCCGACAGGCCGGGCACGGCGTCGGGGCAGGTCTCGGCGGCCCAGTCGCCGAACGCGTCGCCGGCCTCCTGGTCGGCCTCGCTGAGGTCGTCGCCGAGGGTCTGCAGGTCCGCGAGCGAGGCGTCGTCGGGCAGGTCCCGGGCGGCGTCGACGAAGACCTCGAAGCCGTCGCGCACCTCGTCGGGGGCGTCCGCGGGCAGGCCGACGTCCTGCATCTCCTCGGCCCAGTCCTTGATCGCCTCCACGGCGTCGCCGGGGTCACCCTCCATCGCCTGTCCGAGGATGTCGGTGAAGAACGAGCCGAACGCCTCGCAGAAGTCCTCCTCCGAGGCGTTGTCCGGAGCGCTGGACGCACCGTCGCCGCCGTCGTCGCCACACCCCACGAGCGTGCCGAGCGCCAGTGCGGTGCCCGCCAGCGCGACGGCTGCCTTCCGAGCTGTTGTCCTCATGGACTTCATCCTGGCGGGCCGGCGGCGAACAGGCCAGGGGCGGGCAGCGGCAGCGCCCGCTCCAGCCGGCGGCGGTACGTCGCTCGCGACACCTCGACCGCGCCGAGCGAGGCGAGGTGCGGGGTCAGCCACTGGACGTCGAGCAGCCGGTCCGCGGCGTGCTCGTCGGCCAGGCCCTGGACCAGCGCGACCAGGGCGACCTTGGACGCGTCTCGCACGCGGTGGAACATCGACTCCCCCGCGAACAGCCCGCCGATCGCGATGCCGTACAGCCCGCCGGCCAGCTCGCCGTCGCGCCACGTCTCGACCGAGTGCGCCCACCCGAGCCGGTGCAGCTCGCCGTACGCCGCCCGGATGTCGCGGTCGATCCAGCCGGACGGCCGGGTCGGGTCCGCGCAGCCGGCGACGACCTCGTCGAACGCCGTGTCGACGCGGATCTCGAAGTCGCGGCAGGAGCGGAGCAGCGACCGCGAGACCCGCAGCCGGTCCAGCGGCAGCACACCGCGGCGCACGGGGCAGAACCAGTACATCGGGTCGCCGCGCTGCCCGGACGGCATCGGGAACAGCCCGCGGCGGTACGCCTCGAGCAGGGTGCCGGGCTGGAGGTCGGCGCCGATCGCCACGAGGTCGTCGAGCTCGTCGTACGCCGACGGGTCGCCGAACGACCATCGGGTCGGCGGCGGCTCCTCGGGGGTCACGGGTCGAAGGTAGTGGCAGTCCGTACGATCGACGCATGAGCGGGAAGGCGGTGGAGCGGCAGCCCGAGCTCACCGCGAGCTTCGTGCGCGACACGCTGGACCGCGCGATCACCGCCGTACGGCCGACCGCCGACACGCTGCTGGTCGCGCGCGGCGACGTGGACACCGCGGTGCACGAGCTGATCGACACCCACATCCGGTACGCCGGCGCCCAGGGCCTGCTCACCGGGCTCGGCGGCGTCCTGGCCGCGGCGTTCACGATGCCCGCCAACCTCGCCGGGCTCGCGCTCGTGCAGGCGCGGATGGTCGCCGGGATCGCGCACCTGCGCGGCTACGACCTCGACGACCCCCGGGTCCGCAACGCGGTGCTCGCCAGCATGCTCGGGGAGGACCTGGTCGACCGGCTGATCGCGGAGCGCAAGCTCCCCGCGCCGCCGATGGCGATCGCGACGGCCCCGGTGCACGACCCCGAGCTGGACCGCGTGCTGTCGGCCGAGGTCGCCTCCGAGCTGATGACCCGGGTCGCGGGCAAGCGGCTGGCGATCACGATCGCGCGGAAGGTGCCGATCGTCGGCGGCGCGTTCGGGATGGGTGCCGACGGCTTCCGGACCTGGCAGGTCGGCGACTACGCCGCGCGCGAGCTCCGGCCCCGCACCCGCCGGTAGGCCTTGAGCAGGCCGCGGCCGTAGGACCCGGACTGCAGCCGGCGCACCAGCTTCTCGCGCCAGCGGTACGTCGGCCGCAGGTACGCCCGCTCGAGCGCCTTCTGGGTCTCGAGCAGCTCGTGCTCGAGCCGCTCCTCGTTGTGCCGCAGCCGCGCGCTCTCCAGCAGCAGCGCCTTGATCGCGTCCAGCGCAGCGGCGGAGACCTGCTTCTCGGACGGGTTGTCCGGGTCGGCGTACTGCGTGACCGGCGGCGCGCCGACCAGGTCGTGCAGGTCGCCGACCACGTCGTACCCGCGTCGCTCGATCTCCGCGATCCACGACGAGGTCACCTCGGAGACCCACGGGTGCACGTCCGGCGGCAGCGCCAGCCGCGGCGAGCCGGTGCGCGCCGACAGCGTCTGGTGGGCGAGCAGCTCGCGGACCAGCGGGCGGTAGTCGCCCGGGTTGAGCTCACGGTTGGCGGCGCGGTTGATCCGGCGCACCAGCGCGGTCTCGGGGGCGCCGAGCGACGGGTTGGCGCGCTCCGCCTCGAGGTCGAGGTCGAGGCCGTCGAGCCCGAAGGCGACGCTGAAACGCTTCCAGAGCAGGTTCTTCGGGCCGCCGCGCGGCGGGACCGTCACCAGGTGGATGCGCTCGGGCGGCAGGTCGTGGCCCCAGCGGTTGAGGATGTCCGGCAGCTCCTGGACGCCCCAGAACCAGGTGGCGATCCGGGTGTCGCGCTCCGGCTTGCGGATCTGGTCGAGGAAGTTGCCGTACGACAGCGCCTGCCGGTGCTTGACGTTCTCCTGCCACTCGGCCGGGATCTGGCGGACCAGGTCGCGCACCGACAGCACCACGTGCACCTCGGTGCCGTCGCCGTGCCCGAGCGACTTGAGCGCCCGGCCGGCCTGGGCGCGGGAGGCGGTCGCGAGGATCTCGTGGCTGATGATCGCGGTGCCATGGTGCTTGCGGACCTTCTCGGCCAGCGCGTCCCAGGCGCCGACGGCCTCGGCCTCGAGGCCGCCCCAGGGCAGCCGCATCAGGTCGAGGGCGGCCAGGAAGTGCGCGTCGAAGCGGTCCGCGGGGTAGAGGATCCCGGCGCTCGCGAGCGTGCGGCGGTTCCGGAACAGGACGTCCTGGAGGTACGACGTCCCCGTCTTCGGGGTGCCGACGTGCAGCAGGACTCGTGTGGCCACTATCTCTTCTTTTCCAGCAGCAGGCGCAGGGCGTGCGCCAGGACTCCGGCGTCCGAGGGTTCCGGTACGCCGGCGCGATCAGCGGGCAGCAGGCTGTCCAGATCGCCGTGGACAGGGTATCCAGCGCGCAGCAGCGCATCACGCAGGTGGGTCGCCCGCTCGTGCACCCGCTCGAGGTGCTCGGCGGGCAGCACCAGCGGCGCCCCGGGCAGCGCGGCGAGGCGCGGGCGCAGGGTCTCGCGCAGCAGCGCCCGCCGCTCGGTGGGGACGGCGAGCAGCCCGAGCGCCTGCCCGACCCGGCGTGCCAGGTCGGTGGCGTCCGCGGACAGCGGCTCGGCGGCGGGCGCGGGCCGGCGTACGCCGATGATCCGCGGGACCTCGGCCGGGTCGAGGACGATCCGGACCCGCTCCTTGCCGACCCGGTCGCTCCAGGCCTTCGCGACCTTCACCAGGTCGATCCGGCCGGGCACGGTGCCGCGCTTCACGTGCGGGTCCAGCCACTCGCGCCAGCTCGGGGCGCCCGCGGAGAGGCTGCGCGCGGTCCACGCGTGGGTGTACATCGTGCCGAGGTCGGTGCCGAGCACGAGCACTGTCGCGCCCCGGCCGCCCGGCGGGCGGCCGTGCCGGACCAGGTCCGCACGGATCGGGCCGGTGAGGACCACGTCGCCCTCGAGGCGGTACTTCCGGCGCCGCCACCGCTTCCTCGGCGGGTGCTCCGTCTCGGGCAGCCCGGCCGCGTGCACGTCCTCGGCCAGCAGCATGGTGGCGACCCGGATCAGCTCGTCGTCGGGCAGGTCGGCGGGGTCGACCGGTCGCGGGCCGAACTCGAGGGGCGGCACCGCACCCTCGAGCTCGAGGTCGGGGCGGCCGCGGCCGGGAGCGCTGGCCTCCAGCACCCGAGCGGCGAGCTCCGGCGAGGTCGGCCCGGCCCCGTTGAGCCGGCGCAGCAGCTCCAGCTGCTGCGCACCGGGCAGGATCCGGCCACGCGGGTCGCCCGCGCCGGTCCAGTCGCGCCACGGCGTCGTACCGCCGGCCTGCAGGTGCGCGACCCAGCCCCAGGCGCGGTGCACGCCGTCTTCCGTCATCGTTCCCGGAGGCGCTGGGCCTGCGCGCGGACCCGGTGCGTGAGCTGGCGCTCGGGGTCGGGTCGCCGGGCGGCCTCGCGGGTCATCGCGGCCAGCGCGTCCAGCGCGCTGCCGAGCTGGCGCTTGGCGCGGACCTTGTCGGGGTCCTTGTAGGGCACGTCCTCGGCGGGGCGGACCGGCCGCAGGTCGGCGACGTCGCCGACCACGTCGACGCCACTGCCCTCGATCCACTCGATCCAGCGCTCGGCCTGCTCCTCGGCCCAGTCGTAGCGCTCGGGAGGCAGGCGTACGGCGGCCGACTCGCGCTTGACCAGCTCGCCCTGGGCGAGCATGTCGCGGATCAGCCCGTCGTACGTCGACTCGCGGCGCGCGGTGCGGTCCATCCGGCGGTTGAGCTGGCGGATCACCTGGGTCTCGGCGATGCCCAGCGAGCGGTTGGAGCGGTCGCTGTCGAGCGGCGCCCAGGCCGGGTTGATGCCGAGGACCTCGCACATCCGCTGCCAGAGCTGGTCGCCGTGCTGGTCGCGGGACGACGACGGCGGGACGGTCACGACGTGCACGTGCTCCGGCGGCAGCCCGGCGCCCCAGGTGCCGAGCACGCGCGGGACGTCGAACGCGCGGTAGAACCAGGTGCGGCCCTTCTCGTACCGGTCGAGGAAGCGCTTGTAGCTCCACCGCCGGCCCTGCTTGATG
Organism: Nocardioides sp. SR21; assembly: GCF_022761125.1. Taxonomy (GTDB): domain Bacteria; phylum Actinomycetota; class Actinomycetes; order Propionibacteriales; family Nocardioidaceae; genus Nocardioides. The sequence goes on along the minus strand of NZ_JAKWJR010000005.1, from coordinate 190,389 downwards.
CTCTCCTGCCACGCCGCGGGGAGCTGCCGGCCGAGGTCGCGGGCGGTGTAGACGACGTGGATCTCGGCGCCGGCGAGGTCGCGCATCGCGCGGGCCACCTGGCCGGGCGCGGCCGGCGCGAGGATCTCGTGGCTGACCACGACGGAGCCGGAGCGCTTCTTGATGCGCCGCGCCAGCGCGTCCCAGCTGCCGTCGGCGTGCCCGGGCGCGCCGCCCCAGTCCTGGCCGAGCAGGTCCAGCGCGCCGCGGAAGTGCGCGAGCCCGGGGCTGACCATCGGCGACGTGGTCGGGAAGTGGACGTCGTGCTCGGCGAGCGTCTTCGCGTTCAGCGCGAGCCGGTCCTGGAGGTACGTCGTCCCTGTCTTCGGCGCACCGATGTGCAGGTAGACCCTCCGGCTCATGCTCCGGATTCTGCCAGTGCTCGCACAACCGCCGAGGGACTGGGGCGACCGAGGTGCCCCGCCATCCAGACCGAGGTCGCCACGACCTCGCGAAGGTCGACGCCGTGCTCGATGCCGAGACCGGTGAGCATCCACACCAGGTCCTCGGTCGCGAGGTTGCCGGTGGCGCTCTTGGCGTAGGGGCAGCCGCCCAGCCCGCCGGCGCTCGCGTCGAACGTCGTGATGCCGGACTGCAGCGCCGACAGGGTGTTCGCGAGGGCCTGCCCGTAGGTGTCGTGGAAGTGCATCGCGAGCTGGTCGGTGTCCATCCCGGCGGCGGTGAAGGCGTCGACGAGGTCGGTCACCTGGCCCGCCGTACCGACCCCGATCGTGTCGCCGAGGCTGAGCTGGCTGGCGCCGAGGTCGAACAGCCGCTTGCCGACGCTCACCACCTGCTCGACGGGTACGGCGCCCTCCCACGGGTCGCCGAAGCACATGGAGACGTAGGCGCGGACGTCGAGCCCGGCGTCCCGGGCGCGGCGCACGGTCGGCTCGAACATCGCGAACTGCTCGTCGAGGCTGCGGTTGAGGTTCTTCTGCGCGAACGTCTCGGTGGCGGAGCCGAAGATCGCGATGTGCTGGGCGCCGAGCTCGAGCGCGCGGTCGAGGCCACGCTCGTTGGGCACCAGCACCGGGCAGTCGCGCCCGGCCTCGCCGAGCAGCTCCATCAGCTCGGCGGCGTCGGCGAGCTGGGGCACCCACTTCGGGTGCACGAAGCTGGTCGCCTCGACGATCGGCAGTCCGGCCAGGCGGAGCCGCTGCACGAACTCGGCCTTCACACCGGTCGGCACCAGCGTCTTCTCGTTCTGCAGGCCGTCGCGGGGACCGACCTCGTAGATCGTGACGGCGGCGGGCAGCTCACTCATCGGGGGTCACCTCCAGCAGCGTGTGGCCGAGCGCGACCTGGCCGCCGGTGGTGGCCGACAGGCCGGCGATCGTGCCGTCGAACGGCGCCTTGAGCGCCAGCTCCATCTTCATCGCCTCGAGCACGACGAGCACCTGGCCGGCCTCGACCCGGTCGCCGTCGGCGACACGTACGTCGAGGACGGTCCCGGGCATCGGCGCGGTGATCGCGCCGTCGGAGACCACCGCGTGGTCGCCGAAGACGTCGGGCCGCTCGAACACGAAGCGCTGGCCCTCGTAGGCGACCTCGGCGACGTGCGGCTGCACGTTGACCACGGCGCTGCGCAGCGCGCCGTCGATCTCGAGCGTCAGCGTGTGGTGGGCGGCGTGCACCTGGCGGACCGCGAGGTCATCGACGCGGCCGGAGTGCCGGTCCACGACGACCGGGCGGTCGAGCTCGACGATGGTCGGCGCCGGGTCGGCGCCGGAGCGCCAGCCGTCGGACTGGAACGGCCCGCTGCCCTCGTACGCCGCGAGCATCGCGCTCACCCACGCGACGAACACCCGCGGGAGCTCGTCGTCAGGCGCCTCGACGGTGTGCCGGTCGAGCCACGCGGTGTCGATGGTGGCGTCGCGGAACTCGTCGCTCGCGGCCAGCGCGCGCAGGAAGCCGGTGTTCGTGGTGAGGCCGAGGATCGAGGTGTTGTCGAGCGCGTCGACGAGCGCGCGGCGGGCGGCCTCACGGTCGGCGCCGTGCACGATCACCTTGCCGAGCATCGGGTCGTACGACGTGCTCACGACCTGCTCGGGCTCCAGCGCGTGATCGACTCTCACAGAGTTCTCGGTGGTCGAGTAGCGAGCGCCGGCGAGCGTATCGAGACCGGGCCACCGCACGATCGACGTACGCCCGGCCTGGGGCAGGAAGCCGCCGAACGAGTCCTCGGCGTACACCCGGGCCTCGATCGCGTGGCCGGTCACGGTGACGTCGTCCTGGCCGATCGGCAGCGGCTCGCCGTCGGCGACGCGGAGCTGGAGCTCGACCAGGTCGAGGCCGGTGATCGCCTCGGTGACCGGGTGCTCGACCTGGAGGCGGGTGTTCATCTCCAGGAAGTACGCCTCGCCGGTGGCGTCGTCGAGCAGGAACTCCACGGTCCCGGCGTTGCGGTAGCCGACGTGCCTCGACAGCGCGACCGCGCTGCTGGTGACCAGCGCGCGGACCTCGTCGGTGATGGTCGGCGCGGGCGCCTCCTCCAGCACCTTCTGGTGCCGGCGCTGGGTGGAGCAGTCGCGCTCGAAGACGTGCACGACGTTGCCGTGGGTGTCGGCCATGACCTGCACCTCGATGTGCCGGCCGCGCTCGACGTACTTCTCGATGAGGAGGGTGTCGTCGCCGAAGGCGCTCAGCGCCTCGCGGGCCGCAGCCGCCTTGGCCTCCTCGAGCTCGGCCTCCTCGCGCACGACGCGCATGCCCTTGCCGCCGCCACCGGCCGCGGCCTTCACCAGCACCGGGAACCCGGCGTCCTCGCCGCGCGGCACGACGGGCACGCCCGCGGCGACCGCGATCTCGCGGGCGGCGTCCTTGCGGCCCATCGCGTCCATGACGTCGGCGGTCGGGCCGACGAGCGTGATGCCGGCGTCCTCGAGCGCCTTGGCGAACGCCGAGCGCTCGGACAGGAAGCCGTAGCCGGGGTGCACGGCGTCGGCGTTCGCGGCCTTCGCGGCGCCGACGACGGCGTCGATGTCGAGGTAGCTCACGACGTGCCGGGCCTCGTCGGCGGCGCGCACGTGCGGCGCGGTGCGGTCGAGGTCGGTGTAGATCGCGACGGTGCGGATGCCCATCCGCCTGGCGGTGCGCATGACGCGCAGGGCGATCTCGCCGCGGTTGGCGATGAGGAGTGTCTGCATGCCGATCACATCCGGAAGACGCCGTACGACGGCGTCGGGATCGGGGCGTTCGCGGCGGCCGCGAGGCCCATGCCGAGGACGCGGCGGGTGTCGGCCGGGTCGATGATGCCGTCGTCCCAGAGGCGGGCGGTCGCGTAGTACGGCGAGCCCTGGGTCTCGTACTGCTCGCGGATCGGCGCCTTGAACTCCTCGTCGTCCGGCTTGCCGGCGACGGTCGCGAGGACGCTCGCGGCCTGCTCGCCGCCCATGACGGAGATGCGCGCGTTCGGCCACATCCAGAGGAAGCGCGGGTCGTAGGCGCGCCCGCACATCCCGTAGTTGCCGGCGCCGAAGCTCCCGCCGATGACGACGGTGAACTTCGGGACGACGCTGCAGGCGACCGCGGTGACGAGCTTGGCGCCGTCGCGGGCGATGCCGCGGTTCTCGTACTCGCGGCCGACCATGAAGCCGGTGATGTTCTGCAGGAACACCAGCGGAATGCCGCGCTGGTTGCAGAGCTCGATGAAGTGCGCGCCCTTGAGGGCGGACTCGCTGAAGAGGATGCCGTTGTTGGCGACGATGCCGACCGGGTGGCCCCAGATGTGCGCGAACCCGGTCACCAGCGTCTCGCCGTACAGCTTCTTGAACTCGTGGAACCGGCTGCCGTCGACGACCCTTCTGATGACCTCTCGGACGTCGTACGGCGTGCGGGTGTCGGACGGGACGACGTCGTAGATGCTGCTCGGGTCGTCGTGCGGGTCCTCGACCGGCGCGATCTCGTACGACGGTCCCTCGGGCCGGCGCTCGAGGGTGCCGACGATGCTGCGGACGATCGCCAGCGCGTGCGCGTCGTCCTCGGCGAGGTGGTCGACCACGCCCGACGTACGCGCGTGGACGTCGCCGCCGCCGAGGTCCTCGGCCGTCACGACCTCGCCGGTCGCGGCCTTCACCAGCGGCGGGCCGCCGAGGAAGATCGTGCCCTGGTTGCGCACGATCACGGTCTCGTCGGCCATCGCCGGGACGTAGGCGCCGCCGGCGGTGCACGAGCCCATCACGCTGGCGATCTGGGGAATGCCCTTCGCGGACAGGTTGGCCTGGTTGAAGAAGATCCGGCCGAAGTGCTCGCGGTCGGGGAACACCTCGTCCTGCATTGGCAGGAACGCGCCGCCGGAGTCGACGAGGTAGATGCACGGCAGCCGGTTCTCGGCCGCGACCGTCTGCGCGCGCAGGTGCTTCTTGACCGTCATCGGGTAGTACGTGCCGCCCTTGACGGTCGCGTCGTTGGCGACCACCACGACCTCGCGGCCGCTGACCCGCCCGATGCCGGCCACGACGCCGGCGCTGGGCACTCCCCCGCCGTACATGTCGTACGCCGCCAGCGGGCTCAGCTCCAGGAACGGACTGCCCGGGTCGAGCAGCCGGTCCACCCGATCACGCACCAGCAGCTTGCCCCGGTCCGTGTGCTTCTGCCGCGCCGCCTCGCTGCCGCCCTGCCTCGCTGCTGCCAGGCGGTCGCGGAGCTCGTCCACCAGCTCCCTCAGGTTGCTCACCCGGCTAGGTTAGCGATCATTAACCTGCGGGTCCACCGGCTGGTTCTCCGCTGCGTCGGAATACCCGGTCGACCGGGTAATCCGACGGTTGTTGGGGTTTGCAACGGCCGTCAAGTGACAGATTCCCCGGTCGACCGGGGAAACCGACCCGCGGAACATCCCGGACCCACCCGTCGTTGGGACCACATGACCGCCATCGCCCTGACCTCCGACTCCTTCGAGCAGACCGTCGTGGAGAACGACATCGTGCTCGTCGACTTCTGGGCTGCGTGGTGCGGTCCGTGTCGTCAGTTCGCGCCGGTGTTCGAGGCCGCGGCCGAGCAGCACCAGGACGTGGTCTTCGGCAAGGTCGACACCGAGGCCGAGCAGTCGCTCGCCGCGGCCGCGCAGATCACCTCGATCCCGACGCTGATGGCGTTCCGCGAGGGCATCCTCGTCTTCGCCCAGCCGGGCGCGCTCCCCGCGCCGGCGCTCGAGCAGGTGATCACCGCGGTCAAGGACCTCGACATGGACGACGTACGACGCCAGCTGGCCGAGCAGCAGGACGGCGGCGCCCCGCAGGGTTAGTGACCGCTAACCTGAGGTCGTGACCCAGACCGAGCAGACCAGCCGCCGCGACCAGATCCTCGCGACCGCGGCCGACCTGTTCGCCGCGCGCGGGTTCCACGGGGTCTCGGTGGTCGACATCGGCGCCGCGTGCGGGATCTCCGGACCTGCGCTCTACAAGCACTTCGCGTCCAAGCAGGCGGTGCTGGCCGAGATGCTGGTCTCGATCAGCGAGGAGCTGCTCCGCGTCGGCACCGAGCGCGCGCAGGAGGCGGACCCGCTCGCGGCGCTCGTCGAGTGGCACGTCGACTTCGCGCTGCGGCACCGCCCGCTGATCGTGGTGCAGGACCGCGACTGGGAGTCGCTCCCCGCCGAGGCGCGCGAGCGGGTGCGCAGCCTGCAGCGGGAGTACGTCGACCTGTGGGCCGGCCAGCTGCTGCTGACCGACGAGAGCCTCGACCTCCCGACAGCGCGGGCGATGGCGCACGCGGCGTTCGGGCTGATCAACTCCACCCCGCACAGCGGGCTGCTCCCCGACCCGCAGATGCGCGAGGTGCTCAGCCGGATGGCGCTGGGGGCGCTGCGGCCCTGAGCGGACGCGCTCGCGCTCAGCCCAGCGGCTCGGCGTCGCCGAGCAGGCGGGCGGCGTACAGCGCCGCCTCCACCGCCGCGTCGAGGTCGACGTCCGCGTCCTCGACCGGCTCGGTGCGCGCGTGCAGCCGACCCAGCAGCTCGTCGCGCGGGAGCCCGCGCAGCTGGAGCAGCACGAACGGGTCCGCCTCGACCAGCCAGGTCAGCTGCTGCAGCACCGCGAGGGCGTGCGTGCACGGGTCGGTCCAGTGGTCGCAGGTGCAGGTCGACGAGAGCTCACCGCCGTACGGCAGCAGCTCGACCCCGGCCTCCTCGGCGTGCTCGACGAGGGTGAACGGCAGCTCGCCGGCGAGCAGCGCCGCGACCCGCCCGGACTCCGCGGCCACCGTCTCGACGAGCGCGGAGACGGCAGCGTCCTCGAGCACCGGGATGCCGCCGGCGACCGTCCACAGCCCGCGCCGGTCCTCGACCGATGCGACGAACCGGCCCGGCTCGGTCGAGATCTGCCCGACGTGCCCGCCGCGCGCGAGGGTGCGCGAGGCGACCAGGTCGGACTCGGCGTACGCCGCCTCCTCGATCGCACGCACCCACGCCTTGCCCCACCACGTCGACGCCCGGGCGGTCGAGCGCCGCGGCGCCAGCCGGGGGTGGAGGACCGAGCTCATGGGTCGTTCCGCAGCGCCACGAAGTCGCGGAGCTCGTCGTTGCTGAGCTCGGTCAGCGCAGCCTCGCCGTTGGCCAGCACCGCGTCGGCGAGCGCGCGCTTGCGGGTCAGCAGCTCGGCGATCTTCTCCTCGATCGTGCCGCGGGTGATCATCCGGTGCACCTGCACCGGCTTGGTCTGCCCGATCCGGTAGGCGCGGTCGGTCGCCTGCTCCTCGACGGCGGGGTTCCACCACCGGTCCACGTGCACGACGTGGTCGGCGCGCGTCAGGTTGAGGCCGGTGCCACCCGCCTTCAGCGACAGCAGGAACACCGGCGCCTCGCCGGCCTGGAAGCGCTTCACCATCGCCTCCCGCTCGCGCACCGGCGTGCCGCCGTGCAGGAGCTGGTGCGGTACGCCGGCCCGCGCCAGGTGCGCCTCGAGCAGCCGCGCCATCGCGACGTACTGCGTGAACACCAGCACCGCGCCGTCCTCGGCCAGCACCGTGCCGACCAGCTCGTCGAGCAGGTCGACCTTCTCGGAGCGGCCGCTGAGCTTCGTCGCGCTCTGCTTGAGGAAGTGCGCCGGGTGGTTGCAGATCTGCTTTAGCCCGGTGAGCAGCATCAGCACCAGGCCGCGACGGGCGACGTCGTCACCGGGGCCGGCGCGCTCGATCCGCTCCATCGTGTCGCGGACGAACGACTCGTAGAGCACCACCTGCTCGCGGGTCAGCCGCAGCGGGTGATCGGTCTCGGTCTTCGGCGGCAGCTCCGGCGCGATGCCCGGATCGGACTTGCGGCGGCGCAGCAGGAACGGCCCGATCAGGTCCGCGAACTGCCGCGCCTTGGCCGGGTCCAGCCCCGACTCGATCGGCGCCGCCCACGCCCGGCGGAACGCGTTGCGGCTGCCGAGCAGCCCCGGCGTCGTCCAGTCGAGGATCGCCCACAGCTCGGTCAGGTCGTTCTCGACGGGCGTGCCCGTCAGCGCGACGCGGGCCGCGCTCGGGATCGAGCGGAGCGCGCGGGCGGTGGACGTGCGGGGGTTCTTCACGTGCTGCGCCTCGTCGGCCACGACCAGGTCCCACGGCACCGCCGCGAGCGTCTCGGCGTCCTTCCTCATGGTGCCGTACGTCGTCAGCACGAAGCCCGACCCGGCGGCGGAGAGGTCCCGCGAGCTGCCGTGGAACCGCACGACCGGCACGCCGGGCGCGAAGCGGCGTACCTCGTCCTCCCAGTTGCCGAGCAGGCTGGCGGGACAGACCACGAGCGTCGGACCCTGCGCACGATGCAGGTGCAGGGCGATCAGGGTGATCGTCTTGCCGAGGCCCATGTCGTCGGCGAGGCAGGCGCCGAGCCCGAGCTCGGTCATCTCGGCGAGCCAGGTCAGCCCGTGCCGCTGGTAGTCGCGCAGCGTCGCCTGCAGCGCGGCCGGCGCGTCGACCGGGTCGCGGGTCGCGGCCGAGAGCAGCCGCTCGCGCACCTTCAGCAGCGACGCCCCGACGATCACCTGCTCCTCGACGTCGGCGACCTGGACGGTGCCGGTCAGCGCGGCGGCGACCGCCTCGGCCGGCTGGACGGTGCGGACCAGCCGCTTCTTCGCCTTCTTCGCGATCGAGGGGTCGACCACGGTCCAGTTGCCGCGCAACCGCAGCAGCGGGGTCGCCGAGCGGGCGAGCTGGTCCATCTCCTCGGGGGTGAGCGGGTCGCCGTGCACCGCGATCTGCCAGTTGAACGCGAACAGCGCCTCGGTGCCGAGCGTCGGCTCGTTCAGCGGCCCCTCGCGCGGCCCCCGGTCGGCCCGGTCGGCGCGGTCGAGGACCGTGGTCGCGGTGAGGTCGCGCCCGAGGCTCCTGGGCCACAGCACGTCGACGCCGGCTCCGCGCAGGGCGCCGACCCCCTCGTCGAGGAGGCTGACCAGCTCGTCGGTGTCGAGCACGAGCTCGTCCGGCACCCGCAGCTCGAGCAGCCGGTCGAGCACCGGCCACGCGTCGGCCGCCGTACGCAGCGCGATCGTCGCGTGGGTGCGGGCACGCTCGCCGAAGCCGTGCTCCTCGGGGCTGTCGGTCCACAGCAGCGCGAGGTCGCAGAGGTGGAGCGGGTTCTGCTCGTCGTGGGCCTGCGGCACGAGGCGTACGGCGCCCGCGACCAGCTCCTCCTCGTCGGCCTCGACCCGCAGCGAGATCGTCACCAGCTGGGGCAGGTCACGCGGGTCGTGGCGCTGGTGCCGGGCCAGCCTCGCCTGGAGGCGCTGCTCGAACGTCGGCGCGTTCGTGCGGTGGACCGGACGCGCGGTCGTGGTCGGCGCCCCGCGCGGCATCGCGTCGGCGATCGCGTCGACGAGGTCGCGGACCAGCCGCTCGTCCTCGGCGGCGCCGTTCGCGAGCATCGCGATGCGGTCCTCGTCGTCGCGGTCCAGCCCCGCGGCCGCCCAGTGGTTGCCCGCGGGCGCGAACTTCCCGGCGGCGACGATCCGCATGCCGAGGAGGGCGGCGCCGGAGAGCAGGCTGACGGTCGGGTGCAGGTCGTCGCGGGTGCGCGCCTTGGTCAGCACCGGCAGCGCGGCGCGGATCGGCAGGCTCACCGTGCGCCGGTCGTCGGTGAACTCCACGACCCCGTCCCGCGGCGGCTCGGCGGCGCGGAAGGTCGCCGGGCCGGTGACGGGGACGAAGCTCACGCAGAGAAACTAGCCGGGGCCACCCTCCGTGCCCGGGCGGCCACGTCACGGTCGCTGCAGAACCCGCTCAGCCGGCGCTTGAGGCACAGCAGCCCGAGCAGCCGACCCTCCCGGTCGACGACGGCGCGGCGCCGGTCGCCGCTGGCGACCAGGACCCGGCGCATCACCTCGGCGTTGACCGACGGCGGCACGGTGCGCCCGCTCAGGGACGAGTACACGAGCGCCAGGTCGGCGTCGTTGTCGACCTGGGCCAGGTCGGAGCGCACGAGTGTGCCCATCAGGAAGCCGCCCGCGGTCAGCAGCAGCATGTGCATGTGCTCGTCGGCGAGCTCGGCCCGGGCCTCCGCGACCGTCGTGGTCAGCGGCAGGGTCTTGGGCAGTCGGACGACGACATCGGCAACGGTCCCGGTGAGCATGGGCCCATCCTGGTCCGTTCCGGCCCGTGGTGGTCAGGGACGAAGGTCCCGTGCCTCGGCGACCTCGATGACCCCGTGGGCGCCGCGCTCCGCGTCGACCATCACGTGCGAGACGAACGGGTAGTGGCCGGGCTCGTCCAGCTCGAGCTCGACGAACCCGCCCTGCGCCGGCATCAGGGCGAGCGCCTGGGCGCCGCCGTCGACCTCGGGGCCCTCGCGCAGCAGGTAGGCACCTTCGGCGTACGTCGTCGTGAACTGCCCGCCGACCACGTGGAAGCTCGTCGCCCGGTTGGGTCCGGCGTCCAGCACCCAGATCCGCAGCCGGTCGCCGGCGTCGACCCGCAGCGGGTCGGCGTCGTACTGGTTCGGGTAGCCGTTGAAGACCACGGCGTCCGGATCCTCGGCGGCGATCTTGTCGGCATCGACGGTCTCGGGTCCGCGGTACTGCTCGCTCTGGACGAGCAGGTAGGTGCGGTCGACCGGCGCGAGGTCGCGCGGCTCGATCACGACCGCGCCGAACATGCCGTTGGCGATGTGCACCGACATCGGCATCGTCGAGCAGTGGTACATCCACACGCCCGCGCGCCGGGCCGTGAAGCGGTAGGTCAGCGACTGCCCCGGCTCCAGGGTGCGCATCGGGCGGTCCGGGGCGAGGGCGCCCGCGTGGAAGTCGATCGAGTGCCCGATCGTCCCGTCGTTCACGAGCGTCACGACGAAGCGGTCACCGACGCGGCCGTGGAGGACCGGCCCCGGCGCCTGGCCGTCGTACGTCCACAGCCGCTGGGTCACGCCGGGGGCGACCTCGCGCTCGACCTCGCCGACCGTCATCGTCACCCGGTGGGTCTGTGGCCCGTGACCGCGCAGCGGTGGCAGCTCGGCGTCGACCGCGTCGTGGTCGGACTCGGGCGTGTCCAGGTGGTGCAGGTGGTGGTCGCCGTCGGTCACGTTGACCCGCAGCGTCATGCCCATCTGCCGGTGGCCGACCAGCGAGCACCAGCCGTCGAGGGCGCGGCCGACCACGCCGACGTCGACGCTGGTCTCCTCACCCGGCGCCAGCCGTCCGGAGTCGACGCCGGTCTCGAGCACCAGGTCGTGCAGCTGGTTGTCGGTGTTCACGACCTCGATGACCAGCCGGTCACCGGCGGGTACGTCGACCTCGGCCGGGACGAACCGCATGTCGGCGGCCTCGACGCGGACCGTGGTCGTGTGCCCGGTCGGCGCCACGCCGGCGGCGGCCGAGACCACGTTTCCGGAGCCGAGTGCGCCGGGGTCGACCGCGACTCCGGCCGCGACCACGAGCAGCACGACGGACGCGCCGGCGACGGCCGACCCGAGGGAGCGGCCGCGGCCCCCGACGCGGGCCGTCGGCCGGCGTCGCCGGGAGGCCCGGATCGCCAGGACCACGAGCGGGAGCGAGGCCGCCAGCGCGAGCAGCACGACCAGGGAGCAGCCGGCGACCACGGCGCTGGGCGCAGGCAGGAGGCACACGAGCAGACCGAGGTTCACCGCGACGACGCGGAACGCACCGCCCCGGTCGAGGACCTCGTTGGCGGCGCGCACCGCCGTCGCGCCACCGCCGAGCGCCATCGGGATCAGGTAGCCCATCGCGCCGAGCAGCACCTGGGCCGCGAAGCCGACGGCCAGGAACGGCACCAGCACGCCGAACCGCTCGCCGACCCCCTCGCCGGCCCCTTCGCCGGAGGTCGCGAGGATCGCCGCCCAGGCGACCAGGCAGCCGAGCAACCACAGCAGGCCGGCGCCGAGCGACCAGGCCGGGTGGCTGGTCGGGGGCTTGCGGCGCGCGGCCTCGACGAGGGGTACGCCGAGCAGCACCGCGCCGCCCACGTATGCCGCCAGCCCGGCGGCGGCGAGCACCCCGAGGCCGAGCACGCTGGCGCCGGCGGTCACGAGGACGCCGGCGAGGAGGACCGGGAGCGCGCGCTGCAGGGCCGCGTCGGAGCCCGCGCCGAGCCGGGTGCGGAGCATCGTCGGCCAGAGCGTGACGACGGTGCCCGCGACGGTGAGGCCGACCCAGCCGAGGAGGTTCACCGCGACGTGCGCGAGCAGCACCCGCTCGTGCCACGGGTCCGGGAGGCCGCGGGCGAGCAGCACGCCGAGGGTGGCGCCGACGGGCAGCAGCGCAGCGGCGGCGACGTAGTAGCGGACCACCCCGGCGAACCGCGCGGGCAGCGCGCGGCGCAGCTGGCCGGTCAGCCGGACGGCGTGCCACAGCACGGCGCTCGCGACAGCCGCCGCGCCGGCGAGCGTGAGCGGCCACACCGCGGTCTGGGTGCCGGCCATGACCGCGACCGAGCCGAACGCGAGCAGCGCCAGCAGCCGCGGGCGCGGCGTCGACGGGACGTGCAGCAGCGCGTCGGTGAAGTGCTGGCTCCACACGACGATCGAGTGGGTGACCGCACCGAGCAGCAGCAGGTGCAGCAGCAGCCAGCGCGGCTCGGGGATCCACGGGTGCGCGAACGCGACGACCGGGATCGCGGCTAGCCAGGCGATCGCCGGCAGGTCCCGCCACGGGGAGAAGCCCCGGCTCATCCGCGCGTCCCGGCCACACCGAGGAAGCCCAGCACCGCCACGATGTTGAGCACCGCACCGACCTGCCAGGCATGGGGTACGTCGAGGCCATCGCCGAGCCAGATCCGCACCAGCAGGGAGGCGTGCAGGAGCGCGACCGGGGCGTACAGCACCGGGCCGTACCGCACCTGCCGGCCGGTCACCGCCGGCAGGATCACCGGCGCGTGCGCCATCACCATCGACAGGGTGAAGCCGAGGAAGACCGCATGAACCACCGCGTCGTACCGCGCGCCGTCGGTGACCGCGCCGGACAGCAGCCAGGTCGCGGCCGCGACGCCCGCCCAGGCGTAGCCGGCGAGCATGCAGACCGCCATGTAGCGCGGCAGCCCGGTGGACCGGACGGTACGGCGCGCGACGTCGTGCTTCGCCAGCCACCCGGTCAGGACGGCGAGGGCCGCGCCGAGGAGCACCGATCCGGCGCGCGGGACCAGGAGCGAGGCGACGACGGCCGCCGCCAGTGCGGTCGAGAGCAGGACGAGCACCGGCCCGGCGGTCGGCCCCATCGCCAGCCGGGCCAGCTCGAGCCGCTCCCCGGCGATGGTGAGCACGACGAACGCGACCAGCCACGGCAGCAGGGTGGGTACGTCGACCCCGCCGGCCCAGAGGACCGCGGCGCCGGTGGCGACGACGGCGCCGAGCGTCTGCACCAGCACCGCCTCGTCGTGCTGCCGGCGCCAGAGCGGGACGTACACCGCGACCAGCGCCGCGGTGCCCGCGACCAGCACGAGCTGACCCGCGCGCAGGGGAGCCGGCGAGAGGGTCAGCACGGCACCGGCCCCGAGGAGCGCCGGCGCCGCGAGTCCGAGGGGCCGGCCGAGCGCCACCGCGCGCTCGAGGGCGATCAGGGTGCCGACGAAGCCGAGCACGAGCAGCACGCCGTGCACCTGGGGCAGCCGCTCGGTGTCGACCGGCGCGGGCAGGTCGAGGAGCAGCAGCGCGGCGTCGAGGCCGGCGAGCAGCGACAGGCCGGCCGGCACGACGAGCAGCGGCCGCCAGGTGGCGGCCCGCGACGGCGCGGCGACGGTCACGGCCGGCCCAGCCTCAGCAGGCAGGCGCCGGGCTCGACGAACGGCAGCAGCTCGAGCCCGTCGGTCGGGGCGTCGTACCGCTCGAGCGCGCCCTGGGCGATGCCGAGGTGCACGGAGCAGACGACGTCCGGCTCCTGGTGCGCGGCCTCGAGCAGCGGGCAGCGGGTGAGTCGCAGCTCGCGCACGTCGGCGTCCGCCTCCGGCTCGAAGCCCATGTCCTCGAAGATCGCCGTGACGCCGCGGCGCGCGGCCTCGGCGCTCTCGGCCGGAGCCGTCCCGGCGGCCAGTCGGCGGCCCCAGTCGGCGCCCGCTCGGCGGGCCTCGGCGGCGGGCTCCGGGCTGGTGCGGACGATCACCGCGGCGAGGGCAGCCGCCAGGCCGGCGTACTCGGGCCGCGGGTCCTCGTGGCTGTGCGGGGTGGCCTCGTAGAGCCAGCGCGGACGGCCGCGTCCCGTCGCCGGCGCCTTCGTACGGCGCACCAGCCCGCTGCGGCGCAGGCCCTCGAGGTGCTCGCGCACGGTGTTGTCGTGCAGGCCGGTGGTCTTCACCAGGGCCGGGAGGCTGGTCGGCTCGGGCTGCACCTGCAGGGTCTCGAGCAGCGCGGCGCGGGTCGGCGAGAGCCGGCGTCCGCTGGCGGTCCGGGCCGGACGTGGCCCACGTCTCTCCCGCTCGTTATTTTCCACGGAGATCATTGTGCCAAAATGATCGGGCCCGGTCAGCCGATCGGGATGTGACATTGGAGACGAGATGACGATCGGACCCGACCTGGGCCTCACCGAGACCAGCGGCTGCGGCTGCCACGAGGCGGACACCGCGCTGCCGGAGCTCGACGCTCGCGCGATCCCGCACGCGATCCGGCACGCGACGATCAAGGGCGCGCTCGGCTCGCTGGCGCCCGGCGCGGGCCTGGTGCTGGTCGCTCCGCACGACCCCGTCCCGCTGCTGCAGCAGGTCGAGGCCGAGACGCCCGGCCGCTACGCCGTGGAGTACCTCGACCGCGGCCCGGAGGCCTGGCGTCTCGCTCTGGTGCGCCGCTGACCGACGGCGTGGCGCCGTTCCCTAGGCTCGGGGGCATGAGCATCCTCTCGACGCCCATCGCGCGGCTCGACGGCACCCCGACCACCCTCGGCGACCTGACCGGCGGCAAGCCGGCGCTCCTGGTCAACGTGGCCAGCAAGTGCGGGCTCACGCCGCAGTACGCCGGCCTCGAGGAGCTGCAGGAGCGCTACGCCGCGCGCGGCTTCACCGTGGTCGGCCTGCCCTGCAACCAGTTCATGGGGCAGGAGCCGGGCACCTCGGAGGAGATCGCCGAGTTCTGCTCGGCGACGTACGGCGTGACGTTCCCGATGACCGAGAAGATCGACGTGAACGGCGACGACCGGCACGAGATCTACCGCGGCCTGGTCGACGCCCCCAACGAGAACGGCGAGGCCGGCGACGTCACCTGGAACTTCGAGAAGTTCCTCATCGCCGCCGACGGCACCGTCATCGCCCGGTACTCCCCCCGCGTGGAGCCCCAGGACCCGCGTCTCGTCGACGCGATCGAGACCCTCGCTCAGTAGCCACTTTGCACTCCGGGGGTGACCGAGCCCACGTCCGCCGGAGACGAAAGTCGGATGAACCTGTCGGCGGAGCCACCTAGCCTCTTTCGGTGAGTACGCAGACCCAAGCCCCTGCCCCCACCGGCGGCCCCTCGGACAAGCTCGACAAGGGCGTCATCGCGGTCGCCGGCGTCGTCGTCCTCGGCGCGATCATGTCGATCCTCGACATCACCGTCGTGACCGTCGCCATGCAGACCTTCCAGCAGGAGTTCGACGCGACTCCCGCGCAGGTCGCGTGG
Organism: Nocardioides sp. SR21; assembly: GCF_022761125.1. Classification (GTDB taxonomy): domain Bacteria; phylum Actinomycetota; class Actinomycetes; order Propionibacteriales; family Nocardioidaceae; genus Nocardioides. The sequence continues at coordinate 175,346 of NZ_JAKWJR010000005.1, read as the reverse complement.
ACGATGACCGGCTACACGCTGGCTCTCGCCGCGGTGATCCCGCTGACCGGCTGGGCGGCGGACCGGTTCGGCACCAAGCGTCTCTACCTGCTCGCGATCGTGCTGTTCGTGGCCGGCTCCGCGCTCTGCGCGCTGGCGACCACGCTGCCGATGCTGGTCGCCTTCCGCGTCGTCCAGGGTCTCGGCGGCGGCATGCTGATGCCGCTCGGCATGACGATCCTGACCCGTGCCGCCGGCCCCGAGCGGGTCGGCCGGGTGATGGCGATCATGGGCATCCCGATGCTGCTCGGCCCGATCTTCGGTCCGATCCTCGGCGGCTGGCTGATCGACACCGCCAGCTGGCACTGGATCTTCCTCATCAACGTCCCGATCGGCGTCGCCGCGATCATCTACGCCGCGATCGTGCTGCCGAAGGACCACGTCGAGCCGTCGGAGTCGTTCGACTGGCTCGGCATGGTGCTGCTCTCGCCGGGTCTCGCGCTCTTCCTGTACGGCGTCTCGACGATCCCCGAGACCGGCACCGTGTTCGCCACCAAGGTCCTGGGCCCGGCCGCCCTCGGCATCGTGCTGATCATCGCGTTCGTGCCGTGGGCGCTGAACCGCCGCAACCTGCACCCGCTCGTCGACCTGCGCCTGTTCCAGAACCGCAACATGACGGTCGCGATCATCGCGATGTCGCTGTTCGCGATCTCGTTCTTCGGTGCCGGCCTGCTGTTCCCGCAGTACTTCCAGCTGGTCCGCGGCGAGGAGGCCATGGACGCCGGCCTGCTGCTCGCCCCGCAGGGCCTCGGCGCCATGATCACGATGCCGATCGCCGGCGTGCTCGCCGACAAGATCGGCCCCGGCAAGATCGTGATCACCAGCATCCTCGTGATCACCGCCGGCATGGCGATGTTCGCGACGCTGACCGACACCACGTCGTACTCGTTCCTGCTGCTGTCGCTGTTCATCATGGGCCTCGGCATGGGCGGCACCATGATGCCGATCATGTCCGCGGCGCTGGCGACCCTGCGCGAGCACACCATCGCCCGCGGCTCCACGCTGATGAACATGATCCAGCAGGTCGCGGCCTCGATCGGTACCGCGGTCTTCACGGTGCTGCTCACCAACGGCCTCGAGGACTCCGCCCCGACCCCGGCCGGGACGGCCGACGCGTTCGGCGACGTCTTCGTCGTCGCGACCGTCATGGTCGCGCTGGTCCTGATCCCCGCGTTCTTCCTGCCCCGCAAGAAGATCGAGCACCAGGTCGACCCGGCGGTGCTCGTCGGGCACTGAGCTGCCCCGGCCCGCGCTTGCGCGGGCCGGGATCAGCAGCCAGATCGAGTAGCCGCGCGAGCGAGGCACGAGCTCGCGACCGGCGTATCGAGATCTCAGTCGCGGTCTCGATATGCTCGCTGGCGCTCGCTACTCGACCGGCGAGAGACGGCCCGTTATCGGCGGCAGGTCCGCGAGCGTCACGATGCCGGGCTCGGCGGCGACGACGTACGGCACCGCGTTGGTCACCGGCATCGCGGTGTAGATCATCCCGAGGTCCATGAAGCCCTCGGTCCAGTCCTTCGGCGGCAGGCAGTGCAGGACGGTGCGCATGTTCGGCACGCCGAAGACCTGGATGACGTGGCCGTGCTGCAGCGGCTTGGGCGGCACGGTGTGCTCGCCCATGGTCCAGTTGAAGCCGACGCTGACGACGTTGCGGTCACCGACCCAGCCGCGGTGGTAGCCCATCACGCCACCGACGGTGCCGGCCGGGATCGTCATGAAGCCGAGGTCGCTGTCGCCCGTGGCGGCAGTGAACTCGACGTCGAACGTCATCCGGTCCAGGGTCACGCCCATCGCGTCGGCCATCATCGCCGCGGACTCCGCGAACACCTCGCTCTCGCGGCGCACGTTCTCGGCGAGTCCGGGGGTGTCCGGCGACTGCGAGAAGCCCATCGCCGTCTGGGTCTCGGCGCTCTCGTACGTCGAGCAGTCCACCGACTCGGTGATCCGGACCTCGTCGACGCGCTCGCACGAGCCGCTGAGCACCATGCCCACCATGTTGGTCATGCCGGGGTGAGCGCCGCTGCCGAAGATCGAGGTGCCGCCGCGCTCGCAGGCCTTGCGGATCCGCTCGAGGTCCTCCGGTGACTGCTTGCCGCCGGTGATCCAGGCGGCGCTCGAGCAGACGTTGACCCCGGACTCGAGCAGCGCGCACAGGTCGTCGATGCTCGGCCACAACGGGTTGTAGCAGCACGCGTCGGCACCGAGCGCGAGCAGCGCGGCGATGTCGTCGGTCGCGAGCACGCCGGTCGGCTCCGGCCAGCCGCACAGCTCGGCGGCGTCCTTCCCGACCTTCGCGGCGCCATGGGCGTACACGCCCACCAGCTCCATGTCGGGCCGGCCGATGATCGCGTGCAGCGACCGCCGTCCGATGTTGCCGGTCGTCCACTGGATCACGCGCAGGGGTCGGTCCATGGGTCGCAGACTAGAACGTGTTCTATGTTCTTGCCCAGCCCCGCGCGCGATGATCGGCGGGTGCACCCGGTCGGCCGGCGCAGCGTCCTCCTCGGTGGGGTCGCCGGCGCCCTGACCTCGTGCCGTACGGCGCCGCCGCCGCGCGGCGACGGCCCGCGCATCGTGGTCGTCGGCGCCGGGCTGGCCGGACTGACCGCGGCGTACCGGCTGCACCACAGCGGGCGCACCGTCACCGTCCTCGAGGCGCGCGACCGGGTCGGCGGGCGGGCGTACACGGTGCGTGACCTCCCGGGCGGTCGGCGCTGCGAGGCCGGCGGCCAGTTCATCAGCACCGGCGACCGCGCGATCCGTGACCTGGCCGGCGAGCTGCAGGTGCCGCTCGCCGACCTCGAGCGCACGTGGCCGGCGGGCGGACCGACGTTCCGCTTCGACGGCCGGGACCTGACCCGCGAGCAGGTGTTCCGCGGCCGTGCCGCGATCTGGCGCGAGGCGGCCCGGCAGCACCGCGACGTCGACCCGGCGCGGCTGGACCGGATGACGGTCGCGGCCTGGATCGAGAGGTACGTCGAGGCGCGCGCACCGGCGTACGCGGACTTCCTGCGGACGTACTTCGAGACCGACTACACCGCGCCGGTCGACGAGGCCAGCGCGCTGATGGCGGTCCTCGACCTCGGCACCGAGGGCCGCAGCTACGACCAGCGCTACGTCGTGACCGGCGGCACCGACCGGATCGCCACCACCCTGGCGGACCGGCTGCCGGAAGGGTCGGTCCACCTCGGGTCCGTGCTGACGGCGATCCAGCGGCGCGGGCGCGGCTACCGCCTGGAGCTCGAGGAGGGCGCGGTCGACACGGACGTCGTCGTCCTCGCGCTGCCGTTCGCGGCGCTCGCGCACGTCGACCTGTCCCGCTCCGGCTTCTCCCCGCGGAAGCGGCGGGCGATCCGGTCCCTCGGGATGGGGGTCGGCATGAAGGTGCACCTGCTCCTCGACCCGGCCGGCAGCGGCGAGTCGGTGACCGACCTGGTGCCCGGTTGGACCTGGCCGGACGGCGACCTGACCGTCTGCCTGACCGGCGCCCGCGCGATGCCCGACGCGACGGGCGCCCCCGTGCACGGCGAGGCGCCCGCGCCGCTGGCCGACACCTACCTCGCCGCGCTCGACACGATCTTTGCCGGCTCGCGGGCGGCGTACGGCGGGTTCGCCCGCGTTGACCGCTGGGTCGACGACCCGTGGACGCGCGGGACGTACTCCTACTACCGGGCCGGGACGATGACGGACATCGCCGGCGTCGAGGCCCGCCCCGAGGGCGCGGCGTTCTTCGCGGGCGAGCACACCGCGCGGTTCCACAACCGGGCGACGCTGAACGGGGCGGTCTGGTCGGGCGAGCGGGCGGCCCGGGCGGTCGCGGCGTACCTCGCCTAGAAGCCGATGTCCTCGGAGATCTCGACGAGGACCACGCCCTCGCCGACCCCCGACCGGATCACCAGGCAGAGGTCCTGGCCGTCGACGCTCTTCTGCCAGCCGCAGAACACCGGGTCCGGGCCGCGGCGCCACCCGGAGGTCTGTGCGAGGTGAGCGAGCTCGGCGAGCTTCTCGGGCTCCGTCGTCCCGTCGGTGATGGTCCAGGAGCGGTCGACCGTCGCCGGGGACGGGATGCCCAGGGGCTCGGTCCGGTCCGAGCTGCGGTCGTACTCGATCTCCATCCCCGGCAGCTCCTCGGACGCCATCGGGTCCGAGCGCATCGCGTCGTACAACGGCGACGGCTCGGAGCGGAGGACGGCGAAGGCGGCCGCCGCACCGGTGACGACGAGCACCGCCACGACGCCGAGGACGATCAGACGAACGGGCAGCCGGTTCCGGGTCACGCCGCGACGCTAGGCCGGGCGGTCACCGCGTCACATGAGTACGAGTACCCGGTTCAGGCGATGATCGCCTCGCCCTGCCGGACGCCCTCGGCGCCGACCAGCCGGTCGCGCAGGGCGATCAGCTCGGCCACCTCGGTGATGAACCGGGTCGTGCTGTCGCCGACCTGGACGTCGTCGAAGTAGTGGTGCCGCATCGCGACGCGGGCGAGGTGGTGCTCGTCGTGCTCGAGGCGGCTGGTGATCAGGGCCGCGAGGTCGACGACGTCGACCCCCTCCACGCCGTCGATCACGTCGGCACACCGGCTCACCGGGACCTCCTGGCGGAGCCGGTCGGCGTCGTGGTGCCGGTCGGTGATGAAGATCGGCCGCTCGGTGCGCAGGTAGAGCCAGTCCAGCCCGACCGAGGAGACGTCCGTGATCATCGCGTCGCAGTCGGGCATCAGGGCCAGGATGTCGCCGCTGGTGATCGCGCGGTGGCCGGCCTCGGGCTCGCGCTGCGCGGCTTCGGCGAGGATCGCGAGGATCGCCTGGTGCGCGCCGCTGATCGCGGGGTTCTGGCTGGTGGTCACCTTCGGGTGCGGCTTGTAGACCGCGCGCACGCCGGGCACGGCGAGCACCGCCTGGATGATCTCGATGCCGACGGTGTCGACCGAGGTGTAGTCGTTGTACTCCGCGTCGCCCTCCCAGGTCGGCGCGTAGAGGACGGTACGGCGCTCGCTCGGCTCGAGCAGCGCCGGCGGACGCAGGTCGAGCTGGGGGCGGCCGATCCGGACCAGCCGGCTGGTGTCGAACTCGAGCAGGCCGAGCTCGTGGCGCTGCACGGCGGCCTGTCCGGCGACGAACACCCGGTCGTAGGCCTTGGCGTTGTTGCTGGCCATGCTCTGCTTGTCGCTCTCACCGTGGTTGATGTGGACGTGCAGCTTGCGCCCGTCCAGGAGCGACTGGAAGTTCAGCATCGAGTTGTTGCAGTAGAGGACCACGGCCGCGTCGTGCGCGGCGTACATCTCGGTCAGCTCGCGGAACGACGGCGCGATCATGAGCGGCAGGTGGGTCCGCGAGCGCAGCAGCTCCTCGGTCTCCTCGTTGCGGACCACGATGCCCACCGGGTGCTGCTGGTCGAGGAGCTCCAGCACGGGCAGCCACTGGATGAGTTGGTAGCTACGGGTGGTGTCGTCTGCGAAATAGGCGAGGACTGCGTGGTTCACTCGCAGATTTTACGGCCTGACCCCCCGATCGGCCGCATCGGCTAGGTCGTCGAGGCGAGCACGAGCGGGCGCACCTCGGCCGCACCCGCCCGGCGCAGCGCGCGAGCCGCCAACGTGAGGGTCCACCCGGTGCCGACGAGGTCGTCGACGAGCAGGATCCGCTGCCCCTCGAGCGACTCGTCGGCCTGCAACGTGAAGCGCCGGCCGACCGCCGCGACCCGCTGCGCGGAGTTCGAGGAGCCCTGGCTCGGCGCGACGTCGGGGTCGGCGATCGCCCACCGGCCGGCCACCGGCACGCGCAGGTAGCGCGAGAGCCCGGAGGCCAGGTCGGCGGTCAACGTGGGCCGGGTCTGGGACTCGACGACGACGATCGCGTCGACCGGCGGCCGCCAGTCGCCGAGCACCTCGATCACGGCGTTCACCAGCGGCAGCGGGACGGGTCCGTCCTCGGTCGCCGGCGCGAACAGCTCGCGCAGCGCCTGGCCGTAGCCGAGATCGGTGAGCCGGGCGACCGCGCGGCCCTCCTCGGCGCCCTCGGCGATCTTGCCCTTGAGGTCGATGCCGAGGTTGGCCAGCGACGTCGGCCACATCTTGCGGGGCTCGACCGGGACACCGGGCCGCGACAGCCGCGCCTCGGCCTCCGCGACGGCGGCGTCGGAGACCGCGTCCGAGAGCGACAGGCCGCCGCAGTTGTCGCAGCGGCCGCAGTCGGCGGCCTCCCCAGGATCTTGCGGGGTGTCGTCGAGCTGGTCGCGCAGGAAGCGCATCCGGCACCGGTCGGTGGCGATGTAGTCGAGCATCGCCTGCTGCTCGCGCTCGCGCGCCTCGCTGACGCGGCGGTAGCGCTCCTCGTCGTACGACCAGGGCTGGCCGGTGGACTCCCAACCGCCCTTGACCCGGCGGACGGCGCCGTCGACGTCGAGCACCTTGAGCATCGTCTCGAGGCGGTTGCGGTTGAGGTCGACGTACGTCTCCAAGGTGGCGGTGCTCAGCGGCCGGCCCTCGGCGGCCAGCACCTCGAGCGTCTGGCGGACCTGCTCCTCGCGCGGGAACGCGAGCGAGGCGAAGTAGGCCCAGATGTCGCGGTCCTCGATCGCCGGCAGCAGCACGACCGTCGCCTCGTCGGTGCCGCGGCCCGCGCGGCCGACCTGCTGGTAGTAGGCGACCGGCGACGCGGGCGCCCCCATGTTGACCACGAAGCCGAGCGTCGCGTCGAAGCCCATGCCGAGGGCGCTGGTGGCGATCAGCGCCTTGACCCGGCCGGTGATGAGGTCCTGCTCGAGCGCCTGCCGCTCGGTGGTCTCGGTCTGGCCGGAGTACGCCGCGACCTCGTGGCCGCGCGAGCGCAGGTAGTCGGCGATCTCCTGGGTGGCCGCGACCGTGAGGCAGTAGACGATGCCGGACCCGGGCTGCTCGGCGAGGTGGTCGGCGAGCCACGCGAGCCGTTGCTCCGCGGTCTTGAGGCGGACGACGCCCAGGCGCAGCGACTCGCGGTCGAGCGAGCCGCGCAGCACGAGCACGTCGGTGCCGAGCTGTTCGGCGACGTCGGCGGTGACGCGGGCGTTCGCGGTCGCCGTCGTGGCCAGCACCGGGATGCCCTCCGGGAGGTCGCCCAGGAGGGTGCGGATCCGGCGGTAGTCGGGCCGGAAGTCGTGGCCCCAGTCGGAGATGCAGTGCGCCTCGTCGACGACCAGCAGCCCGCAGGTCGCGGCCAGCCGCGGCAGCACCTCGTCGCGGAAGCCGGGGTTGTTGAGCCGCTCCGGGCTGACCAGCAGCACGTCGACCTCGCCGTCGAGGATCGCCTGCTGGATCGGCTCCCAGTCCTCGATGTTGGTGGAGTTGATGGTGACCGCGCGGATCCCGGCCCGCTCGGCGGCCGCGATCTGGTTGCGCATCAGCGCGAGCAGCGGCGACACGATCACGGTCGGGCCGGCGCCCTGCTCGCGCAGCAGCAGGGTCGCGACGAAGTAGACCGCGGACTTGCCCCACCCGGTGCGCTGGACGACGAGGGCGCGCTGACGGCGTACGGCGAGCGCCTCGATGGCCGACCACTGGTCCTCGCGGAGCACCGCGCTGTCGCTGCCGACCAGCGCGCGGAGGTGGGCTTCGGCGCGGTCTCGGGTCATGCCGAGTGTCTACCAGCCGCCACGGACATGGCCCGAACGGGTGGGTATCTAGACCAGCCTGGGGTCGCTCTTCAACCGTGTCGCGGCCCACTCAGGGCCGCCGGAGATCAGGAGCAGCCATGATCACCACCTTCCGCACCCTCACCGCAGCCGGCGCCGCCTCACTCGCCCTCATCGGCGGTGCGGCCCTGACCGGATCGACGGCCACGGCCGACGACGGCGCCACGAAGATGCCGGCCCGTCCGGCCCAGAAGGCCCTCGTCTCCACGTGTAACGGCGGCCCGTCGCTCGGCCTCTTCTACCGCAGCATGGACTTCCAGAGCGTCGCCTCCGGCACGACCACCGACGTCGAGGGCTCCCAGTGGCAGGTCAAGGGCCCGAAGAAGGGCACCGACACGGTCCTCGTCACGCTCACGGCGATGGCGTCCAGCGGAGGCGCGGGCGAGCTCACGTCGGTGTCGTTCTACAAGGACGGCGTCGGCACCAGCGAGGGCACGAAGTACTTCACCTACAACAACGTCCTCGACCAGGCGTCGGTGTCCTTCTGCACGAAGATCCCCAAGGGCAACCACACCCTCACGCTCCGGGTGAGCGACGGTGGTGGCGGGGCGACCACGCTGTACTTCCCGACCGTCAGCTACCAGCGGTTCAGCTGACCCGGCAGCGCGCGCCGGGCGCGTTTGCGGCGGGCTGACGGGGGGAGACCTCCGGGCATGACAACGACCCGCCTCACCGCGCTCGGCGCACTCACCGGCCTCCTGCTGACCGCCCTCGTCCTCGTGGCGCCCGCCGCGAACGCCGCGTGGACCACCTGGGGCACCATCCACGGCTCCAAGGCCCAGGTGTGCAAGGTGCCGCTGAGCGGTGGTTCCACGCGCGTCAAGCTCCGCCTCGACAACCGCGGTGCTGCGCACGCGCACCGGATCAGCCTGTTCCGCGACCGTGACGGGAGCTTCCACGAGGTGGCGGTCCGCGCCGAGGCGGGCGCCGTGTCGGGCGTGAAGTCCCTGGTGCTCGCCCGCGGCGACGAGGCCGGGGTCACCACGCACGAGCCGAACGGCGGTGCGGCCGGCGACATGCTCCGCCTGGGCATGGTCGCGCGCTGCTGAGGCCGACCCCAGGACCGCGGTAGCCCGGTCGGTCCATGGCAGTGGTCGGGTGACCGGCCTAGCGTCGCGGGATGCCTCGTATCCCACGCACCCTGCCCGTCATCCTGATCGCTGCCGTCGCGCTGGCCCTGTCGTTCTCGAGCGGAGCGATGGCCGCCAAGCTGATCACCGGCAAGCAGATCAAGGACAACACCGTCACGACGAAGGACATCAAGAACGGCACGCTCGAGTCGCTCGACCTGTCCGCGGCGGCCATCGCCGAGATCCAGAGCGGCCAGACCGGCCCGGCCGGACCCCAGGGGGACGTGGGTCCGGCCGGGCCCGCCGGGGCGCCGGGTCCTGCCGGGGCGCCCGGTCCTGCCGGGCCCGCAGGCGAGGCCGGGCCCGCGGGAGCCCCGGGCGCGAACGGCGTCAGCGGCTACGAGGTCGTCACGGCGTCGGTCTCGGTGAACGCCAACCAGCTCGGCACCGTCAACGCCCAGTGCCCCCAGGGCAAGGTCGCGACCGGGGCCGGGGCGTTGTGGGACGGTCAGTGGACCGCCGTGCAGGTCTACCCGGGCGGCGGCTCGTCGTCCACGTCGTGGTGGGCCGGCGGCACCAACGCCAAGGCGAGCACCGACACCCTGCGGCTGGCGGTCATGTGCATCAACGCGACCAGCTGACCCCGCTGGACCAGGTGCTGGGTCAGACCAGCCAGGACCTGCGGCGCATCACGGTCCGGCCGGCGATCTCGTCCGCCTCTCGCCAGGCCTGCACCCTTTCCGGGCGCAGCACGAGGAAGACGTAGCCGTCGGAGCCCCGCGGGTCCCAGTCGGCCTGGGCGGCGTACGCGACGCCCAGGCCGGCGTCCTCGGACACCGGCACCTCGCGTTCCAGCACCGCGTCGATCATCGTCACGTCACGCGTCGGCCCGACCGCGAGCCGGGCCCGGCCGTTCGCGCGCAGGTCGCGCGCCGTGCGGGCACTCGCCTGCAGCGCGACCACGAACCGCTCCTCGACCCACGCCAGCGAGAGCGGCACGAGGTGCGCCTCGCCCTCAGGTGAGGCGGTCGCCACCCAGACGTCGATCTCGGGCGTCGCCCACATCCGCAGGGTGTCGGCCTTGCGGGTCGCCGCGTCACGGGGTCCGGTCATCGCGCGTCCTCGAACGCGTCACCGCGGAGCACGGGTACGACGTCGGCCGCGTCGAGCTCGGCAGCGATGTCGACGTCCCCCGGGAAGCCCAGGTCGACGAGCTCCTGCCCGCTCGTGCAGGCGACCAGGTCGCCGGGAAGGTCCGCGGCGCGGAAGGCGCGCTCGGCCGTCCGCGCCTCCGGCGTCAGCTCGGTGGCGCCCAGGTCGACGAGCCCCGCGATCACCGCGCCGGCGCCCCAGAGGTCCTCGACGGCCGGACGCAGCGAGCCGTCCGGCCAGCGCTCGCCCGCCGCGATCACCGCGACGTCCCTGCCAGCGAGCCACCGGGCGACGGCCGTCGCGTTCCGCAGCGAGGCACCGACGACGGTCGCACCGGTCTCCGCGAGCCCGAACGCGATCGCCGAGCCGTTCGGCGACGGCAGCACCAGCCGCTCGACACCCTCGGCCGCCCGCACCGTCGCCGGGGACAGGCTGACGCCGGTCCGCTCGGAGCGACCGCGGGCCAGGACGGCGTCGCGCTCCACGGCGTACGCCTCGGCCCGCTCGTCCTTCCAGCGGAACGGGTAGACCGTCATCCCCCGCTCCACGGCCACCGACAGCGTCGTGGTGAACGACAGCACGTCCACGACGACGGTGTACGGCGCGGCGGTCGCCGCCGCACCGGTCGGACCCCACTCGAATCGCACGCCCACCCCGCGACCCTAGAGGTTTCCCCATGCCTGCCTGCGGATAGACCGGGAGCATGACCCAGCGACTGACCGTCCTCGGAGCGCTCACCTGCCTCCTGCTCGCCACGATGACCCTCACCGGCCCGGCCGCCCACGCGGCCTGGACCACCTCGATGAGGACCCACGGCGCGAAGCTCCAGCTCTGCAAGGAGCCGCTCGGCGACGGCCGGATCCGCGTGAAGGTCCGCCTCGACAACCGCGGCGCGAGCCACGCCCACGTCGCCGGGATGTCGCGCACCCGCGGCGAGGAGCGGGTCGACGCCACCTTCCGTACGGCGGCCGGCCGGCTGTCCGGCGTGAAGTCGCTGGTCTGGCAGCGCGGCGACTACTTCACCGCCGGCATGGGCGAGATCACCGGCGAGGGTGCCGGCGGCGACTTCCTGGTCGGTGATCTCGCGCGCTGCTAGCAGCGGCCCGCAGCCCTCGCGCCTACCTGCACCACACCGCTGACCGATCAAGCCCGAGACCGATCTCGCGGCCCGCGCGGCGGCGAAGCCGACGCGCGAGACGCGGACCGCGAGACGCGGTCACCAGATCCGGACGCGGTCCTCGGCGTCGAGCCACAGCCCGTCGCCGGGGACCGTCTCGAAGACCTCGTGGAACTCGTCGAGGTTGCGCACGATGTTCGCGCGGAACTCCGAGGGCGAGTGCGGGTCGATGGTGAGGTACTGCTGCTCCTGCTCCTTGCGGCGCTTGGTCCGCCAGCAGTAGGCCCAGTTCGAGAACAGCGCCCGGCGCTCCTCGACCGACGCCGTTCCACCACGGGCGATGAGGTACGCCGTGTGCGCGATCGTCAGCCCGCCGAGGTCGCCGATGTTCTCGCCGACGGTGAGCGCGCCGTTGACGTGCTCGCCCGGCAGGTTGCGCGGCTCGAAGGCGTCGTACTGGTCGATCAGCTTCTTGGACTTCAGCTCGAAGGCGGCCTTGTCGTCCGGGGTCCACCAGTCGTTGAGGTTGCCCGCGCCGTCGTACTGCGCGCCCTGGTCGTCGAAGCCGTGGCCGATCTCGTGGCCGATGACCGCGCCGATGCCGCCGTAGTTCTCGGCCTCCTCGGCGTCCGGGGAGAAGAACGGCGCCTGCAGGATCGCGGCCGGGAAGCAGATCTCGTTGGTGCCGGGGTTGTAGTAGGCGTTGACGGTCTGCGGCAGCATGAACCACTCGTCGCGGTCGACCGGCGCACCGATCTTCGCGAGCTCGCGGTCGGTCTCGAAGGCCGACGCCGCGGCGACGTTGTCGAACAGGTCGTCGGCGCTGACCTCGAGCGCGGAGTAGTCGCGGAACTTGTCGGGGTAGCCGATCTTGGTGCGGAACTTCTCGAGCTTCTGGAACGCGCGCTCCTTGGTCTCGTCGGTCATCCAGTCGAGCCTGGAGATCGACTGGCGATAGGCGGCGAGCAGGTTCCCCACCAGCTCGTCCATCAGCGCCTTGGACCGCGGCGGGAAGTGCCGCGCGACGTACTCCTTGCCGACGGCCTCGCCGATCGCGCCCTCGACCAGCGCCACCCCGCGCTTCCACCGCGCCCGCAGCTCGGGGGTGCCGTTGAGGGTGCGGCCGTAGAAGTCGAAGTTGGCCTCGACGAAGTCGTCGGTGAGGTACGCCGCCGCCGCGCGCAGCACGTGCGAGCGCAGCCACTCGCGCCACTGCTCGACCGGCACCTCGTCGATCACGCCGGACAGGTGCGCGAAGTACGACGGCTGCCGCACGCACGCCTCGGCGAGCGTCGCGTCGTTGCCGCCGAGCGCGGCGACGTAGCCGTCCCAGTCGAACGACGGGCACAGCTCGGCCAGCTCGGCCTTCGTCATCAGGTTGTAGGTCTTCTGGACCTCGCGGGTCTCCGCGCGCTCCCAGTGCCCGTCGGCGAGCTTGGTGTCGATCGCGAGCACGGTCGCGGCCGCGGCGGCGGGGTCGGGGTGCTCGCCGAGCGTGAACAGCCGGGTCAGGTAGGCGACGTACTTCTCGCGGACCTCGGCGAACTTCTCGTCCTTGTAGTACGACTCGTCCGGCAGCCCGAGCCCGCCCTGGAGCAGGTTGAAGAGGTAGCGGTCGGAGTTCTTGGAGTCGGTGTCGACGTACGACCCGAACAGGCCGTGGCCGCCGATCCGCTCGAACCCGCCGAGGAACGCGCCGAGCTCGCCGACGTCCTGCAGGGCGTCGACCTTGGCGAGCCACGGCCGGACCGGCGCGATGCCGTTGGCGTCGATGGTCTCGGTGTCCATGAACGACGCGAACAGGTCACCGATCTTGCGGGCGTCGTCGCCGACCGCGGCACCCGCGGCGACCTGGCGCGCGAGGTCCTCGATGATCGCGTGGACCTGCTCCTCCGCGGCATCCGCGAGCTGGACGAACGGACCCCAGCTCGAGCGGTCGGACGGGATCTCGGTCTCGTCGAGCCAGCGTCCGTTGACGTGGCCGAACAGGTCGTCCTGCGGACGGATGGCGGGGTCCATGCCCGAGCGGGCCGCGTCGAGAGTGCTCACGGTGCCGACCCTAACCGTCGGCCCTGGGATCCGTCGCCAGCCTTCGCGCAGGGCGAACGTCAGCGGACGCGGACGACCGACTTCCCGAGCGTCCTGCGGTCGGCCATGTCCAGCAGCGCCTGCCCGAACCCGTCCAGGTCGTACGTCGCCCCGATCGGCGGCTTCACGACGCCGGAGGCCATCATCGGCACCAGCTCGGCCCACTGCTCCTGCATGTAGCCGGGGCGCAGCATCGCGTACGCACCCCAGCCGACGCCGCGCACGTCGACGTTGTTGAGCAGCAGCCGGTTCACCTTCACCTCGGGGATCCCCTGCCCGGCCGCGAAGCCGACCACGAGCAGCCGGCCCTGGGTGCCCAGCACCCGCAGCGAGTCGGTGAACGCGTCGCCGCCGACCACGTCGAGGACGACGTCGACGCCCCGGCCGCCGGTGAGCTCCTGCACCGACTCCTTGAACCCGTCGAGCAGCACGACCTCGTCGGCGCCGGCGGCCCGCGCCACCTCGGCCTTCTCGTCGGTGCTGACGACCGCGATCGTGCGGGCGCCGTACCCCTTCGCGACCTGGAGGGTCGCGGTCCCGACGCCACCGGCGGCGCCGTGCACCAGCACGGTCTCGCCGGCCCTCAGCTGGCCGCGCTCGGCGAGCGCGAACTGCGCGGTGAGGTAGTTCATCGGCAGCGCGGCGCCCTCGTCGTACGACAGCTCGTCGGGAAGCGCGAACGTGAACATCGCCGGGTTCGCGACCCGCTCGGCCGCACCGCCGTACCCGCCCACACCGGCGACCCGCTGGCCGGGCTCGAAGCCGGGTCCGCTGACCACGGTGCCGGCGAAGTCGACGCCGAGGGTGAACGGCACCTCCGGCTTGAGCTGGTACTCGCCCTTGCTCAGCAGCAGGTCGGGGAACGAGACCCCGACCGCATGCACCTCGACGAGGACGTCGTCGGGACCGGGCGCCGGCTCGGGGACGTCGCCCACGACGACGTCGGCGGGGCCGGTGGTGCTGACGACTCGAACGGCACGCATGGCCCCGACGCTAGCGCGTGGCTGGTGTCCTGAATCAAATGCTCCGGGTGCGCTTCGCGCACCCGTGGCACGCACCCTGAGCACGCGCGACGCGCACGGACTTCCGACTCAGGACGCTAGCGGGGCTGGACGAGCTGGTTCATCTCGAAGTGCATCGGGTCGGTGTAGGCCCAGTCGCCGCCCCAGGTGAAGCCCCAGTGCTCGAAGATCGCGACCACGCCGCGGTCGATCTCGCCGACGGTGCCGCGCTCGTTGCCGGCGACGTTGAGGTCGACGGCGAGTCCGAACGCGTGGTTGGACAGCGTCGTGGAGCCGGCGATGAACCGAGGGTTGTAGCAGCCGGCGTAGTCGTCGGGATGGATCTTGTCGGCCAGGCCCTGCGCCACGACGTCCTCGAGCGCGGCCCGCAGCTGCGGGATCAGCAGCTTGTTGCAGGTGACGTTCCCGAGGATCGGCACCGGCGCGGTCACGATGTGCTCGCGCACCCAGGCCGGGTCGGGGGCGATCCGACCGCCGGACAGCACGGAGTAGCGGTAGGTGCCGACCGCGTCGGCGATGGTGCCGACGACGACCGCGGTCTGCACGACGCCCGGGTCGAGTCCGTTGCGCGCGACGGCGTCGGTCATCGACACGGTGGCGTCGGTGCCGGCGAGGATCTGCTGGATCGGCTTGCGCAGCGGCTCCGGCGCGACGCCCCCGGTGCGGATCAGCAGCGCGTTGCCCTCGGTCATGTCGAGCGTGGAGACCCAGGTGTCGTTCACGACCGCGTCGACCAGCCAGGACTGCTCGGTGTACGCCCCGACGTGCGCCTGCGGGGCGTCGCTGGTGCTGCCGAGCGGGAGGAACCCGTTGTCGTCGACCGGTAGCCGGCGCACGGTCTTCTCGGGGATCGCCAGCTCGCCCGCCGCGACCCGCTCCCAGGCGTCGTCGAACTTGGCGTCGTCGGTGTCGGTGATCCAGTTCCGGTACGTCGCCGGGTCCACGGCCGCGATGCTGAGGGACCGGTTCTCGACCGGGATCTGGACCAGCGAGATCCGCTCGACGTCCTCGACGCCCCGGAGCCTCTCGATCTCGGCGACCTTCTCCTGCGGGATGGTCGAGGCGCCGTTGACGACGATGTCGGCCGGCGCGATCAGGCCGGTGCGCCTGCCGGGCGGGTCGACGGCGTGCGCGGGGTCGAGCGTGGGCTCCGCGCCGGGCTCGGCGTCGGGCGAGGGCGTCGCGGCCGCGGCGCTGGTCGTCCCGTCCGGCGCCGGGTCACCGGCCTCGGACGAGCCGGAGCAGGCCGAGGTCGCGGCGATCGCCAGTGCCAGCGTCGCCGCTCCGAGTGCGCGCCCCAGTCGCATCCGTGCCTCCCCGTCGTCCAGGGTACGTCTACCCCTGCGGCCGGTCGGCAACCCCGGGACGTGCCAGAGTTACTCCGTGTCCTTCGTGCTGATCCTCTCGTGTCCCGACCGGCCCGGCATCGTGCATGCCGTCTCCGGGTTCCTCGCCGAGCGCGGCGGCAACATCCTCGAGAGCCAGCAGTTCGGTGACCGCCTGAGCGGCCGCTTCTTCATGCGCATCGACGTGGACGTGCCGGCCCCGGCCGGCGTCGAGGGGTTGCGGGCGGACTTCGCCGAGGTCGCCGGGCGGTTCGACATGCACGTCGAGATCCACGACGCGGCGGCGCCGTACCGGACGCTGATCATGGTCTCCAAGCACCTGCACTGCCTCAACGACCTGCTGTTCCGCACCAGCACCGGCTCGCTGCCGATCGAGATCCCCGCGGTGGTCTCCAACCACCCCGACGCGGGCGCGATGGCGGCGTCGTACGGCGTGCCGTTCCACCACGTCCCGGTCACGCCGGACACCAAGCCGCAGGCCGAGGCGCAGCTGCTCGAGCTGGTCAAGGACCTCGACGTGCAGCTGGTGGTGCTCGCGCGCTACATGCAGGTGCTGTCCGACGGGCTGTGTCGCGAGCTGTCCGGGCGCGCGATCAACATCCACCACTCGTTCCTGCCGAGCTTCAAGGGCGCGAAGCCGTACCACCAAGCGTTCGACCGCGGCGTGAAGATCGTCGGCGCGACCGCGCACTACGTCACCGGTGACCTCGACGAGGGCCCGATCATCGAGCAGGACGTGATGCGCATCGACCACGGCTACGACCAGGACGCGATGGTCGGCGCCGGGCGTGACGTCGAGGCGCAGGTGCTCTCGCGCGCGGTGCGCTGGCACTCGCAGTCGCGGGTGCTGCTCAACGGCCACCGCACGGTGGTCTTCCGCTGATGCGACCCGCGGTCCTCCTCGCCGCGCTGCTCCTCGCCGGGTGCGGCTCCGAGGCCGCGCTCGAGGCCGACCCGGCGGGTGCGCCGTACGACGGCCCGATGTTCGTCGAGCTCGACTACCGCGACCGCGCCACCGCGCTCGAGGCCTCCGGCGCCGCCGGGCTCGCGCTCGAGTGCGCCGGCGACCCGCGGCGCGGTGGAGGTGCGGGCTACGACGACGGGCTCGTCGAGGTCCAGGACTCCGCGCAGGACGCGCTCGACAACTGGCTCGAGGAGGAGTGGGCGGCGATGCCCGACGACGGCTACCGGGTCGAGCGGGTCGACGACGGCCGCGCCCTGCTGTCGTACGACGTCGGCGAGCAGACCAAGGCCGCGGTGGTCGTGCACGACGACGTCACCGACTACCAGGACGACACCGGCTGGGGCGTCGAGGCGTGGGCGACCTGCGATCCGGCAGAGCTGGGCGTCGAGGTCGCCGAGGACCTCGGCTTCGAGGTGTGGGAGGACTCGGCGGGCTCGCCGGTGCCGACGTCCGAGGTCGTGTCGTTCCCGGGCGCCGAGCACTGCGACTGGCAGGACCTCACCTGGCTCTGGGTCGGCAAGCGCACCGACTGGGACCGCACCTACGACGCGTACCTGGGCGGCGACTCGGGCGAGCTCAGCGACTACCTCACCACCACGCCCGACTCGTCGGCGACGCTGCCCGCCCACGCCACCGACACCGGATGGCAGCGCGACGGCCGCGCGCTGTGGCTGGGGGACCACCCGAAGGCGGCGTACCTCGTGAGCCTCGACGACCCGTCCGACGTCCAGCGGTGGCCGGCGACCACGGAGCCGATCGGCTGCGCCTGACCGGTCAGGCGGACCAGAGGACGTACTCGGCCGCCAGGTCCGCCGGCAGGTGCACGCCCCACAGGTCGGGGCGTCGCTCCAGGAGCTCGGCGAGCTCCTTGGTGCGAACGGCCTCGCGCCGCTGCCGCAGCTGGGCGAGGTCGACGGTGCTGTTCCTCATCTCGAGTCCCCCGATCGCGGTCGTTCGAGGCCGAGGACCCACCACGCGATCGCGTACGCCGCCAGCGCGGCCACCAGCTGCCCGTAGCTCTCGGTCAGCGCGAGCGCCACGAGGACGATGCCGCCGGTCGCGAGCAGTGCGACGTCGAGTGGTTCCGACCTCCTCATGAATAAAGTCTAGCGTGTTACTCGACTTAGAGTCGAGCGTCGTACGGTGACGAGATGAGCGCGCCGTACCCGTCCCTCCTGCAGACCGTCCTCGACTGCCGCGAGCCCCGCGTGCTGGGCGACTTCTACCGCGACCTGCTCGGGTACTCCTACCGACCCGGCGACGAGACGCCCGCGGAGGGCGAGGACTGGCTGGTGCTCCGCGCGCCGGCCGGCGTCCACGGCCTGGCCTTCCAGCAGAACCCCCAGTACGTCCCGCCGGTGTGGACGCCGGAGCCGGACCGGTCCGGCGACCAGCAGATGATGGTGCACCTGGACCTGGGCGTCGCCGACACCGACGCCCTCGAGCAGCAGCGGCTGCGGGTCCTCGAGCTCGGCGGCGCCGTGCTGTTCGACCGCACCGACGACCCGGACGAGCCGCTCTACGTGTTCGCCGACCCGGCCGGCCACCCGTTCTGCATCTTCGTCACGTAACAAACGCGAAACCGTCCACCTCTACCGTCCACCTCGTGGAGGGAACGATCACGGCCGACGACCCGCGCGCAGCCGACGTACGAGCTCTGCTCGAGACGCACCTGGAGCTGATGAACGAGCTCAGCCCGCCCGAGGAGGTGCACGCGCTCGACGTCGACGCGCTGGGGCACCCGTCGGTGACGTTCGTCGGCTACCGCCACGCCGGCGAGCTGCTCGGCGTCGGCGCGCTCAAGGACCTCGGCGACGGGCACGGCGAGCTCAAGTCCATGCACACCACCGCGGCCGCCCGCGGACGCGGCGTGGGAACGGCGATCGTCGACCACCTCGTCGGCGTCGCGGCCGAGCGCGGCATGACCCGGCTCAGCCTCGAGACCGGGACGCCGGACGGGTTCGCGGCCGCCCGGTCGCTCTACGCGCGCCGCGGCTTCGCCGAGTGCGGGCCGTTCGGCGACTACGTGCTCAGCCCGTGGAGCACGTTCATGACACGCTCCCTGGCATGACCGAGCTCAACCGCCTGGCCGAGTACGGCGTCACCGACCGCGCCGCCCTCGACTCCTTCCTCGACTCCCAGTGGGCCGGGGTGCTGTCGACCGTCGCCGACGGCCTGCCCCTCGCCGTCCCCCTGCTCTACGCGCGCGACGGCGACCGCGTCCTCCTGCACGGCTCGACCGGCGCCGGGGCCTTGCGCGCGGTGGCGGCCGGGGCGCCGGCGGTCCTCACGGTGTTCGCGGTCGACGCGCTCGCGGTGGCGCCGACGACGTTCGAGTCTTCGGTGAACTACCGCTCCGCGACCATCCGCGGTGCGCTGACCCGCGTGGACGACTCGGCGCTCGACGTGTTCTCCGAGGCGATCATCCCGGGACGTACGGCGGAGGTGCGCCCCTCGTCGCGCAAGGAGCTGGCCGCGTCGATGGCGCTGTCGCTCCCGATCGACACGGACAACTGGCTGCTGAAGATCAGCGGCGGCTGGCCGGCGACGCCCGAGGAGGCCGACGCGGACCCCGGTGTGTGGAGCGGGCTGGTGCCGGTGCGCACCGTGCTCGACCCGCCGCAGCCGGCTCCCTGGGCCGAGCACCTCCCGGTGCCGCCCTCGGTGCAGCGGCTCACGGGTTCCTGATCGTCGCCCACGAGACGAGCCCGCCGACCGCGAGCAGCACCGCACAGACCACGACCGCGGTTCCGTAGGCCGCGTCGAAGGCCACCGCGTCGGTGTACTCCTCCCCGCCGAGGCCGACCGCGACCGGCAACGCCGCGACCGCGAGCAGCGACCCGGCGCGGGCGACCGCGTTGTTGACGCCGCTGGCGATGCCCGCGTGCTCGTCGGCCGCGGAGGCGAGGACCGTCGCGGTCAGCGGCGCGACCATCAGCGCGAGGCCGAGGCCGAAGATCGTCAGGCCGGGCAGCACGTCGGTCCAGTAGTTCACGTCCGGGCCGACCCGCAGCAGCAGGAGGGTGCCCGCGGCCATCACCAGCGGCCCGACCGTCATCGGGATCCGCGGGCCGATCCGGGCGCCGAGCTCGCCGCCCTTCGAGGCGAGGAACAGCATGCAGATCGTGATCGGGAGGGTCGCGATGCCGGCCTCGAGAGCGCCGTACCCGGCGACGGTCTGCAGCTGCAGCACCAGGAAGAACAGGACCGCACCGAGCGCGGCGTACACCACCAGGGTCATCGCGTTCGCGGCGCTGAAGTTGCGGTTCGCGAAGATCCCGAGCGGGAGCATCGGGTGGTCGCTGCGCCGCTCGTCGAGCACGTAGCCGATCACCGCCAGCACCATCACGACCAGCGCCCACGGGGCGACCGGGCTGCCCCACTCGATCAGCGCGTACGTCAGCCCGCCGAGCGCGAGCGCGGCGAGCAGCGCGCCCACCAGGTCGATCTCACGGGGGGCGTTCGGGTCCTTGGTCTCGGGCACCGCCCGCTGCGCGATGAGGACGGTGGCCACCGCGAGCGGCAGGTTGATGAGGAAGATCCAGCGCCAGTCGGCGTACTGCACCAGGGCACCCCCGACGAACGGGCCGATCGCGGCCGCGATGCTGCCGAGCCCGGACCACGCGCCGATCGCCTTGCCCCGGTCGTCCGGGACGAACGCGCCCTGGATCATCGCGAGGCTGCCCGGGGTCAGCAGCGCGGCGCCGACGCCTTGGAGCACCCGCGCGGCGATCAGCACCTCGGCGTTCGGCGCCACGCCACACAGGAGCGAGGCGACCGCGAACCAGATCGTGCCGACCACGAAGACGCGGCGGCGGCCGAAGCGGTCGCCGAGCGACCCGCCGAGCAGGATGAAGCTGCTCAGGGCCAGCAGGTAGCCGTTGCTGATCCACTGCAGCTGGGCCAGCGAGGCGTCGAGGTCCTCGCCGATCGTGTGCAGGGCGACGTTCACGACGGTGCCGTCGAGCATCGTCATGCCGGAGCCGAGCACGGCGGCGAGCACCACGCCCCGCCCGGCCGCCGTACCGAGGCGCACGCCTGCCAGTCCCGCCGAGTCGCTCACTCCGAAGAGCCTAGGAGAGATCGGGGGAAACCCCGATGAACGCCCCCGTCTCCCCCCTCTAAGATTCAGCAATGGCCCAGGCGTCCCAGACCGCAGCGCGGCTCGCGGACCACGTCGATCGCCTCGGTCTCGAGCACCCGCCGATCGACCTCGCGAGCGTCGACTACTCCGTACGCCGCCCCCGTGAGCTGGACCGCCGCTACGGCCACGTCCTCGACTACATGGCGCGCGTGGAGCTCGAGGTCGACCGCAACGTCCTCGAGCTGACCACGCTGCTGCCCGATCCGCCCGAGATCGACCGGCGCTTCTACGCCGAGGTGTGGCAGCCGCAGGAGACGCGCCACGGGCTGATCCTCGACGAGCTCCAGATGCACCTCGGCCGGCCGGCGGCGGAGGCCGACCTCACCTCGGTCGGCATGAAGCTCAAGATCCTGGGCGCGCTCGCGCACCTGCCGGCGTTCCAGGACGTGTGCCGGATGCTCTACTACCTGACCGGCATGGCCACCGAGCGGTCCGCGGTGCTCGCCTACAACCTGCTCCACGCGGGCGTCGTCGAGCTCGGCGAGGACGCGATCGCGCAGACCGTGATCGCCCCGATCAAGCGCCAGGAGCCGGGGCACTACGCGTTCTACCAGCTCTCCGCCCGCGGGCTCTGGACCGAGCTCGGCACCTGGCAGCGCTGGATGGTCCGCCGGATGCGCACCTTCTCCTTCGGCCCGGTCGGCGCGAACAACGACAGGCAGAAGGCCGACTTCGGCGACCTGCTGTTCTCCCTCGGCATCGACCGCGACGCCGACGACTTCGCCGCCCAGATGTCCCGCGTCGAGCGCGAGCTGCTCTGGGCGCACCGGCGCGGTCTGCCGGTCCCGCCGTACGTCACCAAGGCGTTCCGCGAGGCGGTCGAGCTGGCCGAGGCGCGCCGGGCGGCGTGATGCTCATCGACGCCGGCCACCTGCCGGTCGCCCGCGCGGATCGCCTGTCGACGCCGGCCGACTCGCTGCTGACGGTGCACTACGAGGAGCTGCTGCGCAACGACCGCGGCCGGCGGCTCGCGGTGGTCGACCTGGCCGCCACCCGCGCCACCCACGGCTCCGTGCGGATGATCGGGGGCCACGGGATCTACGTGCCCACGCCGGGGTTCACCGGCGAGGCGCGGTTCCGCTACACGATCCGCGACCGGGGCGGCCGCACGGACGCCGGCTGGGTGCGCGTCACCGTCGGCGCGTCGCAGGCCATCGACGTGGGAGACATGCCCTAGGCCCGGAGCGCGCGACCGGCGAGCCAGGCGATGCCGTCGGCGGCCTCGGCCGGCGGACCGGACGGCTGCATCACGTGGCTGAGCACGACCCGCACCACCACGTCGATCGCGACGTCGAGCCGCTCCCCCTCGAGCCCGGTGTCGTACGGCGCGACCCGCTCGGTCACCACCACCTTGGCGGCCGCGAGCAGCGGCTCGGCGTGCGTGGTCAGCAGCGGCAGCAGCTCGGTGTCCGCGCCGTGCGTCGCCGAGACCACCGCGTGCAGCAGCTTGTTGTCCTGAGCGAGCTCGAGGACGCCGTACGTCGCCGCGCGGATCGCGGTGACCAGGTCGTCGGGGTGCGCGTCGAACGCGGACTCGACCACCGCGAGGAACCGCGCGAGCTCGCGCAGGATCATCGCCTCGGCCAGGCCCTCCTTGGACCCGAGCTCGTTGTAGACGGTCTGCCGGCTGACGCCCACCCGCTCGGCGATCGCGGCCATGGTCACCGCGGACCAGCCGGACTCCGTGGTCAGCGCGACCGCGGCCTCGACGATGCGATCACGCGTCGTGGAGACCATGCACCGATTCTAGGGATCGGAAGTCGACCTTCTCCCAGACCCCGCAGTCCGGGCAGCACCAGTCGTCGGGCACCTCGGACCAGGCGGTCCCGGCCGCGAAGCCCTCGAGCTCGTTGCCCTCCTCGACGCGGTAGGTGTACCCGCAGCCCGGACACCGCGCGGCGAGCACGTCCTCGGTGGTCGAGGTCTCCGCTCCGGTGGTCGGGCTCGTCGAGACCCCAGGAGCCGCCGGCGGCGGGTACGTCGCCAGCACCTTGTCCCGCTTCCGCGGCGAGATGTTGGCCCGGGACATGTCGCCGTCGAAGTGCGCGAGCACCCGCGGATCCATCACCCGGCGCCAGACCGCGGGCACGATCGCGAGCACGATCATCCCGGCGTACCCGGTCGGGAGCACCGGCGACTCCTCGAAGTCGCGCAGCGACTGGTAGCGCCGGGTCGGGTTCGCGTGGTGATCGCTGTGGCGCTGGAGGTGGTAGAGCAGCACGTTCGTGGCGATGTTGTTGGAGTTCCACGAGTGCGTGGGGTCGACCCGCTCGTAGCGCTGCCGGTCGCCGACGCCGACCTTCTGGCGCAGCATCCCGTAGTGCTCCATGTAGTTCACGACCTCGAGCAGCGAGAAGCCGACCACGGCCTGGATCAGGAGGTACGGCAGGATCTCGACGCCGAGCCAGGCGACCAGCGCGCCCCAGAGGACCGCGGACATCAGCCAGGCGTTGAGCACGTCGTTGCCCAGGCGGAACGGGTGCTGCTGGCGGCGCGCGTAGCGGCGCTTCTCGAGCCGCCAGGCCGAGCGCAGCGAGCCGATCACCGTACGCGGCCAGAACTGGTAGAAGCTCTCGCCGACCCGCGACGACGCGGGGTCCTCCGGGGTGGCGACGCGGACGTGGTGGCCGCGGTTGTGCTCGATGTAGAAGTGGCCGTAGAAGCTCTGTGCCAGGGCGATCTTCGACAGCCAGCGCTCGTTGGCCTCGCGCTTGTGCCCGAGCTCGTGCGCGGTGTTGATGCCGATGCCGCCGATGCAGCCGATGGAGACCGCGAGCCCGATCTTCGCGAGCGTCGACAGGTCGTCGCCACCGCCGATCAACCACATGGCACCAACGAAGCCGGCGTACTGGATCGGGAGGAAGAGATAGGTGATCCACCGGTAGTAGCGGTCCTGCTCGAGCGCCTCGATCACGTCGTCGGGCGGGTTCGAGCGGTCGAGGCCGGCGACCAGGTCGATCGCGGGGACGATCACCAGGATCACGACCGGGCCGATCCAGAACCAGATGCCCCAGCCGGTGGCCGCCCAGAGGCCGTAGCCGATGAAGGCCAGGGACGGGACCACCAGCCCGATCAGCCAGAGGTACCGCTTGCGGTCCCGCCACGCCACCGTGGATCCGTCCGGGACGGTGCTGTTCGCGATCTGTTCGGACATCCCCATGCCTCCAAGTTCGGTCGCTTTACATCAGACTACGAAATGTAAAGGGTCCTTGACAAGACCCTTGCATCTGTCAAGGACGATCCGTGCAATCGGCGACGCGCCGACGCCCCGGACGGCTAGCCTGAGCCCAGGTGGGACGGCTGACGTCCTCAGGCTCGGGAGACTCGGTGCGCAGGTCTGTTCCGCTCGGCGTCATCGCGTCGATCGCCCTCGCCGCGGCTGTCGTGAACCCCGGCCCGGCCGCCGCGAAGCCGGCTCCGCGTCCGGTGGCGAGCGACGACCGCGCGGTGATCCTCGAGGACGCGGTGCTGCGCCTGGCGCGCCCGGGCGTGCTCGCGAACGACCACGGCACGGGTCGGCTCCGCGCGGAGGTCCTCGCCGAGCCTCGCGGCGCGACCGTCCGCCTCGGCGCCCGGGGCGGCCTTCGCCTCCGACCCGATGCCGACGTGAACGGCGCCATCCGCCTCGTCTACCGCGCCGTGGACGGCCGGGGCCGCACAGACCGCGCCGTCGTACGCGTCCAGGTGGTCCCGGTGAACGACGCGCCGTCCTTCACGCCCGGACCCGACCAGGTCGTCGCCGCCGACGCGGGGGCGCAGGTCGTCGCGGGCTGGGCGGCCGACGTCGAGGCCGGAGCGCCCGACGAGCACGGCCAGCAGCTGACGTTCGAGGTCGACGAGGTCTCCGACGCGGACCTGTTCGCCGCGGGCGGGCTGCCCGCCGTCTCAGCGGACGGTGTGCTCACCTACACCCCGGCGCCGGGCGCGCACGGCACCGCGACCGCCCGGGTGGTCCTCACCGACGACGGCGGCGAGGCCGACGGAGGCTCGGACACGAGCCCGCCGGCGTCGCTGCGCATCACGGTCTCGCCCCCGGCGGTCCGCCCGGTCGTCCGGCCGGGCGGCGGCGCCACCGCTGTCATCGCCGGCGGCTCCTCCGCCCTCCTCGCCCCGGAGGCGGAGGTGGTCGACCCGGACTCCGAGCTGACCCGAGCCACGGTGACCGTCGCGGGCGGTACCGCGGTGGGCATCGGTCTCGCCGCGACGACCGCCGACGGCATCACCGCGAGCTACGACGCCGGCGCCGGTCGCCTCGAGCTCGTGGGCCGGGCGAGCGAAGCGGCGTACCAGCGGGCGATCCGGGCGATCGCCGTGCAGGCGAGAGCGTCGGCCACCCCGGGCGCGCACCGGGTCCTGATCGAGATCGAGGACGTCGACGGGCTGACCGGACGGGCCGAGCGCGACGTCCGGGTCGACGCTGCTCCACCCGCCGACCTGCCGACCGTCACGGTCGCGGACGCCGTCACGGTCGCCGAGGACACCGAGGCGACCGGCAACGTCCTGGCCAACGACACCGACCCCGACGACCCCCTCACCGTCACGAGCCACACCGCGCCGGCCCACGGCACCGTCACCATCGACCCCGACGGCGACTACCGCTACACCCCTGAAGCGGACTGGAACGGCACCGTCCCGACCATCAGCTACACCACCAACACCGGCGCCATCGGCGCCCTGACCATCACCGTCACCCCGGTCGACGACGCACCCGTCGCCACTGCCGACGACTACTCCATCAACGAGGACGACGCGACGAGCTTCGACGTGCTCGCCAACGACACCGACGTCGACGACGACCCGCTGGTCGCGGACCTGGTCACGAACCCGGTGCACGGCATCGTCGTCGTCAACCCGAGCGGCACCGTCACCTACACGCCGGACCCGAACTTCCACGGCACCGACAGCTTCACCTACCGCGCCGACGACGGCGACCTGCAGTCGAGCGCGGTCACCGTCACGGTCACCGTCGACCCGGTCGAGGACGCACCCGTCGCCCACGACGACAGCTACACCACCGGTGTGGACACCCCCGTCGCCCGCAACGTGATCGCCAACGACGTCGACGGCGACGGCGACTCCCTGGTCGCGGAGCTGGTGACCCCTCCCTCGCACGGGACCCTCGTCCTGAGCCCGGCCGGGAGCATCATCTACACACCGGACCCCGGCTACCGCGGGACCGACTCGTTCACCTACGCCGCCTCGGACGGTCACGGCTCGAGCGACAGCGCGACGGTCACCGTCCGCGTCAACGATCCCACCGTCACGGTCACTGACTCCGTCTCCGTCGCCGAGGACACCCAGTCGACCGGCAACGTCCTGACCAACGACAGGGACCCCGACCCCGACGACGCGCTGACCGTCATCGACCACACCGACGCCGATCACGGCACCCTCGCCATCGAGCCCGACGGGGACTTCACCTACACCCCGGACGCCGACTGGCACGGCACCGAGACGGTCACGTACACCACCAACACCGGTGCCACCGGAACCCTCGACATCACCGTCACGCCCGTCAACGACGCACCCGTCGCCCACGACGACAGCTACACCATCGACGAGGACACGACCTGGTCCCTGCCGTTCCCCCTCTCCGCACTGACCGCCAACGACACCGACGTCGACGGCGACACCGTCTCCGTCTCCTCGGTCGGCGGCCCGGTCAACGGCAGCTTCGCCCTCGTCGGCGGCAACCTGGTCTTCATCCCGACTGCGCACTACTCCGGGCCGGCCTCGTTCACCTACTCGATCCACGACGGCAACGTCGCCACGGCGACCGCCACGGTGAACATCACCGTGACGGCCGTCGACGACCCCACCGTCACGGTCACTGACTCCGTCACGGTCGCCGAGGACGCCCAGTCGACCGGCAACGTCCTGACCAACGACATCGACCCCGACGACGCGCTGACCGTCACCGACCACACCGACCCCGATCACGGCACCCTCGCCATCGAGCCCGACGGGGACTTCACCTACACCCCGGCCCCTGACTGGCACGGCACCGAGACAGCCACCTACACCACCAGCACCGGTGCCACCGGAACCCTCGACATCACCGTCACGCCCGTCAACGACGCACCCGTCGCCCACGACGACAGCTACACCATCGACGAGAACACGACGCTGTCCCTCCCGTTCCCCCTCACCGCACTGACCGCCAACGACACCGACGTCGACGGCGACACCCTCTCCGTCTCCTCGGTCGGCAGCCCGGTCAACGGCAGCCTCGACGCCGTCGGCGGCAACCTGGTCTTCACCCCGACCGCGGACTACTCCGGGCCGGCCTCGTTCACCTACTCGATCCACGACGGCAACAGCGCCACGGCGACCTCCACGGTGAACGTCACCGTCACCGCGGCCAACGACGCGCCCGTCGCCCACGACGACAGCTTCACCACCGACGAGGACACCCCGATCGTCATCGCGGCGGCCGACGTGCTCACCAACGACTCCGACCCCGACGGCGACACCTTCGCGATCGACGCGCTCACGGCCAGGACCAACGGCATCGCCTTCTACAACGGGTCGACGATCACCTTCACCCCCGCGTCCGACTACTCCGGCCCCGCATCCTTCAGCTACCGGATCAACGACGGGCACGGCGCCACCGCGATCGCCACCGTGCACATCACCGTCACCCCCGTCGACGACGCGACCATCACGATCGCCGACATCGTCACGGGCGCCGAGGACACGCCCGCGACCGGCAACGTCCTGACCAACGACATCGACCCCGACGACACGCTCTCGGTGACCAGCCACACCGACCCCGCGACCGGCACCCTGACCATCGACCCCGACGGCGACTTCACCTACACCCCGGCACCCGGTTGGAGCGGCGCCCTTCCGCTCGTCACCTACACCACCAACACCGGCGCCACCGGCTTCATCAGCATCACCGTCACGTCCGTCAACGACGCACCCGTCGCCCACGACGACAGCTTCACCACCGACGAGGACACCCCGATCGTCATCGCGGCGGCCGACGTGCTCACCAACGACTCCGACCCCGACGGCGACACCTTCGCGATCGACGCGCTCACGGCCAGGACCAACGGCATCGCCTTCTACAACGGGTCGACGATCACCTTCACCCCCGCGTCCGGCTACTCCGGCCCCGCATCCTTCAGCTACCGGATCAACGACGGGCACGGCGGCACCGCGATCGCCACGGTGCACATCACCGTCACCCCCGTCGACGACGCGACCATCACGATCGCCGACATCGTCACGGTCGCCGAGGACACGCCCGCGACCGGCAACGTCCTGACCAACGACATCGACCCCGACGACACGCTCTCGGTGACCAGCCACACCGACCCCGCGACCGGCACCCTGACCATCGACCCCGACGGCGACTTCACCTACACCCCGGCACCCGGTTGGAGCGGCGCCCTCCCACTCGTCACCTACACCACCAACACCGGCGCCACCGGCTTCATGAACATCACCGTCATCCCCACCCCGTGAGCCCGCCGGCCGACGTCGATCAGGACCAGGTCACGGCCGCCCGCTCGCGCCAGGTGTCGTCGAGGCTCGGGCGGTCGGTGCGGTTCCAGAGCGCGAGGTAGAGGTCGACCGCGGTGCCGTTCAGCGCCCAGTCGCCGTCCTCGCGCGGTCCGACCCGGCGGGTGGTCACCGCCGGCCCGGGGCTGAGGTCGACCCGCCACCAGTCCGGTGCGTCGTCCGGCGCGACGACGAGCACCGAGTCCTCGTCGCAGCGCAGCCGGGAGCGCGGTCGGGTCATGAAGCCGCCGAGCAGCTCGTCGATGCCGTCGACCGCGAGGTCGGTCTCGATCCAGGTCTCGGCGGGGTCCGGGTGCCTCCCAAGAGCGGCCGACAGCGCGTCGACCGCGTGCATCGTGGTCTCGTGACACTGCCGACGCGCCCAGAACTCGCGCGGTGCGGGAGCGTCGTTCAGGAACACGATCGCCCGCGTGTCCGCGGGTGCGCGGGTCAGCGTCTCGGCCAGCTCGATGACGCCGTCGCGCAGCCACTCGAGCGGGTCGGGCTCGGCGCGGCCCGCCGCTTCGATCGCGTCCGGTACGACGTCGTGCTCGCCACGCACCAGCGCGGCCGCCCAGCGGTGCACCATCCCCTGGTGGGCCACCAGGTCGCGCACGGTCCACCCGGGACAGGTCGGCACCGGCGCGCGCAGACCGGCCCGGTCGGCGTACCGCACGAACGCGATCATCGCGGCGCGCAGACCCTCCAGGTGCCGGGTCAGGGGGAGCTCGGTGGGCACCCACCGAGCGTGACAGGTGCGGACGCGATCGGCCCAACGGTTTAGGTTTGGGTCCATGGCGAGCACCGAGCAGCCCTTCGGCATCGACTTCGGCGGCACCGGCATCAAGGGCGCCCCGGTCGACCTCGACGCCGGCGAGTTCGCCGCCGAGCGGGAGCGGATCCGCACCCCCGCGGCGTCGACGCCCGAGAACATCGCCGAGATCTTCGTCGACCTGCTGGCGAAGTTCCCCGCGTGCACGGGCGCGGTCGGCGTCACCGTCCCCGGCGTCGTACGACACGGCGTGGTGCTGTCCGCGGCGAACATCGACAAGGCCTGGATCGGGACCGACGCGGACAAGCTGTTCACCGAGGCGACCGGTCGCGAGGTGCACGTCGTCAACGACGCGGACGCGGCCGGGCTGGCCGAGGTCCGGTACGGCGCCGCGCGCGGGCGCAACGGTCTCGTCATCGTGACCACGCTCGGCACCGGGATCGGCTCGGCGATGGTGAACGACGGGCTGCTGGTGCCGAACTCCGAGCTCGGGCACCTCGAGATCGACGGCCACGACGCCGAGTCGCGCGCGGCGAACAGCGCGCGCACCCGCGAGGAGCTGTCGTGGGAGGCATGGGCCGCGCGGCTGACGCGCTACTACCGGACGCTGGAGATGCTGTTCTCCCCCGAGCTGTTCGTCGTCGGCGGCGGGGTCAGCAAGGACTCCGAGGAGTTCCTGCCGCTGCTCGACATCGACACCGAGATCGTGCCGGCGACGCTGCTGAACAAGGCCGGTGTGGTCGGTGCCGCGCTCTACGCCTCCGAGGGCGGCGGCTGAGCCTCCAGCTCGTCGAAGGTCGCGACGACCCCGCGCAGGTAGCGCTCGACGACCGCGCGCTCCGCGTCGTCGAACGACTTGTCGAGCCGGTCGAGCGACAGGAACATCGGTAGCAGGTGCGTCAGCACCTCCTCGCGCCCGGATGGGGTCACCTCGACCTGGGTACGGCGTCGGTCGAGCTCGTGCGGGTGCCGCTGGACGTGACCGCGCTGGGCGAGCCGGTCGACCAGGCCCGTGGAGGCAGCGGTGGTGACGTCGAGGATGCGGGCGAGCTCGCCGGGACCGAGCGGCTCGCGCATCAGGTGCTCCATCGCGACCAGGTCGCTCTCGGAGAGCCCGGCGCGGCGCGCGATCACGTGGCGCAGCCGGCCGCCGCGCTCGATCGCCTCCCGCAGCGCCATCAGGCTGCCGGTCTGCTCCCAGCTGTCGGTGAAGGCGCTGGCCGGACCTGACATTTTCACTCACCCACTTAGTTGCTAAGTTACTTAGGTATCGTACGCCACTCGTCAGGAGTTCTCGTGGCCCTCGCGCCGATCATCACCGGTCGCCGTACCGCCTGGTTGTTCGCCCTGCTCCCCATCCTGCTCGCCGTCGCCCTCATCGGCGGCGTCGGGGAGGCCGAGCACGCGACGGACTCGCGTGACAACCTGCCGGAGAACGCCGACAGCACGTCGGCGGCCTACCTGCTCGACGAGCTGCCCGACGAGGCCACCGAGGCCGCGATCGTGCTGTGGACCGCCGACTTCGGGAAGCTGTCCGAGACCGCTCTTGGCGAGATCGAGGACCAGGCCGAGGGCGAGCTGATCCCGTCGAAGGACGGCACGGCCGTCTTCACCGTGATCCCGATCGAGGGGGGCAACGCCGACGACATCGGCGAGAAGGTCGACGCGCTGCGCGAGGACCTGCGCGCCGACGCGCCCGACGGGGTCAGCGTCGGCGTCACCGGGCCGGCCGGCATCCGCGCCGACCTCGGCAAGGTGTTCGACGGGGCCGACATGCGGCTGCTGCTCGCGACGATGCTGATCGTCGCCGTCCTGCTCGTCATCACCTACCGCAGCCCGATCCTCTGGGTGATCCCGTTGGTCGTCGTCGGCGTCGCCGACCGGTTCGCGGTCGTCGCCGCGACCCAGACGCTCGACGCCGTCGGGCTGCCGTGGGACGGGACCACGACCGGCGTGCTGTCCGTCCTGGTCTTCGGCGCCGGAACCGACTACGCGCTGCTCCTGATCTCCCGCTACCGCGACGAGCTGCGCTCGACCGAGTCGCGGCACGCGGCGATGGCGCACGCGCTGCGGCGTACGTCGGAGGCCGTGATCGGCAGCGCGCTCACGGTCTTCCTCGCGGTGCTGGCCCTGGTGCTGTCCGTGGTGCCCTCCACCCGCGCGCTCGGCGTCGCGTGCGCCGTCGGCATCGTGGTCGCCGCGACCTTCGCCCTGGTGGTGCTGCCCGCGACCCTCGTGCTCTTCGGGCGCTGGGTCTTCTGGCCCAAGGTCCCCCACCACGGCGACCAGGCCGCGGTCGACAGCGACTCGTTCTTCCACAAGGTCGGCCAGCTGGTCTCGCGCCGTCCGCGCGCGGTGCTGGTCAGCACGATCCTGCTGCTCGCGGTGCTCGCGAGCGGCCTCGCCGGAGCGCGGTTCGGTCTCGACGAGGCCGACCAGCTCCTCGACCGCCCCGAGGCGGTCACCGCCGGCGAGCGCCTCGCCGAGTCGTACCCGGCCGGCAACCTCGAGCCGACCCAGGTGGTCACCAAGGCGTCCGAGGACGAGATCATGCCGCTCGTGTCCGGGGTCGGCGGGGTCGAGTCGGCCCGTGTCACCGCCTCCGGCGCCGGCGTCACCCAGCTCGACGTCGTGCTCACCGCCGAGCCGGGCTCCGAGGAGGCGCGCTCGACCGTCGAGGACATCCGCGACGCGGTGGCCGACCTGCCCTCGACGTACGTCGGAGGGACCGAGGCGGAGTCGCTCGATGCCCGCACGGCGGCCGCCCGCGACATGCTGCTGATCCTGCCGATCATCCTCGGCATGGTGCTGCTCGGCCTCGTGATCATCCTGCGGTCCCTGCTCGGCCCGGTGCTGCTGGTGCTGTCGGTCGTCGGCACCTACGTCGCGGCGCTCGGTGCCTCGTGGTGGATCTTCACCGGCGTGTTCGGGTTCGAGGCGATCGACGTGAAGATCCCGCTCTTCGCGTTCCTGTTCCTCGTCGCCCTCGGCGTCGACTACAACCTCTTCCTCGTCACCCGAGCCCGCGAGGAGGCGGAGGCCCACGGCTCCCGCGAGGGCATGCTCCGCGCCCTCACCGTCACCGGTGGCGTGATCACCAGCGCCGGCATCCTGCTCGCCGCGGTCTTCGCCGTCCTCGGCGTCCTGCCCCTGGTCGCGCTCGCCCAGCTCGGCACGATCATCTGCGTCGGCGTACTCCTCGACACCCTCGTCGTCCGCACCATGCTGGTGCCGGCCATGGCGGTGTTGCTGGGCGACCGGTTCTGGTGGCCGCGGCGGGTGTGAGGCGAAATCACCGGTGCACCGGTGAATCCGTCACTTCTCAGCCGATGCAACGCCCAGGAAGTGCCAGGAGAGGCTGAGTAGTCGGCCCGACGTGAGGGGCTGTCCACAGGTCCGTTGCTTCCTGGCGTCGTGAGCGATGCCTCCGGGAAGACGTGACGGCATGATGATTCCGCCCGAGCGACCGGCCGACGATCCGCGCAACGCGCCGATCTACCTGCGCAAGACGCTGCTCGCCCACGGACACGACGACCGGTCCATCCGCCGGCTCGTGAGCGACGGGGTGCTGGTCAAGGTGCGACGAGGCGCGTACGCCGACAAGTCCACGCACGACGGCCTCGATCCGGCGGGCCGCCACGGCCTTCGCGCCCGGGCGGTGCACCAACAGGCGCGGACCCGGATAGTCCTGTCGCACGTGTCGGGCCTCCCCGAGTACGACGCGCCCACCTGGGGCCTCGACCTGACCGACGTCCACGTCACGCGGCCCGACGAGAAGGCGGGTCGACATGAGGCCGGCGTGCACCAGCACTGCGGCCGGCTGCTCCCCGGAGACGTCACGCCGCGGCACGGCCTTCAGGTCATGACGCCGACGCGTCTCGCGCTCGAGGTGACCACGGTCGCAACGGCCGAGGCCGGCCTCGTCGTGGTCAATCACTTCCTGCACTGCGGGATGACCACCAAGGAGGAGCTTCTCGAGAGGTACGCGGTGATGGAGCATTGGCCGAACTCACTCCGCACCAGCCTGGTCCTGCACCGCGCCGACAAGCGGGTCGAGTCGGTGGGCGAGAGTCGCACCTTGCACCTGATTCTCAGCGCTGGGCTGCCCGCGCCCGAGCCGCAGTACTCGATCGTCGATGCCTCGGGACGAGAGGTCGCCCGCGTCGACTTCGCTTGGCCATCCCTGGGGGTCTACCTGGAGTTCGACGGCAAGGTGAAGTACGAGAAGCTGCTTCGGCCGGGGCAGCGGGCCGGCGATGTCGTCTTCGCCGAGAAGAAGCGCGAGACGCTGGTGTGTCGACTGACCGGGTGGAGATGCATCCGCCTCGACTGGTCCGATCTGTCGCACCCGGCACGAACTGCCGCCATGATCCGTGCCGAGCTGTTCCCGCCGCTGTCTGCTGCCTGATCATCCGTACTCCTCAGGCAGTTCTGTCACTTCTCAGGCGTTGCAATGCCCAGGAAGTGACGGTTTCACCGGTGCACCGGTGAAACCGACAGTAGACCTCAGCCGTCGCCGCGGATGGCGGCGGCGACCGCCTTGGGGACGTCGGGGTGGAAGACGGTCGGGATGATGAAGTTCGGGTTGAGCTCGTCGTCCTTGACCACCAGGGCGATGGCCTCGGCGGCGCGGAGCAGCATGTCGATGGTGACCTCGGAGGCGCGGGCGTCGAGGAGGCCGCGGAAGACCCCGGGGAACGCGAGCACGTTGTTGATCTGGTTCGGGTAGTCCGAGCGACCGCTCGCGACGACGCGGGCGTACTTGTCGGCCTCGGCGGGGTCGACCTCCGGGTCGGGGTTGGCCAGCGCGAAGACGACGGCGTCGGGGGCCATCTCCTGGATCCACTCCGCCTTGAGCACGCCGGGCGCGCTCACGCCGATGAAGACGTCGGCGCCGACGAGGACGTCGTGCAACGAGCCGCGGACCCGGCGCGGGTTCGTGGCCGACGCGAGCTCACGGTGCGCCGGCGACAGCGACTCGTCGTCGGCGGACAGGGCACCGGCCCGGTCGACCACGACGACGTCGGTCACGCCGGCCGCGATCAGCAGCGTGACGATCGCCGTACCGGCGGCACCACCGCCGGAGACGACCACGCGCACGGACGAGAGCGACTTCTTCACCACGCGCAGCGCGTTCGTCAGCGCGGCGAGCACGACGATCGCGGTGCCGTGCTGGTCGTCGTGGAACACCGGGATGTCCAGCGAGGCCCGCAGCCGCCGCTCGATCTCGAAGCAGCGCGGGGCCGCGATGTCCTCGAGGTTGATGCCGCCGAAGCCCGGCGCGATCATCTCGACCGCGCGCACGATCTCGTCGGTGTCCTGCGAGGCCAGGCAGATCGGCCAGGCGTCGATGTCGGCGAACCGCTTGAACAGCGCGGCCTTGCCCTCCATCACCGGCAGCGCCGCGCCGGGCCCGATGTTGCCGAGGCCGAGCACCGCCGAGCCGTCGGTGACGACCGCGACCGAGTTGCCCTTCACCGTCAGCTTCGGGATGTCCTCGGGGTTCTCGGCCAGCGCCATGCTCACCCGCCCGACGCCCGGGGTGTAGGCCATCGACAGGTCGTCGCGGGTACGCAGCGGCACCTTCGACGTCACCTCGATCTTGCCGCCGATGTGCAGCAGGAAGGTCCGGTCACTGACGCGGTAGACCTCGACGCCCTCGACTGCGGCCGCGGCGACCTGGAGGTCCTGGGCGTGCTCGGCGTCGGCCGCCGAGCAGGTCACATCGACGACGAGGCGCTGGTGGCTGGAGTCGGTGACGTCGATGGCGGTGACCACGCCACCCGCCTGCGCGATCGCCGTGGCGACGGCACCGACGACCCCGTGGTCAGGGTCAGTGTGGAGACGCATGGTGATCGAGTACGACGACGCGGTGGCGGCCATGCCCCGACCCTCTCCCCCCGGCTCGGTTACCGGCAAGTCGTCATCGGCAATGCCTGGCATCGTGTGACGGCCGCCACAAGTTTGCACTCTTTGGTTGATAATGCAAGAATGCACTCCATGACCGAGAGTGCAACGAGCCTGCGGGAGCAGAAGCGGTGGGAGACCAGCCGCCGCATCACGCGCTGCGCCCAGGTGCTCACCGACGAGCACGGTCTGGACGGCTTCACCATGGACGACCTCGCCGCCTCGGCGGGCGTCTCGCGGCGGACCCTGTTCAACTACTTCCCGAGCAAGGCCGACGCCGTCCTCGGCGAGATCCCGGAGATCCCCGAGTCGGCCGTGGACGCGTTCCGCGCCGGCGGCCCGCACGGCAAGCTCGTCGACGACCTGACCGAGCTCGCCCACCTGGTGCTCTCGGTCAAGCAGCCCGACCGCGAGTCGATCGAGCTCGGCCGGCGGGTGCTCACCCGTGACCCCCGGATGCTCGCAGCAGCGCACCAGCGGTTCGAGATCGTCTCCGAGGAGTTCGCCGCGCTGGTGCTCGAGCGCGAGGGCGACGGCTTCGAGCCGTTCCGCGCCCGGCTCCTGCTGCGGCTGGTCCTCACCCTCTTCGACTCCGCGCTCGAGGCCTTCGCCCAGGAGGACGAGAGCCGCACCCTCGTCGACGTGTTCGACGAGCACCTGGGCGCTGCCCGCGCCCTGTTCGCCTGACCTTCCCTGCTCAACCCGAACCCAGGAGATCGCCACCATGGCCACCCTGTTCTACAAGCTCGGCAAGACCGCCTACCGGCGGTGGCCGTTCTTCATTGCGGCCTGGCTGGTCGCGCTGGTCGCCGTCGGCACCGTCGCCGCGACCATGTCGAAGCCGATGACCGACTCCTTCTCGATCCCGGGCATCCCGTCCGAGAAGGCCGCCGACCTCCAGGCCGAGCTGTTCCCGAACGTCACCGACGCCTTCGACGAGGCCTCGGTCAACGTCGTCGTCGCGGCGCCCGAGGGCCACTCGCTCGACGAGCCGTCGTACGTCAAGGCGGTCGACTCCCTCGTCGCCGACCTCCGCAACCTCCCGCAGGTCGCGAAGGACGCGCCGATCGAGAACCCGGTCGACGCCGCCAAGTCCCAGCGCCAGGCGATGCTCGAGTCCGCCCGGCAGAGTGGCACGCCGCCGGACGTCGCGAAGGCGAACGCCGCCGCGCTGAGCCCGCTGACCGCGGACGCCCAGGTCGGCATCATCTCGTTCCAGTACGACGTGGAGACGGTCGCTGACGTCGAGCCCGCCACCCAGGAGGCGCTGCTCGACGTGCTCGAGTCCGCCCGGGACAACGGCCTGACCGCCGAGGCCAACGGCTCCGGTACGTCGGCGATGAGCGAGCCGGGTGCCTCCTCGGAGCTGATCGGCATCGCGATCGCCCTGGTCGTCCTGCTGCTCACCTTCGGCTCGCTGGTCGCCGCCGGCCTGCCGATCATCACCGCGATGTTCGGCGTCGCGCTCGGCATGACCGGCATCACCGCGATGACCGCGGTCATGGACATCGGCTCCAGCACCCCGATGCTGGCGACGATGATCGGCCTCGCCGTCGGCATCGACTACACGCTGTTCATCCTGGCCCGGTACCGCAC
Organism: Nocardioides sp. SR21; assembly: GCF_022761125.1. Taxonomy (GTDB): domain Bacteria; phylum Actinomycetota; class Actinomycetes; order Propionibacteriales; family Nocardioidaceae; genus Nocardioides. The sequence goes on along the minus strand of NZ_JAKWJR010000005.1, from coordinate 138,952 downwards.
CGAGCTGGAGCACACCGACGACCGCGAGGAGGCCATCGGCGTCTCCGTCGGCACCGCCGGCTCGGCCGTCGTGTTCGCCGGCCTCACCGTGCTGATCGCGCTCTCCGCCCTCGCCGTCGTCGGGATCCCGTTCCTCACCGCCATGGGCCTCGCGGCAGCCGCCACCGTGTTCATCGCGGTCCTGGTCGCGCTGACCCTCCTGCCCGCGATCCTCGGCATGCTCAAGTCGAAGTCGTTCGGCGGCCAGGTCCGCAAGTACCGCCCGCGGCGCGAGCCCGACGGCCACCTCCTCAACAACGGCGTCCGGTGGGCGCGCTTCGTCGGCCGCCGGCCGGTCGCGGTCGTGCTGCTCGTCGTCGTCGGCCTCGGCGCGCTGGCCCTGCCGCTCAAGGACCTGCACCTCGCCTTCCCGACCGACAGCACCGCCTCGGTCGAGACGACCCAGCGCCAGGCCTCCGACCTGATGGCCGAGGCCTTCGGCCCGGGCCGTGAGGGTCCGCTGCTCGTGGTCGTCGACGCCACCGACGTCGCCGAGGCCGACCGCGGCGCCGCGATCGGCGAGGTCACCGCGTGGGCAGCCGGCCAGCAGGACGTGGCCAACGCCCAGGTCGTGGCCATGAACGAGGCCGGCACCGGCGCGCAGATCATGATCACGCCCGCCTCCGGGCCGGACGAGACCGAGACCGAGAACCTGCTCGCCGATCTCCGCGACGGCCAGGCCGGCATCGAGGCCGAGACGGGTACGACGACCGGCGTGACCGGTCTGACCGCGATCACGACCGACGTGTCGGAGCGGCTCAGCGACGCGCTCCCGATCTACCTCGCGGTGGTCATCGGGCTGGCGTTCCTGCTGCTGATGATCGTGTTCCGCTCCATCCTGGTCCCGCTGACCGCGACCCTCGGGTTCCTGCTGTCGGTGCTCGCCACCCTCGGCGCGACCGTCGCGGTCTTCCAGGAGGGCGCGTTCGGCCTGATGGAGGGCCAGCCGATCGTCAGCTTCATGCCGATCTTCCTGATCGGCGTGGTGTTCGGTCTCGCCATGGACTACCAGGTCTTCCTGGTGACCCGGATCCGCGAGGCGCACGTCCACGGCTACTCCATGAAGGAGGCGGTCGTCGACGGGTTCCGCAACAGCGCCCGGGTCGTGAGTGCCGCGGCCGCGATCATGACCGCCGTCTTCGCGGCGTTCATGCTGCAGGACGAGCCGATCGTGAAGTCGATGGGCTTCGCCCTCGCCGTTGCCGTCGTGTTCGACGCGTTCGTCGTCCGGATGGCGCTGATCCCGGCGCTGCTCTACCTCATGGGCGACCGCGCCTGGTGGCTGCCGAAGTGGCTCGACCGGCTGCTGCCGAACGTCGACGTCGAGGGCGAGAACCTCGACCGGCCGCACCTCAAGGGCCGCTCGATCGACGACGAGCTCGACGACCTGACGGCCGACAGCCGGGTCTAGCCAGGCCGGCGAACGCCGAAAGAACGCCGAAACAAACAGAGCCAGGGGCTCGCGGGATCACGCCCGCGAGCCCCTGGGTCATTTCCAGGTCGTGCAGCTTGCGTCCGCCGCTATTCAGTGTCACTATCTACCGGTAGTCAACATCACTGAGTAGTTAGGAGCGACCCGTGGGCAAGCAGGTCACCGAGATGCTCAAGGGAACCCTGGAGGGGATCGTGCTCGCGATCCTCGCGGGCCGGCCGGCGTACGGGTACGAGATCACGTCCTGGCTGCGCGACAAGGGCTTCACCGAGATCGCCGAGGGCACCATCTACGCCCTCCTGATCCGGATCGAGCAGCGCGGCTACGTCGACGTCGAGAAGGTCCCGTCCGAGAAGGGACCGCCGCGCAAGGTCTACACCCTCAACGCCGACGGACAGGCGTACCTCGACGAGTTCTGGACCACGTGGAGCTTCCTGTCGGAACGACTGGAGCAGCTCCGAAAGGGAGACAGCTGACATGGCCAAGTGGATGAAGCAGAAGAAGCAGTACAAGGCGGCCAAGGCCCGCATCGACGCGCTCCCGGAGCCGTACGGCGCGACCGCCAAGGCGCTGCACCGGTACCTCATGTACTACGGCGGCATCGTCGACGGCGAGACGAGCGTCGCGATGTTCGTCGACCTCGCCGACCTGTGGGAGCGCGCGGCCGTGGACGGCACGTCGGTGCGCGCGATCGTCGGCGACGACCCGGTCGAGTTCGCCGAGACGTTCGCCGCGGCGTACAGCGGCAAGCACTGGATCGACAAGGAGCGCGCGCGGCTGAACGACGCCATCGACAAGGCGGCCGGATCGTGATCCGCGTGCAGGGCCTCGAGAAGTCGTACGGCGACCTGGCGGTGCTGCGCGGCGTCGACCTCGACGTGGCGCCGGGCAGCATCGTCGCCCTGCTCGGCTCGAACGGCGCGGGCAAGACCACCGTGCTCAAGATCCTCGCCACGCTGCTGAAGGCCGACGCCGGGACCGCCACCATCGGCGGCTTCGACGTCGCCACCCGGCCGGCCGACGTCCGCGAGACGATCAGCCTCACCGGGCAGTTCGCGGCCGTGGACGAGAACCTCAGCGGCCGGGAGAACCTGGTGCTGGTGGCGCGGCTGCGGCACCTCAAGGACGCGGTCGCGGTCGCCGACGACCTGCTGGCGCGCTTCGACCTGACCGACGCGGGCGCGCGCCGGGTCGCGACGTACTCCGGAGGGATGCGCCGCCGCCTGGACATCGCGATGAGCCTGATCGGGGACCCGCCGGTGATCTTCCTCGACGAGCCGACCACCGGGCTCGACCCCCAGTCGCGCCAGGAGGTGTGGACCACCGTCGAGGCGCTCGCCGAGCGGGGCACCACGATCCTGCTCACCACGCAGTACCTCGACGAGGCCGAGCGTCTCGCCGACCGGATCGCGATCCTCCACGGCGGCCGGATCATCGCCGACGGGACGCTGGCCGAGCTCAAGCGGCTCTTCCCGCCCGCGACGGTCGAGTACGTCGAGAAGCAGCCCACCCTCGAGGAGATCTTCCTCGCGATCATCGGAGAAGCGGCATGAGCACCCACTCCCTCAACCACACGATCGCCGACACCACGGTCCTCACCGGCCGCTCGGTCCGGCACATCACCCGCAGCCTGGACACGATCATCACGACCGCGGTGATGCCGGTCGCGATCATGGTGCTGTTCGTCTACGTGTTCGGCGGCGCCATCGACACCGGCGACGCCGCGAGCGTGGACTACATGCTCCCGGGCATCCTGCTGATCACCATCGCCTCCGGCGTCACCTACACCGCCGTCCGGCTGTTCACGGACATGCAGAGCGGGATCTTCGAGCGCTTCCAGTCGATGCCGGTCGCCCGCTCCGCCGCGCTCTGGGCGCACGTGCTGACGTCGCTGCTCGCGAACGCGGTCTCCCTGGTGATCGTGGTCGCCGTCGCCGTGCTGATGGGCTTCCGCACCGGAGCGGGACCGCTGGCCTGGCTGGCGGTCGCCGGGATCCTGGCACTGTTCACCCTCGGCCTGACCTGGCTCGCGGTGAACGCCGGTCTCTCCGCGAAGAGCGTGGACGGCGCGAGCGCGTTCGCCTACCCGCTGATGTTCCTGCCGTTCATCAGCTCGGCATTCGTGCCCACCGAGACGATGCCCGCACCGGTGCAGGCGTTCGCCGAGCACCAGCCGGTGACCCCGATCGTGAACACGATCCGCAGCCTCTTCGAGCAGCAGCCGGTCGGCACCGACGGCTGGGTCGCCGTCGCCTGGTGCGTCGCGATCCTGGTCCTCGCCTACGCGCTGGCGACCGCGACGTACCGCCGCAAGACCGCGTGACGCGAACGGCTCACAGGAGCCGAGCGCGGACCCGGGCCGACTGCTGGTAGCCGACCGGGTTCGCGTGGCCGTCGAGCAGCACCACGACGCTGCGGTTGCCGAGGTCGAGCACGACCCGGCCGGGCTCGAGCTCGAGGACGTCGCCGCTGATGAGGTACTCCTCCCCCTGCAGGCGCTCCAGGAGTACGTCGGCGTCGCCGCGCTCGACGTCCTGGAGGGCGATCGCCTGGAGCTGGCCGCGCAGCCGGCCGCTGGAGCGCCACAGCAGCACGAACACCAGCAGCAGGATCAGGTCGGCGACCAGCGTGAAGACCAGCACGATGCTGCTCTCGACCTGGCCGTCGACGCGGAACGCCGCGGGGTCGTCCTCGAGCACGCGCACCTGCAGCTCACCGGTGCGCTGCGCCTCGTCGTACGTCTCCTGGTCGACCTCGGCGTGCCAGGACTGCTGGTCGGGGTCGATGTCCTCGGGGAACCGGAACGTCACCCAGCTGCCGTCCTGGGTCGACCCGTCGGTGACCGTCGCGGTCACGTCGACGCCGTCGGCCTGGACGCGTGAGTCGGTCCAGGTGCTGTGCAGGAGCGGCAGGTTGACCACGACCGCGAGGAAGACCAGCAGCAGCAGCGAGTTGCGTTTGCTCCGGTTCATCTGGCGCGCCATGCGGCCCAGTATCTCGGGCCAGTATCTCGGCCCGGTATCTCGGCGCGGTCTCGCGGGCTACTGCAGGGTCGCGGTCAGCCGCATCAGGTTGTCGAGGTAGCGCTGGCCGCGGCTGCGCCGCTGCCACTCCTCGAGCGTGAGCTCGGTCGAGAGCGCGCGGTAGGTGTCCTGGACCTGGGCGAGCCGGGCGACGACCTCGGGCCCGGTCATCATCATCACGACCTCGTAGTTGAGGACGAACGACCGCATGTCCATGTTGCTCGAGCCGACCACCGCGACCTGGTCGTCGACCGAGAAGTGCTTGGCGTGCAGCACGAACGGCTCCGGGTAGAGCCAGATCCGGACCCCGGCGGTCAGCAGCGCCTCGTAGTACGACCGCTGTGCGTGGGCGACCATGAACTGGTCGGCGGTCGCGCCCACGAACAGCTCGACCTCGACACCGCGCTGCGCGGCGGTCGTGACGGCGTACAGCAGGGAGTCGTCGGGGACGAAGTACGGGCTGGTCAGCGACAGCCGCTTCTCCGCGGAGTAGATCATCGAGTTGAACAGCCGCAGGTTGTTCTCGGTGACGAAGCCCGGACCGCTCGGCACGACCTGCACGCCCACGCCCGTCAGGGCGCCGGGGCGGTCGGACGGCGGCGGCGGGACGGACCCGATGACGTGACCGAGGTTCTCGCCGGTCTCGGTGAACCAGTCGGTCGCGAAGACGACGTTCAGCTCCTGGACCACCGGGCCCTCGACCCGCGCGATCAGCTCGACCCAGGCGCGGCCGAGCTTCTGGTTCTTCGGCTTGTCGTAGCAGGCCTCGATGAGGTTCTGCGAGCCGCTGAAGGCGACCCGGCCGTCGACGACCAGGATCTTGCGGTGGTTGCGCAGGTCGGGCCGGCGGAACTCGCCCTTGAACGGCCGGATCGGGAGCATCGGCGCGTACTGGATCTTCGTCCCGTCGAGCTTCTTGAGGAAGTCCTTGTAGCCCGGGATGCCCTTGGAGCCGAGGTGGTCGAAGAGGAAGCGGACCGTCACGCCGCGCTCGGTGGCGCGCACGAGCTCCTCGAAGAACGGAGCGGTCACGTGGTCCCACGACGAGATGTAGAACTGCACGTTCACGTAGTCGGTGGCGGTCGCGACCTCGGCGGTCATCGCGTCGATCTGCGCCTGGTAGTCCTCGATCAGCTCGACGGTGTTGCCGAAGCTGAGCGGGAGGACACCGAGCCGCCGGTTCAGCTTCGCGAACGTCTGCACCAGCGGCGGCAGCTCGAGCCGCTTGTGCTCGTCCTCGATGTCCTCGAGGTGAGCGGCGGCGAGGATCGCCTCGTTGACCTCCTCCTGCTGTGCCCGGCGCTTCTTCCCCACCGTGGTCCGGCCGAAGAGCAGGAAGAGCAGGAAGCCGAACAGCGGGATGGCGATGATCAGCAGCAGCCACGCCATCGCGGTCTGCGGGCGCCGGCCACCCGGCAGCACGACCAGGGCCGCGGCGATGATCACGATCTCGATCGCCAAGATGATCGCGCCCAGGATCGCACCCTGGGTCGGCCCCCACTCGAACATGTCGGACACGCTAGAGATCCGGCGGACGTCGGAGGTCACCCGAGTCGGGTGAGCCAGGGAGCGGTGCCGCACCCGCACGATGTGGGCGTGTCGTCGACCACTCCTGCCCGGACATCGGCCCTCCCCCGCGGCGTGCTCGTCCTCGTGGGCCTGGCGGCGGCGACCATCGTCATCGCCGGGTTGCGCGGCATCGCGGACATCTTCGCGCCGCTGTTCCTCGCGCTGATCCTCACGGTGCTCGCGCACCCGCTGCGCCGGTGGCTCGGCAAGAAGATGCCGTCCTGGGTGGCGTCGACCGTCTGCATCGCGGTCGTCTACATCGGCGTCGTGCTGTTCGCGCTCGCCGTGCTGGTGTCGGTGGCGCGGTTCGCGACGCTGCTGCCGACGTACGCCGACGAGTTCACGTCCCGGCTGGACGACCTCACGAAGTGGCTCAAGGACGTCGGCGTCGACCAGGCGCAGATCGAGAAGGTCGGCTCCTCGTTCGACATCGGGCAGCTCAGCGGGTTCATCGCGGACCTGCTCGGCGAGCTCATGGGCCTCGTCTCGAACCTCTTCTTCATCCTGGCGCTGGTGCTGTTCATGACCGTCGACGGCACCAGCTTCCCGCGCCAGCTCGAGCGGGCCCGGGCGGCCAAGCCGGCGATCATCGAGGGCCTCGAGGACTTCGCCCACGGCACCCGTCGCTACCTCGGCGTCGCCACCGTCTTCGGCCTGATCGTCGCGGTGCTCGACACCGCCGCGCTGGTGATCCTGGGGGTGCCGCTGGCGCTGACGTGGGGCCTGCTGGCGTTCATCACCAACTACATCCCGAACATCGGGTTCGTCATCGGGCTGATCCCGCCGGCGATCCTGGCGCTCCTCGAGGGCGGCCCGAGCCTGATGCTCGCGGTGATCGCGGTCTACTGCGTGCTGAACGTGGTGATCCAGTCGGTCATCCAGCCCAAGGTCGTCGGGGACGCCGTCGGGCTGTCGACGACCCTCAGCTTCTTCTCGCTGATCTTCTGGACCTGGGTGATCGGCCCGCTCGGCGCGATCCTCGCGATCCCGCTGACCCTGTTCGCCAAGGCGCTGCTCGTCGACGCCGACCCGGACACGAAGTGGCTCAGACCGCTGATCTCCAACCAGGACGAGCCGGACGCCGAGGCGCCGGTCACCTGAGCCTCAGTCGGGGAAGGCGACGACCTCGACGACCGAGATCCCCAGGGAGCTCAGCAGGCTCAGCACGCCCTGCAGCTCCTCCTGGTCGGCCATCTCACCGGTCAGCGTGGTCGCCCGCTGCGTGCGCGCGACCAGGTGGGGGAACGCGCCCGACAGCTCGTCCGTCAGCTCCGCGTCCACACGGATCAGCATCCTCGTCATCGCAGCGCCCGCCCGGTGTCCCCTGGATCCAGCCACCCACCCGGCAGCCTCGGTTTCCGACGCTAAGCCGGACCCGCGCCGTACGCCTCACCGGAAACGGGCGAGGCGCCACCCGGCGAGGAGCGGGGACCGTGGGAGCAACGCCCGAACCGTCCCGAGGAGACCCAGCGATGGCCACGCTGACCGTGTGGAGGTATGACACCGTCGACGGCGCCGCCCAGGCCGCGCAGCTCCTGAAGTCCCTCGCACGCAAGGACAAGCTCGTCCTCCACGACGCCGCAACCGTCGAGTGGGAGCCCGGCCAGGGCAAGCCGCGGACCCACCAGCTGAGCCCGAGCACGACCGCCTCCGGAGCCCTGGGCGGCGGGTTCTGGGGGCTGCTGTTCGGGCTGATCTTCTTCATGCCGCTGCTCGGCGCGGCGATCGGCGCGGCCACCGGCGCGCTGGCGGGCGCGCTGGCCGACGTCGGCATCGACGACACCTTCATCAACCGGGTCCGCGACACCGTGACCCCCGGGACGTCGGCGCTGTTCGTCCTCACCTCCGACACTGCGCTCGACCAGATCCACGACGCGTTCGCCACGGGCCCGAAGGGCGAGCTGATCTTCACCAACCTCACCGCCGAGCAGGAGGCCGCGCTGCGGGAGGTCTTCGCCGACTGACGGGTGTCGTCCGTGCGGTCATCGGGCCGGAATGCGGACAGGGTTGCTGGGAAGTTCCGCACCCTCGACACTCGTGCCAGAAGTGGGGAGGGCGGATGGGAGCCGCGAGGAGGACAGCACCGGTGCGCGGGAGCGTGTACCGGTCGACCACCGCGCCGCCACCGCCGCCGTTCCTGTACGTCGAGCGCCGCCGTCTCGACGCGTTCTTCGAGCGGGTGCCGGCCACACCGGTCAGCGTCGTCGTCGCCCCGGCCGGGTCCGGGAAGACCGCGGCCGCGGCGGCCTGGGCGGAGAAGGCCGTCCAGGGCGGGCAGCCGGTGGCCTGGCTGCGGGCCGACCAGCCGGCGGACCTCGCCGCCCATCTCGGTCGGCCGTCGGTGCTCGTGGTCGACGACGCCCACCTCCTCGACCCAGACTCGGCGGCGCTGCTCGCCTCCGCGCTGACCAGGAACGCCGATGTCGTGCGGGTGCTGCTGCTGAGCCGCCGCGAGCTCGACTTCCTCCCGGTCGCCCTGACGCTCGCCGGGCAGGTCCGGACCCTCCCCCGCAACGGCCTGGACTTCACCGACGCCGAGGCCACCGACCTGGTGGTCGCGCACCACCCCGACGCGGCACCGGACGAGGTCACCTCGATCCTCTGCCAGAGCCGCGGCTGGGCCGCCGCGCTGGTCTTCGGCGCCCGCACCCTGCAGGCGTCCGGTCAGGGCGCCGATCCCCGCTCCGCCCTGGCCGCCGCTCGGCAGCCCCTGCTCGACTACCTCCTGCGGGAGGTGCTCGAGCCACTGCCGGCCGAGCTGTCGCAGGTCCTGGTCGCGACCTGCCAGGAGCCGGAGCTGACCGCAGACGAGGCCGCGCTGCTGTCCGGCATCCCGCGCGCTGGCGAGCTGCTCGACAGCGCCGCCGCGACCGGGCTCCTCGTCACCGCGCACCGCGACGGACCCGACGGCACTGCCTCCTGGACCCACCACCCGCTGCTCCTCGACCTGCTGCGCCGGCGTACCGCCCCCGGCGGGCCGGACTGGACCCGCGTCATCGAGGCACACCAGCGCGCCACCGCGGAGTACGTCGACCGCCGCGACGCCGAGCGCGCGGTGCACCACGCCCGGTTCACCGGTGACCTCGACCTGCAGCTGCGGGTGCTGCGCGAGTTCTCCATCGACCTGCTCGTCGCCCGCCGCACCGACGTCGTGGCGGACGCGCTCGCCGCGATCCCCGTCGACATCCGCTCCCGGCACCAGGAGCTGCTGGTCCTCCACGCGACCGTGCTCCGGTCGCAGAACCGCGTCGACGCCGCCAAGACCGCCATCGACCGGGCCCTGGCCGCCGACGCCCGCAGCCTCGGCGGCGGCACCCATCGCGAGGTCGACGCCGAGCTCGCGGCGCTCGAGCTGTGGCTGGCGCGGTACGGCTGGCGCGAGGCCGCGCCGGCGCTCGCGCGCGCCCGGCGGGTGCTCGGCTGCCGGCACGACGGCGAGGTCAGCGCCCACGACATCTCCGGCATCTCGCCACTGCGCGCCACCTGGCTCACGCTGGAGCTGGCCTCGTTCGAGGGGTGGCTCGGCGAGCTCGAGGTCGCCGCGATCCACCTCCAGGACGCCGCGATGTACGTCCAGCGGGTCGACGCCCCGCTGATGGAGCGCGGGGCGCTCTCCCAGCGGGCGGTGCTCGAGATGCAGGCCGAGGCGTACCAGACCGCCCTGGTGACCGCCGAGCGGTCGCTCGCGATGGGCCGCGTCCTCGGCTTCCCGGCCGACATCTCCGCCGCCCGGGCACACCTGGTCTGCGGCTGGAGCGCCTTGCAGGCGCTCCGGCTCCACCGGGCCGCGGAGGCGCTGCTCGCGTTCGACGCCACGCCGCGCGAGCAGCTGGATCCGCTCGCGCTGGTGTACGCCCGGCTGCTGCGCGCCTGCGTGCTGACCGCCACCGGCGAGGTGGAGGCCGCGCGCCGGCTGCTCGACGGGCGGGGCGACGTACCCGAGCTGCTGCCGCGGTTCCTGCAGCGCGTCGACGGGCTGGTGCGGCTGCTGATCGTGGCCGCGATGGGCGATCGTGCGGGGCTCGAGGTCGTCGTCCACGACTTCCGGCGCGAGGGCCTGGCCGCCGAGGCCGCCCTCGCGGAGGCCGTCGTCACCGGGCTGGGCGGGGACGAGCAGCGCGCGGTGCGGATGCTCGACGTGCTGCTCCGCGACCCGGCCGAGGTGGCGGTCACCGTCGCGCTCGGTGCGGCCGTCGCCCGGATCGCGTTCCTGGACCGGATGGGCTCGGCCGCCAGCGTGGACACCGCGCTGGCGCTGGTCCCGGACCTGCTCTGCCGGGCCGCGCCCCAGCGGATGCTGTGGATGCTCACCATCGGCGCGATGATCAGCCCCGGCTTCGTGGACCTGATCGCGACCCACGCCGACGCCCCCGACTGCCACCCGTTCGCTGCCGAGGCGGCGTCCGCGCTGCGCAACCACCCGCGGCCGTACCCGGACCTCACCCCGCACCGGGCGGCGCGCTCGGCGGACGCGGCCGAGGATCGCGCGCTGCTCACGCCGCGCGAGCAGGAGGTCCTCGGGCAGCTCGCCCTCGGCGGCGGCAACACCGACCTCGCCCGCGCGCTGTTCGTCAGCGAGAACACCGTGAAGACCCACCTCGCCTCGATCTACCGCAAGCTCGAGGTGGACCGCCGCATCGACGCCCTCCGCGTCGCCCGGGCCCGCGGTCTGCTGTGAGCTGACCGACGGAGGAGGCCGTGACCGGCGTACCGGGTCCCATCCGTTTCGTCCGTTCCGGGTGAGCCGTCGTGGTCGACGGGTGACCTACGGTCCAGACCGACGGCACGCCCACGCACCGGAGGACGATCCCAGATGAGCACTCCCCGCCCGGACTACGAGAACACCACGAAGGGCGCCTGGGCCTACGGCATCGCGGCGTTCGCCGGCGTGCTGCTCGCCATGGTCGGGCTGTTCCAGTTCCTCCAGGGCCTCTCGGCCGTCTTCAAGGACACGGTGTTCGTCACCTCGCCGGACTACGTGTACTCGATCGACCTCACCGGGTGGGGCTGGATCCACATGCTCCTCGGTGCCGCCGCGGTCGCGGTCGGCATCGCGGTCCTCTACGGCCAGACCTGGGCACTCGCGACCGGCATCCTGGTCGCGATCCTCTCGGCGGTCGCCAACTTCGCGTTCGTTCCCTACTACCCCGTGTGGTCGATCCTCGTGATCGCCGTCGACGTGGCCGTGATCTGGGCCCTGACGTCGCTGCTGCGCAACACCTGAGCCACCGACCGAAGATCATCCTGGTCTCACCCGCCGCGGGTGAGTCCTACTAGTCCTGCCCACCCCTAGATTCCGACCGCGAGCGGCGCTATCTCCACCCGAACGGGTGTAACGTGCCGGACATCGCTCCACTCGGCGGGAGGGCGGATGGCGGGCAACGCACGTGCGCGCACGAAGGCGGCGGAGCATCTTCCCCGCCTGCCCCGCGCGTTCGTCCCCCGGCCCCGGCTCTGGTCCCACCTCGACGAGGCCACCGAGGCGCCGATGACGGTGCTGGTCGGCCCGGCCGGCTCCGGCAAGACCCTCGGCGTGAGCGGCTGGCTCCACCGCGCCGGCGACCGGCCGGTCGCCTGGGTGCGGGCCGACGCCTCCTGGACCGCCGAGCGGCTGCTCGCCCTGGTGGAGACCCAGCCCGGGCTCGTCGTCGTCGACGACGCCCACGACCTGCCGTTGCCGACGGTCCGCGCGCTCGACGCGCTGCTCGACACCGACCCCGAGTCGCTGCAGATGCTGATGCTGTCGCGCTGGGACCTGCCGTTCACCCGGCTCGCCCCCGAGCTGCTCGGCCAGTACACCGCGCTGCGCGGCGAGCTGCTCCGCCTCGACGAGGGCGAGGAGGCGGCGCTGGTCGCGGCCCACGTGCACACCGACGCCGCCGAGGTCGCGCGCGCGATCGCGCCGCGCACCCGCGGGTGGTGCGCCGCGGTCGTGCTGACCGCCCGGGCGGTCGCGGCCGCCCCCGACCCGCTCGACGTGGCGCGGCGGTACGCCGAGGGCGGGGTCTCGGTCGCCGACCGGGTCGCCAGCGAGGTGTTCGCCAGCCTCCAGCCCCGGCAGCGCCACGTGCTGCTGTGCGTCGCGAGCGAGCCGTACGTCACCCCCGCGATCGCCGCTCACCTCTCCCACGACACGCTCGCCGGCGAGGTGCTCGCCGAGCTCGAGTCGACCGGCCTGCTGGTCACCCGGATCCCGGCCCCCGGGCACGCCGAGGGCACGGCGGTCGAGGACGACGAGCTGGTCCGCTACGCCATCCACCCGCTGCTGACCGAGGTGGTGCGCCGACGTACGGCGGCCGGCGGTGTCGACGTGATGCGGGCGGCCGCCACCGTGGCCCGGGCCGTCCAGCTCGACGTCGCGCGCGGCGACACCGACGGCGCGTTCCGCCGGCTGGTCGCGGTCGGCGACCACGCCACGACCGCGGCGCTGCTGGCCGAGCACGGGCCGACGCTGCTGCTGCGCGGCCACGGCGACGGCATCAACGCGTTCGCGCTGCAGCACCCGTCGGCCGTTGACGTGAACCCGGCCTCGTGGTTCGCGATCGCGCTGGAGCGCTGGGTCATCGGTTCGATCAGCTGCGCCCGGCACTGGCTCGACCGGGTCGTCAGCGATCCGCTGCCGGACACCACGACCTCCACGCTCCAGGTGGCGACCGCCCAGCTGATGCGGGCCCGGCTCGGCCTCGAGTCGATCCCGGCCGCGGTGGGGCACGCCAAGCGCGTCCTCGCCGACGACCCGCCCGACCAGGCCTCGCCGATGCTGCCGATCCTGCTGGCCGAGCTCGCGGTCACCCAGAACTGGCTCGGCGACCTCGACGGCGCCGGCGCCACCCTGACGCGCGCGCTCCAGCTCAGCCGCTCGCGCGACCTGCCGGCGCTCACCGCGATCGCGCTCTCGCACGTGGCGTTCAGCGAGTTCCTGCAGGGCCGCGAGGCCGCCGCCATCGAGGTCGCCGACGAGCTGATCGCGATGCTCGACGAGCTGCCGCTGGTCGCGCCCTACTCGGCGAGCCGGGTCCGGCTCGTCCGCGAGCTAGCGACGTTCGTCGACCTGCCGTCGGCCGTCTCCGGGATCGAGGCGCCGATGCCGGACTTCCCGCTGCACGCCGCCGACCCGACCACGAAGTTCTGGGCGCGGATGCGCCGCTCCCGGCTCGCGCTGGCCGCCGGCTCGGTCTCCGCCGCCGAGCGGGCGCTGGAGGTGCCGCTCGAGATCCCGGAGCTGCCCGACCACCTCGCCACCGCGCTCGATCTCGAGCGCGCGTTCCTCGCCGCGCTCTCGGGCGACCAGCCCGCGCTGTCGCGCCTCTCCCAGGTCCTCACCAGCCGGGGCGCGGTCCCGGAGGCCGCGCTCGTCACCGGGCTCCGGGCCGACCTCGCCGGCGACCGGCGTACCGCCGTCGCGCGCTTCGAGGAGGCGGCCGCAGGCACCACCTGCGCCCAGCCGCCGGTGCGCGCGCTGGCCCTGATCACCGCTGCCCAGCTGCGCGACGGGCTGCGCGACGAGGACGCGGCGCGCGACCTCCTGTTCGAGGGCGTCGTGGCCACCGAGGTGCGCCGCAACGCGGTGCCGTTCCTCGGCTGGAGCCGGCACGGCAGCCCGGTCGCCGACCTGCTCGCGCGGTACGCCGGCAACCACCCGTCGCCGTGGGTGCGTGAGCTCGTCGGCGGGACCGTGGGCATGGCGGGCATCTCGACGTTCTTCTCCCCGACGACCGCGCTGCCGCACGAGCGGGCCCAGCTGCCGCCGGGCGCGCTCGCACCCACGCTCAGCCCGCGCGAGCGCGACGTGCTCAACGAGCTGGCCCGCGGGTCGACGTACGCCGACATCGCGGCGACGCTCTTCGTCTCCGAGAACACCGTGAAGACGCACGTCTCGAGCCTCTACAGCAAGCTCTCGGTGAACCGCCGCAGCGCCGCCCTCGCCGTCGCGCGCTCGATGAACCTGCTGTGAGCTGCCGTGTGCTCCGAGCGAAGCTCGGAGCACACGAACCGGCAGCCAGGTCGAGTAGCCGCACGACCGACGAAGGAGGGCGTGACCGGCGTATCGAGACCGAGCTGCCCCGGCCCGAGCGTGCGAGGACCCGGGGGCCGGCAGCCAGGTCGAGTAGCCGCACGACCGACGAAGGAGGTCGTGACCGGCGTATCGAGACCGAGCTGCCGTGTGCTCGGAGCACACGAACCGGCCAGGTCGAGTAGCCCGACGAAGGAGGTCGTGGCCGGCGTATCGAGACCCACCCTCCCCAGGTCCACCCGATTCGGGCGAGGGGCTCACAGCCCCGGGGGCGAAAGATCGCTCCCATGAGCCACGCCGTCGAACCCGATAGCTCCGACACGTACGTCATCACCGGCCTGAACCGGATGGCCGAGCACTGGGGTCTGGTGCTCGCCTACGGACTGGTCACCCTCGGGCTCGGCGTCGCGATGATGGTCTGGCCCGACGAGACCATCGCGGTCTTCGCGGTCCTGATCGCGATCCAGCTGATCGTAGGCGGCATCTACCGCATCGTGCAGGCGCTCGGGATGAGCAAGTTCGACGTCGGGATGCGGGCCCTGGTCGGGCTCTCCGGCGGGGTCGCCCTGGTGGTCGGCCTGCTGGTGCTCCGCGAGCCGCTGCAGTCGGTGCTCGTGCTCGGGATGATCCTCGGCGTCTGGTGGCTCATCTCCGGCCTCATCGACGTCATCGGCGCGGTCGTCAGCCCCGGCTCGGGCGGGCGCGGCTGGGACGTCACGATCGGCCTGATCAGCATGGCCGCCGGCGCCTTCCTGATCGTGTACACCGACCTGTCGTTCACGCTGCTCATCTGGTTCGTCGCCATCTGGCTGGTCCTCGCCGGGGCCCTCGCCACCATGGCCGCCTTCCGACTCCGCTCCGAGAGGGTTCCGTCATGACGAACAAGCCCGACCCCGCCACCACCGCCGAGCTCGAGGCGCTGCGCGCGGAGGTCGCGCGGCTCCAGGCACAGGAACAGGAGCAGAGCCGGCGCACCGGCTGGTGGCGCCCGGTCGTCAGCGGCGTGCTGATCCTGCTGCTCGCGGTGCTGCTGCCGCTCGGCGTCGTCGCGCGGTGGGTGCACAACGAGGTCGCCGACACCGACCGGTACGTCGAGTCGATCGAGCCGCTCGCCCAGGACCCGGCGATCCAGAGCGCCGTCGCCGACAAGATCACCGCCGAGATCATGACCCGCCTCCAGGTCGAGGCGGTCACCGAGGAGGCCGTGAAGGCGCTCGCCGACCTCGGGCTGCCGCCGCTCGCCGCGACCAGCCTGCAGGCCCTCTCGACACCGCTGAACAACGCGATCAGCGGCTTCGTCGAGGACAAGGTGCTCGAGATCGTCGAGTCGTCCCGGTTCCAGCAGGCCTGGGTGGAGGCGAACCGGGAGGCGCACGCCCAGCTCGTCACCGTCCTCACCGGCGAGGGGTCGGACCTCGTGGACGTCACCGACAACACGGTCGCGATCAACCTGGGGCCGGTGGTCGACCAGGTGAAGGAGCGGCTGGTCGAGTCGGGCTTCAGCCTCGCCGGGCAGCTGCCGGCGATCAACCTCCAGCTGACGCTGTTCCAGTCCGACGACCTGGCCACCGCGCAGAGCGCGTTCCGCGTGCTCAACGGGCTCAACACCGCGTTGCCGATCGTGGCCCTGCTGCTGCTCGGCGGCGCCGTCGCGGTCGCCCGCTCGCGGCGGCGGGCCCTGATCACCGCCGCACTCGCGAGTGCGGCCTCGATGCTGCTGCTCGGCGTCGCGTTGAACGCGTTCCGCGTGGTCTACCTCGACGCGATCCCGACCGACGTGCTGCCCCAGGACGCGGCCGCGGCGTTCTACGACAACATGGTGTGGTTCATCCGGCTCAACCTGCGCGCGATCCTGGTGCTGACGCTCGCGATCGCGTTCATCGCGTGGGTCTCCGGCACGGGTCGGAACGCGCTGGCGCTGCGGCGCGGTACGTCGGGAGCGATCGCCTGGGCCCGCGGCGGCGGCAACCGGGTCGGGCTGAACACCGGCCGGTTCGGGGTCTTCCTCGACGCCAACCGGACGATGATCCGGATCGTGGTGCTCGGCCTCGCGCTGCTGCTCTACGCGATGGCGGACCACCCGACGGGCGGGTTCACGATCACGCTGCTGGTGGTCGCCGGGGTGCTGCTGCTCATCGTGGAGCTGCTGGCTCGTCCGGCCGAGGCCGCAGCCGGACCAGCTGACGCCGTACCTCCCCCGCCAGCTCCAGGCCCGAGCTGACCAGCCGGCCCACGGTCGGGTCCTCCGACACCACCCGGCCGACCAGCGCCGAGGCCACCATCACGGCGGCGAAGCCGATCAGCCAGGTGGAGACCGCGAGGATCACGCCGAGCGTCCCGAACTGGTCGGCGTTCGCGTTGACGTACGCCGGCATCACGAGCGTCGAGCCGCGGTTGTAGAGCAGCCCGAAGGCGCCGGTCAGCACCGCGCCCAGGGCGAGCTTGTGCCACGGGACCCGGCCGAAGAGCAGCACCCACGACGTCACCCACCACAGCGCGCTGAGCATCAGGGCCTGGATCACGATCCGGAAGCCGTCGGCGATCAGCCCGTCGACGCCACCCATCAGCACGCGCAGCGAGCCGACCAGCTGCAGGGTCATCAGCCACCCGATCAGCCACAGGAAGCAGCGGCGCGCACCGCCGACGCCGCCGATGTGCGACAGCTCCCAGATCCGCTCGTACATCCGCTGGATGGCGCGGGCGAAGCTGGTCGCCGAGAAGACGACGATCGCGAGCCCGATCAAGCCGGTCTGCGCGCGCACCTGGTCGGGGCTCACCTGGGCGGTCACCTGGCCCTCGCCGCGATCGCCGAGGCCGGCCGCCTGGGAGAACGACTGGATGCCGGCGGCCGTGACGTCGGGCAGGAATGCCGCGAGCACCACGAGCATCGGGATCAGCGCGAGCAGGCCCTGCGCCGCGATCAGCATGCACCGGTCGATGAACTCGATCCGGATGACCTCGTTGAGCAGCCGGCCGAGGATCGGGATCCGGTCGACGAGGTCCTTGGCCTGGTCCCGGCGGAGCTGGTACGTCGCGGTCGCCCGCTCACGCCACGCGGCGACGTCCATCGTGTGCTCGCCTCCCATGCTCTGGCCGGTCGATCCGGCAGGATGAGGACAGCGTGGTTGGAGCGGTGTTCTCACCGCTCACCCGTAGCGGGTGAAACCGGCAGATGGAGGAGGCGACCATGTCCCCAGTCCGGCGCGTGCTCCGGTTCATCGTGGCCGTGGTGCTGCTGTCCGTCGTGTACTTCACGATCCCGCTCACCCGCGAGATCGGTCGCACCGAGGTCGCGCAGCTGGCGCTCGGTGCCGTCGCGCTGATCCTGCTCGCGTTCATGGTCGTGTGGGAGGTCCGCCAGCAGATGGCCGACCAGAGCCGCAACATCGACCGCCTGGCGCTGGCCATGGCCGTGGCCGTCATGGGCTTCGCGCTCATCTTCTACGTGATGGCCGAGGCGGACCCGGGCCAGATCGTCGGGCTCGAGACCCGCATCGACTCCCTCTACTTCACGATGACCACACTGCTGACGATCGGCTACGGCGACATCCACGCGGAGGGCCAGGGCGCCCGCGCCCTGGTGCTGGTGCAGATGGTCTTCAACGTCGCGATCCTCACGACCGCGGCGACCACGCTCGGTCACCAGGTCCGCAGCCGGGCGACCGCGAAGGCCGAGAGCCGGCGTCAGGACCTGGACACGCAGCGGAAGCCCACGTGAGAGGTGGAGTCCCGCACCCCCTGGCCCTGCCGCGCGGCCGGGCGGTAGCGCTGGCAGTAGTCCGGCGAGCACAGGTGTGACCCGCCCTTCGTGACCATCCGGTCGGTCTCGAGCATCGGCCGGGCGGAGCCGCCGCAGCACGGGGCCGGCTCCTCGGCGGCCCGGGTCGGCGTCCACCGGGTGCGCGTCCACTCCCAGACGTTGCCGATCATGTCGTGCAGGCCGTACCCGTTGGCCGGGTAGCTGCCGACCGGCGACGTGCGGTCGAACCCGTCCGGATCCTCGCTGCGCCAGGGGAACGGGCCGCGGAACGTGTTGGCCAGGACCGCCCCGCCCGGCGACAGCTCGTCGCCCCACGCGAAGTCGCGGCCCACCAGCCCACCGCGGGCGGCGTACTCCCACTCGTCCTCGTACGGCAGGTCCTTGCCCACCCAGGCGGCGTACGCCGTCGCGTCCTCCCAGCCGACGTGCACGACCGGGTGGTCCGCGATGTCCTCCCAGGAGCTGCCCGGGCCCTCCGGCGCGCGCCAGGACGCGCCCGGCTGCCAGCGCCACCACTGCGTCCAGTCGCCGAGGTGGACGGGGCCGGCGGTCTGCGTGAAGACCTGCGAGCCGGGGACGAGCAGCGCCGGGTCGGCCCCGGGGAAGTCGGCCGGGTCGGGGGCGATCTCGGGCACGGTGACGTGTCCGGTCTCCTCCACGAAGCGCGCGAACTCGGCGTTGGTGACCGGGTGCGCGTCCCAGTGCACGTCACTCACGGTGACCGTCCGCACCGGCCGCTCCTCGGGGTAGAAGCGGTCGCTGCCGATCGTCGTGGTCCCACCCGGGACGAGCACCATCTTGCGGGTCACAGGTCCTTCCTACACACCTCAGAGCGCCAGACCGAGGTGCCGCTCGAGGAACGCGTTGCGGAACTTGTGGCTGGGGTCCAGCCGCTCAGCCAGGTCGTGGAAGTCGCCCATCCGGGGGTACGCCGGCCGCAGCAGCTCGGCGGTCGCCAGGAAGCACTTGCCCCAGTGCGGGCGCGCGCCGAGCGGCAGCAGCGCCTCCTCGATGCGGGGCAGCACGGCGTACACGCCGGGCACGTCGCGGACCCACGTGAAGTGCAGCCCGACCGCGTCGCCGCCGTACGCCCCGCTGAGCCAGAGGTCGTCGGCGGCGATCGTGCGCACCTCGGTGACCTGGAGCAGCCCCTCGAACAGCGACGCCAGCCCGCGCAGGCGGGTGATCGCCTCGCCGACCTGCGGGCGCGGGACGAGGTACTCGCTCTGCAGCTCCTCGCCACGGCTCGGGGTGAACTCCATCCGGAAGTGCGGGAGCCGGCGGTTCCACGGGCCGGCGACGCCGCCCTGGCGGGTGACCGCGGCGGTGTCGGCGCCGGAGAGCATGTGCAGGGTGGCGGTCGCGGCCGGCGCGCCCCACAGGTCGGGCGGCGCGCTGTCCCCGCGGCCCTTCAGCCAGACCTGGCCGACACGGCCGCTGGACCAGTCGGTGAAGAGGCTGACGCTGTAGGCGCTGCTCGTCAGCTCGTCGAAGTGCGCGACCGCGACGTCCCACGGCAGGTCGGTGTAGAGGTCCTGGCGCACGTCGTACGTCGGCTCCACGTCGAGGATCACGTGGGTCGCCACGCCGAGCGCACCGAGGGAGACGACGTGGCCGGGGAAGTCGTCGTCCCCGCGGCGGGTGCTGCGCAGCGCGCCGTCCGCGCCGACGAGGTCGAGGCCCGCGACGGCCGCCGCCAGCGACCCGGTGCGGTCGCCGGAGCCGTGGGTGCCGGTCGCGACCGCTCCCGCGACGGAGATGTGCGGCAGGGACGCCATCGTCGCCAGCGCCCAGCCGCGCTCCTGGAGGGTCGCCGCGAGGTCGCCGTACCGGACACCGCCGGAGACGCGCACCTGCTGCCGGTCGCCGTCGAGCTCGATCTCGACCGGGAGACCCGCGGTGGAGACCAGGTCGCCGG
This sequence comes from Nocardioides sp. SR21, assembly GCF_022761125.1. Classification (GTDB taxonomy): domain Bacteria; phylum Actinomycetota; class Actinomycetes; order Propionibacteriales; family Nocardioidaceae; genus Nocardioides. Next base: position 119,197 of record NZ_JAKWJR010000005.1, on the reverse strand, counting down.
TCGTGTCCGCCACGTCGGTGAAGGAGTGCCGGGTGCCGAGCGCGCGCACCCGCTCCGCGCTCCCGACGAGGTCCTGGAGCTCGCCGACCGACGCGGGCTCCTGCACCCGTGCCGCGGCGTACTCGTGGTTGCCGGCCCAGTTCTTCGTCACAACGCTCAGCATCGCGCATGCGGCGCCGATGGGACCTGCTGAGTCATTCCCCCGACCGACTTGAGGTAGTAGTGCCCGACCCCAGCACGGACGCCGTGGCTGCCGGCTCCTGGTTCGGCCTGCACACGGTGCTCACGGCCCTCGCCGTCGGCGCGGTCACGTACGTCGGCTTCACCGGGGCGCAGCTGTTCCACACGGTCAGCCCCGACACCCCCAGCGCCGTCGCGGTCGCGGACCCCCCTCCGCTCGCCGCACCCCCCGTCGCGACGCCGACCCCGGAGCCCGAGCCGTCTCGTCCGGCCCCGTCGAAGCCGGCGAAGCCCTCCCGCAGCGAGGCACGCCCCGCGAAGCCGGCCGCTCCGCCGTCCCCGGCCGCGACCCCGGCCGCACGCCCCGACAAGGCGGGACGGGCCCCGCTCGCCGCCCGCAAGCAGCCGACGACCATCCAGCGCGAGACCTGGGCGGACCGGCAGATCGCGGCGATGCTCCGCACGATGCCCCCGTCGCCGATGAGCTGGTTCACCGGCGGCGCCACCTGGGTGCTCCCCACGACCGGCTACCACCTGACCGCACGCTTCGGCGAGTCCGGCAGCCACTGGTCGAGCACCCACACCGGCCTCGACTTCGCCGCCCCGACCGGCACCCCGGTCCGCGCCGCGACCGGCGGCACCGTCTCGTTCGCCGGGTGGGACGGCGCCTACGGCAACAAGATCGAGATCACCCACCCCGACGGCACCGAGACCTGGTACGCCCACCTGTCGCAGCTGTACGTCGCCGAGGGGAACCCGGTCGCCACCGGCACGGTCGTCGGCGAGGTCGGCGGGACCGGGAACGTCACCGGCCCGCACCTGCACTTCGAGATCCGCAGCGGCGACGTACCGCTCGACCCCTACACCGCCCTCCAGCAGCGCGGCCTGCGGCCCTAGCCGGTCACCGGCGGTCCGACGACGGCTCGACCCACCGCCGGTGCACGCTCAGCGTGAACCGGAACGCGTGGTGGTGGTCCGAGCCCAGCGGCACGCCCGCGACCTGCTCGGGGTAGTCGACCCGGGAGACCCGGGTGACCCCGCTCACGACGGCGCCGTCGATGCGGTGCCCGACCGAGCGGCCGTGGACCTGCCGGGCCAGCAGCGTCGGACCCGGTCCCGCGTCGCCGGGCCGGCGGTTCGCGTCCCACAGCAGCACCCGCGGTCGCTCGCGGGCCTGCTCCTGCTCGGCGGGAACGCGCCGGGTCCAGTCCGAGCGGTGCCACGGCGCGATCGCCCGGGTGAGCGCGTCGACCCCCTCCTGCTGGCCGACCGCGGTGGCGGTCCCGACGTGCGGTGGCGGCTGGTGCGCCGTGAACACCGGGATCCGGCCCACCAGGACACGCTGGAAGCTGCGTGGCTCGTGGGTGCCCGGTCGGTCGGTCCTGGGCCAGGTCGTGGAGAGGTCCAGCCAGCGCTGCTCGAGGTCGCCGGCCAGGTCCTTGCGGACCCAGGTCGCGATGTTCGCCCGGCTCGGCGTCGACCGGTCCCGCACCAGCTCGAGCCGGGGCAGCGGGTCGAACACGTAGCCGATCGCCTCGCAGGTCCCGATGAACGCGGGCTCGGTGCTCGCGATCGCCTCGAGCTCCTCCTGCACGACCTGGTCGGGTCGACCGTTGTCGAGGTTGTAGAACCAGAGGTCGAGGTCGACGAGGTCCGACGTGTCGAGTGGCATGTCGGGAGGAGCGCCGAGGGCCGGCCCGAGATACATCCGGGCTGCGAAGGCTCCGCACGGTCAGAGATGACAGAAGGCCCGCAGGTCGATGACCTGCGGGCCTTCTTCACGTGCGCGAGGGGGGATTTGAACCCCCACGCCCTTTCGGACACTGGCACCTGAAGCCAGCGCGTCTGCCGTTCCGCCACTCGCGCGTGAAGCGGAGCAAGGCTATCCCAGCGGCTGGGTTTGGCCCAAACCGGGGCGGGCAGGCCATGGAGGGTCCCGGCCCGGGTACGGGGGCACCGATACGATCGGGGCACCCGGCCACCGGTCGGGGTGGCACGCGTGCCCGGACCCCGTCCGCGCACGACCACCGATGACAGGGGACGGAAGGAGGGCAGCGTGGGCGGTCTCCAGAAGCTGGAGCACAAGCTCGAGCAGATGATCTCGGGCGCGTTCGCACGGGCCTTCCGCTCGGCGGTCCAGCCGGTCGAGATCGCCGCTGCTCTGCAGCGCGAGTGCGACAACAACGCACAGATCCTCTCCCGCGACCGCCGGATCGTGCCCAACGACTTCCACGTCGAGCTGTCCCAGACCGACCTGGAGCGGCTGGCGCCGTACGACAGCGCGCTGGCCGAGGACCTCGGACGGCAGGTGCGCGAGCACGCCGACCAGCAGAGCTACGTGTTCCCCGGCCCGGTCAGCATCGCGTTCGAGCCCGCCGAGGACCTCACCACCGGCCGGTTCCGCATCCGCAGCCAGGCGCACGCCAAGGTCACCGGCAACGCCACGCACACGCAGGTCGGTCGCGCACGCGCCGTCCTCGAGGTCAACGGCACCCGGCACCCGCTGCAGCCGCCAGGGCTGGTCGTCGGCCGCGGCACCGACGCGGACGTCCGCATCAACGACCCGGGCGTGAGCCGCCGACACGTGGAGTTCACGGTCTCGACAGGCTCGACCACCGAGAGCGGTGACGGCCTGAACATCGAGGTGCACGACCTCGGCTCGACGAACGGCATGCTGGTCGACGGCCACCGGATCTCGCGCACCCGCCTGCGCGACGGCTCCCAGGTCAAGATCGGCACCACCGTCATGACCGTGCGCGTCGTCGAGGGGGGCTGAATGTCGGAGCTGACGCTGTTCCTCATCAAGGTCGCGTACCTCGCGATCCTCTGGATCTTCGTGCTGTCCGCGATCTCGGTGATCCGCTCCGACATGTTCGGCGCGCGCGTCCCCGAGGCCGCCCGCGGCACCGGCGGCAAGGCGCCCAAGCCCGCCAAGCAGCCCAAGAAGGGCCGTGGCGCCCCGAGCCACGTGATCGTGACCGCCGGATCGAACGTCGGCGCCCGCGCCGACCTCTCCCACGCGCCGGTGCTCATCGGCCGCGGCACCGACGCTGCGATCCGCCTGGACGACGACTACGTCTCCACGCGCCACGCGCGCATCGCGGCCTCGGGCGACCAGTGGTTCGTCGAGGACCTCGGCTCGACCAACGGCACGTTCGTCGGCACCGTCCGGATCACCCAGCCCACGACGATCACGCTCGGCACGCAGGTCCGCATCGGCAAGACGATCCTGGAGCTCAGGAAGTAGCCGATGAGCGATCTCCGCCTGCGGTACGCCGCCACGTCCGACGTGGGTCGCGTCCGCAAGGACAACCAGGACTCCGGGTACGTCGGCCCGTGGCTGATCGCGGTCTGCGACGGCGTCGGTGGCGCCGCCCGCGGTGACGTCGCGTCCAGCACCGCGATCCAGCAGCTGCGCCGCCTCGACGCGCCGCCCTCGACGGACCCCGACCACGACCTGCTGGCCCGGGTCGCCGGTGCGCTGCACCGCGCGCACGACCGGATCGGCGAGCTGGTCGACGAGGACCCGGCGCTCGACGGCACCAGCACCACCGCGACCGTCGCGCTCTTCGACGGCTCCCGCATCGGCCTCGGCCACCTCGGCGACAGCCGCGCCTACCTCTACCGCAGCGGCGAGATCACCCAGCTCACCGCCGACCACACGTTCGTGCAGAGCCTGATCGACGAGGGCCGGATCACCGAGGAGGAGGCGCGGGTCCACCCGCACCGCAACCTCATCCTCAAGGCGCTCGACGGCGTCCACGAGGCCGAGCCGGACCTGTTCGTGATCGAGCTCGCGGTCGGCGACCGGATCCTGCTGTGCAGCGACGGCGCCAGCGGCGTGCTCGACGACCGCCGGCTCGCCGACATCCTGAGCACCGGCAGCCCGGACTACGCGGCGGTCGAGATGGTCCGCGCCAGCCTGGACGCCGGCAGCTCCGACAACGTGACCTGCCTGGTCGCCGACGTCGTCGACGCCGACGCCCCCGACAACGGCGTCAGCGTGGAGCCGCTCGTCGTCGGCGCCGCGGCCGACCCACGGCCGATCAAGCAGCGCGGCCCGATGAGCGGCATGTCCAGCCTGTTCCGGGGCCACCGCGCGGGCGACACCGGCGAGCTGGAGCCGATCCAGGCCGAGATCCTCGACCCGCCCCCCGGCGTACCGTTCGCGATCACCACCGACCCGATCGACCCCGAGCAGGCGCGCTACGCCCCGCGGGCGCCGCGCCGGTTCATGTGGCTCAAGCGCGCGATGGCCGCCCTCGTGGTGATCGGCCTGGCCTGGATCGCGCTCGCCGTGGCCTGGTCGTGGAGCCAGGACCAGTACTACGTGGGCGAGGAGGACGGCTTCGTCATCATCTACCGCGGCCTGAACTCCGAGATCGCGGGCTTCGACCTCTCCGAGCCCTACATGCGCTCCGACGTCGAGATCGACCGGCTCAGCGAGATCGAGGCCGAGCGGGTCCGTGAGGGCATCGTCTACGACAACCCGGTCGACGCCGAGGCCAAGGTGCAGGACCTCGCGGCCCGGCAGGAGCCCGTCGAGAGCACGGGTGGCTGAGATGGCAGGCCAGAAGTCGGCCCAGAAGTCGGCCCAGAAGTCGGCGCAGAAGTCGGCGCAGAACAACAGCTCGCTGATGGGCTTCGTGCACCGGCGTCGCCGGGGCGCGGAGCTGTTCCTGCTGGTCCTGGCGCTCGCCGTCGGCATCGGCGCGTACGCCGCGGTCGGGCTCGGCGTCGAGGGCGAGGTCCCGACCGACCTGCTCGGGTACGGCGGCTGGCTGGCCGCGCTGGTCATCGGCGCGCACGTCGTGATCCGCGTGGTCGCGCCGTACGCCGACCCGGTGCTGCTGCCGCTCGTCGCCGCTCTCAACGGGCTCGGGCTGGCGGTCATCCACCGGCTCGACCTCGCCGCGGAGGCGGTCGGCCGCAAGCACGACTACGCCCAGCAGCAGCTGATCTGGATGACGCTCGGCGTGATCCTGTTCGTGGTCACCCTGGTCGCGATCCGCGACCACCGGGTGCTGCAGCGGTTCACCTACACGTCCGCGCTGGCCGCGATCCTGCTCCTGCTGCTGCCGATGGTCCCCGGGATCGGCAAGGCGGTGTACGGCGCCCGCATCTGGATCCAGGTCGGCCCGTTCAGCTTCCAGCCCGGCGAGGTCGCCAAGGTGCTGCTGGTGATCGCGTTCGCCGGCTACCTCGTGCTCCACCGCGACGCGCTCGCGCTCGCGGGCCGCCGGGTCCTGTTCGTCGACCTCCCGCGTGGCCGCGACCTCGGCCCGATCCTCGTGATGTGGCTGGTCAGCCTCGGCATCCTGGTCTTCCAGCGCGACCTCGGCTCCAGCCTGATGTTCTTCGGGATCTTCCTGATCATGTTGTACGTCGCGACCGAGCGGCCCGGCTGGCTGGTGGTCGGCGGGATGCTCTTCGTCGGCGGCGCGCTGGCGGCGTACGCCCTCTTCGGCCACGTCCGCGAGCGCTTCCAGATCTGGCTGAACCCGTTCGACTTCTACGGCGAGGGCACCAGCGAGAAGGCGTTCCAGCCGGTCGAGGCGATGTTCGGCATGGGCTGGGGCGGCATGATCGGCCGCGGCTTCGGTGACGGCGACCCGTTCCGCGTCCCGTTCGCGAACTCGGACTTCATCATCGCCGCGATCGGCGAGGAGCTCGGCCTGACCGCGGTCATGGCCGTGATCATGATGTACGGCCTGATCGTCGAGCGTGCGTTGCGCACCGCGCTGATCTGCCGCGACGGCTTCGGCAAGCTGCTCGCCACCGGTCTCGGCAGCGTGATCGCGCTGCAGGTGTTCGTCGTCATCGGCGGCGTCACCGGCCTGATCCCGCTCACCGGCCTCACCACCCCGTTCCTGTCGTACGGCGGCTCCTCGCTGATCGCGAACTGGGTGATCGTGGCGCTGCTGCTGCGCATCTCCGACCAGGCGCGTCGGCCGGTGCCGCAGCTGTCCGACGACACCGCGGCCATCGACTCCGACGCCACCCAGGTGGTGAAGGCGATCCGATGAACAAGCCGATCCGGACCATCTCGATCTTCTGCCTGGTGCTGTTCCTGGCGCTGCTCGTCAACGCCACCTACCTGCAGTACTGGCGCGCGGGCGCGCTCAACGACGACGTCCGCAACCGGCGCGCGATCAACGAGTCGTTCTCCGCCGAGCGCGGCGCGATCGTCGTCGGCCGCAACTCCGCGATCGCGAAGAGCGTGCCGTCCGACGACGAGTACAAGTTCCAGCGCACCTACCCGAAGCCGTTCCTCTACGCCCCGGTCACCGGCTGGTTCTCCTACTTCAGCCAGACCGGCATCGAGCGCACCCAGAACGACATCCTGTCCGGCCAGGACGAGCAGCTGTTCGTCACCCGGCTGATCGACCTGGTCAGCAACAAGCCGACCAAGGGCGGCAACGTGCTGCTCACCCTCGACCCCGACGCCCAGCAGGCGGCGTACGACGGGCTCTCGGCGCTCGGCCCCGGTACCCAGGGCTCCGTGGTCGCGCTGGACCCCAGCACCGGCGCGGTCCTGGCGATGGTGTCGCTGCCGACGTACGACCCGAACGACATGGCCTCGCACGACTTCGGCGCGGTCGCCCGGACGTACGAGAAGCTCAACGAGGACCCGGCCGAGCCGCTGGTCAACCGCGCCATCCAGACCCGGCTGCCTCCCGGCTCGACGTTCAAGGTCGTCACCGCGGCCGCCGCGATCGAGGCGGGCCTGTACGACGCCGACTCGCAGGTGCCCGGCGGCGTGACCTACCAGCTCCCGCTGACCTCGGGAGAGACCGGCCTGATCGACAACGAGGGCCGCTCGTGCGGTGCCAACAACACCAAGATCCCGTTCACGCAGGCGATGGAGCAGTCCTGCAACACGACGTTCGCCCAGCTCGCCGAGGAGGTCGGGGCCGAGGACATGCTGAAGACCGCCGAGGCGTTCGGCTTCAACCGCGGCTACCTCGACGACCTGTTCCCGCAGGTCGAGTCGGTGTTCCCGGACGGTCTCGACGACGCCCAGCTCGGCCAGACCGGCTTCGGCCAGTTCGAGGTCGCCGCGACCCCGCTGCAGATGGCGATGGTCGCCGCCGGGCTCGCCAACGGCGGCACGGTGATGAAGCCGTACCTCGTCGACGAGCAGCAGTCCGCCGACCTCGACGTGCTCAGCAAGACCGACCCGGAGGAGCTCTCGCAGGCGGTCTCGTCGACCACGGCCCGCGAGGTCACGAAGCTGATGGTCGCGACCGTCGACGACGGCACGGCGTCGCCGGGCGCGATCGACGGCATCTCGGTCGCGGGCAAGACCGGCACGGCCCAGAGCGGCATCGACGCGGTGCCGCCGTACGCGTGGTTCATCTCGTTCGCCCCGGCGGACAACCCCGAGGTGGCCGTCGCGGTGATGATCCAGAAGGCCGACATCCCGCGCGGTGAGATCGCCGGCGGTGTCTACGGAGGCCCGATCGCGAAGGCAGTCATGGAAGCGGTGATCCGATGAGCGAGACCCCGGTGCACGGCTACGCCGACAACGAGCGTCGCTACCGACTCGATGCCCGGATCGCCACCGGCGGGATGGGCGAGGTCTGGCGCGCGACCGACACCACGCTCGGCCGCGAGGTGGCGGTCAAGCTGCTCAAGCAGGAGTACGCCGACGACCCGACGTTCCGCGCGCGCTTCGAGACCGAGGCTCGGCATGCCGCGTCGCTGCACCACCCGAACATCGCAGCGGTCTACGACTTCGGCGAGACCGACACCGTCGACGGCTCGGGCGCGCACCGTCCGTACCTCGTCATGGAGCTCGTCGACGGGCAGCCGCTGTCGGCGCTGATCCAGGGCGGCCGCGCGATGTCGCCCGCCGCCGTGCGCGAGCTGCTCGCCCAGGCCGCCGACGGCCTCGGCGCCGCGCACGCCGCCGGCATCGTGCACCGCGACGTGAAGCCCGCGAACCTCATCGTGACCCCCGACCGCCGGGTGAAGGTCACCGACTTCGGGATCGCCCGCGCCGCCGAGGGCATGGGCCTCACCGGCACCGGCGAGGTGATGGGTACGCCGCAGTACCTCTCGCCCGAGCAGGCGCAGGGCCAGCCCTCCACCCCGGCGTCGGACGTCTACTCGCTCGGCGTCGTGGCGTTCGAGTGCCTGGCCGGGACCCGGCCGTTCGTCGCCGACACCGCCGTGGCGACCGCGCTGGCGCACCTGCGCGAGCCGGTGCCGGACCTGCCCGACTCGGTGCCGAGCGACCTCGCGGCCGTCGTGCACCGGTCGATGGCGAAGCTGCCCCAGGACCGGTTCCAGGACGGCGACGCCCTGGCCGAGGCGCTGCGGCACCCGGCGACCGCCGCGACCAAGATCGTGCCCGCCGCCGTCGCGCCCGTGCACCCCGGACCGCCGCCCCCGGTGACCACCACGATGCCGGTGGTCGACGAGCCGGAGGAGCGCCGGCGCAGTGCCGTGTGGCCGGTGCTGGCCGTGATCGCGCTGGTCGCGGTCGCGATCCTCGTCGTGCTGCTGATCACCAGCGGCGACGACGACGAGAACCCCTCCGACGAGGAGACCAGCCAGACCCCGAGCGAGACCGTGTCCTCGACGCCCAGCGAGCCGACGTCCGAGGCGACCACCGAGGACACCTCGGTGACGCTCAACGCCGGCGACTACGTCGGCCGACCGCTCGGCGACGTCGAGCGCGAGCTCGGCCAGCTGGGCCTGCGGGTCAACAGCGTCCAGGTCGACAACCCCGGCGACCGGATCGAGGGCGACGTCTCGGCGCTCAACCCCACCGGCCGGGTCGAGCAGGGCGACACGATCACCGTGAGCTACTGGGGTCCGCAGCCGCCGCCGTCGGACACCCCGACCCCGACTCCCACCCCCACCGACTCCGCGACGCCCACCCCCGACGACAGCACGTCCCCGAGCAGCTAAGGCACCCTGGATGAGCAACCAAGAACCGCCCCTGATCGGCGGGCGCTACGAGCTCGGCGAGCTCCTGGGCCGGGGCGGCATGGCCGAGGTCCGCAAGGGCACCGACAGCCGCCTGGGCCGGGTGGTCGCCGTCAAGCGGCTGCGCACGGACCTGGCGAGCGACGCGACGTTCCAGGCGCGGTTCCGCCGCGAGGCCCAGTCGGCGGCGTCCCTGAACCACCCCGCGATCGTCGCCGTCTACGACACCGGCGAGGAGCCGGCCGCCGACGGATCCGGCGTGTCCCAGCCCTACATCGTCATGGAGTACGTCGCCGGCCGCACCCTGCGCGACATCCTGCGCGAGGGCCGCAAGATCCTGCCCGAGCGCGCGCTCGAGATCACCAGCGGCGTCCTGTCGGCGCTCGACTACAGCCACCGCGCGGGGATCATCCACCGCGACATCAAGCCCGGCAACGTCATGCTCACGCCGAGCGGCGACGTGAAGGTGATGGACTTCGGCATCGCCCGCGCGATCAGCGACGCGTCGTCGACGATGACCCAGACCGCGGCCGTGGTCGGCACCGCGCAGTACCTCTCCCCCGAGCAGGCCCGCGGCGAGACCGTGGACTCGCGCTCCGACGTCTACTCCGCCGGCTGCCTGCTCTACGAGCTTCTCACCGGGCGCCCGCCGTTCGTGGGCGACAGCCCGGTCGCGGTCGCCTACCAGCACGTCCGCGAGCCCGCCGTACCCCCGTCGGACCACGACACCGAGCTCGCGCCCGAGATCGACGCGATCGTGATGAAGGCGCTGGCCAAGCGGGTCGAGGACCGCTACCAGTCGGCGGCCGCCATGCGGACCGACATCGAGCGGTACCTCTCCGGGCTGCCCGTGCAGGCCCCGATCCCGCCGGCGGTCCCGATGGAGCAGCCGGCGTACACCGGGCAGACCGCCGCGGTCGCGGCGTACCCGCCCGAGGAGGACGACTCCGGGAGCCGCACCGGACTGTGGATCGCGCTCGGGCTGCTGCTCGTGGTGCTGATCGCGGCCGGGGCGTACCTCATGCCGCGGCTGTTCGAGTCGCCGCCCGAGCAGGTGTCGGTGCCGAGCGTGATCGGCCTGACCGACAAGCAGGCGCGCGCCGCGATCGGGGACGCCGGCCTCGCCGTCGGCCCGACCGAGCGCGAGAACAGCGACACGGTCAAGGCCGGCAAGATCATCAGCCAGACCCCGTCGGCGGACGAGTTCGTCGACCCGGACACCCCGGTGAGCTACGTGATCTCGCTCGGGAAGCCGGAGGTCGAGGTGCCCTTCGTGATCGGGCAGGACAAGCTCGACGCTCAGGACCGGCTGGTCGCGATGGGCTTCGACGTCACCCTGAAGGAGGTCGAGTCGGACGAGCTCAAGGACGTCGTCGTCGCGACCGACCCGTCGCAGGGCGAGATCGTCGCCGAGGGCACCACGGTGATCGTGTCCTTCTCCGACGGCCGCGAGGAGGTCCCGGACGTCGTCGGGATGACCGAGGCCGACGCGAAGCAGGAGATCCGCAACGCCGGCTTCGTGCCGCGCGTGATCCAGAACGCCAACACCACCGAGCCGGCCGGCACCGTGATCAAGCAGAGCCCGGCGGCGGGGGACACCCCGACCGAGGGCTCGACGGTGACCATCGAGGTGTCGTCGTTCGTGGAGCCCAGCGAGACGCCGAGCGAGACGCCGTCGGAGACCCCGACGGAGACGATCCCGCCGATCACCGAGCGCGGGCTGCCGCCGGTCAGCTCCCGCGAGTCGCGAGCGGGACGGCGAAGTTCAGGTCGGTGAGGCCGTCGAAGCCGGGGGCTCTGACCTCGTCCTCGAGCTCGAGGTCCCAGCCGACCGAGATGTCGGGGTCCCCGGCGTCCTCGCGGTACGACGAGACGTAGTCGTCGTCCTCGAGCGCCATCAACAGGTCGGCCTGGGTGCCGACCGCCTGGATGACGTAGGGCTGGGGGTACGGCACACCCTGGAGCTGGACGGCGTTGCCCTCGCACCGGATGCCGGTGGTGGACACGATCCGCTGGCCCGCGATGGTGACCGCGGTGGCTCCGCCCTTCCACAGCGCGTTGACGACGGCCTGGATGTCCTGCTGGTGCACGAGCAGCGGGTTGATGTTGCCGGTCGTGGAGTTGATGACGTCCTCGGGAGCGTCCGAGAGGGTCACCGTGATGCCCGGGCCCCGGCGCTCGACCAGGCCGGCCGGGTCCCGGAGCTCGGAGACCTTGCGCTGGTAGCGGTTCACGTCGCGGTCGCTGATCGACCGGCTCAGCGAGGAGACCTCGTCGTTCAGGTCGGAGACCTTGGCCTTCAGCTCGGCGGTCTCGTCGGCCTCGTCCTTCACCAGCGCCGCGAGATCGGTGTAGCGCCCGGGGCGCAGGTCGGTGCCGCCGCTGTTCGCGGCGCTCACGACGAACAGGCCGCCGCAGAGGGCGATGACCAGCGGCGTCCCCACGCGCCAACGGCCGCGCGGGCGGCGCGGCGTACGGCGGAACAGGCGCGACGAAGTCCCCTCCGAGCCGGACGGCTCCGGGGGCCGCGCGTGGGATCCACCGGTCACGACGACTAAGGTAGCCCGGAGCCCGTGCATCCTCCGCACCGGCGACGACATGTCACGCATCACGAACGACCCCAGGAGCACCCCGTGGCCAAGGCCAATCTGGATCCTCTCGCCCCCGTCCGGGGTCCCATCTTCACGAAGCGGTTCATCGCCGCCCTGGTGGCGATGGTCCTCGGCATCGCGTGGATGGCCTACTACTACGTGGCGGTCCGGGTCGACCCGACGGCGTTCCCGGTCCCCGAGGCCGGCTCCCCGAAGTTCATGGCCGACCTCGGCAACTGGAACTACCTGATCGGCTTCGGCCTGATCTTCCTCGGCCTGATGGTCTCCGCGCACCCCTCGACCCCGCTCGGCCGCGGCCGCGGTGTCGTGGTCGGGATGCTCGGCTGCTTCCTGGTCGGGCTGATCTGGATCTGCACCTACTACATCTTCAGCGACGACATCTCGAGCATCCCGGTCTTCAACGACCTGGGGCAGAAGAACCTGTTCGTCGGCATCGGGTTCATGGCGATCGGCTTCACCTTCGCCACGCGCTGGGAGTAGCGGACGCGCCAGCGGACTCACTCGATGGTGGTCGAGCGAGCTCGCGACCGAGCCTGCGAGGTCGCGACCGGCGTGTCGAGGCCCCGTACCCACCGGAGACAGCTCGTTCTCCACAGAAGCCGGTCGGTCCTCACGGACCGGCCGGCTTCTTCACATCTGGGGACAAGCCTGTGCAGAACTACATGCGTGTAGTTCTCCACAGCTGTGTACACAACTGTGGAGAATCTCCCCCGCCGCGCGGCTCGGCAAACCGCCCCTTGTAACGCGGGGTTCAGTCCTCTGGTGACCCTGAGATTTCGGGGTGACCAGAGGGTCAAACCCCGCGTTACAAGCGGGAGCGGCTCGGGCGGGCGGGGCAGCTCAGGCGAGGGCGGCCGCGCGCAGGATCATCGCCAGCGCGAGGAGACCGGCGACCGCGACGAGTCCACAGACCTGGAACGTCGTACGCCGGGGGCCGCGCGGGGCGTAGACCAGGATCGCGGCGACCACGGCGCCCCCGGCGAAGCCGCCGAGGTGGCCCTGCCAGGAGATGTTGGGCACCGCGAACGTGATGAACACGTTGACCGCGATCAGCGCCCAGAGCGAGCGCATGTCCGCGCCGACCTTGCGGGCCACGACCAGGAGCGCGGCGAACAGGCCGTAGATGGCGCCGGACGCGCCGAGGGTGATCTGGTACTCGCCGCTGGCCCACAGCACGACGGCCGAGCCGGCGAGCAGCGAGAGCAGGTACAGCGCCAGGAACCGGGCGCGGCCGAGCGCGAGCTCGAGCTGCGGGCCGATCACCCAGAGGGCGAGCATGTTGAACAGGATGTGCGTGATCGCGACGTGGGTGAACCCGGACGTCAGCACCTGCCAGTAGGCGCCGTCGGCGAACCCGGGCAGCCACTCGCCGCCACCGGCCGAGCAGACAGACTCACCGACCCGGACGTTGACGTACCCGTTGCCGACGTCGCACAGGCCGCTGGGCCGCAGCCCGAGGACCTCGACCAGGCGGCTGCCGGAGCCGCCGGTCACGAAGATCGCGAACCACACGGCGGCGTTGATGGCGACCAGCACCATCGAGGTGACCGAGGCGTTCGTGGGCCGCAGCCCGCCGTACGCCGTCCGGCCGCTGCGCGTGGCCTTCGTGCCCTCGTCCACGCAGGTCGGGCACTGGAAGCCGACCGACGCGTCGCGCATGCAGTCCGGGCAGATCGGCCGGTCGCAGCGCTGGCAGCGGATGTACGTCTCCCGGCCGGGGTGCCGATAGCAGGTCGGCACCCCGGTCTCGGAGGGTGGAACCTCGGTCAAGGGTCAGCCGCGGACGATCTCGACCGACTCGATCACGACCGGGTCCACGGGGCGGTCGCCCGGGCCCGTCGCGGTCGCGGCGATCGCGTCGACGACGTCGCGACCGGCCTGGTCGGCGACCTCGCCGAAGATCGTGTGCTTGAAGTTCAGCCACGTCGTCGCGCCGACGGTGATGAAGAACTGCGAGCCGTTGGTGCCCGGGCCGGCGTTCGCCATCGCGAGGAGGTACGGCTTGTCGAAGGTGAGCTCGGGGTGCGGCTCGTCCTTGAAGGTGTAGCCCGGGCCACCGGTGCCGGTGCCGAGCGGGCAGCCGCCCTGGATCATGAAGCCCTCGATCACGCGGTGGAAGCCGAGGCCGTCGTAGAACGGGCCCGAGCGGCCGTTGCCGGCGTCGTAGGACTTGGAGCCGTCCGCGAGACCGGTGAAGTTCGCGACCGTCTCGGGGGCGTGGTCCGGGAACAGGTTGAGCGTGATGTCGCCCCGGTTGGTCTTGAGTACGGCCTGCAGGTCAGCCATGAGTGCCTCTCACGTCAAAGGGGTACACGGAAGGGCGTACCTCGATCTGGTTGTGCCGTCCGATCCTTGCACGTGCCGCCAGCCGTCCGCCCCGCGCCTCTGGTTCGGGGCCGGGTGCCATGATCGAATGAGACAGGACACGACGAGAGGAAGTGCCAGATGGGTCTGCGCAAGAACAAGTCCCTCCTCGACCAGGCGAGCGACACCGTCAGCCAGTACGTCGACCAGGTGAAGCCCCAGCTGGAGACGGCCGTCGCCACCGCGAAGGACAAGGCCGGCCCGGCGCTCGCGGACGCCAAGGCCAAGGCCGGCCCCGCGCTCGCCGACGCCAAGGCCAAGGCCGCGCCGGTGATCGCCTCGAGCGCGGCGCTCGCCGCCGAGAAGGTCGCCACGGGTGCGGCCCTCGCCGCCGACAAGGCCCAGCAGGCCGCCGACACCGTGGCCACCAAGGCCGACGAGATCGCCCAGCCGAAGAAGAAGCACCGCTTCCGCAAGTTCGTCCTGGTGACCGGCATCGCCGCGCTCGCGGCGTTCGTCGCGAACAAGCTGCGCAGCGGCTCCGAGAGCCAGAACTGGCAGTCCTCCTACACGCCGACCCCCGCGCCTCCGGCCCGCCCGGTGCCGCCGAAGGACGAGGGTGGGGCCTCCCCGACCGAGGCGATCGCCGACTCGGCCGACACCCCGCACCCCGCCACGACGCCCGACGCGCCCGCCGAGGTCGTCGACGTCGACAAGGCGCCGTAAGGAGATCGTTGGTCGAGGAGCGAGCGCCTGTTCCTCAGCCCTTAGGACCGGCCGGTGGAGAGATCCACCGGCCGGTTCTGCTCGATCCAGGCGTCGATCTGCTCCCACCAGGCGAACAGCCAGTCGATCCGCTCCTCCCGGGCCTCCGGGATCTCCGAGCGCGGCACCTGCCACCACCGCATCACGATGCGCTTGTCCATGGGCAGCTCACGCCACACGTCGGACACCGACACCAGGTGGTCGAGGCCGGTGTGCGCGACCAGCACCACGTCGGCGTCCGGCGCGGCGTCCAGCGCGGCCAGGAAGCCCCCAGGTCGCGGCGCGAGCACGTGGATCATCTGCTCGGCGCGCTGCGCCATCCGCTCCATGCCGAGCCTGCGCAGCCGGTCGATCGCCCTCTGCCGGCGCCGGGGGGTGAAGTTCCCACCCTCCGGGAAGATCACGAAGGCGTCGTTCTCGTCGAGCCCGGTCGCCAGCTCGGCGATCTGCGCCTCGAGGTCCGCGCCCGCCTTGGGGTTCGGCGTGATGAAGCGCGCCGGGATCCGGTTGAGGACCACGTCGATCATCGGGTCCCACGCCAGGGTGTCCTTGAGCACCACGCGCGGCTCGCGGTCGTACCACGCCATCAGCGTGTGGATCAGCACGAACGAGTCGCCCGGTCCGGCGTGCCGGCAGCAGACCAGGATCGGGCGGCCGGGGTGCGCGTCCGGCGCCGGACCTTCGGTCGCGATGGTCAGCCGCAGCACCCGGCGCGCCTCGCGGAAGAAGAGCCACATCGTGCCCTGCACCAGGTCGTAGTGGATGCCTTCGAAGTACGGCGTCCGCAGCTTCCAGCCGAAGCCGGAGGCGACCCACAGCCCGAACATGACGACCAGGAGGAGCGCCTCGCAGGTGAGGTAGAGGATCGCGACCCACATGACGCGCAGCGGCCGCAACCGCCCGGGCAGGATCGGCGACGCGGCGCACGCCGCGATCAGCCACAGCGGCAGCGTGATCCACAGCAGCGCGACCACGAGCACGAGGAGCGGGGCGATCACCATCCGCCGCAGCACCCAGGTCATGGCAGGTGCTCGTCCAGGTACTCGACGCACGCCTCGTAGGTCTCGTCGATCCGCTCCTGCACGCCGGCGAAGTCGCGGCTGCCGAAGAGCGTGTCGTCCTTCGTCGACGTACCGCGTGCCGGCAACACGTGCGCCGCGACGCTGGCCGGCAGCTCCTCGAGCTCGCGGTTGAAGCGGTGCCGCCGGGCGATCTCGAACGACACCCGCGCGACCTCCCACGGCCGCTTCGGCACGCTCAGCGGGCGGTCGATCCGGCCGACCTGGAGCACGAACACCCGCGACGCCCCGAGCTGCACCGCCCGGCCGAGCGGGATCGAGTTCACGATGCCGCCGTCGAGGTAGTGCTCGTCGCCGACCTTCGCCGGCGGCAGCAGACCCGGTACGGCGGCGCTCGCGACGACCGCGTCGACCAGCCGGCCGGAGTCGAACCAGTGCTCCGCGGCGCGCTCGATGCTGGCGGCGCACACCTGGAACCGCACCGGCAGCTCCTCGATGGTGACGTCGCCGAACTCCTCCTCGAGCGCCTGCTGCAGCGGCTTGGACGACCAGAGGTGGGTGCCGGTCTTCACGGCTCGGCGCACGGTGCGCAGCGGGCTGTCGCCGTACACGTCGGGGCCGGAGCCGGCCGCCGACTGCCACAGCGCGGTGAGCTTGTCGATCACCGCGAGGCCGGGCTCGCGGGCCACCAGGGCGCCGTTGAGGGCGCCGATGCTCGTGCCGAGGACCAGGTCGGGACGGATGTCGCGCTCGAAGAGTGCGCGCAGCATCCCGACCTCGACGGCGCCGAGGACCCCGCCGCCGCCGAGCACGAACGCAGTCGTCACACCGGCGAGTGTTCCACCCGGGCGGGGTGCTCGGCACGGACCCGCGCCGTCGCGCGGTGCTCGGCCCAGAAGCTGAGGATCGGGATGGTGCCGCAGACGAGGGTCACCAGCGTGAAGCCGATCGGCCACCGCGCCTTGCGCGAGAGGATGAAGGCGCTGACCAGGAAGATCATGTAGAGCCAGCCGTGCGCGACGCCGAGGTACTCCGTGATCGCCTCGCCGAGGTCGTGGGCGCCGGAGCCGGCCTCCCAGATCTCAGGCGTGCTGGGGAAGATGCCCCACATGCCGGTGCCGTCGAAGTTCGCGAGCGGTACGCCGATCAGGACGAGCACGACGAGCAGCACTCCGACGATCGTGGCCATCACGCGGTAGGCCAGCAGCGGGCGCCGGAGATCGGGGTCGACGGAGGGCTTCTCGCTCACGATCCCGACGGTACCGGGTCGTCCTGCGCCGCCTCGTCGCCGGCCACCGCCGGGGCTGCCGGTTCCGTGACCTCGCGCACCCACCGCCACCAGATGAACGCGGCGAACAGCCCGAAGATCCACCACTCGAGGGCATAGAGGAAGTTCTTGAGGCTGGTGGTCGCGCTCACCTCGGGGAGCTGCTCGAGGCTGGCGGCCTCCAGCCCGTCACCCGGGTCGGTCGCGACCACGTAGCCGCCGTACAGGTCCTGGTCGACGTGCTGGATGACGTCGGCCAGGCGCAGCTGGGGGAGGACGTCGTCGGCCGGGTCGTCGTCCATCTCGCCGGTGCCCTCGCCGGGCTGGAGCCGGCCCTCGACGGTGACCGGTCCGGTCGGCGGCGCCGGCGCCTCCTCCACGGTCGGGACCCAGCCGCGCACCACGGGGATCGCGGCGTCGCCGCCGGCCACCGACACGGGGGTCACCGCCCAGTACCCGGAGCTGCCGTCGTGCTCGCGCCCGGAGACGTAGACGGTGCCGCCGGGGACCCACTCCCCGGTCACGAGCACCGACCGGCCGACCTGGTCGCCCGGGAACGGGTCGTCCGGGCCGAGGACGTCGGCGATCGGGACCGCGGTCGCGCCGGTCAGGTCGGTCGCCTCCGCCTCGCGGTGCGCCTGCCAGGCGCCGTACTGCCAGAGCCCGAGCGCGAACGCCGTACCGACCAGGACGAGCGCCAGCAGGTGGGCGCCCCAGAACCGCGGGGCGAGCTTGCTGGACACCCCCTCAGGGTACGCGGCGGCCACTGGTCAGACCACCTGACCTCCTGTTACGGTCGGGCGATGCCGCTCCAGCCCGTCACCCGTCGCTCCGTCCCCGACGCCGTCTTCGACCAGGTGCTGACCGAGGTCGTCGACGGCGGCATCGAGGTCGGGGAGGCGCTGCCGAGCGAGCGCCGGCTGGCCGAGGTGCTCGGGGTCTCCCGCCCGGCGGTCCGCGAGGCGCTGCAGCGGATGGCCCAGACCCGGCTCCTCGACGTCCGCCACGGCGGTGCGACCACCGTGCGCGACTTCCGGCGGTACGGCGGCCTCGACCTGCTGCCGATGCTGCTGGTCCGCGGCGGCCGGGTGGACGCCGCGGTCGCCCGCAGCATCCTCGAGGCCCGCCTGGCCGTCGGGCCGGGGGTGGCGGCCCTGGCCGCCGAGCGGGGTGGACCGGCGCTCGAGGCGCTGCTCGCCGAGTCCGTCGACGCCCTGGCCGCGACCGAGGACGGCGTCGAGCAGCAGCAGCACGCGCTCGCGTTCTGGGACCACGTGGTCGACGCCGCCGACTCGATCGTCTTCCGGCTGCTGTTCAACAGCCTGCGCGCCGCGTACGAGCCGGCGCTCGAGGCGCTCGCGCCGCTGATGGCCGCCGAGGTCGGCCAGCCCGGCGCCTACCGGCTGCTCGCGGCCGCGATCGGCGCCGGTGACCCCGAGACCGCCCGCGCCGCCGCGGACCACGTGCTCCGCCCGGCGACGACCTCGATCCTGTCCGCCCTGGAGGCACTGGAGGAGTCATGACCGACATCGACCGACTGGCCGCCGAGAGGCTGGCGGCCGACGAGGCCCGGATCACCGGGTCCCGGCGCACCAACGTCTCGCTCGCAGGCGCCTGGCGGGCGTTCTGGCGGGCGCCGAGCCCCTGGATGATCTCGTCGTTCCTCGTCGCCGCGGTGGTCGCGCGGATCGCGGTCGCCGGCGGCGGCTGGTGGGAGCTGCTGATCCCCGTCGGCCTGGTCGCGGCGTTCCCCCTCATCGAGTGGGTGATCCACGTGGGCATCCTGCACTGGCGCCCGCGCAGCGTCGGCCCGGTCGAGATCGACTCGCTGCTCGCCCGCAAGCACCGCGAGCACCACGCTGACCCGCGCGACCTGCCGCTGGTGTTCATCCCCTGGCGGGCGCTGGCCTGGCTGCTGCCGGCGTACGTCGTCGTCGCGTGGCTGGTCACGCCGACGGCCTCGAGCATGCTCACGCTGCTGGTGTCGGTCTACGGCCTCAAGCTCGGCTACGAGTGGACCCACTACCTCGTCCACAGCGACTACCGGCCGCGCTCGCGGTGGTTCCGCTCGGTGTGGCGCAACCACCGGCTGCACCACTACAAGAACGAGCACTACTGGTTCACGGTCACCACGGCCGGTACGGCGGACCGGCTGCTCGGCACCTACCCGGACCCGAGCACGGTGAAGACGTCGCCGACCGTGCGTGACCTGCACGCCCGCGAGAGCACCTGATCGTCACGGCATCGCGTTCGTCGGTTCCGCGCACACGCCACCCGGCGGCGCGCTGGGGAACACTCCGGAGCCGGTGATGCTCAGGTTCACGTTCTGCCCGGCCGTCGGGGAGTTGCTGCGCGCGGGCGCGTCCCAGGTCGACTCCGAGTCCGTGACGAAGCCCTCGAGGTACATCCGGATGGTGTTCGACAGGTCCGAGACCCGGAGCCGGAGGGACCTGAGCGTGTTCCCACCGGGCGGGACCGCGGTGTGGTTCTTCACGTCCGCACACACCACGTTCGTCTCGCCGGCGAGCGAGGAACCGGCAGTGATGTTGATGTCCGCCAACGCCAACGTGTCGGCGGTGGTGGTGTTGTTGTCCAGGGTCAGGTCGAGGCGCGCGTCCTCGAAGCGGGCCTGGCTGTCGATCGGCGTGCTGTTGTTGCCCGGGTTCATGGTGATCACGTTGTTCCGCGCCTCGACGACCCCCGTGCTGGACTCCTGGGGTAGGACACGGATCCCCGACCCGATGCTGTTCACCTCGATGTCGGTGTTGTTGTTGATCCGTCCCATGATGCTGGCGTTGAGGAAGGACGTGACGTTCACCGCGGACCCTCCCTGGCTGCGGATCAGCGGATTGCCGATCACGTTGAACCGGACCGCGGCCGTGTCGTTGCCGTTCAGGTCGATGCCGGCCCCGATGTCGCTGCCCGAGTCGATGGTGGTCCCGGTGATGTCGACGTTCACGATCGAGTCGTCCTCACCGACGACCTGCACGGCCTGGGTGCGCAGCCGCAGCAGGGAGCTGTCGACGATGTCGAGGTTCGTGGTCGGCTGACCGCCCGCGGAGCTGAAGCTCCGGAACTGGAGGCCGCCCTCACCGTTGCCGTTCGACGCGCCCCCGGATGAGACCGTCTGGGTGTCGCGGAGGGTGACGCCGTCGAGGGTCAGGTTGAGGCCGACGTCCGTGTTCACGATGTCGATGCTGTTGGTCTCCGAGAACGAGATCTCGGTGTCGGTGATCGAGCTCGTGCCGGAGAGGTTCTGGAGCTCCATCCCGCTCTCGTGTGCCTCGTTGCCGGCGCCGGTGATCGAGCTGTTCGACATCACCAGGCCCGAGACGCCGACGCCGGTGATCCCGTTCTCGACCATGGTGCCGCTCAGGTTGATCCGGTTGAGCGTGGCACCGGTGACGCTGTTGAGGTAGATCGCCGCGTTGCACGCCGTGATCACGAGGTCGTCGCACGCCCCGCCGCCGCCACCGTCCGCACTGCTGTTGGCGCTCACGAAGTTCATGTTGGACAGGCTCACCGCGGAGGTGCTGATCAGCTCTGCACCGCGCGTCGAGCTGTTCTGGACCGTGCCGCCCGAGCCGGCCGTTCCGGTCCCGCTCACGGTGAGGCCGCCCGCCGAGCCGGTCGTGTTCAGCGTGATCGCCTTGGGTGCGCCGTTCGCCGAGATCGACGTGAAGTCCAGGCCGTCCGCACCGATGGTCGTGCTCGTGACGGTGAGGGCTGCTCCGCTCGTCGTGGTGACGACGTTGTCCGGAGCGCTGCCGGCGGCGTTGGTGTCGGCGACCACGACGGTGCCACCGCCGGTGGCGGAGAAGGCAGCATTGGCACCGGTGGAGAGGGTGACCCCGCCGTCGAAGCGGATCGTGGCGCCGGTGTTGCTCGCCAGCGAGATGCCGCTGCCGTCACCGTCGTTGCCGTCGGTGATGGACCCGTTGAAGTCCTTGGTCCCGCCGTTCTGGCCGGAGACGTTGACGAGCGTTCCCACGTCGTCGGTGATGGTGCCGTTGTAGGTGAAGGCGACGTCGTCGGAGGACCCGTTGCCGCTGAGGTCGACGTCCTCGCCGCCGGCGTTCTGCAGCGACCCGCCCGACCCGGTGAACGTGCCGGCCACGTTGTCGAGCCGGATCCCGTCGCCGGTGGCGCCGTTCGACGTGACGCTCGTGAACGTCATCGCCACGGTGCCCCCGGAGATGTCGACCGCGCCGCCGGTGGTGTTGTTGATGACCCCGGAGGTGGTCGTGTTCATCGTCGCGGTGCCGACCGAGCTCCCGGACAGCGCGGCGCTGCCGGCAGGGGTGGTGCCGAGGTCGACGCCCTGGATGGCGTTGTTGGAGGCCAGCGCGAGCGCGGGACCCGAGGCGTTGCTGATCGTCGGGTTGCTCGCGCCGCTCGCCGTCACCACCGTGAATCCGCCGACGCTGAGGCCCGCACGCTTGGAGCGCAGCGCCTGGGTGCCCTCCAGCGGCAGCCCGCCGGTGTACGACGTCGCGGTCAGGATCATCAGCGTGTCGCCGGTCCCGTCCGCGTCACCGGCACCGCCGGCGCCGTTGATGCCGGCGAGCGTCTTGAACGGATCGGTGCTGGTGCCGGTTCCGGGACCGGCCACCGCGCTGTCGACGTACCAGACGCAGTCGGCGACCGCGATCGTCACGGTGCCGGTGGCGGTGCCGTTGGTGCCCTGGTCGGACAGGGTGTAGCTGAAGGAGTCCGAGCCGTCGGCGCACCCGGGATCGTTGGCGGCCGGGAAGTACGTGAAGTTGCCGTCGGCCTCCAGCGTCACCTTGCCGCCGTCCGCGGTCGTGATCGCCTGCGCACCGGTCGGTCCGACCACCAGGGGTCCCGGCCCGTCGGGGTCGGAGTCGTCGGTGCCGCGCGTCAGCACGCTGCAGGTGGTGGGGATCGTGCAGTCGAAGGTCTTGCTCGGCTCGTTGTGCGAGGTACCCACCGCGAGCGCGGTGTTGCCGACCGCCGAGCTCGAGCCGTCGAAGGTGTCGTTGACGGGCACCGGCGCGTCGTTGGTCGCCGTCACGGAGACGGTGGCGTGCGCGACCGGCGAGGCGAGGGGACCCGCGTCGGTGACGACGACGGTGACGTCACGGTCGGCGGTGCCCGGGGTGTTGCTGGTGTTGTCGTACTTCAGGGTCCGGATGACCTGCTGGTACTGCGCCTTCGACGCGCTCCCCGACAGCGCCAGGACGCCGGTGGCCGAGTTGTACACCGCGGCCACGACCGAGGTGCCGCTGGTGACGACCGACAGCGACTCGGAGGCCGCGTAGGGGTGGTTCGTGAGCGTGATCGTGGCGCCCGTCAGGCTCGCGCTGTCCACGTCGGTGACGACGGCGAGCGAGGCGAGGGCGACCGCCCCGGATCCCGGGTTCGCGGGCGCCGAGTCCTCGGTGAACGCCGCGGCGGAGTCGATGCCGCCGCCGGCGCCGTTGAGGTCGACCGCGGGGGCGTCGTTGACCGGGGTAACGGTCACCGTCGCGGTCGACGCCGCGGAGTCGGCGTCGCCGTCGTTGACGGTCACCGTCACGCTCCGGCTGGCGCCGTCGGGATCCTGGTCGGTGTTGGCGTAGGTCAGCGTCTGGATGACGTCCTCGTACTGCGCCTTCGTCGCGGTGCCGCTGAGGGCGAGCACGCCGGTGCCCGCGTCGTAGGCGCCACCCACGATCGAGATGGGACTGCCACCGGGGATCGTCACCGCCAGCGACTCGGACCCGCCGTCCGGGCGGGCGGTGAGGGTGATCGTCGCCGAGACCAGCGTGGCGCTGTCGACGTCGGCGATCGACGCGTCCGGTGCCAGCGCCGTGGCGGCGTCACCCTCGGTGAACGCCGCTGCGGAGCCGGTGCCGGCCTCGTTGCTGTCCAGGTCGAGGGTCGGCTCGTCGTTGGTGGCGGTGATCGACACCGTGGCGGTGCGACTCGACGACTCGGCGAGGCCGTCGTCGACCGTGACCGTGACGGTCCGGTCGGTCGCATCGGGGTCGTCGTCGGTGTTCACGTAGCGGATCGACCGGATCAGCGCCTCGTAGCTCGCCAGCGTCGAGGTGCCGGTGAAGCTCAGCGTCCCGGTGGCGGCGTCGTACCCGCTGCCGGCCGAGATCCCGCTGCCCTGCGGGATCGTGAACTCCAGGGACTCAGCGCCGTTGCCGTCCGGCCGGGCCGTGAGCACGACGGTCGCCGACTCGAGGTCGGTGTCGTCGCTGTCGCTCACGGCAGCGTCCGGGGCGATCGCCACCGCGCCGCCGTCCTCGACGAAGGTGACGGCGGAGTCGTCACCTGCGCCGACGGTGTCCAGGTCCAGGCCCGGAGGTGCGTTGATCGGGCGGACCTCGACGACCGCGTCGGCGGGGTCGGAGGTCAGGTCTCCGTCGCCGACGGTCACCGTGATCGTGCGCGAGGTCGGGTCCGGCGGGTTCTGGGTGTTGTCGTAGCGGATCGACTGCACCAGCGTCGTGTAGTCCGCCTTCGACGCGGTCCCCGTGAAGGCGAGGGTCCCCGTGGCCGCGTCGTACGAGCCGCCGACGAGCGTGATCCCGCTGCCGGCGGGGATGTCGGCGGACAGCGACTCGAAGGCGTCACCGTCGAGCCGGTCGGTCAGCGTCACGGTGGCCGACTCGATGCTGGTGTCGTCCGAGTCGGAGACCTGCGCGTCCGGTGCGACCAGGACGCCGTTGCCGGCGTGCGGGTTCGTCTCGTCGAACGTCGCCGCCGAGTCGATGCCCGGGCTCCCGGTGTCGAGGTCGACGACCGGGGCGTCGTTCGCACACGTGACCGTCACCTCGACGGTCGCGGTGGAGCCGCCGTTCACGGTGTAGGTGAAGTCGTCGGTGGTCGTGCCGTCGTTGCAGTAGTCCGCGTCCGGCGTGTACGTCAGGTCGCTGCCGTCGCCCGCGACGACCACCGTGCCGTTCGTGGGGTCGCTCGCGCCGGTGACCGTCAGCTGCCCACCGTCGTCGTCGGTGTCGTTGGCCAGCACGTCGATCGTCGTCGGGGTGTCCTCGGCGACGGTCGTGACGTCGTCGACCGCCGTCGGGTCGTCGTCGACGCACGTCACCGTCACCTCGACCGTCGCGGTCGAACCACCGTTCACGGTGTAGGTGAAGTCGTCGGTGGTCGTGCCGTCGTTGCAGTAGTCCGCGTCCGGGGTGTAGCTGAGGTCCGCCGCCGTGAACGCCACCGACCCGTTCGTCGGCTGCGTCACCGACTCGACCGTCTGCGGACCACCGTCGGCGTTGGCGTCGTTGGCCAGCACGTCGACCGTGGTGGCGCCGGCGTCCTCGGACACCGTCCTCGTGTCGTCGACCGCCGTCGGGTCGTCGTCGACACACGTCACCGTCACCTCGACCGTCGCGGTCGAACCACCGTTCACCGTGTAGGTGAAGTCATCGGTCGTCGTCCCGTCGTTGCAGTAGTCCGCATCCGGCGCATACGTCAGGTCGCTGCCGTCACCCGCCACGACCACCGTGCCGTGCGTCGGGTCGCTCGTCCCCGTGATCTCCAGTGCGCCGCCGTCCGGATCCGTGTCGTTGGCCAGCACGTCGACCGTGGTGGCGCCGGCGTCCTCGGACACCGTCCTCGTGTCGTCGACCGCCGTCGGGTCGTCGTCGACACACGTCACCGTCACCTCGACCGTCGCGGTCGAACCACCGTTCACCGTGTAGGTGAAGTCGTCGGTCGTCGTCCCGTCGTTGCAGTAGTCCGCATCCGGCTCGTAGCGCACGTCGCTGCCGGCGTGGGTGATGGTCACCGTCCCGTGCGCCGGCTGGGTCACCTCGGTGATCACGCCACCGTCCGGGTCGACGTCGTTGGCGAGCACGTCGATCGTCGTCGCCACGTCCTCGACGACGGTCGCCGTGTCACCGGTCGCGACACCCGGGTCGTCGACACACGTCACCCGCACTCGGACGGTCGCCGTCGACCCGCCGTCGATGGTGTAGCTGAAGGTGTCGGTGGTCGGGCCCGCGTTGCAGTAGTCGGCGTCCGGCTCGTACGTCAGGCTCCTGCGGTCGCCGGCGACCACGACCGTGCCGTTGGCCGGGTCGGTCGCGGCGGTGATCGTCAGCTGCGCGCCCTCGGGATCGCTGTCGTTGGCGAGCACGTCGATCGTCGTCGCGCCGGAGTCCTCGGCCACCGCGGGTGCGTCGTCGAACGCGGACGCCGGATCGTCGAC
The DNA here is from genome assembly GCF_022761125.1 of Nocardioides sp. SR21. Lineage (GTDB taxonomy): Bacteria > Actinomycetota > Actinomycetes > Propionibacteriales > Nocardioidaceae > Nocardioides. The sequence continues at coordinate 93,934 of NZ_JAKWJR010000005.1, read as the reverse complement.
GCACGTCACCGTCACCCGCACGGTCGCCGTCGACCCGCCGTTCAGCGTGTAGGTGAAGTCGTCGGTGGTCGAACCGCTCGTGCAGTAGTTCGAGCTCGGCCGGTAGCTCAGGCCGGCCGCGGTGAACGTCACCGAGCCCCTGGCCGGCTGGGTCACTGCGGTGATCGAGCGCGGCCCGTCGTCCGGGTCCGTGTCGTTGGCGAGCACGTCGATCGCGGTCGCTCCGGAGTCCTCGGCCACCGTCCTCGTGTCGTCGACCGCCGTGGGTGCGTCGTCGACGCACGTCACCGTCACCTCGACCGTCGCGGTGGAGCCGCCGGTCACGGTGTAGGTGAAGTCGTCGGTCGGCGTCCCGTCGTTGCAGTAGTCCGCATCCGGCGCGTACGTCAGGTCGCTGCCGCCGTCCGCCACGACCACCGTGCCGTGGTCCGGCTGCGTCGCCGAGGTGATCGTCACCGGACCACCGTCGGCGTCGCCGTCGTCGGCGAGTACGTCGATCGCGGTCGCGCCGGCGTCCTCCGTCACGGTCGCGGTGTCGTCGCCCGCTGCGGGGAGGTCGTCGAGTCCCGTGATCGTGACGGTGACCTTCGCGGTGTCGGTGCCGCCGTGGCGGTCCGACACGGTGTAGGAGAACGTGCGCGTCGCGGTCGCGCCGCCGGCGAGGGCGTCGTACTGACCGCTCGGGTCGAACCTCACGCCGGTCCCGTCCTTCAGGACCGTGACCTCACCCTGGGCAGGGGCGTCCTCGACCGCGGACACGACCAGCCGGTCGCGGTCGGAGTCGGAGTCGTTGTCCAGGACCGCCACGGTGACCGCGGTGTCCTCGTCGGTCGACGCCGCATCCGCGACCGCCTTCGGGGCGGCGTTCGGGCCCTCGCAGTGCTGGAGGACGTCCTTGCCCGGCCCGCCGACGCACCGGTCCCGGGCGGCGCCGCCGTTGAGCGCGTCGTCGCCCGGCCCTCCGGTGAGCGCGTCCTTCCCGCCGCCGCCGTCCAGCCGGTCCGCGCCCGCGGACCCGGCGATCCGATCGCGCCCCGGTCCGCCACAGATCAGGTCGTTGCCACCACGGCCGGTGATGCGGTCGTCACCTCCACCGCCCACGATCACGTCCGGGCCGCGGGTCCCGCGCAGCACGTCGTCGCCGGGCGTCCCGTGGATCGTGACCGGCGCACCGAGGCAGGTGCGTGGCGCAGGAGGTGCAGCCTCGGCTGCGATGGTCGTCAGGCCGCCGAGCAGCAGGAGTGCTGCGACCGGCGCAGCCATCCACCGGGGGGTACGCGTGGTGCCGGCCATGGAGTCTCCCAACCTTCGGCTCGAGCCAGCCTCACACGGTCAGGGAGATTCCGTCACTAGTTGACCTAAATGCCTGCGCCCTGCCCGGCAGGAACGGCTGCGCGGTGCGCTGCGCGAGCTCGGAGGAGTGGCGCCGCTCTCGCGAACGGCTAGAACAGCCAGTTCGTCCCCGCCCCGCCACGCAGCACGTCCTCGCCACGGCCACCGCAGAGCAGGTCGTCACCGGGACCACCGGACAGCCGGTCGTGGCCGGCTCGGCCGATGAGCACGTCGGTGCCGGCCTTGCCTCGCAGCCGGTCGTCGCCTGCCGTGCCCGACACGACCCGGACCCTCATGGTGGTGCTGCCCGCGGCGTTCGTCACGGTGACGGTGACGGCCTCGACGCCGGCGCCCCGCGGCAGCAGCGTGAGGACCGTGCCGTCGAGTCGCGCTGCCGGGCTCGAGCTCACGTCGAGCGTGAACGGTGCCTCGGACTCCACGGTGAAGGCCAACCGCGCTCCGACCGAGCGGATGCAGCTGTGCTCGGTGCCCAGGGCGAGGACCGGGAGCGCCGGTGCGGTCCAGGTCGTCGCGGCCTCGGCGACCGCCGACCCGTTGCCGGCGGCGTCCTGGAACACCCCTGGCGCGAGGCGCACGCCCACCGTCCCGGTGGTCGTCATCCCGGACACCCGCACCTCGAAGGCCCGGTCACCCATCCGCGCGACCACGACCTCGTCGGCGCCCGTGTCACCGGTGATCTCGACGTCACCGGCGGCGAGCTCGCCGACCGGCTCGCTGGCCGTGACCGCGAAGACGAGCTCATCCGCGAGGTCCGTCTCGAAGTCAACCGCGACGGTGGGCGCGGTCCCGTCGTACGTGCGCGTCAACGGGTTCGAGGTCGTGCTCGCGTTGCCCGCGGCGTCCGCTGCGGCGCCCGCCAGCACCGTCACGGTGACGGCGCCGTCGGCCAGGGGGGTGACGGTCACCTGGTACGACGCCCCGGACCCGGTCAGGCCGGAGACCGACGCGTTGGTCGTCTCGAGGTCACCGGCGGTGAGTCCGGTGACGGCCTCGGAGAACCCGATGTCCACCACGAACGGGCCGTTGACCAGCGCGCCGGCAGCGCTGGTCACCGTCGCCGCCGGCTTGGTGGTGTCACCGGACGGCGCGGGGTTGACCGTGACGGACACCGTGTCGGTGTCGGTGACGAGCCCGTCGTCGACCGTGAGCTCGAAGGTCAGGGTGCTGCCCGCGCCGGGCGCCGTGAATGACGGGTGCGCGGTCGTGGCGCCACCCAGGGTGACGGTCGGCCCGCCCGTCTGCGCCCAGCTGTAGGTGAGCGCGTCGCCGTCCGGGTCGCTCGACCCGGACCCGTCGAGCGTCACGCCTGAGCCGGCGTGCGCCCCCCGGTCGTCCCCGGCGTCAGCGGTCGGCGCACGGTTGCGCGAGATGGACACGCTGTCGGTGTCCGACTCGCCGTTGCCGTCGTCCACGGTCACCTCGAACGTCAGGGGAGCGCTCCCTGCGGGCGCCACGAAGGACGGGGTCGCGGTGGCGGCGCCGACCAGCGTCACCGTCGGGCCGTCGGTCTGCTCCCACGAGTAGGTCAGGGTGTCGCCGTCCGGGTCGTACGAACCGGACCCGTCGAGGTGGACGTCCTCCTCGGCGGCCGCGGACCGGTCGTCGCCCGCATCTGCGACGGGCGGCGCGTTCACGGTGACGGTGATCCTGTCGCTGTCGCTCCCGCCGTGACCGTCGTGCACGGTCATCTCGAACACCAGTACGTCGGGGCCGAACGGCGCCGTGAACGCGGGCGTCGCCGTGTTCGCGCCGTCCAACGCCACCACGGTCCCACCGCCGATCTGCTCCCAGGCGTACGTCAGGGTGTCGCCGTCCGGGTCGCTCGACTCGGAGCCGTCGAGGGTCACGCTGTCGTCGTGGTTGACCAGCTGGTCCGATCCGGCGTCGGCCTCGGGCGCACGGTTGACGATCACCGTCACCTCGGCCGTGTGGGTGCGGGCGCCGTCGCTGACGGTGAGGTCGAAGGTCAGCACGCTTCCGGCGGCGGGCGCCGAGAACGACGGCGACGCCGTGTTCGCGCCGGTCACGGTCACGCCGACTCCGGTGGTCTCGACCCACGCGTACGTCAGGGTGTCGCCGTCCGGGTCGCTCGAGCCGGTGCCGTCGAGGTGCACCTCGTCGCCGGCGTTGACGACGAGGTCGCCGCCCGCGTCGGCCGTGGGGCGCCCGTTGACCCGGATCGACACGACGTCGAGGTCGGTCTGAACCCCGTCGTTGGTGACGAGCCGGAACGTCAGGGTGGCGGGACCGGTCGGGGCCGTGAAGCTCGGCGCGGCGGTGCCCGCACCGGACACGACGACCGCAGGGCCGGAGAGCTGGTCCCAGGAGTACGTCAGGGTGTCGCTGTCGTCGTCCGTGGACTCGCTGCCGTCCAGCCCGACCGTTGCGCCGTCCTGCACGACCTGGTCGTCACCCGCATCGGCGGTCGGGACCTGGTTGACCGTGATCACGACCTCGTCGGAGTCGGTCTCGACCAGCCCGTCGTACACGGAGAGCTCGAACGTCATGACGCTTCCCGCCACCGGCGCGGTGAAGTACGGCGTCGCGGTGGTCGCGTCGTGCAGGGTGACCGGGTCACCGGTCGCCTGCGTCCAAACGTAGGTCAGCGAGTCGGCGTCCGCATCGCTCGAGGCGGAGGCGTCCAGGTGGACCGTCTCGCCGGCGATCACCCGCTGGTCGTCGCCGGCTTCGGCGGCGGGTGGGGTGTTGACCGTCACGGTCACGAGGTCGTCGTCCGACTGGAAGCCGTCGCTCACCGTGAGCTCCCACGTGACCGTGCTGCCCGCGGCCGGCGCGGTGAACGACGGCGTCGCCGTGTCCGGGTCGTCGAGGGTCACGGACTCCCCGGCGTGGTGGGTCCAGGCATAGGTGAGGCCCTCTCCGTCGGCGTCGCTCGAGCCTGAGCCGTCCAGCTCGACGGCGTCGCCGGCGCTGACCACGAGGTCGCTCCCGGCATCGGCGACCGGAGCGCCGTTGACGCGGACCGCCATGTCGTCGATCACCCCTGACTGCCCGTCGCTGACGGTCAGCCGGAAGGAGAGGTTCGTCGGATCGGTCGGTGCCGAGAACGTCGGGCTCGCGGTGTTGGCGCCGCCGAGGGTCACGGGAGGCCCGGAGATCTGGGTCCAGGCGTAGGTGAGGGAGTCCCCGTCGCTGTCGCCGGATGCGGTCCCGTCGAGTGTCACGTACTGGCCCGCGGCGACCACCTGATCATCGCCCGCTCGTGCGACCGGCGGGGTCTTCACGAGGATCGCGGTCGTGTAGTCGGCGAAGCCGCCATCCTTGTCGACGACGCGGGCCGCAACGTCGTGGGGTCCGCCCTCGTCGAGCACCGCCGCCGGCACCGTGGCCGAGCTGGAGGTGCTGCCGCCGGCGTACGTGCCGTCACCGACCTCCCAGTCGCCGTCGTCGTCGAAGTCGTAGGCGTAGCGCAACCCGGCGACCGGGTCCGCCGATCCGGGGTCCGCCTGGCCGCTGAAGGTGACGTCGGTCGTGTTCCCCACCTCGACGGGCCCGCCGTTGGTGAGGGTGGCGGTCGGGGCGACGTTCGTGACCGTCAGCATCGTGGCCGACGAGGTCTCGACCACGTCGCCCACCGAGGCCCGGACCCGGACGTTGCTGCTGTCCGGTCCGTCACCCAGCCCGATCGCGGCGAGGGTGGCAGCGGCCACGGTCGGGTTCGCGCCGGTGGCGTCGTCGTACAGCCCGTCGCCGTCTACGTCCCAGGCATAGGTCGCTCCGCTGAGGTTGAAAGAGGCGGCCAGCTCGACGCCCGATCCCTCGGGCACGGTGTACGGCCCGCCCGCGCTGATCGCCGGCACGGCCGACTCGACGTTCAGGGTCCACCCACCGGTGATCTCTCCGCCCGAACCCGCGCTCTCGTCGGTGACGAAGAGCCTCCAGCTTCCGTTGGGGTCCTCTCCAATGAGGTCGGACAGCGCGCCGCCGTAGGGCCCGGCGGGTGCGCCCCCCCAGACGTCGGGCTCGATCGCGATACCGTCGTTCGAGGGTCGGTACACGCCGTCGACCAGGTCGGCGTTGGGCACGCCCCCGGTCGCCTCGTCGTCGAAGACGATGGTGTTGTCGGAAGCGTCGTGTGATTGAGCGATGTCGCTCAGGAGGATGACCCCGGTCCCGCTGGGCGCCACGAGCAGCACACCGACGTCTTGCAGGTAGTCGTGCGTGAACCCGGTCAGCTGCACGGTGACCTTGCTGGTCACCCCGCTGAGACCACTGACGGTGACAGCCGCGGGCGACGGGCTGGCATCACCCGAGTCGGGGATCATGATCGGCGTCGGGTTGGAGATGCTCAGCGAGCCCGCCGCGGCCGGTGCAGCGGTCACACCGACGAGCGACGCAGCGGCCAGCGCAGTGAGGATGCCGAGCGCCGTGAGGCGGCGCGCTCCCAGTCGACCTGCAGACGGCATGACGTGACCTCCGGTCGTCGATGCCGACGCATCCGACGTCCGGCCCCGGAGAAGAAAAGTAGGGGCTCCCCGGGACGGGCGTCCATGGGACCGCGAGGTGGTCCGGTCCGGTGGTGAGCTGCCGTCGAGGGCCGCCGCACCGCCCGGATCGGGGGAGAAGGGGCCGTTGCGCGCCCTTGACGAGAAGCGGCCGACCTCAGCAGGTTCGACGAACGGAGGTGGTGGAGCCTAGGGGACTCGAACCCCTAACCCCCTGCTTGCAAAGCCAGGTGCAGGATGCCTCGCAAGAGGACCCTTGAGCACAAATGCGCAGCTCAGGGCTGGTCATCTGATGCCCCAATTGTCCGTCGCTTCCCCCACCAGTCCCCCACGGCATAGTGTCCCTGCCATCGCAGCATGGGGTTGGCGATCGGGAGGGCTCGGGATGGCGCGGCGCAGAGGGTTCGGTGAGGTCGAGCGACGCGTCAGCCAGATCCGGCGAGGTGACGTATCGGGCGCGGTACGCCATGCCCGACGGCATCCGCTACTCCCGGACGCTCGGCACCAAGATGGACGCCGAGGCATGGCTCGCCGCTGAGCGCGCGCTCATCGACCATGACACATGGACCCCACCGCGGGCACGGCAGGACGCGGAAGAGTGGCGCCAGCACGAGGCGGCCGTCAATACTGTCGGCGGCTACGCCGAGCGCTACCTCTCCGAGCGCGACCTCCGGCCGAACACCTTGGCCGGCTACCGACAGCTCCTGCAGTCACGCATCCTGCCGACGTTCCGCGACACCCCGCTCGTCGACGTTACCCTCGCCGACATCAAGTCCTGGCGCGGATCGCTCGACCAGAGGACCGAGGCCACCAACGCGGCCGCCTATCGACTCCTCCGGTCACTCCTCCAAGCGGCGGAGGAGGACGAGCTCATCCACCGCGCTCCGCCGAAGATCCGCGGCGCGAGCACTTCGCGGGTGAAGCGTGTTGCGAAGCCGGCGACCTTCGACGAGCTCGCCGTCATCATCGAGCAGATGCCCGAGCGGCTGAAGCTCTTCGTCGTGCTCGCCGCCTTCGTCGGACTGCGAGAGGGCGAGGCGCTCGAGCTGCGCCGATCCGACGTGGACGGCATGACCGGGCGCATCGACGTCACCCGGAAGGTAGACAAAGAACAGCCGGCGCGACGCTCCAGGCGCCTGTTCCGTCTGCGGCCGGCCGATCAGCGCCCCAAAGACGGCGAGCGGCATCCGGACCGTACACATCCCTCCGCACTTCCTGCCGATGCTGCAGAAGCACCTGCTCGAGCACACTGCGGCGGGCCCGGCGGGACTTCTCTTCCCAGGTGATCGCACAGGCCACATGAGCGCGCGCTACCTAATGGATCGCTACCGTCCCGCTCGCGAAGCCGCCGGGCGGCCAGACCTGACGATCCACCACCTTCGGCACACCGCTCTCACCCTCGCCGGCCAGCACGGGGCAACAGCGGCCGAGCTGGCAGGCTCGAGCTGGCCATGCATCCCACGCAGCCATGGCGGGTTCTGTCCTCCGAAGAGGGGCGACCATCCATCTCCGACCGCCGTTACCGACGGCCTCCAGCGATCTACCCGCGCACTCGGGCGGGCAGCCCTCGAACGTGCACGCATCCGGTGCCCGAAGGCGCCGAACTTTCTTGATCTTGCTCTAGGTGGGGTTTACCTAGCCGGCCTGGTCACCCAGACCGCTGGTGGTCTCTTACACCACCGTTTCACCCTTACCTCTCCGGAGAGAGGCGGTCTGATTTCTGTGGCACTGTCCCGCGAGTCACCTCGGGTGGCCGTTAGCCACCCTGCCCAGTGGAGCCCGGACTTTCCTCGACGTCCTCCGAAGAGTGCGACGCGATCGCCCGGCCAGCCCATCCGCGCCGGTAAGCATACGACGACTCGCGGTCATCCAACGGAATGCCGAGCCGGGTCTGCATCCAAGCAGCCGCGATAGGTCTGGGCGACTAGCGCAGCTGCTTCCACCGGCGTTATGTGCTCCCAGATGCGGAGTGAAGTGAGGCCAAGAGCTTGGAGTCGAGCGTCGGTGTCGCGGTCTCGAACACGGTTCGTCTCGATCTTCTGACTCCAGAACTCGGTCCGCGTCTTAGGCAGTACGAAGTGCTCCGGACAACCGTGCCAGAAGCAACCATCCACGAAGACGTGAAGACCCACTCGAGTGAATACGATGTCGGCGCGTCGGCGGCGATCGAACGGCAAAGGATGATCGACCCGGAACCGGAGGCCCGATCGATGCAGAAGTGACCGGAGTGCCAGCTCAGGACCAGTGTCTCGGCCCCTGTTCGACATCATCGTGCGGCGTACGGCGGGTGTAACGGGCGGCTCCGCTGTCGGTGGCACGAAATACGCTGGGTCAGACACGCCGCGATGGATCCAGATGGGATCATCTTCGCCTGGCATGCTTTCAACACTAGGAGGATCGATCCGGTGACGGGAACCACGACGTACGAGATCGCGCCGTCTGCTGCGCGGCTCACCGGCTCCCTGCGCGACATCGGGTACGACTTCCCGACCGCGATCGCTGATCTGGTCGACAACTCTGTTACCGCCAACGCGTCGCGGGTGAACGTGTATACACACTTCGAACCCAATGGCTCCTACGTGCTGATCAGCGACGACGGCGACGGCATGACGGAGCGTGCCCTGATCGAAGCCATGCGCTTCGGAACGAGGCGTAGCTACGAGACGAACGAGCTGGGTCGCTTCGGACTCGGGTTGAAGACCGGCACCTTCTCGCAGTGCCGCCGGCTGACCGTGGTCACACGGACCACTCCCAAGCGCGCGACATTCAACGTGATGACACTCGACCTGAACCGCATCGCCCGAACCGATCGGTGGGACATCACTGCCGGAGAGACGTCGGCTGCTATCGAGCGCGCGAAGGATCTTCTGCGCGAGTCGCCGGGGACCGTGGTTGTCTGGGAGGACCTCGATCGGGTCCTGCCCGAGCGATATGCGGAGAGCGGGTGGGGCCGCCGTCGCCTCCGGTCATTGGCAAGTAAGACAGCAGAGCATCTGGCCATGGTCTTCCATCGCTTCATCGCCGGCGACGTCCCCGGCCGCGGCGAAGTCGTGATCTGCGTCGATGACGAGAAGCTCCGCCCTTGGGATCCGTTCGCACCCGACGAGGCGGAACGGACGGTGCTTGAGGAGCACGTCTTCGAGATCGAGACCGCCAATGGCTCGTCCGAGGTCCGCTTCCGAGGAGTCGTGCTTCCAGCGCGAGATCGTTTCTCGTCACTTGAGGAGTTCGAGAGGCTGTCCGGACCCCTGAAGTGGAACCGTCAGCAGGGGCTCTACATCTATCGCGCGGACCGGCTGGTACAACACGGTGGATGGTCGGGTCTTCGTGGCATCGACGAGCACATGAAGCTGGCACGCGGAGCGATCGACTTCCACACCGACCTGGATGAGTCATTCCAGATCAACGTGGCCAAGATGAGTGTCGACCTACCGCCCGCGCTCCGTCAGATGCTGGAGCGTCCCGTTCAAGAGCTCTGCGTGCTGGCAGACGACGCCTACCGGCGGTCAGCAAACTCCGGTGGTCGACCCGATTCGACCACGAAGAGTTCGAAGGCATCTGAGACGGCACTGCGGGACGTCGGCATCGCGCTGAAGGCGGCACTTCTCGAGGACTCGTCCCTGGCGGAGTTCCGTGGTGTCGTTGAGACTCTGCGCGCACGGCATCCTGCACTGGCCGAGCAGCTCGATCTCTGACTGCGTCAGCGCTCCGCGTAGCGACACCACTGGTTCAGCGGACACGCCTCGCATCCCGGGGCCTTCGGCGTGCACAGTCGCGCTCCGAGTTCGATCAATGCGATTTGGGCCTGGCGACTCTCCTCGTCGAATCCGATGAGGCTGCTGACAGCGATTCGTCCATCTGAGTTGCGGTTCTTGAGCCAACGCTCCGTCCCCTGGAAGAAGCGCCCGGCGACACGGAGCGCTGCCGTGTTCGCGATCACCGGTTCCTCCCCTTCCGGGTCGGCGATCATCGCGAGTTCGGAGGCAGCGCGACGCAGGAGACCCCGCGCTACCTGTTGTGCGAGGTGATCGTCGTCGAGCGAGCCGCCCTCAGCCATGACAGTCCGGGCGAGCTCGAGTAGCGCGTGCACCTCGTGGTCCTTCTGTAGCCAGGAACCGATTTCGAGGACACGGTCGGATTCGGTGACGAAGTGTTCGGGCGTCGACCACTTCGAAAGCAGTGGCCACAGGGCCGCCGCGGTGGTCTGCGACTCGTCCCCAAGTAGTGCGTCGCCGAGCACGACCAGCCAGCGAGAGCCCGATCTCAACCACAGGCTCACCAAGTGCGACTCGCGACCCCACCGGGCGAGGGCCGACCGCGTCATCTCGGTCGTCACCGCGACGTCCCGGGCTCCGTCTTCGAGAATGCGCGCTACGGCGGATCCGATGGCCAGACCCAGGCGGGGTGGTACGGCGTTACCGATCTGTCGGAATGCGGCTGTCGGTGGCCCGGCGAAGCGGAAGTGATCGGGGAAGGTCTGGATCCGAGCCGCCTCCCGGATCGTCAGGGTCCGGTTCTGCTCCGGGTGGATGTACCAGTACCCGTCCTTGGCTATGTGGGCCGTGATGGTTCGAGAAAGGTCGTCGGCGTCGAGACGCTTGTACTTATCGTCGAAGATGTCGTCCCGATACCGCTTCAGCTCGTCGGGGAGCTCCGAGTACTTCGTCTTCGTGTCCAGGTACTCGAACGCCTCGACGTCGTCGTCCCGAACACGACGAGTGACGTGGTCGTAGATCCGATCGGTTTGACCTGTCGGCACTCCCGCTCGCATCTCCCGCTGGAACGCGGTCCGCGGTCCGTCGTACCTTCGCCAGACCTGACGCGTCTCGTCCGAGAGCCATCCTTCCTTGGGACCGACAGGCGGCAGGTCACGGATCGCGTTCCCCAGCGTGACCTTCCTGTTGGACTCCGCGGGCCACTCGAACTCCAAGCCGCCCGCGAGCGCGACGAGGATCAGGCGCTGCCGGAACTGAGGGACCCCGTACCGGTAGGTGTCGACAACGCGCTCTTGGACCGAGTAGCCCCAATCCTCGAGCCTGCGGACGATGGAGCGAAGGATGAACATCTCGCGGTCCAGCGCCATATCAGGAACGTTTTCCATGATCACGGCGCGGGGTTTGGCGAGCCGCACGATCTCCAGATATGACTGCCATAGGTCTCGACGCCGATCATGGGGTTCTCGGAGTCCGTGCTGTACGAGGTAGCGCATTCCGGAACGGCCCGCCTTAGAGAACGGCTGACACGGAGGGCCTCCCGCGAGAACGTCAATGTTGATCGCGCGAAGGATCCGACCGACCTCCTCCACCTTGGCGGGATCGCCGAGATCCCATCCGACGGACATGCCGCCGAAGTGGTGCGCGTGAGTCTGAAGCGCCTCGGAATCGAAGTCGGCACCGAAGACGACCTTCATTCCCGCGTGCTCGAGGCCAAGACTCATTCCGCCCGCACCGGAGAAGAGATCTGCTGCGAGCAGCTGCCCCGGGTTCTGTTTCCGTAAGCGGCGGGCGAGGACAACCAAACCTTCGACTTCGTCGCAGTGATCCTCGTGCGGTGGGAGGCGCAACGCTTGACCACGATCGATGCGGTGATGAATCGGCGGGCTCGTGGCTGTCACTAGGCAGAGTTTAGGGTCGGCGACCGACAAGGCTGCGGCGCCGGGCCGAGCTAGGCGCTCAGACTCTTCAATGCCTCACCTGTCAGGCGGTCAAGCAGATCCGACAGGGCGTCGTCGTCGAGTGCATCTAGGGAGATATGAGACTTGACGGCTCGAAGGCGGCGCGCCAGCTCACGCATGACTTCGGAGCGAGCCGCCGGCAGCCCCGTCTGTTCCGCACGCCACAACGCCGCTTGTAGTGCACGCGCGGTTCGGCGATTTCCTCCCAATGAAGGCCGCTCCATGATCTGGACGGACTCGTCCTCGCCGAGCGGGGTGCACCCGTCCGGTGCGCGTTCCAAGTCCGGCCCCAGGGCCCATGCACGCCACCACGTCCTGCGGAGGACGTTGCGTGGACGGCCGAGCAAGCGTTCCTCGGAGCGCCCGGGGAAACGCCATGGTCCGATCTCCGGGACGACGACCAGAGTGAGGAACGACCACACGCCTTCCTCGGCCGCATCGGCCGGGACTATGTCCATGAGTCGAAAGAGCGATGATCCGCATGGGCGGTCGAAGCTCTGGGTCGACGTGCCGAGCGGACGCGGATAACCAGCTTCTTCGGCGATGTGCCGGATCGCCAGTCGGACCTCGCCGAGCCGGTCCGCGTCGACGGGATGGCCACCGGTGGCTGACGGCTCAGCGTCGGGATGGGAGAGCACGGACTCTGCAGCAAGATCGCTCAGCAGCGCGTTCGTCCTGGCCAGGATCAGGCTCTGCGCGATTGCTCTAGGCAACCGCGGATAAAGCAAAGAGCCCATATCACTTCACCAACTTCACATTGTGCTGGAGATGGATCTCGATGCGCGACGGATCGGATCGCCGCCACTCCCTGAGCGTCGCTGTACTGACCGTCGGCCATATCCGACCGAGGAGGTTGCGCAACACTGCGGCGACGCTCGTGGCGTCATGGTCGATCTCGAGCCCGACCACGTCGTCACTGTCCAATCCCGCGAAGACCATCTGCCGGGTGATATCCCAATTGAGAGTGCGCAGCAGCTGCTCCGTGCCTGCATCCTTGGCGCCGGCGAGCAGACGAACTATCGCGGGATGACCGGAGTTCAGGGTCAGTCGTGCCGCTGCCATGAATCGCGCGTCCGGGTCGGCGAGGTCGATCCTGAACTGCCAGCCGGCATCGGGATCCATGCCGGCTGCCGCGAAGTCGACGGTGTCCGTCGGGAACTGGGTCCCCACACCTTCCAGGTCGGTCCAGTGACTGGTGCGCCAGATGATGCTTCCGGGGTGCTGGGGCGCGAGCCGATCGAGTGGCTTCGGTTCAGTGACGACGAGAAGCGTGGTCAACGTCAGTCGACCGCCGAGCTCCGGACCATCCAGCTGGAGCTCGACGGCGAGGTCGTAGGTGTCTGCCATCGGCAGCTCGAGACGCGCGGCGAGGATCTCCGCATTGGTATGGCTGGACTTGACCATCACCAGGACAGCAAGTCCACTCTCCCGGTCGAGGTGGCAGACCTCGGTGACCGTGCGGCGATCGACAGACACGGGTGCCGCCAATTGGAGCGTGGTCTGGTAGTCCCAGTGCGGCACCTCCGTCGGGAGGGGGATGTCTTCCTCCCCGGAGCGCAAGAGCCACCCGCCGTGGCTGACGGCCGCCTCCGGCGGGGTCAGGAAGGGAACGATCGGTCGCCTCACCGAACGGGCTCCGCCTCGAGGTCGAATAGGACCGTCGTCTCGGGCCCGCGGCGTACCAGAAGTTCGACCTCCACAGAGCTCGAGTGGCTCAGCGTCAGGGCATGACTCCGGCCGCCTACATCGACCGGTTCGCCCGCTACCTTCGCAGCTACCAGGGCCAGAGACGGGTCGAGTGCGGTATCGGCCGAGCTCCCATCCAATGCAGCCGCGACCGCGATGTGAAGCCGAGTGGTTTGTGAGGACGGCGCCGGCGTGATCCGCACGCGAGCCAGGGTCGCCAGTTCGCCGGCGATCTCGATCGGGCCGGAGTAGACGAAGTCCACCTTCGGCCTCACCGCGCCCGGCGTCGTACTTCCGGTCTCCTTGCGGCGCCGACCCCGGCCCCGGCCATCGACCGTTCCGACCAGATGGGCCAGCTCATCGGCGATCAGCGCGGTGCTGGCAACATCGGCGTGACTGGATCTCTTGCGACTGGCCCAGCGGTTCTCGAGCGCGGACTTGATCTCGCGAAGACCGACGTTGACGATCGTTCGTCCCTGCCCTTTGGGGAGGAGCTCGGGATTCCACGAGTCGTGCGTCGGCGGCTCTGCCGGGGCGAAGTGCTTGTCCTGGTCGTCCTCCGCGCGGAACACGCCTGCCCACTCGGTCCCGCCCTCCGGCGGCGGCGGTCCCTCCAGATAGTCGACGACGAGCTCGGGCGTCCGCAGCAGAGCGACGTGGTGACATACGCCGGTGATCGCTGCTGCGGCGCGTGGCGAGTCGGGATCGTCCGGGTCGTGACCGTCGTCCACCTGAACTCGATCACGATGGATCAGCGGCAAGGTGGCGAGGGTGCCGACCCGCGCCTTCGGCCGAAGACATTGGATCGGGTCCACCTTGAGACCGGGCACATCCTTGGCGACCTCGCCGTCGAGCACGGCTCTGAACGCTTGCGCAAACCCGTGGAGGGGCGGTCGATCCTCCGGACGCGGGATTGGCACCGGCTCCCCGTTCCAAGTGACATGGATCGTCATCGGATCGGCGCGTCCTTTACGCGGGGTCAATTTCGGCCAGAGATGCCAAGTCACCGATTCCGTGATGAACCTCATCGCCTGCTCTGGCGTACGACCACCGAGATCAGGTGCGACGACGAGGAGGTTGGTGCCGGTCTCGCCTTCGTCGAACGCGGGCATGCCGATCGCCGTCGCGATGCGGTCTGCCTCCGCTCCAGTGACCGGGAGCGGAGCCTCATCGCCGGTCTCTCCCCACCAATGGCGACCGGTGAACAGCTTGCCACCACGCGCGAACTTCTCTCCGATCGCGCAGGCGATGAGTCGCGTTTGGATGCGCCCGCGGTACATGGTCCGCGAGTGGATCACCACGGCGTTTGCTCCCGAGACGACGTAGGAGATCGTCTTTCCGAACCCGTAGGTTCCACCGGTGTGCCCTTGCGTGTTCGCCTCACCGACGTTGAGGACGAAGTCGACCCAGTCGTAGATGTTCTGCGCGTCGGCCTGATCGGCCTGGAGCGGGCCGCCGAGGCCTTTGGTGTTGCGGTCCGTGATGTAGAGGCCGAGCAGTACCGGATGGGACAGCTCCGCCGCGAGCGAAGTGCCCTTGACTCGGCCGGCATCGACGAACACCCTGTCGCGCAGTGCTCGTCGTTCCTTGTCGTCGAGAACCCAGCCCTGGATGCTGAAGTCGACGGGCAGGTCGTTCTGGAGTCGGGCATCCCAACTATTCTGCGCGGTCTCCCGGACCAGGACCGTGAGGGGATCGAGCCGAGGGCGGCCCAACAACTTGTAGAAGCCCTCAGCGGCGAGTCCGCCTGTCGGCGGCTTCGGCTCAGGGATCCATTTCACTGGCAGCCTCCGTGGCGAGTGCGGTCAGGGCGAGGTCGATCTCTGCCTGTTGGAGTGGGTTGGGCGGTTCGTTCGTGAGGTCGATCGAGTAGCTGATCCGCAGCGTCCCCGATGGGATGTCCCCCCCGCTGAAGGACGATCTCAGCAGACGTGGGAACGCGTAGCTGGTGACGTCGTAGACGCGACTGTCCGCGACAGTGAACCTGCGTCCTGCATACGGGGCGAGATCACTCGCAACGATGCGTAGCTCGCCGAGCCGGCGGTCGATCTGATCGCGATCGGCCCCGGCATCGAGATTGCGGCCGACCAGATCGGGCAGGTTGAATCCGCCAGGATCGCTGTCGAGCCGGATGTGGACCAAGAGGAGATCGGCGCCGGCGGGTTCTTGCAACTGATCGACGCTCGAGATCGAGACGATGCGTCCCTCACGGACCGAGGTCGCCTTGACCTCGATCGCGTGCGATGCGCTCCGGAGGTCGTGGATGTCGTTGAACGGACCGCCCCAAAACCGGAGGTCGGCAGGGGCCCCTAGTCCGAGCAGACGCTCCACGACAAGGAGTTCTCCGAGCAGTCCGATGAGCACTTCGTCATTGGCGAGGCCGCGTCGATCGGCGTCCGAGAAGAGCACACGCCACCGGTCGATAGCGGCCGCGGTCTCCTTCGCGGGCGACGTGGCTCCTGCGACCGTCTCCATGAGTTCGCGACAGAACTGCGTGAATACGTGATGGAGCTCCGGAAGGAGGCAGAGGACCGTGAGGTAGACGGTGCTGCCGTGGCTCAGCCGGGCGAGGTGGACGCCACGGCCCTTGGTGTCAGTTCGGGCGGCCTCTCCTGGGAGCAGCGGGATGAGCAGATGACGTCGGCTGAGGTGATCCACTCCTACAAGGACCTCACCGGCAGCGACGGCATTGCCAGTCGGTGCGACCTCGATGCCGGACGCCGGAGGTGTTGTCGCGAGGACCGTCCATACCCCCTCGAGATCCTGACTAGGCATGATCGAGGTCCACCTCGTCCTGTGAACCCTCCAAGTCCTCATACGCGGGGAAGCCCTCGTCGTCAGTGGCCTGGATCTGGCTCACGTCGACCTGGATCGTGTCAGCAGCTTCACTGTTCTGAGCGGCAGTCGGGAAGCAGAATGCAGCGCCGAGGAGGTCACCGACAGCGTCCAGGGCGACTCGTCCCTTGGTGCTCGCCTTGGGTTCGGATCTCTTGTCGATCGGATAGAGAACCAAGAGTCCACGGCCGTCTTCGTCGCGGGCGGCCTGCAGCTCCTCATCAGTTGTCGCGGTCGTCACCGACGCGGCGGGAAGAAGGTCCGCCACCCGGTCGGGCTTCGACATGAGGGTTCCGATGACCGCACGCGTTCCCGTGCTGGGCCGCTTCAACTTCGATCGTGTGATCAGCGCGCTCTCTGCGTCCAGACCGAGTGGGACAGTGCTCTTCGGCTTCTGGATCCCCATGACAGCGATGTTCCAGACCTGGAGAGCTCCACATTTGGCCTGCCCGTCGATGTACTTGAGCAACAGGTCCGAGGTCATCTCGCTATCCGGATGGAACGCGTAGTCGCGTATGAACCTACGGATGAGGTCCACCGGCACATCGCGCATGATCACTCTGCTGTCCTGGACGTCCTCGACCACTCCGGCGGCCTTCGCGCCCTCTAGCAACTTGCGCCCAGCGCCAAGATTCGAAGCAATCGTCCTTTCGTCGCGATGCGCGAAGTAGGTCGTCTGCGGTCGCTGAGCGCTATACGACGCCTCTCCGCGGATCGCAAAGTGCATCTTCACCCTGGCCGTCGCCTGCATGCGCGGATGGAGCCCGATGCGGACGGGGAGGTTGGCGGGAGTCGCGTTGTCCATCGTCCGGTACCTGGTGATCTCAGTCCGGAGGGCGTCCTCGATCTCCGAGAGGAACTCGAAGTCGTCGGCCAACTGTTGGGTCGTCCAGATGCGTGGCAGGTCGCCGTACCCCGGGCGATATCCGAACCAGCGGCCCATCTGGAGCAAGGTGTCGTAAGTGTTCGAACTGCGCAGAAAATACGAGGAGACGAGACCTTCCAGGGTCAGCCCGCGAGACAGTGTGTTGCCGCCGACAGCGATCACGGTGGCAGGCTCGTGGTCGTAGACGAGACGATCGGTCGACAATCCGTTGTCCGCCAGGACCTTGAGCTCGTCGACTGTGATCGAGAGTGCGGGCACGAGTTCGTCGAAGGACATCGACCGGAGTCCGTGGCGCGAGGCCGGCTCCGCAAGGCTCTCTTGCTCCCACAGGTCTCGAAGCGGGGCCAGATTGCCCTCTAGGATCTCGACCCCGAGCTTCTTGACGAACGACCTGATCGGATCGATGTAGGCGAGCTGCGGATCGACGCGCATCGTGGTGTGGATCAGCATGCTCGAGTGCTTGGCGACGCCGGACCTCACGCGCCGCGCCGTCGTGGCCAGTACGAACCATCGGATCGCTTCGCCGAGCGAATCTGTCACCTGAGGGCCATCGGCGAGCAGACTCTTCGTGGAGTGTTCTTCAGCTTCATCGTCCGGAACGATCCGGATCATGTCGTGCGGCTGATCCGAGGTCGTGGACTCGTCCTCCGACACGGACGCCCCGAAGAGCTCCCGCGAACCGAAGTAGGTAGGTGGCTTCGGCAGCGCGTAGATGAACGACCGTGGGTAGATGTCCGCCGCGTCGGCGGGGTTGATGAGCACATTCGCGAACGGTGTCGCCGTGTAACCGACGTAGGCCACTCTCGGGAGTGCGAGCAACTCCGTCAATCGCTCGTTAATCCTCGTCCGATCCAGCTCAGGATCCTTCGCGGCATTCGGACTGGCCTGGTCGGCCTCGTCATCGATGATGAGGATAGGACAGTTCTCCAGGCCGCCGTGCTTCTGAGCCTCCCTGAGCCAGTCCCGCAGGTGAGTCATCCGCGACACGTTCTTTTTGACGACAGCGATGCAACGGAGATCCGGGGCCCCCAGGAGAGGCAGCGCCTTCACGGGCTTGCCGAAGTCCCGCTGCTCGTCGGTGAGGGGCACCCATCGTGTTGGATACCGCTCCACGAGTTGCTCGTCGATGCGCAACTGGGTCTGCCGACGCAGGGAGTTGTGCACACCCGACAGCACGATGAAGAGCCGATATCCGGCATCGGCCGCCTTGGCGATCGTCGCCGTGAAGTTGGCGGTCTTGCCCGACTGGACGAAGCCGAGCACGAGGCCGCGGGTCCGGATCGACGGGCTGTGCGGATCCGCCAAGAGTCCAACGATGTCTGTCGAGGCCTCGTCGAGGCTCGGTACGGCATCGACCCACGAGGGATCGGCTTCCAGAGCAGCGCGGAGATCCGGCCAGAAGACATCATACTCGCCCGGGCCCCCGTACCAGGGCTCGCCCTCCTCCTCGGGGTCGAACAGAGCGTGGGTCGTCGCTATGGTCCGTCGCTGTTCTGCGACCTCATGCCGGAACCGGACGACCTTGTCGACGAGCACCGCCTCACCGACGAGCAAGACCTTCAGCGTCTCCGCTGCCTCGGTCTCGGACTTGCCCTGCCTGATCAGCATCTCGATCTGACCGAGCGCTGCCTGCTCACGAGTGGTCAGCTCCACGCGGCTTCCTCTCTCGTTACCTCGGAACCCGGTCAGGCTATAGGCGAGGGCTGACGGATACCGAGGAATCTGCACCGCGCGGCCGTCCTAATGCCAAGCTTCAGAGGTGGATGGCGGGACGGGACCGGGTTCGTGGCTGCTGATGACAGTCGGCGACAACCGGCAGCACGGCGGCAACGCCGGATACGACGACCAGGTCGACGTCTACTACACCTGGGACAGCACCGTCCCGAACCATGCGAACGTCAGGCCCGGTGATCGCATCGCCCTATGGGACAAGGACCGTTTGCTCGGCATCTCGGTGGTCGAGGAGATCACACAGGAGACCAAGGAGAAGCTCCTCTTCAAGTGTCCTGCCTGCGCCATGGCCGGGATCAAGGCCAGGAAGAACAAGAGCCCACTCTACAAGTGCTACAAGTGTGGCGCTGAGTTCGATGTACCCACGAGCCAGTCCGTCATCGTCACCGAGTACCGCTCTCGGCACGATGCAGCGTGGACGTCACTGGACAACCTGCTCCGAGGACCTGATCTCCGCTCGCTGTGTGAGTCGCCGCGCAGCCAGTTGAGCATGCGGGCCATGCGGTGGGATGACTTCCGAGCCGCCATCGCCGCGAAGGGAGCTGACCGCGCGGTCGAACGTGTCGATCATCGCCATCCTGACCTCTTCTTTCCCCAAGGCCATCGCTTGGAGATCGTTCGGGTACGTCGGGGCCAGCGTCAGTTCCGAGAGCACCTCCTCGCGCGACAAGGAGAAAGTTGTGCGTTCACCGGTGGGGCGCCGGCACGCGCGCTGGAGGCCGGGCATCTGTACAGCTACGCGCAACTGGGCGTCCATCACGAACACGGTGGGTTGCTGCTCCGTCGTGACATCCACCGGCTGTTCGACGATGGCTGGTTGGCCGTCGATCCGACGACGCTTCGGGTGGACGTCGCAGACCCGCTTGCGCGATACCCGCAATACTCCAAGCTCGAAGGCCGGCGGCTTCGAGCAGAACTTGGCGACAGCCAAGTCACTTGGCTGAGTCGCCACTGGTCCGAGCACCGAACAGGGTGAGCGTTCCGACTGACTCGGCCAAAGCTCTCCTACGACACGACCGACTTTTCCAGAAGACTCTTAAGCACGATTACCGGGATGGGCTCGGGGCTAATCTCGGCGGGAAGGTGCAACTGGTGGGTCACTCCGTCATAGGGCGGGGCAGGCTCAGGGTCAAGTTGCAAACCAACTTCCGCGATCTTGCTCTGGTTAGCGTCCCAGCACACCAAGAGATCGATATCACCGATCGACTTTACGCCGTCACGGAAGTCTGCAAGAACGCTCTCCAGCTTGTCCTTGAACTCGATCACGATTGGCAGTTCGGTTCCTCCGCCCACGTAATGGGCCAGCAGGTCGTACTGCGTCGCGTACCCAGCAGCAAGCGGCCGGATGTCCTTGATCTTCTGTGCACCGAGGAGCTCGTGGAAGAGGGCCGCGACCGCGGCCTCCTGATTCGTCGGAACCTTTTCGAAGGCCACACCTGGCCATCCGAGGGGATGCCGCCCCTCCGCCTCCTCCCACATCTTCTTAATGCGCAGCTTGCGCTCCGCGGATGTCTCCGGCGTCGGCGCGATCGGCGAGTCCTCGGAGGGCGCCTGGAACTTGGCGACCCGTTCGAACTGAACGAAAAGGTCCGCCACAGCGTTCTGGAGTCGGCGCTCGTGTTGCCAGTGCATCGACTTGCGACCCAGGTCAAAGTCGATGCGATCTGACTCCACCAAGAAGATGCAGCGCTTGTAGTAGGCCGGATATGCACCCCGCTGCGCGGGGGAGATCTGGACGCCTGTCGGCATCGACTTCGTGACAACGAAGATGCCCGCATTGACCATCGGGCTCGCGTCGTCGGCGTCCTCTCCCAAGTGGTACGCCTCCGCCAAGGCATCAACGGCTTTGTTGCCAGGAAGCATGACTCCGAAAACACGCAGGACGTCAGCCCCGGTGCCGATCACCTTGTGCCCTGTCACCACCTTCCCGGAGAGGTACTTCCTCGAAGCTGCATCGGTCTTCCCGACCAAGTGGCTATTGACCTCTTCAATAGGAAGCGCTGACGCACCCGCGAGCTCCGGATACCCAAGCTCGAGCGGCGCAACCAAGTGCTCCCCGTTTACCGAAGTCCACGAGTACGTCGCTTGGGTATCTGGAAGCGACTCCCCACGGAGCACCACATGCGTGTCCCCAAGTGAAGTGCGTGTTCGGAGAATCCACTTCAATTGCTCACTTGTGAGCGAGAACAGGTCGGTCGACGATCGCTGAGGAATGCCGGCGACTCGGATCGCAGTGAAAGTGCCGCCATCGAAACCGTCGGGTGCGCCTGAAGTCTGGAGCACTTCGAACTTTGGGGGGTGAACGGACTGATCGTCCGCGGTCACCCACCGAGACGCACCAGTGAGGGTGCACGATGTCGCATCGTTGGCCGAAACGGTGGACAGCGAGAATTCATCTCCGCTGAAGGCTACATACGTCAGACCGACGCCCTTCTCGCCCACCTCGTCGTCGGTAGACGACTTGTCCCCGCCTCCGGGAGCAAGAACTTCTTCGATGAAGGAAGCAGGGATACCCGTGCCGTTGTCGACTACCTCGATCGACCTTTGCGTCGCGTCAACGATGACGTGAATCTTGCCAGCGTCGACTGGGAGGCCCGAGGCGGCCTGCAGAGCCTTCCGCCGCTCGATCGCATCCCGCGCGTTCTGGAGAAGTTCCGCAAGGACATCCCAGTAGTGGTGGTAGCTCTGAAGGATGCCCCGCAGTTCCCTCTTGACGGCGCGATCACTCTTAGCGCGGAGGAAGTCCGGAACAGGCGGACTAGGCATCGAACCCTCGACCATTGGCAGGATCCTTTCGGCTTCACGTAGGGCCTTGGGAGCCGCGGCCGTCTCGACCGGAATCCTAGCGACAGACATCCACGACTCACGCCGGAGGCCGGCTCTGAACCTGATTGCATATTCGGAGATCTGACCGCGGCCCTCAAGATCCCCTCCCAGGCGCCCGATTGGCCACAAGGGGATTCCCCCACCCGTCCCCGTCCCCCACAGCAATACATGCAACAGCAGGGGGATAGTCCCGAAATCGAAGGAAACCGCAGGCTGGCCTGCGGTTTCATCGAGTGGAGCCTAGGGGACTCGAACCCCTAACCCCCTGCTTGCAAAGCAGGTGCGCTACCAATTGCGCCAAGGCCCCGGGTGGACCGGGAGGAGCCAGGATCAGCTGCGGGAGACCGAGTCGGTCGCCTCGGCCCAGAGGGCCTGCTCCTTCTTGCCCTCGTCGATCTTGCGCTTCACGACGAGGCCGACACCCACGAGGAGGACCAGCAGGAGGATCTTCTTCATGGTGACTCCCAGAGGATCGGGCTTCGCCCGAGCGACCGGGCCGGGTGGTGGGCCTAACAGGACTTGAACCTGTGACCTCTTCCTTATCAGGGAAGCGCTCTAACCGTCTGAGCTATAGGCCCCGAACCGAGGCTGAACACTACCCCAGCGGTCGAACGACCGACAAAACGGGGCCGGCGCGATGGCCGGTGCTCAGCGCTCGTCCTCCGCAAGCGTCAGCTCCACGCCGCCGAGCAGCGCCGCCGACATGTTGTAGAGGAACGCTCCGAGGGTGGCGATCGCGGTGATCAGGATCACGTCGACCACGGCCACCAGCATGGTGAAGCCCATGACGCGGGACATGCCGACGTACTTCTCGACGTCCCAGCCGGCCGCCTCCTCGCCACCGACCACGTCCTGGACGGTGTCGTTGATGGAGTCCCAGACCCCGGCGGCCGCGAGGACCGACCAGATGATGAAGACCGAGACCACGGTGACCACGGCGAACGCGATCGCCAGCAGGAACGAGGTCTTCATCACCGACCAGGGGTCGATGCGGGTCAGCCGGAGGCGGGCGCGACGCGGTGGCTTGCGCCCGGACGCGGCCTTCTTCGCCTTCTTGGTGGACTCGGGCGCGGCGTTCGCGCGGTGCTCGTCGGCCGCGTTCGACAGCTTTGCCGAGATCCGCTCGCCCAGGGGAGCGCGAACGGCAGTGTCCTGGCCGTCGGTCATCAGCTCTCACTCTCTCCGTCGGTGTCCGACCCGGCTTCGGGCTCCGCACCGGCGGACCCATCGATTGTTGCATCCGTACCCGTATCGGACGACTCGGCGACCTGATCGGTTGCCTCGACGGCGTCCTCATCTTCGTCACGCGCCTCGACCGAGCGGGCGACGACCGCGACCGCGTCACCGGACTTCGGCGTCACGAACTTCACGCCCTGTGTCGAGCGTCCGGTCGGCCGGAAGTCGGCGTTGATCGGGCTGCGGACGACCTGGCCGCCCTGCGTGATCGAGAGGATCTCGTCGCCGTCCTCGACGATGAACGCGCCGACCAGGCCGCCGCGGTCCTCGTTCGTCAGGGTCATCGCCTTGACGCCCTTGGTGCCGCGGTTGGTCAGGCGGTACTCGCTGATCCGGCTGCGCTTGGCGTAGCCGCCGTCGGTCATCGTGAAGACGTACTGGATGTTCTCCTCTGACTCCTCCGTCGCCGCCTGCGCGGCCCGGATCACCGACATCGAGAGCACCTTGTCCTCGCCGCCGAGGTCGAAGCCGCGGACGCCGGACGTCGCCCGGCCCATCGGTCGCAGCTGGCCGTCGTCGGCCTTGAAGCGCACCGCCTGGCCCTTGCGGGACACCAGCAGGATCTCGTCCTCGGCGCTGACCAGCTCGGCGCCGATGAGCTCGTCGTCGTCGTCGCGGAAGTTGATCGCGATGACGCCGGCCTGGCGCGGGCTGTTGTAGTCGCCGAGGCGGGTCTTCTTGACCAGGCCCTTGCGCGTGGCCAGCACGAGGTACGGCGCCTGCTCGTAGTCGCGGATCGCCAGCACCTGCGCGATGTTCTCGTCCGGCTGGAACGACAGCAGCCCGGCGACGTGCCCGCCCTTGGCGTCCCGCGACGCCTCGGGCAGGTTGTACGCCTTGGTGCGGTAGACCCGGCCGGCCGTGGTGAAGAACAGCAGCCAGTGGTGGTTGGTGGTCGCGATGAAGTGCTCGACGACGTCGTCGCCGCGCAGGGTCGCGCCACGCACGCCCTTCCCGCCCCGGCGCTGGGTGCGGTACTGGTCGGCGCGGGTCCGCTTGGCGTAGCCGCCGCGGGTGATCGAGACGACGAGCTCCTCGTCGGGGATCAGGTCCTCCATCGAGAGGTCGCCGTCGGCCGCGATGATCTGGGTACGCCGGTCGTTGCCGTACTTCTCGACGATCTCGTCGAGCTCCTCGGCGACGATCGACCGCTGGCGCGCGACGTTGGCGAGGATGTCCTTGAGGTCCGCGATCTCCAGCTCGATCTCGGCGAGCTGGTCGATGATCCGCTGGCGCTCGAGGGCCGCCAGGCGGCGCAGCTGCATGTCGAGGATGGCGTTGGCCTGCAGCTCGTCGATCTCGAGCAGCGCGATGAGGCCCTGGCGGGCGTCGTCGACCTCGGGGGAGCGCCGGATCAGCGCGATGACCTCGTCGAGCATGTCGAGCGCCTTGACCAGGCCGCGCAGGATGTGGGCGCGCTCCTCGGCCTTGCGGAGCCGGAACTCCGTACGACGCCGGATGACCTCGATCTGGTGGGTGACCCAGTTCGAGATGAACTGGTCGATCGACAGGGTGCGCGGCACGCCGTCGACCAGCGCCAGCATGTTGGCGCTGAAGTTGGTCTGCAGCTCGGTGTGCTTGAGCAGGTTGTTGAGCACCACCCGGGCGACGGCGTCGCGCCGCAGCACGATGACCAGGCGCTGGCCGGTGCGGTCGGAGGTGTCGTCGCGGACGTCGGAGATGCCCTGGACCTTGCCGGAGTCGGCGAGCTCGGCGATCTTCAGCGCCAGGTTGTCCGGGTTGACCATGTACGGGAGCTCGGTGATCACCAGGCAGGTGCGGCCCTTGGCGTCCTCGTCGACCTCGATCACGGCCCGCTGGGTGATGGAGCCGCGGCCGGTGCGGTAGGCCTGCTCGATGCCCTGGTGGCCGACGATCAGCGCGCCGTTGGGGAAGTCGGGGCCCTTGACCCGCTCGATGAGCGCGTCCTGCAGCTCCTCGCGCGTCGCGTCGGGGTGCTCGAGGGCCCACTTCGCGCCCTCGGCGACCTCGCGCAGGTTGTGCGGCGGGATGCTGGTGGCCATGCCGACCGCGATGCCGGCCGAGCCGTTGACCAGCAGGTTCGGGAAGCGGGCCGGCAGGACGACGGGCTCCTCGGAGCGACCGTCGTAGTTGGGCTGGAAGTCGACGGTCTCCTCGTCGATGTCGCGGACCATCTCCATGGCCAGCGGCGCCATCCGGCACTCGGTGTACCGCATCGCGGCGGCGGAGTCGTTGCCCGGCGAGCCGAAGTTGCCCTGCCCCTGCACGAGCGGCGCACGCATCACCCACGGCTGCGCCAGGCGCACGAGGGTGTCGTAGATCGCGGTGTCGCCGTGCGGGTGGTACTGACCCATGACGTCACCGACGACGCGCGAGCACTTCGAGAAGCCGCGGTCGGGGCGGTACCCGCCGTCGTACATCGCGTAGAGCACGCGCCGGTGGACGGGCTTGAGCCCGTCGCGTACGTCGGGCAGCGCGCGACCCACGATGACCGCCATCGCGTAGTCGATGTAGGCGCGCTGCATCGAGGTCTGCAGCTCGACCGGCTCGATCCGGCCGCCCGTAGGGGGAGTACCGCCGCCGTCAGTGGGGGTTTCAGTCACGATCTGGTTCTCTCTCGTCGGCTCTACTGGAATCTAGGACTGTCGCTAGACGTCTAGATATCCAGGAATCGGACGTCCTTGGCGTTGCGCTGGATGAAGGAGCGGCGCTGCTCGACGTCCTCGCCCATGAGGATCGAGAAGATCTCGTCGGCGTGCGCCGCGTCGTCCAGGGTGACCTGCAGCATCAGGCGCTGGTCCGGATCCATGGTGGTCTCCCACAGCTCCTTGGCGTTCATCTCGCCGAGACCCTTGTAGCGCTGGACCGGGTTCTCCTTCGGCAGCTTCTTGCCGGCCTCCTGGCCGGCCCGCAGCAGCGCGTCCCGCTCGGAGTCGGAGTACACGAACTCGTGCTCGTGCGGCTTGTTCCAGCGCAGCCGGTAGAGCGGAGGCTGTGCCATGTAGACGTAGCCGCCCTCGATCAGCGGGCGCATGAAGCGGAACAGCAGCGTGAGCAGCAGGGTGTTGATGTGGTGGCCGTCGACGTCGGCGTCCGCCATCAGCACGACCTTGTGGTAGCGCAGCTTCTCGATGTCGAACTCTTCCTGGATGCCGGTGCCCAGCGCGGAGATGATCGACTGGACCTCCTGGTTGCCCAGGACCTTGTCGATGCGCGCCTTCTCGACGTTCAGGATCTTGCCGCGGATCGGAAGGATCGCCTGGATCCGCGGGTCGCGGCCCTGACGTGCCGAGCCGCCGGCGGAGTCGCCCTCGACGATGAAGACCTCGCACTCGGACGGGTTGGTCGACTGGCAGTCCGACAGCTTGCCGGGCAGGCCGCCCCCGCCGAGCAGGCCCTTGCGGCTGCGCGCGAGGTCACGCGCCTTGCGCGCGGCCATGCGCGCGGTCGCGGCGGCCTGGGCGCGGCGCACGATGTCCTTGCCCTCGGTCGGGTTCTGCTCCAGCCAGGCGCCGAGCTGGTCGTTGACGATCCGCTGCACGAAGCCCTTGGCCTCGGTGTTGCCGAGCTTGGTCTTGGTCTGGCCCTCGAACTGCGGCTCGCCGAGCTTGACCGAGATGATCGCGGTCAGGCCCTCGCGGATGTCGTCGCCCGAGACCCGGTCCTCCTTCTTCTTGATCAGGCCCCACTCCTCGCCCCAGTTGTTGACCAGGGAGGTCAGCGCCGCACGGAAGCCCTCCTCGTGCGTGCCGCCCTCGTGGGTGTTGATCGTGTTCGCGAAGGTGTGGACCGACTCGTTGTACGAGACGTTCCACTGCATCGCGACCTCGAGGCTCATGTGGTTCTCGACGGTGTCGGGCGTCTCGGCCTCGAACGAGATGATCGTCGGGTTCGCCGCCTGCTTCTTGCGGTTGATGTGCTCGACGTAGTCGACCAGGCCGCGCTCGTACTTGAAGACCTGCTCGATGCCGCCCGCCTCGCCGCGCTTAATCTCGTCGGGGCGCTGGTCGACCGCGTCGTCGACGGTGTCGTCCTCGACGGCGTCGACGATCTCGTCCGCGGCCGGCCGCTCGTCGCGGACGACGATCTCGAGGCCCTTGTTGAGGAACGCCATCTCGCGGATGCGGGAGGTGATCGTCTCGAGGGAGTACGTCGTGGTCTCGAAGATGTCGGGCGAGGCCCAGAACGTGATCGCGGTGCCGGTGGCCTCGCCGTCCTCCATCGGCCGCACCTCCTCGAGGTCGCCGTCCGGCACGCCCACGCTGAAGCTCTGGCGCCACAGGTGGCCACGGTTCTTGACCTCGGCGAGGACCCGGGTCGACAGCGCGTTGACGACCGAGACGCCGACGCCGTGCAGACCACCGGAGACCTTGTAGCCGCCGCCGCCGAACTTGCCGCCCGCGTGCAGCACCGTGAGGGCGAGCGTCAGGGCGGGGAGCTCCTGGCCCGGGGCGGTCCCGGTCGGGATGCCGCGGCCGTTGTCCTCGACCCGGACGCCGCCGTCGGGCTGGAGGGTCAGCACGATCCGGTCGCAGTGGCCGGCGAGCGCCTCGTCGACCGCGTTGTCCACGATCTCCCAGATCAGGTGGTGCAGGCCGCGCTCACCGGTCGAGCCGATGTACATGCCGGGGCGCTTGCGGACCGCCTCGAGGCCCTCGAGGACCTGGATCGCGGAGGCGTCGTACTCGGTGTCGACCCGGTTGGCGGGTACGTTCGCCGCCACTTCCGCCTCGGGGGCGGTGGTCTCGTCCGGCTCGACGGGATTGACGTCGCTCACGCGTACCTCTTCTGCGGCTGTGGACCTGTCGTGACATGGAGATGGCCGCAGCACCAGGGCTGGACGGCCATCGGCCATGATAGCCCTCTGCGGGCCGGATTCCACGTGTGCGCCTCCACAGGAGGGGTGTCTGTGGAGGAAATCGGGCCACACGGGCCCCGTGAGCGCGTCTCCGAGCGCCCAGGAGGGGTGCGGACAGGGCCCGGTATGGTCGCGGGGCCGCTGGGACGCCTCAGGCAGCCTCCTGACGACCCGGGGTGTGGCTAGCCGTAGGTGTCGCGCGGTCCGCGCCCGTCGCGCACCGAGCGAGGGCCCTTCTTCCAGGTCGGCAGGTGCGGCCCGAGGACGTCGATCACGGTCACCGTGCCGTGGCCGAGCTCCTCGTTCAGGCGGCGTACGACGGTCGGCGCGAGGAGCCGCAGCTGGGTGGCCCAGGCCGTGGAGTCGGTGCGGACCACGAGCCTGCCGTCGGCGAACGACTCGGGGGTGCAGTGCGCCGCGACCTCGTCGCCCACCAGCTCGGCCCAGCGGCCGAAGACGCCGTGCACGCGCAGGTCCAGCTCCCAGCCGTGGTCAGCGACCAGCCGCCCGAGGGTGCTGTCCAGGAGCTGGGGGTCGCGGTCGTCGGGGTGCGCACCGGTCACCCGGCCCCGCGCCGGCCTGTCCTTCTTGCGCGGCCGGTTGCGTGCGGCCGGGGTCGACTTCGCGGTCGCGCGGGTGATCGCCTTCGCCAGGTCGAGACCGTCGTCCTGGCGCTCGACCGCCGGCTCCTCCGGGTCACTCACGGGTGACCTCCCCGCCGGCGACCCGGTAGCGGACGCCGGCCAGCGCCTCGGGCACGTCGGCGCCGACCGCCGCGGTCACCAGCACCTGCTCGGCACCGGCGACCAGGTCGGCGAGCTGTGCGCGGCGCTCGGTGTCGAGCTCGGCGAACACGTCGTCGAGGATCAGGATCGGGTCGTCGCCGTCGGCGCGGAGCAGGTCGTACGACGCGAGCCGCAGGGCGAGCGCGAACGACCACGACTCCCCGTGCGAGGCGTAGCCCTTCACCGGGAGCTCGCCCAGCCGCAGCAGCAGCTCGTCGCGGTGCGGGCCCACGAGGGAGACGCCCCGGTCCACCTCGTCGGGACGGCGCCGCTCCACCTCGGCGAGCAGCGCCTCGGTGAGCTCGTCGTGGCCGGTACGCCCCTCCAGGTCGAACGACGGCTTGTACTCGATGTCGGCGTCGTCGCGGGTCGCGCCCCGCGCGACGGTCTCGTACGCCTTGCCGACGTACGGCCGGAGGGCGTCGACCAGCGCGAGACGCTCGGCGAGCAGCTCGGCGCCGGTGCGCGCGAGGTGGTCGTCCCAGACGCCGAGGGTGTCGAGGGCCCCGCGGCTCATCCGCGCGGTCTTGAGCAGGGAGTTCCGCTGCCTGAGCACCCGGTCGTAGTCGGCACGGACCCCCGCCAGACGCGGCGTGCGCAGCACCAGCAGGTCGTCGAGGAGCTTGCGACGGTCGGACGGGTCGCCCTTCACGAGCGTGAGGTCCTCCGGCGAGAACACCACCGTGCGCACCAGGCCGACCAGCTCGCGTGCCCGGGGCAGCTGCGAGCGGTTGATCCGGGCCCGGTTCGACTTGCCCGGGTTGAGCTCGACCTCGAGCACCGCGGTCCGCCCGTCACGGACGACGGCCGCCCGCACGACGGCCTGGTCGGCGCCGGCGCGCACCAGTGGCGCGTCCGAGGCGACCCGGTGCGACGCGAGCCGCGACAGGTAGTCGATGGCCTCGACGAGGTTCGTCTTGCCCTGACCGTTGCGACCGATGAACGCGGTCACGCCCGGCGACAGCTCCACGTCCGCCGCGACGTACGAACGGAAGTTGTGCAGGGTCAGGTGCGAGACGTACACGAACGGGTCACGGCGCTGGGTGGGCGTCGCCGCCGACCGGCGGCTCGGTGTGGACGGCGTGGCCGCCGAACTGGTTGCGCATCGCGGCGATCGCCTTCATCGCGGGGCTGTCGTCCTGACGCGAGGTGAAGCGCGCGAACAGGGACGCGGCGATGACGTTCATCGGCACGGCGTTGTCGATCGCCGCCTCGACGGTCCACCGGCCCTCGCCGGAGTCCTCGGCGTAGCCGGCGATCTTGTCGAGGTGGGTGTCCTCCTCGATGGCGGCGACCAGCAGGTCGAGCAGCCACGAGCGGATGACCGTGCCGGAGCGCCACGAGTCGAACACCTCGGTGACGTTGTCGACGAGGTCGACCTTCTCGAGCAGCTCCCAGCCCTCGGCGTAGCTCTGCATGATGGCGTACTCGATGCCGTTGTGGACCATCTTCGCGAAGTGCCCGGCGCCCGGCTTCTTGCCGGCGTGCACGAAGCCGCCCTCCTCGGGCTTGAGCGCGTCGAAGGCCGGCTGGATCTTCGCGACGTCGGCGTCGGAGCCGCCGCACATCAGCGCGTAGCCGTTCTCCAGGCCCCAGACCCCGCCGGAGACGCCGCAGTCGACGAAGCCGATGCCCTTCTCGGCCAGCTGCGCGGCGTTCGCCTGGTCGTCGGTCCACTTCGAGTTGCCGCCGTCGACCACGAGGTCACCGTCGCCGAGCAGCTCGCCCAGCTCGCGGATCGTGTCCCGGGTCGGGTCGCCGGCCGGCACCATCACCCACACCACCTTGGGTGAGGGGAGCTGGTCGACCATTGCCGCGAGGCTGTCCGCGTCTGCCAGGTCGGGGTTGCGGTCGTAGCCGACGACCGTGTGCCCGGCGTTGCGCAGCCGGGTGCGCATGTTGCCGCCCATCTTGCCGAGACCGACGAGTCCAAGTTCCATACCGCGACCCTAGCCCTGTGGGTGACGCCTCAGGAGAGCAGGCGGCGCGGCATCAGCAGGTAGCGGAACGCGGGGTCGGTCTCCCCGTCCGCCACCGAGCCGCTGATCACGACCGGCTTGGAGGCCTGCGTGAACGCGAGCTCGACGACCTGCTGCTCGATGGCGGTGAGCCCGTCGAGGAGGAACTGCGGGTTGAACCCCGTGGTGATGTCCTCGCCGTTGATGCTCGCCTCGATCGACTCCGATGCCTGGGCCTCGTCGCCGGAGCCGGCGTCCAGGGTCAGCACGCCGTCGCTGAACGCGAGCTGGACCGCCGTGTTGCGCTCCGCGACGAGCGAGACGCGCTTGACCGACTCGATCAGCGCGGCGCGGTCGACCAGGGCCGTGGTCTGGTGCTCGCTCGGGAAGAGGCTGCGGACCTTCGGGAACTCGCCGTCGAGGAGGCGGGTCGTCGTACGGCGCAGACCGCCCGGCGCGTGCCCCTCGAAGCCGATGATCCCCTCGCCGCTGCCGGTGCTCGCCAGCGCGATGGTCACCTCGCCGCCCGCCGTCAGCGACTTGGCGGTGTCGCCTAGCACGCGGGCCGGGACCAGCGCGGCCGCGGACTCGTCGGGAGTGCGCGGGCTCCAGTCGAGCTCGCGGTGCGAGAGGCGGAAGCGGTCGGTGGCGAGCAGCGAGATCGTCGAGCCGTCGATCTCGATGCGGACGCCGGTCAGCACCGGCAGCATGTCGTCACGGCCCGCGGCCGTGACCGCCTGGGCGACGGCGTGGGCGAACGCCTCGCTCGCCACCGTCCCCGTCGCGGCCGGCATGTCCGGCAGGCTCGGGTAGTCCTCGACGGGCATCGTCTGGAGGCTGAACCGGGCGGAGCCACAGGTGAGCGAGACGCGGGCACCGTCGAGCACCATCTCGACCGGCTTCGCGGGCAGGCTGCGGCAGATGTCGGCGAGCAACCGACCGCTGACCAGGGCACGGCCCTCGTCGCTGACCTCGGCGGCGAGGGTGGCTCGCGCGGAGGTCTCGTAGTCGAAGGTGGAGAGCACCAGGCCCTCGTCGGTCGCCTCGATGAGCAGACCGGCCAGGACGGGGACGCTGGGGCGTACCGGGAGGCTGCGGGCAGCCCACGCGACGGCATCGGCCAGGACGTCGCGCTCGACGCGGAACTTCACGATGGTTCCTTCGGTTCTGTCGGAACTACGGGTCAGGAACTACAGATCTCGGGAGAAATCTTGGGATGCGCATCCTGCCATGCAGCGGGGACGTCCGGGAGTTGTCCCCAGGAAGGGGCCCGGGTGGATGTTCACGGGCGATCGAGATGTCTAGAGGTAGGTCGGAGTAATAGGAGCGGTGGAATCTGTGGATAACCACTGTTTCCGCAGGTCAGGTGCGGTTCGTCCGGTGCACAGTGATTGTGGAACGACAAATGAACGACTCGGCGATCGTGTGGAGGCGGCGGTGCGCGCATCGGTGTTCGGACCGCTCGTCCACAGCTTCTCCCGCGGCGAGTGACGGCCACCCACAGGTCGTCCACAGCTGGGGAACGACACGGATCGGGCCGATCGGGCCGACGTCAGGCCTGGCGGGCCTGCAGCTTGACCCGGTTGGTGAGCTCGCTGACCTGGTTGAAGACGGCACGGCGCTCGGCGAGCAGCTGGTTGATCTTCCGGTCGGCGTACATCACCGTCGTGTGGTCGCGGTTGCCGAACTGGGCGCCGATCTTGGGCAGCGACAGGTCGGTGAGCTCGCGGCAGAGGTACATCGCGATCTGACGGGCCATCACCAGGTGCCGGCCGCGGCTGGGCCCCGTGAGCTCTTCGATCGAGAGCCCGAAGTACGCCGCGGTCTGGGCGATGATCAGCGCGGCGGTGATCTCCGGCTCGCCGCCCTCGGGGATCAGGTCCTTGAGGACGATCTCGGCCAGGGTCATGTCGACCTCCTGGCGGTTGAGGTTCGCGAAGGCGGTGACCCGGATCAGCGCACCCTCGAGCTCGCGGATGTTGGTCTGGATCTTCGACGCGATGAACTCGAGCACGTCCGGCGGCGCGGTGAGCCGGTCCATCGCGGCCTTCTTGCGCAGGATCGCGATCCGGGTCTCGAGGTCGGGCGGCTGAACGTCGGTGATGAGGCCCCACTCGAACCGGTTGCGCAGCCGGTCCTCGAGCGCCTCCAGCCGCTTGGGCGCGCGGTCCGAGGTGAGCACGATCTGCTTGTTGGCGTTGTGGAGGGTGTTGAACGTGTGGAAGAACTCCTCCTGCGTCTGGGTCTTCCCCTCCAGGAACTGGATGTCGTCGATCAGCAGCACGTCGACGTCGCGGTAGCGGCGCTTGAACCGGTCCTGCCGGTCGTCGCGGATCGCGTTGATGAACTCGTTGGTGAACTCCTCGCTCGACACGTAGCGCACCTTGGCGCCGGTGTAGAGGGAGCGGACGTAGTGACCGATCGCGTGCAGGAGGTGGGTCTTGCCGAGTCCCGAGTCGCCGTAGACGAGCAGCGGGTTGTACGCCTTGCCCGGCGCCTCCGCGACGGCGACGGCGGCCGCGTGGGGGAAGCGGTTGGACGAGCCGATGACGAAGGTCTCGAACGTGTACTTGGGGTTGAGGCGGGTCTCGAGCGCGTTCGCGGGGCGGGCACCGGAGTCGCTCGGCAGCGACGCCGCCGGCACGGGTGCGGGGGAGACGGTCTCCACCTCATTTGTCGACATGTCGCTTTCTTGACTTGTCGACGGATCGGTGAGGTCCGCGGGCGCCGGGGCGGTGACCAGCTCCTCGAGCTGGGGGTTCACCGTCACCGCGATCCGGATCTCGCGACCGAACCTCACGGTGAGCGCGTCCTCCAGCTGGGCGCGCAGCCGGCCCTCGAGCTGGTTGCGGGTGAAGTCGTTGGGGACCGCGACGATCGCGGTGCTCTCGTGCAGGGTCACCGGTTCGCTGGCGCGCAGCCAGGCCCGCTGGTTCGGTTGGAGGTCGTCCACCACGCCTCGCCACGCGATGCTGAGGTCCGAGGTGCTCTGCTCCACCGTTCCCACTTCCTAGGTTGTCTCGGCCGTTCGAAGGGCCTTATCGTCGCCGGTCGCTCCGACTTGCGCAGGAGAACCGGCCAGCCGTTCGAGGCCAGTCGCTTCCACAACTTTGTCCACAGGTTGTGAACCCGACCCTCGCCTTGTGGAAAGAGCCGGTCCGAGACCGCGCGACGGGCGCATCGGAGAGGTGTTTTCGCAGGTCAGCGTGGCTTTGCCAGGGATGTGGCGGCGGTCACACGTGGTGCGGATCCGGTGCGGTCCGAGGGGCGGCGGGGAACCTCGGTAGCCGCGAACGTAACAACTCGCCTACGGCTGCGGCAACCCGTCATCCACAGGCCGACCCGGACCTGGTCGACGTCGGTTTGACCCTGTGGAATCCCAGCGCGTACCGTTGCTCGGTCACCCGGTGTCGACCGGTGCCGCATGTCCACGACAGAGCAGTGCCCAGAGCTTGAACCCAGCTCGAATCTGGGCGCTGGTTCGTGGGCGCGCGGTGCCAGCCGAAAGGCTCTGATAGCACCGTGCCGCTCCGGCCCGGCGTGACTGCCCTGACAACACCATGGAGAGAAGCCCATGAGCAAGCGCACGTACCAGCCGAACAACCGCCGCCGTCACAAGGTGCACGGCTTCCGCCTGCGTATGCGCACCCGTGCGGGCCGCGCGATCCTGTCCTCGCGCCGCCGCAAGGGCCGCAAGAGCCTCGCTGTCTGACGGCCCAGCCGGCCGGACCCAGGTCAGCCGCGTGCTGTCCTCGGCTCACCGCCTGACCGACGGTGCCTCGTTTCGTGAGGCGACCCGCAAGGGTCGCCGTAGCGGAGCGCGCACCGTCGTGGTGCATCTGGCGAGCGATCCGTCGCTCACCGAGACGCCGCGCGTGGGCTTCGTGGTCAGCAAGGCCGTGGGGAACTCCGTCACTCGCAACCGCGTGAAGCGCCGACTGCGACACCTGGCCCGGGAGCACCTCTCGTCGCTCCCGGGCTCTGCTGTGCTCGTGGTCCGGGCGCTGCCCGCAGCCGCCACCGCGTCGTACGCGGAACTCGGCGCCGATCTCGAGCGTTGCCTTCGTCGGGTGCGTGCGGAGGTGAGTGGATGAGGTACGACCCGGTGCGCTACCTGCTGATCGGGTTCCTGCGCGCCTATCGACTGCTCATCAGCCCGCTCTACGGGCAGGTCTGCCGCTATCACCCGTCCTGCTCGGCGTACGCGCTCCAGGCGGTGACCGAGCACGGTAGCGTGCGCGGGTCGTGGCTGTCCGCGCGCCGGCTGGCGCGGTGTCACCCCTGGGCCGCCGGTGGCTACGACCCGGTGCCCGATCGATCTTCCCGCCCGCGAGCGGGCTCATCTCCCTCACCCCAGCAAGGAGCCTGATCCGTGGGAATCCTCGGCGACATCGGCCACCTGATCATGACGCCGCTGTACTACGTCATCTCTGCCGTCCTGGTGGGGTGGCACTGGTTGTTCAGCGAAGTCCTCCAGATGGACCCCAACGCGGGCGGCACCTGGGTGCTGTCGATCATCGGCCTCACGATCACGGTGCGCGCCGCGTTGATCCCGCTGTTCGTCAAGCAGATCAAGTCCAGCCGGAACATGCAGCTGATCCAGCCGAAGGTGAAGGAGCTGCAGAAGAAGTACGGCCACGACCGTGAGCGTCTCGCCCAGGAGACGATGAAGCTGTACAAGGACAGCGGGACCAACCCGTTCGCCTCGTGCCTGCCGATCCTGATCCAGATGCCGATCTTCCTGGCGCTGTTCCGGCTGCTCGACCACCACGCGGCCAACGGCGACGGGATCCACTTCCTCACCGACGAGCTCGCGAAGAGCTTCGGCGAGTCCGAGCTCTTCGGGGTCGTGCCGCTGAGCGCGACGTTCCTCGACAACGGCGGCTCCGCCGCGGTGCAGCTCGTCGCGGCCCTGCTCGTCGTCGCGATGACCGCGACCACGTTCACCACCCAGCGCCAGCTGATGAGCAAGAACATGCCGGCCGACGCGCTGTCCGGGCCGTACGCCCAGCAGCAGAAGATCCTGCTGTACGTCCTCCCGGTCGTCTTCGCCGTCGGTGGCATCGCCTTCCCGATCGGTGTGCTCTTCTACTGGACCACCTCGAACATCTGGACGATGGGTCAGCAGTTCTACGTGATCCGCAACAACCCCGCCCCGGGGACCTCGGCCGCCAAGGCGAAGGAGGACCGGGACCGGGCGAAGGCCCTGAAGCACGGCAAGGCGCCCGCCGCGGAGGTCGTGGCCGAGGTCGAGGAGCCGACCGAGCGCCGGCCGCAGCAGCGCCAGCAGCCGAAGAAGCAGTCCCGAGAGCAGCGTAAGAAGTCCAGCGGGCCGCGTCCCGCCACGGATCAGAGTCCCGAGGGGGAGCAGCAGTGAGTGACGAGGCAGTGACCGACGCCGTGGAGACGGCCACGCAGGACGACGCGCCCACCTCGCGCGTCGAGCAGCTCGAGCAGGAGGGCGACATCGCCGCCGACTACCTCGAGGAGCTGCTCGACATCGCCGACCTGGACGGCGACCTGGACATGGACGTCGAGGGCGACCGCGCCGCGGTGTCCATCGTGGGTGCGGACCTGAACCAGCTGGTCGGCGCGAAGGGCGAGGTCCTCGACGCGCTGCAGGAGCTGACCCGGCTGGCGGTCTACCGGGAGACGGGTGAGCGGTCGCGGCTGATGCTGGACATCTCCGGCTACCGCGCCGAGAAGCGTGAGGAGCTCGTCAAGCTCGCCGACGCGACCGTCGCGCAGGTGAAGGAGACCGGCGAGTCGGTCTCGCTCAGCGCGATGTCGCCCTTCGAGCGCAAGGTCGTTCACGACGCGGTCGCCGCGGCGGGACTGACCTCGGAGTCCGAGGGCGTCGAACCGCGTCGCTACGTGGTGGTCCTCCCGGCGTGATGGCCCCATGAACGATGTTTCACGTGAAACACCCTCCGCGCCCGACGTGGCGCGGAGGGTGTTTTCGTCTGAGCGCCTTCCGCTGGCCGAGCGCTATGCGGAGCTGTTGGCGACCGAGGGCGTGGTGCGTGGGCTGATCGGGCCGCGTGAGGCCCCGCGGTTGTGGGATCGGCACCTGGTCAACTGTGCGCTGCTGGCTGACCTCATTCCTCAGGACGCCACCGTGTGTGACATCGGGTCCGGTGCCGGCCTGCCCGGCCTGGTGCTGGCGATCGCACGGCCGGACCTCGCGGTGACGCTCGTCGAGCCGCTGCTGCGCCGGACCACCTTCCTGGAGGAGGTGGCGGTCGCGCTGGACCTGGGCACGGTCGAGGTCGTGCGCGGCCGCGCGGACGCGATCCACGGAGAGCGCCGGTTCGACGTGGTCACCTCGCGCGCGGTCGCGCCCCTGGAGCGGCTGCTCGGTTGGTCGATGCCGCTGGTGGCGCCAACCGGTGCCCTGGTAGCAATGAAGGGGAGCTCGGTCGCCGAGGAGATCGAGACGGCGCGGGACGAGCTCGCCAGGTGGGGCTGCGCGTCGCCGGAGGTGCTCGAGCTCGGGGCCGACGGCGAGATCTCCCCCACTCTGGCGCTACGAGTGGCCTGGGCCGATCCGGCCCAGGTATCTTGGCCGCTTCCGCCCTCGCGAAGCGGTGGACCATCGAAGAAGCGTGCGAGCCGCAAGGGCGGCCGATCGAACCGGAGGCGTCAGGCGTGACCGAGTTTTCCACCGGTGAAGGCCTGCCCCCTGAGCGTGGTTTTCCACAGACCGACCCAGTTCATCCACAAGCGGGGGATAACGACCCCGCCGCCGATGTTTCACGTGAAACGGCGTTCCGGGTGCGTACCGCCGAGGACATCGCGGTAGCCGCACCGGACTTCGACCACGATCCCGGCACCCCGCTGGCGAAGGCCGCGGAGCACACGGTCCTGGCCCGGCACGGCGCTCGGCTGCGTCCGCCGCTGGACCGGCCGTCGGCGACCCGGATCTTCGTGGTCGCGAACCAGAAGGGTGGGGTCGGCAAGACCACCTCGACCGTGAACGTGGCCGCCGCGCTCGCGCAGCTGGGCCAGCGCGTGCTCGTCGTCGATCTCGATCCCCAGGGCAACGCGTCCACGGCGCTCGGGGTGGAGCACCGCCGCGGCGTCCCCTCGACCTACGACGCCCTCGTGGACGGCGTGCCGCTCGAGGAGGTGTCCAGCCCGAGCCCCGAGTCGGAGAACCTGTTCGTGGTGCCCGCCACCATCGACCTGGCCGGCGCCGAGATCGAGCTGGTCTCCGTCGTCGCACGTGAGAGCCGCCTGCGCAAGGCGATCCACGGCCACCCGCTGGTCGGCACCGCCGAGGAGGCGGGGGAGGACCGGTTCGACTACGTGCTCGTCGACTGCCCGCCCTCGCTGGGCCTGCTGACGCTGAACGCGTTGGTGGCCGGCAACGAGATGATGATCCCGATCCAGGCGGAGTACTACGCGCTCGAGGGCCTCGGCCAGCTGCTCGAGACCGTGGAGATGGTCCGCGCGCACCTGAACCAGGGACTCGACGTCTCCACGATCCTCGTGACGATGTACGACGCCCGCACCCGCCTGGCGGCCGGTGTCGCGGACGAGGTGCGCGAGCACTTCGGCGACCAGGTGCTCAAGACGTTCATCCCGCGCTCGGTGCGGGTCTCGGAGGCCCCGTCGTACGGCCAGACGGTGATGACCTACGATCCCGGATCACCGGGAGCGCTGTCCTACCTCGAGGCCGCGCGCGAGATCGCCACCAAGGGAGCGCCCAGCAGATGAACGCCGCCAACCGCCCGCCGCAGCGCCGCGGGCTCGGCCGGGGCCTGGGCTCCCTGATCCCGACCGGTCCCGCCGACGAGGGCGGGCCGTCCGTCGACACCGCTCCGGACCAGGGCGACCTGACGCCGGTGGCCGGTGCGTACTTCGCCGAGGTCCCGGTCGGTCAGATCACGCCGAACCGCGTGCAGCCGCGCCAGGTCTTCGACGAGGAGGCGATGGCCGAGCTGGTCCACTCGATCCGCGAGATCGGCGTGCTGCAGCCGATCGTGGTGCGCAAGCACGGGCCGGAGGAGTTCGAGCTGGTCATGGGCGAGCGCCGCTGGCGCGCGTCCCAGGCGGCCGGGCTCGAGGCGGTGCCCGCGATCGTCCGGGAGACCGACGACCTGGACATGCTCCGCGACGCCCTCCTGGAGAACCTGCACCGCTCGCAGCTCAACCCGCTGGAAGAGGCCGCGGCCTACCAGCAGATGCTCGACGACTTCGGCTGCACCCACGAGGAGCTCGCCCAGCGGATCGGCCGCTCCCGTCCGCAGATCAGCAACACCCTCCGGCTGCTCAAGCTCACCCCCGCCGTGCAGCGCCGGGTCGCCGCCGGCGTGCTCTCGGCCGGCCACGCTCGCGCGCTGCTCGCGATCGACGACTCGGACCTGCAGGACCGTCTCGCCCAGCGGGTGGTCGCCGAGGGCATCAGCGTGCGGGGTCTCGAGGAGATCGTCGCGGTCCGTGACCCCGACGCACCGGCACCGCGCGCGACCCGGGCCAAGCCGGTGGCCCCCGGGCTCTCCGACCTCGCCGAACGACTGTCGGACCGCCTCGAGACCCGGGTCAAGGTCGACCTGGGCCGGGCCAAGGGCAAGATCACCGTCGAGTTCGCGACCTTGGACGACCTCCAGCGGATCGTCGACATCATGGACCCGCGGGACCGGGACGACCGTCCGATCTAGGTCGATGAACCGATAAGTCGGTTTGTCGACTTATCGCCCAGTCTCTTTATTGGCACGACGCTCGGCTCGCCTGCGGCGCTCCTCGGTGTCGAGCCGGGCCGCCTCGTCCAGCGTGGGCGCCGCGCCGCCGTACGACGCCGGGAGCCACCAGGAGCCGGGGGGCTGCTCGGCGTCGGGGTAGGCGCGGATCGTCGCGTCGAGCAGGTCGGTCATCACCGCGTGCAGCTGCGCCGTCTCGGCGACCGGGTCGGCCCCGGTCGGGTGCATCGGCGCACCGACGCGGATGGCGATGGTCTTGCCGCGCGAGAAGTCGCGGGGGTGGTCCTTGGTGATCAGCCGTTGGGTGCCCCAGAGGATGACCGGGACGAGCGGGACCCCGGCCTCGGCAGCGATCCGGACGGCGCCGGTCTTGAACTCCTTGAGCTCCATCGCCCGCGAGATGGTCGCCTCCGGGAAGATGCCGACGGCCTCGCCGGCGCGGAGGTACTCCACCGCGGTGCGCGCCGACGCCTCGCCGGCGCCGCGGTCGACCTCGATGTGGTGCATCGAGCGCATCAGCGGGCCGGAGAGCTTGTGCGCGAACAGCTCGCGCTTGGCCATGAACCGCACGCGGCGGCGCGACGGGTTCGCAGCCAGACCGCCGTAGATGAAGTCGACGTAGCTGATGTGGTTGCACGCGAGCAGCACTCCGCCCTCGCGCGAGACGTGCTCCGTGCCGGTCATGTCGAAGCGCTGGCCGAGCAGGCGGAACGCCGTCTTGGCGGTGCCGATGACCGGGGGGTAGGTGAGGTCGCGCATGCCGTCAGCGCCTGGTCGCCAGGAACTCAGCGATCCTGCCGATCGCTTCCTCCAGGACGTGCACGTCGGGCAGCGTGACCAACCGGAAGTGGTCCGGTCGCGGCCAGTTGAAGCCGGTGCCGTGGGTGACCAGGATCTTCTTGGCGCGCAGCAGGTCGATCACGAACGTCTCGTCGTTCTCGATCGGGTAGACGTCCGGGTCGAGCCGCGGGAAGCAGTAGAGCGCACCGCGCGGAGCCACGTTGCTGACGCCGGGGATCTCGTTGAGCAGCCTGCTGGCGAGCATGCTCTGCTCGTAGAAGCGGCCGCCGGGCACGATCAGCTCCTCGACAGACTGATAGCCGCCCAGGGCGGTCTGGATGGCGTGCTGCGCGGGCACGTTGGCGCACATCCGCATGTTGGCCATCAGGGTGAGGCCCTCGAGGAAGTCCTCCGCGACCTCCTTCGGCCCGGAGATCATCACCCAGCCGGCGCGGTAGCCGCAGACCCGGTAGGCCTTCGAGAGCCCGCTGAAGGTCAGGCAGAGCACGTCGTTGCCGGCGTACGTCGCCGCGTGGTGGTGCACCGCGTCGTCGAAGATGATCTTCTCG
The DNA here is from genome assembly GCF_022761125.1 of Nocardioides sp. SR21. Lineage (GTDB taxonomy): Bacteria > Actinomycetota > Actinomycetes > Propionibacteriales > Nocardioidaceae > Nocardioides. The sequence goes on along the minus strand of NZ_JAKWJR010000005.1, from coordinate 53,607 downwards.
TAGATCTCGTCGGCGAAGACGACCAGCTCGTGCCGGCGGGCGATGTCGATGAGGCCCTTGACGGTCTCCTCGCTGTAGACCGCGCCGGTGGGGTTGTTGGGGTTGATGATCACCAGGCCGTGGGTGTTCTCGGTGATCTTGGCCTCGATGTCGGCGAGGTCCGGGTTCCAGCCGTTGCTCTCGTCGCACACGTAGTGCACGGCCGTGCCGCCGGAGAGCGTGACGGCGCCGGTCCACAGCGGGTAGTCCGGCGCCGGCACCAGGATCTCGTTGCCGTCGTCGAGGAAGGTCTGCAGGACCATCGTGATCAGCTCGGAGACGCCGTTGCCGATGAAGATGTCCTCGACGTTGACGTCGCGCAGCCCGCGGCTCTGGTAGTACTGCGCGACCGCGGTGCGCGCCGGGTAGATGCCCTGGCTGTCGCTGTAGCCCTGCGAGTCGGGCAGGTGGTGCACGATGTCGGCCACGATGGCCTCGGGAGCGTCGAACCCGAACGGTGCGGTGTTGCCGATGTTGAGCTTCAGGATGTGGTGACCCTCGGCCTCGAGCCGCTGTGCTTCGACGAGGATCGGCCCACGCACGTCGTACCGGACGTTCTGCAGCTTCTTGCTCTGTCGGATCTTGCGCACGCCGCCATCCTCGCAGGCCGGTGCCTACCATGGCTCATGGGTTCCGTCTCGCGGGAGGTGAGATGTCACGCAAGATCGTCCGGCTGACCCTGGACCACCTCGCCGCGTTCGAGACGCCCTGCCGCTCCTGCCTGTTCTGGGAGCTCGACCCGGTACGCCGCGAGCGCGTGGGCGATCCGACCGCGGAGAAGGACGCCTGGGTCTCGGAGGTCCTGCGCGAGTGGGGCTCGTGTGGACGGGTGGCGCTGGTCGACGACGTGCCGGTGGGCTACCTGGTCTACGCCCCCGAGGCGTTCGTGCCGGGGGCCGCGGCCTTCCCCACCGCCCCGGTCTCGCCCGATGCGGTGCTGCTGACCACGGCGTACGTCGATCCCGCGTGGCAGGGCGGCGGGCTGGGCCGGATGCTCGTGCAGGGCATGGCGCGCGACCTCATCAAGCGTGGGGACGTGGGCGCGGTGGAGGCCTTCGGCGACGCCCGCGGCCGGACCGGCCGGTGCGTGGTGCCGGTCGACTTCCTGGGCGGTGTGGGCTTCAAGACGCACCGGCCGCACCCGACGAGCCCCCGGATGCGGATGGAGCTCCGCACGACGCTCACCTGGCGCGACGAGGTCGACGCCGCGCTCGACAAGGTCCTGGGAGCACTGAGGCCCGCGCCGAAGTCGACGCGGGCCTCACGGGCTCAGAACTAGCGTTTCGGCGCGGAGCGCCTCAACGTCGGTGACGGGTGCTCGGACCTCGCAAGCTCAGTCCGAGCCCGCACCTCAGACCAGGTCCTCGAGCTCCTTGAGGAGAGCGGCCTTCGGTCGGGCACCGACGATGGTCTTCACGACCTCGCCGCCCTGGTAGACGTTGATCGTCGGGATGCCGGTGACCCGGTAGTTCGACGGGGTGACCGGGTTCTCGTCGACGTTCATCTTGAGGAAGGTGATCTTGTCACCGTGGGTCGAGGCGATCTCGTCGAGGATCGGGGCGACCTGGCGGCACGGGCCGCACCACTCCGCCCAGAAGTCCACGAGGACCGGCTTGTCGGACTTGAGGACCTGCGCGTCGAACTCGGCGTCGGTCACAGCGTTGATGTTGCCCACGGATGATTCCCTTCTTCGGTGAACTCTGAGGTCTGATCACAGTCAACAGCAGGCCGGGGGCGCTTGTTCCCCGGCGCGCTGGGTGATCTCGAGCGGACGCGTGACGGGTCTCGACACGCCCACCGTCAGTCGGTCCGCTGGCGCGTTCCGGCTACGCCCCGGCGGTCTGGACTGCTTCGGTGACCATCTCGGCGTCGGCGCGGTCCTGGGCGTCCCGCGGACCGGACGCGGCGTGGTCCAGCTCGGCCAGGTAGCGCTCGGCGTCCAGCGCGGCCGCGCAGCCGGTCCCGGCGGCGGTGATCGCCTGGCGGTAGTGGTGGTCGACCAGGTCGCCGGCGGCGAAGACGCCGGGCAGGTTGGTGCCGGTCGAGGGGTGGGTGACGACGACGTACCCGTTCTCGTCGAGGTCGACCTGGCCGGGGAGCAGCTCCGAGCGCGGGTCGTGGCCGATGGCGATGAACAGTCCGGTGGCCGGCAGGTTGCTGGTCTCGCCGGTGACGGTGTCCTCGAGCGTCAGCGACTCGAGCCGGTCGGCGCCGTTGATCTCGGCGACCTTGGAGTTCCAGATGATCTCGAGCTTGGGGTCGGCGAACGCACGCTCCTGCATGATCTTCGAGGCGCGCAGCTCGTCGCGGCGCACGATCAGCGAGACCTTGGAGCCGAACCGGGTCAGGAACGTCGCCTCCTCGATCGCGGAGTCGCCGCCGCCGACGACAGCGATGTGCTGGTCGCGGAAGAAGAAGCCGTCACACGTCGCACACCACGAGACGCCGCGGCCGGAGAGCTCCTCCTCGCGCGGCAGGCCCAGCTTGCGGTAGCCCGAGCCCATCGCCAGGATCACCGCACGAGCCTGGAACGTGTCGGTGGCGGTCTTCACGACCTTGACGTCGCCGGTGAGGTCGACCTCGACGACGTCGTCGGCCACCAGCTCGGCGCCGAAGCGCTCGGCCTGGGCGCGCATCTCGTCCATCAGGGCCGGGCCCATGATGCCGTCGCGGAAACCGGGGAAGTTCTCCACCTCGGTGGTGTTCATGAGCGCGCCACCGGCGGTCACGGAGCCCTCGAAGACGAGGGGCTTCAGGTTCGCGCGGGCGGTGTAGAGGCCGGCGGTGTACCCGGAGGGGCCGGAGCCGATGACGATGACATCACGGACGTCGGACATGGATCAGGGCTCTCCTCGGATCGGGTTGCGGTCAGCGACCAGTACAACCGATCGTAGGCGAGGAATCTTCCCGGCTACGGGGCGGGCAGGGTGATCGACCGGGTGGGCTTCGACCGGCCGCAGAGGTACAGGTCGACGACCTGGGACTCGCCCTGGGGCGCCCGGTAGACCAGCCAGCCCCGATCCCCGTCGTACGTCACCGAGACCACGCGACCCGGCCCGGTCGGCGCGAACTCGCACCGCACGTCGTAGCTCAGGCCCCCGGAGTCGGTGCCATCGGAGTCGTACTCCTCCTGCGCCTCGGCTGTGGCGGACGACAGGGTCACCCCCGGGAGCGTGGCCCGCAGCGCGATCGCCTGCCTGGCGAGGTCGTCCCGGCCCAGGCGAGCGCGGGCCTCGCGCCACTGGAGCTCGCCGCGCGCCCGGGCAGCGTCGTCGTCGGCCGGCGACTCGGGGGCCGACTCGAGCGCGGTCGAGGGGACCGAGCCGGCGTCCGCCTCGGCGGCCGAGCTGTCTCCGCTGCCGTCGGCGCCGCCCATGGACATCCCGGACCAGTCGACCTGGTTGATCCCGATGCCGACGACGACGACCGCGGCGGCGGCCAGGACCCAGGAACGGACCCGGCGCCGGCGCAGGAGCGCGGCGTGGTCGACCGGCGCCGTCGGCGCCTTGTCCTCCCGCAGGTCGGCGATCACCCCGTCGAGCCGGGCGGCGACGTCGTCGGGCATCGGCTCGTCGTGCCGGGCCTCGGCCAGCAGGCGTCGGACCTGGTCCTCGTCGGTCATGGGTGTTCACCTCCTCGGGAGTCGGGTAGGCGGTCGGGTGGGCGGGTGGTCACGCGGGGGTCGGTGGCCCGCGCGGGGCATCGTCGGATTCGACGGGCGCGGGCGGGACCGGGTTCCGAGGTACGACGTGGTCCGCCTCACTCGAGCCGTCGGCGAGCAGCGGGCCGAGCAGCTCCGCGAGCCGGGCGCGGCCGCGCGAGCAGCGCGACTTCACCGTGCCCACGGCGCAGTCGAGCATCGCGGCGGCCTCGGCGACGGGGTACCCCTCCATGTCCACCAGCACCAGGGCCGCCCGCTGCTCGGCGGGCAGCTCGCCCAGCGCGTCGAGGACGAGCCGGCGCCGCTCCTCGCGGACCGACAGGTCGGCGGGATCCTCGGCGGCGGGCGTCGCGGCCGCGAGCGAGCCGCGGTCGCGGTACTCCTCGAGGTCGTCGGGCAGCACCTCGGTGCGGCGTACCTTCGCGGCGCGGATGCGGTCGAGGCAGGCGTTGACGACGACACGGTGCAGCCAGGTGGTCACCGCGGCGTCGCCGCGGAACGTGCCGGCCCGGCGGTACGCCGCCACCAGGCCGTCCTGGAGCCCGTCGGCGGCATCCTCGCGGTTGCCCATCGTGCGCAGCGCGACCGCCCAGAGCCGGTCGCGGTGCCGGTGGAAGAGGATGCCGAACGCGTCCGGGTCACCGTCGACGTGGGCGCGCAGCAGGTCGTGGTCGGTGGGTTCGGTGCTCATCCGCGGACCGTGATCTCGGCGACCTCGCCGCGGAAGCCGTCTGAGACGGCGGGGATCGACGTCAGCCAGAGCGTGAGGAAACGGCCGCTGACGGGCGCGTCCAGGGTGATCCGGGCGCGGGTGGTGTCGGCGGTGCCGGTCGCGGCGGGCTCGAGGCCCTGGATCGCGGTGGGCGCCTCGTCGGTGACGTAGATCGAGAAGCTGGTCGGCTCGCCCACGAACGTCAGGTCGACCGCGGCCACGTCGTGGACCTCGCCGAGGTCGAGGAGCAGCCCGACGCCGGTCTTCAGGCCGCCGGGCCCGAGGTTCTGGAGGTACGTCGCCGTTCGCCACGTCGTGGCCGGGTCGCCGTCGACCGCCAGGGGTGCGAGCTCGGGGTTCTCGTCGGGCGGCTCGCCCTGCGGGTCGAAGTCGGTCGCGGTGACGCCCTCGAGGGGCTGCGGGTCGACTGCCGCGCTGCTCGTGGGAGCCGAGGGGGACGAGGCCGTGTCGTCGTCGGGCACCGCACCGAGCGGGGTCCGGCCGCGGCCGAGGTTGTAGGCGACCACGATCCCGACCAGCAGGATCAGGCAGGCGGCGATCACCGCGGCCAGCCGCAGCCAGTTCCGGCCGGGGACCTCCTCCTCGGGAGCCTCGGCGCCGGCAGCGACCGGAGTCGTGCCGGTGCCGGGGTCGCCGAACGGCCAGTACTCGGCGGCCGGGGTCGCCGAGGCCGGGTTGCGTGGCGTCCGGGTGGCGTCGGACGCCGGGGCGAACAGCGGCCGCTCGGGCGGCTCCTCGAACGGCGGCGGAGGCGGCGCGGCCTCGGCCCGGGCGGTGATCCACGAGACGTCGTCGTTCTCGTCGTCGAAGATCGGCAGCCCGGCCTGGGTGGGCTGGTCGACGGGGGCCGGGGGCTCCTCCGGCGCCGGCTCGGGCTCCGGTGCCGGCTCGGGCGCCGGTGCAGGCTGCGCCACGGGCTCGGGCTCGCGGACCGGCGGGTCGGGGATCGCCGGCAGCGTCACGGTCGCCTCGGTGTCGCGGTGCCCGGCAGCCGCCTCAGCAGCGGCCAGCCCCGTCGGGTCGCCGACGAACGCGGAGAGGTAGTCGCCGATGCCCTGGGCGGTGGCCAGGTCGTGGGTCTCGCGCAGCCGGTCGCCCCAGGCGCCGGCGTACGGGTTCACGACCTCGTCGCACAGCGCGTCGAGCGAGCGCGGGATCCCGGCGCGGACCCGGCGCGGGCGCAGCACCTGGCCGCCCTCGATCGGCGCCGGCGGGAGCGCGGACTGGGTGCCGGGCCACTTGCCGGTGAGGGAGCAGTAGAGCAGCCCGCCGAGGTCGGCCACGTCGGCCGACACCCGGCCCGGCCCGAGCCCGTGCATCGCGGCGTCGACCGCGAAGCCGATCAGCCGCACGGACCCGGAGTGGTCGACCAGGACGTTCTCGGGGATCAGCCGTCCATGGGCCACCCCGGCCTCGTGGCCGACCGCGATCGACGCCGCGACCTCGGAGACCAGCCAGGCGGCCCGGCGCGGACCGAGCGGCCCGCCGCTGGCGAGCATGATGTCGAGCGAGTCGCCCGAGCCCCACTCGTTGACGACGTAGCAGAGGCCGTCTGCCCGGTCGGCGTCGAGCACCCTCAGCAGCCGCCGGTCGTGGACGGTCGCCGAGCGCCGCGCGGCCTCGAGCAGCGCGTCGGCGCGCTCGTCGTCGGCGGGGATCACGTGCAGCGCGACGTGCCGCTCGAGCACCCGGTCGTGGGCTCGCCAGAACCGGCCGCCCCCGCTCTCCGTGAGCAGGTCGACCAGGCGGTACCGGTCGGCGAGCACGTCGCCGGGCCGGATCGAGCTCGGCACGCAGCTCCCCTCGTCCGCTTCCCCGTCCACGGTCATCGTAGGACGTTGTCAGGAGCGCCGGGGGAGGGGCAACCGGCGGGTCACGGTGTCGACGACGGCGGTCACCTCACGCAGCCGCATCAGCCGGGCCATGACGAGGAACACCGCGACGTCGACGACCGTCACGACCAGCAGCCAGACGGCCGCGACCAGCCAGTGCGGGTCGGTCACGAGCTGGTGCAGCAGCCACGCCGCGCCCGCGGCAGCGGCGGTCGAGACCAGGGCGGCGATCAGCGTGCGCACCACGAACCGCACCAGGGCCGCCGTACGCAGGCCGCCGAGGGTCCGGCTCAGCACGGCGTACGAGATGACCGCGCCGACCAGGTACGCCGCGGCGTACGACGCGACCAGCGCCGGGGAGGTCTGCTCGGCGCTGGTGGCCCGCACCAGCAGCGCCGCGGCCACGATGTTCGTGGCGCCCACCGCGCACTGGATCCAGAACACGGTGCGCGTCTGCTCGATCGCGTAGAACCCCCGCAGCATCAGGTAGTGGACGGTGAAGAAGAGCAGGCCGGGCCCGAACAGTGCGAGCGACGGCACGAACAGGTCGAACTTGGGGGCCGAGGCGCCGTGGCCCCAGACGACGTTCGACAGGTCGGTCGCGATGAACGGCAGCAGCAGCACGAACGGGATCACCACCGCGAGCGCCGTTCGCAGCGTCTCGGCGAGCATCCGCGCCAGGCCGTCCAGGTCGTGCTCGGCGGCCTTGGCCGACATGCCGGGCAGGATCGCGGTCGCCAGCGACACCGTGATGATCGAGTGCGGCACCATCGCCAGGAGGAAGGCTCCGGAGTACACCGTGTAGCCGGTGCCGTCGCCGCCCAGCGCTCCGCTCGAGGCGAGCTTCACCACCACGATGTACGCGATCTGGTTGACCACCACGAACAGCACCGTCCACGTGCCCAGCCGCAGCGTGTGGCCCAGGCCGGTGTGCCGGAAGTCGAAGCGCGGGTGGAACCGGTAGCCGACGCCACGCAGGTAGGGCAGCAGCACGAGGAGCTGGGCGGCGATGCCGAGCGTGGCGCCGAGGCCGAGCAGGAGCTCCTGACCCTCGGAGAACGCGCCGAAGACGTCCTCGGCCGGGCCGAAGGTGAACAGGTAGATCACCAGGACCGCGACCGAGATGACGTTGTTCGCGATCGGCGCCCACATCATCGGGCCGAACTTCCCGCGGGCGTTCAGGATCTGCCCGAGCAGCACGAACATCCCGTAGAAGAACACCTGCGGCAGGCAGTACCGCGCGAACGCGATCGCGGACTCGCGCTGCGCGGCCAGCTCCGGGTCGTTGAAGTCCGCGTCGAGCAGCAGCTGCATCAGCCAGGGTGCCGCGACGACGAGCAGCACCGTGACCCCGCCGAGGAACAGCAGGGCGAGCGTGACGATCCGGTTCGTGTACGCCTCGCCCCCGTCGGGGTCGTTGCGCATCGAGCGCACCAGCTGCGGGACGAGCACCGCGTTGAACATCCCGCCCGCGAGCAGGATGTAGAGCATGTTCGGGATCGTGTTCGCGATGTTGAAGATGTCGGCGTGCAGCTGCAGGCCGAGCGCGGCCATCAGCAGCGTCGAGCGGACGAAGCCGCTCATCCGGGACACGATCGTGCCCGCCGCCATCACGGCGGTGTTCGCGAGGACCCGCTGCTGCTCGGTCTCGCTCATGCGCGTGCCGCCCGGATCCTGCGGTACAGGCGCACCAGGATCGCGCCGAACAGCAGCGCGACGCCGGTGCCGATGATCAGCCAGATCACGCTGCTGACCCGGTTGGACCGGATCGGCAGTGAGTCGGACGAGCCGAGGAAAACGTCGTCGGTGTCGGTGATCCGCAGCGTGACGGTGCGGACCCCGAGCCCCGACGACGAGGCGTTGAGCAGCACGGTCGTGCGGGCGTTCGGTCCGAGCTCGAGCGGCTCGGCGGGGACCTCCACCTGGAGCGGCGGTTCCGCCTGGGCCTGGATCTTCACCGTCACCGGCTCGTCGAGCGTGTTGATGACGGTGGCCGCGAAGCGGCCGCTGCCGCTGGACAGGATGACGGCTCGCGGCGCCTCGACGTGCACCGCGCCGAGCCGGGCGGCGATCCAGGCGCGGGAGCGGTACGCCGCGACGCGGGCGGAGTCGGGCCGCAGCCGGTCGGAGTACGACGTGGTCGTCAGCGACTCGTCGAGCACCTCGCCGGCGACCTCGTCGTTGTCGGTCAGCAGGTTCTGCAGCGACTCCCCGGCGTCGGCCAGGTCGGTCGCGGCCGCGAAGGCGGCCGGGTCGAGCTGGAGCAGGGCCTGGGTCTCGGGGTAGTCCAGGTCCGCCGAGTCGACCTCGCTGCCCACCCGCTGCAGGGCGGACGCGACCGAGGTCAGGTCGATCCACGGCAGGTCGAGTCCGTTGAAGAAGCCGTCGACCGGGTTCGGGCGCCACGTCGAGGGCAGCGCGACCAGCAGTGGCTTGCGCGCCCTGGTGAGCGCGCGGACGGCGGCCTCGCTCACGATCCGCTGCCGGATCGCGACCGCCGAGCGCCGGTCGTCGGGTCCCGGCCCACCGCTGACGGCGCCGGAGGAGGTGACGCCGAGCGTGTGCCCCGGGGTGTGCGCGATCGCCGGTGGGTTCGCGGAGCTGAACATCTTGTCGGTGACGAGCAGGGTCGTGCCCGGGTCGGTCAGCTGGATCCCGTCGACGCTGAGGTAGCCGGTGGGCGAGGAGACCGCGGGCGTCGTCGACAGTCCCCACGGCTGGAGGTCGCCGGTCGCGCGCTTGCGGGCCTGGCGGTACGCCCCCGGGTCGATCTCCGCCGCGGCCGAGACGTCCATGTCGCCGTACGGCAGCGCGAGGATCTGGTTGCCCTCGAGGCCCGCGTGCAGCCGCTCCAGCCAGCTGGCGGCGGCCTCGGCCGCTGCGGCGGTGCTCGGGTCGAGCTCCTCCTCGGGGACCTCCTCCTCGCCGTCCTCGCCCTCGGTCGGCGTGGCCGAGGGTGACGGGGACTCGGACCCGTCCTCGCCGCCGCCGTCACCGTCACCGTCGCCGTCGTCGTCGGTGACGGTGGAGGCGAGCGAGCGGGGCGGGTTGCCGGCCTCGAGCCGGCGCGCGACGTCGATCACCGCGGGGTCGACGAGCCAGGTGACCGGCTGCGAGCCGGACGCGATGCCGAGGTCGACGAGGGCGCGCAGCGCGCCGCCGGACGAGAACGACGCGGTCCACGACTCGACGTCGTCGATGCTGCCGTCGGGGGCGTACAGGATCTGCCGGCGCAGCGGGATGACCACCGCGGTCTCCACGGGGCGACCCGCGCTCGAGATCAGCGGGAGGAACGTGCGCGCCCGGCCGTCGGCGAACAGGTCGCCGCCCTCCTCGGTGGAGCCGAGGGCGTGCACCCCGAACCAGTAGACGCCGTCGCCCGCGAGGTACGGCTCGAGCTCCGCGCGCGGGACCGCGATCGAGTACGTCGCGGACTCGCCCGGACGCAGCTCGGTGACCTCGTCGTACGTCCCCTCGGTCGTGATCCGCTGGCCGACCAGCGCGTCCTCCGGAGCGGTCGCGGCGTCGGACAGCTGTTTGCTGGTGGTCATCGGGCCCTGGTCACCCATGAACGCGTAGAGCGAGATCGAGGACCAGGTCTCCTCGTCGGCGTTGGTGACGGTGCCGCTGACCCGGATCTTGCCCTTCCTCGGGACCACCGACGGGCTCATGCTGTCGATGGTGACGAGGAGCGGGGTGGTCGCCTCGGTCGTGGAGCGCGGGGCCGCCGGGGCCGCCGAGGCCGGGGACGCGACGAGCAGACCGGCCGCGAGGGTCGCGACCGCCACGAGGGCAGGCAGCAGCGACACCGGGCGAAGCACGCAGCGACTCTACTGGCCGACCCTGCGCGAATCGGGGCACCGGGGCTCGGCCCACTAGAGTTGACTCCCGTGCCCGACGCCCCACCCCCGCCGCTCCAGATGGCCGACGTCCAGCGCGCCGTGACCGCGGAGCTGGACCGGATCGCGCCGGTGATCGACGAGCTCGGTCGCCGTTTCGCCGACGCCGGGCACGAGCTGGCCCTGGTGGGCGGCCCGGTCCGCGACGCGATGCTCGGCCGGCAGCACAACGACCTCGACTTCGCGACCTCGGCCCGTCCCGAGCAGACCGAGAAGCTCCTCAAGGGGTGGGCGGACGCGATCTGGGACATGGGTCGCGCGTTCGGCACCATCGGGTGCCGCAAGGACGAGTGGCAGGTCGAGATCACGACGTACCGCTCGGAGTCCTACGACCCCGACTCCCGCAAGCCCGACGTGGACTTCGGCGACTCGCTCGACGGAGACCTCGGGCGCCGCGACTTCACCGTGAACGCTATGGCGGTGCGGGTGCCGGGCCGCGTGGTCGAGGACCCGTACGGCGGGATCGTCGACCTGGCCGGCCAGGTGCTGCGCACCCCCGGACGTCCCGAGGACTCCTTCTCCGACGATCCGCTGCGGATGATGCGGGCCGCGCGGTTCGCCGCGCAGCTCGGCTTCGCGGTCGCGCCCGAGGTGGTCGCGGCGATGACCGCGATGGCCGGCCGGATCGAGATCATCTCCGCCGAGCGGGTTCGCGACGAGCTGGTCAAGCTCATCTGCGCGCCGTACCCCCGCCTCGGCCTGGCGCTGCTCGTCGAGACCGGGCTCGCCGAGCTGGTGCTGCCCGAGCTGCCCGCGCTGAAGCTGGAGCGCGACGAGCACCACCGGCACAAGGACGTCTACGAGCACACGCTGACGGTGCTGGAGCAGGCGATCGACCTCGAGTCGCGGCTTCCGGGCGGCGGCCCGGACTTCGTGGCGCGGTTCGCGGCGCTGATGCACGACGTCGGCAAGCCCCGGACCCGGCGCTTCCTGGACGACGGCACCGTCACGTTCCACCACCACGACGTCGTCGGCGCCAAGATCACCCGGAAGCGGATGAAGGCGCTGCGCTTCTCCAACGACGAGATCGAGGCGGTCGGCCAGCTCGTCGAGCAGCACCTGCGCTTCCACGGCTACGGCTCCGGGGAGTGGACCGACTCCGCCGTACGCCGCTACGTGCGCGACGCCGGTGACCAGCTCGAGCGGCTGCACATCCTCACCCGCGCCGACTCCACCACGCGCAACAAGCGCAAGGCGGACCGGCTGCAGCGCACGTACGACGACCTCGAGGAGCGGATCGCCCGGCTGTCGGAGCAGGAGGAGCTCGCCGCCATCCGCCCCGACCTCGACGGCAACCAGATCATGGAGATCCTCGGGATCGGCCCCGGCCGCGAGGTCGGCCTGGCCTACCAGCACCTCCTCGAGCTGCGGCTCGATCACGGCCCGATGAGCGAGGAGGACGCGCGCGGCGCCCTCCTCGCCTGGTGGGCCGAGCGTCAGTAGCTCGCCGACGACGCGTGGTCCAGACCGCAGCGACCGTTGACTCGCGTACTCCTGCGGACGCTGAGTGTCTTCTTTACCTTTTTCTGAGTGTTGCGCCGACTCGCACTGCTGCCCGCCGTCGTCCTCGCCCTGGTCGTGCAGACCATCGCCCTGGTCGGCCTGAGTGCCGCTCCCGCCCACGCGGCGGACCCGCTCGGGCTGGAAGCGGGTGACCTGGTCATCGCGGACAGCGGGCACGGCGAGGTGATCGTGGTCCCGGCCGACGGTGGCCCGGACCGGGTCCTGGCGACCGGGCTCGACGCCCCGGGGCCGCTCGCGGTCACCCCCGAGGGCGACGTCGTGGTCGGCGAGATGAACAGCGGCGACATCCAGCTGGTCCACGCCGACGGGTCCGGCGTCGAGCAGCTGAACTTCTTCAATTACGTCTCGGGACTGTCCACGCTCGCGCTCGACGGAGAGGGCAACGTCCTCGTCGCAGGCACCGGCTTCGGCGGCATCGGCCGGGTGCCGCTGACCGGCGGGGTCATCGAGAACCTCTTCGACGACTGGCCGGTGCCGTGGTACCCCGCGCTCGCCGTGGCCTCGGACGGCGACATCGTCGCCCGTGAGCTCCCGCTGACCGACGGGGAGTACGTCGTCCGCCTGGACCCCGACGGCACGAACCGTGTGGAGATCCCGGAGCTGAGCAACGACCCGGACGCTCCGTTCGGCAGCACGCCGATCAACATCCGCGCGGTCGAGGTGGCCGCCGACGGCCACGCGATCGTCGCGGACGACGGCGCGGACCAGATCTGGGAGAGCGACGGAGCGGGCGGCGTGACGCCCTTCGGCACCGACCTCGACACGCCCGCGGCTCTGGCGCTGGACGACGCCACCGGCGTCCTCTACGCCGCCGACCTGTTCAACGACCGAGTCGTGCGGTTCGACGCGGACCGTTCGATCCAGACCGACGTCGCCACCGACGACCCGCTGCTGCACCCGAGCGGCGTGGCCGTCGTACCGCCGCTGGCGAACCCGGTCGGCAGCCGCTTCGGCGCGTCCTTCGGCGGCCAGGTCCTGCAGATCAACGACGACGGCTCGACGAGCGTGGTCGCCGGCGGCTTCGGCTCGATCGGCGGGCTCGCGGTGGACAACGACGGAGACGTCCTCGTGGCCGCCGGCGACGAGGTGATCGAGATCGCGGGGGACGGATCCGACGGGCAGACCCAGCTCGCCTACGGCCTGGGCACCCTGACCGCCATCGCTGTCGGTCCCGACGACGAGGTCTACGTCGGCAACGTCGACGGAGACCTGCTGCGCGTCCTGCCCGGGGGTACGGCGACCAGCCTGGGCGGGTACAACGCCATCACCTCGATCACGGTCGGCCCCGACGGCAGCGTCTACTTCTCCGACAACCTCGCGGTACGCAAGGTCATCGGCGGCGGCGCTGAGCTGGTCAAGACCATGGCCGGGGTCCAGGCCCTCGCCTGGCATCCGACCAGGAAGCTGTTGGCCGCCCAGACGACCCATCTGGTGAAGGTCGATCCCGCGACCGGGGTGTCGTCCACGCTGGAGAACCTCACCTCGGCGGTGGGCGCGTTGGCTGTCGACGCCGCGGGCCACATCAACCTCGCCTATGACGAGGCCGGTGGCGTGATCCTCCGTGAGACCGCTCCGGGTTCCTGGGAGCCGCCCGTGTCCGTGCCGTCGCTGGCCGAGCTCGCGACGTACGTCCCGACGCCCGCCTTCACGGCGCAGTCACCGGACACCGGCGCGTCCAGCGGCGACGACTACGACTACACCTTCGAGGCGACCGACCCCGGGAGCCTCGGGGTGACGTACTCGGTCCACTCGGGCGAGCTGCCGACCGGCCTGAGCCTGGACCCGACCACGGGTGAGCTCTCCGGTGAGGTCACGGAGGTCGGGAGCTTCACGTTCCGGATCCAGGCGGCCAACCCCGGCCGGGCGGTCGCGACGGACGAGATCACCGTGGACGTGGCCGGACTGCCGCAGGAGATCACCTTCGAGCCACAGCCCGGGGGGGCGTACCCGGGAGGCACCTTCACGGTGTCCGCGACCGGTGGGGCGTCGGGCAACCCGATCACCTACTCGCTCCAGAGCGGAGCCGCCAGCTGCTCGTTCGACGCCGACACCCTCGTCGTGACGTACCTCAAGGCCGGGTCCTGCGAGATCCGCGCCGACCAGGCCGGCGACGGCACCTACGCCGCCGGGACGGCGACCCAGTACCTGGTCGTGAGCAAGCTCCCTCAGCTGGTGGTCATCACCTCCGACCCGCCGACCGGCGCCGTCATCGGGGACACCTACGAGCCCGAGGTGGAGGGCGACGACACCACCGGCAACCCTCTGTCGGTCACCGTCGGCGGCCTGATGGACTCGTTCCCCTTCGATCCCGTCTGCACCGTCGCCGGCGGCGTGGTGACGTTCCGGCACGTCGGTGACTGCCGGGTGTACGGCCGGCAGGCCTCGAGCGAGGAGCACGCGACCGGCATCTCGGCTCCCCAGGTCGTCACCGTCGGACCGATCCCGATGGTCTTCACCTCGGCCAGCCCGTCGCCGGCCGAGCTCGGGAGCAGCTACCAGCCGACCTTCAACGACCCGACGGCCTACTTCTACGTCGAAGGGGACGGCACGGTCTGTGAGTACGACTGGGACAACAACGAGATCGACTTCAAGGCGCCGGGCGTCTGCACCGTGGTCGGGATTCCCGGCAACAGCGACTACACGGACGCGCCTGAGCAGGAGATCACGGTCACCAAGAAGCACCAGACGATCACCTTCGGAACGCCGCCAGCCGTCCCGGTGGCGGGTGGTGAGTACGAGCCGGTGGTCACCGGCGGTGGGTCTCCCCATGCGGTCGAGCTGTCGATCGACCCCGACTCGGAGATCTGCCACCTCGTCGGCGCCGTCGTGCACTTCGACCAGAACGGCAGCTGCGTGATCGAGGCGTCCCAAGCGGGCGACGACGAGTACGAGGCCGGGACCGCCACGCAGACGATCGAGGTCGGCAAGGTCGCGCAGGCGATCACGTTCGATCCCACCCCGCCGGACGAGGCGACCGTGGGCGGACAGTACGACCTCACCGCGACCGCCCCGGGTGGCCCGGTTGCGTGGTCGCTCGCGTCGGGGTCGTCGGACCACTGCACCCTCACGGACGACCACCTGTCGTTCACGCACGTGGGCACGTGCGTGGTGCGCGGCAACCAGGCGGGCTCGGCCGACTACCTCGCTGCGCCCCAGGTCGAGCACACCTTCACGATCGGCAAGGGCGCCCAGACGATCGCGTTCACCTCGGACGTCCCGTCGGACGCGGTCGTCGGGGGCCACGACACGGTGTCCGCGGACGCCACGTCGGGTGGCACCGTGACGTTCAGCAGCGGCACGCCGGCACTGTGCACGGTGTCCGGCACGACGGTGTCCTTCCTGCACGCCGGTGACTGCGAGGTCGACGCGGACCACCCCGGGAACACCGACTACCTGGCGGCCCCGACCACCACCCGGACGATCACGGTCGGGAAGGGCGCGCAGGCGATCACCATCGTCACCACCGCTCCCTCCTCGGCCTTCCCCGGCGACGTCTTCCCGCTCACCGCCACCGGTGGCGCCTCGGGGGAGACCGTGGTCGTGACGGTCGCGGCCGCCTCGTCGGCCGTGTGCTCCCTGGTCGGAGGCTCCGTCCGCCTCGACGCGGTGGGCAGCTGTGTGATCCGTGCGAACCAGGCCGGGAACGACGACTACCTGCCCGCGCCCGAGCGGACGAGGACGATCGCCGTCGCGGCCCGGACCACGCCTCTCGGCTTCACCTCCACCCCGCCGGCCTCGGCCGTCGTGGGTGGGACCTACCGCCCCACGACCAACGCGCCGGCGCCGTACCTCGGCATCGACCCGAGCTCGGGCACCGGGGTCTGCAGCTTCGACGGCACCCTGGTGCACTTCGACGCCCCGGGGACGTGCGTGGTCCGCGCGGACGCGTCCGGCTTCACGGGTGGCCCGATCACGCAGTCCATCACCGTGAAGAAGGCGCCGGTGACGGTGCAGCTCACCTCGAGCCTGCCGAGCCCGGCCCTGGTGGGCCAGCAGTACGCCGTCACCGCGGTCACCATCCCGGCTGGCGGCGAGATCGAGCTCGCCGTGACCGGTGGGTGCTCGGTCACCGGCAGCACCGTCACCTTCCAGCACGCCGGCCCGTGCACCGTGCAGGCCACCGCGGGTGACGCCGACGCGACGCAGGAGATCGCGGTGCAGAAGGCCGCCACGCAGCTCGACGTGGACATCGACCGCGACGTCGTCGTCGCGACCGTCACCGTGGTGGCGCCCGGCGGCGGTACGCCGACCGGGGAGGTCGTGTTCAGCGACAACGGCGCCCCGATCGGCACCGGTCAGCTGTTCGTCGACGGGGCGGGTGACGTCGTCGCCACGCTGACCGGCGTGCTCGACACGGGCGAGGCCCACTCCGTGACGGCGACGTACGCCGGTTCCGCGGACCACCTCGGCTCGTCGTCGACCGCCGTCTCCCGCACCGATCCGACGATCACGGCGGAGGTGACGAGCCGGAAGCCGATCAGCGAGTTCGGCTGGTACCGCACGCCGGTCACGATCACGTTCAGCTGTGAGCTCGGCACGTCCCCGCTCGTCGGTGGCTGCCCCGACCCGATCACGCTGACCGAGAACCGGCGCGGCAAGCAGCCGCTCTCGTTCGGCATCGTGGCCGAGGACGGTGGCGCTGACCAGGTCGACGTGACGGTGCGGATCGACAAGGTGAAGCCGAAGGTCAAGGTCCGCGGCATCAAGCGGGCGATCCGGATCGATGACCCCGGCGTCCTGCGGTGCGTCGCGCGCGACAAGCTGTCGGGCATCAAGGACTGCACGGTGACCACGCGGAACCTGGCCGACCGGGTGCGCTACCGGGTGGTGGCCCTCGACAAGGCGGGCAACAGGACGGTGGTGCGGGGCCGGTACTTCCCGAGCTGACGGCGGTCCAGACACTTCCTTCGAAGCCGAAGGGTTTCCTTTACCTTCTTTCGGTGCTTCGTCGTCGCGCCCTCGTCCTGTCCACAGTCCTCTCGGTGCTGCTCGCCCCGGCGTTCGCACTGATCGCGTTCGCGCCGGCGGCGCAGGCGGCGCTGCCTCCGGTGCTGCAGCCGGGCGACCTGCTCGTCGCCGACAGCGACCTCGACGAGGTCGTGGTCCACCCGGCCGCCGGCGGTGACAGCTGGGTCAGGCTCAACGCCGTCCCCGCCTTGAACGACGTCGCCGCCGGTCGCGACGGCAGCCTGTGGGTCGCCACGGACAACGGGCTCCTCCACTACAACCCCGACGGCAGCTACGACGGCCAGGTGGACGGCGATCCGGCGAACCGGGTGTCCGTCGGCCCCGACGGGACCGTCTACGCGTCGTACCCGGCCCAGGACGTGATCCGGAGGTACGCCTACGTCGAGTTCCCCCGGCTGTTCGAGATCGAGGACTTCGCCACCATCGACGCGCCGAGCTCGTTGTGGGTCGCCCCGAACGGGAACGTCGTGGTCTCGGGTGACGGCGCGGACGCGATCTACGACCAGGACGGAGACCTCGTCGACGAGTCGACCCCGGGTTCTGGGTGCGCGGGGCGGGTCACGATGTCCTTCGGCACGACCTGCTACGACCAGGACTCCGAGGTCGGGCTCGACGGCAGCGCGGTCTACCAGGGGGCGAACGGGTACGGCGTCGGCATCGTGCCCCGGTACGCCGAGCCGGCGGCGTTCGGAGACACCTACGTCGCCGACCCGCAGCACGGCCAGGTGTGGCGGTTCCCCGCCGACGGTGGCGCGCCGTCGCTCGTCGGCCGCGGCCTGCGATCGCCGCAGGGCGTGGCGGTCGACCCCGACGGCA
Source organism: Nocardioides sp. SR21 (assembly GCF_022761125.1). GTDB lineage: Bacteria > Actinomycetota > Actinomycetes > Propionibacteriales > Nocardioidaceae > Nocardioides. The sequence continues at coordinate 36,135 of NZ_JAKWJR010000005.1, read as the reverse complement.
ACGTCTACATCGCCGACCAGCCGCGGCAGGAGATCGACACGGCTGCCCCGCCCGAGGGCCGGCTGATCAAGGTGAGCGCCGACGGGATGGAGCAGGAGGTCCTGGCCACGGACCTGTACGTCCCGTACGGCGTGGCCGCCGACGCCGAGCGCGTCTACGTCTCGGACTTCTCCGAGGACGTGGGCGGTGTCTACGTCATGGACCACGACGGCGGGGACCGCGAGCTCGTGAACACCGGCGCTGTGACTCCGGCGGGCATCGCCCTCGACCCGTCGGGCAACCTGTTCGTCACCGACCCGTACAGCTTCTACGGGGCCAACGGGTTCCAGAGCCTGATCAAGGTTCCCGCGTCCGGAGGCCCGGGCGTGGCGCTCGACGCGGTGTTCGGCTTCTTCGGCCTGTGGGACGTCGCGACCACCACCAGCGGAGACCTCTACACCGGCGGCGCCTTCACGAGCGAGCTCTCGGTGCTCGCCGACGGGGCCGGCGACCCGGTGCCGTGGAGCGAGGTCGACTCGACGTACGGGCTCGTCCTCGACGCCGACGGGAACGTGCTGGTCGCCGACCCGGGCGTGGGTCAGCTCCGCCGCTTCGCACCTGGCGGGACCGAGCTGGCCCCGATGGGTGCCACCGAGTTCGAGCTCGGCGAGCCGGTCCACCCGCTGGAGGACCCCAGCTTCCTCACCTACCGGGGTCCGTACGACGTCGCGGTGTTCGCGCCCGCAGCGCAGATCGACGACTCGACCGCGCCCGCGACCGGTGCCGTGGGCGTGACCTTCGCGCACACCTGGACCGCCGATGGGGACGCCACCTTCACCCTCGCTGAGGGCGAGCTGCCTCCTGGACTGACGCTGAGCGGGGCCGGGGTGCTGTCGGGCAGGCCGACCACGCCCGGTGTCTACTCGTTCCGTGTCCAGGCCGGGAACGCCGCCACCGCGACGGTCGGGGCCGAGAACACCGTCACGATCTCGAAGGGCGCGCCGTCCGTCTCCTTCACCTCGACCCCGCCGGACGGCGCGAAGGTCGGTGACAGCTACACCCCGACCGCCACCAGCTCCTCCGGTGGACAGGTGACGATCCAGGTCGCGACCGCGTCGGCCGGCGTGTGCTCGCTCGCGGGCGGGGTGGTGACGTTCACCGCCGCCGGCACCTGCGTGATCCGGGCGGACCAGGGCAGCACCGCCGACTACCTCGGCGCGAGCGCCACCCAGGAGGTCGTGGTCGGACCCGGTTCCCCGGCGGTGGAGTTCACGACCACGGCCCCGGTGAACCCGCCGGTCGGCAGCACCTACACCCCCGCCGTGTCCGGTGGCGCGGCCACGATCACCGCCTCCGGCACCTGCTCGATCGCCGCCGGCGTCGTCACGTTCACCGATCCCGGCGCGTGCACGGTCTCCGCCGGTACGGCGTCCCAGGGGATCGACGTCGTCAAGGCCGGCACCACGCTCGCGCTGACGATCTCTCCCGAGTCGCTGACGGCCTCGGTCGCCGTGGTCGCCCCGGGCGCCGGCTCTCCCGGTGGCCAGGTCGAGTTCGCGGTCGACGGCGTCTCGGTGGGTACGGCGCCGCTCGCCGGCGGTACCGCCACGCTGGACCACGTCATCGCCCCCGGCGCGGCACACGAGGTGACGGCGACGTACTCCGGGAGCGAGCGGTTCGGCGGCTCGTCCGCCTCGGCCGACCGCGACGACCCGACGATCACGGCCACCGTGTCGAGCAAGCGGGAGCCGGTGAACGGCTGGTACCGCACCCCGGTGACGGTCACCTTCACCTGCGCGTCGACGACCGCCCCGCTCGCCGGTGACTGCCCCGACCCCGTGGTGCTCGGCAAGAGCCGCAAGCGCGCCCAGCGCGCCACCGGCACGGTCCTGGCCGACGACGGCGGCCGGGCGACGGTCGTCGTCAAGGGCATCCGCGTCGACCGGAAGGACCCGAAGGTGACGGTGCGCCGGATCGCCCAGGCGCCCGCCCAGCTCCGCTGCATCGCCCGCGACCGGATCTCCGGCATCGACTCCTGCCGGGTCACGACCCGCGTCGTCGGTGACCAGGTGCGCTACCGCGCGGTCGCGCTCGACCTGGCGGGCAACCGCACCGTCGTGCGCGGCCGGTACTCCCTGGGCTGACGACCCGAACAGAACGGCCCCCGGGACCAGGTCCCGGGGGCCGTTCTAGGTGCTAGCGGAGGATCACTCCTCGCCGCGGATGAAGGCCTCGACGCGGCGGCGACCCTCGTCGTCGGGCAGCTGCACCGGCGGGCTCTTCATGAGGTACGACGACGCCGAGATGATCGGGCCACCGACGCCGCGGTCCTTGGCGATCTTCGCGGCGCGGATCGCGTCGATGATGATGCCGGCGGAGTTCGGGGAGTCCCAGACCTCGAGCTTGTACTCGAGGTTCAGCGGGACCTCGCCGAACGTGGTGCCCTCGAGGCGGACGTAGGCCCACTTGCGGTCGTCGAGCCAGGCGACGTAGTCCGACGGACCGATGTGGACGTTGCGGTCGTCCTTGAGACCGGCGAGCGGGCCGGTGAGGTTCGACGTGACGGCCTGGGTCTTGGAGATCTTCTTGGACTCCAGGCGCTCGCGCTCGAGCATGTTCTTGAAGTCCATGTTGCCGCCGACGTTGAGCTGGTACGTGCGGTCCAGCCGGACGCCGCGGTCCTCGAACAGCTTCGCCATCACGCGGTGGGTGATGGTGGCGCCGACCTGGGACTTGATGTCGTCACCGATGATCGGGACGCCCGCGGCCTCGAACTTCGCGGCCCACTCCGGGTCGGAGGCGATGAAGACCGGCAGGGCGTTGACGAAGGCCACGCCGGCGTCGATCGCGCACTGGGCGTAGAACTTGTCGGCCTGCTCCGAGCCCACCGGGAGGTAGGACACGAGCACGTCGACGTTGCGCTCCTTGAGGATCGCGACGACGTCGACCGGCTCGGCCGCCGACTCCTCGATGGTCTCGCGGTAGTACTTGCCGAGGCCGTCGAGGGTGTGGCCGCGCAGGACGTCGACACCCATGGTCGGCACGTCGCAGATCTTGATCGTGTTGTTCTCGGAGGCGTTGATGGCCTCGGAGAGGTCCTTGCCGACCTTCTTGTCGTCGACGTCGAACGCCGCCACGAACTCCACGTCGGACACGTGGTAGTCGCCGAAGGTCACGTGCATGAGACCCGGGACGGTGCCCGCGGGGTCGGCGTCCTTGTAGTAGTGCACGCCCTGGATCAGGGAGGTGGCGCAGTTGCCAACTCCCACGATTGCTACTCGAACCGAACCCATCGGGGTTTCCTTCCTTGAATGAATCTGAATGTCTGAGGGCGAGCCGGCTACTTCTGGCCGCTGACCTCGGGGGGTGGTGCAGGGTGCTGCTCGCCGCTGCGCTCGGCGTTGATCAGGTCGGACAGCCAGCGGACCTCGCGCTCGACCGACTCGACACCGTGGCGTTGCAGCTCGGCGGCGTACCGGTCGACCTCCTTCTGGGTCATCGAGAGCTGGCTCTGGACCCGGTCCAGCCGTTCCTGGAGGCGGGTGCGGCGGCCCTCGAGGACGCGCAGCCGGATCTCCATGTCGGTGGAGGAGAAGAAGGCGAACCGGATGTCGAAGTTGTCGTCCTCCCACGCGGTGGGACCGACCTCCGACATCAGGCGCTCGAACTCACGCGTGCCCGCCTCGGTGACCTGGTAGGTGATGCGCGGCCGCTTCGACACCGGGGTGCCCGGGGTCTTGGTGGCCATCGTCTCCTCGATGAGGGAGGCGCGAAGCATCTTCTTCAGCGTGGGGTAGAGCGACCCGTACGACAGGACGCGGCCCCAGCCGAGCATCAGGTTGAGCCGCTTGCGCAGCTCGTAGCCGTGCATGGGTCCCTCGTGCAGCAGTCCGAGGACTGCCAGCTCGATGGTCTCCGCACGACGTGCCATGCGACATATCGTAGCGATACATCACGCAGATGTGTACACCGGTTGTCTCAGGTCTGAGGCCCGACCGCCGATGGGCCTCCTCAGAGGTGTGCTCAGAGGTGTGCTCAGAGGTGTGCGCAGAGGTGTGCTCAGAGGTGTGCTCAGAGGTGTGCTCAGAGGTGTGCTCAGAGGTGTGCTCAGCCGAAGCCGTAGCGGTCCAACGGCCCCACCAGCTGCGTCTCCTCGTACGCCAGGTGCTCGGTGAGCGTCTGCGCCAGCCGGTCCACGGCGGCCCGGAGCTCGACCAGCCCGTCGGGGCCGGACACGACCGCGACCAGGGCCCGGTCGACGTCCTCGAGCGCCCCGTGGATGACGTGGTGCTCCTGCTCGAGCCGGTCGAGCACCGGGCCGAGGCTCGGGTCGCGACGCCGCAGGTGCGGGAACACCGACGAGTCCTCGATGGTGTGGTGGGTGGCGACCAGCCGGCAGTACGACTGGCAGTAGGCGCCGAGCGTCCACTCGTTCTGCCGCATCGTCATCTCGTTGATCACGCCGCGGGCGCGGCCGGCGTCGAGCGTGCCCGCCTCGACCTGGCCGACCAGGTCGAGCACCTGGGTCAGCTCCGCGCGGAGGTGGTCGTGGACGTCGACGAGGTGGCTCCCGACGCCCGCGACCACGGGCTCGGCGCGGGCGGGGGACGGTGCCCCGGCGCGCTCGGCCGCGACCAGCTCGCGCACGGCGGGTGCCACCTCGGCGCCGAAGCGGTGGATGGCCGCCGGGTCGTCGCTGCCGACGATGAACGTGCTCATCCCCTCGGTCAGCGCGAGCTCCGCGAGCCACTCCGCCCACGCCGGGTCGGCGGACGGGCTGACGTTGTAGAGCCGGCGTACGTCGACCGGTGAGCGGCCCGCGGCGGTGGCCGCGTCGTCGATCCGGGCGTTGCGCTCGGCGAGGCTCTCGGGCGGCACGTACGACTGGCTCGGCAGCCAGCCGTCGCCCACCCGCCCGGTCAGCTCGAGCATCCTCGGCCCGATCGCGCCGATCCACACCTGGACGTCGTGCACCGGGGCGGGGCCGCGCTCCCAGGTCGCGCGCACGACGCCGATGCCCTCGTCGAGCGCCCGCAGCGCCTCTCCGGGAGTACGGCGGGGGCCGCCCATCTGCACGATGCCGTCCCAGAACGCGCCCGCGCCGAGGCCGAGCTCGACCCGGCCGCGGCTCAGCACGTCCAGGCTGGCGACCGTCGTGGCGAGCACGTGGGGCGGGCGGAGCGGCAGGTTCGTGACGTTCGCGGTGACGCGCAGCGACGACGTACGGGCCAGGACGGTCGCGATCACCGCCCAGGCGTCGAGGAAGCGCCGCTGGTACGGGTGGTCCTGGAACGTCGCGAGGTCCAGCCCGGCCGTCTCGGTCAGCAGCGCGAGCTCCACGACCCGGTCGGCCTGCGCGGCGTCGGGCGTGAGGAACGTGCCGAACTGCAGCTCGTGCCCGTAGTCGGTCATGCCGCCCCCAACGCTGAGCGGGCGATGAACGATTCCTGAGAGGCTCCCGAGGGCCACTGCGTGATCTTGTGAACTCCCTCACGAGAGCCCGCCTGCCCGCTCGCGCGTCGCGCCGCGTCGTGTTGGGCCCCTGCCCGCGTGGCCCGTACGCTGACGAGCGCACCAGACCCCGACCCGCGGAGCCTACGACGTGAGTGGTACGCGCAGGGCCGCCGGCCCCGCTGTGAAGAAGAAGCCCGGCAAGAAGCCCGGGAAGAAGCCTCCCCGTACCCGCAAGCAGAAGACGCTGCGGGTGCTGAAGTGGGTCGGCATCACCGGTCTGGTGATGGCGCTGATCGCGGCTGCGGGCTTCGTGTTCCTGTACCGCTCGATCGAGATCCCGGACCCGAACAAGGACTTCGAGACCCAGACCACCAAGGTCTTCTACGCCGACGGCAAGGACGAGATCGGCAGCTTCGCGGTGCAGAACCGCGAGGTCATCGGCATCAAGGAGATGCCCGAGAACCTGCAGAACGCCGTCGTCGCCGCCGAGAACCGGTCCTTCTGGACCGACAAGGGCCTCGACCCCAAGGGCATGATCCGCGCGTTCCTCAACAACGCCGCCAGCGACACCACCCAGGGCGCCTCGACCATCACGCAGCAGTACGTGAAGATCCTGTACCTCAGCCAGGAGCGCACGTACAAGCGCAAGGTCAAGGAAGCGATCCTCTCGCTCAAGATCCAGCGCTCGATGAGCAAGACCGAGATCCTCCAGGGCTACCTCAACACCATCTACTTCGGCCGCGGCGCGTACGGCGTCCAGGCCGCCTCCGAGGCGTACTTCGCCAAGGACGCCGAGGACCTCTCGCTGCGGGAGTCCGCGGTCCTCGCGAGCGTCATCAACAACCCGACGCGCTTCGACCCGGCCAACGGCAAGGACTCGAAGGCCGCGCTCAAGGCCCGCTACGGCTACGTCCTCGACGGCATGGCCGAGGCCGGCAACATCACCGCGGAGGAGGCCGAGCAGGCCGCCAAGAAGCTCCCGAAGCTGCCGAGGATCGAGGCCGAGAGCCGGTACGCCGGCCAGAAGGGCCACGTGCTGACGATGGTCCGCAAGGAGCTGCTGCGCCTCGGCTTCAAGGAGAACGAGATCGACGGTGGCGGCCTGCGGGTCACCACCACGTTCACCGAGAAGGCGATGGACGCCGCGGCCGAGGGTGTCGCCGAGGCGCGCCCCGACGGCCTCAGCGACAAGGAGCTGCACGTCGGCGTCGCCAGCGTGGAGCCCGGCACCGGTGCGGTCCGCGGCATCTTCGGCGGCCAGGACTACCTCAAGTCGCAGCTCAACTGGGCGGTCTCGGGCGGCCAGGCCGGCTCGACCCTGAAGCCGTTCGCGCTGGTCGCGGCGATCCGCGACGGCTACTCCCTCAAGGACACCTTCGACGGCAACTCGCCGTACTACCTGCCCGACGGCGGCGACGTCGAGAACCAGGGCAACGAGAGCTTCGGCTCCGCGGTCAGCATGATCAAGGCGACCGAGGACTCCATCAACACCGCGTTCATCGACATGACGCTCGGCATGGAGAACGGCCCGCAGAAGATCATCCAGGCGATGAACGACATGGGCCTGCCGGGCAAGGAGGCCACGCAGGACCTGCTCGGCTTCCCGATGACCACGCCCGGCCTCGAGCCGGTCACCGGCGTCGCGCTGGGCAGCGCGACCGTGAGCCCGATCAACATGGCCAACGCCTACGCGACGCTGGCCGCGAACGGCGAGGCCGCGCAGCCGTACATCATCGAGAAGGTCACGAACGCCAACGGCGAGCGCCTCTACAGCCACAAGGTCGACAGCCGGGACGCCGTCGAGCCCGACATCGCCGCCGACGTCACCTACGCGCTGCAGCAGGTCGTCGAGTACGGCTCGGGGTACGCCGCCCAGGAGCTCGGCCGGCCGGCCGCCGGCAAGACCGGCACCTCGACCAACAGCGACGGCGACGTCGTCTCCTCCTGGTTCAGCGGCTTCACCCCGCAGCTGGCGACCTCGGTCGTCTACGTGCGCGGCAAGGGCGCCGAGCCGCTCGACGGGTACCTCGAGCCGTTCTTCGGTGGCACCTACCCCGCCCAGACCTGGACCGCGGTCATGAAGCGGGACATGGAGGGCCTCGACGTCGAGGAGTTCCCGGAGCCGGCGTACGTCGACGGCGAGGCGCCGTCGCCCGGCCACTCGCCGACCACGGCCCCGCCGAAGCCGACCAAGACGCCGAAGCCGTCGGAGACTCCGAGCGACACCCCGACGCCGAGCGAGACCCCGACGCCGAGCGAGACCCCGACGCCGAGCGAGACCCCGACGGAGTCGCCCAGCTGTGGCCTGCTCGGGTGTGAGTCGCCGACCGACGACCCGACGCCGACCGGCACGGCCACGCCGTCCGGCGGCGCGACGAAGTCGCCGCGCCCGCGCGGCCGGGCTCGGCGCCGCTGATGCCGACGTCGACGGGGAGCGGTGACTGGGTTCACCCCTCCGTCGACGACCCTGTCGTCACCGCGCTCAGCGACGGTGTCGGGGGGCCGATGGGCCCGCGCGCGAGCCGGCACCCGTGGTGGACGCCGGTGCGGGTCCTGCTGGCGCTGACCGCGGTCTGCATGGCGCTCGGGATGTTCCAGAAGAACAACTGCTTCCAGGACACCTGGGGTGACGGGCAGGCCCGCTACACCCACATGTGCTACTCCGACCTGCCCTACCTCTACACCGGCCGCGGCTTCGCCGAGCTGAACTGGCCCTACAGCGACGACCCGGGCACCCGGGCACGCTTCGAGGTCATGGAGTACCCCGTCGGGATCTCCTACTGGGCCTGGGGCACCGCCTGGGTCACGCACTGGCTGAGCGGGTCGCCGGACATCGAGGAGCGCTACCAGCAGTCGACCGGGGACGTCGCGTCGACCGTGGACGTGCAGCGCGAGAAGCGGATCTTCGTCGCGGTCAACGCGATCGGGTTCGCGATCCTCGCGCTGCTCACGACCTGGCTGCTCGCGGGGGTGAACCCGCGCCGGCCCTGGGACGCCGCCGCGTTCGCGGTCTCGCCGGCGCTGCTGCTCACCGGGCTGGTCAACTGGGACATACTCGCGGTGGCGCTGGTCGCCGCGGCGCTGTGGGCGTGGGCGCGCGAACGGCCGCTGCTCACCGGCGTGCTGATCGGGCTGGGTACGGCGGTGAAGCTGTACCCGCTGTTCCTGCTCGGCGGCGTCCTCGTGATCTGCCTGCGCAACAAGCGGATCCGCGACTTCGGCCTGGCGACGCTGGGAGCCGCCGGGGCGTGGGTCCTGGCGAACCTGCCGGCGTACCTCTCGGGGCCGGAGCAGTGGAAGGTCTTCTGGTCGTTCAACTCCGACCGCGGGGCCGATCTCGGGTCGCTGTGGCTGGTCGCGCAGCAGGCGGTGGACCGGACCGGTCACCTGTTCGCGTTCGACCCGCACACGATCAACGTCGGGTCGTGGGTGTTCTTCGGCGCGTGGTGCGTCGGCGTGCTGGTGCTCGGCATGACGTCACCGTCGGCGCCGCGGCTGGCGCAGCTCGGGTTCCTGATCGTGGCCGGGTTCCTGATCGTGAACAAGGTGTACTCGCCGCAGTACGTCCTGTGGCTGCTCCCGCTGGCCGTGATCGCACGGCCGCGCTGGCGCGACCTGCTGATCTGGCAGGCCGGCGAGCTCGTCTACTTCGCCTCGGTGTGGTGGTACCTCGGCGGCTTCCTCGCACCCGCCGCCGGCGGCGACCCGGGCTTCTACTGGGCGGCGACGCTGATCCGCGTCGCGGCCGAGCTGTACCTCGTGGCGGTGGTGGTGCGCGACATCTGGTACCCGCGCCACGACCCCGTGCGCGCGTCCGGCTACGCGATCACGACGCGGTCGAACGCCGTCGCGGTGTAGCGCACCCGCACGTCCACCTCGTCGCCGACCGCGGGCACCCGCGCGCCGTGCGGCAGGAACAGCATCGACGCCTGCATGTGCGGCGGCTCCGCGAACAGCCGCTGCTTGCCGTCGATCGAGAACGGCGAGCGCACGAACCCGGCCGCGTCCATGCCGCCGCGCGCCAGGGTCGCCGCGCGGGACTTGATGGACGCGTCGCCGGTCGGCGCCTCGAGGCCGATGCCGTGGGCGGTGCCACCGCTCACCACCAGGATGTGGCCGGCCTTGGGCGCCGTACGGTGCCGGTAGCCGAAGGCGTCGCCGCGCTCGACCGCGTGCACGTCGAGCACGGTGGCGGTCACCCGCAGCACGCTGCGGTCGCCGAGCCACAGGTCGGTGCCGATGCGGGGGCGGAAGGTGTAGTCGGGGTACGTCGCTCGCAGCGTCGCCAGCTCGGCGGCGCTGAGGTGGCTGACCCACACGGTGTCGATCGGCAGCGCGGCCGCGACGATGTCGTTCACCAGTCGCTGCACCTCGGTGAGGTGCGCGCCGTGGGCGAGCGGCAGGTGCAGCGCGACGCCCTGGAGGCCGGACTTCGGCAGGTCGGCGAGCACGCGGGGCACCGCCCAGAGCTCGCGGGCGGTGAGCCCGTGGCGGAGCATGCTGGTGGCCCGCTCGAGCACGTAGCGCGCGTCCGGGTCGCGCGCCAGCAGCGCGGTGAGGTCGTCGAGGCGGCTGACGGTGTGGATCACCCGGCGGTCGAGCGCGGGGTCCATCTCGAGCGCCGCGCCGAACGGCCGCCACGGGGTGAGCACCAGGAGCCGGCCGTCGTACCGCGACGCGACCTGCGGCAGCTCGTCGTACGTGCCGACCGCGAGGGTGTCGACCGCCCCGGTCTGCTGGTGGAGCCACGCGGCCTTGCGGGCGAGCCGGCCGTTGGTGAAGCCGTAGCCGTTGCCCTTCGCGACCGGGACCAGGCCGGGCGTGCCGTCGGCGACGGCGCGCAGGTGCGCGCGCCAGCGATCGCCGTCGACCGTCAGGGAGAGTGTCATCCGCGCCGCCGCATGTACATGTCGAACGCAGCGTAGAGCGCCTTGTTCAGCGGCAGGTCCCACTCGCCGACGTACTCGACGGCCTCGCCGCCGGTGCCGACCTTGAACTGGATCAGCCCGATGTGCGGGTCGTCGGCGTCGAGGGTCTCGGTGATGCCGCGCAGGTCGTAGACGTCGGCTCCCGCGGCGATGGCGTCGCGGATCATCTGCCACTGGATGGCGTTGGAGCCGCGGACCTCGCGCTTCTCGGTCGACGAGGCGCCGTAGGAGTACCACGCGTGCGCGCCGACGCGGATCGCGATCGTGGAGGCGACCAGCGTGCCCTCGTGGCGGGCGAACCACAGCCGGATCCGGTCGGGGTCCTCGGCGCCGAGCGCCTCGATCATGGTGCGGAAGTACGACAGCGGGCGCGGCGTGAAGTGGTCGCGCTGGGCGGTGTGGACGTACAGCTCGTGGAACGCCTCCAGGTCCTGCCCGGAGGTCGATCCCGTCGAGACCACCTCGACGCCCTCCTTGGCCGCCTTCTTGATGTTGCGCCGCCACAGCTGGTTCATCCCCGCGAGGACGTCGGCCTCGGAGCGCCCGGCGAGCGGGATCTGGAACACGTGCCGCGGCTGGCCGGCCGCGAAGCCGCCGCCCTCCGGCGGCGGGCGCCAGCCGAGCTCGGTGAGCTGGGCGACGACGCGGGCGCCCTCGGGGCTGCGCTCGGTGGGCGGGAGGTCGCCGAGGCGGCGTACGGCGGGGTCGGCGATGCCCTCCTTGACCGTCGCGGTGTCCCACCGCCGGGTCACCACGGGCGGTCCCATCCGGATACCGAACGCGCCCTGCGACTTCAGGTGCGCGGCCATCGGTGTCAGCCAGGCGGCGAGGTCCTCGTCGGACCAGTCGAGCACCGGGCCCTCGGGCAGGTAGGCGAGGAACCGGCGCACCTTCGGCAGCTGGCGGTAGAGCACCAGGCCGGCGCCGACCAGCTCGCCGCCGCGGAACCAGCCGATGGACTCGCGGCGCCACTCGGACTTCACGCGGCCCCAGGCGGGGGTCTGCAGGAAGCTCGCCGAGCGGCGGCCACGGATGAAATCGACGTGGTCGCTCGCCGTGATCTCCCGGACGGTCAGCACCGTGGAAGGCTACCGAAGCCGGGGTGACGCCCATTCCTCACCCGGTCCGGGCGAGGAACGAAGGACGTGTCCCGGCCGAATATGTAGGTGGAGGATGTATCAGGGAGCGGTCGCGAGCCTCCTCGAGGCCGTGATCATGATCGAGCGACAGCGGGGAGCAGGTCGTCCCATGACCAGGATCGGAGCGGGGCCGCCGTACGACTCCGCGCGCCCGGGCGCGGTCTGGAGTCAGGCCACCGACGGCTTCAACCGCTGGGTCGCGGGGGACCCCGCGGGCCTGGACGACCTGGTGTCGGTGATGACGCCGGTCCTGTGGCACGTCGTCCGCGCCTACCGGCTCTCCGAGCAGGCCGCCGAGGACGTCATCCAGACGACGTGGTTGGCGCTGGTGCGCCGCCGCGCGGCGATCGTCGACCCGGTCGCGGTCGGCGGTTGGCTGACGACCACCGCCCGCCGCGAGGCGTGGCGGGTGAGCAGCGCGGGCTCGAGCCGCGCGACCCCGGTCGACGACGAGGACCTCGCGCCGATGCTTCCGCGCCAGCGTTCCGCGGAGGAGAGTGTCCTGCAGGAGGACGAGGGCAACCGGATCTGGGCGGCCGTGGACGGTCTTCCGGAGCGGTGCCGGAGGCTGCTGCGGATCGTGGCGTTCGAGAACCGGCCGGACTACCGGGAGCTGGCCACCGAGCTCGGCATGCCGGTCGGCAGCATCGGTCCCACCCGGGGCCGGTGCCTGGCGAAGCTGCGCGTGGCGCTGATGCAGGCAGGAGGCGTGTGATGAGCGACCTGAGCAGGGAGGCCCTGTTGGCCATCGTCCGGGACGTGTGGGAGAAGAACGACCCCGTCCCCGAGCACCTGGTCACCGCCATGCAGGCCACGGCCGCGATGGCCGCCTCCGACCTCGACGTCGAGCTGATGGAGCTGGTCGAGCGGTCCACCGAGCTGGCCGGCGTCCGCGGCTCCACGGCGTACACCCTCCGCTTCGTGCACGGCGACACCGACCTGCTGCTGCGGGTCGCCGTCGACGGCGCCCGCTCCCGCGTGGACGGTTGGATCGTCCCGCCCGAGCCGATGACCGTGCGTGCCATCGCCGGCTCCGAGCCTGCCAGCCACGGCGCCGTGGTCAGCGACTCGGGTCGCTTCGAGCTGACCGACCTGCCGCTCGGGATGCTGCGGCTGCGGATCGAGCCGCACGACACCAGCCGCCCCGCCTTCGCCACCCCCACCTTCGAGATCTGAGGAATCCCGTGGACCCCGAGAAGCCCGAGACTCCCGCCCGCAAGCAGCGCAGGCCCCTGGATCACGACCCGCGACCGCCTCATCGCACGGTGATCGCTCCGGCGCAGGGCCGGATCCTCGATCCGGCGACCGCCCTCATCGTCAACGGGGTGGTCCCGCGGCCGACCGTGTACGTCGGCCCCAGGCTGCTGATCTCGAAGTCGGTCGCCGTCGATGGGGCGATCGAGGTGCTTCGCTTCGTCGCCGAGCCGCTCGGGTGGGACGTCGTGCTCGAGCGGGAGGATCCGCGGACCGCGAACCTGAAGTTCGGCTACCTGCCGGCGCGACTGGTCGTCGCGTCGAACCGAGCCACGATCGCGCCCGATGCCTGGACGCTGTTGCAACAGACCCGGGCGCAGTTCGGGGCCGAGGCGGTCAAGGGCGTCAGTCTCGACCACCTGGTGGCGCCGTCGATCGGAGGAAACCCGCTGCATCACGGTGAGCCTCTCCACCATGGTGAGCCGCTGCACCACGGTGAGCCTCTCCACCATGGCGAGCCGCTGCACCACGGTGAGCCTCTCCACCATGGCGAGCCGCTGCACCACGGCGAGCCCATGGCCGATGCACGCCGTTCCCTTGCGGTCGAGTCGTACCTGAGAATCGGTCTAGGCGGACGCCAGCCGGTCGCCTACGTCGGTGAGCCGCCGCTCCGTCGACCGGACGAGGCCATCAACGGGCGCCGTCCGGTGGTCGCCATCCTCGACACCGGGTGCGGCTCGCACCCGTGGCTCGACGGCATCGTCCAGGAGAACGTCACCCTCGACGGGCAGCCCATCGGATACTCCGATGCGACGTCGATCGCGCCGGAGGACGACGGGGACCAGTCCGGTGCGCTCGATGGCTCCATCGATCCGCTCTCCGGGCACGGGACCTTCATCGCCGGCCTGATCCGTCAGCGCTGCCCCGACGCCGACATCATCTCGTGGCGGATCATGCCGTCGGACGGGCCGATCGTGGAGTCCGATCTCGTGGCGACGCTCGCCCAGATCGCGGAGCTGGCGCGCCGGCACCGCGCCGGCGAGCCAGGCGGCCACGCGATCGACGTGCTCAGTCTGTCGATGGGCTACTACCACGAGACGCCCGAGGACGAGCTCTTCGATCCGACGATGTACGCCATCCTCGAGGAGATGGCCCGCAACGGCGTCGCCGTGGTCGCCTCGGCGGGGAACGACGCCACCAGCCGGCCGTCGTTCCCAGCAGCCTTCGCCCGATGGTCCGAGGGGGTCGGCCCGATCCCGTTCGACTCCTCGATCGCACCGATCGTGTCCGTCGGTGCGCTCAACCCGAATCGGACGGAGGCGATGTTCAGCAACACGGGCCCCTGGGTGAGCACCCGCGCGGCGGGCGCCTCCGTGATGAGCACGATGCCCGCGTTCCGAGGCGGGTACGAGCCGGTGGCACGGACGCGCGTGTTCAACCGGATCCGGGAGGCGATCGACCCGGACGACTTCCGTGGCGGGTTCGGCGTCTGGACGGGCACGTCGTTCAGCGCGCCGATCGTCGCCGGAGACGTCGCGGCCGCGATGGTGGAGGCTCCCGAGCCTGTGGGCGCCCCCGTCGATGCGGCAACGGCGGTCACCGCAGCATGGAACGCGGTGTCCACGGCGACCGGTCTGGCGCGATCATGAGGGCGTGAGCTCCCTCCAGGTCCTGCACGAACGCGGCGCACACGCCGCTTACCGTGGACGGCACCGGGTGGCGCGCCGCCTCCTCGAGCAGGCTCGCGCTGATGCCGTCCGCACGGGTGAGGCTCACTCGGACACGGGTGTTCGCATCGCAGCCAGCCTCGCTTATGTGCTGTCCGAGATGGGCGAGCACGCCGAGGCGATGGGCCTGTGTCACGAGGTCCTCTCCTACGACGACGTCGACGAGTCCAGCCGGGGCGGGCTGCATGCGCAGCTGGGCCTGATCCTGATGCTGCGAGGCGAGACCTCGCCCGCGATGGAGCACTTCGACGAGGCGCTGATGCGGCTCGACGAGTCGAGCCGCATCGCCAACGTCTATCTCAACCGTGGGAACGTCCATCTCCAGCGGAGGCAGGTCGTCGCCGCCGGCGCCGACTTCGAGCGCTCCTTCGCGGCCTTCCGTGAGGCGGATGACGCGTACGGCGCAGCCAAAGCGCTGCACAATCTCGGCTACACCCACTTCCTCGCAGGTGATCTCGTCGCCGCGCTGCGGGACTTCGCCACCGCCTACCCGACCGTCGCGGCCGAGGGCCCGGTCATGACGGCCATGGTCGAGCAGGATCGAGCCGAGGTGCTCACCGCTGCGGGGCTCCACGAGGAGGGCGCCGTGGCCCTGGCTGCTGCGGCGACCGCGTACGGGCGACGCAGGCTCTACCAGCGGCGTGGCGAAGCCGAGCTGGCGCTGGCGAGAAGCCTGGTCGCCCGCGACCCGCGGGCATCTCGCGAGGCGGCTCGGCTCGCCCTTCGTCGGTTCCGGCGCACCGAGGCACGCGCGTGGGAGGTGCGCGCCGAGGCGACCCTGCTGACCGCGGAGGTCGAGTCCGGAGGACGAGGGCCCGCGCTGGCCAGGCGGGGGGCGGACCTGGCGCAGGAGCTGGACGACCAGGGCCTGCGTTGGGACGCGGCGTTGGCCCGACTCGGTGTGGTCCAGGTGCTGACCCGTCGCGGTGACCTTGCCGGCGCCAGGTCCTCCCTGCGACTCGTCGGCTCGACACGGCGCGGCCCGATCGGGGTACGCCTGACCGATCGCGACGTGCGGGCCGAGCTCGCCGCTGCCTCGGGTCGGCGGGCCGACGCCCTCCACCACGTGCGCGCCGGACTGGCCGACCTCCACGAGTGGCAGAGCTCGTTCGGCTCGCTGGATCTGCAGACGGGGGTAGCCGGACACGGCGTACGCCTCGCCGCGCGGGGTCTGACCCTCGCGGTCGCATCTGGCCGGCCGCACGTCCTGTTCGAGTGGTCCGAGCGCGCCCGGATGCTCGCGAGCCGGGTGCAGCCGGTGCGGGCGCCCGAGGACGAGCAGATCGTCTCCGACCTGACCGAGCTCCGCGAGATGGCCGCGGAGGGTGGCCAGCGCGATCCGGAGCGCGAGGCCGAGCTGCGGCAGCGGGTCCGCGAGCGGGCGTGGCAGCACCGAGGGTCGGGCGAGGTGGACGAGCCGGCGACGCTGGACGAGCTGCGGGGGAGCCTGGACGCGGACACCGCGTTGGTCGCGTACGTCGCGACCGCCGCGCAGGTGGTCGCGCTGGTGGTGACGACGGAGGAGACGGCGTGGGTCGACCTCGGGAAGCGGTCGGCCATCACGGACCCGCTGGGCGGCCTGCTTCCGGACCTGGACGTTGCCGCGGCGGAGATGCCCGACGCCATGGGGCGGTTCGTCCGGCAGGAGCTGGCGAACCGGCTCCAGGCGTTCTCCGAGCGCCTGGTCGCGCCGGTACTCGAGGCAGTCGGCCGGCGGAGTGTCGTGCTCACGCCGTCGGGCGTGCTCGCTGGTGTGCCGTGGACCCTGCTCCCAGGCTTCACCGGTCGCCCGGTCACCGTCGCCCAGAGCGCGACGTCGTGGCTGGCACGGCGTACGACGCCGTTGCGGTCCGCGTCCGCCGGGTTCGTGGCGGGCCCGCGGGTCGCGCGCGCGGAGGACGAGGTCACCGCTGCTGCGAAGGAGTGGAGCGACGCGCGGGTGCTGACCGAGTCGGCCGCGACCGCCGATGCCGTCTGCGAGCTCGCGGAGAGCGTCGACGTCCTGCACGTCGCCGCCCACGGCCGGCACTCGGCGGAGAACCCGCTGTTCTCGGGTCTCCAGCTCGCCGACGGACCGTGGTTCGGCTACGACATCGACAGGCTGCGGCGTGCGCCCGACGTGGTGCTGCTCTCGGCCTGCGAGGTCGGCCGCTCGAACGTGCGCTGGGGCGAGGAGCTGCTCGGCATGACGACCGCCTGGCTGCACGCCGGCGCCCGCTGCGTGATCGCGTCGCCCGCCGCGGTCAACGACCAGGCGGCGTACGACGTCCTGGTGGCCGTGCACCAGCGGCTGGCCGCCGGGCTCGAGCCCGCCGCCGCACTGGCGGAGGCCGTGCCGGCCGTCTCGGCCGACACCGCTCCCGTGCCACTGATCTGCTTCGGCTGACGTATCAGGCGATCTGGGACGCGCTCCTCCTCCACGTCACCCAGCGACGAGGAGAGCCACGAATGTCGGTCACGACGAAGCCAGCCCCCACCCAGGTCCTCCATGACCCCCAGCCGGGTCACGTCCTCACGGTCACGCCGGGGACCCGGCTCGCGGTGAAGTTCCGCCGGCGCGGGCTCGGGCTGAGCCGCTGGCACCTCATCGACCGACCCGGCCACCTGGTGCCGCTGGAGGAGGGCGACCACGGGTTCGTGTTCCTCGTGTTCGGGCACCACCACGCCGACGACCGGCCGCTGCGGCTCGTGCGGCGCCGGGTCGACCGGCAGGGGTGCGACGAGGTCCGCGACCTCGTCGTCCTCGTGCCCGATCAGTACACCTAGCCCAGGCGCGAGCGGAGCCACTCGGTGTCGGCCGTGTGCTCGGTCGCGCCGCCCGGGGTCTCGAGCACCACGGGCGCACCGGCGTCACGGATCACGGCCGCGAGCAGGTCCGGGTCGATCCTGCCGGCGCCCAGGTTGGCGTGCCGGTCGGCGCCGGTGTCGAACTCGTCGCGGCTGTCGTTGCCGTGCACCAGGTCGATCCGGCCGGTGATCTTGCGGACGTCGTCGACGATCGTCTCGAGCGGGTTGCCGCCCGCGTGCGCGTGGCAGGTGTCGAGGCAGAAGCCCACCTGGTCGAACTGCTCGGTCGCCGCGATCGCGTCCCACACGCCGGCGATCCGGTCGAGGTAGCGCGTCATCGCGTTGGTGCCGCCGGCGGTGTTCTCGATCAGCAGCGGCACCTTGATGTCGGTCGCGTCGATCGCCTTGCGCCAGTTGTCGAACCCCTTGGCCGGGTCGTCGTCGTCCTGCACGTGGCCGCCGTGCACGATCAGGCCCCGTGCGCCGATCGACGCGGCGGCGTCCATGTGCTGCTGGAGCAGCTTGCGGCTCGGGATCCGCTGGCGGTTGTTCGTGGTGGCGACGTTGATGAGGTACGGCGCGTGCACGTACAGCCCGACGCCCGCGGCCTCGGCGTCCGCCTTGAGCGCGTCGGCGCCGCCGTCGTACCTGAAGACCGGTCCCTTGTAGCTCTGCGGGTCGCCGAGGAAGAGCTGCACGTGCGGTGCGTTGCGGGCCTTCGCCTCGGCGATCGGGTCGGTCTGGTCGACGTGGGCGCCGATCGCGATGCTCATGGAACCAAGCCTAGGCGGCGCCTCCGACGTACCCCGGCACGTCCTCGACCCGGTGCCAGACGGGGATGCCACGCTCCCGCGCGATCGCGACGTCCTGGTCGGCGCCCGTCGAGTCACCGGGCAGCCGGAGCACGCCGTCGCAGTGCTGGAGCAGCCGGTGCGCGGTCGGGTACATCACCTGCTCGGCCATCGGGTCGAGCGGTCCGGCGGCGCCGGCGCTGCTCAGCACCGGCAGCGCCACCCACTCGCCGATCATCGGCACGTGCCCGGCCCGGAACACCGGCCAGGCTGCGGTCTCGAGCGCGGTCAGGTTGGCCGCCATCAGCTCGGGGTCGTCACCGGTCCCGGAGCGGTAGGGGCCGGCGATCAGGATCAGCAGGGGCGTGGTCATGATGTCGACAATAACGTGCAGAAACGTGCAAAAACAAGTACGAACGTGCAGGATAGGGTGTGCCCCGTGCTCGCCGCCCAACGCAAGGACCTGATCCTCACCACGCTCCGCGCCGACGGCCGTGTGGTGGCCAAGGACCTGGCCGCGGAGCTCGGGCTCTCCGAGGACACCATCCGCCGCGACCTGCGCGAGCTCGCCGCCGACGGCCTCCTGCACCGCGTGCACGGCGGGGCGCTGCCCGCCTCCCCGGCGGTCGCCGACTTCGCGACGCGCACCTCGATCGGCACCGGCGCCAAGGCCGAGGTGGCGCGGACGGCGGCCGCGCTGGTCCGGCCCGGCCAGACGGTCGTCCTCGACGGGGGTACGACGGCGCGCGAGCTCGCCCGGCAGCTGCCCCCGGACCTGCGGGCCACCGTCATCACGCACAGCCCGACGATCGCGGTCGAGCTCGCCACCCACCCGACCGTCGAGGTGATCATCATCGGCGGCCGGCTGTTCAAGCACTCCGTGGTCGCCGCCGGCGCGGTCGCGCACGAGGCGATCGGCCGCGTCAGCGCCGACGCCTTCTTCCTCGGCGTCACCGGGATCCACCCGACCGCCGGCCTGACCACGGGTGACGCGGACGAGGCGGCGATCAAGCGCGCCTGGTCCGAGCGCTCGGCCGAGACCTACGTGCTCGGCAGCGGCGAGAAGATCGGCGCCGCCTCGGCGTTCGAGGTGATCCCGCTCGCGGCCGCGACCGCGGTCATCACCGACTCCGGCGCCGACCCGCGCGGTGTCGCGGAGCTGCGCGCCGCAGGCGTCGAGATCCTCAGCTGAACGCGCGCGCGAGCACGTCGAAGTCCGCGTTCCCGCCGGTCTGGACCACCGCGACCCGCCGGCCGGCCACCCGGTCCCTCTCGGCGAGCAGTCCGGCGAGCGCGAGCGACCCGGCCGGCTCGGGCAGGTTGTGGGTGCTGCGGTACAGCAGCGCCATCGCCTCCGCGGCCGCCTCCTCCGACACCCGCACGATGCGCGCCGCGCCGGCCACGATCCGGCGTACCGCCTCCGGGTCGGGCGTCCGGCACGCGACCCCGTCGACGAACGTGTCCGCGGACGGCGTCGGCACGACCTCGCCGGCCTCGAAGGACAGGGCGTACGCCGGCGCGTTCTCGGCGACGACGCCCACGATCTCCGTGTCGCGGCCGAGCAGGTCGCGGACCGCGATGTTCGCGCAGATCCCGGAGCCCATCCCGACCGGCACGTAGACCACGTCGAGGTCGGGGACGGCCTCGTGCAGCTCGGCGGCGTACGTCGCCACGCCCTCCACCAGCCACGGGTGGAACGGTGGCACCACGGTCAGCCCACGCTGCTCGGCGAGCCTGCCGGCGTGCTCGAGCGACTCCTGGAAGTCGCGCCCGTGGACGACCACCTCCGCGCCGAACGCCTCGGTGGCGGCGTTCTTGTCGGGCGAGTTCCCCTCGGGGACCACGATCGTCACGGGGACGCCGTACCGGCTCCCGGCGAACGCCAGGCTCTGGCTGTGGTTGCCGCGGCTCGCGGAGATCAGGCCCGGGGTATTGGTGGTCCGCGCGCAGAGGTTCACGCCGCCGCGGACCTTGAAGGCGCCGGTCGGGTTGTGGTTCTCGTGCTTCACCCACGTCTCGGTGCCGGTCGTGCGCTCGAGCAGCGGCCAGCGGCGGGCGGGCGTCGGCGGCACGTGCTCGGCGACCCGTTCGCGGGCGGCGGCGAGGTCGGCGAGGTCCACCCGGCCACGCTAGCGAGGGATCACAACAGCAGGAACAGGTTCGCCACCACGCACGCGGCGATCACGACCAGCGACGCCGCGATCACGGCGTTCGCCCACCGGTGGCGCGGCGTGGGTGGTTCGCCGAGCCGGTCCGGCACCTCGGGCCACAGCCGGTCGTGGGGGACGTCGATCCGGCGCAGGCGGGCCAGCGCCTCGGCGGCCGTCGGCGGCCGGCGCTCCGGGTCGGGATCGGTCAGCGCGTCGAGCAGCGGCCGCAGCGGGCCGGTCCGGTCGCCGAGGAGCTCGCCCGCGACGACGCCGGCGGCGTACAGGTCCTGCCGCGGGTCCGGCGGCGCGCCGGCCGCCTGCTCCGGCGGCATGTACCGGTCGGTCCCGACCACGCCGGGGCCGCGGGTGAGCCGCACGTCGTCGAGCACGACCGCGACGCCGAAGTCGCCGAGCCGCAGGTGCGGTCCGCCGGGCTCGAGGAGGAGGTTCGCGGGCTTCACGTCCCGGTGCACGATGCCGGCGGCGTGGACGGCCTCCAGCGCCTGGAGCAGCTGGTCGAGGAGCACCGCGACGTACGACGGGGGCAGCGGGCCGTGCTCGGCGCGCAGCGCCTCGAGGGAGCCGCCGCGGACCAGGTCCATCGTGAACACCACGCGGTGGTCCTCGGCCGCCCACCCGGTCGGCGCGACCACGTGCGGGTGCGCGATCCGGACCGACTGCTCGCGCACGAACCGCAGCAGCATGCTGCTGTCGTGGGCGCCCAGTACCTTGGCCGCCACCAGCTCGCCGGTGCGCAGGTCGCGGGCCCGCCAGACCGAGCCCATCGCCCCGGCGCCGACCTGGTCGAGGAGGTCGTAGCGGCCGGCGACCGGCGGGAGCGTCGTACGGTGGGACACGGCCTGCTCCTACCCCGTCGGCGACGAATTCATGGGTCGGCGCGCCCGCTGCTAGCCTTGGGCGTTCTCTGCGTCCTCCCTCCGACGGGTGGCGCGAGAGCAGACGCATTTTCCTCCTGCCACGGAGAGTCCGTGGCCGCCTAGCCCACAGGAGGTGGAGAACGACATGCGTGCCTACGAAGTGATGGTCATTCTTGACCCGAGCATCGAGGAGCGGACCGTCGAAGGTTCGCTCGACAAGTACCTCAACGTGATCCGTAAGGACGGCGGCTCTGTCGAGTCCGTCGACGTGTGGGGACGCCGCCGGCTGGCCTACGAGGTCAAGAAGAACGCCGAGGGCATCTACGCCGTCATCACGCTGAACGCCGAGCCCGCCACGGTCAAGGAGTTCGACCGTCAGCTCACCCTCAACGAGTCCATCCTCCGCACGAAGGTCATGCGTCCCGACGCTCACTGATTGACCTGTGGAAGACCACTTCCCTCCGTCGGTGCCAGCGGCAACGATGTGCGGACGTGGTCGGACGACTCTGATCAGAACCAACGCTTAGGGAGCATTCATGGCAGGCGAGACCGTCATCACGGTGGTCGGCAACCTCGTCGACGACCCGGAGCTGCGCTTCACCCCGTCGGGTGCGGCCGTGGCGAACTTCCGGATCGCGTCGACGCCGCGCACCTTCGACCGCCAGACCAACGAGTGGAAGGACGGCGACGCGCTGTTCCTCTCCTGCTCGGTGTGGCGCCAGGCCGCGGAGAACGTCGCCGAGTCCCTGCAGCGCGGCATGCGCGTGATCGTGCAGGGCCGCCTGAAGCAGCGCTCCTACGAGACCCGCGAGGGTGAGAAGCGCACGGTCGTGGAGCTCGAGGTCGACGAGGTCGGCCCCGCGCTCGCGTTCGCCACCGCCAAGGTCACCCGGGCCTCGCGCTCGGGTGGTGGCGGCGGCTACGGCGGCGGCCAGGGCGGCGGCCAGGGCGGCGGCCAGGGCGGTCAGCCCCGGCAGCAGCAGTCCGGCGGCGACGACCCGTGGGCGACTCCGGCTCCTCAGCAGGGTGGCGGTCAGGCCGCGCCCGCGAACGACCCCTGGGGTGCCCCGGGCGTCGGCTCGGACGAGCCTCCGTTCTAACGCTCCGTGCCTCGCGAAGCGAGGCACGGGCCAGGCGGGACGGTCGAGGAGCGCCAGGACTGAGCGAAGCGAAGTCCTGACGCGCGTATCGAGACCAGGCCAGGTTCTGATCCCAGCAACACCACCATCCGTTCACCCTCAACCATTCCGGCTCCGGCCGGGCTTCTAGAAAGGAAGCACCACAATGGCCAAGGCAGTGATTCGCAAGCCCAAGAAGAAGGTTTGCCAGTTCTGCAAGGAGAAGGCGACCGGTGTCGACTACAAGGACACCGCCCTGCTCCGCAAGTTCATCTCCGACCGCGGCAAGATCCGCGCGCGTCGCGTGACCGGCAACTGCGTCCAGCACCAGCGGGACGTCGCCATCGCGGTCAAGAACGCTCGCGAGGTCGCCCTGCTGCCCTACACCTCCACCGGTCGCTGAGAGGAGCCGAGAACATGAAGCTCATCCTGACTCAGGAAGTCACCGGTCTCGGTGCCCCCGGCGACGTCGTCGAGGTGAAGGACGGCTACGGCCGCAACTACCTGGTTCCGCGCGGCCTCGCGCTGCGGTGGACCAAGGGTGGCGAGAAGACCGTCGAGTCGATCAAGGCGGCCCGCTCCTCGCGTGCCGTCCGCGACCACGACCACGCCGCCCAGATCAAGGCCAAGCTCGAGGCCTCGGCGGTCAGCGTCAAGGTCCGTTCGGGTGCCGGCGGCCGGCTCTTCGGTGCGGTCACGACCGGCGAGATCGCCGGCGCGCTGACCGAGGCATCGGGCGAGCAGGTCGACAAGCGCACGATCGTGGTCAAGAACCCGATCAAGTCGCTCGGCTCCCACGAGGTGTCGGTCAAGCTGCACGACGAGGTGTCCGCCACGGTGGCCCTCAACGTCATCCCGGCCTGACCTCAGCTCAGCGCAGCGGCAACGTTCCAACGTCAGGGGCCGTCCTCCTCCGGGAGGGCGGCCCCTGACGCGTTGTCGAGGTGACCTCCACTGACGTGGAGATCAGACCGTCGCGCCGGTGACCATCCACGCGTCGCCGCGAGCCCGGAGCAGCAGCACGACCAGGCGGGCGCCCATGAACACCACGGTGAACACCGCCCACAGCGCGACCAGCCCGGCCGAGGCCGCGGCGAAGGCCAGCACCACCGGGGCGTACACGACCAGGGTGAGCAGCCCGGCCCACGCGAGGTACCGCCCGTCGCCGGCGCCGATCAGCACGCCGTCCAGCACGAACACCACGCCGGCGACCGGCTGGCCCAGGGCCGCGACGAGCAGCACCGGAGTGAGCAGGTCGAGCACGGCGGCGTCGCCGGTGAACAGCCGGCCCAGCACCGGGCTGACCAGGGCCAGCAGCAGCCCCGTGACCACCCCGCTCCACACGCCCCATCGCACCATCCGGGCGGTGAGCTCACGGGTCCCGGCGACGTCGCCCGCGCCGAGCGCGCGCCCGGTGATCGCCTGGGCGGCGATCGCGATCGCGTCGAGCACGAACGCGAGGAACCCCCAGATCGTCATCGCCAGCTGATGGGTCGCGAGGTCGACCTCCTGGTCGCGGGCGCCGACCGCGGCGAGCGTCACGGCGTACGTCGTGACGAGGAGCGCGGCGCGCAGGGTCAGCGTGCGGATGACGAGCGGTACGCCGGCGCGGCCCGCCGCGCGGATGCCCGGCAGGTCGGGGCGGAGGGGGGCGCCGTGCCGTCGGGCCGCGCGCACCACGACCACGACGAACGCCGCGGCGCTCGCCACCTGGGCGAGCACCGAGCCGAGCGCGGACCCGGCCAGGCCGAGCCCGACCGGGTAGACCAGCACCAGGTTGAGCACGATGTTGAGCGCGTTGCCCGCGACCGCGACCACCAGCGGGGTCCGGGTGTCCTGCAGGCCGCGCAGCACACCGGTCGCGGCCAGCATCACCAGCAGCGGTCCGGTCCCGAGGAACGCGATCCGCAGGTACGTCGCCGCCAGGTCGGTGACGTGGTCCGAGACCCCGAACAGGCTGACGAGCGGGTGCGCCAGGAGCACCCCGAGCACGGTGACGACGCTGCCGATGGCCACCGCCAGCCAGAGCCCGTCGATGCCCTGGGTGAGCGCGCCCCGCAGGTCCCCCGCGCCGAGGTGGCGCGCCACGCTGCCGGTGGTGCCGTAGGCGAGGAAGACGCACAGCCCGACCATCGTCTGGAGGACCACCGCGGCGAGCCCGAGGGCGGCCAGCTCGGCGGTGCCGAGGTGGCCGACGATCGCGGCGTCGGTGAGCAGGTACAGCGGCTCGGCGACCAGGGCCAGGAAGGCCGGGACGGCGAGCCGCAGGATCTCCCGGTCCCGGCTGTCCTTCACAGGCGCAGCCTAGTCATCGTAAGAGACAGGGCTCTCATCTGACTCCTACCTGACTAGTCCTCAACACCTGTGGATGACAATGGGGATACCGCGGATCGGACGCTATGTCGACAAAGCGTCCGGTGGCCGTGAGATGGCCTCCAGGTGAACCGCGCTTCGGTGCGAACTATTTTCCGCCCACAGCTGTGAAAACGCGTTCACGCAGGTCAGGCCGTGGTTTCGGACCGCCGCGCACGTTCTGTCCACAGGTTGTCCCCATCTGGGTACACACGCCGCCGCGTGTCGTCCACGGGGCCGCACCAGTTATCCACATGCCCTGTGGATACGGCACTTCCGAAGACATAGCCCGGCGGCATAGCGTCGCACGCGATGGACGGGGGAGACCCCGCGCTGGGCCGAATCGTAGAGGCGGCGCAGACGACGGATCCTCGTTGTCGGCGCCGCCTCCTAGTGTTCGAACAGATGATCGAGACGAGCCGGTCGAGAGGGCGAGTGTGAGCGTCGAACAGGATGCACGGGGGATCCCCGAGCCGCCGATGGACGAGTGGGGCGACGGGCCCGCGCCGTACGAGCCCGGCGAGCGGCCGACCTCGCCGGGTGACCGCACGCCGCCGCAGGACATGGCCGCCGAGCAGTCCGTGCTCGGCGCGATGCTGATCTCGAAGGACGCGATCGCCGACGTCACCGAGGCGATCCGCGGGACGGACTTCTACCGGCCCTCGCACGAGACGGTGTTCGACGCGATCATCGACCTCTACGGTCGCGGCGAGCCGGTCGACATGGTCACCGTCGCCGCCGAGCTCCAGCGTCGCGGTGAGCTCCAGCGGGTCGGCGGCGCGTCGTACCTCCACACGCTCTCGGCCAACGTGCCGATCGCGGCGAACGCCGCCTACTACGCCGAGATCGTGCGGGAGAAGGCGATCCTGCGCCGGCTGGTCAACGCCGGCACCAAGATCGTCCAGATCGGCTACGCCGGCGAGGGCCAGGTCGACAACATCGTCGACGAGGCCCAGGCCGAGGTCTACAAGGTCACCGACAAGCGCGCGGCGGAGGACTACGCCCCGCTGAGCGACATCATGGACGGCGTCCTCGACGAGATCGAGGCGATCTCCAACCGAGAGGCCGGGATCTACGGCGTGCCGACCGGGTTCGCGGACTTCGACGACCTGACCAACGGCTTCCACGGCGGGCAGATGATCATCGTCGCCGCGCGTCCCGCGATGGGCAAGTCCACGCTCGCGCTCGACTTCTGCCGGGCCGCCTCGATCCACAACAACCTCACCAGCGTCTTCTTCAGCCTCGAGATGACGCGCTCCGAGATCACCATGCGCCTGCTCTCGGCCGAGGCGAAGGTGCCGCTCAACCACATCCGCAACGGCAACATGAACGACGACGACTGGGCCAAGCTCGCCCGCAAGATGGGGGAGGTCTCGTCGGCGCCGATGTTCATCGACGACTCCCCGAACATGACGATGATGGAGATCCGGGCCAAGGCCCGCCGGCTCAAGCAGCGCCACGACCTGCGCCTGGTCGTCATCGACTACCTCCAGCTGATGACGTCGGGCAAGAAGGTCGAGTCCCGCCAGCTCGAGGTCTCGGAGTTCTCCCGCCAGATCAAGCTGCTCGCCAAGGAGCTCGAGGTCCCGGTCATCGCGCTCTCGCAGCTCAACCGTGGTCCCGAGCAGCGCGCCGACAAGCGGCCGATGGTCAGCGACCTGCGTGAGTCCGGCTCGATCGAGCAGGACGCCGACATGGTCGTCCTCCTGCACCGCGACGACGTCTACGAGAAGGAGTCGACCCGCCCCGGCGAGGCCGACCTGATCGTCGCCAAGCACCGCAACGGCCCGACCCGCGACATCACCGTGGCCTTCCAGGGCCACTACTCGCGCTTCGTCGACATGGCGCACTGACCGGCGGATCAGTGCGGGCGAGGGTCGACGCTCGCGGGTGCCGACGACTCCGCCCGCTGTCGCTCCATGGCCGCGAGGCCGCATTGGTGCAGCAGCCATCCGCCGACGACCAGCAGGGCGCCGAAGACCAGGAACGCCACGTCCCACGAGGAGGGTGACCCGGCGTCGTCGCGGACGTGATGGATGCCCAGGAGGTGGTGGTCGACGATCCCCTCGACCAGGTTGAAGACACCCCAGCCGACCAGGACCAGCCCGACGTGGAACGACCAGCTCGGGGCGAGGCGCCCTTGGCGCCATGCCGTGATGGCGGTGATCGAGCCGGCCAGCAGGAAGATCCAGGTCGCCACGTGGAAGAGACCGTCGGCCAGCGTGTTGACCTCGAGCCCCGCCACGGTGTCGGTCGGGTAGTCCTCGACGTGGCTCACCAGGTGATGCCACGCTCGGCCCTGGCGAGCAGGTACCCGTCAGGTACCGATCCCTGCAGGTGCGGGCAGCACCAGGTGCAGAGTCCTGCGCATCGAGCGTCAGCGAACTCCGGACTCACCCATGACCGGCAGCGTGCTGGCCGCCGCTGCCGCCGGTCTCCTCGCCGCCGACCGAGTCGCCGACCGAGTCGGCGATCGAGACGACCAGGCCGCCCAGCATGAAGGCGACGATGACAGCGACCAGCGCGCCGGTCCCGAACGACGGGATGAATCTGCGGGCGCCCACGGCCTCGGCCGCGTCGCCGTGGAAGCGGTGGGTGAGGGCGTGACCCTTGCCGCGCGCCAGGAGGTACCGGTTGACCGGCCAAGCGGCGAAGAACGCCACGGTGAGCGCCAGCATCATCGCGAGCCAGAAGACGGGGTTGACCAGCCCCGCGTCCATCGCGCCGGGGATGACGGCCATGACGGCGTTGTCGACGACCTCCATCGTGGCGATGGAGAGGGTGTCGGCGGCCAGCACGACGCTCAGGGCGGTGCCGACGCCCAGCCCGGCCTTCAGCAGCGGCAGCGTGGACAGGGTGTAGCCGAAGGCGAACGCCAGGCCGACCGCCAGCACGACGGTCCACGCGGTGCTCAGCCCCAGCGCGGTGCCGATCATCAGGCCGGCGATCTCGCCGATCGCGCAGCCGGTGAGGCAGTGCAGGGTGGCGCTGATCGCCATGGTGTTCACGTTGCCGTGGCCGGTGTGGTCGTGACCGGCGTGGTGCACGTGCTGGTTCGCCTCGCTCATCGCTGGCTCCGCCCCTCGATCGTGTCCTGTGACAGGAACGATACCCCTAGGGGGTATATTCCCCACGTAGGCGGCGCCGGTCCGGAGACCGCGCGGACTACGTGCGGCGCGTGATGCCGAGCTCCGGCTCGCTCGCCAGGATCGGCGTCATGACCCTCCTCGACACGCCGTCCGACCTCCGCCGCGCCGCCGCCTGCCTGCAGCCGGTGCTCACCGACCTGCTCGAGCTCCAGGCGCAGGCCAAGCAGCTGCACTGGTGCGTGGTCGGACCCGGGTTCGCCTCGCTCCACGCGACGCTCGACGCGGTCGCCGGCGAGGCTGCCGCCCGCGCCGACGAGCTCGCGGAGCGGATGCGGGCGCTGGGCGGCGTCCCGAACGGGCGGACCGCGGACGTCGCCGCCGGCACGACCCTGGCTCCCGCGCCCAGCGGAGAGGTCCCGGTCGACGTGGCCGCTGCGCACGTCGTCCGCGGCATCCGCCGGGCGGTCGCCGCCGTGCAGGCGGCACGCGAGGAGGTCGAGCGGCTGGACCCGGCCAGCGTCGACCTCCTCAACGGCGCGATCCTCGCCGTCGAGAAGGTCGCCTGGCTGGTGGCGGCCGAGGGCTACGCCCGCTGACCCAGCGGCGTCAGCGTCCAGGAGTAGTCGTGCACCTGGTCGTTCATGCCCTCGACGACGCGGTGGCCGGTGACCGCACCCGTGTCGTCGAACTCGAACTCCAGTCCGCCGACCATCTCCTTGGCGTCGACCGGGGTGCTGCGGCCCTCGATGACCTCGTCGGGACAGGTCCAGGTGCTGTCGTCCGCGGAGTACGGGCCCGCCCAGTCCCACTCGTAGGTGCCGGCGGCCGGGGTGATCCAGAGGCCGACGCTGAGGTCGCCGTCGTCGAGGGTGCCGGAGCCGGTGATGGTGCAGTCGTCGTTGAACCCCTCGACCGAGTAGGTCCCGGTGGCTCCGGGGTCAGCCCGGAACTGCACCTCGCCGTTGTACTCGTGCCGGGCCGACAGCACGGTCGTGAACGACCAGGTGGTGATCTCCTCGTGCTCGCCGGGGGCGGGCAGGTACGACGTGACGCCGCGGAAGGTCACCGTCCAGCGCTGGGGCAGCCCGTCGCCGCGGCAGGAGATCTTGGTCTCGACGTCGGCGGCGCAGGTGTCCGGGTCGTCCGGCGTCGGCAGCTGCGGGCCCGGCGTACCGCCGTCGCAGACGTCGGTGCCGTCGCCACCGGAGCAGGAGTCGATGCCCGTGCCACCGCTGAGGTCGTCGTTGCCGGCGCCGCCGGTGATCTTGTCGTTGCCGGCGCCGCCCTCGGCCGTGTCGGCGTACGGGCCGCCGGTGATCTTGTCGTCGCCGTCCCCGCCGTCGAGCAGGGTGGTGTCCGCCTTCGTGGTCAGCTTGTCGTTGCCGGCCTCGCCGAGCAGCGCCACGATGTCGGCCTCGGCGGCGAGGCTGTCGTTGCCGGTGCCACCCCAGAGGTGGTCGCCGCCGCCGGGGCCGGAGCGCAGCACGTCGTTGCCGGCATCGCCGTGGAGGACGTCCCGACCGCCGCCGCCGTCGATCCGGTCGTTGCCGGTGCCGCCCTCGACGGCCTCGTCGTCACCGCCGCCGGCCCGCACCACGTCGTCGCCGCGGCCGGCGTCGATCGTGTCGGCGTGGTCGCCGCCGGTGATCTCGTCCTTGCCGGCACCGCCGTCGAGCAGCGCGGTCTCGCCGATGGTGCTCAGCGAGTCGTTGCCGGCACCGCCGAGGAGCGCCTCGATGTCGCCCTCGCCGACGATGACGTCGTTGCCGGGACCGCCGTACAGGTGGCCGCCCTCGCCGCCGCCGGAACGGACGGTGTCGTTGCCGGCGTCGCCCTTGAGGATGTCGGCGCCCTCGCCGCCGCGGAGCAGGTCCTTGCCCTCGCCACCGCGTACGTCGACGTCGTCACCGCCGCGCGCGTCGAGCTCGTCGTCGCCCGGACCGCCGTCCATGTGGTCGGGGTGGTCGCTGCCACTGAGGAAGTCGTTGCCGGGCCCGCCGGTGAGCAGCGTGAACCGGCCGTCCGCGAACAGGTCGTCGTTGCCGTCGTCGCCGAGCAGCGCGTCACCGTCGCCGTGGGCGAACAGGGTGTCGACCCCGGTGCCTCCCCACAGCGTGCTGGTGCCGTCGGCGCTGGAGCGCAGCGTGTCGTTGCCGGCGTCGCCGCAGATCACGTCGTTGCCGCCGCCCCCGTCGATCTCGTCCGCGCCGCCGCGGCCGACGATCACGTCGTCACCCGCGGTGCCGACGATGTCGTCCGGGCGGTCGGTGCCGACGATGGTGGCGACGAAGACGTCGCACTTCGGCTTGGCGGGTCGCGCGTCGGCGGGGGTGAGGCCGGGGGTGGCGGCCACCAGGAGGACGCCCAGCAGCAGGGTGCCGGGGCGGCGGAGGGTGCGGGTCACGATCGGTGCTCCAGTTCGGGTCTGTCGGGTGATGACGACAGACTCGTCGGAGCCCCTTGAAGCCGACTGGGAGCCGACTTGAGGCTGGGGCCGGGGAGTCAGTCCCGGGGCCAGGGCCGCCCGTCGAGGCGCTCGATGTCGGTGTTGAAGCGGCGCAGCAGCGCCGCGAAGGTGTCGACGTCGCCGTCGGTCCAGTCGACGAGCACCCGGCGCAGGCCGGCCATGTTCGCGTGCCGGTCGGACTCGAGGCGGTCGGCGCCGACCTCCGTGAGCCGGAACTTGCGGGCCAGGCCACCCTCCGGATCGGGCACGCGCTCGACGTACCCGGCCTTGGTCATCGCGGCGGTCTGCCGGTTGAGCGTGGAGACGTCGAGGCCGAGGGCGTCGCTGAGCTCGCCGATCGACATCGGCCCCTGGGCGTTGATCCGGGTGAGCAGCGTGTAGGCGCTGCGCTCCAGGCGCTCCTCGGAGCCGGAGAAGCGGCGGTGGGGCATGAGGTAGCGGCCGAGCAGCGTCGTCTCGCGCTCGAGCTCGTCGTAGCGGTCCCGCATGCACCCTCCTGTGTCGCGCGTCAGCCTAGGGCCCGTGCGACGTGGATCACGCGGAGCCCAGATTGTGCATCATGCACATCATATGTATCGTACACAAACGTGTCCCAGGTCCTGTCCCGCCCCGCGAGCCCCGCCGCCCCGGTCCGTCCCAACGCGATCGTCGTGGTCCTCGCCTTCGCGGGCATCACCGCCGCGGTCATGCAGACCCTGGTCATCCCGCTGATCGGGGACCTCCCGCGGCTCCTGGACACCAGCGCCTCCAACGCGTCCTGGATCATCACCGTCACCCTGCTCGCCGCCGCGATCGCGACGCCGATCAGCGGCCGCCTGGGCGACCTGTACGGCAAGCGCAAGATCATGCTGATCTGCGCGCTCTTCATGGTGGCCGGCTCCATCGTCTGCGCGCTGGCGCCGTCGGTGACGCTGATGATCGCCGGTCGCGCGCTCCAGGGCGCGGCGATGGGCGTCATCCCGCTCGGCATCTCCGCGATGCGCGACCTGCTGCCGCCCGAGAAGCTCGGCTCCTCGATCGCCCTGATGAGCGCCTCGATGGGCATCGGCGGCGCGCTGGGCATGCCGGCCGCCGCCGCGGTCGCGGAGTACTCCGACTGGCGCGCCCTGTTCTGGGCCTCCGCCGTGATGGCCATCGGCGTGCTCGCGCTGATCTGGTTCCTGGTCCCGGCCGCGCCGGTCACCTCGACCTCGCGCTTCGACCCGATCGGCGCCGTCGGCCTCGGCCTCGGCCTGCTGTTCCTGCTCCTCGGCATCTCGAAGGGCGCCGACTGGGGCTGGGACAGCACCACCACCGTCGGCCTCCTCGTCGGCGCGGTCGTCGTGCTGCTCGCGTGGGGCTGGTTCGAGCTGCGCACGAGCGACCCGCTGGTCGACCTGCGGGTCACCGCCCGCCCGGTCGTGCTGCTCACCAACGCCTCGTCGCTGGTCATCGGCATCTCGATGTACGCCCTCGGCCTGATCGTCCCGCAGCTGATGATGCTGCCGACCGAGACCGGCTACGGCCTCGGCCAGGACATGCTGCAGATGGGCCTGTGGATGGCGCCCGGCGGCTTCATGATGATGTTCGTGTCGCCGCTCGGCGCCCGGCTCTCCCATGCCCGTGGCCCGAAGGTCACCCTCGCCCTCGGCGCGGCCGTGATCTCGATCGGCTACCTCGCTGCGATCGTGCTGATGGGCTCGACGTGGGGCCTGATGGTCGCGGTCTGCGTCGCGAACTCCGGCGTCGGCTTCGCGTACGGCGCCATGCCGGCGCTGATCATGGGCTCGGTCCCGATCTCCGAGACCGGGTCGGCGACGAGCGTGAACACGCTGATGCGCTCGATCGGCACCACGATCTCGGCCGCCGTCATCGGCGTCGTGCTCGCCCAGATGACCACGAGCTTCGGGGGCGTCGAGATCCCGAGCGAGTCCGGCTTCGTCACCGGCCTGCTGATCGGTGCCGCGGTCGCCGCGCTCGCGTCCCTGATCGCGGTGCTGATCCCGACCAAGGCGAGCCGGGCAGCCGAGGACGCGATCGAGCACGCGGTCCCGCTGGTCGACGAGCCGGAGCTAACGCGCCGGTAGGTAGCAGACCAGCGTGTGGTCCCCGGCGTTCCAGCCGACCGGGCTGCGCCAGGTGGCGTACCACGTGCGGGACTTCCGCGCCCCGGGGCAGTGCGCCGTGGCGTAGCTCAGGAAGCCGGACGTGGTGCGGTAGCCGCTGCCCGGCACCGGGAGCACCTTCGCCACGCGGTGGGTGTGCCGGCCGGAGCAGCTGCTCTCGTCGAACCCTGCGGCGCGGACCTGGAGGCAGCGCTGGACGTTGCGCGGCAGGGTGTCGCGCTTCAGCAGCGGGGTCGCCCCGACCGGGAGGAGCTCGCGGTAGGTGCGCCGGTTGACGTCGCACCGCAGCCAGCTCGCGCCGTGGGCGCGCTGCTCCTCGGTCGGGATCCAGTACGACCACAGGTACGCCGACCGTGCGATCACCCGCCACGACCGGCCCACCGCGCGCTTGAACGCCGGCACGCAGTACGCCGTCTGCGCCGCGGCGAGGTCGGCGCTGCCCTCGCTCCAGTCGGTGCCGGCCGGCAGCTGGACCGACGCGACCACCAGGGCGGTGTGCTTCGTCGCGCAGTCGACGGCCGGGCTCGGCTCGCTCTGGTACGCGAGGGCGGCGTACGTGACCTGGTGGCACTCGCCCACGAGCGGCATCTGGTACGCCGGACCGTCCACCTCACCACGGCCGCCGCGGTCGCCGGCGTGAGCCGGGCCGGCGAGGGATCCGGCGACGAGCGCCGTGGCGAGGACGAGCGTGCGGATCACGACAGCGCCACCGACTCCAGGCGGTCGCGCATGGACCGGTAGGCCCGCTCGTACACGCTGTCGTCGCCGAGCAGCGAGCGCAGGTTCGCCGCGTCGAGGAACGCCGTGAGGTCGAACGCGAGCTGGGCAGGGTCGACCGACGGCTCGATCTCACCGGCCTCCTGGGCCTGCGCGACGGTCTCGGCGATCAGCCGCACCCACTCCTCGTCCACCTGGGCGAGCGCGTCGCGCACGGCACCGGGTCGGGCGGCGTACTCGTGCGACGCCCGTGCGAAGAAGCAGCCGCCGGGGAACCGGCGGTCGCTGGAGTAGGCCAGCCACCCCTCGAGCAGCGTGCGCAGCCGTTCGTTGCCCGGCGGGTGCGCCAGCGCCGGCTGGATCACCGTGGTCACGAAGATCGCGCGGGCGGCCCGGATCGTGGCGAGCTGGAGCTCCTCCTTGGTCCCGAAGTGGGCGATCAGACCGCTCTTGCTGATGTCGAGCTCGCCGGCCAGCCGGCCGATCGAGAGCCCGTCCAGCCCGTCGACCGACGCCACGTCGACGGCGCGACCGAGGACCACACGGCGGGTCTGGTCACCGCGGCGGAGGCGGCCGTCGGTCACCTGCTGGTCCATGGGTCACAGCCTATGTCGGAGGTCTGGTGGGGAGGGACAAACAAATAGTACGATCGTTCGTATTGTTTTTTCATCCCGGGGAGGGACCCATGACGCAGACCCTGAACCCGCCGCAGCGAGCCCACGGCGTGCCGGCCGCGATCGGCACCACCCTGAACGCCACCGCCCGGGTCGCACCCGGCCTGGGGGGCCGGCTCGCGCTCGAGCTGTGGCGCCGACCCGGCAAGCCGGTCCCGGTCCGCGACGACGAGCGCGAGGTCCACGACGCGGCCCGCCGGGACCGCATCGGTCCGGTCGTCACCTACGCCTGGGGCGACGGCCGCCGCCCCGTGCTGCTGGTGCACGGCTGGGGCGCCCGGGCGTCGCGGTTCGCCGCCGTCGTGACCGCGCTGCTCGACGCCGGCCTGAGCCCGGTCGCGTACGACGCGTGGGGGCACGGCGCGTCGCCCGGGGCGGTCGGCACGATCCTCGACCACCAGGCGGTGATCGAGGAGATCGCCCGGCGGCACGGACCGTTCGAGGGCGTCGTCGCGCACTCGTTCGGCGTCCCGGTGTCGCTGTACGCCGTGCGCGAGGGTCTCGCCGCCGACCGAGTGGTGGCCATCAGCGGGATGGGCGACTTCGGGTTCCTCGTCGACACGTTCTGCGCCACGCTCGGCGCCTCTCCCACGGTCAACCGCGAGCTGCGCCGGGCCATCGAGCGCACCTGGTTCGCCGGCGACCCGAGCATCTGGGAGCGCTTCTCGGTCGGCCGCG
This sequence comes from Nocardioides sp. SR21, assembly GCF_022761125.1. GTDB lineage: Bacteria > Actinomycetota > Actinomycetes > Propionibacteriales > Nocardioidaceae > Nocardioides. Next base: position 1,908 of record NZ_JAKWJR010000005.1, on the reverse strand, counting down.
CGCCCGGGCGCGAGCTGCTGGTCATCCACGACGCCGGCGACCGGGTCGTCGACCGGGGCCAGTCGGACCCGATCCTCGGCGCGTACGGCGCCGACGCGACCCTGCTGGAGACCACCGGGCTCGGCCACAACCGGATCCTGCGCGACCCCGACGTGGTCGCGGCGACCGTCGGGTTCCTGGACACATGAGCGCGCTGCGGATCCGGGCCGCGACCCGGCGCGACCGCCCGGCGCTGGTCGCCCTGCTCTCCGGGCTGTCCGCGGAGTCGGCGTACCAGCGCTTCCAGACCGCGATCGGCGCGCACCCGTCGCGCCCGGTGGTCGACGGCCTGCTGCCCGAGGCGACCCGGGGCGTCGCGCTGCTCGGGTTCGTGGGCGGCGAGCTGGTCGCGCACGGGATGTGGGCGCGGGCCGGGCGGGCCGCCGAGCTCGGCATCCTGGTCGCGGACGGTCACCAGCGGCAGGGGTTCGGCTCCGAGCTGGCCACGGCGCTGCTCGCCGACCTGGCCGCCCGCGGCATCGAGCAGGTCGAGGTCTACACCGGTGCCGGCAACCGCGCCGTACCCCGGATGGTGGCCCGGCAGGCGCCGGGCGCCGACCGGACGCTCGACGGTGCCAGCGTCAGCTGGACCTTCCCGGTCGAGCGGCGGCGCGTGGTCGCGGCCTGACAGTCTTGGCCCATGACACACGTGGAGGTCCGCCCGTACGCCGCCGCCGACCGCGCCGGCCTGGTCGCGCTGTTCGACGGCGCGGGCGAGGGCGCGCCCGGGTCCGAGGTGTGGGGCCACACGGAGTCGCTCAACGAGGTGTACCTGACGCCGTACCTCGACCTCGAGCCGGAGTCGGCGTTCGTCGCGGTGGTCGACGGACAGCTCGCGGGCTACCTGGTCGGGTGCGTCGACGACAGCCGGTTCCCCAGCGAGGAGGAGCGGCTGACGGCGGTGATCAAGAAGTACCGGCTGTTCCGGCGGCGTGAGTCGCGGCGGTTCTTCGTCCGGGCGGCCTGGGACGCGCTGGTGCTCAAGGTGCGCCGGGAGCCGACGGCGGGGGAGCTCTCCGACCCGCGCTGGCCCTCGCACCTGCACATCGACCTGCTGCCGGTCGCGCGCGGCACCGGCGCGGCCGACGGTGTCATGAACCTGTGGTTCGACCGGCTCCGCGAGGTCGGGTCGCCCGGGTGCTACCTGCAGACGTCGGCCGAGAACACCCGGGCGGTGAAGTTCTTCGCGCGGATGGGCTTCGAGAAGCACGGCGACAACCCCGTCGTCCCCGGCTCACGCCACGACGGGAAGCGGATGCACCAGCAGACCATGGTCTGGACGACCGACTAGCTGTACCCAGCCATCAGGTTGGTCGCAGTCGGCTGATGGGTGGGAGCCCTCCGAGTGCGCTGTGGCGGCGTTGAGTGTTGTAGTACTCGAGCCAGGGCGCAAGTGCAGCGGCGCGCTCGGCGTTGTCGGTGAAGACCTGCCGGTAGGCCCATTCGGTGAGCAGGGTTCGGTTGAGTCGCTCGACCTTCCCGTTTTGCCAGGGGCAGTGCGGCCTGATGAACACCTGCCGAATGCCGTGGACCGCACATGTCTCGCGCAGCGAGTATCGGTAGGCCCAGGCGTTGTCGGTCATCAGGCGCTCGATCTGAGCGATGCCGGCCGCGGCGAAGTCGGCGATGGCGCGTTCGAGAAATCCTGCACAGGTGGGGCCCTTCTCGTCGGGCAGACTTTCGGAGTAGGCGTAGCGGGAGTGGTCGTCGACCAGCGAGTGGACGTAGTCGAAGCCGACCCGGGTGGACCGGTCGCGCTGGATCGACCCGTCGCCGCGGCCCAGGGCACGCCAGCCGCCGCCGTCGGGGATCCGGGCGAGCTTCTTGACGTCCATGTGGGCCAGCTCGCCGGGTCGCTCGCGTTCGTAG
>NZ_JAKWJR010000004.1 GCF_022761125.1 Nocardioides sp. SR21 | reverse complement strand
CGCCACAGCGCACTCGACGGGCTCCCGCCGATCAGCCGGCTACCAACCTGATGGCCGGGTACATCTAAACGTCGGCGAACGGCACGGCCACGCGGACCACGGTGCCGACGCCGACCTCGCTGTCGAGGACGACCCAGCCGCCGTGCGCCTGGACGATCGCCTCGACGATCGACAGGCCGAGGCCGGCCCCCCGGGTGTGCGCGGCGACCGCCGCGGGGCCGCGGTAGAGCCGCTCGAACAACCGGGCCCGCTCCTCCGCCGGCACGCCGACGCCGGTGTCGCGGACCTCGAGGACGCCCATGGAGCCCTCCTCGCTGATCCGCACGTCGACCCGGCCGCCGGGGTCGGTGAACTTCACGGCGTTCGTGACGAGGTTCTCCAGCACCTGCACCAGCCGGTAGAAGTCGCCGAGCACCAGCGGGACCGTGGTCCGCTCGAGGTTCAGGTGCAGGCCGCGCTCGCGGGCGGCCAGCGCGTGGTCGCCCACGACCCGGCCGGCGACCTCGCCGAGGTCGACCGGCGAGCGCAGGATCCGCAGCCGGTTGCCCTCGATGAACGCCATGGTCAGCAGGTCGTCGACCAGCTGCAGCTCGCGGGCGGCGTTGCGCTCGATGATCGCGAGCTGCGTGCGGGCGCGACGGCTCAGGTCGGTCTCGTCGAGGTCCCGCATCAGCTCGGCGTACCCGATGATCGACGTCAGCGGGGTGCGCAGCTCGTGCGACACCGTCGCGATCAGCTCGTCGCGGACCCGCTGTGCCTCGGCCTCCAGCGCGATGCGCTCGGACATGTCGCGGATCGCGATCGAGACCATCAGGCCGTCGGCGGTCTCGACCGGGGACAGCGAGATCTCGATCGGGAAGTCGTGCCCGTCGCGGTGCCGCGCCCGGAACTCCTGGGAGTAGCCCATCGGCACCGCCTCGGGCGCGACCAGATAGGTCTCGATCCGCTGCAGCAGCTCCTCCTCGCCCGGCTGCGCCACGATCGCCGGGACCGGCTGCCCGACGAGGTCACCGGGCTCGTAGCCGAGCACGTCGCGGACCCGGTTGTTCGCCAGCACGATCGCCGCGGAGCGGTCGATGATCACCGTGGGGTCCGGAGCGGCCTCGAGCAGGCTCCGGAACCGCTCCTCCGCGAGGATCCGCTCGGTCAGGTCGCGCACCGTGGCGGAGACGTACTGCTCCTCCTCGATCGTGACCGGCGACAGCGAGATCTCCGCGGCGAACTCGGTGCCGTCCGCGCGCACCGCGGCGAGCCGGAGCAGTCCCCGCGGGCGCAGGTGCGCGGCGAAGCCGTCGCGCTGCGCGGGGTGCCGGTCTCGGAACCGGGCCGGCACGAGCACCTCGATCGTCTGGCCGATCAGCTCGTCGGCCGACTTGCCGAAGACGTCGAGGCACTGCGCGTTGGCGAGCACGATGCGACCCTGGGGGTCGGCGATCACCACCGCGTCGGGCGCGGCGTCGAGGACGCTGCGCAGCAGCGCCCCGGTGTGCTCGTCCACGCGCCCGACCCTAGCCGCAGTCGAACCGCTGCCCGGGGCGCCACGACTACCGGTCCAGCAGTGTGACGACCTCGTCGGCGACGCCCCAGCTCATCGTCACGCCCGCCCCGCCGTGCCCGTAGCAGTGGACGACGTCGCCGACCCGCTCCAGGCGCACCGCCGGACGCACCGGCCGCAGTCCGACCTTGTGACGGAGCACCCGCGCCCCGCGCAGCTCCGGCACCAGCCGCGCCGCGCGCGTGAGGATGTCCTCGGCGACCTCGGGCAGCGGGGTGCGCGACCACTCCCCCTCGACGTCGGTGCCACCGACGACGATGTCGTGCGCGCGCGGCACGACGTACGTCGGTCCGCTGTTGTCCAGCCACCACCGGTCCAGCCCGAACTGCTCGACGTACACGACCTGCCCCCGCACCGGCACCACCGTCCGGTCCGCGCCGAGCAGCCGCGCGCCGAGGCCCGAGCAGTTGACCACCAGGCCGCCCGGGAGCGCGCCGAGGTTGAGGCGGGTGATGGTGCCGCCGAGCTCGGTGACCCGCCCGGCGAGCCAGTCCAGGTAGACGTGCATGTCGGCGACCGGCGTGGTGAAGCTCCAGCCGCTGCTCCAGCCGTCCGGCACGTCCCGCGTCGCCTCCAGCTCGGGCAGCGCGGCGTTCCACCACGGGTCGGTCTGCGGACCGCGCAGCACCTCCGTGCCCCGCATCATGCGGACGCCGCACTCGGGATCGGTGTCCGCGAGCGCGTCGAAGACGGCGTACGACGTCCGCGACCAGCTGACCACCCGCTCGCGCGGGAGCGCGCGGTACGGGTACCAGAGCGCTGCCGCCACCGCGGAGGTCGTCTCGCGCGGGAGGTCGCGGGCGACCACGTCGACACGGTGCCCGGCCTCGAGCAGCCGGACCGCACACGTCAGGCCGACCACGCCCGCTCCGACGACGATCACGCGCTGCGACATGGGTGCAGTGTGTCGCAGAGTCGGCGGTCTCGGGTGTTACGCCCCGGCTTCGCGCGGGGCGGTCGGGTCGGCGCCCTCGCCCTTCTGCTCGCGGGCGACGTACTCCTCGATGTCCTCGACGTCGTCGACGTTGCGCTTCACCACCGCGAGCAGGTCGCTCATCGTGGCGACCTCCTCGACCTGCTCCTTGATGAACCACTGCATGAACTGCTCGGAGGCGAAGTCGAACTCCTCGCGCGCGATGCGCAGCAGCCCGTTGACCTGCTCGGTGACCCGCTTCTCCTGCTCGAGCGCGAGCTCGACCGGCGCCACGACGTCCGCGAACTGGTTGACCGGCGCCTCGACGGAGGGGATCGCCACCTCCGCGTCGGTGTCGAGGAGGTACTGCACCATCATCATGGCGTGCGCGCGCTCCTCGAGCGCCTGGGCGTAGAAGAACGCCGCCATCTGCGGCATCGTCAGCGCGTCGTAGTGGATCGCGCACGCGAGGTACTGGTTGTGCGCGGAGAGCTCGTTGCCGATCTGGACGTTGAGCTGCTCGGCGAAGCGGGGGGCGGCCACGGGGTGCTCCTCGGGGTCAGCAGTGATCAGGGGGCAGGCGGATCAGGCAGCCTTGGCGAGCTTCTTCTTGGTGACCTTCTTGCCGTCCACCCGAACCAGCTTGCGCTTCTTGACCGTATACCCCGAGGGCAGCGTGCCCTCCTTCAGCATCCGCAGCGGGCAGCGACCGCACTTGGTCTTGGACTCGCAGCACTCGATCTTCGGCAGCTTCGCCACCGTCGACTTGGAGTCCTTCTTCTTGCCCACGGCCGGAACGGTAGCACAGGAGTTAGGAGAGCCTTACCTCATCATCTCAGCGTCCATGCCGGGCAGCGTCATCCGCAGCCGGGCGCCCTCGCGCGACGGTACGACGGCCAGCGTGCCGCCGCTCGCGTGGACCACCGACCGTGCGATCGCCAGGCCCAGGCCGGCGCCCGGCACCTCGGCCTCGACCGCGGCCGCGCCCCGGTGCAGCCGGTCGAAGACCTGCTCCCACTCCTCCTCGGGAATGCCCGGGCCGGTGTCGGCCACCTCCAGCCAGACCTCGCCAGGCGTCCACCCGGCGGTGATCACCGCGCGGCCGCCTCGGGGGGTGAACTTCACGGCGTTCGCGACCAGGGGGTCGATCGCCCGCGTGAGCCAGTGCTCGTCGGCGCGCACGAGGATCGGCACGTCCGAGGTCTCGGCCAGCAGGTCCACGCCGACGGCGACGGCGGCCGCCCGGTACTCGTGGACGACGTTCTCGATCACCACCGTCAGGTCGGTGACGCAATCACCGCGGTCCGCCTCGCCGCGGTCCACGCTGGTGAGCGTCAGCAGGTCCTCGACCAGGTCGTGCTGGCGCTGCGCCCCGCGCAGGATCATCCCGGTGAGCCACGACAGGCGGTCCCGCAGGTCGGGGTCGTCGACCGCCGCCACCTCGTCGGCGAGCATCTCCGCGCTGCCGAGGATCGAGGTCAGCGGGGTCCGCAGCTCGTGGGAGACCGTCCTCAGGAACAGCGACTTGAGGCGTTCGGCCTCCGACTGCAGCTCCTCGACGGCGCTCATGTCGCGGACGGAGGCCGAGATCAGCGTGTCGTGGTCGGTCCCGATCGTGGACAGCTCGACGTGGACGGGGAAGGTCGACCCGTCGCGGCGCCGGCCCACCACGCGGTTGCCCTGGGCCATCTCGTGCCGCTGGGCCTGGCCGCTGAACCCCTCGCGCAGCGAGACGTGCCGCGCGTGCTGGGCCGAGGGCACGAGCAGCTCGACCGGCCGGCCGACCAGCTCGTCCTTCTCGTAGGCGAACAGCTCCTGCGCCCGGGCGTTCGCCATCACGATCCGGCCCGAGCCGTCGACGATCACGTTGCCGCTGTGCACCGTGTCGAGGAAGAAGCCCAGCGGATCGTCGTCCGGGTCGGACCGGTCGGCGATCACCAGCGAGAGCAGCGGCGGGTGGTCGTCGAACGGCCGCAGCAGCCGGCAGACCACGCGGACCGGGAACTCGTCGCCGTCCTCCCGGACCGCCCACAGGTTGACGTTGACCGTGCGCTTGGCGCCCTCCTCGACCAGCCGGACGTAGACGCGGTCGTAGTCCTCGAACAGGCGTTCCGGCGTGAGCATCCGCGCCCGCTGGCCGACCAGCCGGTCGCGGGCGTAGCCGAACATCCGCTCGCAGGCCTGGTTGACCAGGACGATCCCGCGGTCGGTGCCCATCAGCAGCCGCGCCTCGTCGGCCTCGTCGAAGAGCTGGTAGATCGCGTCGCCGACCCGCGCGCGCAGGGCCTCCCCGAGGCTCGCGCCCTCGCCCGCCGTCAACGCGGCCCCGCGAGCGGGAGCGACATGCGGAACCGGCCGCCGTCACCGGGTACGGCGACCAGCGTGCCGCCGGCCGCCTCGACGATCGAGCGGGCGATGGTGAGGCCCAGGCCGGCGCCCTGCGTCTCGGCCCGCACGGCGTCCTCCCCACGGCGGAGGCGGCCGAAGATCAGCTCCTGCTCCCCCGAGGGCACGCCCGGCCCCGTGTCGCAGACCTCCAGCGTGGCCGCGTCACCGGCGCCGACGACGACGGTCACCGTTCCGCCGGGCGGGGTGAACTTCACGGCGTTGTCCAGCAGGCAACCGATGGCCCGCACCAGCCAGCTCTCCTGGACGGAGACGAGCACGGGCGTGCCGGTCCCGACGACGTCGATCGTCAGCCCACGGCCGCCGGCGCGGTCGCGCACGTGCGCGACGGCACCCTGGGCGACCAGGCCGAGGTCGCACAGCCCGGTCCCGACCTGCTCCTCCGACGCCTCGATCGAGGTCAGCGCGAGCAGGTCGTCGATCAGGGTCAGCTCGCGGCGGGCGGCCCGCGTGATGCGCTCGGTGAACGCCTCGGCCTGCTCGCGCGCCTCCGGGTCGGCCACGGTCGCGAGCGCGTCGATGAGCATCTCCGAGCTGGCCATGATCGTGGTCAGCGGCGTGCGCAGCTCGTGCGAGACGGTGGCGAGGAACTGCTCCCGCAGCTCGTCGTTGCGCGACATCAGCTCCTCGACCCCGGTCAGGTCGCGGATGGTGGCCGAGATCAGCACGTCCTCACCTCTGCCGATCGTCGACAGCAGCACCTGCACCGAGAACGTCGACCCGTCCTTGCGCCGGCCGAGGACCCGGTTGCCCCGGCCCATCGGACGCCGCCGCGCGCGCCCGGTGAACCCGTGCCGGAGCGCATCGTGTCCCTCCCGTGCCGCCTCGGGCACGAGGACCTCGACGGGCTGGTCGACCAGCTCGTCCTCCCGGTAGCCGAACAGCGCCTCGACCTGCTCGTTCGCCATCACGATCCGGCCGTCGCCGTCGACGATGACGCTGCCGTCGATCAGGGCGTCGAGGAGCTCACGGAAGCCGGTGTCGGCGCCGGTGTCGGCCCGCGGCTGGAGGACGTACGAGAGCAGCCGGTCGGTACCGAGGTGGATCAGCCGCGCGGTCAGCCGCACCGGGAGCTCGCGACCGTCGCGGTGCGCGGCCCGCAGGTTCAGGCGTACGGCGTCGTGCGAGTCGGAGGCGACCATGAGCTCGCGCAGCCGGGCGTACTCGTCGTACAGGTGCGGCGGCACGATCAGCCGCTCCGGGTTCCCGACGAGCTCGTCGCGGCTCCAGCCGACCAGCTCCTCGCAGCTCTGGTTGACCAGGACCACGACTCCGTCGACATCCGCGAGCACGCGGGCGTCGTCGGCCTGCTCGAACAGCCTGAGCAGGGCATCCCTCGGCGCCACCTGGTGCACCATGAGCGGAGTCTAGGGCGAAGTCAGTCCAGATCGTTGGCCCTGCGGATCACGTCGACGATGCCGCCCATGATCTCGGTGAGGCCGAAGTCCTTGGGTGTGTACACCGCCGCGACGCCGAGCTCGAGCAGCCGGCGGCCGTCGGACTCGGGGATGATCCCGCCGACGATGACCGGCACATCGCCCAGCCCCGCCTCCCGCAGGCCGTCGAGGACGTCGGGCACCAGCTCCATGTGCGAGCCGGACAGGATCGACAGCCCGATGCAGTGCACGTCCTCGGCCACCGCGGCCGCGACGATCTGCTCGGGGGTGAGCCGGATGCCCTGGTAGATGACCTCGAAGCCGGCGTCCCGGGCGCGTACGGCGACCTGCTCGGCGCCGTTCGAGTGCCCGTCGAGACCGGGCTTGCCGACCAGCAGCCGCAGCCGGCCGCCCGTGTTCCCACTGAGCTCCTCGCCGGTCGACTTCACCCGCTCGCGGACCGCGGTCAGCTCGGCGCCCGCCTCGACCACGACCGCGCCGGTGACGCCGGTCGGGCCGCGGTACTCCCCGAACACCTCGCGCAGGGTCGCGGCCCACTCCCCCGTGGTCGCGCCGGCCCGGGCGGCGGCCAGGGTCGGCGCCATCAGGTTCGCGTCGGTCTTCGCGGCCGCGGCCAGCGCTGCGAGCGCCTCGGCGACCTCGCCCTCGTCACGCTGGGCCTTCCACGCCTCGACGCTCGACCGGGCGGTCTTCTCGGCCTCGGGGTCGGCCGCCATGATCGCGCCGTCGAGGTCGGCGGTCAGCGGCGACGGCTCGGTGGTCTCGAACCTGTTGACGCCGACGATCACCTCGTCGCCCGCCTCGATCCGAGCGCGCCGGGCGGCGTGCGAGGACACCAGCTCGGACTTCATGTACTCGACGGCGGCGATCGCCCCACCCATCGCCTGCACCCGGTCGATCTCGGCGCGGGCGCCCTCGACCAGCTCGGCGACCTTGGCCTCGATGACGTGCGAGCCGTCGAAGATGTCGTCGTACTCGAGCAGGTCGGACTCGAAGGCGAGCACCTGCTGCAGACGCAGCGACCACTGCTGGTCCCAGGGCCGCGGCAGGCCGAGCGCCTCGTTCCAGGCGGGCAGCTGCAGCGCGCGGGCCCGGGCGTTCTTGGAGAGCGTGACGCCGAGCATCTCCAGCACGATGCGCTGGACGTTGTTCTCGGGCTGGGCCTCGGTGAGGCCGAGGGAGTTGACCTGCACGCCGTACCGGAACCGGCGCATCTTCGGGTCCTGGACGCCGTAGCGCTCCTGGGTGATCTCGTCCCAGAGCTGCACGAAGGCCCGCATCTTGCAGGTCTCCTCGATGAACCGGACGCCCGCGTTGACGAAGAACGAGATCCGGCCGACGACCTTCTCGAAGTCCTCGTCGTTGACCTGGCCGGAGCTCTTCACCTGGTCGAGCACGGCGATCGCGGTGCTCAACGCGTAGGCGAGCTCCTGCGTCGGCGTCGCCCCGGCCTCCTGCAGGTGGTAGCTGCAGATGTTGATCGGGTTCCACTTCGGGATCTGGTGGACCGTGTAGGCGATCATGTCGGCGATCAGCCGCATCGAGGCCTCGGGCGGGAACGCGTAGGTCCCGCGGGAGAGGTACTCCTTGATGATGTCGTTCTGGGTGGTGCCGGCCAGCTGGGCGGCGACGTCCTCGGGCGAGAGGTCGGGGTTCTGCTCCTCGGCGACCACCTGGTACATCGCGAGCATCCACATCGCGACGGCGTTGATCGTCATCGAGGTGTTCATCGCGGTGAGCGGGATGTCCTCGAAGAGCCGGCGCATCTCGCCGAGGTGCGGGACCGGTACGCCGACCTTGCCGACCTCGCCGCGCGCGAGCGGCGAGTCCGGGTCGTAGCCGGTCTGGGTCGGGAGGTCGAAGGCGACCGACAGACCGGTCTGGCCCTTGGCGAGGTTGGTCCGGTACAGCGCGTTGGACGCCGCGGCGGTCGAGTGCCCGGCGTACGTCCGCATCACCCAGGGACGATCCTTCTCCGTCATGGGACCGAGAGTAGGGCGGCGGCTACCGATTGGTAACCGCCTGTGGGGTTTGCAACATCAGTGCCCGGGTTCGATGCCCTGGATCAAGCAGAGACGGCGACCCGCTCGACCTCGACGATGCGGATCAGGTGGGAGAGGTGCAGCATCCGGCGTACGGCGGGGCCGCAGCCGCGCAGCGTGAGGTGGTGGCCCGCGGCGCTGGCCCGGCGGGTGGCGACCGCGAGGACCTTCAGCGCGGTCATGTCGATGGTGGTGACCTCGGTCAGGTCGACGACGACGTCCTCGTCGTGTCCCTCGAGGTGCTCGTAGATCGCGGTGCGGACCTCCCACGTGCTGCGCACGTCGAAGTCACCGCTGAGGTGCAGAACCGGTCCGTCGGTGAGGATCTCCATGGTGTACCCCGTCCCTCCGGGGTCCTGAGAACCCCCGGTAAGCGCCATCTCGCGATGGTCCTGTTACTGATAATGACGCGCGAGAGGGCCGATCGGTTGCTTCGCGTGCCGGAACTTTTCCGCCGTGTCGTGTCCTGATGGCGTGGCCCGGAGGAGAGGAGCGGCAGGCCCGGCGCCAGATACACCGTCCGGTCACCGTGCCGATATCTTGGCGGGCATGGTCAACCTCACCCGGATCTACACCCGCACCGGCGACGGCGGGCAGACCCGACTCGGCGACATGAGCACCACCACCAAGACCGACCTGCGGCTCGCGGCGTACGCCGACGTCGACGAGGCCAACGCCCACCTCGGCGTCGCGATCGCGCAGGGCGGGCTCGAGGACGACGTCGTCGCGGTGCTGACCACGGTGCAGAACGACCTGTTCGACGTGGGCGCCGACTTCTGCACGCCGGTGGTCCCCGACCCGGAGTACCCGCCGCTGCGCATCGAGCAGGCGTACGTCGACCGCCTCGAGGCGTGGTGCGACCACTACAACGAGTCGCTGCCGAACCTGCGCTCGTTCATCCTCAACGGCGGCACCGCCGGCGCCGCGCTGCTGCACGTCGCGCGCACCGTCACCCGGCGCGCCGAGCGCTCCGCCTGGGCGGCGCACGAGGTGCACGCGGACACGATGAACCCGCTCGCGATCACCTACCTGAACCGGCTCTCCGACCTGCTGTTCATCCTGGCGCGCCACGCGAACCGGGAGAACGGCGACGTCCTGTGGGTGCCGGGGGGCGAGCGCCAGGTGTGATGTCTAGGCGCGCAGGCGGTCGCCGCGCTCGCGGGCCGCGAACACGGTCACCGCGGCCGGGACCATCAGGCCGGCGATCACGAGCAGCGTCTCGAGCGTGCCGATGTGGTCGGCCAGCAGGCCGAGCAGCGGCGGGCCGGCGAGGAACGCCGTGTAGCCGATCGTCGACACCGTGCTGACCCGGCGGGCGGCGCGCAGCGGGTCGTCCGCGGCCGCGCTCATGCCGACCGGGAAGCCGAGCGAGGCTCCGAGGCCCCAGACCACGATGCCGAGACCGACGACGGCCACGTGGTCGCCGTACACGATCATCAGGATGCCGGCGAACGCCGCGGCGGCGCTCCCCCACAGCACCGGCGAGCGGCCGTAGCGGTCGAGCACCACCGGGCCGTAGAGACGGCCCGCGACCATCGAGATCACGAACACGGTGAAGCCGGCGACGCCGACCCAGTGCGCGACGTCGTACCCGTCGATCAGCGCCAGCGAGAGCCAGTCGTTGGCCGCGCCCTCGGAGAGCGCGAACGCCATCACCATCACACCGATGGCGAGCGTGCGCGGCTCCTTCCAGGGCGACCAGGAGCCCGCGGCAGGCTTGTCCGGGTGCTCCTCCTGCGCCGGGAGGTACGACGCCGCCATCCGCCAGGCCACCAGCGCGGCCAGCGCCGCGAAGCCGCCCACGTGCAGCACCAGCGGCGCGTGGACCGCGGCCATCGGGATGCCGATGCCCGCACCGGCGAACGCGCCGAAGCTCCAGCCCGCGTGGAAGCGCGGCATGATCGTGCGGCCGAGCTGGCGCTCGACCTCCGCGGCCTCGACGTTCATCGAGACGTCCCACGTGGCGATGCCGATGCCGTCGATGAACAGGCCGACCGCGGCCAGCGCGATCATGTCGGTGACGACGCCGGTCATCGCGACGGTCAGGCCGGCGCACACCAGCACGGCGCCGAACCGGGTCACCATCGACGCGCTGAACCGGTCGATCAGCCGCCCGCTGAGGGGCAGCGCGATGACCGACCCGAGCGAGATCGCGAGCAGCAGCAGCCCGAGCGAGGCGTTGTCGAGCTCGAGCCCGCTGCGGATGTCGGGCAGCCGGGAGACCATGGTCGCGAAGCAGAAGCCGTTGAGCGCGAAGCTCGCCGCGACCGCGTTGCGCGTGTGGAGGAGGGAAGGCACCCGCTCAGTATCCGTAGGTCTCGCGCATCTCCCGAACCCAGGCACCGAAGAGTGGGATGTCCCAGGCCTCGCTGAGCGCGAGCGCGGTGTCGGCGTGCTGGGCGGCGAGGTCCCGCTCGCCCACCGCCGCGGCCGCCATCGCGAGGTATCCGTCGATCGGACCCGAGGCGAGGTCGGACCCGGCGCAGCACCCGCGGCCGGCGTACGGCGTGAGGCGCTCGTAGGCGCCGGCCGCGACGTCGCGCTCCCCGAGGTGCAGCGCGATCGCGGCGCCGTGGCACCACGCGAGCAGGGAGATCTCGTTCTCGTGGTCGAGCGGGGCGCCGTGCTCGGCGAAGTACTCCCGCGCCCGGTCGTGCTCGCCCGCGCGCCAGAGGTAGAGCGCGACGCTCGCCGCGAAGGGGTAGCCCGTGTTCTCGAACTCGAGCAGCACGGGGACCATCTCGAGCGAGCGGCCCTGCCAGAACCGCAGCGCGAGCATCGAGCTGAGCACGGACTCGTCGGCGTTGGTGTGGGACAGCCGGCTCGACACCCGGTGCAGGTGCTCGATGACCCGGTCGCACTCGTCGAACCGGCCGGCCATCGCCAGCCAGGGCACGACGATCCCGTCGAGCACGGTCTCGCCGAAGGCGATGCGGAGCCGCTCGGCCTCGCGACGCGCCACCTCGACGGCCTCGAACAGCTCCTGGCGGCGGCCGAGCTCGCTGAGGACCGCGGAGCGCAGGCAGGCCGAGACGACGAAGCTCCGCTCCCGGCCGGCCTGCCGGGCGATCTCCATCGCCTCGGTGATGAGCTCGAGCCGCTGCGGCGCCGTCCGCGGCACCCACAGCGCCACGAACGAGATCTGGCAGGCGTCCATGACCAGCACCGGGTCGTCGAGCCGGCGCGCCATCGCCAGCGCCTCGTCGCACAGCGCCCGGCGCTCCTCGTAGGCCATCGAGGTGTCGATCTCGTTGGCCAGCGCCAGCATGCTGTGGCACCGCAGCGCGGAGTCCTCGGGCGGCAGCCGGTCGAGGCTGCCGCGCAGCGCGTCGACGACCAGCTCGTTGATCCCGCCGGGCGGTCCCGAGCGCCACAGCACGCCCACCGTGGTCGAGATCGCGGCCCGGGCGACCGCCTCGGGGTCGCGCAGCTGCTTGCCGACCACGATCGCCTGCTCGACGGTCGCGACCAGGCCGGGCAGCTGGGCCGCCCACCGGTACTCGTCGGTCAGCGCCATCAGCAGGTCGAACCGGTCCCGCAGCGTCGCCTGGCCGTCGCCCTCGATCGAGACCAGCGCGCTCTGGAGCAGCTCGGCGGCCTCGTCGTACGCGTAGAACCGGCGGGCCAGGCCGGCAGCCTCCACGGCGGCGCGCCAGGCACGGTCGGCGTACGACGGCCCCGCCTGGTGCCAGTGCCAGGCCACCTCGGTCTCACGACCGGGCACGTCGCCCAGCGCCTCGGCGACACGGGCGTGCACCCGCGCGCGACGGCTGGCGTTCAGCCCGCCACGCAGCGTGTCGCGGACGAGCGCGTGGGCGAAGAGGTACTGGTCGATGCCGTCCTCGCGGACCAGGCCCGCCGCCTGCGCCGGCTCGACCACGTCGAGCAGGTCGTCCTCGTCGATCCCGGTGACCAGGGCCAGCGTCGGGGTGTCGAACTGCCGACCCATCACGGCGGCGGCCCGGAGCGCGGTCACGGTCTGCTCGGGCAGCCGGAGCAACCGGCGGTTGAGCACCTCGGTGATCGCGGTCGGCAGCTCCTCGGAGGCGGCGCTGCGCTCGCCGCGCTCCCCCGCCAGCCGCGCGAACTCGACCAGGAAGAAGGGATTGCCGTCGGTCCGCGCGCTCAGCAGCGCCACGTCGTTGGGGTCCAGCTCGCGGCTCGTCACGCTCTCGAACACCGTCGCCGCCTGCTCGGGCGGCAGCCCGGACAGCTGGAGCCGCAGCGCGTGCATCCGGGCCAGCGCCTCGGCCACCTCCGCCAGCACGCCGGTCGGCTCCGGGTGCGTCCGCCAGGTCGTCACCACCAGCAGCCTGGCCTGGTCGGTGGTCTCGATCAGGATCCGGAGCACCCGCAACGTCGAGGCGTCGGCCCAGTGCAGGTCGTCGAGGACGACCACCAACGGCTCGTCCCGCGCGGCCTCGCGGACCGCGCCCGCGATCCGCTCCCACGCACGGAACTGACCGCTCTCACCCTCGGCGGCCAGCTCGTCGTCGAGCAGGCTGACGCCGAGCCCGTCGAGCACGGTCTTCCACGGCCACAGCGGCGGGGCGCCGTCGTCCTGCGAGCAGCGCCCGACCAGCACCCGCAGCCCGCGCTGGCGGGTCCGCAGGATCAGCTCGGCGGCCAGCCGCGACTTCCCGATGCCGGGGTCGCCGGTGATGACGGCGTACGACGGCTGCCCCCGCTCGGCGGCCTGGACCACGTCGACGAGCGACTCGAGGTCGGCGTCGCGGCCCACCATCGGCCACGGCGCGACCTGCTCGGACGACGGGTGGGGCGCCGGGGTCGCGGCGGCCGGGGCCGGCGCGGCGACGGGAGCAGAGCCCGCGTCGGGGGCGACCCAGTCGAGCTCGGGATCCTGGCGCAGCACCGCGGTCTGCAGGTCGCGCAGCTCGGCCGACGGCTCGAGGCCGAGCTCCTCGTCGAGCACCTCGCGGACCCGGCGCAGCACCTCCAGCGCGTCGGCCTGCCGCCCGGAGCGGGTCAGCGCGAGCGCGTTCAGGGCCCACATCCGCTCCCGCAGCGGATGGGCGGCGATCAGCGCCTCCATCTCCGCGGCCACGGTCGCGTGGTGCCCGAGCGCGAGGCTGACGACGGCGCGGTCCTCCAGGGCGACCAGGCGCAGCTCCTCGAGACGGACCCGCTCGGCCACGGCGGCGTCGGCGTCCCCGAGCTCGGCGTACGGCGTTCCCCGCCAGAGCGCGAGTGCGCCGTCCAGGGCCGCCAGCTCGGCGTTCAGCTGCCCGGCGTCGAACGGTGAGCGGCCCCACCCGAGCGGCTGGACCCGGCGGTGGACGTCCTCGACGGTCCGCTGGAAGCGCTCGACGTCGACGCTCTCCTCGGGCACCCGCAGCGCGTAGCCGGGCGCGACCGTGACCAGCACCGTCGCCGGCGCACGGCGCTCGCGGTTCGGCTCCATGACCTTGCGCAGCTGCGAGACGTAGGCCTGCAGCGTCGCGGTCACGCCGGGCGGCGCGGAGTCCTCCCAGAGCAGGTCCACGATGGCGTCCACCGAGACCGGCCAGCCCCGCGAGAGCGCGAGCGCGGCGACCAGCGCCCGCTGCTTGGGTGTGCCGAGATCCACCGGCGCTCCGGCCAGGCTCACCTCGATCGGACCGAGGACGGACACCTCCACGCGCACAGCGTAGAGAACGTGACTGGGACGCGGTCCAAGTCAGCTCAAAGTGGACTCCAAGTGCGGCGCTGCATCGTCCTCTCACCACCACAGAGCAGCACCCACCACAAGGAGTCACCCGCATGACCACCGAGCTCCACACCCAGAGCCACACCGCTGTCCCCCGCGCCCACGCCCTGCGCGGTCTGCTCGACGGCCGCCTGCACCTCCCCGGTGACCCCGGGTACGACGCCGCCCGCGTCCCGTGGAACTTCGCCGTCGACCAGCGCCCGGCCGCGGTCGCGTTCCCCCGCACGGCCGCCGAGGTCGCCACCGTCGTCCGCGTCGCCGCCAACGCCGGCCTCCGCGTCGCTCCGCAGAGCACCGGCCACAACGCCGGCCCGCTCGCCGCCCAGGGCCTCGACGACACCGTCATCCTCCGCACCTCCGAGATGGCCACCGCCATCGCCGACCCGGCCCGCGGCATCGTCCGCGTCGAGGGCGGCGCGATCTGGGAGCCGGCCGTCGACGCCGCGGCCGCCCACGGCAAGGCCGTCCTCCACGGCTCCTCCCCCGACGTCGGCATCGCCGGGTACTCCCTCGGCGGCGGCATCGGCTGGTACGCCCGTCAGCACGGCCTCGCCGCCAGCAGCATCACCGCGGTCGAGATCGTGATCGCCGACGGCACCCTCGTGCGCGCCGACGCCACCACCAACGCCGAGCTCTTCTGGGCCGTCCGCGGCGGCGGCGGCAGCTTCGGCGTCGTCACCGCCCTCGAGTTCAAGATGTTCGACATCGAGACGGCGTACGCCGGCATGATGCTGTGGAGCCTGCGCGACATCGAGCCCGTCCTCCGCGCGTGGGCCGCCTGGGCCCCCGACGCTCCGGACGAGATCACCACGTCGTTCCGGGCCATGCGCCTGCCCGACCTGCCCGACCTGCCGGAGTTCCTCCGCAACCAGGAGCTCGTCGTCATCGACGGCGCCGTGCTCGGCTCCGACGCCCGCGGCGAGGAGCTGGTCGCCCACCTGCGCGCGCTGAAGCCGTTCATGGACACCTTCCTCCGGGTGCCCGCCAAGTCGCTGGTCCGCCTCCACATGGACCCCGAGGGTGGCGCCCCCGGGATCTCGAGCAGCGCGATGCTCGGGTCGTTCCCCGACGCCGCGGTCGACGCCTTCATCGCCGAGGCCGGCCCGGACGCCCAGACCTCGCTGCTCATGGCCGAGCTGCGCCAGCTCGGCGGCGCCCTCGCCCGCCCGCACGAGGGCGGCGGCGTCGTCAACAAGCTGGACGCACAGTTCGTCAGCTTCGCCGCGGGCATGGCCATGTCCCCGGAGATGGGCGCCCAGGTCCACGCCGACGCCGCCCGCTTCAACGAGGCGCTGGCGCCGTTCGACAACGGCCGCCAGTACGGCAACTTCGCCGAGGGCCCCGTCGACGCCCGCTCCATCTACGCCGACGACGTCTGGACCCAGCTGACCGGCATCCGCAGCGCCGTCGACCCCCACGGCGTCTTCCAGGCCAACCACGCAGTCCCGCGCCTCTTCGAGAACGGCGAGCCCACCGCCTGACCCGCTGGTCGAGCAGCGAGCGCCAGCGAGCGTCGTCGAGACCCCCGCACCCGAGGCAGGCGCTCGGGTGCGGGGGTCTCGACAGGCTCGACCAACGGCACCTGCAACATCCATCACCCTTCATGAAGGTGACAACCGAGAACACGGAGCCGCCCCACGCAGCCGCCGAAGGCGGCGCGGGGCGAAGCCCCAAAGAGCGTCGAACCGAGGCGCGGCGGGAGCGAAGCGGAGACGCGGCGAGGTAGCGACCGGGGCGAGGCCCGCGACGCCGAAGGCAGCGAGGCAGCACGCTCGCCAGGGCGTGGGCCGCATCCGGAACCGCGCCACCGCGCGGCTACGACCTCGCAGCTACCGACTCGGCGGCCGGGTCCAGTCCGTCCCCGGCGGACCCGCCTCGAGCCACGACTGGAACCCCATGAGCGAGGCGGGCGACATGGCCAGCTCGACCTGGCCGTCCGGGGTGGTGCAGGTGATCACCACGTGATCGGGGTAGAGCGACATCTGCTCGGCGCCCTCGGGGTCACGACGGCCGACGTACGTCAGCCGGGAGCGCTCCAGCGTCAGCTTCGGACGCGGGGAGAGCGAGAAGTAGCGGAACCACTCCAGGGTCTCACCGGAGTAGCGGCCGAGGCCGAGAAGCCAACCGCGTCCGGTCCTTCCGGACCGGACGCGGCAGCTGAGCTCGAATGTCCCACCGTGGCGAGAGACCCAACGGCGCCGGACGATGAGGCCGGCGCCGTAGATCAGGACGAGGGCAAGCAGGACACCGACCGCGTCGAGCAGCCACTGCCATACCGGCATCCACGAACTCCGTCCTCCCCTGCCTCCGCAGGAGTGCGCTCACCCTAGCGGGCGCGTGTTCAGGACCGGAGACCGGTCTGTCAGGAGGTCTTCTCGACCGCGCGGATGCGGGCCTCGGCCCGGCGCAGCCGGCGCTCGGCGTCGTCGTTGGCACCGACGAGACCGCGCGCCTCCTCCAGCTCCGTGCGGGCCCGGTCGACGTCGATCTCGTCGGGCAGCTCGGCGTGGTCGGACAGGATCGACACCCGGTCGTTGGCGACCGAGAGGAACCCACCGTCGACCACGGCCACGACGACGCCGCGGTCCGCGGTGGAGATCTCGACGACGGCGTCGCTCAGCAGCGAGAGCAGCGGAGCGTGGCCCCGCAGGACACCGATGTCGCCCTCGATGGTCCGTGCGATGACCATGTCGGCCTCCCCGGACCACACCGTGCGGTCCGGGGCGACCAGCTCGACATGGAGCGCGCCGTTCTCAGCCATCAGAGGCTCTTCTGGATCTCGGCCCACTTCTGCTCGACGTCGTCCAGACCGCCGCACATGAAGAAGGCCTGCTCGGCCACGTGGTCGTACTCGCCGTCCGCGATCTTGTTGAACGCCTCGATGGTGTCGACGACGGGGACCGTGGAGCCCTCGATGCCGGTGAACTGCTTGGCCACGTAGGTGTTCTGCGACAGGAAGCGCTGGATGCGGCGCGCCCGGGACACGATGATCCGGTCCTCTTCGGAGAGCTCGTCGACGCCGAGGATCGCGATGATGTCCTGGAGCTCCTTGTTGCGCTGCAGGATCTGCTTGACCCGGATCGCGCAGCTGTAGTGCTCCTGACCGATGTACTGCGGGTCGAGAATGCGCGACGTCGAGGTCAGCGGGTCCACGGCCGGGTAGATACCCAGCGACGCGATCTCACGCGACAGCTCCGTGGTGGCGTCCAGGTGCGCGAACGTGGTCGCCGGGGCCGGGTCGGTGTAGTCGTCGGCCGGCACGTAGATCGCCTGCATCGAGGTGATCGAGTGACCACGGGTCGAGGTGATCCGCTCCTGGAGCACACCCATCTCGTCGGCGAGGTTCGGCTGGTAGCCCACCGCGGACGGCATGCGGCCGAGCAGCGTGGACACCTCGGAGCCGGCCTGGGTGAACCGGAAGATGTTGTCGATGAAGAGGAGCACGTCCTGTTGCTGCACGTCGCGGAAGTACTCCGCCATCGTCAGGGCGGACAGCGCGACCCGGAGGCGGGTGCCCGGCGGCTCGTCCATCTGGCCGAAGACGAGGGCGGTCTGGCCGAGAACGCCGGCCTCCTCCATCTCGACCATGAGGTCGTTGCCCTCACGGGTGCGCTCGCCGACACCGGCGAACACCGACACACCACCGTGGTCGCGGGCCACACGCGCGATCATCTCCTGGATGAGCACGGTCTTGCCGACGCCGGCGCCACCGAACAGGCCGATCTTGCCGCCCTGCACGTACGGCGTGAGCAGGTCGATGACCTTGATGCCGGTCTCGAACATCTGGGTCTTCGACTCCAGCTGGTCGAAGGCCGGCGCCTTGCGGTGGATGCCCCAGCGCTCGTTGACCTCGAAGGTCTCGCCCTCGGCCAGGTTGAGCACGTCGCCGGTTGTGTTGAACACCTTGCCCAGCGTCGCGTCGCCGACCGGCACCATGATCGGGTTGCCCGTGTCGGTCACCTGCGCGCCGCGGACCAGGCCGTCGGTCGGCTTCAGCGAGATCGCGCGGACCATGCCGTCACCGATGTGCTGAGCGACCTCGAGCGGCAGCGTCGCGGTCTCGCCCGACAGCGTGACGTCGACCTCGAGCTTGTTGTAGATCTCGGGCATCGAGTCCACGGGGAACTCGATGTCCACCACCGGGCCGATCACCCGGGCGATGCGGCCGACGCCCCTGGCGCCGGTCTCCTGGGTCTCTTCGATCGTTGCAGTCATGTCTTTCACTCACTCCCGGCTTGGGCGTCGGCGAGCGCGTTGACGCCTCCGACGATCTCGCTGATTTCCTGGGTAATGCCGGCCTGGCGGGCCTGGTTGGCGATTCGCGTGTACTTCTTGATCAGCTCTTCGGCGTTGTCGGTCGCGGACTTCATCGCCTTCTGGCGGGCGGCCAGCTCGGAAGCGGCTGCCTGCAGCAGAGCGAAGAAGATCCGGCTCTCGACGTAGCGCGGGAGCAGGGCGTCCAGCACCGCCTCGGCCGACGGCTCGAACTCGTAGAGCGGCAGCGCGTCGGCGGCCTCGGGCTTCTCCTCGCCCTCGACGACCTCGAGCGGCAGCAGCCGCACCGCGGTGGGCTCCTGCACGAGCATCGAGCGGAACCGGGTGAACACGACGTGCACCTCGTCCACGCCCTCCTCGCCCTCGGCGAGGAACGAGTCGATCAGCGCCGCGCCGATCTCCGAGGCCGCCTGGTGCGACGGCTGGTCGGAGAAGCCGGTCCACGAGCTCACGACCGGGCGGCCGCGGAACTTGAAGTACGCCTCGCCCTTGCGACCGGCGACGAACACGGAGACGTCCTTGCCATCGCCGCGCAGCATCTCGATGAGCCGCTCGGCCTCCTTGAGCACGCTCGAGGAGTAGGCACCGGCCAGACCCCGGTCGCTCGTCACGATCAGGACCGCGGCGCGCTTCGGGTTCTCGGGCTCCGTGGTCAGGGCGTGGTCGACGTTCGAGAACGTCGCCACGGCCGAGATCGCACGGGTGAGCTCCCGGGCGTACGGCGCAGCGGACTGCGCCCGCTGCTGCGCCTTGATGATGCGGGACGCAGCAATGAGCTCCATGGCACGCGTGATCTTCTTCATCGACTCTGTCGACTTGATCCGCGCGCGGTACTCACGCAGCGATACGGCCATCTGGGATCAGCCCCGCTTCTGCTTGACGATCTGCTCCTGCTCCTCGTCCTCCAGCGCCTCGACCGGGGCCTCGTGGCCCACCTTGATCGAACCGCCGTCAGAGGTCTCGAACTGGTCGAGGAAGGAGTCGTACGCAGCCACGAGCGACTCTTCGTCCTCGAACTTCTGCGTCTCGCGGATGCCGCCGAGGATGCCGGCGTGCGAGCGCTTCAGGTAGTCCAGGAACTCCTGCTCGAAGCGGATGACGTCACCCGTGGGCACCTTGTCCAGGCGACCGCTGGTGCCGAGCCACAGCGAGACGGTCATGTCCTCGAGGGTGTACGGCGAGTAGGCGGACTGCTTGAGCAGCGCCATCAGGCGCTGGCCACGGTCGAGCTGCTGGCGCGAGGCCGCGTCGAGGTCGGAGGCGAACATCGCGAACGCCTCCATCGCGCGGAACTGCGCGAGGTCGACCTTGAGCGAGCCCGTGACGGCCTTCATCGCCTTGGTCATCGCGGCACCACCCACGCGGGACACCGAGACACCGACGTCGATCGCCGGGCGCTGGTTGGCCGCGAACAGGTCCGACTGCAGGAAGATCTGGCCGTCGGTGATCGAGATGACGTTGGTCGGGATGAACGCCGAGACGTCGTTGGCCTTGGTCTCGATGATCGGCAGACCGGTCATCGAGCCCGCGCCGAGGTCGTCGGAGAGCTTCGCGCAACGCTCGAGCAGCCGGCTGTGCAGGTAGAAGACGTCGCCCGGGTAGGCCTCACGGCCCGGCGGGCGGCGCAGCAGCAGCGACACGGCGCGGTAGGCCTCGGCCTGCTTGGTCAGGTCGTCGAACACGATGAGGACGTGCTTGCCGTCGTACATCCAGTGCTGACCGATCGCCGAGCCGGTGTACGGCGCGAGGTACTTGAAGCCCGCGCTGTCGGACGCCGGGGAGGCGACGATCGTGGTGTACTCCAGCGCGCCGGCCGCCTCGAGGGCGCCGCGCACGGAGGCGATGGTCGAGCCCTTCTGACCGATCGCGACGTAGATGCAGCGCACCTGCTTCTCCGGGTCACCGGAGTCCCAGTTCTGCTTCTGGTTGATGATCGTGTCGATCGCGATCGTGGTCTTGCCGGTCGCGCGGTCGCCGATGATCAGCTGTCGCTGACCGCGACCGATCGGGGTCATCGAGTCGATGGCCTTGATGCCGGTGGCGAGCGGCTCGTGGACCGACTTGCGCTGCACCACGGTCGGCGCCTGGAGCTCCAGGGCGCGGCGCTCGCTGGTCTCGATGTCGCCGAGCCCGTCGATCGGCGTGCCGAGCGGGTCGACGACACGGCCGAGGTAGGCGTCGCCGACCGGGACCGAGAGGATCTCGCCGGTGCGGCGGACCGTCTGGCCCTCCTCGATCTTGTCGAAGTCACCGAGGACGACGACACCGATCTCCCGGGTGTCCAGGTTGAGCGCGATGCCCAGCGTGCCGTCCTCGAACTCGAGCAGCTCGTTGGCCATCGCCGAGGGCAGGCCGCTGACGCGCGCGATGCCGTCGCCGGCAGTCGCGACCGTGCCGACCTCCTCCTTGGAGGCGGCGTCGGGCTGGTACTCGGAGACGAACCGCTGCAGCGCGTCCCGGATCTCGTCCGGACGGATCGAAAGCTCCGTCATATCTGCGTCCCTACTCTCTTGGGCTCTGCCGTTGGTCTGGCTGTGTGTGTTCTGCGTACGTGGGGCTGGTGGCGTCAGCCGGCCAGCTTGCGTCGGGCGTTGTCGAGGCGGGCGGCCACGGTGCCGTCGATGACGTCGTCACCGATCTCGACCCGCAGTCCGCCGAGCAGCTCGGGCTCGACCTCGATGTTCAGGTGCACGGGCCGGCCGTACTGGGTGCTGAGCGCCTCCGCGAGGCGGCTGTGCTCGGCGGCCGAGAGCTCCCGGGCGGTGCGCACCAGCGCGACGCCCTCGCCCTGGGTCGCCGCGGCGACCTTCTGGAACTCGGTGATCGCGGCGTGGACCGACCGGAACGAGCCCGCGAGCGCCTGCTCGACGAGCGCGATCGTGGCCGGCAGCGCCTTGCCCTCGAGCAGCTGCCGGAGCAGGCCCACCTTGTCCTCGCGCGAACGCGCGGGGTCCGAGAGCGCGATGCGCAGGTCGGCGTTGTCGTTGACGACCTGGCCGGCGATGAAGAGCTCGTCGGACAGCCGCGACGCCGCGTTGCGACCGGCGGACCGGACGACGGCGATCACACCGAGGTGCTCGAGCGTGTCGGCGAGGTCCCGGGCGGCGAGCCAGCGCAGCCCCGCTCCCTCGGCGAGGACGTCGACCGCAGCCGTGCCGGCCTTGCCGTCGAGCAGCCCGTGCACGAGCGCGGCCTTGGCCTGCGCCGGCGTCGACACGTCGGTCAACGTACGGCGCAGGGCCGGCTCGCTGCGGAGCAGCTCGGCGAGACGGAAGAGGTCCTGGCCGAGCTCCGCGAACTGCTCGAGCGTGATGCCGTCCTTGTCGACGCGCGCACCGAGAACCTGCAGCGCCTCCGCGGAGGAGCCACGCAGGGAGCTCAGGGGCTGAACCATCAGCTCGCCCCGTTGCCCGCGGCCTGCGACGCCTCGATGGTCTCGAGGTCGGCGAGGAACCGGTCGACCACGCGCGACGAGCGCTCGTCGTCGTCGAGGCTCTCGCCCACGATCCGGCCGGCGAGGCTGGTCGCCAGGGTGCCGACCTCGGCCCGCAGCGAGGTGATCGCCTGCTGGCGCTCCGCCTCGATCTGCGTCTTGCCGTGCTCGACGATGCGGCTCGCCTCGGCCTGGGCCTGCTCCCGCATCTCCGCGACGATCGCGGCGCCGTGCTCACGAGCCTCCTCGCGGATGCGAGCGGCCTCGTGCCGGGCGTCGGCGAGCTGCTGCTCGAGCTCGGCGAGCTTGGCGTCCGCCTCCGCCTGCTTGGTCTCGGCGGCCTCGAGGCCACCCTCGATGGCCTTGGTGCGCTCTTCGAAGGTCGTCTCGAAGTTCGGTACGACGAACTTCTTCACGGCGAAGAAGAGGATGCCGAAGACGACCAGGGAGAGGCCGATCTCGACGAGGTGCGGGAGGAGCGGGTTGAGCTCGTGCTCCTCGGCCTCCTCGGCCGCGCGCACCACGAGCGGCGCGATCAGTGCTTGCATGGCAGGTCCTTCCGGGGTCCTACGTCAGAAGCCGGTCGGACCGGTCAGAGAACGAACGCGAGGGCGATACCGATGATCGCGAGCGCCTCGGCGAGCGCGAAGCCCAGGATCGCGATCGACTGCAGGCGGCTCTGGGCCTCCGGCTGACGGGCCACACCGCTGATGTAGGCGGCGAAGATCAGACCGATACCGACGCCGGGGCCGATCGCAGCCAGGCCGTAACCGATCATGTTGAGGTTGCCGTCCACGGCAGTTTCCTTTCGGTTGTTACTACTTCAGGTGGGTAGAGAAGCTGGGTTGATCTCGGGTTGATCTGGGGTTGATCTGGGTGGATCTGGGGTGGTGCTGGGAGAGGCTCAGTGCTCGTCGGCGATGGCGCCGGAGATGTACATCGCGTTCAGCAGGACGAAGACGTAGGCCTGCAGGAACTGGATCAGCACCTCGAGCAGCGCGACGGCGATGAAGAGCACCCAGGCGAGGAGGCCGACGCCGATGTAGGCGCCACCCATCTCGGTGATGAGGTACTGGCCGCCGAGCGCGAAGAGGATGAGCAGCAGGTGGCCGGCGAACATGTTGCAGAACAGACGGAGGGCCAGGGTGACCGGCCGGACCAGGATGTTCGACATGAACTCCAGCGGCACGAGCAGCAGGAGCATCGGGCCACCGATGCCCGGCGGCACCGTCTGCAGCTTGATGTAGCCGGCGAACCCGTGCTTCTTGATGCCGGCGCCGTTGTAGATCACCCAGCTCAGGATCGCGAGGCTGTAGACCATGCCCGAGCGCGAGAACGTGGGGAACTGCAGGAACGGGATGGTCGCGAAGAGGTTGTTGACCAGGATGAAGAAGAACAGCGCGAAGAGGTACGGGACGTACTTCGCGAAGTCGTGTCCACCGATGATCTCGCGGCCCACGGAGTTCCGGACGAACCCGTAGGCGCCCTCCCCCACGAACTGCAGGCGGCCGGGCACCATCGACCGGCGCCGCGAGGCCGCCCAGAAGAAGACGAAGACGATGACCGCGGCGAGCACGATCTGGAGCATCGGCTTGGTGACGCCGAGCACGAACTCCTGCCCGAACATCGTGAAGGTCTCGTGGCCGCCACCGATCGCCGGCAGGTCGAAGTCTGCCGGCGAGGGCGGCGTGAAGCCCTCGCTGCGCACCACGGCTGCGTAGGTCACCGATTCTCCTCTAGTTCTCTTCGTGCTGGTCGTGCGAGCTGTCAGGGGGCAGTGCGCGGTTGAAGCGGCTGAACGTCAGGTAGATGCCGAGTCCCGCGCCGAAGATGATCCCGATCGCGACGATGAAGTCGGTGTCGAGCCACCGGTCCAGCAGCCATCCCAGGAATCCGTAGAGCGCGACCCCCGAGACGATGTACCCGAACGCGTGCCACGGGTCGCCCCTGGGACGATCGTCGTGAGGCGCAGCCGACGGATCCTGCTGACTCATTGCGCCCCGGACAATAGCAGTCGGCTCGGGTCATCGTTCACCCCCCTCACGGGTGCCGGCCGCCACGACGGGGGCCACCGGCTCGGGCAGGTCGTAGATCGGGATCCGGCGGTCCGTGAAGAGCACGATCTGCACCGTCAGCCAGCCCAGCGTGCCGACGATCACCGTGCCGCCCAGCCACTGCCGGGAGATGGTCTCGTCGAGCAGGCCCGAGCCGGAGAGCGCCGCGAAGATCAGGCCCATCGCGAGGACCTGGAGGGTGTAGGTCAGCATCGCGAACAGCAGCGCCGCGGTCGGCATCAGCCGCGCCACGGTGTTGACGGTCAGCGTGCCGAACCCGAAGACACCGACCACGATGAGGGTGCCGACGAGGGCGCCGTACGCCGCGGCGGAGCCGTCGACGAGCGCGCCGACGAGCGTGACCAGCAGGCCCAGACCCAAGGTGGCCGACGCCGTTCGCACGAGCGCGACCGCGTTGCGGTCACGGGGTGCGCGAGTGGTCTCGGTCGTCATCGGGGCGGCCGTCCTGGTGGGCGATGGAGCAGCGTCCTGGGTGGTGCTGGAGGACGCTTGTGAAAACTAGCACAAGGTCCGACGTGGTCGAAAACGGAACGTTCCAAAGCGACGGTACGACGTCCTGGCGCCTCGCGACAGGCCCTCCCGCCAGGGTCAGGACGGGCCGGTGGAGGCGCTGTGCGGCGCGTGCAGCTTGGGCAGCACGAACGTCATCGCGACGGTCGCGACGGCCATCCCCGAGACCGAGGCCCACATCCACGCCTCGTCCGGGTACAGGCTGATCAACACCGTGCCGAACGCGACCAGCGCGGCCCACATCCACATGATCAGCACCGCCCGGCGGTGGGAGTGACCGATCTCCAGCAGCCGGTGGTGCAGGTGCTGCTTGTCGGGCGCGAACGGCGAGCGACCGGCCCGCGTGCGCCGTACGACCGCGAGGACCAGGTCGAGCATCGGGATGATCAGGATCGACAGCGGCAGCACGAGCGGGAGCAGCATCACCAGCAGGCTGGCTCGCGAGTTGCCGCCGCTCTCGCTGAGCTGGTCGGGCGTGAACTGACCGGTGAGGGTGACCGCGCTGGCCGACAGCACCAGACCGATCAGCATCGAGCCGCTGTCACCCATGAACAGCCGCGCCTGGTGGAAGTTGTGCGGGAGGAACCCGATGCAGGCGCCCGCGAGCGAGATGCTCAGCAGGGCGCCGGTGGTCGCCAGCGTCAGCCCGTTGATCTTGCCCAGCTGGTAGCAGAAGACGAAGAACGCCAGTGCGCCGATCGCGACGACCCCGGCCGCGAGACCGTCGAGGCCGTCGACGAAGTTCACCGCGTTCACGGTCGCCACCACGACGAACCCGGTGAGCAGGGCGCCCTGGGCGGGGTCGAGGGTGAACTGGGTGCCGTCGCGGCCGGCGAAGAAGACGTACTGGATCCCGAACGCGATCAGGAACCCGGCGGCGAGCACCTGTCCCCCGAGCTTGGTGAGCGCGTCGATCTCGAACAGGTCGTCGAGCACGCCGACCGCACAGATCAACGCCCCGGCGATCAGCACGATCGCGGCGTCGTGGAACACCAGCGTCCCGCTCCCGCTGGCGCTGAGGAACGGCAGCTCGCGGGCGACGAGGTACGCCGCCGTCAGCCCGCCGAGCATCGCCAGCCCACCGAGGTAGGGGATCGGGACCGCGTGCACGTCGCGGTCGCGCACCTTGGCGACCGCGCCGGTGCGCAGAGCGATCTCCCGCGCGATGACCGTGAGCAGGTAGGTCGTCGCGGCGGCGACGAGGAAGACGAGGAGGTACTCACGCACGGGCCGCGCCACTCCGATCTCGGCCGTCGCGAGCGTCGTCCGGGGCGTGCGATCGCGAGGCGCCGGAGCGAACGGCATACCTGACCGTATTTCGAGCAACGGCGACGCAGCGAGCGTGCGTCCCGGGCGGCGCGCAGGAGGGCGTGGGTCGAACTGGCACGGCCCTAGCCCTCGTCGGTCAGGGTCGCGCCGAGCGGCTCGAGGACCTCGTTGAGCTGCTCCAGCGAGAGGGCGCCGACGCGCAGCACCCGCCCCTGGTCGCCGGTCACGTCGACGATGGTGGAGGCCTCGCCGCCGGGCGACTCCCCCGCGTCGACCACGACGGCGACGTCCTCGCCGAGCATGTCGATCGCCTGGTCGGCGTCGGTCGCGGCCGGCATCCCGGTCTTGTTGGCCGAGCTGACCGCCAGCGGGCCGGTGCGCTCGAGGATCTCGCGGGCGACCTCGTGGTCGGGCATCCGGACGGCGACGGTGCCGCGGGTGTCGCCGAGGTCCCACTGCAGCGACGTCTGCTGGTGGCACACCAGCGTGAGCGGGCCGGGCCAGAACGCCTCGACCAGCGCGCGTGCGTAGCCCGGCACCTTGATCGCCAGGGCGTCGAGCGTGGTCGCGGCGCTGATCAGCACCGGCGGGGGCATCTCGCGACCGCGGCCCTTGGCGGCCAGCAGCCCGCGGACGGCGGCGGGGTCGAAGGCGTCGGCACCGATGCCGTACACGGTGTCCGTCGGCAGCACGACGAGCTCGCCGCGCTGGACGGCCAGGCTGGCCGCCTCGATCGCGGCCTCCCGCTCGTCGTCGGTGCCGGTGGGGTAACGCTCGCTCACAGTGCCTCCGTCTCCGCCTTCGGGGGTCATCGTGCCAGTCGCGCGGTCGTGAAGCGCGCTCGGCCCGCGAGGTCGGCGTGGTCGCGCACGTCGGCCCACCGGCCGGTGGCCGCGAACACGGCGGGAGCGGACTCGCCCTGGACGTCGGCGTGCTCGAAGCCGACCACTCCCCCGACCCGCAGCAGCAGCGCGGCCCGACGCTCGAGCACGCGGATCGCGTCCAGACCGTCCGCGCCGGAGAACAGCGCGAGGTGCGGGTCGTGGTCACGAGCCTCGGGCGCGACCGACTCCCAGGCCTCGAGCGGGATGTACGGCGGGTTGCAGGTGATCAGGTCGACGGCGCCGAGCAGGTCGTCGAAGGCGGTCGCGAAGTCGCCCTGGCGCAGGTCGACCCCGGTGCCCTCGAGGTTGCGCTCCGCCCAGCGGTGCGCCGGCTCGTCCAGCTCGACCGCATGGACGTGCAGGTCGGGGCGCTCATCGGCGAGCGCCTTCGCGACCGCCCCGGAGCCCGTGCAGAGGTCGACGGCGACGCCGCCCCGCGGAGCGACCTCGATCGCCCAGCCGGCCAGCAGCTCGGTCTCGGGCCGGGGCACGAAGACTCCGGGGCCGACGGCGAGCTCGACGTGGCGGAAGTACGCCGTACCGGTCAGGTGCTGGAGCGGCTCGCGGGCCGCGCGCCGGGTGATGAGGTCGTCGTACGACGCGAGCGCCTCGGCGGGCACCTCGTCGACCAGCGGCAGCTGCGACCGCGTCGTACCCAGCACGTGCGCGAGCAGCTCGGCGGCGTCGTGCTCGGGGCTCGCGACGCCGGCGTCGCGCAGCAGGTCGACGGCCGCCGAGAGCACGGCCCGCCGGCTCGTCACGACTCGAGCGCCTCGAGCTTCGCGGCCAGGTCGGCCTCGATGCAGGAGTCGAGGACCGGCTGGAGGTCGCCGTCGAGCACCTGGTCGAGGTTGTAGGCCTTGTAGCCGGTGCGGTGGTCGGAGATCCGGTTCTCCGGGTAGTTGTAGGTGCGGATCCGCTCGGAGCGGTCGACGGTGCGGACCTGGCTGCGGCGCGCCTCGCCGGCCTCGGCGTCGGCCGCGTCCTGGGCGGCCTGGAGCAGCCGGGCGCGCAGGATCCGCATCGCCTGCTCCTTGTTCTGGAGCTGCGACTTCTCGTTCTGGCAGCTGGCGACGATGCCCGTGGGGACGTGGGTGATCCGGACGGCGGAGTCGGTGGTGTTGACGCTCTGCCCGCCGGGCCCGCTGCTGCGGTACACGTCGATGCGCAGGTCGTTCTCGTCGATGGTGACGTCGACCTGCTCGGCCTCGGGGAACACGAGCACCCCGGCGGCGCTGGTGTGCACCCGGCCCTGCGACTCGGTGACCGGCACCCGCTGCACGCGGTGCACGCCGCCCTCGAACTTCAGCAGCGCGTACGGCGCCGTCCCCGGCTCGGAGGCGCCCTTGGCCTTCACCGCGACGGTGACGGACTTGTAGCCGCCGAGGTCGGAGTCGGCGGCGTCGAGGATCTCGACCTTCCAGCCGCGCGCCTCGGCGTACCGGGTGTACATGCGCAGCAGGTCGCCGGCGAACAGCGCGGACTCCTCGCCGCCCTCCCCCGACTTCAGCTCGAGGATGGCGTCCTTCTCGTCGGCCTCGTCGCGGGGCACGAGCAGCCGGCGCAGCTTCTCCTCGGCCTCGGGGAGCCGCGCGGTCAGGGCGTCGGCCTCCTCGGCGAACGCCGCGTCCTCGGACGCGAGCTCGCGGGCCGCCTCGATGTCGTCACCGAGCTGCTGCCAGTCGCGCCAGGCGCCGATGATCGACGACAGCGTGGAGTAGCGCTGGTTCAGCTTCTTGGCGAGCCGGGGGTCGGCGTGCGTCTCCGGCTCGGCCAGCCGCGCCTCGATGTCGGCGTGCTCGGCGAGCATCCCCTCAACGGCCTCGAACATCAGTGCTCCTCGTAGACGTGCTTAGGTTTCGAGACGAGCCGCGCAGCCCGTCGCTTCGCTCCGGCCGGCGCCGGCTCCCTCAACCTCCCGGCCCGGTCCTTGTCGCTCAAGCGCGCCTAGGAGCCGGGACATAGAACGAGCGCCGGTCCCCGCACGTGGCGGGAACCGGCGCTCGGTCGGAGCTACTTGGAGGCGTCGGCCTTCTTGGCGTAGCGGGCCTCGAAGCGGGCGACGCGGCCGCCGGTGTCGAGGATCTTCTGCTTGCCGGTGTAGAACGGGTGGCACTGCGAGCAGACGTCGGCGTGGATCGAGCCGGAGGTCGCGGTGCTGCGGGTGGTGAACGACGCGCCACAGGTGCAGGTCACCTGGGTCTCGACGTACTCCGGGTGGATGTCCTTCTTCATGGTGTCCTCTCCTCGGCCGCCGGGTCGCCTCTCCCACTGAGAAGGCGTGAACCGGAGCCAGCCAGTAATTCTGGCACGAGACTCAACGCCGCGGTAATCGAGGTTGTTCCCGGTGGTCGAGGTGCGACGGCGCTCTGGCGCCTGAGCCTCGAACCCACCGGGTCTCGGCGAGCTCGGCCGACAGGCGGGGCCTAGGAGCGGCGCGTGAAGGCCGGCACGATCCGCGGACCGTCGCCGTCCAGGTCGCCGCCGAGGGTGAGCCCGCTCGCCTCGGCGAGCTCCTCCGCCGCGAGCCGGTCCTCCTCCGCGATCAGCTCGTGCGGCATCGGGGCGGGCAGCCCATCGGCGTGGTGCTCCAGCCGCACGGTCACCGTGGTGCCGGTGCCCTCCTCGGAGTCGATGACCACGTCGCCGGAGTGCTTGTCGACGATCGTCTGCATGATCCGCAGGCCCAGACCGGTGCCGGCGATCTCGTTGTGGATCGCGTTGGACGCCCGGAAGAAGCGGGTGCCGAGCCGGTCGATCTCCGCCGCAGGGATGCCGATGCCGTGGTCGGTGACCGAGACCTCGACCTGATGGCCGTTCTGGGTGAGCACGACCTCGACGGTCCCGCTCTCGTGGCTGAACTTCACGGCGTTGGTGACGACGTTGAGGAACGCCCGGTGCAGCATCGCCCGGTCGCCGAGCACGGGTACGACGGCGTCGGGCATCGCGACGTCGATCCTGATCGAGCGCCGGGCCGCGGTGATCCGCACGTCCGTGACCACCTCCCGGACGAGCTGGGCGAGGTCGATCGGCTCCATCTCGGTGGCCCGCGCCTCGGCCTTGGACAGCGCCAGCAGGTCGTCGATGAGCAGCTTGAGCCGGGTCACGTTGCGGCGGGTGGCCTCGAGCATCCGCTCGTGCCGCGGCTGCATCTGGTCCTCGAACTCGTCGGCCACCAGCTCGAGGTAGCCGCTGATCGTGGTGAGCGGCGTGCGCAGCTCGTGCGAGACGTTCGAGACGAAGTCGTCGCGGGCGGTGTCCAGGGACCGCAGCTCGTTCTGGATCCGGCCCTCGACCGCCCGCGCCCGCGCCGTACCGTCGGCGAACTCGTTGAGCGCCAGGGCGACCGCGCGAACCTCCTTGGGGCCCTGGAGGTCGGCGCGCACGTCGTGCTCGCCCTTGGCCATCCGGTGGACGACCTGCTCGAGGGCCAGCAGCGGCTCGGAGAGCTCGGCGAGCAGCTTGCGGCGCGACTGCGCGATGACGTACCAGGCGGCGAGCGCGAGCAGCACGACCGCGAGCACCGTCCCCTTGAGGCGGAACGACGCGTCGGCGCTGGCCTGCCGGACCCGGCTGTCGAAGGCCTGGGTCGTGGCCTGGTGCGCGCTGCGGATCTGGTCGAAGGCGTCGGTGCCGGCCTTCGCCTGCTGCGCGGTCGGTGCCGTGCCCGGCTCGGCGTCCATCACCGGCTGGGCGTAGCTGTCGATCCAGCGCGCGGCGGCGCGCTCCTGGCGGACGACGAGCATCTCGAGCTCGTTGTCACCCTCGGCGAAGCGGCGTACCGCCTGCTGGTCGGCCGGCAGCCGGAGCAGCGCCTGCTCGTAGGCGTCGGCGGCACTCTCCTGGCCCGATCCCGACCAGGCCGCGGTCGCCGCGGACATGTCGGTGAGGTCCTGGTAGACCTGCTGGTTGGCCGCGGCCGCGGGCTGCAGGTCGTGGGTCAGGTAGTTGACGGCGTTCGTGGACAGCACGACACCGGTGACCGCGATCACCGCCATCAGGGCGGCCATCACCGACACCCGCACGATCACGGGTTGGACCAGTCGCGCGACCGGCCGGCCTCCACTCATCGTTCGTCACATCCCCCGGGCGCGCCCGTGAGCACGCACTCCGACAGTGCACCCCCGCACCGCCCCCTGCGGCGAGGGTACCGCCGTCACCAGCGTCGTATCTCGGGAATCGCTCAGGTGGAGCGCGAGAGCAGCGCCTGCACGCGCGAGGCGAGCTCGCGCGGGCTGAACGGCTTCGTGATGTAGTCGTCCGCCCCGGAGTCGAACCCGGTCTCGACGTCGGACTCCTGGGCCCGCGCCGTGAGCAGGATGACCGGGAGGTCAGCCAGCGCCGGATCGGCACGGATCGCACGGATCGCGTCCAGGCCCGAGACGCCCGGCATCATCACGTCGAGCACCGCGAGGTCGGGACGTTGGGCCTGGCAGGCCTCGACCGCCGCCGCTCCGTCCGACACCGCTACGACGTCGTGTCCGAGCGTCGACAGCTTGAACTCCACGAGCTCACGGATGTCGACGTCGTCGTCCGCGACCAGGATCCGAGCCAACGGGTTCCCCTTCCCTTCAGGCATGTGCGTGCGCAGCCTATCCGGCATCGGCCGGACCGGCAGGTCAACCTCGGACCTCGATACGGTCAGTCGTCCCGACCGGTCGGCGCCGTAGGCGTGGTCTTCTGGATCTGCATCAGGAACTCGACGTTGTTCTGCGACTTCTTCAGCCGCTCCAGCAGCAGCTCGAGCGCCTGCTGGCCGTCGAGGCCCGAGAGCACCCGGCGCAGCTTCCAGACGATCGCGAGCTCCTCCGGGCTGAGCAGCAGCTCCTCCCGGCGGGTGCCGGACTGGACGGCGTCGATCGCCGGGAACAGCCGCTTGTCGGCGAAGTCGCGGCGCAGCCGGATCTCCATGTTCCCGGTGCCCTTGAACTCCTCGAAGATCACCTCGTCCATCTTCGAGCCGCTCTCGATGAGCGCGGTGGCGAGGATGGTCAGCGAGCCGCCGTTCTCGATGTTGCGGGCCGCGCCGAAGAACTTCTTCGGCGGGTACAGCGCCGCGGAGTCCACGCCGCCGGACAGGATCCGGCCGCTGGCCGGCGCGGCCAGGTTGTAGGCGCGGCCGAGCCGGGTGATGCCGTCGAGCAGCACGACCACGTCGTGGCCGAGCTCGACGAGGCGCTTGGCGCGCTCGATGGCGAGCTCGGCGACCATCGTGTGGTCGCTCGCGGGCCGGTCGAACGTCGAGGAGATGACCTCGCCCTTCACCGAGCGCTGGAAGTCGGTGACCTCCTCCGGGCGCTCGTCCACGAGCACGACCATCAGGTGGCACTCGGGGTTGTTCGCCGCGATCGAGGCCGCGATCGACTGCAGGATCATCGTCTTGCCGGCCTTGGCCGGGGACACGATCAGGCCGCGCTGGCCCTTGCCGACCGGCGCGGCGATGTCGATCACGCGGCCGATCAGGTTGTCGGGCGTGGTCTCCAGGCGCAGCCGCTCGGTCGGGTACAGCGGGGTGAGCTTCGAGAAGTCCACCCGGTGCTTGGCGGTCTCGGGGTCGGCGCCGTTCACGGCGTCGATGCGGACCATCGGGTTGAACTTCTCCTTGCGCTCGCCCTCGCGCGGCTGGCGCACCTGGCCGACGATCGCGTCGCCGCGACGCAGGCCGAACTTGCGGACCATCGACAGCGAGACGTAGACGTCGTCGGTGCCGGGCAGGTAGCCGCTGGTCCGGACGAACGCGTAGTTGTCGAGCACGTCGAGGATGCCGGCCGCGGGGACGAGCACGTCGTCCTCGAGGATCGTGGTGTCGGGCTCGTTGCGCCCCCCGCCGCTCACGCTGGGGACGCCGGAGCGGTCCCGGTCGCGGCCACGGCGGCGCCGGTTGCGACGGCTGCCCTCGCCCTGGCCCTCCTCGCCCTCCTGGGCCTGGTTCTGCTGGTTCTGCTGGCCCTGGTTCTGCTGGGCCTGGCTCTGCTGACCCTGGTTCTGCTGGCGGTTCTGCTGCTGGCTCTGCTGGCGGTTCTGGCTCTGCTGGCCCTGCTCGCGGCTCTGGTCCTTGTTCTGGTCCTTGTTCCGCTCGCGCTGCTGGTCGCGCTCGCCCTGCTCGGGCTCCTGCTCCCGGCCCTGCTGCTCCTTGGCCTGCTGGGCCTGCTTCTCCTGCCGCTGCTGCTTGTCCTGGCGCGGCTTCTTCTGCTTCTCCGCCGGCTTGTCATCAGCCTGCGGCTGGTCCTCGGCCTTCGGCTTCTCCGGCGCCCGCTCCTGCGGAGCCTTCTCCTGGGGAGCCTTCTCCTGGCGCGGCTTCTCCGGAGCAGCCTTCTCCTGGCCGCCGCCGCCGCTCTGGCGGGCCTTGATGGCCTCCACCAGCTGCGCCTTCTTCATCGAGCCGGCGCCCGAGATGCCCATGCCGCCGGCCATCGCCTTGAGGTCGGCGAGCAGCATGGAGTTGAGCCCACCGCCGCGCTTCTTGGCGCCCTTGTCGGCGTCGCCAGCGGGGGCTTCGATGGTGTCCGTCACGTGAGGTCCTTCCCACGTATCAGTGCCGCACGAGCGATCGCCGTCGGCTGCTGGTCATGGCTTCCTCGCCCTTGATGAGGGCATGCGACCGAGTCGCACCGATCAGAGGAAGAGTTCGCGCGGAAGAGTTCCGGCGCACCGCCAAGATACACCTCGGCGCGTGCGTCCGGTCACAGGACCCGCGCGCCGTCGCGGTCGACGTGCAGGTGGTGGGCGACCCAACCCTCCGGACAGCGCGCGGCGAGCGCCGCCGCTCCGGAGGCGTCGGTGAACGCGAGCACCGTCGGCCCGGCTCCCGACACCGTCGCGGCGACCCCGTCGGCGCGCAGCGCGTCGATGAACGCGAGCGAGTCCGGCATGGCCGGTCGGCGGTAGCCCTGGTGGAGGAAGTCGCGGGTGCCGCGCCAGAGGTGCTCGGGCTGGCCGGCGAGCGCCGCCACCAGCAGCGCCGTACGGCCCGCGTCGGCGGCCGCGTCGGCGTGGGGCACGTCGCCCGGCAGCAGCCCGCGGGCGACCTCGGTGGAGACCGGGGTCGGCGGGACGAACACGACGACCTCGATGCGCGGGTCGACCGGCGAGCCGACGGAGTAGAAGTCGCCCTCGCGGCCGGAGATCTGGAAGCCGCCGTAGAACGCCGGGGCGACGTTGTCCGGGTGGCCCTCGATCCGGGCGGTGAGCGCGAACGCCGCGTCGTCGT
This sequence comes from Nocardioides sp. SR21, assembly GCF_022761125.1. Classification (GTDB taxonomy): domain Bacteria; phylum Actinomycetota; class Actinomycetes; order Propionibacteriales; family Nocardioidaceae; genus Nocardioides. The sequence continues at coordinate 372,905 of NZ_JAKWJR010000004.1, read as the reverse complement.
CCATCAGCAGCGACCCGCCGGCGACCAGCGCCCGGGCGAGCACCACGCCGGCCACGATCGCGGCCGAGGACGACCCGAGACCGCGGGCGTGCGGGATCACGTTGGTGCAGGAGAGCCGCAGGCCGGGAGGCTGGGCACCCATGGCGTCGAACGCCTCGCGCATCGAGCGGACCACGAGGTGCGACTCGTCGCGGGGTACGCCGTCGGCGCCGGAGCCGTCGACCTCGACGACCAGGCCGGAGCCGGTCACCTCCGCCTCCAGCTCGTCGCGCATCGTCAGGGCGAGGCCGAGCGAGTCGAAGCCGGGGCCGAGGTTCGCCGACGTCGCCGGCACCGAGACCCGGACCGGGCCCTCGACGTACCTAGCCATTTCTGGCTCTCATGCCAGCCCGGCGGCGGCCGCGGCAGCGGCCACGTCGGCGTCCACGACGACGTCGACGATGGTGCCGCCGCTCTCCGTGAAGCCCTCGAGCGCGGTGACGGTGTCCTTGAGGCCGTGCCCGGTCACCGTGACCGCGACCGTCGCGCCACGGTAGGACTCGCCGGCGGCGATCTCCTGGAGGAGACCGGCCACGCTCGCGGCGGACCCCGGCTCGACGAAGACGCCGTCGCGGGACGCCAGCTCGCGCTGCGCGGCCAGGATCTGGGCGTCCGTGACCGAGGCGAACCGGCCGCCGGACTCGTCGCGCGCCGCCTCGGCGAGCTTCCACGAGGCGGGGTTGCCGATCCGGATCGCGGTGGCGCGGGTCTCCGGGTCGGGGAACGGCTCGCCGGTGACCAGCGGTGCCGCGCCCTCGGCCTGGAAGCCGCGCATCACGGGGGTCTTGGTGGCTGCCCCGAGGTCGAAGTACTGCGTGTAGCCCAGCCAGTACGCCGAGATGTTGCCGGCGTTGCCGACCGGCAGGAGGTGGTAGTCGGGGGCGTCGCCGAGGAAGTCGACGATCTCGAACGCCGCGGTCTTCTGGCCCTCGAGCCGGACCGGGTTGACCGAGTTCACGAGCGCGACCGGGTAGTCCCACGCGAGGCCCTTGGCCATCGCCAGGCAGTCGTCGAAGTTGCCGCGCACCATGATCACCTGGGCGCCGTGCAGGATCGCTTGGGCCATCTTGCCGGCCGCGATCTTGCCCTCGGGGACCAGCACGAGCGGCTTGAGGCCGGCCTTCGCGGCATACGCCGCCATCGACGCGGAGGTGTTGCCGGTCGACGCGCACACGACCGCCTGGGCGCCGTCGTGCTTGGCGACCGAGATCGCGGCGGCCATGCCGCGGTCCTTGAAGGACCCGGTCGGGTTGTTGCCCTCGACCTTCAGCCAGACGTCGGCTCCGGTCAGCCCGGACAGCCACTCGGAGAACACCAGCGGGGTGCCGCCCTCACGGAGCGTGACCGCGACCGTGCCCTCGGGGATCTGCAGCAGCTCGCGGTACTCGTCGATGACCCCGCGCCACTGGTGGGTTCTACTCACTCCGATGCTCCTTCAACGCGCATCACCGAGGTGACCTCGCGGACGATGTCCATGCCGCGCAGGTGGTCGACCGTCGCGGCCAGCTGCGCGTCGGTCGCCTCGTGCGAGACGACGACGAGCTGCGCGTCGGCGTCGCGGCCCTCCTGGCGGACGGTCTGGATCGAGACGCCGTTCTCGGCGAACGCCGTGGCGACCGCGGCCAGCACGCCGGCGCGGTCGTCGACGTCGATCGCGACGTGGTAGCGGGTGACGGTGTCCCCCATCGGCAGGACCGCCCGGTCGGCGTACGCCGACTCACCGGCGCCGCGGGTGTCCGCGAGCCGGTTGCGGGCGACCGTCACCAGGTCACCGAGCACGGCGGACGCGGTCGGCGCCCCGCCTGCGCCCGGGCCGTAGAACATCAGCTGGCCGGCGGCCTCGGACTCGACGAACACCGCGTTGTACGCCTCGCGGACCGAGGCGAGCGGGTGCGACCGGGGAATCATCGCCGGGTGCACCCGGACGGCGACCGCGTCCTCTCCCCCGGATCCGGCTCTGAGCTCGCAGATCGCGAGCAGCTTCACGACGCTGTTCATCTCGACGGCCGACTGCACGTCGGCGGCCGTGACCTCGGTGATGCCCTCGCGGTAGACGTCGGCCGCGGTGACGCGGGAGTGGAACGCGAGCGAGGCGAGGATCGCGGCCTTCGCGGCGGCGTCGAAGCCCTCGACGTCGGCGGTCGGGTCGGCCTCGGCGTACCCGAGCTCCTGGGCCTCCTCGAGCGCCTCGGCGAAGCCGGCTCCGGAGGTGTCCATCTTGTCGAGGATGAAGTTCGTGGTGCCGTTGACGATGCCGAGCACGCGGGTGACCTTGTCGCCCGCCAGGGACTCGCGCAGCGGCCGCAGGATCGGGATCGCGCCGGCGACGGCGGCCTCGTAGTAGAGGTCGCGGCCGGCCTTCTCGGCCGCCTCGAACAGCGTCGGGCCGTCCTCCGCGAGCAGCGCCTTGTTGGCGGTGACCACGGACTTGCCGCTCTCGAGCGCGGCGAGGATCAGGCCGCGGGCCGGCTCGATGCCGCCGATCACCTCGATGACCAGGTCGACGTCGTCGCGCGTGACCAGCGCCATGGAGTCCGTCGTCAGCAGCCCGTCGGGCACCTCGACGTCGCGCGGCGCGTCCAGCCGGCGTACGCCGACCCCGACCAGCTCGACCGGCGCGCCCACGCGGGCAGCCAGGTCGCCGGCCTGCTCACCGAGCAGGCGGACCACCTGCGAGCCGACCGAGCCGCAGCCCAGCACCGCCACCTTGAGGGGCTTGTCGCTCTCCATTACTGATCATCACCCATGTCCGTTGCCAACAGGTCGTCCTCAGTCTCTCGTCGTACGACGACGCGCGCGACTCCGTCCCGTACCGCGACCACCGGCGGCCGGAGGGCGTGGTTGTAGTTCGAGGCCATCGAGCGACAGTAGGCGCCGGTGCCCGGGACCGCGAGCAGGTCGCCCGGACGCACGTCGCCGGGCAGGAACTCGTCCTTGACCACGATGTCGCCGGCCTCGCAGTGCTTGCCGACCACCCGCGAGAGCACGGGCGCCGCGTCCGAGGAGCGCGAGGCGAGCGTGCAGGAGTAGTCGGCGTCGTACAGCGCGGTGCGGATGTTGTCGCTCATCCCGCCGTCGACCGAGACGTAGGTGCGCACCGCTCCCCCGTCGAGCTGCACCGGCTTCACGGTGCCGACGGTGTAGACGGTGCACATCGCCGGGCCGACGATGGCGCGGCCGGGCTCGATCGACAGCCGCGGCTCGGGGATCCCGAGGCCGCGGCACTCGTGCTCGACGATCTTGCTCATCTCGGTGGCGAGCTGAGCCGGGTCGGACGGGTCGTCCTGCGTCGTGTACGCGATGCCGAAGCCGCCGCCGAGGTCCATCTCGGGCAGCGTGACGTTGAGCTCCTCGGAGATCCGCGCCTGCAGCGCGAGCACCCGCCGGGCCGCGACCTCGAAGCCCGACGAGTCGAAGATCTGGCTGCCGATGTGGGAGTGCAGGCCGAGCAGCTCGAGACCGGGCACGGCGAGGACGCGGCGTACCGCCTCCATGGCCTGGCCGTTGGTGATCGAGAAGCCGAACTTCTGGTCCTCGTGCGCGGTCGCGATGTACTCGTGGGTGTGCGCCTCGACGCCGGCGGTGACGCGGATCATCACCTTCGAGGTCATCCCGTCGGCGGTGATCGACGCCAGCCGCTCGATCTCGTCGAACGAGTCGACGACGATCCGGCCGACGCCCACCGACACCGCGCGACGCAGCTCCATCAGCGTCTTGTTGTTGCCGTGGTAGCCGATCCTGGCGGGGTCGACGCCGGCGCGCAGCGCGACGGTGAGCTCGCCGTTCGAGCAGACGTCGAGGCTGAGCCCCTCCTCGTGCACCCACCTCGCGACCGCGGTGCAGAGGAAGGCCTTGCCGGCGTAGAAGACGTCGTAGTCGGAGAACGCGTCGCGGAACGCGCGGGCCCGGGCCCGGAAGTCGGCCTCGTCGAGGACGTACGCCGGGGTGTTCACGTTGGCGACCAGCTCGGGGACCGCCAGCCCGCCGACGTGCAGCTCACCGTCGACCTTCTCGGCGGTCGTCGACCACAGGTGCGGCACCAGGGCGTTGGGATCGTGGGGCGCCTGCAGCCAGGCAGGACCACGGAGGGCGCCGGGCGCGTGCGCCCAGCCGGCTTCGTGGGTCATCGCGGGGTCCCTGCGGCGTTGGTCGACGGAGGAGCGGAGCGGGGCAGGCGACGAGCGCCGTGGGGTGACGTCACATCCGCTCCGGGGAGGAGACACCGAGCAGGTGGAGGCCGTTCGCGAGGACGGTCTGAGCCGCGACGGTGAGCACCAGGCGCGCCTCGTTGATCGGCGCGACCGGCTCGTCGCCCTGCGGGAGCATCCGGCACTCCTTGGTGTCGTACCACCGGTTGAAGACCGAGGTCGTGTCCTCGAGGTAGCGCGCGACGCGGTGCGGCTCGCGCAGCTCGGCGGCGCTCGCGACCACCCGCGGGAACTCGGCGAGCGCGCGGAGCAGCTCGCCCTCCTTGTCGTGGGACAGCAGCGACGGGTCGAAGTCCTGCGGCAGCGTCATCCCGAGGTCGGTCGCGTTGGCGATCATCCGGCAGGAGCGGGCGTGGCCGTACTGCACGTAGTAGACCGGGTTGTCGTTCGACTGGCTCGCCCACAGGTCGAGGTCGAGGTCGATGTTCGAGTCCGAGCTGTAGCGGGTGAGCGCGTAGCGCGCCGCGTCGACGCCGATCGCGTCGACGAGGTCGTCGATGGTCACGACCGTGCCCGCCCGCTTGGACATCCGCACGGGCTCGCCGTCGCGGAGCAGGTTCACCATCTGGCCGATGAGGATCTCGAGGTTCTTGCCCGGCTCGTCGCCGAACGCGGCGCACATCGCCATCATCCGGCCGACGTACCCGTGGTGGTCGGCGCCGAGCATGATGAAGCAGCGGTCGAAGCCGCGCTCCCGCTTGTCGAGGTAGTACGCCAGGTCGCCCGACAGGTAGGCGCCGGTGCCGTCGGACTTGATGATCACGCGGTCCTTGTCGTCACCGAACTTCTCGGTGCTCAGCCAGATCGCGCCGTCCTTCTCGTAGGTGTTGCCGAGCTCGGTGAGCCGCGCGACCGCGCGGTCGACGGCGCCGCTGCGGTGCAGGTTGTTCTCGTGGAAGTAGACGTCGAAGTCGACGCCGAACTCGTGGAGGCTCTTCTTGATCTCCTCGAACATCATCTCGACGCCCTCGGCGCGGAAGACCTCCTGCGCCTCCTCGTCGGTGAGGTCCTTGACCTGCGGCGCCTTCGCGACGACCGCCGCAGCGATCTCGTGGATGTAGTCGCCGCCGTAGCCGTCCTCGGGCGCCGGCTCACCCTTGGCGCTGGCGAGCAGCGACCGGCTGAACCGGTCGATCTGGGCGCCGTGGTCGTTGAAGTAGTACTCGCGGGTGACGTCGGCGCCGGCCTTCTCCATGATCCGGCCGAGTGCGTCGCCGACGGCCGCCCAGCGGACGCCACCGATGTGGATCGGGCCGGTCGGGTTGGCGGACACGAACTCGAGGTTGACCTTCTCCCCCGCGAACGCGTCGTTGGCGCCGTACGCCGCTCCCGCCTCGACGATCTGGCCCGCGACCGCGCCCTGCGCGCCCGCCGCCACCGTGATGTTGAGGAAGCCCGGCCCGGCGATCTCGACGCCGGCGATGCCGTCGGTGGCCTCGAGCCCCTGCTGCACGAGCGTGGCGAACTCCCGCGGGTTCATCCCGGCCTTCTTGGCCAGCTGCATCGCGACGTTGGTCGCGTAGTCGCCGTGCCCCTTCTGCCGGGGTCGCTCCACCGTCACCGTCGTCGGGACGCCGTCCGGCAGGGTGATCGCACCCTCGGTGGACAGCGTCGTCAGCACGTTGACGATCGCGGTGGAGAGCTGCTCAGGAGTCACCGGCCAAGGGTATCGGCGACCCACCCGGTCGGCTGAACCGATATCGCCGCCATGGACGCTGGACCCGATTCGCCGCTGCCCGGGGGGCGCTGTAGGGTTCGATCCGCAGTCCGTGGTGGCTCCACACCGCGGACCGCATGCCTCCGTAGCTCAGGGGATAGAGCACTGGTTTCCGGTACCAGGAGTCGAAGGTTCGAATCCTTCCGGGGGCGCCCTCTTCGTCGGTCGAGCCTGTCGAGACCCCCGCACCCGAGCGCCCGCGTTCACCGACTGGGTCTCGACACGCGGGTCGCGACCTCGCGAGCTCGGTCGGCGCCGCTCGCTCGACCACCATCAGCGGATCCGCTGACGCGTCTCCGCTAGCAGCGCTCGATCGTCGCGTCCTTGCGCGCCTGGTCGCCGTAGCTGCGTGCCTGCTCGGTGAACGGGAGCACCACGCTGGCGCCGCCCACGTTGCCGATGCTGCCCTGCACCACGCAGGTGGTGACCTTGCCGGGCTCCACGTGCGCGACCGCCTGGGCGAGCTTGTAGAGCTCCGCCGGGGAGAGGTTCGTCGACAGGTGCTGCATCACGGTCAGGACGCCGCGGTCGATGAAGCCCGGCGCCGCTGCGCGCTCGTGGATCCGCGCCTGGATGCCGCGCAGCACCCGCTGCTGGTTGGCCGACCGGTCGAAGTCGCCCCGGATCAGGTTGTGGCGGATCCGGGCGAACGCCATCGCGTCGTACCCGCCGAGGTGGATCTTGCCGGCCGGGAACCCCTTGGCCTTGAGGTAGGGGTCGTCGAACGCGACCGGGTTGCGGACGGTGATGCCGCCGATCTCGTCGATCATCGCCTGGAAGTACTTGAACCGGCTCACGAAGACGTAGTCGGGCTGGATGCCGACGAGGTTGCCGACCGTCTCGCCGAGGAGCTGCGGGCCGCCGTAGTAGAGGGCGGCGTTGATCTTGTCGTAGCCGTGCCCGGAGACCGGGACCCAGGAGTCGCGGGGGATGCCGATCGCGGTGGCCGCGCCGGTGCGGGTGTCCATTCCGACCAGCTGGAGGGCGTCGCCGCGGACGCGGTGCATGTCCTCACCCGGTCGGGCGTCGGAGCCGACCGCGAGGATCCAGATGAGGTTCGGGTCGACGTCCACGCCGTCGGCGCGGTCGAGCTTCACCAGCGTGAACTCGGTGCTCTTCACCGCCGAGTCCGGCACGACCACGGCCAGCACGAGGAACGAGAGCGCGATCGCGCCCAGACGGAGGATCCTCCGGAGCATCACACCGCTCCCTTCGTCATGTCGTAGCCGAAGACCTGCCAGCCGGCGTCCTCGTGGGTGAGATAGAGCCGCCCCTGGACCCGGACCTTCTTCTCCACCGACCCGGTGGTGCGGAACTCGAGCAGGACCCGGGCGGTCACCGCCCGCGCGAGCTGCTCGACCGACAGCACGTCGAGCACGACCCGGCTGCGCCTCACCTCGACGCCGTCGATCCGGGTGCCGACGTCCTGGTTGCTCATCAGGGCCTGGTCCTTCCTGGCGAGCGCCCGGGCGCCGGCGGTGAAGCCGGGCCACGAGTCGGCGAAGTCGCGGCGGGGGTAGTCGCCGCCGACGTACGCCGCCTGCGTCCAGCCCTCCACGACCGCCCCGATCTCGGTGACGACCTTGACGCGCTCGGCCTTCGGGAGGCGTCCGGTGAGCTTGCCGACCAGCACCTTCGTCTCGACCGGCGGCTCGGCCGGCGTGGCCGACGGCGGGACCGCCGCCGGCTCGTCCGGGCTGTCCTCGGAGCCGCTGCAGGCACCCGCGGCGAGGGTCAGGACGAGCGCGAGCACTGTGGCACCCGTCACTCGTCGAGCGGTACTTCTCATCGGTCCGAGACTCCCCTACTGCCGTCGTCGTTCCCGGCATTGAACGTGACATCTGTGTGGCTCGCGGCACACCACGCCGAATTGAGACCCTTGGCCCTGCATTTGCTGGGGTGGGGGTCTAGCCTTGACGACTGAAACTCCCCCGCGCACGTACCGGAAGAGGCGAAACAAGCCGTGCCGCATTCCCCAGGCAACCAGTCCAACACCCCCTCCGCCGAATTCGGCGCCAACGAGTGGCTCGTGGAGGAGATGTACGACCAGTACCAGCGTGATCCAGGCAGCGTGGATCCCACCTGGGTGAAGTACTTCCAGAGCAACGGCCAGGCCGCCGGTACGACGGCTGGTACGACGGCCGGCACGACCAACGGCACCGCCGCACCGGCCGCGAAGGCCGCCGCACCCGCCGCTCCTGCCGCTCCCGCGCCGGCCAAGCCGCAGCAGGTCGAGCACAAGGACCCGACGCCGACGCCCGCCCCGGTCGCGAAGCCGCGCCCCGAGACGAAGGCCGCCGAGCCGGCCAAGGGCACCTCGAGCCCGATGCCCAAGGAGTCGAAGCCGGCCGCCCCGGCGCCGGCCAAGGACGAGCCGACGTACACCGTGCTCCGTGGCGCCCCGGCCCGCACCGCGCAGAACATGGACAGCTCGCTGTCCGTGCCGACCGCCACGTCGGTGCGCTCGGTCCCGGTGAAGCTGCTGTGGGACAACCGCACGGTCATCAACAACCACCTCGCCCGCGCCCGCGGCGGCAAGGTCTCGTTCACCCACCTGATCGGCTACGCGCTGGTCAAGGCGGTGCGCTCGATGCCGGAGATGAACGTCGGGTTCGAGGTCGTCGACGGCAAGCCGAACCTCGTGACGCCCGCGCACATCAACCTCGGCCTCGCGATCGACGTCCCGAAGCCGGACGGCTCGCGCCAGCTGCTGGTCCCGAGCATCAAGGCCGCCGAGTCCATGGACTTCGCCGGCTTCTGGACCGCCTACGAGGAGATCGTCCGCAAGGCTCGCGACAACAAGCTGACGATCGAGGACTTCCAGGGCACCACGATCTCGCTGACCAACCCCGGCGGCATCGGCACCAGCCACTCGGTCCCCCGCCTGATGACCGGCCAGGGCGCGATCATCGGCGTCGGCGCGATGGAGTACCCGCCGGAGTGGCAGGGCGCGTCGGACGACGCGATCGCGCGCAACGCGATCAGCAAGGTCATGACCCTGACCTCGACGTACGACCACCGCGTCATCCAGGGCGCGCAGTCCGGCGAGTTCCTCAAGCGGGTCCACCAGCTGCTGCTCGGCCAGGACGACTTCTACGACGAGATCTTCCGCTCGCTGCGGATCCCCTACGAGCCGATCCGCTGGGCCGCCGACATCTCGACGTCGCACGACGACGAGATCAGCAAGCAGGCCCGGATCCTCGAGCTGATCCACGCCTACCGCGTGCGCGGCCACATGATGGCCGACACCGACCCGCTCGAGTACCGCCAGCGCAGCCACCCCGACCTCGAGGTCGAGTCGCACGGGCTGACCCTGTGGGACCTCGACCGCGAGTTCGCGACCGGCTCGTTCGGTGGTGAGGGCCGTCGCTTCATGAAGCTGCGCGGCATCCTCGGGATCCTGCGCGACTCGTACTGCCGCACCACCGGCATCGAGTACATGCACATCATGGACCCGGAGCAGCGCCGCTGGATCCAGGAGCGCGTCGAGCAGCCACACACCAAGCCGCCCCGCGAGGAGCAGCTGCGGATCCTGCTGAAGCTCAACCAGGCCGAGGCGTTCGAGACGTTCCTGCAGACCAAGTTCGTCGGCCAGAAGCGCTTCTCCCTCGAGGGTGGCGAGACCACGATCCCGGTCATCGACGAGATCTGCGAGGCGGCCGCCGAGGCCGGGCTCGACGAGGTCACCATGGGCATGGCGCACCGCGGCCGGCTCAACGTGCTCGCGAACATCGTGGGCAAGAAGTACTCCCAGATCTTCCGGGAGTTCGAGGGCAACATCGACCCGCGCACCGTCCAGGGCTCCGGCGACGTGAAGTACCACCTCGGCGCCGAGGGCGAGTTCGAGGCGGGCTCGAAGGACCGGATCAAGGTCTCGATCGCCGCGAACCCGTCGCACCTCGAGGCCGTCGACCCGGTCGTGGAGGGCATCGCCCGCGCGAAGCAGGACGTCCTCGACAGGGGCGCGGAGTACCCCGTGCTCCCGCTGCTGGTCCACGGTGACGCCGCGTTCGCCGGCCAGGGCGTGGTCGCGGAGACGCTGAACCTCTCGCAGCTGCGCGGCTACCGCACCGGCGGCACGATCCACGTGGTCGTGAACAACCAGGTCGGCTTCACGACCTCCCCGGGCTCGTCGCGCTCGTCGCTGTACTGCACCGACGTCGCCCGGATGGTGCAGGCGCCGATCTTCCACGTGAACGGCGACGACCCCGAGGCGTGCATCCGCGTGGCCCGGCTGGCGTTCGAGTACCGCCAGGCGTTCAACAAGGACGTCGTCATCGACCTGGTCTGCTACCGCCGCCGCGGTCACAACGAGGGCGACGACCCGTCGTACACGCAGCCGCTGATGTACGACCTCATCGAGCAGAAGCGCTCGGTCCGCAAGCTCTACACCGAGTCCCTCATCGGTCGTGGCGACATCACGATCGAGGAGGCCGAGCAGGTCCTGCGCGACTACCAGCAGCAGCTGGAGCGGGTCTTCACGGAGGTGCGCGAGGCCAGCACGCAGCCGTCCGAGTGGACGACGATCCCGGACTACCCGGACAAGCCGACCGGCGAGACCCGCACCGCGATCTCGGGCGAGGTCATGAAGCGGATCGCCGACGCCTACGTCACGCCGCCGGACGGCTTCACCGTCCACCCGAAGGTGATGCCGCAGCTGCAGCGTCGTTCCGCCGCGATCGCCGACGGCCCGATCGACTGGGGCACCGGCGAGATCCTCGCGTTCGGCTCGCTGCTGATGGAGGGCCGCCCGGTCCGCCTGGCCGGCCAGGACTCGCGCCGCGGCACGTTCGTGTCCCGCTTCGCGACGATCATCGACCGGACCAACGCCGACGAGTGGACGCCGCTGACCTCGCTCACCGAGGACCAGGCGAAGTTCTACGTCTACGACTCGCTGCTGTCGGAGTACGCCGCCCTCGGCTTCGAGTACGGCTACTCCGTGGCGCGTCCCGACGCGCTGGTCCTGTGGGAGGCGCAGTTCGGCGACTTCGTCAACGGCGCCCAGACGGTGATCGACGAGTTCATCACCTCGGGTGAGACGAAGTGGCGCCAGCAGTCCGGCGTCGTGCTGCTGCTCCCCCACGGCTACGAGGGCCAGGGACCGGACCACTCCTCGGCGCGCATCGAGCGGTTCATGACGATGGCCGCCGACGAGGCGTTCACCGTGGCGCAGCCGTCGACGCCCGCGTCGTACTTCCACCTGCTGCGGCAGCACTCGCTCGGCGAGGACCACAAGCCGCTCATCGTCTTCACGCCGAAGTCGATGCTCAAGCGCAAGGAGGCGGCGTCCACCCCGGAGGAGTTCACCACCGGGACGTTCCGCCCGTTCATCAGCGACGCGACCGCCGACCCGAACGAGGTCGACACGCTGCTGCTGTGCTCGGGCCGGGTGACGTGGGACCTGATGGTCGAGCGCGCCAAGCACGAGGACGCCGGCCGCTTCGCGATCGCGCGGATCGAGCAGCTCTACCCGCGGCCCGAGGACGAGATCCGCGCCGAGATCGCGCGGTTCCCGAAGCTCAAGGCCGTGCGCTGGGTGCAGGACGAGCCGGCGAACATGGGCCCGTGGCCGCACTACGCGGTCAACGTCTGGCCGCACGCCGACGCCCAGGTCGAGCTCATCGGCCGCCCGGAGTCCTCCTCCCCCTCGGTCGGCACCGTCAAGCGCCACACCGAGGAGCAGAAGGACCTGCTGGCGCGGGCCTTCAGCTGATCGTGGTGACGGGGTCTCGACAGGATCGACCACCGGTGGTCGATCCTGTCGAGACCCACCTGAGCTGAGAGGCGACGTCGAGATGTACTTCACCGACCGCGGTATCGAGGAGCTCGAGAAGCGCCGGGGTGACGAGGAGGTCACCCTCGCGTGGGTGGCCGAGCAGCTGCAGGGCTTCGTCGACTCGCACCCGGAGTTCGAGACCGCCGTCGAGCGGTTCGCGACCTGGCTCGCGCGGCTCGACGACCCCGAGGACTAGCTAGAGCACGCCGAGGGCGTCGAAGCCCGCCGCCACCCGGTCCGGGAGCGAACCGCCCTCGTGGACCCAGCGGGCCGCGGCCGCGCGGAACACCGCGATGCCCGCCGCGGCCAGCGCCTCGGCCTCCGGCGTACCGCCGAGCTCGCGTGCGACGAGGAACTCCCACGACAGGAACGTGTCGAAGATCCGCCCGCGCAGCACCACGGAGCTCGCGGCGGCGCCCTGGCGCAGCAGCACCCGGTCGCGGTCCTCGGCGAAGCCGCGGGCCATCACCAGCACCGCCTCGCGGACGACCTCGCCGTCGGTGAGGTCGCGCCGGGCGCGGATCGCGGAGCGGAGCTCGGCCTGCCGGACCTCGCGGCCCATGTCGAAGACGTCGTCCTTGGCCGGGAAGTAGCGGAAGAACGTGCGCGCCGAGACCCCGGCGTCGGCGGCGATCGCGTCGACCGAGGTGGCGTCGTACCCGTCCGTGGCGAAGCGGCGGAGCGCCGCCTCCTCCAGGGCCCGGCGGGTGTCGTCCTTGCGCTGCTCGCGCCTGCCAGGCCCAGGGACGGTCTCAGTCACTGGCGACGGCCGCCTGGATCGCCGTCGCCGACTCGGGGCGCGCGTCCGGCGCGCCGCTGCGCAGCTCCACGCGGTCGAGGGTACCGGTGAACTCGAACGGCGGCCGGTAGTCCCGGCTGACGGCGATCCCCCGGTCGCGGCCCACCAGGAGGCCACCGGCTGCGGTCGAGACGTTCGGGAAGAACACCAGCCCGGGGACGGGTCCCTGCGCCACCTCCACGCCGTCGACGAGGATCACGCCGCGGGCGTCGCGGCCCGGGCGGTAGTGGAGCTCGACCACGTGCGACCCGGCCGGCACCGGGTCCGCCGCGGCCACCCGGCGCTCGCCGTCGAGCAGCGCGAACGTCGCGACCGGGCGACCGTCGAGCAGGTAGAACGCCCAGCCGCCGTGGCGGTCGCCGAGCGCCGTGAGGATCCCGCTGGCGCCGCCCTCGGGCACGTCGACGTGCGCGGTCAGCACGAAGCCGCCGACCTGGCTCGGCAGCTGGGGCACGGGCACCGGGCTGCCGCCGGGGCGGTACACCCCGGCCTCCGCGAGCGGGTACGCACCGGGGTGCATGTGCGCCATCGAACCGGGGAACTCGAACAGCGGAAGCACGTTGTTCCGTCCCGCCTCGGCCCACCAGAGGCCCTCGAGCCGGCGTACGACGTCCGGGTGCTCGGCCGCGACGTCGTACGCCTCCGAGAAGTCGTCGGCCAGCCGGAACAGCGACCAGCGGTCGGTGTCGAAGTCGTGGCTGCCCTGCACGTGGGCGCGCTCGCCGAACTGGTTGGCGACGTGGTCGGTCACGGCCTTCCAGCCGTCGTGGTAGATCCCGCGCGAGCCCATCATCTCGAAGTACTGCTGGGTCCGGTGCTCGGCGGCCGCGGGGTCGCGGAAGCTGTCGATCAGCGACGCGCCGTCCACCGGCTGCTGCGCGACGCCGTCCACGTTCGCCGGCGCCTCGATGCCGGCGGCGTCCAGGACGGTGGCGTAGAGATCGGTCGCGTGGCAGAACTGCTGGCGCACCCCACCGGGCTCGGCCAGCCGGTCTCCCCAGCGGACCACGAGCGGCGTCCGCACGCCACCGAGCCAGGAGTAGCGCTTCCAGAGCCGCAGCGGCGCGTTGCCGGCCCAGGCCCAGCCCCACGGGTAGTGGTTGTTGGCCTCGAGGCCGCCGATCGTGTCGATCTGCTCGAGCGCCGTCTCGACGTCCTCGTTGAGCTCCAGCCAGCCGGCCGCCTCGTTGATCGTGCCGGTCGGCCCGCCCTCGGCGCTGGCGCCGTTGTCCGACAGGATCATCACCAGGGTGTCATCGGCGAGCCCGCGCTCCTCGAGGTGGTCGAACAGCCGCCCGAGGTGGTGGTCGGTGTGGGTGACGAAGCCCGCGAACACCTCCATGTAGCGCGCGAACAGCCGGCGCTCGTCGGCCGAGAGGTCATCCCACGCGGGCACCCACGGCGGCCGCTCGGTCAGCGTCGTGCCGGGAGGTACGACGCCCTCCGCGACCTGCCGGTCGAAGGCGCGCTGCCGCCAGGCCTCCCAGCCGTCGTCGAACTGCCCGACGTACGGCTCGATCCACTCGGGCGGGACCTGGTGCGGCGCGTGCGCGGCCCCCAGGGCGAGGTAGCAGAAGAACGGCTTGCGGGACTCGGCCTGCTGCTGGTCCTGGATCATCCGGATCGACTGGTCCACCAGGTCCTCGGTGAGGTGGTAGCCCTCCTCCGGCGTGCGCGGCGGGTCGATCGGGGTGTTGTCGCGGACCAGCTCCGGCGCCCACTGGCTGGTCTCGGCGCCGAGGAAGCCGTAGTACCGCTCGAAGCCCATGCCCAGCGGCCAGCGCTCGAACGGGCCGGCCGAGGAGTACTCGACCTGCGGCGTGAGGTGCCACTTGCCGACCGCCATCGTGTTGTAGCCGTTGTCGCGCAACGTGCGCGCCATCGTGGCGGCGCTCGACGGGATCCGGCCGGTGTAGCCGGGGAAGCCGAGCGCGGCCTCCTCGGTGACGCCCATGCCCACGGCGTGGTGGTTGCGCCCGGTGAGCAGCGCCGCTCGGGTCGCCGAGCACACCGCGGTCACGTGGAACCGGTTGTAGCGCAGGCCGCCGGCCGCGACCCGGTCGATGTTCGGGGTGTCGAACCCGGCGCCGAAGCAGCCGAGCTGGGCGAACCCGATGTCGTCGAGCACGACGACGAGGACGTTCGGGGCGTCCGGGCCGGGCTTCGGGTACTCCACGAAGCGAGGCTCGGAGGTGGCGACGCGGTCGGTGATGCGCTGGGTCGGCATGCGGGCGATTGTGTCAGTTGACTGACACTTTTGTGGAGACCCGCCGTAGGGCAGGATGCCGCCATGACCCAGACCGAGTGGATCACCTCGACCGGCCCGAACGGCGACGTCGCCTACCCGGCGACACCTTGGGCGATGGTCGGCCAGCTCTGGCTCTCGATCTTCAAGCTGAAGACCCCCGTCGACGACCTGCGTCCCGCGGGCATCTACGGCGCGGCGTTCGTCAGCTACGAGCCCGGCAGCCCGCTGACCTACTCCGAGCTGCTCGTCGCGCGGCTCGCGGACACCGACTCCTACGGCCGGCGGGTCAGCATCACCGACATCTGGGTCGACTCACCCGCGTCGGTCGCCGGGGGCCGCGAGCTGTGGGCGATCCCCAAGGGCCTCTGCGACTTCGAGCTCGACACCCAGCGCCGCGGCCCGATCTCGACGACCGAGTGGTCGGCGTCGTTCGACCGCCGGCCGATCGCGAGCGCGTCGTTCACCGACGTCTCGAAGGCGATGGTGCGGCTGCCGTTCAAGGGCGGCACCTGGCAGCCCGGCATCGACGACACCGACGGCGAGGAGCGCACCGCGATCCTCCAGGGCTCGTCGAAGGCACTCCCGTGCCGCGGCCGGTGGGACTTCGCGGTCGACGGCCCGCTCGGCTGGATGCAGGGCGCCCGGCAGCTCGCGTCGTTCCGCCAGGCCGACTTCAAGATGTCCTTCGGCTGAGTGGGCGCTGACCGGATCCAGCCCGCGGAGGAGATCGTCCTCCGGCTGCGGGCGATCGCCACGGCGCTGCCCGAGGCCTACGAGGAGGATGCCTGGACCGGCGTCCGCTGGCGGATCCGCAAGAAGACGTTCGCGCACGTGATGGTCGCGCAGCGCGGCTACGAGTCGTCGTACCGCGACATCACCGGCGACGACACCGAGCGGACCGTGCTGACCTTCCGGGCGACCGGTGACGAGCTGCTCGCCCTCACCCATGCCGGGCTGCCGTTCTACCAACCGCCGTGGTCTCCCACGATCGTCGGCCTGGTGATCGACGACGACACCGACTGGACCGAGGTCGCCGAGCTGCTCACCGAGTCGTACCGGTTCTGCGCGCCGCAGAAGCTGGCCAGGCTCGTCTAGGGCAGGTCTCTCACGCGGGGCCGTCGCGAGCGGCGCGTAGCAGGCCACCGACGTGGGCGACATGCCCTAGTTGCAGCCCCAGCCGTCGTCGTCCGCGTCGAGGCCGTAGGGGTCGTTGCCGACGACCCGGACCGTGCCGGAGACGTACGCCGGCCCGTCCCCGCTGCCGCCGGCGCAGTCCACGTCGCTGGCCACCGGCACGCAGCCGCTGGAGTAGTTCGGGTCGCAGCCCCCGGCGAGCGCGGGCGCGGCGTACGTGCCCACGAAGACCACCCGCGGCACCGGCTTGCGGACCACCACCGATCTCACCTTGACGCGATCGGTGACCTTGCCGTTCTTCGTCGTCACCCGCCAGGTCGTGACGCGCAGGCCATCGTGGCCGCGCCGGGTCACTCGGCGCTCGCCCCTGTCGAGCCTCGTCGTCCGGTGGGTCTGCGTGCCGTTGGGGATCGACTCGCGCTTCCTCACCGTGCGCGTCCCGGACTTCTGGGCCGACACCGGCTTCGTCCGGGCCGCGCTCGGCCGGCTCCCCCGGTCACCCTGCGACCCGCCGGTCGCGGCGCAGCCCGCGAGCGACAGGGCCAGCACCACGCCGGCCGCCAGCACCCGTCCGTACATGGAACGGACCGTAGGAGGAAATGCCGCGGTTGGCACCGGTGGACTACACCGGTCCGCCGCCTGTCAGGACGCTGTGAATCGGGGCCTGGTTGCTGTGAATACCGTGTCATCCGTTCAGCCCGAGCCGGCCCCGGACGACGAGTCCGGCATGACCAACACCATCGGGAGCATCGCCTCCGCCTCAGCACTGACAGCCACGACGAGCGCGCAGCCCCCGCGCGGCAAGGGCGCGTTCGACGCGGTCGCCGACGTCCTGGGCATGGCCGCCGACGACATCGCCGCGGCCGTGACGTCCGGTACGTCGCTCCTGGACCTCGCCGAGCAGAAGGGCGTGTCCTCCGAGGACCTGCTGACCGCGCTCGAGGGGGGCGCGCCGGCCGACCTCAAGGATCGCTCCGACCTCCGCGAGATCGTCACCAGGATCGCGTCCGAGACCGGCGCTCACGGCCCGGGTGGCCCGGGCGGGCCTGGTGGTCCCCCGCCGGGCCCGCCGCCGAGCGGCGTGATGTCGGGCAACCTGACCGAGGACCAGAGCACCACGCTCGACGTCCTCAGCAGCCTGCTCGAGATGGACGAGGAGGAGCTCACCGAGGCGATCCAGGAGGGCGGCCTCGCCGACCTGCTCGAGGAGAAGGGCATCGACCTCACCGAGCTGGCGAACGCCCTCGAGAACTCCCTGTCCGGCACCACCACCGGCTTCCAGGTCGACGTGCGCTGCTAGTCCCCGCCCTGGTCCGGGTCGGCTGCGGGCAGTTCGTCATCGACGGCGTGCTCCGCGGCCGCCCGGCGGGCGGCGTCACGGATCTCGAAGACCTCGGTGGCGAAGCCACCGACCGCACCAGCGACGTCGCGGACGGCGCCGGTGACGATCGTGGCGACCTGCCCGACCGCGGACGCTGCAGCCTCGACGGTGCCCTGCACGGCGTCCTTGCGGATCTCTGCCCGAGTCAGCTCGTCCTTCATGTCGTCCATCCTCAGGCGGCAACGGGCTCCGCGACAACCGGCTCCGGCGTACGTCGCGGTCGATCGGGCAGCGCCATCCGGCAGATCTTGCGGGCCACGCTGCCGAGCTGCTTGCCCAGCGGGCCGGTGTTGTAGGCGAGGCCGTACCGCTCGCAGATCTCGCGGACCTCCTCGGCGATCTGGGGGTACCGGCGGGCCGGCAGGTCCGGGAACAGGTGGTGCTCGATCTGGTGCGACAGGTTGCCGGTCATCACATGGAAGAGCTTCCCGCCGGTGATGTTCGCGGAGCCGAGCAGCTGGCGGTAGTACCAGTGGCCGCGGGTCTCGTCCTCGCACTCCTCCTGGCTGAACGTCGCGACGCCCGCAGGGAAGTGACCGCAGAAGATGATGTTGAACGCCCAGATGTTGCGGACCAGGTTCGCGGTCGCGTTGCCGGCCAGGGTCAGCGGGAAGAACGGCCCGGTGAGCGCCGGGAACAGCACGTAGTCCTTGAGCGCCTGGCGCTTCACCTTCCGCATGATCCCCGCGTGCAGCGCCTTGTTCTCCGCCATCGTGCGGCGACCCTTGACGAGGTTCTCGACCTCGAGGTCGTGCATCGCGACGCCCCACTCGAAGAAGATCATCAGCAGGAGCGCGTACACCGGGTTGCCCAGGTAGTACGGGTGCCACTTCTGGTCCTCGTCCATCCGGAGGATGCCGTACCCGATGTCGCGGTCCTTGCCGAGGACGTTCGTGTACGTGTGGTGGATGTAGTTGTGACTGTGCTTCCACTGCTCACTGGGGCACACGTTGTCCCACTCATACATCCGCGAGCTCAGCGCCGGGTCGCCCATCCAGTCGTACTGGCCGTGCATGACGTTGTGGCCGATCTCCATGTTGTCGAGGATCTTGCTGATCGACAGCGCGGCGACCGCGAGGGGCCAGGCCGGCGGCAGGTAGAACAGCGCGCGGCCGGCGATCTCGAAGCCGTTCTTGGACTTCACGACCTTGCGGATGTACGCCGCGTCCTCGTCGCCGAGGTCGGCGATGATGCGCCGGCGGATCGCGTCCATCTCCTCGCCGAACCTCTCGAGCTGTTCGTCGGTGAGCGTCGTCGTGTTCATGGTGTCCTCCTAGAGCTCCACGGCGCAGTCGCCGACGGGAGCGTTGACACAGATCTGGATGTCCTCGCCAGGGAGCGAGGACTCGACACCGGTCAGCACGTTGCGGACGGTGCCCTCGGTCTTGCGGGACGTGCACGAGAAGCAGATCCCCATCCGGCAGCCGTACTCCGGCTTCAGCCCCAGCGCCTCGGCCTGCTCCAGCAGGGTGGCGCCGGTGTTCTCACCACTCACGCCCGAGCGCTCGAACGCGACGTCGCCGCCGCCCGCCCCCGTGGCTCCGTCACTCCTGGTCAGCGGCGGCTTGAAGTACTCGACCCGGAGCGCGTCCGAGCCGTCGTACGCCGCTCGCACGGCCTCGACCATCGGCGCCGGCCCACAGGCCCACGTCGGCACCTCGCGGTAGCCCGGCACGAGCCGCTCCAGGAACGCCGGCGACAGGTTGGGGTCGCCGAGCTCGGGATGCAGCAGGTGCACGTCGATGCCGTGGCCCGAGCGACGGATGTCGTCGAGCTCGGCCGCGAAGATCTGGTGCTCGGGGCTCTGCGCGTAGTGCAGGAACGTGACCCGGCCCCGGTGCGTGCGGCGCTGCAGCGTGCGCAGCATCGACATCACCGGGGTGATGCCGGAGCCGCCGCTGATCATCAGCAGGTGCTCGGGCACGTGGTCCGGGAGCACGAACTCGCCCGCGGCCTGCGACAGGTGCAGCATCTGGCCGGGCCGGGCGCGCTCCACGAGGAACCGGGAGACACCCTGCCGTTCGGGGGCGTCCGGGTTGGCGCGGAGCGTGATCGTGAACCGGTCGCCGGTGCGGGACTCGGGGCTGGAGATCGAGAACACCCGCGTCGTACGCCGGGCGCCGTCGACCTCGACGCCGACCTGGACGTGCTGGCCGGCGCGGTGGCCCTGCCAGGTCGAGGTGGGCTGGAGGGTGAGCGTGGCGACGGCCGGGTGCCCGGCGACGTCGACCTCGCGGTGGATGGAGACGACGCGGGCGCGTACCTCGTGCGCGGCCCACATCGGGTTCAGCTGCTCGAGGTAGCGGTCCACGCCGTGCGGCGACGTGAGCGCCGCGACCGCCCGGGATCGGAGGATCCGGTTCATGGCCACTCCTTCCTTTCAGTGCACGTTCGTACACTCAAACGATGCCCGCATACCGTCGGTACGGTCAAGACCCGCGTTCGTGAGTCGGAGCACAGCCGTGCTCCAGGTCTACGCTGAGCGCATGAGCACCCGCGTCGAGCAGAAGGAGCGCACCCGGCGCGCGATCCTCGACGCGGCGCTCGAGCTGTCGGACGAGAGCACGCTGGCGGTGCTGTCGCTGCGGCAGGTCGCCAAGGAGGTCGGCATCGTGCCGACCGCGTTCTACCGGCACTTCGACTCGATCGAGGCGCTCGGGCTGGCCCTGGTCGACGAGTCGTTCGTGTCGCTGCGCACGATGATGCGCGACCTGCGCCGCGGCGACCCGGCGCTCTCCGACGTCGTCGACCGCTCGGTCTCCGTGCTGGTCGCGCACGTGCACCAGGACCGCGCACACTTCCTGTTCATCGCCCGCGAGCGCGCCGCCGGTCCCCCGGCCGTGCGCGAGGCGATCGGTCACCAGATCGAGCTGTTCGAGCGCGAGCTCGCCACCGACCTGGCCAAGCTGCCCGGCACCGACGCCTGGTCCGGCGAGGACCTGCGCGTGCTCTCGAACCTCATCGTGACCGCGATGGTCTCCACCGCCGAGGCGATCCTCGGCGCTGCCGGTCGCCCCGACGCGGAGAAGGAGCTCGTCGAGCAGGCGCGCACCCAGCTGCGGATGGTGCTGATCGGCGCGCTGAACTGGCGCTCGAAGCCGTGACCTTGGTCCGTGGGCGCCTCCGTCGCTGCTTCACCATGTGATGCAGGCGAACCTGCACTTCACATGGTCTGCACGCCATGAGAAGTGACGGATCACCGACATAACATGGTGAACCTGCGGCGGTGAACCTGCGGCGGTCGGCTACGGCGGTCGGCTACGCCGTCGGCCGCACCGTCACGTCCGGGATCGTCGCGTCGCGCGGCAGGTCGAGGACGTGCAGGATCGCGTCCGCGACGGTCTCGGGACGGATCCACGCGGCGGCGTCGTACTCCTTGCCCTCCTGCTCGTGCACCTTGGCCTGCATCGGGGTGCCGGTGCGGCCCGGGTAGACGGTGGTCACGCGGAGTGCCGGCTCCTCGCCGCGCAGGGAGTCGGCGAGCGCCTTGAGCCCGTGCTTCGAGGCGGCGTACGCCGACCAGCCCGGGTGTGCCGCGAGGCCGGCGCCGGAGTTCACGAACACGACGGTGCCGCGGGCAGCGCGGAGGGCGGGCAGCGCAACCCGGGTCAGCGCGGCGGGCGCGACCAGGTTGACCCGCAGCTGGGTCGCCCAGTCGTCGATCGACAGCTCACCGACCGTGCCGAGCTCGACGACGCCGGCGGAGTGCACGACGGAGTCGAGCCCGTCGGGCAGGGTCAGCGACTCGACGGACTCGGGCCAGGCGAGGTCGGCGACCAGCACCAGGGCCCCGGGGAACCGCGCGGCCAGCTCGGCCGACCGCTCCTGGGACCGCGCGAGCAGCACCAGCCGGTCGCCGCGCGCGTGCAGCCGCTCGGCGACGATCGCGCCGATGCCCGACCCGGCGCCGGTGACCAGGTGGGTGGCCGAGTGCTGGGCCATCAGCGGGTGAACACGATCTTGCCGAACTGCTCGCCGTCGAGCATCGCGGCGAAGCCCTCGCGGGCCTCCGTCATCGGGACCGTGCGGTCGACCAGCGGCCGCGCACCGGTCGCGTCGAGCAGGGACACGAGGGAGGCCAGCTCGCCGCGGGTGCCCATGGTCGAGCCGATCACGCTGAGCTGGAGGAAGAAGATCCGGGTGAGCTCGGCGTCGTCGAGGTTCGGGCCGGACGTCGTGCCCGAGGTCACGATCCGTCCGCCCGGACGCAGCGCGCGGATCGAGTGCGACCAGGTCGCCTTGCCGACCGTCTCCATGACCGCGTCGACCTTCACCGGCAGCCGGGCGCCCGACTCGAACACCTCGTGGGCGCCGATCTCCAGCGCGCGAGCACGCTTCGTCTCGTCGCGGCTGGTCGCCAGCACCCGCAGCCCGGCCGCGCGGCCGAGGATGATCGCGGCCGTCGCGACACCGCCGCCGGCGCCCTGCACCAGCACGGTCTCGCCGGCCTTGAGCTCGCCGCGGGTGAACAGCATCCGGTACGCCGTCAGCCACGCGGTCGGGAGGCATGCGGCCTCCTCGAACGACAGCGACGCGGGCTTCGGCACGACGTTCGAGCGGGGTACGGCGACCTTGTCGGCGAACGTGCCCTGGTAGCGCTCGGAGAGCAGCGACCGCTTCGGGTCGAACGTCTCGTCGCCGGACCACGCCGGGTCGCTGATCACCGCGTGCACGACGACCTCGTTGCCGTCCTCGTCGTACCCCGCGGCGTCGCAGCCGAGGATCATCGGCAGCGCCTCCTCCCGCAGGCCGACGCCGCGCAAGGAGAACAGGTCGTGGTGGTTCAGCGAGGCGGCCTTGACCGTGACGGTCGTCCACCCGTCGGGCACGTCGGGGTCGGGGCGCTCCCCTACCTGCAGCCCGGCGAGCGGGTCGTCCTTGGAGAAGCTGTCGGCGTAGACGGCGAACATGCGACCGAACCTACCGGTGGTCGTGGTGCGAGCGGAGCGAGCCTCCACACCACCGTCAGAGCCGCGCCACTCCGTCCCGCCGTGCGGCGTCCGCCACAGCAGCAGCCACCGCCGGCCCGACCCGCGGGTCGAACGGCGACGGGATCACCATGTCCTCGGCCAGGTCGTCGCCGACCAGGTCGGCGAGCGCCTGGGCCGCGGCGAGCTTCATGCCCTCGGTGATCGCACTGGCGTGCACGTCGAACGCGCCGCGGAAGATCCCGGGGAACGCCAGCACGTTGTTGATCTGGTTCGGGAAGTCCGACCGGCCGGTGGCGACCACGCGAGCGTGCCGGTGGGCGACCTCCGGGTGGACCTCCGGGTTGGGGTTCGCCATCGCGAAGATGATCGCGTCCGGGGCCATCCGCGCCACGTCCTCCTCGGGCACCGTGCCACCGGAGACGCCGAGGTAGACGTCCGCACCGTCGAGCACGTCGGCCAGGGTGCCGGTCCGGCCGGTCTTGTCCGCGGTCATCTCGGCCAGCTCGCGCTTGACCGGGGTGAGGTCGTGGCGGCCGGAGTGGACGACGCCCTTGCGGTCGGTGACCGCGAGGTCCGCGATGCCCGCGCCGAGCAGGATCTTGGCGATCGCGACGCCGGCGGCACCGGCGCCGGAGATCACGACCCGCGTCGTGGCGGCGTCGCGGCCGGTGAGCTTGAGGGCGTTCCAGAGCGCGGCGAGCGCGACCACCGCGGTGCCGTGCTGGTCGTCGTGGAAGACCGGGATGTCGAGCAGCGCCTTGAGCCGGTCCTCGATCTCGAAGCAGCGCGGCGCGGAGATGTCCTCGAGGTTGATGCCGCCGAAGCTCGGCGCCAGCCGGGCGACGGTCTCGATGATCTCCTCGACGTCGGTGGTGTCGATGCAGATCGGGATCGCGTCGACGCCGCCGAACTGCTTGAACAGCACGGCCTTGCCCTCCATCACCGGCATCGCCGCGGCCGGGCCGATGTCGCCGAGCCCGAGCACCGCGGTGCCGTCGCTGACGACCGCGACGGTGTTCGGTACCCAGGTGTAGTGCTGCGTCATGGACGGGTCCGCGGCGATCGCCTCGCACACCCGGGCGACACCCGGGGTGTAGGCGAGCGAGAGGTCGTCGCGGCCGGACAGCGGGACGGTGGCGGCGACGGCCATCTTGCCTCCGACGTGCAGGTCGAAGACGGGGTCGCCGGAATGAGGATGAGGAGCAGACATGGAGGGTGCTTTCCAAGGGTGAGAGCGTGCGCGAAGAGGGGTCCGGATCGGGGCGCGGGGTGGTGCGCGGATTCGATCGACGGACCGCAGGGGGTCTCCCTCATCGGCAGTCTGGCACAGGGTCAGAGCTTGCGGGGGCGCGGCCAGACCCTGGCCAGCGTGACTGCCATCACGTCGTCCGCGGGCACCGGCCCGCGGTGCCGCGAGTCAACGCCCTCGTCCGGGTTCTCGCTCAGCAGCCACCACGCCGGGCGGCCCGACGCCGTCGTACGTCGCTCGACCGCCCGCTTCACCGCGACCGTGCCGTCGGCGAGCCGGGCGACCACCAGGTCGCCCTCCTCCACCGCGCGGCGGTACGACACCAGCAGCCGGTCGCCGGGGCGCAGGACCGGGAGCATCGACCGACCACCGACCACCGCGAAGCCCCACGTCGCCACGCGGAGTAGTGTCGCAGCAGCACGAAAGACAACCGAAGACGAGAGGACCCGCATGTTCGCGCGACTGTTCGCCCCCACCCTCGAGGTTTCCGCTCACTGCGACCTTCCCTGCGGCGTCTACGACCCCGCGCAGGCCCGGATCGAGGCCGAGTCGATCAAGGCCCTCATCGGCAAGGTCGCGGACAACGACGACCCCGACTTCCGCACCCGCGCCATCCTGATCAAGGAGCAGCGCTCGGAGCTCGTCAAGCACCACCTGTGGGTGCTGTGGACCGACTACTTCAAGCCGCCGCACTTCGAGAAGTACCCCCAGCTGCACACCCTCGTGAACGAGGCCACCAAGCTCGCCGGCGCCTCCGGCACGAAGGGTGAGCTCGACGCCGCGAAGGCCGACGAGCTGCTCGCGAAGATCGACGAGATCGCGGAGATCTTCTGGGAGACGAAGAAGGCGTGACTTCGTCACGCCCTTCTTCGTCCCACACCTCGCGCCGAAACGAAGTCGCGACCGCGAAGAAGGCTTGAGCAAGCTCCACCGAACGACCCGCCCAGGAACGGGCGGGTCGTTCGTCGTTTCCAAGCCTGGCCCGACCCGCGGGTTACAGTCCGGAGCATGCGCATGCCCTCGGGGGCTGGAACGGCACGCCCACCCCTGCCCCAGCTCGTCGAACGCGCCGACATCCAAGGGCTGCGCGGCCTGGCGGTCCTGCTGGTCGTCCTGGACCACGCCGGCGTGCCCGGGCTCGCGGGCGGCTACGTCGGCGTCGACGTCTTCTTCGTGCTGTCGGGCTACCTCATCAGCTCGATCCTGCTGCGCGAGGCCACGGTCACCGGCCGGGTGTCGTTGGTCGGCTTCTACGCGAAACGGGCGCGACGGATCCTGCCCGCGGCCACCGTCGTCCTGGTCACCACCGCCGTCGCGGCGACGCTCATCGTGTCGTTCGTGCGGGCCGAGCTGATCCGGAAGGACGTGCTCTGGTCGGCGTTCTTCGCCGCCAACATCCACTTCGGCGACCAGGGCACCGACTACTTCTCGGCGGACCTGCCGCCGTCGCCGGTCCAGCACTTCTGGTCGCTCGCGGTCGAGGAGCAGTTCTACCTCGTCTGGCCCGTGCTGCTGATCCTGGTGCTCACGCTCGGCGCCGGCGGGCTCCAGTCGGTGCGCCGGCGGGTTCCCGTCCTCACCGCGATCGTCGCCGCCCTCTGCCTGGCCTCGCTCGCGTGGTCGATCCACCTGACCAGCGACGCGCCCGTCAGCGCCTACTTCTCGACCTTCGCGCGGGGCTGGGAGCTCGGCGTCGGAGCCCTGCTCGCCCTGTTCGGCCACGCGCTGACGCGGGTCCACCGTCGCGTCGGCGCCGCCTTGGGCTGGATCGGCCTCGGCGCCATCGTCGCGGCCGCGGTCGGCTACGACGCCCGGACCGCGTTCCCCGGCTGGACGGCACTGCTGCCGGTCCTCGGCACCGCCCTGGTGCTGGTCGCCGGCGCGAGCGGGGCACCCGCCGGGGCCGCCCGCGTCCTCGGCGTGCGTCCGCTGCGCGGGCTCGGCGACGTGTCGTACTCCCTCTACCTCTGGCACTGGCCGATGCTCGTCCTGGCGGCGGCGTACGCCGGGCACCGCCTGAGCCTGGTCGAGAGCCTGGTCGTGGTGGCGGTCGCCCTGGCGGCCGCGGTCGCGACCTACCACGCCGTCGAGAACCCGGTCCGCCACGCCCGCCTGCTCCGCCTGCGGCCGCGGCGCACCCTGCTCCTCTGGCCGGCAGCAGCCGGAGTCGTCCTGGCCTGCAGCGTCTGGACGACGGCGCAGATCCAGCAGGAGCAGGAAGCCGCTGCGGCCGGCTACCGTGACGTCGACCTGTCGCTGGTGCCGGCGAGCGAGCGCGTGCCCCGCACCACGAGCGTGGCCCACAACAGCGTCGCCGAGGCGCTGGACCGGGCGACCCTCGACTCACCGCTGCCGTTCCCGTTGGCCCAGGACCTCACCGCCATCGCCGACGACCGCTGGGACGGCGATCGCAGGTGCGCGGCGCAGCCCGACGACAGCAGCAGCGCGATCTGCCCGGTCGGCGACCCGTCGGCGACGCGATCGATCGTGCTGCTGGGCGACTCGCACGCCAACATGTGGCTCCCGGCGCTGGACCGGATCGGGCAACGCGCCGGGTTCCAGGTCGTACCGATCATCAAGTTCGGCTGCAGCCCGGTCGACATCGCGATCCACGACCGCGACATGGGCGGGTTCTACCGCCAGTGCGACGAGTGGCGCGACTGGGCCCTCGACCAGGTGCGGGCTCTCGACCCGACCGTGGTCGTGGTCGGCTCGGCCACGCAGACCGTCTACTCGTTCCTGGCCGAGGACCACGAGACCGTGCTCGACGAGGCGGCGGCGATGGACGCGTGGCAGGACGGCGTGGGTCGCCTGGTCGGGGAGCTCGCGACGGTCACCGACGAGGTCAGGTTCCTCGGCGACACCGTCGTCCTCCCGGACAGCCCGGCCGAGTGCCTGTCGAAGCACGACGCCACCATGGCCTCGTGCACGGTCCCGCTGAGCCAGAGCACCCAGGACATCAACGACCGCACGGAGCTGGGACTGCGCGGAACGGCGGCGCGGTTCATCAGGACCACCCGGCTGGTCTGCGCCGACCTCCGTTGCCCGATGGCCGTCGACGGGACCGTGGTGTTCCAGGACCGCCAGCACATCACCGAGACGTACGCCCTCACCGTCACCGACGCACTGCAGCGCCGCCTCGACCTGCCGTCCTAGTCCACCTGCCGTCCCGGTGCGGGTCGATTCTCATTTCCGGCACGTCGTCATCAAAGTCGAGTAAGTTGGGAGATATTGTTCAACAGTTCGATCACTGTTCAGAGGAGCCGACCATCGTCCCCACCACCGCGCCGCGGCACCACGACTACTGGAACGGCTTCTACGCCGGAGCCGACCGCGACCGCGTGCCCGAGGAGCCGTCGGCGTTCGCCGAGTGGGTCGACCAGCAGCTGCCCGCCGGCCACGAGGTCGTCGAGATCGGCTTCGGGACCGCGCGCGACTCGCTCTACTTCGCCCGCACCGGCCGCCAGGTGCATGGCTTCGACTTCGCGGAGTCCGCGGTCGCGAACGGCAACGCGCTCGCGCGGTCGCGCGGGCTGAGCTCGGAGTTCGCCCTCCTCGACCTGTACGACGACGAGGCGGTCACCCGCGTCGCGGCAACGCTCACCGCGACCCCCGCCGTCCGCGCCGTGTACGGCCGGTTCCTGGTGCACTCCCTGGAGGACGCCGGCCGGGCCAACCTGATCCGGCTGGCCGCGAGCGTGCTGCGCGGCGGCGGGGGCGAGCTGTTCCTGGAGTTCCGCACCGGCAAGGACCTCGGGCAGGAGCACCTGTTCGGTGACGACCACTTCCGCCAGTTCATCGACCCGATGGTCGTCGAGCTCGAGATCGAGGACCTCGGCGGAGCGGTGACCTACCGCGAGGAGGGCTGCGGGCTTGCGGTCTACAAGACCGAGGACCCGCACGTCGCCCGGATCGTCGCCCACTTCCCCGAGGGCCGGCACTGAGCGGAGCCGCCGTGCGCCACCGCTTCGCGGTGAGTAGTCACGGCATCCGCGTGCCCGCGGGCGTCCGGGACGTCGTCGACGTGAAGATCGCCGGCGAGCGCGTGTGGTCGTTCAACCCGCAGCGCGAGCGGCCCCGGTTCGGCCTGCGCCCGGTCCCCTGGCCCACGGCTCTCGCGCCGTACCTGGACGGGGTGGCCGACGTCAGCCTGGTGCGCCACGCGAGCGGCGAGACCGTGCACCGGCAACAGGTCGCGTTCGGCGCCGGCGCCGGGCCGGTCAGCGTCGTCGACGAGAGCGGGCACCCGGTCGCCGTCGACAAGGCCGGCCACCTCCAGCGCATGTTCGACAGGACTGACGACGACCTGACCTCGGACGTCCTCGACTCGGTCGAGCAGGTGCTGCACGACCTGCGCGAGGCCTGCGGGCTCGACGCGTTCCTGTCCTTCGGCTGCCTGCTCGGCGCGGTCCGCGACGGGCACGTCATCGGCCACGACTGCGACGCGGACGTGTCGTACCTGAGCCGGCACACCCACCCGTTCGACGTCATCCGCGAGAACCGGCGGGCCGCGGAGACCATGAGGTCGCTCGGCTGGCGGATCACCCGGATGTCGGCCGGTGACTTCAAGATCTGGACCCGCCCCGGCGGCGGCCGCCGGGTCGGCATCGACGTCTTCGCGGCGTTCCACGTGGACGACCGGTTCTACATGGTCCCGTCCGTCGCCGGCGACCTGCCGCGCTCCGCGCTGCTGCCTGCAGGCAAGGTCTCGCTCGAGGGACGCAGCATCACCGCGCCGGCCCTGCCCGAGGCGCTCCTGGAGACGACGTACGGGCCGAACTGGCAGGTCCCCGACCCGGCGTTCGAGTTCGAGCCGACCCGCGCGACGGTCCGCCGGCTCAACGGGTGGCTGCGCAACAACCGCAAGCACCTCCGGTACTGGGGCGACTTCTACATCTCCCGGGCGCTGGACCGGGTGCCCACCACGCCGAGCCCGTTCGCGACCTGGGTCGCCGACCGGCTCGAGCCCGACCAGCGCGTGCTGGACGTCGGCTGCGGCAACGGTCGCGACGCGGTGTTCTTCGCGCAGCAGGGCCACCGCGTCACCGCGCTCGACGGGAGCCCGCGGGCGCTGCAGCTCAGCCGCAGGCTCGCCGGGCAGCAGGGCGTCCGGGTCCGCCCGACCTGGCTGAACCTCAACGACCTCCACTCCGCGCTGACCACCGGCGCGCGTCTCGCGCACGCACCCCGGCGGGCCGAGGTGGTCTACGCCCGCTTCCTGCTCGACGCCATCGAGCCCGACACCCGGCAGACGTTCTGGCGCTGGGCCCGGATGGTCCAGCGTCGCGGCGGTACGACGTACCTCGAGTTCCGCACGTGGCAGGGAACGCTGCGCGCCCGCGCGTTCCCCTTCCACTACCGCACGCTGCTCGACCCGAAGCAGGTCGTCGCCGAGATCGAGGCGGCCGGCGGCACCGTCCTGCACCGCGAGGTCGGGAAGGGGCTGGCGCCGTTCGACGGCGAGAACCCACGCATCTGTCGTCTCGTAGTGAGGTGGTCATGAACAGGTCCGATCGACGTCAGGTGAAGCTGCGCCTGGGACCGGTGTCGTTGCGGCGCCGCGTCGTGGAGCTCGAGCTGGAGATCCAGGAGACGCGGCGGCTCAACCAACGCCTCTCCGACCTCATCGACGTCGTCACCGAGGTGCTGGTCCCGGCGGTCGACCGGGACGACGCGCTGCTGCGCGCGGCCCTCGTCCGCCTGGACGAGGCGAAGGCGCCCAGCGGCTCGCCGGGCAGTTAGGGGCGACCGGGAGCCGGGTACGGATACTGTTTCCCGGCACCCCACCCCGAGCCCCTCAAGGACGGAACCCATGACATCGATCGGTCAGGACGGCCGACGCGCCGACGTCGAGCTGCGGGTCCCCGCCGACAGCGCTTACGCGTCGGTGCTGCGGACCACGACGGCGGGCCTGGCCGCGCGCCTGGACTTCCCGATCGACGACATCGAGGACCTGCGGATCGCGGTCAGCGAGGCCAGCGCGATGGTGCTGCCCGCCGCGGCCGGGGACGCCGACCTGACGTGCCAGTTCTTCATGAGCCCGGGCTCCCTGACGGTCAGCGTCGGGGTGGAGGTCGACGCACCGGTCGACCCGCGCTACGACAGCTTCGCGTGGACGGTCCTGGCGACCCTGGCCACCGACGCGTCCGCGGACAGCAGCAACGGTCGGTTCACGGTCAGCGTCACCATGGCGCCCGGCCAGACCGACGGTCGCTGAGATGTCACTGCTGAAGGGTGATGTGGACGACGATCCGGACGGGCTCACCGGCGTCGAGCTGACCCGCGCCCGCAGCGCGGAGCTGTTCTCGGTCTTCCGCGACGAGGGCGCCTCCGAGGCGAGCCGCGACGCCGCCCGCGACGCGCTGGTGCACCTGCACCTGCCGCTGGTCGAGCACTGCGCCCGGCGCTTCCGCAACCGCGGCGAGCCGCTCGAGGACCTCGTCCAGGTCGGCACGATCGGCCTGATCAAGTCCGTCGACCGCTTCGACACCGAGCGCGGCGTCGAGTTCTCGACGTACGCGACCCCGACGATCATCGGCGAGATCAAGCGCTACTTCCGCGACAAGGGCTGGGCGATCCGGGTGCCGCGCCGGCTCCAGGAGCTGCGCATGCAGATCGGCTCGGCGACCGCCGAGCTCACCCAGTCGCTGGGCCGCTCCCCCACGCCGCGCGAGCTCGCCGAGGCGATCGGCTGCTCGGTCGAGGAGATCGTCGAGGGCATCGAGTCGAGCAACGCCTACTCCACGTTGTCGCTCGACGCGACCGACAACGGCGACGACAGCACGGCCACCATGCTCGACGCGATCGGGATGGACGACGAGGGTCTGGAGCACGTCGAGATCCGGGAGTCGATCAAGCCGCTGCTCGACCGCCTCGAGCCGCGGGAGAAGAAGATCCTGCTGCTCCGGTTCTTCAAGAACATGACCCAGTCGCAGATCGCCGAGGAGATCGGCGTCTCCCAGATGCACGTCTCCCGGCTGCTCAACCGCACCCTGGAGCAGCTGCGCGCCGCGATGGAGGAGGAGTCGCGCTAGACCGGCTCGTCACCCGACTCGTCCGAGAGCGCGGCGATGCTGGCCGGCACGAACAGCCCGATCAGCACCACGACCGCGACCAGGGCGGTCGCGACCGCCACGGCGGTCGTCTCCCCGCCCCGGAAGCTCCACGCCACGCCGAGCTGGATCAGCTGGGCGAGCACGACGGGGCTGCGGGCCCAGGACTGGCGATGGGTCAGTGCCCACGCCGCGGCCAGCAGCAGGGCGCCGTACACCGCGAAGAACACCGAGGTCGTGAGCGCGACGGCCAGCCGGTCGGAGGAGATGCTGGCCAGCTCGAGCACGGCGTACCCGAGGAGCACGAGCCCCTCGACGGCGGTCAGCGAGGCGGCCACGACGAGCGGGGCCGGGTTGTCGAGGGGGCGTACGGTCACGGATGGAGCCTAGAAGAGACCAGAAGAGCCAGGTCACCGGGCGGTAACCCGTCGGTAACCTCTGTGACGAACAGAACCATCGAAAGGGTTGTTTAACGGTCCAATAGTTGCGAGGCTTGGTGAGCGCTCGTGAATGAGTCCACTTCGGGGCGCCATCTAGCTCCAACGCAGGTCTTCATTCGACCCTGATCTGCCCGCGCAAGTGTAGGAAAGAGGGATTCCCCAGCCATGGATTGGCGCCACCGTTCTGCGTGCCTCGACGAGGACCCGGAACTGTTCTTCCCGATCGGCAACACCGGTCCGGCCATCCTCCAGATCGAGGAGGCCAAGCAGGTGTGCCGACGCTGCGAGGTGCGCGAGCAGTGCCTCGCGTGGGCGCTCGAGGCTGGCCAGGACCACGGCGTGTGGGGCGGGCTCGGCGAGGACGAGCGTCGCGCCCTCAAGCGCCGCAACGCCCGCTCGCGGGTCCGCACCGCCTGATCCCGGCTGATCCCGGGCTGATCTAGTCGATCGGTACGTCGAGGGCGGCTCGGGTCCCCGCCCCTGACGGCACCGGGCCCAGCTCCAGCTGGCCGCCCAGCTCCGACTCCACGAGCGTGCGGACGATCGAGAGGCCCAGGTTCGTCGACCCGTCCAGGTCGAAGCCCTCGGGCAGCCCCTTGCCGTCGTCGTCGACGGTCACGTGCAGCCGGCCGACGATCCGGCGCACGGTCAGCACGATCTCGCCGGCCAGCTCGGGCTCGCCCGGGTCGTAGCCGTGCTCGACGGCGTTCTGCAGCAGCTCGGTGAGGACCATCGCCAGCGCGGTCGCCGACTCCGAGGGCAGCTCGCCGAACGCGCCGTCGCGGCGTACCCGGATCCGGCCGCCCTGGTCGCTCACGTCGGTGACCATCCGGCCCAGCGGGTCCACGATCTCGTCGAAGTCGACGCGCTCGCCGACCGACTGGCTGAGCATCTCGTGCACGAGCGCGATCGAGCCGACCCGACGGACCGCCTCCTCCAGCGCCAGCCGGGCGCTCTCGGAGTCCATCCGGCGCGCCTGGAGCCGTAGCAGCGCGGCGACCGTCTGGAGGTTGTTCTTCACCCGGTGGTGGATCTCGCGGATCGTCGCGTCCTTGGTGACCAGCTCCCGGTCGCGGCGGCGCAGGTCGGTGACGTCGCGGACCAGGATCAGCGCGCCGATGTGGTCGCCGGCGGGCCGCAGCGGGATCGAGCGCACGATCAGCGAGACCGTGTCGGTCCCGATCTCGGTGTCGCGGTGCGCGCGGCCGCCCAGCACCGCGCTCAGCGTCTCCTCGTCCGGCCGGCGCCGCGGCGGGACCAGGTCGCGCGTCAGCTCGGCCAGCGACAGGCCGGCCAGGTCACCGGAGAGGCCGAGGCGCCGGTAGACCGAGAGCGCGTTCGGGCTCGCGTAGACGACTCGCCCGACGTTGTCGACGCGCAGGAAGCCGTCGCCCACCCGGGGCGTGTCCGCGTGGTCGCTGCGCTGCCCGGCCGCCGGGAAGTGCCCGTGGGCGATCATCTGGGTCAGGTCCGCGGCGGTCTGGAGGTACGACAGCTCCAGGCGGCTCGGGGTGCGCACCCCGAGCAGGTTCGTGTTGCGCGCGACGACGGCGATGATCCGCCCGGCCCGGCGCACGGGGATCGTCTCGACGCGCACCGGCACGTCGTCGCGCCACTCGGGGTCGCCCTCGCGGACCAGCCGGCCCTGGAGGTACGCCGCGTCGATCAGCGGCCGGCGTCCGATCGGCACGAACGTGCCCAGGACGTCGTCGACGTACGCCGTCGGCCCGGTCGTCGGCCGCATCTGCCCGGCCGCCCAGAAGCCCTTGCCCTCACGGTCCGGGAGCCACAGCACCAGGTCCGCGAACGACAGGTCGGCGATGATCTGCCAGTCCGCCTGGAGCAGCTGCAGCCAGGCGACGTCCTCGTCGTCCAGATCCGTGTGGCTGCGCACCAGGTCGGTCATCGTCGGCACGCTCGCAAGGCTAGGTGCTGACCCTCCCCTTCTGGACACGTGGGCAGCATTTGGCATGCTGGGGCCATGTCCGGGGCGTACTGGCAGCAGGTGCACGCAGACGGACTGGCGGTCCCGACGGACCGCCCGCTCGACGACCTGACGGCCGAGCTGACCCGGATGCTGGGTGACCCGGACCCCGCCAAGCGCGACGGGACGGCGTACCCGACGCTGACGACCTGGGTCGACCGCGGCGTGTACGACGACCTCCTCGCCGGGCTCGGCGACGGGATGGCGATCGGCCTCGGGATCGGCCTCGGCGAGCAGGGCACCGACACCGTGTTCCGCCGCAGCTTCTCGGCGCTGGTGCTCGGCGAGTGCATCGCCCGCGACAACCGGCGTCCGCTGCTGCCGGGCGGCAAGATCCTCGAGTGGGGCGACCGGCTGTCGACCTGGCTGCTGCGCGAGCGCGACCTGCGCGGGTTCGTGCCCGGCAAGGGCTGGGCGCACGCGGTGGCCCATGGCGCGGACACGCTGGCGACCCTCGCCGGCTCCCCGCACCTGGCGACGCCCGAGCTGACGGTGATCCTCGACGTCGTCGCCGACCGGGTGCTGCTGCCGGTCGACCAGCTGTTCACCAGCGGCGAGCCGGACCGGCTCGCGCACGCCACGATGGCCGTGCTGCGACGCAACGTGGTGCCGCTGCGGGTGCTGGAGCCGTGGATCGCCCGGCTCGCCGCGTCCGCGAGCACCCGGGCGTCGTACGACGAGCGCGACCCGTACCTCGCCGGCGGGAACGCCGAGGCCTTCCTGCGGGCGCTCTACCTCCAGCTCTCGCTCGGCTCGCAGCCGCCGCAGATGCGCTCGGACCTGCTCCTGGTCGTGGTCGACGCGCTGAAGTCGTCGAACGCCGCCTTCCTCCGCCCTACGGGTGAGTAACCTGCGGGCATGTCCTCCGAACTGACCGGTCACGCCGGCGAGCTCGCCGTCTCCGTGGCCCAGGCCCACGGCGTCGAGACCATGTTCACCCTCTCCGGCGCGCACGTCTTCCCGCTGTACGACGGCGCGGTGAAGGCCGAGACCCCGATGCGGCTGCTCGACGTGCGCCACGAGCAGACGGCGGCGTTCGCCGCCGAGGCGACCGGGAAGCTCACCCGGGTGCCCGGTCTCGCGGTGCTCACCGCCGGCCCGGGCGCCACGAACGGGCTGAGCGCGGTCGCGCAGGCACAGTTCGCGGGCTCGCCGATGGTGGTCGTCGGCGGCCGCGCGCCGCAGAGCCGCTGGGGCACCGGTGCGCTGCAGGAGCTGGACCAGCCCCCGATCTTCGCGCCGGTCTCGAAGCTGGCCCGCACGATCCCGACCGCGGACGTCGTGCTCGACGGCATGCACGAGGCGTTCGTGACCGCCGGCTCGTCGCACCGCGGCCCGGTCTTCGTGGACGTGCCGATGGACGAGCTGTTCAACTCCGCGACCGGCACCCTCCCCGCAGTCGCCCCGCAGCGCGGCGCCGACCCCGACCCCGACGCGATCGCCACGGTCGCCGGGCTGCTCGCGGCCGCCGTACGTCCCGTGATGATCCTGGGCACCGACGTGTGGGCCGACCGGGCCGAGGAGGCCGCGCTCCGCTTCGTCGAGACCGCCAGGATCCCCGCGATCACCAACGGGATGGGTCGCGGCATCGTGCCCGGCGGCCACCCGCTGCTGGTCACCAAGGCGCGCAGCCACGCACTCAAGGAGGCCGACCTCGTCGTCGTGGTCGGCACGCCCCTGGACTTCCGTCTCGGGTACGGCGTGTTCGGGGACGCGAAGGTCGTGCACGTCGCGGACTCCCCCGGCCAGGTCTCGACGCACGCCGCGCTCGCCGGCTCGGTGTCCGGCGACCTCACGTCGGTCTTCGACGGGCTGCTGAACGCGCTGCAGGCTCCGGACTGGTCCGCGTGGACCGGCGACCTGCAGGGCGCCGTCGCGGCCGCCGTCCAGCGCGACGCCGCGCTGCTCGGCGCGGAGGCCGACCCGATCCACCCGGCCCGGATCTACGGAGAGCTGGTCCCGCGGCTCGCCGACGACGCCGTGGTCATCGGCGACGGTGGCGACTTCGTCAGCTTCGCCGGCAAGTTCGTCGAGCCCAAGCGGCCCGGCGGCTGGCTCGACCCCGGCCCGTACGGCTGCCTCGGCGCCGGACTCGGCGCGGCGATCGCGGCCCGGCTGGCGCGGCCCTCCGCGCAGGTCGTGCTGCTCCTCGGCGACGGCGCCGCGGGCTTCTCGCTGATGGACGTCGACACACTGGTGCGCCACAACCTGCCGGTCGTGATGGTGATGGGCAACAACTCCGCGTGGGGCCTCGAGAAGGGTCCGATGCAGATGCTCTACGGGTACGACGTGATCGCGGACCTGGCGCCCCAGACCGGGTACGACGCGGTCGTGCGCGCGCTCGGCGGTGGCGGCGAGACCGTGACGGACCCGCGCGAGGTCGGTCCGGCGCTGGACCGCGCGTTCGCCTCCGGCGTGCCGTACCTCGTCAACGTCATCACCGACGTGAACGCGACGTACCCCCGGAACAGCTTCGGTGTCTGACGTCAGCCTGCGCCGCGCGACGCCGGCCGACCACCACGCGGTCGGCGCGGTGACGGTCGCGGCGTACGAGGAGTTCACCGAGGGGCCGGAGGACGGCTACATCGCGAAGCTGCGCGACGCGGCCACCCGCGACCGGGAGGCCGAGCTGTGGCTCGCCGAGCTCGACGGCGCGGTCGTCGGCACGGTGACGATCACGCCCGAGGGGTCCCCGTGGCGCGAGATCGGCCGGCCCGGCGAGGGCGAGTTCCGGATGCTCGCGGTCGACCCCGCCGCCCGGCGGCGCGGCGTCGGCGAGGCGCTGATGCAGCTGGTCTTCGACCGGTTCCGCGAGGCCGGCTCCCACGCGATCGTGCTGTCCAGCCTGGCGGAGATGACGTCCGCGCACCGGGTCTACGAGCGGCTCGGTTTCGCTCGGCTCCCCGAGCGCGACTGGTCCCCCGTGCCCGGCGTCGACCTGATCGCGTTCCGGGTGGAGCTCGAGGGCAGGCCCTGATGGACGCGACGCTCACGTTCACCGTCACCGACGCCGACACCGCGGCCGCGGTCGGCTCCGGCAGCCTGCCGGTGCTCGGCACGCCCCGGCTGCTCGCCTGGTGCGAGGCGGCCACCTGCGCCGCGATCGACCCCACGTTGCCGGAGGGATCGACCAGCGTGGGCACCCGGATCGAGCTCGAGCACGTCGCGGCCAGCGCGGTCGGCCAGGACGTCGAGGTGACCGCGAGCGCGTCGTACGTCGACGGCCGGCTGCACCGCTTCACGGTCGGCGCCCGCAACGTCGGCGGCAAGGTGATCGGCACCGGCGAGGTCACCCGCGTGGTGGTCGATGAGGCGAAGTTCATGAGCCGAGTTGGTCCGAGCGCCTGACGTTTGAGAGACTCGTCCGTGGCCCCCGGGCCACAGACGTCTCGATCAGGAGGAAAACCATGGGCAAGACCGGCCGCAAGCGCCGCGCTCGCAAGAAGAAGGGCGCGAACCACGGCAAGCGCCCCAACGCCTGAGCGCATCAAGCACAGAACCCCCGAACCGATCCGGTCCGGGGGTTCTCGCTTGTGTGGGTCAGCTCTCGGTGACCTGGATCTGGACCTGGACCTCGCGGATCCGGAACAGCACCTTCTGCCGCAGCTCGTCGGGCGCCGCCTCCGAGCAGGAGCGGGCGACCACGGACTTCACGGTGCGCTGGAGGTCGTACTTCTCCAGGCACGGGTTGCAGCTGTCGAGATGCTGGCGGACGACCGCGCAGTCGGCCTGGTCCAGCTCGTTGTCGAGGAAGTAGACGATCTGCTCGAGGAAGTCGGCACACTCGCTCGCGGTGGGCTCGTTGCCGTGCGTGTGGCTCACGACGCGCCTCCCTCGGGCCCGACGGGCATCAGGTCGTTGTCGCGCACGTAGTCCGAGAGCAGGTCGCGCAGCTGGCGGCGGCCGCGGTGGAGCCGGGACATGACGGTCCCGATCGGCGTGTCCATGATCTCGGCGATCTCCTTGTAGGCGAAGCCCTCGACGTCGGCGAGGTACACCGCGAGCCGGAACTCCTCGGGCAGGCGCTGCA
Source organism: Nocardioides sp. SR21 (assembly GCF_022761125.1). Lineage (GTDB taxonomy): Bacteria > Actinomycetota > Actinomycetes > Propionibacteriales > Nocardioidaceae > Nocardioides. The sequence goes on along the minus strand of NZ_JAKWJR010000004.1, from coordinate 335,917 downwards.
GCGCGTCCTTGACCTGGGAGTCGGGCAGGTGCTCGAGCGCCTCCATCTCCGCCGAGCGGAGCCCGGTGGAGGTGTGCGACTCGGCACGGTGCAGCTGCCAGTCCTCGACGTCCTCGGACATCGACTGCTGCGGCTGGCGCTGCTTCTTGCGGTAGTTGTTGATGAAGGTGTTGGTCAGGATGCGGTACAGCCAGGCCTTGAGGTTCGTGCCGGGCCTGAACTGGTGGAACGACGCGTACGCCTTCGCGAACGTCTCCTGGACGAGGTCCTCGGCGTCCGCGGGGTTTCGCGTCATCCGCATCGCGGCGGAGTAGAGCTGGTCGAGGAACGGCAGCGCGTCGCGCTCGAAGCGCGCCGTGCGGTCGGCCTCCGACTCGGTGGCGAGGTCGACGACCTCCGGGGTCGTCTCAGTGGCGTCTGTCATCGTCTCCCAGACTAGCCCCGACGTGGGGCGTTCGAGCACAGCCAGCATGATGACGGAACGCGTCAGGCGGGCCGCTCATTCCCGACGATCTCGCGGGTGAGCCACTCGAGCGTGGACTCGACGATGATCTCGAGCACATCCTGCTGCGACACCGGCGCGCTCTTGGCCACCTTGAACGAGTGGTCGGCGGCCGGTACGACGGCGAGGTCGGTCTCCTGCGGGAACTCGTCGGGCCGCCCCATCGTGTCCTTCTCGCCCTGGATCACCAGCGTGGGGACCCGAGCGCCGCGCAGCTCGTGCAGCCGCGACTTCTCCGGCTTGCCCGGCGGGTGCAGCGGGAACGCCAGCGCCAGGCAGCCGGCCGCGCCGAGGTCGTGCGCGCAGCGCGCCGCGGACCGGGCGCCGGCCGAACGCCCGCCGATCACCAGGGGCGACTTGCTGCGCAGCTGCTGGGCGGCCGCGGTCAGCCCGGCGTCCAGGGTCGGCGGCGGGGTCGCGACCTTCTTGCCGGCGACCCGCCACGGCTGCTCGAGCCGGACCACGGTGATGCCGTTGTGCGGCAGGTGCTTGGCGAGCGCCTCGAGGTCGGCGGTGTCGATGCCGACACCGGCGCCGTGGCTGAGCAGCAGCGTGGCGTACGGGCTGCGCGCCCTCGCGGTCACGAGGCGCGCCTCGCCGTGCGGGGTGTCGATCCGGCGTTCGGTCACGAGTCCTCCAGCGGCAGCGGCTCGAGCAGCTCGGGCCCGTTGTTGCGGACGTTGCTCACCAGCGTCGACACCGGGAACGCCTCCAGCATCCCGGGCGCCGCGGGCACCAGCAGGCCGGTGTCCCCACCGGAGCGCGGGTCGAGCCACTCCGACCACCGGTCCCGCTCGACCATCAGCGGCATCCGGTCGTGGATGTGGCCGACGGAGTCCTCGGCCTCGGTCGTGATCACCGTGCACGTCCAGCGGAACCGGTCCTCGGCGTCCTCGGCCTTGGTCGGGTCGCGCCAGATCTCGTACAGCCCCGCCATCGCGAGCACGCCGCCGTCCTTGGGACGGATGAAGAACGGCTGCTTCCTCGGCTTGCCCGCCTTGGTCTTCTCCTCGGTCGGGTACCACTCGAAGTAGCCGTCGGCCGGAAGCAGGCAGCGGCGTACCGCGAAGGCCTTCTTGTACGCCGGCTTCTCCGCGACGGTCTCCATCCGGGCGTTGATCATCCGGTTGCCGATCGAGGGGTCCTTGGCCCACGACGGCACCAGTCCCCAGGTCAGCACGCGCAGCTGGCGCTCAGGCGGCTCCTCGCTCTCCTTCGACGGCGGCCGCTCGACGACGGCGTACACCTCCTTGGTGGGAGCGACGTTGTAGTCGGCCTCGAGGGGCGCGGGTATGCGCACGTCGGCGATGTCGAACTCCTCGACGAGGTCCTCAGGACGACGGCTCGACGCGTAGCGACCGCACATGCGGTCACTCTAGAGGGGCGCGGCTACACCCGGGTGAGCTCGTCGAGCAGCGCGGCCGCACCCTCGTCGGTCTCGGGCAGGCCCTCGATCCAGACCCGCGCCTCGAGCATCTCGCGCAGCAGGCCGACCCGGCGCGCCATCCGGTCGTCGCGACCGGCGAGCACCGCGACGCGGCCGGGAGCGACGTGCCCGATCGTCTCGGCGCCCGGGAAGACGGTGCGCACCGTGTCACCGAGCTGGGCGACCCGCATCGAGCGGGTGAGCACGTCGGCCTCGGGATCGGGCGTGACCACCACGACCAGGGCGTGGTCGGCGGGACGCCCCTCGGCGGCGCGGTAGACCTCGGAGAGCCGGCTGCGCAGGTGCGCGAGGCTGGCCAGCCCGGTCAGCGGGTCGTCGCACGAGAGGCTGTGCAGGTAGCCGAGCGTCGCCTCGCTCCACGCGACGCCGAGCGCCCGGGCCTCGGAGAAGGTCGGCTCGTCACCACGGACGAGAGCGGTGGTCTCGGCGAGCAGGTCGAGCGCCTCGGCGAGCGACAGACCGTCGCGGGCCAGCTCGGCGCCGACCACCTCGCAGGACGAGGAGGCGCCCGACCCCGAAGCAAGGGTCTCCCCCACTGCCTCGAAGCGCGGCGGCACGGCCGCACGTTGCTCCGGAGACAGCTCCCCTCTTGCTTCGGGGTCGCCCGTGGCCCCACATCGTCCGCGACTCGCGAACCATCCCACGGTGGCCCCCTCACTTGGTCTGCGGCGATGAAACGGGCGGGCGCGCGGTACGTGACGCGGAACTCAGAGGTTTTTCGTTTCTTTTCTCCTCGTGCGCCGTTGAAGGGTTGTGGCCAGCCATATTTCGACCATCGACGGCCCCAGCGACGGCGAGCTGATCTCCGCCGTCCGGGGCGGTGACGTCGACGCCTACGGCGAGCTCTTCGCCCGGCACGTCGACGCCGCCCGCCGGCTCGCCCGGCAGCTGGTGCCGCCCGGCGACGTCGACGACCTGGTGTCCGAGGCGTTCGCGAAGGTGCTGGTCGTCCTCCAGCGCGGCGGCGGCCCCGACCTCGCGTTCCGCGCCTACCTGCTGACCGCCGTACGCCGCCTGCACGTCGACCGGATCCGCTCGACGGCCCGCCTGCACACCACCGGCGACCTGACGCCGTTCGACCCCGGCGTGCCGTTCCGCGACACCGCGGTCGAGGGCTTCGAGAGCGCCGCGGCCTCCCGCGCCTTCGCCTCGCTGCCGGAGCGGTGGCAGCTGGTGCTCTGGCACACCGAGGTCGAGCAGCAGAAGCCGGCCGAGGTCGCGCTGCTGCTCGGCATGACCGCGAACTCCGTCTCCGCGCTCGCCTACCGCGCCCGCGAGGGGCTGCGCCAGGCCTACCTCTCCATGCACGCCGCGGACGTCGACGAGGACGCCTGCGCGCGCACCCGCGCCGCTCTCGGCGCCTACGTCCGCGGCGGGCTCTCGCGCCGCGACAACGGCCGCGTCGAGGAGCACCTCGAGAGGTGCCGGCGGTGCGCGGCCCTCTACCTCGAGCTCACCGAGGTCAACTCCCGCCTCGGCGCGCTGCTGGCCCCGCTGCTGCTCGGCAGCGCGGCGGCGGCGTACGTCGGCGCCTCGTCGGCCGGTGGTGTCGCCGCCGCGACCGGCGCGGTGACCGTGCTGGCCGGGCGGGCGCGCGACGCGGTGGTGTCCTACGGCCCGACGGCCGCCGTCGCCGGCGCAGCCGCGGCCGTCGTGGCGGCCGGCCTGTTCGTGACGATGCGCCAGGACCGGCCGGACGGAGCCGTCGAGAGCACGCCGGTCATGACCGACCTGCCCGCCCCGTCGACCACCGACCCGGTGCTGCCCGCCGAGCGGGTCCGGGTGGGCGCTGCCGGGGGAACCGCACCGGCCCGGTCCGCGCCCACGCCGACCGCCAGCCCCGACTCCGTCGACCCGGGGACGAACCCCGGCACCGAGCCGTCGGACGGTCCGACCGCAGGCCCGACGGGCGGTCCCACCGGTGGACCGACCCGCGAGCCCAGCGGTCAGCCCAGCGGTCAGCCCAGCGGTGGACCCAGCCAGGTGCCGACGGTGCCGCCGCAGTCCCCGCTCGCGCAGATCGGCGTCGAGGCCTCGATCGGCCCGGACGGGATCGGCGTCGGTGCCACCGTCGGCGTTCTCGGACTGCCGCCGGTCGTCATCGACGCGACGGTTCCCGCTCCTGCATTGCCATGACCGAGTGTGGGTAGGAAGTACCCATGACCGTCAGCAGACTGATCGCCCGCCCGATGCTCGCGTCGATCTTCCTGGTCGGCTCCGCCGCCGCCCTGAAGAAGCCGTCCGCGGCCGCTCCGAAGGCCGAGCCGGTGACCAGCCGGCTGGTGCCGGTGATGCGCAAGGCCGGCATCCCCGTGCCCCAGGACCCCGAGACGCTGGTCCGGGTGAACGCCGGCGTGCAGATCGGCGCCGCCCTCGCCCTCGCGACCGGCCGAGCGCCGCGGCTGTCGGCGGCGGTGCTCGCCGCCTCGCTGGTGCCGACGACGATCGCCGGTCACCGGTACTGGGAGATCGACGACCCGACGCAGAAGACCCAGCAGCGGCTGCACTTCTTCAAGAACATCTCGGTGCTCGGCGGCCTGGTCATCGCCGCCGGCGACACCGACGGCAAGCCCGGCGTGGCCTGGCGGGCCCGGCGCGCGGCGAAGGACGCGCGCCGCGAGGCAAGACGTCTCGCGAAGGACGCTCACCTGCGCCACTAGGCTTCGGCGGGTGAGCGACGCCCAGCATGACTCTTGGCAGGATCCCTGGCCCGCGCCCCGCGCCGGCCACCCCGTCGACGCCGTCGTGTCGCTGCCCGGGAGCAAGTCGCTCACCAACCGCGCGCTCGTGCTCGCGGCGATCGCCGACGGCCCGTCCGTCGTACGGCGTGCCCTGCGCTCGCGCGACACCCTGCTGATGGCGGCCGCGCTCACCGCGCTCGGCTCCACCGTCGACACCTCCGGCGACGACTGGGCGGTCACCCCCGGCGCGTTCACCGGCGACGCGACCGTCGACTGCGGGCTGGCCGGCACCGTGATGCGCTTCGTCCCGCCGATCGCGGGGCTCTCGACCGGCGCGGTGTCGTTCGACGGCGACCCGCACATGCGCAAGCGGCCGATCGGCGAGATCCTCGGCGCGCTTCGCGGCCTCGGGGTCGACGTCCCGGGCGACGCGCTGCCGTTCACGGTCCGCGGCTCCGGCTCGGTCCGCGGCGGGACCGTCGTGGTCGACGCGTCGGCGTCGTCGCAGTTCATCTCCGCGCTGCTGCTCGCCGGGGCGCGGTACGACGAGGGCGTCGACGTACGCCACGAGGGCAAGCCGGTGCCCTCGCTCCCCCACATCGACATGACCGTGGCGATGCTGCGCGAGCACGGCGTCGAGGTCGACGCCCCGTCATCAGGGGCAGACGCCAACCGCTGGACCGTCGCGCCCGGCCCGATCCGCGCGGTCGACCACGTCATCGAGCCGGACCTCTCCAACGCGGCGCCGTTCCTCGCGCTCGCGGCGGTGTCGGGCGGGACCGTGACCGTGCGCGACTGGCCGCGCTCCACCACGCAGGCCGGCGACGCGCTGCGCGAGATCCTGACCACGATGGGCTGCGAGGTCGGCTTCACCGACGAGGGGCTGCAGGTGACCGGGAGCGGCACGCTGCTCGGCCTCGACGTCGACCTGCACGACGTCGGCGAGCTCACCCCCGCCGTCGCCGCCCTGTGCGCACTGGCCGAGGGCCCGTCGCACCTGCGCGGGATCGGGCACATCCGCGGCCACGAGACCGACCGGCTCGCGGCGCTCGCGACCGAGCTCGGCGGGCTCGGCGCGGACGTCACCGAGCACCCGGACGGCCTGAGCATCAACCCGGCGGCCCTGCACGGCGGGGTGTTCCACACCTACGCCGATCACCGGATGGCGCACGCCGGCGTGATCATCGGCGCCGCGGTCGAGGACGTGCTGGTCGAGAACATCGGCACCACCGGCAAGACGTTCCCCGACTTCGCGGGCTTCTGGTCGGGGCTGATTCCGTCGTGACCGGGCGGTACTCCGACCACGACGTCGAGCACTACGACCGTCCCCGTCGGCGTACCCGTCCGCGCACCAAGGAACGTCCCACGTACGACGACGCCATCGACGGCGTGGTCGTCACCGTCGACCGGGGCCGGTTCACGCTGCTCATCGACGGCCAGAAGGTGATGGCGATGAAGGCGCGGCCGCTGGGCCGCAAGGGCGTCGTGGTCGGCGACCGGGTCCGGGTCGTGGGCGACACGTCCGGCGACGACGGCTCCCTGGCCCGCATCGTCGAGGTGCGCGAGCGCGTCACGACGCTGCGGCGTACCGCCGACGACGACGACCCCGTCGAGCGGGTGATCGTCTCGAACGCCGAGCAGCTGGTCGTGGTGACCGCGCTCGCCGACCCCGAGCCCCAGCCCCGGCTGATCGACCGCGCGCTGGTCGCGGCGTACGACGCCGGCATGCAGCCGCTGCTGTGCCTGACCAAGGCCGACCTCGCCGACCCCGAGACGCTGCTGGGCACGTACCGGTCGCTGGGCGTGCCGTGGGTGGTGACCGAGCGCGGCGGCGACCTGACCGAGGTGCGCGAGCGGCTGCACGGGCGGACCAGCGTGCTGGTCGGGTCCAGCGGCGTCGGCAAGTCGACGCTGGTCAACGCGCTGGTGCCGACCGCCTACCGCGACGTCGGCGTCGTCAACGCGGTCACCGGCCGCGGGCGGCACACGTCGACCTCGGCGTTCATGCTCGAGCTGCCGGACCGGGCCGGCTGGATCATCGACACCCCGGGGATCCGCTCGTTCGGCCTGGCGCACGTGCAGCCGGAACGGCTGATCGAGGCGTTCCCGGACCTCGACGAGATGACCGAGGACTGTCCGCGCGGCTGCACCCACGGCACCGACGAGCCGGAGTGCGGGCTCGACGAGGCGGTCGAGGCGGGTACGGCGGACCCGGAGCGGGTCGCGTCGTTCCGGCGGCTGCTGGCCGCGCGGAGCGAGTCGGTCTACTAGCCCCAGACGGCGCGGGCGCCGGCCTCGCCGGTGCGGAACACCCACACCAGCAGCACGACCGCGGTCACCGCGAGCAGCACGTCGAACACGACGCGGAGCGCTCCGGTGCGGGCGTGGAGCCAGCCGGAGACGACCGCGACCGCGCCGAACGCGAGGCTGATCCAGAGCAGCTGCTCGCCGAGGTCCTCGTGCTCCTGCACCTGCGGGAGCTGGCGGAGCTCGGACCTGCTGTCGAGGAAGTCGCCGCCCGAGAAGTACGAGAGGACGAGGGCGCCGGTCGCGACCACCGCGAGCACGACCATCGGCCAGCGCATCACGTCGCGCCAGCGCGGCACGAGGTACGCGAGCGCCGCGAGGGCCGCGAGGGGGCCGAAGATGACCGCCGCGTGGACGACGAGGGGGTGAAGTGGGAGGCCGTTGATCTCCATGACTGGTACACGGTCCCCCACCCCGGAGCGTTCAGTGAATAGGCTGGCGGCGTGTCGACTGACTACACCGACGATCTCCGGCTGGCTCACGTGCTGGCCGATGACGCGGACTCCCTGACCGAGGCGCGCTTCAAGGCGCTGGACCTGCACGTGATGAGCAAGCCCGACCTGACCCCGGTCACGGACGCCGACCAGGCGGTCGAGGAGAGCATCCGGCGTACTCTCTCCCGGGTCCGTTCCCGGGACGCGATCACCGGCGAGGAGCAGGGCTCGACCGGGCACAGCCAGCGCCGCTGGGTCATCGACCCGATCGACGGCACCAAGAACTTCGTGCGCGGCGTCCCTGTCTGGGCGACGCTGATCTCGCTGGTCGTCGACGACGAGGTCGTCCTCGGCGTCGTGTCCGCGCCGCTGCTGAACCGGCGCTGGTGGGCCTCGACCGGGAACGGCGCCTGGACCGGCCGGTCGCTGCTCAAGGCGACCCGCTGCCAGGTGTCCGACGTACGCCGGCTCGAGGACGCGTCCCTGTCGTACTCCTCCCTGCACGGCTGGGAGGAGCGCGGCCAGCTCGAGGACTTCATGACGCTGATGCGACGCTGCTGGCGGACACGGGCGTACGGCGACTTCTGGTCGTACATGCTGCTCGCCGAGGGGGCCGTCGACATCGCCGCCGAGCCCGAGCTCGAGGTCTACGACATGGCGGCGCTCGACATCATCGTGCGCGAGGCCGGCGGGCGCTTCAGCTCGCTCGAGGGCACCGACGGGCCGTTCGGCGGCAACGCGCTGGCCACCAACGGTCACCTGCACGAGGCCGCGCTGTCGTTCCTCGGCTCGATGCCGCACGACGACGACGACCCGGACTCGCGACGTACCGGCCCGGGCTCGGTGTCGGACCTGAGGATGCACCGATCCAGGGAGTGACCTCTGTACTGCGTGGCCGCGCGCCAGTACCGTCGAAGCCATGCGGATCAGTGAGGTGCTGCAGGCCAAGCCCAGCCAGGTGATCGTCACGATCAGCCCGGACGCCGGCGTGCGCGAGCTGATAGCGCTGCTCGACGAGAACAACGTCGGCGCGCTGATCGTCAGCTCCGACGGCACCACGTTGCAGGGCATCGTGAGCGAGCGCGACGTCGTACGCCACCTGCACCGCGACGGCACCGTCATCAACAACACCGTCAGCGCGATCATGACCACCGCGGTCGAGACCTGCGACGAGAACACCCTCGTCGACGAGCTGATGAAGACCATGACCGACCGCCGCATCCGCCACGTCCCCGTCGTCCGCGGCGACGCCCTCGTCGGGATCATCTCCATCGGCGACGTCGTGAAGCACCGCATCGACCAGCTCGAGTTCGAGCGCGACCAGCTCGACAGCTACGTGCACCAGACCTGAGTCTCGGTGGCCTGCGGGTTGCTGGTGGTTGCGACCGACAGGGCTTTTACACGGTACGGCGGGCTTCGGGCTGGCGCTGCTTCCCGGCTTGCGGTGGTGGGGCTCGGTGGTTGGGGTGCGAGGGCTAGCGAGCCTCGAAACCAGCTGACTCTCGGTCGCCTGCGGGTTGCTGGTGGTTGCGACCGATAGGGCTTTTACGCGGATACGGCGGCTTCGGGCTGGCGCTGCTTCCCGGCTTTCCGGCGGTGGGCCTCGAAACGACCACCGAAATCCTCCGAACTATTTCTCGAAAGTGTCCACATCCCGGTCAAAACAAGGGATTCCGGGGCCTCACTGTCGGTGGTCCCTGCTTGGGTTGAACCATGACGACGACCAGCACTCTCACTCGTGAGCAGGTGCTGAAGGTCGCCCGCCAACGCCAAGCCGCCGCCGTGAAAGCCGAGATCGACAAGCTGCAGCTCGCCGTCGAGTGGGCGGCACTGAACCCCGGCGACGTCGTGGACGCGTCGCGGTCCTGGGAGGAGCGGGAGCTCGAGGTCGCCGGCGACGAGGCCCCGACGGTGGCGGAGTTCTCGATCGCGGAGTTCGCCCTGGCGGTCGGGATGAACACCGACGCCGGCCGGGTGTTCATCGGGGACGCGGTCGAGCTGGCGCACCGGCTCCCACGCACCTGGGCACGGGTGCTCGGCGCGGATGTTGCGTCGTGGAAGGCCCGCAAGTTCGCGCAGCAGACCAAGTCGCTGCCGGTCGATGCGGCGGCGTTCGTGGACCGCGCGCTCGCGCCGGTGCTGCACACGTGCACGTTCGCCCAGATCGAGCGGACCGTCGAAGCAGCCCGTGCCGAGTTCGACCCCCAAGCTGCCGAACAACGCCGCCAAGCCGACGCCGAGCACCGGCACCTCACGTTCTACTGGCGCCAGGTCACCTCGACCGGACAGGTCCCCGTCGCCGGGGTCATGGACCTCGCCGACGCGGTCGCGTTGGACGAGAACCTGAAGGCGAAGGCCGCCACCCTCGACCCCGCCCTCCCGATCGACGTCCGCCGCTCGATCGCCGCGGGGATGCTCGGCAGCGGTGACAGCGACGCCGAGCGTGAGGTCGTGATCTACACCCACGCCCAGGCCGACTCCCGGATGGTCGAGGTCGAGAACACCCGCACCGTCGTGACTCCGGAGCAGGTCCAGCAGTGGTGCCAGACCGCCGGCACCACGGTGACGGTCCGGCCGGTGCTGGACCTGAACGAGGACCTCGCCACCGACGCCTACACGCCGACGGAGCGGCAGCAGGAGCAGGTCGTCCTGACCTTCCCGCGGTGTGTGTTCCCCGGCTGCAGCCGCAGGTCACGCTCCGCGGACAACGACCACATCACCGAGTTCCCGATCGGTCGCACCGACACCCGGAACCTCGCGCCCCTGTGCCGTCACCATCACCGGGTGAAGACCTTCACCGCCTGGACCTACCACCGCACCGGCCCACGGACCTTCACCTGGACCAGCCCGACCGGCTGCAGCTACCACGTCCGCGTCGACCGACATATCCGCTGACCCCCACCCCGCCGACCACGGCCGGCGGGGCATTCGTCGTGTTCTTCCAACGGTGACCACAACGGTCGACCCGAGCGGACCCGCAAGCCGGCCCACCGCCGTCACCACCTTCCGGTGACCACAGACCGCGGTGACCCCGTAATCCGACAATCAAGGAACCGGCACCGCCCACGCACCCGCAAGCCGCCTAGCCACCGCGATCCGCGCGGGCCGTCGGGCGCCACATGCAGGTGGTTACGAGGCTCGCCAGCGCTCGCACCTCAGCCACCGAAGCCGTCTTCCAACGGTGACCACAACGGTCGACGCGAGCGGACCCGCAAGCCGACCTACCGCCGTCACCACCTTCCGGTGACCCACAGACCGCGGTGACCCCGTAATCCGAAATCAGGAACCGGTACCGCCCACGCACCCGCAGGCCGCCAAGTCACCGCAACACCGAGCTGATCACCGTCGCCGACGGCCAGATCGTGGAGATCCAGGTGTTCTTCGGCGGCGCCGTCCGCTGAGCGGTCATCGGGTGGGGTGGGGCCGCTGAGTGCTGATCTGGGCAAATGCCCACACTCCGCGGCCCCTGGCCCCGACCGGCAGCGGCGACCGGGACCACCGGAGTGACACCTCGCTGCTTCCGGTGATCCTCCGGTGAGCACCCGCCCGAGAGAGGGATGGACGCGAAACCGGCCCCAGGGCATCAGGTCTCCGCGTCGCGAGCACTCGCTGTCGACGCTACGCCTCGCCCCCAAGACCCGTCCTCACCCATACCGATGAACCCGCTGCGTTCGCAGGTCACCGCCGGTGGCGCCGATCGCGCACCTTCGCGATGGCGGCCTTGATCCGGGCCTGGTTCTCGGGCTTGCGGGACTCGTCGTACATCTTCTTGGCGACGCCGGCGAGCGCCACTGTCCTCATCAGCTTCATGCACGACCAGTACCCGCCGGCCGGTGCTCGACACGCTCGCGCCGAGTGACGCTCGCTAGGGTGGGTCGCATGGACAAGCCCGAGATCGACTTCCCCGACTTCGACCCGCCCGCCGACCTCGTGGTCACCGAGATCACCGAGGGCAGCGGCGCCGAGGCGACCGCCGGCTCGACCGTGTCGGTGCACTACGTCGGCGTCGCCCACTCGACCGGCGAGGAGTTCGACGCGTCGTACAACCGCGGCGCCCCGCTGGACTTCCGGCTCGGCATCGGTCAGGTCATCCAGGGCTGGGACCAGGGCGTGCAGGGCATGAAGGTCGGCGGTCGCCGCCAGCTGGTCATCCCGCCGCACCTGGGGTACGGCGACCGCGGCGCCGGCGCGGTCATCAAGCCGGGCGAGACGCTGATCTTCGTCGTCGACCTGCTGTCGGTCCGCTGACCTACCAGGGCAGGTCGTCGTAGGCCGACTCGTCGGAGACCCGCGCGGACTGCGGCCCGAGGGTGACCACGTCGCCCTTGACCAGCTGCCGGCCGCGGCGGGTCTCGACCTCCCCGTTGACCAGCACCGCACCGTCGGCGATCACGGGCTTCGCCTCCGCGCCGCTCTCCACGAGGTTGGCGAGCTTGAGGAACTGACCGAGCCGGATGGACTCGTCACGGATGGGTACGTCGAACGGCTCGGCCATGGCGCTCATTCTGCCCGTACGACGTCGAGGTCCAGCCATCGCGCCAGGTCGTCGACCTCGGCCCAGACGGCGGCCTCCATGTCGGGCGTGAACGGATCGTCCTCGTGCAGCGCACGGACGACCAGCGCCCCCTCGGCCCGATCGGCGGCCGCGTCGAGCTTGCCGACGAGCCGGTCGGCGTACAGGACCGGCAGCGCGTAGTAGCCCCAGCGCCGCTGCTCGACCGGCTTGTACATCTCGAGCTGGTAGTCGAAGCCGAACAGGTCGGCCAGCCGCTTGCGGTCCTGCACCAGTCGGTCGAACGGCGAGAGCAGCGCGGCCCGACCGGTGAACGAGGTGTCGAGCAGGGTCGGATCGACCCTCCACGTGCCGCGCACGCCGTCGACCACCGCGGGCTCCCCCGCCGCGCTCCTCCGCAGGATGCCGTGCGCCCGCAGCTCGCGCTCCGCCAGCTCCTGCCGCGCCGACTCCACGTCGGGCACCGGGTCGTCGGGGTAGACCCGGTCGGCGAGGTCCCACAAGGGCTCGCGTCCCTGACGGCCGACGGTCGCGACCTCGCCGCGCTGGACCATCAGGGCGAGCAGCCGTTGCACGTTGCGGTTGTTGTTCCAGCCGCTGGAGCGCCACGGCACCTCGCAGGTGTCGGGCAGCGCGCTGGTCGGCAGCGGCCCGTCGGAGCGCAGTGCGTCCAGGACGTCGAGCCGACAGCCGTTGTTGGCCTCCACCCACTCCGCGCGCTCGACCTCCCAGTCCTTGAGCGGCCCGGCGCCCGGCCACACCGCCATCTCCGCGCGGAAGAGCCGCATGTCCTCGACCGGCCGGATGAAGCCCTGGTGCTCGATCAGCGCCTGCTCGTCGATCGCGTCGCGCAGCTCGTCGACGTCGTACGACGACCCCAGCCGGCTCCACAGCACCAGGTCGGCGCTGGGCGCGATCGGGCTGGTCGGCTCGGCCTGGATCACGGCGAGGTGCCGCGCGACCTCGAGCAGGTCGGTCGGGCGCTCCGCGTCCAGCAGCTGGGCGCGCACCGCGATCCGCCTCGCGTCGTCGCGCGACAGCTCCAGGGTCATCCGATCGTCCCGGAGACAGCATGGATCAGCACACCGACGAGACCGCCGACGATCGTGCCGTTGATCCGGATGAACTGCAGGTCCCGCCCGACGTGCAGCTCGATGCGGCGGGCCGCCTCCTTACCGTCCCACCGCTCGATCGTGGTCGTGATGATCGTGGTGACCTCGGCGCCGTACCGCTCGACGCCGAACACCGCGGCGTCGGCGGCCAGGCCGTCCAGCCGCGTGCGCAGCGCCTCGTCGGCCAGCAGCCGCTCGGCGAACGACGACAGCTCGGACAGCAGCCGCTGGCGTACGGCGCCGGCCGGGTCGGTGAGCGAGGCCAGCAGCGAGCGGCGCAGCGCGTTCCAGAGCGAGACGCTCGACGCGAGGACCTGCGGGTGGTCGAGCAGCCGGTCCTTGAAGCGCTCGGCGCGCTCCTGCGTGGCCGGGTCGTGGAGCAGGTCGTGGGCGAGCTGGGCGAGCATCGAGTCCATCGCCTGCCGGGCGTGGTGGTGCGGGTCGTCGCGGATGTCCTCGACCCACTGCACGAGCTCCCGGTGCACGCGCGACGTGACCGCGTCGTTGAGCCGGGTCGGCGCCCACCACGGCGCCCGCTCCCCCAGGATCAGCGTGACGGTGTCGGGGTTCTCGACCAGCCAGCGGTGCAGCTCGACCAGGCCGAGGTCGACGAGCCCGTGGTGGAGGTCGTCGCGGACCGCCTCCTCCAGCATGGTGCCGAGCAGGGGCGCGATCGGCTCCTCGTGGAACCGCGGCACCAGCGCGTCGCGGATCAGCCCCTCGACGTGCTCGTCGCGGACGCGGTTCAGCGCGAGCACCGCGACGTCGGCGATCTCGTCGGCGGCACGCTGCGTGTGCTCCGGTACGGCGAGCCAGCGCCCCACCCGCAGCGAGATCGTGGCCGAGGCGACGCGCTCGCGGATGATCTCCTCGTGGAGGAAGTTCTCCCCCACGAACTCCTCGAGCCCCTTGCCGAGCTCGTCCTTGCGCTTCGGGATCAGGGCGGTGTGCGGGACCGGCAGCCCGAGCGGGTGCTTGAACAGCGCGGTGACCGCGAACCAGTCCGCGATCGCGCCGACCATCGAGGCCTCGGCGCCGGCGTTCACGAAGCCGAGGAACCCGTCCTGCCCCAGCGTCGCGACGTACACGACGGCGGCGAAGCCCAGCAGGGACACCGCCAGGGTGCGCATCCGGCGCAGCCCACGGCGGCGCTCGTCGTCCGCGGCGGGGTCCGGCGTGATCAGGGGGATCGCTGTGGTCGTCATCGCTCGCCATCCTCCCCCACGCGTGTTCGCCCAACCCGCGTGCCAGAATTCCCGGATGCCTCGCACCGTGATCACCTTCGGCACGTTCGACGTGTTCCATGTCGGACACCTCCGCGTCATCGAGCGCGCCGCCGCGCTCGGGGACCGGCTGGTCGTCGGCGTCTCGGCGGACGCGCTCAACATCAGCAAGAAGGGCCGCGAGCCGGTGTTCAGCCAGGCCGAGCGGATCGCGATAGTGGCAGCGCTCAAGCCGGTCGACGCGGTGTTCGTCGAGGAGAGCCTCGAGCTCAAGCGCGACTACATCCTCGAGCACCAGGCCGACGTCCTCGTCATGGGCGACGACTGGGCCGGCCGATTCGACGAGTTCAACGACATCTGCGAGGTCGTCTACCTCCCGCGTACGCCGGCCATCTCGACCACCGCGCTGATCGAGAAGATCTCCGGCACGGGCTGACCTGGTTTGGCAGGCCCGTCGGTGCGGGCAGTCTCACGGCATTCGTCGTTCTCGGGGAGGAACAGAACATTGCGTGGTTGGATCCTGGCCGTCGTGGTCGCCCTGACCCTGCTGGCACCGGTGCCGGCGGTCGCCGACGATCCGGTGGACCCGGCGCTCGACGCCGCCAGGTCGGCGTTCTCCGGCGAGCCGACCCGTGACACGACCATGGTGCTGCGCGACCTGTTCATCGCCCAGCAGCAGCTCGGCGGCGCCCAGCGCCGCGAGGCGCAGGCCTACCTGGCCCGTCCCACCGACGGTGCGACCGACCAGTTCGGCGACGGCTACGCGGTCCCGGCGGAGCGCAAGTGCCGCGGCCACATCTGCATCCACTGGGTGACGTCGACGGCTGACGCTCCGCCCAGCCAGGCCTGGGTGAACTCCACGCTGAAGTTCATGAACAAGGTCTGGCGGATCGAGGTCGGACAGCTCGGCTACCGCGCCCCGCTCAGCGACAAGAAGCGCGGCGGCAACGGCAAGCTCGACGTCTACCTCAAGGAGGTCGGCTCCCGGGGCGTCTACGGCTACTGCGCCCCCGAGCGCCGCGCGCAGGGGCGCAAGTGGCTCGCGTCGGGCTACTGCGTCCTCGACAACGACTTCTCCGAGGCGCAGTACGGCGCCCCGCCGCGGGACTCGATGCGGGTCACCGCCGCGCACGAGTTCTTCCACGCCGTGCAGTACAGCTATGACTACGGCGAGGACCCCTGGCTGATGGAGGCCACCGCCACCTGGATGGAGGAGCGGGTCGCCGACGACGTCAACGACAACCGGCAGTACCTCGCGCACGGCCAGGTCGGCCAGCCCTCACAGTCCCTCGACCGCTTCAACGAGCAGGGCTTCAACCAGTACGGCAACTGGGCGTTCTTCGAGTTCCTCTCCGCCCGCTACGGCATCGGCGTGGTCCGCTCGATCTGGAACGAGGCCGGCGCGTTCGCCGGTGGCGGCCACCAGTTCTCGACGGCCGCGGTCAAGAGCGTGCTCGCGCGCCGCGGCGGGTTCGCGAACGTCTTCCGCGCGTACGCCGGCGGCAACGCCGTCCCGGCGCGCACGTACGCCGAGGGCAAGGCCTGGCCGGCCGCGCCGGCCAGCCAGACGTGGGACCTCACCAAGGCCGCGCCCCGGAAGGCCGACACCCTGCGCATCAACCACCTGGCGTCGCGGAACGTGAAGATCACGCCCGGAGCCGGTGTCCGCAAGGGCTGGAAGCTGCGGATCGCCGTCGACGGGCCGGAGGCGCGTACGTCGCCGGCGGCGTACCTCGTGGTGCGCCGCAAGAACGGCATCAGCACCAACCCCATCCCGCTCAACAGCAAGGGGGTCGGGCGTGCTCTCATCCCGTTCAGCGGTCGGCAGACCTACTCCGCGACGGTGACGCTGGTCAACGCGTCGACCCGGTTCTCGTGCTGGCACCAGACGAACTGGTCGTGCCAGGGCCGGGCCCGCGACGACCAGCAGCGCTTCATCCTGTCGGCCTCGGTGGTGCCGGCGCGCCGTTAGGGAAACCCCGCTGCGGACTGTCGGTGGCGGTCCCTAGATTGTCCGCGTGACCCATGGCAGCCTCGGCGTCCCCCAGGGCGCGGCACTGACCCTCGGTGCCGTGCTCGGCACCGGCGTGATCTCCCTTCCCGCGCTCGCCGCTCACGAGGCCGGCCCGGCCTCGCTGGTGGCCTGGCTGGTCCTCGTGCTGCTCTCGGTCCCGCTGGCCACCACCTTCGCGGCGCTCGGCGCCCGGCACCCCGACGGCGGTGGCGTGTCGACGTACGTCCGGCGCGCGTTCGGCGCGGGCCCGGCGACGGTGATCGGCTGGTGCTTCTACTTCGCGATCCCGCTGGGCGCTCCCGCGGCCGCCGGCTTCGCGGGCGCGTACGTCGCCGACAGCGCCGGCGGCGGCCGGCAGACGCAGCTGCTCACCGCGGGTGCGCTGATCGCGACCGTCGCGGTGATGAACTGGTTCGGCGTCCGCGTCTCGGGCCGCGTGCAGCTGTTCATCGCGGCCGCGCTCGCGCTGCTGCTGATGGTGGCCACACTGGTCTCGCTCCCCCACGCGACCACCGACCACCTCACGCCGTTCGCCCCGCACGGCTGGGCCGCGGTCGGCTCCGCGGCCGCCCTGCTGGTGTGGGCCTTCGCGGGCTGGGAGGTCGTGACGTCGCTGTCCGGCGACTACCGCAACCCCGAGCGCGACATCGGCCGGGCGACGGCGATCGCCCTGGTGGTGATGGCGGTGCTCTACCTCGGCATCGCGTTCGCGACCGTCGCGGTGCTCGGCCCCGACACCGGCAAGGCCCCGCTGTCGGACCTGCTCGTCCTCGGCTTCGGCGAGCCCGCCCGCGGGGCGACCACGGTGGTCGCGGTGCTGCTGTCGCTCGGCGCGATGAACGCCTACTTCGCCGGCAGCGCGCGCCTCGGAGCGGCGCTGGGCCGCGACGGCTCGCTGCCGTTGTGGTTCGCCCGCGGCTCCACGGCCGGGGAGGTGCCGCGCCACTCGCTGCTGGTGGTCACGGCCGGGTCGCTCGGCACCCTCGCCGCCGTGGCGCTCGTCGACGTACCCCTCGAGAAGACCATGTGGTTGGTGACCGGTGCGTTCACGATCGTCTACCTCGCCGGCACCGCGGCCGCCATGAAGCTGCTCCCCCGCCGCACCTGGGTGTGGCGCGGGGCCGTCGTCTCGTTCGTGGCGACGCTGGGACTGCTGGCGTTCACGGGCCAGTACCTCCTCCCCCAGCTCGTCGTCGCCCTGGCCGCGGTGGCCTGGACGACGCACCAGGGGCGGCGGGTGCGCCGCGCCGGCGGCAGCGCCGCGCTGGTCCCGGCCGGTCCGGAGGACTGGCCCTAGGTTGGGGCCATGCCCGACCGGTCGCTACGCCCGCTCGCGTGCGCGGGCGCGGTCGCCGTGGTCTCGATCGCGCTGCTGGCGGTCGCGGTCGGCGCGGACTGGCTCGGGCCGGACGTCGGGCGCGGGGCGAACTTCTGCGAGGCGGCCCGCGACGCGGTCGTGCTGCAGCCGGCGAACTCGTTCTCCAACCTCGGGTTCGTGGTCGCCGGGCTGGTCATCGCCTGGCACGCCGGCCGGATTCCCCGGGACAAATGGGCGCTCAACGGCCTGGCGACGCCGTACGCCTGCCTCGTGGTGCTCCTGGGGCCGGCGAGCGCGGCGATGCATGCCACCCAGTCCGAGGTCGGTGGCCAGCTCGACCTGTTGAGCATGTACCTCGTCGCGTCCTTCGCGGCGGCGTACGCCGTGCTGCGGTGGTACCGCCGGGACCGGGTGTTCTTCTGGCAGCTGTTCCTGCTGCTCGTCGCCGCCTGCGAGCTGATCGGGCTGCTCGGCGACGACGTGCCGGTCGTGCAGCAGGCGGGGAACGTCGCGTTCGCGGCGCTGCTGCTGACCGCGGTCGTCGTGGAGGTCCGTCTGTGGCGGCGCCACGAGAACGGCGTCCGCACCGACCTCCGGTGGGGTGCGGGAGCGCTCGGCGTCATCCTCGTCGCGTTCGCGATCTGGAACGTCACCAAGACCCACTGGTGCGACCCGCACTCGCTGCTCCAGGGCCACGGGGCGTGGCACCTGCTGGGCGCGGTGTCGGCCTACCTGCTGTTCCGGCTCTGGGCCAGCGAGAGCACCGGTTGACCGTCGGCGGTGCGCACCTCGACGTACGAGATCTCCTCGGTGGTCCGTGCGGTCGCGCCGGTGATGTGCACCGGCTCCCCGGGCAGGCCGGTCCACGACGCCACCTGCTCGGTGGCGCCGTCTCGGGTGTGCACGACGAGCGAGTAGACCGGCGGGCCGTCGTCGAGGTAGCCCCCGCTCGGGGCCTCGTAGCTGCAGGTGAGGTCGAGCCGGGTGCCCCAGTCGACCGAGGTCATCGAGAGCTCGCCCCACACACTGCTCTGCTCGACCTGGGTCATCTCGCGGGCCGGCGCGGCCGCGGGCGGAGCCTCGTCGCCGTTCGTCGCCACCACCACCACGCTGACGGCCGCGACCAGGACGACGGCCGCGGCCGCGACCAGCGCTGCCGTCCAGCGCCGGCGGTGCTGGGTGCGCCGTACCTCCCGGACCAGGGAGGGCAGCAGCGTGTCCGGCACCGGCTCCTCGTCCGGCTCTGACTCGAGCACGTCGGGCGAGACCTGGGCGAGCAGGCCCGGCAGGCCGGCGAGCTCCTGGACGGCCTGCGAGCACGACCGGCAGCCGGGCAGGTGCCGCTCGTACTCCAGCCGCTCGTCGGCGCTCAGCGCGCCGAGGACGTACGCCGCGTCGAGGTGGGCGAAGTCGCAGGTCCCCGTGTCGTTCACGCGACCACCCCCATCTCCTCCAGCGCCAGCCGCAGCGCACGGAGCGCGTAGTGGGTGCGCGACTTCACCGTGCCCTCGGGGACGCCCAGCCGGCGCGCCGCCTCGGCGACCGTCTGCCCGCGGTAGTAGCACTCGAGCAGCACCGCGCGATGGTCCGGCGAGAGGCGGGTCAGCGCATCCGCGACCACCCAGGCCAGCAGCACCTGGTCGGTGCGGTCCGGCTCGCCACGCCGGTCGGGGACGTCGGCGACGCTGATCTCGCTCTGCGACCGCTTGGTGCGCCACTCGTCGATCACGATGTTGCGCGAGACGCGGAACAGCCACGAACGCACCGACCCGTGCGACTCCTCGAGCGCGGCGAAGTTGCGCCACGCCCGCAGCAGCGTCTCCTGCACGACGTCCTCGGCCCGCGCCCGGTCCCCGTTCGTCAGGCGCAGGCAGTAGCCCCAGAGCGCGCTCGCGTGCTCGTCGTGCAGCTGCTGCATCAGGGCGACCGGGCTGTCGGCCATCACACCTCCCACCTCCAGTACACACGGAGGTGGTGGTGCCGCGGTTCAATCAGCCGACGCGCGCGGCCTCGGCGTCCTCGAGCGCGTGGGTGAGCAGGGCGACCAGCGCCTCCAGCTGGAGGTCGGCGGACTTCGAGACCTCTTCGTCCGAGCCGTCGAGCGCGACCGCGGCCAGGCCGGCCTTGGAGTCGATGAGCTCGGCGATCCGGGTGTCGATGGTCTGCGAGGCGATGATCCGCCAGGCGGTGACCGGCTCGGTCTGGCCGATCCGGTGCACCCGGTCGATCGCCTGGGTCTGCTCGGCGGCGGTCCACGACAGCTCGGCGAGGACGACGTTCGAGGCGACCTGGAGGTTCACGCCGACGCCGGCCGCGGTGAGCGAACAGACGATGACCGCGACCTCGGGGTCGTTGACGAACTCGTCGATGTTGCGGGTGCGTACGGCGGTCGTCTGGTCGCCGCGGATCGAGGAGTACCGCAGGCCGCGCTGGGCGAAGGTCTCCTCGGCCGCGTCCATGACCTCGATGTGCTTGGCGAAGAACACGACCTTGCCGACGCTGCGCGCCAGCTGGGCGGCGTAGTCCGCCGCCAGCCCGGCCTTCGCCTTGCCGATGCGGCGCATCATGCTGAAGACGTTCTCGTCGCTCGAGGACTCCATGTCCTCGCGCTCCCACGTGGCGACCTGGCGGACCAGGCGGTGGTCGATGCCCTCGACGGTGCGGCCCGACGTACGGGTCGCGAGCGCGGTCTCGTAGCGGGCCACCAGGCGGCGGGCCAGCTCCTGCTCCGCGGCGCGGATCGAGCGGCCGGCCTCGTCGTCGAGCTCGACGGGGAGGTCGGCGACCCGGCGGGCGGGGATGTCGGAGGCGACGTCGATCTTGCGGCGCCGGACGATGCCGCGGTCGACGACGCTGCGCCGGGCGGCCGGGTAGAAGCCCGGGTCGGCCGGGGTCAGCCCGGACTCCTCGAGGCTGTCGATGAGCTGCCCGAGCGGCTTCTTCTCGTCGATCCAGCCGAGGAACTCCCAGATCGCCTGGAAGTCCTCGATGTCGTTGATCAGCGGGGTGCCGGTCAGCGCCATCAGCAGCGGCCGGCCCATCCGGGCGCGGATCCGGTCGGCGAGGAACAGCACGTGCTGCGAGCGCTGCGAGGACTTGTTCTTGATGAAGTGCGCCTCGTCCACGACCATGCCGCGCAGGCCGTGGTTGGCCAGCCAGCCGACGTGCCGGTCGAGGATCTCGTAGTTCACGACGAAGATGTCGGCGAAGCCGTCGATGTCGCTGCCATCGCCGTGGATCACGGTCACGGAGCGGTTCGGCGTCCAGAGCCCGACCTCGCGGGCCCAGTTCATCTTCACGACGTTGGGGACGACGACCAGCAGCGGGAACGCGTCCGCGGCCTGGGCCGCCAGCAGCGCCTGCGCGGTCTTGCCGAGACCCGGCTCGTCGGCGAGCAGGAACGTGCGGTGCCCCTCGGCGGCACCGGCGATCAGCTGCGCCTGGTGGTGCATGAGCTCGCGGCCCGCGGGCAGCGGGACGGGCGTCTGCACCGGGTCGGGCAGCGGCATGCAGGACGGGCCGTTGCTGGCGTACTCGAACGACCGGAACAGCGGGCCGAGCAGCTCCCAGCCGGCGAGCCGGCGGGCCTTGCCGCTGCCGGGCTGCACGGCGGTGAAGTCCGGCACGAGGAACGGGTTGGAGAGCTGACGCTGGACGACCGACAGGGGTACGACGCGGCGCGTGGTCGGCGCGGCGGTCACCTCGACCGGAGCCTCGGGCTCGGGCTCCTCCTCGGGCAGCTCGACGCCGCCGGCCTCGAGCATCCGCCGGCGCAGCTCGCGCGCGGAGTCGGACACCTCGGCGTCCTCGGCGAGCAGCATCAGCAGCGAGGTGTCCCGCGCGGCGGTCTTGGCGAGGATCGTGGCGATCCCGTCGAGGCGCTTGAGCTGCTCGGCGCGCTGCGCCTCGGTGGTGGTCGTGTCGGCCTTGAGGTTGGCCCGCTCCTCGCGGACCAGCAGGGCGACGACCTGGTACTTGGTGCGCGTGGACGGCGACACCGCGCCGCGTTGCACGGCGGTCTCGACCTCGCGGACGGCGCGGGCGAGCACCGGGATGATGCCCTCGTTGTCGAGGGGGCGGCCGCGGCGCTGTCGCGTCGACGTACGGCGGCCTGCCTGCTGTTGCTGGCCCTGTCGAGCCAAGACTCCTCCTTGGAGTACGTGAAACGGTCGTCAGACGGGTTCGACCGGAGTCGATCCGCGACGAGAAGTCGCCGACGGGGGCAGAGCGCCCACGGACGGCGGATGTGCTGGCGACAGCATAGCGCGACCCCCGCGGAGCGGCGTAAGTTGGTCGATCATGGACGTACGTCGGCACGTGCACCGGACCGCCTGGACGCGAGGACGCGTCGCGCACGGCTTCTGAAGCGCGCCTCACAGGCCGCCCGCACCTCCGACCCAGGAACGTCCATGGAACCCGACACCGTCATCGTGAACGGCGCGCCCCGCCCGCTCGGCGCGCCCCCGCACACCACCGCCCTCGACTGGCTGCGTGGCCAGGGCTTCACCGGCGCCAAGGAGGGCTGCGCCGAGGGCGAGTGCGGCGCCTGCACCGTCCTCCTCGCCCGCCCCGGCGCGGACACCCCCACCGAGTGGACCGCGCTCAACTCGTGCCTGCTGCCCGCGGCCGCCCTCGACGGCCAGGAGGTCGTCACCGCGGAGGGGCTCGGTACGCCCGAGGCGCTGCACCCGGTGCAGCACGAGATGGCGGTCCGGGGCGGCTCGCAGTGCGGCTACTGCACGCCCGGGTTCGTCTGCAGCATGGCCGCGGAGTACTACCGGGCCGACCGGGTCCAGCTGAACGGCTCCAACGGCTTCGACACGCACGCGCTCAGCGGCAACCTCTGCCGGTGCACCGGCTACCGCCCGATCCTGGACGCCGCCCGCGCGCTCGGGCAGCCCGACCTCGACGACTTCCTCGCGGCCCGGCGGCACCAGCCGCCCCCACCCACCCCCTCGAGCCGCCCCGGCCTGGCGGAGGTGCTCCGGCTGCTCGCGGACGAGCCCGACGCCCTGGTCACCGCCGGCTGCACGGACACCGGCGTGGAGGCCAACCTCCGTGGCGCCCGGCCTCCTCGTCTCGTCCCCGTCGACCACCTCCCGGAGCTGCGCGAGCTCCGCTCGACGCCGGAGTACGTCGAGGTCGGTGCGGCGCTCACCCTCACCGAGATCGAGCGCCGCCTCGACGGCGCGGTCCCGCTGCTGGAGCAGGTGCTCCCCCAGTTCGCCTCCCGGCCGATCCGCAACGCGGCGACCGTCGGCGGCAACCTCGGCACCGCCTCCCCGATCGGCGACCTCCCGCCGGCCCTGCTCGCGCTCGACGCGACGGTCCTGCTGGTCAGCGCGGAGGGCGAGCGCGAGGTGCCGCTGACCGCGTACTTCACCGGCTACCGGCAGACCGTCCGGCGGCCCGGAGAGCTGATCCGGGCGGTCCGCGTCCCACTGCCGGTGGCCCGCACCGCGGCGTTCCACAAGATCGCAAAGCGCCGCTTCGACGACATCTCCAGCGTCGCGGTCGGGTTCGCGCTCGACGTCGACGGCGGCATCGTCACGCGGGCAGCGATCGGCCTCGGCGGCGTGGCGGCGACCCCGCTCCGCGCCACCGCGACCGAGGCGGCGCTCGTCGGGCAGCCGTGGACCGACGAGACGGTCCGCGCGGCCGCCGCGGTCCTCGCCACCGAGGGCACCCCGCTGGACGACCACCGCGCGAGCGCGTCGTACCGCTCGGCGATGCTCGGCCAGGCCCTGCTCCGCCTGCACGCGGAGGTGACCGCATGATCGTCGGCACTCCCCTGCCCCACGAGAGCGCGGCCCTGCACGTCACCGGCGCGGCGCTGTTCACCGACGACCTCGTCGGCCGCACCCGCGACGTCCTGCACGCCCACCCCGTCCAGGCGCCGCACGCCCACGCGCGGATCGTCCGGCTCGACCCGGCTCCGGCGTACGACGTGCCCGGCGTGGTGCGGGTGCTCACCGGTGACGACGTCCCGGGCGTCAACGACGCGGGCGTGCGGCACGACGAGCCGCTGTTCCCGACCGAGGTGATGTTCCACGGGCACGCGGTGTGCTGGGTGCTCGCCGAGAGCCTCGAGGCGGCCCGGTTGGGCGCCGCGGCCGTCGAGGTCGACTACGAGCCGCTGCCCTCCATCGTGGACCTCCGCGACGCGATCGCCGCGGAGTCGTACCAAGGCAACCGGCTGCTGCTCGAGAGCGGCGACGTCGAGGCCGGGCTCGACGCCGCCGTTCACGTCTTCGAGGGCGAGACCGAGATGGCCGGCCAGGAGCACTTCTACCTGGAGACGCAGGCGTCGCTCGCGCACGTGGACGAGTCGGGGCAGATCTTCGTGCAGTGCAGCACGCAGCACCCCACCGAGACCCAGGAGATCGTGGCGCACGTGCTCGGGCTGCACAGCCACGACGTGACCGTGCAGTGCCTGCGGATGGGCGGCGGCTTCGGCGGCAAGGAGATGCAGCCGCACGGGTACGCCGCGATCGCGGCCCTCGGCGCGACGCTGACCGGACGGCCGGTCCGGGTCCGGCTCACCCGCGCGCAGGACGTCACGATGACCGGCAAGCGGCACGGGTTCCACGCCACCTGGCGGGTCGGCTTCGACGCCGACGGCCGGCTGGTAGCGCTCGACACGGCACTGACGTCCGACGGCGGCTGGAGCCTCGACCTGTCCGAGCCGGTGCTCTCGCGCGCGCTCTGCCACGTGGACAACGCGTACTGGATCCCGAACGTGCGCGCCGTCGGCCGGGTCGCGCGCACCAACAAGACGTCGCAGACCGCGTTCCGTGGCTTCGGCGGCCCGCAGGGGATGCTGGTGGTCGAGGACGTCCTCGGCCGCTGCGCGCCGCTGCTCGGCATCGCGGCCGACGAGCTGCGGCGCCGCAACTTCTACGCCGACGGGCAGGCCACGCCGTACGGCCAGCCGGTGCGGCACCCCGAGCGCATCGAGCGCGCCTGGCAGCAGGTGACCGAGTCCGGTGAGCTCGCGCGGCGTACGGCCGAGGTCGCGGCGTTCAACGAGGCCAGTCCCCACCGCAAGCGCGGGCTGGCGATCACGCCGGTGAAGTTCGGCATCTCGTTCAACTTCACGTCGTTCAACCAGGCCGGCGCGCTCGTGCTCGTCTACAAGGACGGCTCCGTGCTGATCAACCACGGCGGCACCGAGATGGGCCAGGGCCTGCACACCAAGATGCTGCAGGTCGCGGCGAGCACGCTCGGCGTACCCCTCGCGAAGGTCCGGCTCGCGCCGACCCGCACCGACAAGGTCCCGAACACCTCGGCCACCGCCGCGAGCTCCGGCACCGACCTCAACGGCGCGGCGGTCAAGGACGCGTGCGAGCAGATCCTCGAGCGGCTCGCGGGCGTGCCCGGCGACACCTGGGAGGCGCGGGTGCACCGGGCGTACCTCGACCGGATCCAGCTGTTCGCCGCCGGCTACTACAAGACCGACGGCCTGCACTGGGACCCGGGCGCGATGCGCGGCAACCCGTTCAAGTACTTCGCGTACGGCGTCGCCGCCAGCGAGGTCGAGGTCGACGGGTTCACCGGGTCGTACGTCGTCCGCCGCGTGGACGTCGTGCAGGACGTCGGCGACAGCCTGTCGCCGCTGGTCGACCTCGGGCAGGTCGAGGGCGGCTTCGTGCAGGGCGTCGGCTGGCTGACGTTGGAGGACCTGCGCTGGGACGGGCGCGACGGACGGCTCGCGACGCAGTCCGCGAGCACCTACAAGCTGCCGAGCCTCTCGGAGATGCCGGAGGTCTTCAACGTCGCGCTGCTCGAGGACGCGACCGAGACCGGCGCCGTCTACGGGTCGAAGGCGGTCGGCGAGCCGCCGCTGATGCTGGCGTTCTCCGTTCGCGAGGCACTCCGCCAGGCGGCCGCGGCGTTCGGTCCGCCGGGCACCAGCGTGGAGCTGGCCTCGCCCGCGACCCCGGAGGCGGTCTTCTGGGCCGTCGAGCGCGCCCGCGAGCGGAGTCTGTCGTGGACTGGCTGACCGCGGTCACCCGGCTGCGTGAGACGCGCACGCCCGGGGTGCTGGTCACGGTCGCGGCGGTCCGCGGGCACGCGCCCCGAGACGCCGGCGCCAAGATGGTCGTGACCGCCGACGCCACCTGGGGCACGGTCGGCGGCGGCAACCTCGAGGAGGTCGCGACCGAGCGCGCCCGGGCGCTGGGTGCCGAGCCGGAGATGGTCACCGTGAACCTGTCCGACAAGGCGCCGTACGAGCACGGCGTGCAGTGCTGCGGCGGCGAGGTGACGCTGCTGCTCGAGCCGCTGCCCGTCGTCCCGGCGGTCGCCGTGTTCGGCATCGGCCACGTCGGGCTGGAGCTGGCGCGGATCCTCGCCCGGCACGACCTCGACCTGCACCTCGTGGACTCCCGCGCCGACCAGCTGACCGAGGCGCGCCTCGCGCCGGTGCTCGCCGACCCGGTCGCGCGCGTGCAGGTGCACGACGTGCCCGTGCTCCCCGAGCTGGTCCTCACCACGCTGCCCGCGGGCACGCACGTGCTGGTGATGACCCACGACCACGCGGAGGACGCGGCGCTCTGCGACGCGGCGCTGCGTACGCCGGCGCTCGGGTCGGTCGGTCTGATCGGCTCGGCCGCCAAGTGGGCACGCTTCGAGCGCAAGCTGCTCGACGAGGGTCACTCCCCCGCCGACGTCGCCCGGATCACGACTCCGATCGGCATCGACGGGATCGACGGCAAGGAGCCCGCCGCGATCGCGGTCGGCGTCGCAGCGGCCCTGCTGCGCGAGGTCAGTCAGTCAGCGACTCCAGCGCCACCACGATCGCCAGCACCAGGCCGGCGTCCTCACCCGGGCTGACCTCGACGCCGTAGGTGTCGCGGACCCGGAACCAGCGCTTCGAGACGTTGGCGACGGTCTGGCCGTCGCGCTCGATCTCGTACTCGTGGTCGACGATGTTGCCGTGCGCCTTCAGGTCGGCGCCGCCCTCGACGTCGATGGCGAACCGGTCGCGGATGCCCACCAGCGCCTTGTGCACGGTCGCGACCGTGTCCCCGCCGCGCTCGATCGCGATCTTGTCGCGGACGCTGAGCTTGCGCTCCTGGATGCGCGCGATCTCGTTGCCGGCCAGGTCCTCCAGCACGAACGTGTCGCGCACGCGGAAGGCCTTGCCGTTCACCTTGAACGCGCGTTCGCCGCCGTCGTCCTCGATCCAGAAGTCGTCCCCGATCGAGGCGAGCTTCTGGCGCATCTGGAACCGGCGGCCCTGCGGCTCGTCGTCCCGTCGTCCTCGTAGCAGTCCCATAGCGGCACGCTCGCAGCCCGCGGGCCCGCCCACCTCACTCGGTCCGGGTGAGTCGGCAACATCACCCCGCACGCCACAATCCACCGGTGAAGAAGTACTGGCTGCTGTGGGCGTGGCTCACCATCTGCCTGCTCCTGGCAGCCGGCGCCTACTCGGTCGCGGCCGACCAGCCACCCGTCGAGGGTCCGGAGGACGTCTGGCCGTACGTCGCGGTGTTCGCGCTGGTGCTCGGCGACGCGGTGATCGCCGTCCTGCCCGGTGAGACCACGCTGAACACCGCCTCGACGCTGGCTGCCCAAGGCGTGCTCGAGCTGCACTGGGTGATGCTCGCGGGCGCGCTCGGTGCTGTCGTCGGCGACTCCACGCTGTACTGGATCGCCCGCTTGTTCCGGCCGCGCGTGCAGGCGCGGCTCGACTCGGCGCTGAAGAACCCGAAGGTCGCTGCCGCCCAGGAGATCGTCGGGTCGACCACCACCGAGCTGATCGTGTTCGGCCGCTACCTGCCGGGGATGCGTTTCGTCGTCAACGCCAGCATGGGGCTGTCCGGCCATCCCTACCGGGACTTCGTGCGCTGGTCGTCGCTCGGCGGGACGATGTGGGCGGTCTACAACTGCTCGGTCGCCTACCTGGTCGGCACCGCCCTGGTCGACGCACCGCTCGCCTCGGTCGTCATGTCGGCGCTCGCGTCGACGGTCGTGGTCGCGATCGTGTTCCTCGTGGTCGCGCGCCGGGTCCGGCGGGAGCGCCGGTCAGGGAGCGTCGAGCAGGACGCAGGTCTCGGTTAGGACGCTGCAGCGGACCATCCGCTCGGCCCGGCCCTTCACCACGGTGGAGACCAGGCTGTCGTCGTCCTCCCAGATCCAGTCCTGGACCTTGAAGCCCCAGCCGTCCGGCGGCGTGAACGTCGTGCTCCGTCCACCGTCGACGGTGCCGGCCTCGAGCGAGCCGAGCTCGGTGACCTCGCCGCCGAGACTTCCCAGGGGCGTCCACGCCATCCACTCGCCGCCCGGGCTGACCGCGAGGCTGTCGAGGTCCGGGAGATCGACGACCGTCGTCAGCCGGCCGTCCTCGGAGATGTCGGCGAGGTACGCCGGCCCTTCCTCGGCGTTCGACACCCACAACCCGGCCGCCGTGCTCGCGCGGACGATCTGACCCGGTGCGGTCACGGCCAGGTCGACGGTCCGACCGTCAGCCAGCGGCTGCCAGAGAGTCGCGGTCCTCGCACCCTGGACGATCACCCAGCCGTCGTCGGTGACGGCCCGGATGCGCAGCTCCGGCTCGCCGAGCTGGACCGGCAGCGAGCCCACCTCGCCGCCGTCGCTCGTGTCATCGAGGCTCGCGAGCCCGTAGTCCCGCACGACCGCCACGAAGCGTCCGTCGGGCGACAGGACGGGAGCGAGGTCGACCCACATGTCCGTGACCTCGTTGAGCTCCGGCCCGCGCCCCCAGTACCAGGTCTGGTCGTCGGCGTTCATCGCGAGCCAGGTCGGGCCACCGACCGACAGGTACCACCAGGTCCCGGGCACCTGCTCGCCGTCGACGTACAGCCGGCCGTCGAGCGTGTACGGCACCGTCGGCGGGTCCGTCGAGACCGGGACGGGCGGCGCGGTCGACGCGGTCTCGGTCGGCGACGGTGCCGGCTCGGGCGCCGTACCACCGCGATTGATCGCGACCACCGCGACCACGCCGAGCACGACCAGCAGCGCCGCGGCCGCGGCCAGCACCGGCAGCCAGGGCCGGCGCCGCGTGTCCTCGGACAGGGTGGGGAGCGGCGGCACGCGCAGGCCGTCGGCCACCTCGTGCAGCTCCCGGTTCAGGATCTCCTCGACGTCGTGCATGTCAGCCCTCCCTCCCATCGGTCTCGAGTGCGCCCCGGAGCGCTTGCAGGGCGCGGTGCGCCGTGGACTTCACGTTGCCGGTGGAGCAGCCGAGCACGTCGGCGATCTGCTGCTCGCTGAGGTCCTCGTAGTAGCGGAGCACCACGACGGCTCGCTGCCGCGGCGGCAGCGAGCGGACGTGCGGCCAGAGCACCATCCGGTCCTCCGGCCCCGGCGGTGGTGCCGTACCTCGCTCGGGTGGCTCGTCGGTGAGCACCTCGGCCCGGCGCGCCTTCGGCCGCTTCTGGGTGAGGTAGGTGTTGGTGAGCGTCCGGCGCAGGTACGCCGTCGGCGAGTCCGCCCGCACGACCTTCGACCAGGCGCCGTACGCCTTCACGAGCGTCTGCTGGGCGAGGTCCTCGGCGTCCGCGTGGCTGCCCGTGAGCAGGTAGGCGTAGCGGTACAGCGACGGCCACGCGCCGCTGGCGTACTCCTCGAACGTCGGGGTGTCCGACCTGCTCGTCACAACGTCCATGCTCCGATGACTACCGAAGCCGGCGGAAGGTTGCGTCAGCGGTCGATCATCCGGTCCATCTGCTCGGGATAGCGCTCGCCCGCGACCTGGATCTGCTCGGCGGCGGCGTCGATCGCCTGCAGGTCGTCCGCGGTCAGCGTGAGGGCTGCGGCGCCGAGGTTCTCCTCGAGACGCTCGACCTTGCGAGTGCCGGGGATCGGCACGATCCAGGGCTTCTGGGCGAGCAGCCAGGCGAGCGCGACCTGCGCCGGGGAGGCGTCCTTGTCGGCGCCGATCCGGGCGAGCAGGTCGACCATCGCCTGGTTGGCGGCCATCGCGTCGGCCGCGAAGCGCGGGATGCTGGCGCGGATGTCGTCGGCGCCGAACGTCGCGTTGGGGTCGAGCTTGCCGGTCAGGAAGCCGCGCCCGAGGGGGCTGAACGGCACGAAGCCGATGCCCAGCTCCTCGAGCACCGGCAGGATCTCGGCCTCGGGCTCGCGCCACCACAGCGAGTACTCGCTCTGCAGCGCGGTCACGGGCAGGACGGCGTGCGCGCGGCGGATGTTCGCGACACCCGCCTCGGAGAGGCCGAAGTGGCCGACCTTGCCGGCCTCGACCAGGTCCTTGACCGCGCCGGCGACGTCCTCCATGGGCACGTCGGGGTCGACACGGTGCTGGTAGAAGAGGTCGATCCGGTCGGTGCGGAGCCGCCGCAGCGCCTCGTCGGCCACCCTGCGGATCGTCTCGGGGCGGCTGGACAGGCCGTGCTGGGTGCCGTCGGGCTCGATGTCGAAGCCGAACTTGGTCGCGATCACGACCTGGTCGCGCACCGGCTCCAGCGCCTCGCCGACGAGCTCCTCGTTGTCGAACGGCCCATAGACCTCGGCGGTGTCGAAGAACGTCACCCCCCGCTCGACGGCGGCGCGGACCACCGCCACCATGTCCGCGCGCTCCGGCCGGGGGCCGTAGCTGGCGCTCATCCCCATGCAACCGAGTCCGAGCGCGGAGACCTCGAGGCCCTGACCGAGTGTGCGCATGTCCACGGCTCGAGGCTAGCGGATTGTGTGCAATCTGGGATGCTGAGTCCGTGACCACCGCCTACGCCCAGATCCGCCAGGCGATCGTCGAGGGCCGCTACCAGCCCGGTCAGCGGCTGATCGAGCAGCGGATCGCCGAGGAGTTCGCGCTGTCGCGCACCCCGGTGCGCGAGGCGCTGCGCCGGCTCGAGGCGGAGGGCCTGGTCCACAGCGAGCCGAACCGCGGCGCGGTCGTGCGCGACATGACCATCGAGGACCTCTCGGACCTCTACGGCCTGCGCGCCCAGCTGGAGGCGTACGCCGCCGAGCTCGCCGCCGCACGCATCGAGCCGCACCAGGTCGAGGAGCTCGACGCCGCGATCGCGGACTTCGACCGGGCGCTGGCCGACGACGAGTCCGACCCCCTCGACGTCACGCGCCTGATCGCGGACGCGAACCGGCGCATCCACGGCACGGTCCTGGCCGCGGCGCGGCACGACCGGCTCGGCCAGCTGCTGGACCGCACCGTCGACGTACCCCTGTCGTTCCAGGCGTTCCGCCAGTTCGACCGCGCCGAGACCGAGCGGTCACACCTGTTCCACCAGCTGATCCGCGACGCGATCGTCGCCGGGGACGCCTCCCGGGCGTCGGCGCTGATGCGGGAGCACGTGCTCCAGGGTCGCGACGTGCTCGTCGCGCACCTCGAGGGCTAGCCGGGACCTAGACGGGACCTAGACGGGAAAAGTGCCGGCCTTGCCGAGAAGCGCCGGGACCTTCTCGCCGAGCACGTCGGACAGCCAGTCGGCGGTCTCGATGACGGGCGCGATCTCCACGCCGGTGGTGATGCCGCTGCGGTCCAGCAGGTAGACGAGGTCCTCGGTGGCGATGTTGCCGGTCGCCGCGGGGGCGAACGGGCAGCCGCCGATCCCGCCGGTCGACGAGTCGAGCGACGCGACCCCGGCCTCGACCGCGGCGATCGCGTTGGCGTAGCCGGTGTTCCGGGTGTTGTGAAAGTGGGCGCGGGTCCGGGCGTTCGGCGCGACCTCGGCCAGGCCGGCCAGCAGCCGGCGTACCTGCGCCGGTACGCCGACACCGATCGTGTCGGCCAGCGCGATCTCGTCGACGCCGAGGTCGGCGACCTGGCGCGCGATGCCGAGGACGGTCGACTCCGGGACCTCACCCTCGAACGGGCAGCCGAACGACGCGGCGATCGTGACCGACAGCGTCAGCCCGGCGGTGCGCGCCTCCTCGGCGAGCCCGCGCACGTTCTCGACCGAGTCCGCGATGGACATGCCCTGGTTGCGCTGGCTGAACGTCTCCGACGCGACGACCACGCAGTTGACCTCGTCGACACCGGCTGCGACCGCGCGGTCGAAGCCGCGACGGTTCAGCACCAGCCCGATGTACGACACGCCGTCGCGGCGCGGCACCGCGGCCATCACGGCCTCGGCGTCGGCCATCTGCGGGACCCGGCCCGGGTGCACGAAGCTGGTCGCCTCGATCCGGCGCAGGCCGGCGGCGATGCTGCGCTCGATGAGCGCGACCTTGTCCTCGGTCGACACCAGCACGGACTCGTTCTGCAGGCCGTCGCGAGGCCCGACCTCGATGATCTCCACGGCTCGATGGTACCTACATTGCATACAATCGCGCAGCAGAGTCTCACGCCGTCAGGACGCGGAGGCGCTGACCCGGGCGCACTCCTCCGGCGGGATGCCGAGCAGGGCGAGCGAGAGCTCGGCATAGCGCTGGGCGAGCTGGCTCGGGCTCATCTCCCCCGTGTCCTTGTACCAGCGCGGGATCGCCTGGAGCATGCCGAGGATCGCACGGGTCGACACCGCGACGTCGACGGCGTGGAACACGCCCCGGTCGACCCCGCGCTGGACGACCTTGCGGGTCAGGCGCTCCACGGCCCGCCGCAGCTCGATGTACTCGTTGCGCGCCTGCGGGCTCAGGTACCGGGTCTCGGAGTCGAGGGCCACGAAGCGGGCCCGGCGGGCGAGGTGCAGCACGTTCGACTGCACGAGGTTCGCCAGCTCGAGGACCGGGTCGCCGTGCCCGTCCGCGATCGCGGCCTCCCCTCGGGGCAGCAGGTCCACCATCGACGACCGCAGCACCGCGAGCAGGATCGCTTCCTTGTTCTCGTGGTGGTAGTACAGCGCCGGCACGGTCACGCCGACCCGGCCCGCGATGTCACGCACGGACGTGCCGTGGAAGCCCTGGTCGAAGAAGGCCTCGGCCGCGTGCCGCAGCAGGGGGGTGAGCTCGACGGGCGGGCAGACGCGCCAGTCGGTAGGGGCGGTTTCCACCGGCTTCGGTCCAATCGACAGTCATGGTTCGACGTTGCTGGGTCCCGAGCCCACACCGAGGGTACGTCAACCCGTTGAATTTCGGACGAATCCTGGCGCGACGGCGGACGGTCACGGTAGAAGTGGGCGCGGCCCACTCACCTGGAGGATCGATGTCGGACACACCGGAGTTCCCCGAGCTCGGCTTCTACGGTCTCGCGGGCCACTCGGACAACCCGGCCGACCTGATCGGAGAGGTCCGCCAGGCCGAGCACCTCGGCCTCGGGTCGGTGTTCCTCTCCGAGCGCTTCAACTTCAAGGACGCCGCGGTGATGGCCGGCATGGCCGTGGCCGCCACCACCCGGCTCGGCATCGCCACGGCCGCGACCAACCACAACACCCGGCACCCGCTGATCACCGCGACGATGGCCGCCACCGCGCACCGGGCGAGCGGCGGCCGGTTCGCGCTCGGGCTGGGCCGCGGGTTCGCGCCGCTGTTCGACCTGATGGGCCTCCCCCGCATCACCAACGCGCAGCTCACCGACTCGTTCGAGATCCTGCGCCGCCTCTGGCGCGGGGAGCAGTTCGGCCACTCCGGGCCGGCCGGCGAGTACCCGTACCTGTTCACCGTCAGCCCGCTCGACGAGCAGATCCCGATCCTGATGGTGTCGATCGGCCCGAAGTCGATGGCGCTCGCGGGCCGGATCGCCGACGCCGTCGTGCTGCACACCTACATGTCCGACGAGGCCGTGGCCCGCTCGGTCGCGGCGGTACGCCGCTCGGCGGAGGAGGCCGGCCGGGATCCGGCGTCGGTCCGGATCTGGGCGTGCACCGCGGTGATCGACGACGCCATCGACGAGCAGACCCGGCTGCGCAAGACCGTCGGGCGGCTGGCGACGTACCTCCAGGGATACGGCGACACGCTGGTCGCCGCGAACGACTGGGACCCCGCCGCGCTCCAGCGGTTCCGGGAGGACCCGAAGGTCACGTCGTTCCAGGGCGCCTTCGACACCGTCGGGACCGTCGACGACCTGGAGTACCTGCGGGACAAGGTGATCCCCGCCGAGTGGCTGGCCGCGGCGATCACCGGCGACGAGCGGTCCTGCGCCGAGCAGGTGATCGCGCAGTTCCCGGCGACCGGGGTCGACAGCATCATCATGCACGGCGCCACACCGTCCCAGCTGTCCGGCGTCCTGCGCGCCTACCGCAAGCTGCGCCCGGCGACCACGCCCGAGCTGCCGGCGAACCCCGGCTGGATGAGCTGAGCCGCTACGGCAGCAGCTGGTCGATCCGGTCGGCCAGCCAGCGGCGGTACTTCTCGGGGCTCCACCCGGCGCTCTCGGTGAGCTGCAGGTAGACCTCGGGGCTCCCGAGCGCGGCCATGCCGTCCACCAGGTCCAGGTCGGGCGGCCGGCCCAGCAGCTGACGGACGCCGAGGGTGAGCCAGGCGCGCTGGCGCGCGTCGTACTCGCTCCAGCGCTCGGCGAGCGCTGGATCCCCGGTCGCTGCGTGGCTCAGCGTGCGCCGCAGCTCGGCGGTGCGCTGGTGGAACGCCGTGATCAGGTGCGCGACGGCCGCGACCCGCTCCGCGCGGCGCCCCTGGCCCAGCGAGCCGACCTCGGGGCGCTCGGAGCCGGCCAGCTCGAGCACCCGCAGCAGCAGCGCGGCCTTGTTACCGACCGTGGCGTAGACGGTCTCGACCGACACCCCGGCCGCCTGTGCGATGTCGCGCATGCCGACGGTCCAACCGCGGGTAACAAACTGCTCCGCCGCCGCCTCCAGCACCGCGGCGACCGTGCTCTCCGCCTGGGCACGGCGGCGCGAGGCGTCGTACGAGCGCCGGTTGGTCCTCGTCGTGGCCGCCACCCGGCCATTCTGGAACACCTCTGTATTGAATACAAGGACGTTCTCAGCACAGGAGGATCTCCACAGAACCTCCACGAGTCGTCCCCGATTCCCGACCGGTCCCGCTCCTAGGCTCGGCTGCATGCCAGCCACGATCCTGGTCGTCGAGGACGAGCCGATCATCAGCCAAGCCGTCGCCGATCGCCTGCGCGCCGAGGGCCACGAGGTCGTCCAGGCCTTCGACGGGCCGAGCGCCGTCGCGACCTGCGCCGCGACCTCGCCCGACCTGGTGGTCCTGGACGTGATGCTGCCCGGGTACGACGGCCACGAGGTGTGCCGCCGGATCCAGGCCGAGCGTCCGGTCCCGGTGCTGATGCTCACCGCACGCGACGACGAGGCCGACATCCTGGTCGGGCTCGGGGTCGGCGCCGACGACTACCTCACCAAGCCCTTCCGGATGCGGGAGCTGGTGGCCCGGGTCGCCGCCCTGCTGCGCCGGGTCGAGCGGGCCGCCGAGCTGGCCGCCCGTCCGGTCGCCGACCTGGGCGACCTGCACTTCGACGCCGCCGCGCGCCGGGTCTGGGTCGCCGGCGACGAGGTGCACCTCACGCCGACCGAGTTCGACCTGCTCGCCTGCCTGGCGGCCAGCCCGGGCGTGGTCATCACCCGGGAGGAGCTGTACACCGAGGTCTGGGGGTGGCCCGGCGCCTCCGGGACCCGCACCGTCGACAGCCACGTCAAGGCGCTGCGCGCCAAGATCGGCTCCGACCGGGTGCGCACGGTGCACGGCGTCGGCTACGCGCTCGAGCCGCGGGCCGCCTCATGAGCGCCCTGGACCAGGTCACCTCGGTCAAGGTGAAGCTCGGGCTGCTCGTCGCGGCCAGCGTCACCGTGGCCTGGGCCGTCGCCGCGATCGGCGCGGCCGGCGGGGTGCCGTCCTGGCTCAGCCTCCCCGTCACCGTCGCCCTCGCGCTCGGGGTGACCCAGCTCCTCGCCGTCGGGATGACGTCCCCCCTGCGCGAGATGACCGCCGCGGCCAGGCGGATGGCGCGCGGCGACTACTCCACCCGGGTGACCGCGATGTCGAGCGACGAGGTCGGGCAGCTGGCCAAGGCGTTCAACAGCATGGCCGAGGACCTGGGCGCGGTGGACCGGCAGCGACGGGAGCTGGTGGCCAACGTGAGCCACGAGCTGCGCACTCCCCTGGCCGCGCTGTACGCGGTGCTCGAGAACCTCGCCGACGGGGTCGCCGAGCCCGACCCCGAGACGCTGCGCGTCGCGCTCGGACAGGCGGAACGCCTGTCTGCACTGGCGTCTGACCTCCTCGACCTCGCTCGCGTCGACGCCGGCGAAGCCCACCTGTCCACCGCCGAGGTCCCGGTCGTGGTGCTGCTCGAGAACGCCGTGGCCGAGGCCCGGGCGACCGGCCGCGACGTGCGGTACGACGTCCGCGTGACCCCGCCGACGCTGGCGGTCACCGCCGACCCGGCCCGGCTGCTCCAGCTGGTCACCAACCTGCTCGACAACGCGTCGCGGCACAGTCCGGCCGGTGGCGTCGTACGGGTCAGCGCCACTGGGACCGCCACCGGCTGGCGGCTCGAGGTGGCCGACGACGGTCCCGGCATCCCGGCGGCCGATCGGGAACGGGTCTTCGAGCGGTTCGGGACCCTCACGGAGACCGAGGGCGGAGGCGGCACCGGTCTCGGTCTCGCCATCGCCCGCTGGGTGACCGACCTGCACGGCGGCGTCATCCACGTCGTCGACCCCGAGCCCCCGAGCACCGGCGCGCGCGTGCGCGTCGACCTCCCCACGAGCATCGAGGAGCCCCTCATGACGAAGCCCACGCCGGTCGTCCCGGCACCGACGCCACCAACCGTCCCGGCCCCGGAGCCGGCGATGGACTCGCTGTTCGGCCGGTTCTGGCCGGACGACGGGGTCCCCGGGAACGCCCGCGCGGTCCTGGCCTGCCTCGGCGTGGGCGTGCTGGCGGCCGTGATCCTGCCGTTCCGCGGGCTCGGGATCGGCACGTTCCTCGTGCTGCTCGCCGCCGGCGGCGTGATCCTCGGCTTCAGCGTCAACCGGCGCTCGCCGTTCACGCTCGCGTGCGCCGGGCTGTGCGTGCTGCTCGCCGCGACCACGTTCGTCCGCGACGCGGAGTGGATCGTGATCCTGTGCCTGATGGCCGGCGGTGCCGTGTGCGTCGCCGCGCTCGTGGACGGGCGCACGCTGCCGTCGTTCGTGCTGGCCGCGATCGCCTGGCCGCTCGCCGCCCTGCGTGGGATGCCATGGCTGGGACGGTCCGCTCGCGCCGTGAGCGGCCACGGGTCCAGCGCCTCGGCGCTGCGCACCGGGCTGCTGTCGCTGCTGGGCGTGGCGGTGTTCGGGCTGCTGTTCGCCTCGGCCGACGCGATCTTCGCCGAGTGGGTGGGCGCGCTGATCCCGGACCTCGACCTCGGCTCGTTCGTGCTGCGGGCGTTCGTGGCCGTCGCCGTGGGCGGTGTGGTGCTGGCGGCGGCGTACGTCGCCATCAACCCGCCGAACGTCGACACCACGGGAGGCCCGGCGCGGCCGGTCGCGCATCGCTACGAGTGGCTGGTGCCGGTGCTGCTGGTCGACGCGGTGTTCCTGGTGTTCCTCGCGGCGCAGGCGTCGGTGATCTTCGGTGGTCACTCGTACGTCGAGAGCACCACCGGGCTCACCTATGCGGAGTACGTGCACCAGGGCTTCGGCCAGCTCACGGTCGCGACCGCGCTCACGCTCCTCGTCGTGTGGGCGGCGGCGCGGAAGGCGCCGCGGTCGACGCCGGCCGACCTCGGCTGGCTGCGCGGGTCGCTGGGTCTGCTCTGCGTGCTGACGCTGGTCGTGGTCGCGTCCGCGCTGTACCGGATGCACGTCTACCAGGAGGCGTACGGCTTCACGCAGCTGCGCCTGCTCGTGGACGTCTTCGAGGCCTGGCTGGGCCTGATGATCGTCGGCGTGCTCGCGGCGGGGGTCCGGCTCAGTGCCACCTGGCTCCCGCGCACCGCGCTGCTCAGCGGCGCGAGCGCCCTGCTCCTGCTGGCTGCGATCAACCCGGACGCCTGGGTCGCGCAGCACAACATCGACCGGTACGAGGAGACCGGCAAGATCGACTGGTCCTACCTGCAGCAGCTCTCCGACGACGCCGTACCCGTGCTCGACACGCTCCCGGCCGACGTCGCCGGTTGCGCGCTGACCGGCCGCGACCCGATCGACGACGACTGGCTGGAGTGGAACCTCGGCCGCCACCGCGCCGCGCCGTACCTCGAGGACCCGGTGGCGCCCTCGGCGCCGTGCTCCGCGAGCACCCCCTAGCGTGTCCCCATGCGCGTGCTCGTCACCGGAGGTGTCCGGTCCGGGAAGTCCCTCCACGCCGAGGGACTCCTCGCCGACCAGCCCGCGGTGCGGTACGTCGCCGCAGGGCCGGCGTACGACGACGCCGACTGGCAGGCGCGCGTCTCCGCCCACCAGGAACGGCGGCCCGCGCACTGGGAGACGGTCGAGACCAGCACGCTCGACGCTGCTCTCTCGTCGGCTCCCGGCGCCGTCATCGTCGAGTGCCTGGGCACCTGGATCAACGCGATCGTCGACGACGCCGGCCTGTGGGAGGCGCCGTCCGACGAGGTCACCGACTTCGTCGCGGGTCGTCTGTCACCGGTGCTCGATGCTCTTGCCTCCCCGTCGGGTCCGGTCGTCCTCGTCACCAACGAGGTCGGCCTCGGCGTCGTCCCCGAGCACCGCTCCGGCCGGCTGTTCCGCGACCTCCTCGGCACGGTGAACCTGCGCGTAGCCGCGAGTGTCGACGAGGTGCACCTTGTCGTCGCCGGTCGGGTGCTGCGGCTCTGACGCGGGTGCCGGAGGGCATTCCGACCGAGATCAGGGCGCCGACCTCACCCACCGTGCGCGGCGACCGGCGTCCTGCCGCGCAGCACCGCCACGAGGCTGGCGGCGGAGACGCACGCCCAGACCCCCTCGAGCAGGAGGAAGCCGTACTGCAGGTGCAGGGCGGCGAGGACCGCGAGGACCGCGGAGCCCACGAGGTTGAGGACGAGGTAGGGCAGCGAGGAGGTGGACATCCGGCCCTTCTGCGCGGCCACGAACGCCACGAGGATGAGCAGCGAGCCCGCCACCTGAATGATCTGTTCGAACACGTCGATCTCCCGGGTGCGTCGTCTTGGCGGCGGGTACGGCGCGTCTCGTCCGGAAGCTGAGGTCTTCAGCTCTCCGTCAGGTTCTCACACCCCCGACGCGGGGGCGAATCCCAGCAGCAGCACGGCGAGCGCGAGCTCGATCGCGGCGCCGAAGACGTCGCCGGTGACGCCGCCGAAGCGCCGTACGGCGCGGGTGACGAGCAGCACCACGACCAGGGCGGCGAGAGCGACGGCGAGCGGGCCGCGCCACCAGTCGACGAGCGCGGACAGGCCGGCGAGGACCAGCCAGCCCACGACCACGAAGGTCCGCGGCACCGACGACGTGAAGGCGCTGCCGAGACCGTCGCTGCGAGCGGCAGGAACCCCGCGGGCACAGGTGATCCAGAGCGCGGCACGCGACACGCAGACCAGCGCACCGGCGAGCAGCCAGTCGTCGAAGGCGGCCAGCGCGGTGGCCTGGATGCCGAGCACGACCACGACCGCGACGACGCCGGCCGGACCTGCCGTACCTCCCTTCATCACCGCCAGCGAGCGCTCGCGGTCGTAGCTGGCGGTCAACCCGTCCGCGACGTCGGAGAGGCCGTCGAGGTGCAGCGCCCGACTGCCCGCGGCGAGTGCGCCGACAGCGACGAAGGCCACCGCGACAGCAGGCAGCGAGAGCTCCGAGCCCGCCCAGCACACGAAGGCCACGAGCGCCCCGAGGGGCAGCGCGGCCACCGGCGCGACCAGCATCGCCCCGCGGGCGGTCGCAGGGGTGAGCGCGACGGCACCGACCGGGATCGCGGTGAGCGTGCCGACCGCGACCCTGAGGGAGCCGATCACCCGCGCAGGACCTTCTCCATCGGACGGCCCTTGGCGAGCTCGTCGACGAGCTTGTCGAGGTACCGGATCTGCCGCATCAACGGGTCCTCGACCTCCTGCACCTTCACCCCGCACACCGAACCGGTGATCAGGGTGGCATTCGGGTTGAGGTCGGCCTCGGCGAAGAAGTCCTGGAACGTCGTCTCCTCGGCCAGGTGCTTCTGGAGCGTGGCCTCGTCGAAGCCGGTCAGCCACGAGATCACCTCGTCCAGCTCAGCCTGCGTGCGGCCCTTCTTCTCGACCTTGGTCACGTAGTGCGGATAGACCGAGGCGACACTGGTGGAGAAGATCCGGTGCATGCCCGCAGCGTAGCGACCTCGCGATCGCTCAACCGAGGCCCTCGAACGGGCGCACCTCGACCTTGCCCCGGCAGGCCTTCGACCCCTCGGCGGCGAGCTCGAGGGCGCGGTCGAGGTCGGGTGCCTCGATGATCCAGAACCCCCCGATGTACTCCTTGGTCTCCAGGTACGGGCCGTCGGTGAACAACGGCGCGTCGCCCTGGCCGTCGACGACGGTCGCCGACGAGGCCTGCTTGAGACCGCCGGCGAACACCCAGTGACCCTCGGCGCGGAGCTTGTCGTTGAAGGCGCCGGTCGTCGCGAGCGCCTCCTCCATCTCCTCCTTCGAGTCGTAGCTACCGAACTCACCCAGCTCGGCCGGGCCGTGCACGCTCAGCAGGTAGTGCGTCATCGTCGTCTCCTCAGCTCCGGGCGACCTCGGTGACCGCCTCTCGCCATCACCACGAACAGGTCCGTCTCGATACGACAGCGTTCCAGAGATCTCAGACCCGGTGCTCGAGCCGGACGGTCGTGCCGGTGCCCGGATCGGCGGTGATCGTGAGCCGGTCACACGCCTGGCGGGCGAGCCACAGCCCGCGCCCGCCCACCTCGAGCTCGTCGTGGAGCGGGGAGTCGATGCCGGCGTACGGGTCGAGCAGGCCGGGCCCGCGGTCGGACACGACGCACTGCCAGTCCTCCGCTCCCTTGCGCAGCCGCACGTCGACCGGCGGGCTCCCGTGCACCAGCGCGTTCGCCGCGATCTCGTTCGCCGCGAAGACCAGCGACTCCGGCGCCGTCCGCATCGCTGCGCGGAATCCCGAGAGGTCGCCGACACCCGTGAGCACGTCGGCGTACACGACAGGCCCGCTCTCGACGACGTCGGCCGCGTCTGCTCGGGTGAGCTCGGCGAGCACCTCCGCCCCGCGACCATTGCCGGGGCTCACGTCGGTCCTGGAGAAGATCCGCTCGTGGGTCTCACGCGCGTGCTCGACGAGCTCGTTCGGGGTCGTCCGGGTGTCGTACTGGCACAGCGACCGAAAGGGGTACGCCGCGAACGCGCGGTCGATCAGCGCCTCGTAGATCATCCAGCCGCGGCGTCGGCGCGCGTCCTCCCCGAACGGCACCGGGCCCGTGACTCGCAGCTGCGCGCCGTTCTCGCGCTCCCGGTCGAGCAGCCGCTGGTACTCGGCGATCGTCCGCATCGGGTGCTCGTAGACCTCGTCCCGGTGGGTGAACGTGATCCGCGGGTCGTCGTCCCACGCGTCGCGCAGGACGCCGAGCTCCTGCTGGTCGCCGACCACGAGCACGAGGTCACCGGCCATCACCCCGGCCTCGATCAGCTCGCGGGTCCCGTCCGCCAGCTCCTGGTCGCTGGCGAACATGAGCACGTCGTGGAAGCCACTCACGTCCGCGGTCCCCTGGTCACCACCTCCCTTTACCCAGGGCTGTCGGATGCAACCCGACCGGACCGGGTACCTGCGAGCCATGCCCGACATCTCCCGGCTCGCCGGCGGCGCGCTCGCCACCGCGACGCACGCGCTGGCCACCGTGCGGACGGCGGCGAAGCCCCTGCACCCGTCGGGCAAGGTCTTCCACGGATCGCTCCGGCGATTGGGGAGCACGGCCTCGACGGGCGTCGCCTGGCTCGACGAGCCCGGCACCGACGACGTCGAGGTGAGGCTGTCGCGCGCGGTCGGGCTGCCGGACGCGCTCCCGGACATCCACGGCCTCGCCGTGCGCGTCCACGGGCCGGACGGGCCGGGCGACCTGCTGTTCGCCAACACCGGCACCCGCCGGCTCACCCGCTACCTGCTCACCGCCACCCGCGACCCCGGCCGGCCGATGACCACGCTGCTCCCCTACCGGACCCCGACCGGCGCGGTGCTGCTGCGCGCCGACGGCGCCGGCGACGGCTCCTTCGAGCTCTGCTGGGCGCGGCCGTCGGGGCCATGGACGGCGTTCGCCACCCTCCAGCTCGGAGAGCGACAGGACGACAGCGCGCGGCTGTCGTTCGACCCGCTGCTGCACCGCGTCCCGGGCCTCGAGCAGTACGACGCCGTCGTCCGGCTGCGCGAGCCTGCTTACCGCCGCGCCCGCCGTACCCGCTGACCACCGGCTCACGATCGGCTCACGACAAGGAGACCACGTGTACTTCGACACCAAGCCCTGCTCCGTCTGCGGAGCGCAGGTCGAGCTGCGTCCCGTGAGCGCGCCGGAGGTGCCCGACGGCCCCGTCGGCCCCCAGGAGGGGTACGTCGGTGATGCCGACTCGACCCCGGACGAGCGCGTGTGCACCAACCCGGAGTGCCCGACGCGCGCGGGCTCCTAGGCGCTGCTGCCCGGCTCGAGCCGGGCGCCCTCCGGCAGCTCGACGCCGCGACCGACGGTCGTCCCACGGCCGACCAGCACGATCGCGTCCGAGTCCTCGGGGTCGGTGTCCGGCGAGCCGATCCCGGCGTCCGGCCCGATCTCGCAGTCCTGGTCCACGATCGCCCAGTCCACCCGCGCGCCGGAGCGTACGACGCAGTCGCGGAACACCACGCTGTCGCGGACGAGCGCGCCCTCCTCGACCACGACGCCCGGGCCGATGACGCTGCGGATCACGGTGCCGCTGACGCACGAACCGGGGCTCAGCAGGCTGTCGCTGACGCGGCCGCCGTCGAGGACGCGGGCGGCGGGTCGCGGCTGCTGGTGGCCGAGGATCGGCCAGTCGGCGTCGCCGAGCACCCCGAGGTCGTCGTCGAGGATGTCGTGGTGTGCCGCGAGGTACTTGGCCGGCTGGCCGAGGTCCTTCCAGTAGCCGGGCATCGCGTGGACGTAGGTCTTCCCACGCTCGACGAGGCGCGGGACCAGGTGCTCGCCGTAGTCGCCCAGCCCGGTGTCGCCCGCCTCCGCATCGGCGCCGAGCTCGCGGTGGAGCTCCTCCAGGACCGGCACCAGCACCGCCGGGTCGTACACGAAGATCTCGGTGGCGACGGTCCCCGTCCTCGGCCGGCCCGGCTTGTAGGCGAAGTCGGTGACCCGGCCCTGCCGGTTCGCCACCACCGTCGCGTGGTCACTCGCCTCCTTGACCGGGATCTCGGTGGTGACGATGGTGCACTCGGCGCCCTTGCGACGGTGCGTCTCGAGCGCCTCGGTCACGTCGAACCGGTAGACGTGGTCGGCACTGAGCACGACCAGCGCGTCGGGGGCCTCGGCCACGACCTGGTCGCGAAAGCGGTAGAGCTCGTCGGCGTTGCCCTTCGCGAACCCCTCCTCGTCGGTGCCGCCGGTGCCCTGCTGCGGCATCAGCAGCCGCAGCCCGCCGCGGTTGCGGTCGAGGTCCCACGGCCGGCCGTTCGCCACCTCCTCGCCCATCCCGGCGCCCTGGAACTGCACCGACAGCCAGATGTCGGAGATACCGCTGTTCGCGAGGTTCGAGAGCGGGAAGTCGACGAGCTGGAACACCCCGGCGAACGGCAGCGTGGGCTTGGCCCGCTCCCGCGTCAGGACATCCATCCGGCCGCCGGCGCCACCGGCCTGGACGAGGGCGAGCACATGAGATCGGGTCACCCCCGCACCGTTCCCGGCGGCCGCAGGCGCCACACGTGGTCGGTCGCCTGCGGAGGCGCTCAGCCCACGCCGAGGGCGTACTCGGGTGATGGCAGCACCGTCACGACGTAGATGCCGGCCGCACCCGCGCCGCCGTTGCCGCCCGCAGAGCCGCCGCCATTGCCCCCGGCACCCCCGCCACCGAACCCGGTGGTCAACGTCCCACCGCCGGCGGGGGAACCACCAGCACCACCGTTGACGGTGACCGTGCCGGCGACCGCAGGCGACTGCACCGCGAAGAGATGCACGATGCCGCCGCCTCCGCCTCCGCCCCCACCCGCGAGGTTGTTGGCGACCGACGAGACGCCGTCGGCGCCAGCACCGCCGTCGGCGGTCACGGTGCCGCTGACCGACAGCGTGCCCTTCGCGAAGATCCGGATCACCCCGCCGGCGCCGCCGCCCGCGCCGGGGACGATCCCGGTGGAGGAGGATGCCGCGGCGTTCTCGCCGTTCGCCCGCACCACGCCGCTCGCGCCCACGGTCACGCTTCCGCCCGCCGCGATCGTCAGCGAACCCCCACCGGCGCCGCGGGGATCGGAGGATCCGCCGTCGGGCGAACCCGTGCCGCGGGCACCAGAGCCGCCGCCGAGCAGCGTGTGGCCGACCTGCGCGGCCTGGCCGGGCGAGTCCATCCCGAGCCCACCGAAGCCGGCGGTCGCCGCGGCGAGGCCGACACCAGGGTTGGCCGGACCGCCGGGCTGGGTCAACGCACCGGGAAGCACCCGGACCATGCCGTTGATCGTGATGTTGCCGGTGGCGCGCAGGACGGTGCCACTCGGCACCTTCAGCGTGGCGCCGGTCTGAACGGTGATCGACGTGAACTGCGGGTTGAGGAGTCCGGCCGACGCACCCAGGTCGAGCGTCATGCCGGCGGCGACGGTGAGCGAACCCGAGCTGCCGTCGCCGTACCCGGCCAGAACACCGGCCGGGCCTTGCGGTCCCGCCGCCCCCTGAGCTCCCGCAGGGCCCGTGGGCCCGGCGGGTCCCGTGGGTCCCGTAGGCCCGGCGGGACCCTGAGCGCCGGTGGCGCCGGTGGCGCCGGTGGCGCCGGTGGCGCCGACCGCGCCGGGGATGCCCTGAGGGCCGTCGGCTCCGGGGCGGGCGATCTGGATCCAGCGACCCGGGTCGGTGCCGGGCTCGACGCCGGTGCTGTCACCGGTCGCGACGTACGCACCG
Source organism: Nocardioides sp. SR21 (assembly GCF_022761125.1). GTDB lineage: Bacteria > Actinomycetota > Actinomycetes > Propionibacteriales > Nocardioidaceae > Nocardioides. The sequence goes on along the minus strand of NZ_JAKWJR010000004.1, from coordinate 291,534 downwards.
CCGTCATAGGTGACGACGTCGGACGGCGGGCCCGCGAGGTACTCGGCGGCCTGGTCCCAGACCGTGATCGCGGACCAGGGGTTCGTGCCCGCTGCACCGGTAGCACCGGTAGCACCGGTAGCACCGGTCGCACCCGCAGCGCCGGTCGCACCCGCGGCGCCGGTCGCGCCCGTGGCACCGGTCGCACCCGCGGCGCCCGTGTCTCCGGTCGCACCCATGGCTCCGGTCGCACCCGTAGCGCCGGTCGCACCCGTGGCGCCGCGCGGTCCCTTGGTGTTCCACGTCAGCGGACGCTCCGCGGCCCGGCAACCACCGGCCTTCTGGGTGACCAGCCGCAGCGAGCCGTCCTTCGGCAGGTAGCAGGCGTTGATGGTCCGCTCGCTCCCGACGCGCGAGAGCGGCGCGGAGGCGGTGGCGGTGACGGCGATGCCGGCCACCGCGACGGCGGCGACCGCCGCGCTCGAGAGACGTCGGCCGGTCAACGGGTGCTGCACGTGGGCTCCTGGATCCTCGGGTGATGGACCCGTGGTCGAAGTCGAGCCCGGCCCATCCTCGTCGGATCGGACGAACTTCGTCCCGAGATCGACGAAACTCAGGCGGACGTGCTCAGATGCTGGACGAACGCCGGGTTGGTCAGCGACCAGGGGCCGCGCGCGGCACGCACCAGCGCCATCGCCTGCTCCGGGGTGCGTCCCATCCGCACCAGTGCATTGGCGACCACCAGGCCGGACCGGTTCAGGCCACCCGAGCAGCGCACGAGCACGCGACGCCCACTCTCGACCGCCTCGGCCACCCGGACCGCGAGCTCGTCCACCCGAGCGGCTGCGCCGTCGTCGAGCACAGCGTCGGCGAGCCGCACGACAATGTGCTCGACTCCCGGGTCCGGGCCGTATCCCTCACGGGTGGCGAGGCTGACCACGAGATCGAACTCGGCTCCGACCACGCACGCGGATCGGCTCTGCGACCGGACGTCGTGGCCGCCCTGCCACAGTCGCGGGACCACCTCGTTCCACGGGTCGTCGCACAACGGCATCGACGTGGCGCGGCCGGTGCCCCGGCAGGCCGCGCAGTCGGGCATCACGCCCGGATCGGCATAGCACGCGTGGCAGAGCACCGCCGCACGATAGTCGATGCCGATACCCCGGGTTTCTGCCATCCTGCGAGAGGACGCCGCTGCGTCCCGTCCCGAGGAGGCACCCATGATCAAGCCGCTCATCGCCGCCGCCGCGCTGGCCCTCCTGCTCGCCGGGTGCGGCGACGACAGCGGAGGCGGGTCCGACGCGGAGGAGCCCGCCGCCACCGGTGAGGGCGTGTGCGCGACGACCGACGCGACGGGCGACCTGCTCGCCGAGATCTGCGAGAAGGGCGTGATCACGGTGTCGACCGACGCGGCCTACCCGCCGCAGTCCGAGCTGGACCCGAAGACCAACGAGTACGTCGGCTTCGACATCGACGTCGCCACCGAGATCGCGAACCGCCTCGGCGTCGACATCGCCTGGGAGACGCCGTCCTGGGACGTCATCACCGCCGGCAGCTGGAACGGCCGCTGGGACATGAGCGTCGGCTCGATGACCCCGACCAACGACCGGCAGGAGGTCCTCGACTTCACCCAGCCCTACTACTACACGCCGGCCGTGGTCGCGGTGAACGCCGACAACGACAGCGTCGCCGACCTGAGCGCCGATCTCGACGGCACGACGATCGGCGTCTGCGCCGGCTGCACCTACGAGCAGTTCCTCGACAAGAGCCTGGCGATCGAGGGCTTCACGTTCGACTTCGTCATCGACGACGCGGAGATCGTCGGCTACGACACCGACACCACAGCGATGCAGGACCTCGCCGTCGGCGACGGCGACCGCCTGGATGCGGCGATCACCTCGATCACCGTGGCGCAGGGCTTCGAGAAGGCCGGCAACCCGACCAAGATCGTCGGAGACCCGATCTTCTACGAGCCGCTGGCCGTGGCCATCGACAAGTCCTCCGAGCTCGACCCGGCCAGCCTGGTCGAGGCGGTCGACGCGATCGTCGGCGAGATGCACGACGACGGCACGCTGACCGGGTTCTCGGAGGAGTGGTACGACGGGATCGACCTGACGGTCCAGCAGTGACCTCCCCTGACTCCGGCGGAGCGGAGTCGCCGCTGGAGCGGCTCGCCCTGGCCAGCGCGGGCGTCCCGTTCCGCCTGAAGGTGGCCGCCGTCTGGGCCGTGATCTTCGTCGTGCTCGGGTGGTTCTTCCTGGCGGCGGGCTTCGACCGGGAGTGGATCCGCGACAACCTCGAGTACATCGCCGGCGGGTTGAAGTTCACGCTGATCATGGCGGTCGGGGGCATCGTGATCGCGATCGTGCTGGCGACGTTCGGCGCGCTCTCCCGGCTGTCACGCAACCCGGTCGCCTACGGCGTCTCCGGGTTCTACGTCTCGTTCTTCCGGGGCACCCCGCTGATCGTCCAGATGTTCCTGCTCTACCTGGCGCTGCCGCCGGTCGGCCGCAACATCACCGACAAGTACGGCTGGGTTCCCGAGGGCTTCGAGGCCGCGCTGATCATGGACGCCGCGGTCGCCGGGACCATCGCGCTCGGTCTCAACTACGGCGCCTACATGACCGAGATCTTCCGGGCCGGCATCCAAGCGGTCGCGGTCGGGCAGTCCGAGGCCGCGGACGCCCTCGGCATGACACACAGCCAGAAGATGCGGAAGGTGATCCTGCCGCAGGCCTTCCGGGTGATCATCCCGCCGACCGGCAACGAGTTCATCGCGATGATGAAGGACACCGCACTCATCTCGTTCCTCGGCGTGACCCTCGCCAACGCCGAGATCTTCCGGCGCGCGCAGCTCGTCGGCAAGGCGGACTTCAAGAACCTCGAGGCGTACATCGCCTGCGCACTGCTCTACTGGGTGCTCACCGCGATCTTCTCGTTCTTCCAGCGCCGGTTGGAGGACCGGGTCGCCCGCGGGTACGTGCGGACGCCGGTGAAGACCCTTCCGATCCAGCCCCACGGCGGCGGCGGGGGCCTCGCATGAGCGGGCCGATCGTCCGCATCGACGGGCTGCACAAGAGCTTCGGCCACCTCGAGGTCGTGCGTGGCGTCGACCTCGAGGTCCAGAAGGGCGAGGTCGTGGTGATCTTCGGCCGCTCGGGTTCCGGCAAGTCCACGCTGCTGCGCTGCGTGAACATGATCGAGGACCCGACCGAGGGGACGATCGAGGTGTCCGGCGTACGTCTCGGGGGCGGGCACCGCACCCGACGCAAGCGCAGGCAGATCCGCCAGCTCCGGTTGAGGACCGGCATGGTGTTCCAGCAGTTCAACCTGTTCCCGAACATGACCGCGCTCGACAACGTCATGTGCGGCCCGATGTGCGCCGGCGGAGGCAAGGAGGCGGTCGTGAAGCAGCGAGCCCTCGACCTGCTGGACCGGGTCGGGCTGGCCGACAAGGCCGGCGAGCACCCGATCCGGCTCTCCGGCGGCCAGCAGCAGCGGGTCGCGATCGCCCGCGCGCTGGCGATGGAGCCGGACGTGATGCTGTTCGACGAGCCGACCTCGTCGCTGGACCCCGAGCTGACCGGCGAGGTGCTCGCGGTGATGACCTCGCTGGCGACGGACCTGCACATGACGATGATGGTGGTGACCCACGAGATGGGATTCGCCCGCGAGGTCGCCGACCGGATGTGCTTCTTCCACGAGGGACGCATCCTCGAGGAGGGCCCGCCGGAGCAGATCGTCTCCGCGCCGACCCGCCCGGAGACCAAGACCTTTCTCGACGCAGTGCTCTGAGAGGATCGAACCGATGATCAGGACGACGCCGTTCCACGCACGGCTCAACGAGCTCAACGACCAGCACCTGTTCACGCACTGGCAGGGAACGCTGTCGCCGCTGCGCTACACCCATGCGCCGAAGCACGAGTACTTCGCGGTCCGCAACAGCGTCGGCGTCTTCGACACCTCTCCTCTCTACAAGTACGCCGTCACCGGGCCCGACGCCGAGAAGCTGTTGTCCGGGGCGCTGGTGCGCGACATCAGGACGTGTCGTCCGGGCCAGGCGCACTACACCGCGTGGTGCGACGACCGCGGCTACGTCATGCACGACGGCGTGGTGTTCCGGCACGCGTCGGACGAGTTCCTGCTCACGGCCGGCCGCCCGGCGCTGTCGTGGTTCCAGGAGCTCGGGACCGGACTCCGCGTCGAGCTCGAGGACGTCACCGAGAACTACGGCATGCTCGCGGTCCAGGGACCACGCTCACGCGCGGTGCTCGCGGAGCTGATGCCCGGGGCCGAGACGCTCGGCTACTTCGACCACACCCCCGCCAAGGTCGCGGGCACCCCCGTCGTCCTCTCACGCACCGGCTACACGGGCGACCTCGGCTTCGAGATCACCGTCGCCTCCGACGACGCGGTCGCCGTCCTCGACGCGGTGCTCGAGGCGGGGAAGCCGCACAGCATCAGGCCGTTCGGCGAGGAGGCCCTGATGACGCTGCGCATCGAGGCCGGCCTCCCGCTGGTCGACATCGAGTGGCACGACGCCCGGCTCACGCTCAGCGATGCCGACTGCGTGACCCCCAAGGAGCTCGGCCTCGGGTGGATGCTCCGCGGCGTGCGCGACGGCTCCCGGCGGTTCGTCGGCTCAGAGGCGATCCGTCGCGAGCTCGTCGAGGGCACGTCACGCTGGGCGACCACCGGCATCGTCGTCGACGCCGGCGACTGGGACCGGCTCTACCGCGCGGCCGACCTGTTCCCGCCGAAGTCCGAGCACCCGCTGCCGTACGAGTCGATGATCCTGGACGACGACCGCGCCGAGGTCGGCTACTGCACCAGCTTCGTCTACTCCCCCGTGCTCCAGCGCCACATCGGCATCGCGCGGGTCCGCCCGGACCTCGCCGCGGCCGGCACCGAGCTGCGGCTCGAGCTCGCCGTCAACCACCACAACACCACGGTGCGGATCGCCACGACTCCGATGCCGTTCTTCGAGCCCGACAGGAAGAAGTCATGAGCAACGAGTACGACGCGATCGTCGTCGGCGGCGGCCACAACGGACTCACGCACGCGGCGTACCTCGCGAAGGCGGGCCTGCGCACGCTGGTGCTGGAGAAGAACGACCTCGTCGGTGGAGCCGCGATCACCGAGGAGCTGATGCCGGGCTTCAGCTTCACGACGTTCTCGTACGCGCTGAGCCTGCTGCGGCCCGAGATCATCCACGAGCTCGACCTCGTGAAGCACGGCTTCCTGCCGCTGATGATGCCGTCGTCGTTCCACCCCACGGGCGACGGCGACTACCTGCTGTTCGGCGACGACCACACGCAGAACCTCCAGGAGGTACGCCGGCACTCGCCGCGCGACGCCGACGCGTACGAGCGCTACCACCGCGACCTCGACCGCGTCTGCCAGGCGATCCGGCCGCTGTTCGACAACCCGCCGCCGAACCTGTGGGGCACGGACCCCGAGGACGCGGTCGACGTGAAGTGGCTGATGGACCACCTCGGTGGCATCGATCGCAAGACCATGCACGACACCGTGCGGCTGCTCACCGGCAGCGCCAAGGACTGGCTCGACGACTACTTCGAGCACGAGGCGATCAAGGGCTACCACGCGTCCTCGTCGATCATCGGCTCCAAGGTCGGGCCGATGTCGCCCGGCTCCGGCCTGGTGCTGCTGTTCCACAAGATGGGCGAGCACGACGGCCACCTCGGCTCGTGGGCGTTCCACAAGGGCGGCAACGGCGGCTTCACGCAGGTGCTGGCCCGGGCCGCGCAGGCCTACGGCGCGGAGATCCGGCTCGCGGCTCCGGTGACCTCGGTCATCACCCAGGACGGCCGCGCGGTCGGGGTCGCCCTCGAGGACGGCACCGAGTTCCGTGCCCCCGTGGTCGTCTCCGCGCTCGACCCCCGGCGTACTTTCCTGGAGCTGGTCGAGCCGCGCGAGCTGCCGCTCGACCTGGTCGACAACATCCGCCGGATGAAGTTCCGCGGCGTCTCGGCGAAGGTGAACTTCGCCCTCGACGGGCTGCCGGTGTTCCCGGCGCTGCCGGACACGGTCGACCACTACGGCGGCTTCCTCAACATCGGCCCGACGATCGAGTACGTCGAGAAGGCGTTCGACGCCGCGAAGTACGGCTGGTACTCCGAGCGGCCGTTCATCGACGCCGCGATCCAGTCCGTCGTCGACCCCGACATGGCACCCCCGGGCAAGCACGTCATGTCGTGCTTCGTGCAGTACGCGCCGTACGAGCTGCGTGGCAGCGACTGGGAGACCGAGCGGGACAACTTCGGCGACAAGGCGCAGGCCGTGCTCGAGTCGCACTTCCCCGGCTTCGGCGACCTGGTGCTGCACCGCGAGGTCGTCACGCCGGTCGACATCGAGTCGCGCACCGGGTTGACCGAGGGCAACATCTTCGCCGGCGAGTTCCTCGCCCCGCAGATGTACTTCTTCCGCCCCGCGCCGGGATACAGCCAGTACGCCACCCCGATCGACGGCTACTACCAGTGCGGCTCGGGCACGCACCCGGGCGGCTGCGTGATCGGCTCCCCCGGCAAGCTCGCCAGCCAGCGGGTGCTGCGCGACCTCAAGCGCTGAAGCGTTCCTGCGTGTCGACAGCCGTCAGGGAGCTTCCAGGCCGCCCGCCGTGAAGACCGCGAGCTGCTCGACCCAGTCGCTGTCGAGGCCTGACGGGCCCACCGCTCCGCCGTACCCGTAGAGGTCGGCGCGGGCGAGGGCGTGCAGCATGCCGAACATCGCGATCCCGTAGCGCCGACCGATCTTCTGGCTCCTCCGCCCGGTCGCGCGGCGGACGCACGTGGCGAACAGCGCGGTGATGCCCGGCTCGATGTCCTGCGCCTCGTAGAAGGCGGCGTCCCGGGTCACGCCCAGCCAGTCGACGACCTTCATCCAGTTGAGGCCGGCCACCGGGTCGTCGTCGATGACGTGCACGAGCGGCAGCAGCACCGCGTCGATGACGTCGCGCACCGACGTCTTCTGCTTGGAGTCCGCCAGCGCGACGAGGTTCGCCCGCATCTCGTCGCTGACGGCGCGTCCGCGCCGGTCGACGACCGCGGTGACCAGGTCGTCCTTGCTCGCGAAGTGGTAGAACACGGCAGCCGGAGCGACCCCGGCGTCGCGGGCGACCGCCCGCACGGAGACCGCGTCCACGCCGCCCTCCCCGAACATCCGCTCGGCGGTGTCCACGAGCACGCTCGGGACGTCGAGGTCGAGGCGTCGTCCGGGCCGCCGCGCCTGAGGAGTCGTCACCGCCGGGCCCTTCGGGCGATCATTCCGCCGCCGGGGCCTTCGCCTCGACGCTCTCGACGTCGCCGAGGTACGCCGCCTCCAGCAGCTCGGTCTGCTTCGCCAGCTCGGTCGCGGGCCGGTCGAGCACCACCGCCCCGTGGACGAGCACCATCGCGCGGTCGGCCACCTCGAGAGCGAGCTGCACGTGCTGCTCGACGAGCACCACGACCGCGCCGGTCTCGTCCGCGATCTTGCGGACCATCGGCATCAGCTCCTCGACGATGACCGGCGCCAGGCCCATGCTCATCTCGTCGATGAGCAGCACCCGCGGCTCCTGCATGAGCGCCCGGGCGACCGCGAGCATCTGCTGCTCACCGCCGGACAGGTCGCCGGCGTTGATCTTGCGCCGCTTGGCCAGCGCCGGGAACCGGTCGAAGGCCTGGTCGACCGTCGTCGCGTGCTTGCCGCGAGCGGCCTTGAGGTTCTCCTCGACCGTCAGCCCCGTGAAGAGGGCCCGGTCGTCGGGCACGAGCACCAGCCCGCGCCGCGCCGCGATCCCAGGACGGCCGTTCTTCAGCGCCTGCCCGTCGATCGACACCGTGCCGGCCTGCGCGGGCAGCAGCCCGGCCAGGGTGGTGAGGAGCGTGGTCTTCCCCGACCCGTTCGGCCCGAGGACGGCGATGACCGATCCCGCAGCGGCCTCGAGGTCGAACTGGTGGACGACGTTGACCTTGCCGTAGCCGGCCCTGACGCCGTCACAGACGAAGACGGGGTTGCCCGGGGTGGCCTTCGCCGCGAGCGGCTCTGCGATGGTCACGACACGACCTCCTGATCGGCGTGGGTGGAGCCGAGGTAGGCCTCGGCGACCGTCCGGTCGGCTCGGATCTGCGCGGGCACGCCGTGGGCGATGACCTTGCCGAAGTTGAGCACGTAGATGTCGTCGCACAGGTTGAGGACCAGGTGCATGTCGTGGTCGATCAGCAGGATGGTCACGCCGCTGTCCCGCAGGGTGCGCAGCCGCTGCCCGAGCCACTGGCTCTCCCGGCTGTCGAGACCTCCCGCGGGCTCGTCGAGCAGCAGCACCCGCGGGTTGCCGATCAGCGCGCGGCCGATCGAGACCAGCTGGCGCCGGCCCTGCGAGAGCTCGGCGACCGGGACCTCGGCGACGTCGCTCAGACCGAGCAGCTCGAGGGTCTCCTCGAGCGTCTTCGGGTCACGACCCTGGGCTGCGGCGGCACCGACGACGATGTTCTCGCTGACCGACAGGTCCTCGTAGAGCTCGGTGTGCTGGAACGTGCGGCCCATCGCCGCGCGCACCCGCTGGTGCGGCTTGAGCGAGGACAGGTCCCGGCCGTGCAGCTCGATGGTCCCGGTCGAGCGCGTGAAGCCGCTCATCGCGTCGAGCAGGGTCGTCTTGCCCGCGCCGTTGGGACCGATGAGCCCGACGATCGTGCCCTCGCGGACGTCGAGGTCCACGCCGTCCACGGCGACGACGCCGCCGTACCGCACCGCCACGCCGCGCGTCTGGAGGACGACGTCCCCACCGGGCACCGGCTCCTGGGGCTCGAGGTGGCCCTCGAGCGCCTGGACGGCGACGGCCTGCAGGTCGGCGAGCTTGGCGCGACGCCGTGCGTCGAGCCAGTTGTGGAACGGACCGACGATGCCCTCCGGCTGGGTCATCAGGATCGTCACCAGACCGATGCCCGAGAGGATCGGGTAGAGGTCTCCGCCGAGGCCGAGACCCTCGTTGATCCCGATCGCCAGCAGGCCGCCCGCACCGACGACGCCGGACAGCACACCGCCGGACACGCTGGTGATACCGGCGAGGTAGGTGGTGGCGAAGACCGTCAGGCCGAGGAACACGGAGAACGTGATGAAGGTGATGTTCGCCTGGAAGTAGCTGAGCATCGAGCCACCGAGGCCGGCGGTGAAGGCACCCATGGCGAACGCGATGATCTTGACCCGGACGACCGGGATGCCGGCGCCGGCCGCGGCCTTCTCGTTGGCCCGGACCGCCAGCATCTGCGAGCCGAGGCGCGAGGTGCGCAGCTTCGCGACACCGACCGCCACGATGACCAGGACCGCGAGGCAGAGGAACGCGAACTCCTTGCGGGGGTACTCGAAGCCCACCCGCGCGCTCAGGTCGATGCCGAGAATGGTCGGACCGTCGATGTCCTGGCCGGACACGTTCACGAAGTCGAGGTTGTGGAACCAGAACGCCTCGATGGCGACGGCGGTGGCGAGGGTGACGACCGCGACGGGAAGGCCGCGGATGCGCAGCGCCGGGAGGCCGACGACGACCCCGATCGCCGCTGCGATCAGGGCGGCGAGGACCGGCGCGATCGGGAATGGGACCCCGCCGTCGATGAGCCGGCCCATGGCGAACCCGGCGACACCGGCGAGGGTGAGCTGGGCGAGGGAGATCTGGCCGGCGTACCCGGTCACGATCACCAGCGACAGGCCGATGACGGAGAAGATGAAGCCGCTGATGAGCGCGATCAACCAGTCGCCCGAGAGCGTCAGCACCCCGACGGCACCCAGGGCCGTCCCGACCACGGTCGGCAGGAGGATGGACCTCGGCCGCGGTGCGCGGCCGAGTGCCGGGCGGACGACGACGCCACGGCTGGGCAGCGGCTTCGCGCGGACGACCAGCACGATCAGGATCAGCAGCAGGACGAGCATCTCGTCGCGGCCCGAGGAGGGCAGCCAGTCGTGCTGCCCCTTCAGGTAGGTCAGCTCGCTCTGGACCATGCCGATCGCGAGGCCGGCGATCACCGCCGGGAGCAGGCGTTGGAAGTTCCCGATGACCGCGGCCGCGAGCGCGGGCACGATCAGCAGGGTGAAGAGGTTCGGGGTGAGCGGCACGATCGGGGCGATCAGGATGCCGGCGACCGCGGCGACCGCGCCGCTGATCATCCAGTTCACGGCTGCGATCCGGTCCGGCTGGATGCCGCTGACGTAGGCGCCCTTCTCGCTCTCGGCGGCCGCCCGGGTGAGCAGGCCGAACCGGGTGAACTTGAACGACGCTGCGAGCGCGATCGTGATCGCGAGGATCACGATCGCGAACCACACGCGGTCGCTGGTGACGTTCGCGCCGGCGATCTTCCAGGGCTCGACCGGCAGGATCGGCTCCGTGGTGATGCCGATGTCGCCGAGCCGGACGGTGTAGAGGCCCGAGAGCAGCAGCATCACGCCGATGGAGGCCACGGCCTTGCCGACCGGAGGTACGTCGCGCAGGGGCCGGAAGACCGCCAGGTACAGCACCAGGCCGAACAGCGAGGTGATGACCACCGAGATCGCGGCGGCACCCCAGAAGGTCAGCTCGGAGCCGAGGTCCACGGTCTTGGGCAGACCCGGGATCGGGATGAGCAGCTCACCCCGGCGGAGGAACGCGTAGGTGTAGGCGCCGAGCGCCGCGAGCCCGCCGGTGGCGAAGTTGATGACGCCGCTGCTGCGGTACGTGACGACCAGGGTCAGTGCCAGCGCGGCGTAGATGGCCCCGTTCGCCAGGCCGAAGAGCAGGAAGACGAGATGCTGATCCATGAATACCTCGAGTAGTCAGGCCTGGCCGGTGGACGTTCTGCGTGCGGGGTCGACCGGGGAACCGGTGGGGTCAGCTGCTGCCGACCCCACCGGTGTGGGGGTCGTCAGCCGGCGTCGGCGGCCGTGAGGACTTCCTCGGAGGTCGCGTTGCCCTCGGCGTCGAGGTTGGAGCGCAGCGTCGTCGCCACGCAGACACCCGGAAGCACCGCGATCACGTCGGCGCCGCACTGGAAGGTCATGCCACCGCCGAGCGGGAGCGGGACCGGCCGGTCCATGTTCTGCAGGGCGTCCATGACGGACGCGGCGTCGGCACCGGCGTCAGGCGTCAGCGCCAGCGCGTGGTAGAGCGCGAGCTCGACCTGGAAGGCAGCGGTCGTGAAGATGTCGTCGGTCGGCGCACCGTCGGCGAACGTCTCGATCACGGTGTTGTAGAGCTTCCGGTCGTCGTCGCTCTCGTCCAGCGTCGTGCTGCCGAGCACGATGACGCCCTCGAGGCCTCCGGGGATGGACGCGATCTGGTCCTCCGGGAAGCCGCTCACCTGGGTGATCAGCGGGCCGTCGAAGCCGAGCTGCTTCGCGGTCTTGATGCCCGTCGTGACGAACTCGGTCTCGCCGAAGAAGACCAGCTGACCGGCGCCGTCGTTGATCGCCTGCTGGATGGCGGCCGTGGGGTCTGCCACCTGCAGCGGGATCGGCACGATCTCGAGCTCCAGGCCGGCCGACTCGTACTGCGGCTCGGCGAGCTCCTTGACCGGACCGGTCGTCGACGGCAGGTCCGGCATCACGAAGGCAGCGCTCTCGACGCCCTCGTCCTTGGCGACCGCGATCGTCGCGCTGCCCAGGCCGAGCGGGTTGAAGAGCACGAACGACTCGTCGCTGCCCAGGACGTCGATGTCCGCCGTCAGCTGGGTGATGAACGGGATGCCGGAGTCCTCGAGCGGCTTGTACACGCTGAGGGACACGCCGATGTTCGGCGCCAGCACCGCGGCCACGTCCTCCTGGCCGAACTGGACGCCGCACGCCGTACCACCGGCAGGGGTGTTCTTGGTCGCGCACTCGACGAGCTCGATCGGGTGTCCGTTGAGCCCACCGAGGTACTCGTTGATGTACTCGGTGGTCGCGCGGTAGCCGGTCAGGCGGGCGTCGTCGGCCTCCTCGGCAGCGACGCCGATGCGCACCGGGTCTCCGGTGGCCGGGTTCTTCTCGCCGAGGTCGGTCGTCTCCTTGGTCTCGCCGGACCCGTCACCGCCGCCATCGCTGTCGCTGCTCGCGCAGCTGGCCAGGGCCAGCGTCGCGACGCTGACCAGCGCGATGGCAGCCATCCGACCGCGTCGGTTCGCAACTTGCTTCATTTCTCTCCTGGTGAGCTCGGGCCGCCGAAGCGGAGTGGTACCAGTCCAGATCTGGAGAGCCGAGACCTGTGAGAGAAATAGCCGTCCGTCCACCCCCGCGCGGAAGTGCCGGACCCCCTCCCAATTCGGCCCAGGGTGACCTCCGTCACCGCGAAACGGATCTAAACAGGTGTCCAGACGAGAGTCAAGGGACCCACGCGATCGTTACGGAACCCCGATAGACCGGGCCATGCCTGCGAGCGCGACACTCCAAATTGTTACCCGCGAGTGCTGGACCTCCGATCAGACAGACGTCTACCCTCCTCCGCGGGAGGGGCGGCCTTGTCTGCCTACACGCAGGCAGGACGAGCGACCTCCGACGCGCGCCCCGGGTGCCCCGGCGAGCGCGAATCGGCGAAAGGGAAACATGACCACCACGCAGAGCCGGAGCGCCGACGGTGCGCCCAGCAAGACCGAACACAAGAAGCGCGGCGGCTGGCTGGGATTCGTCCTGGTAGGCCTGGCCGCCTTCCTCGTCGTTGCGGGCCTTCTGTTCCAGTTCTGGGCGCCCGACCAGCTGAAGCGGGCTCCGATCGACACCGACGAGGTCACCGAGCTCGAGGGCGTGGCCCTGCTGCCGGCCAACTTCGCCGAGCCGACCAACCTGGAGCAGGCCGACATCCGGGTCTACCAGGGCACCAAGTCCGACACCGACAAGTCCGACGACGACGTCGCGGTCTATGACGAGTACACCTGCCTCCTGCGCGACGAGGGCGAGCTCGAGGGCTGCGTCGACGCCGAGGACCCGGAGGGCCGGCTGGTCACCGCCGACCTCGACCGCTACGCGACCGACCGCCGTACCGGCGAGGCCGTCAACGACGTCGAGTACATCGGCGAGGACGCCATCCCCCACACCGGCCTGATCAACAAGTGGCCGTTCGACGTGGAGAAGAAGTCGTACGAGATGTGGGACGGCGTGGTCGGCGACTCCGTCGAGGCGAAGTTCGTCGAGGAGACCACGCTCAAGGGCCTGGACGTCTACGTGTTCGAGACCGACGTGACGGCCGAGGACGTGAACATCCTCTCCGACGTCCCCGGCACCTACATCAACCAGGCCACCTGGTACGTCGACCCGGTCACCGGCTCGATCGTCGGCAAGAAGGAGCACCAGGAGCGCTTCCTCAACGGTGAGGACCTCGTGCTGAACCTGGACTTCGAGTTCACCGACGCGGAGTACACCCAGAAGGTCGACGACGCCAAGTCGAACATCAAGCTGCTCAACCTCGTCACGAGCACGCTGCCGATCGTCTTCTACATCGCCGGTGCGCTGTGCCTGGTCGCCGGCGGGCTGCTGATCCGGCGCCGCCGCACGGCCTGACGCCGTACGACGAACGACCGAGGCCCCGGCACGCATCGCGTGCCGGGGCCTCGTCCATTTTCCGAGGAGTCGACATGAGCAGCCACCACGCACCGATCCGGGTCGCCCAGTGGGCGACCGGTGCCGTCGGCCGTGAGGCGATCGCCGGGATCCTGGACGCGCCCGGCCTCGAGCTCGTCGCCGTGAAGGTCCACTCCCCCGGCAAGGCGGGCGCCGATGCCGGCAACGGGGCCAGCACGACGCTCTCGGTCGACGAGCTGCTCGCCGCCCGTCCCGACGTCGTGGTCTACACGCCGCGGACGCCGTCGGTCGACGAGGTCTGCCACCTGCTCGCGGCCGGGGTGGACGTGGTGACGACGGCGTTCTGCTTCCACCCGGCGCGGATGGCCGAGCCGGACCGGAGCCGCCTGCTCGAGGCCGCTCGCGCCGGCGGCTCGACCCTGCACGGCTCGGGCCTCAACCCGGGCAACTTCAGCGCCGCCGTACCCCTGGCACTGTCCGGGCTGGTCCACCGCCTGCGCAAGGTGTCACTGACCGAGCGCGCCGACTGGGCGGTCTACGAGAGCACCAGCATCACCTTCGACGCGATGCGGTTCGGGTGGCCGCCGGAGGACGTGTCGGAGTCGGCCAGCGACCTGCTGGCCTTCAACGCCGACCTCTTCCGCCAGCAGGTGTGGCTGCTCGGGGACGCGCTCGGTGCCGACCTCGACGAGGTCGCGACCGAGCACGAGGTCGTGGTGACCGAGGAGCGGATCCCGGTCTTCGACCGGGTCATCGAGCCCGGCACCGTCAACGCGCAGCGCTGGCGCTGGACCGGGCGCTCGGCCGGCGTGGACCTGGTCGAGATCGACTGCAGGTGGACGGTCGGCCCGACCACGGCCGACTGGCCGGCCGCCCAGCACGGCTGGACGCTCCAGCTCGAGGGCGACCCGTCGGTCTCCGCACACCTGATGACGCTGGCCAGCTTCTCCGAGCCGCGCAGCATGGCCGACCACGTGCGTGCCGCGAGCGTGGCGACCGCGATGCAGGTCGTCAACGCGATCCCGCACGTGCATGCGGCACCGCCCGGGTTCGCCAGCAGCGCCGACCTCCCGGTCCCGCGCAGCCTCCGGGGCTTCCGCGCCTGAGGCGGCTCAGGTGTTGCCGCGCGCGATCAGCGCGACGGACGCCTCGAGCTCGCGGCCGAGGTCGGCGTACTCGATGACGCCGACGCCTGCCTCGATGAGGGCGCCGGAGAAGGTGAAGACGAGGGTGCGGAGCAGCGCAGGCTCGGCGCGGTCGCCGAGGGCCTCGCTGAACAGCGAGTACCAGTGCTGGCCGACCGACCTGCGGACCCGCTCGACGTCCGGGTCGGAGGCGAGCAGGCTCTTCGTCGCGGCCGCGGACAGCATCGGACCGCCGGCGATCGTGTCCGCCAGGTGGCGCACGGTCTGCTGGAGACGCTCGGCAGGATCGCCCGACAGCGCCGGTCGCCCCGCATCGGCGAGGTGTCGCCAGTAGAGCGTCGCGAACAGGTGGTCCTTCGACGAGAAGTAGGTGTAGGCCGTCGCGGCAGAGACCCCGGCGCCCGTGGCGACCAGCCGGATGGAGATGTCGTCGTACGCCGCCTCGTCGAGCAGCGCCCGCGCGGACGCGAACAGCTTCTCGACGGTCTCGACCTGGCGCACGTTGAGGCCGCGCTGGGGCAGTACGGACGGGTGGCTGGACACCAGTTCAGCCTACCCGTCAGCGCTCGGCGTCGGTCTCGACGCCGTGCTGGACCGCCCACACGACGGCCTGGGACCGGGTGTGCACGCCGATCTTGCGGTACGCCGTCCGGATGTAGCTCTTCACGGTGTTCACGCTGAGGAACTCCTCGGCGGCGATCTCGTCGTTGCTCCGCCCCTGGGCGATCAGCGAGAGCACGCGGGCCTCGCGGACGCTGAGCCCCACGTCCGCGCCGAGCCGGTGCGAGCGCTGCTCCGACGTGCTGGAGCCGACGACGGGGTCCGGGCCCGGGTCGCCGGCCTGCCACCCCGTCATGGCCGAGTCGATGCCGGCCATCAGCTCCTCCTCGCCGGCCCCGAGCGGGATGAACCCGTCGACGCCGCGCGAGAGGGCGCGACCGAGGAGGTCGGGTCGGAGGTCACGGGCGACGGCGAGGACGACGCTGGCGGTGGCCTTCACCAGCTCGTCCAGGTCCACGCCGTCACCGTCGGCGAGAGCCGCGACGTCGTAGAGGACGACGTCGGGCTCGAGATCATCGAATGAGGTTGGCAGGTCGATCACCTCGACCCGGTCGTGGTGGCGACTCAGCATCGCCGAGAATCCCTCGACCACCACCGGGTGCGGGCTCAGCACCGCCACCTTGGCGATACCAGCAGGCATGGCTGGATTGTGGGCAGATGGACGCGTCCTTAAACTCACCCCTTCGGGTGAGCGGCGGCCTCGCGGTGGGCGCGTTGCCCCGGGCGGGTGGTACGCCGCTCCGCAGGCGAGATCGGCGTTTTCACCACGGCGGCCGCGCACCACCGGCACACTGTCCGCCGAGGTATCTCGGGCCGACCAAGGAGCAACCATGGACTCGACCCGGACCCGCCGCCGCGCGGTCGCCGTACTCGCCGGTGCTGCCCTGCTCTCGCTGGCCGCGTGCCGCGGCTCCGACGAGGCTGCGGACGACTATCCCGACCACGACATCTCGCTCGTGGTGCCGTTCCCGGCAGGCGGCCCCACGGACACGCTGGCCCACCTTCTCGCCGAACCCATGGGCGAGGAGCTCGGCCAGGACGTCGTGGTCACGAACGTCGAGGGCACCGGCGGCACCGTCGCCGCCGCCGCGGTGGCCGAGGACGAGGCCGACGGCTACACGGTGATGATCCACAACCTCGGCATGGCCACGGCCCCGTCGCTCTACCCCGACCTCGCCTACGACCCGGTGGCGGACTTCGACACCATCGGGCTGGTCGCCGACGTCCCGATGACGATCGTGGCCCGCAGCGACTTCCCGGCCGAGACGCTCGACGAGCTGGTCGCCTACGTCACCGAGAACGCCGACACGGTGACCATCGCGAACGCCGGCGTCGGCGGCGCGTCCCACCTGTGCGGCCTGATGCTCGAGCAGGCGATCGGGGTGCAGCTCGAGGAGGCGTCGTACGACGGCACCGGGCCGGCGCTGACCGACCTGGTCGACGGGAAGGTCGACTTCATGTGCGACCAGACCACCAACACCGCTGACCAGATCCGGTCCGGCGAGATCAAGGCGTACGCCGTCACCACGCCCGAGCGGATCGACGCGCTCCCCGACCTCCCGACCACGGCCGAGGAGGGGCTGCCCGACGTCGAGGTGACCGTGTGGCACGGACTCTGGGTGCCGGCCGGCACGCCCGACGAGATCGTCGAGGAGCTGACCGACGCGCTGGAGACGGCCCTGCAGGACCCGGAGGTCGTCGACCGGCTGGCCGACCTGGGCACCGCACCGGTGCCGGCCGACCAGGTGACCCCCGCAGCGCAGCAGACGAAGCTCGAGGACCAGATCGACCTGTGGGGTCAGGTCATCGAGGACGCCGGCGTCACCGCGTCCTGATCTAGACCGTCCTGCCGAGGACCGCGCCGACGAGCAGGGCGGCGACGACCGCACCCTGGAGCAGCACCCAGCGGCGTACCTGCGCGCTCCTCGCGCGCCCGGTGCTGCACCAGGCCGCGAAGTGCTCGCAGTTGTTGCGCACCAGGCTGTAGTCCGTGGAGCCGAGCCGCGACTCGGCGTTGCGGACCGCGTCCTCGGCGCTCAGCCGGCCGGCATAGGTCCGCACCCGCACCCGCGAGCCCGCGGCGAACTCCTCGAGGGAGGTCCGGGCCACGCGCAGCTTGCGACTCTCCCGGATGTGGTGGATGACCGAGCCGTCGCCACAGTCGATCCCGTGGTGGCTGTACCGGAGTCCCCGACGTACGACGAGGTGGTCGCCGCTGGCCATGCACCCCTCCGTCGTCGTGACATGCAGAAGGCCCCTCACCTGAGTGAGGGGCCTTCTGGTTCTTGTAGCGGGGGCAGGATTTGAACCTGCGACCTCTGGGTTATGAGCCCAGCGAGCTACCGAGCTGCTCCACCCCGCGTCGGTGAGACCAACCCTACCGGGCGGGGTCGGCCGGTCCAAATCCGGGGGTCAGGATTCCGGACTGGCCGACTCCGAGGGCGAGGCCGTGTCACTCGGGTCCTGGTTCTCCGGCAGCTGGCCGGAGAGCTCGACGGCGCGGTTGACGAGGGCCTTGCCCTCCTCCATCAGCGTCGCCCACTCGACCGTGTCGCCCTCGCGCTGGGCCTCGTCGGCCGCGTTGAACTTCGCCTGGGCGTCGATCAGCAGGTCGCGGATCTGGTCCGGGATCGGGGCCTCCGTCCCCGGCTCCTCGGTCCCCGGCTCCTCGGTGCCCGGCTCCTCGGTGCCCGGCTCCTCGGTGACGTCGCTCGCGCCGAGGGCATCGCCGAGGGCCTCGAACAACGTCGAGCCGATGCCGACGTTGCCGCCGTACGACACGAGGACGTACTGCAGGATCGGGTACCCGCCGGTGGTGCCGGCCCGCGCCGCGTAGATCGGCTCGATGTAGATCAGGCCGTCGTCGACCGGGATCGTCAGCAGGTTGCCGTACAGCGGCGGGTTGCCGCCGGTCTGGAACGGCAGCAGCGCCGCCCGGACGTCGGGGTCACCCGCGAACTCGTTCGCGATCAGGCCCGGGCCCTGCGCGGGTGTGTCGGTGTCCGCGAGCTGCAGGACGTTGATCTTGCCGTAGTTCTCCTCGTCGGTCGCGTCGGAGGAGACCGACACGAACGCCGCGAGGTTGTTCTTGGAGTACGGCACGAAGTTCGACGTCAGCGACCACACGTCGTCGACCTCGGCGCCGGTGCTGCTCCCCTGGTTCACGAACATCCGGTACGGCGGCTGCAGGTGGTCGCGGGAGTTCGGGTCCTCCGGGACCTGCCAGCGGTTGTTGCCGTTGTAGAAGTCGACCGGGTCGGTGACGTGGTAGCGCGCGTACTGGTAGCGCTGCACCTTGAACATGTCCTCGGGGTAGCGCAGGTGCGCCATCAGGTCGTCGGAGATCTCCGACTTCGGCTGCACGGTGCCGGGGAACGCGCTGCTCCAGGCCTTGAGGATCGGGTCCTCCTCGTCCCACTCGTAGAGCGTGACGGTGCCGTCGTAGGCGTCCACGGTCGCCTTGACCGCGTTGCGCATGTAGTTGACCTCGTCGGTCGGCAGCGTCGCCAGACCGGTGTCGGCCTGGAGCGAGTCGTCGGTCATGTCGTCGAACGACTCCTTCTCGGCGCTCGGGAAGCGGTCGGTGGTCGTGTAGCCGTCGAGGATCCAGACGATCTTGCCGTCCACGATCGCGGGGTACGGGTCGTCGTCGATGGTCAGCCAGGGCGCCATCTTCTCGACCCGCTCGCGCGGGTTGCGGTTGTAGATGACCTCGCTGTTGGAGTTCACGCGCTCGGACAGCAGGAAGTTCGGCTCACCGAACTTCACGGCGTACATCAGCTTGTTGAAGAAGCTCCCGACCGGGACGCCACCGTCGCCGTCGTACGTCGTGAACGTCTCCGCCTCGCTGTCGGCGGTCTCGCTGTCGGCGTCGGTCTCCCCCTCGGTCGCGGTGTCGTCGCCGGCGGGCTCGGTCGTCCGCAGGTCGAGCTCGACGTCCTTGCCGCCGGACTCCTTGCCGACGACGGAGTAGTCCGGGCTCTGCTCACCGAAGTAGACCTGGGTCTGGTACGGCCCGGTGCCGAGCTCGGTCAGCGAGTCCTGGTCGGCGCTCTGCAGCCCCTGGGCCCACTGGGTGTCGGTCTGCTCGGGGCCGTCGTTCGCGGGGCGCTGGTTGGCGTACGCCGCGATGATGCCGTTGCCGTGGGTGTAGACGGTGTGCAGGTTCGACCAGTTCTTGTTGCCGTCGCTGATGTCGTCCTGGTTGAGCTCGCGCACGCCGAGGACCAGCGCCCGGTCGGTGCCGTCGATCTCGTAGCGGTCGACGTCGAGCACGTCAGCCACCGAGTAGTACGCGAGGACCTGCTGGTTCTGCTCGAACGTCTGCCGCACCAGCTGCGGGTCGACCAGCGGCACGGACTTCGTCTCCGCCACCAGGGAGGTGAGCTCGTCGTTCGAGGCGACGGCGCGTTTGGTGTACTGCTGCACCTCGACGTCCTCGATGTCGTACGCCATCCGGGTCGCGTCGATGTTCGCGGCGATGTACTGCTGCTCCTTGTCCGCCTCCGACGGCTTGACCTGGAACTGCTGCACGATGCCCGGCCAGATCAGGCCGAGCAGGATCGCTGACACCGCGAGCAGGGCGAGGCCGACCGACGGCAGCAGCCAGGTGCGGCGCCAGACGTTGATGAAGAAGAGGATCGCGCAGACCACCGAGATGCCGAGCAGGATGTTCTTGGCCGGCAGCACGGCGTTGTGGTCGGTGTAGCCCATGCCGGTGAACAGCGGTCCGCCCTGGGTGACCAGGTCGAAACGGTCCAGCCAGTAGTCGACCGCCTTGGCGAGCACGAAGAGGCCGAGCAGCACCGACAGCTGCACCTGGGCCGCACCGGAGAGCCGGTCGCGGGCGGTCTGCAGCCGGATGCCGCCGTACAGGTAGTGCACGAGCGCCGACGCGAGCAGCGCGACGACGAGCACCGCCATCGTGAAGTCGATGAGGAAGTGGAACCAGGGCAGGTCGAAGACGTAGAAGCCGATGTCCTTGTCGAACCACTCGTCCTCCGTGCCGAACGGCACGCCGTTGCGCCACAGCAGGTACGAGCGCCACTGACCGATCGCGGAGCTGCCGGCGAACGCGCCGAGGACCAGCGAGATGCCGACCAGCAGCCAGGTCCGGATCGGCGAGATCGCCTCGCGGTAGCGGTCCAGGCCGTTCTGCTCGGGCGAGTTCGGCCGGAAGAACGGGCGGAACCGGTAGGCCAGGTAGATGTTCACGCCCACGACGGCGGCCATCACGGCGCCGAAGACGACGAACAGCAGGGTCTTGGTCCACACCAGGGTGCTGAACACCTCGGAGTAGCCGCCGTCCTTGTACCAGAGGCGGTCGGTGTAGAGGCCGGCGAACGTGCTGAGGAAGAGGAACGCGATCACCAGCACGACCGCGGTGATGATCAGCGCGCGGGAACGCCGCGACCCGGACCGGGGCGGGGGCTGGTTCTCCCGCGACTCCTGGTCGAAGAGCTCGCTCATGCTTGGTTCTCCCTTTCGTGCCCGGCAGCGCCGGGCTCCTCCAACGTCGCGCGCAGCAGCTGCAGCAGTGCCGGCACGAGGTCACCCCCACCCACGACGGACTGGTCGTCGTCGTGCGCTCGCAAACGTAGGGCACAGTAGGTAGCGCCGGCGCGGGTCGCGCCCGCGACGATGCGGACCTCCTGGCGCTCCGGGTGCTCGCGAGCGAACTCCTCGGCGGCCGCCTGGTCGTCCGGGATGTGCGCGTCGGCGTCCGGCGGCAGCACCAGCCGCTCCACCACGGCAGCGCAGCCGGCGACCTCCTCGGGCCACACGATCGACTCGAGCACGACCTCGAGCGGCTGGTCCGGGGCGAGCTGGTCCTGCTCGACCGGGGTCAGCGACCCCTGCGCCGAGGAGGCGTCCAGGCCCATCGCGGCGGCGAGGGCGGGCTCGCGGCGTACCAGCGCCGCGGTGTCGACCAGCGCGTAGAGACGCGCCGGCTGGTCCCAGCCCCCGGCTGCGGTGTGGCTCTCGATCTCGAGGACCGCGGCGGCGAGCGCCGGGTCCACGTCGAGGCTGTCGTCGAACTCGGTCACGCGGGGTCCCCTCGGAATCGTGGGCTGGAGGAGCGCAGCGGGGGAACTGCGCGATTGCGTGGGGTGATCATGCGTCGCCCTTCTCGCAGCTCGGGAGCTCGGCATCGGGGTCCTCGACCCACGCCTCGACGGACTCGCGCGCACTGTGCATGGTGGGCGCCCGGACCAGGCGCATGTCGTCGTTCGGCGCGAGCACGGCCTGGTCGCAGTTGTCCGGCGGCACGAGGAACAGCTTCGCCCCGGCGTCGCGGGCGCCCACGACCTTCTGCTGGATGCCGCCGATCGGGCCGACGGTGCCGGTGGCGTCGAGGGTGCCGGTGCCGGCGACGACCTGGCCGCCGGTGAGCGAGCCGGGCGTGAGCGTGTCGTAGATGCCGAGGGAGAACATCAGCCCCGCGCTCGGGCCGCCGATGCCCTCGTCGATGTTGATCGTGACGTCGACCGGGAGGTCGGGCGTCACGACGGTGCCGAGCTGGATCCCGACCTGGGGCCGGCCGTCGGCGACCTCGGGCGTGACCTCGACCTCGATGCGCTGGTCGTCGCGGAGCACCAGGAACGCGACCGGCTCGCCCTCGGGGGCCGCCGCCACCGCGTCGGCGACGGCCTGGGTGTCGTCGACCTCCTGGTCGTCGACCTCGAGGATCACGTCGCCGTCCTCGAGCTTCCCGTCGGCCGGCGCCTTCGGCACGACGCCGACGACCGCGGGGTGCGTGACGTCGTACCCGAGCTCCTCGAGCGCGGCCGCGGTGGCGGCGTCCTGCGAGGACGTCATCTCCGCGGCGCCCTCCTCGCGGTTCTGCTCGACGGTCTCGTCCTCGCGGTAGACCGCGTCGTACGGGTAGACGGCGTCCTCGTCACTGACCCAGTCGTACATCAGCTCGAAGAGGTTGTTCGAGCCCTTCGGGAGGGGCTGCGATACGTACACGGTCGTCATCCGCAGCTGGCCGTCGTCGCGGAAGGTCTCGTGCCCCGAGACCTCGATGATCTCGTCGCCCTGGTCGTTCGTGCCGAGCACGTCGACGGTCAGCCCGGGCTCGTAGGTGACGTACGGGAGCGGGTGCAGCGCGGCGGCCAGCCACAACCCGATGAGCAACGGGACGGCCAGCACTCCGGCCACGGTCCGCTGCGTCATGGCGCCAAGCCTCTCAAACCCGCCCAACCCGGCGCAGGCGGGTCAGGAAGCGCGACGCGACGGGCGTACAGCGATGCCGGTGGAGCGGTCGGGGTCGGGCCGCTTCACAGCGTAGCCGGGCGCCGGGCGCCGACGCCGCGGGTTCGGCTCGAGCGCGGTGGCGATCCGGCGCACGGCGACGTCGCGCTCGACCTCGCCGCGGCCCTCTCGCCCCAGCCAGCCGACCCAGAGCATCGCCAGCAGCGTGACGACGACGGACGGCACCAGCCAGAGCAGGATCTCCACGTGCTCAGGCTAGGCGCGCACGCGCCCGCCGCCGGGGAGGCTCGCGCACCGGTGGTCGAGCAGCGAGCGCCAGCGAGGTCCCCGCACCACTGCCTGCCACGGCTTCCCGCGTCTCCTACGGCGTGCCCACCCACTCCTCGGAGCCGTCGGCGAAGCGCTGGTGCTTCCAGATCGGCACCTCGGCCTTGAGGGTGTCGATCAGCGCGCGCGACGCGTCGAACGCCTCCCCGCGGTGCGCGGTGGTGGTCGCGACGATCACCGCGATGTCGCCGATCGCCAGCGTGCCCACCCGGTGGACGGCGGCGATGCCGTGGACGTCGTACGTCGACGCCACCTGCTCGCAGATCTCGCGCATCTTCTCCAGCGCCGTCGGGTGGGCGCTGTAGTCGAGGCCGTGGACGCCCTTGCCGCCGTCGTGGTCGCGCACCCGGCCCACGAACAGGGTCAGGCCGCCCGAGGCGTCGTCGTCGAGCGCGGCGACGACCTCACTGACGTCGAGCGGGGTCTCCCGGAGGTCCACGAGGCGTACGGCGGAGGTCACACGCCAACCCTAGGCCCGCGGCGTACCGTTGGTGCCATGAGTGACAAGCCGGGCGAGACGCCCGACGAGGGCAAGAACCCGTTCAAGGGCACGCCGTTCGAGCAGATCTTCGGCGCCTTCGCCAACGGACCGGCGGGCGCCGCCCCGGGCCTCCCCGACCTCAACCAGCTCTTCAGCCAGCTCCAGTTCCTCATGCAGCCGCACGACGGCCCGGTGAACTGGGAGTTCGTGCTCGACACCGCACGCAAGGTCGTCGCCCAGTCCCCCGACCCGTCGCCGTCGCAGAAGCAGAAGGACGCCGTCGCCGACGCGGTCCGGCTCGCCGACCACTGGCTCGACACGACCACCGAGTTCCCGTCCGGCGTCACCTCGACCGCGGCCTGGAGCCGCGCCGAGTGGGTCGTCGGGACCACCGACGTGTGGAAGGTGCTCGTGGAGCCGATCGCGGAGTCGTCGGTGCAGGCGCTCGGCGGCGCGCTGCCCGAGGAGGCGTCGATGGCCGGGCCGCTGCTCGGCATCCTCGGCAAGGCGGTCGGCGGGATGCTCGCCTCGCAGGTCGGCTCCGGCCTGGGCGGGCTCGCCTCGGAGGTGCTCAGCGTCTCCGACATCGGCCTGCCCCTCGCCGCGCCCGGCCAGGCCGCGATCGTGACCACGAACGTCACCGAGTTCGCGGCCGGTCTCGACGTGACCGAGGACGACGTGCTCCTCTACCTCGCGCTGCGCGAGGCCGCCCACCAGCGCCTCTTCTCCCACGTCCCGTGGCTGCGCCAGCACCTGATCGACGCGGTCGCCGAGTACGCCCGCGGCATCGAGGTCAACGCCCAGGGCCTGCAGGCGAAGATCGAGGAGCAGATGCAGGGCATCGACCCCACCAACCCGGAGTCGATGCAGGCGCTGCTGGACGGCGGCCTGTTCGACCTGCCGCGATCGGCCTCGCAGGACGCCGCTCTGCAGCGGCTCGAGGTCACCCTCGCGCTCGTCGAGGGCTGGGTGGACGAGGTCGTCGGCCAGGCCACCGTCGAGCGGATGCCGTCGGCGGCCAAGCTGCAGGAGGCGTTCCGGCGCCGCCGCGCGGCCGGCGGCCCGGCCGAGCAGACGTTCGCCACGCTCGTCGGCCTCGAGCTGCGCCCGCGCCGGCTGCGCGACGCCTCCACGCTGTGGGGCTCGCTGCGCACCCGCCAGGGCACGGAGGGACGCGACGGCGTGTGGATGCACCCGCACCTGCTGCCGACCGCGGAGGACCTCGACGACCCGCTGGGGTTCCGCGAGGACGCGACGGCCCCGCCGGAGCTGGCCGACGAGGACTTCGACGCGGAGCTGAAGAAGCTCCTCGACGGGGAGTGAGTCTCCACGCCGACGCGCTGGCGCTCCTCGAGGGCTGGCGCGCGCCGCACGACGGGCAGGAGCGGCTCCGCGAGCGGTACGTCGCCCACCTGCGCGCGCACCCCGACGGGATGACCCGTGGCTGCCGGCCCGACCACGTCACCGCGAGCACGGTGGTGCTGAACGGCGACGGCAGCGCGGTGCTGCTGACGCTGCACGCCAAGGCGCGGCGGTGGTTCCAGTTCGGCGGGCACTGCGAGCCCGGTGACACCACGCTCGCCGGAGCGGCGCTGCGCGAGGCGACCGAGGAGTCCGGCCTGGCCGGGCTGGTGCTCGACCCGGAGCCGGTCCAGCTCAGCGAGCACGCCGTACCGTTCTGTGGCCCGTCCGAGGGCGGCGCCGGCGACGTGCACCACCTCGACGTGCGGTTCGTCGCCGTCGCACCGGCCGGCGCCGAGCACGCGGTCAGCGAGGAGTCGCTGGACGTGCGCTGGTGGCCGGTCGACGCGCTGCCCGAGCCCGAGCCGGACCTCGTCGAGGCGATCGCGCTGGCGCGCGTGCGTCAGTCGTGCTCGACCGGCGGCGGATCGAGCTTGGCCGCGGCGGACCAGCCGATCAGGTAGCCCTTGGCCCGCTCGGACTGCGGGTAGCGGTCCACCCACGCCCAGAACTTCGCGTCGTGCCCGGGCTCGAGCAGGTGCGCGAGCTCGTGGATGAGCACGTAGTCGACCACCCAGCCGGGCATGCCCTGCAGCCGCGACGAGAGCCGGATGGTCCGGTCCCCCGGCGTGCAGGAGCCCCACCGCGACCGCTGGTTGTCGACCCAGCGCACCGACTCCGGCATCGCCAGCCCGCCGAGGTACTTGTCGCTCAGCTCGGTGGCCCGGCGGTGCAGGTCGGTGTCGCTGGGCTTGCGCCGCCGCTCGGACCGTTCGAGGCGGGCGAGCATCGTCTCGACCCACTCCGCCTCCTCCTTGCGCGACAAGGAGGCGGGGATCATCACCACGACGCGGTCGCCGTCGCGGTAGGCCGAGACGGTACGCCGGCGCCGCTTCGAGCGCCGTACCTCCACCTGCGGCTGGGTCATGTCAGCACGCTACTTCTTCGCCCACGACAACAGGCGCTCTCGCGGCCAGGTGTTGACGATGCGTTCGGCGGGGATCCCGGCCTCCTCGGCGCGCTCGCAGCCGTACACCTGGAAGTCGAGCTGACCGGGCGCGTGTGCGTCGCTGTCGATCGAGAACACGCAGCCCAGGTCGAGCGCGAGCGCGATCAGGTCGGTGGGCGGGTCGCGGCGCTCGGGGCGCGAGTTGATCTCGACGGCCACGTCGTTGTCGGCGCACGCCCGGAAGACCGCCTTCGCGTCGAACCGTGACGGGGGCCGGGTGCCGCGGTTGCCCATCACCATCCGGCCGGTGCAGTGGCCGAGCACGTTGGTGAACGGGTTCTGCACCGCGGCGATCATCCGCTTGGTCATGTCGGGGGCGTCCATCTTGAGCTTCGAGTGCACGCTCGCGACCCGGACGTCGAGCCGGGCGAGCAGCGCGTCCTCCTGGTCGAGCCCGCCGTCGTCGAGGATGTCGACCTCGATGCCCTTGAGGAGCGTGAAGTTCCCTGACAGGTGGTCGTTGACGGCGTCGACGACACCGAGCTGGCGGGTGAGCCGCTCCGGGCTCAGCCCGTGCGCGACGGTCAGCCGAGGCGAGTGGTCGGTGAGCACGAGGTACTCGTGGCCGAGCTCCATCGCCGTGAACGCCATCTCCTCGATCGGCGAGCCGCCGTCGGACCAGTCCGAGTGGGAGTGCAGGTCGCCGCGCAGAGCGGCACGCAGCTCGGCGCCGCCCGCGGTCAGCGGGCCGCCGTGCTCGTGCTCCAGCTCGGCCAGCCGGGCCGGCATCTCACCGCGCACGGCCGCGGCGATCACCTTCGCCGAGCTGGCGCCGACCCCCGGAAGGTCGGTGAGGGTGCCGTCCTCGACCGCCGCCGCCACCTGCTCGGACGGCAGCGGGAGGATCGACGCGGCCGCGCCGCGGAACGCCTTCACCTTGTAGGTGTCCTCGCGGCCGCGCTCCAGCAGGAACGCGATCCGGCGCAGCGCCGCGACTGGACCACCCTCGTAGCGGGGCTCCGACACGCCGATGACCTCCCGAACTCGTTCCGGGTTTCTTTTCTCCACACCCGGTGGAGAGCCATTGTTGCTGGTCAGGGGCGGGTACGTCGTCCCGGACCGCGGCTCGTCCACAGCCTGATCCCGCACCGGACCGGGTTCCTCCACCGGTCCGCGGCGTCCTCCACAAGGTTGTCCACAGAGTTATCCACAGGCTGTGACTGCGTGGCGTTGACCAGTGCCCGTCCCCGCTCCTAGGTTTGCGCGCAGACGAGGCCCCTGGCCCGCCGAAGGACACTCGCAAGGGGAAGGCAAGTGTCCGGCTGGCAGACCGGGGGCCTCTCTTTCGTTCTCAGGCCTCGCGCTCGAGCACGAAGTAGTAGTGCCGGCCCTGGTGGCGCACGCCCTTGCCGTTCATCACCCCGAGCAGGATGGTGGGCGGGCTGTCGGCGTCGACGGCCTTGAAGTGGTCGACGACCGGCTGGCCGTCGTAGACCATCGACGCGGTGACCTCGTCGCGGAACTCGATGTCCCAGAGGGACGCGAGCCCGCGGCCGAGCTCCTCGTTGGAGAACAGCGCGCCGTCCTCGCCGCGGCAGATCAGTGGGTGCGCGACCTTCACCGACTCGAAGCGCTTGCCGTGCCAGCCGGACGCGGCGAGCATCCCGTGCACCGGGTGGTCGGTGTCGAAGTCCGAGCCGGCCCAGGAGCCCAGGATGTCGGCCGCGCGCACGGGCGTGCAGTCCGCCCAGAGCGCGTCGAGGTCCTCGGCGGGCACGTTGTCCATCCGGCGCAGCGCCGCGAGGCGGCGGGTCAGCAGCGTGGGCTCCATCAGGCACCTTCCTCCTCACGGGACGGGTAGGCGTAGAGACGGTCGAGCACGTCGGCGTACTTCTGGTGCACGACGCGCCGCTTCAGCTTGAGCGTAGGCGTGAGCTCCTCGGACTCGGCGCTCCACTCGACCGGCAGCAGCTCGAACGCCTTCACCTGCTCGGGCCGCGACAGCCGGGCGTTCGCCTTGTCCACGGCGTCCTGCGCCATGGCGAGGATCGCGGGGTGCTGGGCGAGCTCGGCCAGCGAGCCGGCCTCGATGCCGAGGCGCTGCGCGACGAGCGGCGCGACCTCGCCGTCGAGGGTGAGGACGGCGACGCAGTACGGCCGCGCGTCGCCGAAGACCAGCGCGTGGCCGATGACCGGCGACTCCTTGAGGAGGTTCTCGACGTTGGAGGGCGCGATGTTCTTGCCCGAGGACGTGATGATCATTTCCTTCTTGCGGTCCACGACCCTGAGGAAACCGTCCTCGTCGAGCTCGCCGATGTCACCCGTGTGCACCCAGCCGTCGGCGTCGATGAGCGCCGCGGTCGCGTCCTCCTGCCGGAAGTAGCCGGGCGTGGTGACCGGGCCGCGGGCGAGGATCTCGCCGTCCGGGGCGAGCCGCACCTCGATGCCTGCCAGCGGTCTGCCGACCGTCCCCAGCCGGAACTGCGCCGGCCCGCCCGCGGTGACGGCCGCGGTGGTCTCGGTCATGCCGTACACGTCGTAGATGCGCATCCCGAGGCCCGCGAAGAAGCGCGCCGTCTCGAGCGGCATCGGGGCGGCGGCGGACGTCGCCCACTCGACCCGGTCGAGGCCGAGGAGGGCGCGCATCGGCATCAGGACCTGCGCGTCCGCGGCGGCGAACCGCTCGGCGAGCTCCGCGGACGGCTGGCGGCCGAACTCCTGCGCCTCGACGTACTCGAGCCCGACGGCCATGGCGGCCGCGACCGCGGCCCGCCTGGCCTCGTCCGGCTCGGCGGCCAGTCGGGCACCGAGTCCCATCTGGATCTTCTCCCAGACCCGCGGGACGCCGAAGAACCGCGTCGGGTGCACCTCGGCGAGCGCGCCGACGAGCTGGGACGGGTCGGCGACCAGGTGGGCGTGACCGCCCATGACCTGGGGGATGTACATCCCCAGCAGCCGCTCGGCGATGTGCGCGAGCGGGAGGTAGGAGATCCACACCAGGTCGCCCTCGGGCGCGGCGGTGCGCAGCGAGGAGTGCGCCTCGAACAGCACGTTGCGGTGCGTGAGCACCACGCCCTTGGGGTTCCCGGTGGTGCCCGAGGTGTAGAGGATCGTCACCGGGTCGTCGGGGCGTACGGCGACGACGGTCTCCAGCAGCCGGCTCCGGTCGGCGGCGCGGCCGAGCTCGACCAGCGCGGACCAGGAGACGTACCTGTCCCCTGCCGGCACCGCCGACTCGTCGAGCAGCACCACGGTGTGCACGCTCGCCGACGCGTCCAGCGCCGGCCGCCACCGCGCGAGCTGGTCGGCTCCCTCGAGCACGACGACGGTCGGCTCGGAGTGGCCGGCGACGTACGCCACCTGCTCGGGCGAGAGCGTCGCGTAGATCGACATCGGCGTCGCGCCCGCGTGCACGGCGGCCATGTCGACCACGACGTGCTCGATCCGGCTCGATGCCATGATCGCGAGCGTGTCGCCGCGGCCGACCCCGCGCTCGAGCAGCGCGGCCGCCACGTCGTGCACGAGCCCGTCGTACTCCCGCCAGCTGACGGTGCGCCAGCCGGTCCCGTCGATGCCGACCTTGTCGGAGTACGCCGGCCCGTCGCCACGCTCGGCGACCACCCGCGCCAGCGTGATGGGCAGCGTGAGTCCGTCGATCCGGTGCTCGATCTCGGCGCGCTCGGTCAGGACGTCGGTCATGGCTCTCTCCTTGATCTTCGGGGCTCAGTAGCTGCGCGGCAGACCCAGCATCTGGGTGCCGATGTGGGCGAGGACGAGCTCCTCGGAGACCGGGATGTTCTTCCCGATCCGGCTGTCACGGAACAGCCGCTCGACGGGGTACTCCTTGGAGTACGCCATCCCGCCGAACGTCTGGAACGCGCGGTCGGCCGCCTCCCAGGCGACCTGTGCGGCGGTCAGCTTCGCGACGCTGGTCTCGTTGCCGCACGGGCGGCCCTGGTCGAACAGCCAGGCCGCCTTGTAGGTCATCAGCCGGGCGAGCTCGACCTTCGCCTTGAGCTGCGCGAGCGGGAACGCGATGCCCTGGTTGGCGCCGATCGGCCGGCCGAACACCTCCCGCTCGGTCGCGTAGTCGACCGCCAGTCGCAGCGCGGCCTCGGCGCCGCCGACCCCACCAGCGGCGGCGAGGATCCGCTCGGGGTTGAGCACGTCCCACAGCACGGCGAAGCCCTCGTCGACCTCACCCACGACGTTCGACAGCGGGACGCGCACGTCGTCGAGGAACACCTGGCTCGAGGTGACGATGTTGCCGCCCAGCTTGGGGATCGGCGTGTAGCTCAGCGTCCCGGCCGCGAGGGCGGCCGGTACGTCGACCAGCGCGATCGTGAAGCCCGCGGTCCGCGAGCCGAGCCGCTCCTTGGCCTCGGCCGCCTGCGTGGACCGGGCGATCACGAGCATCCACGCGGCGTTCTCGACACCGGAGATCCAGACCTTCTGACCGCGCAGCACCAGCTCGTCGCCGTCGACGCGCGCGGTCGTGGCGATCTCGATCGCGTTGGAGCCGGCGTCCGGCTCCGTGAGCGCCATGCAGAACTGGGTCTCGCCGGTCGCGACGCCCGGAAGGATCCGGCGCCGCTGCTCCTCGGTGCCGTGCCGGGCCAGGGTCATCGCGCCGAATCCGGGCGTGAGGATGTAGAGGAACGTGCCCGCGGTGCCGCCGGACGCGGCAAGGGTCTCGCACGCGACGGCCAGCTCGAGCATGCCGGCTCCCCCGCCGCTGTACTCCTCCGGGACGCAGAGCCCGACCCAGCCGCCGTCGGCCAGGTCGCGCCAGGCCTCCGCGGGGAACCGGTGCTCGTCCTCGCAGCGCGACCAGTACGCGTGGTCGTACTTCGCTGCGACGGCGGCGACCCCCTCACGCACCGCGAGTGCGGTGTCGGGCAGGTCGAAGTCCATCAGTCGTTCCTCTCGTCGGCGCCGAAGTAGGCGCGGTGCACGGCGTCGCGGTCGGCGAGCAGCTCGGCGGCGGACGCCTCCAGCGCGGTGCGCCCGTGGTGCAGCACCACGCCGCGGTCGGAGACCCCGAGGGCCAGGTCGACGTGCTGCTCGACGAGGAGCACGCCGACGCCGAGGTCGTCGGCCAGGCCACGGACGACCGGCAGCAGCTCCTTGACCGCGACCGGGGCGAGCCCGAGGCTCAGCTCGTCGACGAGCAGCACCTTCGGCCGGCAGAGCAGGGCCTTCGCGAGCGCGAGCATCTGCTGCTCGCCGCCCGACAGCAGCCCGACCCGCCGGTCGACCAGCGGTGCCAGTCGGGGCAGGCGCTCCAGCGCGGAGTCCCACCGCGGACCACCGCGGCGTGCGGCGAGCCGCAGGTTGTCGCGCACCGAGAGCCCGGAGAAGATCGCTCGCGTGTCCGGCACGAGGACGACGCCGTGGCGCGTGGTCCGGTCGACGCGGCGGTCGACGACGCGCCCGAGCGCGCGCACCTCGCCGGCGCGCGGCCGGATCAGGCCGATCGCGGTCTTGAGGGTGGTGGTCTTGCCCGCACCGTTGGGGCCGAGCAGCGCGACCACCTCGCCCGCGGCGACGGTGAGGTCGAGGTCTCGGACCGCCGCCGCGGATCCGTAGCCGGCGGTCACGCCGCGCATCTCCAGCACGGTCACGGTGCCACCTCCGCGCCGAGGTAGGCCGCCACGACCGCCGGGTCGTGGCGCACCTCGTCCGGGGTGCCGCAGGCGATGACCTGGCCGAAGTCCAGCACGTAGATGAGGTCGCACGTGCCGAGCACGAGGTTCATGTCGTGGTCGATGAGCAGGACCCCCGAGCCGCGGCCGGCCATCCGCCGGACCTCCTCGCCGAACGCCAGGCTCTCGTGGGTGTCGAGCCCGGCGGCGGGCTCGTCGAGCAGCAGCACGTGGCTCTCGCCGGCGAGGGCGCGGGCGACACCGACGAGCTTCTGCCGGCCCAGGCTGAGCGCGTCCGGGCGGCGGGCGGCCTCGTCGGTCAGCTCGAGGTCGTCGAGCACCGGATCCCGCGGCGACCGGTCGGCCCGGCGCCGGAACACGTCCGCGGCCAGGCCGCGCAGCCCACCTCCCTGGGCGACCACCGCGAGGTTCTCCGCGACGCTGAGGTCGTCGAAGAGCTCGCCGGCCTGCCAGGTGCGGGCCAGTCCGGCCCGGCGGCGCCGGTGCGCGGGCAGCCGGTCGATGCGCCGGCCGGCGAGCCAGACCTCACCGGTGGAGCGGGCGAACCCGGTGACGGCGTCGACGTACGTCGTCTTGCCGGCGCCGTTGGGTCCGATCAGCCCGACCACCTGGCCGCGGTGGACCTCGAGGTCGACCGCGTCGTTGGCGGTGACCCCGCCGTAGCGGACCGTGAGGCCGCGGGTGCGGAGGACGGGTTCAGGCTGCGAGGACATGCTGCTGCCTCCTGCTGCGGGCGTGGGTGATCGCGGCGCGGACGCTGCCGGTGATGCCGACCGGGTTGAGGACCGCGGTGACGACGAGGGCGAGCGCGGCGATGAGGTTGTAGTACTCCCCCAGCCCCAGGCTCGACTCGAGGAACGTCTCGGCGACGCCGAGCGGGGCCAGCAGCCCGGCCAGCAGCGCGCCGGTGAGGCTGGTGATGCCGGCGACGTACACCGTGCAGAGCAGCGCCAGCCCGACGAGGATGCTGAACGACTCGACCGAGAGCTGGCCGCGGCTGTAGCCGATCAGGCAGCCGCCGACTCCGGCCAGGAACGCGGAGATGCCGAAGCCGAGCAGCTTGGTCGCGGCGACGTTGATGCCGGCCGCCGCGGCGGCGCGCTCGTTGGAGCGTACGGCGAGGAACGCGCGGCCGGTGCGGCCGCTCAACAGCCGCGCGGTCAGCCAGGTCAACGCGCCGACCACGACGACCACCATGAACGCGAACCGGATCGTCGTGAGGTTCGTGCCCTCGCGCACGCCGAGGTCGAGACCGCCGAGCGTCGGGTCCGCGATGAGGTTCCCTTCGTACGGCGTGAGCGCGGGGTTGCCGAACACGAAGTTCTGGATCGCGAGCGCGCCGGCGAGCGTCACCACCGCGAGGTGGGCGCCGCGGATCCGCAGCGCGGGGATGCCGACCACGACGCCGAGGACCGTCGCGCCCAGCGCCGGCACCAGGAGCGAGAGCGGGAACGGGATCCCCCACTCCGTCGTCACGCGCGAGAGGAGGAAGCCGCCGGTGCCGGCGAACGCCATCGCGGCCAGCGAGATCTGGCCGAGGTAGCCGGTCAGCACCACCAGCGAGAGCGCGATCAGCGCCATGATCACCGAGGTGACGACGCCGAAGCGCCAGCTGCCCTCGGTCAGCAGGATCGCGGCGAGTACGCCGGCCAGGGTCAGGAGGGCCGGGAGGGCGCGCATCGTGGGTGGGTGCACCGCGGGCATCCGGCCGCTCACGACACCGCCGCGCTCGGGCAGGCTCTTGCCGTTGACGAACAGCGCGACCACGACGACCAGGAACGGCACCGTGTCTCCGAAGCCGGCCTGCGCCCACACCGGCCAGAAGTCGTACGTGCTCAGCAGCAGGAGCACGGACTGGAACGAGCCGATCGCCAGGCCGGCGGCGCACGCGACGAGCACGGACCGCAGCCGGGCGACCAGCGCCGCGGCCAGGCCGGGCAGGACGTAGAACGTGTACGCCAACGGGTCGAGCCCGATGGAGGGCGACCCCACGACGGCGATCAGGCCGGTCGCCGCTCCGGTGACCAGCCAGACGACGGCGGCCAGCCGGTCCGGCGAGTAGCCGGTGAGCAGCACGGCGACCTCGTCCTCGGCGCTGGCCCGGGTCGCCGTACCCCAGCGGGTGAAGCGCAGGTAGCCGGCCAGCAGCAGCGCGACGCCGACCGCGAGGCCGAGCATCACCAGGTTCGCCACCGCGACCTCGGCACCGAGGATCGTCACCGACGAGTCGGCCAGGATCGGGCGGGCCACCGTGGTGGTGACGTCGAAGCGCAGCGGCACGAGGCTCGCGACCAGCAGCATCACGCCGACGGACGCGGCCACCTGGGACAGTGCGGGCGCTGCCCGCAACGGCCGGAGCACCAGCAGGTGCAGGAGCAGCGCGAGCACGGTCGAGCTGATGACGCCGAGAGCCACCGTGACCGGGATCGTGGCCGGCCCGTCGGTGAGCTGGAGCTCACCGACGGGCAGGACCAGGGTGCCGGTCGTGCCGAGCTCGGCGGCGACCCAGACTCCCCACAGGGCGACCGAGCCCTGCGCGAAGTTGAGGACGCCGGTCGCACTGTGGATCGCGACCAGGGACGAGCCGATCACGGCATACACGGCTCCCACCGTGAAGCCGAGACTGACGAACAGGACCAGCTGATCCACGTCAGGTCGCGCCGGGGATCTGGGCCAGGATCTCGGGCACCGGCGTCAGGAAGCCGTCACCCGCGGGCTTGATGGTGCCGTCCTCCTGGACGTCGAAGAGCAGCATCTCCGTCGTGCAGTTGGGCGACGTCTTGCTGCCGCACGTGATGTCCGGGCCGAGGAAGCTCGGGAAGCTCTCGAGCCCCTTGAGCGTCGACAGCACGGTCGCGCCGGTGAGGTCACCCTCGACACCCTCGAGCGCGTTCGCGAACGTCACGAACTGGGCGAACTCGGCGTACGCGTAGAAGCCGCCGGTGCCGCCGTCGACACCCTCGATCGCCTGCTGGGCGATCTCGAGGTCGGCCTTGACGTCGTCCGGCGCGTAGTCCATCGCGTCCGGGAGCCAGGTCGACGAGTAGAGCGCGCCGCCGGCCGCGTCCGCGGGGGCCGCCTCGATGTAGTCGGTGCAGGCCGCGGTGAAGATCGTGCCGTCGTACTGCTGCTGGCGCAGCGCCTGGACCAGCGCGGTGCAGGCCGCCTCGTTCGGCGAGGCCATCAGGCCGCCGACGTCGGGGTCGTCCTTGGCGATCGTCGCCGCGAGCGCGGTGAAGTTCGGGTTGGTCGGCGAGAAGTAGACACCGGACGCGTCCATCTCGAGGGCGCCGGCGAGCGCGGGCAGCAGGGTGTCGATGGTCT
Organism: Nocardioides sp. SR21; assembly: GCF_022761125.1. GTDB lineage: Bacteria > Actinomycetota > Actinomycetes > Propionibacteriales > Nocardioidaceae > Nocardioides. The sequence goes on along the minus strand of NZ_JAKWJR010000004.1, from coordinate 256,911 downwards.
GGTGCGACGACGGGGTGTCGACCAGCGCCAGCACGACCGAGTCCTTGCCGGCCTGTTTGAAGGCCTGCATGGCGCCGACGAGGAACGACGCCTGCGGGGCCGCGAAGTACACGCGGTCCTCGGCCGCCGAGCCGGTCACGGAGTCGAACGGGATCATGCCGACCAGCGGGATCTTCGCCGAGCTCAGCACCGGCAGGGTGGCGCTCGACGAGAGGTTGAAGCCGTCCATCACCGCGACGACACCCTCCTCGACGAACGTGTTCGCGCACGAGGTGGCCGACTCCGGCGTCGTGTCGGTGTCGCAGGAGACGAGCTCCAGCGGACGGCCGCCGATGCCGCCCTGTCCGTTGACGTAGTCGACCGCGGCGGTGGCGCCGGTGTCGGCGCCGGGCTGCGGGACGGGGCCGCCCGAGGGGTTGAGGAAGCCGACCTTGACCGGCGTACCGGTCAGCTCGGCGGCCGCCGTCGTCGACGGAGCCGCCGCGTCGGTCTCGTCGTCGCTGCCGCTGCCGCCGCCGCTGTCCGACGCACAGCCGGCGAGGGCGAGCGCCACCGCCGACGACACGACGACGGAGCGCCACAGGGAGTGCCTGGTTCGCATGGATACCTCTCTTCGATGGGCGCCCGAGCGCAGTGGTGGGTGGATCAGAGCCGCGCGGCGAGGCGCGACGCGTTCATGTGGGCGATCGCCTCGATGGAGACCATCGGGTTCACGCCCGAGGCGGTCGGGAAGCTGGAGGCGTCGGCGACGACCACGTTCGGGTCGTCCCACGTGACGCCGTCGGGGTCGGTCGCGCTGGTCGCGGCGTCGCCGCCCATCCGCGCCGAGCCCATGAGGTGCAGGGCCGCCATCGCGCACCGGCCCGGGCCGTACCCGGCGCGGTCGCAGCGCTCGATGAACCCCTCGACACCGCCGTCCCGGTCGCGGGTCCAGGTGACGCCGGCCTGGTGGCCGGAGAACAGGCTGCGCGCGCCGGCGGCCTCGAGGATCCGGGCGGCGCCGGCGACGCCGGCCCGCAACCGCCGCTCGTCGCGGTCCGACAGGCGGTAGCTGACGACCGGCTCGCCGTCCTTGCCGACCCGCACCTCCCCCGAGTCCTGGTCGCGCGTGATCACGCCGACGCTGCTGAGGTTGGCCAGCCGCAGCATCCGCTCGCGATGCGTGGCCGCGCCGCGCCAGGACATGAACGCGACGGCCAGGGCCGGGTTCGCGGCCGCGGTCTCGTAGACGACGCCGTACCCGGAGCCGTCGAGGTCGGCGTGCTCGCGCGAGTACCGGCTCTGCATCGCCCCCTCCCACGGGACGACCTGCTCGTCGAAGTCCGCCCACACGGCCGTGGCCGGGTGCAGGCGCAGGTGCTTGCCGATGTTGGCGTTGCCGAGCCCGGAGCGGCGTAGCAGGGCCGGGGTCTGGATGCTGCCGCCGGCGACCACCACGGCTCGGGCTCGCACGCGGACCGGGTGCCCGTCCGCCGTCCGGCCCTCGACGCCGTCTGCCGTCCCGCCGCTGCGCGTGATCGTGCGTACGTCGACACCGGTGACCAGCCGCGCGCCGCTGCGCTCGGCGTCCTCGAGCCAGGTCTTGGTGACCGACTGCTTCGCGCCGATCCGGCAGCCCAGTCCGCACCGGCCGCACTCGGCACCGGTGTCGCAGCCGACCACGTTGCGGTCGAGCGAGTCGACGTGCCAGCCGAGCTTCTCGAGCCCGGCCTCCATGATCCTGTCGCGCGAGGAGATCTGGCTGTGGTCGCCGTTGACGCGCAGCCGGTCCCACACCGCGTCGAGCGAGCGGTCGAACTCCTCGGTCGCGAACTGCGGCACTCCGAGGCCCGCCCACTCCGACCGCACGTCGTCGGGCGTGCGGAAGCAGGTCGAGTAGTTCACGACCGTGCCGCCGCCGAGGCACTGGGCGGTGAGCAGGCTGAGCTGGCCCTCGACCGTGGCCGACGGACCGGGGGCGTAGAGCCGGGACATGCCGCTGAGCTCGCCGCCGTCGAAGTCGCGGTCGTCGTAGTAGAGGCCCTTCTCGAGCACGACGACCGCGTGGCCGGCCGCGGCGAGCACCGCGGCCGCCGTACCGCCGCCGGCCCCGGAGCCGACGACGACCACGTCGCAGTCGAGCTCGAGCGGACCGCTCGGCGTGACCGGCTGGAGCGCCGGTGCGGGCGCGGTCGCGAGCGGGCCGAGGGGTCCCGGGTAGCCGATGGCGTCCCACAGCGGGGAGCGGGCCGTGGGTCCAGGCGTCATGTAGTACGCCAGGGTCGCGGCGCCCTTGAGCGCCTGGAACAGCGCCCGCTTCTGGGAGATCCGGGAGTCCGAGAGCCCGATCAGCGCCGCCTCGCGCTGGTCCTGGTCGAGCCGCGAGAAGCGGCGCGGGCCGAAGCCGAGCAGCAGGCCGAGCGTCCGCGAGTCCCAGGCCGAGAGGAGCCGGGCGAGCTGCTCGAACTCCGCGGCGCGGGGGTTGTGGGCGGCCAGACCCTCCACGACCGCGACGGCACCGAGGGCGCTCGCGGACGGGATCCGGTCGCCGTCCCCCGGGGCGAACGTGTCGCAGATCAGGGCCAGGTTGGCCCGCTGCTTCTCGGTCAGCTCCATGCGCTCCCTCTCCCGGTTCCCGCCGGCCTGCCGACGTGACGTGCGGCACAGCATGCCCGGGTCGCGAACGGATTTGCAAGGATTTTGTTAATCGAGATTCACAGATAAGTTAACGCCCATCCACACGTTCGAGACTGGGAGAGGCTGGCCCCGTGGCAGGTGCGCAACGCGTCGCCGTGCGGCCGCGCAACCGCAAGCAGCTGATCCTGGCTGCCGCCGGCGACGCCTTCGCTGCGCGCGGGTACCACAACGTCGGCATGGAGGACATCGCCGCCGCCGTGGGGGTCTCGGGCCCGGCGCTGTACCGCCACTTCCCCAGCAAGTACGCGATGTTCGCGACCTGCGCGACCTCGCTCAGCGGCACGCTCCTCGAGGAGTGGGCGACCGCTCCCCTGGGCGCCGACCTCGCGGATCCCGAGGTCGCGATGGCCCACCTGCACGACGTCTTCGCCACCCTCACCCGCGTCACCGCGAGGCAGCGCAGCGCCGGCGGCATCTACCGCTGGGAGGGCCGCTACCTCGAGCCGGGCGACCGCGAGGAGGTGCGCCTCCAGTTCGAGGAGATGATCGCGCGGGTCGCGGCCGACGTGCGCACCGTGTGCCCTGACGACCCGTCCGCGGACATCGACCTGCTGAGCTCCGGAGCGCTGAGCGTCGTCGCCAGCATCACCGCGCACCGGACCTCGCTCCCGATCACGCGCCTCACGCGGCTGGTCGCGGACGCCGCCACCCGGGTGGTGGGCACCGAGCTGCCGCCCGCGTCCCCCGGCGCGGCCGCTCCGGCACCCGTCGCGTCACCGGGGCGCGTCCCCCGGCGTACCGCCGTGCTGGACTCGGCGGTCCACCAGTTCTACGCGGAGGGCTTCGCCGAGGTCACGATCGAGGCGATCGCCGCCGAGGCCGGCCTGACGACCTCGGGCTTCTACCGGCACTTCCGCAGCAAGGCCGAGGTGCTGCTGGAGGCGTGCCTGGTCGCCTCCCAGGACCTGAACACCGCGGTCGAGGCGGCCGGCATCCGCGGCGCGAAGCCGGCGATCGCGCTCGACCGGCTCGCGCGGGCGTACGTCGCCCACTCGTTCTCCCACAAGGAGCAGATGTCGGTCTACTACGCCAACGTCACGACGCTCCCTGCTGCCGACCAGGCCCGGCTGCGCGCGCTGCAGCGCGAGCACGTAGCGCTGTGGGTGACGCTGCTGCGCGGGGCGCGGCCCGACCTCGGGCTGCCCGAGGCGCGGTTCCTGGCGCTGGCCGCGATCTCCACGGTCACCGACCTGGGACGGCGGCTGCACTGGCGTGACGACGACAGCACCCGGGCACGGGTGCACGCGATCATCAGCCGGGTTCTCAGCGCCCCGTGAAGACCGCCGCCCGCTTCTCCTGCGCGGCCCGGATGCCCTCCTGCAGGTCAGCGGTCGCGAGGGTGATCGGTTGCGCCATCGCCTCCCACTGGATCGCGGCCTCGAAGTCCTCGTGCCCGCCGTCCATCAGCGCGAGCTTGGTGAGCTTGCTGGGGATCGGCGCGGTCGCGGCGATGCCGGCCGCGGTCGCGAGCACGTCGTCGAGGAACGTCTCGCGGGCGTGCACCTGCGAGACCAGGCCGAGCCGCAGCGCCTCGTCGGCGTCGACCACGCGGCCGGTCAGCAGCAGGTCGCGCGCGTGCGCGGGCCCGACCACGTTCGGCAGCAGGTGGGTCGCGGCCATGCCCGGGTGCATGCCGAGCTTCACGAACGGCACGCCCAGCTTGGCGCCGGAGGCGGCGTACCGCAGGTCGCACGCGAGTGCGAGGCACAGACCCGCGCCGATCGCGGCACCGTTGACGGCGGCGATCGTCGGCACCTCGAGCCGGCGGATCGACAGCCACGCGCGGTAGAACGCGATCATCCGCGTGCGCAGGTGGTCGACCGACGCGTCCGGCTCGCTGGCGATCCACGACGTGTTGCCGCCCGAGCAGAACGCGGAGCCCGCACCGGTGACGACCACGGCTCGCACCGAGCGGTCCGCGGCCAGCTCGTCGATCGCCGCGACCCACGAGGAGGTCATCTCGTCGGACATCGCGTTGCGCTGGTCAGGGTTGTCGAGCGTCAGCAGCGCGACGCCCTCGGAGGGGCGCTCGAGACGCAGGTGGGACCGGGTAGTCATGGGGTCAAGGTACTGAACGCCGATCCGGCGCGCCGTGACCCGATTCACCGCTCACGGTGCGCCTGACGCACGCTCAGGCGTGCGTGTCGTAGGGTCGAGGCGGTTCGACGGCACCCGCCGTCGTACTCCGACGGGTCTTCCCCTTTTCCCCGTCGCGACGACCGATGAAAATGATTAGGCAAGGAGGCCGTCATGGCGGAGACCTGGAGCGGCGAGTTCTACTGCGTGAAGTGCAAGGAGAAGCGCGAGGCGGAGGGCGAGGTCAAGGTCAACGACAAGGGCACCCGGATGGCCAAGGCCGTCTGCCCCGTCTGCGGCACGAACCTCAACCGCATCCTCGGCAAGGCCTGACGCACATCCGCGTATCGCCGAACTGAGCTAGTACAACGGCGCTCATCCGGTCCGACGGACCGGGTGGGCGCCGTTTGTCATGGGCAGCTCTGACCGAGCCTGCGAGGGACGAGCCTCAGCCCCTGAGGTCGAGACATCTCGAAACCCATCTGTGGACAGGCTGATCGGTCCCCGACTCACCGGGTAGACGGCTCTCATGAGCCATCCCCGACTGCGACCCGGCCTGCACGTCGTGCGCCGCGACGACGACCACCTCCAGGTCGGCGTCGACCCGCCGTGGCGCCTGGTCCTCCCCGACCGGCCGGACGTACGCCGCCTCCTCGACGACCTGGTCTCCGGGCGGCCGCCGGTCCCGGACTCACCGCAGGCGCACCGTGCGCTGGCCGATCTCGGCCGGGCCGGCCTGCTGGTGGAGAGTCCCGCTCCCCGCGGGGCGGCCCGGGTCGCGGTCGAGGGCGGCAGCGCGGTGGCCACCGAGGCGGCGAGGATCCTGCGCGCCGCCGGCTGCGACCTGGTGCCCGCCGAGGACGCCGAGGTGGCGCTGGCGCTGGCCGACGGCGAGCCCGTCCGCGCCGACGTGGACGCCCACGTGCGCGACGGCCGGGCGCACCTCGTGGTGGCAGCATCGGCGTACGGGTTCACGATCGGGCCGTTCGTGGTGCCCGGGTGGACCGCCTGCCTGCGCTGCGTCGATGCCCACCTCGGCCAGCACGACCCGCGCCGGGCCGTGGTCGTCGAGCAGGTCGGTGGCCTGGCGGTCGAGTCGCACGACCCGGGGCTGACCGCGCTGGTCGCGGCCTGGGCGGTGCGCGACGTGCTCACCCATGCCGAGGGCGGCCGGCCGTCGACGTGGTCCGCGACGGTCGCGGTCGGTGCGGACCTGGCGCCGCGTACCCACGCGTGGCTGCGGCACCCCCACTGCGGCTGCTCGTGGGCCGACGGGGTCGCGGTCTAGGTCACCAGAACTCGGAGTCGAGCTTGCCCTCCATCGCCCGCAGGTTCGCGCGCGAGCAGTCGTCGCAGTAGGCCCGCTTCCGCCCGTTCTCCACCGAGGTGGTCCAGGTCAGGGTCTTGGCGTCGTCGGATTCCTGCCGGCCGCAGAAGTCGCAGATCATGCCCACCCCTCCAGGGTAGAGCGTGGAAACGCCGAGAGCCGGGTGCCGCGACCGTTGGTCGTGGCACCCGGCTCTCGGGTTCAGTCACCCGCGATCAGGTGAGTACCGGTGTTCGATCAGAGCGCGCGGGCCAGAGCGAGACGCGCCTGCTGTGCCGCCTGCTCGGCCTTGCGGCTGAGTCGACGAGCGGTGGCCAGCCGGCGACCCAGCTGGAGCTCCTGCGCCTCTCCCAGGCGCATGGACATTTGCGCGCGGGCCAGATCTTCATGCATCAAGTTCATGTCGTTCATTCCGTTCGGGTTCGTGGTCACGATGGTGTTCATGAGTGGCTTTCGTTGTTCGGTGCTGCGCTCAGAAGGTGCGAGCGAGAGCGAGGCGGGCCTGCTGAGCGAGACGTTCGGCGTTGCGGCTGGTGCGCATGGCACCGGCCAGCCGGCGACCCGGTCGGCACTGCTCGGCCTCGCGCAGGCGAGCGGTCTGCTCCGCGCGAGCGAGGTACTGGTGGTTGAGGTTCATCTCGGTTCCTGACGTCGTTGTCGAAGAGGTTGGTCGGTGGTGCTGGAATCAGGCGGCTGCCTGGTTCTTGCGGGGGCGGCCCCGCGGACGCTTGCGCGGGATCACCACGCCCTGGAGGAAGAGCTGGCCTCCCCAGACTCCCCAGGGCTCACGGCGTTCGAGGGCACCGTCGAGGCACAGGGCCTGGACCGGACAGTCCAGGCACAGGGCCTTGGCGCTCTCCACGTCGCTCGGGGACTCTGCGAACCACAGCTCCGGGTTGTTGGCCCGGCAGGGCAGCAGGTCGTCGTCCACCTGGTTGGCCTGGTCGTGCAGCTGACCCAGGCTGACCTCGGTGCCATCGGTGCGAACGAGCTCGCTGATGGTCATGTTTCACCTCCTCTTCTGACCTGATCGCGGTGGATGATGCGAGTTCTGGCTGAAGATCCGTGCCTTGAGAAACAAGAAGGCCGCGGATCCCGGTTTTCGGGTTCCGCGGCCTGGAGGCTGCCGAGCTGTTGGTTCTCAACAGATCGGTGGACTCCAGGCACTGGTCCCCGGGACGTAGGACTGAGCAAAGACTCGGTCCGTCTTGACGGCGCCATTCGTGGCTGCCGCGGCGCGATCGCGCACGACGAGCGTCGTGGCGACAGCGGAGCAACCCTCAATGGCCGACGCACCGAAGGCGTGGCCACCGGAAATGGGCATGCCAAAGGCCGACGGGGTCTGAGCCGTCATCCAGGTCTTGGTGCTGTTCATGTGGTGCCACCTCCTTCAGTCGTAGTGCGCCGATCCTGCCAAGATCGTGGTGCGCTGTTTCTGTTGCCAGGGAAAACTATCGTGCGACCCATGTAATGGGCAAACGATTTAGTGGGTATTTCTTGATTTTTTCTCAGGACGTGCTCAGCCGACGACCGTCAGCACGTCCTCGCCGTACTTCTCGAGCTTGGACCGGCCTATACCACTGATGCGAAGCAGGGCCTCCGGTGTGCGCGGCTTGTGCTCGGCGATCAGCTGCAGCGTCGCGTCGGTGAAGATCACGAACGCCGGCACGCTCTCCTCCCCCGCGCGGTCCTTGCGCCAGTCGCGCAATCGCTCGAACAGCTCCTCGTCGTACGACGCGGGGCAGTCCGAGCAGCGGCCCCGCTTCTTCTCCGCGCCGGTCGACAGCGGCCGGCCGCACTCACGGCAACTGGCGACCTTGCGGCTGCGTGGTTGCTCCCGTGCCGCCAGGACCTCCTGGGGCAGCAGCGGGTCGAGGAACCGCGACGGCTTGCGGCCGGCCCGCCCGCCCGGGTTGCGCGCCAGCGCCCAGGACAGCGACAGGTCGAGGCGGGCCCGGGTCATCCCGACGTACAGCAGCCGGCGCTCCTCCTCGACCGCGGCCGGGGTGTCGGCGTACGTGATCGGGAGCGTGCCGTCCTGCAGGCCGCACAGGAAGACGGAGTCCCACTCGAGGCCCTTCGCGGCGTGGAACGTCGCGAGCGTGACGCCGTCGGCGACCGGGGCGTGCTGCTCGGAGGCGCGGCGGTCGAGGTCGTCGACGAAGCCGTTCAGGGTGGCGCCCTCGTGGCCGGCGAACTCGATGGCCTGGTCGACCAGCGCCTGCCAGGACTCCCAGCGGTCGCGGGTCTGGCCGCGCGTGGTCGGCGCCTCGACGGTCCAGCCCATGCCGGCGAGGATCGCCGCCACCGCACCGGGGATGCTCGCCGCGTCGTCGCCGGCCTCGCCCGAGCGGGCTGCGCCGCGCAGCCGGGTGACCGCCTCGCGGACCTCGGGCCGGTCGAAGAACCGGGCGGCGCCGCGGACGACGTACGGGATGCCGCGGGCGGAGAGCGCCTCCTCGAACGACTCCGACTGGGCGTTGATGCGGAACAGCACCGCCACCTGGCCGAGGCTGCGGCCGGCGTCGCGCAGCCGCAGGATCGCCGCGGCCACCGACTCCGCCTCGGCGACCTCGTCGGGTCGCGGGGTGTAGCTGACGGTGGGGCCGGACGGACGCTGGGCACGCAGCTCCACGCCCTGGCTGGGCGACCCGGCGAGCAGGGTGTTCGCGGCGTCGACCACCTCGGGCGTGGAGCGGTAGTTGCGGACCAGCTCGACCGAGGTGGTATTGGCGTACTTGCGCGGGAAGTCGCGCAGGTAGTCGGCGTTGGCGCCGGCGAAGGAGTAGATGGTCTGCGCCGGGTCGCCGACGACGCAGAGCTCGTCGCGGCCGCCGAGCCAGAGGTCGAGCAGCGCGGACTGCAGGGGCGAGACGTCCTGGAACTCGTCGACGACGAACCACTTGTACTGACGGCGGACCTGGGCCGCGATCCGCTCGTCGTCGGCGAGCATGCCGGCGGTCAGGAGCAGGACGTCCTCCATGTCCATCCGGCCCTGGCCGCGCTTGACGTCCTCGTAGCTGCTGAACACCCGGCCGACGGTCTCGTGGTCCTGCCCGGTCACGCTGCGGCCGCGCTGGGCGGCGACGCGCGGGTAGTCGTCGGGGTGGACGTTGCTGACCTTGGCCCACTCGACCTCGGAGGCGAGATCGCGCAGCAGCGCCTGGTCGGCGGAGAGCCGCTGCCGGCGGGCGGCGGTGGCGAGCAGGCCGATCTTGGACTCGATCAGCGTAGGCAGCTCCGTGCCCTGCGCCTGCGGCCAGAAGTAGCGCAGCTGGCGCAACGCCGCGGAGTGGAACGTGCGGGCCTGGACCGGGCCGGCGCCCAGGGCGCGCAGCCGCCCGCGCATCTCCCCCGCGGCGCGGGTCGTGAACGTGACCGCGAGGACCTCGGTCGGCGCGTAGGTCCCGGTGGCGACGCCGTACGCGATCCGGTGCGTGATCGCCCGGGTCTTGCCGGTGCCGGCTCCGGCGAGCACGCGGACCGGCCCGCGGAGCGCCTCGGCGACCCGCCGCTGCTCGGGATCGAGCGCATCGAGCAGGGGGTGGGCGACGGGCATTCGGGGGAACAACTCCTCGTGGGCGATGGTTGTGTCAGCGAGACCTTCCAAACCCTAGACGCCGGAGGCGACAGTCCCGATGCACGGTTCCTTCACGATGTACTCGACCCCGTGGTGTGGCTACTGCCACCGCCTCAAGGGCCAGCTCGACCGCGAGGGCATCACGTTCGACATCGTCGACATCGAGCAGCAGCCCGACGCCGCCCAGCTGGTCGAGTCGGTCAACAACGGGAACCAGACGGTGCCGACGCTGGTCTACTCCGACGGCACCGCGCAGACGAACCCGTCGCTCGCGCAGGTGAAGCAGAAGCTCGCCGCGCTCGCCGGCTGACGTACCCCCATTTGGCGAGGCGCCCCGCCCGCTGACCGGGCACGCTCGGCAAGGTGTGGGACAGACTCTGCGCCTGCCTCGGGGCGGCGGCGCTCCTGATCGTCGGCGTACCCGTCGTGGTGGCAACTCCGGCGTCGGCCGCCGACGCCTGGGTCACGCCGTCCCACGTGCGCAGCATCGGTGGCACCGGACGGGCCAGCCTCTTCCCCTGGGGCATGGCCTGGAACCCGGTCGCCGACTCCTGGGTGGTCACGGACTACTTCAACTACCAGGTCCGCGAGTACGACGCCGACTGGACCTACGCGCGCACGCTGCCTCAGCCCAGCGCCGCCACCGGCGACCCCGAGTCCGTCCTGGCCTCCGTCGCCGTCGACCCGCGCAACGGTGACGTGTACGTCGGCAAGCCGAAGCCGGACACGCTCGCCCACTACGACGCCGCCGGCAACCGGCTCCCGGACGTCGTCGTCGACCCCGGGTCCGACGCCCAGACCTACACCGCCTGGCTGAGCATCGACGACCAGGGCTACATCTACATCCTCGACAGCCACCTCTGGAACACCGCCGCGAACCCGTCCCGGCTGATCAAGCTGGCCCCCGGCGGCGGATCCCAGGTCGCGGCGTGGGACCTGACGTTCCCCAACCAGCAGCCGGGCCAGTTCTACGGCATCGACGTCGGGCAGGACGGGCGGATCTACGTCTCGGACTCGATCAACCGTCGGGTCCTGGTGCTCGATCCCGACGGGCACCTGGTGCGCACGATCGGGCTGTCGGGCGACGTCAGCGTCGTCGGCGGGCTGTCGGGCGACCTGCGCAGTGTCCTGGTCGACGACGAGCACGGCCGCCTCTACGTCGTCGACGCCCTCCAGAACCAGGTCGAGGTGTTCGGGCTCGACGGCACCCCCCTGTTCCACTTCGGTGGCGAGGGCACGGCTCCCGGGCAGCTCATCGCACCGCGCCAGCTGGCGATGGGGCCGGACGGCACGCTGTGGACGACGGAGTACGGCAACTACCGGGTCCAGGAGTTCGACCCCGCCACCGGCGCCTCGCTCGACATCCAGCCCTCGCCCCTCCCCGAGCGACCGGCCGGCCAGCTCGGCCAGCCCCGTGACGTCGCGGTCGACCCCGCCACCGGGGACGTCTGGGTCGCCGACTCGTGGAACCAGCGCTTCTGCCGGTACGCCGCCGACGGCGCCCACGAAGGCTGCTGGGGCGGGCGCGGCAACACCCCGCCGTACGGCGTGAAGTACCCGCGCGGCATCGGCTTCGACCCCGTCAACCGCCGGGTTTGGGTCGCCAACAACGCCGGCGGGACCATCTACGTCTACGACGACCAGGCCAACTTCCTGTTCCAGGTCGGAAACGAGGACAACCGCCGCAACAGCGTCCCCGGCATGTTCGAGAAGCCCTTCGCGATCGCGTTCGGCAACGGCTACGCCTACGTGACCGACGTGGGCTCGACGTACACGGGCAACACCGTCCAGGTGAAGATCCTGGACGCCGCCACCGGTACCCAGGTGGGCACGATCACGGGCCGCAACTCGAAGTCGGTCGCGGTCGACCCGGCGACCGGCCAGGTCTTCGTCGCCGACGCCAACGCCGGCCAGCAGAAGATCTACGTCTACGGGCCGACGGGCGGCACCGCCCTGCGCAGCTTCGGCGGCAAGGGCACGGCCAACGGCAAGTTCACCGGCCTCTGGGGCGTCACGGTCGTCAACGGCGTCGTCTACGCGACCGACGAGGCGCAGTCGCGCGTGCAGGCCTTCACGACCACCGGCACGTTCCTCGGCAAGTGGGGCGGCGCCGGCTCCGGGCCGTACCAGCTGCGGAACCCCTCCGGGATCTCCCACGACTCGACCGGGCGCCTGTACGTCGCCGACTCCAGCAACGACCGCATCTCGGTCTTCGACCCGGCGGTCGCGAAGCCGGCCTACCTCTTCGGCCGGCCGACGCTGACCATCACGTCACCGGCGACCCCTGGATCGACCACGGACGCGCCGATGGTCGTGTCCGGCAGGGCGACCGACGACCGGGGGCTCTCGACGGTCGAGATCTCGGTGCGCGACGAGAGCACCGGGCTGTGGTGGGACCCGGCGACGGCGACCTGGACGTCCGCACAGACCTGGGGCTTCGCGCCGTGGTGGGGAACCCCGACCACGGCCCGGTGGAGCTGGACGTTCCCCGGCCCGCAGTACGGCCGGACCTACCACGTCGAGGCGCGGGCACGGGACGCCGACAACACCGTCTCCTCCCCCGTCCGAGCGGTCGACGTGCGCGTCGACAGGCCGGACGGCGCGCCGCCCGAGACGGTCCTCGAGGCCCCGCTGGACGGCAGCACGGCCCCCGTCGGGCGGGTCGACCTGTCCGGCACCGCGACCGACGACCGGGGCATCGCGACGGTGCGCTGGTCGGTCCGGCACGCCTTCAGCGGCCAGTACTGGGGCGGCACCGGCTGGGTCGCGGAGGAGATCCTGCTCCCCGGCAGCCCCGTAGCTCCTGGGACCACCAGCACCTCGTGGTCGAGCTCCTGGACCCCGCCTTCCGCGGGCACCTACGTGTTCTCCGCGCAGGCCGTGGACAGCCGAGGGAACGTCGACCCGACCCCGGCGACGACGACCGTGACGCTCACGATCCCCGGGGGCGACGTCACCGCCCCGAACGCCACGATCTCGACGCCGAGGGGCGGGCAGTCGGTGCCCCTGGGCGCCACGACGATCACCGGCCGGGCCAGCGACGACAGCGGCATCCGGGCGGTCGACGTCGCGATCCAGGACATCGCCACGGGTCTGTGGTGGAACGACGTCACGCAGACGTGGGGCCCCTTCACGTGGATGAACGGGGACGCCACCCCCGCGACCCGGATGGCGAGCCCGACCACGTGGTCGACCACGTGGTCCGCCGACCACGCCGGCTCGTTCCGGGTCGGCGCCCGCGCTCGCGACGTCGGCGGCATCGCCGATCCGACGCCGGCGTGGACCAGCTTCACCGTCGGCTGACGTGACCTGAACCACCTTCTGTACCCATTCGCGTGACCTAACCCACACGATCGGGAGTCTTGGCGACCCAGTTACCAAAAATCGGGGATCAGACGGGGTGTTGCCGGGCCGATCGGCAGGGCATACGGACACCGCAATACGGAAAGCCCTGGCACCGCGTGAACAGCATCGGCTGACATTCGGGGGGTGCCGGGCCGACCGTGACACCGCTTTGGCGCGGCGTTCGGACGCCTGCTGCCTACACCCCCCGAGGTACGAAGTGAATTCGCTACGCCCCCATCCACGTGACGCCCACCGTGGAAAGTCCATTGCCAGCGCGCCCCGCCTGACCCTGATGGCCCTGGTGATCCTGGCCGTCTCCGTCGTGGTCGCCCTCGTGCTGCCTGCGTCGCCCAGCGACGCGGCCGACTACAAGTACAGCGGCACGCTGACGAAGTCCAAGACCAGCGCCACGCACGCGGTGACCGCGTCGAAGGGCACGCTCGCCGCCACGCTCACCTTCACGGGCTCGACGGGCCTCACCGCCACGCTGGAGCTCGTCGACAGCAGCGGCAAGGTCGTCGTCCGCGACTACGGCACCAGCCCGGTCGCCATCGAGCAGAGCGTCCCGGCCGGCAGCTACAAGCTCAAGGTCAGCACCGCCTGGCCGCTGACCCAGAAGAGCATGACCTACCAGCTGGCGGTGAAGACGACCGCCAGCACCACGATCACCAACCCGACGCCGACTCCCACGCCGACCCCGACTCCCACGCCGACGCCGACCCCGACGCCGACCCCCACGCCGACGCCGACCCCGACGCCGACCCCCACACCGACCCCGACCCCGGAGCCGGTCGTCACCAACGCGGAGGCGTCGTGCGGCACCTGGGTGCTCTACCAGGTCGAGAACGTGTCGCAGCTGCGCACCCTGCGGCCGAAGATCGAGGCCGCGCTGAAGCTCCCGGGCGTCGTCGGCTTCTCGGTCCGCTTCCCGTGGGACGCCGCTGACCTGACCGGCACCCAGACGTCGAACGCCCTGCTGGACGAGGCGTACGACATCACCAGCAAGGCGGGCAAGGCCCTGTCGATCCGCTTCATGGCCGGGGCGCACACCCCGACGCGCGTCTTCGACGCCGGCGCGGGCTACATCTCCGTCAACGGTGACAAGTCCCCGCTGCCGTGGGACGGCACCACCGGCAAGGTGCAGGTCTTCCTCAACGAGTACGCCGCCTACGCCGGCAAGCTCGCCACCTGGTCGAAGGCGCACGACGTCCGCCTGCTCCACCTGTCGTGGTTCGGCCTGGACTGGGCCGAGCTCAACCACGGCGCCGAGGTGCGGGCCGCCAGCGGCTACACCTACGACAAGTGGCTGGCCGGCCACAAGGCGCTCATCGACGTCGGCGCCAAGCTGGCCTCGAAGGACCTCGCCGTCGAGCTGCCGCTGTCGGGCTACGGCCCGCTGTCGGGTGGTCAGTCGGACGCGCTGGCCGCGCACATCGTCACCACGGTCGGCGCCAACAACGACCAGTTCATCGTCCAGGCCAACGGCTGGGACGAGACCCGCCAGTGGGGCGCCCCGGACATGACGGTCGAGTCGCAGTTCGACAAGATCTGGAACCGCCCGCTCGTGCGCGGCGTCCAGATGATCCAGCCGGACGGCTACGACTGGGCCAAGGTCTTCGACCAGGCCGAGGCCGTGAACGCGACGTACGGCGAGGTCTACCTGCCGAGCTTCTGGCAGACGCCTGGCCCGACGCCGCAGTACAACCACAACACCACGGCCCGCATCGCCCAGCTCGAGAGCGAGATCGCCGCGTTCTCCAAGCAGCACTGCAGCTGATCTGACAACCACAGGCCCGCTCCCCGGTCACCGACCGGGGGGCGGGCCTGGTCGCATGCATAGACATTCACGGGAGACCCGGCCTGATGAATGGATATACCAAAATTCGGGGGTTCACCCAGCCCGTCCGACGGGGATCGTCCCGATGCCATACGAGAACCCGGACCGGCGCTCAACGTCGATCGCCGCTCGTAGTCCGGGCCGATCGTGACACCCAGGCGGTGCCCTCGACGCTCCGCCTACCCAGCCCCCGAGGTCCCCCGTGAGTACTTCCAGCCTGTCCGCGCGCCGCAAACGTCCGTCCAGATCCGTCTCCCTCGCATCTGCCGTCGCCTCCGCGACCGTCCTCGCCCTGGCACCGGCCGGCGCTGCCACCGGACTGGTGCCGGCATCCTCCGGCTCGACCAACGAGATCGCTGGGCGACTGACCCCCGAGCGGCCGCTGACGCGGCACGAGGTCACCGCGTCCGACGGCACGCTCGTCGCCACCCTCCGCGCCGACAACGTCTCGAGCTCCCGGATCGCGCTGAGCCTGCGCGACGACACGGGCGCCCTCATCACCCGGGACGTCGGCACGGGTCCGCTCCAGGTCAGCGCCGACGTCCCCGGTGGCGACTACCGGCTCCGCGTGCGGGCGATGGACCCGGTGGATCCGCGCGGCATCTCGTACACGCTGCGCACCAACGGCGAGCCGGCCTCGAACGCCCCGACCAACCCGCCGGGCGGCCCGCCGACCAACCCGCCGACCGTCCCGCCGGAGGACCCCACCCCCGAGGAGCCGACCCCGGAGGAGCCGGCTCCCGGCGGTTCGACCGACAACGCGATCTGCGGCACCTGGGTGCTGTACCAGGTCGAGAGCGTGTCGCAGCTGCGCACGCTGCGGACGAAGATCGAGGACGCGCTCGCGCTGCCCGGTGTCGTCGGGTTCTCGGTCCGCTTCCCCTGGGACGCCGCCGACATGACCGGCACCCAGACCACCACCCCCCTGCTCGACGAGGCCGCCGACATCGCCGCCGACTCCGGCAAGGCCCTCTCGATCCGGTTCATGGCCGGCGCGCACACCCCGCAGCGCGTCTTCGACGCCGGCGCCGCGTCGTACCTCGTCAACGGCAACCCGGCCCCGCTCCCGTGGTCCAACGCCTCGGGTGACCACCAGGTCTTCCTCGACGCCTACCGGGACTACCTCGCCAAGCTCGCCGCCTGGTCCAAGGCCCACGACGTACGACTGCTGCACCTGTCCTGGTACGGCCTGGACTGGGCCGAGCTCAACCACGGCGCCGAGGTCCGAGCCGCTCCCGGCTACAGCCAGAGCACCTGGCTGACCGGGCACGAGCAGCTCATCGACGTCGGCGCCCAGTTCGCGAGCAAGAACCTCACCGTCGAGCTCCCGCTCTCCGGCTACGGCCCGCTGTCAGGAGGCCAGTCGGCCGCCCTCGCCGACCACATCGCCGAGCGCATGGGCGCCCGCGTCGACCAGTTCGCGATCCAGGCCAACGGCTGGGACGAGACGCAGGAGTGGGGCAGTCCCAGCGCCGCCGTCGAGAACGACTTCGACAAGATCTGGAACGGGCCGGTGCCCACCCGCGGCCTGCAGATGATCCAGCCCGACGGCTACGACTGGGCCAAGGTCTACGACCGCCTGGCCACCGCCGACGCGCTCTACGCCGAGGTCTACCTGCCGAGCTTCTGGCAGACCCCCGGCCCGAGCGCGGCGTACGACAACAACACCACCGCTCGCATCGCCCAGCTCGAGAACGAGATCGCGGCGTTCGCCAAGCGCTGCTGACCGGAACCGCTCCCCGGTCACCACTGACCGGGGAGCGGTCCGCCGTACCAGTGCTCGACCAGCGAGCGGCTGATCGAGACGCCCTGCGGGAGCAGCAGCGTGCCCGCCTCGGCCAGCTCCTTCATCTCCGCACGGGTGAACCAGCGCGCATCCTCGAGCTCGTGCTCGTCGACCGCGATCTCGGTGGTGGTCGCGCGGCCGACCATGCCCAGCATCAGGCTGGCCGGGAGCGGCCAGGGCTGGTTGCCGAAGTACTGGACGTCACCGACCACGACACCGGACTCCTCGAGCACCTCGCGGCGTACGGCGTCCTCGAGCGTCTCACCCGGCTCGCAGAAGCCGGCGAGCGTCGAGTAGCGGCCCGCGGGCCACACCGCCTGGCGGCCGAGCAGGCAGCGCTCGTCCTCGGCGCCGGGCTCGCCCGAGGTGACGATCATGATCACGGCCGGGTCGGTGCGCGGGAACTGCACGTGCCCGTTGTCGCAGGCCAGCTCGTGACCGGAGGCCCGGGGCCTCAGCGGCTCGCCGCAGCGCGGGCAGAAGCGGGTGACCCACAGCCACTCGGCAAGACCGAGGGCGTGGAAGACCAGCGGCGCGCCCGCGAGCGCGTCGTCCGCGAGGAACGGCAGCAGCCCGCGCAGCGGCGTCCAGTCGCCGTCGGCCTTGGAGATATCGGCGTCGACGATCACCGCGAACCACGCCCGGCCGTCGTGCTCGCCGAGGAGCACCCGCAACCCGTCCGGCGCCTGCGCCGGAGCGACCCAGTCGAGAGCGCCGTCGGCCGGGCGCACCCGCGTGCCCGAGACGACCAGCACCCGCGTCTCCGGGTCGGCCCAGCGCCCGGCGAGCCAGGTGTCGTCCGCGCGGTGCTGGGCGGTCCGGTCGTGCGGGTTCGCGGACAGGCGCTCGTGCTGGTACGTCACGAGTGCAGGCTATGCGGCGGCCCGCGCGGCGCGCCGGAGCGGGCGTCCAGTTGACAACGATTCTCATTTATAATGAGAATCGTTCTCATGTCACGCACACTCTCCCGTCGCCTGCCCGTCCTCGTCGCCCTCGCGCTCGCCACCCTGTCGGCCTGCGGGAACGACGACTCCCCCGCTGCCGAGCAGCCGACCGCCACACCCGAGGCACCGTCCGTCCGATCGGTCGACGACCCCGAGCCGCGCCTCGCGGTGACGTACGACGGCGGCGTCCTCGTGCTGCGCGCGTCGGACGGCGAGGTGCTGCTCGACGAGCCGCTTGACGGCTTCCTGCGGGTGAACCCCGCCGGTGACGACCGGCACGTGCTCGTCAGCCGGACCGGCGGCTTCACCGCGCTGGACGTCGGCTCCTGGACGGCCGACCACGGCGACCACGGTCACTCGTACGCCGACGACCCCGCGCTGCTCGACCTCACCGTGGCGGCTGAGGAGCCGGGCCACGTGGTCGTCCACCACGGCTGGACCACGCTCTTCGACGACGGAACCGGCACCATGACGTCCTTCGAGACCCACGACCTCGACAAGCCCGACGAGCTCGAGACCGAGACGGCAACCACGCCGGACCCGCACCACGGCGTCGCCGCCCGCACCCACGACGGCGGCTGGCTGCACACGCTCGGCACCTCCGAGGAGCGGTCCGGCGTCACGGTCCTCGCCGAGGACGGCGAGCAGCTCGCGGTCAGCGACGAGTGCCCGGGCGTGCACGGCGAGGCGTTCGCGGGCGAGGTCGCGGTCGTCGGCTGTGAGGACGGCGTGCTCGTGGTCGACGGCACCGAGATCACCAAGGTCGCCGCGCCCGACGCGTACGGCCGGATCGGCAACCAGGCCGGCCACGAGGAGTCGGCGTACGTCCTCGGCGACTACAAGGTCGACCCGGACGCCGAGCTCGAGCGCCCGACCCGGGTGAGCGTGATCGACACGACCGATGCCTCGCTGCGCCTGGTCGACCTCCCCGCGAGCTACTCCTTCCGCTCGCTCGGCCGCACCCCCGGCGGCGACGGGCTGGTGCTCGGCACCGACGGCTCGCTGCACGTGGTCGACGTGCGCCGCGGCACGGTGAGCGCGTCGCTGCCGGTCGTCGCGCCGTGGCGCGAGCCGCTGGACTGGGAGCAGCCGCGGCCGACGCTCGAGGTCGTGGACGGCACGGCGTACGTCACGGAGCCGGCGAGCAAGCAGGTGCACGTGATCGATCTCGACCGGCTCGCGGTGCTGCGGAGCCTGACGCTGCCCGAGGTGCCCAACGAGCTGGTGGGCGTCACCGGCTGACGCCACTCTCTAGGGTGGGCGCCATGAGCACGCACATCGGCGCCCACCCCGGGGAGATCGCCCCGCTCGTCCTGATGCCCGGCGACCCGCTGCGCGCGAAGTGGATCGCGGAGACGTTCCTCGAGGAGGCGCAGCTCTACAACGAGGTGCGCGGCATGTACGGCTACACCGGCACGTGGAACGGTCACCGGGTCTCGGTCCAGGGCTCGGGCATGGGCCAGCCGTCCCTGGCGATCTACGTCCACGAGCTGTTCACGCAGTTCGACGTCCGGTCGGTCATCCGCGTCGGCTCGTGCGGTGGGATGAGCGAGAAGGTCGCGATCCGCGACATCGTGATCGCGTCCGGCGCCTGCACCGACTCGTCGATGAACCGGATCCGGTTCGAGGGCCTCGACTATGCCCCGGTCGCCGACTTCGGACTGCTGCGGGCGGCGTACGACGCCGGGGTCTCGACGGGCTCGACCAGCGGGGTCCACGTCGGGCTGATCTACAGCAGCGACTCGTTCTACGCCGCGCGACCCGAGCTGGCCGCCCGGATGGTCGAGTACGGCGTGCTCGCGGTCGAGATGGAGGCCAGCGCGCTCTACACGCTGGCCGCGCAGCACGGCCGCCGGGCGCTGGCGATCTGCACGGTCTCCGACCACCTGGTCACCGGCGAGGAGACGTCGTCGCAGGAGCGCGAGCAGACGTTCGGCGAGATGGTCGAGATGGCACTCGTCGCTGGGACCTCCGTCACGGACTAACCCGCGCCCCGAGGGCGTTCTCCCGGCGTGGAGATCCTCGACGCGGTGGTCATCGGCGCCGGCCAGGCCGGCCTGTCGGCGTCGTACCACCTGACCCGGCGCGGCGTCGCGCACGTCGTCCTCGATGCGGACGCATCACCGGGCGGGGCGTGGCAGCACCGCTGGGACTCGCTGACCATGCAGGACGTCCACGGGATCGCCTCGCTGCCGGACTCGGAGTCCCCCGCCGACGAGGCGGGCCGGGCGAACGTGGTCGTGCCGGCGTACTTCGGCGCCTACGAGCGCGCGAACCGGCTGCCGGTGGTGCGGCCGGTGCGGGTCGATCGCGTCGAGTCGGTCGGCGACCTCCTGGTCGTCCACGCAGGTGGGCGGAGCTGGACGACCCGCACGATCGTGAACGCCACCGGCACCTGGACCCAGCCCCACGTGCCGCACTACCCCGGCATCGAGACGTTCCGCGGCGAGCAGCTCCACACGGTCGGCTACCCCGGCCCGGACCACTTCCGCGGGAAGCGGGTCGTGGTCGTCGGCGGCGGCGCGTCCGGTGTGCAGCTGCTCGGCGAGATCGCGCCGGTCGCCGCCGACACCCTCTGGGTGACCCGGCGCGAGCCCGTGTGGCGCACCGACGAGTTCACGCCCGAGGCCGGCCGCGAGGCGGTGGCGCTGGTCGAGGAACGAGTACGCCGCGGCCTGCCGCCCGCCAGCGTCGTCAGCGTCACCGGGCTCGCGCTGCGCGAGCAGGAGCGGGTGGCCGAGCGGATGGGCGCCTACGAGCGGCGCCCGATGTTCGTGCGCGTCGAGCCCGACGGCGTGCGGATGCCCGACGGGTCGGTGTGGGCGGCGGACGTCATCCTCTGGGCGACCGGGTTCCGGCCCGCGGTCACCCACCTCGCTCCCCTGCACCTGCGCTCCGAGCACGGCGGGATCCAGCTGGACCGGGCCGGCACCACCGCGGTCGCGGACCCGCGGGTGCAGCTGGTCGGCTACGGGCCGTCGGCGAGCACGATCGGAGCCAACCGTGCCGGCCGCGCCGCTGCCGCGGGTGTGGCTCGCTGGCTGGGTCAGACCGAGAGCAGCGCCTCGAGCGCCTGACGGTCGGGCAGGTCGTCGGGCTCGACCAGGTCGCCGGTGCGCACGTAGTAGAACGCCGCGCGCACCCGCTCGAGCGGCACGTCGTGCAGCTCGGCCCAGGCCAACCGGTAGATCGCGAGCTGGAGCGAGTCGGCGTTGGCCGACCGGTTCGTCTTCCAGTCGACGAGCAGGTAGGAGCCGTCCGCCTCCTCGTAGACGGCGTCGATCCGGCCCCGGATCACCTGCCCGTGGACGACCAACGCGAACGACGGTTCGATCGCGGCCGGGACCCGGTCACCGAACGGGCCGTCCTCGAAGCGCTTCACCAGCTCGCGCAGGTCGGCGT
The DNA here is from genome assembly GCF_022761125.1 of Nocardioides sp. SR21. GTDB lineage: Bacteria > Actinomycetota > Actinomycetes > Propionibacteriales > Nocardioidaceae > Nocardioides. The sequence goes on along the minus strand of NZ_JAKWJR010000004.1, from coordinate 235,938 downwards.
CGTCGTCGACCTCGGCGTCCGCCCGGCCGGGCAGGTCGTCGGGGTCGAGCAGCAGCTGCTGGCCGAAGCGGGCCTCGACCCAGGCGTGGAAGCGGGTGCCGAACCGAGCCGCGGACGACGGCGGCCGCGGCATCGGCCGAGCCAGGTCGCGGGCGAACTCCTCGGGGTCGTCGCGCAGCCGGGCCAGCGACGTCGCGGACAGGCTGGACGGCAGCGGGACGGCGACCTCCGGCGCACGCTCCCGGGTCGCCTCGTCGAGCAGCCGCCGGATCTCGTCGTCCCACTGCTGGATCCGGTCGAGCAGCAGCATGTCCTCGACCTCGTCGGGTGCGGTCGGCTCGGCGGCGCGCACCCATGCCGCGGCCTCGCGACGCCGCTCGACCTCGGGCGTGTGGTGGGAGATCGGCCAGGGCAGGTCCGGCGAGGCGTCCGCGAACGGATGGGGCTCGCCCTTGGCGACCGGCTCACGCCACTCGTCGGGCTCGGCGCCCCAGCCGGCCATCGCCTCGCGGGTGCGGACGAGGTACGCCGACGGGCCGAGGCCGCCCTTGCGCGAGGCCGTCCAGCGCCAGCCGGAGACGAAGAGCTGGTGGCGGGCGCGGGTCCAGGCGACGTACCCGAGCCGGAGCTCCTCGAGCGCCTCGTGCTCCTTCGCGGCCTTGGCGCGCTCGGCGATGTCCTCGGGCGTGTGACCGCGCAGCTGGGGGATGTCGCGGGCGTCGCCGCGCAGCGCGGCGGGCATGACGTACGGCACCGTCAGCCAGCTGGACCGGCCGCGGTTGGTCGGGAACTTCTGCTCGGTGACGCCGACGAGGAACACGGCGTCCCACTCGAGGCCCTTGGCGCGGTGGACCGTCAGCAGCTTCACGGAGTCGGCCTCCGACGGGGTCGCGACGTCGAGGCCCTGCCCGAACTCGTCCTCCGCCTCGAGCCAGGCGAGCAGCGCGGCCAGCGTGACCTGGCCGTCGACGGCCTGGAACTCCGCGACCGCCTGCACGAACAGGTCGAGGTTCTCGCGCCGGGCGACCGCCGCCGGGCTGACCGACGAGGCGAGCTCGACGTCGATGCCGGTGGTGTCGACGATCCGGCGGACCAGGTCGAGGATCGGCTCCCCGATCGCGGTACGCAGCCGGCGCAGCTCGTCGGCCAGCAGCCGGAACCGGTCCAGCGCCTCGGCCGAGTAGTCGAGGTCGCCCGGGTCCTCGAGCGCGTCGCAGAGCGAGGGGATCTCGGTCGGGTCGGCGCCCTCGACCGCCGCGCGCAGCTGCGCCTCGAGGTCGGCGTACGACGCCCCGCCGCTGACGCTGCCCGCCAGCTCGCGGGCGCGCCGGCCCAGCAGCGCCAGGTCGCGCAGCCCGATCGCCCAGCGCGGGCCGGCCAGCAGGGTGAGCAGGGCGGCGTTCGCGGTGACGTCCTGTACGAGGGTCAAGGTGGCGACCACCTCGGACACCTCGGGCAGCCGGAGCAGGCCCTTGAGGCCGACGATCTCGACCGGGACCTCCCGCTCGCTCAGCGCGTCGAAGACCGCGGCGGCGTGCGCGTTGTCGCGGGTCAGGACGCCGATCTCCTTCCACGCGGGCTGGTCGGTGCGGGCCGCGATCGCGGCGTGCGCCTCGATCACGCGCTCGGCCAGCCAGGCGAGCTCGTCGACGTCGGTCTCGTGCACGATCGCGCGCACCTCGCCCGGCCGGGCATCCGGCTTGGGCTCGAGCGGCAGCAGGTCCGGGCGCTCGGCGTACAGCTGCGCGGCCAGGTGGTTGGCGGTGGCGAGGATGCGCTCGTCCGAGCGGCGGTTGACGGTGAGCGGGTAGGTCGTGCCGGGGCCGTCGTTCGCCGGGAAGTCCTGCGCGAACTCGAGGATGTTGGAGACCGATGCTCCACGCCACCCGTAGATCGCCTGGTTGGGGTCACCGACGGCGGTGACCGGGTGACCCTCGCCGAACAGCCGGCTGAGCATCAGCGCCTGCGCGACCGAGGTGTCTTGGTACTCGTCGAGCAGCACGATGCGGTACTTCGCCCGCTCGGCCTCGCCGACCTCCGGGCAGTCCTGGGCGAGCCGGGCCGCCAGTGCGATCTGGTCGGAGAAGTCCATCAGCCCCAGGTGCGACTTCAGGGCGCGGTAGGCCTCGACGAGACCGAGCAGCTCTGCGCGCCGGTCGATCGCGAGGATCGCCTTCTCGTTGCGCTCGCGGTAGGTCTTGCGGTGCTCGGTCGCCATCCCCTCCTCGAAGCGGGGGCGCTCGGCGGCGTCGTACGCCCGCACCTGCGCGGGGCTGACGAGGTGCTCGCTCATCTCGGCGTCGAGCGAGAGGAGGTACTGCACGACGTGGCGCGGGGAGTCGCTGAGCTTCTCGATCGGCGTCGTGTAGCGCTGCACGGCGCGGGCGGCGAGCTGGTAGCGGCTGGCGTCGGCGATCAGCCGGGTGTCGGGCTCGTGGCCGATGCGCAGGCCGTGCTCGCTGAGCAGGTTGGCAGCGTAGGAGTGGTACGTCGCGACCGTCGGCTCCTCGACCTCCTCGTCGTCGTCGGCGAGCGGGCGGGACCGGTCGGGCAGCAGCCCGGCCTGGCGCAGGCTCTCGCGGATCCGCTGCTGGAGCTCGGCGGTCGCCTTGGTGGTGAACGTCAGCCCCAGGACCTGATCGGGGCTGACCCGACCGGTCGCGACCAGCCAGACGACACGCGCGGCCATCACCGTGGTCTTGCCGGAGCCGGCGCCGGCGATCACGACAGCGGGCTCGAGCGGCGCGGTGATCGCGGCGAACTGCTGGGCGCTGAACGTGAAGTCCGCGCCCAGGACGTCGCGCAGCTGCTCCGGGGTGTCGATGGTCCTCAGCATCGCGGGGTCCTCGCGGGGTTGTTCACGGGGTTGTTCACGGAGGTGCGCAGCCGGGGGAAGTGACGAACTCCGCGGGGTGATCACGACAGCACCGTCCCGGACGCCTTGGCCGGGCAGACCGCCCAGAACGTGCAGCGGTCGCAGTGCGAGCCGGGACGGGCCGCGAACTCCTCGGCGCGCAGGGCCGAGGCGGCGACCTCCAGCTGCTGCTCGACCAGCCGGGGGCCGTCGCCGGCCGCAGGCGGCTGGTGCTGGACCTTGGGCAGGTCGTCGCCGAGGCGGAGCTGCACGAGCTCGGCGCCGCCGGAGCGGGCGGGCCGGCCGACCAGCTCGTCGGCGGCGCCGCTGTCGACCGCGAGCTGGTAGAGCCCGAGCTGGGAGTGCCGCTCGACCTCCGGCCCGGTCGGGGCGTACTTGCCGGTCTTGAGGTCGACGACCACGACGTGGCCGTCCTCGTCGAGCTCGAGACGGTCGGCGTACCCGTGCAGCCGGACCACCTGGCCGTCGGGCAGCGTGACCTCGGCCTGCAGCCGCGGCTCGGTCGCGACGACGGTGCGGGCGCCGGGCCGGCGGTGCCAGAGCAGGAACCGCAGCAGCGCGGCCTCGACCGCCTCGCGCTCGCGCGCGGAGGACCAGGGCGTGCGGAACTCCATCCGCCCCCAGACCTCGTCGACCATCTCCATCAGCGCCGGCATCGGGTCACCGGTGTCGAGCTCGCCGGACGCGACCCGCTCCGCGATCGCGTGCACGACCTTGCCGAAGCCCTGGCTCGCGGAGCTGACGACCTCTCCCCCGGCCTCGCGCTGGAGGAACCACTGCGCGGGACAGGTGAGCAGGCCGTCGAGCGCGCTCGCGGAGATCGTGAGCGGCGCGTCCTCCGGCCGCACCGGACGATCGGACCGGGTGGTCGCGCGCAGCCCCCACCAGGAGGCCGGGTCGGCGGTGGGCGCGAGCGGGCGGCCCTGGAGGTCGGTGTCGGCGAGCAGTCGCAGCCGGCGCGCGGCGGCGCGGCGCAGCGGCTCGGGCTGGGCCGGATCGGCGAGCGTGCGGCGCAGCTCGGCGACCAGGCCGGCCATCGACAGCGGCCGGCGCGGCCGGCCGACCCGGTGCTCCAGCGGGCGGCCGAGCTCGGAGAGGAAGCGCGACGGCTGCTCGCCCTCGTCGTCGGGCGACTGCACGGCGGTGACGACCAGCCGCTGGCGGGCCCGGGTCGCGGCGACGTAGAAGAGCCGGCGCTCCTCGGCCAACAGCTCGCGAGCCGACGTCGGCGGTCGGAGGAAGCCGTCAGCCACCTCGTCGGACCGAAGGAGCGTCGACCTCCTCCGCAGGTCGGGCCAGGCGCCCTCCTGCACGTGGGCGACCACGACCAGGCGCCACTCCAGGCCCTTGGAGCGGTGCGCGGTGAGGAGGCGGACGGCGTCGCCGCGCACGCCCCGGTCGGCGAGGGTGTCGGCGGGGATCTCCTGGGCGCGCAGGGTGCTGAGGAACGCACCGATGCTGGTGTGGCCGCGCTGCTCCTCGGTGCGCGCGGCGACCTCGAACAGCGCGCAGATCGCGTCGAGGTCGCGGTGCGCGAGCCGGGCGGCGTACCCGCCGGACTGGGTGGCCTGGCGCAGCCGGCGGCCCCAGTCGGAGCCGTCCCACAGCGACCACAGCACCTCCTCGGCCGTGCCGCCGTCGGCAGCCTCCTGGCGGGCCAGGGCGAGGAGCCGGGCGAGCCGGCGGGCGCGGCGGGACGGCTCGCCGTCGATGCCGTCGAGGGCGTCCGGGTCGAGCACGGCGCGGCGTACCAGATCGCGGGGGGCGGCCTCGGGGTCGCGGGCGCGCAGCGCTCGGGTCAGGGCTCGGACGTCGGTGGCGTCGAGACCGCCGAGGGGCGAGGTGAGCAGCGCCTCCGCGCGGTCGGCGCCCACGTAGTCGTCGTCGGTCGGGTCGTCGACGGCGGCGTCGACGACGACCGCGAGCGCGCCGAGCAGCGGCAGCACGGCTGGCTCGCGCACCAGCGGGGTCTCGTCGCTCGCGACCTCGACGGGTACGCCGGCCGCCGCGAGCGAGCGGCGCAGCGCGGGGATGCTGCCGCGACCCGAGCGGACCAGGACCGCCATGTCGGACCAGCGCAGGCCGTCCTCGAGGTGGGCGCGCCGGAGCAGGTCGGCGACGTGCTCGGTCTCGGCGCGGGCGGTGTCGAACGTGAGGACCTCGACGGTGCCGCGACCGAGCTCGTTGGGGGCGGCCTCGGGGTTGCGGAACGCGCCCCAGGCCTCGTGCGGGATCGCGCCGCTGATGCCGATCGAGGCCGCGACGGTGCGCGAGGCGCGCAGCAGCCGCGAGCCGAAGCGGCGCGTGGTGCCGAGCGCGACGACCGGGGCGGGGTCGCCCTCGCTGGTGCGGAAGTCCGCCGGGAAGTCGAGGATGCCGCGCACGTCGGCGCCGCGGAACCCGTAGATGGACTGGTCGGGATCGCCGACCACGGTGAGGTTGCGGCCGTCGCCGGCCAGCGCGCGGAGCAGCGCGACCTGGCTCGGGTCGGTGTCTTGGTACTCGTCCACGAAGACGTGGGTGAACTGGGCGCGCAGCTCGTCACGGTGCCGCTGCGCCTCGATCACGCCGCGGGCGATGAGGTCCGGGTAGTCGATCGCGGCCTGGTCGCCGAGGACGTCGAGGTACTGCGCCAGGAACAGCCCGGCGGCCTCGAACTCCGCGATGCCCTCGGCGCGCCCGAGCGCGACCAGGTCGTCGGGGTCGAGCCCACGCTCGCGCGCGCGGGACAGGATCGTGTGCACCTCGCGGGCGAACCCGCGCGTCCCGACCGCGGCCTTCAGCGCGTCGGGCCAGCGGACGGACTCGGGGTTGTCGGTCAGCAGCTCCTGGAGCACGACGTCCTGCTCGGGCGCCGACAGCAGGCGCAGCGGCGCGGCGTACAGCTCGGCGGGCGCGTAGCGCCGCACCAACCCGTAGGCGAAGGAGTGGAAGGTCGAGCTCAGCGTGGTCGCCATCGTGCGGCCGACGCGCGCGGTGACGCGGTCGCGCAGCTGCTCGGCGGCCTTGCGGGAGAACGTGAGCGTGAGGACCTCGTCGGGCCGGGCACCGCGGTGCTCGATGCGGTCGACGATCGCCTCGACCAGCGTGGTGGTCTTGCCGGTGCCGGGGCCGGCGAGCACGAGCAGCGGGCCGCCGGCGTGGTCGACGACGCGGCGCTGGTGCTCGTCGAGCTCCGGCACCGTGACGGCAGCGTCGGGACGGACCAGGTGGAAGGTCGTCGCCGGAGACGCAGTGGCCGTCATGTGGCTATTCGACCACCTGCCGCCGACAAGCCCCGACAATGGGCCGGTGAGCCAACGAACCGTCGCGATCCTCGCCTTCGACGACATGGAGGTGCTCGACTTCGCCGGGCCCTACGAGGTGTTCAACGTGGCCGGGGAGCTCGGCGAGGGCCATCCGTTCTCGGTGTTCTCGGTCGGCCTGACCCGCGAGCCGGCCGTCGGCCGCGGTGGGTTCACCGTGCTGCCGACGTACTCGATCGAGGACGCCCCGCCGCCGGACCTGCTGCTCATCCCCGGCGGCGCCGGCACCCGAGCGCTGATGACGAACGACGCGCTGCTCGCCTGGGTCAAGGAGCGGGCGGCGGAGGTCGAGCTGCTGCTGTCGGTGTGCACGGGCGCGCTGGTGCTCGGCGCGGCCGGCCTGCTCGAGCGGCGTCCGGCGACCACCCACCACGACGCGTCTGACGAGCTCGCGGCCATCTCCCCGACCATCGAGGTGGTGCGCGGACAGCGGTTCGTACGCAGCAGCGACACGGTCCTCACCTCGGCCGGGGTGTCCGCGGGCGTCGACCTCGCGCTGCACGTCGTGCAGCTGCTGGCCGGGCAGGAGACCCGCGACCGCACCGTCACCGAGATGGAGTGGATGTGGCAGTCGTAGCCCCCGGCCTGAGCTTGCGAAGGCCAGGACTCGGGCTCGAGGTCGAGTAGCCGCGCGAGCGACGGAGGAGCTCGCGACCGGCGTATCGAGACCGCCGGGTCTCGATACGCTCGCTACTCGACCAACGACGGCGGCTGCCTGTTGGCACGTCTCGCCATAGGCGCTGTCGGCGCGCGTCAGTAGCGTGCCCCCATGACCGAAGGCCCCCTGTCCGACGTACTCGTGCTCGACCTGACCCGCGCGCTGGCCGGGCCGCACGCCGCGATGATGCTCGGCGACATGGGCGCGCGCGTCATCAAGATCGAGTCGCCCGACGGCGACGACAGCCGCGGCTGGGGCCCGCCGTTCCTGGGCGAGGGCGAGGACCGCGAGTCGACGTACTTCATGTCGGCGAACCGCAACAAGGAGTCGATCGTCCTCGACCTGAAGTCCGACGACGGTCGCGACGTCCTCACGCGGCTGGTCGCGCGCGCGGACGTGCTGATGGAGAACTTCCGGGTCGGCGTGCTCGACCGTCTCGGCTTCACGGTCGAGCGGCTGCACGAGATCAACCCCGGCCTGGTGATCATGTCGATCACCGGCTTCGGCCACGACGGCCCGGAGGCGTCGCGGTCGGGCTACGACCAGATCGCCCAGGGTGAGGGCGGACTGATGTCGATCACCGGCACGCAGCAGCCGACCAAGGTCGGCGTACCGATCGCGGACCTGGTGGCCGGGATGTACGGCGCGTACGGCGTCGTCGCCGCGCTGCACGAGCGCAACCGCACCGGCGTCGGCCGCGTGGTCCGGACGTCACTGCTGGCCGGGATGGTCGGCGTGCACGCCTACCAGGGCACGCGCTGGACCGTGGGCGGCGAGGTGCCCGGCCTCGCGGGCGATCACCACCCGTCGATCTCGCCGTACGGCATGTTCGCCACGGGCAGCGCTCCGGTGCAGATCGCGTGCGGGTCCGAGGGCCTGTGGCGCGCGCTGTGCGGTGCGTTCGGCTGGGACGCCGCCGAGCCGGAGTTCGCGACCAACGCGCTGCGGGTCGCCAACCGCGGCGCCCTCATCGAGCGGATCGAGGCGCTGTTCGCCGACCGACCCGCCGAGCACTGGCTCGGGCTGCTGTCGGACGCCGGTGTCCCGGCCGGGATGGTGCGGTCGATGGACGCCGTCTACGGCTGGGAGCAGACGCTGTCGCAGGGGCTGGTGCTCGACGTCGAGCACGCCACGAAGGGCGACCTCAAGCTCCCCGGGTCACCGATCCGCTTCGACGACAACCCCTACTCCGGTGGGCGTTCCGAGCACCTCGCTCCCCCGACGCTGGGCCAGCACAACGAGTCCGTCCGGGAGTGGCTGGACTCGTGAGCCGCGACTGGCACACCTGGTACGACGCGTACGACGACCCGGGCTCGAGCCTGTCGCGTCGGCTCGCCGAAGTGCGCCACCAGCTCGGCTCGCTGCTCGCCGCGGCCGACGGGCCGGTCCGGCTGGTCAGCATCTGCGCCGGTGACGGCCGCGACACCCTGCCGGTGCTCGAGGGCGCACGCGTGTCGGGCGTGCTGGTCGAGATCGACCCCGAGCTCGCCGGGCGCGCCCGCGCGAACGCGCCCGCCGGGATCGAGGTCCGCACCGCCGACGCCGGCACGACCGCGTCGTACGCCGACGCCTGCCCGGCCGACCTGTTCCTCGCCTGCGGGGTCTTCGGCAACATCACCGACGACGACATCGCCCGGACTGTCGCCACCCTGCCGACCCTGCTGACGCACGGCGGTCACGTGATCTGGACGCGCGGCAACCGGGTGCCGCAGGACCCCACGGGGTACGCCGGCGACCCCGCCGACCTGGTCCGGGACCTGTTCGCGGACGCGGGTTTCGAGGAGGTCGCGTTCGTGCGGCCCGACGACGTGAGCTACCGCGTCGGCGTGCACCGGTGGCCGGGCCCTCCCGGACTGCCCGCGCCAGGGAGCCGGATGTTCACGTTCGTATGACGTCCCCGCCGGGCCAGCTGGCGTAGAGCGCGGCGTACCGACCACCACGTGCGACCAGCTCGTCGTGGGTGCCGAGCTCGGCGATGCCGCCGTCGGCGACCACCGCGATCCGGTCGGACTCGAGGATCGTCGAGAGCCGGTGCGCGATCACGAGCACCGTGCGGCCACGCATCACCTCGGTCATCGCGGTGGTGACCGCGAGCTCGGTGCCGGGGTCGAGGTCGGAGGTCGCCTCGTCGAGGATCAGCACCTCGGCCTCGAGCAGCGCGGCCCGCGCCAGCGCGACCAGCTGGCGCTGCCCGGCCGAGAGCTGGCTCCCGCCCTGGCCGGCGAGGGAGTCCAGCAGCGGGGTCAGCGCCTCGGTCGCGCCGATCAGGGCGACGGCGGCCTCCACGTCGGCATCGGTGGCGTCCGGGCGAGCCACGCGGATGTTGTCGCGCACGCTGCCGTCGAAGAGGTAGCCGTCCTGGGTGATCATCGCGATGCGGCGACGCAGCCCGGCGAGGTCGGCGTCGCGCAGGTCGGTGCCGCCGAGCAGGATCCGGCCGGCGGCCGGGTCGTAGAACCGCGCGACCAGCTTGGCGAGCGTCGACTTCCCCGCACCGGTCGCGCCGACCAGCGCGAGGTGCTCCCCGCGCGGGATCACGAGGTCCACGCCGGAGAGCACGTACGGCGCCTCGCGGTCGTACCGGAAGGACACGCCCCGCAGCTCGACGTCACCACCGGCGGGCAGCGTCGCCGTACCGCTCGGCAGGTCGCTCGGGGTGTCGAGCAGGCCGAAGATCTTGCGCAGCGCCGCGCCCGCGGACTGCACCTGGTTGAACAGGAAGCTCAGCGACTGGATCGGCTCGAACGTCAGCTGGAGGTAGAGCAGGAACGCGCTCAGCGTGCCGACGGTCATCTCGCCCTCGATCACCAGCCAGCCGCCGAGGCCGAGCGCGATGCAGCTCGACACGATCGGCAGCAGCTCCATCACCGGCAGGTAGAGCGCCTGCACCCACACCGAGCGCACGTTGGCGTCGTACTGCCGGTCGTTGCGCTCCGAGAACGCCGCGAGCATCCGGTCCTGCTGGCCGGTCGCCTGGATCTCGCGGACGCCGCCGACGCCCTCGACCAGCGTCTCGACGGTCTCGGAGACGCGGTCGCGCAGGCCGAGGTAGGCGCGCTGGGAGTTGCGGCGGAACCACACGGTCGCGATCGCGACGAGCGGTGCGACCAGGAGGCAGGCGAGCGTGAGCTTCCAGGACAGGACGGTCAGCGCGACGGCGAGGAGGAACAGCGTCAGCAGCGCCTGGACCAGCTGGACCATGCCCATCTCGACCAGCAGCTGCAGCGCGTCGATGTCGGAGGTCATGCGGGTGACCAGCTGGCCGGCCGCGGTGCGCTCGAAGAACCGCGGCGGCATCGAGAGGATGTGGGAGAAGACGCTCTCGCGGAGGTCGCGCACGAAGCGCTCGCCGATCCGCGCGACCAGCCGCGTCTGGACCCGGACCAGCACCAACGCGGTGACCCCGATGCCGAGGAACAGCAGGCTGGCGCGGGTCACCACGTCGAGGTCCGGCGACGTGCCGGTCAGGCCGTGGTCGATCGCGTAGCGCAGGATCCACGGCCCGGCGAGCGTGGCCGCGGTGGTCAGCACGAGCAGGAACGCGACCGCGACGAGCCGGCCGCGCGACGGGCGCAGCAGCGCCCAGATGCGACGCGCCATCAGCTCACCAGCTCGACGTCGGTGTCGGTCTCGGGGTTGTCGGCCTCGTCACGGGCGAGGACCCGGCGGTACAACGCGGATCGGGACAGCAGCTCGGCGTGCGTGCCGTGGTCGACCAGCCGCCCCTCGTGCAGCAGCACGACGCGGTCGGCGAGCTCGATCGTCGCGGCGCGGTGCGCGATCAGCAGCGTCGTACGGTCCTTCGTGACCTCGGCGATCGCGTCGCGGATCTCGACCTCCTTCACCGCGTCGACCGCGCTGGTCGCGGAGTCCAGCACCAGGACCCGGGCCGGCGCGAGGATCGCCCGGGCGATCGCGATCCGCTGGCGCTGGCCGCCGGAGAGTCCGGAGCCGCGCTCACCGACGAGCGCGTCGTAACCGTCGTCCAGCAGCGAGATGAAGTCGTGGGCGCCGGCGACGCGCGCGGCTGCGCGCACCTCGTGCTCGCTGGCGTCGGGCGCGCCGAACCGGATGTTGTCGGCGATCGTGCCGGTGAACAGCAGCGAGTCCTCGAAGACGACGGCGACCGCGGAGCGCACGTCGTCGAGCGCCACGTCGCGCACGTCGACGCCGTCGATCAGCACGCGCCCCGCCGACGGGTCGGTGAGCCGCGGCACCAGCGAGACCAGCGTGCTCTTGCCCGAACCGGTCGCGCCGACGACCGCGACGGTCTCGCCGGCGCTGACGGTCAGGTCGAGGTCGCGCAGGGCCGGCTCGTCGGAGCCCGGGTACGCGAACGTCACGCCCTCGAACCGCAGCTCGCCCTCCTCGTCCGGCAGCGGCACCGGCGACGGCGGGTCCGCGATCTCGGGCTCAACCTCGAGCAGCTCGCCGATCAGCGAGGCGCTGACCAGCGCGCGCTGCAGCTGCGAGAGCGTCATCCCGACCAGGCGCAGCGGACCGACCAGCATCAGCACGTAGGCGTTGAACAGCACCAGCTCGCCGAGCGTCAGGGTGCCGCGCTCGACGAACACCGAGCCCAGCCACAGGGTCGCGACCAGGCCGAGCGCGGGCAGGAAGTCGAAGAGCGGGAGGTACGTCGCCCGGATCCGGGTCAGCCCGATCGCGGCGTCGTACACCCCGGCGGCGCGGCCGCGCAGTCGCGCCAGCTCCGGCTGCTCGGCCCCCAGGCCCTTGATCGCGCCCATCCCCGTGACCGACTCCTGCACGACGCCGGACAGGTCGGCCAGGCGGTGCTGGAGTGCCTCGGAGCGCGGGCCGAGCCGCTGGGTGAAGCGCACCGCGACCACCAGGATCAGGGCCGTCGGGCTCAGGGCGACCAGCATGAGCGGCACGTTGATCAGCGCCAGCAGCACGATCGCGCCGAGCAGCATCACGATGCTCGAGAGCAGCATCGGGATGCCGATGAACGGCTGCTGGATCTGCAGCAGGTCGGAGCCGGTCCGCGACACCAGCAGCCCGGTGGGCGTCGTGTCGTGGAAGCCGAGGTGCAGCCGGTACAGGTGGGCGACCAGCCGCTGCCGGATGTCGCGCTCGACGAGGTAGGCGAGCAGCTGGGCGTACCACCGGCGCAGTCCCGCGATCAGCGCGCCGGCCAGGCCGACGCACGCGAGCAGCGCGATGTTGGCGTACAGCGCGTCCCGGTCCCCCGGCACCACGCCCTGGTCGATGGTGCGCGCGACCAGGGCGGGCACGGCCAGCTTGGACGCCGACCAGAGCAGGCCGGTCAGGATCCCCGCCGCCGCCACCCGGCGGTGCGGCCGGACCGCGACCCTCAGGACGTGCCAGCCGCGGCGGGTGTCGGGCTCAGCCGAATCAACCACACTTAACTATATTGATTAACTCGACTTAACGACACGCACCGTCCACCTGATGGCGGGACTTCTCAGGCTCTCCTGTCACTTCTCAGGCGTTGCAACGCCCGAGAAGTGACGGTTTCACCGGTGCACCGGTGAAACCGTCACCACGTCTCAGCCCAGGTCGACGATCGCGGCCACCGGGCCGCCCCCGTCGGGGCCCTGGTGCGCGGCGGAGACCGAGACGAAGACGGCCGGGTCGCCGGTGACCGCGGCGGTCACGCCGCCGACGGCCGACTTGATCTGGCGGTGCCAGTGCACGTCGGAGTCGTCGAGCATCGCGTTGCGGCGGCCGCGGACGACGCCGTCCTGCGAGACCTCGCACTTGAGGAACACGTTGACCAGCCGGCCGTCGAGGTCGGAGGTGTGCGGGCGCTCGGGCAGGTCGAGCCCGGCGGAGCGGATCGCGTCCCAGATGCCGTCGGCGTCGAGGGCGTCGTTCATGACCGAGTGGCCGATCCGGTAGCGACCGCCCACACCGGCGGCGTTGCCGACCACGACGACCTGCGCCTGGTCGAGCTCCACACCGGACGAGCAGGAGGCGACCGCGGAGTACAGGTCGCGGTTGTGCATGACGTCCGCGTCGGTCGGCATCTCGATCTCGCCGAGCGCGACCGCGATGCCGAGCGCCGTGCACCCGTTGGAGAGGTCCATCGACTCGTGGGTGTGCTCGGTCCACACGGTCTTGCCGCGCGACTTGGCGTCGCGGATCGTGTGCACGGTTAGCAGCGGGGTCTTGGTCTGCACGTAGTGGACGTCGGCGACGTCGGTGATGCCGGCACGCTCCATGGCGACCTTCACCGCGTCCGCGACCTTCGCGACCATCGCGACGCGGCCGATGTCCTCCGGCTGCAGCACCTCGCTCATCGCGAAGCCGACGGTCAGCCGCGGCTCCTCGGACGGGACGACGTGCTCGGGCGGGATGGTCGCGAAGATCGTCGCGTGCGGGCTGATGACACCGTCGGTGCCGCCGGACCAGACGATCGGGACCTGCTTCACCGCGTCGGCGTCCGCGCCCTTCTCGACCAGCACCTCGCGGAACGCCCGGTCGGCGATGATCCGCGTGTAGTCGTTGACGCCGCCGTTGCCCTCGGTCTTGCCGATGATCGCGATGACGCGGTCGGCCTGCATCACGCCGTCGTCGATGAGCTTGGCGAGCTCGCTGGCGTCGGCGACGGAGTGGATCGGGACCTTGCGTACTTCGATGGCGTCAGGCATGACGTTCCTTCTCCCTAGTTGGGTACGACGACGGTGCCGGCGTCTCCGGCGATGGCGGCGGTCAGGTTCTCGAGGTCGGTGATGACGGCCCGGGTGCCGCCCTGCTCGACGAACCGGCAGGCGGCGTCCACCTTGGGTCCCATCGAGCCGGAGGCGAAGTGCCCCTCCGCGGCGTACGCCCGCAGCTGGCCGACGGTGACGGTGCCGAGCGACTCCGCCTCCGGCGTGCCGTAGCGCAGCACGGCGTGGGGCACGTCGGTGCCGATCACCAGCACGTCGGCGTCGACGGTGCGCGCGAGGAGCGCCGCGCCGAGGTCCTTGTCGATCACGGCCTCCACGCCGCGCAGGCGGCCGTCGGCCTCGCGGACCACGGGGATCCCGCCGCCGCCGTTGGCGATCACGACGAAGCGCGCGTCGACCAGCGCGCGCACCGCGGCCGCGTCGAGGATCTCGAGCGGCTCGGGCGAGGCGACCATGCGCCGCCAGCCCTTCTCCCCGCGGTCCTCCCAGACCTGGCCGTGCTCCTGCAGGACCTCGACCTCGGCGGCGGGCAGGAAGCGCCCGATGGGCTTGGTCGGCTTCGTGAAGCCGCTGTCGTCCGCGTCGACGCGGGTGCGGGTCACCACGGCCGCCGTACGCCGGTCGACGCCGCGCCGGGCGAGCTCGACGTCGAGCGCGTCCATCAGCACGAACCCGAGGGTCCCCTGCGTCTGCGCGCCGCACCAGTCCAGCGGCACCGGCGGGACGATCGCGGCGGCGATCTCGTTCTTGACCAGCAGGTTGCCCACCTGGGGGCCGTTGCCGTGGGTGATCACCACGTCGACGTCCTGCTCGAGCATCGAGGCGACCGCGGCCATCGCGACCTCGGCCGCGCCGATCTGGTCCTCCGGGCGGGCCCGGCCGGCGTTCGTCATGGCGTTGCCGCCGAGCGCGAGCAGGACCCTCATGCGACGAACCTAGTGACCACGGAGGCGCGGTTCTTCGGCAGGAGTTGCCAAGAGCGGCGGCCTCAGGCGAGCACGAAGTACCGGAGCCATACGTAGAACCAGGCGACGACGAGCGACGCGAACGTCACGACGACGCCGTACCTGGTGAACTTCCAGAAGCTGATCGGCGAGCCCGCCTTGGCCGCGATCCCGAGCACGACGACGTTCGCCCCGGCCGCGACCGCGGTCGTGTTGCCACCCAGGTCGGCGCCGAGCACGAACGCCCACCACAGCGGGCTGCCCGACCCGTCGTTGGGCGATGCGGCGACCATGTCGTCCACGATCGGAACCGTGGCGGCGGTGTAGGGGATGTTGTCGACGAACGCGCCGACGACCGCCGAGCCGAAGAGCAGCACCGTCGAGGCGAGCAGCTCGTGCTCCCCCATCGTGTCGGCCGCCCACCGGCCGACGTCGCCGATGACCCCGACCTCGACCAGTCCGCCGACGAGCACGAACAGCGCCATGAAGAACGCCAGCGTGGTCCACTCGATCTCGGCGAGGAACTCCTCGGGCGTCGCGCCGGCCACCACGACCATCGCGCCGGCGCCGAGCATCGCCACGATCGACGGGTCCAGGTGCAGCACGGTGTGCAGGCCGAAGGCGACCATCACGACCGCGAGCACCACGAGGCAGCGGACCAGCCGCCGCACGTCGGTGATCGCGTCGCCCGGGCGGATGTCGTGCACGTCGTTGAGGGTCTCGACCGCGAGGTCGCGGCGGAACAGGAACCGCGCGAGGAAGACCAGGCCGACGATCAGCACCACCGAGATCGGCAGCGAGTGGATCAGGAAGTCGTTGAACGTCAGCCCGCCCCGGCTGGCGATGATGATGTTGGGCGGGTCGCCGATCAGCGTGGCGGTGCCGCCGATGTTCGACGCGAACACCAGCGTGATCAGGTACGGCGTCGGCGAGAGCCCGAGCCGCGCGCACACCGAGAGCGCGACCGGGGCGACGAGCAGCACCGTGGTGACGTTGTCGAGCACCGGGGACAGCCCGGCGGTGATCAGGATCAGCAGCGTCATCAGTCGCGCCGGCCGGCCGTGCGAGGTCTTCGCGGCCCAGAGCGCCAGGAACTCGAACAGCCCCGTGTGCTTGAGGATCCCGACGATCACCATCATCCCGAAGAGCAGGAAGATGACGTTCCAGTCGACGCCGGTGTGCTTGTCGAAGAACGCGCTGTCCGCGTCGACCAGCCCGATCACCGTCATCGCGGCGACGCCGCCGAGTGCGGCCGCGACCCGGTGCACCTTCTCGGTGGCGATGAACGCGTAGCTGATCGCGAAGATCGCGATCGCGGCGAGCAGGACCGTGTGGTCGCTGAGGGGGATCATGTGGCGGCTCCGCTCCGGATCTGGCCGTACCACCCGGCCAGGCGACCGGACTCGCTGACCGCCTGGAGGCGGCGCTCCACCGCGCCGTGGTCCGCACGAGCGGCCGCGACGAGGACGTGGTCGCCGGCGCGCAGCACGGTCGCCGGGCCGGGCGTGAAGAGCTCGCCGTCGCGCAGCACCAGCGAGATCGCCGACCGCCGCGACAGCCGGAGTTCGGCGATCTCGACGCCGGCCAGCCGGGACTCGGGTCCGACGGAGAACTGCAGCAGCGCGGCGTCGAGGCTCTCCAGCGGCGCCGACTCGATCGCGACCGCGCGGGGCCGGTGCTCCTCGGCCGCTCCGAGCCGACGCGCGACCCAGGGCAGCGTCGGGCCCTGGAGCAGGGTGAACACGACGACGAGCAGGAACACCACGTCGAAGATCCGGTCGGCTCCGGGCAGCCCGGCCGCCATCGGGATCGTGGCGAGCACGATGGGCACGGCGCCCCGCAGCCCGGCCCACGAGATGAAGACCTGGTCCCGCCACGGCACCCGGAACGGCGTCGCACAGGCGAACACCGAGAGCGGCCTCGCGACCAGGGTCAGGGCGCCGCCGACGACGAGGGCGTACGGCAGCGCGTCGGCCAGCCGGCTCGGGCTGACCAGCAGGCCGAGCATCACGAACAGGCCGATCTGCGCCAGCCACGCGAGGCCCTCGACGAAGCCGGCGGTCGTGGCCCGGTGCGGGAGGCGGGAGTTCCCGAGGGTCAGGCCGGCGACGTAGATCGCCATCAGCGCGCTGCCCCCGGCGACGCCGGCCACCGCGAAGGCGAGGAAGGCGATCGCGAGCGTCGCGACCGGATACAGCCCGGACGCCGGCAGCGCGCTGCGCACGAGCAGCCACCGGCCCGCCCGCGCCACGAGGAAGCCGACCGCGACCCCGAGCACCAGCTGGTAGCCGATCCGGGCGAGGATGCCGAGTCCGTCGGCGTCGGTCCACGCGCTGGAGGCGACGACGGTCACCAGGATGATGACCGGAGGGTCGTTGAACCCCGACTCCGCCTCGACGGTCGCGCGCAGCCGTCCCCGGATCGGCAGCCGGCGCAGGACGGCGAACACCGCCGCTGCGTCGGTCGAGGACGCGACCGCGCCGAGCAGGATCGCCGTACGCACGTCGACGTCGAGCACGAGGTAGACCAGCGAGCTCGTGACCACGACCGAGATGCCGACGCCGACGGTCGCGAGCACGCCGGCCAGGGGCGCGACGGGGCGGACGGTGCGCCAGTCGGTCGTGAAGCCGCCCTCCGCGAGGATGACCGCCAACGCGACGGCCCCCAGGACCTGGGCGAGCTCGGCGTCCTCGAACTGGATGCCGAGGCCGGCCTCGCCGACGACCAGCCCGATCGCGAGGTACAGCAGCAGGCTCGGCAGCCCCGCGCCCGTCGACACCCGCACGGCCGCGACCGCGACCAGCAGCAGCCCCGCTCCGACGAGCAGGACCAGGTTCAGCTCAGTCGGGTCCATGGAGCGAGACGCCCACCTCGACGAGCTCCAGGTCGACGACCTGGACGCCGTGCGCGTCGACCGCCTCCCCGACCGCGCGGCGCAGCGGCCGCGCCGTCCTCGCGACCGAGTGGGTGAGCTCGGCGGCCGACCACCCCGAAGCAGACCGGGCGATCGACTCCTCCGCGGCCAGCTCCGCCGCCGGCCAGGGATCGGCGTACCTCGTGCCCACGACCGGCCGGGGAAGGGTGACGGTCGCTTCGGCCAGCACGAGCACGGGCACGCCGTCCCGGGTCGTGGTCCGCGCATGGAGCGGTACGCCGTGCAGATCGTCGGGCTCCTCGACGAACCGCTCCACCGCGGGTAACCGCCAGGCCACGCCGGAGGTGTGCAGCCGACGCACCACACCCCGACGGACGACGGCCACCCACCGGCCACGCGGCACGCGGCGGACGAGGGGCGTCGAAGCGGTCATGCCTCGAGTCTTGGTGGTGCGTGGCCCGCGTTGAATGGGGTCCAGCACCCATCTGTCGCGCGCCACCCGCGTGCGAGGCTGGCGGCGTGCGGTTGTACTGGAAGGTGGTGCTCATCAACGGCGCCGTGCTGGTCGCGGCGACGCTGGTGCTGGTGTTCGGGCCGGTGAGCGTCTCCCGGCAGCCCGCCGCGTCCGAGGCCGCCGTCCTGCTCCCCGGCCTCGCGGTGATGCTGCTCGCGAACGCCCTGCTGCTGCGCTCCAGCTTCCGCCCCGTCGAGAAGGTCGTCGCGGAGTACGACGCGATGCTCGAGCGGCTCGAGGACGAGCGGGCGGCCAGCAACGCCAAGGCGCTGGCCGCGCAGGAGCAGGAGCGGCACCGGATCGCGCAGGAGCTCCACGACGAGGTCGGCCAGCAGCTGACCGTCGTGCTGCTCGGCCTGAAGCGGATCGAGCAGCAGCTGCCTCCCGACCTGGGCGAGGAGCTCGCCACCCTCCGCGAGAGCGTCAGGGAAGGGCTCGACGACGTACGACGGGTCGCCCGCCAGCTGCGGCCCGGCGTGCTCGAGGACCTCGGGCTGGCCAGCGCCCTGGCGTCGCTGGCCAGCGACTTCGCCGCGCAGAGCCCGGCGGCCGTGCAGCGTCAGGTGGCGCCCGGCCTGCCCCCGCTGTCGCCCGAGTCGGAGCTCGTCGTCTACCGGGTCGCCCAGGAGGCGCTGACGAACGCGGCGCGGCACTCGGGAGCCACGTCGGTCGTGCTGTGCCTGTCGCGGGTCGGCGGGAGCGTGGTGCTGGAGGTCACCGACGACGGCCGCGGCTTCGACCCGACGATCGCCGGCGCGGGCCTGCGCGGCATGCAGGAGCGGGCCCGGCTGGTCGGCGCCGACCTGACGATCTCCAGCACCCGCGGCGCGACCGTCGTCCGCCTGGCCGTGCCGGTGGCGGCATGACGGCCGCCCGGATCCTGCTCGCCGACGACCATGCGCTGGTCCGCCGCGGGGTCCGGCTGATCCTCGACCAGGAGCCCGACCTCACCGTGGTCGCCGAGGCCGGCGACGGGGCCGAGGCGGTGCGGCTCGCGCGCGAGGTCGAGGTCGACCTCGTCGTGCTGGACATCGCGATGCCCCGGATGACCGGCCTGCAGGCGGCCCGTGAGATCGGGCGGCGTACGTCCCGGGGAAGCGCACCGAGGATGCTGATGCTCTCGATGCACGACAACGAGCAGTACTTCTTCGAGTCGCTGCGGATCGGCGCCAGCGGGTACGTGCTCAAGTCGGTCGCCGACGAGGACCTCGTCGGTGCCTGCCGGGCGGCGCTGCGGGGCGAGGCGTTCGTCTACCCGGGCGCGATGAGCGCGCTGGTGCGTGACTACCTGGACCGCAAGCGGCGCGGCGAGCGGATGCCCGAGACCGTGCTGACCGAGCGCGAGGACGAGGTGATCAAGCTGATCGCCGAGGGCTTGTCGTCGAAGGAGATCGCCCAGGCGCTGACGATCAGCGCCCGCACGGTCGACCGGCACCGCGAGAACATCCTGGCCAAGCTGGGGATGCGCGACCGCACGCAGCTGACGCGGTACGCGATCCGGGCCGGGCTGATCGAGCCCTGACGCTCAGCGTCCGCCGGCGACCCGCAGCGTCGTGCCCGTGACGTACGACGCCTCCTCGCTCATCAGCCAGGCGATCGCGTCCGCGACCTCCGCGGGCTCGCCGGCGCGGCCGAGCGGGACCAGGGGGCCGACCCGGTCGATCCGGCCGGGCTCGCCGGCATCGGCGTGGATCGAGGTCCGCACGATCCCCGGCGCGACCCCGACCACGCGGACGCCGTCACCGGCGACCTCCTGCGCGAGCCCGACGGTGAGCGTGTCGACGCCGGCCTTGGCGGCGGCGTACTGCACGTACTCCCCCGGCGACCCGAGCGTCGCGGCGCCGGAGCTGACGTTCACGAGCACGCCGCCGCGGCCGCCGTACGACGTCCCCATCGCGCGGACCGCTGCGCGGGCGACGAGCAGCGCGGACGTCAGGTTGAGGTCGACGGTCGCGGCGATGACGTCGGGCGGGGTCTCGGCCAGGCGACCGATGTGCAGGGTGGCGCCGGCGTTGTTGACGACGCCGGTGACCGCACCCGCCTCCGCGAACAGCCGGTCCACGCCCTCGGGATCGGTGAGGTCGACGCGCACGACCGTGCAGCGGCCACCGGCGTCCTCGACCGCGAGCCGGGTCTCCTCCGCCGCCCGGTCGTCGCGGGCGTACGCCAGCACCAGCTCGTGGCCGTCCCGAGCCAGTCGGAGCGCGGTGGCGGCGCCGATCCCGCGAGTGCCACCGGTGATGAGCGTCAGGAGTCGGTCAGGCATGGCTCGAGTCTCTCAGCCCCAGCACAGTCGGGCGCGCGTGCGGCGAGAACGCGCGAAGTGCCCCAGAACTGGGTATCTCCGCACCGATCGCCGCAGGTCGCCGGTCGACCGACCGATCGACCCTGCATGACGACCATGACGCCGACCACGCCGACCACGCACCGGATCCTCACCGTGCACGCCGACGTCGACCTGCCGATGCGGTGCGCGATCCTCGACGCCGTCGAGCAGGCGCTCAAGAGCCAGGGCGTCCAGAGGGTCTGGATCGACCCTGACCACCCGTCCGAGCTGGTCGTGCTCGCCGAGCTCGACGCGCTCTGACGTCGCGCCCGGCCCTCAGGCGAGCTCGAAGTCGTCGAAGTCGAAGCCCGGCGAGACCAGGCAGCTGACCAGGGCGTCGGCAGGCGAGGGCAGGGTGCGCTGCCAGGTGCCGGCCGGCACCAGTGCCTGCGGCTCGACCACGTCGACCGAGACCGCGGTCCCGTCCCCGGGCCGGTCACCGGTGCCGCCTAGCTCGAGCGTCACCGCACCCTGGTTGGCGATCCAGACCTCGTCGGAGGACACCCGGTGCCAGGCCGAGGACTCGCCCGCCGGCAGCAGGAAGTAGATCAGCGTCGCGGTGGGCCGGACCCGGCCGTCGGGCAGCGTCACCGACTCGGGCGACCTCCAGGTCTGGCGGTACCACCCGCCCTCGGGGTGCGGCTGGAGGTCGAGCGCCTCGGCCAGCGGCGGACGGGTCACGACGCCACCCCGTGCAGCCGGGCGTGCAGCCCGCGCACCTCGGCCTCGAGCTCCGGCGCCGGCCCGTCGACTGGTACGCCGGGTGCGACGTCCTGGATCGCGAGGGGCCGCACCGGCCCCGGGGCGACACCCCACTCGGTCAGCCAGCCGACCAGCTGCGTGGTGGACGCGGCGTACACGATCCGGCCGAGGCCGACCCACGCGTGCGCCGCGGAGCACATCGCGCAGTGCTCGCCGGAGGTGTAGACCGTGCACGCCTCACGCTGGTCCTGTGGCAGGTTCTCTCCCGCCCAGCGCGCGATGTCGAACTCGGGGTGCCGGGTCTGGTCGCCGTCCTTCACCCGGTTGCGGTCGGCGTACAGGACCTCGCCCACGCCGGACACCAGCACCGACCCGAACGGCTCGTCGCCGTCCTCGAGCGCCTCGCGCGCCAGCTCCACGCAGTGCCGCAGGTGCACCAGGTCCGTCTCGGAGAGCGTCATGTGCCGAGTCTGCCCCAGGCGGCGCTCGCGGTCTGCCCGCGCCGCCCTCGTCGCGCTGCGGATCCCACGCAATTGCGCCGATGGGGCGCGGAGGGCTGGCTAGGCTCGCCGTACCCAACCGTGAACAGCCGCCTCGGGCACAGCCACCAGGAGAGTCGATGCGAACCGAGATCATGTACGGCCCGGCGTACGCCACCGCGAAGGTCATCCTCAGCGCGGGCGAGGTCGTCCGGGCGGAGTCCGGCGCGATGCTCGCGATGTCGCCGGGCGTCGCGATGGAGACCTCGACGCAGGGCGGCGTGCTCAAGGGCCTGCGCCGGTCGGTGCTCGGCGGCGAGTCGTTCTTCATGAACACGTTCACCGGACAGGTCGACGGCGCCGAGCTGTGGCTCGCCCCGCCGCTGGCCGGCGACGTGGTCGCGTGGCCGATCAACGGCACGCTGTACGTGCAGTCCGGCTCGTACCTCGCGTCCTCGCAGGGCCTCGAGGTCGACTCGAAGTGGGGCGGCTCGAAGACGTTCTTCTCGCGCGAGGGCCTGTTCATGCTGCGCATCAGCGGCCAGGGCGATGTCGTGCTGTCGAGCTACGGGGCGATCCACGCGATCGACCTGCAGCCCGGCCAGACCTACACGGTCGACACCGGCCACATGGTCGCGTGGACCGAGGGCGTGAACTACGCGGTGCGCAAGGTCGGCAACTGGAAGTCGACGTTCTTCTCCGGTGAGGGCTTCGTCGTCGACGCGACCGGCCCCGGCCGGATCTACATCCAGACCCGCAGCCAGGACTCGTTCCTCAACTGGCTGATCCCGAACCTGCCTCAGCAGTCGAGCTAGTACGCCGCCACGCGGCCAGCGAGACCGCGCCCAGCGCGAGCGGACCGCCGATCGTGAACACGCGCCAGACCACCAGGCCGGCGACCGCGGCCGCCTCCGCCTCGACGCCGGCGGCCGCGACGATGCCGGCGAGGATCAGCGCGTCGACGATGCCGATGCCGCTGAACGGGAAGATCGTGAACGGATAGGCGAACAGGTACGCGATCGCGATGTGCACGGCGCCCACCTCGGCCGCCGACAGCCCGACGAACCGCAGGCACATCACCAGCAGCGCGAGGTCGACCAGGAGCATCGCGGCCAGCGCGAGCAGCGAGCGCGGGAACCCGCGGTGGAAGCGGCTCGCCACGTCACCGCGGAACCGCACGCAGGCCTCGGCCCAGGATGCCGGGTCGACGGTACGTCGCACCCGCCGCGCGACGCGCCCGGCCTTCGTGCCGACGGTCCGGGCGAGCGCGTCGCTGCGGACGACGAGCAGGACGCCGACCAGGATGCCCACCGAGATCGCGATGCTGAGCAGGTCGGCGAGCCGGTAGCCGAGCTCCCCGCCGGTGATCGCGAGCAGCACGAAGCCGACCGCCGGCGCACCGAAGCGCACGATGTAGAACGTCAGCGTGTTCATGATCGTGCCGGCCATGCCCTTGGCCACCGGCACGCCCCACGACGAGAACATCGCCATCCGCAGCGCGATGTCACTGGGTGGTGGCGCGACCGTGGACATCAGGATCGCGACCTGGTCGTTCTGGGTGGCGCGCAGCGGTGAGACACCCGGGATGTAGAGCGACAGCGGCAGCGCGTTCAGCACCTGCCGACCGACGAGCACGGCGAACAGCACCGGCGCCTGCCACCAGTCGAGGTGTCCGAGCGACGACCTGACCTCGGCCCAGTCGACCTTCCCGACCAGCTGGACCACCACGTAGGTCACGACGAGCGCGACCGCCAGCAGGCCCAGCCGGATCAGCCACCGGCGGCTCACTGGGCCTCGAGGACGATCTCCAGGTCAACGTCGGTCAGGGTCAGGGTGTCGCCGTCCTGCTTGGCGTCGACCCCCTCGGTCAACAGCTCGGTGAGCCACTGGTCCTGCTCGGTGAGCTCGTCGGAGCAGGCCATCATGGTCGATGCCGCCGGACCGCTCCACGCCACGTTGCCGTCGGTGACCTCGTACTCCGCGCTCATCGTGTTGCAGCCGGCGTTCGCGGAGAGGTTGCCTTCCTCGAACGCCAGGCTGATCGTCGTGTCCGGGACGAGCTCGTGGCCGGTCACCTCGGTCGAGGTGAACGTCGTGCCGTCCAGCTCGAGCTGCTGCGGCTCCTCGGCCGTGTCGGAGCCCGAGTCGGAGTCGGAGCCGCACGCGGCCAGGGTGAGCACCAGGGCCGCCGTCACCACGAGGCCACGCATCAGAACTCCACCGGTTCCCGGATGATCGGGCAGGTCATGCAGTGCCCGCCGCCGCGGCCGCGGCCGAGCTCGGCACCGACGATCGTGATGACCTCCACCCCGGCCTTGCGCAGCAGGGTGTTCGTGAGCGTGTTGCGGTCGTAGGTGAACACCACGCCGGGCTCGAGCGCGACCGCGTTGTTCCCGCTGTCCCACTGCTGCCGCTCGGACTGGTAGACGTCGCCGCCGGTGTCGATGACCTGGATCGACGGCAGGCCGAGCTCGCGGGCGACGACGTCGACGAACCTCGCCGTACCCTCGTCGCGCACCTCGACGCCCGGCGCCGTGTCCGACGGCATCAGCGTGAACGTGTGGACCGCGTCCATGATCGTCGGGTACAGCGTGACGATGTCGCGGTCGACGAACGTGAACACCGTGTCGAGGTGCATCGCCGCGCGCAGCTTGGGCATCCCGGCCACGATCACGCGGGTCGCGGCGCCCTGGTCGAACAGCGCCTTCGCGACCTGGGTGATCGCCTGGCGCGAGGTGCGCTCGCTCATCCCGACGAGCACGACCCCGTTGCCGACCGGCATCACGTCGCCACCCTCGAAGCTGGCCTGGCCCCAGTCCTGCTCGGCGTCGCCCCACCAGACCTTCGAGCCGACGAAGTCGGGGTGGTACTGGTAGATCGCCTTGTACAGAAGGGTCTCCTCCTTGCGCGCCGCCCAGTAGAGCGGGTTCATCGTGAGCCCGCCGTACAGCCAGCAGGTGGTGTCGCGCGTGTAGAGCGTGTTCGGCAGCGGCGGCATGAGGTACTCACGCGCGCCGGTCGACTCCCGCGCGAGGTTCACGTAGTCGGAGCGGAAGTCGTCGGGCAGGTCGTTGGTCGCCAGCCCACCGATCAGGAACTCGGACAGCTGCCGCTCGGGCAGTCCCTCGAGATAGCTGCGGGTGTCGTCGACGAGCCCGAGCCCGACCTGGTTCGGCACGATCTTGCGGTCGAGAATCCAGTCCTTGGCGCCGTCGACCTCGAGCGTCTGCGCGAGCAGGTCGTGCAGCTCGACGACCTCCACCCCGCGCTGCGTCAGCTTGTTGACGAAGTCCGCGTGGTCACGCTGGGCGTTCTCGACCCACATCACGTCGTCGAACAACAGCTCGTCGTTGTTGCTCGGGGTGAGTCGGCGGTGCGCGAGGCCGGGGGCGCAGACCAGCACCTTGCGGAGCCTGCCGACCTCCGAGTGCACACCGTACGTCGAGGAGACGCTCATGTTTCCTGCCTTTCCTTCGAGGTTCAGAGGGAGATGGTTCCGGTCCACAGGCCGACGGCGCCGAAGACACCACCGGCCACGATCAGGACGAACAGGCCGACCTCGGCCGGGGTGAACAAGCGGCGCCCGTGCTCGCTGCGCGCCTTGACGTAGAGCAACGACGCCGGTGCGAGCAGCACGGTCATCAGCAGCACGAACTTCATGCCGGCCGCGTCGAACAGGAAGATCGTGTACGCCACCGCGATGCCGGCGACGATCGTCTCCCGACGTCTGACGCCCGCGGAGACGCCCTCGTAGGCCTCGCCGGTCAGCCCGAGCTTGAGCGCGTACGCCGCCGCGAGGAGGTACGGCAGCAGCGCGAGGCTGGTCGAGAGGTCGAGCATGAAGTTCAGGGCGTCGTTCACGAACAGCGTGAGCGCGAGCAGTCCCTGCACCGCCAGCGAGGTCACCACGAGCGCGGTGATCGGGGTGCCGCTGGCGTTCTCGCGGCCGAGGAACTCCGGGAAGTCGTCCTGCCGCGCGGGGATGAACATGACCTCCGCGGCCATCAGCGTCCACGCGAGATAGGCGCCGAGCACCGAGACGATCACGGCCACGCTCATGAAGACCTCGCCCCAGTCCCCCACCTGCGACTCGAAGACGCCGACCATCGACGGCTGGCGGGTGGCGGCGAGCTCGGGCTGCGGTACGGCGGCGTAGCTGGACAGCGTGACCAGCGCGAAGATCGACAGCACGCTGAGGAAGCCCATCACCGTCGCCTTGCCGACGTCCTCGCGCTTCTTCGCGTAGCGCGAGTAGACGCTCGCACCCTCGATGCCGATGAACACGAACGTCGTGATCAGCATGGTGTTGCGGATCTGCTCGTCGAGGCTGCCCAGGTCGCCGTACCCGTATGCCGTCCAGTTGTCGGCGAAGACCCCGGCGTCGAAGTAGAAGAACATCACGACGATGAAGACCAGGATCGGGATGATCTTGAAGACCGTGACGATCCGGTTGATGACCGCGGCGTCGCGGACCCCGCGCGCGATCAGGTAGTGGAACGTCCACACCCCGACGGTCCCGAGCGCGACCGCGAGCACCGTGGCGCCGTCGCCGAAGCCGTCGAAGAACGCACCGAGCGTCGCGCCGATGAACACCCAGTAGAAGGTGTTGCCGGCGATCGAGCTGGCCCAGAAGCCGATCGCGGAGTTGAAGCCCGCGTAGTCGCCGAACCCGGCCTTCGCGTAGATGAACACACCGGAGTCGAGCTCCGGCTTGCGGATCGCGAGGTTCTGGAAGACGAAGGCGAGCATGAGCATGCCCGCGCCAGCGACCGCCCAGGCGATCAGCGAGCCGAGGATGCCGGTCGCGACGCCGAAGCGGGCCGGCAGGGAGAAGACCCCCGCCCCCACCATGCCGCCGACCACCATGGCGGTCAGCGTCGGGACGCTCATCTTCCCGCCGGCGGCGGGAGCTGCTTCGGTCTCAGTGCTCATGCAGGCTCCTCGAGCTCTGTCGGTTCGGTCTTCTCGATCTTGAATCCGGTGAAGCCGTAGAGCACGCTCAGCGCCGGGCTGGCGTAGCAGAACACGGCGTACGGCAGGTACAGCAGCGTGGACACCCCCAGCGTGGCACCCATGAACGCTCCACACGAGTTCCACGGCACGAGCGGCGAGGTCACGGTGCCGCTGTCGGCGGCCAGCCGGGAGAGGTTGGTGCCGGCCAGCCCGCGCTTCGCGAACTCCGCGCGGAAGATCCGGCTGGGCAGCACCAGCGCGATGTACTGGTCACCCGCGACGACGTTGAGGCCGAAGGCGCAGGCGAACACGGTGAGGAAGAGCCGGCCGGTGCTGCGGGCCGACTCGATCATCGGCATCACCAGCCGGCCGATCAACCCGTACTCCTCCAGCAGGGCGCCGAACGTCACCGCGCCGATGATCAGCCAGATCGTCAGCAGCATGCTGTCCATGCCACCGCGCGACAGCAGCCGGTCGACGTCGGCGATGCCGCTGTCGATCGAGAAGCCGTTGGCCATCGCCGACCAGACCGCCTTGATCGACTCGACGAGGACGTTCCCGCTCCCGGAGACGAAGTCGGCGTACACGTCCGGTTGCAGGAACGCGCCGAGCACGCCTGCGAACAGCGTCGAGACCAGAATCGCGAGCGCCGCGGGGACCTTCCGGTACGACAGGTAGCCGAGCAGCAGCAGCGGCAGCAGGGCGAGCGGGGTGATCCAGTAGATGTCGTTGAGCGCCTCGAGGTCGGACGTCGTCTCGGCGGTGCTCACCGTGTCGGGCCCGGTGACCCCGAGGACCAGGAACACCACGAAGGCGATGGCGAAGGCCGGCACCGAGGTCCAGATCTGGCGTTTGATGTGCTCGTGCACGTCGACGCCGACGATCTGCGCGGTGAGGATCGTGGTCTCCGACAGCGGCGAGGTCTTGTCGCCGAGGTACGCGCCGGAGATGACCGCGCCGGCGGTGATCGCCGGCGAGACGCCGATCAGCCCCGCGACGCCGACGAGGCCGACCCCGATCGTCGCCGCGGTCGTCCAGGAGCTGCCGATGCTCAGCGCCACGACGCCGCAGATCAGCGCGGTGGCCGCGTAGTACCAGCCCGGGGACAGCACCTGGATGCCGTAGTAGACGAGGGTCGGGATCGTGCCGCTGAGGTTCCAGACGCCGATCAGCGCGCCGACGGCGAAGAGGATGAACACCGCGCTGGTGACCGAGGCCAGCGCGTTCTTGCCGGTCTCCTGCACCGCCGAGAACGAGTGGCCGTTCTTCATCGCGATCAGCGCCGCGACCTCGCAGCACAGGATCAGCGCGACCTGGATCGGTCCGTCGAGGGCGTCGAGTCCGAACAGCGCGAGCGCCGCGGCGATCAGGCCGGCGAGCGCGACCAACGGGATGAGGGCGTCCGCCAGCGACGGCTCGCGCACAGCGACGTCGTCTGCCATGGTCTATGCGTACTGGAGCCTGAACGGACCCGCTTCCCCCGAAAGGGACTAGTCCACGCCGTTGAGCTCGTCGACCACGCCCAGCAGGTCGCCGCGGTCGTAGTAGTCGACCGCGACGAAGTTCGGCAGCTGCCCGCGCTCCCCCTCGCACTCCCGCAGCCGCGGCAGCAGCACCGCGCGGGCGTTGACCAGCGCGGAGTTCTGGGGCACGTTGCGCCAGTCGTCGATCCAGTGGTTGACCAGGAACAGCGGAGCGTCGGGATCGCCGCGGTTCTCGGCGCAGCTGAAGTCTGCCGGGGTCTCGAAGAGGTACGGAGTGTCCTGCACGACCTCGAAGCCGGGGATCAGCCACGGGTACCGGTCGCCACCGTCCTCGTTCTCCAGGAGGACGACCAGCCGGCTGCCGCCGTCGATCATCTCCTCCAAGGTCGGCCAGGACCCGTCCTCGGCGGGCGTGTAGACGTAGGGCTCCAGCCCCGCCTCCTGGACCACGAGCGCGGTGTCGGCCGGCGTCACCTCGTCCTGGACGAAGAGCGTCACGACCTCGCGCGGGTGCGCGTCCAGCCAGGCCTTCATGTCGCGCAGGCTGCGCGACCACGAGGTCGACCCGAGCTCGCACATCGCGTGGCAGAGGTACGGCCGGACCTCCCCCGTCGGCGCCAGCCCGAGCGAGCTGCGAGCGCGCAGCGCGACGTCCACCGTCCGCCGGCCGAAGTCCGCGCGCGCCTGCTCCAGGGCCTCGGGCCGACTCCCGTCCGCGGTCGCGACGATCCCTCGGCGCTCGGTGGGCTGGCCGTACCAGGAGTCGACGAGCAGCACCCGGATGCCGTAGTCGAGCTGGGCGATGATCCCGTGCGGCTGCTCCGGGGCGAACCAGCCCGGCTCGGACGCGGCCGACATCGAGTTGTGCGTGGCGGCGTACGCGACCTCGTCGTACGTCCGGTCGCAGAGCTCGTCATGGCCGTTGCAGGCCGAGGCCGACGGGGCGTCCGGCTCGTCGTCGCCGGAGCAACCGGCGAGCAGCAGCCCGAGACCGACGATCAGGACGAGGAGCCGACGCACAGGCACAGCCTGGCGTCAGCCGAGCAGCGCGCGCAACGGCACGGTGCCGACCGGCAGCCCGTGCCGGTCGTAGTAGGCGAACATCGCGCTCAGCCACGGGTGCTCGCCACCGTCCTCGACCCGCTCGGCCGGGACGCCCGCCTCGGCGGCGAGCTGGGCGACCGTGGCCTGCCGCGACGCCAGCTCGTACGTCGCTCCGGCGTGGCCGTCGTCGAGCAGCACGGCGGCGGCGGCCGCACCGAGGTCGGCCAGGTCGAGGAAGCCGAACGGCGCGTGGACGTCGTACGGCACTCGCACCGGGCCGGTCAGGTCGAGGTTCTGCAGGTAGGCGCCCGGCTGGAGGATCGTCCAGGTCAGCCCCGAGCGGCGGACCAGGTCCTCGGAGACGGCCTTGCCGAGGTGGTGCGGCATCCCCGGGACGTACGGCGACGCCACGGAGTGGTAGACGAGCCGCGGCACCCCCGCCGCGCGCAGCGCGGCGAGCGCCGTGCCGACGTACTCCGGCTCGTCAGGGTGGAGGTTCGGCGCGATCAGGTAGGCCGCGTCGCACCCGGGCAGGGCGGTCGCGAGGTCGTCGGCCCGGCCGAGCGGGACGGGCTCGGCCGACCGGGCGCTCAGGGCGCCGCACACCGACCGCCCGGTCTTGCCGTGCCCACCGAGAACCGCGACGCGCGTCATGGGGCGAATCTAGACGCCTTCCCGATTCCACCCACGCGGCGGAACGCCGACTGCCACAGTGAGCCCCGTGTACCGCCGCCTGACCGCGCTCTTCGCGGCCGTCCTCGTCATGGCTCTCGCGCTCACCTGGGTGTTCATGTCGATGCGCGCCGTGATGGACGTCGGGGGCGCGTGCGCCTCCGGCGGCGCCTACGAGATCGCCACCCCGTGCCCGGACAACGTCGCCGTCTTCATGACGCTCGGGATCCCGCTGATGCTCGTCTGCGCGTTCATCGGCTCGTGGATCGCCGTCAGCATCGGCGCTCCGGACCTGCTGATCCCCATGTGGCTGCTGCTGTTCGGGTCCCTGGGCTGGAACTTCCTGGAGTACGGCATGTTCGGCGACGACCTCGTGTGGGGCTGGATCGTGTGCGGGGTGCTCTTCGAGGCGATGGCGCTGCCGGCGCTGCTCTTCCTGCTGCCGTTCGGGAACAACGGGCCGGTGCGTCTCAACCCGAACCCGAACCCGAGCAGACGAGGCGCGTGGCTGCTCGCGTACGCCGTCCTCGGGGTCGTCGGCGCCGGCCTCGGCTGGGCGACGTTCGTGGCCTGGAACTGACGTGCGGCTCCGCATCGCCGCGCTCTTCGGGTGCGCGCTGCTGATGACCGTCGGCATCACGTGGATCTTCCTCGGCCAGCGCTCGGTGATGGACCTCGGCGGCCGGTGCGCATCGGGCGGGCCGTACGTGGTCGCGACGCCGTGTCCCGACCACGTGCCTGCGCTGATGGGGCTCGGCATCTTCCTGATGCTGGTCGGCGCGTTCGCCGGCACGGTCGTCGCGGGCACCGTCGGTGCACCCACCCTGCTGCAGCCGATGTGGTGGCTGCTGTTCGGGTCGTTGGGCTGGAACTTCCTGGAGTACGGCCTGTTCTCGGGCGACATCGCCTGGGGCTGGACGTTGAGCGGGCTGCTGTCGCTGGCCATGGCGGCGCCCGCGCTGTGGCTGCAGCGACCGAACAGCTGGCTGCTCGCGTACGCCGCCGTCGGCGTCGCCGGAGCCGGTCTCGGCTGGGCGACCTTCACCGCGTGGACGTAGCCGGGAACCAACCCGGCCGCAGTGGTGTACACAGGTTCGACCGAGAGAAGGACTCGACCCTGGACACCGGCCTGGACGACGCCGACGTACTGGCCCGGGTGCGCGCCGGCGACCGTGACGCGTACGCGGAGCTGGTGCACCGGCATGCCCCGGTGGCGATCCGGACCGCGGCGCTCCTCGGGGCCGGAGGAGATGCGGAGGACGTCGTGCAGGAGGCGTTCGTCAAGGCGTACGGCGCGCTCGGGAGCTTCCGGCCCGGAGCACCGTTCCGTCCGTGGTTGCTGAGGATCGTCGCGAACGAGACCCGCAACCTGCACCGGTCCGCCGGGCGCCGTACCGCCCGCGAGCAGCGGTCCTGGGCGCAGGCCGAGCCGCTGCTGCTCGCCCGCCCGGACGACCCGGCCTCGGTGGCGCTCTCGCACGAACGGCAGGAGGCGCTGGTGCGCGGGCTGGCGCGGCTGTCGCCGGCGCACCGGCAGGTGGTGACCTGCCGCTACCTGCTCGACCTGGACGAGGCCGAGACCGCGGCGGCGCTGGGCTGGCCGCGAGGAACCGTGAAGTCGCGGCTGAGCCGCGCGCTCGCCAAGCTCCGCGAGGAGGTGCCCGCCGATGGCTGACGAGCTGGTGCGCGACCTGGTCGCGCTGGGCCGGGCGGTCGACGTACGACCGTCCGACGACCTCACGGCCGGGGTGATGCGGCGGCTGGCGGCGGAGCCGGAGCGCGACGGGTGGTGGACGCGGCAGCGCCGGATCGCCGCACTCGTGGTGACCGCGATCCTGCTGGCGCTGCTGGCTGCCCCGCCCGTCCGGGCGGCGGTGGCGGACTGGTTCGGCTTCGGCGGGGTCCGCGTCGAGCGCGGCTCGGAGGGGACCGACCCGGCGCCGCCACCGCCCGGCGTCACGGGCGACCTGCCCGTGTCGGTCGGCTTCGCGGTCCACGTCCCGACCGCGCTCGGCGAGCCCGCCGGGGTGGAGGTCTCTGACGACCGTCGGATCGTGTCGATGTCCTGGGACACCGAGGACGGCGTGGTGCGCCTCGACCAGTTCGACGGGCGCCTCGACTACACGATGGCGAAGGCGGCGCCGGACGTCACCTTCGTGACGGTGGGCGGTGGCGACGGGATCTGGTTCGACGACGCCCATGAGGTCTGGCTGTTGGCGGACGACGGCAGCACCGCGACGCACGCCCCGCGGCTCGCCGGCCACACGCTGATCTGGCAGGACGCCGGTACGACGCTGCGTCTCGAGGGCGACCTGTCCCTCGACCGGGCGATCGAGATCGCGGAGTCGGCGGAACCGGTCGGCTGACGGCGGTGTAGCACCAGCATGCTGACCGTCCGAGCCGCCATCACCGCCGTCCTGCTCACCGCCGTCCTCGCGCTGGCCTCCCCCGCGTCCGCGGGCGGGCCGACCAGCGCGATCCTGTCCGTGCCCGGCGAGGGCAGGACCGCGTCGCTCTACTACACCGACGCCGCGTACGAGCAGCTGTCCGGCCTGGTGGGCGCCACCGGCGTCCCGCCGGGCACGGTCGACGACTCCGGGGCGACGCACGAGACCGGCACCCCGGTCACGGTGACCTGGCTGATCCACGACGTCCAGCCGTGGCGGGTCGACCGGATCTACCTGAACGCCGACGGCGGGCCGTGGATCGCGACCCAGCAGATGGACGTCGAGTCCGGGGAGATCTGGGACAGCCCGGTGGTGTGGCACCAGCCGACGTCCGGCAAGGAGCTCGCGCTGCTGCTCGACCAGCTCGGCGTCGGCCAGGACGCCCGCGCGGCGGGTGACAGCGACGGCGTGGCCGAGGCTCCGGCGCCGGCCGCCGCCGAGCCGCCCGCCGCGGAGCCGGCACCGGCGTCGACCGAGTCCGGCCACGCGGTCTGGTGGGGCGTCGGCGGCCTGGCCGCCGGGGTGCTGCTCACCCTGGGCTGGCTGCGCCTGCGCACCGCCCGCGAGGACGAGCCGGAGCTCGACCCCGGCGCGGACTGGCTGGCCCCTCAGACCAGGTCGACCTCGGCGTAGGCCGCTCCGTCGGCCAGGCGGGCGTAGCCCGGGCCGCGGTCGAAGAACGCCTCGCTCGGCTCCGGCCGGCCCTGACGCTCGGCCCGGGTCGCGGCCTCGTCGTACGAGAGCGAGTCGTCGTCGAGGTCGCCGGTCAGGACGACGCCGTAGTCGGCGAGCGCCGCCTCCGGTGAGACCTTGCGCCACACGACGTCGCGGACGACGAGGGCCGGGTCGCGGTCGAGCGGGTTGCCCCAGCCGCCGCCACCGGTGGTGCGGATCCGGACCACCTCGCCGGCCTTGATCGGCTCGGCGTCGGCGAGGGCGTCGACCTCGCGCTCGTTCGGGCCGCCGGGGTC
Source organism: Nocardioides sp. SR21 (assembly GCF_022761125.1). Taxonomy (GTDB): domain Bacteria; phylum Actinomycetota; class Actinomycetes; order Propionibacteriales; family Nocardioidaceae; genus Nocardioides. The sequence goes on along the minus strand of NZ_JAKWJR010000004.1, from coordinate 203,033 downwards.
GATGGTGACCTCGAACGGCTTGCCGGCGAGACCGCCCTTCACGCCCCAGCAGGCCAGGATCGACCGGTCCGCGATGGACATGAAGTGGCCGTCCTTGAGCATCCGGATGTGCTTCTCGTAGCCGAGGCCGCCGCGGAACTGGCCCGCTCCCCCGCTGTCCATCGCCAGCGACAGCGACTCGACGCGGAACGGGAAGCGCGCCTCGGTGAACTCGGTCGGCAGGTTCCGGGAGTCGGGTACGACGTGGATGGTGTCCTCGCCGTCCGCGTAGTAGCGGCCGCCCGAGCCGCCGCCGAGCACCTCGCGCATGAGGTACGACCGGCCCTCGAGGTCCTCGCCGTACACGCCGGTGTAGCGGATCGTCTCCTGGTCGGCCGGCATCCGGCCGTCGACGGCCTTCGCGACCACGCCGGCGAGCACGCCGAGGAGACGGAGGATCACGAACGTGCGGGCGTTGGTGGGCGCCGGGAACACCGGCGTGAGCAGGGTTCCCGGCTCCGGGAACCGCATCTCGATGAGCGGCACGATGCCCTCGTTGACGTCGAGCTCGGCCATCCGCTCCGGACTGTCGGCGAGGTTGCGCAGGATCGGCGCCAGCCACTTCTTGAGGAAGACCCCGTCGCTGTAGTCGCCGCAGTGGTTGATCGGGCCCTTCGCCTGCGGGGACGTGCCGTCGAAGTCGAGGATCAGCCGCTCGCCGTCGGGGTCGTCGGCCGCGGTGCGGGTCAGCGTGATCCGCTGCGTGTGCAGCATCGGCTCGTCGACGCCGTCGTGCTCGGCGTAGTCCTCCCACACCCAGCTGCCGACCGGGATCTGGCCGAGGATCTCGCGACGGTAGGTCTCGGTGGTGCGGCTGATGATCGCGTCGAAGCAGGACTCGACGGTCTCGACGCCGTACCGGTCGAAGAGCTCACCGAGACGGCGGGCGCCCATCAGGCAGGCGGAGCACTCGGCGTCGAGGTCGGCGGCGAGCGACTCGGGCATGCGGGAGTTCCGGGTCATGATGCTGAGCGCGGCCCTGTTGGGCACGCCGGCGTCCCACAGGCGGATCGGTGGGACCATCAGGCCCTCCTCGAACACGCTGGTGGCGTTGGACGGCATGGAGCCCGGTACGGCGCCGCCGATGTCGTCGTGGTGGCCGAACGCCTGGACGAACGCGACGACCCGGCGCTCTCCGGGCGCGCCCGAGAACACCGGCACGGTCACGCAGAGGTCGGGCAGGTGCCCGATGCCGCCCTCGGAGCGGTAGACGTCGTTGTGGAAGAAGACGTCCCCCTCCTGCATCTCCTCGATCGGGAAGTCGCGGGCGACCGGGTGCACGAGCGCGGAGTACGACCGGCCCGTGAGCTTGCGCAGCAGCCGGTCGTGGATGCCCGCGCGGAAGTCGTGCGCGTCGCGGATCATCGGGCTCCGGCTGGTGCGGCCGATGGCGGTCTCGACCTCCATCTCCACGCTCGCCAGGGATCCCTGGACGATCTCGACGAGCACCGGGTCGGCGCTCGCACCGGCGTCGGCGGTCAGGTGGCCGAACGGGAACTGGGTGGGTGCACGCTTGCTCATGCACGTACTCGCTTCGCTCCGTGCGCGCATGAGGCACATGCGGCGCTGCGTTGACTGATTCGATCGCTTCGCTCGCTCATGCCTCGCTCCTCGTGACGATCAGGTTGAGGTACTCGTCGACGCGTACGTCGAAGCCGGGGTGGATCGGGACGGTCGAGCCGAACTCCTCGACGATCACCGGGCCACTGAGGCTGGTGCCGGGTGGCAGCTGACTGCGTTGGTGGAGCGGCGTGTCGACGTACCCGTCGGTGGCGTCGAAGCAGACCTGGCGTCGCCCGTCGGGTGCGGGGGTCTCGACGGGCTCGACCACCGGGACCCGCTTGATCTCAGGGCGCTGGATCGGGCCGATGCCGGAGACCCGGAGGTTCACCCACTCGACCTGCTGGCTGCTGTCACCGGAGAAGTCGTAGCCGTAGAGCGCCTTGTGCTCGGCGTGGAACGCGTTCGCCACCGCGGCCGGGTCCAGGTCGCCGGCGCCGACCGGAACGCGGACCTCGAAGGCCTGGCCGAAGTAGCGCAGGTCCGCCGTCCGCACGAACTGGTGCTCGGACGGGTCGAAGCCCTCCTTGGTCAGCGCCTCGGCGGCCTGCGCGGCGAGCTCGTCGTAGATGCCGACGACCGCGGTCGCGTCGAGCCGGTCGGCGAGGGTGACGTGGGTGCGGACGTAGTCGTTCTTGACGTCGACGGTGAGCAGGCCGAAGGCGCTGACGTTGCCGGGGTTCGGCGGCACCAGCACGGTCGGGATGCCGAGCACGTCCATCAGCCGGCACAGCAGCAGCGAGCCGGAGCCGCCGAACGTGGTCAGCGTGAAGTCGCGGACGTCCAGGCCGCGCTTGACCGTCACCTGGCGCAGCGCGTTGGCCTGGTTCCACGCGGAGATCTCGAGGATGCCGGTGGCGCAGGCCTCCGGGCTGAGGCCGAGCTTCCCCGCGAGCGTCTCGATCCCCGCCTTCGCGGCGTCGACGTCGAGCGGGATCTCGCCCCCGAGCAGGTGCGGAGGGATCCGGCCGAGGTACACGTGCGCGTCGGTGATCGTGACCTCCGCGCCGCCCTTGCCGTAGCAGATCGGGCCCGGGTCGGCGCCCGCCGACTGCGGCCCGACCTTGAGGGTGCCCTCGGGGCTGAGCCAGGCGATGGAGCCCCCGCCGGCGCCGACGGTGACCACGTCGATCATCGGGATCTTGCTGGGGAACGCGCCGACCGAGCCCTCGGTCGTCAGCGTCGGCTCGCCGTCGATCACCACGGACACGTCGGTCGACGTACCGCCGCCATCGCTGGTGAGGATCTTGTCGAAGCCGGCGACCTTGCCGATGAGCGCGGCGCCGAGCGCGCCGGCGGCGGGGCCGGACAGCACGGTGGTGATCGGCTGGTGCACGACCTCGTCGGCCGACAGCACGCCGCCGTTGGACTTCATCACGTAGAACGGGATGACCCGGTCGTCGTACGACGTGAGGCGCGCCTTGATGTTGTTGACGTACGCCGACAGCCGCGGCTTCACCGCCGCGTCGACGAGCGTGGTCATCGCGCGCTCGTACTCGCGGTACTCGCGCAGCACCTCGCTCGACAGCGAGACGATCGCGTCGGGGTGCTCCTCGGTGAGGATCGCGCGCATCCGCTCCTCGTGGACGGGGTTCGCGTAGGCGTGCAGGAAGCAGACGCCGAGGGTGGTGATGCCCTGCGCCTTGTACCAGCGGGCGACCGCGCGGGCGCCGTCCTCGTCGAACGGCCGGACCTCGTCGCCGTTGACGTCGAGGCGGCCCTCGACGCCCTTCACGAGGTCGCGCGGGACGATCCGGTCCGGCTTCACCCAGAAGTAGCTGTTGCCGTAGCCGTCCGGCACCGACTGGCGGGCGATCTCGAGCATCGCCTCGTAGCCGGTGTTCGTGATGAACCCGAGCCGGTCGACCTTGCCCTCGAGGAGCTGGTTGGTCGCGACGGTGGTGCCGTGGCTGACCGCGTCGATGTCGGCGCCGGTCGCGCCGAGGAGGCCGAGGACCTTGTCGATGCCGGCCAGGAAGCCGTCGGCCGGGTTGCTCGGCGTCGACGGGGTCTTGGTCGTGACGAGCTCGCCTGAGTCCTCGTCGAAGGCGACGACGTCGGTGAACGTCCCGCCCGTGTCGATGCCGATGCGAATACGCCGGGTCATGGAACCACCTTGCCGGATGCGATGACGTGGACGGGGGGCGCGTGGTGCGCGAGCACGGCACGCACCGAGGCGTGCTCGTGGACAACGAGGTCGGCGGCGCCGCCGGGCTCCAGCCGGTGGTCGGGTACGCCGAGGACGCGGGCGGCCGTCGTGGTCACCGCGTCGTACAGGAGGTCGAGGCCGGGCTGGTCGAAGGCACCGAGGGCGTGCGCGGCGAGGAACGCCACCTCCGCCATGTTGTGGCGGCCGAACGGGTAGTAGGCGTCCTCGATGTCGTCCTGGCCGAGCGCGACCGGCAGGCCCATCGAGGTGAGCTCGCGGACCGGCAGGTGCAGCGAGCCGGTGTGCGGGTCGCTGACGAAGCCGAGGCCGGCGCGCCGCGCCAGGCCGGCGAGCCGCTCGAGGCTGGGACGCGGGTAGAGGCCGAGCGCACGGGCATGGTTCGCGACGCCGCGACCCTCGAGGCCGTGCTCGAGCATCGCGGTCGCGAGCATCTCGGTGGTGCGCAGGTTCGGGTCGCCGGCGTCGTCGACGAGCATCGCGACCCGTCTGTCGTGCTGGGCGGCCAGGGCGCACATGCGGCGTACGTGCTCGCGGGCCTCGGCGTCGGTGTGCTCGATCCACGGGATGCCACCGACGACGTCCGCGCCGAGCTCGACGGCCTCGCGGACGAGGTCCTCCGCGCCCGGGTCGCAGAGCAGGCCGTCCTGGGGGAAGGCGACGACCTGGAGGTCGACCACTCCCCTGAACTCGTCACGCAGCGCCAGCAGCGGGATCACGCCCTCGAGCCGAGCCTTGGTGTCCACGTCGGCGAACGCGAGCACGTGGCGGACGCCGTGCCTCACGGCCTGGAGGACCGCCTTGCGGGCGTTCGGCTCGATCCAGCTGCGGTCGTAGTCGGCCTTCACCGCGCTCGCGAGCTCGATGGAGTGGAGCGCGGAGCCCATGTCACCGGCGGTGTACGCCGTCAGCGCGGCGTCGCCGATCCGGTCCAGCGTGTGCACCTTGTCGAGGTGCATGTGGCCGTTGGCGAAGCTCTCCGTGACGAGTCCACCGGCGGCGTCGACCTCGGTCGCGCCGCTCAGGACGTCCTGCGTGACGGTGGCGATCCGGCCGCCGTCGATCCCGAGCTGCCAGCGTCCCTCGCGGCCACGCAAGGCAGCGTCGGCGACGACGAGCTGGTGGGAGGGCACGGGTCGATTCAACCGGGCCCGGGGACGCCGGACCACGGCAGAGTTTGCCGACGCACCGGCGTTCCTCCGGCAACGTCTGCCAGGACGGTCAGCCGCCGGCCTCCAGCGCGTCCCACAGGGCCGGGTTGCGGTCACCCTCCGGCGCCTGGACCGGGCGCGGGTCCTTGCTCGTCACCGTGGCGTCGATGCTCACCTGCTCCGGCAGCTGCGTGAAGTCCGGCTTCGCGGTCATGCGTCCATCGTGCCACGCTCCGGAGCGTGCGCATCGTGATCGAGGGACAGGACCTGCCCGGCCGGACGTTCGGGCCGTACGCCGACGTGCACGTCGCGCTGCAGGTGCGGTCCGACCCAGCGGGCCCGGTCCCCGGCGACGCCGCGTCGGCGCACTGGGAGACCGAGGTCCGCGTGGTCGACGGGGACTTCCGCGGCCCGGCGGTGCACGGTCGGCGCGGCGAGCGCTTCCTGTACCTGACCTGGGGCTCGCCGGCCGGCGACGACTGGGGCAGGTTCCGGCGGGCGAAGCTGATGCTCGACCCGGCGTACGCCGACGCCTCGGTGCTGGTGGGAACGCTGGCGCTCACCGACGAGAAGGGCGGCCCGCGCTGCGCACGGGTGGTGCCGCCGGCGATCGCCTGGTCGGCGTCCTAGCCGCTGCAGGTCACTGCAGCAGGCCGGACTCGCCGAGCTCCTGGCGGCCGGTCTCGACGAGCGTCGCCTCCGGCGTCAGCGGGTGGAACTTCGCGGCGCGGATGTCGCGGTACGCCCGCTCGACGACCGCGCCGCGGAAGAAGCCCGGGCCGCCGACGACGTCCAGGGCGAGGTCGCACACCTCGATCCCGGCGCGGGCGACCTCCGCCTTGGCGATCATCACGGCGAGGTAGGTCTCGTGGGAGGGCGTCGGGTCGTCGCCGACCGCCGCGAGAGCGCCGTCCAGCGCCCACGACGCGACCTGCAGGGACTGCTTCATCTGCCCGACCTGCCGCTGCACGAGCACGTTCCCGGACTTGAGGGCGGCCGCCTGGCGAGCCTGGTGATAGGCCGCCTCGGCGATGCCGAGGTACACGCCGCTGATGATCGGGAACGCGATGCTCGAGATCACCTGCAGGGGGCCGTCGACCACGCCGAAGGGCCGGTTCGCGAGGACCCGTTCGTCGGGCACGAAGACGTCCTCGAGCTCGATGTCGTTGCTCGCGGTCCCGCGCATGCCGAGCGTGTTCCAGTTGTCGCGGACCGTCACGCCGTCGGAGGCGACGGGCACCGCCATGTTGAGGACCCGGCGGCCCTGCTCCGGGTCGTCGTAGGTGAACATCGTCGAGAGGACGGTGCCGTGGCGCGACTGGCTCGCGAACCGCTTGGTCCCGCTCACGCGGTAGCCGCCGTCGACCTTGACGGCGTCGCCGCGCGGGTGGGTGTAGTCGCCACCGCCGGTGGAGACGAGCAGGATCCCGTCCTCCACCACCCGGCGCAGGGTCGCCTCCGCGCCCGGCAGCCCGCGCCGGTAGCGCCAGGCGGTGAAGGCGACCACGTGCTGGTGCATCGAGCTCGCCAGCGCGGTGGAGCCGCAGTGGTGGGCGAGCTCGCGCTGCAGGGCGGTCAGCTCGGCGATCGTCGCGCCGCCCCCGCCCAGCTCGGTCGGTACGGCGGCGGTGAGGAGTCCGGCGGCCCGCAGGGCGTCGTACGACTCGGAGACGAAGGTGCCGTCGGCGTCGTGCCGGGCGGCGTGGGAGGCGAGCTCGGGCCCCAGGGCTGCGGCTCGCTCGGTCAGGGTCTGGCTGGAGTTCGGCGCTGTGATGGTCATGCCTCCACGGTCCGCCGGGTGCGCCGATCGCCACTAGTGCAGGTTCGCGACCCTGCTGGTACAGATTCGCGACTACCGCTCGGGCGCCGGGCGGTCCACCATGGACCCATGCCCGACTACGGGGACTTCTGCCCGGTGCAGATGGCCGCGGAGGTCGTCGCCGACCGCTGGACGCCGATGATCATCCGGGAGCTGGTGCTGGGCAACACCCGCTTCAACGACATCGCGCGTGGGCTGCCCGGGATCTCACGGTCCCTGCTGGTGCAGCGACTGCGCCACCTCGAGAAGAACGGCGTGCTCGAGACGTGGCCCTCGCCGACCGGGCGCGGCAACGAGTACCACCTCACCCCCGCGGGCCGGGACCTGGAACGCGTGATCGACAGCTTCGGCCGGTGGGCGATCGAGTGGCTCTTCGACGACATGCGACCGCAGGACGTGCCGCCGACGACGCTGATGTGGTGGATGCACCGCCGCGTGGACCCGGCCCGGTTCCCACCGCAGCGGACGGTCATCGAGTGGCGGCACACCGCGCCCGCCGCCCAGGTCATCTGGCTGGTCCTCGACCACCAGGAGGTCTCGGTCTGCATGGTGCATCCGGGCTTCGACGTCGACATCGTCGTCTCGGCGACCACCGACACCTTCGCCGACGTCTTCCAGGGCTACTCGACCTGGCAGGAGGCGGTCGCCGACGGTCGCATCGAGATCGCCGGGCCGCCGCGGCTGCTGTCCGCGCTGCCCCGCTGGTTCCTGTGGAGCCCGTGGGCCGAGGTCACGCGGGAACGGGCGAACCGGGCTCAGGCGTCGGGCGCGCGGTCGTTGTAGATCCCGGCCTCCTCCTGGCCGGACAGCTCCTGGATCGCGGTCATGATCTCGTCGGTGACGAGGCGGCGGGCCTTGCCGAGCGGGACCCCGTCGTACCTGCCGACGACCTCGATCGGCGTACCGAAGCTGACCGTGATCGGCACGACGCGCGGCATCCGGTGCCCGACCGGCTGGAGCTTCTCGGTGCCGGTGAGGCCGACCGGGACGATCGGACAGCCGGCGGTCAGCGCGAGGTGGGCGACGCCGGTGCGGCCACGGTAGAGCCGGCCGTCGCGCGAGCGGGTGCCCTCGGGGTAGATGCCGAACGCCTCCCCCTTGCCCAGCACGCCGAGGGCGGTGTCCAGGCTGGTGAGCGCGGCCTTGCTGTCGTCGCGGTCGACCGGCAGCATCCCGAGGCCCTCGAACCACCCGCGCGACAGGGCGCCCTTCACGCCGGTGCCGGTGAAGTAGTCGGACTTGGCGAGGAACGCGACCTTGCGCGGCACGACCACCGGGATCACCACGGAGTCGGCGAAGCTGAGGTGGTTGCTCGCCAGGATCACCGGGCCGGTGGCCGGGATGTTCTCCAGGCCACGGACCGTCGGGCGCCAGATCAGCTTCGAGAGCGGCGCCACCACCGAGTGGACGATCGCGTACATCACCCGACCAGTGTTGCGGTTACCGACGGGTCCAGCGAAACGCGCTGGACGGCGCGCTCCGAAATGGGCGAAGGGCCCTCGGAAGTATGAGTTCCAAGGGCCCTTCATTGTGACCGGTACTGGTGACGCTCCCGATCGACCTCTCGTCCACTCCGGCCCCGGCGGCCCCGTCACCTTGCCGCCGCGGTGCTCCCCCAGCAAGCTGGTTCTTCACCGTCTGGACCCTCGTCTCCGAGTTGCCCCGCCTCCCGGTCTCCCGGACTGCGTGGGAGAAGTTCTATGCCCTCCGGGAAGGGCGGCGCAAGAGCTTTCGCCAACATTCTTCGAGTTCCACCGAAATTCGCCCGGTGCTCCACAGATAGCGGCTCTTCATCCACAGACATGGACGAGTTTTCCCCATGGTTGAGCGGGAATCTCGGTGGCGCAGGTCCGAGCTCGAGTTTCGAGACCGCCAGCAGAACCGCCCGGAAATGAGTGAAGGGCCCTTGCGAGTATGAGTCGCAAGGGCCCTTCGGGTGACCGGCACCGGTGACGCTTCCGGTCGACGCGCTCTTCCCCGCGGGTCCCAGCGGCCTCGTCACCCAGCCGCTGCGCCTCGCCCCAGCAAGCTGGCGCGGTGCGTGTGGATCCTCGTCTCCGAGTCGTCCCGCCTCCCGGTTTCCCGGACTGCGTGGGAGAAGTTCTATGCCCTCCGGGAAGGGGTGCGCAAGAGCCTTCGCCAACATTCTTCGGGTTCCACCGGAATTCGCCGGTTGCGCACAGGTTCGACCCCAGTACTCCACAGCCATCCACGCTGTTTCCCACAGGTTCTCCACAAGTGTGTCCACCGGATGTCGTCGGCCCGCGGGTCGCTAGTGGTTGCTCGCCGATAGGCCGTTACGCGGGTACGGCGAGCTTCGGGTTGCGGTCGCTTCCCGGCTTTCCGACCGCCGCATCGGTGGTTGAGGAAGGCGCGCTAACGCCTGCCTCGAAACCACCCGCAGATATATCGGATAGTTCGTCAGACCCCTGTGAAACAAGGGGTTCTGGGCCCCTGACTGTCGGTGGTCCCTGCTTGGGTTGAACCATGACAGCACTGACCACATCCCGACACCGCGTGTCGGCCGCGACCGCAGAGATGCGCGCCTCGGCCGCCTCCGTGGTGGACGCGTCGGTGTGGTCGATGGACGCAGCCGAGACCGCGGCGACCCTGACCGAGCTGACACATCTGGCTGCCCAAGTGGCCGAGCTGACCGCCCGCGTGGCCGCGCATGCCGACGACCTGCACGTCGGCGCCGAGGTCGGCGCCTCGTCCGCGGCGAGCTGGCTCGCGCACACCACCAACACCACCCGACCGGCAGCGGCCGGCACCGTGAAGCTCGGCCACTCCCTCGAAGCGCATCCCCTCACGCGGGACGCGCTCGCTCACGGCGACGTCCTGGTCGACCAGGCCCGCGTCATCGTGCACGCCGTCGACCAGCTCCCCGACCACGTCGACACCGAACTGGCCGAACAAGCCGAGGCGCACCTGCTCGCTGAGGCCGCCCACCACGACGCCAAAGCCCTGCGGGTGTTGGGCAAGCACCTGGTCGAGGTCATCGCCCCCGACGAGGCCGACGCCCGTGAGGCCGCGATCCTCGAGGCCGAGGAGAAGGCCGCCGCCAAGGCCTGTCACCTGGCGATGTACGACGACGGGCACGGCAAGACCCACGGCCGGTTCACCATCCCCACAGCCGAGGGCGCCGTCCTGCGCAAGATGCTGCTCGCGTTCGCCGCACCCAAGCACCAAGCCGCCACCACAGCTGAGCGCCACCCGACCGCCGATGCGATGGGCCGCGCGTTCGCCGAGCTGATCCTGCACATCCCCGCCGAACACCTCCCCAAGACCGGCAGCCTGCCCGCCACGATGCTCGTGCTCATCGACGAAGACTCACTCCTGGGCCGCGTCGAGAAGGCCGGCGTCCTCGATACCGGCGAGAAGTTCAACCCCGCACTCGCCCGGCGGCTCGCGTGCGAGGCCGAGATCATCCCCATCGTCCTCGGCGGTGCCTCGATGCCGCTCGACGTCGGCCGCGCACGACGCCTGCACACCAAGCACCAGCGCTACGCCCTGCTCGCCCGCGACCACGGCTGCCGAGCCCAAGGCTGCGACCGCACCCACGGACTCCACGCCCACCACACGACCCGCTGGCCCGACGGCGGCCACACCACCGTCGACGACGCCATCACGCTCTGCCACTGGCACCACCAACGCGCACACGACACGACCTACGAGACGACCTACCTGCCCAACGGCGACGTCACCTTCCACCGACGCCAATAGCCACCCGAACCATCGCTTCAAACGGTGACCACCACGGTCGACCACGACGAACCCGCAAGCCAACCAACCACCGCAACCACCTACGGGTGACCACAGACTGCGGCGACCCCGTTATCCGAAAACCAAGAACCGGTACCACCCACGCACCCGCAGGCCGCCCAGCCTCCGCCACCCCGCGCAGGCCATCAGGCGCCCGCGCTCACCTGCGTAGGGTCACCACTGTGCGATGGCTCCTCCCCCTTCTCGGACCAGCGCTCCTGCTCGCCGCTTGCTCATCCGACCAGGACATCGAGTCGCTCGAGGTCGGCCGCAGCAACTACGGCGATGAGTGGCCGTTGACCGTCGACGAAGCCGTCCTGGCCTGCGAGCCCGGCGACGTCACGACGTTGACGGTGGACGGACGCTCCTACGGCCTGGACGGTCTGTCCGGTGGCGCCGAGCCCGAGGCTGGGCTTCGACGCATCCTGGCCCAGAACCCGGTCGATGGCGCTCGCGGCGGCTTGGCAGCGCTGGCCGAGGATGCCCAGGAACTCTGCGACTGACCGTCCTTCCCCGATGAGTACGGCGACCGAGGACGGTCTGACGGACATGCCGTCCTATCGCATCGTCGTCGCCCTGCCCACCGCGGACCGCTCTCGTGCGTACGCGTTCGCCCAGAACCTCGGCCTCGAGACGCCGGGAGAGCTGGCTGACGATGGCGTGCCCGAACCGCTGCGGGTCCAGCTGAACGAGCTGGCCTCGGTGATGTACATCCCGACCGGCGGGTTCGGCTGGGTCACCCATGGCCGCCCCACCGCTGACCCGACGTCCTCCGAGTGCCTGCTCAGCCTGCAGGTCGACTCCCCGGACGAGGTGGACGGCATCGTCGGTCGCGTCGAGGCGGCCGGCGGCGTGGTCGTCTCAGCGCCCGAGCAGAAGCCGTGGGGCTACACCGCCACCTTCAGCGACCCGGACGGTCACCTCTGGGAGGCCATCGACTCGGCGATCTGACCGAGCGGAGGGCAGGGTCAAGCCGGTTCCGCTGCGTCGAGCGCGGCCAGGAGACGACGGTAGGACTCGTCCTCCCCGAGCCCGGTGGTGTCGATCCGGATCGACCGCGGACGGTGCGCCAGGTACTCCGCGAGGTGGTCGCGGATCTTGTGCACCAGGCCGGCGTTCGCGTCCTCCAGCGCAGCCTGCACGTGTGCCTCGACCTCCGTGACAGGAACCTTGCCGCTCAGGCGTCGGTGATGTTCCCCGTCGTCGACCAGCAAGGCGACTTCGACGTACGTCGCACCGGCCAGCCGGGTCGTCTCCTCGAAGGCCGGGTCCGGTTCGCGGTCGTGGACGGTCACCAGCTGCGGGAGCACGACGTCGTACCCGGATCGCAGGTGCCGAGCGGCCATCTCCCGACCGTGGCCGCGGGCGATCTCCAAGGCGGCCGAGAAGTCCGCCTGCCATCCCCCGATCAGCCCGGCGAGGACGTCCAGGTCGAGCATCAGCGTGCCGGGGTGCTCGTCGGCGTACCGTCGAGCCAGGGTCGACTTGCCGACGCGTGACGGACCGTTGAGGTGGATCAGGCGCGGGCGTCTCGAGGTCACGGTCACAGCTCGGCTCCGAACACCAGGGCCGGGCCACCGTGCGCCACGACCTCGCGCTCGAGGACCAGTCCGATGTTGGTCGCGACCCGCCGGGACGCCACGTTGCCCGGCCGGATGATCGCGACGAGGTGCTCGATCCCGGCTGCACGAGCAGCGTCGCGGACCGCCCCGGCGGCCTCCGTCGCGTACCCCTGCCCACGCAGGTCGGAGCGGACGTGCCATCCCGCTTCGACGAACCACGCATCCTCGACCTCCTGCATGGTCAGGCCGCAGTCGCCGACGAACTCACCGGCGTGCGTCTCGAGGATCCACAGCCCGAATCCGTGCTCCTCGTAGTTGCGCAGGTTCCACGCGATCCAGCCCTCCGGCCCCCGGGAGCCACCGAGCTCCAGCGTCGCGAGGTCCGGGAGGTCGGCCTCGGTCATCTCCCGGAAGCGGAGCCGGGGCGTCGGAGGCGGCAGCACCGCGCCACGGTAACGCTGAAAACGGCGCGACCGAGGCTCCCCACCCAGGCAGGATGTGCGGGTGCAGCTCACGATCTCCGTCCTCGCCGACCGTCCCGACCTCGTCGACCCGATGTGGGACATGCCCAACTCCTGGCCGGAGTTCATGCGCCACGACCCGATCGGCGGGCTGTTCTACGGCAACGTGGAGACGCGGTTCGCGGAGTACGTCCTGGTCGCACAGGACGAGAAGGGCGAGGTCGTCGCGTGCGCCTACTCGGTGCCGTTCACGCGGGGGGACGACGAGCTCCCGGACAACGGGTGGGACTTCGCGATCCGCAACGGGCTGCTGACCAGCCTGCGCGGCGACGCGCCGGACGCGATCTCCGCGGTGGAGATCGCGGTCCGCCCCGACCTGCAGGGCGCCGGTCTCTCCCACCAGATGCTGGTCGCCATGCGCGACAACGCGAAGCGGCACGGGTTCGCCGAGCTGGTCGCGCCGGTGCGCCCCAACGGCAAGACCGACATCCACGAGCCGATGTCGACGTACGCCTTCCGCGTCCGCGAGGACGGCCTGCCGGTCGACCCGTGGCTGCGCGTGCACGTGCGGGCAGGCGGGCGGATCGTGAAGGTCGCGCCGCGCTCGATGGTCATCCCCGGAACCGTCGACGAGTGGCGCGAGTGGACCGGCCTGCCGTTCGACCGGTCCGGCCCGGTGCACGTGCCGAAGGCGCTGTCGCCGGTGCACTGCGACCTCGAGCACCAGATCGCGACGTACGTCGAGCCGAACGTCTGGGTGGTGCACCGCACCGGAGCCTGACTTGCGAGGATTGCGGGTGTGAGCTTCGAGCAGGACTGGCACGCCTGGCGTGAGAGCCGTGAGCAGCGGCTGCGCGACCCGTACGGCTGGCTGTCGATCACCGCGATCCACTGGCTCACGGACGAGCCGCAGCGCTTCGACGACGTCCCCGGTGAGTGGCGGCAGGACGACGACGGACCCGTCGTCGACGGGCAGCGGCTCGGCCCGCTCGACGAGGAGGGCGTGACGGTGACGTTCGGCGACGTGCGCGCGCAGGTGGCCGACCGCGACGGGCGCACGATGGTGCGGCCGCGGCGCCCGGACTCCCCCGCCCTGGGCAGGTACGGCGGAACCCCGTGCTACCCGCCGGACCCGGCCTGGGTCGTCCACGCGCGCCACGACGGGGACGAGGTCGTCTTCGAGCGCGACGGTGCCGAGCACCGCCTCGAGGCCGAGGTCGAGGAGGACGGGCGGCTGTGGATCCTGTTCCGGGACGCGACGTCCGGCGTGACGACGTACGCCGCGATGCGCCAGCTGCTGACCGAGGTCCCGGACGCCGACGGCAACGTCGAGATCGACTTCAACCGGGCCTACAACATGCCGTGCGCGTACACCGACTTCGCCACCTGCCCGGTGCCGCCGGCGCAGAACACGCTGCCGTTCCCTGTTGAAGCCGGCGAACAGATCCCCAGAATGGACCCATGACCTTCGACGTGACCGCCGTTCGCAGCCACTTCCCCTCCCTGGACTCGGGCACCGCCCACTTCGACTCGCCGGCCGGGACCCAGACGCCGCGCCAGGTCGGCGAGGCGATCGCCGCGACGCTCACCGGCCCGCTGTCGAACCGCGGCACCGGCTCACCGTCCGAGTCGAACGCCGACGCCGTGGTCCGCGCGTTCCGCGAGGCGTACGCCGACCTGCTCGGCGCGCCCGCCGGCGGCATCGTCTACGGGCGCAGCGCCACCCAGCTGATCTACGACTTCTCACGCGCGCTCGCCAAGGACTGGCAGCCGGGCGACGAGGTCGTCGTGACCCGGCTCGACCACGACTCCAACGTCCGCCCCTGGGTCCAGGCCGCCGAGCAGAAGGGCGTCACGGTCCGCTGGCTCGACTTCGACCCCGCGACGGGCGAGCTCGAGGAGCCCGACCTCGGCCCGCGCACGCGGCTGGTCGCGATCACCGGCGCCTCGAACCTGCTCGGCACCAAGCCGCCCGTACGTCGCATCGCCGACGCCGCCCACGCCGTCGGCGCGCTGGTCTTCGTGGACGGCGTCCACCTCGCGGCCCACTCCTTCGTCGACGTCGGCGAGCTCGGCGCCGACTTCTTCGTGTGCTCGCCGTACAAGTTCCTCGGCCCGCACTGCGGCGTACTCGCCGCGGCGCCCGAGCTGCTGGAGACGGTGCGCAACGACAAGCTGGTGCCGTCGAGCGACGCGGTGCCCGAGCGGTTCGAGCTCGGGACGCTGCCCTACGAGATCATGGCCGGCGCGACCGCGGCCGTGGACTTCCTCGCCGGCATCGCGCCCGGCGGCGCGACCACCCGCCGTGAGCGGCTGCGCGCGTCCCTGCACGCGGTCGACGAGCACGAGCTCCGGCTGCGCACGCGGCTCGAGGACGGGTTCGCCGACGGCGTCGTGCTCCACTCCCGCGCCGCGGACCGCACGCCGACGCTGCTGCTGACGTTCCCCGGTCGCAGGACCAAGGACGCCTATGCCTTCCTCGTCGAGCGCGGCGTGCTCGCGCCGGCGGGGTCGTTCTACGCCTACGAGGGATTCCGCCGGCTCGGCCTCGACGACGAGAACGCGCTGCGGCTCGGGCTGGCGCCGTACGTCGACGACAGCGACGTCGACCGCGCCCTCGACGCGATCAACGCGTTCGTCGTCAGCTGACGGCGGCCTCGACGGCCGCGGCCACCTCGAGCAGGAAGCGGTCGCGGCCGTGCGCGGCGACGAGCTGGATGCCGACCGGCAGGCCGGACGCCGTGTGCCCGAACGGCACCGAGATGGCCGGGCAGCCGGTCACGGTGATGAAGTACGCCGCCCGCATCCAGTCGAGGTAGCTCTCCATCGGCCGGCCGTTGATCTCGGTCGGGAACTCCTGGTCCGCCGGGAACGGCGGCACCTGCGACACCGGGAGCACGAGCACGTCGTGGTGCTCGAAGAACTCGCGCATCCGCTCGGCGAGCACCGTGCGCTGGTGGTAGGCGCGGGCGACGTCGGCGCCGGTGAGCGACTCCCCCGCCCGGATGTTGTCGGCGAGCGACGCCTTGAAGGCGTCCGGGTTCGCGGCGAGGAGCGAGCCGAACTTCGCCTGGAAGTGCCACGCGCGCAAGGTGCGGAACGTGTCGTCGGCCTCGGTCAGCACCGGATGGGCGTCGGTCACCCGGTCGAAGAGCGTGGCGGCGGACGACACCACCGACGCCACCTCGGCGTCGACCTCGAACGCGCCACCGAGGTCGACCGAGAGCGCGACCCGGAGGCCCGCGAGCGAGAGCGGGAGCAGCGACGCGAACGACGCCCCGGGATCACGCAGCGCCTGCGGGGCACGGGGATCCGGTCCGGCCAGCACCGACAGCAGCAGCGCCAGGTCGCCGACGTTGCGGGCCATCGGGCCGCCCACCGACGTGGTCTCCCACTGGTTGTAGAGCGGCCACTCCGGCACCCGTCCGAGCGACGGCCGCAGCCCCACGACACCGCAGAACGACGCGGGGTTGCGCAGCGAGCCGCCCATGTCGGAGCCGTCCGCGAGCGGCACCATCCCGGACGCCAGCGCACACGCCGCGCCGCCCGACGAGCCACCGGCAGAGCGGGTCGGGTCGACGGGATTCAGCGTCGTGCCGAAGACCGTGTTGAACGTGTGCGACCCGGCCGCGAACTCCGGCACGTTGGTCTTGCCGATCGTGACCACGCCCGCGCGACGCACCCGCTCCACGATCAGCTCGTCGGCCTCGGGGACGTGGTCGCGGTAGAGCGGAGAGCCGTACGTCGTGCTCCACCCCGCGACGGCGTGGGTGTCCTTGAACGCGAACGGCAGCCCGTGCAGCGGTCCGACCTCGGCTCCCGACGCCAGCGCCGCGTCGGCGGCCGCGGCCCCCTCGCGGGCACGTGCCTCGTCGAGCGAGACGATCGCGTTCAGCTGCGGGTTGCGTGCGGCGATCCGCTCCAGGTGCAGGTCGAGCAGCTCGCGCGCGGAGATCTCGCGGCGACGTACGGCGGCGGCCTGGTCGCGCGCGGTCGAGTCGACCGAGACAGTCATCGGCGACCGAACAGCCGCCCGACGACGACCCCGAGGACGACCAGGCCCGCACCGACCGCGATGCCCTTCACGAAGTCGGACTGCGAGCCGACGGCCGGCCGCGCGGGGGCGGTGAAGGTACGGGCAGCAGGAGCGTCTCCCGCAGCGGTCGCGGCCGGTTCGACCGCCGAACCGGACGGGTCGGGACCCTGGCCGATCGCCTGCGCGACGTTGTCGAAGAAGTCGCCGGCCATCCGCTTGGAGACCGAGGTCAGCATCCGCTGGCCGACGCCGCCCACCATGCCGCCGACGACCGCGTCCGCGTCGTAGTCGATCCGGGTCACGCCCGGCTCGGCCTCGCCGAAGAACACCTTCACGGTGGCGTCGATGGTGCCCGGCGCACCGGCGCCGGTCAGCTTCATCACCAGCGACTGGTGCTGCTGGAGGTCGGAGAGCGTGCAGGAGCCCAGGTAGGTGCCCTTGATCGCGGCGACGCCTGCGGTCACGGTCATGTCGTAGGAGTTCTCGCCGGTCGCGACCAGCCGGTCGCAGCCCGGGATCGTCGCCACCAGCACCCGCGGGTCGAGGATCGCCTCCCAGACCATCTCGACCGGGAACGGGACGATGTTGGAGCCGACGATGTTCATGAGTTCTCCAGGCCTTGAGAGTGGCGAAGCGCGTACAGCTCGGACGGCGAGATCGGCATCGCCGTGATGACGAGCCCCGGGACGTAGGGAGCCTCGGCGTCCTCGATCGCCGCGGCGAACACCGCGGCCGAGGGGATGACGCCGGCCTCGCCGGCGCCCTTGATGCCCAGGGGGTTCAGCGGCGACGGCGTCTCGAGGTGGTCGATGTCGATGCCGTCGGGCACCTCGGTGACGTAGGGCATCAGGAAGTCCATGAACGACGCGTTGAGCAGCTGCCCGGACTCGTCGTAGGCCATCCGCTCGTAGAGCGCTCCGCCGATGCCCTGCGCGACGCCGCCGTGGATCTGGCCCTCGACGATCATCGGGTTGATCAGGTTGCCGCAGTCGTGGACGACGGCGTACTTCAGGATCGTGATCTCGGCGGTGTCGGGGTCGGTCTCGACGATCACCGCGTGCATGCCCGAGGCGAACGTCGCGCGCTCGGGCGAGTAGAAGTCGCGGCCCTCCAGGCCGGGCTCCTCGTCCTCGGGGACCGGCGGCTTGCCCGGATCACCCACCGAGAACTGGGTCGCGGCCTTCGACGCCTCGTCGAACGCGTAGCGCAGCGGGTTCGACAGCACCGACACGGTGCCGAGGTCGATCGACGAGCCGGGCGATCCCTTGACCGACACCACGCCGTCGACGATCTCCAGGTCGGCCGGGTCCGCCTCGAGCGCCTCGCCGGCGATCTTGAGCGCCTTCTCCTTGGCCCGCTTGGCCGCGAGGTGGATCGCCGAGCCGCTCATGACCGCAGCGCGGGACGCGAACGTGCCCACGGCGTACGGCATCCGACGGGTGTCGCCGGTGACGACCTCGACGTCCTCGAACTTCACGCCGAGCTCGTCGGCGACGAGCTGCGCGAAGACCGTGGCGTGCCCCTGGCCCTGCGTGGTGAGGCCGGTCGCGACCTTGACCTTGCCGGTCGTCTCGATGTGCACGTGCGCGCCCTCGTAGGGGCCGACGCCGGTGCCCTCGACGTAGCAGGCGAGGCCGATGCCGACCCGCCGTCCCTCGGCCGCCATCTCGGCCTTGAACGCCGGGAACTCGTCCCAGCCGACCAGCGCCTTGATCTTCTCCAGCGACGCCGGGTAGTCGCCGGAGTCGTACTCCAGCTCGCGGCCGTCCTGGAAGATCAGTCCCTGGTCGAACGGGAACTCGTCGGGCTGGATGAAGTTCACCGCGCGCACCTCGGCGCGGTCCTTGCCGAGGTACTTCGCGATGGCGTCCATGGTCCGCTCCATGGCGTAGCAGCCCTGCGGCCGCCCGGCGCCGCGGTACGGCGTGACCATCACGGTGTTGGTGTAGAGCGACTCGAAGTACACGCGGTAGTTCTGCGGCTTGTACGGCCCGAGCAGCTGCGTCGACGTGATGATCGGGACGATCAGGCCGTACGGGATGTACGCGCCGTGGTCGTGCCAGAACTCGACGTTCAGCCCGAGCAGCCGCCCGTCGTCGTCGAAGCCGACCTCGATGTGCTGGACCTGGCCGCGCTCGTGGGCCGACGAGATGAAGTGCTCACGCCGGTCCTCGGTGAACTTCACCGTCCGGCCGAGGACGCGCGCCGCCAGCGGCACCAGCAGCTCCTCCGGCCACGGGTGGTTGATCTTCACGCCGAAACCGCCGCCGACGTCCGGCGTGATCACGTCGACCTGGCCGAGGTCGAGGCCCATCTTCACGGCGACGGCGGCGCGCACGCCGGTGGAGCTCTGCGTCGACGTCCACAGCTGCAGCCGGTTGAGGTCGCGGTCCCAGCGGGCGACGGTGCCGCGACCCTCCATCGGGGTGCACGCACTGCGCTCGATGGTGAGCTCGAGCTCCAGCTTGTGGGGCGCGGCGGCGATGGCCGCCACCGCGTCGCCGACGTTCTGCTCGAGCTTGGCCGCGATGTTCCCGGGTACGTCGGCGTGCACGAGGTCGGTCGCCGCGCGGGCGGCGTCGACGCCGACCACGGCGGGGAGGAACTCGTACTGCACCCGGATCTTCGAGACGGCGTCCTCGGCGATGTAGCGGTCCTCGGCGACCACGAACGCGATCGCCTCGCCGACGTAGTTCACCTCGTCCTTGGCCAGCGCGTACTGCGTGCGCCCCTCGGTCAGCGCCGGGTGCGGGATCAGCAGCGGCAGCGGCTCGGCCATCGGGCCGGTGAGGTCCTCGTAGGTGTAGACGAGGTGGACGCCTTCGACGTCGAGCACGTCGGACACGTCGATGTCGAGCACCCGCGCGTGCGCGTGCGGCGAGCGGAGCACGGCCGCGTGCAGCACGTCCTGCTCGACCGCGACGTCGTCGACGTACCGCCCTTGGCCACGGAGGAACCGCTGGTCCTCGACGCGCTGGACGCCCTGGCCCATCAGCTTGCTGGTCATGCCGGTTCCTGAGCCTGTCGCAGGACCGCGGCTCGCTCCACGGCCTTCACGATGTTCTGGTAGCCCGTGCACCGGCAGAGGTTGCCGGCGATCATCTCGCGCGCCTCGTCGTGGGTGGGGCACGGGTTCGCCTCCAGCCCCGCCGTGATCGTGGTCAGGAAGCCCGGCGTGCAGAAGCCGCACTGCAGGCCGTGGCACTCGGCGAAGGCCTGCTGCACCGGGCTGAGCGTCCCGTCCTCGTCGGCGAGGCCTTCGACGGTGGTGATCTCGTGGTCCACCGCCGAGACGGCGAACATCAGGCAGGCGCGCATCGGCTCGCCGTCGACGAGGATCGTGCACGCGCCGCACACGCCGTGCTCGCAGCCGACGTGCGTGCCGGTGAGCTTCAGGTCGTGCCGCAGCGCGTCGGACAGCAGCCGCCGGGCGGGCACGCGGATGTCGTGCGTGGCGCCGTTCACCGTGAGGCGTACGTCGTGCAGTTCCTCGCTCATGCTGCCTTCCTGACCGATCGGACCACGCGCTCGGTGAGCACGCGCACCAGCTGGGAGCGGTACGCCGCGGTCGCGTGGATGTCGCTCATCGGCTCCAGCTTCTCGAGGGCCGCCTCGCCGAGGTCGGCGTCGGCGACGCCGGAGAGGTCGACCACGGTGGGTACGTCGCTGACGGACAGGTAGCCGACCTTCACCGAGTCCCCGTCGACCAGCGCCGCGGCGCCGACCAGCGCGTAGTCGCCGTGCCGGCGGGCGATCTCCTCGAAGCCGACACCGGCGCCCGGCGCCAGCGCCGGGAAGAACGCCGCGACCGCGATCTCGTCGTGCGAGAGCGCGGACTCGAGCGGGCCGATGTACAGGTCGTCGGCGTGGATCGTGCGCCGCCCGGCCGGGCCCTCGACCTCGAGGTGGCCGCCGAGCAGCGTGAGCACCACCGGCATCTCGGCGGCGGCGTCGGCGTGCACGAGCGAGCCGACGGTGGTGCCGCGGTTGCGGATGGTGGCGTGCGCGACGTGCGCCAGCGCCATCGGCACCAGCGGCTGGACGCGCCGTACGTCAGGAGAGGCGAGGACGGCGGCGTGCCGGGCGAGAGCTCCCACCCGGACGCCGTCGACCCCCTGCTGTTCACAGACCTCGATGCGGTCGAGCCCTGAGATCCCGTTGATGTCGACGAGCAGCGACGGCGCCGCGAGCCGCATCGACAGCAACGGGACCAGGCTCTGACCGCCCGCCAGCACCTTGGCGTTCGGCTCACCGGCCAGGGAGGCCACGGCCTCTGCGAGCGTCCCTGGCCGGCGGTAGTCGAAAGGTGCAGGCTTCACGATTCCCTAGTCAATCAGTGCTTGTGCTTGGGGTCGCCGTCGTGGTGGTGCGGCGCCGCGTGGTCCTCGACGTGCGCGCCCTCGTGACCGACCGCGATGATCGCGCCGTCGTCGCCACCGTTCGGAGCCACCCAGCGGGCCAGGTGGTAGCCGACGATGATCACGATGGTGCCCAGCGCGATGCCACCGAGCTGGAAGTCCTCGGTGATCTCGAAGAACCCGGTCGTCCCCAGGCCGATGCCCAGGATCAGGCCGGCGGCGACGGGGACGAGGTTGACCGGGTTCGCGAAGTTCACCCGGTTCTCGATCCAGATCTTCGCGCCCAGCAGGCCGATCATGCCGTAGAGCACGATCGTGATGCCGGCGAGCACGCCGCCCGGGGTGGCCGCGACGATCTGACCGAACTTCGGGATGAAGCCCAGCAGGATCGCGACGATCGCCGCGACGAAGTACGCCGCGGTCGAGTAGACCCGGGTCGCCGCCATGACACCGATGTTCTCGGCGTACGTCGTGGTCGGCGATCCACCGACCGAGGACGCGATCACGGTGCCGACACCGTCGGCGGCGATCGCCTTGCCCATGACCGGGTCGAGGTCACGGCCGGTCATGCCGGAGACGGCCTTCACGTGGCCCATGTTCTCCGCGACCAGCGCGATCACGGCCGGGAGCGCCAGCAGCGCGAAGGTCAGCGAGAAGGTCGGCAGGTGCCACCCGACCTCGGCCATGTTGTTGGCGCCACCGAAGGGCGACTGGTTGCCGACCAGGCCGTCTGCCGTGTGCGGCGGGAGGCCGAACCAGTCCGCGCTCTTCACGCTGTCCCAGTTGACGCGGTCGCCCTCGACGCCGCCGACACCCATGACGTCGAAGAGCCACGACAGCACGTAGCCGAAGAGCAGGCCGAGGAAGATCGCGATCCGGCCGAAGAAGCCGCGGAGGCCGACGGCCATCAGGATCACGGCGGTCATGGTGATCAGCGCCATCCAGCGGTCTGCCGGCATGTACACGCTGGTCGCCACACCGGCCAGGTTGAGGCCGATCACCATCACGACACCACCGGTGACGACCGGCGGGAGGACGGCGTTGACGACGTCCGCGCCCAGGAAGTGGACGATGACGCCGATGATCGCGAGCACCACGCCGGAGATCAGGATCGCGCCGGTGACGTCGGTCGGACCTCCGCCCTGGGAGTAGATCGCGGTGGCACCGCCGACGAACGAGGCCGACGTGCCGAGGTAGCTCGGGACGACACCCTTGACGATCAGCAGGAAGCAGATCGTGGCGATACCGCTCATCATGATCGCGAGGTTCGGGTTGAGCCCCATGATCAGCGGGAAGACGAACGTCGCGCCGAACATCGCGACAACGTGCTGGGCGCCGAGGCCCGCTGTCTTGCCCCATGCGAGGCGCTGATCGGGGGCTACGGCTTCTCCGGGTTTGGGATCAACGACTTCCCACTTGAACATCGACATGACTGCACCCTTCCGGTGTCAGGACAGGCCCGAGGTTCTGCACAAACTAGTGAGAGTCATGACACACCCACGACGGCGACAAATGCCGAAGGAACGCCGGAGCCACTGGCACCAGTTGTGGCGCGCCGCTAACGCGCCATCTCCAGCACCCGCAGGGCTACCGCGACATCGAGGCGCAGGTGCGGGTCGCCCGAGAGCGGGCCGAGCAGTCGCTCCAGCTTCGAGACCCGGTAGCGCATCGTGTTGTAGTGGAAGAACTGCAGGCGCGCGGCCTCGGCGACGTTGAAGTTCGTGTCCAGCAGCACCTGCAGGGTCTCGCGGAGGTCCGCGGCCTCGGTGGTCTGCTCGGCGAGCGGCCCGAGCACGTCGCTCACGAACGCCGCGAGCTCACCGGCCCCCTCCGGGCCGTCGGGGATCAGCGCGATCAGCCGGTGCAGCCCGAGCTGGTCGAAGAACGTCGTGGAGCCACCGCCGTTGACACGACGGCCGACCTCGACCGCCCGGCGGGCATGGGCGTAGGCGTCGGGCAGCTCGTCGAGGGAGGAGGCGACGCGGCTGACGCCGACCGAGAACGGGCGCCGGCCGCCGCCCTTGTCCCCGGCGACCGCCTGCACCACGCGGAGCACGACGTCCTCACCCTCCGGCAGCAGCGCGACGACCTCGGACGAGAAGTCCACGACGGGGATCCCGGGCGCGACCGTCGAGACGACCTGCTGCCAGGCCGCGGAGAACCGCTCCTGCCACTGCCGTCGCTGCGCGCCCGAGACCGGCTCGGCCGAGGGCTCTGGCGGGTCGAGCTCGGCGACGACCACGACGACCGGGCGCGCGAGGTCCCAGCCGAACGTGTCGGCGTGCTCGGCGACGTACGCCGGGTCGACCGCGCGCCGCAGCAGCAGGTCTCGCAGGAAGTCGCCCTGGTACTTGTTCTCGACGGCGGTGATCGCCTCCTCGCGGGTGATCAGCAGCGCGGCGACCGCGGCGGCCCGCTCCAGCGCGTGCACGTCGTCGGCGGTCCAGGGCCCGTCGGCGCGCACGCACACGAGCCGGGCCAGGTCGGTGCCGCCGGCGGCGACCCGGGAGACGTGGGCGACGCGGCTGCCCTCGATCCGCTCGACGCGGATCCGGCCGGTCGGGTCGGTGAGCCCGTTCTCGGCGAGCAGCGCCCGGTGCTCGTCGTCGAGCGCCGCGGCCCGCTCGCGGCCGTCGGTCGACGTGAACACGACCCCCACCCCGAGCACCCGCGCGACCTCGGCCGCGATGCCGTCCAGGTTGCCGCCCTCGAGCACGATCTGGGTCAGCCCCGTGTGGAGCGCGTCCACCCGCGCCAGGGCGGCGCTGGCGAGCTCTTCACGGTCACCGCTTGTCAACACTTGCACTCCCCTGCCCACTGCGTTGGCACAACGTCACATCGGCAAACGTAACTTGGCCCCGATAGCGTCGGGAAGGTGATCCCTGTGAGCGCGCCGGTTCGAGTGCGCGAGCACCTGCGGGCGCAGCCCGACGGGCCGGTCCGGGTGCTGCACCGCGGGCGCGACGCCGTGTACGTCGAGGTCGCCGGCCGCTGTGTCGGCGTGGTCGGCCCGCGGGCGACCGCCGTCCCGTGCGCGCTTCGGTCACGATCCGATCACCTCGGCGCGGACGGCGCGACGAACGCCTCGGGTGCGGCGTACCTTCGAGAGGGAGTGCTGCACCTCGGCGGCACCGCGCTGAGCATCGGCAGGATCGTGGACGTGCGCGTCCCGCGACTTCCGGACACGGCGTGCTCGGACACCCTGCAGGCTGTCCCCCCGGCCGCGGTGGCCGAGCACGTCGGCTCTGCCTTCGCCTCGGTTCCCCCCGACCTGACCGCCGACGACGTCGCACGCATGATCGGCCGCGGCGACGGGCTGACCCCGCTCGGTGACGACGTCCTCTGCGGCTGGCTGGCGCTGCACCGGGCCGCCGGCGTCGAGACCCCCGAGGTCGACGCCGCGGTCCGCGCCCACCTCGACCGCACCACGCTGTTGTCGGCGACGCTGCTCGACTGCGCGATCCACGGCGAGGTCATCCCCGAGTTCGCCGCCTGGGTCGCCGACCCCGGCGACCCCGAGCGCGCCGCCGCCCTCACGTCGGTCGGCCACACCTCCGGAGCCGGGCTGCTGCACGGTGGCCGGCTCGCCCTCCTCCACCTCCAAGGAGTCGCAGCATGAGCACCCACGTCGAGCTCCGACCCGGCGCGTACGCCGACTCGGTGACGCTCCTCCAGGTCAGCCGGACCGTGCAGGGCCTGCCCGGCGTCGCCGCCGCGCAGGTCGCGATGGCGACGCCGCTGAACGTCGACGTCCTGACGGAGATGGGCTTCGCGGTCCCCGCCGAGGCCACCCCCAACGACATGGTCGTCGCGCTCCGGCTCGACGACGCCGGTGCCCTCGCGGGTGCCCTGGCCGGCGTCGAGCAGGCGCTGCGCGATGCCAACCGGCGCGAGTCCGGCCCCACGGCGACCGCCCCGCCGCGCACCACCGGCAGCGGCCTGCGGCGCTCGGCTGGAAGCCCGGGCCACGACGCGATCGCGGTGGTCTCGGTCCCCGGCGCCAACGCGTTCGTCGAGGCGATGGACGCCGTCGACGCGGGCCGCGACGTGATGGTGTTCAGCGACAACGTCCCGCTGGAGCAGGAGATCGCGCTCAAGCGCGCGGCCGCCGAGCGCGGCGTGCTCGTGATGGGCCCGGACTGCGGCACCGCCGTCGTCGGCGGGCTCGGTCTCGGCTTCGCGAACGCCGTCTCCCCCGGCCCGGTCGGCATCGTCGCCGCGTCGGGCACCGGCTGCCAGCAGCTGCTCGCGCTGCTCGACCACGCGGGCGTCGGCGTGACGTCCGCCCTCGGTGTCGGCGGCCGCGACCTGTCCGCCGAGGTGCGCGGCCTCGCCACCCGCGAGGCGCTGCGCCGGCTCGACGAGGACCCCGCGGTCGAGCTGATCGTGCTGGTCTCCAAGCCGCCGGCCGACGACGTCGCCGCCGAGATCGAGGAGTACGCCGGCACCCTGTCCACGCCGGTCGAGCACGCCCTTCTCGGCGCGGGCCGTCCGGACCTCACCGCGGCCGCGGAGTCGGTGCTGCGCCGGCTCGGCCGCGACGTCCCGGCCTGGCCGGTCACCGGCTCCGCCTCCCCCGGGTCCGGCGTGATCCGGGGCCTGTTCGTCGGCGGCACGCTCGAGAGCGAGGCGCAGCTGATCGCCGCTGCGCATGTTTCCGGGGCGGAGGCGGGCCACACGTTCGTCGACTTCGGCGACGACGCCTACACGACCGGCCGCGCGCACCCGATGATCGACCCGACGCTGCGCCTCGAGCACATCGCCCGCGCGGCGGCCGACCCCGCGACCGGGGTGCTGCTGCTGGACGTCGTGCTCGGCCACGGCGCCGAGCCGGATCCCGCGTCCCGCCTGGCTCCTGCCATCAGCGGCATCGACAAGCCCGTGGTGATCACGGTCGTCGGCACCGACGCCGACCCGCAGGGCCGCGATCGCCAGGTCCGCGCGCTCGCCGACGCGGGCGCCGAGGTCCACCTGTCCAACGCCGGCGCCACCCGCCGCGCGCTCGAGCTCGTCGGAGGCACGCGATGACCACCCCCACCACCGTCGTGAACGTAGGCGCCGACCTGCTGGCCGACGCCGTCGCCGAGCAGGCCGTGTCCGTCACCCGCGTCGACTGGCGCCCGCCGATGGTGGGCACCGAGGCCCACCTGGCGACGGTCGCGGCGGACCCGCGCCGGCGTACTGCCAACGAGCGGGCGCTGGCCGCGATGCTCGACGTGACCTCCACCCTCGTCGACGTCGTGCCGGCGTCGGAGGTGCTCGGCCTGCAGCGCGGCGAGTTCCTGCACGCCGGGCCGCCGATCACGTGGGAGCGCGCGTCCGGCCCGATGCGCGGCGCGTTGATGGGCGCGGCCGCCTTCGAGGGCCTGGTCGACGACCCCGAGGACGCCGTCGCGCTCTTCGAGTCCGGCGCCAACGTCACGCTCGAGCCGTGCCACCACCGCTCCGCGGTCGGACCGATGGCCGGGATCACCACGCCGAGCATGTGGGTGTGGGTGCTCGAGGACCAGGCGAGCGGACGCCGGACGTACTGCACCCTCAACGAGGGACTCGGCAAGGTGCTGCGGTACGGCGCCTACGCGCCCGACGTGATCGAGCGCCTGCACTGGCTCGCCGACGTGCTCGGGCCGCTGCTGCAGAAGGCCGTCCGCGCGGCCGGTCCCGTCGACGTCACCGGCATCCTCACGCAGATGCTGCAGATGGGCGACGAGGCCCACAACCGCAACCGCGCCGGCACGCTGATGACGCTGCGCGACCTCGCGCCGGCCATGGTGACGAGCGGCTTCGACACGGCCGACGTCGCGAAGGCGATGACGTTCATCGGCGGCAACGACCACTTCTTCCTCAACCTCGCGATGCCGGCCTGCAAGCTCGCGCTCGACGCCGCCCGCGGCATCGACGGCTCGACGATGGTCGTGGCGATGGCCCGCAACGGCACCGACTTCGGCATCCAGGTCGCCGGCACCGGCGACGAGTGGTTCACCGGCCCGTCGCAGCAGGTGGACGGGCTCTACTTCGGCGACTACGGGCCGGACGACGCGAACCCCGACATCGGCGACTCGGCGATCACCGAGACCGCCGGCATCGGCGGCTTCGCGATGGCGACCGCCCCCGCGATCGTGCGGTTCGTCGGCGGCTCGGTGCCGGACGCCCTCAACACCA
Source organism: Nocardioides sp. SR21 (assembly GCF_022761125.1). Classification (GTDB taxonomy): domain Bacteria; phylum Actinomycetota; class Actinomycetes; order Propionibacteriales; family Nocardioidaceae; genus Nocardioides. The sequence continues at coordinate 175,956 of NZ_JAKWJR010000004.1, read as the reverse complement.
CCCGCCGGATGCACGAGATCACGCTGGGCGAGAACCCGCGCTGGTCGGTGCCGGTGCTGGAGTTCCAGGGCACGCCGACCGGCATCGACGTCACCAAGGTGTGCCGGACCGGGATCCTGCCCCAGATCAACACCGGCATGGCCGGCAAGCGGGCCGGCGTGGGCCAGGTCGGCGCCGGGCTCGTCACCCCGCCCGCGGAGATCTTCCCGCAGGCGCTGGCGCGGCTGGCCGACCTGGCCCACCCCCCTCAGTAGCCGCTCAGTAGAAGAGCCAGCCGCGAAGGCCGAGCACGTAGCCGCGGCTGCCCCGGTCGGCGTAGTGCACGAACAGCGGTCCGCCCTTGACGTGCTCGCGGTCGGCGACGACGTTGCTGGTCGCCTGCACGTGGCGCAGGTGACCGTCGACCAGGATCTGCCCGCCGGTGAGGCGGTAGGTGCCCCAGTGCCGGTCGACCCAGCCGCACAGCGCGCTGGTGCCGAGGCCGGTGCGCTTGGTGACCTGCAGCTCGCGCCACCAGTGGTGGGTGTCGCGGCCGTCGAAGTCGCGGCAGCGCTTGGCGTGGTCCTCCCAGTACCAGTCGACCGCGCCCTCGAACGGCGCGGACTGGGCGCTGAGCCCGCTCTCGCCGTACCCGACGCACCAGCCGTACTGGTGGTAGGAGAAGCCGGCGCACTCGGCGCCCGGGCCGGCGCCGGGGTAGGCGTTCATGTGGAAGTGCACCTTGTGCCAGCTGGGTTCGTACGCCGTACGTCCCTCACCGGGTGCGGAGGCGGCCTCGGCCGCGGTGGCGCCGAGCAGGGGCAGCAGCAGACCGATCAGCACGGCCAGGATCCGGGTCATCATCAGTACTCCAGGTAGCCGCGCAGGCCGAGCACGTAGCCCTGGTCCTGGGCCTTGAGGAAGACGTACAGCGGACCGCCCTGCCGCTCCCGCTGGGTGACGTCGCCGCTGGTCGGCGAGACCGGGCGCTCGATCCCGTGGCGGTCGACGATGAGGCCGCCGGTCACCAGCATCGTGTTCCACCCGTGGTCGACCCAGCCGCAGAGGTGGCTGCCCTGCCCGGTGCCCTGGTGCGCGGTCTCGAGGAGGACCTCGTGGCGCCACACGGACTGGTCGCGGCCGCCCGGGACGTCGGGGCACTTGTTCGTGTGGCGGTGCCACTCCCAGTGCAGGTAGTTCTGGAACGGGTAGCTCTTGCCGTGGAAGTCGGCGAGCTGCTCGCCATACCCCCAGCACTGGCCGTGGTCGTCGTGCCAGGAGCCGTTGCAGCGCCCGGTCAGGTGCGAGGCGCCGCCCTGACGACGGAAGGCGTTCATGTGGAAGTGCTTGTGGTGCCAGGTGGGTGTCGGTGCCGTGGTGGTCCGGTCGGACGGCACCTGGGCGGTGGCCGCCTGCGGGGCGGTCAGGAGCCCTGCTGCGAGCAGCACGGCCGTGATGGCGAGCGTGAGTTTCCGAGTCATGGCGTGAACGTAGGGCCGGCGAACCCCCTTGTTCTGTCGGGTTCCTGACACAACTCGTCAGAAGTCCGGCGGCCTCCAGAACGCCTTCTTGATGTCCACGTTCCCGGTCGGCCGCAGCGGCGTGCCCTCCTCGAGGTAGGCCTGCCGCGCCCCGTCCTGGTGGCTCGGCGGCAGCGACCCGTCGGCGCGCACGACGCGCCACCACGGCACCGGCCCGCCGTACGACGCCATGATCGAACCGACCTGGCGTGGACCGCCGCCGCCCATCACCGCGCCGACCACCTCCGCGATCGCGCCGTACGTCGTGACCCGCCCGCGGGGCACCGCCTCGACGCAGGTCAGCACCCGCTCGACGTACTCCTCGACGTCCATCAGTCCTCCGCCGCCCGCACCGCCAGGGCCGCGGTCGCCGCCGCCGTCGCGACGAACGCCGCCAGCGCGCCGAGCAGCCAGATCCCGGGCTGCTCCGGCTCGCCCCGCAGCAGCAGCGCGAGCACCCAGGCGGCGGGGACGGTCACCAGCACCAGCGCCCCGCGCCGCACCCACAGCGCCACCGTCGCGGCGTCGATCGGCATCGTCGACGGGCCGTACGACGCGAGCACCCCGGCCACGTGCGCGGTCACCAGCGCGAGCGCCGCGACCAGGATCGACGCGGGCAGCGAGTCCTCGAGCGCGATCGCCCACCAGCCCAGCACGCCCAGGCCGGCGCCGGTGCCGTACGGCGCGTCCGGGTCCCAGGCGGCCGCGGCCGCAGCCGCGGCGACCGCGCCGGCGATCCACCACGGCGGCCAGTTGCCGGCCGGGCCGGTCGCGAGCACCGCGACCACCGGGCCGAGGAGCACCAGCGCCCGCAGGGCGATCTGCGAACGACTCATCGGGCCACCACCCGGGGCAGCTGGGCGCGCCGGGCCAGCCGCCGCATCACGTCGTCGATGGTGCCCGGCCCGCGCCACGGCACCACCGGGCAGCCGAGCGCGGCCAGCCGCTCGAGCACGACCGACCGCTCGATCCGGCGCATCCGCCAGGCCAGCGCGACCAGCGCCGGGTCCTGGTCGTCGCCGTACGCCGCCGGCTGCGCGTCCTGCGGCAGGGTGTCGACGACGAGGACCGCGACCCCGCGCCGGGTCAGCGTGGCGGCGACGGTGCCGATGGACTCCGCCAGCATCGGCGACAGCACGACCACGACCGCCCCGCCGGTCACCCCGAGCTGGAGGACCCCGGTCTCGGGCTCGCCTGCGTCGCCGGTGCGCAGCGTCGCGAGCTGGTCCTGGATCCGGCGCAGGTGCCGCGCGCCGGCGCCGTACCCGACCTGCTCGTGGCCGCGCCCGACCACCCGCAGCGCGACGCGGTCGCCGGCGCGGACGTGGTGCTCGGCGATCGCGGCCGCGGCCCGCACCGAGAGGTCCAGGCTGCTCGCAGGTCCGCCGACACCGCCGGAGACACCGTGGTCGGCGAGGGCGTCGACGACCAGCAGCACGCCGGTGTCCTCCTCCGCACGGGTGGTGACGACGTGCAGGTTGCCGGTGCGCAGCGACACCGGCCAGTTCACGCGGCGCAGCCGGTCGCCGGGCTGGAACGGGCGGATCCCGGACAGCTCGGTGCCACTGCCGCTGCGCTGCGAGCGGTGCGCCCCGACCAGCCCGAGCGGCTGCGGCGCCTCCGCCCTCGAGTCGTACGGCGCGGTCGTCGGCAGCACGCGCACCGGGCGGCCGCCGAGCCGGACCGGCCCGAAGCGGAAGCCCGCCCAGGAGCTGAACAACGCGACGTTCTCCTCCCCGAGCACCCGCCGGCCCCAGCGCCGCGGGCTGATCTCGACCGCGGGCACGGCGGGCAGCAGCCCGCCGACCCGGCCGTCGTGCGGGCGGATCGCGACGTACGCCGGCTTCCCGGCCGCCCGGGCGACGTACTCCGCGTCCTCCCCGTCGGCGACCACGAGGCGCGACGTGGTGCCCTGACCCTCGTGGAGCACGCCGTGGTCGAGCCGGGAGTCGAGCCGCGGCCGCCGGGTCGGCCGGTGGACCAGCCCGAGCGCCGCGAAGGTCACGAACGGCGCAGCCAGCACGACCAGCACCGGCTTGCCGACGACCAGCGCGAGCGCCAGCGCCACCGCGCCGAGCACGACCGCCCGGCCCAGCGCCGCGGTCGCCCGCCAGCTGTTCATCGGCGGTCGAGCGTGGCCGGGGTCGCGACCTGGGTGAGCACCGCGTCGACCACGCGGGCTCCGGTGACGTCGCTCATCCAGAGCTCCGGCTTGACCGTGATGCGGTGCGCGAGCACCGGCCGGGCGATCGCCTTCACGTCCTCGGGCACGACGTAGTCGCGACCGCGCAGCAGCGCGAACGCCCGCGCCGCCAGCACCAGTCCGAGCGAGCCGCGCGGCGAGGCACCGGTGAGCACGTCCGGGTGGTGGCGGGTGGCGACCGCGAGGTCCACGCAGTAGCGGCCGACGCTCTCGTCGACGGTCACCGTCTCGACGGTCTCCTGCAGCGCGCGCAGGCCGGGACCGTCGGTGACGGCGGTGAGCTCGACCTCCTCGCGGCGCCGGTCCATGCGGCGTGCGAGCACGTCGTACTCCTCGCCGGAGCACGGGTAGCCGAAGCCGATGCGGAGCAGGAACCGGTCGAGCTGCGCCTCCGGGAGCGGGTACGTGCCTTCGTACTCGATCGGGTTGGCGGTCGCGAGCACGTGGAACGGCGAGGGCAGCGCGAAGGTCTCGCCCTCCACGGTCACCTGCCGCTCCTGCATCGCCTCGAGCAGCGCGGACTGGGTCTTGGGCGGGGTCCGGTTGATCTCGTCGGCGAGCAGCAGGCCCGTGAAGATCGGCCCGCGCCGGAAGTCGAACTCGCCGCGGCGCTGGTCGTAGACGAACGAGCCGGTGAGGTCGGCCGGCAGCAGGTCCGGCGTGAACTGGGCGCGCGCGAAGTCGATGCCGAGCGCCTGGGCGAACGACCGCGCGGCCAGCGTCTTGCCGAGCCCCGGGTAGTCCTCGATGAGCACGTGCCCCTTCGCGAGGATCGCGGCGAGCACCTGCATCAGCGCGGAGCGCTTGCCGACCACGGCCTTCTCGACCTCGTCGAGCACCTGCCGGGCGATGTCGGCGGCCTCGCTGACGGGCAGCGGTTGGGTCTGGTTCACAGCTCCTCGATCCTGGTCAGGTAACGGTCGATCTCGGCCGGCTGCAGCCGGCGTGGCTCTCCGTCGAGCACAGCGGTGAGCTCGGGTCCGAGCAGCTCGGCCGCCCGCGGGTCGTCGCGGGGTACGCCGTGGCGCTGGCGCAGCACCTGGTCGGCGAGGGCGCCCAGCCGGTCGCGCAGCGCGGTGTCGCGGGACCGGGCGGAGCGGTGCGCCTCGAGCATGCTGACGTAGCGCGCCAGCCGCGGATCGCCGCCGGTGCGCACCGACGGCTGCTCGACCACGACGTCCCAGCTCGCACTGCCGTCGGACAGCGCGTCGAAGACCAGCCCGAGCACGCCCACGCAGGTCGCGACGAGCAGCGCCAGCCGCAGCGGATCGGGGTCGGTGCGGGCGAGCACCAACGCGACCTCGAGCACGACGTACGCCGCCAGCCCCCCCGCGAGCCGCCGCACCCAGCGGTTCTTCGCCAGCCCGCTCACGCCGGCACGCCGATCGTGCGGTGGATCGTGTCGAGCGCCTCCAGCGCGTCCGCCCGGTCGGCCTCCGTCAGGTCGTGCTCGGAGAACCGCGCCTCGCGGTAGAGGTCGCCGAGCCGGGACACCGCCGGCTGGTGGGCGTCGACGAGGTCGAGCACCCGCATCGTGTACTCCGAGGACGTCTCCCAGTCCCGGCGCTCGAACCCGGCCGCGGCCGCGGCGGTCTCGAACCGGTGCCAGCACTCGACGACCGCGTTGCGCGGGCTGCCGCCCTCCAGCAGCCGGCGCTGGGCGGCCGCGTCGTCGAGCAGCGCCTGCGCGACGCGCTGGGGCGGCTCGAGCACGGTGAACTCGGGCTCGGCCGGCTGGTCGCGACCGCGGCGCCGGCGCCGTCGCCGGGTGCGGGTCCGCCGCAGCAGCGGCAGGACCAGGTAGCGCACCACCAGCACCGCGAGCAGCACGACGACCGCGACGTTGACCGCGAACGCCGCCACCTTGAGCCAGGTCGGGGTCTCGCCGGAACCCTCGACGTCCGCGTCCTCCTGCGGGACCGAGGCTCCCTCGGTGGACGTCGGCTCGTCGGTGGGTGTGCCCACGGGCGACGGTCCGTCGCCACGGAGCACCTCGCTCGGGCCGATCGACGAGGCCCAGGTGACCAGGACGAGGACGAGCAGCGCGGTCGCGAGCACGGCGGCCACCGCCGTCGTGCTCGCCCGCCGTGCGCTCATGGCGGGAACCTACCAACGCACGGCAGACGGCCCCATCCCGATGGGATGGGGCCGTCTGTCCCCCGTGAGAGGCTCTGTCAGAGGATGGGCGAGAAGGGCTCCGTGCCGTTCACGAGCTTCAGGCCCGCGATGCCGGAGTGCTGCTGCGCGAAGGCCAGCTCCTTGGCCAGGTCACCGATGTTGTTGGACGCCGGGAGCGGCGCCAGGCCCAGGGTCGAGAGGGTGCCGATGGCCTTGCCGTCCTCGCTCACGAAGGCCGAGCCGGAGTCACCGGGGACGCCCGGGGTCACGGTGTAGAGCGGGTGCGACCAGCCGGCGTCCGCGGCGGAGTCGCCGAGGCTGATGCCGGTGTGCGGCGAGAGCAGCTCGATGCCGGCGCGCAGGCTGGAGTTGCCGTAGGTGTAGACCCGGTCACCGGCCGCGGTGCCGTCGGTGTCGATGCCGACCGGGCCGCCCCAGAACGGGATGCTCGGGTTGACCTTGCCGACGTCGGCGGCGTCCACCTTCACCAGCGCGAAGTCGTTGTAGGCACAGGTGTTCGCGTCGGTGGTGCCGAGCTTGTGCATGGTGTCCCAGGACGAGTACACCAAGGTGCCCGAGCCCACCTTGGTGCCCTCGGAGATCAGGGAGCCGCCCTCGTTGAACGTCACCTTGGTGCCCAGCGGCAGGGTGCCGGCCTGGCAGCCGTCGGTGTCGGTGGCCTCGCCGGTGCCCGCACAGTGGGCGGCGTAGCCGACGTACACGTTGCTGGCGCCGTCGGTGAACACGAAGTTCGCCGTGCACTGGGCGCCCTGGGTGTACATCATCGTCCCGGGGTGGATCTTCGCCGTGTCCGCCGGCGCCCAGGCGGGCGCGGCGTTGGCGGGAGCCGGGGAGATCGCCATCAGCGCGGCGGTCATGATCGTCACGGTCACGGCCGCGAACACCGCGGCGAACTGGCTTCGGTTGAGGCTCATGTCACGCACAACGAGGCCGACCGCGATCACGTTACGCGCTGGTACGGACGACCTCGGTCAGCGAGGGCGCCGGTCGCGGACGAAGACGTCGCCGCGGTCGTTGGTGTCGTTCCGGACGAGATTGGTCGCCCGGGCCGGGAACGCGACGAACCGCCCGGTCGCCGAGACCGCCAGCCTGGCCCCGCCCGACATGGGGTGGTTCGGCCTGGCTCCGGCGCTGCTCACGGAGAGGAGCTGCATGGCGCCCGAGCGCAGGTCGCGGCCGTAGAAGAGCGTCCGACCACCCGCATGCGGGACGAGGTTGCTCGCCTGCGACCAGAAGACGATGTACCGACCGTCGCGGGACAGCACGGGGTCCATGGACTTGTCGTTGCCCGGGGCGCCGCGCCTGTTCACCGACGCGTTCATGGTCGTGTTGCGCGCCAGGTCGCGGACGTAGACCTGCGGGCCGGTGCGGGGGCGCCGCACGCCCGTGTAGGCGACGAAGCGCCCGTTCCCCGAGATCGACACGCCGGACGCCGAGACGCGGTGGCTGGAGATCGAGACCAGGCGCGACGTCCCGGTGCGCCGGTCCCGGACGTAGACGTCGAGGAAACCCGTGTCGTCCGGAGTCAACGGGGAGCCGGAGACGAAGGCGACGTACCGCCCGTGCTCGGAAAGGCCCACGTGATAGGCAGAGGCGAGCTCCACGTCCGGAACCCACGTCGTGGTCCCGGCAGTCCGGTCGCGCACGAAGGCGGCGTACGGCGACCGGCTCTCCTCGGGCTGGTCGGGGTCCAGGCCCGACTCGGACGCGAAGATCACGAACCGTCCGTCGCCGGAGATCTGCGGCAGCGTCCCGCCGGACTCGGACTGGAGCTCGTCGTCGCCGACCGAGACCCGTTCGGTGGTCTGTTCCTTGAGGTCGCGGACGAACACGTCGAACCGCTCGTTCGTGTCGTCCGGAACCAGCTCGGGGGACGGTGACGCGAAGGCGACGTACCGCCCGTCGGAGGAGATCGACGGCCAGATCGCCGGCCCGCTGCCCTGCTCACCCGTGCTGGCGACCGAGACGCGCTGGGTCGTCCCGCCCGTGCGGTCGCGGACGAAGACGTCGCCGACACCGTTGGTGTCGCCGGGCACCAGGTTCGTCGCCTCCGAGTAGAAGGCGACGTACCGCCCGTCCGCGGAGATGGCCGGATTGATGCTCGCCGCGTCCGCCTGCGACCCGTCGCTCGCGAGCGACGCGCGGGTGGTGACGCCCTGGCTCCGCTCAAGGGCGGGCTGGGCGGCGGCCGGCGGGCCGGCGGTCACCAGAAGGCCCGCCAGCACCGCCACTACCAGACGTGTTCCCGAGTTCACGTCTTCACGTAATCACACGTGCGGTCAGTACGACGGCTGCGAGGGGTCGATCTGGTTGACCCAGGCGACCACGCCGCCGCCGACGTGGACGGCGTCGGCGTACCCGGCACCCTTCACGATCGCGAGCGTCTCGGCCGAGCGGACGCCCGACTTGCAGTGCATGACGATCTGCTTGTCCGACGGCAGCTGCTCCAGCGCCTTGCCGTTGAGGAAGTCGCCCTTGGGGATCAGGACCGAGCCCGGGATCTGGTTGATCTCGTACTCGTTGGGCTCGCGCACGTCCACCAGGACGAAGTCGCGGGTGCCCTCCTCGCGCTCCTTCAGCATGTGCTCGAGCTGGACGACCGAGATCGTCGAGCCGGCAGCGGCCTCGGCCGCGTCGTCGGAGATCGCGCCGCAGAACGTCTCGTAGTCGATCAGGCCGGTGACGGTCGGGTTCTCACCGCACAGCGCGCAGTTCGGGTCCTTGCGCACCTTGAGCTTGCGGTACTCCATCTCGAGGGCGTCGTAGATCATCAGCTTGCCGACCAGCGGCTCGCCGATGCCGGTCAGGAGCTTGATGGCCTCGTTGACCTGGATCGAGCCGATGCTGGCGCAGAGCACGCCGAGCACGCCGCCCTCCGCGCAGCTCGGGACCATGCCCGGCGGCGGGGGCTCGGGGTAGAGGCAGCGGTAGCACGGCGCGTCGTCGGCGAGCGTCGGCGCGAACACCGAGGCCTGGCCGTCGAAACGGTAGATCGAGCCCCAGACGTACGGGATGCCCAGGAAGTACGCCGCGTCGTTGACCATGTACCGCGTCGCGAAGTTGTCGGTGCCGTCGACGATCAGGTCGTAGCCCTTGAAGATCTCCATGACGTTGTCGTTGTCGAGACGCGTCTCGTGGAGGATCACGTTGACGTACGGGTTCGCCTCGGCGATCGACTCCTTGGCCGACACCGCCTTGGACTTCCCGATGTCGGACTGGCCGTGGATGATCTGGCGCTGCAGGTTCGACTCGTCGACCTCGTCGAACTCCGCGATGCCCAGCGTGTGCACGCCGGCCGCGGCCAGGTAGAGCAGCGCGGGGCTGCCGAGACCGCCGGCGCCGATCACGAGCACCTTGGCGTTCTTCAGGCGCTTCTGACCCGACATCCCGACGTCCGGGATGATGAGGTGCCGGCTGTAGCGGCGTACCTCGTCGATGGTCAGTTCGTCCGCAGGCTCCACGAGCGCGGGAAAGGACACGGCTTACTCCTTGACTGGTCGGTTCGACGGTTCGAACAACCTCAGGTCCTCCCATGTTCCCCGCCGATCTCAGCGGCGGGTCGCGGCGTCCCGTCATCCGGACGCGAGTGACCGGCGGCACGTCTCGACACGCCGGTCGCGACCTCGTTCCTCGGTCGCGCGGCTCGCTCGACCACCCTCACCCGGTCCGCTGCGCGTCCCGGGTAGTCTTCGCCGCGTGACCGCAGAGCAGTACGACGCCCCGGCCGTGCGACCGCGCGGAGGCCGGATGCCCCGTCGCGAGCGTCGCGCGCAGCTGATGAGCTCCGCGCTCGAGGTCTTCGTCGCCCAGGGCTACCACGCGGCGGCGATGGACGACATCGCCGACCGCGCCGGCGTCTCGAAGCCGGTGCTCTACCAGCACTTCCCCGGCAAGCTCGACCTCTACCTCGCGCTGCTCGACCAGTCCTGCGACATGATCATCGCCGGCTGCCGCGAGGCGCTCGAGTCCACGACCGAGAACAAGCAGCGCGTCGCGGCCACGATGGACGCCTTCTTCGAGTACGTCGCCGGCGACACCGGCGCGTTCCGCCTGGTGTTCGAGTCCGACCTGACCAACGAGCCGGCCGTGCGCGAGCACGTCGACCGCGTCACCACCGAGTGCGCGGCGATGATCGCGCACGTCATCCACGACGACACCGGCCTGCCCGACGACGCGTCGCGGCTGCTGGCCGTCTCGCTGGTGGGAATGGCGCAGGTGAGTGCCCGGTTCTGGCTCTCGGACCCGGGCGCGATCTCCAAGTCCGACGCCGCCGCCCTGGTGGCCGGGCTGGCCTGGCGCGGCATCCGCGGCTACCCGCTCGAGCACTGATCCACCCCCGAACGCAGAACTAGAAGGAGGACCTCGTGGAGGTCAAGATCGGCGTCCAGAACGCCGCCCGTGAGCTGACCATCGAGACCGATGAGTCGACCGAGGCCATCGAGAAGCTGGTCGCGGACGCCGTCTCCGGCGAGGGCGTCATCGCCCTGACCGACACGAAGGGTCGCCGGGTCATCGTGCCGGCCGCGAAGCTCGCGTACGTCGAGATCGGCCACGGCACCGCCGGCCAGGTCGGCTTCCGCTCCTAGCGGAACGCGGAGAGGACCCGCTGATGGTGGGCGAGCGAGCGACCGGCGTGTCGAGACCTGCTACGGAAGGCTGAGACATGCTCTCTGCCCTGCTGTGGGCGCTGATCGGCGGCACGATCATCGGGCTGCTCGGCAAGCTGGTGGCGCCCGGCGACCGGGACAACATCCCGCTCTGGCTCACCGTGCTGTGCGGCATCGGCGGCGTGCTGCTCGGGAACTTCCTCTACGGGATCTTCTTCGACCTCAACACCCGCGGCTTCGACTGGTGGCGCCACGGCTGGCAGGTCGTGGTCGCCGCGATCCTGGTCTCGCTCGCCGCGGGCCGCTTCGGACGCGCGCGCTCGTGACCTGAGCCCCGGCATGCCGACGCGCCGGGAGTGCCGCTCGGTCAGCTGTCGAGCCCGAGCTCGGACATCCGCGCGGCGTGGCGCTCGGTGATCCGGGTGAACATCCGGCCGATCGCGGCCAGGTCGAGGCCGGGGCGGTCGACGCCGCCGGCGAGCAGGGCGGACAGCGCGTCCCGGTCGGCGGCCACCCGCTGGGCCTGGGTGAGGGCCTCCCCCATCAGCCGCCGGCCCCACAGCGCCAGCCGGCCGCCGAGGCGCGGGTCGGCGGCGATCGCCGCCCGGACCCGGTCCACCACGAACGCCGAGTGCCCGGCGTCCTCCAGCGCCGCGACCACCAGGTCGCGGGTCTCGGGGTCGAGGTACGCCGCGATCTCGCGGTAGAAGTCGTTGGCCATGCCGTCGCCGACGTACGCCTTGATCAGGCCTTCGTACCAGTCGGCGGGCGCGGTGTACTCGTGGAACCGGTCGATCGGCTCGCGGAACGGCGCCATCGCCTCGAACGGGTCGACGCCCAGCTGGGTGAGCCGTCCGTTGAGCGCCGCCACGTGCCCGAACTCCGCGGTCGCCATCGAGACGATCGCGACCTTGTCCTCGAGGGACGGCGCCAGCTTGGCGTCCTCGGCGAGCCGCTCGAACGCCGAGATCTCGCCGTACGCGATCGCGCCGAGCAGGTCCACGACCGCGTCGCGGTACTGAGGATCCTCGAAGGCGACGGGCGTGGATGCGGTCACGTGCGCACCCTACCGATAGACTCGATGCGATCGAGGTCGCGCCCACCTCCGGGCGCACCCGCGTATGTGCGCGGCAGACCGCTCTTGAGTCCGCCGCAAACCGACGGCAGTGACTCACGAAAGCGACAGAGCCATCACCACGTTCCGAGAGCTCGGGGTGCTCCCCGAGATTTGCGACGCGCTCGAGCGCGCCAACATCACCACGCCCTTCGCGATCCAGGAGATGACCCTCTCCGTCGCACTCCTGGGCACCGACCTGATCGGCCAGGCCCGCACCGGCACCGGCAAGACCCTCGCGTTCGGCATCCCGGTGCTGCAGCGCAGCGTCACGCCGTCGGACCCGGCGTACGCCGACCTGCCGCAGGGCAAGCCGCAGGCGCTGATCGTCGCCCCGACCCGTGAGCTCGCGCTCCAGGTCTCCAACGACCTCCACCTCGCCAGCAAGGACCTCGGCCTCCGCGTCCTCACCGTGTACGGCGGCGTCGGCTACGAGGGTCAGATCGAGGCGCTGGAGACCGGCGTCGACATCGTCGTCGGCACGCCGGGCCGCCTGATCGACCTCGCCAACCGCCGCGTCCTCGACCTCTCGCACGTGCACGCGCTCGTGCTCGACGAGGCCGACGAGATGCTCGACCTGGGCTTCCTGCCCGACGTCGAGACGCTGCTGCGCAAGACCCCCGAGACCCGCCAGACGATGCTGTTCTCGGCGACCATGCCGGCCGCGATCGTCTCGCTGGCCCGCATGCACATGCGCCACCCGATGAACATCCGCGCGGAGTCGTCGTACGAGAACGCCACCGTGCCGGCGACCGCGCAGTTCATCTACCAGTGCCACGACCTGGACAAGCCGGAGATCATCGGCCGGGTGCTGCAGGCCGAGGACGTCGAGAAGATCATCGTCTTCACCCGCACCAAGCGGCAGGCGCAGCGCGTCGCCGACGACCTCACCGAGCGCGGCTTCAAGGCCAGCCCGCTGCACGGTGACATGGCGCAGATCGCCCGCGAGAAGGCGCTGACGAAGTTCCGCGAGGACAAGATCCAGGTGCTGGTGGCGACCGACGTCGCCGCGCGAGGCATCGACGTCCGCGGCGTCTCGCACGTCATCAACTACACCTGCCCCGAGGACGACAAGACCTACGTCCACCGGATCGGCCGCACCGGTCGCGCCGGCGCGAGCGGCATCGCGATCACGTTCGTCGACTGGCAGGACATCGCGCGCTGGAAGATGATCAACAAGGCGCTCGACCTGCCGTTCGACGAGCCGGTCGAGACCTACTCCACGTCCGACCACCTGTTCCACGACCAGGGCATCCCGCCGGGCACCAAGGGTCGCGTCGTCGACCCGGCGCCGGTGGAGCGCAAGCCCCGCGAGGAGCGCGCGCCGCGCGAGCGCAGCAACCGGAACCGCACCCGCACCCGCAACGGCGAGAAGGTCGCCCCGGAGTCGGGTGCGCCCGGCACCTCGGCGCCGGCCGCCGACGGCGAGGCCCGCCCGAAGCGCAACCGCAGCCGGCGCCGTCGCTCCGGTGGCGGTGCCCCGAAGGCTCCCGCCGCGGAGTAGTCGCTAAGCGGTGACGACGACGGTCGTGCCGATGGGCGCGAAGTCCCACAGCGCGATCGCGTCGGCCCGCTTCTGACGGATGCAGCCGTGCGACTGCGGCGTCCCCAGCTGGGCCGCGGTCTGCACCGGCTTGCCGTCGTCCACGGGAATCGTGTGGAAGCCGATCGCGGCGCCGGTGTCGCCCTGGGTGAAGCGCACGAAGAACTCCATCGTGCCGGAGTCGTCGATCCCCCACGCCTGCTCGGAGCGCGAGTACACCTCGTAGGTGCCCGGGTCGAGGTTGTCGGTGAGGCTGCCCGACACGAGGTAGGTGCGGTCCACCTGTTGGCCCTTGCTGACCAGCCAGACCCGCTGCTCGCTCTCGCTGAACACGATCCGCCGGCCGGTCCCGGAGTCCGCGGGCAGCGCGTCCTCCTCGACCACCGGCTCCTCGGACTGGTCGACCTCGGTGGTCGACGTCTCGGAGGGCGACTCGGACGGCGACTCGGACGGCGACTCGGACGGCTGGGCAACCGGGGCGACGGCCGCGGCCGCTCCCCCGTCACCGGCGTCGCCACCGGTCGTCCTCGACAGCACGCCGGTGCCGCCGAGCACCGCGATCATCGTGACCGCGAGGGACGAGCCGAGGACGGCCAGGCGGCCGTAGCGGGGGCGCACCGGGGCGCCGCGGTGCTGGCTCATCGCTGGGCCTTCTTCTGCGCCTTCTTCTGTGCCTTCTTTTGGGCCGTCTTCTGCGGACGCTTCGAGCGCTCCACCAGGTTCGCCGACACCTCGCGGTAGGCCTGCGCGCCCTTGCTGCTGCGGTTGGTCGCGAGGATCGAGCGGCCGGCGGCCGGCGCCTCGGCGAACTTGATGGTCTTGGGGATCGGCGGCTCGATCACCTCGAGGTCGTAGGTGTCCGAGATCGTCTCGAGCACCGTGCGCGCGTGGTTGGTGCGGCCGTCGTACAGCGTCGGCAGCACACCCCAGACCTCGAGGCCGCGGTTCGTGAAGCGGCGTACGTCGTGGACGGTGTCGAGCAGCTGCCCCACACCACGGTGCGAGAGGGTCTCGCACTGCAGCGGCACCAGCACGCCGTCGGCCGCGGTCAGGGCGGCGACCGTGAGGACGCCCAGCGAGGGCGGGCAGTCCAGCAGGACCCAGTCGTACTCGAGGTCGCTCTCCTCGAGCGACTCGATCATCGTCTTGAGCACGTGCTCGCGACCGGTGCGGGTGAGCAGCTCGGCCTCGGCGCGGGCGAGCTCGATGGTGGCCGGCACCAGGTCGACGCCGTCCTCGGTCTCGAGGATCACCTCGGTGGGGTCGAGGCCCTTGGTCAGCACGTGGTGGACCGACAGCTCGAGGTCCTCGGGGTCGATGCCGAGCGAGAACGTCAGGCACGCCTGCGGGTCGAGGTCGACGAGCAGCACGGAGCTGCCCAGCTCCGCGAGCGCGGCACCCACCGAGGCGACCGTGGTCGTCTTGGCGACCCCGCCCTTCTGGTTGGCGATCGCGAGTGTCGTGGTCATCGCTGCCCATCATGCCCGACGGGTGTGCGCAGATCGTGTACCCACCTGTTTGACTTGCGCCATGTCCCAGACCGCTCTTGTCACCGGCCCCACCGCGGGCATCGGCCGCTCCTTCGCCCACCAGCTCGCCGAGCGGGGCTACGACCTCGTGCTCGTTGCCCGCGACAGGGCCCGCCTGGAGGCCGAGGCCGACGAGCTGCACGCGACGTACGGCGTCTCCGTGGAGGTGCTGGCCGCCGACCTGGCCGACCGCGCCGAGCTCGCGACCGTCGAGGCGCGGCTGGCCGACGCGGCCCGACCGATCGACCTGCTGGTGAACAACGCGGGGTTCGGGCTGAAGAAGCGGTTCCTCGACAACACCGTCGACCAGGAGCAGGCGATGCTCGAGGTCCTGGTCACCGCGGTGATGCGGCTCAGCCACGCGGCCCTGGGCGTGATGTCGGAGCGCGGCAGCGGCGGCATCATCAACGTCTCGAGCGTGGCGGCGTTCCTGCCGCGCGGGTCGTACTCCGCGGCGAAGGCCTACGTGAACAGCTTCTCGGAGTGGGCGGCGCACGAGTACGCCGACCGCGGCGTGACGGTCACCTGCCTGTGCCCGGGCTTCACGAAGACCGAGTTCCACGAGCGGATGGAGGTCGGCCGCGGCTCCGCGCCCGACTTCATGTGGCTCGACGCCGACGAGCTGGTGCGCACCGCGCTCAAGGACCACGCCAAGGGCAAGGTCTTCTCGATCCCGAGCCCGCAGTACAAGACGATCGCGACCGCGGCGCGGATCATTCCGACCGGCGTGCTCCAGAAGTTCCAGTCGCTCGGGCGGAAGTGAGCCGCTCCAGCTCCGCCGGCGCCGTGGTGTTGCAGCCGAGGTCGTGGTCCTGCTTCCCGTAGCCGTGGTAGTCGCTGGACCCGGTGACCACCAGGTCCAGGTTGCGCGCGATCGCGCGGAGCTCGTCCCGGTCGGCCGCGTCGTGGTCCTGGTGGTCGACCTCGATGCCGGTCAGCCCGACCTCCTTCAGCGCCGCGAGGGTCGCCTCCTCGGGCCGGCCGTACCCGCCCCGGCCCCACGGGTGCGCGACCACCGACACTCCCCCGGCACCGGCGACCGCGCGGACCGCCGCCTCGAGCGGCGCGGCGTACCGGTCGACGTGCGCCGGCTTGCCCCAACCGAGGTAGCGGTCGAACGCCGCCGTGCGGTCGGGCACCACGCCCTTGGTCACCAGCGCGTCCGCGACGTGGGGCCGGCCTGACGCGACGGCACCGGCGGCGGCACGCCGTACGTCGTCCTCGGTGATGGCGATGCCGAGGGCGTTGAGGCGGGCGATCATCGTCGGCACGCGGGCCGCGCGGCCGTGCAGGATCCGCTCGAGCTCGGCGACGAGCGGCGGGTGCGTCGGGTCGACGTAGTAGGCCAGCAGGTGCACGCCCCGGCCGCGGTGGTTGGTGCTGATCTCCATGCCGGGCACCAGCTCGATGCCGACCCGGTCGGCCTCGGCCTGCGCCTCGGCCCAGCCGTCGGCGGTGTCGTGGTCGGTCAACGCCACGACGTCGAGGCCGGACGCGGCCGCAGCACGCACGAGCTCGGCCGGGGTGTCGGTCCCGTCGCTCGCGCGCGAGTGCGTGTGCAGGTCGATCCGCATGGGGACGATTTCACCAGGCCGGTCGGTGGGCGCCGAACGGGAGTTCCACGAGCTGAGGGCCGACGTGGGACACGTCACGCAGGATCCAGTCGTCGCGGAGCAGCAGCAGCGCGGACGCCGGGCGCAGCACGATCCAGAGCCACCGGCCGCCGGCCTCGCCGGCGACGACCGACCGGTCGAACTCGCCGTCGGACGAGTGCGTCGACACGTCCCACAGGTTCACCGACTGGCTCCCGATCCGCACCTTCGCCGTCGGCGCGCGCTCCCCGATCTCGGCGCCCGGGTCGTCGTACCGGCTGCGAGCGCAGCGCGCCCCGAGACCGGTGCCGGCCTCCTCCGCGACCACCAGCACGTCGACCGGCCCGTCCAGCTCGCTGGTGCCCGACGTGCAGGTCAGCGTCGCCCGCGGCCGGCCGTCACCGTCCGACACCGCGGCGAAGTCCGTCACCGTCCAACCCGGGCTGATCGGCCACGGCAGGTACGTCGGGAACTGCCGCGCCGCCCCCAGGTGCTCCGCGAACGCGTCGTACGTCGCCTCGGTCGGCCGCCAGAGCGCCGGCCCCTCCCCGTGCTCAGGGCAGGGCAGCACCGGTGCCGTGCACCGCACGCAGCCCACCGCCAGCGACATGCGCTCCACGGTGAAGTTCCCGGCGCTCCGCGTCAAGAGGCGGCGCCCGATGGCCTGCGCGAACTCGGGAGGCCCGGCGGCCTGTGCGTCCGTGGGCGGTACCGGTTCTTGCATGCCTGTCGCCCCGCCGGCCGTGGTCGGCGGGGTCGTGGTCAGCGGAGATGTCGGTCCGCTCGGACTTCGTAGGTGCTGACGGTCGGGCCGGTCCGGGTGAACGTCCTGGTGGTGGCGGCGAGCGCCGAGACGGTCGTTCTGCTGCCCTGATTCGGTCGGAGTACCCGGTCGACCGGGTATTCCGTCGCTTGTCGGGGGTTGCAACGGCCGTCAAGCGACAGAACAGGCCGTCAAGTCAACCAGCTGGAGCAGCAGACGCGGTCGATGACCAGCGGGGCCGGCTCGTACGACGTGCCGATGTCGTAGCCACCCTCGATACCACGCCAGCGCCAGCCCGAAGCCCGCCGTACCCGCGAAGAGCCTGTCGGCGGCCGACCACGACGGACCCGCACGGCCCCGCCGTTCGACCTGCGCGTCGGGTGGTTCGCGACAGGCGCCAGAGCGCCTTGCTCGACCACCGTGCCTCAGTCGTCGGCGAGCACCACGACCCGGTCGCCGGGGAGGACCTGGAAGGTCTCGGACTTGGGCGGGTTCACGCGGACACCGAAGGACGCCTCGCCCTCGGCGAGGGCCGCGGACTTGTAGCCGAGCGCGGTCTCGTTGCGGCGGGAGGCGCCGGCAATGATCGTCGCGTAGCTGACTTCGGCGCCGGGCTCGACGTACCACTCGGCGGGGCGGAGGTAGATCTCGCTCCCCTCGTCGCCGAGGAGCTGGTCGAAGACCGCCTCCAGGCGGTGGTCCTCCGACAGCTGGGTGACCAGCAGGCTGACGATCTCACCGCTGACGACGACGTCGTCGACGTGCGCGACCTGGGCGAGCACGCGGTTGCGGTCGTCGAGCATCTCGCTGACCACCGGCGTGGTCGCGTCGAAGCGGGACAGGATGTCGCGCACGTGCAGCAGCGTGACGAGGGTCCTCGCGTCGGCGGCCTGCGGCTCGAGGTCGTCGGAGTAGCAGAGCACCAGCACCTGGTCGAGGTCCGGGCGCACGTGCTCCTCGAGGGTCCTGCGGTCGGTCGTGGGACCGGGCGCCACCGTCACCTGGAGGGTGCTCAGCTGCGGCACGTCGCGGACGTCGAACGACGTCAGGACGGTCAGCGTCGATCCGGGCGTGGCGTACTTGTCCATCTCGCGCAGCACGATCGGCGCGCGCTCGTTCCACCCGATCAGCAGCGCCTGGGTCGCCTGGTCGTCCTGGCCCAGGCCGGTGCCGAGCTGGCTCAGGTCGGGCGCGACCGTCGCGTCCGGGTCGCCCTTGAGGACCGAGTCGTCCTCGGCCACGACGATCAGCGTGTGGCCGGCGATGACGGTGTCGGTGGTCGGGTTCAGCTTCGGTACGCCGTCGGCGATCACGCCGATGACGGTGGCCTGCTCGAAGCCGAGCTGCACCTCGCCGTACGTCTTCCCGTCGAGGTGGTGCTCCTCGAGGAAGTAGATCTCGTCGCCGCCGTAGTCGAACAGCTCGGTGTAGACGGCCGCGGCGCCGGACTGGCGCGACGTCTGGACGACGAGCTTCGCGACGGTCTCGCGGATGTCGAGGAGCACGGTGCGGTTGGCGCCGACGAGGCGGGCCGCCTCGAGGTTGGTGGGGTTGCGGATCTCGGCGACGATCCGCGGCCCGTCCGGTCCGGCATGGGTCAGCGCGAGCAGGGTCTTGATGACCTCGCTGTCGGGGTCCTCGGACTCCTGCGGCGCGAGCAGGATCACCGAGCGGGCCGTGGTGTGGCTGCTCAGGCGGAGGTCGTCGATGTCCATGGGCGAGCCGTTGCGGCAGATCACGCGGGTGCCGCGGAAGTCGTCGACCTTGGCGCGCAGCTCGTCCTCCATGTCGACCTTGTCGCGGTCGGCGAGGATCACGATCACCGGCTTCCTGCGGCTCTCGTTGGCGATGGTGAGCTCGCGGACGATCGTGAAGATCGAGTCCGACCAGCCCAGGATCACGGTGTGGTCCTGCTCGAGCACGATCGAGCGACCGCGGCGCAGGTCGGCGAGCTTGGTGTCGATGCCGGCGGCGATGACGCCGATCAGCGCGCTCACGATGAAGAGGCCCGCGATCGTCAGGACCAGCATCGTGATCAGGAACTGCCACGAGGTGAACCCGTCGCCCGCGACGGTGCCCGGGTCGAGGGCGTGGAAGAGGTTCTGGAAGATCTCCCGGAAGAACCCGACGTCCTCGCTGTCGTCACGCAGGTTGAAGACCTGGACGATGACGGTGAAGAGCATGATGAGCAGCAACGTCACGACCGACAGCCATGCGATCAACGCCGGCGTGCCCCGCGACATGCTGTTGTCGAAGCGGTAGCGCAACCGGTCCCCGAGGCTCGACCTCGGCTCGGCGACCGTCCTCACGTTGCTGGGGCCGGCAGCGCCCTTCGGCTGGGCCATCGCCCTCGCCGTCCGTTGCCGCATCTGCTGGCCGGTCCGCGCCATCTCTCATCTCCCACTCGGTCGAGCACCCTCGGGGCATCGTTTCGTAGTCGGAGGCCCTCGACACGCCTTTTCGGGGAACCGGCCGCCCTGCGGACGTGGCGCATGGCACCATGCGGGCCGTGGACATCACCCGCTGCCGGGTCGCCGTCGCGGCCGGCTTCCTCACCCAGGGCCTCATCCTGCTCAGCCTCACGACCAGGCTGCCGGAGTTCCAGGACCGGTGGGACATCTCGGACGTCCAGCTGTCGCTGATCCTGCTGATGATGATCCTGCTCGCCGGCGCCGGCTCGGTGGTGGCCGAGGCGCTCGCGAAGCGGAAGGACAGCGCGCTGCTGCTGCGCACCGGCCTCATCGTCGTGGCGGTCGGAGTCGCGATGCTCTGCACCGCCCAGGCGATGGGCTTCTACATCGGCGGCATCGCGCTCTACGGCCTCGGCCTCGGTGTCGTCGACGCCTCGACGAACATGCAGGCGGTGGCACTCGAGCACCGCTACGAGCGGCCGATCCTGCCGTCGTTCCACGGCGCGTGGACCCTGGGCGGCGTGATCGGAGCGGGCGTCACGCTCGCCACCACCGACCTGCCCCTCGAGGTCGGCGCGGCGGTCGCGGTGATCCCCCTGCTCGTGGCGTTCGGCCCGTTCCTCCCCCGCGACCACGGTCCGACCGAGCTCGCCTCGGAGGTCGCGGTGCCCTGGCGGCCGATCCTGCTGGTCGGTGTCGCGATGGTGCTCTTCTACATGGTCGACACGGCCGTGCAGACCTGGGGCCCGCTGTTCCTCGACCACACCTTCGACACCCCGGAGCGGTACGTCGCCCTCTCCGCGATGGCCTACCTGCTGGCCAGCGGCATCGTCCGGATGGCCGGCGACGGACTGGTCGCGCGGTTCGGCCCGGTCGTCGTGCTCCGCGTCGGGGCACTGGTCGGCGCCGGCGCGCTCGCGATCGTCGTGTTCTCGTCCACCTGGCAGGTCGCGGTCGTCGGCTTCGCGATCCTCGGCGCCGGCGTCGCGGTCGTCGCTCCGCTGAGCTTCTCGGCCGCGGCGAAGATCGCGGGCGGCGAGGGCTTCGAGCCGGCGCAGCGGCAGGCCCGCGTGGACGCGGTGATCGCCCGGTTCAACCAGTTCAACTACGTGGGCGCGCTGCTCGGCTCCGTCCTCACCGGCATCGTCGGCGCGGACAACCTGCGGCTCGGCTTCGCCGTACCGATGGTGCTGGTCCTCGGGATCATCCCGCTGGCGCCGGCGTTCGCGCCGCGGATCGCGGCCGCGGTCAGTGCACCCCGGCCATCAGCTTCCTGATCGGCCTGGTGCAGAGCAGCAGGACCACGCCGGCCGCGATCGCGACCAACCCGATGATCAGGAAGTAGCCGGTCTCGTCGTCGGGGTCGTAGTACTCGGCCAGCCGTCCCGACATCGCGGTCCCGAGCGCGATCGACAGGAAGTACAGCGCGACCATCTGGGTGTTGAACTGCTGCGGCGCCAGCTTCGTCGTGACCGACAGCCCGGGCGGCGAGATGAACAGCTCAGCGAGGGTGAACACCAGCAGCACCCCGGCCAGCGCGAACACCGACACCGTGTTCTCCCCGGAGGGCAGGAGCAGGAACAGCAGGAACGCCGCGCCCATGAGCACGGTGCCCACCCCGAACTTCACCGGTGTCGACGGCTGCCGAGACCCCATCCTGGTCCACACGGCCGCGAACACCGGCGCGAACAGGATGATGAAGACCGGGTTGATCGACTGCACCCACGACACCGGCATCGTCCAGTCGCCGAAGACCCGGTCGACCCGCTCGTCGGAGTAGACGGTCACCACGGTGAACTGCTGCTGGTACAGCGACCAGAACACGGCGTTGGTGATGAACAGCGGGACGAACGCCCAGACCCGGCTGCGCTCGAGCGCGGTGACGTGCGAGCTGGTCAGCATCAGCACGAAGTACGCCAGCGCGGCGACCACAGTCACCCCGATGACCCAGTCGGACAGGTTGCCGGAGTTGACCACACCGGTCGCCAGGAGCGCGGCCAGCACGACCACGAACGCCACCAGCGCGCCGCCGTACTTGAGCCTCTCGGATGGATCCAGCGGGTTCGCCACGACCCGCGTCGACTCGGGGAGCCGGCGCCGGCCGATCGTGTACTGCACGAGCCCGAAGAACATGCCGATCGCGGCGAGCCCGAAGCCGTAGTGGAAGCCCTTGTTCTCCTGGAACCAGCCGGTCAGCAGCGGGCCGAAGAAGGCGCCGATGTTGATGCCCATGTAGAACAGCGAGAAGCCGGCGTCGCGGCGCTCGTCCTCGGGGGCGTAGAGCGCGCCGACCATCGAGGTCGCGTTCGCCTTGACGCCACCGCTGCCGAGCGCGATCAGCGGTAGGCCGATGGCGATGCCGGCGATGTCCGGCACGACCGCCAGCGCGATGTGGCCGAGCATCACGATGCTCGCGGCGTAGAACAGCGTGCGCTCGCGACCGAGCACCCGGTCGGCGATCCAGGCGCCCAGGATCGTGGCCAGGTAGACGGTGCCGCCGTACGCGCCGACGATGCCGGTCGCGGTGGCCTTGTCGATGCCGAGGCCGCCCTCGGACGCCGAGTAGTACAGGTAGATCAGCAGGATGCCCTGCATGCCGTAGAAGCTGAACCGCTCCCACATCTCGACGCCGAACAGGTTCGCGAGCGGGCGTGGCTGCCCGAAGAAGCCCCGGTCGAGCTGCGCGGGCTCCTCGCCCTGCGTCGTGGTGGTCATCGGACCACCGTGCCTCCGGCCGAACCGGGGACGCATCCCCCGGGCTGGGTGAGTCAGGTGATGGGTCCTCGGTGTCGAGACGCGTCGGTCATCCCGTCGCTCCTCGACGCTCGCGGTTGGTCCCGCACCTCGCTAGCTCGGGGCGGGGCCGCTCCAGTTCTTGTCGGGGACCGGGGTCGGGCGGCCGGGCTGCTCGCCGCCGCGCGCCTCGAGGTAGCTGTTCTTCGGCACCATCACCTTGCGGCGGAAGATGCAGACGACGGTGCCGTCCTGCTTGTAGCCGATGGTCTCGACGTACACGACGCCGCGGTCGTCCTTCGACTTCGACTCGAACTTGTCGAGCACGGTGGTCTCGCCGTAGATCGTGTCGCCGTGGAACGTCGGGGCGACGTGGCGCAGGGACTCGACCTCGAGGTTGGCGATCGCCTTGCCGGACACGTCCGGGACGCTCATGCCGAGCAGGATCGAGTAGATGTAGTTGCCGACCACGACGTTCTTGCCGAACTGGGTGGTCTCCACCGCGTAGTTCTCGTCGATGTGCAACGGGTGGTGGTTCATGGTGAGCAGGCTGAACAGGTGGTCGTCGTACTCGGTCACCGTCTTGCCGGGCCAGTGCTTGTACGTCGCGCCGACCTCGAACTCCTCATAGCTGCGTCCGAACTGCATGCGCCCATGCTGCCCGCCGATCCGCTTCGGCGCACCCGTGGTTACCTGTGGGTAATCTCACGGCCGAGCCGACGCGGGCCTACCCGTCCGTGCGAGCGGCCCGCGCCGCCCCGGGTTCAGGACCCTCCGCCCCCGGCCTTCCGGCGGTGCATCTTCGGAGCACCGCCGACGACCTCGGACCCGTGCGCCTTCTCCTTCACCGGACCGTCCTGGTGCACGCCCTGCTCGTGGTTGTTCTTCTTGTCCAGCGCCTCCCGCATCTTGGCCTTCAGGTCGTCGTTGGCGTGGGAGTCGGTCATGGTTCCTCCTGCGTGAACGGTCTGGACGTTCCAACCACCCTCGCACGGAGGTCCAAGATCGGCCACCGGTAATACGCGCCGAGGGCGCGCCCTAGACTGACGCCGCAGATCGAGGGGGAAGTCAGGGTGCGTTCGAGGATCTCCGACACCGCTGCGCTGACGGCGGTCATGGTCGGCCTCCTGATCGTGGTCATCACCGCCCTGCTGGTCGTGACCGACGAGCCGCAGCAGCCCGCCGCGCGCACCAGCCCGTCGCCTTCCGTGACACCCACCGCGACACCCACCGCGGAGGCGTCCGCGACCGGTCAGACCAAGCCACCCCGGCCCACCCGGTCCCCCGGCGACCGGGAGACGTGCGTCGACGGCGGGACCCGGTCCCGGCTCACCGTCCTCACGTTCAACATCCACTCCGCGCGCACCCCCGACGGGAGCGTCCGCCTCAGCGAGATCGCCTCGGAGCTCGCCACCTGGGACGCCGACGTGGTCCTGCTCCAGGAGGTCGACCGGGGTCGCGCCTGGACCGGCGGGGTCGACATGCCGGCCGTGCTCGCCGACCAGCTGGGCCTGGCCTGGGCGTTCGGGACGAACGTACGGCGCTCGGCGACCAACCTCTACGGCACCGCGATCCTGTCCCGCTTCCCGATCGAGTCGTACACCAACACCGCCCTGCCGGCGCCGCCCGGCACCCAGCAGCGCGGGCTGCTGAACGCGGTCGTCGACGTCGACGGGACCGAGATGAGCGTCTACGGCACGCACCTCGAGCACACCTCCGCCGACGCGCGGGTGCAGCAGATGCGGGCGATCGCCCCGATCCTGGCCGCCGACCCGCGCCCCAAGGTCTTCGGCGGCGACCTCAACGCCCGGCCGGGCTCACCGGTCCTGCTCGCCGCCGGCTCCTCCGTCCGCGACACCTGGCAGGCCATCGGCGACGGTGCCGGGCTGACCCATCCCGCAGGCGTGCCGCAGCACCGGATCGACTACCTGATGCACGGGGACGGCTCCGCGGCCGAGCTGGCCCCGCTCGCCGCCCAGGTGCTGGCCTCGAACGTGTCCGACCACCGCGCCGTATGGGCGACGTACGAGCTCACCAGCGGCAGCGACACCGCCGTGTGCGTGCCGGTCGTGCCGGAGCAGGGCTAGCGCTACGTCACCGGCTGATGACGACGGTCGCGCTGGTCGCCGACGACGGCTTTCCGTACGCGTCGCCTGTGAACGTCACGACGAACCGGTAGCTGACGCCTGGCGCCGCCCGGGAGAGCCGGACGTGCATGGCCCCTGCGGTGCTCGACGTCAGGCGGAGCGTCGAGAGCACCGCGACGGTAGCGGGGGCGGATGTTGCTCGCCGCCTGACGCGTGACGCGTGACTCCACCACTTCCCCCATTTGGTGTACGCGACCTCCAGGCCGGTCTGGACAAACCTCCACGGGGCCTGGCGGCAGTACCGTCACGGGATGGCGGGTGAGCGACTCCGGGCGAGTGTCGGCAAGGCCGCCGGCGCGTTCACCAGCAATGCCCGCAATCCCAACCTCCGGCGTGCCCAGCTCAGCTTCCTCGGTGCGTGGACGGCGGAGTGGGCGTTCACGGTCGGGCTCGGGATCGTGGCCTACCGAGACGGTGGGGCGACCGCCGTCGGGCTGGTCGGACTGCTGCGGATGGTGCCGTCCGCGCTGCTGGCGCCACTGCTGTCACCGCTGGCCGACCGGGGACGCCGGGAGCGCGTGCTGGTCCTGGTGTCGGTGCTGCGCGGTACCGCGACGGGCGCGGCCGCCGTTGTCGTCGGCGTGGGCGGTTCGACGCTGGTCGTCTACGGACTCGCGGTGCTGTCGACGGTCGCCGCCACCTTGTACCGACCTGCCCACTCGGCACTGCTGCCGTCGCTGTGCCACACCGGCTACGAGCTCGCCAGTGCCAACGTGGTCCGAGGATTCCTGGACTCCGCGGCCACCCTGGTCGGACCGATCCTGGCCGCCCTGCTGCTCCAGCTCACGGGCGTCACCGTCGTCTTCACCGTCGCGGCGGCAGCCTCCCTCTGGGCGGCGGCGCTGCTGCTGCGGCTGCGGTACGACGCCCCGCCTCGACCGTCCGCACCGATGGAGGCCGACCTGCTCCGATCGGCGGCCGAAGGGATCCGGGTCGTCAGCCGGGACGGCGACCTCGCCCTGATCATGGGCCTGGCGGCAGCGCAGGCATTCACCCGGGGCGCACTGACCGTGCTCACCGTCGTCGTCGCCATCGACCTGCTCGGGACCGGCGAACCGGGTGTCGGCGTCCTCACCGCGGCGATCGGGGCCGGCGCCGTGCTCGGGTCGTTCGCTGCCGCCTTGCTGCTCGGCACCCGGAGACTCGGGGCCTGGTTCGCCGTCGGCGTGGCGCTGTGGGGACTGCCGGTCACGCTGATCGGTCTTGCGCCGGAGCAGCTCGTGGCGCTCTGCATGCTGGCGTGCGTCGGCGTCGGCAACGCGCTGATCGACCTCGGCGGGTTCACGCTCCTCGCACGGCTCGCCGCGGAGGAGGTGCTGGCCAGGGTGTTCGGAGTCCTGGAGAGCGTGGTCGCCCTGGCGATCGGCATCGGCGCGATCGCGGCCTCGGGCTTGGTCGAGCTGTACGGCGTACGCCCCGCACTGGTGGCCGTCGGTCTGCTGTGCCCGGTCCTGGCCGCGGCCTCGTGGCGACGGCTGCGCCGGATGGATCGATCCGTCGACGTGCGCGACCACGAGATCGAGATGCTGCAGTCGGTGCCGATGCTGAGCGTCCTGCCGCTGCCCGCCATCGAGAGGCTGGCGCGTGGCCTGGAGACCGTGGAGGTGCGCGCCGGCGAGGCCCTGTTCGACCAGGGCGACATCGGCGACCACTACTTCGTGATCGAGTCGGGCGAGGCCACCGTGATCGGGGACGGACAGGTCGTCGCCACGCTCGGCCCCGGCGACGGCTTCGGCGAGGTCGCTCTGCTGCGGCGGACCCGTCGCACGGCGACCGTGCGGGCAGGCACGGACCTCCGGCTCCTGTCGTTGGGCTCCGACCACTTCCTGCCGGTCGTGCTCGGCTACCCGCCGAGTGCCCGCGAAGCCGGAACCGTCGTCGACTCGATGCTCGACCGCTTCACGCCGCGTGGCGACGTCGAGCAGCCGCCGCGCTGACGGCTACTCGCTCGAGTCCGCCTCGGCGCGGCGCTTGTCGCGGTCGCGGCTCTTGCCGAACGGGTACGGGCCGTGGCCGGTCTTGCGGGTCTCCTGGAGCTGTCCGAGCAGCGCGTCGTCGCAGGAGCCGGTGACGAACTCGGCGATCGAGCGGAGCTGGGCGTCGGACGTCGGCTGGTCCTCGCTGGTGAGCAGCTCGTAGCGCAGGTCGAGGACCCGGTCGGAGCGGGTCTCGCGCAGGAACGCCTGGATCTCCTCGACCCGGGTGATCGCCTGCATGACCTCGTCCTGGTCCTGCCCCTGCCAGAACCCGGAGCCGACCACCTTGTCGTGGTTGCGCTCGTTGAGGACGTACTGCGCGCCGGGGAAGGCCTTGTCGAGGAAGTCGAAGAACGCCTCGGTCTCCGCCGGACGGATCCTGTGCCAGAGCACCTCCTTGAACCCGAGCCGGTCGACCTCGTCCGGCGCCACCGACCCGAGCAGGTGCCCGGTGACGAGGGTGCGGGTGCTCTCCACGAAGCTCGCGGGGGTGATCTCGTTCAGTCCGAAGAACGCCGAGTGGCTGGCCTTCGGGTTGTGCTTGAGGTGCGTCTTGCGGAACGACTGCACCGAGTGCATCGCGCGGAACAGGTGCAGGACGTACATGTTGTTCTCGCCGCGGACCAGCGTGCGGGGCAGCGTGTTCAGCAGCCCCTGCACCAGCGTCGAGCCGGAGCGGCCGTAGGTCACGACGAAGACGTAGCCGTACGTCTTGGGCTGCTTGCGCCCCCGGATCTTGCTCAGCACGTGTCCTCCTCAGACCTTCCCGAGCAGCGCGCTCGGCACTCGGCGCAGCGGCTGCTGCTCGAGCGCGGCGACCTGGCCGCGGCCGACGCTGCGGTACCAGCCGCCCTTGTGCTCGACGATCCCGCTGAGGTCGACCTCGGCGGGGTTGAACTCGGCCACCCGGTCCGGGTCGACGCCGGCGGTCGCACGATCCAGGACGGCGACGATCTCCTCGGCCTCGCGGGACCAGCTGGACTTGATCGCCCGGCCGTCGGCCTCGACCAGCGCACGACGGTGCGCGGCGACCCGACGGAGCGCCTCGCGGTCGGCGAACTTCAGGTGCAGCATGTAGAGCTCGGTGTCGATGGCGAACGGGGCCTCGATGCCGTGCGACGCCCACTTCCACGCGGCCGGCACCTGCTTGACCTGCGGCTTGCACATGAGCGGCGCGAACTTCGCGAACCGGCGCTGGCCGAGCACCGGCTCGTCCGCGTCCAGCGGCCCCTCGAGGTCCGCGACGTGCACGACGTTCAGCGCCACCGGCGCGATCACGTCGCGGTCACGCCGCGTGGCGAGGAAGCTCGGGAGGTCGGCGTGCTTCGTCGGGTCGGCCACCAGGAACTCGTCGGCGTCGACGAAGACGACGTAGTCGTAGAGCGCGAGGAAGCCGCTGGCCAGCCCGCTGAGCAGCTGCATCCGGACGCCTTCGTACCCGGGGCCGGGCAGCTGCGGCAGCCGGTGCACGGTGCAGCCGAGGTCGTCGGTCGAGCCGTCGGTGCTGTTGTCGTCGAGGACGACGAGGTTCTCGATCCCGACCTGCTCGGCGTAGTGCTTCACCCAGCGCGGCAGCATCTCGGCCTCGTCGCGCGCCATCGTCATCACGAGGACCTGCGGGTTCCCCGCCGACTCCTCAGAGGTACGTCGACGGAACAGCGGCATGCCCGGCACTCTAGTTGGCACCGCCCGAGCCACGGACCAGCCCCTCGATCGCGGCGATCGCGGCGGCCAGCTGCTCCTCGGCGGGCAGCGCACCGGGCTGGGCGCCGGACACGGCCAGCGGGGTCAGCTCGGCGAGGTCGCCGACGACCCGGATACCGGAGCCGCGGAGCTGCTCGACCATCTGGGCGGACCGCTCGCGCACCCCCTTCGACGGCTCGTAGCCGACACCGGGCTCCTCGCCACGACGCTTCGCGAGGACCCGCTTGGCCAGCTGCTGCTTGACCTTGCGCGCGTACTCGCCGTACGCCATCCCGTCGACGCGCTCGTTGAGCAGCCGCAGCACCTCGGCCGACGCGGCGCCCAGGGACTCGTTGGTAGGGCCGGGCTCGGCGAAGCCCGCCGGGTCGACGCCGATCGTGGTCGCGAACCGCTCCCAGAGCTGGGTGCTCGGAGCGCCCGGCGTCGGCACGGTCACCAGGGTCATCCGCTCGGCTCCGGCCGCGGCGGCCCAGCGCTCGCAGATGCCGGCGACGTCCTGCTCGCGCCAGAAGCGGCGGCCCAGGCCCTCGCGGTCGGCGATGGCGGCGACGTACTCGTCGTAGGGCAGGAACCGCCCGTTCTTGACCGTCTCCTGCCACATCGCCGGGATGCTGCGGCCGAGGTCGCGCGCGGTGACGACGACCTCGACACTGCCGGCCGGGAAGGACGACACGACCTTCTCGATCTTGGCCGCGGCCGCCGGGCCGAGGAACTCCATCGAGACGACGGCCGTGCCGGTCCAGGCGGCGATCTCGTCGACGAGTGCCTGCCAGGCACCTTCGGGCGGGGCGGACACGACCCGCTTGCGCTCGAGCACCTCGGAGACGGCGCGGACCTGCTCGGGCCAGCCCTGGCCGGGCACCAGCACGCCCTGCGTGGACAGCCGCTCCTGGTTGAGGAAGAGGAGGCGCTGGAGGTAGCTCGTCCCCGACTTCATCGCCCCGACGTGCAGGATCACCCGCTGCGCCACACCCGCTCCTGTCCTCACTCGACTACGACGGCCCAGCCTAGGGCGACCTAGCGTCGGTGCCACCAACGCCGGCGCTCCGCGGCTTCGGTGAGCCCGGCGACCTGGGCGGCGAGCAGCTCGTTCTCCGCCTCCAGCGCCTGGATCGCGGCCCGGTCGTCGCGCGCCCGGAGCAGCATCAGCGCGACCGCGTCGGGCAGCCCCTCCAGCATCTCGGCGGTGGTGACCTCGTCGGGGGGCGGCGTCCCCGGCGCGGGTACGTCGGGCACCAGCTCGGCGAGGTCGCCGTACACCTGGTAGCCGCCGGTGCTCACCAGGTCGATCCACGAACGGGCCACGACCGTGAGCCGCTCGGCGACGGGCGCCGGCGCGACCGCCTTGCGCCCGCGCACGGTGCCCAGGACCGTCTGGGCGAACCAGCGCTTCGCGACCACGGAGTACCACGGCTGCTCGAGGCGGCCGTCCAGGGCGCCGAGCGTCTGGCGGAGGAACGCGACCTGCGCGGCGCCGAGGGACTCGTTGCCCTGCGGGGCGGTGGCCGGGTCGACCAGGCCGGGAGGGAGGTCGATCGCGGTGGCGAAGCGGTTCCACAGACCGTCGGGGCCGGCACCGGCACCCGGCGTGACGACGACGTGGGTCCGCTCCGGCGGCGCCACCACCGCCCACCGGGCGAGCAGCGCCGCGAGGTCCTGGCCGCGCCAGAACACCGACGTCCCCTGGTCCTCGCCCTCCCCCGGCAGGTCGGCGAGGACGGCGTCGGAGTACTCCGCGAACGAGTCGGGGTGGCCGTTCTTCACGCGCTCCTGCCACTGCGCGGTGACGACGCGGCCGAGGTTGCGCACGGTGACGACGAGGTGCACCTCGAAGTCCACGAGCCGCTCGGCGATCACCTCGACCTGCTGGGCGTTGGCCGCGCTGAAGATCTCGTGGCTGATCACCACCCGGCCCCCGAAGCCGCGACCGCGCCTCAGCAGGTCGGCGAACGTGCCCTCGACGGCCTCCGGGGTCAGGCCCCACGCCGCCGGCTTGCCCGCCATCTCGAGGGCGGCATGGAACATGCCCTCCTGGCGGACGTACGGGTAGATGTACCCGCTCTCCTTCAGCGCCGACCGGTTGCCGCCGAGCAGCGACTGGAGGAACGTCGATCCGCTCTTCGGCAGCCCGATGTGCAGGTAGAGCCGCGGGCGCGGCTCCCCTTCCGGGACCGCCTCGGAGTCGGACACGGGAAAGAGCCTAGGACCCAGAGCCGTTGGCGTACTCCTTGAGCAGGGCACGCCCGATGATCATCTTCTGGATGTCGGAGGTGCCCTCGCCGATCAGCATGAACGCCGACTCGCGGTAGAGGCGCTCGATCTCGTACTCCTTGGAGTACCCGTAGCCGCCGTGGATCCGGAAGGAGTCCTGGACGACCTCGTTGCAGTACTCAGCGGCCAGCATCTTCGCCATGCCCGCCTCGACGTCGTTGCGCTCGCCCCGCTCCTTGGTGCGGGCCGCGCGGACCATCATCGAGTGCGCGGTCTCGACCTTGGTCGCCATCTCCGCGAGCCGGAACAGGATCGCCTGGTGCTCGGCGATCGGCTTGCCGAAGGTCTCGCGCTGCTGCGCGTAGTCGATGGCCAGCTCGAAGGCCCGCAGCGCGATGCCGCAGGCGCGGGCGGCGACGTTCACGCGGCCGACCTCGACGCCGTCCATCATCTGGTAGAAGCCCTTGCCGGGCTCGCCGCCGAGGATCTGGTCGGCCGAGATCTGGTGGCCCTCGAAGACCGCCTCGGTGGTCTCGACGCCCTTGTAGCCCATCTTGTCGAGCTTGCCGGGGATGGTGAGGCCCGGCGCGGTCTCGCCGAAGCCGGGCTCCTTCTCCACCAGGAACGTCGTCATGTTCTTGTAGACCGAGTCCGAGCCCTCGTCGGTCTTCACCAGCAGCGCGATCAGGGTCGACGTGGCGCCGTTGGTCAGCCACATCTTCTGGCCGTCGATCGTGTAGTTGCCGTCGTCGCCCTTGACCGCCTTGGTCTTGATGGCGGCGACGTCGGAGCCGAGGCCGGGCTCGCTCATCGAGAACGAGCCGCGCACCTCGCCGGCAGCCATCAGCGGGAGGTACTTCTTCTTCTGCTCCTCGGTCCCGTGCTGCATCAGCATGTGGGCCACGATGAAGTGCGTGTTGATGACGCCGGAGACGCTCATCCAGCCGCGCGCGATCTCCTCGACGCACAGCGCGTAGGTCAGCAGCGACTCGCCGAGACCGTCGTACTCCTCGGGGATCATCAGCCCGAAGATGCCGAGCTCCTTGAGCCCGTCGACGATCTCCTGCGGGTACTCGTCCGCGTGCTCGAGCTCGGTCGCGACCGGCAGGATCTTCTCGTCGACGAAGCGGCGTACGGCCTTGAGGATCTCCTGCTGGTCCTCGGTGAGGCCGTCGGTCTGAGCGAGTCGAGGCATGGTGGAACCTTCCATGGGCGTGCAGGAACGCCAGGATGCTATCCGCCGGAACGCGTCCTGAGACCTGCGCGACCGGTGACATGTGCCACGGGCGCTATTTACCCAGCCTGCGCTTGACCTTGGTCAGCAGGCCATCGTCAGCGACGCGGATCTCGCCGGTACGGCGCTCCGCCTCGGCCGTCCCGCGGGCGGCGAGCATGGCGGCGAGGGCCGTCACCGATGCCGCGGCGACCTCACGCTCGCTGGGCCGGGTGCTGCCCTCGGCGAACGCCGACTCGGTGCAGCGGAGGTCGTCCCACGACCCCTCGATGCGGTAGCCGCCCGTCACGAGCTCGGCGACCTGCCGCTCGGACACCTCCTCGCACCAGGGCCGGAACTTGGCGGGCACGAGGATCCGCTGCTTCTCCTGGGCGCCGAGGACCTGGGCGCCGAACTGGCGCTTCACGACGTCGCCGTACACGTAGCGCCGGTGCACCTCCTCGGGCAGCTCGGCGTTGACGCGCCGCAGCACCTCAGCCTGCACCTGGCCGAGGCTGGAGTTGCTGGGCCGGTCCTCCGGCTCGAGGCGGGCCGGGTCGACGTCGAGGACCCTCGCGAACCGCTCCAGCAGGAGACCGGTCGGGCTGCCGGCGGGCGGCACCGTGATCACGTGCACGCGGTCGGCCGAGAGCGCGCCGGCCCAGCGGGCGGCGACCGTCGGCGGGTCGAGGTGGATCCAGGGCGCCTTCGCCTTCCCGGCACGCTCCTGCTCCTGGAGGCCGCGCACGTAGGCGCCGAAGCCGGTGGTGCCCCCGGCCTTGAGGTCCTCCTGCCACATCGACGGCAGCTGCCGGGCGAGGTCGCGGACCGTGATCACCGCGTGCACCTCGCGGTCGCCGCACGCCGCGAGCAGCCGCTCGATCTGGCCGGGACCGGCCGCGGCGAGGGACTCCTGGCTGAACACCGCGCGGGAGCCGGAGGCCTTGTCGAGCTGCGAGGTGAAGCGGTCGACCGTCGCCCGGTCGGACGCCTCGTCGCGGCGTGCCTCGTAGCGGTTGCGGACCACGACCATCAGCTCGAAGCACTCACGCTTCGTGGGCGGCACCAGGTCCAGGCCCTGCGCCGTCAGCTGCTCGGTGCTGTTCAGCAGCGCGGCCTGGAGGTACGACGTCCCCGTCTTCTGGAGGCCGACGTGGACGTAGAGCCGGCGCGACATGGGGTCACTCCACTGCATCGCCGGCCGACGGCGCAACTCAGCCCAGGGACCAGCCCAGCGTCAGCCCAGCGACTCCAGCATCCGCTGGCCGTCCTCGAGCGCGTACTGGCCGACCCGCACCGTCACCCGCGTGGGCGAGGACACCAGCGCCTTGCCGAGCTTGCGGGCGACGTCGTACCGGGTGACCCACTCGCCGCTGGCGTCGCTGACCATCATCAGCGTGCGCGGCAGCCCGGCGCCGGTCCAGGCGCCCTGGCACGCGGCGTTGCACCGGCGCACCGAGCTGAGGGCGTCGCCGCTCCCCGCGATCGCCTTCGTCAGGCGCTTCTCGGCGGAGGTCGGCTGGGCGGAGGCGGCCACCACGCGTACGTGGACGCCGCGGCCGAGCGCGAGGATGAGCTGGCGCGCGACGGCCGGGGCCTCGAGGCTGGTCGTCGCGAGCGCGATCGTGGCGCCCGGCTCCACGGCCTGGATGCCGGTGAGCAGGCTGGTCAGCGCGGCGCGGCGCTCCGGACGGGTGCCCGCGGGGTTGTTGCTGACGATCGTGGTCTCGGACGGCGCATCCACCGTCCAGGTGAACTCCGCGACCACCGCGTCGTGGTCGGACTTCAGCTCGATCGGGTAGTGGTTGACCGGCGGCAGCTCGTCGGCGCGGGTGCCGAAGACGTAGTCGATCGTGTAGCCGTGGTGGTCGCCCGTCGAGAAGTGCGAGGCGAGGTTGTCGTACGTCGGGATCAGGCCGCTGCGGGTGAGGATGTCGCGGGGGTAGCGCGGGCCGGTGTACGCCACGTTGAAGTCGCCGCCCACGAGGACCGGGCCGGACGGCGCGAGCTGGGCGACGAGCTTCTCGAGCCGGTTCATCGACTTGCGCAGCAGGTCGGGCATGCCCTTGGTGACCGGGGCGACGTGCACCGACACCACGGAGAGCACGCGGCCGTCGACGCCCTGGAACGTCACCCAGTTGGCCCAGCGCCGGCCGAGCTCGACGACCTTGCCCGGCGGCTTGCCGCGCCAGTTCGAGATCATCCAGCTGCCCTGCCCGATCGGGGTCCAGCGGTCCTCGCGCCACGCGACGGGGGTCGCGGCGGTGAAGCGGTCGGTCATGTCGCGGTAGATGCCGTAGCCGTCGGGCGCCATCACGGCGTCGTTGCGGAACGGGACCTCGTTGTAGGTCACGAAGTCGGGCTGGACCGCGAGCACCTTCTTCACGTCCGCCTGGAACCGCTCGGTGCTCAGGCCGGTGTAGATGTTGGCCTGCACCATCCGGATGTCGCTGGTGGGAGGTACGCCGCCGGGGTCGCTCGGGACGCTGCCGTTCGCGCGGTCGCCGGTACCCGCGTGCACGGGGCTGAGGGCCACGCCGGCGAGAGTCGCCAGCACCGCGACACCGGTCGCGAACAGTCGTCTACGCATCGCCCGGACTCCTTGAAACACTGGGGAAGAAAGGCCCTCCGGGCCAAGTCACACCAATCACAACATCCCCATGCGTCACTGACAACCGCTTCGAAACAACTACACGCGTGTAGTTCTCCGGAGGTCGTTCAGGCGTCGTTCCCGGGGCCCGCGGACGGCCTGCTCTTGTGGATCCGGACCGCGAAGTCGGCGAGCGTCTTGATCGCCGCGGCGGCCACCTCGGCCTCGTCCAGCGCCGGGACCGGCGCCGCGGCGTCCGGGCCGGGCACCAGCATCGCGGGGTCGCCGTGGATCGAGTAGCCGCGCGCCCGCACCGCCTCCATCCGCTCCTGCGCGAGCTCGCGGACCCAGCCGAGGTGCTCCGGCGGCAGCGTCAGCCGCGCGCTCGCCTGCCGGGCGAGCACCTTCTGGACCAGGGTCCGCCGGATCGCGGGCAGGTAGTCGGCGCGGTAGTCGGGCAGCCGCTTGCCGAGCGCCAGGTTCAGCCGGCGCAGGACCTCGGCCTCGACGTACCCGAACGACGCGTTGACGTCGAAGCCGGGCAGCGTGATGACGGCGGGGTCGTAGCCGACCACCGAGCCGAACGAGCGGAACACGTGGTCGGGGTCGACGCGCATCGGCGGCACCGGGATCACGTTGACCCGGGCCGGGTCGATGCCGGCCCCCCAGCGGGTGCAGATGTCGAGGACGTCCTGGCGCATCCAGTACTGCTCGGCGCTCACGCTGGAACGCTCACGCACCTCGTCGAGGAACGTCGGGTAGTCGGTGGTCAGCCGGTGCTTGAGGAACTGCTGCCACTCCGACGGCAGCTGCTTGGCCCAGTCGCGCGCGGTCAGCACGACGTGCACGTCGAGGCCGGCCGCGTCGGCGACCTCCGAGAACGCCGTCACCTGCGCCGGCGTGCACTCGGCGAGGTCCTCGTTGCTGATGAGGAGCCGGTCCCCCGGCGTCGACCGGAGCAGGTCGACCAGGCTCTTCACCCGCGGCAGGTCGACGTCCTTGGTGAACCCCTGTCCCCCGACCCAGCCGAGCGGGCGCAGCAGCTTCTGGATGTGCTCCTGGCGTCCGACGAACGGCACGCCGACACCGGCCGCGGCCAGCGCGTCGACCGACTCCCAGAGGCCGTGCTGGAGCGCGGAGGTCCCGGTCTTGCTCGAGCCGACGTGGACGAAGACCGGACGGCGAGCACTCACGGGGCGAGGGTATCCCTAACCACCGGCTCAGCTGATCTGGGCGGTCGCGCTGATGAAGAAGTGGTCACTGACCTTGCTGGTGATCGGCGACGTGTCGCGCCAGTAGCTCGACCAGGCGATCTGGCCCGCCCCGACGACCCAGTCGACCGGGATCGGGCTCGGGGGCGGCACGCAGCCGGAGGCGTAGCTGCCGCCGTTCGGCGCGGTCATCCCCGCGGCCGGCACGACGTTGCAGTAGAAGAGCTCGCGGTCGTTCATGTCGCCGGTGACCAGCACCGGCAGGCCGGTGGCCTTGAGCTGGTTGACGATGCCGACCAGCGTCTGCTGGCCCGAGCGCCGCTCGGTGGCGTACCGGCCACCGCCCGCAGACGGGTGGGTGTTGACGACGTAGAACTCGCGGCCGGTCGCGATGTCGCGCAGCTGCAGGATCGGCTGCGGGCGCGCGCGGCCCATGAACGTGATCGTGAACTTGCTGCCACTGACGAACTGGAACCGCGAGTCGTCGTACAGGATCGAGTTGTCGGTCTCGGCGCTCCCCCAGGCGGTGCCGGGGTACGCCGCCAGCCCGGTGCGCGACTGCAGCGCGGCGAGCTGGTCGGTCTGGAGCTCCTGGGTGCCGACGATGTCGACGCCGTGCTTGCCGATCAGGGCGGCCGCCTTCGGCGAACGGACCGAGGCGGGCGGGTACCGGCGGCGGTCACCACCCGGGGCGGTGTGCTGGCTGCCGAGGACGTTGAACGAGCCGATGCGCAGCGAGAACGGCTGCGCGGCCTCCTCGGAGCGCGAGAGCCGGCCGGCCTCACGGGCCAGCGCGCGGTCCTTGGCCTTCGCCCGCTTCTCGGCGAGCGCCTCCTGACGCGCGCGGATCTCGGCCTTGGTGGGTGGCGCCTTGACCAGTGTCTGGGCAGGCAGGACCGCACCCGGGGTCGGGTCGTCGGCGCGGCTGCTCAGGTCGGCGGCGACCTGCCCGGCGAGGTCCTCCGAGGAGACGGACGGATCGAGGTCGATCAGCGACGCCCGGACCGCCGCGAAGACCGAGAGTCCGAGAGTCACGACCAGCAGCACTCCGAGCACCGTCCGGGCGAGTCGCCCGCCCGGCAGCCGCTTGCGGAGCGCATGGCGGGGCACCGCAGGAGGTTAACACCCGAGCGCTCCGCCAGTGGCTTCTTCGGAGCCTTGTCCCGGGCAAGGCGGGGACCGTCGCTACCCTTCGGCCATGATCCTGACGGCGTCGACGATCAAGGACTCCCCCGAGAACGTGCGGTTCTTCGTCACGGCGAACCTGGCGTCCGGCGTGGACCACATGGTCGTGTTCCTGGACGCTCCCAAGGAGCCCGGGCAGCCGGAGATCGCGGCCGAGCTGGCCGCGCACCCCCACGTCACCTGCATCCCGACGGGCCGCAAGACCTGGTGGACCGACGGGCGCCCGCAGAGCCTCAACGTGCGGCAGCGGATCAACGCGAACTGGGTACGCCGGGTGCTGGAGCCCTTCGACTGGGCCGAGTGGCTGTTCCACGTCGACGGCGACGAGGTCGCCCGCGTGGACCGCGAGGCGCTCGCCGAGGTCCCGGCCGGCGTGGACGCCGTCCGGCTCCCCCCGTGGGAGGCGGTCAGCCAGTGGAGCCAGCCCGAGCGGCCGACCCGCTTCAAGCGCCTCCTCGACGACGGCGACCTGAACCTGCTGCAGGTGCTCGGCACCATCGGCGAGCCGACCAACCAGGCGTACTTCCACGGCCACGTGATGGGCAAGTCCGGCGTGCGGCCCGGCTCCGGGCTGGCGCTCACCCTCCACGAGGCGATCTCGGCCGACGGCGAGCGGCAGCCGCGGCACGAGGACGACCGGCTGAGCGTGCTGCACTACGACGCGCCGTCCGGTGAGGAGTTCGTGCGCAAGTGGACCGCGCTGGCGCAGGCGGGACCGGCGCGCTACCGCCCCGACCGCGCCCCGGCGGCCCGCGCGCTCCGGGCGCTGACCGCCGGCGACCTCCCCGACGACGTGCGAGCGACGTACCTGCGCCGGATCTACGACCTCACCACCCGCGACGACGTAGAGACGCTGGCCGACCTCCGGCTGCTCGTCGAGCACGACCCGCTGCAGGCGGGCGCGACGCCGCGGCCGTTCCCGGTGGGTGCGGCCGAGCAGCTCGCCGCGCGGGTCGCCGAGCTCTCGGCAGAGCCGAAGGCCGGCTTCTACGTCGAGGAGTCGTCGGCGCCGCGTGACCGGAACAAGCGGCTCAAGCGGTTCGTCGGCCGGTCCTGACGCGACTGCCGGAGCTCCCGCACGTCGCCGAGCATCGTCGCCACCAGGTCGACGGCCACGTCGGCGACCTCCTCGTCGGTGACCGACAACGTGCTGCGGCGCTCCTCGAGCACGTCGGGGACCAGCAGCTGGTCGAGGTTCCCGACGACGTCGTACGGCGCTCCGCCCAGGTGGTCGACGGCCTCGACGGCGCGGCGCCGGCAGTCCTCGACCTGGTCGGGCTCGGGCCAGAACCGCTCGCCGCGGCGCGGCACCAGCCGCTCGTCGGCGAGGAACGTGCGCAGGTAGACGCCCTTGTCGAAGGCCTTGTCGAAGCCGGTGAGCCGGGCGTTGACCCGGCGCAGCGTCTCGGCCTCCGCGACGCCCATCGAGGTGTTCGGGAACGACCCGGACAGGTCGATGCCCTCGGTCGGGAAGCCGACGATGCCGGCGAAGCGGTGCCAGACGTCCTCGCGCGGCGCGTCCGGGTCGAGCACCAGCACGTGCACCCGCTCGGGCGGGACCGCGGCGGTCCACCGCTCCAGCACCAGCCGCAGGTCGAGGGTCCGCCAGTTCCAGATGTCGGTGGGCTTCTCCGACACCTCGCGCGCGTAGTCGGGCATCGCGGTCGTCGAGCCGTTCTTCAGGCTCTCCTGCCAGCTGGCGGTGAACAGCCCGAGCGGCTCGCGCGCGGTCACCACGAGGTGCACCTCGGTCGAGCCCAGCGCGTCGACCGCGGCGACGGCCTGCTCGGCGCTGGCGGCAGCGAAGAACTCGTGGCTGATCAGGCCGGTGCCGCTCGCGCCCGCGAGCTCGGCGCAGATCCGCGACCACGCGGTCTGCTGGTGCTCGGGCGCCCGCTGGTGGCTGCGCTGCTCGCGCACCGTGCGCGAGGCCCACAGGTGGTCGCGCCGCTCGGCGCCCGGCACCACGATCCCCCGCTCGCGCAGCTGCTCGCGGTTGGACCAGATGATCGTCTGGAGGTACGAGGTCGCAGTCTTCGGCAGCCCGATGTGGACGAAGGTGCGCTCAACCATCAGCGGCGACCACTAGAGCGACTCCTGGAAGCGCGCGATCGCCTCCTGGATCTTCGCCTCGTCCCGCGACGCCACCGGCACGAGCAGCTCCTGGACGACGTCGACGAGCTCCGCGAGCCGGACGTTGTGCCGGCGCATCTCCGCCACGTCGGCCTCGAGGTCCGCGACGCGCTCCTCGAGGCGTCGTACGGTGGACCGCGATCCCGGAAGCAGCGAACTCATGACCACACCCCTACCACTCGGACGATCGGCCGGCCCTTGCGCTCCAGCTCCTGCACGTCGACCTGGGAGGCCCCGGCACCGCGCAGCAGCGTAGCGAACGCGTCGGCGTCGACCTTGCCGAGCACCCAGTCGGGGAGCCTTCCCTCGGTGCCGGCGTCGGCCGTGTAGAACTCCGCGAGCAGCTGCCCGCCGTCGCGCAGCGCCATCGAGCACAGCCGCGCCAGCGACTCCCGGCCGAGGCCGGAGGTGGCGTCGACGACGTGGCGGGCCAGCACGACGCGCGGCCGCGGCCGGCTGGCGAGGCGCGCACCCTCGGACAGCACCGAGCGCCGGTCGGCGAGGTTGAGGTAGCGGACGTCGAGCGGCAGCGACTCCTGTGCCGCGTGCTCCTGGGCGGGCGCGAGGCCACGGACCGCGTAGTCGTACGCCGTCACCGCGAGGCCCTGCTTGGCCAGCCACAGGCTGTCGGTGCCGCTGCCGGCACCGATGTCGAGGACCTCGGCGTCGAGCGTGCGCGCGAGCTTGGCGGCGCGCTTGGCCAGGAACGACGGCTTCTTGAGCGCCGAGCCGGACGAGGCGTGCGCGGCCTTGCGGTCCCAGTGCCGGATGCCGGGCTGCACGCCGCGGAACCAGTCGTCGAAGGCGCGGATCGTGCGGTCGGGCGTCGTGAACTTGAACGCCGGGTCCGGCGTCTGCCACCCCGGGCCGTACGTCGCCTCGAGCAGCTTCTCCGGCCGGGCCGGGACCGGCACCGGGCGGCCGTCGAGCTCGGCGGTCCCGAGCGGGTAGATCCAGTCCCGCTCGAACGGCGTACCGATCTCGCCCATCAGGTAGAGGCGACCGGCGTCGAGGAAGCCGCCGAACACGTCGAGGCCACGCCGTACGTCGGCCTCGGTCACGTAGATCTTGAAGGAGGCCCCGCTGTAGCGCGAGATCTCCCAGCCGTCCTGCGCCAGCCGTCGCTGGACCTCGAACGACTCACGCGCGACGTCGACCGGGTCGGAGTACCGGCTGACGTAGCCGAGGTCGGCATCGGAGTCGTGGCCGAGGACCTTGCCCTCACGGACCGCGCCGAGCAGCGTGCCGTACGCGACGAACGGCTCGACGCCGGCCGAGCGCAGCGCCTCGATGACGGACTCGGTCGCGTCCAGCAGCGCGGAGATGTCGCGGGTGGACCGGCCGGCGAACGTCGGCACCAGCCGCCCGGACTTGTCGATGCCGAGGTCGACGCCCTTCTTGTTCCGCACCCGGATCTCGCCCTCGCCGCCGCCGAGCGCCACGTCACGGTCGAAGTACGTCGCGCCGGTGGCCGAGTCGACCACGCTGATCCGGGCGCGTCCGTCGAGGTGCCGGCGCAGCGGCGTCGGCCAGTGCGCCTTGCGGATCGGCCACGGCCCGCGGTCGAGCGGGAACGCCGTCGGGACCGTGTCGCGGTGGGTCCAGAACGTCCAGACCCGCCGGCCGTCGATGCGG
This sequence comes from Nocardioides sp. SR21, assembly GCF_022761125.1. Lineage (GTDB taxonomy): Bacteria > Actinomycetota > Actinomycetes > Propionibacteriales > Nocardioidaceae > Nocardioides. The sequence continues at coordinate 135,818 of NZ_JAKWJR010000004.1, read as the reverse complement.
ACGTCGACCGGCCGGTCCGAGGCGGTGACGACGGCGAAGCCGCTGTCGTCGGCGCTCCGCACCCACACCGGACGCGGCGCGCTCACTGCAGGTCGAGGTTGGCGTAGGGGTCCACGCCGGTCCGCGAGTACGGCGTGCCGTCCTCGAAGACGGCGTTCGCGCCGGTGCCGAAGACCAGGTCGTCCGGTCCGGCGACGCGCGTCGTCGGCATCCGGCGCGCGTTGTTCGGGTCCGTCGTCGGGTCGTTGGTGTTGTCGTTCACCGGCGGCTTGGGGAAGTTCGTGTACCAGTAGTCGATGTGCTGCTGGTACTGGAGCGTGCGGTGCTTGCTCCAGTAGATGCCGAGGTTCTCGTCGCTGTTCTTCGCCAGGCTCGACCAGTTGGCGGAGCCGTTGAGCACGACGTAGCCGGACCGGTCGCCACGCACGTTGCCGACGATCGACATCGCCTTGAGGTGGAAGTAGTTGTCGAACGCGCCGTCCTCGTCGAAGTCCTGCGTCAGGTGCTTCATCGGGATCGGGCCGCGGCCCGCCGGGTTGCGCAGCACGCGGCCGACGTCGATGCCGACGACGGTGTAGCCGATCTTGATGTCGCAGCCGCGGTCCCAGAGCTCGCGGACCTTCCGGGCCAGCGCGAGTCCCCGCGACTGCCGGATGACGTCGGGCGCCATCCGGATGATGGTGCGTCCGCTCGGCGTGTTGGTCGCCTCCCAGCACTTCACCTTGTTCAGCAGGTCCATGACGGGGTCCCGCTGCGCGGCGAGCGGGAACATGATGAGCCGGAAGCCCTTGAAGTCCTGCGAGACGTACGGGCGCCTGGCCTTCTTGTCCAGCGCGGCCTGGTGGAAGACCCGGTCGTAGAACCGCCACACCGAGCGGGTGCGGGTGTGGGTGTAGATGTCGTTCCACTGGTTGTTGGTCGAGGCGAGCGTGAAGTTCGCCGAGCCCTGCATCACGACCCGCCTGGTGTCGCCGACCCTCGAGAACATGAAGAGCTTGGCGTGCGCGGCGCCGCCGGGGCCGCGGCAGGAGTTGGCGCACATCCGGGCCCAGCTCTTCCGGCCCTTGGGAGCCTTCTCGTTGCCCTCGCGCAGCTCGTAGCGCAGCCGGCGGAACGGCCCGTTGACGAGGTCCTCGTCGTTGTTCGTGGCGTCCATGAGGACCATGACCTTCACGCCGCGGCGTTGGGCGGCCAGCAGCGCGTCGGTGCCGGCGCTGGTGAGGAAGTTCCACGTGAGGATCTGGATCTCGCTGCCCCGCGGGGACGAGTTGATGGACCGCATGATCTTGTGGAAGATCATCCGCCGCGCGTTGGTGTCACCGAGCGGGCTGTTGAACGTCGGCCCGGGGCGCGGCTTGTAGCGGTCCGGCGCAGCGGCGGCAGCGGTCGTTGCCGCCGTCGCCACGGTGGGGGCCGCGGTCGCCGGAGACCCGGCGGAGGGCATCACGAGACACGAGACGGCGACGAGCAGCGCAAGGAATCGGGCCACGCCGGAACTCCCTCTCAACGGTCCTGGATGGTCGTGCGAGCGCTCAGGCGCGGCATCGCAGTGCTGCTGCACGGTACTCCGGGTCCTCGCTCAACGGCGCATCGGCGGCGTGGACCACGCCGCCCGGCACCGCGTAGAAACGGTCGTCGTACCGGATGATCTTCTGCCCCGACTCGCAGGCCAGCGGGTCCGCCGGGACGTAGGTCCCGGCATCCTCGGCGCACCCCTTGTACCCGCGCGGCAGCGTGGCGCGCTCCTCCCAGACCACCGCGCACGGGAGCGTCCCCGCGGGCAGCGGCTCGGCCGTCTCAGAAGGCGTCGCCGTGTCGGTCGCGCGGTCGGGCGAGGTGTCGGCGGAGTCACCACCGCTCTCGCTGCCGCAGCCGGCAGCGAGCACGGCAACCACCGCGACGACCGCGGGCACCCAGCGCCGGAGCATGCTTCATCGTAGCCGCGGGGCCAACCTGCGGATCACGTCCGCGGGGTCCTCCGCGAGCTCGACGTCGTCGGGGCGCCGGTCGCCGGGCGCGGCGAGCACGGGCGCCAGGTCACCGGGGTCGCCGTGGATCTCGACCCCGTCGCGCTCGGCCTGCGCGAGCCAGGCCGCGGTGGCGGGCTCGAAGACCTCGCGGAGGTCGTACGGCGCTCGCGGCCGCGGACCCGGTCGGCGGGCGAGCACGCCCTCGGCGTACTCACGCTTCACCAGCCGGAGGTAGTCGCCGCGATCGAGGCGGCCGTCGAGCCCGGCGTTCACGGCGCGCAGCAGCGCGATGTCGGCGACGCCGAGGGAGGGGTTCGCCGGGGCCTGTCCGGCCGGGTCGATGACGGCGGCGTCGATGCCGGCGGCCGCCGCGAACCGGTTCCAGAGCTCCGCGGGCTCGGCGCCCGGGCGCGGCAGGACGACGAGGTGGGACCGGCCCGGCGACCAGCGCCGCAGGCAGTCGGCGAAGTCCTGGGCGTGCCAGAAGTGCGGGCGGTCGCCGCCGGGACCGGCGTCCGCGCGCAGCTGCGTGCGCTCGAAGTCGGCGAAGGAGTACGTCGCGCCGAGCTTGACCTCCTCCTGCCAGTGCGCGACCGCCTGCCGCCCCAGGTCGCGCGCGGTGACGACGACGTGCACGTCCACCCCGGCGAGCGGCTCGAGCGCCGTCCGCACCTGGTCGGGGCTCGCCCCGGCCAGCACCTCGTGGCTGATGATCGTCGTGCCCGCGAAGTCGCGGGCCCGCGCGCACAGCGCGGCCCAGGTGCCGGCCACGTCGGCCGCGCTGAGCCCGAACTTGTCGTGGCTGCCGCGGATCTCGACCGCGCCGTGGAACTGCGCTCCCGGCCGGACGAACGGGTAGAGGATCCCGGCCTCCCGGAGCCGGTCCCGGCTGGGCGCCAGCAGGCCCTGGAGGTACGTCGTCCCGCTCTTGGGCAGGCCGACGTGCAGAACCACCCGCTGCTCCGACGCCGACACGACGCCCATGCTCCCATCGGAGCGGTAGCGTGTCCGCACGTGAGCACCACCCCCGCGCGCGTCTTCGTCGCTCGCCTCGTCGGCCTCCCGATCTTCGATCCGGTGGGCGAACAGGTGGGCAAGGTCCGCGACCTCGTCGTGGCCGTGCGCACCGAGGTCCACCAGCCGCGCGTGCTCGGCCTCGTGGCCGAGGTCTTCGGCCGGCGCCGGATCTTCGTGCCGATGACACGGGTGACGAACATCGACAGTGGCCAGGTGTACACGACCGGCCTGCTGAACATGCGCCGCTTCGAGCAGCGCCCCAGCGAGACGATGGTGATCGGCCAGATGCTCGACCGCACGGTCCGCATCTCCGGCAGCGACGTCACCGGCACCGTGTACGACGTCGGCATCGAGCAGGCGCGCAACCGGGACTGGGTGGTCAGCCGCGTCGCGGTCAAGGAGGTCGTCGGCGCGAAGGGCCTGCGCCGGCGGAGCAGCCGGAGCCAGACCCACGTCGTGGAGTGGCGCGACGTCGAGGGCCTGAGCAAGCGCGAGGAGGCGCAGGGCGCCACCCACCTGATCGCGGCGCTCAACGAGATGCGGCCCGCCGACGCGGCCAACATGATCCACGACCTGCCGCCCGAGCGCCGGAGCGCCGTGGTCGCCGCGCTCGACGACGAGCGGCTGGCCGACGTGCTCGAGGAGCTGTCGGAGGAGGACCAGGTCGAGATCCTCGCGAACCTCGACTCCGAGCGTGCCGCCGACGTCCTCGAGGAGATGTCGCCCGACGACGCGGCCGACCTGATCGCCGACCTGCCGCCGGAGACCGCGGCCACGCTGCTCGACCTGATGGAGCCCGAGGAGGCCGAGGACGTCCGGCGGCTGATGTCGTACGCCGATGAGACCGCGGGCGCGATGATGACGCCCGAGCCGGTGATCCTCGGCCCGGACGCGACCGTCGCCGACGCACTGGCGCACGTGCGGAACCCGGAGCTGACGCCGGCGCTGGCCGCGCTCGTCTACGTGTGCCGCCCGCCTCTGGAGACGCCGACCGGCAGGTTCCTCGGCGTCGCGCACATCCAGCGCCTGCTGCGCGAGCCCCCCTCGTCGCTGGTCGCGGGCGCGCTCGACGACACGATGGCGACGCTGCGCCCCGAGGCGTCGATCGACGGGGTCGCGGCCCACCTGGCGACGTACAACCTCGTCGCCGCTCCCGTCGTCGACGAGAACGGCCACCTCATCGGTGCCGTCACCGTCGACGACCTGCTCGACCACATGCTCCCCGAGGGCTGGCGCGACCGCGCCCGGCTCCGTGACGACCGCGAGGAGGTGACCGGATGACCGAGCCTCGCGGCGCGCGGTTGGACACGCCCAAGGACCTGCGCCGACAGCCCCTGCTGCGGCGCCCGGCGTACGACTCCGACGCGTTCGGCTCCTTCGCCGAGGGCTTCGCGCGGTACATGGGCACCGCCCGCTTCCTCATCTGGATGACTGCGGTCGTCGTGTTCTGGGTGCTCTGGAACACCCTGGCGCCGGAGAGCGTGCGCTTCGACGACTACCCGTTCATCTTCCTGACGCTGGTGCTCAGCCTCCAGGCGTCGTACGCCGCGCCGCTGATCCTGCTCGCGCAGAACCGGCAGGAGCAGCGCGACAAGGTGATCGCCGAGCAGGACCGGCAGGCCAACGCCCGCGCCCACGCGGACATGGAGTTCCTGGCCCGCGAGGTGGCGTCGCTGCGGATGGCCGTCGGCGAGGTGGCGACCCGGGACTTCCTCCGCTCCGAGCTGCGGTCGCTGCTGCAGGACCTCGAGGAGCGGGACGAGCGTGCCCACGAGCGTGCTGAGGGTCACGCCGCCGAGGCGGAAGTCGAGCCACCCACCACCTAGACTCGGGGATCATGAGCACCCCCACTCTCGAGCAGGTCAACGCCGCTCTCGCGACCGTCAACGACCCCGAGATCAAGCGCCCGATCACCGACCTCGGCATGGTCGAGTCCGTCGAGATCGACGACGCCGGGCTGGTGCACGTGACCGTGCTGCTGACGGTCGCCGGCTGCCCGCTGAAGGACACCATCAACCGCGACGTCACCGCGGCCGTCTCGAAGGTCGCCGGCGTCACCGGCGTCGACCTCCAGCTCGGCGTGATGACCGCGGAGCAGCGCTCGGGCCTCCAGGAGACGCTGCGTGGCGGCCAGGCGCAGCGGGAGATCCCCTTCGCCCAGCCGGGCTCGCTGACCAAGGTGTTCGCGATCGCCAGCGGCAAGGGCGGTGTCGGCAAGTCCTCGGTCACCGTCAACCTCGCGCTCGCGATGGCCAAGCAGGGCCTGCGGGTCGGCGTCGTCGACGCCGACATCTACGGCCACTCGGTCCCGGCGATGCTCGGCGTGGCCGACAGCCGCCCGACCCAGGTCGACGACCTGATCATGCCGGTGCCCACCGCCAGCGGCGTGTCGGTGATCTCGATCGGCATGCTGAAGCCGCGCCGCGACCAGGTCGTCGCCTGGCGCGGCCCGATGCTCGACCGGGCCCTCGTGCAGATGCTCGCGGACGTCTACTGGGGCGACCTCGACGTACTCCTCCTCGACCTGCCGCCGGGCACCGGCGACGTGGCGATCTCGCTCGGCCAGCACCTGCCCGGCGCCGAGGTCGTCGTGGTGACCACCCCGCAGGAGGCCGCGGCCGAGGTCGCGGAGCGGGCCGGCACGATGGCCTCGATGATGCACCAGCGCGTCGTGGGCGTCGTCGAGAACATGAGCTTCCTGCCCTGTCCCCACTGCGACGCCTCCGCCGACCACCGGCTGGAGATCTTCGGCAGCGGCGGCGGCGCCCGCGTCGCCGCGACGCTGTCGGGCCGCTTCGGGTACGACGTGCCCGTGCTCGGCCAGGTCCCGCTCGACGTCTCGCTGCGCGAGGGCGGCGACGCCGGCAAGCCGATCGTCGACTCCGACCCGACCTCTCCGGGCGCCACGGTGCTCACCGAGATCGCCTCGAAGCTCGCCGGCCGTGGCCGGGGCCTCGCGGGGATGCAGCTCGGCCTGACGCCGACCAGCAAGTTCTGATCAAGTAGGTTCTGCCCGTGCCTGGTCTGCCCGAGCTCGCGGTGATCGCCTTCGTCGCGGTGCTCGTCTTCGGACCGGACAAGCTCCCCGAGTTCGCCAAGCAGGCGGCCCAGCTGGTCAAGCAGGTCCGCCGGATGGCCAACACCGCCCGCGACGAGCTGCGCTCCGAGCTGGGGCCGGAGTACGCCGACCTCGAGCTGCGCGACCTCGACCCGCGCACGATCGTGAAGAAGCACATCGCCGAGGTCCTCGAGGAGGACGACGACGAGCCGGTCCGCCCGACCCGGCGCGGCCAGCGTCCGCTCGGCACCGGCGAGGTCCCGCCGTACGACTCCGAGGCCACCTGAGCGCCGAGCGGCACCTACTCGCGCGACTGCACGGCCGCCAGGGCGCTGAACGCGACCAGCACGCTGCGGCCCTCGCCGACCGTCGCCTCGACGAAGTCGGCGCCCACCCGGCGCAGCAGCGCGTCGTACGACGTCGCGTCGCGCAGGTGCAGCACGCACCGCTCCCCCGCGTCGGCCAGCCGCCGCAGCGCCGAGCCGAGGCCGAGTCTCGCGACCGGTGACCAGGCGACCTCCGGGACCGAGCGGTCCGAGGCGCCGTGCACGGCCGAGATCGCCGGGAGGCAGACCACCCAGTCCTGGGCCGGCCCGCGCAGCACGCACCAGCCGTCGGCCACCCGCTCGAGCCCACCCGCGACGGTGCCGACCCCCTGGACCTCGAGACGGAGATCGGTGTCGAGCGAGGCCATCAGCCGGCTGGCCAGCGTGACCGCGCCGTACGCCGCCCTGCTGCGGTCGGCGAGCTCGGCGTCCCGGTCGGCGGCGTAGAGCGCCTCGGCCTGCTGCTCGAGGTCGTCGAGCAGCGCGAAGAGGTCGTCCTCCCAGGACATGACCGCACCCTACGGAATGATCCCGGCCTCCCGCGCCCGCAGGACCGCGCTCACCCGGTCGTGCGCGCCGAGCTTCCGGTAGGCCCGCTGCAGGTGCCGGTGCACCGTCCGCTCCGAGATCGCCAGCCCGGTCCCGATCGCGGCCGCGGTCCGGCCCTCGCTGAGCAGCCCCAGGACGGCCAGCTCCCGGCCCGTGAACCCGGACTCCTCGGCGGCCGGGCCGCCGGGGACCGATGCCTGCCGGTCGAGCAGCATCAGCAGCGGTTGTACGGCGGTCGCGACCCGCACGTCCTCGTCCGGGAAGTCCCGTCGGCCCCGCGCCAGCACGAACGCGCGGACTCCCGCCTTCTCGACCCGGTAGGTGATCACCAGCTGGTGCTCGAGCTCGAAGGGCGCGAAGTGCTCGGCGAGCACGGCCCGGCTGACGTGGCTGTGCAGGGACCTCGGCACCCGCTCCACGGTCGTCGGGGTGAGCCGGCCCGTCCGGGCGTACCACCGCAGCACCGGATGCTGGGTCGACGTCTCCCGGAGGACCCGTAGCGCCTCGGGCGTCGGGAAGCCGGGCACCGGCTGGTGCAGCTCGAACCCGGCGCGACCGGGCCCGTCCACCCAGCTCCAGCTCACCTGGCACCCGAAGGTCTCGGACAGCCGCGCGGAGACGCACCGCCGGGGGAAGGCCGCGAGCGGCCGGGCGAGCAGGTCTCCGACGAGATCGACCCACTCGCTGGTGCGACGCTCCACAGCTCCCACGCGGACCTCCTGAGCCGATCCTCCAGGCTACGACCTGGCACGTCCGTTGGGTAGAACCTGCCACCCGCCTCGCCTCCGTCGCGCAGCCCCTGCACCTCCCCCACCATCGGAGGAAGGGAGGAGCCATGACCAGGACTGCGCCGGCGCCGACCCGCATCGTGCGGGCGCCCGACAACCCGGCCCGCGACCTGGCGCGCTGGGCCTCGCGCCGCTGCCCCGTGCACGGCACCGTCCTCGACATCGGTGCCGGCGAGCACGCCTCCGGCGACCTCGGCCCGCTCCTCCAGCGGCTTCCGTACCTGGTCGGCACGGACCCGGACCACGCCATCGAGAACAACCGCACCCTCGACGAGCGGCACCGGCTCACCGCCGAGGAGCTCGCGGCCGAGCATCCCGGCCGGTACGACGTCGTCCTGGCGATCTTCGTGCTCGAGCACGTCGAGGACCCGGACGCGTTCGCCCAGGCGTGCCACCGGCTGCTCCGTCCCGGCGGGTCCTGGTTCGCGCTCACCCTCAACGTCCACCACTACTTCGGCGCGACCGCCTGGGCCACGAACCGCCTCGGCATCCAGCCGGCCGTCCTGCACCGGCTCAAGGGCGACGCCGCCGCCCACGACCACCGGTTCCCCACCCGGTACCGGCTCAACTCGCGCCACACCGTCGAGCGCGTCGCCGGGCGGGCCGGCTTCACCGACCTCGAGTTCCGCGTGTACGACGCCGCGGACCGGTACGCGTGGTACCTGCCCCACCCGCTCAAGCGGCTGCCGTCCGCCTACACGTCGTTCGCGTATCGCGTCGGGCAGCCGGGGCTGATGGGCCACCTCACCTTCCGCGCCAGGCGACCATGAGCCTCCTCACCGCGGCAGCGGCGGCCGTCGTCGCGGCCGCCTGCGTCGGCGCGCTCGTCAGCGCTCCCGAGGAGCCCAGCGACACCACCCCGCCGCCGGCCACGGCACCGGCCACGGCACCGGCCACGGCGCCCGTCGCGGCACCGGGACCGGCACCCGGGCCGAACCCGCTCCCGATCATCACCGCGGCCGGCGACCCGTACGCGTGGGTCCGCGGCCACGGCCGCGCGTTGCTTCTCTACTTCCAGATGCGCTCCCGCTGGTGGCCGGATCCGGAGATGGGCCAGTCGGCCGTCGCCCTGGTGGACCGCAGCGCGCACGTCCTCCGCAGGTGGGCTCCCGGAGGCGGCCTGGACCTGGAGTGGTGGCCCGCCGGGGGCGGCTTCGTCGGGATGGCACCCTCGTGGAGCCGTCGCGAACCCGTGCTGCTGCGCGCCCGCGGCGTCGTGCCCCTGACCGAGGAGCGTGGCTACCGGCCGTACCGCGAGAGCGACGTCCGGTTCGGGCACGGCTGGCTCCTGGACCCGGCCCGCCGCACGGTCACCAAGGAGGACCTCCCCCGCTCGCGCTGCGCCCGCTCCCGCTCCACCCCCGGCGCCCTGACCGACCTCCGCGGCCGCACGTGGTGCCTGGACCCGCGCCGCCGCACCCTGTCGTGGACCGACGACGGACGGACCTGGAGCAGGCACCGGCTCGCCACCAGCCACTTCGAGTACTGCGACGGTGGTACCACCGGCGCCCGCGTTGCGGTCCTCGGCCGACACGTGGTGGTCGGCCTCTGGCGCGCGGACCTCAGCGCCGACCGCGGCCGCACCTGGCGCGACGTCGACCTTCCGTTCGAGCTCGTCGGAGCCCACCAGGGCGACGGCGGCTCGTTCCCGAACTGCACCTGGGTCACCAGCCTGGCGGACGGTCGCCTGGTCCTGGAGTACTTCGGCCTCGCGGTCGCCACCAGCCCCGACCACACCGCCTTCGAGCTGGCCGACCACCCCACCGGGACGATGCACCCGTACTCCGTCGAGGGCGCTCTGGTGGCCCCGCACCGGCAGTACGGGCGGCGCCTGATCTCGTACGACGGCGGCGACAGCTGGCGCGACCTCCGCACGCCCGACCTGCTCGCGCACCTCTTCGCGTCCTGAGGCGGGCTCTCGACCTGCTGTGGACAACCGGTTGACCATGCGCGCAAAAAAGCGCATCGTGAAGCAAACGGAAGCAAACGCATAGATTGGCTCTCGGGATGCACGCTCCGGTCCACCGCTGCCTCGTCGTCTGGCTGGCCGCCACCGCGGCCGGCGCCGCTCTCGTCGCCTGGCTGCTGCCGCAGGCGCTGGCACCGGCCACCCGCTTCGACGACGTCCTGGTCCGCCTCTGCGCGGGCGCCGGGTGCGTCGCCGCCGCCTGGCTGTGGGTCGTGACCACGGCCGTCGTGGCGGAGGCCGTCACCGGGGCCACCGCTCCCGGCGTCCCGGCACCACTGCGCCGCCTGGTGCTGCTCGCCTGCGGCGCGGCGGTCGTCGCCGGGCTCGCCGTGCCGGCCCAGGCGACGCCGGGCGAGGTCCACCGCGACCGGCAGCCGTCGGTGGCCGGCCTGCCGTTCCCCGACCGGGCCCTCGGCGCACCGGTCCACGTCCGGACCGCCGAGCAGGTCGTCGTACGCCCCGGGGACACCCTCTGGGAGCTCGCCGCCGCCGATCTGGGTCCAGGCGCCGACCCGGTGGAGATCGACGCCCGGTGGCGCGAGATCTATGCGCGGAACCGGTCCGTCATCGGCCCCGACCCCGACCTCATCGAGCCCGCCCAACGGCTGCGCCTCCCGGCGCACCACGACCAGTGATCCAGGAGGCATCCATGTCCCAGCCGCAGAACGTCGTCCAGCTCCACCCGCCGGCACCCGTGGCCAGCGTCCAGGGCACCCTCGCGCTCGACCTGCAGCCGCGCCAGGACCCGCCCGTCGTCACCGGCGGGCACACGAGCCGGCCGTGGGCCGACGTGATCTCGATCGAGGACCCACGCCGGCGCGGCCTGGAGCAGTGGGCGCGGCGCTACACCCAGGCCGCGGTCGAGATCGTCGGTGGCGACCGGCCGGTCACCCAGCTGCTGCGCTGGAGCTCGCGCGACGTCTACGTCGACCTCGAGCGCCGCGCCCAGCTGGTCGCGCGCGCCGGTCGGCACACGGCCGGCCTGGGCCGGGTGCAGCCGGTCCGCCCGAAGGTGCTCGGCGTGCACCTGTGCTTCCTGGCCCGCGAGGTCGTCGAGGTCAGCGCGCACGTGCGGTACGGCGAGCACTCCCGCGCGCTCGCCGCCCGCTTCGAGGAGCGCCAGCAGCGCTGGTGCTGCACCGCACTGGAGTTCGCTTGATCAAGCGAGCAGCGCGTCGCGACGAAGGAGCGGCGCGCGTCGCGAGACGAGGTTGAGCAAGCGACGCGACTGAGGGACGAAGCCGCGCGAGCGCGTCGAGATCAAGCGAGCAGCGCGCCGCGACGAAGGAGCGGCGCGCGTCGCGAGACGAGGTTGAGCAAGCGACGCGACTGAGGGACGAAGCCGCGCGAGCGCGTCGAAACCCGGTGAGAGGAACCAGAGCGGCGACCAAGAAGGTCGCCGCCCGGGGCATCGGGGGTCTCGATACGCTCGCTGGCGCTCGCTACTCGACCACCGAAGGTGTTACGAGATGCGAGCCGTCAGGCCCGTCGGACCGCCGGGGCGCGTCGAAACCCGGTGAGAGGAACCAGGGCGGCGACAAGAAGGTCGCCGCCCGGGGCATCGGGGGCCTCGATACGCTCGCTGGCGCTCGCTACTCGACCACCGAAGGTGTTACGAAATGCGAGCCGTCACGCCCGTCGGACCGCCGGGGCGACGCTCGCTGGCGCTCGCTGCCCGACCACCGAAGGTGTTACGAGATGCGAGCCGTCAGGCCCGTCGGACCGCCGGGGCGCGTGTCGAGACCCGGTGAGACGACTCAGGGCGGTGACCACCTGGCCACCGCCCTGAGCTTCGGAAGGTCTCGATACGGTCGCTGGCGCCCGCTACTCGACCACCGAAGGTCTTACGAGATCCGAGCAGTCAGTCCCGTCGGACCGCCGGGGCGACCGTGGCACTGCTTGTACTTCTTGCCCGAGCCGCAGGGGCACTTGTCGTTGCGGCCGGTGCCGGCGAACTCGTCCGCCGCCTCGGCCTCGGCGCGCACCTCGACCTCGCCGTCCTCGCTGGGAGCGGAGTAGGAGAGGTTCTGCGGCTTCTTGGGAGCGTCGAGACCCTTCGCGCGGATCTGCGGGGCGTCGGCGGTCGGGACGGCCTGGCGCATCGGCTCGAAGGCCTCCTCGACCTCCTCGTCCTCCTCCTCGACCTCGACCTGGACGTCGAGGTTGAACAGGAAGCCGACCGTCTCCTCCTTGATGCCGTCCATCATCGTGGTGAACATCTCGAAGCCCTCGCGCTGGTACTCGACCAGCGGGTCGCGCTGCGCGTAGGCGCGCAGCGAGATGCCCTCACGCAGGTAGTCCATCTCGTAGAGGTGCTCGCGCCACTTGCGGTCGAGCACCGAGAGCACCACGCGCCGCTCGAGCTCGCGCATGACGACCTCGCCGACGCCCTCCTCGCGACGGTCGTACGCCGTGTGCGCGTCGGCCTTGATCGCCTCGATCAGCAGGCCGCGGTCGAGGGTCTCCCGGCCACCGGCCTCCTCCACGACCGCCTCGGTGTCGAGACCGACGGGGTAGATCTGCCGCAGCGCGGTCCAGAGGCCGTCGAGGTCCCACTCCTCGGAGAAGCCGTCGGTGGCCGCGTTGACGTAGCCGTCCACGGTGTCGTCGAGGAACGTGCGGATCTGCTCCTCGAGGTCCTTGCCCTCGAGGACCTCGCGCCGCTCGGCGTAGATCACCTTGCGCTGGCGGTCCATCACGTCGTCGTACTTGAGGACGTTCTTGCGGGACTCGAAGTTCTGCGACTCCACCTGCCCCTGCGCGTTGGCGATCGCGCTGGTGACCCGCTTGTTCTCGATCGGGACGTCGTCCGGGATCTTCAGCACCTGGAGCACGCGGTCGACCCAGTCGGACTTGAACAGCCGCATCAGCTCGTCCTGCAGCGACAGGTAGAACCGGGACTCGCCCGGGTCGCCCTGACGGCCGGAGCGACCACGCAGCTGGTTGTCGATGCGGCGCGACTCGTGGCGCTCGGTGCCGACGACGTAGAGGCCGCCGATCTCGCGCACCTCGTCGTGCTCCGCGGCGACCTGGCCGCGGATCCGCTCGAGGGCGGCCGGCCAGGCGGCTTCGTAGGCCTCGGCGGTCTCGCCGGCGGGGTCGAGGCCCTCCTTGCGGAGCGCGGCGTCGGCGAGGAACTCGACCGAGCCACCGAGCATGATGTCGGTACCACGACCGGCCATGTTGGTGGCGACGGTGACCGCGCCCTTGTGACCGGCGAGCGCGACGATCTTGGCCTCGTCCGCGTGCACCTTGGCGTTCAGGACGGTGTGCGGGATGCCGCGCTTCTTGAGCTTGGCCGAGAGGTGCTCGGACTTCTCGACCGAGACGGTGCCGACCAGGACCGGCTGGCCCTTCTCGTGCCGGGTCGCGATGTCCTCGACGACCGCGTCGTACTTGGCCTCCTCGGTCCGGTAGACGAGGTCGGGCTGGTCGATGCGCGCCATCGGCTTGTTCGTCGGGATCGGGACGACGCCGAGGCTGTAGATCTTGTCGAACTCGGAGGCCTCGGTCATGGCCGTACCGGTCATGCCGGACAGCTTCTCGTAGAGGCGGAAGTAGTTCTGCAGCGTGACCGTCGCGAGGGTCTGATACTCCTCGCGGACCTCAACGCCCTCCTTGGCCTCGATCGCCTGGTGCAGGCCGTCGTTGTAGCGGCGACCCGCGAGCATGCGGCCGGTGTGCTCGTCGACGATGAGCACCTCGCCGTTCATGACGACGTACTCCTTGTCGTTGCGGAACAGCTCCTTGGCCTTGATGGAGTTGTTCATGAACGAGATGAGCGGCGTGTTCACCGAGTCGTAGAGGTTCTCGATGCCGAGGTAGTCCTCGACCTTGGTGATGCCGGGCTCGAGGACCGAGATCGTGCGCTTCTTCTCGTCGATCTCGTAGTCGACGTCGATGGTCATGGTGCGCGCGATCTTGGCGAACTCGCCGTACCACTTGACCTCGTCCTGCGTCGGGCCGCTGATGATGAGCGGGGTCCGCGCCTCGTCGATGAGGATCGAGTCGACCTCGTCGACGACGGCGAAGTTGTGGCCGCGCTGGACGCACTCCTCGATCGAGCCGGCCATGTTGTCGCGCAGGTAGTCGAAGCCGAGCTCGTTGTTGGTGCCGTAGGTGATGTCGCAGTTGTAGGCCACCCGGCGCTCGTCGGGGCGCATCTCCGGGAGGATCACGCCGACCTCGAGCCCGAGGAAGTGGTGGACGCGGCCCATCATCTCGGACTGGTACTTGGCCAGGTAGTCGTTGACGGTGACGACGTGGACGCCCTTGCCCGAGAGCGCGTTGAGGTACGACGGCGCGACCGCGACCAGGGTCTTGCCCTCACCGGTCTTCATCTCGGCGATGTTGCCGAGGTGCAGCGCCGCGCCACCCATGATCTGGACGTCGAACGGGCGCAGGCCCAGGACCCGGCGGGCGGCCTCGCGGACGGTCGCGAACGCCTCCGGCATGATGTCGTCGAGGGACTCGCCGTTGGCGAGCCGCTCCTTGAACTCCACGGTCATGCCCTGGAGCTCGGCGTCGCTCATCGCGACGAAGTCGTCCTCGATGGCGTTGACGGCCTTCGCGATCGCTTCGAGCTGTCGGAGGATCTTGCCTTCGCCGATGCGGAGGATCTTGTCGAGAATGGCAGGCACGTGGGCACAACTCCTGGGTGTTCAGCCTGAAGGCAGGGGCGGCGCCACTCTACCCAGGGGCCTGAACCCACCCTAACCCGCGCGACGGTTTGCGACCGGTCCAGATATTCGCGTGAACGACCGTTGACATGAACCCGCAGGTTCGTGTCAACTCGTACTGTCATGAAAACGACGCGCCGCTACACGATGACCGCCCGGGCCGAGGCCGTGGAGCGGACCCGGCTGCGGCTGCTCGACGCGACGATCACGCTGGCCGAGACCCGGCTGGTCTCGCAGATCTCGCTCGACGACATCGCAGCCACCGCGGGCGTGAGCGTGCAGACGCTGCTGCGCCACTTCGGCAACCGGGCCGGCCTGATCGACGCGGCCCGCCAGCACGCGCTGACGACCGTCGGCGAGGAGCGGCGTACCCCCGTCGGCGATCCGGACGCGGCCGTCCGCACGGTGCTCCAGCACTACGAGCGCCGCGGCGACACCGTGCTGAGCATGCTCGCCCAGGAGCACGTCGACCCGGCCACCAAGGAGGTCACCGACGCGGGGCGGGCGTTCCACCGCTCCTGGGTGGTGGCGGTGTTCGAGCCGATGCTCCCCTCCCCCGGGGCCGAGCGCGACGAGCTGGTCGACCTGCTGGCCGTGGCGACCGACGTCTACACGTGGAAGCAGCTGCGCCGCGACCGCGGCCTGAGCCTGGCCGCCACGGAGCAACGAGTGCGCGCGCTGGTGGGAGCACTGCTGTGAGCGACTTCCTCCTCGTCACCTGGGACGGCGGCGGCAACGTGCCGCCGGCCACCGCACTCGCCCGCGAGCTGGTGCGGCGCGGGCACACCGTCCGGTTCCTCGGCCACCCGTCGCAGGAGCAGGCGCTCGCCGGCGCGGGCTTCACGTTCGTACGACCGCGGCACGCGCGGAGCTTCGACTCCACCCGCGACTACACACCGCTGCGGATGCTCGGCGTGTTCGCCGACGCCGGGATGGGTCGCGATCTCCTGGACGCGCTGGCCGCCGAGCCGGCCGACCTGGTCGTGGTCGACTCGTTCATGTTCGGCGCGATGGACGCCGTGCGCCGCGCCGGGGTGCGGTACGCCGTCCTCGAGCACATGTACGCCGCGGCGTACCGACAGGGCATCCTCGGCGGACCGATGGGCCTCAACCTCCGGCTGCGCCGGCTGGCGCCGCAGCGAGCCCTCGACTCCGCCGAGCTGCGGCTGCTGATGACGCTGGCCGAGGTCGACCCGGCGCCGGCCGCGGCCAACCTGCTCCAGGTCGGTCCGCTGGCGACCTGGTCGCCGCGCGACGAGCGCGAGCCCACGATCGTGGTCGGGCTCAGCACCTTCGGCTACCCGGGGATGGCCTCCGTCCTGCAGCGCCTCGTCGACGCCACCGACGGGCTGCCGGCACGGGTGCTGGTGTCCACGGGACCGACCATCGACCCCACCGACCTGACGGCCCGGCCCGGGGCCGAGGTGCACCGCTGGCTGGCGCACGCGAACACGCTGCCCGGCGCCTCGGTGCTGGTCACGCACGGTGGCCACGGCTCGACGATGGCCGGTCTCGCCCACGACGTGCCGCTGCTCGTCGTACCGCTCGACGGCAAGGCCGACCACGTCGTGGTCGGGCGCAGCGTCGAGGCCGCCGGCGCCGGGCGGATGGTGTCGCGGCGCGGCTCCGCCGACGACTTCCGTACGGCGCTCGCCGCGCTCCTCGACCAGCCGTCCTACCGGACCGCGGCCGCCCGGCTGGGCGCGGCGATCCGCGCGACCGACGCCGTCGCCGACGGCGCGAGCGCGCTCGAGGCGCTCACGGACGGAGCGGCGGCAGCCGGGGTGCAACCAGACCCCAAGCCCTTTGCAAGCACCTAGAACCAGCCTGGGCACCAGCATCCGACCCCTGCGATCGACCTGGAGCCACCATGACCACCACGCCCTCACCCGAGTCACTCGTCGACACCCGGGCGATGAACACCATCCACACCTTCTTCCGCCGCGAGTTCCGGCTGGCGGGCGGCGTCGTCCGCTGCGTCCCGGCCGGCGACCGGGCCCGGGCCGAGGTCGTCGCCGACCACCTCGCCTTCCTGACCCTCGCCCTGCACCACCACCACACGACCGAGGACGACTACCTGTGGCCGCTGCTCCTGGAGCGGGTGCCCGAGGAGCTGGCACCGATCGTGCACCTGATGGAGTCGCAGCACGCCCGGGTCGACGGGCTGATCGAGGAGATCGACGACCTGACGCCGCGGCTGCGGGACACCGCGGACCCGGAGGTGCGGGACCGGCTCGCGGACCTCGTCGACACGCTGTACGTGCACCTCGCCGAGCACCTCGACGCCGAGGAGCAGCGGCTGCTGCCGATCGCGGCCCGCACCCTGTCGCAGGCCGAGTGGAACCGGCTCGGAGAGATCGGCCGGACCACCGCGCCCAAGGGCCGGGGCCTGCTGGTGATGGGGATGTTCCTGCACGACGGCGGCCCGGACGGCCCCGCGCTGATGTTGGCGGAGGCCCCCCGCCCGGTGCGGTGGCTGGTGCCGAAGCTGGCCCGGCGCACGTTCCGGCAGTACGCCGTCCGGGTGCACGGCACCCCGACCCCCTGACTCAGAGGGCGGCGAGCTCGCTCTCCGCGACCTCGACCCAGTACGGCAGCCCGAGCTCGTCGTGGCGCGCGCGTGCCCGTTCGAGGTGCTCGCGGGCGGCGTCGTCGTCGTCCAAGGCCGCCGCCAGCCGGCCGAGCGTCAGCCGCATGCTGCCGCGGAAGCCGACCGGCATCGTCATCGCGAGGCGGTCGGCGAACGGCAGCAGGTCGGCGTAGAGGTCGGCGGCGGCCGCCTGGTCGCCGAGGGCGAGCCAGGTCTCGGCGCGCACGCTGCTCATGAGCAGGAACTGGTAGTCGCGCAGCACCGGCTGCTGTTCGCTCCATCCACCCAGCATCGAGCGCAGCTCGTCCAGCCGGTCGGCCCGGACCATGCTCAGTGCGTGCACCTCGAGGAGTGCCGGGTGGAAGAGCCGCAGCTGGCGCAGCTGTGGCTCCAGCTCCGGCAGCCGTCCCTGGACGTCGCTGAGGAAGACGCGGTGCGCGACCGCGATGCCCTCCCCCGAGACCGCCAGGCTCGCTTGGAGCTGCTCGTTGGCGTCGGTCGCCTGCCGCGACCCCTCGAGGTCGCCGGCGAGCAGCAGGAGCACCGCCTCCGACCAACCGCCGATCACCTTCACCTCCGGGAGGTGGTGGTGGGTGGCCAGCTCCAGGGCGCGGACCAGGTCCGACCGCGCGTCCTCGAACCGACCGAGCTCGCCGCGCTCCTGGGCGCGACCGACCAGCGCCGCCGCCAGGTCGTGCGGCGTACCGGCGCGGGCCGCGGCCTCGACGATCTCGTCGGCCAGCGGGATCCGGTGGTGGAGCAGCTCGGGGCGGAGCAGCGCCTGCTGCGCCAGCCTCAGCACCGGAAGCTCCTCTGCCCCCGTCCGGCCCGCCCGGCGGACCATCGCCACCGCCTCGTCGGCCAGCCGGGTCGACTCCGTGGAGTCGCCCGGCCGCTGGAGGTGCTCGAAGGCCAGCCCTGCGGTGAGGTGGGCCCGCGTCAGCACGGCGTCCTCGGGCTGCAGGTCCAGGACCCGTCGCCACAGTGCGATCGCGTCGTCGTCGTAGGCGGCGTCGGTGCGCCAGCCCCAGCCGAGCCCGTCGGTCACCTCGCACAGGCAGGCGGCCGCGGCCGCCGCGTCGCCCCGGTCCAGGGCCGAGCGGCACGCGCGCTCGGCGGGCGGCCAGGCCTCGATGGGCCGCGAGATCCGGTTCAGGGAGCGGGCCTGGGCGACCAGGGCGTCCTCCCGCTCGGTGACGATGACGGTCGGGTCGTCGCCCTGCAGCTCGACGGCCAGCCGCGCCAGCCGCGCCGACTCGTCGTACGCCGCCTGCTCGGCGGCCACGTCGGAGGCCCGGCGCGCGAAGACCCATGCCGACCGCACGTGCGCCGGCCCCGCCTGCCGGTAGTGCTCGGCGAGCTCGGCGGCGTGCTCGGCGATCCGGCCGGCGTACGTCGTCTCGAGCGCGGCACCGACCTCAGCGTGCCGCCGCACCCGCACCGGCGCCGGCAGGGACTCGTAGAGCGCGTCGCGCACCAGGGCGTGCGTGAACCGGACCCGGCCTGGCCCGTCCTCCTCGACCAGGCCGAGGACCTGGGCGTCCTCGATCGCCTCGGCCAGGTCCACGTCGCTCTCCGCCGAGCGGCCGAGGACGTCCAGGACCGCCAGGTCCACGCTGCGCCCGACCACAGCGGCACTCGCGAGGAGGTCCGCCGCCGGTGCGCTCAGGAGCCGGGAGCGCTGCCGGACCACGTCCCGGACCCCACCCGGAACGGCGCGCCAGGCCTCGGCGGCCAGGTCGAGCAGCGAGCCCTCGCGGACGAGCAGGCGCACGAGCTCGCTGACGAAGAACGGGTTGCCGTCCGTGCGGCGTACCAGCTCACCGGCCACCTCGTCGGGCACGTCCCGACCGGCCTGCGCCGACACCCAGGAGGCCACGTCCGCGGCGGTGAGGCCAGCGAGGTCCAGCCGCAGCGGTCCCAGCCGGGCGATCGTGGCGAGCACCTCGGCCCAGGTGTCGTCGATCTCGGCCACCGCCCGGCGGGTGGTCACGAGCAGCAGCACCGGCCTCCGACCGAGCTGGCCCGCGATCCGCCGCAGCAGGCGCAGGCTCTCGTGGTCGGCCCAGTGGGCGTCGTCGAGGACCAGCAGCGACGGCTTGCCGTCGTCCAGGGCGTCGAGCACCAGGTCCGCCTGCTGGTAGCTCGCCGCGGCCGCGTCGCCCGCCGGGCCGGTGGAGCCGTCGGTCAGGACGTCGCGTCCGAGGAGCTCCCTCAGCGCGTGGGTCCATCCGTGGAGGGCCGGGGCCGCGTCGGCGTCCCACCCGCCCCAGCCGGTGCGCAGTCCCCGCTCGCGGGCGAGGTCGACGACCGCCTCCGCGAGCCGGGTCTTCCCGATCCCGGGCTCGCCAGTCACCAGCACGACGCCACCGCGACCGGCGGCGGCCTCCGTCAGCGCCTCGTCGACGGCGGCCAGCGCGTCCTCGCGGCCCGGGAGGCCGGGCGACGCCGGGCCGGGTCCGGCCGCGGGCGCCGGCTCCGGCGCCGGGGTGCTCACGACCGCGCGGTCGAGAGCCGGGTCCTGCCGCAGCACCTGCTCCTCCAGGTGTCGCAGCTCGGGGCCGGGGTCGACGCCGAGCTCGTCGGCGAGGTGGTCGCGGGCCCGGCGCAGGGCTGCGAGCGCGTCTCCCTGGCGAGCCGACCGGTAGAGCGCCAGCGCCAGCAGGCCCCACAGCCGCTCCTGGAGCGGGTAGAGCCGGACCAGCTGCTCGAGCTCGGCGACCGCCTCGGGGTGCTCGCCACCCGCGAGCCTCAGCTCCCACAGGTCACCGACCGCCCCGGTCCGGAGCTCGTCGAGCCGGGTGGCCTCGGCCCGCAGGGACGGACTGTCGTACCCGGCGTACGGCTCCCCGTGCCACATCGCCAGCGCGGCACGGAGCCCCTCGTCCGCGCCGCCGGGATCGGTGGTCGCCGTCGCCCGGGCGTTCCGGACGAGCTCGGCGAACCGACGCGCGTCGACGTCGACGTCGGTCAGGTCCAGCGAGTAGCCGCCGGCATGGGTGCGCAGGCGTCGAGCCGGGCTCCGCGGGTTGCGGTCGGGCTCCAGCACCCGTCGCAGCCGGGCGACGTACGACTGGAGCGAGGCCTCGACCCGCGCCGGCGGCTCCTCGCCCCACATCTGGTCGATGAGCTGCTCGACCGGGACCGGCCGGCCCCCGGCGGCGACCAGGAGCGCCAGCAGGGCCCGGGGCTTCGGTCCGCCGAGGTCGACCGCGTCACCCGCGACTCGGACCTCGAGGTCGCCCAGCACCTGGATCTGCACGCGCAGGACACTAGACGGGTTCGGGCCGGCCGGCCCGGGTAATTCAGACGGCCGCGGGCTGCGGGACCGGCGTCGTCACGCTACGCCGAGGCGCGCCGACGAGCCCGGTGCCGATCGAGAACACCGCGAGCAGCATCGCCGCACCGGCGAACACGGGGCTCAGCTCGGCATCCGGGAGCAGGATGCTGAGCGGGACCGAGAAGGTCTGCAGCACGCCCGCGACCACCCCGACGACGGCGACGCCGCGCCGCCAGCCACGCCACGCACGACCGAACGACCAGGCGAGCAGGATCAGCGCCCACCCGGTGATCGGGTAGAGCACGATCGAGAGGCCGATGTGGGTCATCGCCACCGGAGCCGTCTCACCGGCCGCCAGGTCGGCGGCGTCGGCGCCGGCCGACAGGTGGGCGATGGTCTCGAAGACGTAGGCGGTGAACGCCGCGGCGGCGAACGCGAGCGGGAGCTGCACCCGCGCCGGCCACGCCCGGGAGCCCCACGCGGCCCACAGCCCCACCGCGAGGAGCACGGCGCTGGCCGCGATGAGGGCGTGGCCCGGGATCCAGCGGTCGTCGGCGGCCATCGTGGCCAGCTCCTCGGCCAGGCTGTCCTCCGCGTCGGCGCTCGGGTGCAGCCGGCCGCCGAGGACGAGCAGGATCCCGGAGGCGATCAGGGCGAGGCGCCAGCCGTGGGTGCGCAACGTGAACATGTCAGAACCTTTCCGTGGTGGGTGGACCCACGGTGGTCCCGACGGCTTGCAGCCCTCTTGACGTGCGCTGGAAGCGGGAGGCCTCACGGACGGAGCAGCGGCGCCAGGTCGCCCCGCGGCTCGACCGTGATCGTCGCGAGGCCGAGCCAGTCCGCGAGCTGGCGCAGCTCGGCCGACAGCTCCTCGGCGGTCTCCGGCGGAGCGGTCGGCTCGGCGTACGCACCCTTGACGACCAGCCGGCTCTCCTTGCGCTCCGCCTTGAGGTCGACCCGCCCGACGACGCGGTCGCCGAGGAGGAACGGCAGCACGTAGTAGCCGTGCACGCGCTTCTCGGCGGGCACGTAGATCTCGATGCGGTAGTGGAAGTCGAACAGCGACTCCGTGCGCGCCCGCTCCCACACCACCGGGTCGAACGGGCTCAGCAGCGCCCGGGCGTTCACGCGCCGCGGCAGTCGCGCCTCGGCATGGAGGTAGCCGGGGCGCTTCCAGCCCTCCACGGCCACGGGGAGCAGCTCCCCCGACTCCACCAGCTCCGCGACCGCGGTCGCGGTGTCGACGACCTCCATCCGGTAGTAGTCGCGCAGGTCCTGGACCGTCGCGACGCCGTGGGACCGGGCGGCACGGCGGACCAGCTCGCGGGCCGCGTCGGCCCGCGACGGCACGGGCAGGGCGAGCACCGCCGGCGGGATCACCCGCTCGGGGAGGTCGTAGCGGATCTCGAACTGGGAGTTGCGGCCGGCGATCGCCACCTGGCCGGAGGTGTAGAGGTAGTCGAGGACGCGGCGGGTCTTCGACCAGTTCCAGCCCCAGTTGTCCTTGGCCCGCGGCAGGCCGTCGTCGAGGTCGCGCGCGGTCGAGGCGCCCAGCTCGCCCAGCTCGGCGAGCAGGCGCTGCTCGAGCTCGTCGTCGGCCTGCACGAAGCCCCACTTGCCGCGCTTGGCGCGGTAGTCGTCCATCCGGTGCTGCATCACCGGCCACAGCTCGACCGGCATGAACGCCTGCACGTGCGCCCAGTACTCCACGATCCGGCGCGGCCGCTGCTCGCCGGCACGGCGCAGCAGGTCGACGTCGTACGGGCCCATCCGGGAGTAGAGCGGCATGTAGTGCGCGCGCTGCAGCACGTTGACCGAGTCGACCTGCAGGACGCCGGTGCGCTCGAGCGTGCGCTGGAAGGTGCGCATCGTGGGCACCGCGTGCCGCTTGTCGAGGAAACCCTGGGCGGCCAGCGCGATCCGGCGCGCCTGCGCGACGCTCAGCGACTCCATGCGGCGAGGCTAGTGGGCGTCACCGACACGACGTTGGTCGAGCAGCGAGCGCCAGCGAGCGTCGTCGAGACCGCTGCGCTCGATCTGGTCTCGATACGCCGGTCGCGACCTCGTTCCTCGATCGCGCGGCTACTCGACTGTTTGCTGCTTCGTGGTCCGACCTCGTTCCTCGGTCGGACTACGGCAGATCAAGCAGCTTCTCCTTGACGGCGTACATGACCGCCTCCATCCGCGAGTGCAGCTGCAGCTTCTCGAGGATGTTGCGCACGTGGTTCTTGACGGTGTTCTCGCTGATGAACAGGTCGCGCGCGATCTCGCGGTTGTTCATGCCCTTGGCGACCAGCCGGAGCACCTCGAGCTCGCGCTCGGTGAGCCGGAGGCCGGGGACGTGGTCGCGCTCGGGGCGTGACATCTGCTTGAACTCGTCGATCAGCTTCACCGCCATCGACGGGCTGATCAGCGACTGCCCGTCGGCGACCACGCGGACCGCCTGGGCGACCTCCTCGATCGAGGAGTCCTTGAGCAGGTAGCCGGCGGCCCCGCTCTTCACGGCCTCGTAGAGGTCGGCCTCCTCGTCGGAGACGGTGAGCATGATGATCTTGGTGGACGGCACGGCGTCCTTGATGGCGCGGCAGGCCTCGATGCCGGAGCGCTTCGGCATCCGGATGTCGAGGAGTACGACGTCCGGGGTGGTGCTGGTCGCGAGGTTGGTCCCCTCGACGCCGTCACCGGCCTCGCCGACCACCTCGATGCCCGTCTCGACGGTCAGCAGCATCGTCAGGCCGCGACGGAACAACTCCTGGTCGTCGACCACGAGCACACGGATCGGCTCGCGCTCGGCGTCGGTCGTCGCGTCGGCCACGTGGGCATCATGGCACGAACGGACCCCGGATGGCTCCCAGGCGGGTGGTGGCAAGACAGTGGGGGTGGCCCGTTCGGGCCACCCCCACTGCTGCGCTCTGCGCTCAGAGCCCGGATTCGAGGTCCAGCGAGATCACGCCGTAGTCGTAGCCGCGGCGGCGGTAGACGACCGACGGACGCTCGCTCTCCTTGTCCACGAACAGGTAGAAGTCGTGCCCGACGAGCTCCATCTCGTAGAGCGCCTGGTCGAGCGTCATCGGCGTGGCCGGGTGGGTCTTCTCCCGGACCACGAGCGGACCGTCACCGGTCACGTCGATCGGGCCGACGCGGCGTTCGGTGGTCGTGACGTCGTCCTCGGTCTCCTCGACCGTGGCGGTGGCGGCGAGCGCCTCGCCGACGGAGACAGGCGTGTGGCGGCCGTGGTGCACGCGCCTCCGGTCGGAGGCCCGGCGCATCTGCGCGGCCATCTTGTCGAGAGCGAGGTCCAGTGCGGCCATCTTGTCGGCGGCACAGGCCTCGGCCCGGATCACGGGTCCCTTCGAGAGTGCGGTGAGCTGGAGGCGTACGGCGCGATCGGCCTGCCGCGGGTTGCGTTCGTTCTCGACCTCGACGTTCACCCGGATGATCCGGTGATCGTGCTTCTCGAGCTTGGTGAGCTTGTCCTCGACGTGACTGCGAAACCGGTCAGACAGCTCGCAGTGACGACCCGTGACGACAACTTCCATGTGAACCTCCCGTTGAACAGTTGGTTTCTCGATGCCTCAGCTCTCGGCCATGCCCTCCTCGGGACAGGTCACGAGAGAGAGCGGAGTCCGTCCGGCCGACCTGGTCTTCGACCCCACAATCGCCTGCTGAGACGTTCGCAGCTTGCATGCCACTACTGGCCTTCTCCCGACCGTCGTCGCATCTGGCGACGGGGACGAGGCAGGACTTACCACTAAGCCGCACCGTGATCCCACGGCCTGCGTGAGCAGGACGTGGTTACGTGGACCGTTTCGCCTGCGACTGGCATCGGCTTGCCGTTCGGGCTCCCGCTCGGGCGTCCCGACGACGCAACCACGGACCCGGACGGACTCCATGCACAGACGTTAGTCCCCTGCCGTCACTCACAAAAGGGTCAGGTGGGACCAGATTCGGGTGACCTTCCAGACACGGCCGCTGCGCGGCCCGGAAGCCGCCGGCGCGTCGCCGCCACGGTCGCCACGCCGGCCACCACGAGGCCCATCGACTCCAGCGCCCGCTGGGCCTCGCGGGCGGTCGCACCGGTGGTGAGCACGTCGTCGCAGACCACGAACCGTGCCCGCGGGCGGGTCCTCGCGAGCCGGCGCAGCGGGCCGGGCGGGCACCGCATGGAGCCGGCGAGGTTCGCCGCGCGGTCGCCGGCGCCGAGTCCGGCCTGGTCGGCGACACCCCGCCTGCTGCGCAGCAGCGAGCGGGCCACCGCGTCGGCGCCGGCCCCCCGCAGCAGGCCCGCGGCGGTCGTGGTCAGCGCCGTCGTGGGCTCGTGCCCGCGGGCGCGGGCCACGCCCGGGCGCGAGGGCACCGGGACCAGCACGACCGGGCCGGGCGGTGTCTCGCCGAGCAGGCCTGCGACCGCGTCGGCGAGCAGCCCCGCGAGCGGGCGGCGCAGCGCCAGCACCCGGTGCTCCTTGTGCGCGAGGAGCAGCGCGCGCACGACGCCGTCGTACTCCCCCGCCGTCCAGGGCACGGCCAGGCCGGCCGGCACCGGGTCCGGCCACGCGGGGCGCGGCTCCGCGCGGAGCAGGACGGCGCACGCGCGGCACAGCGACCGGCCCGGGCGGCCGCAGCCGACGCAGGCACCGCCGAGCAGCAGGTCGAGGGCACCGTCGAGGAGCATGCACCGATCGCAGCCCACCGGCCGGGCCGGCTCAACCCGGTGGGCGCGGCCTGTGGATCAGCCGACGTACACGAGCGTGGTGATGCCGGGGTCGATCGACGTCGAGTCCTGGTCGACGACGCGCACGAGGGTGTCGCGTGCGAGCCCGTACAGCGGCTCGTCGGGGTACGGCGACCCGGCCAGCGAGTGCAGCCGCTCCTCGAGCGAGACCGAGGCGGCTTCCGGTACGGCGGGCGATCCGTCGACCGAGACCAGCTGCACGTGGGTCAGCGTCGGTGTCAACGGGATCAGCATCGCCAGCCGTTCGGGCGAGGCCCACGTGATCGACCGGATCGGCAGGTTGGCCTCGCCGCCGGTGCCGATCCGCTCGGTGCGCGTCGCGCCGACGACCCGTCCCGTCCCGGAGTGCTCGATCCGGCTGACCACGAGCAGGTCGCTGCCGTCGCGGCGCACGACCGCGACCAGCCGCGTGCCGTCGCGCGAGACCTGGAACGAGCGGACGTTCGTGCCGGTGAGCCCGGGGATGCGCAGTCCCTGGACCCGGTCCTCGTAGACGTACAGCACCCGGGCGCCCGCGGTGGTGCGGTCGACGAGCCAGGTCCGGCCGGCGAAGTCCCACGACGGCCGGAGCAGGTCGGTGGCGCTCGAGACGATCGTCTCGACGCGGTTCGAGTCCGCGCTGTCACCGAGCTCGCCCATGAGCAGCGAGGTGCCCTCGGCGCCGACGCCGGCCACGGCGGTCGCGTCGAGGCTGGTGCCGATCGAACGGAGGCCGAGGTCGCGGGAGCCGAGCGGCCCGGCGACCGGCGAGAGCCCGCTCGGGGTGCCGGAGACGACCCTGCCGTCGCGGAGGCCGTAGAGCAGCGGGCTGGCCCGGAAGCCCGCGGGGTCGTACTCGTCGCCGCCGTCGACGCGGTACGCCGACACCCCGCCCGGGAGCGGCACCGCGTCCCCGTTCAGCGTGACCCGGATGGTCTCGATCGCAGCGTCCTGGCGGAGCGTCCAGGCGAACTGGGCCATCATCAGCTCGATGGTCGCGGCGGTCAGCTGGGCCTCGCCTGCGAGCGGGATGACCGCCTCGCCCTCGCCCGAGACCCGGACGCCGACCACGACCTCCAGGCCGGCCGGTACGGCGCTCTGCACGACGCGGCGCAGCTGGTCGCCCGGGCCCTTCACGAGCTTCTTGATCAGCGACGACGCGAGCTGCTCGCCCTTCGGCACGTAGATCGGCTCCGGCGCGAGGATGCTCTGGGTCGGGTCGAAGAAGTACAGCGACGCGGGGACGTAGCGGGACTCGAACCAGTCCTCGGGGACGATCAGCGCGTCGGGCGCAGCGTCGATGCGCCACTCGCCGTCCTCCATGACCATCGGGAACGTGATGTCGCGCTGGTCGGCGGGCAGCGCGCCCTGCCAGGCACCACGCTCGTCGAGCCGGTCGGCCCCGGTCAGCGTCACCAGGACTCCGTCCGGCGTCTCGATGGGCGCGGGCGGCTCGGCGTACGTGATGGTCTCGAGGCCGGGGTCCCAGGCGGCGTCGGCGTCCTCGCTGAGGAACCGGCGCGCGGTCTGGGTCTGGATCGGCGTGGCCTGCATGGCGTCGAGGAAGTGGTCGACGATCTCGACCGGGCCCTCGCCGTCCTGGGGCGGTCGCGGGTCGATGAAGACGCCCGGGTCGGAGCTGACCTTGCCCTCCGACCTGGTCTCCTCGACCGGCCCGCCGGTGGGCACCCGGACGCAGCCGGACACCAGCACCAGGCAGGCGGCGGCGAGCGCGGTCGCGATCGTGCGGTTCACGAGACCGGCTCCGCGACGTCGGCCGGGACCAGCGGCAGTGGGCTGTGGCGCAGGACGCTGCCGGCGTGCCGGGGCAGGGTGAGGCGGAACTGCGCACCCTCGCCCGGGCGACCCCAGGCCTGGAGCCAGCCGCCGTGCAGGTGGGTGTCCTCGAGCGCGATCGACAGCCCGAGGCCGGTGCCGCCGCTGGTGCGGGCGCGGGCCGGGTCGGCGCGCCAGAACCGGTTGAACACCATCGAGGACTCCCCCGGCGCCAGGCCGATGCCGTGGTCACGCACCGCGATCGCGGCGGCGTGGTCGTCGCCGGCGACCTGGACGACGATCCCGGCGTCCTCGCCGTCGACGGCGGCGTGGTCGATGGCGTTGGTGACCAGGTTGCGCACGATCCGCTCGACCCGGCGTACGTCGCCCTCGGCCAGGCACGGCTCGTCGGGGGCGCGCACGACCACCTGGACCCCGCGCTGGTGGGCGAGCGGCGCGGTGGCCTCGACGACGCGGCGCGCGACCGCGCTCAGGTCGAGGTTGTCGACCTCGAGCACGGCGGCGCCGGCGTCGAAGCGGCTGATCTCGAGCAGGTCGGCGAGCAGCGTCTCGAAGCGGTCGAGCTCGGTCTGCAGCAGCTCCGCGGCCCGGGCGGTCACCGGGTCGAAGTCGGTGCGGGCGTCGTGCAGCACGTCGCTGGCCATCCGCACCGTGGTGAGCGGGGTGCGCAGCTCGTGCGAGACGTCGGAGACGAACCGGCGCTGCACTCGGCTCAGCTCCTCGAGCTGGCGGATCTGGCGCTGCAAGTTGCTGGCCATCTGGTTGAACGACGTCGCCAGACGGGCGAGGTCGTCCTCGCCGGCCACCTTGAGCCGCTCCTGGAGCTGGCCGGCCGCGAGCCGCTCGGCGACCCGGCGGGCCAGCCGGATCGGGGTGACCACCTGCCGGGTCACCAGCCAGGTCATGCCGGCCACCAGCACGAGCAGCAGCACCGCGGCGGTGAGCAGCGCCCGCGTCACCAGCGCGAGCGTCTGCGCCTGCTCGTCGAGCGGGAAGAGGTAGTAGAGCGTGTAGGTCTCGGAGTCCGCCGGCAGCGTCACCTGGGAGGCGACCACGATGCCGGGCTCCTCGGACGTGGACCCGTCGCTGTCGGTGGTCTCGATGTTCGTGTAGGTCCACGCCGTCGAGGTGTCGTGGTCGAAGTGGGCCTGGAGGTCCTCGGGAACGCTGTGGGTGTCGAGGCCCGGCGTGAACGTCGCGCCACCGTCGGTGATCCGGCTGCCCGGCTCCGACGGGCCGAACAGCACCGCGGAGAAGCCGCGGGTCTCGCCGCGCTGGATGATCGTCGCCGCGAGCTGCTGGCGCTGGGTGTCGGCGTCGCTGTCGGTGCCGACCGCCGAGTCGAGGAGGTTGCGGGCCGCCGCCGTACCCCCGTTGGCCTCGGTGACCACCGCGTCCACGCGGTTCTCGAGCAGGCCGTCGCGGGTCTGCTGGAGCAGGAACCACCCGACCACGCTGAACACCACCGCGGACAGCACGACGGTGCTGATCACGACGCGGGCTTGGATCGAGCGGCGCCAGAAGGTGAGCGCCCGGCGGGTGGGCTCCGGGAGCCGCGGGAGCCTGGCCAGGTGGACCATCCGCGAACCTACGCCGTTCCGGCTTTGTACCCCACGCCGCGCACGGTCACGACGATCTCCGGGTTCTCCGGGTCGTGCTCGACCTTGGAGCGCAGCCGCTGCACGTGCACGTTCACCAGGCGGGTGTCGGCGGCGTGCCGGTAGCCCCAGACCTGCTCGAGGAGGACCTCGCGCGTGAACACCTGCCACGGCCGGCGGGCCAGGCAGACCAGCAGATCGAACTCGAGCGGCGTCAGGCTGATCGGCGCGCCCGCACGGGTGACCGCGTGGCCGGCGACGTCGATCGCCAGGTCGCCGATCGTCAGCGTCTCCTGCGAGGGCGTGTCGAAGCGGCGGACCCGCGCGCGGATCCGGGCGATCAGCTCCTTGGGCTTGAACGGCTTGACGACGTAGTCGTCGGCGCCGGACTCGAGACCCACGACCACGTCGACGGTGTCGCCCTTGGCGGTCAGCATCACGATCGGGACGCCGGACTCCGCGCGGATCTCCTTGCAGACGTCGATGCCGTCCTTGCCCGGGAGCATCAGGTCGAGCAGCACGAGGTCCGGCTTGTAGTCGCGGAACTCGTCCATCGCCTCGTCGCCGCGACCGCACATCCGGCTGTCGAAGCCCTCCTGGCGCAGGACGATCGTGAGCATCTCGGCCAGCGAGGCGTCGTCGTCGACGACCAGGATCCGGCCCTTGCCGGCGGTCTCGGCGGGTGGGCCGCTGGGGGCGCCGACGGGCTCGCTCATGTCGTCCATAGTGACAGGTGATCGGTGGTCGAGTGGCCCTGCGAGGAACGAGCGGCGTATCGAGACCACTCAGATCTCGATACGCCGGTCGCTACTCGATCCAGCGCGTGACTCTCAGCCCCGCAAGCTCGGGCCGAGCGCCCTAGTACCGGTACTGCTCGGGCTTGTACGGGCCGGCCACGTCGATTCCGAGGTACGACGCCTGGTCGCCGGTCAGCGTCGTGAGCTTCACGCCGAGCGAGTCGAGGTGCAGGCGCGCGACCTCCTCGTCGAGGTGCTTGGGCAGCACATAGACGCCGACCGGGTACTCCTCGGGCTTCGTGAAGATCTCGATCTGCGCGAGGACCTGGTTGGTGAAGGAGTTCGACATGACGAACGACGGGTGGCCGGTCGCGTTGCCGAGGTTCATCAGGCGGCCCTCGGACAGCACGATGATCGAGTTGCCCTTCGGGAAGGTCCAGACGTCGACCTGCGGCTTGACGTTCTTGCGCTCGGCGACGCCCGGCGCCTCGAGGCCGGCCATGTCGATCTCGTTGTCGAAGTGGCCGATGTTGCCGACGATCGCCTGGTGCTTCATGCGCGACATCTGGTCGACGGTGACGACGTCCTTGTTGCCGGTGGCGGTGATGATGATGTCCGCGACCGGGAGGGCGTCCTCGAGCGTGGTGACCTGGTAGCCGTCCATCGCGGCCTGCAGCGCGCAGATCGGGTCGATCTCGGTGACGATGACCCGAGCGCCCTGGCCGCGCAGCGACTCGGCGCAGCCCTTGCCGACGTCGCCGTAGCCGCAGACGACCGCGACCTTGCCGCCGATGAGGACGTCGGTGGCGCGGTTGATGCCGTCGATGAGCGAGTGGCGGCAGCCGTACTTGTTGTCGAACTTCGACTTGGTGACCGAGTCGTTGACGTTGATGGCCGGGAAGAGCAGCGAGCCTTCCTTCATCATCTCGTAGAGACGGTGGACACCGGTGGTGGTCTCCTCCGTCACGCCCTTGATGCTGTTGGCCTTCGGGGTCCAGTACGACGCGTTGGCCGCGAGCTGCTCGTTGAGCACCTCGAAGATGACCTTCTGCTCGTGGCTGGTGGCGGTGGCCGGGTCGGGCGCGGTGCCGGTCTTCTCGGCCTGGACGCCGAGGTGGACGAGCAGGGTCGCGTCGCCGCCGTCGTCGAGGATCATGTTCGGCTGGTCGGTGCCCCAGTCGAGGATCTGGCGGGTGCACCACCAGTACTCCTCCAGGGTCTCGCCCTTCCACGCGAACACCGGGACGCCCTGCGGGTCGTCGACGGTGCCGTTCGGGCCGACGGCGATGGCCGCGGCGGCGTGGTCCTGGGTGGAGAAGATGTTGCACGACGCCCAGCGCACCTCGGCGCCGAGCGCGACCAGGGTCTCGATGAGCACCGCGGTCTGGATGGTCATGTGCAGCGAGCCGGCGATCTTCGCGCCCTTGAGGGGCTGCTCGGCGCCGTAGCGCTCGCGCATCGCCATCAGGCCGGGCATCTCGTGCTCGGCGAGCTGGATCTCGGTGCGGCCGAAGTCGGCCAGGCTGAGGTCGGCGACCTTGTAGTCCATGTCTGCTCCTGCGGGTCTCATCGACAAGTGCTGGCTGCGGAATCCGAGCGTAGGTCTTGCCTCGCGGAATCTGAGAATCCTCGAAGAACCACGAGCCGCTGGGTCGCGCGGGTCATCGCGACGTACCGGTCGACGGCTCCCTCGATGCCCTCCCCGAACGCCTCCGGGTCGACGAGCACGACGAGGTCGAACTCGAGCCCCTTGGCGAGGGAGGGGGGCAGCGACCGGACGCGCGAGGTCGCGACGAACGTCGGGTCGCCGATCACGCAGGCGGTGCCCTCGACGTGCTCGGCGAGCCAGCCCTCGAGGATCGCGTCGAGCTCGGCGGCCGAGCCGTGGTGGACCGGTACGCCGCTGCTGCGCACGGAGGTCGGCACGTTGGCGTCCGGCAGCGCGGCACGGATCACCGGCTCGGCCTCGGCCATCACCTCCTCCGGCGTCCGGTAGTTGATGCTCAGCGACGCCATCGTGACCCGGTCGAGGCCGGCCCGCGCGAGGCGCTCCTCCCACGTCTCCGTGAACCCGTGCCGCGCCTGGGCGCGGTCCCCCACGATCGTGAAGCTGCGCGACGGGCAGCGCAGCAGCAGCATCTGCCACTCCGCGTCGGTGAGCTCCTGGGCCTCGTCCACGACGACGTGCGCGAACGGTCCGGCGAGCAGGTCGGGGTCGCCGGCGGGCACGGCATCGGGGTCGACGAGCGCGTCCCGGATGCCCTCCTGGCGCAGCTGGGCCCACATCCCGTCCTCGTCGTCGAGCTGGAGCATCTCGTCGACGACCTGGTCCATGCGCTGACGCTCCGCCGCGATCGCCGCCTCCTGCCGGCGCCGTCGGCGCGACGCCTCGGGGTCGCCGACGCGCAGCCGCGCCGCGTCGAGCAGCGGCAGGTCCGACAGGGTCCACGCGCGCGGCTCGGCGCGCTGGAGCCGGCGTACCTCCTCGGGTGCCAGCCAGGGCGCGCAGAGCCGCAGGTACGCCGGCACCGACCACAGGTCCTCGACGACCTCGGTGGGGTCGAGCAGCGGCCAGGCCTTGTCGAACACCGTGGCCAGCTCGCGGTTCTGCGCGAGCGAGCGGCGCAGGAGGTCGGGCGACGCCTCCTCGTCCCCGTGATCGGCGTGGTGCTTGTCGACCAGGATCGTCAGCAGCGCGTCCCAGATCTGGTCGCGCGCCTCGTTGTGGGGTGTGCCGGGGTCGGCCGCCTCGAACGCCTCGGCCCAGTCCGCGGTGCCCAGCCAGACGTCGCCCCACGGGGTCTCGACGTCCATGCCCTCGGTCGGCACCTCCTCGTAGAGCCGGACCCCGGGCTCGATCGCGCGGACCATCTCCGCGGTCGCCTTGAGGCGCGCGACCTCCGGGTCGGCCTCGGCGACCGCGTCCCCGCCCTCGGGCAGCAGGTCGCGCAGCGTGCAGGTCTGCACGCCCTCCTCGCCGAGGCTGGGCAGCACGTCGGCGACGTAGGCGAGGTAGGGCTGGTGCGGCCCGACGAACAGCACGCCACCACGCCGGTGCCCGAGCCGTGGGTCGGAGTAGAGCAGGTACGCCGTGCGGTGCAGCGCGACCACGGTCTTGCCGGTGCCGGGCCCGCCGTCGACGACGAGGGTGCCGCGCGACCCGGCGCGGATGATCGCGTCCTGGTCGGCCTGGATGGTGCCGAGCACGTCGCGCATCCGCGGCGACCGGCTGCTGCCCAGGCTGGCGATGAACGCGGACTGGTCGTCGAGTGCGGCGGCGTGGCCCTCGAACCCGTCGGCGGTGAACACCTCGTCCCAGTAGTCGCTGACCCGTCCGCCGGTCCAGCGGTAGCGGCGGCGGAACGTCAGGCCCATCGGGTCGGCGTGCGTGGCCCCGAAGAACGGCTCGGCGACCGGCGAGCGCCAGTCGACGAGCAGCCGGTGCCCGTCGCTGTCGGTGAGGCCGAGGCGGCCGACGTACACCGCATCCCCGTCCTCCCCCACCATGTGGCCGAGGCAGAGGTCGAGGCCGAAGCGGCGCAGCGCCCGCAGCCGGGCGGTCAGCCGGTGCACCTCCTGGTCGCGGTCCATCGCCTCCTGGCCGGTCCCGCCGGGCGCGCGGCGGGCCGCGTCGAGCCGCTCGGTGAGGTCGGCGGTCGCGTGCTCGAGGCTGTCGGCGATCGCCGCGAAGTGCCGCTCGTCGGCGGCGATCAGGGCCGGTTCGGCCTTGGCGGTCAGGTGGTCCGGAAGCGCGAAAGCAGACGTCACGATGGGCGATTCTGAGGCAGCCCGGGGGCCTTGCCGCAAGCCCCGGGGTCCGCTATACCTTGGTAGTGGCGAGGGGTTCCCCTCGCCTTCGTCATTTCCGGAAGTCGCAGCCCGTCGGCCCGTCGAGCGCCGGCCACCGCTGGACCTCGCTGCCGCTCCCCGGCACCAGGTACGCCGCTCGCGGGTGCTCCCCGAGCCAGAGCGTCCGGCCGTCGCGCTGGAGCTCGCGGTTGACCGCGCCGGCGGGCAGGCCGGACGAGCCGTCCCTGACGTACTCGTCGAGACCCACGCGCAGGATCGGCGTCCCCTGCATGCCGCAGGACTCCGAGCCGCGGAACGTGACGACCTCGGAGGTGACCTGGGGCCTGCCGGGGCCGGTCCACACCCCGACACCGAGGGACTCCGCGGTGTCGACGCCGAGCTCGGAGGGGTCGCACGCCGCCCAGGACTCCACACCCCAGCCGGACTCGACCTCCGCGAGGATCACCACGACCACCCGGCTGAGCACCTGCACGAACGAGAACAGCGCTCGCCCGTTCTCGACCTGCTCCAGCTGGTAGCCGCTGTCGGGGACGACCGGGGCCTCGGCACCGAGCCAGGCGGCGAACGCCGCCTCCGGGTCGTCCCCCGTGGCCGAGACGTCGAGGACGCCCCCGTCCTGCGGGTTCCACTGGCAGCCGAGGGCGAGGCCGGCAGCGCCGTACTCAGCGTCGTCGAACGCGACGTGCAGCGGTCCGTCGTACGGCTCCAGCACCGGGTCGTCGATGACGACCCCGGGGTCATGGGTGCAGCCGACGAGCAGCAGCACCAGGGCGAGCAGGGCGACGCGCATGCCGGTCGGACGACGACCGGCCGGGACCGGTTCCGGTCAGTGCTTGGCGCGCTTGGGCACGAGGTGCATGACCGCGACCAGGATCGCGCCGACGACCACGCCGAGGATCGCCGAGAACACGGTGTTGGTGAGCCAGGCCAGGACGCTGCCGAACCCGCTCTCCACGGCGCGCTCGACGTCGTGCTCGAGGTCGTGGACGAAGTCGTACGGCGCATGGAAGCCGAGCTCCTCCATGCCGTTGAGCAGGATGTGCCCACCGACCCAGAGCATCGCGGCGATGCCGACCACCGAGATCACGGCGAGCAGGCGCGGCATCGCGGCGACCAGGCCGCGGCCGATCGCCTGCGCGGCGGCCGACCTCCGGCCGGCCAGGTGCAGGCCGACGTCGTCCATCTTCACGATCACGCCGACCACGCCGTACACCGCGATGGTGATGACGATCGCGACCACGACGAGGATCAGCAGCCGGTTGAGGAACGACTCGTCGGCGACCTCGTTGAGCGCGATCACCATGATCTCGGCCGACAGGATGAAGTCGGTCCGGATCGCGCCGGAGACCATCTGCTTCTCGGCCTCCTCGCCGGTGCCGGCGAGCACCACCCCGTGGTCGTCGTGCCCGCGGATCCGGCCCCAGATCTTCTCGGCACCCTCGTAGCAGAGGTAGCTGCCGCCGACCATGAGGATCGGGGTCAGCAGCCACGGCAGGAACTGGCTGAGCAGCATCGCCGCCGGGAGGATGAACAGCAGCTTGTTGCGGATCGAGCCCCACGCGATCCTGCGGATCATCGGGAGCTCGCGCTCGGCGGCGACGCCGTGGACGTACTGCGGCGTCACCGCGGTGTCGTCGACGACGACACCGGCGGCCTTCGTGGTCGCGCGGCCCGCGGCCGCCCCCACGTCGTCCACCGAGGCGGCGGCAAGCCGCGCGAGCGCGGCGACGTCGTCGAGCAGCGCGAACAGACCTCCAGCCATGCCCGAAGGCTAGCGGGAGGTCAGATGCTCCTCGCGCACGGCCGCCTCGACCTCGGCCTGCACCTCCGGCTGGACCTGGTCCTTCGCGACGGTCAGGTCGACCGCGTGCTGGACGTGGCGCTCGGCGTAGCCGAACGGGTCGACGAGGTCGACGAGGCGCGAGGAGACCGGCTTCCAGGCCAGGCCCAGCGCCAGCAGCAGCGCGGCCAGCGTGGTCACGCCGAACGCGAGCAGGGCGTGCTCGTCGGCCCAGTCGCCGTAGCCGGCGTACGACGTCCCCTTCACGAAGAAGCCGTGGAAGAGGTAGACGACCAGGGTCGCGGCGCCGAGCTTGGTGAACCAGGTGAAGGTGCGCGGCACCAGCGAGAGGAACGCCGCGGCCCCGAGCGTGCCGATCGCGAGCACCAGCGCCCGGGTGAGCAGCGCGTTGAGATCGTCGGCGTAGCCCATCTCGTCGTAGCGCGAGCGGTAGTAGAGCCACTCGGTGCTCGCCCAGACGTCCGTCCACGTGGTCAGCACCCACAGCGCGAGCAGCACGCAGGCAGCAGCCGCCTGGGCGGGCTTGCGGCGCAGCCACTCGAGCCGTTCCGGCGTCGCCTTCAGACCCATGACGAAGAACGGCAGCAGGCCCAGGACGCGGGCGATGTCGAGGGTGTCGCCGGCGTACATCCCGGCGACCAGGCTGATCGCGACCGCGACGACCACGCCGCCCCACATCGGCCGGAAGATCGGGGTCAGCAGCCGCCAGAAGAACAGCGCGGCGAGGTACCACATCGGCCAGTGCGGGTCGCGGAAGAGATCGTCGAGCTGCTCGCCGCCGACGTACACGCGGAACAGGCCGAGCGCGGTCTCGAAGATGATGTACGGCACCACGATGGTGCGGAACAGCTGCCAGGTGCGCGCCTTGGTGTAGGCGAAGCGCTGGGAGAGGTAGCCGGTGACGAACACGAACGCCGGCACGTGCCAGGCGTAGAGGAAGTCGTAGAGGTGCTCGACCATGCCCGTCTGGGGAAGCAGCGTCCAGGCGTGGCCGACCACGACCAGCGTGACCAGGGCCATCTTGGCGTTGTCGAACCAGGGATCGCGGGTGGAGGTCGGCACGCAGGACCCTACCCGGGTGCACGGCGCCTTAGTCCTCCACGAGCCCGATCCGCAGGTACTCGGCGGCGTAGGTGCCGCTAAGCAGCAGCGATGCGTACCGGCCGACCTCGGTGGCGGCGTCGGTGGTGACGGTCTCCACGCGCAGCCCGCGGGCCGCGGCGGCCGCCTGGAGCCGGCCGCGCTGCTCGCGCACCACGTGCTCCTCGGCGCCGTCGTCGAGCACCAGCAGCATCGGCCGGCGCTCACCGCTGCCCTCGGCGAACGGGTCGTCGAACACGTCGCGTGCCCGGGCCGCCTCCAGCACCGGCAGCAGGTGCTCGGCGTCGCCCGCCAGCGCGGAGCGGCCGCTGGAGCGGCGGACCGACTCGGCCACCCGGCGTGCGGCCCGAGCCGCCAGCACGGAGCCACCCCAGACGATCGGGTTGGTGTCGGCCAGCGCGATCGCCAGCATCTTGGCGGGGTTCACGGCGAGGTCGCGGTGCGGCGAGCAGGCGATGGCCACCGCGTCGAGGGCCTCGGCGACCTGCTCGGCGTCGGCGCGGGGGCCGAGCGAGACCCGGTCGAGGTACTCGAGCACGACCACGGCGGTCGCGAGCTGGTCCTGCGTCGTGGTCGGGAGGATCGTGGTCCACCGGCCGGCGGCGTGCTCGGCGACCATCGAGGTCGGCGGGCAGGCGACCACGACCTGGCAGCCGCGGCGTACCGCCTCGGCGACGGCGGAGGCGGTGCCGGGGTCCGAGCCCTCGGGCGCGAGCACCACCACGAGGTCGAGGCTGCCCGCCCAGCCGGGCAGCGCGGGGCCGGGCCAGGCGACGAACGGCACCGGGCACCACGGCTCCAGCACCGCGCGCAGGAGGCGGGAGTCGGGGCCGGCCGCGATCACCGCGCGCGGGCGGGCCAGCTCCTCGGCGCGGGTCACCGCGGCGGCGGTCGCCTCGGCGGCGTCACCCGCGGCGCGGCGGACCCGGGCACCGGACTCCGCGAGCACGCGGAGCGGACCGTCGACGGACTCCAGGACCGTCGCGTCGTCGAGACGGGACTCGTCGAACCAGGTCGCCATCGTCGTGCCTCAGGCCGGCTTGCGGGCCTCGTCGACGAGCAGCACGGGGATGTCGTCGCGGACCGGGTAGGCGAGACCGCAGCCGCTGCAGACCAGCTCCTCGGCGACGAGGTCGAGGCTGGACCGGCAGGCCGGGCAGACGATGATCGCGAGCAGTGCGGGGTCGAGGTTCGGGGCGTTCATCGGTCTCTCCTGATCTCGGCGAGGACGCGGTCGCGCACCTCGGCCATGGTGGCGTCGTCGCGGCCCTCGGCATTGAGCCGGAGCAGCGGTTCGGTGTTCGACGGCCGGACGTTGAACGTCCAGTCGTCGTGGCTGACGGTGAGCCCGTCGAGGCGGTCGGTGGTGACGCCGTCGGTGCCGGCGTAGGCCGCCTCGATCTCGGCCATCACGGCCTGCTGGTCGGCGACGGTGCTGTTGATCTCGCCGCTGACGACGTACCGCTCGTACTCCGCCAGCAGGTCCGACAGCGGCCGCTCGGTCTCGGCCAGCGCCGCGAGCGTGTGCAGCGCCGCGAGCATCCCGGAGTCGGCGCGCCAGAAGTCGCGGAAGTAGAAGTGACCGCTGTGCTCGCCGCCGAAGATCGCGCCGGTCTCGGCCATCGTCGCCTTGATGTAGGAGTGGCCGACCCGGGTGCGGACGGCGGTGCCGCCCTGCTCCACGACGATCTCGGGTACGGCGCGGCTGGTGATCAGGTTGTGGATCACCGTGGCGCCGGGCTCCTTGGCCAGCTCGCGGGTGGCGATCAGCGCGGTGAGGGTCGACGGCGAGACCGCCCGCCCCTGCTCGTCGACCACGAAGCAGCGGTCGGCGTCGCCGTCGAAGGCGAGCCCGACGTCCGCGCCGACCTCGAGCACCTTGGCCTGCAGGTCGCGGAGGTTCTCGGCCTCGATCGGGTTGGCCTCGTGGTTCGGGAACGTGCCGTCGAGCTCGAAGTACATCGGCACCAGCTCGACGGCGTCGCCGAGCCGGTCGAAGACGGCGGGGGCGGTGTGCCCGGCCATCCCGTTGCCGGCGTCGACCACGACCTTGAGCCGGCGACCGGTCACCGGCGCGAGGCCGAGCAGGTGGGCGGCGTACGCGTCGAGCACGTCGTGCTCGGTGATCTCGCCGTGCGCCGCGCCGTGCGGCGGCTCGCCCTCCTCGACCAGGTCGCGGATGTCGGCGAGGCCGGTCTCCATGCCGATCGGCTGGGCCTCGGTGCGGCACATCTTGATGCCGTTGTACTGCGCCGGGTTGTGGCTCGCGGTGAACATCGCGCCCGGGTGACCGAGGTGACCGGAGGCGAAGTAGAGCTGGTCGGTCGACGCCAGCCCGATCATCACGACGTCGGCGCCGGCGGTGCTGGCGCCCTCGGCGAACGCGGCGGCCATGCCGGCCGAGCTGGGCCGCATGTCGTGGCCGACGACCACGGTCGCGGCACCCGTCACGCGCACGAACGCGCAGCCGGTGGCGCGGGCGAGGTTGTCGTCGATCTGGTCCGGGACGGTGCCGCGGACGTCGTACGCCTTGAAGACCGCACGCAGGTTCGCCGGGTCGAGGGTGTCGGCCATGGAGGCGAGCGTAGTAGCAGTCAGTCGGTCGACAGCGAGCGGAGGTGGCCGCGTCGCGTGGTGACCCGGCCGGTCTCCTCGGCGGGCGAGACCCGGGCCGGCGGGGCCGGACGGGCGGCCTCGCGCACCGCGTCGGCGAGCGCGAGCAGGTCGTCGCCCGACGGGCCCTGGTCGACGGGGCCGGTCGCGAGGCGCAGGACCTCCCAGCCGCGCGGGGCCGAGAGCCGCTCGCTGTGCACGTCGCACAGGTCGTAGGCGTGCGGCTCGGCGTACGTCGCGAGCGGGCCCAGGACAGCGGTCTGGTCGCTGTAGACGTAGGTCAGGGTGGTGACCGCGGTACGGCTACAGGCGGTACGCGAACACCGGCGGGCAGGACTCACGCGGCAGACGGTACCCGGCGCTCGACCCGGTCCGGATTAGGCTCGCGGCGTGGATGACACGCGGCGGTGGCGCCGCCCATGAATCGCCAGACGCGCCCCAGGCTCCGGGACCGGCGCGGACGCGGGATGCGCGGCCCCGCAGTGCTCCCGGAGGCGCCCGGACGTCCCGCGCTGAGGACGGCACGCGAGCGCTTCGACGACCTCGCGCTCGGCATCGTCACCGACATCGACGCGCGCTGGCAGGACCGGCTCGGGCTGGTGGAGTACGCCGTCGAGGACACCCCGCAGATCCCCGACGACTGGAGCTCGGCGACCGTGCCGCTGTCCTCGCTGGTGCGTGGCAGCGGGGGTACGCCGACCCGGCTGGTGCTGTTCCGCCGGCCGATCGAGCGGCGCTGCGAGACCCGCACCGACCTCGAGGCGCTGGTGCTCACGATCGTGGTGGAGCAGGTCGCCGAGCTGCTCGGCATCGACGCCGAGCAGGTCGACCCGCGCTACGAGTCCGACTAGGGCGCGCAGCCCGAGCCTGCGAGGGCTGCGAAGCACGCGCTGGATCGAGTAGCCGCGCGGCCGACGAAGGAGGCCGCGACCGGCGTATCGAGATCGAGGGACTCACAGCCCAGCCTGCGAGGGCTGCGAAGCACGCGCTGGATCGAGTAGCCGCGCGGCCGACGAAGGAGGCCGCGACCGGCGTATCGAGATCGAGGGACTCACAGCCCAGCCTGCGAGGGCTGCGAAGCACGCGCTGGATCGAGTAGCCGCGCGGCCGACGAAGGAGGCCGCGACCGGCGTATCGAGATCGAGGGACTCACAACCCAGCCTGCGAGGGCTGCGAAGCACGGCTAGGGAAGCCCGGGTCGCACGGCCGGCACCAGGCCGTTGGAGGCCGGCACCGTGAGCGGGACGACCGCCGCGCCGTCCTCGCCGGCCATCATCGCCGCGCCGGAGACCGTGGTGCGCGCGACCGTGACGGTCACCAGGACCGTGTCGGCGGGCACCTTCACGCTGACCCCGAGGTCGGGAGAGATCTCGGTCTCGGTCCGGTCGAGCTCCTCCCCCGACGCCGAGCGGGCGACGACGGTGACCACGCCCTGGCCGGTGGCGCCGGCGAGCTGCACGCTCTTCTCCTCGCGGATGTCCGGCAGCAGCGCGGTCGCCGACGACTCGACGAGGTCGCTGGGGACGGCATGGGAGAGGT
Organism: Nocardioides sp. SR21; assembly: GCF_022761125.1. GTDB lineage: Bacteria > Actinomycetota > Actinomycetes > Propionibacteriales > Nocardioidaceae > Nocardioides. Next base: position 95,885 of record NZ_JAKWJR010000004.1, on the reverse strand, counting down.
CGCCCTCGACGTACGACCGGACCGTGGCGGTGACCGGGCCGGTGGCGTCGACGAGCAGGCCGTTCGCGCCGCCCTTCAGCGCGGCCTCGAGGGCGCTGGAGATCGCGATCCGCTGGACGCTGTGCGGGGCGACCCGGAGCTCGGGGACACCCTCGGGGACGAACACCGAGCGGCGGGTGACCACCTTGACGTCGGCGCGCACCTCGTCGTCGCCGCCGTTGGCGATCACCAGCGTCCGCCGGCCGGCGCCGGGCGCGAGACCCATCAGCAGGTTGGAGGTGGACGGCTCGGGCTGGTCCGGGAGCCAGTCCGCGGTCGGCTCGGCGGAGCCGATGCCGTCGAAGCGGTCCTGCACCACGGCGCCGATCCGGCCGCGCACGGTCGCGACCTGGAGCGCGAGCTCGTCGCGGCGCGGGACCAGCGTGGCGAGGTCGAGCCGGACGCTCGTGCCGCCCGGCACCGAGATGCCGCGCAGCCGCTCGGCCTCGACGATGCCCGATCGGCCGTAGACGGTGATGTTCGCGATCGCGGTGCCGGCGTCGGGGTTGATCAGCTCGAGCACCGACGTGTGCCCGGCGCCGGCGCCGACGCCGGTGAACCAGGTGACCGGCATGGGGGCGGGGCAGCTCAGGGCGGCGGGTTCGGTGCCGCCGAACCGGGCGGCGACCAGGCCGGGGGCGGTGTCGTCCTCGCCCAGGATCGCGACCGCGTCCGGCTGGTCCGGCACGAACGTGACCCTGCCGGAGGCGAGGTCGGCCGGCTCCTGGGTCTCGCCCAGGCCGACCTGCACGGTGCCGTCGACGTCCTCGGTGGCGCTGGTGATCGCCACCTCCCGGGCGTCCTCGGCCGGCGCGGTCGGGCAGACCAGCGTCGCCCGCGTGAGCTCGGTACGGGTCGGGGGCTCGACGGGGTCGGTGGCGGCGCCCTGGTCGACCAGCGCGAGCGCGCCGAGCGCGAGCAGCGGCAGCAGCACGGCGAGCAGCACGGTGACTTCGAGGCGACGCTTCGGCGCGCGGGCGCTGCGGCGGCCGGGGGCCGGGGGTGCGCTGTGGCTCATCAGGACCTCCTCCTGCTGCTCGTCGGGAGGCAGAGCACGGCGACCACCAGGGTCCCGAGCCCGGCGAGGACCAGCAGCGCGATCCGCAGCCACGACGCCGGTCCCTCGAGGCCGGACGCGTCCAGCGGGCGGTCGACCTCCCACGCGCGGGTCGGCGCGATGGCGCTCGCCTGGATCAGCCCGGTCGCCGCGTCGAGGACGCCGGCGACGCCACCGTCGGCCGGAGCCGGGAGCACGACGTACTCGATGCCGCTCTGTCCGAGCGCGTCGATGACCTCCGGGGTCGGGCGCGAGACGAGCTCGCGCACCTGGGCGCTGAAGTCCTCGTCCTCGGCGGTGAGCCCGAGGATCTCGTCCTCGCCCATCGTCACGCCGTCACCGCGGCGCACGGAGTAGGTGAGGCCGTCGTCGATCGAGCCGCGGACGACGAGGATGCCGTGCTCGGGGCCCTGCTGCGAGCTCTCGACCATGTAGACCGGGATGTCGGTGTCGATGCCCTCCGCGACGGTGTTGTCGGCGGCGCCCAGCCACCAGGCGAGCCCGCCGATCGGCACCACGGCCGCAGCGACGGCGACGACCGCCGCCACCGCGCGGCGCCAGGAGTGGAGGTCGTGGACCAGCGCGATCGCGCCGATCGTGGCGGCGACGACGAACGCGCCCTGGAGGACGACGACCAGCGCGGCGAGCCCGGTCGAGACCGTGGTCGCCGCGAGCGCGAGCGATCCGGCACCGAGGACGAGCGCGAGCACGGCCGCGACCAGGGCGATCACCCAGCACACCAGGACCGGGATCCGCGTCGACCGCGGCACCAGGGCGAGCAGCGCCAGCACCGCGAGGATCGCGCCCAGCCACCACGGCGCGCCGAGGTCGGCCAGCCGGCCGGTCGCGAGGTCGAGGCCGTCGGCCACCGGCGACGGGAGCCGGCCGACGTCGAGCAGCAGACCCTCGGCCGCCCCGCGCTGCACCGCCGGGATCCACCACGGCGACAGCAACGCGGGCACCACGGCGAGCGCGGTGGCCGGCGGCCCCCAGATCGAGCGGTCCCGGACCGCGCCCCGCACGATGAGGAGCGCGGCGGCCACGACCACGAGACCGAGCAACGCCGCGAACAGCCACAGCACGGCGGCGAAGGCAGTGGCGAGCGTGAGCAGCAGACCGGTGCGCCAGGCCGCGCGCCAGCGCCGGTCGGCGGCCGGGTCGGCGAAGCCGAGGGCGGCGTGCGCGAGCCAGGGCAGGGTCGCGGCGACCACGACGGCGCCGAAGCGGCCGTCGCTCCACGCGCCGCTGACCACCGGCACCAGCGCCCACGTCGTGGCGCCCCACAGCAGCGCGCTGCGCGGCGCACCGGTGGGCGTCACCAGCCGGCCGACGACCCGCAGGAAGCGCCACGCTCCCCAGAGCCCGAACGGCACCGCGAGCAGCATGACCACCGATACCGCGAGCGACGGGCTGCCGCCGAGCAGGGTCGCGAGCAGCGCCATCGGCAGGACGTACGGCGGCGCCGGCACCGCGGTCCCGGTCCCGAGCGGGTGCCAGGTGTCGACCTGGAGCCGCCACCAGTCGCCGACCCCGGCCGGTGCCGGCGAGAGGCCGCCGCCGGCCAGGGAGTCGAAGGCGTCGCGGGCGCCGACCAGGGCGATCAGGACGAACGCGGCGAGCGCGAGTGCGACCGGGTTGGTCAGGAACCGCGCGACGATGCCGGTGTCCTCCACCAGCTCGTCCTCGTCCGACCGCGGCCGGGCGACGGCGCTCGCGGGCGCCACGGCGGCGGCTGCGACCCGGCGCCGCTCGGCGACGTCCTGCGCCTGGTTGGTGGCCGCGGCGACCAGGTCGCCGAGGAAGTCGAGCCCGTGCCGGTAGGGCACCCACCACGGGGACAGCAGCGAGCGGGCGTGCTCCTCGGCCGGCCGCTGCTCGCGCCGCGCGCGGCGGGCGGCGCGGACCTGGCCGGGGTGGGCGTAGAGGTTCAGCAGCGCGGCGAGGTCGTCGAGCGCCTCGCCCGGTGAGCGGACGACGAGGAACCCGAGCATCCGCAGGACGGTCCCGAACGCCAGCCGCACGACCAGCCACGGCAGGGCGCGGCCGCGGGCGTTGGCGAGCAGCGTGTACAGCGCGGCCCGGCGCTCCTGGTAGTGCGTGTGGCGTCCGGTCAGCGCGGTGCGGCGTACGCCCCGGTGGGCCGCCTCGGCGTGGAAGACGACCGCGTCCGGCACGATCAGCGTGCGGTGGCCGGCCGCAGCGGCTCGCCACCCGAAGTCGATGTCGTTGCCGAAGATCGGCAGCTGGGCGTCGAAGCCGCCGAGCTCCTCCAGGACGGTCCGCCGCACGAGCATGCCGGCGGTGTTCACCGCGAGGACCTCGCGGACCTCGTCGTGCTGCCCCTGGTCGTACTCGCCGCGCTCCAAGCCGGTCTCGCGCCGGCCGGTGCCGGAGATCGTGACGCCGAGCTCGAGCAGGCGGCGCAGCGACGGCCACTCGCGCAGCTTGGGGCCGAGGATGTCGGCGCCGGGGTCGGCCTCCGCGGCCGCGAGCAGCGCGGCGAGCGCGCCGGGCTCGGGGTTCGCGTCGTCGTGCAGGATCCAGACCCACTCGCTGGTGGAGCCCTGCAGGCGCAGCCGCTCGAGGCCGAGCCCGACCGCCTCGGGGAACGAGGTCGAGCTGGAGACGCGGAGGACCCCGCCGGAGTCGGCGCCGAAGGCCGCGTCGAGGAGGTCGGCGCTCTCGTCCTTGCTGCCGGTGTCGACAGCGACGACCGCATCGACCGGGGTGCGCTGAGCGCGCACGCCGTCGATGACGGCGGGGAGCCAGCGCCCGCCGTCGTGACTGACGAGCAGAGCCGACACCGAAGAAACCACGATCCCGAACACTAACCGGGACTCGGTGAAGCAGACCCATCCCGGCGGGGCGCCCCTCGGTCGGAAGATGACCTACGGGGCGCCCACGCCGATGGGTTGATCGATCTCGAGACGCCGGTCGCGACCTCGTACGTCGGTCGCGCGGCTCCTCGAGCCGGCTGCCCGATTCTCAGACAGCCCGCTTCTTCAGCTTGCGGCGCTCTCGCTCGGAGAGACCGCCCCAGATGCCGAAGCGCTCGTCGTTCATGAGGGCCGACTCGAGGCAGTCGTCGCGCACCTCACAGGTGAGGCAGACCTTCTTGGCCTCCCTCGTGGACCCTCCCTTTTCGGGGAAGAACGCCTCGGGGTCGGTCTGTGCGCACAGCGCACGGTCCTGCCAACCCGCTTCCTCGGCGTCCCCGTCGAGGAGAAAGAGTTCTCTCACGGCACTCGCCCTTTCGACCCGGTATTGCTCCCACATCCCCGAACCTGCACGGGAGGCCCTAGCGGATCTGACCTGGTTCCCCGTGAAGACTCGCGAACGACACTGTGGGAATTACATGCCTGTCGTACCCCGGAAGTCAACCCCGGATCTGCTATGGGCGCAGCGTGGCTAGATAGGCGGCCGGGTCATCCCCCTCATCGGCAGGCGACCCCGGTGGGGCAAGGTATTCGCATGCACAACATCACGGTGCTCTCCGGAGGCATGGGCGGCGCCCGCTTCCTCCAGGGTCTCCTGCACGCGATCGCGACCGGTCGACTGCCCGGCGTGGCGGCCGATGCAGCGGTGACGGTGGTCGCCAACACCGCCGACGACCTCTGGATCCACGGGCTCAAGGTCTGCCCCGACCTCGACACCGTGATGTACACGCTAGGCGACGGCATCGACCCGGGCCGCGGCTGGGGTCGGCGCGACGAGACGTGGAGCGTCAAGGAGGAGCTGGCGACGTACGGCGTGGAGCCGACGTGGTTCGGCCTCGGCGACCGGGACATCGCCACCCACCTCGTGCGCACGCAGATGCTGGACGCCGGCTACCCGCTCTCCCAGGTGACCGAGGCCCTCTGCAAGCGCTGGCTGGCCCCGACCCTCGGCCAGGGCGTTCGCCTCCTTCCCATGACCGACGACCGCGTCGAGACGCACATCGCGATCACCGACCCCGAGGCGCCGAGCGGCCGCCGGGTCGTGCACTTCCAGGAGTACTGGGTGCGGCTGCGCGCCGAGGTCCCGGCCGAGACCGTGGTCGTGGTCGGCCTCGACGACTCGACACCCGGCCCCGGCGTCCTCGACGCGATCACCGACGCCGACCTGGTGCTGCTCCCGCCGTCCAACCCGGTCGTGTCGGTCGGCACCATCCTCGGCGTGCCGGGGGTGCGCGAGGCGCTGGCGGCCACGAAGGCGCCCGTCGTCGGCCTCTCCCCCATCGTCGGCGGCACGCACGTGCGCGGCATGGCCGAGCAGATGCTGACCTCGATCGGCGTGGAGGTCAGCGCCTCCGGCGTCGCCCTGCACTACGGCGCCCGCTCGAACGGCGGGGTCCTCGACGGCTGGCTGCTCGACACCGTCGACGCCGCCGAGGTGGACCGGGTGACCGCGGCGGGCATCGCCTGCGTCGCCGTCCCCCTGATGATGACCGACGTCGACGCGACCGCGGCGATGGCGGCCGCCGCCGTGGAGCTCGCCCGCGCATGAGCCGCATCGAGGTCTTCGCCCCCGACGGCGCTCCGGAGATCCGTCCGGGCGACGACCTGGTGGAGATGGTCGTGCCGTTGGTGGAGCTCGCCGACGGCGACATCGTCGTGGTGACCAGCAAGGTGATCAGCAAGGCCGAGGGCCGGGTCCGGTCCGGCACCCGCGACGCCGCGCTCGCCGAGGAGACCGTGCGGGTCGTCGCCCGCCGCGGCGAGACCGCGATCGTGCGCACCCGGCAGGGACTCACCATGGCCGCGGCCGGGATCGACGCCTCCAACGTCGAGGCCGGCAGCATCGTGCTGCTGCCCCTGGACCCCGACGCCTCCGCGCGCGGGCTGCGCACCGGGCTGCGGCACCGGACCAGCCGCAACGTCGCGGTGATCGTCACCGACACCGCCGGCCGGGCCTGGCGCGAGGGCCAGACCGACATCGCGATCGGCGCCTCCGGGCTGCTGGTGGCCGAGGACTTCGCCGGCCGGGTCGATGCCTACGGCAACCTGCTCGAGGTGACGCTGCCGGCCGTCGCGGACGAGCTCGCCGGCGCCGCCGAGCTCGCGCAGGGCAAGCTCGGTGGCCGCCCGTTCGCGGTGATCCGCGGCCGCGGCGACCTGGTGCTGCCCGCCGAGGTGAACGGCCCCGGCGCACGGTCGCTGGTCCGGGCCGACGGCGCGGACCTGTTCGGGTACGGCGCCCGCGAGGCCGTCGTACGCGCCCTGCGGGGTGACCCGGGCGACCGGCTGCCGTTCGGGGCACCCGCCTCGGCGGCCGACCTGGCCGCCGCGATCACCAGCGCGATCGGGCTGATCGCGTCCCGAGCCGGCCGGGACGGCGAGGAGCTGCTCGTGACCCGGCCACCCGGCCTGAAGCGCCCGTTGGCCGCGCTCGCCTTCGCCCACGGGTGGGACGTGTTCGACACGGATTCGGCCAGCGATGTCCGGCTGCGACCAGCGCGCCCGTAGACTCTCCCGGTCGTAACCCGAAGCAAGGGAAAGCCGAACCTGTGGCCAAGTCCTCCAAGACCGTGAAGTCCGACCGCCAGGCGGTCATCGACAAGCTCCGCAAGGAGCAGAAGGGCGCCGAGCGCAAGCGCGGCTTCGCCATCGTCGGTGTCTGCGTCCTGGTCGCCGTCGTCATCATCGGCGCTGCCGCGTACAAGCCGATCAAGGACTGGTGGGACGGCCGCGAGGTCGAGAAGCTCGCGCTGAGCGACATCGGCTCCGCCGCCTCGGTGTGCCAGGACATCACCACCGAGAAGGCCGACGGCAACCAGAACCACGTGCCCACCGGCACGCCGGTCGAGTACACCACCGCCCCGCCGGCGTTCGGTGCCCACTGGAACGAGGCCGGCGTCGCGCCGGCGCCGTTCGACCGGAAGTTCTACTCCGAGGCGGACCGGCCGGCGCTCGAGTCGCTGGTGCACAACCTCGAGCACGGCTACACGATCCTCTGGTACGACGACACCCTCTCCGACGCGCAGGTCTCCGAGATCCGCGACATGGCGGAGAAGTTCGACGAGTCCGACACGAACATGCGTGACAAGTTCATCGCGGCGCCGTGGACCTCGGACGACGAGAACGGCAAGGCGTTCCCCGACGGCCAGCACGTCGCGTTCACGCACTGGTCCATCGGCGGCGAGGGCGAGACCGACACCACCAAGCAGGTCGGTGCGTTCCAGTACTGCTCGGCTCCCAGCGGCGAGGCGCTGCAGGAGTTCATGAAGCAGTACCCGTACTTCGACTCCCCGGAGCCGTCTGCCATGTGAGTCCCCGTCTCCCCGAGCTCGCTCGGAGAGATGACCAGGGGCCAGGTCGAGGAGCCGCGCTACGTGAGCTCGGTGCGACCACTCTCCTTCAGGTCGTTCACGATCTGCTTGACGTCCTGGGCGCGCGCCCTGGTGGTGACCAGGAGCGCGTCCGGGGTGTCCACGACCACCACGTCGTCCAGCCCGATCACCGCGACGACGCGTCCGGACGACGGCACCACGAGTCCGGTGCTGTCGACGGCGAGCACGTCACCCGCGTCGCCGAGCACGGCGGTGTCCCCACCGAGCAGCGCGGCCAGCGAGTCGAAGTCGCCGATGTCCTCCCAGTGGAACGACGACGGCACGCACGCGACCCGGCCGGCGTCGGCCGCGGGCTCGGCGATCGCGTGGTCCAGCGCGATCTTCGGCAGGTCGGGCCACAGCTCGTCGAGCCGGTCCGGGGCCGCGGCGATCGCGCGCAGCGCGTCCGCGAACGCCGGGTGCCACCGGTGCAGCAGGTCGAGCAGCACGGTCGGGCGGACGACGAACATGCCGGCGTTCCAGCGGTAGCGGCCGGTCGCGACGTACTCCGTGGCGACCGCGACCGACGGCTTCTCCACGAACTCCTGGACGGTCCGCGCGCCGGGGTGGCCCTCGAGTTCGTCGCCGAGGTGGATGTAGCCGAACGCCGAGGAGGGGAAGGCGGGCTCGATGCCGAGCGTGACCAGCCAGTCGTCGCGGGCGACCTCGGCCGCGAGGCGGACGGCGTCCGCGAAGCCGCCCGGGTCGGGGATCACGTGGTCCGCGGCGAAGGAGCCCATCACCGCGTCGGGGTCCTGGCGCTCGATGATCGCCGCGGCGAGCCCGATGGCGGCCATCGAGTCGCGCGGGGAGGGCTCGGCGAGCACCGAGCCCGCGTCGACCTCGGGGAGCTGCTCGACGACCGCCGGGCGGTGGGCGCGTCCGGTCACCACGACGAACCGGTCCTCGGCGAGCGGCGCGAGCCGGTCCACGGTGTCCTGGAGCAGCGTGCGACCGCCCCCGGTGAGGTCGTGGAGGAACTTGGGCGACGTCTGGCGCGACAGCGGCCACAGCCGCGTCCCCGCCCCGCCGGCCGGGATGACGGCCCAGAAGTGGTCGATCGAGGACATGCTGCGAGGCTAGCGGCGTGCAGACGTTCTCCGAGGTCCTGACTCGCCAGCTGAGGTCCGATGCCGGCCGGCCGTTCGTCACGTTCTACGACGACGCGACCGGCGAGCGGGTCGAGCTGTCCGTGACGACGTACGCGAACTGGGTCGCGAAGGTGTCCAGCCTCCTCGTCGAGGAGTACGACCTCGAGCGCGGCCAGACGCTGTGCGTCGACCTGCCGGCGCACTGGCTCGGACCGGTGTTCCTGGGCGCCGCGTGGTCCGTCGGCCTGGTGGTGGACGACTCGGAGGGGTCAGCCCCGGACGCCGTCGTGTGCGGCCCGGACGGCCTGGAGCGCTGGGCGCCCCTGGCCGACGACGTCCCGGTGCTGGCGTGCTCGCTGCTGCCGCTGGGCGTGCGCTTCGCCGACCCGCTGCCGGCCGGCGTCCACGACGTCGGCGTCGAGGTCTGGTCGCAGCCGGACGCGTTCGCGGCGTACGACCCGCCGGGGCCGGACGACCTGGCACTGCCGGGGACCACCCAGGGAGACCTGTGGAGAGCGGCCGCCGCCGGGAGCCTCCTCACCGACGGCGGCCGCCTCCTCTCGGAGGCGAACCCGGCTTCCCCACCAGGTATCGCCACCTTCACCGAGCCGCTCGTTCGCGGCGGCTCGCTGGTCCTGGTCACCCACGCCGGGCCGGGGCGTCTCGAAGCGACAGCTGTCGCCGAGCGCGTCACGGCCCGCTTCCCTTGATCACGAGGGAACCAGCCAGTCCTCGGGCTTCTCAGCCAGCCAGGTCGTAGACCCCCATCCCCTCGGCGAGGAAGCGGCGCGGCAGGAAGCCGGTCGACGTCCCCTGGAGCAGCCACAGGTCGCCGGTGGCCTTCTCGCGGACGATCACGTCCGCGTGGCCGGTGAGCGTCGCGTCGCTGACGCCGATCACCCAGTCGTACTGCGCGAGGTTCGCGCCCAGGCTCTTCGGCCGCGTCAGGCCGCCCGGGCCGTTGCCCGGGTACAGCGAGAGCTTCGAGCCGACGCGGAACAGCGAGTCCGGCGCGCCGTCGGCGTTCCACCGGCCGACGCCGATCTGGCGGGCCGCCTCGATCCGGCTGAAGGCGACGTACGACGTGCCCAGCCCGGACAGGCCGCGACCCGGGTAGATCCGCATGGAGCTGCCCGACGGCTGGCCCATCAGGTCCGGGAAGCCGTCGCCGGTCATGTCGCCGACCGCCGCGAGCAGCGCCACCTTGCCGAACCCGGTGGCGAGCTTGACCGGCGCCGCGAGCTTGCCGGTGCCGTCGCCGCGCCAGAGGAACAGCGCGCCGGTCGACTTGTGGCGGGCGATCACGTCGCCGAAGCCGTCGCGGTCCCAGTCGCCCGCGTTGAGGACCTGGTTCATCCGGCGGAAGTCGGCGCCGGTGGCGATCGGCCGGCCGGTCTCGTACGTGCCGCTGTTGGGCAGCACCGAGATCCGGGCGCCGCTGCGGGTCACGAGGTCCGGGGCGCCGGCGCCGGTCATGCTGGTCGCGCCGACCAGGTCGCCCACGACGGCGAGCCGGGTGACCGGGCCGAGCGCGTGTCCGTAGCTGCCGTTGCCGTTGGAGGGCAGCACGTAGCCGTACTTCGACGACGTGCTGCGGACGAACAGGTCGGAGCGGCCGTCCTGGTTGAAGTCGCCGACGCCGGTGATCGCGGAGTACTGCTTCCAGTTGCCCGAGACCGAGACCGCCTCGCCGAAGCCGCCCTTGCCGGTGCCGGGGAACAGCCACATCGCGCCGGCCTTGTCCCGCGCCAGGAGGTCCGTCTTGCCGTCGCCGTTCGCGTCGCCGGGTCCGACGAGCAGCGTGTAGCCGGCCCAGGTCGTGCCCTGCTTCTTGAGGCGGAACGTGCCGTCGCCGCGGCCGAGGTAGACGTCGAGCCGGCCGGTCGCGGTGTAGCGGGCGACGAGGTCGTTGCGGCTGTCGCCGTTGAGGTCGCCGACGGCGGTGATGAGGTCACGGCCGCTGAACGCCTTGGTCGGCTTGATGCTGGCGCCGAACGTGCCGGTGTCGGTGCCGGGCCGGACCACGGCCGAGCCGCCGCCACCGCGGATCAGCAGGTCGCCGACGCCGTCGCCGGTCAGGTCCGGGGACGCGACCGCGATCTGGGCCTCGTCGACGTCGGCCAGCGCGGACACACCCGGGGCGAACGCGGTCAGGCCGCCGGTCGGGATGATGTAGCCCTTGCCGTCGCTGGCGCGCCGGACCACCAGGTCGGGATGCGGGGTGCCCGCGAGGTTGGACTCGAGCTCGCGCCCGTCCCAGCCGCGCTGCGCCTCCGCGGCGAGCTTCCGGATCTCGGGGATCTTGGCGTAGAGGTACTTGCCCGGGCACGCGGTGGACGCGGCGTCGCGGTGGCCGTTGATCGCCGGGAAGTCCTTCGAGCCGACCCACTGCTTGGTCGAGGAGGCGGCGACGCCGTGCAGCGAGAGCTTCCACGCGAACAGCGCGCCGTACGCCTGGATCATCGCCTTCGACGGCTGGACCAGCTCGAAGTTGCCGATCGCCGACATCGCGAACGAGTAGTCGTTGTAGTTCAGCGTGTGCGCGCCGACGACCGGGCGGTCGACACCGCCGTACCGGCCCTCCCAGATGCGGCCGAAGCGGTCGACGAGGAAGTTGTAGCCGATGTCGGACCAGCCGCGCGACTGCGTGTGGTACGCGTAGATGCTGCGCAGCAGCCCGGGCACCTCGCGGCGCGTGTAGTTGTTGGCGTTCACCGTGTGGTGGACGAAGCCGGCGTGCACCTCGTAGTAGTGCAGCGAGCTCTTCTCGCGCATGCTCTCGTCGGCGCCCCACTGCGAGCGGGAGAAGATCTGCGGCTTGGGCGTGTACGTCGCCGCCGACAGCTCGATCTCGCCCTCGGGCTCGTCACCCTCGGGCTCCTCGCCCTCGACCTCCGCGGCCGGAAGGGCGACCGCGTCGCCCGGCGTACCGTCCATCGCCGTCGTGTCGAGCGCCGGGCGCTCCTCGGCGGTCTGGGTCTCCTTGCCCGGGTCGATGACCGCGAGCTTCATGTCGCCCGGCAGCGCCTCGGTGCCGGCCACGCGGACCTGCACCTGGTCGACCTTGCCGACGAGCAGCGGGTCGGTGCCGGGGCGGGCGTGCCGCGCCTCCGCGCTGTCCGCGTCGGGGCCGTGGTCGTCGTGGTACTCGAGCTCGGTCCAGTCGCTCCAGGTCCCGTCGGTGATCGTGCGCACCTCGAAGGAGATCTCCGACTCCTCGACCTCCGCACTCCCGTGCGCCCAGGTCACGCCGACGGCGCCGAAGCCCGTGACGTCCTCGGGGGCGCTGGTGACGGTCTTCGGCAGCGCGCCGACCTTGCCTCGGGCGTTGCCCGGCGTCGCGGGGGCGGTGAGCGCGTACTCGTCGACGATCGGGTCGACCGGCGCGGTCGGCACCTTCGTCGTCTGGCGGGCGACCCGCGTGTACGCGGCCAGGTCGCCCTGGACCACGGTCGACGGAGCGGTGCCGGGGGTCTCACGGACGACGTCGAGGCTGACGACGCTCGCGGCCGGCGCGAGTGCGGCGAGCACGACACCGAGCGCCAGGATCTGCTGGCAGCCGGTGACGAAGCTGGTCTTGCTGGGAGGCATTGGTCGTTCTCCATGTGTGGGGGAAGTTCACACGAGAGCGCAACTTTCACACGAGTCACAGCGACCACGGAAGAGTTCGTGAGTAACTACAAGAGTGTAATTTCTACTCGACACGCCGATGATCTCGAGATTTGTCAAGAAACTTCACGCGTGTAGTTTCTGCTGCCACCGGGCCGAGCCTGCGCGGACCGGTGACCGCGGCGAGGTCGAGTAGCCGCGCGGCCGAGGAACGAGGCCGCGACCGGCGTATCGAGACCCAGTCCGCTCAGGAGACACAACGGCCACGGCTGCAGAGAACTGACCGCGGACACGACTCAGTCTCGGTACGCGGGTCGCGAGCTCGTCCCTCGCTCGCGCCGCTACTCGACCTGGCTGCAGCGTCTTCCGATCCGAGCTCCGCTCGGCCCGCAAGGCAGCTCAGATCCCCTGCTCGTCGTCGACGTTCTCTTCCTCGTCAGGCCCGCCGTCGTACTTCACGAACTTGATGCCCTCGTCGACGCCGCCGTCGAAGGCGAGCTTGCCCTTCTCGAGCACGAGCACGCGGTCGCACATCCGGCGGACCGCGCCTGCGGCGTGGCTGACGTAGAAGAGCGTGCGGCCGCCGTCGCGGATCTCCTGCATCTTCTCCAGGCACTTCTTCTTGAAGGGCTTGTCCCCCACCGCGAGCACCTCGTCGGCGAGGAAGATGTCGGAGTCGACGTGGATCGCGACCGAGAAGCCGAGGCGGGCGGTCATGCCCGAGGAGTAGTGGCCGACCGGGGAGTCGAGGAACTTGCCGAGGTCGGCGAAGTCCGCGATGTCGTCGAACTTGCGGCGGGTCTCGGCGTCGCTCATGCCGAGGACGGCCGCGTTGAGGAAGACGTTCTCCCGGCCGGTGAGCTGCGGGTGGAAGCCGGCGCCGGTGGCGATCAGGCCGGAGATCCGGCCGCGGGTGAGCACCTGTCCCCCGTCGGGCCGCATCACGCCGTTGATCAGCTTCAGCAGCGTGCTCTTGCCGGAGCCGTTCAGGCCCATCAGGCCGATCGACTCGCCCTGCTCGACGGTGAAGGAGACGCCGTCGAGCGCGTTGAACTCGTTGCTGATCTCCTGGCCGCGCATCTTGGCGACGGTCATCTGCTTCAGCGTGCGGTGGTAGCGCAGCGTGAACGACTTGGTGACGTCCTCGACCACGATCGAGGTGCTCGGCGGGTAGGTCATCAGAGGCGCTCCGGGATCCGGTTCTCGAACCGCTTGAAGATGTACTGCCCCAGCAGCAGCATCACCGCCGAGACGCCGAGCGCCAGGAAGCTGAACGCCCACAGGTTGCCCGGGATGTGGGTCGCGTGGATGAGCTCCGGGTCGTTCGTCGTACCGACCCAGAACGCCTGCTGCATGAGGAGCACGGCGTCCGCGATCGGGTTGAGCAGGTAGAACTGCGCGAACCAGCCGAAGCGGGCGTCGACCAGGATGTACGGGTAGATCATCGGGACGCCGAAGCGCACGAAGTTCGTCAGGATCGAGACGAAGCTGCTGACGTCGCGCAGGAAGACGTTGGCGACGCTGAACATCAGCGCGAGCGAGGTGCCGAGCAGGGCGATGATCATCATCGCCAGGACGACGCCGGCGAGGTACTCGGGGTTCGGCGTCCAGCCGGAGATCAGCGAGATGATCGTGAGGATCACCAGCTGCGGGCCCATGTGGTAGAAGGACACGAGCATCGAGGCGACGGGGAACATCTCCCGCGGGACGGCCATCTTCTGCACGAGACCCTTGTTCCGCACGATCGAGCGGGTGCCGGCGTTGAACGTCTCGATGAAGAACTGGACGATGATCAGGCCACAGAACACGTGGATCGCGAAGTTCTCGGTCCCGCGGTTCATGATCTTGCCCATCACGAACCAGTAGATGAACAGCTGCGACAGCGGGTTGATGTAGGACCAGAGCAGGCCGAGGAACGAGCCCTGGTAGCGCGCGCTGATCTCGCGCTGGACCAGCATGCGGAGCAGGTACCGACGCCGGAAGACGTCGATCAGCCCGGCCTTGGGCGCCGGCGAGACCAGCGGTGCGTCGACGAGGTGCTGTCGACCCGCCTCAGTCATCGGCGTCCATCCACGGCCGGAAGGTCTCCTCCCATGCCTCCGGGGAGGTGATCTGCGGCAACGCAGCGCGGTAGCGCTCCGCCAGCTCGTCCCACTGCGTGTACAGGGTGCGGTGGATGTCCACCGTCCGCTTCATCTGGTCGACGAAGCGGTCGCGGTCGCGGCGGTAGAACGCGGCCGAGCTCTGGTCCGGCAGCGTCACGAGCGCCGAGTCGTACCGGGCGACCTTGTGCCACTTGGCGTCCTGGGCCATGATCTCGGCCTCCGGGTGGGTCTGTGCCAGCTCGCGCGGCTTGCGGAGCTGACGCAGCGGCTGCAGCAGTGCCTGCAGGGTGGCCGCCTTGCCGGAGATGACCGGCGACGGGTCCTTGCCCTTGCGCGGCAGCCGGTGCCGCTTCACCTCGGGCAGCTCAGTGGGATCACTGAGGTAGGTCGCGTCGTCGTACCCCTTCACCATCTCCCGGATCTCGGGCAGCGTCGTCGGCAGCGACGGGTGCAGCAGCTCGGGGCCGGCGAGGACGTCCTCGAGCGCCTTGTGGCGCAGCTCCACCGTGGAGTACTGCATCGACACCATGTGCTTGATCTGGTGGTTGAAGCTCTCGCGGACCAAGCGCCCGCCGCGCGGGTACGGCGAGTGCAGCAGGGCCGAGATGAAGCGGTTGCGCACGTGGAAGTACGACTGCCAGTCGAGGGCGTCGTTCTTGTCGGTCCACGGCACGTGCCAGACCGCGGCGCCGGGGAGGCTGACGGTCGGGTAGCCCGCATCCTTGGCGCGCAGGCCGTACTCCGCGTCGTCCCACTTGATGAAGATCGGCAGCGAGAGGCCGATGTCGGCGATCACGGCCCGAGGGATCAGGCACATGAACCAGCCGTTGTAGTCGACGTCGACCCGGGCGTGCAGCCACCGGGTCGAGCGGAGGTTCCGGTCGGCGAAGTCCCAGTTGCCGAACACGCCGGGCGCCGAGCCCCACCAGAACGTCCACGGCGAGACGCGCTCACCGAACGAGTGGAGCTGCGTCTTGCGGTAGATGCTGAACATGTGGCCGCCGACGAGGGTCGGCTTCCGGCACAGGTCGCCGAAGGTGACCGCGCGCAGGACGCTCTCGGTCTCGCACTCGACGTCGTCGTCGAGCATCATCACGTACGTCGAGCGGCCGGCGCGGAGGCCTTCGTACTGCGCTCGCGCGAAGCCGCCCGAGCCACCGATGTTGCCCTGCTCGATGATCCGGAGCCGGTCGCCGAGGGCCTTCTGGGCATCGGCGAAGAAGGTGGAGTCGACCACCTTGTCCTTGCCCTGCTCCATCACGACGACCTCGTCGAGGACCCCGTCGAGCTGGTCGGCGTCGCCGAGCTGGCCCAGCAGCTTGGCGCAGAAGTCCTGCCGGTTCATGGTGGTGATGCCGATGGTGACGGTCCCGCGGGTCGCCTTCTCCTGCGGCACCTCGGCGGTCCACTCGGCGGACTCGACGACCGCGTCCTCGTCCGCAGCGACGACGTCGTACCAGTACCAGCCACCGTCCGTGAACGGCTTGAGGGACAGCTCGAACGAGAACTCGCCGGGTCCCTGGTCGAGGGTGGCCGAGTCGACGCGCTGGGAGCGGCCGTCGGACATCGAGCGGTAGACGGTCACGGTGGCACCGTCACCGCGCAGCCGGACCGTCAGCCGGACCGCGCTGACGATGGTGTGCCGACGCCAGTACGACGCCGGGAAGGCGTTGAAGTAGGTCCCGAACGAGACGCTGTCACCGTGCTCGACCCGGAAGGCCGTGCGGGACTCGATCTGGTCGGGGTGGATCTTCGAGATCCCGCGAGCGGCGTTCTGCATCCGCTGGGTGATCGAGTTCGCCTCCTGGGCGGCGCGCGTGTGCCCGATCTCGAACTTGTCGGCGTCCAGCGCGGCGGGGTCGGGGTCGATGTACAGCTTGATGACATCGGTGTCGCGGCCCTGGGGCATGATCTGGCGCTGCAGCAGCACCCGGGCCAGACCCGCGGTCTCCTCAGGCTGCCCTTCGACGAGGGTGTGGGTGACGCTCATTCGTCGACGCCTCCGCTGGTGAGGGCCGCGCCTTCGGCGAAGTGCGGCCGGAGCTTGTTCTCGAACATGGAGAGGGCCGAGCCGATCGCCATGTGCATGTCGAGGTACTTGTAGGTGCCGAGCCGGCCGCCGAAGAGCACCATCGGCTCCTTCTTCGCGAGCTCGCGGTACTTCAGCAGCTTCTCGCGGTCCTCGGCGGTGTTGATCGGGTAGTACGGCTCGTCGCCCTCCTCCGCGAAGCGGGAGTACTCGTGCACGACGATCGTCTTGCCCGGGAGGTACGTGCGCTCCGGGTGGAGATGCTTGAACTCGAGCGTACGGGTGTACGGAAGGTCCTGGTCGTTGGCGTTCACCACGCCGGTGCCCTGGTAGTCGTCGACGTCGACGGTCTCGCGCTCGAGGTCGATCGTGCGCCACGACAGGCGACCCTCGGAGTTGCCGAAGTACTCGTCGACCGGGCCGGTGTAGACGATCGGGACCTGGCCCTTGAACTCGCCGGCCACGTCGAAGAAGTCGGTGTCGAGCCGGACCTCGATGTTGGGGTGCGCCGCCATCTTCTCCAGCCACGCGGTGTAGCCGTCGACCGGCAGCCCCTCGTAGGTGTCGTTGAAGTAGCGGTTGTCGAAGTTGTAGCGGACCGGGAGGCGCGTGATGATGTCCGCGCTCAGCTCCTTGGGGTCGGTCTGCCACTGCTTGGCGGTGTAGCCCTTCACGAACGCCTCGTAGAGCGGGCGGCCGATCAGGCTGATCGCCTTCTCCTCGAGGTTCTGCGCGTCCGCCGTGGCGATCTCGCTGGCCTGCTCGGCGATCAGCGCGCGCGCCTCGTCGGGAGTGTGGCTCTTGCCGAAGAACTGGTTGATCAGACCCAGGTTCATCGGGAACGAGTAGACCTGGCCCTCGTACTTCGCGAAGACCCGGTGCTGGTAGCCGGTGAAGTCCGTGAACTGGTTGACGTAGTCCCAGACCTTCTTGTTCGAGGTGTGGAACAGGTGCGTCCCGTAGACGTGCACCTCGATGCCCGTCTCCTCGTCGAACTCGCTGTAGGCGTTCCCGCCGAGGTGGGAGCGGCGCTCGAGCACGAGGACCTTCAGGCCGAGCTCGGTGGCGCAGCGCTCAGCGATGGTGAGTCCGAAGAAACCGGACCCGACGACGACGAGCTGAATGGCATCTTTGGGAAGGGACGACACGATCGGTCAGTCTACGGATCGAGACGGTCCGACCCGCATTCCCCGCGCGTCGCGCATGGCGCGGATCACATTGCTCGCCTCGGCGCGTCCCCCGCGGGCCGGGCTGAGCAGCACGACGGCGACCGTCACGAGCCACGGCTTGAGCCTGACCAGCGCGTTCTCGCCGTACCGCAGGTGCACGACGAACAGGTTGCGGTACATGTAGTACCCCTTCCAGCCGCTCAGGTCGTGCTGCTGGTCGAAGTCGAGCTGGCGGACCAGGACGGCGTCACGCACCGCCCAGATGCGGTAGCCGGCGCGCTGGGCGCGGACCGCGTAGTCGACGTCGTCGTAGAAGATGAAGTACGTCGGGTCGGGCAGGCCGATCGCGGCCACGACCTCGCGGCGGACCATGAAGCCCTCGAAGGCGACGTTCTGCACCTCGACCCGCGCCGGCATCGCCGCCCGGGTGCCGTACCTGGACTCGACCGACTCGGTCTTGGGCCGGATCGCCAGCGGGTTGCGCAGGTCGAAGCGGGTCGCGGCCTTCTCGACCAGGCGCCCGCGCAGGTCCTCGCGGACCGCGGTGAGGCAGGGCTCGTCCTGGGCGAGCAGCACGTCGAGGCAGTCCGGCGCGGGGACGACGTCGTCGTCCATCAGCCAGATCCGGTCGAAGCCGCCGTCGTACGCCGCCCGCACCCCGACCTGGAAGCCCCCAGCACCGCCGAGGTTGTCGGCGGTGCGGATCACGTCGAGACCGGGATTGGTCGCCGCCGCGAGCACCTCGGAGGTGTGGTCGGAGCTGGCGTTGTCGACGACGATCACGGCGTCCGGCTGCCGGTCCAGCGCCTGCAGGCCGGCCAGCATCCGCTCGAGCAGGTCGGCGCGGTTGTAGGTCACGACGACGACCGCGACGGTCTCGGTCACAGGAACCTCCTGTGCCCGGTGAAGTCGCCGCGCAGTCCGGCGTACGCACCGCGCGCGCTGAGCGCGATCCGGCCGGGCTGGCGCCGGGTGAACAGGTAGAACCAGATGGTCTTCGCCCAGAACATCAGCACGTGCGGCCAGCCGCGGTAGTCGCGCAGGTTCACGGTGTTGTTGCGGGCCATGCAGTAGGCCTTGAGCTCGCTCGGGCTGTGGTTGTACGTCGTCCGCCCGAACATCATCGGCGTCCCGAGGTCGCCCACGGACGGGTGCCGGACCTGCGCGCCCACGATCGTGGCGATCCGCGCCCCCGCCGCCTCGGCCCGCAGCCGGTACTCGTGGTCGTCGCCCCAGATGAAGAACTCCGCGCGCGGCAGCCCGATCCGCTCGACCAGCTCCCGGGTCACCAGCACGCCGTTGAACGGGATCACGATGTCGTCGATGCGCCCGTTCCGGGCAGCCGCCTCCACGTCGGCCAGCCGGTGCACCACCGACGTACCGCCGGGGAGCCGGATCGGGAACACCAGCCGGTCCGGCTGCGCCTCGTCGACGACCAGCGGCCCCCAGAAGTCGAGGTCGTCGTGCTCCAGCAGGGTCGCCAGGCAGCCCGCGTCGGGCAGCCCGTCGTCGTCCATCAGCCACACGAGGTCGGCGCCGCGCTCCATCGCCCACGCGAGACCGTCGTGGAACCCGCCGGCGCCGCCACGGTTCTCGGTGAGCGTGCGGGCGTGGACGCTCCCGCCCTGGCCGGCCAGCCACTCCCCCGTGCCGTCGGTCGACGCGTTGTCGACGACGAGGACCTCGGTCAGCTCGGCGACGTCACCCAGGCGCTCGAGCAGCCGCTGCAGCAGCTCGAGCCGGTTGAAGGTGACCACCACCGCCGCGACACGCACGGCGACCACCCTAGGGGGAGGCCCGACGTGGATCGCGGAGGGATCTGGTGGGGGGCCGGTCCCGCCGGGATCCTGTGGCGCGGTTTCACCATGTGATGTAGGTGAACCTGCACTTCTCATGGCGTGCACACCGTGAGAAGTGCAGGTTCGTCTGCATCACATGGTGAACCTGCGACACCCAGCACCCGCCCGCAGCTCGGCGTCCCACCGACACCCAGCCGGACCGTCCGACGAGCGCGGCGGTCTCGAGGCTCGCTCCGCACGCACCTCGACCACCACGGGATCCGTCAGGACGAGCCGCACTCCGTGAGGCCGAGCTCCTGGGCCTCCTCGTTGGCGTCGCCGAAGATGTCGGAGTCGGAGGTGATCAGCGACGGGTCGTCGGACAGCTGGTCGAGGCCCTCCTGGAGCGCGGCGAGCATGTCGTCGAAGGTGTCCTGGTCGTCCTCGGGCGGCACGAGCTCCTCGAGGTCGTCGTGCTGGCCCTGGATGTTCGGGACCAGCACGTCCTGGACGAACCCCTCGACGTCCTCCGCGTTGTTCGGGTCGATGTCGCCGGCCGCCTCCTCGAGCTCGGCGTTGCCGTCGGCGCAGATCTTGTCGGCCTGCTTCACGAACTCCTCGGAGCTGAGTGGCTCCTCGTCGGAGCCGCCGCACCCGGCGAGGAAGCCGAAGGAGAGGGCCAGCGCGGGCACGAGCAGCAGGGATCGCTTCATGGGTCCACGTAACCGGACGGACCGCCGGCTGTCGAGACTGTCGAGACCAGTCGCCGTCGGTCGAGCCTGTCGAGACCCCCGCAGCCACGGGGCGATCCGTATCCGACTGGGTCTCGACACGCGGGTCGCGACTTCGCGAGCTCAGTCGCGCCGCTCGCTCGACCACCATCAGCGAGTCCGCTGTCGCGTCCTCGCTAGCAGGCGGTGCCGAGGTCGTCGGACTGGTTGGCGGCGTACCCCTCGCTGAGCGAGCCGAGCGAGCCCCCGGTGACGCTGTCGCTGCCCTTGCGCTTCTTCTTGGTCGCTGCGGGGTCGCCCTCGGCCCGGTCGATCGCCTCGGCGACCTTGCCGCGGACCAGCGGGATGTCGGGGTCGGCCGTGTTGATCATCGGCGGCACCAGCGACAGCGTCGCGATCTTCTGGCCGCGGGCCTTCAGCGCGAGGTCGATGAAGCGGTCGACCTCGCTGGCGGGGATGTTCGTGGAGATCATCGCCGAGCTCGCCTTGGCGATCTTCTGGAAGTTGCGTACGGCGGTCTGCGGGCTGATCTGCTGGAGCATCGCGTTCATCACGCACTTCTGCCGCGCCATCCGCGAGTAGTCGTCGGAGTCGTAGCGGGCCCGGGCGAACCACAGGGTCTCGAAGCCGTCGAGCTTCTGAACGCCCGGCTCGATGTGGCTGTAGAAGGAGTCGTGCGGGAGGCCGACCGGGATGCTCTGCCGGACGTTGAGCGTCACGCCACCCACGGCGTCGACGAGGTCCTTGAAGCCCTCGAGGTTCACCATCGCCCAGTAGTTGATCTTCAGGCCGGTGATCCCCTCGATCGCCATGACCGTCGCGTCGATGCCCGGGTTCTCCGAGTCCGGGAACAGCTCGGTGTTGTCGCCGGCCCAGGTGGCGACGCCGTTGAGGTAGTCGGCGTCGAAGCCGTCCGGGAACTGCTCGGCCATCACCGAGCCCTTGGCGAACGGGAAGTTCTGCATGTTGCGCGGCAGCGAGATGAGGACCGTCTTGCCGGTCTCCTCGTCGATGCTGGCCACCGTCATCGAGTCGGGGCGCAGCCCCCAGCGCCCGGCGCCGGAGTCGCCACCCAGCAGCAGCACGTTGTAGCGGCCGTGGTGGGCGTCGGAGGCCTGCCCGTCGCCGAACATCGTCAGCATCAGGTCGCGCTGGACGCCGACCAGGTGGGCGCCGAAGAGCAGCGAGCCGGCGACCGCGAGGCACAGCACGCCGTTCACCCCGACGACTGCGCGGCGGTGGCCCATCGCGAGCGAGAGCGGCTGGCCGATCCGCCAGGCGTCGAAGAACAGCAGCGCCCAGCCGATGGCGAGCGCCATCAGGACCAGTCGCATCCACAGCAGCGTCGACGGGTCGGTGCCGAGCCCGTAGAGGAACTGGTGGTCGAACAGACCCACCACCATCGTGACCAGGAACGCCGCGACGACCACGAACCACGTCCGCAGCGCGATCCAGCCCACCCGGCGGTTGCCGGCGACGATCTGCGCGGAGCCGGGCAGCACGAGCGTCGCGAGCATCAGCGCCATCGCGCGCCGGAAGCGGATGCGGGCGGCGCGGTCGCCGGCGGTGAGGGGTGACCCGGGGGAAGGTACGGGTGGCATCGAGATGCCTCCATGCAAGAGATGCCGAACGGGGAAGTGGTGGTGCTGACCGCCAGTATCACCAGTCACACCCGTCACATCCGGGCGCGACGCGCCGGGGAGCCCTCCCCGGATCGCGTTCCCGGCCGCGCGGTACCGTCACCGCCATGACCGATCGTCCTCGGGGAGACGGCACGCCCGAGGACGGGTCGCCCGACTTCCACTGGCTGTACGGCAGCGAGGGCGGCACGCCCCCGTCCGAGCCGCGTCCCGACGAGACCCGGATGATGCCGGTGCAGCCGCGCCCCGACCAGTCGCCCCAGGGGGACCCCGCCGTGACCGCGCCGACGTACGAGCCGCCGCCGCTCCCGCCGCCGCCTCCGAGCCAGCCCCCGGGTCCGACGCCGGGCGGCGCGCCACGCCCGCCGCGGCGCCGCGGGGGCGTCAAGCGCGTCGTCCGGATCCTGCTGATCCTGCTCGTCGCCTGGCTGGTCTACCTGGTCGCGGTGCCGTTCTGGGCGTGGACCAAGGTCGACGGCGTCGCGTTCGAGCCCAAGGGCCAGCGCCCCGACGATCAGCCGGGTACGACGTACCTGATGGTCGGCAGCGACTCACGGGCCGGCCTCTCGGCCGAGGAGCGCAAGAAGTACGGCACCGGCAACGCCTCGGGCCAGCGCACCGACACGATCATGCTGCTGCACACCGGTGACGGCCCGAACCTGCTGATGTCGATCCCGCGCGACTCGCTGGTCGACGTCCCGGGCTACGGCACCACGAAGATCAACGGGGCGTACGCCTTCGGCGGGCCGAAGCTCCTCGTGAAGACGATCGAGAACAACACCGGCATCCGGATCGACGAGTACATCGAGATCGGCCTCGGCGGCCTGGCGGGCGTGGTCGACGCCGTCGGCGGCATCGAGATCTGCCCGACGTTCGACATGAAGGACCCGCTGGCGAACCTGGACATCGAGAAGGGCTGCCAGCAGGCCGACGGCGAGGTCGCGCTCGGCTACGCCCGCTCGCGGCACTCCGACCCGCGGTACGGCGACATCACGCGGGTCAAGCACCAGCGCGAGGTCGTGGCCGCCGTCGGCGACGAGGTGCTCTCGCCGTGGACGTTCATCAACCCGGTCCGCTACTGGCGGCTCTGGAACGCGGTGCCCGACTTCTTCGCGTTCGGCGAGGGCATGGGCCCGTTCAAGGCCGGCACCTGGGCGCTCGCGATGACCAACGTCGACCTCAGCTGCGTCGTCCCGATCTCGGACCTCGCGGTGCACTGGGACCCGGACCGCTCGGAGCAGATGTTCGGCTTCATCCGCGAGGACAAGACCGGCGACATCCCCAAGGCCCTCTGCACCCCGACCGGTCTGCCGAAGAGCGTCACGGGATGAGCTACCAGACCCTGGACTGGACCGTCGACGCCGACGGCGTCGCCACCCTCACGCTGAACCGGCCCGACCAGCTCAACGCCTTCGACCTGACGATGGCCGGCGAGCTCGAGCAGGTCTTCCGCGCCGACGCGCACGCCGACGACGTCCGCGCGGTCGTGGTCACCGGCGCGGGCCGGGCGTTCTGCGCCGGGATGGACCTGTCGGCCGAGGGCAACGTGTTCGGCCTGGACGAGTCGCTGCGCCCGACGGTCGCCGAGTTCCGGCAGTCGTACGACGAGGCGCCGTACGACTCAGGGGTCCGCGACACCGGCGGCAAGGTGACACTCGCGATCCACGCGCTGCCGAAGCCGGTGATCGCCGCGATCAACGGGCCTGCGGTCGGGATCGGCGCGACCATGACGCTCGCGATGGACCTGCGGCTGGCGTCGACGAAGGCGCGGATCGGGTTCGTGTTCGGACGGCTCGGCATCGTGCCCGAGGCCGCGTCGACGTGGTTCCTCCCCCGCATCGTCGGCGTGCAGCAGGCGCTGGAGTGGATCTACTCCGCCGACATCCTGGACGCCGAGGCCGCGCTCGCCGGACGGCTGGTGCGCAGCCTGCACGAGCCCGACGAGCTGGTGCCCGCGGCGCAGGAGCTGGCCCGGTCGTTCGTCGTCGGGCGCTCGGCGACCGCGCTCGGTCTCGCGAAGCGGCTGGTCTATCGCAACAGCGCGGCCGCGGAGCCGCTCGAGGCGCACCTGTCCGACTCGCTGGCGATGTACTGGTCCTCGCTCGGCGACGGCAAGGAGGGCGTCGCGGCGTTCCTCGAGAAGCGGGCGCCGGAGTTCACCGGCCGCGCGTCGGACCTGCCTGACGTGTTCTAGCGGGGACGACCGGGTCTCGACACGCCGGTCGACCGTCAGCGCCCGACGGCCTTCTCGAGCTGGGCCTTGTTCATCTTCGAGCGGCCCTTGATGCCCTTGCGGCGCGCCTCCTCGTAGAGCTGGTCACGGGTGCGGCCGCCCGATCCCTGGTGCGAGCGCAGCCCACCGCGACGGCCCGACGAGATGTCGTCGGTCGAGGTGCGGCTGCTCTGCTTGGCCTCACCGTGGCGCGCCCGCTCCTTGTTCACGGTGCGCGCCGCGATCTCCTCGGCCACGTCCTCGCTGCGGCCGCGGTCCTCGAGGCCTTCCTTGATGTGCTCGTACTGCCGTTCGCGCTTCTTCGACCACTGTTGCTGAGGCATGCACGAGCGGTACCCGGGTTCACTGACCGCCGAACGTCTCCATCAGGGTCTCGCGCTCGGCCTCGGTGAGGTTCGTGCTGACCAGCGTCTTGTCGACGCCGCGGAACCGCTCGCCGAGCCGGTCGAGCTCGCCCTCGTCGGTGACGAGGAACAGCGCCGACGTCCCTTCCACGACCTCCTTGCGGATCCGCTCGAGGTCGCCCTTGGTGATGCCGGTGCCGTCGGTGGCCTTGCTCAGCGCGCCGATCGCGGCACCGACGACGCCGCCGACGACCGGGACCAGGAACAGCGACCCGGCGACCACGCCCCACAGGGCGCCCCAGCCGGCGCCGCGCTTCGGGTCGTCGTGCTTGTGGTGGGTGGTCGGCTTCGACTCCCCGACGGGCCAGGTGACGATCGCGTGGTCGACGACCTTCACGAGACCGTCGGCCGCGGCGTCCTCCAGGATCGACTCGGCGTGCTCGGCGCCGGCGGGGTCGTCGAACTTCCAGACGGTGAACGTGGTCATGATGCGCTCCTTGCTCAGGTCAGGCCGGAACGGCCTCGGACTCGGGGTCGGGGTCCGCGCGGCGCACGAACACCTTGATCAGCTCCTCGACGACGACGATCGACAGCGCGATGCCGATGCAGATGCACCACTGGTTGAAGGTCAGCCAGGTGGTGCCCATGATCTCGGCCAGGAAGTCGATGCCGGTGACCGCGATGATCGCGAGGACCGCGATGCCGTAGCGCCGCAGCTGGGCCAGCCCCGGTACGGCGTCCCGGTCGAAGATCGTGTTGCGCTGGTCGCGGCTGAGCAGCGCCGCGGCCAGGTGGAACACCGAGAGCGTGGTGAGCAGCATCGTGCTGGCGAGGACCGCATCGCCGTCGATGTCGCCGATCGCGCCGTCGCCGATCTGGTAGGCGATCAACGCACCGACCGTCATCACCGCGCCCTGGACGCACAGCCGGATCCAGTTGTTGCGCGACAGCACCGGGGCGCTCACCGGTCGCGGCTGACGGCTCATCAGGCCGCGCGCGGGCTGGTCGAAGCCGAGCGCGATCGCCAGCGGGATGTCGACCACCATGTTCAGCCACAGGATCTGGAACGGGTTGAGCGGCGCTCCGCTGGCGATGCCGAGGATCCCGGCCCCGATGAAGATCGCGATGTAGGCGACCAGCGTGGACATCTGGAAGCGCAGGTACTTCAGCAGGTTGTCGTACAGCGTCCGGCCGTAGGCGACCGCGCCCACGATCGTCGCGAAGTTGTCGTCGGTCAGGATCATCACCGCGGCCTGCTTGGAGACCTCGGTGCCGGTGATGCCCATCGCGACGCCGATGTCGGCAGACTTCAGCGCGGGCGCGTCGTTCACGCCGTCGCCGGTCATCGCGACGATGTTGCCCTTCTCCTTGAGGATCCGGACCAGGCGCACCTTGTCCTCGGGCGCGACCCGGGCCACGACGCCGATGTCGTCGATCTCGGTGCGCAGCTGCTCGTCGCTCATCGCAGCGAACTGGGTTCCGGTGATCGCGCGCCCCTCGATGCCGAGCTCGGTCGCGATCGCGCCGGCGGTGGTGGCGTGGTCCCCGGTGATCATCCGGACCCGGATGCCGGCCGTACGGCACTCGGCGATCGCGGCCTTCGCCTCGGGTCGGGGCGGGTCGACGATGCCCACCATCGCGAGCAGCGTCAGCTCCTGCACGAGAGGCAGCAGGTCTCCCCCGGCTCGTACGACGCCCGGCTCGAAGTCGCGCTGGGCGACCACCATGACCCGCTCGCCGGCGTTGGCGATCGCGTCGTTCGCCTCGAGCGCGAGGTGCCGGTTCTCCTCGGTGATCCGGATGAGCGACCCGTCGGGGTGCCGGAACGTCGTCGCGCGCGCGATCAGCACGTCCGGCGCTCCCTTGACGTAGCAGCGCACGACCGGGCGGCCGTCGTCCGCGGTCATCTCGTGGAACGTCGCCATGAACTTGTAGTCGGAGTCGAACGGGACCTCGGCGACGCGCGGCAGCGCGGCGCGGGTCTCGGTGATGTTCAGCCCACCCTTGGCGCCGAGCACGATCAACGCGCCCTCGGTCGGGTCGCCGATCAGTGCCTCGCCGTCCAGCACGGCGTCCGCGCAGAGCACCATCGGCAGCAGGTACGGGTCGAGGTCGATGCGCTGGCCACCGACGTGCTTCAGCTCGCCGACGGTGCTGTAGCCCTCGCCGGTCACGGTGTAGCGGTTCTGCCCCGGGATCACGAGCTCGCGGGCGGTCATCTTGTTGAGCGTCAGCGTGCCGGTCTTGTCCGAGCAGATCGCCGAGGTCGAGCCCAGCGTCTCCACCGCAGGCAGTCGCTTCACGATCGCGCCGCGGTTCGCGATCTCCCGGGTCCCCATCGACAGCAGCGCCGTGACGACCGCGGGCAGGCCGGTCGGGATCGCGGCGACCGCGAGGGCGACGCCGGTGATGAAGAGGGTGTCGAAGTCGAGCCCCTGGGCCCTGCCCAGCAGCACGACGAGCACCAGCGCGACGCCGGCGATCGACGCGATGATCTTCGAGAGCGAGTCCAGCTGGCGCTGCAGCGGCGTCTTGCTGGTCTCGGTGTTCGCGAGCATGTCGGCGATGTGGCCGATCTCGGTGCCCATCCCGGTGGAGGTCACGATCAGCTCGCCGCGGCCCCGGGTGACCGAGGTGTTCATGTACGCCATGCAGGTGCGGTCGCCGAGCGGTACGTCGTCACCTGGCACCGGGTCGACGGACTTGCCGACCGGGAGGCTCTCGCCGGTGAGCGCGGCCTCCTCGATCTCCAGCGTCGCCGCCAGGATCACCCGCCCGTCAGCGGGCACGAGGTTGCCGGCCTCGACGAGGACGACGTCGCCGGGCACCAGCTCGCCGGCGTCGATCTCGACCGCCTGGCCACCGCGGCGAACCCGCGCGATCGTCTTCATCATCTGGGCGAGGGCCTGGACGCTCTCCTCGGCCTTGGCCTCCTGGCGCAGGCCGATCACCGCGTTGAAGACCGTCAGGCCGGCCAGCAGCACCGTGGTGGCGACCTCCTGGACGACGACCTGGTTGACCACCGCGGCGCCGAGCAGGATCAGCTGCATGAAGTCCTGGTACTGACGCAGGAACGCCTTCCAGCCGGGCTCCTTCTTGGCGGCGGCCAGCTGGTTCGGCCCGTGCGAGGCGAGCCGGGACGCGGCCTCCGCGGCCGAGAGCCCCTGGGCCGGGTCGACGCCGAGGCCGCGGGCGACCTCGTCGGCCGGGACGGCTACCGGGTTCGCCACCTGTCCTGGTGTGGCGACAGCGTCCTGCGTCATCGGCGGCTCCTGTCGGGTCCTTGTCTGGCTGATCCGATTCTGGGACTGCACGGGTGGTGGCGCCTCACCCGATTCAGGGTGGGTTTCCAACCCCACCCCGTCCGGGGTGAATGCGAACCACCCTCCCCCGTGACACGTTCGAGGCTCAGACCTGACAGCTGTGGAAGGGGAGAGATGACCGAGCAAGACGTGGGGCCCATCGACTACCTGGTCGTGGAGTTCCCGGGAGCCCAGCTCAAGGGCGAAGCGCTGGCCGAGCTCGTCAACCTCGTGGAGCGGGGCATCGTCCGGATCCTCGACCTCGCGGTCGCCGTGGTCGGCGACAACGGGGACTTCACCGTCGTCGAGATCACCGACCTCGACGGCGACGGCGAGCTCGACCTCGCGGTGTTCGAGGGGGTGTCCTCGGGGCTGCTGAGCGAGGAGGACATCGCCGAGAGCGCCGCGCTCGTCGGCGCCGGCGGCGCTGTCGCGATGCTCGTCTACGAGAACACCTGGGCCGGCCCGTTCGTGTCGGCCCTGCGCCGCGCGGACGCGGAGGTGATCGCGAGCGGCCGGATCCCCGCGGACGAGGTCATCGCGGCGCTCGACGCCCTCGAGAACGCCTGACACCAGAAAGGGAGTGCACCATGCCAGGACTCATCCGTGGAGTGGCCCGCACCGCCGTCGTGGCGGGTACGGCGACCGCCGTGTCGAACCGCGTCTCGCGCCGACAGGCCGGCCGCTGGGCCGACCAGGCGGACGCGCAGGCCTACCAGCAACAGCAGTTCGCCCCGCCGCCGCAGCAGTACGCCCCGCCGCCGCCGGCACCCGTCGCGGCGGCCGCCCCGAGCGGTGACGACCTGATCGCCCAGCTCGAGAAGCTCGGCGACCTGCGCGACAAGGGCATCCTCACCCAGGCGGAGTTCGACGCCGAGAAGGCGAAGCTGCTGAACGGGTAGCACCTCGAGGCACCGAACGGCTGTCGTCACCCGATCCGGGTGACGACAGCCGTTCGCACGCCGCTCTACGTTCTCGTCATGCGGAAGGCTGGGCGGGCACCCTCGGGGTCTCCCGGTGCGCGCGTCGCCTCGCCGTTCTTCCGCTCGAAGTTCCGGGTGCCGACCGTCCCCGACCACTTCGTCCCGCGCGAGCGGCTGGTCGAGCTGCTCGACGACCTGTCCGGGTACGCCGTGACCGCGGTCGTCGCCCCGGCCGGTGCGGGCAAGACCGCCCTGGCCTCGGACTGGGTACGCCGCGGTCGCCGGCCCAGCGCCTGGCTCGCCCTCGACGAGGCCGACGGCGACCCGGCGCAGTTCTGGACCGCCTTGACGGCGGCCCTCGAACCCCTCGCCCCCGGCATCGGCACGGTGATCGGTGCCACCGGGCTCGACGAGATCGGGCGGGCGCTGGCCGACGACCTGGAGCAGGTCGACGCGACGCCGAGCGTCCTGGTGGTCGACGACGTGCACCTCCTCGACGGCGAGCCGGACAGCCAGGCCGCGCTCGCGTCGTTCGTGGAGCACAAGCCCGACTGGCTCCACGTGCTGCTGCTGAGCCGTCGTCGGCTGCCGCTGCGGGTCGAGCGGCTGCGCGCCGCGGGGGTCCTGGCCGATGTCGAGTTCGACCTGTTGCGCTTCCAGGACGACGAGGCCACGGCGATGCTGACGCGGCTCTGCCCGGACGCGCCCACCGAGATGCTGCCGGGGCTCGCCGCCCGGGCCGGTGGCTGGGCAGCGGCCCTGCAGCTGACCGCGCTCTCGATCCGGTCGCGGCGCGGCCGGCAGCTCGCGGTGGCCGAGGCGGCCCCCACGAGCGCGTCCGACCGGCTGGTCGACGAGTACGTCTGGCGCGAGGTGCTGCGGACCGAGCGCCGCGAGCTGATCAGCCTGCTGCTCGCGATCGCGGTCGTCGACCGCGTGAACTACGGCCTCGCCGAGGCGCTGACCGCCCGGCAGGACGCCGGTGACCTGCTCGAGGAGGCGCGGGCGCGCGGGCTGTTCGTGACCAGCCTCGACGCGGGCGGCTGGTTCGAGGTGCACGGCCTGGTCCGCGACATGCTGCTCGCCGAGCTCGAGCGCCGGTCCCCCGAGACGCTGCGCGAGCAGCACACCCGCGCGGCGCGGTGGTTCGAGAGCATGGGCGACGGGCCGACCGCGGTGGAGCACTGGCTCGCGGCGGGTGACGCCCGGGCCGCGCTGCGGCTGCTGTCCGAGATCGCCATCGACCTGTCCGAGAGCGGCCGGTCCGGCACCATCGCCCGGGTGCTCGACGCCGTCCCCGCGGAGGTCAGCAGCGCCGATCCCGAGTCCCTGGTGCTGTACGCGTGGTGTCGGCTGTTCGTCGAACGGGCCGGGTTCCTCGACGCGCTCGCGGCCGCCCAGTCGGCGATGGACGGGCCGCGGCTGCTGATCCTGGCGGCGGCGGAGCGCTTCCTCGCCGGCGACTGGCCCGGGTGCGAGGCGCTGGCCCGGCAGGGGTTGCAGGGGCTCGGCGACCGGGTCTGGCAGGACCCGATCGGGCGGGCCGGCTGGAGTCTCGTGGCACACGGCCTCGCGCTCGACGAGGGCTGGAACGACGCCGGGCACCAGGTCGGCGAGGCGCGGATCGCGGTGAGCAACGACCCCGGCCGGCGGATGGCGTTCGAGGGCACGCGCGCGCTCGGCCTGGCCCTCAGCGGCCACCCGCTCGACGAGCTGCGGTCGGCGGCCGGCGTACGCCACCTCGCGGACTCGGCCGCGCTCGCCACGCTGCGCACCGAGCTCGCCCTCGCTGACGCGATCGTCGCCCGTGAGGTCGGGGACCACCGGCGCGCCGAGGAGAGCCTGGCGCACCTCGCAGCCCAGCAGAACCACCCCTTCTCGTTCGTCCCGCTCCTCGCCCAGCTCGAGCTGGTCGAGATGCGGCTCGGCGACGGGCGCCGGGCCGAGGCGCAGGCGGCGTTCGCCGCGGCGACGGTCACCCACGAGGAGCAGTACGGCGGCCCCGAGCCCGGCCCGTCGCGCCTCACCGGACGGCTGGCCCGGGCCGGCATGCTGCTGAGCCTCGCCACCGACGACCTCGACGCCGCCGGGCAGTGGGCCGGCCGGGTCGACGACCCGTTCTGGGGGCCGTGGTGCCTGGCGAAGGTCGAGATCGCGCACGGCCGCAACGCCGACGCCGTCGAGGTGCTCGCCCGTGCCCTCCCCCGCTGCGTACGCCACCACGTCCTCCACGACCTGGTGCTCGCCCAGGCGGTCGCCGAGGTGAGCCGCGAGGACGCCGCCAAGTCGGTCGCGGTCGCGGTCGAGCTCGCCGCCGAGCACGGCATGCTCCAGTCGGTGGCGTCGGAGGGCGCCGCGGTCCTCGAGCTGATCGAGCTCGCCGCGTGGGCGGTGCCGGACGGCTGGATGGACCGGCTCCGGCGGCTGCTGGTCTCCTCGTGGGAGGTGCAGGCGCCCCGGACCGGCCTGGTCGAGGACCTCACCGACCGGGAGCGGGACGTGCTGCGGCTGCTGCCCAGCCGGCTGTCGCTGCGAGAGATCGCGGCCGAGCTGTTCGTCTCGCAGAACACGCTGAAGTTCCACCTGCGGGTGATCTACCGCAAGCTCGGCGTGAACTCCCGGGCCGAGGCCGTCGAGGCGGCCCGACAGCTGCGGCTGCTGCCCAGGAGCGCGATCGGCTAGTGCCCTAGCTGCCGTGCAGCCGGCGCTGCTGCTGCTCGAACTCCTCCTCGGAGAGCAGCCCCCGGTCGACGAGCGTCAGCAGCTCGCGGACCTGGTTCGTACGCCGTACGTCGATCTCGGGCATGAACTGGTCGGCCGTCACGTCCACCACGGGACGACGGCGCAGCACGCCCAGCAGCTGGGCTCGAGAGGCCGCGACCCGCTCCATGTCAGACCCCTTCCTGGTACACGTCTGCCGTCCGGTACCCAGCCGCGCGCAGAGATTGCGCGATCCGGTGCCGCGGGATCCGTTCGCCCCCGACGATCCGGCCGCCGCCCTCCCGAGCGGCGTCGGACAGCAGCTGGGCCCAGCGGTCCTCGACGACGAGGATCAGGGCCGAGGTCGACGGCTTGAGGGCACCGCACGCGAGGGCGATGTCGTCCTCGCTCAGCAGGCCGCCCACCTCGCCGTCCACGCCGTGCAGCGCCGCGAGACCGGGCACGGACTCCGGCTCGATCGAGGTGTAGTGGCCCTCGGCGTCGGTCACCACGGCGACCAGGTCGAGGATCCGGAGCCGGGACGCCTCGACCAGCTCCTTGAGCGCGCGGGCCACCGTGACGGCCCCCGAGAGACCGCCCAGGGTGATCACGACGTACTCGACCAGGTCGAGGTCCGGTGCGGGCAGGCCGACAGCGCGTCGTACTCCGGCGTCGTCGTCAGCCATGCCCGCCCCCGTCCCTCGTTGCTCCTGTCCCAGGCGTACGCCGCTCAGGCGAGCAGCTTGGCCTTCGCCGCAGCGAACTCCTCGGCGCTGATCGCGCCGCTCTGCTGCAGCCCGTGGAGCTTCTCGATCTCCTCGGCCGTGCTCGTCGACGAACCGGTCACGTTCTGGACGTACGCACGCATCTGGTCGTCCCTCGCCTGTGCATCGCGCACCGCGTGCTCACCCATCTTCTTGCCGCGGGCGATGAGGTACACGAACACACCGAGGTACGGCAGCACGATCACGAAGACCGTCCAGAGGCCCTTGCCCCAGCCGGACAGGTCGTCGCTGCGGAAGATGTCGCTGAAGACCGCGATGAGCAGCCAGATCCAGATGAAGAACAGGAAGAACCAGAGCATGGACAGGAACACGTCCCCGTTGCCGAACTCCCATGCAGTGATCACGTTGCGCCTCCAAGCGTTGTCAGTCGGCGCTCGCGCCGACATCGGGGGCTGCCGTTCCTACGGCAGCGTGGGCTCATCCTCGGGACGGTCCGGGTAGGTCCGCACCACCCCGGCCGGGGTAGAACCCGCTGGTCAGGGCCGGCGGTGCGCGATCTGCAGGCAGAGCGCCCAGATGATCAGCGCGTTGGACGCGATGACGATCAGGGCCCACAGCGGGTAGTTCGGGAGCGCGGCGAAGTTGGTGAGCATCGCGAGGCTGACGACGATGATGCCGCAGAGCCACGCCCACGACCGGCCGGCCAGGATCCCGACGGCGACGACGGCCGTCAGCACGCCGACGACCAGGTGGACCCAGCCCCACACGGTCATGTCGAACCGGTAGAGGTAGTCGCTCCCGGCGGCGTAGAGGTCGTCGTTGGCGATCGCGGACAGCCCCTGCAGGATCTCGAAGGACGCGCTGATCAGCATCAGCACGCCCGCGAACATCGTCGTGAAGTCGGTGAAGGCGCCCTTGGCGGAGTACTCGAACCCCCCGGGCCGGCCGTCGAACGGGTCAGTGCTCATCACGCCATGCTGCGCGCGCCGCGGGTGGCGCCACATCACCCCGGGCGGGGTGGGCCCCGCCGGCGCCTCAGTGCCGGTGGTAGACCTTGTTCGCGATCCGCCAGCCGTCGGCGGTGCGCACCAGCACGAACATGTCGGTGAACCGGTTCTCGCCGTGGTCCAGCGACATCGTCGCGGTGGCGACCGACCCGTCGACGCGGACCTCGTCGATGGTCCGCGAGAACTCCGGCTCCCGCGGGTCGGGCCGGCCGTCGAACAGCGCGGTGAACTCGTCCAGGCTCCACGAGGCGAACGCCCCGTCGCGGATGCCCTCGATGTGCGCGGTGGGCAGGAACGCGCGGCGGAAGTACGCCGGGTCGCGCGTCGCGTGGCCGCGCGCGTAGTCCTCGAGCGGCGCGGTCACGCCGGTCCCCGGCAGCGCCAGCACCGCGACGTCCTCGTCGGACCCGGCGGGCGCCCGCTCGAGCACCGCCGCGAGCGTGGGCGGCGTACCCGTGGCCGCGGCGCGGATCAGCCCCAGGTCCTTGGCGAGCGCACCGACCGCGAAGTCGGCGCGGCCCGGCACCTCCCCTTCTCGAGCATCGCCGAGGAGCTGTCCCCGCTTGGCCGCGACCAGCCCGCCGAACGCCGTGTGCGAGAGGACCTCGACGGCGTCGGCGTCGGGCACGCCCAGGGCGCGGGCGGCGGACCAGGCGGTGCGGATCCCGTCGAGGGCGCTCGCCAGGGCGGCGGCGCCGACCAGCTTCATCGCCGCGGCCTCGGCGACGCCGGGCGCGGTGACGACGCGTGCCGAGATGCCGCCCAGCACGGCCGCGACTCCCGGGGCGTCGAGGTCACCGCCCGCGATCACCGTGAGGGTGCCGGCGGCGACCGCGCCGACGGAGCCCAGGACGGGGGCGTGCACGTACGGGGCGTTCGCCTTCGCCGCCAGCTCGGTGGCCTCCTCCGGTCCGACGGTCGCGGTGTTCACGACGACCCCGACGTCGGCGATCTCGGCGAGCACGTCGCGGCAGGCCTCCGCGTCGAACACCGCGAGCACGACCACGTCGCGGCCGCGCACGGTGTCGGCGAGCGAGGCGCCCGCCGCGGACCGGGTCCAGCCGACCGTGTCGAAGCCCTGCTCGACGAGCCGGTCCCGGAGGGCGGCCCCCATCCGGCCGAGTCCGACGACGGCCACCGTTGCGTTGGTCATGCGGCGACCGTAGGTGGGGCGGCGATGTGCGACAAGCGCAAGTCTTGCCGGTCACCTATGCGGAACGTGCATACTTCGACCATGGCGACGATCGCGGCCTGGCAGACGTACGTCGAGGTCTGCCGGCTCGGCTCGTTCTCGGCCGCCGGTGCCGCGCTCGGCTACAGCCAGTCCGCGGTCTCGCGGCAGCTGGCCGGGCTGGAGCGCGACCTCGGGGTCGAGCTCCTCGAGCGCCGGCCCCGCGGCGTGCGGCCGACCGCAGCCGGGCGCGAGGTGCTCCGGCACGCGCAGACGATGGTCCACGCGGAGGCCCAGGCCAGGCGCGCGGCGACCGACGCGCGCGACCGGCGCCGGCTCTCGATCGGGGCGATCCCCTCGGCCTCCGGGTGGCTGCTCCCCCAGGCGTTCCGCGCGCTCCGCGCCACGCACCCCGACGTGCAGCTGACCTTGCGCTCCGCTTCGTCGGCCGAGCTGGAGGACCGGCTCGAGGCCGGACTGCTCGACCTCGCGGTGATCAGCGACTACCCGCCCGGGCTGTCGGTGCGCGCAGGCATCACCCGGACCGCGCTGCTGCGCGACCCGATGTCGGTGATCGTGGCGGCCGACCATCCGCTCGCAGCCGACGAGGGCCCGCTGGAGCTCGCCGCGCTGCGGGACGAGACGTGGGTCGAGGACAACGCCGGCTCGGCGGCCGTGCTCCAACGGGCCGCGGCCGCGGTCGGCTTCACCCCGCGGGTCGACCTCGAGGCCGGCGACCTGATGGGCAAGGTCGCCCTGGTCGCGGCGGGGCACGCGGTCGCGCTCGTGCCGGGCCTGCTGGTGGCCGCGCTGCCGCCCGGCGTCGCCGTACGCACGCTCGCCGACGGCCCGGCGCGCACCGTCTACGCGAGCCGGCTCGAGGGCACCGACCCGGACCCGGTCGTCGACGGCCTCGTCGCCGAGCTCGGACTCGCCCTCGAAGGTCGCATCGCCGTCCCGTAGGCTCAGCCCTGCCTGTGGACCAGGAACCCGGTGCGATTCCGGGGCGGTTCCGCCACTGTGATGTCTTCCGACCAGCCAGACACTGCTCACGGGTGAGTCCGACCGATTGACGGGGCGAGAACCCCGGAGGAGGAAACCCGGCCATGGCCGCGTCGTCTGCGCGCATCGCACTGCTGTCCACGTCCGACACCGACCTGCTGTCCGCCCGCGCCAGCGGCGCCGACTGGGTCTGGGCGAACCCCGCCCGCTCGATCCCGGCGCTCGACGACGTCGACCTCGTCGTCGTCCGCCTGCTCGGGTCGCCGCACGACCTCGACCCGTGGCGTACGGCGATCTTCGCCGGCGACCGCCCGGTCGTGGTGCTCGGCGGGGAGACCCAGCCGAGCGCCGAGCTCATGGAGCTGTCGACGGTGCCGATCGGCGTCGCCGCCGAGGCCCACCGCTACCTCGCCGAGGGCGGGCCGGCGAACCTCGGCCAGCTGCACGCGTTCCTCTCCGACACGGTGCTGCTCACCGGCGAGGGGTTCGAGGCACCGTCGGTCGTGCCCGTCTGGGGGTTCTCACAGCGCGAAGGTGGTCTCGAGACAGGCGCCAGCGCGCCTTCCTCGACCACCGATGTCCGCGTCGGGGTGCTCTACTACCGGGCTCACGAGATCAGCGGCAACAACGCCTTCGCCCACGCGCTCTGCGACGCGATCGACGCGACCGGCCAGGCGACAGGAGTCCCGATCTTCGCGGGCTCGCTGCGCTCCGCGCCCGACGAGCTGTACGCCGCTCTCGCCACGCTCGACGCCCTGGTCGTCACCGTACTGGCCGCAGGCGGCTCGGTGCCGGCCGGCGCCAGCGCCGGTGGCGACGACGAGGCGTGGGACGTCCAGCGGATGGCCGCGCTCGACATCCCGGTCCTGCAAGGGCTGTGCCTCACGAGCAGCCGCGCCGACTGGGAGGAGTCCGACGACGGGGTCAGCCCCCTCGACTACGCCAGCCAGGTCGCGATCCCCGAGTTCGACGGGCGGATCAGCACGGCGCCGTTCTCGTTCAAGGAGATCGACGACGAGGGCCTCCCCCAGTACGTCGCCGACCCCGAGCGCTGCTCGCGCGTGGCGCGGATCGCTGTCAACCACGCCCGTCTGCGGCACATCCCGAACGCCGAGAAGCGGCTGGCGCTGGTGCTGTCGGCGTACCCCACCAAGCACGCGCGGATCGGCAACGCGGTCGGTCTCGACACCCCGGTCTCGGCGATCCGGATGCTGCGCCGGTTGCGCGAGGCGGGCTACGACGTCGGCGACCTGCCGTTCCTCGACCTCGACGACACCGCCGCTGGCGACGCGCTGATCCACACGCTGATCGCGGCCGGCGGCCAGGACGAGGAGTGGCTGACGTCGGCGCAGCTGACCGACGCGCACGTCCGCATCACCAAGGCGGAGTACGACGCCTGGACCGCCGACCTCCCCGCCGACCTGCGGGAGGCGATGGCCGAGAAGTGGGGCGCCTCCCCGGGCTCGCTGTTCGTCAACGACCAGGGCGAGCTGGTGCTCGCCACGCTCCGCGCGGGCAACGTCGTCATCCTCATCCAGCCGCCCCGCGGCTTCGGTGAGAACCCGGTCGCGATCTACCACGACCCGGACCTGCCGCCGAGCCATCACTACCTCGGCGCCTACCGCTGGCTCGAGCACGGCTTCGAGGCGGACGCCGTCGTCCACCTCGGCAAGCACGGCTCGATGGAGTGGCTGCCTGGCAAGAACGCCGCGCTGTCGGCGTCCTGCGGCCCGGACGCCGCGATCGGCAGCATGCCGCTGATCTACCCGTTCCTGGTCAACGACCCGGGCGAGGGCGCGCAGGCGAAGCGCCGCGCGCACGCCACGATCGTCGACCACCTGGTGCCGCCGATGGCGCGCGCGGAGTCGTACGGCGACATCGCGCGGCTGGAGGGCCTGCTGGAGGAGTACGACAAGATCTCGGCGATGGACCCGGCCAAGCTGCCGGCGATCCGCGGCGAGATCTGGCAGCTCATGCACGCGGCCCAGCTGCACCGCGACCTCGGCCTGGAGGAACGACCCGAGGACGAGGAGTTCGACGACTTCCTGCTGCACGTCGACGGCTGGCTCTGCGAGATCAAGGACGCCCAGATCCGCGACGGGCTGCACGTCCTCGGTGCCGCGCCCGCCGGCGAGGCGCGGGTGAACCTGGTGCTCTCGATCCTGCGCGCCGCGCAGGTGTGGGGCGGCGTCGGCAACGCCGTGCCCGGGCTGCGCGCGGCACTCGGCCTGACCGAGGGAGCCACCTCGGCCGAGACCGACGTGGTCGAGGCCCAGGCCCGTGGCCTCGTCGAAGCGATGGAGAAGGCCGACTGGGACCCGGCGCTCGTCGCCGACCTCCACGACGACGAGGACGTCCGCCGCGTCCTGGCGTTCGCCGCGACCCAGGTCGTGCCCCGGCTGGCCCGCACCACCGACGAGCTCGACGCCGTCCTGCACGCGCTCGACGGCGGCTACGTGCCCGCGGGCCCGTCGGGCTCGCCACTGCGCGGCCTGGTCAACGTGCTGCCGACCGGGCGCAACTTCTACACCGTCGACCCCCGCGCCGTACCGTCCCGGCTCGCCTGGGAGACCGGTCAGCGGATGGCCGACTCGCTGGTCGCCAAGTACCTCGCCGAGACCGGCGACTACCCGACCTCCGTGGGCCTGTCGGTGTGGGGCACGTCCGCGATGCGCACGTCGGGCGACGACGTCGCCGAGGTGCTCGCGCTGCTCGGCGTCCGCCCGGAGTGGGACGCCGAGTCCCGCCGGGTCAGCAGGCTGACCGTGATCTCGCTGGAGGAGCTCGGCCGTCCGCGCATCGACGTCACGGTCCGCATCTCCGGCTTCTTCCGCGATGCGTTCCCGCACGTGGTCGCGATGCTCGACGACGCCGTGAAGATGGTGGCCGAGCTCGACGAGCCGGAGGACGTGAACTACGTCCGCGCGAGCTACCTCGCCGACCTCGCCGAGCACGGCGACGCCCGCCGCGCCTCGACCCGGATCTTCGGCTCCAAGCCGGGCTCGTACGGCGCGGGCATCCTCCAGGTCATCGAGTCGGGGACCTGGCGCGACGACGCGGACCTCGCCGAGGTCTACACCGCCTGGGGCGGGTTCGCCTACGGCCGCGGCCTCGACGGCGTACCGGCCGCCGACGACATGCGCAGCAACTATCGCCGGATCAAGGTGGCCGCGAAGAACGTCGACTCGGCCGAGCACGACATCGCCGACTCCGACGACTACTTCCAGTACCACGGCGGCATGATCGCGACGGTCCGCGCGCTGACCGGCTCGGACCCGAAGGCGTACGTCGGCGACTCCACGTCCCCGGACGCGATCCGCACCCGCACGCTGTCGGAGGAGACCGCCCGTGTCTTCCGCGCCCGCGTGGTCAACCCGCGCTGGATCTCGGCGATGCAGCGGCACGGGTACAAGGGCGCGTTCGAGCTGGCCGCGACCGTCGACTACCTGTTCGGCTTCGACGCGACCGCCGGGGTCGTGCACGACTGGATGTACGAGAAGCTCGCCCAGGAGTACGTCCTCGACGAGACCAACCAGCAGTTCCTGCGGACCTCCAACCCGTGGGCCCTGCGCGGCATCGTCGAGCGGCTGCACGAGGCAGCGGACCGCGGGCTGTGGGCCGAGCCGGACGCCGACACCCTGGCCGCGATGCAGCAGGTCTACCTCGAGGTCGAGGGCGACCTGGAGGACGGCGTCGAGGCGTGAGGGTCCGCGTCCTCGGCGTCGGCATGGGCGCCCACCACGTCACCGCCGAGGTGGCCGAGGCGCTGCGCACCTGCGACTACGTGATCGCCGCGGCCAAGTCCGCCGACGACGACCTGCTCGCCGCCCGGCGGACGATCGCGGACGCGTACGGCCTCGAGGTGGTCGCGGTCCCCGACCCGGAGCGCGACCGGGTCTCGACAGGATCGACCAACGAGGATGCCGCCTACCAGCGCGCGGTCGCGGACTGGCACGAGGCGCGGGTGGCGGCGTACGAGACGGTGCTGCGCGAGCGTGGGGGTACGGCGGCGTTCCTCGTGTGGGGCGACCCGTCGCTGTACGACTCGACGATCCGCATCGTCGAGCGGCTGGGGGTCGACTACGACGTGCTTCCGGGCATCAGCGCGCCGCAGCTGCTGGCCGCCCGGCACCGGATCGTGCTGCACGGCGTCGGCATGGCGGTGCACGTCACCACCGCGCGGCGGCTGCGCGACGACATCGCCGCCGGGCAGACCAACCTCTGCGTGATGCTCGGCGCGCGGCTCGACCTCGACGGGCTCGACGACTGGTCGATCTGGTGGGGCGCGAACCTCGGCACGGTCGACGAGGTGCTCGTCGCAGGTCGCGTCGGCGACGTGCTCGGTGCGATCGAGGCGGCCCGGGCGACCGCCAAGGAGACGGCCGGCTGGGTGATGGACGTGTACCTGCTCCGGGCGCCGGCATGAGGCTGCTCCTGCTCGGCGGCACCAGCGAGGCCCGTGATCTCGCGGCCCGGCTGGTCGACGACGGCGTCGACGTGACCAGCTCGCTGGCCGGCCGCGTGGCCCGGCCACGGCTGCCCGTCGGCCCGGTCCGCATCGGCGGCTTCGGCGGCGTCGACGGTCTCCGCGCGGCCCTCGCCGACTTCAACGCGGTCGTCGACGCGACGCACCCGTTCGCCCTCGGCATGACCGCCAACGCCGCCGCGGCCTGCGGGCTCGACGGCGTCCCGTTGCTCCGGCTGGAGCGTCCCGGGTGGGCGCCCGACCCGGCCTGGCGCTACGTCGACACCCACGAGGACGCCGCCGCCCTGGCAGCGTCGCTGGGCGCGCGGCCGTTCCTCACGGTCGGTCGCCAGGAGCTGGCCCGGTTCGTTCCGGCACTCGCCGACCGGCCGGCGCTGGCGCGCGTGGTCGACGTACCGGACCTAGCGCTGCCGTCCGCGTGGCGGCTGGTCACGAGCCGCGGCCCCTACACGCTCGACGGCGAGGAGGCGCTGATGCGCGAGCACGGCAGCGACGTGCTCGTCACCAAGGACTCCGGCGGCACCTTCACCTGGCCGAAGATGCAGGCCGCCGCCTACCTCGGGGTGCCGGTCGTCGTCGTCCGGCGGCCTGCCGGCCCCGAGGGCGTCGCCACGGTGAGCACCGTCGACGAGGCGGTCGCCTGGGTGACGGAGCGCGCCTGACGGTCCTGGCCGCGGCGCGTGCGCTGGGCATCGGGGTCGTGTCGCCGCTTCGCCCCGTCAGAGGCTGGCGGCCAGTGCCCGGCGCTCGGCCTCCGCGGTGTCCTGGCGATACAGGTGCGCGACCAGCCCGGTGAGGACGACGCCCAGCACGCCCCACATGGTGGCGAGCGTGATCAGCGAGGCGCGCCGGAAGTACCAGAGCACGTCGGCCGGGAAGTCACCGATCTCGTTGACGGTGCCGAACACCTGGCCGGCGACCACCATCACGACGAGGTAGCCCGCGACGCCGACCACGGTGCCGCCGTACGTGCCGATCCGGTCGCGCAGCCGGAGCGCGACGTACGTCGCCGCCACGGCCGCGATGAGGGACACGGCGACGAAGCCGAAGTAGAGCGCGGTCCGGTCACCGATGGTGTCGCCGCTGCCGACCGCCGGCGGGGTCGAGGGGTACTTCAGGAACGGGACGAGGGCGAAGGACACGAAGCCGAGCAGCGAGACCAGGGCGACCGTCTGCCCCGGCAGGAACCGGCCGATCCGACCGACCAGTCCCGCCGAGACCAGCGCGACGAGCCCGCCGAGCGCGAGGCCGACAGCGAGGCTGCCGGTGAGCAGGCCCCAGGTCCGCTGGGTGCTGCGGGAGACCTCGGCGTCCTCGCCGTGCGAGTGGGTGTGGGCCTCCTCGCCGTCGTCGTGCGAGTGCGTGTGCTCCTCGACGACGGCGGCGGGCTCGCCCGCCTCTTCGAGGGCGATGGCGGTGTCGACGTGCGGCTCACCGACCTGGTGGGCGACGAAGAAGGTGGCCAGGCCGGCGATCAGGCCGGCGATCAGGCCACGGACGAGAAAGGCGCGTGCGTTCATGGAGTTGTTCCGTTCGAGTGGGGACGACGAGTCGCGCTGTCTCCATAGGGAGACAGCGGTTGGCGAGGGATGGCGTCAGTGGCAGGGGTAGCCGAGGAGGTGACGCCCGTCGTGGACCCACTCGTGGATCGCGGTACCGGCCGGGATCGAGACGGCGCCCTGGTCGGCGCTCACGAAGAAGAGGACCAGCGTGCCCAGCAGGCCGAAGAACAGCGCCCACGGCGCCAGCTCGCGGAGCGGGATCGTGGAAACAACAACGGCGCCGGTCGACGGCGCCGAAATGGACTGAGACATGTGTCCTCCTCAGGGGGTGGATGCGCCCCCGGTCAATGGGATGTAACGGACACTTGGGTCTGACTCCACCGCCCTCTCGAGCGATGTCACAGTAGCGCGACTGTGCCGGAATCCCACCGGCTTCCTCACGTCCGTGGGAGCAGGCTAGCAGGTCTCAGGGCCCTTATTTCTCGGGAGTTGATGACTGTCCACGACCCGGCCGGCGACGAGGTGCTCGGCCACGATCTCGGCGGCCACGGTCGCATCCACGCCGCCGTACCAGACGTCGTCGGGCTGGACGCTGACGACCGGCGCCTGGTTGCACGGGAACTGGCACCCGGTGTGCACGAGGAGCACGTCGTCGTCGGTCAGCTCGTGCTCGATGATCGCCAGCACCATCGCGCGCAGGCCGTCGACCGCTCCCATCGCCGTGCACCGCGGACCCCGGCAGAGCATGACCTGGTGCCGGTGCCCGGAGACGTCCGCCCAGGCGGCCGAGGTCAGTCCCGGCTCGGCCCCGGTGATCGGGACGGCGACCCCGAGGTCGGTGGTGACGAGGACGTCGGGACGGGCGCCGGCCCGCTCCCGCCACCAGTGGGCGGCGATCCTGCGCAGCCACGAGTGGCCCGGCGCGATGGGCCCCCTGTCGATGCCGACGAGGGTGATCGTGGTGGCGCCGGCGTCGGCGAGCCGCGTCAGCTCGGCCGACAGCGACGGGTCGCCCATCTGCAGGAAGGCCAACGTGGCTTGACGATTCTCGGCTTCCGCCCGCAGCTCGTCGCGCGCGTCCACGTCGCTGACCGACATCCCGACGAGGACCAGGTGGTCGGTCATCGGCGCCTCGCGATCCACGCACTAACGAGGGCGGCACCGATCCCGACGCGGCGCGCGAGCCGGTTCGCGGCCGGGATGTCGCCGGGCTCCGTGGGCCGCCCGTCACCGAGGACCGCGCGGTGCTCGGTGCGGTCGCCGTAGTAGCGGTTCGTGCCGCCGAGCCGGATCCCGAGCGCGCCTGCGAACGCCGCCTCGACCACGCCGCCGTTGGGGCTCGGGTGCGCAGCGGCGTCACGCCGCCAGGCCCGCCAGGCGTGGGGCGCGCGGGCCGGATCGCCCACCAGCACGAGAAGGCCCGAGAGCCGGGAGCCGGGCAGGTTCACCACGTCGTCGAGTCGGGCCGCGGCCCAGCCGAAGCGCTCGTAGCGCGAGTTGCGGTGACCCACCATCGCGTCGAGGGTGTTGGCGGCGCGGTAGCCGAGCAGGCCGACCGGCCCCAGGAGACCGCCCCAGACCAGCGGCGCGACGACCGCGTCGGAGGTGTTCTCGGCGACGGACTCGACGACCGCGCGCGAGATCTCCGAGGCGTCGAGGTGCTCGGTGTCCCGACCGACGAGTCGGCGTACGCGGACCCGCGCACCCGGCAGGTCCCCCGCCGCCAGCAGCGCGTGCACGGCGTCGGCCTCCCGCTCCAGCGAGCGGCCGCCGAGGACGACCCACGTCGTCGCGGCCACCAGGGCCGTCCGGGCAACGGGGACCCGGTCGACGGCCAGGCCGAGCCCGACCGCTCCGCCGACGAGCACGGCCTCGTGCAGGAC
Organism: Nocardioides sp. SR21; assembly: GCF_022761125.1. GTDB lineage: Bacteria > Actinomycetota > Actinomycetes > Propionibacteriales > Nocardioidaceae > Nocardioides. Next base: position 53,052 of record NZ_JAKWJR010000004.1, on the reverse strand, counting down.
GCCTCGGCCGCGGGAGTCGCCGTACGAGATCCGTTCGAGCCGGGTGGCCAGCGCCCCGAAGCCGGCGACCGGGTGCCACCGCTGCGGGTCGCCGAGCAGCCGGTCCGCGGCGTACCCGATCAGCAGGCCGGCGGCGCGCGGGTTCACGTCCCGAGCTCGGACAGCAGCGCCACGTCGCGCAGGAGGGCGGTGGCGCTGCGGACGACCGGGACGGCCGCGACCGCACCGGTGCCCTCACCCAGCCGCATGCCGAGGTCGAGCAGCGGCTCGAGGCCCATCTTCGCCAGCGCCAGGGACTGGGCCGGCTCGGTCGAGCGGTGCCCCGCGGCGAACCACGCCGCGGCGCCGGGCTCGATCCGGTCGGCGGTGAACGCGCAGGCCACGCTCATCAACCCGTCGAGCAGCACGGGCACGCCGTCCTGCGCCGCCGCGAGCAGGTAGCCGGTGGTGGCCGCGAGGTCGGCGCTGCCGAGCGCGGCCAGGGTCTCGACGGGGTCCTCGGCCCGCTCGCCCGCGCGCACGAGTGCGTCGTCGATGACGTGGGCCTTGAAACGCAGCGCCTCGTCGTCGATGCCGGTGCCGCGCCCGACGACCTCGCTGGCGGGAAGGCCCAGCCCGGCGGCGATCAGCGCAGCAGCGGGGGTCGTGTTGCCGATGCCCATGTCGCCGCTCAGCAGCAGCTGCGCGCCGGCCAGGATCTCCTCGCGGGCCACGGCCGCGCCGGCCGCCAGCGCCGCCTCGGCCTGCGCGCGGGTGAGGGCGTCCTCGAGGTGGATGGCTCCGCTGGAGCGGCGGATCTTGTACGCCGTCAGCGCGGCGCGCGTGTCCGCGTCGAGGTCGTCGAAGTCCTCGTCGACGCCGAGGTCGAGCACCCGCACGGCGACGCCGTGCGCGTCCGCCAGCGCGTTGACACCGGCCTTGCCGGCCAGGAACGTGCGCACCATCGCGCCGGTGATCGCGGGCGGGAACGCCGAGACGCCGTGCTGCGCGACGCCGTGGTCGCCGGCGAAGATCACCAGGCGCACGGCGTCGACGGGCTCCGGAGGGACCTGCCCCTGGCAGGCGGCGACCCAGACGCCGAGCTCGCCGAGGCGGCCGAGAGCACCCGGGGGCGTGGCGAGTGCGGCCAGCCGCTTGGCGGCGTGGCCGCGGGCGACATCGGAGGGTGCGGAGACGTACGGCATGGCGGTTCCTGTCAGGTGAGGGCGGCGAGGAGCCGGTCGGTGAGGCGGGGAGGGCGGACGGCGATCCGCGCCCAGGAGTCGGTGAGGCCGGGGAACGTGTCGGCCCGGCGCACGGCGATCCCCTGCGCACGCAGGGATTCGCGCACACCGGAGCCCAGGCGGGCGAGGACGAACGGGGCGGTCGAGGCGACGTGCTCGATGCCGCGGTCGCGCAGGCCGGCCTCGAGGTGTGCGCGCCATTCGCCGATCTCGGCGGCCCGGCGGAGCGCCTCCTCCGCGGCGACCGGGGTGGACGTCGCCACCATCGCCGCGACGGCCGGACCCGAGACCGACCACGGCGTCTGGACCAGCGCGAGCTCGCGGACCAGCTCCGGGTCGCCGGCGACGCAGCCGGCCCGGATGCCGGGGATCGACCAGTGCTTGGTCAGGCTCCGGGTGACCAGGACGCCCTCGAGCCGGTGCGGCAGCAGCGACTCGGTCTCGCCGGGCACCGCGTCCATGAACGCCTCGTCGACCACGAGCACGCGGCCCGGTCGGCGCAGCCGCGCGACCAGCTCCGCCGGGTGCAGCACACCGGTCGGGTTGGTGGGGTTCCCGACGATCACGAGGTCGGCGTCGGCCGGCACCGCGTCGGGGTCGAGCGCGAAGCCGTCCTCGGCGCGGCACACCACCTCGGCGACCTTGCGACCAGCGGCCTCCAGCGCGACCTGCGGCTCGGTGAACTGCGGGTGCACGACGACCGGCCGCTGCCACGGGCGGAGCCGCGCGACCAGCGTGAACGCCTCGGCGGCCCCCGCGGTCGGGAGGACGTGCTGCTCCGGGAGACCGTAGCGGGCCGCGAGCGCCCGCACGGCCGGCCGCGCGTCGGGGTACGCCGCGACGTCCTCCACCGCGGCGTGCAGCGCGCGGTCGAGCCACGCCGGCCGCGCTCCGTCGTACACGTTCACGGCGAAGTCGAGCAGCCCGGCGCCGACCTCGCGGTCACCGTGGTGGCGCAGCGGATCGACAGGCTCGTCGGCCGCGTGGACCGCGTCCGCGAACCGCTGCGCGAGGTGCGGGTGGCCGGCCCAGTGGGTGTGCAGGTAGGACGCGTGCAGGGTCGCGCTGGTGAACTCCTGGTCCGGCGTGGTCCGGGTGCGGTGGAACTCGTGGGCCGTCACCTGCTCCCCCGCCCGCACCAGCAGCGAGTCGGCGGTCGCGGTGACGACCGGGTAGCGCAACGTCAGCCGTTCCGACATCGCGGCGACGGCCGGGATCGCGCCGGCCATCGGCACGCCGTCGAGCGACTCGGCCAGGTAGAGCAGGCCCGCGCACTCGGCGACCGTCGGCACCCCCGACGTCACGGCGGAGCGCAGGTCGGCGAGCAGGCTGGTGTTCGCGGCGAGCTCGGCGGCGTACATCTCGGGGAACCCGCCGCCGAGGTAGATCCCGCGCGTGCCGGCAGGGAGCGCGCGGTCGGTCAGCGGGTCGAACGTGACGACCCGGCAGCCCGCCGCCGCGAGCAGCTCCTCGGTCTCGGCGTAGCGGAAGGTGAACGCGCGGCCGCCGGCCATCGCCACGACGGGGCGGCTCGCGCCCGGGGTGGTGATCTCGGGAGTCCACGGCACGGCGTCGAGGTCGGGGGCGCCGCGGGCGATCGCGAGCAGCGCTTCGAGGTCGAGGTGCTGCGCGACCTGCTCGCCGAGCCTCTCGATCATCCGCACCGACTCGTCACGCTCGGCGACCGGCACCAGCCCGAGGTGCCGCGACGGCGCCACGAGGTCGCCGTCGTGCGGCAGCGTGCCCAGGACCGGGAGCCCGGTGCGCTCCATCGACCGCACGATCTCGGCGGTGTTCCGCTCCGAGCGGGTGCGGTTGAGGATGACGCCGGCGATCTCGACGTCCGGGTCGTACGCCGCCATCCCGGCCGCGATCGCCCCGGCGGAGCGGGAGAGCCGCGCGACGTCGAGCACGAGCACCACCGGCGAGGCGGTGAGCGTGGAGACGTGGGCGGTGGACGCGAACCCGTCGGTGTCGAGGCGGCCGTCGTACAGGCCCATCACGCCCTCGACGACCGCGACGTCGGCACCCGCGGCGCCGTGCAGCAGCAGGGGGACGATCCGCTCCTCCCCGACCAGGTGCGGGTCGAGGTTGCGGCCGGGCCGTCCGGTCGCGAGGGCGTGGTAGCCCGGGTCGATGTAGTCCGGTCCGACCTTGTGGCCGCTGACGACGTGTCCCGCGCTGCGGAGCGCGGCCATCAGGCCGGTGGCGACGGTGGTCTTGCCCTGGCCGGTCGACGGCGCCGCGACCACCAGCCGTGGCAGCCTCACCACTCGATGCCCTTCTGGCCCTTCTGGCCGGCGTCCATCGGGTGCTTGACCTTGGTCATCTCGGTGACCAGGTCGGCGACCTCGACGAGCCGCGGGTCGGCGTTGCGGCCGGTGATCACCACGTGCTGGAAGCCCGGCCGGTTCGCGAGCGTCGCGACGACATCGTCGACGTCCACCCACCCCCACTTCATCGGGTAGGTGAACTCGTCGAGGACCAGCAGGTCGTGGGTCTCGTCGGCGAGGCGGCGCTTGATCTCCTGCCAGCCCTCGCGGGCCGCGACCTCGTGGTCCTCGGCCTCGCCCTGCTTGCGGCTCCACGACCAGCCGGAGCCCATCTTGTGCCACTCGACCGGACCGCCCTCACCGGTCTCGTCGTGCAGGGCGCCGAGCCGCTCGAGCACGGTCTGCTCGCCGATCCGCCACTTGGCGGACTTCACGAACTGGAAGACCCCGATCCGCCAGCCCTGGTTCCACCCGCGCAGGGCGAGGCCGAACGCGGCGGTCGACTTCCCCTTGCCGTCGCCGGTGTGCACCATCACCAGCGGCCGGTTGCGGCGCTGCCGGGTGGTGAGGCCGTCGTCGGGGACGGTGGTCGGCTGTCCCTGCGGCATCAGGCTGCTCCTCGCACGGCACCGGCCAGCGTCTCGGCGCTGACCTCGGCGACCGGCAAGTACTCGGCGCGCAGGTGCGCCGCCAGCCGGGCGGCCAGGCCGAGGCGCAGCGGGCCGCTCTCACCGTCGACGACGATCGTGGTCACGCCGAGAGCGGCCACGTGGTCGGCGGCCTGGAGCGAGCGGGTGACCGGGTCGGTCCCTCCCGTGGCGCGGCCGTCGGTGACCACGACGAGCAGCGGCCGCAGGTGCGGATCGCGGACCCGTTCGCGCTCCAGGACCCGGGCGGCCTCGAGCAGGCCCTCGGCCAACGGGGTCCGGCCGCCGGCCGGGAGCTCGTCGAGACGGACCGCCGCGATGTCGACGCTGTGGGTCGGCGGCAGCGCGAGCGCGGCGTCCGCACCGCGGAACGTGATCAGCCCGACCTTGTCGCGGCGCCGGTAGGCGTCGAGCAGCAGCGACAGGACGGCCGTCTTCACCTGGGTCATCCGCTTGCGCGCGGCCATGGATCCCGAGGCGTCGACGCAGAAGAGGACGAGGTTGGCCTCCCGGCCCTCGCGAACGGCGATCCGCAGGTCGTCCCCCTGCAGCACGACCCGCCCGGGGGCGCGATCGGGCCGGGCTGCGGCCGCCTTGAGCGTCTCGACCAGGTGCACCGACCCGGAGGTGCCCGGCCGCGCGCCGATGCGACGGCCGCTGCTGGCGATGGCCCGGCTGCGGCGGCCGGCGGTCCCCGAGCCGAGGCCGGTGACCGTGAACAGCTTCGGGCGGTACGGCGCTGCCGCGTCGACCACCGACTCGCCACCGGAAGGTCCCGGCGCCGGGGCGGCGGTGCTGCCGGCCGGCGGTGCGTCAGCAACCGAATCGGCCTCGGGTTCGGTTGCCTGCTCACCGCTGGCCGGCCCCTCGGGCGGCTCGGGCGGCAGCTCCTCGTCACCGAGGACCTGGTCGAGCAGGTCCTCGTCGAGGCCCGGGGCGTCGAACGGGTTGCGGCGCCGGCGGTGCGGCAGCGCGAGCAGCGCGGCCCGGCGGATGTCGGCGCGGGTGACCTCGTCGCGGCCCTCCCAGGCCGCGTGCGCGATCGCGGCGCGGGCGGTGACGATGTCGGCGCGCAGCCCGTCGACCTCGAACGCCGCGCACACCTCGGCGATCTTGAGCAGCGCGGCGTCGGTCAGCCGGATCTTGCCGACCCGCTCGCGCGCCACCTCGATCCGCTCGGTCAGCGCACGGTCGGCGTCGCGGTAGCGCGCGGCGAACCCGGCCGGGTCGGCGTCGTACGCCATCCGGCGGCGCACCACCTCCACCCGCTGGGGCGGGACGCGCGACGCGGCCACCTCGACGGTGAGCCCGAACCGGTCGAGCAGCTGCGGGCGCAGCTCGCCCTCCTCCGGGTTCATGGTGCCGATCAGCACGAACCGCGCGGCGTGCTCGACCGAGACGCCGTCGCGCTCGACGGTCGCGCGGCCCATGGCGGCGGCGTCGAGCAGCAGGTCGACGAGGTGGTCGTGGAGCAGGTTCACCTCGTCGACGTACAGGATCCCGCGGTGCGCGCGGGCCAGCAGCCCGGGCTCGTACTCGACCCTGCCCTGCGCGAGCGCGCGCTCCAGGTGCAGCGAGCCGAGGACGCGGTCCTCGGTCGCGCCGACCGGGAGCTCGACCAGGCGCACCGGCCGGGTCAGCGTCTCGGCGTCGGCCGCGAACGGCCCGTCGGGCGAGGTGGCCGCGGGGTCGGTGGGGTCGATGCCGAAGCGGTCGTCGGCGTACACCTCGATCGGCGGCAGCACGGCGGCCAGGCCGCGGACCGTCGTCGACTTCGCGGTGCCCTTCTCGCCGCGCACCAGGACGCCGCCGATCTCCGGGGCGATCGTGGTGAGGACGAGGGCCAGGCCCATGTCGTCGAGACCGTCGGAGTCACATCCGACAACGGCTGAAAATGGGTACGGCACCGGCATCTGAGGCTCCCGCTCGATTCGCCATGGGTCATGGTCGGGCGCGAGGCCGGTCTTCGGACTTGTCGAGTCCCTCGCTCTCGCGAAGGCTCGGCTCACCGCAGCGGGCCTGTGCCGGAGTCTCACCGGCTTCCCAGATTCTCCCCGCCCACCCTTCCCACCGTTTCCGATGGCCGGGCCGTTGGGGCACCTCGTGCCTGTTGGCGGACACGATAGCGTCTGGCCGCGTGATGATCGTGGTGGGCATCGGCGCCGACGGCTGGGCGGGGCTCCCCGCGGCGGCTCGCGACGAGGTGACGTCCGCGTCGGTCGTGCTGGGCGGGCGACGGCACCTCGACCTCCTCCCCGACGTGCCCGGCCAGCGCCGCGAGCCTTGGCCCTCGCCGCTCCGCGACGGACTGCCGTCGTTGCTCGCATCCCTGGACGGCACCGCAGTCGCGCTCGCGTCGGGTGACCCGTTGGTGTCCGGCATCGGTACGACGCTGATCGAGCTGCTCGGCGCCGAGCGGGTCCGCGTCCTCCCCGCGGTGTCGTCGGTCGCACTGGCGCGCGCCCGGATGGGCTGGTCGGCGGAGTCCTCGACCGTCGTAACGGTGGTGGGGCGGGACCCGCACGCCGTCCTGCGTCAGCTCGCTCCCGGGCATCGCGTGCTCGTGCTGTCGTCCGACGCGCCGGCGGTGGCGAGCCTGCTCGTCGGCGCCGGCTACGGCCGATCCCGGGTGACCGTGCTCAGCGACCTGGGGTCGGCGACGGAGTCGCGCCTGGAGACGACTGCGGCCGAGCTGCCCGCCGACGTACCCGCCCTGCACGTGCTCGCCCTCGAGCTCGGCGGACCACCGGCCGGCGGCTGGGTCGCCGGGCTGCCGGACGACGCCTTCGAGCACGACGGCCAGCTGACCAAGCGGGACCTGCGCGCCTCCGCCCTCTCCAGGCTGGCGCCGGTCCCTGGCGAGCACCTCTGGGACGTCGGCGCCGGAGCCGGCTCCGTCGGCATCGAGTGGATGCGCGCGCACCCGTCCTGCACGACCACGGCCGTCGAGGCGAACGCCGAGCGCGCGGCCCGGATCGCCAGCAACGCAAGGGCTCTGGGCGTTCCGGACCTACAGGTCGTGAACGGCCCGGCACCCGACGCGCTGGCCGGCCTGCGGTCTCCCGACGCGGTCTTCATCGGCGGCGGCGCGACCGCACCCGGCGTGCTCGACGCCTGCCTGGGAGTGCTGCGGCCGGGCGGCCGGATCGTCGTCCACGGCGTGACGCTCGAGACCGAGCAGCTGCTCGCCGCGGCGTACGCCGACCACGGCGGCGAGCTCACCCGGATCAGCGTCGAGACCACCGCCCCGATCGGCACGTTCACCGGCTGGACGCCGGCGCGGGCCGTGACTCAGTGGGCGTTCCGGACCCGCGCCGGGTCGTAGAGGTAGGACTCACCGCCCGGGCGTGGGTCGAGGGCACGGCCGACGAGGATCACCGCCGCCTGCCTGAGACCGGCGGCCTCCACCGCGTCGGCGATCGTCGCGACGGTGCCGCGCAGCACCTGCTGCTCGGGCTGGCTCGCGCGGTGGACGACGACGACCGGGCAGTCGGCGCCGTACTCCGGCGCGATCTCGGCCATCAGCTCGCGGGTGCGCGTGATCGCGAGGTGCAGCACCAGCGTCGCGCCGGTGCGCGCGAAGGCGGTCAGCGACTCGGACTCCGGCATCGCCGTCGACCGTGCCCGGGTGCGGGTCAGCACGACCGACTGGGCGAGCAGCGGGACCGTCAGCTCGCGACCGACCTCGGCGGCCGCAGCGGCGTACGCCGGCACGCCCGGGGTGACGTCCCACGCGACGCCGGCCGCGTCGAGCCGGCGGGTCTGCTCGGCGAGCGCGGAGTACACCGACGGGTCGCCGGAGACGAGCCGCACGACGTCGCCGCCGGAGACCAGTCGCTCCGTGATCTGGTCCAGGTCGAGGTCCTGGGTGTCGACGAGCTCCGCGTCCGGGCTGACGTGGCTGAGGACCTCGGGGTCGAGGTACGTGCCCGGGTAGAGCACCACGTCCGCCGACGCCAGCAGCCGCGTCGCGCGCACGGTCAGCAGGTCGGCCGCGCCCGGGCCGGCGCCGACGAAGTGGACGGTCATTCCACGAACCTCGGCGTCCAGACGCCGGCCGGGCTCACCCGCGTCGACTCGGCGCCGACGATCAGCAGGCACTTCATGTCGATGCTCGCCGGGTCCAGCTCGCTCAGCGTCGTGACGGTCAGCGACTCCTCGGCCCGGCCCACGTCGCGACCGACGACGACGACCGTGTCCGGCTTGCGGTGCTCCAGCAGCACCTGCTGCGCGGTCGCGACCTGCTCGGTACGCGAGCGCGACGCGGGGTTGTAGATCGCGAGCACCAGGTCGGCCTCGGCGATCGCGCGCAGCCGCCGCTCGACGACCGCCCAGGGCTTGAGCCGGTCCGACAGCGACACCACCGCGAAGTCCGCCCCGATCGGCGCCCCGGCCCGGGCCGCCACCGCCTGCACGGCACTGACCCCGGGCAGCACGCGGATCGCGACACCGGCGTACGCCGGGTCCTCGGCGGCCTCGAAGACCGCGGCCGCCATGCCGAACACCCCGGCGTCGCCGCCGGAGACGACCGCGACCTTCTCCCCCGCCCTCGCGAGCTCGAGGGCGTGCCGGGCGCGATCGACCTCGACGGTGTTGCCGGAGGCGTGCCGGGTGAGCCCGGCGCGCTGCGGGACCCGGTCGACGTAGGGCCCGTAGCCGACGACGTGGCTCACCTCGGCAAGCGCCGCCGAGACCTCAGGGGTCAACCAGGACTCGGGTCCTGGGCCGAGACCGACGACGAGCAGCTCGGCCGCCGACGGCTCCGCCACGACGCGGGACCGCTGCCCGTTGCGCGAGTCGCCGGTGACGACGATCAGCGAGAAGTACGGCACGGTCTCGGCGTCGACCTCGGCCACCGGAAGCCAGCGCTGCTCGGGCATCGACGCGCGTTCGACGTACATCGCGTCACCGAGCCGGCCGGCGGCCTCGAGGGCGCGGACGACGACCGGGAACGTGCGGCCGAGCTTCATGATGATCGCGCCGTCGGTGCCGGCCAGCCGGCGGGCGAGCTCGGGCTCGGGCAGCGTGCCGGGCAGCACCGTGAGCACGTCGGTCTGGCGGACCAGCGGGCTGGCGACGGCCGCGGTGGCGGCGAGGAAGGCGGGGACGCCGGGCACGATCTCGGTCGGGTACCGCTCGGCCAGCCGGTCGTGCATGTACATGTACGACCCGTAGAACAGCGGGTCACCCTCGGACAGCAGGACGACGTCGCGGCCGGCGTCGAGGTGCGCGGCCAGCCGGGCGGCGGACTGCTCGTAGAAGTCGGCCAGCGCGCCGGCGTACCCGCCCGGGTGGTCGGTCGTCCCGGTCGTGACCGGGTAGGTCAGCTGCTCCTCGACCACGCCGGCGGGGAACAGCTCGGCGGCGATGCGGCGCGCGTTCGACTCCTTGCCGACCCCGGCGTGGAACGCGATCACGTCGGCGCTCTGGATGAGGCGGGCGGCCTTGCGGGTGATCAGCTCGGGGTCGCCGGGGCCGACGCCGACGCCGTAGAAGTGGCCGGTCATTCCTGCTCCTGAGCCAGTGCGTTGAGGGCCGACGACGTCATCGCGGAGCCGCCTCGGCGGCCGCGGACGGTGACGTACGGGATGTCGAGATCGTGCTGGATCTGGAGGTCGATCAGCGCCTGCTTGGACTCGGCGGCGCCGATGAAGCCCACCGGACAGCCGACGATCGCGGCCGGACGCGGCCCGCCGTCGAGGACCATCTCCAGCAGGTGGAACAGCGCGGTCGGCGCGTTGCCGATCGCGACGACGGCGCCTTCCAGCCGCGGCTCCCACAGCGACACGGCGGCCGCCGTCCGGGTCGTGCGCCACTCCTGCGCGAGGGCCGGCACGCGCTCGTCGTTGAGCAGGCAGACGACGTCGTTGTCGCGGGGCAGCCGGCTCCGGGTGACGCCGGTGGCGACCATCGTGGCGTCGCAGAGGATCGGCGCGCCCGCCTCCAGCGCGGCCCGGGCGGCGACGACCAGGCGCGGGTGCACCACGAGGTCGGCGGCCAGGTCCACCTGGCCGCTGCCGTGGATCATCCGCACCGCGAGCTTCTCGGCATCGGCCGGGACACCGCTGAGGTCGGCCTCGCGGCGGATCGTCGCGAACGAGTCGACGTAGATGTCGGGCCCGCTCGTGACGTAGTCGTAGTGGCGGGTGGGCGGCCTCATCGGGTCTCCTCCGGGACGAGTACGCCGCGCCAGGGCGTGACGACGAGCTCGGGGGCGTCGAGCCGCCCGAGCAGCGGGCGGTCGATCCCCGCGGGCATGACGACGTGTCGGCCGCCGGGGACCAGGCCGTGGGGCAGTCGCTCGCTCGGGCTCGGGACCCGCGCGTCCGGTCGCAGCGCCGGAGCCAGGGGGCGGTCGAGCTCGGCCACGTGCCACGCCGCCCCGCGCCGGTCGACGAAGTCGTGCGCCAGGTCGACGATCACAGCCGCGGCCGCGTCCAGCGCGACCACCTCGCCCCAGTGGCCACCGACGCGGAGCTGGGCGGTGTCCTCGTCGAGCACCACCAGGCCGAGGTCGCACGTGCGGTCGACGAGGTCACCGCGGCCGTCGTCGAGCACGAACAGGAACCGGCCCGGGAGCCCGGCCAGGGCGGGGCTCGCGCACACCAGCCGGTCGAGCTCCGCCGCGACCGGGCGCAGGTCGGCGCGGCCGCCGGCCAGCCCGCTCTGCGGGGAGACCATCACGTTGCGGACCAGCTCGTGCGTGCGGGTCGGCAGCAGCCCGGTCGCGTCGAGCGCCGCGAGCGCGTCGTCGTCCAGCCGGCCGTCGGCGCCCGGGAAGGCGCGCACCTGCACGTTCGCCCGCGCGGTCAGGTGGACGCGCCCGTCGCCGTACCGCTCGGCGGCGTCGACGAGGGCGCACAGGGAGTCGGACGGGATCCGGCCACCGATCAGCCGGAGCCGGACCAGCATCCCGTCGTCCGCCTCCCACGGGCGCATCGCCCCGGGGCACTTGTCGCCGCGATCGCGGATGACTGTCACTGGTGGAGCCCCTAAGGTCTGGGACCCTGTCGCGGGATCCGCATCTGACCTGGCGGCGGTCGCCGCTAGGGCCAGCAGGTCTTCGGACTCGGGCTCAACCGGGCCGGAGCACCTTCCCGGAGTCGACCTCCAGTGGCTGCCGTCGCCGGCACGCTCCGCCCGTCACCCTCACCGCTGCGCGTCAGTCCCGGATTCGCACCGGGTTCCCTGACCCCACGAGTGGAGTACGACTGGCAGCGGTCAGTCTAGTGGTCGTGCTCAGAGCTCGCTCTGCACCCCGGCGAGGAGCTGGCGGGCCATCACGATCCGCTGCACCTGGTTGGTGCCCTCGTAGATCTGGGTGATCTTGGCGTCGCGCATCATCCGCTCGACCGGGTAGTCGCGGGTGTAGCCGTAGCCACCCAGCACCTGCACGGCGTTCACGGTGACCTCCATCGCGACGTCCGAGGCGAAGCACTTGGCCGCGGCGCCGAAGAAGGTGAGGTCGGCGTCGCCACGCTCGGAGCGGCCGGCGGCGGCGTACGTCATCTGACGGGCCGCCTCGACCTTCATGCCCATGTCGGCGAGCATGAACTGCAGGCCCTGGAAGTCCGCGATCGGCTTGCCGAACTGCTTGCGCTCCTTGGCGTACTCGAGCGCGTAGTCGAGCGCACCCTGCGCGATGCCGACCGCCTGCGCGGCGATCGTGACCCGGGTGTGGTCGAGGGTCTTCATCGCGGTCTCGAAGCCGGTGCCCTCGGCGCCGATCATCCGGTCGGCCGGGATGCGCACGTTGTCGAGGTAGACCTCGCGGGTGGGCGAGCCCTTGATGCCGAGCTTCTTCTCCGGAGCACCGAAGGAGACGCCCTCGTCGGACTTCTCGACGACGAACGCCGAGATGCCCTTGCTGCGCTTCTCGGGGTCGGTCACGGCCATCACGGTGTAGAAGTCGGACTCGCCGGCGTTGGTGATCCAGCGCTTCACACCGTCGAGGACGTAGTGGTCACCGTCGCGGACGGCGCGGCACTTCATGCCGACGGCGTCGGAGCCGGCGTCGGGCTCGGACAGGCAGTACGAGAAGCCGCCCTCGCCGCGCGCCAGCGCACCGAGGTACTTCTTCTTGAGGTCCTCGGAGCCGGCGATCTGCACCGGGAGCGAGCCGAGCTTGTTCACCGCGGGGATCAGGCTGGACGACGCGCAGGCGCGCGCGACCTCCTCGATCACGAGCACGGTGGCCAGGGCGTCGGCCCCGGCGCCGCCGTACTCCTCCGGCACGTGCGGGGCGTGGAAGTCCGCGGCCAGCAGCGCGTCTGCCGCCTCCTGCGGGTAACGCGCGTGCTCGTCGACGTCGGCGGCGAACGGCGCGACCTTGGCGTCGCAGACGGCCCGGACGGCCTCGCGGATCGCCTGGTGCTCCTCGGAGAGGGCGTACATGGGGAACTCGGAGCTCATGACCCAGATTGTATATTTTCCGGTTCGGTCCCCCGACGCCAGGTCTCGAAATGGCGAACACCCGGCCGGGGCAGAACCCGGCCGGGTGTTCGACGAGCAGGTGCTACTTCTTGACGTTGACGAACACGCCACCCGCAGCCGGGGCGGTGAGCTTGTCACCCTTGTACTTCAGGTCGATCGTGTGCAGACCGGGCTTCTTGATGCCCTTGATCGAGATCGTGACCTTGCCGTTCTTGAGCTTGCCCTCGCCGAGGGTCTTGCCCTTCTCCGACGCGACGACCTTGCCGGTGGCCGGGACGTTGTTGCCCAGGACGGTGGCGACGATCTTGAACGCCTTCTTCTTCTTCACCGAGGCCGGGGCCTTGCCGGTGACGGTCGCGCCCTGCTTGGTGACCTCGAACGGGATGATCGACGGGTCCTCGCCCTGGTTCAGGGTGCAGGGGACGTTCGGCAGGGTGCCGAGCGAGTCCGTGGAGATGTTCACGGTGAACGACTGCGGCAGCGAGATCGAGTAGCTGCCCGGCGCCGGGGTGGAGACCTCGGTGATGGCGCCGGTGGTCGGCAGGACCAGGTCGGCCTCGGTGATCGGGACCAGCGGGTCGCCGGCGACCTTCGGGCCCTCGGCGTCCGGGTCGGCGGTGGTGATGCCCGAGACCGGGATGCTCTTGGAGCCCAGCGCGAGACCGAAGCCGGCGCCGGCGATGCCGACGGTGTTCACGCCGAAGCCCTTGAGGCCCTGGGCGACGGCGGCGGGCAGCGTGAAGTCGACGCCGACCGGGATCGCCAGGCCGCTGATCTCGGTGCCGGTCGCCAGCGAGTTGACCGGGATCTCACCGGTCGCGGCGACGGTGATCGGCAGCGACTGACCGGCCACGGAGCAGGTGTAGCCGGCCGAGCCGGTTGCGGCGTTGGCGGGCGTGCCGGTCACGCCGACGAGCGCGCCTGCGGCCAGCGCGGTGGTGGCACCGGCGACGACGACGCGGGTGCTGATCTTTCGAAGATTCATGTGTGTGCTCCCTCCCGAGCAACTCGAGTGCGCTACCAGGAGGTAGTGCGACGGGCGTCACGTTAACTGGTGGCTGTCGGCGCCGGGGAGGGAACCCCTGAAAGTTTGCAAAAATGGGAAACCGTCGTCCTGAAATACAATGGACGCATGGCGGACTGGCAGCGTTCGGACTGGGTCGAGGCGATGCTCGACGACGCCGAGACGTGGGCGGTCGTCGGCCTGTCGGGCGATCCGAGCAGGACGGCGTACGGCGTGGCTCGCGCCCTCCAGGCCCGCGGGAAGCGCATCGTGCCGATCCACCCGGACGCCCCGATCGTGCTCGGCGAGCAGGGGTACGCCACGCTCGCCGACGTCCCCTTCCCCCTCGACGTCGTCGACGTGTTCCGGCGCTCGGCGGCGGCCGGCGAGTTCGCCGACCAGGCGGTCGCGGTCGGCGCCGGGGCCGTCTGGTTCCAGCTCGGGGTCGTCGACGAGGCGGCGTTCGAGCGCACCACCGCCGCGGGGGTACCGATGGTCATGGACACCTGTCCCCTGATCGAGTGGCGGCGGCGCGGTTGAGCCGACCTGGAGAAGACCTGGTCATCGACGCCCGGCTGGTCATCCCGGCCGTCGAGCTGGTGGAGCGGTTCTCGCGGTCCTCGGGGCCGGGCGGGCAGTCGGTGAACACCACCGACAGCCGGGTGGAGCTCGAGTACGACGTCGCCACCTCCGGCGTGCTCTCCGACGCACAGCGGGCCCGGCTGGTCGGACGGGTCGGCTCGCCGGTGGTGATCGTGGCGTCCGAGCACCGCTCCCAGCACCGCAACCGGGTCGCCGCCCGCGAGCGGCTGGTGGAGCGGATCAAGGCGGCACTGGCCCCGCCTCCCCCACCTCGCCGGCCGACGAAGCCGACCCGCGGCTCCCAGCAGCGCCGGCTCGACGCGAAGAAGCAGCGCGGCCAGACCAAGTCGATGCGCGGGCGCGTGCGCGACCAGTGACCGATGAGTCCGAGCCCGCTGCTCGGTCCCATCACCATGATCATCGTGGCCGGCCACCTCACCGTCGATCCCGCAGAGCGGGCGGCCTACCTGGAGGGCTGCGTGCCGGTCGTCGAGGCCGCGCGCCGCGCGCCCGGGTGCCGGGAGTTCGCCGTCGGTGCCGACCTCGTCGACCCGGCCCGGGTGACCGTCCTCGAACGGTGGGACTCGCGCGCCTCGCTCGAGGCGTTCCGCGGCAGCGGACCGAGCGACGACCAGCGGGCGACGATCCTCGCCGCCGACGTCGCGGAGTACGACGTCATCCCGGCCGGGTGACGCGAGCCCGCAGCACGTGGGCGTCGCCGTCGGCGTCGCCCGGCGGCAGCCCGAGGTAGCGGCTGCGGATCTCGCGGCGGCCGACGTCCTCGACGTCACCGAAGCCGAGCTCGGCGAGCATCGCGTGCAGCTCCTCGGACTCGAGTCCGGGCTGCAGCGGCTCGCCCAACCCGGCCACGTTCGCGACGAGCTCCTGGCGGGCGGCGCGGGCCTCGGCGGGCGCCCGGTCGACCGGCCGCACGTAGTCGAGGGCCACCTCGCCGTCGGGGACGCTCGCGACCACGGCCAGCGTCGCGCGGATCGCGTCGACCGACAGGTACGGCACCACGCCGAGCCACAGGAAGAACGCCGGCCGCGTCACGTCGAAGCCGGCGGCCGTCAGCCGCGCGGCCAAGGCGTCGCGCTCGAAGTCGACGGCGACGTACGTGACGTTCGCAGGTACGTCGATGCCGGTCTCGGCCAGCCGCTCGCGCTTCCAACCGCCGGTCGCCGGGTGGTCGACCTCGAAGACCCGGGTGTCCGCGTAGGGGTTGCGGTAGGCGAACGTGTCGAGCCCGGCACCGAGCACCACGACCTGACGGGTGCCGCGGGCGACCGCGGCGGCGAGGGCGTCCTCGGCGAACCGGTGGCGTACGGCGATGAACAGTCGCAGCCGCGGCTGGTCCCACGCCCGGTCGGGCGGGGTGTCGTCGCCGAGGATCTGCACCGCGAGCGGGTCGGTGAAGATCGGGTCCGGGTCGTCCTGGTGCGCCGCCCGGAGCGCCGCCGCGCCGAACGCCGTCCGGCTCGGCTCGCCGTCACGCACGCCTGACTACCGCGACTCGACCGCGAGCCGCGCGCTGAGCGCCACGAAGGACGCCGCGAACGCCTGCCGGATCCGGCGCACCACCCGCGGCCGGGTGAGGACCCGGTCGCGCAGGGCGGCGGCCGCGGCGCCGTACGTCGCGAAGACGACGAACGTCATCGCCATGAAGACCGCGCTCAACGCCAGCATCCTTGGCACCTCGTGCGGAGTGCCGGCCGGCACGAACTGCGGGAGGAAGGCGAAGAAGAAGATCGTCAGCTTCGGGTTGAGCAGGTTCAAGGTGATGCCGGCGACCAGCACCTGCCGGCGCGAGCCCGGGGTCGTGCCGGCATCGACGGACAGGGCGCCGGTGTCGCGCCAGGTGGCCCAGGCCATCCACAGCAGGTAGGCGACGCCGAGGTACTTGATCGTCTGGAACGCGACACCGCTCGCGTGCAGCACCGCGGCCAGGCCGGTGATCGCGGCGAGCAGGTGCGGGAGGGTGCCCAGGGTGCAGGCGAACGCCGCCAGGACGCTTGCCCGGGTGCCGCGCGCCAGCCCGGTGGCGATCGTGTAGAGCGCGCCCGTGCCGGGCGTCGCGACGATCACGAGCGCCGTGACCAGGAAGGCGATGCTCATGCCGCGACGTTAGCGGTTGCGGGCCGCGACCGCTGCCGTGAAAGCGCGGACCAGCGGGTGCACGGGCTTCCCGGCCAGCGCGCCGATGTGCGGCTGGAACATGCTGGTGACGTAGAACGGGTGGTCCGGGAACTCGAGCACCTCGGCGCCCGCGTCGTCGGCGGTCGCCCCGACGACCACGCCGGCCTTCTCGAGACGTCGCACCGCCTCGGCGGTCGGCGCGTAGTTGCAGAAGTGCATGCCGACGAACGGCTCCTCGACGATCTCCGCGAAGCGGGTGCCGGGCACCGGCGTGACCAGCCGCTCCTCGCCGTACAGGCTGCAGGCGAGCGCGGTGACGACGTTGTCGTCAGCCTCACCGTCGGACTCGGCGTGGGTCGCGGACTCGCCGAGCACCGACCGCGTGAACTCGATGACGGCGTACTGCATGCCGCCGCACGAGCCGATGAACGCGATGCCCTGCTCGCGGACGACGGTCAGCGCTCGGAGCACCGCGTCGTCGTCGGCGTACGGCGAGCCCGGCACCAGCCAGACGCCGTCGTACTCGCGGATGTCGAACGCCGAGTCGGTCGGCACCCACCTCGTGTCGGCCCCCATGTCGGCGAGCATCGGCCGCAGCGCGTTGAGCTCCTGGTGGCTGCGGTGACCGCGGTCGTCCCCCAGGAGCGCGATCACGCCCCGGTCACTCCCCAAGCCTGGCCAGCTCCTCGTCGACCACCGACGGGTCGAGCTTGGTGAAGATCGGCGTCGGCTTCGCGACCGGCGTGCCGGGCACGATCAGGCGCCGCTCCCAGCGCGGGGTGCTCGAGTAGTCGCCCGTGATGATCGGGTACGGCGCGCCGCCGTCCAGGTCGTCGGCCTCCTCGATCCGCGGCATCGGCGCCACGTCGCCGGCGCCGCCGAGCGCCTTGTCGACCTCGTTGGCCGAGAACGGCAGGAACGGCGACAGCACCAGGTTGAGGTCCGCGACGCACTGCGCGACGACGTGCAGGACCGTCCCGAGACGCTCGGGGTCGTCCTTGATCTTCCACGGCTCGGTGTCGGAGACGTACTTGTTCACCTCGGCCACGACGCGCATCGCCTCGCCGATCGCCTGCTTGAGGCGGTGCCGCTCGAGCAGCTCGCCGACGCTGGTGAAGGCGGCCAGGGTCGCGTCGAGGACAGCCTGGTCCTCGGTGGTGAGCTCGCCGGCCTTCGGGATCTCGCCGAAGTTCTTGGCGATCAGGGTCGCGGTACGGTTGACCAGGTTGCCCCAGCCCGCGACCAGTTCGTCGTTGGTGCGGCGCACGAACTCCGACCACGTGA
Source organism: Nocardioides sp. SR21 (assembly GCF_022761125.1). Classification (GTDB taxonomy): domain Bacteria; phylum Actinomycetota; class Actinomycetes; order Propionibacteriales; family Nocardioidaceae; genus Nocardioides. Next base: position 35,471 of record NZ_JAKWJR010000004.1, on the reverse strand, counting down.
AGTCGGAGTCCTGGTTCTCCGGGCCGGCCGCCGCGACGAAGTAGCGGAACGCGTCGGGCTGGTAGCGGCTCAGCAGGTCGCGCACGTAGATCACGACCTTCTTCGAGGACGAGAACTTCTTGCCCTCCATGGTCAGGAACTCGCTGCTCACGACCTCGGTGGGCAGGTTGAGCTCGCCGTACTGCCGCGGCGTGCCGCCCCTGCTGCCCTTGCCGGAGTAGGCCAGCAGCTCCGCCGGCCAGATCTGGCTGTGGAAGGTGATGTTGTCCTTGCCCATGAAGTAGTAGGACTCGGCCGCGGGCTCGTTCCACCACTCGCGCCAGCGGTCCGGGTCGCCCTGGCGGCGGGCCCACTCGATGCTGGCCGAGAGGTAGCCGATCACCGCGTCGAACCAGACGTAGAGCTTCTTGGTCGGGTCGTCGCGCCAGCCGTCGAGCGGTACGGCGATGCCCCAGTCGATGTCGCGGGTCATCGCCCGCGGCCGGATCTCCTTGAGGATGTTCTGGCTGAACCGGATCACGTTCGGCCGCCACAGCCCGGTCGCCTCGCGCTCGTCGAGCCACTCGGTCAGCGCGTCGGCCAGCGCCGGCAGGTCGAGGAAGAAGTGCTGGGTGTCGATGAACTCCGGCGTCTCGCCGTTGATCTTCGAGCGCGGGTCGATCAGGTCGTGCGGGTCGAGCTGGTTGCCGCAGTTGTCGCACTGGTCGCCGCGCGCGCCGTCGTACCCGCAGATCGGGCAGGTGCCCTCGATGTAGCGGTCCGGCAGCGTGCGGCCGGTCGACGGCGAGATCGCGCCGTACGTCGTCTGCTCGACGAAGTAGCCGTTCTCGTACACACCGAGGAACAGCTCCTGCACCACCGCGTGGTGGTTGCGCGTGGTGGTGCGGGTGTAGAGGTCGTAGGTGAGACCCAGCGCCGCGAGGTCCTCGGCGATGACCCGGTGGTTGCGGTCGGCGAGCTCCTGCGGGGTCAGCCCCTCCTCGCCGGCGGCGATCAGGATCGGCGTCCCGTGCTCGTCGGAGCCGGAGACCATCAGCACCTCGTGGCCCGCCATCCGCATGTACCGACTGAAGACGTCGGAGGGCACACCGAAACCGGCAACGTGGCCGATGTGGCGCGGGCCGTTGGCGTACGGCCAGGCGACGGCGGACAGAACACGAGTCATGGGTTGATCCTATTGAGTCTGCGCCACTGGATTGCCAGGGGCCGTTGCTAGCGTTCCTGCATGGAGACGCTGATCTCAGAGGACCTGCTCCTGCTGGTGCTCGACGACACCAAGGGCGCCGTCACGGGAACGATCAACCTGCCGGCCGCCCTCGGTGGCGCAGTGCTCACCGAGCTCGCCCTGATCGGCGCGGTCGAGGTCCAGGAGAAGGCCGGGATGTGGAGCACCGCGAAGGTGCGCACGGTGGCCGACGCCCGACCCGAGGACCCCACGCTCGCCGCGGCGTACGACGTGGTCGCGGAGCGGCCGCGCACGGCTCAGGACCTGGTCACCCGGCTCGGCAAGAACCGGCGCGACGAGCTCGCCGACCGCCTCGTCGCTCGCGGCATCCTCGCGCGCCAGGACACCAAGGTGCTGGGCCTGTTCCCGACCAAGCGCTGGCCGACCGTCGAGCCGGGTCACGAGCGGGCGGTCCGGTACCGCCTCACCGCCGCGCTGGTGCAGGGCGTCGAGCCCGACGAGCGGACCGCCGCGCTGATCGCGCTGCTGTCCGCGGTCGACCGAGCCCACAAGGTCGTCGACCACGACGGGGTGCCCGCGAAGGTCGTCCGCAAGCGCGCCAAGGAGATCTCCGAGGGCGCTTGGGCGGCCAAGGCCGTGAAGGACGCCATCAGCGCCGCGACCGCCGCCGTCGCCGCGGTGGCCGTCGCCGGCGCCGTGGCGGCCTCCAGCGCCAGTTGACGCAGCGGTGGTCGAGCCTGTCGAGACCCCACCGACCCGGTGGTCGAGCCTGTCGAGACCCCACCGACCCGGTGGTCGAGCCTGTCGAGACCCCACCGACCCGGTGGTCGAGCCTGTCGAGACCCCACCGACCCGGTGGTCGAGCCTGTCGAGACCCCACCGACCCGGTGGTCGAGCCTGTCGAGACCCCACCGACCCGGTGGTCGAGCCTGTCGAGACCTCTCGTACGAGCGCCGACGTCGGCTCGCTCGACCACGATCAGCACAGCCGCTGACGCGGCTCCGCTCAGCTGAAGTCGAGGTCCTCGGTCCGGCTGCGCTTCAGCTCGTAGAAGTGCTCGAACTTCGACAGGGTGACGAACGCGTCCCACATCCGGCCGGCGTCCTCGCCCCGGGGGGCCTTGCTGATCACGGGGCCGAAGAACGCGCGGCCCTCGAACGCGATGGTCGGGGTGCCGACCTCGTTGCCGACCTGGCTCATGCCCGCCTCGTGGGACGCGGCGATCGCCTCGTCGTACGACGAGTCGTCCATGGCGTCGGCGAGGGAGAGGTCGAGGCCGGCGTCGGCAAGCGCGGCCTCGATCATGTCGCGGTCCTTGGCCTGCTTCTCGATGTGGATGCGGGTGCCCATCGCGGTGTAGAGCGGGAGGAGCACCTCCTTGCCGTACTTCTGCTCGGCGGCCATCAGCACGCGCACCGGCTGCCACGCGGTCGAGAGGAACTCGCGGTACTCCGGCGAGATGTCCTTGTCCTGGTTCAGGTAGGCCAGGCTCATGATCTGCCAGGTGACCTCGATGTCACGGACCTTCTCCACCTCGAGGATCCAGCGCGAGGTGATCCAGGCGAACGGGCAGGCGGGGTCGAACCAGAAGTCAGCATTGGTCATATCGGACGGAACAAACCGGACCGGGGTCCGCATTCCCCGTCAGACGAGATAGGCGACCGCCAGTCCCGCGAGACCGCACACGCCGAGCGAGCGCAGCACCGGCCACCTGAGCCCGAAGATCAGCACCGTGCCGAGCACGCCGAGCACGGCCGGCTCCCACTGGAACGACGACCACACCGGCACCAGCAGGCCGAGGTGCTCGAGCCCCGCGTGCGTGGTCTCCGCGAACAGCGTGTGCACGGTGAAGTAGTAGGCGAGGTTCGCGATCACGCCGACGACCGCGGCGGTGACGCCGGTCAGCGCCGCCGACAGCGGCTCGTTGCCGCGCAGCCGTTCGACGTACGGCGCGCCCAGGAAGATGAACAGGAAGCACGGCACGAACGTCACCCACACGACGATCAGCGACGCGAGCACCGCGGCCGCCCACGGGTCCAGCTCGCCCGGGGCGCGGAACGCGCCGAGGAACGCGACGAACTGCACGACCATGATCAGCGGGCCGGGCGTCGTCTCGGCGAGCGCCAGCCCGCGCACCATCTCCTGGGCGCTCAGCCAGCCGTAGTGCTCGACCGCCGCCTGCGCGACGTAGGACAGCACGGCGTACGCACCGCCGAACGTCACCAGCGCCATCCCGCCGAAGAACAGCCCCTGGTCGGTGAAGACCGTCGACTGCCCACCGGCGAGGGCGTACGCCGCGACGACCGGCGCGACCCAGATCGCCAGGCCGGCGACCAGGATCGCCAGCGAGCGCCGGCCCGACCGGGGCGCGGTGTGCAACGCGTCGTCGGGGATCAGCGGCGGCACCTCGTCGGGGGTCAGGTGGGGGTCCGGGATCCGGACCAGGTCCGGCCGGCGCCGGCCGAGCAGCCAGCCGACCAGGCCGGCCGCGAGCACGACCAGCGGGAACGGGACCGCCAGCACCGCCAGGGCGACGAAGGCGAGCACCGCCAGCACCAGCAGCACCCGGTTCATCACGGCCCGCTTGCCGAGCCGCAGCACCGCCTGCAGCACGATCGGGATCACCGCGGCGGCCAGCCCGAGCAGCACGCCGGTGACGAGGGTCGAGTCCCCGTGGGCGACGTACACCCACGAGAGCGCGAGGATCGTGATCAGCCCCGGGATCACGAACAGGACCCCCGCGATCAGCCCGCCCAGCCAGCCGTTGAGCAGCCAGCCGCTGTAGACCGCGAGCTGCTGGGCCTCCGGGCCGGGCAGCAGCATGCAGTAGCTCATCGCGTGCAGGAACCGGCGCTCGCCGATCCAGCGCCGCTCCTCGACGAGCTCGCGGTGCATGACCGCGATCTGCCCCGCCGGCCCACCGAACGTCTGCCACGAGATCGCGAACCAGGCCCGGAAAGCGTCGCGCAGCGGGATGACGTTCCGGCCACGGTCGATCACGCGGGACATCATGCCGGGGATTCCGCTTTTCGCGGGTGACCTGCCCAATGGCAGGATGCTAGGCATGCCTGGAACCAACCTCACCCGGGACGAGGCCGCCACCCGCGCCGCCCTCCTGGACGTCACGTCGTACTCCATCGAACTGGACCTCACGACGGGCGACAAGACCTTCGGATCGACGACCACGATCGAGTTCACCTCGCGCGAGCCCGGCAGCGAGACGTTCGCCGACCTCGTGGACGCGATCGTCCACGAGATCACGCTGAACGGCGAGCCGCTCGACCCGGCCACGGCGTACGCCGACAGCCGCATCGCGCTGCCCGGCCTGCAGGCCGAGAACGTGCTCGTCGTCCGCGCGGACTGCACCTACTCCCACACCGGTGAGGGCCTGCACCGCTTCGTGGACCCGGCCGACGGCCGCGTCTACCTGTACTCGCAGTTCGAGGTCCCGGACGCCCGCCGCGTCTTCACGACGTTCGAGCAGCCCGACCTCAAGGCGCCGTTCCAGTTCACCGTGACCGCCCCGAGCAGCTGGAAGGTCGTCTCGAACTCCCCCTCGCCGGAGCCCGAGGTCGACGGCGAGAAGGGCGTGTGGCGCTTCGAGCCGACCAAGCGGATGTCGACGTACATCACCGCGATCGTCGCCGGCGAGTACCACGAGGTCCAGCACGTCTACAACGGCAAGCACGGCGACATCCCGCTCGGCCACTACTGCCGCCAGTCGCTCGTCGAGTACCTCGACGTCGACGAGCTCGTGAAGCTCACCAAGCAGAGCTTCGAGTTCTTCGAGGAGCAGTTCGACTACCCGTACCCGTTCGGCAAGTACGACCAGCTCTACGTGCCGGAGTACAACATGGGCGCGATGGAGAACGCCGGCTGCGTGACCCTGCGCGACGAGTACCTCCCCCGCAGCCGCCAGCCGCGCTCGTTCTACGAGTTCCGCGCCTCCGTCATCACCCACGAGATGGCGCACATGTGGTTCGGCGACCTGGTCACCATGAAGTGGTGGGACGACCTCTGGCTGAACGAGTCGTTCGCCGAGTGGGCCTGCTACTTCTGCGAGGCCGAGGCCACCGAGTTCACCGACGCGTGGACCGGCTTCACCAACGCCCGCAAGCAGACCGGCTACCGCGCCGACCAGCTGCCCAGCACCCACCCGATCGCGGCCGACAACGTCGACCTGCACGCGGTCGAGGTCAACTTCGACATGATCACCTACGCCAAGGGGGCGTCGGTGCTCAAGCAGCTCGTCGCCTGGGTCGGCCTGGAGCCGTTCCTCGCCGGCCTGCGCCAGTACTTCAAGGACCACGAGTTCGGCAACGCCGAGTTCGGTGACCTCCTCCTCGCCCTCGAGAAGTCGTCGGGCCGCGAGCTCCAGAGCTGGGCCCAGGAGTGGCTGCAGACCGCCGGCGTGAACACCCTCACCCCGGCGTTCGACCTCGACGGCGACGCCTACTCGTCGTTCACGGTCCGGCAGACCGCGCACCCGGACCACCCGACCCTGCGCCGCCACCGCCTCGGCCTCGGCCTGTACGACGAGGTCGACGGCCGCCTGGTCCGCCGCGACTACCTCGAGATCGACGTGGAGGGCCCGGAGACCGAGGTCCCCGCGCTCGTCGGCGTGAAGCAGCCCGACCTGATGCTGCTCAACGACAACGACCACGCGTTCGCCAAGATCCGTCTCGACGAGCGCTCGCTCGCGACCGTCATCGGCGGGCTCTCCAAGCTCGACGACTCGCTCGCGCGCGCCCTCGTCTGGGGCGCCGCCTGGGACATGACCCGCGACGCCGAGATGGCCGCCACCGACTTCGTCCGCCTGGTGCTGGCGAACATCGGCTCCGAGACCGACTCGTGGGGCGTCACCCGCATCCCGACGTACGCCGCGATGGCCGTCAACGCCTACAGCGCCCCCGAGGGGCGCGCCGCGCTGCGCGCCGAGTGGGAGTCCGGCCTGCGCGACCTGCTGCTCGCCGCCGAGCCGGGCAGCGACCACCAGCTGACGTTCGCCCGGGCGTACGCCGCCGTCGCCCACAGCGACGCCGCCCTCGGTGACGTCGCCGGCCTGCTCGACGGCTCGTTCGTCGTCGACGGCCTCGCGGTCGACCAGGACCTGCGCTGGACGCTGATCACCTCACTGGCCGCCGCCGGCCGCTTCGGCGACACCGAGATCGACGCCGAGCTCGAGAAGGACAACACCATCTCGGGCAAGGAGAAGGCCGCCGCCGCCCGGGTCGCCCAGCCGACCGCGGAGGCGAAGGCCGACGGCTGGCGCGCCATCCTCGACCCCGGCACGCCGAACGAGACCCACCGCGAGACGGTCTTCTCGATCTTCCGCTACGGCCAGGACGAGGTCGTCGCGCCGTACCTCGAGCTCTACCTCGAGGCCGCGGAGACCGTCATCGACAACCTCGGCTTCCACAAGGGCTCCGTCCTCCTCGAGTACGGCTTCCCCAAGGCCCTCGGCTCCGAGGCCCTCGTCGAGCGCGTCGACGCCTGGCTCGCCGACAACGACGCCCCCAAGGGCGCCCTGCGCTACGTCCAGGAAGGCCGCGCCGACGTCCTGCGCGCCCTCGCCGCCCAGAAGCGCGACGCCCAAGGCTGACCGAAGGACAGAAGGGGCCGTGAGCTGCGCAGCAGCTCACGGCCCCTTCTCCCATTTCACGAAGGTGACAACCGAGAACGCGAGCAGCCAACACAGCCGCCGCCGGCGGCACGGGGCAGCGCCGCGGGGAAGCGTGAAACCGAGGCGTGGCGGAGCGAAGCGGAGACACGGCGAGGTAAGCGACCCGTGGCGCAGCCGCGGGGCCGCCGCCGGCGGCGAGGCAGGACGCTCATGCCGGGCGAGGACCGCATCCGGAGCCGCGCCCCCGCGCGGTTACGACTCGGCGTGGAGCGTCTCAGGCGCCCGCGCGTGCTCAGCCAGCTGCTGGATCCCGCGGCGCAAGCCGTCGACCAGGTTGCCCTCGGCGAACGACGCCTGCATCTGGAACGCGGTCAGCTCGACCTCGCGGTCGGTGAGGTTGCGGCGTACGACGCCGCCGGTGACGATCTCGAGGACCCGGGCGTTCGGGTCCACCAGGATCAGGATGCTGCGCGCCGGCGCGACCAGCGAGTTGTGCAGCCGGGTCGCGAACGCGCGCGGCTCGCCGTCGACGCGCCCGACGAACACGCTGAACTCGAAGCGCGAGATCTGCTCGGCCTGACGGATCGCCTCGTCGACCTGGTACCGCTCCGCGGTGTTGAGCTCACCAACGGGCACTTGCGCCACCCGCCTTCGAGTCCTTGTCGTCGGCCGCCGGCAGCTCGGCGGTGCCCTTCGAGGGGCCACCGAACCACTGGTCGGCGGTCGCCTGGCCACCGACCGTGAACCGCTCGCCGCGGATCAGGCTGGGCAGCAGCACGAGCAGCGTGATGACCGCGAACAGCAGGACCGGGATGCCGACGAAGATCAGCGCCGCGTGCACGCCGTCGATCTCGTACGGCGGCTCACCCGTCCAGTTCTCGGGAGTGTCCGCGCCGGCCGGCCCGGCCAGGGCGACGAGACCCACCGTGACGAGGACGGCGGAGGTACGGCGGACGAGGTGAGCGAGCTTCGTGGTCACGGGTGAAGCGTATCGTCCCCGCGCCCCCGAGTTCTTGCCCGGTGCGGTAGACATGGGGCCCATGTTCGGCTTCGACGACGCCACCTGTGAGTCAGGTCACGACATCTGCGAGCAGGTCATGGACTGGACCGACAACCAGACGTTGGCGAACGCCTCCGACGTGCTGATCGGGCGGCCGCTCACGATCGCGATGCTGCTCCTGCTGTTCTTCGTGATCCGCTGGATCCTGAACCGGGTGGTCGACCGCCTGGTGGCCAGCGCCGAGGACGGCATGCTGCCCGACAAGATCAGCCGGTTCGGGTTCCGCGGCAAGGCCGCCCAGCACGCGGAGGCCCGCGACCTGGCCACGGCGACGCGCCGGGTGCAGCGAGCCAAGACGATGGGCGACCTGCTCAAGAGCATCATCACCGGCCTGCTGATCGCGATCTTCGGGACGATGATCCTCAGCGAGCTCGGCGTGAACATCGCGCCGATCATCGCCAGCGCCGGCATCATCGGCATCGCGCTCGGCTTCGGCGCCCAGTCGCTGGTGAAGGACTTCCTGTCCGGCATCTTCATGATCTTCGAGGACCAGTACGGCGTCGGCGACGTGGTCGACGTCGGCGAGGCGAGCGGCACGATCGAGGCGGTCAGCCTGCGGGTCACGCGCCTGCGCGACCTCAACGGCACGGTCTGGTACGTCCCGAACGGCGAGATCCTGCGCGTCGGCAACATGAGCCAGAACTGGTCGCGCGCGGTGGTCGACATCAAGGTCGGCTACCAGGAGGACCTCGCGCGGGTGCAGGCGGTGCTGCGCGACGTCGCCCACGACCTGTGGGACGACGAGGACTTCCGGGGCGTGGTCATCGAGGAGCCCGAGGTCACCGGCGTCGAGCTGTTCGACCCCGACGGCATCACGCTGCGGGTGCTCCTCAAGACCCAGCCGATGGAGCAGTGGGCGATCGCCCGGGCGCTGCGCGAGCGGATCAAGGCCCGCTTCGACCACGAGGGCATCGAGATCGCGATCCCCCAGCAGGTCGTCTGGCAGCGGCAAGCGAAGACGGGCCCCTCCCCCGAGGGGGAAGAGCCCGTCCGCGACTGATGTTGCCGATGCGCTAGCTGGGTCTCGACACGCCGGTCGCGACTTCGTTCCTCAGCCGCGCGGCTCGCTCGACCACCATCAGCGGGTCCGCTGCGCGTCCCCGCTCAGGCCAGCGACGCCTCGAGCTTGATGGTCACGGCGGAGAGCGCCTGGCTGACCGGGCAGCCCTCCTTGGCCGCGGTGGCCGCGGCGACGAAGTCGTCGTTGCTGATGCCCTCGACGACGCCCTTCACGGTCAGCCGGATCTCGGTGATGCCGGTGCCGGGGACGAAGTCGACCGCTGCGCTGGTGTCGAGCGAGGTGGCCGGCGTACCCGCCTTGGCCAGGCCGTTCGACAGGGCCATCGAGAAGCAGGACGAGTGAGCCGCGGCGATCAGCTCCTCGGGGCTGGTCTTGCCGTTCGCCTCCTCGGCGCGCGAGGGCCAGGACACGTCGAACGTGCCGACGCCGGAGGACTCCAGGGTGACCTTGCCGGCGCCCTCGAACAGGGTGCCTTCCCAGTGCGTGGTGGCGTTGCGGGTCGTTGCCATGTGCGGATCACTCCTCGTGCGTTGCTCAACAGGACTTTGCTCTACAGGACTGTGACAGCGAGTCTGGCACGCCGGTGTCAGCCGGCGACCGGCTCCCTTGCAGAATGGACGGGTGACCACGTTCTACGAGGAGATCGGCGGCTTCGAGACCTTCCGGCGGATCGTCGCGAAGTTCTACGAGGGCGTGGCCGAGGACGAGGTGCTGCGGCCGCTCTACCCCGAGGAGGACCTGGGCCCCGCCGAGGAGCGCTTCCTGCTGTTCCTGGTGCAGTACTGGGGCGGGCCGACGACGTACTCCGACAACCGCGGCCACCCGCGGCTGCGGATGCGGCACGCGCCGTTCGCGGTGACCCCGGATGCGAGGGACCGCTGGCTGCTGCACTTCCGTGCCGGGCTCGACGAGGTGCAGCTGACGCCGGAGCAGGACGCGCAGTTCTGGGGCTACGTGACCCACGCCGCACAGTTCATGGTCAACTCTTTCGAGTAGGCGTGTAACGCGGCGGCACGGTCGCGACAGGAGTGGGGTGAACGGGCGGACAACCGCCGCCCCCGGCTCCGGAGGATCCACATGCGCGGGACCACCCACGAGGGGTCCGGGAGCTGACCCCAGGCTGGGCGGTCCCGGAGCCAACAACGTCCCCGGAGTCCGGGACCGTCCTTCTGGGTAGGAGACAGTGGTGAACCTCCGGACACCGATCCCCACACTCGAGCCGGACGACGCCTTCGTCGCTCGGTTGAGCGCGCTCGCCGCCGCTGGAGCGCCGGTCGCCACCGGGCGGCGCTCCCCCGTGAGCGCGTGGCGCGTGACGCTGGCCGCGGCGGGGGTCGCGGCGATCCTGGTCGGAGTGGCCTGGCTCGCGGGCCTCAGCCCCACGGGCAGCCCGCAGCCCGCCCCGGGACCGGCCACCAGTCCGCCGGCGCCCGAGTCGACCACGTCGTCGGGCTCACCGGGGTTCTCGAACCCGGGCACGAGCGGCCCGGGCGCCTTCGACCCAGCGGTGCCGGGGGTTGCGAGCACCGCGTCCACCCAGCCGCCCGCCGGCCAGAGCAGCGGCCAGCACAGCGGCCAGCACAGCGGCCAGCCCGGCCGCCACGCCGGCGAGCCGGGCAAGGGCGCCGGTCACAGCGCGGGCGCCACTCCGGGGCAGGGCGCCGGCAACAGCAACGGCGCCGGAAGCACCAGCGGCAACGCCGGTGGGAACAACGCCGGCGGCAACCCGGACCCCGGCAAGAGCCAGGGCAAGAACAAGGACAAGGACAAGGACCGCGGGCCGAACGCGCACGCCGGGGACCACCCGAACGAGCACGCGACCACGAAGTCCAACAACGGCAACCACTCGCCGCCCGGGCCGAAACCGGACCGCGGACCGAGGAGCCGGGTGGACTAGAAGTGGCCGGGGACGACGAACTCATCACGCTCGCCAAGCGCGGGGACAGCGAGGCTTGGCGGGCGCTGTACCGCGCCCACGCGGGCCGGCTGCTGGTGTGGTTGAGCACCCGCCCGACCGGCGACTCCTCCGAGGGCGCCGACGACCTGGCGGCCCAGGCCTGGCTGACCGCCGCCGAACGCATCCACGGCTTCACCGGGACCTCCGACGACTTCGCGGGCTGGCTGTTCGGCATCGCCCGCAACCACGGCGCGAACACCCGCCGCCGCGGGCAGCGCCGGCAGACGCACCCGACCGACCTGGGCGTGGCCGACGAGCTCGGCACCCTGCCGTCCGTGCCGGGGCCGGAGGCGTCGTACGCCGCCGACGACTGGATCGTGCGAGCGCTGTCCGTGCTCCCGGAGCGCGAGCGCGACGTCGTCGGCTGCCGGGAGGTCGTCGGGCTGGACGTCGCGACGACGGCGGCAGCGCTGGGGATCTCCGCCGTGGCCGTCCGGGTGGCGCACCACCGCGGACTGAAGCGGCTCCGCAGCGTCCTCGACGACGGGCAGGCTCAGGACGGCAGCAGCGCCCGGAGCCTCTCGAGGTAGGGCTCCGGCGGCGCGGTCGAGCGCTGGGTGACCTGGTCGAAGAAGACGATCGTGACCCGGGCGCGGGCCAGCACGGTCTCGCCGTCGACGATCAGCGACTCGATGGTGGCCGAGCGGCTGCCGACGCGGGCGACCCAGCTCCAGGCGTCGTACGGCTCCTGACGGAAGAGGATCGGCACCTTGTAGTCGACGTCGGTCTGGGCGACCACGATCGAGATCGGGTCGAGGCCTTTCCAGACCTCACCGATCAGCCGGATCCGCGCCTCCTGGAGGTACTCGAAGTACTTCACGTTGTTGACGTGCCCGTAGACGTCGACGTCGGAGAACCGGACCTGCACCGGGTAGCGGGTGGCGGTCTCGGGACGGGCGGCCGGGAGCGGGTTCCGGGCGACCTTCTCCTCGGGCTCGAGGTAGGCGCCGAGCGTCTCCCGCTCGACGTCGGTCAGGCGGCGGGGGCGCTCGGTGGCGAAGACGTACGGCGTGAGCACGGTCTTGGCCCGGGCGTACACCACCCGCTCGCCGTCGCGCTCGTGGAAGAGCTCGTAGGCGAGCGTGAACGACGCGATCCGGATCTCGGTCACCCAGCAGTCGATGCTGACCGGGCGGGACCCGAAGTTCAGCGGCGCGAGGTAGCTGACCTCGTGGCGCACCACGACCGCGGCCTCGGCGAGGCCGTCGTCCGGGTCGTCGATGCGGTTCGCGCCGTTCGCACGGAACAGGTCGACGCGGGCCTCCTGGAGGTAGTCCACGTAGACCACGTTGTTGACGTGCCCGAGCAGGTCGAGATCGGCCCAGCGCATCGGGCACTCGTAGGTGTGCCGCACCTGCCCGATCGTGCCAGACCGCGGCAGTGGTGGCGCACCGGTCTCAGCGGGTCGGGCTCAGTGCGACGGGGAGAGCTGGCGGCCGTAGTACGTGCGCAGCGACTCCTGGCGCGAGATCCGCTCGTGCCGGTTCGTGGCGACCGTCTTGGCGATCACGGCGGTGGAGATCAGCGCACCGAGGACGGCGAGGGCGACGACGGTGACCATCGCGGTCATGTCGAGGGTGGTGAGGTTCGAGGAGAGGTCCATGATGAATCCTTTCTACAGATGTAGATTTCTACGTATGTAGAAGGTACGCCCGGTGCCTGCCCGGACGCCAGTCGGAGCGGTAGTGTCCCCCCTCACAACCGGCAGGAGAGATGTGATGGCCGCTAGTCCCCGGCGTCGCCAGCTGCTCGACGCGGCACTCCACGTGATCGCCGACGAGGGCCTGCGTGGGCTCACCCACCGTGCCGTCGACCGCCGAGCCGGCCTCCCCGAGGGCAGCTGCTCGGCCTACCTGCGCACCCGCAGCGCGCTCCAGCAGGCGCTGACCGACCACGTCGCCGCCACCCTGGTCGCCGACGTCGACGAGCTCGCCGAGCGGCTGCGCGACGCCCCGCCGTCCGACGAGGGCGTCGAGGCGGCCCTCGACCTGTTCCTGCGCTGGCTCGACCAGCGCGAGCTCCTCGTCGCCCGGCTGGAGCTGACCATGCTGGCCACCCGCGACGCCGACCTGGCCGCGCGGCTCGCCGTGCACCGGGCCCGGCTCGTCGAGCTGGTCGACGCGATCATGGGCTCGCTCGGCAAGGAGCACAGCCGCGAGCGGGCCGAGGCGCTGGTGGCGTCGTACGACGGAGCGCTGATCGCGGCGCTCCTCAAGCCGCCCGCGGAGCGTCGCGAGTTCCTGACGCAGACCCTGGAGCTGCTCAGCAGCTCGCTGGCCGGCCCCGGCGAAGGGTGACGTACGCCTCGCCCGCAGAACTAGAACACGGTCTAGTCTTGGCGCTCCGAGCAGTCCCCCAGCGAATGGAGTCCCCATGCCCGAGGCAGTCATCGTCAGTGCCGCCCGGTCCCCCATCGGCCGGGCCAACAAGGGCTCGCTGAAGGACTTCCGGCCCGACGACCTGAGCGCGCTGATCATCAAGGCCGCTCTCGACAAGGTCGACGGCCTCGACCCGAACACCGTCGACGACCTCTACCTCGGCTGCGGCCTGCCCGGCGGCGAGTCCGGCAACAACATGGCGCGCATCGTGAACGTGCTCAACGGCATGGACCTGGTGCCCGGCGCGACGATCACCCGCTACTGCGCGTCGTCGGTGCAGACCACGCGGATGGCGTTCCACGCGATCAAGGCCGGCGAGGGCGACATCTTCATCTCCGCCGGCGTCGAGACGGTGTCCCGCTTCGCCAAGGGCACCTCCGACCACTGGCCCGACACCAAGAACCACCGGTACGACGACGCGATGGCGCGTACCGAGAAGATGGCCGAGGGCGGCATCGACTGGCACGACCCGCGCGAGGACGGCCAGCTGCCGGACGCCTACATCGCGATGGGCCAGACCGCCGAGAACGTCGCCCGGCTGCGCGGCCTGTCGCGCCAGGAGCTCGACGAGTTCGGCGTGCGCTCGCAGAACCTCGCCGAGAAGGCGATCAACGACGGCTTCTGGGCGCGCGAGATCACTTCGGTCACCACGCCCGACGGCGTCGTCGTGAGCGCGGACGACGGCCCGCGGGCCGGCGTCACCTACGACGGCATCAAGGACCTCAAGCCGGTGTTCCGTCCCGACGGCGTCGTGACCGCCGGCAACTGCTGCGCGCTGAACGACGGCGCCGCCGCGGTCGTCATCATGTCCGACACCAAGGCCGCCGAGCTGGGCGCGAAGCCGCTCGCCCGGATCGTCGCCACCGGCGTGTCCGGCCTCTCCCCCGAGATCATGGGCCTCGGCCCGGTCGAGGCGACCAAGCGCGCGCTGGCCAACGCCAAGATGAGCATCGGCGACATCGACCTGGTCGAGATCAACGAGGCGTTCGCGGCGCAGGTGGTGCCGTCGTACCAGGACCTCGGCATCGACATCGACCGGCTCAACGTCAACGGCGGCGCGATCGCGGTCGGCCACCCGTTCGGCATGACCGGGGCTCGGCTGCAGAACACCATGCTCAACTCGCTCGACTGGCACGACAAGTCCACCGGCCTGATCACCATGTGCGTGGGTGGCGGCCAGGGCATGGCGCTGATCCTGGAGCGGGTCTAGCGCTAGCGAAGCGACCGCGAGACCCGCTGATGGTGATCGAGCGAGGTGCGCGACCGAGGCACGAGGTCGCGACCACCGTGTCGAGATCCAGGGTGTAACACGTCCTACACTGCCGAGGTGACCGAGACCCCGGGGACGACGGAGACAAGGTGGCTCGACGAGGACGAGCAGAACTCGTGGCGTGCGCTGATGATCGGCATGACGCTGCTGCTCGACCGCCTCGACGACGACCTGCACCGCTCGTGCAACCTGTCGCTCGTGGAGTACGAGATCCTGGTCCGGCTGTCGGAGCGTGACGATCGGCAGATGCGGATGGCCCAGCTCGCGGACGCGCTCGCGCACAGCCGCAGCCGGGTCACTCACACCGTGGCCCGGATGGAGCGCTCCGGCCTCGTGGAGCGCACCAGCTCCCCCGAGGACGGCCGCGGCGTGGTCGCCACCCTCACCGACGCCGGCTACGACCTGCTGATCCGGATGGCGCCCGTGCACGTGGGCGGGGTGCGCAAGAACCTCGTCGACCTGGTCAGCCCCGAGGACTTCCGCGCACTCGGCCGGGTCATGGACGCCGTCACCGACCACCTGGCCGCCGGACACCCCGAGATGGACATCCGGGTGAGGGACGCGTAGCGGACCCCACGACGCTGGTCGAGCGAGGCGACCGGCGTGACGAGATCCGGTGAGACGACGAAGGACGGCGACCCATGGGGTCGCCGTCCTTCGTCAGTCACGGGGTCTCGACGAGCGCGACCACCGGCCTCGCGTCAGTCGCGCGTGAGCCGCCGGTGGGTGACCCGGTGCGGCCGGGCCGCCTCGATGCCGAGGCGCTCGATCTTGTTCTCCTCGTAGGACGCGAAGTTGCCCTCGAACCAGAACCACTTGGCCGAGTCCTCGTCGTCGCCCTCCCAGGCGAGGATGTGGGTGGCGACGCGGTCGAGGAACCACCGGTCGTGCGAGGTGACCACCGCGCAGCCCGGGAAGTCGAGGATCGCGTCCTCGAGCGAGGACAGGGTCTCGACGTCGAGGTCGTTGGTGGGCTCGTCGAGGAGCAGCAGGTTGCCGCCCATCTTGAGCGTCAGCGCCAGGTTGAGACGGTTGCGCTCGCCGCCGGAGAGGACGCCGGCCTTCTTCTGCTGGTCGGGGCCCTTGAAGCCGAACGACGCGACGTAGGCGCGGGAGTTCATCTCGAAGTTGGCGACCTTGATGAAGTCGAGCCCGTCGGACACGACCTCCCAGACGTTCTTGTTCGGGTCGATGCCGCCGCGGCTCTGGTCGACGTACGACAGCTTCACGGTCTGGCCGACGTTGAGCTCGCCGGAGTCCGGGGTCTCGGTGCCGGTGATCATCCGGAACAGCGTGGTCTTGCCGACGCCGTTCGGGCCGATGACGCCGACGATGCCGGCGCGCGGGAGGCTGAACGTGAGGTCGTTCATGAGGGTGCGTCCCTCGAAGCCCTTGGTGAGGCCCTTGGCCTCGAGGACGACGTCACCGAGCCGCGGACCCGCCGGGATGTTGATCTCGGAGGTGTCGATCTTGCGGGCGCGGTCGGCCTCGGCCGCCATCTCCTCGTAGCGGGCCAGACGCGACTTGCTCTTGGTCTGGCGTGCCTTGGCGTTGGAGCGGACCCACTCGAGCTCCTTCTCCAGCATCTTGGCGCGCTTGGCGTCCTTCTGCCCCTCGATCTTGAGACGTTCCTTCTTGGTCTCGAGGTAGGTCGAGTAGTTGCCCTCGTAGGGGTGCGTCTGGCCACGGTCGAGCTCGAGGATCCACTCGGCGACGTTGTCGAGGAAGTACCGGTCGTGGGTGATCGCGAGCACGGCGCCCGGGTAGTCCTTGAGGTGACCCTCCAGCCACTGGACCGACTCCGCGTCCAGGTGGTTGGTGGGCTCGTCGAGGAGCAGCAGGTCGGGCTGCTGGAGCAGCAGCTTGCAGAGCGCGACCCGGCGGCGCTCACCACCGGAGAGGTTGTCGACGATCGCGTCGGCCGGCGGGCAGCGCAGCGCGTCCATGGCCTGGTCGAGGCGGCTGTCGAGGTCCCAGACGTTCGCCGCGTCGAGCTCGGTCTGCAGGTCGCCGGCCTCGGCCGCGACCTTGTCCTGGTCGGCGTCCGGGTCGCCCATCAGCATGTACAGCTCGTCGAGCCGGGCCATCTTGCCCTTGATCTCGGCGACGGCCTCCTCGACGTTCTCGAGCACCGTCTTGCCCTCGGTCAGCGGGGGCTCCTGCTGCAGCATCCCGACGGTCGCGTCGGGGTCGAGGATCGCGTCGCCGTTGTTGGCGTGGTCGAGCCCCGCCATGATCTTGAGCAGCGAGGACTTGCCCGTGCCGTTCGGGCCGACGACGCCGATCTTCGCTCCGTGCAGGAACGACAGCGTCACGTTGTCGAGGACGACCTTGTCGCCGTGGGCCTTACGCACATTGCGCAGGGTGAACACATACTCCGCCATGGTCCCCGAGCCTACGGGGCAACGGCCCTCGGAGTCGTATCGGGGGGACGGCCCGGACTCTCGTCAGGCGGCCACCTCCGCCTGCTCCGGCTTCGGCGTACGGGTGAAGGCGCTGGTGCCCCGGCTCAGGTCGTGTCCGAGGTGGGTCGCCTCGACCTCGAAGACTGCGACCTCCACGTCCTCCTTGTTGACGTAGGTGCGCACCTGGAGCCGGCCGGTCACCACCACCGGGTCACCGCGGTGCAGCGAGCCGGCGGCGTTCTCCGCCAGGGAGCGCCAGGCGTTGACGGTGTACCACTGGGTGACGCCGTCGGACCAGTTCTCCGTGCGCCGGTTGAACCGGCGCGGGGTGCAGGCGAGCCGGAAGCTGGCGACCGGGACGTCGCCGGCGCGGCGCAGGTCGACGTCGCTCCCGAGCCAGCCCTGCAGCGTGATGGTCGTGTCGTTCATGGAGGTCTCCTTGCCTCGATCGGGTGGACACACCGAGGCTCGGCGCCGGCGCCGACAGTCCTGCTGTCGGCGCCGGCAGCCTGTGGAGCACCGCGTCGGAAGCGACGCTGTGCAAGGAAACCGGTTCGGGGCGGACCCCCGTGCGGATCAGGTCCGGAACGTCGAGACCGTGGTCCGCAGGTCGGCGGCCATCCGGGACAGCTCGTCCACGGCGGAGTTCGTCTGGGTGACCGCCTGCGTGGTGGTCTCGGCCGCCCCGGCCACACCGGAGATGTTCATCGCGATCTCGCCCGAGCCGGTCGAGGCCTCGGCGACGTTGCGCGCCATCTCGTTGGTGGTCGCGGTCTGCTCCTCGACCGCCGAGGCGATCGTGAGCTGGTAGTCGTTGATCGACGAGATGATCGTGGAGATCTCACCGATGGCGTTCACCGCGCCGGTGGTGTCGGACTGGATCGCCTCGACCCGGCGGGCGATGTCCTCGGTCGCCCGCGCGGTCTCCTGAGCGAGCTCCTTGACCTCGTTCGCCACGACCGCGAAGCCCTTGCCTGCCTCACCGGCACGCGCGGCCTCGATGGTCGCGTTCAGCGCGAGCAGGTTGGTCTGCTCGGCGATCGAGGTGATCACCTTGACGACGTTGCCGATCTCCTGCGAGCTCGCGCCCAGCTTGGCGACGGACTCGTTGGTGGTCTCGACGATCCCGACGGCCTGGGCGGCGACGCGGGCGGCGTCGTTCGCGGAGCCGGCGATCTCGCGGATCGAGGCACCCATCTGCTCGGCGCCGGCGGCGACGGTCTGCACGTTGCGCGACACCTCCTCCGCGGCGGCGGACACGACACCGGCCTGGACCGAGGTCTCCTCGGCACCGGCAGCGATCTGCTGCGACGAGGCCGCGAGCTCCTCCGAGGCGGCAGCCACCGCGTCCGAGGACCCCATCACGGTGCCGATCAGGCCGCGCAGCTTGGCGGTCGCCTCGTCGAGCGCGTCGCCGAGCCGGCCGACCTCGTCACGCGAGTCGAGGTCCGCGCTGCGGGTGAGGTCGCCGTCGGCGAGGGACTCGGCGACGGACTTCACCTTCGCGATCCGGCGGGCGAGCGCCGTGGCGACCCACCAGCCGAGCGCGACCGACACGAGCGTGCCGATGACGAGGAGCAGGATCGCGGTGAGCCGGTTGGACTCGTAGCTGCTCTTGACCGCGGCCGCCGCATCGGCCGCGTTGTCGGCCTCCTTGTCCGTGAGCCAGTCGAACTGCTCGGCCATGGCGTCGGTGAACGGCCTGGCCTGCTCGTTGTTCGCCGCCCACCAGAGGTCGGTCTGCTCCTTGTCTGCCAGAGGGACGAGCACGTCCTGCTGGACTCCCAGGTAACCGGCGATGTTCGTCATCAGGTCGGCGAGGTGCCGGGCCTGCTCGGACGAGACTCCGGTCGCGGTGTACGCGTCGGCGAGCTCCACGGCGGCGGCGTGGGCCTCCGTCATCTTCTGGGCCGCGTCGACCCGCTCGTCGTGAGTCGGGGCCAGCGCAACGCTGCGCGCCTGGATCCGCATGTCACCGACCGCCACCTGCAGGTCGCCGAGCATGTCGGCGCCCTTGACGTTCGACGAGTAGATCAGGTCGGCCTGGTCGGCCGAGTCGCTGAGCGAGACCAGGCCCATCACACCGACGGACACGGAGACGACGGCGCCGACCGCCACCGCAGAGAGGACCTTGGGGCGCACCCCGAGGTCGTTGAAGCGACGCAGCGGCCGGAACCGGCCGGGTCGCGACGTACCGGCGGTCGTCTCCGGGGAGACGTCCAGGGGAGAGCTCATGCGGGGTGGTCCTTAGGCTGAAGGTCGAAGACGTTGATCGCCCCATCGGCCGTCCCGCCGAGAACCTGAACCCGCGCTGAGAAGTTCGCCCTTTCGGGTTAGGCCAACGCCTTGCCGAGCGCCGTCCGGACGCTCGTGTACGCCGCCAGCTCGACCTCGACCGGGTCGACGACGAGCTCGTGCGAGACCTCGCGGACCGCTTCGCGCAGCCGCTGGTCGGCGTCCTCCGCGCGACGTCGGGCGACCCCGGCGACCGCGAGGCGGCACCCCAGCCCGATCACGATGCCGAGCACGAGACCGCCCACGAGCAGCACCAGCGCCAGCGCGACGCCGGCGACCTGGGGCGTGTCGGCGTCCTGGAGCTTGCCGGTGGCGGCCAGCACGCCCGTCCACACGAGACCACCGACAGCAGCGGCGAGGAGGAGCCACTGGAGGACGCGGACGAGGTGTGCCCACCAGGGCGTCCGGCCGGCCTTGACCTGCGCGGTCGCGAGCGCGGCGTCCAGGCGGTCGCCCAGCTCGCCGAGCCGCGCGGTCGACGCGCGGCGTACCGCCTCGACCCACGGCTGCGCCAGCCCGGCGGACACGTCGTCGGCGAGCGACCGGACCTCGCCGTCCACCCGGGCGCGCTGCACCTGGGTGGCCTGCGGCAGCGTCGTGCGACCGCGACCGGCGAACTCTCGGCTGTCGTCGCCGAGGTCGAGCTCCAGCGCCTTGACCGGGTCGGCCTTCAGGCCGGAGACCCAGCCGACGACCGGCCAGCCGGTGGCACGGCCCACGCGCATCCGGGTGGACCGCTCGACCGCGTCGACCACGACCGGGACGCCGGCCGCGTCGGCGAACGCGTCGTCGAGCGCGGCGACCCGCTCGGCCGGGAGCACCCGGGTGGGGGCGTCGCCGGTGGCGGACTCGAGGCGGGTCGCGATCGACCGGATGTCGGCGTCGAGGCGGAGCCGGGTGGACTGCTTCTCGGCGGCCCGGCGCGCGATCTCGGCGCGCAGCTCGGGGATGCCGATGCCCTCACGGGCGCTGATCGGGAGCACCGGGACCCGGTGGAGACCGTCGTCGTCGAGCAGCCGGCGTACGTCGTCGAGCATCGACTGGCGACGCTCTTCGGGCACGGTGTCGATGTGGTTCAGCGCGACGACGAGCACGTCCTGGTGATCGACGGACGGCGCGAGGTAGCGGTCGTGGATCGCGGCGTCGGCGTACTTCTGCGGGTCGAGGACCCACACCAGGACGTCGGCGAGGTCGACGAGCCGGTCCACCTCGAGGTGGTGGGAGACCTCGGTGGAGTCGTGGTCGGGCAGGTCGAGGAGCACGACGCCGTCGAGCTCGGACTGCTGGTCGCGGCGGCCGTTGTCGAGCATCGAGTCGCGGGTGGTCTGGTGGCGCGGCGGGATCCCGAGCCACTCGAGCAGCTCGTCGGCACCGTCCCTCCCCCACACGCACGCGGAGGCCCACGACGTGGTGGGCCGGCGGACGCCGACCGCGGAGAGCTCGAGGCCGGTCAGTGCGTTGAACGTCGAGGACTTGCCGGACCCGGTCGCGCCGGCGATCGCGACCACGGTGTGGGTCGCGGAGAGCCGGAGCCGGCCGGTGGCGCGGTCGACGACCGTGCTCGCCTCGTCGACGAGAGCGTCGTCCAGGCGACCGCGGGCAGCGTGCGCAGCGGCGTCGAGCCCCTCGATCCGGGCACCGATGTCGGTGCCACGGGTGACCAGCCTCTTGGCACCCTCGAGCAAGGACGTCATCTTCTCCCTCGACCCGCCCGCAGGAGGGCAGCGGTGAACAGTTCTGTTCTTACCCTAGGGGGTGCGGTGGTGATGGTCGTCATGGCGTGTCGTCGGCACGGCCCGTCGACTGCTCGAAGCGCCGGTCGTCGATGCGCCGGGAGGCGGCCCGGAGCTGCTCGGCAGCCTCCGCGGGCAGCTCCAGCCCGTCGATGATCTCCAGGCGACGGCCGCGCTCGCGCTCGATCAGCTCGCCCATCCGCCGCTCCAGCGAGGCACCGGCACGCTCGACCACCGTGGCCACCGCCTCCGGACCGAGGACCGCGTCGAGCAGGGTCCGGCCGAGCTCCGCGTCGTGCAGCTCGGGGACGCGGCGCGCGAACACCAGGACCGACAGCGCCACGCCGAGCGAGGGCACGCCGTGCGCGAGGTACTTGCCCGCCCGCTCGGCACCCTCGGCGCGGACCATCCCGTGCAGCTCCTCCTGCCAGGCGCGTACCTCGGCCTCGGCGCGGCGGCGCAGGTCCGGTCCGGCACGCCCGAACGACGGCTCACCCGCGACCAGCGCGCGGCCGGCGTCGCTCTCCTCCCACGCGGTGCGGGTCCGCGCGGCGGCCAGCTCGGCGTGGTCGAGGACGAGGTTCTCCAGCGCCGACTCGACCGCGAGCGTGACCCGGTCCGCCTGCTGGGGCGCGCCCTTGACCGCGCTCACGACGCGGCCTCGCAGCCGGCCGACCGGGCGGTCGAGCGAGCGCAGCAGGTCGCCGGTGCCGATCAGCTCCTGCCAGCGCGCCAGCAGCTCGCCGCGCAGCAGCGTGCCGTCACCGGTCTGGAGGGCGAGTGCGGCGGCGGCCTCGTCGTACGCCGCGGCGGCGGCGGCGCGCAGCTCCTCGGCCGCGGACACCTGCTCCTGGAACGCGTCCGCGAGCACGTGCGTACGCCGCGCGAGCGTGCGGATCGTCCCGTCGAGCGTCTGCCGGACCACCGCGCCCCGAGCCCCGGGGTCGGCCGCCAGCGAGACCAGCCAGCTGCGGATGTCGGCGACCTCGGTCGCGGGCAGCAGCCCCTCCTCGTCCACCGTCGCCTCGGCGACGGTGAAGAGCGGCGAGTCCTTGAGGCCGCGACTGGCGAGCATCCGGGCCAGGTGCGCGGCCACGGTCGGCACCGCGTCGGCGGCCGTGCGGTCGAGCACGACGGCGACCGCGGTCGACCGCTCAGCGGCGCGCTTGAGGTGGTCCCACGGGACCTGGTCGGAGTAGCGGGCCGCCGAGGTGACGAACAGCCACAGGTCGGCCGCGGCGAGCAGCTGCCCGGCGAGCGTCCGGTTGTGCTCCTCGACGGAGTCGATGTCCGGCGCGTCCAGGATCGCGAGGCCCGCGGGGACGGTGTCGGAGGCGACCAGCTGCAGCGAGCTCTGGTCGTTGGTGACGTGATCGACCCGGGCGAGGTCCGGCAGCAGCCGGTCCTGGCCGAACCAGTGGCCGTCGTCGGGGTGGTGCACCAGGACCGGGGATCGCGTCGTGGGCCGGAGCACGCCGGACGTGGTGACGCGGCGCCCCACGAGGGAGTTCACCAGCGTGGACTTGCCGGCGCCGGTCGAGCCGCCGACGACGACCAGCAGCGGCGCCTCGACGCTCATCTGGCGCGGGATGACGTAGTCCTCGAGCTGGTCGATCATCTGCTCGAGCTCGATGCGGTGCTGCGCGACCCCGGCGACCTCGAGCGGCAGCCGGGCCTCCTGCAGCGCACCGCGGAGCCGCACCAGCGCGGTCAGCATCCGCGTGTTCTGGTCGCTGGAGACGGTCATCGCGTGGGTACCACCTGTCCGGGGAAAGCGATCGACGGGCGTAGGTCGTCGATCCTCTGGAGGAACTGTTGTCCGCGCGCGGCGTAGTCGGGCGGCGGGGTGCCGCGCAGGAAACGGTAGTGGAGGAACCCGAGCTCCACCGCCGCCTGCTGATAGTCCCGCATCGCCTGCTCGGCCTCGCGACCGCCCCGGGCCCGTGCGTAGGCACGGCTCTGCCGCCGTCCGCCCAGGTCCACGACCCAGCCGATGTCGGTCGCGGGCATCAGGCCGCGCCCGGCGGCGTCGGTGAGCGCGGACGTCAGCATCCGGCGCTCGGAGCTGCGCGCCCAGACCGCGAGGCCGACGAGCCCGACGAACGCCGGAGCCATCAGCACGAAGTAGGTCAGCAGGAAGCTGTCGAAGCCGTAGGCGGTCGACGAGTTCCAGATCGCGTGGGCGGTCACAGCCACGACGTACCCACCGATCGGCCAGAGCCACCTCGCGGTGCTGCTGCGCGCGTTCACCGCGAGCCCGACCCCGATGCCGATGAACGTCGTGAACAGCGGGTGGGCGAACGGGCTGAACAGGCAGCGGATCACGAAGGTCGCGGTCAGCGCCTCGGTGCCTCCCGGGCCGGTGCCGTCCGTGCCGTTGTACGCCGCGAGCAGGTAGAGGATGTTCTCGGTGAAGGCGAACCCGATCCCCACCATGCCGGCGTACACGATCCCGTCGAGCACGCCGTCGAGCTCGGCGCGCCGCCACCAGAGGAGCAGCACGAGGAACATGCCCTTGCAGGCCTCCTCGACGACCGGCGCCTCGAGGACCAGGCTCGCGTCGTCGCCGAGGCCGAGCACCAGGCCGCCGACGCCGGCGAGGACCAGCGCCGCCGCGGTCGCGACGAAGCTCCCCCACAACAGCCCGGCGGCGAGCAGGGAGCGTGGCTCGGGCTCGTAGCGGTCCAGCCACAGGTAGCACGCGACGAGCGGGCCGACCGGGAGCACCGCGAGGACGGTCGCCAGCGCGAGCGTGCCGGGCGCTCCGGAGAAGGCGAGCAGCGCGAGGATCGCGAGCGCTCCGAGACACGTCAGGACCGTCACGACGACCGTGAACGCACGACCGGTCCTGGGCATGGGGGGAAGCCTATCCGGGCATTCCGGTGGAGCCGCGCCAGCGGCGTACAGTGGCGGCGTGAGCGAGCAGAACGAGAGCCAGTCGGCGGAGCCCAAGACCGAGTCGCACGACCCCGCCGTCCCGGCGGCGTACGCCGCGTTCATGCGTGAGGGTTGGGGCGACCGCGAGCTCGACCTCCCCGTCGAGGCCGTCGCCGGCCCGGCCGCCGCTCGCCGCGCCAAGCTGGCCGAGGCGTTCCCGGGCGAGCGCCTGGTGCTGCCCGCCGGCACGTTCAAGGTCCGGGCCAACGACACCGACTACCGGTTCCGCCCCGACACCGCGCACACCTACTTCTCCGGCAACCAGACCAGCGACGCCGTCCTGGTGGTCGACGACGGCGAGTCGGTGCTCTACGCCCGGCCGCGCTCCTCGCGTGACACCGACGAGTTCTTCCGCGACCGGCAGTACGGCGAGCTGTGGGTCGGCCGCCGGCCGTCGCTCAAGGAGATCTCGGACTCCCTCGGCATCGAGGTGCGCCACATCGAGGACCTGCCGTCGTTCGACGACGACCGCAAGACCCGCGACGTCACCACCGACGACGACCTCGCCCGGGTCGCCGACGAGCTGCGCCTGATCAAGGACGACTGGGAGGTCGAGCAGCTGCAGGAGGCGTGCGACATCACGACGCTCGGCTTCGAGGACTCCGTCCGCGAGTGGGACCAGGCGCTGACGTACGGCGAGCGCTGGATCGAGGGCACGTTCTTCCGCCGCGCTCGCGCGATGGGCAACGACATCGGCTACGACTCGATCGTCGGCGGCGGCTCGCACGCCACCACGCTGCACTGGATCGAGAACACCGGCGCGATCACGCCCGGCTCGCTGGTGCTGCTCGACATGGGGGTCGAGAACCGCTCGCTCTACACCGCCGACGTCACCCGCACGCTGCCGGTCGACGGCACCTTCACCGCGCTCCAGCGCGAGCTGTACGACCTCGTGTACGCCGCCCAGCAGGCCGGCATCGAGGCGATCCGCCCCGGTGAGCCGTTCAAGGTCGCGCACAACGCCGCGATGCACGTGATCGCGCACGGCCTCGAGGACCTGAAGCTGCTTCCGGTCTCGGCTGCGGAGGCGCTCGACCCCGAGAGCCGCGTCTACGCGCGGTGGACGCTGCACGGCACCAGCCACATGCTCGGCATGGACGTCCACGACTGCGGCCGCGCCGCGCCGGACACCTACGCCGAGGGCACCCTCGCCGAGGGCATGGTGCTGACCGTCGAGCCCGGCCTGTACTTCCAGGAGGACGACCTGCTCGTCCCCGAGGAGCTGCGCGGCATCGGCATCCGGATCGAGGACGACATCCTGGTCACCGCCGACGGCTACCGGAACCTCTCCGCGGCGCTCCCCCGCACCTCGACCGAGGTCGAGGCGTGGATGGCCGAGCACCGGCGCTAGGTTCCCCGACCGCCGTCCGGGGTACGTCTCCCCTGTGGGAGACGATCGCGACGAGTCCGACGAAGAGCGCCTGGACCGCAAGTTCCAGGACATGCTCCAGGAGCTCCGGGTCATGCAGACCGGGGCACAGCTGACCGCGGGCTTCCTGCTGACCCTGCCGTTCCAGGAGCCGTTCGAGGACCTCGACCAGTTCCAGCGCGGCGTCTACCTGGCGCTCGTCCTCGGCGCCGGCCTGACGACCGCGCTGCTGCTGACCCCAGTGGCGATCCACCGCAAGCTCACCGGCACCCACGTGAAGGAGCGCGTCGTGCGGTCGACGCACCGCCTGATGGCCGCGGCGCTCACGACGCTGGCGACCATCATCGTCGGCATCATCTTCTTCACGTTCGACGTCGTCATCGACCGTACGGCGGCATTCGTGGTCGCCGGGGCGATGGGTCTCGTCGTGGCGAGCCTGATGCTCGCCCTGCCGTACAGCCTCGCCGGCGGGGAGTCCTCCGACCCGGACTAGCGGGACCGCTGCCCCCAGACCGTGCTGAGCGACCAGATCACGAACAGGTCGAACGCGATCACGACCAGCGCCCAGAGCGGGTAGTACGGGATGAACATGAAGTTCGCGAGCGCCGAGAAGATCGCGACCACGATGCCCGCGATCATCGCCCAGCCCTGGCCGTAGAGGATGCTGAGGCCCACCAGGACGGCGGCCGCCCCGACGAGCAGGTGCACCCAGCCCCACGCGGTCAGGTCGATGTTGAAGACGTAGTTCGTCGCGCTCACGAAGAC
This sequence comes from Nocardioides sp. SR21, assembly GCF_022761125.1. Taxonomy (GTDB): domain Bacteria; phylum Actinomycetota; class Actinomycetes; order Propionibacteriales; family Nocardioidaceae; genus Nocardioides. Next base: position 9,472 of record NZ_JAKWJR010000004.1, on the reverse strand, counting down.
GTCGTCCTCGGCGATGGCCGAGATGCCCTCGAGCACCTGGAAGACGCCCACGGTCGTCAGCATCACGGCGGCGAAGATCGTCCCGCCGTCCGCCCACATCATCTGGCGCGGGCTCGCGTTGCGTTGGCTCATGCGCCGAGGCTAGGGACGGGAACCGTCCGTCGAGATCACCCGGATCGGACGACCTTCACCTGCCGTCCGCTCGACGCAAGCGCCGGATCCGCAGCGGCCCGCGCCGCAGGCCCTCCGGTCACGCGGCGTGGTGGCACCGCACGGTCACGCCGTCGAGCTCTCGGGGCGGCGGGGCCTGCGTCAGGCACACCGCCGTGGCGGCGGGACACCGCGACGCGAACGCGCAGCCCGGCGGCAGGTCGAGGGGGCTCGGCGGGTCGCCGGACACCACGATCCGCTCGACCCGCTCCCCCGGGTCGCGCCGCGGCGCCGAGGCGATCAGCAGCTGCGTGTACGGGTGGCGCGGCCGGGCGACGACCTCGGTGGCCGGCCCCTCCTCGACCACGCGGCCGAGGTACATCACGCCGATCCGGTCGGCGACGCTGCTCACGACCGCGAGGTCGTGGGCGATGAGGAGGTACGAGATCGCCCGCTCCTCCTGCAGGTCCGCGAGCAGGTTGAGCACCTGCGCCTGCACCGACACGTCGAGCGAGGCGACCGGCTCGTCGAGCACCAGCAGCCGCGGCTCCAGCGCGAGCGCCCGCGCGATCACGACCCGCTGCCGCTGGCCGCCGCTGAGCTGGGCGGGATAGCGCGCGGCCAGCGCCTCGTCCAGGCCGACCGCGTGCAGCAGGGCCGGTACGTCGCCGCTGCGCCCGGTGATCGTGAAGGGCTCGGCCACGGCCTCACCGACGGTCATCCGCGGCGACAGCGCCGCCGACGGGTCCTGGAACACGAACTGCGTGTGGGACCGCTCGGCGCGGATCCGGCGGCGGCCGAGGTGGGAGACCTCCTTGCCCGACCAGCGCACCCGGCCCTCATCGGTGCCGCCGAGCATCGCCGCGATGCGGGCCAGCGTCGACTTCCCGCAGCCGCTCTCGCCGACCAGCGCGTAGGTCTCCCCCGCCTCGATCCGCAGGCTGACGCCGTCGACCGCGGTCAGGGTCCGGCCGCCGACGGCGTACCGCTTCGCGACGGCGTCCAGCTCCAGTACCGGGCTCATGACACTCCCTCCATGGACTCGACCTGCGGGTGCCAGCAGCGCGACCACCGGCCGTCGGACTGGTCGACCGGCGGCGGCGTCGTACAGGCCTCGACGGCGACCGGGCACCGCGGGGCGAACGCGCAGCCGACGGGCCAGCTGCCGGGCAGCGGCGGGCGCCCGCCCATCGCGCTGAGCCGGCGGCGTCCCGGCTCGAGCGCCGGCCGGCTCGCGAGCAGCCCCTGCGTGTACGGGTGCCGTGGCGCCGCGAACACCTCGGCGACGCTGCCCTTCTCGACGATCTGGCCGGCGTACATCACCGCGACCCGGTCGGCGACCTCGGCCACCAGCCCGAGGTCGTGGGTGATGATCAGCGCGGCGCGCCCGTCGTCCTTGGTGGCCCGGCGGATCACGTCGAGCACCTGCGCCTGCACGGTGACGTCGAGCGCGGTGGTCGGCTCGTCGGCGACCACCAACGAGGGGTCGTTGGCCAGCGCCATCGCGATCGCGACGCGTTGGCGCATGCCGCCGGACAGCTCGTGCGGGTACGCCCGCGCCCGTCGCGCCGGGTCCGGTACCCCGACCTGGGTGAGCAGGTGCACGACGCGGTCACGGTGCGCACGACGCCGTCCGCCGCGGTGGAGCTGGACCGCTTCGGCGATCTGGTCGCCGACGCGCTGGAGTGGGTTGAGCGCGCCGAGCGGGTCCTGGAACACGGTCCCGACGACGCCGCCACGGACGCGGCGCATCGTGGGCTCGTCGGCGCCGACCAGCTCGGTGCCGCCGAGTCGCACGGAGCCGCGGGTGATCCGGACGCCGCGACCGGCCAGGCCGAGCGACGCCATGCAGGTGACGGTCTTGCCGGAGCCGGACTCGCCGACCAGCCCGACGACCGACCCGGCCTCGACGCTGAGGCTGACGCCACGCACCAGCGTGACCGGGTCGCGCGGGTCCCCGGCCTCGACCCAGAGGTCCTCGATGGAGAGCACGTCGGTCATCGCGCCGCCGCCTTCTCACCGACGCGGCTGGTGTCCGGCGTGGCCCACCGGCGCCGCAGCCCGTTGCCCAGGCCGTTGGCGCAGATGACCGTCAGCACGATCATCGTGGCGGGCCAGGCGGCGATCCACCACGCCGTGTCGAGGTAGACCGTGCCGTCGCTCATGATGTTTCCCCACGACGGCGTCGGCGGCTTCACGCCGAGACCGAGGAACGACAGCGCGCCCTCGATCACGACCAGCGCGCCGACGGTGAACGACCAGACGACGAGCACGACCGGCAGCGCCTGCGGCAGCACGTGCCGGCGCATCAGGTAGGCGTCGCTCGCGCCCGCGCCGGCCGCGGCGACGACGTAGTCCTCGCTGCGCACCCGTTGCGCGATGGTGCGGGTGACGCGGGTCGGCAGCACCCAGCCGCCGAGGGTGAGGAGCGCGATCAGCACCGGCAGGTCGGAGCCGACGACGGCGACGGTCGCGAGCGCGATCACCAGGAACGGGAACGCCAGCCACACGTCGGCCAGCGCCATCACGATACGGTCGAGCCAGCCGCCCCAGAAGCCGGCGACCACCCCGAGCAGCGTCCCGATGAGCACCGCGCCGGTGGCGGCGCCGAACCCGACCTCGAGCGACACGCGGCCGCCCTCGAGCGTGCGGGCGAGCATGTCGCGGCCGAACGCGTCGGTGCCGAGCGGGCTGCCTGCCAGCGCGTCCGGCGACCAGAACGGCGGCCGGAGCCGCTCGGACAGCGCCTGTTCGCCGGCGTCGTCCGGCAGCAGCGCCGAGCCGAGGAAGCAGGCCAGCGTGATCGCCAGCAGCGTGCCCAGCGACAGCCAGAGCGAGAGGTTCGCGGACCGGCGGCTCATGCCGATCCCCGGGTCGTCCGCGGGTCGATGACGCGGACCAGCGCGTCGCCGATCAGGTTGACCACGATCACGAAGACTCCGATCACGAAGACGGCGGCCTGCACCACGGGGTAGTCGCGCGCGAAGATCGCGTCGACGAGCCGCTTGCCGATGCCGTTGTAGGCGAACAGCACCTCGACGACGACCGCACCGGAGAGCAGGTACGACACCTCGACGACGATCGCCGACGCGACGGCCGGCAGCGCGTTGGGCAGCGCGTGGCGCCACAGGACCCGGCGCGACGAGGCGCCCTTGGCGTACGCCGTCCGCAGGTAGTCGTGGTCCTCGCCCTGCTCGAGCTCGGCCGCGACCATGCGCGCCGTACGCGCCACCGCGAAGGCGGCCAGGGCGATGGTCGGCATCACCAGCGTGGCCGGCGTGCCGCTGCCGAACGCGGGCAGCCAGCCGAGGTTCACCGCGAAGACGAAGATGAGCCCGACGCCGAGCACGAACGACGGCACGGCCTGCGCCAGCGTCATCGCGAAGCTCACGCCGCGGCGGGCCACCCGGCCGGCGCGGGCGAGCAGCACGCCGCACGGGATGCCGACGACGACCGAGGTCACGACCGTGGTCACGACGAGGATCAGGGTCGCGGGGAGCACCGCGAGCACGGAGTCCAGCGCAGGCTCACCGGTGAAGACCGACTCGCCGAAGTCGAGGCGCAGCATGTCGCCGAGGAACGCGACGTACTGCGAGAGCAGGGGCTCGTCGAGGCCCAGGCCGGTGCGGATCTCCTCCAGCTGCTCGGAGGTGGCCGACGGCCCGGCGAGCACCGCGGCGGGGTCACCGCTGAGCCGGACGAGGAAGAACAGCAGGGTGAGCAGGCCCAGCAGCGTGAGGACCAGGCGGAGTGCGGTCGTCGCCACCGGGCCGAGCCTCGGGCGGCGACGCGCGGGGGCGCCGCCGGCCGCAGCAGCGGTCGGCGACACCCCCGTCACGTCAGTGCTCATCCGGCGATCACTCGGTGACGACGATGGCCTCGGCGCGGATCAGGCTGTCGCCGCCCAGGGGCAGCTCCCCGACCCGGGGCGCCGACGAGTACACCGTGTCCGGCCAGGCCAGGAACAGCACGCCGGCCTCCTCGTTGAGGATGCTCGCCATCGACTGGATGTCGGCCTCGCGGGCGTCCTCGTCCAGCTCGGTGGTCTGCTTGACGTACAGGTCCTGGTAGTCGTTGACCGGGATGTGCGCCTGCTGGCCGGGCGCCGTCGGGCCGAAGCGCGCGACCGAGGTGATGTCGCGCAGGTCGTAGTAGTCGGTCTGCCAGTACAGCAGCGGGTACTCGCTCTGCTGGAGCAGCGTCGGGATGAACGCCGACAGGTCCTGGATCACGACCTCGCTCTTGAAGCCGACCGCGTTGAGGTAGCCGGCCACGGCCTCGGCCGGGGCCTTGAACAGTGCGGTGGTCGCGATCGGGAGCTCGAGGCCCTCGGCGCCGGCCTCGGCGATGAGCTCCTCGGCGCGGTCGAGGTCGTACTCGTACGACGGCAGCGAGTCGTCGTACCCGAAGTAGCCCTCCTGCAGGAGCTGGCTGCCGTTCGGCGTGCCGAAGCCGCCGAGCGCGGCGTCCACGAACTCCTCGCGGTTGACCGCCAGGTTGATCGCCTCACGGACACGGGGGTCCTCGAGCTTCGGCTCGACGTCGGCGATCAGGCTGGTGATGGCCGACGAGCCGGCCGGCATCGAGGTGGTCTCGAAGCCGTTGCCCTCGAGCTGGGTGACGACGTCGGCCGGCAGGCCGAAGACCGCGTCGACGGCGCCGGTGCGCAGCGCGCTGGCGAGCGTGGTCGGGTTCGGGATCGCCTGGATGGTCAGGTCCTTGACCGACTCGCTCGGCCGCCACGAGTCCTCGTTGCGGGTGAGCTCGACCTTGACGCCCTCCTCGTACTCGGTGACCTCGAACGGGCCGGAGCCGGCCGGACGGTCGTCGCCGAACGTGGCCGGGTCGACGATGTCGAAGAGCGACATGCGGTTCAGCAGGATCGGGTCGGGGGCGTTGGTGACCACGCGGACGACGTCCTCGCCGACCGCCTCGGCGCTGGCGACGGTCGCGAGACGACCGGCGACGGTGGCGTACGCCGGGTCCCCGGACAGGACCCGGGTGACGTTGGCCGCCACGGCCTCGGCGTCGAGGGCGGCGCCGCTGCTGAACGTGACGTCGTCACGCAGCGTGAACTCCATCGTGGTGTCGTCGACGCGCTCCCACTCCGTGGCGAGGCTGGGCTGGATCTCGCCCGCCTCGTTGAAGACCACGAGCTGGTCGAAGACCTGCTTGGTGTAGGTGCGGCCGACCGACGACAGCGCGGCGGCCGGGTCGAGGCTGTTGGTGATCGCCGTGCTCGCCAGCGTGACGTGCGCGTCGGTCACCTCCTCGCCGCCGCCGGAGGCCGTGTCGTCGGAGCCGCCGCAGCCACTCAGCACGACGGTGAGAGCGAGCGAGGCGACACCGAGAACGGTGGCTTTCGCCCGGCGGGAGGAGGGGGAACTGACCACGCGCATACGAACACCCATCAGTCAGGGCCGAATCGTAGATCGGCTAGTTTATACGATATAGCCGGAGAGAGAACCACGACCTCGTTGCCGACGACAAGGGGTTAGTGGGGGTTACTTGTCCGTAACACCGGGCCGAGCGCAAAACCGCCCGGCACCGTCTCGTTACGTGGACGAATGCCGGGCGGTCGCAGGTCAGAACCTGTCGGCCCCGTGCCGATCAGCGGCCCCGATGACGGCTTCCGTCAGGGGATCACGATGTTGAACGCCGGGTCCGGGTCGTCCAGCACCGACAGGATCGTGCCCAGGGTCGCCGGGTCGCCCTCGAACCCGACGCCGTCGTTGCCCGCTCCACCCAGCAGCGCGAGCAGCTGCGGCTTGGTGAGCGTGACGACGAGGTCGGCCGCGTGGTCCTTCTGGGTCGGGAAGTGCACGAGCACGCCGTTCGAGAGCTCCATCCGGTAGGTCTCGTCGCGGTCGGTGAAGTGCCACCGCACCGAGACGGACGTGCTCCCCGCCTTCTGCGCGTCGATGCGGATCGCGACGCTGTCGAAGAGCTGGGTGATCGTGAGCGCGGCCATCATCCCGCTGGCGTCGGTCTTCATCGCGATCGGCCCCTCGCTGAGCTCCGCCGCCGCGGTGAGGAAGTTGTTGCGCCAGGTCCCGCACTCCGAGCCGTACCCCAGCTTCGTGAACAGCTCGGTCTGGAGGTCCAGCGCACCCTGGTGCCGCGGGTCGGCGAACAGCGCGTGGTTCGCGAGCTCGGTGGCGAAGCGCAGGTCCCCGGAGTCGGCGTACTCCCGCGCCTTGGCGACGGTCGCGTCGACGCCGCCGATGACGTCGACGTAGCGCGCCGCCAGCGCCTCGGGCGGGTGCTGCCACAGGTGCGCCGGGTTGCCGTCGTACCAGCCGAGATAGCGCTGGTAGACCGCCTTCACGTTGTGGCTGATCGAGCCGTAGTAGCCGCGGCCGTGCCAGGCGGAGTCGAGGCCCGGCGACAGCTCGAACATCTCGGCGATCTCGGCGCCGACGTAGCCCTTGTTGAGCAGCCGGAGCGTCTGGTCGTGCAGGTAGGCGTAGAGGTCGCGCTGCTCGGTGAGGAACCGGACGATGTTCTCGCGGTCCCAGGTCGGCCAGTGGTGGGAGGCGAAGGCGACGTCGGTGTCGTCGGCGAAGAGCTCGATCGCCTCGGCGATGTAGCGCGACCAGCCGCGTGCGTCGCGCACCTCGGCGCCGCGCAGGGTGAGGATGTTGTGCAGCGTGTGGGTGGCGTTCTCGGCCAGGCAGAGCGCACGCCGGTCCGGGAAGTGGAAGTTCATCTCGGACGGCGCCTCGGTGCCGGGCGTCATCTGGAACACGATCCGGACCCCGTCGAGCACCTCCTCCTGGCCGGTGTGCGTGATGTCCAGGGTCGGGGCGAGCAGGCTGGTGGTCCCGGTCGAGCTGCCGGACCCGAGGCCCACACCGAGCGTGCCCTCCGCGCTGACCGGCAGGCCCATGCCGGTGTGGTAGATCCCGCGGCGCAGCATCGCGGTGCCGGCGTACACGTTCTCAGACACGGCGTGGTCGAGGAAGCCGGCCGGCGCCACGATCGGGACGTCGGTGTCGGCGTCGACGACACCGAGCACGCCACCGAAGTGGTCGATGTGCGAGTGCGTGTATATCACCGCCGTGACCTCACGCTCGCCCCGGTGCCGGCGGTAGAGCGCGAGCCCGGCCGCCGCGACCTCGGCGGAGATCAGCGGGTCGATCACGATGATGCCGGCGTCGCCCTCGACGATCGTCATGTTCGAGAGGTCGATGCCGCGCAGCTGGTAGATGCCGTCGGTGACCTCGAAGAGTCCCTGGATCGCGGTGAGCTGGCTCTGCCGCCAGAAGCTCGGGTTCACGGTGTCCGGGCAGTCGCCCGCGGTCACCCGCGCGTAGACGTCGGCGTCGTACACGGGGCTGCCGTCGGCCTTGGCGACCTGCGCCGGCTCGAGGCGGGCGACGAGTCCCCGCGTCGCGTTGTCGAAGTCAGTCCGGTCCGAGTAGTCGAGTGCCATGGCCTCGACGCTAGGGAGGGCGTATGGCGCTCGCGTCACCCGAACTGGGTGACGTGAAGTGTTCATCCGGCCGAGAGGGTGGGCGGGTGCGCCGACCGAAGCTGGGGCTGGGACGCCCGACGCCGAAGGACGCCGTCGCGGGGTTCGTGACCGGGCTGTTCAGCATCCCCGAGGGCATGGCCTACGCGAGCATCGGCGGTTTCAACCCCGCGCTCGGCCTGTACTCGGGGATGGTGCCGACGACGGTCGGCTCGCTGTTCTCGCGCACCGTGCTGATGACCACCACGCTGACCTCCGCGATCGCGCTGACGTCGCAGAGCGTGCTCTCCAGCGCGGGCCTCGACCCGAACGACATCGACAACGTCGCGACCCTGACGGTGCTGGTCGGCGCGATCATGGTGATCTTCGGCCTGCTGCGGCTGGGGTCGGTGATGAGCTTCGTGTCGAACGCGGTGATGACCGGCTTCACCACCGGCATCGCGTTGCAGATCGTCGCCGGCGTGATCGACGACGCGACCGGCTACAGACCCGACGCCCACAACACGATCCTGAAGATCGTCGACGCGGTCGCGCACGTCGCCGACTGGGAGCTGACCACCCTGGCGGTCACGCTGGCGACGGTCGCGGTCTGGTTCGTCGTGCGGATCGTCCCCAGGCTCGAGCCGTTCGCGATCCTGGCCGCGCTCGTCGTGGTCACCGCGGTGGCCGTCGTGTTCTCCATCGACGTCGAGACCGTCGGGGACATCGGAACGATCCCGAGCGGGCTTCCGCTCCCGGTCCTCCCGGACCCGGACGTGGCGCCGGACCTGCTCGCCGGCGCGGTCGCGGTGGCGTTGGTCGCGCTCGCCCAGGCGGCCGGCATCGGCGCCGCCGTACCGAACCCGGACGGCAGCCGTACCAACGTCTCCGGTGACTTCACCGCCCAGGGCGTGGCGAACCTCGCGGGCGGCTTCTTCCGTGCACTTCCGACCGGCGGCTCGCTCTCCCGCACCGGTGTCGCGACCAGTGCCGGCGCGCAGACGCGGTGGGCCGGCATCTTCGCGGGCATCTTCCTGACGCTGGTGGTGCTGCTCGCCGGGGGCGCCGCCGAGGTGATCCCGATGCCGGTGATCGGCGGGCTGGTGATCGTGATCGGTGCGGAGCTCGTGGTCGGGCGGCTGCCGGACATCCGGCTGGTCCTCCGCACCGGCTGGCTCCCGGCCGCCGGGATGGTCGCCACGTTCCTCGCCACCACGCAGCTCCCGCTGCAGCAGGCGATCCTCCTCGGCGCCGGGCTCTCGCTGTTGCTCTACTGCGTGAGGGCCGAGCGCAGCGGGCGCTTCACCGCCCTCGTCCGCGAGCCCGACGGCCGCTGGCGCGCCACCGACGTACCGGACGACCTGCCGAGCGACGCCGTCACCGTGCTCCACTACGAGGGCGCCGGGCTGTTCGCCGAGGTCGCCCGCCTCGAGGAGGAATGGCCGCGCAGCACGGACGCGCACAACGCGGTCGTGATCCTGCACGCCCGCTCGATGCCGGACATCCCCTCCTCGACGATCCTCAAGGCGCTGCGCAAGCGCGCGGATGCCCTCGACGCCCAGGGGTGCCGGCTGATGGTCGCCGGCCTGGACGTTGCTCAGGCCGACCTGTTCGCGCGCACGGGCCTCACCGAGATGCTCGGCGAGGAGGACGTCGTCCTGCGCACACCGGTGTTCTTCGCGGCTCTCGACGCGGCGTTCGACGACGCGGTCGCCTGGGTGGCGCGGAACCGCTGAGCCGATCAGTCATACTTGCCGCGGGCTTTGCGCCCTCGGCCTCCGTAGCTCAGCTGGATAGAGCATCGGCCTTCTAATCCGACGGTCGCAGGTTCGAATCCTGCCGGGGGCGCCCATGGAATCTGGCCTCGCG
>NZ_JAKWJR010000003.1 GCF_022761125.1 Nocardioides sp. SR21 | reverse complement strand
TAGGCCGAGGGCTTGTCTTACAAACCCTCAACAAAAACCTACAAAGCCTCGCGTCCACATCCAGTTGTATAACTGAACAAGTCTTGGTTCGCCCGTGAAGTTCTTCCGGGCGATACCGCTAGAGTTACGGCGGCCATGGCGAAAGGGAAACACCCGGTCCCATCCCGAACCCGGAAGTTAAGCCTTTCAGCGCCGATGGTACTGCAACCGAGAGGTTGTGGGAGAGTAGGACGCCGCCGGACATTCTTTCCAGCAGGGCCACACATCTTTGTGTGGCCCTGCTTGGCATTTCGGGCCACTTTCCTTCCACCGCGCGCCCTTCCGCCGGTCTCTCCCCAGGCCGGCGATGCGAGCCCGGCGGCTGTCGGTCCAGCCCCCGACGGTGGTACTCGGAGGTGATGTGCGATGTCCGCACCGAAGACGAAACCGAAAGCCGGCCCCGAGATCGACACCGCCAACGAGGTCCGCCTCGTCGGCAGGATCTCCCAGCCACCCGAGGAGCGCGTACTGCCGAGCGGTGACTCCCTGTGGACGTTCCGGGTGGTCGTTCCTCGGCCGCCCGGTGGCGCTCAGCGCCGGCAGGCGGTGGACGCCCTCGAGTGCGCTGCATGGTCCGCGCGTGCCCGGCGCTCGGTCGCCTCATGGGCGGCCGACGACGTGGTCGAGGTCGTCGGCGCGCTGCACCGGCGGTTCTACCGCTCGGGCTCGTCCGTCGGCTCGAGGGTCGAGGTCGAGATGAGCTCGGGGCGGCTCATCCGTCGCGCAGCGCGCGGATGAGGACGCCGACGTTGGGCTTCGGCTGGAAGGAGGTCGCCTTCTCCGGCAGCAGCCGGTCGGCCGCGGCCACGCCGAGGACCTGCTCGAAGTCCGGCGCTGGCATCAGCACGGCGACCCGTACGCGGCCCTCGATGGCCGCGAGAGCGTCCTCCGCGGTGTGATGGTGGCCGACCGACGACGGGGCCGGGCCGAGGCGGGGGATCAGGTCCTCGTGGAGCACCTCGACGGCGGTGCGGTCGGTGCGGACGTCGATTTGGAGCGTGAGCCATTCCTGGCCGTCGGTGGCGACCAGCCGGTCCCGGCTGAGCCGTCCGAGCGCCTGGTCGGGGTCGACCCGCTCCGCGGCGATGCCGGCCGACTCGGCCGCCCGTTGCAGGGCGGTCAGGCGGGTGCGGCCGAGGACGCGGTGGATGGCGCCGAGGTACAGCGGCGTGTCGTCCTGGTCGACGAGCATCGCCAGGCCGCTGTCGGTCGCCGGCCCTGGTACCTGCCGCTGCATCCGCAGGTAGGCCGCGTACCGGTGATGGCCGTCGGCGATCAGAGCGCGGGCCGGGGCCAACGCCTGGGCGACGGTGTCGAGCTCGTCGGGTTCGGAGACTGCCCACAACCGGTGCTGCTGGTCACCTCGATCGGTGAAGGAGCGCAACGGCTCGCGCCGGGCCACCTCGCCGAGGAGCGAGCGGAGCTCCTGCGACCCGCGGTGCACGAGCAGGATCGGCGCCGGGTTGATCTCCATCTCGAGCATCCGCTGGGCGAGCTCGTCGGCCTGCGCGGGGTGGATCCCCTCGTGCGGGAACACCGCCATCTCGTCGCGGGCGGTCGCCCGGCGGGAGATGTCCAGGGCCCCGACCAGGCCGCGGACGGTGATGCCGTCGCCGACGTACTCGTGCAGGTAGACCGCCGGGAGCTGGTCGTGGACGACCTGACCGTTCTGCTCCCAGCGGTGCAGGCGGTCTGCAACGCCGCGGTACCGGCGGGTCAGCGCACGCACCGAGGCAGGATCTCCGATCCGGTTGGGCGCGAGGGTCAGACCCCGAAAGGGCAGCAACCGGAACGGGCGCGCGACGTGGGGTGGGGTGACCACGGAGTCGGCGTCCATCGAAGCATCGTAGGGTGCCTGCACATCCGATCCTCGTGGAGGTGTGCGTGCTCGGCACGTCTGACCAGGCCCTGTCCGGGGCGTACGACCTGGCGATGCTCGACCTGGACGGCGTCGTCTACGTCAGTGGCGATGCGGTCCCGGGCGCCTCCGAGCACCTCGCTGCCGCGCGCTCCGCCGGGATGCGGCTCGCGTTCATCACGAACAATGCCGCTCGCCCGCCGGCCACGGTGGCCGCACATCTGCGCGACCTCGGGGTCGACGCGGCCACCGAGGACGTCGTGACGTCCGCGCAGGCGGCCGCTCGGGTGTTGCTCGACCGGTTCGGGGCGGGGGAGTCGGTGGTGTGCCTGGGCTCGGACGGGCTGCGCGAGTCGCTGGTCGCGGCCGGGCTGACACCGGTCGGGGTGGACGACGACGCGGTGGCGATCGCGACCGGCTACGGGCCGGAGGTGCGGTGGTCCGAGATCATGCGGGCGGCCGTGCGGATCCGCGACGGTCTCCCGTGGGTGGCCAGCAACACCGACGCGACGATCCCGACGGCGTTCGGCGTGGCTCCCGGCCACGGGGTCCAGGTGGACATGCTGCGCCGCTTCGCGGGCGTCGACCCGGTCGTGGCCGGCAAGCCGGAGCGGCCGCTGCTCGACGAGACCGTGCGCCGCGTGGGCGGCCAGCGCCCGCTGATGGTCGGCGACCGGCTGGACACCGACATCGAGGGCGCCCGTCGGGTCGGCGTGGACTCGCTTCTGGTGCTCACCGGGGTCACCCGGCTGCCCGAGCTGGTCGCGGCGATGCCGGCCGAACGGCCGACATACATCGCTCCCGACCTGGCCGGCCTGCTGGTCGCGCACGCGGCGCCCGAGACGAGCGACGGGAGCTGGGTCCTCGGCGACTGGCGAGCCCAGGTCCGTGAGGGTGCACTGGAGGTGAGGGGCGACGGGTCGGTCGAGGACTGGTGGCGCGTGGTCGCGGCCGCGGCCTGGTCGCACCTCGACGAGGCGGGGGAACCGGCGCAGGTGTCCGGCCTCGAGGAACCCGCGCGGTAGCCTCAGCCCATGACTGAGGACCCGGACTTCCCCGGCCCCGAGGAGCCGGAGACGGTGCCGTCGGAGCCCGAGCGCGTGCGCACGGGAGTCGCGGACGTCGACGCGGTGATCACGGCCGTCGAGGAGCTCGAGGAGCGCCCGCTCGAGGAGCACGTGGGCGTCTTCGAGACCGCTCATGAGCAGCTCCGGCGTGCGCTGGACCGCCCGGCCGACCCTGCTGACACCGCCTGACCGTGCCGCCACGACGACTTCGTCTGGACGCCGAGCTGGTCCGGCGGGGGCTGGCGCGTTCGCGTGAGCACGCCAGCGAGCTGATCGCCCAGGGACGGGTGAAGGTCTCGGGCGCCCTGGCGACCAAGCCGGCGACCGGGGTGACCACCGACGTCGCGATCGTGGTCGCCGAGGACCCGGACCGTCCCGACTACGTGTCGCGGGGCGGGCACAAGCTCGCCGGCGCGCTGGAGGCGTTCGAGCCGCACGGGTTCGTGGTCTCCGGGCGTCGCTGCCTCGACGCGGGTGCGTCCACGGGTGGTTTCACCGACGTGTTGCTGCGCCACGGTGCGGCGCAGGTGGTGGCCGTGGACGTGGGGTACGGCCAGCTGGCGTGGAAGCTGCAGTCGGACGACCGGGTGCTGGTGCGCGACCGGGTGAACGTGCGCGAGCTGACCGAGGAGGTCACCGAGGGCCCGGTGGACGTGGTCGTCGGCGACCTGTCGTTCATCTCGCTGGAGCTGGTGATGGACGCCCTGATCGGCGTGACGGCGCCGGACGGCGACCTGGCGCTGATGGTGAAGCCGCAGTTCGAGGTCGGCAAGGAACGACTCGGCAAGGGCGGGGTCGTGCGCGACCCGGCGCTGCGCGCCGAGATGGTGGCCAAGGTCGCCGCCGCAGCCGCGCAGCGCGGCTGGGGTGCGCGGATGGTGGCGACCAGCCCGCTGCCCGGGCCCTCGGGGAACGTCGAGTTCTTCCTGTGGCTCAAGCACGGGCCGGCGACCCTCGACGAGGAGGTCATCCACAGTGCGGTGCGCGCCGCCGCACCGCCGGGGGCGGCGAGTGAGAAGGTGGAGTCGTGACCGCGAGCGAGCCCACCGACGTGCGCCGCGTGCTGTTGATCGCCCACACCGGGCGAGACGACGCGCGCGAGGTCGCGCGCGCCTTCGTGAAGGCACTGACGTCGCACCGGCTCGTGGTCCGCCTGCTCGCGGACGAGGCGGCCGATCTCGGCCTCGAGGCGGCTGACGGCTCGATCGAGATCGTCCACGACGACATCCGCGGGTGCGAGCTGGTGGTGGTGATCGGCGGCGACGGCACGATCCTGCGCGCGGCGGAGCTGACCCGCGGGTCGGATGCCCCTGTGCTCGGCGTGAACCTCGGGCACGTGGGGTTCCTGGCCGAGGCGGAGTACGACGACATCGAGTCGACGATCGAGGCGATCGTCGCGCGCCGCTACACGATCGAGGACCGGCTCACGCTCGACGTGATCGTGCAGCGTGACGGGGAGGTCGTCACCCGCACCTGGGCGCTGAACGAGGCGAGCGTCGAGAAGGCCGCGCGCGAGCGGATGCTCGAGGTCGTGGTCGAGGTGGACGGCCGGCCGCTGTCGCGGTGGGGCTGCGACGGCGTGGTGTGCGCGACGCCGACCGGCTCGACCGCCTACAACTTCAGCGCGGGCGGCCCGGTCGTGTGGCCGGGCGTCGAGGCGCTACTGATGGTGCCGATCAGCGCGCACGCGCTGTTCGCCCGCCCGCTGGTGGTCGCGCCCACGTCGGTGCTGGCCGTCGAGGTGCTCGCGCGCACCGACGGCGCCGGGGTGCTGTGGTGCGACGGCCGGCGTACCGTCGACCTGCCGCCGGGCGCCCGGATCGAGGTGCGCCGCAGCGACACCCCGGTGCGGCTGGTGCGGCTGCACGAGGCGCCGTTCACCGACCGGCTGGTGGCCAAGTTCGGGCTCCCGGTCGCGGGTTGGCGCGGTTCGGCCGAGCGGCGCCGGCGACTGGCTCAGGAGGACGGCAGTGCTTGAGGAGATCCGGATCAGCTCGCTGGGCGTGATCGAGTCCTCGACGCTGGAGCTCGGCCCGGGCCTGACCGTGATCACCGGTGAGACCGGTGCGGGCAAGACGATGATCGTCACGGCGCTCGGCCTGCTGCTCGGCGGGCGCTCCGACAGCGGCGCGGTGCGCACGGGCGCCAAGAGCGCGCGGGTCGAGGGGGTCGTGCGGGTCGGCGACCTCAGCGCGTTCGGCGCCGCGGTCGAGGAGGCCGGGGGAGAGGTCGAGGACGACCGCGTGGTCCTGGCGCGCAACGTGTCCGCCGAGGGCCGGTCCCGCGCGTTCGTGGGCGGCGCGTCGGTGCCGGTCTCGGCGCTCGCGGAGGTCGCAGAGCCGCTGGTGGCGGTGCACGGCCAGTCCGACCAGCACCGACTGCTGCAGGCGGCCGCGCAGCGCGACGCGCTCGACCGGTTCGGCGGCGAGTCGCTGGCGACGCTGCTGGCGACGTACGCCGACGTCTTCCACCGGCTCGAGGCCGTGGAGCGCGAGCTCGACGAGGTCGTCGCGCACGCTCGCGAGCGCGCCCAGGAAGCGGACCTGCTCCGCTTCGGGCTGGGTGAGGTCGAGGCGGTCGCGCCCGAGCCCGGCGAGGACGCCACGCTCGCGGCCGAGGAGACCCGGCTCGGGTTCTCCGACACCCTGCGGACCGCCGCCGAGCAGGCCCGCGAGGCGCTCTCCAGCGAGCAGGGCGACCCGGACGCCCTGGCGACCACCTCCGCTGCCCGCACCGCGCTCGAGGGCGTGCGTGAGCACGACGCCGAGGCGGGCGAGCTGGCCGACCGGCTGGCGGAGCTGACCTACCTGCTGTCGGACCTGGCGGCGGACGTCGCGTCGTACGCCGACCGGATCGACACCGATCCCGCCCGGCTGGCGGCGGTGTCCGAGCGCCGGGCGGCACTGACCGCGCTGACGCGGAAGTACGGCGACACGATCGACGAGGTGCTCGCCTGGGCGGAGCGTTCGGCTAGCCGGCTGCTCGACCTGGACAACACCGACGGGCGGATCGAGGAGCTGCGCGCCCAGCAGGATGTCCTGACCCGCGACCGCGACGCCGCGGCGGCCGCGCTGACAGCCGCGCGGACCGAGGCGGCCGGACGGCTCGGCACCGAGGTCACCGCCGAGCTGACGCTGCTGGCCATGCCGCACGCCCGGCTCAGCGTCGACGTCCGGCCCAAGGGGCGCTTCACCGCGTCGGGTGCCGACGAGGTCGAGCTGATGCTGGCTGCCAACACCGGCTCCGAGCCGCGGGCCCTGGCCAAGGGCGCGTCGGGCGGCGAGCTGTCCCGCGTGATGCTGGCCCTCGAGGTCGCGCTGGCCGGGACCAGCCCGGTGCCGACGTTCGTGTTCGACGAGGTCGACGCCGGCGTCGGCGGTGCGGCGGCGGTCGAGGTCGGCCGCCGGCTCGCCCAGCTGGCGAGCAGCGCCCAGGTGCTGGTGGTCACCCACCTGCCGCAGGTGGCGGCGTACGCCGACCGTCACGTGGTGGTCGAGAAGTCCTCCGACGGCACCGTCACGAGCTCCGGCCTGACCGTGCTCGATGACGAGCAGCGCGAGCGGGAGCTGTCCCGGATGCTGGCCGGGCTCGCGGACTCCGACACCGCGCTGGCGCACGCCCGCGAGCTGCTCGACGTGGCCCAGGAGCTCCGCGCCGCTCGCTGACGCGCCCGGCTTCCGGTGGTCCGCGGATCACGCCTGTCCCTTTGGCAACATCGGGTCAGTGCTGAAGATCCCCGTCCGCCAACGCTCCGCCGCCGGCCTGCCCGGCATCGTGGGGACCGCCCGCGTCGAACGACGCACCCGACAGGTGCTGCCCCGGCTCCGGCCGGGCGACATCGCCGTCGTCGACCACGTGGACCTGGACCGCACGACCGCGCAGGCGCTGGTCGACGCGGAGGTCGCGGCCGTGGTGAACGCGGCCCCGATGGTCTCGGGGCGCTACCCGAGCCTCGGCCCGCAGGTTCTCACCGACGCCGGCGTCCGCGTGGTCGACGGCATCGGCGTCACGGCCCTGGCGGCGATCGGCGACGGCCGCGTGGTGCGGCTGCACGAGGGCGGTGTGTACGTCGGCGACGAGCTGGTCGCGCAGGGCCGCGAGGTCGACCCCGACACGCTCGCCGCCGAGCTGGACCTGGCTCGCTCGGGTCTGGCCAGCCAGCTCGAGACGTTCACGCACAACAGCACCGAGTTCCTCCGCCGCGAGCAGGACCTGCTGCTGCACGGCCGCGGCGTGCCCCGGCTCGCGACGAAGGTGGAGGGGCGCCCCGTGGTCGTGGTGGTGGGCGGCCACGACGCGGAGCGCGAGCTCGCCGGGATCCGGACGTTCCTGCGCGAGCAGCACCCGGTGCTGATCGGGGTCGGAGCCGGAGCAGAGCTGCTGCGCGCGGCGGGTCACCGGCCCGACGTGATCGTGATCGAGGACGAGCTTCCGCCCGCCAAGGCGCTGCGCGCGGCGCGCGACGTGGTGGTCCGCATGGACCGCGGCGCGCACCGTGACGACCTCGACCAGCTCGAGCGGATGGGCGTGCGACCGCTGCGCTTCGAGTCCGCGGCGACTCCCGAGGACGCCGGTCTGATCCTCGCCGATGCCGCCGACGCGGCGGTGATCGTCGGGGTCGGCATGCACGCGACGCTCGACGACTTCCTGGACCGGCAGCGCGTCGGCCTGGCCAGCACCTACCTGACCCGGCTCAAGGTCGGGCACCGGCTGGTCGACGCGGCCGCCGTCCCGTACCTCTACTCCGGCCGCGTGCGGCCGTGGCACCTGCTGCTGGTGATGCTCGCCGGCCTGGTCGCCCTCGCCGCCGCCGTCGCTGTCACCCCGGTGGGCCAGGAGTGGGCCGACCAGCTGACCGACACCATCCAAGGACTGTTCTCGTGATCTCGTACCGCCACCACATCGTCTCCCTCGTCGCCGTCTTCCTGGCGCTCGCCGTCGGCGTCGCCCTCGGCGGCGGCCCGCTGAGCGATCTCGGCCGTGACGACAAGCCGGTGTCCGCGCCGACCACGCAGAAGCGCCAGGTCACGCCCGCGGCGGCGTACGGCGACGCGTTCGCCACGGCCAGCGCGGCCGCGCTCTACGCGAACGGGCTGCGCGACCGCGCGGTGTCCCTGGTCACCATGCCGGGTGCGGACGCCGACACGGTCAGTGCCCTCGGCGCCCAGGTCGAGGAGGCCGGCGGCATCATCGCCGGGACGTACGACGTCCAGCCGGCGCTGACCGACGACCACGAGAAGTCGCTGGTCGACACCCTCGGCAGCCAGCTCGCCGAGCAGCTCGGCGCGGGCGCGGTCAGCGGGGACGTCTCGACGTACGTCCGGATCGGGCAGCTGCTCGGGCTCGCGGTCTCCGGAGGAGCGGACCTGCCCAGCTCGGAGGCGCTGACGGTCCGCCAGGGCCTGGCCGGGGCCGAGCTGCTGACTTCGCCCGAGGACGCCGTGCGCGCCCCGGCGGTGCTGGTCGTGCTCGGCGACGACACCAACCCGGCGATCCTGTCGGGCATGGTGACCGGCCTGGCCGACAAGGCGACCGGCGTGGTCGTCGCCGGCAGCGCGGCCGGGCTCGCCGACCTGCGCGCGGAGTCCGACGCGGGCAAGGCCGCGACCGTGGACGGGGTCGACGATCCGCTCGGACAGGTGACCGCCGTGCTCGCCGTGATCCGGTCGTTCTCGGTTCAGGGTGGATCCTTCGGTGCGTCGGGATCGGACGGAGCGGTGCCCATCCCGTAGGATGGAGTTCCGTGAGTAACGGGACGCTGACCAAGCATGTTTTTGTCACCGGAGGCGTCGCCTCCTCGCTCGGGAAGGGCCTGACGGCCTCCAGCCTCGGCAGCCTCCTCAAGGCGCGCGGTCTGCGCGTCACGATGCAGAAGCTCGACCCGTACCTCAACGTGGATCCCGGGACGATGAACCCGTTCCAGCACGGCGAGGTGTTCGTCACGAACGACGGCGCGGAGACCGACCTCGACATCGGGCACTACGAGCGGTTCCTCGACACCGATCTCGGCCAGATCGCCAACGTGACGACCGGGCAGGTCTACTCGAGCGTGATCGCCAAGGAGCGCCGCGGCGACTACCTCGGTGACACCGTGCAGGTCATCCCGCACATCACCAACGAGATCAAGGAGCGGGTGCTCGCCATGGGCGGCCCCGACGTCGACGTGGTGATCACCGAGGTCGGCGGCACGGTCGGCGACATCGAGTCGCTGCCGTTCCTCGAGGCCGCGCGCCAGGTGCGTCACGACATCGGCCGTGACAACTGCTTCTTCCTCCACGTCTCGCTGGTGCCGTACATCGGCCCGTCCGGTGAGCTGAAGACCAAGCCCACCCAGCACTCGGTGGCCGCGCTGCGCCAGGTCGGCATCCAGCCCGACGCCGTGGTCTGCCGCGCCGACCGCGAGCTGCCGCAGTCGATCAAGCGCAAGATCTCGCTGATGTGCGACGTCGACCAGGAGGCCGTGGTCACCGCCGCGGACGCCCCGTCGATCTACGACATCCCGAAGGTGCTGCACCGCGAGGGCCTCGACGCGTACCTCGTCCGGCGCCTCGACCTGCCGTTCCGCGACGTCGACTGGACCGTCTGGGACGACCTGCTCCGCCGGGTGCACCACCCCAAGGAGGAGATCACCATCGGCCTGGTCGGCAAGTACATCGACCTGCCCGACGCCTACCTCTCGGTCGCCGAGGCGCTGCGCGCCGGCGGCTTCGCGCACGAGGCGAAGGTGAAGATCGAGTGGATCCCGTCCGACGAGTGCCAGACCCCGGCGGGCGCCGCCAAGCACCTGCAGGACGTCGACGCGATCTGCGTGCCGGGCGGCTTCGGCATCCGCGGCATCGAGGGCAAGCTCGGTGCCCTCACCTACGCGCGCACCCACGGCATCCCGACGCTCGGGCTGTGCCTCGGCCTGCAGTGCATGGTGATCGAGTACGCCCGTTCCGAGCTCGGCCTCGAGAAGGCCGCCTCCACCGAGTTCGACCC
Organism: Nocardioides sp. SR21; assembly: GCF_022761125.1. GTDB lineage: Bacteria > Actinomycetota > Actinomycetes > Propionibacteriales > Nocardioidaceae > Nocardioides. The sequence goes on along the minus strand of NZ_JAKWJR010000003.1, from coordinate 469,246 downwards.
GGACACCCCGGAGCCGGTCATCGCGACCATGGACGAGCAGCTCGCGTTCGTCGAGGGTGCCGGCGACCTGGGCGGCACCATGCGGCTCGGCCTCTACCCGGCCGCGCTCAAGGAGGGCACCGTCGCCCGGGAGGCGTACGGCGCCGCGCTGATCGAGGAGCGGCACCGCCACCGGTACGAGGTCAACAACGCCTACCGCGACCAGCTCGAGGCCGCCGGCCTGGTGTTCTCCGGCACGTCGCCGGACAACAACCTGGTCGAGTTCGTCGAGCTCCCCAAGGACGTGCACCCGTACTACATCGCGACCCAGGCGCACCCCGAGCTGCGCTCGCGGCCGACCCGCCCGCACCCGCTGTTCGCGGGCCTGGTCGGTGCCGCGATCGAGCGGCAGAAGGAGCTCCGGTTCCCGATCGACGAGTCGGGGCTGCATGTCGAGGTCGACGACTCCGAGGACTGAGCGGCGGTCCGGCCGCTAGGGTCTGCGCCGTGCTCTCCCTCTCGCGTGGCCAGCTGTCCGCCGTCGCCGTCGCTGGCGTCCTCGTCGCCGGGATCTCGGCCACCAGCGGGGCCGTCGCGGCCGGGCTGGTGACGTCCAAGGAGATCAAGGACGGCACCATCAAGCTGCGCGACATCAACGACAGCGCCGAGGCGAAGCTGCGCGGGCAGGTCGGTCCCGCAGGGCCGGCCGGCCCGGCGGGTGCAGCGGGCGCTGACGGCGTGGATGGGGAGGACGGCGTCGACGGTGCCCCGGGGCTGACGGGTCCGCGTGGTGTGCAGGGAGTCCGGGGACCGGAGGGCGTCACGGGACCGACGGGTGCCACGGGCGCGACCGGCGCGACGGGTGCGACCGGGGCGACCGGGCCGCAGGGCGAGCCCGGCACGTCGTCCGAGAACGTCGTGTCGGCTCTGGGTGGGCAGTTCACGGCGAGCGGCACCGGCGTCACGCTGACGCCCGACGGTGTCCGCTTCGGTCCGTACGCCGATGGCAGTACGGCCGGTGGTGAGCTCCAGCTCGCCGTCTCCGGGACGCCTGCGCTGTCGAGCTTCCGCAACCTGGCGCTCAACATGCGCTACACGACGACCGGCGAGACGAACGGCGCGGGAGCGCCGACGGTGCGCATCTACGTCCAGGACGACGACGGCCGCACTCGCGACGACGTCTACATCTTCCAGCCGGGCAACCAGCTGGTGGACCCGGACGCCGCGGAGGGCCCGTTCCACGAGTGGGTCCCCACCAGCGGTGCCTGGCGGTTGGACAACTCCGGCGCGCTGGGCAGCCCGATGGCCTGGTCGCAGGTGCTGGCGTCCGACGCTGGGCGAGAGGTGCACGGCATCTCGATCAGCGTCGGCAACAGCGCCGGCGCCAACCTCACCGGTCTGCTGCGCTGGTGGCAGGTCAACGGCACGACGTACGCCTTCCGCGGCTGACCGGCTAGCGTCACGCGCATGGTGACGCCCGAGCTGAGCGACGTACCCGACTCCTGGCCGGTGGCCTCCAGCGCCTACGAGTACGACGGCGACGGCTGGGTGGTGAAGCTGCGCGCCGACCTGGTCCAGCGCCCGGGCCACCCCGAGGAGGAGCCGTTCAAGCGGCTGGTCGTCGAGCACCCCGGCGCGGCCATCGTGCTCGCGGTCGACGACGAGGACCGCGTGCTGTGCCTGTGGCAGTACCGCCACGCGGTCGGCAAGCGGCTGGTGCAGCTGCCCGCCGGCCTGTGCGACGTCGAGGGCGAGGAGCCGTTGCACGTCGCGCGGCGCGAGCTGGTCGAGGAGGGTGGGCACGAGGCGGCCGAGTGGGTGCACCTCGGCTCGCTGCACTCCTCGCCCGGGATCACCGAGGAGACCGCGCACTACTACCTCGCGCGGGGGCTCACCGACGTCGGCCGGGGCGACTTCGAGCCCCGGCACGAGGAGGCTGAGATGGAGCTCGGCTGGGTGCCGGTCGCGGAGCTCCGGGAGGCGGTCGTCGCCGGGCGGCTCTCCGACGCCCACCTCGCGGTCGCCGTGCTGATGGCGCAGGCGCGGGGTCTTCTGGAAAGGTGAGCCCCGACGTTCGTGTGACCTGGCCAACACCCCCGGCCAGGGACTACGGAATTAGTCGCGATAGTGTCAGATTGACACGGATTGAGTGCCCAGATCGGGCATTGTCGACGGTATCGATGACAGGAGCGGGTTCGTGAAGGTCGGGGTCCCCAAGGAAGTCAAGAACCACGAGTACCGGGTGGCGATCACGCCGATCGGGGTGCACGAGCTGACCGCGCACGGTCACCAGGTCTTCATCCAGGCCGGTGCGGGTGTGGGCTCGGGCATCACCGACGAGGAGTTCGTCGGTGCCGGCGCGACGATGGTCGCGACCGCCGAGGAGGCGTGGGGCACGAGCGGTGGCATCGACCTGGTGCTGAAGGTGAAGGAGCCGGTCGCGGAGGAGTACGACCGGATGCGGGAGGGGCTGACGCTCTTCACCTACCTGCACCTGGCTGCGGACAAGCCGCTGACCGAGGAGCTGATGAAGCGCAAGGTCACCGGGATCGCCTACGAGACCGTGCAGCTGCCCTCGGGCGGGCTGCCGCTGCTGTACCCGATGTCCGAAGTGGCCGGCTGCCTGGCGCCCCAGGTCGGCGCCTACAACCTGATGAAGGCCCAGGGCGGCCGCGGCGTGCTGATGGGCGGCGTCGGCGGTGTCGCGAACGCGAAGGTCGTGATCATCGGTGCGGGCGTCTCGGGCCAGAACGCCGCGAACATCGCGCTCGGCATGGGCGCCGACGTGACCCTGCTGGACACCGACCTGGACAAGCTGCGGATGTCGTTCTGGCGCTACAACAACCGGGTCCACGGTCTCGCGTCCTCGAAGCTGGCGATCGAGCAGCAGGTGATGGAGGCCGACATGGTGATCGGCGCGGTGCTGATCCCGGGTGCGGCGGCGCCGAAGCTGGTCACCAACGACCTGGTGTCGCGGATGAAGCCGGGCTCGGTGCTCGTCGACATCGCGATCGACCAGGGTGGCTGCTTCGAGGACTCCCACGCGACCACGCACGCGGACCCGACGTACCAGGTGCACAACTCGACGTTCTACTGCGTGGCGAACATGCCCGGCGCGGTGCCGAACACCTCGACGTATGCGTTGACGAACGCGACCATGCCGTACGCCGTCGCGCTGGCCGACAAGGGCTGGAAGGACGCGCTGCGTGCCGACCGGAGCCTGGCGCTGGGCCTCAACACCCACGACGGGCAGCTGACCAACGCCCCTGTCGGCGAGGCCGTCGGCATCGAGGCCGTCAGTCTGGAAGCCGTGCTTGGCTGACGTCCAGCGGGCGATCCGCACCTACCTCGACCACCTCGCGGTCGAGCGCGGTCTCGCCACGAACACCCTGACGTCGTACCGGCGTGACCTGCGCCGCTACCTCGAGCACCTCGCGGCGCAGGGGATCGACGACCTGGACGCCGTCACCGAGGCCACCGTCACCGGGTTCCTCGTCTCCCTGCGCGAGGGGGACGCCGAGCACCCGCCGCTGAGCTCGACGTCCGCGGCGCGGACGGTGGTGGCGGTGCGCGGCTTCCACAAGTTCGCGGTGGCGGACGGTCTCGCGACCGTCGACCCGGCGAGCGGGGTGAAGCCGCCGGCGCCGGCCAAGCGACTGCCGAAGGCGCTGCCGCTGGCCGACGTGGAGGCGATCCTCGAGGCCGCGGGCGCACCGGGTACGACGCTCGCGCTGCGTGACCGGGCGCTGCTCGAGGTGCTCTACGGCACCGGCGCCCGGATCTCCGAGGCGGTCGGGCTCGACGTCGACGACCTCGACGGCGTCGACGGGACCGTGCTGCTGCGCGGCAAGGGCAGCAAGGAGCGGATCGTCCCGGTCGGCTCCTACGCGAGGACGGCGGTCGACGAGTACCTCGTCCGGGGGCGTCCCGAGCTGGCGGCGGTCTCGACGGGCTCGACCAACGGGGGCGCCCTGTTCCTCAACGCCCGGGGTGGCCGGCTGTCGCGCCAGTCCGCCTGGGCGGTGCTGGTCAAGGCAGCGGACCGGGCCGGCGTCACCAAGGACGTCTCGCCGCACACGCTGCGGCACTCGTTCGCGACACACCTGCTCGACGGCGGCGCCGACGTACGCGTGGTGCAGGAGCTGCTGGGGCACGCGTCGGTCACCACCACCCAGGTCTATACGTTGGTGACCGTGGACAACCTCCGTGAGGTCTTTGCGACGGCTCATCCCCGAGCGCGTGACTGATCTCCTCGACGACATCACCGCGGCGGCCGCCGACCGCGGGATGGCGCTGTACCCGCACCAGGAGGAGGCGATCCTCGCTCTGCTGTCGGGGGAGAACGTCGTGCTCGCGACCCCGACCGGCTCGGGCAAGTCGCTGGTGGCCGAGGCCGCGCACCGGGCCGCGCTGGCCGAGGACCGGGTGTCGTTCTACACCGCGCCGATCAAGGCGCTGGTGAACGAGAAGTTCTTCGCGCTGTGCGAGGTCTTCGGCGCCGCGGACGTCGGCATGCTCACCGGCGATGCGTCGGTGAACCCGGACGCCCCGATCATCTGCTGCACCGCAGAGGTGCTCGCGAACATCGCCCTGCGCGAGGGCCGGCACGCGGACGTCGGTCTCGTGGTGATGGACGAGTTCCACTTCTACGCCGAGCCGGACCGCGGCTGGGCGTGGCAGGTGCCACTGCTCGAGCTGCCGCAGGCGCAGTTCCTGCTGATGTCCGCGACGCTGGGCGACGTCACCGAGCTGGCCGAGGATCTCACCCGGCGCAACGGCCGGGACACCGCCGTCGTCGCCGACGCCGAGCGGCCGGTGCCGCTCACGTTCACCTGGGCCATGACCCCGGTGGCCGAGACCCTCGAGGAGCTCGTGACGACCGGTCAGGGGCCGGTCTACGTCGTGCACTTCACCCAGAAGGACGCCGTCGAGCACGCGACCAACCTGCTCAAGGCCACCTGGGTGCCCAAGTCCGACCTCGGCACCCGGTTGGACCACGTGCGGTTCGGCGCGGGGTTCGGCAAGACCCTGTCGAAGCTGCTGCGCCGGGGGATCGGCGTCCACCACGCCGGGATGCTGCCGCGCTACCGCCGGCTGGTCGAGCAGCTCGCCCAGGCCGGGCTCCTCGGTGTCATCTGCGGCACGGACACGCTCGGCGTCGGCATCAACGTCCCGATCCGGACCGTGCTGTTCACCGGCCTGGCGAAGTTCGACGGCAACCGCTCGCGGATCCTGCGGACGCGGGAGTTCCTGCAGATCGCGGGTCGCGCGGGCCGGGCCGGCTTCGACACGGCGGGGTACGTCGTCGTGCAGGCGCCCGAGCACATCATCGAGAACGAGAAGGCCAAGGCCAAGGCCGCCGAGCGGGTGGCGGCCGGCAAGAAGAACTCCAAGGCGCAGCTGAAGAAGCCGCCGGAGGGCACGGTCGTCTGGAGTGAGCAGACCTTCGACAAGCTGGTGGCCGGCGTGCCCGAGCAGCTGGTGTCGCGGATGAAGGTCGACAACGCGATGCTCATCAACGTCCTGGCCCGCGACGAGGACGCGTTCCCGGTGATGCGCGCGCTGCTGCAGGACAACCACGAGGACCGACGCCAGCAGCTGCGGCTCTCGCGCCGCGCGCTGCGGCTGGCCCGGTCGCTGCTGCAGTCGGGCGTGCTGACGCGGCTCGACGAGCCCGACGAGCTCGGCCGCCGCTACGTGCTGACCGTCGACCTGCCCGTCGACTTCGCGCTCAACCAGCCGCTCGCACACTTCGCGCTCGCGGCGCTGGACGTGCTCGACCCGGAGGCCGACGAGCACACGCTCGACATCGTGTCCGTCATCGAGGCGGTCCTCGAGGGGCCGCGGCAGATCCTGGTCCAGCAGCAGTACACGGCCCGCGGCGAGGCCGTCGCGGAGATGAAGGCAGACGGGATCGAGTACGACGAGCGGATGGCGCTGCTCGAGGACGTCACCTGGCCGCAGCCGCTCGCCGAGCTGCTCGAGGCGACGTACGAGATCTATCGGCAGAGCCACCCGTGGCTGCCCGAGGACGCGCTCCAGCCGAAGTCGATCGTGCGCGAGATGTACGAGCAGGGGATGAGCTTCACCGACTTCGTGAGCCGCTACCAGCTGGCCCGCTCGGAGGGTCTGGTGCTGCGCTACCTGACCGACGCGTACCGGACGCTGCGCCAGACGGTGCCGGAGTCGCACCGCACCCCGGAGCTCGAGGACCTCGGCGAGTGGCTGGGGGAGACCATCCGGCAGACCGACTCGTCGCTGCTCGACGAGTGGGAGGCGCTGGCCGATCCCGACCACGTCCGCTCTGACGTCGCCCACCACGAGCCGCCGCCGTCCCCGCGCCCGATCTCCAAGCAGGACCGGGCGTTCCGGGTGATGATCCGCAACGCGATGTTCCGCCGGGTCGAGCTCGTCGCGCGTGACGACCTCGACGGTCTGATGGCGATGGAGCGCGCGGCCGCGGACCGCACCGACCCGCCCGGCGAGGTCGTGATGACGCGATCGGTGTGGGACCAGGCGATCGAGGACTACTACGCCGAGCACGACGAGGTGCGGCTGGACGGCGACGCGCGTGGGCCGGCGCTGCTGGCCGTCGCGGCAGAGGGCCGGACGTGGAAGGTCACCCAGACCATCCACGACCCCGAGGGCAATCACGACTGGGTGATCGAGGCGGACGTCGACCTCGACGCCTCCGACGAGGCCGGCGAGCTGGTGCTGCGCACGACCGCGATGCGGCCGCTCGGGGGTTAGGCCTAGCTCTCGCAGGCGCGCCGGACCTCGGCCCGGCAGCGGTCGATCCCGGTGCCGCCGTACACGCGGTCGAAGCCGGTGCCGCCGATCAGGACGTCGCGCTCGGAGCCGCCGCCGAGGACGTCGTCACCACCGTCGCCGCGCAGGGTCGTCGGCACGCCCTCGCACTGCTCGCTGGTCACGCGCAGGTCGTCGTCCCCGCGCCCGCCTCTGACGACTGAGCCGCAGGCGTCCGTGACCACGACGTCCCGACCCGGCGTCCCGAGGACCCGGACGTCCTCGCGGATGGCGCCGGTGGTCCCGACGTGCAGGACCTCCGTCGCGAACGGCGCCGTGACGTCGCCGCGGGTGAAGAGGTCATGCGCGAGGTCGTACACGACCGGCTTGTCCTCGAAGTCCCCGTAGCCCAGGACCTCCACCTGGTCGCGGCCCGGCCCGCCCAGGACCGATCGCGGGTCGCCGTGGATCTGCAGTCGGTCCGTTCCGGCGCCGGCCGCGATGTCGGCGCGGCCGCCCACGTAGATCCGGTTGGGGCCGCCGGTCCCGCGCACCGTCACCGGCGTCGACGTCGTGGCGTTGACCGCGAGGTCCTCGATGCTCCCGAGGGCGGCGAACGCGGCTCCATCCGCGGTCGCCGTTCCCGCTTCGAGGTCGAACGAGAGGTCCGCGTCGTCGCCGAGGACCCACAGGGCGATGCCGTCGGCGCCCGGTCCGCCGAGCACGTGCGTGTCGCCGTCGATCGGCGCGTACAGGGTGACGTCGTCGTCGCCCGCGCCGAGGGCGTACTCGTCCTGGTCGGCCTGGCCGTAGGAGCCACCGGTCACCCGGTCGCCGCCTCCGTAGGTGCGGACGACGTCGGTGTTCTCGCTGCCGGTGCCGGGGAACGGGTCCTCGCCGTCGAACCTCTCGGCCCAGACCCGGTCTCGGCGCTCGGAGCCCTCGAAGAGATCCGATCCGGAGCCCAGCACCACCCAGTTCCGGCCGGTGGCGGGGTCGGAGCGGACCCGGTCGTTGCCGTCGCCCGCGTCGATCCAGGTGACCCCGGCCGCGCAGACGGCGTCGTTCCCGCCCAGGGCGGAGACCCGGTAGACGTCCTCCGCGACGATCACGTCGTCGCCCTCGGTGCCCTCGACCTCCTCCGCGCCCGGTGTCGCGACGACGGTCGGCGTCAGCCCGAAGCACGTCTCGGCAGCCTGGGCGCTGCCGGTGCTGGTCAGCCCCGGCACGGCACTCGCGGCGATGCAGGCGGCAACGGTCAGGGTCCGGCGCACGATCATCCTCCGACGATGCCCGACGGCGGAGGCCCGGAAACGGCTAGCTGACGGTGCAGTAGCCATGCGCGCAGCCCTTGAGCCAGGCCGACCCGCCCTGCAAGGAGCTGATCTGCTTCTTGCCGTCGCTGTCGTCGAACCACAGCATCGCCCAGAGCGGCTTCGCGGCCAGCGTGCGCGCCGTCCTCGTCAGCACCGCTGGGTTCCACGCGCCGTCGGCGCTGCGCTCCGGACCGACCTCGGTGAGCGCCATCCGGCGTACCTTCTTGGCGACGGCGGCGTACCCGGTCACGTCGAGGCGGTCCTTGGCATCGGCGGACGACGCCTCCGGGTCGTAGCTGTCGAGCCCGGCCAGGTCGACCTTGGCCGGGACGAGCGTCTCCGGCGCGGCGACGCCGGACCAGGTCCTGGCGGCGAACGAGTACGCCCACACGATGTTGTGGAGGCCGGAGTCCTGCGCCCGGCGCTGCATCTCGGCCCAGACCTTCTTGTACGTCGACGGATCGGCGTGACCCCACCAGAACCAGCTGCCGTTGGCCTCGTGGAACGGGCGGAACACGACGGCGACGCCGTTGTCCTGGAACATCCGCAGCAGCTCGAGCTTCTCGGAGTAGTCGGACCAGAAGCGGATGTACTCGGGCGAGAGCGGGTCTAGCAGCGCGGACAGGTCGTGCCAGCCGCGGTCGGCGTAGTTGCCGCCCGTGTGCGGGTTGTCGGCGTGCCAGGAGACGCTGAGGACGGCCCCGTCGAGGGCGAGCGCGGACAGGTCGGCGACCGCCCGGTCGAGGAACGGGAACTCGTAGCCGCCGGTCTTGGCCAGCTCCCAGAGGTCGAAGCCGACGACGTTGACCCGCTGCGGCGCGAGCGCGTCGAGCGGGGCGAGGAAGTCGCTGCTCGACACGTTGAGCTGCTGGCCGACGCCCATCAGGCCGGCTGCCCGCCAGCGGTCCAGCCGCGCGGCCAGGCACCGGGCGGCGTCGTTCGCGGCCGGGTCGACCAGCTTGTACTTCGGCGTGCAGGCGAGGGGGGAGCGGGTCCTGAGCGTCACCTGCGGCGAGCGCACGGACGCCTTGCCGTTCCACGCGCCGGCCTCGACCCGGAGCACCTGGTCGGACGGCTCGGTCGTGTCGAGAGGTACGACGGCGCGGCCGGAGGCGTCGAGCGTGGTGACGGCGAGGACGTCCCAGACGCCCTGCTCCAGGCGCTGCACCTCGACCGGGCGGCCCGGCTGGGCCGGCGACAGCTGGGCGACCAGCGCGGCGGGCTCGCCGGAGGTGACGACCGGGGGAGCGAGCCGGGCGCTGAGCGTGGTGGCCCTCCGATCGGCGTGACCAACGGCGTGATCAGCGGCGTGATCAACGGGGTGACCAGAGGCGTGGTCCGGGCGCGCCAGGGCAGGAGTCGCCCCGGAAACGATCAATCCCCCCGTGAGCAACCCCGCCATCAAGGCCATCACGGCCCCCCGTGGTCGCACACCCCCAGTCTAGGGTTGATGACATGACCGACGTCGTGACTTCACACAATCCGGAGAAGCACCGCTACGAGGCCCACATCGACGGGGAGCTGGCCGGATTCGCGCAGTACCTCCCGTCGGTGGGGCTGATCACCTTCAACCACACCGTGGTGGACGACAAGTTCGAGGGCCGCGGCGTCGCCTCGACGCTGGTGCGGTTCGCCCTCGACGACGCGCGCGCGGACGGCAGCCGTCGGGTCCTGGTGACCTGCCCGTTCATCGTCCGATGGATCGAGAAGCACCCGGAGTACCAGGATCTGTTGGAGACTCCGCCGGCAGAGTGACCCCCGACCTTCCTCCACAGGACTGTGCACAGGCGGTGCCCTGCCTGTGCAACCAAGGGGGAGGTCGTGCACAGCTCATCCCCAGATTTGGCTGTCTGCCTGGGGGTTTCCCGCTTCGGCTTGTCGCTGTCGGAGCCCGGTCCTAGAGTCACCGCGAGTCGACCACAAGTCGTTGTGTCGACAAGTCGGTGAGGGAGCGGCAGATGAGTGCAGACGGCACGTTCGCAGGCGCTGCTGGTGAGATGCCGCCCCGGGTCTCGCCCATGATCACCACACCTTCCCCCGCTCCCACCATCGGAGATGAGCCGCCCGTGACCGACCCCCTGCCGTTCGAGCGTCCCGTCGCGGAGGCGAAGCTCGGCCCGACCGGCCGGCCCATGCCGGTGATCCCGGAGCCGACGCCGCTCACCGAGCACGGTCCGGCTCGCGTGGTCTCGATGTGCAACCAGAAGGGCGGGGTCGGCAAGACCACGACCACGATCAACCTGGGCGCCTCGCTGGCGGAGTTCGGCCGCAAGGTGCTGCTCGTCGACTTCGACCCGCAGGGCTCGCTGTCGGTCGGGCTCGGGCTGAACCCCCACGAGATGGACCTCACCGTCTACAACCTGCTGATGGACCGCGAGACCAAGCTCGACGAGGTCGTCGTGCCCACAGGCGTGCCCGGGATGGACCTGCTGCCCTCGAACATCGACCTCTCGGCCGCCGAGGTGCAGCTCGTCCACGAGGTCGCTCGCGAGCAGACCCTCAAGCGCGTGCTCGAGCCGGCGCTCGCGCACTACGACGTCATCCTCATCGACTGCCAGCCGTCGCTCGGCCTGCTCACGGTCAACGCGCTCACCGCGTCCGACGGCGTGATCGTGCCGCTGGAGTGCGAGTACTTCGCGCTGCGCGGCGTCGCGCTGCTCAAGACCACGATCGACAAGGTCCAGGAGCGGCTCAACCCGAAGCTCGAGATCGACGGCGTCCTCGGCACCATGTACGACGGCCGCACGCTGCACTCGCGCGAGGTCATGGAGCGGCTGGTGCAGGCCTGGGGCGACCTGGTCTTCCACACCGTGATCCGCCGTACGGTGAAGTTCAGCGACTCCACCGTCGCCGGGGAGCCGATCACGACGTACGCCTCGTCCTCGAGTGGCGCGGACGCCTACCGCCAGCTGGCCAAGGAGGTGCTGGACCGGTGCCTCGACGGGTGAGCCTGCCTGCCGCCGACGACCTGTTCCGCCCCACCGCCCGCGCCGAGGAGGCGGCCGCTGCGCCGCGCGCCGAGCCGGAGGACGACCAGGACGGTCGCAAGAAGCCGAGTGGCCGGGTCCGGCACGACGAGAAGATGACGGTGTACATCACCTCCGACGAGCTGCTCGACCTCGAGCACGCCCGGCTGGTGCTGCGCCGGTCCCACGGGCTCGCGGTCGACCGCGGCCGGGTGGTGCGGGAGGCCGTCGCGCTGGTGCTCGCCGACTTCGAGGCCCGCGGCGACGAGAGCGCGCTGGTCCGACGATTGACCGAGGAATGACCGCGGCTGTCGAGCAGTCGGAGGCCACGCCCGGGTTCGAGGTGCGGCTGGAGAACTTCGAGGGTCCGTTCGACCTGCTGCTCAGCCTGATCGCGAAGCACAAGCTCGACATCACCGAGGTCTCGCTGTCGACGGTCACCGACGAGTTCATCGAGCACGTCAAGGCCGGCGGCAAGGTGTGGGACCTGGAGCAGACGACGTCGTTCCTGCTGGTCGCCTCGACGCTGCTCGACCTCAAGGCCGCGCGGCTGCTGCCGCAGGGCGACGTCGAGGACGAGGAGGACCTCGCACTGCTCGAGGCCCGCGACCTGCTGTTCGCACGACTGCTGCAGTACCGCGCCTTCAAGCAGGTGGCGGCGGTGCTCGAGGAGCGGCTGGCCGGCGAGGCCAAGCGGCACCCGCGTGCTGTCGGCCTCGAGGAGCGGTTCGCCGGGCTGCTGCCCGAGGTCCTGATCGGCATCGGGCTCGAGCAGTTCGCGCAGATGGCCGCGAGGGCGCTGGAGCCCAAGCCGGTGCTCGAGGTCTCGCTGCACCACATCCACGCCGCGAAGGTCAGTGTCCGTGAGCAGGCCGCCCTGGTCGTCGACCGGCTGCGCCGCTCGGGGACGATGACGTTCCGTGCCCTGTGCGGCGACTCACCGGACCGGCTCACCACCGTGGCGCGGTTCCTCGCGCTGCTCGAGCTGTTCCGCGAGAGCGCCGTGTCCTTCGACCAGGTGACGCCGCTGGGCGAGCTCACCGTACGGTGGACAGGAGACGAGGACGCCGACGTCGACGAGCTGATCACCGACGAGTTCGACGGCGCGCCTGTCGAAGACGATGCACCAGCGGAGGGAGCCGAGGATGACCGAGACCCAGACCGTGACGAGTGAGGTCGAGGAGACCCTGGCCGTCCCCGTAGCGGAGCTGCGGCCCTCGCTGGAGGCGCTGCTGATGGTCGCCGACCAGCCGCTGGACGAGATGACGCTCGCCACGGCCACCGGCTACCCGACCGACGAGGTCGCGCTCGCGCTCGCCGGGCTGGCGACGGAGTACACCGAGCAGGGCCGCGGGTTCGAGCTGCGCAACGTCGGCGGCGGCTGGCGCTACTACACCCGTGACGAGTACGCCGCCGTCGTCGAGGGCTTCGTCCTCGAGGGGCAGCAGGCCCGGCTCACCCAGGCGGCGCTGGAGACCCTCGCGGTCGTGGCCTACAAGCAGCCGATCTCGCGGGCCCGGGTGTCCGCGATCCGCGGGGTGAACGTGGACGGCGTCATGCGCACCCTGCTCTCGCGCGGGCTGCTCGAGGAGGCCGGGCAGGACCACGAGACCGGGGCGAACCTGTTCCGGACCACGGCGTACTTCATGGAGCGGATCGGCGTCACCTCGCTCGACGAGCTGCCCGAGCTGGCGCCGTACCTCCCGGACATGGACGACCTCGAGGACGAGCTCGCCGAGATGGTCGCCCAACCGGTGCCCGAGCCGGTCGCGACCGAGTCGGCGCCCGAGCCCGAGCCGCACCACCCGCCCTCGCCGCACAGCGGCGACGGCACCGAGCCCGACGGCGGGACCGAGCCCACATGATCACCCCACGAATTCCTGGGCTTCCCCCGCTTCGCTCCTCCAACCCACGATTCCGCGGGGACCCCGAAAAATGAGCGGCATCGAGACCGATGACGAGGGCCTGATCCGGCTCCAGAAGCTGCTGGCGATGTCGAACGTCGCCTCCCGCCGCAAGTGCGAGGAGCTGATGCTCGACGGCGAGGTCGAGGTCGACGGTGAGGTCGTCACCCGCCTCGGCACCAAGGTCGACCCGCGCACCGCGGTGATCCGGGTCTCCGGCAAGCGGCTGCCGCCGGTGTCGGAGAAGGTCTACCTCGTCCTGAACAAGCCCCGCGGCGTCGTGTCGACGATGTCGGACCCGGAGGGCCGCCGGAGCCTGGGCGACCTGGTCGCCGACCGGCCGGAGCGGCTCTTCCACGTCGGCCGGCTCGACACCGACACCTCGGGGCTGATCATCCTCACCAACGACGGCGACTTCGCGCAGCGGCTGGCGCACCCGTCGTACGAGGTGGACAAGATGTACGTCGCCGAGGTCGAGGGCGAGATCTACCGCGGCACGCTCAAGAAGCTGCTCGCGGGCGTCACGCTCGACGACGGGCCGGTGACCGTCAGCAAGGCGCGCATCGTCGAGGCCGGCAAGGACAAGTCGATCGTCGAGGTGGTGATCCACGAGGGCCGCAACCGGATCGTGCGCCGGCTGTTCGACCACCTCGGCTTCCCGGTACGACGGCTCACGCGGACCCAGATCGGGCCGGTGGTGCTGCGCGGCCTGCTGTCGGGTCAGATGCGCGACCTGACGCTCGACGAGCTCGGTGAGCTGCTGGACCGCGCCTCGCTCTGAGGCTCGGCCACAGGACGAGGCCGGCGGCCAGCAGCAGGACCGGTGCCATGGTGGCCTCGGACCAGGGCGTGGTGTCGTACGAGACGTACCCGCCCGCGGCGATCGGACCCCACATGAGCAGCACGGGGATCGGCGTGGAGCACCCGACGGCGATGGCCGACGCGAGCCCCCAGCGGGCGCGCGGGCCAGGTGATCGGACGGCCTCGACGCCTGCGCACAGCGTGAGCCCGGCCGGCCAGGCCAGGACCCAGACGAGCGCAGCAGCGCCGACGAACGGGACCGTGACCACGTCGCCGGTGCTGCCCGAGAGCAGGGTCGCCGCGCCCAGCAGCCCCAGGCTCGCTGCCGAGATCGCGGCCAGCGGCCAGCGCACGAGTCCCGGCAACGACGGCGCGACGAGACGGGGGAGCAGCATCGCGGCGCAGGCGAGCAGGAGGAGCCCGGCTCCGGCGAGCTGGGCCGCCTGCCCGACCGGCGTCCAGGGGTCGCCGGGCACCAGGTAGTCGTAGCTGTGGTCCTGCAACGGCAGGCACGAGGCATCGTCGAACCCGCCCCGTCGGCAGCCCGGCCACCAGCGCTCCCACGCGGCTGCGTACAGGAGCGCGGCCGCGCCCGCCAGGAGGAGTGCCGCTGCCGCGCGGGTCAGCTTCTCGGCCATCAACCGAGGACAGCACATCGGGTCGCGCTCGCGGTGGTTCCGCAGGGAACGTGCCCGAAACAGGTCACGCGGGAGCGACTTCTCGCGGAGCTGTCACAGACCGGCGACGGCCGGCGTCTTGATGTCGTACTCACCACCACAGGAGGACGACATGACCGGAACGACCCGCATCCCCGCCGCCGAGATCACCGGCTTCAAGGGCGCGCTGATCAAGCGATTCGCGATGAAGACCCTCGGCCGGGTGCCGACGTCGATCGGGGTCTACTGGCACCACCCGAAGCTGCTGATGGACATGGCCGCCGTCGGCGGCAAGGTCAAGAAGTGGGACCGGTGCGACGAGCAGCTCAAGTCGTTCGCCCACATGGCCGTTGCGTCGATGGTCGGCTGCACGTGGTGCCTGGACTTCAACTACTTCGAGGCGCACAACAAGGATCTCGACATGACCAAGGCACGCGAGATCCCGCGCTGGCGCGACTCCGGCGTCTTCTCGCCCCTGGAGCGCGAGGTGCTCGGCTACGCGGAGGCGATGACCGGGACCGAGCCGACCGTGACCGACGAGATGGTCGCCTCGCTGCGGTCGCAGCTCGGAGATGCGGCCCTGCTCGAGCTGACCGCCGTGGTCGCCTTCGCCAACTTCACGACCCGGGCGAACGTCGCCCTCGGCATCGAGTCGGACGGCTTCGCTGCGGCGTGCGGACTGAAGCCGCTGGCTGAGCGTGCCACCGTAGGGTCGTGACCGTGCCCGAGGACCCGTTCGTCGCCCATCGCGGGCTGCTCTTCACCGTCGCCTACGAGATGCTCGGCTCGGCCGCCGAGGCCGAGGACGTCGTCCAGGACACGTGGATCCGGTGGGACGCGATCGGGCCGGACGGCCGCGCCGAGGTCCGGGACCCGCGGGCCTACCTCGCCCGGATGACCACCCGCAAGGCCCTGGACCGGCTGCGGTCGAACGCCCGCCGGCGTGAGGACTACGTCGGCGAGTGGCTGCCCGAGCCACTGCTGACCTCGCCGGACGTCGCAGAGGACGTCGAGCTGGCGGAGAGCGTGTCGTTCGCGATGCTCACCGTGCTCGAGACCCTCGGCCCGACCGAGCGGGCGGTGTTCGTGCTGCGCGAGGTCTTCGACCTGCCGTACGGCGAGATCGCGCAGGCGGTCGACAAGTCCGAGGCCGCCGTACGCCAGATCGCGCACCGGTCGCGGGAGCACGTCGCGGCCCGGCGGCCCCGGATGGACGTCAGCCGCACCGAGCAGCAGGAGGTCGTCGATCGCTTCCTCGCGGCCGTGACCGGTGGCGACCTGCAGGGCCTGCTCGACGCGCTCGCGCCCGACGTGGTCCTGGTGGCCGACGGGGGCGGGATCGCGCAGGCGCTCACCAGCCCGGTCTCCGGCGCCAAGAAGGTCGCGAACCTGCTGCGTGCGTTCCCGAAGTTCGGCGCCGGCGCCACCGTCCTCCCGGTGCTGCTCAACGGGGCGCCCGGCGCCCGGATCACGGGGACCGACGACGGGCACGACACCGCGATCATGTTCCTCGTCGACGGCGGGCGGATCAGCCGGATCTACGCCGTGCGCAACCCGCACAAGCTCGGCAGCCTCGAGGTCGAGACGGCGCTGACCCGGTGAGCAGCGGTTCGGACGTCTCGCCCGACGCGTTCGAGGTCACCGTCGACGGGTTCGAGTTCAGCGTCAGGTACGACCTGTCGCAGCCCGGCGCCTACCACTACACGCGGCTGGCCGGCGCGCCGGGCGGGCCGGCCGTCGGCTACGGGTTCACCAGCCGTGGCTCGGACGGACGAAGGCGCACGACCGACCAGCACGTGGAGTCGATCCGGGGCTTCCTCGACGCGGTCGATCCCGCGACCGGCTACATCGAGGACGACTGAGCCGGAAGGCTTCGGGTCAGTGCCCCGGGCCGACCACCATCTTGGCCCGCTCGGACTCGTGGGCGCCGCCCTTGGCCTGCAGCGTCGCGCAGGCCTCGGCGATGTCGCGGGCGAGGGTGTCGACGTGCTCCTGGCTGAAGGTCTCCTTCACCAGCGCGCGCATGATCGTCACCTCCTGGGCGTCCGGCGGCATCGTGTACGCCGGCACCATCCAGCCGCGCTCGGCGGAGAGCTGCCAGGCGATGTCGAACTCGTCGTACGGCGCCTCGCCCGCGAGGCGGAACGCGACGAGAGGGAGCTGTTCGTGGTCGCGGCCGATGATCTCGAAGCGGCCCATCTCCTCGAGCCGGTCGGCGAGGCGGTGCGCGTTGTGCTGCATGTTCTTCAGCTTGTAGGTGTAGCCGGCGCGGCCGAAGCGGACGAAGTTGTAGTACTGGGCGAGGACCATGCCGGAGCCGGTCGAGAAGTTCAGCGTGAACGTCTCGTCGGTCTTGCCGAGGTAGTTCTCCTTGAACACCAGGTCCGCGGCCAGGTCGGCCTTCTCGCGGAAGATCAGCCAGCCGACGCCCGGGTAGACCAGGCCGAACTTGTGCCCGGAGACGTTGATCGACCGGACCTGCTCGAGCCGGAAGTCCCACTTCGAGTCGGGGTAGAGGAACGGCCACACGAAGCCGCCGCTGGCGCCGTCGACGTGCAGCGGGATGTCCATGTCGCGCTCGTCGCGGATCCGGACCAGCAGGTCGTTGATGCCGACGATGTCGTCGCGGTGACCGGTGAACGTCGTCCCCAGGACCGCGGCCACGCCGATGGTGTTCTCGTCGATGTGCGGCTCGACGTCCTCGGGGCCGATCGTGTACTTGTCCGGCCGGAGCGGCACGATCCGCGGCTCGACGTCGAAGTACCGGCAGAACTTCTCCCACACCACGTGCACGTCGCCGCCGAACACCAGGTTCGGGTTCGTGGTCGGACGGCCGGCGGCCTGCTGGCGGGCCCGCCAGTTCCATTTCAGCGACAGTGCGCCGAGCATGATGGCCTCCGACGAGCCCTGCGTGCGCGCGCCCGTGGTCTCGCCTGGGGCGTGGAAGAGGTCGGCGAGCATCCGGATGCAGCGCTGCTCGATCTCGGCGGTGCGCGGGTACTCGGCGTGGTCGATGAAGTTGCGGTGCAGGTTCTCGGCGATCAGCCGCTGCGCCTCCGGCTCCATCCACGTGGTCACGAACGTCGCCAGGTTGCGGGCCGGGTCGCCCTCGATGGCGAGGTCCTCCGCGACCAGCCGCAACGCGTCGCTGGCGGCCATGCCGCCGGGCGGGAAGAAGCGGTCGGGGGTGTCCTGGACCGCGAACCGGTTGCCGAACAGGGCGGCGTCGGCGTCGTACGAGCTGGTCATGTGGGTTCTCCTTCAGGTGGGGACTGACGTACGGCGCGGGACCACGCCGGGAGCATGAGGGCGGCGCCGGCGAGGAAGCACGCGGCGCCGAGGAGGGTGCCGCCGACGGCGGCCACGTCGTCGACGGCCGAGCCGCTGGGCAGCACGAAGGCGCCGATCGCCGAGATGCCGAACAGGATCGAGCCGATCATGTTCAGCCAGGAGATGAGGCCGGGCAGGGCGCGCAGGGCGTACCAGCTCGAGATCAGGAACAGCGTCGAGCCGAACACGTCCGGGCGCCAGACGTGCTGGTTCTCAGCCTGCGTCGAGGTGTACGTCGCCAGTGCGGCGATGGTGCTGACGTTGAAGCAGAGCGTGCCGGGGAACTGCGTGGCGGCGGCCATCCAGCCGCGGTCGTGCGGCAGCCACGCCCACCAGCGCACGGGCGTCCGGCGGTGCTGGGAGAGCTGGTCGGCCGAGGTCATCGCCGGGGTCTGGGCCTGGAGCAGCTGGCAGAACGACGCAGACGTGAAGAAGACCGCGCCGACGACGTACGTCCAGGCGTCCGCGTGGGCGCCCACCGCGTCGAGGTAGGCGGGGACCGAGCCCAGGACGAAGCACGCCGAGCCGATCATGAACAGCACGGCGATCGTCGAGTTCAGGCGCGCAGGAGTGATGCTGCGAGTCTTGCGGCGCCTACGGAGGGACCACACCCCCCGGATCGGGTGACCCGGGTACTACACGAGCACCGCGGTGAGCGCGTCTCCCAGGTCGTCGTGGATGCGGAACACCCGGTCCAGCGAGGTCGCCCGCAGCACGTTCAGGACCGGGCCGCTGGTGCAGACGAGCACCATCGACCCCTGCAGGACCTTGGCCCGCTTGTACGCGCCGATGAGCGCGCCGAGGCCCAGCGAGTCCATGAACGTCACCTCGTCGAGCACCAGGACGAGCTGCGACGGCCCGTCCACCTGGAGCTCCTGGAGCGTGGCGCGCAGGGAGCCGACGGTGGCGAGGTCGACCTCGCCGGAGCAGCGGACGACGGCGGCGCCGTCGTGGTGCTCGACGACGATCGTGAGCTGTTCTTCGGTGGACACGGAGCAGTTGTACCCCGGATACGGTGTTTGCATGGCTTCCTCGGTCCGTGGGCCGCTCGCGCCGTACGTCGCCTCGGTGACGGCGTACGACGTCGCGCTCGGACAGCCGGGCGTGCACCGGGGGCTGCCGGGCACGACGCTGACGTTCGTGCTGCCCGTCGGGGAGCCGCTGGACGTGGGGTGGGCCGGCGCGCCGGGCAGCCGCGCGCGCCGCTGGTCGACCGTGTCGGGCCTGCACGCGCACCCGGCCGAGATCCACCACGACGGGCACCAGTCCGGCGTCCAGCTCGAGCTCACCACCGCCGGCGCGCGGGCGCTGTTCGGGCTGCCTGCCGCGGCGCTCGCCGGCGAGCTGCTGGAGCTGGACGACGTCGCACCGTGGCTGCGCGCGCTGCCGGAGCGGCTGCACGAGACACCGCCCGCAGCCTGGGCGGCGCTGGTCGAGCACACGCTGGCCGCCGCGCTGGTCGACGTCCCGGCGCCGCGCGCGGAGGTCGGGCGGGCGCTGGCCCGGCTCACCCGGGGCGCCGCGGTGCAGGAGGTGGCCGACGAGGTCGGGTACAGCAGGCGGCACCTGGTGGGGCTGGTCCGCGCGGAGTGCGGTCTGGCGCCGAAGCAGGTGCAGCGGCTGGGTCGCTTCGCGGCGTCCCGCTCGCTGATGGGGCGCGTCCCGCTGGCCGAGCTCGCGCACCGGTGCGGGTACGCCGACCAGTCGCACCTCACCCGTGAGTGGAGCGAGCTGGCCGGCTGCACGCCGACGACCTGGCTGCGCGAGGAGTTCCCATTCCTCCAAGACCTCGGTGCCGCCGGCGAGGAAGAGTGGCACGCATGAGTACCGCAGCAGAGGTCAAGCTCTGGCACACGATGTCCTTCCGCGACGCCGACGCGATGATCGGGTTCCTGACCGCGATCGGGTTCGTCGAGCACGCGACGTACCGCTCCGAGACGGATCCGTCCGTCGTCGAGCACGCCGAGTGGCTCTGGCCCGGGGGAGGCGGCCTGATGTTCGGCAGCGTCCGTGAGGGCGGGGCGGTCGCGAACGTCGGCGGGTCGGCGGCGTACCTCGTCGCGGACGACCCGGACGCGGTCTTCGACCGGGTCGTGGAGGCGGGTGCGACCGTGCTCCGGGAGATGGTCGACCAGGACTACGGCGGCCGCGGCGGCAGCGTCGAGGATCCAGAGGGCAATCACTGGTCCTTCGGGAGCTACCAACCCCGTTAATGTGTCCGCGTGGCAGTCAGGGCAGTACGAGGAGCGACCCAGCTCGACGAGGACGTCCGCGAGCACATGCTCGAGCGGGTGGCCGAGATGGTCACCGACGTCATGGAGTCCAACGGGCTCGACGTCGAGGACTTCATCTCGATCATCTTCACCGCGACCTCCGACCTGAACTCCGAGTTCCCGGCTTATGCGGCGCGGATCCTCGGCTTCAGCGACGTCCCCCTGATCTGTGCCCGGGAGCTCGAGATCGACGGCTCGATGCCGCGGGTCGTGCGGATGATGGCGCACGTCGAGACCGACCTGCCGCGCTCCGACATCACACACGTCTACCTGCACGGCGCGGCCGCGCTGCGCCGTGACCTCACCCGGGTGCACGCGGTCCCCGACGATGAGTGACGCGCTGGTCGGGCCGGTCGAGGTGGTCGGCACCGGCCTGCTCGGTACGTCGATCGCGCTGGCCTGCCGGCGCGCAGGCCTCGAGGTGCTGCTGACCGACCTGTCGGCCGAGCACCTGCGGACCGCGTCCGCCCTCGGTGCCGGCCGGCCGCGCCAGCCGGACGACCGGCCCCAGCTCGTCGTGGTCGCGGTGCCGCCCGACCACCTCGGCCGGGCGATCGCCGACGCGCTGCACGCGAGCGACGCCGTCGTGACCGACGTCGGCAGCGTCAAGAGCGGCCCGCTCGCCGCGGTCGCGGGGGAGCCCGGCGTACGTCGCTACGTCGGCAGTCACCCGATGGCCGGCAGCGAGCGCTCCGGCCCGCTGGCCGCCGCCGCGGACCTCTTCGAGGGCCGTCCGTGGGCGGTGACGCCGCACGCCGACGCCGACCCGGTCGCGGTCGCGCTCGTCGAGCAGCTCGTGGCGCTGTGCAACGCCGTGGTCGTCCGGCTCAGCCCGGAGGACCACGACCGAGCGGTGGCGCGGACGTCGCACGTGCCGCACCTGGTCGCCTCGCTGGTGGCCGGGCGGCTCGCGGACGCACCCGAGGACTACCTCAAGCTCTCCGGTCAGGGAGTCCGCGACGTCACCCGGGTGGCCGCGGGCAGCCCGGACCTGTACGGGCAGATCGTGGCCGCGAACTCCGTGGCCGTGGTCGACCTGCTGACCGAGGTGCGCGCCGGTCTCGACTCGATGATCCAGGCGCTCACCGAGGCCGACCGCGACGGGCTGCGGGTGCTGCTCGATCGCGGCGTCGATGGCACGAAGGCGATCCCGGGCAAGCACGGCGGGCCGGTGCGCCCGATGGCGTCGGTGTTCGTCTCGGTGCCCGACGAACCCGGCGTGCTGGCGCGCCTGTTCGCCGCGGCGGGCGAGGCCGAGGTCAACATCGAGGACGTCCGGATCGACCACGACCTGGGCCGCGCGGTCGGTCTGGTCGAGCTGCTGGTCGACGAGTCGCGCGGCGAGCACCTGCTGGCCTCGCTCGAATCCCGGGGATGGGTGACCCACCGGTAGGCTGTGGGCCCGTGAGCAGCCCACTCGTCGTCGCGATCGACGGCACCTCCGGATCCGGCAAGTCGAGCACCTCGCGGGGTGTCGCGGACCGCCTCGGGCTGCGGTACCTCGACACCGGTGCCATGTTCCGCGCGATGACCTGCTGGATGCTCGCGCAGGGCGTCGACGTGCACGACCCGGCCGCGGTCGCGGCCCGCTGCGACGAGCCCGAGATCGTGTCCGGCACCGACCCGCTCGCGCCCACGATCACCGTCGACGGCGCGGACGTCGCCGTCGCGATCCGCAGCGACGACGTGAACGCCGCGGTCTCGCCGGTCAGCGCCGTCCCCGAGGTGCGCGCCCGTCTGCTCCGGCTCCAGCGCGACGTGATCGCCTCCGACGGCGGGATCGTCGTCGAGGGGCGCGACATCGGCTCCGTGGTCGTCCCGGACGCGCCGGTGAAGGTCTACCTGAGCGCCGACCCCTCCGCCCGCGCGATCCGTCGAGCCGCCGAGCAGGGCGGCGCCGACGTCGAGGCCACCCAGGCATCGCTCCTGGCGCGCGACAGGATCGACTCCGGCCGGGCGACCGCGCCGCTCGTGATGGCCGACGGCGCCGTGCACATCGACACCACGCCGTACTCCCTCGACGAGGTCATCGGCCTCGTCGTCGGGCTGGTCGAGGCCGCCGAGGCGCGGACATGAACAGCGGCGCCGAGCACCTCGCGCCGCCGCGCAGCGACCAGAAGAAGGCACCGCCGCGGTTCATGCTGCACGGCCTGCGCCCGCTCGCGGCCTGGCTGCTCCGGCGTCGGTACGACGTCCGCATCCACGAGACCGGCGCGGTCCCGGCCACCGGCCCGGTGATCTTCGCGTCCAACCACGTGGGCGTCATCGACGGGCCGATGCTGGCGATCTACGCCCCGCGGCCGGTGCACGCGCTGACCAAGCAGGAGATGTTCAAGGGCGTCCTCGGCCGGTTCCTGTACTGGGCCGGCCAGATCCGGCTCGACCGGTTCAACACCGACCCCGACGCCGTGAAGACCTGCCTGCGCGCGCTGCGCGACGGGCGCGCGATCGGCATCTACCCCGAGGGCAGCCGCGGGAGCGGGGACCTCCAGCGGTTCCACCGCGGCGCGGCGTACCTCGCGCTCGTGTCCGGCGCTCCCGTCGTACCCGTGATCATGCTCGGCAGCCGCGAGCCCGGCGGCACCAGCGGCTCGCTGCCGCGCCGCGGCGCGCAGGTCGACATGGTCTTCGGCGAGCCGTTCCACGTCGACGCCGTCGCGTGGCCGAGAACACGGGAACAAGTCGAGAAGCACTCGTTGTTGTTGCGGGAGCACATGTTGGTCCTTCTGGACCAGGCGCGCGCGTTGACCGGGCAGGAGCTGCCCGGCCCGCTGCCGGGCCGTGATGTCGATCCCGACCCCGCCACCGGCGTTACCGATCAAGGAGCACCATGACCGAGCCCACGCCCGAAGCCACTGCATCGGGTCCGGTTCCCGTGCTCGCCGTCGTCGGCCGGCCCAACGTCGGCAAGTCCACGCTGGTGAACCGGATCATCGGCCGCCGCGAGGCCGTCGTGCAGGACATCCCCGGCGTCACCCGCGACCGCGTGTCGTACGACGCCGACTGGAACGGGCGGGCCTTCACCGTCGTCGACACCGGTGGCTGGGACCCGGACGCGAGGGGCCTCGCCGAGGCGATCCGCGCGCAGGCCGAGATCGCGGTGACCCTCGCCGACGCCGTCCTGTTCGTGGTCGACGCGACCGTCGGGATCACCGACGCCGACGAGGCGGTCGTGAAGATCCTGCGCGCGTCGAAGAAGCCCGTCGTGCTCGCGGCGAACAAGGTCGACGACCAGCGCACCGAGGCCGAGGCGTACGGCCTGTGGAACCTCGGGCTGGGGGAGCCGTACCCGGTCTCCGCGCTCCACGGCCGCGGCTCGGGCGACATGCTCGACGCGGTCCTCGCCGCGCTGCCCGAGACGCCGCCGCAGACCTTCGAGGAGGTCGGCGGTCCGCGCCGGATCGCGATCGTCGGCAAGCCGAACGTCGGCAAGTCCTCGCTGCTGAACAAGCTCGCGGGCGAGGAGCGGGTCGTCGTCGACAACGTCGCCGGCACCACCGTCGACCCGGTCGACGAGCTGATCGAGCTCGGCGGCCAGACCTGGCGCTTCATCGACACCGCGGGCATCCGCAAGCGGGTCAAGGAGGCGTCCGGCCACGAGTACTACGCGTCGCTGCGCACGTCGACCGCGATCGACCGCGCCGAGGTCGCCGTCCTGGTGCTGAACGGCGGGGAGTCGATCTCCGAGCAGGACGTCCGCATCCTGCAGACCGTCCGCGAGGCCGGCCGCGCGCTGGTCATCGCCTTCAACAAGTGGGACCTCGTCGACGAGGAGCGCCGCTACTACCTCGAGCGCGAGATCGAGCGTGACCTCGTGCAGGTGCAGTGGGCGCCGCGGATCAACATCACCGCGCGCACCGGCTGGCACATCGACCGCCTGGTCCCCGCGCTCGAGAAGGCCATCGAGGGTTGGGAGACGCGCATCTCGACCGGCGCGCTCAACGCCTTCCTCGGCCGCCTCGTCGCCGAGCACCCGCACCCGGTGCGCAGTGGAAAGCAGCCGCGCGTGCTGTTCGGCACCCAGGTCTCGACCGCGCCCCCGACGTTCGTCCTCTTCACGAGCGGCAAGCTCGATGCGTCGTACGAACGCTTCATCGAGCGTCGCCTCCGCGAGGAGTTCGGCTTCGTCGGTACGCCGATCGTGCTGAACCAGCGTCCGCGGGAGAAGCGCAAGCGCTGATCTGCGTGCCCGGAGATGTGCGGAATGGTCACCAACCGCAGGTTTGCGGGGCTCTGATGCGCGGTTGGTGACCATTCGGTGCGCTGGGGCCTGGTGGTGGTGTCGGCGGTGTGTCAGCAACCGTTTCTGCGTCGTGAATGGTTGCGCACGCACCGCTGGCTTCGGTGGTCGTTGCGGAATGGTCACCAACCGCAGATTTCAGGGCTCTGATGCGCGGTTGGTGACCATTCGGTGCACGGCCGCCCGGTGGTTGTGTGAGCGGTGTGTCAGCAACCGTTTCTGCGTCGTGAATGGTTGCCCACGCACCGCTGGCATGGATGATCGCTGCGGAATGGTCACCAACCGCACATTTTCGGGGCCCTCACGCGCGGTTGGTGACCATTCGGTGCACGGCGTGGCCCGGGTTACCGTCGGGCCATGAGGAGACTCGTGGCCCTCGGTCTGACCGTTCTGCTCGCGGTGCCGTTCGGTGGCGCGGCCGTGCAGGCCAAGCCGATCGCCGGCACCAGCTGCTCGGAGTTCCCGGCCGACAACTGGTGGCGCGCCGACGTGAGCGACCTGCCCGTGCACGCGCGCAGCCGGCAGTGGCTGTCGCACATGTCGACCGGTGCCGACCTGCACCCGGACTTCGGGCCGTCGTACGGCGACGGGCCGGACTACGGGATCCCGATCACCGTCGTGAAGTCGTCTCACCCGAAGCTGCGGGTGCGCTTCGACTACGCGGGGGAGAGCGACAAGGTGCGCTACCCGCTCGGCCGCGGCACCCGGATCGAGGGCGGCCGCGGGTCGTCGGGGGACAAGCACGCGATCGTCGTCGACAAGGGCGCCTGCAAGCTCTACGAGACCTGGAACACCCGCGTGCGCCGGGGTGGCTGGGTCGCCGGTTCCGGCGCGGTGTGGTCGCTGAGGTCGAACAGGCTGCGCCCGGACGGGTGGACCTCGGCCGATGCGGCCGGGTTGCCGATCCTGCCCGGGCTGCTGCGGTTCAACGAGGTGAGGGCCGGGAACGTCGACCACGCGATCCGGTTCACCACCGACGTCACGAGCACCCACCACCTGTGGCCGGCCCGGCACGACGCCGGCTCGCGGAGCGGCCTGGCCTATCCGCCGATGGGGGCGCGGTTCCGGCTGAGGGCCGACTTCCGGACCCACGGGTTCTCGACGTACGCCATCGCGGTCATCGACGCGATGAAGAAGTACGGGCTCGTGCTCGCCGACAACGGGTCGCCGTGGTTCTTCCAGGGCGAGCAGAACCGGCGCTGGCCGGAGTTCCTGATCGAGGACCTCAAGCGGATCCCGGCATCGGCGTTCGTCGCGGTCGACACCTCATCGCTGCAGGTGTCGCCGGACTCGGCCGCGGTCGATTCTGATTGAGGTCAGGTTCTGACCGGATGCGTTCGTAGCGTGCTGGTCATGACGAACACCGAGCGCGACGACCTGATCGACCTCCTCACCAAGCACCGGGAGCTCTTCCGGTTCACCGTCCAGGGCCTCTCCGACGACGCCGCCCGGACCACCCCGACCGCCAGCGAGCTGTCGCTCGGTGGCCTCATCAAGCACGTGACCGCGATGGAGAAGAGCTGGGCCGACTTCATCGTGAACGGTCCGGCCGAGCGGCCGGACGTGGACTGGGCGAGCGTCGACTGGAGCAACCCGCCCGCCGAGGTCCTCGAGTTCCAGAACGGCTTCCGGATGCTCGAGCACGAGACCCTCGAGGGCCTGCTCAAGGATCACTCCGACGCCGCGGCCGTGACCGACGAGCTCGTGCGCACCGTCGACCTCGACAGCCGGCACCCGTTGCCCGAGGCGCCGTGGTTCCCGGCCGGCGCGACCTGGTCGGCGCGCCGCGCGTTGATCCACATCGCGCTCGAGACCGCCCAGCACGCCGGTCACGCCGACATCATCCGCGAGACCATCGACGGCCAGAAGTCGATGGGCTGACCGCTGCCTGCTCGGGTCGTCCGCCTCTCACGTTGTCCTACGTCTGGCAGGCGGACGACCCGATTCCGACACCGGCGCCCGGCTGCGATAAGGTTCCTGCGGTCCTTCCGGGGACCGTTCGGGCTGTGGCGCAGCTTGGTAGCGCACTTGACTGGGGGTCAAGGGGTCGCAGGTTCAAATCCTGTCAGCCCGACCGAAGAAACCGCAGGTCAGAGGCTGGATCCGGGGAGTAGGACTCCCCGGATCCAGCCTCTGATTGGTCTTACAACCTTATCTGCCACCTTAAGATGGCTACCGGTTCTACTGGCTGCTCCGGAGTAGGTAGCGAGGCTTCCAGCATTACTCGGCTGGCAATACGACTCTCCGGGATGCACAAGTACGGCGGGTCGGCCTTGCACTCGAACGTACGTGCGAGAGGATCTGACTCATGCTCCCCGGTGATTCTGCAGACCTGCGAAAGGCCCGTGGAGCGTTTTTCACGCCTGAGAAGGTGGCTCGGTTCGTCACCGACTGGGCCGTTCGGTCGTCTGCCGACGCTGTGATCGAACCGTCCTGCGGCGAGGCGGTCTTCTTGCATCAGATCAGCCGTGAGCACAAAGGACGGATCGTCGGGGTGGAGATCCACCCGGCGTCCGCACGGGAAGCGGAACGTACGCTCAACCGTGACGGCATCCGTGCCTCCGTTCATACCGGTGACTTCTTCGCTCACACTGAGTTTGGACGATTCGATGCAGCCGTCGGCAACCCTCCGTACGTTCGGTATCAGGGTTGGACCGGCGAGGCCCGCAAGGCGTCTCTTGCGGCGGCCCTGGGTGCGGGGGTCAATCTCACGAATCTTGCGAGTTCGTGGGCTGCCTTCACGGTTCACTCCGCGCTTCACCTGCGCGATGGGGGCCGTCTGGGATTGGTCCTCCCGGCCGAGCTGTTGACGGTGAACTATGCAGCGCCGGTAAGGCAGTTTCTGATGGACCACTTCGGCGACGTGACGTTGGTGCTCTTTGAGGAGCGTGTCTTCCCCGGCATCGAAGTGGAGGCTGTTCTTCTGCTCGCGGATGGCTTCGATGCGGAAGGGCACAACGGCACGGACCACATGAGCCTGATCCAGGTCGGCGGTGCCGGTGACCTCACCGATCTCGCATCAGCCCGTCGTTGGACTCCTCCAGCGCGTGGCGCTCGTTGGTCGGCTGGGCTCATGTCTTCGCACGGATTCGCCGCTTACTCGTCCGCTCTCGGACTGGATGGAATCGATGTTCTAGAGGCGTGGGGCGACACGACGTTAGGCATGGTCACCGGTAACAACAAGTTCTTCACGATGGGTCCCGGCAAGGTCGCCGCGCTAGGACTGACGGATACCGACGTTGTGCCGTTGTCGCCCCCCGGGTCACGCCATCTCCGTTCGTTAACGCTGACATCGATCGGATTGGAGCGCCTCGCATCGCAAGGAGAGGCGACATACCTCTTTCGGCCCGACGGCGAACCTTCTCGGGCTGCTTGGCGCTACATCAAGTCTGGCGAGGACCTCGACGTCCACACTGCTTACAAGTGTCGTGTGCGCAGCACCTG
Source organism: Nocardioides sp. SR21 (assembly GCF_022761125.1). Taxonomy (GTDB): domain Bacteria; phylum Actinomycetota; class Actinomycetes; order Propionibacteriales; family Nocardioidaceae; genus Nocardioides. The sequence goes on along the minus strand of NZ_JAKWJR010000003.1, from coordinate 441,590 downwards.
GTGGCGAGTCCCGTATCTACGGCCGGCCGACCTTTTCTTGACCTACATGAACGCCGACACCCCGCGCCTGGCGACCAATCGAGCGAAGGCGCATCATCTGAACTCGGTGCACGGCGTGTATCTGAACGCGGGGGTTCGCGAGCTGGGACGAAGCCTGCTCCCGCTCGCATCGTTGAACTCCGTCACCCTCCTCGGCGCTGAGGTTGTGGGACGCGCCTATGGGGGCGGGATGCTGAAGATCGAGCCGCGCGAGGCGGATCGACTTCCGATGCCGTCTTCGGAACTAGTGAATGCGCATCGCGACACTTTGAGGTCCCTGCGACCTGCGGTGGCAGCCTCATTGCGTGCAGGGCGACTGCTCGATGCCGTATCGCTCGTGGACGGCGTCCTCCTCACAGGGGCACTTGGGTTGAGCGGGCGCGACCTGGCTGCGATCCGACTCGACCGAGCGAATCTTGCTTCGAGGCGTGCGGTCAGAGGTAGAGGCGGCTCGCGTGGCGAAGGATGACTCGAAGAAGGCACTCGCATGGCCGATGTTCGATGCGCTCGTTACGGGAGCGTCGAAGCGGCAGGTCAACCCCTGGGCCCGGGGCAAGTTCGTCCCTGACTTCGAGACGTTGGAGCGGCTCCTCGCCGTGCCTCTTCTTCTCGGCGCGGACTCGACCTCAGGGGTTCCAGCCCTCGCCCTCGACGTGTGGGTTGCGTACGAGTTGCGCCGGTCTGGCCTCGACCCGGACGCCGTGTGGCCCCGCGAGTCCCCGCCACGCGTGATCTCGTCGGATCTTCTTCGGTTCGTTGACAAGCAGTATGTGCGAACGAAGAACGAGATCCAGGAACGCCTTTCCAAGGGCGGCACCACCTTTGGGGGAACCGTAGGCGGTTCCGCAAACATCCTTGGGAAGAACTACCTCAAGCAGGTTGATGTCGTGCTCAGTCACTGGTCAACCGGCCCGGAGTTGATGATCTCCACGAAGCGCATGGATTCCTCGTTCGGGAAGAACGCTGCGAATCGGGTCGAGGAGTCCTACGGCGACTCGAAGAACCTGCGGTTGCGGTACCCCCAAGCGGCCACAGGGTTCGTCTACGGTCTGCGCTCGACGTGCTGGGTAGAGACGCCGGATAAGGCTCACTGGCTCGTCGATCTGCTGACCAAGCTCGGGCGGGAGGACGACGCCTACCACGCGGTCGCACTGATCGTGCCTGAGTATGGCGGGGGCGTTTTGGCCGAGGAGGATGAGGCCGAGTCAGCGCCGATCGATGACGCAGTCGTCCCAGAGCCGGACCCACAACTCGAGTTGGACCTGCGGCGGGACGAGATCGAGCAGAGGTTGTCGTCTCTGCCTGCGGTGACGCTTCGCCATGACCTGGTTCCCGAAGAGGTCAGTCCCGCACGGTTCTTCGACGTCATGCTGAACGTGCTTCTCGACAACACTCCCGTCAACTTTCACGGGAACGCGCGCGCCCTGCGTGCACAGGGCACCGGTGGAAAAGTGAATAGCGACGCCACCCTTGAGCCTTAGAGTGAAGCCGTGATGAGAGCCCATCGAACGGACATCGAGCTTGAGACGATCGTCCGACGAATCATGGACGATGAGCTCGACTTGCAGCCCGAGTTTCAGCGCGGCGAGATCTGGGACGAGAGGCGTCGCCGTCGTCTCATCGACACCATCCTGCGCGACTGGTACATCCCGGCAGTCCACATCGTTCGCGAGAATGATCGCGAACTGGTGCTCGATGGTCAGCAACGGTTGGCGACAATCCGGGACTTCTTTGCGGACAAGTTGACCGTGGACGGAACGACCGAGCCGTTCTCGGAAGAGATCGCTAGCTACGGCGGTCTCCGGTTCTCTGATCTGCCTGAAAGTAGGCAGCGCGCATTCAGGCGTTTCCCCCTGCCGGTCGTTTACCTGAGCGGACATTCGCCCGGCGAGCCGAACGAATTGTTCTTCCGTCTCAATCAGTCGTACAACCTGACGCCGCCCGAGAAGCGCAATGCGCTTCATGGAGTCGCGCGCAACCAGGTCAAGGACCTAGTGCGTGAAATGGAAGACTGGGGACTGCTCCAGCGTGAACGTATTGGGTTCAACAATCAGCGGCTCGCCTATGACGACATCGTGGCCCGTACGTGTGTGGCGGTTGAGCGCAACACGTTGCGGAAGCACATCAACAACAACGTGGTCGAGGACTACTACCGCGATCAGAAGTTCTCAACTTCGACGATCGAGGCGGTGCGCCAAGCGGGACGCGAACTGATGTCCCAGGTCGTCAACGCAATGGCCGGCGTCAAGTTCAATAAGGGAACACTGCAAACGTGGCTGTTGTACTGCCACTGGGCACCCCAAGAAGCGGGTTCGATTCCGATCGATCTTCTGGCGCGGTTCGAACACGAGAGGCGGCGTCTCAAGCGGCGGGAGGAACTTGACCTGCCCCGTGATGTAGAGCGGCTTCTATCGGTCGTGTCCATCTATGACGACCGGGCCTCGTATCGGGTCACCGATGTTAGTTCCGTCGTCGCCCGCGACCTTGCGATCCACCTGTTCTCCGTAGGCTTCTATGCCACTCAGGAGAATCGCGGCTCAAAGGCGTTCATACAGCACCTGGTTGACCATCCTCGCTACGACGCGTCGTCCCTTGTTTTCCAGTTCGCTGACGAGACGATGTGGGGCGAACCCCTAGTCGAGCGCAGGTAAGGCGTGCGCGCAGCGAAAGAGGCCGCAGTTTGGGGCAGCCTCATCAAGGCACGGGCGGAAGCCGGCTCCGAGCCGTTCGAGGTCGGGAGTGGCACGACCATCGATCTGGCAAGACCCTGCACCGTGCTAGGTGGTCGTAACGGCGCGGGGAAGAGCCGTTTACTGCGCAAGTTGGAGGCGCATCTAGGGGACAGGGCACTCCTAGTCGATCTGCACCACCTGACCGAACAAGCGCTGATCCTTTACCGATCGCGCGATGACTTCGACGCCATGACCGACGAAGTGGATCCCTTGGGTCCGAGCGATGACCGCCTCAAGGACATCCAGAAGATCGTCGGCCGCTCGTACGACTCGATCGACTGGTTCTCGCTGGAAATCGAGCCCGACGATCCGGAGGTGGCCGATCGGTTTCGCTGGTTAGGCGACCAGTCCTTGATCCCGTACTTCCGCGCGACGTACCGCGGGCATAGCTACACGTCCAAGGACATGGGACTCGGGGAGTTCTCAGTCCACTTCCTGTTTTGGGTTCTCGAACTCTTCCGAGAGGAGCAGGGCATCGTTCTGCTGTTGGACGAACCGGACGCCTACCTCCCACCAGTTGGCGTCCACAGCCTGCTCGCCCGCCTCCTGCATGTGTGCCTCAAGCGCAACTGGTCCTTGGTGCTGAGCACCCACTCCGAAGAAATGATTGCCCTCGCGACGTACAACCAAGGCTTCACCCTCCTGCAGGTCAACGAAGCGGGGGAGACGACTGCCTCGCATTCGACCGATGATCCGATGGTTGCGATCAGTCTGTTGTCGCGGCCGCCCGTTGACAGCATCGTCTTTGCCGAAGACGAGTCTGCGTGTGCATTGGCCAGGGCCCTGGTGGCGGCTGTGGATCCTCTACAGGTTCGGCGGACGGTGTTTCTGTGGGGCGGAGACGGCGACGGCTACCTGAAGGAGCTGCACAAGCATCTCCCGAAGCCGCCCCAGCCAGAGGTGCGCTTCGCGTATGCGTTCGACGGAGACCAGCGCGGAACGCTAGGCGCGACAAAGGACAAGCGCTGGGGTGGCGTCTTTCTGCCGACCGATGAGGATCCGGACGAGCTCATGCAGAGTCTCGCCTCGGAGGTTGCCGCGCTTGCAGAACGGCTGATGACCACCGAAGAACGACTCAGGCCCTTCCTGGCATCCATCGAAGGGGAGGACTGTCACGACTGGGTCAACAAGTTGGGCGAAGAGTATGGACGACCGCTGGTGCTGCAGGTACTACCTGCGCTCTGGGCCGAACTCCATCCTGGCGAGACCCAGGTCTTTGTGGAGGAACTCCGCGCCGCGTGGTCATAGCTGGTGACAAACTTGAGCCAGGGATCGATCAGCGGTCCAAGCGTTGCGCCAGACTGCGGACATGGATGCTTCGGACTGGTTCCTCGTCGCCGTGACATCTGGTCTCGTGGCCGGCGTTGCCAACAACCTGACTTCTCTGCTGACGAACTGGCTGGACCGCAGGGCGCGTAAGACCGAGCGAGAGGCGGAGGAGGCGCACGCAGCATCCTTGCGGCGGGAGGCCGCTCACGACGCTGCCCGTGCCACGTTCCTGCCGATGGCCGAGTCGCTAGCGCTCTGGGCCACCAAACTTGCCTACGACATCCATTTCGAGGACGTCGGGGCGTATCACTTTCCGGGGACCGAGAAGACGGTCCTTAGCAAGACATCGGAGGTCCTCGATGTCGCTCGTGCGGTCGCCTGGGGACATCCGACGAAGTCCGTTCGAACTCAAGCCGACGCCCTCTACGAGTCCCTCGCTGACCGCTTCGGCGACGTCGATCGGGCGCGGGAGGATCTGACTCAAGCCGAGGCTTCCACGTGGCAATCGCAAGCTGAGGAACTGATCCGGTTGATCCACACACCAGAGACCTGAGACGGGGTAGGGCTCGCGTCCTATCAGTAGCGCGGGGCGTTGGGCGAGAGTCTCGCGTTTGACCTCCGCGCCCGCGCTGGGGTCAGCCCTGCAGCGCTCTGGCAAGGACGTCGGAGGCTTGCCGTGCCGCCTGCGGGAGCAAGTGGCCATATGTATCGACCGTGATGGTGATGCTCGCGTGACCCAGCATCATGCTGACGGTCGAGATCGGCACTCCGTGGCTGAGCATGAGCGTCGCCGCGGTGTGGCGCAGGGTGTGCATTCCGATCTTGGGCAGGCCGGCCAAGCCCGCCAGGCGGTTGATGTCGCGGTGTGCGTTTCGCGGGTCAACAGGCGTGCCTTTCTCCGTCACGAACACGTAGCCGGTGTCCTCCCACGCGGGTCCGGCGGCGAGCCGCTCTCGCGCAGTCCGCCGCTTCACCGCTCGCAGCGTCTCCACGACATCGCTGGATACCTCGAAGTGACGACGCGACTTCTTGGTCTTCGGTTCGTCCCGCACAAGCGCACCGCCGCGGCGCGAGAGTGTGCCCCGAACATGGATCGTCCCGGCGTCGAGGTTCACGTCCTCCCACCGCAGCGCGAGCGCCTCGCCCTTGCGGACGCCAGTGCCGACCGTGAATGCGATAAGCGAGTGAGCGCGTGAATCCGGATCGTCGGGCCCGCCTGCGCCGAGAGCGGCCGCCAACAGCTTGCGAACCTGTTCCGGGGTCAGCACCTCGGCCTCGGTGTGACGGTCCTCCTCAGGTCGCTCGATCGTCTTGAACGGGTTGGACGCGAGCACACCGTCCTTCACCGCTTCGTCCGCGATCATGCTCACGACGATGAACGTCTGTCGGATCGTGCTCGCGGCCAGATGCCTCGCCGTCGTTCCGGGCAGCACTCCATCCCTACCGGGGCGGCGCACATCCTTGGATCGCAGCTCCGCCACAAACGCGGTTGCAGCCGGCCGCGTGACCTTTCGCATCGTCGTTTGACCCAACCTGGACGGCACGATGTGGTGCTTCACCAGCGATCCGTACAGCGCCTTCGTGGAGTCCTTCTTACGAGGTGAAACTGCCAGGGTGGTGGTCACCCACCGGTCGGCGTACTCGCCGAAGGTGCCGCGCGCGGCGGCCTGTGCAGGGGCTTGCCCCGCCTTCGCCTTCTCGGCCTTCTTCCGGAGGTCGGGCAGCAGCCTCGTGGCCTTGTGCTCGCTCTCGGCACTTCCCTGCACCCGCTTCATCCGGCCCGTGATCGGGTCTTCGTACTCGACCCGCGCGATCCACCTGCCCTCGCTGCGCGAGTCCTTGAACACCTGGCCCTCGCCCTTGTGGCGGCGACGGCGTTCCTCGGTTGTCATGCGCACCATGCTAGTGACCCTTTGACGTTGCCAAGGCGAGATTGCGAATAAGGTTGTCGAATCAGTTGTCCCACCCCCGGGGAGTACCTCCGATCAATGGCTGGTCCCAGGACCGCCGGGGAGGGCTCCGATTGGTGCGGAGGGTTCAAACATTTCGAGACCGTCGATCCGTCGATGAACTGTCTGGGGCTGTGATCGGGTGTGGCGGGCACGGTAGGAGATGGCCGCGCCCGCCACGTCTCGGTGCCCGGGTTCAGTCGGACGTGTGGCTGGGGTTGTTGTCGTGCAGGTGGTGCGGTGCGGCTTGGCTGATGGCGATGTCAGCGAGGGTGCGGTTGAGCTGGACGGACTGCCAGCCGCACTCGCCGCAGAACAGGAACCACTGGCCGGCGTGGCGGCGGTCCTGCACGGGCGTCATCCGGACGTGGGACGAGCGGGGCACGTCAGTTGCTGCTCTTGTTGGCGGGCGTCGCGGCGATGAGACGCCCGGTCTCGTCGTAGGTGTACGTGGTCGGCGGCGTAAGCGGGTTGCCTTGGGCGTCGGTGGGGACGCGCGCGGCCTGGGCGGCGGCGATGCGGGTGCGGGCGTTGTCGGTGGAAGAGCGGATGTTCTCGGTCATGTTGCTTCCTCTCGGAGGGTTGGTCAGTCGGCGATGTGGCCGAGCGCGGCCACGATGGGCAGAGCATTGAGGGGCGGGATGTCGTACAGGTATGGACCGAGCTGGTTCTGCGTGTCCGGGGCGATGTCGGTGAGCGCGACGTACACGGAGGTGTCCCACTCCATGCCGTTGAGGAAGTCGTCCAGGGCCTTCGCGGACGCCGCGTGCCGGAGGGCCTCGGCGAAGGTTTCGGAGGCCTTCAGCAGGCGCGTACGGGCGTCCTGCATGGCGGTACGAGCCGTGTCGGACGCGTAGTGCTCCATGATCGCGTTCGTCAGATCGCCGCGAACCAGCTCGACGGCATCGGCGAGCGCTGCGGCTTCGTGCTCGACGGTCGCGCGGCGGCGGATGAGGGCGTCGGCGTTGGGCGTGCCGTTGAGCGGCTTTCCGGTGCGCGCGGCCTGGTCGGCGGCCTCGGCGTCGAGGCGCTTGGCCTCGCTGTCGTCGGCGTGGCGATTGAACGAGAGGTTGCTGCGCTCGCCCTGTGCAGCATCAGCGCGGGCGGTCAGCTTGCGGTATTCAGCCAGGAGGGTGGCGATGTTCTTCGGGAGCGCGTCGAGGGGGACGGCGGTGCTGCGGTAGGGGTCCCCCGAGGGGAGGGCAGTGCGGATGCGGGTCATGTGGGTTCTTTCGTCTCAGTCGATGTTGCGGGAGGTCGGTGGGGCGGTGTTGCGGTTGCGCTTGCCTGCGCGGTTGGGGCGGCGACGTGCGGCGTCCCAGCACGAGGTGCACCGTCCGTCGCGCCGTCCGGGGCGTTGGTCGCGAGACTCGCGGCGGGTGCACTCCGGACACATGCGGGCCAGTCGGGCCGGGTTGGAGTCGGTGGTCGCGGCCATGACCGGGCGCGGCTTCGTGTTGCGGGGCTTGATGCGGAGCAGCGCCATGGCGGCGCAGCTGTCGCACATGCCTCGTTCGTTGCCCTGCGCGTCGATGTAGCGGTGCGTCCTCGGGCGAGGGCAGTTGTCGGCGTGGGTGATGTCGGCGGGCATCAGTGCTTCTCCCTGTGGGTGCCGTCGCAGGCGGTGCAGCAGCGCCGTCCGGCGTTGATGGTCAGCGCCGCGCAGCCACGCACAGATGCACCGCACTGGATGCAGGAGTCGATGAAGTCCGTGACGTGATCGTTGTGCGGCGGGCAGACGTACCCGCCGGAAGCGGTCAGGTTCGCGACGTGCGCGTAGTCGATGACCGCGATGGCATCGCAGCCGGGCTGGGCGCAGTCGAGCTGCACCGGGTAGTGAGGCATCAGTCGGTGTTCTCCCTGTTGCTGTCGTTGGTTGGAATGCATCCACCGCAGGCGACGCAGTCGCCGTCAGTGGTCGGGCGCGAGTTCGGGCAGGCGCACGCGCCCCCGTACGCGTGCGGAAGGGTGTGGGGGTCGTCGCCCCGCAGGGCGGTGACGGCCTTAGTTTCAGTAGAAACGTGGCCGCGTCCCGGCCGAGATTCAGCAGTCTCCCGGCCATGGGTAGGCCGCCTCCCGGCCATGACCCCGTGCGGGTACGTCAGGACGTACCGCGTCCGCTCGCCCTCCTGGCGCGCCTTCCAGACGGGCGGGCGATGACGGATCACCCACGCGCCGTTCTCGAGATTGTTCAGGTGGGTCTTCACCGTGGAGAGCGCCAGGCCCGTCGAACCGGCCAGCCACTTCAGCGAGACGCGTACCTCGCCGCTGTCGTTGTCAGCGACCCCGGCCAGCGTCAGCGCGATGTGACGGGACGGTGGCGGCAGGGCGCTCTCCCGGATGGCGTGGGCGTACCAGTAGCCGCCTCCCGCCCGGACCGTCACCTGCCGCTGCCAGCGACCATGCGCGACGGGTGCATGCGGCTGGCGCTGGACCGGAGCCGCAGCCGGGTACATCCCCGCGTCGTGCATGCGATCCCGGCGGGGGCGAGACACCAGGGACACGGCCACGGCGGGGGGCCGGGAGGCAGGCCGTACGTCTCGCGGCGGAAGGGAGCGACGCGTACGGGGCCGCCCATCAGCTCGCCCCGAGCTGGACCCCCGCGTTGTGGCACTTCGGCCCGGCAGCGTTGGTCTGGTGGTGACGCTTGATGTAGTTGTCGAGCGACGCGACGGTGATGAGCGTGCGCGCACCGACGCGGATCACGTCCACCTCGCCCGCGTTGATGAGGCGGTACATGGAGGTGCGCCCGATCCCTCCGAGGTACCAGCGCGACTCGTTGACGCTGAGGATCGGCGGCGAATTGTGTACCGTCGTCATGGAACTCCTTCTTTAGTTGGGGTAGACGCGTGACGGGGCGGGACTTCTTGGCGGATGGACCGCCCCGTTTACGCAGATTCGACCGAGGCCCTTTGGAGGCCCGTGCCGGTTCGCGACGGGCTTTCGGTGCTCGTCGGTGTACGGGTAGAAGCCTTCCCGTCGCCGGGGGCGCATGCAAGCCAGTAGGGCAGGTTTCCGGGAGCACGCGTGCGGCTCGCGCGAGGATCGGATAAGCGGTAGTACTCAGGAGTACTCAGTAGAAAACTCACTGTGACGCAGATCACACGGTTGCTAATGGGCGAACTCGCGTTGATCTTGCACGAACACGGACGACACCCGTTGAGCCGGGCCAGCACGGAGGCCCGTTGAAACGCAGAGTTGATGGGCGCTGCGTGGCTAAGCCACTCGTCACTCGTGCCGGTCCTCCGGGATGCGGGTGATGCGGTCGCGCGGAGCGGCGTTCGGCGCGACAACCTTACGAACAACCTTATGGCCGCGAGTTGCGTGAATCGACCGTAGTTGTTCCAGGATGATCGCGTGCGACCCGAAGGGCCTCTGACCTGGGATTACGTGTCATCTTGCGGGTCAGCGGGGGATCCCTGCGAACAGCTTTCCGGAATCTGGGGGTCAAGGGGTCGCAGGTTCAAATCCTGTCAGCCCGACCGAATGCAGGGAGGCCAGAGATGGCCTCGCACCTGCGGAATCAGGCCCGGTGATCCACGGATCGCCGGGCCTGAAGCGTCTCTGGGATCTGAGCTGCGTCGGCGCTGCTGCTGGACGGGCTCGCCGTCACGGCGCGCGTCACAGCTGATCGTCAGCCGGTCCCGCGGTACCTGGCACACTCCCGCCATGACCTCCACGTCTCGGGAGCTGTTGTTCCGCTATCGGTGGATAGCCGTCGTTCTCGTCCTGGTGCTCGTGGCAGGGATCTTCGCGGGGTACACGTGGGGCCGTGGCTCACGTGTGGTCAGCGAGGACGTCGGCTGCCTCTCCGCCGAAGGAGCCATCAGCTGCACCCTCGGGGACGGATGGGACGTCTCCGTTCCGCTTGACGTCGCCTGGACCGACGCGCGCGGCGCATTTCATGACGGTGGGCGGCCGGACTGTCTTCCGCCGACCGGCCGTGGTGAGGAGGGGCCGGTTCGAGTCGCCTGGACCGAGGTCGAGGCCGATCAGGTCGGGTGGCGGCAGGTCGTGTGGGTCGGCTGCTGACCCTCACGCCACCCCTCGGTCTACGTCCCTTGGAGTCGGGGTCGAGTGCGACTGCCGACTCCAAGGGACACTTGTACGGTGCCCCACCGCTGTCCTCTTTAGTCGGGTCGTCCGAACGCTTTGCCCGACCGGCTGCCGATGGTGACTACCGGTACTGGCCCGCGCCGTCGCCGTCGCCCGTGCCCTCGGTCTCTCCGCTCCCCAGGACGACCGCCGCGACGACGTGTCGCCACGCCACGACCAAGGTGGTCGGCTCGTCCGTGCCGGGATCACGGACCGGCAGATGGCTGGACTCGTCGCGGCCGACCCGCTCGATCGCCGACGTGACCAGTGGGATGGACTCCTCGGCGATGTGCCAGCGTTGGGTCCATCCGACGCCGTACAGCATGACGTAAGCCATCGACAGCCTCCCTCCGACCTCGGTCAGTCGTGTCCGCCCTCGTTGTCCCAGCGGTCCCGGTCGGCACCGTCGCCGGGCGTCGTGTCGATCGCTCCGGCCGCCGACAGGAGGCGTTCACCGTCAGCGTGGGTGGCGCTGCTGGGGATGACGGCGAGTCGCAGGTGGCGGCCCGACGACATGGTCAGGATCATCAGATGGGTGTCGTCGCTGGGGAAGGAGCCGACCTTCACTGGGCCGCGCGCTGCCGCGATCTTGCGTACGCCACCGCCGTCGGCGTTGGTGGAGTGGTCCCAGTCCGGGCGCGAGAAGAGAAGTCGGTAGATGTGTCCGGCTGAGTCCGGGAAGTGATCCACGAGATCCGCGGCTTCATCCTGCAGGTCCCGCGATCGGGGCCACCAGGCGCCGTCGGGGGCGCCGAGCGGCGGGTCGTCGGCGAGTCGCAGGCGCAAGGAACCTCGGGTCTGCGGTGCGAGAGGAGGCATGTTCGGTGACGTCGTCATGACGTCCGCCCTTCGTTCCTGCTTTGGGGGCTCGACGAGCCGGGCGTGGCAGGGTTGTTGCTTCCACTCTACCCGCCGGACCCTGACCGAACGCCGGGTCCGATCCGGCCGCCGACGTGCGCCCCGGCCTGCCGCGTCAGCGACGGGCCGGCTGGCCGGCCCGCCACATCCCGAGCAGATGCAGCTCCCGGTTGTGCTGGGAGATCGCGGTCCTGGCAAAGCCTCGGGAGTCGCCGTTCAGGCCCTCGATCATCTCTTGGCGCGAGCGATCGATGACGGCGTGGTGGTGCGCGATCAGGTGCCGCGCGACCCGGGCGTCGAACGCGGAGCCGTGCAGGTCCGCGAGCTCCTCGTCGTACCTGGTGGTGGCCGCTGTCGCGGGGAGCGGCTGGTCGGCCGGGACCTCGACGCGATCCCTGGGATACGCCCCGCTCCGGGACTCGGCGTTCCAGGCGTCGATGCAGGAGGCCATCGCCGAGATCTGTCCGACGGCTGCGGCCGACGACGTGCGCGCGAGCGACCTCAGTCCCGGGTCACCGCCGTGCTGGCCGGTCATCGTGTCGGCCATCGCGCCGTCCTGGACCCCTCTGCGCAGCAGCAGGATCATCTCCTGCATGAAGATGGCGTCGGACGTGTTGACGTGGTGAACCGTTGCGGTCATGTCGCCATCATGTGCCTGGTTGCCTGGGATGGCCAGGGTCGCAGATCCCCATGCCTGCTTGGCATCGTGCTACGTTGACGAAGTAGTCCCTGCTGCGTCGTGCGGCCCCGATCGAGCGAGTTTCGCGGCGCGAGACCCTGGCCTGCTGCAGTCGCAGCAGACCGGCCCTGGTCGCGGTCAGCGGCTGGCAGCGGGAATGAGTCTCACCGCGTTGATCTTCTTCATCTGGTCCCCTGGGAACCGTCTGCCTGCTGGCACGGGAGGGTCGGAGAACTACACGGTCGGCCAGGTCCGCGAGCTGAACCGGCGCGGTGTCGCCGCGAAGGTCGTGACGGTCGGGCTCGGCGTTGACGACGGCCGTGAGGAGTTCACCGACGTCGCGTTCCTGGCCCTGGCCAGCCTCGCTGAGGTGGCCGATCTCGACGGAACGGTCATCTTCGTCAACGAGGCGCACGAGGTACCCACGCGCAACCCGGCGTACCTGATCCTGCACAACCCGCCGCCGATCCGCGAGCAGCACCACGCGTTCGCGACCGCCGGCACCCGTGACAAGACGTTGATCGCGACGAGTCGGTACGCCGCGACGTTGTGGGCGGACTACCTCGACGTGGACGTCGCCACCATCCAGGTGATCTATCCGTTCGCCGAACCGGAGTTCGCCGCCCGAGCGCGGGGCCCGCGTCCGCCGGGACGGACTCGGGTGCTGTTCGCAGGCCGCCTGAGCCCGGAGAAGGGTGTCTACACCCTCCTCGAGATGTTGCACCTCGACGTCGTCGAGCAGGACCTCGAGCTCGCCTTCACCGCGACGTCGGCGGGCAACGACAAGCCCCAGGGCGCGATCATCGAGCGGATCATGGTCGCCCATCCCGGGGTGTCCGTCGTGCCTGCCTGCAAGACGCCGGCCGCGATGGCGGCGCTGATGGCGGACCACGACGTCGTGGTGATGCCCTCGAACAGCCAGTACTGGCACGAGACGTTCGGCATCGTCTCCGTCGAGGCACAGCATGCGGGGTGTCGCGTCGTCGCCTCCGACGACGGGGGTCTGCCGGAGACCGACTGCGGCGCGTTGGTGCTCGTCGAGCCGGACAACGCAGAGGCGCTCGGGGCCGGGATCCGGCAGGCGATCGCCGCAGGGCCGATGTCGGCCGACGCAAGACGTCGGGCCGGCGCCCACCTCACCGTCGAGCAGTCCGTTCGCGAGCTCCTCGACATGCTCGCCCGGCCAGCGCCTGCCACGCCGGCCAGCGTCGTGCAGTCCCTGGAGCAGCTCATCCTGCTCGAGGCGGCTCCATCGGCCCTCGGCGTCGCAGCCGTGTGAGACCTGGCCGCCTGCAGCAGCCGGCCACTCAGCAGTGCGGTGTCGTGCTCAGAGGCGGCGGTAGAGCGTGATCTCGTCGCGAAGCCGGGGCGGGATCGGTGCCCCGAGAAGGGCGATCGCCTGGGCGCACCCTTCCAAGGCCGCCAGGAGATCGGCTCGGATGGCGTCCAGGTCGCGCTCATGACCGAGGCCGCGGCGAGCGACCTGCAATCGTGCGCGGGCGGCGTCGGCCACGGCCAGGCAGGAAGCGAGCACGAAACGCTCGTCTCGCCCGGCCGGACGCGCCGATCCGTCCCGAGTGCCGTCGCCCCGTCGCAGCTCGAGCCGTCCCTGCGGCACGAGTGCCGGGGCGGGCTGGTTCGGAGACGTCGGCATGACGTCCACCCTTCGTCTCCTGCCCAGGAGGCTCGACGAGCCGGGCGTGGCAGGCTGGTTGGCACCACCGTACCCCGCCACTCCTGACCCGGCGTCCGCGAAATCGGGGACTCGAGACCGGCCGTCGTGGTCAATACCCGTCGCGCGTGCTCTACTGAACACCGATGCGCGTGACCGTGCCCGTGGGGGGAGCGGCAGGTGTGTCTCCCAGGTCCGGGGGGTCCACATGGGAGAAAAGTTCAGGCGGGTCACGATCATCGATTCACACGCGATGTTCGCCGAGCTCCTCGCGCAGTCGCTCGATCGCCGTGGCTACCGCTGTCGAGTCGTCATAGCCCGACCAGGTACGTCGCCGACGTCGCTGTTGCGCACCATCCTCGCGACCAGCCCGGAACTGGTGGTGGTCGGTATCGACCGGTGGTCCGGACACGAGGAGCAGGCCGCCGTGCACCTCTCGCTGGCCCGATCCGGTCAACGGATCCTGGTCGTCATGGAGACCGACGGAGCGATCCGGCGCGGGGAGGCGTTCTTCGGAGGCGCCTCTGCGGTCGCCTGCAAGAGCATGCCGGTGAACGAGTTCCTGGGCCTGGCTCGCAGGACCATGCAAGGGGTGCCGGCCATCAGTCGCCTCGAGCGGCTCCGGGTGGTCGACCTGTATCGCCAGCAGCAGCACGGTCGCGACGCAGCGAGAGGACGGCTGGCGAGCCTGAGCGCGCAGGAGCGGATCATCCTTCGTCACCTCATGGCCGGACGCGCCGTCCGCGAGATCGCGGTCCTCCGGGTGGTCTCGGAACAGACCGTGAGAACCCAGGTCAAGTCAGTGCTCGGGAAGCTCGACGTCTCCTCGCAGTGCAAAGCCGTCGCCGTCGCCTGGGACAACGGCTGGGAGCCGGCGGCCGCCTAGTCACGGCGGCGGCGAGCGCCGGATCGCCCAGCCGGACGGTCAGCCCCGGCCGAGGTGCTCGCGGATCGCGGCCTGGACGGCGCCCGCGTCGGGCCCGAGCCAGGCCGAGACGTGGGTGCCGCCCTCGAGCGTGACCAGCAGCGAGCTGGGGAGTCGTTGGTCGGCGTACGTGCTGTGCTCGTAGGCCACGTCGGCGTCCCCGCGCGCGTGCACGAGCAGCACCGGTGCGGTGACGTCGCCGAGCGGCAGGTCGAGCTCGGCGTACTGGTGCATGTCGTTGTCGAAGCCACGCTTGCGCGGGCCGGTGACGGTGTCGAAGAGCCCGAGGGCGAAGGCTCGTTGCTCCTCGTCGTCGAGCACCTGCGCGGTGATCTCCTTGACCTCGTGGCGTGACAGGTCGCCCTCCTCGGCCAGCAGCATCTTCACCGCTGTACTGGGTGCGCTGTCGGCGAGCTTGCCGGCCAGCCAGGTGCCGAACCGGTTCATCAGCAGCTTCTCCTCGGCCATCCCGACCCGTCGTCGGAGGTCCACGTGGTACGACGTGCTGACCGCGGCGATCGCGACCATCGTGCGCACCCGGTCGGGGTGGGCCGCGGCGAGGAGGTACGACGAGGGCCCGCCGCCCGACCAGCACACGACGTCGAACCGGTCGACGCTGAGCGAGTCCATCAGGCCGAGGGCGAGCTCCGCCTGCTGCGCCGGCGTACGGCGCTCGTCGGTGAGCGGCGTGCCTCGGTAGCCCGGCCGGGACGGCGCGATCACGCGGTGCGAGCCGGCGAGGAACCGGGTCATCAGCTCGCCCTGGTCACAGCCGCCGGGGGAGCCGTGGACGAACAGGACCGGCGGCCCGGAGCCGACGTCGGAGTGCTCGACGGTCATCCGCCCTACCTGCTGTAGCGACTGAGGAACAGTGCCTCGGTGACCGCCATCCGCTCGATCTCGCCGGGGTCCACGCTCTCGTTCGGCGCGTGGATCAGGCAGGCTGGCTCCTCGACGCCCATCAGGATCAGCTCGGCGCCGGGGAAGGTGTCCGCGAGCACGTTGCACAGCGGGATCGAGCCGCCCTGGCCGAGGAACGTCATCGGCGTGTCGTAGGCGTCGCCCATCGCCGCCGCGATCGCCTGGTACGCCGGCCCGTCGGTGACCGCGCGGAACGGCGACCCGGTCGCCTCGATCTCGACCTCGACCTCGACGCCCCACGGGGCGTGACCCTCCAGGTGCGCGACCAGCGCCTGCTGGGCGTCGCCGGGCGTGGTGCCCGGCGGGATCCGCAGGTTCAGCCGCGCCGCGGCGTCCGGGGTGATCGCGGCGGCCGAGCCGACCACGGGGGAGCAGTCGATGCCCAGCACCGTCACCGCAGGCCGCGCCCACAGCATGTCCGAGACCGTCCCGGAGCCGAGCAGCGCGCCGCCCTCGACGATGCCGGCGTCGGACCGGAAGTCCTCGGGCGGGTACGGCGCGCCCTCCCAGACCTGGGTGTTGTCGAGCCCGTCGATCGTGGTGTTGCCCTGCTCGTCGCGCAGCGACGCCAGGATCTCGATCAGCGCGGCGAGGGCGTCCGGCGCGGGGCCGCCGAACATGCCCGAGTGCACCTCGGAGGCGAGTGCCTTCACCCGCACCACGACGTTCACCATGCCGCGCAGGCTCACGGTGACCGCGGGCTTCCCCACGGCGGCGTTGCCGGTGTCGCACACCAGGATCGTGTCGGCGCGCAGCAGGTCGGCATGACCGGGCACGAACTCCTCGAGGCCCCCGGTGCCCATCTCCTCCGAGCCCTCGACGACCAGCTTGAGGTTGACCGGGATGTCGTCCCCGAGCGCGCGGAGCGCGGTCAGGTGCATCACGATGTTGCCCTTGCAGTCCGCGGTGCCCCGGCCGAACCACCGACCGTCCTTCTCGGTGAGCTCGAACGGTGGCGTGTGCCAGGCGGCCTCGTCCAGCGGCGGTTGTACGTCGTAGTGCGCGTACAGCAGGACCGTCGGGGCGCCCGGGTCGCCGCACGGCCGGGAGCCGACGACGGCCATGCTGCCGTCGGGCGTCTCCTCGAGGTGGGCGTCGGCGAACCCGCGCTCGGCGAAGGCGTCCAGCACCCACTGGGCAGCGCGGGCGCACTCCTCGGGCGGGTACTGCCGCGGGTCGGCGACGGACTTCATCGCGACCAGCTCGGTCAGGTCCGCGCGAGCGCGCGGCATCAGGTCCCGTACGGCGGCACGGGCGGCCTCGAGGTCCATGTCAGTCGTCCAGCAGGTCGTCGTCGAAGTCGTAGTCGGAGAAGTGCTCCTCGAACGCCTCGAGCTCGTCCGGGCAGTAGATCGCGATGATCGCCGCTTGGCCGCGGACCGCCAGGCTGTCGGTGATGACCGGCCGGGCGCCCGGACCGGCGGCGCCGTTGGCGAGCATGCTGTTGATGGTCGCGCGCTTCAGGGCGTCCTCAGGGTCCTCGCAGGCCGCGCCGCCGTCGTCGCCCAGCACGCCGACGATCGCGTCGCGATCGGGCGCGGGATAGCCCGCCGCCTCGATCACCGCGATCAGCTGGTCGGCGTTCGCCTCGGCCTTCTCGTTGCTCTCGTGGCCGCGGTAGGCGACCAGGCCGACGACGATCAGCGCGATCAGGACGACGCCGGCGACGATGTAGATGATGTGGCGCTTCTCGTCCGGGATCTCGTGCTCGCTCATGCCGACACCTCCTCGTTCTCGGCCAGCTTCCAGCTGGGCTTGCGCAGCTTGTAGAAGAGGAACGGCACCACCAGGCCGAGACCGAGCGCGCCGCCGCCGACGATCAGGAAGTAGACCAGCGGGCTGCCGCCGCTGAACTGCGACGGCGGGACGAAGCCGATCAGCAGCGCCGCGAGCGAGGCCGCGAAGCCGACACCGCAGAGACCCACCAGCATCGGGGCGCGGTAGCCGCGCTCGTGGTCGGGCTGGTTCCTCCGGAGCCGCACCGCTGCGACGAACATCAGCAGGTAGACGATGAGGTACACCTGCGTGGTGATCACCGAGAAGATCCAGTAGGCGCTGGACACGTCGGGGATCAGCGCGTAGCCGAGGGCGATGAAGGTGGTCACGACACCCTGGGTGACCAGGATGTTCTGCGGCACGCCGTGCTTGTTGAGCTTCTGCAGGAACGGCGGCAGGTAGCCCTCCTGGCGCGAGATCATCAGCAGGCCCTTCGACGGGCCGGCCAGCCAGGTGAGCATGCCGCCGAGCGAGGCGGCGACCAGCATGATCCCGAAGATCGGGGTCAGCCACTGCGCGTTGAAGTTGGCGAACACCGCGTCGAAGGCCTGCATCACGCCGGCGGTCAGCGAGAGCTCGTCGGCGGGGACGATCCAGGCGATCGCGAGCGCCGGGAGGATGAAGATCAGCAGCACCATGCCCATGGCCAGGAACATCGCCTTCGGGAACTCCTTGCCGGGGTTCTTGAGCGACCCGACGTGCACGGCGTTCATCTCCATGCCGGAGTACGACAGGAAGTTGTTGACGATGAGCACCAGGCTCGACAGGCCGGCCCACGCCGGCAGCAGGTTGCTGGTGGTCATCGGTGCGGCCGACTCGTTGCCCTGCCCGAGGAACACCATGCCGAGGATGACCAGCACCGCGCCCGGGATCAGTGTCCCGATGATCAGTCCGGCGCTGGCCAGCCCGGCGACGCCGCTCGTCCCGCGTGAGGACACCCAGACGCCGGTCCAGTAGACGACGACGATCACCGCGGCGGTCCACACCCCGCTCGAGGCGAGCTCAGGGTTGATCACGTAGGCCAGCGTGCTCGCGACGAACCCGAGCAGGCTCGGGTAGTAGAAGATCGTCATCGCGAACTGGCACCAGACGGCCAGGAAGCCCATCGGCTTCGAGATGCCCTCTGACACCCAGTTGTAGACGCCGCCCTTCCAGCCGGAGGCCAGCTCGGCCGACACCAGCGACGTCGGGAGCAGGAACACGATCGCGGGGACGATGTAGAGGAACACGCACGCGAGGCCGTAGACGGCCATCGTGGGCGCGGCGCGGAGGCTGGCCACCGAGCTGGTGGTCATCATGGCCAGGGCGATCCAGGAGATCCAGTGGGTGGCGGGCACCGCTCTGCGAGCGCCCGCCTGGGCCGGAACGCCCTCGGCGGGGACGTCCATGGTGCTCATCGCAACCTCCTCCTCATCCGACCACGCCGATGCCGTGGTCGGTGTTGTTGAACCGGCGGCCACCGTCGTCGGTGACCGTCACGATGTCCTCGATGCGCACGCCGAAGCGGCCGGCGAGGTAGATGCCGGGCTCGACCGAGAAGCACATCCCGGGGACCAGCGGCTGCTCCTCGCCCTCGATCATGTACGGCGGCTCGTGCGTGGTGACGCCGATGCCGTGCCCGGTGCGGTGGATGAACTGGGCGCCGTAGCCGGCGTCCGTGATGACCCGGCGCGCGGCGCGGTCGACCTCCTGGCAGGCGATTCCGGGGCGGACCGCGTCGACGCCGGCCTGCTGCGCCTCGCGCACGATCGCGTGCACCTCGCGCAGCTCGGCGGACGGCTCACCGACGCTGACCGTGCGGGTGGTGTCGGAGCCGTAGCCGTACATCAGCCCGCCGAAGTCGAGCACCACCGCGTCGCCGTCCTGGATCGTGCGCTCGCCGGCCTCGTGGTGCGGGTTCGCGCCGTTCGGGCCGGACCCGACGACGGTGAAGTCGACCTGCTCGTGGCCGTGCCGGCGGAGCAGGTCGGCCAGGTCGGCGGCGACCTCGGTCTCGCGGCGCCCGGCGAACCGGACCTCCAGGATCTCGAGGTACGTCGCGTCCGCGGCGGCGCCGGCCGCCTCCAGTCGGGCGAGCTCGTCGGCGTCCTTGACCGCGCGCATCATCGGCAGGGACTGGGTGAGGGCGCGGTAGGACGTGCCCGGCAGCGCGGCCTCCAGCCCGAGCAGGTGCATCGCCCAGGCGTTGTCGGAGATGCCGAACGTACCGGTGGCGCGGATCAGGGGAGCGGCGGCGGCGTACGGGTCGACGCCGTCGGTCCAGTCGACCATCTGGACCGCCGCCGCACCGGCCGCGGACTCGGCATCCGGGCGCTCGAGGGTCGGAACCAGCAGCGCCGGCTCCGAGGCGGCGGAGATGACCAGGGCGGTGAGCCGCTCGGTGATCGCGGTCGGCTGGTAGCCGGTGAGCCAGACCAGGTCCGGCCCGGGCGTCACGATCACGCCGTCCAGGCCGACCGCCGCGGCGTCGGTCGCGACCCGGGCCATCCGGGCCGCGTAGTCGGCGGTGGTGAACGGTTCCGGCGCGATCATGAGGCGGCTCCCGAGGCCGAGGTGGGGATGGTGTGGAGGTGGGCGGCGGCCGACGCGGCGGCGTCCTGGGCGGTGCCCGTCGCCGACTTGTGCCGGCGGATGGCGACCACGGCGAGCAGGATGCCGAGGGAGCTGATCACGGCCATCAGCCAGGAAGCGGCGGCGAGCCCGGACGCGAGGGCGTCCGACGCGCTGGCGCCGTCGGCCAGCTGGTTGACCTGGACGCTGTTGTAGATCGTGGCGCACAGCGCGGTCGCGACCGCGGCGCCGACGTACCGCGCCATGTTGGAGACGCCGGACGCGCCGCCGACCTGCTCCTGGGGGACCGACGCGGTGGCCGCGGAGGACGCCGGGCCGTTGGAGAGGCCCATGCCGACCGCGATCGCGAGGATCGGTAGGAGGAAGCTGACGTACGCCCAGGACGACTGGGTGAAGCCGATCGCGACGAACCCGGCGGCCATCGCGATGAACCCGACGCCGATGACCTGCCGGCCGCCCATCCTGTTGGCCAGCTTCGGCACGAACGGCGCGACGACCACCAGCCCGACCGTGGCGGGCAGCGTCGCGACACCGGCCTCGAGCGGGCTGAAGTCGAGCGCGTCCGGGTTCTGGAAGTAGAGGCTGAGCAGGTACATCAGGCCGTTGATGGTGCCGGCGCCGATCAGGATCGCCAGGGTCGAGCCGACCAGGATCCGGTTGCGCAGCAGCGCCAGGTCGAGCAGCGGTACGGCGACCCGCTTCTCGACGACGATGAAGAGGTACCCGAAGACGATGCAGGCGGCGAAGCAGCCCAGCGTGCGCGCGTCGACCCAGCCCCAGTCACCGCTCTTGGTGAACCCGTAGATCAGCGGCACCAGCGTGGCCGCGATGAGGACCGTGCCGAGGTAGTCGATCGAGCGCGGCCGGTCCGGGTCGCGCGACTCCTGGATCGTGAAGTAGGTCAGCGCCATGCAGGCGACGGCGACACCGGCGTCGATCCAGAAGAGCCCCTGCCATCCCGTGAGGCCGACGAGGAGGCCGCCGAGCAGCGGGCCGGCGGCGGCTCCGACCGCTGCGGCGGCACCCCACAGGGACACCGACCGGAGCTGTTGGTCCCCTGATGTTGCGACCGACAGCAGGCTGAGGCCGCACGCCAGGATCGTGGACCCGGCGGCGCCCTGGATCACCCGCCCCGCGATCACCATGCTTCCGGTGTCGGCGAGCGCGATCAGCACGCACGACACCACGAACAGCAGCAGGCCGAGCTGGAAGATCTTCTTGCGCCCGAAGACGTCGCCGAGCGACCCGGACGTGATGATGACCGCCGCGCCGACAAGGGAGTAGCCGGTCACGGCCCACTGGAGGGTGTCCACCGACATGCCGGTGTCCTCGCTGATCGCGGGCAGCAGGATGCTGACGGCCGAGGTGTTCGCATTGACCACCAAGGTCGACAGGCAGGTCGCCGCGAGGACGCCGCCCGTCCGTGCCGCCGTTCCGGTCGTGCTCAAGAGGCCCCCTCCGGTCGCCGCATCGCCCTGACGGTAGGAGTGGCGGATGCCCGGTCGCATCCCCCCTTTCGGGCGAGTACCGTCGGTTGACCGGACGGCATGCTGGGCAGCGTGAGCCGCCCCGGGGAGACACGGTCGGGACGACGCTGGTGGACGCGTCGGAAGGTGCTCTCGCGCATCGACGAGATCGCCCAGCGCGCGCTCGGTGACGACACGGCGATCAGCAGCCGGATCCCCGACCAGGCGCCGGAGGACGTCCTCGAGCTGCTGCGCAACCTCGGCGCCGCGATGAGTCGTGCACAGGACAACGCGGAGCGGATCACGCAGATCCTCGACGACGTGGCCAAGGCGTACGGCGCGTACGGCGTCAGCTTCTTCGTGCTCCCGACCGGCATCTTCGTCCGGATCGAGTCGGGCACCTCGAGCCGGATCGACTTCGCGCCGACCACGTCGGCGGGGGCCCTCCGGCTGGACCAGATCGACCAGCTCTACCGGATCGTCGACGACATCCGGCACGGCGCCCTGGACGTCGCGTCGGCCTCCCGGCGCCTCGAGGAGATGCTCGCGGCCCCCCGCAGGCTCGGGAACTGGTCGATCGTCGTCGGCACGACGATCCTGACGCTCGGCCTGGGCCTGATGCTGAACCCGACCGCCGGCGCGGTGCCGGCGTACCTGATGCTCGGACTCCTGGTCGGCGTGCTCCAGTGGGTGTCCGAGCGGGAGCGGACGCTCGCGATGATCCTGCCGGTGGCGGCGGCCTTCGCGGTGACGTGGGCCTCCTCGGCCTGGGTGGCGCCGGCGTTCGACGCGCCACCGCTCGACCTGGTGATCGCCGCCCTGGTCGTGTTCCTGCCCGGCGCCGCGCTGACGATGGCGACCGTCGAGCTCGCCGGCGGCTCGATGCTCTCGGGCTCCGCACGACTGGTCTACGGCCTGCAACGGTTGCTGCTGCTCAGCTTCGGGATCGCGATGGGCTTCCAGGTCGCCGGGCTGCCCGACCAGGTCGGCCGGACGGGAAGCATGGGCGCGTGGGCGCCGTGGGTCGGCGTCTTCGTGTTCGCGGTCGGGCACTTCTTCGCGAACGCGGCGCCGGGCCGGACGTTCGCCTGGCTGGTCCTCGTGCTGTACGCCGCCTACGCCGCGCAGTTCGTCGCCGGCACGTTCTTCGGGTCGCTCGGGGGGAGCTTCGTCGCCGGCGCGGTCGTGCTGCCGGTGGCGTACTTCGTCCAGGACCGGAAGAGCGGTCCGCCGGTGCCGGCGACCTTCCTGCCAGCGTTCTGGATGCTGGTGCCGGGGGCACTCGGCCTCGAGGGCGTCACCCAGATCATCGGCGAGAAGGGCGCGGCCGGTCTCGGCGACTTCCTCAACGCGCTGCTGGCCGTGGTCGCGATCGCGATCGGCGTGCTCGTCGGCTCCGGCTTCTCGGAGCGGGTCGGCCGCGCGACCTCCCACTGGCGGGGGATCTAGCCGGGTCCGACCCGCCTCGACGAGGGACCACCTCTAGCCCCGCACCCGCACCGTGATCTTCGGCGACTTCTTCCCTGACCCGAGGTAGTTGGTCGCGACGACGGAGAAGCGGTACGTGCCCGGGTTGAGGCCGACGAACGTCGCGGTGAGGGTGGTCGGGAGCACGGTCTTGTACGCCCGGCCGGGGTCCACGTTCACGATGTAGCTGGTGAGCGGTGCGCCGTTGTCCTCGGGCGCGGACCAGCTGATCGTCACGGTGCGCTTGTCGACGGTGGCGGTCGGGGTCTCGACGCGGCGCGGCCGGCCGGCCGGGATGACCGACTGCGAGCTGAGCGACTCCGGCGAGGCGCCGACGGTGTTGGTGGCCGACACCGTGAAGGTGTAGCTGGTCCCGTTGGCCAGGCCCTTGATGGTGGTGCGGGTCTGGGTGCCCGCCACGGTCGCGGTCGTCCCGCCGGGGTTGATGGTGATCGTGTAGCCGGTGATCGGGGAGCCGTTGTCCGCCGGTGCCCGCCAGCTGATCGCGGCCGACCTCGGACCACGGGTCGCGGTCACCTCGGTCGGTGTACCCGGCACCGTCGCGGGGACGACCGCGGCCGAGGGAGGCGAGGCCGCGGACGAGCCGAGTGCGTTGATCGCCTTGACCGTGAACGTGTACGTCGAGCCGTTGACCAGGCCGAGGATCTTCGCCGTCGTCAGGGTGCCGGCGACGGTGGTGGTGGCCCCGCCGGGGCTCGCCGTGATCGTGTACGCCGTGATCGGGGAGCCGTTGTCCGCGGACGGAGTCCAGGTGACCTGGGCCGACTTGTCGCCGCGGGTCGCGATCAGCCCGATCGGGGGCGAGGGCACGGTGGCCGGGGTGATCGCCGCCGAGGCCGGGGACGACGGCGACGTGCCGACCGCGTTGGTCGCCGTGACGGTGAACGTGTACGAGAGCCCGTTGATCAGGTCCTTGAGCGTGGTGCTCGTCTTGGTCCCGGTGAGGACGACGGTCGCACCACCGGGGCTGGCAGTGATCGTGTAGCCGGTGATCGGGGCGCCGTTGTCCACGGCGGGTGTCCACGTGACGATGGCGGACTTGTCGCCACCCTTCGCGATCACACCCGCCGGGGCGGACGGGAGCGTGGCCGGGGTGACGGCAGGCGACGGCGTGGAGGCCGTGGAGGTTCCCACCGCGTTGATGGCCTTGACCGTGAACGTGTACGGCACGCCGTTCGAGAGGTTGATGAGCGTGGCGCTGGTCTTCTCCGCCGAGACACTCATGGAGGCGCCGCCGGGGGAGGCGGTGACCGTGAAGCCGGTGATCGCGGAGCCGTTGTCCGCCGACGGCGTCCAGGTGACCTGGGCGAACTTGTCGCCGCGGACCGCGGAGACGGCGGTCGGCGCCGTGGGGACCCCGGCGGGAGTGACGGCGGTCGACTGCAGCGACGGCAGGGACGTGCCGTTCGCGTTCGTGGCCGCGACCGTGAACGTGTACGGGGTGCCGTTGGTCAGCCCGGCGATCGAGGTGGTGGTCATGGTGCCGGTCACGGTCTTCACCACGCCGCCCGGCAACGTGGTGATGGTGTACCCCGAGATCGGGTATCCGTTGTTCGACCCCGGCGTCCAGCTGACCTGGGCGGTCTTGTCGCCACGGGTCGCTGTGACAGCCGTCGGCGGCGCCGGGATCGCGGCCGGGGTGACCGCTGTCGACGCGAGCGACGGCTTCGAGGTGCCGTTGGCGTTGGTCGCCGTGACGGTGAAGGTGTACGCCGTGCCGTTGGTCAGGCCGGTGAACAGGGTGGACGTCTGGTTGCTGGTCGCCTGCTTCGTGGCCCCGCCGGGGGAGGCGGTGATGGTGAAGCTGGTGACCTGGGAGCCGTGGTCGTTGCCGGGGGTCCAGCTGACCTGGGCGGAGCGGTCGGAGCGCAGCGCCGTCACTGCGGTCGGCGGGTCGGGGACGCTGACCGGCTCGTTGCGGACGGTGAGCCGCGCCCAGTGCGTGTGCTCCGAGGGCTCCCTGTTCCCGAGCAGGTCGACGAGCGGGGAGAGGACCACGGCCCAGGTGCCCGCCGCAGCGGTCACGGGGACGGTGGCGCTGGCTCCGTAGATCCCGGCCTTGGCGTCGCCGGAGGTCCGGGTCAGGGTGATCGGCCCGACGACCTGGTTGGTCGTGTCCGAGTCGAGGTACACCGTCGGCGCGACCGCGCCCGTGGCGTCGCTGATGTGGGCGGTGACGTCGACCTGTTGGGAGCCGGCACCGACGTCGACGGTCGTGGGGGTGAACGTGTAGTCCTCCAGCACCGGCGGATCCGGGTCGGGGTGGAGGTCCAGGACGGTGAGCGAGCTCGCGTGCCGGTGGTGGCTGAGCTCGCGGTTGCCGAGCGTGTCGGCGAGCGGGTCGAGGGTGACGGTCCAGGCGCCGGCCGTGGCGCCCGCCAAGATGGTCGCGGTGGCCTCGTACGTCCCGTCGCGCGCGTCGCCGCCGGTCAGGACCAGGTCGAGGGTGCCGACGGACTGGGTGGACCGGTCGGAGGTGACGGTCACGTGGGGCGGCACGGTACCGGTGGCGTCGGTGATCCGCGCGCTGATGGTGACCAGCTGCGGGCCGGAGCTGACGTCCACCGTGGACGGGCTGAACGTGTAGTCCACGAGAGCCGGCGGGTTCAGGTCGGCGTTGTCGTCGAGCACGGCGAGCTTCTTCGCGTGGGTGCTCTTGGCGCCCGAGACGTTCCCGAGAACGTCGGCGAGCGGGTCGATCGACACGCTCCAGGCGCCCGCCGCGGCGCCGGCCGGGACGGTGACGGTGGCGGCGTAGATCCCGTTCTTCGCGTCTCCGGCGGTGAGCGTCAGGTCGGCGTACTCCGAGGCCTGGCTGGTCGAGTCCGAGGTGACCCGGACGCGGGGCGCCTCGACCCCGCTGGCGTCGGTGATCTGGGCGGTGACCGTGACCTGCTGGTCACCCGCGCTGACGTCGACCGTCTTGGGCGTGAAGTCGAAGGTCACCACGGTCGGCGGAGCCGTGTCGGTGGCCGCCTCGGCCGGCGTACCGCCGGTCCAGAGCAACGACACGCCGAGCACCGAGGCGAGCACGAGCCTGAACTTGGACACGTCTCTCTATCGGCACGAGGTGCCGGGATCTGACGAGAACCGCCGCTTCGGGTCTCAGTCCTCGATCGGACGGGTCGACTGGCGCACGACCAGGTGGGTCGGGATCGGGGTGTCCTCGGTGACCGTGCTCTCCTCCTCGACCGCGATCAGCACCTTCTGCATGATCAGCTCGCCGAGGGTGTCGAAGTCCTGGCGGACCGTGGTGAGGGGCGGGAAGAGGTAGCCGGCCTCGGGTACGTCGTCGAAGCCGATCACGCTGATGTCCTCGGGCACCCGCAGGCCGCGCTCGCGCAGCGCGGACAGCAGCCCGATGGACATCTGGTCGTTGCCGACGAACACCGCGACACCGGGCTCGATGTCCAGCTCGGTGCCGAGCCGGTGGCCGCTGGCCGCCGACCAGTCGCCGAACACCGGCGGGACGATCTCGAGGCGGTGCGCAGCGAGCTCGTCGCGCCAGCCGCGGACCCGCTCGGTGGCGTCGGGGGCGTTGCGCGGGCCGGCGAGGTGGAGGATCCGGGTGTGCCCGATCTCGGCGAGGTGCCGGACCGCCGACCGGGCGCCGCGGTACTGGTCGATCGACACGATCAGCGGGCTGCGGCGCGCGGTGGACGCCGCCACCACGACCGGGATCCGGAGGTCGAGGCTGCGCACCAGCTCCAGCACGGCGACGTCGACGACCACCAGCACGATCGCGTCGACGCGCTGCCGGAGCAGTGCCTCGACGACCGACCGGATCGCCTTCGGGTCGTCGGCCGGCGCGCTGACCGACTCGACGTTGTAGCGCGCCGCGCGGGCCGCGAAGTTGAAGTGCATCGCGATCGACGTCGGGCCGTAGTCGGAGATGCCGGGTGTGACCAGCCCGATCGTGCGCGTGCGCTTGGTGACCAGCGCGCGGGCGGCGGGCGACGGGCTGTAGTGAAGCTGGGCGATCGCCTGCTCGACGCGGGCGCGGGTGGACGGCCGCACGTTCGGCAGGTCGTTGATGACCCGGGACACGGTCTGGTGGGAGACCCCGGCCAGCCTGGCCACGTCGAAGATGTTCGCCGCGCGGCCCTTGCCCGGCTCCGCGCTCGCGGGTTCGGTGCTCATCAGACGGCCTCGGGGCGGGCGACGAGAGCGGTGAGCGAGTCTGCGGTGAGGTCCTCGGACGGCACCGTGTCGAGGATCCGGCCGTCCTGCACGATCAGCACCCGGTTGCCGACCCGCAGCACCTCCTCGAGCTCGGCCGAGATGAACATGACCGAGAGGCCGTTGTCGGCGAGCTCGCCGACGAGGTTCTGCACCTCGACCTTCGCGCCCACGTCGATGCCGCGGGTCGGTTCGTCGAGCACCAGGACACGGGGCGAGAGCGCCAGCAGCCGTGCGAGCAGCACCTTCTGCTGGTTGCCGCCGGAGAGCGTGCCGGCCGGTCGGTCGAGGTCGGGTGGGCGGATGTCGAGGGCGTCGACCCAGCTCATCGCCAGCTCGCGCTGCCGCGCCGGTCGGATCCGGCGGAACACGCCGCGCTCGGCCTGGAGCGCGAGCGTGATGTTCTCCTGCACGCTGAGCTCGCTGAGGATGCCCTCGGTGCGCCGGTTCTCCGACGAGTACACGACGCCCAGCGAGATGGCCGAGCGCGGGTTGCCGAGGCTCTCGTCGGTGCCCTGGATGCGGATGATGCCGCCATCGAGCTTGTCGATGCCGGTGAGCGCTCGGGCCAGCTCGGTGCGCCCGGATCCCAGCAGCCCGGCGACGCCGAGCACCTCGCCCTCGATCATGTCGACGTCGGCGTCGTTGATGCCCGAGCCGACCGACACCGCCCGCGCGCTGAGGAACGGCTCGGTGCTGCGCTCGTCGGCGAGGTGCAGGCGCGGCCGGGCCCGCAGGGACTCGGCGCTGCGGCCGAGCATCGCCTGCACCAGGTCGATGCGCAGGAACTCGCGGGTGAGGTACTCGCCGACGAGCTTGCCGTCTCGCAGCACGGTGACCCGGTCGCAGATCTCGTAGACCTGGTCGAGGAAGTGCGACACGAAGATGATCGCGACGCCGCGCTCCTTGAGGTCACGGATCACGCGGAACAGCTCGGCGCACTCGTCGAGGTCGAGGCTCGAGGTCGGCTCGTCGAGCACCAGGACGCGCGCCTCCGTGGAGATCGCGCGGGCGATCGCCACCAGCTGCTGCACGGCGAGGGAGTGCCGGCCGAGGATCGATGCCGGGTCGATGTCGAGACCGAGGTCGGCGAGCACGGCGTGGGCGCGCTCGCGCATCTCCTTCCAGTCGATCAGACCGAACCGGCGTGGCTCGGTGCCGAGCGAGATGTTCTCCGCGACCGAGATGTTCGGCAGCAGGTCGATCTCCTGGTAGACGGCGCGGACGCCGGCCTCCTGGGCGTCGTGCGGCGACCCGAAGTGCATCACCTCGCCGTCGATCCGGAGCTCGCCCGAGGTGAGCTGGAGCGCGCCCGTGATCGCCTTGATCAGCGTCGACTTGCCCGCGCCGTTCTCGCCCATGAGTGAGTGGACCTCGCCGGGGAACAGCCGGAAGTCGACACCGTCGAGCGCGGCGTCGGCACCGAAGTACACGGTCGCGCCGGTGAGCTCGAGGATCGGACGTTCCACGCGGCCATTATCGCCGGGAACCGGCCTGGCTATCTTCGACGCTCCGAGCGGACGACGATCACCCGCTGCACGACGATGAACATCAGCAGCATCAGGCCGATGATGATCCGGGTCCACGCCTGCTCCGCACCCTCGTAGGCGATGATCGTGTTGATCGTGGCGAACACCAGCACGCCGATCACGGAGCCCAGCACGTAGCCGGTGCCGCCGGTCAGCAGGGTGCCGCCGATCACGACCGCCGCGATCACGTCGAGCTCGGTGCCGATGCCGTTGCGCGGGTAGCCGGCGCCTGAGTACGCCGTCAGCACCAGGCCCGCGAGACCGCCGCACACGCCGCTGATGACGTACACGAGGACCTTCGTGCGGGCGACGTTCAGGCCCATCAGTCGCGCCGACTGCTCGTTGCCGCCGACGGCGTACACGGTGCGGCCGAACCGGGTGAACGCGAGGACGAACGCGCCGATCGCGGCGACGGACAGCGCGAGGATGCCGGTCGGGGTGATGTACCACTCGCCGAAGCGCCAGCGGGTCGTCTGCAGCCACAGCACGGACTCGTTCTCGACCCGGATCGAGGACAGGCTGACCACGAACGCCAGGCCTCGGGCGAGGAACAGGCCCGCCAGCGACGCGATGAACGGCTGGACGTCGAAGTACTGCACCAGCACGCCGATGAGGAGCCCGATCGCCGCGCCGCCGAGGAGGATGGCCGGGATCACGACCGCGGCGGAGTAGCCCTCCCCGAGCAGCTTCGCGCA
This sequence comes from Nocardioides sp. SR21, assembly GCF_022761125.1. GTDB lineage: Bacteria > Actinomycetota > Actinomycetes > Propionibacteriales > Nocardioidaceae > Nocardioides. The sequence continues at coordinate 412,747 of NZ_JAKWJR010000003.1, read as the reverse complement.
CGAGATGCCGGTGAACGCCATCACCGACCCGACGGACAGGTCGATGCCGCCGGTGATGATCACGAACGTCATGCCGACCGCGAGGATCAGCAGGTAGGCGTAGTTGAGCAGCAGCGCCGACATGTTGAGCGGCGTCAGGAAGTTGCCGAAGTGCATCTCCGCGCCGATCAGCAGCGCGATGAAGATCAGCAGCGCGGCGAACGTCGGCATCATCGAGGAGTGCCGGTCCAGGAACGTCCGCGAGTACGACGCCAGGCGGGCGCGCGGGGCGGTGACGGTCGTGGTGCTCATGCGGTGACCTCCGCGTCGTTGCGGACCTCGGTGCCCGGGCGGGTGCGGAAGCCGCCGGTCAGTGCTCGGCCCCACTGATGGACGCGTGGTGACTGGATCAGCACCACGATGACGACGACGATCGCGAAGAACACCGGGCTCTGCGCCGACGAGACCCCGAGGAACAGGATCGTCGAGTCGAGCGTCTGGATGATGAGGACGCCGATCACGGTGCCGGCGATCGTGAACTTGCCGCCCATGAGCGACGTACCGCCGAGGACGACGGCCAGGATCGCGTAGAGCTCGATGAGGTCACCGGCCGCGTTGGCGTCGGCGGCCCGGATGTTCGAGCTGTAGATGATGCCGGCGATGCCGGCGAGGGTGCCGCTGGCGACGTACGCGCCGAGGATGATGCCGCGCGACCGCACGCCGGCCAGCCGGCTGGCCTCGGGGTTGATGCCGACGGCCTCGGTGAGGACGCCCAGCGCCGTGCGCCGCTCGACGATCGCGATCGCGGCGGCCGCGGCCAGCCAGATGAACAGCGCGAACGGGAGGGCGAACAGGTAGCCGGTCGCGACGAAGTTCAGTGGCTCGCTGTTGACGGTCGTGATGAAGCCGTCGGTGATGAGCAGCGCGACACCGCGGCCGGCGAGCATCAGCACCAAGGTCGCGATGATCGGTTGGATGTCGAGGACGGCGACGAGGAAGCCGTTCCAGAGCCCGAGCACGAGCGAGACCCCGATGCCGGCCAGGATCGCGACGAGCACGGTGCTCGTGCTGCCCGGGCTGCTCGATCCGTCGATGATCGTCAGCGTCACCGCGCCGGAGACGGCCATGACCGCGCCGACGGAGAGGTCGATGCCGCGGGTGGCGATCACGAGGGTCATGCCCAGCGCCACCAGCATCAGCGGGGCGCAGTTGCGCAGGATGTCGATGAGCGCGCCGTAGAACTCACCGTCGCGCATGGTGATCTTGATGAACTGCGGGCGGGCGATCGTGTTGATGACGATCAGCGCGAGCAGCGAGAACACGGGCCAGAAGAGCCGGTGCTTCATCAGCCTCGTCACGCGACGCTCCCTTCACTCTGGGCATCGCCCTGGTTGGCCATGTAGTCGATGAGTCCGTCGACATCGACGTCGCTCGAGTCGAGCACGCCGATCTGGTGCCGGTCCCTCATCACGACGACACGCTGGGCCAATCGAAGCACCTCTTCGAGCTCTGAGGAGATGAAGATGACGGAGAGTCCCTGGTGGGAGAGCTCGGCGACCTTGCGCTGGATGTCGGCCTTCGCGCCGACGTCGATGCCACGGGTCGGCTCGTCGAGGATGATCAGCTCGGGCGCCGTGGCGAGCCACCGCGCCAGGAGCACCTTCTGCTGGTTGCCGCCCGACAGGGTGCCGGCGAGGCGGTTCGGGTCGGCGGGGCGTACGCCGAGGGCGGCGATGTACTCGGCGACCACCGCGTCGTACTCCGCGCCGCGGAGCTTGCGTAGCCAGCCGCGCCGCGCCTGGATGCCCAGCGCGATGTTCTCGCCGACCGTGAGGTCCGCGATGATGCCCTCCTCGCGCCGGTTCTCGGAGGAGAACGCGATGCGGTGGTCGATGGCGTGCCGCGGCGAGGTCAGCTTCGCGGGCTCGCCGTGCAGCTCGAAGTGGCCCGCGTCGGCGCGGTCGGCGCCGTAGACGAGGCGGACCAGCTCGGTGCGACCGGAGCCGAGGAGCCCGGCGATCCCGACGACCTCCCCGTCGTACACGTCGAGGTCGGCGGGGGAGAGGACGCCGCGCTTGCCGATGCCGGTCGCCCGGAGCAGCGGTGCCGCGCTGCGGTCGATGGTGCGCTCGGCGCTGGTGGCGATGTCGTCGAGCTCCTCGAGGACCTTGCCGATCATCTTGGTGACCAGGTCGGCGCGCGGCAGGTCCTGGGCGCAGTACTCGCCGACGAGCTGGCCGTTGCGCAGGACCGTGATCCGGTCGGAGATCTCGTAGACCTGGTCGAGGAAGTGGCTGATGAAGATGATCGCAACGCCCTTGGCGCGCAGGTCGCGGACGACGGCGAACAGCTGGTCGACCTCGTCGCGGTCGAGGCTGGACGTCGGCTCGTCGAGGATGAGCACGCGCGAGTCGAGCACCATCGCGCGGCTGATGGCCACGAGCTGCTGGATCGCGATCGAGTGGCTGGAGAGCAGCGTGTGGGTGTCGAGGTGGACGCCGAGGTCCGCGAGGTAGCGCGCGGCCTCGCGGTGCGTGGCCCGCCAGTCGATGCCGCGCAGGTTGCGCGGCTCGTGGCCGAGCATGACGTTCTCGCCCACCGACAGGTTCGTGCAGAGGTTGACCTCTTGGTAGACGGTGGAGATGCCTGCTGCCTGTGCGTCGGCGGTGGACCCGAAGACCCGCTCCTCGCCGCCGACCAGGATCGTGCCGCTGTCGATGGAGTAGACACCGGTGAGCGCCTTGATCAGGGTGGACTTCCCGGCGCCGTTCTCGCCCATGATCGAGTGCACCTCACCGGCGCGCAGGCAGAAGTCGACGTGGTCGAGCGCCAGGACGCCCGGGAACTGGATGGTGATACCGCGCATCTCGACGAGCGGTGCCACCTCGGTCTCGGCATGCATCTACGTGGACGACCCTTGCCTCGGGAGCGCTGGCCCGCCGGCGCCGGGGAGAATCGGCGCCGACGGACCAGACTCGACTGGTGTGTGGTGGACGGATCAGTACGCGCGCGAGTCGATGACCTCGGCGGCCTGCTCCTGCGTGAAGCTCTGGTCCTCCACGTAGACCTGCTTCTCGACCGTCTCGCCGTCCAGCACCGACTTCACGAGGCCGGCGGCGAGGTCACCGAGGAGCGGGTTGCACTCGACGATGAAGTTGATCTTGCCGTCGACGAGGGCCTGCATGCCGTCGTGCACCGCGTCGATCGACACGATCTTGATGTCCTCGCCCGGCACGCCGCCGGCTGCCTCGATCGCCTCGATCGCGCCGAGCGCCATGTCGTCGTTGTGGGCGTAGACCAGGTCGATGCCGTCGACGCCGTACTTCTGCAGGAAGCCCTCCATGACGGTCTTGCCGCCGTCACGGGTGAACTCGCCGGTCTGGGAGTCGATCTTCTCGATGGAGCTGCCGGCGATGGCCTCGTCGAAGCCCTCGGCGCGGTCGTTGGCCGGAGCGGAGCCGGTCGTGCCCTCGAGGACCACCATCTTGGTCGGCTCGGAGCCGAACTCGGTGGCGGCCCACTCGCCGGCCATCACGCCCTCCTTCTTGAAGTCCAGGCCGACCCAGCTCTCGTAGAGGTCCTCGGACGAGGTCACCGTCCGGTCCTCGAGGATCACCGGGATGTCGGCGTCCGCCGCCTCCTGGAGCACGTCGTCCCAGCCGTCCTCGACGATCGGCGCGATCACGATCGCGTCGACGCCCTGGCTGATGAAGCTGCGGACCGCGCTGATCTGGGCGGCGGGGTCGTTGTCCGCGGCGTTGAAGACCAGCTCGAAGCCGTTCTCCTCGGAGAACGCCTCCTTCATGGACTCGGTGTTGGCGCTGCGCCAGCCGGACTCGGAGCCCGTCTGCGCGAAGCCGACCTTGATCGTGTCGCCGCTGGCGCTGCCGCCGTCGCCGCCGTCGGAGTCGGATGAACCACAGCCGGTCGCGAAGAGTGCAAGGGCACCCAGCACGGCGACTCCGGTACGGAACTTCGTCTTCACTCCAAAACCTCCTGATTGAGCCGGGCGAGGCCGGCTGAGTATGGGTGATACGGCGCTCCCGGGACTGCGCTCTTGCCGCGAATGTTAGCCCTCACATTCGGGATCTTGGCGAGAGGTTAGCGATAACATTCTGGTAACGCAATCGTTCCTGGGCGTGCGATTTTCCGCCGAGTTCCGTCGATCGCGTTGCTGAAACGTTAACGATCACAATTTGGAACGAGACAATGCTCCGGCGCCGTGCGCGGCCGGGTCGGTCAGATGTAGTCCGACCTGCGCAGCCAGCGGACCGCACCCGCGCCGATCACGTCCGGGATGTACGACGTGCTGAGTCGCTGCGTCACCGCGATCGCGAAGGCGGGGCCGCTGGGCACCCCAGCGGCGACCAGTCCGGCCGTCAGCGCGGCCTCGCCGACGCCGACGTTGCCCGGCACCGGCACGATGCTGGCGAACGCGGCCGCGCCGGCGGTGATCACCAGGACGGTGAGGTACCCGAGCGAGGGGCGGTCCGGGTGGATGCCCTGCACCATGCACCAGAGCGCCACCGCGGTGATCATCAGCGAGGCCAGACGGCTGCCGACCAGCAGCATGCCGCGGGCGGGGGAGTCGGTGACCACCCGGATCGATGCCCACGAGCTCCGGACGACCGTCAGCACCCGGCGCCGGAGGGGGCGTACGAACACCAGGGCCACCACCGAGGCGACCAGGACCAGCCCGAGCAGGAGCAGGAGGCGCTCGTCGTCGCCACCGCCCCCGAGGTCGACCTCGGGACGGTTGTCCAGGAACGGGAGCGCGACCAGGACCACCAGCACGTTGACGGCTCCGGTCACGAAGGAGCCGAGGGCGCTCGCGGTCACCGCCACGGTGGCGCCGACGCCGAACTTGGCCAGGAACGCGGTGTTCATGGCCATCTTGCCCACCGTGGCCGAGATGGCGAGGCCGACGAACTTGATGGCGTACTGCAGCATCGCCAGCGGCCGCAACGGCAGCCGCGCCGGCACCATCGACATCGTCGACACCGAGTCGACGGGTGCGGTGCACTGCGCGACGACGAAGCCGAGCGCGACCCAGCGCCAGTCGGCGTTCGCCCAGGCGGCCCGGACGGTGGACCAGTCGAGCTGGGCGAACGTCGTGAGCAGCGCGTACGCCGCGAGGAGGAGCAACGCGACCGTGATGAGGTCGCGGGCGCTCACCCGCGTGATCGGCGCGGGTGGCAGCGGCTCGGCGCCGGTGGTCGTGACCACCTGGTCGCGCAGCGCGGTGAGGGTCGCCTTCAGGCCCTCGGCGCCGTGCATCGAGTGCGGGAGCGCGGCGTGCTGCAGGTACGGCTGGGCCGCGGCGAGGTCGTCGTTCCCGAGGGCGGCCGCCGCGGCCGCGACGGCGCGCTCGGGGCCGATCCGGATCCCGAGCGCGGTGAGCAGCGTCGCGACGTCCTGCGCCCGACGGGCCGCCGACGCGGCCACCGTCCCCCGGCCGAAGCCCGACAGGACCGCGCCGGCACCGATGTTGTCGATGGTGAGCTCGCCGTGGGACAGCCCGGCGCGGTGCAGGAGCGCGACCTCGGACCAGATCCGGCCGAGCAGCTCGTCGTCGAGGTCCTCGTCGTCGAGAGGCTCCGGCGGCGCGCCGAGGACGAGGATGGCGTCGCCCTGGCTGGTCGCCGCGGCGACCACCGGCGTGACCGCCACCCCGGCGCGGTCGGCGAGGATCGTCACCAGGGCCTCGTGCTCGACGAGCTGGACCCGGGTCGCGCCCGGAGAGCTCTGGTCGCGATAGGCGAGGGCCCTCCACCACCGGGCCGCGCGGTGCGCGTCGGTCGCGTCGCGCCCGTACACCTTCACGAGGACCGGCCCGTCGGACATGGTGCCGAGGAGCACCCGGGCCCCCCACGGCTGCCGCTCCGCGAACCGCAGGTCCTGGACCTCGATGTCCAGGCCGCGCAGCGAGCTCTGGACCTGGCGCAGGTCCGGGTGGCCGGCCGGCGACCCGAGGACCACCAGCACCGCGCTGGCCGCGGCCGCGCCCAGGGCGATCCCGCCGACGACCTCGACCGGCCCGACGTACCCCGCGGCCCAGGCCGCCGCGCACTGTGCCAGGACGATCAGGGCGTGCAGCCTGCGGAACGGGAGGGTCACCCATGGCCGCAGCGCGAGCAGCACCGCCGCGCTGACGGCGGTCCGGAGCGCATAGAGGTCGTTCGCGACCACCCACAGCGCCAGCGACCCGGCGATCGCGAGCCCGGCCGCGACCAGCACGGTGAACGCGAGGCGGAGGTGCTTCGGCGCCCGGAACAGGACCACGAGGACCACGCCGGCGACGTACAGCGAGCAGGCGAGGTAGGTCATCTGCGACAGGCTCGAGAGCCAGGACGGCAGTGAGTAGCCGATCAGGTGGTGGCGATGGAGCGCCGCGCACGTCGCGGCCACCGCGACTCCGAGGACCACGATCACCAGGTCGACCGGGCGCCGGGACCGGGCCCCGCTGCCCTGGACGAAGAACCACCCGGTGCGGGCCGGTGGTGCGTCAGTCATCGGTGGCGTCCGTCCGCTGGGGGAGGTCGGTGCGGTGGCCGAGCTGCTCGAGCCAGCCGACCATGACGCGGTGGAGCGCGTCGGCGCCGACCACCATCTCCTCCGGGAGCTCGAGGTCGACGGGGTGGACGACCATCCCGCGCTCCTGCCAGCCGCCGAGCCCGCCGTGGCAGGCGACCAGGCCCTCGAAGGCCGCGACCTCGCCGAGGTCGTCGATCAGGCTGTTCACGTAGATGTCGGGGGCCTCGTCCATGGTCGCCGCGCGCAGCAGGAACTCGGCGGCCTGCGGGCCGAACTTCGCCAGCGGGTCGATGCCGGTGACGACACCCTCGCGCAGCCGGTGCTCGCCGCCGATGCCGAGCGCGACCGGACCGTGCTCCTCGGTCTGCACGCACACGAACCCGACGCCGGGATGGGCGACCAGGCCGGGAAGGAGCGCGGGCCACCGCGCGGTGAGCTCCTCGAGCGTGACCCGCGTCTTCTCGCCGGCGACCCAGACCAGGCCGAGGTTCCCGGACCCGAACACCAGGAACTTGTCGCCGGTGCCGGGCACCTCGGTGTCGATGGTGTCGATCGTGAGCCGGGTCGAGGTGCGGGTCAGGGCGCGACCGAGCACGGTGTCGCTGTCCGAGGAGCCGGCGACCAGCGAGTTGAGGGCGCCGCTGCCCTCGTCGTTCTCCGAGGCGGCGAGCGCTGCCGAGTCCGAGAGCCGGGCGACCAGCGTCGCGAGGTCCTCGCCGTAGCGGTCCGCGAAGATCGCGCCCTGGCTCTGCCCGTGGTCGGAGAGCACCACGAGGTGGTACTTCCGCGGCGCCACCGCGGCGACGGCCTCGAGCTGGGCGAGCACGGCGTCGATGCCGGCCAGCGCGTCCAGCGACTCGGGCTGGCTGATGCCGGCGTGGTGCGCGACGGCGTCGTAGTCCACGTAGTCGACGTACACCACGCGTCGGCCGCGCAGCATCGAGTCGGCGACCAGGGTGGTGTTGAGGTCGCGCAGCACACCGGTCAGCGCGGCGCGCTCGACGGCGAACGACCAGCCGCGGTGCACCCGCGGGCGGACGTTGCGGCGCTTGGCGCGCGAGGCCTGGAAGCGCTCGCGGCCGATCTCGCTGATCGTGCGCGTCATGCTGCGGGTGAAGCCGGCCGGCCGGCTGAGGTACTCCGTGACCACCCGCCGGGCCTGCCGGGTCTCGCCGGTGCGGTCGACGGCGCTCATGGTGGCGTACGCCGTCGGCGCGTCGCCGGTGAACAGGTTGCTGACCGAGACGCCGTCGTCGGCGAGCAGGCCGCGGCCGTTGCTGTGCAGGGACTCGATGACGGCGGCGTCGCCGGGCTTGTTGGCGACGAGGACCTTGCCGGTGGCCCGGTCGACCCAGCGGAACGCGGGGATGCCGTCGATGGTGCCGTGCAGGAGGCCCATCTGGCTGGCAGGCGTGGTCGCCGGGAGCTTGGGTCGCCACTCCGCCATCTGGTGGCTGCCGTCGCGGATCCACCGCGAGAGCGTGGGCAGGGTTCCGGCCCGGACGCACCACTCGAGGACGGGGTACGGCACGCCGTCGGCCTGCACGAACAGGATGCCGGGCACGTCCGGGTCGTCGAGCCGGACGTCCTGGCGGCGCGCCCTCCTCAGCAGGGAGGCGGTGGCGGCGTCGTCGGTGCCGGTCGTCGCGACCCAGACGAAGAGGGTGGACACGGCCGAGACGATCCAGGCGGCGCCCAGCGCCCACCAGATGTCGTCCTGGCCGAAGTCGCCCTGAGGCGCGTACACGACCAGCCAGATGGCGATCGCCTGGCCGAACAGGCCGACGAGCAGCGCGCCCACCCAGCCGACCAGCACGGCACCCTCGACCAGGAACACCCGCAGCACGGCTCCGCAGATCGCCACCAGCACCGCGATGACCAGCGCCTCACCGGCGCCGTCCACGTTGAACCCGGGCAGCACCCACGAGGCGATGATCAGCCCGAGGGTGGCCCCGACCAGCCCCAGCACGGCGCGTCCGAGATCTCCCCAACGCAGGCGTCGTCCCATGCGGGCGACGCTAGCGGGGGAGAGGCGCGTCAGCGCCCACCCGGACCGGGTGAACCGAGGGTCGCCACCCATACTTGGCGGCGTGACGACGGACCCTGCGCCCGCGACCGCCGGCGGGCTGATCCGCCGTACGCTCGGCCGGCAACGACGTGCCCTCGCCGGCGCGATCGCGCTGATCACCCTGTGGCAGGTCTGCGAGGCCGGCGTGCCGGTCCTGATCGGTGTGGTGATCGACCGCGCCGTCGCCACCGGGGACGTCGAGCGGCTGCTGCTGTGGGGCGCCGTGCTGTGCGTGCACTTCGCCGTGCTCAGCCTGGGCTACCGGTTCGGCTCGCGGATCGGGTTCCGGGCCGAGCAGGAGGAGAGCCACCGGCTTCGGACCGAGATCGCGGCGCACGTGCTCGCCCCGCGCGGCGCGCGCACCGAGCGCCTGGCCGGTGACGTCCTCTCGGTCGCGACCGCCGATGCGGACGCGGTCGGGACGATCGTGCGCCAGCTGACCCTGACGACCGCAGCGCTGATCGGGCTGGTGGTCAGCGGCATCGTGCTCGCGACGATCGACCCGCTGGTGGCCGTCGTCGTGCTGGTCGGCGTACCGGTCGTCCTGGTGTGCACCCAGGTCCTCGCGCCACGGCTGGCCCACCGCAGCCACGCGCGTCAGGAGAGCATCGGCCTGGCCACCGGCCTCGCGACGGATCTCGTGCGCGGCCTGCGTCCGCTCAAGGGGATCGGTGCCGAGGCCGTCGCCCTCGACCGGTACCGCGGGCGGAGCCGGTCGGCGATGCACGCGAGCGTCGCGGCCGCGCGCTGGGAGGGCCTCCTGTACGGCGTCACGCAGGGCATCAGCATCGCGTTCCTCGCCGCCGTCGCGCTGATCGCCGGTCACCGGGCGCTGTCCGGGGAGATGTCGATCGGCGAGCTGGTGGCGGTCGTCGGGCTGGCGCAGTTCGTCGCCGAGCCGATGGGCCTGCTCGCCTACCTGGTCGCCCAGCTGGCGAGGTCCCGGGCCTCCGCGCGCCGGATCGTCGACCTGCTGGCGACCCCGCCGCTGGTCATCGGCGGCGACCGGAGCGCCGACGGCCCACCGCGACTCACCTTCGAGGCGGTCGGGTCGGGGTCGCTGGACGACGTCACGTTCGACGTCGAGCCCGGCGCGCTGGTCGCCCTGGTCGCCGAGGAGCCGGCCGACGCGGCGGCGCTGATGGCGCTGCTGCGGGGCGAGACGGCTCCGGACGCGGGTCGGGTGCTGCTGGACGGCGTACCCCTGACGGAGCTGCGCATCGACGAGTCCCGTCGCCGGCTGCTGGTGGCGGAGCACCACGTCGACCTGTTCGAGGGCACCCTCCGGTCGAACGTCGACCCGCTCGCGCTGCTCGGCGAGGAGCGGCTGGCCGACGTGCTGGCCGCGTCCGGCTGCGACGACATCGTCGCCGGCGCCGAGCACGGTCTGGACGAGCACGTCCAGGTGGACGGCACCACCCTCTCGGGCGGCCAACGCCAGCGCCTCGGCCTGGCCCGCGCGCTCGGGGCGGACCCGCGGGTCCTGGTGCTCCACGACCCGACGACCGCCGTCGACGCGGTCACCGAGCAGCTGATCGCCGACCGGCTGCCCGACGTACGACGCGCCACCGGGCAGCGCGCCACCCTGCTCCTGACCAGCAGCCCCGCGCTGCTCGCCCGGGCCGACCTGGTGGTCTGGATCCGGAACGGCCGGGTGACGGCGCGTGCGGGGCACGCTGAGCTCGTCACTGACGCGGCGTACCGCACGGCGGTGCTGCGATGAGCGCGCCACTGCTCCCGGTCTCGACCCGGCGCGAGGCGTTCGCGCTGGTGCGCTCGCTGGTCGCCACCCGCCGGTGGGCGCTCACCGCCTGCCTGGCGATGTTCGTGGTCGAGGGCCTCGCCGGCCTGGTCGCGCCGCTGATGCTCGGGCGGATCGTCGACGTCGTCAGCAGCGGGGGAGACGCGGGCGAGATCACCGTCGCGTTCGTGTGGATCCTCGGCGCCGCCGTGGTGGGCGGCGTGGCCACGGCCCTGTCGATCGCCCTGCTGGCGCGGGCCGCCGAGCCGGCCCTGGCCGACTTGCGTGAGCAGGTCGTCGAGCACGCGCTCGAGCTGGAGTCGACCGAGCTCGAGGCGGCGGGCAGCGGCGACCTGCTCTCACGGGTCGGCGACGACGTACGCCTGATCGCGGAGTCGTTCACCGAGGTCATCCCGCTGATCGTGAACTCCGCGATCGCCGTCGTGTTCACGTCGGTCGGGCTCTTCGCCCTCGACTGGCGGCTCGGCCTGGCCGGGCTCGGCGCGGTGCCGTTCTACGTGCTCGGTCTCCGGTGGTACCTGCCCCGGTCCGGCCCGTACTACCGGCGCGAGCGCGAGGCGAACGGCACCCGCGCCGAGGCCCTGCTGACCGGGGTGCACGCGAGCCGCACGCTGCGGGCGTACGACATCGCGAACGCGCACCACGAGCGCATCGAGGCGGCGTCGTGGCGCTCGGCGCGGATCTCCATCGACGTGTTCCGCCTGCTCACCCGCTTCTACGGCCGGTCCAACCGGGCCGAGCTGATCGGGCTGCTGCTGATCCTGGCGACCGGCTTCCTGCTGGCCCGTGAGGACGAGGTGACGGTCGGCGCGGTGACCGCCGCGGCCCTGCTGTTCCACCGGCTCTTCAACCCCATCGGTGCGCTGCTGACGCTCTTCGACGAGGTCCAGTCGGCCGGTGCCTCGCTCACGCGCCTGGCCGGGCTCGCGCTGCTGCGGCCCCCCGCGCCCACGGCGGTGCCGCGGCAGCCGGCGGATGCGCACCTCACCGTCCGCGGGCTCCACCACGAGTACGTCGCCGGCCGCCCCGCGGTCGACGAGGCGGACCTCGACGTCGAGCCGGGCCGCCGGACCGCGGTGGTCGGCGCCTCGGGAGCCGGGAAGACGACCCTCGGTGCCGCGGTCGCGGGACGGCTGGTGCCGAGCCGCGGCGACGTCGTGCTCGGTGGCGTCCCGCTCGACCAGGTCGACGGCCGGGGGCGACCGCCGGTGGCGCTCGTGAGCCAGGAGGTCCACGTCTTCACCGGCACGGTGCGCGACAACCTGACCCTGGCCGCACCCGGAGCCGACGATGCCGAGCTCGAGCGGGCGCTGGTCGCGGTCGGAGCCTGGCCCAGCGTCGAGGCGCTGCCCGAGGGGCTCTCGACGCCGGTCGGCGAAGGGGCACTCACGCTCACTCCCGCCCTCGCCCAGCAGCTCGCGCTGGCCCGCGTCCTGCTCGCCGACCCGTGGGTGGTCGTGCTGGACGAGGCCACGGCCGAGGCGGGTTCGGCGGGCGCGCGCGACCTCGAGCGCGCCGCGGAGGCGGTCACCGACGGGCGTACGTCGCTCACGATCGCGCACCGGCTGACCCAGGCGATGTCCGCCGACACCGTGCTGGTGATGGACTCCGGTCGCGTCGTCGAGCGAGGCACCCACGACGAGCTGGTGGCGGCCGGCGGTGCCTACGCCCGGCTCTGGTCCGCGTGGTCGGGCGCCGGAGCCGGACCGTAGGCTGCGTCCGGTGAGCGGGATCCTGGTAGCCGGTACCACCTCGGACGCCGGGAAGAGCGTGGTGACGACCGGCCTCTGCCGGGCCCTGGCACGCGCCGGTGTGAAGGTCGCTCCCTTCAAGGCCCAGAACATGTCGAACAACTCGATGGTCTGTGCCGACGGCGCCGAGATCGGCCGCGCCCAGTGGGTGCAGGCGATCGCGGCGAGGGCCGAGCCGGAGGCGGCGATGAACCCGGTGCTCCTCAAGCCCGGCAGCGACGTCCGCAGCCACGTGGTGGTGATGGGTCGCCCGGCCGGCCACGTCGACGCGCGGGACTTCGTCGACGGGCGCCGGCACCTCGCGACCGCGGCGTACGAAGCCTTCGACGACCTGGCCTCCCGCTTCGACGTCGTGGTGGCCGAGGGCGCGGGCAGCCCGACCGAGATCAACCTGCGCGCGAGCGACTACGTGAACATGGGGCTGGCCCGGCACGCGGGCCTGCCGACCGTGGTCGTCGGCGACATCGACCGCGGCGGGATCTTCGCGGCCATGTTCGGCACCGTCGCGCTGCTGGAGCCCGAGGACCAGCGGCTGATCGCCGGCTTCGTCATCAACAAGTTCCGCGGTGACCTGTCCCTGCTGCAGCCAGGGCTCGACCAGCTGGAGCGGCTCACCGGCCGGCGGGTGTACGGCGTGCTCCCGTGGCACCCGGACGTGTGGCTGGACTCCGAGGACGCGCTCGACCTGGCCGGCCGCCGCGCCGGGCCCGACCAGGGCACGCTCAAGGTCGCGGTGGTCCGGCTGCCGCGGATCAGCAACTTCACCGACGTCGACGCTCTCGGCCTGGAGCCGGGCCTGGACGTCGTGTTCGCCGCCGACCCGCGGGCGCTCTCGGACGCCGACCTCGTGGTGCTGCCCGGCACCCGTTCGACCATCGCCGACCTCGCCTGGCTGCGCGAGCGCGGGATCGACCGGGCTGTCCATGCGCACGCGGCCGCCGGGCGGCCCGTGCTCGGGATCTGCGGCGGCTTCCAGATGCTCGGCCGCACGGTCGCCGACCCCGACGGTGTCGAGGGTGCGCCCGCCGAGGTCGACGGCCTGGGGCTGCTCGACGTGCGCACCGACTTCCAGGGCGAGAAGGTGCTGCGGCTGCCGCGGGGCGTCGCGCTCGGCGCGAGCACGACCGGGTACGAGATCCACCACGGCCGGATCACCCGCGGCGACCGTGTCGACGAGTTCCTCGGCGGCGCCCGCGCGGGGAACGTGTTCGGCACGATGTGGCACGGCAGCCTTGAGGGCGACGGCTTCCGCACGGCGTTCCTCACCGAGGTCGCGCGGCTGAGCGGGCATCTCTTCGCCCCGTCCGGGGTGAGCTTCGCGGCCGCCCGCGAGCGCCGGATGGAGCTGCTGGCCGACCTGGTCGAGGAGCACCTCGACCTCGACGCGCTGGCGTCGCTCGCGACCGAGGGGCTGACGGTCAGCCCGCCTGTGCTGCCGCCAGGAGCCTGAGCCAGGTCTCGACCTCGCGGCTCGACCGCAGTCGGACGATCGGCAGGTCCGGGCGCTCGGCTACGACGACCGGCATCCGTTCGTCGTAGACGTTGCGCGTGCTGATCGACCAGCGCACGACGTGTTCCGGGTCGGTGAAGAACGCGCGGAGCGGGCCTTCGCGGTTGCCGTTCCACAGCTCCTCGCGGCGGACCCGGCGTCGGACGGTGCGCCGTACGACCCGGGTGAGCGTGACCGGGAACGGCGGGTCGACCCACACCATCAGGTCGGCACGCGCCAGCAGCACCGGACGGGCGTCGTCGTACTGCCACTCGCACACCCACCGGTCCGAGTCCGCGAGCCGCTGGACCTCGGCCTCGAACGTCGGCATCCGCGTCCAGCCGGGGCCGTGGAACAGCGAGTCCGTCTCGGTGTACGGCAGGTCGAGCAGCGCGCCGATCCGGCGGGCCAGGGTGCTCTTGCCGGAGCCGCTCACCCCCGCGACCGCGACCCGGGACGGCTGGACGGGCAGGGGATCGGTCGCCGACAGCACCGCGGAATGGTACGTCCTGCCCCGCCCGGAGGTGGCAGGCTCTCCCCGTGGCCCGCGTGCAGTCGTGCGAGATCGTGCCCGGGGACCGCCCCGGGACGTTCGTGCTGCGCCTGGACGGCATGAGCCAGTCGCACGTCGACCTGGCCCACCCGACCCGCATCGAGTTCGAGTACGTACGCCGCATCGCCGACGTGCTCGACCTCGCCGAGGCCCCGGGTGCGCCGTTGCGGGTGGTGCACATCGGCGGCGCCGCGATGACCTTGCCGCGGTACGTCGCCGCCACCCGGCCGCGGTCCGCGCAGGTCGTGCTCGAGCCGGCGGTCGAGGTCACCGAGCTGGTCCGCACCGAGCTGCCGCTGCCGCAGCGCAGCGGGATCAAGGTCCGTCCGGTCGGCGGCCGCATCGGGATCATGGAGCTGCGCGACGAGTACGCCCAGGTGGTGGTGCTCGACGCGTTCGCGGGTGGCCGCGTGCCGGGGGAGCTGGTGACGACCGAGTTCTTCGCCGACGTCGGTCGGGTGCTCGACTCCGACGGGCTGTTCGTCCTCAACCTCACCGACCGCTCGCCGTTCGGCTGGACCCGACGGGTGCTCGGCGCGCTGCGGGTCTCGTTCCCGGAGATGCTGCTCAGCGCCGAACCGGCCACGCTGCGCGCCCGCCGCCTCGGCAACCTCGTGGTGGTCGCCTCCCGCGTCGCCGTGCCGCTCGCCGCCCTGCAGGCGCGGGCCGCGAAGGCGGCGGCGCCGTACCGCGTGCTCGACGCCGGCCAGATGCGCGACGGGTTCGGCGGCGGCACCCCGTTCGTCGTCGGCGACACCGACGCGTCCCCGCCGCCGGAGCTGTGATGCGGCGGCCCGTCGCCCTGGTGCTGCTCGGCGCGCTGGTGCTGGGTGCGTGTGGTTCCGACGCGGAGACACCCGACTCCGCGGCGCCGGCGTACCGCGTCGAGCCGTCCTGCCCGCACACGGCGCACCACCTGCAGGGGCTGACGGTCGCCCAGCTGAACAGGATCGTCGCGTCCGCCGACCTGCCCGCGTGGAAGGCCGCCGACATCGGCTCGAGCGCCCAGCTGCGCGACGGCCGGATGGTGTGGGTCTTCGGTGACACCGTGCGGGCCGACAGCTTCTCGCCCCGGCTGGTGGCGAACTCGATGCTGATCTCGGACGGCGCCTGCGTGGCCCAGCTGCGCACCGACGCCGACGGCCCGGTGATCCCCGACGTCCGGGACGGCGTCGTGCACTGGCCGATGTCGGTGGTCGCGATGCCGCCCGCGCAGCAGTACTCCAACCTCGGCATCGACGAGGTCCTGGTCGTGATGGCGGCACGCACCCGTCGCGGCGGCGACAACCTGGACTTCCAGTTCCTCGGCACCTCGGCCGCGGTGTTCACGCTGGACGACGGCGGGGCTCCGCAGCTGATGGAGGTCATGGAGGTCACCCCGGACGACGAGGCGCTCGACCAGGTCAACTGGGGCGCCGCGGCAACCGTCTTCGGCCCGTGGTTCTACGTGTTCGGCACCCGCGCCACCGGCGAGGACTTCGGCCGGGAGCTGTACGTCGGCCGGGCGCGGGTCTCGGACCCGGCGGACCGCAGCCGCTGGGAGTTCTGGGACGGCACCGACTGGCAGGCCGACCAGACCCTCGCCGCGCCGGTGCTGCCCGCCCAGGGCGGGGTCTCGCAGACGCTGTCGGTCGACCACCTCGACGGGAAGTGGGTCGCGGTCTCCAAGCGCGACGGCGACCTCGGCGACTTCGTCTACGTGTGGACCGCGCCCGAGCCCTTCGGCCCGTGGACGCCGAGGAAGGGCATCGCGGCACCTGCCGGCTTCGACACCGGTGAGCTGCAGTACGCGCCGCTGGCCCACCCGGAGGTCCCGCTCTCGAACGGCAAGCTGCTGGTCTCGATCTCGCGCAACACCACCGACCCGCAGCAGCTGTTCGCCGATCCCGAGGTCGGGCTGCCGGAGTTCGCCGAGGTGGCGCGGCCGTAGGCCCGGCGGCCGTTCGGCAAAACTGGGTATGGCGCGACAGCAGGCCGCGGGCGGACCATGACGACGTCCTCCCGCTGGCAGCTATGGGGCATCTGCTGTGCCCGAACTCATCATCCACATCGGTACGCCCAAGACGGGCTCGTCCTCGCTGCAGCGCGCCCTGCACGACGGCGCGTTCTCCACCCAGGGTGTGCGTGTCGCCTACCCGAACCGGCTCACCGAGGTGGCCCTCGCCCGAGCACTCCGGGAGGGCCACGAGGGCGACGCCGCCAGGCGCTTGCGCTACCTGAGGCGATGGCTCGCCGACGCCGACGCCGAGGTGTCCGTCCTCTCGTCGGAGCTCTTCGTCGCCGTACCCGCCGGGACCTTCGCCGCCGCCGTGCAACGCCACCTCCCGGGCTGGGCCGAGCGAACCCGGGTGGTCTGCTACCTGCGCCCGCACGGCTCGCGGCTGGTCTCGGCCTACGCGCAGCAGCGGAAGTCCGGGGCGTTCATGGGGTCGCTGGACCACTTCGTCCAGGCCGCAGCGCAGGGCCAGAGGTTCCAGTACGCGGACCGCATGGCGGCCTGGCACGCGGCGTACGACGCGCGGTTCGTCGCGCGGCTCGCGTCCCCGACCGCTCTGCTCGGGGGCGACGTCGTCGCCGACTTCCTCCAGCTCGCCAGCCCCGGTGCCACCGTCGCGGCCCCGACGGAGCGACTGAACACGGCGCTGACCGTCGAGTCGCTCGCCCTCCTCGGCATCGTCCACCGCGCGCTCCGCGCCGGCGAGGTGCCGGAACCCGTCGCCCAGAGGATCGGCAAGCGGATCGCCGCCGATCTGAGCGCCGCCGGAACCGCCGAGCGCGGTCACCGCCTCTCGCTCTCGGCCGCCGAGGCCGCGACCGTCGCCGCGACCTTCGCGCAGGACGCCGCCCGGCTCGACGCGACCCTCTTCCCCGGCTCCGGGCCGTTCACCGAGGACCTGCACCGGCTCGTCGAGGAGGCTCCCGCGGCGGCGCTCGGTCTTCAGGCACGGCAGTACGCCGACCCCGGCACCCGGCGAGCGATCCGGCGGGAGGCGAACGCACTCGCGGTCGCCTGCACCGAGCACGGCCGGGCCTGGGTCGCACAGTTCCGCGCTGCCAAGGGCTACGGCTGCCGTACCCAGGCCCTCGACCCCGAGTCAGCAGCCCAGGTCGAGCTCGCCCTGGGGCGGGTGGTCGCCGCCATGGTCGTCGCGCTCAGCTGAGCTCGAAGCGCGCGGCAGAACGGTGGGTGGCAACGGTCGAGATTTGTCTGGCGCGCCGAGCACTCCCAGGAGCACCATGGCGGTCAAGGTCACCTCATCGGAGGGAGCGGTCATGGGTTGGCTCGTCATCGCTGCATTGCTCGTCGTCTGTGTCCTCGGCTGGGTGATGTACCGCAGACGGAATGTGAGCGACGAGCACCGGACCCTGCGAGGGTTCGACCCGTCCGACGTCCGCTCACGGGTCGAGAGGACGGACCTCATGGGGCCCAGCCTCCGTTCGTCGCTGCGAAAGGACCCAGGAGCACCACCCAAGTACTGAGCAGGCGTGGCGGCTCCGGACTTGCGGCGGTCGTGCTGCTGCGCTGATCCCGGTCGGAATCCCCGGTCGACCGGGGATTCGGTCGCTTGTCGGGGGTTGCAACGGCCGTCAGGCGACAGGACAGGCCGTCAAGTCGTCCGGCTGGGTCAGCCGATGCCGTTGATGACCACCGAGACGCACGGTCGACGAGGAGTGGCTTCGAAGCCCACCACCGCAAAGCCGGGCAGCAGCGCCAGCCCGAAGCCGGGCGCGCCTCACCCCCTAGCCCGAGTACGACGTCCCGCGCGGCTCGCGGGTCCACAGCACGCCGTCGCCGGCGACCGGCCCCTCGGCCGCGAGCGCGCGCTTGAGGACCTTGTTGGTGGCGGTGCGGGGCAGGGTGTCGACCACGCGGACGTAGCGCGGCCAGGCCTTGGGGGAGAGGTCGGCCTGCTCGGCGAGGAACGACTCGAGGCCCGCCGGGTTGAGCCCGGACCGGACGACGAGCGCGGCCATCACCTGGTCGCCGACCGACTCGTCAGGTACGGCGTACACCGCGGCCTCGTCGATCGCCGGATGGCGCAGCAGGATCCGCTCGATCGGAGCGGCGCCGAGGTTCTCGCCGTCGACGCGCAGCCAGTCGGCCGTGCGGCCGGCGAAGTAGACGAAGCCGTCGGCGTCGCGGTAGGCGAGGTCACCGGACCAGTACATCCCGCCGCGCATCCGATCGGCCTCGGCGTCCGGGTCCTTGTAGTACCCCGCAAACGCCCCGGCGCCCGCGGTGTTCACCAGCTCTCCGGTCGCGGCCTCGGCGTTCACCAGCCGACCGGACGGGTCGAACTCCGCGTCGGGCGTCTCGAGCACGGTCTCGGGGTCGAGCACCTTCACGCCCTCGAGCGGGCGCCCCAGCGCGCCAGGCGGCATCTCCGGCACCCGCTGCACGATCACGGCGTTCTCGGTCGACGAGTAGGAGTCGACGACGACGCAGCCGAACCGGCGGCCGAACGCCTCGATGTCGCGCTCGTTGGCCTCGTTGCCGAAGACCAGCCGCAGCGGGTTCTCGGCGTCGTCGGGCCGCTCGGGCGTGGCCATCACGTAGGTCAACGGCTTGCCGACGTAGTTGGCGTACGTCGCCCCGTAGCGGCGTACGTCGGGCAGGAAGCCCGACGCGGAGAACTTCGGCGCCAGCGCGATCGTCGCCCCCGCAGCCAGCGCCGGCCCCCAGCCGGCCATGATCGCGTTGGAGTGGAACATCGGCATCGACAGGTACGCGACGTCGGCCGGCCCGAGCCCGAACCGCTCCGACAGGAACTGCCCCGGGTGGGCGACCTTGGCCTGCGTGACGTTCACGGCCTTCGGCTCGCCCGAGGTGCCGGAGGTGAAGATCAGCATCAGCAGGTCGTCGGGTCCGACGTCCGCACCAGGAACGCCGGCCGCGCGGTGCTCGGCGACGAGGTCGGTCCAGTCGGGGGACTCGATCGGGATCACCGGGACGTCGACGTCGGAGAGCAGGTCGGCGTGCACGCAGTCGGTGACCACGACCTGCACGTCGGCCCGTCGTACGTCGGCCGCGAGTGCCGCACCGCGCCGGGTGGGGTTGAGCCCGACGACGACCTGCCCGCCGAGGGCGGCGCCGCCGAGCAGGAACGCGAAGTCCGGCACGTTCTCGAGCAGCACGCCGACGTGCGGCGGTCGCTCGGGGTCGAGCATGCCGCCGAGCAGCGCGGACCGGACGCACGACTCCTGCACGACCTCGGCCCAGGTCCACGCGGCGTGCTCGAACAGCAGCCCCCGGTTGTCGTCGTCGACGCGCGCGAGCAGCTGCTCGCGCACGGTCGGCATGGCCGTCATGCCGGTTCGGCAGCCAGGATCCGTCCGACGTTCAGCGCCTGCTCCGTCGCGCCGCCGTTCTGGAACTCGAACCGCTTCGCGCTGGTGAAGTAGCGGTGCGCCTCGCCGTCGAGGTCGATGCCGACGCCGCCGTGGACGTGCACGGTCGTGTGCGCGAGCCGGTGGCCGGCGTCGGCCGCCCACAGCTTCGCGATCGCGACCTCGCTCTCGGCGGGCAGCCCCTGGTCCAGGCGCCACGCGGCCTGCCAGAGCGTGAGCCGTTGGCCGAGCACGTCGATGTAGCCGTCGGCGAGCCGCTGCGAGACAGCCTGGAACGTGCCGATCGGGCGCCCGAACTGCTCCCGCGTCTTCGCGTACGACGACGTCAGCCTGAGCGCCCCCTCGGTGATGCCGAGCTGCTCGGCGGCGCCGGCGAGCACCAGCAGCTGCCGCAGCCGGTCGTCCGCGCCCTCGATCACGCGGTCCGCGCCGAGGAGCGCTCCGTCCAGGTCGAGCCGGGCCACGCCGTCGCCGTCGGAGTACGTCTGCGCGACGACGGTGACGCCCTCGTCACCGGGCTCGACGAGGAACACCACGACGCCGGACGGGGTCTCGGCCGGCACCAGGAAGAGGTCGGCGTACGGGCCGGCGGGTACGACGGCCTTGCTGCCGGTCAGCCGGTAGCCGTCCCCCTCGGGGGTGGCCACGGTCGTGGGGCGAGTCGGTGCCCAGGCGCGGTCCTCCGCGACCGCGGCGGTCAGCACCTTCGCGCCGGACGCGGCTCCGGGTAGCCACTGCTGCTTCTGCGCGTCCGAGCCGAGCTCGGCGATCACCCGGGCGGCCGGGCCGTGGGACGCGAGCGGGACCGGGGCGACGGTGCGGCCGACCTCGACGAGGACGCGGCCGAGCTCGACGATGCCGAGGCCGGCGCCGTCGTACTCCTCCGGGAGCGCGAGCCCGAGCAGCCCGGCCGAGCCGAGCTCGGACCACAGGTCGCGGTCGAAGCGGTCCCCGGCGGCCTCGACGGCCTTGAGCCGGTCGTTGGTGACGCGGTCCTTCAGGATCCCGGCGGCCAGCTCGGCGGCCTCGTCCTGTTCCTGGGTGAACCGGAAGTCCATGTCGTCAGCTCCTCTTCGCTGCGGGAAGGCCGAGGCCGACGTACCCGATGATGTCGCGCTGGATCTCGTTGGTGCCGCCGCCGAACGTCATGACGAGCGCGGAGCGGTAGAAGCGCTCGAGGCGGCCCTGGAGGACCGCGCCGTCGGACGCGCCGGTGATGCCGGCGTTGGGCCCGACGATCTCCATCAGCGACCGGTAGACCTCGGTGGCGAGCTCGGAGCCGTAGATCTTGGTGGCCGACGCCTCGGCGGGGGAGAGCGCGACGCCCGCGTCCGCGTCGGCGGCCAGCTTCCAGTTGATCAGGCGCAGCGCCTCGGTGCGCGCGTGCGCCCGGCCGAGCGCGATCTGCACCCACTCGGTGTCGATGACCCGCTGGCCGTCGGGGTTCTTGGTCTCCTGCGCCCAGCGCCGGACCATGTCGATGGAGTACGTCAGTGGCGCGGCCGACGTGAGTGCGACCCGCTCGTGGTTGAGCTGGTTGGTCATCAGCGCCCAGCCGCCGTTGAGCTCGCCGACGAGGTTGGCGGCGGGCACGCGCACGTCCTCGTAGTACGTCGCGCTCGTGCTCACGCCCGCGACCGTGTGGACCGGCGTGTAGGAGAAGCCCGGGGCGTCGGCCGGCACCAGGATCATCGACAGGCCCTTGTGGCGCGGCAGGTCGGGATCGGTGCGGCAGGCCATCCAGATCCAGTCGGCGTACTGGATCAGCGACGTCCACATCTTCTGGCCGTTGATCACCCACTCGTCGCCCTCGCGCACCGCGCGGGTCTTGAGCGACGCGAGGTCGGTGCCCGAGCCGGGCTCGGAGTAGCCGATCGAGAAGTGGAGGTCGCCCTTGAGGATCTTCGGGAGGAAGTAGTCCTTCTGCTCGTCGCTGCCGTAGCGCATGATCGTCGGCCCGACCGTGTTCAGTGTCAGGTAGGGGATGGGGACGCCGGCCACCGCGGCCGCGTCGGTGAAGATGAGCTGGTCGACCATCGAGCGTGCCTGGCCGCCGTACTCCGTCGGCCAGCCGATGCCCAGCCACCCGTCGGTGCCGAGCTGCCGGATCACCTTCTTGTAGACGACGTCGTCGCCGAACTCGCCGGTGGCCGACGCGAGACCGGCCTTCACCTCGGGCGTGACCAGTGCTGCGAAGTAGTCACGCAGCTCCTCACGCAGGTTCTCCTGGTCAGGTGTCAGGGCGATGTGCATGGGCACGCTGCTTTCATCACGGTTGCGTCGCTGGAATCCCGGCGCCAAAAACTATAACCTGTTCTCGTTTTGGTCCACAGGGTCTGGAGGCACGGCATGGCTGAGACGCGGTTCTTGGATCAGGGAAAGCCGCCGGAGAGGTTCGCCAGGGG
The DNA here is from genome assembly GCF_022761125.1 of Nocardioides sp. SR21. Classification (GTDB taxonomy): domain Bacteria; phylum Actinomycetota; class Actinomycetes; order Propionibacteriales; family Nocardioidaceae; genus Nocardioides. The sequence continues at coordinate 390,857 of NZ_JAKWJR010000003.1, read as the reverse complement.
CTGGCACTGCATCGGCATGGCCGACTCGTTCCGCGACGGCAAGCCGCACGGGATCGAGGCCTTCGGCGGCAAGCTCGTCGTCTGGCAGAGCACCGACGGCGAGCTCAACGTCCTCGACGGCTACTGCCGGCACATGGGCGGCGACCTCACCCAGGGTGAGGTGAAGGGCGACGAGATCGCCTGCCCGTTCCACGACTGGCGCTGGGGCGGCGACGGCAAGTGCAAGCAGATCCCCTACGCCCGCCGGGTGCCGCTGCGCGCACGCACTCAGCGCTACGAGACCGCGATCGTCAACGACCAGCTGCTGATCTGGCACGACGTCGAGGGCTCGAAGGCCGACTACGACGTCCTCCCGCCGCAGCTGCCGGGCCTCGCCGAGGGCGAGTACACCGACTGGGTCTGGGTCGCCGAGGAGATCGAGGGCTCCAACTGCCGCGAGCTCATCGACAACGTCGTCGACATGGCGCACTTCTACTACGTGCACTTCGCGTTCCCGACCAGCTTCCGCAACGTCTTCGAGGGCACCCAGGCGACGCAGTTCATGGAGTCGAAGGGCCGCCCCGACAAGACCGGCGGGTACGGCGACGCCGAGCTGTTCCTCAAGTCCGAGGCCACGTACTACGGGCCGTCGTACATGATCAACTGGCTCGACACCGACTACAAGGGCTTCAACACCGAGGTCGTCCTGGTCAACTGTCACGTGCCGACCGGCCCCGACTCGTTCCGGCTGCAGTACGGCATCACGGTCAAGCGCCCCGAGGGCCTCGACGAGAAGACCGCGAACTTCATCGCGAAGAAGTACGCCGACATGTTCGGCAGCGGCTTCCTGCAGGACGTGCACATCTGGAAGAACAAGGTGCCGGTCCAGAACCCGCTGCTCTGCGAGGAGGACGGGCCCGTCTACCAGCTGCGCCGGTGGTACGAGCAGTTCTACGTCGACCAGGCCGACGTCGAGCCGGAGATGGTCGACCGCTTCGAGTTCGAGGTGGACACCACCAAGGCCAACGAGTTCTGGCAGGAGGAGGTCGCGGAGAACCTCCGCAAGAAGGCCGACGAGGACGCGGCCGAGGAGGCGCAGCCCGAGACCCCGCAGATGATGTCGGGGACCTAGGCCATGGCCTCGTTCGTCCCGACCAGCGCCGACACCCTCGAGGACCAGCGGCTGTACACCAGTGCGCGGCTGGTCGAGGTGGCCTGCCTGGACTGCCTGGCCAAGGTCGGCGTCAAGAAGAACAGCGAGCACCACACGTCGATCCAGTGGACCGGCGAGGCCCGGCAGGCGTGCCCGGAGCTCGGCCGCCGCAGCAGCGGGCGCGAGGGTCACCCGGCCTGCCCGCGGCTGATGGCGAGCATCGAGAGCGCCGTACGCGAGGGCCAGGTGTCCATCGGAGCCGAGGACGGTTACTGAACAGATGGCCGACGACAGCTATGAGCTGAAGGTCGTGGACGTGGTCGAGGAGACCGCGGACGCGCACTCGATCTCGTTCGAGGTGCCGGCCGGCGCCGAGGAGCAGTTCGCGTACAAGCCCGGGCAGTTCCTGACGCTCGCCGTGCCGTCCGACCAGACGGGCGTGGCGGCGCGGTGCTACTCGCTGTCCAGCAGCCCGGTCGGCGGGGGACCGCTCACGATCACGGTGAAGCGGACCGCCGAGGGCTACGCCTCGAACTGGGTGTGCGACAACGTCCGCGAGGGCGACTCGGTGCGGGTCCTGCCGCCGAGCGGCATCTTCACCCCGGCGTCGCTGAGCGCGGACCTGCTGCTGTTCGCCGGCGGAAGCGGTATCACCCCGATCATCTCGATCACGCGTACGGCGCTCCAGCAGGGCACCGGCCGGATCGTGCTGTTCTACGCGAACCGCGACGAGAAGTCCGTGATCTTCGCCGGCGAGCTGACCCGGCTGTCGGCCGAGCACCCCGACCGCCTCGTCGTCGTGCACTGGCTCGAGTCCGTCCAGGGCCTGCCCAGCCAGGAGCAGCTGCGGGCGTTCGCCTCCGGCTACGTGTCGTACGACGCCTTCGTCTGCGGACCGGCGCCGTTCATGAAGATGACGATCTCCGCGCTCAAGGAGCTGGAGTTCCCGCGCGAGCGGCGCCACCAGGAGAAGTTCGTCTCCCTGGGCGGCAACCCGTTCGGCGACCTGCACGACCAGGAGGTGGCGGAGCACGAGATCGAGGACGCGGAGCGCGACCTCGAGGACGTCGACGTCCCGGGCGCGGACGAGCCCGGCCCGCAGGGACCCGTGCGGCTCGAGGTCGAGCTCGACGGGGAGAACTACGCCTTCGACGACTGGGCGCCCGGCACGAAGATGCTCGACCACCTCGAGTCGAAGGGCGTGAAGGCGCCGTACTCCTGCCGTGAGGGGGAGTGCTCGGCCTGCGCGATCCGGCTGCTCGAGGGCGAGGTCAAGATGCTCCACAACGACGTCCTCGATGCCGACGACATCGAGGAAGGCATCCGTCTCGGGTGCCAGTCGGTGCCGGTCACGGACGTGGTCAAGGTGACGTACCACTGATTCCGCAGCACAGCGCCTTTTCGAACTAAAGAGCCCTCTGGTCCAGACCAGCGCATGTTTTTGCGTCACCATGGTTGGGGAGAGCGCCGGCGGGGAGGGTCCCGCGCAACCACGTTGCACGAGAGTCGTGCCTGCCGGCGACCACTCAGGTCCCCCATCACCGACCGCAGCGGGTCGGACAGAAGGCGGAGCGATGATTCTCGGATTGTGCGTGATCAGCATGGCCCTCCTGGGGTGGGCCGTGGCCATCGTGGCCACGCGACCCTCGGCGCGCGACGACGACCGCCGGTTCCGCCGGGTCTTCCGCAACCCGGAGCTGGTCAACCTGCTCGACGTCGAGAAGCTCCTGCGCGCCGACGGCGTGCCCGCTGACGCCGTCGAACGCGCGATGCGCCGGGCCGAGCGGCACCGCATCAGTGCCCGCACCATGTGGCGCTGGATCGATGCGCACGGCGCCGCCCGACTGGTGACGGTCCTCGACGCCGGGCTCTCGGAGGACTCGTTGCTCGACCACCTCGACGCCGGCACCACGCCCGAGTGGACCTCGATCAGCGTCTTCGCCGACCTCGCCAACGTGGAGCTTCCCGCGGGCATGCCGCTCGACGAGCTGGTCGACCTCGACGCCGTACCCGCGTTCGAGGACCTGATGTTCGACGGCCTCGACGACTGGACGACGCAACCCGACGAGGAGCTGGCGGGCTTCGACGCGCTGCCGCCGATCGCCGATCCCGGCTTCGGCCCTTTCTCGGCGGACGAGGCGCTGCGCGAGGCCGCGCGGACGCGCGCCGAGGACGCCGAGACCGCACCCGATGAGCGTGCCGAGCCCAAGAAGCCCGAGGGAGGGGGCGACTGGCCGGCCGTCGCCTGACCCGTTCGAGTTGGCCCGCCACCGTTCTGCCGGGGCGGGCCGACACTCGTCTCCAGGGGTTCAGTCGGTCTCGAAGATCGCCTCGACCCGGCCGTCCTGGATCGCGGCGACCAGCGCCCGGTGGTCCTCCACCGTCTGGACGGCGTACCGGGCTGCGAACTCGCCGATCGCGTCGTCGAACCTGCCGCTCGACCCGAGGTAGGCGGAGATCGCGGTCGCGGAGCCACTGTTGGCGTGTGCCCGGGCGAGCGCCTTGCCGCAGAACTCGGCGTAGCGGGTCATCCGGCCGACGTCGCCGGTGAGCGTGACCGACAGCTTCATGTCGCGCAGCTGGCGGATGTAGAAGTGCCGTCCGGTCGGGGCCGTGCCCCAGCCGAGGAAGAGGTCGCTGGCCGGCTGCATCAACCGCTGACCGACCACGACCCGGTGACCGTTGTTGACCGGCTCGTCCGGCTCGCCGCCGACGTACGGCGCGAGGACGGAGTCGCTGGCCTCCTTGACCTGCAGGAGCAGCGGCCGGTCCGCGTGGTCGCGCAGCAGGACGACGAAGCACCGGGTGCCGACGCTGCCGACGCCGACGACCTTGATGGCGACGTCCTCGACCTCGAACCGGTCGAAGAGGACGCGCCGATCGTCGTCCAGCGACGACCGGTAGGACTCGACGAACGGGACGACGGAGGCCGGCGTGACGTCGTCGAGGTGGAAGATCAGCGGCGGCTGGTCCTTGATCCCGCGCCCGCCGCCGGCGTCCCGGATGAGCTTGGGGTACAGGTCCTCCGCGACCCGCCGGCGCGCCTTCTTCAGCAGCGTCGTCCGCGCCTCACGGGCGGCCTTGTCGGGCGCCTCCTCGATCCCCTTCTCCAGGTCCAGGCGGTCGTACCAGACCTCGAGAGGCGACATCGCCGCCATCTCCCTGATCCGCTCGCGGTAGGAGCGGACCGACGTGACCGCGATCTCCCGGGCCTGCTCGTCGGAGAGCCGCACGTCCTGGGAGGCGACCATGAAGCTCGCCGCCAACCGCTTGACGTCCCACTCCCACGGCCCGGGCATCGTCTCGTCGAAGTCGTTGAGGCCGAACACCACGTGCCGCTCCGGGGTGGCGAACAGCCCGAAGTTCATCAGGTGGCAGTCGCCCGACGCCTGGACCCGGAGGCCGGTCGTGGGGACGGCGCCCAGGTCGGCCGCCATCACCGACGCCGAGCCCCGCAGGAAGGCGAACGGGCTGGCGGCCATCCGCCCGAACCGGATCGGGACCAGGTCGGGCAGCCGGTCGGCGTTGGCGGCCTGCAGGACCTCCACGGGGTCCGGTCGGTCCGCCGTCGGTCGCCAGTCGCGGTGCGCGCTCCGGGGGATCGTCGACCGCCGCGCGCGGCCGTCCTCGCGTTCCTGCTCGGTGCTCGTCACCATGCCTCATCCTGGCGCTTGGGTGAGCCGTGGAGTCGCGGAATGGTCACAAACCGCGCGTTCTGGGCCCGAAATCGTGCGGTTGGTGACCATTCCGCGTCGTGATCGCGCGGGCTACCAGCCCCGCGCCCGCCACTCGCCCAGCGACGCGCGCTCGGCGCCGAGCGTCGAGTCGTTGCCGTGGCCGGGGTAGAACCAGGTGTCGTCGGGGAGCCGGCCGAAGATCTTCGTCTCGACCTCGTCGATGAGCTGCGCGAAGGCCGCGGCGTCGCCGAACGTGTTGCCGACGCCTCCGGGGAACAGCGAGTCGCCGGTCCACAGGTGCGGGTGGCCGTCGGGGTCGTCGTACAGGAGCGCGATCGAGCCCGGGGTGTGCCCGGCGATCGGGATCACCTCGAGCGTGCAGGACCCCACCGACACCGTGTCGCCGGCGCCGAGCGGGTGCGTGACGGGCACGCCCGTCTGCTCGGTGATCGCCGCGGCATCAGGTACGCCGGCGACGACCGAGGCGCCGGTCGCGGCGACCACGTCGGCGAGCGCGCGGTGGTGGTCCCAGTGCTGGTGGGTCGTGATCACCGAGGTGAGCCCGGCGTCGCCGATCAGGGGCAGCAGCGTCGCGGACGCGTCGGCGGCGTCGATCAGCACCTGCTCGCCGGTGTCGCGGCAGTGCAGGAGGTAGCAGTTGTTGGACATCTTCTCGTCGACGGCCACCTTGGTGATCGTCAGGTGCGCGAGCTCGCGCACGTCCGCGGGGCCTCCGGGGGAGACCGCTCCGGTGTAGGTCATCAGATCGCTCCGATCGTCGGTACGGCGCCGTCGTTGCTGCTCAGTCCACTCCCGCCGCCGCGGCCGGTGACCCACCAGCCGAGGTCGGCGACCGCGCCGGTCACGGTCGGGCCACCGGTACCGGCCTCCCAGCGGCGGTCGAGGTCGGTCGGTTCGGCCACGAAGGCGGGCTGCCCCGGCCGCTCGACCGCGGCGTCGAGGAGCGAGACGCTGAACTCGGGACTCCAGTCGGCCCGGGTGTAGCCGGCGTCGAGGTCGGCGTGGTGGATCTCCACCTCGCGCAGCCGCATGGTGGGCACCATCGCGGCCGGGAAGCGGCGGCCTCCCGGGGTGCGCTCGATCTCGGCGTCCCACGCGTCCGCGGGCACCGCCGCGAGGGCGTCGCCGAAGGCGGTGCACGCGGCGAGGAGCCGGTCACGCACGACCGCGGGGTCCTGGCCGGCCAGGGTGGCGATGTCGGCGTCCCGTGCCTCCTCGGACGTGTACATCGTGGTGGCCTCGCCGCCGAGCCCGTTGAGGGCGCCGGCGAGCCCCTCGGCGTTCAGCGTCAGGTGGGCGAGCACGTGCGCCCGGCTCCAACCGGGCAGCCCGCTCGGCTCGGCGTACGCCGTCTCGGCCAGGGCGTCCGCGGTGCGGATCAACCGGCGCGTGGCGTCGGGCAGCGGGTCCTGGGGCGTCTCGGCCATGGGCCCATCCTGCCCGACGGACGCTCGAATTCCGGCTGTCGGTGGCGCGTGAGATCGTGGGCGGCGCGGCCGGGTACGGAGCCGAGGCGGCCTTGTCTGACCGCGTACGATGACGAACACCTGTTCGAAGCGAGGGGAATCAGTGGCGGACCAGCTCATCATCCGGGGCGCTCGGGAGCACAACCTCAAGGACGTGTCGCTGGACCTTCCACGGGACTCCCTGATCGTGTTCACCGGCCTCTCGGGCTCCGGCAAGTCCTCGCTGGCGTTCGACACGATCTTCGCCGAGGGCCAGCGCCGGTACGTCGAGTCGCTGTCGGCGTACGCCCGCCAGTTCCTCGGCCAGATGGACAAGCCGGACGTCGACTTCATCGAGGGCCTGTCGCCCGCGGTCTCGATCGACCAGAAGTCCACCTCGAAGAACCCGCGCTCGACGGTCGGCACCATCACCGAGGTCTACGACTACCTCCGCCTGCTCTACGCGCGCGCCGGGCGCCCGCACTGCCCGACGTGCGGCGCGCCGATCGAGCGGCAGACGCCGCAGCAGATCGTCGACAAGATCCTCTCCCTCGAGGAGGGCCGGCGCTTCCAGGTGCTGGCGCCGGTGATCCGCGGCCGCAAGGGCGAGTACGTCGAGCTCTTCAAGCAGCTCCAGACGCAGGGCTTCTCCCGCGCCCGCGTGAACGGCGAGACCTACTCGCTCGACGAGCCGCCCAAGCTCGACAAGCAGAAGAAGCACACGATCGAGGTCGTCGTCGACCGGCTCGCGGTCAAGGAGTCGTCGAAGCGCCGGCTCACCGACTCGGTCGAGACCGCCCTGCAGCTCGCCGGCGGCCTGGTGCTCTTCGACTTCGTGGACCTGGACGCCAAGGACCCGGGCCGCGAGATGAAGTTCAGCGAGAAGATGGCGTGCCCCAATGAGCACACCATCGACACCGACGAGCTCGAGCCGCGCTCGTTCTCGTTCAACTCGCCCTTCGGTGCGTGCCCGACCTGTCACGGCCTCGGCACCCGCCTCGAGGTGGACCCCGAGCTCGTGGTGCCGAACCCGCAGGCGACGCTCGGCGAGGGCGCGATCCAGCCGTGGAGCCAGGCGCACGTCGCCGACTACTTCCTGCGCCTGATGGGCGCGCTCGGCGACGAGCTCGGCTTCGACCTGAACACGCCGTGGGAGGACCTGCCGGCCAAGGGGCAGAAGGCGATCCTCCACGGGCACCCGACGAAGGTGCACGTCGTCACCCGCAACCGGTACGGCCGCCAGCGCGCCTACTACGCCGAGTTCGAGGGCGTCGGCTCCTACATCGAGCGGCGGCACAACGAGGCCGAGTCCGACACCAGCCGGGAGCGGTTCGAGGGCTTCATGCGCGAGGTCCCGTGCCCGGCGTGCGGCGGCAGCCGGCTCAAGCCGGTCTCGATGTCGGTGACCCTCGGAGCGTCCCTGCAGGACGGCGGCAAGAACATCGCCGAGGTCTGCGCGATGCCCATCAACGAGACCGCCGACTACCTCCGCACCCTCGACCTCACCGCGCGCGAGCGGCAGATCGGTGAGCGCGTGCTCAAGGAGATCCAGGAGCGGCTGAACTTCCTGCTCGACGTCGGCCTCGACTACCTCTCGCTGGACCGGCCCTCCGGGTCGCTGTCCGGGGGAGAGGCGCAGCGGATCCGGCTGGCGACGCAGATCGGCGCCGGCCTGGTCGGCGTCCTCTACGTGCTCGACGAGCCGTCCATCGGCCTGCACCAGCGTGACAACCACCGGCTGATCGAGACCCTGGTCCGGCTCAAGGACCTCGGCAACACCCTCATCGTCGTCGAGCACGACGAGGACACCATCAGGGTCGCCGACTGGGTGGTCGACATCGGCCCGGGCGCCGGCGAGCACGGCGGCCAGGTCGTCCACAGCGGCAGCGTCGAGGGCCTGCTGACGCACGCGGACTCGATGACCGGGCAGTACCTCTCGGGCCGTCGCGAGATCGCGGTTCCCGAGATCCGCCGCCCGCGCACCAAGGGCCGCGAGCTCACCGTGCACGGCGCCCGCGAGAACAACCTGAAGAACGTCGACGTCTCGTTCCCGCTGGGCATGTTCGTCGCGGTCACCGGTGTCTCCGGCTCCGGCAAGTCCACGCTCGTCAACGACATCCTCTACACCTCGCTTGCCAAGCAGATCTACAACGCCCGCGCGGTCCCGGGTCGGCACCAGAAGATCTCCGGTCTCGAGCACGTCGACAAGGTCATCCACGTCGACCAGTCGCCGATCGGGCGCACCCCGCGGTCGAACCCAGCGACGTACACCGGCGTCTTCGACCACATCCGCAAGCTCTTCGCCTCGACGCCCGAGGCGAAGATGCGCGGCTACCTGCAGGGCCGGTTCTCCTTCAACGTGAAGGGTGGTCGCTGCGAGGCGTGCTCCGGCGACGGCACGATCAAGATCGAGATGAACTTCCTCCCGGACGTCTACGTCCCGTGCGAGGTCTGCCACGGGGCGCGCTACAACCGCGAGACGCTCGAGGTCCACTACAAGGGCAAGACCATCGCCGAGGTCCTGGACATGCCGATCGAGGAGGCCGCCGAGTTCTTCGCGGCCGTCCCGGCGATCGCGCGGCACATGAAGACCCTGGTCGAGGTCGGCCTCGGCTACGTACGGCTGGGCCAGCCCGCGACCACGCTCTCGGGTGGCGAGGCGCAGCGCGTGAAGCTCTCGTCGGAGCTGCAGAAGCGGTCGACCGGGCGCACGGTGTACGTGCTCGACGAGCCGACCACCGGCCTGCACTTCGAGGACATCCGCAAGCTGCTGCTCGTGCTCGGCCGCCTGGTCGACCAGGGCAACACGGTGCTGGTGATCGAGCACAACCTCGACGTCATCAAGACCGCCGACTGGCTCGTCGACATGGGTCCCGAGGGTGGCTCGCGCGGCGGCATGGTGGTCGCGGAGGGCACGCCCGAGACGGTCGCGGCCACCCCTGGCAGCTACACCGGCGAGTTCCTCGCGCCGCTGCTCGAAGGACGGGCCGCTCGCCAGTCCGTCGCGAAGTCGGCACCCAGGGCAGCGTCCACGGCTCCGTCCAAGAAGGCCGCCACGAAGAAGGCTCCCGCGAAGAAGGCGCCCGCGAAGAAGGCGGTGGCCACCAAGACCGCGGCCACCACGAGCGCGGCCAAGAAGGCCACGAAGAAGGCGCCGGCCAAGAAGACCACGAAGAAGGCCGCCACCCGCTGATTCACAGCGAACTCTCATCGATCCGAACCTCGGAGCCCGTTCGTCCGTTTGTAGGGTGAACGTTCTACGAGATCCGTCGAGAGGAACACTGTGAGCCGCGAGGGCATCACCAGGAGGAATGCGCTGTCGGGCGCCGCGACCGCGGGCGTGGCGCTGCCGCTGCTCGCCGCGTGCGGGGGCAGCGAGGAGACCACGGCGAAGGATCCGGGAAGTGCCACGACGCCCGGGGAGGTGCTGGCGTCGACGTCGGACATCCCGGTCGGCGGCGGCGAGATCTTCGCCGACCAGAGCGTCGTGGTGACGCAGCCGACCGAGGGTGACTTCAAGTGCTTCTCGGCCGTGTGCACCCACCAGGGCTGCCTGGTGTCGAACGTGAAGGACGGCGCGATCAACTGCACCTGCCACGGGAGCTCGTTCTCGATCGAGGACGGCTCCGTGCTCGGCGGCCCGGCGCCGTCGGCGCTCTCGAGCGTCGACGTCAGCGTCGAGGGCGACGACATCTCGATCGCCTGACGCGATGGCTGCCCGGACCAGCAGGAGAGCGACGCTCGCCGGTGCCGCCGGCGTGCCGTTGCTCGCGGCGTGCGGCGGTGGGAGCGAGCCGTCGGTGACGGCTCCGACCCCGACCGCGAGCAGCACGCCCGAGCCCAGCGACCCCGCGACGTCGTCGTCGGCGCCCGAGCCCACGCCGTCCGAGCGGGCGGTCGAGTCGCTGGTCCCGGTGTCCGATGTGCCGGTCGGGGGTGGCCGGGTGCTCACCGACGGTGAGCTCGTGGTGACCCAGCCGTCGAAGGGCGTGTTCCGCGCGTTCTCGGCGATCTGCACCCACCGGGGGTGCGTGGTGTCCCAGGTGTCGGGCGGTGCGATCGGCTGCCCGTGCCACGGCAGCCGGTTCTCGATCGAGGACGGAGCGGTGCTCGCCGGTCCGGCGAGCCAGGCGCTCCGGTCGGTCGCGGTGGAGGCGACCGACGGTCAGGTGACCCGCGCGGCGGGCCGGCACTCCTGACGCCAGCGCTCGTCGCGCGGCGAGCGACGCCGGTCGATCCGCGCGTCCAGCACGACGCGGGCCTCGTCGAGCCGGTCCGCCCGCAGCAGCGCCGCGATCCGGGCCTCCTCGACGATCTCGCGCTGGGCGTCGGAGCCGCCGAGACGTCGCACCTGCGGCTGCAGGGCCGCGAGCGCGTCGGCCGCCGCCGTACATCGGCCGGTCGCCATCAGGCGGAGGGCCGAGGCCAGGGGAGCGACGACCTCGCGCTGGGTGGGGTGGGGGTGCACGGCGGCCCAGGCCTCGAGCCGGCCGAGGCCGATCCGGTCGTCGGTGGCGAGCAGCGCGATCGCGGCGTGGAGGGCGAGGAACGGCGTGGCCGGCCGCTCGAGGGTGTCCCGGCCGGCGAGGTCGGCGACGCCGTCCATCGGCGGTACGGCGCTCGCATCCGGGGTGATCGCCCATCGGAACAGCAGTGAGCCGCTGTCGACCAGGGCCCGGCAGCCGAGCCCGTGCTCGGGGCGCAGCTGTGCGTCGTACCGCCGGCGTACGGCGTCGAGGTCGCCGAGCGAGAGCTCGTGCAGCGCGGCGTGCCAGGAGAAGTGGCTGAGGCTCTCGATCGAGGCGCCGTCGCCGGTCACCCAGCCGTCCATCCAGGCGAGCCCGGCCTCGTGGTCGCCGGTCTCGTAGTGCGCGTGCGCCCGCGCGTGCGCGGAGTGCCCGGCGCCGGGCTCCTCGGCCAGGGAGCGGCAGGAGAGGTCCATCGCCTCGTCGAAGCGGCCCTGCTCCTGGCGGATGAACGCGAGCAGGCCGGTGAACCACCAGTCGTCGCCGTACGCCGGGATCGCCCGCTCGACCAGCGCCCAGGCCTCCTCGGGCACCTCGGTCACGCCGGCGAACGCGATCGTCGGGACGGCGGTCGAGAGCAGGACCGCGTCGCGCGGGTACTCGTGGAGGTGCCGCACCAGCGGTTCGGAGTCCCCGCGCAGGTGGGCGGCGACGGCCAGGACGTGGCTGCGCTCGCGGTCGGTGGCCCGGACCACGTGCAGCAGTGCGTCGCGCAGCCGCGCCTGCACGTCGACGGCGGCGCACAGCTCGTGGCCGAGCAGCGCCAGGGTCGCGTGACCGAGGGCGAACGTCGGGTCGAGCGCGATCGAGGCGGCCACGGCCTGCTCCGCCCCGGCCCGCAGCCGCAGCAGGTCGGTGACGCCGCGGTTGTAGGCGGCGCCCGCCGCGGGGCTGCAGGTGAGGGCGTAGCCGTAGGGGTCACGACAAGGCATGTAAGTAGAGTAGAACACTCAACAATGCCGGGGGTGGATCTGGTGTCGGTGCCGGACCGTAGGGTTGCGGCGTGCCATCGCCCGCGTCGTACCGGCCCGAACCGGGGTCGATCCCGACCCAACCGGGTGTCTACCGGTTCCGCGACCCCAAGGGCCGGGTCGTCTACGTCGGCAAGGCGAAGAACCTCCGCGCCCGGCTGTCGTCGTACTTCCAGGACCTCGGCAACCTGCACGCGCGCACCGCCACGATGGTGACCACCGCCGCCAGTGTCGAGTGGACGGTCGTGAAGACCGAGGTCGAGGCGCTGCAGCTGGAGTACTCCTGGATCAAGGAGTACGACCCGCGCTTCAACGTGAAGTACCGCGACGACAAGTCGTACCCGTGGCTGGCGGTGACCGTCGGCGAGGAGTACCCGCGGGTGATGGTCGGGCGCGGCGCCAAGCGCAAGGGCACCCGCTACTTCGGCCCGTACAGCCACGCCTGGGCGATCCGCGAGACCGTCGACCTGCTGCTGCGGGTCTTCCCGATGCGCTCGTGCAGCAACGGCGTGTTCAAGCGGTCGGCGCAGATCGGCCGGCCGTGCCTGCTCGGCTACATCGACAAGTGCTCCGCGCCGTGCGTCGGCAAGGTCTCGGCCGACGAGCACCGCGCGATCGTCGACGACTTCTGCGACTTCATGGCGGGGCAGACGACGGCGTTCGTGCGCCGCGTCGAGAAGGAGATGTACGCCGCCTCCGAGGCGCTCGACTTCGAGAAGGCGGCACGCCTGCGCGACGACCTCGGCGCGCTGAACAAGGCGCTGGAGAAGCAGGCCGTGGTCCTCGGCGACGGCACCGACGCCGACGTGATCGCGCTGGCCGAGGACCCGCTCGAGGTCGCGGTGCAGATCTTCTACGTCCGTGGCGGCCGGATCCGCGGCCAGCGCGGCTGGGTCGCCGACCGCGTCGACGAGGGCGACACCGCGCAGCTCGTCGACGACTTCCTGCTCCAGCTGTACGCCGGCGCCGGGCCCGACGAGATCCCGCGCGAGATCCTGGTCCCGGCGCTGCCGCCCGACCACGCGACGTACGAACACCTCCTCAGCGACGTGCGCGGCTCGAAGGTCGCGATCCGGATCCCGCAGCGCGGTGACAAGCGCACCCTGCAGGAGACGGTCGCGCAGAACGCCAAGCAGGCGCTGATGCTCCACAAGACCAAGCGCGCCAGCGACCTCACCACCCGCAACCGGGCGCTCGAGGAGATCCAGGAGGCGCTCGGTCTCGACGAGGTACCGCTGCGCATCGAGTGCGCCGACGTGTCCCACCTCCAGGGCTCCGAGATCGTCGCCTCGATGGTGGTGTTCGAGGACGGGCTGGCGCGCAAGAGCGAGTACCGCCGGTTCGTGATCAAGGGTCAGGACGGCTCCGACGACGTGCGGGCCATGCGCGAGGTCATCACCCGACGGTTCCGCCGCCTGCTCGACGAGCAGGGCGCGAGCGAGTCGGTGGTGACCGAGAGCGGCCCGATGCTCGTCGACCCCGAGACCGGCCGGCCGCGCAAGTTCGCCTACGCGCCCGGACTCGTCGTCGTCGACGGTGGCGCACCCCAGGTCGCGGCCGCGCAGCGCGCGCTCGCCGAGCTCGGGATCGTCGACATCCCGGTGTGCGGCCTGGCCAAGCGGCTGGAGGAGGTCTGGCTCCCCGACCAGGAGGACCCGGTCATCCTGGCCCGCTCGAGCGAGGGCCTCTACCTGCTGCAGCGGATCCGCGACGAGGCGCACCGCTTCGCCATCACCCACCACCGCTCCCGGCGGTCGAAGACGATGGTGGAGAGCCTGCTCGACGACGTCCCCGGCCTGGGCGAGGTACGCCGCAGGACGCTGCTGAAGCACTTCGGCTCGCTCAAGAAGCTCCGGGCGGCCAGCGTCGAGGAGCTCGCGCAGGTGCCGGGCATCGGCCCGGCGACGGCGACGGCCATCAAGGATGCGGTCGCCGGCGAGAAGGACAAGACTGGGCCTGCCATCGTCAGCATCAACACCGCCACGGGCGAGATCGAGGAATCATGAGTGGGGAGCGTCACGGCGAGCTCGTGGTCGTCACCGGCATGACCGGTGCCGGTCGGAGCACGGCGGCCAAGGAGCTGGAGGACCTCGGCTTCTACGTGGTCGACAACCTGCCGCCGAGCCTGCTGCGCGAGGTCGTCCAGCTGGTCGACGAGAGCCGCGGCACCGAGCAGCCGATCGCGGTCGTCGTCGACGTCCGCTCCGGCTCGTTCTTCCAGTCCCTCCAGGCCAACCTGGCCCAGGGCGCGACCGGTCGGCACGCGACGCTGCTGTTCCTCGACTGCGCCGACGACGTGCTGGTCCGCCGCCAGGACGCCGCGCGCCGGCCGCACCCGCTGCAGGGCAGCGGGCGGCTGCTCGACGGGCTGATCCGCGAGCGCGAGGTGCTCGCCGACCTGCGCAGCGACGCCGACCTGGTCATCGACACGTCGCGGCTCAACGTGCACCAGCTGACCGAGAAGATCGCGGAGGCGTTCGGCACGCCGGACTCCACGCGGCTGAAGATCACCGTGAGCAGCTTCGGCTTCAAGTACGGCATCCCGGTCGACGCCGACTTCGTCGCCGACATGCGCTTCCTGCCCAACCCGTTCTGGATCCCCGAGCTGCGACCGCACACCGGCCGCGACAAGGACGTGGCGGAGTACGTCATGGAGCAGATGGGCGCCGCGGAGTTCCTCGACGGCTACGTGCCGGTGCTCGAGGGCGTCGCGGAGGGCTACCTCCGCGAGGGCAAGCGGTTCATGACCGTCGCCGTCGGGTGCACCGGCGGCAAGCACCGCAGCGTCGCGATGACCGAGGAGATCAACCGCCGGCTCCTCGCGTCGGGGTACGACGTCAAGGCGGCCCACCGGGACCTGGGACGTGAGTGAGCGCGCGCAGTCGGTGGTCGCCTTCGGGGGCGGGCACGGGCTCTCGGCCTCGCTGGGCGCGCTGAGGCAGCTCGTCCACGACCTCGTCGTCGACGACCTGACCGCGGTCGTCACCGTCGCCGACAACGGCGGCTCGTCCGGGCGGCTGCGCTCGGAGTTCGGCGTGCTCCCTCCCGGCGACCTGCGGATGGCGCTGGCCGCGCTCTGCGGTGACCACCAGTGGGGCGACACCTGGGCGCGGGTGCTCCAGCACCGGTTCGCCGGGCAGGGCGAGATCCGCGGGCACACCATCGGGAACCTGCTGATCGTCGGGCTCTGGGAGCAGCTCGGAGACCCGGTGGCCGCACTCGACTGGGTCGGGCGGCTGCTCGGCACCAGCGGCCGGGTGCTGCCCATGGCGCTCACACCGATCGACATCACCGCGCAGGTGCGAGGCGTCGACCCGGCCGATCCCGATGCGCTGACCTCGGTGCGCGGTCAGGTCGAGGTGGCCACGACCGACGGCATCATCACCTCGATCGCGCTCGAGCCGGCCGAGCCTGCGCCGTGCCCGGAGGCGATCGACGCCGTCCAGGTCGCCGACTGGCTGGTGCTCGGTCCGGGGTCGTGGTTCACGTCCGTGATCCCGCACCTGATGGTCCCCGCGCTGCGCGAGGCGATCGTCACCAGCGACGCCCGGGTGGTGGTCACCCTGAACCTCGGCGAGCAGGCGGGGGAGACCCCCGGCTTCGACGCTGCCGACCACCTCGCGGTGCTCGCCGAGCACGCGCCGGACCTGCGCGTGCACACCGTCCTCGCCGACGCGGACAGCGTGCGCGACGACCTCGAGGACCTCGAGCGGATCGCGTCCGCACTCGGCGCGGAGCTCGTGGTCGCGGACGTCGCACGCGGCGACGGAACCCCGAGACACGACCCGGTGAAGCTCGCCGCGGCGTACTCCCGCATCATGGGCGCCGCTGATCGCGACGAGCAGGCCCCGTCGCGTTGACGAGCGTGAAAGGATCCACCCCATGGCGATGACGGCACAGGTGAAGGCGGAGCTGTCGAGCACCCAGATCACGAAGACGTGCTGCCGCAAGGCTGAGGTCGCCACGATGCTCCGGTTCGCCGGCGGGCTGCACATCGTGAGCGGCAAGATCGTCGTCGAGGCGGAGTTCGACACCGGCGCCGCGGCGCGGCGACTGCGAACGAACATCGCGGAGGTCTACGGCCACCAGTCCGACGTCGTGATGGTGCAGGGCAACGGGATCCGCAAGGGCAGCCGCTACATCGTCCGCGTCGTCAAGGACGGCGAGGCGCTCGCCCGGCAGACCGGGCTTCTCGACCAGCGCGGCCGCCCGGTGCGCGGCCTGCCGCCGGCGGTCGTGTCCGGCGGTGGCTGCGACGCCGTCGCCGCGTGGCGCGGGGCCTTCCTCGCGCACGGCTCGCTGACCGAGCCCGGCCGCTCCTCGGCGCTCGAGGTCACCTGCCCCGGACCTGAGGCCGCGCTCGCCCTCGTCGGCGTCGCCCGGCGGCTCGGCATCCACGCCAAGGCCCGCGAGGTCCGCGGCGTCGACCGGGTCGTGATCCGCGACGGTGACGCGATCGGCCAGCTGCTGACCCGGCTCGGCGCCCACGAGTCGCTGATGGCGTGGGAAGAACGCCGGATGCGCCGCGAGGTCCGCGCGACGGCCAACCGGCTCGCGAACTTCGACGACGCCAACCTGCGCCGTTCCGCGCGTGCCGCCGTGGCGGCCGGTGCCCGCGTCGACCGCGCGATGGAGATCCTCGGCGAGGAGGTCCCCGACCACCTGCGGATGGCCGGCGAGCTCCGGCTCGAGCACAAGCAGGCGTCGCTCGAGGAGCTCGGCCAGCTGCACGACCCGGTCCTCACCAAGGACGCGATCGCCGGCCGGATCCGCCGGCTGCTCGCGATGGCGGACAAGCGCGCCGAGGAGCTCGGCATCCCCGACACGGAGTCCTCGCTGACGCCCGAGATGCTCGCCGACGATGCGTGAGCAGGTGCGCGTGAGGAACGAACGCGCGCCGTGGGCGAAGGCAGGTTGAGTAAGCCTCGCGACCGAGGGACGAGGTCGCGATGGGCGCATCGAACCCAGTCGTTCGCGCGGTCGAGCGGCGTGGGTGTCGCCGGGTCTTTGGTTACCCGCACGTAGGCCGGACGGCCCGGTGAACGCTCCACGGGTGGGCGATAGGGTCGGACTGTTCCCCGCACGCACGACACGATCGAGAAGCAGGAGCCAGTTGTGACTGTTCGAGTAGGTATCAACGGATTCGGCCGGATCGGCCGCAACTTCTACCGCGCGGTCCGCGCCTCGGGCCTGGACATCGAGATCGTGGCGGTCAACGACCTGACCGACAACAAGGCCCTCGCGCCGCTGCTGAAGTTCGACTCGATCCTCGGCCGCCTCGACGCCGACGTCACGCACACCGAGGACGAGATCCGCGTGGGCGACAAGGTCGTCAAGACGTTCGCCGAGCGCGACCCCGCGAACCTCAAGTGGGCCGACCTGGGCGTCGACGTGGTCGTCGAGTCCACCGGCTTCTTCACCGACGCCACCAAGGCGCGTGCGCACGTCGACAACGGCGGCGCCAAGAAGGTCATCATCTCGGCGCCGGCCTCGAACGAGGACGTCACCGTGGTCATGGGCGTCAACCACACGTCGTACGACCCGGCCGCGCACACCGTGATCTCCAACGCGTCCTGCACGACGAACTGCCTCGCGCCGATGGCCAAGGCGCTGCACGAGGGCCTTGGCATCAACAAGGGTCTGATGACCACGATCCACGCCTACACCGCGGACCAGAACCTCCAGGACAACATCCACAAGGACCCGCGCCGCGCCCGCGCCGCCGCGCTGAACATGGTCCCGACCTCGACCGGTGCCGCGAAGGCCATCGGCCTGGTGCTGCCCGAGCTCAAGGGCAAGCTCGACGGCTACGCGATGCGCGTCCCGACCCCGACCGGCTCCGCCACCGACCTCACCTTCGAGGCGTCGCGCGAGACCACCGTCGAGGAGGTCAACGAGATCATCAAGGCCGCCGCGGACGGCAAGTTCCTCAAGTACTCCACCGACCCGCTGGTGTCGACCGACATCGTCACCGACCCGGCCTCCTGCATCTTCGACGCCCCGCTCACCAAGGTGATCGGCAACCAGGTCAAGGTGCTCGGCTGGTACGACAACGAGTGGGGCTACTCCAACCGCCTCGCGGACCTGATCGTCTACATCGGCGAGACCCTCTGACCGTGAGCGAGTACGCCGGCCTGGGGGACGTCGCCGGGAAGCGCGTCCTGGTCCGATCGGACCTGAACGTGCCGCTCGACGGCACGACGATCACCGACGACAAGCGGATCCGGGCGAGTGTCCCGACCATCCAGGCGCTGGCCGAGGCCGGCGCCCGGGTGGTCGTCACCGCCCACCTCGGGCGTCCCAAGGGCGCGCCCGAGGACCGGTACTCCCTCCGGCCGGTGGCCGCGCGGCTCGGCGAGCTGCTCGGCCAGGACGTCGCCTTCGCGACCGACACCGTCGGTGGGAGCGCACAGGAGACCGTCGCGGGCCTGGCCGACGGCCAGGTCGCGGTGCTGGAGAACGTCCGGTTCAACGCGGGCGAGACCAGCAAGGACGAGGCCGAGCGGGGCGCGTTCGCCGACCAGCTCGCCTCGCTCGCCGACGCGTTCGTGTCCGACGGCTTCGGTGTCGTCCACCGCAAGCAGGCGTCGGTGTACGACGTGGCGCAGCGGCTGCCGCATGCGATGGGTGGCCTGGTGTCGGCCGAGATCGACGTGCTCCGTCGGCTCACGGAGTCCCCGGCGCGTCCGTACGTCGTCGTGCTCGGCGGCTCGAAGGTCTCCGACAAGCTCGGCGTCATCGACAACCTGCTCGGCAAGGCCGACAAGCTGCTGATCGGCGGCGGCATGGTGTTCACCTTCCTCAAGGCCCAGGGCCACGAGGTCGGCAAGAGCCTCCTCGAGGCGGACCAGCTCGACACCTGCCGCAGCTACCTCGAGCGGGCCCAGGAGTCCGGCGTCGAGATCGTGCTGCCCACCGACATCGTGGTGGACACCGCGTTCCCGTCCGGCGACCGCACGCCGGAGCCGCGCGTCGTACCGGCCGACGAGATCCCGAGCGACAGCCTCGGTCTCGACATCGGCCCCGACTCGGGTGCGGCGTTCGCCGCGGCCCTCGCCGACGCCAAGACGGTGTTCTGGAACGGCCCGATGGGCGTGTTCGAGGTCGACGAGTTCGCCGGCGGCACCCGCGCCGTCGCCGAGGCGCTGACCAAGGTCGACGGCCTCTCCGTCGTCGGTGGCGGCGACTCTGCCGCGGCCACCGTTCGACTCGGGTTCGCCGAGTCGTCGTTCGGCCACATCTCGACGGGTGGTGGCGCGAGCCTGGAGTACCTCGAGGGCAAGGAGCTCCCGGGCATCAAGGTCTTGGAGGACTGATGGCGTCGTCTCGCACCCCGCTGATGGCGGGCAACTGGAAGATGAACCTCAACCACCAGGAAGCGGTGGTGCTCACCCAGAAGCTCGCGATCACGCTCTCGGACAAGAAGCACGACTACGCCAAGGCCGAGGTCGTCGTCGTCCCTCCGTTCACGGACCTGCGCTCGGTGCAGACGCTCGTGGACGGCGACCGCCTGTCGCTCAAGTACGGCGCCCAGGACGTCTCCGAGCACGACTCCGGGGCGTACACCGGCGAGATCTCGGCGAGCATGCTCGCGAAGCTGGGCTGCTCGTACGTCGTCGTCGGCCACAGCGAGCGCCGGCAGTACCACGCCGAGACCGACGCGGTCGTGAACGCCAAGGCCCACAAGGCGCTCGCGGCCGGCATGACGCCGATCGTGTGCGTGGGTGAGGGTCTGGAGATCCGCCAGGCCGGCACGCACGTCGCGCACTGCGTCGCGCAGACCGAGGGCTCGCTCGCCGGCTTCACCGCCGAGCAGGTCGGCGGCCTGGTCATCGCATACGAGCCGGTCTGGGCGATCGGCACCGGCGAGGTAGCGACCCCGGACGACGCGCAGGAGGTCTGCGCGGCCATCCGGGCATGGGTCCGCGAGACGCACGGCGACGCCGCCGCGGACGCCGTACGCATCCAGTACGGCGGCTCGGTGAATGCGTCGAACGTCGCCGGCATCATGGCGCAGCCCGACGTGGACGGCTGCCTCGTGGGCGGCGCGAGCCTGCAGGTGGACGAGTTCGGCGGCATTTGCCGGTTCTACGACATGCCGATCATCTGATTACCGGACGACTGACGTAGGCTCTGCGACTGTGGAACTTCTCTTCACCATCATCCTCATGATCACCAGCGGTCTGATGATCGTGCTGGTGCTCCTGCACAAGGGCCGCGGTGGCGGCCTCTCGGACATGTTCGGCGGTGGCGTCTCCAGCTCGCTCGGCGGCTCGTCCGTCGCGGAGCGGAACCTCGACCGGCTCACGGTCGGTATCGGCGTCATCTGGTTTGCCTGCGTGATCGCCCTCGGGCTTCTTCTCGCGTACTGACAAGCTCGTTTCGAAAGGGATCCGTTCGTGGCTGGTGGAGGAAACGCAATTCGGGGCAGCCGGGTCGGTGCCGGCCCGATGGGCGAGGCGGAGCGTGGCGAAGCCGCACCGCGCCAGGCGGTGACGTACTTCTGCGCGCACGAGCACCGCTCCGTGATCGCGTTCTCGATCGAGGCCACCGTGCCGGACTCGTGGGACTGCCCGAAGTGCGGCCTCCCGGCCGGCCGGGACTCGGAGAACGCGCCGCCCGCGCCCAAGATCGAGCCGTACAAGACGCACCTCGCCTACGTGAAGGAGCGTCGCTCCGACCAGGAGGCGGCCGACATCCTCGACGAGGCCCTGCAGCTGCTCCGGTCCCGACGCAAGTCCGGCGACATCATCTTCTAGGTGCCATCGTCTCCCAGCGGAGCTGGGAGACGACGAAGCTGCACCAAGGTCGAGCAGCCGCGCGAGTGACGTAGGAGCTCGTTGCCGGCGTATCGAGACCCAGTAGGTCTCGATACGCTCGCTGGCGCTCGCTACTCGACCAACGAAAATATCGCTACTCGACCGGCGAGAGATCGCTACTCGACCGGCGAGAGATCGCTACTCGACCGGCGAGAGGTCGCTACTCGACCGGCGAGAGGTCGCTACTCGACCGGCGAGAGGTCGCTACTCGACCGGCGAGAGGTCGCTACTCGACCGGCGAGAGGTCGCTACTCGACCGGCGAGAGGTCGCTACTCGACCGGCGAGAGGTCACAGCTCGGAAGCGGCCTCGCGGTCGAGGAACCAGATGGTCTCCTCGCGTCCGGTGACGCCGGCGGCGGGGATCTCGTGCACGTCGGCGCCGCCGAGTGCTGACGCGACCGCGGGGGCCTTGCCCGAGCCGCTGACGAGGAACCACACCGACCGCGACCGGTCCAGCGCGGACAGCGTCAGGCTGATCCGCTCCGGCGGCGGCTTCGGCGAACCGGTGACCCCGACGGCGACCTCGTCGATCACGTCGAGCTGCGGGAAGCCGGGGAACAGCGAGGCGATGTGCCCGTCCGGTCCGATGCCGAGCATCATCACGTCGAACTCGCCGCTGCCGTGCTCGCGCAGGGTCTCGGCGTACGCCGCCGCCCCGGCGTCGACGTCGGCGGCGTCCGCCGTCGACGGCATCGGGTGGACCTGGGTGGCGCCGACCGCGTCGAGGAACGCCTCGCGGGCCTGGCCGACGTTGCGGTCGGGGGAGTCGGGGGCGACGAAGCGCTCGTCGCCGAACCACACGACCACCTTGCTCCAGTCGACGTCGGAGGCCGGAGCCAGCCGGGCGAGCTCGCGGTGGATGTCCTCGGCGATCGTGCCGCCGGTCAGCGAGATGTGCGGCACCCGCGGCGTCGCCTGGATGTCCGCCAGCCGGGAGAGCAGCTCCCCGGCGACGGCCGTGGCCAGGGTCGCGGAGTCGTCGTGCACCTCGATGCGGGGTTCGGTGCTCACTTCGTCCTCTTCCCTTCCAGGGCCACCAGCCTGCGGGCGGTCTCGGCGTACACGTCGTCCTCGTCGAGCCGGCGCAGCTCCTCGGCGAGCAGCTCGGGCAGCTCCCGGCGCTTGAGCGCGACCGGCCGGTCGGGCCGGTCGGGCACCGAGAAGACCGCGAGCTTGCCGTCGGGGCGGGAGATGCGCGCATCACCCTGGTTGGTGCGCAGCACGACCTCGGTGATGCCGGGCCCGTTGGAGTTCTTGCGCTCCACCGGGATCTTCAGCCGGTCCACCAGCCACGCCGCCAGCAGGTCCGCGCTCGGGCTGATCCGCTCGGCGGTGACCGAGGCGCTGGTGACCTTCACCGGGCGCTGGTCGAGGATCGCGGCCAGCAGCGCGCGCCACGGCGTGAGGCGCGTCCAGGCCAGGTCGGTGTTGCCGGGCGTGTAGACCTGGCACTGGTGGTGGATCGCCCGCGTCTTGCCGCGCGTCGCGCTCGCCGCGTCGGTGATCCGGCGCTGGGCGAGGCGGCCGAGGGGATCGGCGGCCGGGTCCTCCGGCGGGTGGTTGGGCCACCAGATCGCGACCGGCGAGTCCGGGAGGAGCAGGGGGAGTACGACGGACTCCGCGTGCTTGACCACCTCGCCGCTGAGCCGGATGACCGCGGTCTCACCGCTCCAGCCGGAACCGGTGCCGACCTGGGCGTTGACCTGCGGCGCGCCACGGCCGTCGCCGAGGATCACGCCGAGCACCCGCGCCGGGTGCTCGTGCGAGGCGGCGCGTGCCGCCTTCATCGCGTCCTCGGCGTCGTCCTCGTCGACGACGATGACCAGCGTCATCACCATGCCCATCGCGGGCGAGCCCGCCCGCGCGCGGGCGCGGGTGAACTCCGCGGCGATCTGCGCGGCATTGGTGTCCATCAGCTCGATCACGGTCGCCTCCAGGTCCGGCCGTCACGGGCCAACATGTCGTCGGCCGACTTCGGCCCCCAGCCGCCCGAGGGGTACGCCTCGGGCCTGCCCTTGCCGTTCGCGTCCTGCTTGGCCCAGTGGGCGAGGATCGGGTCGAGGATCTTCCACGAGAGCTCGACCTCCTCGTGCCGCGGGAACAGCGGCGGGTCGCCGAGCAGCACGTCGAGGATCAGCCGCTCGTAGGCCTCCGGGGACTCCTCGGTGAAGGAGCCGCCGTACACGAAGTCCATGTTCACGTCGCGGATCTCCATCTGGGTGCCGGGCACCTTGGAGCCGAACCGCAGGGTGACGCCCTCGTCGGGCTGCACCCGGATCACCAGTGCGTTCTGGGTGAGCTCCTCGACCGAGGAGGCCGCGAACGGCAGGTGCGGCGCGCGCTTGAAGACGATCGCGACCTCGGTGACCCGGCGGCCCAGGCGCTTGCCGGTGCGCAGGTAGAACGGCACCCCGGCCCAGCGGCGGGTGGCGACGTTCAGCGTCACCGCGGCGTACGTCTCGGTCGTCGAGGACTTCTTGATGCCGTCCTCGTCGAGGAAGCCCTCGACCTTCTGGCCGCCGGCCCAGCCGGCGGCGTACTGCCCGCGCGCGGTGGTCTTGTCGAGCCGCGCGGGGAGCTGGACGCTGGCGAGCACCTTCTCCTTCTCGATGCGCACGTTCTCGGCGTCGAAGGAGACCGGCTCCTCCATCGCCACCAGGCACATCAGCTGGAGCAGGTGGTTCTGGATGACGTCTCGCGCGGCGCCGATGCCGTCGTAGTAGCCGGCGCGGCCGCCGATCCCGACGTCCTCGGCCATCGTGATCTGCACGTGGTCGACGTAGGTGTTGTTCCAGATCGGCTCGAACATCTCGTTGGCGAAGCGCAGCGCCAGGATGTTCTGGACCGTCTCCTTGCCGAGGTAGTGGTCGATGCGGAACACCGAGCCGGGCGGGAACACCTCGCCGAGCGTCGCGTTGAGCTCGCGCGCCGACTCGAGGTCGTGGCCGAACGGCTTCTCGACGACGACCCGGCGCCACGAGCCGTCGCGCGGCGTCGACAGGCCGTGCTCCTTGAGCTGGCCGACGACGTCACCGAAGAACCCCGGCGGGATCGCCAGGTAGAACGCGTGGTTGCCGCCGGTGCCGCGCTCCTCGTCGAGCTCCTCGATGGTGCGCCTGAGCTGGTCGAAGGCGTGGTCGTCGTCGAAGTCGCCGGGGACGAAGCGGAAGCCCTCGGCGAGCTGCTTCCACACCTCCTCGCGGAACTCCGTGCGCGCGTGGGCCTTCACCGAGTCGTGGACGATCTGCGCGAAGTCCTGGTCGGCCCAGTCCCGGCGGGCGAAGCCGGTCAGGCTGAAGCCCGGCGGCAGCAGGCCGCGGTTCGCGAGGTCGTAGATCGCCGGCATGATCTTCTTGCGCGACAGGTCGCCGGTGACGCCGAACAGCACCATGCCGCAGGGGCCGGCGATGCGTGGCAGTCGCCGGTCGCGGGGGTCGCGAAGCGGGTTGGGTTGGGTCATCGGCTGCGGTGCTCCCTGTAGTAGGCGATCAGGGCTTGCGTGGAGGTGTCCTGGGCGGCCAGCGCCGACGCGTCGCCGGCGATCGCGGGGCCGACCTTCTGGGCCAGCTGCTTGCCGAGCTCGACGCCCCACTGGTCGAAGCTGTCGATGCCCCACACGACGCCCTGCACGAACGTCAGGTGCTCGTAGAGCGCGACCAGCTGGCCGAGGACGGACGGCGAGAGCTCGGGCGCCATGATCGAGGTGGTCGGCCGGTTCCCGGTGAACACGCGGGCGGGGACGACGGCCTCGGCCGTGCCCTCGGCGCGGACCTCGTCGGCGGTCTTGCCGAACGCGAGGGCCGCGGTCTGCGCGAGGAAGTTCGCCAGGAACAGCTCGTGGACGTCGGTGTCGCCGTCCTGCAGGTCGTACGGCGGGTTCGCGACGGCGATGAAGTCCGCCGGGATCAGCCGGGTGCCCTGGTGGATGAGTTGGTAGAACGCGTGCTGGCCGTTGGTGCCGGGCTCGCCCCAGAAGATCTCGCCGGTGTCGGTCGTGACCGGGGAGCCGTCCCAGCGGACGCCCTTGCCGTTGGACTCCATGGTGAGCTGCTGGAGGTAGGCCGGGAACCGGTGCAGGAGCTGGGCGTAGGGGAGCACCGCGTGGCTCTCGGCGCCGAGGAAGTTCGTGTACCAGACGTTGAGGAGGCCCATCAGCAGTGGCACGTTGCGCGCGGGCTCGGCCGTGCGGAAGTGCTCGTCCATCGCGTGGAACCCGGCCAGCAGCTCCGCGAAGCGCTCCGGACCGATCGCCACCACGAGCGACGTACCGATCGCCGAGTCCAGGGAGTAGCGCCCGCCGACCCAGTCCCAGAAGCCGAAGGCGTTGGCGGGGTCGATGCCGAAGTCGGCGACCTTGTCGAGCGCGGTCGAGACGGCGACGAAGTGCCTCGCGACCGCCTCCTTCGCGTCGTGCCCGGCCAGTCCGTCCAGCAGCCAGGCCTTGCAGAGCCGGGCGTTGGTCAGCGTCTCGAGCGTCCCGAACGTCTTGCTCGACACGATGAACAGCGTCGTCGCGGGGTCGAGCCCGGCCAGCGTCGTCGCCGCGTCGGTCGGGTCGATGTTGCTGATGAAGCGGCACTCCAACCCGTCCTGGCGGTACGGCGCGAGCGCCTCGTACGCCATCACCGGGCCGAGATCGGAGCCGCCGATGCCGATGTTCACCACCGTGCGGATCCGCTCGCCGGTGACGCCGGTCCAGGCGCCGCTGCGGACCTGCTCGGCGAACGAGTAGACCCGCTGGAGGACCTGGTGCACGTCGGCCACGACGTCCTGGCCGTCGACCTCGAGAGATGCGTCTGCGGGGAGCCGGAGGGCCGTGTGCAGCACGGCTCGGTCCTCGGTGACGTTGATGTGCTCGCCCCGAAGCATCGCGTCGCGGCGCGCCGTCACACCGACCTCGTCGGCCAGCGCGAGCAGCGCGCCGAGCACCGCGTCGTCCAGCAGCGACTTCGACAGGTCGACGTGGAGGTCGCCTGCGGTGAACGTCAGCCGATCGACCCGGCTCGGGTCGTCGGCGAACCATCGCCGCAGGTCGGGCGCGAAGCCTACGGCGAGGGCGCACAGGCGCGCCCACGCCTCCGTCGATACCGGGTCGACGGGGGAGGGCGTCACTGGCGGGCCGCCGCCATCTGGCCCTCGACGGTCTCGAGCAGCTCGATCCAGGACTTCTTGAACTTGTCGACGCCCTCGGTCTCGAGCACGACGAGCACGTCCTCGAAGTCGACGCCCACGGCGGTGAGCCTGTCGAGCACCGCCTGCGCCTCGGCGGCCTTGCCGGTGACCTGGTCACCGGTGACCTCGCCGTGGTCGGCGAACGCCTCGAGCGTCTTCTCCGGCATCGTGTTCACGGTGTCGGCGACGACCAGGTCGGCGACGTAGAGCGTGTCGGAGTAGTCCGGGTTCTTCACGCCGGTCGACGCCCAGAGCGGGCGCTGGGCGTTCGCGCCGGCGTCGGCGAGCACCTTCCACCGGTCGCTGGCGTGCACCTCCTCGAACGCGCCGTACGCGAGCCGGGCGTTGGCGACCGCTGC
Source organism: Nocardioides sp. SR21 (assembly GCF_022761125.1). Taxonomy (GTDB): domain Bacteria; phylum Actinomycetota; class Actinomycetes; order Propionibacteriales; family Nocardioidaceae; genus Nocardioides. The sequence goes on along the minus strand of NZ_JAKWJR010000003.1, from coordinate 364,734 downwards.
CTGGCCGCGGAGCGCGAGGGCCTCGTCGGTGCCGATCTTCTCGAGCCGCGGGTCGATCTCGGTGTCGACGCGGGAGACGAAGAACGACGCGACCGACTGGATCTTGCCGAGGTCGAGACCGGCGTCACGGGCCGCCTCGAGGCCGGTGAGGTAGGCGTCCATGACCTCGCGGTAGCGCTCGGTGCCGAAGATCAGCGTCACGTTCACGCTGATGCCCTGGGCGATCGCGGCGGTGATCGCCGGCAGGCCCTCCTGGGTGGCGGGGATCTTGATCAGCACGTTCGGGCGGTCGACCGCGGCCCAGAGCGCCTGAGCCGAGGCGATGGTGCCTTCGGTGTCGTTGGCGAGGGTCGGCTCGACCTCGATCGAGACCCGGCCGTCGGCCCTGGTGGACTCGAAGACGGGCTTCATGAGGTCGCACGCGTTGCGGACGTCCTCGGTCGTCAGCTCGAAGACGACCCGGTCGACCGGCTCGCCCTTGTCGACCAGCTGGCGGACCTGCTCGTCGTACCGCTCGCCGTTCGCGATCGCGGACGCGAAGATCGTGGGGTTCGTGGTGACGCCGACGACGTGCTTGTCGGCGATCAGCTGGGCGAGGTTGCCGGTCTCGATGCGCTCACGCGACAGGTCGTCGAGCCAGATGGACACGCCCGCGTCGGACAGGGCCTTCAGTCGGTCACTCATGGGAGTTCCTCTCTAGCTGGTGGCTGCGGCGATGGAGTCGTGGGCGGCCGCGACGACCGCCTCGGCGGTGAGGCCGAACTCCTGGTAGAGCCGGGAGTAGTCGGCAGAGGCTCCGTAGTGGTCGATGGAGACGATCCGGCCGGCGTCGCCGACGTACTCGCGCCACCCCTGCTTCACGCCGGCCTCGACGGAGACGCGCGCCTTCACGATCGGCGGGATGACGGTGTCGCGGTACGACTGGTCCTGGGCCTCGAACCACTCGAGGCACGGCATCGACACGACGCGGGCCTTGATGCCCGCCTCGGCGAGCTGGGCGCGAGCGGCGACGGCGATCTGCACCTCGGAGCCGGTGCCGATCAGGACGACGTCGGGACGCCCGCCCTCGGCGTCGACGAGGACGTAGCCGCCGCGGTGGACGTCACTGGTCTCGGCGAAGCCGTCCTCGCCGCGAGGGAACACCGGCACGTTCTGCCGGGTCAGCGCCAGCGCGGCCGGCCGGTCGGTGTGGCGGAGGATCGTGTGCCAGCAGGCGGCGGTCTCGTTGGCGTCCGCGGGGCGGACGACGTCGAGGCCCGGGATCGCGCGGAGCGCCGCGAGGTGCTCGATCGGCTGGTGCGTCGGGCCGTCCTCGCCGAGCCCGATCGAGTCGTGGGTCCAGACGTACGTCGTCGGCAGCTGGCTGAGCGCCGCCACCCGGACCGCGCCGCGCATGTAGTCGGAGAACGTGAGGAACGTGCCGCCGAAGACGCGGGTCAGCGCCTGCGAGGCGATGCCGTTCATGATCGCGCCCATGCCGTGCTCGCGGATGCCGAAGTGGAGCACACGGCCCTGGAACGGGTCGGCCTTCCACTCCTCCACGCCCCGGCTCTCGGGCAGGAACGACGGAACGCCCTTGATCGTGGTGTTGTTCGAGCCCGCGAGGTCGGCCGAGCCGCCCCACAGCTCGGGCATCAGCGGCGCGATCGCGTTGATGACCTGACCGGACGCCGAACGGGTCGCGACGCCCTTCTCGCTGGCCTCGAAGACCGGGAGGGCGTCGGCGAGGCCCTCGGGCAGCGTGCGGGCCTTGAGCCGGTGGAGGAGGGTCGCACCCTCGGGGTTGGCGGCCGCCCAGGCGGCGTACTTCTCGTCCCACTCGGCACCCAGCGCGGCGCCACGCTCGGCGAGGGCGCGGGTGTGGGTGAGGACGTCGTCCGGCACCTGGAAGCTGAGCTCGGGGTCCCAGCCGAGGATCTTCTTGGTGGCCGCGACCTCGTCGGCGCCGAGCGCGCTGCCGTGGGCGGCCTCGGTGCCCTGCGCGTTCGGCGCGGGCCAGGCGATGATCGTGTCGAGGACGATGAGCGACGGCTTGTCGGTGACCTTGCCGGCCGCGACGACGGCGTCGTACAGCTTCGGGACGTCCTCGACGTACTCCGTGCCGCCGTTGGTCCAGTCGACGGTCTGGACGTGCCAGCCGTAGGCCTCGTAGCGCTTGGCGACGTCCTCGGTGAAGGCGATGTCGGTGTCGCCCTCGATGGAGATCCGGTTGCGGTCGTAGATGACCGTCAGGTTGCCGAGCTCCTGGGTGCCGGCGATCGAGCTGGCCTCGCCGCTGACGCCCTCCTGCAGGTCGCCGTCGGAGGCGAGCACGTAGACGTGGTGGTCGAAGAGGCTCTCGCCGGGCGCGGCGTCCGCGTCGAGCAGGCCGTGCACGCGCCGGGCGTCCATGGCCATGCCGACCGCGTTGCCGACGCCCTGGCCGAGCGGGCCGGTCGTGACCTCGACGCCGGCGGTGTGGTGGAGCTCGGGGTGGCCGGGGGTCTTGGAGCCCCAGGTGCGCAGCGCCTCGAGGTCGCTGAGCTCGAGCCCGAAGCCACCGAGGAACAGCTGCGTGTAGAGCGTGATGCTCGAGTGGCCGCACGACAGCACGAAGCGGTCGCGGGCGATCCAGCGCGGGTCGGCGGGGTCGTGGCGCATCACCTTCTGGAACAGCAGGTACGCCGCCGGGGCCAGGCTCATGGCCGTGCCGGGGTGACCGTTGCCGACCTTCTGGACGGAGTCCATGGCGAGGACTCGGGCCGTGTCCACCGCCTTCTGGTCGAGCTCGGTCCAGTCCAGCGCAGAGGTCTTGCTCACAGGGTTCCTTTCGGGTGGATCAGGCGATGCCGAGCCTACCCACCTCTGGCGATAGACTCGCCATCGTCCACCGGCCCTGAGCCGGTACCCACTTCGCTCGAGGAACTTCGTGACCTACGTCGGCCAGTCGGCTTCTGCTGCCCAGCAGCCCGCGGCCGAACGCGCGACCGTCAAGGACGTCGTCGCGGCGTACGTCGGACTCACGAAGCCCCGGGTCATCGAGCTGCTGCTCCTCACGACCGTCCCGGTGATGTTCTTCGCCGCCGGCGGCGTCCCGGACCTCGGCCTGGTCGTCGCGACCGTGGTCGGCGGCACGTTCTCGGCGGGCTCCGCGTCCGTCTTCAACTGCGTCTACGACCGCGACATCGACGAGCAGATGCGGCGCACCCGTCGCCGGGCGATCCCGCGGCACATCGTCTCGCCGCGCGCGGCGCTGGTCTTCGGCTTCGTGCTCGGGATCCTGTCGACGGTGATCCTCTACGTCTGGGTCAACCCGCTGTCGGCGCTGCTCGCGGTCGCCGCCAACGCGTTCTACGTGTTCGGCTACACGATGCTGCTGAAGCGGCGTACGACCCAGAACATCGTCTGGGGTGGCCTCGCCGGCTGTTTCCCGGCGCTGATCGGCTGGACCGCGGTCACCGGCTCTCTCTCGTGGGTGCCGGTCGTGCTGTTCATGGTCGTGTTCTTCTGGACGCCGCCGCACACGTGGGCGCTGGCGCTGCGCTACCGCGAGGACTACGCCAACGTCGACGTCCCGATGCTGCCGGTCGTGCGGCCGGCCGCCGAGGTCGGCAAGCAGATCGTGATCTACAGCTGGGTGATGGTCGCGACCTCGCTGCTGCTGTGGCCGGTCGCCGACACCAGCCTCTTCTACCCGATCGCCGCGGCGGTCCTGGGCGCGATCTTCCTGGTCGAGGCGCACCGGATGTGGAACCGCTCGAAGGGCACCGAGAACCTCACGGTGATCCAGCCGATGCGGCTGTTCCACTCGTCGAACCTCTACCTCTCGCTGCTGTTCGTCGCGGTGGCCGTCGACCCGCTGCTGAAGCGCTAGCGAGGACGCGTCAGCGGACTCGCTGACGATGGTCGAGCGGGCGGTGCGACGGAGCCCGCGAAGTCGCGACCTGCGTGCCGAGTCCCGGTGAGATTCCAGACTCCCGGAAAATAGTTCCGCACTCGAGGCAACCGATCCGGCCGCCACGACGTCTGAGGTATGACGGCGGCCAGCCCGTCCACGGGGGTATGGGCGGCCGCCGTCGCTCTGCCTGGGCGGTGCGGGTTTCACCGGCGGCCCGGTGAAACCCGCAGGACACGCCGAGCGGCAACGGCGCGTCGTGCGGGTTTCGGCTGTCAGGTGGCTCCGTCGCAGTTTCACCATGTGATGCAGGCGAACCGTCACTTCCCACGGTCTGCCCGCCATGGGAAGTGCAGGTTCGACGCCATCACATGGTGAAACTGCGACAGCTGGGACAGGAAGCGAGTCAGCGAGCCGGCTCGCGCACCTGGATCAGCGCCCAGGCGACGGTGGCCGCGACCAGCGCGGCGCCGAGCATGTGGAACCCGACCAGCACGACCGGCAGATCGGTGAAGTACTGCACGAAGCCGATCAGGCCCTGCGCGAGCTCGACGGCGAGCAGCACCCAGACCGCCCGGATCGTCTCGGCCGGCTGCCGCATCGCCATCGCCGCGAGCAGCAGCCCGATGGTGAGGCCGAGGAGCAGGAACACCAGGTCGGCGTGCACCTGGCTCCACTGGAGCGGGTCGAGGCCGTTGCGCTTGGCATCCGCGTCACCCGCGTGCGGGCCCGATCCGGTGACGATCGTGCCGACGTACAGGACCGCCCAGGCGGAGGCGAACGTGGCCCAGCCCAGGACGACGAGTGGTCCGCGAGGTGCCTCGGCGGGGGCCGGGCGGTCGACCCGCTGGAGGAACAGCATCGAGACGCAGATGATCGCCATCGAGCACAGCAGGTGGAACGAGACGACCCACGGGTTGAGGTCGGTGAGCACCGTGATGCCGCCGATGACCGCCTGCGCCGGGATGCCGAGGCCCATGACGAACGCGATCGTGCGCAGGTCGCGACGCCCGGACTGCCACGCGGCGACGAACGTGCCGATCGCGACCGCCACCAGGACGTAGGTCAGCAGCCGGTTGCCGAACTCGATGATCGAGTTGACGTCGTACGCACCGTGCGGCGTGAACGACTCCTCGGTGCACCGCGGCCAGGTCGGGCAGCCGAGCCCCGAGCCGGTCAGCCGGACCACGCCTCCGGTGACCACGATGCCGATGTTCGCGACGATCGAGGCCCAGGCCCAGCCGCGGATCCACTCGTGCTGGCGGCGCAGCCGGTCGGTCACTCCCACTTGAAGGTCCTTGCCGTCAGGGTGGTGCCGACGACTGCCCACACCGCGAGGACGCCGAGGTCGCGCCACGCGACCTCGCCGTCGATGAACGCCGTCCGCATCGCCTCGCCGAGCGCGCCGGACGGGAGCCACCGCACGATGTCGCCGAACGCGCCGTACGCCCCCAGCGGGAGTACGACGGCGCCGCCGGCCAGCAGCAGCAGGTAGATCAGGTTGGCGACCGCGAGCGTCGCCTCGGCGCGGAACACACCCGCGACGAACAGTCCGAGCGAGGCGAACGCGGCGGTGCCGAAGGCGATCGCGAGCGCGACCCCCAGCACCTCGGGCTCGGGCGTCCAGCCGAGCAGCTGCCCGACGCCGCCGATGACGATGACCTGGAGCAGCTGCACCAGCAGCAGCGCGCCGACCTTGCCGGCGAGCAGGCCCGAGCGGGGGAGCGGCGAGGCACCCAGCCGCTTGATCACGCCGTAGCGCCGCTCGAAGCCGGTCGCGATCGCCAGCGAGGTGAACGACGTCGACATCACCGCCAGCGCGATGACGCCGGGCGTGAAGATGTCGACCAGTGGGTGCGCCGTCTCCAGGTCGAGCGAGAGGTGCTCGCCGGCGGTCACGCCCCCGATCAGCACGATCACCGGGATGACGACGGCCAGCAGCAGCTGCTCGCCGTTGCGGAGCATCAGCCGCGACTCCATGCGCGCCTGGGCGAGCACCTGGCGCCACAGCGGCGCCGCGCCCGGGATCGGGGTGAAGGTGCCCTGCCTGCCGGTCACGGCTGCAGCTCCCGTCCGGTCAGCTCGAGGAAGACGTCCTCGAGGGTCCGCGAGCCGAAGCTGATCGACCGCACGCCGACCCCGTGGTCGGCGCTCCACCGATCCACGGACGCGCGCAGGGCGGCCTCCGCGTCGGCCGGCAGCTCCTGGTCGACGACCAGGCGCACCGTCGCCGACGTGCCCCGCGTGAGCTCCTCGGGTGAGCCCGAGGCGATCAGCCGGCCGCGGTCGATGATGTGGATGTGGTCGGCGAGGCGCTCGGCCTCCTCCATGTAGTGCGTGGTCAGCACCACGGTCACGCCGTCGGCGCGGAGCTCCTCGAGCAGCTCCCACGTCGTACGGCGGGCGGCCGGGTCCATGCCGGCGGTCGGCTCGTCGACGAACACGATCTCCGGCCGGCCGACCAGGGCCATCGCCAGGCCGAGCCGCTGCTGCTGGCCACCGGAGAGGCGGCGGTACGGCGTACGCCCGCAGTCGCCCAGGCCGAGGCGCTCCGCGAGCATGTCGGTGTCCAGCGGATTCGCGTGCAGCTTGGCGACGTGCTCGAGCATCTCCATCGCGCGCACGCCGCTCCAGGCGCCACCGGCCTGCAGCATCACGCCGATGCGCGGGAGCAGCTCGCGGCGGTCGCGGGTCGGGTCGAGCCCGAGCACGCGGACCGTGCCCTGCTGGGGCTTGCGGTAGCCCTCACAGGTCTCCAGCGTGGTGGTCTTGCCCGCGCCGTTGGGACCGAGCACGGCGGTGATCGTGGCGCGCTCGACGGTCAGGGAGAGACTGTCGACGGCGGTCTTGTCGCCGTACCTCATCACCAGCCCGTCGACGGACACGGCAGGGGAGGCGTCGGGCACGCCCGTCAGTGTAGGGACGGGGCTCGTGTGGCCCGGCTCACGCCCTCCCGTAGCGAGGGAACCAACTAAGGGTTGCCTTCCTTGAACGGGCCGAATCAATAAAGGCACACTGGTGTTGTGGAATTCGCCGAGGCGCACGACCAGACCACGCGTCAGCGTGTCTCCCGGTCGATCCTCGTCAACGGTCCGTCGACCGCGGCGGCCCTCGCCGAGCGCCTCGACCTGACGCCCGCGGCGGTCCGCCGCCACCTCGACCAGCTGCTCGAGGAGGGCGCCGTCGAGGCGCGCGAGCCGCGCAACCAGGCGCACCGCGGCCGGGGCCGCCCCGCCAAGGTCTTCGCGCTCACCGAGTCCGGTCGCGACGGCTTCGACCAGCAGTACGACGACCTCGCCGCGCAGGCGCTCCGCTTCCTGGCGGAGACCGGCGGCGAGGAGGCGGTCCGGGAATTCGCGACCCGCCGGGCGGCGTTCATCGGAGAGCGGTTCGAGAGCGTCCGCGCGGAGCACCCCGAGCTCGGAGCAGCAGAGGTCCTGGCCAGGATCTTCTCCGACGAGGGGTACGCCGCGTCCGTTCGCGACCTTCCCGTCGTGGGGGAGCAGCTGTGCCAGCAGCACTGCCCGGTCGCCCACGTGGCCCACGAGTTCCCCCAGCTGTGCGAGGCCGAGACCGAGGCGATCAGCAAGGTCCTCGGCCGGCACGTGCAGCGGCTGGCCACCATCGCCCACGGCGACGGGGTCTGCACCACATGCATTCCGAGCACACCCATCGAGAAGAAGGAGCGGGTCAGCTCATGACCTCCATCGAAGAGCTCAACCCGGAGCTTCAGGGCATCGGCCGGTACGACTTCGGCTGGGCCGACACGGACGTCGCCGGGGCGACTGCGAAGCGTGGCCTCAACGAGGACGTCGTCCGCGACATCTCCTCGAAGAAGAGCGAGCCGCAGTGGATGCTCGACCTGCGCCTGAAGGGCCTCAAGCTGTTCGGCCGCAAGCCGATGCCGAACTGGGGCTCGGACCTGTCGGGGATCGACTTCGACAACATCAAGTACTTCGTCCGCTCGAGCGAGAAGCAGGCGACCTCGTGGGAGGACCTCCCCGAGGACATCAAGAACACCTACGACAAGCTCGGCATCCCGGAGGCGGAGAAGCAGCGCCTGGTCGCCGGTGTCGCCGCGCAGTACGAGTCCGAGGTCGTCTACCACTCGATCCGCGAGGACCTCGAGGAGAAGGGCGTCCTCTTCCTCGACACCGACACCGCGCTCAAGGAGCAGCCGGAGCTGTTCCAGGAGTACTTCGGCACCGTGATCCCGGTCGGCGACAACAAGTTCGCCGCGCTGAACACCGCCGTGTGGTCGGGTGGCTCGTTCATCTACGTCCCGCCGGGTGTGCACGTCGACATCCCGCTCCAGGCCTACTTCCGGATCAACACCGAGAACATGGGCCAGTTCGAGCGGACCCTGATCATCGTCGACGAGGGCGCCTACGTGCACTACGTCGAGGGTTGTACGGCGCCGATCTACAGCTCGGACTCGCTGCACTCGGCCGTCGTCGAGATCATCGTGAAGAAGGGCGGCCGGTGCCGCTACACGACGATCCAGAACTGGTCGAACAACGTGTACAACCTGGTCACCAAGCGCGCGGTCTGCGAGGCCGGCGCGACCATGGAGTGGGTCGACGGCAACATCGGCTCCAAGGTGACCATGAAGTACCCCGCGGTCTACCTCATGGGCGAGCACGCCAAGGGCGAGACCCTGTCGATCGCGTTCGCGGGCGAGGGCCAGCACCAGGACGCCGGCGCCAAGATGGTGCACGCGGCGCCCCACACGTCGTCCTCGATCCTGTCGAAGTCCGTCGCCCGTGGCGGTGGCCGGACGTCGTACCGCGGCCTGATCCAGGTCAACGAGGGCGCGCACGGCTCGAAGTCCAACGTGCTTTGCGACGCGCTCCTGGTCGACCAGATCTCGCGCTCGGACACCTACCCGTACGTCGACATCCGCGAGGACGACGTGTCGATGGGCCACGAGGCCTCGGTGTCGAAGGTCTCCGACGACCAGCTCTTCTACCTGATGTCGCGCGGCATGGAGCAGGACGAGGCGATGGCCATGATCGTCCGCGGCTTCATCGAGCCGATCGCCAAGGAGCTGCCGATGGAGTACGCCCTCGAGCTGAACCGGCTCATCGAGCTCCAGATGGAGGGGGCAGTGGGCTAGCGCGTCGTCGCTTCGCTCCGCCGCGCCGGCCCCTCTCTCGATACGCGGGGAACTCGTTCCCCAGCCTTCCGCACGTAGTTTTAGAAAGTAGACGTAGTAGTGACTTCGACTGTGACTGACAACGCGCTCGAGAGCGCGGCGTCCGCCCTGGAGCTCGGCCCGGGGTTCAGCCACCTGAACCCGCCGCCGTCGTACGACCTGGGCGACCACCCGGTGCCGACCGGGCGCGAGGAGATCTGGCGCTTCACGCCGCTCAAGCGGCTGCGCGGGATCCTCGACGGTGAGGCCTCGACCGCCGCGCTGACGTGGGAGACCACGCTGCCGGCCGGCGTGACCCTCACCGAGATCAGCGACGCCGAGGCGCGCGAGATCGGCGAGCTCGCACCCAACGACCGGCCGTCGGCGCTGGCCGCCGCGAACGCCGGTGCGCTGCTGCTCGACGTCCCGGCCGAGGCCGAGATCGCCGAGCCGATCGTGCTGCGCCTGCACGGCGAGTCCGTCGACGACCTGGTCTGGGGCCGGCTCATCGTCCGCGTCGGACGGCACGCCCAGGCGACCGTCGCGATCGTGCACACCGGCTCCGCCCGCTACGCCGCCATCACGACCGTGCTGGTCGGTGACGGCGCCGCCGCGAACGTCCTCTCGCTGCAGGACTGGGATGACGACGCGGTGCACCTCGGCCGCGACGCGATCCGGGTCGGCCGCGACGCCACGGTCAAGCACACGTCGATCAGCTTCGGCGGCGACGTCGTCCGCATGCACGCCAACGTCGAGTACGCCGGCCCGGGCGGCGACGCCGAGCTGCTCGGCCTGTACTTCGCCGACGCGGGCCAGCACCTCGAGCACCGGCTGTTCGCCGACCACACCGCGCCGAAGACCAAGAGCCACGTGGTCTACAAGGGCGCGCTGCAGGGTCAGGGCGCGCACACGGTCTGGATCGGCAACGTGCTGATCCGCAAGGTCGCCGAGGGCATCGAGACCTACGAGGAGAACCGCAACCTGGTCCTCTCCGACGGCTGCCAGGCCGACTCGGTGCCGAACCTCGAGATCGAGACCGGCGAGATCGAGGGCGCCGGCCACGCGTCCGCGACCGCCCGGTTCGACGACGAGCAGCTGTTCTACCTGCGCTCGCGCGGTGTCTCGGAGAAGGAGGCGCGCCGGCTGGTCGTGCACGGCTTCTTCAACGACCTGATCCGCAAGGTCGGCATCCCGATGATCGAGGAGCAGCTGCTGAGCACGGTCGAGGCCGAGCTCGCGAAGAACGTGCTGAAGGACCTCGACTGATGCCGTTCGAGCGCGCCTGCGCGGTCTCCGACGTCCCCACCGACGAGGCGCTCGGCGTCACGATCGGTGAGTACGACGTCGCGGTCGCCGGTCACGACGGCGAGTACTTCGCGCTCCAGGACCTCTGCAGCCACGCCGCTGTCTCGCTCAGCGAGGGCGAGGTCGACGACTGCACGGTCGAGTGCTGGCTCCACGGCTCGCGCTTCGACCTCCGCACCGGCAAGCCGACCGGCCTGCCGGCCACCGAACCTGTCGCCACTTTCCCGCTGGAAGTGCGCGGCGACGACATCTATGTCGACACCACCACCACCCTGAACGGAGTCACCCCCTCATGAGCGAGCTGATCATCAAGGACCTGCAGGTGTCCGTCGACACCGAGGACGGTCCGAAGGAGATCCTCAAGGGCGTCACGCTGACCATCAAGGACGGCGAGACCCACGCGATCATGGGCCCGAACGGCTCCGGCAAGTCGACCCTGGCGTACTCCATCGCCGGTCACCCCAAGTACACGATCACCGGCGGCTCGGTGACCCTCGACGGCGAGGACGTCCTCGCGATGTCGGTCGACGAGCGCGCCCGCGCCGGCCTGTTCCTCGCGATGCAGTACCCCGTCGAGGTCCCCGGCGTCTCGGTGTCGAACTTCCTGCGTACGGCGAAGACCGCGCTCGACGGCGAGGCCCCGAAGCTCCGCACCTGGGTCAAGGACGTCAACACCGCGCTCGAGAAGCTCAACCTCGACCCGACGTTCGGCACCCGGTCGGTGAACGAGGGCTTCTCCGGTGGCGAGAAGAAGCGCCACGAGATCGCCCAGCTCGAGCTGCTGAACCCGAAGGTCGCGATCCTCGACGAGACCGACTCCGGCCTCGACATCGACGCGCTCAAGGTCGTGTCCGAGGGCGTCAACCGCTTCCGTGAGCAGGACGGCAAGGGCGTCCTGCTGATCACGCACTACACGCGGATCCTGCGCTACATCCAGCCCGACCACGTGCACGTGTTCGTCAACGGCAGGGTCGCCGAGTCCGGTGGCCCGGAGCTGGCCGAGGAGCTGGAGGCCAACGGCTACGAGCGCTTCCTCACCGAGGCGGCGGTCTGACATGACCACCGTGCAGCTGCCCGGACTCCTCCCTGAGCTGGAGGTGATCCGCGCCGACTTCCCGATCCTGTCGCGGACCGGTCCGGGTGGTCTGCCGCTGGTCTACCTCGACAGCGCGAACACCTCGCAGAAGCCGCAGGTCGTCATCGACACGATGGTCGACCACCTCGAGCGGCACAACGCGAACGTCGCCCGCGCGATGCACATGCTCGGCGCCGAGTCGACCGAGGCGTTCGAGGGCGCCCGCGACAAGGTCGCGGCGTTCCTGAACGCGCCGTCGCGCAACGAGGTCGTGTTCACCAAGAACGCCACCGAGGCGCTGAACCTGCTGGCCCGCACGATCGAGCTGGGTCCCGGCGACAACGTCGTCATCACCGAGATGGAGCACCACTCCAACATCGTGTCCTGGCAGCTCGCGTGCGAGCGGTCCGGCGCGGAGCTGCGGTGGTTCGGCCTGACCGACGACGGCCGGCTCGACCTGTCGAACGCCGACCAGCTGGTCGACGAGAACACCAAGGTCGTCGCGTTCACCTGGGTCTCGAACATGCTCGGCACGATCAACCCGGTCGAGGACCTGGTGGCTCGGGCCAAGGCGGTCGGCGCCTACTCGGTGGTCGATGCGTCGCAGGCAGCGCCGCAGCTGCCCGTCGACGTCGCCGCCACCGGCTGCGACTTCCTGGTGTTCACCGGGCACAAGGTCGTCGGCCCGACCGGCATCGGCGTGCTGTGGGGACGCGAGGAGCTGCTGAACCAGCTCCCGCCGTTCCACGGCGGCGGCGAGATGATCGAGACCGTCACCATGGCGAGGTCCACCTACGCGAAGGCGCCGCACCGCTTCGAGGCGGGTACGCCGCCGATCGTCGAGGCGGTCGGGCTCGGCGCGGCCGTCGACTACCTCGCGCACGTCGGCATGGACGCGATCCACCGGCACGAGCAGGCCATCACGGCGTACGCGCTCGAGGGCCTGGCCACGATCCCCGGCCTGACCGTGCTCGGTCCGCTGGACGCCGCGTCGCGCGGCGGAGCGATCTCGTTCGAGCTCGACGGCGTGCACCCGCACGACATCGCGCAGGTGCTGGACTCGCGGGGTATCGGCGTGCGCGCCGGCCACCACTGCGCCAAGCCCGCGCACGCGCGGTTCGGCGTGCAGAGCTCGACCCGGATGTCGTCGTACCTCTACACGACGCCGGCCGAGATCGACGCGCTCGTCGAGGGCCTGGAATACACCCGCTCGTACTTCAAGTTGGGTTGATCGATGACACAAGAGCTCGATGCGCTGTACCAGGAGATCATCCTGGACCACTACAAGAACCCTCACAACAAGGGCCTGCGCGACCCCTTCGAGGCTGAGGTCCACCACGTCAACCCGACCTGCGGCGACGAGGTGACGCTGCGCGTCCACGTCACCGACGGCGTCGTGGAGGACGTGTCGTACGACGCGGTCGGCTGCTCGATCTCGCAGGCGTCGGCGTCCGTGCTGACCGACCTCGTGATCGGCAAGAAGGTCGACGACGCGATGTCGATCCACGAGGAGTTCCTGACCCTCATGCAGGGCAAGGGCACCGTCGTTCCCGACGAGGACGTGCTGGAGGACGGCATCGCGTTCGCCGGTGTCGCCAAGTTCCCGGCCCGGGTGAAGTGCGCACTACTGTCGTGGATGGCCTGGAAGGACGCCACGGCCCAATCTCTGGAGGACTCTCATGGCTGACCACTCTGACCTGCCCGACGTGCCCGAGGCCTCGGGTGCGGTCGCGACCGTGTCGATCGAGGACGTCACCGAGGCGATGAAGGACGTCGTCGACCCCGAGCTCGGGATCAACGTCGTCGACCTCGGCCTGGTCTACGGCGTGCACGTCGACGAGAGCTCGAACTGCGTCATCGACATGACGCTCACCTCCGCGGCCTGCCCGCTGACCGACGTGATCCAGGACCAGACCAACGGCGCGCTCGAGGGCCTGGTCAACGACGTCGCGATCAACTGGGTCTGGATGCCGCCGTGGGGCCCCGACAAGATCACCCCCGACGGCCGCGAGCAGCTGCGGGCGCTCGGCTTCAACGTCTGAGGTGCTGCCGCCAACGAAGTTGGTGGCAGCAACCCGAAGAGGTTGAGGGAGCCCCGCGGCTGAGCTTGCGAAGCCGCGACGGGCGGCTCGAAACCTCAGTCGCGCATCTGACGGACGCCGCGTCGCCGACGTTGGTGTGGAGGCTCGCTTCGCTCTCACCTCAATCACCAGCGGTGCCGATTCCGATAGCGTCACGGTATGCCTGTCCTGGTGCCTGCTGAGCGTTTCGAGCGGTGGGTCCTCAACTTCGGGGCACGGCACGGCACGACCGAGCTGGCCGTCGCTGACGGCGCCCTGACGGGAGTGGCCGAGGACGGCAGTACCTTCGCCGCGCGGCTTCCCTTCGACACGTCGTACGCCGGCGCTGCGGACAGCAAGGCGTTCCGGGAGCAGATGGGCGCCCCCGACGACTGGGGCGTGCTGCTGGTCCGCAAGGGCGGGTTCGCGGTGGCACGCCTGCACGGCGGCACCACGACCGAGAGCAAGGTCGGGCAGCGGCACGTGCAGGGGCGGACCAAGGCCGGCGGCCAGAGCCAGCAGCGGTTCGCCCGTCGGCGCGGCAACCAGGCGCGGCAGGCCTACGAGGCCGCCGCGGACCACGCGGCGCGGATCCTCGCCGGTCTCCGAGGCCCGCTGGTGACGGGCGGGGACCACACGGCGGTGGACGAGGTGCTCGCCGACGCCCGGCTCAAGCACGCGACGCGGACCGACCTGTGGCTCGCCGTACCCGACCCCCGGCGGGGCGTTCTCGAGGCGGCGGTGGCCGACGCGCAGGCGGCGCGGATCGAGGTGGAGAACCGCTAACGTCGAGTCGTGACCGACGAGCGCGTCATCGACATCCGCGGCCTGGTGAAGAGGTTCGGCAGCTTCCGGGCGCTGGACGGGCTCGACCTGGACGTGGGTCCGGGGGAGGTGCACGGGTTCCTCGGGCCGAACGGCGCCGGCAAGTCCACCACGATCCGCGTCCTCCTGGGCCTGCTGCGGCGCGACGGCGGCGAGGTGCGGCTGTTCGGTGGCGACCCGTGGAGCGAGGCGGCCGCGCTGCACAAGCGTCTCGCGTACGTCCCCGGCGACGTGAACCTCTGGCCGAACCTCACCGGCGGCGAGGTCATCGACCTGCTCGGCCGGCTGCGCGGCAGCCTCGACGAGGCCCGCCGCCAGGAGCTCGTCGACGCGTTCGAGCTCGACCCGACCAAGAAGGGCCGCGCCTACTCCAAGGGCAACCGGCAGAAGGTCGCGCTGGTCGCCGCGCTCGCCTCCGACGTGGACCTGCTCGTGCTCGACGAGCCGACCTCCGGCCTGGACCCGCTGATGGAGGAGGTCTTCCAGACCTACGTCGACCAGTTCCGCGACCGCGGCCACGCCGTGCTCCTCAGCAGCCACATCCTCGCCGAGGTCGAGCAGCTCTGCGACCGCGTCAGCATCATCCGTGCGGGCAAGGTCGTCGAGTCCGGGACGCTCGCGGACCTGCGGCACCTGACCCGTACGTCGATCTCCGCCGAGCTCGAGCGGCCGCCCACGGGGCTCGACGCGCTGGAGGGGGTCCACGACCTGAGCGTCGAGGGCACCCGGGTGCGGTTCCAGGTCGACACCGCCCGTCTCGACGCGGCCCTGCAGGCGCTCCTCCCGGCGGGGGTCCGCAGCCTCACCAGCCAGCCGCCGACGCTCGAGGAGCTGTTCCTCCGTCACTACGGCGACGACCTCCCATGAGCGGGACCGGCACGTTCCTCTGGACGTTCCTCAAGCGCGACAAGTGGATGCTCCTGTGGTGGATCCTCGGCGCGGCCGGGCTGTACGTCGTCACCTGCTACTCCGTCGACCAGCTGTACACGACGCAGCAGCAGTACGACGAGGCGGCCGCGAGCATGGAAGGCAACGCCGCGTTCATCGCGATGGCCGGTCCGCCGCGCGCGCTCGACACCCTCGGCGGCCAGACCGCATGGCAGACGACCGCGTTCGGCGCGATCCTCGTCGGGCTGATGAGCATGTTCGTCGTCGGCCGCCACACCCGCGCCGAGGAGGAGGCCGGGCGCGACGAGCTGCTCCGCGCGTCCGCCGTCGGCCGCTACGCGCCGACCACCGCGGCGGTCCTCGTCGCGGCGGTCGCGAACCTGCTCGTCGGGCTGCTCGTGTCGGTCTCGCTGACGGCGTACGGCCTGGCGGGCGCCGACTCCTTCGGCCTCGGCCTCGGCGCGACAGCGGTGGGCTGGTTCTTCACCGGCACCGCGCTCATCGCCATGCAGCTCACTGCCAGCACGCGTTCGGCGTACGGCGTGGCCGGGATCGTCATCGCGCTCTCGTACGTGCTTCGCGCGATCGGGGACGTCGGTAACGGCGTGCTCAGCTGGTGCTCGCCGATCGGGTGGTACCAGGCGATGCACCAGTTCTCCGGGCTTCGCTGGTGGCCGATGCTGCTGCTCCTCGCGGGCGCCGGCGTCGCGCTCACGACGGCGTACTCCCTCTTCGGCCGCCGCGACTACGGGTCCGGGATCGTCGCCACGAGACCCGGGCGCCCGCGCGCCCGGCGTGGGCTGCTCAGCGGTGAGGGGCTCGCATGGTCGCTCCAGCGTGGCGCGGTGCTCGGCTGGGCGGGCGGGATGTTCCTCGGGGGCCTCGCGTACGGCGCGATCGGCGACGACGTGAAGGCGCTGATCGGCGACTCCCAGACCTCGCAGGACCTGTTCGTGCAGGCCGGCGACGACCTGGTCACCGGCTTCTACGGCACGTCGATCCTCATGCTCGCGGTCATCTGCGCCGGGTTCGCGATCGCCTCGGCGCTGCGGCCGCGCGGCGAGGAGGAGAACGGACACCTCGAGGTCACGCTGGCGACCGCGTTGCCGCGCAGCCGGTGGCTGCTCGGCCACGTCCTCGTGACCGTGGGCGGTACGGCGCTCGTGCTGGCGGTCGCCGGGCTGGGGCTCGGAGCCGGCTACCTGCTGGTCACCGGTGACGGCGAGGCAGCGTGGTCGTTCAGCTGGCCGGTGCTGCAGTACCTCGCTCCGGTGCTGGTGCTGAGCGGGTTCGCCCGGTTGCTGTTCGGGGTGCTCCCGCGGTGGACCGTGCTCGCGTGGGCGCCGTTGGCGTTCTCGGCGGTCGTGATGCTGTTCGGCGACCTGTTCCAGATCCCGCAGTGGCTCCAGGACGTGTCACCGTTCGAGCACCTGCCGATGGTGCCCGCCGAGGACTTCGACTGGGCACCGGTGCTGGTCGTGGCCGCGGTGGCACTCGCCCTGAGTGTCGCGGGCCAGATGGCCTTCCGGCGGCGCGACGTGCACTAGCGTGCGAGCCATGTGGCAGCCCGAACCCGGGTGGCTGGCGCTCCCGGCAGGCTCGAGTGCCTCCACGGTCGGCGTCTGGCGCACCTCGCTCGGCGATCAGCCCGTGGTCGTGAAGCGGCTCGCCGCCCCGCTCGAGGACGACCAGGCCGAGCTGAGCCAGCCGCGGCACTTCGCCTACTGGCGCCGCGCCGCTGACGTGGTCCTCGCCGGGATCGTCGCCGGTACGCCGGGCCTGCGCGGCCCGGCGCTCGGCGCGGTCGACGAGGACGTCGAGGGCATCACGCTCACCGAGGAGTGGGTCGAGGACGCCGCGACCAGCGGCCTGTTCGTCGCCCACGCGCTCGGTCGCTTCGCCGGCGCCCAGCTGACGCCGGCGCCGTGGCTCGCGCGCAACCAGCTGCGCGACCGGATGGACCGGGTCGAACGCCGCGGCGGCTGGCCGACCCTGGCCCGGACGACGGTCGCCGACGTCGCCGACGTCCTGTGGGGGCGGCGTACCGAGATGCTCGCGAAGGCCGACGCCCTGATGCAGGTCCCGCAGCACGGCGACCCCACCCCCGCGAACCTCCGCGGTCGCGACGGCGACGACGTGGTCGCGGTCGACTGGGCGATGCTCGGCACGGGTCCGGTCGGCGGCGACCTCGGCTACTACGCGCTGGCGGCCCGCGAGGAGCTCGAGCCGCTCATCGACGCGTACCTCATGGGGCTGCCCGACGGCCTCGCCACCCGCGAGGAGGTGACGCTCGGTGCCCGGATCACCGCCGTCTACACCGTGCTGAACCGCGCGGAGTGGGCGCTGGCCCGGGTCGCCGGGGGAGAGGGCGCCCTGGCGGGGAAGTACCGCCACCCGTCGGTCGCCCCGCACCTGCGGGCGCTGCAACGGCAGTTCCCGCACCTCGAGGCGCTCCTCGAGCTCTAGAGGGCTCCCGCCGCGAACGTGTCGCAGGCGTCGAGCGATCCGGACTCGAATCCGGTCCGGAACCACTCGACCCGTTGCGCGGCAGAACCGTGGGTGAACGAGTCGGGGTCGACGTCGCCGCCGCCGGCCGACTGGATCCGGTCGTCACCGACGGCCTCGGCCGCCTCGATGGCCTGCTGGACGTCCTGCTGGGTCAGCTCGGCGATCAGCACCTCGCCGTTCTCGTCCTCCGTCTGCGTGGCGGCACCCGCCCACAGGCCCGCGTAGCAGTCGGCCTGGAGCTCCAGCCGGACCGCATCGCTCGTCGGGCCCTGCTGGGTCTTCACCCGACCCATCGTGCCCATGAGGTTCTGGATGTGGTGGCCGTACTCGTGGGCCAGCACGTACGGCTCCACGAACCCGCCGTCCGGGCCGCCGAGCTGGCGCTCCAGCACCTCGTCGAAGAACGTCGTGTCCAGGTAGATCGTCTGGTCGCTGGGGCAGTAGAACGGCCCGACGGCGGCCGACGCCTGACCGCAGCCGGTCGAGACTCCACCGCTGAACGTCTGCAGCTTCCGCTCGGGCTGGAACCCGTCCAGCGTGTCCGACCAGTAGTCGTACAGCGAGTTCTCGACCGCGACCCGGGCGCAGTCGACGTCGTTGTTCGCGTCCTCGCCGGTCTTGCAGTTCTCGTAGCGGTCGGTGTCCGACATCCGCGAGGTGTCGTACGCGCTGTCGCCGGAGCCGCCGCCCGGCCCGCCGCCCAGCCACAGCGTGGCCACGACGATGACGATGACGACGATCAGGCCGGTGATGCCCCCGCCCGCGGCGAGGCCGCCGGGGATCGGGAGGCCGGCGCCGCCGCCACCGCGCGCGCCCGAGCGACCGGAGTCGCCCATCCGCCTGGTGTTCAGCCGGGCCTTGGGGTTGAACCGCATCCGTCCTCCTCGATGTCAGGCTGGACGCTACCCACCCCTACGATTGCTCAGTCATGATCACTGCTCATCAGCTCGAGGTCCGCGCCGGCGCCCGCCTCCTCATGGAGAACGTCAGCTTCCGGGTCGCAGCTGGCGACAAGGTCGGCCTGGTCGGGCGCAACGGCGCCGGCAAGACCACGCTCACCAAGATCCTGGCCGGCGAGGCGCTGCCCGCCGCCGGCACCGTGCAGGCGAGCGGCGAGGTCGGCTACCTCCCGCAGGACCCGCGCATCGGCAACCCCGAGGTCCTCGCCCGCGACCGGATCCTCTCCGCTCGTGGCCTCGACGACGTCGTACGCCGCCTGCGCCAGGCCGAGGCCGACATGGGCAGCGACGACGCGAACAAGCGCGAGAAGGCGATGCGCCGCTACGAGCGCGCCGACGCCGAGCTGCACGCCAACGGCGGGTACGCCGCGGAGTCCGAGGCCGCGACGATCGCGTCCAGCCTCGGGATCGAGGAGCGGATCCTGAGCCAGCCGCTCAAGACGCTCTCCGGTGGTCAGCGCCGCCGCGTAGAGCTGGCCCGGATCCTGTTCTCCGGGGCCGAGACGCTGCTCCTCGACGAGCCGACCAACCACCTCGACGCGGACTCGATCGTGTGGCTGCGCGGGTTCCTCAAGGCGCACAAGGGCGGGCTGATCGTGATCAGCCACGACAACGCGCTGCTGGAGGAGACCGTGAACAAGGTCCTCCACCTGGATGCCAACCGCGGCGAGATCGACGTCTACAACATGGGGTGGAAGGCGTACCTCACCCAGCGCGAGACCGACGAGAAGCGCCGCAAGCGCGAGCGGGCGAACGCCGAGTCGAAGGCGAAGACCCTCACCGACCAGGCCAACCGGATGCGCGCCAAGGCCAGCAAGGCCCAGGCGGCGCAGTCGATGCTCAAGCGCGCGGAGAAGCTGGTCGCCGGGCTCGAGGGCGAGCGCGCGGCCGACAAGGTCGCGCGGATCAAGTTCCCCGCCCCGGCGCCCTGCGGCAAGACGCCGCTCACCGCGTCCGAGCTGTCGAAGTCCTACGGCTCGCTCGAGGTGTTCACCGACGTCGACCTCGCCATCGACAAGGGGTCGCGGGTCGTGATCCTGGGCCTCAACGGTGCGGGCAAGACCACGATGCTGCGGATCCTGGCCGGCGTCGACCAGCCCGACACCGGCACGGTCGTCCCGGGTCACGGGCTCAAGATCGGCTACTACGCCCAGGAGCACGAGACCCTCGACGTCAACCGCACGGTGCTCGAGAACATGCAGAGCGCCGCGCCCCAGCTCACCGACACCGAGGCCCGCTCCGTGCTCGGTTCGTTCCTCTTCTCGGGCGAGGACGCCCACAAGTCGGCCAAGGTGCTGTCGGGCGGTGAGAAGACCCGGTTGGCGCTCGCGGCCCTGGTCGTCTCCAGTGCCAACGTGCTGCTCCTCGACGAGCCCACCAACAACCTCGACCCGGCCTCCCGCGAGGAGGTGCTGGCCGCGATCCGCACCTACGAGGGCGCGATCATCCTGGTCACCCACGACGAGGGCGCGGTGTTCGCGCTCGAGCCGGACCGCGTGCTGCTGCTCCCTGACGGCGACGAGGACCTCTGGAACGACGGCTACGCCGACCTGGTGTCGCTGGCCTGAGTGTCGGTGCCGGTGCCTACGGTGGGCGCATGGCTCTCACGATCGACCTCGAGACAGGGCGCACGGCGTTCGTCGACTCGGTGCGCGGCTTCGTCGCCGCCGTCGACGGCCTCGACGAGTGGGCGCTCCTCGGCGCCTCGCGCTGCCACGGCTGGACCCGCCTCGACGTCGTGACGCACGTGCTCGCGGGCTGGCAGGAGATGCTGAGCGGCTTCGTGTCACCGGTCGACGACCAGCCGAGCGTCGACGCGGCGTCGTACTGGCCCGCCTTCGATGAGGTCGACGACGACGACCCGGTCCTGGTGCTGATGGCGCAGCGCCGCCGGACGGCGGCGTACGCGCGCCCCGACGACGCCCGCCGGGAGCTCCGCGACGTCGCCGACGCGGTGCTCCGCGGGGCCGCCTCGTGCGCCGACCGGCCCCTGTCGTGGCAGGGGCACGTCTTCACGGCAGGCGACTTCCTCACGATCTGGGCGGTCGAGGACGTCCTACACCAGCTCGACCTCCTGACCGACCCGCCCGTCCCGTCGAGCGCCCTCGACCTCGCGAGCGCGACGGTCGCGGCGCTCGACGGAGCCGTGCTCGCCGACCGGCTGCCCACGCCGTCCTGACCCGCATCTAGTCTTCGACCATGGACGCTGAGACCCTCACGAACGCCGGCCTGCAGTACGCCATGGACGGCGCCGTCGCCACGATCACGCTCGACCGCCCCGCCGTGCGCAACGCGCAGACCCCGACCATGTGGCGCGCGCTGGCCGCGCTCGGCCAGGAGATCCCCGACGACGTGCGGGTCGTGGTCGTGAAGGGCGCCGGACCGACGTTCTCGGCCGGTCTCGACCGCTCCATGCTGGACCCGAGCACGACCGGCGAGGAGTCCGTGGCCGGGCTGCTCGGCAGGCCCGACGACGAGATCTCGGCGACCATCGACGACTTCCAGCAGGGCTTCACGTTCCTGCGTGACCCGCGGTTCGTGTCGATCGCCGCCGTCCAGGGCTACGCGATCGGCGCGGGGTTCCAGCTGGCGCTCTCGTGCGACCTGCGGGTCGTCGCGGACGACGTGCAGTTCTCCATGAAGGAGTCGGCGCTCGGGCTGGTCCCCGACCTCACGGGAACAAAGCCGCTGGTCGAGTGTGTTGGATACGCCAGGGCGCTGGAGATCTGCGCGACCGCCCGGATGGTCGGGGCCGACGAGGCCGTGGGCATCGGGCTCGCACTGACCGCCGTACCCGCCGACGAGCTCGACGCGACGGTGGCCGACCTGGCTGCCGCCCTGACCGCACCGCTGGCCGGTGCGGTCCGCGAGACCAAGGCGCTGCTGCAGGGAGCCTCCGACCGGAGTCTCGACGACCAGCGCCGCCTGGAGCGGGAGGCGCAGATCCGCCGATTCCGGGAGCTCGCAGCACTGATGGGACAGTAGGGGGAGGGCCGGATGTCCGGTATGCAAGGAGCGGGAGCCGCCTGGCGGCACCTGCGCTCGGACCGCAGCGTGGTCCACAACCGGATCGAGTCCGGCACCGTCCGCCGAGTCCTCGGCTTCGCCCGGCCGCACCGGCGGCTGATCACGTTCTTCCTCATCCTGACCGTCATCGACGCCGGCCTGGTCGTCGTCTCGCCGCTGCTGGCGCAGCGCATCATCGACGACGGCATCATCGGCGGCGACAGCCAGCTCGTCTGGGTGCTCGCCCTCGCGATGGCCGGCGTCGCGCTGATCAGCGCGATGCTGACCGTGGGGGAGGGTTGGCTCTCCTCCCGGATCGGTGAGGGCCTCATCTTCGACCTGCGCACCCAGGTGTTCGGCCACGTGCAGCGTCAGTCACTGGCGTTCTTCACCCGCACGCAGACCGGCGCGCTGGTCTCGCGGCTCAACAACGACGTGATCGGGGCCCAGCGCGCGTTCACCTCGACGCTGTCCAGCACCGTCGCCAGCACGATCTCGGTGGTCGTGGTCGGCATCGCGATGGTGGCGCTGAGCTGGCAGGTCACCCTGCTCTGCCTCGCGATCTTCCCGCTGATGCTGCTCAGCTCGCGCTGGGTGAGCGCGCGGCTGGCCGGGCTGACCCGTCTGCAGATGGACGGCAACGCCGACATGGGCAACGCGATGACCGAGCGCTTCAACGTCGGCGGCGCGATGCTGCTCAAGCTGTTCGGCCGGCGCGCCGACGAGGACGCGCTGTTCGCCACCAAGGCGGCCACCGTCCGCGACTACGGCGTGCGCATCTCGCTGCTCACGCGGATCTTCGCGGCGTCGATGATGCTCGTCCCGGCGCTCGCGACGGCGCTCGTGTACGGCGTCGGCGGCCAGCTCGTCATCGACGAGGCCCTCACCGTCGGCACCCTGGTCGCGCTCGCGACCCTGCTGCTGCGGCTGCTCGGGCCGCTGCAGAGCCTGTCGAACGTCCGCATCGACGTGATGACCGCACTGGTGAGCTTCGAGCGGGTCTTCGAGGTGCTGGACCTGCCGTCGCTGATCCAGGAGAAGCCGGACGCCGAGGAGCTGCCGCGCACCGCCTCCCGGCTGGAGTTCGACCACGTCGCGTTCAGCTACCCGCGCGCCGACGAGATCTCGCTGGCCTCGCTCGAGACGGTCGCCCGCGCCGAGTCGCGCGACTCCGGACCGGTGCTCACCGACATCAGCTTCACCGCCGCGCCCGGCCAGATGGTCGCCCTGGTGGGGCCGTCCGGTGCCGGCAAGACGACGATCACCCACCTGGTGGCCCGGTTGTACGACGTCGGCGGCGGTGCGGTCCGCGTCGGCGGCCGCGACGTACGCGACGTGACGCTGCAGTCCCTGGAGGACGCGGTCGGCTACGTCACCCAGGACGCCCACATGTTCCATGACACCATCCGGGCCAACCTGCTCTACGCGCGCCCCGGCGCGAGCGACCCCGAGATCTGGGAGGCGCTGGAGGCCGCGCAGGTCGCGCCGTTGCTGCGCACCCTGCCCGACGGCCTCGACACCGTCGTCGGCGACCGCGGCTACCGGCTCTCCGGCGGCGAGCGGCAACGGCTCGCGATCGCCCGGCTGCTGCTGAAGGCGCCCGCCATCGTGGTGCTCGACGAGGCGACCGCCCACCTCGACAGCGAGTCGGAGGCCGCGGTGCAGCGCGCCCTCGACGCCGCCCTCGAGGGCCGCACGTCGCTGGTGATCGCGCACCGGCTCTCCACGGTCCGCCACGCCGACCAGATCCTGGTGGTCGACGACGGCCGCGTCGTGCAGCGCGGCACGCACGCGACGCTGCTGGCCGAGGGCGGGCTGTACGCCGACCTCTACCGCACCCAGTTCGTCGTCGACGAGGCGCCGGTCTGAGCCATGAGCCGCGCCCAGAGCTTCGGTGCCGCCGCTCGTGACTACCACCGGTTCCGGCCGGGCTATCCGGCCGAGCTGGCGGACGTGGTCCTGGCGCACGCGACCGGGCCGGTAACCCGGGCGCTCGAGATCGGGGCTGGCACGGGCAAGGCGACGCGGTTGTTCGCCGAGCGTGGCATCCAGGTGACGGCCATCGAGCCGGACGCCGGCATGCGGACGGTCCTGGAGGCAGGCACCCGGGGCCTGCCGGTCACGGTCCAGCCGACGACCTTCGAGGAGGTCGACCTGGCCCGGCTGGGTCCGGTCGACCTCTGCTTCGCGGCGGCGGCGTTCCACTGGACCGACCCCGCGACGCGGTGGCACCGCGTGGCCGAGGCGCTCCGGCCGGGCGGCGTGGTCGCGATCTTCGGCGCCCAGACGGTGCTCGCCGACGCGGCCCTCGCCGCGGCCGTCGCGGCGATCGAGGCCGAGATCGAGGCGGAGATCGAGGCGGAGATCGAGGCGGGGATCGACGGGACCATCGCGGACCTGGCAGCGCCGTACCTCGAGCCGGTGGACGTCCCCGAGCTCGAGGCGGTGGAGCTCACGGTCCTCCCGCGACGCGCTGAGCAGCCTGCCGACGACTACGTCAGGCATCTCGCCACGGTCTCCGCGTACCTGGTCCTGGAGCCGGACGCGCGCGCGAGCGTGCTCGCCCGGGTCCGCGCCCTCCTGCCGGAGTCGGTCGAGCTCGTCCAGGACATCGACGTCCAGCTGGCCCGCCGCAGGTAGCCCGCGCCTAGGGTTGGCGTCATGGACCTCGACCTGACCGACCGCGTCTACATCGTCACCGGCGGCGCCCGGGGGCTCGGGCGCGCGACCGCCGACGTGCTGGTGGCCGAGGGCGCCAAGGTGGTGCTGTCCGGGCGCACCGAGGAGACGCTCGCCACCGCGCGTGGCGACTCCGTCGAGGCGGTGGTCGCCGACAACGCCGACCCGGAGACGCCGCGGCGGCTGATCGCGGCCGCGCAGGCGCGTTGGGGCCGGCTCGACGGCGCGCTGATCAGCGTCGGCGGGCCGCCGACCGGCACGGTCGCGTCGACCACCGACGACCAGTGGACCGCGGCGTTCCAGTCGGTGTTCCTCGGCGCGGTGCGCCTCGGCCGCGAGATCGGTGCCGCGCTGCCGACCGGCGGGTCGATCGCGTTCGTGCTGTCCTCGAGCGTCCGCGCCCCGCTGCCGAACCTGACGATCTCGAACGGGCTCCGTCCTGGCCTGGCGATGGTCGCCAAGACGATGGCCGACGAGCTCGGCCCCGCGGGCGTGCGGGTCAACGGGTTGCTGCCGGGCCGGATCGGCACGGAGCGGGTCGAGGAGCTCGACGCCTCCACCGGGGACGCCGACGCCGCACGCGAGGCGGCGGCGAGGACGATCCCGCTGGGACGCTACGGCGATCCGGATGAGTTCGGCCGGGTGGCGGCGTTCCTGTTGTCGCCGGCCTCGTCGTTCGTCTCAGGCTCGATGCTGCCCGTCGACGGCGGGATGCTGCGCGCCCTCTGATCGCGCTCGGCCTGGTACGCCGCCTGGTAGGCCGCTCGGACCTTCTGCTTGCGGGCGTTCTTCGCCGCCCGCTTCTGCTTCCGCTCGGAGACGACCTCCTCGTCGGCGGCCTCCTCGGCGCGGCGACCGGTGCGCCACTCGTCGAAGGCGAGGTAGCCGAAGCCGAAGATCGCGAGCAGCCCGAAGAACCACCACTGCAACCCGTAGAAGAAGTGCGGTCCGTTGTTCAGCTCCGGCAGCTCGACCGCCTCGAGGTCCGCCGCGGGCTCGCCGTCCTCGGTCTTGAGCTGGACGAACCCGCCGAACGCCGGCTGGTCGATCGCCTCGGAGATCTCGGTGCTGGAGATGGCACGCGTCGAGTGCCCGTCGACGGCGGTGCTGTCGCCGGTCGCGTCCGCGCGGACCCAGCCCTCCACCGTGACCTCGCCCTCCGGCGGCGCAGGCAGGTCGGTCGGGCTGGTGCCCTGGTTCTCCGACGGCATCCAGCCGCGGTCCACGAGGAGCACGGTGCCGCCTGCGGTCACGAGCGGGACGACGGCGTCGACCCCGGACTGGCCGTCACGGGTGCGGTACCGCACGATCACGGTGTTCGGGGTGTCGTACGTCCCGGTGGCCGTGACCAGGCGCCACTCGTCGTCCTCGTCGACGCTCCCGCCGGGGGACAGGACGTCCTCGACGGGCGTGGGCGCGAGGTCCTCGTTCGCCCGGATGACGGCGTTGCTGTCCTTGCGGTCGTCCAACCGGCCGAACTGCCATTCGCCGAGCCACCAGGCCGCGTAGCAGAGCAGGCCGACGATCAGCGCGAAGAGCACCCACCGGCGGCTCAGCAGGAACCTGAACGAACGCACGCCACAGGCTATCCGGCGCCCATCCGCCCCATAGACTGCAGGGGTGCAGACGAGGAAGCTCGAGGACCGCTACGGCCGGGTCGCCACCGACCTGCGGGTGTCGCTGACCGACCGCTGCAACCTGCGCTGCTCGTACTGCATGCCCGCCGAGGGCCTGGACTGGCTGCCCGACGAGACCGTCCTGAGCGACGACGAGGTGGTCCGGCTGGTCCGGATCGGCGTCGAGCTGCTCGGCATCCGTGAGGTGCGGTTCACCGGCGGGGAGCCGCTGGTACGCCGCGGTCTCGTCGACATCGTGTGCCGCACGAGCGCCCTGGGCGTCGAGACGTCGCTGACCACGAACGCGCTCGGGCTGGCCCGCACCGCCCACGCGCTCGCCGAGGCCGGCCTCGACCGCGTGAACGTCAGCCTCGACAGCATCCGGCGGGAGTCGTTCAAGGAGATCACCCGGCGTGACCGGCTCGCCGACGTGATCGCCGGGCTGGCCGCCGCGCAGGAGGCCGGGCTCGGGCCGGTGAAGGTCAACGCCGTGCTGATGCGCGGGATCAACGACGACCAGGCGCCGGAGCTGCTGCGCTGGGCGATCGGCGAGGGCTACGAGCTGCGCTTCATCGAGCAGATGCCGCTGGACGCCCAGCACCGCTGGAGCCGCGACGGCATGATCACCGCGGACGAGATCTTCGGCCACCTCGAGCGAGAGTTCACGCTCTCGCCCGCGATCGAGCCGCGCGGCAGCGCGCCGGCCGAGCTGTTCCTGGTCGACGGCGGACCCGCCACCGTCGGGGTGATCGCGAGCGTGACCCGCCCGTTCTGCGGTGACTGCGACCGGGTCCGGCTCACCGCCGACGGGCAGATCCGCAACTGCCTGTTCGCCCGCGAGGAGTCGGACCTGCGGGCCGCGCTGCGAGCCGGCGCGAGCGACGAGGAGATCGCCACGCGCTGGGTGACCGCCATGGCCGGCAAGCGCGCCGGGCACGGCATCGACGACCCGACGTTCCTCCAGCCGGACCGGCCGATGTCCGCCATCGGCGGCTGATCCCGACCGCGCCAGGGCGTCGCGACTGGTGGGCTCAGCGCACTCAGGTGTGCGGCTGCACGTCCTTCAGGAACTTCCGCGAGCCCAGGAAGTCCGACAGCGACTGCCGGTGCTCGTCACACGCCAGCCAGACCTTGCGACGGTCCGGGGTGTGCAGCTTGGGGTTGTTCCAGAGCAGCTCCCACGCGGCGGGAGTCGTGCAGCCCTTGGCCGAGCAGACGGCGACGTCCGGGGCCTCGTTCTCGGTCATGCGTACCTTTCGGGAAATGCGT
Source organism: Nocardioides sp. SR21 (assembly GCF_022761125.1). Taxonomy (GTDB): domain Bacteria; phylum Actinomycetota; class Actinomycetes; order Propionibacteriales; family Nocardioidaceae; genus Nocardioides. The sequence continues at coordinate 337,536 of NZ_JAKWJR010000003.1, read as the reverse complement.
GGTGCCGGACAGCCACGGGGGAAGCCGTCCGGCACCTCGGCGAACCGGAACGGGGGAGACCCGGCTCGCGCTGGCGATTGTGTCACGCGTCCGGGTGATCTCCTAGGGAGTCCGACGGACGATCATCGTCGGCCCCGGGGCCCAGGATCCGGCCGTTGAAGCCCTCCTGAAGGTCGATCCCGTCGTCCTTCGACGAGACCGCGTTGGCCATCACGACGGCGATGTACGGCAGCAGCACGGCGCCCGCGACCAGCGTCCACCGCAGCCATCCGGTGGCGACGATGGCGCCCAGGAAGCAGGCCGTGCGGATGACCATCGAGAAGAGGTAGCGCCGCTGGCGCGCCCAGATCTCGTCCTGGCGGTTCGAGGACGCCGTGGTGATCCGCACCGCCTCGTCGCGGTCGCGACGCAGGTCCCGGGCCATTGCTCCACTGTACGTCGCGGGTGCCTGCCACCGGAGGGCCGCCTGGCGTCCCGCATCCCGGGCACGCACCTCCCAGCAGGGCCGTCGCTCGCCGGACGACCCAGGACGGCATCGCTCCGGCGGCTGGCGATGCCCGCACCCGAAGCACGCACCCGAAGCACGGGCCACCGACGACAGACCTCCGGCGGCAACCACTAGGCTCGACGACCCAGACCGGATCAGGAGACACCATGACCAACCGCACCTACCGCGTCACGGAGATCGTCGGCACCTCGCCGGACGGCATCGACGCTGCGATCCGCAACGGCGTCGAGCGCGCCGGCAAGACCCTCCGCCACCTCGACTGGTTCGAGGTCACCCAGGTCCGCGGCCAGATCAAGGACGGCACCGTGGAGCACTTCCAGGTCGGCATGAAGGTCGGCTTCCGCCTCGAGGACGACTAGGTCCGGTACGCCGGTCGCGTCCTCCTGACGTCGGACACGCGGCTACTCGACCTGGCCGCTGGGACTCCGCCTCGCAGGCTCAGGCGAGGGCAGCACAGTTCGGCGTACTGAGGGGTAATCGCTAGCGTCGCGGACGTGAGCGAAGCACAGGAGCCCAGGTCGGTCCTGGTGACCGGCGGCAACCGCGGCATCGGCCGCGCCATGGCCGAGGCGTTCATCGCCAACGGCGACAAGGTCGCGATCACCACGCGCAGCGGCGGGGCGCCCGAGGGGGCGCTGGACGTCCGCTGCGACATCACCGACCCCGCGCAGGTCGACGCGGCGTTCGCCGAGATCGAGGCCGCGCACGGACCGGTCGAGGTGCTGGTCGCGAACGCCGGCATCACCGCCGACACCCTCCTGCTGCGGATGTCGGACGACGACTGGTCGTCGGTGATCGACACCAACCTCACCGGTTCGTTCCGGCTCGCGAAGCGGGCCTCGAAGGGGATGCTCCGGCTCAAGCGCGGCCGCATCGTCTTCATCTCGTCGGTCGTCGGCCTGCTCGGCTCGGCCGGCCAGGTCAACTACGCCGCCTCCAAGGCGGGCCTGGTGGGCATGGCCCGGTCGATCGCGCGCGAGCTCGGGTCCCGCTCGATCACCGCGAACGTCGTCGCACCCGGCTTCATCGACACCGACATGACCGGGGTGCTCACCGACGACCAGAAGGCCGCGATCCTCGCGCAGGTCCCGCTCGGGCGGTACGGCGCGGTCGACGAGATCGCGGAGACGGTGCTGTGGCTGACCGGCCCCGGCGCGGCGTACGTCACCGGGGCCGTGATCCCGGTCGACGGTGGACTCGGAATGGGGCACTGACATGAGCGGAATCCTCGAGGGCAAGCGGATCCTCGTCGCGGGGGTCACGATGGACTCCTCCATCGGGTTCGCGACCGCGAAGGTCGCGCAGGAGCAGGGCGCGACCGTCCTGATCTCCAACTTCGGGCGGGCGCTGGGCATCACCCGGCGGATCGCCAAGCGGCTCCCGGTCGAGCCCCCGGTGCTGGAGCTCGACGTCACCGACGAGGACCACCTGGCCGGGCTCGAGGCGCAGGTGCGTGAGCACGTCGACGGCCTCGACGGCGTCGTGCACTCGATCGCGTACGGCAACCCCGAGACGCTGCTCGGCGGGAAGTTCCTCACCGGCCCGTGGCCGGACGTCGCCCAGGCCGTGCAGGTCTCGGCGTACTCCCTCAAGTCGCTGGCCGAGGCGTGCCGCCCGCTGATGCAGCCGGGCGGGTCCATCGTCGGGCTGACGTTCGACGCGACCGTCGCCTGGCCGGCGTACGACTGGATGGGCGTCGCGAAGGCGGCCCTCGAGTCGACCTCGCGCTACCTCGCCCGCGACCTGGGGCCGCACGGCATCCGGTCGAACCTGGTCTCCGCCGGCCCGCTCAAGACGCTGGCCGCCAAGGCCATCCCGGGGTTCGAGGACCTCGACACGATGTGGAGCGATCGCGCTCCGCTGGGGTGGGACAACGCCGACCACACGCCGACCGCGAAGGCCGTGTGCGCGCTGCTGTCCGACCTCTTCCCGGCGACGACCGGCGAGATCGTGCACGTCGACGGCGGCCTTCACGCCATGGGGGCATGACAGCCGCACCCGCTGCTGAGAAGGTGGCCGCATGAGGACGATCGTCGTGATGCGGCACGCGAAGGCCGAGCAGGCCGGACCCACCGACTTCGACCGCCCGCTGGCCGACCGCGGTCACCAGGACGCGCACGCTGCCGGTGCCTGGCTGTCCGGGTCGGGCTTCGAGCCGGAGCACGTCCTGGTCTCCGCCGCGCTCCGCACGCGGGAGACGTGGGCGAGCGTCGCCGAGGGCGCCGGGTGGGCCCTGGACCCGGACTTCGACCGGAGCCTGTACGCCGCCGGGACCGACGCCGCCCTCGACCTGGTCCGCGAGGTCGGCGACGACGTCGACCGGCTGCTGGTCATCGGGCACAACCCGACCATGGCCTCGCTCGCGCAGGTGCTCGACGACGGCGACGCCGACAGCGAGCTGGCCGCGCAGCTGTTCGCGGGGTACCCGACCAGCGCGGCCGCCGTCTTCGAGTACGACGGCTCCTGGGCCGACCTCGGCGAGGGGGACGCGCGCCTCGTCGGGTTCCACATCGGTCGCGCCTGACCTGGACGCTTTCGCGAGTGCTGGACATGTAGGAGGTGACAGCGCCACCACGCGAGAGGAAGCCGACCGATGGATCTCGACCAGCTGCTCGACGAGTCCGCCCCGCCCGTCACGCCGCGGACCCCGCGCCTGGAGCGCGACCTGCACGACCTGGTCGCCGCGGCCGAGGCCGCCGGGACGCGCAGCCGCTGGCCCGGTCGCGTAGCGGTCGCCGCGGGGGTGACCGCCGGCGTCCTGGGGCTGGGGGCGGCGGCCTCCGCGGCCGGGATCCTGCCGGGCTGGCCGTCCTTCTCGACCTCGTCCGGGCAGACCTGCAGCATCGAGGTGTGGGCCGAGGAGCTCGCCCCCGGCGAAGGTGAGCCGAGCTCCAGCACGTTCACCGCCGCCGAGCGGGAGGAGACGCTGGCCGCGGCGCGTGCCTACCTCGACGACTTCGACTACGGCGCGGTCGACCGCGACGAGGCGATCGCCGCGTGGCAGGGGGCGGAGCGCCGGGTGCGGGCGGCGCAGGACGACCCGGCCGAGCGCCAGCCGCGGCTGACCGGCGACGACCTCGAGGTCACCGCGGTGTCGCGCTGGGTGATCGACCACCTCCGGACGCACCTCGCGACCGAAGGACTCGACATCCGCGCGGTCATGGTCGGCACCAGCACGACCGGCTGCACGCTGTGACGCCGCAGTCGCGAGCAGCGCTCCGCGAAGCGCTCCGGAGCACGTCGCCGGACCTCCTCGGCTACCTCGAGCGACGGGTCTCCGTCCGCGAGGACGCCGCCGACCTGCTCGGCGAGGTCATGCTCCAGGCCTGGCGCCGCCGGGCGAGTCTCCCGGACGAGCGGGCGCGGCAGCGGATGTGGCTGTTCACGATCGCGGCGAACGTGCTCGCGAACCACCGCCGCTCGCTGCGGCGACGTACGTCCCTGACCGACCGGCTCCGGGCCGAGATCGCCACGACCCGGCCCGACCCGGACCCGGCCGATCGGCACGCCGTCCGCGACGCCGTGCTGCGCCTCCACGACGCGCAACGGGAGCTGGTGATGCTCATCCACTGGGACGGCTTCACCATCGTCGAGGCCGCGGAGCTGCTCGGGCTCAACCCGTCGACCGCGCGCGGACGGTACGCCGCGGCTCGCGAGACCCTCAAGCGCGCGCTCGAGGATCCCGTCAGACAGGGGGCCGAGGCGTGACGATGCCCGCCTCGGCGTCGGCGAACTCGATCTCCTCGCGGGAGATCCCGAGCAGGTACAGGATCGCGTCCAGGTAGGGGACGTTCACCGACGTGTCCGCGGCGTCGCGGACCAGCGGCTTGGCGTTGTAGGCGATGCCAAGCCCGGCGGCGTTCAGCATGTCGAGGTCGTTCGCACCGTCGCCGATCGCGATGACCGCCGCCACGGGTACGCCGATCTCGGCGGCGAACTCCCGCAGCGCTGCCGCCTTGCCGGCCCGGTCGACGACCGGCCCGACGATCCGGCCGGTCAGCCTCCCGTCGGCGATCTCGAGCTCGTTGGCGCGGGCGAAGTGGATGCCGAGGTCCTCGGCGAGCCGGTCGGTGATCTGGCTGAAGCCGCCGGAGACGATCGCGAACCGGTAGCCCAGCCGGCGCAGGGTCCGCACCATGGTGCGGGCGCCCGGGGCGAGCACGATGGCGTCGTACACCTCGTCGATGGCGGTGGCCGGTACCCCCTCGAGCAGCGCGACCCGGCGGCGCAGCGACTCCTCGAAGTCGATCTCGCCGCGCATCGCGGCCTCGGTGATCTCGGCGACCTCGGGCTCGAAGCCGGCGTGCGCGGCGAGCATCTCGATGACCTCGCCCTGGATCAGCGTGGAGTCGACGTCCATCACGATCAGCCGGGTGCCGCGGCGCATGAGCGAGGCGGGCTGGACGGCGATGTCGATCGACTGCCGCGCGGCCTCGGAGGCGAGCACGGTGCGCAGTGCCTCGGTCGACGCGCCGGAGACGTGCAGGTCGATGGCGGTGACGGGGTAGCGCGCCATCCGCTCGATGCGGTCGATGTTCGCGCCCGCGTCGGCGATCCGCCCGGCCACCGCCGCCATCGCGGAGGCGTGCAGGGGAGAGCCGATCACGGTGACGTGCGACCGTCCGGCGCCGCGGGCCTTGTTGTCGCCGACGCCCTGCTCGACCTCGACGTGCATGCCGAGCGCGGACGCCGTCGACTGGACCGTCTCGATGATCTTCGGCAGCTTCCGCGGCGCGGTGACCAGCACGCCGAGGATCAGCCGGCCGCGGAGCACGATCTGCTCGATGTCGAGCACCTCGACGCCGGCGCTGGACAACGCGGTGAACACCGCGGACGTCACGCCCGGACGATCGGTGCCGGTCAGCGTGATGAGCAGGGTCTCCGGGCGTGGCCCGAGGTTCGCGTCAGTCATCTCAGCACCCGAGGCTAGCGGTGCCGACGCGCTGTCGGTGGGCCGGTCCATGCTGGAGCCATGGCCCCGACACATCACGCGATCGACTACATCGAGCTGAACGTCACCGACCTGGCCGCGTCGAAGGCCTTCTACGCGGACGCCTTCGGTTGGCGCTTCAACGACTACGGCCCCGACTACGCCGGGATCGTCGCCCCCGACGGTGACGGCGAGGTCGGCGGCCTCAACCCCTCCGGCGCGGTGGTCCGGGGCGGGCCGCTGGTCATCCTCTTCTCGGACGACCTCGAGGCGAGCGTGGCCGCGGTGCGATCCGCGGGCGGACAGATCGTCGAGGAGCCGTACGACTTCCCGGGCGGCCGTCGATTCCACTTCGCCGACCCGAGCGGCAACGAGCTCGGGGTCTGGACCTCCGATTCAGGACACTAGTGTCCTGAATCAGCAGTCCTAGGCCGGCGGCCACACCTCGGGCGAGCACGCCGCGGTGAGTGCCCGCCGTCCCGCGCGGTCCAGGGGCGTCAGCGCGGAGCGGCGCTGCTCGATCTCGTACGACGACAGCGCGCCGCCGTCGTCCTCCAGCGCGAGCGCCACGATCTCGGTGGCCTGGAGCCCGCGGCCGGCCAGGTCGACGCACCGGCCGGGCACGCCCGGCGGCGCGTCGATCGGCTCGCGGTGCCGCAGGTTCATCAGCCGGTCGGCGACCTCGGGTCGCCACTTCGCGACGTCGAGACGGGCCAGCTCGTTCGCGGTCGCCAGGAGTGCGGCCCGGAGCTCGCGATCGGCGTCGCCGACGTCCGGGAGCTGGCGGCGCTCGGCGGGCATCGCTCGCCACGCGACCGCGGCGCCGGTGCGCTGCGGCACCAGGCCGAGGCCGGTGCCGGAGACCACGACCGCCTCGCCCTCCTCGATCGCCTCCGCGTTGAACGCGCGCGGTCCGCCCAGCCCGAGCGCGTCACCCTCGACGGGGAACGCCGCGCCGACCTCGGTCGCGCCCAGCGCGCGCAGGCGAGCGAGCCCGGCGACGAGCGTCTCCGTACCCTCGGCGCCCGGCAGCCCGGCCACGACGTGGGTCGCGTCGTCGCCCAGGACCGCGTCGATGAGGAGGTCGGTGACCACCTGACCGCGCAGCCACGACGTGCCCCACCAGGCCAGGCGGGCGGTGTCGGGCAGCAGGGTGGTCACGGCCCGTGAGGATACGCCGCGATGGACGAACACCGTCTCGATAGGGTGACCGGCATGACCGCCGTGATCGACTTCGCCGAGGTGACCATCCGGCGCGGTCAGGCCACGCTGCTGGACCGGGTGAGCTGGCGGGTCGGCCCCGACGACCGCTGGGTGATCCTCGGGCCGAACGGTGCCGGGAAGACCACGCTGCTGCAGGTCGCGTCCGCGCAGATCCACCCCACATCCGGGGTCGCGGGCATCCTCGACGAGGTGCTCGGCACGGTCGACGTCTTCGACCTCCGCCCGCGCATCGGTGTCACCAGCGCTGCCCTGGCCGAGCGGATCCCGCGCAGCGAACGCGTGCACGACGTGGTGGTGTCGGCGTCCTACGGGGTGGTCGGGCGCTGGCGTGAGGCGTACGACGACCTCGACCACGAGCGGGCCTCGCAGCTGCTGACCGAGGTCGGGGCGCTCCACCTGACCGACCGGACGTTCGGCACGCTCAGCGAGGGCGAGCGCAAGCGGGTCCAGATCGCCCGGGCGCTGATGGCCGACCCGGAGCTGCTGCTGCTCGACGAGCCCGCCGCGGGTCTCGACCTCGGTGGCCGCGAGGACCTGGTGTCCACGATGGCGGTGCTGGCCCAGGACCCGGCCTCGCCCGCGACCGTCCTGGTCTCCCACCACGTCGAGGAGATCCCCCCGGGCTTCACGCATGCGCTGCTGCTCCGCAAGGGCGCTGTGATGGCCGCCGGCCCGATCCACGAGGTCATCACCGAGACCAACCTCTCCGCGACGTTCGCGATGCCGCTGCGGCTCGTCTACGAGGACGGCCGGTGGAGTGCTCGTCGACGAACACGCTCCCGTTAGGGTCGGGTCATGGACTGGCTGAGTGAGCACGCCTGGGCGGTGTGGACCGGTCTGGCCGTCCTGCTCGGCATGGCCGAGCTGATGAGCCTGGACCTGGTCCTCGCGATGCTCGCCGTCGGCGCGCTCGCGGGCGCCGTGAGCGCGGCCCTCGGCGCGGGCGTACCGCTCCAGGTGATCATCGCCGGCGTCACCTCGGTCGCGATGCTGTGGCTGGTCCGCCCGTCGCTGGTCGCCCGACTGCACCAGGGCCCGGACCTGGTGCTCGGCACCGGCAAGCTGCTCGGCCAGCGGGCCACCGTCACGAAGCGGATCACGGGCCTCGACGTCGGTCAGATCAAGCTGGCGGGGGAGACCTGGTCGGCAGCGCCGTACGACGAGCACGTGACGATCGAGGTCGGCGCGACCGTCGAGGTCTTCGAGATCCGCGGTGCCACGGCGTACGTCCATCCTCTGCCCGAGCTCGGCGAGAATTAGGAGAGTCCTGTGCCCCTGGTGCTGTTGATCCTGGCGGTCCTGCTGCTGTTGTTCGTGGTGGTGCTGCTGGCGAAGACCGTGCGCATCATCCCGCAGGCCCGCGCCGGCGTGGTCGAGCGCTTCGGCAAGTACCTCAAGACGCTGCCGGCCGGCCTCAACATCGTCGTGCCGTTCGTCGACAAGGTGCGCTACCTCATCGACCTGCGCGAGCAGGTCGTGAGCTTCCCGCCGCAGCCGGTGATCACCGAGGACAACCTGACCGTGTCGATCGACACCGTCATCTACTTCCAGGTGACCGACCCGATCGCGGCGACCTACGAGATCTCGAACTACATCCAGGCCGTCGAGCAGCTCACGATGACCACGCTGCGCAACATCGTCGGTGGCATGGACCTCGAGCAGACGCTGACGAGCCGCGAGGAGATCAACAACGGCCTGCGTGGCGTGCTCGACGAGGCCACCGGCAAGTGGGGCATCCGCGTCAACCGCGTCGAGATCAAGGGCATCGACCCGCCGCCGTCGATCAAGGACGCGATGGAGAAGCAGATGCGCGCCGACCGCGACAAGCGGGCGCTCATCCTGACCGCCGAGGGCCAGCGCCAGTCGGCGATCCTCACCGCGGAGGGCAACAAGCAGTCCTCGATCCTGAACGCCGAGGGTGACCGCGAGGCCGCCATCCTGCGGGCCCAGGCCGAGCGCGAGGCCGCGATCCTGCGGGCGCAGGGTGAGGGCCAGGCGATCCAGACGGTCTTCCAGGCCATCCATGACGGCCAGCCGGACCAGTCGCTGCTGGCCTACCAGTACCTCCAGATGATGCCGAAGATCGCCGAGGGCGACGCGAACAAGGTCTGGATCGTCCCCAGCGAGATCGGCAAGGCACTCGAGGGCCTCGGCTCGACGATGAACAGCCTGCAGGGCATCCCGCAGCAGGTCGACGGGCCGCTCAAGCGGGTCGACATGGGCCCGTCGGAGCCGCAGGAGCCCCTGGCGGACGCCGAGCTGCGCAGGACGAACGCGGCTGTCGAGGCCGCGATCGCCGAGGCCGCGAGCGCGGCGATCCCGGGCAGGAGCACACCGCCGACCGCCACCGACCCGGCCGTCGACCCAGGTGAGGTGCCTCCCGCTCAGTGAGTGTCTTCGAGGTCGTCGCGATCCTGCTCGCCGGGGTCGCGGCCGGCACCATCAACACCGTGGTGGGGTCGGGAACGCTGATCACGTTCCCGACCCTCCTCGCGTTCGGCGTACCGCCCGTGACCGCCAACGTGTCCAACACCGTCGGCCTGGTCCCGGGCTCCGTCTCCGGGGCGATCGGCTACCGACGCGAGCTGGTCGGCCAGCGCTCCAGGGTGCTGCGGCTGTGCGTCGCCTCGCTGATCGGCGGTACGGCGGGCGCCGTGCTCCTGCTGGTCCTGCCTGACGACGCCTTCACCGCGATCGTGCCGGCGCTGATCGTGCTCGGCCTCGTGCTCGTCGTGCTCCAGCCGCGGATCTCCGCCTGGGTCTCCCGGCGCCACGACGCGACCGGAGGCATGCCGTACCACGGCACCTGGTGGGTGTGGCCCGGCGTCGCGCTGACCGGCGTGTACGGCGGCTACTTCGGTGCCGCCCAGGGCGTCCTGCTGATGGCGGTGCTCGGCACCGGGGTCGACGAGAACCTGCAGCGGCTGAACGCCGTCAAGAACGTGCTCGCCGCCGTCGTCAACGCGGTCGCCGGCCTGATCTTCATCGTGGTCGCCGACGTCGACTGGTGGATCGTGCTGCTGATCGGTGTCGGCTCGGTGATCGGCGGCCAGATCGGCGCCACCGTCGGCCGCCGGCTCCCCAGCGCTGCGCTGCGCGTGGTGATCGTGCTCGTCGGCGTCGTCGCGCTGACGGTGTTCCTGCTCAGCTGACGGGTCGGCTCGGTCAGCCGCTCTTCCGCGCGAGCAGCACCGCCCGCCCGGCCTCGAGGCGGGCCACGGGGACCCGGAACGGCGAGCAGGAGACGTAGTCGAGCCCGACCCGGTCGAAGAAGTGGATCGAGCGCGGGTCGCCGCCGTGCTCGCCGCAGACGCCGACCTTGAGGTCGGGGCGGGTCTTGCGGCCCTTCTTCGTGCCCATCTCGACCATGCCGCCGACGCCGAGCTGGTCGAGCGACTCGAAGGGGGAGACGTCGAAGATCGCGTGCTCGAAGTACCGCGAGAAGAACGACGCCTCCACGTCGTCGCGCGAGAAGCCCCACGCCATCTGGGTCAGGTCGTTGGTGCCGAAGGAGAAGAACTCCGCCTCGACGGCGATCCGGTTCGCCAGGAAGGCCGCGCGCGGCAGCTCGATCATGGTGCCGACGGAGTAGGTCAGCGTGACGCCGCGGCTCTCCTCGATCTCCCGCGCCACGGCGAGGATGTCGGCCTTGACGATCTCGAGCTCCCGGACGCTGGCGACCAGCGGGATCATGATCTCGGGAACCGGCCGCATCCCGGCGGCCGTGCAGTCGGCCGCGGCCTCGAGGATCGCGCGGGCTTGCATCTGGAACAGGCCGGGGATCTGGATGCCGAGGCGGACGCCGCGCAGGCCCAGCATCGGGTTCTGCTCGTGCAGGCGGCGTACGTGCCGGAGCAGGACGCGGTCGTGCTCGTCGACCTCGCCGCGCTCCTCGTCCAGCGCGACCTTGACCGACAGGTCGGTCAGGTCGGGGAGGAACTCGTGCAGCGGCGGGTCGATCAGGCGGATGGTGACCGGCAGGCCGTCCATCGCGTCGAAGATCTCGGTGAAGTCCTGGCGCTGCATGGGCAGCAGCGCCTCGAGCGCGGCGACCTGCTCGTCCTCGCTCTCGGCCACGACCAGGCGCTCGACCAGCTCGCGCCGGTCACCGAGGAACATGTGCTCGGTGCGGCACAGGCCGATGCCCTGGGCGCCGAACCGGCGCGCGCGAGCAGCGTCCTCGGGGGTGTCGGCGTTGGTGCGCACGCGGAGGCGCCGGGCGCCGTCGGCGTGCGCCATGATCCGAGAGACCGCGGCCACGAGGTCGTCGTCGACCTTCTCGCCCTCGAAGTGGCGGACGACGAGGGCAGCCGAGACGGGGACCTCGCCGGCGTACACCTCGCCGTTCGTGCCGTCGATCGAGATCAGGTCGCCCTCGCGCACCGTCACGCCGTCGCGGGTGCGGAACTCGCGTGCCTTGGTGTCGACGTCGAGCGCGTCGGCGCCGCACACGCAGGTGCGGCCCATGCCGCGCGCCACGACCGCAGCGTGCGAGGTCTTGCCGCCGCGGCTGGTGAGGATGCCGCGGGCGGCGACCATGCCGCGCAGGTCGTCGGGGTTGGTCTCCTTGCGGACCAGGATCACGTCCTCGCCGCGCTCGGCGTACTCCACGGCGGTGTCGGAGTCGAAGACGGCCTTGCCGACCGCGGCGCCGGGGGAGGCGTTCATGCCCGTGGCGAGCAGGGTGCGGTCGGCGGACTCGTCGAACCGGGGGAACATCAGCTGCGCGAGCTGCTCGCCCGTGACCCGGGTGACCGCCTCGTCCATCTGGATCAGGCCCTCGTCGACCATGTGGACCGCGATCCGGAACGCCGCCTCGGGCGTCCGCTTGCCGACGCGGGTCTGCAGCATCCAGAGCTTGCCGCGCTCGACGGTGAACTCGATGTCGCACATGTCGCGGTAGTGCCGCTCCAGGCGCGACATGATCGCCAGCAGCTCGTCGTGGGAGGTGCGGTCGACCTCGGCGAACTCGGCCAGGCTGACGGTGTTGCGGATGCCGGCGACGACGTCCTCACCCTGGGCGTTCTGCAGGTAGTCGCCGTACTCGCCCTGCGCGCCGCTGGCCGGGTCGCGCGTGAAGGCGACCCCGGACCCGGAGCTCATGCCGAAGTTGCCGAACACCATCGCCTGCACGTTCACGGCGGTGCCGAGGTCGTCCGGGATCCGCTCCTGGCGGCGGTACAAGCGTGCCCGGTCGCCGTTCCAGGACTCGAAGACGGCGCGCATCGCGAGGTCGAGCTGCTCGCGCGGGTCCTGCGGGAACTCGCGGCCGGCGTGCTCGCGCACGATGCCCTTGAACGTCTCGACCAGCGAGCGCAGGTCGTCGGCGTCGAGGCCGAGGTCGTCCTCGGTGCCGCGTGCCTTCTTGGCGGCGTCGAGCGCCTCGGAGAAGTGCTCCGGGTCGATGTCGAGGACGGTTGCGCCGAACATCTGCAGCAGCCGGCGGTAGGAGTCCTGCGCGAACCGCTCGTCCTCGCTCTGCCGGGCGAGGCCGACGACCGACTCGTCGTTCAACCCGATGTTGAGGACCGTCTCCATCATTCCGGGCATCGAGAACTTCGCACCGGACCGCACGCTCACCAGCAGCGGGTCGTCGACCTGCCCGAGCCGTCGGCCCATGGTCTCCTCGAGCGCGGCGAGGTGATCGGTGATCTCCTCGGCCAGGCCCTCCGGGTCGCCGCCACTGTCGAGGTAGGCACGGCAGGCCTCGGTGGTGATGGTGAACCCGGGCGGCACCGGCAGGCCGAGGTTGGTCATCTCGGCGAGGTTCGCCCCCTTGCCGCCCAGCAGGTCGCGCTGGTCCTTGCTGCCGCTGGCGAACCCGTATACGTAGACCATCCTGTGCATTCCTCCGCATTGCCGGCACCTGAGTGGGCCCAGTGAACCACCGACCGTGACGTGTCTGCGGCAGACCGTTCTCCGTCGAGACGGGAGAGACGGCCGGGGACGGGCTACTTCGAGCGCTTGGCCAGGGCCAGCAGCCCGGAGCCGACCGCACCGGCGGCGGGCCCGATGAGCGTGTAGGCCGTCTTCTTGGAGACCGTGCCGTCCTTGAGCGCGAGGTAGGCGGTCGCGGCGTCCGCGGCGTCGACCGCCACCCCGACGGCGATCACGCCGCGCCGGGTCTTGCCGCCGGCGAAGATCGTGATCAGGCCGAGCGCGACCTCACGGGCGCCGAACAGCCGGACGACGTACGGCACCTGCGGGTTCGAGACCGCGTCGAGCTGGAACGTCTTTGACGCGACGTCCGGCCTCGCGAGCGCGAGTGCGCCGACGGCGATCCGGCCGATGGACAGTCCGAGGACAGGGTTCATGGGCTGCACGCTAGCGTGCGAACCATGGACCTGTACGACGTCATGCGCACGACTCCCGCGGTCCGCGAGTTCACCGGCGACCCGCTGCCGGACGAGACGCTCCACCGGATCCTCGACAACGCGCGGTTCGCCCCGAGCGGCGGCAACCGCCAGGGCGCCCACGTGATCGTCGTGCGCGACCAGGAGACCCGCGCACAGCTGGCGGCGCTGAACCTCACGGCAGCCCGCCGGTACGTCGCGCAGATCAACGCCGGCCAGAGCCCGTACAACCCGCTCGAGGCGCCGATCCCGACGCCCGAGGAGATCGCCGCGACCGAGGTCTCGGACCGGTTCACCAGCCCGGTGCTGACCGCCGGCGCGGTTCTCGTCGTCTGCGTCGACCTCGCGGTCGTGGCGGCGATGGACCAGGACCTCGACCGGATCGGCCTGATCAGCGGCGCGTCGGTCTACCCCCTGGTGTGGAACGTGCTGCTCGCCGCGCGCAACGAAGGCTTCGGGGGCACCATCACGACGATGGCGGTCGCGGAGGAGCCGGCGGTCAAGGAGCTGCTGGGGATCCCCGAGACGTACGCCGTCGCCGCGGTCGTGCCGCTCGGCAGGCCGGCCAAGGAGATCACCAGGCTGCGCCGCAGCCCGGTCGAGGAGTTCGTGACCCGCGAGCGCTTCGACGGTCCTACCTTCTGACGACCTCGAGGGCCTCGCGGGCGATCTGCCACTCCTCGTTGGTGGGGACGACGAACACCGCGACCTCGCTGTCGTCGGTGGAGATCCGGGAAGCGCCGTCGGTCGCGGAGAGGTTGGCCTCGGCGTCGATGCGGATGCCGAGCCGCTCCAGGCCCTCCAGCGTCCGCTCGCGCACGTCGGCGGCGCGCTCGCCGATGCCGGCGGTGAACGCGATGGCATCGACGGTGCCCAGCGCGGCGTAGTAGGCGCCGACGTACTTGCGCAGCCGGTAGCAGTAGACGTCGAACGTCATCCTGGCTCGCTCGTCGCCGTCGGCGAGCATCTGCGCGAGCTCGCGGAAGTCGCTGTGGCCGACCAGCCCCTTGATGCCGGACTCGCGGTTGAGCGCGGCGTCGATCTCCTCCAGGGACCAGCCCAGCTGCCGGTGCAGGTGGGCGTGGAGCGCCGGGTCGAGGTCCCCGGAGCGGGTGCCCATCACCAGGCCCTCGAGCGGGGTCATGCCCATCGACGTGTCGATCGAGCGGCCACCGGCGACCGCCGACGCGGACGCGCCGTTGCCGAGGTGCAGCACGATCACGTTCACGTCCTCGGGCGGCCGCCCCAGCAACCGCGCGGTCTCACCGGCGACGAACTTGTGGGACGTCCCGTGGAAGCCGTAGCGCCGGATGCCGTGCTCGTCGCGCCACGCCAGCGGCACCGCGTAGGTGTACGCCGCCTCCGGCATCGTCTGGTGGAACGCAGTGTCGAACACCGCGACCTGGGGCACGTCCGGGAAGAGCTTGCGGGCGACCGAGAGTCCCTCGAGGTTGGCCGGGTTGTGGAGGGGGGCCAGCGGCACCAGCTCCTCCACGGCGCTGACCAGGTCGTCGTCGACCAGCGCCGGGGCCGAGAACCGCTCGCCGCCGTGCACCACGCGGTGACCGACCGCCGCCAGGGCGCTGGCGTCGAGCGTGGGCCCGTGCTCGTCGAACGCCTGCAGTGCCGCCTCGAGCGCCGCCTCGTGGGAGGGAAGCGCGAGCTCACTGCGGTGCTTCTCGCCGTCGGGTCCGGTGTGGGTGAGGATCCCGTCGTCACCGCCGACGCGCTCGGCGACGCCGACCGCCTGCGTCTCGCCGGTCTCGCCGTCGACCAGGCTGTACTTCAGCGACGACGAGCCGGCGTTGACGACCAGGACCAGGTTGCTCACGAAGCGCGCTCCTTCAGCTGCTGGGCCTGGATCGCGGTGATCGCGACCGTGTTGACGATGTCGCGGACCGTCGCGCCGCGGGAGAGGTCGTTCACCGGCTTCCGCAGGCCCTGCAGGACGGGCCCGATCGCGACCGCGCCGGCCGAGCGCTGCACGGCCTTGTAGGTGTTGTTGCCGGTGTTCAGGTCCGGGAAGACGAAGACCGTCGCGCGCCCGGCCACCGGTGAGTCCGGCAGCTTCGTGCGGGCGACGGCGGGGTCGATCGCCGCGTCGTACTGGATCGGGCCCTCGACCATCAGGTGCGGCGCCCGGGACCGCACCAGCGCGGTCGCCGCCGAGACCTTCTCGACGTCGCTGCCGGCACCCGAGGTGCCGGTGGAGTACGACAGCATCGCGACCCGCGGCTCGACACCGAACGCGGCCGCGGTCTCGGCCGAGGAGATCGCGATGTCCGCGAGCTGCTCGGCGGTCGGGTCCGGGTTGACCGCGCAGTCGCCGTAGACGAGCACCTGGTGCTGCAGGCACATGAAGAACACCGACGAGACCACGGAGACGCCCGGCACGGTCTTCACGACCTCCAGCGACGGGCGGATCGTGTGCGCGGTCGTGTGGGCGGCGCCGGAGACCATGCCGTCGGCGATGCCGAGCTCCACCATCAGGGTGCCGAAGTACGACACGTCGCGCACCACGTCGTGGGCGAAGCCGCGCTCGGTGCCCTTGTGCTTGCGGCGCTGGTAGTACTCCTCGGCGAAGCGCTCGGTGAGCTCGCTGTCGTCGGGGTTCACGAGGCTCGCCCCGGACACGTCGACGCCGAGCCCCGCAGCCCGGGCGTTGATGCGGATCGGGTCGCCGAGAAGCGTCAGGTCCGCGACGCCGCGGCGCAGCAGGATGTCGGCGGCCCTGAGCACGCGGTCGTCGTCGCCCTCGGGGAGCACGATGTGCTGGCGGTCCGACGCGGCCGCGTGGACCAGCTGGTGCTCGAACATCAGCGGCGTCACCGCCGTCGTGTGCGCGACGTCGAGGAGGTCGAGCAGCGCGTCGCCGCCGACGTGCTCGGCGAACAGCGCGAGCGCGGCGGTGATCTTGCGCGGCGAGCCCGACGTGAGCCGTCCTCGGACAGCGGTGAGCGCCGACGAGGTCTGGTGGGTGCCGAGATCCGTGGCGATGATCGGCAGCGTCGTCCCGGTGCCCTCGAGCAGCCTCGTCACCTGGGGCGGCAGCTCGATCCCGCCGTTGAGGATGATCCCGGTCACCTGCGGGAAGCTGGCGGAGTGGTGGGCCATCAGGACGCCGAGCACCACCTCCGGCCGGTCGCCGGCGGTCACCACGGCGGCGCCCTCGAACAGCCGGTCCAGCACGTTCGGCATCGTCATGCCGGCGACCACGACGCCCATCGCCTCGCGGTCGAGGAGCGCCGGGTCGCCGGAGACCAGCCGGCCGTCGACCGCCGGCACCATGTCGGCCAGCGTCGGTGCGGACAGCAGCGGCACCTCCGGCAGGGCGTACGCCGGCACCCCCGGACGCGACAGCGCTGCGACGACGGCGTCGAGGTCGGGGTGGGTGACCCGGTTGGCGGCCACGGCGAAGAGCGTCGCGTGGTTCTCCGCGATCGTGCCTGCGGCCAGGTCCGCGAGGGTCGCGATCTCCGTGGGTGTGCGCCCGGCACTGTTGAGCACCAGCAGCACCGGCGCGCTCAGGTTGGCGGCGATCCGCGCGTTGTAGGCGGCCTCGGTGGGGGTGCCGACGTCGGTGTAGTCGGAGCCGACGATGACCACGGCGTCGGCGCGGTCCGCGACCCGGTGGTAGCGCTCGACGATCGTGTCCAGCGCCGCGACCGGGTCGGCGTGCACGTCGTCGTACGTGACTCCGGTGCACTCGTCGTAGGGGAGCGAGGTCGCCTCGTGGGCGATGAGCAGGTCGAGCACGAAGTCGCGCTCACCGCGGGCGGTCTGGCGGTCGCTGCGCACGATCGGGCGGAACACCTCGACCCGCTCCACGCGCCGCGACAGGGCGTCGAGCGCGCCGAGCGCGAGGGCGGACTTGCCGGCCGAGCCCTCCACGGAGGCGACGTACACGCTGGTCCGCATGGTGGTGAGCCTAGTAGGCGCGTCAGTCAGTCGACGTACGTCGTGAGCCAGCGGCCGAGCTCGGCGTACGCCTTCGTGCGCGGGCCCTCGCGAGAGAGCACGACGTCGTGCCGGGCGCCCTCGATGGCGACGTAGGTGACGTGGCTGCCGAGTGCGGTGGCCCACTGCCGGATCTGCGGGACCTCGAGCACGATGTCGAAGTCGTGCGCGTCCTCGGCCATCGCCTTAGGCCACCGGGTGCCGGTCGAGGAGAGCACGAGCGTCGGGCACCCGACCTCGAGGCCGCGGTGCAGCTCGTCGTGGCCGAGCCGGATCGCGCGCAGCCAGCCGAACGTGACCGGGAACGAGTCGAGCGGCTTCCACTCGGTGTTGAACATCCACTCGCCGTCGTGGTCGACGTGGAGGCTGCGGCCGTACACCCCGTCGACGACCCGGGGGATCTGGCGGGTCGGCTGACGTGCGCCGACCTGCTTGATCACCGAGGTGCCGAGGCCCTGGACCAGGCGGCCGCCCTGCATGTCCAGCCAGGGGGAGTTCAGCGCCATCCCGGCGATCTTCGGCTTGCGCTCGTTGGCCCAGAGCGAGGAGATCAGCCCGCCGGTGGAGTGGGCGCTGATCACGACGTGGTCGTGGCCGTCCCGCTCGGCGACGCGATGGAACGCGGCGTCCAGGTCGGGGAAGTGCTGGCGCAGGTCGGTGACGTAGTTGGGCGTCTGGTGGGGCCGCAGCGAGCGGCCGTACTTGCGCAGGTCGACCGCGTAGAAGTCGTAGCCCCGCTCGTTCCACCACTCGGCGTACGCCGTCTGGAAGAAGTAGTCGCAGAAGCCGTGCACGTGCAGCACGGCCCTGCTCGTCGGCTGCTCGGCGCGGCGGACGACGAGCGTCGCGACGACCGCGCCCTCCTCGTCGGGAGGCAGCGAGATCGTCTCGGCCAGGTAGGGCTCACCCAGGACGTCGGGGACGAGCTCGTCGAAGGCACCGGTCCTCATGGGGAAAGTCTGTCAGGCCGACGCAGTCCGAGGGCGGTCTCCGGCACGTTCGTGGTCACCAGCCACGCGCGACCGGGCCGCATCCAGTACGCCAGCGCCTTGGGCGTGTCGACCGTCCAGACGAGCAGGGGCAGGCGGTGCCGCCGCGCGAAGCGCCGCAGCCCGAGGCGGGCCAGCCAGTGGTGCGAGACGACGATGTTCGCGCGGGCGAACCGGTAGCGCGCATGCGGGAACAGCTCGGACAGCCGGACCCGGATCGCGTGCAGGACCGGGATGTCGTGGACGCCACGGCCGAGGGAGAGCCCGACCAGGAGGTCATGGCCCTCGGTATCGGCCCAGTCGCGGACGGTCCGGACGCCCCGGTCGCTCAGGGTCGTCACGAGCAGCTGGTCGGCGCCGAGGCGCTCGACGGCCTGCGCCACCACCTCCACCTCGTCGTCCTCGACCTTGAGGTCCAGGTGGAGCCGGACCCGACCCGCGATCAGGTCGAGTGCCTCGGCGTACCCCAACGTGCCGGGTGGCGCGACCTCGGCGGGGTCGTGCAGCAGCACCAGGGAGCCGTCGGCGCAGCGCTGCACGTCGAACTCCACGTAGTCGGCACCGAGCGCGATCGCGGACCCGATGTCGGCCGCCGTCAGGCAGCGATGGGCCGAGATCAGCGTCATCGCGCTTCGGCGTACGACGCGGCTGCCGCGACGAGACCGGCGAGCAGACCGACATCGGCCGCCGTCTCCGGGTGCCACTGCACGCCGACGCAGAACCGTTCCCCTGGTGCCTCCATGGCCTCCAGCGTGCCATCCGCGGCGTGCGCGACGGCGTCGAAGCCGGGGTGTGTCCGCACCGACTGGTGGTGGTGGCAGTTCACCGAGAGCTGCCGGCCGACCAGGCCGGCCAACCGGGTGCCGGCCACGGTGGACACCGCGATCTCGCCGAACGCGTCGGCGCCGGGGGAGTGCTCCTCGTGGTCGACCAGGTCGGGCACGTGCTGGTCGAGCGCTCCGCCGGCCCGGACCGCCATGACCTGCATGCCGCGGCAGACTCCGAGCACCGGGAGGCCGACCGCATCGGCGGCGTCCAGCAGCGCGGTCTCCCAGGCGTCGCGGTCCGGTCGCCAGCTCGCGGTCCGTGGGTGCGCGTCCTCGCCGTACCGCCCGGGGTCGACGTCCGCGCCGCCGCTGATCACCAGCCCGTCCAGCCGGGCGGCGACTGCTGCCGCACCAGCCGGGTCGGACGGCGGCAGCAGGACCGGTACGCCGCCCGACGCCTCGACCGCGGCGGCGTACTGCGCCGGCAGCACGTCGGCGCGCTGCTTCCAGACCCCCCAGGCCGCTTCCTCGCGGTAGGTGGTCAGTCCGATGAGTGGCGTGCTCACAGCGGCGTGACGTAGGCCCCGGAGATGCCGCCGTCCACGAGGAACGTGTTGGCGGTCATGAACGACGAGTCGTCGGAGGCGAGGAACAGCACCGCGGACGCCATCTCCTCGGGCTCACCGAAGCGACCCATCGGGATGTGCACGAGGCGGCGCGCGGCGCGCTCCGCGTCCTTGGCGAACAGCTCTTGCAGCAGCGGGGTGTTCACGGGGCCGGGGCACAGTGCGTTCACGCGCACGCCTTCGCGGGCGAACTGCACGCCCAGCTCACGGGTCATCGACAGGACGCCTCCCTTGGAGGCGGAGTACGAGATCTGCGACGTCGCCGCACCCATCACCGCGACGAACGACGCGGTGTTGATGATCGAGCCCCTGCCCTGCTCGATCATGTAGGGCAGCGCGGCCTTGCAGCACAGGTAGACCGAGGTCAGGTTGACCTCCTGTACCTTGCGCCACGCATCCAGGTCGGTGTCGAGGATCGAGTCGTCCTCCGGCGGGCTGATGCCGGCGTTGTTGAACGCGATGTCGACCGATCCGTAGGTGTCCTTGGCGGTCTTGAACAGCGCGTCGACCTCGTCCTTCGACGTCACGTCGACGTGGACGTAGGTCGCGACACCGGCGCCCCCGAGCTCCTCGACCAGCTCGGCGCCGCGGGCGTCGTCGATGTCGCCGATGACGACCTTCGCGCCCTCGGCGACGAAGCGCCGCACGGTCGCCAGGCCGATGCCCGAGCAGCCGCCGGTGATGACCGCGACCCGGTCCTGGATGCGTCCTGCCATGTTCGTGTTCCCTCTCGGCTTACGGGGTCTCGACAAGCTCGACCACCGGTGGAGTCAGTGTGCGAAGAAGACGTTCTTGAGCTCGCTGAACGACTGCGGTGCGTCGGGCCCGAGCTCGCGGCCGAGGCCGGACTGCTTGTAGCCGCCGAACGGGGTCCAGTAGCGGACCGACGAGTGCGAGTTCACGCTGAGGTTGCCGGCCTCGACGCCGCGCGCGACCCGCATGCCGCGGCCGAGGTCGTTGGTGAAGATCGAGCCGGACAGGCCGTACTCCGTGTCGTTGGCGAGCTCGATGGCGTGCGCCTCGTCGTCGAACGGCATCACCGCGACCACCGGGCCGAACACCTCCTCGCGCCAGATCCGCGCGGCCGGGTCCTCGACGGTGACCACCGACGGCGGCACCCAGAAGCCGTCACCACCGGGCGTCGATCCGGCGAACGCCACCTCGACCTCGTCGAGGTACGCCGTCACGCTGGCCTTCTGCTGCGCGGAGATGAGCGGGCCCATCTCGGACGACTCGTCGCTCGGGTCGAGCACCTTCACGCCGGCGACCGCGGGCTCGAGCCTCGACACGAACTCGTCGTACGCCGATCGCTCGACCAGGATCCGCGAGCGGGCACAGCAGTCCTGGCCGGCGTTGTCGAAGACGGCGTACGGCGCGCTCGCGGCCGCGGCAGCGATGTCGGCGTCCGCGAACACGATGTTCGCGCTCTTGCCGCCGAGCTCGAGGGTCACCCGCTTCACCTGGTCGGCGCAGCCGCGCATGATCCGCTTGCCGACCTCGGTCGAGCCGGTGAAGCAGACCTTGCGCACCAGCGGGTGTGTCACGAACCGCTCGCCGACGACCGAGCCCTTGCCGGGGATCACGGTGAGCACGTGCTCGGGCAGGCCCGCATCGATGGCCAGCTCTCCGAGCCGGATCGCGGTGAGCGGCGTCAGCTCGGCCGGCTTCAGCACGACGGTGTTGCCCGCCGCCAGCGCGGGCGCGAAGCCCCAGCCGGCGATCGGCATCGGGAAGTTCCAGGGCACGATGATGCCGACCACGCCGAGCGGCTCGTAGAACGTGACGTCCAGGCCGCCGGCGACCGGGATCTGGCGGCCGAAGAGCCGCTCCGGCGCGCCCGCGTAGTAGTTCAGGCAGTCGCGCACGTTGCCGGCCTCCCAGCGCGCGTTGCCCCAGGTGTGGCCGGCGTTGCGCACCTCGAGCTCGGCGAGCTCGTCGACGTGCGCGTCGACGACGGCGGCGAACCGCCGCAGCAGCGCGGCCCGCTCACCCGGCGGCATCGCCTTCCAGGCGGGGAACGCCGCGGCCGCTGCCTCGATGGCGGCGTCCGCCTCGGCCAGCCCGGCCTCCGGCACCTCGGCGACCGCTCGCGCAGTGGCCGGGTTGATGACGGTGAATACCTCGGTCACTTACAGCCTCTCGAATCCGCGGTGGAGCTCCCAGTCGGTCACGGCGGCGTTGTACGCCGCCAGCTCGACGTCGGCCATGTTCGCGTAGTGGTCGACGACCTCGTCGCCCAGGGTCGCCCGGGCGACCGCCGACGAGGAGAAGGCCTCCCGGGCCG
Source organism: Nocardioides sp. SR21 (assembly GCF_022761125.1). GTDB lineage: Bacteria > Actinomycetota > Actinomycetes > Propionibacteriales > Nocardioidaceae > Nocardioides. The sequence goes on along the minus strand of NZ_JAKWJR010000003.1, from coordinate 315,898 downwards.
CCGCCATCGTGCTCGGGACCTTCGGCCGGCCGGACGTGTAGGCGTTGCCCTCGAGCGCGGGCTCCAGCTCCAGCTCGTTCTCGATCCCGTGGAGACCGCCGGCCAGCATGGCCGCCAGCGCGAGGTAGGGGTTCACGTCCGCGCCCGGGATCCGGTTCTCCATCCGGGCGCCTGCGCCGTGCCCGACCAGGCGGACCGCACAGGTGCGGTTGTCGAGGCCCCAGGCGATCGTCGTCGGGGCGAACGAGCCGTCCGCGAACCGCTTGTAGGAGTTGATGTTCGGCGCGTACAGCAGCGTGAAGTCCGCGACCGTCGCCAGGACCCCGGCCACGAACTGGTCGTAGAGCGGCGTACGGGCGCCGTCCTTCCAGAACACCAGGTCGCCGTCCTGCCCCCGCAGTGACAGGTGGATGTGGCACGAGCTGCCCTCGCGCTGGTTGTACTTCGCCATGAAGGTGATCGCCTTGCCCTGCTGGGCCGCGATCTCCTTGGCGGCGGTCTTGTAGACCACGTGGTTGTCGGCGGTCGTGAGCGCGTCGGCGTACAGGAAGCCCACCTCGTGCTGGCCGAAGTTGCACTCGCCCTTGGCGCCCTCGACGTCGAGACCGGCGGCGTACATCGTGTTGCGGATCTCGCGCAGCAACGGTTCGACCCGCGAGGTCCCGAGGATCGAGTAGTCCACGTTGTACTGGTTGACCGGGCGCAGGTCGCGGTAGCCCGCGTCGTGCGCGGCCTCGTACGTCGTGTCGAACGCGATGAACTCGAGCTCGGTGCCGGCCAGCGCCTCCCAGCCGTGCGCTGCCACACGGTCGAGCTGCTGGTTCAGGATCGTGCGCGGCGACTGGATCACGGGGGAGTGCTGCCCTGAATCGTCGGGAGGCCAGACCAGGTCGCACTGGACCATCGCCGTGGCCGGCAGGTGGGCGAGCAGCCGGATCGTGCGCTCGTCGAGCACGAACTCCATGTCGCCGTACCCCTGCTCCCAGGAGGAGATCGAGTAGCCGTCGACGGTGTTCATGTCGACGTCGACGGCGAGCAGGTAGTTGCAGCCCTCGGTGCCGTGCGGAACGACCACGTCCTTGAAGTACTGGCCGTGCAGGCGCTTGCCCTGCAGGCGGCCCTGCATGTCGGTGAACGCGACGACGACCGTGTCGACCTTCGCCGTCCCGATCAGGTCGAGAAGGCGCTCCATGGTCAGGTGGCGGTTGTTGCGCAGCTCGCTCACGCGTTCTCCTATCCCAGCAGGCCGCGCAGCAGCGCGGCCGTGTCGTCGCAGTGTTCTTCCATGACCGATCGGGCCTTCGCGGACTGTCCGGCGAGGATCGCCTTCACCAGGGCAGCGTGCTGGCGGTCGGAGTGGGCGATGTTGGCGCCGAGCACCGGGATCGCCAGCAGCATCTCGTGCAGCGTGGCCTGCACCGACGTCACGGCCTCGACGGTGCGCGCCGAGCCGGTGAGCGACGCGACCGTGAGGTGGAACCGCGAGTCGGCCTGGCGGTGCTCGGCCGGCTTGCGCGCGGCCGCCACCTCGGCGTGCGCCGCAACCAGGTGCTCGCGATCGTCGTCGTCGAGCGTCGCGGCGGCGGCGAGGTACGCCGCACCCGGCTCGACGATCCGGCGGAACTCCAGCGCATCGAGCCACGCGGCCCGCTTCTCCGCGGAGATCCGCGCCGCGGCCCGGGCGGACGGCGACCTGGGCTTGAGCGTGACGACGGTCCCGCCGTTGCGGCCCCGGGTCGTCTCGACCAGCCCGGCCTCGCGCAGTGCGGCGATGGCCTCGCGCAGGGTGGGCCTGGACACGCCCAGCATGACCGCGAGGTCGCGCTCGGCGGGAAGCGTGGTGCCGAGCGGGTAGACGCCGAGCCGGATCGCGGTCGCCAGCTGCTCCACGCACGCCTCGAACGCATGGTGACCGCGCACCGGTCGCAGGACCGCCTCCGGGAGACGGTGGTCGGGGGAAGCGGTCACGGGCCCATCCTTCGGACGCGACCGACCAGGTGTCAATCGCTCAATGGTCTGAGTTCATACCATTTTTGTCAGCGAGTATTTACAGCCCGGCAGGGCGGGTCTAGCGTCCGGTTCACATTCGCACGATCGCCCCCGGAAGGTGTGAGGCATGCCCGAAGCACACGAGCCCGTCGAGGCTCATCTCAGCGCGGACGAGCAGCATCTGGCGAAACTCGGGTACAAGCAGGAGCTCTCCCGGACCTGGTCCGGGTTCTCGAACTTCGCGATCTCGTTCTCGATCATCTCGATCCTGGCCGGCTGTCTGACGACGTACGGCGCAGGCATCGCGAACGGCGGCCCGGTCTCGATCTCGTGGTCCTGGCCGATCATCTCGATCTTCATCTTGATCATCGGCTTCACGATGTCGGAGCTGGTCTCCGCGATGCCGACCTCCGGCGGCATCTACTACTGGTCGTCGAAGCTGGGCGGCCCGGCAGCGGGGTTCTTCACCGGCTGGCTGAACCTGATCGGCCTGATCGCCGTCACCGCGTCGGTCGCCTACGGGTGCGCGACGTTCTTCAACCTGACGTTCCTGGCGTGGGGCTGGATGGACGAGTTCTCGCTGAACGCCGTCTTCCTGACGTTCCTGGTGATCCTGGCTCTGATCACGCTGATCAACATCTTCTCCAGCCACCTGCTCGCCCTGATCAACAACGTGTCGGTGTGGTGGCACGTGGTCGGAGCTGCCGTCCTCGTCGGCGTGCTGATCTTCGTCCCGGACAACCACCTGAGCGTGTCGCAGGTCTTCACCGACCGGGTGAACCTCTCCGGGTGGGACGGCGGCTCCACGAGCGGGTTCGTGTACTTCTTCGTGATCATCCCGTTCGGGTTCATCCTCACGCAGTACACGATCACCGGGTTCGACGCCTCGGTGCACCTGTCCGAGGAGACGCAGGGTGCGGCCAAGTCGGCGGCACGGGGCATCTGGCAGTCGATCTTCTACTCGGCGGTCGGCGGCTACATCCTGCTGCTCGCGGTCACGTTCGCCATCCCCGAGGTCGACGGAGCACCGGACTACGCGAACATCCCCGCCGGCGGTGTGGCCTACATCTTCGACGCCGCGCTGGGGTCGAACTGGGCCGGGTTCCTGCTGTTCATCTCGTCGTCCGCCCAGCTCTTCTGCGCGACGGCGTGCCTGACCTCGACCTCGCGGATGATGTTCGCCTTCAGCCGCGACCGCGCGGTGCCCGGCTCCGCGCTGTGGTCGAAGGTCAATGCCCAGCGGACGCCCGCCAACGCCGTCATCTTCGCCGCGCTGCTCGGTGCGCTCATCACGCTGCCGGCCCTGAAGTCGGTCAACGGCATCCCGACGGCGTTCTACGCGGTCACCTCGGTGTCGGTCATCGGCCTGTACTTCTCCTTCGCGATCCCGATCTACCTGCGGTGGCGGGCCGGTGACGCGTTCGAGGTGGGCAGCTGGAACAACGGCAAGAAGTACAAGTGGATGAACCTGATCGCGGTCATCGAGATCGTGGTGGTCGGGTTCATGCTGATGCTCCCGACGTCACCGTTCGGCGCTCCGTGGCGCGACGAGTTCGACTGGGCGGCCGTCAACTACGCGCCGATCATGGTCTTCGGGGTGCTCCTGCTCCTCGTGATCTGGTGGTTCGCCTCGGCGCGGACGTGGTTCAAGGGACCGGTGAAGACGATCGACCAGGCCGTGGTCGAGGCGTTCGACGACTGACCGCTTGACCGACACTCCTGCCCTGGACCGCCTCGCCTGCCTGGCGGGGCGGTCCTGGCGCGTCGCGGACCTGCCCGGCGGGCTCACCAACCGCAACTTCCACGTGGTCACCGACGACGGGCTCGACCTGGTGGTCCGCTGGGCTCTCGGCGACGCGACCCTGCTGGGCATCGACCGCGACGCCGAGGCCGCCAACACGGCACTGGCTGCTGATGCCGGCGTCGGTGCCGCAGTGCTGGAGTACCGGCCCGAGGACTCGTTGCTGGTGATCGCCTTCCTCCAGGGTCGATCCCTGGAGGACGCGGACTTCGCCGACGCGGGAGTGCTGGAGCGTGCCGCCGTCGCGACGCGCCTCCTCCACGTCGGGCCGAGGTTCGTCAACGACTTCGACATGTTCGCGCGGCAGGCGGCGTACCTCCGCACCGTGCGGGAGCAGGGCTACTGGCTGCCTCCCGGGTACGACGACCACGCCGACGCCTGGGCCGACGTACGCCGCGCGTTGCACGCGGCACCGCGCCCGACGGTGCCGTGCAACAACGACCTGCTCGCCGCGAACTTCATCGACGACGGCGAGCGGGCGCGGCTGATCGACTACGAGTACTCCGGCAACAACGACCCGTGCTTCGAGCTCGGCAACACGACCACCGAGTGCAACTTCTCCGAGGAGCAGGTCGACGCCTACGTCGAGGCGTACTTCGGCGCGCCGAGCCGAGCCGACCTCGCGCGGGTCCGGCTGCAGGCGCTGTGCAGCGAGTACGGCTGGTCGCTCTGGGGCTTCATCCAGGCCGCCGCCAGCCCGATCGAGTACGACTTCACCGAGTGGGGCATGGAGCGCTACGAGAAGGCGGCGGCCCGGTTCGGGAGCCCGTCGTTCACCCGGCTGCTGGAGGACGTGAGCAACGGTGGTTGAGCTTCCCTCGCGCGCCCGGGTCGTGATCGTCGGCGGCGGCGTCATCGGTACGTCGGTCGCCTACCACCTGACCAAGCTGGGGTGGACCGACGTGCTGCTGCTGGAGCAGGGCGCCCTGTCGTGCGGCACCACCTGGCACGCGGCCGGGCTGGTCGGCCCGCTGCGGGCGTCGGAGAGCGGCACCCGCCTGGTGCAGTACTCCGCCGAGCTGTACGAGTCGCTGGAGGCCGAGACCGGTCTGTCGACCGGGTACCGCAACGTCGGCGGCGTCGTGGTCGCCCGCACCGAGGAGCGGATGGTGCAGCTGCGTCGTACCGCCGCGAACGCGGTCGCCTACGACCTGCCCTGCGAGCTGGTCTCGCCCGAGCGGGCGCAGGAGCTCTGGCCACCGATGCGGGTCGACGACCTGCTCGGTGCGATCTGGCTGCCGGGTGACGGCAAGGTCAACCCGACCGACCTCACCCAGTCGCTGGCCAAGGGCGCGCGGCAGCGCGGTGCGCTGATCGCGGAACGGGTGCGGGTCACCGGGTTCACGACCGCCGAGGGCCGGGTCACCGGTGTCGACACCGACCACGGCCACGTCGAGGCCGAGGTCGTCGTGAACTGCGCCGGCCAGTGGGCCAAGGCCCTCGGGGACCTGGTCGGCGTGACCGTGCCGCTGCACTCGGCCGAGCACTTCTACGTCGTGACCGAGCAGGTCCCGGGGACCCACCCGGACCTGCCGATCATGCGGGACCCGGACGGTTGGACGTACTTCAAGGAGGAGGTCGGCGGCCTGGTGGTCGGCGGCTTCGAGCCCGAGGCGAAGCCCTGGCGCTCGCCCGACGACCTGCCGTACCCCTTCGAGTTCCAGCTCCTCGAGGAGGACTGGGACCACTTCTCGGTGCTGATGGACGAGGCGCTGCTGCGGATCCCGGCCCTGGAGGAGACCGGGATCCGGAAGTTCTACAACGGCCCGGAGTCGTTCACGCCCGACAACCAGTTCCTGCTCGGCGAGGCGCCCGAGCTCGCGGGCTTCTTCGTCGGCGCCGGCTTCAACTCGGTCGGCATCGCGTCGGCCGGCGGTGCCGGGCGCGCGTTGGCGGAGTGGATCGTCGCGGGCGAGCCACAGGACGACCTGGTCGGCGTCGACGTACGCCGGTTCGCGCCGTTCCACGGCGACAACCGGTGGCTGCGGTCGCGCGTCGCGGAGGTGCTCGGCCTGCACTACGCCGTGCCGTGGCCCAACCGGGAGATGGAGTCGGCCCGTCCCCAGCGCACCTCGCCGCTGCACACGCGGCTCGAGTCCAACGGAGCGATCTTCGGGGCACGGATGGGCTGGGAGCGGCCGAACGTCTTCGGCCGCTCGCTCGAGTACTCGTGGGGCAAGCCGTCGTGGCTGCCGTGGTCGGCCTCCGAGCAGGTCGCCTGCCGCACGGACGTCGCGCTCTTCGACCAGACGTCGTTCTCGAAGTACGTCGTCGCAGGCCCGACGGCCCTCGAGGGCCTGCAGTGGGTGTGCGCGGCCGACGTCGACGTCGAGGTCGGCAGCTGCGTCTACACGCCGTTCCTGAACTCGCGCGGCACGTACGAGGCCGACCTGACGGTCACCCGCACGGGCGCCGACTCGTTCCTGCTCGTCTCCAGCTCGGCGACGACGGTCCGCGACCTCGACTGGCTGGCCCGCCACGGCGTACCCGCTCGGGACGTCACGGAGGAGCACGCCGTGATCGGTGTGATGGGTCCCAGCTCCAGGTCGGTGCTGGCGACGTTGTCACCGGACGACTGGGAGGACTTCCCGTTCGCGACGTCGCGCGAGGTGTCGGTCGCGGGCGTGCGGCTGCGCGCCACCCGGATGACGTACGTCGGGGAGCTCGGCTGGGAGCTGATGATCCCGGTGGCCGGCGCCGGGACGGTCTACGACGCGCTCGACGGGACCGACGCCGGCTACTACGCGATCGAGTCGCTGCGCCTCGAGAAGGGCTACCGGGCGTTCGGGCGCGAGCTGACGCCCGACTACGGGCCGGTCGAGGCGGGCCTGGTGTTCGCGACCGCCCTCGACGGCGACAAGGACTTCCTCGGCAAGCAGGCGTTGGCCGCGCACCGGGAGGCGCTGCGGGCCGGCGGGCCTCGAAGGCGGCTGGTCTCGCTGGTGGTCGAGTCACCCGAGCCGATGCTCTGGGGCGGCGAGCTGGTGCTGCGCGGCGGCTCGCCCGTCGGCCAGGTGACCAGCGCCGCCTGGGGCGCGACCGTCGGCTCGTGCGTGGCGCTCGCCTACCTCCGTCACGACGGCCCGGTCACCGGCGAGTGGCTGGCGGGCGGCGGCTTCGAGGTCGACGTGGCGGGGGAGCGGTACGCCGCCCGCGCGTCGCTGAAGGCGCCGCTGCCCTAGGCTCGTCCGTCATGGTGGCCAGCAGATCAGCTCGGGAGCGGAAGGCCGCCGTCGAGGCGGGAGCGCTGGCGACGGTGAAGATCGACGTCGGCGACGCGCAGCAGTTCGTCTACAAGGTCACCTGCACCGAGTGCACCGCCAAGGGGCACCGGAAGTGGTCGACGTACCGCGCCGGCGAGGACAACGGCTACCTGGCCGCGATGGACCGCTGGACCTTCCACCTCACCGAGCGGCACCCCGGTGCCGAGGCGCCGTGCCTGGCCTACCTGGACGCGGCCCAGCAGCGCCTCCACGAGCGCCGTCAGGGGTAGTCCCTGACGTTTCGGGCCTGGATCGGGCTGGGGGACCCCGGAAACGTCAGGGAGTATCCCCTCAGAGCAGCGGCAGGCCGAGCACCTCGCGCACGGCGTTCTCGAGGCGGTCGCCCCGGTCGAACGTGCCGACGTAGCCGGTGAGGAAGGCGACGGCGTACTGGCCGGGCTCGCTCCACCACCCGAAGCTGCCGCCGGTGCCGCCCATGCCGTAGCCGTCGGGGTCGAGCGCGACGCCGAGTCCCCACTCGCGGTCACCACCGCCGACCACCAGGTCCGGTCCGACGCCGGAGCTGCGGGTCAGCTCCGTCATCAGCGCCGGGCTCAGCAGCCGTCCCTGCGACAGCGCGACGTAGAGCTCGGCGACCGCGCGGGCGGTGCCGTGGCCGTTGACGGCCGGGACCTCGGCGCGGCGCCACCGCTCGCCGTTCACGACCTGCGGGTCGCGAGCGCCGGGTGGGTTGGCGATCGCGGGGTAGTAGAGCTCGGGATAGCCCTCCTGCGAGGCCCAGAACTCGTCGCCGAACCCGGTCAGCTCCGCGACCCGGCCGAGCTCGCCGTCACCGAGCCCGATGTGGAAGTCGATGCCGTGCGGGGCGCAGACCTCCTCGCGGAGGAACTGGCCGAGCGTGCGGCCGTCGACCGCGCGCACGACCTGGCCGAGGGGGTGGCCGTAGAACAGCGCCGACTCGCCCTGGGCCGTCCCCGGCTCCCACGACGGCCGCTGCGCCGCGAGCAGCGAGCACATCAGGTCCCAGTCGTAGAACGCCTCGGTCGGCGCCTCCTCGTCGAGCGCGACCAGGCCGGACCGGTGCGACAGCGCCTCACGCACCGTCGTCTCGGCGAGGAGGTCGGACCAGTACTGCTGCAGCGGGTCGTCGAGGCCGACCAGCCCGCGGTCGACGAGCGTGAGCACGGGCAGCGCGGCGATCGGCTTGGTCACCGAGTACGGCATCACCAGCGTGTCCGACGCCCACGGCCGCGTGTGCGCCGCGTCGGCGTACCCGCCCCACAGGTCGACGAGCCACTCGCCGTCATGCCAGACCGCGAACGACGCGCCGGTGCCGGGCTGCTCGGCGAGCACCTCCGCGAACACGTCCCGGACAGCCGCGAAACGAGCGGCGACGGACCCCTGGATCTCTACTGCGAAGCCTTTCGATGAGTTGCCGTCGTCAGTCTGGTCCATCCCGTCATGACGACACACGTGCTTTACGACGGCCTCGCCATGGGGGAGTCGCCGCGCTGGCACGACGGCGCGCTCTGGGTGTGCGACTGGCTGGCCGGCGAGGTCCTCACGATCGACGACAAGGGCCGTGCCACCGTCGTACGCCGGCTCGAGGGGCTGCCGTTCTCGGTGGACTGGCTGCCCGACGGCCGCGAGGTCTACACGACCGACGCCGGCGTGGTGGCCGGGTCGGACCTCGCGCCGTACGGCGGCACCGGCCGGCCGTGGAACGAGATCGTGGTCGACCCCGCCGGTCGGGTCTACGTGAACATGCCCGGCTCGATGCCCGGCGAGGAGCCACGGCCCGGGATCGCTGCGCTCGTCACGCCCGACGGCGAGACGCGCCAGGTGGCCGACGACCTGTGGTTCCCGAACGGGATGGCGGTGACGCCCGACGGGGCGACGCTGATCGTGGCCGAGTCGCACGCGCAGCGGCTGACCGCGTTCACGATCGGTACTGACGGCTCCCTGGCCGACCGTCGGGTCTGGGCCGACCTCGGCGAGGGCGCAGCGCCGGACGGGATCTGCCTCGATGCGGACGGCGCGATCTGGTACGCCGACGTCCCGAACCGGCACTGCCGCCGGGTAGCCGAGGGCGGCGAGGTGCTGGAGACCGTCGAGGTCGACCGTGGCTGCTTCGCCTGCATGCTCGGCGGGCCGGACGGCCGCACGCTGTACATCGTGGCGACCGACTGGGAGCACCTCGACTGGCAGCACGGCGGTGGTGAGCGCACCGGACAGGTGCTCACGTTCCGCGCCTCGACGCCACATGCGGGGCGCCCCTAGGGTGAAGCGATGCCGACGACGGCGGCGCCGGAGACCTCACGCTCGTCCCAGATCATCTACGGGCGGGCGCGCAACCTCGCGTTCGGGACGATCGCCCTCGGCATGCTGCTCGCGGCGCTCGACGGCACCATCGTCTCGACGGCGTTGCCGACCATCGTCGGGGACCTCGGCGGGGGCAACCACGTCTCGTGGGTGGTGACGTCGTACCTGCTCGCGCAGACGATCTCGTCGGCCGTGGTCGGGAAGCTCGGCGACCAGTTCGGCCGCAAGCTGGTCTTCCAGACCAGCGTCACCGTCTTCATCCTCGGCTCGGCGCTGTGCGGCGCGGCGCAGGGGATGTCGTGGCTGATCGCGGCGCGGGCGGTGCAGGGCCTCGGGGCCGGCGGCCTGGTGGTCACCGCCACCGCGCTGATCGCCGACGTCATCCCGCTGCGCGACCGCGGCAAGTACCAAGGCTCACTGGGCGCGGTCTTCGGAGTGACCACGGTCCTCGGCCCGCTCCTCGGCGGCTTCTTCACCGACCAGCTGTCCTGGCGGTGGGCGTTCTACATCAACGTGCCACTCGCCCTCGTCGTGGTCGTGCTGGCGCAGCGGACCATCCCCGGGACCAAGGCCCACCACCGGGCGAGCATCGACTGGCTCGGGATCGCCACCGTCGGGATCGGTTCGGCGGCCCTGATCCTGGCGACCAGCTGGGGCGGTACGACGTACGACTGGGGCTCGTCGCAGATCATCGGGCTCTTCGTCCTCGGTGCCGTCGGCATGGCGGCGTTCGTCCTGGTCGAGCTGCGCGCCACGGACCCGATCCTGCCGATGGGGCTCTTCCGCAAGCGGGTGTTCTCGCTGTGCGCCGCGCTGAGCTTCGTCGTCGGGTTCACGATGCTCGGGGCGATGACGTTCCTGCCGACCTTCCTGCAGTACGTCGACGGCGTCAGCGCGACCGAGTCGGGCCTGCGGATGCTGCCGCTGGTCCTCGGGCTGCTGCTGACGTCCATCAGCTCCGGGATCGTGGTGAGCCGCACCGGCCGCTACAAGATGTTCCCGGTGGCCGGCTCGATCCTGATGGCCGTCGGCCTCTACCTGCTCTCGCGGATGGACGCGTCCACCTCGGTCGGCGTCTCGTCGCTCTCGATGTTCGTGCTCGGGCTCGGCATCGGGATGTGCATGCAGGTGCTCACGATCATCGTGCAGAACTCCGTGCCCTACACCCAGCTCGGCGTCGCCACCTCCGGGGTGACCTTCATGCGCACCCTGGGCAGCGCGTTCGGCGCGGCCGTGTTCGGATCGCTGTACGCCAACTTCCTCGAGGACGAGCTGCCGGGCGCCCTGGCGCGCGCACCCGGCGTCACGCCGGCCGACCTCGCGACGCCGTCGGCGCTGCACCAGCTGGACGAGCTGCTGATCGCGCCGATCCTCGACGCCTACGCCGCCGCCCTCTCGCAGGTGTTCCTCTGGGCGGCGCCGGTGGCGCTGGTCGCGCTCGCGCTGGCGATCGCGCTGCCGCAGGTGAGGTTGAGCGACGACCTGCAGCCGAGTGCCGCGGACCTCGGCGAGGGCTTCGGTCTCCCGGAGGCGCGCGACGCCGAGGAGCGGATCGCCCAGCGGGTGGCCAACGTGCTCTACGCCCGTGGCCGCGAGGGTGTGCAGGAGATGCTCGAGCGCGCCGACCTCGGCATGGACGAGGGTCGGGTCTGGGCGCTGGTCCAGGTGCACGGCCTCACCGAGGCCGGGCGCACCGCGTCCGTGCACGACGTCGCGCGCGCCCGCGCCGTGCCCGCGGTCCTGCTGCAGCCGGCGTTCGACGAGCTGCTCGAGCGCGGCCTCATCGGCGGCTCGCCCGACGACCTGCGGATGACCGGCGCCGGCGACGAGCAGATGGCCCGGCTGGTGGAGGCGTTCCGCGCGTGGATCATCGGGGAGCTGCCCGGGATCGCGCCGGACGAGGTCTCTGCCGTCGACGCGGTGATCGCCCGGATCGTGCAGCGCGTGGTGCGCGAGGAGGCCGACAGCCGGCCGATCGTGTCGGTCGGGCTCGAACCGCCCGCGCTGCCCTGACGACCGAGACGAAGTCCAACGACCCGGTGGTCGCCGGGTTACGTGTGACCTCCCACTGGTCCAGACCGATGTGAGCGCGCGTCTTGACGGGGCACAGAGCCTCCATCAGCACGGTGCGCGACGGATGTGGGGACGGACGTCGGTCACTCGGAAACCATGACCACGAACGGAGTGTGTTGAGCATGTCTCGAACGCGGTACGGCCTGGCGATGGCCTCGGCGGCAACCCTGGCATCACTGTCCTGCGGAGCTCTGGTGAGCGTGGCCGCAGCCGACCCCGGCAGCGTCCCGCACCAGGGGGACAACGGCAAGCACAGCGGCCAGGTCAAGCACGGTGACCAGCACGGTGACAAGCACGGTGACAAGAGCCAGGACAAGGGTCCGAAGGGCGACAAGGGCAAGGGGAACGGCCACGCCCACGGTCACGCCCACGCGCCCGGCCAGCAGGCCGGCCACGGCAACAACGGGAACAACGGGAACAACGGGAACAACGGGAACGGCAGCAACGGCAACGGCAACGGCAACCAGGGCGACCACGCCGACCCGCCGGGCAACAACGGCACCGTGAAGATCGCGGCGCCGGGCGACGCGGTCGGCCACCCGAGCAACAACCCGCACCCGGGCTGCACGGTGGTCGTGGAGTGGTTCGGCTTCGACGCGGGCGACGACGTGGTGTCGACGGTCGACTTCGCGCCGCAGGCGCCGACGTCCGACGTGACCATCGGTGGCACCGCTCCGGCGACGGTCTTCGTCGGCGGCGATGCGGCGTCCGGCGGCACCGACCTCGACGGCCGCCAGGCCTACACCCTCACGTTCACCGGGGACCCTCACCCGAAGCAGGGCTTCCACGTGAAGCTCACCGTCGCGACGCCGCGCTCGCTCGGCAACGACACGAAGTCCAAGGTCTTCTGGGTCGAGCCGTGCGCCGACGTCCCGGTCGAGGAGGCGCCGGACGTGAAGACGCCGAGTGCCACCACGCACGCGGGTGAGCCGCCGGCGCAGACCACCGACCAGGGCGCGAGCAGCCACACCCTGTCCGTGACGAACGGGGTGGACGACTCGACCGCCTCGACTTCCGACGAGCGCGCCGACAGCGACGCCCCGGTCCCGACCGCGGTCGACGCGGGCGAGGGCTCCGAGGTGCTGCCGGAGTGGGTGCGCTCGCCGGTGCCGCTCGCCGCGATCGCCGGCGGACTCGTCCTCCTGGCCGCGGCCGTCGCTCGCCGCGCGCGGAACGGTGCCTGACGCACGATCGCTCGCGCTCGCGGCCGCCGGCTCACTGCTGGCGGCCGCGGGAGCGGTGGTGTGGCTGACGCACGGCGACGCCGTGTCGGTCACCGCCGACCCCGGTGCGCGGGCGACGACCCCACCTCCGGTCGGTACGACGGCGCTGCCGGTGCGTGCCGCGCCGGAGCCCGGCGCCCCGCGCCGGGTCCTGATCCCGGCGCTCGGCGTGAGCGCACCCGTCATGCCCGTCACGGCACCGGACCGGACGCTCGTCCCGCCGGCGGACCCCGACCGGCTTGGTTGGTGGGCCGACGGCGCCAAGCCAGGAGCCCGCGAGGGCAGCGCGCTGATCGCCGGCCACACGGTGCACACCGGTGGTGGTGCGCTGGACGACCTCGAGGAGCTGGAGGCCGGCGACGAGGTCGTGGTGCGCACCGATCGGGGAACCGTGCGGTACACGGTCGACCGGGTGCGGGTCTACTCGAAGGGCCGGATCGCCGACGACGCCACACGGCTGTTCAGCCAGGACTCGCCGGGGCGGTTGGTGCTGATCACCTGCGAGGACTGGGACGGCACCCGCTACCTCAGCAACGTGGTGGTCACCGCGGTTCCCGACTGATGTGGAACCGATCGCCGTACACGTGCCAGGTGAGCGGTGGCCGGAGACCGAAGTTCCGCTCACGGAGGAACCGGCGCTGCGCCGTGTCGATCCGTGAGGTGTCCTCGTGCGCGGACTCCTGCTTCATCACGCGAGTGCGAGCGTCGAGGAACGCGTCGAGGTAGGCACCCTCCGAGCCACCCTCGGCCGGCGTGCGGGCGTGCCGCAACGCGGCGCGGCGGATCCCGCCGAAGCTCGACGCGTCACCGCCGGGTCCGTGCATGACCACCGCGTCGTAGTAGACGAACTGTCCGAGCGCGCGCAGTCCGTCCTGCTTCGCCCGGCGTACGGCGGGGTCGAAGTAGACCCGGTCCCGCTCGGCATCCTGCACCCGTCGGAATGCCGGGTCGTGGGCGGCACGGTGCCAGGCGCGGACGAACGGCCGGCCGAGTCCCTCGTGGGAGTCGGTGCCGTTCACGCGCTCGAGCGCGGGGATGAACCTCGCCAGCGGGTTGCCGGGCTGTGCGTCGGTGTAGCGGCGTACGACGACGAGCAGGTCGCCGGTGCCGGAGCAGAAGCCGATGATCCCTCCGGTGTAACCGCGGCCGTCGCCGATGTCCTCGAGGTAGGTGTACTGCCGTCGCCACCTCAGTGTGGAGTTCTCCGCACTCGAGACGAGCCGCATCGCGATCTCCTTGCGGGCCGGGCGGTCGAGCCCGGTGACCCGGAGCGCAGACCGGAGCTCGATGCCGTCGGTCCAGTAGTCGAGCTCCGCGCCGGCGTCGACGACGTCCTGGGTGGTCGTGACGTCGATGCGGTCGTCGTTGGCGATGTCGAACAGCGTCTCCACGCTCACCGGCAGGTCGACGTCCCGAGGATCCTGGGTGAGCCGAGGTCCGGCGAACGCCACCATCACGATCTGCCCGTCACTCTTCGGGACGAGCGCGAAGACGGCACCTGGATCCTCCTCCGGGTCGTCGGTGTTCCAGCGGAGGGTGCCGTCGTCGGTCTCCACGCAGTGGTGGGTGTACCAACCCTCGGTGGTGTCGCAGTCGACGAGCTCCGTCTCCGCGTCGAGCGTGCCCAGGGTGATGGTCAGCGAGTCACCCGGGTCGTTCTTCTCGGGCCCGTAGCGCAGGTCGGCGATCACCGGGTCCTCGAAGGCGTCGAACCAGTCGAGGCTCTCGGCGCTGGCGGAGGCCGGTGTCCCGGCGTGGTCGGCCGCGACGTACGCCAGTGCCTGCGGCGTGATCGGGACCTCGTCGTCGTCGCACCCGGTGGCCGCGAGCGTCGCCACGATCAGCAGGATCCCGAGTCCGCGGCGCATGCCGCCACGCTAGCCCGGCGCCCGGCGATCGCGGGGAATGGTCACCAACCGCAGATCTGGAGCGCTCCCACCTGCGGTTGGTGACCATTCCGCACCCGTCAGCCCTTGACCGCGCCGTCCAGCCCGCCGCGCAGGAAGAGCCGCTGGAACACCAGGAAGAACGCGATCGGCAGCGCGCAGGAGATCAGCAGCGCGGCCATCATCACGTCGAGCTCGGTGACGCCGGCGAGCCGGGGGAGTCGCACCGAGAGCGGCTGCTTCGCGGGGTCGGGGAGCACGACGAGCGGCCAGATGAAGTCCTTCCAGGCGGCGAGCACGGCGAACACCGAGACCACGCCGAGGACCGGTCGGGACATCGGGAGCACGACGTACCAGAACAGCCGGAAGTCGCCGCAGCCGTCGACCCGCGCGGCCTGGATGACCTCGCGCGGCAGGTTGTCGAAGAACCGCTTCACCAGCGCGATGTTGAAGGCGCTGGCACCGGCGGGGAGGAACGCGCCCCAGTAGGTGTTCACGAGGTTCCAGTGCGTGAACGGCATGTCGAGGACGGTCAGGTAGAGCGGCACCAGCAGCACGACCGCCGGGACGAACATCGTGGCGAGCACCAGCCCGTAGAGGACCCGGCCGTAGCGCGGCTGCAGCACGGACAGCGCGTAGCCGCCGGTGACGGCGACCAGCATCTGCACGGCCCAGGAGCCGAACGCGATGATCACCGTGTTCCAGAAGTAGAGCTTGAGGTCGATGTCGACCCAGGCGGTGCGCAGGTTCTCCCAGTCGACGCCGTTCGGCCAGAGCTCGAGCGGGTAGCGCAGCGTGTCCTGGGTCGGCGTGATCGCCGACTTCGCCAGCCAGAGGATCGGGCCCAGGCACACGAGCACGAGGAAGAGCAGGACCAGGCCGTTGAGCAGCGTCCGCCCGATCTTGAACAGCGGCCGGCCGCGCTCGTACTCCGACGTGATCCCGCGCGACTCGTCGGCGCTCACTCCGACCACCGCCGGGTCAGCCGGAAGTACACGAGCGACAGCAGCGCGAGCGCGACGGCGAGCATCAGGCTGAGCGCGGTCGCCTTGCCGTAGTCACCGCCGGTCGTGTTCTGGAACGCGTAGCGGTAGACCAGCAGGAGCACGGTCAGCGTCGAGTTGTTCGGTCCGCCGTCGGTGAAGAGGTACGGCTCGAGGAAGACCTGCGCCGTCCCGATGATCTGCAGGATCAGCGTGATCAGCATGATCCCCCGCAGGTGCGGGAGCGTGACGTGCCAGACCTTCCCGAGTACGCCGGCCCCGTCGACCTCCGCGGCGTCGTACTGCTCGGGCGGCACCGACACGAGCGCCGCGAGGTAGATGATCACGGTGCCGCCGGCC
This sequence comes from Nocardioides sp. SR21, assembly GCF_022761125.1. Classification (GTDB taxonomy): domain Bacteria; phylum Actinomycetota; class Actinomycetes; order Propionibacteriales; family Nocardioidaceae; genus Nocardioides. The sequence continues at coordinate 300,037 of NZ_JAKWJR010000003.1, read as the reverse complement.
GCTGCCCACGTCGCCTCGATGACGAGGGAGGGCATCGCCCAGGCCGGATCCTCCAGCCAGGGCACCGGCCCCAGTCCGACCTTCCCGAGGATCGAGTTGAAGACCCCGGTCGGCTCGGCGTCGTAGAAGAACCGCCACAGCAGCACGGCGACCGCGGGCGGGATCACGACCGGCAGGTAGGCGAGCAGCGAGTACAGGCCCTTGGCCCGCCGTACGTCGCTCATGATCACCGCGAGGATCAGCGGCACCGGGTACCCGAAGACGAGCGCCAGCAGCGCGAACCACAGGGTGTTCTGCACGGCCGTGGCGAGCAGGGGGTCCTCGAGGACCGCGCGGAAGTTGTCGAGGCCGACGAACTCCGGGTCGGTCACCAGGTTGGTCTGCTGGACGCTCATGATGACCGAGCGGACGATCGGCCACCACGAGAACAGCCCGAACACCAGCAGCATCGGCAGCAGGAACACCAGGGTGCTCGCCGATCCGCGCGCTCGGGTGAGGAGCGAGGACATGAAGACCTTTCGGGTCACAGGGGTACGGACCGGCCGGCACCGTCGAGGATGAAGTGCCGGCCGGCCCCTACCGGTCAGGAGTCGAGCAGCGCCTGTGCCTGGCTCTGCGCGTCGGCGAGCAGCGCGGCGATGTCCGCGTTCTCGTCCGTGAGCACCTTCTGCACGACGGCGTCGAGGATCGCGTACAGCTCCTGGGTGTGGCTGGCGGGCTCGGGGACCAGGCTCTGGTCGAAGATGCCCTCACGGAACGACGACATCTGGTCCTGGGGGACGTTCACGTACGGCGCGATCGCGTCCTGCACGCCCTGCCAGGTCGGCTCGTCGAAGATCGGCAGCGTCGGGGTGCCGATCGGCTGGTCGCTCTCGGCCAGGACCTTCGCGTCCGCCTCGGCGGCCGCGGGGTCGTAGTTCTTCTTCTCGCGGTAGAAGTCGTTCCAGAGCACGGCGGCGGACTGCTCCTCGTCCGACGCCTTGGCGCTGACCGCGGCCACCGAGCCGCCGCCCAGGACGCCGGCGTCGGGGCTGTCCGACAGCGGCAGCACGGCGAGCCCGTAGCTGTCCGGGTCGACCTGGTTGGTGGTGACCAGCGCGTTGTAGACGTCCGAGCCGGACATGTACATGCCGATCTTGCCGGCCGCGAACGCCTCGTTGATCGTGCCCCACTCGAAGTTCGTGTTCTTGCCCATCGAGTCGTCCTCCCACCGCATGTCGTGCAGCATCTGGAGACCCTCGGCGGTGGCGGGGTTGTCGACGCTGGCGGTCGTGCCGTCCTCGGACTGCAGTCGGCCACCGAGCGTGTAGGTCAGCGTGGTCAGCATCCAGCCGCCGGTGTTGTTGGCGCTCATCTGGACGTAGCCGGCCTGGCCGGTGGCCTCCGCGATCGCGTCGGCGTCCTCGCGGACCTCGTCCCACGTGGTCGGCGGCGCGTCCGGGTCCAGCCCGGCCTCCTCGAACAGGTCGCGGTTGTAGTGCAGGCCGACGCCGTACACGTCGGTCGGCAGGCCGTAGATCTTGCCGTCGGTGCCGGTCGCGGCGGCGAGCACGCTCGGGTTGAACTCCTCGGCGTACGGCAGCTCGTTGACGTACTCGGTCACGTCGGCGATCTGCTGGCGCTCGGCGAGGCCCTTGGTGTCGGTGAACGGCACGCGGAACGTCGTCGGCAGCGTGTCGCCCGCGAGCTGGGTGGAGAACGTCTCGGCGCTCCACTCCCACTCGACCGGCTCCACGACGATGTCCGGGTTGTCCTTCATGAACTCGTCGGCGAGCTTGTTGACAGCGTCGATGGTGCCCTGCTCGTCGCCGGGCCTCCAGCCCTCGACGGTGATCTTCACCTTGCCGTCGCTCTCGCTGTCGTCGCCGTCGCTGCCGCACGCGGCCGCGAGCACCGAGACGGAGGCGAGGGATGCGATGGTCGCCAGCGCGGTGAGTCCGCGCCGCCGGTGGTTCCTCATGGTTGCTCCTTGGTGGTGTTGCGGTTCTGGGTGCCTGGAGGTCAGTCGGTCTGCAGCCAGGCGCTGGCATCGGCGGGCAGGCGTCCTCCTTCCACCGGCACGCTGGCGAGCCAGGTCTGCGCGGGAGTCGGCAGGTCGATCGGACCGTCCGAGAAGTTGGTGACGTGCACGAAGCCGCCGCGGCGGAAGGCGATGACCTCCGGGCCGAGGTCGAGCCACTCGAGGGCGCCGTCGCCGAGCTCCGGGCGCTCGTGGCGCAGCCGGAGCGCGGCGCGGTAGAGCGCCAGCATCGAGTCGGGGTCATCGGACTGGGCTGCGGCGGTGAGGCCCGCCCAGTCGCCGGGCTGGGGGAGCCAGGTCTCGACGGGTACGTCGCTGAAGCCGTACGGCGGTGTCGTCCCCGACCACGGGAAGGGCACGCGACAGCCGTCGCGGCCGGGGTCGACACCACCGGACCGGGCGTGCATCGGGTCGTCGATGCGCTCGACGGGGATGTCCGCCTCCGGGAGCCCGAGCTCCTCGCCCTGGAACAGGTAGTAGGCGCCCGGGAGCGCCATGGCGAGCAGAGCCGCTGCCCGCGCCCGCCGGGTGCCGAGCGGGAGGTCGGTCGGCGTGCCGAACCGCTTGGTCTCGAAGGCGAACGCCGTGTCCTCGCGGCCGTACCGGGTGGCGGGGCGGGTCACGTCGTGGTTCGACAGCACCCACGTCGCCGGCGCGCCGACCCGGTCGTGCACCTCCAGCGTCTGCCGGATCGACTGGTCCAGCGCCTTGGCGTCCCACGGGGACGACATGAAGTCGAAGTTGAACGCCGAGTGCAGGACGCCCGGGCGCAGGTAGCGTGCGAACCGCTCCGCGTCCGGCAGCCAGATCTCGCCGATCAGCACCCGGTCGGCGCCGTACGACTCGGCGATCCGGCGCCAGCCGCGGTAGATGCCCTGGAGGTCCTCCCGGTCGACGTACGGGTGCTCACCGGGATCGTGGGACGGGTCGACCTCGGGCAGCTCGGAGTCCTTGGCGAGCAGCGCGGCGGAGTCGATCCGGATGCCCGCGACCCCGCGGTCGAACCAGAACCGCAGGATGTCCTCGTGCTCGGCGACGACCTCGGGGTGGCCCCAGTTCAGGTCGGGCTGCCCGGGCGAGAACAGGTGGAGGTACCACTGCTCGGGGCCGTCCGAACCGACCACGCGGGACCAGGCCGGGCCGCCGAACTCCGAGATCCAGCCGTTCGGGGCGAGCTCGCCGTCGGTGCCACCGCCGTCGCGGAACCAGAACCGTTCACGCTCGGGTGACCCGGGGCCGGCGGCCAGCGCCGCCTGGAACCACAGGTGCCGGTCGGAGACGTGGTTGGGGACGACGTCGATGATCGTGCGGATGCCGAGCGCGAGCGCGTCGGCGATCAGCACCTCGGCCTGGTCGAGGTCGCCGAACGCGGGCTCGATGTCGCGGTAGTCGGCCACGTCGTAGCCGCCGTCGGCCATCGGGGACGGGTACCACGGCGTGAACCAGAGCGCGTCGATGCCGAGCTCGGCCAGGTAGGGGAGCCGGGAGTGCACGCCGGCGAGGTCGCCGGTCCCGTCGGCGTTCCCGTCCGCGAAGCTGCGCGGGTACACCTGGTAGATCGCCGCGCTGCGCCACCAGTCGGCGCTCGGCGCGGGGTCGTGCTGGTCGGTGCTCACGCTGTGCAGGCCTCGTTCCCGTTGTGGTGGCCGTCACGGTGGGTGACGGCGCCGGGAACGCTAAAAGGGCTTGCAGGGCGCTGCAAGAACCTGACAGTGAGTAATTAACTTTCAGATCTTGCAGCGGAAGACGGCGCGTTTGCAGGCCGGGTGGACCGGCGGACCACGAGCTCGGGCTCGAAGAGGAGCTCATCCGCGGGGGCCTCCTCGCCGCGGATCTGGGCGAGCAGGGCGGCCACGGCGGCCCGGCCCATCGCCTCGATCGGCTGGCGGACCGTGGTCAGCGGAGGCTCCACCGACGACATGAACGCGGAGTCGTCGTACCCGACCACGGACACGTCCTCGGGCACCCGCAGGCCAGCGCGGCGCACCGCCCGGATCGCGCCCAGCGCGAGCGGGTCGCTCGCGCACACCAGCGCGGTCGCGCCCCGGCCGATCAGCGTGGACGCCGTCGCCTGGCCGCTCTGCAGGGAGAACTGGCTGTGCCCGACCAGGTCGTCGGGGAGGTCGAGCATGGCGCGGGCGGCCGCGAGCTTGCGCATCGACGGCTCGTGGTCGCGCGGTCCGAGGACCAGGCCGATGCGCTCGTGCCCCAACGCCTGCAGGTGCTCCAGCGCCTGCTCGACAGCGCTGGCGTCGTCGCAGACCACGCTCGGGAACGGCAGCCGGTCGATGCCGGCGTTGAGGAGGACGACCGGCAGCTTGCGCCGGGCGAGGCGGTCGTAGTGGGCATGGTCGGCCTCGGTCTGGCTGTACTGCCCACCGGCGAAGATGATCCCGGCGACCTGCTGCTGCTCGAGGAGCATGTCGACGTACCCCGCCTCGGCGCCCGCCTCGTTGATCTGGGTGCACAGCACGGGCGTGAGGCCGTTCTGCGACAGCAGCGCGCCGACCACCTCCGCCAGCGCGGGGAAGATCGGGTTCGACAGCTCGGGGAGCACCAGCCCGACCAGGCGGGCCCGCTCACCGCGCAGCTTGGTCGGCCGCTCGTAGCCGAGGACGTCGAGCGCGGTCAGCACGGTCTCGCGCGTCGCCTCGGACACCCCGGGCTTGCTGTTCAGCACCCGGCTGACCGTCGCCTCGCTCACGCCCGCGCGGGCGGCCACCTCGGCCAGTCGTCGCGTCATGGGCGGCAATCTAGCTCGCGATCAGTGCAAGTGCCTTGCGATCTCCTGCAAGAAGTTGACGGTCGGGCTGCAAGTCACCGGTCGCGGACCGACGCCCGTTACCGAACCGTGTCCTCACGCGGGACCCGGAAGGCCACCAGGAGGCCCGCGCACAGCGCTCCGAGGGTGCCGAGCGTCTCGTCGCCGAGCGTGTCCTCGTAGGCGGTCTCGATCTCGGTGCCGTGCCGGATGAACGTCCACCACTCCCCGAGCTCCCAGCCGATCGCGAGGATCGCGCCCAGTCCGCAGATCAGCAGCACGACCGCCCACCGCGGGCGCACCGAGCCGCAGATCAGCAGCCCGACGCCGGTGAGCAGCAGGAACCAGTTGAAGAAGTGGTTGAAGTCGTCCCACCACACCAGGGAGTCGTAGAGGTCGAGGCTGTTGCCGGTCACGTCGATGAGGAACGGCAGCATGATCAGCGTGAACGCGCCGTACGGTGCTGTGCTCCAGATCCTGGCCGGTCGCGGCGTACGCCGCCGGGCCGCCGACCACCAGATGGCCGGCGCGACCAGCATCATGAGGGGATAGGCGAGCAGCCGCGCGCCGAACGCCTTGTCGGCGAACCTCTCGATTCCGGGGACCCACTCGGCCACGGCCAGCTGGCCGACCGTCAGCAGGATCACGAGGACGGGGACCCACCACGGGACTCGCTTCACGCGAGGATGGTGGCAGGAATAGCAGTGACGTGCGCGCGGTTGACCCGGTCGTACGGAATTCAACTAACGCGACAATCGACTGAAGGACAGTGAGCGGACATGCAGATCGGCATCTTCACCGTCGGAGATGTGACGCCGGACCCGACCACCGGGCGTACTCCCACGGAGCACGAGCGGATCAAGGCGACGGTCGAGATCGCCAAGAAGGCCGAGGAGGTGGGCCTGGACGTGTTCGCGACCGGTGAGCACCACAACCCGCCGTTCATCGCGTCCAACCCGACCGCCACGCTGGCCTACATCGGCGCCCAGACCGAGAACATCATCCTGTCGACCGCGACCACGCTGATCACCACCACCGACCCGGTGCTGATCGCCGAGGACTACGCGAAGATCCAGCACCTCACCGACGGCCGCGTCGACCTGATGATGGGCCGCGGCAACACCGGCCCGGTCTACCCCTGGTTCGGCAAGGACATCCGTGAGGGCATCAATCTCGCGATCGAGAACTACGCGCTGCTGCGCAGGCTCTGGACCGAGGACGTCGTGAACTGGGAGGGCAAGTTCCGCACGCCGCTGCAGGGCTACACCTCGACCCCGCGGCCGCTGGACGGCGTGGCGCCGTTCGTGTGGCACGGCTCGATCCGCAGCCCCGAGATCGCCGAGCAGGCGGCCTACTACGGCGACGGGTTCTTCCACAACCACATCTTCTGGCCGGCCGGGCACACCAAGCAGATGGTCGACCTCTACCGCCGCCGCTTCGAGCACTACGGCCACGGCCCGGCGGACACGGCGATCGTCGGCCTCGGCGGACAGTTCTTCATGCGGAAGAACAGCCAGGACGCGGTCGACGAGTTCCGCCCGTACTTCGACAACGCGCCGGTCTACGGCCACGGCCCGTCGCTCGAGGACTTCACCGAGGCGACCCCGCTGACCGTCGGCTCGCCCCAGCAGGTGCTGGAGCGGACGCTGTCCTTCCGTGAGTACGCCGGCCACTACCAGCGCCAGCTGTTCCTGGTCGACCACGCCGGGCTCCCGCTGAAGACCGTCCTCGAGCAGCTCGACCTGCTCGGCGAGATCCTCCCGGAGATGCGCAAGGGCTTCGCCGAGGGCCGGCCCGCGCACATCCCGGACGCCCCCACCCACGCGTCCCTGGTCGCCGCCGCCGGCGGTGCCAAGGACACCACCATCCACGCCGTCGACGACGTGACAGGAGTCTCCGTATGACCCGCATCGCCGTGATCAGTGCCGGCCTCAGCGTGCCGTCCTCGACCCGGCTGCTCGCCGACCGGCTGGCCGACGCCACCGTCGCCGCGCTCCACGAGCCGGTCGAGGTCGACGTGGTCGAGCTGCGCCCGCTGGCGCACCCGCTCGCCGACCACCTGCTCACCGGCTTCCCTTCCGGCGAGCTCGCCGAGGCGATCGAGACGGTACGCCGCGCCGACGCCCTGATCGTCGTGACGCCGGTGTTCTCCGCGTCGTACTCCGGTCTGTTCAAGACGTTCTTCGACGTCCTGGAGCCGGACACCCTCGCGGGCGTCCCGGTGCTGATCGGCGCGACCGCCGGCACCGCGCGGCACTCGCTGGTGCTGGAGCACGCGCTGCGGCCGCTGTTCACCTACCTGCACGCGACCGTGGTGCCGACCGGTGTCTTTGCCGCGAGCGAGGACTTCGGCGAGGCCGGGCTCCAGTCCCGGATCGAGCGCGCCGCCGGTGAGCTCGGCGCGCTGCTGACCGGTGCCCCGCGCCAGCGGGTTCGCACCGTCGAGGACGAGTTCGCCGACCCGACGCCGTTCGAGGACCTGCTCCGCGGCGCCTGATCCGCGGCGCCTGATCCGCGGCGCCTGATCCGAGGCCCGAGGGCGCCCCGTCGACGACCGTCGACGGGGCGCCCTCGTGTCACAGGATGGTCACGGCGACGGGAACTCGCCGCGCAGATGCAACCGAGTGGTCCGCCCAGGCGTCACCCTGGTGTCCGGCTCCTCACTTCTTCCCCGGAGAGCTCCCATGTTGCGTCGCATCCTTCTCGTGGCCACGATCGCGGCCCTGTTGTGCTCGGCCGCCTTCGTGGCCGGGTACGCCTCCCAGGACGAGTCGTCGTCCCGGCCGACGGCCTCGGGCACCGGTGGCGTGCCCACCACGGACCCGACACCGACACCGGCGAGCACCCCGACCACGCCCGCGACGGAGCCCACCAGGGAACCGACGGCTGAGCCCACCCCCGAGCCCACCCCCAAGCCCACCCGTGAGCCGCGGCTCGAGCCTGGTCCGCGGCTGCTCGGTCCCGGCGATCACGGCGACGACGTCCGCGACCTCCAGGCCCGCCTCCGGCAGATCTTCTGGTTCAACACCGACGTCACCGGGGTGTACGGCGACGTCACCACGACCGCCGTCCGAGGCTTCCAGGCCAAGCGCGAGATCCCGGTGACCGGCGAGGTCGACCAGCGCACGCTGGACCGGTTGTACGCGATGACCTCGGTGCCCACCGACGCCGAGCTGCACAACCGCGGCAACACGCCGGGCGCGCTCGACCCGCGCTGCCGCACCGGCCGGGTCCTGTGCGTCGACAAGTCGTCCTCGACGCTGCGCTGGGTGGTGGACGGGAAGGTGCTGCAGACCCTCGACGTCCGCTTCGGCGCCTCGACGACGCCGACCCGCGAGGGCGTGTTCCACGTCTACCTCAAGGACGCCGAGCACGTGTCGAGGCTCTACGGCTCGTCCATGCCGTACTCGATGTTCTTCTCCGGGGGCCAGGCCGTGCACTACTCCTCGGACTTCGCGTCCGTGGGGTACTCCGGGGCGTCGCACGGCTGCGTGAACGTGCGCGACTACGACGGCCTGGCGCACCTCTACTCCCAGGTGCAGGTGGGCGACACCGTGGTCGTCTACTGGTCGTAGCTGCCCGTGCGTGGTGGTTGGCATCGCACCTGACGTGCCCGTCGGTGTTCGACCGGCGGCTAGGCACCCGTGCGCCCGTCAACCCCCTCGCGAAGTAGGTCGATGTGCCCACAGTGCTGGGCGTACTCGCCGATCATCCGGAGCATCAGCCAGCGCAGGTCGACGTCCTCGTCCCAGTCCAGTGGCCGCGCGGTGTCGTCGAGGTCGTGGCCGGCGACGATCTCCCGGGAGGTCGCACACTCCGCCCGCCACACGGCGAGGTCGGCGGCGAAGTCCGCGTCGGGAGGCGGATCGAAGTCCATGTCAGGGTGGTCTGCCTCGAAGTACAGGTGCGGCACATCTCGACGCTCGAAGTTCTGCTGGAACCACCAACGCTCGACGCCGGCGAGGTGTCGCACCACGCCGTGAAGAGACATGGTCGACGGCGGCATGGCCCGCGCCCGTGCCTGTGCGGACGTCAGACCTCGGCACTTCATCTCGACCGTCGCCCGGTAGTAGTCCAGGTAGGCGATGAGAGCCTCACGTTCGCCCGCCACCCGCGGGATGCGTGGACGGTCGTCGTCGGTCCAGGTCGGCGAGTAGTCGTCGCCGCTCAGACCGGACTCCGGTCGAACGGTGCGCCGTGCCGGGTCATCGCTCACCCCTGGCATGCTGCCACGGCATCCTCCCCGGCTGGGCAGGTCGAGGAGTGAGGCACCCGCCTCCGTCAGATCGGCTCGCGAGTCGCCCTCTCCTGCAAGACCGCCTCCGGGCAGGGCTGAGGCTGACCAGGCGTGACGGGGGCGGCGACCGCGCGCTCATCCCGCTCGCGCCGCCAGGCTCGGCGGGCGACGGTGCCGACAACGGCGACCGTGAACAGGATCAGGACTGCGTCGACCCAGCCCGGCAGTCCGCCCAGGGCGGCGACGATCGTGATGGCGTTGACCAGGATCACCAGACCGCCGACCATCGTGCCCATCGCTGCGTGCGGAAGTCTGCCGGCCAGGCGCGCCGCGATGGGGGCCATGATGACGCCGCCGAGGGCGAGGCCGGCCACGGGCAGCCAGGGGATTCCGTGCTGCGCAGCGCCGGTGAGGAAGCCGAACGACACGGAGACGGCGACCAGGAACTCCGCGGCATTCACGGTGCCGATCACCTTGCGCGGCTCGTGGCGCGTGACCGTCATCAGGCTGGGCGTGACGACCGGACCCCAGCCTCCGCCGCCCGTGGCGTCGACGAAGCCGCCGAGCAGTCCGATGGGCGAGAGCCAGCGTGCGGTGTGGCCCCTCTCGGGCGTCGGGATCAGCCGGACCCCGAGGCCGAACCGGGCGAAGATGACCAGTCCGAAGAAGATCAGCAGACCCGACATCCAGGCCTTCGCCGAGGTGAGGCTGATGTTGGTGAGGACGACCGCGCCCAAGAATCCCCCCGCCATGCCGGGCAGCGCGACCCGGAGCAGGACCGCCGGGTCGACGTTGCCCTCACGCCAGTGCGACAGGCCGCTGACCAGCGTCGTCGGCAACTTCGCGGCGTGCGTGGCGGCGCTCGCCGTGACCGGCGCTACACCCATGAAGAGCAGCACGGTGGCCGACGTGACCCCGAAGCCCATTCCCAGAGTGCCGTCGACGAGCTGAGCAAGTCCGCCCGCCAGAGCGAAAACCGCAAGAATCCACATGACAACCAGCCTTGGGTGGTGAAGTAGAGCGCTTCTCCCGGCCCTTCGCGTCGGAAGCCCTGTCTGGCGAGACGTCGTATCCCGCGGACCTCAGGCGTTCCCAACGGGCCGCAACCCACGCGTGTGGACTGTGAGTCATCCTGTGCAGCCGCGCTGGCCGAGGGAGTCGGGCCCTCTCCTTTTCGCCAATGTTGGGGACCAGGCGAGGGCGTCCTCGCGATGACTCCCGGCGGGAGAGGCGCGCTCATTGCTCGCTCGTGACTCGCGCCGGAGGGCGGCGGAGTGTCACACCTGTCAAAGCGGGCGACCAGCGGCAGATGGTTGCGCTTCGAACGTGCCGGCAACCCTCACAGCCCGTAGATGCGTCTCGCGTTCCCGGCCGCGACCAGGTCGACGACGCGGATCGCGTCGTCCTCCGACCAGTCGCCGCGGCGCACCCACTCGCCGAGGACGGCGCCCATCGCGCGGCGCCACAGCTGAGCCCCGAGGTAGTGCAGCTCGGGGAGCCCGTAGGCGTCGGAGGAGTAGAGCTGCTTGGCGAACGGCGCCAGCTCCATCGCCTCGCCGACCAGCTCCACCGATCTCGCGCCGAGGTGGTTGACCGCGAGCCCGACGTCGAACGAGACGTGGTCGAAGGCCTGGGCCAGGTAGCCGGCGCTCCGGTGGAACGGGTAGCAGTGCAGGAGCAGGATCGGCACCTCGACCGCGCGGATCAGCGGCAGCAGGTGCAGCGGGTCGGCGCGGTGCAGGTCGAGATCGCGGTCGCCGAGGCCGGTGTGGACCTGGACCGGCAGCCCGCGCTCCGCGGCCTCGTGCACCCCGAAGGCGACGAGCACCGGATCGGTGACCCGGGCTCCTGACGCACTCGCCGCAGCGGCGACCGCAGCGTCGTCGGGCCTGGACCAGTCGATGTCGAGGCCGCAGCGGTACGCCGCGATCGTCTTGGTCGCCACGACGTCGGCGGCCGCGAGGCGCTCGCGGAACGCACCGGGCACGTCGGGCTCGCCGAGCACCTGCTCCATCAGCAGCTCGAGGCGCAGCACCTCCGAGCGCGGGGAGGGGTCGGTGACGAGGTCCGGCGTGAGGCCGGTGTCGACGATCCAGTGCTCGACGCCGGCGGCACCGAGGAACGTCGCGACGAGGTCGTCGTACGGCGTCGCCGACCGGGCCGCCCAGTACTCGTCCGCGGAGGCGTGCGTCGGCAGGCCGAGCAGGGGAGCGCACCAGCGACGTACGGCGACGCCGACGGGGAGGTCGAATCCCGAGCTCACCGGACCGGTCGAGCCCTCGTTGAGCGCCTCCTCGAACGACGCCCGGTCTCCCGGCTCGGTGAACCACCCGTGCACGTGGTGGTCGACGAGCCGCACGGCGCGCAGGTGCTCGTCGAGGGTCACCTCAGCAGCTCCAGGCCAGGCGCAGCGCCTCGGCGGTGTCGGCGAGCGGCTGGCTGCCGAACACCTCGACCTCGCGCCGCCGGACCGCGGCCACCCCGGCCACGACCGGCGCGCCCAGCACGTCGCGCGCGACCGCCGACGCCTCCAGGGCGTCGATCGCCTCGCTCTGGCTGGCCGGCAGCTGCGGCAGCTCGCGGCCCGACTCGCCCGGGTGGACCGCGACCTCGTCGGCAGGGGAGAGACCCGCCCGCACACCGGCGACCGCACTGCCGAGCAGGGCCGCGACGGCGAGGTACGGGTTCGCGCTCGGGTCGACGACCTTGAGCTCGATGTTCGCGCCGTGCGCGCTGGCCGGTCCGCCGCCGACGAGCCGCACCGCGGCCTCGCGGTTCTCCAGGCCCCAGCAGACCGCCGCGCCGGCCCAGTTGCCGGGCACCAACCGGCGCAGGGAGAGCGCGGAGCCGGCGTACACGCCGAGCAGCCCCGGAAGGGCGTCGAGGATCCCGGCGATCGCGGCCTCCCCGGCCGGCGTCAGGCCGTGCGGCCCGGTCCCGCCGTCGAGGACCGGGCGACCGTCGGCATCCGCGAGCGACAGGTGCAGGTGCGCGCCGTTCCCGGCCTCACCGGCGAACGGCAGCGGCGAGAACGACACCGCGAGCCCGTGCCGCGCAGCGACCCGCCCGAGCACGATGCGGGCGAGCACCACGTCATCGGCGGCACTCACCGGGTCGGTGGGCGACAGCGAGACCTCGAGCTGGTCGTGGCCGTACTCCGTGTGCAGCTGCTCGAGACCGAGTCCGGCCCGCTCGGCGGCGACCGTCAGGTCGACGAGCAGCGCGGAGCGCTCCAGCGACGTGCGGACGCCGTACGGCGCCCACGGGCCGGTCGACGCGTGCCCACCGTCGGCGGAGAGCAGCGTGCACTCGAGCTCGGCGCCGACCCGCGCGGTCAACCCGGCGCTGCGCGCATCCTCCACGACGCGGGTCAGCACCCCGCGGCCGCACATCGGCGAGCGACCGCCGTCCTGGAGGTGGAGGTCGCCAGGAGCCCAGCCGACGCCGTCCTCGACGGTGTGCAGGTTCGCGGGGTCGATCCGGATCCGGTTGTCGCCGACGACGCCGAGCTCCGGCGTGAACGCGATCGAGCCGTCGACGCAGAACACGCTCCAGGACGGCGAGGCGCCCATCCCGACCTTGTGGAACGCATCGAGCCGGGCGGCGGGGACGTACTTGCCGCGCGCCACGCCGGACATGTCGACGATGGAGCCGCCGACCAGCACGGTCTCGGCCACTAGTGCTGGTACGTCCCGTGCAGGATGGCGCGGCCGGCCGTCTTGAACGCGAGGTTGAACGACACCACGGCGGCCGAGGCGTCGGAGTCGACGCCGAGCGACTCCTCCTTCACCGCGTGAACGACGAAGAAGTAGCGGTGCACCTGGTCGCCCTCCGGAGGAGCGGCGCCCATGAACGCCTTCGGCCCGCCGTCGTTGCGACACATGAAGGCGTTGCCCGGGAGGTCCGCGCCCTCGGCTCCCGCGCTGGTGTCGAGCGACGTGACGTCGGCCGGCAGGTCGACCAGCACCCAGTGCCAGAAGCCGCTCGGCGTCGGGGCGTCGGGGTCGAAGCAGGTGACGGTGAAGCTCTTGGTGTCCTCGGGGGCGCCGGACCACGACAGCTGCGGCGAGGCGTTCCCGGCGGCGGCCACCTGGTCGTCCTTGAGCGGCTGGCCGTCGGTGACGTCGGCACTGGTCACCGTGAACGAGGGGACGGCGGGGAGCAGGTCGTACGGGTCTGGGGTCACCGGACGGTCGAGTGTCATGGATCCCAACGTAGTCCGGTGGGTGAGCCCACGTCACCGACCCGAAACGCCGGGCCGGGATGATGTGCGGATGGACGAGTTCCCGACGTACCCCTCCGGCCTGCGACTGACCGGGCGGCGTGTCGTCGTGGTCGGTGGCGGCCACGTCGCCCAGCGCCGCGTCCCCCACCTGATCGCGGTCGGCGCGGACGTGCACCTCGTCTCGCCCGAGGTGACGCCCGCCATCGAGGGCATGATCGGCGCAGGCGAGGTCACCTGGCAGGAGCGCGGCTTCGAGGACGCCGACCTGGACGGCGCCTGGTACGTCATCGCCGCGACCGCCGACACCGCCGTGAACGAGCAGGTGTCGGCCGCGGCCGAGACACGGCGGATCTTCTGCGTGCGCTCCGACGACGCCACGCAGGCCACGGCGTGGACGCCCGCCGTGGGCCGGCACGCCGGCGTCACCGTCGGGGTGCTCAGCCAGCGGGATCCGCGCCGCTCGGCCGCCGTACGGGACGAGATCCTGGAAGGTCTGCGCGAGGGAACGCTGGCGGCCCGCCACGAGAAGGACCGGACGCCGGGCGTGGTGCTGGTCGGCGGCGGCCCGGGCGATCCCGAGCTGATCTCGGTCGCCGGGCGCAAGGCGCTGATGGAGGCCGACGTCGTCGTGGCGGACCGGCTCGCGCCCCGCGAGCTGCTCGGCGACCTGCCCGCGGACGTCGAGCTGATCGACGTCGCCAAGCTGCCGCGCGGCCGCTCCGCACAGCAGGAGGAGATCAACCGCGTCATCGTCGACCGGGCGCTGGCCGGCAAGGTCGTGGTGCGCTTCAAGGGCGGCGACAACTTCGTGTTCGGCCGGGGGTACGAGGAGGTGCTCGCCTGCCGCGAGGCCGGCGTGCCCGTCACGGTGATCCCGGGGCTGACCAGCCCGATCGCCGTACCTGCCGTCGCGGGCATCCCGGTGACCCACCGCGGTGTCGCGCACGAGTTCACCGTCATCTCCGGGCACCTGCCCCCGGGGCACCCGGAGTCGCTGACGAACTGGTCGGCGGTCGGCGCCCAGACCGGCACCGTCGTGCTGATGATGGCGGTCGAGAACGCGCCGGCCATCGCCACCGCGCTGATCGAGGGCGGCCGGTCGGCGTCGACCCCGGTCGCGGTCGTGTGCGACGGGACGATGCCGGGGGAGCGGACCGTGCTCGCCACGCTCGGCGGCCTGGCGACCGCTCTCGCGGAGAACGGCGTACGCCCGCCCGCGATCATCGTGATCGGCGAGGTCGTCGCGGTCGCCCACCCCGCCGTCTTCGGTGGACGAGCAGCCGGTGAGGGACGAACCGGCGCATCGAGACTCTGATGAACCTCGTCCCGGTCCAGCCGAGCGATCCGCGGCTCGCGGACTACCGGGACCTGCGCGACGTCCAGCTGCGCAAGAGCCTCGAGGCCGAGCACGGGCTGTTCCTGGCCGAGGGGGAGAAGGTGATCCGCCGCGCGGCGGAGGCCGGCTTCGAGCCGCGGTCGTTCCTGATGGCGCCGCGCTGGGTCGACGGCCTGGCCGACGTCCTCTCGGCGAGCGACGCGCCCTGCTACGTGCTGCCGGAGGAGCTCGCCGAGGACGTCACCGGCTTCCATGTCCACCGCGGCGCGCTCGCGTCGTTCGCGCGCAAGCCGCTGCCGACGGTGCCCTCCGTGCTGGCCAGGGCCCGCTCCGTGCTCGTCCTCGAGGACCTCGTCGACCACACCAACGTCGGGGCGGTGTTCCGCTCGGGTGCCGCGCTCGGCTTCGACGCCGTCCTGCTCGCCCCGCGCTGCGCCGACCCTCTCTACCGCCGCTCGATCAAGGTCGCGATGGGCGCGGCGTTCACGATGCCGTGGACGCGGCTGCCGGACTGGGCCGACGCCCTGCCGTCCCTGTCGGCCCTCGGCTTCACGACGGTCGCGCTCACGCTCGCCGACGACGCCACGGCGATCGAGGAGGCCGTCGCCGGGCTCGACCGGGTCGCGCTGGTCCTGGGCTCCGAGGGCCACGGGCTGTCGAAGCGCTGGGAGCAGACCGCCGACCGGCGCGCGATCATCCCGATGCGCGAGGGCATCGACTCGCTGAACGTTGCCGCCGCCTCCGCGGTCGCCTGCTACATCACCGCGCGCCGGTAGAGATGCGCGGAATGGTCACCAACCGCACGTTCGCGGGCCCGAAATCTGCGGTTGGTGACCATTCCGTGCACTGAGCGGAGCTCAGACGGACAGCTCGAAGATCAGCTCGAGCCCGTCCTCCTCGTCCCACTGCTCGCCGTTGCGGACGAACGGGTACTGCGCGAGCAGCGCCAGCGACGCCTCGTTCTCGGGCGAGATCGTGGCCCGCAGCGTGCGCACCGACGGCTCCAGCCGGGCACGCTCGATCGCCAGCTCCAGCGCCGCCCGGGCGTAGCCGCGCCGGCGGTACGCCGGGTCCACGGCGTACCCGACCTCGACCATGCCGTCGGCATCCGGAGCGCCGTGGAAGCCGGACTGGCCGACGGCGACCCCGGCCGACTCGTCCCAGAGGATGCCGGTGATCCACGGCAGGTCCCCGGGGGTCTCGACGGCCTGCTTCGCGCGGTACTGCCACACCCAGGAGCAGTCCTCCGAGACGTGCCACGGGGAGAGCGGCACCGGTGACAGCGCGGTGGCGGCTGCGAGATCGCCGGCGGCCAGAGCGGTCAACGCCTCCGTCGAGAGACGGACGATGCTGACCGTCACGCCGGCCACTCGGGCGGGTACTGGTCGGCGGTCTTCTCCTGCGCCTTCTGGAGCTTCTTGCGCTGCTTGGTCGGCAGCCGGTCGCCGAACACGGTGCCGAGCGTGTGGTCGGTCTCGTGCTGCAGGCAGCGGGCCAGCAGCCCGTCGCCGGCGAACGACACCGGCTCACCGTCCAGCCCGGTGCCGGTCACGCTCGCGTAGTCGGGCCGGGCGCACTCGATGAAGGCGCCCGGGAACGACAGGCAGCCCTCGTCGCCGTCGTCGAGCTGCCGGTCCTTGCCCTCGGGCAACGTGAGCACCGGGTTGCAGACCACGCCGACGGTGCGCTCGCCGGACTCGTCGGGGCAGTCGAAGACGAACATCGCGACGTCCTCGCCGACCTGGCACGCGGCCAGCCCGACGCCGTCGGCGGCGTACATCGTCGCGACCATGTCCGCGGCGAGCGCGCGCAGCGCGTCGTCGTACGTCGTCACCTGCTGCTGCGGCCGGTGCATCACCGGGGTGCCCCAGCGGGTCATCGGGCGGACCGTCCCGCCCGTGGGGAGCGGGCCGTGCGGGGCGTGGTCGGGCTGATCAGGCATGGCGCGATCCTAGAAGAGGGGCAACTGTGACCGGGCACACGGCGCAGATGTTGTAACTCGGAGTTACAGTTCAGGCATGACACGACACGGGTTGGCATCGACGGAACGCCGCGATCCCATCGGGTACGCCGTCACCGCGCTCAACCGGCTCGCGCAGAGCGACCTGCTCGACCGGCTCGGCGTGCGCAAGCAGACCGAGCAGGCCGTCTACACGGCGACCCGCAGCGGGTTCAGGGCGATCACCGCCGGCGGCCGGACGTTCAGCCGGGCGGGGAGGGCCGCGGAGCCGGGCACGCGTCCGTCGCCGGCCCGTACCTCGGGCGTCTTCGACCTCACCCCGACCGAGGACGAGCAGATGCTCGTCGACGTGGTGACGGAGCTGGCCGACGAGGTGCTGCGACCGGCGGCGGCCGAGGCCGACGAGACCTGTGCGGTCCCGGAGGCCGTGCAGAAGGCCGCGCTCGAGGTCGGGCTGCCGATCCTCGGGGTGCCCGAGTCCCTCGGCGGGATCGCGGAGGAGCGCTCGGCGATGGCCGGGACCCTGGTCGCCGAGGCGCTGGCTCGCGGCGACATGGGGCTGGCCGTCGGGCTGCTCGCGCCCGGGTCGGTCGCGACCGCGCTGGGCCTCTGGGGCACCGACGCGCAGCAGCAGACCTACCTCCCGGCGTTCACCGGCGACGACGTCGCGGCCGCCGCTGTCGCGCTCGCGGAGCCCAGGGTGCTCTTCGACGTGCTCTCGCCGGCGACGACCGCGGAGCGGACCGCTGACGGCTTCCGCCTGAACGGTGTGAAGTCCGGCGTGCCCCGCGGCGACGCGGCCGAGCTCTTCGTGGTCGGCGCGCAGCTCGAGGGCCGGCCGGTGCTGTTCCTCGTCGAGTCCGGCGCCGCCGGTCTGTCGGTGGTGGCGGACCCGTCCATGGGTGTCCGGGCCGCAGGCCTGGCCCGGCTCGAGCTGACCGACGTCACCGTCCCGGCCGACGCGGTGCTCGGCAGCACGGACGGTACGACGTACACGGAGTGCGTCCGGCTGGCCCGGCTGGCGTGGTGCGCGCTGGCGGTCGGCACCGGGCAGGCGGTGCTCGACTACGTGACGCCGTACGTCAAGGAGCGCGAGGCGTTCGGCGAGCCGATCGCGCACCGGCAGTCGGTCGCCTTCATGGTCGCCGACATGGCGATCGAGCTGCAGGCGATGCGGCTGCTGACCTGGAAGGCCGCCTCGCGCGCGGCTGCCGGCAAGGACTTCGCCCGCGAGGTCGCGCTGGCGCGCAACGTCTGCGCCGAGAAGGGCATGCGGATCGGCCTCGACGGCGTGCAGCTGCTCGGCGGTCACGGGTTCGTCAAGGAGCATCCGGTGGAGCGGTGGTACCGCGACCTCCGGGCGATCGGTCTCATGGAAGGAGCAGTGCTGGTCTGATGGCTATCTATCTGGACGACCCGAAGAAGTTCAAGGCCCTCGTGGGCCAGGCGCACCAGCTCGCGATGAACGCGCTGCGCCCGATCTCACGCACCTACGACAAGGCCGAGCACGCCTATCCCAAGGAGCTCGACATGCTCGCCGCGATGATCGACGGCGTGTCCGAGTCCGGCGCGAGCCAGGGCGCGGGTGCGGCCGGCGTGAAGCGCGACGAGGGCGCGGACGACGACGGCTCGGTGAAGAACGGCACCAACCTCGCGTCGGTGATGTCGATCGCCGAGATGTGCTGGGGCGACGTGGGGCTGCTGCTCTCGATGCCGCGCCAGGGCCTCGGCAACTCCGCGATCGCGTCGGTGGCCGACGCCGAGCAGCAGGAGCGGTTCGCCGGCTCCTGGGCAGCGATGGCGATCACCGAGCCCGGGACCGGTTCGGACTCCGCCAACATCAAGACCACCGCGGTGCTCGACAGCGACGAGTACGTCATCAACGGCGAGAAGATCTTCGTGACCTCCGGTGAGCGCGCCGACGCCGTCGTGGTGTGGGCGACGCTCGACCGGTCGCTCGGCCGCGCCGCGATCAAGTCGTTCGTGGTGCCGAAGGGCACGCCCGGGATGACCGTCGAGCGTCTCGAGCACAAGCTCGGCATCAAGGCGTCCGACACCGCCACGATCATCTTCGACAACTGCCGGGTGCCGGCCGAGAACCTCCTCGGGTCGCCGGAGGTCGACACCAAGCAGGGCTTCGCCGGTGCGATGGCGACGTTCGACAACACCCGGCCGCTGGTCGCCGCGATGGCGGTCGGCTGCGCCCGCGCCGCGCTCGACCTGACCCGGGAGCTGCTGGAGCAGGCGGGGGTCGAGGTCGACTACGACCGGCCCGCGCTGACGCAGTCCGCGGCGGCCGCGAAGTTCCTGCAGATGGAGGCGGATTGGGAGGCCGCGCACCTGCTGATGCTGCAGGCCGCGTGGCTGGCCGACAACCGCAAGCCCAACTCGCTCGAGGCCTCGATGGCCAAGGCGAAGGCCGGCCGGGTCGGCTCCGACATCACGCTGTCGTGCGTGGAGCTGGCCGGGACGCTCGGGTACGCCGAGGGCGAGCTGCTCGAGAAGTGGGCCCGTGACTCCAAGATCCTCGACATCTTCGAGGGGACCCAGCAGGTGCAGCAGCTGATCGTCGCACGCCGGGTGCTCGGGCTGAGCAGCGCCGAGCTCCGCTGAGCGGGTCGTCCGCCTCTCGGCCTGCTCCCGGCCCGCCTCAGGCGGACGACCCGGCGTGGACGCTCAGCCCTGCTCGGGCTTGGGCGTCGCCTTCTTGGCGGGCGTCTTCTTGGCCGGAGCCTTCTTCGCGGGCGCCTTCTTGGCCGGGAGCTTGGCGCTCGGAGTGGTGGCCTTCTTCGCGGGCGCCTTCCTGGCCGGAGCCTTCTTCGCCGGCGCCTTCTTGGCGGGTGCCTTCTTCGCGACCACGCGGGCCACGTCGATCGGCGTCACGTCGGCGGTCTTCTCGGGCTCCGCGGCCGGCACCTCACGAGGGGGAGTGACCACCGGCGCAGGCTTCCGGCTCGACGCACCCGAGACCCTGTCCGTCGCCGTCTTCGCCACCGACCCGGCGACCATCTTCCCGAGAGCGAGCGCCCCCTTGGCCTGCTCGGCAGCCTTGCCCGCAGCGCCGGCCGGGTCCTTGACCACGCCCTTCACCGTGTCGATGACGGTGTCCTGGATCTTCTGCAACGGGCTCTTCTCGGTCACGGGGATCCCTTCGTTGGCTCGTGCGGTCCTGTCGTCGATTCAAGCACGCGGCAGCGATCAGGGCACCGCGGAGCTACGTGGCCAGTCCTGCGGCCGGACCCGGCTCGGCCAGCAGGTGCTGCGGCGCGCGGAAGGCGGCACCCGCGAACGCGAGGTCGATCGCCTGGACGACGGCGTCGAGGCGGTCGAGCGGCACCAGCGCGATCGCGGAGCCGCCGAACCCACCGCCGGTCATCCGGGCCCCGATCGCCCCGGCCTCGACCGCGGTGGTCACCGCGACGTCGAGCTCGTCGCATGAGATCTCGAAGTCGTCGCGCATCGAGACGTGGGAGTCGCGCATCAGCGTGCCGACGGCCGCCCAGTCGCCGGCCGCGAGCGCCTCTCCGGCTGCGGTCACCCGGTCGTTCTCGGTGACCACGTGCTTCGCCCGGCGGCGAACCCGCTCATCGCTCAGCCGGTCGAGGTCGGCCAGGGTCGCCTGGCGCAAGGACGTCAGCCCGAGCTCGGCCGCCGCCGTCTCGCAGTCGGCCCGTCGCGCGGCGTACCCGCCGTCGACCAGCGCGTGCGACACCCGGGTGTCGGTGACCAGCAGCGCCAGCCCGGCGGGCTCCAGCACCAGCGGCACCTCGCGGCTGCTGTGGTCGTCGAAGTCGATGAGCAGCGCGGCGCCCGCGGTGGCCAGCAGCGAGATCGTCTGGTCCATGCCGCCGGTCGGCGCGCCGGCGACCTCGGTCTCGGCGCGGATGCACGCGTCGATCAGACGTCGGCGGACCTCCGCAGTGGCCTCGACGCCGAGCACCCCGCACGTCGCGACCGCGACCGAGCACTCCAGGGCGGCCGAGCTCGAGAGGCCGGCGCCGTACGGCACGGTGCCGTGGACGAGGACGTCCATGCCCGGCACGTCGAAGCCGTCCTCGCGCATCGCCCACAGGACGCCGGCGACGTACGTCGCCCATCCTTCGACGTGGCCGGGGCCGAGGGCGTCCACCGTGCCACTCCAGTCCGACTGCTCCTCGGCGCTCGCGATCCGTACCCGGCCGTCGGTCCGCGGCGCCACCGCGGCGTACGTCGCGTGGGGGAGCGCCAGCGGCAGGACCAGGCCGCGGTTGTAGTCGGTGTGCTCGCCGATCAGGTTCACCCGGCCCGGGGCGCGGCCGATCACCGTCGGCTGAGCGCCGTACGCCTCCACGAACCCCGCGCGGACCGCGTCCGCCAGCTCGGCAGGGACCCCGGGACGAACGAACGCTGTGTCGGACACAAGACGTAGACTCGCACGACGTGCAGTTCCTCAACGACACCGTCCCGGCCCACGACCTCACGTACGACGACGTCTTCATGGTGCCTCGGCACTCCGAGGTCGCCAGCAGGTACGACGTCGACCTGGCCAGCACCGACGGCACCGGGGCCACGATCCCGCTCGTCGTCGCGAACATGACCGCGATCGCCGGCAAGCGGATGGCCGAGACCATCGCCCGCCGCGGCGGCCTGACCGTGATCCCGCAGGACATCCCGACGTCGGTGGTCGCCGAGGTCGTGCGGTTCGTGAAGTCGCGGCACCTCGTCTTCGACACCCCCATCGAGCTGAGCCCCCACCAGACCGTCGCCGAGGCGCTCTCGCTGATCCCCAAGCGCGCCCACCGGGCCGCGGTCGTGGTCGCCGAGGGCCGCCCGATCGGCGTGGTCTCCGAGGCCGACTGCGTCGAGGTCGACCGGTTCGCGCAGGTCCAGCACGTGATGCGCCCGCCGGCCGTGCTGCTGGCCGACGACGCCAACCCGCGCGAGGCCTTCGACGCGCTCGACCGCGCGCACGAACAGCTCGCGGTGGCCGTGGACGGTGACGGCGCCCTGGTCGGCGTGCTCACCCGCACCGGCGCGCTGCGCGCCACGCTCTACGCCCCGGCCGTCGACGCGAACGGTGGCCTGCGGATCGCGGCCGCCGTCGGCGTGAACGGCGAGGTCGGCATGCGCGCCAAGGAGCTGCTCGACGCCGGCGTCGACTGCCTGGTGGTCGACACGGCGCACGGCGACCAGGCTCGGATGATCGAGGCGCTCGGCGCCGTCCGCGGCCTCGACCCGCAGGTCCCGGTCGCGGCCGGCAACGTCGTCTCGGCCGAGGGCACCCGCGCGCTGATCGAGGCCGGCGCGGACATCGTCAAGGTCGGTGTCGGTCCCGGCGCCATGTGCACGACGCGGATGATGACCGGAGTCGGCCGCCCGCAGTTCTCCGCCGTCCTCGAGTGCGCCGAGGCCGCCGCGTCCCTGGGCAAGCACGTGTGGGCCGACGGGGGAGTCCGCCACCCGCGCGACGTCGCGCTCGCGCTGGCCGCCGGCGCCTCCGCGGTGATGATCGGCTCGTGGTTCGCCGGCACGCACGAGTCGCCCGGCGACCTGATGCTCGACGCCGACGGCCGCGCCTACAAGGTGTCGTTCGGCATGGCCTCCGCTCGCGCGGTCGCGAACCGGACCAGCGCCGAGTCGGCGTACGACCGCGCCCGCAAGGGTCTGTACGAGGAGGGCATCTCCTCGTCGCGGATGTACCTCGACCCGGCTCGCCCGGGCGTCGAGGACCTCATCGACCAGATCTGCTCGGGCGTCCGTTCGGCGTGCACGTACGCCGGCGCCCGCTCGCTCGACGACCTGCACGAGCGCGCGGTCGTCGGCGTCCAGAGCACCGCGGGCTTCAACGAGGGTCGTCCGCTGTCCCAGAGCTGGTAGCGGGGACGCGACCGGCGTGTCGAGACCCGGTCAGCTGGGGGACTCACCCGCCCCGCGGTCGCTCGACGAGGTCACTGACCAGTCGGCGGAGTTCTCCGGGTCGTGGTCGACGGCGATGACGAAGTCGTCGCCATGGGCCGTGACGCCCGTGACGACCGCCTGCACGACCGCCTCCTCGGCGTACTTCCGCCGGACCATGAGCGGGTCGGTCCGCAGGTCCTTCACGAGCGCGACCGCGAGCCCGATCATCACCAGCACGAACGGCAGGGCCGCGACGATCGTGATGTTCTGGAGGCCGGTGAGTGCATCGTCCCCTCCGACCAGCAGCATGACCGCTGCCACGGCACCGGTCGCGACGCCCCAGAAGATGACAGTCGGGCGGGACGGGTGCTGGGTGCCTCGCTCCGAGAGCGTGCCCATCACGATCGACGCGGCATCGGCGCCGGAGACGAAGAAGATGCCGACCAGGACCATCACGAGCACGCTCGTGAGCGTCGCCCACGGGTAGGCCTCGAGCGTGGTGAACAGCTGCGACTCGACCGCACCGTCGCCGGCGCCCGCGATGTCGCGGCCCGTCTGCTGGAGGTTGATGGCGGCGCCACCGAAGATGCAGAACCAGACCAGGCTCACCAGGCTGGGAACCAGCAGGACGCCGGTCACGAACTGGCGGATCGTCCGACCGCGCGAGATGCGGGCGATGAACATGCCGACGAACGGCGTCCAGGAGATCCACCACGCCCAGTAGAAGACGGTCCACGTCTGGAGCCAGTCGCTGGTCTCCTGACCCTCGGCGCCCGTGCGCGCGGCCATCATCGGCAGGTCGTCGACGTAGCTGCCGATGGACGTCGGGACGAGGTTGAGCATGAACACGGTCGGCCCGACCACGAAGAGGAAGACGGCCAGGGCGACCGCCAGGACCATGTTGATGTTCGACAGGTACTGGATGCCCTTCGCGACCCCGGTGACGGCGGACAGGATGAACGCCACGGTCAGGACGGCGATGATGCCGACGAGCACGCCGTTGCCGACGTCGCCGACCCCACCGACGATCTCGAGACCGCTGCTGATCTGCAGCGCCCCCAGGCCCAACGAGGCGGCGGAGCCGAACAGCGTGGCGAAGATCGCCAGCATGTCGATGACCTTGCCCCAGCCGCCCTTGGCGTGCTCGCCGATCAGCGGCTCGAACGCGGCCGAGATCAGCTGCAGCCGGCCCTTCCGGTAGACGCCGTACGCGATCGCCAGGCCGACGACGGCGTAGATCGCCCACGGGTGCAGGGTCCAGTGGAAGAGCGTGGTGGCCATCGCGTTCTGGACGGCCGCCGGGTCGCCCTCCTCACCCGTGCCCGGGGGCGGGGTGACGAAGTGACTGATCGGCTCGCTGACGCCGTAGAACATCAGGCCGATGCCCATCCCCGCGCTGAACATCATCGCGACCCAGGACACGGTGCGGAACT
Source organism: Nocardioides sp. SR21 (assembly GCF_022761125.1). Lineage (GTDB taxonomy): Bacteria > Actinomycetota > Actinomycetes > Propionibacteriales > Nocardioidaceae > Nocardioides. The sequence continues at coordinate 276,188 of NZ_JAKWJR010000003.1, read as the reverse complement.
CCGGGTCCTCGTCGTCGCGCCCCAACGGGATGTTGCCGAACCTGCTGGCGGCCAGCCAGATCACGAACACCACGAACGCGCTGGCGGTCGTGACGAACAGCCACCCCATGTCCTCCATCACCCAGGTCAGCGCAGTGCTCGACGCGTCCGCGAGGCTCGCGGTGCTGATGAATCCCCAGGCGAGGAACGCGACCGCGATCGCCGCGGTCACCCCGAAGACGAGCGTGTCCAGCCCGGGACGCTCCGGGCTGGCCTCCTCGACAGGGACGTCGAGAGCGGGGTGGGGGATGGGGTCGGACGTCGGTGGGCGGTGCAGGCTGGTCACCCGGACCGCCTACCCGCCCTCGCGGTCGGCTACCCCGTGAGCAGCCTCACCCGCGCGAGCTGCGCTCCGAGCGGCCGCGCACGATCCCGATGAACCGCTGCACCCAGGGATCCTCGTTGTCGATGCGCCAGGCCAGGCCGATCTTCGTCGGCTCGAGGTCGGTGACGACGCGGTGGGTCACGTCCTTGCGGTGGTGGAGCCGGGCGACGGACATGGGCACGATCACGACCCCGGTGCCGGAGGCGACCACCTCGACCGCGTCCGGGACCGACATCTCCGGCCACGCGAGCTGCTCGGCCTCCGGGGTCCAGCCCGACCGGTGCGGGAGCACGAGCTGCTCGTCCGCGAGGTCCGCGAGCGTGACCTCCTCCGTGAGCGTGAGCAGGTGCTCGACGCCCATCACCGCGACGGGGAGCTCGTCGTACAGCGGGATGCAGTGCAGTCCGTCCCGGTCGATCGGGAGTCGCACCAGCGCCATGTCCAGGCGGCCGTCGCGGATGCCGTCCTCCTGCTCCGCCTCGGTGAGGGGGACCAGCTCGAGCGGGTCGCGCGCGAAGCGCTCACGCCAGATGCGCGCCCACTTGTCCGGGGTCGCCCCGGTGACGAACCCGACGTCGAAGTGACCGTAGTCCGAGCTCACACTGCCTTCGAGCGGCCGGCGTACCAGCGCCAGCCGAGCGTGACGACGATGGCGCCGACGAGGGAGCCGATGATCCCGCTCGCGCGGAGGTCCAGGCCGTCGCCGCTCAGCAGGCTGATGAGCAGACCGCCGACGAACGACCCGACCAGGCCCGCCACGATCGCGAGCGTCCAGTCGATGCCCTGGCCGCCCTTGCCGAGGATGAGCTGAGCGCCGGCACCGATGACCATGCCGAACAGGATGATTCCCAGGATGAGCATGTCGCGATCCTAGGGGTAGGTCAGCCCGTCTCGCCGAACTGCTCCACCCTGATGGCGTCCGTGTCGACGCCGGCGTCCTCGAGCAGCCGCGTCGCGAACGACGCGAAGCCGACCGAACCGCACACGTAGGCGCGCTCCGCGCCGGCGACGTACGCCTTCATCTCGTCGGGGTACGGCGGCGCCGCGACCCGGCTCTGCCCGTTCTCGAGGGCGACGTTCTCGCGGGTGAGCGCGATGAACGCGCCGTACCGCTGCAGCTCGGCGGCGTAGGGGAGGTCGTCCCACGTCCGCGCCACCACGACGATGCGCAGCTTGTCCTGCAGGCCGAGCCGCCGGGCGTAGCGAGCCATCGCCACCAGCGGGACGACGCCGGAGCCACCGGCGACGGCCACCGCGGGCAGGTCGCCCTCCCACACGAACCAGCCGCCGATCGGGCCACGCAGCTCCAGCACGTCACCGACCTCGGCGACGTCGTGCAGGAATCCCGAGACCTCGCCGCCGGGCAGGCACTCGACCATCAGCTCGAGCAGCGGGTCGTCGGGGTCGGAGGCGATGGAGTACGACCGCTGGGCGGTGTAGCCGTCGGGCGCACGCAGCCGGACCACGTAGTGCTGGCCCGGAAGGTGGTCGACACGGTCGTCGACGTGAAGACGCAGGCGGACCAGGCGGTCGGTGGGGTGGTCGAGCTCGATGATCGTGCCGGTCGTCCAGTCACCGGCGGGCGCCGCCACTTACGGATCTCCCTGATAGCGCTGCTCGAGCCAGGGGTCGCCGCGGTCGTGGTAGCCGTTCTGCTCCCAGAAGCCCGGCCGGTCCCGCGCCATCAGCTCGAGCCGGGTGATCCACTTGGCCGACTTCCAGAAGTAGAGGTGGGGCACCAGCAGCCGGACCGGGCCACCGTGCCCGGTCGGGAGCGGCTTGCCGTCGACCGACCAGACGACCCACGCCTTGCCGCCGGTGACGTCCTCGAGCGGGAGGTTCGTCGTGTAGCCGGTGGTCGAGTGCGCCATCACGAACCGCGCCGCCGCGGTCGGCCGGGCGGCCTCGAGCAGCGTGTCCACGCTGACCCCGGTGAACGTCATGTCGAACTTCGACCACGTGGTCACGCAGTGGATGTCGCCGACGTACGACGAGCCCGGCATGGCCTGGACGTCGGACCACGTCCACTCCTGCCGGCTCTCGACCGCGCCGTCGACGGTCATCCGCCACGCGTCGAGGTCCAGGCGGGGCGTCGCCTCCGCGGTGAGCGTCGGCCACGCGCTGCCGGCGTCGTACTGACCGGGCGGCAGCCGGTCGGGGCGGGCGGTTCGGCGCCGGCCCAGGAAGCCGCGAGTCACTGGCACGCGACCAGTATGACCGAGCGTCCTACTGGAACACGTTCTAGAAATGTCGTAGGTTGACACGCGTCAACTACGAGGGAGGGTGACGTGGCCGAGACCGTCCAGCAGCTGCTGCGCGAGCGCGCGGAGGACGACAACACCGGAGTCCGGTACGGCGATCGCAGCTGGACCTGGCGCGAGCACGTCGCCGAGTCCTCGGCGGTCGCGGCGGCGCTGATCGGCCTGGCCGAGGCCGACCGGCCGATGCACGTCGGCACCCTGCTCGGGAACACGCCGGACATGCTGCGCGCCATGGCCGCGGCGGCCCTCGGTGGCTACACCCTGTGCGGGATCAACAACACCCGACGCGGCGAGGGGCTGCTCAAGGACATCCGGCGGGCGGAGTGCCAGCTCCTGGTGACCGACGCCGAGCACCGGCCGCTGCTCGACGGCCTCGACCTGGACGGCGTGCGGATCCTCGACACCTCGACCGAGGAGTGGGCCGACCTGGTGGCCGGTGCGGGCGAGCTGACGCCGTACCGCGAGGTCGAGGCGATGGACACCTTCATGATGATCTTCACCTCGGGCACGAGCGGGGACCCGAAGGCGGTCCAGGTGAACCACCTGATGGTGCTGTTCTCGGGCCTCAACCTCCAGGGGCGGTTCGGGCTCGGCGCCGACGACGTCTGCTACGTCGCGATGCCGCTGTTCCACTCGAACGCCGTGGTCGCCGGCTGGAGCCCGGCGGTCTGCGGCGGCTCGACGATCGTGCCGGCGAAGTTCAGCGCGTCCGGCTTCCTCGCCGACGTGCGGAGGTACGGCGTCACGTACATGAACTACGTCGGCAAGCCGCTGGCCTACGTGCTGGCAACGCCCGAGCAGCCCGACGACGCCGACAACACGCTCCGCGTCGCCTTCGGCAACGAGGCGAGCGACCGCGACATCGACGAGTTCAGCCGGCGCTTCGCCTGCGACGTGTGGGACGGCTTCGGCTCGACCGAGCTCGCGGTGATCATCACCCGCGAGCCGGGCACGCCGAAGGGCTCGATCGGCAAGGGCTTCGACGGCGTCGCGATCTACGACTCCGAGACCGTCACCGAGTGCGCGGTCGCGGAGTTCGACGAGAACGGCGCGCTCGCGAACGCCGACCAGGCGGTGGGGGAGCTGGTCAACACCCAGGGCGCCGGGTACTTCAACGGCTACTACAACGACCAGGACGCGAACGACGAGCGGATGCGCCACGGCATGTACTGGTCGGGCGACCTCGCCTACCGCGACGCCGACGGCTGGATCTACCTCGCGGGCCGGACCGCCGACTGGATGCGGGTGGACGGCGAGAACCTCGCCGCCGCGCCGATCGAGCGGGTCCTCCAGCGGCTGCCCGCCGTCAACCGGGTCGCGGTCTACGCCGTGCCGGACGAGAACGTCGGCGACCAGGTGATGGCCGCGATCGTGCTCCAGGACGACGCCACGCTGACCCCGGCCGAGCTCGAGGAGTTCCTCGCCGCCCAGCCCGACCTGTCGGCCAAGGCGTGGCCGCGCTTCGTCCGGCTCGCACCGGACCTGCCCAGCACCGCGACCAACAAGGTGCTCAAGCGGGAGCTGGCGGCGGAGGGCCCGACCGCCGGCGACGGGACCCTCTGGACCCGCGCGGCACGCGGGACGGCGTACGCGCCGGAAGTCACCGTTCCCGCCTGAGTCCGGGTAGCCTCACCCGCGATATCGGCGGGGAGGGTGCGCAATGTCGACATCGGTGCGGACAGACGCGCCTTCGGCGCGCCCGAAGCACCGCGCGATCAAGCCTCCGCGCGCGTTCCGTCGCGCGAAGACCCTGGCCGGCGCCCTCTGGGTGACCGTGCTCGGCGCGGTCCTGCCCGGAGCGGGCTACCTCTGGACCCGGCGCCGGCTCGGCTGGCTGGTGCTGCTGCCGTTCGTCGCCTCGGTCGGGCTCGCGGCGTACTACTTCACCGACGTGCACCACGCCGCCCAGCTCGCGTTCGACCCGGCGTGGCTGCGCGTGACCGCGGTCGTCCTCGGCGTCGCCTACGTCGTCTGGGCGTTCACGGTCGTCACGACGTACGCCATGGCCCGGCCGCCCGGCATGAACCGGCTCGAGAAGTCCCTCGGCGTGCTCGTGGTGACGCTGCTCTGCATCCTCGTCGCCGTCCCGGCCGTGAAGAGCGTGCGGATCTCGACCACTCAGGCCGACTTCGTCGCCACCGTCTTCGACGACGAGCAGACCCAGACCACCCCGGACGGAGTCACCGAGGAGGATCCCTGGGCCGGGCGCGACCGGGTGAACGTGCTCCTGCTCGGTGGTGACGGGGGAGTCGGGCGCAGCGGCATCCGCACCGACAGCATGATCCTGCTCAGCATGGACACCCAGACCGGCAAGTCGGTGATGTTCAGCCTGCCGCGCAACATGATGAACGCGCAGTTCCCCGAGGACAGCCCGCTGCACGACGTCTTCCCCTACGGCTTCAGCGGCGAGGGCGACCCGGGCACCTGGATGCTGAACGCCGTCTACAAGACCGTGCCGGAGCTGTACCCGAGCATCCTCGGCAAGTCCGAGAACGAGGGCGCCGATGCGATCAAGCAGGCGGTTGCCGGCAGCCTCGGGACGAACGTCGACTACTACCTGCTGATCAACCTGATGGGCTTCCAGCAGCTCGTCGACGCGATCGGCGGGGTCACGGTCAACATCAACGAGCCGGTCGCGATCAACGGCAACACCGACCTCAACATCCCGCCGACCGGCTACCTCGAGCCCGGCCCCGACCAGCACCTCGACGGCTTCCACGCGCTCTGGTACTCCCGCGGGCGCTGGGGCTCCGACGACTACGAGCGGATGCTGCGGCAGCGCTGCATGGTCAACGCGATCGTCGACGAGGCCGACCCGCTGAACGTGCTGCGCCGCTACGAGGACCTCGCGAAGGCGGGCGAGGAGATCCTCCGCACCGACATCCCGCGCAAGCTGATGCCCGCCTTCGTCGACCTCGCGCTGAAGGTGAAGGAGAAGAAGATGAAGTCGATCGCCTTCGTCAGCTCCGACAAGTTCTACTCCGGCGACCCGGACTTCACCTGGATGCAGTCGGTGGTCGCCAAGGCGCTCGGCCCGAAGCAGGGCGGCCCCAAGGACGACCCGGGTACGGCGGTGAAGGCCGAGGACGCCTGCGGGTACCACCCGGAGGCGTGACGGGGGCTGCCCGCGGGGCCACCCCGGGCTGCGGCCGGTGTGGCCTCAGCCGATCCGCACCTGGCGGGTGTAGACCCCGCGGTTGACCGCGTCAGTGCCGTCGTACCGGACCGTCAGCGTGCGGACGCCCTCGGTCAGCCCGACCAGCGTGACCCGGGCCCGACCCTTGGTGAGCTCCACGGTCTGGACGTTGCCGCCGTAGCGGATCACGACCGGCCCGGTGACCTCGTCGAGGCCGAGGGCGGTGACCTTCACGACCACGCGCAGGCGGTGGCGCTTGGCCACGGTCTGGACGTCGATCGTGGGGTCGGTCTTGATCCGCGCGGTGGTCGGGGTCGTGACCGTCGAGTCCGTGTAGCCCGGGCGGGTCAGCGTGAGCCGCGCGGAGATCTTGGAGCCGAGGTCGACGTTCGTGATCCGGTAGTCGGCGCCGGTCGCGACCGGGATGCCGTTGCGCAGCCACTCCACGGCGACGTCCGCGTCGGACGGGGCGTAGACGCCGGGGTCGACGGTCAGGACACCGTTGAGCTCGGCGGTGCCGAGCAGGTGCGGCGCGGTGACGATCGTGAACGTGCCCGGGGCGACCGGGGCCGTCGGGGCCGAGGTGGCGGTGACGGCGTCGTAGCCCGGACGGCGCGCGGTCACGTCCGCGGTGATCACCCGGGAGACGAGGTCGGGACCGAGCGCGAGCGTGGAACCGGTGGCGCCGTCGATCGCCTGGCCGTCGGCGTACCACTGGATGTCGAGGGTGGGGTCCGGGACCCAGGTGCCGGTGTCGAGCTGCAGCGTGGAGTCGACCTTCGGGTTGCCGGAGATGGTGGGGGCGACGGTGTTGCGCAGCTGGCCGGGCAGGACCGCCTCGGTCGGCGTGGAGACCGCGGAGCGGGTGGGGTACCCGAGCTGCGCCGCGGTCGTCTTCACCGTGAGCTTCTGGCCGAGGCGGGCACGGTTGAGCTTCAGGGTCGCGCCGGTGGCCTTCTTGAGGGCCGCACCGTCGGCGTACCACTGGTAGGAGATCGCGACCGTCGACGGCTTCCAGGCCCCGGGCGTCGCGGTGAGCGCCGCGCCGACCTTGGCGATGCCGGAGATCACGGGGGCCTCGGTGTTGGTGAGCGGCTTGTCGTTGAAGTGGACGAACCCGCTCGGCCAGTTGCCGCTGCTGCGGGTGACGACCGCCCAGGAGAAGTCGCCGCCCCAGCTGTCCTGGCTGATGATGATCTCGTCGGGGGAGACGACCTGCTCGACGTACGCGACGTGGCCCGCGGAGCCGGCCGGGCCGACGTTGGCCTTCCACCAGGCGACCGCACCGATGCGCGGGGTGCCGTCGGTGATGCTCGCCATCGAGGTGCCCCAGTACGTCGCGTTGCCGCCACCGGACCACGGGCGCTCGTTGGGCATCCCGCTGCGCACCATGCGGTACGCCGCGTAGTTGGTGCAGTTGTGGCCGGAGTACATCCGCCAGTACATCTTGTCGTTGACCTGCGCGTAGCCGGCGTTGCCGTAGCCCGCGTCCTTGCACGCGGAGTAGCCCATGCAGAGGTAGGAGCTGCGCTTGAAGACCGCGGACGGCTCGCGCTTGATGTAGGTCTTCCCGGGACGCGGCTTCTCGTCCGCGACGGCCGCCTGCGCGGGTGCCGGGGTCATGGCCAGCAGCCCCACGACCAGGAGCCCCGAGAGGGCGCTGGTGAGGGACGCGAGAAGTCGGTTCCGCAGCGGCACGGGTGGGAGTCTAGGGACAATTGTTCGTTCGTGGGATAGTTGTTACAGAAATTGTCAAACATTTCCCTCGGCGTGTCGCCAACTAATTACACCGGTGTCATTTCCCGTGTCGTCGTCATCATCGGTCGTCCCGCTCGCCACCATGAGCCTGAGAGGCGATCGATTTTCGAGAGGGAGAGCGACATGGCCGAGAACAGCGGGGCGGCAGCCGGCGGGGCGATCTACGGGTTCGGCCTGTTCGGCGCCTGGGTCTACTTCTGGCAGGAGGCCGACGGGTTCTGGGAGCACGCGCTCGGGATCGTCGAGGGCTTCGTCTGGCCGGCGATCATGGTCTACGACCTGTTCACCGCGCTGAACTGAGCAAGCTGCCGGGCAACGAGAAAAGGCCCCCTCGAGAGGGGGCCTTCTTCGTGTTTCCGGTGTCCGAGGGGGGACTTGAACCCCCACGCCCTAATACGGGCACTAGCACCTCAAGCTAGCGCGTCTGCCAATTCCGCCACCCGGACGAGTGCGGTGGAACACTAGCAAACGGTGGGCCGAACCTCCGCATCGGGAGGGGGTCCTGGCATCCGGTGCCATGCTGGGCACATGACGGAACCCCGCCCGGATCCTCGCCCCGATGCCGAGGTCGTCGAGCTGTGTCGCGAGCTGATCCGCATCGACACCTCGAACTACGGCGACCAGGACGGTCCCGGCGAGCGCAAGGCGGCCGAGTACGTCGCCACCTTGCTCGACGAGGTCGGCATCGAGTCCCGGCTGTACGAGTCCGAGCCGGGCCGGACGTCGGTCGTCGCGCAGTGGGGTGGACGCGAGGGCGACGGACTGTTGCTGCACGGCCACCTCGACGTCGTACCGGCCGCCGCCGAGGACTGGCAGGTCGATCCGTTCTCCGGTGAGGTCCAGGACGGCTACGTCTGGGGCCGCGGCGCGGTCGACATGAAGGACTTCGACGCGATGCTGCTGTCCGTCGTACGCGACCGACAGCGCACGGGCCGGGTGCCGGAGCGCCCGATCACGCTGTGCTTCACCGCCGACGAGGAGGCCGGTGGGCACAAGGGCGCCCAGGTCATCGTCGAGCAGCACGCCGAGGAGATCGAGGGCTGCACCGAGGCGGTCGGGGAAGTCGGCGGCTTCAGCGCGACCGTGCGCGGGCGCCGGATGTACCTCATCGAGGCCGCCGAGAAGGGCATGGCCTGGGTCCGCCTGACCGCACGCGGCCGGGCCGGGCACGGCTCGATGATCAACGACGACAACGCCGTGTCGACCCTGGCCGCCGCGGTCGCCCGGATCGGGGCGTACGACTGGCCGGTGCGGCTGACGCCGACGATGCGCACCCTGCTGGCGTCCGTCGGCGAGCTGGCCGGCGAGGAGGCGACGCCGGAGAACGCCGAGGCGCTCGTGACCGAGTTCGGCAGCGCCGCGCGGATGATGGGCGCTGTCATCCGCAACACCTGCAACCCGACGATGCTCGGCGCCGGCTACAAGGTGAACGTGATCCCCACGGAGGCGACCGCCCACGTCGACGGCCGCTTCCTGCCCGGCTACGAGGACGAGTTCTTCGCGACCCTCGCCACGCTGGTCGGGGACGACATCGAGATGGAGTACGTCTCCAAGCAGCCGCCCTGGGAGACGCCGTACGACGGCGAGCTCGTCGACTCGATGACCCGCGCGATCCTCGCCGAGGACCCCGACGGCATCGTCGCGCCGTACCTGATGAGCGGCGGCACCGACGCCAAGCACTTCCGCAAGCTCGGCATGCGCTCCTACGGCTTCGCGCCGCTGCGCCTGCCCGCGGACCTCGACTTCACGGCGCTGTTCCACGGTGTCGACGAGCGGGTCCCGGTCGACGCGCTGGAGTTCGGCGCCAGGGTGTTCGACAAGTTCCTCGACGACGTCTGACGGCTGCTGGTTGCGCGTTGCTGGTTGCGCGGAATGGTCACCAACCGCAGATTTCGGGCCCTCCGGCGTGCGGTTGGTGACCATTCCGCGACCCTTCGGCGGGACGGCGCTGCCTGGCCCACCGCCCGACATCCAGAACGGGCGGACTTCCGACCGCTGGCCACCATGGGGCCACGAATGGTCAGAAACCGCAGGTGTGCGCGCTCCCCATCTGCGGTTGGTGACCATTCCGCACCATCGGGGACCGCCAGCTAGACGTAGTAGAAGCTCGGCCGCGCCTGACGGATGATCTTGCGCCGCAGGATCACGCGCCGGGTGCCGTCGGGACCGATCCGGACCCGGTCGAGCTCCCAGCCGCCGTGCTCGGCGCGCTCGACGAGCAGCTTCGTGACCACGCTGCGCGGGTACTCGCGCGAGAACGACACCTTCTCGAACTCCCACTCCACGCCGGGGGCGGGAGGGCGGCGGGTGGCACGGCTCATCGCGAGGGTTCCCTTCAGTCGGCCGAGACGTCGTCCAGGGCGGCGTTGATCTCGTCGGGCAGGCTCAGCTCCTCGACCCCGAGCGCGGCCTTGAGCTGGGAGGCGGTGCGGGCGCCGAGGATCGGCGCGGTGACGCCGGGGCGGTCGCGCACCCACGTCAGCGCGACCTCGAGGGCGGTCCAGCCGAGGCCGTCCGCGGCCCGGGCGACCGCCTCGACGATGCCCGAGGCGCGGTCGTCGAGGTACGGGCTGACGAAGTTCGCGAAGTGCGAGGACGCAGCGCGCGAGTCCGACGGCGTACCGGTGCGGTACTTCCCGGTGAGCACGCCCCGGCCGAGCGGCGACCACGGCAGCACGCCGAGCCCGAGCGCGTCCGCGGCGGGCAGCACCTCGTGCTCGACGGCGCGGTTCAGCAGCGAGTACTCCACCTGCGTGCACGCCAGCGGCGTCCGGCCGGGGACGGCGCGCTGCCACGTGGCGGCCTGGGCGGTCTGCCAGCCGGTGTAGTTCGAGATCCCGACGTACGACACCCGGCCGCTCTGCACGGCGGTGTCGAGCGCCGCGAGCGTCTCCTCGATCGGCGTCTCGTCGGTCCAGATGTGCACCTGCCACAGGTCGACGTGGTCGACGCCGAGCCGGCGCAGCGAGGCGTCCAGGGTGCTGAGCAGGTGTCCGCGCGAGGTGTTGTACGAGCGACCACCGCGTACGGCGCTGATGCCGGCCTTGGTCGCGAGCACGATGTCGTCGCGACCGACGACGTCGCCGATCAGGGTGCCGATCAGCTCCTCGGACGCGCCGTTGCCGTAGCCGGCCGCGGTGTCGAGGAGCGTGCCGCCGGCCTCCGTGAAGGAGATCAGCTGGTCTCGTGCCTCGTGCTCGTCGGTGTCGCGCCCCCACGTCATCGTGCCGAGACCGAGGCGGGACACCGTGAGGCCGGTGTTGCCGACACGCCGCTGTTGCATGGCGACAAGGTAGTCGGCGACACCACGCCGGGTCTTCGCGGCACGCGGGGAGGCCGACCGTAGAGTGACCGACCGTGGTGGACTACCTGCAGGCCGTCGTGCTCGGGCTCATCCAGGGCCTGACCGAGTTCCTACCGATCTCCAGCAGCGCCCACCTGCGGATCCTGCCCGAGACGTTCGGCTGGGGAGACCCCGGCGCCGCGTTCACCGCGGTCATCCAGATCGGCACGGAGCTCGCGGTGCTGCTCTACTTCCGCAAGGACATCTGGCGGATCGCCTCGATGTGGCTGAAGTCCCTGCGGCACGCGGAGTACCGCGGCCACCTCGACGCCCGGATGGGCTGGTTCATCATCGTCGGCTCGCTGCCGATCGTCGTGCTCGGCATCCTGCTCAAGGACTTCATCGAGGAGGACTTCCGCAGCCTCTGGATCATCGGCGTCACGCTGATCGTCGGCGGCATCGTCCTCGGCATCGCCGACCGGGTCGGCCGCACCGAGAAGACCCTCAAGCAGCTCACCCTGCGCGACGCGGTCCTGATGGGCCTCGCCCAGGCGTGCGCGCTGATCCCGGGCGTCTCCCGGTCCGGCGCGACCCTCTCGATGGGCCGCTTCCTCGGCTACGAGCGCGAGACCGCCACTCGCTACGCGTTCCTGCTCGCGATCCCGGCCGTCATCGGCGCCGGCCTCTTCGAGCTCAAGGAGGTGCCGAACGGCGACAACCTCTACGGCTGGGGGCCGACGATCGTGGCCACGGCCGTCTCCTTCGTCATCGGGTACGCCGCGATCGCGTGGCTGCTGCGCTTCGTCTCGACGCACTCGTTCACGCCGTTCGTGATCTACCGGATCGCGCTCGGCGCCGGGACCCTGGTCCTCGTCGCCACCGGCGCCATCGCGGCGTAGCAGCCTCGGGGCTAGAGCCAGCCCGACTTCTTGAAGAACGCCCAGAGGCCGCCCGCGACGATGCCCATCAGGATCAGCGCGAACGGGTAGCCGTAGGTCCAGCCGAGCTCCGGCATGTGGTCGAAGTTCATGCCGTAGATCCCGGCGATCAGCGTCGGCACCACGATGATCGCGGCGCCGGCGGAGATCTTGCGCATGTCGTTGTTCTGCTGCACCGAGATCTGCGCGACATGGGCGTCGAACGCCGTCGACAGCAGGGCGTCGAGCGAGTCGACCGTCTCGGCGACCCGGGCGAGGTGGTCCGCCACGTCGCGAAAGAACGGCGCGGCTTCCTGGTGCACCCCGGCGACGGTCCCGGAGACGAACCGCTGCAGCGGCTCACGCAGCGGGAGGACCGCCCGGCGTACCTCGGCGATCTCACGCTTGAGCGTGTAGATGCGCTCGGAGTCGTTGGTCCGGTCGGTCGAGAACACCGAGGACTCGATCTCGTCGACGTCGATCACGAGCTCGTCGGCGACCGCGAGGTAGCCGTCGACGACGCGGTCCAGCACGGAGTAGAGGACGCCGCCCGGTCCGTGCCGCAGCACCTTCGGCGACGACTCCAGCTGGGTGCGGGCGCTGTGCAGCTCGTTGCCCTGGCCGTGGCGGACGGTGACGACGAAGTCGTGGCCGGCGAAGATCGAGATCTCACCGGTCTCGACGGCGTCCTGCTCGTCGACGTACCAGAGCGTCTTGAGGACCAGGAAGAACATGTGCTCGTACCGCTCGAGCTTGGGCCGCTGGTGGGCCTTGACCGCGTCCTCGACGGCGAGCGGGTGCAGGTCGAAGACGTCTGCGACCTCGGCGATCTCCTCCTGCGTCGGGTCCGAGAGCCCGACCCAGACGAAGTCGCCCGGCTCGCAGGCTCGGATCCGGAGCTCACGGCAGTCGCCGTCCGCCTCCACCCGCGAGCCGTCCCGGTAGATGGCGCTGTCGACGATCACGTGCTCACGGTAGTGGTTGCCACGGACGCCAGTACCCTCCACGACATGGCAACCGTGATCCTGGTCCGACACGGCCGGACCACGGCCAACGCCGCCGGCACCCTCGCCGGCCGGCTCCCCGGCGTGAAGCTCGACGACACCGGCCTCGCCCAGGCGGTCCGCGCGGGCGAGCGGCTCGCACCCGTGCCGCTCGTGGCGGTCGTGAGCAGCCCCCTCGAGCGGTGCAAGCAGACCGCCCGTGAGATCACCCGGGTGCGCGGCGAGCGGATCGCGATCGACACGGACCGCGGGATCACCGAGTGCGACTACGGCGACTGGCAGGGCCGGCCGCTCAAGGAGCTCGGCAAGGAGAAGCTCTGGTCGACGGTGCAGGCTCAGCCCTCGGCCGCGACGTTCCCCGGCGGCGAGTCGATGACCGCGATGCAGGCCCGCGCGGTCGCCGCCGTACGCCGCCGCGACGCGGCCGTCGAGGCCGAGCACGGTCCCGGAGCGGTCTGGGTCGCGGTGAGCCACGGCGACATCATCAAGTCGCTGCTCGCGGACGCGCTCGGCATGCATCTCGACCTGTTCCAGCGGCTCAACGTCGACCCGGCCTCGATCTCGATCGTGCGCTACACGGCCAGCCGTCCCTACGTCCTGGCCACGAACACCCACGCCGGCGACCTGTCCTGGCTGGCGCCTCCGCCCGCCAAGAAGCGCGGCCGCGCCTCGACCGACGCCTCGACCGACGCCGTGGTCGGCGGTGGCGCCGGCCCTTCGGTGACGGCCTAGGGTGAGGGACATGCCCATCGTCCACGGATTCGACCCCCCGGAGCGGTTCGTCACGGGCACGGTCGGCCCACCGGGACAGCGCACGTTCTTCCTCCAGGCGCGCTCCGGCGCCCGGGTGGTCAGCGTCGCGCTGGAGAAGGAGCAGGTCCAGGCGCTCGCGGGGCGCATCGACGAGCTGCTCGACGAGGTGATGAGCAGCGGGCGCAACGAGGCGATGATCCCGGCGGTCGCGCCGCTCGGGCTCGACGACGCCGACCCGCTCGAGCAGCCCATCGAGGAGGAGTTCCGCGCCGGCACCATGACCCTGTCGTGGGACCCGGACGACGAGCGCGTCGTCATCGAGGTGTTCCCGTACACCGAGGCGGCGGTCATCAGCCCCGAGCAGCTGGACCAGCTCGACGAGGAGGAGTTCCAGGAGCCGGAGCCCGACGAGGTCTTCCTGGTCCGGCTGCCCGCCGGCCCTGCGCGGGCCTTCGTCAAGCGGGCCGAGCAGGTCCTCGAGGCCGGCCGGCCGAGCTGCCCGTTCTGCGGCGGGCCCATCGACCCCGACGGCCACCTCTGCGTCCGGGCCAACGGCTTCCGGCGCCGCGATCCGTGACCGCCGACCCGTCCGTCGACCTGGTGGAGGGCGAGCTGGTCCTCCACGGCCGGATCATGCCGGCCTCCAACGCGACGTTCATCGGTGAGATCGACGGCCTCCAGGTCGTCTACAAGCCGGTCGCGGGGGAGCGGCCGCTGTGGGACTTCCCCGACGGCACCCTGGCCGACCGCGAGCGCGCGGCGTACCTCGTCTCCGAGGCGTCGGGCTGGGACGTCGTGCCCGAGACCTGGCTGCGCACGGGGCCGCACGGGCCGGGGATGGTGCAGCGCTGGCAGGAGCCGGACGAGGAGGACGTCGCGGTCACCCTGGTCGCCGAGGGCGCGGTGCCGGGCGGCTGGCGCCACGTGTTCGACGGGTACGACGCCGAGGACCGGCCGGTGTCGCTGATCCACGAGGACTCGGCACCGCTGCGCCGGATGGCGGTGCTCGACATCGTCATCAACAACGCCGACCGCAAGGGCGGGCACGTGCTGGCGATGACCGGCGGGCACCGCTACGGCGTCGACCACGGCGTCACGTTCCACACCGACCACAAGCTGCGCACGGTGCTGTGGGGCTGGCTGGGGGAGTCGCTGAGCACCGAGGAGGTGGCCGTCGTCCGCGCGATCGGCGCCGAGGTGCGAGGCGAGCTCGGCGCCGCCCTGGCCCAGCACCTCACGGACGCCGAGATCGAGGCGCTGGCCCGACGCTGCTCCCGGCTGGCCGAGCGGGCCGAGATGCCCGCGCCGCGCGGCGAGTGGCCGGCGATCCCGTGGCCCCCGTTCTGAGACGCGTCGACACCGTCCTACTAGGCTCTCGACCATGCGAGCCTGGCCCTCCCCGGAGATCCCGACCCTTCCCGTGACCGGGCCGGCCGTGGTGCTCCACGACACCCCCTCCGGTGGGCCGGTCACCACGTCCCCGGACGGCCCGGCGCGGATGTACGTCTGCGGGATCACGCCGTACGACGCGACCCACCTCGGGCACGCCGCGACGTACGTCGCCTTCGACCTCCTGAACCGTGCCTGGCGCAACGCCGGCCACGACGTCACCTACGTGCAGAACGTCACCGACGTCGACGACCCGCTGCTCGAGCGCGCCGAGAAGGTCCACGTCGACTGGGTGGAGCTCGCCGAGCGCGAGACCGAGCTGTTCCGTCAGGACATGGCCGCGCTCCGGGTGCTGCCGCCGGCGCACTACGTCGGCGCGGTCGAGTCGATCCCGCTCGTGATCGCACTCATCCAGCGCCTCGAGGCCGCGGGATCGGTCTACCGGGTCGAGAACGACCTCTACTTCTCGGTGACCGCCGACCCGGCGTTCGGCGCCGAGTCCGGCTGGACGCGCGAGCACATGCTCGACATCTACCCCGAGCGCGGCGGCGACCCCGACCGCGAGGGCAAGAAGGACCCGTTGGACTGCATCGTGTGGCGCGGCCACGTCGAGGGCGAGCCGTACTGGGAGAGCCCGTGGGGCAACGGCCGCCCCGGTTGGCACATCGAGTGTGCCGCGATCGCGATGGAGCACCTCGGCGGGGCGTTCGACGTCCAGGGCGGCGGCAGCGACCTGGTGTTCCCGCACCACGAGATGTGCGCCGGCCACGCACAGGTGGCCGAGCCCGGCACGCCGTTCGCGAAGGTCTACAGCCACGGCGGGATGGTCGGGTACGACGGCGAGAAGATGTCGAAGTCGCGCGGCAACCTGGTCTTCGTGTCCGCGCTGCGCAACAGCGACGTCGACCCGATGGCGATCCGGCTCGCGCTCCTGCGCCACCACTACCGCGCCGACTGGGAGTACGCCGACGCCGAGCTCTTCGACGCCGTGGACGACCTCGACCGCTGGCGCCGGGCCGTGGCGCTCGGCGCGGGGGCGCCGGCCGCGCCGGTCCGCGACGCGGTCCTCGCTGCGCTGGCGAACGACCTGGACGCCCCGACCGCCGTAGCCGCGGTCGACGCGTGGGTCGACGCGACGCTCGGCACGAACGGTCTGGCCGACACCAGCGACCCGGAGGCCGCGGTGGCCATGCTCGCCGTCCTCGACGCCGCCCTCGGGCTCGCGCTCTAGCGGGACATCCAGCGTGCGCGGGCACCCGCGGAGGGTCGACGAGGCAGCGGTCGGGTTGTCGACGATCCGGATCCGCACGCGGATCTCGGCGTACGTCTACGGCAACATCCTGGTCCTGACCGCGATCGCGACGTGCACGCCGCACATGATCGAGACCGGCTTCGCCGCGCTCGCCGTCGCCGCGACCACGGTCACGACGTACATCGCGCACGTCTTCGCCCACTTCGTCGCCGAGCAGGTCGGGCACGGCGCCCTCGAGCACGAGTCAGACCGGGACGAGCTGCGCGACGCGCTCCCGATCATCTCCTCGGGGTCGGTGCCGACGCTGGTCTTCCTCGTCCCGCCGATCTTCGACACCCACGGCACCGCGCTCTGGACGCTGCTCGCCGCCGGCGTCGTGCTGGTCCGGCTCGCGAGCATGGGCGCGCTGGTCGCTCACCTCAACGGCGAGCTGCCGTCCGCGCGTGCCCACTGGTGGGGCATCGGCGTCGCCGCGATCGGGGCCGCGATCGTCGTGCTGAAGGTCTGGATCGCCCACTGACGTCAACCGGGTGGTTGCGGTCGGTGCGTGGAATGGTCACCAACCGCACGTTCTGGGGCCCGAAATCTGCGGTTGGTGACCATTCCGCGACCTCAGCCCGCAGCGGACGACCGCCTCAGCCGTCGTCCTGCCGCCGCTTGAGGTACCGCTCGAACTCGCGCGCGATCGCCTCGCCGGACGCCTCCGGCAGGTCGGTGGTGTCGCGGGTCTCCTCGAGCGCCCGGACGTAGTCGGCGACGTCCTCGTCCTCCTCGGCGAGCTCGTCGACGCCACGCTCCCAGGCGCGGGCGTCCTCGGGCAGGTCGCCGAGCGGGATGCTGGTCTGCAGGAGGTCCTCGAGCTGGCCGATCAGCGCGAGCGTCGCCTTCGGGCACGGCGGCTGCGCGACGTAGTGCGGGACCGCCGCCCAGTACGACACCGCGGGGATGTCCAGCAGCGAGCACGCGTCCTGGAAGACGCCGACGATGCCGGTCGGGCCTTCGTACGTCGAGTGCTCCAGCTTCAACCGGTCGACGAGCTCGGGCTCGGTGGCGGTGCCGGTCACCGGGATCGGCCGGGTGTGCGGGGTGTCGGCGAGCAGCGCGCCGAGCGTGATCACCAGCTCGCCACCGAGGTCGTCACACGCCGCGAGCAGCTCGGCGCAGAACTGGCGCCAGCGCATGTTGGGCTCGATGCCGCGCACGAGGATCACGTCGCGGTCGAGGTCCGGGGGAGAGGCGATCGCGATCTGGGTGCTGGGCCAGGTGATCTTGCGGTGCCCGTTCTCGTCCGTGCCGACCATCGGGCGGTTCACCTGGAAGTCGTAGAAGTCCTCGGGGTCGACCGCGCCGACGGTGCGCGCGTTCCACACCCGGATCAGGTGGTCGACGACCGAGCTGGCGGCGTCGGCGGCGTCGTTCCAGCCCTCGAAAGCCGCGATGACGACGGGTTCCACCAGGTCCGGGACGTCCTCCAGCGCGATCACTCCTGCAGCCTAGTCGCGCGCTGGGATTTCTCCCCTTGAGACGCTCGGTGTCACGATCTGGGAAACCCGTCCACCAATTGGACGCGGTTCCTACGCTGGACATGTCGCCCACCCGGGGTGACCTCGAGAGGAGTCGCGTGTCCCCCTCGCCCGACCTGCGCCCGGACCTCACCGACGAGCTGACCCGTTCCCTGGAGGAACGGATCATGGTGCTCGATGGGGCGATGGGCACCGCGATCCAGCGGGACCGGCCCGACGAGGCCGGCTACCGGGGTGAGCGGTTCCAGGACTGGCCGAGCGACCTCATCGGCAACAACGACCTGCTCACGCTGACGCAGCCCGACATCATCGCCGGCATCCACCGTGAGTACCTCGAGGCCGGCGCCGACATCATCGAGACCAACACGTTCAACGCGAACGCCGTCTCCCTCGCCGACTACGGCATGCAGGACCTCGCCTACGAGCTCAACTACGAGGCCGCGCGGCTCGCCCGTCGTGCGGCCGACGAGGTCGGCACCCCCGAGCACCCGCGGTACGTCGGTGGCGCGCTCGGGCCGACCACGCGGACCGCGTCGATCTCGCCGGACGTCAACGACCCGGCCGCCCGCAACGTGTCGTACGACCAGCTGGTCGCGGCGTACCTCGAAGCCGCGCGCGGCCTCGTCGACGGCGGCTCCGACCTCCTCGTCATCGAGACGATCTTCGACACCCTGAACGCCAAGGCCGCGATCTTCGCGGTCGAGACGCTGTTCGAGGAGTACGGCCGGCGCTGGCCGGTGATCATCTCCGGCACCATCACCGACGCCTCGGGGCGCACGCTCTCCGGCCAGGTGACCGAGGCGTTCTGGGACTCCGTCCGGCACGTCCGACCGCTGCTCGTCGGCCTCAACTGCGCGCTCGGCGCGAAGGAGATGCGGCCCTACATCGCCGAGCTCTCGCGGGTCGCCGACACGTTCGTGTCCTGCTACCCGAACGCCGGCCTTCCGAACGCGTTCGGCGAGTACGACGAGGCGCCCGACGAGACGGCTGCGATCGTCGCGGAGTTCGCCCACAGCGGCTTCGTGAACCTGGTCGGTGGCTGCTGCGGCACGACGCCCGCGCACATCGCCGCGATCCGCGGCGCCGTCGACGGCGCCGAGCGGCGTACCGTCCCCGCGGTCGCGTCCGCGATGCGGCTCTCCGGCCTCGAGCCGTTCACGATCGACGGGGACAGCCTGTTCGTGAACGTCGGCGAGCGCACGAACATCACCGGCTCGGCCCGGTTCCGCAACCTCATCAAGGCCGGCGACTACGACACCGCGCTCTCGGTCGCGGCCCAGCAGGTCGAGAACGGCGCGCAGGTCATCGACGTCAACATGGACGAGGGCATGATCGACGGCGTCGCCGCGATGGACCGCTTCCTCAAGCTGGTCGCCAGCGAGCCCGACATCTCCCGCGTGCCCGTGATGGTCGACTCCTCGAAGTGGGAGGTCATCGAGGCTGGCCTGAAGAACGTCCAGGGCAAGCCGATCGTCAACTCCATCTCGATGAAGGAGGGCGAGGACAAGTTCCGTGAGCAGGCCCGCCTCTGCCGCAAGTACGGCGCGGCCGCCGTCGTGATGGCGTTCGACGAGGACGGCCAGGCCGACAACCTCGACCGCCGCATCGCGATCTGCGAGCGGGCCTACCGGATCCTCGTCGACGAGGTCGGCTTCCCGCCCGAGGACATCATCTTCGACCCGAACGTCTTCGCGGTCGCGACCGGCATCGAGGAGCACGCGTCGTACGGCCGCGACTTCATCGAGGCGACCCGCTGGATCAAGCAGAACCTGCCCGGCGCCAAGGTCTCGGGCGGCATCTCGAACGTCAGCTTCTCGTTCCGCGGCAACAACCCGGTCCGCGAGGCGATCCACGCGGTGTTCCTGTTCCACGCGATCGAGGCCGGCCTCGACATGGGCATCGTCAACGCCGGCGCCCTGATCCCGTACACCGAGGTCGAGCCCGAGCTGCGCGAGCGGATCGAGGACGTCGTCCTCAACCGACGGCCGGACGCCGCCGAGCGGCTCCTCGAGATCGCGGAGGAGCACAACAAGGCCGGGGAGGTCGTCGAGGCGGCGGCCGAGGAGTGGCGCTCACTGCCCGTCGGGGAGCGGATCACGCACGCGCTGGTGAAGGGCATCGACGCGCACGTCGAGAGCGACACCGAGGAGCTCCGCCAGGAGATCGCCGACCGCGGCGGCCGCCCGATCGAGGTCATCGAGGGCCCGCTGATGGACGGCATGAACGTCGTCGGCGACCTGTTCGGCGCCGGCAAGATGTTCCTCCCGCAGGTCGTGAAGTCCGCGCGCGTGATGAAGAAGGCCGTCGCCTACCTGATCCCGTTCATCGAGCAGGAGAAGGTCGACAACCCCGAGCTGGCGACTGCGAAGGACACCAACGGCACGATCGTGATGGCGACCGTGAAGGGCGACGTCCACGACATCGGCAAGAACATCGTCGGCGTCGTGCTGCAGTGCAACAACTTCGAGGTCATCGACCTCGGTGTGATGGTGCCGGCGCAGAAGATCCTGGACACCGCCAAGGAGATCGGCGCGGACGCGATCGGCCTCTCCGGCCTGATCACCCCGTCGCTCGACGAGATGGTGAACGTCGCCGCCGAGATGCAGCGCCAGGGCTTCGAGATCCCGCTGCTCATCGGCGGTGCCACCACCTCGCGTGCGCACACCGCGGTGAAGGTGGACGGCAAGTACGACGCACCCGTGGTCTGGGTGAAGGACGCCTCCCGGTCCGTGCCGGTGCTCGCCACCCTGCTGAACGACGCGCAGCGGCCGAAGCTGCTCGCCGAGGTCAAGGCCGACTACGACTCGCTGCGCGAGCGGCACGCCGCCAAGCACGACCGGCCGATGCTGTCGTTCGAGCAGGCGCGCGCCAACCGGACCCCGGTCGAGTGGGACGGCTACGCGCCGCCGGCGCCGCGGTCGCCGGGCACGCACGTGCTCTCGGGCTACGACCTGGCCGAGCTGCGCGAGTACATCGACTGGCAGCCGTTCTTCAACGCCTGGGAGATGAAGGGCAAGTTCCCCGACATCCTCAACAACCCGGCCACCAGCGAGGCCGCGCGCCCGCTGTTCGACGACGCGCAGCGGATGCTCGACCGGATCATCGAGGAGAAGTGGCTGACGGCGAACGCGGTCTTCGGGTTCTTCCCGGCCAACGCGGTCGGTGACGACATCGAGGTCTACGCCGACGACGCGCGCTCCGACGTCCTCACGACGCTCCACCACCTGCGCCAGCAGGGCGAGCACCGCGACGGCGTACCGAACCGGTCACTGGCCGACTACGTCGCGCCCCGCGACACCGGGCTCCGCGACCACGTGGGGGCGTTCGCGGTCACGGCCGGTCTCGGCGCGGAGGACCGGATCCTCGCGTTCAAGGCGGAGAACGACGACTACTCGGCGATCATGCTCGAGGCGCTCGCCGACCGGCTCGCCGAGGCGTTCGCCGAGCGGCTCCACCAGCGGGTCCGCACCGAGTTCTGGGGCTACCAGCCCGACGAGGAGCTCGACAACCAGGCGCTGATCGCGGAGAAGTACCGCGGCATCCGCCCCGCGCCCGGCTACCCCGCGTGTCCCGAGCACACCGAGAAGCGCACCCTGTGGGAGCTGCTCGACGTCCAGGACAGCGCCGGGATCGAGCTCACCGAGAGCATGGCGATGTGGCCCGGCGCCGCGGTGTCCGGCTGGTACTTCTCGCACCCGCAGGCCCAGTACTTCGTCGTCGGCCGCGTCGGCCCCGACCAGGTCGCGTCGTACGCCGAGCGCAAGGGCTGGAGCCTCGCCGAGGCCGAGCGCTGGCTCTCGCCCAACCTGGGCTACGACCCCGATGACTGAGCCGTCCGCCCTGCCCAAGGCCGTCCTGTGGGACATGGACGGCACGCTCGTGGACACCGAGCCGTACTGGATCGCGACGGAGTTCGAGCTCGCGGAGCGCTACGGCGGCACCTGGAGCGAGGCGCACGCGCTGAACCTGGTCGGCAACGAGCTGACCGTGTCGGCGGCGTACATCCAGGAGCACATGGGCATCGACCTCGCGGTCGATGACATCGTCGAGGCGCTTCTCGACGGGGTCGTGCGCAAGGTGCAGGAGAACGTGCCGTGGCGTCCGGGCGCGGTCGACCTCGTCGAGCGCACTCGCGCGGCCGGCGTCCCGTGCGCGCTGGTGACCATGTCGTACGACCGTTTCGTCGCGCCGATCCTGGCGCACCTGCCACCCGAGACGTTCCGGGTCGTGGTGACCGGCGACCGCGTGGCGCAGGGCAAGCCGCACCCGGAGCCGTACCTCACGGCCGCGGCGGCGCTCGGCCTCGACGCGGCGGAGTGCCTGGCGATCGAGGACTCGAACACCGGCGCCAAGTCGGCCGAGGCGGCCGGTTGTCTCGTGCTGGTCGTGGAGAACCACGTCCCGGTCATCCCGACCGAGCGGCGGGTCTTCGCCGACACCCTCGAGGGGATCGACCTGGCCTCCGTGTGGGCCGAGCAGGGCAGAGATCACGACCAGGACTACGGCCGTGCCTAGGAACGGTCTAGGACGTCTGGACCGGAGGTACTAGGACCACAGGACAATGGTGCGGTGCCCCACGCGTGGCCGAAGATTGAGTCATCAAGGGGGAGCAAGTTCCGCCTGGATGTTCTCAGGAAGCGGTTTTCACTCATGTTGGTCCGACGCGGTCCCGCCATCGTGCTCAGCCTTGCGCTGGGTGCAGCGGCCCTCCTTGTCACGCCTAGCGTGGCTTGGAGTGATGGCGGGAACGCGCAGGACCCTCAGGTCGACCGCGACCCGTGTGGCGCCGGTACGTCGACGCGAGCCAAGCTCAAGGTCGGGACGGCAGAGAACAACAGCTTCCGGCTGGTCGTGATCGGCACCGTCTGGAGCAACGACACCGACTCGTGGGACTGGAAGCTGAAGCACAACGGCGAGGTCTCCGACTCCGGCCGCTCTCGCGGCAGCGAGGACTCGGGCATCAGCTTCCGCGTCAACAGCGTCATGCTGAATGCCTACGGCACCGACGACATCGTCTTCCGGGCCGAGAACGCTCGTACCGGCGAGGTCTGCCGGGCGTACGTCCCTTACTGAGTCCTCAGGTGAAGGACCTATCCTGAGCGGGCCCCGTCGAAAGGTGACCCGCTTGCGCGTCCTTCGCAGTCCGGTCGCGCTCTTCCTGCTGATCGGGACCTTCACCGTCGTCGCGATCTTCCTCGGCACCAACAAGCTCGCCGACCGCGCCGCCCGCCAGGAGGCCATCGCCGAGGCGCAAGGCACCACCCAGGTGCTCGCCGACTCGGTCATCGGGCCGGACGTACCCAAGGGCCTGAGCAACGTCACTCGTCGCAAGATCGCCAAGGCGGACCAGATGGACCGCACGGTCACGCCGAGACTCCTCAAGGTCGAGACCGTCGACCGGGTCAACATCTGGACCCGCGACGGTCGCATCGTCTACTCCAGCGATGCCATGCCGCTGGTCGGTCAGCGGTTCGGCCTGGACGACGACCAGCTCACCGTGCTGGAGAACGGCGGTCGGGGCGGCGGCGTCGCCGACCCGGACCGGCCGGAGAACGTCGAGCTCGCGCGATTCCGTGCCGAGCTCGCGGAGAGCCAGGGCGTCAGTGAGACGGACGAGGCCGTGATCCCTGACGGGGGACTCGTCCAGACCTACACCCAGATCATGTCTCCCGAGGGCGAGCCGCTTCTCCTCGAGGCGTACTACACGCTGGACGAGATCGAGGCCCGGAGCAACGAGATCTTCTCGGCGTTCCGCTGGATCACCCTCGGCCCGCTGGTCCTGATGATCCTGGTCGCCACCGCGATCCTCGCCGGCCTGACCCGTCAGGTCCGCCGCGGCGCCCAGGAGGAGGAGCGCCTGATGCGCTCCGCGATGGACGCTTCCGACGCCGAGCGTCGCCGCATCGCCCGCGACCTGCACGACAGCGTCGTCCAGGACCTCGCCGGCTCGGCGTTCGCGGTCAGCGCGGTCGCCCGCAACCCCGAGACGGCCGACGACTCCCGCGACACCCTGGAGGCCGCGGGCACGTCCCTGCGCACCAGCCTCAAGTCGTTGCGCTCGCTGCTCGCCGAGATCCACCCGCCGGACCTGCACGCCGCCGGGCTTCCCGCGGCACTGTCCGATCTGATCGCGTCCGCCAGCACCGCCGGCGTCCAGGCGTCGGTGAGCGTCGAGGGCGCCGAGACGGTGTCGGACGACAAGGCGGCGCTGGTGTGGCGGGTCGCCCAGGAGGCGGTCCGCAACGCGATCCGGCACAGCCAGGCCTCGACCCTGGCCGTCACCGTCAACGCGGACGGCAGGCGGCTGATCCTCGAGGTCGTCGACGACGGGGTCGGGTTCAACCCGGCCGTCGTCCAGGACCCGCACAGCTACGGGTTGCGCGGCCTGCGCAGCCTGGTCGTTGACAACGGCGGCACCCTGGAGGTGCGCTCTGCGCCCGGAGAGGGGACGACCGTGATCATGGAGGTGGATGCCCAGTGACCACGACACCCATCCGAGTCGTCCTGGTCGACGACCACGCGGTCATCCGGGCCGGCCTCGAGCAGCTGCTCGGTGGCACCGACGACATCGAGGTCGTCGGCACCGCCGCGAACGGCGCCGAGGCGCTGGACGTCGTACGCCGGATCCGCCCGGACGTCGTCCTCATGGACCTGCAGATGCCCGAGGTCGACGGCGTCGCCGCGACCCGCTCGATCATGAGCGAGGACCTCGGAGTCGACGTGCTCGTGCTGACGTCGTTCTCCGACAGCGAGCGGATCATCGCCGCTCTCGACGCGGGCGCCGTCGGCTACCTGCTCAAGGACGCCGACCCCGAGGACGTGCTGCAGGGCATCCGCGCGGTCAGCCGTGGCGAGTCCCCGATCCACCCGAAGGCCGCCCGCGCGCTGCTCGGCGTCCGCGCCGGCTCCAGCCAGGTCCAGCTGACCAGTCGCGAGACCGAGGTCCTCACCCTGGTGCGCGCCGGTCTGGCGAACAAGCAGATCGCCCGTCGCCTCGACATCAGCGAGCGGACCGTCAAGGCGCACCTGACATCGGCGTTCGCCCGGATCGGCGTCTCCGACCGCACCCAGGCCGCGCTCTGGGCCGAGCGGAACGGTCTCTGACGCGCCGGATCTGTCGCGGAATGGTCACCAACCGCACGTTGGGAGCGTTCCCGCGTGCGGTTGGTGACCATTCCGCACGATGAACGGCGACTACTCCGGCAGCGGCGGGGGAGTGCCGCCCCAGGCCGGACAGATCGCCTGGTGGGCGCACCAGTCGCACTGCCGGCCCGGGTTCGGACGCCAGTCGCTCTCCTCGTCGGCCAGCCGGATGGCGCGCCAGATCGCCTCGACCTTGCGCTCGGTGGCCAGCAGGTCCCGCTCGTCGGGGACGTAGCGCAGGATCTCGCCGTTGCCGAGGTACACCAGCTGCAGCATCGCGGGCACGATCCCGCGGGTGCGCCAGATGACCAGGGCGTAGAACTTCATCTGGAACAGCGCCTTGGCCTCGAACATCTCACCGGGGGACCGGCCGGTCTTGTAGTCGACCACGCGGATGGCCCCGTCGGGCGCGACGTCGATCCGGTCGACGAAGCCGCGCAGCAGCAGCTTCGAGTCGAGGAGCGCCTCGACGTACAGCTCCCGCTCGGCGGGCTCGAGGCGACGCGGGTCCTCGAGCGTGAAGTAGCGGTCGAGGACCTCACGGCACGACGCCAGCCACTCCGGCGACGCAGGCATGTCGGCGAGCGCCGGCTCCAGCTCGACCAGCGCGTCCCAGGCAGGAGCGAGCATGCCGCCGGCCCGCTCCGGCGTACGCTCCGCCGCCGGGAGGTCGAAGAGGTCCTCCAGCACCTTGTGGACGACCGTCCCGCGCACGGCGTCGGGCGACGGCGGCTCGGGCAGCTTGTCGATGGTGCGGTAGCGGAACAGCAGCGGGCAGCTGATGAAGTCGCCGGCCCGGCTCGGCGAGAGCGCGCCCAGGACCTCGACGCCGTCGACCGGGGTGCCGAGGCGCTCGGCCGGGGAGTCCTGCTGCACGCTCACGCGCTCACCCTAGGCGAGCCCGTGGACAGGGCACGGACACTCCTTCGGCTAGCCTCGAACCGTGCCCGACCAACCCACCCGGCCCCGCCCCGCGGGCACGTTCAAGATCGGCACGATCGCGGGCAGCGACGTCCTCGTGTCGTCGTCGTGGTTCCTCGTCGCCGGCCTGATCGCGATCATCATCGCGCCGGCGGTGGAGGTCGAGCAGCCGGGGCTCGGCGCGTGGAAGTACCTCGCCGGCTTCGCGTTCGCGGTGATCCTGTACCTCTCGGTACTGCTGCACGAGGCCTCGCACGCGATCATGGCGCGGCGCTACGGCTTCCCGGTCTCCTCGATCACGCTCCACTTCTTGGGCGGCATGACCGCGATCGAGGGCGAGGCGCGGACCGCGCGCCAGGAGTTCTTCATCGCGGTCGTCGGGCCGCTCACCTCGATCGGGGTCGGACTGGTCGCCCTCCTCCTGCATCCGTTCACCCCCGACGGTCTGCTGCAGATGGCCGTCGGCGGGCTGGCCGGCGCGAACCTCCTGGTCGGCATCCTCAACCTCGTCCCCGGCCTGCCGCTCGACGGCGGCCGCGTGCTCAAGTCGCTCGTCTGGCGCCTCGGCGGCGACGTCCACCTCGGGACGATCGTCGCCGGCTGGGGCGGCCGGATCACCGCGGTGGCGGCGATGGCCTGGCCGCTGCTGCAGAGTCGCGTCATCGACGACGAGCCGGACATCCTCGACTTCGCGCTCGCCTTCATCGTGGCGGCGTTCCTGTGGTCGGGCTCCACGGCGGCGATGGCGTCGGCCCGGATGCGCCGCCGGCTGCCCGACCTCGTCGCGCGCCGGCTCGTCCGGCCCGCGCTCGCCGTACCCGGTGATCTGCCGCTGGCCGAGGCGGTACGCCGGGCGCAGGACGCCGGCGCCGGCAGCATCGTCACCTCCACGGCGGCGGGCGAGCCCGTCGGCATCGTGAACGAGGCCGCGCTGGCGGCCACGCCCGAGGACCGCAGGCCGTGGGTGCAGGTGTCGTCGGTCGCGCGGACGCTCGAGAGCGGTCTGCGGCTGCCGGCCGACATCCACGGCGACGAGCTGGTGATCGCGATCAGTCGCACGCCAGCCACCGAGTACCTCCTCGTCGAGGCCGACGGCACCGTCCTGGGCGTGCTGTCGACCGCCGACGTCGATAGGGCGTTCCGCGGCACATCCCCCTAGAGTTCCGGGGTGTCCGAGAGCCCTGAGGTCGCCCCCGATGTCCCCGCCGAGGCATGGTCCGGCGTCCACCGCGGACCGCTCCGCGTCGGTGAGTGGATCCGGCTGGTCGACCAGAAGGGTCGTCGCCACAACTTCGAGCTCGTCGAGGGCAAGCGGTTCTTCTCCAACCGCGGCCACATCGAGCACGACGAGCTGATCGGGCGCGAGGAGGGCTTCACGGTCACCTCGTCGGCCGGCGGCGAGTACCTCTGCTTCCGTCCACTGCTGTCGGAGTTCGTGGTCTCGATGCCGCGCGGCGCGGCGGTCGTGTACCCCAAGGACGCCGCCCAGATCGTCGCGCTCGCCGACATCTTCCCCGGCGCCCACGTCGTCGAGGCGGGCGTCGGCTCCGGCGCCTTGACCTGCTCGCTGCTCCGCGCGGTCGGACCGTACGGCCGCGTGTCGTCGTACGAGCGCCGCGAGGAGTTCGCCGACGTCGCCCGCAAGAACGTCAACCAGTTCTTCGGCGCCCCGGAAGGCCAGTCCCACCCGGCGTGGAACCTCACGCTCGGCGACCTCGCCGAGGCGCTGCCCGCGTCCGGCGAGCGCGCCGACCGCGTCATCCTCGACATGCTCGCGCCGTGGGACTGCCTCGAGGCCACCGCCGACGCGCTGCGCCCCGGCGGCATCGTCTGCGCGTACGTCGCGACGACCACGCAGCTGTCGAAGTTCGTGGAGACCGTCCGGGTCCACGGCGGCTTCACCGAGCCGCAGGCCTGGGAGTCGCTGGTGCGCGACTGGCACGTCGAGGGACTCGCCGTACGCCCCGGCCACAAGATGATCGGCCACACCGCCTTCCTCGTCACCGCGCGCCGGATGGCCCCCGGACAGAAGCCACCGCTGAAGAAGCGGCGCCCCGCCCCGGGTGCCTACGGGCCCGACTACACCGGCCCGCGACCGGCCGGCATTCCGGTCGAGGAGCCCACCGGGGAGTCCACCGGGGAGTCCACCGAGTAGGTCGCTTCGCGACACCCGATGTCCAAATCGTGACCAACACCGCGAAATGTGCCCTTCCGTCCCGGGGTCTCGCGGGTAGGGTCAATCGGACAGGAGGTGGCGCTGATGTCGACATCTGAAGGTCTGTCCGGCTCGGGAGGTCGCAGCCCCGAGGAGCTCGTGAGCCAGGTCCGACTCCTGGAGGCAGAGGTCTCGGACCTCCGCCGCCGGTTGAGTGACGGGCCTCCAGGTTCACGCGGCCTCGAGCTCCGACTGGCCGACGCCCAGCGCTCGCTGGCCGGCCTGACGTCGCAGAACGAACGCTTGGCGCAGACCCTGCGCGAGGCCCGCGACCAGATCCTGAAGCTCAAGGAGGAGGTCGACCGGCTGGCCCAGCCGCCGGCCGGCTTCGGCACGTTCCTCGGCCGCAACGAGGACGAGTCGATCGATGTCTTCACCGGCGGCCGGAAGCTGCGCGTCAACGTCAGCCCCAGCGTCGACGTCGACAGCCTGCAGCGCGGCCAGGAGGTCATGCTCAACGAGGCGCTCAACGTCGTCGCTGCGCTCGAGTTCGAGCAGGTCGGCGAGGTCGTGATGTTCAAGGAGCTGCTCGCCGACGGCGAGCGCGCCCTGGTGATCGCGAACGCCGACGAGGAGCGCGTCGTCCGCATCGCCGAGCCGCTGCTGGCCGACACGATCCGCGCCGGGGACTCGCTGCTGCTGGACTCCCGCGCCGGCTACGTCTACGAGAAGGTCCCGAAGTCCGAGGTCGAGGAGCTCGTCCTCGAAGAGGTCCCGGACATCGCCTACGAGTCGATCGGCGGTCTCAGCGGGCAGATCGAGGCGATCCAGGACGCCGTCGAGCTGCCGTACCTGCACCCGGAGCTGTTCAAGGAGCACGAGCTCCGCCCGCCGAAGGGCGTGCTGCTCTACGGCCCTCCGGGCTGCGGCAAGACGCTGATCGCCAAGGCTGTCGCGAACTCGCTGGCCAAGAAGGTCGCCGCGAAGACGGGCCAGGAGGGGAAGTCGTACTTCCTCAACATCAAGGGCCCCGAGCTGCTCAACAAGTACGTCGGCGAGACCGAGCGCCACATCCGCCTGGTCTTCCAGCGGGCGCGCGAGAAGGCCAGCTCCGGCACGCCGGTGATCGTGTTCTTCGACGAGATGGACTCGCTGTTCCGCACCCGCGGCTCCGGTGTCTCCTCCGACGTCGAGAACACCATCGTCCCGCAACTGCTCAGCGAGATCGACGGCGTCGAGCTGCTCGAGAACGTGCTGGTCATCGGTGCGTCCAACCGCGAGGACATGATCGACCCCGCGATCCTGCGGCCCGGCCGGTTGGACGTGAAGATCAAGATCGAGCGCCCGGACGCCGAGTCCGCGCGCGACATCTTCAGCAAGTACCTCACGACCTCCCTGCCGCTGCACGCCGACGACGTCGCCGAGTTCGGCGGCGACCGCGACGCGACGGTCGCCGGGATGATCCGGGCCACGGTCGAGCGGATGTACACCGAGACCGAGGAGAACCGCTTCCTGGAGGTCACCTACGCCAACGGCGACAAGGAGGTCCTGTACTTCAAGGACTTCAACTCGGGCGCGATGATCCAGAACATCGTCGACCGCGCCAAGAAGATGGCGATCAAGGACTTCCTCGACCACGACCAGCACGGCCTGCGGGTCTCGCACCTGCTCCAGGCGTGCGTGGACGAGTTCAAGGAGAACGAGGACCTCCCGAACACCACCAACCCGGACGACTGGGCCCGCATCTCCGGCAAGAAGGGCGAGCGGATCGTCTTCATCCGCACGCTCATCACCGGCAAGCAGGGCACCGAGCCGGGGCGCTCCATCGACACGGTCTCCAACACCGGTCAGTACCTCTAGGAGCAGCGGCGTCCTGACCATGCGGAATGGTCACCAACCGCAGATGGGAGCGTTCCCGTCATGCGGTTGGTGACCATTCCGCGCCCCTGGGCGGCTCAGGCGCGCGCCTCGAGCACCAGGTTGCCGACGGTGGCCGCGGCCACCCGCGCGGTGGTGTAGCCGGCCTCGACGAACGCCGCGGTCAGCCGTGCCGGTCCGGCCTGCGCACCGAGCGCGGCGCCG
Source organism: Nocardioides sp. SR21 (assembly GCF_022761125.1). GTDB lineage: Bacteria > Actinomycetota > Actinomycetes > Propionibacteriales > Nocardioidaceae > Nocardioides. Next base: position 246,247 of record NZ_JAKWJR010000003.1, on the reverse strand, counting down.
CCGTCGGCCAGGCTGTGCGGGACGCACAGGCACGAGCTGGCGGCGTAGAACGGCAGCGCGACCGGGTTGGCCAGGTTCGCCTCCAGGGTGTCCTCGGCGAACGGCTCGACCGCGAACACCACGCCGCCGGGGGCCAGCAGACCGCGGGCGTGCTCGAGCGCCCCGACCGGGTCGCCCAGGTCGTGGAGGGCGTCGAAGAAGCAGACCAGGTCGAAGTCGCCGGCGTACGACGACGCGTCGCCGACCTCGAAGCGCACCCGGTCGCCCACCCCGGCACCCTGCGCGGCCACGCGGGCCCGCCGGATCGACTCCTCGTGGTTGTCGATGCCGACGAACGTCGAGCGCGGGAACGCCTCGGCCATCAAGATGGTGGCCGTCCCGAGCCCGCACCCGATGTCGGCGACCCGGATGCCCGCCTCGAGCCGCGCGACGAGCCCGTCGACGGCCGGCAGCCACTCGGCGACCAGGGAGGCGCGATACGCGACGCTGTAGAACCGGTCGACCCCGGTGTAGAGCCGCGGGTCGTGGTCGTCCCACGCCACACCCTCGCCGGTCGCGTACGCGTTCGCGAGCTTGTCGGTCGCGGCCCACACGGCGGCGATGACCTCGTACGTCGCACCTGCGAAGACGGCGCTGCCCTCGTCGGCGAGGACCAGGGCGGCCTCCGCCGAGAGGCTGAACGCCTGCGTCGCTGCGTCGTAGGTGATGTAGCCGGCGGCGGCCTGGGCGGCGAGCCACTCACGGAGGTAGCGCTCGGCCAGACCGGAGCGCTCGGCGAGCTGCGCGCTCGTGGCCGCGTCGACGGAGGCCAGCGCGCTCCACAGGCCGAGGCGGTCGCCGAGGTAGGCGAGCACGGCGTTGTAGGCGGCGGCCTGGTCGACGGCGACCTTGCCGTAGAACTCCTCGACGGCGGCGACGTCGATCGTGGGTGCGTCCAGCTGGGTGGTCATGTTCTTCCTCTCGTTCGTCGGCGCCCGGTCGGCGTCGGCGGAGGACCACCGTCCAGGTCACCGCTGTCACCGCGCTGTCACCGCGCTGCCGGACTCCGTGACAGGCTCGTGACAGCGGACGACGGGAGAGTGAACCCATGATCGACTTCGACCGGCTCGGCACCGTGCTCACCGTGTGGGCCCATCCCGACGACGAGACCTACCTCGTCGGCGGCCTGACGGCCGCCCTCCGCGACTCCGGCAACCGCGTCGTCTGCGTGACCGCCACGCGCGGTGAGGCGGCCGACCCGGATGCGACGCCGGGGGAGCGGGCCGCTCTCGCACGACGCCGCACCGCCGAGCTCGAGGACGCCCTGGCGGTCCTCGGGGTGGCCGAGCACCACTGGCTGGACCACGCCGACGGGCACTGCGCCGAGGACGACCCGGTCGGCGCAGCCGAGAAGCTGCGCTGCCTGGTCGACGAGGTGCGGCCCGACACCGTCATCACGTTCGGGCCGGACGGGTTCACGGGTCACCCCGACCACCGGGCCGTCAGCCGCTGGGTCGACCTCGCCCTCCGGGGCGACGCCGGACCACGACTCCTGCATGCCGTCATGGTCGAGCCGGCCGTCGACCCCGAGCTCGACTCGGACTTCGGGGTCTTCGAGCTCGGCCGCCCGCGCATCTGCAGCGTCGACGAACTGGCCGTTCACCTGCCCCTGTCCGGCCATCTCCTCGACCGCAAGGTCGCCGCCCTGCTGCTCCAGGAGTCCCAGACAGCGGGCCTGGTGTCGGCCGTCGGGATCGAACGGTTCCGCGCCTGGGTCGCGACCGAGTACCTCGCCGAGCCCCGCCAAACCGGATGACGCTCCCGGCGGTGCTCGGGCACAGTGCCTGCATGAGCGCCGCCGACCGGTCCGTCCACGCCGTGCGCGTGGACGTCCTGGGACCGCTCGCGCTCCACGTCGACGGCCGTCCTGTCGACGTACCCGGTCCGCAACGCCGAGCCCTGCTCGCCGTGCTCGCCCTCGGCGCCGGCCGCCTCGTCGGGACGGACCGACTGGTCGACGCGCTGTGGCCGGACGACCCGCCGGTGAACGCCGACCAGGCGCTGTACAACCACGTCTCCCGGCTCCGCGGCCATCTGAAGCCGTACGCCGAGCGCCTGCAACGACGCGGCGGCGGCTACGTGCTCGACCTCCTGACCGACGAGCTCGATGTCGACGAGGCCCGCCGGCTCGCCGCCGCCGACCGGCCGCGCGAGGCCCTCGCGCTGTGGCGGGCACCGGCGCTGGAGGAGTTCCGGGCCATCGCGGGCCTGGAGGCCGAGGCGGTCGGCCTGGACGAGCTGCGGGTACGGCTGGCCGACGACCTCCTCGAGGCGCGCCTGCGCACCGGCGACCTCGCCGTCGCTGCCGATGCCGCGGCGGCCGTGGTCGCCGACCCCCTGCGCGAGCGCACGGTCCTGCTGCTCGTGCGCGCCCTCGCCACCGAGGGTCGTACGGCGGAGGCGATGGACGCAGCGCGCGAGTACCGCGCCCGCCTGGCCGACGAGACCGGCCTCGACCCGGGGGCCGCCCTGGCCGAGCTCGAGCAACAGGTGGCCGCCGGGATCACCGGACCGACGGTGCGGCACGTGGTCGGCCGTCCCGACGGCCCGCTCGTGGGCCGCCAGCAGGACCGCGAGGCGGTGTTGCGCCTGCTGGGCTCGCACGCCGCGGTGACGATCGCCGGTCCCGGCGGGGTGGGCAAGACCCGGCTGGCGCTCGACGTGGCCGCCGAGGTCTCCGCCACCACGGCGAGCGACGTGGTGGTGGCCGACCTGGCAGCGGTCGACAGGCCGGACCGGCTCTGCCAGGCGGTCGCGTCGACCCTCGGCCTGCGCGTCGCGGGGACGGTGCGCGCCGCCGACGTCGCCGCCGCCCTCGCGGGGCGGGACCTGCTCCTGGTCCTGGACAACTGCGAGCACCTGCCCGACGCCTGCCGCGACCTCGTGTCGACCGTGCGGCGTCTTGCGCCGGGCGTGCGGGTGCTCGCCACCTCGCGGGTCACGCTGCACGTGCCGGGGGAGTACGTCCTCCGGATCCAGCCACTGCCGGTGCCACGGAGCGCCGCCGACCTCGGGGCGCTGCGACGGCAGCCGGCCGTGCGCGCGTTCGTCGAGCACGTACGTCGCCGCCGTCCCGGGTTCGAGCTGGAGCCCGAGGACGCGGCGGACGTCGTCGAGGTCCTGCGCGCCCTCGACGGCCTGCCGCTCGGCATCGAGCTGGCGGCCCGCCAGGTTAGCCTGATGCCCCTCCGGGCGGTCCGCGAACGGCTCGACCGCGCTCTCGACCTCGCCACCGGCCGGGGCGGCCCGGACGACGACCGGCAGCGCACGCTCCGGGCGACGATCGGCTCCTCCTACCAGCTCCTCGGCGACGACGAGCGGGCGCTGCTGCGGGCGCTGGCACCGTTCCCGGGAGGTGTGGACCTCGCGACCGTCGAGACGCTCGCGCCGGGCGGGCTCGACCCGGTGGACCTGCTCCACCGGCTGGTCGACTCGTCCCTGGTGGTCGCCGAGCCCCGGTCCGGGCGGTTCCGGCTGCTGTTCACCGTGCGCGCCTTCCTCCTCGACGAGCTGCGCTCCCTCGGGGAGACCACCGCTGCCGAGGCCCGGTTCCTCGAACGGTGCGTCGCCGTGGCCGAGGCGGTCGCCGCCGCGTCCATCGGACCGGACGAGGACCTCGCCGACCGGATGCTGCGAGCCGAGATCGACAACCTGCGTGCCGCGTGGGACCTCGCGCCGGCGCACGGTGACCTCCGGGTCCCGCTCGTCCTGGCGCTCGCCGACGCAGCGCTCTGGCGCGACCTGCGCGAGATCTGGAGCTGGGCGCTCGAGCTGGCCGCCGACCCCTCCCTCCGCGACGACCCCCGCCGGGCCGCGGTCCTGGGGTTCGCCGCTGCCAGTGCCCGGCTCCTCGGCGACCTCGACCTCGCTGCGAGCCTCGCAGAGCAGTCCCTCGACGCAGCCGGACCGGACCCCGATCCCGTGCTGGTGCACCGCGCCTGGGCGGAGCAGGGCTGCGTGGCGCACTTCCGCGGCGGGTTCGACCTGGCGCGCGAGCGCTGGTTCCGCGCCGCCGCGGCCCGGCCGCAGACCGCCGGCGTCTGGCTGACCTCGGCCGCCCTCGCGACGTCCTACGGCGGGGACGTCGCCGCGGCCCGCCTGCTGCTCGACCGGAGCCACCAGTGCAACCAGGAGACCCGGAGCGTCTCGCACGCGGCCTACACGGCGTACGTCGAGGGCGAGCTGCGCGTCACTGCCGCCCCGGAGCAGTCGATCCCGCACTACCTGGAGGCGATCGACGCGGCCAGGCGCTGCGGAGCGTGGTTCGTGGACGGCGTCGCCAACGTGGCGCTCGCCTCCGCGCGGGCGCGCGCGGGCGACGTGGTGGGCGCGGCCGGGACCTTCGGCTACCTGCTGGACTCCTGGCGTCGCAGTGGTCACACGACCCAGCTGTGGACCACCGCCCGCAACGCCGCTGCGCTGCTGGCAGCGACGGGCCACACGCGCACCGCGGCACTCCTGCTGATCAGTGCGGACGAGCAGCCCGGCGCCGCGACGGTCAGCCCGGCGATCGCCCGGCACAGCGGGCGGCTGTTCGTGCCGCTCGAGGACATCGTCGAGCCGTCCGAGATCGCCGACCTCCGCGCGGAGGCGGAGCAGCTGACGCCGACCGGCGTGCTCGACCTCGCGCGCGCGGATCTCGCCGCCCTCGCCTGACCCGGCGTTTGTCGCCGGGAGACCCGGGGCACCGTACGTGCATGTTCTGGACCGGGGTCGTGCTGATCGGGCTGGGCGCTGGCAGCGTCAGCTGGTGGAGGACGCGCCGCTCACTTCAGTGACGTCGGCGACCGTCGCACCCAGCACCGCGATGAGCTCACCGGAGTCGACGGTGAGCGCGACGCCGTGCGCGCCGCCGCCGATGCTGATGGCACCCGCGATCGACGCGTCCGCGATCACCGGCAGCGGCGTACTGCTGCCCAGGGGTGTGATCGTCCCGCGCACGTAGCCGGTGACGTCGTACGCCGCCTCCGCGCTCGGCATCGAGAGCCGGTTCACACCGAGCAGCGCGCGCAGCTTGGGCCACGCGATCTCGCGGTCGCCCGGGACGAGCACGAAGCGGTGGTCGCCCTCGCTCACCCTCACCACCATGGTCTTCACGAGCTGGTGCGGCTCGACCCCGCGCGCTGCCGCAGCCTCCTCGAGGGAGCGCACCGGGCCGTGCCGCGTGACGGCGTACGCGATCCCGAGTGCTTCGGCGGCAGCGATCGCCCGTTCCTCGCTCACGCCGTCGCCGTCCCCACGAACCCGTAGCCCCAGGGCTTCGCGAGCGTCGGACCGGGGAGGTACGCCGCCTCGACGGAGCCGACGGTCAGACCGGCGCCCGCGACGAGAGCCGGGATGTCCCGGCTGAGGTGGCAGCCGCCCGCGACGCGACGCTGCACGGGGTCGAGGCGGCGCTGCCAGCGCGCGACCCCGGGGTCAGGAGCGAGCCCGTGCTCGAGGAAGTGGAACGACCCGCCCGGGCGCAGCACCCGGCGTACCTCCGCGAGCGCGAGCCCTGCATCCGGGATAGTGCAGAGCGTGAACGTCGACAGCACCGCGTCGTACTGACCGTCGCCTGCGGCCAGCCGCTGGCCGTCGAGGCCGGTGCGCTCGATCGGGACGCGCGATCCCGCCCGCCGCTGCGTCGACATCTCCCAGCCGAGGTCGGAGGGCTCGACCGCGTCGACCCGCTCGACCTCCGCGGGGTAGAGGCCGGTGTTGAGGCCGCTGCCGAACCCGATCTCCAGCACCCGGCCGCGCAGACCGGCGCACGCGAGCCTCCGCAGCGCCATCACGTCGTCGGTGGACAGGGCGCGGTCGACGATCCGCGGGACGACCCGGTCGGTCCAGAAGGCCACGGAGCGAGGCTACTGCGAGGACCGCTCGCGTACGCTCGGCAACATGAGCGTGCGCCGGGTCATGGGGACCGAGGTGGAGTACGGCATCGCCGTGCAGGGTCAGCCGCTGGCCAACCCGATGGTCGCCTCCTCGCAGGTCGTCAACGCGTACGCGTCGGCGACCGTCAAGGCGCGCCGCGCACGCTGGGACTTCGAGGAGGAGTCACCGCTGCGCGACGCGCGCGGCTTCGACATGTCGCGGCAGGTCGCCGACCCGACCCAGCTCACCGACGAGGACCTCGGCCTCGCGAACGTCATCCTCACCAACGGCGCGCGGTTGTACGTCGACCACGCGCACCCGGAGTACTCCTCGCCCGAGGTGACGACCCCGCTCGACGCGGTGCGCTGGGAGAAGGCGGGGGAGCAGATCATGCTCGACGCGCAGCGCCGCGCCAGCCAGCTGCCGGGCGGCGCGCCGATCGCGATGTACAAGAACAACACCGACAACAAGGGCGCGTCGTACGGCACTCACGAGAACTACCTGATGCGGCGCTCGACGCCGTTCGGCGACATCGTCCGGCACCTCACCCCCTTCTTCGTCAGCCGCCAGGTCGTGTGCGGCGCCGGGCGCGTCGGCATCGGCCAGGACGGGCGCGAGCACGGCTTCCAGATCAGCCAGCGCGCGGACTTCTTCGAGGTCGAGGTCGGCCTGGAGACCACGCTGAAGCGGCCGATCATCAACACCCGCGACGAGCCGCACGCGGACCCGGAGCGCTACCGACGGCTGCACGTGATCATCGGCGATGCGAACCTCGCCGAGGTGTCGACGTACCTCAAGGTCGGCACGACCGCGCTGGTGCTGGCGATGATCGAGGAACGCTTCATCACCGCGGACCTCAGCATCGAGGGCCCGGTCGCCGGGCTGCGCGCGATCTCGCACGACCCGACGCTGCGCCGCACCGTCACCCTGCACGACGGGCGGAAGCTGACCGGCGTCCAGCTGCAGCTGGAGTACCTCGACCTCGCCAAGAAGTTCGTCGAGGACCGGTACGGCGCCGACGCGGACGCCCAGACCGTCGACGTGCTGGCGCGGTGGGAGTCGGTGCTCGACCGGCTCGAGCGCGACCCGATGCTGTGCGCCGGCGAGCTCGACTGGGTGGCGAAGCTGAAGCTGCTGGAGCAGTACCGCCAGCGCGACGGGCTGGAGTGGGACGACGCGAAGCTGCAGCTGATCGACCTGCAGTACTCCGACATCCGGCCCGAGAAGGGTCTCTACCACCGGCTGGCGGCCGGTGGCCGGATCGAGCGGCTGCTCGACGACGTCTCGATCGAGGCCGCCATGCACGACCCGCCGGAGGACACGCGGGCGTACTTCCGCGGCCGCTGCCTGGAGAAGTACGCCGAGCACGTCGCCGCGGCGTCCTGGGACTCGGTGATCTTCGACCTGCCCGGGCGCGAGTCGCTGCAGCGCGTGCCGACCATCGATCCGCTGCGCGGCAGCAAGGCGCACGTCGGTGAGCTGCTCGACCGCTGTGAGACGGCGGAGGCTTTGTTCACCGCTCTCACCCGTTGAGTGGATAGGGTCGACGTATGGCACAGGAGCAGAAGCAGCCGCGCAAGGGCTCGGAGACCGAGGAGGCCGTCGAGACGGCCCCCGAGACCGACGTCGCCGAGCGCAAGGAAGCGCTCGACAGCGACATCGACGACATCCTCGACGAGATCGACGACGTGCTCGAGACCAATGCCGAGGACTTCGTGAAGTCGTTCATCCAGAAGGGCGGGGAGTAGGCCTTGGGCGACCCGCGCCTCCCGGCCGCGTTCCTGCAGCCGGGCATGTCGTCGTTCAGTGACTTCCTCGCCGAGCAGGCACCCGACCTGCTGCCCGGGCGTCGCGCCGTACCCCAGGGACACGCGGGCGACCTCGCCCCGCACGGCACCACGATCGTGGCGGCGACGTTCCCCGGCGGCGTGGTGATGGCCGGTGACCGGCGCGCCACGATGGGCAACATCATCGCCCAGCGCGACATCGAGAAGGTCTTCCCGGCCGACGAGTACTCCGCGGTCGGCATCGCCGGCACCGCCGGGCTCGCGGTCGAGATGGTGCGGCTGTTCCAGACCGAGCTCGAGCACTACGAGAAGATCGAGGGCACCACGCTCTCGATGGACGGCAAGGCCAACCGGCTCGCGACGCTGATCCGCTCGAACCTCGGCATGGCGATGCAGGGGCTGGCCGTCGTACCGCTCTTCGCCGGCTTCGACCTGACGTCGGACCAGGGCCGGATCTTCAGCTACGACGTCACCGGCGGCCGCTACGAGGAGACCGCGTTCCACTCGGTCGGCTCGGGCTCGCTGTTCGCGCGCGGCTCGCTCAAGAAGCTCTATCGCGAGGACCTCGACGCCACCGGTTGCGTGACCGCGGTCGTGCAGGCGCTGTACGACGCCGCCGACGACGACTCCGCGACCGGCGGCCCCGACCTGACCCGGCGGATCTTCCCGGTCGTGCAGGTGATCACCGCCGACGGCGGCCGCCGGCTGCCCGACACCGAGGTGGCCGCGATCGCGGACGCCGTGATCGCCGGGCGGATGACCCGCCCCGACGGACCCGCCGCTCCGCTGACCACCGGGGGTGACGCCCGATGAGCACGCCGTACTACGTCTCGCCCGAGCAGCTGATGAAGGACCGCGCGGACTTCGCGCGCAAGGGCATCTCCCGCGGCCGGTCGGTGGTGGCGGTGCAGTACGCCGACGGCGTCCTGTTCGTCTCCGAGAACCCGTCGCAGGCGCTGCACAAGGTCTCCGAGATCTACGACCGGATCGCGTTCGCCGCGGTCGGCCGGTACAACGAGTTCGAGAACCTCCGCATCGCCGGCGTACGCCTCGCCGACATGCGCGGCTACGCCTACGACCGGCGCGACGTCACCGGCCGCGGCCTCGCGAACGCCTACGCCCAGACCCTCGGCACGATCTTCTCGTCGGGTGGCGAGAAGCCGTACGAGGTGGAGCTGTTCGTCGGCGAGATCGGCGACGCCCCCGCCGACGACCAGCTCTACCGGCTGACGTACGACGGCCAGGTCGCCGACGAGCATGGCTACGCCGTGATGGGTGGCGCTGCCGACGTGGTCGCGGGGTACCTCAAGGAGCGCTACGCCGAGGGTGCGGCCCTCGAGGCGGCCCTCCAGGTCGCCGTCGCCGCGCTCGGCCACTCCGAGGCCGACGACCGGATCATCCCGGTCGAGGACCTCGAGGTCGCCGTCCTCGACCGCACCCGCACCCAGCCCCGGAAGTTCAGCCGGCTCAGCCCGGCCCGGCTCGAGGCGCTGCTGGGCGACCGCGGCGCGGCCGTGTCGGCACCCGCCGAGGCCGACGGCTCCGACGAGCCTCCGGTTGCGCCGCCTGCCTGATCGACCCTCGGTCGCCTGCGCCCGTCGTGCGGAATGGTCACCAACCGCGTGCGGGAGCGCTCCCGGTCTGCGGTTGGTGACCATTCCGCGTCAACAGGCAGTCGCGTGAGGCGCTCATCCACAGGCGCGACAGCCGGCGGTTTCGACCACGACCGTTCGGGCGCACGGTCTTGGCATGAAGATCAGGGCCGAGGACCAGCCGTTCCGGGGCGAGGTGCGCCTCGCCGGGCACCGTCGAGTCAGCCACGGACTCGGGCTGCGCAAGCGGAACGACCTCTCCGCGGACGAGGAGTTCGAGCGCGACCTGCGGGCGTACCTCCTGGTCCTTCCGCCGTCGGCCGTCTTCACCCACCTGACCGCCGCGCGGCTGCTGGGCTGGCAGCTGCCCAAGCTCCCCGAGCAGATCCCGGTCTTCGTCGCGGTCGACCAGAAAGATCCCCGGCCCCGACGGCACGGTCTCATCGTGTCGCGCCTGGTCCGAGATCGGCGACCAACCACACGACATGACCTGCCGGTCGAAGCTGCTGAGGAGATCCTGCTCCGCGCTGCGCGCGACCTCAGCCTGCTCGACCTCGTGGTGCTCGTCGACTCCGCGCACCGATGCGGCGACCTCGATCCGGATCGGATGGGGCTGCTCCTGGCCACGAGGCGCCCCGGCGTACGGATGCTGCGCGAAGCCTGGCGCCGATCCACCGGGCACGCCGAGTCAGCTGGAGAGAGCGTGCTGCAGCAGTTCCACGTCGTGATGGACGTCCCGTTCGCCGCCCAGGCCGAGATCCGTGACGACCGCGGGCGGTTCCTGGGCCGCGCGGACCTCCTCATCGAGGGCACCCCGATGCTTCATGAGTACGACGGCGCACACCACCGCGACAAACGGCAGCATCGATCCGACCTTCGTCGAGAGCGCCGTCTCACCGACGCTTCCTACACCCGGCGTGGCTTCGTCCTCGACGACCTGATCAACCACGCCAGCGTGGTGATGCACGAGATCGACCGCGCGCTGGGTCGCCGACACGACCTGCGCCGCCTCTGGCGCTGGCAGGCGCTGGTCGACAACTCGATGTACACCGAGACCGGCCGGGAGCGGATGATGAACCGCTGGCGCCGTCAGAACGGGCTCATCGATTGGTCACGAATCGCATGACTCGGCACCGATTTCCTGCGGTTGGTGACCAAACCGCGGCATCAGGAGCCCCGCGAGCGACCAACCTGCGCCTAGGCTGAGGACGTGGACCGGCGGATCTTCGGGATCGAGAACGAGTACGGCGTGACGTGCACGTTCAAGGGTCAGCGCCGCCTCAGCCCGGATGAGGTAGCGCGCTACCTGTTCCGCAAGGTGGTCAGCTGGGGGCGCAGCAGCAACGTCTTCCTGCGCAACGGCGCCCGTCTGTACCTCGATGTCGGCAGTCACCCGGAGTACGCCACGCCCGAGTGCGACGACGTCGTCGAGCTAGTGACGCACGACAAGGCGGGGGAGCGGGTCCTGGAGGGACTGCTCCTGGACGCCGAGCAGCGGCTGCACGACGAGGGCATCGCCGGCGAGATCTACCTGTTCAAGAACAACACCGACTCGGCGGGCAACTCCTACGGCTGCCACGAGAACTACCTCGTCGGCCGGGCGGGGGAGTTCTCCAGGCTGGCCGACGTACTGATCCCGTTCCTCGTGACGCGCCAGATCATCGTCGGCGCCGGCAAGATCACCCAGACCCCGCGCGGCGCCAGCTACAGCGTCAGCCAGCGCGCCGAGCACATCTGGGAGGGCGTCTCCAGCGCCACCACGCGGTCCCGCCCGATCATCAACACCCGCGACGAGCCGCACGCGGACGCGGAGAAGTACCGCCGCCTGCACGTGATCGTCGGCGACAGCAACATGAGCGAGACGACCACGATGCTCAAGGTCGCCAGCTGCGACCTGGTGCTGCGGATGATCGAGGAGGGCGTGGTGATGCGCGACCTCACGATGGAGAACCCGATCCGCGCGATCCGCGAGATCTCCCACGACGTCACCGGCCGCCGCAAGATCCGGCTGGCGAACGGCCGGGAGGCGAGCGCCCTGGAGATCCAGGCGGAGTACCTCCAGAAGGCCCGCGACTTCGTGGACCGCCGGGAGATCAGTACGCCGACCATCGAGGCGGCGCTCGACCTGTGGGAGCGCGGGCTCAAGGCGGTGGAGGCCGATGACCTCAGCCTGGTCGACCGGGAGATCGACTGGGTCATCAAGTGGAAGCTGATCGAGCAGTACCGCGCCAAGCACGGTCTCCCGCTCGGCCACCCGCGGATCGCGCAGCTCGATCTCGCGTACCACGACATCCACCGCGGTCGCGGGCTCTACTACCTGCTCGAGAAGCGCGGCATGGTCGCGCGGGTCACCACCGACCTGAAGATCTTCGAGGCCAAGTCGGTGCCGCCGCAGTCCACACGGGCCCGGCTGCGCGGTGAGTTCATCCGCAAGGCCCAGGAGCGCCGGCGCGACTTCACCGTCGACTGGGTGCACCTGAAGCTGAACGACCAGGCGCAGCGCACCGTTCTCTGCAAGGACCCGTTCCGCGCCCACGACGAGAGGGTCCAGCGGCTGATCGACGGCATGTGATCTACGCGGAATGGTCACCAACCGCGTCCCGGAGCCCCGAGAACGTGCGGTATGTGACCAAACCGCAACACGACAGGGCCCACCTCACAGCGCGCACTCAGGCTCGCCGGATAGTGTGGCCGCGCTGTCCAGCACCCGACTGTGAAGGTTGAACTCGTGTCTCGACGTCTCCGACGCCTCCCGCTTCTCCTCGTCCCCGCACTGCTCGCGACCACGCTGGTCGCCTGCGGGAGCGACTCCGGCGGCGGTGAGTCCTCCGGCAGTGACGACGCCCTGCACGGCATCGTGATCACCGGTGACATCGGCACGGCGCCCGAGGTCGAGTGGGACGGCGAGCTCGACACCGACGAGACCGAGACCACGGTCGTCACCGAGGGCGACGGTGCCGAGGTCGCCGAGGGCGACCAGGTCCAGGCGAACCTGTGGGTCGGCAACGGCACCACGCAGGAGCAGGCCTACAGCACGTACGACGAGGGCGGGGCGGCCGAGACCGTGACCGCGAGCGCGGACCTGAGCCCGGTGTTCAAGGACGCCGTGCTCGGCCAGAAGCTCGGCTCGCGCGTCGCCGTGACCACGACCGCCGAGGAGGCGTTCGGTGAGGCCGGCAACCCGAACATGGGCATCGGCAACAAGGACACCGTCCTGATCATCGTCGACCTCATGGAGATGTACGTGCCGCCGACGCCCCAGGACGTCCCCGCCTCCGAGATGCCGAAGGTCGTCGAGGAGAAGGGCAAGCCGGTCGGCCTCGACTTCACCGGCCTCCCGGAGCCGAAGGCGGACGACGAGCTCAAGCGCACCGTCGTCACGGAGGGTGACGGCGAGGAGCTCACCACCGACATGACCGTCAAGGTCAACTACCTCGGTTCGACGTACGACGCCAAGAAGCCGTTCGACGAGAGCTACAGCAAGGAGCCGGTGGAGTTCGCGCTGACCGGCGTCGTCCAGGGCTGGACCTACGGCCTCGAGGGTGTCAAGGTCGGCAGCCGCGTGCTGCTCGCGATCCCGCCGGCCCTCGGGTACGGCGACCAGGAGCAGGCCAACATCCCGGCCGGCAGCACGCTGTACTTCGTCGTCGACGTCATCTCTGCCAAGTAAGCACCTAGCAAGAAGCACGAGGACCAGCAGCATGGCGGTGCAGAAGAGTGAGCGCCTGCTCAACCTGCTCATCATGCTGCTGGTCCAGCGTCACTTCGTCTCGAAGGAGCGGATCCGCGCGATCCTCTACCCGGGCTCCAGCACCGAGGCCTTCGAGAAGATGTTCGAGCGCGACAAGGAGGAGCTGCGCAGCCTCGGCGTGCCGATCGAGGTGGGCAACATGGACGCCTACTTCGACGACGAGCCGGGCTACCGGATCCGCCCCGACGAGTTCGCGCTCCCGGACATCTCCCTGACCGCTGACGAGGCCGCGGTGATCGGTCTCGCGACCCGCGTCTGGGAGCACGCCCGGCTCGCCGAGGCGACCACCGAGGCGGTCCGCAAGCTCACCGCCCTCGGCGTCCCGCTCGACGTCAGTGCGCTCGACATCGCCCAGCCCCGGCTGAGCGCCGACGAGCCGTCGTTCGACGTCTTCTGGGAGGCCACCCAGGAGCGCACCCCGGTCGAGTTCGACTACCGCCGCTCCGGCGCCACGACCACCACCAAGCGCCACCTCCAGCCGTGGGGAGTCGTCCGGTACTCCGGCCGCTGGTACGTCGTCGGCCTCGACACCGACCGCGGCGAGGAGCGGGTGTTCCGGCTCTCCCGCGTCCAGGGCGAGGCGCGCAAGGTCGGCCAGCCCGGCTCGTACGACGTACCTCCCGGCACCGATGTCCGTGCCACGACCCTCCGGCTCGCTCCCGAGCCGCCCACCGGCCGCGCGGTCGTGCTGGTGCGCGTGGGCGCCGGCCTGGCGCTGCGCCGTGACGCGGAGTCTGTCGAGACCGGCGTGCCCGGCCCCGACGACCGCACCGGCTGGGACCGGGTCGTGATCAACCGCGGCGGCCCCGGCGCCGCCGACGAGCTGCTCGGCTACGGCCCCGACGTGTACGTCGAGGAGCCCGAGACGCTGCGCCAGCACGTCGTCGAGCGGCTCACCGGCGTCCTGGAAGGTGCCTCGTGAGCACCGCCGCCTCCGGCGCCAAGGACCAGGTCGCGCGGCTGCTGACCCTGGTGCCGTTCCTGCACGCCCACGGCCAGGTACGCGTCGACGACGCCGCGGCGGCCCTGGGCATCCCGCCCGAGCAGCTGCTCAGCGACCTCAAGGTGCTGCTGATGTGCGGCCTGCCGGGCGGCTACCCCGACGACCTGATCGACGTCGACCTCGACGCGCTCGAGGGCCCGGAGGCCGATGGCGTGATCCGGGTGTCCAACGCCGACTACCTGGCTCGCCCGCTGCGGCTCACGCCCACCGAGGCGACCGCGATCATCGTGGCCCTGCGTGCCCTGCGCAGCGGCGCCGAGGACGAGACTCGCGAGGTCGTCGACCGGGCGCTCGCGAAGCTCGAGGCGGCCGCCGCCGGCGCCTCCGCGCCGCAGATCGACCCCGGGGACGACGCCCTCGACGCCGACCGGGTCCGGCTCGCGACCCGCCTCCAGGACGCCGCCACCCGCGGTGTGCAGGTCGAGATCACCTACTTCGTCCCGTCGCGCGACGAGGAGTCCGAGCGGGTCGTCGACCCCCGCGGACTGGTCAGCGCACACGGCTTCACCTATCTCGACGCCTGGTGCCACAGCGCGGAGGCGCCCCGGCTGTTCCGCCTGGACCGGATCCGGAAGGCCGAGGTCTCCGACCAGCCGGTCGTCACCACGGCAGACGGTCCGCGCGACCTCGCCGACGGGCTGTTCACCCAGGCCGACGGGACCACCCTGGTCACGCTCCGGCTGGACCGGGAGGCCCGCTGGATCGTCGAGTACTACCCGGTCGAGGCGGTCCGCTCCCGCCGCGGCGGGGTGCTCGAGGTGGACCTCCGCATCGCCGACGAGCGGTGGCTCCAGAGGCTGCTGCTGCGCCTCGCGCCGCACGCCCGGGTGCTCAGTCCACCGGAGTACGACGAGATGTTCACCTCCCGAGCAGAGGACACGCTCAAGCTCTACCGTTGACGCGGCGTACTATGGACGCGTCCCTACAGACAGATGAGGTCACGATGCTCAACCCCTTGCTCGGAATGCCCCAGGGAGCCGAATGGCTCGTCATCCTGGCGATCGTGATCCTGGTCTTCGGCGCGGCCAAGCTGCCCGACCTGGCGCGCGGCACCGGCCAGGCACTGCGGATCTTCAAGTCCGAGACCAAGGGTCTGCGCGACGACGACGAGAAGGACGCCCAGTCGACGCCGCCGCCGGCCCCGCCGGTGACCGGTGAGCTGCCGCCCACGACGCCGCCGCAGCCGACGAGCCCCGTCGAGGACCACCAGACCGACAAGCACAACGGCTGAGCCCTCCGGGCCAGTCTGCTTCCCTTCTGCCGCACGTGGCGCTTCGAGGTATCTACCGGATCTTCTCCGGTGCCCCCGTACACCCGGTCGGTGCCGACGGGCGGATGGCGCTCTCCGACCACCTGCGAGAGCTGCGCGCCCGGATCCTGAAGATCGCGCTGACCATCACGGTCGCGATGATCGTCGCGCTGTTCTTCTTCGACCCGATCTTCGACTTCGTCTACGGGCCGTACGAGCAGGCCAAGGACAAGCTGCCCGAGGGGTCGAGCTTCGCCACGACCAGCGGCGCCGGCGGCGGCCTCACCCTGTACCTGAAGCTCTGCGGGTTCGCCGCACTGGTCGGCACCAGCCCGATCTGGCTCTACCAGATCTGGGCGTTCATCATGCCCGGCCTGCACCCGAGCGAGAAGCGCTGGACGGCGATCTTCGTCGCGGTGGCCACCCCGCTGTTCGGCGTCGGCCTGCTGCTCGGCTTCGTGACGCTGCCCAAGGGTCTCGAGGTCCTGATCGGGCTGAACCCGGACGGGATCACCAACCTCGTCGACTTCAACGACTACCTCACCTTCTTCACCCGGACCCTGCTGGTGTTCGGGATCGCGTTCGAGATCCCGGTGTTCGTCTTCATGCTGAACCGCGCCGGCGTCGTGACGGGCAAGACGCTCGCCCGCTACCGGTCCTGGACGATCATCGGCATCTTCCTGTTCGCCGCGGTCGCCACGCCCTCGACGGACCCGTTCACGATGACCTTCATGGCGGTGCCGATGGTGGTCCTCTACCTCATCTCCGAGGTGATGGCGCACATCCACGACCGGCGCACGAAGGACAAGGATCCGTTCAAGGACCTCAGCCCCGACGAGGCGTCCCCGCTGTGATGCCCGTCGACCCGTTCGACCTCCCCGAGTGGCTCGGCGAGAGCGACGTCGAGTGGACGGCCGACGGTGGACTGCGCACCGGCCACTACGTGCCGGGCACCCTGAGCGCCGAGGGCCACGGCCACGTCGCCTGCGACCTGCTCGCGATCGACGAGGCCTACCCGACCCCGGTCGCTGACGACCGCGTCCGCCACGACGCCCACCAGGCGTGGCGGCACGGCCAGGTGCTGCTCGTCGAGGTGGGGGAGCGGCTCACCCTGGCCGTCCCCGGCACCCGCTTCACCGCCGACCTCGTGCTCGACGCGATGGCGCGGCTCGCCAAGGCGGTCGGCGCCTCGGCCGACCACTACTCCGTCCGCCTGCGGATCGGCACCGCCAAGCCTTAGGGTGCGCCCGTGACGATCGCGCTGCTGACCAACCCGACCGCGGGCAAGGGCAAGGGCGCGCGGGCCCGAGATGCCGCGCTGGCCCGGATCCGGGCCGCGGGCCGCGACGTCACCAGCATGGAGGGCCGTGACGCCGACGAGGCGCTCGACCTGGCCCGCCAGGCCGTCGCGGACGGTGCCGAGGCGCTGGTCGCGGTCGGCGGGGACGGGATGGTCCACCTCGCGGTCCAGGCCGTGGCCGGTACCAGCACGCCGCTGGGCATCATCCCGGCCGGCACCGGCAACGACGTCGCCCGCTACTTCGACATCCCGCGCAAGGATCCGGCCGCTGCCGCCGACCGGATGCTCGCCGGCGACCAGCGCGTGGTCGACCTGGCCCGCTGCGGCACCAAGCACTTCATCACGGTGCTGGCCGCCGGGTTCGACGCGATCGTGAACGAGCGGGCCAACCGGATGACCTGGCCGAAGGGCCAGATGCGCTACAACATCGCCACCCTCGCCGAGCTCCGCGTGTTCGAGCCGCTGCCGTACACCCTCGACCTCGACGGTCGGACCGTGAGCCTCGAGGCGATGCTGGTCGCGGTCGGCAACGGCCCGTCGTTCGGCGGCGGCCTGCGCATCACCGAGGGCGCGATCCTCGACGACGGGCTGCTCGACGTCGTGATCATCAAGCCGATGAGCAAGCCGGCGCTGATCAAGACCTACCCCAAGCTCTTCAAGGGCACCCACGTCACCCACCCGCAGTACGAGCACCACCGGGTCCGCAGCGTCACCGTGGCCGCGCCCGGCATCGTGTCGTACGCCGACGGCGAGCGGTTCGGCGCGCTGCCCCTCACCGTGGAGTGCGCCCCCGGAGCGCTGACCGTCCTCGCGTAGGTTTGGCGCCATGAGCACCGCGGACGAGCAGGACCTCTCCCCGTCCGAGAGGTACGCCGACTACCGCAAGGGCCGCCAGCACCCGGTGCTGCGCGGCTTCCGGGCGCTCTACGACTTCCCGCTCGACGACTTCCAGGTCCGCGGCTGCGAGGCGATCGAGGAGGGCCGCGGCGTGCTCGTCGCCGCCCCGACCGGCTCCGGCAAGACGATCGTCGGCGAGTTCGCCGTGCACCTCGCGCTCGAGACCGCGCGCAAGTG
The DNA here is from genome assembly GCF_022761125.1 of Nocardioides sp. SR21. GTDB lineage: Bacteria > Actinomycetota > Actinomycetes > Propionibacteriales > Nocardioidaceae > Nocardioides. The sequence continues at coordinate 228,593 of NZ_JAKWJR010000003.1, read as the reverse complement.
CTTCTACACGACGCCGATCAAGGCGCTGTCGAACCAGAAGTACAACGACCTGGTCGCGCGGTACGGCCCCGAGAAGGTCGGCCTGCTCACCGGCGACAACGTCGTCAACGGCGAGGCGCCGATCGTGGTGATGACGACCGAGGTCCTCCGCAACATGCTGTACGCCGGCTCCCGCACCCTGCTCGGGCTGGGCTTCGTCGTCATGGACGAGGTGCACTACCTGGCCGATCGTGCCCGCGGCGCGGTGTGGGAGGAGGTGATCATCCACCTGCCCGAGTCGGTGTCGGTGATCTCCCTGTCAGCCACCGTCTCCAACGCCGAGGAGTTCGGCGAGTGGCTGGCGACGGTCCGCGGTGACACCGACACGATCGTCGAGGAGCGCCGCCCGGTCCCGCTCTACCAGCACGTGATGGTCGGCAAGCGGCTCCTCGACCTGTTCGCCTCCTCCGACGTGGACGCGGCCGCCGGGTTCGTCAAGGAGGGCGCCCCGGTCAACGACGAGCTGATCAAGGTCGCCCGCGACGACTGGGCGAGCAACCGGATGCGCGACCGCCGGTCTCCGCGCGACCGCAACCGGCGCGCCACCAACAAGTACAACGTCGGCAACGGCCGCCGGGTCTGGATCCCCAGCCGTGTCGACGTGATCGAGCGGCTCGACCGCGAGGGCCTGCTCCCGGCGATCGTCTTCATCTTCAGCAGGGTGGGCTGCGACGCGGCCGTGACCCAGTGCCTGAACGCGAACGTCCGGCTGACCACCCCGGAGGAGCGCGACGAGATCTACGAGTTCGTCCAGGACGCCTGCAAGTCGCTCCCGGCCGCCGACCTCGAGGTGCTCGGCTACCACGACTTCCTCGACGGGATCAGCCGCGGCGTCGCCGCCCACCACGCCGGCATGCTGCCGAAGTTCAAGGAGTGCGTAGAGGCGCTGTTCCTCCGCGGGCTGTGCAAGGTCGTGTTCGCGACCGAGACGCTCGCACTCGGCATCAACATGCCGGCCCGCACGGTCGTCATCGAGAAGCTCGACAAGTGGAACGGCGAGACCCACGCCGCGATCACGCCGGGGGAGTACACCCAGCTCACCGGCCGCGCCGGCCGCCGCGGCCTCGACGTCGAGGGTCACGGCGTCGTCCTCTGGCAGCCGGGCATCAACCCGCGCGAGGTGGCCGGCCTCGCCTCCACCCGGACCTACCCGCTGCGCTCGTCCTTCCGGCCGTCGTACAACATGGCGGTCAATCTCGTGCACCAGTTCGGCCGCGAGACCTCGCGCGAACTGCTCGAGCAGTCGTTCGCCCAGTTCCAGGCAGACAAGGCCGTGGTCGGCCTGGCCCGCCAGCTGCACAAGAGCGAGGAGGCGCTGACCGGCTACCGCGAGGCCGCGACCTGCCACCTCGGCGACTTCATGGAGTACGCCGACCTGCGCCGGCGCATCAACGAGGCCGAGAAGGGCGCGAGCCGCGCCCGCCGCGCGGACCGGCGCGAGGAGGCGCTGGAGTCGCTGCGCCACCTCAAGCCGGGCGACATCATCCAGGTGCCCACCGGGAAGTTCGCCGGGTACGCCGTCGTCGTCGACCCGGGCTGGTCACCGGACGGCCCCCGGCCGTTCGTCGTGACCGCGGACCGACAGGCCCGGCGGCTGGCGATGATCGACTTCCCCGAGCCCGTCGCGGCGCTGGGCCGGGTGCGGATCCCGAAGAACTTCAACGGCCGCAACCCGCAGATGCGCCGCGACCTCGCGTCCGCGCTGCGCTCCCGCACCCACGACCTCGCGCCGCCGCCTCCCGGCAAGGGCAAGCCGCAGCGCGACCCGGCGCGCACCCTCGCCGACGACCAGGTGGCGAAGCTGCGGGCCGAGCTCAAGGCGCACCCGTGCCACGAATGCCCGGACCGCGAGGACCACTCCCGGTGGGCGGAGCGCTACTTCAAGCTCGACCGCGACGCGCAGACACTCAAGCGCCGCGTCGAGCAGCGCACCAACACGGTAGCGCGCCAGTTCGACCGGGTCTGCGACGTGCTCACGGCGCTCGACTACCTCGACGGCGACTCGGTGACCGACCGGGGTGGCCACCTGCGCCGGATCTACTCCGAGCTCGACCTGGTCGCCGCGGAGTCGATCCGGCTGGGGCTCTGGGACGACCTCTCGCCGTCCGGCCTGGCGGCCGCCCTCTCGACCCTGGTCTTCGAGTCCCGGCGACCGGACGACGCCTCCTCGCCGCGCATCCCCGGCGGCGACGGCGTGCGCGACGTCATCGCGGAGATGGTCCGGCTGTGGGGCCAGCTCGACGCCCTCGAGCGCGACCACAAGCTCGACTTCCTGCGCCAGCCCGACCTCGGCTTCGCGTGGGTCGCCTACCGCTGGGCCGAGGGCGACGACCTCAACAGCGTGCTGGACGCGAGCGACATGGCGGCCGGCGACTTCGTGCGCAACACCAAGCAGCTCATCGACCTCGCCGGGCAGGTCGCCGACGCGGCCGGCGACTCGCCGCTGCGCGAGACCGCGCGCGAGGTCGTGAAGCGGCTGCGCCGCGGCGCGGTCGTCTACTCGGCGCTCGAGGACTGAACGGCCTCCTCGACCGGCACGTCGCCGTTGACGAGGTTCCACTGCCGGTCGATCGTCGTGTCGACGTCGATGACGGCGGCGACCACGGCGGCCACGTCGGCGCGGGTGACGTCGCCGCGCGCCACGTCGGGACCGAGCGCCACCTTGCCGGTCGCCGGGTCGTCGGTCAGCCGGCCGGGCCGGATGATCGTCCAGGCGAGCCCGCTGTCGCGCAGCGCGGCGTCCGCGTCGCGCTTGGCCTCGACGTAGGCCCGCCAGACCTCACCGGTGTCCTCGGGCAGCGGGTCGTCCACGTTGATGGCGGAGATCTGGACGAACCGGTCGATGCCGGCGGACCGCGCCCCGGCGATGGACTTCAGCGAGCCCTCGAGGTCCACGGTGCGCTTGCGCTCGACGTTGCCGTCCGGACCGCCGCCGGCGGCGAAGACCACCGCGCCGCAGCCGTCGAACGCGGCGGCGAACGCATCCGCGTCCTGCGCCTCGATGTCGAGGATCCGCACCTCGGCCCCGCGCTGCTCGAGCTCGGCGCGGTACTCCTCCTTGCGCACCAGCGCCACCGCGTCGTGGTCGGCGCGCCGCAGCACGTGGATGAGCTGACGGGCCACCTGTCCGTGGCCCCCGACGATCGCTACTCGGGTCATGCCGACCACCGTACGGGCTAGGTGCAGAGCACCTCGGTGAGCCGGGTGACCGGGCTCTCGAGCCCGTAGCGCGCGCCCAGCTCGGCGACCCGAGCCAGGTCGCGCGGCTCGCGGGGGAGCCGGGTGTCGGGGGAGCCGAGGTCGATGTCTCGGGCCACCGCGACGACGGTCGGCGCGACCTCGAGGTACGCCGCCGCCGCCTTGATCTTGCTCCGCGGGCCGGGGCCGAGGTCGGCGTCGGGGTCGAGCGACGCCGCGATGATGCCGTCCATGTCGCCGAACCGACCGAGCAGCGTCGCCGCGGTCTTCTCGCCGATGCCGGCGACGCCGGGCAGCCCGTCGGAGGCGTCGCCGCGCAGCGTCGCGAAGTCGGCGTACTGCCGCGCGTCGATGCCGTACTTCTCCCGGACCCAGTCGTTGGTGACGCGCTCGTGCTTGCCGACCCCGCGGGCGATGTAGAGCACGCGCACGTCACGCTTGTCGTCGACGAGCTGGAACAGGTCGCGGTCGCCGGTCACGATGTCGACCGGCTGCTGCGCCTGGGCGGCGAAGGAGCCGATCACGTCGTCGGCCTCGAACCCGTCCTTGCCGACGACCGTGATCCCGAACGCGTCCAGCACCTCCAGGATGATCGGGATCTGCACCTCGAGCGGGTGCGGGACCTCCTCGACGTCCGGGGCGCCGTCACGCTCCTTGACCACCCGGTGGCCCTTGTACGACGGCACCAGGTCGACGCGCCACTGCGGCCGCCAGTCGTTGTCCCAGCAGCAGACCAGGTCGGTGGGGCGATAGTCGCCGACCAGGCGCGAGATGAAGTCGAGCAGCCCGCGCACCGCGTTGACCGGCGTACCGTCCGGCCCCTTGATCTCCGGCACGCCGAAGAAGGCGCGGAAGTACATCGAGGCGGTGTCGAGGAGCATCAGGCGTCCGGGCTGCGGTGTCACGAGCCGCATCCTGTCATGCGCCGCTACTGTGTCCCGCGTGACTCAGTCCGAACTCGAAGGCACCGACCGGAAGATCCTCGAGCTGCTCGCGCACGACGGCCGGATGTCGTTCACCGACCTCGGCAAGGCGACCGGGCTGTCCACCTCCGCGGTCCATCAACGCGTCAAGCGGCTCGAGTCGCGCGGGCTGATCACGGGCTACGGCGCGACGCTGGACCACGAACAGCTGGGGCTGCCGCTCACGGCGTTCATCTCGATCCGGCCCATCGACCCCTCCCAGCCCGACGACTCCCCGGAGCGGGTGCGCGAGATCCCCGAGATCGAGTCCTGCTGGTCGGTCGCGGGGGACGAGTCCTACATCCTCAAGGTCCGCGTCTCCTCGCCGCTCGCGCTGGAGGACCTGCTGGCCCGGATCCGCGCGGCGGCCAACGTCTCGACGCGGACCACGATCGTGCTGTCGACGCCGTACGAAGGCCGCCCGGTCAGCTGACCTCCGCGTCGCTGGGACGCACGGAATGGTCACCAACCGCAGATTTCGGGCCTGAAATCTGCGGTTGGTGACCATTCCGCGTCATGCGGGAGCGATCACCAGGCCTGGAGCGCGGCCGTCCGTCGCGACGCCTCGGCCACCTCGGCGGCCTTGAGGGCGGAGCTGTCGAGGTCGGAGTGCTCGGCCCACCAGCGCTGGCCGGCCTCCGGCAGCGTGTGGATCGGGTCGTAGTACTCGTAGGTCCGCGACAGCGCGTCGGCGGACTCCGCCTCGATCGAGGTGCGGTAGTTCTTCGTCCAGTAGGAGATGCCGCGCTCCTGGTCGTAGTCGGCGAGCTGGTGCACCCAGCGCTTGCCGACGAACGGCACGTCGCACACGATCCGCGGCGTCGCGAAGCCCGGCAGGTAGCCCATGATGTGGTGCTGCAGCCGCTGGGCGTCGGCGACCGACACCCGCCAGTGCTCCGAGAACGGGATCATGTCGCACATGTAGAAGTAGTACGGCATGATCTGCGCGCCATCGAGGAGCCGGAAGCACAGGTCGAGCAGCGCGTGCGGGTCGGCGTTGACGCCGTTGAGCAGCACGCCCTGGTTGCGCACGTCGCGCACGCCGGCGTCGAGCATCGCGCGGGTCGCGTCGGCGACGAGCGGGGTGATGGAGTTCGCGTGGTTGGCGTGCGTGTGGATCGCGAGCGAGACGCCACGCGAGCGGGCCACACCCGCCACGCGCGACATGCCCTCGACGACGTCGTCCTGCAGCCAGTGCTGGGGGAGTCCGACCAGCGCCTTGGTGGCGAGCCGGATGTCGCGGATGTTCTCGACCTCGAGCACCGACATCAGGAACGACTCGAGCCGCGGCCACGGCATGTTCGCGACGTCGCCGCCCGACACGACCACGTCGCGGACCTGCGGCGTACGACGGAGGTAGTCGATCATGTCGCCGAGGCGGTCGTTGGGCTTGCCGACGAACTTCAGCTTGTCGATGACAGCCGTCGAGTTGCCGACGAGGTCCATGCGCGTGCAGTGGCCGCAGTACTGCGGGCAGGTGGGGAGCAGCTCGGCGAGCACCTTGGTGGGGTAGCGGTGGGTCAGCCCCTCGGCCACCCACATGTCGTGCTCGTGCAGCGAGTCCCGCGTGGCGTGGGGGTGCGAGGACCAGTCCGTGCGCCGGTCGGAGAAGACCGGGATCATGTAGTGGCGGACCGGGTCGGCGTAGAACGCGTCGGTCAGCGAGCCGGGACCGGAGGGACCCCCTTGATCCAGGGCGTGCGGAACCATCGTGTTCATCATCTGCGGCGGCACCAGCATCGACATGGTGGCCCGCTCGGCCTGGTCGCGCTCGAGGTCGGCGTAGAACCGCTCGTCGACGAGGTCACCGAGCAGCTCGCGCAGCTGCTTGACGTTCTTGATGCAGTGCGCCCGCTGCCACTGCACGGACGCCCAGTCCTCGGCGGTGACGTCCTTCCAGCCCGGGAAGCGGGTCCAGTCGGGCTCGACGAGCTCGACCCGGGAGTACGGGTACGGCTGGCCGGTCTCCAGGCCGATAGCGGTCTCGATGCTCATTCGTCCACTGTAGGCGGCGATTCTCCGGCTTGTCGAATGCCGCGCCGTAGATTTTCCCGTTAGGCTGCGGATATGCGAGACGTTCACTCTGACCCGACCGGTCTGCACCGGGTGCTCGACGGCGAGGTCCGGCTGCCGCAGGCCGCCGATCGGCTCGACACCCGCCGCGAGCTCTGGCCCGACGAGGTGCGGATCCGCGTCGAGCGGCTCAACCTGGACGCCGCGTCGTACCGCCAGCTCGAGCGCAAGCACGGGGGCGACGGCGCCGCGATCCGCGCCGAGGTGCTGGAGATCGTGGGCGCCCGCGGCAAGATGCAGAACCCCGAGACCGGCTCCGGCGGCATGCTCATCGGCACTGTCGAGGAGGTCGGCACCGACTCGCCGCTGGGCCTCGCGGTCGGCGACCACGTCGCGACCCTCGTCTCGCTCACGCTGACGCCCCTGGTCATCGAGGACGCCCTCGCCGGCTGGGACGGTTTGGGGGAGCAGGTGCCCTGCGACGGGTACGCCGTCCTGTTCGGCCGCTCCATCGCCGCGGTCCTCCCCGACGACCTGCCGACCGAGCTGAGTCTTGCGGTCATGGACGTGTGCGGCGCCCCCGCTCTCACCGCCCGGGTCGTGGGCGAGTACGACGCACCGGTCGTCGCCGTGATCGGCGGCGCCGGCAAGTCGGGCTCGCTGAGCCTCGCGGCCGCGCGCGCCGCGGGCGCCAAGCGCACCATCGGCGTGGTCCCGCACCAGGCGGAGGCCGACCTGCTGCGCGACTCCGGGCTCGCCGACGAGGTCGTCATCTCGGACGCGCGCGACCCGATCGCCCTGCGCGACGCCGTCACCGCCGCCGGTGGCCCCGCCGACGTCACCGTCGTCTGCGTCGACGTACCCGGCTGCGAGGGCGGCGCGATCCTCGCCACCGCCGACCGGGGCACGGTCGTCTTCTTCTCGATGGCGACGTCGTTCTCCGCCGCCGCACTGGGCGCCGAGGGCCTGGCCGCAGATGTCACGATGCTGGTCGGGACCGGGTACACCCCCGGCCACGCGGCGTACGCCCTGTCCCTGCTGCGCGAGTCGTCCGGCGTGCGCAGCCTGTTCGAGAGGCGGCTGGCATGACCCGACACGTGGGCAAGCTCGAGCTCGACCCGCAGACCGTCAAGCAGGCGCGGGCGCTCGCCCGCAAGGCCGGCCGGCCGATCGTGACGATGGCCAAGAAGCACACGACCGTCGCCGTCGAGCGGGCCACGCTCCGCCTCGCCGGCCTCCAGGGCGCCGACGCCGAGGGCACGCCGTGGGTCAACCGGCTGCTCGACGTGGTCCGGGCCGACACCGGGCTGGAGCACGGCGTCGCCCTGCCGGTGTGGGACGCGCTGCTGCGCGGCGAGGCCGACGACCTGCCCACGCTGGCGCAGAAGGCGTCCGCGGGGTCGGTGAGGTTCCGGCTGCCGGAGGGCAAGGACGCCGAGCGCGCCCGCAAGGCCTCGGCACGGCAGGTCGGTCGCGGCATCAAGCTCATCGACACCCGCCGGGTGGAGCGCGACCGGATGATCAAGCGACACGGCGACGCGCCGCGCCAGCCGTGGATCTACCTGATCGTCGCGACCGGTGACATCTACGAGGACATCCCGCAGGCCCAGCAGGCCGCGCGCGAGGGCGCCGACGTGATCGCGGTGATCCGCTCGACCGGCCAGAGCCTGCTGGACTTCGTGCCCGAAGGCGCGACCCGGGAGGGCTTCGCCGGCACGTACGCCACCCAGGAGAACTTCCGGCTGATGCGAGCCGCGCTGGACGAGTCCAGCAAGGAGCTCGGGCGCTACGTCCGGCTGACCAACTACGCCTCCGGGCTGTGCATGCCGGAGATCGCGGCGCTGGCCGGCATGGAGCGTCTCGACATGATGCTCAACGACTCGATGTACGGGATCCTCTTCCGCGACATCAACCCGGTCCGCACCTTCGTCGACCAGCGCTTCAGCCGCCAGGTCCACGCCCGCGCCGGGATCATCATCAACACCGGCGAGGACAACTACCTCACGACCGCGGACGCGGTCGAGGCTGCGCACACGGTCACCACCAGCCAGCTGCTCAACGAGTACTTCGCCAAGGAGGCCGGGCTCGAGGACTGGCAGCTCGGACTCGGGCACGCGTTCGAGATCGACCCCAACGTCCCGGACTCGTTCCGCCTCGAGCTCGCCCACGCGATGCTGGCGCGCGACCTGTTCCCGAACGCCCCGCTCAAGTGGATGCCGCCGACGCGGCACATGACCGGCGACGTCTTCCAGGGCTACCTCCTCGACGGGTTCTTCAACCTGGTCGGCGCGCTCACCGGCCAGGGCATCCTGCTCGTCGGGATGATGACCGAGGCCGTGGTGACGCCCTGGCTGTCCGACCGCGACCTGGCGTTGCAGAACGTGCGCTACGTGATGAACGCCGCCGGCAACCTGCACGAGGACTTCCGTCCGCAGCCGGACGGCTTCATCGCGAACCGCGCCCGCCAGGTGCTGGGGGAGTCGGTCGACCTGATGCACCAGATCCTCGACCACGAGCACGGGCTGCTCGACGCGATCGCGGACGGCACGTTCGGCCTGATGAAGCGGCCGGCCGACGCCGGCCGCGGCCTCGAGGGCGTCGCCAAGAAGTCCAGCGCCTACTACAACCCGGCGTCCGAGATCCTGGAGGCTCAGTGAACAAGCAGGCGAGCGACGGACACATCATCCGGCCGTACGGCGACACGACCGGCGACGGCATGGTGCAGGTGAGCTTCACGCTCCCGATGCCGCACTCCAAGGTCGCCGAAGGCGCGGCCGCCCAGCTCGCCAACAAGATGGGCATCGACCCCGCGATGGTCGTGCACGCCAAGGCGATGGGCCCGGACTTCACCTTCTTCGTCGTCTACGGCCGGGTCAACCACCTGGTCGACGTGAGCAAGGTGGAGGTGGTCGAGCGCGACTACCCCCTGTTGTCGCCCAAGGAGGCCAACGCCGCGATCAAGCGGGCGCTGCGCCGCCGGCTCACCGTGGTCGGCGCCTGCATCGGCACCGACGCGCACACGGTCGGCATCGACGCGATCCTCAACATCAAGGGCTTCGCGGGGGAGAAGGGCCTCGAGTACTACCGCGAGCTCAAGGTCGTGAACCTCGGCGCCCAGGTGTCGGTGCCGCAGCTCGTCGAGCGGGCCCGCGCCGAGAAGGCCGACGCGGTGCTGGTCTCGCAGGTCGTCACCCAGCGCGACGCGCACCTGCTCAACACCCGCGAGATGTCGGCGGCCTTCCGCGAGTCGTACCCCGCCGACAAGCGCCCGTTGCTGATCGTCGGGGGTCCGCGCTTCGACGAGGGCGCGGCCGCGGACCTCGGCGTCGACCGGGTCTTCGGCCGCGGCACCACACCGGGCGAGGTCGCGTCGTACCTCGTCCACCAGCTCGTTGAGAGGAAGGCGTCCTGATGGCTGCCGAGGTCGGAACCGTCGTCACCCACCGCCGCTACGTGCCGTACTCCCACGCCCACTACGCGGGGAACCTCGTGGACGGCGCGTACAGCCTCGGCCTCTTCGGCGACGTCGCCACGGAGATGTGCATCCGCACCGACGGCGACGAGGGCCTGTTCGCGTCGTACTCCGACGTGCAGTTCAAGGCGCCCGTCCGCGCCGGTGACGTGCTCGAGATCCGCTGCGAGCTGGTCCGGGTCGGCACCCGCTCGCGGGTCATGGAGTTCGCGGTCCACGTCGTCGCGCGCGGCGCTGCCACCGAGGAGAAGCCCGGCGCCGCCGAGGTCCTCGACGAGCCGATCCTCGCCACGTCGGCGACCGGCACCGTCGTCGTCCCCGGCTAGCCGTGCGGCGCGTCGCGAGCGACACGCCGTGCCTCGGTGAAATTCGGTGCGGACTTCGCCGGGGAGACAGTCCCGGTGACCTGCGCAGATGCGCGTTTTCGCAGGTCAGGAGACGCTTGACAGCCGGCCTCCGCAGGATCCAACCTGTGCCGTCTGCTCATGCAGATCGAGGGCTGCGATCGATGACCGACGGTCACCTCGGCGGGTGAACGCCAACACCCGGCCGGTGTGTACTCGGCAGCGTTGCGCACCACGAGAGCTGACACGGAAAGGGTCTGCGTCCCTTAGACAACAGCCCGGTCCCGGCAACCAGCCGGTCCCGAGCTGGTACGAAGGGCGCGGACCCTTCCGCGTCCTCGGGTCGTGCCCACCCGGTATTTTCTAGACGTGCCGATCCGCCTTCTCGCTGCCCTCGCCTCCGGCGTTGCGCTGGCGCTCGCGTTCGAGCCGGTGGCGCTGCCGGTCCTGATCCCGTTCGCGGTCGCCGGGTTCGTGCTCAGCTGCCGCGATCTGGGCGTTCGCAGGGCCCTGCTGGTGGGGTGGGCGTTCGGTCTCGGGTTCGAGTTCGTGCTGCTCTTCTGGATGCGCACCGTCGGGCCGGACGCCTGGATCGGTCTCTCGATCTGGCAGTCCCTCTTCTTCGCCGTCCTCGGTGCGGCCACCGCGGTGCTGCAGCGACACGGCCTCTGGCCGTTGTGGGTCGCTGCTGCCTGGGTGACAAACGAGCTGTGGTTCACCCACTGGCCGTTCAGCGGGATGCCGTGGGGCCGGCTCGGCTTCGCCGTCGTCGACACCCCGGTCGCCGATGCGCTCCCGTGGATCGGCAGCACCGGGGTCAGCTTCCTGCTGGCGCTCAGCGGCACGCTGCTCGCCTGGATCGTGGTCGCGCGCGAGCGCGAGCGCTGGATCGCCGGCGGGGTGCTCGCCGGCCTCGTGCTGGTCAGCCTGGTGCCCGTGGTCGTCGGCTGGGAGAGCGAGTCGTCCGGCGAGGTGACGGTCGCGGCGATCCAGCCCGACGTCCCCGGCAACGGCGACAACATCCTGTTCGACCACCGCCAGGTCACCCAGAACCTCGTCGACCTGACCAGCCGGCTCGCCGACGACGTCGAGGCGGGCGCCGAGCCGCTCCCGGACTTCGTGCTCTGGCCCGAGAACTCCACGGCGGTCGACCCGTTCCGCGACGTCCAGATCAACGCGAACATCCGGACGGCGAGCGCCGCGATCGGCGTGCCGATCATGGTCGGCGCGATCGTCGACGCCGGTCCCGACCACGTGCTCAACCAGGGCATCGTGTGGGATCCCGTCACAGGCGCGGGGGACCGGTACACCAAGCACCACCCCGTGGTGTTCGGTGAGTACATCCCGTTCCGCCGCTACCTCGACAGCCTGCAGATCGGGCGGCTGACCATGGTCGGGCGCGACATGCTGGCCGGGACGCGGGAGGAGCCGCTGCTTGTCGCCGGCGTCCCGGTGGCGAACTCGATCTGCTTCGACGTCGCCTACGACGACGCGATCTACGCCCAGATCCGCAACGGCGCCGAGCTGTTGACCGTGCAGACCAGCAACGCGACGTTCATCCACACCGACCAGATCGACCAGCAGTTCGCGATCACCCGGCTGCGGGCCATCGAGACCGGCCGGTGGCTGGCGGTCGCGTCGACCAACGGCATCTCCGGCGTGATCGCCCCGGACGGCCGCGTGGTGGCCACCGCGGACCCGCGCACCCAGGCGGCGATGGTCGAGACGATGGGCCTGACCACCAGCATCACGCCGGCCGTGCGGATGGGCGCGTGGCCCGGGCGGTTCCTCGTCGCGCTGACTGCCGTTGGCCTCGTGGTCACCCTTCTCTCGGCCAAGGTCCCGTATGGTCGGCGCCGGAACCGGCAGCAGGCCGAGGACGACGGCCCGCCAGGCTCCGACGTCCCGCTGGCCGCCACCGCGAGCGAAGGGACGAACGGGTGAGCTTGGGACGGGTGGTCGTCGTGATCCCGACCTACAACGAGGCGAGCAACCTCGAGTGGATCGTTGGTCGGCTGCGCACCGCGCAGCCCGAGGTCGACATCCTCGTCGTGGACGACGGTTCGCCCGACGGCACGGGGACGATCGCCGACCGGCTGGCGGCCGCCGACAGCGCGGTCTCGGTGCTCCACCGCACCGAGAAGGCGGGGCTCGGTGCGGCGTACCTCCACGGCTTCCAGGTCGCGCTCGACGCGGGCTACGACGTGATCGGCGAGATGGACGCCGACGGCTCCCACCAGCCCGAGCAGCTGCACCTGCTGCTCGACGCCCTGGGCAGCGCCGACCTCGTGATCGGCTCCCGCTGGATCCCGGGCGGCTCGGTGGTCAACTGGCCGCGGCGGCGCGAGGCGCTCTCCCGCGGCGGCAACCTGTACGTGCGGATGCTCCTGGGCATCAAGGTCCGCGACGCGACGGCCGGCTACCGCCTGTTCCGGCGTACGACACTCGAGAAGATCGACCTCGCCTCGGTGGAGTCGACCGGCTACGTCTTCCAGACCGACATGGTCGCGCGCACGCTGGCGGCCGGGCTCACGGTCCGGGAGGTGCCGATCGAGTTCGTCGAGCGGGTCCGTGGGGACTCGAAGATGAGCGGCGCGGTCGCGACCGAGTCGCTGAAGCGGATCACCGTGTGGGGTCTGCGGGAGCGGGCCGCGCAGGTACGCCGCGCCTGGGGACGACGCTGATGGCCACCCGGCGCCGGTCGATCCTGCCGGCCGTGCTGTTCACGATGTTCATCATCGTGCCGATCGTCGAGATCTACGTGATCATCCAGGTCGGCCAGGTGATCGGCGCCTGGTGGACGGTGCTGCTGCTCGTGGCCGACAGCATCTTCGGCGCCTGGCTGATCAAGCACGAGGGCGGCCGGGCCTGGCGCGGCCTGCGCGAGGCGCTGGAGGACGGGCGGATGCCCGCCACCGAGCTCGCGGACGGCGCGCTGATCCTCGTGGGCGGCACGCTGATGCTGGCGCCGGGGTTCGTCACCGACGCGTTCGGCATCCTGCTGATCCTGCCGTTCACACGGCCGCTGTTCCGGCGGCTGCTGGCGGCCGTCGTCGCGAGCCGGATCACGGTCCTGGACGTGAAGCGCCCCGGACCCCAGAGCCCTGGTCAGGGCCCGGTGGTCCGGGGCGAGGTCGTCGACGACGACTGAACGCTGGTCGCCTGCCTGACGACGCAGCCCACGCTCGGCGTGGCCTGCTGTCAGGAGACCTTCTTCTTCTTCTGGTTCGCGCGGTGCAGGTGCGCGGGACCGATCTCGCCGCCGCGCAGCAGCTCGAGGCGCTCCTTGAGGATGTCCTCGAGCTCCTTCTCCGAGCGCCGCTCCAGCAGCATGTCCCAGTGGGTGCGGGCCGGCTTCTCGGCCTTCACCTCGGGCACGATGCCCGAGACGCTCAGCGCCTCGGCACCGCAGCGCGGGCACTCCCACACCGCCGGGACGTCGGCCTCGACCGACATCGTGATCTCGAACTCGTGCGCCTGCGGGCACCGGTAACCAACCTGCTGACGAGCGGCGAACTCGATGCCGCGCTCGTCCTCAAAACTCTGGCCCCCGAGCCGCGCTCCACGCAGTGTGCGCTCTGCCATGAGCCACCTCCCGAATCTGTTCCCCCGGATAGTCGGACCTGCAGCGCACGAACATGGAGAACATGTGCGCTGGAATCAAGACGCTTACCCGTCTTGATGACGTCTCAACCAGTTCAACGGTACTGGCGAGGACAAGATTCCGGGAATCGCCAGGGTGGGTGAACTCACATCCTTAGAAGACTCTCAGACGACGCTCGGGAGCGGGTTCCCGGCCTCCTCGATGCCGCGGCGCGCATCGACGCGCAGGAGGAACACGATGCCGATCACGAAGAGCAGCATCAGGGCCAGCAACGCCGGGCGGTAGGAGTCCGTCCACTGGTGCACGAGACCGAACACCAGGGTGCCGATCCAGCTCGTGCCTCGCTCGCACGCCTGGTAGAGCGAGAAGTACTCCGCCTCGCGGCCGCGGGGGATGAGCTGGCTGTAGAACGAGCGCGACAGCGCCTGTGTTCCACCCAGCACGACCCCGATGGCCACCGCGAGGAGCAGGAACAGCGCGAGGTTCTCGTTCGGGACCAGCCAGCCGCCGACGACCACGACCAGCCAGATGAAGAGCCCGGCCAGGATCACGCGGTAGGCGCCGCGGACCTTCGCGACGCGCCCGAAGAGCAGCGCTCCGCCGATGCCCACGAACTGCACGACGAGGAACGCCAGCAGCACGGTGCTCTTCTCGAAGCCGAGCTCCTTCTCGCCGTACACCGAGGCCGCGTAGATCACGGTCTGGATGCCGTCGTTGTAGAAGAGGTAGGCGACGAGGAACGTCAGCGTGACGGGGTAGCGGCGCAGGTCCTTCAGCGTGCGCCACAGCTGCCCGAAGCTCGACTGGAGGAGGCCGCCCCGCTCGGCCACGGGGTTGACCGGCGGGCGGGAGCGGATGCCGCGCACCGGGATGATCGTGAAGACCGCCCACCAGATGCCGGCCGACAGCAGGCTGATCCGCACCGCGAGCTCGGTGTTGTCGCTCATCACGGTGAGCAGCACGAAGTTCGCCGCGAGCAGCAGGCCGCCGCCGAGGTAGCCCAGCGCCCAGCCGCGCGACGACACCCGGTCGCGGTCGTCGGGCTCGGCGACCTCGACGAGCAGGGCGTCGTACACGACCAGGCTGGCGCCGAGGCACAGCGTCGCGAGGACCAGCAGTGCCGCCCCGAGCTGCCAGTTCGAGCCCGCGACCAGGAACATCGCCGCCGCCATCAGGCTGCCGGCCCAGGCGAAGCCGCCGAGGAGCCGTGGCTTGTGGGCGCTGCGGTCGGCGACCGCGCCGACGATCGGCAGCACCAGGGCGGACAGGATCGTCGACGCGGTGACGAGGTAGAAGACCAGCGAGCCCGCGGAGACGTCGAGGCCGAGGACGTGCAGGTCCTGGGTGCACTTGAAGCCGGCGTCCTCGTCGGTCGCGCGGCCGCACGCGGCCTTCTCGGCGACGGCGGTGAGGTACGGCGCGAACAGCACCGCGGCGGTGGTGGTGACGAAGGCGCTGTTGGCCCAGTCGTACCAGTACCAGGCCTTCTGCTCCTGGAGCTGCTCCGCGGTCATCGCTCGCCCCTCCACTGGCCGCGCTCGATCAGCACGTCCTTGAGTATGTCGGTGCGGTCGGTGAACAGGCCGTCGACGCCCCGGTCGAGCAGCTCGTGCATCTCGGCGGGGTCGTCGACCGTCCACACGTGGACGTGCCGACCGGCGGCGTGCGCCCGGCGTACGAAGCCCGGGGTGACGACGCGGACCCGGCCGCGGCGGTGGGGGACCTGGTAGGCCTGGAACCGGCCGAGGCGGGCGAGCGGCAGCAGCCGGCAGAGCACGACCTCGAGCGGGGAGGCGGACGTCGGGACCCGCCCGGCGGCGTACGCCCGGAAGCGGCGCAGCCGGCTCGCGGAGAACGAGCCCACCAGGACCCGGTCCCATGCCTGGCGAGCGGCGACGAAGTCGGCCAGCGCGCTGACAGCGCCGTCGGACTTCAGGTCGATGTTGAACCGGGCGGCCGGGAAGGCGTCGAACAGCTCGGCGAGCGTCGGCACCGCCTCGCGGCCGCCGACCAGCGCACCGCGCACCTCGGCGTGGCTGAGCCGGCTGATCTCCCCGACGCGGTCGGTGACCCGGTCCAGGACGCTGTCGTGGAAGGCCAGCAGCACCCCGTCGCGAGTGACGTGCACGTCGGTCTCGAGGTAGTCGTAGCCGAGCTCCACGGCGTGCCGGAACGCGGCGAGCGTGTTCTCCAGGCCCTCGATCTCGGGGTGGTAGGCGCCGCCGCGGTGGGCGTAGGCGAGGACGGATCCGGGTTGGTCGAGCACCGTGTCGAGAAAGGGGAAACCGGTCCGCGGCGAGGTCACTGGTGCAGTATCAACCACCCCGGTAGCGTCGCAGCATGGAGACCTTGACCTGTCCTGTCTGCAGCGCCGAGATGGTCACCCGCGCGATCGCCGCCGCCGTGGGGGAGGGCGGGATCAGCCAGTGTCCGGCCGGGCACGGGGTCTTCCTGGCGCGCGCCGAGCTCGGTGACCTGATCGAGGCCGAGAACGACTGGCACCGCCACGCCGGCCAGCACACCGCGCCGATGCCGCGCATCACCGCCGACATGACCGCGCCCCCGGCCGCCAAGGCCCCGCCGCGGGCGTGGGTCGAGACGCTGTTCGAGTGACCCGAGACTGAGCTTGCGAAGTCTCGGACGCGGTCACCGGGTCGAGTAGCCCCGCGGCTGAGGAACGAAGCCGCGACGGACGTATCGGGACCGAGTGGAGATCTCGATACGCCGGTCGCGGCTACTCAATCTGGCTGCTGGGTCCCGGCCTTCGCACACTCCGGCCGGGGCAGCTCAGATGTCCCGGAACGTCTCGATCGAGGCGCCGAGGTGGTTGAGGCGCTCGGCGAGGTCCTCGTAGCCACGGTGGATGACGTACGTCGACCGCAGCACCGAGGTGCCCTTGGAGGCGAGCATCGCCAGCAGGATCACGACCGCCGGGCGGAGCGCCGGGGGGCAGACGAGCTCGGTGCCGGTGAACGAGACCGGACCCTCGATCATCACGCGGTGCGGGTCGAGCAGCTTGACCTTGGCGCCGAGCTTGTTCAGGTCGGTGAGGTAGATCGCGCGGTTCTCGTAGACCCAGTCGTGCAGGAGGGTCTGGCCCTCGGCGACCGCCGCGATCACCGCGAAGAACGGCAGGTTGTCGATGTTGAGGCCCGGGAACGGCATCGGGTGGATCTTGTCCAGCGGAGCGTGCAGCTGGGACGGCTTCGTGGTCAGGTCGACCAGGCGGGTGTGGCCGTTGAGGGCGACGTACTCCTCGGAGCGGTCGTACTGGAAGCCCATCTCCTCGAGCAGCGCGAGCTCGATCTCGAGGAACTCGATCGGGACCCGGCGGATCGTGATCGAGGACTGCGTGACGATGGCCGCGGCGAGCAGCGACATCGCCTCGATCGGGTCCTCGCTGGGCGCGTAGTCGACGTCGACGTCGATGTCCTCGAGCCCGGTCACGGTGAGCGTCGTGGAGCCGATGCCCTCGACGGTGACGCCGAGTCTCTGCAGGTAGAAGCAGAGGTCCTGGACCATGTAGTTCGACGACGCGTTGCGGATCACGGTGGTGCCCGGGTGCAGCGCGGCCGCCATCAGCGCGTTCTCGGTGACGGTGTCGCCACGCTCGGTGAGGACGATCGGCCGGCCCGGCTCGATGGCCCGGTTCACCTGCGCGTGGTAGCTCCCCTCGGTCGCCTTCACCTCGAGGCCGAACGGCCGCAGCGCGGCCATGTGCGGCTCCACCGTGCGGGTGCCGAGGTCGCAGCCACCGGCGTACGGCAGCTCGAAGACGTCCGCGCGGTGCAGCAGCGGGCCGAGGAACATGATGATCGAGCGGGTACGGCGCGCGGCCTCGGCGTCGACGTGGTCGAGGTCGAGCTCCTTCGGCGGGATGATCTCGAGGTCGTTGTCGTCGTTGAGCCAGCGGCACTGCACGCCCAGGCTGGTCAGCACCTCGAGGAGGCGGTTGACCTCCTCGATCCGGGCGACCTTGCGCAGCGTGGTGCGACCCCGGTTGAGCAGCGTGGCGCAGAGCAGCGCGACGCCGGCGTTCTTGGAGGTCTTGACGTCGATCTCGCCGGACAGCGTGGTCGGCCCGTTCACCCGCAGGTGCGTGGGGCCGGCGCCGAGCGCGACGATCTCGGAGTCCAGGGCGGCACCGATCCGGGCGATCATCTCGAGCGAGAGGTTCTGGTGACCCTTCTCGATCCGGTTGATCGCGCTCTGGCTGGTGCCGAGGAGATCCGCGAGCTGGTGCTGGGTGAGCCCGCGGTGCTTGCGGGCGTCGCGAATGAGGTTCCCGATGCGATTCTTGTATCCCTCAGTCATACCGCCACGGTAACTCACATATGAGATAACGCAACTTCGCCAGGTCCGGGCGAGTCGCGGGGCCGGGGGAGCCCCTGCGAGGATGGCGGACATGCGCGCCACCACCATCCACGGTACCCGCGACATCCGCGTCACCGAAGTTCCCGACCCGACCATCAGCGCCCCGACCGACGCCATCGTCAAGGTCGTCGCCGGGTGCATCTGCGGCTCGGACCTGTGGCCGTACCGCGGCGAGAACCCGGTCACCGCCGGCGACACCATCGGCCACGAGTGCGTCGGGATCGTCGAGGAGGTCGGCGCCGACGTGCGCTCGTTCAAGCCCGGCGACTTCGTCGTCGTGCCGTTCGACCACTGCGACAACACCTGCCCGCACTGCCAGTACGGCGCCCAGAACGCCTGCGACAACATCGGGTTCACCGCCAGCGGGCAGGCGGAGTACGCCCGGGTCACCCAGGCCGACGGCAGCCTGGTGAAGACCGACGGCGTGCCCGACAAGTCCCTGCTGCCGTCGGTGCTGACGATCTCCGACGTGATGCCGACCGGCTGGCACGCCGCGGTCACCTCGGGCGTCCGCCCGGGAGGTACGGCGGTCGTCGTCGGTGACGGTGCCGTCGGGCTGTGCGGCGTGCTCGCCGCCTCGATGCTCGGCGCCGAGACGATCGTCGCGATGTCGCGGCACGAGCCGCGTCAGGCCGTGGCGCGGACCTTCGGCGCCACGCACATCGTCGCCGAGCGGGGCGACGAGGGCGTGGCCGCGATCATGGAGCTGACCGGGGGAGTGGGGGCCGACGCCGTCCTCGAGTGCGTCGGCACCGACGACTCGATGCGGACCGCGTTCCAGATCGCCCGGCCGGGCTCGCGGGTCGGCTTCGTGGGCGCCCCGCACGGCGTGACGCTCCCGGTACGCCGGATGTTCGTCAACAACATCGGTCTCGGGGGCGGCATGGCGCCGACGCGCAAGTACATGCCCGAGCTGCTGGCGAAGGTGCTCGACGGCAGCATCCAGCCCGGACTGGTCTTCGACAGCACGCTGCCGCTCGACGAGGTGGCCGAGGGCTACCGCGCGATGGACGAGCGGCGCGCGATCAAGGTGCTGATCGAGCCCTGACGCCCAGGCGCCGGCTCAGTCCCGGTTGCCGGCGGCGTACATCCCGGTGCCCGCGAGGAGCACCGCGCCGGCGATGACCTCGGACAGGAAGACCACGTGCGAGTTGTCGAGGAACACGCCGAACAGGACGAGCAGGATGCCGCAGATGCCGAGCAGACCGATGATCGGCTTCTTGGGGAGCGAGGAGCACAGCGCCATCGCGCAGGTGACCACGATGGTCGCGGTGAACCCGCCGCGGTAGCCGGCCCACATGCCCTCGGCGTCGAGCGGGTAGAGCATCCAGGTCGCGAGGATCAGGCCGATCCCCGACGAGAGGATCAGCACCCAGCCCACCGGGCCGACGACGTGCACGGGCTCGGCCGGGGTGATCGTGGTCGCGGTCGCCGGGACGTTGCTGCCGGTCTTCACGGGAGTCGCCATGAGCGGAATCGTAGTGGGTCCGCGACGCGCCCGGGCGCAGGGGAGCGGGGCCTGGATCAGGGCCAGGATCAGGGCCAGGATCGGGATAGGTCGACGGTCGCCCGGAACTGCCCGTGCTCAAGCGGGTTGGCGACCGTCGACCCAGTCGGAGGAAGCGTGGATCGCGCTACGTCCGACGTTCCTGATGGGGGTCGGTGAGGGCGAGGTCAGACGGCGACCAGGTCGGCGGACCGACCCGGCATGCGCGCCGGCACACAGTCGCAGCTGTCTCCACACGCAAGGTAGGTGTGGAGGGCATGCCCGCACTGTGGGCATGGCATGTCGTGCGACAAGTGCACCGTGTTGGTCTGGACGGTGTCCCACATGGCTCTACCTCCCCCCACGCCTCGCTGAAGCCCCCCAATGCGGTTCGTCCATCGCTCGACGAGCGGTACGAACCTCGCTTGTGACGGTAGGGACGGCAGCGACCGTTGGGGCGCGAACCCGGACGAATGACCCACCCGGGGGATGTCGCGTAGTCCGTTCGGGCCTGGGGTGCTCTCCGTCGTCTCGGCGTTCGGCGGACGCGGCCGGGATGCCTTGTCATGCTGTGCGCGTGCACTCGTCGTCCCGGCTCGCGGCCGGCTTCTTGAGCTGTGTGCTCCTCGTGGCGCTGCCGACCGGCTGCTCCGACGACGGCTGCGACGGCCAGGCCTACCAACCCGACCTCGGTGGGGACGGCGCCGAGACGCCGATCCAGGCGCTCGAGTCCTGGCTCGGGACCCACGGGGGACTGCCCGAGCCGCCGGTCGAGGACTGGGTGATCGCCGACGACGGCGACCCGGCCGCCACGGAGGTGTCGATCACCAACGAGGACGGCGCCGGCTGGTACGTCACCGCGGCGCGCACCGACCAGGGCGGCTGGGTGGTCAGCTCGGCGACCGATGACGCCACGAGCTGCGCGGACGAGCTGGAGTAGCTCGGGTCAGGACGCCTTCAGCGGGTGGCAGTCGCAGCTGTCACCGCAGGGGAGGTAGGTGTGCGGCGCGTGCCCACAGTGCAGGCACGGCAGGTCGTGCGTCAGGTGCACGACGTTGTCCGTGACGGTGTCCCACATGGTGCTCCTCCTTCGCCGACCTTGCTTCGGTCCCTGTTCCTCATCACCCGACAGGAGCGCTGTCCGGCATGCTGGATACATCGGCAGCGACGCCCTCGACTTGAGACAGATGGGACGATCCAGCTGTGACCAGCACCCCCGCCTCGGAGCAGCGTCGGCGCGAGCTCGTGCTGCTGCGCCGGGTGCGGGACCGGATGGACCGCGAGTACGCGCAACCGCTCGACGTCGAGGCGCTCGCCCGCGGTGTGCACCTGTCCGCCGGCCACCTCAGTCGCGCGTTCAAGGCGGCGTACGGCGAGTCGCCGTACAGCTATCTGATGACGCGCCGCATCGAGCGGGCCATGGCGCTGCTCCAGCGCGGCGACCTGAGCGTCACCGACGTCTGCTTCGAGGTGGGCTGCCAGTCCCTGGGCACGTTCAGCACCCGCTTCAAGGAGCTGGTCGGGATGTCGCCGAGCGCCTACCGGGACGCCGCGCGCGAGATGGACGGCGTGCCGCCGTGCGTGGTCAAGCAGGTCATCAGACCGATCAGGAATCGAGAAGCGCCCGCCGGCGATCCGCCCCTAGCGTGAGCGTCATGAACCTCACCATCCACACCACCGTCCTCCCGCACGAGGACCCGGACGCCTCCGTGGCGTTCTACCGCGACGCCCTCGGCTTCGAGGTCCGCTCCGACCACGGCGAAGGGACGATGCGCTGGATCGTCGTCGGACCCGTGGGGCAGCCGGAGACGTCGATCCTGCTGGGGCCGCCCGCGGTGGACCCGGGCATCACCGACGACGAGCGCCGGGTCATCGGCGACATGATGGCCAAGGGCACCTACGGCTGGATCCTGCTGGCCAGCACCGACGTCGACGCGACGTTCGATACCGTGCAGGCCACCGGCGCCGAGGTGATCCAGGAGCCGATCGACCAGCCGTACGGCCTGCGGGACTGCGCGTTCCGCGACCCGGCCGGCAACACCGTCCGCATCCGACAGGTGGCCTGACATGAAGACGATGACCTGCCGCCAGATGGGCGGCCCCTGCGACCAGGCGTTCCAGGGCAAGGACGCCGACGCCGTGATCAACCAGCAGGACCAGCACCTCAAGGACATGGTCGCCGCCGGCGACGAGGCGCACGTGCCCGCGAACAAGGACATGCGCGGCCGGTGGAAGCACCCCATCAAGGGGATGGGCTGGTACAAGGACACGAAGAAGGCGTTCGCCGCCCTCCCCGACGACTGATCCCGAACGTTGGCCACGAACGATGGAGAGAATGCCCGCATGACGACGCATGCCGCCGACAGCCATGACCTGATCCGCGTGCAGGGCGCCCGGGTGAACAACCTGCGCGACGTCAGCGTGGAGATCCCGAAGCGCCGGCTGACGGTGTTCACCGGGGTCTCCGGGTCCGGCAAGAGCTCGCTGGTGTTCGGGACGATCGCGGCGGAGTCGCAGCGGCTCATCAACGAGACCTACAGCGCGTTCGTGCAGGGCTTCATGCCCTCCCTGGCCCGCCCCGAGGTCGACCACCTCGAGGGCCTCACGACGGCGATCATCGTCGACCAGGAGCGGATGGGGGCCAACCCTCGCTCGACGGTCGGCACTGCGACCGACGCGAACGCGATGCTGCGGATCCTGTTCAGCCGCCTCGGCGACCCTTACGTCGGTCCGCCGACGGCGTACTCCTTCAACGTCCCCACCCGCAAGGCCAGCGGGATGATGACCACCGAGAAGGGCGGGCGCACCGAGCGGAAGGTCGCCAAGCAGGAGATCTACCTCGGCGGCATGTGCCCGCGCTGCGAAGGCATGGGCAGGGTCAACGACATCGACCTGACCGCCCTGTACGACGACGAGAAGTCGCTGAACGAGGGCGCCCTCACGGTGCCGGGCTACTCGATGGACGGGTGGTACGGCCGGATCTTCGAGGGCATGGGCCTGCCGATGGACAAGCCGATCAAGGCCTTCACCAAGAAGCAGCTCGAGACGATGCTGTGGGCCGAGCCGACCAAGATCAAGGTCGAGGGGGTCAACCTCACGTTCAACGGCATCATCCCGCAGATCCAGAAGTCGATGCTCTCCAAGGACCCCGAGGCGATGCAGCCGCACATCCGGCGGTTCGTCGAGCGGGCGGTGACGTTCCAGACGTGTCCCGACTGCGACGGCACCCGGCTGACGCCCGAGGCGCGGGCGTCCAAGATCCACGGCAAGTCGATCGCGGACCTGTGCGAGATGCAGATCAGCGACCTCGCCGACTGGGTGCGCGCGCTGAAGGAGCCGTCCGTCGCGCCGCTGCTCAAGGGGCTGCAGCACCTGCTCGACTCGTTCTCCGAGATCGGGCTGGGCTACCTGTCCCTCGACCGGCCGGCCGGCACGCTGTCCGGGGGAGAGGCCCAGCGGACCAAGATGATCCGGCACCTCGGGTCGTCCCTCACCGACGTGACCTACGTCTTCGACGAGCCCACGATCGGCCTGCACCCCCACGACATCGAGCAGATGAACGGCCTCCTGCGCCAGCTGCGCGACAAGGGCAACACGGTGCTGGTGGTCGAGCACAAGCCGGAGACGATCGCGATCGCCGACCACGTCGTCGACATCGGCCCGGGGGCCGGCACCGGGGGCGGCACGATCTGCTTCGAGGGGGACATCGACGGCCTCCGCGGGAGCGGCACGATCACCGGCAAGCACCTCGACGACCGCGCCTCGCTCAAGGGCTCCGTCCGCTCGGCCACCGGTCAGCTGGAGGTGCGCGGCGCCAGCACGCACAACCTGGTCGACGTCGACGTCGACGTCCCGCTGGGCGTCCTGACCGTCGTCACCGGCGTCGCGGGCTCCGGCAAGAGCTCGCTGATCCACGGGTCGCTCGCCGGGCGCGACGGCGTCGTCGTCATCGACCAGGGCGCGATCAAGGGCTCACGGCGCAGCAACCCGGCCACCTACACCGGTCTCCTCGAGCCGATCCGCAAGGCCTTCGCCAAGGCCAACGGCGTGAAGCCGGCGCTGTTCAGCTCCAACTCCGAGGGCGCCTGCTCGACCTGCAACGGCGCTGGCGTGATCTTCACCGAGCTCGGCCCGATGGCCACCGTCGAGTCACCGTGCGAGGAGTGCGAGGGCCGCCGGTTCAAGGCCGAGGTGCTCGAGCACACGCTCGGCGGCAAGGACATCGCGCAGGTCCACGAGATGTCGGTGACCGACGCGCTCGCGCACTTCAGCGACGGCGAGGCGAGGATCCCGGCCGCGGCGAAGATCCTCGAGCGGCTCGTCGACGTCGGCCTCGGCTACATCACGCTCGGCCAGCCGCTCACCACGCTGTCCGGCGGCGAGCGGCAGCGCCTGAAGCTGACCGTGCAGATGGGGGAGAAGGGCGACGTCTACATCCTCGACGAGCCCACGACCGGCCTCCACCTCGCCGATGTCGAGAACCTGCTCGGGCTGCTGGACCGGCTGGTCGACTCGGGCAAGTCGGTGATCGTCATCGAGCACCACCAGGCGGTGATGGCGCACGGCGACTGGATCATCGACCTCGGCCCGGGCGCCGGTCACGACGGCGGCAAGGTCGTCTACGAGGGCACGCCCGCCGACCTGGTCGGCGCGAAGAAGAAGACGCTCACCGGGCAGCACCTGGCGGCGTACGTCGCCGGATGATCCGGACCACCGAGAAGACCACGACGAACGCAGCGAGGGCGACCATCGTCCAGTCGCCGTCCGCGAGGTTGATCCCGAGGAACCAGAGCCCGAGCAGGCCGAGGATGATCCATCCCCAGGGCAGGTCCTTGCGGTTCATGCGGGAAAACTACACCGGTGTCGACGTTCGTCCCGACTCCTGGATATACCGCCGATAACTGACATTATGTCATCTTGCCTAGGCGGGAGCCGGTCGGTGCGCCTCGACCGCTCTGCCCCGCCCCTGGCCCAGAATGAGGTCAATGCGGGCGATCCTCCTCAGCGGCACCCTGGCGATGGTCTGCTCGTTGCTCGGCACCCGGTACGCCATCGGGTACTTCGCCCGGCAGGGATTCGGGCAGCCGATCCGTGTCGACGGCCCGTCGACGCACCACGTGAAGCGCGGCACGCCGACCATGGGCGGGCTGGTGATCCTGCTGAGCGCCGTGGCGGCGTACCTCGTCGCGACGTTCGCGACCGGTGGCTCCCCCAGCGCCAGCGCCTGGCTCCTGGTGCTGCTCCTGCTCGGCTGCGGCGCCGTGGGCTTCCTGGACGACTTCATCAAGGTCTACCAGCAGGACAACCAGGGCCTCAGCAGCCGCGCCAAGCTGGCCGGCCAGACGCTGGTCGCCCTGGTGTTCGGCGTCCTGGCCACGAGCTTCTTCGCCGACGAGCGTGGCGTCCGGCCCGCGTCGCAGTACCTCTCGACGACGCATGACTTCGGCGTCAAGCTCCCGCTGGTCGTCACGCTGCTGGTGATCTGGTTCATCGTCACCGCGACGTCCAACGGCGCGAACCTCACCGACGGTGCGGACGGCCTGCTCGCCGGCACGTCCGCGCTGCTCTTCGGCGCGTACGTCGTCGTGAACATCTGGCAGAACAACCAGCTGTGCGGCTCCTCGAGGCCCACGACCGTCGAGGCGCAGTGCTACGAGGTGCGCGATCCCCTGGACCTCGCGGTGTTCGCCGCCGCCATCGCCGCGGCGTGCGTGGGCTTCCTGTGGTGGAACGCCAAGCCCGCGCGGATCATCATGGGCGACGTCGGGTCCCTGGCGCTCGGCGGCGCCCTCGCCGGGCTGGCCATCATGTCGCGCACCGAGCTGCTGATGGCGGTCATCGCCGGGCTGTTCGTGATCGAGACGCTCTCGGTGATGCTGCAGATGGGCTACTTCAAGCTGAGCAGGCGACTCACCGGCACCGGCCGCCGGCTCTTCCGGATCGCCCCGATCCACCACCACTTCGAGCACGTGGGCTGGGACGAGGTCACCGTGGTGATCCGCTTCTGGATCATCGCGGCGATCTGTGCCGCCGTCGGGCTGGGGATCTTCTACGCCTCGTGGCTCACCTAGCTGCGTGTCCGCGGCAGCCGCACGGTCACGCTGCGGCTCGGGGCCACCGGCGTACCGGCCGCGACCCGGAAGGTCGTCGACTGTCGTAGCCGGACCTTGACCCGGGCCACGCCCTTCCGCGACGTCGTCGTCGTCCGGACCGTGCGCCAGCCCTCGTCGGTCCTGCGCTGGAAGCTGACCCGGCTGCCCGGTACGACGGCACCGGTCTCCGAGAGCACCACGGCGGTCAGCCGCACCCACCCGCTGCGGCGCGCGACGCTGGGGCCGCTCAGCCGGACCTTGTGAGCGGAGCTGCCGACCGGGAGCTCGGGATCGACGTCGGACGCTCCCCCGGCGATCTCGACGACCGCGCCGTTCTCGTCCTGCCTGATCGTGGTCACGGTCAGCGTCCCGGTGCCGGTCGTGAACATCGTCCCGGGCAGCAGTGCGCGGTCGTAGTCGAAGGAGTCGGTGCCCAGCGGGGTCGCATCGAGGTGGTAGCTGCCGTGGAGGTGGTAGGCCGACGGGTCCTCGCGGTACAGCAGCACGCCCAGCGAGGGCTTGTACGGATTGAGCGACCACACCGCGTCCCGGCCGGTGGCCGTTCGGTACTCCACGTAGTAGCGCTCGCCGTTGGTGTCCGTGAGCCTGAGACCTCGGCCCGGCGCCGTGGTGTCGGACAGCGGCGGGATCGTGACCGTCGCCGGACCGGCGACGGCGCGGATCGCGCCCGGGTCCAGGCCGAGGTCGTCGAGGTGCGGGGCATTGAGGTTGCCCTCGCCGTACCGCTTCCCCGAGTAGCCCATCACGTCGAGCAGGTCCTCGTAGCGCCACCGTGCACAGTTCGAGCCGTAGGTCCGGCCGTTCCACACGCCGTCCTGCGCGCCGGCGCAGCGCAGCGCGCTCGCGTGCGCCAGGCCCAGGTTGTGGCCCAGTTCGTGGGCGTAGAGCGACTGGTTGTCGTCGGAGACGAACGTCGCGTTGCGAGCCGCCTCGAGCCCGCCCAGCGTGCCGTAGCCGTACTGGCAGTCGTCGGTCGCGGACGACCCGGTCGGAGCCACCAGCATCAGGTACCGCCCCGGCCCGAGCACGTCGACGCCCTCGTCGGCGAACTTCTCGATCGCCTCGTTCCACATCGCCGTGGTGTCGCCGCACGGGTGCTCGGACACGTACTTGCCCAGCGTTCCGCCGTACTCGAAGGTGACGGCTCCCCCGGTCTGGCTCCCCCAGTAGTCGCTGGCGCTCGCCAGGGTCCGCTGGACCGACGCGACCGTGTTGGTGTTGTCGGCGAGCGTGTAGCCGGCGGGCGACACGATGCCGACGTACACCCGGCGATCGAGAACGGCAGGAGTCGACCCCTCGCGGGCCGCTCGGGTGGCGACGACGTCGGCGGCCTCGCCGCCGCGCACCTCGGCCGTCACGTGCTGGCCGGGCGCCACGTCGATCCCGTCGGCCAGCGGGACGAAGCCGTCCGGGGTCGCGAGCGCGAGGTCCGTCTCCTCCCCTCCCCTGGCGTGGTCCGGTGCCTCTGCGACGAGCTCGGTGACCACGCCGGACACGCGTGCGCTGTCGACGGCGTCGGCCGTCCTCGCGTTGGCCATGACGGAGGTCCCCAGCGGTGCGCCGAGCGCGACCGTGAGTGCAGCAGCGACGAGTGCGCGCGTCACCTGGGACTCCATTCCGTTGGCTGTCGGTCCGAGTGCTGTCTGGACCTGTCGCCAATCCGTTGGCGACCAGTTGCTGTCGGTTCCTATCGGCCGCCAACGTGGGTACCTGTGCAGAAATGCACCGCCTCCCTCGCCCTCTCCCCTAGGTTTCCGCCATGCCCGAGCCGCGCCCCCACAGCGGACTGATCGTCGAGGTCCCCGAGTCCGAGGCCGCCGTCTCGCACCACCGCGACGCCCTCGACGTCAACGCGCGCGGCGGGGTGCCGGCCCACTTCACGGTGCTCTTCCCGTTCCTCCCGCCGGACCGGATCGACGGCGCCGTCCTGGAGCACCTGACCGCGCTCTTCGGGGCGGTCCCGGCGTTCGACATCGCCCTCACGCGCACCGCGTGGTTCGACCGCCACGTGCTGTGGCTGGCGCCCGAGGACCCGGCGCCGTTCCGCGCTCTCACGGCGCTGGTGCACGCGGCGTACCCGGAGTTCCCGCCGTTCGCGGGGCTGTACGCCGACGTCGTGCCGCACCTCACCGTCGGGCACGGCGAGCAGCTCGAGGAGATGGAGCTGGCCGAGCTCTACGTGAAGCAGCACCTGCCGATCCGCTCGACCGCCCGCGCGGTCACGCTGATGACCCAGGCCGCGCCCGACGGCCCGTGGACCACCGCCGCGCGGTTCCCGCTCGCGACCGGGGACGAGACGGCTGGCGCGGCCGGTGAGGCGAGGGCTACCGTCGCGCTATGAGCGCCCCCGATGCCGCCGCCCTCGCCGCGATCGATGCCGAGCGGACCCGGATCCGCGACACCTACCTCGCCCCCGAGGAGACCCGGCCGGCGTCGTCGGCGCGCGGGGTCCACCACGTCGCGATCGTGGTCGCCGACGTCGAGACGACCGTGCGGTTCTACCAGGAGCTCCTGGAGTTCCCGCTCACCGAGCTGTTCGAGAACCGTGACTACCCGGGCTCGAACCACTTCTTCTTCGACATCGGCAACGGCAACCTGATCGCGTTCTTCGACTTCCCGGGCCTCGGCGTCGGGCCCTACGCCGAGGTGCTCGGCGGCCTGCACCACCTGGCGATCTCGGTCGCGCCCGAGAACTGGGCGCGGCTCAAGGGCAAGCTCGACGCCGCCGGCGTGGAGTACCTCCACGAGAGCGGCACGTCGATCTACTTCCGCGACCCCGACGGCACCCGCGTCGAGCTGATCTCCGACCCGCTCGGCGAGATGTACGGGACGAAGGTTCTCTGACCATTCGTGCGACTCAGGTGCGCGGAATGGTCACCAACCGCACGTTTGCGGGGCCGAGATCTGCGGTTGGTGACCATTCCGTGCCACCAGAAGCCGCAGCGGGGCCGACGGAGCGCCGGCCCACCGCATCGCCGGCTCACCGCACCGAATGGTCACCAACCGCAGCCGGGAGCGTTCCCAATCTGCGGTTGGTGACCATTCCGCGTCCTCAGAGCTCCGCGAGCCGCGGCAGCACGTCGGCGCACACCGCCGTGGTCCAGCCGGCCGGGTCGTCGGCCATCGGCGCCAGCGTGATCAGCTCGATGCCGAGGGCGGCGTACTCCCCCATCGACGCCACGAACGCGTCGGTGTCCCGGAGCGGGTCGGTCTCGACGATCATCGTCTTCTCGATCGTGTCGTAGTCGCGGCCGACGTCGTCGCAGTGCCGGCGCAGGACGTCGAGCTTGTGCTGGATCGCGGCCGGGTTCTCGCCGAACAGGTTGCACGCGTCGGCGTGCTGGGCGACCAGGCGCAGCGTCTTCTTCTCACCACTCCCCCCGATCAGGATCGGCGGGTGCGGGTCCTGCACGGGCGGCGGGACGTTGACAGTCTCGGCGAGCCGGTAGTGCCGGCCCTCGTAGCTCCCGTCGTTGCTCGACCACATCTGCTGCACGACCTCGAGCGTCTCCTCGAGCCGCTCGAACCGCTCGCTCATCGGCGGGAACGGCACGCCCAGGCCCTCGTGCTCCCGGTCGTACCAGGCGGCGCCGATGCCGAGCATCGCCCGGCCTTCCGAGAGCACGTCGAGCGTCGTGACGATCTTGGCGAGCAGACCCGGATGGCGGTACGTCGCGCCGG
This sequence comes from Nocardioides sp. SR21, assembly GCF_022761125.1. Classification (GTDB taxonomy): domain Bacteria; phylum Actinomycetota; class Actinomycetes; order Propionibacteriales; family Nocardioidaceae; genus Nocardioides. The sequence continues at coordinate 199,307 of NZ_JAKWJR010000003.1, read as the reverse complement.
TCACCAGCAGGCCGAGCCGCACGTCCGACGTCTGGCCCGCGAGGTAGCCGAGCGTCGTGTAGCCCTCCAGCATCGGCTCCGGCGGACCGCCGAGGTTCTCCATCTGGAAGTAGTGGTCCATCACGGTGAACCACGCCGCGCCGCCCTGGTCCGCGGCCCGGGCCGTCGCGGTCAGCCGATCGAGGAGCGTGGACTGCCAGTCGGGGTGGGTGAAGTTCGCGTAGTGGATGCCGATGCGCACGCGCTCGACCCTACGCCGCGGCCCACAACCACCGGCCGCCCACGAACAGGCAGCCGCAGGTGACGAGCAGGAAGATCCCGACCCAGACCAGGCCGGGCACCCGGGTCAGCCGCGCCAGCTGGTCGGCGTCCGACGTGCGGGCGCCACCGGCGCGCCGCAGCGTCTGCAGCTCGAGCACCGGCCGGGGCGCCGCGATCAGCAGGAACCAGGTGCCGGCGTACGCCGCCAGCGACTGCACGGTCTCGCTCCCCCACCAGCTCACCGCGAACACCGCGGCGCCGGCGATCCCGACGGCGTACAGCCCGTAGAAGTTACGGATCTGGACGAGCAGCAGCGCCAGCAGGAGCACCACGAGCCACAGCACGGCCAACGCGTGCTGACGGTGCAGCAGGTACGCCGCTCCGAGGCCGAGCAGTGCCGGGCCGACGTACCCGGCGAACGCGGTGGCGACCATGCCCGGCCCGGTCGGCCGGCCACGGGACACGGTCACACCGGAGGTGTCGGAGTGCAGCCGGATCCCGGAGAGCCGGCGGCCACTCAGCAGCGCGGCGACGCCGTGCGCACCCTCGTGCGCGATCGTGACGACGTGCCGGCCGATCCGCCACGTCCACGGCAGCACCACCACCAGGGCGGCGGCCACCGCGGTCAGCAGCACCTCCAGCTGGGCGGGCGCGGGCTGGGAGCCGGTGACGTCGTCCCAGATCGAGGACAGGACGTCGGCGGCGGTCACGAAGGAAGCCTGCCGGACGCGCGTGCACGACGGGGTGACCGGGTACGCCCTCGTCATGACTGACGAGAAGATGGAAGCCATCCAGAACGTGGTCGACCGCGTGACCTCCTGGCAGGACGGCGCGCCCGAGGGCACCGTCGAGGCCGAGCTCCGCAAGGGCTTCGGCGAGGTCGGCGTCGACGTCTCCGAGCACGACACCCGCAGGCTCGCGGACGCGATCGAGTCCGAGCACGGTGCCGTCTCTGCCGAACGGGTCCTCGCCGGATGACCGGTCCGGACGCCGACCACCGGCGTCCCGACGGGGTCTCCGACGCGACGGTCGAGGCGCTCGGCCGGCTCTCCGAGGCGCTCGAGGCGATCGAGATCGCGCGCGGGCACCTCTACACGTTCCACCGCCTCTCCGGCACCGCCGACCTGACCCTCGGCGACGCCGTCGCGAAGCTCCGCCACGCCGGCCACACCGAGCTCGCCGACCGCATCGAGCGGGAGCTCGTGGGTCGCAACGTGCTCGACGGGCGCTGGACGTTCCAGGTCGTCGAGGAGTACGACGACGGCTACTACGCCGCCTTCCGTGAGCTCGAGCGGGCCGCCCGCGACGAGCTCGTGGGCGGCAGACGACACCTCTACGAGGCCGAGATGAAGGAGGACCGTCGTACCGACGGCGAGGACGGGCACGACGCGACGCCCGGCGATGCCTGAGTACGTTGATCCCATGGCGATCCCGACCCACACCCTCAACGACGGCACCGCCCTCCCCGCGATCGGCTTCGGCACCTACCCGCTGCGCGGCGACGACGGCGTGGCGGCGGTCCAGAGCGCGATCGAGAACGGCTACCGGCTGATCGACACCGCGGTGAACTACGAGAACGAGACCGAGGTCGGCGAGGCGATCCGCCGCTCCGGCCTCGACCGCGACGAGCTCGTCGTCGCGAGCAAGATCCCGGGCCGGCACCACGGGTACGACGACGCGATCGCCAGCGTGCACGGCTCGCTGGAGCGGCTCGGCCTCGAACGCCTCGACCTGCAGCTCATCCACTGGCCGAACCCCTCGGTCGGGCAGTACGTCGAGGCCTGGCGCGCACTGATCGACCTGCAGGAGCAGGGACTCGTGCGCTCGATCGGCGTCTCGAACTTCAGCGCCGAGCACCTCGAGCGGATCATCGACGAGACCGGCGTGACGCCCGCGGTGAACCAGATCGAGCTGCATCCCTACTTCCCGCAGTCGGTGATGCGGGACGCCAACGAGAAGTACGGCATCCGCACCGAGTCGTGGAGCCCGCTCGGCAAGCGCCGGGCGCCGTTCGCCGAGCCGCCGGTCGCGGCGGCCGCGGAGCGGCTCGGCGTCACGCCCGGCCAGGTGATCCTGCGCTGGCAGGTGCAGCTCGGCGCGGTCCCGATCCCGAAGTCCGCGACACCCGAGCGGCAGCGGCAGAACCTCGACGTGTTCGGCTTCGAGCTCACCGACGACGAGGTCGCGGCGATCACCGCGCTCGGCCGCCCCGACGGCCGGCTCTTCGGCGGCGACCCGGACACCCACGAGGAGATGTGAGCGCGCCACCGACGCCGTACCTGCGGGTCGATGTCGCCCGGCTGGCCGCGAACATCGAGAAGGCGGCGGCCATCGGCGTCGCGCTGAGACCGCACGTCAAGACGCACAAGTGCGTCGAGATCGCGCGGATGCAGGTCGCGGCAGGAGCGCAGGGCATCACGGTGGCGACGATCGGCGAGGCCGAGGCGTTCGTGGACGCCGGGTTCGACGACGTGTTCATCGCGTACCCGCTGTGGGTCGACGCGCGTGCCGCCGAGCGGCTGCGCGCCCTGGCCGACCGCGCCCGGGTCACGATCGGCGTCGACTCCGTCGCCGGCGCGGCCAACGCCGGCCGGCTGCTCGGTGACCGCGTCTCGGCGCTGGTCGAGGTCGACAGCGGCCACCACCGCAGCGGCGGTCCGCCGCAGCGCGCCGCCGAGGTGGCCCAGGCGGGCGTCGAGGTGCGGGGCGTGTTCACGTTCCCCGGGCACAGCTACGCGCCGGACGGCCGGGCCGCCGCGGCCCAGGACGAGGCCCGCGCCCTCGCGGTGGCGGCCGGCGCGTTGCGGGCGGCGGGCATCGAGCCGGAGGTGGTCAGCGGCGGCTCCACCCCGAGCCTGGCCGACTCCGACACGGGCGTGCTGACCGAGCTGCGCCCGGGCGTCTACGTCTTCAACGACGCGCAGCAGTGGGAGCTCGGCACGGTCGGCTCCGACCGCATCGCGCTGACGTGCCGCGCGACGGTGGTCAGCCATGCGGGCGGTCGGCTCGTGCTCGACAGCGGGAGCAAGCTGCTCGGCGCGGACCGGGCGGCGTACGCCACCGGGTTCGGCCGGTTGCTCCAGCACCCCGACGCGCGGGTCGTGCAGCTCTCGGAGCACCACGCCGTGGTCGACCTGGGCGGGGCGCCGCTGCCTCCACTCGGCAGCCAGGTGGACGTCATACCGAACCACGTCTGCAACGCCGTGAACCTGGTCGACGAGCTCTGGGCCGACACCGGCGACGACCTGCTCCGGTGGCCGGTGGCCGGGCGCGGGCGCAACTCCTGAGCCGCTCCCCTACGATCTCCGCATGCTCGTTCGCACCGCTGCGCTCGCCCTGACCACCGTCCTCGCCCTCGCCGGCTGCTCCGGCAGCGACGAGTCCTCGGACGCCTCCGCGAGCGACCCCGCTCCCACGACCGGCGTCGAGTGCCTGTACCCGGCCGACACCCAGGGCGCCTCCAAGGAGGTGGAGCAGCCGTCGCAGCTGGCGACCGAGACCGGGACCGTCGAGGTCACGCTGGCCACCTCGGCCGGCGACATCGGCCTGGAGCTCGACGCCGACGCGACGCCGTGCACGGTCCACTCGTTCGTCTCGCTCGCCGAGCAGGGCTACTTCGACGGGACCACCTGTCACCGCCTCACGACCCCGGAGTCCGGGATCGCGGTGCTGCAGTGCGGCGACCCGACGGGCACCGGCACCGGCGGCCCGGGGTACTCGTTCGAGGACGAGCTCACCGGTGACGAGACCTACCCGGCCGGCACGCTGGCGATGGCGAACGCCGGCCCGAACACCAACGGCTCGCAGTTCTTCATCGTGTACGGCGACACGCCGCTGCCCGCGTCGTACACCGTGTTCGGCACCGTCGACGAGGACGGCCTGGCGGTCGTCCAGGAGATCGGCGACGCCGGCACCACGACCGGCGCTCCCGACGGCCCGCCGGCCACCCCGGTCGACATCGAGTCGGCCACCGTCGAGAACTAGAGCGGGAACCGGACCCCGGTCAGCTCCTCCGAACGCTCCCACAGCCCGCGCGCCAGGACGGTGTCGCGGGCTGTGGCGCTCCGGCCGACCTCCGTCGGCCAGCCGCGCATCTCCAGGAAGCCGTCGGGGCCGATGTAGGTGTTGCCGGGCACGTCCACGGTCGCGGCGTACAGCGTGGTCAGCGCGCCGCGCTCGACCGGCATCCCGGCGAGCTTGTGGCCCCACGAGCCGACCCAGGTCTTGAACCGGTTGCCGGTGTTGCCGGTGATCGACGTGGCCGTCGAGCCGGGGTGCGCGCCGACGGCACGGACGGACGAGCCGGTCTCGCGCAGGCGCCGGTCGAGCTCGAGCAGGAACAGGAGGTTCGCCAGCTTCGAGGCGCGGTAGGCGCGGAACGGCTTGTACCGCCGGCGCTGCCAGTCGAGGTCGTCGAGGTCGACCTCGCCGCGGGCGTGCGCGTCGGAGGAGATCACCACGACACGGTCGGAGATCGACGGCAGCAGCAGGTTGGTGAGCGCGAAGTGGCCGAGGTGGTTGGTGCCGAGCTGGGTCTCGAAGCCGTCGACGGTCCGGCCGTACGGCACCGCCATCACCCCGGCGTTGTTGACCAGCACGTCGACGGGGCCGACCGAGCCGGCGAACTCCCGCACCGACGACAGGTCCGCGACGTCGAGGCGGCGTACCTCGACCATGCCGGTCATCGACCGCGCCGCGGTCCCACCCTTGTCGGTGTTGCGTACGGCGAGCACCACCTCGCCGCCCGCGGCGGCCAGCGCGCGTGCGGTCTCGAGGCCCAGCCCGCTGCTGGCGCCGGTGACGACGAAACGGCGCCCGTCCTGGCGACCCAGCGCCCAGCGGGCTCTCGTCACCGCGGCGCCTCGACGTACTCGACCGGGCTCCCGACCTCGACGGTGCGGCCGACCGTGCACAGGCGGTCGCGGGTCTGGGCGAGCGCGCGCGGCATCACCTCGCGTGCCTGGTCGCCCGCCGCGCCCTCGGGGAAGCGCACGTCGAACGTGATCTGGAGGTTGACCAGGCGGTTGCCGTGCTCGTCGCGGATCTTGTCGCCCTGGGCGTGCACGGCGAACGACGTGGCCTCGGCGCGCTTGCCCGTGATGAGGTCGACGTCGATCGCGCCACAGCCGGCCAGCGCCGCGAGCAGCAGCTCGACCGGGGTGAAGTCCGGGTCGGCGCCGGAGCCGATCGGGAGCACGCCGCCGCGCTGGTTCGTGGCCCGGTAGCGGCCCTCCCCCATCTTGGTGAGGTCGATCTGGCGCAGCGTGTCCGGGCTCGTCTCCGAGGTCGTCATGCGCACAGCGTGCCAGACCGCCGACACGCCCGGGATCGGCGCCCGGTTGTCTCCTTCCGCCCGATTTGTCACGGTGGAAGGACAACTGACCGCAACGTGGAAGGCGAGCATGCTCACCCTCACCGAGAACGCCAGTGCCATCGTCAACGAGATCACCTCGCAGCCCGGGGTCGCCGAGACCGCCGGTCTCCGGATCACCTCCGAGCCCGGACCGGAGCCCGCGTTCGCGATCTCCGCAGCCCAGGAGGGCGCACCCGGCGACCAGGTCGTCGAGCAGGCGGGAGCGACCGTCTACGTCGAGGAGTCCGCGGCCGTGCTCCTGGAGGACAAGATCCTCGATGCCGCGGTCGACCCCACCGGCAAGGTGGAGTTCGCCCTGGCCCTCCAGGGCTGACGCCGGCGGTTCGGGAGGCTTTGGCAGGATCGCGGTATGACGACCGCACGCGAGATCCACCTGGCCTCCCGACCGCAGGGCTGGCCGACGCCGGACGACTTCCGGACCGTCGAGACCACGCTGCCCGACCCCGGCCCCGACCAGGTGCTGGTGCGCAACACGTACATGTCGGTCGACCCGTACATGCGCGGCCGGATGAACGACGTGAAGTCGTACGTGCCGCCGTTCCGGCTCGACGCCGTCATGGACGGCGGCGCGGTCGGCGAGGTCGTCGCCTCCGGCACCCCCGACCTCGCGGTCGGCGACACCGTGCTGCACCAGGCCGGATGGCGCACCCACGCGCTGCTCCCGGCCGCCGCGGTCCGCCGCGTCGACGTCTCGCAGGTCCCCGCGTCGGCGTACCTCGGCGCCCTCGGCATGCCCGGGATGACGGCGTACGTCGGCCTCACCCGGATCGCCGAGATGAAGGAGGGCGAGACCGTCTTCATCTCGGGCGCGGCCGGCGCGGTCGGGTCGGCCGCCGGCCAGATGGCCAAGCAGCTCGGTGCCGCGAAGGTGATCGGCTCCGCCGGTGGCCCCGAGAAGTGCGCGTGGCTGACCGATGAGCTCGGCTTCGACGTCGCCCTGGACTACAAGGCCGCGCCGATCGGCAAGCAGCTGCGGGAGCACGCGCCGGTCGACGTCTACTTCGACAACGTGGGCGGCGACCACCTCGAGGCCGCGATCTTCGCGATGGCCGACTTCGGGCGGATCGCCGCGTGCGGCGCGATCGCCGAGTACAACGCCGAGGCGCCCTCCCCCGGCCCTCGCAACATGATGATGTTCGTCAGCAAGCGCCTGACGCTGCGCGGCTTCATCGTCACCGACCACGGCGATGCCGCCTCGGAGTTCTACCAGCGCGCCGGCGGCTGGGTCGCGGACGGCTCCCTCACCTGGCGCGAGACCGTCGTCGACGGGATCGACAACGCCGTCGACGCGTTCCTCGGCCTGCACCGCGGCGACAACACCGGGAAGATGCTGGTCCGGCTCTAGTGTCCTGAGCCGGAGGGCGTGCCCTCGTGTGCGCGGAGCGCCCACGGGCTTGATCCAGGACGCGAGGTTTCGCGGCGGCGCCACGAGGCACCTTCCCTGCATGAAGCGCGCTCTCGGCACCGTTGCAATCTCCGTCGTCACCGCCCTCGCACTGTCAGCCGCGCCCGCGGGCGCGGCGCAGGTGACCGTTCCCGACCCGCAGGGGGACAGTCCCGAGGCGCCGCTCGACCTGCTCGGGTTCACCGCGAGCAACAACGACCTGCACCTCCGCATCGAGCTCACCGTCGAGGACGCCACCCGCGACGGCGACCTGTTCGTGAACGTCAAGCCGCGCCAGGGCGATGGGGTGCGGATCGTCAGCCGGTTCCGGCCGGCCGGCAAGTCCCGGACCTTCCTGCTCGACCAGGCGGTCACCGACGACGGCGCCGGCAAGAACACCCGGCTCCGGTGCCCCGGGCTGAAGCTGCGTCAGGGCTTCGCCGGCTCTCTCCCGACGATCATCTTCGACCTGCCGTCGCGATGCCTGTCGAAGGGCAACTACGGTGCGCTCCGCCTCATCGCGGTGGTCGAGGCGGACCGGGACGCCCAGGTGAAGCCCGAGGCGAACGACGAGATCGCGAAGTCCGACTACGTCGCTCGCGGCTGACTAGAGGAACCCACGTCGTACGACGCCGTTGCGCACCCGCTGCGGGTGGTCGCCGACCGGGACCGTCTTGACGACCCTCTGGGTGCGGTACGAGATCTTCGCGACCTCGTCGGTGCCGCTCCACGAGATGTAGCAGTACCGGCCGTCCCAGCTCTGGGTCAACCAGTACGGCTTGCCGTCCGCCTTCTTCAGCAGCGGTCCGCGACGGAGCGTGTCGGCGTCAACGACCGTCGCATAGTCGGACATCGTCCCGGCGACACAGATCTTGGTGCCGCTCGGGTTCATCGCGATGCCGTGGTGGGCGGAGTCCAGGAGGTACTGCTCCCTGGGCATCTCCGGCACCAGGTTCGGCAGGTTCTTGACCCGGGTGATCCTGCCGGTGGCGCGGTCCATCTCGACGAACCCGTGCAGGAAGGACAGCTGGAAGTACACGCTCCGGTCGTCCGGCGAGAGCGTCATCGGGCGTACGGCGGTGCTGGTGTCCTCCAGGCCCGCCTCGTCGAGCGCGGCCCGCAGGTCGTAGGTGCGCAGCACCTCGAACGTCCTCGCGTCGACGATCTGGAGCCGCCGCTCCTGCTTGGTCGGGTCGAGCACCGGGTCGTCGAGCGGGCTGTAGACCATGCCGATGCTGGCGTGGATGATCCGCCTGCCGCCGTCGATGTAGACGTTCTCGTGGGGCGAGCCGCCCGACGGGAAGCGGCCGATCTCCTTGCCGTCCCGGACGCGGAGCACGTGGACGACGTTGGCGGTCGAGGCGCTGACGACCACGTGCCTGCCGTCGGGCGAGATCGCCATGTGGTCGGAGCGGACGCCGTCGACCTCGAAGCGCCAGACGATCTCCTCGGTGTCGAGGCTGATCGCGACGACGTCAGCGAAGGACGGGCGGGAGACGACCAGCAGCCGGCCGTCGGGCGAGGAGTACATGTCGTCGACGTACTGGTCGTGGCCCTCACCGATCAGCGCGCGGATCGCCAGGAAGTACGCGAGTCGGTACGGGTCGGTCGCGATCTCCCGGATCCGCTCCTCCCTGTCGGGCACCACGTCGATGCGGCCGAGGCGCTCGAAGCTCCCGGGAGCGAGGAGGTCGGCGGTGCCCTCCCAGTTGTTGCCGACGAACACGACGCGGCGCAGGTCGGGGCCGGGGTCCAGCACCGCGCGCTGGTCACCCGCGCTCGCGGGCGTGGCGAGGCCGAGCAGCAGCGTCACAGCCGCCAGCGTCCTGATCGCGAGTCCCATGCGCAGGCAACGAGCGGCGTTCGTCGGCGGTTACGGTGGGGGCGTCGTACCTCCCGCCGCAGGTTCACCATGTGATGTGGCCGAACCTGCACTTCACATGGTCTGCACGCCATGAGAAGTGTCGGTTCACCTGCATCACATGGTGAACCTGTGACGACGAGCTGCCCGGCAACGTGCGGTGGATCGCTCGCCTGCTGCCGGACGGCCTCGATACGTCGGCCGCGACCTCGTTCCTCGGTCGCGCGACTGCTCGCCTGACCTTCTACTCGGCTTCTCGCAGGCTCGACGCCGGAAGGTCGAACCACCGCAGGTGCTCGAAGTCGGCGCTCAGGTGACCCGGGTGCGAGGCCAGGTCCGGCGACGGGGCCGCGGCGAGGATCTCCGCCCCCTCGCGCAGGTGCTCGGTGAGCAGGTCCTCTCCCCCGGTGGCCCGGTTCGTGGGCATCGAGGCGCGGCCGCCGGCGTACGAGACGTCCCGCAGGCTCAGCGGCGGGGTGACGACGCCGTCGCGGTGGCGCCAGAGGCCGGAGGTCGGCTCGAAGCAGTAGTCGCCGAGCAGCTTCCAGCCGTCGCGGGCGACGAGGCGGACCGCCTCGATGAGGTAGTCGACCACCGCGTCGGAGACGAAGTAGTTGAAGTTGATCCGCACCCAGCCCGGCTTGATGCCCTCGCAGCCGCCGGTGATCTCGCGCTCGAACTCGTGGGAGCGGTCGATGTCGATGCCGAGCAGCCGGTGGCCGTACGGTCCCGCGCAGGAACAGCCGCCGCGCGACTGGATGCCGAAGAGGTCGTTGAGCAGGGCGACCACGTAGTTGTGGTGGAGGTAGCGGCCCGAGGGCGAGCGGACGATGAAGGACACGATCGAGAGGCGCTCGGCGTCGAGGTTGCCGAGCAGCTCGATCCCCGGCTCGTCGCGCCAGGCGCTGACGGCGCGCTCCAGGTGCCGCTCCTCCTGCTCGCGGATCGTGTCGGTGCCGACCGCCTGCTTGAGCTGGAACACCAGGCCCGCGCGGATCGACTCGATGATCGCGGGCGTGCCGCCCTCCTCGCGGTGGGTGGGGTCGGCGAGGTAGGCGTGGTCGTCGTCGTTGACGTACGACACCGTGCCGCCGCCGGGCACGTCCGGCACGCGGTTCGCGAACAGCTCGCGGCGCGCGGCCAGCACGCCCGGGGTCGACGGCCCACCGATGAACTTGTGCGTCGACAGGAACACCGCGTCCTTGTACGACAGCGGCCGGCCCTCCGCCGCACCCATCGTGATGTCGACGTACGGCGCCGCCGCGGCGAAGTCCCAGAAGCTGAGGGCTCCGTGCTCGTGCAGGAGCTCGGCGATGCGGGCGGTGTCGGACACGATGCCGGTGACGTTCGAGGCGGCGGAGAACGACCCGATCCGCAGCGGGCGGTCGGCGTACTTCTCGAGCTGCTCGGCGAGGTCACTCAGGTCGACGCCGCCGTCGATGTCCTGGCGGATCGTGACCACGTCGGCGATCGACTCGCGCCACGGCAGCTCGTTGGAGTGGTGCTCGTACGGTCCGATGAACACGACCGGTCGCTGCGCGGGCGGGATCCGCTCGGTGAGCGCGTGGGCGTCGTCGAGCACCGACGGGACGCGGAGCCCGAGCACCCCGATCAGCTTCGCGATCGCCCCGGTGCACCCGGAGCCGGCGAACAGCACGACCGTGTCCTCGTCGCCGCCGAGCGACTCGTGGATGATCGCCCGGGCGTCCTCGCGCAGCCGGGTCGTCTGCAGGCCGGTGCCGCTGGACTCGGTGTGGGTGTTGGCGTAGCTCGGCAGCACCTCGTCGCGGATGAAGTCCTCGATGAAGCCCAGCGCGCGGCCCGACGCGGTGTAGTCGGCGTACGTCACCCGTCGCGGGCCGTACGGCGTCTCCATGACGTGGTCCTCGCCGATCACCGACTCGCGGATCAGGGCGAGGAGCGCCTGCTTGCCCTCCTCCACGTGCCCACGATAGGCCCGGACATATGGTGGCGGCGTGACCAGCCCCTACCAGAGCCTCCAGCACACCGAAGCCGTCGCCAGGTTCGACCTCCTCACCGTCGAGGAGTACGACATCCGCCTCGACCTGGCGAGCGACGAGAGGACCTTCGGCTCCGTGACCACGATCCGGTTCACCAGCCGCGGCGGGGCGACGTTCGTCGACCTGAAGCCGACGCGGGTCAACGAGATCCGGTTCAACGGCGTCGTGCTGGACCCGGACCTGCTGGAGCGCGGCCGGCTGCCGCTGGACACCGTCGCGGGCGCGAACGAGCTGGTCGTCGACGCCGTGATGCCGTTCCGCAATGACGGCGAGGGGCTGCACCGCAGCGTCGACCCGGCCGACGGCAAGAGCTACGTCTACGGCATGTCGTTCATGGACGCCGCGCCCACGATCTTCGCGTGCTTCGACCAGCCGGACCTGAAGGCGCCGTACACGTTCCACGTCCGCGCTCCCGAGGACTGGGTGGTGATCGGGAACGCGCCCGGGTCCAACCCCGAGAAGGGGGTGTGGGAGTTCGAGCGCACCCAGCCGCTGTCGACGTACTTCGTGACGCTGGTCGCCGGGCCGTACCACCTGATCCGCGACGAGCACGACGGCATCCCGCTCGGGCTGTCCGCGCGGGCCAGCGTCGCGAAGGACCTCGACGCGGACGCCGACGAGCTGTTCACGATGACCAAGCAGTGCTTCGACGAGTTCCACCGGCTGTTCGGGATCCGCTACCCGTTCGGCGACTACCACCAGGCGTTCGTGCCGGAGTTCAACGCCGGGGCGATGGAGAACCCGGGCTGCGTGACCTTCCGCGACCCGCTGATCTTCTCCTCGCGCGTCACCCGCGGCATGCGGATCGCCCGGGCGACCACGCTGGCGCACGAGATGGCCCACCAGTGGTTCGGCAACATCGTCACGCCGAAGTGGTGGGACGACCTGTGGCTCAACGAGTCGTTCGCGGAGTACATGGGCAACCGCGTCACCGCCGACGTCACGCAGTACGCCGACGTCTGGTCCGACATGGCCTACGCCCGGCGCCAGTGGGGCCTGGTCGCCGACCAGCGCCCGAGCACGCACCCGGTCGCGGGCAACGGCGCGTTCGACGCGTCGGCCGCGCTGCAGGACTTCGACGGCATCTCGTACTCCAAGGGCTCCGCGGTCCTCAAGCAGCTCAACGCGACGCTCGGCGACGACGTGTTCTTCGCGGGCGCCATCGACCACTTCACGCGGCACCGCTTCGGCAACGCGACCATGCACGACCTGTTCGAGAGCTGGGAGCGGGCCGGCGCCGGCGACCTGTCGTCGTTCACGTCGAACTGGCTGCGCACCGCCGGTCCCGACGCGCTGGTGCTGGACCGTGCCGCGGGCGTCATCCGGCGTACTCCTCCGGCGGAGCACCCGGCCGAGCGCACCCACACGTTCCGCGCCGCGGTCGCGGTCGACGGGGCCTGGGAGGACCGGACGGTCGAGGTCACCGGGCCGGAGACCCCGTTCGTGGTGCCCGAGGGCGCGCCGGTGGTCATCGACGCGTACGACGAGACCTGGGCGGTCGCCCAGGCCGACCCGGCCACCGTCCGCTCCCTGGTGCCGCTGCTGGCCGACGTCAAGGACGGCCACCTGCGCGCCGGGGTCTGGAACAACGTCCGCAGCGCCCTGCACAACGCGGCCATCGACCCGGCGGACGTGCTCGACCTGGTGGTCGCCAGCCCGCCCGTCGAGGACCCGGAGGACACGCTGCGCCGGACCTGGACCTGGGTCTTCTCCTGGGTGGTGCCGCTCGCCCCGACGGGCGCTGCCGCGCGGGTCCACGAGGCAGCGCTCGAGGCGATGGTCGCGGCCACGCCGGGCTCCGAGCGCCAGCTCGCCGCGCTGCGAGCGGCGATCCGCTCGGCCGACGACGAGGCGATCCTGCGCGGCTGGCTCGCCGTGCCCCCGGTCGGCATCGACATGGACCTCGACCTGCGCTGGAAGGTGCTCGTCCGGCTGGCCGCGATCGGCGCTGCCGACCGCGACGAGCTGCAGCGCGCGCTCGACGCCGAGCCGACCGCCCGCTCGCGCGTCGAGCACACGCTCGCCGTCGCGTCGCTGCCCGACGCCGAGGCGAAGGCCTGGGCGTGGGCGCGGTTCACCGGCGAGGTCGACGTCCCCAACTACGAGCTCGAGGCCGCGGCCTCGGGCATGTGGCGCGGGGGGCAGGAGGCGATCACGGCGCCGTACGTCGACAGGTACTTCACCGACCTTCCCGAGACCGTCAGGGTGCGCAGCGGATGGGTGCTGGCCGACGCCGCGGAGTTCTACTTCCCGGGCAACGTCCTCTCCGAGGACCTGCTCGAGCGCGCCCGCGCGGCTGCCGCCGACCAGACGCTGGACCTCTCGGTACGCCGACGCCTGGTCGACCGGGCCGACGAGCTGGCCCGCAAGCTCGCCGTACGCAAGGCGTTCCCGCACTCGTGAGTCCCGACCGTGCCCGACGTCCCGGACCCACCGTCCGGGCGCGGGTGCACGAGATCACGCCGTCGTCGGAGCGCCGTCCTGAGGACCGGCTGGCGACCGAGGAGCCGCTGGAGGTCCGGCTGACCTGGCCCGGTGCGCCCGCGCGGCGGGTGTGGGTGACGATGCGGACGCCCGGCCACGACTTCGAGCTCGCGGCCGGATGGCTGGTGCACGAAGGGCTGGCGCCTCCTGCCGCCGTCCACGGCGTGGCCTACTGCACCGACGAGGACCTCACCGCGGAGCAGGAGCTCAACGTCGTCACGGTGACGCTGAGCGGTCCGCCGCTGCGCGACCCCGGGCACCGGCACGGCGGCTCCGGCTCGTCGGCGTGCGGGGTGTGCGGCAAGGACAGCATCGCCGAGGCGCTGTCGGCCCCCGCCTCCTCGGCGTGGTCGGGCGAGCTGCCCTCGGACGCCGTCGTGCGCGGCCTGCCGTCGCTGCTGCGCTCGCAGCAGCCGCTGTTCGAGCGGACCGGCGGGGTGCACGCCGCCGGGCTGGCCACCGCCGACGGGACGCTGCTGGTCGTCCGCGAGGACGTCGGACGGCACAACGCGGTCGACAAGGTCACGGGCTCCCGCGTGCTCACCGGCGCCTCGCCCGCCGAGGCGTGCCTCGTCGTGTCGGGCCGCGCCGGCTTCGAGCTGGTGCAGAAGGCGGTCGCGGCCGGCATCGGCTCGCTCGTCGCCGTCGGTGCTCCCACGTCGCTGTCGGTGCGGCTGGCGGCCGACGCCGGGCTGGTGCTCTACGGGTTCGCCTCGCCCGAGCGTTGTGTTCGTTACACCTGATCCCGGCGTGTGAGCGCCGTACTGTCGGTGCTCGCTCCTAGCGTGGCGGTGTGCGCATCCTCCACACGTCTGACTGGCACCTCGGGCGGTCCTTCCACCGGGAGGGCATGCTCGGGCACCAGGCTGCGTACGTCGACCACCTCGTGGCGGTCGTGGAGAGCGAGCGGGTCGACCTGGTGGTCGTCGCGGGCGACATCTACGACCGCGCCCTCCCCCACGTCGACGCGGTGCGCCTCGCCGACGAGACCCTCGCGCGGCTCGCAGCGAGCCGGGCGCAGGTGGTGCTCACCAGCGGCAACCACGACTCCGCCCAGCGGCTCGGGTTCAGCTCGCGGCTGATCGACGCCGCCGGGGTGTTCATCCGCACCGACGCCGGCGGGGTCGGCGCCCCGGTCCTCCTGGACGACGAGCACGGCCAGGTCGCCGTCTACGGCATCCCTTACCTCGACCCCGACTCGGTCCGCGAGCCGTGGGGGCTGGCCGGACGCTCCCACGAGGCCGCGCTGACCGAGGCGATGCGGCGCATCAACGCCGACAAGGCCGGGCGCAACGCCCGGTCCGTCGTCCTGGCCCACGCCTTCGTCGCGGGCGCCCAGCCGAGCGACTCCGAGCGCGACATCAGCGTGGGCGGCGTCAGCCTGGTCCCGACGAGCGTCTTCGACGGCGTCGACTACACCGCGCTCGGCCACCTGCACGGGCGGCACACCCTCACCGACACGGTGCGCTACTCCGGCTCGCCGCTCGCCTACTCCTTCTCCGAGGCCAACCACCGCAAGGGCTCCTGGCTGGTCGACCTCGGCCGCGACGGCGTCACCGCCGCCGAGTTCATCGAGGCCCCCGTCCCGAGGCGGCTCGCGCGCATCCGCGGCAGCCTCGACGACCTGCTTCACGACCTCACGATCACCGAGCACGAGGACGCCTGGGTCCACGCGACCCTCACCGACAGCACCCGCCCGCTGCAGGCGATGGACCGGCTCCGCGACCGCTTCCCCCACACGCTCGTGATCGCGTTCGAGCCCACCGGCGGCGACCGGCTCCGGGTCCCGGTGGCGCGCACCCAGGGCCGATCCGACCACGCGATCGCGCTCGACTTCGTGGCCGACCTGCGCGGCACCCCGGCCACGAAGGCCGAGTCGGCGCTCCTGCAGACGGCGGTCGACGCCTGCTGCGAGGACCCCGACTTCGACGTGCTCGTCTCCGGGGCCGCCGGATGAGGCTGCACTCCCTCGAGGTCACCGCGTTCGGCCCCTTCGCCGAGACCGTCACGGTCGACTTCGACCAGCTCTCCGACGCGGGGCTGTTCCTGCTCACCGGCCCCACCGGCGCCGGCAAGACCAGCGTGCTCGACGCCGTCTGCTTCGCGCTGTACGGCGACGTGCCCGGTGACCGCGGCTCCGCGCGGCGGCTCCGCTCCGACCAGGCCGCACCCGACGCCCGGCCGCGGGTGACGCTGGAGGCCACGCTGTCGGGACGCCGCTTCCGCATCGTCCGCTCCCCCGCCTGGGAGCGACCGAAGAAGCGCGGCACCGGCACGACGACGGAGCAGGCCTCCGTCTCCATCGCCGAGCGCACCGACGGCGAGTGGCTCACCCACTCCACGCGCCTCGACGAGACCGGACACCTCGTGACCCGGTTGCTCGGCATGAACGTCGGCCAGTTCACCCAGGTCGCGATGCTCCCGCAGGGCCGGTTCCAGGCGTTCCTCCGGGCCCGCTCCGAGGAGCGGCACCAGCTGCTCCAGCAGCTCTTCCGCACCGGCCGCTTCGAGGACGTCGAGAAGTGGCTGCGCGACCACCGGCTCGCGCTGCGCCGCCGGTCCGAGGCCGCCGACACCGTGGTCGCCGACCTGGTCAGCCGGGTCAGCGAGGCGACCGCCACCGCCCCGCCCGAGCACGACCTCGCCGGCTGGGCCCAGGGCCTGCGCGACCACGCCACGACCCGGGCCGCGGAGACGGCCACCGTTGCCTCCGGTGCCGCGGAGGCCGAGGCGGCGACACGCGCCTGCGTCGAGGCGGCCCGGGCCCTGACCGAGCAGCGCGCCCGCCTCGACTCCGCTCGCGCTGAGCACACCCGCCTGGTCGGCGAGTCGGCCGAGCACGACGCCGCCCGCGCGCGCCTCGCCGCCGCCCGACGGGCTGCCGGGGTCGTCCCGCTCCACCGCGTCGCCGTCACGGCCCGGCGGACCCACAGTGCGGCCCGCTCCGCCGTCACCGCCACCGACCGCGAGGCGCTCGACCTGGCCCTGGCCGCCGCCGTCGACGAGGCCGCCCGGATCCGCGCCCTCCAGCCGCGCGCGCAGCGCCTCCGCACGGTCCGGTCCGAGGTCTCCCGCCTCGAGCGCCGGGCGGTCGAGCTCACCGACGCCGGTGAGCGCGCCCGCGCCGAGACCCGCGCGGCCGTGGTCTCGCTGAGCGCCCAGCTGGCCGAGGCGGAGGCGGCGTACGCCGCGGCGCGCCGGCAGACCCTCGACCGGCGCGAGCACGCGATCGGGCTGCGGGAGCAGCGCGTCAACGGCATGGCGGCCGAGATCGCGGCCGGTCTCGTGGTCGGCGGCTCGTGCCCCGTCTGCGGCTCCTGCGAGCATCCGCACAAGGCGGTCGCGTCCCACGACGCTCCCGACGAGACGGCCGAGAAGGCCGCGCAGAAGTCCGCCGACGACGCCGCGGTCGCGGAGTTCGCCCACAAGGACGACGTTCGGGTCCTGACCGGCGCGCTCGAGGCCGCGCGGGAGCGGATCGACGTCGTGCCGGCCGAGATCGCCACCGAGGCCGGCGCCGTGGCCGCGACGCTGGACGCCCTCACGACCGAGGCCGCCGCGCTCACGCTCGAGCTCGCGGAGTACGACGAGACGCGGCTCGCCGCCTGCCAGGCGGCCGAGCGGGACTCCCGCGCCGCGCTCGGCGCACTCGACCGGCTGGCGGCCACGCGGGCCGCCGTCACCGAGGCCGAGGCGGCACTCAGCAGCGCCACCCTCGAGGCGGGCTTCGGCTCCGACGACGAGGCACTGGAGGCGGCGCTCGACCAGCGCCAGTACGACCAGCTCGCCCGCCGGGTCGCCGAGCACGACCGCCGGCTCGCCGCGGTCACCGCCGTGCTGACCGAGCCGGGCGCCGACGAGGTCGCGGCCGCCGTGCTCCCCGACCTGGTGGCGCTCGGCGACGCCCACGCGGCAGCCCTCGACACGCTCGGGGCGGCGCGGGCCGACGAGGCCCGCTGGCGGACGCTCTCCGAGCGCCTCGCCTCGCTCGTCGCCGAGCTCGAGCAGGCGCTGGCCGACGGGGCACCGCTGCGCGAGGAGCTCGCGCTGGTCACGAGCCTGTCGAGCTTCGTCGAGGGCAAGTCAGCGGACAACCCCCTGCAGATGCGGCTCTCGGCGTACGTCCTCGCCTACCGGCTCACCCAGGTGGTCGCGGCCGCGAACGCCCGGCTCTGCGGGATGAGCGACCAGCGCTACTCCCTCGAGCACACCGGCCGCCGAGGCGCAGGCGAGACCCGCGGCGGGCTCAGCCTGCTGGTCCGCGACGACTGGTCGGGCGAGGCCCGCGACCCGGCCACCCTGTCCGGCGGCGAGACGTTCGTGGTCTCGCTCGCCCTCGCGCTCGGCCTCGCCGACGTCGTCACCCAGGAGGCCGGGGGCGCCGACCTCGACACGCTGTTCGTCGACGAGGGCTTCGGCAGCCTCGACGCCGACACGCTCGACGACGTGATGGACACCCTCGACTCGCTGCGCGACGGCGGCCGGGTGGTCGGCGTGGTCAGCCACGTCGCGGAGATGCGCGACCGGATCCCCACCCAGCTCGCGGTCAGCAAGTCACGGCACGGCTCGAGCCTCGCGATCAGCCGCTGACGGTGCCGTGGTCGGCGTCGTACGTCTCGCCGGTCAGCTTGGTCTTCGCGAAGCTCAGCAGCGAGGCGATCGTGCCGCCAGGGGTGTCCCAGTACTCCCCGCTCTCGACGTCGACACGCAGCAGCACGGCGTTCGGGTCGTCCGGCCCGCCGGGGAGCCACGCCTCCGCGAACGTCGTCCAGAGCTCGGCGAGCTTGGCGCGGTCGTCCACGAGCGTGGCCCGGCCGTAGACCGCCACCCACGAGTCGCGTGCGGTGAACGTCAGGGAGACCCGCGGGTCGGCCGCGATCGCGCGCGAGTGCGCGGAGTCCTTGACGGTGATGAACCACAGGTCCGCGTCCGGCTCCACCTCCTGGCGGGCCATCGGGATGCTGCGCGGGCCCTCCGGCCCGAACGTCGTCAGCATCCCGATCGGCATGTCGTCGAGCAGGTCCACGAGCTTCTTGGTGTCGTCAGCCATGGAGAGCCGGTACCCGATAGGTTCGAACCATGAACGGCCGCGCCCTCGATCCGACGTTCACCTCCCTCCCCTACCGCAGCCTCGGCGACGCCGCGCTCGGCCGAGCCCGTGAGCTCGGCGCGACGCATGCCGACTTCCGGTTCGAGCGGGTCCGCTACCAGACGCTCGCGGTGCGCGACGGCGTGCTGCAGGGCGCCAACGACACGGAGGACCTCGGCTTCGCGGTCCGCGTGATCCACGGCGGCGCCTGGGGTTTCGCATCCGGCGTCGTGCTCACTCCCGAGGAGGCGGTCCGCGTCGCCGAGAGCGCCGTCGCGGTCGCCCGGGTCGCCGCGCAGATGACCACCGCCCCCGTGGAGCTGGCCGACGAGCCCGTGTACGACGACGTCGAGTGGATCTCGTCGTACGACGTGAACCCGTTCCAGGTCCCGATCCCCGAGAAGGCCGCGCTGCTCGTCGACTGGACGAACCGGCTGCGCACCGGCGCCGCGGTCGACCACGCCTCCGCGCACCTGCTCCAGGTCGAGGAGCACAAGTACTACGCCGACCTCGCCGGCACCCGCACCACCCAGCAGCGGGTCCGCGTGCATCCCGGGTTCGAGGCGATGGGTGCCGGCGCCGACACGTTCGACTCGATGGCGAGCATCGCTCCCCCGGTCGGCCGCGGCTGGGAGTACCTCACCGGCGGCGCCGGCGCCTGGGACTGGGACGCCGAGATCGAGCAGGTCCCCGAGCTGCTCGCCGAGAAGCTGAAGGCGCCCAGCGTCGAGGCCGGCACCTACGACCTGGTGATCCACCCGTCGAACCTCTGGCTCACGATCCACGAGTCGATCGGGCACGCCACCGAGCTCGACCGCGCGCTCGGCTACGAGGCCAACTACGCCGGCACGTCGTTCGCGACGCCGGACAGGCTCAACTCCATGCAGTACGGCTCGCCGGTCATGAACGTGACCGGCGACCGCACCGTCGAGCACGGCCTCGCGTCCATCGGCTACGACGACGAGGGCGTGCAGACCCAGTCGTGGGACATCGTCCGCGACGGGGTGTTCGTCGGCTACCAGCTCGACCGCGCGATGGGCCGGATGCTGCCCGAGCTGAATGCCGGCCGATCCAACGGATGCGCGTACGCCGACTCCCCCGGGCACATCCCGATCCAGCGGATGGCGAACGTCTCGCTCCAACCGGCTGCCGACGGACCGTCCACCGACGAGCTGATCGGTCGCGTGGAACGCGGTCTCTACGTCGTCGGCGACAAGTCGTGGAGCATCGACATGCAGCGCTTCAACTTCCAGTTCACCGGACAGCGCTTCTACGCGATCCGCGACGGCGAGCTGGTCGGCCAGGTCCGCGACGCGGCGTACCAGGCCACGACGACCGACTTCTGGAACTCGATGGAGGCGGTCGGCGGCCCGGACACCTGGGAGCTCGGCGGGGCGTTCAACTGCGGCAAGGCCCAACCAGGACAGGTCGCGAGCGTCAGCCACGGCTGTCCGACCTCACTGTTCCGCGGCGTACGGATCCTGAACACCACCGAGGAGGCGGGTCACTGATGAGCACGCCCCAGACGTTCGTGGAGCACGCCGTCGCGACCAGCACGGCCGACGACTGCGTCGTGATCGTCCACGACCGCACCAGCGCGAACCTGCGCTGGGCGAACAACACCCTCACGACCAACGGCGTGATGACCGGCATGGACGTCACCGTGATCTCCTTCGTCGGCACGGCGACCGGCTCGATGACCGGCAGCGTCACGACCCAGGCCGGCGTGACCGCGCTGGTCGAGGCGGCCGACCGCGCCGCCCGCGCGGCGTCACCCGCCGAGGACGCCAACGAGCTGGTCCGCGACGCCGTCTCCCCTGACTGGGACGCCGCCTCCGAGCCGACGGACATCCACGTGTACGACGCTCTCGCACCGGCACTCGGCGAGGCGTTCCGCCGCGCGGCCGCCGAGCAGCGCGTGCTCTACGGCTTCGTCAACCACGAGCTGACCACGACGTACCTCGGCTCGACGACCGGCGTGCGGCTGCGCCACGTGCAGCCGACCGGTCACGTCGGCTGCACCGCCAAGTCCGCCGACCTCTCGCGCAGCGCCTGGGTCGGTGCGGCGACGCGCGACTTCAGCGACGTCGACCCGCTGGCGATCGACGCGGAGCTCACCCGGCGCCTGGGGTGGGCCGAGCGCCAGGTCGACCTGCCCGCCGGGCGCTACGACACGATCCTGCCGCCGACCGCGATGGCCGACCTGATGATCGACGCCTACTGGTACGCCGGCGCGCGCACCGCGCACGAGGGCCAGTCGGTCTACAGCCGGCGAGGTGGTGGCACCCGGCTCGGCGACCGGATCGCGAAGACGGGCGTCACCCTGTTCTCGGACCCGGCGTACGCCGGTCTCCAGTGCCAGCCGTTCGCGTCGGCCACGAGCTCGGGCAACGAGGAGTCGGTGTTCGACAACGGCCTGCCGCTCGGCCGCACGGACTGGATCCGCGACGGCGAGCTGACGTCGCTGATCCAGACGCGGCACTCCGCGGCGATGACCGAGCAGCCGGTGACTCCGGGCATCGACAACCTGGTGCTGGCGGTCGACGGCGCGAGCGGGTCGATCGAGGACCTGGTGGCCGGCACCGAGCGTGGCCTGTTGCTGACCTGCCTGTGGTACATCCGCGAGGTCGACCCGCAGTCGCTGCTGCTGACCGGCATCACCCGCGACGGCGTCTACCTGGTCGAGAACGGCGAGATCACCGGCGCGGTGAACAACTACCGCTTCAACGAGAGCCCGATCGACCTGCTCAACCGGTTCACGCACGCCTCGGCCACCGTGCCGGCGTTCAGCCGCGAGTGGGGCGACGACTACTTCTCACGCACCGCGATGCCGGCGCTGCGGGTGCCGGACTTCAACATGTCGAGCGTGTCCCAGGCCCAGTAGTCGGCCCACAAGTCGGCCCACAAGTCGGCCGGTATTCGGCCCAGTCGAAACTCGCATGCAACCGGACCGCAGGTCCGGGCGTATCCCTCCTGACAGTCACCCACGACACACAGGAGAACAACCGTCATGCGCAGCACCCAGCTGATCACGGGCGCCCTGGCCGTCGTCGCGACCTCGAGCCTGTTCGGCTCGGGCACCGCGGCGTACGCCGGAGAGCCGACCACCACCAACGAGAAGGGCATCCTCCTCGAGTGCTCCGGCACCTGGCGGGGCGAGGAGGTCTACGCCTCGCTCTACGAGAACAACACCTACGGCAACACGATCCAGATCGTGATCGCCGACGGCGACGTCGCCGGCGGCCTCCGCGAGACCACGAAGGCCTTCAAGGACGGGCGCGACGTGCGCGGCGTCCTCAAGCTGAAGGGCAAGAAGGCCGTCGTCGAGGGCACCGCGCGCGCCGTGGGCAAGAAGACCCCGGTCCACGAGGAGCACGACGACGCCGGCCAGCACATCACGATCGACGGCACCCACCGCCGGCTGGCCAACGACCTGACGCTCACCTGGAAGGGCACCTCGGTGCCGCTCGACTGCGACAACGCGTTCGTGTACGACCTCCAGGTCACGAAGGAGTCGACGGTCGACTGACCGGAAACGCCGCGTGGCGAGGGCGCGTGACCTACCGTTCTGCTCGAACTTCTAGCTCGGGACGGAACACATGAAGGCACGCGCTCTCACCACGTTGGTCGCACTCACCCTCGGCATCACGCTCGCGACGACCTCGCCGGCACTCGCCGACGAGGTGGACCCGCAGGCCCCGGTCGTCGTCGACGACGCGATCACGGTCTGGCCCGGCGAGTCCCGCGAGATCGACGTGCTCACCAACGACAGCGACCCGACCGGGGACGACCTCGCCGTGTGCCGGCTCCCGGGGTTCGACATCGTGTCGTCCCAGGTGCCGGCGGTCTACGCGCTGGACATGTCGGTGTACGGCTTCCCGGCCGGGCGCCTCCTGGTGAGCAGCGACGACAGGACCCGGGGAACGCACACCATCGACTACTACGTCTGCAGCCGCACCCGGCTCACCCCGGCGACCCTGACGGTCACGGTACGTCCCGTCTCCCCCGTCGCGGTGACCAAGGTCGCCGGCCGGCCGGGAGTCCTGAAGGTGACGAACACGAACGACCAGGCGATCAGGTTCCGGGCCACCGACCGGACCGGATGCCGGCAGGACGGCCGGGTGCGCGTGCCGGCCCACGACTCCCGCGTGGTCCGGGTGGAGCGCCACGACATCGCCTGGACGGCCTACATCGGCAACGGCGGGGTCGCCGACCGAGGTCGGCTGCGCGGCATCGAGCTCGCCGGTCCCTCCGCGCCCCAGGGCCCTCGCGGCAGCGGCTGCTCGATCAGCATCGCCGCCGTCGGAGGGCGCTAGGGCAGTCCGCCCGGGATCGGCGCCTCCGGGTCGTACGGCGTCCGTGTGTAGATGAACGTCGCGATGTCGAGGTGACCGACGGTCCCGTCAGCCCGGCGCACGATCTTCAGCTCCTCGCCGGCGTGGTAGCCGGTGACGCCCAGGACGCGTCCGTCGCGCACCTCGAAGGAGTACGCCGCCATCCCGTTGCGGCGGGCTGTCAGGCGGGTGCCCTCCATCGCGAACACGAACGGCGTGTTGCCCCAGTGCCACACGCCGGGGACGCCGGCGAGCTCCGGGGGTACGCCGGCCGAGGGGCGCCACGGCTCGGGCAGCGCCGGCTCCCAGCGCTCCAGCTCGTCGAGCAGCTCGATCACGATCGCGGCCGGTGAGTAGCCGGCGGTGGCGTTGGCGAGCACCACGCCACCGGTGCGCCGCTTCCGGTCGACCAGCACGGTCGCGAGGAACCCCGGCATCGAGCCGGTGTGCCCGGCGAGCGTGCCCGAGCCGCCCGCGAAGACCTGGAAGCCCAGCCCGTGCACGGACCTGAGCCCGTCCTCGGGGGTGCTCGACTGCGGCACGTAGGCGCGGTCGAGCTCCTCGATCGTCAGCACGTCGGGGTGCCCCTGGCCCAGGAACGCGGCGTACGTCGCGAGGTCCTGGATCGTCGCCCACACCTGGCCGGCCGGGGCCATCGCGCCGGTGTCGGTCGCGGGCTCGGGGACCAACGTGCCGTCGTACGGGTGCACGGACTGGCCCTGCGCGGCCGCACCCTCGGGGAGGTACGACGTCCGGCCCATGCCGAGCGGCGTGAGAACCCGCTGGAGCACGGCCTCCCACCAGGTGCAGCCGAGCAGCCGCGCGGCGACCTCGCCGAGCAGCGCGTAGCCGAGGTTGGAGTAGTGGAACCGGTCATTGGCGGCGAACGCCGCGCCCGATCCGTCGTGGAGCGCCGCCAGCTCGTCGAACGACAGCCCCGCCGAACGCTCCCACCACGAGCCGGCCGGCTCGGACTGCATGCCGGAGCTGTGCGCGAGCAGGTCGCGCAGCGAGCGGTCGGCGTACCCGACGTCGCCGAGCAGCGTGGAGGCGGGATCGTCCAGCGTGAGCCGGCCGTCGCGCTCCAGCTGCAGGATCAGCACCGCGGTCATGGTCTTGGTGATCGACCCGATCCGGTACTGCACGTCGAAGGGGTCGTGCCCGTCGACCGCAGGACCGCCGTACGTCCCGAACCACACCGGTTCACCGTCGCGCACCACGCCACCGACGACGGACGGGAGCTTCCCGGTGGACTGGGCGTTGGCGAGCCGGCCCAGGAGCCGGCGGCCGGTGGAGTCAGAGACGGAGGCGGTCACTCAGCGAATGCTTCCAGAGGCGGGCAGGCGCAGACCAGGTTGCGGTCGCCGTACGCCTGGTCGATGCGCGCGACCGGCGGCCAGTACTTGTCGGGGTCGATGCCGGTCGGGAACACCGCGAGCTCGCGGGAGTACGCCCGGTCCCACTCGCCGACGAGCGCGCGCGAGGTGTGCGGAGCGCCGCGCAGCGGCGAGCTCTCCGGGGTCCACTCCCCCGCGGCGACCCGGTCGATCTCGCCCTTGATCGCGATCATCGCGTCGACGAACCGGTCGATCTCGGCGAGGTCCTCGGACTCGGTCGGCTCGACCATCAGCGTGCCGGCGACCGGGAACGACATCGTCGGCGCGTGGAAGCCGTAGTCGACCAGCCGCTTGGCCACGTCGTCGACGGAGACGCCGGTGTCCTTGGTGATCCCGCGCAGGTCGAGGATGCACTCGTGGGCGACCAGCCCGCCGTGCCCGCGGTAGAGGACCGGGTACGCCTCGCCCAGCCGCGCTGCGATGTAGTTCGCCGACAGCACGGCGACCGCGGTCGCCCGGGTCAGGCCCGCGGCGCCCATCAGCCGGATGTACGCCCACGAGATCGGCAGGATGCCCGCGGAGCCGTACGGCGCCGCGCTGATCGGGCCGATGCCGGCGCGCTTGGCGTCCTCGGGGTGCATCGCGTGCGAGGGCAGGTACGGCGCGAGGTGCGCGCGGACCGCGACCGGGCCGACGCCGGGGCCGCCGCCGCCGTGCGGGATGCAGAACGTCTTGTGCAGGTTCAGGTGCGACACGTCGCCGCCGAACTCTCCGGGCTTGGCGTAGCCGAGCAGCGCGTTGAGGTTCGCGCCGTCGACGTACACCTGACCGCCGTGCTCGTGCACGATCGCGCACAGCTCGGAGATGGTGTCCTCGTAGGCGCCGTGCGTCGACGGATAGGTCACCATGATCGCGGCGAGGTCCTCGGAGTGCGCCTCGCACTGCGCGCGCAGGTCGTCGAGGTCGACGGCCCCGTCGTCGGTGGACTTCACCACGACGACGCGCATGCCGGCCATCACCGCGGACGCGGCGTTGGTGCCGTGCGCCGAGGACGGGATCAGGCAGACGTCGCGTGCGGCCTGGCCGTTGGCACGGTGGTAGCCGCGGATCGCGAGCAGGCCAGCGAGCTCACCCTGCGAGCCGGCGTTCGGCTGGATCGAGACCCGGTCGTAGCCGGTGACCTCGGCCAGCCAGCCCTCGAGGTCGTTGACCAGCTGCCGGTAGCCGGCGGCGTCCTCGGCCGGGGCGAACGGGTGCAGGTCGGCGAAGCCCGGCAGCGAGACCGGCTCCATCTCGGTGGTCGCGTTGAGCTTCATCGTGCACGAGCCGAGCGGGATCATGCCGCGGTCCAGCGCGTAGTCGCGGGCCGAGAGCTTGCGCAGGTAGCGCAGCATCGCGGTCTCGCTGTGGTGCGTCGAGAACACCTCGTGCGTGAGGTACTCGGTCTCGCGCAGCAGCGGCTCGGGCAGCGCGTCCGCGGTGGCCGCGTCGACGGCGTCGAGGTCGAGCGTCCCGGTGGTCGAGCCCGTCGAGACCCCGAACGCCTTGAGCACGCTGCTGATCGTCGAGCGGGTGGTGCACTCCGACGTCGTGATGCCGACGTGGTCGGCGTCGATCAGTCGGAGCTGCACGCCGAGCGCGCGGGCGGAGGCCACCACGTCGGCCGCCCCGGAGACGGGGACCGTGAGGGTGTCGAAGAACTCCTGGTGCTCGACCGGGAAGCCCGCGTCGGCGAGCGCCCCGGCGAGCACCGCGGCGTACCGGTGGGTGCGCATCGCGATCGAGCGCAGCCCCTCGGGACCGTGGTAGACGGCGTACATCGACGCGACGACCGCGAGCAGCACCTGGGCGGTGCAGATGTTCGAGGTCGCCTTGTCACGGCGGATGTGCTGCTCGCGGGTCTGCAGGGCGAGGCGGTACGCCGGGCGTCCCTCCGCGTCGACCGAGACGCCCACGAGGCGTCCGGGCAGGTGCCGCTCGAGGCCGGCGGCGACCGACATGTAGCCGGCGTGCGGGCCGCCGTAGAACAGCGGGACGCCGAAGCGCTGGCTGGAGCCGATCGCGACGTCGGCGCCGAGCGCTCCCGGCGACTCGAGCAGGGTGAGCGCGAGGAGGTCGGCAGCCACGACGGCGAGCGCGTCGCGCTCGTGGGCCTGCTCGATCACGCCGCGCGGGTCGAGGACCCGGCCCGAGGCGCCGGGATACTGCACCAGGACACCGCACAGCTCGCCGTCGGGCAGACCCTCGGCGAGGTCCGCGACGACGACCTCGATGCCCATCGCCTCGGCGCGGGTCCGCACGACGTCGATCGTCTGCGGCAGCGCGTCGGCGTCGACCACGAACGGGCCCGACGCCTTCCGGTTGGCGCGGCGTACCAGCGTCATCGCCTCCGCGGCGGCGGTGCCCTCGTCGAGGAGCGAGGCGTTCGCGGTCGGGAGACCGGTGAGGTCGCCGACGACGGTCTGGAAGTTCAGCAGCGCCTCGAGCCGACCCTGCGAGATCTCCGGCTGGTACGGCGTGTACGCGGTGTACCAGCTCGGGTCCTCGAGCACGTTGCGGCGGATCACCGGCGGCGTGATGGTGGCGTGGTAGCCGAGGCCGATCATCGCCTCGCCCGGCCGGTTCGCGTGCGCGATCTGGCGCAGCTCGCGGGCCGTGGCCTCCTCGCTCAGTGCCGTCGGCAGGTCCAGCTCGGCGGCGGTGCGGATGCCGCCGGGCACGGCCGCGGACATCAGCGCGTCGAGGGAGTCGAAGCCGAGACGCTCCAGCATCACGGCGACGTCGGACTCGCGGACGCCGATGTGGCGCTCGACGAACGGCAGCGCGCCGTCCAGCTCGGTCAGGGTGGGACGGTCGGTCAACGGGGGCTCCTCGAAATGAGTTCGGGTGCCTCCCCCTCTGTCAGCGCGCTCCCCACGATTTCTGGGGCACCTTCAGAGTTGCCTGATCCTCGCGGTCCTGGCGCCTGAGAGGTTCCGGGGAGGAATTGCCCCTTCGGCGCTCCGCCCTGGCCGGACGGAGACTCTCCCGCGTGGGATTGTCAGCGAGACCAGACTAACGGATGGAGCCCACTACCCCGCGTTGCGGGCCGCACGGCGAGCAGCCAGCTCGTCGCCGGCGGCCGGCTCGGCGTCGGCCTCCGCGGTGCGCTCGCTCGGCAGCTCGGCGAGGGTGCCCTCGATCTCCTGCCACACACCGCCGATCGCGATGCCGAAGACGCCCTGGCCGCCCTGGAGCAGGTCGATGATCTCGTCGTTGCTGGTGCACTCGTAGACCGAGACACCGTCGCTCATCAGCGTGACGCGGGTCAGGTCGTCGGTGCCGCGCTCGCGCAGGTGCTGGACGGCCGTGCGGATCTGCTGCAGGGAGATGCCCGCGTCGAGCAGCCGCTTGACGACCTTGAGCAGCAGGATGTCCTGGAAGGAGTAGAGCCGCTGCGAGCCCGAGCCCTTGGCGCCACGGACGGTCGGCTCGATCAGGCCGGTGCGCGCCCAGTAGTCGAGCTGGCGGTAGGTGATGCCGGCCGCGTTGCAGGCGGTCGGGCCGCGGTAGCCGGTGTCGCTCGGCAGCGGCGAGACGTCGTCGGAGAACAGCAGACCCTGCTCCTCCGCGGTCTGCGCAGCGACAGCTGCTTCTGCGTTGTCCAGCTGCTCGTTCTCGTTCACAGGTCCTCCGCGGCTACTCCGTTTGCGCGTAACTCCCGGGGAAGGTGCCGTCCGGCCCGAGGGCACCACAGCGTTGGAGTTACAACAGAGACAGTTCAAGGTAGGCCCCCGTTGCGATCCCGGTCAACGACGGCGGCGGCGTGTCGCAACCCTCAACCTCAGGTTGAGGGTCAGTGTTACGCGTGATTCAGGTGTGACTGACGAGACGAAGGCGTCCTGGGAGCGGAGCGGACGTCGAGCGACGACAACGCCGCCAGGTGCGTGCGATCGGGGCTCTCAGTGGGCGTCGAAGTCCTCGGGGGTGACCTGATCGAGGAACTCGCGGAACTTCTCGACCTCGTCCTCCTGCTCGGCGGGGACGGCGAGGCCGGCCTCGTCGAGCACCTCCTCCGAGCAGACGATGCGGGTACCGGTGCGCAGGGCCAGCGCGATCGAGTCCGAGGGTCGGGCGCTGACCTCCTCACCGGAGCCGAACACCAGGGTCGCGAAGAAGACGCCGTCCTTGACGTCGGTGATCTGGACCTCGGTGAGCTCGGTGCCCGTCGCGTCGAGGACGTCCTTGAACAGGTCGTGCGTCAGCGGCCGTGGCGGCACCACGCCCTGCTGCGCGAACGCGATCGCGGTCGCCTCGACGGCCCCGATCCAGATCGGCAGGTAGCGCTCCCCCGAGACCTCGCGCAGCAGCACGATCGGCTGGTTCGAAGGCATCTCGACCCGGACTCCCATGACATCGACTTCGCGCACGTGGTCACCCTACTCCGGTGGTCACAGTGGCTAGCGGGAGCGGAGACCTGCCTTGACCAGGGTGGCGTGCAGCCGCACCGACAGAGCGGCGATCTCGGAGACCGTCTCGGCGGCACGAGCCGCGGCGGCGGTGTCGCGGCCCGCCTTCTGCGGTGCGACGACCTGCTCGACGAGGCCGACCTCGCGGTCGGCGGCGGTCTTGAACGCGCGCAGGTGCCGCGGCTCGAAGCCGTAGTCCGCGAGCTCGCGGGCGGTCTGGGCCACGACCAGCGCGTCGGTGTCGTAGTGGCCGGTGCGGGAGGCCGAGACCAGCCCGAAGGACTCGAGCTGGTCGAGCAGCTCCTCGGAGATCTCGGCGATCTTGACCAGCTCACGGCGCGAGAGGCGGACCTGGTCGCGGCGCAGGAAGGACTCCGGGCTGGGCAGACCGTCGGCGGCCAGGCTCACCTTCGGGACCGTGGGGACGACGGGGTCGATCGGCGGCGGCTCGAGGCCGCGGTCGATGGCGTCGAGGTGCTCGCCGATCACCTTGAGCGGCAGGTAGTGGTCGCGCTGCATGCGCAGCACGTAGCGGAGCCGGTCGACGTCGTCGTGGGAGAACTTCCGGTAGCCGGCCGGGGTGCGCTCGGGCTTGATCAGACCCTTGTCCTCGAGGAACCGGATCTTGGGGATGGTGATCCCGGGGAAGTCCGGACGCAACTCGTCGAGGACCTCCCCGATGTTCATCCGCGCCCGCCCGGAGGCGGCCGCCCCGGAAGCCATGTTCAACTCGAGTGCCCCGCGAAGAACACCAGGCGGTACTTGCCGATCTGGACCTCGTCACCGTCGTTGAGACGGACGCGGTCGATCCGGTCGCGGTTGACGTAGGTGCCGTTGAGGCTGCCGACATCACTGACCGTGAAGGACTCACCGTCGCGGTGGAACTCCGCGTGCCGGCGCGACACGGTGACGTCATCGAGGAAGATCTCGCTCTCGGGGTGCCGGCCGGCATGCACGACGTCCACGTCGAGCAGGAACCGGCTGCCGGAGCCCGGGCCGCGCTGGACGACCAGCAGGGCGTGCCCGGCGGGCAGCGCGTCGACCGCGGCCTCGTCGACCGGGTTCAGCTGGCGGTCCGACGTCTCGGCCTTGTCCATGCCGATCGAGATCGTCGCGGTGGACTCGCCGCCGACGTCACCGGCTGCCGGCGCGGCGGCCACCAGCGGGGAGCCGCACTGCGAGCAGAAGCGTGCGTCGTCGGGGTTCCGCGTGCCACACGAGGTGCAGAACGGCATCGGTCAGTCCTTCGAGATCGGGTCGCAAACCCTCAAGGCTGGCTTGAGGTTGACGGTTGCCCCGAACCTATCAGCCAGATCGAGCCGAGCAAGGCCAGATCGGCCAGACGGGCTCAGCCGGCCAGCGTGCCCTGGTAGGCCGCCGCGTCGAGCAGACCGTCGACCTCGCCGGCGTCGGTCGGGACGACCTCGAAGAGCCAGCCGCCGCCGTACGGGTCGCTGTTCACGAGCTCCGGCGTCGCGTCGAGCGCGTCGTTGCGCGCGACGACCTCGCCGGAGACCGGGGCGTAGATGTCACTGACGGACTTGGTCGACTCGAGCTCACCGCAGGTCGAGCCGGCGGCGACGGTCTCGCCCACCTCCGGCAGCGACACGTAGACGATGTCACCGAGCGCGTCCTGGGCGTACTCGGTGATGCCGATGCGGACCGAGCCCTCGTGCTCGCCGGGCCGGCGAACCCACTCGTGCTCAACGGTGTACTTGAGGTCCTCGGGGTACATGACGCAGACCCTACTGCGCGGGGTCCGCGAACTCGGTCCGGGGCAGCTTCACGGTGCTCTCGATGTCGAGCGACGAGAGCTTCTCGACCTCGACGGTGGCGCGGTCCTCCTCGAACAGGTCCCGAGGACCGGACGGGAACTCGACTCCCGACGAGGACAGCGTGTCCGGGTCGCCGATCACGTCGATGACGTACGGCGAGGTGACCAGCTCACCACCGATCAGCAGCCCCCCGGTCGCGTCCTCGACGGCGGTGTTGGCGACGACGCGGACCTGGCCGTTGACCTGGATCGCCTCGGCGCCGGCGGTGCGCAGCTCCTGGAAGGTGTCGACCATGTCCTGGACCTCGACCGGGGCGTCGGTCTCGGTGACGGTGATCCGGATGCCGGGGCCGGTGACCGGGACCAGCCCGGCCAGGATCGAGAACGTGTCCGCGTCCTTCTGGGCCTGGGCCAGCGCGGCCTCGCGGGCACCGGTGTCCGACAGCAGGTCGTCGCGGGTGCTCTCGAGCCGGGCGATCTCGGCCTCGGCGCGCTGGCTGGTGACCGCGAGGCCGTTGAGCACGTCGATCAGGTCCTGCTCGCGCAGGCTGCCGTAGGAGTTGTCGACGTCGTTGAAGCGCACCTGCGTGACCGCGGCGAAGCCGACGGCGGCGAGCAGCACGGCGACCACGACCTGCCCGCGGCTCGGGCGGGTCAGGGCACGGCGCAGCCGCTCCCGCCCGGTGGGCTGCTCGTCGGGCCCCGGGGTCGGTGCCGGAGTCGGGGCCGGGGTCGGGTCGTGGTCAGGCATGGAACAGGTGCCTTCGGATGGCGGCGACGTTGGAGAAGATCCGGATGCCCAGGACGACGATCACGCCCGTGGAGAGCTGGCCGCCGACGCCGAGCTTGTCCCCGAGGTAGACGATGCCGGCCGCGATCACGACGTTGCTGACGAACGACACCACGAAGACCTTGTCGTCGAAGATGCCGTCGAGGTACGCGCGCAGGCCGCCGAACACGGCGTCGAGCGCGGCGACGACCGCGATCGGTAGGTAGGGCTCCAGGCCGAGCGGGACGTCGGGCTGGAACACGATGCCCAGGACGATCCCGACCAGCAACCCGAGAGCTGCGATCACTGCGGAGCCTCCATCTTCTGCTCGGTCTTGTCGTCGTTCAGGTTCTGCACTGCGGTGCCCTCGGCGGCGTTGCGCAACCGGAGGAGCTTGGCGGGCGCCGCCGGGAGCTGCAGGTCGTCGACCGTGTCCATGTCCCAGGGGTACCCGAAGCTGGTGACCCGGTCGCGGAAGAGCAGCCCGCCGGTCGTCTCCATCAGGTTCGCCTCGAGCGTCAGCGGGTCGCCGATCGCCTGGACGACGTACGGCGGCGACAGCGGCCGGGAGTTGACCTGGATGGCGTTCCCGGAGTTGCGGATCGCGGAGCGCGACGTGAGCCGCTGGCCGTTGACCGAGATCGCCTCGGCGCCGGCGTCCCACAGGCCGTTGACCAATGGGCGCAGGTCGTGGTCGACGACCAGGCCGCCGGTCGGCGAGTCGTCGACCGTCACCCGGACGCCGGGGCCCTGCACCGGGCCGAAGCCGGAGCCCGCGGCCAGCCGCTCGTTGCGGACGACGGCCTCCTGCTGCTCGGAGGCCACGTCGTCGAACCGGCTCTGCAGGGCCAGGTTGTGCTCGCGCAGCCGCACGATGCGCCGTTGCAGGTGGGCGAGGTCGCTCTTGCTCGCGTCGATCTGCTGGATCAAGGACTCGCGGCCAGCACTCTGGACGCCCTCGTTCGCGTTGGTCTGCACGGCTGCGACCGTGACCAGGAGCCCGAAGGCGGCGACCACGATCCCCGCGGTGCGAGCCGGACGCCGCCGCGGCGGCGTACCACCGTTCCCGGCGGCGCGACGCTCGGCGACGGCCTGGTAGTCCTCGTCGAGGGACTGCTGCGTGATCAGCGTCAGCAGCGGGGTGTTGACCCGGTCGGTGGTGTCAGGCATCGGTCTCGGCCCGTCGCCGCTCGGTCGTCCTCAGCAGGGTGCGGACCTGCCAGGCGTAGAGGATCCCCGCCCACCAGTAGAGACCGATCCCCCACAGCGCGAACGCCCAGCCGAACACGTTGGCGAGCGTCGCGACCGTGCCGTCGCCGTCGCCGAGCAGCAGCAGCGGGAAGGCGTAGAGCAGGTTGAACGTCGCGGCCTTGCCGAGGAAGTGCACCGGCAGGGCGCTGTAGCCCCGGGTGCGCAGCAGCGGCACCAGCCCCCACAGCAGCAGGTCCCGCAACGGCAGGGACAGCGCCACCCACCACGGGATGATGTCGCGCAGCGCGAGCCCGACGACGACCGCCAGGATGTAGAGCCGGTCGGCGACCGGGTCCAGGATCTGCCCGAGCGGGGAGGCCTGGTCGAACCGGCGCGCGAGGTACCCGTCGAGGAAGTCCGTGACGCCGGCGAGCATCAGCACCGCCAGCGCCCACCAGTCCGCCTCCGGCACGAGGACCAGCCAGAGGAAGAGGGGCACCCCCAGCAGCCGCAGCATGCTGAGCAGGTTGGGCACGGTCCACACGCGACTGCGCGTCGAGTCGTCCGCCACTGCTCGCCTGTCTGCCTGGGTCCTCTGCTGTGTCCTCTGCCGGGCAACCTTAGCGGCCGGTGGACGTCCCTTCCGATTCCTCAGACCCCGACACGGGCACGTCCTCGAGGTGCGCCGCGTCGCGGATCTCGCCGACCAGCTCCTCGATCACGTCCTCGAGGGTCGCCAGGCCCAGGGTGAAGCCCTCGGCGTCGACGACACGGGCCATGTGGGCGCCCTCGCGCTGCAGCTTCTCGAGCGCGTCGTGCAGCGCCTCGTCGGCCGAGACCAGCGCGAACTTCCGGATCCACTTGTCGTCGATCGGGCGGACCCGGCGCTGCTCGTCGGGCTCCAGCACGTCCTTGATGTGCACGTAGCCGATCAGGTCGGCGTCGTCGGAGACCACCGGGAACCGGCTGTACCCGGTCGTGCCGCACAGCGCCTCGACGTCCGCGGCGCTGGCACCGCGTCGCACGGTCGTGAGGGAGTTCGGCGTCATCAGCACCGCGCCGACGGTCTTCTCCGTGAAGCCCAGCGCGCCGGCCAGCCGGTCGTACTCGTCGTCCGCGAGCAGGCCCTCGCCCCGGGACTCCTCGACCAGCGCGGCGACCTCCTCGCGGGTGTACGTCGAGCTGACCTCGTCCTTGGGCTCGATGCGGATCAGCCGCAGGGCGCCGTTGGCGATCGCGTTGAGGCCGACGATCAGCGGGCGCAGCACCGTGACGATCCCGAGCAGCAGCGGGCCGAGCACGAGCGCGGCCCGGTCGGGGCCGGCCAGCGCGATGTTCTTCGGCACCATCTCGCCGAGCACGACGTGGAGGAACACCACGATCGTCAGCGCGACGACGAACGAGACCGGGTGCAGCATCTCGTGCGGGACGTGCAGCTTCTCGAACAACGGCTCGAGCGTGTGCGCGACGGCGGGTTCGCCGACGGCACCGAGGCCGAGCGAGCAGATCGTGATGCCGAGCTGGGCACCGGCCATCATCAGCGACACGTGCTCCATGGCGCGCAGGGTCGTGCGCGCCATGCGGGAGCCCGCCTGGGCGCGCGGCTCGATCTGGCTGCGCCGTGCGGACACCAGCGCGAACTCCGCGCCGACGAAGAACGCGTTGAACGCCAGCAGCAGGACGGCCAGCAGGATCGCGGCGGAGTCGCTCACGAGACGTCCTCCCCGTCCAGGATGCGCAGGCGGAGCCGGTCGATGCGCAGCCCCTCCATCCGCTCGACGGTCAGCACGGCGAGCCGCTCGCCCGGCTCGTCCGGGTCGGTGCGATCGGGTACGACGACCTCCGCGAGGTCGCCGACCGACGGCACCCGGCCGAGCACGCGCAGCACCAGGCCGGCGATCGTGTCGTAGTCCTCGTGGTCGGGCAGCTCGATGCCGGTGACGTCCTCGACCTCGTCGGGGCGCAGCAGGCCGGACAGCGACCAGCTGCCGTCGCGCTGCAGCCGCGCGCTGTTGTTGAGCCGGTCGTGCTCGTCGGAGATGTCGCCGACGATCTCCTCGACGACGTCCTCGAGCGTGACGATGCCGGCGAAGCCGCCGTACTCGTCGAGCACGACCGCCTGCTGGTAGCCGTCCTTGCGCAGCAGCGCGAGGAGCGGGTCGAGGCGCAGGGAGTCCGGCACCAGGATCGGCTTCGCCATCAGGTGCTTGACCTTGGTGGTGGCCCGCTCCCCCTGCGACAGCGCGACCGCGTGCTTGACGTGGACGGTGCCGACGACGACCTCGTCCTGGTCGAGCACCGGGAAGCGCGAGTGGCCGGTGGCGCGGGTGGTGTCGATGACGGCCGCGGCGCGGTCGTTGACGTCGAGCGTGGTGGTGCGCACCCGCGGGGTCATGATCTCGCCGGCGGTCCGCGAGCCGAACTCGACCGACCGCTCCATCAGCTCGGCGGTCTCCCGCTCGAGCGTGCCCTGCTCGGCCGAGCGCTGCACGAGCGACGCGAGCTCGGTCGAGCTGCGCGCGGAGCGGAGCTCCTCCTGCGGCTCGATGCCGAGGCGGCGCACGATCGCGTTGGCCGCGCCGTTGAGCACGCGGATCGGTCCGCGGATCGCGGCGGTGAACCCGCGCTGGAAGCCCTGGGTCGCCTTCGCCACCGCCATCGGCTTCGCGATCGCGAGGTTCTTCGGCACGAGCTCGCCGAAGATCATGGTCAGCACGGTGGCGAGCACCAGGCCGAGCGTGATCGCGATCGGGCGCACGGCATCGTCGGGGACCCCGACCGCCGCGAGCGGGTCGGCGATCAGGTCGGCGATCGCCGGCTCGGCGAGGTAGCCGATCGCGAGGTTGGTGATCGTGATGCCGACCTGGGCACCGGAGAGCTGCGTCGAGAGCGAGCGCAGCGCCTTCTGCACGCCGCGAGCACCGCTGTCACCGGCTTCGGCGGCCCGGTCGACCTGGCCGCGGTCGACGGTCACGAAGGAGAACTCCGCGGCCACGAACACGCCGCAGGCCGCGATCAGGAGCAGGGCTGCGGTCAACAGCAACCACGAGGTCATCGGCGCTCTCCCTCAGGAGGGGAGAGCAACGGACTTTGAGAGCCGTCCATGGGCGGAACGTCGTGTCCTCACTGGGTGGGGGCGTTTCGCAGCACTCTACCGGGCCGCCCGAAAGGACGACATTCAGCGAAGACACATCGCGCACGCGGTTGTGCCCTTACGCTTTTGCCCGGCCGCGGGCCGCCCTTCCACTCGGGAAGCGAACGGGCACCGTGACTACCCCCTGGAGCACCCCACATGGCAGTTCGACGTCGCCTCGTCCTCGGTGGCGCGGCAACCGGTGCCGCCGTCGGGCTCGCCGGCCGAGCCGACGCTGCGCCGGCGTACACCCCCGGGCGCTACCAGGGCGCTCCGCTGCTGAGCGCCCGGTCGCGGCACCTGGTCGGCCGGTTCTCGTACGGCGTCACGCCGGCGCTCGCCAAGGAGGTGCGCGCCGCGGGTGGCGCGCGCGCCTGGTTCGCCGCGCAGCTGGACCCCGCGTCGATCCCGGACCCGGCCGCGAACGGGCTGCGCGACTGGTGGCCGAGCCTGTACCGCGACGCGACCGATCTCTGGCACCGCCAGCGCGACGAGATCGAGGGCGTCTGGGAGGTGATGGCCGACTACCAGCGCTGGCTGCTCGTGCGCCGGATCCGGTCGCGCCGCCAGGTGCTCGAGGTGATGACCGAGCTCTGGGAGAACCACTTCAACGTGCCGGTCAACGGCGACGCGCAGGGCTTCTGGCGCACGCAGTACGGCGACGTGATCCGCGAGGGCGCCCTCGGCCGGTTCGAGGACCTGCTGATCGGCGTGATCACGCACCCCGCGATGCTGATCAACCTCGACAACGTCAGCTCGAGCTCGTCGCACCCGAACGAGAACCTCGGCCGCGAGCTGCTCGAGCTCCACACGGTCGGCCGCGGCCACTACACCGAGGACGACGTCAAGGACTCCGCCCGGATCCTCACCGGCTGGAGCGTCGACATGTGGGACACGTTCGTGGCGGAGTACCGCCAGAAGTGGCACTCGCGCGGCCCGGTGAAGGTCATGGACTTCACCCATGAGAACGCCGACGCCGACGGCCGGCCGGTCACGCGGCAGTACCTCCGCTACCTCGCCCAGCACCCCGCCACCGCCCAGCGGGTCGCGCGCAAGCTCGCCGTGAAGTTCGTGAGCGACAACCCGTCGCAGGAGCTCATCGACTACCTGGCCGAGGTCTACCTCGACAACGACACCGAGATCGTCCCGGTGCTGCAGGCGCTGTTCGACACGCAGGAGCTCGCCGGGTCCGCCGGGCTCAAGGTGCGCGACCCCGGCGAGGACCTGGTCGCGACGTACCGCGCTCTCGACATCCGGCTCAAGCGGCCGCCGCAGGGCGAGGACGGCGACCAGTACGCCGCGAACGCGCTGCTGTGGCAGGCCGACGGGATCGGCACCAAGCCCTTCGACTGGCCGCGACCCGACGGGCAGCCGATCGATAACCGGGCCTGGTCGTCGCCGTCGCGGCTGCTGGCCTCGATGGACGTGCACCTGACCCTGAGCGCCGGCTGGTGGCCCAACGAGGGCGTCGCCTACCACCCGCCCGCGTGGTGGGCCCCGAAGTTCCCGGTCCGCTTCGACGTGATGGTCGACCACCTGTCGCAGGTGATCCTGCACCGGCGCTCGACCGCCGAGCTGCTGGAGGCGTGCTGCCTGGCCGTCGACGTCGAGCCGCGCGAGCGGATCACGCGTGACCACGGCCTCGTCAAGTGGAACATGTACCGGCTGCTGACCACCTTCCTCGACTCCCCCGCCTTCCTGACCCGGTGACCGCCATGACCTCCCCCCTGCCCCAGCAGCCCTGCTGCCCCGAGTTCGCGCGGATGTCGCGACGCGGCCTGTTCTCCGGCGCGCTCGCGCTCGCCGGCGCCACCACGGTCGTCGGCTCCGCCGCGATCACCACCTCGGCCGCGGCCAGCACGCCCGCCGACTCCGTCCTGGTGGTGCTGTCGCTGCGCGGCGCTGCCGATGGGCTCTCGCTCGTCGTGCCGCACGCCGACCCGGTCTACTACAGCGCTCGGCCCCGCATCGCCGTCCCGGCCGACCGGCTGCTGGTCAAGGACGGCATGTTCGGCCTGCACCCGCAGCTCGCGCCGCTGCTGCCGCTCTGGCAGTCCGGCCGGCTGGCCGCCGTCCAGGCGACCGGCCTCGCCGCGCCGAACCGCTCGCACTTCTCCGCGATGGAGGAGGTCGAGGACGCGGACCCGGGCTCGGACATCCGCACCGGCTGGCTCAACCGGCTGATCGGCACCGACTCCGGACGCTCCCCGCTGCAGGGCTTCAACGTCAGCGGCGGCGTGGTCCCCACCTCGCTCTACGGACCCGAGCCGGTGATGTCGGCCGGCAACGTCGCGTCGGTGCGGATCCCCGGCGACGACAAGTGGGACATCACCAAGGGTCGCCGCGCGTCGCTGCACAAGCTCTGGGACCGCAACAACACCTCGCTGGGCACCGCGATGCACGCGGTGTTCGACGCGCTCGACGACTTCGCCCCCGTGATCGAGACCCCCGACCACGCGTCGACGTACCCGCGCACCGACCTGGGCCGCGCGCTCTCCGAGGTCGCCCGGGTGATCCGCGGCAACGTCGGCGTCGAGGTCATCACGGTCGACCAGGGCGACTGGGACATGCACTCCGACCTCGGGACCTCCGAGCGCGGCTGGCTGTACAACAACGCCGCGGACCTGGCGAAGTCGCTCGCGGCGTTCTTCGAGGACCTCGGCGACCAGTCGAGCAAGGTCACGCTCGTGACGATCAGCGAGTTCGGCCGCCGCGTGGTCGAGAACGCCAGCATGGGCCTCGACCACGGCTACGGGAACGTGATGTTCCTGGCCGGCGCCGGGGTCAAGGGCGGCAAGTACTACGGCACCTGGCCGGGCCTGACCGACGACGGCGACTCCGACCTGCTGGTGACCACCGACTACCGCAGCGTGCTGGCCGAGGTCGTGTCCTCGCGCTTCGGCGCCTCGACGGCGACGGTGTTCCCGAAGTTCCAGCCGGAGACCGTCGGCGCGATGACGTCGCTCTAGGTGGCCGGTCCGGAGAACTCGCACGCGGCGCTCAGCATCCACGCTGGCCGCGTTGCGATCCCGCGCCGTGCCGGCGCGGCGCCGAGCGCCGCTCGCTTGCGCGACCCCTGCGGTTTGCCCACCACCCCCTAGACAAGAACACGTTCTAGTTGCGAGGGTGGCGCCGTGCGCGTCATCCAGTGGGCCACCGGCGGCGTCGGCCGGGCGGCGATCGAAGGCATCCTGCTCCACCCCGACCTCGAGCTCGTCGGGTGCTGGGTGCACTCCGACAGCAAGAACGGCATGGACGTCGGCGAGATCCTGGGGATCGATCCGCTCGGCGTCCTCGCCACGACCAGCAAGGACGAGATCCTCGCGATGGAGGCCGACGCGGTCGTCTACACACCGCTGATCCCCGACCGCGACGAGGTCGCCGCGATCCTGCGCAGCGGCAAGAACGTCGTCACGCCGGTCGGCTGGTTCTACCCGTCCGAGCGGGACGGTGCTCCCCTCGCCGCCGCATGCGCCGAGGGTGGTACGACGCTGCACGGGACCGGCATCAACCCCGGCGGCATCACCGAGCTGCACCCGCTGATGTTCTCGGCGCTCTCGTCGGCCGTGACGTTCGTGCGCGGCGAGGAGTTCTCCGACATCCGCACGTACAACGCACCCGACGTCGTCCGCCACATCATGATGTTCGGCGGGAAGCCCGAGGAGGCGATGGGCGGCCCGATGCTCGGCCTGCTGTCGGGCGGCTTCATCCAGTCGGTGCGGATGTGCGTGGATGCGCTGGGCTTCGCGGCCGAGCCCCGGGTGCGCACGTCGCAGGAGGTCGCGGTCGCGACCGCGCCGATCGACTCCCCCATCGGCGTGATCGAGCCGGGCCACGTCGCCGGGCAGCGCTTCATCTGGGAGGCGTTCGTCGGCGAGACCTGCGTCGTACGGATCGCGGTGAACTGGCTGATGGGCGAGGAGAACCTCGACCCGGCGTGGGAGTTCGGCCCGCAGGGCGAGCGGTTCGAGGTCGAGGTGCAGGGCGACCCGAGCTGCACGGTGACGATCAAGGGCTGGCAGCCCGACACCGTCGAGGAAGGCCTCGAGCGCAACCCGGGCGTGACCGCCACGGCCTTCCACTGCGTGAACTCGATCCCGTACGTCGTGGCCGCCGAGCCCGGCATCAAGACGTACCTGGACCTGCCGCTCATCGCCGGCCGGGCGCACCCCGACCTGAGCTAGCGTCCGCTGCTCATCTGCTGGATGACCGTCGGGTCACCGTCGAACCGCTCCAGCGCCTGGTCGGCGTCGCTCAGCTGGACGAGCGTGCAGACGGCGGCGACCAGGACGACCACGGCCGTGATCAGGACGTGCAGGATCTCTCGCATCGAAGTTCCCCCCAGACCTTCGTGGAGGGGAACGTTCTCCCCTCGTCCACGATGGTGACACGGAGGTGGGCGTCATCCAGCACCCGCGACGGCGCGGCGGCGCGACCTTGCGGATACCTGGAGACTGCCTTTACCGAGGCGCCTACTTGCGGATGGACTCCAGCCGCCCGACGGTCTCCTCGAACTCCGCGACCAGGTCGGCCATCACGTCGGCGACCGGACGCACGTCGTTCATCCGGCCCACGATCTGGCCGATCGGCATCGAGATCACGTCCGGGTCGCCGGAGGCGTTGATCCGGTTGTGCGCGTCGGCGACGAGCAGGTTCTGCAGCGGCATCGGCAGCGGCGACGGCGCGTCCTCCTCCGCCCAGGCCTCGGTCCACTTGGTCTTGAGGAGCCGGGCCGGCTTGCCGGTGTAGATCCGGGTGCGCACGGTGTCGGACGAGGTGGCGCGCGTGAACGCGGTCGTCCAGCCGGCGTTCGACTGGAGGTTCTGGTACTCCTCGGTGCCGAGCCAGATCGACCCGGTCCACACGCCCTGCGAGCCGAGCGCCAGCGACGCCGCGACCTGCCGGCCGGAGCCGATGCCACCGGCGCCGAGGACCGGCACGTCGGGCCCGACCGCGTCGACGATGTCGGGCTGCAGCACCATGCTGGCGACCTCACCGGTGTGGCCGCCGGCCTCGTAGCCCTGGGCCACGATGATGTCGACGCCGTTCTGCACGTGCGACAGCGCGTGCTTGGCGGCGCCCGCGAGCGCGGCGACCTTGATGCCGTGCTCGTGGCACTTCTCGATCACGTCGACCGGCGGCGAGCCGAGCGCGTTGGCGATCAGCACCGGACGGTGCCTCAGCGCCACGTCGAGGTGCGAGCGCGCGACCGAGTGCAGCCAGCCGAGGACGCCCTCGCGGCCCTCGCCCTCCGGGAGCGGGGGTACGCCGAGCTTCTGCAGGGTCTGCTCGACGAACGTGACGTGCTCCTCCGGGATCAGCGCCTGGAGGTCGATGGACTTGCCCTCGGTGGGGATCTTCATCGGCATCACGATGTCGACGCCGTACGGCTTGCCGTCGGTGTTCTCGTCGAGCCAGGTGAGCGTCTGCTCGAGCTCCTCGGGGTCGTTGAACCGGACGCAGCCGAGCACGCCCAGTCCTCCCGCGCGCGACACCGCGGCCGCGACGTGCTCGGACGGCGTGAAGGCGAAGATCGGGTAGTCGATGCCGAAGGTGTCACACAGAGGGGTACGCATGGTGGTCTCTCCCAAGAATCGACGGAGACGGTCAGACAGAGGTCGGGTCGACGGTGGCTGCCTTGGCGGCGAAGCCGGCCAGCGCCATCTCCTTGGCGGCGGGGTACTGCGCCTTGCCGGTCGCGTTGCGCGGCACCCGGTCCACGATCGTCAGCGACCGCGGCAGCTTGTAGCCCGACAGGTGCTCGCGCAGGTAGGTGCGCAGGTCCTCGAGCTCGAGCGACTCCCCCTCGCGGAGCTCGACGACCGCGGCGACCGCCTGGCCGTACTTCTCGTCGGGGATGCCGACCACGAGGACGTCGTACACGGCCGGGTGGCCCTTGATCGCCATCTCGACCTCCTCGGGGTAGACCTTCTCCCCGCCGGTGTTGACGCAGTTCGAGCCGCGGCCGAGCAGCGTCACGCGACCACCCTCCTCGATCCGGGCGAAGTCGCCCGGCACCGAGTAGCGGGCGCCGTCGATCTCGAGGAACGTCGCCGCCGACTTGGCCGGGTCCTTGTAGTAGCCGACCGGCACCGAGCCGCCGCGACCGAGTCGGCCGGTCTTGCCGACGCTGGTCTCCATGTCGAGGATCTTGTTGTTCTCGTCGAGCACGACGCTGCCGGGGCCGAGGCCGACGACCGGGCCGTCCGGGTTGATGTTGTTGGGGTCGCCCATCCCCATGCCGGAGAACCCGGTCTCGGTGGCACCGACGGAGTCGGTGAAGACCGAGTTGGGGAACGCCGCCATCCACCGCGCCTTCACCGGCGGGCTGAAGATCGCGGCGCTGCTGGAGATCGCGAACAGGCTCGAGGCGTCGTACGGCGTGCCGGACGCGGCCTTCTCCTCGAACGCCTCGATCAGCGGCCGGGCCATCGCGTCGCCGGTCATGAAGATCAGCTGGACCTTGTCGCGCTCGATGATCTCCCAGGTGCGGACCGGGTCGAACTTCGGCTCGAGCACCGTCAGGTGGCCGGCGAACAGGTGCATCAGCAGACCCGCCTGGGCGCCACCGTGCATCAGCGGGCTGAGCGGGAACGTCACCATCCGCGGGTCGGTCGCCTGCTTGGACTGGTCGAACTCCTCCAGCGGCTCGCCCGAGTAGAAGTCGATGCCGCCGCCGAGCACGCGCCAGAAGTCCTCGTGGCGCCACATGACGCCCTTCGGGAAGCCGGTCGTGCCCCCGGTGTAGATGATGTGGATGTCGTCCGCGCTGCGCTCCCCGAAGTCGCGCTCGGCGCTCTGGCCCGCGATCGCGTCGTCGTAGTGGACGCCGCCGTACGACGAGAAGTCGGAGCTGTCGGACGGGTCGAGCGCGTCGTCGACGACGACGGCGACCTTCAGCTTGTCGTGCTTCGGCCAGCACTTGGCGACCAGCGGCGCGTACGACCGCTCGTGGATGACCGCGACGACGTCGGCGTTGTCGAAGATGTAGTCCAGCTCGGACTCGACGTACCGGTAGTTCACGTTGATGGTGGTGGCGCGGACCTTGACGATCGCGAGCGTCGCCACGACGTGCTCGATGCTGTTCTTGGCGTAGATCGCGACGTGGTCGCCGGCCTTCACCCCCTGGGACAGCAGGTAGTGCGCCAGCCGGTTGGCGTCCGCCTCCAGCTCGGCGTACGTGACTGCCCGGTCGCCGACCTTCAGGGCCAGGTTCTCGGGGGCGGCATCGACGGCGTGTTCAAACAGGTCAGCGATGTTGAGGGCCACGCGGCGAGACTAGAACACGTTCTCGTTCTTGGCTAGGCTCCGCGCCATGACCACCGACGCTCCCCACTGTCTCGTCGAGCAGGACGGCCACAAGCTGGTCGTCACCATGAACCGCCCGGAGGCGCGCAACGCGCTGTCCGGCGAGATGATGGCGATCATGGAGGAGGCCTGGGACCGGGCCAACAGCGACGACTCCATCCGGGTGGTCATCCTCACCGGCGCCGGCGGTTTCTTCTGCGCGGGCATGGACCTCAAGGCGGCGACCAAGCGCTCGCCGGACGACAGCTTCAAGGCCGGCTTCGACCCGTCGGTGATCAAGGGCCTGCTCAAGGGGTTCCGTCTGACCGTGCCGCTGATCGCGGCCGTCGAGGGCCCCGCGGTCGCCGGCGGCACGGAGATCCTCCAGGGCACCGACATCCGGATCGCCGGCGAGTCCGCACGCTTCGGCGTCGCGGAGGCCAAGTGGAGCCTCTACCCGATGGGTGGCTCCGCGGTCCGGCTCCCCCGCCAGATCCCGTACACGATCGCGATGGACCTGCTGCTCACCGGCCGCCTGATCAAGGCGCCGGAGGCCAAGGAGATCGGGTTGATCGGCCACGTCGTCCCGGACGGCGAGGCGCTGCACAAGGCCCACGAGATCGCCGACCTCATCTGCGCGAACGGCCCGCTCGCCGTGCAGGCCATCCTCAAGACCGTCCGCGACTCCGAGGGCAAGCACGAGGAGGACTGCTGGGCCGACGACGCCAGGGTCGGCGTGGCCGTCTTCGCGTCCGAGGACGCCAAGGAAGGTCCCCGAGCGTTCGCCGAGAAGCGCACCCCGAGCTTCCAGGGCCGCTAGCTGCTGGTCACGCGGACGCGAAGGCCTCCGCCAGCCAGGCGAGCTGGCGGGCCTGCTGGAACGCCTGGCCGCCCTCGTGGTCGTTGAACTCGTAGACCTCGAGGTCCTTGGGCCCGGCATAAGCGTGGTACGCCGCGAAGCCGGTCGACGGCGGGCAGGTCGCGTCCATCAGCGCGACCGAGAACAGCGCCGGCGCGGTGGCCCTCCGGCCCAGCACCGCGGCGTCGAAGTACGACAGCGTCGCGAACGTCTGCTCGACCCGGTCGCGG
Source organism: Nocardioides sp. SR21 (assembly GCF_022761125.1). Taxonomy (GTDB): domain Bacteria; phylum Actinomycetota; class Actinomycetes; order Propionibacteriales; family Nocardioidaceae; genus Nocardioides. The sequence goes on along the minus strand of NZ_JAKWJR010000003.1, from coordinate 155,471 downwards.
TGCGCCGCGAGGTAGCGCACGAGCTCGAGATACGGCTCGGTCTGCGCGACCGCGGCCGCCCGGCGGAAGTCGGACAGGAACGGCACGTCGCAGAGCAGCGCCGCCACCGAGGTCGGCGCGAGCGCGGCGACCGCCGCCGCGATGCCACCGCCCTGGCTGCCGCCCGCGACCGCGACCCGCGCGCCGTCGACGAGGTCATGACGGCGCAGCACCTCGACCGCCGCGACGGCGTCCGCGAACACGCGCCGGTAGTAGTAGGTGCGCGGGTCCTCGATGCCGCGGGTCAGGAACCCCGGCTGTGACGGCCCGCTGCCGCCGGGGTCACCGGTGCTCCCGGTCGTCCAGCCGCTGCCCTGCCCGCGGGTGTCCATGACGAGGTGCGCATAGCCCGCGGACGCCCAGAGCAGGTGCTCGTGCGCGAGGCCCCGGCCACCGTTGTAGCCCTGGTACTGCATGACGCCGGGCAGCGGGCCGCTGCGGAGCGCGGCCGCCGGCAGGTGCAGCCACGCGCGCACCGGGTCACCGCCGAAGCCGAGGAACGTGACGTCGTACGTCTCGACGGCGCGCAGGCCGTTGTCGACGTGCACGAACGACGCCCCCTCACCACGGTCGGTGAGGGACGCCGCCCAGAACTCGTCGAGGTCCGGTGGCTCGGCCAGCTGCGGGTCGTAGCCGCGCAGCTGGTCGAGCGGCCAGTCGAACTGCATCAGGCCGGTACGACGGACACCGTCGGCTCGAGCACGCGGTCGGTGCCGACCTCGCGGCCGGGACCGACCAGGTCGAGCGTCAGCACCGCGCGGATGTCCGCGCTCGAGGCACCGACGCGCAGCTCGACCTCGCCGGGCTCGACGATGCGCACCAGCTCGCGGCCGGTGAACGAGGTCAGGTCGGCGTGCAGGTCGAAGCGCACCGCCCTGCTCTCCCCCGGCGCCAGGTCCACGCGGGCCGCGCCGATCAGCTGCTGCACCGGCCGGACCACCGACGCCGACCGGTCGTGGAGGTAGACCTGCACGACCTCCGACACGTCGCGGTCGCTCTCGTTCGTGAGCGGCACCACGAGCTCGCACGAGCCGTCGGTCTCCCAGCGCTGGGTCGACGTCGAGACGTCGCCCCAGGTGGCGTCGGCGTACGACAGCCCGTGACCGAAGGGGTACAGCGCGGTCGGGTCGACGACGCTCACCTCGGTACGCCGCCCGAGCGTCGAGGCGAGGTACGTCGACGGCTGCGTCGAGCCGGCGCCCGGGAAGCTGACCGGCAGCCGGCCCGACGGGTTCACCCGGCCGCTGAGCACGTCGGCGATGGCCTGCGCGCCCTCCTCGCCCGGGAAGAAGCCGCAGAGCAGCCCGGCCAGGCGGTCCGCCTGCCGGCTCAGGTCGTACGGCCGCCCGACGAGCAGGACCGCGACCACCGGCGTACCCGTGCCGAGCACGGCCTCGAGCAGCTCCTCCTGCCGGCCGGGCAGGTCCAGCGTCGCGACGTCGTTGCCCTCGCCCGAGGTGCCGTTGCCGAAGAGGCCGGCCTCGTCGCCGAGCACGACGACGCAGACCTCCGCGCCCGCGGCGGCGACCACCGCGGCCTCGATGTCGGCGTCCTCGCCCCCGACGACCGGGCAACCGAGGGCGTAGGTCACGTCGAACGAGCCCGCCAGCTCCTCACGCACGGTCCTGATCGCCACCCCGGCCTCGGCGTCCGGGTGGTGGACCAGCACGTGCATGGGGAACGAGTAGCAGCCGAGCATCGCCTCGAACGTGTCCGCGCGCGGCCCGACAACCGCGATCGGTGCGCCGGCGGCCAGCGGCAGGGTGCCGTCGTTCGAGAGCAGCACGACCGAGCGCCTGGCCAGCTCGAGCGCGAGCGCACGCGACTCCGGGTCGTCGAGGTCGACGTCCTCCGGCTCGGCCGGCGCCCAGCCGGGGTCCAGCAGCCCGAGCTCGCACTTCTGCAGCAGCACCCGCGACAGCGCGCGGTCGATGACCTTCTCGTCGACCTGGCCGGTCTCGATGGCCGCGAGCAGCGGCTCGCCGAAGGCGTTGAGCGACGGGAGCTCCACGTCGATCCCGGCCTCGAGCGCGAGCCCGGCGGCCTCCCCGAGGGAACCCGCGACCCCGTGCAGGGTCTGGAGGAACGCGACCGAGAAGTAGTCGGCCGCGACCGTGCCGGTGAAGCCGAGCCGGTCGCGCAGCAGCCCGGTCAGCAGCGCCGGGTCGGCGGCGGCCGGCACCCCGTCGATGTCGGTGTAGGAGTTCATCACCGAGCGGGCGCCGGCGCGCAGCGCCATCTCGAACGGCGGCAGCATCACGTCGGCCATCTCGCGCGGCCCCATGGACACCGGCGCGAGGTTGCGCGCCGCGCGGGAGGCCGAGTAGCCCACGAAGTGCTTGAGGGTGGACACGACGCCCGCGCGCTCGAGCCCGCGGACGTAGGCGCTCCCGACCAGGCCGACCAGGAACGGGTCCTCGCCGAGGGTCTCCTCGACCCGGCCCCAGCGGTGGTCGCGCACCACGTCGAGCACGGGCGCGAGGCCCTGGTGGATGTCGAGGCGGCGCATCGCGTCACCGATCCGGCCGGCCATCCGCTCGACGAGGGCCGGGTCGAACGACGCCGCCCAGCTCAGCGGCGCCGGGTAGATCGTGGCGCGCCAGACCGCCAGTCCGGTGAGGCACTCCTCGTGCGCCTGGGCCGGGATGCCGAACCGGTTGCCCGCCATCACGTCGCGCTGCCGCTCCGCCAGGATCCGCATGCCCTCGCGGGGCTCCAGCGGGCCGGTCCCGTAGGTGCGGGTGAGCTGGCCGAGCCCGTCGGTGACGACCTCGTCCCACGGCGGCTGCGGACCGAGGCTCTCGCTCAGCATCGGCGCCATGCCGCCCGCAGCAGGGTCGATCCACCAGATCCCGGTCAGCTGGGCGACCTTCTCGGTGACCGTCATCTGCGCCATCAGGTCGGCCACCCGCGCCTCGGGCGCCAGGGCGGTGTTGCGCCAGAGCTCGCTCATCGTGCGACCTCCGCGCTCGACCCGCGCGGGACCAGCGTCGTCTCCAGGGTGAGGTGCGTGTCCGCGATCTCCTCGCCGGAGATCTGCGCGATGAGCATCGCGACCGCGTCGTGGCCGAGCTGCCGCATCGGCTGCTGCACGGTGGTCAGCGGCGGGTCGGCGAGCGCCGACTCGGGGATGTTGTCGAAGCCGACGACCGAGAGCTGGGCGGGTACGGCGATCCCGAGCTCGGCGGCGACCTCGAGCGTGACCATCGCGGAGATGTCGTTCGCCGCGAAGATCGCGGTCGGCGGCTCCGCCATCGTGAGCAGCGTCCGCGAGGCCTCGCGCGCCTGCTCCGGGTCGTAGCCGCCGAGCGCCAGCAGCGACTCGTCGACCGGTACGCCGGCCGCCGCGTGCGCGTCCCGGTAGCCCTGCTCGCGGAGCTCTGCGGAGCTCAGGTCCGGGCGGCCCGTGATCATCCCGATGCGCCGGTGCCCGAGCCCGAGCAGGTGGTCGACCGCGAGCCGGCCGCCCTGGAGGTTGTCCGACGTCACCGTCGGGAGGCTGGAGCGTCCCGTGTGGGGGTCGACGGCCACGATCGGTCCCGTGTGTCGCACGTCGGTCACCGTCGGGGTGACCAGCACCGCGCCGTCGACCAGCGTCCCCATGACCCGCGACAGCGCGCGCGACTCCCATCCGATGTGGTCGTCGACGCCACCGCCCGCGGAGTACGCGACCAGCTCGTAGCCACTGCCCCGGATCGCGTCCGCGGCGCCCTTGAGCACCTCGGTGCTGAACGGCTCGAAGTCCATGACCAGCAGGCCGATGACGTTCGTCCGCGTGTTCCGCAGGCTGCGCGCGACCAGGCTGGCCTCGTAGCCGAGACGGCTGATCACGCTGTTGACGTGCTCCGACGTCTCGCTCGCGACGCCGTACCGCCCGTTGATCACCTTCGACACCGTCGACACGGACACGCCGGCCTCGGCAGCGACCTGCTGCATCGTCACCCGCCCGTTGTGGGTGGAAGTCACCTCAAGCTCCTCGCTCATCCCTTGACCGCCCCCGTCAGTCCACCGACGATCCGTCGTTGCAGCGCAAGGAACAGGATCAATGCCGGGATCATCGCAATCGTCGTGAAGGCCAGGACACCGGCGGTGTCGGCCGAGTGCTCGGTCGAGTAGTCGGCCACCCCGAGCGGCAGCGTGCGCATGTCGTCCTGCAGGAGCAGGAGCGGCAGCAGGTAGGCGTTCCACGACGTGACGAACGCCAGCACACCGACGGTGACCAGCGCCGGCATCGACAGCGGCAGCGCCAGTCGCCAGAAGATCCCCACGCGCGAGGCGCCGTCGATCAGCGCGGCCTCCTCGAGCTCGCGCGGCAGGGCCATCAGGAACGGCCGCAGGATCACCACGGTGATCGGCAGTGCGAACGCCGCCTGCGGCAGCGCCACGCCCCACCAGGTGTTGCCGAGCTGGAGGTCGCGGGTCACCAGGATGAACAGCGGGATGATCGCGACCGCGGCCGGGAACAGCAGCCCGAGCACGAACACCATGAACAGCCCTTCGCGGCCGCGGAACTGGTAGCGCGCGAGCGGGTACGCCGCCATCACGCCGGCCAGCACCGCGACCACGGTCGTGATCAGGGCGACCACCGTGGAGTTCAGCGCGTAGCGCCAGAACTCCGAGTTCGTGAGCACGGTCGAGTAGTTCGTGAACACCCACGGGTCGGGCAGGCCGGCCGGGTCGCTCGCCAGCTGCTCGTTGCTCCGGAAGCCGCCGAGCGCGCCGTACAGGACGGGGCCGAGCGTCAGCGCGACCACCACGAGCGCGAGCACGTACACGAGCGGGCCGCCGGCGCCGAACGCCTTCGTCTGCTTGTCCGTCATGCCGTCCTCCTCACCGGTCCACCTTGGTGTCGCGCCGCAGCACGATCAGCTGGTACGCCACCGCCGTCACGAACGCGATCACGAACAGCAGCACCGAGGCGGCCCCGGCGATGCCGTAGTTACCCCGCTCCGTACCCTGCTCGACCAGGTACGTCGCCATCGTCGTCGTGCGGTTCGCCGGGCCGCCGTGGGTCAGCACCCAGATCATGTCGAACTGCTGCAGCGAGCCGATGATCGACAGGAACGCCCAGGTACGGATCGTCGGGCCGATCAGCGGGATCGCCACCCGCCGCTGTGTCTGCCACCAGCTCGCCCCGTCGAGCTGCGCCGCCTCGTAGAGCTCGTCCGGCACGCCCTGCAGGCCGGCGAGGAACAGCAGCACCGCCAGCCCGAGGTACTTCCACGTGAGCACCACGAACACGGTCGGCAGCGCCAGGTCAGGCGTCCCGAGGAAGCCCTGCTCCGGTGGCGTGAGGCCGATGTTGGTCAGGACCGTGTCGACCACGCCGTACTGCGGCTGGAGCAGCTGGAACCAGATCACGCCCGCGATCACCTCGGCCACGACGTACGGCACGAACACGATCGTGCGGAGCAGCCCGCGACCGCGGATCCGCCGGTTCAGCAGCAGCGCGAGCCCGAGCCCGAGCGGCAGCTGGATCAGAATCGAGAGCACGACGATGGTGAAGTTGTGCATCACCGCGTCGGTGAAGACCTCGTCCTGGAGCACCAGTCGGTAGTTGTTCAGGCCGACCCACTGGTCCATCGGGCCGAAGCCCTTCCAGCGGTAGAAGGACATCCGGACCGCCGAGAGGACCGGCCAGAGGATGAAGACGGCCATCAGGGCCAGGGCCGGTGACACGAACATGACGATCTCGAGACGCTGGCGCCAGCCGGTCCCTACCGGCCGGGGGGCCACCCGGCGCTCGTCGCGCCGGGTGACCACCTCCGTCAGCGTGGGTGCCACCGGTCCCGTGGCCCCCTCATGCGTCACGGTCAGCTCAGCTCTCCTGATCGGCTGCCGCCTGCGTCGCGTCGACGACGTCCTGTGGCGAGGCCTCACCCGCGAACAGCAGGGCGATCTCGTCGTTCATCGCACCACCGACGGACGTGCCGAACGCGGTGTCGAAGTAGAGCTGGACGTACGGCGCCGCGTCGCGGACCTCGAGCAGACCCGCCAGTGCCGGGTCGGCGACGGAGCCGCTGGCCGCCGAGTTCGTCGGCAGACCCATGCTGTTCTCCGCGAAGCCGATCTGGACGTCGTCGGACAGCAGGTACTTCACGAAGTCCACGGCCTCGTCGGGAGCACCGTCCGAGACCGCCCAGGCGTCACCGCCACCGAGGGCCGCGGCCGGGTCACCGGACTGGCCGTCGATCGACGGGAACGGGAACCAGCCGGTCTTGTCGCCCAGCCCCTTGCCGTCGTCGGTGAGCCCTTGCATCACGCCGGGCTCCCAGTGACCCTGCATCTCCATCGCGACCTTGCCGGTGGCGAGCAGGCCGGAGGCCGAGGTGGCGCCCTCCTGGGCCGGGGTGGTCAGGAAGCCCGGGTTGAACGGCTCCCACCCGAGGATCGTCTCCACGTCCTCGCCCGCCTTCTCGAAGCACGGGTCGGAGAAGTCGAGGCTGGTGACCGCGTCGGACAGCACGTCCTGGGAGCACTCGCGCATCGCGGTGTAGTACCAGTAGTGCGCGGCCGGCCACTTGTCGCCGGCACCCACCGAGATCGGGTCGATCCCCGCGTCCTTGAGCTTGGTGACGGCGTCACCGAGCTCGTCGAGCGTGGTCGGCGGCGCGGTGATCCCGGCCTCCTCGAACAGCTCGGTGTTGTACCAGAACCCCACGACTCCCAGGGAGAACGGCAGCGCGTAGGTCTGGCCGTCGACCTGCCAGCCCGCGACCGAGCCGCCGATCTTCTCGATCTCCTCCGACGCGTCGTCGGAGATGTCGCGCACCAGGCCCGCCTCGACGTGGTCGGCGAGCTCGCCGCCGCCGCGCTCCATGTAGATGTCGGGGATGTCCCCGCTCTGGAACCCGGCCGCCAGCTTGCTGACCATGTCCTCGTGGGCCATGGCGCTGATCTCGATGTCCACCCCTGGATGGTCGGCCTCGAAGTCCTTGGCCACCTGCTCGTAGTAGCCCATGCCGGGCTCGTTGTTCGAGTTGTGCCACCACGTGATCGTGGTGCCGGAACCGCCCTCCGACGAGTCGTCGTCGCTGCCGCAAGCCGCGGCAGACAGCGTCAACGCGCCGGCACAGAGCGCGGCGAGGGCCGCGCGTCGGGTCTTCGACCTCATTGAGTACTCCTCCATTCCGCCCCACCGCACCGATGGGACGTTCGTCACACACCACGGGTGAACCTGCCAGGCCGGAGCGACCGCTGTCAATCGTTGTCGATAACGTTTTCCATATCGATTTCTGGACGCTTTCGCGCTGGTTCCTTTGCGGGGACCACGGCGCCACTGGGAGGATCCAGCGGTGCCGTGGCCGACCTGGGACCAAGCCGCGGTCGCGGCATTGCTCAGCTGCGCGGTCTGGCTCGGCCTGCGTCGGTGGCGTCCCGGCACCAGGAACGCCGAGCCGCTCGCGCGGGAGTTCGCGCTGATCGCGGCCCTCTACGCGCTCTGGCGGCTGGCGCGGATGCTGCCGCTGGCGACGACCAGCGGTGCCCTGGCCCGGGGCCGGGAGATCGACCACGTCGAGCGCGCCCTGCACCTCCCCAGCGAGCTCGCGCTGCAGAACTTCGTGCTCGACCACGCGTGGGTGGGTGAGGCGTCGACGTGGTACTACGCCACCGTCCACGTGCCGGCGCTGATCGCCTTCCTGGTCTGGCTCTTCATGCGGCACCGCGACCAGTTCCCGCACTGGCGCAACGGTCTGGCGCTGCTCACGCTGGGCTGCCTGATCATCCGCTTCGTGCGGGTCGCACCGCCCCGGTTCTTCCCCGACCTCGGCTACGAGAACGTCTCGCACTTCTACGGCATGTCGGTCTACACGAGCGACGTCCAGGAGGGCGTCTCCGACCAGTTCGCCGCGATGCCGTCGATCCACGTCGGCTGGGCGGCCGTGGTCTCCCTGGGCATCGTCGCGGTGAGCACCAGCGTCTGGCGCTGGGTCTTCCTGCTGCACGTCATCCTCACGACGCTCGTCGTCTCCGCGACCGCCAACCACTGGTGGCTGGACGGCGTCGTGGCCGTCGGCCTGCTTCTTCTCGGGCTCGCCATCGACACCGGCGTACGCCGCTGGTTCGCCGGCCGGAGGCGAGCCGCCGAGCCGGTCACAGCATTCGAGGCAGCAACCGTCGCCACAACACGATCGTGAGGTGCGCGGCGAGCGCCGCGAAGAACGCGACGTGGGCCCCGACGTGCAGCGCGAGCAGGTCGTCGGCCCCGAGCACGAGCGCGATCCCGGTCGCCGGCACCACGACGAGCGTGACGAGCAGGGCGACCTCGGTCGCGTGCAGGAACCGCCGGTTGCCCTCGGTCAGCTGCGGCGCCCACGGCGGCAGCGGCGTCGTCGCCCGCCAGATGATCCGCACGCCGACCAGAGCCAGGATCGACAGGCCGAGCAGCACGTGCAGGTCGACGAGGTCGAAGCTGCCGTCGAACAGGTCGACGTCGTCGTCTCCCCCGCGTCCGCGCCCGCGGCCGGACCCCTCACCGCGGCCGCGACCCCGGCCGCGGCCGGAGTCGTCGACCTCCATCGAGTAGCCGACGACGAACTGTGCGACCACCGCGAGGACGGTCGCCCAGTGCAGCAGCTTGGTGACCGCTCCGTAGCCGTCGGGACCGTTGCGCAGGCGCATGGGGTAGGTCGTACCCACCCCGTGCCCCCTCAGTCAGCCGACGGCTCGGTCCCCGGTCCAGTACTGGGCGCGCAGCGCCTTCTTGTCGGGCTTGCCGAGCGCGGTGAGCAGGAGCGAGTCGGCGACGATGACCTGCTTGGGCGCCTGGACCGAGCCCTTGCGCTCCTTGACCATCTCCTGGATCTCCGTGGTCATGGTCGCGATCGCCGCCTCGTCGGAGGCCGCGTCAGAGCGCAGCACGACGATCGCGGTGACCGCCTCGCCGAACTTCTCGTGCGGGGTCCCGATCACGCCGACCTGGGCGACGGCCGGGTGCTCCGCGACGACGTCCTCGACCTCGCGCGGGAACACGTTGAAGCCGCCGGTGACGATCATGTCCTTGGTGCGGTCGACGATGAACCAGTAGCCGTCCTCGTCCTCGCGGGCGACGTCACCGGTGTGCATCCACCCGTCGCGGAACGTCTCGTTGGTCTCGTCGGGCAGGTTCCAGTAGCCGCCGGCCAGCAGCGGACCGGCCACGCAGATCTCGCCCGGCTCCCCCACCGGCACCGGCTTGCCGTCCTCGCCCAGCAGCGCCGTACGCAGGAACGCCGACGGGCGGCCGCACGACGACAGCCGCTGGTCGTCGTGGTCGCCCTTGCCGAGGTAGCTGATCACCATCGGCGCCTCGGACTGGCCGTAGTACTGCGCGAAGATCGGGCCGAAGCGGTCGATCGCCTCCTTGAGGCGCACCGGGTTGATCGCGGACGCGCCGTAGTAGACGGTCTCGAGCGACGACAGGTCGCGGGTGCGCGAGTCCGGGTGGTCCATCAGCGCGTAGAGCATCGACGGGACCAGCATCGTGGCCGTGATCCTCTGCTCCTCGATCGTCTTGAGCACCTCGGCCGGATCGAACTTCGAGAGCACGTAGAGGCAGCCGCCCTTGAGCACCGTGGGCACGAAGAACGCGGCGCCGGCGTGTGAGAGCGGCGTGCACATGAGGAAGCGCGGCGCCTCGGGCCACTCCCACTCCGACATCTGGATCTGGGTCATGGTGTTCATCGCGCGCGACGTACCGATGACGCCCTTGGGCTTGCCGGTCGTGCCGCCGGTGTAGGTGATCGAGACGATGTGGTCGGGCTCGAGGGTCACCGCACTCAGGGGCTGCGGGTCGAACGTCGCCGCCGCGGCGGTCAGGTCGAAGCCGACGTGGCTGAGCTCCTCCGGGACCGGCCCGATCGTCAGCACCTTCTCGAGCTTCGGGCACTTCTCGAGCAGCCCGAGAGCACGCTCGGTGAAGTACGGGTCGATGGTGATGCTGGTGATCTCGGCGTCGTTGATGACGTACGCGTGGTCGTCCAGCGAGCCCAGCGGGTGCAGCGACGTCCGCCGGTAGCCCTGCGTCTGGCCGGCGCCGAGGATGAACAGGACCTCGGGGCGGTTGAGCGCGAGCAGCGCCCCCGCCGTGCCGCGGCCGGCGCCGAGCGCCTCGAAGGCCTGGACGTACTGGCTCATCCGGTCGGCCGCCTGGCCGCCGGTGAGCGTGGTGTCGCCCAGGTACATGACGGGCTTGTCGCGGTGCCGCTTGAGCGCGGCGACCATCAGGTGTCCGTTGTGCGTCCCGGTGCGCATGTCTGTGTTCGCCTGAGCGTCGGTCATGCGAGCGAGACTAGAACGTGTTTCAGTTCTGGGCAACGGTGAGGCGCGCGAGGACCCCGTCGAGAGCGGCGGCGACCGGCGGCGCTCCCAGGTCCCGGGCGAACTGCTCGTTGAGCCCGCCCGGGGTCGCGACCTCGGTGATCAGCTCCCCGAAGTCGGGCGTGCCCCGGAGGGACTCGCTGGCGCCCACGAACGTCGCCCCGACGTAGCCCCGGGCGTCCTCGGGCGAGAGCCCCTTGCTCACCAGCCAGTCCGCGATCGCGCCCAGGTAGGCGAAGTGCGCGGCCACCGTGGCCGACGACGCGGTCAGCGCTTCGTACGTCGCGGCGTCGTCGACCGCGATCGCGCCGCCCAGCAGGTCGAACAGGGCGACCGCCTCGGGCGCCGGTGGGTACACGGGCGTGCGTCCGTCGCGTCCCGCGACCGCGGGGAGCGGTACCGCCCGCGCGACCGTCGTACCCGTCCACGAGCGCAGGTCCTCGAGGCCGACGCCGGCGACGACGCTGATCACGACGTGCCGGTCCGCGAAGTCGAGCGCCGTGAGCACGGCCTCGGCCTGGCCCGGCAGGACCGCGACGATCACGACGTCCGAGCCGTCGAGGACGGCCTGGTTGTCAGCGGCGACCGTGACGGTGGCGTACCGCGCCGCCAGCGCGTGGGCCGTTCCCGCACTCCGCGGGGAGAGCAGGACGTCGGGTGCGTCCTGGACGCAGAGGCCGTTCACGATGGCAGCAGCGATCGAGCCGACTCCCAGGACGCCGTAGGTGGTCACGGCGCAACTGTGACATCCGGGTCACCCCGCGTCGTACCAGGGGTTGCGCACCCGCTTCACGAGCACCCCGATCTTGTCGATGCGGTGCTCGGGGTTCCCGTACTGGTCGGTCCAGTAGTTCCCGGCCGCGTGGTCCTCGGGGGTCGCACAGGTCGACACGGTGATGAAGCCGCGCTTCGGCTCGCGGCCCGGGTAGCCGGGCACGGCCGCCCGCTGCTGGCGCAGGGACTTCGCCGAGCGGAACGAGACCCAGCGGGTGCGGGTCACCGTGTAGATGTAGCGGAACTTGCCGACGTCGACGGCGATCCGCGCGCCGACGTCGAGCGACGGCGTACGCCGGAAGATCCCGCCGTGCGACGTCCGGTGGCCGGTCACCTGGTAGTTGCCCTTGCCGCCCGGTCCGGTTCCGCCCCGCGGGCCGTGCGACGAGGCCGCGACGCCACGGTTCTGGATGCGGGTGCCGGGCCCGTCGTCGGTCCAGCCCCGGTAGGCGATCACCGGCACGCGGCGGATGCCGACGGCCGGGATGCTGAGCCGCGCGTCGCGCGGCTTGCCCTTGCTGAACTGGTGGGAGGCCTGGATGCCTTCGGGCGCCATGGCGTCCGCTGGAGCCAGCACCGCACCTGACAGGCCGACGGCCGCCGCGAGCACGGCCGCCCCGAGGAGCCGGGAGGGAGGGGTCATGGACCCGTCGTACCCTCCCGGCGAGGTTTCAGACGTCGGGGTCGCTCAGGCGAGGAGCTCGGCGACCGATCGGATCTCGTCCGCGGTCCGGCAGCTGAGCAGCAGCGTGGTCACGCCGGTCTCCTCCCACTGCGCGACCTTCTCCTTGACCTCGCTCGCGGTGCCGACGATGTGCATGTCGTCGACGAGCTCCTCGGGGATCAGCGCGGTGGCGCGGTCCTTCTCGCCGCTGAGGTAGAGCCTCTGCACCTCCTTGGCGAGGTCCTCGTAGCCCATCCGGACGAAGACCTGGTTGTGGAAGTTGGCCTCCGCCGCACCCATGCCACCCATGTAGAGGGAGACGAACGGCTTCATGAACTCGAGGACCTGCTTCTTCTCCTCCGCGTTGCTCACCACCTGGAGGTGGCACGTGGCGGCGATCTCGAAGTCCGCGCGAGTACGGCGCGCGCCGGGTCGCGCGAAGCCCTCGTCGAGCCACGGCTGGTACATGCCGGCCGACTTCGGCGTGTAGAAGATCGGGATCCAGCCGTCGGCGATCTCGGCGGTCTGCGCGACGTTCTTCGGCCCCTCGGCGCCGAGCCAGATCGGCACGTCCGCGCGCAACGGGTGCACGATCGGCTTGAGCGGCTTCCCCAGGCCGACGGAGTTCTCGCCGTGGAACGGCAGCGGGTAGTGCGGGCCGTCGTTGGTCACCTTGTCCTCGCGGGCGAGGACCTTGCGGATGATGTCGACGACCTCGCGGGTGCGGGCCAGCGGCTTGCCGAAGGGCTGGCCGTACCAGCCCTCGACGACCTGCGGACCGCTCACGCCCATGCCGAGGATGACCCGGCCGTTGGAGAGGTGGTCGAGCGTCAGCAGGTGCATCGCGATCGAGGTCGGCGTGCGGCCGGACATCTGCACGATCGAGGTGCCGAGCTTGATCCGGCTGGTGTCCTTGCCCCACCAGGCCAGCGGCGTGAAGGCGTCGCTCCCCCACGCCTCGGCGGTGAAGATCGCGTCGAAGCCGGCGTCCTCGGCGGCGGCCACGAGCTCGCCGACGCCCTGAGGGGGCTGCGCGCCCCAGTACCCGAGCTGCAGTCCGAGCTTCATCTCATCTCCTCTGGTGGGGTGCTTGCCGAATTTCGGTCAGTGAGCCTTGTCGAACTGTAGAACGTGTTCTAGTTTCAGACCATGACACGAACACTGTCAGCACCGGTCACCGTAGCGTTCGACTACACCCGATCGACCGGTCCGGTCATCGGTCGCTTCCTCACCGGGCTGCGCGACGGCCAGATCGTCGGCGGGCGCACCTCGGAGGGCAAGGTCGTCGTGCCGCCGCCGGAGTTCGACCCCGTGACGCACGAGGCGATCACGGACTTCGTCGACGTCGCGCCGGTCGGCACCGTCACGTCCTGGACGTGGGTGCCGGAGCCCGTGAAGGACCAGCCGTTCGACCGGCCGTTCGCGTTCGCGCTGATCCAGCTCGACGGTGCCGACGTACCGATGCTGCACGCGCTGGACGTCGCCTCACCCGACGAGGTCTCGACCGGGATGCGGGTGCAGGTGCGCTGGCGCGCCGAGCGGGTCGGCGCGATCACCGACATCGAGGCGTTCGAACCGGCGACCGACGCAGGTCCGACGGGCGTCGAGGCCCTCGGCACCAACCCGGTCACCGGCGTCGTCGTGCCCGTGTCCCTCGACTACCTGTACGCCGCTTCCCCCGAGGAGTCGGCGTTCTACCGCGGCCTGAACGAGGGCCGCATCCTCGGCCAGCGCTGCCCCACGTGCCAGAAGGTCTACGTGCCGCCGCGCAGCGCCTGCCCGGCGGACGGGACGCCGACCGCGGAGGAGGTCGAGGTCTCGCAGACCGGCACGATCACGACGTTCTGCGTGGTGAACGTGCCGTTCCTCGGCCAGAAGATCACGCCGCCGTACGTCTCGGCGTACGTGCTGCTCGACGGCGCCGACATCGCGGTCCTGCACCTGATCCTGGGTGTCCCGGCCGCCGAGGTCCGCATGGGCATGCGCGTGAAGGCGGTGTGGAAGCCGCGCGAGGAGTGGACGTACTCGCTGGAGAACATCGACCACTTCGAGCCGACCGGCGACCCGGACGCCGAGTACGACACCTACAAGCAGCACCTCTGAAGGGCCCCGAAATGGAGTGCGGAGTATGAGAGACGTTGCCGTCGTCGGGTTCGCCCAGCGACAGATGCCTGAGTTCGACGGGTCGCCGACCTGCGTGGAGCTGCTCGTGCCGCTCCTCGCCGAGTGCTACGAGCAGACCGGGTGGACCCGACGCGACGTCGGGTTCTGGTGCTCGGGCTCGAGCGACTACCTGGCCGGCCGGTCGTTCTCGTTCGTCCAGGCGGTCGACGCGATCGGCGTCATCCCGCCGGTCAACGAGTCGCACGTCGAGATGGACCTCGCGTGGGCGATGTACGAGGCGTGGATCAAGATCCAGACCGGTGAGGTCGACACCGCGCTCGTCTACGCGTTCGGCAAGTCATCGGCCGGCGTGCTGCGCCGCTCGCTGTCGCTCCAGCTGGAGCCGTACACGATGACGCCGCTCTGGCCGGACACCGTGTCGCTGGCCGCGCTCCAGGCGCGCGTCGGCATCGACGCGGGCGTGTGGGACAAGGCCGCGATGGCCGAGGTCGCCAACCGCTCGCTGACCGACGCGGAGAAGAACGAGTACTCGATCCGCAAGGGCGGCTCCTCGGTCGAGGAGCTGCTGGCCCGGCCGATGTACGCCGACCCGCTGCGCAAGCACGACTGCTCCCCCGTCACCGACGGCGCAGCCGCGATCGTGCTCGCCGCCGGCGACAAGGCCCGCGAGGTGCGTGAGAAGCCGGCGTGGATCAGCGGCCTGTCGCACTTCGTGGACCCGATGAGCATGGGCACCCGCGACCTGACCCGGTCGCCGTCCGCGGCCCGGGCTGCGGCCGGCGTCGACCTGTCCGGCGTCGAGGTGGCCGAGCTGCACGCGCCGTTCAGCCACCAGGAGCTGATCCTGCGTCGCGAGCTCGGCCTTGCCGACGACGTACGCATCAACCCGTCGGGCGGCGCGCTCACCAGCAACCCGATGTTCTCCGGCGGCGGCATCCGGATCGGCGAGGCGGCCGCCCGGATCTGGTCCGGCGAGATCTCCAAGGCGGTGGGTCACGCGACGTCCGGCCCGGCCCTGCAGCAGAACCTCCTGTGCACCCTGGAAGGACGCTCCTGATGAGCAAGCAGCCCGCCGCAGTGGTCGGCGTGGGTCAGACCCACCACCGGGCCAAGCGCGAGGACGTGTCGATGGCCGGCCTGTGCCGCGAGGCGATGGACCGCGCCCTCGCCGACGCCAACATGTCGCTCGACGACATCGACGCGATCGTCGTCGGCAAGGCGCCCGACCTGTTCGAGGGCGTGATGATGCCCGAGCTGTTCCTCGCCGAGGCGCTCGGTGCGGCCGGCAAGCCGCTGCTGCGCGTGCACACCGCCGGCTCTGTCGGCGGTTCGACCGCCATCGTGGCGTCGTCGCTCGTGCAGGCCGGCGTGCACAAGCGCGTGCTGACCGTCGCCTTCGAGAAGCAGTCGGAGTCGAACGCGATGTGGGCGCTGTCGGTGCCGCTGCCGTTCAACATGCCGGTGCACGCCGGCGCGGGCGGCTACTTCGCCCCGCACGTGCGGTCGTACATCCGTCGGTCCGAGGCACCCACGCACGTCGGCGCGATCGTCGCGGCGAAGGACCGGCAGAACGCACTGAAGAACCCCTACGCGCACCTGAAGAACCCGGACACCACCGTCGAGTCGGTGCTCGCGTCGCAGATGCTCTGGGACCCGATCCGCTACGACGAGACCTGCCCGTCCTCCGACGGCGCCTGCGCGCTCGTGATCGTCGACGAGGACACCGCTGCGGCCTCGCCGAACCCGGCCTGGATCCACGGCACCGTGATGCGCTCCGAGGCCACCACCGCGGCCGAGCGCGACCAGGTCAACCCGCAGGCGTCGCGCGACGCCGCCGCCGCGCTCTGGAAGCAGGCCGGCATCACCAGCCCGATCGACGAGATCGACGCGGCCGAGATCTACGTCCCGTTCTCGTGGTTCGAGCCGATGTGGCTCGAGTCCCTCGGCTTCGCCGAGGAGAACGGCGGCGGCTGGCGGCTCTCCGAGTCCGGCGCCACCGCGATGGACGGCCGGATGCCGGTCAACTGCTCGGGCGGCGTCCTCTCCTCCAACCCCATCGGTGCCTCGGGCATGCTCCGCTTCGGTGAGGCGGCGCTCCAGGTCCGCGGCGCTGCCGGCGAGCACCAGGTCGACGGCGCTCGCAAGGCGCTCGGCCACGCGTACGGCGGCGGATCGCAGTTCTTCGCGATGTGGGTCGTCGGGTCGGAGAAGCCGACCAACTAGGCCGATGCTCCGACCGTCGGGCGATCCGCCGTACTGGCCGGCCGGCACCGAGGTCGTCTGGCGCGAGGGCGCGGGCCCACTGGGCACGGGCCCGCTGGCCGTCGACGCGACACTCCCCCACTTCGCCTGCACCGTCACCGTCGTCCGGGACGACGCCGACGGGTTGGTCGCCTGGTTGCGCTGCGCGACTCCGGTGATGCGCGCAGCCCGGGCCGACGGCCGGGGCAAGCGAGACGATCCCGACACCTTGTTCACCACTCCGCTGGTCCAGGAGCACGGCACGCACGCCGTCAACGACCAGCTCCGCATCGCACCGACCGGCCAGCCGTGGTCGGTCTGGCTCCTCCTCGCCCAGGGTTCCGGCGACCTCGCCGGCTGGTACGTCAACCTCGAGCGTCCGCACGTCCGCGACGACCGCACCCTCTACACGAGCGACCACGTCCTCGATGTCGTCGTCAGCCCCGACCGCACCGTCGTACGCAAGGACGAGGACGAGCTGGAGCTCGCCGTCGCTCAAGGCGTCTTCACCCGCGAGCAGGCGGCCGCGATCGAGTCCGATGCCGCAGCGGTCGAGGCGCTCGTCGCGGACTGGGGTCCGCCGTTCTGCGACGGCTGGGAGACCTACGCCCACTCCCGCCTGAGCAGCCCGTAGACCCAGGAGTCGGACACCACGCCGTCGACGACGCAGTCCTCCCGGAGCGTCCCCTCCCTCACGAAGCCGAGCTTCTCCAGCACGCGCGCCGACGCCGCGTTGCGAGTGTCCACCTCGGACTGCACGCGGTTGAGGTCGAGCGTGGCGAACGCCCAGCCCAGCAACGCGCGCACCCCCTCGGTCGCGTACCCCTGTCCCCACGCGGCCTCGTTCAGGCAGTACCCCAGCGCCGCGCTCCGGAGGTCCGGGTTCCACCGGACCAGTGCGCACCAGCCCACGAACGCCCCGTCGCGCACCATCGCGACCCGCGCCCCGGTGCCCTCCTCCGCCAGCTGCCGGGTCGTCGCGAGGAACCGCTCGGCACGGCTGGGCTCCGCCCACGGCGGCGAGTCCCAGTAGCGCAGCACGCTCGCGCTGCTGTGCATCTCCCACAGGTCGTCGGCGTCCGCCTCGTGGAACGGGCGCAGCAGCAGGCGATCAGTCTCGAGCGTCGGGGTCGGCAAGGACATGGGTGCCATCGTGCACCGAGACGTGGTGCCGGCGCCCGTGACTTCCGGTCTACGAGGTCGGTCGGCTGCGGGGGTCTCGACAAGCTCGACCACCGGGGCGCAGGTGGGTACGAGACTCGCTTCGCTCGCGCCTCCACCACCGGACCCGTTCGCCGTGCGCGAACGGTCGGTGCGACGAGCGACGTACCGATCTAGTGTCGCCACATGGGTGAGCTGATCGCGTTCCCGAGGCCAGACGACCACAGGACGACCGAGCCGGAGCCGCTGTGGCGCGAAGCGGTCGGCCACGAGCTCCGGGAGGAGCGGAGCAGTGCCGGGCGGACGCTCGCCGACGTCGCGCAGGACGCGGGGGTGTCGACGCAGTACCTCTCGGAGATCGAGCGGGGACGCAAGGAGCCGAGCTCGGAGGTGCTGCAGGCCGTCGCCGGCGCGCTGGACCTCCGGCTGGTCGACCTCACGATCCGCGTCAGCAAGCGACTGCGGGGGCCGGTCGCGCTCGCGGCCTGATCTCGATACGCCCGTAGCGGCCTCGTTCCTCGGCCGCGGGGCTACTCGATCCAGCGCGTGCTTCTCCCTAGTAGCCCGGGAACACCCGGCGCAGGTCGTCGACCGAGACGTTCCCCGAGACCTCGTCGGCGTCACGCAGCCGACCGCTGAGCGCGCGCACCGTCGCGCCCGCGGGGCCGGACAGGGTGGCCGTGGCGTCCGGCAGCGACGACGTCACGGACACCGCACCGTCGATCACGATGCCGCCACCCGGCACGGCCAGCCGCACGGGCTCCGCGACCTGGTCCGGCTTGGCGGCGAAGCCGAGCAGGAACGCCAGCGGCCCCTCGAAGAGCTCCACCAGCACCTCCGCGGACGACGTCAACACCTCCGCCGACGGGTCCAGGCCCACCCGCACGTCCCACGAGTGGTTGGCCACCTCGTTGAGCCGCATCGCGACGGGAACGAGCACCGGCACCGGGTTCGGCAGGAAGCCGAGGTCCACGACGAGCGACGCCTTCTGCTCGTCCGACAGACCGCCGACCGTCGCGAGGTACGCCGCGTCGTGCTCCACGAACGCAGCGGCCTGCTCGGCCGGGGTCGCGCCGTCCCAGCGCGCCCAGATCTCCTCGTTCGACTCATCGGCCACCGACTCGCCCGCCGCCTGGGCGATCGACCGGCGACCGATCTCGGCGCCACTGCCGAGGTGGGACAGCGCAGCCGCCACCGTCCACTCCGAGGCGCCGCTCGGCGACGTCAGCTGGGACTCGGACAGAGGTTGGAGCGCCGCGAGGGTGTCGTGCTCGGTGCGGAGGGCGGCCAGGGCGCGGTCGACGAGTGAGGTCATGACAGCGCCAACCGCTCAGGCGTCCCCGTTCATTCCGGGGAGACCTTCCGCGAGTCCAGCACCGAGTCCACGATCCCGTACGACACCGCCTCGGCCGCGGTCATGATCAGGTCCCGGTCGGTGTCCTCGCGCAACCGCTCGACCGACTGCCCGGTGTGCAGCGACAGGATCGCCTCCATCTCGGCGCGGATCCGCGCGATCTCCTTGGCCTGTACGGCGAGGTCGGGCAGGGTGCCCTGTCCCCCGCCGGACGGCTGGTGCAGGACCACGCGCGCGTGCGGGAGCACGGTCCGCAGCCCGGGCGCCCCGGCGGCCAGGAGCACCGCCGCCGAGGAACCCGCCT
The DNA here is from genome assembly GCF_022761125.1 of Nocardioides sp. SR21. Taxonomy (GTDB): domain Bacteria; phylum Actinomycetota; class Actinomycetes; order Propionibacteriales; family Nocardioidaceae; genus Nocardioides. The sequence goes on along the minus strand of NZ_JAKWJR010000003.1, from coordinate 136,511 downwards.
GTCCCACGCACGTCGTCGCGACCGACGACCGGATGAACTGCATGGTGTCGTAGATCGCGAGCATCGCGGTGACCGAGCCACCGGGCGAGTTGAGGTACAGGTTGATGGGCGTGTCCGGGCTCTCGCTCTCGAGGTGCAGCAGCTGCGCGATCACGACGTTCGCGACGCCGTCGTCGATCTCGGTGCCGACGTACACGATGCGGTCGGTCAGCAGCCGGCTGTAGATGTCGACGGCACGCTCCCCCCGGTGCGTCTTCTCCACCACGCTCGGGATCGTGTAGCTGCTCATCGCGCCACCCCGAACGTCGCGGCCGGCCGGACCGGGGACGGCAGGTCGTCCAGCACCTTGTCGACGAACCCGTACGCCAGCGCCTCCTCGGCCGTGAACCACCGGTCACGGAGCGAGTCACGGGTGACGGTCTCGAGCGGCTGGCCGGTGTGCTCGGAGATCAGCCCGAGCAGCACGCCCTTGGTGTGCTCGAGGTTCTCGGCCTGGATCTCGATGTCGATCGCCGTGCCGCCCAACCCGGCGGATCCCTGGTGCATCAGCACCCGGGAGTGCGGCAGCGCGTAGCGCTTGCCGGGCGTCCCGCCCGAGAGCAGGAACTGGCCCATGCTCGCCGCCAACCCCATCGCCAGCGTGCTGACGTCGTTGGGGATCAGCCGCATGGTGTCGTAGATGGCGAGTCCCGCGCTGACCGAGCCGCCGGGCGAGTTGATGTAGAGGCTGATGTCGCGGTGCGGGTCCTCGGCCGAGAGCAGGAGGAGCTCGGCGCAGAGTCGGTTCGCGATCGGGTCGTCGACCGGCTCCCCGAGCACCAGGATGCGCTGGTGCATGAGCCGGGTGGCCAGCTGTTCGTCGTGTGTTCGGGTCATGCAGCCAGCGTCGGCCGCCGTACGCCGGCACGGAAGCGAATCCGCCCCGAGCAGATAAGCCCACAGCAGAGGACCGTAGGCTCGCACCCATGATCGAGCTCCGCACCCCGGCCCAGATCGAGCAGATGCGACCCGCCGGCCGCTTCGTCGCCGACGTCATCACCGCGCTCTCGGAGGCCGCGGACGTCGGGGTGAACCTGCTCGAGCTCGACGAGATCGCGCACCAGATGATCCGCGACCGCGGCGCCGAGTCCTGCTACATCGACTACCACCCGTCGTTCGGTGCCTCGCCGTTCGGCAAGGTCCTCTGCACCTCCGTGAACGACGCGGTGCTGCACGGACTCCCCCACGACTACGTGCTCCAGGACGGCGACCTGCTCAGCGTCGACTTCGCCGCGAGCGTCGACGGCTGGGTCGCGGACTCCGCGCTCAGCGTCGTGGTCGGTACGCCGCGCCAGGAGGACCTCGACCTCATCGCTACCGCCGGACGCGCGCTCGACGCCGGCATCGAGGCGGCCCGGGTGGGCAACCAGCTCGGCGACATCTCGGCCGCGATCGGCAACGTCGCGCGCGCAGCGGGCCTCGGCATCAACCTGCAGTTCGGCGGCCACGGCGTCGGCCGCACGATGCACGGCGAGCCGCACGTTCCCAACGACGGCCGCCCGCACCGCGGCCTCAAGCTCAAGGCCGGCCTGGTGATCGCCATCGAGCCGTGGTTCCTGCACACGACCGACGAGATCTACACCGACGCCGACGGCTGGACCCTCCGCAGCAAGGACGGGTCGCGCGGTGCACACATGGAGCACACCGTGGCGATCACCGCGGACGGCCCCCTGGTGCTGACCGCCCGCGGTTGAGCCCGAGGGCGATCTAGGCGTACTTGACCTGGAGGTCCTTGAGGCCGTTGATCCAGGAGTGCCGCAGCCGGGTCGGCTCGGCCAGCTTGGTGATGTCCGGCGCGTGGTCGGCCAGCGCGTCGAAGATCACCCGGATCTCCTGGCGCGCCAGGTTGGCGCCCAGGCAGTAGTGGGCGCCGTGCCCACCGAAGCCGAGCTGCGGGTTCGGGTCGCGCAGGATGTTGAACGTGAAGGGATCCTCGAAGACGGACTCGTCGAAGTTCGCGCTGGCGTAGAACAGCGCCGCCCGCTCGCCCTTCTTGAACGTGTGGCCGCTGACCTCGACCTCGTTGAGCGCGGTGCGCTGGAAGACGGTGACCGGGGTCCCCCACCGGACGACCTCGTCGACCATCGTCGCCGGGCGGTCACGCTTCCAGATCTCCCACTGCTCCGGGTTGTCGAGGAAGGCGTTCATCCCGTGCGAGATCGCGTTGCGCGTGGTCTCGTTGCCCGCCACGGCGAGCAGGATCACGAAGTAGCCGAACTCGTCCTCGGTCAGGCCGCGCTCGCCCTTGTGGGCGTTGATGAGCTTGGTGATCAGGTCGTCCTGCGGGTTCGCCCGGCGGTCCGCGGCGAGCGTCATCGCGTAGCCGAGGATCTCGGCCGCCGCGACGTCCTGGTTGCCGGCGTAGTCGGGGTCCTCCCCCGCGAGCATCTGGTTGGACCACTCGAACAGCTTGTGTCGGTCGTCCTGCGGGACGCCGATCAGGTCGGCGATGGCCTGCAGCGGGAGCTCGGCGGCGATCTCCTCGACGAAGTTGCCGGTGCCCCGCTTCGCGGCGTCCTGGACGATCTGGTTGCCCCGCCGGACCATCGTCTCCTCGAGCTCGGCGATCGAGCGCGGCGTGAAGCCCCGGGAGATGATGCCGCGGGTGGTCGCGTGCTCCGGCGGGTCCTGGTTGATCAGGATGACGCGCTGGAGCTCGATCTGCTCGCGCAGCATCTCGCTCGGGAACCGGATGATCGCGCCGTTCTCCGCCGTCGACCAGTTCTTGCTGTCCTTGGAGATCGCGGCGACGTCCTCGTGCCGGGTGATGGCGTAGTAGCCGCCCTGTCCCTCCGGAGCGAAGCCGGACGTCCACGTCGGCGCCTGGTCGATCCAGAGGATCGGGGAGTTCTGGCGCGCGAGGCGGAACTCGTCGTGCGGGATCGCCCGGTGATTCACGTCCGGGTCGGTGAAGTCGAATCCGGTCGGCAGGACGGTTGCGGTCACTGGGACTCCTCGCGATCGAGAGTGGAACACGTTCTAGTGACAGAGGATACATACCGATGGTACGGAGTCAAAGGTTGTCGCCGACAAGAACGTGTTCTAGTTTTGGAGCATGGGTACTCCGGTCATCATCGACGCCGTCCGCACTCCCCTCGGCAAGCGCAAGGGCTGGCTGGCCGGAGTCCATCCGGCCGTGCTCATCGGCCAGGCGATGAACGAGGTCCTCACCCGCGCCGGGATCGACTCCGACCTGGTCGACCAGGTGGTCGCCGGCTGCGTCACCCAGGCCGGCGAGCAGTCCAACGGCATGGTGCGGCGCGCGTGGCTGCACGCGGGCCTCGCCCAGCACACCGCCGGGACGATGGTCGACGCGCAGTGCGGCTCCGGCCAGCAGGCGGCGCACCTCGTGCACGACATGGTCGCCGCGGGCAGCATCGACATCGGGATCGCGGCGGGGGTCGAGGCGATGTCGCGCATCGGCCTGGGGGCGAACGTCCCCGCCGGCACCGGCGACCCGCGGCCCGACGACTGGTCGATCGACATGCCCAACCAGTTCGAGGCGGCCGACCGGATCGCCCGCAACCGGGGCCTGACCCGCGCCGACCTGGACGCGTTCGGCCTCGCGTCGCAGCAGAAGGCGCGCGTCGCCGTGGACGAGGGCCGGTTCAAGCGCGAGATCTTCGCCCTCGAGGCGCCGGTGCTCGGCGAGGACGGTACGCCGACCGGCGAGACGCGGACGGTCGACGCCGACCAGGGCCTGCGCGAGACCACGCTCGAGGGCCTCGCCGGGCTGCGGACCGTGCTGCCCGACGGCCTGCACACCGCCGGCACGTCCTCGCAGATCAGCGACGGCGCGTCCGCCGTCCTGATCATGGACGAGGACCGGGCCCGCGCCCTCGGCCTCACCCCGCGCGCCCGGATCAAGACCCACTGCCTGGTCGGATCCGACCCGTACTACCACCTCGACGGACCCATCGACGCGACCCAGCGCGTGCTCGACCGCACCGGCATGGCGATCTCGGACTTCGACCTGTTCGAGGTCAACGAGGCGTTCGCCTCGGTCGTGCTCTCGTGGGCCGGTCAGCACCGCGTCGACCTGGACAAGGTCAACGTCAACGGCGGCGCGATCGCGCTCGGCCACCCGGTCGGCTCGACCGGCACCCGGCTGATCACGACCGCCCTGCACGAGCTGGAGCGCCGGGACGCCACGACCGCGCTGATCTCGATGTGCGCCGGCGGGGCGATGGCGACCGGGACCGTGATCGAGAGGATTTAACCGACGGGGTCCGTCCGTAGGACGTACCCTGTCGTCGTGTCCCGCATCACAGCCGCCCTGGCCGCCTCGGCCCTCGGGCTCACCCTCGTCCCGCTCACGTACGCCGGCCCGGCCGGCGCCGCACCCGAGCGCGCCGACGACCCGCTGGTCGTCGACGCCGGCGGCGCGCGCGTGGTCGTCGAGCAGAGCCCGTTCCGCCTGAGCGTCACCGACGGCGCCGGGAACACCGTGCTGCGCGAGGTCGCGCACGCCGCCGAGGACACGATCCCCGAACCGGCGACGACCGACCCCGTCGGGACGGGCCTGGACAACCAGGACACGACGACGCTGTACTCGCCGCTGTCCTTCATGGTCGGCGAGGAGCACCTCGAGCAGTACCCCGACTCCGAGTGGATCGCGAACCTGCGCAGCGGCACGCGGAGCGGCACGTGGTACTCCGCCCAGGACGTCGAGGAGGTCGATCACGACGGCGACGTCCTGGTGCTCACGCTCTCCACCAACGACCCGAGCGGCCGGGAGCTCGTGGTGCGGATCGGCGCGAAGGGCGAGGACGCCGTACGCGTCCAGGTCGAAGCCGTGCCCACCGACGGCGTCGCGATGCTCGGCGACTCGTTCGAGACCTCGGACGTCCCGGGCGAGGAGGACGGCTTCTTCGGCTTCGGCGGCCGGCACGACCGCCTCGACCAGCGCGGCCGGGTGCTGTCGAGCTTCGTGAACCAGCAGAACTTCGCGAGCGAGAGCACCACGCCGGGCGAGCCGAACATGTACCCGAACGGGCCGGCCGGGGCGTTCTACCCGCAGGCGATGTTCTGGACCACGAGGTACGGCTTCCTGCTCCCCCAGCCCGAGCTCGCCCGCTTCAAGCTCGCCGTCGACCGCACGGACGCCTGGAACGTCACGGCGTCGGCGTCCCACCTCGACTACATCGTGGCCCCCGGCGGACCGCGCAGGTCCGCGGCGACGCTGACCGAGATGACCGGCCGGCACTCGATGCCGCCGCGGTGGGCACTCGGCCCGATGATCGACCGGCTGGTCCGCAACCGGCTCGAGACGGTCGAGAACTACGAGATGATGCTGCGTCTCGACCTGGCCAACATCGACGCCTACAAGATGCCGCTGACGGCGTACCGGATCGAGGGCTCGGGCTTCCCCGGCACGCCGAACAACTACGGCATGGAGCTGCACACCTGGGTCCGGCCCAAGCCGCAGGCGACGATGATCCGCGAGCTCCGCAAGCGCGGGATCCACCCTCTGTCGTACCTCCGCCCGTGGCTCAGCGTGGACACCGCCCCGGTCAAGGCCGGGTACGCCGTCACCCACGCGAACGGCGAGCCCTACTACGTCACCGGGACCGACGACCGCCGCTTCGCGCTCATCGACTTCACGAACCCCGAGGCCGTCGCGTTCTGGCAGAAGATGGTCCGCAAGACCCTCGACCTCGGCTTCGACGGCTTCATGTCGGACTACGGCGAGCAGGTCCTCTTCGACATGCACTTCGCGGACGGCACCACCGGCGTGACGCGGCACAACGAGTACCTCACGCTGATGGCCAAGGCCACCCGCCAGGAGCTCGACCGGTACCACCGCGCGCACCCGAAGCGGCACCCGTGGTTCTTCACGCGCGCCGGCTACAGCGGCCTGCCCGGCACCGCGAAGTACGAGTACTCGAACTTCCCCGGCGACGAGACCACCGACTGGGACCGCGCCTCGGGCCTGGCCTCGCTCACCACCGACATGCTCAACCGCGGGGTCGGCGGCGCCTACGGCTTCGCCACCGACATCGGCGGCTACTTCGACTACACGACCGGCCAGACGACCAAGGAGCTGTTCATCCGCTGGGCCGAGTGGGCGGCGCTGAGCCCGATCTTCCGGCTGCACGGCAGCGGTCGCAACGGCACGCACATGCCGTGGTCGTACGACCCGCAGACGGTGCGCATCTACAAGCAGCTGTCCGAGCTGCACCTGCGCGCCCGGCCGCTGCTGACGAAGCTCTGGAAGAACGCCGAGAAGACCGGCGTCCCGGTCACGCGGCCGCTGTGGTGGCAGCACCCGGACGACCGCGAGGGCTGGGACCAGGACCAGGAGTGGCTGCTCGGGCCCGACCTGCTCGTCGCCCCGGTGGTCGAGAAGGGCGCGACCGCGCGCTCGGTCTACCTGCCCGAGGGCTGCTGGCAGCTGCACGGGTCCGGCGCGAAGCGCACGGGCGAGCGGAGCGTCACGGTGAAGGCGCCGCTCGGTCAGCTGCCGTGGTTCGGCCGCTGCGGCACCGAGCCGCTCGGCTGACCCCTGGGCTAGGCGCCGTACACCGGCTCCGGCGTCGGCGCGGCCGCGAGCAGGTCACGCAGCGCCGGCCCGACCTCGGCCGCCCCCCACCGGCGGCCGAGGTCGTTCGACGGGCCGTGCGCCCAGCCGTTCTCGACGGTGATCCTGCCGCCCTCGATCTCGATGACGCGGCCGGTGACGTCACCGGCCTCCTCGGACGCGAGCCAGGCGACGATCGGGGAGTTGTCCTCGGGCAGCGCCATCGCGGAGGTGTCGAAGGCGCCCTCGGTCATCCGGGTCTTGGCGACCGGGGCGATCGCGTTGACGGTGACGCCGTACCGGCCCATCTCCTGCGCCGCGACCAGCGTGAGGCCGGCGATCCCGGCCTTGGCTGCGGAGTAGGTCGCCTGGCCGACCGAGCCCTGGAGCCCGGCGCCGGACGAGGTGTTGATGACGCGGGCCGCGCGCTGACGGCCCTCCTTGGCCTCGGCCCGCCAGTAGGCGCCGGCGTGGCGCAGCGGCGCGAAGTGCCCCTTGAGGTGCACGCGGATCACCGCGTCCCACTCCTCCTCGGAGGTGTTCACCAGCATCCGGTCGCGGACGAAGCCGGCGTTGTTCACGAGGATGTCGAGGCCGCCGTACGTGTCGATCGCCTGCTGCACCATCGCGGCCGCCTGCTCGAAGTCGGCGACGTCGGCGGTGTTGACGACCGCCCGACCGCCGGCCGCCTCGATCTCGGCGACCACCGACTCGGCCGGAGTCTCTGCCGCGGAGTCTCTCTGGCCGGCGAGCGAGACGCCGAAGTCGTTCACGACCACGGCCGCGCCGTGCGAGGCGAGCTCGAGCGCGTGCGCGCGGCCGATGCCGCGGCCCGCGCCGGTGACGATCGCGACGCGACCCTCGAGGAGCTTGGTCATGTGAGTCCCTTCTGAACCAACAGGAAGGCGGGCGTCTCTCCCCCGCCGTGACAGGCGACGGTCGCGCCGGAGACGTACGACGCCAGGTCGCTCGCGAGGAACGCCGCGACGTTCCCCACCTCCTCCGGCCGCGCCATCCGGCCGATCGGGATGGTCCGCTCGATCGCGGCCACCGACGCGTCGTCGCCGTAGTGGTCGTCGGTCTGCTCGGTGCGGCAGAGCCCGACGTCGATCGCGTTCACGCGCACCTTCGGCGCCCACTCCATCGCCAGCGACGCGGTCAACGCGTCGAGGCCGGCCTTCGCGGCGCCGTACGCCGCGATCGTGGGGGCGGGCCGGTTGGCCGAGATGGAGGAGATGTTCACGATCGCGCCGCCGGTCTCCTGCTGCTGCATGACCGCGTTCGCGGCCTGCGAGCAGAGCAGCGGCGCGAGCAGGTTGAGCCCGACGATCTTGTCGTGGAAGCGCGGGGACGCGGTGGCGGCGTCGGCCGCGGGAGCGCCACCGGCGTTGTTGACCAGGACGTCCAGCCGGTCGAGCGAACCCACGAGTGCCTGCACCGCGTCCGGGTCGCGCACGTCGCAGACCCGGTGCGTCGTACCGGCCACGGGCTCGACGTCCGAGCGCGAGCAGGTCACGACCGTCGCGCCCGCGGCGAGCAGCGACCGGGTGATCCCGAGCCCGATGCCGCGCGTCCCGCCCGTGACGAGCGCGACGCGTCCGGAGAGGTCCACGGCGAGCGTCATACTGGTACCCTACCAAGCACTTGCTTGGTTCCGACAGGAGACACCATGCCGATCACTTCCGAACTGCGCCCGGACGGCATCCGGGTGGTGACGATGGCCGCGCCGCCGGTGAACGCGTTGACCGTCCAGGGCTGGTTCGACCTGGCGACGACACTCGACCAGGCCGGTCGCGACCCGGACACCAAGGTCGTCGTGCTGCGGGCCGAGGGCCGCGGGTTCAACGCGGGCGTCGACATCAAGGAGATGCAGAACACCACGGGCTTCGACGCCCTCATCGGCGCCAACAAGGGCTGCTTCGCGGCGTTCAAGGCGGTCTACGAGTGCGCGGTCCCGGTCGTCGCCGCGGTCAACGGCTTCTGCCTCGGCGGCGGCGTCGGGCTGGTCGGGAACGCCGACTGCGTGGTCGCCAGCGAGGACGCGTACTTCGGCGTCCCGGAGGTGAAGCAGGGCGCGCTCGGCGCGGCCACCCACATGGCGCGGCTCGTGCCGCAGCACATGATGCGCACGCTCTACTTCACCGCGCGCACCATCAAGGCCGCCGACCTCGTGCAGTTCGGCTCCGTCCTCGAGGTGGTCCCGCGCGACCAGCTCGACGACGCCGCGCTGAAGGTGGCCGGCGAGATCGCCGCGCACGACACCCGGGTGATCCGGGCCGCCAAGGAGTGCCTCAACGGCATCGACCCGATCGACGTGAACAAGAGCTACCGGTTCGAGCAGGGCTTCACGATGGAGCTCAACCTCGCCGGCGTGAGTGACGAGCTCCGAGACGAGTTCGCCGGGACGGAGAAGAGCAAGCAGTGAGCAAGGGACCACGCGACAAGCGGATGACGATCGACGAGGTCGTCGCCGAGCTGAAGGACGGGATGACGATCGGCATCGGCGGCTGGGGCCCGCGGCGCAAGCCGATGGCGCTGGTCCGGGCGATCCTCCGCTCCGACCTGAAGGACCTGACGATCGTCAGCTGGGGCGGCGCCGACGTCGGCCTGCTCGCCCGGGCGGGCAAGATCCGCAAGCTCGTCTACGCGTTCGTCAGCCTCGACTCGATCCCGCTCGAGCCGAACTTCCAGAAGGCCCGCCAGGAGGGCACGATCCCCGAGCTCGTCGAGCTGGACGAGGGCATGTTCCAGACCGGCCTCCAGGCCGCGGCGCAGCGCCTCCCGTTCCTGCCGATGCGCGCCGGGCTGGGCTCGGACGTGCTGGTCAACCAGCCGTGGATCAAGACCGTCACCAGCCCGTACGCCGGCCCGGACCACCAGCACGAGGAGCTGGTCGCCGTCCCCGCGCTGAACCTCGACGTGGCGCTGGTGCACCTGAACCGCGCCGACCAGCACGGCAACGCGACGTACCTCGGCCCCGACCCGTACTTCGACGACCTCTTCGCGATGGCCGCCGACCGCTGCTACGTGAGCGTCGAGCAGGTCGTCGACACCGCGGGCCTGACCGTCGACACCCCGGTCCAGCGGCTGCTCCTCAGCCGGATGATGGTCACCGGCGTGGTCGAGACGCCGAACGGCGCGCACTTCACGATGTGCTCCCCCGACTACGAGCGGGACGAGAGGTTCCAGCGGGCGTACGCCGCCGCCGCGGGCGGGACCGACGACGAGTGGGCCGCCTTCGAGGAGCGCTTCCTCAGCGGGGACGAAGCGTCGTACCAAGCCGCCGTCGCGGCGTTCGCCGAGGAGGCCAAGTGAGCGCGCCAGAAATGACTGCCAGCACCCGCGCGGATGTGTGCGCCGCGGCCATCGCGGACGCGTTCAAGGACGACGGCGAGATCTTCGGCAGCCCGATGGGGCTGCTGCCGATGCTCGGCGTCCGGCTGGCCAAGCTGACCAGCAACCCGGACCTGGTGATCTCCGACGGTGAGTCGCTGTTCCTCGCCGGCGTCCCCCCGCTGTTCGCCAAGGGCGACGTGGTGGAGGGCTGGATCCCGTTCCGCAAGGTCTTCGACGTGGTCGCCTACGGCAAGCGGCACGTGATGATGGGCGCGACCCAGGTGGACCGGCACGGCAACCAGAACATCTCCGCGATCGGCGCCTGGGCGCAGCCGAAGCGCCAGCTGCTCGGCAGCCGCGGCGCGCCGGGCAACACCGTGAACAACCGCACGTCGTACTGGGTCCCGAAGCACTCCCCCCGCGTCTTCGTCGAGCGCGTCGACATCGTCTCCGGGGTCGGGCCGCAGCTCGCCCGGGAGGCCGGGCCGGCGGCGACGCGCTACAACGACATCCACCGGATCGTCAGCAACCTCGGGGTCTTCGACGTCAAGGGTGCCGACGAGACGGTGCGCCTGCTCAGCGTGCATCCGGGCGTGAGCGTCGACGAGGTCCGTGAGGCCACCGGCTTCGAGCTCGACCTGCCGGCCGACGTCCCGACGACGCGCGAGCCCACCCTGGAGGAGCTGATCATCATCCGTGAGGTGCTCGACCCCAAGGGTCTGCGCTTCAAGGAGGTCCCGCAGTGATCGAGCAGCTGATCCGCACGCCGTTCACGGACCTGGTCGGCGTCCGGCACCCGGTCGTGCAGACCGGCATGGGCTGGGTGTCCGGCCCGCGCCTGGTCAGCGGTACGGCGAACGCGGGCGGGCTCGGCATCCTGGCCAGCGCGACGATGACGTTCGCCGAGCTCGAGGCCGCGATCGTCGAGGTCAAGGGGCGTACCGACCAGCCGTTCGGCGTGAACCTGCGCGCCGACGCCGCGGACGCGCCCGACCGCTGCCAGCTGCTCATCGACCACGGGGTGAAGGTCGCGTCGTTCGCGCTCGCGCCCAAGCCCGAGCTGATCGCCAAGCTCAAGGAGCACGGCATCGTCGTGATGCCGTCGATCGGTGCGGCCAAGCACGCGGTCAAGGTCGCCTCGTGGGGCGCCGACGCCGTGATGGTGCAGGGCGGCGAGGGCGGCGGGCACACCGGCCCGGTGCCGACCACGCTGCTGCTCCCGACCGTGCTCGACGCCCTGCTCGATTCGGGGGCTGACATCCCGGTGGTGGCCGCGGGCGGCTTCTTCGACGGGCGTGGCCTCGCGGCCGCGCTGTCGTACGGCGCCGGAGGGATCGGCATGGGCACGCGCTTCCTGCTGACCCAGGACTCCGCCGTACCCGACGCGGTGAAGCGGCTCTACCTGGAGAAGGGCCTCACCGACACCGTGGTGACCGCGAAGGTCGACGGGATGCCGCACCGGATGCTGCGCACCGAGCTGGTCGAGGAGCTCGAGGGCACCAGCGCGCTCAAGCGCCTCGGCCCGACGATGCGCCGGACCCTGGAGTTCAAGCGCACCAGCGGGATGTCGTGGGCCGGCCTCGCCAAGGACGGGCGGGCGATGAAGAAGGCGCAGGGCCGCAGCCTCGGCCAGATGGCACTGGCCGCGAACACGCCGATGATGCTCAAGGCCGGACTGGTCGACGGCGACACGTCCGCGGGCGTGCTCGCCAGCGGACAGGTCGTCGGGGTGATCGACGAGCTGCCGAGCTGCGAGGACCTGATCAACCGCGTCGTGCGGCAGGCGGCCGACGAGATCCGCCGGACCAGGTCGTACCTCGTCTAGAGGGACCGCTGGTAGGCGTAGGCCCGGGACAGGATCTCGTAGCCCAGCGCCTCGTTGACACCGATCATGTGGTCGTTGGACTCGGCGTTCCAGGTGTCGATCGTCTCGACCTGCGGCTGCGTCTCGGCCAGCCAGCGCACCATGTCGGTCTTCAGCAGCACCCCGAGCCGGTGCCCGCGATGGGAGCGCACGACCGACGTGTCGTGCTGGTGCGCGATCGACGGGCGCAGCCCCTCGACGGCGACCACGGTGTGCCCGGCGAGCTCGCCGGTCCCGCGATGGCGCGCGTAGACCCGGTGCAGGACGTGCCCCTGCCCCGCCTGCGCGGACTCGTACGCGACGATCCGCTCCGGCGGGTAGGCCTCGTCGTCGATCTCGAGGTCGTCCAGGGGCGCGTCGTTGATCGCCTCGGTCAGCTTCGCGAGCGCCGGGAGCTCGGCCTCGGGTGTCGCCCCGACGCGGCGTACGAGCTCGTAGTCGGCGGCCGCGGCCAGGGCCTCGTCGTGCAGCCGGTCCAGCGTGGCGCGGTCGACCTTCGCGAGCCGCTGGCGCCGGTTGACCGACACCTGCTTGCGCTCGAAGCCGTGCCGAGCCGCGAACGCCTCCGGCCCGGACATCGCCCAGCTGTCCATCCCGACCGACGTCTTGCCGTCCTTCCTCGCCCGCTCCAGGAGGAACGCGAGGACCGCCGAGCCGTGCCCGTTCCGACGGTGTTCGGGGTGCACGTCGACGCCGAACCACGCGATGTGGTGGTTGTCGTACGTCGCCGTCTCGTACTGCGCGACCGCCACGTCGGTGCCGTCGACGGTGACGAGGTAGTGGTCCGTGGGCTCGCCGTCCCAGCCGTAGCGCATCGAGAGCGCCGTCGTCTCGGCGAGGTACGGGTGCGACCACGGCTGCTCGAAGAGGCGGACCGCCTCATTGATCTCCGTCGTGCGGCGTACCGCCTCTGCGTCGTCCCACGACACCTGCTGGATGTCCATAGTTCTCGAGGATGACTCCGTCGTGGGCGGAACGCATCCGAGTTTCCGGCGTTGGACGGTCATGTGCGAGGGAATGACGCGACGTACCGCGCTCGGAGCTGCCGGTGGACTGCTGCTCGCCGGGTCGTTGGCGCCCACGGTGCCCGCGATCGCCGGCACCGGAGCGGGCCGCCGCTCGCGGCTGACGCGCGGCACCCGTCTCGTGCACGCCGACCTGCACAACCACACGCTGCTCTCGGACGGTGACGGTGACCCGGCGCTCGCGTTCCAGTCGATGCGCGACGCCGGCCTGGACGTCGCCGCCCTGACCGACCACGCGACGATCTCTGACAACCTGCTCGGCGACGTGCTCGCCGGGATCCTGCCGCCCGAGTACACCCAGCTCGGCGGGCTGACCCGGAGCGGCTGGCAGCAGACCGGGGCGTACGCCGACGCCGCGAACCTCGACGGGACCTTCACCGCCATCCGGGGCTTCGAGTGGTCCGAGCCGCTGCTCGGGCACGTGAACGTGTGGTTCACCGAGCACTACGTCGACGTCCTCCAGGCCGGCCTGATGCAGCCGCTGCTGGACTGGCTGCGCCGCGAGCCGGGGCTGGTTCTCGACGGCGGCGCCGGCGGCCTCGCCGGCTTCAACCATCCCGGCCGCGAGCCCGGCCGCTTCCAGGAGTTCACCTACGACCCGCGGGTGCGCGACCGGGTGGTGTCGCTCGAGATGTTCAACCGGACCGACGACTTCCTGTTCGAGGGCTGGGCGGACGGGAAGACCTCTCCCCTGGTGGCCTGCCTCGACGCCGGCTGGCGGACCGGGATCACGGGCGTCACCGACGAGCACGGCACCGACTGGGGCTTCCCCGAGGGCAAGGGCCGCACGGGCCTCTGGGTGGAGCAGCACACGCGACGCGGGGTGAAGCAGGCGATGCGGGCCCGGCGGTTCTTCGCGACCCGCACCTCCGGCCTGCGCGTGGACGCCACCGCGACGCCGTACGACGGCCGCCCGCGCCGGATGGGCTCGACCCTGCCGATCGAGCGCGGCGTCGTCCGCATCCGGCTGGACCTGGCCAGGGACGACGACTGGGTGGGCCGCCCGCTGACCGCGCAGGTGCTGCGCTCCGGCTCGGGCGCCCCGACGGTCGCACATGTCGAGGAGTTCCAGGTCGGGCCGCTCGTGACCTTCGACGTGCCGGTCGACGTCGCCGACGGCGACTGGTTCCTCGTGCGGATCGCCGACCCCTCGCAGCGCAACGGGACGTCTGGACCAGAGGGCCACCCCGGCAACGACTTCGGCGTGGCCTACACGAGCCCCTGGTGGCTGGAGCCCTAGTGTGCGGCCGTGGGCCGCGCCGTTCTCCTCTGGATGATCCCCGTCAACCTGTTCCTGCTCGTGTGGGTCTGGATGGGCCGCATCGTGTTCGGCGTGGGCGGCTGGTTCCTGCTGGTGTTCCTGTTCTCGGTCGTGCCGGTGGTGCTGATCGCGCTCCTGATCAGCACGATCCTGGCGTACACCCAGGACGGGCGCCCCCGGGCGCTCACGACGTTCCAGGCCTGGGCGCAGATGATCACCTGGCTGGCGCTCTTCGCGTTCGGCGCGTTCATGCCGGACTTCGGTGACACCGAGGACAGCCAGCTCTCGCTGCTGACGCAGCTCTTCGGCTACTCCGACGACCTCTACGACCTCAGCTTCGGCATCGCACTCGGCGCCGCACTGGCCGCGATCGTGGCGTACCTCGTGCTGTTCTGCTCGCTGGTGTTCGCCCGCCGTCGGGTCCCAGCCGCCGCCTGAGAGGATGGGGGCGTGTCCGAGCCCCAGGCGAAGAAGCGTCCCCGTCACCTGATGGACCCCGCGAACCCGCGCCGCGAGGTGAAGTCGCGCGCGAGCGGTTCGATGCACCTCGAGCCGGTGCAGAAGTGGGTGCTCTCCGTGCTCGCCGCCACCACGATCGTGCACCTGGCCTTCGGCCTGGTGATCGCGGCGATGTACGTCGACGACTCCCGCACCGACGCACAGATCGGCCTCAACATCCTGGCCGGCGCCTTCGGGGTCATCGCGGTCGCGGTGTTCCGCGCGATCCACCAGTTCAAGATGCTCTCGCCCTGGCTGCTGATCGGCGTGGTACCGACGTTCGTCGGGCTGTGGCTCACCTTCCGCTGAGTACCGTGGCCGACATGGCCGACTCCAGCACCCAGAACAAGGCATCCACCCTCCTGCAGCTGCACCAGGCGCCCGACCTGCTCACCGTGGTCAACGTCTGGGACGTCATCAGCGCGAAGGTCGTCGCGGCCGTCGACGGCACCACGGCGCTGGCGACCGCGAGCCACTCGATCGCGGCGTCGTACGGCTACGAGGACGGCGAGCAGATCCCCGTCGACCTGATGCTCGAGGCAGCCGCCCGGATCGCGGCGTCGACCGACCTGCCCGTGACCGCCGACCTCGAGGGCGGGTACGGCGACCCCGCCGAGACCGTCCGCCGCGCGATCGGGCTCGGCATCGTCGGCGCCAACATCGAGGACCAGATGCGCCCGCTGGCCGAGGCCGCGGCCAACGTCGAGAAGATCATGAAGGTCGCCGAGCAGGAGGGCGTCGACTTCGTCCTCAACGCCCGCACGGACGCCTTCGTGAGGGGCCGCGACCGCGACCAGGCGGAGGTCCTCGCGGACGCCGTGACGCGCGGCAAGGCGTTCCTCGACGCCGGCGCGCCCGTCGTCTTCGTGCCCGCCCGCCTCGACGAGGACCAGGTGTCGACGCTCGTCGACGCCTACGGTCCGCAGCGGCTCACCATGATCGGCATCCCGGGCGTACCGTCCCTCGCCCGTCTGCAGGAGCTCGGTGTCGCGCGGCTCTCCTACGGGCCGATGTCGCAGAACGTCGCCCTGACGGCGCTCCAGGAGCTGGTCGAGGACGTGCACCGGGGCGGTGGGGTCCCGCCGACCATGCGGATGCTCAACTGATCGAGCCCGCCTGTTAGCCACGTCACAGAGCGGGTACCCCCGGCGTAGGGAGAGAGACCGGGGACGCAAAGAGATCCGGGAGGGAGCTCGACGTGGCGTGGAATCCTGCCGCCTGGCTGGCGGAGAAGACCAAGACGGGAGTGGTCGACCTGCCCAGGAATGCAGCCTGGGTGGCATCGAAGACACTCGCACCACCCGTGGAGGCGGTGACCGCGGGGGCACGGAAGACCCTGCAGAACGGCGACCGCGTCGACGGCCGGCTCGAGGAGGCGCGCGCGGCGGTCGAACGCGCGCGGGCCGCCGAGCAGGAGGCGGTCCGCAAGGCCCAGCGGGCGCACGAGCTCGCCGAACGGGCCAGCGCGGTGGAGCAGCAGCACCGGCAACGCCTCGCCGAAGCGGCTCGAGAACGGGACGCGGCCGTCGAGGCGCGCGTCGCGGAGTCGCGCCGCCGCGCCGACGAGGCGGTCGCGGCAGACCGCGAGGCGGCGGAGGAGGACGAGGGCAAGAAGCTGCGCGCTCTCGAGGAGGAGCTCGCCGCCCAACGGCGCGATGTCGAGGCCCAGGCCCTGGCCGCGCAGGAGGAGGCACGCGAGGACATCGCGGCCGCGGAGGAGCAGATGGCTGCCGCTCGCCAGATGTCCGACGAGGCGGCAGAGTCGGCGATGGAGGCGGCCCGTCGGGCGCACCAGGCCGCGGAGGAGCTCGCCGCGCGCGCCGAGCACCAGGCCACCGAGGCCGACGACCAGGTCCGCTCCGCCCAGGAGCTGCGCCACAACGCCGCCGCCACGACCGCCGCGCTCGAGACGAGCGCCGACGTCACCAGTGTCGCCGGGCCGATGAGCCAGCGGACCATCGCCGAGCTGCAGCCGATCGCGGCGGGTCTCGGTATCGAGGGGCGCTCGCGGATGCGGCACGACCAGCTGGTCTCGGCGATCACGCAGGCGCGATCTCGGGAGAACCGCGCCACGAAGACGGCCGCCCCGAAGAAGGCTGCCCCGAAGAGGGCGACTGCGACGAAGGCCGCCCCGAAGAAGACCGCTGCGAAGAAGACCGCTGCGAAGAAGACCGCTGCGAAGAAGGCGACCCCGAAGCGGTCCACCGCGAGAACGGCACCGAGGACGAAGAAGGGACAGGGATCATGAAGCTGCTGGGAAAGAGCGCGCCCGTGCCCGTGGTCAGCAAGTCCGATCACCTGGACGTGAGGACGGTGGTGGCCTCCGGCGTCACCGCCCTCGCCGTGATGGGGGTGGTGACGGCGGCGAGCGCCGTGGTCTCGTCCCTGCGAGGCAAGGAGATGCGAGCGTCATGATGCGGGCCGGCGCGGACGGCGCCGGCGAGTCGGAGTCGCTCGGGACCGGCGCGATCGTCCACGCCAACGTCCGGGCACGCCTTCTCGGCGTCAGGCTGCTGCGGATCGAGGCCGACATCGTCCTCGCACCCGCCACGCCGTCCGTCGCCGCGGCGCGCCTGGGCGACGCCCGCGTGCTCCTCGCTCGGGCCGAACGGCTCCTCGGGCCTACAGACGCTCGATGACCGTGACGTTGGCCTGACCGCCGCCCTCGCACATCGTCTGCAGGCCGTAGCGACCACCGGTGCGCTCGAGCTCGTTGAGCATCGTGGTCATCAGCCGCGCGCCGGTAGCACCGATCGGGTGTCCGAGGGCGATGCCGCCACCGTTCACGTTGACCTTGTCGTGGGGTACGCCGATCTCGCGCATCCAGGCGAGCACCACCGGGGCGAACGCCTCGTTGCACTCGAACAGGTCGATGTCCTCGACCGACAGGCCGGTCCTGTCGAGCGCGTGCTTGGTCGCCCGGATCGGGCCGGTCAGCATCCAGACCGGGTCGTCCCCCCGCACCGACAGGTGGTGGATCCGCGCTCGCGGGGTGAGGCCGTGCTCCGCGACCGCGCGCTCGGAGGCGAGCAGGATCGCGGCCGAGCCGTCGCAGATCTGCGAGGCCATCGCGGCGGTGATCCGGCCGCCGGGTGCGAGCGGCTCGAGGCCGGCCATCTTCTCGAGCGTGGTCTCGCGCGGGCACTGGTCGGTGTCGAAGTCCTCGAAGGCCTCGATCTCGTTCGTGAAGCGCCCCTCGGCGATGGCCGTGCGCGCCCGCTCGTGCGAGGCGAGCGCGAACTCCTCCATCTCCTCGCGCGACAGGTCCCACTTCTCCGCGATCATCTCGGCGGAGCGGAACTGGCTGACCTCCTGGTCGCCGTACCGCGCCTGCCAGCCCGGCGACTCCGCGAACGGCGTCGAGAAGCCGTACTGCTGCCCGACGATCATCGCGGCCGAGATCGGGATCGCGCTCATGTTCTGCACGCCGCCGGCGACCACGAGGTCCTGCGTGCCGGACAGCACGCCCTGCGCGGCGAAGTGCACGGCCTGCTGCGACGAGCCGCACTGGCGGTCGATGGTCACGCCCGGCACGTGGTCCGGCAGCCCCGCGACCAGCCACGCCGTGCGCGCGACGTCCCCGGCCTGCGAGCCGATGGTGTCGCAGCAGCCCAGGATCACGTCGTCGACGGCGCCCGGGTCCACGCCGGTACGCCGCATCAGCGCGGCCAGCGTGTGCGCGGCGAGGTCGGCAGAGTGGACGCCCGCGAGCGCTCCCCCGCGCTTGCCGACCGGCGTCCGGACGGCGTCGACGATGAAGGCCTCACTCATGCGCGTACTCGCTTCGCTCCGTGCGCGCACGAGACACACGTCCGGCTGTCCTGGATTGTTCGCTCGCTTCGCTCGTTCACTGTGCGATCCCATCGAGAAGAATGGTGAGGTACTGGTCCGCCACCTCGGTGTGGCTGAGCTCGCCGCCGGGGCGGTACCACCGCACCGCGACCCAGACGGTGTCGCGGATGAAGCGGTAGGTGAGCTCGACGTTCAGGTCCTTGCGCAGGGCGCCGGTCTTCACGCCCTCGTTGAGCAGCGTCATCCAGACCTCGCGGGACTGGGCGTTGCGCTCGGCCAGGTAGCCGAACCGCTCGAAGCCGCCGAGGTGGTCCGCGTCGTTCTGGAAGATCGCGACCTCGTAGCGGTGCTGGTCGATCGCCTCGAACGACAGCCGCACCGCACGCTCGATCTTGGTGCGCGCGTCGTCCTTGCTGGCGATCACCTCGTCGTACGCCGCGAACAGCTCCTCCTGGAACGTCCGCAGGATCTCGTCGACCATCGACTCCTTGGAGTCGAAGTGGTGGTAGAGGCTGCCCGACAGGATCCCGGCCGCGTCCGCGATGTCGCGGACCGTGGTGTTCTTGAAGCCCTTCTCGGCGAAGAGCTCTGCTGCGATCTCCAGCAGGTCGTCCCGCCTAGGCATGCTGACTGCTCACTGCGACGACCTCCCCGGTCATGTACGACGCGTAGTCGCTGGCGAGGAACACCATCACGTTCGCCACCTCCCACGGCTCCGCCGCGCGCTTGAACGCCTCGCGGTCGGTCAGCTCGGCGAGCAGGTCGTCGGACGTCACCTTGGCGAGGAACGGGTGCATCGCCAGGCTCGGGGAGACCGCGTTGACGCGGATCCCGTGCGGCGCCAGGTCCATCGCGGCCGACCGGGTCAACGCCATCACGCCGGCCTTGGCCGCGGCGTAGTGCGCCTGGCCCTCCTGCGCCCGCCACCCGATCACCGAGGCGTTGTTGACGATCACGCCCTTCTTGCCCGCGGCGACCATCCGGTTGCCGGCCGCGCGGATACAGCGGAACGTGCCGGTCAGCGTGATGTCGAGGACCTTCGACCACTGCTCGTCGGTCATCTCGAGGATGCTCGCCGTGCCGCCCAGCCCGGCGTTGTTGATCACGATGTCCGCGCCGCCGAGCTCGTCGGCCACGTCCAGGAACGCCGTCACCTGCGCCTCGTCGGTGACGTCGCAGACCAGCTGGCGCACGCGATCCGCGCCGAACTCCGCGCTCAGCGTCGCCTCCGCCTCCGCGAGCCGGCGCTCGTGGGTGTCGCTGAAGACGACGGCCTTCGCGCCCTCCTCGAGCGCGCGTCGTACGACGGACGCGCCGATGCCGGCGCCGGCACCCGCGGTGACCGCGACGACCTTGCCGGCGAGCAGGTTGTGTCCAGGAACGTAGTCGGGGGCGGTCATCCGCGTGCCTCTCGGGGAAGGCCGAGCACACGCTCGGCGAGGATGTTGCGCTGCACCTCGTCGCTGCCGCCGTAGATCGTGTCGGCACGCGAGAACAGGAAGAGCCGCTGCCAGCGGTCCAGGTCGTACGGCGCTCCTGCGGTGAGGCCGTCGGCGCCGACGACGTCCATCGCCACCTCACCGAGCCGCTTGTGCCAGTTCGCCCACACCAGCTTGAAGATCGAGTCCTGGCCGGGGTCGTCGGAGGACAGCCCGCGGAGCGCCTGGAAGCGGATCACGTCGAGCTCGACGGCGAGCGAGGCCAGCCGGTCGCGCACGACCGGGTCCTCGATCGCGCCGTTCTGCTTGGCGACGTCGAGCAGCGCGTCCAGCTCGCGGACGAAGCCGACCACCTGGCCGAGCACGGACACGCCGCGCTCGAAGCCGAGCAGCGCCATCGCGACCTTCCAGCCGTCACCGGGCTCGCCCACCACCAGGTCGGCGGCCGTTCGGGCACCGGTGAAGAAGACCTCGTTGAACTCGGAGCCGCCGGTGAGCTGCTCGATCGGCCGGACCTCCACGCCGTCCTGGTCGATCGGGACCAGCAGGAAGGACAGCCCGCGGTGCCGCTCGGAGCCGGGCTCGGTCCGCGCGACCACGAACACCCACTGACTCTCGTGCGCGTTCGACGTCCACACCTTCTGGCCGTCGATCACCCACTCCCCGTCGTCGGCAGAGCCCTCGAGACGGGCCTTGGTCTGCACGTTGGCCAGGTCGGAGCCGGCGTTCGGCTCGGAGTAGCCCTGCGCCCAGAGCTCCTCGACCGCGACGATCTTCGGCAGGAACCGCCGCTTCTGCTCCTCGGAGCCGAAGGCGATCAGCGTCGGGCCGAGCAGCTCCTCGCCGAGGTGGTTGACGCGCACCGGTGCGTCCGCGCGGGCGTACTCCTCGTGGAAGATCACCTGCTGCACCAGGCTCAGGCCGCGGCCGCCGTGCTCCGTCGGCCAGCCCAGGCAGGTCCACCCGTGCTCGGCGAGCAGCCGGTTCCACGCGACCCGTTCCTCGTGCGCCTCGTGGTCGCGACCCGGGCCGCCCAGCCCGCGCAGGGCGAGCCAGTCGCCGGTCAGGTGCTCCTCGAGCCAGGCCCGCACCTCGGCGCGAAAAGCCTGGTCCTCCTCGGAGTAGTTCAGGTCCACGGGTGGTACTGTACCAAGCAAATGCTTGGTTTGGAGACGCTGCCCGCCCTGCTCCGCGACGCCGCGGAGCGTTTCGGCGACCACCCGGCGTACATCGAAGGCCCGCGCACGGTCTCCTACACGGACCTCCTGCGCCTCGTCGAGCGCACCAGCGCGGCGTACGGGCTGAGCCCCGGCGACCGCGTCGTGATCTGGGGGCCGAACAGCATCGACTGGGCGGTCGCCGCCCTCGCGGTGTCGTACGCCGGCGGCGTGCTGGTGCCGGTCAACTCGCGCTACGTCGGGACCGAGGTCGCCGACGTCGTCGAGCGCACCGACGCGAAGGTCGTCGTGGTGCACGACGGGTTCCTCGGACGCGACCAGGTGCGCGAGCTGGCGGACGCAGGCGTGACCGAGCAGGTCGTCACCCTCCAGGACCTCGTGTCCCGCGACCCCGGTCCGGCGGCACCGGCGGACCTCTCCCCCGACGACGTGGCCGACATCCTCTTCACGTCGGGCACCACCGGCCGTTCCAAGGGCGCGATGAGCGCCCACCGGCAGACGATCGGCGTCGCCCGCGCCTGGGCCGAGCTCGGCGGGGTGCGACAGGACGACCGGTACCTCGTGGTGAACCCGTTCTTCCACTCGTTCGGCTACAAGATCGGCATCGTCGTTGGCCTGCTCACCGGCGCGACGCTGTACCCGGTCGCGACGTTCGACCTCGACGCGACGATGCGCCTCATCGAGGACGAGCGGATCACCGTGCTCCCCGGTGCGCCGACGATCTTCACCTCGCTGCTCAACGCGCCCGGCCGGGCCGAGCGCGACCTCTCGTCGTTGCGGCTCGCGGTCACCGGCGCGGCCGTCGTACCTGTGGTGCTGATCGAGCGGATGCGCGACGAGCTGAAGATCGACCAGGTCGTGACGGCGTTCGGCATGACCGAGGCGGTCGTGGTCACGATGTGCCGCGAGGGCGACTCGGCCGAGACCGTCGCGACCACCTGCGGCCGCGCGATCCCCGGCATGGAGACGCGGATCGCCGAGGGCGGCGAGCTGCTCGTGCGCGGCGACTACGTGATGCTCGGCTACCTCGACGACCCGGCTGCCACCGCCGAGGCGATCGACGACGACGGCTGGCTCCACACCGGCGACATCGGCGTGCTCGACGAGGACGGCAACCTCTCGATCACCGATCGACTCAAGGACATGTACATCTCCGGCGGGTTCAACGTGTACCCGGCCGAGGTCGAGCAGGCGCTGGCCCGCCTGGACGGCGTCGCCGACGTCGCGGTCGTCGGCGTGCCCGACGAGCGGATGGGCGAGGTGGGCAAGGCGTTCGTCGTGGTCTCGGCGAGCTCGACCACCGCCGACGACGTCATCGCCTTCGCCAAGGAGCGACTCGCGAACTTCAAGGTGCCGAGGTACGTCGAGCTGGTCGACGCGCTGCCGCGGAACCTGTCCGGCAAGGTGTTGAAGACAGAGCTGAGGGGTTAAGTGGATCTCGACCTGACTGAGAGCGAGAGCGCGTTCCGCGACGAGGCACGCGCGTGGCTGGCGGCCAACGTGCCGAGCGAGCCGCTGCCCTCGATGGACACCGCCGACGGCTTCGTCGCCCACCAGGAGTGGGAGCAGCGGCTCGCCGACGCCAGGTGGGCGGTCGTCTCGTGGCCCGAGGAGTACCACGGGCGCGGCGCCTCGCTCGTCGAGTGGGTGATCTTCGAGGAGGAGTACTACCGCGCCGGGGCGCCCGGGCGGGTCAGCCAGAACGGCATCTTCCTGCTGTCGCCGATCCTCTTCGACCACGGCACCAAGGAGCAGCAGGACCGGTTCCTGCCGTCGATGGCCACCGGCGAGAAGATCTGGGCACAGTGCTGGTCCGAGCCGGAGGCCGGCTCCGACCTCGCCTCGCTGCGGTCCACCGCCGCCCGCGACGACGAGCGCGGCGGCTGGGTCCTGAACGGCCAGAAGACCTGGTCCTCGCGCGCGACGTACGCGCACTGGGGATTCGGACTCTTCCGGTCAGACCCGGAGGCCGAGCGGCACAACGGGCTCACCTACTTCCTGTTCCCGCTCGACGCCGAGGGCGTGACCGTGCGGCCGATCGCCCAGCTCGACGGCGAGGCGGGCTTCGCGGAGGTGTTCTTCGACGACGTGTTCGTCCCGGACGCCGACGTGCTCGGCGATCCCGGCGACGGCTGGCGGGTCGCGATGTCGACCGCCGGCAACGAGCGCGGCCTGTCGCTGCGCTCCCCGGGCCGGTTCTGCGCGGCCGCCGACCGGCTGGTCGACCTGTACCGCGAACGGGTCTCGACGGGCTCGACCACCGGCGCCGACGCCGACGGGGTCGTGGACGCCTGGATCAAGGCGCAGGCCTACCGGCTCTACACATGGGGCACCGTCACCAAGCTCGCCGGCGGTGGCGACATCGGTGCTGCAGGCTCGGTGAACAAGGTGTTCTGGTCCGAGCTCGACATCGCGCTGCACGAGACCGCGCTCGACCTGCTCGGCCCGGAGGCCGAGGTCGAGTCGCGCTGGCTCGACGGCTACACGTTCGCGCTGTCGGGCCCGATCTACGCCGGCACCAACGAGATCCAGCGCAACATCGTCGCCGAGCGGATCCTCGGCCTGCCTCGGGAGGTCCGCAAGTGAAGTTCGTCCTCGACGGCGACCAGCTGGACTTCGCGGGCGCCCTGGACTCCCTGCTGGCCAACGCCGACACCGTCGCCGTCGCCCGGGCCTGGGCCGACGGTGACCACGAGCCGGGCCTGAAGCTGTGGGGCCGGCTCGCCGAGATGGGCGTGACCTCGCTGGCCGACGAGCCGGTGTTCCTGGTGCTCGCGTTCGAGCGGCTCGGCTACCACGCGGTCCCGGGCCCGTGGGTCGAGTCGGTCGCCTACCTCGGCCGCGCGGACGGCATCGCCACGGTCGCCCTCCCGCCCCACGTGCCGTACGCGCTCGACGCCGACGTCGCCGACGAGGTGTACGCCGGCAGCGCACGGGCCGCCGAGGTCGGGGATCCGGTCGGGTCGGTCGACCGCGCCCGGCGCCTGTTCCGCGTCACCGGCGAGGGCGCGACCGACGAGGCCGCCTTCGACCGGGCCGTCCTCGCGACGTCGGCCCAGCTGCTCGGGGCCGGCGAGCGGATCCTCACCGACTCGGTCACGTACGTGAAGCAGCGCCGGCAGTTCGGCCGCGAGATCGGGTCGTACCAGGCGATCAAGCACCAGCTCGCCGACGTGCGCATCGCGCTCGACTTCGCCCGTCCGCTGGTGCTCGGCGCCGCCCTCGGCGAGGTCCCGGTGTCGGCCGCCAAGATCGCGTGCGCGGACGCGGCGTACCGCTCCTCCCGCACGGGCCTGCAGGTGCACGGCGCGATCGGCTACACCCAGGAGTTCGACCTGAGCATCTGGCTCACCAAGGTCCGCGCCCTGGTGACCGCGTGGGGCACGCCGGCCTACCACCGCCAGCAGGTGCTGGAAGGTCTGGTCTGATGGACTTCGCGCTCACCGAGGAGCAGCGCGAGCTGGCCTCGACGGTCCGCTCGCTGCTGGGCAAGCGCGCCGACGCGCGCGTGGAGCAGTACGACCAGACGCTCTGGCAGACGCTCTGCGAGCAGATCGGCGTGCCGGCGCTCGGGATCCCCGAGGAGTACGGCGGCGCCGGGTTCTCGCTGTTCGAGTCGCTGGTCGCGCTCGAGGAGGTCGGCCGCTCGCTCGCGCCGTCGCCGCTGCTGTCATCGCTGGTGACCTCGGAGGCGCTGCTCGCCGGCGCGGACGAGGACGCCAAGCAGCGCCTGCTCCCCCGGATCGCCGAGGGCGAGGTCGCGGCGTTCGTCGACGGCAGCGGCCCCGTGCTCGACGGCGACGTCGCGACCGTGCTCGTGGCCGCGACGGACGACGGACTCGTCGAGCTCCAGGACGCGGACCGGGCCTGGGTCCCGACCATGGACCAGACGGTCCGGCTCGCCACGGTGACCGGCGGTTCGACGAACCCGATCGGCGATGCCACGAAGGCCCGCGACCGGGCCAGGCTGGTCGGCGCCGTCGGCGTCGCCGCTCTCGCGGTCGGCTGCGCCGAGCGCGCGCTGGACATGACCGTGTCGTACTCGCAGGAGCGGGTGCAGTTCGGGCGGCCGATCGGCTCGTTCCAGGCGCTCAAGCACCGGATGGCCGACATGCTGGTGCTCCTCGAGATGTCGCGCACCGCGTCGTGGGCGGCGTCGTACGCCGTCGCCACGCACGCCGACGACGCCGAGCGGCTCGCCCACGTCGCGAAGTCCTACTGCTGCGACGCGCTCTCGCACATCGCCGGCGAGGCCGTGCAGCTGCACGGCGGCATCGCGATCACCTGGGAGCACGACGCACAGCTCGTGTTCAAGCGCGCGCACGCGCTGTCCCAGCTGTTCGACAGCCCCCGCGAGCACCGGGCGCGCGTGGCACTCTGAGGCCATGGGTCTCGAGCTCCCCCGACCGCTGCGCGTGCTCACGCCGGCCGACCTGACCACCGCGGACCCGACCTCGGGCATGCAGCGCCGGCTGGCCTTCGAGCTGCCGCTGCTGTGGTCCGGCCAGGTCGAGACCGCGCCCGGCCTCACCTCGGGCTGGCACCACCACGACAGGAACGAGTCCAGCCTGTACGTCGTCCGCGGCGTGCTCCGGCTCGAGTTCGAGGGCCACGAGGGCTACCTCGACGCGGTCGCCGGCGACTACGTGCACGTGCCGTCGTACACCGTCCACCGGGAGAGCAACCCCGGCCGGGAGCCGTCGCTCGCGGTGATCGCGCGCGTCGGCGGGGGTGTCCCGACCGTGAACGTCGACGAACCACCTCCCCCGCACGGCCCCTAGCCACTACGTTGGCGCCCATGCGCGTGCTGATCCTGGGTGCCGGCTTCGGCGGGCTCGAGCTGGCCACGACCCTCGACGAGGCCCTCGGGTCCGAGGCCGAGGTCGTGCTGATCGACAAGTCAGAGGGCTTCGTCTTCGGCTTCTCCAAGCTCGACGTGATGTTCGGCCGCGCGAGCGCCGACCACGTCCTGCACCGGTACGCCGACCTCGCGCCGCCGGGCGTGACGTTCGTGCAGACGACGGTGCGCGCGATCGACCCGGTCGCCCGCCGGGTGGAGACCGACGCCGGACCGCTCGAGGGCGACGTGCTGGTCGTGGCGCTCGGCGCCGACCTGCACCCGGGCGCCACGCCCGGCCTGGTCGAGCACGGCCACGAGTTCTACACCGTCGACGGCGCGTTCGCGCTGTGCGACGTCCTGGCGGAGTTCCCGGGCGGGAATGTCGTGGTCGCCGTGACCTCCACGCCGTTCAAGTGCCCGCCGGCGCCGAGCGAGACCGCGCTGCTGGTGCACGACCTGCTCGCCTCGCGCGGCCTCCTGGACACCTCGACGGTGTCGCTGGTGATGCCCCTCGGCGTCCCGATCCCGCCATCCCCCAGCGCGTCGTCGGCGCTCCTGGCCGCCTTCGCCGAGCGCGGCATCTCCTGGCATCCCGGCGCGATGGTGCGCTCGCTCGAGGCCGGCAAGGCGGTGCTCGCGGACGGGTCCGAGCTGCCGTTCGACCTCTTCCTCGGCGTCCCCGTGCACCGGGCGCCCGCGGTCGTGGTCGACGCCGGCCTCACCGAGGACGGATGGATCCCGGTGGACCCGGCGACCCTCCGCACCCGCTACGAGGACGTGTACGCCGTCGGCGACGTCACCAGCGTCGGGACCCCCAAGGCCGGGGTGTTCGCCGAGGGCCAGGCGGCGGTGGTGGCCGAGCAGCTGATCGCCCGAGCTCGCGGCGGTACGGCGGCGTCGTACGACGGCCACGGGACCTGCTACCTCGAGTTCGGCGGCGGCGAGGTCGGCAAGGTCGACGTCACGTTCCTGAGCGGCCAGGCGCCCACCGGGGCCCTTGAGGGCCCGAGCCGGGACCTGGCGGCCGACAAGGTGGCGTTCGGGGCGGACAGGGTGCGGCGCTGGTTCGGCCGCGAGTGGGCGCCGTAGCGCTCGAATCCCTTGTGTGGGAAGGCTTGTGGACGTTTCGTGGACGAGCCGTTACCGATCGCTCTGGACCGATCAGCGGTTTCCACGCGGATTTCGCCCGAAACCTCGCCCGTCACACACGTCACTCCTATGTTCGGAGCATGACCACCTTCGCCATCGCCGCAGATGCACTTCTCGACGACACCGATGATCTGGACGGGTTCCCGCGCTCGGTCGCGAACCCCCGCCGTACGACGTGGACCGGCTTCGCCAAGGACGACCAGGACCGGCTCCCCGCCAGCTGAGACGAACCTCACGCCGCCGCGCCGCGAGTCGGGCCCACCTGACGCCTAGGCTCACCTACGTGGATGCCAACGAGACCTTTCAGGACCAGGACGTCGACACCCTCACTGAGGACGCCACCGCGGCCGAGGAATGGCCGACGTCGACCGCGAACCAGACCCGTATTCGCGTCTGACCTCTGAACCTCTTCGACCCACCCGAACGGAATCGGGTGGGTCGAACGCATTTCGGAGCGGGGTCAGCGCGGGTCGGTCGTGCGGTACTGGCCCGCGTAGAACAGCAGCGGCTCGGCCGCGGCGTCGTCGTGGACGGCCAGCTCGGCGACCCGACCGATGACGACGTAGTGGTCGCCGGCCTCGTGCACCTGGTGGATCGTGCAGTCGACGTGCGCGAGCACGCCGTCGAGGACCGGTGAGCCGGTCGTCGGCGCCGGGGTCCACTTCACGTCTGCGAACTTGTCGGTGCCGCGGCTGGCCATCGTGTTCGACAGCTCGGCCTGGTCGGCGCCGAGGAAGTTGACGCAGAACCGGCCGGAGCGCTGGATCAGCGGCCAGGCCCGCGAGGTCTTGGCCGGGATGAACAGCACCAGCGGCGGGTCCAGCGACACGCTGGAGAACGACTGGCAGGTCAGGCCGACCGGCGCGTCGTTGCTCATGCCCGTCACCACGGTGACGCCCGAGGCGAACTGCCCCAGCACGTCGCGGAACCGGCGCGCGGCGGCGACGTGCTCCGGGTCGTCGTGGACGACGATGTCCTCGCCGGGTCGCAGCTCGAAGTCGATGTCCTGGTCGCCCAGCCAGGAGCTGATCAGCTCCGGGCTCGGCCAGGTCTCCCGGGCGTCCGGGTTCATCCCCTCCGGAATGTCCGAGGTCATGGGATCAGTCTTTCACCGGCCGCCGCCGAAGTCGTGACCCCAGTACGACACCGCCGTCGACTCCCGGGCGACCCAGCGCCCGTCGTCGACGGTGAGGCCGTCGGTCCCGAACTCGACGTCGAAGCCGCCGGGCGACTTCACGTAGAACGAGATCATCTCGTCGTTCATGTGCCGGCCGAGCGTCGCCGACAGCGGCGCGCCGTGCTTGCGCACCCGCTCCAGCGCGCGGCCCACGTGGTCGAGCTCGTCGACCTCGAGCATGATGTGCACGCACTTGGACGGGTTCGGCATCGGCAGGAACGCCAGCGAGTGGTGCCGCGGGTTCACGCCGAGGAACCGCAGCCAGACCTTCGAGCCGGGCTCCTTCCCGACGAAC
Source organism: Nocardioides sp. SR21 (assembly GCF_022761125.1). Taxonomy (GTDB): domain Bacteria; phylum Actinomycetota; class Actinomycetes; order Propionibacteriales; family Nocardioidaceae; genus Nocardioides. The sequence goes on along the minus strand of NZ_JAKWJR010000003.1, from coordinate 108,098 downwards.
TCCCCCGGCATGCTCATCGAGTCGCGCAACCGGAAGCCGAGCACATCGGTGTAGAACCGCAGCGCCTCGACGTCGTCGAGGACCGGCAGCACGATGTGGCCCATCCCCTGGTCCCCGGTCACGAAGTTCGCGGCGTACGGCGTCACCACGGGCCGCGACTCGTAGGTGATGCCGTGGAACAGCTCGAAGACGTTGTCCCACGGGTCACTGAAGCGGACCAGCTCCTGCACCCGACGCTCGGCGAGCTCCTCCTTGGTGCCCTCCTGGAAGTCCACGCCGGCCTTCGCGAGGTGCTCGCGCGCCTCCTGCAGCGCGCGGTGGTCGGCGAGCTCCCAACCGACGCACTCGAGCTGGTCGACGTCGGAGGGGAACACGACGAGCCGGGCGGAGACCTGGTCGATCCGCCAGTACTGGTGGTCCGGGTTCGGGCCGCGCCCCTCGGCGAGACCGAGGACCTTTCCCGCGAACGTCGTCCACTGCGAGAGGTCGGTGCTGGCCACACGGACGTAGCCCATGCTCTTCACGTCGATGGTCATGCGCGCTCCTTGTGCCGAGCGAGGAAGGCCGTGGTGATCTCGGCGAACTCGTCGGCCGCCTCGATCTGGGCCCAGTGCCCACAGTTCGGGAAGACATGCAGCTGCGCCTTGGGAATCAGCTTGAGGGCGACCATCGCGCCGTCGAGCGGGTTCACGCGGTCCTCACGGCCCCACGTCAGCAGCGTGTGCTTGCGCAGCTGGTGCGCCTCGCGCCAGAGCATGCCGTCCTCGGCGGTCTCCGGGTTCCAGAACGACATGCCCATCGAGCGCATCGCGTCCTGGGCGCCGGGCGCCGTGGCGTCCGCGAAGCGTTCCTCGACCAGCTCGTCGGTGACGAGGTCCTGGTTGACGACCATCGTGGAGATGAAGGCCCGCAGCGCCTCGCGCGACGGGTTGGCGCCGAAGTCCATCAGCCGCTTGACGCCCTCGGTGGGGTCGGCGTGGAACAGGTTCAGCGACAGACCACCCGGACCCATCAGCACCAGCCGGCCGACACGGTCGGGGTACGACAGCGCGAACCGCATCGCCGTCCCGCCGCCGAGGCTGTTGCCCAGCAGGTGCACGCGGTCGATGCCGAGCTCGTCGAGCAGCTTCACCACGTGGTCGGCCGAGTGCCGGTAGTAGTTGCCGACCACCGGCGGCTTGTCCGAGCCGCCGAAGCCCGGCTGGTCGACCAGCAGGGTCCGGAACGACGCGGCGAACTTCGGCAGCGCACTGCCGAAGTTCGACCACGCCGACGCTCCCGGCCCACCGCCGTGCAGCATGACGAGCGGCAGGCCGCCCCCGAGGGCCTCACCGGTTGTCGAGCTTGTCGAGACACCGGCCTCGTAGTAGTTGAGGGTGATCTCGCCGGCCTTCGCCGAGCGCTGGACCGATTCCTTGGTGATCGTCACTCAGTACATCCCCGGGTCGACCTTGTGCCCGAACTCGTGAGCGCCGTACATCTGCAGCGCCCGCTCCGGGTCGTTGGCGGCGTGCACCCGGCCGGCGTGCGCGTCGCGCCACGCCCGCTGCAGGTACGTGCCCTGGGTGAGCGCGCGACCGCCCGACGCCTCGAACAGCGAGTCGATCGCGTCGATCGCGCGCTGGGTGCCGAGCACCTGGTCGCGGCGGACCCGCAGACGCAGGCCGAGCGGGATCTGCTCGCCCTTGGCGACGTGCGCCTGCTCCTCGCGGATGTTGGCGACCAGCAGCGCCCAGGCGGCGTCGATCTCCGACGATGCCTTGGCGATGCGGACGGCGGCGAAGGGGTCGAGCGACGCCTTCTCGCCGAGGTACGCCGCGCGCACGCGCTTCTGCTGCATGTCGACGTGCTCGGCGTACGCGCCCTGGGCCATGCCGATGATCGGCGTGGTGATCGTGCCGGTGAAGATCGAGTGGAATGGCAGCTTGTAGAGGTCGGAGGTGTTCTGCTCCTGGCCGGGGCCGAAGCAGCGCCCGGTGTCGCCCATGCTGAGCGTGAACGCCTCGGGCACGAACACGTCGTCGACCACGATGTCGTTGGAGCCGGTGCCGGACAGGCCGACCATGTGCCAGACGTCGTTGATCGTGTAGTTCTCGCGCGGCACCATGAACGTCTTGAAGTCGACGACGTTGCCGTCGGCGTTGAAGACCAGGCCGCCGAGCAGGACCCACGAGCAGTGGTCGCAGCCGGACGAGAAGCTCCACTTGCCGGACAGGATGTAGCCGCCGTCGGTGACGGTGGCCTTGCCGGTCGGGGCGTACGACGAGCTCAGCCGGGTGCTGGTGTCGGCGCCCCACACCGCCTGCTGTGCCTCGTCGGGGAACAGCGCGACCTGCCACGGGTGCACGCCGACGACGCTGGAGACCCAGCCGGTCGAGCCGCACGCGCCGGCGATGTCGCGGACCGCCGTGTAGAAGTCGACGGGGTCGGACTCGTGGCCGTCGAACCGCCGAGGCTGGAGCAGCCGGAAGAATCCGACCTCCTCCAGCTCCTTGATCGACGCCTCCGGGACCACGCGCAGTCGCTCGGCCTCGTCAGCCCGCTCCCGGATTGCGGGAAGCAGGTCACGGACTCCGTCCAGAACGGCCTGGGACATCGACATCTCCTGTCACTGAGTGAACAGGACCGATACTAGAACACGTTCTCGTTTTGGTCGAGAACCACCCGCCACGGGTGAACCCGGGCACCCCACCTCTCCGGGAGCGTGGCGCCATGACCGAACGCTCGCACCGCACGCTGGTCAAGCGGTGGGGCGGACGGGCGGTCGGGCTGACGATCACCGCGATCGGCCTCTACATCGTGGCCCCGAGCCTGGTGACGATGTTCGCGTCCTGGCCGCAGCTCGCGACGGTCGACGTCCCCTGGTTCTTCGTGCTCGCCTTCCTCCAGGTCGGGCGCCTCGTCTCGCTGTGGTGGCTGACCCGCCTCGCGCTCACCCCCGACCGGCCCGGGTGGGGTACGACGGCCACCGCGCAGCTGGCCGGCAGCGCGGCCGCGAAGGTCCTTCCGGGCGGAGGGGCGACCGGGGGCGTCATCCAGGCGAAGATCCTCATCGACGACGGCCAGGAGCCGCGGTCGGTCGCGTCGGGGCTCGGCGCGATCGCGCTGCTCAACAACGCGGTGCTGTTCCTGCTGCCGATCCTGACGATCCCGGCACTGCTCATCGGGCCGCCGCCGGCCAAGCAGCTCCAGCTGGGCCTGGTCGTCTCGGTGGTCCTGGCCGCCGTGATCGTCACGATCGGCGTGACCGTCCTGACCTGGCCGCGCGTGCTCGACGTCGCCGGCCGCGGGATCGGCTGGACGCTGCACTGGGTGCGCCGCTCGGTCACGCCGACGGGGGTCGCCGCCGGGCTGCTCGGCCAGCGCGTGCGGATCGCCGAGGCGTTCCGCGGCCGCTGGTGGCGGTCGGTGTTCGCGATGGCCGCGAGCCGGATGTTCGACTACGCCTCCCTGGTCGCTGCCCTGGTCGCGTTCGGCGTGCACGCGCGGCCGTCGGAGGTGCTGCTCGCGTTCGTCGTCTCGCAGGCGCTCGCGATCATCCCGATCACCCCCGGAGGCGTCGGCTTCGTCGACGTCGGCCTCACCGGCATGCTCGCGCTGATCGGGGTCCCCACCGAGACCGCGATCATCGCGACGCTGCTCTACCGGCTGTTCTCGTTCTGGCTGCCGATCCCGCTCGGCGCCTTCGCGTGGGCGGGCTGGCGGATCCGGCGGCGCTAGTCGAGCCCGAACCCGGACCGCAGCGCCGCCACCTGGCTGGCCCGGAACTCGCGGACGACGGGCTTGCCAGCGAAGGCGTCGAAGCCGTGGAACGCGCCCGGTACGACGCCGGTCGTGCACGCGACGCCCGCGGCCCGGAGCCGGGCGGCGTACGCGAGCGCCTCGTCGTGGAAGAGGTCGAGGGTGCCGACGCCGATCCAGGCCGGTGGAAGTCCGGCGAAGTCGTCGCACCGCGCCGGCGCCGCCGTCGGGTCGACGCCGGGCAGGCCGGGCTGGTGGCCGAGGTAGCTGGACCAGCCGTAGTGGTTGGCCTCGTTGCTCCACAGCCGCCGACAGGCGCTGTCCGGGTCGGGCCGGACGGCGGTGCGGTCGTCGAGCATCGGGTAGACGAGCAGCTGCAGGCACAGGGCCGGCCCGCCACGGTCGCGCGTGTGCAGGGCGGTCGCTGCCGCCAGCCCACCCCCGGCGCTGCCGCCACCGATCGCCACCCGGGTGGGATCGACCCCGGGCTGGTCCGCGAGCCAGCGCAGTGCGTCGTAGCAGTCGTCGCGTGCGGCGGGGTACCGGTGCTCGGGAGCGAGGCGGTACCGGACCGTCGCGACCACGACGCCGAGCTCGTCGGCGATGGACCGCAGCGCCGCCTCGTCCTGCAACGGGCTGCCGATGAGCAGCCCCCCACCGTGGATGTAGAGGAGCGCCGGGCTCGGCGACGGCGCGTGCGCCGGGCGGTACACCCGGACCGCGGCGGTCGGCGAGACCGCGCTCTCGACGAAGTCGGGGTCGGCAGGCAGCCGCTGGATCCCCTTGCGCAGCAGCGGAACGAGCCGCGGGCTGACCGCGGCACGCGGCAGCAACCGGGAGCCGGCGCGGAGCTCGGGGTGGAAGCGACCCGCCCCCAGACGGCTAAGCATCGGCGAACGCCGGGCTCAGGAACGCGTCGAGGTGCGCGACCAACGAGGCACGGTCGGTGATGTCCACGGCCCGGCCCGGGACCCCGACCAGCGAGACGACAATGCGGATCACCCACTCTGCGCCCGCGACGACGTCGAGGTCGGCGCGGACCAACCCGCGTTCTTGCGCGGCCGTCAGCTGCTCGACCCAGAAGCCGGCCAGGCCGGGGACGACCTCGTGGACGAAGGTGCCCATCACCTCGGCGAACTCCTGCGGCTCCGACTCGGCCAGCGCGAGCGCCAGCGGTCCGAGCGGGGACTCGCTCGACATCGCCACGGCCTCGGCGACCATCTCCGAGAACGACGCAGCTGCGGACACCCGCGCGTTCGCGGTCGCCCAGAACGCCTCGTCGCGTCGGATCAGCGCCGCCGACACCAGCGTCGACTTGTCCGGGAAGAACCGGTAGACGTACACCCGCGACAGCCCGGCCTCGTCGGCGACCGCCTGCACCGTCGTACGCCGGATCCCGTCGCGCCGCAGGCAGACCTCGGCGGCGTCGAGGATGCGCTCGCGCGAGCGGTCCCGGGCGGTCACGACAGCTGGTAGTCGGCCGGGTCGGGGCGGCGGGTCCAGCCCCAGTAGTCGACGATCCGGAACGGGTTGATCCCGTGCACGTCGCCCTCGGCGTTCTTGTAGTAGTTGTGCTCGATGTGCGGCGACGCCCACACCATCGTCTGCGCCTCGGCCTGGACCCGCTCGTACCAGTCGTCGTACGCCGCACGCGTGGGCTCGATCGCCGCGCTGCCGCTCTCGGCGAGCAGCCGGAGGCACTCGACCATGAACGTGACCTCGCACTCCGAGGCGAAGATGATGCTGCCGCCGCTGGCCAGGTTGGTGTTCGGGCCGTAGAGCAGGAAGAGGTTCGGGAAGCCGCTGACCGTCACCCCGAGGTGGGCGCGCGGCGCGCTCCCCCACGTCTCGCGCAGGTCCTGGCCGTCGCGCCCGATGATGCGCAGCGGCAGCAGGAAGTCGTTGACCCGGAACCCGGTCGCCCAGACGACCACGTCGGCCGGGTGGAGCTCCCCCTGGTCGTCGACGACGCCGTCGGCCTCGAGCCGGTCGACGCCCGCGCGCACCAGGGTCACGTTGTCCCTGCTGAGCGTCTGCAGCCAGCTGCCGTTGTCCTGCAGCGTGCGCTTGCCGGTCGCCGGGTAGTCCGGCACGACCTTCGCGACCAGCTCGGGGTCGTCGGGCAGCTGGCTGGTGATCCACTCGGAGAACATCGTGCGGACGATGTCGTTGATCTCGCTGACCGAGGTCGCCTGGGGCTCCCAGTCCGGGTCCACCTTCGCAGCGGCGAACGCGGCGTCGCAGCTCGGCCAGAAGATCAGGAACCGGAACCAGCGGCCGTAGAACGGCAGGTGCCGGATCGCCCACCCGACGCCGGGACCCACCCGGTCGTGGTAGCCGGGGTTCGGGAACATCCACTGGGCGGTGCGCTGGAGGACGGTCAGCGACTTCACCTGGTCCGCGATCGCGGGCGCGACCTGGAAGCCCGTCGCGCCGGCCCCGACCATCACCACCCGCTTGCCGGTGACGTCGACGTCGTGGTCCCACCGCGCGGTGTGGAACGCCGGCCCGTCGAAGCCGCCCGGGACGTCGGGCACGAACGGCCGGTTCATCTGGCCGACCGCCGCCACCACGGCCCGGGCGACGAGGGACTCGCCGGTGTCGAGCTCGACCGACCAGGTCCCCGCCGCCTCGTCCCAGGTCGCGCCGACGACCTCGGTGGAGAAGCGGGTGTGGTCCCCCAGCCCGTGCTTGTCGAAGACACCCTGGAAGTACGCCTGCACCTCCGGCTGCTGCGGGAAGAACTCGGTCCAGTGGTCGGCGGGCTCGAAGCTGTAGCAGTAGAAGTGGCTGCCCACGTCCACGCGCGCACCGGGGTAGGAGTTCTCCCACCAGGTGCCGCCGGGGCCGGCGTTCTTCTCGACGATCACGAACGGGAAGCCGGCCTGGGAGACCCGGATCGCGGCGAGGATGCCCGACATCCCGGCGCCGATGATGACCACGGGGTAGTCCGCGGCGCCGGCGACCGGGGCGCCCGCGCGCTCGTCCGCACCGTCGAGCTCGAGCTCCTCGAGCACCAGCGGCACGTACTCGTCGCCGACCGCTGCCCCGACGATCCACTCCATCAGCTGCTTGACCATCGCGGGCGAGACGGGCTCCGGCTCGGGGCAGCCGCGGTCGCGCCAGTCACGGACCACGTCGAGGGCGAAGGCACGGGCCCTCGCCTGGGCGTCGGCGTCCAGGAAGCCCTGGTACTCGTTGAGGAAGCTCCCCTGGGGGCGCAGCTCGCTCGCGAGGATCGCGGCCCGGTCCTCGGGCCGGCTCATGTGCACGCAGGACACCAGCAGCGCCGGGACCGACAGGTCCTCCAGCGCGGCGGCCAGCTGCTCGTCGGAGAACTCGGCGGCCGTGAACGGCAGGCCGGCGTGCACGTTGCGCATGCGCCGTAAAGTACACACTTTTCAGAATGTGTAAACAGCCCTACGGTGTGCGCCATGCGCTCCGTCACCGTCACCGGGCCCGGCCAGATCTCCGTCGAGACCGTCCCGGATCCGACCCTCACCGGCGCGGGTGACGCGCTGGTCCGCGTCAGCTCCGCCGCCATCTGCGGGTCCGACCTGCACTTCTACGACGGCGACCTCCCGTTCTTCCCGGTGGCCGTCGGCCACGAGGTGATCGGCGAGGTCGTCGAGGTCGGCGCCGACGTACGCCGCTTCCGTCCCGGCGACCGCGTGCTCGTCGCCTCGGTCGCGGGCTGCGGCGACTGTGTCGGGTGTGCGACCGGCGACCCCGTGACCTGCGTCCAGGGCCCGAAGGTGTTCGGGTCCGGCGAGCTCGGTGGCGGGCAGAGCGAGCTGCTCGCCGTACCCGCCGCCGACTTCCAGCTGCTGCGCATCCCGGACGGGGTCGACGACGAGGCCGCGCTGCTGCTCACCGACAACCTCGGCACCGGCTGGGCCGGCGCGCAGCGCGCGGACATCCCGCCGGGCGGCACCGTGGTCGTCCTCGGCCTCGGCGCGGTCGGTCAGTGCGCGGTGCGCTCAGCGCTGCTCCAGGGTGCCGGGCAGGTGCTCGCCTACGACCCGGTCGCCGGCCGTCGCGACCTCGCGGCGAAGGGGGGCGCGGTGAGTGTCGACGGGCCGCTGCACGACGCGGTCATGGCGGCGACCGGCGGGCGGGGCGCCGACTCGGTGGTCGACGCGGTCGCCATCGACGCCACGATCGACGACGCCTTCAACGTCGTCCGTGCCGGCGGCACCGTCTCGCTGATCGGGGTGCACGACATGAACCCCTACCCGCTCGGCGCGCTGATGGGCGTCTACCGCAGCATCACGCTGCGGATGACCACCGCTCCGGTCCACCGCACCTGGGGGGCCCTGGTCCCGCTCGTGCAGCACGGCCGCATCGACACCGGCGGCCTGTTCACGCACACGTTCGACCTCGACGACGCAGCGGCGGCGTACGCCGCTGTCGGAGCACGTGGTTCGGACTGCATCAAGGCGCGGTTCGTCCTGTGAACGGCAAGCGGGTCATCGTCACCGGTGGCGCGTCCGGCATCGGGCTGGCGTCCGCCGAGGTGCTGGTCGAGCGCGGCGCGAAGGTCGCGATCTGGGACCTCGCCCCGGACACGCTCGAGGTCGCCGCACGGATCGGCGCCCACGGCCAGGTCGTCGACGTCACCGGCGACCTCGAGGCGCCCGTGGCCGAGGCGGTGGACGCGCTCGGCGGGCTCACCGGGCTGGTGCACGCCGCCGGGCGGGTGACGCCGGAGCCGGTCGGCGCCTTCACCGCCGAGTCCTGGGACGCCGTCCTCGACGTGAACCTCCGGGCGCACGCCCTGCTCTCGCAGGCAGCACTCCCCCACCTCGACCGAGCCGCCGGCCCGTCGATCGTCGGCATCTCCTCGATCGAGGGCATCGCCGCCAACCCGTGGATCCCGTCGTACTGCGCCTCGAAGGCAGGGATGCTCGGCCTGACCCGGTCGATGGCCGCCCAGCTCGGCCCCGAGGGCATCCGCGTCAACGCCGTCTGCCCCGGCTTCGTGGTGACCCCGATGCTGCAGCCCGCCCTCGACATCCCCGAGATCAAGGCGGAGTTCGAGCAGGCCACCCCGCTGCAGCGGATGGCTCAGCCACGCGAGATCGCCACCGTCGTCGCGTTCCTGCTCTCCGACGACGCGTCCTTCGTCACCGGCACCGAGGTCGTCGTCGACGGCGGGCTGATCTGCAAGCACTGAGACTGCGAGGACGTTGGTCCGAGGCTCGTCGCCCGCCCGAGCGGAGCGAGCCTCGAAACCACCTGACCGCGCGGGCGCCTGATGGCCTGCGCGGGGTGGCGGAGGCTGGGCGGCCTGCGGGTGCGTGGGTGGTACCGGTTCTTGGTTTTCGGATAACGGGGTCGCCGCAGTCTGTGGTCACCCGTAGGTGGTTGCGGTGGTTGGTTGGCTTGCGGGTTCGTCGTGGTCGACCGTGGTGGTCACCGTTTGAAGCGATGGTTCGGGTGGCTATTGGCGTCGGTGGAAGGTGACGTTGCCGTTGGGCAGGTAGGTGGTCTCGTAGGTCGTGTCGTGTGCGCGTTGGTGGTGCCAGTGGCAGAGCGTGACGGCGTTGTCGAGGTTGGTGTGGCCGCCGTGGGCCCATGCGATCTGGTGGTGGGCTTGGAGGGTGTGGGTGCGGTCGCAGCCTGCGGCGCGACAGCCTCGGTCGCGCACGACCATCGCGTGGCGCTGGGCCTTGGTGTGCAGCCGCCGCCCACGTCCGACGTCGAGGGGCTGGGAGTCGCCGTCGAGGACGACGGGGATGACCTCGGCCTCGCACAGCAGCCGCCGGGTCGCGCCGGGGCTGATCCCCTCCCCGGTGTCGAGCACCCCGGCCTTCTCCACACGACCCGTCAGCGAGTCTTCGTCGATGAGGACCAGGAGGGTGGCGGGCAGGCCGCCGCTCTTCGGGAGCCTGTTCGTGGGGTAGCGGGTGATGAGCTCGCACAGCGCCTGCCCCATGGCCTCGGGGGTGGGGAGGCGTTCGGCTCCCGCGCCGTGGGTGGCGTGCTGGTGCTTGGGTGCGGTGATCGCGAGCAGGATCTTGCGCAGCAGGGCGCCTTCGACGGCGGTGGGGATGGTGAACCGGCCGTGGGTCTTGCCGTGTCCGTCGTCGTACATCGCCAGGTGACAGGCCTTGGCGGCGGCCTTCTCCTCGGCCTCGAGGATCGCGGCCTCGCGGGCGTCGGCCTCGTCGGGCGCGATCACCTCGAACAGGTGCTTGCCCAACACCCGCAGACCCTTGGCGTCGTGGTGCTGGGCTTCGGCGACCAGGTGGGCTTCGGCTTTGGCGACGAGGTCGCGGTCGATGTCGTCGGGGAGCTGGTCGACGGCGTGCACGATGACGCGGGCCTGGTCGACCAGGACGTCGCCGTGAGCGAGCGCGTCCCGCGTGAGGGGATGCGCTTCGAGGGAGTGGCCGAGCTTCACGGTGCCGGCCGCTGCCGGTCGGGTGGTGTTGGTGGTGTGCGCCAGCCAGCTCGCCGCGGAGGCGGCGCCGACCTCCTGCCCGACGTGCAGGTCGTCGGCATGCGCGGCCACGCGTGCCTTCAGCTCGGCCAGCTTGGCCTCGGCGCGGGTCAGCGCGACCAGGGTGTCAGCGGTCTCCGCGGCGTCCATCGACCACACCGATGCGTCGGCAACGGCGTCGAGCTCCGACTGGACGTGCGCGGTCGCCACCGACACGCGGTGTCTCGGAGTGGCGATCGCTGTCATGGTTCAACCCAAGCACCGACCACCGACAGTGAGGCCTCGAAAAGCCCGTGGTTGACCGGGATGTGGACACTTCCGAGAAATAGTTCTGAGCACTTTGGTGGTGGTTTCGAGACAGGCGCTAACGCGCCTTCCTCAACCACCGGAGGCCACGACCGAAAGCCGGGAAGCAGCGCCAGCCCGTTGCGGCCGTACCCGCGTAAGAAGCCCTGTCGGTCGCAACCACACAGCAACCCGCAGGCGACCGAGAGCCAGGTGGTGCCGTGACGTGGACGCCCCCTCGAACCTTCGCCAGGATGGGGTCGTGCTCTCGGTGCGACCCCTCATCTGGCTGGCACCTGTCGTCGGCACGGTCCTGGCCGTCGCGGTCTACCGCGACGCGTACGCGGCCGAGGTCGGCCGCTATGCCGGAGCCGAGCCGGGGCTCGCAGGGCTGTGGGTGGCCGGGCCGCTCATCGTCCTGGTCCTCGCGCAGATCGCGTGCGCCCTGGGCATGCACGTCTCGACGACCGAGCGCGCCCGCACCGCCTGCGTGTCGGCCGTCCTGGTGACCACGTGCGGATGCCTGCTCACCGCGTTGGCCCTCATCACGGCCTGACGCGCGGCACGTCAGCTGTTGGCGGCTGCCTTGTCCTGCTCGGCCTTCAGCATCAGCGCGATGTCGATGAGCTGGTCCTCCTGACCGCCGATCAGCTTGCGGCGGCCGGCCTCGAGCAGGATCTTGGCGCCGGAGACGCCGTAGCGGTCCGCCGCGTTGCCGGCGTGCTTGAGGAACGACGAGTAGACGCCGGCGTAGCCCATCATCAGCGTCATCCGGTCGAGCTGGCACTCCTCGGGCATGGCCGGCTTGATGACGTCCTCGGACGCGTCGACGATGGTGAGGAAGTCGATGCCGGTCTTCCAGCCGAGCTTGTCGCAGACCCCGACGAACGCCTCGAGCGGCGTGTTGCCGGCACCTGCGCCGAAGCGGCGCACCGACCCGTCGATCTGGGTGGCGCCCGCGCGGGCGGCGATCACGGTGTTGGAGACACCGAGGCCGAGGTTCTCGTGGCCGTGGAAGCCGACGGTGGCCTCGTGGCCGATCTCGGCGACGACAGCGGCCACGCGGTCGGCGGTCTGCTCCATCACGAGCGCGCCCGCGGAGTCGACGACGTACACGCACTGGTTGCCCGCGTCGACCATGATCCGCGCCTGCTTGGCGAGCACCTCGGGCGGCTGGGTGTGGCTCATCATCAGGAAGCCGACGGTCTCGAGGCCGAGCTCACGGGCCAGGCCGAAGTGCTGGATCGAGGTGTCCGCCTCGGTGCAGTGCGTGGCGATCCGGCAGATCTGGCCGCCGTTGTCCTGCGCGGCACGGATGTCGTCCTTGGTGCCGACGCCGGGAAGCATGAGGAACGCGATCTTGGCGCGCTTCGCGGTCTCCGCCGCGATCCTGATCAGCTCCTGCTCGGGCGTCCTCGAGAAGCCGTAGTTGAACGACGAGCCGCCCAAGCCGTCGCCGTGGGTGACCTCGATGACGGGTACGCCGGAGTTGTCCAGCGCCTCGACGATGTCGTGGACCTCCTGCGCGGTGAACTGGTGCCGCTTGTGGTGCGACCCGTCGCGCAGGCAGGTGTCGGTGAGACGAAGATCCAGGTCGGCGGACCAGGTCCGGTCCAGCGTGTTGATGTCAGTCACGAGAGCACGCTCCTAGCGATGTTCTGGCCGACCTGCGTGGCCGCGGCGGTCATGATGTCGAGGTTGCCGGCGTACGGCGGCAGGAAGTCACCCGCGCCCTCGACCTCGACGAAGATCGACACCTTCGTCTGGCCACGGGTAGCCGGCGACGGGTCGTCGATCTGCGGCTCCTGGAGCAGCCGGTAGCCAGGGACGTACTCCTGCACGGCCTTCTCCATCGCGAAGATGCTGGCGACGATCGCATCGCGATCGGCGTCCGGGGCGACGGCGCAGTAGATCGTGTCGCGCATGATCATCGGCGGCTCGGCCGGGTTCAGGATGATGATCGCCTTGCCCTGCTGGGCTCCGCCGATCGTCTCGACGCCGGCCGAGGTGGTGCGGGTGAACTCGTCGATGTTCGCGCGGGTGCCCGGCCCCGCCGACATGCTCGACACCGACGCGACGATCTCGGCGTACGACACCGCGGCCGCGCGGGACACCGCGGCGACCATCGGGATCGTCGCCTGACCACCGCAGGTGATCATGTTGACGTTCATCGCGGCGACGTGCTCCTCGCCGTTGACCGGCGGGATCACCGCGGGACCGACCGCGGCAGGCGTCAGGTCGATCGCCCGGATGCCGGCCTCCTCGTAGCGCGGCGCGTACTCGCGGTGCACGTACGCCGAGGTCGCCTCGAAGATCAGGTCGGGGAGCTGGTCCTGCTTGAGCAGCCAGTCGACGCCTTCATGCGACGCCTCGAGGCCCTTCTCGGCCGCGAGCCGCAGGCCCTCGCTGGCCGGGTCGACGCCGATCATCCAGCGCGGCTCGATCACGTCGGAGCGGAGCAGCTTGTACATCAGGTCGGTGCCGATGTTGCCCGGCCCCACGATGGCTGCGGTCAGCTTTGACATCAGATCACTCCTCGAAGGTGACGCTGAGCGGCGCGAAGCCGCTGATGGTCGCCACGACCCGGTCCCCCGGGGCGAACGGCACGAACGGGCCCAGGGCCCCGGACAGGATCAGCTGGCCCGCGCGCAGCGGCTCGCCGTAGCGCTGGGCCTGGACCGCGAGCCACCGCAGCGCCTCGAGCGGGTCGCCCAGGCAGGCGGCGCCGTTGCCGGCGGAGCGCTCCTCGCCGTTGATGGTCAGCGACATCGTCACGTCGCGCGGCTCGAGCTCGTCGAGCGACCGGCCGTCGGTCCCGACCACGAACAGCCCGCTGGACGCGTTGTCGGCGACGGTGTCGGTGAACCCGATCTTCCAGTCGGCGATCCGCGAGTCGACGATCTCCAGCGCCGGCAGCGCGACCTCGACCGCGTCGCGGACCACGTCGATGGTGATCTCCGCTCCGTCAGGTGGGTCGATGTCGCGGCCGAGCCGGAACGCGACCTCGCCCTCGACCCGCGGCTGCAGCAGCGTGCGCATCGAGATCGGGTCGCCATCCGCCCCTGCCGACACGTCCATGACGTCGAGCAGGTAGCCGAAGTCCGGCTGGTTCACCCCGAGCTGGGTCTGCACCGCCTCGGACGTCGCGCCGATCTTGCGCCCGACGACCGTGGCGCCGGCGGCCAGCCGACCCTGCACGAGGCCCTGCTGGACGGCGTACGCCGCATCCAGGTCGTCGGTGCCGATCAGGTCGCGCACCGGCGCGCACGGCACCCGGGTCTCCTGGGCCTGGGTCAGTCGCGCGACGGCGGCGGCGATCGCATCCGGTGAGGTCACGGGAACGATAGTAGAACTTGTTATAGTTTCTGACCATGACGACCCCCCTCCCGGAGCACGTCGACGTCGTGGTGGTCGGCGCCGGCGGCGCCGGCATGACCGCGGCGCTCGCAGCGAAGAAGCGCGGCCTCGACACGGTGCTGATCGAGAAGAGCTCGTACTTCGGCGGGTCGACCGCGCGCAGCGGTGGCGGGGTCTGGATCCCGAACAACTACGCGCTGAAGAAGGCCGGCCAGGACGACGACCCGGAGCTGTCGCGCACCTACCTCGACTCCATCGTCGGCGACGTGGTCCCGAAGGTGCGGCGCGACACCTACCTCGACCGCGGCCCCGAGGTGCTCGACTTCGTCCGCGACAACACTCCGCTGCGGTTCACGTGGGTCCCCGACTACGCCGACTACCACCCCGAGGCGCCCGGCGGCCGTCCCGCGGGCCGGTCCTGTGAGCCGATCCCGCTGGACGCACGCTTCCTCGGCGACGAGCTCGACCGGCTGCACCCGCAGTACACCAAGGCGCCCGCGAACATGATCGTCACGCAGGCCGACTTCCGGAAGATCAGCCTCGGCCTGCGGACCCTCCGCGGCCCCGTGACGATGGCGAAGATCTTCGTGCGCCGGATGGTCGCGATGGTGATGCGCCGCAAGATGTTCGCGATGGGCAACGCGATCGCGATCGGCCTGCGCAAGGGCCTCATCGACGCCAAGGTGCCGGTCCACTACGACACCGAGCTCACCGACCTCGTCATCGAGGACGGTCGCGTGGTCGGGGTGCGCGTGCTGTACGACGACCGCGAGACCGTGATCCGGGCGCGACTCGGCGTGATCCTCGGCAGCGGCGGCTTCGAGCGCAACCTCGAGATGCGCGAGAAGTACCAGCCCCAGCCGACGTCGATCGACTGGACGACCGGCTCGCAGTTCAACACCGGCGGCGGCATCCTCGCGGGCATCGCGGCCGGCGCGCAGACCGACCTCATGGACGACTCCTGGTGGGGCCCGACGATCCCGCTGCCGTCCGGTCCGTGGTTCGCGCTCGCCGAGCGCAACCTCCCGGGCTCGATCATCGTCAACCAGGCCGGTCAGCGGTACATGAACGAGGCGCTGCCGTACGTCGAGGCCGTGCACGCGATGTACGACGGCGAGGCCACCGGCGTCGGCCACGTGCCGAGCTGGATGATCATCGACCAGCGCTACCGCAACCGCTACATCTTCGCCGGACTCTTCCCGCGCCAGCCCTTCCCGGGCCGCTGGTACAAGATCGGCACGATCAAGAAGGCCTCGTCGATCGAGGATCTCGCCGAGCAGATCGACGTCCCGCCCGGCGCGCTGACCGAGACGGTGAACCGGTTCAACGAGTTCGCGAAGGCCGGCGTCGACGCGGACTACCACCGCGGCGAGTCGGCGTACGACAAGTACTACTCGGACCCGACCGTGAAGCCGAACCCCTCGCTGCACGCGATCGACGAGGGCCCGTTCTACGCCGTCAAGATCGTCCCCGGCGACCTCGGCACGAAGGGCGGCCTGGTCACCGACGAGCACGGCCGCGTGGTGCGCCCCGACGGGTCCGTCATCGCCGGGCTGTACGCCGCCGGCAACGTGTCGGCCGCCGTGATGGGCCACACCTACGCCGGCCCGGGCGCGACCATCGGCCCCGCCCTGACGTTCGGCTATCTCGCCGCTGAGAACATCGCACAGGAGAACTGAATGCCCATCGACCCCGACGTCGCGATCGGCGCCGAGCTCGGCTCGCTCGACTTCAGCTGGACCGAGAGCGACGTGCTGCTCTACCACCTGGCGATCGGCGCCACCGACCTGTCGTACACGCTGGAGTCCGCGGGCCTGCAGGTGCTGCCGTCCTTCGGGGTCGTCGCGCCGACCTTCCACGCGAGCGACCCGCCGCCGCTCGACCTGCCCGGCTGCGACATCAACCTCGCCCAGGTCGTGCACGGCTCGCAGTCGGTCTCGGTGGCAGGTCCGCTGCCGACCTCCGGCTCCGCGACGGTCACCACCCGGATCAGCGAGATCTGGGACAAGGGCAAGGCCGCGGTCATCTGGCAGGAGGGCACGGCGACGTCACCGTCCGGCGAGCACCTGTGGACGACCCGCTCGTCGATCTTCGTCAAGGGCGAGGGCGGCTGGGGCGGCGACCGCGGCAGCTCCTCCCCCGTCGAGCTGCCCGAGCGGGCGCCCGACACGGACACGACGTACGACGTCGCCCCGACCCAGGCGCTGCTCTACCGGCTCTGCGGCGACCGCAACCCGCTGCACGCGGACCCGGACTTCGCGAAGGCCGCCGGCTTCCCGGCACCGATCCTGCACGGGCTCTGCTCCTACGGCATCGTGCTGCGCACGCTCACCGACACCCTGCTCGGCGGCGACGCGACCCGCGTCACCGGCTTCGGTGTGAAGTTCGCGGGCGTCGTGTACCCCGGCGAGACCATCCGGATCCGCGGCTGGGACGAGGACGGCCGGATCGTCGCCGCCGCCTCGGTCGCCGGGGGCGAGCGCGACGGCGCGCCCGTGCTCGGCGACGTGGTCCTCAGCTACTGAGGCTAGGGGTGGGGGCGGTACGCCGTCGCCTCGATCTCGACCCGGAAGCGCGGGTCGACCAGCGCGGAGACCTCGACCAGGCTCGCCGCCGGCCGCGGGTGCGGCAGCACGGCGTCGAGCGCCGTACGCACCGCCGCGAGGTCGCCGATGTCGGTGAGGAAGTAGGTCACCTTCACGACGTCCTCGAGCGAGGAGCCGGCCTCGGCCAGCACCGCGGCGACCTTCTCCATCACGAGGGCCGCCTGCTCACCGCCACCCTCGGGGACTTCACCCGTAGGGGTGAGCGGAGTCTGGCCGGAGACGAACAGGAACCCGCCCGCCTCGCGCAGGTGCTCGAAGATCGCTGCCACGCCGAGCACGGTAGTCCCCACCCGGATGGGCGGTCCTGGCACCCAAACGGGTATCGGGCGTCTAGTCTTCCCCGGTGACCCCGGACCAACGCGCAGTGAGGATCGGTTGGACCGCCTCGCTCGCGTGCCTGGGGCTGCTGGTCGCTCTCGACATCTGGCTCGACTCCTCGGTGGCCGTGCTGACCGGTCTCTTCGCGATCTCCCCGCTGATCGCGTGCGCGGTGCTCCCGACCGTGTCGACGGCGGCCGTGTGGGCCCTGTCCCTGGCCGCCGCGATCGCGTCCGGGTTCTGGGACGACTCGCTGGGGACCCCCCAGCAGACCGTGCGGATCGTCGGCGTCCTGCTGATCGGCGGGACCGCCGTCGCCATCGCCGAGGTGCGGGTACGCCGCGAGCGGCGCTACGCGCAGATGGCCCAGATCGCCGAGGCGGCGCAGCGCGCGATCCTGCCCGTGCTCCCCCACCAGGCCGGCGGCATCGACATCACGGCCCGCTACGAGTCCGCGGTCGAGGGTGCCCTGGTCGGCGGAGACCTCTATGACTGCTACTTCACCAACGACGTCACCCGCCTGCTGATCGGCGACGTGCGCGGCAAGGGCATCGGCGGCGTCGAGCAGGCCGCCCGGGTGATCCGCGCCTTCCGTCAGGCGGCCGCGCGCCAGTCCACCCTGGCCGACGTCGCGATGGACATGGACGACTACCTCGTGCCCTTCTTCGACGACGAGGAGTTCGTGACCGCGCTGCTCGTCGAGACCATCGGAGCGGACCGGCTCGCGGTCGTCAGCTGCGGCCACCCGCCGGCGCTCCTGCTCCGTCACCGCGACGGGCTCACGTCCGTCGAGGTCCCGCACGGCCTGCCGCTCGGCACCGGCCTGCCGGCCACGTTCGCCGCCGCCGAGATGCCCTGGGCTCCCGGCGACCGGCTGCTGCTCTACACCGACGGCCTGAGCGAGGCGCGCGACCAGCGCGGCGAGTTCCTCGACCTGGCCGAGCTGGCGATCCCGCTGGCCGGCCAGCACGCCCTCGACGGCATCCTGGACGCCGTCCGGCACCACGTCCGCGGCGGCGTCCTCGGCGACGACCTCGCGCTCGTGCTCCTCGAACGTCCCGTTTCCTAATACGGACGGTCTTCGGCTGCTTAACATGCGGGCATGCCGCGCCTCCCCCTCCGGATCGTCTCCCGCCCGATCGCCCTGGCCACCGGCCTCCTGCTCGCCCTCGGCCCGACCGCACCCGCCGAGGCGGTGACGCCCCCGCCTCCCGGCGTGGTCACGACGCAGGTGTCCTTCCCGACCGGGACGGTGCGCGACGCGCTCGGCAACACGCTGCTCGCCGACCGGCACGGCCGCGCCCTCCAGCTGCACGGCGCCAACCTCGGCAAGGTCGACGACATCACCGAGCGGGGCGTCGCCAACATGGCAGCGGCGGGCCTGACCCTGCTGCGCTACCCGATCCAGTGGCGCAAGGTCGAGCCGACGCAGGGCGCGTACGACGCGGCGTACGTCGGCAAGATCCGCGACGTGCTCGCCTGGGGCGAGAAGTACGGCCTGCTGGTGCTCATCGACTGGCACCAGGACGTCTTCGGCCCGGCGTTCGGCTTCGACGGGATCCCGGCGTGGGCGACCCGCACCGACGGCATCGAGTTCGAGCCGGTCGAGGGCAACTGGTTCATGAACTACTACCACCCGGCGGTGCAGGCGGCGTTCACCCACCTGTGGCGCGACGAGGACCTGCAGCAGGCGCAGGTGGCCGCGTGGACCTACCTCGCCGACCAGCTGGCGGGGGCGCCGGCGCTGCTCGGCTACGACCTGTTCAACGAGCCGATGATCAAGTCCGACACCGAGCTCGGCGAGATGTACGAGCGCGTGATCGCCGGCATCCGCACCGTCGACCAGCGCTCCTGGCTCTGGGTCGAGCCCACCGTCCTCGTCGGCGAGGGCCAGCCCACCGGGCTCCCGGCGTTCGACGACCCGCGTCCGGGCAAGGACCGGATCGGCTACGCCCCGCACGCCTACTCCACCTCGGTCGAGGACGGCGACGACTGGGACACCTCCAGCGGCTTCGTCGGCATGTACGAGTCCGCGGTGACGACGTACCCCCGCCGGCACCGGATGCCGGTGATCGTCGGCGAGTGGGGTCCGATCACGGCGGACGAGAGTCACCCGGGCAACAGGGAGCTGGTGCGGCAGCAGGTCGCGAGCTTCCCGCGCTTCGCGACGGGCTGGGCGATCTGGTACGCCTGCGAGAGCGCGACCGGCGGCGGCTACTGCATCTTCGCCGACGACGAGGGCCACCTGCACCCGGGCCGCGCGGCCGCCTGGCGCCCCTACCCGCTGGCGCTCGCCGGGACCGCGATCAACGAGGTCGCCTCCAAGCGCCGCTACCGCCTCACCTTCGTCCCGAAGGCCGGGGCCGCCTCCCAGCTGGTCGTGCCGAGCGGCTTCGGCGACCGGCTCTCCGTCCAGGTGCCGCGCGGCGTGACCGCCAAGGTCTCGGCGCCCAGCCGCACCGGCGCCCGCACGGTGACCCTCACCGGCAGGGTCGCGAAGAACGCGCTCTGGACGTTGACGATCACACCTCGGTAGCCACTCCGGGCTCCAGCCAGGTGGCCGCCGGCAGCGCGGCGCGCGCGTGGGACTCGGGCTCGTGGAAGTGCGACCAGCCCTCGTAGTGCACGGGTACGACGACCCGCGGATCGGTACGCCGCACGAGCTGGGCGGCGTCCGCGCTGTTCATCGAGTACCGCAGCGGACCGGTGATCGGGAACTGCACGCTGCCCATGTGGAGAAGCAGCACGTCGACGTCGAGCCAGTCGGCGTACCGCCGCACCGGCCGGTGCAGCACCGTGTCCCCCGTCATCCAGACGGCCACCTCCTCGGCGTCGCCGAGCGTGAGCGCGAACCCGATCACCTGGCCCACGATCGGGCCGCTCAGCGGCGGACCGTGGCGGCACGGGGTCGCGCGCACCGTCAGCGACGGCCGGTCCACGCCCTCGAGCGTCAGCGTCTGGCCGGCGCGCAGCCCGCGCACGTTCGGCAGGCCGAGCCGGCGGGCGCCGGACGACGTGGTGACCACGGCGCCCGCGGCCGGGAGGAGCTCCCGGCCGCGGTCGTCGAGGTTGTCGGCGTGGTGGTCGTGACTGACCAGCACCAGGTCGACGGGGCCGCCGACCTGCTCGCTGTCCAGCGCCGGCCCGGCGGTCTTCGTCGACGACGTACCGAGCCCGAAGGCGTACTCCCGCCCCGGCGGGTCGAACGTCGGGTCGGTGAGGATCCGCCAGCCGTCCAGCTCGACCAGCACGGTCGGACCGCCCAGGTGCGTCAGGCGGCAGCCCACGGCCGGTCCGGCTGGGCGTGGCGGAGCGCCCACTCGAGCGCGTGGTCGGCGACCGCCTCCCACCCGGGCGCGGCGCAGGTCCAGTGGTCGCGTTCCGGGAACTCGTGGTACTCGGTGATCGCCGGCGAGTGCTTGTAGTGCTTGGCGTTCGACTTGTTCACCGACGGCGGCATGATGTGGTCCTTCTCGCCGCCGATGAACAGCAGCGGCGCCCGGTCGGCCTTGTAGTCGACCCAGGTGTCCTGGTGGCCGGGCTTGAAGTTCGCGAACAGCCCGAACTCCCAGACCCAGTTGCCCGGCGCGGCGATCGCGTACCGCTCCCACACCTTGCGCGACTCCTCCTCGCTGAGCGTGTTGGCGAACGCGTAGTGGAACTCCTCGGCGGTGAACCCGACCGCCTTGTGGCGGTTGGCCGGGTTCTTCAGCGCCGGGAAGAGGGACTTCGCCTGCGAGATCGGGTTCACCCGCACGCCCTCGGTCGGCGCCGAGTCGACGACGACACCGACCGACCCGAGGCCGCGGGCCAGCAGCAGCTGCGTCAGGGTGCCACCGAAGGAGTGGCCCATGATGATCGGCGGCACGTCGACCGACTCGACCACCTGCGCGAGGTGGTCGACGGTCTCGGGCACCGTGAGGTTCGCGATCACGTCGGGGTTCTCCCGCAGCGCCTCCACCTCGATCTCGAAGCCGGGGTACGCCGGGGTCAGGACCTTGAAGCCCTTCGCCTCGTAGTGCGCCACCCAGCCCTCCCAGCTGCGCGGGGTCATCCAGAGGCCGTGGACGAGGACGATGGTGTCGGGTCGGTCGGTCATGGTGTGTCTCCTCAGTTGTCGATGAACGCGAGCAGGTCGGCGTGGAGGCGGTCCCGGTCGGTGTCGGGCAGCGCGTGACCGCTGCCCTCGTAGACCTTCAGCTGCGCGTTCGCGATGAGCTCGGCGGAGCGCTTCCCGCCGACCTCGAAGGGGACGATCTGGTCGTCGTCGCCGTGGATCACCAGCGTCGGGACGTCGATCTTCTCGAGGTCGGGGCGGAAGTCGGTGGCCGAGAAGGCCGCGATGCACTCGTACGCCGCGCGGTGGCCGCACGCCATCGACTGCAGCCAGAACGCGTCACGGAAGCCCTGCGCCACGTCGCCGCGCCGGTTGTGCCCGAAGAACGGACCGTCGGCGAGGTCGCGGTAGAGCTGCGAGCGGTTGGCCTTCTCCCCCGCCCGGATGCCGTCGAACACGTCGATCGGCAGACCCTCGGGGTTGTCGTCGGTCTGCAGCATCAGCGGCGGTACGGCGCCGACGAGCACCAGCTTCGCCACCCGCGCCGTGCCGTGCCGGCCGACGTAGTGGACGATCTCGCCGCCGCCGGTCGAGTGGCCGACGAGCGTGAGGTCGTTGAGGTCGAGCTTCTCGATCAGGCAGGCGAGGTCGTCGGCGTACGTGTCCATCTCGTTGCCGTGCCAGGTCTGGCTGGACCGGCCGTGGCCGCGCCGGTCGTGGGCGATGACGCGGTGGCCGTGCTCGGCCAGGAACAGCGCGGTCGCCTCCCAGGCGTCCGCGTTGAGCGGCCAGCCGTGGCTCAGGATGACCGGCGTTCCGTCGGCACCAAGGTCCTTGTAGAAGATCTGCGCGCCGTCGTCGGCTGTCACGTGAGGCATAGGGTGCTCCCTTGGTCGATGGTTCGCTCGGTGGGTACGTCGAGCCTGGGGCCGGTGCGGTGGGTGCGGACCACGTGAACCTCGTAGTGTCAGGTGCCGAGGCGGTCGGCGAGCTGGCGGCGCGAGGAGATCGCGAGCTTCTGGAAGACCTTGCGCAGGTGGTAGTCCACCGTGTTCGGGCTGATGAAGAGCTGCCCACCGATCTCCGCGTTGGTGTGGCCCTCGGCGGCCAGCCGGGCGATCGACAGCTCCTGCGGCGTCAGCTCGTGGCGCGGCGCGGCCCCGCCCGCGTCGACCGCGGTGCCGGTCGCCTCGAGCTCCGCGCGGGCGCGCGGCAGGAACATGGTCGCGCCGGTCTGCTCGAGCAGCTCACACGCCGTGGACAGCTGGCGGGCGGCCTCGGCCCGGCGGCGGGTGCGCCGCAGCCACTCGCCGTACAGCAGGTGCGCGCGGGCCAGGTCCACCCGCGCGGTGGTGCCCTCGAGGAGCTCGATCGCCGCCCGGTAGGCGTCGTCGTCCGGGTCGACCAGCGCCCGCGACCGCGCGGCGACACCGGCGCACCAGTCGGAGCCGTTGACCCGCGCCCGCTCCTCGAGGTCGGCGGCGAACCGCGCCGCCATCTCGGGCCGGTCGCTGCGGACGGCCGCCTCCACGAAGTCCGGGAAGTATGCCGGGCCGACCTGCAGGAAGGGCTCCTCCACCAGCGGCAGCAGCTTGTCGTAGGCGTCGCCGTACTGGCCCTCCGCGAGGTCGCGGGTGGCGAGCGAGGCCATCCCCGCGGCCCACACGCCGCCGAAGCCGACGGCGCCGGCCCCCTCGGCGACCGCGTGCACGACCTCGCGCGGGTAGTCGGTCCAGGCCATCACGGCCACGTTGATGACGTTCTCCGCGTCGTAGCCCATGACGCGGCGGACCTCCCGCACGTGCTCGACGCTCTCGACCGCGCGGCGCACCGTGCCGCCCCAGAGCTCGGCGAGCGAGGTGACCCAGAGCAGCGCGTCGAGGTCCTGCAGAGCGCCGGCCTGGCGGGCGAGCACCGAGGCGCGCTCCATCAGGTCGCGGCGGCCGGCGTCGTCCCAGAGGAACATGCCGAGCGAGCCGATCGCGGAGGCCATGCCCACGAGCCGGTGGTCGGGCAGCTTGCCGATCTCGTCGAACGCCGCCCGCGCCAGCGGCACCGCCTCGTCGTACGGCAGCAGCATCAGCGCGCCCATGCCGGTGAGCATGGTCGCGTAGGTGCCGTCCGCGACGGTGGCGGCCTCGGTGAGCCGGCGCCCGAGATCCGCGGGCGTGACGCCCTCGGCCCGGCGGTCCGCGGTCATGAGGAACTGGAACGCCTGCAGCAGGGCCTCCTGCTCGCGCTCGGGCTCGACGCCGCGGAACAGGTCGGCCGCCTCGACGAGCATCGCGGTGCAGCGGGCGAGCTTCGTCGCGTCCACCGTGAACAACGCGAGCTGGCAGTCGACGCGGAGGATCCGGCCGCGCAGCACCGGGTCGGTCGTGTCGGCGACCGCGTCGAGGTGCGCCCTCGCGGTCTGCGCGGCACCGACCGCGAGGGCCGCCTCTGCCGCGCCGACCAGGCGGGCCGAGCGCAGCTGACCCGGCGCGGTCAGGTCCGCTGCTCGGGCGAGCAGGCTGGACCGGGAGGCGAGACCACCACGCGCCGCGGCGAGGTCGGCAGCCCGCTCGAGCCGGTGCGCGACCGCCGGGTCGGCGCCGAGCGTGGCGCGGGACGCGTGCCAGGCCTCGAGCTCGACGAGGTCCATCGAACCGGCCGACTCGGCCAGCGCCCGGTGCACCCGCCGCCGCGCGGCACCGCTCGCCGCGTTGTAGACCGCCGAGCGGACCAGCGGGTGCCGGAACCGAAGGTCGTCGCCCAGCTCCACGAGGCCGGCGAGCTCGGCCTGGTCGCCGATCTCGTCGTCGATCCCGAGCGACAGCGCCGCGGCCCGCACCAGGTCGAGGTTGCCGGTGGAGTCGGCGGCCGCGAGCAGCACCCACTCCTGCACGCGGGGCTCCGCGGCACGCACCCGCCGTACGTAGTGGTCCTCGAGGCGTCGGCCGATCGGCACGGGGTCGTCGCTCATCCCGACCGCGCTCAGGCGGTCCGCCGACAGCTCCTGGGCGAGGTCGATGAGGGCAAGCGGGTTGCCGCCGGTGGCGTCCGCGACCTGCGTGGCCGCGACGGGGTCGATCGGCTCGGGCAGCGCCTGGCTCAGCAGCGCGGTGGCGGCCTCGGGCTCCAGACCACCGAGGACCAGGTCGCGGACGCCACCGAGACGAGCGCGGACGTCGTTCTCGTCCCGCGCCGCGAACACCAGCCCGACCGGCTCCACCTCGATGCGCCGCGCCACGAACGCGAGCACCTCCAGGCTCTCCGGGTCGAGCAGGTGCGCGTCGTCGATCGCGCAGACGACCGGCTGCGCCTCGGCGACGGTCGTCAGCAGGCCGAGCACGCCCAGGCCGACCAGGAAGCGGTCGGGCGCCGGCCCCTCGGCGACACCGGCGGCGATGCGCAGCGCGTCCTGCTGCCGCGGCGGGAGCTCGGCGACGTGGTCGCGCAACGGGATCGCCAGCCGCACGACGCCGGCGTACGGGATCGCGGACTCGTCCTCGTAGCCCTCGAGCCGGAGGAGGTGGACGCCGGCCGCGGCCCGCACCGCGTCGTCGACGAGCGCGCTCTTGCCGATGCCCGGCTCGCCGAGCAGGAGCAGCGCGCCGCCCTGCCCGTTGCGGACGTGCCCGAGCAGGAGCGTCAGCTGGCGCTGCTCTGCCGTGCGGCCCAGGAGCCCCGATCGGGTGACTACGTGGCTCACGTGGTCCACCCCCGCCCGCGTGCCGTCGAGCATCGGTCAGGTCCGATCCGACCCAGGAGGAACCCATGAGCTCCAGACTCACCCGACTGCTGGCGGCCGCCGCGCTCGTCGCGCTGACGCCGCTGGTCGCCGTACCCACCCAGGCGGCGCCCGAGCCGCCGCCGGCCGCCAAGCCCACGATCGTCCTCGTCCACGGCGCCTTCGCCGACTCGAGCGGCTGGCAGGCCGTCGCCGACAAGCTGACCGACCGCGGCTTCGCGGTCATCGCGTTCTCGAACCCGCTGCGCGGCCCGATCTCCGACGCCGACTACCTGCGCCAGTTCCTGACGACCATCGAGGGCCCGGTCGTCCTCGTCGGCCACTCGTACGGCGGCGCGGTGATCACCAACGCCGCCACCGGCAACGAGAACGTGAAGTCGCTCGTCTACGTCGCGGCGTACGCGCCGGCCGAGGGCGAGAGCGTCGCGCAGGCGAATGCGCTGGGCGGCGGGCACACCGATGTCATCGACCACCTGGTGCTCCGGCCGTTCCCCGGCGCGGCCGAGGGTGACGCGGACGCCTACATCGACCCGAAGTGGTTCCACCGGCTGTTCGCCCAGGACCTGCCCAAGAAGACGACCCGCTTCATGGCCGCGACCCAGCGACCCGGCGCTCTCGCAGCCCTGGTCTCCCCCTCCGGCCCGCCGGCCTGGGAGGAGATCCCGAGCTGGTACCTCGTCGCCAAGCAGGACCGGATCATCCCGCCGGAGGCGGAGCGCGCGATGGCGAAGCGAGCCGGCGCGACCACCGTCGTGATCGACAGCTCGCACGTCGCGATGATGAGCCACCCCGGGACGGTCGTGTCCCTGATCCGTAAGGCTGCCGCGGGCTGACAGGTCCATACCGGGAACGCTCCCAGTCTCCGAGCGTTCCCGGTATCGGACGACTGACGTAGATCCCCTACGTCACCTACGTCACTTCCGGTACGACGTCGCGCAGCTGCGCCCGCGAGGTCACCCCGAGCTTCGGGAACGCGTTGTACAGGTGCGTCGACACCGTGCGCGGCGAGAGGTAGAGCGCGGCCGCGATCTCGGGGTTCGTCATCCCGTCCGCCGCCATCCGCACGATCTGGCGCTCCTGGCCGGTCAGATCCGCCCACGCCGACGGCTCGACGACCTCGGTCGCCACCCCGGCGGCGCGGAGCTCGGCGCGAGCGAACTCCTCCCAGGCCCGCGTGCCGAGCCGAGCGAACGTGTCCACTGCCGCCTGCAAGTGGAGACGTGCCTCGGCCTGCCGGTAGCGGCGCCGCAGCCACGCGCCGTACTCGAGCTGCGCGTTGGCGAGGTCGAACGGCCACTGCCCGGCGCTCGGCTCCCGCACTGCGGCGAGGTGCCACGGCTCCGCATCCTCGCCGGCCAGGAGCGCGCGGGCACGCGCGAGATGGAGCCGGTAGGAGGCGCCGTCCCCGAGCCGCTTCTCGGCGACCGCCACGACCCGCGCCAGCTCGTCGGTCGCATCGGCTCGAGCCGCTATGGCGGCGTAGTGCCCGAGCTCGCGGTAGCTGATGTGCGGGTGCCGAGGCTGGCCGTCCTCGTCGAAGATCCAGCGGATCTCGTGCCACGCGCCCTGCACGTCGCGCTCGGCGAGCCGCACCCAGGACATCGTGACGCGGATGCCCACCTCGAGCGCCAGTGCCTCGCCCACCGGGATCTCGAGCAGCACTCGTTCGCAGAGATCGCGGGCGCGGTCCACGTCTCCGCGAACGGCGGCCACCCGCGCCAGGAGGTCGTAGGCGTTGGTGATCGCGGTGGGCTGGTTGCGCGCCTCGGCGATGTCGATCACCAGCCGGCACGACTGCTCGACGGTGTCGTAGTCGCCGACGGCGAACTGCACGAGCGCCAGCGTGGCGAGGGTCTGGGTCATCTCGCCCGGTCGGTCGGTCTGCCGCATCATGGCGAGTGACCGTTCGAACCGCTCGATCGCGACGGCCGGCTCGTCGAGGAGCCACGCGGCAGCACCCAGCAGCACCTCGTTCGAGGTCGTGAGCTCCGGCGGCCCGTCGAGCACGGGCGCGCTCCGCACGAGCTCCAGCAGGTCGGGCGGACGGCTGGTCGGCTCGACCTGCATCCGGACCCAGGCCCGGGCGGCGGGGATGAGCGGCGGAACCTGGTCGGGTGGCAGCTGCTCGGTGGCCTGCTCGTAGACCTCCAACCACCGGGCCACCTCACTGCTGTCGCCGCCTACGCGGTAGAAGAGCACGGCCAAGGTGGTGAGCGAGGCCCAGCCGAGGTCCGGGTCCGCGTCGCGCAACTGGTCGAGCACCTCGACCAACATCCGGCGGGCGGCACCGAACCGCTCGGTCTGAGCGAGGGCGTACGCGGCGAGGTTGGCGGCCGTGGCCTCGACAACCGGATCGTCCGTCTCCGCCCGCAGCTGGATTCCTACCTCGGCGGCCCAGTCGAAGTGGCCAGCACCGAGATGGATGTGCACGGCCTGCAGGAGCCGGCCCTCGCGCTCGACGGACCCCTCGCTCAGCTCGGAGGATCGCACCATCAACCGCGCCGCCTCCGAGCTCGCGCCCCGGCGCGTCGCGAGGTCGGCGGCGGCGGCCAGGGCAGCAGCCACCTCCTCCTCGGGTACGACGGTCGCCTCGGCGCGATGCCAGGCGTAGCGCTCCAGGTCGCCCTCGTAGGCCACGGCCAGGAGCTCGTGAGCCGCCAGCCGGTCGGCCGCCGATGCCGTCGAGTAGACCGCCGATCGCACGAGAGGGTGCCGGAACCGGACGACACGGTCGACCACGGTCACCAGGCCGGCGGTCTCGGCCGGGGCCAGGTCGACGAGCAGCTGCTCCGGAGGGACCACGCGGCCCAGCACCGGCAGCTCGGCTTCACAGGCGGCAGCGAGCAGCAGCACCGTCCGGGTCGCGGCCGGCAGGGCCGCGACCTGAGCACCGAAGGCCTTCTCGACGCTCGAGGGGACGGTCTCGTGCGGCTCGCCCTCGGCCGCGACCCGGCCCAGCTCCAAGAGCGCCAGCGGATTGCCGCCCGCGCGGTCGAGCACGCGCGGCAGCGTGAGAACGTCCAGGTCGATCCCGGACCGCCGGAGCAGGATCGCCGCGTCGCGCTCGCTCAGGGCAGGAAGCGCGACCACGGGACTGCCCGACAGCGCGGCCGGCGCAGCGTCGCCCCGCGCGGCCGCGACGATGGACACCTGCGATCCCGCCAACCGGCGGGACACGAAGCCGAGGACTGACAGCGAGCTGTCGTCGCACCACTGGGCGTCGTCCAGGACGACCACCACGGGCTGCTCCTCGCCGAGCCGCTCCAGCCACGCGAGCATCTCGAGTCGCAGGCGCAGGGCGTCGACCGGGGCTGGCCGCGTGGTGCTCGGGACGACCAGCTCGAGGAGGGCCTCGGCGCGAGGCGCCCTCATCAACAGGTCGACGAGCACACCGAACGCGACGTCTCGGTCACTGTCGTGACAGGTCACCGGTAGCACCAGCCGGCCGTCCGCACCTCCCGCACGAGCCACGACCGAGAGCACGGACGTCTTGCCCGCACCGGGGATCCCGGTCACGACCGCGGTCCGGCTCCCCGAGTCGAGCAGGTCGCGCAGCCTGGCCAGCGTGTCGTCGCGTCCGACGAGGCCGCCGCTCTCCCCGGCCCAGAGTCCGCCCACCGAGATGCCGGTCATGGCGGGTCTCCGACGACGTCGCGCAGCTGCGCTCGCGACGTCACCCCGAGCTTCGGGAACGCGTTGTACAGGTGCGACGACACCGTCCGCGGCGACAGGTAGAGCGCCGCGGCGATCTCCGGGTTGGTCATGCCGGCCGCCGCTCGGCGGACCACCTCCCGCTCCTGACCCGTGAGCGAGGCCCAGGCTGTCGACTCCACCGGCTCGGTGGCGACGCCCGCGGCGCGCAGCTCGGCCCGGGCGATGTCGGCCCAGGCCCGGGTGCCGAGCCGGGTGAACGTGTCGAGGGCCGGCTGGAGCTGGAGGCGCGCCTGGGACTGGCGGTAACGGCGGCGCAGCCAGATGCCGTACTCCAGCTGGGCGTTGGCGAGGTCGAACGGCCAGCGGGCGGCCGCCTGGTTGGTCACAGCTGCCAGGTGGAAGGGCTCGGCGTCCTCGGCCGCGACCAGCGCCTGCGCGGCGGCGAGCTGGAACCGGTGCCGAGGACCACCGGTGGCCAATCGGCGCTCGGCCAGCTCCAGGACCGGTCCGACCGACCCGCCGGCCCCGGCCCGCACCGCCGTCGCGACGTAGTGCGCGAGGTTGAGGTAGCCGATGAAGAGGTGGCGTGGCTCGCCGTCCTCACGGAAGATCCACCGCAGCTGCTCCCAAGCTCCGGTGGCGTCCTGCTCGGCCAGGTGCACCCAGGACAGGATCACGCGCACGCTCGCCTCGAGCGCGACCGTGCCGCCGACCGGCAAGGACACCAGGATCTGGTCACACAGCTCGCGGGCCGCTGCCGTCTCCCCGCGGATGCCCGCGACCCTGGCGCGGACCTCGAGCCCGTCGATCGAGGCATAGGACTGGTTGCGCGCCTCGGCGAGGTCGAGCACCATCCGGGCACTCTCGTCGACGGCGTCGTACGCCCCCGTCGAGAACTGCACGTGCCCGAGGGCCATCAGGGTCTGCGTCATCTCCCCCGGCGCGTTGGCCCGGCGCATCAGCTCGACGGCCCGGTGCAGCCGGGTCAGGGCGACGTCCGTCTCATCCAGCTGCCACGCGGCCGCGCCGAGCATCATCTCCTGGGTCGCTCGCAGGCTGACCGGGAACGGTTCTTCGAGCACCGGCGCTCGGTGGACGAGCTCCAGAACGTCGGCCGGTCGTTCGAGCGGATTGACCTGGGCGACGACCCAGGCGCGGGCGCCGGCGACCAGCGGCGCGAACGGGTCGTCATCACGCCGAAGCCGTTCGAAGCGGCCGAGCCAGTCCCGCAGGACCTCGGCATCGCTCCCGCTCCGGTAGCTCAGCACGGCCAAGGTGGTCAACGAGCTCCACCCCCAGAAGGGCTCGATCTCGCCGAGCTCGTCGAGCACGTCGAGGAGGGCGAGCCGCGCCTCGATCTCACGGCCCACCTGGGTGAGCGCGTACGCGTGGATGTGCCCAGCACGGGCGCGGACGAAGTCATCCTCCGCCGAGGCGCGGAGGGCCGCGCTGTCGCGCACGACCCGCTCGAAGTGGCCGGCGGTCGAGCTCAGCACGAGCCCTTCGAGCGTGCGGGTCTCACCCGCTCCCCGGTCGGGTGTCAGCTCGGCGGCCCGGAGCATCAACCGGGCTGCCTCCGTGCCCGCGCCGCGTACCGCGGCGCGCCCGGATGCCGCGGCCAGGGCACTGGCGACGTCCTCGTCGGGTACGACGGTCGCCGCCGCGCGGTGCCACACCTGACGGTCGATGTCGTCGGCGTACGCATCGGCCAGCAGGCGGTGCGCTCGGAGCCGGCCCGCCGTCGACCCCGAGGCGTACGCCGCGGCCCGGGCCAGCGGGTGGACGAAGACCACCCGCTGTTCCGCTACCCGCACCAGGCCACTCGCCTCAGCGGCAGCCAGGTCCTCCGCCAGCTGCTCGCCCCCCAGTACCCGCCCGAGCATCCGGACGTCGCCGTCGCCCGCTCCCGCCAGGACGAGCAGGTCGCGGGTGGCCGGCGGCAACAGCTCGACCTGCCGTCGGAACGAGGACTCGACGCTGGAGGGCACCTGCCGCCCCGGACCGGCCGTGAGGGCGCGAGCGAGCTCGATCAGGGCGAGCGGGTTCCCGTCCGCTCGCTCGACGACGGAGGGAAGGGTGAGCAGGTCGAGGTGGAGACCCGCGCGGCTCAGCAGACGACGCGCGTCGGCATCGTCGAGCGGGGGAAGGTCGACGACCGGATGCCCGCCGAAGGCCTCCGGTCCGTCGGCTTGGCGCGTCGCGACCACGATGGACACGGCGGACGCGGCGATCCGGCGGGCCACGAAGGCGAGCACCGACAACGAGCTCGGGTCCGCCCACTGCGCGTCGTCGACCAGCAGCACGACCGGCCGCTGCTCGGCCAGACGGTCAAGGGCATCGAGCACGTCGAGCCGGAGCCGTAGCGCATCGGGCGCCACGGCCGCCACGGCCGACTCGGCCGACTCGGCCGACTCGGCCGACGAGATCAGCCGATCGAGCACGTCTTCGGCGCCCGGGACGGCGGCCAGGAGGTCGACGAGCACGCCGTACGCCAGGTCCTGGTCGCTCTCGTGGCAGGTGATCGGCAGCACCAGCCGGCCGTCTGCGCTCTCGGCACGCGAGACGACGGCGAGCACCGAGGTCTTGCCGGCACCGGCGATGCCGGTGACCACCGCCGTTCGGCTGCCCGAGTCGAGCAGAGTGCGCAGGCTCGTCAGCGTCTCGTCACGTCCGACGAGACCGTCGCGCTCCCCGGCCCAGAGACCGCTCCCGTTCTGGCCCACGCTCGAAGAGTAAAGGGATCCGGTCGCCGAGTGGGAGCGTGTTCGACACCTGATCAGATGAGCTGCTCGCGCACCCACGACGGGGACGGGTTCGTGCGGTGCTCGCCGCCGACGAAGACCGTCGGCACGGTCTCGTTGCCGTCGTTGACCGAGCGCACCCGGGCGGCGGCCTCAGGGTCCCGGCGGATGTTCACCCACACGGCCCGGCGGCCGGCGAGCCCGAGCGAGAGCCGCAGCCGGATGCAGAAGCTGCAGCCGGGTCGCCAGTAGATCAGCGGGACGCCGTTGCGCTCTGCCAGCGCGCGACCCTGCTCGTCGCCCGGGGAGCGCGGGAACGCGATCGGGGTGAGCAGCACGACCAACGCCAGTACGGCGGTGAGCAGGAGCAGCGCCGAGATCACGAGGGCTTCCGCGCGACGACGTAGAGGCGCTCGGACGTCTCGCCCCGGTGCTCCAGCGCGCCGCGTCGGTACCACTCGACGTCCACCAGGCCGGCGGCCTTCACGACCGCCACCACGTCGGCAGGCTCGTGCAGCACGAAGTCCAGCTCGACCTCCTGGTCGAACCACGCGTCGACGTGGCGCACCTCCGACCCGGCGTGCAGGGCCAGCACCAGCCATCCACCCGGCGCCAGGGGCCGGGTGAGGCCGGACACCGCGACGGGCAGCTCGGACGCCGCGAGGTGGATCAGCGAGTACCACCCGAGCACCGCAGCCCAACCGTCGGCGGTCGTCGGCCGCATCAGCTTGCGGAGGTCGCCGACCTCGTAGCTGCCGTCGGGGTAGCGGCGGCGCGCCTCCTCGACCATCCGCGGCGACAGGTCGATGCCGAGGGCGTCGGCACCGGCGTCGGCGAGGTGGGCCGTCACGTGGCCAGGCCCGCAGCCGACCTCGACCACCGGCCCGCCGTCGGCGTGCGCGGCGACGCGGTCGAGCAGCCAGCTCTCGAACGGCAGGGCGGTGAGCTCGTTGGACAGCGCCTCGGCGTACGTCGCGGCGACCGCGTCGTACGCCGCGCGCACCCGCTCGTCACGCGCGTCCGCGCCGTGTGACAGCACGTCGACCGCCGGGGCCGGTGCCGCGGGCGCCTCCTCGGCGCCCAGCAGGTGGATCCAGCGGCTGTCACGGTCGCCGCCGCGGCGGGGCAGCTCGCGCACGAGCCCGCGCTCGGCCATCCGGGTGAGGGTCTGCTCGACGACGTGCCGGTCCTCGAACGCATGCAGCCGGTCGGTGCGGGTCCTCAGCTCGCCGGGCGCCTGCGGGCCACGGAGTAGCAGCACCGTGAGCAGGGCGCGCTCGTCGTCGGACAGCTCGAGGGCCTCGTCGAGCACCTGGTGGTACTTCAGCGTCCGCCGGCCGGTCGCCGCCCAGACGATCCGCACCAGGCCGCGGTCCTTGAGCCGGCGCCCGACCTGCTCGACGGTCTGCTCGTCGTACTCCGTGACGGGGTCGCGGCTGCTGCTCTGGTTGCAGGCGGTCCGCAAGGAGTTCAGGGACAGCGGGTAGGTGTCCGGCACGGTGCGCTGCTTCTCCAGCAACGCGCCCAGGACCCGCTGCTCCTCGGCGTCGAGCACGGGGAGTTCGGCCATGGCAGGACCCTACTGACCGTCGAGGTCCGCCAGCACGGCGGCGACGGTCCGCTGCCCACGCTGGGCGAACGCCGGCACCGTGTCCCAGTAGTACGGGATGCCGGTCAGCGCCGGGCCGAGCGCCCAGCCGCGGGCGCGGCGCCACGTGTCGTCGTCGTACTCGACGGCCTCGCGGAGCTCGCGGCGCGCCGACGGGATCGTGTACCAGGCGGGCGCGAGGTCCGGCGCGGGGTCGCCGGTGCCGAGCGCACCCCAGTCGATGACCGCGCTGAGCCGGCCGTCGCGCACCAGGAGGTTCCCCGGCATGAGATCCCCATGGATCCACACCGGGTCGCCGGCCCAGTCGGGCGCCGCGACGCAGTCCTCCCAGGCCGCCGTCACCGCGGCGGTGTCGATCCGGTCGCCGCACTCCTCGATCGCTCGTCGCACGTACTCGTCGAGGCCGCGGATCGGCGAACCCCGGTCGGTGCCGGTCTTGCGCGGGCCGTCGGTGGCGTCGACCGCGTGGAGCGCGCGGACGAAGCCACCGAGGTCGGCCGCGAGGGCGCGCGGGTCCGCGTTGTCGGCGGTGGGCGTGGTCCCGGGCAGCCACGGCGCGACCGACCACGCGAACGGGTAGTCGTCGTCGGGCTCGCCGAGCGCGACCGGAGCGGGCACGGTCACCGGGAGGTGCGGTGCCAGCACCGGCAGCCACGCCGCGTCGCTCGCGGCCTGGTCGGCGGCCCAGCCCACGCGCGGCATCCGGGCGACCAGCTCGTCGCCGACGTGGAAGAGGCAGTGGTCGGTGCCGAACTCGGACACCGGCGTGACCGGCAGGTGGCTCCACTGCGGGTGCTGCTGGGCGACCATGCGGGCGACCTGCTCGGCCGTGGTCGGGACGTCGTCGTCGTGCATCGCCGCCGAGACTAGGCCTGGGCCAGCGTCGTCACGAACTTCTTTTCCGGGTCCCACCGGCGCAGCTCGGTCAGCGTGAGCACCAGGTCGTCGTGGCCGAGCACGTCGACCACCTGCTGCACCAGCGACCGGTCCACGCGCCGCGCCAGCGTCACGTGCGGCAGCCAGCCCACGTGCTGCCGGTCCGGCACCTGCACCCGCACCGCGAGCACCCGGCGTACGACGTCGTCGTCGATGTCGACCGCCCGCGCGATCGTGACCCGGCTGCCGCCGAGCACCAGGAGACCGGTGGACCTGGCCCGGATCGGCAGCAGCGCCCCGAGCCGCGCGTGCGCGACGTCGATCGCCGCGTCGGGCAGCTCCGGCGCGGACACCACGCTGACGTGCGGCGCGTTGGTCGGGGCGTCGTGGTCGAGCTGGCTGGGCAGGCCCGCGTCACGCAGCCGTTGCCAGTCGCGACGTACGGCCTCCTGACCGGTGTCGTCGGGCACGAGTTCGAGCGCATGGAGCCTGGGCACGTGTCTAGGCTGCACCATGAGCAAGCCGCAGAAGCGCCTGGGCAAGGGCGCGTACGAGGACGAGCTGTTCCGCCTCCAGGCCGAGCTGGTCAAGGTGCAGGAGTGGGTCCGCGCCACCGGAGCGCGGATCGTGATCGTCTTCGAGGGCCGCGACGCCGCCGGCAAGGGCGGCGCGATCAAGCGGATCACGCAGTACCTCAACCCGCGCGTCGCCCGGATCGCGGCGCTGCCGACGCCCACCGACCGCCAGAAGAGCCAGTGGTACTTCCAGCGGTACGTCGAGCACCTGCCCGCCGGCGGCGAGATCGTGCTGTTCGACCGGTCCTGGTACAACCGCGCCGGCGTCGAGCACGTCCTCGGCTTCTGCACCCCCGAGGAGCACCAGCGGTTCCTGCACCAGTGCCCGATCTTCGAGCGGCTGCTGGTCGAGGACGGCATCCTGCTGCGCAAGTACTGGTTCTCGGTCAGCGACGAGGAGCAGCAGCGCAGGTTCCGCGGCCGCGTCGACGACCCGATGCGCCGCTGGAAGCTGTCCACCACGGACTTCGAGTCGGTCCGCCGCTGGGAGGACTACTCGCGCGCGAAGGACCTGATGATGGTGCACACCGACATCCCCGAGGCCCGGTGGAACGTCGTCGAGGGCGACGTGAAGAGAGAGGCGCGGCTCAACATGATGTCCCACCTGCTGTCCACGATCCCGTACACCGACATCGAGCAGCCGCCGCTGGAGGTGCCCGAGCGCCCGGCCTCGACCGGGTACGAGCGGCCGCCGCGCGAGCTGTCGTCGTACGTCCCCGACCACGTGGCGACGCTGGTGGACCGATGAGCGCGCTCTCGACCTGGACCGAGGGCCAGCATGCCGCCGACGGGGTCACGCACCCGACGTACCGCAAGGGAAGTGGGCCGGGCGTGATCGTCATCCACGAGATCCCCGGGCTGACGCCGGAGGTGATCGGCTTCGCCGAGGAGGTCGTCGCCGCGGGCTACACCGTCGTCCTCCCACACCTGTTCGGTACGCCGGAGCGGCCGATGTCGGTCGGCGCGATCGCATCGGTGCTCCCGAAGGTCTGCGTCAGTCGGGAGTTCACGACGATGGCGACCGGGCAGACGTCACCGGTCGCGGTCTGGCTGCGCAGCCTGGCGCGGTCACTGCACGCCGAGCTCGGCGGGCCGGGTGTCGGCGCGCTCGGCATGTGCTTCACCGGCGGGTTCGCGCTGGCGATGATGGTCGACACCGCGGTCGCCGCGCCGGTGCTCGCCCAGCCGTCGCTGCCGTTCCCGGTCGGCAAGGCGCGAGCCGCCGACCTGAACCTCTCCCCCGCCGACCTCGCCGCCGTACGCGAACGCGCCGCCGGCGGCTGCCAGGTCCTCGGCCTGCGCTACCGCGGCGACCGCGCCGTCGGCACCCGCTTCGAGACGCTCACCCACGAGATCGGGGACGCGTTCATCCGAGTCGAGTTCCCCGGCAAGGGCCACTCCACGCTGACCGAGCACCGCCAGCAGGAGGGCGTCGACCGCGTGCTCGCGTTCTTCGCCGAGAAGCTCCGACGTTGAATCGGGACTTTCCGTCCGTCGAGTCCGGACTTTCCGTCCGTCGAGTCCGGAGTTCTCGTCAAAGGAACGCCGAAACTCCCGATTGAACGGACCGAAAGTCCCGATTCAACCTTCAGACCGACAGCACCAGGCCCGAGGTGGGGACGCCGGTGCCGGCGGTGACGACGAGGTGCTCGACATCGGGGACCGGGTTGACCGAGGTGCCGCGGATCTGGCGGACCCCCTCGGCGATGCCGTTCATGCCGTGGATGTAGGCCTCGCCGAGCTGGCCGCCGTGGGTGTTGAGCGGGAACTTCCCGTCGACCTCGATGGCGCCGCCCGCGATGAAGCCGGGGGCCTCACCGCGGCCGCAGAAGCCGAGCTCCTCCAGCTGCATGAGGA
This sequence comes from Nocardioides sp. SR21, assembly GCF_022761125.1. GTDB lineage: Bacteria > Actinomycetota > Actinomycetes > Propionibacteriales > Nocardioidaceae > Nocardioides. The sequence goes on along the minus strand of NZ_JAKWJR010000003.1, from coordinate 72,244 downwards.
CGTACGGCGTGAAGTGGTCGTAGAGGATGCCCATCCGCATGTCGCTCGGGCCCAGGCCGGACTGGCGCCACAGCTCGCGGCCGACCACGCCCATCTCGGGGATGCCGATGTCGGAGCGGTAGTACGACGTCATCACGAACTGGTCCGACCCGCTCCCCTGTGCCGCCGCCGAGATGTACGCCGGCTTCTGCTTCAGGTCACGAGCCCGCTCGGCGGAGACCACGACGAGCGCCACCGCGCCGTCGGACTCCTGGCAGCAGTCGAGCAGGTGCAGCGGGTCGACGATCATGCGCGAGGCCTGGTGGTCCTCCAGCGTGATCGGCTTGCCGTAGAAGAACGCGTGGGGGTTGGTCGCGGCGTGACGCCGGTCGGCGACCGCCACCCGGCCGAAGTCCTCCGAGGTGGCGCCGTACTCGTGCATGTAGCGGCGCGCCTGCATCGCGACGGTGGCGGCCGGCGTGCCGAGGCCCATCGGGTACGTCCACGCGTTGTCGAGGCCGTTGGTGTTCACCTGGGTGGCCGCCGCGACCGACACCTGGCCGAAGCGCGACTCCGAGCGCTCGTTGAAGCCGCGGTAGCAGACGACGACGTCCGCGACACCGGTCGCCACCGCCATCGCTGCCTGCTGCACCGTCGCGCACGCGGCCCCGCCGCCGTAGTTGATCCGGCTGAAGAAGCGCAGCTCCGGGATCCCCAGCTCACGGGCGACCGCGATCTCCGAGGACGTGTCCATCGTGAACGTCGTCAGGCCGTCCACGTCGGCGGCGGTCAGACCGCAGTCGGCCAAGGCGGCCTGGACGGCCTCCACGGAGAGCTGCAGCTCGGAGCGGCCGGACTCCTTGGAGAACTCCGTGGCGCCGATGCCCGCGATCGCGGCCTTCCCGGACAGGCTCATGCGACCACCTTCACGGTCCCGGTGACGTGGTCACCCAGCGACACCCGGCCGACGACCGAGATCGTGGCGATGCCGTCCTCGATCGACTCGACGGTGCCGCTGAACGTCAGCGTGTCGTAGGGGTACGCCGGCGCGCCGAGCCGGATCGAGATCCCCTTCAGCTCGGTGTCCGGGCCGGCCCAGTCGACGACGTACTTCTCGACCAGCCCGTTGCTGGTGAGGATGTTCATGAAGATGTCCTTCGACCCGGCCGCCTGCGCGATGTCGCGGTCGTGGTGGACGTCCTGCCAGTCCCGCGTGGCGATCGCGGTGCTCACGATCGTGGTCGGGGTCATCGGCAGCGACCACTCGGGGATCACGTCGCCAGGCTTCATCGCTCTTCTTCCGGTCGTCGAGTAGCCGAGGGACGAGGCGTATCGCGACGCCACACAGGCAGGGTCAGGTCGTCGTCGATGCGGTTGTAGTCCACGCGCAGCGGCATCCCGATCTCGATCTCGTCGTCAGCCACGTCGACCACCTCGCCGACCATCCGGACGCCCTCGTCGAGGTCGATCAGCGCGATCACGATCGGCAGCTCCTTGCCGGGCACCGGCGGGTGCCGGTGCACGACGTACGAGAACACCGTGCCGGTGCCGGCGGTGACGACGTGGCCACGGTCGAGGGCGCCGCACGACGGGCACGCCGGCCCCGGCGGGAAGCGCAGCTCGCTGCAGCTGTTGCACTTCTGGATGCGCAGCTCCTCGGCGGCGGTGCCGTCCCAGAAGAACTGCGAGTCGCGGCCCATCATCGGCCGGATCACGAGGACTTCTCCCTCGGGATGAACTTCAGGACCCGGAACAGCATGGTCGCCACCACCTCGTCGCCGACGTACCAGGTGTTCCGCGACGTGACGAAGTAGCCCTCGCCCATCGCGGTGTTCTTCGGCCCCACGACCGACTCCAGCGCGCTGGTCACCCGCAGCCGCTCGCCGACCTCGAGGTAGCGTTCGTAGCTCTGCTCGCAGTTCGTGCCGAGCACGGCGGTGTAGCCCTGCTCGGTGAGGAACTCGGTCATCCGGCTCAGCGGGTCCTCCGGCGGCCGGCGCTTGCCGAGCCCGGGCATCGTCCACACCTGCGCCATCGACGGCGGCGCCTCGCCGTTGCGGAACCGCTCGTTCTCGTAGCCCATCGCATCGAGCCAGGTCCCGATCGTCGCCTGGTTCACCTCGTACGGCGCCCACGACTCCGAGCACTCTCCCAGCGCCTTGATCCGCTCGGCCTCGGCCAGGATCGGGTCACTCATCGCGGCACCCGCGGCAGCCCGAGGCCGAACATCGCGATCAGCTCGCGCTGCACCTCCTGCACGCCACCGCCGAAGGTGAGCACCAGGTTCCGCTTCGCCTGCGCGTCCAGGTACGTCATCAGCTCGTCGGTCTCCTCGTCGGCCGGGTCGCCGTAGCGGTGCACGATGTCGACCAGGTCGGCCGACAGGTGCTGCACCTGGTCGGCGGCGAAGACCTTCGACGACGACGCGTCGCCGACCGAGATCTCACCGACCGCGGCCGCGCGTGCGACCTCCCAGTTCAGCAGCTCGTTGACGCGGAAGACCGCGGTCGCCTCGCCCATCACCCGGCGTACGTCGGGCCGGTCGATGACGCCGGCCTTCGTCGCCCACTCCGCGACGCGGTCGCGCAGACCCTCGATGCGGCCGGCCGGCCCGAGCATCACGCGCTCGTGGTTGAGCTGGGTGGTGATCAGCTTCCAGCCCTGGTTCTCCTCGCCGACGAGCATGTCGACCGGCACCCGCACGTCGTTGAAGTACGTCGCGTTCACGTGGTGCGAGCCGTCGGCGGTGATGATCGGCGTCCAGGAGTAGCCCGGGTCCTTGGTGTCGACGATCAGGATCGAGATGCCCTTGTGCTTCGGGGCGTCCGGGTCGGTGCGCACCGCGAGCCAGAGATAGTCGGCCTGGTGGCCGCCGGTCGTCCAGAGCTTCTGCCCGTTGACGACGTAGTGGTCGCCGTCGCGCCGCGCGGTCGTGCGCAGCGACGCGAGGTCGGTGCCCGCGTCGGGCTCGCTGTAGCCGATCGCGAAGTGCACGTCGCCGGCCAGGATCCGCTTGAGGAACAGGTCCTTCTGCTTCTCGGTGCCGTACCTGATCAGCGTCGGCCCGACCGTCTGCAGCGTCACCGCCGGCAGGTGCACGTCGGCACGCTGCGCCTCGTTGGCGAAGATGGTCTGCTCGATCTCGCCGAGCCCGTGCCCGCCGTACTCCTTCGGCCAGCCGACGCCCATCCAGCCGTCGGTGCCCATCTGCCGTACGACACGCTGGTAGGTCTCGCCGTGCCGGTCGAGCCCCATGTCGCGGTGCTCGTTCTCGTCGGCGAGGTTGCCGAAGTACTCCCGCAGCTCGGCCTTCAGCGCCCGCTGCTCGGCGGTGAGCTCGAGGTTCTTGGCGACCGGGTCCTCGATCGCGACGTCCTCCGCCTGCGCGCCGAGCGCGTGGCAGATGTCGGTGATCCAGGAGAAGTAGCGGTACATCGGGTAGGTGACGTCGACGCCCATGCCCCCGTGCAGGTGGTGGCAGGTCCGCATCGCGCCCGGGGCCTCGTGGCAGGTCCAGTACGCCGCCACCGCGAGGTCGTCGGCCACGTCGAGGCCCTCGCCGATCCGCCAGGCCGCGTTGGCCGAGGCGAGGTCGAGGGTGCGCGAGGTGATGTACACGTCGGCGATCTGCATCGCGACCGCCTGGAACTCCGCCAGCGTCCGGCCGAACTGCGTCCGGCCCTTGATGTACGTCGCCGTCAGGTCGCGGGCCCCGGCGACCACGCCGGCCGCGGTCAGGCAGAGGCCGGCGGTCGCCAGCTCGTCCAGGATCCGCGCCGCGTCGGCGCCCGGGAGCAGCTCGGCGTGCGCGCCGGCGAGCACGACGGTGTGCTGGGTCGCGCCCATCGACGAGTGCGACGGCAGCAGCGTCACGCCCGGGTCGGCCGGGTCGACCAGCGCGACCACGGGGCCGTCGTCCGACGACGCCGTGACGAGCAGCCGGGAGGCCTTGTCGGCGTACGTCACGCCGATCTTGCGGCCGGTCACGGCGCCACCGGCGTACGTCGTCGGCGCGAGCTCGCGCAGCGCCGGCGTCAGGATCGTCTCGCCCGTGGCCACGCCCCGGAGCAGCGCCTGCTGCTGCTCCTCCGAACCGGCGGCGGCGAGCGTCAGCACGCCGCAGCAGAGTGTCTCCCAGACCGGGAGCTGGACCACGCGGTGGCCGGTCTCGCGCAGCAGCACGGCCACCTCGGTGAGACCGAGGGCTTCCCCACCACATGCGTCGGGTACGGGCAGCGAGAGCAGGCCGGCGTCGGCGAACGCCTGCCAGGTCGCATCAGGGTCGTCCCCCGCACGGTCCAGGGCCTCTCGGACCACGCTGCGGACGGCCTCGGTGGCCTCCAGGTCTTGCGTCACGTGCCTCTCCTACCGACGTCTCACCAACGGACGGAATGCGGAAACTGTAACGTGTTCTACTCCCCACCGAAATGACACAGCGACACGACCCGAGAGGTGACCGTGCGACTGCCGACCCCCCGAAGCCTGCTGACCAGCTCGGTCTACGTGCCCTACGTGCGCATCCCCGAGGGCCGGATGGTCGATCTGCCCGGCCGCGGCGCGGCGTACGTCACCGACACACCGGGCCCACGGCGCGACTCCCCCACCGTCGTGCTGCTGCACGCCGTCGGGTGCACCGGGCTGCTGACCTGGTTCCCGTCGATCGGGCCCCTGTCGCGTCGCTACCGCGTGATCACCATGGACCAGCGCTGGCACGGCCGCGGCATCCAGTCCGACGACTTCTCGATCCACGACTGCGCCGACGACGTCGCCGCGCTCATCGACGAGCTCGGGCTGGACGCCCCGATCATCGCCGGCTTCTCGATGGGCTCGATCATCGCCCAGCGGGTCTGGCGCCAGCACCCCGACAAGGTCGGCGGCCTGGTGCTGTGCGCGACCACCGATCGGTTCCGCTCGACGATCACCGAGCGCGCCTTCCACGCCGCGATGGGCCTGGCGATGGGCGCGACCCGCGGCCTCTCGCGATCGCGTACGGCGGTGCGCGCGGCCAGGACCGCCGCCGCCGCGCTGGACCTGCGCCCGACCGACATGCACGACTGGGCGCTGGCGGAGTTCCGCAGCACGAGTCCCTGGGCCGTGGGTCAGGCCGTCGCGGCGCTCGGCCGCCACCACTCGCGACCGTGGCTGTCCCGGATCGACGTACCCGTGGCGGTCGTGGTGACCCTCAAGGACAAGGTGCTGTCACCGGACAACCAGGTCGCGCTCGCCCGCAAGATCCCCGGGGCGACGGTCCACGACATCCCGGCCGGTCACGCGGCGTGCGTGCTGGAGTCCGAGCGGTTCGTGCCCGCGCTGCTCGACGCGGTCAACACCGTCAACGCGAGGCGCCGACGGGCTTCCGCGTCCGCTTGACCGGCCGCTTGGTCGGTCGGGAGTCCGCCACCACGGCGGCCTTCAGCCTCGCCAGCTCGGCCGGGAAGCGGCGCACCAGGTCCTCGATGTCCGGCATCGACTCCTGGCAGGCGATCAGCCCGACGTGCACGGAGCCGTTGTTGGACATCACCGTGACGTTGAGCCCGGCGCCGTGGAAGACCGGCCCGAGCGGGTAGAGCCCCTCGATCAGCGCGCCCATGAAGTACAGCGGGATCGGCGGGCCGGGGACGTTGGAGATCACCAGGTTGTGCACGACCGGGTGCCGCTCGGGCAGCTTGAAGCCGGCGTACGCACGCACGGCCAGGCCGAACGTCCGCGGCGCCGCGAACTCCGCCCAGTCCTGCAGCGAGTCCGCGCTGATCGCGGAGTGGTGCTCCTTGGCGTTCCTGTTGCGCTCGGCGAGGTCGCGCAGCCGCTCGAGCGGGTCGTCGGTGTCCGTGCCGAGCTTGGCGAACAGCGCCGAGACCTTGTTGGCGCCGCTCGAGTGCCGCGACTCCTCGCGCACCGAGACCGGCACGGTCGCGAGCAGCGAGCTCGACGGCAGCTCGTCGCGGTCCTCCAGGTAGCCGCGCAGCGCGCCGCCGGCGACCGCCAGCACCACGTCGTTGACGGTCGTGCCGGTGGCGTTCTTGATCTGGCGCACGTCCTCGAGGTCCATGTCCGCGAGGGCGATCCCGCGGTGGCCGGTAATCGTGCCGTTGAACGACGTCCGCGGCGCCGAGAAGGGCGCCGCCATCGCCGTGCCCGCTCGCGCGCGGCCGATGGTCTTCGTGACCAGCTCGACCGACGGGGTCACCAGGCGGACGGCGTTCAGCGGTCGGGTCACCATGCTCACGACCGATCGGCCGAACAGCTCGCGGTGGCCCGGCTCGCGCACGGTGCGCGGCTCCCCTGCCTCGGCCATCGGGTCGGCGTCCGGCTCGAGGCTGCACAGGTGCGAGATGAGGTTCGACCCGGAGACGCCGTCGACGGTCGCGTGGTGCATCTTCGAGAACACCACGACCCGCTCCTGGCCGTCCGCGCCGACGTACCCCTCGATCACCCACATCTCCCACAGCGGCCGCGAGCGGTCCAGCGGCAGCCCGGCGAGGTGGCTGGTGAGCTCGACGAGCTCGGCGTACCCGCCCGGCGACGGCAGTGCGAGGCGGTGCACGTGGTGATCGATGTCGAAGTGCTTGTCGTGGACCCAGATCGGGTGGTCGAGCCCGAGCGGCACCTTGCGCAGCTTGCGGGTGAACTCCGGTACGTCGCGCACGCGGCGGTCCAGCTCGGCGCGGAAGCAGGCGTAGGTGTAGCCCTCGGGGATCGTGCTGGCGTCGAGCACGATCACGCCGCAGACGTGCATCAGCTGCGCGGGCGTCTCGAGGTACAGGAAGCTCGCGTCGAGCCCCGACAGCCGGTCCATCAACCTTCTCCCTCCGGTGGAACACGTTCTCGTCTGTGAACGAGCCGCCGTCGGGGAGGACACGCGTGACCCGCCTCTCAGACCAGTCTCTCCGCTGGAAACACGTTCTAACGTGGGACCTATGGCCTTTCTCCGCCGCCAGGTCGTCACCGCTGCCCTCACCGCGAACGCGATCCGTCCCGCGCCCGGCTTCCGAGCCGGCGTCCCGGCGTTCGCGTTCGGCTGGCTGACCTCGGAGCTCGCCCAGCACCTGTTCGCCCTCACCGCGGCCGACACCACCGCGCACGTCGTACGACGCGGCCGGCGGCGCTCGGTCGCCGGCCTCGCGCTGGCAGCGGCGAACCTCGCCGGCCAGGCGTTCCTGCTCGACCAGTCCCGCCGGGTGCAGAAGGACGCCGAGGACGCCCTCGTCGAGGGGCTCGGCTACGACTACCTCGAGCAGCTCGACGCGAAGCCCACGCCGGCCGAGCTCGCGACCCCGTGGCGCAGGCTCGCGAACCCGTTCCGGATGCGCGCGCTCGACGTCGTGGTCGAGAAGAACGTCGCGTACGCGCCGGAGCACGGCAAGCGCGGGCTGCTCGACATCTACCGCCCTGCGGAGCCTGTCTCCGGTGCTCCGGTCCTGCTGCAGGTGCACGGCGGCGGCTGGACGATCGGCAACAAGGACCAGCAGGGCATCCCGCTGATGCAGCACCTCGCCGCCAAGGGCTGGGTGTGCGTCGCGATCAACTACCGGCTCGCGCCGCGCGACCCGTTCCCCGCCCAGATCGTTGACGTGAAGCGCGCGATCGCCTGGATCCGCGAGCACATCGAGGAGTACGGCGGCGACCCCGACTACATCGCGATCACCGGCGGCTCGGCCGGCGGGCACCTCACCGCGCTCGCCGCGGTCACCCCGAACGACCCGGCGTACCAGCCCGGCTTCGAGGACGCCGACACCAGCGTGGCGGTCGCCGTGCCCCACTACGGGGTCTACGACTTCGCGGGCTCGACCGGCCTGCGCAGCGCCGCGCAGATGCGCGACCTCTTCCTCGCCCCGCGGGTGGTCCGGCAGGGCTGGGAGGACGCGCCCGAGGTGTTCGAGGCCGGCACTCCCCTGCTCCGGATCACCAAGGAGGCGCCGGACTTCTTCGTCCTCCACGGTGCCCACGACACGCTCGTCAACGTCGAGCAGGCGCGGCTGTTCGTCTCCCGGCTGCGCGAGATCTCCGGCGCCACGGTCGTGTACGCCGAGCTCCCCGGCGCCCAGCACGCGTTCGACGTGTTCCCGTCGATCCGGTCGGCGCACGTCGTCCGCGCGATCGACCGGTACCTCCACTGGCACTGGAACGGCTGGCGTCGCGAGCACGGGCGAGGCTGACCCGGACGGGCTGGCCCCTACCCGGACGCCCTCGCCTCGACCAGCAGCCGCACGGCCTTCGGGCCGACGCCGTGCAGCTCGAGCAGGTTGCCCAGGTCGTCCGGCAGATCGCCGATCACGCGGTAGCCGGCATCGATCAGGGCCCCGGTGGCGGGTCGACCGATCCGGACGCCATCGAAGTCCCGACCGCGGTCCTGACGTTGCGCCTCCGCACTCACCCGACCGACTATCGCAGACAGCGCGGCGCGACCGATGACTCCGCGATACCCAGGAGGTCGAACCGACATGGACCTGTTCGCCGGTGTCGGCGTCACCGACTACGCCCGCGGCGTCACCTGGGTCGAGCGGCTGCTCGGCCGGGCTCCCGCGTTCCACGCCCACGACACCGAGTGCGTCTTCGAGGTCGCCGAGCACCGCTACCTGTACGTGGCGCTCGAGCCCGAGCACGCCGGTCACGCGATGGTGACCGTCTTCCTCGAGGACCTGGACGGGTTCCTCGCCTCCGCTGCTTCGCGTGGCCTGGAGCCGGCACGCACCGAGACGTACGAGAACGGCGTCCGCAAGGCGATCTTCCGCGACGAGGACGGCAACGAGATCGGCTTCGGCGGCGGACCGGCCTGATCCGGCTCGCACCTCGAGCAACCCGGACACCATCGAGGCCGATGAGTCCTGCGGTGACGCCGGGTCGGTACGTCACGCCCCCACAGACATCGCGATCCGACCGGGAGAGACCTTGAAGCTGCTACTCACGTCCGCGGGCATCTCGAACCCCAGCATCCGCGACGCGCTCGTCGAGCTGCTGGGCAAGCCGATCGGCGAGTCCAGCGCCCTCTGCATCCCCACCGCGCAGTACGGACACCCGTGGGTCGGCCCAGGGGCGAGGGCGTGGCAGTTCATCAGCGGGAAGAGCCAGAACCCGATGGTCGACCTGGGCTGGAAGTCGATGGGCGTGCTGGAGCTGACCGCCCTGCCGAGCATCGACGAGGACCGCTGGGTCCCGCTGGTCCGGGAGACCGACGCCCTCCTGGTGGCGGGCGGGGACGTGCTCTACCTGTGCCACTGGATGCGGGAGTCCGGCCTCGCCGACCTGATCCCGTCGCTGACCGACACGGTGTGGGTCGGGCTGAGCGCCGGCAGCATGGTGATGACCCCCGAGGTCGGCGACGACTTCATCCAGTGGCGACCGCCGACCGGCGACGACAGCACCCTGGGCGTCGTCGACTTCTCGATCTGCCCGCACCTGGCGCCGGACGGCGAGCCGGGCAACTCCATGGCCGTGGCGCAGCAGTGGGCGGCCGGCATCTCCGGCCCGGCCTACGCCATCGACGACCAGACGGCCCTCACCGTCGTCGGCGGCACCGTGGAGGTCGTGTCGGAAGGGACCTGGAAGCTGCTGACCTGACGACGCCGGTGCCGCCGGCGGCCACGTGCGCGCCGGCAGCACCGGAGGTCAGGCGCCGGTCTCCTCCGGCTCCTCGGCGACCTGGCGCAGCGTCGCGACCACGGTGGCCTCGGGCCAGTGCTTCGCGTGCAGCTCGGCGAACTCCTGCTGGCCGGCGATGGCCTCCTCGAGCGAGTCGTACTTCATCAGCGCCCAGCCTCCGACGACCTCCTTGGCCTCGGCGTACGGGCCGTCGACGCGGCTGACCTCGCCCCCGCTGGAGATGAAGTTCACGGTGTCCTCGGTGCCGAACAGCCCGCCGCCGTCGAGGAAGACGCCCTTCGCGGCCTGCTCGCCGATGTAGGTGTCCATCGCGTCGAACAGCGACTGCGGCGCCATGCCCTGGCCCTCTTCCATCCGGACGAATCCCATGAAACGCGGCATCTCGATCACTCCTACTGGTTGCTGGTGGCTTGCTTCTCGCAGGTACATCGAACGGCCGGCGGCCTTTTCGACACCGAGCGCGAAAGTTTTCTCCGACCGCGAACGCTACGCTCGTCCGGTCGGAGGGAGCCGCCGTGGAGCGCCGCCGGATGATCGCCATCGGGGCCGCCGTCGCGCTCGCAGGCGGCCTCGTGGGCGGAGCACTCGCCACCGTCGTCTGGCACGCGGTCGACCCGGCCGGCTCGTGCGACGTCCAGGACGTCGCCGGTGACGTCCTGCCGTCGGTGGTGACAGTGACCGTCACGAAGGGCGACCGCACCAGCAGCGGCTCGGGCGTGGTCCTCGACCAGGACGGGACCTACATCGTGTCCAACGACCACGTCACCGCGTTCGCCCGCCGGGGCGCGTCGTTGAGCGTGACGTACGCCGACGGCCACACCTCGCCGGCCACGCTGGTCGGCGGCGACCCGGTGACCGACCTGTCGGTGCTCGAGACCGACGACGCGGACGAGCACGCGGACCGGGTCGTGGTCGGTGACTCCGGAGCCGTCCGCGTCGGCCAGCCCGTGGTGGCGCTCGGCGCCCCGCTCGGCCTGAGCTCGACCGTGACCGCGGGCATCGTCAGCGCCACCGGTCGCACGGTGCAGGTCCCGACCGCCGAGGGCGGTACGACGTTCCTGGTCGGCTCGATCCAGACCGACGCCTCGATCAACCCCGGCAACAGCGGGGGCGCGCTGGTCGACTGCCGCGGCCGCCTCGTCGGGATCAACACCGCCGGCCGGTCGCCGGAGGGCGACACCGGGAGCGTCGGCCTGAACTTCGCCGTGCCGACGTCCCTGATGACGCCCGTCGTCGCGGAGCTGATCGAGACCGGGCAGGTCGCCCACCCGACCCTCGGCCTCCAGGGCCAGGGCGTCCAGGACGGCCTCGCGAGCGGACTGTTCGTCCAGGTCGCCGCGCCACCGTCCTCCGACGCCGGCATCGAGGTGGGCGACGTCGTCACCGAGATCGACGGGAACGTCGTCCGCAACCCCGACGACCTGACCCGGATCGAGATCGGACTGGAGGTCGGCTCCGAGGTCGAGGTCACCTACCTGCGCGACGGCGAGTCCCGCACTGCGACGGTCGTGGTCGGCTCGACCGATTAGTGGCCTGAATCCGAAGTCCTCAGGACACTAGTGCAGCAGGATCTTCGCGACCACGAGCACGCCGCCGAGCAGCGCCGCCCCCGCGGCCTCGCCGAGCGCCGCCCACTGCGACCGGCCGGCGTGCCGGCCGCCGAGGTAGCCGACGATGGCCAGGATGAGCACCGTGAAGTAGATCGCGACCTTCGCGGCGGCCACGGTGTCCTCGCCGCCGGCGTAGACGATCAGGAACACCGCCATCCCGGGTACGCCGCCCGCCAGCACCGACAGCTCCTCGCGCATCGCGCTGAGCGACCGCAGCACGAAGTTGCGGTGGTCGCCCTCGAACTGCGACTGCGTCGTGTGCACGTAGACGTGGGCGAGCCAGTACGTCACCAGCACGAACGCCCAGGCGGCGAGGATCGTGCGCATCGACGCGTGGTGCGTGCCGCTGACCACGAGCACAGCACCGGTCACGATCGCGCCGTACAGCAGTCCCCCTGCGCCGGAGCGGGCGATCGCTCGCGACGTCCAGGTGCCCCGGAGTTCCTGGTCCAGCTCGCTCATGCCTCGGAGGCTAGCGGGGCAGGCCGAGGATCCGCTCGCCGGCCACGTTGCGCAGGATCTGCGTGGTGCCGCCCGCGATCGACAGGCAGCGGGTGTTGAGCATCTCCCAGACGTCGGCGCGCACCGCGTCAGGGTCTGGGCCGCCGCCCAGCGCGACCATGTCGCCGTGCAGCGCGACCACGAGCTCCGCGCCGTCCTGGCGGTTGCGCACCCCGAGCAGCTTGGCCACGCTCGACTCCGCGCCAGGCCCGAGCCCGGCCAGCGACCGCATCGTCGAGCGGACCCCGAGCAGCGAGCAGACCGTGGAGAGCGCGATCGAGTGGCCGACCGCGACCCGCTGCGCGGCGGTGACGCCGGCGCCGGCGAGCTCGACGGCCCTCTCGGTGCTCTTGCTGAGCCGGCTGGTGGCCATCGCGACCCGCTCGTTGGCCAGCGTCGTGCGGGCCAGCTTCCAGCCGTCGTCGACCTCGCCGACCACCATGTCGTCGGGCACGAACACGTCGTCGAGGAACACCTCGTTGAACAGCGCCTTCCCGGTGATCTCACGGAGCGGCCGCACGTCGATCCCCGGTGTCCGCATGTCGACGAGGAAGTACGAGATGCCCCGGTGCTTGGGGGCATCCGGGTTCGTGCGGGCCAGGCAGATGCCCCAGTCGGCGCGCTCGGCGACGGAGTTCCAGACCTTCTGGCCGTTGAGCCTCCACCCGCCGTCCACCTTCTCGGCGCGGGTGCGCAGCGCGGCGAGGTCGGACCCGGCACCCGGCTCGGAGAACAGCTGGCACCACACCAGCTCACCCAGCAGCGACGGCGTCACGAACTGCTCGCGCTGCGCGTCGGTGCCGTGCTCGAGGATCGTCGGCAGCGCCCAGCCGGCGATCACGATGTCCGGCCGGGTGAGCTCGGCCGCGGCGAGCTCCTGGTCGATGACGATCTGCGTGACCGCGTCCGCCCCGAGGCCGTACGGCGGCGCCCAGTGCGGCGTGAGGTACCCCGTCTCGACGAACGCGGCCCGGCGCTGGTCGTCCGGCTGCTCGGCGATCCGCGCCACGGTCGCCCGCACCTCGGCGCGGATCGCCTCGTCGCGGCCCTCGAGGTCGAGGTGCACGCGCCGGCGTACTCCCGCGACCGCGGCGGCGGTGAGCCGCTCGGCGGCCTCGTCCCCGTCGCTCAGCAGTCCGCGGAGGGTGAGCGCCCGGCGCAGGTAGAAGTGCGCGTCGTGCTCGAACGTGAAGCCGATCCCGCCGAGCACCTGGATGCAGGACTTCGCGACCTCGACCGCGCCGTCGAAGGCGATGGCCTCCGCCACGTCGGCGGCGAAGGCCCACTGCTCCTCGTCGCCGGACGCCGCGGACGCGACGTCCCACGCGGCGGCGGTGACCGACTCGGCGATCTCGAGCATCTCGGCACAGAGGTGCTTGATCGCCTGGAAGCTGCCGATCTTCTGGCCGAACTGCTCGCGCACCTTGGCGTACTCCACCGCGGTCGCCAGGCACCAGCGCGCGATGCCCGCGGCCTCGGCGGCCCCCAGCGTCACGGCGGTACGCCGCACCTGGGCGGTCGTGATGTCGACCGGCGTACCCGCGGGGGCGTCGAGCACCGTGAGGGACCCGAAGCGCCGCGACAGGTCGAGGCCGAGCGACGGGGTGAGCTCGACCGCGTCGCGCGGGAGCAGCGTCCATCCGTCGACGTCGGCGAGCACATGGGTGGCCGACGGCGCGTCCCAGACGACGTCGCCCAGGGCCAGTCCGATCACGCCGTCGGCGTCCAGGCCGAGCGCGGCAGCGACAGCCGGCCCGAGCAGCGGGCCGGGCACCAGCTCGTGGGCGCACGCCTCGAGCGCGACGGCCACGTCGAGCGTCGTACCGCCTCCCCCGCCGGCGGACTCCGGCATCCCGATCGTCGGCACGCCCATCTCGCTGACCGCCGCCCACGCGGAGTCGAAGGTCGCCGAGGCGTCCTCCTCGGCGGCCCGCGCGAGCTCACGACCCTTCAGGTCGGCGGCCCACTTGCGCAGGCTCGAGGCCAGCTCGACGTGCTCGTCGGAGATTCCGATCGACATGGGGCTCCTCGAAAACTAGAACGTGTTCCAATCCTACTAGAGTCGTGCCGTGAGCACCGACTGGATCGACCACGCCCTGGCCGCGAAGGGCTTCATGCCCGAGGACGAGGGCATGCTGCTGCACCGCTACGCCCTGGAGCGCCTCCCGCACGGACCGGCGCTGGAGGTCGGCACCTACTGCGGCAAGTCCGCGATCTACCAGGGCGCCGCCGCGCGCGAGGTCGGCGGCGTCGTGTTCACCGTCGACCACCACCGCGGCTCGGAGGAGAACCAGGCCGGCTGGGAGCACCACGACCCCTCGCTGGTCGACGACGAGTTCGGGCTGATGGACACCCTGCCGGTCTTCCGGCGCACGATCGCCCGGGCCGGCCTCGAGGACCAGGTCGTGGCGCTCATCGGCAGGAGCACCACGGTCAGCGCCCACTGGCGCACTCCCCTGTCACTGCTGTTCATCGACGGCGGCCACGCCGAGATCCACGCGCAGAACGACTACGCCGGCTGGGCGCCGTGGGTGATGGACGGCGGCCTGCTGGTCATCCACGACGTGTTCCCCGACCCGGCCGACGGCGGGCAGCCGCCGTACCACGTCTTCCTGCGCGCGCTCGAGAGCGGCGCCTTCACCGAGGTGGAGGCGCTGGGCTCCATGCGGGTGCTGCGGCGAACGTCAGGACAGGCGGGCGACTCCGTCAACTGAGAGGGGGTCGGCTGACGGGCACCCGCACTCGAGCGCGAGCTCGGCGAAGTGCGGCGCCAGCGAGGTGCCGCGCATGATCCCGGAGCCGGCGGTGCCGTGGCCGGCGACCTCACCGAGGGCGTCGACCGCGAGGATCACGGCCGCGGCGGTGTACGTCGTGTGCTCGTCGGGCCAGTGCACGTTGCGCGGCTCGCCGGACTCGGGGTCGATGTCCGCGTCGCCGTACACCCAGCCGGTCCAGTAGCGCCCGTCGTCCTCGCGCAGGAACTGCACGTCCTTCAGCAGCGTCAGCGCGCGGCGGTGGTCGCCGAGGGAGTCGAGCGCCATCACCAGCTCGCAGGTCTCGGCACCGGTCACCCACGGGTTCGTGCTGACGCAGAGGATGCCGAGGCCGGGCCGCACGAAGTCGTCCCAGCGGCTGTCCAGCAGCTCGAACGCGTCGCGGCCGCGCACCGCGCCGCCGAGGACCGGGTAGTACCAGTCCATCGAGTGGATGGACTTGTCCTCGAACAGGTCGCGGTGCTCGCGCACGGCGTGGCCGAGGCGGCCGCCGGCGAGCTCCCACTCGGGCTGCGGGTCGTCGAGCAGGTCGGCGAGCGCGACGCCGGCGCGCAGCGACTGGTAGATGCTGGAGTTGCCGGTGAGCAGGCAGTAGTCCTCGGTCGGCGTGTAGTTGATGCCGCCCCACGAGACCTGCTGCGCGACCACCCAGTCGAGCGCGGAGCGCACGGTCGGCCAGTACTGCTTCACGAACTCGAGGTCGCGGCGCACCAGCCAGTGGTGCCAGACGCCGACCGCGAGGTACGCCGTCATGTTGACGTCACCGCGGTCGTCGTCGGCCACGCCGTTCACGATCTTCATCGGGAACGAGCCGTCGGCGTGCTGCATCGTCGGCACCCAGGCGTAGGCGCGCTCGGCGGCCTCGACCTGCCCGCCGACCAGCATCGCCATCGCGGCCTCGACGTGGTTCCAGATGTCGACGTGCTCGCCGGTCGTCCACGGCACCGCACCGCACGGCTCCTGCATGGCTGCGATCGCGGCCGCACTGTCGGCGACCTGGTCAGCGGTGAGGATGCCTTCGACGTAGGGAAGGCTCACGAGAGATCTTCCGGCTTGCGGAAGTACAGGACCATGCTCTTGCCGATCAGCGGGTCGAGCACCTTGCCGGCGTACTGGAGCGTCTTGGGCTGCTTCATGATCTCCCAGACGAGCAGCTTGTGGTACGCCTTCGCGGCCGGGTGGTCGTCGTTGTTGACGCCGACCGCGCACTTGATCCACCAGTACGGCGCGTGCAGCCCGTGGGCGTAGTCCTTGCCCTCGAACACCATCGCGTCGCCGGGCTCGCCGTCGTTGAACTTCCCGGCCTTGGTGACCTTGTCGATCAGCTCGTGGTCGGTGTAGATGCGGATGTGACCGCCCTCGGCGTTGTGGTACTCGTCCGAGAGCTTCCAGTTGATGACCTCGGGCAGCCAGCGCGGCACCGTGATCGCCATCGTGCCGCCGGGCCGCAGCACCCGGACCAGCTCCTTGATCGCGTCGACGTCGGCGTGGATGTGCTCCAGCACCTCCGCCGCGACGATCCGGTCGAACTCGCCGTCCGCGAACGGCAGCGCGAGCGCGTCGCCCTGCTTGATGTCGGCATGGGCGCCCTCGGGGACCTCGCCCTGCTCCTTCATGGCGCCGAAGATCTCGAGCACGCCGGCGAGCTCGTCGGCGTCCATGTCGAAGGCCATCACGTCGGCGCCCCGGCGGTACATCTCGAATGCGTGCCGCCCGCCGCCGCAGCCCATGTCGAGCACGCGGTCCCCCGGCAGCAGCCCGAGGCGGTCGAAGTCAACGGTCAGCACTAGTTCTCCTCGGTGGTCGAGCTCGTCGAGACCCGGAAGTCCGCGATCACTTCTTCGTACGCCACGGCGACCTTCTGCGCCACGGCTCGCCAGCTGAACATCTCCTCGACCCGCTTGCGGCCGGCGGCGCCGTACCGCGCCCGGCGCTCGGGGTCGTCGAGCAGGGCCGCGATCGCCTGCTCGAGCTCGCCGACGTCACCGGCGGTGACCAGGTCGGCGCAGAGGCCGTCGGGGCCGACGACCTCGGGGATCGCGCCGGCGTCGGAGGCGACCAGCGGGGTCGCGCAGGCCATCAGCTCGGCGGTCGGGAGCGAGAAGCCCTCGTAGAGCGACGGCACGCAGGCGAGCTCGGCGGAGCCCATCAGCTCGACCAGCTCGGCGTCGCTGATGCCGTGCACGAAGCGGACGGAGTCCTGGATCGAGAGCTTGTCGATGAGCTTCTCGGTGCGGCCACCCGGCTTGGGCTTGGTGACCAGGAACAGCTCGACGTCGCGCTCGGTGCGCAGCTTGGCGAACGCCTCGAGGAGGGTGGAGATGCCCTTCATCGGCGCGTCGGCACTGGCCATCGCCATGATCCGGCCGGGCACGCGCGGCTTGGTCGGCGGCACGAAGAGGTCGTCGACGCCGAGCAGGATCACCTGCATCCGGGCCGGGTCCACGCCGAAGTCCTTGGCGATGTCGCGCTTCGACGTCTCCGACGGGGTCAGGATCTTGCGCGCCTGGCGGGCGACGCGGGCCTGCATCTTCACGAAGCCGTACCACCGGGTGAGCGTGAACTTGCGCCAGGGGTTCTTGGTCGCGGCGATGTCGATGCGCCGGTCGTAGCTGATCGGGTGGTGCAGCGTGGTGAGGAGCGGGAGACCCATCTTCTCGATCTCGAGCATCCCGTAGCCGAGCACCTGGTTGTCGTGCACGATGTCGAAGTCGTCGATCCGCTCCTGCAGGGCGCGCGCGGCGCGCAGGCTGAAGGTCTTCGGCTCCGGGAACCCGGCCACGCACATGGTGGCGAACTCCTCGACGTCGATGCGGTCGCGGAACTCCTTGAGCTTCGGCACCCGGAACGGGTCCGGCTCGCGGTAGAGGTCCAGGCTCGGGAGCTTGGTCAGCGCCACGCCCTCGTCCAGGTCCGGGTAGGGCTGTCCGGAGAACACCTCGACCGAGTGACCCAGCTTCGTGAGCTCCCGGCTGAGGTGCCGGATGTAGATGCCCTGGCCGCCGCAGTGGGGCTTGCTCCGATAGGACAGCAGTGCGATCCGCATCCGCACCCTCTCTGTTGCGCCCGAGTCAGTCGGGGTCTGCCGGGTGCGTGGGACACGCCGTACCGGTGAACTGGAACGTGTTCCTATTTTAGACCACCGATTGCTAGCCTAGTGGCCGGTATCAACCGGACTCTCGGGGGTTCCCTAGACTCTGCGTCCGACCGACGAACTGAACCTGACGTGTGAATGGGGGTCCCTTGTGAGCAGCGCGAACTCGCTGGCAGTCGACGATCTGGGCTCCGCTGCCCAGCGCGACCGCCGCAAGCGCATCCTCGACGCGACCATCGCGCTGGCCTCGCAGGGCGGCTTCGACGCCGTCCAGATGCGCGCCGTCGCGGAGCAGGCCGACGTCGCGCTCGGCACGCTCTACCGGTACTTCCCGTCGAAGATCCACCTGCTGGTCTCCGCCCTGCAGCGCGAGTTCGAGCGCACCGAGGTCGCGCTGCGCGACAAGCCGGTCGACGGTGACACCGCGGCCGACCGCGTGATCAACGCCCTCAAGCGCACCACCCGCGGCATGCAGAGCGACCCGCAGCTCACCGAGGCGCTCACCCGCGCGTTCATGTTCGCCGACGCCTCCGTCGCCGCTGAGATCCACCAGGTCGGCATGCTGCTGACCGCGATGGTCACCCGGGCCATGTATCCCGAGGGCCACGAGGAGCTCACCGACGAGGACGTCTCGATCGCCCAGGTGATCGGTGACGTCTGGCTCTCCGCCCTCGTCGGCTGGGTGACCGGCCGTACGTCGGCCGCCGAGACCGGCCAGCGCATCGAGGTCGCGGTCCGGCTCGTCCTGCGCGACTGACCGTGGTCGCGGGCGCTCCCCCGTGAACACCCGCGACCCTGGTCGTCCTATCCCCCCGGGGACATGGCCACGGTAGATCCGTCAGCCGCCGTCCACACGACCCGAACGGGCTATTGCGGCCCGCCCGCCCGGGCCTCGGCCTCGCTCCGGCGCGCGTCGGTCTCGACCGCGGCGGCCAGCTCCTCCTCGGTGCGCGGCGGCGCACCCTCGTGCCAGCGCTCCTTGGTCTGCACGGCCCAGAACACCGCGACGTTGCCGATCATCCAGGCCTCGACCAGGAACACGTAGTGGTCGACGAACCAGGTCGGACCGGCACCCATCGTGCCCGGCACGAACAGCAGCACGGAGACCCCGAGCATGGCGAGGGCCTGCCCGACGTACCGGCGGGCCCGCTTCGGGTCGCGCTCCTCCGACAGGGCGATCTCGCCCAGGCAGGCGTTGAAGGCGGTCGCCAGCCGCCCGCCCGCCCTCAGCCGTCGCCGGCCGAACCACCAGGCGATGCCGATCCAGAGGATCCCGAGCGTGATGAGGACGAACATGACGATCGCCGACGTGAAGTGGACGTTCTGGTAGAACCAGCTCGCCCCGCCCGGCGTCCGGTCCCGGACGGAGAACTGCCACAGACCGAGCAACCAGAGCGCGATCGCCAGGCCGAGCGGGACCCAGAAGCCGACCTGGTTGTCCCGGATGAGCGGCCACCGGTCCTGCCGGCGGGCGATGACGCCGACCACCACCAACGCCGCCAGGAAGAGGCCGACCACGACCAGGTAGCTCCACATCGCATTCGCGATGGCCGCCTGGTTGCGGACCGGGTCGAGCGCCGGGTCCGCAGGACACAGCCCGTCGTCCTTCGCCGGGACGAACGCGACCACCGGCGCGAGCAGTCCGGCCAGGTTGAACAGCGAGTCCTCGATCGCGGTCTTGCCCCACAGCGCGATCAGCACCAGCCCGATGGCGCACAGCGCACCGACGAAGACCGACCTCACCGGGGAGTAGTAGTACGCGCTGATCGAGCCCTTGAGGCACCAGTCCGTGCGTTGGGCCTCGATGAGGATCGAGATCGCGAGCATCGCGATGACCCCGATCACCGTCAGGCGCAAGAACCGGTACGTCCTCAGCGCGACCGCAGGGACCGACTCTTCGGCCATGGCGCACCTCCTCCCCTGCAACGGTAAGGAGTGCGTCGGGTCGACGCGAGATACGCCGCCGGAAGCGTCAGTAGCCCAGCCCGTGGCCGAACGGGTACAGCGTTCCGGTGCCGTCCGTGAGCGGGATCGAGACCGGCAGCCTGCCGTGCGGAGCCACCTCGCCGAACAGCACGCGGGCCAGCGACTCGACCTGGGCGGCGGTGTAGCCGAAGGTGTTCACGACGGTCGGGGCGGCAGGGAACGACGCGACGTCGTACGGGTTGCGCATCGCGGCGACGACGACGGGCGTGCCGGTCTCGAGCAGCGCCTCGACCAGCCGGGTCTGCGCGGCGGCGCCCGCCGTCGGCTGCCCGGTCGTCGCGTCGACGGCGTAGGCGTTGTTCGTCGACACCACGACGAGGTCGGCGGCCTGCGCGGACTCGACGGCGAAGTCGATGTCGTCCTGGGTCGGCGTGGTGCCGGTCTGGAGGACGGTCGGGGTCGCACCGCGGGCGCCGAGGGCCGAGCCGATCAGCGCGGTCGTCGTCACGCCCCAGCCGGTGACGAGGACGTCGCCCGGACCGGCGGTCAGCGGCAGCAGGTCGTCGTCGTTCTTCACCAGCGTGGTGGTGCGGTCGGTGATCGCCTGCGCGTCGGCGAGGTGCTCGTCCATGCCCACCACCCGGCCCGCGGTCGCCGGGTTGACCAACGGGTCGGCGAACAACCCGGAGCGGTACTTGTGCAGCAGGATCCGGTAGACCGACGCGTTCAGCCGCTCCTTGCTGATCACGCCCTCCTCGACCGCGTCGAGGACGGCGGCGAACGCCGTGTCCATCTGCGGCGGGACCAGCAGCTGGTCGGCGCCGGCGAGCAGCGCCCGCACCGGAGCGACGTCCGGCGGGAACGTCTCGGTCGCCCCGGCCATGTCAAGGGCGTCGGTGACGATCAGTCCCTTGAAGCCGAGCTCCTTGCGCAGCAGGCCGGTGAGGATCTTGCGCGACATCGTGGCCGGCACGCCGCTCGGGTCGATCTCCGGCATGACGACGTGCGCGGTCATGATCGTGTCGACCCCGGCGGCGATGGCCGCGCGGAACGGCGGGAGGTCGATCGTGTCGAGCTGCTTGCGGGTGTGGGTGACCTCGGGCAGCCCGTAGTGGCTGTCGACGCCCGTGTCGCCGTGCCCCGGGAAGTGCTTCGCCACCGACGAGACGCCGCCGAGGTGGTAGCCCCGGACCTGCGCGGTGACCAGGCGCGACACCAGCGCCGGGTCGGACCCGATCGAGCGGATGCCGATGACGGGGTTGTTCGGGTTGACGTTCACGTCGGCGACCGGCGCGTACGGCTGCGTCACCCCGACCGCGGCGAGCTCCTCGCCGATCACCTGGGCCGAGCGCCGGGCGTCCGCGGCCGACCTGCCGGCGCCGAGCGCCATGTTGCCCGGCATCTGCGTCATCGGCGCGCCGAAGCGCGCGACGAGCGAGCCGCCCTCCTGGTCGACCGAGATCTGCAGCGGGATCCTGTTCGGCTGCGCGAGCGCGGCGAACTGCAGCCCGTTCGAGAGCGTCGCGACCTGGGCCGGGCTGCCGATGTTGTCGTCACTGTTGCGGGTCGTGAAGTAGACGACCCCACCGGGCTGGTACTTCGCGATGACCTGCGCGGGCGTGTCGACGCCGTACAGCTTCTGGTTCGTGGCCGTCGCGGTGTCGCTGACCGTGTAGGCGTCCCGGCCGGCCACCTCGATCACGAAGAGCTGGCCCACCTTCTCCTCCACGCTCATCTGGCGCAGGAGCTTCAGGACCTTGGTGCGGTACGGCGCGTCCGCCGGCGTGCCGGGCGCGGCCGAGGCGGTGGCGACGGGAGGGCCGACCGTCGCGGCCAGCACCAGCGCCAGGCCGGCGATCAGGGCACGACGAGCAGGGGTCCGCGTCACGCCCCGGAGACTACCTCCCGCAACCGGTCCAGCATGGTCTGTTCGCGATCACTCACCCGAACGGCACCGATGCCCATGAAACCGCCCTCCTTGCCGGCGTCGGCCGCGGCCTGGGCGACGTCGACCAGCCAGAGGCCGAAGGCCTCGGTCTCGGCGGGCGTCGCCTTCTCCGCGACGATCCCGCGCACCTCGCTGAGCTCGGCCAGCACCTGCTCGGCGAGCGACCCGGGGGCGTCCTTCGCGGGCTTGAACCCCTTGAGCGGGTTCCGCTTCTCCTGGGACTCGGCCTGGATGTCGAGGGCGATCTCGGCGATCAACTGCTCGCGGCTCGTCGGGCTGGTGGCGGCGCGGAGCATCGCCACCGACTCCTTGGCGATCTCGATCGGCCCACCCGGGTCGGCCATCGAGATGGCCATGCCGGCCACGAACGGCGCGCGGACGATGCGGGTCCACTCCTCGGCGGAGAACTCACTCTTGGTCGTCATGAGTCCAAGGATGCCGTACGGGCGGAACGGTTGAGGGCGACGGCGATCCCCGGGAAGACCATCACCGAGAGCACGCCCGCCCCGACCAGGGCTGCGGCGTTCTCGGGGAGCATGTGGCCGCTGTCCAGGCCGACCTCGGAGAGCGCGACCATCAGCGGCAGCGAGGTGGCGGTCAGCAGCATCATCTGGACCCGCTGCCGGCCGTCGAGCTCGCGGCGGTAGAGGAACAGGGCCGGGACACCGCGGACGGCCAGCAGCAGGCCGAAGAAGACGAAGAGGCGGGCCGGCGCCTCCATGATCGAGTCGATGTCGAGGCCCATGCCCGAGAACACGAAGAACACTGGGATGAAGAAGCCGTAGCCGACCGCGTCCAGCTTGTGCTCCAGGGCGTCCACGTCGCCGGGCGCCCAGCGCCGTAGGACCACGCCCGCGAGGAACGCGCCGAGCACGACGTCCAGCCCGAAGTCGCTCGCGAACACCAGCAGCCCGAACAGCAGCATCACGGTCAGCCGCAGCGTCGTCTGCGACGTCGCGTGCTCGCCCTCGCGCGAGACCGTCTCGAACCTGCGCAGCAGGGCGATCCGCGGCACCCACGCCAGCGCGAGCGCGAGCCCGCACATCACGACCAGCGACAGCAGTCCGTACAGACGACCCTGGGAGCCGAGGAAGACCGCGATGCCCACGATCGGCAGGAACTCGCCGACCGCGCCGGCGGGCATGATCATCCGCCCCAGCGGGCCGTCCAGCATGTCGTTGTCGCGGAGGATGGGGAGCAGGGTCCCGAGCGCGGTCGTGGTCAGCGCCAGCGCCACCGGGACGAACGCGTGCACGAAACCGTTGAGCGTCAGCAGGCCGACGATGGTGACCGCGGCGACGGCGCTGACCGCCCAGCCGGCGATAGCCAGAGCCCCGCTCCGCTCCCGGAAGTGCCCGAGCTCGAGCTCGTAGCCGGCGAGCAGGAAGAGGAAGCCGAGCCCGACGTTCGCGACCAGCTCGATCGAGTCCCGCTCGGCCCAGCCGCCGACGTCGGGGCCGATCAGCACGCCGCCCACGATCAGGACCACGACCTGCGGGATCCGCAGTGGCGCGAGCAGCGCGCAGATGAACGGTGCCGCCGCCGACACGATCGACACCAGCAGCAGCGCCTTCAGGCCGGTATCCAGGTCCACAGCACTCCCTCTGCGAGCGAGAGTCCATGCTGGCTCGGCCCGACGGCGGGCGTCACCCCCCGAAACGGGCGATGGTCAGGGCGTCACTCCAGGAATGCCGCGGTCGTGCCGCCGAGCTCCATGGCCGGGAGGCCGAGCTTGCGGTGGTCCCAGGAGCGGACCCGGTCGGGGTCGAGGCGGACCGCCGCGCGGTTCTTCGCCATGAACTCCACGAACGGCTTCATCTCCTCGGAGTACGGGCCGTTGTAGCGCTCGAAGATGTTCACGCAGACGTCCCACACGACGTCCTCGTCCTCGACGACCACGCCCTGTCCCTCGATCGAGACGCCGCGCAGCTGGTCATAGGTGTGACCGGCCTCGACGAGGAAGGTGCACCGCGGGTCGCGGCGCAGGTTCACCGTCTTCTGCGCCTTCTTCTTGGTCTCGAACCAGATGTGGTCGTCCATCACAGCGTACCACATGCCCACCAGGTGGATCTGGCCCTTCGGCCCGATCGTCCCGAGCGTGCACTCCCGCTGCTGGTGTAGGAACTCGACCTGCTCGTCGTGGGACATCACGATCTCGCCGCGCTGGTTCGCCATGCCCGAAACCTAGCGTCTCGAGTCAGAGGTTCGTGTGCGCTTCGCGCACACATGGCACGTACCCCGCGGCGTTGCCGTCGCTCGGCGATGGGCCAACAGCGCCTTCGCTCCGGCGCCTTGCGATGCACACACCCTGAGCACGCCAAACACGCATGACCTCCTGACTCGAGACGCTAGCCCCCGAACGCGTGGGTCGCGGTGACCCCGCCGTCGATCGAGATCTCCGCGCCGTTGATGTACGCCGACTCGTCGCTCGCCAGGAACACGTAGAGCGGAGCGATGTCCTCGGGGTGCCCGACCCGGCGCAGCGGCACCTTGGAGGCGCCGAACTCCATCGCGACGTCGCCGCCGTGCACGCGCGTCATCGGAGTGTCGATCATGCCGGGGTGCACGGAGTTCACCCGGATGCCCTGGGGCCCGAGCTCCATCGCGCCGCACTTCGTCATCCCGCGGATCGCCCACTTGGTGGCGGCGTACGCCGTGCAGTTGGCCATCCCCGCCAGGCCCTCGACCGACGAGGCGTTGATGATCGAGCCGCCGCCGTTGGTGCGCATGGTGTGGGTGACCGCCTGCATGCCGAGGAAGCAGCCGAGCTGGTTCACGCGGAACAGCAGCTCGAGATCGTCGATCGGCATCGTCTCGATCTCGCCGAACCGCAGCAGGCCGGCGTTGTTGGCGAGCACGTTGACCGGGCCGAAGCGCTGGTTGGTGTCCTCGACCAGCGCGGTCCACGACGCCTGGTCGCTGACGTCGTGGTGGACGAAGTGCGCACTGCTCAGCCCGAACTCTTCGCAGAGCTCGTCGGCCAGCGCCTGGCCCTGCTCCTTGGCGATGTCCGCGATCGCGACCTTCGCGCCCTGCGCCACGAACTCGCGGGCGATGCCCGCGCCCTGTCCCATCGCGCCGCCGGTGACGATCGCGACCTTGTTGTCCAGACGTCCCATTCTCACACCGTCAGCTTCATGATCGAGTCGGCGGCGAACCCCTGGGCCGGGTCCCGGCCGTCGAAGTAGCCACCGAGCTGCTTGTCGAGGTCGTCCGCCGTCCACACCGTGCCGGCCTTGTCGAAGCGCTGCTCCACGACGGGCGCGGCGACCAGGGCCACCATCCCGCCGTACACGACGAACACCTGCCCGGTGATGCCGGACGCCGCCGGCGACGCCAGGTAGGCGACCAGCGGGGCGACGTGCTCGGGCGAGTACGGGTCGACCTCGAGGCCGGACTGGTCCTCGCCGAACACGTCGGCGGTCATCGCGGTCCGCGCGCGAGGGCAGATCGCGTTGGCGCGTACGCCGCTGCTGGCCATCGCCCGCGCGGTCGAGACCGTGAGCGCGGCGATGCCGGCCTTGGCGGCGCCGTAGTTGGCCTGTCCGGGCGGACCGGACAGGAACGCCTCGGAGGCGGTGTTCACCACGGCGGCGTCGACCGGTCCGGACTCCTTGGCGAGCGCACGCCAGTGCGCCGCGGCGTTGCGCGAGAGCAGGAAGTGCCCGCGCAGGTGGATCTTCATGACGAGGTCCCACTCCTCGTCACTCATGTTGAACAGCATCCGGTCGCGGGTGACCCCGGCGTTGTTCACGACGATGTCGAGCCGGCCGAAGCCGTCGACGGCCGCGGCCAGCATCGCGTCGGCGGTCGCCCGCTCCCCCACGTCGCCGGCAACCACGCTCGCCTCGCCACCGCGGGACCGGATCTCGTCCGCGGCCTCGTCGGCGCCACCCGGCAGGTCGTTGAGGACGACGCGGGCGCCGGCGTCCGCGAGGGCCAGCGCCTCGGCGCGGCCGAGTCCGGCGCCGGCTCCGGTCACGATCGCGACCCGGCCGTCGAGAGAGGTGCTCAAGATCAGTCCTCCAGGGAGATGGCGGCGCGCGGGCAGGCCGCGACGGCGCGCTTGACGTTCTCGATGTTCTCGGGCGTGGTCTCCTCGGTCTTCAGCTGGAGGAAGTCGTCGTCGTCCAGCTCGAACACCTCGGGTGCCATCGCCTCGCAGAGGGCGTTGGACTCGCAGAGGTCGAAGTCCACCTTGATCTTCATTGCTCAGCTCCCTTCCGAGGAGTGACCGGGGAACACGTGGGCGGTCGGGTCGATCACGACCGCCGCGTTGTTGACCGCGGTGGCGGCCTCGCCGAAGCCGACGGCGATCAGCCGGACCTTGCCGGGGTACTCGGTGATGTCGCCGGCGGCGAAGACGCGCGCGAGGTTCGTGCGCATCGACGGGTCGACCACGATGTGCCGCTTGTGCACCTCGAGCCCCCACTGCTGCAGGGGTCCGAGGTCGGCGATGAACCCGAGCGCGGCGACCAGCGCCTGCGCCGGCCGGGTGGTGGTCTCACCGTCGACGGTGATCTCGACCGACTCGAGGACGCCGTTGCCGTGCAGCGCGGAGACCTCGGCCCGGGTGACGATCTCGACGCTGGAGTCACGGACAGCCTGCACGGTCCGCTCGTGCGCGCGGAAGGCGTCGCGCCGGTGCACCAGCGTCACCGACTGCGCGACCGGCTCGAGGTGCAGTGCCCAGTCGAACGCGGAGTCGCCGCCACCGACGATCACGACGTCCTTGCCGGCGTACGGCGCGAAGCTCGGCACGAAGAACTCGAGGCCGCGGCCGAGCCAGCCGTCACCGGCGGGCAGCGCGCGCGGGCTGAACTTGCCGATGCCGGCGGTGATCAGCACCGCCTTGGCGCGGATCTCGGAGCCGTCGTCGAGCTCGACGACGACGCTCTCGTCCTCCTCGGTCAGCGTGGTCGCGGTCCGGTCGAGGAAGTACGCCGGGTCCGCGGTCGTCGCCTGCGCGACGAGCCCCTCGACGAGCTCGCGACCCTTGACCGACGGGAACCCGGCGACGTCCAGGATCTGCTTCTCGGGGTACATCGCGGTGATCTGGCCACCGAGCTCGGGTAGGGAGTCGACGATCGCGACGCTCATGCCGCGGAAGCCGGCGTAGTAGGCGGCGAAGAGGCCGGTCGGGCCGGCGCCGATGATCAGCAGATCAGTGTCATGTTGGTCGGCCACGTCCGCGATCCTGCTCCTCTCGAGGGGGTCGACTCAACTATAACCTGTTCTAGTTTTGCCGGAGCCCCATTCCGTCACTGCGTCTCGATGTCGGAGACCAGCCAGCCGTGGTCGGTGTGCACGACGGTGACCAGCGCGCGGTACTGCGCGTAGTCGGTCCGCGGCTCGCCGTCCACGACCTTCTCGACGTACTGGTTGAGGAACAGCAGCGCCTGGACCTGCTCGGGCGACGCCTGGACCACGCTCTGCCCGACAGCCTCGAACTGCAGCTTGGTCTCGTTCTCGACGAACGCTTCCTTGATGCCGTCGGCGGTCCCGCGGTAGTCCTCCGCGAAGCTGTCGGTCATCTTGCTCGTGGCCTGCTCGACCTGCGCGTCGTAGTCGTCGTACGACGTCGACAGGATCTCGACCGCCGACGAGGCGGCCGCGTCCACCGCGGCGCGGTGGGTCAGCTCGCCGGTGACGACGGGGCGGTCGGCCGAGATGGTCGCAGCGTCGTCCTGGTTCAGGTAGACGATCTCGGCGATGCCGATCCCGAGCAGCACCACGATGGCGGCCACCAGAGCGACGGTGCGCTTGCGGCTCGGCGGTCTCGAGACAGGCGCCGGGGCGCCTTCCTCGACCACCGGGTCGGCTTCCGGGGTCTCGACGGGCTCGACCACCGGGTCGGCGTGGTCGTCGGTGGTCGAGGAAGGACGAAGTCCTGTCTCGAAACCACCGTCGGGCTCGGCTCGCTGGCCGGCGACCTTGCGCGGGCGGCTGGTCGGGTTGCGTGACGTCATCAGCTCACGAACTCCAGGTTGCTGGTGCGCCACTCACCGTCGACGTACTGCAGGTCGAGCTTGAGCCGGAAGTAGCGGGCGACCGGCTCCCCGCCGGACGCCTTGTTGGCGACGGTGCCCTTGGTCGAGGCGAGCACGGTGGCGCTGTCGTTGTCGAGGTCGACCACGCCGGCCGACAGCACCTCGCCGTCCATCACGGACTGGTTCTGCTCGAGCAGCTGGACGACGCCCTCGGTCGAGGAGTCGTACTGCTCGGCGAACTCGCCGGTCGCGCCCTCCGCGACCGCGTCGATGCTGGCCTGGGCGTCGCGGTAGTCGATGTTGATGAACGCCTCGACCTCGTCGCGCGCGGCCGCGAGCACCGCGCCGTAACGCTCCTGCGCGACCGCTTCCCGGTCGCGGTTCTGGTGCTCCTTGTAGACGAGCACGCCGCCGAACACGACGCCGCAGCCGAGGAGCAACGCGATCGTGAACAGGGCGATGTCGAGACGGACCCGCGTCACGGGTTCATCACCGAACTCACCAGGAGCCACTTCCACCCATCCCCTCCCAGGATCGACAGGTCCCCCTGATCGACGAATCGTACGGGGTTGCCGTTCCGATCCACGGCACCCGAGACCAAGCCGCTGCGCGGGTCGTAGGACGAGCGGTAGACGCGGCCCGGCGAGTTCTGGCCAGGAGAGCTCGGGGAGTGCTGTGTCCCGCGCATCACGAACGGCGGTCCGCTCGCGCACTGGGCCGGGAAGATCGGGGCGTCCGTCAGGTCGTTGGTACGCCGCCACTCGCTGCGCGGCTTGTAGCCGGCGGTGCACGGCGGCTGGCGGTAGTCGAGCTGGAGGTTCACGTGCCCGTAGCCGTCGCCCGGGGTCCCGGTGAAGCCGGTCGCGATCGTGGTCGGGTAGGTGACGAGGAGCTGCTCGAGCCCGGCGAGGTGGGTGACCACGACCTGGTTCACGCTGACCGCGTTGCCGAGCAGCACCGGCAGCGTCGGCTGCAGGTCGCGCAGCAGCGCGTCGACCTCGCGGGCGGTGCGCGGCGTGCCGTCGAGCACCCGCTCGAGGTCGTCGTCGCTGCGCGCGAGCGCGTCGGTGATGTCGGCGAGGTCACCGGCCAGGCTGGTGATGTTCTCGCTCTCGCCCTGCTGCGTGGCGAGGACGCGCTTGCCCTGGTCGAGCAGCCGGATCGTCTCCTCGGTGTGCTCGGACGCCTCCTGGACGAACGTGCTGCCGTTGTCGAGCAGCCGCTGCAGCGGCCGGCCGGTGTCGTTGAACATCGAGCCGAGCTCGCGCACGACCGTGGTCAGGTTGTCCTGGTCGACCGAGCCGACGAAGTGGTCGAGCTCGACCAGCAGGTCGGCCTCGTCGACGGGCAGCGACGTGTCGTCGCCCTCGAAGGTGTGCCCGTTCTCGGCGTACGGGCCGTCGTCGTCCGGCGGCTCGAAGTCGAGGTACTGCTCCCCCACGGCCGAGAGGTTGTGGACGTGCATCTCGGAGTCGAGCGGCAGCTCGGTGCCGTCCTGCAGGTTGAGGTCGAGCGCGACGCCCTCGGCGGTCGCGTTCATCCGGGCGACCTTGCCGACCTTCACCCCGCGGTAGGTGACCTCGCTGCCCTCGAACAGGCCGCCCGAGGTCGGCAGCGTGGCGTGGACCGTGAGGCCCCGCCCGAGGACCTTGTCGACCAGGCCGAGGTAGTTGCCCGCCATGTAGACGATGCCGACCGCGCTGAGCACGATGAACGCCGCGATCCGGATCTTCACCCCGTGCGTCATGCGCCACCTCCGAACAGGGCGCTGGCGCTGGGCTCCGCGCTCGGTTGGCCGTCGACGGCACGACCGAGCAGCCCGCCGAGCACGCCGTCGAGCCCCGGCAGTCCCGGGAGGCCGGGCAGGCCGCCGGTGTCGCCGCCGGGGAGGCCGAGGATGCCGAGCAGGTAGTCGAGCACGCCCTCGAGGTCGAGGCCGTCGCCGGCGCCGGGCAGCGCCCGGATGACCACGCAGACCGGGTTCTGGTCGTACTTCTTCTTGCGGCACTCCTTCTTGAGGTTCTTGAACAGCCGCAGGTTGTCGAGCAGCTTGAGGCAGGCCTTGCTCTGGATGTCACCGGAGCGCAGGCACTTCTCGACGTTCGTGAGCACCTCGCCCGGGTCCGGCAGGATCGGCGGGATGCCGCCGCCGGGCTGGCCGTTCGGGATGATGTTCTCGAGGTTGATGTCCGCGCGGATCGACGTGTTGGCGTAGTCGCCCTTGACGATCTCGCCGGCCTCCTTCGGGAACGGGAAGCTCACCAGCAGGTTCAGGCCGGGCGCGAGGTCGTCCCCGGCCTCGTGCAGCCGCTGCAGCACCGGCTGGAGGTGGTCGAGCGACGCGAGGATGTCGTCCTTGCTCTGCGAGATCACCCGCGTGCCGACCTCCCCGAGCTTGTCGAGCGACCCGAGCATCGCGATCAGCTCGTCGTGCTGCGCGGCGAGCACCTCGATGGCGGGGCCGGTGACGTCGAGCGCCTCGGTGATCGTGTCCTTCTCGGCGTTCAGGGTCGAGGTCAGGCTGTTGAGCGACTCCATCGCACGGAGGATGTCGGCCTTCTGGTCGTCGATGGTCCCGACGACGCTCTCGAGGGAGCCGAGCAGGTGGCGCAGCCGGTCGGTGCGGCCGTCCATCACCGCGTTCAGCTCCTGGGTGATCGTGCCGAGCTGCGCGACGCCGCCGCCGCTGAGCAGGAACGACAGCGCACCCAGGACCTCCTCGACCTCCGGGTTGCGTCCGGTGTCGGCGAGCTCGATGGTGTCGCCGTCGGCGAGCGTGCCGTCCGGCGCGACGTCGGTCGGCGCCTCGAGCGCGACGTACTTCTCGCCGAGCAGGCTGACCTGCCGGATGTCGGCGACCGCGTTGTCGGGGAGGTCGACCTCGTCCTTGATCCGCAGCGTCACCCGCGCGTGCCACCCGACCCGCTCGACCTCGGTGACCTCGCCGACGGTGACGTCGTCGACCATCACCGGCGAGCGCGGGACGACGTTCAGGATGTCCTCGAACTCCGCAGTCACCTCGTAGGAGTGGTCGGCGTCGACGGGCGAGCCGGGCAGCGGCAGGTCGTAGGCGCCGTCGAAGTCGCAGGCGGACGTGGTCAGCGCGAGCGCGAGGACGCCCAGGAGGATCCGCTTCACGACCCGCCTCCCATCATCGAGGACAGCGAGTCGCCCGGTCCGGCGAAGCCCGGGGAGGGCCGGTTCGGCACGGCCGGCGGGATCGACGGGAGCTGGTCCTCGACCGGCTCCAGCAGCTGCTCGAACAGCCGGCAGGCGAGGTCGGCGGCGGCCCGCGGCAGCCCGGCCTGCTGGACGACACCGCACAGGAACCCGTCGGCGTCCCAGAGGTTGCCGCTGATGCCGATCCGCGAGCCGATGGTCCCGGTCTGGCTGTTGAACGCCAGGCCGAGGTTGCCGATCGCGACCGGCGCGACCCGAAGTGCGTCGTCGATGCTGTCGCGCTCGGAGTTGATCGTCTTCATCACCCGGGTGAGCTTCTCGACGTCGGTGACCAGGGCCTCCCGGTTGTCGGCCACGAACGTCCGGACGGTGCCGACCGCGTCGGCGACCGAGGCCAGCGCACCCTGGATCTCCTCGCGCTCGTCGGCGAGCTGGTCGGTGACCTCGGCCAGGTCGCGGATGAACGCCCGGACGAACCTGTCGTTCTGCGCGAGCACGGTGCTGAACTCGGCGAGCTGGGTGACGGTGTCGAACAGCGGCCCGGCGCCCTCACCGAACGTCTCGGCCGCGGCGGCGAGCTGGGTCAGCATCTCGTTGCCGAGTGCACCCTTGCCGTCCAGCGCCTTCGCCCCGGCCTCGAGCACGTGGTCGAGGGTGCCGTCCTTGTTGACGCCGTTCGGGCCGAGCGCGACCGACAGGTCGCGCAGGCTCGCGTAGATGCGGTCGAGCTCGACCGGCACGCCCGTGTCGGGCAGCGCGATGTCCGCGCCGTCGGCCATCACCGCGTCGCCCTTGTCGTACGCCGGGGTCAGCTGGACGAACCGGTCCGCGACCAGCGTCGGCGTCACGATGACCGCCTTGGCCTCGGCCGGCACCTGGTACTGCGCGTCGTACTCCATCTCGACCCGCACCGAGTTGCCCTCCGGCGTCACGCCGGTGACCTGCCCGACGTTCACGCCGAGGATCCGCACGTCGGTGCCCGGGTAGACGCTGACCGCCCGCGGGAAGTGCGCGGTCACGGTCTTGGTCTCGGTGTCGTCGCGCACCGCGAAGAACCAGATCCCGGCGACCAGCACCAACGCCAGCGCCACGGCGACGACCCGGCCGCTCGTCCTGCTCAGCACGTCCATCAGTTCGCCTCCGTGAAGCCGGGGAGGAACTCGCCGGTCGGGATCGCGAGCAGGTTGGACGCGTAGGCGTCGAACCACGGACCGGTGCCGATGATGTTGCCGAGGATCGAGACGTACGGGCCGAGGGCGGCGAGCGTCGCCTTGAGCTCCTTCTCCTTGCTCACCAGCAGCGAGAGCAGGTCGTCGACCTCCTTCAATGCCGGCGCCATCTGCGCCTGGTTGTCCTGGGCGACGCCGCGCAGCTGCTCGGCGAGGTCGCGGGCGTTGACCAGCAGCAGGTGGATCGCCTCCTTGCGCCGCTTCACCTCCTCGAAGACCAGGTCGCTGTTCTTCATCAGGTCGACGAGGTCCTCGCTGCGCGCGGCCAGCACCTTGCTGACGCTCTGCGAGCTCTTCAGCAGCGCCTGGATCTGCTCGTCGCGCTCGGCGACGACCTGCGAGAGCCGGGCGATGCCGCGGAAGCTCTGCTCGATCTCGGGGGCGGCCTGGTTCGTGGTGTCGGCGACGATGTCCAGCGCCTGGGTGAGCTGGTCGGTGTCGATCCGCTCGGTCGTCGTGGTCAGGTCGCCGAACACGCCGACGATGTCGTACGCCGACTCCGTGCGCTCGCGCGGGATCACCTGGTCCCCTAGGTCCCCGGAGCCGGCGGGCGCGAGGTTCAGGTACTTCTCGCCCAGCAGGTTCAGCACCTCGACGGACGCGCTGCTCTCGTCACCCAGCTCCACGTCGTTGTCGACCTCGAAGGTCACGATCACGGTGTTGCTGTCCTCGAGCGCGACGTCCTGGACGCGGCCGACGCGGATGCCGCCGACCTGCACCATGTTGCCCTTGCGGATGCCGCTGGCGTCCGAGAACTCCGCGCGGTAGCTCGAGCCCTTGAAGCCGGGGAACTGCGACAGGTTGAAGGCGGCCGCCATCACCAGCAGCATCACCACGAGGGTGATCGCTCCCCACCGCAGCGTGCGGGCCTCGCTCGAGCGGCTCACTCGCCCGCTCCGTTGCAACGCGGCGCCGACGAGTGGAACTCGAGCCGGTTGAGCAGCTTCATCAGCTGCTTGACGCCCGGGATCTCACCCAGGCTGAGCGGTAGCGTGATCCGGCCGCTGAAGCCGCAGACGTAGTAGTTGTACCAAGAGCCGTAGGTGCCGGTCCGGGTCTGGTCGGTCATCGACTCCGGGAGCCGGTCGAGCATCTCGACCACCTGCGCGCGGTTCTCCTTCTTGTTCAGCAGCGTCGCCAGCTGGCGCAGCTTCGCCACGTCGGACTTGATCAGCGGTCGGCCCTGACGGATCAGGTCGGCGACGACGACCGTGAGGTCGGAGATGTTGTCGAGCGAGGAGCCGATGACGTTGCGATCAGCCGCGAGGTCGGCCATCCAGTCCTTCAGCCCGACCACGAGGTCGCTGAGCTGCTGGTGCCGGCTGTCGACGGTCGACAGCGTCTGCGTGAGGTTGTCGATCACGCCGCCGATCAGGTCGTCGCGGTCGGCGAGCGTGTTCGTCAGCGACGCGGTCTTCTGCAGCAGGCCCTGGACGGTGCCGCCCTCGCCCTGGAGCACCTGCACGAGGTTCATGCTCAGGTCGTTGACCTGCTCGGGGTTGAGCGCCTGGAACAGCGGCTGGAAGCCGTTGAACAGCACGGTGAGGTCCAGCGCCGGCTTCGTCTGGTCGATCGGGATCGTCGCGCCGTCCTCGAGGGGCTCGGCGCCGGTGTCGCTGCCCTCCTCGAGCGCGAGGTAGCGGTCGCCGACCAGGTTGAGGAAGCGGATCTCGGCGCGCGACGCGGTGGTGAGCGGGACGTCGGCCTGAACCCGGAACGTCACCAGCGCCTGGGTCTGCTCGTGGTGCTCGACGTCCTTCACCTCGCCGACGCTCACGCCGGCGACGCGGACGTCGTCGCCCTTCTGGAGCATCGACGCGGTGCTGAACACCGCTTGGTACGTCGTCCCGGGCCCGAAGCCGATGTTGCCCATGATCACGGCCAGCATCCCGGTCACCAGGATCGAGACGACCGTGAAGATCGCGAGCTTGATGCCCGCGGCGATCGTCGTGGAGTTCCGGCTCATCGGGCGCTCGCCCCCTCGCGGACCAGCGGGCCGTACATCAGCGCGCCGAGCGAGCCGAAGCTGTCGCTCGGCCGCCCGGTGTCGGAGGCCAGCAGCGCGTTGACGATGGCCTGCTCCCCCGCCGTGCCGCTGTAGTCGGCCCCGGGACGGTTCAGCCCGAGGTAGTCGGGGATCAGCGCGGTGGGTGGGTTCTCGTCGATGTCACTTCCCTGGTCGAGCGCCACCGGCGGCGCCGGCACCTGCGGGTTCGGCAGCCCGAGGCACCAGGGCCCGTGACCGACCTCGCCGTACGTCGGCTTGTCGTCCTCGTCGTACGCGCTGTACTGCGGGGTCCCGAGCTCGAGGTACTGCTTGACCTGGTTGCCCTCGAAGGTGCGCGCGAGTCGCGGCGCGTAGCGTGCGGCTCCCTTGAGCAGGCAGGGCAGCTCGGGCGCGTACACCGCGAGCAGCTTGAGCAGCGGCTCGGTGACCTGGCCGACCCGGATCAGGTTGGCCTCGTTCTCCTGGAGCACGGCCGTCGAGGTGTCGGCGAGGCCCTGGAGGTCGGAGAAGAAGACCCCGATCTGCTTCTCGTTGTCGATGATCGTCTGGCTGGTCGTGCTCACGTCGCGCAGCACGTGCAGCAGGTCGGGCGCAGCGATGTCGTAGGTGTCGGCGACGTCGGCGAGCTTCACGAGGTCCTCGCGCAGCGTCGGCAGGTGGTCGTCGATCTCACCGAGGTAGCCGTCGAGCTGGTCCATGGTCTGGCCGAGCTGCTCGCCCCGGCCGCCGAGCGCGGTCGACAGCGCGTTGAGCGTCGCGTTGAGGTCGGCGGGCCGCACCGCGCGCAGCAGCGGGAACAGGTCGGCCATGATCCGGCTGAGCTCGACGTTGGTCTCCACGCGGTCGGGCGGGATGACGTCGCCGTCCTGGAGCGGGCTGCCCGACGGGTCGTCCGGGAGGACCAGCGAGACGAACTTCTGGCCGAAGAGCGTGGTGGGCAGGATCTGCACGGTGACGTTGTCGGGGATCTGCTCGGCCTGGTCGGGCTCGATCGCCACGTCGATCACGGCCTTGTCGCCGTCCTGCCCGACCGAGCGCACCTGGCCGACCAGCGCTCCGTTGACCCGCACGTCGCCGAACTTCGCGAGCTGCAGGCCGGCCCGGTCGGCCTCGATGGTCACGTGGGTCGCCGGCTCGAACGCCTTGTTGTAGATGGCGATCGACAGCCCGATCAGCAGCGCGATCACGGTGACGAACGCGACGCCGGCCAGCAGCAGCCGGCGGTGCTCCCGCGGGCTGTCGTGGTAGATGTTCACCAACATCAGCCGGTGATCCTCACCGTGGTGGTGGAGCCCCAGATCGCGAAGCTGAGGAAGAAGTCCGCGACCACGATCGTCACGATGCTGGTGCGGATCGCGCGGCCGACCGCCATGCCGACCCCGGCCGGCCCGCCGGAGGCCGTGTAGCCGTAGTAGCAGTGGATCAGGATCACGGCGACCGCGAGGAACAACAGCTTGAAGAACGACCAGAGGATGTCGATGGGCGGCAGGAACTGCAGGAAGTAGTGGTCGTAGGTGCCCGACGACTGCCCGTAGAACAGGGTCGTGATCAGCCGGGGCGAGAGGTACGACGCGGACAGCGCGACGATGTAGAGCGGGATCACCGCGATGAACGCCGCGATCATCCGGGTGGTCACCAGGAACGGCAGCGACGGGATGCCCATCACCTCGAGCGCGTCGATCTCCTCCGAGATCCGCATCGCGCCGAGCCGCGCGGTGTAGCCGCAGCCGACGGTCGCCGCGAGCGCGATCGCGGAGACCAGCGGCGCGACCTCGCGCGTGTTGAAGTAGGCCGAGATGAACGCGCTGAACTTCGCGACGCCGATCTGGCTCAGCGACGCGTAGCCCTGGATGCCGACCTCGGTGCCGGCGAAGAACGCGAGGAACGCGATCACGCCGACGGTGCCGGCGATCAGGCTGAGTCCCCCGGCACCGAAGGTGACCTCGGCTAGCGTGTTCGTGATCTCGCGCGGGTACCGGCGGATCGCGCGCGGCACCCAGGCCAGCGCCTTGACGTAGAAGAACAGCTGGTCGCCGCGCTGCTCCAGCGAGAACCGCCAGGAGCGGGCGAAGGAGGATCCGAACGTGCCGATGGTCGCCATGCCGTCAGAGCCCCGGGGGTGGGACGACTTGGAAGTAGATCGCGGTGATGATGGCGTTCAGGAAGAACAGCAGCATGAACGCGACGATCACGGACTCGTTCACCGCGCGGCCGACACCGCTCGGCCCACCGCCGGCGTTCAGGCCCTTGTAGGCGCCGACGATCGCAGCCAGCCAGCCGAAGACGAGGGCCTTGATCATCGAGATGTAGAGGTCGGGGAGGCTGGCGAGCGCGGTGAACGACGAGAGGAACGCGCCGGCGGAGCCGCCCTGAACGATCACGGTGAAGAAGTAGCCGCCACCGATGCCCGCGGCGATCACGATGCCGTTGATCATCAGCGCGACGAACATGGTGGCCACGACCCGAGGCGCGATCAGCCGCTCCAGGGGGTCGACCCCGAGCACCTCCATCGCGTCGATCTCCTCGCGGATCTTGCGGGCGCCCATGTCGGAGCAGATCGCCGAGCCCGCGGCGCCGGCGATGATCAGCGCCGCCGCGATCGGCGCCGCCTCGCGCACCACGGCGAGCACCGCGGTCGCGCCGGCGAACGACTGCGCGCCGAGCTGCCCGGTCAGGTTGCCGACCTGCAGCGAGATGACCGCGCCGAACGGGATCGACACCAGGATCGTGGGCATCAGCGTCACGCTGGTGATGAACCAGGCCTGCTCGATGAACTCCCGGAACTGGAACGGCCGGGTGAAGATCCGCTTGGTGACCTCGACGACCATCACCGCGATCTCGCCGGGCCCGCGCAGCACTGACGCGGCAGTGACCGACACGCGCCCACCTCCCGAACCTGTCTAGACAACCCGCACAGACTAGAACGTGTTCTCGTTCTGGGCAACGCCGTGTGCGCTCCCCTGCTCCCACCCCAAGCAACGACGCTTCTCCCCTGAGGTAACGGGCGTGAAACGTGGGCTGGACCGGCACTCCTACGATGTGCCCGTGCAGAGGACGCGCCGATGACGGACTCCCCGGAGGTCTGGTCGTCGTTCACCCACGACCCGCGCGAGGCGCGGTACGCCGTGCTGCGCGCCTCCGACCACGACCGCGCGATCGTGCACCAGGTGCTCGACGAGGCCTACGCCGACGGTCGTCTCGACCGCGAGGAGTACGACGAGCGCTGCGCCCGCGTCGACCGCAGTCGGGTGCTCGGTGACTTCCGGGCGATCCTCGGCGACCTGGTCGCGCCGCCGCCCAGCACCGAGCGCACCCTCGCGCACGCCTCGCAGCGCGATCTCGAGGTGCTCGCCGAGCGGGCCTGGCAGACCAAGCGGCGTGAGGCGTCGTTCTCGTTCCTCGGCGCCAGCCTGGTCACCACCGCGATCTGGTTCGCGACCTGCTTCGGCGGCGGCGGGTTCAACCCCTACTTCTTCTGGCCGGGCTTCGTGATCGCGTTCAGCCTGCTGCACCTCGTCCGGGTCGCGGGCTCGCACCGCGAGATCGTCGAGTCGGAGATGAAGCGGCTCGAGAAGCGGCGGTCCAAGGACCAGCGCGGGCGCGGGCCGTTCGGGCCGTTCGGGTCGCTCGGATGAGCCACGACCACATGCCGGTCCGGCGGATCCTCGGCAAGCACCCGTCCGCCGTGCTGCTCGGCGCGCAGCTCGTGACGGTCCTCGCCTACCCGTTCCTGAGCAAGGACTTCGCCGGCCGCGCCACCATCGGCGTGGCGCAGATGTGCGTCGTGCTGATCGCGGTCTGGGCGGTGCGGCGTACCCCGTCGTTCACCTGGGTGGTCGCGGTCGTCGCGATCCCGGCGATGACGTTCACCGTCCTCGAGGCCGCCTCCCCGACAACCGACTGGATCGTGCTGACCTCGGCACTGCTGCACGCGCCGTTCTACTTCTACGTGTCGTACTCGATGATCCGGTACCTCTTCCACGACGACCAGATCACCACCGACGAGCTCTACGCGACCGGAGCGGCGTTCACCGTGGTCGCCTGGGGCTTCGCCTACCTGTTCGCCGCGACCCAGGTCGTGTGGCCGGACTCGTTCGTCGGCCACGGGGGTGAGTCCGGGCGCAGCTGGTACGAGCTGCTCTTCCTGTCGTTCTCGACCCTCACCAGCGTCGGCCTGTCCGACGTGATCCCGGTCCAGGAGCACGCACGCTCCGTGGTGATGATCGAGATGGTCGCGGGCGTCTTCTACGTCGCGCTGGTCGTCGCCCGCCTGGTCGGCCTCACGGTTCGTCGACCGCAGGCCTGAGCCTCTTCGGCAGCTTCGCCACCACCAGCCGGTACGACTCGTCGACCGCCTCGAGGAAGTCGTCGTCCGGGATCGCGCCGCCGAACGACAGGTCGTTCCACCCCGAGCGCCCGATGTAGCGCATCACGGTCACGTCCCCCGGGTAGCGGTCGATCCACTCGTCGGCGACCTCGCGCGTCGGTCCGCCCTTCACCCCGACCCCGTCGGCGCCCAGGAACGCGAAGATCTTGCCGCGCTCCTCCGGGCCCACCTTGATCACCGGGTGCTCGTGCTCCCAGGGGAAGTCGGGCCAGGCGCCGGGCTTGGCCAGGCAGTACTCGCGCATCGAGTCGACGTCCATGGACGTCAGTCTTCGTCGTCCTCCTCGTCGTCGTCCAGCAGCCCCTTCTTGCGGGCGGCCGCGACGATCTTGCGGACGTTCGTGAGGGTCCCGCAGTCGTCGTCGATCTGCCGGTTCCGCTCGTCGGCGAACAGCTTGCCGAGGTCGGCGCGGACCTGGGGGCCGACCTCCTCGCGAGCCGGGTTGAGGATGGTGAGCTCCTCCTCGGTGAGGTGGTGGTTGACCAGCTTGGCCAGCTGCTCGACGGCGTCGTCGAACGCCTGGGTGTCGGTGCCCTTGAGCTCCAGCACCGCGAGCAGCGCCTCGTTGCCCTCCGCGTGCTCCTCGACCCCGTGGTCCGCCTCGTCGTCGTCGACCGCGTTCTTCCGCTTGAGCTTCGGGTAGACGTGCTTCTCCTCGGCCTCGGCGTGCGCGACGTGCAGCGCGGCGAACGCCTTCCGGACGGCGTCACGGTCCTGGCTGCTGTCGCGCAGGTCCCGCAGCAGCGCCTCGAAGCGACGGTGGTCGTCGAGGATCAGCTCGACGACGTCACCCTGGACCGGTCGTCCCAGATCGATGTTCGTCATGGCCCTTCGTTACCCGGCGGGAGATCTGGCGACACCCTCCAGCTCGTCCCGATCGACCACGGCCCTGGTCTTCACGCGGTAGCGGTAGACCTGGGTGAGGCCCAGCGCCCACAGCACGTACTGCGCGCTCATCGCCCAGCGGAACGCCTCGGGCGGGTACGCGTCGCTGTGCCCCGGCGTGCGCCAGTCGAGGATCAGCCCGATGGTGATCACCAGGATCAACGACGCCAGGAACCCGCCCTGGTTGATGATCCCGGTGGCGCTGGCGAACCGCTCCGTGGGGTTCGACGTACGCCCGAGGTCGAAGCCGATCATCGACGCCGGGCCACCGACGCCGACGACGACCGCGAGCACCACGAGCAGCCACAGCGGCGCGTTGCCCGGCCAGGCGAGCACGACGGTCCAGACGCCCGCGATCACCGAGACGATGGAGAGCACGGTCGTCGAGCGGTGCCACGGGTGGGCGCCGACCAGCCAGCCGAGGACCGGGCCTGCACACATGACCGCGAGCACCATGACCGTCAGCAGCGCGCCGGCGGTGCCGGGCGACAGTCCCTCCCCGCGGACGAAGAACGGGTAGCCCCACAGCAGGCTGAGCGCGGTCGAGCTGAACTGCGTCGAGAAGTGCATCCAGAAGCCGAGGCGGGTCCCCGGGTGCGCCCACGACGCCGCCAGGCTGGTGCGCACCGCGGTGAGCGACATCGCAGGCCCCCGCAGGTGGCGGATGCCCGGCGCGTCCCAGAGCACCACGAGGATCGCGGCCGTCAGCAGCAGGCCGAGCGAGGCGGTGGTGAGGTACGCACGCGTCCAGCCGACCTCCCGCAGCGCCCAGGTCATCGGGATCGCCGCGGCGACCGCGCCGAGCTGACCGAGGGTGCCGGTCAGCTGGGTGACCAGCGGGATCCGCCGCGCCGGGAACCAGCTGCTCACCAGCCGGAGCACGCAGATGAACGTCATCGCATCGCCCATCCCGACGAAGACCCGCGCCACCAGCGCCAGGGAGTACGTCGGCGCGAGCGCGAACCCGGCCTGCGCGACGGTGATCAGGATCGTCCCGGTCAGCAGCACGCTGCGCGAGCCGAACCGGTCGACCGCCAGTCCCACCGGGATCTGCAGGGCGGCGTACACGAGCAGCTGCAGCATCGTGAACGTCGCCAGCTGGGCCGCGGAGATGTCGAAGCGCTCGGTGGCGGCGAGGCCGGCGACCGCGAGCGAGGAGCGGTGGAACACCGCGACCAGGTAGACCAGGAGCCCGACGATCCAGACCGCGGTGGCGGTGCGGACGGTCGGCTTCACTGGCCCGATCCTACGGCGGCCTACCCTCGGTCCCTGAGCCCGGACCGTTGAGTCGGGACTTTCCGTCGGTTGAATCGGGAGTTTTGGTCGGTTGAATCGGGACTTCTAGACTCGCTCACATCATGTGTCGCCCCACCCCCTGCCGCACCTGCGGAAAGATCACGTGGAAGGGCTGCGGCCAGCACGTCGCCCAGGTCCGCGCCACCGTCGCCGACGAGAACTGGTGCCCCGGCCACCCGGACCAGCCGCGCCGCGGTCTGCTCGACCGGCTCCGCGGTCGCTGAGCTAGTCGAGGCAGAACTCGTTGCCCTCGGGGTCCAACATGATGATGTGGCCGCCGGCCATCGGCGGGGCGGGCTCGTGCCGTTCGACGCGGGTGGCGCCGAGCGCGACGAGGCGCTCGCACTCGTTCTCGAGCGCGGCCATCCGCTCGTCGCCCTGCAGGCCGGGAGCGGCACGGACGTCGAGGTGCAGCCGGTTCTTCGCGGTCTTGCCCTCGGGGACGCGCTGGAAGAACAGCCGCGGGCCGGCGCCGGTCGGGTCCTCCGAGGCCGAGGCGCTGTTGCGGTGCTCCTCGGGGAGCGTCTCGGAGAACGCGTCCCACGAGTCGAAGCCCGGCGGCGGTGCCGGGAACTCGTAGCCGAGGACGTCGTTCCAGAACAGCGAGAGCGCGCGCGGGTCCGCGCAGTCGAACGTCACCTGCACCTGCTTGATCACTTCGCACCAGCCTCCATCATCTGTCGCAGCTCCTTCTTCAGGTCGCCGATCTCGTCACGCAGCCGCGCCGCCACCTCGAAGTGCAGCTCGGCGGCGGCGCCCTTCATCTGGTCGGTGAGCTCCTGGATCAGCTGCGCGAGCTCGGCACTCGGCAGCCCCGCGAGGTCCTTCGCGTGCTGCCCGGCCTCACCCCCGGCCATCCGGGAGAGCGCCGGGACCGGCGCCTTGCGGTTCTTCGGGTCCTGGTGCTGCCAGGTCGCCAGCAGCTCCTGGGTCGACTCGTCCTCGCGTGCCAGCATCTCGGTGATGTCGGCGATCTTCTTGCGCAGCGGCTGCGGGTCGACCCCGGCGGCGGTGTTGTAGGCGACCTGCTTCGCGCGGCGGCGGTTGGTCTCCTCGATCGCCTTCTCCATCGAGGGCGTGATCTTGTCGGCGTACATGTGCACCTGGCCGGACACGTTGCGCGCCGCTCGGCCGATCGTCTGGATCAGCGACTTGTCGGAGCGCAGGAAGCCCTCCTTGTCGGCGTCGAGGATCGACACCAGCGACACCTCGGGCAGGTCGAGGCCCTCACGGAGCAGGTTGATGCCGACGAGGACGTCGTACTCCCCCAGCCGCAGCTCGCGGAGCAGCTCGATGCGACGCAGCGTGTCGACCTCGGAGTGGAGGTAGCGGGTGCGGATGCCGGCGTCGAGGAGGTAGTCGGTGAGGTCCTCGGACATCTTCTTGGTCAGCGTGGTGACCAGGACCCGCTCGTCCTTCTCGGAGCGGGTGCGGATCTCGTGGATCAGGTCGTCGATCTGACCCTTGGTCGGCTTGATGACCACCTCGGGGTCGACCAGGCCGGTCGGGCGGATGATCTGCTCGACGGTGTCCGGGCGACCGTCCGGCCCTGAGACCTTGTCGAGCTCGTAGTTGCCCGGCGTCGCGGAGAGGTAGACGGTCTGCCCGATCCGGTCGAGGAACTCCTCCCACCGCAGCGGCCGGTTGTCCATCGCGCTGGGGAGCCGGAACCCGTGGTCGACGAGGTTCCGCTTGCGCGACATGTCGCCTTCGTACATCCCGCCGATCTGCGGGACCGTCACGTGCGACTCGTCGACGACGACGACGTAGTCCTCGGGGAAGTAGTCGAGCAGGCAGTTCGGCGCGGAGCCGTGGGTGCGGCCGTCCATGTGCATCGAGTAGTTCTCGATGCCGGCGCAGGAGCCGACCTGGCGCATCATCTCGACGTCGTACGTCGTGCGCATCCGCAGCCGCTGGGCCTCGAGCAGCTTGCCCTGGCGCTCGAACGTCGCGAGCCGGTCCTCGAGCTCGAGCTCGATGCCCTTGATCGCGCGCTCCATCCGCTCCGGACCCGCGACGTAGTGGGTGGCCGGGAAGACGTAGAGCTCCTTGTCCTCCGTGGCCACCTCGCCGGTCAGCGGGTGCAGGGTCATCAGCCGCTCGATCTCGTCGCCGAAGAACTCGATGCGGACCGCGTGCTCCTCGTAGACCGGGAAGATCTCGAGGGTGTCGCCCCGGACGCGGAACGTGCCGCGGGTGAACGTCATGTCGTTGCGGGTGTACTGGATCTCGACCAGCCGGCGCAGGATCGAGTCGCGGTCGTGCTCCTCGCCCACCTTCAGCCGGATCATCCGGTCGACGTACTCCTGCGGGGTGCCGAGGCCGTAGATGCACGAGACGGTGCTGACCACGATCACGTCACGCCTGGTCAGCAGCGAGTTGGTCGCGGAGTGCCGCAGCCGCTCGACCTCCTCGTTGATCGAGGAGTCCTTCTCGATGTAGGTGTCGGTCTGGGGGACGTACGCCTCGGGCTGGTAGTAGTCGTAGTAGGAGACGAAGTACTCGACCGCGTTGTCGGGGAACAGCTGCCGCAGCTCGTTGGCGAACTGCGCGGCGAGCGTCTTGTTCGGCTGGAGCACCAGCATCGGGCGCTGCACCTGCTCGGCGACCCACGCCACCGTCGCGGTCTTGCCGGTGCCGGTCGCGCCGAGCAGGACGACGTCCTGGACCCCGCCGTCGAGCCGCTTGGCGATCTCCGCGATCGCGGTCGGCTGGTCGCCGGAGGGTTGGTAGTCGGAGACGACCTTGAACGGCGCCACCCGGCGCTCGAGATCGGTGACTGGACGCATGCATCCAGCGTAGAGGGGGCCACCGACAGTCCCTCCCCGGCAGGATTCCACCCCCGGCCTGGCTAGATTGTCCCCGTGACCGACCGCCCCCTGCCGCCCGCTGCCCGGGTGCTGAGGGCGGCCCGCCGGACGCTCCTCGCGTTCTTCGGGCTCCAGCTCGCGCTGGCGATCGGGATGTCGCTGGTCGACTCCTACCGCCGCCGCGGCAAGAAGCCCAAGCCGTTCCCCGTCACCGCGCCGCGCGAGGTGCCGGTCGGCGACGGCACGCTGACGACGTACACGTTCGGACAGGACCTGTACGACGCGATGCTCGCGGCGATCGAGGGTGCGCAGCGGCAGGTCCTCTTCGAGACCTACATCTGGAAGGGCGACGAGGTCGGCGAGCGGTTCAAGTCCGCGCTCGCGGCCGCCGCCGACCGCGGGGTCGAGGTCTACTGCATCTACGACGGCTTCGCGAACCTCGTGGTCTCGCCACGGTTCAAGCGGTTCCCGCCCACGATGAAGGTGCTGCGGTTCCCGGTCTACCCGGCGGGCCTGCGGTTCTTCGACTTCAGCCGCTACGGCCGCGACCACCGCAAGATCCTGGTCGTCGACGACTCGGTCGGGTTCGTCGGCGGCTTCAACATCGGGACGCCGTACGCCACGGAGTGGCGCGACACCCACGTCGAGATCACCGGTCCCGGGGTCTGGGACCTCAAGCGAGCGTTCGCGGACTTCTGGAACCTGAACCGGCGGCGCCGGTTCGGCACCAGCGAGCGGCCGCTGCTGCTCGAGACCGCGTCCACCTGGGAGCCACGGATCCGGTTCCACCGCAACGTGCCGCGGCTGTGGATGTTCCCGATCCGCTCGATGTACATCGAGGCGATCAACCGGGCCTCGCGCAACGTCTGGATGACGCACGCCTACTTCTGCCCGGACCAGGACTTCGTCGACGCGATCAAGGACGCCGCCCACCGCGGGGTCGACGTCCGGCTGCTGGTGCCGCTGAAGTCGAACCACATCGTGGCCGACTGGATC
Source organism: Nocardioides sp. SR21 (assembly GCF_022761125.1). Taxonomy (GTDB): domain Bacteria; phylum Actinomycetota; class Actinomycetes; order Propionibacteriales; family Nocardioidaceae; genus Nocardioides. Next base: position 28,031 of record NZ_JAKWJR010000003.1, on the reverse strand, counting down.
TCGCGCGGGTACTTCTCGCAGCTGCTGGAGTCCGGGGTGCGGATCTTCCGCTACAAGGACGCGATGGTGCACGCGAAGACGTCGACGATCGACGGCACCTGGTCGACGGTCGGTACGGCGAACGTCGACCGGCTCAGCCTGCAGGGGAACTACGAGATCAACGTCGAGGTCATCGACGAGCGCTTCGCGGAGAACCTCGAGGAGATCTACCGCACCGACGAGGGCAACTGCCTCGAGCTCACCCAGGGCGAGTGGGAGGCCCGGGACCTGCACCGCAAGTTCACCGAGATGATCCTGGCCCCGCTGCGGCCGCTGCTCTGACCCGGACCAGGTGAACCCCGCGCCGGGTTCGCCGAGTATGGAAGGCATGCAGCGCGCGGAGCGGGACGCAGCCTTCACCGAGTTCTACGCCGCGCGCGTGCTCGCGCTGCGACGGCTGGCGTACGTCATCACCCGCGACTGGCACGCGGCCGAGGACGTGACGCAGCGCGCGCTGGTCAAGGTGTACGGCGCCTGGCCGCGCATCGAGCGCGGCGGCCTGGAGGCCTACACGCGGCGCGCGGTCGTCAACGAGTCGCTCACGCACGTCAGCCGGCGTGCTCGCGACGTCGTCGTCGAGAGCGTCCCGGACCGGCCCGCGCCTGAGCCGGCGGCTCCGCTGGACCTGGCGGCGGCTCTGGCCACCCTCCCCGCGCAGCAGCGCGCCGTGATCGCGCTGCGCTTCGTCGACGACCGTTCCGTGACCGAGACCGCCGAGATCCTCGGCATCGCCGAGGGCACCGTCAAGAGCCACACCTCGAAGGCGATCACGACCCTCCGTCAGCACGCCCCTACCCTCACTGGAGGACACCCATGACCGAGCCCGACCTCACCACGCTGCTGCGCGAGCACCTCACCGACGAGCCGCCGCTCGCCCACACCAGCACGGACGTGATCCGTACGGCGCGCAAGCGGACCGCCCGTCGCGGGTTGCTGGCCGGCGGGGTCGCCGCCCTCGCGGTGGCGGCGGTCGCCCTGGCGCCGTCGCTCTCGACGTCCGGCGGCGACGACGGCGTGCCCGCCACGGGCGCCGAGCAGGCACCGCCCGTCACCGAGGTCATGGAGACCGCGGCGGGCGCCGGCTTCGCGGCCGTCCCGTCCCTGGGCGAGCCGAGCTGGTCGGTCAACAACGTGCTGGGCGAGCCGGTCGAGGCCGGCGACGCGGACGCGCAGCACTACCTGCTGTCCTACCGGCCCGCGACCGGGCCGACCCAGCTGAACCTCACGGTCGGCGGCTTCGCGCCCGAGGACCTGGAGACCTACGACTTCGCCGGCTCCTGCCGCTACCAGCTGGAGCAGCGGCGGGCCGAGACGTGCACCATCCAGACGCTCGAGGACGGGTCGCTGCTGATGACCAGCGTCGCGCTGCGCTCCGGCATCGACACCGACGCGCCGCGGATGCTGACGCCCCAGGAGGCGAAGGCGCTGCCCGCCGGCGCGGTGTCGCGGGTGCGCGTGGTCAGCCTGAGCACGCTGGACGGGATGGCGGTGGACGCGGCGGAGTACGTGCCGGTCGGCGCCCGCTGGAGCATCTCGCTCGACGACCTGCAGGCCCTGGCGCTCGACCCCGGCCTGCGCGCCGCGGACGTGGCGCACGAGCCGATGCCGCTGTTCACCGACGAGTGACGCGCGCCGGCAGGTGGGTGCGCGGCGCCATCCGCTCGCCGCGCCGCGGCCGCTTCTGACCGCCGAGCAGGAGCATCGTCACCGCCCGGCCGCGCTGGGGACGCCAGGGCTCGAGGAACTCCGCGAGCTCGGCGTCGTCGAAGTCGCGCCCCTCCACCGCCCAGCCGACCTGGTGGGCGACGTGGTAGTCGCCGAACGACACGGCGTCGGGGTCGCCGTGGGCGCGCTGGCGCACCTCGGCCGCGGTCCACACGCCGATCCCGGGGAGCGAGGTCAGCCGACGCTCGACCTCGTCGCCGGGGAGCCCGATGGTGCGCTCCAGCGAGTCCGCGACCCGTGCGGCGGTGACGACGGCGCGCGAACGCGCCGGGTCGACGTGCATCCGCAGCCACTCCCAGGACGGCACCTGGCGGATCGTCTCGGCGCCCGGCTGCACCCAGAGCTTGAGCTCGGCGCCGGGCCCGGGCGCGCGCTCGCCGTACCGGTGGACGAGCATGCGGAAGCCGGCGAACGCCTCCTGACCGGTGACCTTCTGCTCGATGATCGCCGGGACCAGCGACTCCATCACCAGGCCGCTGCGGCCGAGCCGCCAGCCGCCGTAGCGGCGCAGCGCCTCCTCGATGACGGGGTGGCGCGGCTCGAAGCCGGCCGGGTCGTCGTCGGCGCCCAGCAGCGCAGGCACCGAGTCGAGCACCCAGTCGGCGCCCGGGCCCCAGGCCTCGGCGCGCACGACCCCCGACCTGGACTCGACGGCGAGCGTCGCCGGCCCGTCAGGAGTGCGGATGCCGCGCCAGTGGGTGTCGCCGACGATCTTGTACGTCGGGTCGCCACCTCCACGCTTGTGGACGCGCAGGATCGGCCCGACCGGGCACGGCCAGTCGGGTCGCCACTCCCGCACCCGCCCGCCCGCTCCGTCCACGCTTCGACCCTAACCGGGGCCGCCGACAGTAGAACGTGTTCTAGCCTGGGCCCATGGTGCTGCAGATCGCCGACCACGCCCGGGTCCGGACCATCACGCTCGACCGCCCCGAGGCGCTGAACGCCTTCAACGAGGAGCTGTACGACGCCACCGCGGAGGCGCTGCGCGCCGCGGCGGCCGACCCGGGCGTCGCCGTCGTCCTCATCACCGGCAACGGCCGCGGCTTCAGCGCCGGCACCGACCTGATCGAGATGCACAAGATCGCGACCGACCCGACGTTCGTGCGCGGGCGGCACGGGTTCGTGGGGCTGTTCGACGCGCTCGTGGAGTTCCCCAAGCCGCTGGTCGTCGCCGTCAACGGCGTCGGCCTCGGGATCGGCACCACCATCCTCGGCTTCGCCGACCTGGCGTTCATGTCCACCACCGCCCGCCTGAAGTGCCCCTTCACCAGCCTGGGCGTGGCGCCCGAGGCGGCGTCGTCGTACCTGCTCCCCCGCCTGGTCGGCCGTCAGGACGCCGCGTGGGTGCTGCTGTCGGCGGAGTGGATCTCCGCGGCCGAGGCCCAGGAGATGGGCCTGGTCTGGCGCGTCTGCGAGCCCGACGACCTGCTGGCCGAGGCGCGCCGGCACGCCGAGGTCCTCGCCGCGCGACCGATCTCCTCGCTGGTCGCGGTGAAGCGGACGATGACCGAGCCCTTGCGCGCGGGGATCGCCGAGGCGCGCGAGCGCGAGAACGCGGCCTTCGCGGAGCTGCTGGGCGGGCCCGCGAACCTCGAGGCGCTGAGCGCCTTCGCCGAGGGTCGCGAGCCCGACTTCACGACGCTGCCGCCGGGCTGGTGAAGTCGACCTCGGCCGTCGGCGCGAGGCCGGTCTCGCGGCCGGGGGCCTTGGTGAAGGACCAGTACAGGTTGGTGTGCGCGATCACGAGGTCGGGCGTGGGCGCGCCGTACGCGCTCAGGTCCTCGGTCGTGTGCGCGTCGGACACCAGCGTCGTGTCGTAGCCGCGGACCAGGGCGCCGTGCAGCGTCGAGCGGACGCACGCGTCGCTCTGCGCGCCGCTGACCACGAGTCGACCGACGCCCAGACCGGCCAGCACGTCCTCGAGGTCGGTGTCCTCGAACGAGTCGCCGTACGCCTTGTCCACGACCGGCTCGCCGTCGGCGACCGCGAGCTCGGGCACGAGCTGCCAGTGCTCGCTTTCGCGCGGCAGGTGCTCCGGGTGGTTGTGCAGCACCCAGACCACCGGGGTGCCGGCGGCGCGGGCCTTGTCGACCAGGGTCGCGATGTTGGCGACCACCTGGTCGCGGTCGTGGGCGTCGGCGACGACGCCGGCCTGGACGTCGATCACGGCGAGGGCGGTGTGCGGGCGGTTCTCGAGAGTGGTCATGGGACCACCGTAGGATCCGATGTGGACGATCTACTTCCTCTTAGGAACCGACATGCCCACCGAATCCAGCCCGACCTCGCGCGCGCTGCTCGCCCTCGAGGCCCTCCAGGACACCCCCGGCATCACCGCCGACCGGCTCGGCCGCCGCCTGGGCGTGACCTCACGGGCGGCCCGGCGCTACGTCGAGATCCTGCGGGAGGCCGACATCCCGGTCGAGTCGGTGCGCGGCCCCGACGGCGGCTACCGGCTCGGCCGCGGGGTCCGGCCGCCGCCGCTGCGGTTCGGCCCCGACGAGGCGCTCGGCCTGGTGATGGCCGCGCTCGACGGGCAGCACGACGCCGCCGACCCCGAGGGCCCGGTCGGCCGCGCCCTCGGCAAGCTGCTCGGCGCGCTGCCCCGGTCGGTGGCCGCCCAGGCCGAGGCGGTACGCCGTACCGCCACCCCGGTGCCGGGCCGCGACCCCGCGCGCCCCGACCCCGCGACCACCGTCGCCCTCGTGGAGGCCTGCGCCGACAGCCGTCTGGTCCGCCTCGGCTACCGCACCGAGAAGGGCAACGACCGGCTGCTCGAGGCCGAGCCGTGGGCGGTGGTGGTGCGCTACGGGCGGTGGTACCTGCTGTGCCGCTCGCTGGAGCGGGACGCGGTGCGCACGTACCGCATCGACCGGGTGGGGTCGGTCGAGGTGCTGCCCGAGACGTTCGACCCGCCCGCGGACCTGGACCCGGTCGCGGCGCTCGAGGAGAACCTCGGCACCGGCTGGCAGTACGACGTCGTGCTGACCGTCGACGCGCCCCTCCAGACGGTCCTGGCCGCGATCCCGCGGACCATGGGGCGGCTCGAGGCGGTCGACGCCACGACCACCCGCCTGGTCGGCTCGACCCGCAACGCGCGGTCGTACGCCGAGCAGCTCGCGATGCTGCCCGGCGCCTTCCGGATCGACGAGGGCGAGGAGGTCCGCGCGGAACTGGCCGCGCTCGCCGCCCGGCTCAGCGAGGCGGTTGAGCGCTGGCCGGCGGCTCCGTGAGCACCCGGATCGCGAGGTCCGTGGTCGACGGCACCCCCAGGTAGCCGACGACCCGCAGCACCCGCTCGGGGTCGAGCGGCAGCAGGCCCGGGCTGCCGGGCACGTCGGGCTTCAGGCCGAGGTCGAGGTCGGTGCGGCCGGACATGATCGAGAGGTTGAACTCGAAGCGCTCGCGGGCCTCGGGCGTCGCGAGCCTCTTCAGCACGCTGGCGCCGATCCGCGGCCGGCCGACCTCCTCGCAGTACGAGTCGATCGTCGCCACCAGCGTCTCGCCGCCGCAGTGGTCGATGTCCGCCCAGACCGCGCGCATCGAGCCCATCTCCGACAGCAGGAACGGCGCGATCTTCTCGCCGATCCCCGGCACGCCCGGCAGGTTGTCGCTGGGGTCGCCGCGGAGGGCGGCGAACTCGAGGTAGTTCTCCGCGGCCACGCCGTACATCGCGCGCAGCGCCGCCGGGCTGAGCAGCGGCGAGCCGCCGATGCCGCCGTTGATCAGCCGCAGGACCTTGGTGCGATCGCTGATGTGGGCGAACGCGTCGCGGTCCGACGTCACCAGCACGCAGTTCCACCCGTGCTCCTCGGCCCACGTCGCCGCGGACGCGTTGACGTCGTCGGCCTCCAGCCCGGCCGGGGTGACCGTGAGCATCCCGAGCGCGTCGAGCAGGTCGGCAGCGCGCTCGAGCTGGTCGACCAGGGCCGGGTCCTTCTCGGCGCGCCCCGCCTTGTACATCGGGTACGCCGCCTCTCGCACCGACTCCTTGCGGTCGTCGATCCCGAACAGCACGGCGTCCGGCGCGAACTGGTCGATCGCCTCCAGGATCTGGCGCAGCATCCCGTGCAGCGCCCAGGCCGGGCGGCCGCCCCGGTCGAGCAGCCCGGACTCCGCGCGGGCGTGGTGGTTGCGGTGGAGCAGCGACGGCGCGTCGACGGCGAGCAGGAGACGATCGTTCACAGCAGCCCGATCGACGCGGCGTGCCGGCGTACGGCGTCGCTGTCGGCGGCCAGCACGAACGGCACCTCGGAGTCCCAGGAGTCGCTGACCTGCTCGACGCGGCCGTCGCCCGGGTCGAGGCGCACCTCGCGGATGTAGACCGCGAGGAACCGGTCGGGATGGGCGCGGACCATGTCGGCGTAGATCTGCGGGTCGTGCTCCCCGGAGTCGCCGAGCAGCACGAACTTCAGGCCGGGGTTGAGCTCGAGGACGCTCTCGATGCGCTCGTGCTTGCGCGCCCGGCCCTCGTCGGTGCCGATGAGGTCGCGCAGCAGCACCGGACCGAGGGGGAATTCGCGGTGGCGCAGGAAGCCCTGGAGGAACGAGTAGAGGTTCCACGGGCTCGACGAGACGTAGAAGACGGGGTTGGTGCCCGCGGCGAGGTCGCGGTAGAGCTCGGGCGCGCCGGCGAACGGCGTCCGCGTCAGCTCCGAGCCGGTGAGCGTCGTCTGGATCATCTGGCCGACCCGCTGCACGCCGGTCTCGAGGATCGTGTCGTCGATGTCGGAGACGATGCCGAACCGCGCGTCCGGCCCGGGCACCAGGATCCGGAGCGGCGTGGTGTGCGGGTCGGTGAGGCGGCGGTACTCCCCCGCGAGCTCGACGGTCCCGTCCAGCCACGGGCCGGTCGCGTCGGTCGGCACGAAGCGGACGGCCCAGTAGCCGTCGTCGTCGCTCACGGTCTCGATCGTCGTGTCGCCGACCCTGACCCGCAGCGGGACGCCCGGCAGGTCGTCGGTGAAGAACTGGCTCGCCGTCCGGCGGAAGGCGGCCACGACGCCCTCGCCGTCCTCGGCCGCGGACGGCGGCGGGTTGTCGAGGACGCGGCCCCCGACGACGACGCCGGCCGGGCCGCCGTACCCGAGGTAGGTCTCGATCCGGAAGTTCTTCGGGCGGAACAGCGCACGGCGGCGCCGGCGGCGGTCGTCAAACGCCCGCTCGAGACCGAGCGCCCAGCGCCGTGCATCCATGGCGCCACCGTAGTGTCGGTGGCGTCGGCTTGAATGGTCAGGTGCTGCTCGCGGACGTGGTCGCCACCTCAGGAGCCGTCGCCGCCACCCGGTCCCGCAAGGCCAAGGTCGCGGCGATCGCGGCCCTGCTCGCCCGCGCCTCGCCGGACGAGATCGAGACCGTGACGGCGTACGTCGCCGGCGCGCTGCGCCAGCGCCGCACCGGGCTGGGCTGGCGCGGGCTGGCCACGCTGCCCTCGCCGGCGGAGTCGTCGACCCTCGACGTGCTGGAGGTGCACGAGGCGTTCGAGCGACTGTCCGCCCTCTCCGGCGCCGGGTCGCAGTCGGCCCGCGCGCTCGCGGTGGCGGAGCTGTTCGGCCGCGCCACGGCCGACGAGCAGGTGTGGCTGCGGGGCGTCGTGACCGGCGCGGTGCGCCAGGGCGCGCTCGACTCGCTCGTGCAGGAGGCGCTGGCGGTCGCCGCCGAGGTGCCGCTCGCCGACGTGCGCCGCGCGGCGATGCTCGCCGGGTCGACGGTCGCGGTCGCGCGGGCGGCGTTCGAGGGCGTCGACGCCCTGGGCGCGTTCGGCCTCCAGGTCGGGCGGCCGGTGCTGCCGATGCTCGCCTCCAGCGCCCCGGACGTCGCGGCCGCGCTGGCGAAGGTCGGCGGCGAGGTCGCGGTCGACACCAAGCTCGACGGGATCCGCATCCAGGTGCACCGGCAGGGCTCCGAGGTGCTGGTGGCCACCCGGTCGCTGGAGGACATCACCGCGCGGCTGCCCGAGGTGGTCGCGGTCGCGCTCGCGTTGCCGGCCGACTCGTTCGTGCTCGACGGAGAGGCGCTGGCGCTCACCGAGGACGGCCGCCCCCGGCCGTTCCAGGAGACGGCGTCCCGCACCGCCATGGCCGAGGGCGTGGTCGTCACGCCATACTTCTTCGACGTGCTGCACCTCGACGGCACCGACCTCCTCGACGCGCCCGCCTCCGAGCGCGCGGCCGCCCTCGAGCGGCTGGTCCCCGAGGCGCACCGCGTCCCGCGCCTGGTGACCGGCGACGTCGCCGCGGCCGAGGCGTTCGCGGCCGAGGTGTTGCGCGACGGCCACGAGGGGGTGGTCGTGAAGGCGCTGGGTGCGCCGTACGACGCCGGACGCCGCGGTGCGTCCTGGGTGAAGGTGAAGCCCGTGCACACCCTCGACCTCGTCGTCCTCGGCGTCGAGTGGGGCTCCGGGCGCCGCAAGGGCTGGCTGTCGAACATCCACCTCGGCGCCCGCGACCCCGCCGGCGCCGATCAGCACTTCGTGATGCTCGGCAAGACGTTCAAGGGGATGACCGACGAGATGCTCGCCTGGCAGACCGAGCGCTTCCAGGAGCTCGCGGTCGACGACAACGGCTGGGTGGTCACCGTGCGTCCCGAGCAGGTCGTCGAGATCGCGTTCGACGGTGTCCAGCGCTCGACCCGTTACCCCGGAGGTGTAGCGCTGCGCTTCGCCCGCGTGGTTCGCTACCGCGACGACAAGCCGGTGTCGGAGATCGACACGATCGCGACAGTGAAGGAGTTCCTGGGTTGAACACGGTCGCGGGCGCGCTGCTGGCCGCGCTGTTGGTCCTGCCGCTCGCTGCGTGCTCGTCCGACGACGCCGAGTCGGCGCCGGACCCGACTGGGCCCACCGGGTCCACCGGGTCCACCGGGGCCGCCGACGCCGCGGACCTCGAGGCGCTGTGGACCGCCGACCTCCTGGTCCCGCCGAACGGCGCGGGTGGGGTCGACGCCGTGTCGCAGGGCTACTTCATCGGGGCGGGGTCGATGGACAACTCCGCCGGCACCACGAACCCCACGCCGAACGTCGCCCTCGACTACGGGATCGGGGACGCCGAGACCGGGGAGATCGTGTCGATGGCTCCGCTGCCCGGCCTGCCCGGCACCGTCCAGGCCATCCCCGGCACCGACCTGTTCGTCGCGGTCGCGCCGTCGGGGTGGGAGCTCACGCAGGGCGGGCCGCGCGTGACCGGCCACCGCGTCGGCGTGGTCGACCCGGCCACCGCATCGTTCCTGTGGACCCGCCGATCGGTGGGGAGCGAGGTGCTCGGGATGTCCGCGACCCGGATCTACCTGGGCCACGACACCGCGAAGGGTCAGCCGATCTGCTTCAGCGTCGACGACGGCTCGCTCACCCGCGACGCCGAGTGCCGCGACTCCATGTGGACGACCACCGAGGGGGTCGACGGCGTCACCTGGTCCGCGAACGAGCGCCTCGTCGACCTGCCCACCGGCGAGCAGGTCACGATCCCCGTCACCCAGGCGCAGGACGAGGCCAGCTCGGAGCCGCTGTGGACGTACGGCGACACGTCCGTGTGGGTCGAGGGCGGCGACGTCGGCTATCAGACCTCGACGTTCGCGAGGTCCGACCTCGGCCTGGTCCGCGTCGACTACACCTACAGCGGCACCGACCCGTACGCCTCGAACACACCGGTGTCGCCCTGGCCCGACGCGGTCCTGCAGCTCGTCGACCCGCGCACCGGCGAGGTCACGAGCACCCTCGGCCAGGTGCGGTCGGGCACCCTCGTGGGCTTCGCCGGCGACATCGCGATCTTCGAGCACGCGGGCGCCACGGGCCTGAGGGCGGCCGGCTACCGGCTCACCGACTGAGATCCGTCACACCCGTGCAACTGCGTGTTGCACCTCTCTACGATGACGCCATGACCGCCACTCCCCAGACCGACGGCAGGCGCACCGCGGCCGCCGCCCGGCGCCGGGCCCGCGAGCAGGAGATCCTCGACGCCACCCGCGCGCTGTTCGACCAGCGGGGGGTGCGCGACGCGCAGATCGAGGACATCGCCCGGGCGGTCGGGATCAACCGGGCGATCGTCTACCGGCACTTCACGGGCAAGGAGGAGCTCTTCGCCCTCACCCTCGTCGGCTACCTCGACGAGCTCCGAGACGCGCTGGCGACCGCAGCGACGTCGAGGAAGAAGCCACAGGACCGGCTCGCCGCGCTCGTCGGCGCGTTCGTCGAGTACGGCGTGGCGCACCCGGCGTTCGTCGACTGCGCGCAGACCCTGATGCGGCGTACCGGACCCGAGCTGCTCGACGAGATGACCGAGGGCGCGGTGTTCCGGCTCGGCCGGGCCATCTCCTCGTGCCTGGCGGTCCTCATCGAGGTGCTCGAGGACGGCGTGGAGAAGGGTGCGTTCGCGGTCGACGACCCGGTGCTGCTCGCGAACACGCTCTACGCCAGCGGCCTGGGCGCGCTCCAGCTCGCGCGGGTCGGCATCCTGGTCAAGGAGGCGGCGCCGGGCATCCCGACGGTCGGCACCATCTCCCCCGAGCAGGTCCGGGACTACCTGGTCGCCTCCGCGCTGGCGCTCGCCGCCGTCAGGTGACGCCCGGTCAGATCACACCCAGCGCGATCATCGCGTCGGCCACCTTGATGAAGCCCGCGATGTTCGCGCCCGCGACGTAGTTGCCCGGTACGTCGTACTCGTCCGCGGTCGTCAGGCAGCGGTCGTGGATGCCCCGCATGATCTCGGCGAGCCGCTCCTCGGTGTGCTCGAAGCTCCACGCGTCGCGCGAGGCGTTCTGCTGCATCTCCAGTGCGCTGGTCGCGACACCGCCGGCGTTCGCGGCCTTGCCCGGCGCGAAGACCACGCCGGCGTCGGCGAACGCGCGGACGGCGGCCGGGGTGCACGGCATGTTCGCTCCCTCGGCGACCACCTTCGCCCCGCCCTTGATCAGCGCGACCGCCTCGGCCTCGTCGATCTCGTTCTGGGTGGCGCAGGGCAGCGCGATGTCGCACGGCACGTCCCACACGCTGCCGCCGGCGACGTACCGCGCCCCCGGCCGAGCGTCGGCGTACTCGGAGATCCGCGCGCGGCGTACCTCCTTGACGTCCTTGAGCAGCTCGAGGTCGATGCCGTCCTCGTCGACGATGTAGCCGGCCGAGTCGGAGCACGCGACGACGGTCCCGCCGAGCTGGTGGACCTTCTCGACCGCGTAGATCGCGACGTTGCCGGAGCCCGACACGACGACCGCCTTGCCGTCGAAGGACTGGCCCGAGGTCTTGAGGATCTCGTCGACGAAGAACACGGTGCCGTAGCCGGTCGCCTCGGTGCGCACCAGCGAGCCGCCCCAGCTCAGGCCCTTGCCGGTCAGCACGCCGGACTCGTAGCGGTTGGTGATCCGCTTGTACTGCCCGAACAGGTAGCCGATCTCGCGGCCGCCCACGCCGATGTCGCCGGCGGGGACGTCGGTGTACTCGCCGATGTGGCGGTGCAGCTCGGTCATGAACGACTGGCAGAACCGCATCACCTCGGCGTCGGAGCGGCCCTTCGGGTCGAAGTCCGAGCCGCCCTTGCCGCCGCCGATCGGCATACCGGTCAGGGAGTTCTTGAAGATCTGCTCGAAGCCGAGGAACTTCACGATGCCGAGGTACACCGACGGGTGGAACCTCAGGCCGCCCTTGTACGGGCCAAGCGCGGAGTTGAACTCGACCCGGAACCCACGGTTGAGCTGCACGTTGCCCCGGTCGTCGGTCCACGGGACGCGGAAGATGATCTGCCGCTCCGGCTCGCAGATCCGGTGGATGACCGCGGCGTCGACGTACTCCGGGTGCTTGCTGACGACCGGCCCGAGGCTCTCGAGGACCTCGCGCACGGCCTGGTGGAACTCCTGCTCGCCGGGGTTGCGGCCGAGTACCTCGTCGTAGACGTCCTGGAGCTTGGTGTCGAGTGCAGTCACCGGGTCATCGTTCCAGAACGGCCACCACGCCCTGACCACCGGCTGCGCAGACCGAGATCAGCGCCCGGCCGGAGCCCTTCTCCGACAGCAGCTTCGCGGCCACGTTCAGGATCCGCCCGCCGGTGGCCGCGAACGGATGTCCGGCGGCGAGCGAGGAGCCGTTGACGTTGAGCTTCGCCCGGTCGATCGCGCCGAGCGGCGCGTCGAGCCCGAGCCGCTCCTTGCAGAAGATCGGGTCCTCCCAGGCCTTCAGCGTGGCGAGCACCTGCGAGGCGAACGCCTCGTGGATCTCGTAGAAGTCGAAGTCCTGCAGCGTGAGCCCGCGTCGCGCGAGCATCCGGGGCACGGCGTACGCCGGCGCCATCAGCAGGCCCTCGCCGCCGTGGACGTAGTCGACGGCCGCGGTCTCGCTGTCGACGAGGAACGCGAGCGGCTCCAGCCCGTGCTCGGCGGCCCAGTCCTCCGACGACAGCAGCACGACGGACGCGCCGTCGGTCAGCGGCGTCGAGTTGCCGGCCGTCATGGTCGCGGCCTCGCCGCGGCCGAACACCGGCTTGAGCTTCGCGAGCTTCTCGACCGACGAGTCGGCGCGCAGGTTCTGGTCGCGCTCGACCCCGCGGAACGGCGTGATCTGGTCGTCGAGGAAGCCGCGGTCGTACGCCGCGGCCAGGTGCTGGTGCGACTGCGCGGCGAGCTCGTCCTGCTCCTCGCGGCCGACCTGCCACTCGAGCGCGGTCAGCGCGGCGTGCTCGCCCATCGACAGCCGCGTGCGCGGCTCGCTGTTGCGCGGGATCTCGAGGCCGATGTCGCCGGGCCGGATCGCGCCGAGCGCCTTGACCTTCCCGGCCGTGTCGCGCGCGGCGTTGACCTTCATCAGCTTCTTGCGCAGCTTGTCGCTGATCGCCACGGGGGCGTCCGACGTCGTGTCGGTGCCGCCGGCGATGCCGACGTCGTACGCGCCGAGCGCGATCTTGTTGCCGACCTCGATCGCGGCCTGCAGCCCGGTGCCGCAGGCCTGCTGGATGTCGATCGCCGGGGTCTCGGGCGCGAGCTTGGAGCCGAGCACCGCCTCACGGGCGAGGTTGAAGTCCCGGGCGTGCTTCAGCACGGCGCCGGCGACCACCTCCCCGACGCGCTCCCCCTGCAGGCCGAACCGGTCGGCCAGGCCGTCGATGGCGGCGGTGAGCATCTCCTGGTTGGACGCGTCGGAGTAGACGGTGTTGGAACGGGCAAAAGGAATGCGGTTGCCGCCGAGCACGGCCACGCGGCGGGTGGTCCCAAGGATGTCACCAGTCATGGCGCCATCCTTGCCCGAGCGGCCCTCGGGAGAAACGCGATGAGGGCCAGATCACGAAATGTGGACACTGAGTTACACAGAGAGTTGCAATATCGCCATGAACGACTTCTACCAGGGCTTCACGTCCTCCGCGATCGGCAAGCAGGTGGCCGCGCTGCTCGGCCTCCCCCAGCCCGCCCGGCTCGAGCGGTACGCCGAGGGCGCGCCGCTGGTCGACGGCACGGTCGCGGTCGGCGGTCGCGGCCGGCTCGCCGACTCGTTGGTCGGGGTGCTCGGCACGCTCGGTGTCGCCGCGACCGCATCGACCGATGCGGAGTCGACGTACAAGGGGCTGGTGTTCGATGCGACCGGCCTGACGACGTCGGAGCAGCTGGTCGAGCTCCGCGACTTCTTCACGCCGCTGCTGCGCAGCCTGGCGCCCTGCCCGCGCGTGGTCGTGATCGGCACTCCGCCCGAACAGGTCGCCGGAGGCGAGCGGGTCGCGCAGCGCGCGCTCGAGGGCTTCACCCGCAGCCTCGGCAAGGAGATCGGCCGCGGCGGCACCTCCCAGCTCGTGTACGTCGCCGAGGGGTCCGAGGGGTCGGTCGCCAGCACGCTGGCGTTCCTGCTCTCCCCCAAGTCCGCGTACGTCTCCGGGCAGGTCGTCCGGATCGGCGCGCACGGCGCGGCGAAGCCCGGCAAGGTCGCGGACTGGATCCGCCCGCTCGACGGCAAGGTCGCGGTCGTGACCGGCGCCAGCCGCGGCATCGGCGAGCAGATCGCACGGGTCCTGCACCGCGACGGCGCGACCGTCGTCGGCGTCGACGTGGCGCAGGCCGCGAGCGAGCTGCAGGCCGTGATGCGCGAGCTGGACGGCGACCACCTGGTGCTCGACATCACCGCCAAGGACGCGCCGCAGCGGATCGCGCACCACCTCACGACCCAGCACGGCGGCGTCGACGTGGTCGTGCACAACGCGGGCATCACCCGCGACAAGCGGCTGATGAACATGGCCGAGGACCGTTGGGACTCCGTCATCGCGGTGAACCTGACCGCCCCGGAGCGGATCACCCGTGAGCTCCTCGAGCAGGGCGTGGTCAACAAGGGCGGCTCGATCATCGGCGTCGCGTCGATCGCCGGCATCGCGGGCAACGTCGGGCAGACGAACTACGCCGCCTCCAAGGCCGGCGTGATCGGCCTGGTCGACTCGCTCGCCGACGAGCTCAGCAACGGGATCACGATCAACGCGGTCGCGCCGGGCTTCATCATCACGCAGATGACCGCCGCCGTGCCGTTCGCGACCCGCGAGGTCGGCCAGCGCCTCAACGCGATGGCGCAGGGCGGGCTCCCGGTCGACGTCGCGGAGGCGATCGCGTGGTTCGCCAGCCCCGGCTCGACCGCGGTCAACGGCAACGTGGTCCGCGTCTGCGGCCAGATGATGTTGGGGGCGTGATGATCCCGCTGCTGGTCAGGGCCGCGCTGCCCAAGCTCAACCCGGGCTCCGAGCTGCCGGACGTGTCGCGGGTGCGCCACGACGTACCGATCGATGCGCGGCACGTGGCGTCGTACGCCTCGCTGTGCGGGTTCCCTCGCAAGGACACGTTGCCGCTGCCGTACCCGCACCTGCTGGCGTTCGGCCTGCACCTCGAGATCATGGCCGACGGGTCGTTCCCGTTCCCCGCGATCGGGACCGTGCACCTGGAGAACGCCATCACGCAGCATCGCCCGATCGGGCTCGACGAGCAGCTGCAGGTCACCGCCCGCCCCGCGAACCTGCGCCCGCACGCGAAGGGGCAGGTCTTCGACATGGTCACGACCGTGCACTCGCGCGCGGAGCTGGTCTGGGAGGAGACCTCGACGTTCCTGCGCCGTGGCCACGGTGACGGCCCTGGCACCGGCACGTCGTTCCCCGACGTGACCTCACGCGGCACCGACTGGAAGCTGCCCGCCGACCTCGGCCGGAAGTACGCCGGCGTCTCCGGCGACCGGAACCCGATCCACCTCTACCCGCTGACCGCCAAGGCCTTCGGCTTCCCGCGCCAGATCGCGCACGGCATGTGGTCGATGGCCCGCTGCGTCGGCGCCCTGGAGAACCGGCTGCCCGACGCCGTCACCGTCGAGGTCGCCTTCAAGAAGCCCGTCCTGCTCCCCGGCACCGTCACGTTCTCCACGTCCCGCGTGGACGACGGCTGGGCCTTCGCCCTCACCAACCCGAGGTCCGGCGCCCCCCACCTCGCCGGAGCGACCTCGACCCCACGTTGAAACGTGGTCAGCCCTGGGTGCCGGGGCCTTCGTAGTGGTCGTTGCGCTGACGGATCAGGCCCTCCTGGGCGACCGTGGCGACGAGGGTGCCGTCCTGGGTGAAGATCCGGCCGAACGCCAGGCCGCGGGCGCCCTGGGCGGACGGCGACCACTGGTCGTAGAGCCACCACTCGTCGGCGCGGAACGGCTTGTGGAACCAGATGGTGTGGTCGAGCGAGGCCATCTGGGTCTTCGCCGGGTTGCCGCCGTGGACGGCGAGCGTCGAGCCGAGCAGGCTGACGTCCGAGGCGTAGGTGAACGCCGCGGTGTGCAGCAGCGGGTCGTCGCCGAGCCCCTCGCGCAGCCGCACCCACATCCGCGCCTGCGACACGTGGCCCTCGTCGGGCTCGAGCCCGAAGCGCGTGTTGCCCAGCCACCGTACGTCGAGGGCCCCCCACTCCTTGCCGAGCGCGTCGGCCTCGGCGTTGCCGCCCTTGCGCATCACCTCGACCAGGTCGAAGCCGGACTCCGGCGCGCCGACGGCCGGCATCTCGTCCTGGTGCTCCCAGCCCTCCTCGGGCCTCTGGAAGTTCAGCGTCTGGTAGTAGATCGGCCGGCCGTGCTGCCGGGCGACGACGCGCCGGGTCACGAACGAGCGCCCGTCGCGCGGCCGCTCGACGTCGTACACGATCGGCACGCTGTAGTCGCCGCCGCGCAGGAAGTACGAGTGCAGCGAGTGCAGCGAGAACTCCGTCGGCACGGTGCGCACGGCGGCCACCAGCGCCTGCGCGGCGACCTGGCCGCCGTACACGCGGGCGCGCACGCTCGCCGGCTGGCGCCCGCGGAACAGGTCCTTGTCGAGCTCTTCGAGGTCGAGCAGGTCGACGAGCTCCTCGGTGGGGTTCACGAACGGACCTTTCGCATCACGGCCTCCTGGGCGACCGACGCCACGAGCTCGCCGGACCGGCTGAAGACGTTCGCGAGCACCAGCCCGCGGCCGCCGGACGCGGCCGGCGAGTGCTGGTCGTAGAGCCACCAGTCGTCGGCCTTGAACGGCCGGTGGAACCAGACCGTGTGGTCGAGCGAGGCCAGGAAGACCTTGCCCGACGAGAAGCTCTGACCGTGCGCAGAGAGGGCGGCGCCCATCAGCGTCATGTCGGAGAGGTACGTGAACGCCGCGGTGTGCCAGAACGGGTCGTCGGGCAGCTCGGACGAGACCCGCAGCCAGACGCGCTGCCGGCCCGGGTGCGCCGGGTCGTCCTCCAGCGTGTCGATCGCCCGGATCTCGGCGACGTCCCACTGGTCCGCGTGCTCCTCGTCGAGAGCGCCGCGGTTGACCGGTCGGGCGTCCTCCGGGGCCGGTACGGACGGCATCGACTCCTGGTGCTCGAGGCCGGTCTCGTGGACGTGGAAGTTCAGCGTCTGCGCGTAGATCGGCCGCCCGTGCTGCTGCGCGATCACGCGGCGGGTGAGGAACGACCGCCCGTCGCGGAGGTTCTCGACGTCGTAGATCGTCGGCACCGTCGGGTCGCCGGGCTGCAGGAAGTACGAGTGCAGCGAGTGCACGGAGTACGACGGGTCGACGGTCCGCGACGCGGCCACCAGTGCCTGCGCCGCGACCTGCCCGCCGAACACGATCGGCCGGGTGGTCGGCATCTGCTGACCCCGGAACAGGTCGTCGTCGATCGTCTCCAGGTCGAGCAGCGCGACCAGCTCGTCGGCGTTGCGGGGCATCAGCTCTCGTCCTCGTTCGGCCCGTCCAGCCCGGCGAGGAACTGCTCGAACTGCTGGCCGATCTCCTCGCCGGTGGGGAGCGGCTGGTCCGCGGCGAGGAGGCTGGAGCCCTCCTCCTCGGCGCGCTCGAACGCGTCGTACTGCCGCTCCAGCGCGGCGACCACGTCGGCGATCTCCTCGTTCGTGGAGAGGTAGCGGGTGATCTCGGCCTCGCGGTCCTCGGCCTCGGCGCGCAGCCCGGAGAGGTCGACCATCAGCCGCCCGGCGATCTCGACCTGCTCGAGCAGCGCGGCCGACGCCTGGGGGTAGTCCATCTGGGCGAGGTAGTGCGGGATGTGCGCCACGAACCCCATCGCCGGGTGCCCCCACTCCCCGAGCCGCACCTCCAGCAGTGCCTGGGCACTGCTCGGGACGCGCAGCTCGCCGCGCCACGGGCTCTCGCCGGTCAGCAGCTCGGGCTGGTTGGCGTGGTGGGTGATCGCGATCGGTCGCGTGTGCGGCACCGCCATGGGTACGGCGCCCATGCCGACGACCCGGGTGACGCCGAACCGCTCGACGACCTCGAGCACCGCCCGGCAGAACGCCTCCCAGCGGTTGTCGGGCTCGGGGCCCTGCAGCAGCAGGAACGGCGCGCCGGCGGCGTCGGCCAGCAGCCGGACCACCAGGCGCGGCGCGTCGTACGCCTCGTAGTGGTCGCGCACGAACGACATCGGGGGCCTGCGGGCGCGGTAGTCGTGGAACTGGTCGACGTCGAACGTCGCGACCACCGACGCGTCGGAGGCGTCCACGAGGTGCTGCGCGGCGCGGGCGGCGGCGTTGCCGGCGTCCAGGAATCCGTCGAGCACCACGACCATCGTCAGCTCGCTGTCGCTGCGGCCGTCCAGCGCGGGGACGTCGTCGACGATGTGGACGAGCCGGGGGTCAGAGGTCACGCGCTCACGATAGAGGCCGAGGCGCCGTGATCGGACGCACACCCCGCGACGTGGTCCCCATTGTTACCCAGGGGTAACCTTTCGGCGGACCATCATCACCCGCTAGGAGACCCCGTGCCCCGACAGTCGCGAGAAGTCGTCTTCGTCGACGGCGTGCGCACCCCCTTCGGCAAGGCCAAGGGACAGTACGCCGAGACCCGCGCCGACGACCTCGTCATCAAGTGCATCCGCGAGCTGATGCGACGCAACCCGTCGCTGCCGCCCGAACGGGTCGACGAGGTGGCCGTCGCCGCCACCACCCAGATCGGCGACCAGGGCCTGACCATCGGCCGCACCGCCGCACTGCTCTCGGGCCTCCCCCAGAGCGTCCCCGGCTTCGCGATCGACCGGATGTGCGCCGGCGCGATGACCGCGGTCACCACGACCGCGTCCGGCATCGCCTTCGGTGCGTACGACGTCGCGATCGCCGGCGGCGTCGAGCACATGGGCCGCCACCCGATGGGTGAGGGCGTCGACCCGAACCCGCGGATCCTGTCCGAGCGGCTCGTCGACCCCGACGCGCTCGTGATGGGCAAGACCGCCGAGAACCTGCACGACCGCTACCCGACGATCACCAAGGAGCGGGTCGACGCGTATGCCGTCCGCTCCCAGGAGAAGACCGCCGCGGCGTACGACGCCGGCAAGATCCAGCCCGACCTCGTGCCCGTCGCCACCCGCTCCGCCGAGGAGGGCTGGGGCCTCGCGACCACCGACGAGCCGATGCGCCCGGGCACCACGCTCGAGTCGCTTGCCGCGCTGAAGACGCCGTTCCGCCCGCACGGCAAGGTGACCGCGGGCAACGCCGCCGGCATCAACGACGGCGCGACCGCCGCCCTGCTCGCCGACGAGGAGACCGCCCGCGAGCTCGGCCTGCCGGTCAGGATGCGGCTGGTGTCGTTCTCCTTCGTCGGTGTCGAGCCCGAGGTCATGGGCGCCGGCCCGATCCCGGCGACCGAGAAGGCCCTCAAGCAGGCCGGCCTCACGATCGACGACATCGGCGCGTTCGAGGTCAACGAGGCGTTCGCCGTCCAGGTGCTGGCGTTCCTCGAGCACTTCGGCATCGCCGACGACGACGCGCGGGTGAACCCGTACGGCGGCGCGATCGCGATGGGTCACCCGCTGGCGTCGTCCGGCGTGCGGCTGATGACCCAGCTGGCGCGCTCCTTCGAGGAGCACCCGGAGGTCCGCTACGGCCTCACCACCATGTGCATCGGCATCGGCATGGGCGGCACCGTCATCTGGGAGAACCCGAACTGGAACGCCGAGTCCGACAAGAAGGTGGGCGCGTGATGGCCATCGAGAACCTGCTGACCCGCGCTCAGGAGATCTCCTCCGACGCCGAGCGCGTCACCCGGGCCCACCTCCGCAAGGTCACCCTGCCGGGCGGCGCGGGCGTGATGGGCCTGATCACCCTCGACAACGGCGAGGACCACACCAAGCCGAACACCTTCGGCCCGCGCTCGCTGCTCGCGCTGAACGAGGCGATCGACACCGCGCTCGCCGACGACGAGATCGGCTCGATCGGCGTCACCGGCAAGCCGTTCATCCTCGCGGCCGGCGCCGACCTGACGTCGATCTCGGGCGGCGGACCGGACGCCGTGCGCGTGGTGGCCGAGCTCGGCCACGCGGTGTTCCGCAAGCTCGGGGAGAACAAGCCGTCGTTCGGCTTCATCAACGGTCTCGCCCTCGGCGGCGGCCTCGAGGTCGCGCTGCACTGCAGCTACCGGACCGTCATGGACAGCGCGCCCGCGCTCGGCCTGCCCGAGGTCATGCTCGGCCTGGTCCCCGGCTGGGGCGGCGCGTACCTCGTGCCGAACCTGCTCGGTGCCGACAAGGCCGTGACCGTGATCCTCGAGAACCCGCTCAACAACGGCAAGACGCTGAACGGCGCCGCGGCGTACGAGATCGGCCTGGCCGACGCGGTGTTCTCGGGCGCCGACTACCTGGAGCAGTCGCTGCTCTGGGCGTCCGCGGTGCTTCGCGGCGAGATCGTCGTCGAGCGACCGCAGGTCGACCGTGGCGAGTCGTGGGACGCCGCCGTCGCGCGGGCCGAGGCGCTGGTGCAGGCCAAGACCGGCACCGCCAGCCCGGCCGCCCGCAAGGCCGTCGAGCTGATCGCGCTCGCCAAGACCGCGACCCGCGACGAGGGCTTCGCCGCCGAGGACGACGCGCTCGACGCCATGTCGCGCACCCCGGAGCTGATCGCGTCGCTGTACGCGTTCGACCTGGTGCAGAAGCGCGCCAAGCGGCCCGCCGGCGCGCCGGACCGGTCGCTGGCCCGTCCGGTGACCAAGGTCGGCATCGTCGGCGCCGGCCTGATGGCCTCGCAGATGGCGCTGCTGTTCGTGCGCCGCCTCGAGGTGCCCGTCGTCATCACCGACCTCGACCAGGAGCGCGTCGACAAGGGCGTGGCCTACGTGCACGACGAGATCGACAAGCTGCTCGCCAAGGGCCGGATCAGCAACGACAAGGCCAACCGCCACAAGGCCCTGGTCTCCGGCGCGGTCGACAAGGCCGAGGGCTTCGCCGGCGCGGACTTCGTGATCGAGGCCGTGTTCGAGGAGATGTCGGTCAAGAAGTCGGTGTTCGCCGACGTCGAGAAGGCCGTGTCGCCGGAGTGCGTGCTCGCGACCAACACCTCGTCGCTGTCGATCACCGAGATGGCCGCCGACCTCGAGCACCCCGAGCGGGTCGTCGGCTTCCACTTCTTCAACCCGGTCGCGGTCATGCCGCTGCTGGAGATCGTCAAGGGCGAGCAGACCGACGACGCCACCCTGGCCACCGCGTTCGCGACCGGCAAGGCGCTGAAGAAGACCACGATCCTGGTCAAGGACAGCCCGTCGTTCATCGTGAACCGGCTGCTCGGCCGCTTCATGGGCGAGGTCGGGAAGATCGTCGACGAGGGTACGCCGGTCACGGTCGTCGACGGTGCCTTCGCGGGCGTCGCCCCGATGCCGCCGTTCGTGCTGCTCTCGCTGGTCGGCCCGGCCATCGCGCTGCACAACAACGAGACGCTGCACCGCGCCTTCCCGGACCGGTTCTACGTCTCCCCCGCCCTCGAGCGCGTGGTCGCCGCCCGCAAGGCGTCGTACTACGGCTTCGACGGCAGCCTCGACCCCGAGGTCGTGGCGATGCTGGAGCAGCCGGCGAACCCGGTCGTGCTCGAGCCCGCCGAGGTGCGCACCCGCGTCCTCACCGGCCTGGCCGACGAGGCCCGCCGGATGCTCGACGAGGGCGTCGTGGCTGCGGCTGCGGACCTCGACCTGGCGATGATCACCGGCGCCGGGTTCTCCTTCTGGAACGGCGGACTCACGATGCTGCTCGAGCGCGAGGGCCTCGGGACGTTCCACTGAGCCGAGGGGCAGGGCCCACGGGAGTATCGTGGGTCCTGCCCCCGTCACGCTTCTCGCACTCCGCGTCAGCCTGGCAAGCAGGTCGGAGACCGCATGCTCGAACGACGTCAGTGCCCGGGCCCCGGCGAGCATGAACAGGTGGCGCTGCGGCTGCGCGAGCTGCGCAGCGCCCGGGCCCACGTGGCCACCGCTCGCCACGACGCGACGCTCCGCTGGAAGTCCGACGTGCTCCGCGCGGAGCTGCTGTCCGCCCTCGAGGGCTACGCGGCTGCGATCGTCCAGATCGGCGCGCCGGTCCCGAGCCGGCTGCGCCTCGAGATCGACCTCTACCGCGGCCTGCAGAACCGCGGCTGACGGTCTCGGCCGCTCCGCGACGGTGTGACCGAGACGTCCTTTGACTTCGAGTACTCGAAGTTCCTAACGTCGATGGGGTGAGTGCATCGACCGCCCAGCACAGCTACACGATCAAGGAAGCCGCCGCCCTGACCGGGCTCCCGGACCTCGACCAGCTGATGTGGATCGCCTGCCTGGCGGCCACCGGCATGTCCGTGCAGAACATGCGGCAGTACGTCGCGAACGGCAAGGTCGGCCCGGCCGCGGCCGGCGAGCAGATCGACCTGCTCGCCGAGCAGCAGCGGCGCCTGGCTGCCGAGGCCGAGCAGATCGCGCTCCGCCGGCGCTACGTGGCGCTGAAGATCGACTACTGGCACGCGGTCGAGGCGGGCGACGACGCCCGCGCCGAGCTGCTGAGCACGGAGGCTCGGGCACTCGCCGACGACCTCAAGAAGAAGACAGGAAAGAAGCACTGATGCGCGTCAACGCCTATGCAGCACCGTCCGCCGGCCAGCCCCTGGCCCCGATCACCATCGAGCGCCGCGAGGTCGGCGCGAACGACGTCCTCATCGAGATCCAGTACGCCGGCATCTGCCACTCCGACATCCACACCGTCAACGGGGACTGGGGACCGCAGCCCTTCCCCGTCGTCCCCGGCCACGAGATCGTCGGGGTCGTCGCCGAGATCGGCAGCGACGTCACGAGGCACGCGGTCGGCGACCGCGTCGGTGTCGGCTGCCTGGTCAACTCGTGCCGCGAGTGCGCCAACTGCGAGAAGGGCAACGAGCAGTACTGCCTCAACGGCGCCATCGGGACGTACGCCGCGACCGACCGCGACGGCACCACGACCCAGGGTGGCTACTCGACCCACGTGGTCGTGGACGCCGACTTCGTCGTGCGCGTGCCCGACGGCCTCGACGCCGCAGCCGCCGCTCCGCTGCTGTGCGCGGGCATCACGACGTACTCGCCCCTGCGCCACTGGAACGCCGGACCCGGCACGAAGGTCGCGGTCGTCGGGCTCGGCGGGCTCGGGCACATGGCGGTCAAGCTCGCGCACGCCCTCGGCGCCGAGGTGACGGTGCTGTCGCAGTCGCTGAAGAAGCAGGAGGACGGGCTGCGTCTCGGCGCGGACGACTACTTCGCGACGTCCGACCCCGACACGTTCAAGGCGCTGCGGGGCCGGTTCGCCCTGATCATCAACACGGTCAGCGCGACCATCGACCTGGACGCCTACCTCCGCCTGCTCGCGGTGGACGGGACCCTGGTGAACGTCGGCGCCCCGCCGGAGCCGCTCAGCGTGCGCGTCGGCAACCTGATCGGCGGTCGCCGCTCGTTCGCCGGCTCCGCGATCGGCGGCATCGCGGAGACCCAGGAGATGCTCGACTTCTGCGCCGAGCACGGCATCGGCGCCGAGGTCGAGGTGATCCCGGTCGACCAGGTCAACGAGGCCTACGAGCGGGTGCTGGCCTCCGACGTCCGCTACCGGTTCGTGATCGACGCCAGCACGCTCGCCTGATCGGGTTACCCGGCCCGTCCGGTGGGCACCGTGTCGGTCATGTCGACCCACGAGTCCACCACCCGGCGCTATGCGGGCATCGCGCGGTTGCTGGTCCGGCACGGACGCTCGGACCTGGTGTCCGGGGCCGGCCTCGATGAGCACGTCGCAGACGAGTCGGACGACGCGACCTCCGACAAGGCCGAGGCGTTCGCCGCGGACCTCGAGGCGATGGGCCCGACGTTCATCAAGCTGGGACAGCTGCTGTCCACGCGGTTCGACCTGCTGCCGGCGTCGTACACGAGTGCGCTGAGCCGGCTGCAGGACGAGGTGGAGCCGTTCGGCTTCGAGGTCGTGGAGTCCACGATCGCCGAGGAGCTCGGCGCCGACGTACGCCACCTGTTCGCCGAGATCGATCCCAAGCCGGTGGCCGCCGCCTCGCTCGGCCAGGTCCACCGGGCCGTGCTGCGCAACGGCCGCGAGGTGGCGGTCAAGGTCCAGCGACCGGGCGTCCGGGACGAGGTGCGCGCCGACCTGGCGACCCTCGCTCGGATCGCCTCGGTGGCGGACAAGGGCAGCGACCTCGGGCGGACCTACGGGTTCGCCCGGCTCCTGCGCGAGTTCGAACGGTCGCTGCACCTCGAGCTGGACTACCGCCGCGAGGCCCGGAACCTGGTGCGCTTCGCCGGCCTCACCAGCCACTACGACCTGCTGGTGGTCCCGGAGCCGGTGCTCGACCTGACCAGCGGCCGGGTGCTCACCATGGACTTCATCGAAGGTCGCAAGGTCACCGACGTCGGTCCGCTCGGGCTGATCGACCTGGACGCCGGGGCGATCGTCGACCAGCTGTTCTCGGCGTACCTGAAGTGCATCCTCGAGGAGGGCTTCCTCCACGCCGACCCGCACCCGGGCAACATGCTGGTCACGCCCGACGGCCGGCTCGCGATCCTCGACCTCGGCATGGTCGCGACGATCCCGGCGCGCCTGCAGGAGAAGGTCGTGCGGCTGCTCGTCGCGATCGGCGACGACAACGGCGAGCAGGCCGCGCGGGTGCTGGCCGACCT
Source organism: Nocardioides sp. SR21 (assembly GCF_022761125.1). Classification (GTDB taxonomy): domain Bacteria; phylum Actinomycetota; class Actinomycetes; order Propionibacteriales; family Nocardioidaceae; genus Nocardioides. The sequence goes on along the minus strand of NZ_JAKWJR010000003.1, from coordinate 3,894 downwards.
GGGGCACCCGCTGGAGCACTACGACGCGCTCGCCTTCCGTGACGACGTCACCCACCTGGTCTCCGACGCCGTCGCCGAAGGCCCCGAGCTGCAGGCCGGCCGGGTGCTGGTCGAGCTCAGCCGGATCTCCGGCTCCCACGGGCTGCGCCCGCCGCCGGAGATGTCGATGGTCGGCAAGGCGCTGCTCAACCTCGACCAGACGACGCTCCACCTCGACCCGGGCTTCGTCCCGGCCGAGGCGATCCGGGAGAACCTCCCGCACCTGCTCCGCGGCGGCCTGCGCACGTCGTCGGGGTCCCTGGTGACGGCGGCACTGGACGCCAAGGAGTTCACCTCCCAGCTGCCGCGCCGGGCGAACCAGATCCTCGACAGCCTCGCGGACGGCCGGATGCGGCTGCGGGTCGACGCCGTTGACGAGGAACGTCTGCACACCGTGCTCCAGCGGCTGGCCAACCGCGTCACGCTCGGCCTGGTCATCGGCGCCACGATCCTCGGCGCCTCGCTGCTGATGCAGGTGCCCACCGACAACCGGATCCTCGGCTACCCGGCGATCGCGATCGTGCTGTTCCTGCTCGCGGTGCTCGGCGGCGCCGCGCTCGCGGCGTGGATCGTGGTCACCGACCGCAAGGTCGCGCGGACCGAGCTGAGACCGCAGAAGGACGTCCCACGCATCTGAGCCCCTCCGGCGGCTACCGTGACCTCGTGACTTACGTCGTCGACTTCGTAGCGGTGTCCACGGTCGGTCTCGAGTCCTCGCCGGTGGTGGACGCGCTGGCCGGGCTGCGGGCGAACGAGGCTCGCTACTTCAAGAACAAGTACGACCACGTGTTCGCGACCGAGAAGGCGGCGGACGCGCCCGAGGTCCTCGAGCGGGTCACCACGATCCTCGCGAACGAGCGTGACCTGGTGATCGGGTCGACGCCGCTCGAGGTCGCGGAGTTCGAGGCCGGCGGGATCCGCTGGTCGTACGTGTTCTACGAGTCCGGCCTGTCGATCAACGTGCTGTACACGCTCGAGGACGGCGGGAAGCGGGCCGTCGGGTTCAAGCTGTCCGACGGCATGGAGGTGCCCGACGAGCTCGCCGACCGCTTCAAGTTCGCCCGGCAGAAGTCGAAGCTGGCCGGCACGATCCGGGGCACGTTCTTCGTGATCAAGGGCGAGTACTGATCCATCAGGCATGCTGGGTGGGGTGAGACGCCTCCTCGTCCTCGTCGCCGCCCTCGCCCTCGGGCTCACCGTCGCGGCTCCGGCCGACGCCGCGGACTGGGTCGCGAAGGCGCAGAAACGCCTCAACCACCTGGGCTGCCTGGCCGGACCGGCCGACGGCGACCTCGGCCAGTGGACGCGCTCGGCGGTCGTCCGGTTCCAGTCCCGCGAGGGTGTCGACCAGAGCGGCCGGCTCGACAAGGACACCCGCAAGCGCCTGTACGCCGAGGACGCGCCGCGCTGCGACGTACGACCGGTGCCCAAGGGCTCCGGGAAGGGCCGGCGGATCGTGATCTCCCAGAAGCAGAACTGGGTGTGGCTGGTCGGCGGGCACGGCAGGATCGCCGCCCAGGGCGGGATGGTCGACAACACCGGCGTGCTCCACCGCGGGTCGTACGACGTCGGCTCGTACTGCGGCCGCTCGGCCCGGATCAAGGCGAACCGGTCGTCGGGCGGCCTGCTGCTCGACAACTTCGTGCGGTTCGCGCCGTGCGGCATCGGGTTCCACCGGATCCCGCGCTACCCGTCGAGCGGTGCCCAGATCCACGCCGACTGGGTCCTCGGCACGAACATGTCCGAGTCGCACGGCTGCATCCGGCTCTCGAACGCGATGTCCGAGCGGGTCTGGCGCTTCACCGCGCGAGCCACACCCGTCCACGTGGTCTAGGAACGACGACGGCCGCCGCTCCCCCATGGAAGCGACGGCCGTCGTACTGAGCTGTCAGGTCACTTGACGGTGATCACGAGAACCCGGCTCGTGTCGCCGTCGAGCACGGTGCTCGTCGGCACCGCGAGGCGGTAGCTCTTCGTGCCCATCGGCAGGGCCGAGGCGATCTTGAACGCTCCGGCGCGGTTGGCGACGGTGGTGGTGACGGTCTTCCAGGTGCCGTTGGCGCGCAGCTTCTGCAGCTGGACGACCTGGCCCTTCTCGGAGCCGATGACGACGCCGGTGAAGCGGACCTTCTTGCCCTTCGCGACGCGCTTGGCGCTCGCCGAGACGGAGGACAGCTGCTTGGCGGCACGGACCTCGACCTTGTCGGTGACCTGGTCGCCCGACTCGGCCCAGTACGACGCGGTCGCGGTGGCCGGGAGGGTCACGGCGAAGGCGCCGTGCTCGTCGGTCGTGGCGGTGTCGGCGACGGTGACGACACCAGCGATCTCGCGGTAGACCGTGACGGTGCGGCCGGCGAGCGGCGCGTCGGCGTGGTTGGCGTCGAGCAGCGTGCCCGAGAAGCGGACCTGCTTGCCGACGACGACCGCGGTCGCCTTGGTGCCGAAGGCGGCCTTCGCGGCGACCGGGAGGTCGACGTCGACGCTGCCCGAGGTCGAGCGCAGCACGGTGCCCGCGTCGCCGGTGACCAGCTCGGATACCCAGGTCAGGGTTCCCGCCGGGGCGCCTGCGGCGACCTTGATGCGGAAGTCGGTGTCGGCGGTGTAGCCGGCCGGCACCGAGAAGCCACGGACGCCGTTGGCGTCGGCGTCGCCGTCGCCGAAGCCGGTCTGGAAGCCGCCGCCGACGGCGGTCTTCGGCATCTCGGCCCAGGTGCCGGCAGCGTCCTTCCACTCGACGGTCACGGCGTCGGCGGCCGCACCGGTGATCGACGTACGCACCCAGATGTCCTGGGCACCGTCGGGCGCGGAGAGGTGACCGGTGAAGCCGGTGGTCGCCGCGCCGGTGACCAGCGTGCTCGGGACGTCCATCGTGAAGGTCGGGTCGGCGGTGATCGCGACGGTGCCGCTCTCGCTGCCGACGACGGTGCCGGCGTCGCCGGTGACCAGCTCGGAGGTCCAGGCGAGGTTGCCGTGCGCCGCATCGTGGTCGACGGCGATCCGGAAGTCGGTGTCGGCGGTGTAGCCGGCCGGGGTCGAGAAGCCCTTCACGCCGTTGGCGTCGGCGTCGCCGTCACCGAAGGTGACCTGGATGCCGCCGTCGATCGCGGTGGTCGGCATCGCGGCCCAGGTGCCCTGGGCGTCCTTCCACTCGACGTGGACGTCGTCGGCGTCGGCGCCGGTGATCGACGTACGCACCCAGATGTCCTGGGCGCCGTCGGGCGTCGAGAGGTGGCCGGCGAACGGCGTCGCCGAGGCACCCGCGTGGAGCGTCGTCGGGACCGCCAGGTCGAACGACGGCGCGACGGCGTCAGCGGCGTTCGCGGCGGTGGCGGAGACGCCCAGGCCGAGAGTGGCGACCGCGGCGACCGCGATCGAGCGGGTGAGGACCGAGTTCTTCACGTGGGGAACCTTTGCTGTCGATGAGCGTCCGCAATTGCGGCGCACTACGACGGTCCGTGCGGTTCCTGAGGTTCCCCTGAAAAGACGATGAGGTGGGGCTGAGCCGTAGTCCTAGGACCTTCGGGCTCCTACCAGCTGATCTCGATCTCCAGCTCGTTGTCCTCGCCGACCTCGAGCTCGACGCTGAGCTCGACCTCGTCGGGAACGGCGACGGTGATCCGCCGGCCGTTCTTCTCCAGCTCGATCTGGTTGTTGCGGGCCAGGACGTCGGCGATCTCGTGCAGCCGCTTGGCGGCGTCCTCGCGCGACATCTTCTGCTCGGACTCGGTCTCGAAGAGCTCCATGGCCCGAGGCTAGCGGGTCACCGGATGCGCGTCCGTGGTGACCGCTAGATGTACCCGGCCGGGACGTTGGTAGCGGTCCTGGTCATTGACGTGAAAGAGAACCCCCGGGTGG
>NZ_JAKWJR010000028.1 GCF_022761125.1 Nocardioides sp. SR21 | reverse complement strand
GGGATCCGGGCGAGCTTCTTGACGTCCATGTGGGCCAGCTCGCCGGGTCGCTCGCGTTCGTAGCGCACGGCGGTGGTCTTCGATGCCCTGATCACTTCACCGGTGATCGGATCCAGCGCGCACAGCTGTGGCAGGTGGTGGCGGACGATCACCCGTGACACCGTCCGTGCCGGCACGCCGAGCTCGGCACCGATCCAGTCCGGACCGCGCCGTTCACGGGTGCGTAGCTCCACGATCCGCTGCTCGACCGTGGCCGGGGTCTTCGACGGGCAGGAGTGTGGTCGCGAGGACCTGGTGACCAATCCTGACTCACTTTCGGCGGCATAGCGGACAAGCCAGGTCTTCACACACTTCCTGGAGACCCCCATCGCCGCAGCGATGTGGGCCTGGCGCCAGCCCTGCTGGTGGCGTTGAACGATCAGCAACCGACCATGGACGGTCAGCCGGGCACTACCGTGAGACATGGAACCTCCGGGTTGGACGTGGGCCTTCGACAAGCCACACCCCACCCGGAGGTTCTCTTCACGTCAACGGCCAGAACCGCTACCAACGTCCTGGCCGGGTACAACTAG
>NZ_JAKWJR010000027.1 GCF_022761125.1 Nocardioides sp. SR21 | reverse complement strand
CGGGAGACGATGGCGCGTGTTCCGTCGCACGTGGATCGTGATGACCTGACGTCGGCGGGTTTCACGGCGCTGGTGATGGCTGCGACGGCGTTCGACGCTGAGCGGGGGGTGCCGTTCAACCGGTACGCCGCGACCCGGATCCGGGGGGCGATCGTGGACGAGCTGCGCAGCATCGACTGGGCCTCGCGCTCGGTGCGTCGTCGTTCTCGTGAGCTGGATGCCACTCGCGCGAACCTGGCCAACGTGTTGGGTCGTGCCGCGACGTCGGTCGAGGTCGCGCAGGCTGCGGGGATCACGGTCGGTGAGGTTGCGGCGAACGATGATGACGTGGCTCGTGCTCAGGTCCTGTCGTTGCACGCCTCGGAGGACGACGCGATCGGGGAGCGGCTGGTGAGCAGCTCTCCGAACCCGCTCGCGGTGATCGAGCACCGCGAGCAGCTGACCTATCTCGTGGAGGCGATCGCGGAGCTGCCGGAGCGGCTGCGGATCGTGGTCGAGCAGTACTTCTTGGCCGAGCGGCCGATGGCCGAGATCGCCGAGACGCTCGGGGTCACCGAGTCCCGGATCTCCCAGCTGCGTGCCGAGGCGCTGGTCCTCCTGCGCGACGCCCTCAAC
>NZ_JAKWJR010000026.1 GCF_022761125.1 Nocardioides sp. SR21 | reverse complement strand
CTCTCGGTGGTCGAGTAGCCGTGGCGAGGAACGAGCGACGGCGTATCGAGACCCGGCGTATCGAGACCCGACCTATCGAGACCCGGCTGCTGGATCTTCGTCGCCCGAGCGAGCTCTCTCGGTGGTCGAGTAGCCGTGGCGAGGAACGAGCGACGGCGTATCGAGACCCGGCGTATCGAGACCCGGCGTATCGAGACCCGGCGTATCGAGACCCGGCGTATCGAGACCCGAGACCCGGCGTATCGAGACCCGGCGTATCGGTGGTCGAGCGGGCTGTTTCGGTGGTCGAGTAGCCGTGGCGAGGAACGAGCGACGGCGTATCGAGACCCGGCGTATCGAGACCCGGCGTATCGAGACCCGGCGTATCGAGACCCGGCGTATCGAGACCCGAGACCCGGCGTATCGAGACCCGGCGTATCGGTGGTCGAGCGGGCTGTTTCGGTGGTCGAGTAGCCGTGGCGAGGAACGAGCGACGGCGTATCGAGACCCGGCGTATCGAGACCCGGCGTATCGAGACCCGGCGTATCGAGACCCGGCGTATCGAGACCCGAGACCCGGCGTATCGAGACCCGGCGTATCGGTGGTCGAGCGGGCTGTTTCGGTGGTCGAGTAGCCGTGGCGAGGAACGAGCGACGGCGTATCGAGACCCGGCGTATCGAGACCCGAC
>NZ_JAKWJR010000025.1 GCF_022761125.1 Nocardioides sp. SR21 | reverse complement strand
CGCGGAACTTCAACCCGCTGGCCGCGATGTGCGGCCGGGTCACGATCGCGGAGGTCGAGGAGCTCGTCGAGCCCGGTGAGCTGGACCCCAACGAGATCCACACGCCCGGGGTGTTCGTGCAGCGCGTGGTCGCGCTGACCCCGGAGCAGGCCGCGGACAAGCGGATCGAGAAGCGAACGGTGAGGGAGCGCGGCTGATGGGCTGGACTCGTGAGGAGATGGCCGCCCGCGCGGCCTCGGAGCTGTCGGACGGCTCGTACGTCAACCTCGGCATCGGGCTGCCGACGCTGGTGCCCAACTACGTCGGCGACGACGTGGAGCTGGTGCTGCAGTCGGAGAACGGCATCCTCGGCGTCGGGGCGTACCCCTTCGACGGCGAGGAGGATCCCGACCTGATCAACGCCGGCAAGGAGACCGTCACGCTGCGCCGCGGTGCGTCGTTCTTCGACTCCGCGACGTCGTTCGGGATGATCCGCGGCGGCAAGATCGACGCCGCGATCCTGGGCGCGATGCAGGTCTCGAAGGCCGGCGACATCGCGAACTGGATGATCCCCGGGAAGATGGTCAAGGGCATGGGCGGCGCGATGGACCTGGTCCACGGCGCCAAGCGGGTGATCGTGCTGATGGAGCACGTCGCCAAGGACGGCACGTACAAGATCGTGGAGGAGTGCTCGCTGCCCTACACCGGCAAGGGCGTCGTGCAGCGGATCATCACCGACCTCTGCGTCATCGACATCACTCCCGACGGGCTGAAGCTGGTCGAGCTGGCGCCGGGCGTCACC
>NZ_JAKWJR010000024.1 GCF_022761125.1 Nocardioides sp. SR21 | reverse complement strand
CACCGATACCCGCGCTCGTTGGTCGAGTAGCGAGCGCCAGCGAGCGTATCGAGACCCCACCCAGACCGAGGGTCTCGATACGCCGCCTCGTCCCTCGGCGGCTACTCGACCACCGAACGCCCACCCTCGTCGGTCGAGTAGCGAGCGCCAGCGAGCGAATCGAGACCCCGTCCCACCCCTCGGCGGCTACTCGACCACCGGACGGCCGAAGTCCTTCTTCGCCAGCGCAGGGAGTGCCGCGTAGTCCTGACGGATCAGCGCCATCCGCTTCGCGCGGCTCCAGTTCTGAATCTGCTTCTCTCGCGCGAAGGCATCGCCGACATGCTCGTGCTCCTCGTGCCAGACCAGCTCGACCGGTCGTCGGTGTCGCGTGTACTCGGCTCCTTCCCCGATCTCGTGCTGGTAGAGCCGCAGACCGAGGTCACGGGTGCTGCCGACGTAGAAGGATCCGTCCGAGCAGCGAAGCAGGTAGGTGTAGGCCGTCATCGCCACACCATCCGAGAACGAACACCGCCGCACCAGGAGCAGTTCGCGACCTGTGGATGACCTGGTCTCGATAGTCGACCACCAACCCCACCCTCGTTGGTCGAGTAGCGAGCGCCAGCGAGCGAATCGAGACCCCACCCACTCGAAGGGTCTCGATACGCCGCCTCGTCCCTCGGCGGCTACTCGACCACCGACATCGCCCGCCAGGGTTGTTGAGTCGCGAGCTACTCGACCACCGATACCCGCGCTCGTTGGTTGAGTCGCGAACTACTCGACCACCGATACCCGCGCTCGTTGGTCGAGTAGCGAGCGCCAGCGAGCGTATCGAGA
>NZ_JAKWJR010000023.1 GCF_022761125.1 Nocardioides sp. SR21 | reverse complement strand
TGTACCCGGCCATCAGGTTGGTAGCCGGCTGATCGGCGGGAGCCCGTCGAGTGCGCTGTGGCGGCGTCGAGTGTTGTAGTGCTCGAGCCAGGGCGCAAGAGCGGCCGCACGTTCGGCGTTGCTGGTGAAGGGCTGTCGGTAGGCCCATTCGGTGACGATGGTGCGGTTGTAGCGCTCGACCTTGCCGTTTTGCCAGGGGCAGTGCGGCTTGATGAACAGGTGGCGCGCGCCGATCTCGGTCATGGCCTCTCGCATGTCGCGCGAGAGTTTGTAGGACATGTGGTTGTCGGTGATGACCTGCTCGATACGGGTGATCCCGGCTGCGGCGAATGCTTCGGCAGCCCGCAGTAGGAAGGCTGCGCAGGTGGCGCCTTTTTCGTCGGGCAGGATCTCGGAGTGGGCGTAGCGGGAGTGGTCGTCGATGAGTGAGTGGACGTAGTCGTAGCCGATCTTTGCGCGCTTCTGCTTCGCGGTCTGTCGGTGCTCTGGACCTGCTTTCCAGCCGCCGCCGTCATGGATCCGGCCTAGTTTCTTGACGTCCATGTGGGCCAGCTCGCCGGGCCGCGGTCGTTCGTAGCGCACGGCGGTGACCTTCGAGGCTCGGATGACCTCGCCGGTCATCGGGTCGCACTCGCGCAGGTAGGGCACCTGGTGGCGGCGCAGAATCCGCGCGACCGTCCGCGGTGGTAGGCCGACCTCGGGGCCGAGCCAGTCCTGTCCGCGCCGTTCGCGGCGGCGCAGCTCAAGGACGCGCTGCTCGACCTCGGGCGACGTCCTGGACGGCGATGAGTGTGGTCGCGACGACCGCGTGTGCAGGCCCGCCTCGCCCTCGGCGGCATAGCGGTCCAGCCAGGTCTTCACACACTTGCGAGAGACCCCCATCGCTGCCGCGATGTGAGCCTGTCGCCAGCCTTGCTGGTGGCGTTGCACGATCAGCAGCCGACCGTAGACGGTCAGCCGCGCACTACCGTGAGACATGGAACCTCCGGGTGGATGTGGGCCTTAGACAAGCCACACCCCACCCGGGGGTTCTCTTTCACGTCAATGACCAGGACCGCTACCAACGTCCCGGCCGGGTACA
>NZ_JAKWJR010000022.1 GCF_022761125.1 Nocardioides sp. SR21 | reverse complement strand
CACGGTGTGCGTCTGATTCTTGAGAACTCAACAGTGTGTCATAGTCGACGAATTAGTTTGTAATGCCCCGTTGACTGCTACTTCGGTGGTGGTTGATGGATTTCTTTGACAATGATTCTGACAACTTTTGTCAGTGTCTCCTGTCAGGGGCATCTCTTTTTCCTCAGCTGGTTTTGTGCTGGTTGGGGGTGTTGTTTTCAACGGAGAGTTTGATCCTGGCTCAGGACGAACGCTGGCGGCGTGCTTAACACATGCAAGTCGAGCGGAAAGGCCCTTTCGGGGGTACTCGAGCGGCGAACGGGTGAGTAACACGTGAGTAATCTGCCCTTCACTTGGGGATAACTACCGGAAACGGTGGCTAATACCCGATATGACCAGTCACTGCATGGTGTGCTGGTGGAAAGTTTTTTCGGTGGAGGATGTGCTCGCGGCCTATCAGCTTGTTGGTGGGGTAATGGCCTACCAAGGCTTCGACGGGTAGCCGGCCTGAGAGGGTGACCGGCCACACTGGGACTGAGACACGGCCCAGACTCCTACGGGAGGCAGCAGTGGGGAATATTGGACAATGGGCGAAAGCCTGATCCAGCAACGCCGCGTGAGGGATGACGGCCTTCGGGTTGTAAACCTCTTTCAGCGGGGACGAAGCGCCGGTAATGGTGGTGACGGTACCCGCAGAAGAAGCACCGGCCAACTACGTGCCAGCAGCCGCGGTAATACGTAGGGTGCGAGCGTTGTCCGGAATTATTGGGCGTAAAGGGCTCGTAGGCGGTTTGTCGCGTCGGGAGTGAAAACACCGGGCTTAACTCGGTGCTTGCTTTCGATACGGGCAGACTAGAGGCATGCAGGGGAGAACGGAATTCCTGGTGTAGCGGTGAAATGCGCAGATATCAGGAGGAACACCGGTGGCGAAGGCGGTTCTCTGGGCATGTCCTGACGCTGAGGAGCGAAAGTGTGGGGAGCGAACAGGATTAGATACCCTGGTAGTCCACACCGTAAACGTTGGGCGCTAGGTGTGGGGCCTATTCCATGGGTTCCGTGCCGCAGCTAACGCATTAAGCGCCCCGCCTGGGGAGTACGGCCGCAAGGCTAAAACTCAAAGGAATTGACGGGGGCCCGCACAAGCGGCGGAGCATGCGGATTAATTCGATGCAACGCGAAGAACCTTACCTGGGTTTGACATACACCGGAAAGCTGTAGAGATATGGCCCCTTTTGTCGGTGTACAGGTGGTGCATGGCTGTCGTCAGCTCGTGTCGTGAGATGTTGGGTTAAGTCCCGCAACGAGCGCAACCCTCGTCCTATGTTGCCAGCACGTCATGGTGGGGACTCATAGGAGACTGCCGGGGTCAACTCGGAGGAAGGTGGGGATGACGTCAAGTCATCATGCCCCTTATGTCCAGGGCTTCACGCATGCTACAATGGCCGGTACAAAGGGCTGCGATGCTGCAAGGCGGAGCGAATCCCAAAAAGCCGGTCTCAGTTCGGATTGGGGTCTGCAACTCGACCCCATGAAGTCGGAGTCGCTAGTAATCGCAGATCAGCAACGCTGCGGTGAATACGTTCCCGGGCCTTGTACACACCGCCCGTCACGTCACGAAAGTCGGCAACACCCGAAGCCGGTGGCCTAACCCTTGTGGAGGGAGCCGTCGAAGGTGGGGCTGGCGATTGGGACGAAGTCGTAACAAGGTAGCCGTACCGGAAGGTGCGGCTGGATCACCTCCTTTCTAAGGAGCACACACCCCGCACGCTCACCGTCCGTGTGAGTGGCATTGGTGGTGTTCACTAGTGGAATCGTCGATGAAGAGCTCGCCGGTGCCGGCGTTGTCCTCAGTACTGCCCGCTTGCGGGTGTGGAACCTGGGCAGGGTTGGTGCGGTCGGGACCTGACACACTGTTGGGCTTTGAGGAATCAGACCCTCAACGCCTTCGCGGACCAGTCGCCTCTTCTTGGGGTGGGTGGCCGTGATGGGTATGGATCTTGTGAATTGGATAGTGGACGCGAGCATCTTCCGATGCCTCTACACCAGGAGGTATCGGATTTTTGACGCCACCGTGCAAGCCAGTGCTTGTGGGTTTCAGACCCCACGAGGTGTGGTGGGTGGTGTTCAGAGTCTTTGTAGTTTTTGTTGAGTGTTTGTGAGACAAGCTATGAAGGGCACATGGTGGATGCCTTGGCATCAAGAGCCGATGAAGGACGTAGGAGCCTGCGATAAGCCCTGGGGAGTTGGCAACCGAGCTGTGATCCGGGGGTGTCCGAATGGGGAAACCCAGCACGAGTCATGTCGTGTTACCCGCGCCTGAATATATAGGGCGTGTGGAGGGAACGCGGGGAAGTGAAACATCTCAGTACCCGTAGGAAGAGAAAACAATAGTGATTCCGAGAGTAGTGGCGAGCGAAATCGGATCAGGCTAAACCTATTGCGTGTGATACCCGGCAGGGGTTGCGCAGTGGGGGTTGTGGGACCACTTGGTCCGGTCTGCCGGCCGGGCAAACAGTAAGAAATCGTCTGTGAAGTTGAAGTCCATTGGAAAGTGGCGCCGTAGAGGGTGATAGCCCCGTAAGTGTAAGCATTCGACTGTTGAGTGGTATCCCAAGTAACACGGAACCCCTGAAATTCCGTGTGAATCTGGCGGGACCACCCGTTAAGCCTAAATACTCCTTGATGACCGATAGCGGACAAGTACCGTGAGGGAAAGGTGAAAAGTACCCCTGGCGGGGAGTGAAATAGTACCTGAAACCGTGTGCCTACAATCCGTCGGAGCCTGGCTGCCCCTTGTGGGTGTTGAGGTGACGGCGTGCCTTTTGAAGAATGAGCCTGCGAGTTTGCGTTGTGTTGCGAGGTTAACCCGTGTGGGGAAGCCGTAGCGAAAGCGAGTCCTAATAGGGCGTTTGAGTAGCACGATCAAGACCCGAAGCGGAGTGATCTATCCATGGGCAGGTTGAAGCGCGGGTAAGACCGCGTGGAGGACCGAACCCACTTAGGTTGAAAACTGAGGGGATGACCTGTGGATAGGGGTGAAAGGCCAATCAAACTCCGTGATAGCTGGTTCTCCCCGAAATGCATTTAGGTGCAGCGTTGCGTGTTTCTTGCCGGAGGTAGAGCACTGGATAGCCGATGGGCCCTACCAGGTTACTGACGTTAGCCAAACTCCGAATGCCGGTAAGTGAGAGCGCAGCAGTGAGACTGCGGGGGATAAGCTCCGTAGTCGAGAGGGAAACAGCCCAGACCATCAGCTAAGGCCCCTAAGCGGTGACTAAGTGGAAAAGGATGTGGAGTCGCAGTGACAACCAGGAGGTTGGCTTGGAAGCAGCCACCCTTGAAAGAGTGCGTAATAGCTCACTGGTCAAGTGATTCCGCGCCGACAATGTAGCGGGGCTCAAGTCATCCGCCGAAGCTATGGCATTCACACGTTAGCTAAGCCGCCCTCGAGGTTGGTTCAGGTGTGTGGATGGGTAGGGGAGCGTCGTGTCGCGAGTGAAGCTCCGGAGTGATCCAGGGGTGGACGCGACACGAGTGAGAATGCAGGCATGAGTAGCGAATGCAATGTGAGAAACATTGCCGCCGAATGATCAAGGGTTCCAGGGTCAAGCTAATCTGCCCTGGGTAAGTCGGGACCTAAGGCGAGGCCGACAGGCGTAGTCGATGGACAACGGGTTGATATTCCCGTACCGGCAAAGTAGCGCCCATGACGAACCTGGTGATGCTAACCACCCGAAACCACGAGTATCGGACCCTTCGGGGCGAGAGCTGGTGGCGGAGCGTGGGACCCGAGCTGGTAGTAGTCAAGCGATGGGGTGACGCAGGAAGGTAGCCCAACCGTGGCGATGGTTGTCCACGGGTAAGTGCGTAGGGGGCGGTCTAGGCAAATCCGGACCGCTGTGTTTGATCACGACCCTGAGACACGATGCCGATCCGTATGGAGTAGTGGGTGATCCTATGCTGTCGAGAAAAACCTCTAGCGAGCTACGCGCCGCCCGTACCCCAAACCGACTCAGGTGATCAGGTAGAGAATACCAAGGCGATCGAGCGAACCATGGTTAAGGAACTCGGCAAAATGCCCCCGTAACTTCGGGAGAAGGGGGGCCGGATCCGTGACACCCCTTGCGGGTGAAAGCGGTGAAGGCCGCAGAGACCAGGCCCAAGCGACTGTTTACTAAAAACACAGGTCCGTGCGAAGTTGTAAGACGATGTATACGGACTGACTCCTGCCCGGTGCTGGAAGGTTAAGGGGACGGGTTAGCTAGTTTACTAGCGAAGCTCAGAACTTAAGCCCCAGTAAACGGCGGTGGTAACTATAACCATCCTAAGGTAGCGAAATTCCTTGTCGGGTAAGTTCCGACCTGCACGAATGGAGTAACGACTTGGGCGCTGTCTCAACCGTGGACTCGGCGAAATTGCACTACGAGTAAAGATGCTCGTTACGCGCGGCAGGACGGAAAGACCCCGGGACCTTTACTATAGTTTGGTATTGGTGTTTGGTTCGGCTTGTGTAGGATAGGTGGGAGACTGTGAAGCGATCACGCCAGTGGTTGTGGAGTCAACGTTGAAATACCACTCTGGTCGTACTAGATGTCTAACCTAGGACCATTATCTGGTTCAGGGACAGTGCCTGATGGGTAGTTTAACTGGGGCGGTTGCCTCCTAAAATGTAACGGAGGCGCTCAAAGGTTCCCTCAGCCTGGTTGGCAATCAGGTGGCGAGTGTAAGTGCACAAGGGAGCTTGACTGTGAGACAGACATGTCGAGCAGGGACGAAAGTCGGAACTAGTGATCCGGCGTCGGCATGTGGAAGCGACGTCGCTCAACGGATAAAAGGTACCCCGGGGATAACAGGCTGATCTTCCCCAAGAGTCCATATCGACGGGATGGTTTGGCACCTCGATGTCGGCTCGTCGCATCCTGGGGCTGGAGTAGGTCCCAAGGGTTGGGCTGTTCGCCCATTAAAGCGGCACGCGAGCTGGGTTTAGAACGTCGTGAGACAGTTCGGTCCCTATCCGCCGCGCGCGTAGGAAACTTGAGAAAGGCTGTCCCTAGTACGAGAGGACCGGGATGGACGAACCTCTGGTGTGCCAGTTGTCCCGCCAGGGGCACGGCTGGTTAGCTACGTTCGGAAGTGATAACCGCTGAATGCATCTAAGCGGGAAGCACGTTTCAAGATGAGGTTTCCCACCCCCTCGAGGGGGTAAGGCCCCCAGCAGAACACTGGGTTGATAGGCCGGAGGTGTACAGCAGCAATGCCCAGCCGACCGGTACTAATAGGCCGAGGGCTTGTCTTACAAACCCTCAACAAAAACCTACAAAGCCTCGCGTCCACATCCA
>NZ_JAKWJR010000021.1 GCF_022761125.1 Nocardioides sp. SR21 | reverse complement strand
GTCGGGGTCGGTGGTGGGGTGCGGGGGTCTCGACGACGCTCGCTGGCGCTCGCTGCTCGACCACCGGGCCGGGGCTCGCTGCTCGACCACCGTTGGTCGAGCTTGTCGAGACGCCGTTGGTCGGGGTCGGTGGTGGGGTGCGGGGGTCTCGACGACGCTCGCTGGCGCTCGCTGCTCGACCAGCGTTGGTCGAGCTTGTCGAGACCCCGTTGGTCGGGGTCGGTGGTGGGGTGCGGGGGTCTCGACGACGCTCGCTGGCGCTCGCTGCTCGACCACCGGGCCGGGCTCGCTGCTCGACCTCCGGGAGGGATCCCGTCAGCCGTCGACCGGCGGTCGGCTGCGACCGCGAGCCAGGGCAGGGAGATCGAGGAGGCGGCCCTCGATCAACGCTTGGCGTTTCGCGCGTCCCCAGCCCTGGATCTGCTTCTCGAAGGCGAAGGCGTCCTCGACGCGGTCGTACTGCGCCGCCCAGACGAGCTTGACCGGTCGGCGGCGACGGATCCGGGTGTAGGTCGCACCCAGGCCGAGGTTGTGCTCGCTGATCCGGCGTTCCAGGTCGTAGGTGCTACCCACGTAGTAGCTGCCGTCGGCGCACTCGATGATGTAGGTCCAGGCCATGCCTCATCGCTGCCCGGGCGCGTGAGCATGCGCACATCGGGCAGCCGCTCCTGTGGAGAGCCACCGCAGGCGGTCGGGTGCGGGGGTCTCGACGACGCTCGCTGGCGCTCGCTGCTCGACCACCGTCAGGTCCCGGGGGTACCGCTGTTCCGCGCCTCGCCCCGTAGACTCGCGGGTCATGGGCATCCTCGACTCGATCACGTCCCCGCGGGACCTGCGCGACCTCAATGACGCCCAGCTCGACGCGCTGGGGAGCGAGATCCGGGACTTCCTGATCACGACCTGCGCGCGCACCGGCGGGCACATCGGGCCGAACCTCGGCGTGGTGGAGCTGACCATGGCGATCCATCGGGTCTTCGACTCCCCGCGCGACCGCGTCGTCTTCGACACCGGCCACCAGGCGTACGTCCACAAGCTGCTGACCGGCCGCAAGGCGGGCTTCGAGAAGCTCCGCCAGGAGGGCGGCGTCAGCGGCTACCCGAGCCAGTCGGAGTCCGACCACGACATCGTCGAGAACTCCCACGCCTCGACCGCGCTGAGCTACGCCGACGGCCTGGCGAAGGCGTACACGATCCGCGGCGAGGACCGGCACGTCGTCGCGGTGATCGGCGACGGCGCGCTCACCGGCGGCATGGCCTGGGAGGCCCTCAACAACATCGCGGTCGCCGACCGCAGCAGGCTGGTCATCGTCGTCAACGACAACGGCCGCTCCTACACGCCGACCGTCGGCGGACTGGCGACCTCGCTCACCCGGCTGCGCACCAACCCGCGCTACGAGAACGTGCTCGACATGGTCAAGCGCCGCCTGACCGCGGTCCCGGGCGTCGGGCCGGCGGCGTACGACGCCCTGCATGCCATGAAGAAGGGCGTGAAGGACGCGATCGCCCCGCAGGGCCTCTTCGAGGACCTCGGCCTGAAGTACGTCGGCCCCGTCGACGGCCACGACCGCGCGGCCGTCGAGCAGATGCTGGTGCAGGCGAAGAAGTTCAACGGCCCGGTGATCGTGCACGCCCTGACCCGCAAGGGCTACGGCTACGACCCGGCCGAGCGGCACGAGGCCGACCAGTTCCACGGCCCGGGCCCGTTCGACGTGCAGACCGGCGCCGAGAAGCCCAAGGGCCGGATCTGGACCGACTACTTCTCCGACGCGATCGTCGAGATCGGCCACCGCCGGCCCGACGTCGTCGCGATCACCGCTGCGATGATGCACCCGGTCGGGCTCGACGCCTTCGAGGCGCGGTTCCCGGACCGCACGTTCGACGTCGGCATCGCCGAGCAGCACGCGACCACGTCGGCCGCCGGCCTCGCGCTCGGCGGGCTGCACCCGGTCTTCGCGGTCTACGGCACGTTCCTCAACCGGGCCTTCGACCAGGTGCTGATGGACGTCGCCCTGCACAAGCTCGGCGTGACGTTCGTGCTCGACCGCTCCGGCGTGACGGGCGACGACGGCGCCAGCCACAACGGCATGTGGGACATGTCGATCCTCCAGGTCGTCCCGGGCCTGCGGCTGGCGGCACCGCGGGACGCGACGCGGCTGCGCGAGCTGGTCAACGAGGCCGTCGAGGTCGACGACGCCCCGACCGTCGTGCGCTTCCCGAAGGGCCCGCCGCCCGAGGACATCGACGCGGTCGGCAAGGCCGGCGGCGCGGACGTGCTGGTCCGCAACGGCACCAAGGACGTCCTGATCGTCGCGGTCGGCTCGATGGCCGAGGTCGGCGTCGGCGTGGCCGAGCGGCTCGTCGCGCAGGGCATCGGCGTCACCGTCGTCGACCCGCGCTGGGTCAAGCCCGTCGACCCCGCGATCATCGAGCTCGCCCGCGAGCACCGGCTCGTGGTCAGCATCGAGGACAACGGCGAGACCGGCGGCTGCGGCGCCGTACTCCTGCAGACGCTCAACGCCGCCGGCGTGCACACGCCGTTCCGCCTGCACGGCATCCCGCAGGAGTTCCTCGACCACGCCAAGCGGGCCGCGATCCTCGAGCGGATCGGGCTCACGCCGCAGGCGCTCGCGCTCGGCATCGTGGAGGACATGACCGCACTGACGGACGGTCGTTCTCCTGTTGATGCCGAGCACACGCCCTAGCCTCCGAGCGCTGGTCGCCCTCAGCCTGCTGACGGCGGCCCTCGCCGGCTGCTCCGGCGACGAGCCGGAAGCCACCCCGCCTGCGCCACCACCGGACGCCGCGAAGGCGATCACCCGCAGCCTCGACGCGCGCGTGGAGGCGGTCCGCGACGCCGACGCGGACGCGTTCGCCAAGGTCGTCGGCGGCGGTGGGCGCTTCCGCGACGCCCAGCAGACCTGGTTCACGAACCTCACCCAGCTGCCGATCGAGCGGCTGCGGTACCGGATCGACCCGGCCAGCCTGGTCCGCGACGGCGACGCGTACGCCGTCACCGCC
Organism: Nocardioides sp. SR21; assembly: GCF_022761125.1. Lineage (GTDB taxonomy): Bacteria > Actinomycetota > Actinomycetes > Propionibacteriales > Nocardioidaceae > Nocardioides. The sequence continues at coordinate 8,097 of NZ_JAKWJR010000021.1, read as the reverse complement.
GACCTCACCCTCCAGCTCGAGGGGTACGACGCCGCGCCGGTCACGACCCCGGCGCGGCTGCGGTTCCGCCCCGATCCGCGCCACCCCGCGCGCTTCCTGCTCACCGACGTCGAGCAGTCCGACCCGCAGCCGTGGGACCTCGGCCCGGTGCAGGTCCGCGAGGGCGCCGGCGTGCTCGGTGTCTTCGACGCAGGCAGCGTCGACGAGGCCCCGGACCTGCTCGACTCGGTCGAGTCGGGGATCGCGAGCGTCGCCGCCGAGGTGCCGTACGACTGGAGCGGTTCGGTCGTCGTCTACGCGCTGAGCGACCCGGAGTTCCTGCTCGGCCTCGAGGACGTGCCCGGCGACCAGCCCGGCGATCTCGACGCGGTCGCGTTCCCCGTGGGGGAGAGCACCCGCGTCGCGCTCAACCCGCGGATGCTCGACCAGACCGGCCGCGAGCGCGACCGGCTGGTCCGCCACGAGCTCACCCACGTCGCGGTCGGAGCCCACGACGACACCGCGCCGGTCTGGCTGTCCGAGGGGCTCGCGGAGTACGTCGCCGTCCGCCCGCTGGCCCCGGAGGACCGGCGCATCCCCGAGGTCGCGCTGCAGGCGGCCGAGACCGGCGACGGGGACCTGCCCGACGACGACTCGTTCAACGACGAGGACTCCGAGGCGCACTACGGGCTGGCCTGGTGGGCCGTCGAGTACATCGCCGACGCGTACGGCCCCAGCGCCCCGTGGCAGCTGCTCGACGCGATGGCCGAGCCCGACGCCGACCCCGACCGGGTGCTGCGCGCCCAGCTCGGGCTCACGACCGACGAGCTCGCCGGGCAGGCCGACCGGATGATCCTGGCGCTGTACGACCGTTCGTAGGTGACGGTGGTTTCCGGCGGCCAACCCGTGGAGACTGTCTGAGCATGAGCATGAGCCTGTTCCGGACGAAGTCGATCGAGCAGTCCCTCGCAGACACCGACGAGCCGGAGTACCAGCTCAAGAAACGCCTCGGCGCCCTCGACCTGACGGTCTTCGGCATCGGCGTGGTCATCGGAGCCGGCATCTTCACCCTCACCGGGCGGGTGGCGAAGGACTACGCCGGGCCGGGAGTGGTGTTCTCGTTCATCCTCGCCGCGATCTGCTGCGCACTCGCGGCGCTCTGCTACGCCGAGTTCGCGTCGACGGTCCCGGTCGCAGGATCGGCGTACACGTTCTCCTACGCGACGCTCGGTGAGCTGATCGCGTGGATCATCGGCTGGGACCTGATCCTCGAGTTGATGCTCGGCGCGTCCGTCGTGGCGCAGGGCTGGAGCGCGTACTTCGTGATCTTCCTCGACGAGATCGGCATGACGTGGCCGGCCTCCATCGGGCCGACCGACTCGTTCCAGTGGGACCACGTGAACGTGCCGGCTCTGCTGCTGGTCGCCGGGCTGACCACCCTGGTCGCGCTGGGCATCAAGGAGTCGATGCGGGTCAACCTGGTGCTGGTCGCGGTGAAGCTCTTCATCGTCCTGTTCGTGATCATCGCCGGCCTGTTCTACGTCTCGGGCGCGAACTACGACCCGTTCGTCCCGCCGGCCGCCGACCCGGTGTCGGCCAGCGGCATCCACCAGCCGCTGATCCAGTGGGCGTTCGGCATCGAGTCCCAGACGTTCGGCGTCCTCGGCATCATGTCCGCGGCCGCGGTCGTGTTCTTCGCCTACATCGGCTTCGACGTGGTGGCCACCACCGCGGAGGAGGCCCGCAACCCGCAGCGCGACCTGCCGATCGGCATCCTCGGCTCGCTGGCGATCTGCACCGTGCTGTACGTCGCGGTCGCGCTGGTGATCACCGGCATGGTGCCGTACGACCAGATCGACCCCGCCGCGGCGCTCGCGACCGCGTTCCGCGACGTCGGCCAGAGCGGCTTCGCCACGTTGATCGCGGCCGGCGCGGTCGCCGGCCTCACCACGGTCGTGATGACACTGCTCATCGGGGCGATCCGGGTGCTGTTCGCGATGAGCCGCGACGGGCTGATCCCGCACGCCTTCGGCCGCACCAACGCCAAGACCGGCACGCCGGTGCGGATCACGATCACCATCGGCGTGATCGTGGCCGTGGTGGCGTCGTACACGCCGATCGGCAAGCTGGAGGAGATGGTCAACATCGGCACGCTCACCGCGTTCGCCCTGGTGTCGATCGCCATCCCGGTGCTCCGCAAGAGCCGCCCGGACCTGGACCGGCCGTTCCGGGTGCCGCTCAGCCCCTGGCTGCCGATCCTGTCGGCGCTGGTCTGCCTCTACCTGATGGTGAACCTCTCCATCGAGACCTGGCTGCGGTTCCTGGTCTGGATGGCGCTCGGGTTCGTCGTGTACTTCGTCTACGGCATGCGGCACAGCCGCGTGCGGGCCGCCGAGCGCTCGACGACCCGCACGGGGGGATAGACCCGGGTCAGCGCTGCTTGCGCGCAACGATCTGGCCGAGCACGCCGTAGCCGACGCACAGGTGGACGAAGGACACGACTCCGGCCACGGTGCTGCCGAACAGGCCGTACATCGGGACCACGACGGGAGCCCAGCTCTCCGCGATCAGCGGCCAGTAGCGCGCCTTGCCGTGCCACCGGCCGGCGATGGCGATCCGGATGCCGATGAAGAACATGCCGAGCATGGACAGCGGCCAGAACGCGTCGAGCATCGCCCGGCCGGCCTGGTCCATGTCACTGACGCCGATGCCGTCGGCGACGGTGGAGCCGAGCGCCAGGAGCACGAGCGCGATCTCGACGCGGATGAAGAAGCGGGCGAGGCCGCCTTCGCCGAGCGCCCCGGTCGTGGAGAGGACGCTCAGCAGGCCGAGCAGGCCGAGCTGGAAGACGCCTCCGGTCAGCATCGACAGGACCTGCTCGGTCGTGCCCGTCCGGTCGGTCCCGAAGACGAGGGTGTCGATGCCCCAGGCGACGGCGCCGACGGTGAGCAGCATGCCGCGCGTGCGGAACGGGCGGGGCGGGGTCGGGGCGGACGCCGCCGGAGGGCGTACGTCGGAGCGGGCGGGCGTGGGGTTCTGCTCGAAGGTCATCACGTTCTCCTGACAGGGGCGGCCACCGAAGCCGTCCGATGCCTGAACCCTCCGAGCGGCCGCGGCCCGGGTGGCAGGGAGCGGCGTCCCGCGTCGTGTCCCGTGCCCATGTCCCGTGCGGGGGAGGCACAGACCCCGGGACGGTGGGCCGTCCCGGGGTCTGTGGCTCAGCGCTGCTTGCGCGCCACCAGCTGGCCGAGCACGCCGTAGCCGACGCACAGGTGGACGAACGAGACGACGCCGGCGACCGAGCTGCCGAAGATGCCGAACGTCGGGACCACGATCGGGCCCCAGGACTCGGCGATGAGGGGCCAGTAGCGGTCCTTGCCGTGCCAGCGTCCGGCGATGGCGACCCGGATGCCGATGAAGAACATGCCGAGCATCGACAGCGGCCAGAACGCGTCGAGCATCGCCCAGCCGGGCTGGTCGAGGTTGCTGACGCCGATGCCGTCGGCGACGGTCGAGCCGATCGCGAAGAACAGCAGGACCGCCTCGAAGCGGATGAAGAAGCGAGCCAGCCGCCCCTCACCGAGCGCCTGGGTGGCGAACAGGACGGTCAGCAGGCCGAGCAGGCCGAGCTGGAACGTGCCGGACGTGATCGAGGAGAGCGCCTCCTCCATCGTGCCGGACGGGTCGGTGCCGAAGATCAGGGAGTCGGTGCCCCACGCGACGGCGCCGATGCTGACCAGCATGCCGCGCTTGAAGAACGGGCGGGCCGGGGTGCGGGTGCCGGACGCGGCGGGCCGGCGTACGTCGGAGCGGGCGGGTGCGGGAGTGTGCTGGACGGACATGGTGGTTCCTTCGGGTTCGGGTGGGTGGTTCGATGCCAGAACCTTCCGGCGCCCGCCGACCCGGGCAGCAGGGAGCGGCGTCCCGTGCCCGGTCCCCGGAAACCGTCCCGGATGCGCGGGACTCCGATCCCGGGACGACGGGACGCGCGCACGTCGATACTTCTCGGGTGAACCCCGCTCGCCTGCCCGCCGTCGTCGTCTCGGCGCTCGCGCTGGCGATGCTCGCGCTCTGCGTGGTCCTCGACATCGTCAACGAGCCGGCCGACCGCACCAGGGCGATGATGGGCTGGGGCTCGATCTCCGCCAGCGTCGGCGCGATCGCGGTCGCGACCCAGGTCCCGGTGCTGTGGCGCTACCCGCGCCACCCGGTCGCCTGGGTGATCGCCGCCACCGGCCTGCTGTGGTCGTTCGACGGGCTCTGCGAGTCGTGGGCGGCGTACGGCATGGCGCAGGACCCCTACGCGCCGCTGACCGGCTTCGCCGTCTGGATCGTCGCCCAGGTGGGCGCCTTCCTGCTGGTCGGTCTTCCCCTGGTGCTGGTGCTGTACCCGACCGGTCGGCTGATGCCTGGCCGCTGGGGCGTCGTCAGCATCGTCGTGGTCGCGATGGCCTGTGCGTTGCCGGCGCTGTTGCTCTTCGCGCCGGTCTCGGCGCTGACGGCGGACGGCTTCGAGATGCCGATGGACACCGGCATGCCCGAGCTGCCGATCTCCGGCGACGTCTTCGTCCCGCTGTTGACGGCCGGGCGGCTGATCACCCTGTTGTCGCTGCCGCTGGCCGTCGTGGTCACCTTCGCCCGGCAGCGCCACGCCACCGGGCGCGAGCGGACCCAGCTGCGCTGGCTGGTCTGGGCAGCGGTGATGTGCCTGGTGATGTCCGGCATCGCGCTCTGGCTGCACAACGGCTGGGTCGTCACGGTCGCGCTGATGCTCGCGCTCGGCGTGACCGGGGCATCGATCGCGATCGGGATCCTCGACCCCGAGGTCCGCGACGTCGACGCGCTGATGGGGGGCACGATCGTGTGGGCGACCGTCGCGGGCACCGTGATCGTCCTCGACCTGCTCGTGGTCGCGGTGCTCGACCGCCTGCTGGGGGAGAGCCTCGACCAGCGCGACGCCACCCTGATCCTCCTTCTCGTCGCGGTGACGATCTACGGACCGGTGCGGGGGCGGATCACCGCGCTCGTGCACCGGCTGCTCGTGGGTCGCCGCGGGGACCGCTACTCGGTCGTGACCGAGCTGGCCGCGCGACTGGAGGAGTCCGGCGACGTCCGCGCGCAGCTGCCGGCCCTCGCGACCGCGGTCGCCACGGCCTTCAAGCTCGACTTCGTCCGGGTCGAGGTCTTCGGTCACGGCGGCGGCACCGTGTCCGCGACGTACGGCGAGCAGCCGGCCGACGTCCGCGACGTCCCGATCCGGTACGGCGACGAGGAGATCGGCCGCCTGGAGCTTCCCGCCCGCGGGGTCCGGTCGATGCTGTCCAAGCGCGACCAGGCGCTGCTGTTCGACGTGGTCCGTCAGGCCGCGATGGCGGTGCGCAGCGCCCGGCTGGCCGCCGACCTCCAGCAGTCGCGCGAGCAGCTGGTGCTGGCCCGCGAGGACGACCGGCGGCGGATCCGCCGCGACCTGCACGACGGTCTCGGGCCGGTGCTCGGCGGCGTCGCGATGCGTCTCGACGCGGCCGGGAACGCCCTCGACCGCGACCCCGAGACCACCCGCCGGCTGGTCGCCCAGTCGCGGCAGGACATCACCGACGCCCTGGCCGACGTACGCCGGCTCGTGCACGGACTGCGCCCGCCGGCCCTCGACGACCTCGGCCTGCTCGCGGCGCTCGACCAGCAGGCCGAGCGGATGAGCTCCTCGGACCTGTCGGTGACCGTGGCCGCGGAGGACGTGCCCGCCCTGCCGGCCGCGGTCGAGGTCGCGGCGTACCGGATCGCGTCGGAGGCGCTCACCAACACCGCCCGGCACGCCGCCGCCAGCACGGCCGCCGTACGCCTCGAGGGCCGCTCGCACGCGCTGCTCGTCGAGATCTCCGACGACGGCTCGGGCATCGCTCCCGACGTCGTGGCGGGGGTCGGGCTACGGTCCATCCGGGAGCGCGCCGAGGAGCTCGGCGGCCGCACCGAGATCAGCTGCCCACCCGCAGGCGGCACCCGCGTGCGGGCCTGGCTGCCGATGTCCACCGTCCTCGAGGAGAGCTGATGACCGACCCCGTCCGGGTCCTGATCGCCGACGACCACCCGGTCTTCCGCGACGGGCTCGCCTCGCTGCTCGCCACCCAGCCGGACATCGCCGTGGTGGCGACCGCCGCGGACGGTGCCGAGGCGGTCGCACTGGCGGCCGAGCACCGGCCCGACGTCGTGGTGATGGACCTGCAGATGCCGGTGCTGAACGGCATCGACGCCACCCGCCGGATCGCCGAGGAGCTGCCCGACGTACGCGTCCTGGTCTTCACGATGGGCGAGGAGGACGGCACCGTGCTGGCCGCGATGCGCGCCGGCGCCCGGGGCTACCTCGTCAAGGGCGCCAGCCAGGACGAGGTGAACCGCGCGATCTCGACCGTGCAGGCCGGCGGCCTGGTCTTCGGCGCCTCGCTCGCGCTGCGGATCGCGGACCTGCTGTCGGGCTCGGCCGCGCCCGACCGGACGGCGTTCCCCGAGCTCACCGAGCGCGAGATCGAGATCCTCGACCTGATCGCGGCCGGCAAGAACAACGCCCAGATCGCCCAGTCGCTGTTCCTCGCGCCGAAGACCGTGCGCAACAACGTCTCGAACATCCTGAGCAAGCTGCAGGCCACCGACCGCGCCGAGGTGATCATCCGGGCCCGGGACGCCGGGCTCGGCGGGGGCTAGTGATCGATCGACGCGGTGCAGGGACCGCCTGACTCCGGGGTCGCGGTGACCGTGAACGTGCTCTCGTCGTCGCTCGCCGCGACGGTCACGTCGGCGTCCAGCTCGCCCTCCTCGTCCGTGACCGTGCTGGTGTCGAGGATCGACTCACCGTCCTGGTCGATGACGACCTGCCAGGTCTCGCCCGAGGTCTGCGAGCTCAGCTCGAAGCTGATCTCGGTGTGGTCCTTGTCGGACTCCGCGCTCAGCTCGTAGGCCCGACCGTCGCAGGAGCCCTTGGTCGTCGTGTCCGACTCGCCGCAGCCGGTGGTCAGCGCGACGAGGGACAGCGCAGCGAGGGTGATGAGCGTCTTGGCCATGCTTCAGTCCAACAACGGCGCCGAGGCCGGGGGTCACCTGAATCGGGCCAAATGCATTTCCTTGCGCGGCCAGGATCTGGTCGACTGGACCGCATGACCTCGCCCGCCTTCCTGCCCGCCGCCGGCTACGTCAGCGACGGCGGTCTTGAGACCGACCTGATCTTCAACCACGGCGTCGACCTGCCGGAGTTCGCCTCGTTCCCGCTCGTCGAGGACGACGCCGGCCGCGACCTGCTGCGCCGCTACTTCGACGGGTACGCCGACGTCGCGCGCCATGCGGGCGCCGGGCTGACCCTGGAGTCGCCGACCTGGCGGGCGAACCCGGACTGGGGCGCCCGGGTCGGGTACGACGCTCCCGCGCTGGCCCGGGTGAACCGGGAGGCGATCGAGTTCCTGGGCTCGCTGCGAGCGGCGTACTCCGACCTCGCCGACGTGCGGCTGCTCGGTGCGATCGGCCCGCGAGGCGACGGCTACGTGGCGGGGGAGAAGGCCGACCCGACCGAGGCCGCGGACTACCACCGCGGGCAGGTGGAGGCGTTCGCGGCGGCGGGCGCCGACACGGTGGCGGCGTACACCCTGACCGGCCCGGAGGAGGGCATCGGCATCGTGCGCGCCGCGCGCGAGGCGGGCATCCCGGTGCTGATCGGGTTCACCGTCGAGACCGACGGCCGGCTCCCCGACGGCACCTCCCTGAGCGGTGCGATCGACCGGGTCGACGCCGAGGCGGCCCCGGACGGCTTCATCGTCAACTGCGCGCACCCGACCCACATCGCGCCCGCGCTCGACGACGGTGACTGGCTGACCCGGATCGTCCAGGTCAACCCGAACGCCTCCACGCTCAGCCACGCCGAGCTCGACGAGGCCGAGGAGCTCGACGCGGGCGACCTCGGGCTGCTCGCGTCGTCGTACGACGCGCTGCGGCCGAAGCTGCCGAGCCTCCGGGTCGTCGGCGGGTGCTGCGGAACGGACGCCCGGCACGTCGCCGGCCTCTGGAAGGTCTAGCTGTACCCGGCCATCAGGTTGGTAGCCGGCTGATCGGCGGGAGCCCGTCGAGTGCGCTGTGGCG
>NZ_JAKWJR010000020.1 GCF_022761125.1 Nocardioides sp. SR21 | reverse complement strand
CCGGCCGCCCCGCCCCCGCCCCCATCGCCGGCCCCGGTCGAGCCGGAGCCGGAGCGCGAGCCCGAGCCGGTGGCCGCCGCCCCCGCGCCCGCCCAGCCGCCCGCACCCGAGCCGACCCCTGCGCCGTCCGGCGGCCTGAGCCTCGTCGACGTACGCCGCCTCTGGCCCGACATCGTCGACGCCACCAAGCAGCGCCGCCGCGTGACCTGGATGCACCTGACCCAGAACTGCCAGGTGGTCGCGGTCGACGGCAAGGTCCTGACCCTCGGCTTCGCGAACGCCGGTGCCCGCGAGTCGTTCGTGAACGGCGGCAGCGACGACATCGTGCGCCAAGCCGCGATCGACGTGGTCGGGGCCGACTGGAAGATCGAGACGATCGTCGACCCCGGCGCCAAGGCCGAGGGCACGCCGACCGTCACCCGCTCCGCCGTACCGGAGCCGGAGCCCGAGCCGGAGCGGATGCCGCCGCCCCCGGAGCCCGAGCCGGCCCCGGAGCCGCCGCGGTCGGAGGCCAGCCAGGCCGCCCGCGAGGCGATCCAGCAGACCCGCGACTCCGACGCGCCGGTCGGGGAGCGCGGCCCGGACTGGGCCGCTGCCGATGCCGAGGCGCATCCTGAGGACGTCGACGCGGACGACCAGGGCCTCAGCACCGCTGAGCTGCTCCAGCGCGAGCTCGGCGCGCAGATGATCGAGGAGATCAAGCACTCATGACGACCAAGGAGATCCGATGACCCAGAACCCGTTCGACGCGCTCGGCGGCGGAGGTTTCGACATGAACGCGCTCCTCCAGCAGGCCCAGCAGATGCAGGAGCAGCTCCAGGACGCCCAGCAGCGGCTCGCCGAGACCGTGGTCGACGGCACCGTCGCCGGTGGCGCGGTGACCGCGAAGGTCAACGGCGTCGGCGAGCTGGTCGGCATCGAGATCAAGGCCGGCGGCTTCGACGGCAGCGACCCCGACGACCTGGCCGACCTCGCGGACATGATCGTGGCCGCCTACCGCGACGCGAAGGCCCAGGCCGACGCGCTCGCCGGCGAGGCGCTCGGTCCGCTCGCGGGCGGCGCCGAGGGCATGCCAGGCATGCCCAAGCTCGGCTTCTGACGAGGCACGGCACTTGTACGAAGGCATCGTCCAGGACCTGATCGACGAGCTCGGTCGGCTGCCGGGCGTCGGTCCCAAGAGCGCGCAGCGGATCGCGTTCCACCTGCTCCAGGCCGACCCCACCGACGTACGTCGCCTCGCCGACGTGCTGATCGAGGTCAAGGCCAAGGTGAAGTTCTGCAGCATCTGCTTCAACGTCTCCGAGGACGAGCAGTGCCGCATCTGCCGCGACCCGCGCCGCGACCCGGCGCTGCTGTGCGTGGTCGAGGAGTACAAGGACGTCGTGGCGATCGAGCGGACCCGCGAGTTCCGTGGCCGCTACCACGTGCTCGGCGGTGCGATCTCGCCGATCGACGGCATTGGCCCCGACCAGCTCCGGATCCGCGAGCTCATGGTCCGGCTCTCCGACGGCGCGATCACCGAGGTGATCCTCGCGACCGACCCGAACCTCGAGGGCGAGGCGACCGCGACGTACCTCACGCGGATGTTGCGGCCCATCGGCTTGCGCGTGACGCGTCTAGCGAGTGGACTCCCGGTAGGCGGTGACTTGGAGTACGCCGACGAGGTGACCCTGGGCCGCGCATTCGCAGGAAGGCGATCAGCAGATGACTGAGACCACCCGACCGGTTCTCGACGCCGAGACCGAGGAGTTCGCCCAGCAGATCGCTGACCAGGTCGAGAGCTTCCTGATCGCGCTGAAGGCGGTCGCGAGCGAGGGCGACGGCGGGCGCGCGATCTCGCCGCTGCTGCTCGAGATCAGCCAGGTGCTGCTGGCCGGCGCCCGGCTGGGCGCGCAGCGCGACTTCACCCCGACGGGCGAGTACCAGCCCGACGTCGGCCCCGAGGCCGACCTCGACGAGATGCGGCTGCGCCTCGCCGAGCTGCTCGACGCGGTGGACACCTACAGCTACGTCTTCGACCCGTACGTCCCCGAGCTGGTCACCAGCCAGCTCTCCGACGACCTCACCAGCGTGGCGAACGACCTCGAGAACGGCCTGCGCCACTACCGGCTCGGCAACGTCGCCGAGGCCCTGTGGTGGTGGCAGTTCTCCTACGTCTCCTCGTGGGGCAACCTCGCCGGCGCCGCGCTCAACGCGCTGGTCTCGATCGTCACCCACGACCGGCTCGACGTCGAGATCGTCGACGAGGACGACCAGCTCGCCGCTGCCGATGAGATGCTCGAAGGTGACGACGTCACCCCTCGGTAGACTCGGTCCCTCTGGCTGAGTCGAGCAACGAGGGATCTCACGGTGGGCATTGTCGTCCAGAAGTACGGCGGGTCGTCGGTCGCGAACGCCGACGGCATCAAGCGCGTGGCGCAGCGCATCGTCAACACGCGCAAGGCCGGCAACGACGTCGTCGTCGTCGTGTCCGCGATGGGTGACACCACCGACGACCTCCGTGACCTCGCCGAGCAGGTCTCGCCGCTGCCGCCGCCGCGCGAGCTCGACATGCTGCTGACCGCCGGTGAGCGGATCTCGATGGCGCTGGTCGCGATGGCGATCGAGTCCCTCGGCCACAAGGCGCAGTCGTTCACCGGGTCCCAGGCGGGCGTGATCACCGACTCGGTGCACGGCAAGGCCAAGATCATCGACATCACGCCCGGCCGGATCGAGTCCGCCATCAAGGACGGCGCGATCGCGATCGTCGCCGGCTTCCAGGGGGTCTCGCAGGACACCAAGGACGTCACCACGCTGGGTCGCGGCGCGTCCGACACCACCGCCGTGGCGCTCGCCGCGGCGCTCGGCGCCGACGTGTGCGAGATCTACAGCGACGTCGACGGTGTGTTCACCGCCGACCCCCGGATCGTCCCGGCCGCCCGCAAGCTCGACCGGATCTCCACCGAGGAGATGCTGGAGATGGCGGCCTCGGGCGCGAAGATCCTCCACCTGCGGTGCGTCGAGTACGCCCGCCGCTACAACATGCCGATCCACGTGCGCTCGTCCTTCTCGCAGAAGGAAGGCACGTGGGTCATCCCGGACAGCAAGGCAGGAGACGAACAGATGGAGCAGGCGATCATCGCCGGCGTCGCGCACGACCGCAGCGAGGCCAAGATCACCGTGGTCGGCGTGCCCGACAAGGTCGGCGAGGCGGCGCGCATCTTCGAGGCGCTGGCCGCCACCGAGGTGAACATCGACATGGTCGTCCAGAACGTCTCGGCCGCCGCGACCGGGCTCACCGACATCTCGTTCACGCTGCCCCGCGCCGACGGCCAGTCGGCGATGGGCGCGCTGGCCAGGATCCAGGACGAGGTCGGCTACGACCGGCTCGTGTACGACGACCAGATCGGCAAGGTCTCGCTGATCGGCGCCGGCATGCGCAGCCACCCCGGCATCACGGCGAAGTTCTTCGCCGCGCTCGCGTCCGCGGGCGTGAACATCGAGATGATCTCCACCTCGGAGATCCGCATCTCGGTCGTGGTCTCCGAGGGCCAGGTCGACGACGCCGTGCGGGCCACCCACACGGCGTTCGACCTGGACGCCGACGAGGTCGAGGCGGTCGTGTACGGCGGGACCGGGCGATGAGCGCCCGGAAGCCGATGCGCATCGGCATCGTGGGCGCGACCGGCCAGGTCGGCGTCGCGATGCGCCAGATCCTCGAGCAGCGGGAGTTCCCGATCGAGGAGATCCGCTTCTTCGCCTCCGCCCGCTCCGCCGGCAAGGTGCTGCCGTTCGCCGGCCGCGACGTCGTCGTCGAGGACGCCGAGACCGCGGACCCGACGGGTCTCGACATCGCGCTGTTCTCCGCGGGTGCGACCACGTCGCGCGCGCTGGTCCCGAAGTTCGTCGACGCCGGCGTGATCGTCGTCGACAACTCGTCGGCGTTCCGCAAGGACCCCGCCATCCCGCTGGTCGTCTCGGAGGTCAACCCCGAGGCGGCGGCCGAGGTGATCGAGGCCGGTCGCGGCATCATCGCGAACCCGAACTGCACCACGATGGCCGCGATGCCGGTCCTCAAGCCGCTGCACGACGAGGCGGGCCTGACCAGGCTGATCGCGTCGACGTACCAGGCCGTCTCGGGATCGGGCGTCGCCGGTGTCGCGGAGCTCCAGAACGGCGTCGCCGCGGCCGGCGACAAGGCCGACGAGCTGGCGTACGACGGCTCGGCCGTCGCGTTCCCGGAGCCGGGCGTCTACCAGCGGACCATCGCGTACAACGTGCTGCCGCTCGCGGGCAACCTCGTCGACGACGGGCTGAACGAGACCGACGAGGAGCAGAAGCTCCGCAACGAGTCGCGCAAGATCCTCGGCATCCCGGGACTGCCGGTCTCGGGCATCTGCGTACGCGTCCCGGTCTTCACCGGCCACTCGCTGGCGATCAACGCCGAGTTCGAGCGGCCCCTGTCGGTCGAGCGGGCGCGCGAGCTGCTCGCCGACGCTCCGGGCGTCGAGCTCACCGACATCCCCAACCCGCTGCAGGCGGCCGGCCAGGACCCGTCGTACGTCGGCCGGATCCGCCAGGACGAGGGCGTCGAGGGCGGCCGCGGCCTGGCGCTGTTCGTGTCGAACGACAACCTGCGCAAGGGCGCCGCGCTCAACACCGTGCAGATCGCGGAGCTGATCGCTAGTCGGTAGGTGGCTCCACGAACGTCCGCGTCACCCAGTGCGCGGCGGCGAACGAGCCTGCGCAGATGAGCGGCAGCACCACGATCATCGCGCGGTCCAGCAGTGAGTCCACGAGGAACATCAGCGCCAGCACGGCGGTGAGCCCGACGGCGAGGAAGCTGGTGCTGCCCGGCTCGGGCACCTGCGCCAGCCGCAGCAGCACCGCGCCCACGACGACCATCGCGGCCAGGATCACGCCGAGCATCGGGTAGCCCACGCCACCGCACGAGGACGTGCCCTGGACGGCCTCGCAGCCGCGCAGCGAGGCCCAGGTGAGCCCGACGATCCCCAGGCCCACCACGAGGCCGATGAGGACGGCGGCGAGCATCCCGTCGAGGTGGGGGAGCCGGACCGGCGGGCGCGGCCGGCGCTCCGGCTTGGTCTCGACCTGCTTCGGGGGCTTGGGGGGCTTCGGCGGCTTCGGGGCCTTGGGCACCTTCGGCGGCTTCGGCTCCTTCGTGGCCGTAGGACGCCGACGACCGAGCTTGGGCAGCTCCAGCGAGGGGCCGTCCCGTCCGGTGTCGTCGTCGACCATGCCGCGAGTCTTCCACCGGGTCCGGCGCCGGAAACCAACGAGGGCCCGGACCCGCGGAGCGGATCCGGACCCTCAGATGGTCGGGCTGACAGGATTTGAACCTGCGGCCTCTTCGTCCCGAACGAAGCGCGCTACCAAGCTGCGCCACAGCCCGATCGGTCCACCGAAGCGGACCGGGGGAAACCATACCCGAGCACCTCCGGCCGTCTGAAATCGGCTCAGCGTTAGGGATCGACACCCCGCCCCGTGGCCCCCTGCGCGCCGCCCCTCACGCACGCTGGACTGCGTTGTCGTCAGTCGTCGGGACTCCGTCCCGCCTCCCTCCTCCGCCCTGCCAGCGCACGCGACGGACGACGCTCGCTACGGCCGAGGGCGGGGCGACGATCCCTCGGTGCCCACCAGGGTCAGCAGGGTGGCCTCGGGACGGCACGCGACGCGGATCCGGGCGTACGGGCTGGTCCCCAGGCCGGCCGACACGTGCAGCCACGAGGAGCCCGGGTCGCCGGGTGCGGACGCGGCCGGGTGCCGGTGCAGGCCCCTGGCGCGCGCCGGCTCGATGTCGCAGTTCGTGGTGAGCGCGCCGAAGCCCGGGAGGCACACCTGGCCGCCGTGGGTGTGCCCGGCGAGGATCGCGTCGTACCCGTCCGCGACGAACCGGTCCAGGACGCGGAGGTACGGCGCGTGCGCGACCCCGACCCGCAGGTCGGCGTCGGTCTCGGCGGGCCCGGCGACCTCGTCGAGGCGGTCGTAGCCGAGGTGCGGGTCGTCGACCCCCGCGAACGCGAGCCGCAGCCCGCGGACCTCGAGCGCGGCCTTGGCGTTGGTCAGGTCCGCCCAGCCGGCTCCCGACAGCGCGGCGCGCAGCTCGCGCCAGGGCAGCTGGGGCACGTTCGTGTGCCGCCTGCCGTCGTCGGGGAGCAGGTACCTGAACGGGTTGCGCAGGGTCGGCTCGAAGTAGTCGTTGGACCCGAGCACGAACACGCCCGGCACGTCGAGCAGCGGGCCGAGCGAGTCCAGGACCACCGGCACGGCGTCGCGGTGCGCGAGGTTGTCGCCGGTGTCGACGACGAGGTCCGGCTCCAGGTCGGCCAGGTCGCGCAGCCACGCCTGCTTGCGGGTCTGACCGGGCGTCATGTGCACGTCGCTGAGGTGCAGCACCCGCAGCTCCGGGCTACCGGGTGGCAGTGCCGGCACCCGCACCCGGCGCAGCGTGTAGGCGCGCGCTTCCGTCATCGCGTAGGTCGTGACCCCGGCTCCGGCCAGCGCTCCGGCGACCGTCAGGCGCCGGAGAATCGATAGCGGGGTCACGCGGCAAGGCTGCCACAATGGGCCGCATGAGTGCCCTCAAGGACCGTCTGCGCGCCGACCTCACCACCGCCATGAAGGCCCGCGACGAGGTGCGCTCCTCGACGCTGCGGATGGTGCTGACCGCGATCACCAACGCGGAGGTCGCGGGCAAGGAGGCCCGTGAGCTCTCCGACGACGACATCATCGGGGTCCTGTCCACCGAGGCGAAGAAGCGCCGCGAGGCCGCGACCGCGTTCACCGAGGGCGGGCGCGACGAGATGGCCGCCAAGGAGACCGCGGAGGCCGCGGTGATCGCGGACTACCTGCCGGCCCAGCTCGGCGAGCAGGAGATCGCCGACATCGTCACCGCCGCCGTCGCCCAGGTCGGCGCGGCCGGCGAGGGCATGAAGGCGATGGGCAAGGTCATGGGCGTGGTCACGCCGCAGGTGAAGGGTCGCGCCGACGGCGGCGCGGTCGCCGCGGAGGTACGCCGGCAGCTGGGCCAGTAGTCGGGCCAGTAGTCAGGCCAGTAGTCGAGCGGGCTAGCGCCCGCCGCCGGGACCGTTGCCGTTCCCGGGACCACCGTTCCCGGGACCACCGTTCCCGGGACCACCGCCGCCGGGACCACCGCCGTTGCCACCGCCGTTGTCGGGCTTGTCCGGCTTGTCCGGCGGCGGCGCCACCCCGGTCGAGGTGTAGACGGTGATGATCGAGCCCTCCGGCACGTAGCTGCCGCCCGAAGGTGACGTGTAGGCGACGGTGCCCGCCGGGTTGCCGGACGCCACCGCGCCGCCCTGGATCGCGTTGAAGCCGGCCGCCTCGAGGGCCGCCTCGGCCTCCGAGACGCTCATGCCCGAGACCGAGGGGACGAGCGTCGGCTCGCCCTCGATCGCGCTCAGGGCGGGTGCGACGAAGTCCTCGTCGTCGAGGCTGTCGTCGACGGCCTGCATCGCCTGCGCCCACATCGGGCCGGCGAAGCCGGAGCCGGACACCTCCCAGATGTACTCGCCGCCGATGGTCTGCCCGGCCAGCCCGATCGGGCGCTGGCCCTCCTTGCTGGCGCCGGCGATCATCGCGGCGGCGGCGAGCTGCGGGGTGTAGCCGACGTACCAGACGGACTTGCCGTCCTGGGTGGTGCCGGTCTTCGCGGCGGACGGCACGACGAGGCCGGTCTGGCCGTTGTCGTAGCCGAAGCCGCCCGGCTCCTGGACGCCGCGGAGCACGTCGTTGACGGCGTCGGCGGTGGCCTGGGGCAGGGCCTGGTCGCAGCTCGGCAGGAAGTGCTTGAGCTCGTTGCCGTCGGCGTCGGCGATGTCGGTCACCGGCTGCGAGTCGCAGTGCAGGCCGCGGGCGGCGAACGTGGCGTACGCCTCGGCCATCTCCAGCGGGCTGGCGTTGGCGACACCGAGCGTGAACGTCGGGACCCGCTCGGCGCCGAAGCCGTGCTCGTCACCGCGCGGGTTGGTCAGGTCGACCCCGAGCGACTTGGCGATCTTGTACGGGTCGCAGACGCCGGTCTCGCGCTCGAGCATCGCGTAGAAGGTGTTCGACGACGTCTGGGTGCCGCGGTAGATGTCCATGGTCCCCGAGGTCGTCGAGGTCGCGACGTCCCAGGTGCCGACGAAGCCCGGCTCGCCCTCGCAGTTCGCGAACTCCTCCTGCGGGATGCTCATCTCCGCCGGCGGGTTCAGCGTCGTCGAGAGCGGGATGTGGTCGTTGACCGCGGCGGCGAGCACGAACGGCTTGAACGTCGAGCCCGCCTGGAAGCCCGCGGAGCCGCCGTACCGGGTCGGCACGGTGTAGTTGAGGAACGTCTGGCCGGCGGCCTCGCTGCGGCCCATCGGCCGGGACTGCGCGAGCGCCGTGACAGCGCCGCTGCCGGGCGTGACCATCGCGAGAGCGCCGACGGCCTGGTCCTGCTTGTAGACGTGGTTGGCGACCGCGTTGTCGGCGGCGTTCTGGTCGTCGAGGTCGAGCGTGGTCTTGATCGTGAGACCGCCGGTCTTGAGCAGCTTGCGCCGCTCCTCGACGGTGTCGCCGAGCGCGGGGTTCTGCAGCAGCCAGCTGACGGCGTAGTCGCAGAAGAACGGCGCGCGCGAGTAGAGGCAGCCGTTCTTGGCGGCCTTCACGTCGAGCCCGAGGTCGGTCTCCTTGGTCTTCGCGGCCTTCTCGCGGCTGATGACGTTCAGCTCGGCCATCCGGTCGAGCACGATGTTGCGCCGCGCGAGCGCCTTGTCCGGCGAGTTCGTCGGGTCGTAGCCGGTGGGGTTCTTCACCAGGCCGGCGAGCATCGCCGACTGCCGGAGGTTGAGCTCCTTGGCGTTGACGTCGAAGTAGTGGCGGGCGGCCGACTGGACGCCGTACGTGCCGTCGCCGAAGTAGGCGATGTTGAGGTACCGCTCGAGGATCCAGTCCTTGGAGTACTTCTGCTCGAACGCGATCGCGTAGCGCAGCTCGCGGAGCTTGCGGG
This sequence comes from Nocardioides sp. SR21, assembly GCF_022761125.1. Classification (GTDB taxonomy): domain Bacteria; phylum Actinomycetota; class Actinomycetes; order Propionibacteriales; family Nocardioidaceae; genus Nocardioides. The sequence goes on along the minus strand of NZ_JAKWJR010000020.1, from coordinate 3,939 downwards.
CGTAGGTGTCGTCGGTAGCCGCACGGCGCTCGGCCTTGGTGTCGGCCTGCGTCAGCAGGGTCATCTTGACCATCTGCTGGGTGATCGACGAGCCACCCTGGACGACGCCGGAGTTGGCCTGGTTGGTGATCAGCGCGCGCAGCGTGCCCTTGAGGTCGAGCGCGCCGTGCTCGTAGTAGCGGTAGTCCTCGATCGCGACGATCGACTTCACCATGATCCGCGAGACCTGCGAGAGCGCGACGTTGACGCGGTTCTCGTCGTAGATCGTCGCGATCGTGTTGCCGTCCGCGTCGAGCAGCTTGGTCTTCTGCGGGAGCGGGTCGGTCTGCAGCTCGGCCGGCAGGTCGTCCATCGCCTCGGCGACCTGGCGGGCGCCGACGCCGAGGACACCGGCGAAGGGGATCGCGAGCCCGGCGGCGATGACACCCATGACCGCCGCGACGGCCACCATCACGAGCAGATGGGAGGCGACGCGGGCTCCGGAGAGGCGTTCATCACGCGGGACGGACATGGCCTCAAGAGTACGGGAGCGATATAGCCCGTACCTATTCATGACCCGATATGACTAGTTAGTTCGGACTATGCCTATCTCATCCGGCTGGGTCTGTCCGAATTCTCAGACGATCTTTACCTTATCTGCGGAGGGGAAGTCTTCCCGGGCAGTCATCGTGGGGATGGCTGCACGTCTCGGAGTGATGTGGGGACATCAAGATGTGGGTTGAGGATTGGGCGCCCGCGGCTGCATGCCGCCAGGCGCAACCGGACCAGCTGTTCGTTCGTGGTGCGGAACAGAACAAGGCCAAGCAGCTCTGCGCGGGCTGCCCCGTGCGGACCGAGTGCCTCGCGGAGGCGCTCGACAACCAGATCGAGTGGGGGGTCTGGGGCGGCATGACCGAGCGCGAGCGCCGAGCACTGCTGCGGCGCAAGCCGAACGCCTCGTGGCGCTCGGTGCTCGAGCAGGCTCGTGAGCAGGGTGCGCCGCTCACGAAGATCACGGTCTAGCGAGCCGCGCGGCTGAGCTTGCGACGTCGCGACCGGCGTGTCGAGACCCAGTCGATCTGCTGACTCACGCCTCTGCGAGAAGTGCGCCGACCTGGCGGAGACCCGCCAGGTCGTGCACGTCGCCGGCGAGCGCCGGGACGACCGCCGTCGGCACCTGCGGGTGCGCGGCGGCGAAGCGCGCGCGCAGCAACGCCTCGCGCTCGACCGTGCGGGTCTGGTCGGCGTGCAGCCGGAGCAGACCGGCGGTCAGTGAGTCCGGCGCGCGCTTGCGCAGCCGGGCGGACGCGGCCATCGCCTCGTCGCCCGACAGCGTGCCGCGCGGCTCCGGCGTCGCCCGGTTGACGATGAGTCCGGCGAGCGGCATCCGGTCCTCGCCGAGCCGTTCGACGAAGTACGCCGCCTCGCGCAGCGCGTCCGGCTCGGGCGCGGCGACCACGAGGAACGCCGTACCGTCGGCCTGGAGCAGCTGGAACGTCCGCTGCGCCCGCTGGCGGAAGCCGCCGAAGAGGGTGTCGAACGCCGTCACGAACGTCTGCATGTCGCGGAGCACCTGGGCGCCCAGGATCTTGGTCAGGGCGTTGGTGATCAGGCCGAAGCCGGCGCTCATCACCTTCGCGGGGCCCTTGGCGGGAGTCAGCAGCAGCCGGATGAACCGGCCGTCGAGGAAGCTCGAGAGCCGCTCCGGCGCGTCGAGGAAGTCCAGCGCGGAGCGCGACGGCGGGGTGTCGACCACGATCAGGTCGTAGGTGCCGTCCCGCTGCGCCTCGGCGTGGATCTGGCCGAGCTTCTCCATCGCCATGTACTCCTGCGTGCCCGCGAAGGAGCTCGACAGCGCGATGTAGAAGGGGTTCTCGAGGATCTGCTTCGCCTTCTCCGGGGTGGCCTGGCCCTCCACCACCTCGTCGAAGGTGCGCTTCATGTCGAGCATCATCGCGTCGAGGCTGCCGCCCTTGCGGTTGCCCCTGCCGTTGGTGCGCAGCCCGGTGACCGGGCGCGGGGTGTTGTCGAGCTGCTCGATCCCCATCGACTGCGCGAGCCGCCGAGCCGGGTCGATGGTCAGCACGACGACCTTGCGGCCGCGCTCGGCGGCGCGCAGCGCGAGGGCCGCGGAGGTCGTGGTCTTGCCGACGCCGCCGGAGCCGCAGCACACGATGATCCCGGTGCCCGGGTCGTCGATCAGCGCGTCGACGTCCATCGCCGGGACCGGCCCTGGCGCCGCGGCCAGCGGGCCGACCCGCGTCCGTGCCTTCATCGCTTCACCTGCTCGGCGAGGTCGCCTGCGAGCTCGTAGAGCCCGCCGAGGTCGACGCCGCCCGGCAGGCGAGGCAGCTCGTACGTCGGCAGCCCCAGCCCGGCCACGACGGCGCGCTGGCTGTCCTCGAGCGCGCGACGCTCCGCGTGGTCGTGCGCCTCGGCGAGCAGGCCGGCCACCAGCTCGTCGCCGATGTCGACGCCGGCCTCCTTCAGGTCGGCCTCGATCCGCTCGGCGTCCAGCTGTCGGGAGCGCGCGGCCGCGAGGTCGTGGGCCGAGATGTCGTGGGGGCGGACCTGGTTGACGATCACGCTGCCGACCGGGAGCCCGGCCCGCCGGAGCTCGGTGATCCCGTCGGCGGTCTCCTGCACGGGCATCTCCTCGAGCACCGTCACCAGGTGCACGGCGGTCCGCGGCGACTGGAACAGCGTCATCACCGAGTCGGCCTGGCTCTTGATCGGGCCGACCTTGGCCAGCCCGGCGAGCTCGTCGTTCACGTTGAGGAACTGCGCGATCCGGCCGGTCGGCGGTGCGTCGAGCACGACCGCGTCGTACTGGATCGCGCTCTTGTTGCGGCTGTTGCGCTGCACCGCCTCGTAGACCTTGCCGGTCAGCAGCACGTCGCGGACGCCGGGCGCGATCGTCGTCGCGAACTCGATGACCCCGAAGCGGTCCAGCGCCCGCCCGGCGCGGCCGAGCTTGTAGTACATGGCGAGGTACTCCAGCAGCGCCGACTCCGGGTCGATGTGCAGCGCGTGCACGACGCCCGGGGCGCGGCCGTTCAGGCGCAGCCCGCTGGCGATCCGGCGCTCCTCGTACGGCAGCGGGTCGACGTCGAACATCCGGGCGATGCCCTGGCGGCCCTCGACCTCGCACAGCAGCACCTGGCGGCCCTGGGCCGCGAGAGCGAGCGCGAGCGACGCGGCCACCGTCGACTTCCCGGTGCCCCCCTTGCCGGTCACGACGTGCAGACGCACCCGGGACCAGTCGCCAGCGACCATGGACCCGACTCTAGGTGACAGGTGGAGAGCCCTAGGATCGCCGCATGGACAAGGTGGTGACCTCGGCCACAGACGCCGTGGCGGACATCCCGGACGGCGCGACGCTGTCGGTGGGCGGATTCGGACTCTGCGGTATCCCGTCGGTGCTGATCGACGCGCTGCTGTCGGCCGGTACGACCGACCTGGAGGCGGTGTCGAACAACTGCGGCGTCGACGACTGGGGCCTGGGCCGGCTGCTGGCCGAGAAGCGGATCCGGCGGATGATCTCGTCGTACGTGGGTGAGAACAAGGAGTTCGCGCGCCAGTACCTCTCAGGTGAGCTGGAGGTGGAGCTGACGCCGCAGGGCACGCTCGCCGAGCGGATGCGCGCGGGCGGGTCGGGCATCCCGGCGTTCTTCACCGCGACCGGTGTCGGCACCCAGGTGGCCGAGGGCGGGCTGCCGTGGAAGTACGACGACGCCGGCAACGTGACCGTCGCGAGCCCCGCGAAGCAGACGCAGGAGTTCGATACTGCTGAGGGGCGGCGCGAGTACGTCCTCGAGCACGCGATCGTCGCGGACTTCGGCCTGGTGCGGGCCTGGAAGGGCGACCGGCACGGCAACCTCGTCTACCGGGACTCCGCGCGGAACTTCAACCCGCTGGCCGCGATGTGCGGCCGGGTCACGATCGCGGAGGTCGAGGAGC
>NZ_JAKWJR010000002.1 GCF_022761125.1 Nocardioides sp. SR21 | reverse complement strand
GATCGAGCGGCGGACGTCGATCGGGAGGGCGGGGTCGAGGGTGGCGGCCTTCGCCTTCAGGTTCTCGTCCAACGCGACCGCATCGGCCAGATCCATGACCCCGGCGACGGGGACCTGACCGGTCGAGGTCACCTGGCGCCAGTAGAACGTGAAGTGCCGGTGCTCGGCCTCGGCCAGGCGGCGTTGTTCGGCAGCTTGGGGGTCGAACTCGGCACGCGCTGCTTCGACGGTCCGCTCGATCTGGGCGAACGTGCACGTGTGCAGGACCGGCGCCAACGCGCGGTCCACGAACGCCGCCGCATCGACCGGCAGGGACCTGGTCTGCTGGGCGACCTTGCGGGCCTTCCACACCGCGACCTCGCCCGCACCGACCCGTGCCCAGGTGCGCGGGAGCCGGTGCGCCAGCTCGACCGCATCGCCGATGAACACCCGGCCGGCATCCGTGTTCATCCCGACCGCCAGGGCGAACTCCGCGATCGAGAACTCCGCCACCGTCGGCGCCCCGTCACCGGCGACCTCGAGCTCCCGCTCCTCCCAGGACCGCGACGCGTCCACGACGTCGCCCGGGTTCAGTGCCGCCCACTCGAGTGCCTGCACGAGCTGCTCGGCCTCGAGGTCGGCGATCGCCGAACGCGTCGCGCGGGCAGCCGCCAGCACCAGTTCGGTGCGGGTGGTCGTGGTGGCTGCCATACCTCAACCCAAGCAGGGACCACCGACAGTGAGGCCTCGAAAAGCCCGTGGTTGACCGGGATGTGGACACTTTCGAGAAACAGTTCGGTGGTGGCCCCGCACACCCCGTCGACCGCGGGCCGACGTCCTTCCGATAGGCGCGCTCTTCCTGTCCCGGGCGGTCGAGCGCCGGGAGGACGCCGCAGATCCAGCGCAGCGTCACGGCTGCAGGGGTCTCGACAAGCTCGACCACCGATGGCGGGTGGTTTCGAGACAGGCGCGAGCGCGCCTTCCTCAACCACCGCCGACGTTCACCCGTCGAAGTCGAGGACGACCTTCTCGGAGGTGGGGTGGGACTGGCAGGTGAGGACGTAGCCGCGCTCGATCTCGTCGGGCTCCAGGGCCCAGTTGGCGTCCATGGCCACCGTCCCGGAGACGAGGCGGGCGCGGCAGGTGCCGCAGACGCCGCCCTTGCAGGCGAAGGGGAGGTCGGAGCGGACGGACATGGCGGCGTCGAGGACCGGCTGGCCGTCGGGTCGGAGGTCGAAGGACGAGGAGCGCCCGTCGAGGCGGACGGTCACGTGGGCGGCACCGTCGGGGACGTCCAGCGCAGCGACCGGAGCCCGTGGCACGGGATCGGCGTGGAAGAGCTCGGTGTGCACCGCGTCAGCAAGCACGCCGAGCGACAGCAGCGTCGAGCGCAGCTCGACCACGAGCTGCTGCGGGCCGCAGAGGAACCACTGATCCACCGAGTCGGGCGGCACCAGCGCCGACAGGATGCGGGAGAGGCGCGGGCCGTCGAGCCGCCCGGACAGCAGCTCCACCTCCTGCTCCTCGCGCGAGAGCACGTGGATCACCTGGAAGCGAGCGGGATACCTGTCCTTGAGGTCGTGCACCTCGTCGAGGAACATCACCGAGCGGTGCGTGCGGTTCGCGTAGATGAGCGTGACCGTCGAGCCGGGCTCCCCTTCCAGCACCGCGGCGAGGATCGAGAGCACCGGCGTGATGCCGGAGCCGGCCGCGATGGCGACGTACGACCGGGCGGCACTGGGATCCAACGAGACGGTGAAGCGCCCCGCAGGCGTCATCACCTCCAGCGGGTCGCCGACCACGAGGCGCGAGACGACACCCTCGCTGAACGCGCCCCCGGGCAGTCGCTTCACGCCGATGCGCAGGACGCCCGAGGACGGCGAGGTGCAGAGCGAGTACGACCGGCGTACGTCGTCACCGCCTCGGATCGAGAGGTGCTGGCCCGGCAGGAACGTGAACTCGGACGCCAGCTCGGCGGGCACCGAGAACGTCAGCGCCACCGCGTCGTCGGTGAGCTCGTCGATCGCCGCGACCCGCAGCGAGTGGAACGTCGCGGACACTCAGATGGCCTTGAAGTGGTCGAAGGGCTCGCGGCACGCGCGGCACACCCACAGCGACTTGCACGCGGTCGAGCCGAAGCGACTCGACTCGCGGGTGTCGAGCGACCCGCACTGCGGGCACTTCACCGACAGGGCCAGCGCGACGGGACCCGGCGGGGCGACGCCGTACGCCTCCAGCTTGGCCTTGGCCTCCTCGGTCATCCAGTCCGTCGTCCACGCCGGCGACAGCACGAACTCGACGTCGACGCGCTGGTAGCCCGCCTGCGTCAGCGCCTCGACGAGGTCGGCACTGATGGTCTCCATCGCCGGGCAGCCGGAGTACGTCGGCGTGATCTGCACGTGCACGCGTCCCTGGTCGTCCTCGGTGACCTCGCGCAGGATCCCGAGGTCCGCGATCGTGACGACCGGCAGCTCCGGGTCGGGCAGGTCCGCGGCGATCTTCCAGGCGGCGGTCGTCATCACCACGTCGCTCCCGGGTGAGAGCGGTGCAGGTGCTGCATCTCCGCGAGCAGGTAGCCGAGGTGCTCCGTGTGCAGCCCGTGCCGGCCTCCCCCGACGACAGGCGCGACCTCGGGTACGGCGAGCGTCGCCTCGGCCACCACCTGCTCGATCCGGGCCAGCACGGCGGGCCGCAGCTCCGGGGCACCCTCGAACAGCTCGTCGAGGTACGGCCACTCGGCGTCCAGCGCGGCCTGCATCCGGGAGTGCGACTCGTCGGTGCCGTCGCCGAGGCGGATCACCCACTGCGAGGCGTGGTCGAGGTGGTACGCCACCTCCTTGACCGCCTTGCCGGCGATCCCGGCCAGCGTGGCGTCGGAGGACGTCACCAGGGCGGCGTACAGCTCGCGCTGCCAGGCCGAGAACAGCAGCAGCCGCGCCATCGTCACGCCGAAGTCGGTCTGCGGTCGCTCGACCAGCCAGACGTTGCGGAACTCCCGGTCGTCGCGCAGGTAGGCCAGGTCGTCCTCGGTGCGGTCGAGCATCGTGCCGGCGTACGACAGCAGCGACCGTGCCTGCCCGAGCTGGTCGAGCCCGATGTTCGCGAGTGCGAGGTCCTCCTCGAGCTGCGGCGCCCGGCTGATCCACCAGCCCATCCGCTGCGCGGAGACCAAGGCGTCGTCGGCGAGGCCGAGGACGTAGTCGGCAGAGGTCACAGGTGCTCGACCCCCTCGGGCACGTCGTAGAACGTGGGGTGCCGGTAGACCTTGTCCGCGGCGGGCTCGAAGAACGCGTCGCGCTCCCCCGGGTCCGACGCGACGATCTCGGCCGACGGCAGCACCCAGATCGAGACGCCCTCCTGGCGGCGGGTGTAGACGTCGCGCGCGTTGCGCAGCGCCATCTCGGCGTCCGGTGCGTGCAGGGAGCCGACGTGCACGTGCGACAGCCCGCGACGCGAGCGCACGAAGACCTCCCAGAGCGGCCAGTCCCTCATGCCACCGCCTCCGAGGAGCGCTTGGAGGCGTACGCCGACGCGGCCTCACGCACCCAGGCGCCGTCCTCATGGGCCTTGACCCGGTGCGCCATCCGCTCGGCGTTGCAGGGGCCGTTGCCCTTGATGACCTCGAACAGCTCGGTGAAGTCGACGGTGCCGAAGTCGTAGTGGCCGCGCTCCTCGTTCCACCGGATCTCGGGGTCGGGCAGGGTCAGGCCGAGGATCTCGGCCTGCGGAACCGTCATGTCGACGAAGCGCTGCCGGAGGTCGTCGTTCGAGAACCGCTTGATCCCCCACGCCATCGACTGCGCGGAGTTCGGCGAGTCGTCGTCGGGCGGGCCGAACATCATCAGCGACGGCCACCAGTACCGGTCGACGGCGTCCTGCGCCATCGCCTTCTGCGCGGGCGTCCCGTGCGACAGCGTGTGCAGGATCTCGAAACCCTGCCGCTGGTGGAAGGACTCCTCCTTGCAGACCCGCACCATGGCCCGGGCGTACGGGCCGTACGAGCAGCGGCACAGCGGCACCTGGTTCACGATCGCGGCGCCGTCGACCAGCCAGCCGATCGCGCCGACGTCGGCCCAGGTCAGCGTCGGGTAGTTGAAGATCGAGGAGTACTTCTGCCGACCGGTGTGGAGCTGGTCGAGCAGGTCCTCGCGGTCGACACCGAGGGTCTCGGCGGCGGCGTACAGGTAGAGCCCGTGCCCGGCCTCGTCCTGGACCTTGGCCATCAGGATCGCCTTGCGGCGCAGGCTCGGCGCGCGGCTGATCCAGTTCCCCTCCGGCTGCATCCCGATGATCTCGGAGTGCGCGTGCTGGGCGATCTGGCGCACCAGCGTGCGGCGGTACGCGTCGGGCATCTCGTCGCGGGGCTCGACGCGGCCGTCCTCGGCCAGCAGTTCCTCGAAGGGCACACTCGCACGCTACCACCGGTTGTTACAGGTCGACGCACTGTGCGCGGAGATTTGTAACAGTGCGAGGATGCGCCCCATGACTGGACCGAGTGCCGACGTCTCCGTGCGCGTGGCCTGGGCCGACGACGCCCCCGCGATCGCCGACCTGCAGATCCGCGCCTGGCAGGAGATGTACGCCGGCGTCGTACCGGCCGATGCCCTGCCCACCGATGTCGAGGCCGCGGCCGCCGCGTGGCGCCAGTCGTTCCAGTCCCCCCGGGACGCCCGCAACCGGGTCCTCGTCGCGCTCGAGCGCAACCGGGTGGTCGGCTTCGCGATCACGACGCCCGCCTCGGACCCCGACTGCGACCCGGTCGCCGATGCCGAGCTGATGGAGCTCACCGTCGACCCGGCCGAGCGCGGCAAGGGCCACGGGTCGCGGCTGATGCAGGCCGCCGTCGAGACCATGCAGTCCGACCGGTTCTCGCGGGCCGTGCTGTGGGCGATGGCGAGCGACGACGCGCTGCGCGAGTTCCTCACCGGCGCCGGCTGGGCCCCCGACACCGCCCACCGCGAGCTGGACCTCGACGGCGAGGGCACCACGCTGGTCAGGCAGGTCCGCCTCCACACAGCGCTCTCCTAGCCGGCTGCTCTTGAATTCACGGGATCCGGAGTCACAGTTGATCTTGTGATCGGACCACTGCCGAGGCTGCACCGACTGCTCGTCGTCGCTGTCGCGCTCATCGTCGCCATCGCGTCGGGCGCCTGGGTCGCCCACTTCAGCCCCCTCCCCGTCGCGGCCGTCGCCGGCGCCATGTGGGGCTTCTTCGCCGGCATCGTGCTGGCGTACGTCCTCGTCCACGACTTCCACGCCCACCCGCACCCGGTCCGGCTACGCCGCCACTAGCCGCTCCCCTTAACCTCGGGGCGTGACCGACGCGCCGCTTCCCGACCAGGAGCGGCGCGGGATCATCCGCGACAGCCTCGGCGTCGGCGTCGCCACCGGGGCGTACGGCGTCGGCTTCGGCGCGGTGTCGGTGGCCGCCGGGCTCACCGTGTGGCAGACCTGCGCCCTGTCTCTGCTGGTGTTCACGGGCGCGAGCCAGTTCGCGCTCGTCGGCGTGGTCGCGTCCGGTGGCGCACCCCTGGCCGGGGCCCTGTCCGCGATGCTGCTCGGCACCCGGAACACGCTGTACGGCCTGCGTCTCGCGCCGCTGCTCGACTGGCACGGCGCCCGCCGGGCCGCGGCCGCGCACGTCCTCATCGACGAGTCGACCGCGATGTCGGTGACCCGGGAGTCGCGCACCGCCGCCCGGCTCGGGTTCCTCGTCACCGGCGTCTCGATCTTCGTGCTGTGGAACCTCGCCACCCTGGCCGGCGCCCTGGCCGGGAACGCGCTGGGCGACCCGCGGCAGTACGGACTCGACGCCGCCGTCGGCGCGGCCTTCCTCGCGCTGCTGTGGCCGCGGCTGCACAAGCGGAGCAACCAGCTGGTGGCGGCCGCGGCCGCCGCGGTGGCGCTCGGCGTCGTGCCGATCGTGCCGGCCGGCGTACCCGTGCTCGCCGCCGCCGGTGTCGCGCTGCTGGCCGGGGCCCTGATGAAGGAGCCGGCCCGATGATGTGGACCGCGGTGCTGGTCAGCGCGGTCGGCTGCTACCTGCTGAAGCTGGCCGGCCTGTCGGTGCCGTCACGGATCCTGGAGCGACCGCTGGTCGAGCGGGTGGCCGACCTGATCCCGGTCGCCCTGCTGTCCGCGCTGATCGCCGTGCAGGTGTTCTCCCGCGGCCACGAGCTGGTGCTCGACGCGCGCGCCCTGGGACTGGGCGTCGCCGTCGTGCTGCTCCTCCTCCGCGCACCGTTCCTGGTGGTGGTCTTCGGAGCGGCGCTCGCGGCCGCGGGAGCCCGCTACTTCCTCTAGTTGACGCTCACCGCGCTCCACGCGGCCGCGACGGCGCTCTGCTGGGCGCTGCCCGCGCCGTACAGGTCACGAGCGGCGTTCAGCGTCGCGGTGCGCGCGCCGGCGTAGCTGGTGCCCGAGGTCATGTAGACCGTCAGCGCGCGATACCAGATCGCGGCCGCGGCGGTCCGGCCGATGCCGGTGATCGTCGAGCCGTTGCAGGTCGTGCTGTTGTGCGCGACGCCGCCGATCGTCTTCGCGCCCGAGCCCTCGGCGAGCAGGTAGAAGAAGTGGTTGCCGATGCCCGAGGAGTAGTGCACGTCGGCGTTGCCGGCGCCGGAGGTCCAGCAGTTCAGCGAGCTGCCGTCCGAGGCCGGGTTGTCCATCCGGCGCAGACCGACGTGGTTCTTGAGGTCGAACTCCTCGCCGATCAGGTAGTCGCCCGGGTCGTTGGCGTTGTTGGCGTAGAACTCGACCATCGTGCCGAAGATGTCGGACGTCGCCTCGTTGAGGCCGCCGGACTCACCGGAGTAGGTGAGGTTCGCGGAGTTCTCCGTGACGCCGTGCGACATCTCGTGGCCGGCCACGTCGAGCGAGACCAGCGGGCCGTAGTTGACGCCGTCGCCGTCGCCGTACGTCATCTTCGTGCCGTCCCAGAACGCGTTGACGTAGTTCTTGCCGTAGTGGACGCGGTTGTAGGAGCCCGTCCCGTTGCCGAAGATGCCGTTCCGGCCGAACGTGGTCTTGTAGTAGTCCCACGTCATGTTCGTGCCGTACTGCGCGTCGACGCCCGCCGACTCACGGCTGCTCGTCGAGCCGTTGCCGAACGAGGTGTCCGGGCCGCTGAACGTCGTGCCGGTCTTGCAGCCCGCGCCGAAGATCTGGCAGAAGATCGAGTCGGTGCCGTTGTTGAGGTCGGTCGTGTAGGTGTTGCCGCGCGCCGCGTCCTTGAGCTGGTACGTCGACCCCGACTGCGTCAGCTGGAGCGGGACGGTGCCGGAGTACAGCGACTGGCCGGTGCCGTCGACGTTGTGGATCTGCTGCTCGCGGCGGATGACCTTGCCGGTGACGGCGTCGACGTACGTCGCGAGCCGGCTCGGCGTGCCGTCGGCCTGCTTGCCGCCGGTGACGATCTCCCACGCGAGCCGGCCGGCGCCGGAGGTGGCATCGACGACCAGGCGGGTGGACTGCGCCGCGCGCACGACCTTCTCGCTGGCCGCGGCCCTGCTCACCGCAGGCGTGGTGGCGACGCGGACCGCCTCGTCGAGGGTCTCGCTGACGCCCTTGAGGGCGCCCGCGGCGTTCTCGTGGGCGACGAGGTCGCCGCCGAGGACGGGGAGGCCGCGGTAGAGGCGCTCCATCCGCACGTGGGTGGCGCCGTTCGGGTCGGTGATCGTGTCGGTGACCCGGTAGGTGGTGCCGGTGCTGTCGCCGTAGGGGTTGGTGGACGGAGCGGCCCCGCTGCCGGAAGGGGACATCCCGACGACGGTGAGAGCGAGAACCGCCGCCGTGGCGACGCCCGAGATTCTGCGCATGTGCTGGTCCTTCGTGGTGGGAGGGAGGCCCCGAGGCAACGGAGCCATGCCCACCTCAACGACGGCGACCGGTTGCGGCTACCCCCGAATTCCTGCAATGCAGGAACGTGAAGAACCGGAGATCGTGCGGCGGATCAGTCCAGATCGAGGAAGTGCTCCAGGCCGACCGTCAGGCCCGGGTGGTCCGCGATCGCGCGCAGGCCGGCGAGCACGCCCGGGGTGAACGACGCGCGGTCCAGCGAGTCGTGCCGGATCGTGAGCGTCTCCCCCACGCCGCCGAGGATGACCTCCTGGTGGGCGACCAGGCCGCGGACGCGCAGGCCGTGCACGTGGATGCCGTCGACGACCGCGCCGCGCGCGCCGTCCAGCCCCGTGGAGGTCGCGTCGGGAACCGGACCGACACCGGCCTCGCGGCGGGCCGCGGCGATCAGCTCCGCCGTACGCCGTGCGGTGCCGGAGGGGGCGTCCGCCTTGGTCGGGTGGTGCAGCTCGACGACCTCGACCGACTCGTAGAAGGGCGCGGCCGCGGCCGCGAAGCGCATCATCAGGATCGCGCCGATCGAGAAGTTCGGGGCGATGAGCACGCCGGTGCTGGTGGCGTCGGCCAGCCAGCCGCGCAGCGTGTCGAGGCGCGCGTCGTCGAAGCCGGTCGTGCCCACCACCGCGTGGATGCCGTGGTCGATGCAGAACTCGAGGTTGTCCATCACGACGTCGGGGTGGGTGAAGTCCACCACCGCCTGGGCTCCGGCGCTCACCAGGGCGTCGATCTCGTCGCCCGCGTCGATCGCCGCGACCAGCTCGAAGCCCGCCGCTTCCTCCACCGCCCGGCAGACCTCGGACCCGACCTTGCCCCGCGCCCCGAGGACGCCGACTCGCATGTCACTCACGACGGTCAACCTATCTGGCAGTCTTGCCCCATGGCGCTGCAGACCATTCCGCCGAGAATCCGGTGGGCGGTGGACGTGATGGACGTTCAACCCAGTGATCACGTGCTGGAGATCGGGTGCGGGCCTGGAGCCGCCGCCGAGCTGATCTGCCAGAAGCTCGAGACCGGCAAGCTGTTCGCGATCGACCGCTCGGAGTCCGGCGTCGACCGCACCAAGCGGCGCTGCGCGCAGTACGTCGAGGCCGGCCGGCTGACCGTGCGCCAGATCGACCTGGCGACGCTGCGGGTGCCGGTGAAGCGGCTGAACAAGGTCTTCGCGTTCAACGTGAACCTCTTCTGGGTCCGCGAGTGCGCCGAGGAGATCGCGCTGCTGCACGAGCGGGTGGTGCCGGGCGGGGCGGTGTACCTGTTCTACGAGGCCAACCAGCGCGAGCTGGTGCCGAACATCGTGAAGAAGGGCTCGGCGGCGCTCCAGGGGGGCGGCTTCCGGGTCTCGGTGATCGAGCAGAAGGCGCCGGCCGTCGTCGGCCTCATCGGGCGCCGTTAGGCTATTTCCTGAACTTCTCTTGCATTAGGCTATTCCCTAATCTAGCCTCGATGCAGGGAGGAGCCTCATGGACCGCATCGTGCTCACCGTGGACCAGCGCGGCAGCCGCCACGGCGTCGACAAGATCCCGGACGCCCTGGCCGCCCTGGCCGACGTGCCGCTCCTGCTGGCGTTCGAGCGCACCGTCGGCGACGAGTTCCAGGGCGTCCTCGACGACCCCGAGGCGCTCCCCCGCGTCGTCGAGACGCTGCTGCGCGACGGCGAGTGGAACATCGGCATCGGGGTGGGCGCGGTCGACGAGCCCCTGCCGGACCACGCCCGCGCCGGTCGCGGCCAGGCCTACCTGCAGGCGCGCGACGCGGTCACCGCGGCCAAGAGCAGCCCGTGGCGGCTCCGGGTCTGCGGCGAGCACCCGGCCGCCCGCGCCCTCGAGACCACGCTGTGGCTGTGGGCCGCGGTGCTCGCGCGGCGTACTCCCGGAGGGTGGGAGGTCGCCGACCTCGTCGAGCGCGAGGGACTGCCGTACGTCGAGGTCGCGCAGCGGCTCGGGATCGGGCAGTCTGCCGTCAGCCAGCGCGCACAGGCCGCGGGGATCGTCGAGGGGCGGCGCGCCCGCGAGCTGGCCACCGACCTGACTCGCTGCCTGCTCGGGAGGGACGACTAGTGGTTGCGGAGAACTGGGGCGCGCTGACGCTCGTGCTGCTGGGCTTCGGCGTACTCGCCGGACTGGCCGCCTGGGCCTCACCCAGCGCCCGCCGGGTGTTCGCGCCGGCCTCGCTGCTCATGCTCGTCGCCGCCGCGGTCGTCGCGGCCGCGCCCGACCCGGTCGTGGTCGACGACGACGCGACGGTCGCGCTCATCGCGCTGGCCGGCACGCTCGCCGTCGCCGGTGGCGGCCCGCTCGCCGCCCTCGTCTTCGATCTCGTCGACCGCCGCGAGGCCGCCGGCGAGACCATGCGCGAGGCGGGCCACGTGCTGCGCGGCGGCGCCTGGATCGGCGGTCTCGAGCGGATCGCCGTGTACGCCGCGATCGTCGCCTCCTGGCCCGAGGGCCTGGCGATCGTGCTCGGCGTGAAGAGCCTGGCCCGCTACCCCGAGCTGCGCACGCCCGGCACCGCCGAGCGGTTCATCATCGGCACGTTCGTCAGCGTGCTGTGGGCCGCGGGCTGCGCCGGGGTCGTGCTCCTCGTCCGCTAGTCGCGGCGGACCCGGATCGTCGGGCTGACGTCGGACTGGCAACCGGCCTTGCCGCCGACCTTGGCGAAGAAGCGACCCTCGGTGCCGGTGTTGCCGGTCGACCAGACGTACTGGCCGCCCTGGAGGTCGGTGGTGTCGGTCGCGAACAGGTGCGGCTCGCCGCGGACGAGCTTGAAGACCTTCACGGTCCGGTCGGCGGCGCACTGGGCCGGGCGCGGGCTCTTCACGACGCCGGACATGTCGGTGCCCTCGGCGGTGATGGTCACGGTGACGTCGGCCTTCGGCGCTGCGGCGTCGGCGACGGACATCCCCGGCACGACGGCCAGTGAGGCGGCGGAGAGCGCGATGGCGATCGGCTTGGCGAGCATGGTGTTCCTTTCCCGAGACGGACCTCGTCCCTCGCGAGCACAGGAGCTCGAGGTCCCCCACTGGATACATCCGCGTCGCTACGCTGACGCGGTGCCGACCACCACCCGACGTGCGCGCATCGCCCGCCGCCGCAAGCGCCGGATCGACAGCGTCGTCAACGACCTCACCCCCGCGCAGTGGACCGAGATCCAGGCCGCGTGGGGCGGCGGGTGCGCCTACTGCGGCCGCACCGACCAGGCGCTGCAGCGCGACTGCGTGCTGGCCATCTCGCGCGGCGGGCGGTACACCCTCGACAACGTCGTACCGGCCTGCCGCTCGTGCAACACCAGCAAGTGCAACGACGAGGTGACCGGCTGGATGCGGCGCAAGCGGCTCGACGAGCGGGCGTTCCTCGAGCGCTACGTCGAGGTACGTCGGCGGCTCCTGCCAGGCTGACCCCGTGGGTGGATGCACGATCGCGGACTTCTTCGAGCTGGCCGACCAGCTGCCTGACGTGAGCAGGACCGACCACGAGCGGTACTGGCGGATGGCGGTCGCGACCCGGACGTGGGGCTACCTGTGGGAGCCGACCCGGACGGTCGGGCTGAAGCAGACGATCGCGGAGCAGCTCGCGCTGGTGGCCGAGCGGCCGGAGGTGTTCGAGGTGCAGTTCACCGTGGGCGGGTTCGGCTGGGTCGTCGTGCACCTGGAGGGCGTGGCGCGCGACGAGCTCGCGGAGCTGACGTTCGAGGCCTGGCGGCTGACCGCTACTGCCGTGCTCGTCCACGAGCGCGGCGAACGACTCCCGAGATGAGGCGTATCAGAATGCAACCTTCTCGGTCCTGGATGCGTATGACCAGCATGCGAAAGATCAACGCCGCCGCCGTCGCCCTGTCGACCGCCGCCCTCACCCTCAGCCTCTCCGGCGCGGCCCACGCCGCCCAGTACGCGATCGACGACCCCGACGACACCAGCCACGGCTCGGACGTCCTGTCGATGACGGTCCGCAACGGGAAGACCAACGTCAACGTCATCACCGTCCACGACGACCTGCGCCGCAGCCCCTCGTCGGGCTCGGGCGGCTCGATCTACATCGACACCGTCAAGAGCGACAAGGGACCGGAGTACGTCTTCGTCGGCGGCTTCTTCGAGGGCACCGACTACACCCTCCTCGAGACCGAGGGCTTCTCCCAGAAGAGCTACGGGGAGCCGGTCGAGAACGGCGACTACATCATGCGGATCAACTACGAGACCGACACGGTCCGGGTCCGGATGTCGCGCGCCGCGCTCGGCAACCCGGACGCCGTCCGCGTGGTGATGCGAGCCGGCGGCCCCAGCGGTGCCGTCGACTGGGTCAGCAAGAAGCGGGTCTTCTCGCCCTGGATCGCGCGCGGCTGACCTGGGTCAGGCCGGCCCGACGACCGCGAGGATCTCGGGCCGGTTGAACACCAGGGCCGCGACCTCGCGGACCTCCTCCACGGTCACGGCGTCGATGCGGCGGATGACCTCGTCGATGCTCAGCAGCTCGTCGTGAACGAGCTCGGCCTTGCCGAGGCGCGACATCCGCGAGCCGGAGTCCTCGAGGCCCAGCACCAGGCCGCCGCGGAGCATGCCCTTGCCCCGGGCCAGCTCCTCGGCGGTGATGCCGGACTGCGCGACCTTGGCGAGCTCCTCGCGCACGACGGCGAGCACGTCCTCGAGCTTCGAGGGGAGGCAGCCGACGGACACCCCCACCAGGCCGGAGTCGGCGTGGTGGGAGGCGAACGAGAAGACGGAGTACGCCAGGCCGCGGTGCTCGCGGACCTCCTGGAACAGCCGGCTCGACGTACCGCCGCCGAGCGCGGTGTTCAGGACGCCGAGCGCGAAGCGGCGGTCGTCGTCGCGGACCAGTCCCTCCATGCCGAGCACCAGGTTGACCTGCTCGAACGGGCGGGTCGCGGCGATCAGACCGGGCGTCACGCGCCTGCGCGACCCCCGCCGCGACGGGATCGGCGCGGCCTCGCCGGAGAGCCAGTCGTTGCGGGCGAAAGACTTCTTGACCTGCTTGACCAGCGTGGCGTGGTCGACGTTGCCGGCGGCCGCGATCACGAGGTTCGCCGGCCGGTAGTGGCGCCGGTAGAACCGGACGATCTGCGCGCGGGTCAGGGCGCCGATCGACGCGACGGTGCCGGCGATCGGGCGACCCAGGGGCGAGTCGCCCCAGGCCTGCTCCGCGAAGAGGTTGTGCACGACGTCGTCCGGGTCGTCGTCGTGCATCGCGATCTCGTCGAGGATCACGTCGCGCTCGGCCTCGACGTCCTCGGCGAGGATCGTGGAGGCGGTGATCATGTCGCCGAGGACGTCCACCGCGAGCGGTAGGTCCTCGTCGAGGACCCGCGCGTGGAAGCAGGTGTACTCCTTCGCGGTGAACGCGTTGAACTCACCACCGACCGCGTCGAGCGCGATCGAGATGTCCAGAGCCGACCGCTCCGTGGTGCCCTTGAACAGCAGGTGCTCGAGGAAGTGCGAGGCGCCGTGCAGCGCCGGCGACTCGTCGCGCGAGCCGACGCCGACCCACACACCGATGCTGGCCGAGCGGACCCCGGCCTGCTGCTCGGTGATGATGCGCAGCCCCGAGGGCAGCACCGTACGGCGCACCCGCGAGGTGACCTGGCCGTCGGGGTCCTTGGTCGTCTGCAGGGTGCGCGTTCCCGGAGAAGGCGACGACCCGCCCGGCGTGGCCGGGCGGGTCGTCGCGGGTGAAGCCTTGGTCACTCCGAGTCGTCCGAGCCCTCGGCGTCGGAGGACTCGTCGCCCTCGACGACCGGGACCAGCGACAGCTTGCCGCGGTCGTCGATCTCGGCGATCTGGACCTGGACCTTCTGGCCCACGGCCAGGACGTCCTCGACGGCGTCGACGCGCTTGCCACCGGCCAGCGAGCGCAGCTTGCTGATGTGCAGCAGGCCGTCCTTGCCCGGCATGAGCGACACGAACGCACCGAAGTTGGTGGTCTTCACGACCGTGCCGAGGTAGCGCTCGCCGATCTCCGGCATCGTCGGGTTCGCGATCGCGTTGACGGCGTCCTTGGCAGCCTGGGCCGCCTCGCCGTTCGTGGCACCGATGTAGATGGTGCCGTCGTCCTCGATCGAGATCGACGCGCCGGTGTCGTCCTGGATCTGGTTGATGATCTTGCCCTTCGGACCGATCACCTCGCCGATCTTGTCGACCGGGATCTTGATGGTGATGATCCGCGGGGCGTGGATCGACATCTCCTCGGGCTCGTCGATGGCCTCGGCCATGACGTCGAGGATCGCGATACGGGCGTCCTTGGCCTGGGTCAGCGCCGCAGCGAGGACCTCGGCCGGGATGCCGTCGAGCTTGGTGTCGAGCTGCAGGGCCGTGACGAAGTCACGGGTGCCGGCGACCTTGAAGTCCATGTCGCCGAACGCGTCCTCGGCGCCGAGGATGTCGGTCAGCGCGACGTACTGCGTCTCGCCGTCGATCTCGCCGGAGACGAGGCCCATCGCGATGCCCGCGACGGACGCCTTCAGCGGAACGCCGGCCTGGAGCAGCGCCAGGGTCGAGGCGCAGACCGAGCCCATCGACGTCGAGCCGTTGGAGCCCATCGCCTCGGAGAGCTGACGGATCGCGTAGGGGAACTCCTCGCGGTCCGGGAGCACCGGCAGGATCGCGCGGCGCGCGAGCGCACCGTGGCCGACCTCGCGACGCTTCGGCGAGCCGACGCGGCCGGTCTCGCCGGTCGAGAACGGCGGGAAGATGTACTTGTGCATGTAGCGCCGGTGCTTCTCCGGCGACAGCGTGTCGAGCTGCTGCTCCATCTTCAGCATGTCCAGCGTGGTGACACCCAGGATCTGGGTCTCGCCGCGCTCGAACAGCGCCGAGCCGTGGACGCGCGGCAGCACGCCGACCTCGGCGTGCAGCGGCCGGATGTCGGCCAGGCCGCGGCCGTCGATGCGGACCTTGTCGCGCAGGATGCTCTCGCGCACGACCGTCTTGTTCACGGAGCGGAACGCCGCGCCGATCTCCTTCTCGCGACCCTCGAACTGCGCGCCGAGCGAGCTCAGGACGGAGTCCTTGAGCTCGTCGGTGCGGTCGTTGCGCTCGGTCTTGTCCGCGATCTTCATCGCGGCGGCGAGGTCGGCCTTGACGGCGGACTCGACGGCGGCGTAGACGTCGTCCTCGTAGTCGAGGAAGACCGGGAAGTCCTGGACCGGCTTGGCGGCGACGTTCGCGAGCTCCTGCTGCGCCTGGCACAGCTGCTTGATGAACGGCTTGGCGGCGTCGAGACCGCCGGCGACGACCTCCTCGGTCGGCGCCTGGGCACCGTTCTGGACCTTGCCGAAGCTGGTCTCGGTCGCCTCGGCCTCGACCATCATGATCGCGACGTCGCCGGTGTCGGTGACGCGACCCGCGACCACCATGTCGAAGACCGCGTCCTCGAGCTGGGTGTGGGTCGGGAACGCGACCCACTGGCCCTCGATGAGCGCGACGCGGACGCCGCCGACCGGGCCGGAGAACGGCAGGCCGGAGAGCTGAGTGGAGAGCGACGCGGCGTTGATCGCGAGCACGTCGTAGGGGTGGTCCGGGTTGAGCGCCATCACGGTGATGACGACCTGGACCTCGTTGCGCAGGCCCTTCTTGAACGTCGGGCGCAGCGGACGGTCGATCAGGCGGCAGGCCAGGATCGCGTCCTCGCCCGGGCGACCCTCGGAACGGAAGAACGAGCCGGGGATCTTGCCCGCGGCGTACATCCGCTCCTCGACGTCGATCGTCAGAGGGAAGAAGTCGAAGTGGTCCTTGGGGGTCTTGCCGGCCGTGGTGGCCGACAGGAGCATGGTGTCGTCGTCGAGGTAGGCGGTCACCGCACCGGCGGCCTGCCGGGCCAGCAGCCCGGTCTCGAACTTGATGGTGCGGGTGCCGAACTTGCCGTTGTCGAGGACGGCCTCGACGGCAGAGATGACGGGTTCAGTCAAGGGTTTGTCCCTGTTCTGCTCGCGGAGCGATCCCCCGGTGTCCCGCGGGCCGCGAGGGCCGGTCTTCGATCGAGGCCCGCAGATCCGGAGGCCCACCGAGTGGGGCCGAGATGCTGAGAGCCACTACCGAGGACCGAGCCAGAACGGGCGGGTCGCTCCTGTGGTGGTTTTCAGTTGTTGAATCTAGCGCTGTCGCGCTTCCCAGAGAAACGGGAAGGGCCCACCGAAGTGGGCCCTTCCGATTTCAGCGACGGAGGCCGAGACGCTCGACGATCGAGCGGTAGCGCTCGATCTCGGTCTTCTGCAGGTAGTTCAGCAGACGACGGCGCTGGCCGACGAGAAGCAGCAGGCCACGACGGCTGTGGTGGTCGTGCTTGTGCTGCTTGAGGTGCTCCGTGAGGTGAGCGATGCGGTGGCTCAGCAGCGCGATCTGCACCTCGGGCGAGCCGGTGTCGCCCTCGGTCGTGCCGTACTCAGCGATGATCTTCTTCTTGGTCTCCGCGTCGGTACCGATCGACATGCGGGCTCCTTCCGGCCCTCTCGGGCAACTCGTTGCGCGGCGCGCCGGGGCCTGTTCACCCGGGCACTCTGGTTCCGCGGCCGTTGGACGGCGGTCGTCGCCCCTGGAGGCAACCTGAGAACTCTAGCGCGCAGCCGCTCCGCCCACCGAATCCGCATGTGATGATCGGGCGGTGGTACGACGTCTCGGAACTCTCGTCCTCGGCCTCACGCTCGGGCTCCTCACGCTCACGGTAGCTCCCGCGCAGGCCGAGCAGCGCCCCTGGGCGCAGCTGGTCCCGGAGCGGACCACCCAGGTCGTGCGCACGATCTCCAGCCGTGAGCACTGCCGCCAGGTGTGGTGCACGGTCACCCAGGCGTGGGAGAAGGACGCCGACGGCCGCTGGACGAAGAGGCGGGAGTTCCGCTCGACGATCGGCAGCAACGGC
The DNA here is from genome assembly GCF_022761125.1 of Nocardioides sp. SR21. Taxonomy (GTDB): domain Bacteria; phylum Actinomycetota; class Actinomycetes; order Propionibacteriales; family Nocardioidaceae; genus Nocardioides. The sequence continues at coordinate 528,465 of NZ_JAKWJR010000002.1, read as the reverse complement.
TGGGGCAAGGAGCGCGAGGGCGACCGCCGCTCGCCGAACGGCGTCTTCGAGATCAAGACGACGTTCACGACCACGTCGAGCAACCCCGGCGAGATGCGCTGGAAGCAGCGGCGCGCGACGTCGATCGTGTCGAGCAGCGCCGGTTCCACCTACAACACCTGGCTCGAGGTGCGCGGCGTCACGAGCGGCGACCGCCCGTCGATGCGCTCGGGCTGGGTCCTGGACTTCAACAACGTGCGGCTCCGCCGCGGCGCGGGGCCGGCACCCGTCCAGGGCGCCGGGAGCGGGATCTTCTACCACACCTCGAAGCCCGGACACCCGTGGTCGCCGACCGCCGGGTGCACCCAGGTCGGCAACGCCAGGCAGATGCGCTGGCTGCTCACCTGGCTGGACCCAGCGGCGAAGCCGCGGGTCGTGCAGAACCGCTAGAAGTCGCTCACGCCGAAGTTCTTCAAGCCGGCGCACTGACCCTTGAGGACGCCCGGCGACTCGGCCGAGATGTCACGGACCTCGGGCCGGCGCGTGTTGCCGGCGCAGTAGACGCTGCCCTCGATGAGGCTCAGGCCGACGATCTCGACCTTCCCGGTGCTGTGGAGGACGTAGTAGGCGCTCTCCACCGGCGCGTCCCGCAGGACGACGTCGCCACCGCCGTCGAACAGGAAGTCGGCGGGCTGGACCGGCGTGCCGCCGGACGAGCCGCCACGCACCTCGACCCGGTCGAACTCGTGCGCGCTGATGCCGTCGTCGAAGTGGGTGTCCCGGGCGACCAGGGTGGCGTACCGGGACACCGTCACGCGGCCCTCGACCGTGACACCCTCCAGCGTGCAGGTCTTCTTGCGGGCGACCAGGAGGTCACCCTCGATCTCGATGTCGCGCACCGTGCCGTCGCACTTCGTGGCCGACGACGCGGCCCGCGCCTGCTCGGGCCCGGCGTCGTCGGAGCCGCTGCAGCCCGCGAGCAGGAGCACCACCACCATCAGGATCGTTGCGCGCATCCACGGCGTGTACCCGCGGGCGCCGTACCTCACACGACGGTGACCGGGTGCTTCACCACCGCGTCGAAGAAGTAGCCGTTGTCGTTGAACGGCGTCTCGAGAGGCTGCACGCGGCCCTTCGAGTCGGTCGCCCGGGCCATCAGGACGTACTGACCCGCTCTCGGCCGGTTCCAGGAGTACGACCACTGCGTCCACCCGTGCTGCTTGGGGCGGCGCTCGATCCGGGCGCGCGTCCAGGTCGCGCCTCCGTCGACGCTCACGTCGACCTTGACCACCGGGCCCGCGCCGCTCCACGAGCGGCCGGTGAGCAGGTGGTCGTGGCCCACGTCGAGACCGGCGCCCCACGGCAGCTCCCAGGCCGAGCGGACCGGGTTGACCGTGAGCGGCGGCGAGTCGGCCGGGTAGGACGGACCGGTCATCCGGTACCACTTCGTGTTCCACGGCGAGGTCAGCTCGGTGAGCGACACCTCCAGCGAGCCGAGCCACTTGATGCTCGCGATGCCGACCCAGCCGGGCAGCACGAGCCGCAGCGGGTAGCCGTGGTCGGGGAGCAGTGCGGCGCCGTTCGCCGACCAGGCGAGCAGCGCGTCGTCGAGCGCCTTGCTGACCGGGAACGGCCGGCGTACCGGGCCGTAGTCCACTCCCCCGGTCGAGTACGGCGCGTCGAGCCCGGTCGCCTGGATGGAGACCGCCGCAGGGTTGATCCCGATCCTCTTGAGCACGTCACGCAGCCGGACGCCCTCCCACTCCACGGTCCCGACCGCGCCGAGCGTCCAGGCGGTGCCCGAGGCCGGGGTGCCCTGCTGGGCGCTGAAGAAGCTGCGCCCGTTGCCGGTGCACTCGTGGGTGGTGACGAGCTTCGTGCGCGGCAGCTTCTTGAGGTCCTTGAGCGTCAGGACGACCGGGGCGTCGGCCGTGCGCGCCGTGCTCAGCCCGTCGCCGTACACCTTCAACGCGTACGACGACGCGTCGATCGTCGGCGTCGCGGTGTGGTTGCGCACGAACAGGTGGGACTGCCGGGTCAGGTAGTCGCCGGGGCGCACCGACTCCCACTTCATCTCGGCATTGGTGCCGTAGTCGACGAACCAGGACGCCGGCAGCCCCTTGAGGATCGCCGGGGCGCCGGCGATGGCCCGCCCGAGGGGTGCCAGGCCGGTGGCGGCGATCCCACCGAGGACGGCGGCGGTGCGGAGGAGGGTGCGGCGACTGGTGTCCATGTCGCGCACATTAACTCTAGTGACTTTGTGGAGTAAAGGATGTCGGCCCGGCGTGCCACGATGAGACGCATGCCTGCGACCCATCAGTCAGTCGAGAAGAAGCTGGGCGTGTGCAACCTCTGCGAGGCCATCTGCGGTCTCGAGCTCACGCTGACCGACGGCACGGTCACCGGCATCCGCGGCAATCCGGACGACCCGCTCTCGCGCGGGCACATCTGCCCGAAGGGCACCGCTCTCGCCGACATCCACGCCGACCCCGACCGGCTGCGGCGGCCGGTGCGCCGCGTCGGCGACCAGTGGCTCGAGATCACGTGGGACGAGGCGCTGGACCGGGTCGCGGACGGGCTGGCCCGGACGATCACCGACCACGGCCGCGACGCGATGGGGATCTACCTCGGCAATCCCAACGCGCACAGCCTCGGCTCGATGACGCACGGGACCGCGCTGGTGAAGTCGTTCCGCACCCGCAACAAGTTCAGCGCCACGTCGGTCGACCAGCTCCCCCACCAGCTGGTCGCGCACCTGATGTACGGCCACCAGCTGTTCCTGCCGATCCCCGACATCGACCGGACGTCGTACTTCCTGGTCATCGGCGGCAACCCGATGGCGTCGAACGGGTCGCTGATGACCGTCCCCGACTTCCCCAACCGCGTGCGCGAGCTGGAGGCCCGCGGCGGGCGGATGGTCGTGATCGACCCGCGCCGCACCGAGACCGCGAAGGCGGCGACCGAGCACCACTTCGTGCGGCCGGGCACCGACGCGCACCTGCTGCTGGCGATGCTGCACGTCCTCCACGCCGAGGGCCTCACCCGGCCACCGGGGTACGTCGAGGGTCTCGACCGGGTCGAGGCGGCGGTCGCGCCGTACACGCCGGAGCTGGCGGAGTCCGTCACCGGCATCCCCGCGGACGAGATCCGACGGATCACCCGCGACTTCGCGGCCGCGGACGGGGCGGCGGCGTACGGCCGCGTGGGGGTGTCGATGCACCCGTTCGGCACGGTGTGCCAGTGGGCCGTGCAGCTGCTGAACCTGCTGACGGGGAACCTCGACCGCGAGGGCGGGGTGCTGTTCACCAGCCCGGCCATCGACGCGGTCGGCACCGGCGTGATCGGGCGCGGCCACCACGACCGGTGGCGCAGCCGGGTGCGCGACCTGCCCGAGTTCTCCGGGGAGATCCCGGCCTCGGCGATGCGCGAGGAGATCGAGACACCTGGCGAGGGCCAGGTGCGGGCGCTGCTCACCCTGGCCGGCAACCCGGTGTCGTCGACGCCGGACGGCGCCGGGCTCGACCGGGCCCTGGCGGGGCTGGACTTCATGGCGGCGGTCGACATCTACGTCAACGAGACCACGCGGCACGCCGACGTGATCCTGCCGCCGACCACCGCGCTCGAGCGCGACCACTACGACCTGGTGTTCCACCTGCTCGCCGTGCGCAACACCGCACGGTTCACGCCCGCGGTGCTCCCGGCCGAGGACGGCGCGATGCACGACTGGCAGATCTACCGCGAGATCGTGCTGCGCACCCACCGGCGGCTCGGCGTGAAGGTCCCGCTGAAGAAGCGGCTCCGGCTCTCCACCAGCCCGACCCGGCTGATCTCGCTGCTGCTGCGCCGGAGCGGACGGACCACGATGAAGCAGCTGCGGGCGAACCCGGCCGGCGTCGACCTCGGCCCGCTGCGCGGCGGCCAGCTGCCGCGACGGCTGCCGAAGGACCGCATCGACGCCGCGCCCGAGCTGGTGCTCGCCGACCTGGACCGGCTGGCCGCGACCCCGGCTCCGGCTCCCGGTGAGCTGCTGCTGATCGGACGGCGCCACCAGCGCGACTGCAACTCCTGGATGCACAACAGCGCCCGGCTCACCAAGGGCAGGCCGCGACACCAGCTGCTGATGCACCCCGACGACCTGGCCGCGCGCGACCTGGCCGACGGGGCCCTCGTGACGGTGTCGTCGCGGGTGGGCACGGTCGACGTCGAGGTCGCCGCGACCGACGACATGATGCCGGGCGTCGTCAGCCTCCCGCACGGCTACGGACACCGCCGGGAGGGCGTCCGCCTGGGTCAGGCGATCGACCTCCCGGGGGTGTCCGTCAACGACCTCACCGACCCCGAGCTGCTCGACGTCTCGGGGAACGCCGCGCTGAACGGCGTACCGGTGCAGGTCACCGCGTCGGTCAGCGCGTCAGGGCGTACTCCGGCTCCGGCTCGCTGACGACCTCGCCGCGCGGCCGGCGCGGCGGCCAGGGCCACCACACCTTCTCGCCGAGCAGCACCATGACGGCCGGCAGCATCACCAGCCGGATCAGCGTGGCGTCGAGCAGGATCGCGGCCGAGAGGCCGACGCCCATCATCTTCATCTCCATCATGCTCAGGGTCGCGAAGATCGCGAACACCGAGACCATGACCGCCGCGGCGCTGGTGACGACGCCCGCGGTGTCCTTGACGCCCTGCTCGACGGCCAGCTTCGTGGGCAGGCCACGGCCGACGTGCTCACGCACCCGGCTCAGCACGAACACGTGGTAGTCCATCGACAGCCCGACCAGCACCACCAGCACGAACAGCGGCAGCCAGTTGATCACGAAGCCCGGCGTCGTGAAGTCCAGCGCACCACTCCCCCACCCGTGCTGGAAGACCAGCGTCATCACGCCGAACGCCGCTCCCACCGAGAGCAGGTTCAGCAGGGTGGAGATCCCGGCGAGCGCGACGCTGCGGAACGTGATCACCATGATCAGCATCGTCAGCAGCAGCACGAACCCGATCACCAGGGCGAGCCGGCCCTGCTGCTTGGCCATGTAGTCGACCTCGTCGGCAGCGCCGCCGCCGACGGCGTGCTCGCCGAGTCCGGCGAGGTTGGCCGGCACGAGCTCGTCGCGCAGCTCGTGCACGCCCTCGCTGACCCGGTCGTCGGTCTCGGGGTACGGCATGCCGAGCACGACCATCGACGTACGCCCGTCCTCGGACGTCTGCACGCCCTCGGCCGAGCCGACGAACCGACCGGTGGCGACCGCGTCGTCGCTGAGCTGCTCGAGCGCGGCGGTGACCTCGTCGGTCGACCCGGCCTCGGAGTGGACCACGACGACCGCCGACGCGCCGGCCTCGGCCGGGAACGCCTTGCTGATCTGCTGGAAGGTCTGCACCTCGGCGATCGACTGCGGCAGCGTGTCCAGGGTCCCGGAGTGCGTCTTCATGCCCAGGGCGGGGATCGCGAGACCGAGGATCACCGCGCCGGAGAGCAGCAGCGCGACCAGGGGGTGGCGCACGACGGGACGCAGCATCCGGCCGCTGATGCCGCCGCGGCCGATGCGGCGGTTGAGCCGCCACACGAGCGGGACGCGCGGCCGGTCGGTCCAGCGGCCCAGCTTGACCAGCAGCGCCGGCAGCACGGTGATCGAGCCGAGCACGGCGATCGCGACGACGAGGATCGAGCCGATCGCCAGCGAGTTGAACGTGACGTCCTGGACCAGGAACAGCCCGGCCATCGACGCGATCACCGCGCCACCGGAGACCAGGATCGAGTGCCCGGACGTCTGCGCCGCGATCTCGACGGCGTCGAGGGTGCTCTTCCCTGCGGCGCGCTCCTCGCGCTCGCGCTTGATGTAGAAGAGCGAGTAGTCGACGCCGACCGCCATGCCGATCAGCACGATCATGCTGGCGACCGACTCGTCGGCCGGGAACAGGTGCGACAACGGCGCCATCAGCCCGATCGTCGCCGCGACGCTGGTCGCGGCGAGCAGCACCGGGATGCCGGCCGCGATCAGCGCACCGAACGCCAGCAGCATCAGGATCAGCGTGACCGGCAGGCTGATCACCTCGGCCGAGCCGAGGTCGTCCGCGACCCGCTCGCTGATCGCGGCGTCGATGCTCAGGTCGCCGGCGGAGCGTACGTCGAGGTCGGGGTGGTCGGCCTGCACGGCCGCGACCGCCGACGTGACGTCCGCGGCGTTCTCGGCGTCCGGGTCCATCTCGATCGACACGAGCAGCGCGCTCTGGTCGGCGTTCCACTGCGCGTCGCCGACCGACACGACCTCGGGCACCGACTCGACCGCACTGGTGACGTCGCGAGCGACCTCCTCGGCCGCCGCGGTGTCGAGCGGCCCGTCGGCCGCGGTGATCAGCACCATCTCGGTGTCGGGACTGTCGAGGCCGGCGGCCTCCACCATCGTGTCCGCGCGGCCGGACTCGCCGACCCGGTAGTCGGCGTCGGTCGTGTCCTGGGTGGGTACGGCGATGGCGAGTCCCACCGCCACCGCGACGAACGCGACCCAGGTCAGGATCGCCCGCCAGGGGTGCAAGGCGCTCCAGCGCGCCGCTCTCATCGGTACTGCTGTCAGTGGGTTGCCCATGGCCGTCTCTTCCTCGGGGTTCCGGATCGGTCCCCTCAAGCCTCGACGCGCGCAGCCGTTCGGGCAGGGGCGCCAGGTCCCGTTCGGAAGTGGTGCTAGCACCCCTGTCCCGCAGCGGGCGGCGCGGCAGGATGGCCCGGTGAGCACCGCCCCTGAGAGTCCGAAGCCACCCGGCCCGTTCCTGCTGACCGGGTACGCCGCCGCGCAGCTGGGCATGTCGATCGCCCTGCTCGTGCTGTTCGTCCTCTGGGTGCTCGGCGGGGTCCTCGCCGTGCTCTGGGTCGGCCTGGTGCTGCTGATCGCGGTGATCCCCGCGACCCGGGCGATCGCGAACGTGCACCGGAGGATGGCGGCGCGGGTGTTCGGGAGCCCGGTGCCGGACCCGTACCGGCCGGCGCCCGGTGGCTTCTTCACCCGGCTGCGCGTCTACGCCACCGACCCCATGACCTGGCGTGACCTGGCGTGGATGCCGGTCGCGTTCGTCGCGTCGTTCACGATCAACCTGACCGTGCTCATCCTGGCGCTCGGCGTCGTCACCTGGTTCATCTGGTGGTTCGCGACGCCCTGGCTGATGCGGGCCCGGGCCGCGGTCGACCGGTGGTTCCTCGCCTACAGCCGCACCGAGAAGCTCGAGCAGCGGGTCCAGGTGCTCACCGAGACCCGCGCCGAGGCGGTCGACCACTCCGCCGCGGAGCTGCGCCGGCTCGAGCGCGACCTGCACGACGGGGCGCAGGCCCGGCTGGTCGCGCTGTCGATGAGCCTCGGCATGGCGGACGCGGCGTTCGACGAGGACCCCGACCAGGCGCGCAGGCTGATCCAGGACGCGCGCGCGACGACCACGTCGGCGATCGGCGACCTGCGGTCGGTGGTGCGCGGCATCCACCCGCCGGTGCTCGCCGACCGCGGACTCGGCGGCGCGGTCCAGGCGATCGCGCTCGACATGGCGATCCCGGTCTCGGTCGACGCCCGCCTCGACGGCCGGCCGCCCGCCCCGGTGGAGGCGTGCGTGTACTTCGCGGTCGCGGAGTGCCTGGCCAACGTCGTGAAGCACTCCGGCGCCCGGAATGCGTGGATCACGCTGAGCCACGGCGACGGCGTCCTGCAGGCCGTCGTGGGCGACGACGGCGCGGGCGGCGCCGATCCGCAGTCCGGAACCGGCATGCTGGGCGTGATGCGTCGCCTGGGGGCGTTCGACGGCACCATGGCGGTGTCGAGCCCGACCGGCGGTCCGACCCTGATCACCCTGGAGGTGCCGTGCGACTTGTCCTCGCCGAGGACCATGCCCTCCTCCGCGCCGGACTGATCCAGCTCCTCGAGGGCAACGGCTTCACGATCCTGCACGCCGTCGACAACGCACCCGAGCTGGACCGCGCGCTCCTCGACCCCGACGCCGACGCCGCGGTCCTCGACGTACGCCTGCCCCCGACGCAGACCGACGAGGGCCTGCGCGCCGCGATCGCGGTGCGCGAGGCGCGGCCCGGCTTCCCGGTGATGGTGCTGTCGCAGTACGTCGAGCAGCTGTACGCCCGCGAGCTGCTGGCCTCGGGCACCGGCGCCGTCGGCTACCTGCTCAAGGACCGCGTCTCCGACGTCGCGGAGTTCGTCGACGGCGTCCGCCGCGTCGCCGCAGGCGGCACCGTCCTCGACCCCGAGGTGGTCGCGACCGTGATGGCGCGGCGCCACGACGAGCCGCTGGACCGGTTGTCACCACGCGAGCGCGAGGTGCTCGGGCTGATGGCCGAGGGCCGATCGAACGCCGCGATCGCGGCGCACCTGCACGTCACGGAGAAGGCCGTCGCCAAGCACATCAACGGCATCTTCACGAAGCTCGACCTGCCGCTCGACGACGACGACCACCGGCGCGTGCGCGCCGTCCTCGCCTGGCTGCGGGTCTAGCAGCTGCGGTTGTTCATGGGCAGCTTGCGCTGACCGCTGGCGTCCCAGACGTAGCCGCCCTTGACCCGCTCGCCGTCGGCGTCGAACACGTGCAGCACGCAGGCCTGCCGCCCTTCGTAGGTCACGACGCTCTCGTTGTACGCCGGCACCACGTCGTTCACGTACACCCAAGCCCGGTCCTCGGCGATCCGGTAGGCGGCGCGGTCGGCGGCGCCCGGCAGCATCGCGACCGCGAAGACGTTCAGGACGACCAGCGCCAGCCGGGCCAGCACCGAGGCGCGCAGGAGCCGGGCGACACCCCAGGCACGACGTCCCAGCTGCACGCTGACCACGACGCAGACCCCGAGGGCGATCAGCCAGGAGCCGTCCGCGAACCCGACGGTGGCGCCCGTGACGTCCTGCGCGACCATCCAGGCCACCCAGGCCCGGACCACCCACCACACCGGCTGAAGCACCGTGATGAACCCGCGGACGTCGCCTGGGAACGCGTCGAGCAACCGGTCCCAGTGCACGTGCGCGGCGTCCATCGCGTCCATCGCCGCGCGCGACAGGCCCCACTCCCGGCGCGGCCGTCCGGCGCGCTGGCCGAGACCGGCGGCGGCGCGCAGCTCCGCGGCGTACTCCTCAGGGCTGGACAGCGCCTCGCTCCCGCGTTCCTCGACGAGCTCGGCCAGGTCGGCCGCCAACCCCTCGGTCAGCTCCTCGACCACTTCCGCTGGCAGGTCGGCGAGCTGGGCCCGCACGTCCCCGACGTAGCGGACCAGGTCGACCTCGCTCAGGTGCAGGGTGTCGTTCATCGCGTGCTCCCCGTGGTGGTGTGGAGGAGGCGGCCGACCGCCTCCGAGAAGTGGGCCCAGTCGTCGACCTGGCGCTTGAGCTCCGCACGCCCGACCGGGGTGATGCCGTAGTACTTGCGGTGCGGCCCGGACTCCGACGCCACGACGTACGACGTCAGAGCGCCGGCCGCGTAGAGCCGGCGCAGGGTGCCGTAGACCGAGGCGTCGCCGACGTCCTCGAGGCCGGCGACGCGCAGCCGCCGGACCACGTCGTAGCCGTAGCCGTCCTCGTCGTCGACCACCGCCAGCACGGCGAGGTCGAGCACGCCCTTCAGGAGCTGGGTGCTGTCCATGCCGCGACACTACTACGCAGTGCGCGGTAGTGCGTGGACCGAAGCAGCCCGCGTGGCGTGCCGTCCGAACCACCCAGATGGACCACGGCAGCAGGCCGCTTGTCGGTGCTACGTTCACAGAGTCGGACGTCTCATGGGGCCGAGGACGCCGGCACCAGCACGCTCGGGAGCCCAGATGACCACGCACACCATCCAGCCGGACCGCCTCGACGCACTGCTCCAGAAGGTCAGCGAGATCGTCCAGGAGGGTCACTTCGAGACCGCCGAGCGCGAGGGGGTGCTGCTCGACGTGACCGTCGGTCAGGTGCGCTGCCTGCTGGTGCACCAGGAGCCGGCGCAGCGCGTCACGCTGTCGCCGCGCGAGCGGCAGATCGCCCTGATGGTCGCGCACGGGCGCACCAACCAGGCGATCGCGACGTCACTGGGGATCAGCGTCTGGACCGTGTCGACGCACCTGCGGCGGATCTTCGTGAAGCTCGCGGTGTCCAGCCGCGCGGAGATGGTCGCGCGACTGCTCGCGGACCATGACTACTCGCCCCTGGTCATTCCGGACTAGGCGAGGACGGCCCGCACCGCGTCCCGCGCGGACAGCGGGTCGGCCGCGGCGAGCGCGGCCTCGGCGGCGTCCTCGCAGTCGTCGACCGTCGCGCGGGCGAGCTGTGCGCCGACCGGTCGTACGGCGGCCGCGGCCATGGACAACGAGGTGATCCCCATGCCGACGAGCACGCACGCGAGCAGCGGGTCCGCGGCGGCCTCGCCGCAGACGCCGACCGGCTTGCCGGCCCGGCGGCCCGCCTCGGCGGTGATCGCGATCAGCTGGAGCACGGCGGGCTGCCACGGGTCGGTGAGGTGCGCGAGGTCGGTGGCCATGCGGTCGGCCGCCATCGTGTACTGGGTCAGGTCGTTGGTGCCGATCGAGAGGAAGTCGACGACCTCGAGCATCCGGTGCGCGAGCAGGGCCGCACTGGGCACCTCGACCATCACGCCGGCCTTCAGCCCGCGGGCGCGGACCTTCTCGGCGAACTCGGCGGCCTCCGCGACGGTCGCCACCATCGGCGCCATCACCCAGGCCTCGGTGCCGGTCGACGCGGCCGCGCGCTGGACCGCGTCGAGCTGGCGGTCGAGGAGACCGGGGTTCTCGAACGACAGCCGCAGCCCGCGAACGCCGAGGGCGGGGTTCTCCTCGCCCTCGAGGGTCGCGTAGGCGACCGGCTTGTCCGAGCCGGCGTCGAGGGTGCGGATCACGACGTACCGGTCGTCGCCGCCGAACGCGTCCAGCACCTCGGCGTAGATCTCGGCCTGCTCCTCGACGGACGGCTCGTCCTTGCGGTTGAGGAAGCTGAGCTCGGTGCGGAACAGGCCGACGCCCTGCACCGGCGCGCCCGCGGCGGACCGGGCGGACTCACCGTCGGCGACGTTCGCGAGGATCTTGACCGACTCGCCGTCCGCCGTACGCCCCGGTCCGCTCCACGACGCGAGCGCGGCGCGGGTGGCGACGTCCGCGCCGACCCGTGCCTGCGCGGCCTCCGCGTCGGGCTCGGTCTCGACGGTGCCCGCGGCGCCGTCGACGAGGAGCGGGGTGTCGGCCGCGATCGTCATCGCGCCGGCGACGCCGACCACGCACGGGATGGCGAGCTGTCGGGCGATGATCGCGGTGTGGCTGGTCGGGCCGCCCTTCTCGGTGACCAGCGCGACGACCAGGGCCGGGTCGAGACCGGCGGTGTCGGCAGGAGCGAGGTCCTCGGCGACGAGGACGCACGGCACGGGCGGGACGCCCACGCCGGGCTCCGGCTCGCCGACCAGGTGCGCGGTGATGCGCCGCTCGATGTCGCGCAGGTCCGTCACCCGCTCGGCCATCAGGCCGCCCATGCCGGTGAACACGGTGACGAACTGCTCGACGCCCGCGTGCACCGCGGCGAGCAGGCCCTCCCCCGCGCGCAGGTGCTTGCGGACCGCACCCCGCAGGCCCTTGTCGCGAGCCAGGCCGGCGCTCGCCGTCAACACGTTGGCGGCGTCACCCGAGGCGGCCGCGGCCTTGCGCACGAACCCGTCCGACACCGCCTGGGCGGCGCCGTCGTACGCCGCGAGCGCCGCGTCGGCGTCGGCGTACGCCAACTCGTCGAAGCGCGCGACCGCCTCCGGCGAGACCTCGGCCCGCACGACCAGTGCGGGAGCGAAGGCCACGCCGGGAACCACGGGCGTGCCCCGGAGACCGGGTGCTGAGCTGGTGACCATGACCACAGTCAACACCTCCCAGGGGTTGACAGTCAACACATTCGGGCGTAAAACAACATATACACAGATTCATCCACCGAGCCGCAGGAGCAAGCGATCACCATGTACGCCGAAGAGCGCCAGCAGGCCATCGCGCAGCTCGTGGTCGAGCGCGGCCGGGTGTCGGTGAACGAGATCTCCGAGCAGTTCGACGTCACCACCGAGACCGTGCGTCGCGACCTCTCCGCGCTGGAGCGGATCGGCCTGGTCCGCCGGGTGCACGGTGGCGCGGTGCCGGCGTCCGCGCTGGCGGTGATCGAGGCCGGGCTCGGCGAGCGCGACCAGGCGAACACCGACGCGAAGGACCGGATCGCCGAGGCGGCGCTCGACCTGCTCCCACCCGCGGACGGGACCGTGCTGCTCGACGCCGGCTCGACGACCGGCCGGCTCGCCCGCCAGCTCCCCCGCGACCTCCGGCTCACCGTCGTCACGCACGCGGTCCCGGTCGCGGCCCGGCTCGCCGGCGGACCGAACGTCGACCTGCACCTGCTGCCGGGCCGGGTCCGGCCCACCACCCAGGCCGCGGTCGGCGCGGACACCGTGATCGCGCTCGAGCGGATCCGCGTCGACGTCGCGTTCCTCGGCACCAACGGGCTGAGCATCGGGCACGGGCTGTCCACCCCCGACCGCGACGAGGCCTCGACCAAGCGCGCCATGGTCGCCGCGGCGCGCCGCGTGGTGTGCCTGGCCGACTCCAGCAAGGTCGGCAGCGAGTCGCCGATCAGGTTCGCCGAGCTCGCCGAGGTCGACGTCCTGATCACCGACGACGGGATCGCCGCCGCCGACCGGCGCGACCTCGAGCGCGCCGGCGTCCAGGTCGTGGTCGCATGATCCTCACCCTGACCCCGAACCCCAGCCACGACCGCACCGTCGCGCTCGGCGGGGTGCTCGAGCGCGGCGCCGTGATGCGCGTCGAGTCGGTGACCTCGCAGGCCGGCGGCAAGGGCGTGAACATCTCCCGCGCCTCGGTCTCCGCGGGCATCCCCTCGATCGCCGTCCTGCCCGCTGACCCCGACGACCCGTTCGTGCACGAGCTGCTGAGCGCCGGCATCGACTGCCGACCGGTCCCGACGTCCGGCACGCTGCGGGTCAACCTCACGATCAGCGAGCCCGACGGCACCACCACCAAGCTCAACAGCCCCGGCCCCACGGTCGACGGCGACGTGCTCACCGCGCTGACCGAGTCGCTGCGCCGCCGCGCCGGCGACGCCGACTGGGTGGTGCTGGCCGGCTCGCTGCCGCCCGGCGCGCCGGTCGGGTGGTACGCCGAGCTGGTCTCCGCCCTGCGCGGCACCGGCGGCCGGATCGCGGTCGACACCAGCGACGCCCCGCTGAAGGCCCTCGTCGACGGCCTCGACGTGGGAGCGCCACACCTGATGAAGCCGAACGGCGAGGAGCTCGCCTCCCTGACCGGCAGCCGGGCCGCCGGCGACGCGCTCGAGGCCGACCCGGTCGCCGCCGCCCACGCCGCCCGAACCCTCGTCGCCCGCGGCGTCGAGACGGTGCTCGCCACGCTCGGCCCGCACGGCGCCGTACTCGTCAACGCCGACGGCGCCTGGCACGCCACACCGCCGCCCACCACCGTGGTCAGCACGGTCGGCGCCGGTGACTCCAGCCTCTTCGGCTACCTCCTCGGCGACCTCCGCCGCCAGGACCCCGCCCACCGACTCGCCCTTGCTGTCGCCTACGGCAGCGCCGCCGCCGGGCTCCCCGGAACGACCATCCCACAACCCCACCAGGTCCGCCCCGAGCTCGTCTCGGTGCGCGCCCTCGACCTCACCCCGGGAGGGTGACATGACTGATCTCATCAACGCAGGGCTGGTGCGTCTCGACGCCGAGCTCGGGTCCGACAAGCACGAGGTCATCCGTGCCCTCGCGCGGATCGTCGGCGACGCCGGTCGCGCCACGGACGTCGACCAGCTCATCGAGGACGCGTTCGCCCGTGAGGCGACCTCGGCGACCGGGCTTCCAGGCGGCATCGCGATCCCGCACTGCCGCACCGAGGGCGTGAGCGAGCCGGTGCTGGCGTTCGCCCGGCTCGAGCCGACGGTCGACTTCGGCGCGAAGGACGGCCCGGCCGACATCGTGTTCCTGATCTGCGCCCCGGCCGGTGGCGGCAACACCCATCTCCAGCTGCTGACCAAGCTGGCGCGGGCACTGGTGAAGCCGGCCTTCACCGACTCGCTGCGCGACGCCGAGACCCCCGAGGAGGTGGCCGAGCTGGTCACCGACGTGGTCGGCGCCGCACCCGCCGCTGCTCCAGCACCGTCGGCTCCCGTTCCCGCCGCCCCCGCGCCGAAGGAGCACCGGAGCCTGGTCGCGGTCACCGCCTGCCCGACCGGCATCGCGCACACCTACATGGCCGCCGAGGCCCTGGAGGCCGCGGCCGAGCGAGCCGGCGTCACGATCAGCGTGGAGACCCAGGGCTCGGCCGGCTCCAAGCCACTCGCTCCCTCCGTCATCGCCGAGGCCGCTGCGGTGATCTTCGCCGTCGACGTCGGCGTCCGTGACCGCTCCCGGTTCGCCGGCAAGCCGGTCGTGAGCTCGGGCGTGAAGCGACCGATGGACGAGGCCGACACGATGATCGCGGAGGCGCTGCGGTACGCCGACGACCCGAACGCCCCGCGCGTCGAGGGCACCGCCGGCGGCGGCGCCGAGACCACGGGCAGCGGCGCCGGCGAGAGCTGGGGCGGCCGCACCCGCCGGATCCTGATGACCGGCGTGTCGTACATGATCCCGTTCGTCGCCGCGGGCGGCCTGCTGATCGCGCTCAGCTTCCTGTTCGGTGGGTACGAGATCGTCGGCCCGGCCGGCGACATCGTCACGAACAACTCCCTGTGGAACCTGCCGAGCACCGCCGACCTCCCCCACGCCCTGTTCGGCAGCGGGATCACGGCCTACATCGGCGCCGTGTTCTTCGTGCTCGGCGCCACGGCGTTCAAGTTCCTCGTCCCGGCGCTGGCCGGCTACATCGCGTACGCGATCGCCGACCGGCCCGGCATCGCCCCCGGTTTCGTGATGGGTGCGATCGCCGTCGACCTCGGTGGCTTCGGGCTGCCGCAGAGCGGCTTCATCGGCGGCATCATCGGCGGTGTCCTCGCCGGTGTCGTCGCCCTGTGGGTCTCCCGCTGGAAGGTCGCCTCGTGGGCCCGCGGCCTGATGCCGGTGCTGCTGATCCCGCTGGTGACCACCCTGATCGCCGGCTGGGTGATGGTGGCCGTCCTGGCCCGCCCGCTCGGCTGGGTGATGGACGAGCTCACCGACGCCCTCAACAGCCTGAGCGGCGGGTCCGCGATCATCCTCGGCGTGCTCCTCGGCCTGATGATGGCCTTCGACATGGGCGGCCCGCTGAACAAGGTCGCCTACGCGTTCGCCACCACCGGGCTGGCCGCCGCGGGCACCGCGACCAACTCCCCCGAGCTGCAGATCATGGCCGCGGTGATGCTGGCCGGCATGGTCCCGCCGATCGCCCTGGCCCTGGCCACGGTGCTGCGGCCGAAGCTCTTCAACATCCCCGAGCGCGAGAACGGCAAGGCGGGCTGGCTGCTCGGCGCGTCGTTCATCACCGAGGGCGCCATCCCGTTCGCCGCGGCCGACCCGCTGCGGGTGATCCCGGCGATCATGCTCGGCTCGGCGGTCACCGGCGGGCTGTCGATGGCGATGGAGGTCGCGGTCCGGGCCCCGCACGGCGGCATCTTCGTGCTCTTCGCCGTGGACAACATCCTCGGCTACTTCATCGCCCTCGTCGCCGGCGTCGTCGTCGGTGCGATCGCGGTGATCGTCCTGAAGTCGATCGGCCGCGCCGACGCCGAGGCCGCCGCCGAGCGCGACCTCGTCACCGTCTGACCACCCACCACCCCTACCTGAGGAGACCTCGATGCCCAGCAAGACCGTCGCCGTCGGCTCGTCCGTCGGCCTGCACGCCCGGCCCGCCCAGATCATCAGCGAGGCCGTCGAGGAGCTCGACGTCGAGGTGCTGATCGGCATCCCCGGCGACGAGCCGGTCGACGCCAGCTCGTCGCTGCTGATCATGACCCTCGGCGCCGGCCCCGGCGACCAGGTCGAGGTCAGCAGCGACGACCAGGCGGCGCTCGACGCGATCGTGGCCCTGGTCGAGAAAGACCTCGATGCCTAGGCGCGAGCCCGCAAGGCGAGGTAGACCGCACGCATGCCCACGGCCCGCTCGAGCTCACGCGTCACGCTGCCGAAGAACTGCGCGCGGTACGCCTCGTCGGTCACGGTCGACACTGTCAGGTAGAGGCCGGAGAACGCCGCGAGGAAGGCCGAGACCTGCACCAAGGTCCGGCTGAAGGGTGACTGGATGTCCCAGGCCGTCTGCACCGGTCCGCTGATGATCAGCGAGCCGAACAGCAGCAGGAACGCGAAGACCATCAAGGACAGCAGCAGCACCTGGACGAACTGCACGATCATCAGCACCAGGATCAGGTTCCAGCGCTCGTAGCCGGTCACCTCGGCGTACGACGCCGGGTCGGCTTCTGGGTCGTCCACGAGCTCGCGGGCGGTCTCTGCGAGCGGCGTCTTGGCGGTGGTGCGCAGCAGGAACGCGTCGTCGACGTCGTCGTCGGCGCGGTCCACCTCCTCGGGCAGGCGCACGAGCAGGAAGCCGAGGGCCAGGCTCGCGAACAGCACGATCACCAGCCAGAGCGCGCCGAGGGTGAGGTTGCCGCCCACCTGCCACATCTCGGTGTTGATGAACAGGAAGGTGATCGCGAGCAGCAGCAGCGGCAGCGCGCGGGTCGTCATCGGCAGCAGGAACCGCAGGCTGCCGAGCGTGCGGTGCAGCGCCCAGCCGACGATCTGCCGGGCGTGCAGAGCGGTCAGGGCGTACCACAGCAGCGCCAGCCCGCCGATGGTCACGAGCAGCGCCGGGGCGGCGCTGAACTCGTCGGTCAGCAGTGCGATCCCGACGCCGACCCCGGCAGCGACCAGCGCGACCACCAGGATCAGCGGCACGGTCCGCTTCAGCCGCAGCGCGTTGCGCACGTCGGCCCGCTTCTCCGGCACGAAGTAGGAGAGCCCGTGCTCCAGGAACCACGCGTCGGTGGCCGCCAGGGTCTCCTCGCGGGTCACGTCAGGAGCTCGCGGGCCCGGACGACGTCCGCGTTCATCTGCTCGACGAGGGCCTCCACGGACTCGAACGCGACCATCCCGCGCAGCCGCTCGACGAAGCTGACCTCCACCTCGACGCCGTACAGCTCGAGGTCGGTGCGGTCGAGCACGTAGCTCTCCACGCGGCGGTAGCGGTCGCCGTCGAACGTCGGGTTGGTGCCGACGCTGATCGCGGCGGGGAACGTCTCGTCGGTGTCGACCCGGCGCAGCCAACCGGCGTAGACGCCGTCCGGCGGCGCGGCGGTGAGCACGTCGGTGGGCACGTTCGCGGTCGGGAAGCCGAGCTCGCGGCCGCGCTGGTCGCCCTTCACGACCACGCCGCGCACGGAGTACGGCCGGCCGAGCGCCTCGGAGGCGCCCGCGACGTCACCGGCGGCCAGGCTCATCCGGACGTACGTCGAGGACCACACCTGGGGGCCGCCGTCGAGCGGGATGCCCTCGGCGGAGAAGCCGTGCCGGGCGCCCAGCTCGCGCAGCGTGGCGACGTCGCCGGCCGCGCGGTTGCCGAAGCGGAAGTTCGCGCCCACGACCACCGCGCTCGCCTTGAGGCCGGTCACCAGCACCCACTCGACGAACTGCTCCGGAGTCCAGGCCGCGACCTCGCGGTCGAACGGCACCGCGAGCATCGCGTCGGCGCCGGCGTCCGCGAGGAGCTCGGCGCGGACCTCGAGCGAGGTGAGCGTCGTCGGGGCGTGCTCGGGCCGCAGCACCGCCATCGGGTGCGGGTCGAAGGTGACCGCGACGACGGTCAGGTCGTGCTCCGCGGCGATCTCACGCGCCCGGGCCACGACGTGCCGGTGACCCAGGTGCACGCCGTCGAAGTTGCCGATGACGACGGCGGTCGGGCCGAGGTCGGCCGGGACCTCGTCGAGGGATCGCCAGATGTGCACGCGCGAACACTACCGAGAGAGGTCAGCCGGTGAAGACAGCGACCGCCCGCGCAAGACCGTCGCGGGGCTCGTAGAGGGCCAGGAACTCCCCGTCGGGGGCGAAGACGGCGGTCAGCCCGGGGAGGTCCAGGTCGAGCGCGCGGCCGTACCGGACGTCGGTCGCACCGGCCTCGTCGAGGTCGTACGACGCGAACGCGGCGCGCGCGGCGGTCGCGATCGGGAGCAGCGCGAACTCCTCGCCGAGCGCCTCCAGCGTGCGCGCCACGGACAGGTCGTAGGGCCCGACCGCGGTACGCCGCAGCGCGGTCAGGTGGCCGCCGACGCCCAGCTTCGCGCCGAGGTCGCGCGCGATCGCGCGGATGTAGGTGCCGCTCGTGCAGCGCACCGACACGTCGACCTCGGCCGGGCCCGTCGAGACCCGCACGTCGGAGACCGTCAGCTCGTGGACGGTGACCGGCCGGGCCTTGAGCTCGACCTCCTCGCCGTCCCGGACGCGCTGGTAGGCGCGCTTGCCGTCGACCTTGATCGCCGACACCGCGGTCGGCACCTGCATCAGGTCACCGACGAACTCCGCGGCCGCCGACCGGATCGTCGCCTCGTCGAGCTGGTCGGTGGAGCTCGTCGAGACCACCTCGCCCTCGGCGTCGTCGGTCGTCGTCGCGACACCGAGCCGGATCGTGGCGTCGTACCCCTTGTCGGTCAGCATCAGGTGACCGAGCAGGCGGGTCGCCCGGTTGACGCCGAGCACCAGCACGCCGGTCGCCATCGGGTCCAGCGTGCCGGCGTGGCCGACCTTGCGGGTGCCGGCCAGCCGGCGCACCCGGGACACCACGTCGTGCGAGGTCATCCCTCCGGGCTTGTCGACGATGACGAGCCCGTCGGTCACTCGTCCTCGTCCTCGAGGTCGTCCCCGACCTCGCGCGGCTTCTTGTAGGGGTCCTCGTCACCGGCGTAGGTCGTACCCCGCCGGGCCGCGACCTCGTCGTCGAGCTCCTTCGCGCGGGCCAGCACCTCGTCGAGGTGCCGGGCGCTCTCGGGCAGCGCGTCGGCGATGAACGTCAGCGTCGGCGCGGTGCGCATGCCGAGCTGCTTGGCCACCTCCGAGCGGAGCAGCCCCTTCGCCGACTCCAGCGCCGCCGCGGTGCTGGCGAGCGCCGCCTCGTCGTCGCCGGTGGCGTCGAGGACGGTGTAGAAGATCGTCGCCTGCTGGGAGTCACCGGTCAGGCGCACGTCGGTGACGGTCACGAAGCCGAGGCGCGGATCCTTGATCCGGCGCTCGAGCATCTCCGCGACGATCACCTGGATGCGGTCCGCGATCTTGCGGACTCGTGGGCTGCTCATGGTTCCTTCTTACTCCACTACGCAACGTCGGCGCAGTCCCGAGCGGGACTGCGCCGACGTGTGCTGGTTGATCAGCTGCGCGCGATCTCGCGCATCTCGAACGCCTCGACGACGTCGCCTTCCTTGATGTCCTGGAAGTTGCGCAGGACGAGACCACACTCGAAGCCCTCGCGGACCTCGGACGCGTCGTCCTTCTCACGCTTGAGCGACGCGAGGTCGAGGTTGTCGGCCACCACGGCGCCGTCCCGGATGACCCGGACCTTGGCGTTGCGGCGGATCAGGCCGTTCGTGACCATGCAGCCCGCGATGTTGCCGATCTTCGACGAGCGGAAGATCGCACGGATCTCCGCCTGGCCGAGCACCGACTCCTCGTACACCGGCTTGAGCATGCCCTTGAGCGCGGCCTCGATCTCCTCGATGGCCTGGTAGATGACGGTGTAGTACCGGATCTCCACGCCTTCCTTCTCCGCCATCTCGGTCGCCTTGCCCTGCGGGCGGACGTTGAAGCCGATGATGATGGCGTCGGAGGCGGCGGCCAGGTCGACGTTGGTCTCGGTGATCGCACCGACACCGCGGTCGATGACGCGGATGCTGACCTCGTCGCCGACGTCGATCTTGGCGAGCGCGTCCTCGAGCGCCTCGACGGAACCGGACACATCGCCCTTGAGGATGAGGTTGAGCTCCTGGCTCGCACCCTTCTCCATGGAGGCCATGAAGTCCTCGAGCGTACGACGCACGCGGCGCTTGGCCTGCATGGCCGCGCGCTCCCGCGCCTCGCGCTTCTCGGCGATCTGGCGAGCCATCCGGTCGTCCTCGACCACGATGAAGTTCTGGCCCGCACCCGGTACCGCGGTGAGACCCAGGACCATCGCCGGGCGCGACGGGTCGGCCTCGGTGATGTTCTCGCCGTGCTCGTCGAGCATCGCGCGGACGCGGCCGTAGCCGGCACCGGCGACGATCGAGTCACCCACGCGCAGCGTGCCGCGCTGGACCAGGACCGTGGCGACCGGACCGCGACCGCGGTCGAGGTGCGCCTCGACCACGAGGCCCTGGGCGTTCTGGTCCGGGTTCGCCCGCAGGTCGAGCGACGCGTCGGCGGTCAGGACGACGGCCTCGAGCAGCTTGTCCAGGTTGAGCTCGGACTTCGCGGAGACGTCGACGAACATGCTGTCGCCGCCGTACTCCTCGGGGACCAGGCCGTACTCGGTCAGCTGGCCACGGACCTTGGTCGGGTCCGCCTCCGGCTTGTCGATCTTGTTGACCGCGACCACGATCGGGACGCCGGCGGCCTTGGCGTGGTTGAGCGCCTCGACCGTCTGCGGCATCACGCCGTCGTCGGCCGCGACCACGAGGATCGCGATGTCGGTCGCCTGGGCACCACGGGCACGCATGGCGGTGAACGCCTCGTGACCCGGGGTGTCGATGAAGGTGATCCGACGCTCGGCGCCGTCGACCTCGGCCGAGACCTGGTAGGCACCGATGTGCTGGGTGATGCCACCGGCCTCCTTGTCGACGACGTTCGCGTTGCGGAGCGCGTCGAGGAGCTTGGTCTTTCCGTGGTCGACGTGACCCATGACGGTGACGACCGGCGGACGGACGGCCAGGTCGGCCTCGTCGCCCTCGTCCTCGCCGAACTCCAGGTCGAACGACTCGAGCAGCTCGCGGTCCTCGTCCTCCGGGGACACGACCTGCACGACGTAGTTGAGCTCCTCACCGAGCAGCTCGAGCGTCTCGTCGTTCACCGACTCGGTCGCGGTGACCATCTCGCCGAGGCTGAACAGCATCTGCACCAGCGAGGCGGCGTCGACGTTGATCTTCTCGGCGAAGTCGGTCAGCGAGGCGCCACGCGGCAGGCGAACGGTCTCGCCGTTGCCCTTGCGGACGCGCACGCCGCCGATCGTCGGGGCCTCCATGGCCTCGAACTCCATACGACGAGCGCGCTTCGACTTGCGACCGCGGCGCGAGGGCCCACCGGCGCGACCGAACGCACCCTGGGTCTGGCCACGCTGGCCGGGACGGCCACCGCCACCGGGACGGCCGCCACCGGGGCCGAAGCCACCGGGAGCGCCGCCGGGGCGACCGGGAGCACCGGCACCGCCACCGGGAGCGCCACGACCGGGCGCGCCACCGGGACGACCCGGAGCACCGCCGCGACCGGGAGCACCCGGACGACCGGGGCCACCGGGGCCACGACCACCGGGGCCACCGCCGAAGGCGGCCGGGGACTTGGGCATCATGGCCGGGTTCGGGCGAGGCATGCCCGGGCGACCGGGAGCGCCACCCTCACGGGCGGCCGGCGGACGCGGCGGACGGTTGTCGCCGGCGCCGGGAGCGGCCGGGTCGGCCGCGCGCTCCGGGGCGGCGGGCTTGCGGCCCATGCCCTGGCTGGACGCGAACGGGTTGTTGCCCGGGCGCGGGGCGCCGGGCTTGCCGACCGGCTTGGGCGCCGGGGTCGGGGCCTTCGGTGCGGCCGGGGTGGCCGGAGCAGCCGCGGCGGGAGCCTCGGGCGGTGCCGTCTCCTGGACGGCAGGCGCGGGCGCCTCCTCGGTGGCCGGAGCAGCCTTGGGGCCGGGCTTCGGCGCAGCCTTCTTGGCCGGGGCCGCGGGGGCCTCGACCTCGGCGGCCGGGGCCTCGGGGGCCTCCTCCGCCGGAGCGGCGGCGGCCTTCTTGGCGGCGGCCTTCTTGGCGGGCGCCGGCTTCTCGGCCTTGTCCGCGGCGGGGGCCTCGGCAGGCGCTGCGGCCGGAGCGGCCTTCAGGGCAGCGCCGTACTCCTTGCGGAAACGCATCTCCGCGGGGAGTTCGACAGTGGAGCTCGCCGACTTGACGAACTCCCCCATCTCCTTGAACTTCTCGAGAACGAACTTGCTCTCGACTCCGAACTCCTTGGCGAGTTCGTGAACTCGGGTCTTAGCCACGCTTCTCCTTCTGGCCTGAGACCCGGGTCCAGTACTTCAGCTGGGGGGTGATTCAGACCGTTAGTGGGGTGTGCAAACTCATCGGAAAGAACTCATCGAGTGCTCATGAGCTGCTGCTCCAGTTTCTGTCGGTCGATCAGGGTTGATATTTCTGCGAGTCGAGGTAGTCGCCCACCGGTGCGCTGGAGAGCCCGGTCGCGACCCGAAGGGCACGGCCGAAAGCCTTCCGGCGTACCGCGAGCTCGAAACACTCGGCTGTGGGGTGCAGGTGCGCTCCACGTCCGGGTGCGGTGGCTGTCGGATCGGGTACGACGGCCGGCTGGCCGTGCGCGTCCGAGCCGGCGGTCACCCGCAACAACTCGTCCTTAGCGGCCCGCGCACGGCATCCGACGCACGTCCGAACCGGGAAAGATGGTTCGGGGCATGCAGAAGGGATGTGTTCACGCGCCACTGTCGTAGAGCCTACCGCGCTCGGACCACCTATTTCGAACCGGGGCGCGCGACCCTACGGTCGTGAGGTGAGCCACTTCTCGGAGGACTTCGCCGGGACCGACCTCGATCGGACCATCTGGCTGCCGTCCTACCTGCCGGTGTGGAGCTCGACGGCCGCGAGCGCGGCGACCTACACCGTCGAGAACGGCCGGCTCACGCTCCGCATTCCCCCGGACCAGGGGCTGTGGTGCGCCGGCGACCACGATCCGCCGCTGCGGGTGTCCGGGATCCAGTCCGGCGCGTGGTCCGGCCCGGCCGGCAGCACCCGGGGACAGCAGCGCTACCGCGAGGGGCTGACGGTGCGCGAGGAGCAGCCACGCTTCGAGGGCTGGCTGCCGTCGTCCGGACGGGTCGCGATCCGGTGCGCCATGTCCCTCTCGCCGCGGTCGATGGCCGCGCTGTGGCTGAGCGGCTTCGAGGACGACGACGCCCAGGAGCAGTGCGGCGAGCTCTGCGTCGTCGAGGTGTTCGGCAAGGACCCCACCGCAGTCGGGGTCGGCGTCAAGGCGTTCCGCGACCCGCGGCTCACCCAGGACTTCGACGCGCCCCGGCTCCCGATCGACGTCGCCGAGCCGCACACGTACGCCGTCGACTGGGACGCCGACGAGGCGGTGTTCACCGTGGACGGCACCGTCGTACGCCGGTGCGCGCGGCCGCCGGCGTACCCGATGCAGGTGATGATCGCGGTCTTCGACTTCCCGGACTGGTCGACGGGTGCCGACGACCAGCTCGTGCCCGAGCTGGTCGTCGACCGCGTCTGGGGCGGTTAGCCCTCGTCGTCCGCCGGGGCCTCGTCGCTGCGGATGTCGATCCGCCAGCCGGTCAGACGGGCGGCGAGGCGGGCGTTCTGGCCCTCCTTGCCGATCGCGAGCGACAGCTGGAAGTCGGGGACCACAACCCGCGCGGCGCGCGCCTCGGCGTCGATGACCTCGACCGAGGTCACCCGGGCCGGCGACAGCGCGTGCGCGACCAGCTCGGCCGGGTCGTCGGACCAGTCGACGATGTCGATCTTCTCGCCGTGCAGCTCCGACATCACGTTGCGCACCCGCGACCCCATCGGGCCGATGCAGGCGCCCTTGGCGTTCACACCGGACGCGGTCGACCGGACCGCGATCTTGGTGCGGTGACCGGCCTCGCGCGCCAGCGCGGCGATCTCGACGGTGCCGTCGGCGATCTCCGGGACCTCGAGGGCGAAGAGCTTCTTCACGAGGTTCGGGTGCGAGCGCGACAGCGTGACCTGCGGGCCACGCATGCCCTTGCGCACCGAGACCACCAGACACTTGATGCGCGTGCCGTGCTCGTAGCGCTCCCCCGGCACCCGCTCACCGGGCGGCAGCAGCGCCTCAAGCTTGCCGAGGTCGACCAGCACGTCGTCGGGGTTGCGACCCTGCTGGATGATCCCCGAGATGATGTCGCCCTCCTTGCCGGAGAACTCACCGAAGCGGATGTCGTCCTCGGCGTCGCGGAGCCGCTGCAGCATGATCTGCTTCGCGGTCGTCGCCGCGATCCGGCCGAAGCCCTCGGGCGTGTCCTCGTACTCGCCGACCGCGTTGCCCTCGTCGTCGACCTCGGTGGCGATCACCGTGACGTGACCGGTCTTGCGGTCCAGCTCGACGCGGGCCTTCTCCTGCGCGCCGGGCGTCTTGTGGTACGCCGT
The DNA here is from genome assembly GCF_022761125.1 of Nocardioides sp. SR21. Classification (GTDB taxonomy): domain Bacteria; phylum Actinomycetota; class Actinomycetes; order Propionibacteriales; family Nocardioidaceae; genus Nocardioides. Next base: position 504,190 of record NZ_JAKWJR010000002.1, on the reverse strand, counting down.
CAGCAGGGCCTGCTCGATCGCCTCCACGAGCACGTCGAACGAGATCTCCTTCTCCCGCTCGAGCATGCGCAGGATGCTCATGTCGATGTCCATCAGGCCTCTCCCGCCTCGTCGTCGTCCGCCTCGTCCTTGCCGGGCCGGTTGAACTCCACCTGCACCAGCGCCTTCTTCACGTCGGCATACGCGACGTCCCGGTCCGTGCCGTCGACCTCGATCGTCACGCCCTCGTCGCCGGACTCCTTGATCCGCCCGGTGGCGTCCTGGCCGTCGGCGAACGTGACCTTGACCAGCCGGCCGGCGTTGCGGCGCCAGTGCCGGGGCAGGGTCAGCGGCCGGTCCACACCACGCGAGGTGACCTCGAGCGTGTAGGGCTGCTCGCCCATCACGTCGGACGCCTCGAGCGCGGCGTCGATCGTGCGCGTCGCCTCGGCGACGTCGTCGAGCGTCACGCCACCGTCCTTGTCGACGGCGACGCGCAGCACCCGCCGGTTGCCCGCGGGGCTGATCTCGACGGCCTCGATGTCGAGGGCGAGGGCACTCAGGGGGTCGACGAGCTCAGTCTCGATCCGGTCCCGGATGACGTCCTGCTTGGAACTTGTCACGGGTACGCGACCTCCTTGTGCTGTTGTTGATCGACCACCCTAGCCGCTGGATAGGGTCACCGCGTGCACGTCGGACCACTCCCCCTCGCCCGCCGCACCGCGCTCACGCTCGGCGCGGTCGCGATCGTGACGTCCGGCTGTGACGATGGCGACAAGTCCGACCCGGCCGGCGCGCCGTCGGCCACCCCGGCGCCCGATCCGGACGTCGCCCTCGTCGACGCCGTGCTCGTCGACCTGGCCCGCGCGGAGCGGCTCGCGCTGGCCGCCGGACTGCCCGGGCTGGCCGTCCTGCACCGGGAGCACATCGAGGCGCTCGACGGCCCGGAGGAGGTCGCGGGAGGCACCGCGGTCGCGACCACGGAGGCCGTACGCCGCACCGAGCAGCGCCTGCAGAAGCGGCTCGTGCAGGCATCGGTCGCCGCGGAGAGCGGCGCGCTGGCGCGGCTGCTCGCGTCGATGAGTGCGGCTGTGTCGCAGCGACTTCCCCGGGGGCTCGCATGAGCGAGCTCGAGGCCCTGCAGACCACGCTCGCCGCCGAGCACGCGGCGGTCTTCGTGTACGGCGCGCTCGGCGGGCGCGCCACGCCCGAGCTGGTCGAGGCGGTGACCGCGGCCTACACCGCGCACCGCGCCCGCCGCGACCTGCTGACCGCCGCCGTCATCGACCTGGAGGGCGATCCGGTGGCCGCGCTGGCGGCGTACGAGATCCCGAGGCTGGAGACGGCGCGCGACGTGGAGCGGGCCGCGCTGGAGCTGGAGCGCTCGGCCGCGGCGACGTACGCCTTCCTGGTGGCGAGCTCGACCGGGACGACCCGGCGGCTCGCGATCGCGGCGCTGAACGAGGCAGCGGTCCGTGAACTCGTCTTCCGGGGAACTCCCGAGACGTTCCCCGGGCTGGACGAGTTCACGGACCGTTAGGGGCCTTCCGTGAGGCCGGGAGCGACCCCCGCCGGGATGTGGGGGGACTGACGGGGAGGTCGCTCTTGCACAAGCATGCAACGGGCTCGCGGGAATCGGGTGGAGAACGCGACCTCACGTTTGTGCATTGCACAAAGGTGCAGTGGAACGTGTTTCAGAACCAGGCGTGAACGATGCTCGCGACGTCGCCGAGACGGTGCGCGACGGCGTCCGGCTCACCCTCGCTGTGGCCGACCTGGTTGGCCGGGATGACGCTGTGCGGGACGTGGATCGCCCGCATGCCGGCGTTCTGCGCGCCCCAGACGTCGTCGAAGAGGCGGTCGCCGACGTACACGCACCGCGCGGGGTCGGTCGCACCGACGGTGTCCATCGCGGCGCGGAAGGCGTGCGGCGACGGCTTCGTCCACGGGATCTCGCTCGTGTAGACATCGCCGTCGATCAGGTGGTCGACGCCGTCGCGGCGGAACCAGCCCTCGTGCCACGCCCGCGGCCAGATCGTGTTCGACAGCACGCCGACCTTGATGCCGTGCGCGCGGAGGTCCTCGAACAGCGGCAGGACCTCCGGGTCGGTGAGCGTGTGCGGCTCCCAGAACTCGTAGTACGCCGTGAGCAGCTCGGGATCGTGCTCGAGCCCGGCCGCGGTGAACAGGTCCGCGACCGTGGAGCTCTGCTGGAGGTCGCGCGAGCGGCCCCAGATCGTGTCGCCGGCCTGGTGCAGCAGGGTGCGCGAGACCTCGATGTCGTGGTCGGCGTTCACCACAGCCTGGGCGAGCGCGAGCGACTCCGCGTGGAAGTCGATGTCGTGCCAGGCGGTGAGGGTGCCGCCCCAGTCGAAGATGACCGCCTGGATCCGCTCAGGCACGGACCACCCGCACCACGTGGTCGACGACGTGGTCGGCGGGGACCTGCTCGCTGGTGCCGGACGCCCGGTCCTTGACCTCGATGGTGCCCTCGGCGAGGCCCTTGCCCACCACGACGATCGTCGGGACGCCGATCAGCTCCGCGTCCTTGAACTTCACTCCGGGGCTGATCTTGCCGGCGCGGTCGTCGTACAGGACCTCGATGCCCTGCTTGTCGAGCTCGTGCGCGACCCGCTCGGCCGCGGCGAAGATCGCCTCGTCCTTGCCGGCGGCGACGATGTGCACGTCGGCCGGCGCGACCTCACGGGGCCAGGCCAGGCCGAGCTCGTCGTGGGTGCCCTCGGCGATCGCCGCGACCGCGCGCGACGGGCCGACGCCGTACGAACCCATGGTGACCGTGACCAGCTTGCCGTTCTCGTCGAGGACCTTGAGGTCGAGCGCGTCGGCGTACTTGCGACCGAGCTGGAAGATGTGGCCCATCTCGATGCCGCGCGCGGACTCGAGGACGCCGCCGTCGCCGCGGGGGCAGGGGTCGCCGTCGCGGACCTCGGCGACCTCGATGATGCCGTCGGCGGAGAAGTCGCGGCCCGCGACCAGGTCGATCACGTGGCTGCCCGGGGTGTCGGCGCCGGTCACCCAGCGGGTGCCCTCGACGACGCGCGGGTCGACGAGGTAGCGGACGCCGGCGGGCTTCTTCTCCCCCAGCGCGCCGGGGCCGATGTAGCCCTTGGCGAGCGTCGGGCGGCTCTTGAAGTCGTCGTCACCGAACGGCGCGAACTCCACGCCCTCGCCGAGGTGCGCCTCGAGCCGCTTGTCGTCGACCTCGCGGTCACCGGGCAGGCCGACGGCCAGCGCCTCGACGGTGCCGTCGGGGTGCTTCACCGTGAACAGCACGTTCTTCAGCGTGTCCGCGGCGGTCCACGGACGGTCGTCGCGGGCGAACTTCTCGTTCAGGTGGTCGACGAGCGTGTCGATGGTCGGCGTGTCGGGGGTCTGCTCCGCGTGGGCGGCCGGCGCGTCGTCGTACGGCACGGCGGCGATCGGCGGGGAGTGCACGGCCTCGACGTTCGCGGCGTAGTCGCACAGCGAGCAGCGGACGTAGGTGTCCTCGCCGACGGTGGCGGTCGCGAGGAACTCCTCGGACTTCGAGCCGCCCATCGCGCCCGACATCGCCTCGACGATGACGTACTCGAAACCGAGCCGGTCGAAGATCCGGATGTAGGCGTTGCGGTGCGCCTGGTAGCTGTTCTCGAGGCCGGCGTCGTCGACGTCGAAGGAGTAGGAGTCCTTCATGACGAACTCGCGGCCGCGCAGCAGGCCGGCGCGGGGGCGCGCCTCGTCGCGGTACTTGGTCTGGATCTGGTAGATCGAGAGCGGCAGGTCCTTGTAGGAGCTGTAGAGGTCCTTCACCACGAGGGTGAACATCTCCTCGTGGGTGGGGCCGAGGAGGTAGTCGGCCCCCTTGCGGTCCTGGAGGCGGAAGATGCCGTCGCCGTACTCGGTCCAGCGGTTGGTCGCCTCGTAGGGCTCCCTGGGCAGCAGCGCGGGGAAGCTGAGCTCCTGCGCGCCGATCGCGTTCATCTCCTCGCGGATGATGTCCTCGATCTTGCGCAGCACCTTGAGGCCCAGCGGCAGCCAGGTGTAGATGCCAGGCGCGGCGCGGCGGATGTAGCCGGCGCGGACCAGGAGCTTGTGCGACGGCACCTCGGCGTCCGCCGGGTCCTCGCGCAGGGTCCGTACGAAGAGGCTCGACATCCGCATGATCATGCGGAGAAGGCTACTTGCTGAGGACTGCAACCTTCGCCCGGGTTATCGCGTCCTCCAGTCATGATCACCGCACTCGTCTCGGCCCTGCTTCTCTCGCTCGCCCCTGCGTCGCTCCCCGCTGGTCCTCATCCGGCCGGGGCGCACGTCGACGGGCGCGTCGTCCACGACGGATCCGTGCGCCTGCGGATGGATGCGGCGTCGGTGGGTCTTCTCGGCATGTCGGACGACCGGTACGTCGTGCGGCTGTCCGACGCCGACGGCTCCGACGCGCGGATCATCTGGGTGCGCGCCGACGGGCGGCAGCGCGAGATCACCTCGAACCGCGACGCCTCCGCGTCCCCGTTGCTGTCCGACGACGGTCGGCACCTGATCTCGACGCCGTTCATGGGCCGGGACTCGACGACAGTCCGCGTCCGCAGCGCCCGCACCGGCCGGATCCTGGTCACGCGGACGTTCCCGGGCTCGGTGTCGGTGCTCGATGCTGCCGATGGTCGGGCCGTGCTGGGCTCGTGGTCGCCGAACAAGACGTTCTGGTGGACGTACGGCGGCACCGACGACACCTCGCCGATCAACCGGCGCACCGGCTACTTCGCCTCGATCCCCGCCAACCGCGTCGCGTCGTACACCCGTGACCCGTACCTGGGCGGCTGCTCCGTCCTCACCTCCCTTAGCGGGAACCGGCTCTCGCGGTCGTGCAAGGAGCGGGTCACGGCCGTCTCCCCCGACGGCGGGCGGGTCGCCGCGATCCACATCCTGTCCGACGGCATCGGCCCCTCGTCGGTCACCGTCCGCCGCGCCACCGGCGACCGTCTCGCCCGCTACGACGCGCCGTACTTCTTCGGCTCGATCCGCTGGGAGTCCAACACCTCGCTCCTTCTCGACACGTACGACGAGCGTCGCTGGGCCACCGTGCGCTGCGACGGTGGCGAGTGTGAGCGCGCCTCGAAGTTGCGACGTACGCCGCGGTTCTGAGCCGCCACGTGGACCGACATATCCGCTGACCCACATCCGTCGACCACGGACGGCGGGGCCTCAGGAGCTGCCGACCAGCACCGGCCGGGCCTCCACCACTCGCAAGCTCTGCGCGGCGCCGGGGATCGTGACCGTCCCTGAGACCTCGCGCCACGGCCCGTTTCCGACACGGAACTCAGCGGCAAATGTGGTCGACACGCTCGGAGCGACCCGGCCCTTGGACAGGTACCGGTGCGTGATCTCGAGGTTCGGGTACGCGTCGCCCGGCGACGTCGTCCACTTCTCGTGCCCGTCCCCGAACTTCCACCCGAACCGCTCGGGCCAGATCCGCAGCTCCACCTGCCGACCGAGCAACGTCACGGTCCGCGTGAACTCCCCTTGCTCCGTGTAGAAATTGGTCTCGAAATTCACCAGCGTCCGACCGTCCGGGGGTTGGACCACGAGCCTTGAGGCCGGGAGCGGCAAGCGCTGAAAAGCGCGCGCAACCAGACCGGGAGTCACGGTCGGACTCGCGCTAGGTTCAACCGGCTCGTTGCAGTACTCGCCCGGGGCCTGACCCGTGGAGATTGCGGTCCGAACGCAGATCGTGTCCCAGTCCGAGTCGCGCATCGGCTGGTCGCCAACGTCTGTCGATGAGCCCGATCCGCCTGGGCAACTCATGGAGGAGTGAACCTCCATCAGACCGTTGACCGCGATTACCTCCTCAACCCACTCACAGTCAGCGTGCGCGGGCGCGGCAATGAGGACGGCAGCGAGAGCGAACCCCAGCAAGAAGCGAGTGCGTCGGATCACGAGATGAACCCGACGAACGACACGCCCCATCCAGCGCCATCGTCCTTGAGCTTGAAGGCCAAGAGGTGCTTCTCAGGGCCATAGACAACCGGCTCTGCGCCCTCACTCTCAAGCGTCTTCCCGCCAGCGATCGTGACAGCCGCATCCACGATTGGCGTGTCGGTGCCAGAGTTTCGAAGGTTGAGGCCATCAATAGACCAGCCCTCCGTCTTGAAGTAGCCGCCGTCGGCATGCACTCGGGCTATTGGCTCGATGAATTGATCGCATGTCGTACATGAATCGAGACTCCAGCTCTCGAGGTCATCCGTCTCGCCGGTCTGGAGGGCCAGATTCTGCGCGTCGACCCAGGCACGGACCGTTTCCTCAGGTGACAACGACGCCGACACCGGCGAGGTGCTCGGACTACTCGGGCTCGGATCGCTCGGCGCCGACGAGCTGGGCGTGGGCGCAACGATGGGCTCCGGGTCGTCGCTTGAGCAAGCGCTGACTCCGAGCAGGAGGACTGCGGCGGCGATGACCGCCCGAGCACCGGTCACGGGGCCGATCATTCCCCCGGCGGAGCGCAGGCGAAACCGCGTGAGAGCGAGCTGTGGAGAACCTCAGCCGCGGGCGACGCGGAGGGCCGCGCGGATCATCGGGACCTGCAGCGGGAGGCGGGCGAAGGCGGCGACCTTGAAGCGGGTGTTGCGGGTGCCCGCGGCGTCGGCGGCCATCTTGATGTTGCCGGGATAGACGCCGAGGAGGAGCAGGGCGCTGGCCCAGCCGGCCGTACGCAGGGTGGCGGGTACGGCGAGGCCGGCGGCGCAGGCGAGCTCGGCGACGCCGCTGCCGACGATCACGGCCCGGTGGGCGGGGACCCAGGAGGGCATCAGGGGCTCGTAGACCTCGGGGCGGACGAGGTGGACGACGCCGGAGACACCGAAGATCGCGATGAGGAACCGTGCGGAGCGCGTCATCAGAACATCACCGTCGCGAAGCGGGCGGTCTCGCGGAAGCCGACCTTCTCGTAGACCGCGCGGGCGCTGGTGTTCCAGTCGTTCACGTACAGCGAGACCACCGGCGCGATCTCGCGGCGCACGATCTCGACGACGCCGGCCATCCCGGCGGTCGCGACGCCCTGGCCGCGGTACTCAGGCGGCACGAACACGCCCTGGATCTGGGCGGCGTACGGCGTCGCGCACGCGACCTCGGCCTTGAAGACCAGCCGGCCGTCGTCGTCGAACCGCGCGAACGACCAGCCGCGGCTGATCAGCTGCATGACCCGGGCGCGGTAGAGCTCGGCTCCCCCGCCGTACTCCGGCGAGACCCCGACCTCCTCGGTGTACATCGCCACGCACGCCGGGTAGACCTCGTCCAGGTCGTCGCGGGTCGTACGCCGCACCAGCGGGTCGGGCGCGACCGACGGCGTCCCGGCGATCTCGAGGTGCGGCTGCTCCCAGCGGGCCTCGCGTGGCCGGCCCCAGCTGCCGGCGACGCCGTTCCAGAACACCCGGACCGCCTCCTGCGGGCCGACGATCGTGGAGACGGTGCGGCCGCGGGCGAGCGCGCGCTCGGCGAACACCGCGGCGTCCTCGGCGGTCGCCTGCACCGGCACGAGGTTCGCGCCGACGTGGCACGCGGCGGCGAGGGTGCCGCCCTCGAAGCGGCCCCACATCTCGCCCCCGAGCCAGCGCGGCTCGAGGTTGGTGGTGCTCGCGCGGTAGTCGGCGAAGACGTTCACGACCGGATCCCGGCGCGCGAGCTCCAGGAAGGCGGCGAGGTCGGAGGCGCCGAGCGGGCGGACGCCGTGCCGGGTCGTGAGCACGGCCGAAGCCTACGTCGTGTCAGGACACCGTGACGGACGCCGACGCGCCGTCGACGGACTCCATGCCCTCGGCGATCCGCATGGCCTCCTCGATCAGCGTCTCGACGATCTGCGACTCGGGCACGGTCTTGATGACCTCGCCCTTCACGAAGATCTGGCCCTTGCCGTTGCCGGACGCCACTCCGAGGTCGGCCTCGCGGGCCTCGCCGGGACCGTTGACGACGCAGCCCATGACCGCGACGCGCAGCGGGACCTCCATGCCCTCGAGCCCGGCGGTCACCTGCTCGGCGAGCGTGTAGACGTCGACCTGGGCGCGGCCGCACGACGGGCACGAGACGATCTCGAGCTTGCGCGGGCGCAGGTTCAGCGACTGCAGGATCTGGATGCCGACCTTGACCTCCTCGACCGGCGGGGCCGAGAGGGAGACGCGGATCGTGTCGCCGATGCCCTGCGAGAGCAGCGCACCGAAGGCCGTGGCCGACTTGATCGTGCCCTGGAACGCCGGGCCCGCCTCGGTCACGCCGAGGTGCAGCGGCCAGTCGCCGGCCTCGGCGAGCAGCTCGTAGGCGCGCACCATGACGACCGGGTCGTTGTGCTTCACCGAGATCTTGAAGTCGTGGAAGTCGTGCTCCTCGAAGAGGCCGGCCTCCCAGACGGCCGACTCGACCAGCGCCTCCGGCGTGGCCTTGCCGTACTTCTCGAGCAGCCGCGGGTCGAGCGAGCCGGCGTTCACGCCGATCCGGATCGAGGTGCCGCGGTCCTTCGCGGCGCGCGCGATCTCCTTGACCTGGTCGTCGAACTTGCGGATGTTGCCCGGGTTCACGCGTACGGCGGCACAGCCCGCGTCGATCGCCGCGAAGACGTACTTCGGCTGGAAGTGGATGTCCGCGATCACCGGGATCTGCGAGTGCTGCGCGATCTGGGGCAGCGCGTCGGCGTCGTCCTGGCTCGGGCAGGCGACGCGCACGATGTCGCAGCCGGTCGCGGTGAGCTCGGCGATCTGCTGGAGCGTGGAGTTCACGTCGGACGTGAGCGTGGTCGTCATCGACTGCACGGACACCGGGGACTCGCTGCCGACGCCCACCTTGCCGACCTTGATCTGGCGGGTCTTGCGGCGGGGAGCGAGCACCGGCGGCGGCGCCTCGGGCATGCCCAGGCTGATGGCAGTCATGTGGTGAATCCTAGGACTCGAGGTGGAGCGGGACGACGAGGTCCCCGACGATCAGCACGACGCCCATGACCAGCAGGCTGGCGGCGACGCAGTACGCGATCGGCAGCAGCTTGGCGACGTCGACGTACCCCGGGTCGGGGCGGCCCCACAGGCGGGCCCAGCCGCGGCGCAGCGCCTCCCAGAGGGCGCCGGCGATGTGCCCGCCGTCCAGCGGCAGCAGCGGGATGAAGTTGAACAGGCCGATGAACAGGTTGAAGCCGGCGATCATCATCAGCAGGAAGACGGCCTTCTCCCGCACCGGGAACTCCTCGTGCGAGACCGTCTCGCCGGCCAGGCGGCCGCCGCCGACGATGCTCACCGGGCTGTCGATCTTGCGCTCCTCGACCCCGACGATCGCCTCGGCGACGCCCCAGACCTTGACCGGCAGCGTGGCCAGCGCCTTGACGGTGTCGACCGTCATCGTGCCCATCTGGTCGAGGGTGTAGATCGGGCCGCCGGTCTCGACGGCGATGTACGACGTGGGCGTGACGCCGAGGAAGCCGACCTGGCGCAGCGTGAGGTCCGTGCCCGACGTGGGCCGGGCCTCGACGGTGGTGCTGGTGGTTCCGGTCAGCTCCTGACCGTCGCGCTCGTAGCCGATCACGGCCTCGCCGTCGGAGTTGCCCCGGATCATCGTGCGCAGGTCGTCCCAGTTCGCGACCGGGGTGCCGTTGAAGCTGGTGATCACGTCACCGGGGCGCAGGCCCGCCTCGACGGCCGGGCTGGCCGGGTCCGAGGACGTGCAGGCACGGCCCTCGTCGTCGAACGGGATGATGCACTCGGAGACGGTGTCGATCACCGGCGGGCCGGGCTCGGGCTCCACGCTCCGCTGGCCGTACGTCGCGAACACGCCCCAGAAGATGAAGAAGGCGATGAGCAGGTTCACCGTCGGCCCGCCGGCCATCACGATGACCTTCTTCCACCACGCCATCTTGTAGAAGAGCCGGTCGTTGTCCTCGGGCGTGATCAGCTCCCACTCCGCCGCTCGGGCGTCCGAGATGAGCTGGGTGAACATGCCGGTGTTCGACTTGCGCACCTTGACGACCTGGTTGCCCTCGGCGTCGTACGTCACCTCGTCGGCGAGGTCCTCCGCGCCCGGCGGCAGCATCCCGACGATCTTGACGTAGCCGCCGAGCGGGATCGCCTTGACGCCGTACTCGGTCTCGCCGACCTGCTTGCTCCACACGGTCGGTCCGAAGCCGATGAAGTACTGCGTGACCTTCCCGCCGAACCTCTTGGCCGGGATCATGTGGCCGAGCTCGTGCAGGCCGATCGAGGCCAGGATGGCGACCACGAAGATCAGCACACCCAGCAGGTAGAACAGGCCGGTCATCAACGTCCTTCGATCAGGGCGAGGGCGGTGTTCCGAGCCCACGCATCGGCGGCGAGGACGTCCTCAACCGTCATCGCCTGCCCGTACGAGGGTACGTCGTCCCGCCTGAGAGTTGTCTGAACCGTCGGCACGATGTCCACGAACCTGAGCAGCCCCCGTCGGAAGGCGTCGACGCACACCTCGTTGGCCGCGTTGTAGATCGCCGGCGCGGTGCCGCCGCGCTCCCCCGCCTCGCGCGCCAGCGCGACCGCCGGGAAGGCCTCGTCGTCGAGGGGGAAGAACTCCCACGTCTCCGGCTTCGTCCAGTCGACCGAGGGCGCGGCGTCCGGCACCCGCTCGGGCCACGCCAGGCCGAGCGCGATCGGGATCAGCATGGTCGGCGGGCTCGCCTGGACCAGCGTGGAGCCGTCGACGAACTCGACCATCGAGTGCACCACCGACGTCGGGTGCACGACGACCTCGATCCGGTCGAACGGGATCCCGAACAGCAGGTGCGCCTCGATCACCTCGAGGCCCTTGTTGACCAGAGTCGCGGAGTTGATCGTGATCACCGGGCCCATGTCCCACGTCGGGTGCGCCAGCGCCTGCTCGACGGTCACCTGCTCGAGCTCGGCGCGGGTCCGGCCGCGGAACGGTCCGCCGCTCGCGGTCAGCACGAGCCGGCGTACCTCGTCCGGCGTACCACCGCGCAGGCACTGCGCGAGCGCGCTGTGCTCGGAGTCGACCGGCACGATCTGGCCGGGCTTGGCACGGTCGAGCACCAGCGGGCCGCCCATGATCAGCGACTCCTTGTTGGCCAGCGCGAGCACGTTGCCGGCGTCGAGCGCGGCGAGGGTCGGCCGCAGGCCGACCGCGCCCGTGATGCCGTTGAGGACGACGTCGCACTCGCGCGACGCGGCCTCGACCGAGGCCTCCTCACCCAGGCCGGAGTACGCCGGCGCGAACTCCGCGACCTGCGCCTCGAACAGCTCCGGGTTGGAGCCACCGGCGGTCAGCCCGACCACGCGGAACCGGTCCGGGTTCGCCCGGACCAGGTCCAGGGCCTGGGTGCCGATGGAGCCGGTGCTGCCGAGGAGGACGATGTCCCTAGGAAGGCCACTCACGTCACCCAGTCTCCCGCACTACGCTCCCAACATGAGCATCGCGCAGGAACGTCGCCTCGTCACCGAGATCCCCGGCCCCGGCTCGCTCGAGCGGCTCGACCGCAAGAAGGCGCACGTCGCCGACGGCGTCGGCACGACGCTCCCCGTCTTCATCGTCGAGGCGGGCGGCGGCGTGCTCGTCGACGTCGACGGCAACCACCTCATCGACCTCGGCTCCGGCATCGCGGTGACCACCGTCGGCAACGCTGCGCCGACCGTCGTGCGCAACGTGCAGGAGCAGGTCGCGGCGTTCACGCACACCTGCTTCATGGTCACGCCGTACGACGGCTACGTCGACGTGTGCGCAGCGCTGGCCGAGCTGACGCCGGGCGACCACGCGAAGAAGTCCGCGCTGTTCAACTCCGGCGCCGAGGCGGTCGAGAACGCCGTCAAGATCGCCCGCGTCGCGACCGGCCGGGACGCGGTCGGCGTGTTCGACCACGCGTACCACGGGCGCACCAACCTGACGATGGCGATGACGGCGAAGAACATGCCGTACAAGAACGGCTTCGGCCCGTTCGCCGGCGAGGTCTACCGCGCCCCGATGTCGTACCCGCTGCGCGACGGGCTCACCGGCGAGCAGGCGGCGGCCCGCGCGATCGACGTGCTCGACAAGCAGGTGGGGGCGACGAACCTCGCCTGCCTGGTGATCGAGCCGATCCAGGGCGAGGGCGGCTTCGTGGTGCCGGCGCCCGGCTTCCTCCCCGCGCTGGCCGCGTGGGCCGAGGAGAACGGCATCGTGTTCATCGCCGACGAGATCCAGACCGGCTTCTGCCGCACCGGCGACTGGTTCGCCGCCGACCACGAGGACGTCGTTCCTGACCTGGTCACGACCGCGAAGGGCATGGCCGGCGGCCTGCCGCTGGCCGCGGTGACCGGCCGCGCCGAGCTGATGGACAGCGTCCACGTCGGCGGCCTCGGCGGCACGTACGGCGGCAACCCGGTGGCCTGTGCCGCCGCGCTCGGCGCGATCGAGGAGATGCGCACCGAGGTCCTCGACGCCCGCGCCCGCGAACTGGGCGCGATCATGGCCACCCGCCTCGGCGAGCTGGCCGCCCAGCACGACGTGATCGCGGACGTCCGCGGCCGCGGCGCGATGATGGCGATCGAGCTCTGCAAGCCGGGGACGACCGACCCCGACCCGGTCCGCACGGCCGCGGTGTCGGCGTACTGCCACCAGAACGGCGTCGTCACGCTGACCTGCGGCACCTGGGGCAACGTCTTCCGGTTCCTGCCTCCGCTGGCGATCAGCGACGGGCTGCTCGGCGAGGCGTTCGACGTGGTCGCGGAGGCATTCGCCGCAACCACTTGACGCGCGTCAACTAGAACCTGTTCCATGCCCTTGTGACCTACGACACCATCATCAAGGGCGGGCGCTGGTTCGACGGGACGGGCGCGGCCTCCGCGATCCGGAACCTCGGCATCAAGGACGGCCGGGTCGCGGTCGTCTCGGCGGAGGCGCTCGACGAGACGGGCTGCCCCGAGGTCGTCGACGCGGCCGGCCAGTGGGTGCTGCCGGGGTTCGTCGACATCCACACGCACTACGACATCGAGGTGCTCGACGGCCCGGGCCTGCCGGAGTCGGTGCGCCACGGTGTCACCACGCTGCTGCTGGGCTCGTGCTCCCTGTCCACGGTCCACGTCGGCGGCGTCGACGCGGGCGACCTGTTCGGTCGCGTCGAGGCGATCCCGCGCCAGCACGTGATCCGCGCGGTCGACGAGCACAAGAGCTGGAACAACGCCGAGCAGTACGTCGAGATGCTCGAGTCGCTGCCGCTCGGCCCGAACCTCGCGGCGTTCGTCGGCCACTCCGACATGCGCACCGCGACCATGGGCCTGGACCGCGCGACCCGCAAGGAGGTCAAGCCCTCGCGCAGCGAGCAGGCGCGGATGGAGCGGATGCTCACCGAGGCGCTGGACGCCGGCTTCGTCGGCATGTCCGCCCAGCAGCTGCTGTTCGACAAGGTCGACGGTGACCTCTGCCGCTCGCGCACGCTGCCCTCGACGTACGCCAAGGGCAAGGAGATGCGCGGCCTGCGCAAGATCCTGCGCAGCCGCAGGCGCGCGCTGCAGGCCGGCCCGGACGCCAGCCACCCGCACACGATCGGCGTGCAGGCGCTCGGCTCCATCGGGTGGTTCGGCAAGGCACCGCTGCGCACCAGCCTGCTGTCGGCCGCCGACATCAAGGCGATCCCGTTCGTGATCCACCTGATGCGACCGATCGCGAACGTCGTCAACAAGATGGGCGCGGACTTCCGCTGGCAGCACCTACCGGTGCCGTTCGAGGTGTACGCCGACGGCATCGACCTGGTGATCTTCGAGGAGTTCGGCTCCGGTGCGATGGCGCTGCACATCCAGGAGAAGATCGCGCGCGACGAGCTGATGCGCGACGAGGAGTACCGCAAGAAGTTCCGCAAGGACTACGAGAGCAAGTACGGCCCGCGCGTCTGGCACCGCGACTTCTACGACGCCGAGATCGTGGCCTGCCCCGACGCGTCGGTGGTCGGCAAGTCGTTCGGCCAGGTCGGCGACGAGCGCGGCGGCAAGCACCCCGTCGACGCGTTCCTCGACCTCGTGCTCGAGCACGGCACGGACATCCGGTGGCGTACGACGATCAGCAACCACCGCCCCGAGGTGCTCAAGAAGCTGGCCGCCGACCCCGGCATCCAGGTCGGCTTCTCCGACGCCGGCGCGCACCTACGGAACATGGCGTTCTACAACTTCGCGCTGAGGCTGCTCAAGCACGTCCGCGACGCCGAGATCCAGGGCAAGCCGTTCATGACCACCGAGCAGGCGATCCACCGGCTCACCGGCGAGCTCGGCGAGTGGTACCGCATCGACGCGGGCTTCCTGCGCGAGGGCGACCGCGCCGACATCGTGGTCATCGACCCGGAGCGGCTCGACGCCAGCCTGGAGAGCTACCACGAGAGCCCGGTCGAGCAGTACGGCAACCTCTCGCGGATGGTGAACCGGAACGACGCCGCCGTACCCGCCGTGTTCATCGCGGGCCGGCGCGTGGTGGCCGACGGCGAGCCCACCGAGATCGTCGGCCGCGAGCGCACCGGCCAGTTCCTGCGGGCCGAGCAGGACTCCCGCGCCACGGTCGCCGCCTCGTGACCCGCACCCCCGAGGAGGCCGTGCGCGGCCTCTGGCGGACGCTGTCCGCCCGCGACTACGACGGCATCGCCGACTGGGTGACCGACGACTGCATCTACCTCGACATGCCCGTCGGGCCGTCGCTCGCGGCCCGCGGGCCGGCCGACATCGCCAAGCGGCTGCAGGTCGGCTGGGGCGGGCTCTCGGCGTACGAGAACCACGACGGGCTGCTCGTCGCCGACGCCGACGGCAACGCGATGTACGAGCACACCGAGACGTGGACGTTCCCGACCGGCGAGGTCGTCACGCTCGCGTTCGTCACCGTTCACCGGGTGCGCGACGGCAGGGTCTGCCTCTGGAAGGACTACTGGGACTACGGCGCGATCATGAACGCCGCGCCGGCATCGTGGGTCGAAGGGCTGGCCACCGCCGACACGTCCTGGGTGTACGACGCGACGAACGAGGTCTGACCCGCCGCCTACCGTGGTCGCATGGCAGCGCGGGCGGGTGGGCGGCTGATCGGCCTCGACATCGCGCGCTGCCTGGCGCTGCTCGGCATGGTGGCCACGCACATGCTCGACGAGCGGACGCCGTCCGGGGACCTGAGCTTCGGGCAGTGGCTGGCGGGCGGACGGGCATCGGCCCTCTTCGCGGTCCTCGCCGGAGTGAGCCTCGCCCTGATGACCCGGGAGCCGCTGCGGGGCCGCGCCGCCGGCCTGCGCGCGGTGGCGATCGGGGTCCGTGCCCTGCTGATCGCTGCGCTCGGGCTCGCGCTCGGCGGCTTGGAGAGCGGGCTGGCGATCATCCTCACCTACTACGGCGTGCTGTTCGTGCTCGGACTCCCGTTCACGTTCCTGGGCGCCCGCGCGCTGGCGCTGCTCGCCGTCGTCTGGGTGGTCGTCGCGCCGGTCCTCTCCCACCTGGTCCGACCGGCGTTGCCCGAGCGCGGCTACGCGAGCCCGACGTTCGGCCAGCTCGCGGATCCGTGGCAACTGGCGAGCGAGCTGCTGTTCACCGGCTACTACCCGGTCGTTCCGTGGCTCGCCTACCTGTTCGCCGGGCTCGCGCTCGGCCGCGCCGACCTCCGTGACCGCTCGCTCCTGGTCGGCCTCACCGTGGGCGGTCTCGGCGTGGCGATCCTGGCGACCCAGGTCTCCCGGTCGCTGGTCGATCCCGCGGTCGCGGACGCGAACGCCCTCGGCATGTACGGCACCACGCCCCCGGACGGCGACTGGAGCTGGCTGCTCCTCGTCGCGCCGCACTCGGCGACGCCGTTCGACCTGGCCCAGACGATCGGCAGCGCGATCTTCGTCATCGGATTCTGTCTGCTGGCCGTCCAGGCCCTGTCGCCCACGGCGACCGCGCCGCTGGCGATCCTGTTCGGTGCGGGTGCGATGACCCTGACGCTGTACTCACTGCACGTCGTCCTGCGCACACCGAGCTTCTGGCCGCCTGAGATTCCGCACGCATACCTGAAGCACGTGGTCGTGCTGCTCGCGATCGGGGCAGCATTCGCCGCCTTCCGGCTGCGCGGGCCGCTCGAGATCGCGGTCGGGCTGCCCGCCCGGCTCGTCCGCCGGGTCCGCGTGCCGGGACCCGCGTGACCCGTTCTAGAAGTCGTCGCAGCCGGGCGTGCTCCCGTTCCGGTGGAACGCGAACGTCTCGGCCGGCGCGCGGTCGAAGCTGCTGCCCAGGGTCTCGAAGTTGAGCACGGGCCACTCACGCATCCAGAAGGTGCCGCCGTCGTTGCAGCCCTCCGGGTGGAACACCACGACGATGTCGACCGACGTGGACTCACCGGGAGCGAGGTCCTGGTCCAGCGGGTAGACCGCGTCGAGGCCGTCGTCGGCGGGCACGGGAGCCGGGCTGGTCGTGGGATCGACCGTGACGACCGAGCCGGTCTCGGGACCGACCCCCGGCGCCTCGATCTCGACCAGGTGGATGCCGCGGTCGCTGTCGTTGCTGATCTCGATGGTGTACCGGCATCGCATCTGGGACGTCGCCGCGACGACGGTGCCGAACCTCTCGTCCGACCTCGTCGTCGTGCCCGTGCACGTCGGGTCACCGTCACGCCAGGTGACCTCCACACCGTCCGCCGCGCGGGTCGTCATCCACAGCCAACCGCCGAGGGCCAGCGCCGTCGCCGCGAGCAGTGATGCGCAGAACATCGGCCAGTGCCGTCGCATGCGTCTCCCCCGCTCCGAGAAGGGTGGTCACTCCCAGGTAACCGGTGGACGGCCGGCGGAAACCTAGCCCGCCAGGTGACCCCAGCGGTCGGCCAGCTCCGACCACGGTCCGACCGCGGCGACGCGGCCCTCGACGAGCACGACGACGCGGTCGGCCTGGACCAGCGCGGCGCGCTTCGACGTCGCGCCGATGACCGTGGCGCCGCGCTCGCGCAGGGCGGTCCAGAGCTCGATCTCGGTGGCGGCGTCGAGGGCGGACGACACGTCGTCGGCGAGCAGCAGCTCGGCGTCGCAGGCGAGACCGCGGGCGAGCGCGAGCCGCTGCACCTGACCACCGGACAGCCGCACTCCCCGGTGCCCGACGAGGGCGTCCGGACCGCCCGCGGACTCGACGTCCTGGGCGAGGCGCGCGGTCTCGACCGCTGGCATGACCTGGCGGTCGGGGTGGTCGAGGCGCACGTTGTCGGCGAACGTGTCCGACAGCACCCGCGGCACCTGCGCGACGTGCGCGACCCGGCCCGGACGCAGGAACACCTGCTGGTCCCCGACCGGATCGCCGTTCCAGGAGATCTCGCCGGTGCTGGAGATCAGCCCGGCCAGCGCGGACAGCAGGCTGGACTTGCCGGAGCCGACCTGGCCCAGCAGCAGCACCAGCTCCTGCGAGCCGACGGTCAGGTCGACGTCGCTCACGCCGATCGTGCCGTCGTCGTGCACCGCGGTCAGGCCGCGCAGCTCGAGGCTGCGCAGCGGGTCGCGGGCGCCCGGCTCGGGCGCGGGCGAGGCGCCGGCGACGAGGTCGACGCCCTCGGGCAGGTGCATCAGGTCGCCGCCGCCGGCCAGCCCACTCGTCGTCCGCATCCAGGCGCGGACGCCGGGAGCCTCGGTGACCACGGCGCCGGCGACCCGGCCGAACCAGTCGAAGCCGTTGACCGCGGTCGCCACCAGCAGCGCGGTGGCCAGGCCCCAGCCGCCGGCGACCAGCACGGCCCAAGCCGCGACCACGCCGCACTGGACCATCACGATGGGTACGCCGTCGAGCAGCGCCTGGACGCGGTGCTCACGCACCGCGGCGTCCACCCTGCCGCCGTCGACCTCGCGCAGGTGCGCGTGCACGCTCGGGGTCGAGGCGGCGAGCTTCACGGTGCGCACGGAGTCGAGCGCGGACACCAGCGACCTGCCGAACCCTGCCCGGGCGGTGGCGGACGCCGCGGCCGAACGACCGGCGATCTTGCGGCCGAGCGAGGACGCCAGCGCCGAGCCCACCATCACGATCAGCAGCACGCCACCGGCCAGGAAGCTCTGCGCGACCAGGGCCGTGACCCCGGCGATCAGGAAGCCGTTGACGAAGTCGATCCAGCGGTCGGAGTAGCGCGCGAGCCGGTCGGCATCCATGGTGCGCGCGACCACCTCGCCCGGGGGCGTGCGCTCCAGCCGGTGCTGCGAGGTCTGACCGGCGAGCACGGACGTGCGCACGCGCAGCATCACCGAGATCCACCAGCGCGGGTAGCGGCGGAACGCCTCGGCGAGCAGCAGCGGCGACAGCATGAGGGAGAACACCAGCGCCGCGGTCAGACCGGTCGGGGTCTGGCCGTCCTGCAGCGAGGCGACCAGGTGGCCCCAGATCCAGGCGCTCACCGCGCCGAGCGCGCCGGTGAGTGCTGAGAACAGGAACAGCACGACGCTGACCAGTCCCCACTTCGGCTCGATGGTCATCGCGGAGAACGTCGCCCGCGACAGGCTGGGCGCGTCGCGGAGCTGCGGTGGCGGAGGCACCTCGCCGGTACGCCGAACGGTGCCGACCTGGCCCCGGACGGCCTCGTCGGCGGGGCGCAGGACCTCGTCCTCGGCAGAGGCGTCCAGCAGGGAGCGGAACGGGCCGGGCTCGGCCGCGAGCACCGCGCGCGAGCCGCGCTGCACGACCCGGCCGCCGTCGAGGACCGCGACCTGCTCGGCCCGCTCGGTGGTCGAGAGCCGGTGGGCGACGAGGATGCCGGTGCGTCCGGCGAGCAGCCGTTCGGAGGCGCGCACGACGTGGCCCTCGGTGACCGGGTCCATCCGTGCGGTCGCCTCGTCGAGGACGACGACGCGCACGTGGCGCACGAGCAGCCGGGCGAACGCGACCAGTTGCTCCTCCCCGGACGAGAGCGTGGTGCCGCCCGGGCCGAGGAGGGTGTCGAGGCCGTCGGGCAGGCCGGCGACCCAGGCGTCGAGCCCGAGCTCGGTGACCGCGGCCTCGACGTCGGCGCGCGGGACCGGCTGGAAGAGCGTGATGTTCTCGGCGAGCGTGCCGGCCAGGATCTCGGTGCGCTGGGTGACGACGCCGACCGACGAGCGCAGCTGCTGCAGGTCGAGATCGAGTACGTCGACGCCGCCGAGGAAGACCGATCCGGGCTCGGGCTCGACGGCACGGGACAGCAGCGACGCCAGCGTGGACTTGCCGGACCCGGTGCGCCCGACCAGCGCGCAGGTCGTGCCGGCGGGGACGTGCAGGTCGACGTGCTGGAGCGCGAAGCGACCCTCGACGTACGCGAAGTGGAGGTCGCGGAACTGGACCTCGAGCGCACCTTCGGGCAGGTCGGCGCCACCGACCGGCTCGGGCTCGGAGCCGAGCAGGTCGCGCAGCCGGAGCACGGCGCCGAAGCCGGCCTGCAGGTCCGGCAGGTGCCGCGCGAGCATGTCGACCTGGCCCACGAACATCGTGGTGACGAGGTAGAGCGTCACCAGCGCCGCGGTGTCGAGGCGGCCGTTGACGACCAGCACGACCCCGATCAGGGCGGTGGCGGCGAGGACGCCGTGCAGCAGCGTGCCGGTGCGCCGGCCGATCCGCGCCTCGAGACCGAGCACCACGGCGAACCGGCGGTGGACCAGGGAGGCGAGCTCGACGCAGCGGCGCAGCACGTGTGCCTGGCCCAGGCTGGCGCGCAGGTCGTCGCGCCCGGCGACGCCCTCCTCCATGGCGGCGGCATGGTCGGTCCAGGCCGCCTCCTCCTCGACCTTGCGGGCGGCGACCTGCGGGAGCAGCCGCCACGCGACCGCGACCGCACCGACCCCCGCGAGCGGGAACAGCAGGAACGCCGGCCACCACGTGACACCGGCGACGATCCAGAGCGGGCCGGCGGCGAGGGCCGTGCGGATCGCCTGCCAGCCGCTCTGCCGCAGCAGGCTGCCGACCTCGTGGGTGTCGTCGTCGACGCGGTCGAGCACCTCGCCGACCGCCTGCTCGGTGAGCACCGCGAGCGGCTGGTGCATCGCGGCGTCGAGCAGGTCGGCGCGGAGCCGGCCCTCGGCGCGGTCGACGACGCCGGCCCACAGGGTGCGCGCGGCGGTGTCGAGCACCGCCGCGCCGATGACGAGCAGCGCCAGGAGCTCGACCAGCTCGGAGGTGGCGGACTCAGCGAGGCGACCCGCGACCAGCGACCCGAGGGAGGTGCTGATCGCGGCGATGCCGGCGGCGACCAGCGACCACGTGGCGACCGGGCCGCGGAGCCGACGCCAGGTGACGGTCCGCTCGGGAGGGAGGGGCGGACGAGGAGCTGAGGTGACCGGGCGATCGGTTCCGAGAGTGGCAGTCATGGCTGGGGAAGACGGTATGACGCGACACCGACACCCGTCGCATCGTTTTCAGTAGGTCCAGCGGGTGGCACCCCCGGGCTCCTTCATCCCGAGCGCGGTGATCGACGTCGGCTCGATCCGGTAGACGTGCCAGGGCGGTGGTCCGGCCGACGGCGCGCTGAACGGCGCGGTCAGGGCGACGCCCGACTCGTCGACCTCGCACGGCCACCCCTCGGCGGCCCACGCCGCCGCCCGCGCGGCCACCAGGCCGGGGTCGGTGACGAGCTCGCCCCGGCCCTCCAGCACCAGGTCGGCGGCCGCGGTCGCGGTCGCGATCGCGCATCGCGGCTCACGGGCGAGGTTGCGGCCCTTGCGCGACGTACGACCGGTGGTGAACCAGAAGGTGTCGTCCACCCACAGGGCCCCGATGCCGGTGACGTGCGGGCTGCCGTCGGCGTTGATCGTGGTCAGCCAGCAGCTGTGCCGGTTCGGTCCGCCCGACTCCGGCGCCTGGGACAGCGCGTTGCCCAGGCCCTCCGTGACGGCGGCCAGCTCGAGGACCGGCAGGTCGTACAGCTCGGCGAGATTGGTGGCGGTCATACCTCGGTAGACCGCGGCCGGGACGCGGACTCATCGGGCTCATCGGGCTCATCGGGCCCTGACAACCTGACGTTGTCCCCGGACGTCACACTCGGGTGATGCTCCGCGCCGTTCTCGCCGCCCTCGTGGCCGCCGTCGTGCTGCCTGCAGCGCCGGCCACCGCTGCCCCCGACCGGCCGGTCGTGCCGTGCTCGCGCGGGCTGGTGGCGCTGACGTTCGACGACGGTCCGCTGGCCACGGTGACCCCGCAGGTGGTGCGGCTGCTGACGCGGCTCGAGGTCCCGGCGACCTTCTTCATGGTCGGCAACCGGGTCGAGACGCACCCCGAGCTGGTGCGGATGGTCGACCGGGCCGGGTTCGCCATCGGCAACCACACCTGGGAGCACGCCGACCTGACCGCGCAGAGGCCGGCCGAGGCACGGGAGGCGCTGGCCGCGACGCAGCAGGCGCTCCTGGATGCCGGCGTGCAGCCGACCGACCTGGCGCGGCCGCCGTACGGCGCCGTGAACGACCGGGTCCGGCGGATGATCGCGAAGGAGGGCCTGGTGCCGGTGCTCTGGACCGTCGACTCGAGCGACTGGACCGGGCTGACGCCGAAGCAGATCCAGAAGAACGTCCTGACCGCCGTGCGTCCGCACCGCACGAACGTCGTGCTCCACCACGACGGCGTCACCAACTCCCCCGCCACGCTGAAGGCGCTGCCCGGCGAGATCGCGGCGCTGCGCGAGCGCGGCTACTGCTTCGCGGCGCTCGACGCCGACGGCAACCCGACGCCCCCGGTGCCGCGCGCGACCGTGCGCGCCGAGCACGCGCGGCTGGCCGAGGGCGACCGGGTGCGGCTGACCGTGCGGCTCGACCGGCCGACGACCCGCGCGACCCGGGTCCCGACTCCCGCCGGACCGGTGCGGATCCCCGCGGGCGAGCGCGAGGCGCGGATCTGGTTCCGCGCGCCGCAGGACCGGGTCGACGAGCGGGTCGAGGACCTCGGGGTCGTGAAGGTCGTCGACGACGACCCGCCTCCGGTCGTGTCGGTCGACGACGCGGACGTCACGGCGTCGCCGCTGCTGCCGACGACCGTCGCGATCTCAGCGCGCCTCGACCGGCCGCGCGACCGCGACCTTCCCGTCGTCGTCCGCACCCGGCTCGGGAACGCCACGATCGTGGTGCCGGCGTTCGCGACGAAGGCGACGGGGTCGCTGACCGTGCCGGTCGGAACGCCGGACCAGCGCGTGCGGCGGATCCCGATGCGGGGCGCGACGCTGACGGTGCGGCCACCGGAGCAGACCTGGCTCGAGGCCGCGCGGGCGTCGGTGGCCGAGGTCAGATGGCCAGTGGTTCGGATCCCGCCGACGTTCTAGCCGTACGCCGCGGCAGGCGGACCGTGAAGGTGGTCCCGCGGTCGGCGCCGGAGTCGACGTCGATCGCGCCGCCGTGCAGCGTGACGATGGCCTGCACGATCGTGAGCCCGAGGCCGGTGCCCTGGACGGCCTGCTCGGTGGCGGTCGAGGAGCGGTAGAAGCGGCTGAACAAGCGGTTCTGCTCGGACTCCGGGATGCCCTCGCCGGTGTCGGAGACCGACAGCGTCGCGCCGAGGTCGTCGACACCGAGGGCCAGGCCGATCCGGCCGCCGTCCGGAGTGAACTTCACGGCGTTCGTCAGGAGGTTGACCAGCATCCGCTCGAGCTCGTCGGGATCGACGTCCAGCTCGACGGCCTGGTCGGGCAGGTCGACGTCGACCTGCAGGCTGCGGTTCTCCAGCATCCAGCCGATGGCGTCGTGGGAGGCCGTGACGACGTCGCGCAGGTCGGTGGGCACCCGGTTGATCTGCAGCGTCGACGACTCGATCTGGGAGAGCTTGAGGAGGTCCTCGACCAGGCGCAGCAGCCGGTGGCTGTTGCGGTCGATGCGACTGACGATGCCGCGCTGGGCCTCGTCCAGGTCACCGACCATGCCGTCCTCGAGCACCTCGAGGTAGCCGATGATGCTGGTGATCGGCGTGCGCAGCTCGTGGCTGACGGTCGAGACGAAGTCGGACTTCACCCGCTCGAGCTCGCGCAGCTGCTCGCTCGCCGCCTGCTCGGTCGCGAGCGCGTCCGCGAGCGCCTGCTCGGTGCGGTGCCGCTCGGTGACGTCGCGGAAGACCACGACCACGTCGCGGTCGGCGTCGCCGACGGAGGTCTCCAGCGGCGTGGCGACGAAGTTGAGCACGCGACCGTCCGGCACGCCGGCGTTGCGGACCACGAGGTCGAGGTCCTGCACGCGGTTCTCGGCTAGCGCCCGCACGTGCAGCAGGTCGTCCTCGGCGATCGGGTTCCCGTCGGTGTGGAAGAGCCCGAACTGATCGGTTCCGCTCACCTCGTGGACGTCGTCGTGCAGCCCACCCATCAGCTCCACACCGGACGGGTTGCGCAGCAGGATCCTGCCCTGCGAGTCGATGACCACCAGGCCGTCACGCAGCGACTCGACGATGGTGCTGAGCAGCCCCATCTGCGACTGCGACGACTCGCGCGCCTTCTCGTGCAGCCACCAGTTGACGATGCAGGCAGCGCTGGCGAACGCGAAGAACCCCGCGTGCACGCCGGCGAAGAGCCAGGGCTGGTCGCGCGCCGCCGGGTGGTTGTAGACGGCGTGCGAGTTCAGGGTGCCCATCACGCCGTGGTGGACCAGCACGTAGCCCACCGCGATCGTGAACGGCGCCCACGCCTCGTACATCGCGATCACCGGGATCATCACGAAGAAGTGGAAGTGCGCCTCGATCATGCCGCCGGAGAGGTGCACGATCACGCCCGAGCAGATCACCAGGCCGGCCGCGGCGACCGAGGCCGACGCGACGCGGCCGAGCCGCATGAATCCGGCGACCAGCGCAGCCATCAGGACCGGTGCCATCTCGACCCAGGCGTGCCCGAGCGAGTTGCCGCGGTAGACGGCGTACACCGGGATCAGCACCACGTGCAGCCACAACAGCGCCATGACCGCGCGGTGCCTCGTCCGCCACGCGGCATCGGGCAGCGACCCACCGCGAGGGAGCCATGACGGCCACCGGCTGCGCAGGCTCAGCGGAGAAATGGGCACGTATGCCCATCGGCACCTCCGAGGAGGACCTGAGTCAGAGCTCCTTGATCCCCCACGGGCTGCCGTACTCCGTGAGCAGGTCGAGGAACGGCACGGCGTCGAACGCCTCCGGGCCGAGCACGCCCGCGCCCTGCCAGGTCCCCCGAGCGAGCAGCTCCAGCGCGACGACGGGGTTGATCGCGGTCTGCCACACCACGCACTGGTGGCCGTACTCCTGCATGGTCCACTCGTTGTCGACCACGTGGTAGAGGTACGTCGACCGCTCGGCGCCGTCCTTGCCCTTGCCGGTGACCCACAGCCCGGCGCAGGTCTTGCCCTTCATCCGCGGCCCGACGGTCGCCGGGTCCGGCAGCACGGCGGCGACGACATCGCGTGGCGACACCTCGACGCCCTTGACCCGCACCTTCTCGGTGGAGTCCAGGCCGAGGGTGTGCAGCACCTTGAGGATGTTGATGAACTCGTCGCCGAGGCCGTACTTGAACGTCGCGCGCTTGCAGTCGACCCAGCGCGGCATCAGGAGCACCTCCTCGTGCTCGACGTTCACGCACTCGACCGGCCCGATGCCCTCGGGGAAGTCGAACACCTCCGGCTCACTGAACGGCGGCGTCGTGTGCCAGTCGCCGTCCTGCCAGATCACCGGCGGGTTGAGGCACTCCTCGATCGTGGTCCACATCGAGAACGACGGCGCGAAGATCTCGTTCCCGTCGTCGTCGGTGACGACGAGGTTGGCGCCGTCGCGGGTGCCGAGCTCGTCGATCTCGCTGAACAGGTGGTCGGCGGCGTACCGCGCGAACACGTCCGACAGCCCCGGCTCGACGCCGATGCCGACCAGCGCCAGCCGGCCGGAGTTCTCCCACTCCCCCGCCACCGCGAACTGCTCGTCACCGAGCTTCACGCCGGTCTTCTCGTACGGCGCGGTCGGGTGCGGCTTCGACAGCGACATCGCCATGTCGAGGTAGTCCGCGCCCGCGGCGTACGCACCGTTGAAGATCGGCATGTTGAACACGGGGTCGACGGCGTTCATCACGTGCGTGATGCCGTGCTCGCGGCACAGCGCCGCGACGGCCTCCTCGGACGACGCATCGATCTGGGCGGCGACGTACCGGCCGTCGGCGGCGGCCGCCTTGTCCGCCCGCTCGAGCGAGTAGTCCGCGACCACGATGGTCTCGAAGAAGTCGCGGCGGGCGGCGATGGCGGCGAAGGCCGATCCGACGCCACCGGCGCCGACAAGCAGGATCCTCATGGTGCCTCTTTCGTTGGTCGAGCTCGTCGAGACCCCCGCAGCCAAGGCAGGCGGTCGGGTGCGGGGGTCTCGACGACGCTCGCTGGCGCTCGCTGCTCGACCACCGCGGGCGCCTACTCCCCGATGTAGCTCATGACGTGCTTGAGGCGCGTGTAGTCCTCGAGCCCGTACATGGAGAGGTCCTTGCCGTAGCCGGAGTGCTTGAAGCCACCGTGCGGCATCTCGCTGATGAACGGGATGTGGGTGTTGATCCAGACGACACCGAAGTCGAGGTTCTTGGACATCCGCATCGCGCGGCCGTGGTCCTTGGTCCAGACGCTGGAGGCCAGGCCGTACTCCACGCCGTTGGCCCAGCGCAGCGCCTCGGCCTCGTCGCTGAACTTCTGCACGGTGATGACCGGGCCGAAGATCTCCTGCTGGATCTGCTCGTCGTCCTGCTTGAGGCCGGACAGCACGGTGGGCTCGTAGAAGTACCCGCTGCTGCCCTGGCGCTTGCCGCCGGTCTCGAGGGTCGCGTGGTCCGGCAGCCGGTCGACCATGCCGGTGACCCGCTCGAGCTGGTTGACGTTGTTGAGGGCGCCGTACAGGACGTCCTCGTCGTCGGGCATGCCGGTCTTGATGCCCTTCGCGGCCTCGGTGAGCGCCGCGACGAAGTCGCCGTGCACGCCGGGGCCGGCGAGGACGCGGGTGGCCGCGGTGCAGTCCTGGCCGGCGTTGAAGTAGCCGGCCTCGGCGATCGCGGCGGCGGCCTTCTCGACATCGGCGTCGTCGAAGACGATCACCGGGGCCTTGCCGCCGAGCTCGAGGTGGACCTTCTTCAGGTCGGCGGCCGCGGAGCCCGCGACCTCCATGCCGGCGCGGACGGAGCCGGTGATCGACACCATCTGCGGGGTCTTGTGGGCGATCAGGGCGCGGCCGGTGTCGCGGTCGCCGGCGACCACGTTGAGCACGCCCGGCGGCAGGAACTCCTGGCAGATCTCGGCCAGCAGCGCCGACGAGGCGGGCGTGGTGTCGCTCGGCTTGAGCACGACGGTGTTGCCCGCCGCGAGCGCCGGGGCGATCTTCCAGATCATCATCATCAGCGGGTAGTTCCAGGGCGTCACCTGGCCGATCACGCCGATCGGCTCGCGCCGGATCCACGACGTGTGGTCGCTCATGTACTCGCCGGCGGACTTGCCCTCGAGCACGCGCGCTGCGCCGGCGAAGAAGCGGAAGTGGTCCGAGCTCGGCGGCAGCTCCTCCGACGCGGTCAGGCCGATCGGCTTGCCGGTGTCCTTGCACTCGACCGCGGTGATCTCGTCGGCGCGGGCGTCGATCGCGTCCGCGATCTTGAGCAGCGCGGTGGCGCGCTCCTGCGGGGTCGTCCGGCCCCACGACTCGAACGCCGTCGCGGCCGCGCCGTACGCGCGGTCGACGTCCTCGGCGCCGGACTTGGGCGCGTGCGCGTACACCTCGCCGTTGGTCGGGTCGATGACGTCGTAGCGCTCCCCGGACACGCTGTCGACGAGCTCACCGTTGATGACGTTCTTGAAGGTCTGGTCGGCCATGTCGGCGAGCCTAGAGGCCCGGCAACGGAATCTGTAGGGCCAACCCGGCTTTTCATGCGGATTTCGTTGATTCAGACCTCGTAGACGGGGGTTCCCTCGATCCAGGACGACGTCACCCGCGCCCCGACGACCTCCTCCACCGGCCCGTCGAACGGGTCCCGGTCGAGCACGACCAGGTCCGCGACGGCGCCTTCTCGGAGCACCCCGGCGTCGTCCCGGCCGTTCGCCCACGCCGACCCCGAGGTGTACGCCGCCCAGGCGGTCTCCAGGTCGAGCGCCTGCTCGGGGAGGAACGCATCGCGGTCGCTCTCGGGGTCACGACGGGTCACGCCGACCTGGATCGCCTGGAGCGGATCGGGCGTGCTGACCGGCCAGTCGCTGCCGCCGACCAGCCGGGCGCCGGCCCGGTGGAGGTCGCCGAACGGGTACTGCCACCGGCTCCGCTCCTCCCCCAGGAACGGGATCGTCAGCTCGACCATCTGGTCGTCGAGGCAGGCCCACAGCATCTGCATGTTGGCCGCGACCCCGAGATCCGCGAACCGGCGTACGTCGTCGGGGTGGATCAGCTGCAGGTGCGCGATGTGGTGGCGCAGCGCCGGGTCGGTCCCCTCGAACGCGTCGAGCGCCTCGCGGGTCCCGCGGTCCCCGATGCAGTGCACATGGACCTGGAAGTCAGCGGCATCGAGTGCCTGGATCGCGTCGCGGATCGCCGCGGCGGTCAGGAACGAGTGGCCGGAGTTGTCGGTCGGGTGTCCGCACTTGTCGAGGTACGGCAGCAGCATCGAGGCCGTGCCGTTCTCGGCCACGCCGTCCTGCATGATCTTGACGCTGGTGGCCTGGAACCGCCCGCCGCTCATGGTCGCGCGCCGCCCGACCAGGTCCGCGACCTGCTCCACGCCGAGCCGGCGCTCCCACCACAGTGCGCCGACGACGTACGACGTCAGGTCGCCGTTCGCCGCCGCGGTCGTGTACGTCGACGCCGGGTCGTCCATGCCGGAGTAGGCGCCGACGATCGCGTCCTGCCACGACGTGACGCCGACGGAGTGCAGGTAGGACTGACCGGCGAGCAGGGCGGCGTAGTACTCGTCGCCCTTCGTGCGCGGGATGAAGCGCGAGACCAGCGAGGTCGCGCCCTCGTGCAGGGTGCCGCTCGGGCGGCCCTCCGCGTCGCGCTCGATCCGGCCGTCGGGCGGGTCCGGGGTGTGCTCGTCGATCCCGGCGATCGCCAGCGCCCTGCTGTTCACCCACGCGCCGTGGTGGTCGCGGTTCGGCAGGAACGCCGGCCGGCCACCGGTCA
The DNA here is from genome assembly GCF_022761125.1 of Nocardioides sp. SR21. Taxonomy (GTDB): domain Bacteria; phylum Actinomycetota; class Actinomycetes; order Propionibacteriales; family Nocardioidaceae; genus Nocardioides. The sequence continues at coordinate 476,198 of NZ_JAKWJR010000002.1, read as the reverse complement.
CGGCGTCGAGGTCGGCTGCCGTCGGGTTGCCGCCCGGGAACGCCGGCATCGCCCAGCCGCCGCCGAGGATCCACTCGCGGTCCGGGTGCGCGTCGGCGTACGCCTTGACGTGCGCGAGGTACTCCTCCCGGGTGTCGACCTCGGACAGGTCGCAGCGCAGCCGCTCGAGCCCGCCCTGGATCGGGTGCACGTGGGCGTCCGTGAAGCCGGGCGACACGAACGCGACGTCGGCGGGACCGCTCGACGGTCGGACCGCCGTGATCCGGCCGTCCTCGACCGTGATCTCGGTCGGGCCGAGGTGCCGGTGGCCGTCGAAGGCCGCGGCCGCACGGAGAACCCTGCTCACCGCGTCCGGCCTTCCAGCAGCGGGCCGGCCGGGTCGTGGCTGATGCCGTGCTTGCGGACGGCCAGGCCGGACAGGGCCTCCAGGCACACGCGGTTGGCGAGGAACGCGGTGATCTCCGCGTGGTCGTACGGCGGCGACACCTCGACCACGTCGATCCCCGCCACCGGCAGCTCCATGCAGATGCGGCGTACAGCGTCGAGGAGCTCGCGCGCCGAGAGCCCACCCGGCTCGGGCGTCCCCGTGCCGGGCGCGTGGCCGGGGTCGCACACGTCGATGTCGACGGAGAGGAACACCGCGTCGCACTCGTCGAGCGCGATCTCGAACGCCTCGTCGAGGCACGCGCCCAGGCCGCGCTTGCCGATCTCGGCCATCTCGAAGGACCGCATGTTCTGCTCGGCCATCCAGCCGAGCGTCTCGGGGCCGGGCCAGTAGCCGCGCAGCCCCAGCTGCAGGAACCGGTCGCCGCGCAGCGCGCCGGACTCGATCAGCCGGCGCATCGGCTGACCGTGCCCCCACAGGGAGCCGAACTCGATGTCGCCCGTGTCGGCGTGCGCGTCGAAGTGGATCATCGAGACCTTGCCGAAACCGACGTGGCGGGCGAGCCCCTTCGCGTCGGCGAACGCGATCGAGTGGTCGCCTCCGAGGACCAGCGGTACGGCGCCCGCGCTGGCGACGGCGTACACCGCCTCCTCGAGGTTGCCCAGCGACCGCTCGATGTGGCCGGGCGGCATCTCGACGTCGCCCGCGTCGAGGACCTTCAGGTCCTGCAGCGCGTCGACGCGCAGCGCGAGGTGCGGGCGCGAGCCGTCGTGCGGCAGGTAGTCCGTCTGCCGGATCGCCATCGGCCCGAAGCGGGTGCCGGGGCGGTGCGACGTACCCCCGTCGAACGGCGCACCGACGACCACCACGTCCGCGGTCGCCAGCGCGGCCGCGTCGTCGAGGTCGACCCGGTCCACGCCGAGGAAGGTGATGTCCGGGCCGAACTGCGGGCCGTAGCGGGTCATGGGCAATTCCTATCACGGGGATTTGCTTCGGAATCCGCGCAAATCACATGCTTCGACGACGGATTCACTTGCTTCGGGGCTGGTCGACCACGCACCATGGATGCCATGTACCCGGACTACGACCACCTCCAGCGCGCCGCCAAGGACCACCTCTGGATGCACTTCACGCGGCACTCGTCGTACGCCGACTCGGACGTGCCGATCATCGTGCGCGGCGAGGGCGCCTACATCTACGACGCGGCCGGGAAGAGGTACCTCGACGGCCTCGCCGGGCTGTTCGTGTCGCAGCTCGGGCACGGGCGCACCGAGCTCGCCGAGGCGGCCGCCGCCCAGGCGAAGGAGCTCGCGTTCCACCCGCTGTGGTCCTACGCGCACCCGTCCGCGATCCAGCTCGCCGAGAAGATCGCGTCGTACGCGCCCGGCGACCTGAACCGGATCTTCTTCTCCAGCGGCGGCGGCGAGTCCGTCGAGACCGCGTGGAAGCTCGCCAAGAACTACTTCAAGCTCACCGGCAAGCCCATGAAGCACAAGGTGATCAGCCGCCAGATCGCCTACCACGGCACCACCCAGGGCGCGCTGTCGATCACTGGCCTCCCGCCGCTCAAGCAGCAGTTCGAGCCGCTGGTGCCCTCGACGTTCCGGGCCGCGAACACCAACATCTACCGCGCCCCCATCCACGGCGACGACCCCGAGGCGTTCGGCCGCTGGGCCGCCGACCAGATCGCGGTCGCCATCGAGAACGAGGGCCCCGACACCGTCGCCGCGGTCTTCCTCGAGCCGGTGCAGAACGCCGGCGGCTGCTTCCCGCCGCCGCCCGGATACTTCCAGCGGGTCCGCGAGATCTGCGACGAGTACGACGTGCTGCTGGTCTCCGACGAGGTCATCTGCGCCTTCGGCCGCCTCGGCCACATGTTCGGCGCGGAGCGCTACGGCTACCAGCCCGACATGATCACCTGCGCCAAGGGCATCACGTCGGGCTACGCCCCGCTCGGCGCGATGATCGCCTCCGACAAGCTGATGGAGCCGTTCCTCGAGGACGGCGCGATGTTCGCCCACGGCTACACCTTCGGCGGCCACCCGGTCTCGACCGCGGTCGCGCTGAAGAACCTCGAGATCTTCGAGGAGGAGAAGGTCCTCGAGAACGTCCGCGGCAACGAGGGCGCCTTCCGTGCCACCCTCGAGAAGCTGCGTGACCTGCCGATCGTCGGCGACGTCCGCGGCGACGGGTACTTCTACGGCATCGAGCTCGTGAAGGACAAGAACACCCGCGAGACCTTCAACGACGAGGAGTGCGAGCGCATCCTCTTCGGCTTCGTCTCCAAGCAGCTCTACGCCGAGGGCCTCTACTGCCGCGCCGACGACCGCGGCGACCCGGTCATCCAGCTCTCGCCCCCGCTGATCTGCGACCAGCAGCACTTCGACGAGATGGAGCAGATCCTGCGCACCGTCCTGGAGAAGGCCGGCCAGATGCTCTGAGCTGCCCCCGTCCGAGCTTGCGAGGACGGGGACCCAGCAGCCTGAGCTGCCCCCGTCCGAGCTTGCGAGGACGGGGACCCAGCAGCCTGAGCTGCCCCCGTCCGAGCAGGCGAGGACGGGGACCCAGCAGCCAGGTCGAGTAGCCGCGCGAGCGACGAAGGAGCTCGCGACCGGCGTATCGAGACCCGGCCGTGGTCTCGATACGCTCGCTACTCGACCACCGAAGGTGCGAATAACCGCGCGAGCGACGAGACCCAGCCGTGGTCTCGATACGCTCGCTGGCGCTCGCTGGCGCTCGCTACTCGACCACCGAACGAGCGAGAAGCCGCGCGAACGACGACGACCCAGCGTGGTCTCGATACGCTCGCTGGCGCTCGCTACTCGACCACCGAACGAGCGAGAAGCCGCGCGAACGACGACGACCCAGCGTGGTCTCGATACGCTCGCTGGCGCTCGCTACTCGACCACCGAACGAGCGAGAAGCCGCGCGAACGACGACGACCCAGCGTGGTCTCGATACGCTCGCTGGCGCTCGCTACTCGACCACCGAACGAGCGAGAAGCCGCGCGAGCGTCGACGACCCAGCCGTGGTCTCGATACGCTCGCTGGCGCTCGCTACTCGACCACCGAAGGTGTGAGGAGTCGCGCGAGCGTCGAAGGAGCCGTGGTCTCGATACGCTCGCTGGCGCTCGCTACTCGACCACCGAAGGTGCAAGGAGTCGCGCTCAGGCCAGCTTGGCGTTGCGGCGGCGTGAGGTGACCTCGCCACCGACGACGATGAGGATCGCGATCATGAACATCAGGGTGCCGACGACGTTGACCTGCATCGGCACGCCGCGCTGGGCGGCGCCCCAGACGAACATCGGGAACGTCGTGGTGTTGCCGGCGTTGAGGTTCGTGATGATGAAGTCGTCGAACGACAGCGAGAAGCTGAGCAGCGCCGCACCGAGGATGCCGGGGAAGACCAGCGGGAAGGTGACCCGCCAGAACGTCTGGCTCGGTGTCGCGTAGAGATCCATCGCCGCCTGCTCGAGGTTGTCGTCGAGGCCGGCCAGGCGGGCCCGGACGGTCACGACGACGAACGACAGGCAGAACATGATGTGCGCGATGAGGATCGTCCAGAAGCCGAGCTGGCCGGCGAAGCCCGCGGCGACGAACAGCGCCAGCAGCGAGGAGCCCATCACAATCTCGGGTGCCGCCATCGGCATGAAGATCAGCAGGTTCGACGACGAGCGGCCCTGGAAGTCGTGCCGCACCAGCGCGAAGGCCGCGAGCGTCCCGAGGATCGTGGAGAACAGCGTCGCGAGGAAGCCGACCTTGATGCTGGTCCACAGCGCGCCGCACATGCCGTCGGGCTCGCACGGGTTCTGCCAGTTGTACAGCGTGAAGCCGTCGAAGCTGTAGATCAGTCGGCTGTTCGGGTCGTTGAAGCTCATCAGGATCACGATCGCGATCGGGATGAACGTGTAGATGAGCACGGCGATGCCGAGCAGGAGCACGAGGTTGTTGCGGATCCAGCGCATCAGAGCAGCTCCTCCGTCCCGGCGCGTCGTACGTAGACCAAGACCATCGCCACGATCCCGACCATCATGATCACCGACAGCGCGGCCGCCGTCGGGTAGTCGTTGGCGTCGGTGAACAGGCTCTGGATCACGCCACCGACCATCCGTTGGTTCGGGCCGCCCAGCAGCTGGGCGTTGATGTAGTCACCGGACGCGGGGATGAACGTCAGCAGCGTCCCCGAGATGACGCCGGGGAGCGACAGCGGCCAGGTGACCTTGAAGAACCCGACGACCGGGTTGGCGTACAGGTCCCCCGCGGCCTCGATCAGGCGGTGGTCGATCTTGTCGATGCTCGCGTAGAGCGGCAGCACCATGAACGGCAGGAAGTTGTAGGTCAGACCCATCACGACGGCGAACGGCGTCACGAGCAGGCGCCCGTCCTCACCGAGCAGGTGCAGCGTCTGGAGCGTGTCGACGATCCAGCCGTCGTCGGCCAGGATCAGCTTCCACGACAGCGTGCGGACCAGGAAGCTCGTGAAGAACGGCGCGATGACCAGCACCAGCATCAGGTTCTTCCAACGGCCCGCCTTGAACGCGATCGCGTAGGCCAGCACGTAGCCCAGGATCAGGCAGAAGAACGTCGCGAGCGCGCCGTACCAGAGCGACCGGAGCATCGGCCGCCAGTACTCCTGCACGGCATCCGTGTAGTTCTGCCAGTGGTAGGTCATCTCGTAGCCGCGGAAGTCCGACCCGGCCGGGTCGAACAGGCTGGTGGCGACGAGCGAGTAGAACGGGACGACGAAGAAGAGCACCAGCCACAGGGCGGCCGGGGCGAGCAGGAGGTAGCCGAGGCCACCCGTGCGCCGGGTCACGCGTCGTCCTTCTGGGCGCCCGCGGTGGCGTCCTGCGCGTGGTCGAGGAGGAACGCGTACTCCGGCCGCCAGGACAGCTCGACCGACTCCCCCTGGGCGAACAGCCGGGTGCGTCCGGTGTTCTGCGCGAACACCTGGATCTCCTGGCCCCAGGGCATCCGGACGAGGTACTGCGTGCTGACGCCGACGAAGCTGACGTCGCTGATCACGCCGCCGGGGATGGTGTTGCCCGGTGCGTCGAGCGTCGCGCCGGGCTCCCCGATCAGCACCTTCTCCGGCCGGATCCCCACCCAGCCCATGTCGCCGTCGGCGTGCGCCCGGTCGGCCGGGATCGAGACGCCGATGCCCTGCATGTCGACGGTGACGAGGTCCGCGGCGCGGTTGGTGATCCGGCCCTCGATGAGGTTCGACTGGCCGAGGAAGTTCGCGACGAACGTGCTGCGCGGGTTCTCGTACAGGTCCGCGGGGCTGCCCATCTGCTCGATGACGCCCTGGTTCATCACCGCGACCGTGTCGGCCATGGTCATGGCCTCCTCCTGGTCGTGGGTGACGTGGATGAAGGTCAGGCCGACGTCGACCTGGATGCGCTTGAGCTCGATCTGCATCGAGCGACGCAGCTTCAGGTCGAGCGCGCCGAGCGGCTCGTCGAGCAGCAGCACCTCGGGCTTGTTGATCAGCGCCCGGGCCAGCGCGACGCGCTGCTGCTGACCACCGGAGAGCTGGGTCGGCCGCTTGCGCGCCTGCACGCCGAGCTCGACCAGGTCGAGCATCTCCTTGACCTGCGCGTCGACCTCCTTGGCCTTGCGGCGCTTGAGGCCGAACGCGACGTTCTCGTGGATGTCGAGGTGCGGGAACAGCGCGTAGCTCTGGAACACGGTGTTGACGGGCCGCTTGTACGGCTTGGCGTACGTGATGTCCTGGCCGGCCAGCGTGATCGACCCGGACGTCGGCGTCTCGAGCCCGGCCACCATCCGCAGGGTCGTGGTCTTGCCGCACCCGGACGGGCCGAGCAGTGCGAAGAACGATCCTCGCGGCACGTCGAGGTCGAGGTCGTCGACGGCGGTGAACGCCCCGAACGACTTGGTCAGGTTGCGCAGCCGCAACCCGTCGTACGACGCGTCCGGGGCGGGCGCGGCGGGCGCGCCGGAGGTCTCAGCCACCTGTGACATCGGACCAGTCTCCTTCGTAGCGAACCTGCTGCTGGTCGTCCAGCGGCATGAAGTCGAACGTGCTCGCGAGCATCTCCTCGTCGGGGAAGATCAACGGGTTCTCGGCCAGCGACGGATCGATCTTCTCCATCTCCTCCCGGGCACCCTCGACGGGACAGATGTAGTTCACCCAGGCGGCGAGCTTCGCCGCGACGGCCGGGTCGTAGTAGTAGTTGATCCACTGCTCGGCGTTCGCCTGGTGGGTCGCGAGGTTCGGGACGATCATGTTGTCGCTCCAGAGCGACAGCCCCTCCTCGGGCACCACGAACTTGATGTCCGGGTTGTCGAGCTGCAGCTGGATCACGTCGCCCGACCAGGCCTCGCAGGCGACGATGTTGCCGGCCGCCAGGTCCTGCATGTACTCGTTGCCGGTGAACGCGCGTACCTGACCGGCACTGACGACCTGCTGGAGCCGGTCGATGGCGTTCTCCCACTCGGCATCGGTGAACTTGTCCGGGTTCGCGCCGACGATCCGGAGCATGAAGGCCATCGTGTCGCGCATCTCCGAGAGCAGCGTGATCCGGCCCTTGAGGTCCTCGCGGGTGATCAGCTCCTCGAAGCTGCGCACCTCGCCGGTCTTGCCGGCGTTGTAGGCGATGCCGGTCAGGCCGCTCTGCCACGGCGCGTGGAACTCCAGGTCGAGGTCCCACTGCCGGCCGCGCAGCGGCTCGATCAGGTTGGCGTGCAGGTTCGGGACGTTGGCCTTGTCGAGCGGCTGGATCCAGCCCAGGCCGATCATCCGCGCCGCCATCCAGTCCGTCAGCATGATCATGTCGCGGTCGATCGGCTCGCAGGCACCGAGCTGGTTGCGGACCTTCGCGTAGAACTCCGCGTTGTCGTTGACGTCATCGGAGTACGCGACGGTGATCCCGGTCTGGGTCTGGAACGTCTGGAAGGTGCCGTTCGGGTTCTTGCGCGGGTCGATGTAGCCCGGCCAGTTGGAGATGATCAGCTGCATCTCCTCGGCCGAGACGTCCGGCGCGGTGCAGAGCTTCGGATCCTGCTGGGCGCCCTGGACCTCGAAGAACGGGAGCTGGAGCGCGGCGAGGCTCAGCCCGCCGAAGGCCACGACGCCGCCTCCCTTCAGCAGCGTCCGGCGCGACACGCCGCCGCGGCGACCAGATGACTCCGACGGCATGCGGCTCCCCTCAGAACGTTCGGGCTCGATTGCTCGGATCGTGCCATGCATGGGGGACCTGAACAAGCGATCCCGTCGATTGGAAACGTTCTCGCAACGAAATCGCTTGTATACGATGCCTCCCATGGTCAGGAAGCCCGTGCGCAACGCCGTTCAGCTCGACGACGTGTCCAAGGCGATCATCGAACAGCTCCAGCAGGACGGGCGCCGTTCGTACGCCGCGATCGGCAAGGTGGTCGGTCTCTCCGAGGCGGCGGTCCGCCAACGGGTCCAGCGGTTGATCGAGGGCGGCGTCATGCAGGTCGTCGCGGTGACCGACCCGCTCGAGCTCGGCTTCGCCCGGCAGGCGATGGTCGGCGTCCGCGTGAGCGGCCCGCTCGAGCCGGTCGCCGACGCGATCGCGGAGCTCGAGGAGGTCGACTACGTCGTGGTCACCGCCGGCTCCTACGACCTGCTCGTCGAGGTCGTGTGCGAGAGCGACGAGCACCTGCTCGAGCTGATCTCCGGGCAGATCCGCACGATCGAGAACGTCACCTCGACCGAGACGTTCATGTACCTCCGGCTGCGCAAGCAGACCTACTCGTGGGGAGTGCGCTGATCTCCGGGACCGATCCGCACTGGGAGCGGCTCTCCCTCTGGCACGACACCGTCGACACCGGCTGGACGCCGCGACCCGCGCTGTCCGGCGACGTCGACGCGGACGTCGCGATCGTCGGCGCCGGGTTCACCGGCCTCTGGACGGCGTACTACCTCGCCGAGGCCGACCCGAGCCTGAAGATCGTGGTGCTCGAGGCCGAGACCGCCGGGTACGGCGCGTCCGGCCGGAACGGCGGCTGGTGCTCGGCGCTGTTCCCGGCCTCGGCCGGGACGCTCGCCGAGATGGCCGACCGCGACGGCGCGATCGCCCAGCACCGGGCGATGCGCGAGACCGTCGACGAGGTCATCCGGGTCGCGGCGGCCGAGGGCATCGACGCCGACATCGCCAAGGGCGGCACCATCACGCTGGCCCGCAGCCGCGCCCAGCTCCGCCGCGCTCGCGCCGAGGTCGCGCACGCCCGCGAGTGGGACCGCGGCGAGGACGACGTCCGGCTGCTCGACCGCACCGAGGCGACCGCGTTGCTGCGCGGCAGCCGGACCGTCGGAGCGACGTACACCCCGGACTGCGCGGCGATCCACCCGGCGCGACTGGTCCGCGGGCTCGCCGACGTGGTGGAGCGGCGCGGCGTCACGATCCACGAGCGCAGCCCGGTGCGCGCGATCCGACCGGGCCGGGCGCACACCGCGAACGGCGACGTACGAGCGGCGACCGTGATCCGCGCGACCGAGGGCTACACGCCGAGCCTGAGCGGGCAGTCCCGGGTCGTCGTCCCGGTCTACTCGCTGATCATCGCGACCGAGCCGCTGCCTGCGTCGACGTGGGAGGAGATCGGGCTCGCCCGCCGTGAGACGTTCACCGACCACCGGCACCTGATCGTCTACGGCCAGCGCACCGCCGACGACCGCCTGGTCTTCGGCGGGCGCGGGGCGCCGTACCACTTCGGCTCACGGATCCGGCCGGAGTTCGACCGCGACGAGAAGGTGTTCGCCCGGCTGTACGCGACGCTGACCGACCTGTTCCCGGTGCTCGCGGGCACCCGCGTCTCACACGCCTGGGGCGGCGCGCTCGGCATCCCGCGCGACTGGTGCGCGTCGGTCGGCCTCGACCGCACGACCGGGCTCGGCTGGGCGGGCGGGTACGTCGGCGACGGCGTGAGCACGACGAACCTCGCCGGCCGCACCCTGCGCGACCTGGTCCTCGGCCGCGACACGGAGCTCACAACGCTGCCATGGGTCGGGCACCGCTCCCCCGCGTGGGAGCGGGAGCCGTTCCGCTGGCTGGGCATCAACGCGGGCCTGCGCGTGATGACGATCGCGGACGCCGAGGAGAGCCTGACCCGGCTGCCCAGCCTGGCCGCGAAGCTCGTCAGTCCCCTGCTCGGCTGAGGTCAGCCTCGCCGAATGACCTTGAACTTCCAGGCGTTCATCACCGGCCACTTCTGCACGTCGGTGCCGACCGTCACCCACTTCTGGTGGCTCGGCTTCCAGCACAGGTGGACCGCCTTCGCCGTGACGGTGTAGATGCCCCTCGTCCAGCTGCTGAACGTGTCGGCGGGGAAGGTCCGCTGCGAGCTCGTCGTGACGGTCACGCTGACCGAGCGCTCCGTGCTCCGCTCCCGGCTGAACGTGGCGTCGACCTTGGCCTCGGCGATCCCCTTCAGCCCTGCCGAGACCGAGCTGGCGACACTCCCGGTCTTCTTCCGGCCGTGCGTGACGGTCCGCGTCTGGCTTACGTTCCACGTCTCGATCTGGGCCTGAGGATTGCCGCGGTTGTCGATGGCCAGGGTGAACGCCGCGGGCCCGGGTTCGAACTTCGTCGTCGCCTTCTTCTTGTACTTCTCCCCGTACACACAGAGGTCGGGGCCGTCGGCGACGGCCTGCTCGACCGAGGTGGCCGTGACCACCGTCATGGACGACAGGACCAACAGAACCGCAATCCCACGCCGCATCAGAGCCTCCGTCGCACCAGGTGGATCGGCCCAACAGGGGTTCGGCCGTGGCCGGAACCTTCCCCGGCCGGCCCGGCTCAAAACGGTCCGAGCTCGCTCAGCCGAGGCCGTTCGCGACGGTGTCCGCCGGCTTCTGCATGTCGTGCAGCCACGCGTCGAAGAACGCGTCGAGGTCCTGTCCGCTGACCTCCTCGGCCAGCGCCTCGAACTGCGACGTCGTGCCGTTGCCACCCTCGCGGTCGGTCACCCAGGTGCGCAGGACCTCGAAGAAGTCGTCGTCGCCGATCACGTTGCGCAGCGCCTGCAGGGCCATGCCGCCGCGGTTGTAGACCCACCACGCGAAGATGCTGCTCACGCAGTTCTCGTACGTCGGGCAGGGGTCCGCGACCTCGTGGTCCCAGAAGTCGCTGTTGGCCGGGAGCCCGTCGTACTGGTCGCGCAGCCACTGGTCGCCGGTGAGGTTGCCGGCCTCCTCGGCGTAGTAGATCTCGAAGAACGTCGCGAAGCCCTCGTTGAGCCAGATGTCCTTCCAGCCCTCGACGGCGACGGAGTCGCCGAACCACTGGTGCGCGAGCTCGTGGATCACCGTCGAGGTGTTCAGGCTGCCGGGTGAGTACGTCGGCCGCGTCTGGTTCTCCAGCGCGAACCCGGGCTCGAGGCTGGTCGCGACGCCGCCGGTGGTGGAGAACGGGTAGTCCGCGCCGAGGACGTCCTCGATCCAGGCGGTGTACTTCGCGGACTTCTTCAGCAGCGACATCCCGTGCTCGCGCAGGTCCGGCGACAGCCGCTTGGAGACGGCGACGACCCACGGGTGGCCGTGGTCGGCGCCCTTGGCGACGGCGAACTCGCCCGCCGCGAAGAACGCGAGGTACGGCACCATCGGCTCGTCCGGGAGCCAGGTCGTGGTGGCCAGCCTGCCGTGCACCGTGCGCGCGACCCGGTTGCCGTTGGCGATGACCTGCTTGCCCTTGGGGGCGGTGATCGCGATCTTGATGGCCGCCCGGTCGAGCGGGTGGTCATTGGCCGGGAACCACCACGGCGCCATGTGCGGCTGGTTCATCGCGACGACCTCGTGGCGGTTCGCCAGCCAGTTGCTCTCGCCGGCGTACGAGTAGCGGCCGGGGAAGCCGGCGTACTTCACGACGACGTTGACGAGCTCGCCCTCGGCGACGGGGGCGCTGATCTCCAGCTCGTGTCCGCTGTGCTCGAAGTCGACCTCGTCGCCGTCGATCCGCACCGACTGCACGGGCAGCAGCAGGTCGAGGTTGAACCCGGCCAGGTCCGCGGTGGGCCGCAGCATGATCCGGGTCCAGCCCGAGAGGCGGCGCTCGCCGAACTGGTAGCGGTCGTGGACGTCGTACGACTGCACGTCGATGCCGCCGTTCCCGTCGAGCGGGAAGTAGGGGTCGCCGATCCCCGAGGCGCCGCGCGGATCCTCGGCTCGACCGGAGGCCGGCTGGGAGGACACCAGCGGCGCCGCGATGAGGCCGGTGGCGACGGCGAGAGCCAGGGAGCGACGGATCACGCCAGCAACCTAGCCGACCTGCAGCGAGACTCGATCGTGATATAACCGTACTAGTTTGGTCGACTTTAACAACTAACAGGAGCGGCAGATGCAGGTCGTCCCCCTCGAGATCCCCGAGCTCGGCAACCGGTGCCACCTGGTGCACGACGGCCAGCAGGCCCTGGTGGTCGACCCGCCGCGGGACACGGGGTTCGTCGAGGCGGCCGCCGACGCCGCCGGCGTCGAGATCGCCGCCGTCGCGGACACCCACATCCACAACGACTACGTCTCGGGCGCGCTCGGGCTGGCTCGCAGGATGGGCGCCGACTACCTGGTCTCGGCCGACGAGCCGGTGTCGTTCGAGCGGGTCGGCGTGCGCGACGGCGACGTCATCCCGGTCGGCCGCCTGCGGGTCGCGGTGCTCGCCACCCCCGGACACACGCGCCACCACCAGTCGTTCCTGGTCCGCCAGCACGACGAGCCCGCCGGCCCGGCCGCCCTGCTCAGCGGCGGCAGCCTCCTGCACGACACGGTCGGGCGCACCGACCTCGTCGACGACCGGCTCACCGAGGAGCTCGCGCGCCAGCAGTGGTCCAGCGCGCAGCTGCTCGGCGCCCTCGACCCCGGGACCCTGCTGCTCCCGACCCACGGCTTCGGCAGCTTCTGCTCCGGGACCGTCACCGCGCCGTCCGAGGGTCCGGTCACCATCGGCGCCCAGCTCACCACGAACCCGGTGCTGACCACCCCGGTCGACCAGTTCGTCGCCGACCTCGTCGCCGGCTACGGACCGGTGCCGTCGTACTACGACCACATGGCCCCGCTCAACCTGGCCGGCGCCGGTCGGGCACTCCCCCGGCCGGCACGCCCGGTCACGGCCGACGAGGTGACCGACGCGGTGCTCTCGGGGACGTGGGTCGTCGACCTGCGCGACCGCGCGTCGTTCGCGGCCGGCCACCTGCCCGGCACGGTGAGCGTGGAGTACGGCAAGCAGTTCGCGACGTACGTCGGCTGGCTGGTGCCGTGGGACGACGACCTGGTGCTCCTGTGCGACCGTCCCGACGACATCCAGTCCGCCCTGCACGACCTGGCCGCGATCGGCATCGACGGACCCGGCACCCACGTGCTGGCGCCGTCGACCCCGCTCCCGGCGACGTACCGCCGCGCGACCTGGGAGGAGTTCCTCGAGGCCGGACCCACGGTCGTGGTCGACGTGCGCCAGCGCGACGAGTACGACGCCGGCCACCTGCCCGGCGCGGTGCACCTGCCCGTGCAGGACGCCGACGTCCGCGGGCACGAGCTGCCCGCGGGCGAGCTCTGGATCCACTGCCGCTCGGGCTACCGGGCCGGCGTCGCAGCCAGTGTGCTCCACCGGCTGGGACGCAGCGTCGTGCACGTCGACGACGCATGGGACCGGGTCGCCGAGCTCGCGATCCCGACCACCACGGGAGGTGTTGCCGCCTGACCCACCAGCAGTGATCGCTTGTAAGGGAAGGCCACATGGGGCCTCTATCTCGGAGGAAAGACCTTGCACAAGCAACCACTAGTCCGACGCGTGCTCGCAGCCGTCACCGCGGCCGTGCTCGTCGTCATGCTCGGCGCCACGTCAGTGTCTGCTGACGAGCCGGCCGAGGATCCCGGTCAGCCGGTCGACATCGCCGCCTCGGCGATCGCCGCGCTGAACGCAGCCCTCCAGGGCTTCTTCAACAGCGGGGTCGTCAACGACCTCACGAACACGGTGCTCGGTGGTGACGGCGAGTCCTACTGGCTCACCAACAACCTGCGCACCGACCTCGTCCCGACCACGGTCCTGCAGGACCTCGGCCTCGGCGATGTCATCCCGAAGCTCCCGATCCTCGGCGGAGGTGACAGCGGTGGCACCGTGCCCGACGACGGGCTGCGCCGCGAGTACCTCGTCGTGTGGGCCGGCGACAACAACGTCCTCGACCGCAGCGGCAAGCAGCTCACGTCGCTGCCCGACGTGATCACGCCCGACCTGCTCGGCAAGGGCGACCAGATCGGGCCGGACTTCTTCGCGGTGGTCGACGCCACGAAGGGGTCGTCGACGTACGGCAAGGTCGTGAACACCGCGACCGTCGGGCCGCTGGTCGAGAACGAGCCGCACCACATGCAGTACATCTGGCACAAGGGCAACAACATCTTCGCCGGCGGGCTCTTCACCGACGTCACGTACGTCATCGACACCAGCGAGCTGCCCGCGCTCAAGCTCAAGCACGTCAACCTGCCGACGGACACGCTCTGCGGCTCGGTCCCCGACGCGTACTGGGTGACCAAGGACGGCGGAGCGTTCGGCACCTACATGGGCGGACCCGACGTACCCGGTCCGTGCACGTACTCCGACGGCACCACGCGCATCGGCAACGGCTTCGCCGGCTCCCCCGGCGAGCTGGTCCGGCTCGACGCGAACGGCGAGACCGTGTTCGAGGCACCGGCGACACCGGAGACGGCCGAGAACGAGCAGCGCTGCGACAACATCCCGCAGCTCGCGGCCGCGACGTGCGCCAACCCGCACGGCATCCAGGCTCGCGAGGACCTCGACGTGCTGATCACCAGCGACTACAACGAGCCGCGCAACATCATCCTCAACCCGGTGCAGGCGCCCTCGTCGTACCTGCGCCGGCCCACGGTGCGCACCTGGGACATCTCCGACCTGGACCACCCGAAGCTGAAGGCGGTGTCGTTCCTCCCGGACGGCCCGCGCGTCGGCAAGGTGCCGCACCAGGAGGAGCCGCGGGCGGCGATGGAGACCACGGTCACCAACCTGCCCGAGCACAAGGGCGCGTTCGCCAGCACCATGCAGGGCGGTGCGATCTACTACTCGCCCGACATCACCGCCGACGAGCCGGAGTGGCGCGAGGTCTTCGACCTCACCACCTCGAACAAGGCGGCCGACCCGTCGCGCAACCCGTACGGCGGCGGCTCGAACGCCGGTTGGACGCAGACCAGCCTCGACGACAAGCACCTGTACGTCGCGGTCGCCGGGCGCACGCCCAGCGGCACCGACGCCGGGAGCCCGTCGTACATCCTGAAGCTGGACATCCAGGACCTGCTGGCGTCCGGCACCGACGTCTCCTGCAACATCGACACGATCGAGGAGACCGTGGCCGGCGGCGCGGAGAGCGACTGCCCGGCGATCGTCGACACCCTGCCCGCGCCCGGTGGCCCGCACTGGGGCACGCTCGACAACCTCGAGCTCGTCGAGGACGGGTACTACCACGAGACCTCGGACGTGCGCCGGATCGCGTACTCCAACTACTTCGTGGCCCGTACCGGCCTCAACGGCGACCACCGGGTCTGCCTCGCCGACATCAACGACGACGCGACGCTGGCACTCGACGAGGAGTTCGTCGACGAGACCAGCGGCGAGTCGTGCATCGACTTCGACCGGGAGTCCTGGCCGCACGGCGACTGGGGACCGGCGAAGCCGCACTCGATGCTGTTCGTGACGGCAGATGCCGACATCAAGTAACGCCATCCGCGTGGGGGCCGCCGTCATCGCCGGCGGCCTCCTCGTGGGGGCGGCGTCGTACGCCGTCGCCGCCGGGTCGGACGAGCACACCAGCGGCAACGCCCTGGAACGCGAGTGGTCCGCCCGCACCGAGGGTCAGCAGGTCCTTGGCGGCGAGCGGACCCCCGGCGTGCCGAGCGTGCAGCGGCTGCAGCACGACGACGTGACGTTCACGGTCACCGTCGCGCCCGCGCGGCCCGGGCCGAACCTGGTCCGGGTCGACAGCACCCATGCCCACGGTGCCGGTCCCCCGGTCCTCGTCGGCACCGACGAGGACGACCTGGTCCGAGCCGTGCCGCGACCCGGCACGGACGGGCTCTGGGCCGTCGTCGACCTGCCCGCCGGCTCCGGCACCGTGCTGGTGACGCACGGCAAGGAGCACCGGCTGCCGTTCGCGGTCGAGACCGGGACCGACCGTCCCGAGACCGCGAGCTGGACCGGCGCCGAGGGGCCGGAGTGCCTGACCACGGCGAGCGCAGCGGTGCTCGCGGGCGGGTCGCCACCGGCGTCCTGCCCGGCCGACGGGCTGCATGCCCAGGACGCCGCAGCCCTTCGCGCGATGGTCGGCACGCTCGTCGAGCGTGGCGTCGAGGAGGTCGCCGTCGAGTACGACGACTCCGCGCGCAGCCGTGCCGCGCTCGATCTCGTGCGCGGCGCGGCCACCGAGGCCGGCGTGGCCGTCGTGACCCCAGACGACCCACCGGGCGTGCGCAACGCCCTGGTCGTCGTCAGCGGCTGGGGCACGGCGGCCCGTCATCTCGGCGCGGTCAGTGGGCGTCCCCTGCGGGAGCAGCCGATCCGCTCGGACGGCACCTGGCTGGCGCCGTGGCTGCTCACGCCGGGCGTCGTCGACTCGACGGCCGGGGCGGTCCTGGCGCTGGACTTCGACATCCGCGACACCGCGGCGCAGGAGTTCAGCCAGGTGCTCGCGGAGTACTTCCCCGGCCAGGCACCGACCGGGTCGGCGTACCTCGCGTGGCGTGCCGCGCGTGGTGGCGAGCCCGACCCGCTGACTCTCTACGCCGCGTCCCGCGCGGCCTACATGCCCGCGAGCAGCGGGCACCACGAGACCGCTGTCGCCTGGTTCCCCGGCGGCACGGTCACGCCCGTCGGCGCGCTCGCGCGCTGACCTCCGAAAGGACCCCTCATGTCCACCACCGAACGCTCCACCCGCAGGCCGATCCCGGTCGCGCCGACCGAGCCACCCCCGCAAGCCGGCGTCGTCGTCCTCGGCCTCGTCGCCGCGCTGGTGCTCGGCGGCGTCATCTTCACGAAGTCCGGCCAGGTGCCGGCGCTGCTGTTCGGCATCGGCCTGGCGCTCGGCTTCGTGCTGTTCCACAGCAGGTTCGGCTTCACCTCCGCGTGGCGCCAGCTGGTCGCCGTACGCCAGGGCAAGGCGCTGCGCGCGCACATGCTGATGCTCGCGGTGGCCTGCACCCTGTTCGCGCCGATCCTGGCCAACGGCATCGGCTTCGACGACGTCCCGACGATGCCGACGCTGGCGCCGATCGGGTTCGGGCTGTTCGTCGGCTCGTTCCTGTTCGGGGTCGGGATGCAGCTCGGCGGCTCGTGCGCCTCGGGCACGCTGTTCGCCATCGGCAGCGGCCACACCGCGATCCTGCTGACGCTGGCCGGCTTCATCGGCGGCGCGACGCTCGGCGCCTACCAGTTCCCCTGGTGGATGGAGCAGCCCAGCCACGCGCCGGTCTCGCTGACCGACTGGTTCGGCGGGTACGCCGGCGCCTGGATCGCGTCGCTCGTGCTGATGGCCGCGATCGTCGGGGCGACGTACCTCCTGGCCCGCAACCGCGCGGTCCCGGAGATCGAGCCGGCGCCGGTCGCCCACGGCCCGTACCGCGCGGTCCGCGGCTCGTGGCCGCTGTGGGTCGGCGCGCTGCTGCTCGCCGGGCTCAACGCCGCGACGCTCTTCGTCTCCGGCGGCGCCTGGGGCGTCACGTTCGCGTTCTCGCTGTGGGGCTCGAAGATCCTCGACGCGATCGGCGTGGACGTGCTGTCGTGGGGCTTCTGGCAGGACCCGGCCAACCTCGCCAAGTACAACGCCGGCATCCTCGCCGAGAAGACCTCGGTCATGGACTTCGGCATCATCATCGGCGCCCTGGTGGCGTCCTCCGCGGCCGGCGCGTTCGTGCTGCACCGCAAGGTGCCGCTGCGGCTCGGCGTCGGCGCGGTGATCGGCGGCCTGCTGATGGGCTACGGCGCGCGGATCGCGTTCGGCTGCAACATCGGCGCCTACTTCGGCGGCATCGCCTCCTTCAGCCTGCACGGCTGGCTGTGGGGCGTGATGGCGATCGTCGGGACGTACGTCGGCCTCGCCTTCCGCCCGCTGCTCGGCCTGCGGAACCCGAAACCGTCGGACTCCGTCTGCTAGAGCCGCCCCTGAACGCGATGCCCCGTCCGGCGCACCCCGGGCGGGGCATCGTCATGTGCGGGCTGGTGTTCGCTGCGGTTTCACCATGTGATGCAGGCCAACCCGCACTTCACATGGCGTGCACACCATGAGAAGTGCCGGTTCGTCTGCATCACATGGTGAAACCGCGACGACGCAACGACCGCGTAAATGGCTTGCGCCGCCCCCGCACCACTCCCCACACTTGCTGCCGTCGTCCGGTGAGTGCCGGGTGCCCGATCGAGAGGAGCGTGACATGTCCATGACTGTCGTTGGCCTGTCCGCAGACCACAGCCCTCTCACTTCTTGGAGCACCTCCACCGATGTCACACGACTTCACCACCTCTGAGCTCAACCCTGCTTTCGTCTTCGACTTCCAGACCTACGACGACCTCGGCGACGGTCAGCGCTGGAGCACCTGGCTCGACGTCGAGCCGCTCAGCCGCGGCCCGGAGCCCCGGCCCGACTGGGTCGTGACCTCCCAGGCCGCGATCGACACCGAGCTCGGCATCCTCAAGACCGGCAAGGAGGCCGATGCGTTCCTGCTGGAGCGCGCGGTCCCCGGCAGCGACGCCCTGGGCGAGTCGGTCGTCATGGTCGCCAAGCGCTACCGCAGCAGCGAGCACCGCAGCTTCCACCGCGCTGCGGCGTACACCGAGGGCCGCAGCGTCAAGCGGTCCCGCGACGAGCGTGCCCTCAAGGCCAAGAGCACCTGGGGCAAGATCGTCGCCACCAGCGAGTGGGCGATCTCGGAGTGGTCCGCGCTCAACCGCTGCTGGCAGCTCGGGCTGCCGGTCCCCTACCCCGTGCAGGTCGACGGGACCGAGATCCTCATGGAGTGGATCACCGACGACGAGGGCGAGAGCGCACCACGGCTCGCCCAGACCCGTCCGGAGCCGGCGCTGCTCGCGTCGTACTTCGACCAGCTCCGCGAGGCGCTCGCGACCATGGTCGGCGCGGGGATCATCCACGGCGACCTGTCGGCGTACAACCTGCTCGCCGCCAGCGAGCGGCTGGTGATCATCGACCTGCCGCAGATCGTCGACCTGGCCGGGAACACCAACGCGCTGGAGTTCCTGATGCGCGACTGCACGAACGTGTGCACCTGGTTCAAGGCGCGCGGGCTCGAGGTCGACGAGCACGAGCTGTTCGGCGACCTGATGGCGCACGCCTTCTGACTAGTCTCGGGGCGTGAAGCGCTCCCGCGGCCGTGTCGTCCATGTCGAGTCCCTCGCGGAGTTCGACGGGAGGCTGGCCGCGGGAGCCACCACCCTCCGGGGCTGGCGGGTCCGCGGCGTCGACCTCACCGACCGGCACGACGCGCTCGCGGACGTGTCGGTCGCCGGGGCGACGTTCCTCGGCTGCCGGTTCGCCACCGGCGACGCCGAGCGGGCACAGGACCACGGCGCGCTCGTGCTCGAGGTGCCGTCCGACCTCCCGGTCGAGCCGCGCAGCGCGCTCTACACGCCCGAGGAGCTGTACGACGCTCCGCGGTACGCCGACTCCCTCGACGCGCTGGCCTACGCCTGGTCGCAGCGCCCGAGCGACCCGGGCTCCGCGCTCGGCCGCGCCCTGCACGACCACACCATCGACCTCGCGCTCGAGTCATGGGTCGCCGGCCGCGGCCTGGTCGGCGTGATGGGCGGGCACCGCCTCGACCGCGGACACCCCGCCTACCTCGACACCGCCCTGCTCGGCGCCGGCCTGGGCGCGCACCTCACGGTCGCCACCGGCGGCGGGCCGGGGGCGATGGAGGCGGCCAACCTCGGCGCGTGGATGGCGCAGCGCCCCGACGACCTCCCCGAGGCGATCGCGATGCTCGCCGGCGTCCCCACCTTCCGGCCGTCGGTCGACGCGTGGGTGCGCGCAGCGTTGGCCGTGCGCGAGCGGTTCGCCGGCGGCGCGGACTCGCTGGGCATCCCGACCTGGCACTACGGCCACGAGCCGCCGAACCCGTTCGCGACCGCGATCGCGAAGTACTTCCGCAACTCCACCCGCGAGGCGACCCTGCTGCAGGTCTGCGACGGCGGGATCGTGTTCCTGCCCGGCCACGGCGGCACCGTCCAGGAGATCTTCCAGGACGCCTGCGAGAACTACTACGCCGACGAGTCCTCGATCGCCCCGATGGTCCTCGTGGGCGCGTCGTACTGGACCGAGGAGCTGCCCGCGTGGCCGCTCCTCCAGCGACTGGCGCGGGGCAGGGCGATGGAGCAGCACGTCCACCTGGTCGACTCGGTAAAGGACGCCGTGAACCTCGTGGTTTCGCGGAAATGACCGATCCGTGAGACTACATTGACGCGGTGCAGATCTCGCGTCGTGACCTCTTCCGTTCCTCCGCCGCCGTCGGTGCCGTCGCTGCGTTCAGCGGCCTCGGCAGCGGCCTCTCCGCCCAGGCCGTCACCGGCAGCCCCGCGCTGCGCCACGGCCACTCCGGCACCACCGCGAAGTCGGTGCTGCTGAAGGGCGAGCCCGACGCCGTCACCGGCTGGCGGTCCGTCGTCACCGGTCCGGGCGACAAGTACGTCGTCCGAAGGCTCGGCGCGAAGCCCAAGGCCGGCCGCGCCAAGCGCCGCAAGCCGATCCTGGCGTTCGCCCAGCTCAGCGACGTGCACATCGTCGACTCGCAGTCGCCGGGCCGGCTCGAGGCCTACGACCGCGGCGACGACCCGGACGTCCCGAACACCAACCCCGGCTTCTACAAGTCGGCGTGGCGCCCGCAGGAGATCCTCGGCGCCCACGTCGCGGACGCGATGGTCCGCCAGATCAACGCGATCCGCCGCGGCCCCGTCACCGGCAAGCCGCTGGCGTTCGCCGTGCAGACCGGCGACAACTCCGACAACGGCCAGAAGAACGAGATCCGCTGGAACATCGACGTGCTCGACGGCGGCTCGGTGCGAGTGGACTCCGGTGACCTCACCAAGTACGAAGGCGTCATCGACGGCGACGTCGCGACGTACGACGTCCGCTACTGGCACCCGGAGGGCACTCCCGAGGGCCTGGAGGACGACCTGCCGCGCTCGAAGTTCGGCTTCCCGACCGTCCCCGGCCTGCTCGACGCCGCCCGCGCGCCGTTCGAGGCCGAGGGACTGGCCATGCCCTGGTACACCGCGTTCGGCAACCACGACTCGCTCCGCCAGGGCAACTGGGCGTGGGAGGACGACTGGACCGCGAAGGTGACCGGCGACCAGCTGCTGGTGAGCCCGGGCGTGAACCGGACCGTGACCCCGGACCCGGAGCGCCGCCCGCTCACCAAGCAGGAGTGGATCGAGGAGCACTTCGTCTCCAACAACCCCGATGCGGCCGGTCCCGTCGGCCACGGCTTCAAGCAGGCCAACCGGGACAAGGGCACCGGCTACTACTACTTCGACAAGGGCCTCGTCCGGTTCATCGTGCTCGACACCGTGAACCCGAACGGCAACCAGAACGGCTCCATCGACCCGACCCAGCTCGCCTGGCTGACCTCGCTGCTCAAGAAGAGCAAGAAGAAGCTCGTGATCCTGGCCAGCCACCACACCCTGAGCACGATGAAGAACGCCCAGACCGGCATCGTGGACGACGTGCCGCGCGTGCTCCGCGACGAGATCATGTTCGCCCTGGCGCCGTTCGACAACGTGATCGCGTGGGTCAACGGCCACACGCACACCAACCAGATCTGGCCTCAGCAGTTCAAGGGCATGCCGCTGAAGTTCTGGGAGATCAACACCGCCTCGCACATCGACTGGCCGCAGCAGGCCCGGCTGATCGAGGTCGCCGACAACAAGGACGGCACCATCTCGATCTTCACGACGCTGCTCGACCACTCCGGCGGCGACTTCGAGGGCGACCTCGAGGACCCGGTCCAGCTCGCCGCACTGAGCCGCGACCTCTCGGCCAACGACTGGCAGGAGCAGGGCAAGGACCGGCGCGGTGCGAAGGACGCGCGGAACACCGAGCTGGTGCTCAAGGCACCCAAGTTCATGCGCTGACGTCAGGCTGCGTGCCGCTGCCAGGAGGAGTGGGTGCCGATCACGTCGCGGTAGTGGTCGACGAGCCGGTCGTTGACCCCTGACCACGACCGGTCGCCGACGCTGCGCCTGGCCGCCAGCCCCATCCGGCGCCGGTACAGGTGGTCGGTGGCCAGCCGGTCGACGTACGCCGTCAGCTGCTCGCGGCAGCCCGGCTCGTACAGCAGGCCGGCCACGCGGTCGGCGACCACGTCGACCGGGCCGCCCGAGCGCGGCGCGACCACTGGCACGCCCGACGCGAGCGCCTCCTGGGCGGACTGGCAGTAGGTCTCGTGGCGTCCCGTGTGCACGAACACGTCGAGCGAGGCGTAGGCCCGGCCGAGCTCGTCGCCGTGCAGGACGCCGAGGAACGAGGCGCCGGGGAGCAGCGCGCGCAGCCGCTTCTCCTCCGGGCCCCCGCCGACGACCACCAGCGCGTAGCGGTGGTCGTCGGCGAGGCAGGTGAGCAGCTCCAGCTCCTTCTCCGGCGCGAGCCGGCCGACGTACCCGACCAGCAGCCGCCCGTCCGGGACGACCTGGCGTCGCAGCTCCGCGCTGCGGCGTACCGGGTGGAACTGCTGCAGGTCGACGCCGCGCGGCCACAGTGCCGTGTGCTGCACGCCGAGCCCCTCGAGCTGGCGCAGGCTCGCGGACGACGGCGCGAGCGTGCGGTCAACACCGGCGTGGATGCGGCGGGTCAGCGACGCCATCGCCCGCATGCCCCCGGGGATCCCGTAGCGCTCGGCGAAGCCGACCAGGTCGGTCTGGTAGATCGCGACCGTCGGGATGCCGAGCTCCTCGGCCACGCGCACCGCCTGGTACCCGAGGGTCGCCGGTGAAGCCACGTGCACGACGTCGGGACGGAACCGGAGCATCACCGACCGCAGCCGGGCCCGGGTCTCCAGGCCGATGCGGAAGTCGCGGTAGAACGGCAGCGCGGTGCCGCGCGCGCGGGTGACCGGGAAACCGGCGTACGTCGGTGGCCCCGTCGGGGCGACCAGCTCGGCGTCGTGGCCGGTGGCGGCGAGGTGGTCGAGGACGCGGCGCACGGAGTTCGTGACGCCGTTGACCTGCGGCAGGAAGGACTCGGAGACGATCAGCACCCGGAGCTTGTCCACGGCCTCCAGCGTTGACAGTCGCTCCTAACGCGCCCCGAGATCGACGTGGCGCGTGGGTGAACGTCTCGCTACTCGGCCGCCGCCAGCTGCCCGCAGGCGCCGTCGATCTCGCGCCCGCGGGTGTCGCGGACCGTGGTCGGGATGCCCTTCGCCTCCAGGCGGCGCACGAACTCGCGCTCATCCGCCGGGTCGGAGGCGGTCCACTTCGAGCCCGGCGTGGGGTTGAGCGGGATCAGGTTCGCGTGCACCCAGCCCCAGTCGCCGTACGACTGCAGCACGTCGCCGAGCAGGTCGGCGCGCCAGGCCTGGTCGTTGATGCCGCGCATCATGGCGTACTCGATCGAGACGCGGCGCTTGGTCTTCTGCGCGTAGTTCCAGGCCGCGGCGACGGTCTCCTCGACCGAGAAGCGGGTGTTGATCGGCACCAGCTCGTTGCGCAGCTCGTCGTCGGGCGCGTGCAGGCTGAGCGCCAGCGTGACCGGGATGCCCTCGTCGGCCAGCTGCAGCATCCGCGGCACCAGGCCGACCGTCGAGACGGTGACGCCGCGGGCGCTCATGCCGAGGCCCTCGGGGGCGGGGTCGGTGAGGCGGCGGACGGCGCCGATGACGGCCTTGTAGTTGGCCAGCGGCTCCCCCATGCCCATGAACACCACGTTGGAGACGCGGGCCGGGCCGCCGGGGACCTCGCCGCGGGCCAGTGCCCGGGCGCCGGCGACGACCTGCTCGACGATCTCGGCAGTGGACATGTTGCGCTGGAGGCCGCCCTGGCCGGTGGCGCAGAACGGGCAGGCCATGCCGCACCCGGCCTGGCTGGAGACGCACATCGTGGCGCGGTCGGGGTAGCGCATCAGCACCGACTCGACCAGGGCACCGTCGAAGAGCTTCCACAGCGTCTTGCGGGTCGTGCCGCGGTCGGCCTCCATCACGCGCAGCGGCGTCATCAGGTCCGGCAGCAGCCCGGCCACCAGCTCGTCGCGCTGGGTCGCGGGCAGGTCGGTCATCTCGGCCGGGTCGTCGACGAGCCGGGCGAAGTAGTGGTTCGAGAGCTGCTTGGCGCGGAAGCCCGGCAGCCCGAGCTCCTTCAGCCTCTCGACACGCTCGTCGAGGGTGAGGTCGGCGAGGTGCGGCGGCGGCTTCTTGCGGCCGCGCGGCTCGTCGAAGACCAGGGGAAGGTTGGTGCGCTCAGACTCGGACATCAGACGACGATCATCCCATCCGGAGGGTCGGGGGCCCTAACTCTGGCCTGAGCTCTGGCCTCAGCTCTGGCCTCAGCTCTGGTAGGTGACCATGTACCAGAGCACGAGCCCGGCGACACCGAGCACCACCAACGCCGTGGTCACCAGCCCGATGAGCATGTACAGGCCGAAGCGCCGCGTCTTCGGCACGAGCACCAGGCCGATCGGCACCGCGAGCGTGAGCAGCACCAGCGGGAACAGGTCCTCGGCGCGCTCGTAGTCGAAGATCCAGCCGAGCACCGCGGCGAACAGGCCGGGGACGATGATCACGAACGCCAGGCCGGTGAAGAACCCCGTGAGCGCGGTGAACGTCGGGTGGTCGCGGTGCCACCAGTCGGGCTGGGACTCGGTGTCCTCGACGGGCGCCTCGCCCTCGTTGTGCTGCTGGTCGGTAGACATTGACTCGATGCTACGACGCCGGCGCACCCGCGCCGCACAGGCGCGTCAGCTGAAGACCAGGTAGTGCAGCACGAGCCAGATCGGCGCGACCGTCGCGAGCAGCGAGTCGAGGCGGTCCATGAGGCCGCCGTGGCCGGGGATCACGTTGCTCATGTCCTTGATCCCGAGGTCGCGCTTCATCACCGACTCGCACAGGTCGCCGAGCGTGGCCATCACGACCGCGATCGCGCCGAGCAGCAGGCCGACCCACCAGTCGCCGTCGAGCAGGTAGACGACCAGCGCCCAGCCGGTGACCAGGCAGAACACCGCTGAGCCGGCGAAGCCCTCCCAGGACTTCTTGGGCGAGATCACCGGCGCCATCGGGTGCTTGCCGAACAGCACGCCGGCGACGTACCCGCCGGTGTCGGAGGCGACCGTGATCGCGATGAACGTGATGATGCCCTGCACGCCGGGGTCGTTCAGGCCGCCGCCGTTGGGACCCTCGCCCTCGGCGAGCAGCAGCGCCACGAACGAGCCGAGGAACGGGACGTAGATCAGGCTGAACACCGCGGCCGTGGAGTTCATGACGTAGCCGTCGATGCCGCGACGCAGCAGCCACAGCATCGTCACCAGCGCGGCCACCGCGGTGGCGGTGACCAGGGCGGGCGCGCCCCAGAAGTAGGCGACGACGACCATGACCACGCCGCCGACCATCAGCGGCTGCTCCGGCAGGTTGATGCCCTTCACCGAGAAGCCACGGTGGAGCTCCCAGATCGCCACCACCACGGCGATCGCGACGATCACCATGAAGGCGGTCTTCCAGAAGACCAGCGACAGCACGATCGCGGCGACCAGCACGACCGCCGAGGTGATCGCGGCCGGGAGGTCGCGGCCGGCGCGGCCGTGGTCCTTCTTCGGCGGGGTCGCGGGGGCCGCCGGCGCAGGAGATCCGTTCATCGGGTTTTCCGGTGCTCAGACCTCGAGCAGCTCGGACTCCTTGTGCTTCAGCATCTCGTCGATGGCGTCGGTGTGCTTCTTGGTCATGCCGTCGAGGCGCTTCTCGGCACCGGTGACGTCGTCCTTGCCGACCTCGCCGTCCTTCTCGAGCTTCTCGAGGTTCTGCTTGGCCGTACGGCGCAGGTTGCGCACCGCGACGCGGCCGTCCTCGGCCTTGGCCTTCGCGATCTTGATGTACTCCTTGCGGCGCTCCTCGGTGAGCTCGGGGAACACGCAGCGCAGCGTCTTGCCGTCGTTGGAGGGGTTCACGCCGAGGTCGGAGTCGCGGATCGCGCGCTCGATGTTGCCGATCGCACCGATGTCGTACGGCGCGATCAGGATGATGCGGGCCTCCGGGGAGGTGAACGACGCGAGCTGCTGCAGCGGCGTCGGGGTGCCGTAGTACTCGACGACGATCTTGTTGAACATGCTCGGCTGGGCCCGACCGGCACGGATCGCCGCGAACTCCTCGCGAGTCGCCTCGACCGACTTGTCCATCTTGCCGTCGGCCTCGTGGAGGATGTCGTTGATCACGGGTGCTCCTTGGTGCGTTGCTGGTGGGGGCTCGTGCGCCGGTCAGCCGGCGCTGACGAGCGTGCCAATCTTCTCACCCTGCACGACCCGCAGGATGTTGCCCTCGGGCTCCATGCCGAAGACGACCATGGGCAGCTTGTTCTCGCCGCACAGCGCGAACGCAGTCTGGTCCATGATCCGCAGCCCGCGCGAGATCGCCTCGCCGTACGTCAGCTCGTCGAACTTCGTGGCGGTCGGGTCGAGGTGCGGGTCCGCGGTGTAGACGCCGTCGACACCGCTCTTGGCCACCAGGACCACGTCGCACTTGCTCTCCAGCGCGCGCTGGACGGCGACGGTGTCGGTGGAGAAGAACGGCATGCCCATGCCGGCGCCGAAGATCACGACGCGTCCCTTCTCCATGTGCCGGATGGCACGGCGCGGGATGTACGGCTCGGCGACCTGGCCCATGGTGATCGCGGTCTGCACCCGCGTCTCCACGCCCAGCTTCTCGAGGAAGTCCTGCAGGGCCAGGCAGTTCATGACGATGCCGAGCATGCCCATGTAGTCGGCACGGACCCGGTCCATGCCGCGCTGCTGGAGCTCGGCGCCGCGGAAGAAGTTGCCACCGCCGGTCACGACCGCGATCTGCACACCGGCGTTGGCGACCGCCGCGATCTCCCGCGCCACGGTCTGGACGACATCGGGGTCGACGCCGACCTTGCCGCCACCGAACACCTCTCCGGAGAGCTTGAGCAGAACTCGCTTGTAACCGGTCACGGGCGGCTCCTTCGTACGTCCTGGATGTGGGGGTCGAGCTGCGTGCGGACATGCGAGAAGGCCGGTCCGATGATCAGGGTCTCTGTCATCGCACCGGCCTCCTCGTGTGGTCTGGCTAGAACCTAGCTGCTCAGGCGCCGACCTCGAAACGGGCGAACCGCGTCACGGAGGTGTTGGCGGCGTCCAGGACCTGCTTGACCGACTTCTTGGCCTCGAAGACCGACTCCTGGTCGAGCAGGACGATCTCCTTGAAGAACGCGTTGATGCGACCCTCGACGATCTTCGCGACGGCAGCCTCGGGCTTGCCCTCCTCGAGCGTCTTCTTGGTCAGCACGTCCTTCTCGGCCTCGACGACGTCGGCCGGGACCTGGTCGCTGGTGAGGAACTGGGCCTTCAGCGCGGCGGCCTGCTGGGCAGCCTGCTTCGCGGCGGCCTCGTCACCCTCGAACTCGACGAGCACGCCGAGGGTCGGGGGCAGGTCGGACGCCTTCTTGTGGAGGTACACCGTGGTGCTGCCCTCGAAGTAGGCGACCTCGCCGAGCTCGATCTTCTCGCCGATGGTCCGGGCGAGCTCCTCGACGGTCTCGCCGACCGTCTTGTCGCCGAGCGAGACGGCCTTGAGCGCCTCGGCGTCGCCGGTCTTGTTGGCGTCGGCGGCGTCCGCGATCTGCTGGGCGGCGGCGATGAACGCGTCGTTCTTCGCGACGAAGTCCGTCTCGGCCTTGAGGCTGATCAGGGCGTTGCCGGAAGCGGCGACCAGACCGGCCGAGGCCTCGCGCTCCGCGGCCCGGGCGGCGGCCTTGGCCGCACCCTTCACGCGGAGCAGCTCGACGGCCTTGTCGAAGTCGCCGTCGGACTCGTCGAGCGCCTTCTTGCAGTCCATCATGCCGGCCTGGGTCAGCTCACGGAGCTTCTTGACGTCGGCTGCGGTGTAAGCCATGTGGGTTCCTTCTCAGGTACGTCGGTGTGCGGGTCAGGCCTGGGCGTCGGCGGCCGGGGTCGCCTCGGGGGCCTCGGGGGCCTCAGCGGCCTCGGTGGCCTCGGCGGCCTCAGCGGCCTCGGTGGAGGCACCGGTGGCCTCGGCGGCCGGGGCGTCGGCGGTGGCGTCGCCACCGGTCGCCTCGACAGCGGCGGCCTCAGCCTCGCCACCCAGCAGCTCGCGCTCCCACTCGGGCAGCGGCTCCTCGGCACCCACGGCCTCGGCACCCTCGGACGGCTTGGCGCCCGAGCGGGCGATGAGGCCCTCGGCGACGGCGTCGGCGACCACGCGGGTCAGCAGGCCGACGGCGCGGATCGCGTCGTCGTTGCCCGGGATCGGGAAGTCGACGAGGTCCGGGTCGCAGTTGGAGTCCAGGATGCCGATGATCGGGATGCGCAGCTTGCGCGCCTCCTCGACGGCGAGGTGCTCCTTGTTGGTGTCGACGATCCAGACCGCGGACGGGGTCCGGGTCATCTCGCGGATACCGCCGAGCGACTTGTTCAGCTTGTCGCGCTCGCGGCGCATCTGCAGCAGCTCCTTCTTGGTGCGGCTGCTGCCCGCGACGTCGTCGAAGTCGATCTCGTCGAGCTCCTTGAGGCGGTTGATCCGCTGGTGCACCGTCTGGAAGTTGGTGAGCATGCCACCGAGCCAGCGCTGGTTGACGTACGGCATGCCGACGCGGGTCGCCTGCTCGGCGATGGCCTCCTGGGCCTGCTTCTTCGTGCCGACGAACATGATCGTGCCGCCCTTGGCGACCGTCTCCTTGACGAAGGCGTACGAGCGGTCGATGTAGGCCAGCGACTGCTGCAGGTCGATGATGTAGATGCCGTTGCGCTCGGTCATGATGAAGCGCTTCATCTTCGGGTTCCAGCGACGGGTCTGGTGTCCGAAGTGCACGCCGCTCTCGAGAAGCTGGCGCATGGTCACGACTGCCATGTGAATCTCCTGTTGTTCGAGCCCGCGCCCGTGCTGTCCTGCCTTGAACCAGGCCGGACCGGGTGGGACCCATCGGTGTTTACAGTTCGTTGCTCCCGGCGGGTGCCGGTCGCCCTGACGCTCGCGCGCGATCCGACCGACTGGTTGCCCAGCCGGACTGAGGATCGGCGCCCACGGGTGGTCGGGACCTCGGAGTTCCAGGGCCCGTCGCGGTCTGCGAGCGTGCGTAGTCAATCCGCAAGGATTGCGTCGACCAGAGTAGTCCACCGACCGGGGCCCCGGCGAATCCACAGGCGCCCCCTCCGACCGGGCTGTCCACAGCCCCGGACGCGGTGCCCGCCGATCGTCCCCGGACCGGCACAGGGTCGACCCATGACCACCCGGATCGCCCTCCTCCTCACCGTGCTCCTCGCCGTCCTCCTGACCGTCCTCGCGGGGCTGCTGGTGCCGCGGCCGGCATCGGCCGACACCGATCCCGTGGGCGTG
This sequence comes from Nocardioides sp. SR21, assembly GCF_022761125.1. GTDB lineage: Bacteria > Actinomycetota > Actinomycetes > Propionibacteriales > Nocardioidaceae > Nocardioides. The sequence goes on along the minus strand of NZ_JAKWJR010000002.1, from coordinate 447,268 downwards.
TGGCCGCTGGTGCCCGCGCCCGACGTCATGGCCGACTTCGACCCGCCCGCAGACCCCTGGGGTGCAGGTCACCGCGGCGTCGACCTGCTGGGCTCCCCCGGCCAGCCGGTGCGGGCCGCGCTCCCCGGGACGGTCACCTGGGCGGGCGTGCTCGCCGGTCGCGGGGTGGTCGTGGTCTCGCACGGCGACACCCGCACGACGTACGAGCCGGTCGACGCGACCGTCACCGTCGGCACGTCCGTCGGCGCCGGCGACCGGATCGGGCGGCTCTCCCCCACCGGGTCCCACTGCCTGCCCCGCTCGTGCCTGCACTGGGGCTGGATCCGCGGCGAGACCTACCTCGACCCACTGCGCCTGGTCGGCGCGGGCCCCGTGCGGCTGCTGCCCCTCTGGCGCGCGGAGCCGATCGCCGCGCGAGTGACCGCGATGCCCTACGCCGGCTGGCGGGCACCGATCCAGGACCTGCACGACCGGAGCTGCGGCTCAGAGGTCCTTGCGCAGATGCACGTCTGCGGCCCCCGGGGTCGGGACGCCGTCCCACCGGAAGATCTCGCGATAGCCGTGCCGCTCGTAGAACCCCGGCGCCTGGAAGGTGAATGACGTGACGAACACGTGCGTGCACCCGCGCGCCCGCGCCTCGTCCTCGAACGACGCGAGCAGGCGGGAGCCGAGGCCGGCGCCGCGCGTGTCGTCGCGGACCCAGGTCATGCCGATCCCGGCGGCGACGCCCCAGGTCCACCCGCTGAGGCCGGCGGCGAGCTCACCGGACTCGTCGAGCAGCTGCACCGTGAGCTCCCGGGCCGCGTCGACCCCGGGCGTGGCGGCCGCGTTGAACGTGTCCAGCTCGTCGGAGAGGCGCTGGTCGAGCTCGGGCAGGCCGCCGGCGACGACGGAGCGGTACTCACGCACGCGGGTGCGCCTGCTGGTAGGCCCGCCGCAGCCGGTCGGTGGTCACGTGGGTGTACAGCTGCGTGGTCGCCAGTGAGGCGTGACCGAGCAGCTCCTGGACCGACCGGAGGTCGGCACCGCCCTCGAGCAGGTGCGTGGCCGCGGTGTGCCGGAGTCCGTGCGGGCCGATGTCCGGGGCACCGGGCACGTCCGCGATCCGGCGGTGCACCATCTCGCGGACCGCCCGCTGGTCGATCCGCCTGCCGCGAGCACCGAGGAACAGCGCCGGCCCGCTGCCGTCGACGACCAGGAGCGGGCGGGCGTGCTTGAGCCAGAAGTCGACCGCGCGTGCGGCCGGTCGTCCGAACGGCACGGTCCGCTCCTTGCGGCCCTTGCCGAACACCCGCACCACGTTCCGCTCGCGGTCCAGGTCGTCGATGTCCAGGCCGACCAGCTCGCCGACCCGGATGCCGGTGGCGTAGAGCAGCTCGAGCATCGCGACGTCGCGCAGCCCCACCGGGCTGCCGTCGTCGGCGCGCTCGGTCGCGGCCCGGATCAGGTCGCTGGCCTCGTCGGCGCGCAGCACCGGCGGCAGCGTCTTGTGCGCCTTGGGTGAGCCGAGGCTGGCGCCGGCGTCGGTCGGCGCGCGACCGGTGCGTGCCAGCCACGCGGTGAACACCCGGGCCGCGGTCGCCCGGCGGGCGATCGTCGTGCGCGACTTGCCCAGGGTCTGCTGCTTGGCCAGCCAGCTGCGCAGGGTCCTGAGGTCGAGCTCGCCGACGTCGGTGCAGCCGAGACGAGCGGCGTGGTCGAGCAGGCCGCCGACGTCCGAGATGTACGCCCGGACGGTGTGCGCGGTCAGGTCGCGCTCGACGGCGAGGTGCCGCTCGTACTCCCCCAGCACCCGCGCCATCGGCTCGGGCAGCACGTCCTCGTCGCTCACCACTCGAGTCTAGGAAGCATCAGCCTCCTCAGTCCTGAGCCCGCGCGGCGAGCCGCCACCGGTCCTGGTCGCGCTGGACGAGGCCGAGCGCGGCGAGCCGGTCCAGCTCAGCCCGCACCGCGGCGGTGCCGACGCCGGCGGTGCGGGCGATCGAGGTCGCCACGACCGCGGCGGAGACCGGGACGGCGTCGAGCACCTGCTGCTGGCGGGTGCTGAGCCGGTCGCGGGCGCGGTCCGGGCCGCGCGGCTCGGAGGCGAGGTGCTCGCCCGCGGCGCCGACGGCTTCGAGCACGTCGGCGCCCGAGGCCACCAGCGTCGCCGCGCCGGAGCGGATCAGCTGGTGCACACCTTGGGACGGTGCGCTGGTGACCGGGCCGGGAACCCCGAGGACCGACCGGTTGAGCCGGGTCGCCCAGTTCGCGGTGTTGAGCGCGCCGCTGCGAACCGCGGCCTCGACCACGACGGTGCCGGAGGTCAGCGCGGCGATCAGCCGGTTGCGGGCGAGGAAGCGGAGCCGGGTCGGCGCCCACCCGGGCAGGGCTTCGGACACGACCGCGCCGTGGGCGCCGATGTGGTCGATCAGCTGGCGGTGCGCGGCCGGGTAGACCCGGTCCGCGCCGCAGGCGAGCACCGCGACCGTCACTCCCCCACCCGCGAGCGCGCCCCGGTGGCCGGCCTGGTCGATCCCGAAGGCCGCCCCGGAGACCACCGCGCGGTCCGCCTCGGCCACGGTGGCCGCGATCTCGGCGGCGACGTCGGCGCCGTACGTCGTGGCGGAGCGCGAGCCGACGACCGCGACCGAGCCGGTCAGCTGGTCGAGCCGCACCGGGCCGCGCACCCACAGGCCGAGGGGGACGCCGCCGCGTCGCTGCAGCGGGGCCGCGACCGCCAGGTCGTCGAGCGAGCCCGGCCACTCGTCGTCGCCCGGCACCACGAACCGCAGCCCGAGCCGCGCGGCCTCGTGCAGCGTCCTCTCGGGGTCGGTCGCGGATCGCCGGGCGGCCGGGTCGGTCTGCAGGTCGGCCACGTCGTGGTCGGCGACCAGCCGGTGGTGGACGTCCACCGCACCGTGCTGTGCCACCAGGTCGAGCAGCCGTGGGTCGCCGGGCTCCCCGATCGCCGAGAGGGCGACCCGGGCCAGCCGCTCGGCACTCATCCCGCTCGCTCCAGCATCGAGAGCAGCAGCGGGTCACCGGTGCGCAGCCGCAGGGCGGTGTCCACCTCGTCGAGCCCGGGCTGGTCGAGGGCACGCAGGTCGGCGACGGTCCACGCGAGCCGGTGCACCCGGGTCGCGCCGCGGCGGCTGAGCTTGCCGTCGTAGAGCCGGTCGTCGACGGCCTTCTGCCCCGCTTTGGTCAGCGGCCAGCGGTCGCGCAGCACCGGGCCCGGGGCGTGGCCGTTGAGCCGCCAGTGGGTGTCGGCGTACCGCTCCGCCTGCCGCCCCCGCGCCGCCTCGACCCGGCGGCGCACCGCGGCCGAGGACTCGGCCGGCTCGAGGTCGGCCAGACCGTCGTTGCGCCGCAGCGGCGGCAGGTGCCGGACGATGTCGACCCGGTCGGCGACCGGACCGGTCACCTTGTTGCGGTAGTCGCGGCGCTGCGCCTCCCGGCACGTGCACCGGTTGATCCGGACGTCCCCGGAGTAGTCGCCGCAGGGGCACGGGTTCGCAGCCAGCACCACCATGCCGCGCGCGGGCAGCGTCACCGACTCGTCGCGGCGCGCGATCGTGACGTCGCCGTTCTCGAGCGGCTGCCGGAGCGCCTCGATCACGTCGGACCGGAACAGCGGGAACTCGTCGAGGAACAGCACGCCGGTGTGCGCCTTGCTGACCTCACCGGGGCGTACGGCGCCGAGCCCGCCACCGATCAGGCTCGCCTTGCTGGCGTCGTGGTGGGGCGCCGAGAAGGGTGGCCGGGTCGGGAAGCCGGCCTCGGGGTCGAGGGTCCCGGCCAGTGAGTGGATCGCGCTCAGCTCGACGGACTCGTCGCGCGAGAGGTCCGGCAGGATCCCCTGGATCCGCTCGACCAGGCTGGTCTTGCCGCAGCCCTTCGGCCCCGAGAGCAGGAGGTGGTGGCCGCCGGCGGCGGCGACCTCGACGGCGTACCGCGCGTCCGCGATGCCGAGCAGGTCGGCCAGGTCGAGCTCGTCGAGCCGCTCCTGCCCGCGCCACGCCAGCAGCCGGGCTCCGGACGTCGGCGCGACCGGCGGAGCGTCGGGGACCTCCTCGTCACGCAGCACCGCGACCACCTGCCCCAGGGAGCGGACGCCGATCACGCTCATGTCCGCGACCATCGCCGCCTCCCGGGTCTGCGGCTCGGGCACGAACACAGCGCGGATCCCACGCTCGGCCGCGGCCAGCACCATCGGCAGCACCCCGGTGACCGAGCGGAGGTTGCCGTCGAGGGTGAGCTCCCCGATGAACGCCACGCCCTCCAGCGCCGCCGCCGGGACCGTGCCCGCCGCGGCCAGCACCGAGACCGCGACGGCCAGGTCGAAGTGCGTGCCGTGCTTCAGCAGGTCGGCCGGAGACAGCAGGATCGTGATCCGCCGGGTGGCCGGCCAGTCCAGCTCGCTGTTGATGATCGCCATCCGGCACCGGTCGCGTGCCTCGTTGATCGTGGTGTCGGCGCGGCCGACCATGGTCACGCCGACCTGGCCGGGCGACACGTCGGTCTGCACGTCGATCAGGTGACCGACGGCGCCGTGCAGGGAGACGGTGTGGGCGGTGGCGAAGGGCATCAGCCGATCCCCCGCACGTGGTCGAGGACCGAGGCGCCGCGCCGCGGCCGGACGATGCCGACCATGTCGATGCGGATGTCGCGGACGGCGACCCCGCGGGCCTCGATCCACCGGGCGGCCAGGCGTCGCAGCCGAGCCACCTTGATGTCGGTGACCGCCTCGTGCGGCGTGCCGTACCGGACGCTGCTGCGGGTCTTCACCTCGCACACGACGAGCACGTCGCCGTCGCGCAGCACCAGGTCGATCTCGCCCGCTTCGCAGCGCCAGTTGCGGTCGAGCAGGACCATGCCCTGCTCGACCAGGTGCCGCGCGGCGAGTGCCTCGCCGTACGCACCGAGGGCCTGCTTGATCGCCGCCGTCGTCGTCCTCGTCATGCGTTCAGCGTCGCCGGGCGCGTGGACACCGAGGGGGCCGGCGCGGGGCGGCTGTGGAACGCCGGGTCGGACGCCCCGTTGTGGACGGAAGGTGGGCCGGATCAGCCCTTCGGCAGGTCGATCTCCGCCGGGCTGAGCTCCTCGACGTTGACGTCCTTGAACGTCAGCACCTTCACGTTCTTCGCGAAGCGGGCGGGACGGTACATGTCCCACACCCACGCGTCGCTCATCGAGACCTCGAAGAACACGTCCCCGGCCTCGGTGCGCGCCTTCACGTCGACCTGGTTGCACAGGTAGAACCGGCGGTCGGTCTCGACGACGTACTTGAAGATCCCGACGACGTCGCGGTACTCCCGGTAGAGCGTCAGCTCCATCTCGGTCTCGTACTTCTCGAGGTCCTCCGCGCTCACACCGACGACTCTATCTCCCTGGCTCAGGAGGCGTCCGGCACGTCCTCGAACGTGTCGGGACGGTGCAGGAAGCCGAACCGCTCGCGCGGCCACAGCAGCACGAACACCTTGCCGACCACCCCGTCGACGTCGACGTACGGGTCGTCGGTGCAGTCGGTCGCGCCCTCGCAGAGATGGAAGCTCGAGTCGGCGGAGCGGTTGCGGTTGTCGCCCATCACGAAGACGTGGCCGTCCGGCACCGGTCCGGCGGTCCAGTCGCACGCGCCGCCCTCGGGCATCGGCCCGTAGCAGCCGGCCTCGTCGGGCCGCGCGTAGTCCTCCTCGTCGAGCGCTACGCCGTTCACCTCGATCCGGCCGTCGTCGTCGCAGCAGACGATCGTGTCGCCCGCGACCCCGATCACGCGCTTCACCAGGTGCCCGCCGGACGGGTAGAGACCGATCTTCGACAGCAGCTGAGGGATCCCGCTGGTCGTGGCGGCCTCCTCGGGCGGCAGCCAGCCGCCCGGGTCCTCGAACACGACGACGTCACCGCGCGACGGGCCGTCGCCGAACCAGTACGACGGCTTCTGCACCAGGATCTTGTCGTCCTTGACCAGCCCGGGCTCCATGGACTCGGACGGGATGTAGAACGCCTGCACGAAGAGCGCCTTGATGACGATCGCCAGCACCAGCGCGATCGCCAGCAGCAGCAGCGTCTCCTGCCAGATGGGCAGGTGCTTCTTCTTCGCGGCGGGCGCGCCCGCGCCCGCGTCCTCGGAGCTCACGCGGGTGAGCCTACGAGGCGACGGGGTCCACCGGTTCGCCCGGGAGCGGCTCGAGGCCCGCGGCGCGCCGTACGTTCACGAACCGCATCCGGTGCACGGGCGAGGGACCGTGCTCGGTGAGCGCCGCGGTGTGCACGTCGGTGATGTAGCCCTTGTGCGTCTTGAAGTCGTACGCCGGCCACTCGGCGTCCAGGTCGACCATGATCCGGTCCCGGGTGACCTTGGCCAGCACCGAGGCCGCGGAGATGCACGCGGCCACGCGATCGCCCTTCCAGACCGCCAGGCCCGGGACGCCGAGCCCGTCGACGGGGAACCCGTCGGTCAGCACGTACGCCGGAGGCAGGTCGAGCAGGGCCACGGCGCGGCGTAGTGCCTCGACGTTCGCGACGTGCATCCCGAGCCGGTCGCACTCCTCGTGGGAGACGACCACGACCGACCAGGCGAGCGCGCGCTTGAGGATCTGGTCGTAGCAGCGCTCGCGGGACTTCTCGGTCAGCAGCTTGGAGTCGGCGAGCCCGGGGATGATCCCGGCCTTGCCCGCGGGCAGGATCGCCGCGCCGGCGACCAGCGGGCCGGCGCAGGCGCCGCGGCCGGCCTCGTCGACGCCGGCGATGGGCTCGATGCCGTGTCGGCGCAGGGCGCGCTCGTAGCCGTAGAGCCCGGCATCCTTCCGGACCGTCGCACCGCGGGGCAGCTCACTCACGAGAGATCGCCTAGGACGCGTCGGGGACGTCCGCGAAGGTGTCGGGACGGTGGAGGAACCCGAACCGGTCGCTCGGCCAGAGCAGCACGAACACCTTGCCGACGACGTCGTCGACGTCGACGTACGGGCTCTCGGCGCAGTCCTCGAGCTTGCCGTCGCACATGTGCACGGTCGAGTCGGCGGAGTTGTTGCGGTTGTCGCCCATCACGAAGACGTGGCCGTCGGGCACGGGGCCGACGGACCAGTCGCACTTGCCGCCCTCGGGCATCGGGCCGTAGCAGCCCTTGCGGTCGGGGCGCGCGTAGTCCTCCTCGTTGAGAGGGACGCCGTTCACCTCGATCCGGCCCTGCTTGTCGCAGCAGACGATCGTGTCGCCCTCGACGCCGATGACGCGCTTCACGAGGTGTCCGCCCGACGGGTAGAGCCCGATACGGGACAGCAGGGTGGCGACGCCACCGGTCGGCCCGGCGGACTCCGCCTCGTTGAGCCAGCCACCCGGGTCCTTGAACACCACGACGTCGCCGCGCTGGGGGCTGCCGCCGAACCAGTACGACACCTTCTGCACCAGGATCCGGTCGTTCTTGACCAGGCCGGGCTCCATCGACTGCGACGGGATGTAGAACGCCTGCACGAAGAGCGCCTTGATGACGATCGCCAGCACCAGCGCGATCGCCAGCAGCAGGATCGTCTCCTGCCAGACCGGCAGGTGCTTCTTCTTCGCGGGCGTGGTCTGCTCCTCGACAGACGAAGACCGCGACACCGGCTCGTCGGGTTCAGCGACGGAAGTCGGGTCGCGGTCTTCGGAAGTCACTCGCAGAGATTAGCGACGATGTCTGAGAATTCCTTCTCAGACCTCGCGGCGCTCCTTGATCTTCGCCTTCTTGCCGCGCAGGTTGCGGAGGTAGTAGAGCTTGGCGCGGCGGACGTCACCGCGGGTCACGACCTCGATCTGCTCGAAGATCGGGGAGTTCAGCGGGAAGGTCCGCTCGACGCCGACACCGAACGAGATCTTGCGAACGGTGAAGGTACGACCGATGCCCGAGCCGTGGACGCGGATGACGACGCCCTGGAAGACCTGGACACGGGAGCGGCTGCCCTCGACGACCTTGACGTGGACCTTGACGGTGTCACCGGCGCGGAAGTCCGGGACGTCGTCGCGCTTGATGGCGTTGCCGAGCTCGGCAATGACGTTGGTCATGTGCATCTCCTCGCGAGTGCCACAGGTCAGCCGCGGTACGGGGAACTGGTTCAGTTGGGATGGTCCGAGCCTGGGTGGCCGGCGGCGCCGAGCTCCCCCTGTGGCAGGAACTGGTGCGGACCCCACGTGGACGTGTCCTCGGGGCGATCCTTGTTTGGCCGGCTGGACCGAGGGTCAAGTCTGCCACAGCGGGATCAGGGGCGACGAATCGCCTTCGTCATGCGAACGACGCCCGGCGCGATCTCCCCGCGGAGGCGGTAGCCGGCCTTCTTGTACATCTTCTGGTTGCGGGCGCTGCCCGCTCCGGTGAACAGCGCGTACGTCGCCGCCTCGGCCGGCGCGAGCGCCTCGATCCGCTCCAGCAGGGTGCGGCCGAGCCCGCGGCCGGCCACGTCGGGAGCGACCATCAGGCGGCCGACCTCCCAGGACTCGCCGTCGAGCGAGGCGCGGACCGCGCCGACCAGCCGCCCGGCCGAGCGGGCCACCAGCACGGTGTCGCGCGCGATCCAGGCGCGCAGCTCGTCGAGCGTCTCGTGCAGCGCCGGGATCCGGACGCCGGGGTTGTCGTGCTCCTCCTGCACCCAGCAGGCCCGCTGCAGCACGAACAGCTCGCCCGCGTCGCCGGCCTGCACGGGCCGGATGTCGACGTCGTCGATCAGCACCGACGGGTGGACGAGGTCGGGCCGTCGCTCCGCGGTGCGGCGTACCGCCTGGTCGCGCCGCCAGCCGGCGATCGCGCCGTGGTCGCCGGACAGCAGCACCGGCGGCACCTCGTGGCCGCGCCAGGAGGCGGGCTTGGTGTAGACGGGGTACTCCAGCAGACCGTCCTCGTGGGACTCCTCCACCAGCGACTCGGCGTTGCCCATGAAGCCCGGGACCAGTCGCACGACCGCCTCGGTGATCGCCAACGCGGCGACCTCTCCCCCGTTGAGCACGTAGTCGCCGAGGGAGATCTCGCGCACCTCGCAGCGGGTCGCGACCTCGTCGAGCACCCGCTGGTCGATGCCCTCGTAGCGCCCGCAGGCGAACACGATCCGCTCGCGGGTCGCCAGCTCGCGGGCGACGGCCTGGCTGAACGGCTGCCCGGACGGCGTGGTGAACACGACCGTCGGCCGCTCGTCGTTCGCGCCCGTCGAGATCAGCGCGTCGAACGCCTCGCCCCACGGCTCGGGCTTCATCACCATGCCGGCGCCGCCGCCGTACGGCGTGTCGTCGACGGTGCGGTGCTTGTCGTGCGCCCACTGCCGCAGGTCGTGCACCCGGATGTCGATGAGGCCCTTCTCGCGGGCCTTGCCCGCGAGCGACAGCTCGAGCGGCGCGAGGTAGTCGGGGAAGATCGTGACGACGTCGATCCTCACGACTCGTCCTCCGGGAGCGGCGTCACCAACCCGGGCCGGTCCGCGACGACCACGCGGCCACCGGGCACGTCGACCTCGGGCACGAGCTGCTTCACGAACGGCACCAGCGTGGGGCGGCCGTCGTTCGCCTTGATCGCCAGCAGGTCCTGGGCGCCGTGCACCAGGCCGGTGACCTCGCCGATGGCCGTGCCGTCCAGGTCGTACGCCGTCAGGCCGATCAGCTGGTGGTCGTAGTACTCGTCCGGGTCGTCGGGCGAGGCGTCCGCCGGGACCGTGGCGTACAGCAGGATGCCGCGGGCCGCCTCGGCCGCGGTGCGGTCGGGGACCTCCTCGAAGCGCGCGAGCAGCACGCCGGAGTGCCAGCGGGTGCTCGCCACGGTGAGCGTGCGCAGCTTCGTGACCGATCCCTGCGGCGCCTCCACGACCAGCTCGGCACCCGTCGCGAACCGGCGGTCGGGCTCGTCGGTGCGGACGTTGATCGTCACGTCACCGCGCAGCCCGTGGGCCTTGCCGATCCGGCCGACCAGGACGTCGATGGTCTCCACGCTCTCCCTCTCCGATGCCGTTCCAGTTGCCGTTCCAGTTGCCGTTCCAGTTGCCGTTCCAAATAGCCGAACGGGTGCCGCCCCGTGAGGGGCGACACCCATTCAAGCGGTCAGCTCAGTTACGACGGTCGACGTCGACGAAGTCGATCCGCGCGCCGCCGCGACCCGCCAGGGCGGAGATCACGGTGCGGAACGCGGTGGCCGTACGACCGTTGCGACCGATCACCTTGCCGAGGTCGTCGGGGTGGACCCGGACCTCGAGGATCGAGCCGCGGCGCAGCTGCTTGTCGCGCACCCGGACGTCGTCCGGGTGGTCGACGACGCCACGCACCAGGTGCTCGAGCGCGTCGGCGAGCATGTCGCTCAGGCCTCGGTCTTCTCGGCGTCCTCGGTGGCCTCGGCCTCAGCCGGAGCCTCCTCGGCGGCGGGCGCCTCGGCCGGGGTCTCCTCGGCCTTGGGCTCCTCGGCGGGGGTCTCGTCCGCCTTGGGCTCCTCGGCGGGGGTCTCCTCCGCCTTGGGCTCCTCGGCCTTCTTCTTCGAGGCGGCCTTCTTGGTCACCGCGTCGCCCTTGGGCTCGTTCGCGGCGTCCTTGAGGGCCTCGTTGAAGATCTCGAGCTTGTCGCGCTTGGGCTCCTTGACCTTGAGGGTGCCCTCCTGGCCCGACGTGCCCTTGAACTTCTGCAGGTCGCCGGTGATCTTCAGGAGCTTGGCGACGGCCTCGGTCGGCTGCGCGCCGACACCCAGCCAGTACTGCGCCCGGTCAGAGGTGACGTCGATGTACGACGGGTCCTCCTTGGGGTGGTACTTGCCGATCTCCTCGATGACGCGACCGTCGCGCTTCTTGCGCGAGTCGACGACGACGATGCGGTACTGCGGAACCCGGACCTTGCCCAGGCGCTTCAAACGGATCTTGACGGCCACGTTTGTGGTGTCTCCTCAGGAATATGTGGGTGGTGAGGATCCCGCCTCCAGGTGGGGAAAGCACCGGGTCGGCATCCTCGATGGGCTCTGCGCGACCGAGATAGAGGGTCGCGGGCGCGCAGGACTCAGCGGCCAAGTCTGCCAGACGTCGTCCGCACGGGGAAAATCGGGCAGAGTCGGGACATGACCCAGCCGCCGTACGGCACTCCGTCAGGCTACCCGCCGGGCTACCCGCCACCGCCGCCGCCGAAGAAGCGGCCGGGCTGGGGCTGGTTCGTGCTCGGCGGCGGGCTGATCGTGGCCGCGGCCGTGGTCGGCGTCGTGCTGTTCATCTGGGTCCTCGCGTCGTTCTTCGAGACCGACGCCCGCGTGCCGGCCGACGACCGGCCGTACGCCGTGACGGTGGGCACCGACGGCGACCGGATGCTGTGGCTGGAGCTCGGGATGAATCAGTCCTGCGAGGTCGTCGACACCCAGACCTCCGAGCCGCTCGCGCAGGAGCCGGCCAGCGGCACGCTGGAGCGGTCGGACCGCGACGGCTCCTGGGTCGGGGACACCCGGTTCGCCCCCGGCTCGGGCAGGCTCGAGATCACCTGCACCGGCGGCGGCACCGTCCTGGTCGGGCCGGCGCCCGAGATCGGCAGCTTCATCGCGGGCATCCTGCTGACGATCCTGCTGCCGCTGGGGCTCGGCCTCGTCGGGCTCGTGATCCTCATCGTGACCGGCGTGCTCTGGGCCGTGCGCCCCAAGTCCTGACAACCGGGAGCCGTGCCGGCGCGTCCCAGCGACGTGACTCCCTCGCAACGACACCCCTGGCTGCGGCCCGCCGCGATCCGCGCCCACCGGGCCAGGCGCCGCTGGCACTGGTTGCGCTCCGGCGCCGACTGGGCCACGACCCGCGAACCCGACCTCGCCGAGCGGCTCGTGCACCACAGCTCTCCGCTGCTGCGTGAGCTCGAGGGCGTGCCGATGGTCCTGCAGCACAACAAGGTCACGAACCTGCGGCTCGCCTCGGCGCGGGTCGACGGCCTAGTGCTCCGCCCCGGCGAGACGTTCTCCTTCAACCGGGTGGTCGGCAACTGCACCCGCCGGAAGGGGTACGTCGACGGACTCCGCTTCGTGGACGGCGAGGTGGGCGCCGGTGTCGGCGGCGGGATCTGCCAGCTGGCGAACCTGCTGCACTGGCTGGTCCTGCACTCGGCGCTCACGGTCGTCGAGCGCTCCGAGCACAGCCTGGACCTGTTCCCCGACAGCGGTCGCGTGGTGCCGTGGGGCGTCGGCTGCACGATCGTCTACAACTACGTCGACCTCGTCGTCCGCAACGACACCGCAGCGACGTACCAGCTGCGGGTCCGCGTCGGCGAGCAGCACCTGCGCGGCGAGCTCCGCAGCGACCGGATGACGCCGGTGACGTACCGCGTCGAGGCGCGCGAGGACCGCTTCGTGGACACCGCGTCGGGGGACGTTCGGCGGGTCAACGAGATCTGGCGGACCACGATCGACAGGCACACCGGGGCCTCGCTCGGCGAGGAGCTCGTGCGGCGCAACGATGCACGAGTGAGGTACGTCCCGACACGCCAGAAGAACTGACAGGACCCCGTGGGGCCTGTGATACTTCGGCCCGTGTCTGAAGCCTCGGTGAGCGCCAAGCCTGTCGCCCTCGTCATCGACGACGACCAGGACACCGTGGACCTCCTCCAGATCGTGCTGGCTCAGGCGGGGTTCGCGGTGATCTCCGCGTCGAACGGCCCCGACGGCATCGCGCTGGCCCTCCAGCACCGCCCCGCGCTCGCGACCATCGACGTGACGATGCCCGACATGAACGGCCTCGAGGTCACCCGCCGGATCCGCGAGGTGACCGGCACGGGCATGTACATCGTCATCATCAGCAGCCGCTCGCAGGAGCACGACATCCTCGCCGGCTTCGACGCCGGCGCCGACGACTACGTCCCCAAGCCGATCCGCCCGCGCGAGCTCCAGGCCCGCCTCGCGGCCGTGGCCCGCCGCCCGGTCGAGACGGTCACCAGCAGCGAGACCGCGGCCGCGTGGGCCCCTGCCGCCGAGAACGCCGAGCGGTCGGCGTTCGTCCGCCAGGTCCTGGCCGGCGAGAACGTCGGCTTCGAGGACGACGACTCCCTCGAGGAGGATGAGGACGGGCTCGACGGACGCGACGGCATGCTCGACCTGGGCATGCGCTTCGTGGGCAGCTGGATCGAGTTCCGCGGGCTGCGGATCAACCCCTCGCGCGATCTGCTCGTGGTCGACGACCGGATCGTCGACGTGCCGGCGGAGCAGGTCAAGATGATCGAGATCCTGCTCTACGCGGGCACGCACGTGCTCACCGCCCGCCAGCTGGCGCTGCGCACCCGGGGTGAGACCGAGGCCCGGACCGACCGCCCGGCGGAGCAGGACCGCAAGTGGTTCAACTACGTGATGACCGGCCTGCTCAAGCGGATCGGCGACGACGGCCCGACGCCACGCTGGTTCCACGTGTCTGACGGCAAGGTCAAGCTCGTCCGGGCCGTGCCCGAGGTCTAGGGCCTCAGGCCACGACCCGCCCGCGCAGCACCACGCACGCGGGACGGAGCAGGACCGACAGGTCCTCGAGCGGGTTCGCGTCGTACACGACGAAGTCCGCGGGCGCGCCCTCGTCGAGCGTGGCGTTCCAGCCCAGCCAGTCACGGGCCCGCCAGGAAGCCGCCCCGAGCGCGTACTCGGCGGGCAGCCCGAGGGCGACCATCGCGATCACCTCGCCGGCCAGGTTGCCGTGCCGGCTGATGCCGCCGCCGTCGGAGCCGGCGTACAGCGCGATCCCGGCGTCGTACGCCGCCATGATCGTGTCGCGGCGCCGGACGTACAGGTCGGTCATGGTCGAGGTGTAGTCGGGGAACTTCTCGCGGCCCGCTGCGGCGTAGCCGGGGAACTTGTCGAGCTGCATCACCGTGGGCACCAGCGCGACGTCGCGGGCCGCCATCGCCTCGATCTGGTCCAGCTGCAGGCCGGTGCCGTGCTCGATGCAGTCGATGCCGGCCTCGATCAGGCCGGTGAGCACCTCGTGGCCGAAGCAGTGCGCGGTGACCTTCGCGCCGTGCTCGTGCGCGGCGGCGATCGCCTCGGCGAACGCCTCGGGCGGGAACGACGGCCGCAGGTCGCCGTCCTCGCGGGAGATCCAGTCGCCCACCAGCTTCACCCAGCCGTCGCCGCGCTGCGCCTCCTGGGCGACGTACGTCGCGAGCTCGGCGGGCTCCACCTCGTGGGCGTAGTTGCGGATGTAGCGCTTGGTGCGCGCGATGTGCCGCCCGGCGCGGATCAGCCGCGGCAGGTCCTCCCGCTCGTGGACCCACGCGGTGTCGGCCGCGGAGCCGCAGTCGCGGATCAGCAGCGCACCGGCGTCGCGGTCCAGGACGGCCTGCTCCTCGGTCGCCTCGTCGGAGATCGCGCCGTCGTCGTCGAGGCCGAGGTGGCAGTGCGCGTCGACCAGCCCGGGCACGATCCAGCCGTCCACGGCGCGCTCGGCGCCGGCGACCGGCTCGAGCGTGATCGCGCCGTCGACGACGTACAGGTCGCGGGGTTCGCCGTCGGGCAGGACGGGGCCGGAGAAGCGGAGCGCAGCAGCCATGCCCCGGACGTTATCGAAGACACGCCAGCGATCTCGATGATGGTGGTCGAGCAGGCCGCGCGACCGAGCCTGCGAGACCCTAGGCGGCGGTCACCAGCTCCGGTGCGGGCTTGGCAGCGGCGAGGGCGTTGCGCAGCAGCCGCTGCGAGGCCACGACCAGGATCACGGCGATCGCCATGGCGGACACCGTGACCGCGAACGCGGCGGTGTAGCCGTGCTGGTCCGCGAGCCGGCCGGCCACGCCGGAGCCGAGCGCGTAGCCGAGACCGGTGGCGCTGGCGAGCACGGTCATCGTGGTCGCCACCCGGCTCGGGTGCACGACCCGCTCCCCCAGCGTGAACACGCCGATCATGAACGGCGCCACGGCGAAGCCGAGGATGCCGACGACCAGGACGAGCGCGGGCAGTCCGTCGACGAGGAGCAGCGGCACGCTGAAGACGAGCAGGGCCGAGGCCGCGACCAGGATCCGGCGTTCGGGCCCGATCCGCTCGGGGATGAACGCGGTCGCGATGCCGGCGAGTGCGCTGCCCACGCCGAGGGTGGCGTGCACGAGGCCGGCGAGACCGGGCTGACCCACCTCGGTCGCCAGCACGGTCGTGCCGGTCTGGGTGGCGCCGAACAGCACGCCGATCAACAGCTGGGCGGTGATCAGCACGACCAGGGCGGGCGAGAACAGCCGGCCGGTCGGGAGCTGCGGGCCCTCGCCACGCGTGGTGCGGGCGGTCGGGTGCAGCGCGAACGCCGTGCCGAACACCGCGAGCATCGCGGCGGCGAGCAGCAGCGCGCCGCTCGGGGAGAACGCCACGACGCCGAGGCCGACCAGCGCCGGGCCGATCGCGAACGACGCCTCGTCGGCAGCGCCCTCGTACGAGAACGCGACGTCCACCAGGCGGCGCTGGCCGCCGGTGATCGGGCGCCAGCGCGCACGGGCCAGCGGGCCGACCTGCGGCATGGTCAGGCCGGCGAGGGCCGCGACCGCGACCACCGCGGCGTCGGCGGCACCGCCGTGGACCAGCGCGACCAGCAGGGTCAGGGACGCCGCGCCGGCGAGCGACTGGACGAGCACGACCTGGCGCTGACCGATCCGGTCGGCCAGGGAGCCGGCGAACGGCGCGCCGACCGCGTTGGCGATCGCCAGCGCACCGGCGGCGAGCCCGCCGAGGCCGTAGCTGCCGGTGGCGCCGGAGACGAGCAGGAGGGTGCCGAGCTGGGACATGGCGAGCGGCAGCCGGGCGACGAAGGCGACGGCGACGTACGCCGGCCCGGCGAGCTCGAAGAGTCGCCGGTAGGAAGCGAGGGGTGACACGGGGTGGGCCTTTCGGGTGCGTCGATACGACGCGCCGAACCCACCTCCAAGACGCGTGAAACCCTGAACTTGTTGAGCTGTCACCCATCGTAGCGGGTGCTCGGCCGCAGCCGGGATTCCTCGAGACACCCCGAACGGCCCTCGGAGCCTGTGGAAACGGGCCGATCCGGGTGTCTCGATCCTCGCGAGCTCGGCCCGGGGCAGCTCAGAGCTGGTCGAGCAGCCAGGACGGGCTGAGCGCCTGGGCGCCGACTCCCCCGACCCTGGCCTGGAGCATCCGGTCGGCGGTGACCACCACGGTGCGACCCTTCGCCGCGGCGAGCCGCGCCTGCTCGAGGATCGTCTCGTCGCCGGAGCCCTTGGCGTGCACCGTGCGGACGTGGCCGTCGCGGCCGGCCTTGGTGCCGCCCTTGGCCGCACCTTCGAGCACGACGACCACCTCGTCGTACGGCAGGTCCGCGACGAGCAGCTGCTCGTGCAGCCGGCGCGCGGCGCCGGCGCGGTCCTTCCACCACCCGTCGGGGCGGCTGCCGACGACGTTCGCGGCGTCGACGATGAGAGTGGTCACGATTGCTTCTCGTCTCACTGGTAGCAAGCCGCGCGGACGAGCTTGCGAGCCCGCGACCGGTGCGCCTCGACCTCGTCACCCGACGCCGCCCGCTCGCGGCCGACTGGGCGCTTGATCACTTGAGGAACTTGGAGAAGTCCTTGGGCAGGTCGAGCGCGGCGGCGGCCTTCTCGTAGTCGACCGGCTCGGCGCCACCCGGGTTGCCGAACGGGTTGGCGCCGGCGGAGGCGGCCTTGTCCTTCTGGGCAGCGGCCTGCTGGGCGGCCTTCGCCGGGTTGCCCGAGACGCGCTTGCCCTTGCCCTTCTTGGGCGCCTGCTTGGCCTTGGACCGCTTGCCACCCATCCCGGGCATCCCGGGCATGCCCGGCATCCCGGGGATCCCGCCGCCCTTGGCGAAGCTCTGCATCATCTTCCGGGCCTCGAAGAACCGGTCGACGAGCTGGTTGACGTCGGAGACCTGGCGGCCGGAGCCCTTGGCGATGCGGGCGCGGCGCGAGCCGTCGATCATCTTCGGGTTGGCCCGCTCGGCCGGCGTCATCGACTGGATGATCGCCTGGATCCGGTCGATCTCGCGCTCGTCGAAGTTCTCGAGCTGGTCGCGGAACTGGCCCATCCCGGGCAGCATCCCCATGATCTTCGACATCGAGCCGAGCTTGCGGACCTGCTGCATCTGCTCGAGGAAGTCGTCGAGGGTGAACTCGCCGCCCTCACCGGTGAGCTTGGCCGCCGCCTTGGCCGCCTGCTCGGCGTCGAAGGTCTTCTCGGCCTGCTCGATCAGGGTCATCACGTCACCCATGTCGAGGATCCGCGAGGCCATGCGGTCGGGGTGGAACAGGTCGAAGTCGGTCATCTTCTCGCCGTTGGAGGCGAACATGACCGGCTTGCCGGTGATCGAGGCGATCGAGAGCGCGGCACCACCGCGGGCGTCACCGTCGAGCTTGGTGAGTACGACGCCGTCGTACCCGACCCCGTCGAGGAACGCCTGGGCGGTGATCACGGCGTCCTGGCCGATCATCGCGTCGACGACGAACAGCACCTCGTCGGGCTGCACGGCGTCGCGGATGTCCGCGGCCTGCTGCATCAGCTCGGCGTCCACGCCGAGGCGGCCGGCGGTGTCGACGATGACGGTGTCGTGGAGGGTGCGCTTGGCCTCCTCGATCGCGGCCCGCGAGACCGCGACCGGGTCGCCGACGCCGTTGCCCGGCTCGGGCGCGAACACGGTGACGCCGACGCGCTCGCCGTTCACCTGGAGCTGGTTGACGGCGTTCGGGCGCTGGAGGTCGGCGGCGACGAGCATCGGCGAGCGGCCCTGCTCCTTGAGCCACAGCGCGAGCTTGGCGGCCAGCGTCGTCTTGCCGGCACCCTGGAGGCCGGCGAGCATGATGACGGTCGGGCCGGACTTGGCGTACCGCAGCCGGCGGGTCTCGCCACCGAGGATGTTGACGAGCTCCTCGTTGACGATCTTCACGACCTGCTGGGCGGGGTTCAGCGCCTGGCTGACCTCCTCGCCGCGCGCCCGCTCCTTGACCGCGGCGACGAACTCCTTCACCACGGGGAGGGCGACGTCGGCCTCCAGCAGCGCGATCCGGATCTCGCGCGCGGTGGCGTCGATGTCGGCCTCGGAGAGCCGGCCCTTGCCCCGAAGGTTCTTGAAGGTATCGGCGAGCCGGTCGGAGAGTGTGGCGAACAAGTCGTGGTCCTGTGCTGGATGACGGCAGAGACGGGTCCCAGCCTAGTCGGCGTCCCGCGCGCTCCCGACATCGCGGGTTTCGGGGCACCTGCCAGCCGATACCCGCATCAGCCCGCCGCCGCAGTGAGGGCGTCGCGCACCGCATGCGCCGCCTCGGCCGCGCGGCGGTCCGACAGCACGCCGGCCGAGGCCTCCTGCAGGTAGAACACGTCGACCGCCTGGGGCCCGAGCGTGTCGACGTGCGCGGAGCGCACCGCCACGTCCAGGCCCGCAAGGGCCGCGCACACCTGGTAGAGCACCCCGGGGCGGTCGGCCGCGCGCACCTCGAGCACGGTGGCCTGGTCGGACGCCTCGGGGCGCACGACCACCGACGGGTCCAACGCCGCAGCCGGTCCGGTGAGCCGGCGAGCGACGTCGACGCGCTTGTCGACGACGGCCTCGAAGCGCTGCCGCAGCACCGCCGGGTCGAGGTCGGGCTCGCCGACCTCCCACACGGAGACGCCGTACTGCTCCTGCGCCCACGCCCGGGCCGCCCGGACCGGGACCCGCTGCATCGCGAACATCGCGGCCACGTCCGCGAGCAGACCCACCCGGTCCGGCGCGATCACCGTGACGCGGGTCCCATCGCCGGCGGCCTCGGTCTCGATCGAGGCGGACCCGCGGCGGCGTACGGCGCGTGGGATCTCGAGCTCGTCGATCACGATCGGCGGGAGCGCGGCGCCCGAGTCGAGCGCGGCGCGCGTACGGCGCGCGAGGTCGCGGATCAGGCCCGAGCGCCAGGACGACCAGGCCTTGGGCGCGGTGGCCTTGGCGTCGGCCTCGGTGAGCGCGAGCAGCAGCGAGAGCGCCTCGGTGTCACCCACCTGGGACGACACCAGCTCGACGGTCGCCGGGTCGTCGGGATCTCGCGTGGTGGCCGTCTCGGACAGCAGCAGGTGCCAGCGGACCAGCCGCGCGATCAGGTCGACGGCGTCCGGGGCGAAGCCCATCCGCGCGGCGATCTCGCGAGCGATCGGCTCCCCCGCGACGCTGTGCGAGACGAGGCCCCCCTTGCCGATGTCGTGCAGCAGCGCGGCGACCATCAGCACGTCCGGGCGCGCCACGTCGCGGATCAGCGTGGACGCCTCGACGCAGGTCTCGACGACGTGCCGGTCGACGGTGAACCGGTGGATCGCGGACGCGTGCGGCAGCAGCCGGACCCGTTCCCACTCCGGCAGGAAGCTGTCGAGCGCCCCGGTCTCCTCCAGGGTCTCCCACACGCCCAGCAGGCCGCGACCGGAGGCGAGCAGCCGGACCAGCAGCTGGCGGGCCTCGTCGGGCCACGGGACCGGCAGCGGCGCGCACTCGCGGACCAGGCGAGCCGCGGTCGCCGGAGCGAGCACGACGTCGCGCTCGGCCGCGATCGCGGCGGCGCGGAGCAGCAGGGCCGGGTCCTCGGCGGGGCGGGCCCGCGCGTCGAGGACCACCTCGCCGCTGGCGAGCGCCACGCCCGGCGCGAGCGGCGTCAGGCCCGGGCGACGGGCCGACTCGTACGCCGCGGGCCGGGCCAGCGCGGCGTCGACCCGGCGCCACGTCAGGTGCGACAGGTGCGCCATCCGCCGGCCGAGCTCACGGACCTGCACCTGCGCGGCCCGGGCGTCGGCGAGCTCGAGCCGCTCGGCGAGGAGCTCCCACATCTCCGGGGCGATCCGGTCGGTGGCGCGACCGGCACAGTCCTGCACCTGGTCGCGCAGGTCGAGCAGGGCGACCCGGGTGCGCTCCAGCTCGACGTGCGGCACGTCCACGAGCCAGGTGGCCACCAGCGCCTTCAGCACGGTCGCGTCGCGGAGCCCGCCCTCGGCCTCCTTGAGGTCCGGCACCGACAGGTGCGCGAGCTCACCGACCAGGTCGTGCCGGTTGCGGACCAGGTCGTGCAGCGCGGGCAGCCGGTCGCGGGCGCTCCGGCGCCACTGCCCGAGCATCGTCGTCCGCAGCTGCAGTGTCAGCGCGGGGTCGCCCGCGAGGTGCCGCAGGTCGAGCAGCCCGAGCGCGACCTTCAGGTCGGCGTCGGACGCGGCGACCATCTCCGGGAACGTGCGCACCGAGTGGTCGAGCTTCGAGCCGGAGTCCCAGAGCGGGTACCAGACCTGCTCGGCCACCTGCCGCACGTCGACACCCTCCGCCGAGACCAGCACGACGTCGAGGTCGGAGTACGGCGCGAGCTCGCCCCGGCCGTACCCGCCGACCGCGACCAGCGCGGCGCCGGAGCCCGGTCCCCCGCTCTGCTCGTACGCCTTGGCGCAGAGCTCGTCGGCGTCGGACGCGCGCTGGGCGCGCTCGGCGGCGGTCATGGGGAAAGGATCCCGGATACGCCGGGGCCCGGCTCCTGCGTGAGGAGCCGGGCCACGGTGTGCTTCACAGAGCTGACCTCACAGGGCCGCTTCGTCCTTGTCGCCGGTGCGGACCCGGACCACGGTGTCGACCGGGCTGACCCACACCTTGCCGTCACCGATCCGGCCGGTGCCGGCGGTCTTCACGATGATGCCGACGATGTCGTCGGCGTCGTCGTCGCCGACCACGATCTCGATCCGGATCTTCGGGACCAGGGCGATGTCGTACTCCGCGCCCCGGTAGACCTCCGTGTGCCCCTTCTGGCGGCCGTAGCCACTGACCTCGCTGACCGTCATGCCGGTCACGCCGAAGGTCTCGAGAGCCTCGCGGACGTCCTCCCACTTGTGCGGCTTGATGACCGCGGTCACGAGCTTCATGCGTTGGCTCCTTCCGAAGCAGGGGCGGAGGTGGCGGTGGAGGCAGCCAGCACGCCGGACTTGCCACCGCCGCCGAGGCTGCTGGTGTGCAGGTCGTACGCGGTCTCGCCGTGGGCGGCCAGGTCGATGCCCTCGACCTCGGCGTCCTCGTTGAGCCGCAGGCCGACCGTGTACTTGATGGCCACGGCGATCACGGTGGTCACGATGCCAGAGAAGAGGATCGCCACCAGCACACCGAGCGCCTGGTCACCGAGCGAGGTGAAGCCGCCGCCGTAGAAGAGGCCGTCGACGCCACCGGCACCGGCGGAGGTGGAGAAGAACCCGATCAGGAGCGTGCCGATGATGCCGCCGACCAGGTGGACGCCCACCACGTCGAGCGAGTCGTCGTACCCGAGCTTGAACTTCAGGCCGACCGCCCAGGCGCAGACCGCACCGGCGATGGCGCCGATCGCGACGGCACCCCCGATGTTGACCGCACCGGCGGCCGGGGTGATCGCGACCAGGCCCGCGACGATGCCGGAGGCGGCACCGAGGGAGGTGGCCTTCTTGTGGAGCAGGCGCTCGATGACCAGCCAGCCGAGGATCGCCGCCATCGTCGCGAGCGTGGTGTTCGCGAAGGTGCGACCGGTCTCGCTGTAGAACTGCGCGAGGTTCTCCTCGTCGGTGGCGCCGGTGAAGACGATCGAGCCGACGTTGAAGCCGTACCAGCCGAGCCACAGCATGCCCGCACCGAGCATGGTGAGGGTCAGGTTGTGCGGGCGCATCTTGTCCTTGGGCCAGCCGAGGCGCTTGCCCAGCAGCAGGACCAGCACGAGAGCCGCGATACCGGCGTTGATGTGGACCGCGGTACCGCCCGCGTAGTCCTGCGCGCCGATGCGGCCGCAGATCAGCGAGTCCTCGGTGCAGCTGAAGACCATGTGGGCCATCGGGAAGTAGCAGAGCAGCGCCCAGATCGGGACGAACACGACCCACGCCGCGAACTTCATCCGGTCGGCGACCGCGCCGCTGATCAGGGCGACCGTGATGATCGCGAACGTCATCTGGAACATCACGTAGATGTAGTTGTCGGTCGAGACACCGTCGAGCCAGAACAGCTCGAACGGGTTGGCGAAGAACGTGCCGTCGCCGCCGAAGCCCATCGACCAACCGACCGCGACGTACAGGATGCCGACGATCGCTGCCGCGATGAACGACATCATGATCATGTTGAGCACGGACTTCGACCGGGACATGCCGCCGTAGAACAACGCCAGCGCGGGCACGGTCATCATCAGGACCAACGCCGTCGCGATCAGCATGAAGGCGTAGTAGCCGTCCACAGAACCTCCAGGGGTGCAGATTCAAGGAGGGCAGGTCGCGGCGACCGCTCTGTCGCACCCGGGGTCCGCCCCATTGAGGAAGACCTTCTGCCGCGGAGGTTTCAAGACCGGTGGTCACATGTTGCGGTCATGCAACGAGTTCCGGGCTGGTGTTACTTCGGTGTTACGCGAATCTCAACGACTCACGGTGCGACGGTGAACCGGAACGTCGTCGCCGGCGACCGGTCGTCGCGTACGACGGCGGTGCCCGCCGGGGTGCCCGCCGGCACGGTCGCGGTGGCCACGAACCCCACGTCGGTCCCCTCCACGCGCGGGGTGAGCTCGCCGAGCCGGAGGATGCCGCCCCCGGGAAGCCGCACGCTGACCTCCACCGGCCCCAGGGGCTCCAGCTCCTCCTGCTCACCGGTGTCGTTGCAGGCCGAGGTGTACCCGTGCCCGTGGAGCCGGACGGTCCCGCCCGGCCTGACCGTCACGGCCGGGTCGGAGCGCTGAGGGGGCTCACCCACCGCGCTCGTGTCGATCCAGGGGCCGTGGCACCCGGCGCTGGAGACGTCCTCCCCTGCCCGGTCGCCGCAGCCGGCGAGGACGAGCACCGACGCCACCAGCGCGGCAGCGGTTGCTCGTGGGTGGACGGTCATACTGCGTCGGACGTGACGACGCGGCTCCCGGTTCCTACCCGAGCAGCGCGTCGACGAACGCGCCGGCGTCGAACGGCGCCAGGTCGTCGGCGCCCTCGCCGAGGCCGACCAGCTTGACCGGCACGCCGAGCTCGCGCTGGACCTGGACGACGATGCCGCCCTTCGCGGAGCCGTCGAGCTTGGTCAGCACGATGCCGGTGACGTCCACGACCTCGCTGAACACGCGGGCCTGGATCAGGCCGTTCTGGCCGGTGGTGGCGTCGAGGACGAGCAGCACCTCGGTGACCGGGGCCTGCTTCTCGATGACGCGCTTGACCTTCCCGAGCTCGTCCATGAGTCCGGCCTTGTTCTGCAGGCGCCCGGCCGTGTCGACGATCACGGTGTCGGCGTTCGTGTCCACGCCCTCCTTGACCGCCTCGAACGCGACGCTGGCCGGGTCGGTGCCCTCGGGGCCGCGGACGACGTCGACGCCGACGCGCTCGCCCCAGGTGGCCAGCTGCTCGACGGCGGCGGCGCGGAACGTGTCGGCCGCGCCGAGGACGACCTTGCGGTCGTCGGCGACGAGGATGCGGGAGATCTTGCCGACGGTGGTGGTCTTGCCGGCGCCGTTCACGCCGACGACGAGCACGACGCCGGGCCGGCCGTCGGCGCCGCTGACCTGGAGCGCGCGGTCCATGTCGGGGCCGACGAGGTTCAGCAGCTCCTCGCGGAGCACCGCGCGAGGGTCCTCCGGGCTGCCCTCGACGCGCAGCCGGGTGCGCAGCTTCTCGACCAGCTCCTGGGTCGGGCCGACGCCGACGTCCGCGGTGAGCAGGGTGTCCTCGATCGACTCCCAGGTGTCCTCGTCGAGCCGGTCGCGCGAGAGCAGCGCGAGCAGGCCGCGGCCGAGGCCGCCCTGCGAGCCGGCCAGCCGCTGACGCAGCCGGACCAGGCGGGACTCGCGTCCCTCGGGCTTCTCGAGGACCGGCGCGGCCGGGGTCTCCGGGGCCTCGACGACCTCGACCTCGGGCGGCGCCTCCGCGGTGGGCGGGGCCGGCGGGGCCTCGACCACCGGGGCGGACGACTTGCTGCGGGAGGAGATCACCAGCCCCACGCCGATGCCGATGACGGCGACGGCCAGCAGGGCGATGATCAGGATGAGCAGAAGCGAGGACTCCATGCCCTCAATCCAACCAGAGCGGGTGCCGGGTGTCGGACTCAGTGCTTCCGCTCGGAGTCCTGGTACTCCGGCTCGATCACCGGGGCCGCGTCCGCGGCCCGCTCCATCGCCTCACCGATCCACGGGGCGACCGGCAGCTCCTCGCCGCGGTGCGGATAGGCGACGTACGCCGTGACCGCCCCGGCGAGCAGCAGGATCAGGACCATTACGATGACGACGACGAGCACGAGCTACCTCCCGAGAGACACAGACACCCGGACGGGTACCCGCGCCCCCACCGTGTCACACCGTGCGTAACAAAGGCGTGACCGCGGCGCGGATCACGTCCGGCATCGGCACGGCAGGGCGCGCCGGGTCGGTGTTGTCGACGTACACGTGCACGAAGCGGCCCTCCGCGGACGCCTCGTCGCCGTCGCCCTGGAAGAGGCCGACGCGGTAGACCACCGACGAGCTGCCGACCTTGTCGGCCACCACTCCGACGTCGACGGGCTCCGGGTAGCCGATCTCGGCGAAGTAGCGACAGCCCACCTCGGCCACGACCCCGATCGCGTCGAGCGCGCGGATGTCGACGCCGGTCGCGACGGCCAGCTGGTTGTTGACGACCGTGTCGATGATCTCGAAGTAGCGGGCGTTGTTCATGTGCCCGTAGACGTCGATGTCGGCCCAGCGGGTCGTGACCTGCTCCCAGTAGACGTACTGATCGCGGGTCGGCCGCTCGGCGGGCACTAGGCGGACTCGGCAGTCTCGGCGCGCGCGTCTTGATCCCGCAGGCGCTGGCTGATCACCGCGGAGACGCCGTCGCCGCGCATGGTCACGCCGTACAGCGCGTCGCCGACCTCCATGGTCCGCTTCTGGTGGGTGATCACGAGCAGCTGGGAGTTCTCGCGCAGCTCCTCGTAGATCTCCAGCAGCCGGCCGAGGTTGGTGTCGTCGAGCGCCGCCTCGACCTCGTCGAGGATGTAGAACGGCGACGGACGCGCCTTGAACAGAGCGACCAGGAACGCCACCGCGACCAGCGACCGCTCGCCACCGGACAGCAGCGACAGCCGCTTGACCTTCTTGCCGGCCGGGCGGGCCTCGACCTCGATGCCGGTGTTGAGCATGTCGCCGGGCTCGGTGAGCACCAGCCGGCCCTCGCCGCCCGGGAACAGCCGCGCGAAGGTCGCGTCGAACGCGGTGCTCACGTCGGCGTACGCCTCGGTGAAGACCTGCTCGACGCGCAGGTCGACCTCGCGGACGATGTCGAGGAGGTCCTTGCGGGTCTTCCTGAGGTCCTCGAGCTGCTCGGTGAGGAACTTGTGCCGCTCCTCCATCGCCGAGAACTCCTCGAGCGCGAGCGGGTTGACCCGGCCGAGCTCCCGCAGGGCGCGCTCGGCGGTCTTGAGCCGCTTCTGCTGCTCCTCGCGGACGTACGGCGTGGGCTCGGGCGGCTCCTGGCCCTCGTCGAGCGGGCCGGCGTACGGCACGGGCTGGTCGGGGCCGTACTCCGCCATCAGGGCCGCGGCGTCCATGCCGAGCTCCTCGAGCACCTTCTCCTCGAGCTGCTCGAGACGCATCCGCTGCTGGGTGCGGGCCATCTCGTCGCGGTGCACGGAGTTGACCAGCTCGTCGTGCTCCTTGCCGAGCTCGCGCAGCGTGGTGCGCACCGAGAGCAGCTCCTGCTCGCGGCCGGCGCGGGCCTGCTCGACGGCCACACGGGCCTCGGTCGCGCGGTGGACGGAGACCTCGAGCCGGGCGAGGACGTAGCCGACCGCCTGGCCGACGGCCTCGGCGGCCCGGCCCTCGCGGATCAGCCGCTCGCGGCGCTCGGCAGCCTTGGCGCGAGCCTCGCGCTCGGCGCGGGCGGCCCGGACGAGCGAGTCGGCGCGGCCGTGCAGCGCGCGGGCGCGCTCCTCCGACGTCCGCAGCGCGAGCCGGGCGTCCATCTCGCCCTGGCGGGCCGCACGGGCCTGCTCGACGAGCTGCTCGCGGACGGAGGTGTCGGGCTCCTCCTCGGGCGCGTCCTCGGCGGCCGCGAGGCGGGTCTCGAGCTCGGCGAGCCCGGCGACCGCCTGGACGCGAGCCTCCTCGGCCTTCTCGATCGCCTGGGTGAGCCGCTCGGCCTCGCCGCGGGCCGCGCGGGCCTGGGAGCCGTACTGGCCGAGCTCCTCGGCGACCGCCGCGAGCGTGGCGTCGGACTCGTGCAGCTTGGCGAGTGCGACGTCGACGCGCTTCTGCGCCTCGAGCCGCTCGCTCTCGGTGCGGGAGATCTCGAACCCGAGCCGCTCGGAGGCGGCGACCGCCTCGGCGAGCTGCTCGACGGCCTCGTCGACCGCGGCCTGCACCTCGATCAGGCTCGGCTGGCTCGACGAGCCGCCGGAGGCGAAGTGCGCACCGAGGACGTCGCCGTCCCGGGTCACCGCGGTGACGTCGGCGAGGTCGGCCACCAGCGCGCGGGCGGCGTCGAGGTCGTCGACGACCGCCACCTTGAACAGCAGCCGGGTCAGCGCGGACGTCAGCGCGTCGGGGCACTCGATCACCTCGACGGCGTACGTCGCCCCCGCGGGCAGCTCGGGCCAGTCGCGGTCGGTGTCGGGCCCGCCGCCGAGCACCAGCCCGGCGCGGCCGAGGTCGTCGCCCTTGAGGTGCCCGATCGCGCGGACCGCGGCGTCGGCGTCGGCCACGGCGACCGCGTCGGCGGCGGAGCCGAGCGCGTTCGCGACCGCGGTCTCGAAGCCGGTGCGGACGCCGAGCAGCGCCGCCACCGAGCCCATCAGCCCGGAGACCGAGTCGGAGGCCGCCAGCAGCGCGCCGGCGCCGTCCTTGCGGTTGAGGCCCATCTCGAGCGCGTCCTTGCGGGCCGCGAGACCGGTGCGGTCGCGGTCGGCCTGGAGCGCCTCGTCGCGGGCCTTGGCGAGCCTCTCCTCGATCGCGTCGAGGGCCAGCACCGCGGCCTCGTGCTCGGCGTCGAGACCCTCCTCGCCGGCGTCGAGGCCGGCGACCCGGGTCTCGAGCGAGGTGAAGTCGCGCTGGGCGCGGTCGGCGCGGGCGACGGCCTCCTCGCGGGCGAGCGTGAGCCGCCCGACCTCGTCGTCGGCCGCGGCGGCGCGGGACTTCAGCGCGTTGACCTGCCCGTGCAGCCGGGCCAGCCCCTCGCGGCGGTCGGCGGCCGCCCGCTGCAGGCCCGCCACCCGGCGGTCCTCCTCGGCGGCGGCGTCCTCCGCGGTACGCCGGGCGGTCACGGCGTCCTCGAGCGCCGTCCGGTTCGCGTCGACCTCGGCGGCGATCCGCTGCTCCTGCTGGCGGACCTGCTCGGCCTCGGCCTCGAGCTGCTCGGGGTCGCGCCCGGAGCGGACCTCCTCGACGTCGGTGGTGCCGGCGGCGTTGCGGATCCGCTCGTTCGCGAGGGACTGGGTGCCCCGCAGCCGCTCGCGCAGGCCGGAGAGCGCGAACCAGGTGTCCTGCGCCTGCGCCAGCGCCGGCAGGTCCTCGCGCAGCGCGGCCTCGAGGCGCGACTCGGCCTCGCGTGCCGTGGCGACGTCGGCCTCGACCTGCTCGCGGCGCGCGACCAGGATCGACTCGTCGGCCATCTCCTGCTCGAGCGCGGTGTGCGCGGTGACCATGTCGTCGGCCATCAGGCGGGCGCGGGAGTCGCGGACCTCCGCCTGCACGGTCGCGGCCCGACGGGCCACCTCGGCCTGACGGCCGAGCGGCTTGAGCTGGCGCCGGATCTCGGTCAGCAGGTCGTTGAGGCGGTTGAGGTTGCCCTCGGTGGAGTCGAGCTTGCGGAGCGCCTTCTCCTTGCGCTTGCGGTGCTTGAGGACGCCGGCTGCCTCCTCGATGAACCCGCGCCGGTCCTCCGGGGTCGCGTGCAGGATCTGGTCGAGCTGGCCCTGCCCGACGATCACGTGCATCTCGCGGCCGATGCCGGAGTCGCTGAGCAGCTCCTGGACGTCGAGCAGCCGGCACGGGTTGCCGTTGATGGCGTACTCCGACCCGCCGGAGCGGAACATCGTGCGGCTGATCGTGACCTCGGCGTACTCGATCGGCAGCGCGCCGTCGGAGTTGTCGATGGTCAGCAGCACCTCGGCGCGGCCGAGCGGCGGGCGCCCGGACGTACCGGCGAAGATGACGTCGTCCATCTTGCCGCCGCGCAGCGACTTGGCGCTGGCCTCACCCATCACCCACGCGAGCGCGTCGACGACGTTGGACTTGCCGGAGCCGTTCGGCCCGACGATGCAGGTGATGCCCGGCTCGAGCTGGAGCGTCGTCGAGGAGGCGAAGGACTTGAACCCCTTCAGGGTCAGGCTCTTCAGGTACAACGTGCGGCTCCCAGCTCATCGATCCGAGGTACTGAAACGTCGCAGCATCATCGCAGCCGGGCGTGGGGGAAGCTCAGCGAGCCCGACGATACCCGCCCGCACCCCCGCGTGCCGGAATCCCCGAGATGCGCGTCAAGCGGGAGCCGGCTGGTCCGCCTCGTCCGCGTGGGCGATGTGGACCAGCTGGCGCCAGATCAGCACCACGAAGATCGCCGAGCCGACGAACGCGAACCAGAACGGCGCGGTCACGCCCCAGTGCGACGCGATCACTCCCCCGATGCCCGAGCCGATCACCAGGCCGCCGAAGACGCCCACGAGGTTGACGCTGCCCACCCGGCCCTGGAGCTCGCTGGGGACGGCGCGCTGGCGGATCGTCAGCGAGGTCGTGCCCCAGATGAACGCGTGGGCGCCGAACACGAAGAAGATGCACATCGCCACCCAGGCATGCGTGGTGAGCGCCAGCGCGAGCATCGTGAACGTCTCGAAGACCAACCCGATCCGCATCAGGTTGCCGAGACTCACGTGCCGGGTGATCCACGGGTACGCCAGGGTTCCGAGCAGGCCCCCGACCGCGGAGACCGTCGTCAGCAGGCCGAAGCCGATCGGCCCCATGTCGAGCCGCTGGGTGGCGTAGAGGACCAGCACCGACCAGGCCGCGCCGAAGGTGATGTTGAAGACGAAGATCGTCATCACCAGCGTGCGGACGGCCGCGTTGTGCAGCACCCAGCGGAACGCCTCGGCGATGTCGTGGCGCAGGTGGGTGTCCGGCGCGACCTCACGCCGGTGCGGCGCGAGCACGAGGCGCGAGATCAGCACCGCACCGAGCGCGACCAGCACGGCCTGGGCCGCGAACGGTACGGCGTGACCGGCCGCGAACAGCGCCGCGCCGATGGGCGGTCCGGCCAGCTGGTTCACGGTGATGAAGCCGGAGGTGAGCCGTGAGTTCGCGACCGCCAGGTCGTCCCGATCGACCAGCATCGGCATCAGCGTCGACGCGGTGTTGTCCGCGAAGACCTCCGCCGTGCCGAGCAGGAACATCGCGAGCAGCACGATCCAGATCTGCACCAGGTCGGTCGCGATCACCAGCGTCAGCAGCACCAGCACGACCGCGCGCAGCAGGTCGACGGTGACGATGATCAGGCGCCGGTCCAGCCGGTCGGCCAGGGCCCCGGCGAGCAGCCCGAAGACCAGCGGCGGGAGCCACTGCAGCAGCGCCGCGCTGGCGACCAGGATCGGGTCGTGCGTCATCGACGCGACCAGCAGCGGCCCGGCGGCGATCGCGATGCCGTCGCCGAGGTTCGAGACCCACGACGAGGACAGCAGCCACCGGAACCCGATGCCGAACCGCCGCGGGGCGACGATCTCGACGAGGCTGCTCACAAGGTGCAGACCCTAACCGTCACGCGCTGCCGGTTCCCACCGGTTTGACGTGCGGACGCGCTCGTACCCGCGGACCAGAACGGGTCAACCGGTCCGCGGTGGTCTACTGCGTCAGGCGGGCTGCATCTCCTGCAGGGAGGCCTCGTCGAGAAGCACAGCGGCCTGAGCGGCGGTCAGGCTGTCGTTCTCCTCGCTGAGGCGCAGTACCAACGCCTCGAGCTCGCCCACACGCGCGCGCAGCCGAGCGTTCTCGGCTACGAGGTTCGCGGGGGTCCGCAGGTCGCTGTTCATGTAGCCGATCAGCGCCTTGGCCATAGAGGAACCTTCCAGGGGTCGTGATGGTCACCGTGGGTGACGGGCCGTCTTCAAGAGTCCCACCGGGGCTCTCGTAGGTCAATCTCCGAGCGCGGGAGCCGAGCTTGCGGAGCTCCCGATCAGCGAGGAGGTCGAGGAGGCATCGGCGCTCAGTCCGGAGCGTGCGACGGACTGAGCGAGCCGTCCCGAAGCCCACTCGCGGTGCCGCGACGCCTTCTCGGGGCCGGCTGGCACACCGGGCAGAAGTACGACGAGCGGTTCATGAACGCGACCCGGCGCATCGGTGTGCCGCACCGCTCGCACGGCTCGCCCTCGCGGCCGTACGCGTGCAGCGAGCGGTCGAAGTAGCCGGACTCGCCGTTGACGTTCACGTACAGCGCGTCGAACGACGTGCCGCCCTCCCCCAGCGCCGCGACCATGACGTCGCGGGCGTGCCCGAGCAGCTCGCGGACCTGGGTGGCGGTGAGCCGGTCGCCCGGCCGCTCGCCGTGGATCCGGGCCCGCCAGAGCGCCTCGTCGGCGTAGATGTTGCCGACGCCCGAGATGAGGCCCTGGTCGAGCAGCTGCCGCTTCACGCCGGAGGTGCGCTTGCGGACCTTGCGCACGAACAGGTCGTCGTCGAACTCGGGGTCGAGCGGGTCGCGGGCGATGTGCGCGATCTCGGGCGGGAGGTCCGCGCCTCCGGCCGAGACCGACAGCCCGCCGAACATCCGCTGGTCGACGAAGCGCATCTCGCGGCCCTCGTCGGCGCCCTCGAGCGCGAAGCGCACCCGCAGGTGCCGCTCGTCGGGAGCATGGGGCGGCTGCACCAGGATCTGGCCGCTCATGCCGAGGTGGCCGAGCAGGGCGTCGCCGTTGTCGAGCGGCAGCCAGAGGTACTTGCCGCGACGTCGGGCCGCCTCGATCCGGCGACCGGTCAGGGCCGCCGCGAACCCGGCCGGCCCGCCCGCGTCGCGGCGTACCGGACGCGGGTGGAGGACGTCGACACGCGTGATGGTCGAGCCGAGCACGTGCCGCTCGATCCCGGCCCGGACGACCTCGACCTCGGGCAGCTCAGGCATGCGTGGTCGGGGCTAGTTCTTGCGGGAGACGATCTGCGCTGCGATGTCGACGGAGTCGTCGACGCCGAGGCTGGTGGCGATCTCGCCGTACGCCGTCTCCGCGGCGGCCTGCTCGGCCTCCTTCTTGGAGCGGCCGATGCCGTTGCCGTAGAGGCCGTCGCCGACGCGCACCTGGGCGGTGAACGTCTTCATGTGGTCCGGGCCGTCGTCCTCGATGACGTACTCCGGCACACCGAGGCCGTGCTCGGCGGAGAGCTCCTGCAGGGAGGTCTTCCAGTCCAGGCCGGCGCCGAGCGCCGACGCCGCCTCGATGAGGGGGTCGAACAACCGGTGCACGACGATCGCGGAGGTCTCGAAACCGCCGCTGAGGTGCACGGCACCGATCACGGCCTCGACCGTGTCGGACAGGATCGACGCCTTGCCGCGACCGCCGGTGGACTCCTCGCCGCGGCCGAGCTTCACGTGGTCGCCGACGCCGATGCCGCGTCCGACCTCGGCCAGCGCCCGGGCGTTGACGACCGCGGCGCGCAGCTTGGCCAGCCGGCCCTCGGAGAGGTCCGGGTGGGTGCGGTAGAGCGTCTCGGTGACGACCACGCCGAGCACCGAGTCACCCAGGAACTCCAGGCGCTCGTTGGTCGGCAGCCCACCGTTCTCGTAGGCGAACGACCGGTGCGTGAGCGCGCGCTCGAGCAGCTCGGGGTCCAGCTCCGGGTCCCCGAGCGCGGCGCGCAGCTCGGCGTAGTTGGTCAGCGTTCTGACCGGGTCAGAGGACCTGACGACGGTCAGCGCGCGCGCCGTACTGGCCGCACTCGCCGCACGCACGGTGCGGCAGGTGCTTGGCGCCGCAGGCGGGGTTCGCGCACGTCACGAGGCTCGGCGCGACGGCCTTCCAGGCCGAACGACGGTGCCGGGTGTTGCTGCGCGACATCTTCCGCTTCGGGACAGCCACTGTTATCTCCTCTACCAGGACCGGGATCTCCGGCCGTACGGGGTGCTACTCGGTTGCTTCGGGGTCCTGCTGGTCCTGCGTCAGGGCGGTCAGGCCGGCCCAGCGCGGGTCGATCGGTGCTTCGTGGCTGTGGTCCGGGTCGTCCGCCAGGCGTGCTCCGCACTCGGTGCACAGTCCTGGGCAGTCGTCCTCGCACAGCGGCTGGAACGGTAGTGCCAGCACCACCGCGTCCCGCAACAGGGGTTCGAGATCGACCAGGTCGCCCTCGAGCCTGCTGACCTCGTCGTCCTCGTCGTGGGAGGTCTGGTGCTCGACGTACACGAACAGCTCCTGGAACCGCGCTTCGATCTCGTCGGAGATCGGCTCCAGGCACCGCGCACACTCGCCGTCGAGCACGGCGTGAGCCGTGCCCGTGACCAGTACTCCCTCCATGACCGCTTCCAGCAGCAGGTCGAGCTCGACCGGCGCACCTTCCGGGACACGAAGGACTTCGATGCCTAGATCTGCGGGTGCCGGAGCCGTGAGTGTCACCTGACGCTGGGACCCCGGGCGGCGGCCGAGCTCGCGGGTGTCGAGCACGAGCGGCGCTCTCGGGTCCAGGCTGCTCAGGTTTCTACTTCCGTTTCAGGCACAAACAGATCAGCGAGAAGCGTACCGGGCTGGGGTCCCGACCGGCAAAATACGGTCAGGCCCGCTCGGCAAGCCGCGTCGTGAGCCGCGCGAGCACGGCGTCCGGCACCAGCCCGGTCACGTCGCCACCGAACGTCGCGACCTCCTTGACCAGGCTCGAGGACACGTAGCCCAGCGCGGCGGTCGTCGGCACGAACACCGTCTCCACGCCGGTCAGGTGGGAGTTCATCTGCGCCATCGGCAGCTCGTACTCGTAGTCGTTGCCGCCGCGCAGGCCCTTCACGATCGCCTGGGCGTCGATCTCGCGGCAGAAGTCGACGATCAGCCCGGAGAAGCTGCTCACCGTGACGTTCGCCATGCCGGCGCAGGCCTCGCGCAGCATCTCGATGCGCTCCTCGGCCGTGAACAGCCGGTTCTTCGAGGCGTTCACCCCGACCGCGACCACGACCTCGTCGAAGAGCTTCGCCGCACGGCCGACGATGTCGATGTGTCCGTGGGTGACCGGGTCGAACGACCCGGGACAGACGGCTCGACGCACGGCTACTCCTCTGCTTCGGGGGCGGCGTGACCGTACCAAAGCACGGTCTCGCCGTACCGCTTCTCGCGGTCGCCGGTGATGCCGTCGGGCCACCGCGGCTCCGGGCTGCGACCGGACCTCTCCACGATCACCAGGGCGCCCGGCACCAGCCAGCCCTCGGCGGTGAGCGCCAGCAGGTCCGTGGCGAGGGCGTCCTCCGACAGCGGGTAGGGCGGGTCGAGGAACGCGATGTCGTACGGCGCGCTCGGTGGCCGGTGCAGCGTGCTCGCGACCGGCGCCGCCACGACGTTGGCGCGCGCGAACCCGATGGAGCGGGCGTTCTCGGAGATCAGCGCGGCGGTCCTGCGGTCCTGCTCGACCAGCGTGACCACGCCGGCGCCGCGGGACCACGCCTCGAGGCCGATCGCCCCCGAGCCGGCGTACAGGTCGAGGAAGCGGAGCCCGTGCAGCGATCCGCTCCACGACTCGATGGCGGAGAACAGCGCCTCGCGCACCCGGTCGCTGGTGGGTCGCGTCAGCACGCCGCGCGGCGTCGTGATCCGCCGGCCTCCTGCCGTGCCGCCGATGATCCGCGTCACGACTTCTCCATGAAGTCAGACTGCACCGATTCCTCGAGCGCGGTCACGGCGGCGCCCAGGTCGCCCGCGTGGGCGAGGTCGGGGTCGGCCTCCAGCAGGGCGACGGCGGCGGCGCGCGCCTCCACGATCGTCTTCTCATCACGCAGCACGCGCAGAGTTTGCAGGCCCGAGCGGTATCCCGACTGCGATTTGCCGAGAACGTCGCCCTCGCGGCGCTGCTCGAGGTCGACGCGGCTGAGCTCGAAGCCGTCGGTGGTGCTCGTCACCGCGTCGAGCCGGTCGCGCGCCGGCGACCCGACCTCGGCGCGGGAGACCAGCAGGCACAGCCCGGGCAGGCCGCCCCGGCCGACGCGGCCGCGCAGCTGGTGGAGCTGCGAGACGCCGAACCGGTCGGCGTCGAGGAGCACCATCGCGGTCGCGTTCGCGACGTCGACGCCGACCTCGATCACCGTCGTCGCGACGAGGACGTCGACGTCGCCGGCGGCGAACGCCCGCATGACGGCGTCCTTCTCCTCCGGCGGCAGCTTGCCGTGCAGCTTCTCCACGCGGAGGCCGTGCAGCGGTCCCTCGACGAGCTCCGCGGCGACCTCCTCGACCGCGCTCAGGCCGGCGGCCGGCGCGGTCGGGGCGACGGTGTTGCCGTCCTCGTCGACGTCGAGCTGGTCGCTCTCCCCCTGCTCGTGCTCGTCGCCGGTGATGCGCGGGCAGACGACGTACACCTGGTGGCCCTTCTCGACCTCCTCGCGGACCCGCTCCCAGACCCGGCTGATCCACTGCGGCTGCTCGGCCAGCGGGACCAGGTTGGTCTGGATCGGCGCGCGGCCGGCGGGCAGCTCGGTGAGCGTGGAGGTCTCGAGGTCGCCGAAGACCGTCATCGCGACGGTGCGCGGGATCGGGGTCGCGGTCATCACCAGGACGTGCGGCGGCGTGCCGGCCTTGTCGGTGAGCGCAGCGCGCTGCTCGACGCCGAAGCGGTGCTGCTCGTCGACGACCACGAGGCCGAGGTCGGCGAAGATCACCTTCTCCTCGAGCAGGGCGTGGGTGCCGATGACGATCCCGGCCTCCCCCGTCGCGATCCGCGACATCGGCGCGGTGCGCTGCGCCTTGGTCATGGAGCCCGTGAGCAGCTCGACGTTGGTCGCGTCGGCCGCGCCGCCGAGCATCCCGCCCGCGGCGAGGTCGCCGAGCATCGCGGTGATCGAGCGGTGGTGCTGCTGGGCGAGCACCTCGGTCGGCGCGAGCAGCGCCGCCTGGCCGCCGGAGTCGACGGTGCGCAGCATCGCGCGCAGCGCGACGAGGGTCTTGCCGGAGCCGACCTCACCCTGGAGCAGCCGGTTCATCGGGTGCGGCTGGGCGAGGTCCTCCTCGATCTGGGCGCCGATCTCACGCTGCCCGGCGGTCAGGTCGAACGGCAGCCGGGAGTCGAACGCCGCCAGCAGCCCGCCGCCGCCGGTGCGCGCCTGCGCGCCGAGCTCACGGACCGCGCGGCGACGGCGCGCCAGCACCAGCTGGGTGACCAGCGCCTCGTCGAACCGGAAGCGTCGCTGGGCGGCGCTGATCTCGCCGTAGTCGTGGGGGTTGTGGATGCGCTCGAGCGCCGTACGGACGTCGAGGAGGCCGTACTCCTCGCGCACCGCCTCGGGGATCAGGTCGGGCACGTCATCGACGACCGTCAGCGCGAATGCGACCGCGCGCTGGATGTCCCACGAGTCGACGCCCTTGGTGAGCGGGTAGATCGGGTAGAACTCGCCGATCTTGTCGAGTGAGAGCTGCGCGGCGTCCTCGTCGGGGTCGCCGAACAGCACCAGCTGGGGGTTCGTCAGCTGCCAGTCGCCGCGGAAGCTGCCGACCTTGCCGAGGAAGATGCCGCGGCGCCCGACGGGGAGACGGTTCTGGTGCCACTCGCCGATGTGCTTGCCCTTGGCGAAGAACGACATGCGGAACGACGGCCCGTCGGTGCGCACGCTCACGTCGAGGCGGTACGCCGGGCGGCCGGTGCGCCGGTCGGTGTAGCTGTTGAGCTTGCTGTGCGCGATCTGGCCGACGACGGTGAGCATCTGCCCGTCCTCGAGGTCGTCGACGCGGGTCAGCTCGCCGGTCTTCACGTAGCGCCGCGGGAAGTGGTGGAGCAGGTCGCCGACCGTGCGCAGGCCAAGCCGCTCCTCGATCCCCTCCCGCTTCTTCTTGTGGTCGCCGAGGACTGCGATCACCGGTGAGTCGAGACTGATCAACCAGGCTCCTCTACTCGACGGACACCAGGAGCTGGTACCGCTCCTGACCACCGTCGTACACCACGACGTCGACAGCCGGGTGGTGCTCCTCCACGTAACCGGCGCACCGGGTCGCCAGCGCACCCTCGGCGTCCTCGGCGCCCGCGACGATCGTCACGAGCTCGCCGCCACCGCCGAGGAGCCGGTCGAGCACGTCGGTCGCGACGGCGAACAGCTCCTCGCCGACGACCGCGAAGTCGCCCGCGACGACCCCGAGCACGTCGCCCGGCTCGCACGGCCCGGCCATCGTCATCGCCTGACGCGATGCGACGGTGACCGCGCCCTGGCGCGCGTGCCGCGCGGTCGCGGTCATCTCGAGCACGTCCTGGTCGAACGCGCGCCCGGGCTCGTGCACCGCGATCGCGGCGAGGCCGGAGACCTGGGCCTGGGTCGGGATCACCGCGACGCGGATCGCGCCCTCGAGGTCGGCCTGGGCGGTGCTCGCGGCGATCTGCGCGACCCGCACGGAGTCGGCGTCGTTGGGCAGCACGATGACCTCGGAGGCGCCACAGGTGGTGATCGCCTCGAGCACCTGGCCGGTGGAGGGCCGCCTCCCGGGACCTCCGGGTACGACGATCGCGCCGGCCTCCTCGAAGAGGCTCGCGAGCCCGGGGCCGGCCGCGACCGCGACGACCCGGCGACCCTGCCGGTCCGTGGCGCGCTGGCGGACCTCGGCGATCTGCTCGGCGAAGTGGGTGACGCGGATCCGGTGCGGCCGTCCGGCGGCGATCCCCGCCTCGACCGCGGCGCCGACGTCGTCGACGTGCACGTGGACGTTCCACAGTCCCTCGCCGCCCACGACGACGAGCGAGTCGCCCAGGGGGGCCAGCGCGCTGCGCAGCGCCGGGATCGCGGCGTCCTCGGCGTCGAGGAGGTACATGACCTCGTACGACGGTCCCTCCGGGGTCAGGTCGCCGGTCGGGGTGGTCGGGATCGGGATGGTGCGGCTGCCCAGCGGTGAGGTGACCGGGACCGGGCGCCGGCCGGTCAGCACGGTCTCCGCCGCGTCGAGGATCACGCTGATGCCGCGGCCGCCGGCGTCGACGACGCCCGCGTCGCGCAGCACCTGGAGCTGCTCGGGCGTGCGCGCGAGCGCCGTACGCGCTCCCTGGGCGGCGGCCGTGAACACGTCGCTGGAGCGCGCGGTCGGCGCCTGCGCGGCCTCCGCGCCCGCCTCCGCGGCGCCGCGGATGACGCTGAGCATGGTGCCCTCGACCGGGTCGCCGACCGCGGCGTAGCTCGCCTCGGTGGCCTGGCGCAGCGCCTCGGCCATCACGAGCGCGCGGCGCTCGTCGGGCGTCGCCTGCACGATCCGGCGGGCCAGGGCGCCGATCATCTCGCTGAGGATGACGCCGGAGTTGCCACGCGCGCCGAGCAGGGCGCCCCGGCTGAACGCCGCGAGCGCCGGGCCCAGGTCGGCCTCCGGGTCGCCGCCGGTCGCGTCGCGGACGGCGTCACGGGCGGCGGACATGGTGAGGTACATGTTCGTGCCGGTGTCGCCGTCGGGCACCGGGTAGACGTTGAGCGCGTCGATCTCTTCGCGCGCCTCCGAGAGGGCGTCGACGGCGATGTCCACGAACCGCAGCACCGCTCCGAGCGTGATGCTCGCGCTGCCCGGAGTTTCCATGCCGTCCTCGATCGTGGAGACTGACCACCGGGCACCTGCTCGGTGAGTCGAGTGCCACAGGCTAGTGCGTCCGGCTCGATTTTCGAGTGCGGCTGGGCATCGGATACTCTTGTGCGGTTGCCCGCTCGCCGGGCCCCACGTTTTCAGTTCAGTTCACATCATCGATTCGTTCAGGAGTACACGGTGGCTGCCGTCTGCGACATCTGCGCCAAGAAGCCCGGCTTCGGCAACAACCGGCCGTGGTCCCGCAAGATCACGAAGCGTCGCTTCGACCCCAACATCCAGCGCGTGCGTGCCAAGGTCAACGGCACCCCGAAGCGCCTCAACGTGTGCACCGGCTGCCTCAAGGCCGGCAAGGTCACCCGTTGATCTAGCTCTCCCAGAAGGGCCTCGACCAATCGGTCGGGGCCCTTTTGCATGTCGCGACTCTCGTTGGTCGAGTGGCGAGCGCCAGCGAGACCGCTGCCGCGAGCGCCAGCGAGACCGCTGCGCCCGACCGACTGCCTGTGCCAACTGGGTCTCGATACGCCGGTCGCGAGCTCGTCCCTCGCTCGCGCGGCTACTCGACCTTGCTGCTGCGTCTTCCAGCCCCGAGCAAGCTCGGGGCTGGAAGGCAGCTAAAAGTGCGTCCAGCCCGTGGGACCGTCGTACTCCGCACCGTCGACGGTGACGCCCGAGCCCTCGGCGACGGTGCCGACCCGCAGCCAGCCGGTCGGTACGGCGAGGGCGTCGGGGAAGGTCGCGAGCAGCGAGTGGTCCTCTCCCCCGCCGAGGATGAACTGCAGGGGGTCGGCGCCGAGGGCGGCGCCGACGGCCTGCAGCGGCTCGGCGATGTCGAACGCCGCGGCGTGCACGTCGATCGCGACGCCGGAGGCAGAGGCGATGTGTCCCGCGTCGGCGAGCAGACCGTCGGAGACGTCGATCATCGCGGTGGCGCCGGCCTCGGCGGCGACCCGGCCGGCGTCGTACGGCGGCTCCGGGCGCTTGTAGGCGTCGACGAGGACCTTCGGGGAGCGGAAGCCGCGGCCGAGGACCGCGAGGCCGCCGGCGGCCCAGCCCTGGCGGCCGAACAGCGCGAGGGTGTCGCCGGGGCGGGCGCCGGAGCGCAGCACGGGCGACGCGGTCACGCTGCCGAGCACGGTGACCGCGATGACGACCTTGTCCGAGCGGGTCAGGTCACCGCCGACGACGCTCGCGCCGACCAGGGAGCACTCGTCGGCGAAGCCGCGGGCGAAGTCGAGCGCCCACGCCGCGGGGAGGTCGGCGGGCGCCGCGAGCCCGATGGTCAGCGACGTGGCCCGGCCGCCCATCGCGTTGATGTCGGACAGGTTCTGCGCGGCCGCCCGGTGGCCGATGTCCTCGGCCGAGGACCAGTCGCGGCGGAAGTGGTTCCCCTCGACCAGCAGGTCCGTCGAGACGACGACGTGTCCGTTGCGGACCCGCAGCACCGCGGCGTCGTCGCCCGGCCCGACCAGCACGTGCTCGCCCTGCGGGAACAGCGCGACCAGCTCCGAGATCAGCCCGAACTCGCCCGCGTCGGCCAGGGTCGCGTCATGTGGGAACGGCATGGGGACCATCCCACCAGATGCGGTGCGGTGGGGCGCACGATAGGTTGACCGCGACACGTCCCCGTATCCAGACACCAGGGAGAGCTCGATGGTCGTCCAGGCGTACATCCTGATCCAGACCGACGTCGGCAAGGCTGCCGAGGTCGCCACCGCGATTGCCCAGGTCAAGGGTGTCACCCTCGCCGAGGACGTCACCGGTCCGTACGACGTCATCGTGCGTGCTGAGGCGCGCAACGTCGACGAGCTCGGCAAGCTCGTGGTCTCGAAGGTCCAGAACCTCGACGGCATCACCCGGACGCTGACCTGCCCGGTCGTGCACATCTGAGGGTGATCCACCCCGCTCGTTCACGACGCCCCGTGTCCTCCTGGACGCGGGGCGTCGTCGCGTTCGCCGGGCTCGTCCTGCTGGCCGGTTGCAGCAGCGGCCCGCCCGAGATCCACGCCGCCGACATGTCGGACGCGGACGCCCAGGCCTGTCGCGACTTCGTCGCGAAGCTCCCCGACACCCTCGCCGGGCAGGAGTCCGTCGAGGTCGCCGGGGACACGGAGTACGGCGCCGCCTGGGGCGACCCCGCGATCGTGCTGACGTGCGGCGTCGAGCAGCCGCCGGAGTTCAGCGACACCTCGACCTGCATCGCGGTGAAGCAGACCGGCTGGTTCGTCCCCGACGAGGTGTTCAAGGACATGTTCGACGGCGACGAGACCACCGACGTGCCGATGACCGAGATGAACTACCGCCCGCGCGTCCACGTGGACCTGCCGGGCGAGTACCGGCCCGACGGGTTCCCGAACACCGCGGGCGAGCTGGCCGAACTGATCGAGGCGAACCTCGAGAAGTCCGGAAAGTGCCTCTAGCCGCTCAGCGCAGGCCGGTCCGGCGCTCGAGCGCGAGCTGGATCAGCTCGTCGACCAGGTCCGTGTAGGACAGACCGCTGGCCTCCCACATCTGGGAGTACATCGAGATCGGGGTGAAGCCCGGCATCGTGTTGATCTCGTTGAGGACGACCTCGCCGCCCGGCGTGACGAACGTGTCGACGCGGGCAAGACCCTCGGCGCCGATCGCCTCGAACGCCTGGGACGCCAGCTCCCGCACCCGCGCCGCCACGTCGTCGGGCAGGTCGGCGGGCGCCTCGGTGCGCGCCTGCGTGCCGCCGAGGTACTTGGCCTCGAAGTCGTAGAAGTCCGCCGCGTCGTGGTCGACGACGATCTCGCCAGGAACCGACGTCCGGGGCTCGCCGCCGTTGCGCCCGCCGAGGACGGCGCACTCGATCTCGCGGCCCTCGAGGCCCTGCTCCACGAGCACCTTGGGGTCATGGAAGCGAGCCTCCTCGATCGCCTCGACGAGGTCGGAGGGCACGTCGACGCGGCGCACGCCCAGCGAGGAGCCCGCGCGCGCCGGCTTCACGAACACCGGGAACGTCAGCCGCTCCTGGATCTCGGCGAGCACGGCGTCCTGGCGCCTCTCCCAGTCGCGCGGCGCGATCGCGACGTACGGGCCGACCGGTAGGCCGTGGCCGGCGAAGACG
Organism: Nocardioides sp. SR21; assembly: GCF_022761125.1. GTDB lineage: Bacteria > Actinomycetota > Actinomycetes > Propionibacteriales > Nocardioidaceae > Nocardioides. Next base: position 406,636 of record NZ_JAKWJR010000002.1, on the reverse strand, counting down.
ATCTTCATGTACTGCTTGTCCATGCCCACGGCCGACGCGAGCACGCCGGAGCCGACGTAGCGGACGTCGGCCAGCTCCAGCAGCCCTTGGATGGTGCCGTCCTCGCCGAACGGTCCGTGCATCAGCGGGAAGACCACGTCGACCTCGCCGAGGTCGGCGAGCGTCGCGACCGAGCGACCGGCCTCGGTGGTGACCTCGGGCAGCTTGCTCGCCGAGAGCTCCCACTGCTGCGTGTCACCGCTGGTGAGGACCCACTGCCCCTCGCGGGTGATGCCGACGGGCAGCACGTCGTACTTGTCGCGGTCGATCGCCTTCATCACGCCGGCGGCGGTGGCGGCCGAGATCGCGTGCTCGCCGGAGCGGCCTCCGAAGAGCAGGGCAACGCGGACCTTGTCAGACACGGGAAGCAACCCTACGCAAGCGTGGCCGCGACCTCGAAGAGGCGCGCTCCGTTGGAGGCCTTGAAGAGGACTGCGTCACCCTCGCCGACGTGCTCGGCGACCCACGCCACGGCGGCCGCGTTGTCCTCGAGGAAGGTGCCGCCGATCTCCCGTGCCGGCTCACCGACGGCGACGACCTCGTCGATCCCGAGCCCAGCGGCGTACTCGCCGACCGCGCGGTGCTCGGCGGCGGACGTCTCCCCCAGCTCGCGCATCTCACCGAGGACCGCGACGGTACGGCGCACCCCCGCGTCCGCGCCGATCACGGCCAGCGCGTCGAGCGCGGCGCGCATGGAGTCGGGGTTGGCGTTGTACGCGTCGTTGAGGACGATCACGCCGGTGGCGAGCTCGTGCAGCTCCATCCGCCACTGCGAGAGCTCGGCGACGTCGCCGAGGCTGGCGCCGACCTGCGGCAGCGCGAGCCCGGCCGCGAGGGCGGCCGCGGCCGCCGCGGCGGCGTTGAGCGCCTGGTGCGCACCGACCAGCCGGAGCGTGACCGGCACCCGCTCACCACCGGCCGCGAGGACGAACGACGGCCGGCCGAGCCGGTCCAGGGTGAGCTCCTCGACCCGGACGCCGGCCTCGCGCTCGGCCCCGAACGTGACGACCGCACCCGGCGTCCGGGAGGCCATCGCCGCCACGCGGTCGTCGTCCGCGTTCAGCACCGCCGTACCGGCTGTCGTGAGGGCTTCCACGAGCTCGCCCTTGGCCTGAGCGATCGCGTCCCGGGAGCCGAACTCACCGAGGTGCGCGACGCCGACGTTCAGCACCAGCGCGACGTCGGGCGCGACCAGGGCGGCGAGCTCGGCGATGTGGCCGCGGCCGCGCGCCCCCATCTCGAGCACCAGGTAGCGCGTGTCGGGGCCGCTGCGCAGCGCGGTGAGCGGCATCCCGATCTCGTTGTTGTACGACCCGCGGGTGGCGACGGTCGGTGCGGCGTCGGCGAGCACCGCCGCGAGCAGGTCCTTGGTGGAGGTCTTGCCCTGGGAGCCGGTGATCGCGACCACGGTCAGCTGGTGGGTGCGCCTCAGCTGGGCGACGACGTGCGCCGCCAGCCGCTGCAGGGCCGCCTGGACGTCGTCGACCACCACGGTCGGCAGCGAGGTCGGCCGGCTGCCGAGCACCGCGACCGCGCCGTTCTCCCCCGCCTGCGCGGCGTGCTCGTGACCGTCGGAGCGCTCACCGACGAACGCGACGAAGAGCCCGCCCGGGGCCGGCTCACGCCCGTCGATGCTCACCGGCCCGTCGACGACGACCGGCTCGGTCGCGCCGACGACCTCGCCGCCCACGACCTCCGAGACCTCGGCCAGCGTCATCGCGATCATGCCCCTGACCCTAGATGACGAGATCCGCGGGCTCGCGCGCTCCGCGAGCGCCGCTCGCGTGCACGCCCCTCGAATCTCCCCATCTAGTGTTTGCCCCATGCCCGACAGCAGGAAGCCCGCCACGGTCGCCGTCCACGCCGGTCGTCCCGAGCGCGGACCGGACCAGCCGCTGAACGTGCCGATCACGATGGCCTCGACGTACGGCGCCGGCGGCGACGTGGAGTACGGCCGCTACGGCAACCCGACCTGGGCGGCGTTCGAGGACGCGCTGGGCGCGCTCGAGGGGGGTCGCTGCCTGAGCTTCGGCTCCGGGATGGGGGCGGTCACGACCGTGCTCGACCTGGTCGGCCAGGACGGGATCGTCGTCGCCCCGAGGCACTCGTACACCGGCACCCTGCTCCAGCTGGCCGACCTCGAGATGCGGGGCCGGATCCGCACCAGGCTCGTCGACATCACCGACACCGCGGCCGTCGCGGCCGCGTGCGACGACGCGGCGCTCGTGTGGTTCGAGTCGCCGACCAACCCGGCGCTCGAGATCGCCGACATCGCAGCGATCACCGAGGCTGCGCACGCCGAAGGCGCCCGGGTCGTGGTCGACAACACGTTCGCGACGCCGGTGATCCAGCGCCCGATCGAGCAGGGCGTCGACATCGTCCTGCACTCGGCGACCAAGTACATCGCCGGCCACAGCGACGCGCTGATGGGCGCGATCGTGACCGCGGACGACGAGCTGTACGCCGTCCTCAAGGGTCGCCGCGACCTGCTCGGCACCACCCCCGGCACGCTCGAGGCCTACCTCGCGCTGCGCGGCCTGCGCACCCTGCACCTGCGCGTCGAGCGGGCCCAGGCGAACGCGACCGAGCTCGCCCGGCGCCTGGACGGTCACCCCGCGCTCAGCGAGGTCCGCTACCCGGGTTTCGGCGGCATCATCTCGATCGTGCTCGCGGACGGTGCCGACGCGGCCGATCGGCTGCCCGAGCGGCTGCGGACGTGGCTGTACGCGACCTCGCTCGGCGGCGTGGAGTCGACGTACGAGCGCCGGCGCAGGTGGAACGCCGAGCCGGACACGATCCCGGCCGGCCTGGTGCGGCTGTCGGTCGGCATCGAGGACGTCGAGGACCTCTGGGCCGACCTCGCGCAGGCGCTCGCCTAGAGCGACCGGCGCCACGCGACGGCCATGCCGCTCGTCTCGGCGATCGGCCGGAGGTTCCCGGCGCGGTAGTCCCATACCGCGATCGCCATGCTCAGGTGCGTTCCCGTGCGGTCGACGAAGCCGACGACCGGCAGGGCGCCGTCCCAGCCCAGCAGCGCGATCAGCCCCGGGCCCGGACCGACGTGCAGGTAGGCGAGGACGTCGCCGCTGCTCGTGTCGACGGCAACGACGCCGTTGCCGAGCGGCGGGTCCTCGCTGCCGACGGTGCGCGAGCCGACCGTCATGTCGCCGATGGCCAGTCCGTCCTTCAGCAGCGGCGGGTACTCGACCAGGCCGCCGGCGTTGTTGGCGAGGGTGGGTACGTCGGGTCGCGACCCCCAGTCGAGCACCTGGTCGGAGCGCCCCCAGCTCAGGCTGTCGCCGTCGGCGAACACGGTGTCCGGCGGGAGGTCGGCGGCGACGGTGTCGCCGGAGTCGAGGTCGACGAGCGTGCTGGTCGTGGCTCCCTCCGACGAGACCAGGACGTGCGAGTCGTCGGCCCAGACGGCGTACGACAGGAAGTCGTCGGGCATCGGATAGGTCCGGTGGCTGCCGTCGGTGAGGTCGACGACGACGAGCGCGTCCGGCTGCGGCAGCGCGAGGTGCGTGCCGTCCGCCGAGAACGCCGTCGGCCTGACCACCGGGGACGTGTAGCCACCGCCGTCGTCGATGAGGACCAGCCCCGGCACGTCGACCCGGCGCCAACGGCCGTCCGAGCCGAGCACGATCGGGACCGCTCCGTCGTCCGGGTCCACGGTCGCGAACACCCCCTCGTCCATCGGGTCCTCGGACAGGTCGGTCGTCGCCCCGGGCTCCAGGCTCGAGAGCCCCTCCCACAGCTCGGGTGACACCAGGCGCTGGGTGTTGGAGTGGTCGATGCCCTGCGGCGACTCGGTCACGGTCGGCGTGGGTTCGGGCACCGCCGGTTGCGGCCGCTCCGGCTCGCCACGCAACGACAACGCCGAGACACCGACGACCACCAGCACCACCGCCGCGCTCGCGGCGACGACCACGGCGCGTCGGCGCCGGGTCCGTCGTACGGCGGCGTCCCAGGCGCCCGTGACCACGTCTGTCTCGGGCAGGTCGATCTGCTCGGCCAGGTCGGCGAGTCTCATGACAGCTCCTCCTGCAGCTCCTCGAGCCCGGGCGCGATCTCGCGGAGGCTGGCCAGCGCGACGGATGCCTGCTTCTTGACGGTGCCGTCGCTGACGCCGAGGACCGCCGCGGTCTCGGCGACGCTGAGGTCCTCGATGTAGCGCAGCACGAGCACCGCCCGCTGCTTGTGCGTGAGCAGGGCGAGGGCGTCCTGGATCATCACCGGCGCCTCACCGGGCGGATCGAGCAGCCCCGTGGGTGGCTCGTCGGTGACCGTCTCGCGTCGCACCCGGCGCCACCACGAGACGTGCTCGCGGAAGACGACCGTGCGCACCCACGCGTCGGGCTGGCCGTCGCGCAACGTGTCCCACCGCTGCGCCGCGCGGATCAGCGCCTCCTGCACGAGGTCCTCGGCGCGCTGGAAGTCACCGGTCACCAGGTAGGCCGACCGCACCAGCCGCTGCTGGCGGGATCGCGCCCACTCCTCGAACGACTCCCGCCTCAACACCGTCACACCCTCTCAACGCGCGGGGGTGCCCGTTCGGTTGAAGCGAGACAGGCGGCCTGGTCAGTCGGTGTTGTACGTCAGCCAGGTGATGAACATGAACACCCCGATGATCGTGGCGTTCAGCAGCACCACCGCCAGGATCGCGGTGATCGTCGAGCGCCGATCGTCGTACGCGTGCGGGTGCTCGGCGTCAGCGGGCAGATGAGCAGCCATCTCGTTCCCTCCGTCTCCGCGGGCACGCTCGCCCGCGCTGCTCCATTGCTACTCCTCATCGGCGGCGCCCGCCAGCCCCCTCGAGGGTCGGTCAGAGAGTTCGCTCGAGCAGCGCCCGCAGCTCACGGAAGTGCCGCTCGGCGCCGGCCTCGTCGTAGACCGACGTGTCGGCCATCGAGTACCCGTGCCGCGCGCCGGGGTAGATCTCGTTGAGGTGGGGGTGGTCCGCCAGGGCGAGCTCGAGGGCCGCGACGTGCTCGGGCGTCATGCCGGGGTCGCGGTCGGCGTGCCCGAAGACGTACGCCGCGGTCGAGCCGGCGATCGACAGGTGCGGGCTGTCCGCCGCGCCGGTGACGAGTCCGCCGCCGTGGAAGCCGCCGACCGCGGCGACCGTGCCGGGGAACCAGCCCGCGGTGCGGACCGCGAGCCGCGCGCCCATGCAGTAGCCGGTGACGCCGATCGGTCCGGCGGCGGCGTGCCCCTCGAGCTCGGCGACCCACGCACGGGCGTCCGGCTCTGCGAGGTCGGGCGTGAGTCCGTGCACGCGGTCCATGACGCCGCCGGCGAAGAACGCCTCGCGCGCACCCTGGTCGCGCAGGTCCCCGGTCGGCGCGAGGTCCGCTGCGCGGCCGGCGCGGTAGAAGACGTTCGGCACCAGGACGACGTACCCCCACGACGCGATGCGGTCGGCCATCTCCTCGGTCCGCGGCCGCAGCCCGATCGCGTCGACGTAGAGCAGGACGCCCGGGTTGCCGGGCTCGCCGGTCAGGTACGCCTCGGCGGTCCCGCCCGGCGCCTGGATCTCGATGGTCGCGCGCATGCCGCAGACCGTAGTCGCAGGGTGGTGTCGAGGTGCGAGCGAAGCCAGCCCAGGTACTGCCGGACGTCTCAGTCGGTCTCGGCCTTGGTGTCGCGCGCGATGAACGCCTCCATCATGTCCTGCGCGGTCATCCGGCCGTCGACGACCGCGGTGACGGCCTGGGCGATCGGGGCGTCCACACCGGTCCGGTCGGCGAGCGCGAGCAGCGACGAGCAGGACTTCGCGCCCTCGGCCACCTGGTTGGTGGAGGCGTAGATGTCGGCGGTCGTCATGCCCTGGCCGAGCTTCTCGCCGAACGTGCGGTTGCGTGACAGGGGCGACGAGCAGGTGGCGACGAGGTCACCGAGGCCGGCGAGGCCCATCAGCGTGAGCGGGTTGGCGCCGAGCGCCATCGCGAGCCGGGCGGTCTCGGCGAGGCCGCGGGTGATGACCGACGCGGTCGTGTTGTCACCGAAGCCGAGGCCGACGGCCATGCCGACCGCGAGACCCACGACGTTCTTGTACGCGCCACCGAGCTCGCAGCCGAGCACGTCGACGGACGTGTACGGGCGGAACGCCGCGGAGTGGATGCGCCCCTGGATCATCTTCGCGACGTCCTCGTCCTCGCACGCCACGACCGACGCGGCCGGCTCGCGGCGGGCGATCTCCGGGGAGAGGTTCGGCCCGCTGACGACCGCGATCCGCTCCGGGCCGGCTCCGGTGACCTCGGCGATCACCTGGCTCATCCGCTCGAGGCTGCCGAGCTCGACGCCCTTCATGAGGGACACGAACACCGCATCCTTCTCGACGTACGGCGCCCACTCGGTGAGGTTCTGCCGCAGCGTCTGCGACGGCGTCGCGAGCACGACGAGGTCGGCGCCGTGCAGCGCCTTCTCGACGTCGTGGGTGCCGCTGATCGTGTGCGGCAGCTCGACTCCGGGCTGGTAGTCCGGGTTCTCGTGCCGGTCGTTGATCGCGGTGGCGAGCTCCTCGCGGCGCGCCCACAGCGTCACGTCGTTGCCGGCGTCGGCCAGCACGATCGAGAAGGCGGTGCCCCAGGAGCCGGCACTGAAGACGGCGACCTTGCTCATCCGGGGTCCCCGTGGAATCGGGGGCTGGAGGAGCGGAGCGGGGGAAGCCCGGGAGTCCATGGGGTGGTCATGCGGGGTCCTCTCCCGGGATGGTCTTGCGGTTCGGATTGCCGATCTCGTTCATGCCGGCCTTCTTCGGGTCGAACAGCTCGGCCGGAGCCGGCTCGTCACGGACGTCCTCGACGAGGTCCTTGATCGTCGTCATGATCCGGTCGGTCGCCTCGGCGATCGAGGCCGCGGACCGCGGCTGCTCCGCCAGGTCGGCCAGGTCGATCGGCGGGCCGACCTTCATGGTGATCTGCTTGCGCGGGAACAGGTCGGGCTTCTTCGAGTACGGCGCGAGCAGCGACTGCGCGCCCCACTGGCCGACCGGGATCACCGGGCAGCCGGTCTCGAGCGCGATGCGCGCCGCGCCGGTCTTGCCGAGCATCGGCCAGCCGTTCGGGTCGCGGGTGATGGTGCCCTCGGGGTAGACCACGACGGCCTCCCCGCTGCGCACCGCGGCGACTGCGGCGGCGTACGCACCGACGGCGTTCTTGCTCAGACGCTCGACCGGGATCTGGCCGGCCGAGCGCAGGAAGAACCCGAGCAGCTTGTTCTTGAACAGCCCGGACTTCGCCAGGTAGCGCGGCATCCGGCCGTGGTCGTAGACGACGTGCGCGGCCATGAACGGGTCGAGGTGCGAGATGTGGTTCAGCACCAGGATGAACCCACCGGACACGGGGATGTTCTCCCCGCCGATCCACGTGCGCTTGGTCGTGAGCAGCAGCAGCGGCTTCACGATGGCGACGCCGATGGACCATGCCCACCCGCGTCTCTGCTGCAGCTTGCGTACCGTCACGGACGCAGGTTACTCGGACACCGTGCTCCGGACGTGGAGCGGCCTGACAGGATCGGCGCGATGTCCGAGCACCGACCCGATCAGCAATTCGTCGTCCTCGTCCCCGTGAAGCCACCGGCGGTCGGGAAGTCGCGCCTGCTCGGGCTCGACACCGACGTACGCCGGTCGCTGGCCGAGGCGTTCGCCCAGGACACCGTGGCCGCCTGCCTCGCCGCCACGTCCGTGGCGCAGGTGCTGGCCGTGACCGACGACGCCCGCTTCTCCTCGATCCTCGGGTCCCTCGGCGCCGTGTCGATCCCCGACGGCGTCACCGACGACCTGAACGGCGCGCTGCGCCTGGCCGCGGCCGAGGCGCACCGGCGCTGGCCGGAGCTCGCGCCGGTGGCGCTGTGCGCGGACCTGCCCTCGCTGCGCGCCGAGGACCTCGACGCGGCGCTGGCGCGAGCCGTGCTGCCGTACCCGTCGTTCGTGCCCGACGCCGCTGGTACCGGCACCACGTTGTACGTCGCGGGCTTCGAGGAGTTCGACCCGCGCTTCGGCCCCGGGTCGCGCGACGCACACGTGGACGCCGGGGCCGACGAGCTCGCGGACGTGCCGGCGTCGGTGCGCCGCGACGTCGACGACCTCGACGACCTCAGGTCCGCGGTGGCGCTGGGGATCGGGCCGCGCACCGCGGCCGTCGTACCCACAGACGAGTGACGGGCCGCCACTCCAGAGGAGTGACGGCCCGTCGCAGTTCGGACCAGCGAGGTCAGGCCTTCTTGGCGGCCTTCTTGGCCGGAGCCTTCTTCGCCGGCGCCTTCTTGGCCGGAGCCTTCTTGGCAGCCGCCTTCTTCGCCGGAGCCGCCTTCTTCGCGGCTACGACCTTCTTGGCGGGAGCCTTCTTGGCCGGAGCCGCCTTCTTCGCGGGCGCCTTCTTGGCCGGAGCCTTCTTGGCAGCCGCCTTCTTCGCCGGAGCCGCCTTCTTGGCCGGAGCAGCCTTCTTGGCGGGCGCCGCCTTCTTGGCCGGAGCGGCCTTCTTGGTCGCGGCGGCGGCCTTCTTCGCCGGCGCCGCAGCCTTCTTCGCAGCAGCCGGAGCAGCCGTCAGCGTCAGCTTCGGGAGCTTCTTGGCCCCGGAGACGACGTTCTTCAGGTCCGCGCCAGCGGTGAACTTCGGAACCGCGGTCTTCTTCGCCTTGATGCGAGCGCCGGTCTGCGGGTTGCGGACCCAGCGGGCCTCGCGGATCCGCTTCTCGAACGACCCGAAGCCGGTGATGGCGACCTTCTCGCCCTTGGCGACCTCGCGCGTGATCGTGTCCAGCACGGACTCGAGAGCGTGGGCCGCGGCCTTGCGGTTGCCCTCGTAACGACCCGCCAGTGCGTCGATGAACTCTGACTTGTTCACTGTCTTCCCTTCCAATGAACGACAAGTGGTCGAGCCCGTGCTCGACTTTCTTCAATGCACGCTAGGTATTCGCGGCGCTCGTCACAATCACCACGCGGTGTTTTCCGTGATGTTTTTCCGTTTTCTCAGAACGCGATTTCGTCTCTGTTGAGCGGGTTCTGGAACGCAATGAGGGCGAATCCCCAAGCCTGCTTGGGAATTCGCCCTCAGAGAGACGGTTTGTCAGCCGCGAATCGTCACGGCCTTCCAACTCGGCCGATTCGCCTCGTACGACGCGATGTCGGCCTCGTGTCCGAGCGTGATCCCGATGTCGTCGAGCCCCTCGAGCAGCCGCCAGCGGGTGTAGTCGTCGATGTCGAAGGAGTCCTCGATCGCGTCGGGGCCCTCGCCGGCACGCACCGTGCGGGACTCGAGGTCGACGGTGACGGTGGCGCCAGGGTTCTCGTCGAGGTAGTCCCACAGTCGCTGGACGACCTTCTCGTCGACCTTGCCGGTCAGCAGGCCGGCCTTGCCGGAGTTGCCGCGGAAGATGTCGCCGAAGCGCGGCGAGATCACGGCCTTGAAGCCGTAGTTCTGCAGCGCCCAGACGGCGTGCTCGCGCGACGAGCCGGTGCCGAAGTTCGGGCCGGCGATCAGGACCGAGCCCTCGGCGTACGCCGGGTTGTTGAGCACGAAGGTCGGGTCGTTGCGCCAGGCCGAGAACAGGCCGTCCTCGAAGCCGCTGCGCGTGACCCGCTTGAGGTACTCGGCCGGGATGATCTGGTCGGTGTCCACGTCGCTGCGACGCAGCGGGACGCCGACACCGGTGTGGCTGGTGAACTTCTCCATGTCAGTTCCCTCCGTTGGTCGAGCTCGTCGAGACCAGGTCGGCGGGCGTGGACAGCGTGCCGCGGACGGCGGTGGCGGCCGCGACCGGCACCGACACGAGGTGGGTGCGACCACCCTTGCCCTGGCGGCCCTCGAAGTTGCGGTTCGACGTCGAGGCGCTGCGCTCGCCCGGGGCCAGGGTGTCGGGGTTCATGCCCAGGCACATCGAGCAGCCCGCGCCACGCCACTCGGCGCCGGCCTCCTTGAACACGAGGTCGAGACCCTCGGCCTCGGCCTCGAGGCGCACCCGCGCCGAGCCCGGGACGACGAGCATGCGCGTGCCGTCGGCGACCTTGTGGCCCTTGATGACGGAGGCGGCCTCACGCAGGTCCTCGAGGCGACCGTTGGTGCACGAGCCGACGAAGACGGTGTCGATCGTGACCTCGCGCAGGGGCGTACCGGCCTCGAGGTCCATGTAGCGCAGGGCGTTCTCGGCCGCGACCTTGTCGATCGCGTCCTCGAAGTCGGCCGGCGACGGGACGGTGCCGCCGAGCGGCGCGCCCTGGCCGGGGTTGGTGCCCCAGGTGACCCACGGCGTGATGTCGGCCGCGTCGATCACGATCTCCTTGTCGAACTCCGCGTCGTCGTCGGAGACCAGCGTCTTCCAGTGCGCGACCGCGGCGTCCCACTCGGCGCCCTTGGGCGCCTCGGGCTTGTCCTCGAGGTAGGCGAACGTGACCTCGTCGGGAGCGATCATGCCGGCCTTGGCGCCCCACTCGATGCTCATGTTGCAGACGGTCATGCGGGCCTCCATCGAGAGCTCGCGGATCGCCTGGCCGCGATACTCGACGATGTAGCCCTGGCCGCCGCCGGTCCCCTCCTGGGTGATCAGGTAGAGGATCAGGTCCTTGGCGGTGACGCCGTCGGGGAGCGTGCCGTTCACGGTGACGGCCATGGTCTTCGGGCGCGCCTGCGGCAGCGTCTGGGTGGCGAGCACGTGCTCGACCTCCGACGTACCGATGCCGTGGGCGATCGAGCCGAACGCGCCGTGCGTGGAGGTGTGCGAGTCGCCGCAGACGATCGTCATGCCGGGCTGGGTCAGGCCGAGCTGCGGACCGACGACGTGCACGATGCCCTGCTCGATGTCGCCGAGCGGGTGCAGGCGGACGCCGAACTCCTCGCAGTTCCTGCGCAGGGTCTCGACCTGCGTGCGCGAGACCGGGTCGGCGATCGGCTTGTCCCAGTCGAGGGTCGGGACGTTGTGGTCCTCGGTGGCGAGCGTCAGATCGGGGCGGCGGACCTGTCGGCCGGCGATGCGGAGGCCGTCGAACGCCTGCGGCGAGGTGACCTCGTGAATGAGGTGGAGGTCGATGAAGAGGAGGTCGGGCTCCCCTTCGACCGAGCGGACGACGTGCTCGTCCCACACCTTCTCTGACAGGGTCTTGCCCATCGGTTCCCTCTTCCCTCACGTCGTCGTGACGTCAACTGGTGATCCGTTCGATCTCACATACCGTACCACTTGCATCCCAGGTTGTGAGACGGCAGTATTGCCATATGGACAACTCCAGCGGCGTCGGCGTGCTCGACAAGGCCGCCCTCGTGCTCACCGCCCTCGAGTCCGGACCGGCCACCCTCGCGGGCCTGGTCGCCGGCACCGGCCTGGCCCGACCGACGGCCCACCGGCTCGCGGTCGCGCTCGAGCACCACCGCCTCGTCGCGCGCGATATGCAGGGCCGCTTCGTGCTCGGCCCGCGGCTCTCGGAGCTCTCCGCCGCGGCCGGCGAGGACCGGCTCCTCGCCACCGCCGGCCCGGTGCTGGCGCGACTGCGCGACATCACCGGCGAGTCCGCCCAGCTCTGGCGCCGCCAGGGCGAGCACCGCGTGTGCGTCGCTGCCGCCGAGCGCCCCTCCGGCCTGCGCGACACCATCCCGGTCGGCTCGCAGCTCACGATGCGCGCCGGCTCGGCCGCCCAGGTGCTGCTCGCCTGGGAGGACCCGGAGCGCATGCACCGCGGTCTGCAGAACGCCGCCTTCTCGGCCGCCGCCCTCTCCGGAATCCGCCGCCGCGGGTGGGCCCAGTCCATCGGCGAGCGCGAGCAGGGCGTGGCCTCGGTCTCCGCCCCGGTCCGCTCCCCCGGCGGCAAGGTGATCGCCGCCGTCTCGGTCTCCGGCCCGCTCGAGCGCCTCTCGCGCCAGCCGGGCCGGATGCACGCCCCCGCCGTCCTCGCCGCCGCGGAGCGGTTGTCGGAGTCGCTGCGGCGCGCTGCTGCTGAGTGATGCCCCAGCCTGAGCTCGCGAAGGCTGGGAATCAGCATCCTGGTCGAGTAGCCGCGCGAGCAACGAAGGAGGTCGCGACTCGCGTATCGAGACGGAGCACCGGCTGCTTCTCGACTCACCGGGTCTCGATACGCCGGTCGCGAGCTCGTGCCTCGCTCGCGCGGCTACTCGACCTGCGTCGTGCTATCTGAGTGACGGGCTTCGCCCGTCACTCAGAACAACGCATCCTGCTCGAGCTCCAGCAGGAGCTGCTTGCGGTCGAGCCCGCCGGCGTAGCCGGTGAGCGTCCCGTTGGCGCCGATGATCCGGTGGCACGGGATCACGATCGGGATCGGGTTGCGGCCGTTGGCCAGGCCGACCGCACGGGACGCGGCGTTGGTGTGGCCGAGCCGGTGCGCGATCTCGCCGTACGACGCGGTCTCGCCCCAGCCGACGCCGAGGAGCTGGTCCCACACGCGCTGCTGGAAGTCGCTGCCCTGCGGCGCGAGCGGGAGGTCGAACTCCTTGAGGTCGCGGGAGAAGTACGCCGCGAGCTGCCGCGCGGCCTCGACGAGCACCGGATTGTCGTCGGCGCGGTCGCCGCGCACCCGGCCGTCGTTGTCGCGGAACGGCGAGAACTCGATCGCGGTGATGGCGCCGCCCTGCTCGACGAGCCGCAGCTCACCGATCGGCGAGTCGATGACGGTCCACATCTCATTGCTCCTTGCTCGTGGGCGTGAGGGTATGCCAGAGGTGCAGCTGCGCGTACGAGCGCCAGGGCGCCCATCCCTCGGCGAGGTCCGCAGCGGTCGACGGGTCGCGGCCGAGGCCGGCGAGCGCGTCGCGGATGCCGATGTCGGTCGGCAGGAAGACGTCGGGATGACCGAGCGCGCGCAGCGCGATGTAGTCGGCGGTCCACGGCCCGATGCCCGGGATCGCGAGCAACGAGCGGCGTACGTCGTCGCGGTCGGGCCCCCGGTCGAGGGCGATGTCGCCGGAGGCCAGCGCCGCGCACAGCGCGATCAGCGCCCGGCCGCGTGAGCGCGGCATCGGCAGGTCCTCGGGCGACAGTCCGGCCAACGTCGATGCGGACGGGAACAGGAGGGTCAGTCCCTCGACCGGGTGCGCGACCGCGCGGCCGTGCTCGGCGACCAGTCGGGCTGCGACCGTCCGGGCGCCGGCGACGCTGACCTGCTGACCGAGCACCGCGCGGACGGCGATCTCGTGGCCGTCCACGTGGCCGGGCACGCGCAGCCCGGGCACCGCCCGGACGAGCGGGCCGATCACGGGGTCGCCGGCGAACGCGTCGGACACCGCGACCGGGTCGCAGTCCGCGTCCAGCAGCCGGCGTACCCGCTCGGTCGCGGCGGCGGTGTCGCGCAGGTCCTCGAGCGCGAACGTCGCGGAGACGAACGCGGTCTGCCCGGGCTCGGCGACGTCGGGGATCTCGAGCCGGACGATCCCCGAGCCGTGCGGGAGCGAGAGCGTCCGTGCGTACCAGTCGTCTCCGGCCGCCTCGACACCTGGAATCGCGCGCACCGCGAGGAAGTCGAGCAGCGCGCGTCCGGCGAACGGCGTGCGTACCGCGAGCCGCATCGTCACCGCGCCGGTCGTCGTGCCGCGCCCGCGCCGGCCGCGCAGCTCGGTCGGCGACGACGCGTAGACCTCACGGATCGTGTCGTTGAACTGCCGGACGCTGGAGAAGCCGGACGCGAACGCGATGTCGGCGTACGTCAGCTCGGTCGTCTCGATCAGCACCCGCGCGGTCTGGGCGCGCCGGGCGCGGGCGAGGGCGAGCGGGCCGGCACCGAGCTCCCCGGTCAGCAGCCGGGTGAGGTGCCGCGGCGTGTACCCGACCCGGGTCGCCAGACCGTCCACGCCCTCGCGGTCGACCACGCCGTCGGCGATCAGCCGCATCGCGCGACCGGCCGCGGTGGCGGCGACGTCCCAGTCGGGGCTGCCCGGCGTCGCGTCGGGCAGGCAGCGCTTGCAGGCGCGGTAGCCGGCCGCCTGGGCGGACGCCGCGCTGGGGTGGAACGTGACGTTCTGGTACGCCGGGGTCCGCGCCGGGCAGGACGGCCGGCAGTAGATGCCGGTGGTGCGGACTGCGGTGTAGAAGACACCGTCGAAGCGCCGGTCACGCGACTTCACCGCGCGGTAGCAGGACTCCGGGTCGAGTCGCTCGCTGTTCATGACCCCATCCTGACTCACGGCGCCGACACCTTCTGGCGGAAATCGGACACCGCCATGAGCGTAGTGACGCCGGGTTAACAGGCCCCGTCTAGGCTGATCCCGGATCTCGGGGATCCTTGGGGAGGGAAGACCACCGTGCCGGATGCTCGACGCCGACGCTCAGTCCTGCGCGTCATCGTGGTCGCCGAGCTCGTCGTGGCGCTGGTGACTGCCGCGACCGTCGTCTTCGCCTACAACCAGGTCGACAAGAAGATCGACGTCGGCCCCTCGATCATCCACCCGCCGGGTGTCGAGCGTCCCGAGCCGGAGCTCCCGACCGGCGCCTTCAACATGCTGGTCATCGGCACCGACGCCCGCGACTGCGACGGCTGCAGCATCGACGGCGAGGGCGGCCTCGGCGGTTCGGACCTGACGATGCTGCTCCACGTCGCGGACGGCCGGCGCGAGGCGTACGGCATCTCGATCCCGCGCGACACCCTGGTCGACCGGCCCGAGTGCCACGACGGCGAGAAGTCGATCCCGGCCGCGACGGAGGTCACCTGGAACGAGGCGTACGCCGTCGGCGGCGCCGCGTGCACCGTCGCCCAGGTCGAGTCCGTCACCGGCGTCTTCATCGACGACTACGTCGTGGTCGACTTCGGCGGCTTCAAGGACATGGTCGACGCCATCGGTGGCGTGCAGATCTGCATCCCGTACGACATCGACGACGACGAGCACAACATCCACCTCGACGCCGGCGACCGCCTCCTGGACGGCGAGGACTCGCTCGCGTACGTGCGGCAGCGCAGCTCGACCCCGAACTCCGACCTCGGCCGGATGAAGCGCCAGCAGGCGTTCGTCGCGTCGATGCTGAGCCAGGTGATGTCCGCGAACACGCTGACCCGTCCCGACAAGCTCTACAAGTTCGCCAGCGCCCTCGCGGACTCGATCACCACGAACCCCGAGCTCGCGAGCGTCGGCGAGCTCGTGAAGCTGGCGTCCTCGCTGCGCAAGGCGGACCTCGACAAGATCCGCTTCGTCACCGCGCCGACCTCGGAGTTCCCGACGGGCGACCCGAACTGGGGCCGCCTGCAGCTCACCCCCGAGGCCGACGAGCTCTGGGAGAAGGTCATCGACGACGAGCCGCTCGGCGCGTTCGGTCGCGGCGCGATCAGTGGCCGCAACCCGAGCGGCTCCGCGGAGAGCGCCGCCGCCAACGGCCTCTGCGCCTAGAGGAACCGGGCGGCGTACGGCGCGAAGCGCTCGCGCAGCTCGTCCTCGTCGAGGCCGACGTCGGCGGCGCGGTAGTCGACGGTGCCGAGCCGGCCACGCTGATGACCGGCGAGGTAGTCGGCCATCGCCGCAGCCGCCTCGGGCGTGACCTGCTCACCGGCGAGGGCGAGGACGCGATCGGCCGTCGCGAGGTCGTCGGCCATGAACTCGTCGAAGCGGACGTCGATCGAGCGATCCGGCGGGACAGCGTCGCGGTCGCGCACCAACGCCGTCAGCATCACGTCGATCCGGTCGGCCCAGTAGTGGCCGATCTTCGCGGCCGGCACCGGGCTCCGGTGCATGCGCGCGGTGTAGGCGATCATCGTGGCCATCGAGATCGTGACCGGCACCGGGTCGCGGTGCGTCACCACGACGGTGAGTCCGGGGAACACCGCCTCCAGCGCGGGCAGCTGCTCGAGGTGCTGCGGCGACTTCAGCAGCCAGCGCCGCCCGCCGCGCACGTGCTGCAGCGCCTGCAGCTGGGTCCGCAGGTAGCGGTAGTGCGGCTGCTGGTCGTGCGCCAGGTAGTGGTCGCGCCAGGCCGGGACCTCCGCGACCGTCTCGAAGAACATCGTGGAGAAGTCGTTGGCGAGGAGCTGGATCTCCTCGTGCACGTGGTCGGTCGTCATCTCGTGCATCAGCGCGAAGTGCGGCATCGCCGCGTTCATGAACCCGACGGCCAGGTCGGCGCGCGCCCGGCGGTCGGCGTCGCCCACCTCGCCCGGCATCGGCAGCGGCTCCATGCTCTCCCAGTACGGCAGGGTGCGGAACGTCGGACCCGCGGCGAGCAGGTTGTGCAGGTGCGTCGTACCCGTGCGCGGCAGGCCGGCGATCACCACCGGCGGTACCAGCTCGATGTCATGGATCTCCGGATGCTGCGCGAGCAGGTCGGTGAGCAGCAGCCGGTTGCGCAGCATCTGGAGCAGCTGCGAGTGCAGGTTGAGCAGACCCGGCCCGTCGAGGCCGTCGATCTCGCGCATCGCGGCAAGCAGCACGTCGAGCCGCTCCTCGTAGTCGCGCGGCCCGAAGTCGCTCAGCCCGGTCTCGGCCCGCGCCTGCTCGTGCAGCGCGGCGGACTCGAGCCGGAGCGGCTCGGCCATCGCCGTCATGAAGCCGCGGATCTCCTCGATGTCGGGAGCGAACCGCGGCTGGTCCAGATCGTCCAGGTGCACCACGCCCGATTACGTTACGGTCAGTTTCGTAATGACGACAGCCCCGGGTAGACCACGTGACCGGCGCATCGACCGCGCCCTCCTCGACGCGACCGCCGAGCTGCTGGTCGAGGTCGGGTACGCCGACCTGACGATGGACGCCGTCGCCGAGCGGGCCGGTACGACGAAGCCGGCGATCTACCGGCGGTGGCGGAGCAAGGCGCACCTCGCGCACGAGGCGGCGTTCCCGACCGACGCGGAGCGGGTGCAGGTCCCCGACACCGGCGACCTGGCGACCGACCTGCGCGCGATGGTCCGCGCCTGCGTCGACGTGTTCGCCCACCCGGTCGCGCGCGCCGCGGTCCCCGGCCTGATCGCGGAGTTCGCGGCCGACCCCACGCTGCACGCGGCCCTCGTGGGGCGTCTCGCGGACGGACCGCTGGGCACCGCCCGCGACCGGCTCGCCCGCGCCGGCATCGAGCCCGATGCCGTCATCGAGGCCATGGCCGGGACGACCCTGCTGGCCCTCCTGTTCCGCGGCGGCGACGACCTCGACGACGCCTGGATCGACCGCACGACCACCCTCCTCCTGAAAGGCATCGCACCGTGACGTACGAATCGACAGCCGCCTGGCACGAGCTCCTCGACGGACTGCGCGACCTCGAGGGCAGCTTCCTCACCGGTGACCGCGCCGTGTCCGGCGAGCAGGCGGTGGCCGACGGCTACCGGATGCTCGCGACCGTCCTCGGGGTCGGGCTGGACACGTACCTGTTCTCCGACCCTGGCCGCCCGCGGTTCTCCGACCTCGTCACGCCCTTCCGCCGTGACCGGCGCTGGGGCGGCGACAACACCGACGCCTACTACTCGTTCATCGTGATCGACCCGCAGCGCAACTACCTGATCAGCGGGCAGCGCGGCGACAGCGCCTACTTCTCGGCGACGATCTACAACGAGCCCTCCCCCGGCGCCTGGTCGGACAAGGTGGTCGGCGTCGTCAAGGACGAGGACCTCGAGCTCGACGCCGACGGGCGGTTCTCGTTCCAGATCGGGCCGTCCCGGCCGGAGGGGTACGACGGCGTCTTCGTCGAGCTCGCCCCCGACGCGGCCGCCGTGCTCACCCGCGACTACCAGGTCGACCCGCTCACCGGACGCCGCGTGGAGTGGGAGGTCGTGGCGCTCGACGAGCCCGGGCCGCTCGACCACGGCGACGCCGGGACCGCGCAGTCGCTGCGGTCCACGCTGACCTGGCTGCGCACCATGTTCGCGATCGTCCCGCTGGCCGTCGGCGTACGCAACGACGACGAGCGCCACGACCTCGGGCACGAGATCTCCCAGGTGGCCAACGACTTCGCCGCGCCGTACCAGGTCCCGGACTTCAACTTCGGCTGGTCGGCGACCGACGCGTGCTACTCGTTCGGCAGCTTCGACCTCGCCGAGGACGAGGCCCTGGTCGTCACCCACCGGCCGCCGGAGTGCCGGTTCTGGAGCCTGATCGTGTGGAACCAGTACATGGCCGGGCGCAACGTCACCGACGGTCGGATCTCGGTGAACGGCGGCGCCGCCGTACCCAACGCGGACGGCACGGTCACCACCGTGATCGCGCGTCGGCAGCTCGACCACCCGAACGCGATCACCACCCTCGACCTGCCGCGAGGGAACCTCGCGTTCCGGTGGTTCCTCGTCGACCGGGTCCCGGAGCAGCCCGTGGTGTCGCTGGTGAAGGTCACCGACGCCCCGATGTCGGTCTCCTGACCCGGGGACATCCAGACCAGTCCGTAAAGAATACGCCCGCGTCCGTAAAGGCTGGGAGAGAACCTGGGCAACCGGCCGAGCGGTGTGGGAGCGTTCGCGACTAAGTCGAGGCCGCGAAGGAGGCTGGTGCGTCGTGAGGATCATCGGGTTCTTGCTGGACCGCATCGCGGAGGACGAGAAGAACGCGAGCAGATGGTCCCGCGTCGAGGTCCGTGACGGCGTCCTCGGGACCTACGTGATCGAGGACCGCGTGGTGGCCGGGTGCGAGGCCAAGCGGCGGATCGTCGCGTTCCACGACGGACCGCACGAGTGCCCGCGCGCGCCCCTCCCGGAGAACGACCGTGCGGCCTGGTTCGGCGTCGGCGACGACCCGTGTCCCACGCTCCGCATGGTCGCCTCGGCGTACGCCGACCACCCGGACCACGATCCGGCCTGGGGTGCCTGAGCCGCGGCTCGTACGACCGCACCACTCGGGACGCCCGGACCTGTCGGACCCACCAAGTCGAGCGGACCGCGCCCGCGACACAATCGAGGGATGAAGTCGACGATCCTGCGCGGTGGACGCGTCATCGACCCCGCCGCCGGGACGGAGACCGTCGCCGACGTCGTCGTCCGTGACGGGAAGGTCGTGGACGTCTCGACCGTGCCGGTGCTCGACGCCGACGCGACCGTCGTGGACGTGACCGGCCTCGTGGTCGGCCCGGGCTTCGTCGACCTCCACAGCCACGTGCACTCGATCGCCGGGCAGCGGCTCCAGGCGTTCGACGGCGTGACCACCAACCTCGACCTCGAGGCCGGCCTGATGCCGATCGGGAAGGCGTACGCCGACGCCGCGGCGGCCGGCCGGGTCCTGAACTACGGCTTCTCCGCGTCCTGGGCCGACGCCCGCGGCCAGGTGCTCTCGGGCATCACGCCGACCGCCCGCTTCGACTCGTCGACCAACCTGCTCGGCGACCCGGACTGGCAGCGCACGTCCTCCCCCGCCGAGCTGGCTGCCTGGCTCGAGCTCCTCGAGGGCGAGCTGGCCGCGGGCGCGCTCGGCATCGGGATCCTGATGGGCTACGCGCCCCGCTCGGACCCGAAGGAGTTCCTCGCCGTCGCCCAGCTCGCGGCGAACGCCGGTGCCCCGACGTTCACCCACGTGCGTGAGCTCGTCGAGGCCGACCCGACGACGCCGATCGACGGCTCCAGCGAGATCGCGATCGCGGCCAAGGAGACCGGCGCCGTGATGCACCACTGCCACGTCAACAGCACCTCGCGCCGGCACGTCGACCGCGTCCTCGGCACCCTCGACGACGCCCGCACCGCAGGCTCGCGGGTCACCGTCGAGGTCTACCCGTACGGCATGGGCAGCACCAGCATCGGCGCGTTCTTCCTCGCCCCGGAGCGGCTGGACGCCTGGGGCCTCACCGCGTCGAGCATCGTGATGCTGGCCAGCGGCGAGCGCGTCTCCGACGTACGACGCCTCGCGGAGCTGCGCGAGACCGACCCGGGCGCCACCTGCGTGGTCGAGTTCCTCGACGAGCGCGACGAGTCGGACCGGGCGCTGCTGCGCCAGGCGCTCGCCTACCCCGACGCGATCGTCGCGAGCGACGCGATGCCGCTCGAGTGGCCGGACCGCCGCGAGGACACCCGCGAGTGGCCGCTGCCCACCGGCGCCGAGACCCACCCGCGCACGTCCGGCACGTTCGCGCGCAGCCTGCGGCTGATGGTGCGCGAGCACGGGCTGTGGTCGTGGCCCGAGGCGTTCCGCCGCTGCTCCTACCTGCCCGCCCGGGTCCTCGACGAGGTCGCTCCGGCCATGCGTGCCAAGGGACTGCTCGCGCCCGGCGCCGACGCCGACCTGGTCGTGCTCGACCCGGCCGCGGTCACCGACAACGCGACCGTCACCGACCCGACCCGCCCGTCCAGCGGCGTCCGGCACCTGCTCGTCGGCGGCGAGTTCGTGATCCGCGACGGCGCGCTCGACGTGGACGCCTACCCGGGACGACCCGTCCGCGGCGAGGCCCGCTGATAGCGGTCGAGCGCCTCGCGGCGCTCCTCGTCGTGGTCGACGATCCGCTCGGGGTAGCTGCCGGCGTACCCGTCCTCGTGCCGCCAAGGTTCATGCGCGGCCTTGCCCGGTAGGTGTGCGAGCTCCGGGACCCACCGCCGCACGTAGGCGCCGTCCGGGTCGAACTGCAGGCCCTGTCGCACCGGGTTGAAGATCCGGAAGTACGGCGCCGCGTCCGTCCCGGTGCCGGCCACCCACTGCCAGCCGTGGTTGTTCGAGGCGAGGTCCCCGTCGGCGAGGTGCTTCAGGAAGAACCGGGCGCCGACCTGCCAGCGGACGTGCAGGTCCTTGACGAGGAAGCTCGCGGTCACCATCCGCAGCCGGTTGTGCATCCACCCGCTCGCGAGCAGCTGCCGCATCCCCGCGTCGACGAACGGGTAGCCGGTCCGGCCCTCCCGCCACGCGTCGACGAGCTCGCCGTCCTCGTCGTACGGCATGTCCAGCGAGCGCAGGTCCGCCCACGCCGTGTCCGGCCGGTTCCACAGCACGTCGGCGTAGAACTCGCGCCAGATCAGCTCCGTCACGAACGTCGGGTCGGTGACGTTCGCCAGGACCGTGCGCGGGTGGATCTCGCCGTGTCGCAGGTGCTCGGACAGCCGGCTGGTGTCGTCGCGGTCAGGTCGGTCCCGACCCTCCGCGTAGCCCTCGTCCCGGAAGGCGCGCAGCCGGCGCCGGGCGAGCTCCTCCCCCGCAGCCGTCTTCCAGCGCACGGAGTCCGGGCGCGGCAGGGGCGGCTCGACGGGCTGGTCGCGCCAGGCCCGGGCGAACGGCGTGAACACCTGGTACGGCGTGCCCGCGCCGGTGAGGAGCGTGCCCGGCCGGACGGCGTACGGCGTCCCGCTGGCCACCAGGGTCACCAGCTCGGCGACCACGGCGTCGCGCCGCCGCGCGTGCGGCGTGAACTCCTCGGTGACGTGCACGCTGCGCGCCCCGACCTCGTCGACGAGGTCGGGGATCACGTCGATCGGGTCGCCGGTGCGGATGACCAGCGCGCCGTCCGTGGCCCCACGGAAGGCCTCGAGCGACGCGTCCAACCGCTCGGACCTGCCCAGGCGAGGTTCGCGGACGAACACGGGGACCACCGGACCGTCCTCGGCCGCTGCCAGCAGCGCCGGGTGGTCGTCGAGGCGCAGGTCGCGCCGCAGCCAGAGGATCGAGGTCATCGCTCGGCCCTCATCGTTGCTTCGTCAGCGCCGCCCACGCGCGCACCGGCACGAGGCGGGCGAGCTTCATCGTCACGGCCATCGGGAGCGGGAAGACGATCTCGGTGCGGTGCTTCTCCAGCCCGTCCGCGATCGCCCGCGCGGCCTGGTCGGCCTCGATCATGAACGGCATCGGGAACTCGTTGGTGTCGGTCATCGGCGTCCGCACGAAGCCCGGGCACACGGTGGTGACCCGCACCCCGTGCTTCGAGAGCGCGGCGCGCAGGCCCTCGAGCAGGTTGATCTGCGCGGCCTTGGTGGCGCCGTAGGCCTCCGCTCCGGGGAGCCCGCGGTAGCCGGCGACCGACGCGATCCCGACCAGGTGACCGCGTCGGTTTCTGACCATCCGCGGGATCGCCGCGGCCAGCACGTTGTTGAGCCCGAGCAGGTTGACCTCGATGTGCCGCTCGAAGATGTCGGCGTCCCACGCGGCCGCGTCGAACTGCTTCCAGTACCCCGCGCACCACACGACGACGTCGACGTCGCCCACCTGCTCGGATGCCGCCAGCACGGCCGCGCGGTCGGTCGCGTCGAGCGGCACGACCTGCATCGCGTCACCGGCGACCTCCTGCAGGTCCTCGGCCTTGCGCGCGCTGATCGCCACCTCGCCGCCGCGGCGTACGAGCTCCTGCGCGAGCTCGGCACCGATGCCGCTGCTGGCCCCGATGATCCAGTACTTCATCGGCGCGCCAGCCGGATCTGCGCGACGTCGAGGTAGCCGGACTCGAAGCCCACCTCGCAGTAGGCCAGGTAGAACTCCCACTTGCGGCGGAACGTCTCGTCGAAGCCGAGCGACGCCAGGTCGACGCCCTCGAACGTGTGCCGCCAGCGCCGCAGCGTCTCCGCGTAGTGCGATCCGAACGCGTGCACCCGGTCGGCGCGCAGCGTGGTGTGCTGCTGCGTGGTGGTGTCGATCGCCTGCAGCGACGGGATCATCCCGCCCGGGAAGATGTGCTTCTGGATCCAGCCGTACGACCGCCGGGTCGCGAGGTAGCGGTCGTGCCCCATCAGGATCGCCTGGATCGCCGCGATGCCGCCCGGGGCGAGGCGCTTGTCGAGGGTCGCGAAGTACGTCGGCCAGTACTCCTCGCCGACGGCCTCGATCATCTCGACGCTGACGACGGCGTCGTACTCACCGGTGACGTTGCGGTAGTCCTCGATCCGGATGTCGATCCGCTCGCCGACACCGGCGGCGTCGGCGCGCTCGCGGGCCAGCGCGGCCTGCTCCTTCGACAGGGTCACGGTCGTGACGGTGGCACCGCGGCGGGCGGCCTCGACCGCGAGCGTGCCCCACCCGGTGCCGATCTCGAGCACCCGGCTGCCGTCGCGCACCTCGGCCATGTCGAGGATCGCGTGCACCTTGCGCAGCTGGGCCTCGGAGAAGTCCTGCCCGGCGAACGGGAGGCTCTCGTCGAACAGCGCGGAGCTGTACATCATCGTCTCGTCCAGGAACGCCGCGAACAGCTCGTTGCTGAGGTCGTAGTGGGCCTCGATGTTGCGCCGCGAGCCCGCCAGGTCGTTGCGCTCCGCAGAGGGGATCGGCCGGTCCACGACGCGGCGCAGCTTCGCCAGGGCGGGCGGTACGGCGGTCGTCACCCGCTCGGCGAACGGCAGCAGCACGGCCGCCAGGTCGGTGCCCTCGGCCGGGCGCCACTCGCCGGCCATGTAGCCCTCGCCGATGCCGATCTTGGGGTGCTCCGCGATCCGCCGGAACAGCGCGTCGGGCCGGACCAGGTCGATCGCCGGTCCCTCGCGGCGGCCCAGCGACCTGCCGTCCGGCATCCGCACGTCGACCGGGACGCGGTCGACCACGGCCCTCATGATCCGGCGGGCGAGCAGCGTGCGAAGGTCGGCACGCGGTAGCGCGGACTGCCGCGGCAAGGGTGCGGTGATGGTCATCGGACGGCCTCCTGGGAGTGCGGGGGTCGGGGCTGCACGGGCAGCTTGGCGAGCCAGAGCTTGATGCCGTGCCAGCGGATCAGCGCGCTGACGCGGTGGGTCATGAACAGGTGGCGGCGGAACGTCCGGAGCACCGCGCGGGTCGTCGCGGGCACCGGCGTACCGGTGGTCACAGCGGTGAACACGCGGCGGTGGTCGCGGTCGAGCGCGACACTCACGCGCACCAGGTCGGCCTCGAGCCGCAGGCCGACCTCGTAGCGCCCCGCCGTGTCGTTGAACGGCGACACGTAGAACGCCTTCTCGACCGAGCCGCGGCCACGCTCGTCGGTGTCGAGCAGGTAGGCGTGCCGCTCGCCGTACGTGTTGTGCACCTCGAACACCACCGCTCGCACCTCGCCGTCGGGCCGCAGGCACCAGAACACGGAGAGCGGGTCGAAGACGTGACCGAACGTCCGCGCGTGGGCGAGCATCAGCACCCGGTCGTCGGGCTCGAGGGTGATCCCGCGCCCCCGGAGGAACCGCGTGAGGTCGCCGCGGATGCCGCCGCCGCGTCGGCCACCGTCGAGGTGGTCGCGGGCGTCGAACCGCGCGAGGAACGGGACCTTCGGCAGGTGGTCGACGTCGACCAGCCACTGGTAGTGCGCATGCTCGAAGGAGCGCTGCACGGGCGCGCGGCGGGCGTGGCTGACCGTGCCTATGACGAGGCTCGGGACTGCCGGCGCGGCGGTCACCAGGTCACCCCGAGCCTGGCCGCGGCCTCGACGCCCGAGCGGCAGCCGTCCTCGTGGAATCCCCAGCCCAGGTGGGCGCCTGCGAACGCGAGCCGGTCACCGCCGGCCGTCCGCAGCCGCTGGGCCGCCTCGACCGCCGCCGTCGTGAACACCGGGTGGGCGTAGGTCATCTCCGCCACGACGGTATCCGGGGCGACCAGGTCCGTGCCGTTGAGCGTGACGACGAGGTCGTCGTCGACCTCGAGGCCCTGCAGCCGGTTCATCCAGTAGCTCACGGTGACGCCGTTCTCGGCCGCGTCCGGGCCGCACGAGGTCCGGTGGTTCCACGACGCGCGGGCAGCGCGGCGCGCGGGCAGCAGCGACGCGTCGCGGTGGAGCAGGGTGCGGTTGACCGAGTACGTGATCGCGCTCAGGTCGTCCTTCTCCGCCGGGCTCGCGTCACCCAGCAGGGCCAGCGCCTGGTCGGCGTGGGTGGCGACGACGACCTGGTCGAACGTCGCGACCTGACCGTCACCGGTCATCACGTCGACGCCGTCGTCGTGCCGGACCACCGAGGTGACCGGCGCGCCGCGGCGTACGTCGGGGAGCCGCTCGACCAGGCGCTCGACGTACGACCGCGAGCCGCCGACCACGGTGCGCCACGTGGGCGAGCCCTTCACGGTGAGCATCCCGTGGTGCTCGAGGAACGCGAACAGGTGCCGCGCCGGGTAGGCCAGCGCGTCCTGGTCGCCGGAGGACCACACACAGGACACGAGGGGGACGGCGAAGTGCCGGACGAAGTGGTCGGAGTAGCCGCCGTCCGCGAGGAACTGGCCCCACGTGACCTCCGGGCCCTCCGTCTCCAGCAGCCGGCGGGCGTTGCGGTGGAACCGCGGGACGTCGGCGAGGGTGCGCACGAACCGGGGGTCCGCGGCCCGCCACGGCTGGGCGAGGATGCCGCCGAGCCCGCGACCACCGGCGTACGAGAGCCCGCACGACGTGCAGGTGATGCTCATGCTCATCTCGGTCGGCCGCGTCTCGACGCCCAGCTCGGCGAAGAGCCGCAGCAGCTGGGGGTAGGTCCGCTCGTTGTGCACGATGAACCCGCTGTCGACGGGCACGGTGCGGTCTCCGCCGACGGGGACGTCGTGGGTGTGCGCGTGACCGCCCAGCCGGTCGTCGGCCTCGAAGAGCGTGACGTCGCGGGCCGAGGACAGGACGTGCGCGGCGGTCAGCCCCGACACTCCTGCCCCGATGACGGCAACGGTCGAGCGGCTCATGGGGTGCTCCTCGGGCGTTCGGTTGTGGGTGGTTCGACGCCGGCGCACTCCCCGGATTGGGCGGGGTGATTGCCAGGCGGTGGGCGTGACGCTAAGGTCTTTGTACAAGGTTTGTCAAAGGTTAGGTCAGACATGGAAATCAGCCGCACGCTGCAGGTCCCGCGACCCCCGGAAGAGGTCTTCGCCTACCTCCAGGACTTCACCACCACCGAGGAGTGGGATCCCGGTACAGTCCGCACGACCCGCCTCGAGGGCGACGGCGGCGTCGGCACCCGCTACCGCAACGTGTCGCGCTTCCTCGGCCGCGAGACGCAGCTCGAGTACGTCGTGGAGGAGGCCGACTCCCCCGGCCGGCTTCGGCTGCGCGGGGAGAACAAGACCGTCGTCTCCGAGGACACCATGACCATGACGCCCACGCCGGCCGGCACCGAGCTGACCTACCGCGCGGAGTTCACGTTCAAGGGCTTCGCCAAGCTGGTGGCGCCGCTGTTGTCCCCGGCGTTCAAGCGCCTGGGCGACGAGGCCGAGAAGGGTCTGCGCGACGCACTGCGCTGACCCATGTACACGATCAAGCGGGCCGCCGAGCGCGTAGGTGTCAGCGAGTCGACCCTCCGCGCCTGGGAACGGCGCTACGGCGTCGGCACCTCGCGTCGTTCCGAGTCCGGCTACCGGCTCTACGACGAGCAGGCGGTGCGCGCCCTCAGCGCGATGAACGCGCTGATCAACGAGGGCTGGTCGGCCCGCCTCGCGGCGGCCGAGGTCCTGCGTCGTACGGCGGTGCAGGTGGACGAGGACGCGCCGTCGTTCGACCGCGCGCTCGTCCAGGGCGCCGAGGAGTTCGACCTCGCGACGCTGACCGCGGTGCTCGAGCACCGGTTCAACAACGCGTCGTTCGAGTCGGTCGTCGACGGCTGGCTGCTCCCCTCGCTGCGCGAGGTCGGCCTCGGCTGGGAGGCCGGCCGGGTGTCGGTGGCCGGCGAGCACCTGGTCAGCGGGTGCGTCGTGCGCCGGCTGGCCGCTGCCTACGAGGCGGCGGGCGAGGGGCCGGTCGGTCCGCGGATCGTCATCGGCCTGCCGCCCAAGGCACGCCACGACCTCGGGCTGATGTCGTTCGCGACGGCCGCGCGTCGGGCCGGGCTGGCGACCAGCTACCTCGGCGCCGACGTACCCGTCGAGGACTGGGTCACCGCCGTCACCGCCCGCTCGGCCGATGCCGCGGTCCTGGCCATCCCGATGGAGCGCGACGTCGCCTCCCTCACCGAGACGGTCGCCGCCCTCCAGGAGCACGCCCCCGACGTGCTGGTCGCCGTCGGCGGTGGTTTCCAGGACCTGGCGCCCGACCACTGCCTGCGCCTCGGCCACCAGGTCGGCCCCGCGGCCGCGCTCCTCGCCGAGCGGCTCCAGCAGCGCCGCGACGCCGCCACCGCGTGAGTCGATCGCGCGCCGACTCGGCAGAAATGCAGAAGGGCCCGGACTCTCGTCCGGGCCCTTCTGTGCTGTGTACTCCGTACGGGATTTGAACCCGTGTTACCGCCGTGAGAGGGCGACGTCCTAGGCCACTAGACGAACGGAGCAGGTCGTTCTCGACCGGTTTCCCGGCCTCGAACAGCGAGCGAAACTCTAGCCGAAGGCCAGGTCTTGCTCAAAATCGCCGCCCGTGGGCGACGATTTCGCTGGGATACCAGGACTCGAACCTAGACTAACTGAACCAGAATCAGTCGTGCTGCCAATTACACCATATCCCAATGGCTGCGCCGTTCCGGGCGTCCGGAACGAGCCGACGGAAACCTTACACGGCGTGACTGGGGCCCACCAAAACGCCCTGCCCTGCGGGCGTTGTGGTCGTCGTCCTGAGCCCGCGCCGACGGGCCGCGAGCAGCACCAGGAACAGGAACCCGAGCGACTGCGTGAGCGTCACCGGGATCGACCACCAGGTGCCGCCGGTGGGGTTCAGCGAGGACGCCATGTCGCCGAACGCGAGCGCGATGCCGAACGCCAGCCAGTTGTTGAGCACGTGCATCGCGATGCCCGCCTCGAGCCCGCCGGTGCGGACGACGAGCACGCCGGCCACCACGCCGAACGCGAACCGGTCGAAGAAGATCGGCGCGCTCTGCGAGCCGTGCGCGACGGCGAACAGGATCGCCGGGAACAGCACCGCGGCCCACTCCCGCCCGAAGAGCCCGCCGAACGCCTGGGTGAGGTAGCCGCGGAACGCGTACTCCTCCCCCGCGGCCTGCAGCGGCGTCAGGATCAGCACGACCAGCAGGAAGTTGCGCGTCGTCTCGGTGAAGTCGTTGAGGGTGCCGTTGAGCTCCGTGCCCTCGCTCTGCTGCGGCAGCAGCGCGGAGACCACCAGCGTCGCGAACAGCGCGACGACCGAGATCCCGAAGCACGTCAGCAACCAGCCCCACCGGATCCGTGGCATCACCGACGCCAGCCAGCCCGGCCTCAGCCCGTGCAGGACCCGGTTGATCAGCCAGGTCACGAGGATCGCGCAGGCGATCGAGATGTTCAGGTACGCCAGACCCAGCGGCGTCGGGTCGTCGAAGTCGAGCAGCTCGTCGAGCCCGTCGACGACGTCGCGCCCGGCCAGCGACAGCCCGACCGCGAACGGGACCTGCACCAGCAGCGGCACGAACACGACGAACGACGCGATCAGCGCGAGGACGCCGATCAGGGGTCGCCACCAGCCGGGCCGCCCGCCGCGGTGGATCAGGTGGTACGGCAGCCCGGTTCCGCTCGACACGTCAGGCCAGCGCGCTCTGCAGCCGGCCGAGGCTCCGCTCGCGGCCGAGCAGCTCCATCGACTCGAACAGCGGCGGCGACACCCGGCGACCGGTGACGGCCACGCGGACCGGGCCGAACGCGTTGCGCGGCTTGAGCCCCATCGCGTCGACCAGCTCGGCCTGCAGCGCCTCCTGGATCGCGCCCGTCGACCACTCCTCGAGCGTCTCGAGCTTCGCCAGCGCCCGGGTGACCGCGGCGCGGCCGTCGTCGTTCAGCAGCTTCTCGACGTCCGCCTCGTCCCGCGTGAACGCGGCCTCGTCGACGAACAGGAAGCCCAGCATGGCCGAGGCCTCGGACAGCTTGTTGATCCGCTCGGCGACGAGCGGCATCGCGAGCTCGAGAAGCTGCGCGTCCGCGTCGCTGACGGGGTCGGACACGACCCCGTCGGCCTTCAGGAACGGCAGCACCCGGTCGGTGATCTCCTCGACCGACAACAGCCGCATGTGCGAGGCGTTGATCGCGTCGCACTTCTTGAGGTCGAAGCGGGCGGGGTTCGGGTTCACGTCCTTGATGTCGAACGCGGCGACCATCTCGTCCATCGTGAAGATGTCGCGGTCCGGGGCGATCGCCCAGCCCAGCAGCGCCAGGTAGTTGAGGATGCCTTCCGGCAGGTAGCCCTGGTCCCGGTAGAGGAACAGGTGGGACTCGGGGTCGCGCTTGGAGAGCTTCTTGTTGCCCTCGCCCATCACGAACGGCAGGTGGCCGAACTGCGGCATCACCTTGCCGATGCCGAGGTCGATCAGCGCCTGGTGCAGCGGGATCTGGCGCGGCGTGCTGGACAGCAGGTCCTCACCGCGCAGCACGTGGGTGATCTCCATGAGCGCGTCGTCGACCGGGTTGACCAGCGTGTAGAGCGGGTCGCCGTTCGCCCGGCACAGCGCGAAGTCGGGGACGTACTGCGTCTCGAACGTGATCTCGCCGCGGACCAGGTCGTCCCAGGTGACGGAGCCGTCGGGCATCCGGAAGCGCACGACCGAGCTGCGGCCCTCGGCCTCGAAGGCGGCGCGCTGCTCGGCGGAGAGCTCGCGGCAGAAGCCGTCGTACCCCATCACCTTGGAGCCGGAGGCCTTGCGCCGGGCGTCGACCTCCTCGTTGGTGCAGAAGCAGTCGTAGGTGTACGACGAGGCCGCGAGCTTCGCGAGCACGTCGCGGTAGAGGTCGCCGCGCTCGGACTGCCGGTACGGCCCGTGCGGACCGCCGACCTCCGGGCCCTCGTCCCAGTCGAGACCCAGCCAGCGCATCGCGCCGAGCATCGCGTCGTACGACTCCTCGGTGGAGCGCTCCTTGTCGGTGTCCTCGATGCGGAAGACCATCGTGCCGCCGTGATGGCGCGCGAACGCCCAGTTGTAGAGGGCCGTGCGGGCGAACCCGACGTGCGGCGAGCCCGTCGGGGACGGGCAGAAGCGGACGCGGACCGGGGTGCTCATCGGGTTGCCACCTTGTTCGTGAGTGTGCCGAGGCCGGCGATCGAGATCTCCACCTCGTCACCGACCTCCATGGGTCCGACACCCTCGGGGGTGCCGGTGAGGATCACGTCGCCGGGCAGCAGCGTCATCACGCTGGAGACGTGCGCGATCAGCGTCGGGATGTCGAAGATCAGGTCCTTGGTGGACCCGTCCTGCTTGAGCTCGCCGTTGAGGTGCGTCTGCACCTGCCGGCCCTCGGCGAAGTCGTGCGGGTCGAGGTCGGTCTCGATCCACGGGCCCAGCGGGCAGAACGAGTCGAAGCCCTTGGCGCGCGTGAACTGCACGTCGCTCCTCTGCAGGTCGCGGGCGGTGACGTCGTTCGCGATCGTGTAGCCGTAGATCACGTCGGTCGCCTGCTCCAGCGGTACGTCGCGGCAGATCCGGCCGATCACGACGGCGAGCTCGCCCTCGAAGTGCAGGTTCTGCGTCTGCCGCGGGTAGTAGATGGCGTCGCCCGGCCCGACCACGCTGGTGTTCGGCTTGAGGAACATCAGCGGCTCGGTCGGGACGTCGTTGCCCATCTCGGCGGCGTGCGCCGCGTAGTTGCGGCCGATGCCGACGACCTTGCTGCGCGGGAGCACCGGCGCGAGGAGACGAACGTCCTCGAGCCGGTGCTCCTCGTCGAGCAGCTTCACGCCGACGTACAGCGGGTCGCCGGCGAGCGCGACGACCACGCTGTCGGGTTCGGGCTGACCGAACTCGTCGAGCTCGCCGGTGACCACGCCGTACAGGGGGTCCTCGCCAGTGGTGAATCTCGCGATACGCACCTGGCGAGCCTATCCAGGGTCGGCTAGTTCCCCGTCAGGTGGATCGTGTCGACCAGCTGGTGCTCGATCTGGTTGGCGGTCCAGGGCACGTGCACCCACTTCTCCTCGGAGAACAGCTGCGTCTGGTCGTCCGACCAGGGCGACGTCGGGTTCTCGTACTGGCTGTACGTGAGGATCGTGCGGGCCTTGACGCCGCCCTTGTCGAGGAACGCGATCGCCTGGATGTACGACGAGCCGCGGGTCACCGGGTCGAGGACCGGGTCGCCCAGCGTGCTGGAGACCGCGTTGGCGTCACCCGTGGTGTCGCCCAGGCCGCCACCGAGCGGCCAGCCGGCCGAGCCGCGGTCGCCGGAGTGGTGCAGCTCGCCGTACGTCTTGTCGAGGCCCTTGGCCTCGACCCGGGCGATCGCCGCGGCCATCGCGTCGACGACCGGCTGGCTGGTCGACATGGTGTTCGGCGTGGTGAACGGCTTCTTGACGTCGAACGGCACCTCCCAGAGCCCGGCCTTCGGCACGAGGTACATGAACTCCTGGAAGATCGCGGCGCCCGACGACGACGTCGCGTCGGAGCGGCCGTCCCAGTCGTGCAGGATCTGGCAGGCCTCGGTCTCGCCGGTCGCGGCACAGATCTGGTCGAGGCGACCGCCCTTGCGGGCGACCTCGGCGGCGTACACGCGGTTGGCGTGCTGGTGCGACGCCAGCGTCGCCGGGGTCTCCTTGCCCTGCTTCAGGTGGTCGCGGACGTAGGCCATCACGACCTTCGTGCGCATGGTCCGCTCGCAGTCCTCGCAGCCGATGATCCGCGGGAAGCCGGTCAGGCGGACCTTGTCGTTGGGCGCCCAGTAGGAGTCGTTGGCGTTCATCACCCAGTCGCGACGGAACGTCTCGGGCAGGCGCTTCGGGCCGAGGATGCCGGGCCGCTGCGCGTCCTTGTCGGTGCCCCACTTGCAGTCCGTCGTGGCGCGGGTGCCGTCGAGGCCGGGCAGGCCGGACTGCGAGAAGATCAGCCGGCCGGCGCCGGTCATGCAGCGGTTGGCCATCTCGTCGGTGACGTTAGGGACGACCGAGTGGTCGGCGTACACGATGTCGCCCTTGCGGTCCGCGGCGATGGTGTTCACCCACGGCATGCCGCCGCCACGGTCCTGGCGCTTCAGCAGGTCGCGCACGGAGCCGGCCATGCCCATCGACAGGAACGTGTCGAACGCGCGGAGGTGCTCGGCGTTGGCGTCACGCGCCGCCCAGAAGTTGGTGGCGGTCCACGGCATGAACAGGCTCGGCGCGGAGAGCACGTAGCCCTGCCCGGTGCGGTACAGCGTGCGGGTCACGGTCTCGACGCCGTCGTCGGTCTTGACCTGGACCTGCACGTCGCGCCGGTCGAGCTCGGCGGTGCCGTTCGGGGTCTTGTAGCTGGTCGGGGTGCCGGCCGTCGTGTACTGGTACGGCGTGAAGCGGTAGGCGGTCGAGACGGTGTGGCTCCACGCGACGTTGCGGTTGAAGCCGATGTTGATCGCCGGGAAGCCGGTCAGCGCACCGCCCGAGGCGTTGAACCTGCCGGGGACCGTCAGGTGCATCTGGGTGAAGCGGTAGCGGCCGAGCCACGGGAAGTGCGGGTTGCCGAGGATCATGCCGCGGCCGGTCGAGGTGTCGTCACCGCCGACGGCCGTGGCGTTGGAGCCGAAGTCCTGCTCCTGGAAGTCCGTCCAGCCGTCGAGGGTCGGCTTCGCGGCCGGGTTCGCACCTGCCTTGGTCGCCGGCGGCGTCGCGCTGGTGATCTGCGGCAGCAGGCGGGTGGTCGAGGAGATCAGCTGCGCGAGGTAGAAGGCGTACCAGACGTCGGTCGTGGTGATGTCGGGCTTGATCCACTCGTGGTCCGCGCAGGCGGGGTCGGTGATCTCGTTCTCGGTGAGCCACCGGTTGAACGCGGCGGTCTCGGCGACGACCATCGCCTTGGCGCGGTCGGTCGGCCCCGTGACCTTGTTCGCCAGCAGCTTCTCGACCACCTGGCGGTCGTGCAGGTCGGTGACCAGGGTGTCCCACTGGAGGTTCGTCCCGGAACCGCCGACGTTGTCCTGGAACGTCGCGTCCGCGCCGAGGTACTTCGAGCGCAGGCCCCGCGCGGTCAGCAGCGTGTCCATGAGGTTGCACGTCGCGGCGGACATCGTGGCCCAGCCGGCGCCGTACGCCATGCCCTCGAACGTGTCCGAGGTGATGTGCGGGATGCCGTGCTCGGTGATCTTGATGGTGACGTCGTACGCCGGAGCCTGGACGGTGGTGGCCGCGGCGCGCGGACTCGCGGCCGGCGCGGAGGCGGCCACGGCGGCGGTCGCCGGGGCGAGCAGCAGGAGACTGGTGATCGCGATGAGAGGGCGTTGGAGAAGCTTCACTACCGAAAGGTAACCGACGTCACATCGTCGACGGATGCAGGGGGTCCGCCGGATCCTGCCTACGCTTTTCCAGTGAAGACGTTGGTGCGCGAGGAGTGGGCCGCACGTGCGGCTGCGCACGCCGCCCGGGTCGACGCGTTCGTGTCACCGCACCTGGCTCGCCGGGAGTCGCGGGTCAAGCACCCCGTGCACGACTTCCTGTTCACCTACTACTCCCACCGTCCGGCGCAGCTGCGCCGCTGGCACCCGGGGTACGGCATCCGGCTCGCCGACGCGCCGGAGTACGACGGGCTGAAGGGCTACGACTCCGGGGCCGTGACCGCGGCGCACGTCTCGTCGCAGCGGGTGCTGCTCGAGACGCTGCACCGCTGGCTGTCCGCGACCGCCGGCCGGGTCGCGAACTTCGGCTGTTTCGGGATGCACGAGTGGGCGATGGTCTACCGGCTCGAGGAGGACGAGACCCGGCACGCCGACTGGCCGCTGCGCCTCGGCACGGCCGGCACCGACGAGGTCGTCGAGTCGCACCGGATCGCCTGCTCGCACTTCGACGCCTACCGGTTCTTCACCACCCCCGCGCTCCCCCTCAACACCCTGCGCCCCACGTCGGACGACCGGCCCGACTTCGAGCAGCCCGGTTGCCTGCACGCGGGCATGGACCTCTACAAGCACGCCTTCCGGCTCACCCCGATGATCTGCTCCGACCTGGTGGCCGACTGCTTCGAGCTCGCGCGCGACATCCGTGTCCTCGACATGCGGGCGGCGCCGTACGACCTCGCGGACCTGGGCTTCTCCCCCATCAAGGTCGAGACCGCCGCCGGCAAGGCGGAGTACGCCGAGGCGCAGCGACAGTTCGCCGAGCGTGGCGCGCCGCTGCGGGCCGCGCTGGTCGCCGAGTGCGAGCGGCTGTTGGCGGTTGGCGTGGTTGCTGCCTCAGCCGTCGCAGGTTCACCACGGTAAGGAGGCGAACCTGCACTTCGCATGGCGTGCCCACCGTGGGAAGTGCTGGTTCACCTACAGATCATGGTGAACCTGTGACCACGGGATCGGCGCAAACGTCTGCTCGCACCGGCGGTCTCCGAACAGGCGCCAGGGCGCCTACCTCGACCACCTGGCTCTCGGTGGTCGAGGAAGGACGACTCGACACCACCTCTCCGAGCGAGCGCGAGCACGCCGCGGCCGCGGAGGCAGCCGTGTCTCCGCGACGGTGGTGTCGAGGCTCGCCCGCTGGCACCTCGACCACCGGGCGAAGAGGACCTTCGCCTCTGCAGCCGGGAGCCGCTCGCACGTAGCGTCGAGACGTGGCCAAGCCCAACCCGATGTGCCCGATCCGCATCGGTGAGGCGTGCTCGCTGTGCGTGCCGGGGACGACCGGGCCCGAGGACTGCCCGCTGGTCGCCGAGGTGATGCGCGACCCCGACCTCCGCGCCCGCCTGGCCGAGCTGCGCCGCGAGCACCGGGCCTACTGACGGACTGTTGGGCCTGTCCCTGACGTTCTTGGGCGAAGTTCCGGCCCAGAACATCACGTTTCCCCGGCCCACCGGGGAAACCGACGACGGCCGGGGCCCGTGTGACAAAGATCCCGGATCACGGATCAGGGGTTGCCTTCACGCCGAAGAAATGAGTTAGGTAAGCCTTACCTAAATCCCATTCTCGGAAGGATGAACGGTGTCCATCTCCCCTGCCCGAACGGGGCTCGAGCACCTGCTCCACCCCGACCATGTCGAGCAGTACGTCGCGACCATGCGGACCGGCGTCGACCACCTCGCCGACACCCTGCGCCGGGTCTCCGGACCGGCCACCGGCGTCCTGCCGGAGCAGGCCGCGAAGGCCGTCGGTGACATCGACCTCGACCGGCCGCTGGAGGACGTCGGGGCGGTGCTGGCCGAGGTCAGCAGCGTCTACCTCGACGACGCGATCTGGTTCCACGAGCCGGCGTACGCCGCCCACCTGAACTGCCCGGTCGTGATCCCGGCGCTGCTCGCGGAGGTCTTCGTGAGCGCGGTGAACTCGAGCCTCGACACGTTCGACCAGAGCGTCGGCGCGACGTTCGTCGAGCGCCACCTCGTCACCTGGACCGCCGAGCGGATCGGCTTCGGCCCGGACGCCGACGGCATCTTCACCAGCGGCGGCACCCAGTCCAACCTCCAGGCGCTCCACCTCGCCCGCGACCGGGCGCTCGCGGCCGGGGCCGACCTGGGCGTGCTGCGGATCGTCGCCAGCGAGGACAGCCACTTCAGCGTGCAGAAGTCCGCGCGGCTGCTCGGCCTCGGCGACGCCGCCGTGGTCACCGTGCCGACCGACGGCGACCGCCGGATGGACGTCGGCGCCCTCGGCCGCGCGCTCGCGCGGGTCGTCGACGCGGGCGACGTACCGATGGCCGTGGTCGCGACCGCCGGCACGACCGACTTCGGCGCGATCGACCCGCTGCCGGAGCTCGCCGCGCTCTGCGAGGGGTACGGCACCTGGCTGCACGTCGACGCGGCGTACGGCGGCGGCCTGCTGGTCTCCCCCACCCGCCGGCACCTGCTGCACGGCATCGACCGGGCCGACTCCGTGACGGTCGACTACCACAAGACCTGGTTCCAGCCGGTCTCCGCGAGCGCGCTGCTGGTGCGCGACCGCCGCGACCTGCGGCACGTCACGTGGCACGCCGACTACCTCAACCCCCACGACGCCGCGCACCCCAACCAGGTCGACAAGAGCCTGCAGACGACGCGGCGCTTCGACGCGCTGAAGCTCTGGATGACCCTGCGCGTGATGGGCCCGGACCGGATCGGTGAGTACGTCGACACCGTCGTCGACCTCGCGACCGCGGTCGGCGCGGAGCTCGACGCCGACCCGGCGTTCGAGCTGGCGGCGACGCCGCAGCTGAGCACGATCGTCTTCCGGCCGGCCGGGCTCACCGAGGCCGAGGCCGAGCGGCTCCTCCCGGAGATCCGGGAGCGCCTCTACGCGAGCGGCCGCGCGATGCTCGCCGCCACCCGCGCCGACGGCCGGCGCTGGCTCAAGCTCACGCTGCTCAACCCGATGGCGACGCGCGACGACGTCCTCGCGGTCGTCGACCAGCTGCACGAGGCGGTCGTCCGATGACGGGCCGGGTGTACGACTTCATCGGCATCGGCCTCGGGCCGTTCAACCTCGGGCTGGCCTGCCTCGCCGACCCGGTCGACGAGCTCGACGGCCTGTTCCTCGAGGCCCGCGACGACTTCTCCTGGCACCCCGGGATGATGCTCGACGACGCCACGCTCCAGGTCCCGTTCCTCGCGGACCTCGTCACCATGGCCGACCCCGGCTCGCGCTGGTCGTTCCTCTCCTACCTGAAGGAGACCGGCAACCTCTACCCGTTCTACATCCGCGAGTCCTTCTACCCGCTCCGCCGCGAGTACGACGACTACTGCCGCTGGGCCGCGGACCGGCTCGACACCGTCCGGTTCGGCCAGGAGGTCACTGCGGTCGAGCACGACGGCGCGTCGTACGTCGTGCGGACGCCGAGCGACTCCTACCGGGCGCGGCGGGTCGTCCTGGGCGTCGGCACGACGCCGAAGGTCCCGGAGGCGCTTCGCGCGATGGTCTCGACGAGCCCGACCGACGACCGGGCAGCCGTCCACTCGTCGGAGTACCTCGCCTCCAAGGCCCACCTGCAGAGCCTCGACTCGATCACGATCGTCGGCAGCGGGCAGAGCGCGGCGGAGATCTACCGTGACCTGCTGGTCGAGAGCCCCGAGCACGGCTACCGGCTGACCTGGCTCACCCGCAGCCCGCGGTTCTTCCCGATGGAGTACACGAAGCTCACGTTGGAGATGACGTCGCCGGAGTACACGTCGTACTTCCACGGCCTCCCCGAGACGACCCGGGACCGGCTGCTCCGCGAGCAGCGCTCGCTCTACAAGGGCATCAGCGGCGACCTCATCGACGAGATCTTCGACCTGCACTACCGGCTGCGCGTGCAGGGCGACGGACCGCACACCACCCTGCTCACCAACACCTCGGTGACCGGGGCGACCGGCGACGAGCTGCACTGCCGGCACGACGAGACCGGCGAGGAGTTCGACGTCCCCAGCCAGGGTGTCGTCCTCGCGACCGGGTACGCCGCCGCCGTGCCGTCGTTCCTCGACCCGGTGCGCGACCGGATCCGGTGGGACGCGCAGGGGAGGTTCGCGGTGTCACCGCACTACGCGATCGACGTCGCCGACGGGGAGATCTTCGTGCAGAACGCCGAGGAGCACACCCACGGCCTGGCCGCGCCCGACCTCGGGATGGGCGCCTACCGGAACTCCGTCATCATCGCCGCCCTGACCGGCCGCGAGGTGTACCCGATCGAGAAGCGGATCGCCGTCCAGACGTTCGGGGTGCCGCGATGAGGACGACGATCGAGCCCCTCGACCTCGACCAGCACCTCGCGCTGCTGCACGCGTGGGTCACCCACCCGCGCTCGGAGTTCTGGCAGATGCAGGACGCCACGCCCGCCGACGTGGAGCGCGAGTACCGCCTCGTCGAGGACGGCCCGCACCACCACGCCTGGCTCGGCCGGGTCGACGGGGTGCCGGCCTTCCTCGCCGAGACCTACGACCCGTCGCGCTCCGAGCTGGCCGGCCTGCCCGAGCTGCGGCCGGGCGACCTCGGGATGCACGTCCTGGTGGCGCCGACCGACCGGCCGGTGCCCGGCTTCACGCGGGCGGTGTTCCGCGCCGTGCTCGACCACTGCTTCGCCGACCGGGCGGTACGTCGCGTCGTGGTGGAGCCGGACGCCCGCAACGACAAGATCCGCGCGCTCAACCGGGCGTTCGGGTTCCGCGAGCTGCGCACCGTCGCGCTCCCGACCAAGGAGGCGA
Organism: Nocardioides sp. SR21; assembly: GCF_022761125.1. GTDB lineage: Bacteria > Actinomycetota > Actinomycetes > Propionibacteriales > Nocardioidaceae > Nocardioides. Next base: position 368,958 of record NZ_JAKWJR010000002.1, on the reverse strand, counting down.
TGTTGTCGGTGCGAGAACGCGATCACCTGACGCCGGAGAACCTGGAGCGTGCGCAGCGGCACCTCGTGGCCAAGGCGATCGCGGAGTTCGCGCACGAGCGGCTGCTGGCGCCGGTGCCCGACGGCGACCGGTGGCTGCTGGCCACGCCGGCGGGCGACACGACGTACTCGTTCCGCGCCACCCGGCTGGCCCTCGACCACTGGGCGGTGGAGCCCGCGACGCTGGAGCGGACGGTCAAGGACCAGCCGGCGGCGCTGGACGCGCAGGAGCTGGTGGTGGAGCTCGCCGAGGTGCTCGGCATCCCGGACGCGCTGCTCCCGACGTACCTCGAGGAGGTCGCGGCGACCCTGGCGGCCGCGTGCTGGAAGCTCGCGCACTCGACCGCGACCGTCGACGACCTGCTCACCGCCGACCACCAGGCGGTCGAGGCGGCGATGACCGAGGGACACCCGGGGTTCGTCGCGAACAACGGCCGGGTCGGCTTCGGCGCCGACGACTACGCGGCGTACGCGCCGGAGACGGGCAGCGCGATCCGCCTGCACTGGCTGGCCGCCCGGCGTGACCACACCCACCTGTCCGGCGACGCGGGCGTGCAGGACGACGGGATGCTGGTGGCCGCCGGGCTCGACCCGGAGGAGTACCTCCTCATCCCCGTGCACCCGTGGCAGTGGCGCAACAAGATCGCGATCACGTTCGCCCCCGAGCTGGCGCGCGGCGACCTCGTGCACCTCGGCGAGGGTGCGGACGAGTACCGCGCGCAGCAGTCGATCCGCACGTTCTTCAACGTCACGAGGCCCGAGCAGCCGTACGTGAAGACCGCGCTGTCGATCCAGAACATGGGGTTCATGCGCGGGCTGTCGCCGCGCTACATGGCCGCGACCCCGGCGATCAACGACTGGGTGCACGAGCTCGTGTCGTCGGACCGGACCCTGCAGGAGTGCGGGTTCTCGGTGCTGCGCGAGCACGCCGCGATCGGCTACACCGGCGACGCGTACCACCGCGCCTGCGTGCGGTCGCCGTACCAGAAGATGATCGCGGCACTCTGGCGCGAGAGCCCGGCGCCCCAGGTCGCGCACGGCGAGCGGCTGGTCACGATGGCCGCGCTGCTGCACCGCGACGGAGACGGTCGGTCGCTGGCCGCGGCGATGATCGCCGCGTCACCGCTCGACGCCGCGGCGTGGGTGCGCGCCTACCTGCGCTGCTACCTCCGGCCGATCGCGCACTGCCTGCTCGCGCACGACCTGGCGTTCATGCCGCACGGGGAGAACCTGATCCTCGTGCTGCGCGACCAGGTGCCGGTGCGCGCGCTGATGAAGGACATCGGCGAGGAGGTGTGCGTGATGGACTCCCGCCGGCCGGTCCCCGAGGAGGTCGAGCGGATCCGCGCCGACGTCGAGCCGGACGTCCGGGCGCTCGCGCTGCACACCGACGTGTTCGACGGGGTGCTGCGGCATCTGGCCGCGATCCTGCACACCGAGGGCGTGCTCGACCAGGACGCGTTCTGGGCCGAGGTCGCGCGGTGCCTGCGCGAGCACGCCGAGGAGCACCCGGAGCTGGCCGACGCGGTGGCGGCGTACGACTTCTTCCGGCCGGAGTTCCGGCACTCGTGCCTCAACCGGCTGCAGCTGCGCAACACGCTGGAGATGGTCGACATCGCGGACCAAAGTCAGTCGCTGATCTATGCGGGGACCTTGGATAATCCCGTCGCATGACCTCCCGACTGACTGAGATCGCGTTCGACTGTGCCGACCCCGCTGCGCTCGCCGAGTTCTGGTGCGCGGCCCTCGGGTACGTCGTGGTGGACGCCGAGGAACAGGTCGTCGAGATCGCGCCGTCGAAGATCCCAGATGCCGAGCTGGTCGAGGCGTTCCGCCGCGGCCCGGCCGACCCGTCGCTGATCTTCATCCAGGTGCCCGAGGGCAAGACGGCGAAGAACCGCCTGCACCTCGACATCTCGCCGGTCGACTGCACGCACGCCGAGGAGGTGGCGCGGATGGAGTCCCTCGGTGCGCGCCGCGCCGACCTCCCACGGGCCGAGAACCAGTCGTGGACGGTCATGCTCGACCCGGAGGGCAACGAGTTCTGCGTGCTGCGCAGCCTCGCCCCGGGCGAGTTCCATCTGTGACAGGGCACTCCGTCCTGCAGGTGCCGGTCCCGCAGCTCGAGCCGTTCGTGCGGGCGCGGACGCTCCACCACGACCCGTCGTACCTCGCGGCGGACCCGGCGTTCGTGCACGCCCACGTCACCGCGCTGGCGCCGTTCGCTGACGCGCTGACCGACGACGTCGAGCGGCGGGTGGCCGCGATCGCCGCGGACACCGCGCCGTTCGACTTCGTGCTCGCGCGGATGGACCGGTTCCCCGACGGCACGCTGTACCTCGTGCCGGAGCCGGACGGAGCGTTCCGGGCGATGACGGCCCGGCTGGCCGCCGAGTTCCCCGAGTTCCCGCCGTACGCCGGCGCGTTCCCCGAGGTCGTCCCGCACCTCACCCTCGACCTGCTGTCCGACGACGTCTTCGAGGAGTCGACGCTGGCGCTGCTCGGCGACGCGATCCCCGCACGCTGCCGGGCCGAGCGGCTCGACCTCGTCTGGTACGAGCCCGGCGCGGTCGAGGTCCGTCGGTCCTGGCGGTTAGGTTGACGACCATGAGTCTCGGACGAGTGGTGGCGGCCCTGCTCACGGTCGGGCTGGTGCTCGGCCTCGCGCCGGCGGCGGGCGCGGGCGGTGATCCGCGCTGGGTGTTCTATACGAAGGACAAGACCCGCTACACGTCGCCGTGGTTCGCCGGCGGCCACCGGATCATGATCCCGTTCGGATGCACGTCGGCGCCGTACTACTCCCCCGACCCGCGGTGCAGCGACGACCGCGGCTTCCACCACGGCCTGGACATCGCGATGGAGTGCGGGACGCCGCTGTACGCGCGGTTCCGCGCGCGCGTGGTCTCCAACGACTCGCTCGGGTCGGCGTACGGCGTGAACCCGGTGCTGCTGCGCAACCGCAAGCGCCACTTCGACCTGGTCGTCGGGCACACCGAGAAGGTCTACGTCCGCGAGGGCCAGGTCGTGAGGCCCGGCACGATGTTCGCCCGCGCCAACGACAGCGGCGCGCCCGACGGCTGCCACCTGCACTTCGAGCAGCGCGCGGTCGGCGGTGGGCTGTCCACAGCCGTGTGGCCGCGCGACCTGCTGAGGCTCACGCCGGTGAGGCGGGGTCGATGACCGACCAGGAGGTGCTGGCCCGGTTCCTCGGGGCCGACGGCCGGCTGCACACGATCCCGTCGAAGCACGCCAAGCTGCTGGTCGTCCTCGACCACCTGGCGCAGGAGTTCGAGCCCGGCCAGCGCTACGAGGAGGCCGAGGTGAACCTCGTCCTCGGTCGCGTCAACCCCGACCACGCGGCGCTGCGGCGCTACCTGGTGGAGAACCACTTCCTCACCCGCGAGAACGGCGTCTACTGGCGCAGCGGCGGCAGCGTCGATGTCTGAGCTCACCGAGTTGCGCGACCTCGACTGGTACGGCGACGAGCTCGGCGCGGCGTCGTACTCCGGCGTGACGTTCAGCAACGTCGACCTCAGCGAGACGATCACGAGGAGCGCGACGTTCGAGAGCTGCACCTTCCACAACTGCCGCTTCAACTCCTCGACGCACGTGGCGTCGGCATTCATCGCGTGCGACTTCCGGCGCTGCAGCTTCTTCGACGCGATGTTCGACGGCTGCAAGCTGAACGGGTCGGTGTTCGCCGAGTGCACGCTGCGCCCGATCGCCGTGCGCGGCGGCCAGTGGCGGGGCGTGACCCTGCGCGGCGCGAACCTCTCGCGCCTCGACCTCGCCGACCTCGACCTGCGTGAGGCCGACCTGTCGATGGCCGACCTCACCGGCACCTCGCTGCGCGGCGCGAAGCTCGGCGGCGTCACCCTGCGCGACGCGGTCCTCGCCGACGCCGACCTGCGTGGCGCGACGCTCGACGGCGTCGACCTGTCGTCCGCACGGCTGAAGGACACACGGCTCGACCTGGCCGGCGCCGTGCTGCTCGCGGAGCTGCACGGCGCCGTGGTCGACACCGCCTAACCGGCGGCCTTCCGCACCAGCGTCTCGATCCTCTTCGCGTCGGCATCGGTGAGCGTCGTGATCGCGTACTCGGTCGGCCACATGTCGCCGTCGTCGAGGTGGGCGCCGTCGTTGAAGCCGAGGTTCGAGTAGCGGTTGCCGAACTTCGAGGCCGGCTTGAAGAAGATGACCGCCTTGCCGTCGCGGCAGTACGCAGGCATGCCGTACCAGGTCTTCGGGTCCAGCTCGGGTGCGACCGCGGTGACGATCGCGTGGATGCGCTCGGCCAGGACGCGGTCCTCGTCGGGCATCTCGGCGATCTTGTCGAGCTGGTTCTGCAGGTCGTCGGCCTTCTTGGCGCCCTTCTTGCCCTCGGCGCGGAGCTCTGCGGCGCGCTCCTTCATCGCGTCCCGCTCGGCCTGGCTGAATCCCTTGGTCTGCTTGGTCTGCTTGGTCTGCTGGGTTGTCGTCGTCATGCCCCCAACGCTAGGAACGACGGGACGCGGGTGCTTCTCGATTCCTGATCGCTTGGCGGACGTGTGGGCGCGGCCGGAGCCGCGCCCACACGTCGCAGGGACTCGTACGTCGCCTCAGCGCCGGGTGGCGGTGACGACGCGGTACTCCCACTCGGTGACCAGGCCGTTGCCCTCACCGCTCCCGAACGAGCGCGCGAGGTCGATCATGTCCGCCCGCAGGGCGGCCTTCCCGGCGTCGTCGAGCCGGCCGGCCGCGGCGAACGTCGGCCCGTAGTAGGTGAGGAACAGGTCCGCGAACTCCTCGGCACCGGTGAACCGCTGCACCACCGTGTGCGTGCTCGACGCGACGTCCGTGACGTCGTCGCCGAGCAGCTCGGCGACCGTCGCCTCGACGCCCCAGCGGGTCGGCGGCTGCGCGCCCGGCGGCGGCGAGGCGTGCCGTCCCACGGTGCCCAGCAGCTGGCCCACGAAGCCCTCGGGGGTCCAGCTCGCCAGCCCGATCCGACCGCCCGGGCGACAGACCCGCACGAGCTCGCGGGCGGCCTGCTGGTGGTCGGCGCTGAACATCACGCCGATCGCCGAGAGCACGAAGTCGAACGTGCCGTCGGCGAACGGCTGCGACTCGGCGTCGGCCTCGGTGAAGTCGGCGGCGACGTCCTCGGCCTCCGCGCGGCGGCGGGCGATGTCGAGCAGGGCCGGCACGTAGTCGGTGCCGGTGACGACCGCGCCTCGCCGGGCGGCGGCCAGTGCGGCGTGGCCGGTGCCCGTCGCGACGTCGAGGACGCGGTCGCCGGAGCCGATGCCGACGTGGTCGACGAGGTGCTCCGACAGCGGGATGGTGAGCGCGGCGATCTTGTTGTAGTCGCCGCTGCTCCAGACCTTCTGCTGCTTGTCACGCAGCTCGGAGTGGGTGGTGGTGATGGTCATGGTGGTGCCTTTCGGATCTGTTGTGTGGTGGTGAGTCAGGGCGCCGTCGCCGAGATGTGCTCGGGCTCGAGCCCGGCCCGGCGGACGGCGTCCGCGACCGTGGTGGCCGAAGGCGCCTCGTAGAGCAGGAAGCACGTCTCGTCCTCGGGGACGAAGATCGACCGCAGGCAGCGCACCCCGTCGGTGGGGTCGTCCGCCTGCGCCACCCGGCTGATCCGCTGGGCGGCGCTGCGGTCGTCGTGTGCGACGTACACCTCGACGAGGAACTCGGCCATACGTCCACCGTGCTGGCCGGGACGGGGTCTCCGAAACTACGGGTCACCCCAGTGTTTGACCTCAGGACCCCGGGACCGGGTCGTCCAGCGCGCCCCCCGCGAGCTGGACCCGGGACCGGACGCCGAGCTTCGCGTAGACGTTGCGCAGGTGGAACTCCACCGTGCTGACCGTGACCACGAGGGTGCGGGCGATCTCCTTGTTGGACAGCCCCTCGACCGCGAGCTCGGCGACGCGCTGCTCCGTGGCGGTCAGTCGTCCCTCGCTCGGGCGGCGAGCCCCGACCCGCTCCAGCTCGGCCCGGGCCTCGCCCACCCAGCCGGGGGCGCCGACCTGCTCGAACACCTCCGCCGAGCGCTCGAGCGACTCCCGCGCGGCGCCCCACTTCCGCGCCCGGCGCTGCACCCGGCCGAGGGTGAGCAGGGTGCGCGCCTCGTCGGGAGGCAGCCCCAGCTCGGCGTACGCCGCAGCGCACTCGGCGAGGGCGCCGGCCGACCCGTCGTCGTACTCGTGGGCGAGCCGGAGGTACGCCGAGCACCGCTGGGCACCGACCAGCGCCCACGGGTGCGACGCCGCGCGACCCAGCTCGTCGAGCCGCGCGGTGACGGCGCGGGCGGTGTCGAGGTCACCGGCGTCGACCAGCGCCTCGACGAGGTCGACGGCCACCGGGAACGCTCCGGGGTCGGCGATGCCCTCCCGCTCGGTGTGCTCCCAGACGGCGGAGAGGTGCGCGACCGCCGTGTCGTGGTCCTTGTCGAGCAGTGCCGCCAGCCCGAGCGCCCGGGTCGCCTCGAGCCAGTCCCACCGGACGCCGGTCTCGTCCGCGAGCTCACGCGCGTGGTCACCCCAGCGCCGGGCCTCGTCGGCGTCGCCGCGACCGGCGGCCAGCAACGCCCGGCAGCGCTCGTACATCGGCCACAGCAGCAGCCGGCTGTCGGAGGACGCACCCCACTCGTCGAGCATCCGCTGCGCCTCGGCGTGCCCACCCACCCGCAGCTCGAGCTCGCAGAGGTGCAGCCGGGCCAGCGCGTACGACGACGGCTCGGCCCAGTCGTCGGCCTGCTGGCGCTGTGCGGCCAGCACGTCGCGGCCCTGCGTGACCTCGCCGCGCCAGACGAAGCGCTGCCCGGCGACCCGCGCCGGGTCCCGCGCGAGGTAGGCGTGCTCGTCGGAGAGTGCGCGGTGCTCCGCGGCGACGTCGTCGATCGGCTGTCCCCGGAGCGCCCGGGTCCACGAGAGCGCGTAGAGCGCGGAGCGCCGGTCCTCGGCGTTGGCGGCGGACTCCAGCGCCTCGACGGCGTACCGGTCGGCGCTCGGCAGCGCCACCACCCGGATCACGCCCTCGTTCTCCGCCAGCTCGGCGAGCACCGGCGCACGCAGCGCCGGGTCCCCGGCGGCCTCGGCCAGCGCGCGTTCCAGCACCGACCGGAGGTGCTCGTTGTCGCGGACGACGCCGCTGGTGAGGAGGAGGTACGCCGTCACGCGGTCGGCCGGTGTCGGCAGCGTCGCTGCGGCCTCCTGCAGCAGCGCGGTGAGCCGCGGCCGCTCGGCGGCGACCGCGAGCGCTCGGCCCAGGGCGAGCAGTCGGTCGACGTGCGCCTCGGACTCCGGCGAGGTCAGCCGCAGCGCGTGGGTCCCGAGCTCGACCGCCAGCCGTGGCGCACCCCGCGCCGCGGCACGGTCGGCCGCAGCGGTGAGCCGGGCGGCCAGTCCCTCGTCGGCGGTGGTGGTGGCCAGGGCCAGGTGCAGCGCCTGCCGCTGCTCGTCCGGCACGACGGCGGCGAGCTCGCGGTGCAGGTCCCGGCAGACCTCCTCGGGTGCCTGACGCTTCGCTGCTGCCGCGAGCAGCGGGTGCGAGGGCCGGACCCGCTCGCCGTCGAGCACCGCGACGCCCTCGCGCACGGCGGTGGCCACCGCGTCGGGTCCCGCGACGCCGTCGAGATGCGGGGGCTTGAGGTCGGGGTCGAGGGCGAGGGCGAGGAGCACCCGCCGGGCCGGTCCGTCCAGGTCGGCGACGCGAAGGCCGAGCAGGTCCTCGACGTCGTCGGGCACCGGGATGTCCTCGCCGAATGTCGCGACGTCGCGCCCCGCGAGCTGACGACCGACCTCGAGCACGAAGAGCGGGTTGCCCAGCGTGGCGTCGTAGATCCGGCGGAGCATGTGGTGCGGCAGCCGTACCCCGAGCCGGCCGGACAGCACCTGCCGGGTGGCACCGAGGCTGAGCGGTCCGACCTCCCTCCGGTGCAGCATCCCGTCCCCGAACGCCTCCTCCAGCGCCGACCGCTCCCCCGGGCGACGAGCCAGGAGGCACGTCACCGCCGCCGGGTCGAGCCGCCGCGCGGCGTACGCGAGCGCCTCCTCGGACGCGGGGTCGAGCCACTGGACGTCGTCGATCGCCACGAGCACGCGCTGGTCGGCGCCGAGCGCGCGCAACGCGTTCAGCAGGCCGAGGGCGATCGCCCCGGGCTCCGGTGGCCGTCCCGCCGGCTCCTGTCGGTAGAGCGCCACCTCCAGCGCGCGCCGCTGCGGTGCGGGCAGGGCGGCGAGGTCGGCGCTCGTGACGCCGTCCATGAGGTCGATGAGCGCACCGCCCGGCAGACCCGTCTCGGCGCCGCTCGCCCGGGCGACCAGGACGCGCATCCCGCGATCGCGTCCCTGGGCGACGCCGTGCTCCCACAGGCTGGTCTTGCCCACGCCGGGCACGCCCTCGAGCACCAGCGCCTGCCGGCCGTCGGCCAGCAGCGCCTGGATCAGCTCGAGCTCACCATCGCGCCCGACCAACGGGGCGGCGACCGTCGCGGTGCTCATGGCTCATGATCGCAGCCCGCTCTAGCGTTCGGCCTCCGCATTTCGCGGCACCCGGACGCGGATGCCGTCGAGGACGATCCCCAGCCCGACCGCGAAGTCGGACTCCGTGCGGGGATCGTCCTCGAGGGCGCCGGCGCTCCCGGCCTGCAGGTGGGTCTGCTCGTCGGTCACGTGACCGAACACGAAGTGCAGCAGCGTCCGAGCCGCGGTCGGCACCAGCGCCGGGTCGAGGCCGCCGTCGGCGAGCGCCGCGGCCAGCTCGTCGTACGGCGAACGCGCACCGAGGCCGAAGGAGTACGCCGTCGCGACCAGCTCGGCGCCGTCGCGGTAGGCGAGCATCGCGTCGCGCAGGCCGGAGCAGATCGCGACCACGCGCTCGTCCCACGCGCCGGGCCGGTCGCCGCGTGAACCGCGGGCCAGGATCTCGTCGGCGACCGCGGCGAGCAGCGTCTGCTTGTTCGCGAAGTGGTGGTAGAGCGCGCTCGGCTGGACGCCGAGCTCGGTGCCGAGGCGGCGCATGGTGAGGTCGGCGAGGCCGTAGCTGTCGAGGACGCCGAGCGCCTGGTCGACCACGTCCGTGCGGCGGTAACGCATGTCACACCCTTCTTACTGCCCGGTCACCGTTGACCCTTCCGGAGCCCGAACCCTAACCTGAACGCCGTTCACCTGACCAGCGTTCAGGTTTCCCCGAGACGGTCCAGCGAAGGAATGATCATGGCCATGGCAGAGACCACCCCCACTCCCACCGAGGAGGCCCCGGCGTCGCGGCGCAGCTCGACGACGACCGACCTGGCACTGATCGCGGCGTTCGCGGCACTGATCTCGGCCTGCGCCTACATCGGCGCGATCCCCGTCGGCGGCGCCGGCATCCCGATCACGCTGCAGACGTTCGGCGTGATGCTCGCGGGCTGCGTCCTCGGTCCGGTCCGCGGCTTCCTCGCGGTGTCGCTCTACCTGCTGCTCGGTGCGATCGGCCTGCCGGTCTACGCCGAGCACTCGTCCGGCCTCGGCGTGTGGAGCGGCCCCAGCGTCGGCTACCTGATCGCGTTCCCGTTCGCGGCCGCCCTGGCCGGGTTCCTGGTCAAGTACGTCGCCGGGGAGAACCGCACCCGCGCGATCTACGTGTTCTTCTGCTCGCTGGCCGGCAGCGTCCTCGTGATCCACCCGCTCGGCATCATCGGCATGAAGCTGCACTTCGACGTGTCCTGGCACGAGGCGTTCACCTACGACACGCCGTTCTGGATCGGCGACCTGCTGAAGACCACCCTGGTTGCGATCGTCGCCGCCGAGGTGCACCGTGCCTTCCCGTGGCTGTTGAGTCGACGCTGATCACGTTCGAGGCCGCCGGGGTCAGCGTTCCGACCCCCGGCGGCGACAAGGTCGTCCTCGAGCCGACCACGCTGGAGCTCACCGAGCACCGGATCGGCGTGATCGGGGCCAACGGCTCCGGCAAGTCCACGCTGGCGCGGCTGGTCAACGGCCTCGCCACCGCGACGACCGGCCGGGTGCTGGTCGACGGGCTCGACGTCGCCAGGAAGGGCGCGGAGGTACGCCGCAAGGTCGGGTTCTGCTTCACCGACCCGTCCGCTCAGCTGGTGATGCCGACCTGCGTGGAGGACGTCGAGCTGTCGCTGCGGCGTACGGTCAAGGACGCTGCCGAACGGCGGCGTCGCGCGCTGGACGTGCTCGAGCGGTTCGGCCTCGGCGACCGCGCGGACGTCAGCGTGCACTCGATCTCCGGTGGGCAGCGGCAGCTGCTCGCGCTGGCCGGGGTGCTCGCGACCGGGCCGTCGATCGTGGTCGCGGACGAGCCGACCACGCTGCTCGACCTCGCCAACACCCGCCGGGTGGCCGACCTGCTGTTCGGGCTCGAGCAGCAGCTCGTGCTGGTCACGCACGACCTCGAGCAGGCCCGTAGGTGCGACCGCGTGATCGTGGTCGAGGACGCCCGGGTGTGGTTCGACGGACCCGCGGACGCGGCCGTCGACGACTACCTGGCCTCGGTGTCATGAGCAACGTCACGACCGGCCTGGTCGGCGTCTACCAGCCCGGCGACTCGCTCCTGCACCGGCTGCCGGTCGGCGTGAAGCTCGGCGGACTCGCCGTGCTCAGCCTCTCGATCGTGCTGGTGCGCAGCATGCCGGCGTCGTGGGTCTTCCTCGCGATCGCCCTGCTGCTCGCGCTCGCCGCACGGGTCCGGCTGGCGACCCTGGTGCGCGCGGCGCGGCTCGTGCTGCTCATGGCGATCTTCGTCGCCGCTCTGCAATGGCTCTGGTACGGCCGCGACAAGGCGATCGAGACCGTCGTCGACCTGCTCGCGCTCTCCCTGGCGGCCGTCGTCGTCAGCGCGACCACCCCGGTCAACGAGATGCTCGACGCGTTCATCCGCTGGATCACCCCGCTGCGCCGCGTCGGCGTCGACCCCGACCGCGTCGCCCTCACGATCGGCCTCGCCATCCAGGCCCTCCCGGGCACCATCGCCCTCGCCTACGAGACCCGCGACGCCGCTCGCGCCCGCGGTCTCGGCCGGCACCCGCGCTCGTACCTCACGCCGTTCGTGATCCGGGTGGTCGCCCGGGCCCGCGAGACCGGCGATGCGCTGCACGCGCGTGGGATCGGCGAGGAGTAGCGGGACCGGCCATGTCCCGTCGATCAGTCGCCCCGCGACGCCAGCCAGGCGCGACCACGGGCGGCTGACGCGCGCGACAGCCAGGCGTCCTGGACGACCTCGGCCAGCTCGTCGTACGACAGCTCGCCGATCCGGCTGCCGCGCAGCAGGACCGACCTGTGTCCGTTGAAGTGCGGGGTCGTGAAGAACGGCGTCGACTCGTCGAGGACGAGGGCGTCCTTGTCCTGCTCCTCGGCGACCCAGAAGACGATGACGTCGTCGTACCGCTCCCCCGTCTCGGGGTCGAACGCGTCCGGCCGTGGATTGCGGAAGAAGATGAACGACTTGCCGCCGACCTGGTAGACGGGGTTCGCCTTCTCCGGGTCGTGCACGGTGACGTGCGGCATCGCCAGCGCGAGCGCGTGCACGTCCTCGATCCGAGCGCGGGGCATGCGGATTACGGTAGCGGCGTGCGGATCGCGGCGAACGACATCGAGCTGGAGGTCCGCGCGTCGGGACCTGAGGACGGCCCACCGCTGGTCCTGTTGCACGCGCTCGGCGAGGGCGCCACTGACTGGGACCGGATCGCGCCCGCGTTCGCCGAGCACTGGCGGGTGGTGGCCGTGGACCTGCGCGGCCACGGCGCGAGCGACCACCCGGGCTCGTACTCCCTGGAGCTGATGCGCGACGACGTGCTGGCACTGCTCGATGCGCTCGGCCTCGCGAGCATCGACCTCGTCGGCCACTCCCTGGGCGGCTTCGTCGCCCACCTCGTCGCCCAGCACTCGCCGGAGCGGGTGGCGCGCCTGGTGCTCGAGGACGTGACCGCGCCGCTGCCCCGATCCGTGGCGCCTCCGGAGCGGCCGGCCGGCGAGCTCGGGTTCGACTGGGACATGGTGCTCGCCGTACGCCGCCAGATCGACGACCCCGACCCTGCCTGGCTCGACGGCCTCGGCCGGATCACGGCCGACACCCTGGTCGTGTACGGCGGTGCACTGAGCCCGATGCCGCGCGAGCGGGTCGAGGAGATCGTGCGCCGGATCCCGAGCGCGCGGATGGTGACGATCGAAGCCGGGCACCTGGTGCACGCCGCCGAGCCTGAGCAGTTCACGAGCGTGGTGCTCGACTTCCTCCGGTAGATCGAGTTCGCGGCGCACCACCGCCCACGGCACGAGCAGGTCGAGCCGGTCGGCCCAGCGGTCTGGTCCGGACCCTCGCCCAGGCCCTCGGGAAGCGTGGCGGCTGCGTCAGCCGGCGTACGGGACCTCGACCTGCCAGTCGGCCTCGACCTGGTGCGCGGCCGACCAGAGCGCGTCGGCCACGTTGTCGGGCGTGAAGGCGCCCTCGTGCGACAGCGTGCCGCGCACGGTCACCGTCACCGCGCGGATGCCGTCCGGCTCGAGCGTCGTGTCGAGGCTGCGGACGAGGTTGCGGACGCCGGCCTTCTGCACGCCCAGCGACGCGGCGCGGTTCCAGGGCTTGTCCGCGGCCATGCTGCCGGTGACGGTGACCCGGCCGCCGGCGGACATGAACGGGCGTGCGGCCTGGACAGCGGTCAGCAGCGCGCCCACCCCGAGCGCGACGTCCTCGAGGAGCTCGGCCACGGAGAGCTCGAGCGGGTCCTTCTCACGGAACGCGCTGGGGTTGAAGTGGAGCACGTCGATGCGGTCGGCGAACCCGCCGAACCGCTGGATCGCGGCGGTCGTCGCCTCGACGTCGGTCACGTCCACGACCGTCCGGCCGACCGCGGCGCCGAGCTCCTCGAGCTCGCCGGCGAGGGTGACGAGCTGCTCCTCGTCGACACCGAGCAGCCCGACGTCGTACCCCTCGCGCGCGAAGCGGCGGGCCACCGACCCGCTCACGCCCGGTCCGGCTCCGACGACGACGATCACGGGACGGGTCATGCGCTCCAGCCTCTCAGAACGGCTGGTTGAGGAACCAGCGGTGCCCGAACGGGTCACGGAAGACCGCGACCCGACCGGCGGGCGGGCTGTCCTCCGGTCCACGGTCGAGGGTGACGCCCGCGGCGACCACCCGGGCACACGTCGCGTCGACGTCCGCGACCGTCAGGTGCATCGACACGGCGCTCCCGCGCAGCGGGTCGGGCGCCGCGACACCGGCGGACTCGAACTCCTCGGACATCATCCAGCCGGCGCCGTCGACCGCCAGCTCGACGTGGCCGACCTTGCCGTCCGGCATCACGACCGGCTCGAACGTCACCTCGGCGCCGAGGACGTCGGCGTACCACGCGATCGCGGCGCGCGCGTCGACGACGCAGAGGTACGGCGTCAGCTCGCTCACCAGACATCACCTTCCCGCCAGTCGCAGGTGATCGGCCCGTCCGGGTCGAGCCGGGCCGACGCCTTGACGTAGATGGTGTCCTCCTCCGGGGTCGCCCGCAATCCGTCCGGCGTGAGCGCGTCGGCCGGCCCGCGCCAGCGCTGCCAACCGCGGGACTCGAAGAGCGGCAGCCCCTCGTCTGAGGAGCAGAGGCCGAGCAGCTGGTACCCGGGCGCGAGCGCCTCGAGCTCGCCCATCACCGCGTGGCCGTGACCTCGACGTCGGTGGGCGGGGTGGACGGCCACCGACTCGACCCACCCGCAGCGGCGCCACCGGCCCTCCACGCGCAGTCGGCGCAGGACCAGCGACGCGTGCGCGACGAGGTGGCCGCTCTCCCAGACCCGGGCGTGCATGCCACCGAGGCAGTGCTGCCACGTGTCCTCGTCGTAGTCGGTGTAGACGAGCTCGCACAGCGCCCGGATCTCGGCGAGCTCGCCGGCGGCGAGCGCACAGGTGTGCGTCACCATCCCGGCGGTCTCCGGTCGAGCCACGGAGCGGCCCGCTCGACCTGTGCCGACAGCGCGAGCAGCAGCGCCTCCTCGGCGGGCTTGGCGGCGATCATCACGCCGACCGGCAGGCCGTCGGGCGTCCAGTGCAGCGGCAGCGAGACCGCCGGCATCCCGGTCACGTTCCACGCGGACGTCCACGGGGTGAACGCCTTCTGTGCCTCGAAGTCCGCGGCCGGGTCCGCGTCGTTGCGCATCGCGCCGACCGGCAGCGGCGGGGTCGCGAGCGTCGGGGTGAGCACGGCGTCGTACGGCGCGAGCGCGGTCAGGGCAGCGGCGGCGTACCGGCGCATCGCGCCGATCGCCAGGCCGAACTCCGGCGCGCTCACGGCCCGGCCGCGCTCGGTGAGCCAGCGGGTCAGCGGCCGGACCAGGTGCTCCTTCTCCGGCGGCACGACCGAGAGCGCGGTGAGGACCGCCCAGCAGGTCTCGAAGGTCGGGACCGCCTCACGCGGCAGCGGCACCTCGATGTCGACGACCTCGTGTCCGAGGGACTCGAGCAGCCGCGAGGCGTCCTCCCAGGCGGTCACGCACTCCAGGTCGACGGGACTGTCGGTGATCACTGGTTCGATGAACCGAGCGACCCGAAGCCGCCCCGGGTCGCGGTCGCAGGACGACAGGAAGCTCTCGGAGGGAGGTGGCGCCCAGGACGGATCCCCCACCCGACGACCGGCGAGCACCTCGAGCATCGCCGCCGCGTCGCGCACGGTCCGGGCGATCGGCCCGGCCGTCGCCAGACCCACCGGGTCGCCGTACATGGGGTGACCACTGATCCGCCCGCGGCTGGGCTTGAGGCCGAACAGCCCGCAGCAGGAGGCGGGGATCCGGATCGAGCCGCCACCGTCCGAGCCCTGGGCGATCGGCACCAGGCCGGCCGCGACCGCGGCGGCCGCGCCGCCCGACGAGCCGCCCGCCGTGCGGGTGCGGTCCCACGGCGTCACCGCCGGCGGCGCGACGTCCGGCTCGGTGTAGCAGGGCGAGCCGAACTCCGGGGTGTTCGTCTTCCCGAGGCTGACCAGGCCGGCCTCCTCCAGCGACAGCGTCACGCCGTCGGAGACCTCGGGGACGAAGTCGGCGAACGCGGCCGAGCCGAACGTCGTGCGGACCCCGGCCGTCATGTTGAGGTCCTTGATCGCGGTGGGCACGCCCCACAGCGGCGAGTACGGCTCGGAGACGGCGAGGTCCGCGGTCAGCTCGGCGGCGCGGTCCCGGGCCAGGTCGGGGGTGAGCGTGACGAACGCGCCGACCGAGTCGAGTCGGTCGGCGCGTTCGAGGTAGTGGTCGGTGAGCTCGAGCGGCGACACCTCGCGGCGTCGCACCAGCTCGCCCTGCTCGACCGCGGTCAGGTCATGGAGTTCGGCCACGACCCGACCGTACCGGTGGCGGTCAGGCGGCGGCGCCGGCCTTCGCGTCGTAGTCGGCGAGCACCCGCACGGCGTTGGTCAGCTTCGCGAGCACGTCGGGGTCGGTCAGCACGTCGACCTCGAGGGCCGACTGCGAGACGGTCACGTCCTCGACCGGGACGGCGCCGGCGATCTTGGCGGACTTCAGGGTGTCCTCGTGGGCCCACTTGCCGCCGTACGGCGTCGGGGTGGCGCCGACGACGCCGAACGGCTTGCCGAAGACGGCGCCCTGGCCGTACGGACGCGACACCCAGTCGATGGCGTTGTTCAGCACGGCCGGCATGGTCGCGTTGTACTCCGGGGTGACCGCGAGCACGCGGTCGGCGCGGCCGATCTGCTCACGCAGCGCGGCGGCGGCGGCCGGGATGTCGGCCGCGTTGTCGA
This sequence comes from Nocardioides sp. SR21, assembly GCF_022761125.1. GTDB lineage: Bacteria > Actinomycetota > Actinomycetes > Propionibacteriales > Nocardioidaceae > Nocardioides. The sequence continues at coordinate 353,187 of NZ_JAKWJR010000002.1, read as the reverse complement.
GGTCCTCGTTGTAGAACGGCACCTGGTCCAGGCCGTCGACGATCTCGACGGTCACGCCCGCGGGAGCCTGGGCGACCAGGATCTCGGCGAGCTTGCGGTTCGTGGACTCGGCGCGGAGGCTGCCGACGAGGACGGCGATCGTGGTGTCAGTCATGACGGACTAAACGGACCATGGTCCGTTTCTTATTCCAGGGTGTCACGTGGTCGTGGTCACTAGGGTGAGCGGCGAGATGTCCGAGCCCGTCCTGCTGCCCCTTGCCGACACGCCCCCGGCGGAGCGTCGCGACGCCGCGCGCAACCGGATCGCGCTGCTCGAGGCGGCCGAGCGGCTGGTCGCGGCGCACGGCGTCGCCGCGGTGACCATGGACGCGGTCGCGCACGAGGCGGGGGTCGGCAAGGGCACGGTGTTCCGTCGCTTCGACTCCCGCGAGGGGCTGATGGCGGCGCTGCTCAACCACTCCGAGACCGAGTGGCAGGCGTCGGTGATCTCCGGTCCCCCGCCGCTCGGCCCGGGCGCGGAGCCGTGGGACCGGCTGCTCGCCTTCGGCCGCTCCCGGCTGGAGACCACGATCCTGCACGCCGAGCTGATCCGCGCGGCCGGCCGCGCCAGCACCCGCTCCTACGCCGCCTACTCGTTCATCGCGATGCACATGCGCTACCTGCTCGCGGAGCTCGGCGTCACCGGCGACCTGCAGCTGCTCGCGATCGCCCTGCTCGCGCCGCTCGAGGCGCCGATCCTCGACCAGGTGGAGCTCGACGGCATCCCGGTCGACCGGGTCTACGCCGGCTGGGTCGACCTGGCCCGCAGGATCGTGGGCCGCTAGGGCAGGTACTGACGAGCGCCGGAGTACTCCTCGGCGTAGCCGGGCGTCGAGGTGGCGATCACCTCGACGGTCTGGCCGGTGCCGGGGCTGTGCACCATCTGTCCGTGCCCGACGTACATGGAGACGTGGTGCACCTTGCCGTCGGTCGCGTAGAACTGCAGGTCTCCGGGGCGCGGGGGCGCGGCCGCGGCGCCGTTCTCGGACTGCGGCGACGAGTCCCGCGGGATCGCGATGCCGTGGACGCGGTAGACGAGCGACGTCAGGCCTGAGCAGTCGAACCCGAAGCCGGACGTCCCGGCCCACAGGTAGGGAAGGCCCTGGAACATCTTCGCGGCCCGCACCAGGTGCGCACGGGTGGGCGGCAGGGCCGGCGCGCCGGCGGAGTGCACGGACACGGCCTTCAGGGACAGGCGGGCCGGAACTCCGCCGGGAGCCACCACCCGCACGAACTTCGGCGTCGTCCCGACGACGGGCAGCTCGGTGCCGAAGCTGATGCGCATCAGCCGTTCGGGATCGCGGGCGTCGGAACGGAGCCACGTCAGGCGCGAGACGACCGTCGCGTGCTGGCGAGCACGGGCCGGGGGCTCACCGGTGAGCTGACGGCGCGGGACCCAGCCCGGGTAGCCGCGCTCGTCCTGCGGGGTCGACTGCGAGGGCACCACGACCTGTGCCCAGCCCGGCGAGCTCGCCGGGAGCGCCACCACCACGACGCGGTCGCCGAGCAGGACCTGGGTGTCAGAGCGGCCACCCAGCGCCCGGCGCTGGTCGGTCGTCATGTCGTCGAGCCAGCGCTCGATCTGCGCCGGGTTCTTCAGCGCCGGGGCATCGACCGGGCGCGGGCTCTCGGGCGAGCGCCACACCGTGGCCACCGATACCGACGCCCACGCGCTCTCCCCCACGCGGAGCGATCCGCCTGCGGGCGCGGCCGCGGCCTGGGTGGCCTCGGGTCGCGCAGCAGAGGAGGCAGGTACGACGAAGACCGTCGCCAGCAGCGCGGCGCTCAGCGCGAGCACCGACGATCGAAGAACCCCGACCCTCATGAAATCCAGCTCCTCCCGCGTCACGCCCCCTGGCGGCGCAGCCCGAACGTGAGCCCGTCGACCAGTGCGCCCCACGACGCTTCGATCACATTGGCACCGACCCCGACGGTGACCCACGACGACTCGCCGTCGGTGGTCTCGATCAGCACCCGCGTGATCGCGTCGGTGCCGTGGCCCTGGTCGAGGATCCGCACCTTGTAGTCGATGAGCTCGAACCTCGAGACGCCCGGGTACGCCTGCCCGATCGCCTCACGCAGCGCGTGGTCGAGCGCGTTGACCGGGCCGTTGCCCTCGCCGGTCTGCACGTAGCGGACGCCGTCGGCGCGCAGCTTCACGGTCGCCTCGGAGGTGGCGTCGTCGCCGGGCCGGGTCTCGGTGATCACGCGCCACGACTCGACGTCGAAGTACGACGGCCGCACGCCCTCGACCTCCTCGACCAGCAGCAGCTCGAACGACGCGTCGGCGGCCTCGAACGTGTAGCCGCGGTTCTCCAGCACCTTCACGCGGTCGGTGATCCGGGTGACCAGCTCGCGGTCGCCGGAGAGGTCGAAGCCGAGCTCGCGGCCCTTGAGCTCGATCGACGCGCGACCGGCCATGTCGGAGACCAGCAGCCGCATGTCGTTGCCGACGCCCGCCGGGTCCATGTGCTGGTAGAGGTCCGGGTCCACCTTGATCGCGCTGGCGTGCAGCCCGGCCTTGTGGGTGAACGCGGAGCTGCCGACGTACGGCTGCCGCGACGCCGGCGGGAAGTTCGTGACCTCGGCGACCGCGTGCGCGATGCGCGTGGCCTCGCCGAGCAGGCCCTGCGGCAGCACCTGCTTGTCGAGCTTGAGCTCGAGGTTCGCGACGACCGCGACCAGGTCGGCGTTGCCGGTGCGCTCGCCGTACCCGTTGATCGTGCCCTGCACGTGCGTCGCGCCGGCGTCGACGGCGGCCAGCGTGTTCGCGACCGCGCAGCCGGTGTCGTTGTGGCAGTGGATGCCCACGCGCACCTGGGCGTTCTCGCGTACGTCGTGGACGACGTCGGCGACCCAGCCGGGAAGCATGCCGCCGTTGGTGTCGCAGAGGGCGATCACCTCGGCGCCCGCGTCGTACGCCGTGCGCAGGACCTCGAGCGCGTAGTCGCGGTTCGCGCGGTAGCCGTCGAAGAAGTGCTCGGCGTCGAGGAACACCGACTGCCCCTCCTCGCGCAGGTGCGAGACGGTGTCGCGGATCATCGCGAGGTTCTCCTCGAGCGTGGTCCGCAGCGCGAGCTCGACGTGCCGGTCGTGCGACTTCGCGACCAGCGTCACCACCGAGGCGCCGCTGTCACGCAGCGCGGCGACCAGCGGGTCGTCGGCCGCCTTCACGCCGGCGCGCCGGGTGGCGCCGAACGCCGCGAGCTTCGCGTTCTTCAGGTCCAGGTCGGTCGCAGCGATGCGGAAGAACTCGGTGTCCTTGGGGTTCGCCCCCGGCCAGCCGCCCTCGATGAAGCCCACGCCGAGCCCGTCGAGCTGCCGGGCGATCGACAGCTTGTCGGCGACGGAGAGGTTGAGCCCCTCCTGCTGCGCGCCGTCGCGCAGGGTGGTGTCGTAGACGTGGAACGAGCCGTGCAGGTCCATGGGGGTTCCGATCGGGTCGTACGGGATTCAGGGCACAAAAAAACCTCTCGGAGTACGAGAGGTTGGCGCGTCGGGCGGGGCTCGACGCGCTACGAAATGATGATCTCCTGGTGCTGCATGGCCTCATCGTGCCACGGAGAGCGCGTCACCGGCGAGGATTCTCGACATGCGGGCGGTCGTTCGCCGGGGTCCAGCTCACGCCGGAGACGTCGGCACGCAGACCGAGTGCGAAGGCGACCACGACCAGCGCCAGCAGCGCCACCACCCAGCGCCGCGGGTCCGCGGCGAGCGGGTTGACGATCTGCGAGACCGGCCCACGCACCCGCGAACCACCCGGTCCGAGCCACAGCGACACGGTCAGCACCGTGCCGCAGACGAACAGTGACAGCGCCAGTCCCGTGGCGATCGCGTAGCAGACCAGCGCCGCGGCGACCGCGAGCCCGAGGCTCCACAGCTGCAGCAGCACCGTGCCCGGGATCGACTGCACGAGGTGCCACGGCGCGGCGATGAGCAGCTGGATGCCGTCGTACCACTTGCGGCCGCGGTACTGCCGGCGCTGGTCGTGCGCGGCCGCCGCGAGCGACCAGCTGCGCAGCAGCCAGACCAGCAGCATCAGCAACGTCAGCGTCACCCACGGGAACGCCGCGCACCCGGCGCCGGAGACCACCGCGAGACCGACGAGCAGCGCGCCGCGGCGGAAGCGCTCGCCGAGGGACACCGGCTCGACGTACGCGTCGGCGACGTACTCGGTCACGCCCTCGGGCGGCAGCGCGAGCGTGTACGGCTCCTGCTGGTTGTGGCCGGGCCACACGTCGGTGACGTCGTCGGCCCCGGCCTGGGCGGCGAGCGCGAGCGGCACGGTGTATGGGTCGTGCGGCGGGTTCACCGGCGGTGGGGTACGCCGGTCGTTGGGTCGCATCGTCAAGGGGCGCAGCCACGCCAGCAGCTGGTCGACCGTGGGCCGGTGCTGCGGCTCGGGATCGAGGGCTGCGGCGACGACCTGGCGCAGGTCCTCGGGGAGCCCGTCGATGTCGAACTGGCCGCGGCGGACGCGGTCCATCACCGCCATCGACGGCCCGCCGCCGAACGGCGAGTGGCCGGTGCCGGCATACGCCACCGTCGCCGCCCACGAGTGCACGTCGGACGCCTCGGTCGCGTCCTCGCCGTACAGGATCTCGGGGGCGAGGTAGCCGGGCGTGCCCAGGAGCCAGCCGGTGTGGGTCAGCCGCGGGTCGTCAGCGACGCGGGCGAGGCCGAAGTCGATGAGGATCGGGGTGCGGCCCTCCATCAGCACGTTCGACGGCTTGACGTCGCGGTGCAGCACGCCGACCGCGTGCACGGAGGCGAGGCCCTCGGCCAGACAGGCGGCCAGCCAGTACAGGTCCGACCCCTCGATCCGGCCCTCGTCGAGCACCATGTCGTGCAGCGACGGGCCGGGCACGTAGCGGGTGGCGACGTACGGGATCTCCGCCCACGGGTCGGCGTCCACGATGCCCGCGACCCACTTGCTGTGCACGCGCTGGAGCGAGCCGACCTCGCGGGCGAGCCGGTGGCGGCCCTCGTCGTCGCCGACGATCTGCGGGCGCAGCACCTTGAGCGCGACCCGGTTCCCGTCACCACGGCGAGCCAGGTGGACGACGCCCATCCCGCCTTCACCGAGCTTGGTGAGCAGGGTGTAGCCGCCGACCGTCTGGCGGCCGGACTGCTCCGACGTCGTCACGGACCGAGGCTACCTGTGGCCGAGGCCACCACCGGTGACCCGGGACCCCTCTGCCCGGCGCGTCCCCGACGTACTAAGGTAAGCCTTACCTTCTGATGTCTCGAGGAATCCGATGACCACGATCGCGCCGGCACCGACCGCCGCGCCAGCGACCCCGCGCCCCGCTCGCCGCGGTTCCCTCCGCGGCGTGCTGGTGCTCACCGGGCTGCTGGTCCTCGCCGGGCTGCTCAGCCTGGCGATCGGCAGTCGCAACATCCCGCTCTCCACCGTAGTCGACGTGCTGCTCGACCCGGACGGCTCCGACGCCTCGACGATCGTCCACGGGCTGCGGATCCCCCGCACCGTGCTCGCGATCGCGGTCGGGGTCGCGCTCGGCGTCGCCGGCGCGCTGATGCAGGGCCACACCCGCAACCCGCTCGCTGAGCCTGGACTGCTCGGGGTCGAGGCAGGCGCGGCGTTCGCGGTGGTCATCGGCATCTACGCGTTCGGCGTCACCGACCTGACCGGCTACGCGTGGTTCTCGCTCGTCGGCGCCGGCCTGGCCGCGGCGGCGGTGTTCGCGATCGGCTCGACGCGCGGCGGGCCCGACCCGGTCTCGCTGGTGCTCGCCGGCATGGCGATCAGCGCGCTGCTCTACGCGCTCACCCAGGTCGTCGTGCTGCGCGACGTCGACACCCTCGACGCCTACCGCTTCTGGGCGGTCGGCTCGGTGGCCAGCCGCGGCATGGACGTGTTCTGGCAGGTGCTGCCCTTCATCCTGGTCGGCCTGCTCCTCGCCGCGTTCAGCGCCTCGACGCTCAACCTGCTCCAGCTCGGCGACGACGTCGCGTCCTCGCTCGGCCTGCACCCGATGCGCGCGAAGATCATCGGCGTCCTCGGCGTGATGATGCTGACCGGCGCCGCGACCGCCGCGTGCGGCCCGATCGCGTTCCTCGGCCTGGTGGTCCCGCACGTCGCGCGCTACTTCTCCGGCATCGACTACCGCTGGGTGATCCCCTACTCCGCGCTGATCGGCGGGCTGCTGCTCGTCGTCGCCGACGTGGTCGGTCGGGTGGTCGTCCGGCCGGGCGAGCTCCAGGTCGGCATCGTGATGGCGATGCTCGGCGGACCGGTGTTCATCTACCTCGTACGACGGACCCGGATGGTGCGGATATGACGACCCTGACCGTTCCCTTCCGCGTCGGCATCGCCTCCTGGCTGGTGCCGCTGCGCGCCGGCCTGGTGGCCGCGGGCGGCCTCGTCGTGCTCGCCGTGCTGGTCGCGCTCGACCTCGCGCTCGGCGACTTCGACGTACCGGTCGCCGACGTCGTCCGCACCCTGCTGGGCGGCGGCGACCCGGGCCAGCAGTTCATCGTGATGGAGCTGCGGCTCCCGCAGACGATGGTGGCGGTGCTCGCCGGCGCCGCGCTCGGCCTCTCGGGCGCGCTCACCCAGACGTTCGCCCGCAACCCGCTGGCCAGCCCCGACACGCTCGGCATCAACCACGGCGCGGCGTTCGGGGCGGTCGCGGTGATCGTGCTCGCCGGCTCGTCCGGGTACGGCGGCGGCCTGGTGTCCGGCACGCTGCAGCAGGTCGGCGTCCCGCTCGCGGCGTTCGCGGGCGCGCTCCTCACCGCCGCGCTGCTCTACGCGCTCTCGTGGCGCCGCGGCATCGACGGGCAGCGGCTGGTGCTGATCGGCATCGGCCTCACCGCGACGCTCGTCGCCGGCACGAACTGGCTGCTGGTCAAGGCGCGCATCCAGGACGCCGCGTCCGCGCAGGTGTGGCTCAACGGCTCGCTCAACGCGCGTGGCTGGGAGCAGGGCAAGCCGCTGCTCTACGCGTTGATCGTGCTCACGCCGATCGCGCTGCTGCTGGCCCGCAGCCTCAACGTGATGCAGCTCGGCGACGACTCCGCGCGCGGTCTCGGCGTACGCCTCCAGGTCACGCAGCTGCTCACGCTGATCGCGGCGTGCGGCCTGGCCGCGTTCGCCGTCTCCGCGGTCGGCCCGCTCGGCTTCGTCGCCTTCGTCGTGCCACAGATCGCGCTGCTGCTGACCCGCGGCTCGCGCCCGCCGATGGTCGCGTCGATGGTGTTCGGCGCGGTCCTCGTCGTCGGCGCCGACCTGCTGACGCGGGTGGTCATCCCGTTCCCCCTGCCCGCCGGGCTCGTCACCTCGGCGATCGGCGCGCCGTACCTCATCTGGCTCCTGCTCCGCACCAACCGAAAGGTTTCGGCATGAACACCCGCCTGAGCTCCGAGTCCGTCACCGTCGGGTACGGCGACGAGCCGGTCGTCCGCGACCTCAGCCTGTCGATCGCCGACGGCAAGGTGACCACGATCATCGGCCCCAACGGGTGCGGGAAGTCGACGCTGCTGCGCACCATGGCGCGGCTGCTGAAGCCGACCGACGGCCGGGTGCTGCTCGACGGCGAGCCGGTCCACGACCTGTCCACCAAGGACGTCGCCCGCCGGATGGCACTGCTGCCGCAGAGCCCGATCGCGCCCGAGGGCCTGCTGGTCCGCGACCTGGTCGGCCGTGGCCGGCACCCGCACCAGCGCTGGTTCAGCCAGTGGTCGCCCGAGGACGAGGCGATCGTCGAGACCGCGCTCGAGATGACCGACACCGCCGACCTGCGCGACCGGGCGCTCGACCAGCTCTCCGGCGGCCAGCGGCAGCGGGCATGGATCGCGATGACGCTGGCGCAGGACACCGACCTGCTGCTCCTCGACGAGCCGACGACGTACCTCGACCTCGCCCACCAGGTCGAGGTCCTCGACCTGGTCTCGCGCCTCAACCGCGAGCGCGGCCGCACGGTCGTGATGGTCCTGCACGACCTCAACCTGGCCGCCCGCTACAGCGACGCGATCGTCGTGATGAAGGACGGCGCCATCGTCACCGAGGGCGCGCCCAACGACGTGTTCACCCCGGAGCTGCTCGCCACGACGTTCGGCCTGTCCGCCGACGTGCTCGCCTGCCCGCGCACCGGGCTGCCGATCGTCGTCCCGGTCTCCTCCGCACCCGTCCCCGACTCCCCCGACTCCATGGAGCTCGCCGATGCGTAACGTCCTGCTCGCCACCACCCTCGTCCTGGCCCTGGCTGCCTGCGGCAGCGACGAGCAGTCGTCCGACGAGCCCGAGCCCCAGGCGGCCGGCGGCCCGTGGACCTGGACCGACGACGTCGGCCAGACCATCGAGCTCGACGAGACGCCGACGAAGATCGCGGCGTACGGCGACGCCGGCGCGGCGCTGTGGAACTTCGGCATCACGCCGGTCGCGCTCTTCCACTACATGGACCCAGCCGACGACCCGACGTTCGAGGACCTCGACCTCAGCCAGACCGAGGTGATCGGGACGGCGTACGGCGAGCTCGAGCTCGAGGAGCTGGCCGCCCTGCAGCCGGACCTCATCGTCACCACGACGTACGACGGGGACACCCCGGAGTCGATGTACGGCTTCAAGGACGAGGCGCAGCTGGCGAAGGTGCAGGAGATCGCGCCGGTGGTCGCGGTCGAGCAGTCCGGCTCGGCGCTCGACGTGATCGCGACCAACGAGGAGCTCGCCGCGTCGCTCGGCGTCGACACCGCCGCGGGCTCCGACGTCGCCGAGCACAAGGCGGCGTTCGAGGACGCGTCCGCGGCGCTGACCGAGGCCGCGGGCCTCGGCCGCACGGTGCTGCCGATGTACGCCGAGGACTCCGGTCTCTACGCGGTGATCCCCGCGGACGACCCGGCGATGGCGTACTTCGCCGACCTCGGCGTCCAGTTCGAGGAGACCGGCGCCAAGGACGACTACTACTGGGAGATCCTCAGCTGGGAGAACTCCGCGAAGTACGACCCCGACATCATCCTGAACTCCCAGCGGGGCTCGTTCACGACCGAGCAGCTCGAGGAGCAGCCGGTCTTCGGCTCGCTCGCCGCCGTCGAGGCGGGGCAGGTGCACCCCTGGAAGTTCAAGTCGATGGACTACCCGTCACTCACGGCCTACATGGCCGAGCTGACCGACTGGCTGACGAACGACGCCGACGTCGCCTAGCGCCGGCCGCCTGCTGCTTTCGGTGCGGGTCTCACCGGCTGACCGGTGAAACCCGCACGTCACGCCGGCAGGGCACGGCGTGTCGTGCGGGTTTCGGCTGCCAGGTCAGCGGGGCTCGTCACAGCGACGGTTCGTCCCACTGACCTCAGCAGTCACCTCGATCTGCCTGTTCTGGCACTTGTCGGGGGTTGCAACGGCCGACAAGTGCCAGAATCCCCGGTCGACCGGGGATTCCAACGGAGAACTCAGAGGAGGCGGCCGCAGTTCGGCCACGGGGACCGGCCACGCTGCGAGTACAGGATCTGCGCCCGGTGGGTCTGCTCGCCCGCCGACGCGTGGTGCGGCATGCCGGAGCCGCCGACGCTGCGCCAGGTGCCCAGGTCGAACTGGTAGAGCCCGTAGTAGCCGGCCGGGTTCACCGCGCGCGGGTTGCCGCCCGACTCGCAGTTCGCGAGCGCGCCCCAGTTGAGGCGCGAGCCGACGAGGACGACGCGCGGGCGCGGCTTGCGCTCCCAGCGCTTGCGGACGTCGCGGTCGACGACCTTGCCGTTGCGCACCTCGGCGGTGACGTGGATCTTGCGGATGCCGTCGCGGCCCTCGCGGACCACCTTGCGCTTGCCCGGCGGCAGCGACGAGACGCTGCGCGTCTGCGTCTTGTGGTCCCAGCGGACCGTGCGGGTGTGCTCCTTGTGCCAGACGCGGACGACCTTCACGAGGTCGCCGTCACGCAGCTCACGGCGGTCCTTGGACTGCACGAGGTGGCCGTTGCGCAGGAGCTCGATCTTGTCGTGACGACTGAGCTCGACGCCGTTCTGCTCGAGCACGCCCCTGGCGCGCGAGGCGTCGGTGTCGACGGGGTCGGCGTCCCGGGAGCCGACCTTGAGCTTCACGGTCGTCGGTGCGGAGGTCTGCAGGACGTCGGAGCCGACGGCGTTGGCCGCCAGGCTTCCGGCGCCGACGACGAGGGCGCCGGCAAGGATCACGGATGAGCTGCGTCGTACGACGCGGGTGATGGCACGCACGGACATGCGTCTCTCTCCCAACAGGTAGGTGACTCGGACGGCCGCGGCATCGCGGCGGGCGTCACGTCCCTCATCCCAGGCCGCGAAACGGGCGGCGGAACGAGCCACGGCTCTACCGGCCGATGACGCAATCGCTCAACGAACGTAAGCGACGGCGTCAAGGCATCCGAAATCGGCCGACGCCGATTTCCGCGACGGCGGTCACATTCAGGGGCCGGTTACCGCTGGGCGTTACCTCGATGCGCGTGACAAAGGCCACGCCGCGACTACGCCGGGCCCCAGACCTTCGGCTCACCCTGCGCCACGCGCAGCTCCCCGAACTTCGGGAACCGCTTGTACGTGCCGGGCGTGTACGGCACCACCACGACGAGCGCGATCCCGTCCCGGTGCTCGAGCTCGACCTGGACGGCGTCGGACCCGTTGACGAGGACGTCGGTGACGAACGCCGCAGCCCGGTTCTCGGCAGCGGTGGCGCGCGCTCCGTCGTACACCCCGGCGAGCACCTGCTCGGGGTTCGCCCCCAGGCTCGGGTCGCTCGCGGTGACCGCGGCCTCACCGTCGGCCGAGACCGACGCCCCGAAGGGGTAGAACTGCCCGTTCTTGCCGAGGAGCTCCTGGGCCAGAGGGAGCACGACGTTGAGGAGGCCGTCGAGGTCCTCCTGCGCCGAAGCCGATGCGGTGTCGCGCCAGGAGGTCATGTCTGGTGATCCTGGCACACCCTCCGCTGGCCGGTCAGCGCCAGGGATCCTCGCGCCGCCACACCGTCGGGAAGTGCACGCTGACACCGGACTCCCCGGCGAGCTCGTCGAGCACCTGCATGGTCGTGTCGAGGTCGTCGCCGAGGTACGGCAGGGCGCGCAGCTCGCGGTCGAGCGGGCGGAAGAAGTCGTCCCAGTGCGTCACCACGACCGTCCTCGCGCCGACGGTCCCGACGGTCTCGGCCCAGTAGGTGCGGATGTACTCCTCGCTCTGCACCCCGAGCTGGCCGATGCCGAGGTACGCGACGTCGGCGCGCTGGCCGACGAGCGACCCGGCGACGAAGCCAGCGCTCCCCTGCAACAGCGCGGACGCGCCGCTCGCGTGCGAGACGAGGATCGACCACGCCTCTCCACACTTGTACGCCGCCGCCTTCACCGGCGGGACGACCGGGGCGGTGATCTCGCCCGGGAACCGGTCCGGCGGGCAGTGGTGCGACTCGATCAGCGTCAGCGTGAAGGCGCCGTACGCCATCGGCTCGCCGGGCGTCGCGACGCGGATCCGGTCGGCGGGCAGGCCGTGACCGCGGCCGACGTACGCGGTCGACTCGCCGCCGACGAGCACGGCGCCCGTCCGGTCGGCGACGACCGCGGAGTCCATCGCGTGGTCGAAGTGGGTGTGCACGGGGAGCACTGCGGCGAGCCGGTCGACGCCGGCGCGGGCGAGCACCGCGTCGATGCGTTCGTGGTCGGGCGCGACCTTGCCGAGCGCGACCTTGCGCAGCGACGGGCGCGAGAAGAAGCCGTCGGTCATCAGCGCGGTCTCACCGTCGTCGATCAGCAGGCTGGCGACGCCGAGGAACGTGACGCCGAGCCCGCCGTCGGCCGCCGGTACGTCGAACCGGCCGGCGTAGCGGGAGATGTCGGGGCGGCCGAGCTTGAGGCGCATGCGCGCACGGTACCGACCCGGTCAGCTCAGCGCGGCGAACACGGCGGTGCTGCCCGCGAGGACCAGCAGCGCGAGCACCAGCGAGTGGAACCGCTCCGGACTGAGCAGGGTCCGGGCGCGGTAGCCGGCGTACCCGCCGGCCAGCAGGCCGGGGAGGCACCAGTAGGCGACCTCGAGCAGGGAGCGGTCGAACTCTCCCCCGACCGCGAAGACCGCGATCGCCGCCACGTCCACCACCAGGAACACCGCGGTCATCGTCGAACGGAACTCGTCGGGCGGCAGCCGGCGTCCCGACAGCAGCATCACGACCGGCGGTCCGTTCGTCGCGGTCGAGGTGGTGAGCACGCCGGAGCACAGGCCGGCCACGAGGTCGGCCGCAGGCGAGCGCGAGGCGAGCGTGACCCCGCGGACCAGCGCGACCGTGGCCGCCAGCACGAGCACGCCGATCAGCAGCGTCAGCAGGTCGGGGTCGATCCTGCGGAACACGACGTACCCGACCGGGAGCCCGGCCACCGCCCCGATCAGCAGCCGCGCCACCACCCAGCCGTCGCGGCGCCCGCGGCCCTCGAACGCCTGGTACGCGCAGAACGCCGCACCGGCAAGGACCGCGAGCAGCACCGCGTCGTGCGGTCCGACCACGACCGCGAGCATCGGCACCGCCATGAGCGCGAAGCCGAACCCGCTCGCCATCTGGACCGCGGCGGCGAAGCCGAGGACCAGGACGGCGAGCAGGGTCGTCAACACCCGCCGGACACTAGCCTCAGCTGGTGACCGCGGGCGGCTCCGTCTTCACGTCGCCGTCGGCCGCGGCGACCAGCTGCGGCACGTAGCGGTCGAGCAGGTACGGGATGCTCAGCGGCGTCACGAAGCTGTGCGCCACGTAGTAGGCGCCGTCCGACTCCTGGATGTTGCACCAGCGGCCCTCGGCGTACGCCGGCGTCCCCTCGAAGATGCCCTTGACCTGCTTGTCGGCGTCGAAGTCGATCCACACCGCGGTGCCGATGTCGCCGAGGTCGGCGGTGCGCTCGGAGCTCAGCGAGATGCCGAACTCGCTGTCGTCCGCGTCGGTGATCACGTGGTGCAGATCGAAGCCGAGGTCGGTGAGCATCCGCGAGCGCGGGTCCTCGGGGCCGTAGATGAACAGGCCCTCCCAGGGCGTGATCACCGCGGCGGTCTGCCCCTTGAACTCCGGGTGCGCGGCGGCCTCGTCGGTGATCCGCTTCTTCACCGAGTCGATCAGCTCCTGCGCCGCCTTCGGCTTGCCGATCGCGGTGCCGAGCGTCAGCGCCGCCTCGTCCCACGGCGTGCCGTAGTCGGCGTAGTCGCCGTTCTGCGCGACGACCGGGACGCCCATCGCGGACAGCTTCTTGTAGTCCTGCTCGGTCAGGCCGGCGTACTGCCCGATGATCAGGTCCGGCGCGAGGCCGGCGATCTTCTCGATCTCGACGCCGTTGGTGTCCTTGAGCAGCGTCGGCGGCTCGGCGTCGCCCAGCGCCTCCTGCGCCCACGGGTAGATGCCCTGGAGCTCCTCGTCACCGAACCAGTACGTCACGCCGACCGGTACGACGCCCAGCGCGAGCAGCGCGTCCTGGTCGGTGAGGCCGATGGTCACGACCCGCTTCGGCGCGGACTCGATCGTGGTCTCGCCGTACTTGTGCTTGATGGTGACGGGGAACGCCGCCTCCTCCGGCGCCGCCGAGCCGGACGGGCTGCCCTTGGCCGAGGAGCCGGCGGAGTCCGAGCCGCACGCGGCGAGGACCGGGGCGACGGCCAGGACGGAGAGGCCGGCGAGGAATCGGCGGCGAGAGGTGTTCATCGTGCTCCTTGGCTGATCAGGGTTCTGACGGTTCATGAGGGGTACTCCCGAGGTGCTTCGCCCGCCACGGCCTGCTCGAGCATCGGCACCAGCCGCTCGAGCGTGTACTGGTGGGCCAGCGGGGTGTCGAAGTAGATGGCGCCGGCGAGGATGTCGTCGGTGTAGACCGCACGGTTCTCGGCGACGGCGGAGAGCGAGGAGACGGTGCCGAAGTCCTGCAGCTCCTGGAGCATCTCGGCGCTCTCGGTCGCGAACACGATCACGTCGGCGTCGATGAGGCCGACGTTCTCCGCGGAGATCTCGGCCTGCGAGCCCTTCGGCGCGTACTCCTCGAAGCCGGTCGTGATCGTGAAGCCGAGGTCGGTGAGGAAGTCGGTGCTCAGGCCCGGCGGGTATACGTAGAGGAGGCCGTCGTACGGACCCCCCTGCGAGAACGTCGCGGTCAGGTCCGCCCACTCGGGGTGCGCCTCGGCGACGGCGGCGTACTCCGCCGCGACCTCGTCGACGATCGCCTGGCCGTCGGCCTCGCGGCCGAGCGCGCGGGCGATCTGGAGGGTCTGCTCGGGCCACGGCGAGAAGTACTCCGTCGAGCCCTCCACCGAGGTGACCGTCGGGGCGATGCCCGACAGGAGCTGGTAGTCCTTCTCGCTGAGGCCCGCGTTGGTGCCGACGATCAGGTCGGGCTCGAGGGCGGCGATCTTCTCGAACTCGAGGCCGTCGGAGGTGTGCAGCACCTCCGGGTGCGCGCCGGCGAGGAGGTCGTGCGCCCACGGCCAGGTGGCGTCGGGCTGCTCGCCGTACCACTCGGTCACGCCGACGGGGACGACGCCGAGCTGCAGCAGCACGTCCTGCTCGGTCACGCCGACGCTGACCACGCGGGTCGGCTCCTCCGGCACGACGGTCTCGCCGTACTTGTGCGTGACGGTCACCGGGAAGACCGAGTCGGCACTGGCGCTCGACTCGGGCGCGGCAGCGGTCGGCTCGTCGTCGGAACCGCACGAGGTGAGGAGCAGTGGCAGCGCGAGTGCTGCGGCGAGAACTCCGGCAAGACGCATGATTGAGGTCACCCTTTCTTAGGTGAGCCTTACCTTAGGGCACGCCGACAGAGTCGGGTTACCGGGGTCCATTTGTCGGGTATGACTACGGTCGACCTGTCCGACCACGACCGTCTCGGAGGGCCTGCTGGTGGATGACGCGGGATACCTGTACTGGCGCAACCTCCTCGGCGAGCACGCCGCGCGGTTCCGTCGCGACCCGCTCGGAAGACGGGTCCAGAACCTGTTCCGTGAGCTCTGCCTGCGGGTCCAGCCCACGATCGGGCTCGAGATCGGCGCCCACGAGGCGACGTTCAGCTCCTGGCTGAAGGAGGCGTCGCCGACGACGCGGTGCCTGGCGTTCGAGGCGAACCCGTACGTCGCCGACAAGCACCGCGACCGGGTGCTCGCGACCGGCGTGGAGTACCGCCACCTGGCGGTCGGGCCCACCAACGGCCCCGCCCAGCTGGTGATCCCGACCAGCGTGCGTCACAAGGAGCGCCAGCTCACCAACCGGATGGCCAGCCTCAGCCTGCACACGGAGTCCGACAGCGCCCAGACCGTCGACGTCGAGTCCGTGCGACTCGACGACTTCCTGACCCTGGAGCCCGACGACCGCCTGGTCGCCTGGGTCGACGTCGAGGGCGCGACCGAGGTCGTGCTCGGCAGCGGCCCCGAGGTGCTGCGGCGTACGTCGCTGGTCTACATCGAGGTCGAGCGCGAGGCGAAGTGGCACGACCAGTGGCTCGACGTGGACGTCGCCCGCCACCTGGCCGGGCTCGGCTTCGTGCCGATCGCGCGCGACGCCCAGCGCCCGCACCAGTACAACGTGATCTTCGCGTCCGGCGATCTGGCGGCCGACCCCGAGGTCGCCCGCCTGGTCGACGGCGTCTACCGCCGGAAGAAGGCCTGAGCGTCAGACGATGGACGAGGTGCGTGGAGCGCTAGCGACGCGCTGATCAGACGATGCGGTCCCCGCCCCGGCGGTCGAGCAGGGGTCTCGACAAGCTCGACCAACGAGCCGATCTCAGACGATGCGGTCACCGACCCGGTGGTCGAGCAGGGTCTCGACAAGCTCGACCAACGAGCGGGTCTCAGACGATGCGGCCGCCGGCCCGCTGGTCGAGCAGCGAGCGCCAGCGAGCGTCGTCGAGACCCCGCAACCCACGTAGCAACGACGCACCAGGGGTCTCGACAAGCTCGACCAACGAGCCGATCTCAGACGATGCGGTCACCGACCCGGTGGTCGAGCAGCGAGCGCCAGCGAGCGTCGTCGAGACCCCCGCAACCCACGTAGCAACGACGCACCAGGGGTCTCGACAAGCTCGACCAACGAGCCGATCTCAGACGATGCGGTCACCGGCCCGCTGGTCGAGCAGGGGTCTCGACAAGCTCGACCAACGAGCCGATCTCAGCCGATGCGGTCACCGACCCGGTGGTCGAGCAGCGAGCGCCAGCGAGCGTCGTCGAGACCCCCACAACCCACGTAGCAACGCACCAGGGGTCTCGACAAGCTCGACCAACGAGCCGATCTCAGACGATGCGGTGCATCCAGCCGAAGGTGTCCTCGGCGCGGCCGTACTGGATGTCGACCAGCGCCTGACGCACCTGCGTGGTGACCTCGCCGCCCTCGGACGCGCAGGGCACCTCGCCGCCGGCCCACTTCAGCGAGCCGACCGGGGTGACGACGGCGGCGGTGCCGCAGGCGAAGATCTCGGTGATCCGGCCGCTGGTGACGCCGTCGCGCCACTCGTCGATCGAGAACTTCCGCTCCTCGACCTGGTGGCCCAGCTTGCCGGCGAGCTCGATGATCGACGAGCGCGTGATGCCCTCGAGGATCGTGCCGACCTCGGGCGTGACGATGTGCCCGTCGTCGTACACGAAGTACATGTTCATGCCGCCGAGCTCCTCGACGTACTTGCCCTCCTGGCCGTCGAGGAACACGACCTGGTCGCAGCCGTGGGCGCTGGCCTCCTGCTGCGCGACGAGCGACGACGCGTAGTTGCCGCCGGTCTTCGCCGCGCCCATGCCGCCGCGCCCGGCCCGGGTGTACTCCTCGGTCAGCCACAGGGACACCGGCTTGATGCCGCCCTTGAAGTAGGCGCCCGCGGGGCTGGCGATCACCATGAACGTGACGTGCTGCGACGGCCGGACGCCGAGGAACGCCTCGGAGCCGAACATGAACGGCCGCAGGTAGAGGCTCTTCTCCCCCGCCGCGTCCGGGACCCAGCGCTGGTCGACCTTCACGAGCTCGTCGACGGCCTGGATGAAGTCGGGGACCTCGAGCACCGGCAGCGCGAGGCGGTGGCTGGAGCGCACCATCCGGCCGGCGTTCTCCTCCGGACGGAACGACCAGATGGAGCCGTCCTCGTGCCGGTAGGCCTTCATGCCCTCGAAGATCTCCTGCGCGTAGTGCAGGACCGAGGTGGCCGGGTCGAGGGTCAGCGGGCCGTAGGGCTCGATGCGGGCGGCGTGCCAGCCGGCGTCCGGGGTCCACTCGACCGTGAACATGTGGTCGGTGAAGTGCTGCCCGAAGCCAGGGTTCTCGAGGATCTCCGCGAGGCGGGCGTCGTCGACGGTGGCGGTCGACGCAGTGGTGCTGATCTCCATGGGTGACAACTTAGTAGGCCTTCCAGGTAAATGCAGACGGCCGGGACCACCAACGTGGGCCCGGCCGTCTGGAGGATTCGACGAAGGGCGTCAGCCGGATACTCGGGCGGCGATCGCGTCGCCGACCTCGGAGGTACGGCGGCCGCCGGTCGGACCACTGCCCGCCGGGCGCTCGGCGATGTCGGCGACGGCGGCGGACTCGATGGTCGCGGCGGCGTCGGCGAAGCCGAGGTGGTCGAGGAGCAGGGCCGCCGAGAGGATCGCGGCGGTGGGGTCGGCCTTCTGCTGGCCCGCGATGTCGGGCGCGGAGCCGTGGACCGGCTCGAACATGGAGGGCGCGGTCCGGTCGGGGTTGACGTTGCCGGACGCGGCCAGACCGATGCCGCCGGTGATGGCGGCGGCGAGGTCGGTGATGATGTCGCCGAAGAGGTTGTCGGTGACGATCACGTCGAAGCGGCCCGGGTCGGTGGTCATGAAGATCGTGGCCGCGTCGATGTGCAGGTAGTCGGTGGTCACGTCGGGGTACTCCGCGGCCACCTCCTGGAAGAGGCGCCACCAGACCGAGCCCGCGTGCACGAGCACGTTGGTCTTGTGGACCAGCGTGAGCTTCTTGCGCGGGCGGCGCTGGGCGCGGGCGAACGCGTCGCGCACGACCCGCTCGACGCCGAATGCGGTGTTCACCGAGACCTCGGTCGCGATCTCGTGCGGCGTACCGACGCGCAGGGCGCCGCCGTTGCCGGTGTACGGACCCTCGGTGCCCTCGCGGACGACGACGAAGTCGACCTCGCCGGGCTGCGAAATTTCTGGGCGCAGCGGTCCGGGCACGCCCGGGAAGATCCGCGACGGGCGGAGGTTCACGTAGTGGTCGAGCGCGAAGCGCATCTTGAGCAGCAGCCCACGCTCGAGGATGCCCGGGGGCAGGTTCGGGTCGTTGGGCTTGCCGCCCACGGCACCGAGAAGAATGGCGTCGTGCTGACGGATCTCGTCGAGCACGGAATCGGGAAGCACCTCGCCGGTCGCGAGGTACCGCTCGGCCCCGAGGTCGTAGCGGGTCTGCTCGAACTTCACGCCGGCCGGGGACGCGACCTCGAGCACCTTGAGGGCCTCGGAGGTCACCTCCTGCCCGATGCCGTCGCCGGGGATGACGGCGAGCCTGATCGTGCCGGTGGATGCGTTCGAGTCGGTGGTCATGTGCCGAACGCTAGTTGTCGTCGGGACGCTGGCCGCCGTTGTCCCGCAGGTCGAGAGACGCCTGCAGGGCCGCGCTCACGTTCTCGTGGCTGCGGGGGTTGTCCGGGTGGTGCTGGGCGGGACCCCAGTCGGGATACATGTCGTACATCGGTCTGCTCTTTCCTGTCTCGGTGTCGGTTTCGTGTGGTGCGGGTCATCGGTACTGATCGGCCCGATACACCTGAAACGAAGACACCACGGAAAGGTCAGTCCGGGGCTCATGGGTTGCACGAGGGGGAGCTAGAACCATGCAGACAGCGGATCGCGCGGTGTGATGGCGACTCGCCGGGGCGTCTTCGATGCAGATGTATCGAGAAGCCCATGCAACGCCGAACTCCGCGGCGAGGTGGCCTCTCTCAGGCCCCGCCGCGGCGCTCAATAAGTACGAACACGCTCCGCATGGTGCGATTACCGTACGGTAGGGATCGGCTCCAGGTCCGGACATTCCGCGGAGTGTTCGACATGCGAGACGACTTGTCCGTGATGAGAGACTTCCCGGCGTGAGTGCTCCTCCCGATCTGCCCGACATCGTGTCGCGCGCGTTCGCCGTCTCCCGCAAGGCGGGCTACGTGTCGTTCTGCCGCAACGAGACCGGCCGGCTGCTGGCCGCGCTGGCCGCGACCCGCACGGGCACGATGGCGGAGTTCGGCACCGGCTGCGGCGTGGGTACGGCGTGGCTGCGTTCCGGCGTCCGCGGCTCGGACACGAAGATCGTGACCGCCGAGCTGAACGCGAAGCTCGCCGACGCGGCCGCCGAGATCTTCGAGGACGACGCCCAGGTCGAGGTGCTCTCGGCCGACTGGTCGACGCTGCTCGACAAGGGTCCGTTCTCCCTGCTGTTCCTCGACTCGGGCGAGCCCAGCGAGGTCGGCGTCGACTCCGTCGCCGACCTGGTCGAGCCCGGCGGCATCGTCGTCCTCGACGACTTCACCCCCTGCGAGATCTGGCCGCCGATCGCCTACGGCCGCGTCGACACCCTGCGCGAGCAGTGGCTCACCGACGACCGCTTCACCGCCGTCGAGGTCATGGTCGCCCCCGACGCCAGCGCCCTCATCGCCACCAAGCGCTAGTCACGAGACCGGCGGCGCCAGTCCCGCGCGGATCGCGAGCAACGCGGCGCCGACGCGGTCGCGGCTGTCGGTCTTGTCGAGGACGTTGCTGACGTGCGTCTTCACCGTGCTCAACGACAGGTGGAGGCGGGCGGCGATCTCGGTGTTGTTGAGGCCGGCTCCGACCAGCGCGAGCACGTCGGTCTCGCGCGCCGTCAGGGCGTACGACGTCAGGTCGGCCGTGCTCGTCGGTCCGGTCGACCGCACCCGGGCCAGCACTGCGCCGGTGACCTCCGGCGAGAGGATCGAGTCGCCGACCGCGACCCGGCGTACGGCGTCGACGAGCTCGCGGCCGCTGCAACGCTTGAGCACGAACCCGCGCGCGCCCGAGGCGATCGCGTCGAGCACGTAGGCGTCGTCGTCGAACGTCGTGACGACGATGACGGCCGGTGCGTGCGGCACCGCGGCGAGCGCGCGGGTGGCGGCGAGTCCGTCGAGGACCGGCATCCGGATGTCGACCAGGGCGACGTCGATCCGCGGGTCGATCTTGACCGCGTCGAGGAACTGCCGCCCGTCCTCGGCCTGCACCGCGACCTCCATGTCGTCCTGGGCTCCGAGGATCAGCGCGAAGCCTTCCCGGACCAGCTGCTGGTCGTCGACGACGGCGACGCGGATCATCGCCGCGCCTCGCGCGACGCCGGGAGGCGGACGTCGACGACCGTGCCGCCGCCGGGACGCGGGGTCAGGCTCCAGACGCCGGCCAGCGCGACGACCCGCTCCTCGATCCCCACCAGCCCGGCGCCACGCGTCACCTCGGCCGGCGGACCGACGCCGTCGTCGCTGACCCGCAGCCGCACGTCGGTACCGGCTGCGGCGACCTCGACCCACACCTGGCGGGCCCGCGCGTGCCGGGCGACGTTGGTCAGCGCCTCCTGGACGATCCGGTACGCCGTCAGGGTCGTCACCTCGTCGGTGACGAGGTCGGGGTCCACCTCGACGGCGACCGTCACGCCCTGGTGGCGCAGCGGCAGGGCGAGCAGCTCGTCGATGTCGGAGAGCCGGGGCGGGGCGGTGACCTGCAGCGGCGCGTCGGGGTCACGCAGGTGGACGACGAGGGCGTCCAGCTCGGTGAGGGCGGCGCGGCCCTGGGCCCCGATCTCGTGCAGCGCGCATTCCGGGTCACCGACCAGTCCGGCCTCGGCCTGCACGACCATCGCCGTCACGTGGTGGCCGACGACGTCGTGCAGCTCACGGGCCAGGCTGGTGCGCTGCTCGAGCCACGCGGCGTGGCCGCGCAACGACTCGGTCTCCTCCGCGAGCTCCGTGGCGTGCGTGCGTGACCGGAGCCAGAGACCGAGCACGCCGCCCAGGGCGGTCGCGAAGAACGGCGCCACCGTGGCCTGGTCGGCGTAGACGACCAGCGCGCCGACGGAGCCGGTGAAGCCGCCGATCCAACCCGAGACCGGCACCTCGCGCTGGTCCTCGGCGATCGAGACGAAGACCAGCGCGGACACGGCCGGCCACAGGAACACCGCATCCGGCGTCCAGAGCGCCACGAACCCGGCGGCGCCCGCGAGCACGGAGGCACGCCGGCGGCGGTTCGGCAGCGACGCCAGCACGATCACGGGCACGACCACCAGGGCGAGGCCGGAGAGCGTCTCGCTCTCGTAGGTGGTGGAGACCAGCAGCGACACGACCACGACGACGCCGGCAACGCCGTACAGCAGGCGATGCAGCATCCACGAGCCTGCCAGCCATCGCTCGACGCTGTTCCTCACGCGGCCAGTCTCGGCGACAACGGCCCGGATGTCCCGGAGGAAGGCGCAAGTCGGTACCCGGGTACCGGTCAGCACGGCACCGCAGGCCGTTCTGCGACGGCCGCTGCCGGACGACGCTGCTGGCATGACGACCTCGCTGCTCGACCGACCCGCACCCACGCTCCCGCTTCCGGTCGGGTCCCTCACCACCTGGCCCAACCTGGTCACCCTGCTGCGCACCGTCGCGGCCGTCGTGATCGGCGGGTACGCGATCGCCACCCACGACCTCCGGCTGAGCGCAGCGGCGTACGCCGTCTACTGGATCGGCGACATCCTCGACGGCTGGCTGGCCCGGCGTCTCGACCAGGAGACCCGCCTCGGCGCGGTGCTCGACATCATCAGCGACCGCGCGTGCACGACCCTGCTGTGCGCCGGCCTGCTGGCCCACCTGCCTGGCGCCTGGGTGCTGGCGGTCGCGTTCCTGCTGTCGTTCGCGGTGCTCGACACGATGCTCTCGCTGGCGTTCCTCTGCTGGCCGATCCTCGGCCCCAACGACTTCCACCTCGTCGACCACACCGTCTGGCGGCTGAACTGGTCGCCGCTCGCCAAGGCCGCCAACACCGCCGGCGTCGTCGTCGCGATCGCGCTCGGGTGGTACGCCGTCGGGCTCCTCGTCGTCCTGGGCGTTGGCGCCGTCAAGGCCTGGTCGGCCCACCGCGTGCTGCGGATGCTGTCGTGACCGAGGTGCTCGCCGTGCTCTCGGCGCTCGGGACCGGTCTCGCCTCGGCACTGCTGCCGCTCGTCAACGCGGAGGCCTACGGCCTGCTGGCCGCCACCCGCACCCACACCGTCGTCGCCGTGCTCGTCGTGCTCGCCCTCGCGGCCGGGCAGACCGCGGGCAAGCTGGTGCTCTTCGAGTCCGCGCGCCGCGGTGGCGGCCGCTGGGCGGCGAAGCTCAGCGAGAGCCGGTGGGCCGGTCGCGTGACCGGGCCTCCCGTCGTGCTCGCCTCGGCCGCGGTCGGCCTGCCGCCCCTCGCCATCGTCAGCCTCGCGGCCGGTGCCGCACACCAGCGGCGCTGGCTCTTCGCGGTCCTCTGCCTGGTCGGCCGGACGGCACGGTTCGCGGTCCTGGTCCTGCCGGTGGTGTGGGCGACCGCGTGATCGATGCGGGCTGGTGGGCCGGCAGGGACCGGGCGACGCAGGTTCACCATGTTATGCAGGCGAAGCTGCACTTCTCATGGTGTGCACGCCATGAGAAGTGACGGTTCACCTACTTAACATGGTGAACCGGCAGCGCGGTCACCAACGCAGCGCTACTCCCCCTCGGCCGCCTTGCGGACGACGATGCGGGTCCAGGCGCCGACGTAGATGCGGTCGTCGGCGGAGACCTCCTGCTTCTGGCCCTGGGGCACCGGCGTGGAGGGCAGGGCGCCGACGGCGTCGCCGACGTACGTGCCGTTCGACGAGCCGAGGTCCTCGACCCACCAGCGGGTGCCGTCGGTGGTGAGCTGGGCGTGGCGGCGGCTGATGCCGTTGTCCGACGAGAGGTCGATGTCGGGGGTGATGTTGCGGCTGCGGGAGGCGCGGCCGATCAGGATCGAGGTGTTCTTGAGCGGTACGACGCGGGGCAGGCCGGGCGACGGGAGCGGGTCGGTCGACTCCTGGTCGGCGTACCAGTCCGGGTCGATCCAGACCTCGGCGACCCAGCGCTCGGTGAGCGGCGGCGACGGGTTCTCGGCGGCGGACGACGCCGGGACGCCGCCGGGTGGCGTCAGCGGGCGCGGCATCGAGCCGGTGGTGAAGTCGTAGCCGCACGCCTCGCAGAACAGCGCGTTCGGCGGGTTGGCCGCCGAGCAGTTCGGGCAGCTGGTGGTGTCCACCGGAGCGTCAGCGGGAGCAGCAGGAGCAGCGGCTGCAGCGGGAGCCCCCATCGCGAGCCCGCAGACGTCGCAGTAGTCGGTGGCGGTCGACTCGTGGCCGGCGGGGCAGGTGCTCACTTCTTGATCCGCGTGGTCTTGGTGGAGGCGGTGTCGAGGGCCATCTCGTCCGCCTTGTTGACGGCGGCCTTGAGCCGGACGGTGCCTTCCTTCTCGTCGTCGATCTCGACGACCTTGCGCAGCTTGGACGTCGCCTCCTCGTTGCCGGTCTCGGCGGCCAGCTGGACGGCGCGGCCGAGCTTGGTCGTCGCGGTCGCGGTGTCGCCGGACGCCTTGGCGGCGAGGCCCTCCTGGATCATCGCGGCGAGCTCGGTCTGCCCGGTGTAGTGCGCGACCTGCGGGTCGATCTTCGCGGTCTGCTCGGAGTTGTTCGACCAGGTCGCCTTGACCAGCCCCTGCGCCATGACGTTCTCGCCGATCGCGAGCTGCACGCGCGCGGCGAGCTGCTCCTGGCCGATCGCCTTCGCCGCGACCCGGACGCCGACGTGGTAGTCGCGGGACTCGTCGGCCCAGGCGCCGGTGGGATAGCCGCCGGTCAGGGCGTTGACCTCCACCCGCCGGTCGGTGAGGTCGTCGACGGCCGGCGACACCTGCCGCACGAAGAGGATCTGCGAGCCCTGCGGGGTCCAGACCCGCAGCTGCGCGTCGGCGACACCACGCGCCATCGAGTTGCGCATCATCTCCTGGAACTGCGCCTGCATCTGCGCGGGCTCCGGGATGATGTCGACGGTTCCCAGCAGGGCCTGGGAGATCCGGCGCAGCTCCTCGACCTGCCAGTCGGTGCCGGCACCGCGGCAGTCGCACTGGAAGTAGCCGGTCGCCCGGCCGATCGCCTCGCTGAGGGCGCCCTCGTTCTCGCGGTTCTCGCCGTCGGTCAGCAGGATCGCGTGCCGCTGGGTCACCTCGGGCACCGACGCGAACACCGAGCCCGCGAGGTCGAGCCACGTGCTCATCGCCGTACCGCCGGACCCGTGGAACCGTCCGATCGCCTCGCTCGCGTAGCTGCGCGCCTGGGCGTCCATCGGCACCATCGCCGGGCCGGAGCGCACCTGCGGGAAGACCAGCTGGGCGCGGTTCGAGCCGGAGATCACCGCGAAGTACGTGCCGTCGACGATCTCGGCGAGCGCGGCCTGCGCCGCCTGCTTCGCGGCCGCCATCGTGTCCGGGCCCATCGAGCCGGACGTGTCGACGATGATGATCTCGCCGGCCGAGCCTGCGCCGGTCTGCCCGGCGGTGCCGGCGCCGGAGCAGGTCACGGTGACGATCGCGTTGACGTCCGTGCCCCCGTCCGGGAGGAACTCGTTCTGGTAGACGGTGGCGCTGAACTCAGCCATCAGGCTCCTCCTGCGGTCGCGGGTTCGCTGGCATTCTGCTCTACGCGGGCAACGGCGGCGGTGATGTTGTCGCGCCCACCCTGCGCGTTGGCGAAGGCGACCAGCGCCAGCGCCAGGTCGAGAGGTACGGCGGTGCCGGCCGCCGCGACCTGCGCGGCGATGGCCCCGGGCTCGGACGCGTAGTTCCACAGCCCGTCCGAGCACGCGACCACCCAGCCGGGGCCGGTCAGCTCGACCTGCCCGGTGCGCGGCTCGATGTCCGGGGCGTCGCGGCCGAGCCACTTCGTGATCGCGTGCGCCTCCTTCGAGGTCTCGGCGACCGCGCGCGGCACGCCGGCCTCGATCTGCTGCTGCGCCGCGGAGTCGTCGACGGTGAGCTGCACCGGCGTGCCTCCGTCGGGCAGCCAGTAGACCCGCGAGTCACCGATGTTCGCGTGCGCGAGCAGGTTGCCCTCCAGCACCGCGACCGCGAACGTCGCCGACGCGGGGTTGGTCGAGGCCGGGTCGGTGGCCGCGACCACCGCGTCGTTGGCGGCGTTCGCCGCATCGGTGAGCACCTTGGTGATCGCGCCGGTGCGGCTGGCCGGCGTCCCCATGCCGTGCGGGAACGGCGTCGTCAGCACGTCGCGCGCGGCCTTGGCGCCGGCGAGCGAGGCGACGTCGGAGTCGATGGAGTTCGAGACCCCGTCGAGCACGACCAGCACGGCCCGGCCCTCGGACGCGAGCAGCGCCATCGCGTCCTCGTTGCGGCTGTGCACGATGCCGCGGTCGCAGACGCCGGCCACCCACGCCGCCGGGGTCTCGCGGAAGTGGTCGCGCTCGGTCGGCGCCTTGGCACCGCAGGTCTCGCAGTAGCCGTCCGGGCCGACCGCTCCCCCGCACGACAGGCACGGGCGCGGACCGGACGGCACGTCGGAGTCGGCGATCTTGCGGTGCGTCGGCGCGCTGATCGGGCTCAGCTCGTCGACAGCGGCCGGGACGACCGGGGTCGCGGGCGCGTCGCCCCCGAGCGGCTTCCCGCAGCTTTCGCAGAACTTCGCGCCCGCGGCAGCAACAGCACCGCAGGACGGGCAGGTCGTGTCGGTCATGTCAGCGTCCAGCTCCTGACGGCGTTCGCCTGGTTGACCAGGCTGACCCGGTCCTCGCGCAGCGGGGCGTCGCGCGCGAGTGTGCGGTAGGCCTTCTCCAGCCCGTCCCGGATCCCGTCCTCGGTGGCGGTGTAGCTGCCGATCGTCCCGCCCGGCTTGCCGGTCGTCACGGCCTCGAGCGCCTGGGACAGGATCCGCACCGTGTAGTGCTGGCGGGCGGTACCGTCCATCGACACCGACTCGATCGAGCGCATCGCCTGGTCGAGCACGGCGAGATCGCTGCCGCCCCCGGCGAGCAGCACCTCGGCGCGCAGCTGGCGGCTCTCCGGGTAGCCGCGGCTGGTCGACGGCACCATGTCGAGCGCGGTGACCGCGCCCTGGGTGTCGGTGCGCTGGGCACGCACCCGCGAGAGCCCGAACGCCGCGGGAGCGACGTACGTCGCATCCGTGGCGGCGCAGGTGCTGTAGAGCCCCTCGGCGACGTCCGGCAACCCGCCCTTCTCGCACGCGATCGCCAGCGCCAGCTTGGGCGCGAGCTCGCCGGGCACCTGCTGGTAGACCGCGTTGAACGCCGACTGCGCCGACGCCCAGTCCTCCTCCTGCATCGCCGCGAGCCCGTCCATCCAGAGCGCCCGCCAGTCCCACGGGTCGGCGGCGAGCAGCTCGTCGGCGAACGCGTGCGCGCGCTGGGGGTCGGCGAGCTCGAGCGCCGTGTAGGCGCGGGCGAGCAGCACCTCGGCCGACGCCTCCGGCGCGGCCTCGAGGTCCTTGAGCCGCTGGGCCGGGTCGTCGCTGCCGATGCTCGAGAGCCAGGCGTGCTGGGCGTCGGTGGTGTCGGCACGCAGCGACGGCAGGTCGTCCCAGCTGAGCACGGACGCCGACGCGGACGGCGACTCGAAGAGCACCGACGCGGCGGACGTCAGCGCCGTACCGGTCGTACGAGCGGCGACCACCTCGCGCAGCACGCCGAGCAGCTGGCCGCGCAGCTCGTCAGCGGAGGCGAACCGGTCGGCCGGGTCGGGCGCGCAGCACTTGGCGATCAGCTGGTAGAGCGAGTCGTGCTTCGCGAACAGCGACGTCGACTCCGGCGGCGGCAGCGTGTGCAGGTAGGTGCCCTGGTAGCCGCGAAACTCCATGCACAGCACGACGAGCGTGCGCCCGATCGTGTAGATGTCGCTGGCCACGCTCGGCCCGACGTGCGCCACCTCGGGCGCCTGGTAGCCGACGGTGCCGTAGATCGCGGAGTCCTGGTCGTCGATCCGGCGTACGCCGCCGAGGTCGATCACCTTGATGGCGTCGCCGACCTGGATCAGGTTGTCGGGCTTGAAGTCGCAGTAGACCAGGCCGAGGTCGTGGAGGTACTGGAACGCCGGCAGCACCTCGAGGATGAACGCCAGCGCCTGGTCGACCGGCAGCGGGTCGTACTCCCCGTTGTTGTCGGCCATCCGGGCCTTGAGGATCTGCTTGAGCGACTTGCCGCCGACGTACTCCATGACGATGTAGCCGGCGCCCTCGTGGGTCACGAAGTTGTAGATCTCGACGATCAGCGGGTGCTCGACCTGCGCGAGGAACCGCTGCTCGGCGATCGCCGCGGCGAGCGCGTCCGGGTCGCCGGAGTTCAGCAGGCCCTTGAGCACGACCCAGCGGTCGGACACGTTGCGGTCCTTGGCGAGGTAGATCCAGCCGAGACCGCCGTGCGCGATCGCGCCCGCGACCTCGTACTGGTTGCCGACCACGTCGCCGGGCTGCAGCTTCGGCGTGAACGAGAACTCCTGCCCGCACTGGGGGCAGAAGCCCTCGGTGCGTCCCGGCTTGCCGTCGATGCTGCGGCCGATGGCGTTGCCGCACTTGGAGCAGGTGCGCTTGTCCTCCGGGACGCGCGGGTCGGGGTTGATCGCCTTGCTCGCGTCGACCGGCGGCGCGGGAGGTACGACGGTGAGGCCGGCACCCAGACGCGCAGCGCGTACCCGTTGGGAGCCGGTGCGGGTGCGGTGCGTCGACGTCGAGCCGGTCGAGCTCGCGAGCCTCGACCCGATCGCCGCGGACTGCATCTTGCTGGCGGCAGCGGTCGCCACCGACACGCCACCCGACAACGGCTGCGCCTCGTGCGCGACCGATGGGGCCGCCGCCGCGGGCGAGCCGCAGACGTCGCAGTAGCCGTCGAGGATCGAGCCGGTGCAGCCGGGCTGCGCACACGTCGCACCGTCCGAGACGGCAGCGGCCGGCGCGGGCGCAGCCGCACCCGGCGACGCCGCCATGCCGCACACGTCGCAGTAGCCGTCCGCGATGGTTCCGCCGCAGCCGGGCTGGGTGCACTTCATGCGGACTCCTTCGAGTGGTCGAGCTGGCTGAGCCACGTCTGGTACGTGCTCACCAGCTGGCGGCACACGACCATCGGCGCCGGCTCGCGGTCGAGCACCTCACGCGCCCGGCGCTCGCTGTCGGCGAGGTCGGGCCGGTCGGCGACACCGAGCGAGCGGGCCTTGGAGACATAGGCGTCGAGGAGGTCGACGAGCTGCGTGCGCTCGGCGAGCGCACCGGCGTACTCCTGCTCGGCGAGGGTCAGCGCGGCCGCGACCCGCCCCAGCCTCTGGACGTACGCCGCCAGCGCGTCGGCGGTGTTCGGGATCGGGCCGAGCGCCTCGACGTCGGGGACGGCGTACCGCGGCGACGGCTCGACGGTGCGCACGCAGGTCTCGGCGAGCACGTGCAGGGCAGCGGCTCGTGCGGCCAGGTCGCGGCGCAGCTCGCGCGCGTCCTCGAGCTGGTCGCGCGCCTCACGACGGCGGGCGTTGCCGACGATCAGGTCGCGCTCGAACGTCGAGGCGTCGGCCTCGAGCGGTCCGAGCAGGCCGCCGACGTCCGCGCCGCGCTGGGCGCGCTCGGCGATCTCGGCCAGCCGCTGCAGCAACGCCGCCAGCCGCTCGACGGGCTCGTCGCGGGCGATCGCCGGCTCGAGGGCGACCTGGTCGCGCACCCGCTCGAGCTGGGCACGCAGCTCCTTGATCCGCGGGGCCGCGGCGTCCGCGCCGGGCATCAGCGACAGCGCCGCGCGCAGCTGGGCGGCGAGCGCGTCGGACAGCCGGCACGCCTCGGGGAGCGACACCGACCCCGTCGTACCGTCCAGGCGACCCCAGACCAGCGTGGTGATCCGGGTCCGCTCGGTCTCGCCCACCCGGCCGCCGTCCCACGTCGCCCACATCAGCTGCCAACGGTCGGAGACGGCCTTCCAGAGCGCGAGCGCCAGCGCCATGTCGGACGCGACCTCGTCGCCCCGGCCGGCCGCGAGCGCGGCGGCGTCCAGCTCGTCGAGCTCGAGCCTGCGGGCGCGCACCCACGCGTCCAGGTCGCTCAGGTAGGCCTGGAGCACGATCGGCTCCGGCGCGGTGCCGAGCGCGCCGGGAGGTGCGGGGGCTGTGCTCATCGGCGGCTCATCGGCCGTAGACCGGGTCCGGCTGGGTGGCGGGCGCCTTCAGCGAGGGCTGCAGCCACTTCTTGTAGGACGCCTGCCACGACCCGTCGGCGTCCATCTGCTCGAGCACGCCGTTGATGAACCGCACGAGGTCGACGTTCTCCTCGTTGACGCCGATGCCGTACGGCTCGTCGGTGAGCGCCTCACCGGTGAGCACCTCGG
Organism: Nocardioides sp. SR21; assembly: GCF_022761125.1. GTDB lineage: Bacteria > Actinomycetota > Actinomycetes > Propionibacteriales > Nocardioidaceae > Nocardioides. Next base: position 323,830 of record NZ_JAKWJR010000002.1, on the reverse strand, counting down.
CGTACGGGTCCTGCGCGGCCAGGCCGGCCAGCACCGTGTCGTCGCCGGTGATCGCGTCGGTCTCACCGTTCTGGAACTTCAGCAGGCAGCCGGTGTGGTTGCCCGCGGTCACCGGGATCGCGTCGGGCGCGATCTCCTGGATGTTGTCGAGGCTCGTGGTGCCGGCGGGAGCACACACGCGCTTGCCGGACAGGTCCGCGACGCTGCGGATGCCGGAGCCCTTGGCCACCAGCACCTTCTGGCCGGACTGGAAGTACTCCGCGGAGAACGCGATCTGCTCCCACCGCGAGCAGTTGATCGTCATGTTGCGCGCGACGATGTCGAGCTCGCCGCTCTGCAGCAGCGGGATCCGGTCGGCCGCGGAGATCACCCGCAGCTGCACGTGCCCCTGGGCGGTGCCGAAGATCGCGGCCGCGATCTGGTTGACCATGTCGATGTCGAAGCCCTCGATGACACCGGTGAACGGGTTGCGGGAGCCGAGCAGGTAGCTGTCGGCCGAGACACCGGCGCGGAGGAACCCCTGGTCACGGATGTCCTGGATGGCCTTGCTGTTCCCGACGTCTGCGGTGGCGTACGAACGGGTCGGGTCGCCGGTGTCGTCCTCGCACGGCACGGTCGCGGCGGGAGGCGCGGCCTCCGGCGTGACGGCGGCCGGGACCTGCGTGTCGGAGTAGCCGCACCCGGCGAGCAGGGCGAACGTCGCGACAGCGAGCGTCAGCTTCCTCATGCTTCTCCGGGGTCCCCGCGGAAGCGGGTCCTGGAGGAGCGAAGCGGGGGAAGGGCGCGCTTTCGTGGGGTGGGTCATGCGTACTCCCTCCGCCGCAGGCCGATTCCCCACGTCACCAACCCCGCGGCGGCGATGCCGATCGCCAGGGTGAAGAACCCGAGGACCAGGATCCCCGTGTTGCCACCACGCAGCGCGTCGGTCGTCTGGAAGCCGGCGTCCGCGATGACCTCCTGCGACCGGGCGTCGAACGCGTCGAGCGTCGTGTCGGTCGTCGACAGCTCCACCGCCTGGTCGTACTGACCCTCGGTGTCGAGCCGGACGACGTCCTGGTGGACCGCGACGTAGTCGGCCCAGTACGGCAGCGTCTCCGTCGAGGCGTTGTCCTCGACGGTCTCCGACGCGACCACCCAGCGGTCCTCGTACACCTGGCCGGACCCGCGCGAGATCAGCCGCAGGCTCTCGTTGGCCTTGGCGTCGTTGGCGGCGGTGCGTGCCGTGGACTCGCGGTACGACGTGTCGTAGCTGCCGGCCTCGAGGTCGTTGTTGCTGCTCGCCTGGATCGCGGCGACGAAGAACCCCACCACCGTCAGGACGACGACGGTCGCGAACGCCGCAGCGACACCGATGTTGATCCGGCGGTGGAACCTCCGTGCCAGCTGGCGGTTGACCCAGTAGAGGACGCCCAGCGCGGCCAGGCCCGGCAGGAGGATCAGGAACGGGTGCTGGGCGTTGAGCTCGTCCTCGGCGCGCTCGGCGTTCGCGGCGACGAGCGCCTGCACGATCGGGATCGCCGACCCCTCGACGGCGGTGTCGCGCAGTCCGGCCGACGCGGTCCGGAGGTACTCCGCACCCACCGGGAAGCCCTGCCGGTTGTTGGCGCGCGCCTGCGCGATCGTCGCGTTGTACTCGGTGACCGCGGTGTTCAGGGCCGCCAGCGCGTCGCGGTCGGCGGGCTGGGCCTCGGCCGCCTCGGCGATCTGGCGGGTGATCGTCTCGATCGCCTCGTCGTACGCCGCGCGCTGCTCGGGCGGTTCGAGGCCGCCGGTGAGGAACGCGGTGGTGGCGAGCGCGTCGGCGCGGAACAGCGTCGACTGGATGTTCTGCACCCGCACCAGCTGCTCGGTGTTGTTGGCGGCCTGGCGGTTCGCGTTCCACGACAGCACCTGGATGGTCGCGGTCAGGATCGCGAACAGCAGGCACGCCAGGACGGCGACCAGCTGCCAGCGGCTGAGCAGCCTCGGCACGTCCTCCTGGACGAGCTGCTTGGTCAGCTGGGCCTCGTGCGACGAGTCCACCTGCGTCTGGGTCATGAGGCCTCTTCCTCCTCCACGTCGACCGGCGCGAGGTCCTCGGCACGGATCGTGCGCAGCTGCTCGACGGTCGGCGACTCGATGTCGCGCAGCCGCCAGGCGTGGGCGCCGATCGCCGCCTCGAGCAGGTTCCGCACGTACCGAGCATTGCCGAAGGTCGGCCCGCGCGTCACGGTCCCGAGGATCTCGCGCAGCCGGGCGACGACGGGCTCGGCCACGTCGTACTCCGCCGCGGACGCCATCACCTCGAAGATGTCGGCGAGCTCGTCGTCGGTGTAGTCGGCGAAGTCGATGGTGGTGCGGAAGCGGCTCTCGAGGCCGGGGTTCTGCGCGATGAACACCGCCATCGGCAGCGGGTACCCGGCCACGATCACCACCAGGTCGTCGCGCTTGTCCTCCATCTCCTTGACCAGGGTGTCGATCGCCTCGGTGCCGTACTGGTCGCCGGAGAGCGAGTACGCCTCGTCGATGAACAGCACCCCGCCCTCGGCGGACTTCACGACCTCGGCGGTCTTCATCGCGGTCTGGCCGAGGTAGCCCGCGACCAGCTCGGAGCGGTCGACCTCGATCAGCTGTCCCTTCGAGAGCAGACCGAGCGCGCGGTAGATCCCGGCGACCAGCCGCGCGACCGTGGTCTTCCCGGTGCCGGGGTTGCCGTTGAAGATCATGTGCCGCGTGATCGTCGGCGCCTTCAGACCGGCCTCGGCCCGCAGCCCCTCGACACGCAGTACGGCGGCCTGGCGGTGGATCTCCGCCTTCACCGCCTCGAGACCCACCAGGGCGTCGAGCTCGGCGAGCAGCTCCTCCACGGTCTTCGGCTCCGGCTCGGGCTCCTTCGCGGGCTCGGGCGGTGTCTCAGCGGGAGGGGCCGCCTGCACGGGCAGGTTCGGCAGGTTCGGCAGGTTCGGCAGGTTCGGCAGGTTCGGCGCGGGGGCCGGCGCCTGACCGAGCTGGGCCGAGGCGGCGGTGGCCGCGTTGCCGACCGTGCGGGCGTTGGGCTCCCCCAGGCCACTTCCGGCGACGGCGACGTCCGCCAGCGCCTTGGCGTACGCCGCGGCGTGCGCCGACCCGGACAGCGCGAGGGCGCTCATCGTCGGCGTCGGCGCGGAGCGGTAGCGGCGGCCCTTGGACGCGGCGGCCATGAAGTCCTCGGCGGTGCGCCCGTTGCCGGCCCCGCCCGCGGTCTGCTCGGCCCAGTCGACATACGCACCCTTGGCGGGCTCGGCGACGGTCGCGGCCAGCCGCTCCCCCTCGGCGCGCGCCTCCGCGGGGTCGACGCCGGCCGCGGTCGCAGCCGCCTCGAGCGCCTCCAGCGCCTCGGTGAGGTTCATGCCGTCGGTCCCAACGTCAGGTCGGGCCCGGAGGGCGGGCCGAACTTGGCCTGCAGGAACATGCCGTGCGCGATCAGCGCCTGCGCGTCGGCGCGGTTGGCCGCGTCCAGGATCTTGTCCATGGTGGCGGCGAGCAGCTCGAGCTGGTCGATGAGCACCATCAGCGAGGTCTTGTAGCCGTCGATCGGGCGGGTGTCGGCCCACTCGCGCGGCAGCCGCAGGTAGCCGCCGACCGCCTCCGGGAGGTAGTCGGTCGCCGTCGCCATCACCGAGTAGCTCTCGATCGTGCCGACACCGAGGTGCCGCAGCTGCGGGAGCGTGTCGCGGATGGTGCGCGCGATCCGCTGCACCCGCGAGGTGATGACCGGCGGCGCGTTGCCCTCGGTGAGCATGGCGTTGACGCGGTTGAGCGCAGCCAGGATGTCCTGCTCGGTGGGTGCGGACGGGACGGCCGCCGCCTGCTCCTCACCGCGTCGGCGCCCCAGCCACGACTTCAGGCCCACGTCAGCTGTTCGGCAGCGTCGACAGGTCGAGGGTGCCGGCCGCGTTGCGCGCGTCGTGCGCCTGGACCCGGTCGAGGTAGGCCTTCGACTTGTCGACCTCGGTCTCGAGCACCCCGATCGTCTGCGACATGTTGTCGAGCGCCTGGAGCTTGAACTCGTCGATCGAGTCCATGGTCGCGTAGATGTTCGCGAACGCCGCCTGCAGCTGCTCGATCCCGATGCTCGACGAGGCCGCCTGCTCCTGGATCTGCGCGGAGTTGTCCTTGAGCATCTCCGAGGTGCGCTCGATCATCCCGGAGGTGGTCGTGTTGAGCGCCGAGATCTGGTCGAGCACGAGCTTCTGGTTCCCCAGCGCCTGCGCCACGATGACCGCCGTACGCAGCGCGGAGACCGTCGTCGTCGACGCCCGGTCGACGCCCTTGATGAGCTCGATGTTGTTCTTGATGATGATGTCGATCGCGAGGTACGACTGGATCGAGACGGCCAGCTGGGTCAGCAGGTCCTGGTGCTTCTGGCGGACGTAGAACAGCACGTCCTGCCGCAGCGTCTTCGCAGCATCCGGGTCGGTGAGCTCGAGCTCGGCGATCTTCGCCGACAGCTTCGTGTCGAGCTGCTCGGCGACGTAGACGTACTGGTTGAGCCGGCCCATCGACGCCCAGAGGTTCGTCTTCTCGAGGTTGAGCGCGACGTTGTCCTTGGTGAGCTCGTCCTGGCCGTTGCGCAGGCTGTGCAGGATGCCGTTGAGCTGGCTCTGCGCGGACTGGTACTTCCGGAAGTAGTCGGTGACCTTGTCGCCGAACGGCAGCATGTCCAGCCAGCGCTTGGCGCCGGTGGCCTGACTGGGGTCGAGGTCCTCGACGGCCCGCCGCAGCTCGAGCAGCGTCTTGCCGACGGCCGAGCCCTCGGAGATGCCGCCGTCCTTGAGCGCCTTGACCGGCTGCTGGAGCATCCGGTTCGACGTCTCGGCGGCGCGACGGATGTCGTCGTCACCCATGGTGCGCACGCTCTCGGCCTGCTTCGCGAACTCCGGGCTGCCAACGGCCGTGCTGCTCAGCGCGCTCATGAAGCCCTCGACCTTGGCGTCGAGCTCCGGAAGCACGGCGGCCGGCACCTGCGGCGCCATCTTCGGCGCCTGCGTGGCCGCCACCGGGGCCGGCGCCTCCGGGGCGACGAGCGTCAGCGACGCGTCGGGCGGGGTCAGCGGCGCGACGGCAGCCGCACCCGCGTCAGACTCTCCAGCTGGTGTGGTCATGGCATCCTCCGAGCGACGTTCGGCCCCTGCGAGCCAGAGTCTTGCAGACCTCCCGCAACTACGCTGCGCACATGACCCCCGAGGAGGTCGGCCGGTACGCCGAGTCGCTGCCGGGGGTGAAGCGCAAGGGCACCGAGGCGCGTCCCGCGTGGTACGTCCGCGACCGCCTGGTGGTCCGTCTCGACGACCCGCGGACGGCCGTGATCCGCGTGCCGCTGGCCAGGCGGGAGTCGCTGCTGGACAGCTACCCGGGCAGCTTCGGCGTACCTCCGCGGATGGAGGCGCACCACAAGGTCGAGGCGTACCTCGACGACGCGGACCCGGCAGGCGTACGCGCCGCGATCGAGCTCGCCTGGGAGATGCAGCGGCGCTGACCTCCGGGAGGACGAACGTGGTCCTCAGGTCCCGCTGTCCGGCACCTGCGGCCGAGGTGCGAGGGGGTCCGCGCTTCCTACCGTCGAGACGTGCTCACGAACCTCCGCCTCCCGGCTGCCCTCCTCGCCGTCGCCCTCGTGGCCCTGGGCTGCGGGAGCGACGACTCCCTCGGGCCTGGCGCGCAGCCCCTCTTCCGCCCGGCCGTGCACCTCCCGCAGGGCTCCGCGACGACCAGCAGGGTCGATCCCGAGCTCCGCCTGGCCTTCATCGGCGCGAAGGAGGACGCGCGCACCGACGGCGTGACGCTGGTCGTCAACAGCGGCTGGCGCAGCCGGGCGCACCAGCAGCGGCTGTTCGACGAGGCCGTGCAGCGGTACGGCAGCGAGGACGAGGCGCGCCGGTACGTCGCCACCCCGGACGGATCCGCGCACGTCACCGGCGACGCCCTCGACATCGGTCCGCCCGAGGGCGCGGCGTGGCTGGGCGAGCACGGCGCGGCGTACGGCCTGTGCCAGGTCTTCGCGAACGAGGCCTGGCACTTCGAGCTGGCCACGTCGCCCGGGGGCACCTGCCCGGAGATGCTGCCCGACAGCAGCTACCGGGGCTGAGCGCGCGCGTCGACCACACCGGTCCAGCGGCGGTGCACCGGGCCATCGAGCCCGCCCGGGAGGTGTAGCCGCTAGGACCGGCGTGGTCCGGAGGGTGTCAGCCGTGATGTCCGTGGTGGTGGTGCCGCAACGGCCGCAGGTAGTGCGTGCCTGCGTGCCAGGCGACCCTGATCCCCAGCCACTTGCCCTGCCGGTCAGCCGTGCGGAAGTGCAGGCCGGCCCAGATCCTGGCCTCGACGATCTCGTCCAGCACCTGGGAGAAGGATCCGAAGGTCCGGACGGTGGCCTCCCCCGCCAGCAGCAGCGACGAGACGCTCGTGATCGAGTAGCCGCCCTGGATCGTGTTGCCGAAGTACGCCCTCAGGATCGTCGTGTACGCGCCGTCCAGGCACAGGTGACCGGACGGGTGGTCCGGGTACGGCGCCGAGATCAGCGGTGTCCACGCGGCATCGGGCTCGGTCCCCGCGTTGCCGTCCTCCGCGGCGCGGCGGATCGCGTTCAGCGGACGCCAGAAGTCCCAGTAGTACTTGTCGTTCCAGCAGTTGATGGCCGCGTCGGCCCCGCTGAGGTTCGCCAGCGCGAGCATCCGGGCGGTGTCGAGCGCGTTCAGGTCGTTGCGGTCGGCGAGGTCGCGGGCGACCTCGTTCCAGCTCCGCACCGGCGTGCTCTGCCACCACCGGGCGATGTAGCCCTGCTCGGCCGTCCGGACGGCGCTGGTCGCCGAGCCGATCGCCTTGACCTCGTTGAAGTCCGTGGCCCACTGGGTGCTGGTGAGCGCCAGCGGCCCGGCCGTGCGGAACTGCGACGACGACGTCATCGTGAACGGCCGCACGCCACCGACCCACGGCGTGGGGTCGAGGATCGGCTGGTTCGTGACCGGATCCAGTGACGGGGACCAGTGACCGGGAGCCGAGTTCGGCACCCACTGCGAGGGGCCGAACCGGCCGTCGCCCTGGCGGTCGGCGATCATCGCGGCGGCCGCGGCCTCGCCGGCGGCGACACCCTTGGTCTCCGCCCAGCCGTCGGGTACGGCGGCGAGCGCGTCGGCGTACTGGGTGTCGAGGGTGGCGAGCCGCGTGGCTCGCTGCTCGTCGGTCAGACCGACCGGGACGGTCGACACGATGTCGTGGAGCACGCCGTACGCCGCGGCAGCGGTCGCGGCGTCCTGCGAGGCCCAGCGTGGGAACCGCTTGTGGAGCAGGTACGGCCGGAACTCCCGGTGCGCGATCGCGTTGACGGCGTCGAACACCGCCCCCTGGACCATGCCGACGTGGACCGCCGCCGCGGGCGGCGCACCCCCGGCCGGGCCGGGCAGCCCGATCAGGGTGTCGACCGCGATCTGGTTCCAGGCCCGGACGGCGTCGCCGCTCACGTCCGGCCCGTGTCCGTGGCCAGGTCCGCTCGCCTGGCTCGCCGGTGCGGACGCGCCGCCGACCGCGAGCGCCAGGACGACGCCTGCGCCGACCAACTTCAGGTGTGACCTCATCGCTTCCTCCTCGAGCAAGAGGGCCCGTCCCCGGAGGTCCTTCGCGATATCGCCGTTCCCAGGTCTACCAGTGCGCGACGTGCGGTCGCATCCCGCAGGTTGCTGAGATCGAGTGCCCAGAAATCACAACAGCCCCAGGGGATCGCCCCGGGGCTGTTGCTCCATCTCACCCTCAGATGTCAGTGGGCATCACGTTCGTGCCGGAACGCATGCGCTCGCGGTAGCTCCCGGTCGGGAACTCGCGGTCGACGAGCTTCTCCATGAAGCCCTTCAGCGTGCGGTTGCCGTACGCCGGCGCGACGTGGTGGACGACCGACCAGTACTTCGCGGCCTCGAGGTAGAACACGACGGGCTTGAGCTGCTTGCTCAGCTTGCTCAGCTTCGAGAGCCGGGCGATCTTCTTGTCCCAGCTGGCCATGGTGATGACCTCCCACTTGGGCTCCTTGCCGTTGAGCTCGAACATGAACTCGCCGGCGCCCTTGAGGGTCACGGTGTTGTCGGCGTTCCAGGGACCGCCGACCGGGAGGATGCGGCCGATCGCGTCGTCGTTCAGCACCTGGTTGACGATGAACTCCGCCAGGTCCTCGCGCGCGATCGGGTTGACGACGTTCCACTCGCCGTGGTCGTAGATGCGGTACGCCAGGTCGTTCTTGACGTCGCCGAACGCGACCGAGAGGTACGGGAAGTACGCCGTCGGGCGGATGATCGTCCACGGGATGTTGCCGTGGTGCTCGCCGATGAGCTCGCCCTCGACCTGGATCTTGTAGACCTGGGGGATCAGCTCGGGGCGGTAGACGCCGTAGTCGCTGATGTGGATGAACTGCTTCACGTCGTTCGCGACCGCGGCCTTGATGCCGTGGACGACGGCCTCGTGGTCGACCTGGCGGCAGTCCTCGGCGTCGTTGGGCTTGCGGCCCGACAGCAGCGAGATCACGACCGCGGTCGGCGCGGCGGCGACCGCGGCGGCGACGTCGGCGGCCTTGGTGGCGTCACCGACGATGACCTCGGCGTCGGCGTACTCCGCCTCGTTCTTCACCTCGGCGCTGCGCGACAGCACGGCCGGCTTGTAGCCGCGGCGGGCCAGCTCGGGGACGAGGGCGCGGCCGATGTAGCCGGTGCCGCCCAGGACGAGCACGCGCTCGCCGTTGCCGTTGCCCGTCGGGCCGGTGACGTAGGTGGTCGACTCGGTGCTCAGGACGCGGTCGAGCAGCTCGTGGCTGTACTTCTGCGCGGCGGCGGCGTCGAGGTCCGTGATGGTGCTGTAAGCCATGTGTAGATCATATACACATTCACTTTTCCAGGGGAACGATCCAGGCCGGAAGCATCATCTGGGTCAGCGGACCGATCGCCAGCGCGTACAGAACCGTGCCCAGGCCCAGCGTCCCGCCGAGCAGCAGGCCGATGATCACGACGGTGATCTCGAGGCCGGTGCGGACCAGGCGGAGCGAGAGGCCGGTACGCCGCGCGAGCCCGGTCATCAGGCCGTCGCGGGGGCCGCGCCCGAGCTGGGCGCCGATGTACATCGCGGTCGCGAGGCCGCAGAGCACGATGCCGCCGACCATCAGCGCGACCCGCGCGGCGATGTTGTCGGGTCGGTCGAGCAGCGCGAGCGTGGCGTCGGCGGAGAAGCCGACGATCAGCGCGTTGGAGATGGTGCCCAGGCCGGGCTTCTCGCGCAGCGGGATCCAGAGCAGCAGCACGACGAACGACATGATCACGACCGCCTGCCCGATCGTGATCGGGAAGTGCTCGGTGAGCCCGGAGTGGAGCACGTCCCACGGCGCGAGGCCCAGGTCGCCGCGCATCATCATCCCGAGCGAGACGCCGTACGCCACGAGGCCGGCGTACAGCTGCGGGAGCCGGCGACCGAGCCGGCCGGCGCGCAGCTGCGCGATCGGGCCGAGGTCGGCGAGCGTCCGGGGTGCGGTGGCGATCGTGGTCACGGGACCAGTCTGGCGACAGATTGGCCTTCTCTGAAATAGCCAATCGTGCAAGAGTGGTCTGCATGTCGCGCACCATCTCCGCCTCTCGGGTGGCCACCCTGGTCGAGGGCTTCGACCGCTCCCCCGCGTACGCCGGCCTCGCCGACGCGCTCACGCTGCTCATCGGCGACGGCCGGATCGGCCTCGGCACCCGGCTGCCCAGCGAGCGCGAGCTCACCGACGCGCTCGGGGTCTCGCGGACCACGGTGACGCGCGCGTACGTCGCGCTGCGCGAGGGCGGGTACGCCGAGGCGCGGCAGGGCGCGGGCACGTTCACCCGGGTGCCCGGCGGGCGGGCGCGGGCGCACGACCGGGCGCTGCTCCCCCGGCCCGGCGACTCCGACGCGATCGACCTGAACTGCGCCGCACCGTCCGCCCCGCCCCAGCTCGCGGCTGCGTACGCCGCCGCCGCGGCCGACCTCCCGCCGTACCTCGGCGGTCACGGGTACTTCCCCGCCGGCCTGCCCGAGCTCCAGCGCGCGATCGCGGCGACGTACGACGCACGCGGGCTGCCGACCGATCCCGCGCAGATCATGGTGACGCCGGGCGCGCTGACCGCGGGCGCCGTCATCGCCCAGGCGTTCACGTCGCCCGGCGATCGCGTGCTCGTCGAGTCGCCCACCTATCCCAACGCCACCGACGCGCTGCGGCACGCCGGCGCCCGGCTGGTGCCGTCGGCGGTCGACCCGGACGGCTGGGACCTCGACGCGGTCGCGGCCACGCTGCGCCAGACGTCGCCGAAGCTGGCGTACCTGATCCCGGACTTCCAGAACCCGACCGGCCACCTGATGACCGACGCGCAGCGCGAGCAGCTCGCCGCGCACCTGCGCCGTGCCCACACGGTCCCGATCGTCGACGAGGCGCACCAGGAGCTGGCGCTCGAGGGGCAGCCGATGCCGCGACCGTTCGCGTCGTTCCTGCCCGAGACGATCACGATCGGCAGCGCCAGCAAGTCGTTCTGGGGCGGGCTGCGGCTCGGCTGGATCCGCGCGCCGCGCGAGCAGATGGACCGGCTCACCCAGGCGCGGGTGTCGTTGGACCTCGGCGCCCCGGTCTACGAGCAGCTCGTGATGGTCCGGCTGCTCGCGGACGCCACCGCGATCCTCGACGAGAACCGGCAGCGGCTGCGCGAGCAGCGCGACGCGCTCTCCTCCGCCATCACCGAGCTGCTGCCCGACTGGCGGTTCCACCTGCCCACCGGCGGCCTCGCCCTGTGGTGCCGGCTGCCCGGCACGCACGCCACGGCCGTCGCGGCCGAGGCCGAGCGCCGCGGCGTGATCATCGCCCCCGGCCCGGTGTTCGCCGCGGAAGGCGGACTCGACTCGTTCGTCCGCATCCCCTGGACCCGCCCGGCCGACGAGCTCACCGAGGCCGCGCGACGGGTCGCCGAGGCCTGGGCCGTCGTACGGTCCCGCCCGTCGGGCCCGAGTCGCACGAATCGGGTGATGGTCGCCTGACGCTGGCAGCCGCACTATGCAGGCATGGTCGAGACCCTGCGTGAACGCCTGCTCCCCGACAGCCAGCGCCGTACTCCCGAGGAGCTCGACGACGACCTGAACCTCCGCTCCGGTGACGCCCGGGCGAAGCAGTCGGCGTTCTGGGCGATGCTCGTGCTCTCGTCGATCATCGCCAGCGCCGGCGTCCTCGGTGACTCGACCGCCACGGTCATCGGCGCCATGATCATCGCCCCGCTGTCGACGCCGATCATGGGCATCGCGCTCGGCATCGTCCTCGGCCATCGCAACGGCTCTCTCGTCTACGTGACCCTCGGCGCCGTCGTCGTGGTCGCGATCGGCGTGGCGTTCTCGCTGGCCGTGCCCCAGGACATCTCGCTGCTCGGCAACAGCCAGATCTCCAGCCGTACGTCACCCGGGCTCGCGGACCTCGCGGCCGCCATCGCCACCGGCTTCGCCGGCTCGATCGCCCTGTCCCGACGCGACGTCGCCGCTGTCCTCCCCGGCGTCGCGATCGCGATCTCCCTGGTCCCGCCCCTCGCCGTCGTCGGCGTCTGCCTCGGCCAGGGCGCCCCCGACCTTGCCCTTGGCGCCCTCGTCCTCTTCCTCTCCAACCTGCTCGCGATGGTCGCCGCCGGCGTCCTGATCTTCGCGACCCTCAACCCGGCCGGCGCGACCTCACACCGCCGCCAGGGCCTGGTCATCACGACCCTCGCCGTCGTGATCGCCATCCCGCTGATCGGCAACACCGCCGCCGTCTACGCCCTCGACCACTACACCTCCGAGGTCCGGTCGACGACCGAGCAGTGGCTCGCCCCCACCCCCGACGCCTCGGTCACCGGCGTCGACTTCACCTCGCTCACCGACGTCCACATCAGCGTCCGCCACACCGGCGACCTGCCGTCGTACGACAGCCTGCTGGACGCGCTGCACGGCGTCGTCCCCGACGGCGTCACCGTGCACGTCGACGCCTCCGTCGGGTCGGACACGACGATCGGGGACGTGGGCGACGACTGAGCGCGCCGCGTCAGTTCGGCCAGAAAGAAGCCCGGCCACCGTCAACGCTTGGTGGAAGCGCGCCGCAATTCGTAACCAGTGGCTTTGGCCAGCATCTTGTTGACCCGTTCGCGCCACTCACCGGCCGACTGCGCGGGGGGTGGTGTCGGGCTCGGTTTGCGCCCGCCCTTGTGGGGCCGGGGGCCGACCGCGGTCGGAAGAGTAGCCACCCGCTCCCATCCGGGCGTGATCGCCGGTTCGCGGGAGCGGCACCTCAGGCTCACTCGCGTGCCCTTCGCGTAGCCGTCGACACCAGGCACGGGCGGCCGGCCGTTCAGCCTGCCCTTCCAGTCGTACATGGATTCGATCTCGAAGCCATAGGAGCGCAGCAGCATCCGCAGCGCAGGCACCGAGGGCCGCAGCACCAGCACCTGACGCACTGCCCAGGCATCCTGGGCCGCACTGCGGATGTCCTCGACGTCACGTTCGCGAATCACTTTGAGGGTCCGCCGCGTCTCACGGGTGACCATCGTGTCGACGATCAGGTGCCGTGGTGCCAGGTTGTGGAGGCGGTACATCAATTCCGTGTGCCGGTAGGTGTGATAGAGGAACCCGAAGCACAGCACCACGTCGACGTCGAACTTCTCCCGGGCCAGTACCTCGAACATGTCGCCGCACACGAAGCGGTAGGTCGCCGGATCCTGGCCGTAGAAGGCGAATGCCTCCTGAGCCCTGTCGATGAGACTCTGCCTGACCTCAACCCCAGTTACGTGCGCAGCCCCGGTCTTCAGCGCGGCGAACGAGTATCGCCCATCGTGGCTGGCGAGATCGAGCACCCGCGCCCCCTCGAGGATGTCTCGGTTGCTGGCGAACAGCGCCTCGTAGCGCTCATTCATGCGGCTCCGTTGCTCGCTGGCGCTGCGTCGGTTTGGCCGGTGGTCCTGCCATTCCGGAGTGGACTCGCTGAGTTCGATGAACCGCGGGTAGTCGTCGGCGAACACTTTTCCCCCTGCTGGCTCCCAGATACTGTCCGCACAATCAAACCCACGCGCAGTCCCGACCACAAGGGTTGGGCGGGGGTGCCCACACGGACACAAGGACCCTGGCCACAACTGCCAAGGGCGAGAGAACCCGAGACAGTGCACGTCGCGGCATCACACCTGCGTGACCATCCCTCCGCAAGAGCGCCATTCTGAGCATCGAGCCGAGCCTGCGCCCCGCCGACCACCTGGACCGAGTCTGGCCGGACACCGGTCCTACCGGAATCGTCCAGTAGCCGCTCTTGTGCATTTCGTCGCTGGATGCGGTGGTGGTACGCCGGTTGGCCGCCGACCTGACGGCGGGAGGACTCCCGCGCTCCACGCACCTGTGTTGCGTGAACGCCGATTGCCAGATTTCTCGAGCCGGGTTCCTGGCCATGTTCCTCTGCACGTCCTCACCTGGCGGGAAGTGGTGACCTGTCGGAGTTGTAGGCGAAGCACGCTCCAAGGACGCTGCCGCCCGGGGTGAAGGTCGAGCGAGGGCTCCAGGCGGCGGTGATGGCCATGCCCTGGAACTTATCGGGAACGGTTGGGAGGCACTGCTCGTCGGTCGCAGTCTCGAGGTCGCTTACGGATGGATAGGCGGTGAGCCCGTCGATGAAGGTGGGCGTCCCCGTCGCCTCGTAGACGTGTGGATTGTCGCACGGCACGTAGGGCTGGTCGGTCTTGTCGGTGGGCAGCGTGTTGAAGCAGCCCCAGCGGTCGGTCGGCGGGTTGTCGGCGATGCCAGCGCCGCTCCCGGTGGTCGCGTGGGCGCCGGCGTACTCCCACGTAGTGGGGAACACCAGGTCGCAGCGGACCCAGGACGCGCCGTCATCGATCTCCTCCTGGGAGGGCAGGAACGCAACCCAGCTCCACGGGATCCAGGAGTCCTGGCTGACACCGACGTACCGGAGTACGTACCCCTCGCACGGGTCGATCCGCCTCTGTGCATCCTCGATCGTCGGCTCGTCCAACACCAGCACGGCCGCGGTCTGTGTCGTGTGCTTCTGGTCGCAGGACACCTGGTCCGAGTCGTCCACCCAGTGGTCCGGGTCGACAACCAGCTTGGCGGGCACGGCCCAGCACGTCCCCTCAGCTGGCTTGATCGGCGCCGAGTTCGGTGCCGGTGTGGGCGTCGGGGCCGGGTCAGGGATGTCCCCAGTGGTCCCCGTGGTGGCCAGGGCGATACCGAGGGCCAGCACCACCAGGACCACGGCTACCGTCGCCAGCGCCGTGGCGGCTCTCCGCCGCCGGTGGGCCGCGATGCGGTGGTGTACGTCAACGAGGCGCTCGGGGGTCCGGTCCTCGAGGGTCCAGGAGCGCTCGGCCAGGAACTTGAGGTCTTCGCCGTTCATGACACGCTCCCTTCATCCGAGGCAGGCGCCAGTGCGGTGTCCAACCTGAGCTTGGCCAGCGCCTTCGCGCATTGGCTCTTGACCGTCCCTACAGAGCAGCCGAGCAACTGTGCAGTGTCGGTCTCGGTGCGGTCCTCCAGGTAGCGCAGGACCACGACCGCGCGCTGCCGGCGAGGCAATCGTCCGATCGCGGTCCACAGGTCCTGCCCCTCGTCAGCGGTGGCCTCAGAACCTCCCGAATCACGTAGCTGCGCAGGTGGCTCGTCGGTCGGACTCTCCCGTATCCAGCGGCGACGCCACCACGATGCGGACGTGGTGACCATGATCCGGCGAACGTACGCCTCTGGGTCGTCGATGCGACTCCACGCGAACCAGGCCTTGGTGAGTGCGGTCTGCACTAAGTCCTCAGCCCTGCCTTCGTCCTGAGTCAGCAGGTACGCCGACCGCACCAGGGCCTGAGACCGCGCGGCGACGAACTCGTTGAATTCCGATTCCTCCGCCATACGACCACGACCCTCGGCTAGCTGGGCTCGGATGCCGACCGGGGTGCTGACATCCCTACCAAGACGCGTCGAAGACACGAAAAGGTTGCCCGATCACAGCCTCCTCCGACACGAGGCGGTCGACCACCCACCAACTGCGGATCCACGTAGGCACGGCGCCAACCGGGCAGCAAGTAACGCCGCCGCGCCGGCGGCGCGACCCAGCCGCCGAGCACGCGTCGGAGACGCCCACTCCGCCGCGACAGCGGCAGCATCACTCCGCCGCCTTCATGTATCGAGTCGCGTCCGTCTTGCTCCTGTGCAACGAGGCGTCAAAGGTGAGCGGTCGTCCTTCCGCTCACCCTCAGACGCTCGCCCGGCCAGCCCGTCAGGGCAGGTGCCGGTACAGCGATGGGAGTGGAGGAACGAGTCATGGACAAGGCCCCGACACACGACACCCCGTGGAGCGTCGACGACGCGATCACGTTTCTGCGCGGTGAGGCGGACCGGGACACGAAGGAGTGGGAGCAGTTCTGCCTGCGGTTGGCTGCTCGCGCGTACGGGTACGCGGCCAGCAATGTCGCGGACGCCGACGGTGACAGCGATCACGACGTCGCGGACTTCTGGGCCACGGCGAAGCCCGACTTCAAGCACCCCGGCGACCGCAAGCCACCCGTCGGTGGACTCGCCATCTTCGGGAATCCGGGCCGCTTCGGACACATCGCGACGGTGGTGAAGTCCGACGCCCAGGGGGTGATCGTCCTGGCCAACAACGACCTCGACGGAGGGCGGGTCCGTCCGCTGTCGTTGGCGAAGATCGAGGACGATCTCAACTTGAAGTACCTCGGATGGTTCGAGCCCCACTTCCCACTCGGCACTGTCGGCAACCCACAAGGACTCCCCGAGAACGGGGACCGGCAGCGGGTCTTCCACCGAGCCCTCTTCCTGGGCAACACCGGCTCCGAGAGCGTGCGGATCCTCCAGAAGCGGCTCCGCGAGGTGCTCGACATCGACCTGGACACCACCGGGAGCTACGACAACGCCACCAAGAAGGCGGTCGGCAGGTTCCAGTCCCGGATCGCCCGGTTCACCGGCGCCGGCGCGGACGGGGAGATGTTCGACCCCCGCACCCAGGACGGCGGCGAGCTGACCGCGCGGCTGCTCTTCCCGGACAAGCGGTTCGACCTGCGCACCGGCGCCGTCCCCGACTCCGACCAGCGGATCGATGAAGGGACCGACGGGCATGCACGCCCCGACAGCGGCGGCAACACGACGGGGACGGGTTCCCCGGACCCGGACCAGCCCGCGCAGGAGCGGCCGCGGGTCGATCTGAAGCAACTGGTGCCCGGTCGCTCGAACCAGTCGGTCCAGCGGCTGCAGCATCGGCTCAACCGCGTCGCTGACGCCGGGCTGACCATCACGGGCCGCTACGACGACGCGACGGTTGCCGCCGTCCGGGCGTGGCAGATCTCCATCGGCGACGTCAACGACGCGGACGGCATCCTCGGTCTGCGGCAGTTCGCCGTGCTGTTCCCCCACCGGCAGTTCGCCCGCGCCGGGGCACCGCCGTCGACACTGACCCTCAGCTCACGCGGTGAGGACTTCATCATCGAGTTCGAGGGCTTCAGCTCGACGCTCTACAACGATCAGGCCGGGCATTGCACCATCGGTGTCGGGCACCTCGTGCACCCCGGCAACTGTCGCGCCACCGAGGGAGGCCTCGAGAATGGCATCACCCGCGCCAAGGCGGCCAAGCTGATGCGCCAGGACGCCCGCTCGATGATCGACTCCGTCGCCAGCCATGTCACGGTGCCGTTGACCCAGGAGCAGTTCGACGCCTTGGTGTCGTTCACGTTCAACGTCGGCGTCGGGAACTTCGAGACCTCCACGCTGCTGCAGAAGCTCAACTCCGGCCACCCCGAGGCGGTCCCCGCCCAGCTCAAGCGGTGGAACAAGGTCACGATCAACGGCCAGAAAGTGGTCTCCAACGGCCTGACCCGCAGGCGCGACCGCGAAGCCAAGCTGTTCTCGACCGGCGTCTACACGGCCTGAGCACTGCCCCGCGACCGGCCGCATCGGCTTCCCTGCTGCTCGCACTGGGCGTTGCGATGTGGCCGGGCGACAGCCAGGTCGTCCCTCTGCCTCCTCGTTTCGACAGATCAGGCCGAGACCCTCGGCGGGGGCACGGGACAGCGCGCACACGGGTCTTCACTCCGGAATCTCGACCCCCGCGTCTTCGCAGGCGGCGCTCAGCTTCTCGATGTCGACGGTCGGGACGTCGTCGAGTCCCTCGATGGGCTCGTTCACGGCCGCCTTGATCGCAGTGGTCTCGGCGTCTGCTGCCGCCTTCGCCGCGAGCGTCAGCGCCTCGAAGTTCGCGGCGACGTCGTCAGAGCTCTCCAGGGCAACCACGAGCTGGTCGCAGGCCTCCTGCCCATTGGGGTCTCCGCTGAGATCGACATCGCTTCGACAACCAGCCGCGGTCGTTGCCGCCGCGGTCATGGCGGACGCGGCGACCATCGTCTTCGCCCACATGCTTCGTCCTCCAGCTCCGTCGTCGAGGTACAGGCGGCGGCCCAATCGGCGAACCTCGGTCGTGCCGGGTCATGGCAGGGCGAGCGTGAGCCCGCGGGTCTCGCTGGAGGTCGGCGGGCCGCTGCACGGCGCGTAGGTGAACTGCGCCCTGACGCGGAGCCGGCCCTCGCGCCGGAGAACCCGTAGGCCCGCCTCTGTCGGCCTGAGGATGATCGTCGCCGTCCCTGCTGTGGCGAGCTGCTGGCTGGATCTCCGGACCTCCGCCCCGTCCACTGGCGTGACGACCAACCGCCCCGCCGCGCCGGCCGTCACCTCGATGGCCATGGTGCCCGCGTCCAGATCCCTGACTCCGCGTCTGGCGACGCGGAACATCACGGTCTTGTTGATGTCCTCGGCCAGCACCGTGCCCGCACGGGTGCCGTCGGATCGCCACGGCTCCCGACCGTGGACACCGTCGTCGACACTCATGAAGAGCGTGCCGCCGACGTCGGTCATCGCGTAGAGGTTGCTGCGGCTGTGGGAGTACTCCTCGTGGGGGTCGATGTTCTTGATCCGCACAGTGCCCGACGTCGAACCGTCGGAGCGCCACAGCTCTCCGCCGTACTCACCGACCGGAGCCTGGAAGAACAGGTCCTCGCCCACTGCGGTGAGCTCGCGGGGTCCCCGATGCCTGGCGCCCGCGACGGTCTCCTCGACCATCACGGTGCCGCGCCGGGTTCCGTCGGACCGCCAGAGCTCGAACCCGTGGGTCCGGTCCCGGGCAGTGAAGAACAGCGTGTCGCGGACGGCGGTCAGGTCGTGGGGGTACGAGCTACCGCGACCTCTGCGGATGTCCTCGACCAGCACGGTGCTGCGTCTGGTTCCGCCCGTCCGCCACAGCTCTTCGCCGTGGACGCGGTCGTCGACCGTGAAGAACAGCGTCTGGTCGACGGCCGTCAGGTCGTACGGCGCACCACCTCTGGCCCCCTGCGGGACGATGTCCTTGACCAGCACGGTGCCGGCCTCAGTGCCGTCGGTCCGCCACAGCTCGTCGCCATGGACGTCATCATCGACGACGAAGAACAGCCTGTCGCCCAGACCGGTCCCGGTGTCCGGGTAGGAACCCTCGGGTCCCGCACGCAGGTCCTTGACCATGAAGGTGCCGGCCTCGGAGCCGTCCGAGCGCCACAGCTCGCCGCCGTGGACGCCGTCGTCGGCGGTGAAGTAGACCGTCCCGCCTGCCGAGGCCGCGTAGCTGGGGAAGCTGTCGGCGCGGCCCGGGTTGATGTCCTCGACCAGGACGGTGCCGGCTGCGGTTCCGTCGGAGCGCCACAGCTCCCGACCGTGGACGCGGTCCTCCGCCCTGAAGAACAGCGTGTCGCCCACCGCCGTGAGCCGTCCGGGGTTGATGCCGCGGACGCCCGGGATGCTGTCGGCCACCAGGGTCGTCCCCACCTCGGTCCCGTCTGAACGCCACAGCTCGCTGCCGTGCACGCCGTCGTGCGCCGCGAAGAGCAGCGTGCTACCCACCGCGATCGGCGAGCCGACCCTGGACCCGCGCGGTCCTTCGCGGATATCGGAGACCAGCGCCGTCCCGGCCTTCGTCCCATCGGAGCGCCACAGCTCAAGTCCGTGGGCGTCGTCGGTCGCGGTGAAGATCAGCACGGCGCCCGCGCTGACGTCGTCCAGGGCAGTCAGGAACGCGGGTCGGCTACCCCTGGTGTGGTGACGCCCGCACGGCGCAGCTGGGCCGGCAACGGAGGCCAGCTCTGTCTCCGCGGCCGAGGCATCCGGCGCCGCCGCTCCGAGACCGGCGCCGCTGACCGCCACCGCGGAGACCGCGGTCACCGCCCGCAGGCGGCGTCGGCGCCGAAGCACCTTCGCTCGGGACACCTGGTCGCGGCGCGCCTTCTTCCGTGCGCCGCACACACGTCGACTCATGGCCCTGGCCTCCCTCCGGAGTGCCCTCGTCCTCTGGTCGTCACGCTCCATGCAGAGGAGCACCACCGGAGGCCGACGGCATGTCAACCAGGGACCTTTCGACGGTAGCAACGTGCCGTCCGGTCGGGTATCGACCAGGTTGACCATTTCGGGCAGCGGTTCGGTGGCCACTCGGGCCGGGTACGCGTCGATCTGCCGTGACCTCGAACGCCGACAGTGCGCGCCGCGATCGGTGGATCAGCACCCATCGCCAGGTTGACCAACCTCAGCGATCAGACAGCTAGCTCCGGACGTCGCCACACCGGTGGCAGTGCCAGCACCACACCTTGCTGACCGGCTCCCCGCCCCACCGCTGCGCGGCACCGACGACGCGGACCTCCAAGGGCTCGCCGCAGGTGCACGTCCTCGACTCAGGGATCGCCGGCCACCAACGCCATCGCACCATCTGTCGATGGTGCCCCCGCGCACCTGCCAGCGCCATGGCACGTCGGGAGGATGTCGCGTCGGGTCGGCTGGGTGTTCAATGGGGGCATGGCCCTGAGCATGCGGGCTCATCTCGCCGACGCGGTGGGTCAGCTCGCCATCGAGCCGGTCCGCTTCCGGCTGCGCGCCTACCTCGACGGCGCCCCGGTCGTCGACACCCACGGCGGGATGTTGGTGTGGGAGCCGCGGCGGATCGTGCCGGTGTACGCGGCGCCGGAGGCCGACCTGCAGCTCGAGGTCCAGGCGACCGAACCACAGCCCGACCCGCCCTCGCTCGACGGCCTGCCGCGACTCCTCGGACCCGACAGCTTCGAGCCGCACACGACACCCGGGGTGGTGGTCGATCTCGTCGCCGGTCGGCGCCGGGTCCCCAGGGCCGGCTTCCGGCCCGCGGACCCGGACCTCGCCGGCCTGGTGATCCTGGACTTCGCCGCCTTCGACCATTGGCTGGCCGAGGACGAGGAGCTCGTCGGGCACCCGCACGACCCGTTCAAGCGGATCGACGTCCTGCACTCACGCCGACACGTCGAGGTCAGCCTCGGCGGCACGGTGCTGGCCGAGACCGACCAGGCCCTCCTCCTCGTCGAGACGCTCCTGCCGATCCGCTACTACATCCCGCCTGCCGACGTGCACCGCTCGCGGCTGACACCCAGCGACACCCGGAGCACCTGCGCCTACAAGGGCCACGCGTCGTACCTCTCGACCATCGACGGTCGCGAGGACGGACGCGATGTCGGCTGGACCTACCCGGATCCGCTCGACGACGCGGTTCCCGTCCGCGACCACGTCGCCTTCTGGAACGAGCGCACCGACATCCGGGTGGACGGGGTGCTCCAGCGCCGTCCGGTGACCCCGTGGTCGACCCCGGCCGAGCAGGCGTCGGCCGCCACGGATCGGCTGGAGTTCGGCTGAGCGGGCGGGCGTCTGCACGCAACGTATATATCCTCTATTCTTTGCTCCGAGTGGTCCGCTGAAGCCGATCTAGGAGCCGTCGATGAGTGCCGTCCTCACCAAGGGCAAGAAGTTCGCCCTGGTCCTGCCCTCGACCAACACGTCGGTGGAGCGCGAGTTCCACCACCTCCGGCCGCAGGACTGCTCCTGGCACACCGGCCGGATCATGATCAAGGCACCGGCGCTCGACTCGGCCAACGCGTTCCAGGCGTTCCGCGAGTGCCTCAACGAGGCGCTCCCGAGCGCGCTCGAGGTCGTGATGACCTGCCAGCCCGAGTACATCGTGATGGGCATGTCCGCCGAGACCTTCTGGGGCGGCGTGCAGGGCAACGCGGCGTTCGAGCAGGGCGTGCGCGAGATGACCGGCCTCGAGGTGACCACCGGGGCGACCGCCGCCGGGGAGGCGCTGAAGGCGTTCGGGGCCAAGCGCATCGGCGTGGTGACGCCGTACCAGCCGGTCGGCGACGAGCAGGTCGTCGCGTACTTCACCGAGCTCGGGTACGACGTCGCCGCGATCCACGGCCTGTGCTCGGAGTCCGCCACGTCGATCGCCGACGAGACGCCCGAGACGCTGCGCAACGCGTTCCTCGCGGTCGACGGCCCCGATGTCGACGCGCTGATCCAGTGCGGCACCAACCTCGAGTGCGTCGCGGTTGCCGCGGAGCTCGAGAAGGAGCTCGGCAAGCCGGTCATCGCGATCAACCTCGCCACCATGTGGCACGCGTTCCGCACCAACGGCATCGACGACAAGATCGCGGGCTACGGCTCGCTGATGGAGCTGCACTGATGTTCAACCACGTAGGCCACCTGACCCTCTCCCCCGAGGCCACCGACGCCCAGATCGAGGCGATCCTCGACGGCCTGCTCGGGCTGCCCGGCCAGGTCCCCGGACTCGTCGAGGGCCAGGCCGTCCGCGACGCCGGCCTGACCGAGGGCAACGCGACGCTGCGCTTCCACATGCGCTTCGAGTCCGAGGACGCCTGGCGCGCCTACGGCTCCCACCCGGCGCACGTCGCGGTCGTCACCGAGCACATCAAGCCGGTGCTCGCCGGCAAGGCGTTCGTGCAGTACGACGACGCCGCCGTGCGCTCCGCCACCGCCTGACAGTCCTGTCCTGGCACTGCGCCGCCGACCTCGACGCAGACGTCAGGTGCGTGGGACCTCAGCCACCCGCTCGAGCAGCCGCGCGCGCTCCTCGTCGGCCAGCGGCACGTCGAGCGTCGTGAGCCACTCGTCGAGCTCGCCGTCGCGCAGCGGCCGGTGCTCGGTCGGCTCGCCGGGCGTGCGGATCGTCAGCGAGTCGTGGGTGACCGTGACGTGCCGGCCGCGCAGGTGCTTGGTGATGATCAGCGTGGTCGTGAAGTGCGAGCCGGGGTACGTGCTCGTGTAGTGGTGGCCCTGCACGACGTCGAGCGGGATGACCGCGAGCTCGTCGGTGGTGTGCATGACCTCCCAACCGCCGTCGCGGTGGCGGCTCATCACCCAGCCGCCGTCGTCGGCCCTGGTGAGCCGGTACCGCCAGCCGGTCGGGTACTCGTCCTCCGCGCCGTCGGTCATCGGGAGCGGGCGCAGCGTGCTCATCCCGAACCCGGGGTCGCACAGCAGCCGCTGCCCGCCGAGCACCACCTCGACCATCATGTGCGTGCGCGCCTGCTGCGTGCCGTTCGCCGGGTCGCCCACCCGAGCGAGGTGGCGTCGTACGTCGTACCCGAGCCGCTCCAGCACCGCCGCGAAGATCGTCGAGTGCTCGAAGCAGTAGCCGCCGCGACCCCGCCCGACGAACTTCTCCTGCACGTCGTCGAGCGAGACGCCCGGGTGCTGGCGGAGCAGCACGTCGATGTTGTCGAACGTGAACGCTCGGACGTGCGCCTCGTGCAGCTCGGCGAGCGCCTCGGCGCTCGGCTCGCGAGCCGGTACGCCGAGGCGCTCGAGGTAGCCGTCGAGGTCGAGGTCGTCGATCCGCCAGTCGTCGCTCACCCACCCAGTCAAGCGCATCAGACCGAGAAGCGACCGACCATCTCCGCGAGGTCGTCGGACAGCCGGGCCAGCTCGGTCACGGTCTGCTGCGCCTGGGCGACACCCTCGGAGGTGGAGCCCGCGGCCTCGGCGACACCCGAGATGTTCATGGCGATCTGGCCGGAGCCGGTCGCGGCGTCGGTGACGTTGCGGTTCATCTCGTTGGTGGTGGCGGTCTGCTCCTCCACGGCCGAGGCGATGGTGGCCTGGAAGTCGTTGATCTGGGCGATGACGTCCGAGATCTGACCGATCGCCTCGACCGCCTCGGTGGTGTCGCCCTGGATGGTCTCGACGCGGCGGGCGATGTCCTCGGTGGCGCGGGCGGTCTCCTGGGCGAGCTCCTTGACCTCGTTGGCCACGACCGCGAAGCCCTTGCCGGCCTCGCCGGCACGCGCGGCCTCGATGGTCGCGTTCAGCGCGAGCAGGTTGGTCTGCTCGGCGATCGAGGTGATCGTCTTGATGACGTTGCCGATCTCGGCCGAGGAGTCGCCCAGCTTCACGACCGTGCCGTTGGTGCGCTCGGCGACCTGGACCGCCTCCGAGGCGACCCGGGCGGCCTCGTTGGTGCTGCGGGCGATCTCGCGGATCGAGGCGCCCATCTGCTCGGCGCCGGCGGCGACCGTCTGGACGTTGCCCGAGACCTGGTCGGCGGCCGCGCTGACGACCTGCGCCTGGGCGCTGGTCTCCTCCGCAGCGGCGGCCATGTGGCTGGACGCCTCGGCCATCTCGCCGGCCGAGTGGTTGAGGCTCCGCGCGGTGGTGGAGATGCCGCTCACGACCCCGGACATGTTCTCGACCGCCTCGTTGAGCGCCTCGGCCATCTGGCCGGACTCGTCGCGCGAGCGCACCGGCACCCGCGTGGTGAGGTCGCCGCGGGCGACGGCGAGCAGGCCACGGCGTACGGCGTCCAGGCCGGTCATGACGCGCGCCGAGACGAACCACGCGAGCAGGAGCCCGACCAGGATGCTGAGCGCGGCGACGATGATCGTGGTGCGCTCGGTCGACGCGCGGGTGTCCTCGATCGCGGACGTGCTCGCGGTCACCTTGGCGCCGACGGCCTCGCGGAGCTCGTCCAGCGCGGTCGAGATGGCGAAGAAGATGTCCCACTTGGGGCCGGCGGACACCTTGTCGCCCTCGTCGAGCCGGTCGGCGCGCCAGAGCTCGAAGATCTGGTCGTTGTAGCCGAGGAACTCCTTCCAGGCCGCGTCGATCTCGGCCAGGTTCTCCTTGCCCGCGGCGTTCAGGCTGTCGGGGTCGAGGCCGAGGATCTCCTTCTCGAAGCCGGCGACGCCGTCGTCGTAGTTGGCGAGGTTGTCGCCGTCGGTCGCGGCCGCCGAGGCGCCGCCGTCGACGCGCGACTTCCACGCGGTGATGTTCTGCCAGTTGGCCAGCCAGAGCAGCTGGTAGCGACCGCGCTCGACCTGCTGCTGGGTCGCCACCGCCTCGCTCCACTCCTGCTGGCGCTCGTCGATCGTGGCGCCGCCGCGCAGCGCGGTCGCGCCGACGACCACGGTGCCGAGCACCAGGACCCCGACGATCGCGAAGATCCGGACCCGCAGGGTGAGGTCGTTGAAACTACGGCGCTGCGATGGCATGCACGTCTCCTGTGTCTCGTCGCGGAGGCCACCCGGAGGACCCCTCGGCACCGTTCATCGGTACGGCGGACGGCGTCCTTTGCCGTGCGGTTGACGAAGGCGCGCGCGAGGTTCTGTCAGAAGTTGGCGCGCGCCGCACGTCGGCGCGCGAGATGTCACTCAGGCGAGGTGCAGGTCGACCCATTCGGGTGAGGTGCCGTCGAGCATGTAGCGGTCGTGCTCCTCGAAGCCCAGGTTCTCGGCGAACCTCAGCCCGCCCTCGTTGGCCGCGAGCACGACCGTCTCGATCCGCTCCGGCTCGAGCTCGGCGACCCGCTCCAGGACGGCGTCGTAGTACTCGGTGCCGAGACCCCGGCCGCGGTGCTCCGGCAGGATCCGCACGATCACCGTCGCGATCCGCTCCTCGCCGGCCGGCGGCCGCAGCGTGGCGTTGCCGACGAGTACGTCGCCGTCGTACGCCAGCGTCAGCTCGTTGCGGGTCATCCGCTCCCGCACGTCGTCCTCCGACAGCGGGTCGGCCGGGATGATCCGGTTGTGGATCTCGGCCCACGCACCGGCGGTCGCGTCGGTGACGGGGACGACGGTCAGCTGCATCTCGGCATCCTCCCACCGCAGCTGCGTCCGCGGCCTATCGCGTACGGCGCTCCGCCCAGGCCGCACGCGCCGCAAGCTCGTCGTGGTTCATCCGCGCCAGCACCCGCAGGTCGGCACCGGCCGGGAAGTAGCCGACCCGACGGCGCTCGAGTGCGCTGACGTACCACCAGGGCGGCCGCATGTTCGACTTCCTCCGATTGTGGCCGCTGCACAACGCCTGGCCGTTGCTGAGGACCGTCGGGCCGCCGCGTGACCACGGGTAGACATGGTCAGCCTCGGTGGCGGTCTCCCGACACCGGCCCCAGGCGAGGAAGACCTGCCCCTCACAGCGCCCGCCGGCTCTGCTCATCACCGTCTCGCGAGCTGCGAACCGGAACCCCCTCCACGGGTCGCGCCGCTGGAAGGGCCGGGGACCTCGGCCCGGTAGCGGGGCCGCGATGGCCAGGCACAGCAGTCCGATCGCAACGATCAACGGCATCCATGGCCGTAGAACGTCGATGAGCGAGGTTGCGACCGCGTCCGTCACACAGGGGTTGTCGGTCGTTCAGCGTCCCGAGTTGACCGATCTGACCGTCGGACTCAGCCCTGGCGATCACGCCAGTCGTCGACGGTCGCCTCGAGGGCAGCGGTGAAGTCGACGACGACATCGCGGAGCAGACGCGCCTTGTGGAGCGCGTTGCGCGCGGTGGCCTCGTCGCTGGCGGCGAAGTCGATGGTCGCGATGCGGCCGCAGTCGGCGACGGTGAGCTGGGCGTCGATCGAGTACTGCGGGGCACCACTGAGGGGACGGAAGACGTCGATCTGACAGTCCGCCAGGACGTACGCGCCCGCGTGGAAGCCGCGCCGGTTGAGGAACCGGCGCCGGTAGAAGCGCTTGGTGGTCATGTGAAACCTCTCTGTCGCCCGACCCTGGCGGTCAGGCTGGGTTCGTCGGCTTCACGAGCCACCTCCTCTGGTGCGGTCCTGCCGGCTGGTGACGACACCCTAGGGACCGGCTCCGACGCTCGCACCCGAATTCGTCGCGACGCACGAACCGCGGCGACCCACCACGGGGCAGGGTGGCCCCATGGCGACGACGCTGGTGATCACCGGGGGCACGGTCTACGACGGCAGTGGGAGCGAGGGCGTGCGGGCCGACGTGGCGGTCGAGGGCGACCGTGTCGTCCAGGTGGCGCCACCGGGGCAGCTGCCGGACACGCCGGGAGCCAGGCGGATCGACGCGACGGGACTGGCGGTGGCGCCCGGGTTCGTCAACGTGCTCAGCCACGCGTGGGGGTCGCTCCAGCAGGACGGCGCCGGTACGTCGGACCTGCTGCAGGGCGTGACGACGCAGGTGTTCGGCGAGGCGTTCTCGCTGGGGCCGGGCAACGACGACGTGCGCGAGATGGTCGGCGCGCTGGCCGGTGGACACGAGGAGGGCGGCGTACGCCTGGTGTTCGACCACCTCGCCGACGGCCTCGACCACCTCGAGCGGAGAGGCGTTGCGCAGAACGTCGCGAGCTTCGTCGGTGGCCACAACCTGCGCGTGCTCGGCGCGAGGTTCGACGACCGCCCGCTCTCCGCGCACGAGCTCGATCGCCTGGTCGGGCTGATGCGCGAGGAGATGCAGGACGGCGCGCTCGGGATCGGGACCGCGCTGATCTACCCGCCCGGCAACTACGCGAGCACCGACGAGCTGATCGCGGTCTGCGGCCCGGTCGGCGAGTACGGCGGCACCTACATCTCCCACATGCGCAGCGAGGGCGACGAGTTCCTCGAGTGCCTCGACGAGCTGCTGCTGATCGGCGAGCGCGCGGGGTGTCGCGCGGAGGTCTACCACCTGAAGGCGGCCGGCCGGCGGAACTGGCCGAAGATGGCGCTCGCGATCGAGAGGATCCAGGCCGCCCGCGACGCCGGCCGCGAGGTCGGCGCGAACATGTACCCCTACACCGCCGGCGGTACGGCGCTCGCCGCCTGCATCCCGCCGCGGTTCCACGACGGCGGCCCGGACGCGCTCGCCCGCCGGCTCGCCGACCCCGTCGTACGCCGGGAGATCGCGGCCGCCATGAGCACCGAGAGCGGCGGCGGCTTCGAGAACCTCTTCCTCGCCGCCAGCGAGGGCGAGGGCATCCTGTTCTTCTCCGACCTCTCCGACGGGACGCCCGCCCGCGGCCGGCACCTGTCGGACCTCGCCGGCGAACTCGGCCTCTCCCCCGCCGACACCCTGCTCGAGATCGTCGCGCGCGACGCCGAGACCGGTGTCGCGTACTTCCTCATGGACGAGGCGAACGTCGAGCTCGGCCTGGCCCAGCCCTGGGTCTCGCTCGGCTCGGACGCCGAGGCCTACGCGGCCGTCGCGCCCCACACCGACGAGCCGACGCACCCGCGCACCTATGGCACGTTCGCGCGGTTCCTCGGCCACTACGTGCGCGAGCGCGGCGTCACCGACTTCGCCGACGCCGTACGCCGCCTGACCTCGCTGCCGTGCGACGGCCTCGGCCTCCGCGACCGCGGCCGTCTCGCGCCGGGCGCCTACGCCGACGTCGTGGTCCTCGATCCGAGCACCGTCATCGACCACGCGACGTACGACGACCCGCACCGCTACTCCACCGGCGTCCACCACGTCGTGGTCAACGGCGAGCCCGTCGTCGAGGCCGGCGCCGTCCTGGAAGCGCGCCCGGGCATCCGGCTGCGTCGCGGTGCGTAGCCCAAAGTGGTCATGACCGGGTCTCTCCGCGACCGCTAGCTTGCGAGGATGAGCGAACTCCTCTGCGCGTGGCCCGCGAGCGACTTCTCGGCCGTCGCGATCTACACGGGCGAGAACCGCCTGGTCCGGGTCCAGGGCCGCGGCAGCTGTCCGCAGACCGGGTTCTCGGTGACGCTCGAGGCCGTCAACCCCGGCATCGTGCCGGAGCCCCACCGGCTGCACCTCGGTCTCGTCGAGAAGGCTCCGGCCAACGGTGGGTACCAGATCACCGACGTCGAGATCGACGCGACCTTCGACGTCTCCCAGGAGGTCACCGAGGTCGCGATCCGGGGTGTCGGCGCGATCCCTGTCCAGGAACCGGCCTAGGGCTCCTCGGTGCTGCGCGAGTCGGTGAGGGTCGAGGCGCCGTAGCCGGCGACGAGGCCGACGACGACCGCGAGCAGCGCGTAGGTGACCCGCTCGCCGTGGAAGAACGACTGCACGAGGTCGCTGCTCCAGACTCCGTCGGGGAGCTGGGTGGTGACCAGCGCGGCGATCATCGTGCCGATCACGGCGGTGCCGACGCTGGTGCCGACCTCCTGGGCGGTGTCGTTGAGCGCGGTGCCGATGGACGTGCGGTTGGCCGGCATCGCGTCGACGAGCGCGACCGCGCAGATCGTCATCACGGTGCGCAGGCCGATCGTCATCAGCACCATGCAGGCGGCGATGGCGGCGTACCCGTGGAAGACCGCCCAGGACATGCCGGCGAGTGACCCGCCGAGGAACGCGGCGCCGACCAGGCAGGCGATCCGGTGGCCGTACCGCTTCGCGAGCCACTCCGAGAACGGGGTCGCAGCGATCATCGTGACGATGATCGGCAGGTTCGCCAGGCCGGCCTTCACCGGGCTCCAGCCGTAGGCGAACTGGAAGTGCAGGATCAGCCCGAACATCACGCCGGCCATCGCGATCGCCGTGCCGATCTGGGCGATGGAGGCACCGCGGACGGTGCCGTTCGAGAACAGCTTCAGGTCCAGCATCGGCTCGGCGGTACGCCGCTCGTGCAGGACGAACCCGATCCCGGCGACGATCGCGCCGACCACCGACGCGACGGTGACCGCGGAGAGCCAGCCGTAGAGGACGCCGCTCGTCAGCGACCAGCAGGCGAGCCCGATGGTCGTGATGCTGAGCACCGCGCCGGGGAGGTCGAGCCGGTCGTTCGTCAGGTCCTCGGGCCGGTCGGCGGGGACGCCGAGCCGCACGCCGATCGCCGCGATCAGCGCGATCGGCGCGTTGACGACCAGCAGCCACTCCCAGCTCACGTGCGCCAGCGCGGTGCCGCCGAGCAACGGGCCGAGGACGAACCCGGACATGCCGACGACCATCATCACGGTGATCGCGCGCATCCGGAGCGCCTTGTCGTCGAAGAGCCGGAACACCAGGGAGTTCGTGATCGGCGCCATCGCCGCGGCCGCAATGCCGAGCACCGCCCGCAGCGCGATCAGCTCACCGGCGGTGCTGACGGCCACGACGCAGAGACTGACCAGCCCGAACACCGCGAGCCCGACCAGCAGCACCCGGCGGCGACCGAGCCGGTCGGCCATCGAGCCGGCGGTGAGCAGCAGGCCGCCGAAGGTGAGCGCATACGCGCCGGTCACCCACTGCAGCGCCGCCGTGCCGCTGCCGAGGTCACGGCCGATGGTCGGCAGGGCGATCGACAGCAGCGTGTTGTCGACCATCTCCACGAAGAACGCGAGGCACAGCGCGGCCATCGGGATCCACGCGGCGCGCAGGGAGGGATAGGTGCGCGACGGAGCCGGGAGCGCAGTGGTGGTGGTCATGCGCCGACCGTAGGTTCGGCCGCCTTCAGCCCGGTTTCACACCGGTTTCACGCCCTGGACCCTGCGGTGCCAGGATGTCCGCCGTGGATGCCGGAGCGATCAGGATCGTCGAGGTCGCCCCCACCTCACCGCCGGCCGAGCAGGCGCTGCACGCCTACCTCGACGACGTCGCCAGCCGCTACTACGGCCGACCGGCGACCGACGCCGAGCTCGAGGCGGCGCTGGCGGAGCACCCCACCGACGATCTCGTCGCCCCTCATGGCGTCTTCCTCCTGGCGATGCTCGACGACGAGGTCTGCGGATGCGTCGGTCTCGTCCGAGTGGAGGACCAGGTCGGCGAGGTGCGCCGGCTGTACGTCGGCCGCGAGCACCGGAGGCTCGGGCTAGGGCGCCGGCTGATGACCGAGGTGGAGCACCGCTGCCGCGCGATGGGCATGGTCGAGCTCCGTCTCGACACCCGCCGCGACCTCGTGGAGTCCCAGCGGCTCTACGCGTCCCTGGGCTACCGCGAGACCCCGCCCCACTCGGGCGGCCCGTACTCCGACCACTGGTACCGCAAGCGGCTCGCCTGACCGGACCTCAGACGAGGTTGACGGCCCGCACCGACTCGGCGTCGATCGCGTGCTGGATGTCGGCGAGGGTGTCGGCGGGGATCGCGGTGTCGACCGACAGCGCGACCAGCGCCTGGCCGCCCGGCGCCTGCCGCGAGACCTGCATGCCGGCGATGTTGATGCCGGCGTCGCCGAGGATCACGCCGACCGTTCCGACCATGCCCGGGCGGTCGCCGTACGTCAGGAACGCGAGGTGCTCGGTGGGCTCGAGGTCGACGTCGAAGCCGTTGACCTCCACCAGCCGCTCACGCTGGCCGATGCCGATCAGCGTGCCGCTGACCGAGACCTGCGAGCCGTCGGCGAGGGTGCCGCGGATCGTGATCAGGTTGCGGTGGTCCGGGCTCTCCGGGTCGGCGACGAGACGTACGGCGGTGCCGCGCTCGGCGGCCAGCAGCGGCGCGTTCACGTACGACACCTGGTCCTCGACGATGTCGGCGAAGATCCCCTTGAGGGCGGCGAGCTCGAGCACCTTGACGTCGTAGTCGGTGATCTCGCCGCGGACCTCGACGTCGACCTGCTGGGCGACCTCGCCCGCGAGGCCGGTGAACACGCGACCGAGCTTCTCGGTGAGCGGGATGCCGGGGCGCACGTCCTCGGCGATCACGCCGCCCTGCACGTTGACCGCGTCGGGGACGAGCTCGCCGGAGAGCGCCAGGCGCACGGACCTCGCGACCGCGATGCCGGCCTTCTCCTGCGCCTCGTCGGTGGACGCGCCGAGGTGCGGGGTGGCGACGACGTTCTCGAGCTCGAACAGCGGGCTGTCGGTGCACGGCTCCTCGGCGAACACGTCGAGGCCGGCCGCAGCCACACGGCCCTCCTTGAGCGCGGCGTACAGCGCGGACTCGTCGACGATCCCGCCGCGCGCGGCGTTCACGAGCACCAGCGACGACTTCACCTTGGCCAGCTGCTCGGCGCCGATCAGGCCCGCGGTCTCCGCGGTCTTCGGCAGGTGCACCGACATGAAGTCGGCCTCGACGAGCAGCGTGTCCAGGTCGACGAGGCGGACGCCCATCTGGGCGGCGCGGCCGGCCTGCACGTACGGGTCGTACGCGACGACCTTCATGCCGAACGCGCTGAGCCGCTGCGCGACGAGCACGCCGATGCGGCCGAGGCCGACGATGCCGACGGTCTTCTCGTACAGCTCGATGCCGGTGTAGCGCGAGCGCTTCCACTCGCCGTTCTTCAGCGCCGCGTGCGCCGGCGACACGTGCCGCGCGGCCGCGAGCATCAGCGCGACGGCGAGCTCGGCGGCGGAGACGATGTTGGAGGTCGGGGCGTTCACGACCATCACGCCGGCCATCGTGGCGGCGCGCACGTCGACGTTGTCCAGGCCGACGCCGGCCCGGGCGATCACCTTGAGCCGACGCCCGGCGGCGAGCGCCTCGGCGTCCACCTTGGTCGCCGACCGGACCAGGATCGCGTCCGCGTCCGGGATCGCCGCGAGGAGCTCGTCACGGTCCGCGCCGTTGCAGTACCGGATCTCGAAGTCCGGCCCGAGCGCCTCGACGGTGGCGGGGCTGAGCTCTTCGGCGATGAGTACGACGGGCATGGTCACAGCGCGGGTCCTGACGGGGTACAGATGAGCAGACGGACGCACGACGCTGTGCTCCTTCGACTGTACCCGACCCCCTCCCGTTAATCGCTGGAGTCCACAGGCCGTCGCGACGTACCCTCGTCCGGTCCCATTCCCGTCGAAGGCAGGTCGAGTTGCTCCGTTGAGGTGACCCGCGTCCCCGTGGTCTCGAGACAGGCGTCAGAGCGCCGTCCTCGACCACCGACACCTCTGGAGCCTCCATGTCTTCGTCCTCCGTCATCGCCGCGTCCGGCCTCACCTTCGCCTGGCCCGACGGCACCCCCGCTCTCAGCAACCTCGATCTCCTGGTCGGCCCCGGCCGGTCGGGCCTGGTCGGCACCAACGGCGCCGGGAAGTCCACCCTCCTGCGCCTCGTCGCCGGCGAGCTGCAGCCGACGTCGGGCCACGTCACCGTGGCCGGCGAGGTCGGCTACCTCCCCCAGGACCTGACCCTCGACGTCGACCAGCCGGTCGAGGACTTCCTCGGCATCGGGGCGGTACGCCGCGCGATCCGCGCGGTCGAGGGAGGCGACGCCGACCCTGTCCACTTCGACACGATCGGCGACGCCTGGGACGTCGAGGACCGCGCCGAGGCCGAGCTGGCCCGGCTCGGTCTCCCCACCGACGTCCTCGACCGCCGCCTCGGCCAGCTCTCCGGCGGCGAGGTCACCGAGCTCGGGCTCGCGCGGCTGCTGCTGCGCAGACCCGACGTACTCCTCCTCGACGAGCCGACCAACAACCTCGACACCGCCGCCAAGGAGCGGCTGTACGACGTGGTCGACGGGTGGAGCCGGTCGCTCCTCGTGGTCAGTCACGACCGCGAGCTGCTGGAGCGGATGGACCGGATCGGCGACCTGCGCGACGGCCGGGTGCGGTGGTACGGCGGCGGGTACTCGTCGTACGCCGAGCAGGTCGCGACCGAGCAGGACGCCGCCCGGCAGGCGGTGTCGACCGCGAAGGCCGACCTGCGCAAGCAGCGCAACGAGCGGATCGAGGCCGAGCGCAAGATCGCCTCGCGCACCCGGCTCGCCAAGAAGGCCGAGGCCACCACCGGGCTCGGCAAGGCGGCGATCAACGCGAAGAAGCAGCAGGCGGAGGAGTCGTCCGCGCGGCTGCGCCGGGTGCACGACGACCGGTCCGACCAGGCACGGGACCGGCTCGGCGCCGCCGAGGCCCGCCTGCGCGACGACCGCGAGATCCGGATCGACCTGCCGGGCACCGAGGTGCCGCGCGGACGGCTCGTCCTCGAAGGGGAGCTGCCGATCAACGGACCGGACCGGGTCGCGCTGGTCGGCCCGAACGGGTCGGGCAAGACCACCCTGCTGACCTCGCTCGTCGAGCAGGCGCGCGTGCCGGTGGGGCTGCTCCCCCAGCGGCTCGACGTGCTGGACCGCGACGACACGGTGTTCGGCAACGTCGCGCGGCGCGCGCCGGGAGCGGAGCCGAACGAGGTCCGGGCGCGGCTGGCCCGCTTCCTGTTCCGGGGCTCGGCCGCGGACAGGAAGGTCGGCGACCTGTCCGGTGGGGAACGGTTCCGCGCGACGCTCGCAGCGCTGCTGCTGGCCGACCCGGCCCCGCAGCTGCTGCTGCTCGACGAGCCGACCAACAACCTCGACTTCGCGTCGTACGACGCCCTGGTGTCGGCGCTCGCGTCCTACCGGGGCGCGCTCGTGGTCGCCAGCCACGACCCGGCGTTCCTCGAGGACATCGGGGTCGACCGGGTGGTGGACCTGAGCCCTACGCCGTGACGGCGTCCTCGGTGTCCATCGCGGTGTTCAGGAACGGGACCACGGTGACGACCGCCCACACCGAGGCGAGCGCCACGGCCAGCAGCGGCAGGTCCCAGCGGGCCAGCACGAAGCCCGCGATCGCGCCGCACTGCACGACGAGCATCAGGGCCAGGACGGAGAGCAGCGGGTAGACCCCGACCTTCAGGCCGCGGCGGGCGTCGGCGATCGCCTCGGTCGCGCCGCGGTCCTGGAGGTAGTGCAGGCGGTCGATCGAGCGCGAGTGCCACGACCAGGTCGCCAGCAGCCACATCGCGCCGGCCGCGAGGGTCACGGTGAAGGCCAGGCCGGAGGACAGCTCGCTGCCCTCGCCGCCGAAGAGGTCGTCGGCGACCTCCCAGAACGCGACGGCGGCGAGCAGTCCGCTCAGCACGAACGTGAACAGCTCCGAGCGCGTCAGCGAGCGGTAGCGGGTCCAGGCGAGCAGCTTCACCGCGCGGCCCTCGACACTCGCGCTCAGCTCGGCGCGGACAGGGCCGTCCGGCACCTTCTCGAGCATGCCGGCGTCGACGGCGAGCTCACGGCGCAGGCTGCGGGTGGGCAGGAACGCGGGGGTCAGCAGGGCGGCGAGCCCCGCGGCCGCGAACGGTACGACGGCCTTGAGTACGAGCGGCGCCCAGTCATTCACGCGCGACATAGTGGCAGCGATCCGCTCGCTGGCAAGGTAGGCGCGTGCATCTGGAGACAGAACGTCTGGTCATCCGCCCGTGGCGTCACGACGAGGGGCCGCGGCTGCTCGACATCCTCAGCCGCGAGGAGGTCATGAAGTGGCTGGGCGACGGTCCGCCCGTGCTGCTGAAGACCGTCGGCGAGGCGCATGCGCGCATCGACCGGTACAACAACGAGCGCAACGACCCGCCGCTCGGCATCTGGGCCGTCGAGCGCAAGGAGGACGGGCTCGCGCTCGGCACCGTGCTGCTGCTGACGCTGCCCAACGACGAGCACGGCGAGGTCGAGATCGGCTGGCACCTGCACCCCGACTCGTGGGGCAGGGGTTACGCGACCGAGGCAGCGCGAGCCGTGCTGGCGCACGGGTTCGCGGCCGGGCTGCCCGAGATCATCGCCGTCGCGCACCTCGGCAACGACCCGTCGATCAACGTCATGCGCAAGCTCGGCATGACCGACCACGGGGTCGTCGAGAAGTGGTACGACGAGCCGTCGCGGTGCTTCGTGATCACCGCGAGCGACTACTCGAAGAGCGCCTGACCGACGTACTCGCCCTCGCCGATGCCGGGAGGTACGGCGAACAGCGCGGACCCGGTGACCTTGAGGTACTCCATCAGCGCGTCGGACGTCGCCATCTTGTTCTGGATCGGGATGAAGTGCGTGTCGGGGTCGCGCACGAACGCGATGAAGAACAGGCCCGCGTCCAGGCCGCCGAGCGGGTTGGACCCGTCGACGAAGTTGTAGCCACGGCGCAGCATCCGGGCACCGTCGTTGAAGTCCGGGTGCACGACGCGGACGTGCGAGTCGTGCGGGATCACCGGGCCGTCACTACCGGGCATCGAGAAGTCCGGCTCGCTGAACTCGGTGCCGCCGGACAGTGGGGCGCCGGAGTCCTTGGTGCGGCCGATGAAGCCCTCCTGGTCACCGAGCGGCTGCCGGTCCCAGACCTCGATGGTCATGTTGATCCGGCGGGTGACCAGGTAGGAGCCGCCGGCCAGCCAGTCCGCGCGCGGGTCGTCGCCGGCGCCGACCCAGATGTGCTCGTCGACGTCCTTGGTCTCCTCGGCCTTCACGTTGGCCGTACCGTCCTTGAAGCCGAAGAGGTTGCGTGGTGTCGACTGCGAGGTCGACGTCGTCGACGTACGCCCGAAGCCCAGCTGGGACCAGCGCACCGCGACGGTGCCGAAGCCGATCCGCGCCAGGTTGCGGATCGCGTGCACCGCGACCTGCGGGTCGTCGGCGCAGGCCTGGACGCAGAGGTCGCCGTAGGAACGCTCGGGGTCGAGCGCGTCGGCCGGGAAGTGCGGGAGGGTGCGCAGCGCTCGGGGCTGCTTCCCGGCGAGCCCGAACCGGTCGCGGCCCTCGGCGTCGCGGAACAGGCCGGGCCCGAAGCCGAACGTGATCGTGAGGCCGCTGGCCGGCAGCCCGATCGCCTCGCCGGTGTCGTCGGGCGGCAGGTTGCTGGCGCCCTCGGTCGGGCCGATCTCGCCGGCCGACAGGCCGCGGGTCATCCGGT
Organism: Nocardioides sp. SR21; assembly: GCF_022761125.1. Lineage (GTDB taxonomy): Bacteria > Actinomycetota > Actinomycetes > Propionibacteriales > Nocardioidaceae > Nocardioides. Next base: position 288,197 of record NZ_JAKWJR010000002.1, on the reverse strand, counting down.
CCGCAGCGACCGTCCACGCCTGCAGCAGGGCGATCAGCTGCGAGCGGGAGCCCGTGGTGACGTCGAACGCCGCGAAGTGGAGACGGTCCTGCGCGGGCGTGGTGATCCCCGCCTGGTGCGCGCCCCGGAATGCGAACGCGTCGCGCCCGGTCGGCTCGGGGTCCGGCTCGGCAGCGGTCGCCCGGCCGGCCGCGAACGCACCGGCCGCCAGACCGGCCGCGGCGACCCCGCCGCCGACCAGCCCTCGTCGCGAGATCCCCTCGGTCAGGACAGCACCGCCGCGGTGAGCTTGGACAGCGGCTCGGAGAGCGCGTTGACCGCGTTGGAGAGCTCCTGGACCTGGTCCGGGGTGAGCTCGTCGTAGTAGACGAAGCCGTCGTCGGTGCGCTGCGCGTCGAGCAGGTCCTGCAGCTCGGTGAACCGCGCGTCCAGGGCCGTGGCGAGCTCCGGGTCGGACTGCTCGACGATCGGCTTCACGCCCTCGTAGCCCACGCGGGCGCCGTCGACGTTCGCCTGGAAGTCCCACAGGTCGGTGTGCGACCAGATCTCCTCCTCGCCGGTGACCTTGCCGAGGGCGACCTCCTCGAGCAGGCCACGGGAGCCGTTCGCGATCTGGTCCACGGTGTAGGTGAGCTCCTGGACGCGGCCGTCGAGGATCTCGGTGTTCTTCAGGAGGTCGTCGGCGTACGTCACTCGCTCGGCGGGAGTGAGCGGGGTGTAGTCCTCGGCGTCCTGGGGCCACAGGTCCTTCTCGATCAGGTGCCAGCCGGTCCACTTCTGGCCCTCCTCGAGGTCCGCCTCGCGGGCGTCCATCTTCGGGTCCAGGTCGCCGAACGACTCGGCCACGGTCTCGATCCGCTCCCAGTGGGTGCGCGCCTCCGGGTAGAGCGCGCGGGCGGCGTCGTCGTCGCCGTTCTTGTAGAGCTCGACGAACTCCTCGGTCTTGGTGAGGAGCTGGTCGGACTGGTCCTGCACGTAGGCCTGGTAGTTCGCGAGCGCCGCGTCGACCAGCTCCTGCTCGTCGGCGGAGATGTCGGGCTCGTCGCCGGAGTCGGTGACGGTGAAGTCGGCGCGGATGCCGTCGCCCTTCATGCCCGGCTTGCAGGCGGTGAGGTAGGTGCCGGCCGCCGCGTCGACGACGAGCTTGCGGGACAGGTCGGGGCCGATGTTCTCGACCTCGCCGACGATGCGCAGGCCGTCCTCGTCGAGCAGGTAGAACTCGGTGATCTGCGAGCCGTCGTTCGTGACGTCGAACGTGAGGGTGCCCGACGGCGCCTCGACCGCCGAGAGCTCACACCCGTCGTCGGTCGACGAGACCGCGACGGTGCGGCCGTCGCCCGACTCGGCGTCGTCGCCGCGGGTGTTCTCGGTGCACGCGGCGAGGAGGGGGACAACCACCACGAGGGCGGCGACGACGGTCTTGCGCATCAGGTTCCTTCAGCTCACAGGGGTGGGGTCGGAGGTCGGCGCCGGCGCCGGCTTGGAGCGGCGGCGGGCCGAGAGGAGGAAGAGGGTCATCACGGGGACGACGTACAGGAACCAGACCGTGGCCTCGAGCACGGTGGTCTGCGGGGAGAAGTTGAAGATGCCCTTGAGCAGGGTGGCGTACCAGGTGGTCGGGTCGATCGTGTCGGACACGTCCCAGGCGAGGTTGTTCAGCCCGGGCAGGATGCCGGCCTCCTGGAGGTCGTGGACGCCGTACGACAGGACACCGCCGGCGACGAGGATGAGGAACGCGCCGGTCCAGGTGAAGAACTTGGAGAGGTTGATGCTGATCGCGCCGCGGTAGATGAGGTAGCCGAGCACGATCGCGGTGGCGATGCCGGCCGCGGCGCCGACCAGCGGCTGCCAGGTGCCGGTGTCGTCGCGGACCGCCTCGGTCGCCGACCAGAGGAACAGCGCGGTCTCGAGACCCTCGCGGCCGACCGCGAGGATCGCCACGAGGACCAGCGCGAACCACGGGCCCTCGGCCGCGTCGTCGATCCGGCCGCGCAGCTCACCGCTCAGCGAGCGGGCCGCGCGCGCCATCCAGAAGATCATCCAGGTGACCAGGCCGACGGCGACGATCGACAGGATGCCGCCGATCGCCTCCTGCGCCTCGAACGTCAGGCCGCGCGGGCCGTAGAACAGCGCGAAGCCGAAGCCCAGCGACACCGCGACCGCGATGCCGACGCCGACCCAGATCCGCGGGAGCAGGTCCTGGCGCTCGGTCTTGACCAGGTACGCGACGAGGATGCTGACCACGAGGGCCGCCTCGAGACCCTCGCGCAGGCCGATCAGGTAGTTCGCGAGCACGTCGCGACACGATACGCCTGCCGCTTAGGTATGCCTAACCAAAGGTGAGGCACGCCACCCGGGTGCTCCTCGGGGTCAGATCGGGCAGCCGTCCGGGCCGCACGCCTCGGCGTCGCCACCGACCGACTGGAGCACCGGGTGCGACTCGGCCCAGGCCTGGTTCAGCACCTGGCTGAAGGTCTCGGCCGGCTGGGCACCGGAGACGCCGTACTTCTGGTCGACGACGTAGAACGGCACCCCAGTGGCGCCGTACGCCCGTGCCTGCGCGACGTCGGCCTCGACGGCGTCGGCGTAGTCGTCGCCGGCCAGGACCTCGCGGACGCGGGCCTCGTCGAGACCGGCGGCGAGGGCGACCTTCGTCAGCACGTCGTGGTCACCGATGTTCTCGGCGCCCTCGAAGTACGCCGAGAGCAGCGCCTCCTTGAGGTCGCGCTGCAGCGCGGGGCCGCCGGACGCGAGCGCGAGGTGGAGCAGCCGGTGCGCGTCGACGGTGTTGGTGTGCACGGTGTCGAACAGCCGGAACGCCAGCCCCTCCGCCGCGGCCATGTCCGTCAGCTGCTGCTGCATCTGGCGCATCTCTGCCTCGCTGCGGCCGTACTTGCGCGCGATCACGCCGGTCGACAGCTCGTGGCCGTGCTGCGGCGCGGAAGGGTCCAGCTCGAAGGAGCGGTACACGATCTCCACGTCCTCGGCGTGCTCGAAGCCGGCCAACGCCGTCTCCAGGCGGCGCTTGCCGACGTAGCACCACGGACACACGACGTCGCTCCAGATCTCGATCTTCACGTGAGGGTGAACGTCGTCGCGCCGTGGGGTTGTTCCGAGATGCCGGTCACCTGGGAGTCGCCGGCGGTGCCGGACCGCTCGCACCTGACCCAGCGCGTCGAACCGTTTCCGATACAACTTATATCGTATATAGTTCCGGCGAACACGAGGCTCAGGAGGACTGGATGGCGATCGCTGCCGGCGGGGCGCCGATGACCATCGCGGGCGGGATCCGGGAGTTCGCCCGGGCCACGCCGCGGGCGACGGCGGTCATCGATGGAGACCGCACGCTCAGCTTCGGCGCGCTCGACGAGCGGGCCAGCCGACTCGGCGCGTGGCTGCTCGGCAAGGGCCTGCAGCCCGGCGAGCGGGTGGCGGTGCTGCTCGGTAACCGGCTGGAGTACCCCGAGGTCGCGGCGGGCATCGCCAAGGCCGGGCTCGTCATGGTCCCGCTCAACCCGCGGCTCACGCCGGCGGAGAGCCGCTACATCATCGAGCACTCCGGCGCCCGCGCGCTGGTCCTCGACGACAAGCTCGCGGCCCTGGCCGGCGACGCGGCCGAGGAGCTCCAGCTGACCGTGGTCAGCATCGGCGGCTCCCAGCTCGGGCCCGAGTACGAAGCCGCGCTCGAGGCGACCGACGCGCGCGACCCGTACGCCCCGGTCAACGAGCTCGACCCGTTCTGCATCGCCTACACGTCCGGCACCACCGGCCGCCCCAAGGGCGTCGTGGTCTCGCACCGCAGCCGGGCGCTCACGTTCTACCTCTCTGCCCTCGAGTGGGGCCTCGGCCCGGGACGTACGTCGGCCGCGGTCGCGCCGATGTACCACGGGGCCGGCTTCGCCTTCGGCTACGCGCCCGTGTTCGCCGGCGGCACGGTCACCATGCTGCGCTCGTGGGACCCCGAGGAGTTCCTCGCGCTCTGCGCCCGCGACAAGGTGCAGTCGACGTTCCTCGTGCCGACGCACGCGCAGATGCTGCGCGGCCTCGGTGAGGGCGCGGTCGCCCAGCACGACCTGTCCTCGCTCGACACCCTGTACTTCAACGCCGCCGCGCTCCCCTGGCCGCTCAAGCAGTGGGTGATGCAGGAGTTCCCGCAGTGCGGGATCCATGAGCTCTACGGCTCGACCGAGGGCGGCATCATCACGAACCTGCGCCCGGCCGACCAGCACACGAAGCCCGGATCGGTGGGCCACGCCTGGTTCCTGACCGAGCTGCGCGTCGTCGACGACGAGGGCAACCCGGTGCCGAACGGTGAGCCCGGTGAGCTGTTCAGCCGCTCGCCGTTCCTCATGAACGGCTACCACAACGACCCCGAGGCCACCGCCGCCTGCACGACCGACGACGGCTTCCTCACCTGCGGCGACGTGGTCGTGCGCGACGACGACGGCTACGTCCACATCGTCGACCGCAAGAAGGACCTCATCATCTCGGGCGGCGTGAACGTCTACCCGCGCGAGGTCGAGGACGTCCTCGCCACCCACGCCGCCGTCGCGGAGTCCGCGGTCGTCGGCATCCCCCACGAGACGTGGGGCGAGGAAGTGGCGGCGTACGTCGTCCTGCGCCGCGGCGCCACCGTGACCACCGGCGAGCTCGAGGCGCACTGCCGCACCGGGCTCGCCGGTTTCAAGGTCCCCCGTCGCTGGACGGTGACCGACGCGCTCCCCCGCAACGCCGCCGGAAAGATCCTCAAGCGCGAGCTGCGCGACCAAGCCACGAACTAGCCGACAGACCCATCCCCTACCCGAAGGAAGTCCCTTGCGACCTCACGTCGAACTGATCCAGGAAGACGACTACGTCTGGCACGGCGCCGAGCTGCCGGGCGGCGAGGGCCGCGCCAGCGAGCGCCGGCTCTCCGTCGACGAGGAGGACGGCTCGTCCTCGCTGCGCGTCGACTTCCACACCGACTGGGGCCGCGGCCCGGGCATCCACCACGCCAACACCGAGTACTACGTGCTCGAGGGCGAGATCGACTACGGCGGCCGCAAGATCGGCAAGGGCGGCTACGTCTACGCGCCCAAGGGCGTGCCGGCCGACTACCTGAAGGTCGCCGAGGGCACCAAGATGCTCCACTACCGGGAGTACGGCGACGCCGGGTACGACGCTGTCGAGTCGGTCGCGGCCGCCAAGCGCTGGTCGGACGCCCGCGAAGAGGTCATCGTCATCGACTCCGACGCGATGAAGTGGGACGCCGTCCCGAACCCGGGCCCGATGCCCGGCCTGTACATCAAGTACCTCCACGTCGACCCGGTCACCGGCTTCTACACCCGCCTGGTGCACGCCGAGCAGGGCTGGTCGGACCACCGCCTCGCGCACCACCCGTGCTACGAGGAGGCCTACACGACCCAGGGCCACATGGAGTACAACTTCGGCACCCTGGACCTCGGCACGTACTTCTTCCGCCCGGCCCGCGTGAAGCACGGCCACTTCACCACCATGGAGGGTGGCGCCACCTGGCTGCTGCGCTCGGACGGTGAGCTGAAGAACTGGTACACGCAGCGCGAGTGGGTCCGCTGGGGCGGCGACGGCGTCAACTACACCGCCGAGGGCCTCAACGAGGAGCCGCACGAGCCGCAGCGCTGGTCGTCGTCCACCCACGACCTCGCCACCCCGTGGCGGTCGGAGGAGGACATGCGGCAGATGAACGCCGCCTGGCAGTTCCAGATCGACCAGGGCCAGAACAACGCGCCGGTCAAGCACCAGGGCCAGGGCGCGGACCCGTCGATCATCGCGATCATGAAGGCGATGGACGCGGCCAACCTGCAGGGCGGCCACGGCGACGGTCACTCGCACGACCACGACCACGACCACTCGCACGACCACGACCACGACCACTCGCACGATCACGGGCACTCGCACGAGCACGCGCCCGAGCTGGACTGGGGCTGGTCGGGCAAGGACGTCGAGCACCGTGACGAGCGCACCGGCGAGCACGCCCACAACTGGGGCACCCGCGTCGACTGGAAGGACGGGGACCCGATCCCCGCGCCGATCATCTCCTCGCTGCCCGTCCGCAGCCGCTCGCGCGGCCGCTGGGACGGCGACGGAATGTGATGGTTCCTCTCCTGGCACCCATGGTCGCGGAGGCCGCGGAAGCCGCACACGGCTTCAACGGGCAGACCGTCGCGATCTTCCTGCACGTCGTGCTGTTCGCCTACTGGCTGGGTGGCGACGTCGGGGTCTTCTACGCGAGCCGGTACATCATCAAGAGCGAGGTCGGACCGGAGGCCCGCGGGGTCGCCACGAAGATCATGCACGCGACCGACATCGCGCCGCGGGTCTCGCTGGTGCTGATCCTGCCCAGCGGCGTCACGCTGATGGCGTGGGGTCCGCTCGGCGACGACTTCTTCGTGCACGGCTGGCTGCTCGCGCTCACGTGGGTGGCCGGCCTGGCCTGGCTGGCCGTGTCGCTGATCGACTACCGGGGCGGCGACACTCCCCTGGCCCGGCTCTCGCAGAAGGCGGACCTCACGGTCCGCTACGGGCTGAGCGTCGGGCTGGTGGCGGTCGGCGTCTACACGATGGTCGTGGCCGAGCCGTTCGGCGTGGACACGAACCCGAAGTGGCTGGGCGCCAAGGTCGTCGCGTACGCGCTGTGCATCTTCAGCGGCGTGATGATCCGCCGGCAGCTCAAGCCGTTCGGGCCGGCGTTCGGCAAGCTCGTGACGTCGGGCTCCACCCCCGAGGTGGAGAAGGCGATCCTCGGCTCGATCAAGCGCTGCGAGCCGTGGGTCTACGCGATCTGGACGCTGGTCCTGGTCGCCGCGCTCCTCGGCGTGATGAAGCCGGGCTCGACCGCGTTCTGACCGCTGTGAACCAGGGGCAGGGCCACCGTGAAGGTGGTTCCTGCCCCTAGTTCGCTCTCCACGGTGACCGAGCCCTCGTGGCGCTCGACGATCGTCGCCACGATCGCCAGCCCCAGACCGGTCCCGGACTGCGCGAGCGCCTCCGGGTTCGTCGTACGGAAGAACGCGCCGAACAGCCCGGTCTGGTCCTCCGCGGAGATGCCGATCCCGTTGTCGGCGACGCGGACGACGATCTCGTCCGGACCGAGCGCGATGCTCACCGTCACCGTGCCGCCGTCGGGCGTGTACTTCACCGCGTTGCTGACCAGGTTGCCGATCAGGCGATCCAGCTCCGAGGGGTCGCCGGGCACCACCAGGTCGGTCGGCTCCATGACGAGCTCGATCGTGATGTCCTTGGCGCGCGCGGCGGTGTCGACCAGGTCGGCGACCTCGAGCGTGATGTCGCGCAGGTCGACCGGCACCGGCGAGAGCGGGTAGCGCGGGTTGCTGACCCGGGCCAGCATCAGGAGGTCGTCGACGACCTTCTTCATCCGGTCCGAGCCGCGGGTCATCGCGGCGTGGTGCATCATCGCGACGGTCTCGAGCTCGAGGGTCCCGAGCATCTCCAGGTTGCCGGCGATCACCGCGAGCGGGGTGCGCAGCTCGTGGGACATCGTCGCGATCAGCTGGCTGCGGTAGTCGTCGAGCTGCTTCAGCTCGCGCACCAGCGCGCGCTCGCTCTCCAGCGCCCGCGCGGTCATCAGCGACGCGCCCAGGTCGTGGCCGATCTGGCGGGCCGAGTCGATCTCGACCGGCGACCACGGCGGGTCCTGCTCGCGCCGGGTGAGCGCCATGAAGCCGAGGCACTCCTCCCCCGCGCCGAGTGGTACGGCGAGCACCGTCGACAGGCCGAGCTCGTGGAGCTGGCGGTGGATGACGTCGGGCAGGCCGGGCGTCTCGCCGGCGACGACGACGAGCACGGTCTGGTCGCGCCACAGCCGGGGCGCGACGCGGCGCGACTCCTCGATCACCTCGGCGGGCAGCGTCACCATCTCGCCGTCGTGCTGGCGCGCGTAGTTGCCGCCCGGGCAGTCGGTGTCGAGCACGTGGATCCAGGAGCCGCTCGCGGCGAAGCCCTCGACGAGCGGTCCGTGGGTGCTGCGCAGCACCGCCTCCAGGGAGGGCAGCGCGGGCATCGACGCGGCCCGGATCATCCGGCGCGCGGACTCCGCGTGGGCGACCTGCTGCACCAGCTCCTCGCGCTCGAACGCGTTGAGGACGGCTCGCTCCGCCTGGGCGGCGTACCGCTCCAGGAGGTCGCGCTGGACCGCGTCGGGCCGGCGTCCGGACAGCGGCCGGTCCACCGAGACCGCGCCGACCATCACGCCGTCGTCGTCGCTCAGCACGGCGACGAGCACGTCCTGGGGGTCCCACGCGTCGGGGTGGTCGACCCGCTGCTGCTCGAACTCCACCCAGTGACCCGCGAGCTCGCCGTGGTCCGCGGCGGCGAGGAACCGGACGCGCGGACCCCACCGCTCGGCGACGGCCAGCACCGGGTCCAGGACGTCGGCGGAGTCGGGCCGCTCGACGTACTCGCGGTACTCCTCAGGGCCGACGTAGGCGACCGTGACGAGCTCGTCGTCGATGACCACCGACAGCGCGGTGACCTCGAAGCCGACCATCTCCGCGACGGACTCCGCCATCAGCTGCAGCACCGAGCGCGCCGACGAGTCGGACCACCCGGTCGGGTCCGCGTGGCTGGGGTCAGAGGTCGGCACGGCGCCGAGTATGCCGAGAAACCCTGTCAACGGACGGCATCTGGCCGTTGACGCGCGGCGAGTCGTTCGCCGAGCAGGCGCCCGAACACGAGGGCAGGCGTGAGCAGCATCCCGGAGCAGAAGCTGTTGCCGCACGTCGCACCGGCGCCGATCACCTCACCGATCGCGAACAGACCCTCGATGCGCGCCCCCGCCTCGTCGAGCACGGCGAACGTGTCGTCGATGTCGAGCCCGTCGAACGTCACGACCGCGATGCCCTGGTTGTGCAGCGCGTAGTACGGCGGCACCGCGATCGGTGCGGGCAGGTGGGTGCGGCCGAAGTCCTCGTCGACACCGGCCTCCACCGCGCGGTTGTACGCCGCCACCGCGGCCACCAGCCCGTCGGGGTCGATGCCGGCGAGGGCGGCGACCTCCTCGAGCGTGTCCGCCGCGTGGATGCCCGGACGCACGTTGGCGTGCCGGCGCAGGTCGTCGGCCTCCCAGCCCAGCACGATCGGCGGCCGGCCGCCGCCGGAGTCGGCGACCGCGTCGTCGTCGAAGACCGTCCAGAAGACCTGGTCCGGGAGCGCGGTCAGCGCCCGCTCCTTCACGTCGATCGACGGCTCGTCCTCGGCGATCCAGCGGCTGCCGGTGCTGTCGACGTAGATCTCGCGGGGCGGGCGCTCGACGGTCAGCAGCAGCCGCTCGGCCCAGTTCGCGCGGTGCGGGGCCTGCGGGTCGGGCAGCCCGCCGAACGTCGGGAGGTACGTGCCCTCCCCCTGGATCGCGGCGCCGACGCTGCGGCCGAGGTGGATGCCGTCGCCGGTCGACGTGCGCGACGCCACGGTGACCAGCTCGACGCCGTGCCGCTCGGTGAACAGCTCGGCGTCCGCGCCGTACCCGCCCGTGGCGATGACGACGACGGCCGCGTCGATCTCGACCTCGTCGCCATCGCGGTAGACCTCGACGCCCACCACCCGGCCGGCGTCGTCGGTGCGCAGCCCGGTCACCGGCGCGTTCGTCCAGAGGGTGAGGTCGTGCGCGGCCCGCGCCTCCTCCAGCTCGGCCTCGAGCACCTGGAGGACCGACAGGCCGCCCTCGACGCCGTACACGGTCCGAGGGATCTCGTACGGCTCGTGGCCGTAGACGATCCGCGGCGTCTCGGGGTCGAAGGCCATGCCGCTGCCGACCAGCCACTCGACGACGCCAGGCGCCTCGTCGACCACCAGCCGGACCAGGTCGGTGCGCTCGGTGCCGTTGCTGATCCGCTGGATGTCGGCGAGGTGCAGCTCGGGGCTGTCCTCGATGCCGGCCGCGCGCTGCAGGCTGGTGCCGCCCGCGGAGAGGTGGCCGCCGCTGAGGTGCAGGGCGCCGCCGGTGCGCCGGTCCTTCTCGACCAGCAGCACGCGCGCGCCTCCGCGGGCGGCCCTGACGGCGCAGGTCAGACCGGCCGGACCTGCTCCGACCACGACCGCGTCGTACCCCGCACGAGCCACTCCTAGATCATATATGATTCGCGACGATGACTACCGTGACCGGACCTCTGAGCGGCATTCGTGTCGTCGACGCGTCGACGATCCTCGCCGGGCCGCTGGCCTGCCAGATCCTGGGTGACTTCGGCGCCGAGGTGATCAAGATCGAGCACCCGAAGGCCGGCGACGGCATGCGCGGCCACGGCCCCTCGGTCGACGGCACGCCGATCTGGTGGTCGGAGATCTCCCGCAACAAGCGGACGGTCGCACTCAGCCTGTCCTCCGAGGCCGGCGCCGACGTGCTCAAGCGGCTGGTCGCGACCGCGGACGTGCTCGTCGAGAACTTCCGCCCCGGCACCCTCGAGCGCTGGGGCCTCTCCCCCGAGACCCTGCAGGAGCTCAACCCCCGCCTGGTGGTCGCGCGGATCACCGGCTTCGGCCAGACCGGGCCGTACGCCGCCCGCGCGGGCTTCGGCACGCTCGCCGAGGCGATGAGCGGCTTCGCGCACCTGACCGGGCAGCCCGACGGACCGCCGACGCTGCCGGCGTTCGGCCTGGCCGACTCGATCGCCGGCATCGCCGCGTCGTCCGCGATCTCGATGGCGCTCTACGAGCGGGAGAGGTCCGGCACGGGCCAGGTCATCGACCTCAGCCTGCTCGAGCCGATCATGACCGCGGTCGGCCCCGGCCCGTCGGTCTACGGCCTCACCGGCCAGGTCGGCCAGCGGCACGGCAACCGCTCCACGAACAACAGCCCGCGCAACGCCTACGAGACCAGCGACGGCCACTGGGTCGCGATCTCGACCAGCGCCCAGGCGATCGCCGAGCGCGTGCTCACGCTGGTCGGACACCCCGAGGTGCTCGACGAGCCGTGGTTCGCCTCCGGGCACACGCGCGCGCAGCACGCGGACCTGCTCGACGGGTACGTCGGCGGCTGGATCGGCGAGCGCACCCGCGACGAGGTCGTCGCCGCGTTCACCGAGGCCGGTGCCGCGGTCGCGCCCGTGTTCTCCGCGAAGGACCTGGTCGAGGACGAGCACGTCCGCGCGACCGAGATGCTGACGCCGGTCGACGACCCGGCGCTCGGCGAGGTCCTGCAGCACAACGTGATGTGGCGGATGTCCGAGACCCCCGGCGCGATCCGCTTCCCGGGTCGCCCGCTCGGCGCCGACACCGACGACGTCCTCACCGAGCTCGGCCTGTCCGCCGACGAGATCTCCGCCCTCCGTGACCAGGAAGTGATCCGATGACCACCCAGGCCCTCCTCGACGCCGTCGCCGGCGGCGTGCGCGTCGTCGACCTCGGCCGCCGGCTGACCGTCGGCATGCCGCAGTCGCCCAACCACCCGGCGTACTGGCACGCCCACCCGCGCCGCCACGGTGACATGGTGCGCGCCGACGGCGGCTCGGCCGCGAACGACATGATCTCGATGGGCACCCACGTCGGCACCCACATCGACGCGCTCTCGCACGTCTCGCAGGACGGGCGGATGCACGACGGCCTCGGCATGATCGAGCTCGGCGTGCACACGATCGAGCCGATCGTCCGCCGCGGCGTGCTGCTCGACGTGCCCGCGACGCTCGGCGTCGACCGGCTCGAGGCCGGCCAGGAGATCACCGTCGCCGACCTCGAGGCGACGCTGGGGAAGCAGGGGGTCGCGATCAACGCCGGCGACGTCGTGCTGATCCGGTCCGGCTGGGGCCAGCACTTCGACAACGGCGACGGCGACACGTTCCGTGGCCTCCAGACCGGCGTGCCGGGTGTCTCCACCGCGGGAGCCACCTGGCTCGCTGACCACGGCGTGCACGCGGTCGGCGCGGACACGATCGCGTTCGAGATGCTCTCGCCGGGCGCCGGCCACGGCCTGCTCCCCGCGCACCGCGTGCTGCTCGTCGAGAACGGCATCTACATCGTCGAGACGATGGCGCTGGAGGAGCTCGCGAAGGACGCGATCCACGAGTTCGTGTTCGTGCTCTCGCCGCTGCCGCTCTTCGGCGCCACCGGCTCCCCCGTCCGCCCGCTCGCGGTGGTCGGCGCATGAGCGCTCAGTCGGATTCCGGGGCGACCCTCGCCCAGCAGCTCGGGGCGTTCGCCGAGAAGGCGTACGCCGACGGTGTGCCCGACGACGTCGCCGCGTCGGTCCAGCAGCGCGTCCTCGACGTGCTCGGCCTGTGCGTCGCCGCGCACCGGCTGCCGACCAGCGCCGCCGCGCTCGGCCACGTCCGCGACCAGGGCGGGCACCCGCAGGCCACCGCCGTCGGTGTGCGCACCTCGGTCACCGCGGCCCAGGCGGCGTTCGCGAACGGCGTGCTCGCGCACTCGCTCGACTACGACGACACCCACCTCCCGTCGGTGCTGCACCCCAGCGCCAGCGTGGTGCCGGCGGCGCTCGCCGCGGCCGAGCACGCCGGCGCGACCGGCGCCCAGACCGTCCGCGCGATCGCGGTCGGCCTCGAGGTCGCCGTACGCCTGGGCATGGCGGGGTACGACGAGGAGCTCGGCAACTCGGTCTTCTTCGAGCACGGCCAGCACGCCACGTCGATCACCGGCGCGATGGGCTCCGCAGTCGCGGCGTCGCTGCTCTACGGCACCGACGCCGTCGACGCGCTCGGCCTGACCGCGTCGATGGCGTCCGGCGTCATCGAGGCGAACCGCACCGGCGGCACCGTGAAGCGGCTGCACTGCGGCCTCGCCGCGCAGGCCGGCGTCAACGCCGCGCAGCTCGTGCGCCGCGGCTTCACCGGCCCGCCGACCGTGCTCGAGGGCCGGTTCGGGTTCTTCCAGGCCTGGCTGCACGGGCAGTTCTTCCCCGACGCCGTCAGCGACGGCCTCGGCACCGAGTGGTCGGTGCCCGGCATCTTCTTCAAGCCCTACCCGGCCAACCACTTCACGCACACGACCGTCGACGCGGGACGCGCCTTCCGCGAGCGGGGCATCTCGCCCGACCAGGTGGCCTCGGTCGTGATCGGCGTGGCCGGTTCGACCGTGCGCACCATCGGTGAGCCGATCGAGGTGAAGCGCGCGCCCGAGACCGGCTACCAGGCCCAGTTCTCCGGTCCCTTCGCCTTCGCTGCCGGGCTGCTCGGCGGTGGGGGCCTCGGCACCGGCCTGGACGACTACAGCGACGCCCTCGCCCAGGACCCGGAGCGGCGCGCGCTGATGGCGAAGGTCGACGTCGTGGCCGACGACGAGTGCAACGCGATCTACCCGTTCCAGTTCCCGGCCGTCGTCACGCTCACCACCACCGCGGGCGAGACGCTCGTCGAGAAGGTGCTGACGAACCGCGGCGGACCGGCCCGGCCGCTCTCCGACGACGAGCTGGGCACCAAGTTCCGCGACAACGTCGCGGGACGCCTCGACGCCGCCGCCTCGGACGCCGTACGGCGTGCCGCCCTCGACCTCACGAACGCCACCGACGTCTCCGACCTGATGTCCCCTCTGAAGGAGTTCCACGCATGAGCGAGCTCGACCTGATCATCACCAACGTCTCGGTCGTCGTGCCGGGCCAGGACGAGCCGCAGTCGCTCGACATCGGTGTCCGCGACGGCAGGATCGCGCGGCTCGAGGCGGGTCTCGACACCGACCTCGCCGACCGGGTGGTCGACGGTGGCGGCAAGACGGCGTTCCCGGGTGTCGTGGACGCCCACCAGCACTGGGGCATCTACAACCCGCTGCCGGAGGACGCGGTCAGCGAGAGCCGCGCGTCGGCGCAGGGCGGTGTCACCACCGCGATCACCTACATGCGCACCGGCCAGTACTACCTGAACAAGGGCGGCCCGTACTCCGAGTTCTTCCCGGAGGTGCTGTCGCTGACCGAGGGCAAGGCGCTGATCGACTACGCCTTCCACCTCGCGCCGATGAGCAAGGGCCACATCGAGGAGATCCCGTCGCTCGTGGGCGACCACGGCGTGACGTCGTTCAAGATCTTCATGTTCTACGGCGGCCACGGCCTGCACGGCCGCAGCGCCGACCAGAGCTCGTTCCTCATGACGCCCGAGGGCGAGCGGTACGACTACGCCCACTTCGAGTTCGTGATGCGCGGCATCCAGAAGGCCCGCGAGGAGCACCCGGAGATCGCCGACCAGATCTCGCTGTCGCTGCACTGCGAGACCGCGGAGATCATGACGGCGTACACGAAGCTGGTCGAGGACGAGGGCACGCTCACCGGGCTGCCGGCGTACAGCGCCTCGCGCCCGCCGCACTCCGAGGGCCTCGCGGTCACGATCGCGTCGTACCTCGCGCACGAGACCGAGCTGCCGACGATCAACCTGCTGCACCTCACCTCCCGCAAGGCCGTCGAGGCGGCGCTGATGATGGCGGCGACGTTCCCGCACATCGACTTCCGTCGCGAGGTCACCGTCGGCCACCTGCTCGCCGACTGCGACACCGCGCACGGCGTCGGCGGCAAGGTGAACCCGCCGCTGCGGCCGCGCGAGGACGTCGAGGCGCTGTGGCAGTACCTCCTCGACGGCAAGATCGACTGGGTCGTCTCCGACCACGCGTGCTGCAAGGAGGAGCTGAAGTTCGGCGAGCCGAAGGACGACGTGTTCCTGGCGAAGTCCGGCTTCGGCGGCGCCGAGTACCTGCTCGCCGGCATGGTCTCGGAGGGCTCGAAGCGCGGCCTGCCGTTCGGCCGGATCGCCGAGCTGACGTCCACGAACCCCGCCACCCGCTACGGCCTCGGTGGCACCAAGGGCTCGCTCGAGCTCGGCAAGGACGCGGACATCGCGCTCGTCGACACCTCGGTCACCTGGACCGTGCGCGCCGAGGACTCCGAGTCCACGCAGGAGTACACGCCCTTCGAGGGTGCCGAGCTGACCGCCAAGGTGACCGACACGTTCGTCCGCGGCCACCAGGTGATGACCGACGGCGTGGTCTCGACCGAGCCCGTCGGCCGCTACCTGTCGCGCCCGACCCAGGCCTGACGCACCGCTGTCTTCGCGGGTCGTCAGCCCGGGAAGGTCCGGCAGGGCTGGCTGCGCAGCGATGCGCAGGGCGGCCGCTGCTGGGGGACCTTGACGCCGGGCACGACGGGGAGCACCAGCCGGGAGCGGTGCTTCCCGTCGGCGGCGATCCACACGTGCTCGCCGTCGGCGACCGTGGTGTCGAAGGCCCACTGCGGGCGCGCGTTGCCGGGCGCGTCGACGGTGATGCGGATCCGCGAGCCCTTGCGGAACGGCTGGGCGAACGGGAACAGCTCAACCCGCACCTTCGTGAACGTCCCGGCGGGCAGCGGGCTGGCGTCCTCCTCGAGGTCGGTGTGCACCGGCTTGATCGGCGTGGACGCCGCCGCGTCGAGCTTGCGGTGGCTGGCGCGCAGCCAGCCGGACTGGACGTAGACCTCGGTGCCGTTCGGTCGCACCTCGGTGAGCGTCACCTCGAGGTCGGTGTCCGGCGCGTCGCTGCGCACCCACAGGTCGACCGAGCCGGTGCCGGCGGCGACGACGTTCTTCTTCAGGGGCTTGCTGATCCAGCCCAGACCGGTGGCGTCGGGGATCTGGCGCCAGTCGTACGTCGGGTTCGGGCCCCAGATCCCTCCCCCGGTGAAGTTGGTCTTCGGCAGCGCCGACGGGTCGGCGACGTACCCGCGGGCGTCGGCGTCGCGCAGCACCGGCGTGGGCCGCAGCTGGCCGGCGGCACCGAGGTACCAGGACGTCGGCTTCGCCTGCGGGACGGGCCAGGCGTCGAAGGAGCGCACGAACCGCGGCAGCGGCGAGCCCGCCGGCTGGCCGGCGGCAGCGCCCTCCTCGAACAGCACCTGGACCGGCTTCTGCGCCTCGAAGGACTTCAACGCCTGCCGGTAGGTCATGCCGGCGTACGTCGGACCGGGCGGCAGCTGGAGGCCCCCGACGCCGGTGATCGACTCGGCGAGGATCGGGGCGACGAACTGCTTCATGGTGGTCGGCACCCGGCGGGCGACGTACAGGTCGAGGAAGTCGGCGTACCGCCCGAAGATGCCGAGGCTCAGCGCCTCGGTGTGTGAGCCGTTGGCCAGCGACGCGTAGACGTGCGGCGATCCCGTGAAGTCGTCGAGCATCTCCGCCGAGTGCCCGCCGGTCTGCTCGTCCTGCCAGGCAGCGGCGAGGAACACCGGGACGTTGATGTCACCGGCGAAGTTCGTCGGGTTGATCCGGTCGTAGTAGCGGTAGCCGTAGAAGGGATTGTCCTCGAGGAGCTGGAGGGGGTCCGGGTTCTGCAGCCGAACGGCCTGGTTCTCCTCGCAGGTCGTGTCGCCGGACTCGACGCGCCCCTCCTCCCAGCCCTGGCCGTACGGCGCCGCCTGCTCGGTCCGCTCCGCCGCCCACGGCACTGCGAAGCCGGTGTTGAGGATGCCGCCCGGGTACAGCGTGCTGCGGTAGGTGTCGTCGATGACCGACAGCGGCGCGATCGCGGCGAGGTGCGGCGGCTGGTAGCGCGCGGCGTACAGCTGCGAGATGCCGGGGTAGGAGATGCCGACCATGCCGACCTTGCCGAACTCCACCCAGGACTGGGCGGCGATCGCCTCGATGACGTCGTACCCGTCGAGGCTCTGCACCGGCTCGAAGCTCAGGAACGAGCCACCCGAGCAGCCGGTGCCACGGATGTTGACGCCGACGTAGGCGTAGCCGAGCGCGTTGAAGAGGGTGGCGAACCTCGTGTTCGCCGGGTTGCTCGGGTCGTAGCCGGAGTACTCGACGACCGTCGGGAACGGTCCGTCGCCGTCAGGCAGCGAGACGTTCGCCGACAGCGTGGTGCCGTCGCGGGCGGTGATGTACCCGAAGCCGTCGCCCAGCGTCTGCGCGTCGTAGAACGACTGCGGCGGCGCCGGGTCGTCGATGTCGGGCACCGTGACGCCGACGCCGGCCACGGTGTACTCGCCCGCGTCGAGCTCGCGCCAGGCCAGGCTGCCGGCCTCGTCCACGGTGCCGCTCTGGACGACGGCCCCGCCCTGGACCAGGTCCAGGGTCGTCCCGGGCGTCGCGTCCAGCACGTAGAGCTGGTTCGCGCCCGGGCGGAGCGTGAAGTCCGCCGGATCGGCCGCGGTCGCGGGGACGGTTGCGGTCAGCAGACCGGCGAGAAGAGCGGCGATGGCCACGAAGCGCATGCCGCAGATGGTGCCACGGGTCAGTCGGCCGCGGGCACGATCCGGATGTCGCGCACGGCGCCGCCGTCGAGCGCCGCCAGGGCCTCCTGGTACGCAGCGCTGTCGTGCGCCGCCACGGCAGCGTCGACCGAGTCGAACTCGATGAGCACGGTGCGGGTCTCCTCACCGGCCTCGAAGGTCGCCTCCGGCAGCCCGCGCACCAGGAACGTGCCACCGGCCCCGGTCAGGGCCGGGCCGGCGAGCGCGGCGTACGCCTGGAGCTTCGCCTCGTCGGTGATCTCCTGGTAGATGCTGATCCAGTAGGCAGTCATGCGGGCAATCCTGCCGGACGGCACCTACAGCTTGGTCATCTTCGCGAACGGGCTCGGCACCCGGACCTTCTGGGTGCGGAAGTCGACGATCACAGCGGCGGAGTCGGTGTGCACGACGCGGCCCATGCCGTAGGAGTCGTGCTGCACCAGGTCGTCGCACTCGTAGCTCTCGATCGAGATCTCGGGCTTCGCCGCGAACGGGCTGGTTGCAAGGTGCCGCTGCGGCGGCTGGGAGCTGGACACACCTCGAGTATGCGTTGTCCCCGAGTTCACCGGACGCTGTTTCACGGTAAATCTTTTTTGTCGGACCCCGATGGGCCCTCCATGATGGAGACGTGCTGACCACGACCCCGATCACCTCCGACCTGGTCCGCGGCGCCCTGGAGCTGGAGCCCACCGAGCACGGGCTGCGACCCCACCGGTTCCCGGCCTGGGCGCGGGCGCAGGGCGACGGGCAGCTCGCGATGGCGGAGGCGCAGCCGTCCGGCGTACGCCTGGTGTTCCGCACCCGGGCCACGGTCATCGAGCTCGACACGATCCGGACGACGGTGACGTACGTCGGCCTCCCGGGGCGCCCCGACGGGATCTACGACCTCGTGGTCGACGGGAGGCTCGTGCAGCAGGCGACCGGGGCCGGCGGGCACGTGCTCGAGATCGACATGGCCACCGGCGACTCGGACTACCGGCTCGGCTCGGTCGGGACGGTCCGGTTCGAGGGACTGCCCGAGGCGACCAAGGATGTCGAGATCTGGCTGCCGTGGAGCGAGGCGACCGAGCTGGTGGAGCTGCGCGCCGATGCGCCGGCCGAGCCGCTGCCGGACAACGGGCGCCGGGTCTGGCTGCACCACGGCAGCTCGATCAGCCACGGCTCGAACGCGTCCAGCCCGACGGCCATCTGGCCGGTCGTGGCGGCGGTCGGCGGCGGCGTGAAGCTGGTCAACCTGGGCGTCGGCGGGAGCGCGCTGGTCGACCCCTTCGCCGCGCGCGTCATCCGCGACACCCCGGCCGACCTGATCAGCGTGAAGCTCGGGATCAACGTCGTGAACCACGACGCGATGCGGCTGCGGGTCTTCGGCCCGGCCGTGCACGGCTTCCTCGACACCATCCGTGAGGGCCACCCGGAGACCCCGCTGCTCGTGGTCTCCCCCATCTGCTGCCCGATCCACGAGGACGCGCCCGGCCCGAGCGTGCCGAGCTTCGACGAGAACGGCATCCGGTTCGCGGCCGGCGGCGACCCCGCAGAGGTCCGCGCCGGCAAGCTGTCGCTGTCGGTGATCCGCGCCGAGCTGGCCCGGATCATCGAGACCCGGGCCAAGGACGACCCGAACCTCTACTACCTCGACGGTCTCGAGCTGTACGGCCCTGACGACTACGCCGAGACGCCGCTGCCCGACGAGCTCCACCCTGGCCCCGAGACCCAGCGGCTCATCGGCCGCCGGTTCGCGGCGCGGGCGTTCGGCGCGGCCGGGCCGTTCAGCATCTACAGCCCGTAGCGCTCAGTCGTTGAGCTCGACGACCTCGTGCTCGGTCCAGGTCTCGACCTTGGCCGACAGCAGTGTCAGCTCATAGACCAGCTCACGCTTCGCCTCCTCCTCGGTCATGCCGTCGGAGTACCTGGGCACCTGCTCGTCGTACAGGCCGGCGACGTCCGCGAACGACAGCCCCGCGCGGGCGATCCGGATCCGATTGCTGGTGATGATCGAGCCCGACTCAGTCGGCGCGGTCACGATCGCGGCCACTCCGCGGTCGAGCTCGTGGACCTTGGGACCTTCGGGAGCGGTCGTGATGTACCAGACACCCGGTCGGTCCGACTTCACGAAGCGCATCGCCCGGCTCGACGGCCTGGCGTCGCCTGCGGCGCTCGAGACGACCAGCTTGTTGACATCGGCCGCCACCTCGTTGAAGCACGCCAGCGCGTGCTCCGCGAACAGCGAACCCTTCTCGCGCCGGCTCTCCTGAGCCAGCGCGAGCCCGTCTCGCACCGACTCGACTCGCCCCTCGTCCAGGAAGTACAGGATCTGGGGCACGTACGCCGAGATGTCCTGGTCGTCGAAGTAGAACTGCAGCCACCGGCGCCCGGAGTGCAGGTCCCCGCTGTACTTGCGCCGCAACCGGCTCTCCTGACGAGCCAGCAGCCGCTTCCCCCAGCGCCGGCGCAGCAGGCTGTGAGCGACCAGCGCGCCCAGCAGCACCGCGAGGGCGAAGTTCACGACGCCCGGCAGCCACCAGTCCGGTCGGGCGTGCAGCCCGGTCAGTGTCACGTAGAAGACGACCTGCGCCAGGCCGAACAGGGCCGCGACGACGGACACGAACACGAGCCGGAACCGCCGCAGCTCGTGGTGGATCGCGTCGGTGGCGCGCAGCCGACGCTTCAGGTGCAGCTCGCGCTGCCGCATGTCGGCGACGAGTGCCTGGTCCTCGACCGTCAGGGCCATCAGTCGACTCCATAGGTGCGGAAGCGCCCACGCAGCTCGTAGGTCTCGATGTCGGCGTGGGGCTGGATCCGCACCTCACGCTGCTCGAGGCGGAGCGCCTCCGGGCCGAACTTCTCGGCGTACCAGTCGGCCGAGATCTCCAGGCGCTTGGCCAGCCGCTCGTCGTCGTACGTCGTCAGGTGTGCCCGGCGCCGGCTCGATGCCCGGTCGAGAAGGTGCAGCGCCAGGAACCCGAGGACGAAGACGACCAGCAGGATCGCGAGGAAGACCATCGTGATCTCCCACATGACGAACCCCTCGTGGTAGCCCCACCAGCCGGTGTCGTCGTCGCGGTGCAGGAGCGCCGAGGTGGTGATCACGACCGGCAGCACGACGAAGAACCAGCCGACCAGGATCAGCACCAGCTGCACCCAGAACGTGGGGCCGAACCGGCGGCGGAAGAACCAGTCGACGGTGACGTCCTTCTCCTCGACCGTGTGCACGACGTACGGCGGCTTCTGGCTCGTCATGCTCGTCCCGCCTGCCCGTCGCGGATATCCTGCAGGCTGCCGGAGCGCTCGGGCGACTTCCAGGTGCCGCCGTCTCGGCGTGACCAGACCTTGACGAGCGTCGGGATCAGCTCGGTGACGACCGTCCAGGTGTTCACCATCCAGTAGACCAACATGTACCAGGGCGCGAACGCGATGTACTTCAGCGTCCTCCCCCGGTCGTTGTAGTACGACGCCACGGTCAGCTGGAGCAGGCCGACGCCCATCTCGATGGCGACGAAGATGCCGACCATGTACCAGTTGTGCCAGAAGCGCTCCCAGTTCTGCGTCCCCGCGAAGTAGATCTGCAGCAGGACGAACAGGATCATGCTGATCCAGTAGACGACGCTCCAGACGATGCTGATGCCGTAGTCCAGCACCACCGGCAGCATCCGGAAGTTCCGGATCGGGTGCCGCAGCAGCGTCGGCCCCTTGCTGGCCAGGACGTAGATGCCGCCCGAAGACCAGCGGTGGCGCTGCTTGATCAGCGCGCGCAGCTGCTCCGGGACGTCGAGGAAGAATCGGATGTGCGGGGCGAACAGGGCGCGCCAGCCAGCCACCTGCATGTCCCAGGCGATCGAGATGTCCTCGGTCGGCTGCTCGGCGTGCCAGCCGCCGACGTCGAGCACGGCCTGCTTGCGGTACATCGTGTTGGCGCCGGAGAACGCGAACAGGGCACCGTAGGACATCTGCGAGCGCTTGATCAGGCCGATGATGGAGTTCAGCTCGTTCTGCTGCGCCTCCGCGGTCATGGTCGTCCGGTTGGCCGCGAGCATGTTCCCGGTGACGGCGCCGACGTTCTGCCCGCCGTCGCGCTCGAAGTAGCTGAGGTACTGCCAGAGCGCGTCCGGGTTGGGCTTGGTGTCGGCGTCGTTGGACAGCAGGAAGTCGCCCCGGGCGTAGCCGATCGCGACGTTGAGTCCATGGGCCTTGCCGCGGTTCTGGACGATCGTGATGACGCGGAGGTCGTCGAGCTCGTCCTGGAGCGCGGCCATGATCTCGGCGGTCCGGTCGGTCGAGGCGTCGTCGACGACGAGGATCTCGTACTTGTCCGCCGGGTAGTTCAGCTGGCCGTGGAGGTAGCGGACCGTGCTCTCGATCGAGGCTTCCTCGTTGTGGGCGGGGACCAGGATCGTGACGAACGGCTCACCGTGCTCGAGGAAGCGTGGAAGGTCGTCCCGCTCCGAGAACACGTGGTAGTAGAAGCTCGACACCAAGAAGGCCAGCCCGCCGACGATCGGGTAGGCGATCAGGACGAACACGAGCAGCTGCACGAACCACTCGCCGCCCGAGTCGGGCATCACGGCCTCCCGTCAGCGCGCCTCTCTCACCACCAGCACGGTAACGCGTCGGCCCCGAGGACTACAGCCCGTAGCGGGCGAGCTTGTCGTCCTTCTTGCCGAAGAACTTCTTCATCATCCGGCCCTTGGTGAGCCAGGCGATCTCGTCGCCGTTCTTGGTCGAGGCGAGCATGCTCTCGACGAGGTACGGCGCGACGTCGTCGACGTGGTCGCTGAGGATGTTGACCATCTTGCGCTGGCTCTGGACCGACTCGGGGCTGGTCGCGGCCTCGCGCAGCCAGCCGTCGGTGATGAGGATGCCCGGGCGGACCTGGCCGACGCGCACGTTGGTGCCCTCGACCTCCTTCACCAGCGCCTTGGTGAACATGTCGAGGCCGCGCTTGGTCGTCGAGTAGACGCCCATGCCCGGACGGACCGAGCCGTCGCTGCCGCCGCCCAGGATGTTGAACACCTGGCCACCGCCGGTCGCCATGCCGCGCAGCGCGACCTGGGAGCCGTAGATCGTGCCGAGCATGTTGGTGCTGACCATCGTCGAGACCTCGTCCGGCGTGGTCTCCGCGATCGTGCGCATCGTGTAGGCGACGCCCGCGTTGTTGACCCACAGGTCGACCGAGCCGAGCGCGGAGACCGCGGCGTCCCAGAGCGCCTGGACCGACTTGGCGTCGCTCACGTCGACGACCTGGCCGGCCGCGCGGCCACCGCTGCGCGCCTCGAGGCCGAGCTTCTCGACGGCCTCGTCGACCGCGGCCTGGGTGCGGCCGGTGACGACGACGGCGTGACCGCGGCGTACCAGCTCCTGCGCCAGCGCGTAGCCGATGCCCTTCGTACTGCCGGTGATGACTGCGTTGACCATGCTTCTTCTCCTGGTTAGCGGGCTCGGGCGAGCACGAGTCGGGCCTGGCGGATGACGGCTTCGTCGACGAACTGGCCGCGGTCGTCGACGGCCACGCCGGCGCCGTCCCGCTCCCACTTCTCGACCAGCGCCCGGCTGCGGTTGACCTGCTCCTCCGAGGGCGTGAAGACCTCGTTGGCGATCGCGACCTGGGCCGGGTGGATGCAGGCGCGGCCGACGAACCCGAGCCGGGCCAGCGCCTCCGTCGACGCGCGGAACGCGTCGAGGTCGCGGAAGTTCGTCGACACCGGAGCGATCGGCGGCGCGATGCCGGCCGCCGTCGACGCGAGCACGACGTGCGAGCGGACATGGAGCAGCTCGCGCTCGTCGTCTCCCGGCGTGACACCGATGTCGGCACGCAGGTCGGCCTCGCCGATCTGCAGGCGCTGCACGCGCGGCGCCCGGGCGATCTCGACGGCGTTGAGCACGGCGGACGCGCTCTCCAGGAGGGGTACGACGGCGGCGGTGCTGCCCAGCGACGTCAGCAGCCGGTCGAGCTCGACCAGCTCCTGCGCGGTCTCGGCCTTCGCGACCATGACGCCGGTCAGGGCCGGGGCGTCGGCGATCGCGCGGACGTCGGTCGCCCGCAGGTCGCCGGTGTTGAGGCGCACCCAGACGCCGACGTTCGCGAGGATCGGCAGGTCGTGCAGCCAGACCCGGACCAGGTCGCGCGCGGCGTCCTTGGCACCCGGTGCGACGGCGTCCTCGAGGTCGACGATGATCTCGTCGGCGCCACGGTCCAGCGCCTTGGCCAGCTTGTCGGAGGCGTCTCCGGGCACGTAGAGCGCGGAGCGCGCGAGCATGTCAGCCAACCTTCGTCTCCCCCTTGATCAGCGACTTCGCGACGACGGTGCGCAGGATGTCGTTGGTGCCCTCGCCGATGCTCATCAGGATCGAGTCGCGGTAGAGCCGCTCGACCTCGAACTCGGTGGAGTAGCCGTAGCCGCCGTGCACCTTCATCGAGTCGATCGCGGCCTGCAGCGCGACCTCGGAGCAGAAGATCTTCGCCATGCCGGTCTCGCCGTCCGCGCGACCGCGGCGTACGGCGTCGGCCGCCCAGTAGGCCATCAGCCGGGCGGCCTGCACCTGGGTGCCGAGCTCGCCGAGCTTGAGCTGGATCGCCTGGAAGTCGGAGATCGGCTGGCCGAACGCCTTGCGCTGCTGGGCGTAGGCCAGCGCTTCGTCGTGCGCGCGCTGCGCGATGCCGACCGAGCGGGCCGCGATGTTGACCCGGCCCCACTCGAGCGCGGACAGCACCTGCTGCATGCCCCTGCCCTCGACGCCGCCGACGAGGTTCTCCACCGGGACGCGGACGTCGGTGAGCGCGATCTCGCAGGACTCGGTGCCCTTGTAGCCGAGCTTCGGGATGTCCTTGGTGACCTCGTAGCCCGGGGTGTCGGACTCGATGAGCAGCACGCTCATCCCCTTGTGCGCGGGAGACGCGGACGGGTCGGTCTTCACCAGCACCGGGAGGGGCGAGGCGTAGCGGGCGTTGGTGATCCACATCTTCGCGCCGTTGACGACGTAGTGGTCGCCCTCGAGCCGGGCGGTGGTGCGGATGCCCTGGAGGTCGGTGCCGGCGTCCGGCTCGGTGAGGCCGATGCCGCTGCGCCGCTCGCCGGTGGCGAGCTCCGGGAGGTAGCGCTGCTTCTGGTCCTCGGTGCCGTGCATCGCGATCAGCCGGCAGGCCAGCGAGTGGCTGCCGAGGATGCCCGCGACACCCATCCAGCCGCGGGCGATCTCCTCGAAGACCAGCGCGAACGCGACCGGGTCGAGGTCGAGGCCGCCGTACTCCTCGGGGACGGTGATGCCGAAGAGGCCCATCTCCTTCATGCCGTCGACGATCTCGGTCGGGTAGCGCCCGGCCTGCTCCCACTCGCGCGCGACCGGGACGATCTCCTTGTCCACGAACGTGCGCAGCAGTGCCTTGAACTCGCGCTGGTCCTCGTCGAGCTGGAAGTCCATCAATTCTCCTGTGGTGTGAAGACGGGCCGGAAGACTGGCAGCGCCCGGCCGTCGTCGAGCGGTTGCCATGACACGGTCACCGGGTCGCCGATCCGGACGGCGTGCGGGTCGTCGGTGACGATGTTGCTGAGGAGGATCACGCCCTCGGGGAGGCGGACCCGGGCGACGACGTACGGCGCCTCGTGGTCGGCGTCCGGCGCGCGCATCACGACGGTGCAGGCGTCGACGACGCCGGTGCCGTCACTGTCGTGGTGGCCGAGCGTGTCGGTGCGGCCGCAGCCGGTGCAGAGCGTGCGCGGCGGGTGCTGGGCGTGACCGCAGTCACCGCAGACCTGGACGACGAGCCGGTGCTCGCGGGTCGCCTCCCACCAGGTGCGGGTCGCCTCGTCGGGCTCCGCCACGTTCTTGGGAGCATCGTTCATCGGTCCACCCCCAGCAGGACGGTCGCGTGCGTCGAGAGGATGCCGCCGGTGCCGTGCGCCAGCGCGACCTCGGCGTCGGCAACCTGGCGGTCGCCGCACTCGCCGCGCAGCTGGCGGACCGCCTCGACGAGCAGCAGCACGCCGAACTGGCCGGGATGGCAGTACGACAGCCCGCCGCCCGAGGTGTTGAGCGGGAGCCCGCGGCTGCGCACGAGGTCGCCGGCCTCACCCGGCGCGCAGAAGCCGAGCGCCTCGAGGCTGAGCAGGACGGTGATCGTGAAGGAGTCGTAGAGCTGGGCGACGTCGACGTCGGCGGGGGTCAGCCCGGCGCGCGCGAACGCGGCGGCGCCGGACGCGACGGCGCCGGTGACCGTGAGGTCGTCGACCGCGGTCATCGAGGCGTTGGTGGTGCTCTCGCCGTACCCGAGCACGAGTACCGGCGGCTTCGGCAGGTCGCGGGCGCGCTCGAGCGAGGTGAGCACGATCGCTCCCCCGCCGTCGGTGACCAGGCAGCAGTCGGCGACGGTGAGCGGGGTCGACAGCGGCTTCGCGCCGAGCACGTCGTCGACGGTCAGCGGGCCGGCGTCGTACCGGAACGCACGGGGGTTCAGAAGAGCCTGCTCGCGCGCGGCGACCGCGACCTCGGCGAGGTCCTCGCGGGAGGCGCCGTACTTGTGGAGGTACTGCCCGGCCGCCATCGCGTAGTACGACGCCGGGTAGAGCGGGCCGTACGGCTGCTCGAACTGCGCCTCGGGCGTGTGCGCCTCGTAGACGCCGCCGAGCGAGCGCGACTTCGCCGAGCGCTGGTTGGAGGCGTAGGAGATCACCACGGTGTGGCACTGTCCTGCCTCGATCGCCTGCGCGGCGCGGGCCACGAACATCTCGTAGGCGCTGCCGCCCGCGAACGTCGAGTCCGTCCAGGCCGGCTGGATGCCGAGGTGCTCGGCGAGCGAGGTCGCCGAGAACCGCGCGACGCTGGTGGTCGCGATGCCGTCGACGTCGGCCAGCGAGAGCCCGGCGTCGGCCAGCGCCCGGGTGATCGCCTGGGTCTGCAGGCCCAGGATCGACAGCCCGGTCGAGCCGAGGTCGCACTCCGCGGCGCCGACGATCGCGACGGTCATGAGGCGCTCCTCGCGGGGTGCGGAATCACCGGTGCACCGGTGATTCCGTCACTTATCGGGCGTTGCAACACCCAGGAAGTGCCAGCACTGCCCGAACAGTAGGGCGCGTGGGACGTCCGCGACAGGGCCATCACGCGCCCGGCCCGTCAGCGCGACCCAGCAGTACGACGGCCCGGCACGGCGCGGCGGCGGCGCGGCCGTCGGTGCCGTCCTCGGCGACCACGACCACCGTCATCTCGGCCTCGAGCCGGTCGGCCGACACCGCGGTGACCGTCCCGGAGCACCGCAGCGTCTCCCCCGCGAACACCAGGTTGCGGAAGCTGAACTCCAGCTCGCGCACGAACGACTGCGGGCCGAGCCAGTCCTGGAGCATCTCCACGAGGAGAGCGCCGTACACCTGACCGTCGACGATCGGGCCGGGCAGCTTCTTCTCGGCGACGTAGGCCTGGTCGTAGTGCAGCTTGTGCCAGTCCCAGGTGGCGCCGGCGTACGCGACCATGTCGGTCAGGCCGATGGTGCGCTCCAGCGGCGCGATCGCGTCGCCGACCGAGAT
The DNA here is from genome assembly GCF_022761125.1 of Nocardioides sp. SR21. Lineage (GTDB taxonomy): Bacteria > Actinomycetota > Actinomycetes > Propionibacteriales > Nocardioidaceae > Nocardioides. The sequence goes on along the minus strand of NZ_JAKWJR010000002.1, from coordinate 261,515 downwards.
CGTGGCGTGGTCGATGGCGGTCACTCCTTCTCCAACCCGACGAAGATGATCGTCTCGGCGTTCTCCGCCAGCAGCTCGTCGTCCTGGTTCGTGTACGTCGCGGTCGAGGCGATGATGAGCATCTCGTTGCCCGACCCGGTGACCTTCTCGGTCACCGAGGTGATCCGCCACGTCGCGGTCACGACGTCCTCCGGCCGGATCCGGCGGTGGAAGGTGTACCTGTTGCCGCCGCGCACCTGCCGGGTGCCCGGGATGTCGAGCCCCCACGTGTGGCCGGCGTAGCCCTCGGGGTCCATCGGCAGCGCGGCGTACTGGTTGGTCTCGCAGATCAGTGTCAGCGGTGCGGTGACGCCGGCGAGACCCTGAGCCCGGGCGTACGCCGGGTCGGAGTACAGCGGGTTGTCGTCGCCGATCGCGAGCCCGAAGTACCGACCGGCGGCGGCACCGAACGGCTCGGGGGCGGTGTAGACCTTGGTCTGCCCCTCGAGCGCGCGCACCTCGTCGGTCAGCAACGTCACGGACGCACCGCCAGCGGGAACACCTCGAAGAGGAACTCCGGCCGCAGCAGGACCGCGCAGCCGGCGACCGACCCCTTCGCGTTCGGGAACAGCCGCTCGCGGACCGCGGCGATCGCGGCCGCGTCGCCGCCCGGGCAGATCAGCTCGAGCGCGTGCGCGACCTGGTCGGCCGAGAACCCGGCGGCCTCGACGACCTCCTGCACGGCGGCGTAGGTGTACTCCGCCTGCGCGACGGAGTCGTCGGGGTAGAGCGCCTCCTGGGTCTCCATGTCCAGTGCGCCGAACCCGCTCATGTAGAGCGTGTCGCCGGCGAGGACGCCCGGCATGTAGGTGAGCGTCTCGTAGCGGGTCCAGCCCGGGTTGATGTTCTTCAGCGGCAGCCGCGACGCGGTGACGTCGAGCGCGACCAGCTGGCCGGGTCGGTGCAGTCGCGACATCAGGATGCCGCCGGCGCCCGGGAAGGTGCCCGCGCCGCCGAGGCGGTTCTTCCGCTCCCGGTGCGTACGCCGGTAGACGTCGCGCGTCTCGGGCGTGGAGTAGTCGAACGTCGTGACCGCGGCGTCGAGCGACAGCCCGACCTCGCGCAGCTGCCGGTCCGCCTCGTCGAGGCACCAGGCGTACTGCCCCACGAAGTCGCCCTCGTGGACGAGCTCGCCGCTGGCGTCGACGGGGATGATCGTCGGCAGCACGACCGACCCCTCGCCGACCGGCGGGGCGTCGTCCTCGATGCGGTAGTCCGCGCCGCCCGGCAGCCACTCGACCACGATCGTGGTGGTCGCCTCGTTGCCCGCGCGCAGCTCCTCGTAGCGGTCGAGGGCGGCGACGGCGATGTACTCCGTCGATTTCTGGGAAGTACTCAACGGTTCTCCTTGGCCAGACGGTCGGCGACCGTGATCAGGGCGGGCAGGTCGAAGGCTTCCACGGCGGCGGCCAGGTCCGCGGCCGCTTCGGCACCACCGACGTTCGCAGCCAGCTTGGCGTCCAGCGCGGCGCCGGCGCTGTGGTCGACGTGGCCGGTCAGCGTCCGGCCGTCCGCGAGCGTGACCGTGACCCGGCTCGGCGCGTCGGCGGCGACGCGAGCGTCGGGCACCTCGGTCACCTGCACGCGGGTCGCGAGCGAGCGGACCTCGGGCCGCCCGAGCGAGTCCGGCTCGTACGTCCCGACCGTGACCTCACCGTCGGTCAGCAGCGCGGCCAGGCTCCACGGGAGCGAGAACTTCGCGTCGTACGCCGTGCGCGGGTCCACCTTGTCAGGCGTGCAGACGATCGCGGCGCTGTCCGGGTGGACCTCGACCGCGACGTCCTGGACGTCGCTCACGTCGAGCGGCAGCACCTGGCGGCCGGCGTCGAGCGCGGCGTGCATCAGCTGGCAGGCCGGGTAGGGCTTGAGGGTGATCCGCGTGGTCTCCCAGCGGACGCCGAGGTCGGCGGTCACCAGCGCCGCGTCGGCGTGACCGTCCGCGAGAGCGGCGTACAGGCCGCGGTCGCCCTCGATCACGCTGTCGGGTCCGTTGGCACCGGCGGCGGCCAGACGCGCGGCGAGGATGCCGGCGTGCGAGGCCAGGCCCGGGTGCAGCTGCTTCGTGGACGAGCCGGTGGCGAGGAACTCCAGCAGCCCGCCGGCCGAGCTGCCGGCGACGCCGAGCGCGTCGACGGTCGTCGTCTGGTCGAGGCCCATCAGCCGCGCGGCGACGAGCGCGGACGAGAAGACGCCGCACGCCATCGTCGCGTGCAGCCCCCGGCCGTGGAACGCGTGCGGGGCGGCGCCGGCGATCCGGCACACCGTCTCGAAGCCGATCACGGCGGCGACCAGCGCCTCGTCCGCGTCGGCGCCGACCTGCTCCCCCACCGCGAGCACGGCAGGGAGCACCACCGCGGTGGCGTGCACGAGGCCGCCGGCGTGGGTGTCGTCGAAGTCGAGCGCATGCACCAGCGTGCCGGTCGCGAGGGCGGCGGCCGGCGCGGAGATCTTCACGCCGCGCCCGAGCAGCGTCGCCTCGGGTGGGCCGCCGAGCCCGGCAGCCACGGACATCGCGGGCTCGGCGGCGCCTCGGCGGGCCGCGGCGACGGCCGTGCCGAGCCCGTCGAGGAGGTGGCGCCGAGCGGCGACCACGACCTCGTCAGGCAGGTCCTCACGGCGCAGGCCGAGGGCCCACGCCGCGAGGTCGGAGGAGACGGTCATCCGAACGCGCCCCGGTCGGCGAGATCGGAGACGGCAGCGGAGTCGTAGCCGAGCATCTCGCCCAGGATGCGGGGCGCGTCCTCGTTGCGCAGCGGCGCGCGGCGGTACGTCGGCAGCTCGGACCCGACCCGGACCGGGGAGGCGACCTGGCGCACCGTGCCGTAGCGCGGGTGCTCGGTCTCCACCAGCAGGTTGCGGGCGATCGTGTGGGGCTCGGTCATCGCGGCGGCGACGTCGTTGATCCGTGCGGTCGGCACGGCGGCGGCCTGGAGCGGCTCGACCCACTCGGCGACGGTGCGCTGCACGAAGATCTCCTCGAGCAGCGGGATGAGGACGTCGCGGTTGCGGTCGCGGTCGGCGAACGTCGCGAACCGCTCGTCCTCGGCCCACTCCGGGCGGTCGATGACGACGGTGAGCCGCTGCCAGAACTTCTCCTTGGCGCAGCCCACGACGAACCAGCCGTCCTTGGCCTCGAACGCCTGGAACGGCACCAGCGACGGGTGCGCGGAGTGCCGGGTGCGCACCGGCGTGAAGCCGGCGTTGAGGTGCCACGCGGCCGGGTAGGTGAGCAGCCCCATCGCCGTGTCGTACAGGCTGACGTCGCAGTCCATGCCGACGCCGTCGCGGCGCGCGGCGTGGATGCCGGCGAGCAGCGAGATCGCGGCGACGAAGCCACCGCTGTAGTCGACCATCGACAGGCCGGACTTGGTCGGCGGGCCGTCCGGGTCACCGGTGAGGTCCATCCAGCCCGCGAGCGCCTGGAGCACGTAGTCGTAGCCCGGCTCCTTGCTGCGCGGTCCGGTCATGCCGAAGCCGGTCAGCGAGCAGCAGACGATCGCCGGGTTGAGGTGCTTGAGGTCGTCGTAGGTGATCTTGATCTTCGCCGGCACGTCGCCGCGCAGGTTGCTGTAGACCGCGTCGCTGACCTTCACCAGGTCCTCGAACACGCCGCGACCCGCGGTCGTCGCGAGGTCCAGCGACAGGCTGGACTTGTTGCGGTTGAACGCCTCGAAGAACAGCGAGTCCTCGCCGTCGGCGTACGGCGGGACGTAGCGGCCGACGTCGCCGCCGACGCGCGGGTCCTCGATCTTGATGATCTCGGCACCGAGGTCGGCGAGGTGCACGCTGCCGAACGGGCCGGCGCCGTACTGCTCGACGGCGACGACTCGGACGTCCTCCAACGGCTTCATGCGGTTCCTCCGGTGATTCCCTGCTGGTTGAGATGGCGAATGAGCGCGATGACCTCGCGCTGGGCTGCGCGGATCTCGTCCGGCGACAGCCCGTGCGTGGGCGGGGTGAGCTTGATGGTGTCGGCGATGCCGTCGTACGCCGCGATCGACTCCGCGACCTGGTCGCGGGTGCCGGAGAGCGTCAGCGCGTCGACCATCGCGTCCGAGACATGACCGGCGAGCTCGCCGGCCGTGGTGGCGCCCGAGAACGCGTCGATGACCTTCTGCTGGTCGTCGGCGAGGCCGTGGAAGTCGAAGAAGTCGGCATAGGTGCGGACCGTCGCGTAGAAGCCGACCATGCCGGCGCTGCGGCGGCGTGCGACCGCGGGGTCGGCGTCGACCGAGCAGCACGACGAGGTCACGACCTCGACGGCGTTCCGGGTGCGGCCGCCCTTGGCGATGCCGGCCTCGATCTCGGGCAGGATCCGCTCCTGCAGGAACCGCGGCGAGGTGAGCTCGTGGGAGATCCAGCCGTCGGCGATCTCGCCGGCGAGCCGGGTCAGCGCCGGACCCATCGCGGCGAGGTGGATCGGGATCTCGGTGCGCTGCACGGGGTACGGCCGGCGATAGCCGCGGATCTTCATCGGCTCGCGCTCGCCCGGGAGGTCGATCGGGGCACCGGTGGTGCAGTCGGCCCAGAACGCGCGGATGTTGCGGACCGTCTCGCGCAGGTGCGTGACCGGCTTGTCCCAGTCGACGTGGTGCCAGTCGACGTTGAGCTTCTGCACGCCGCTGCCGAGGCCGAGGACGAACCGTCCGCCCGAGATCTCGTCGAGGTCGAGGGCCTCGAGCGCGGTGATCATCGGGCTGCGCGGGAACGCCAGCGCGATCGCCGTACCGACCCGGGCCGTGGAGGTCGCCTGCGCGACCGCGGCCGCGCTGACCGGCGCGCTGCGGTGCAGCTCAGGCACCCAGACGGCGTCGGCGCCGGCCTCCTCGGCGGCACGCGCGGCCTCGGCGAGCTCGGCGAGCGACTCGCCCCAGGGGCCGTACGTGATGCGCAGCATCAGTCCTCCAGCGTCAGCGGGGTCTCGCCCTCGGGGAAGATCCCCTGGAGCTGCTCGGCGCCCTGCTTGTAGACGTAGAAGGTGCGCAGGAAGGAGCACACCTCCTTGCCGTCCTGGTTGAGCGTCCGGGTGCGGACCGTGACGATGCCGGCGTGCGGTCGCGACGACGACTCGCGCTTCTCCTTCACGATCGACTCGCTGAAGAGCGTGTCGCCGGCGAAGACCGGGTGGGTCATCTTGATGTCGTCCCAGCCCAGGTTCGCGAACGCGTTCTGGGTCAGGTCGGTGACGCTCTGGCCGACCGCGATCGCGACGGTCAGGGTCGAGACGACCAGCGGCTTCTTGAACTCCGACTTCGCGGCGTACTCGCTGTTGAAGTGCATCTGGTTGGTGTTCATCGTCAGCAGCGAGAACTGGATGTTGTCGGCCTCGGTGACGGTCCGCCCCAGCGGGTGCTGGTAGATGTCGCCGACGTTGAAGTCCTCGAAGAACCGTCCCTGCCAGCCGGGCTGCACGCTCATGTTTTCTCTCTCCTCATCGGGTAGCGGCACCGAGCAGGAGCTCGGCGACCGCCTCGGGCCGGGTGAGCGGCGCGTTGTGCCCCGCCTCGATCAAGACATAGGGGGTGCCGCGGTCGTCGAGCCGGGCGCGGGTGGTGGTGCACGGGACCACCGCGGGGGTGTCCGTGCAGAAGGCGTAGGTGGCCGGGACGGTCGGCGACTCGAGCGAGACCCGGTCGAGCGAGGGCGCGAACGGCGTCGGCGTCATCAGCTCGTTGGCCCAGGCCGCGGTCTCCTCGTCGAGGTCGCCCCCGGGGACCATCGGCCACGGTGGGACCAGGGCGTCACGCGGGGGCAGCGTGGCCGGGTCCGGCGGCGCCGGCGCCACGTCGACGGGACGCTCCCCCGGGTCGGGCACGGCGGCGTCCAGGTAGACCAGGTGTCGGAGCCGCTCGGGGATCCTCAGCGCGACCTCGCGCACCATGACGCCGCCCTGGCTGTGGCCGGCCAGCACCACGTCGGTGAGGTCGGCGTCGACGATCAGGTCGGTGACCTCGTCCACCCAGACCTCCAGCCCGGTCGCCGTACCGCTCAGGGTCGGCGTGCGGACCTCGTGACCGGCAGCCTCCAGCAGCGGCCGGACCCGGTCCCAGGACCAGCCGCCGCGGAACGCGCCGTGCACGAGGACGAACGTCGTCATGCCGGGGCGTTGCCTTCCTCGTCGAGGACGACCTCGAGGTACTCCCGCGGGTAGGACTCGTAGGGCTTGAGGTGCTCGTACATCGCGACCAGGTGGCCCTGGTACTCCGGGTGCTGGGTGCACTCCTCGTAGTCCGCGACCGTCTCGAAGTAGCGCAGGTGCGTGAAGTGCGTCGGGTCCTCGACGCCGCGCACCAGGCGCCGGCCGCGGTAGCCCGGGTGGTCGCGGAAGAAGCGGCCGAACTCGCCGGAGAGGGAGATGTACGCCTGCGCGTGCTCCTCGGCGTTCTCACCGTCCTTGGTCCAGGCCTGGCTGACCACCACGATCATTTTGCGTCTCCTCCGGCGGAATGCGTGACTTCGTAGATCATATATCCATATGCTCTCCGTATGAGCAGCAGCACACAGACCAAGACCATCCACGAGTTCCTGGCCGACGCCCCGAACGTCGACCGCATGGAGCTCTGGACCGCACTCTGGGGCATCCTGAGCGACGCCAAGGACAAGATCACGGCCGAGCTGGACGTCCAGCCGTACCCGTCGGGCCAGGGCCTCGAGTACTGGACCTCGGAGGACGGCGGCTACGAAGGCTCGCTGAACCCGTACGTCGGCGACGCCGACAACGGCGTCGAGTGGCTGGTGCACTCCTGGATCGGCAACCGCAAGAACTCGATCCTGGACATGAACCTGCAGGTCTGGCTCGGCCCGCACATCGACGTGCCGCACCTCGTCCTGGTCTTCGGCACCGTGCCGAACGTCTTCCACTTCTCCGACGTGGTCCCGCGCCGCGACCCGATGGTCGACGTGGACTACCTCAACAAGTACTTCGAGCCCGAGAACGGCAAGTGGCTCGACCTGCGCGGCGACGACCGGTTCATCTGGTCGGTCAGCCACGGCACCTACATGCGCGCCTTCAACTCCCCGATCGCGAACTCCTACATGGCCACCTGCTCGGACGCCGAGGCCGTCGAGCGCTTCGGCGAGGCCGTCCGTGACCGCGTCGACACCTGGCTGAAGTGGGTCCGCGAGGCCCAGCCGGTCCCGGTCGAGGAGCGCGCCGCGCTGCGCGAGCGCGACCACAAGGTCCGCGAGTACGGCTACACCCTCGACCCGATGAACGAGCTGTCGAAGAAGTTCCTCGGCGAGCAGCGCGTGAACGAGCTGGTCGCGACCCGCGCCGGCCTGGACCAGATCGCGACGCTCAAGGCCGGCTCGTGACGGTCTCCCAGATGAAGGTCTCCCAGATGAGGGTCTTGGTGATCGGTGCCGGCCTGGTCGGCACCGAGGTCGGCGCCCGGCTGAAGGCGCTCGGCCACGAGGTCGCGGGCACCACCACGACGCCGGGAAAGGTCGACGGCCTGCGCGAGCACTTCGACGAGGTCTACGTGCTGCGCGGCAGCGACAAGGAGGCGGTCGCGGCCGCCGTCGCCGGCCACGACGCGGTCGTCGTCGCCGCCGGGCCGAACGCCCAGAAGGCGATGACGCCCGAGGACCGCGCCGTTTCGTACAAGGAGATCCTGGTCGACACCGCCGAGTCGGTCGTCGCGGCCGACGGCGCGCCGTACCTCGTCGCCCTGTCGTCGCTGTCGGTGTACGGCGACGCCGCGGACCACCTCGCCGAGGTCGTCGAGGACGGTCCCGTGACCGACTCGACCGACGCGAGCCCGACGATGTTCCTGGCGATGGAGCGCACCTACCTCGCCCCGCCTGAGTCCGGGGGCGCGGGCGACCGGGCCGTCGTGTTCCGCTGCGGCGACATCTTCGGCGCGGGCGACCCGCCGATCGAGGCCAAGGTGGGCATGGCGCACCAGTACCTCGGCGGCTCCGTGCCGTTCAGCGGCGACGCGCTGTTCTACCGCCTCGCGGTCGAGGATGCGGCCGACGCGATCGTGCACGCGCTCGAGACCCGGATCACCGGGCTGCACAACCTCACGCACGCCGAGGTCCCGCCGACCAACGCGGCGCTGTTCGACGCGATCTCCGCGGCCCAGGGCCTGCCGGCGCTGGTCTACCGCGACGAGATCGCCTCCCCGAAGAGCCCGATCTCCGTGGCCAAGCTGAGCGCCACCGGCTTCACCGCGAGCCGGTCGTACGACGCCGCCACGCTGGAGGCCGGCATCAGCTGACCCGAGCTGGATCGTCCGGGGGGACGGCGAAGGCCCCGCGACCGTGTCGGTCGCGGGGCCTTCGTGCGCCTGGCGCCGACTACTTCAGCTTGAGCGTGCCCATCGCGCCCGACCCGGTCGGGACGCAGGTGATCGTGAGGGCGTAGTCCGGGATGTGCACCGACATCGAGGTCACCGAGACCGGCAGGGAGTTCTTGCGGTTCTTGACCGAGCCCTTGACCGGCGGGACACCGACCGGCTCGGTGGCGCCCGCGGTGGCGTGCCCCTTGCCCTTGAGGGTGGCCTTGGTCGAGCCGACCTTCAGCTTCAACGTCGCCTCGACGTCGTTGTCGATCGGGACCGGCGACACCCCCGGCAGGTCGGACATCGTGGCGCGCAGGGTGACCTTGGGGTCGCTCTTCTTCGCGCGCACGCCCTTGAGCTTGATGGTGGCGTCGTACTCGAACTCGTCGTCGAAGATCGTGCAGGTGAGCGGCACGGTCTTGGACACGCCGCCCTTCAGCGGCTTCGCGGCCTGGGCGACGCCGGGCGAGAGCGTGCTCGCCCCCAGGGCGAGCGCCGCCGTGGCGACGACGGCGACACAGCGCCGGGCGATGGACTGGTCCTGCAGCATCTGGTTCCTCCTCGTGGTGGTCGACGTCCCCGAGCGCGAGGATGCCCACCCCTGCGAGCGAACCAAACGTATATCTTGTGAAAATATACGAAGCCCCGCAACCGAACCGGTTGCGGGGCTTCGTGCAGCTGGGTGCTACTTCTTCAGCTTGAGCGTGCCCAGGGCACCCTGGCCCTCGACCGGGGTGCACGCGATCGTCATGCCGAGCACCGTGAGCGACACCTCGTTGACCGTGATCGGCAGCGAGTTGCTCTTGGTGCTGGCCGCGCCCTTCAGCGGGAACATCGGCGCCGGCGCGGACGCGTCGGCCTTCAGGTGACCCTTGCCCTTCAGCACGGTGGAGACCGAGCCCACGGTCAGGTCCATCTCGCCCTCGGCGTCGTAGTCCAGCGGCACCGGCGCCACGGCGGGCAGGTCGGACATGGTCGCGGTCAGCTTGACCGGCTTGGCGGACTTGCTGGCACGCACGCCGGCGACCTTGATCTTCGCGTCGTAGGTGAACGGCGAGTCGCCGAACGCGCAGGCGAGCGACACGGTGCCGGTGACGTTGCCCTTGAGCGGCTTCGGCTTGGGCTTCGCCTCCGCGCCAGGAGCGAGCAGCGCGCTGCCACCGAGGGCGAGCGCCGCGGCGGCGGTGACGGCGGCACAGCGCCGGGCGATGGACTGGTGCTTCATCTGTTCCTCCTGGTAGGTCGTGCAGTTGAGAGCGATGCGTGTGGGGTCAGCCGTGCTTGCCGCGGCTGACGACCTGGGGTACGGCGAGCAGGCCCGCGACGCCGAGCAGGGTGAAGGCACCCGCCCAGAGCACGATGACCGGCATCGCGTCGCCGCCACCGGTCTGCGGCAGCGAGCCACCCGTGGACGGCGGCGTCGTCGGGCTGCTGGACGACGTCGGGTCCTCGGACTCCTCCTCCTCGGGGGCCTCGGTGCCGACGACCATCTTGCCGAGCGAGGTCTCGTCGGCCTCGCACGGCGCCTCGACCGTGAGTCCGGTCGTGACGATCTTGAAGTAGAAGCTCGTGATGGTGACCTCGAGCTCGTCCTCGTCGGTGGCGACCGTGCCCTTGAGCGTCGGCACGGGAACCGTCGCCTTCGGGTCCTCCACGACCTTCGACGAGCCCTTCATCGTGACGTCCTCGCCGCCGACGGTGCCCACGAGCTCGACGGTCATGTCACCGTCGATCGCGACCGGCGAGATGCCCGGGATGTCGGTCATCTTCGCCTGGAGGTTGACGTCGCCGCCCTCCTCCTCGCGGTAGCCGCTGACGCTGATGGTGGCGGGGTACTCGAACTCCGAGCCGAGCGGCTCGAGCACGCAGTCGAAGTCGACGTCGCCCTTGGCCGGCGACGCCTCCGGACCGGAGGTCTCGGACTCGGTCGCCGTGGCGGTCGCCGACGGGCTCGTCGTGGCGGTCGCCGTCGGGCTCACGGTGGCGGTCGCGGTCGGCGTGGGCGCCGGGCCGGTCTCGATGGTCAGCGTGCCGAGCGCGGCCCCGGAGGTCGGCGTGCACGTGCCGCCCATGTTGAACGACGGCAGCGCGTACTTGAACGTCGTGACGGCCGCGGAGACGCTGGTGGCGGCGGTCGTGAGCTCGCCGAACGTCTTCGGCACCGAGAACGGCGTGCCGGCGGTGAGCGTGGTGTTGCCGTCGCCCGTGAGGGTCGCGGCCGTGCCACCCAGGTCGAGCGCGAGCTCGTCGGTGATGGCGGCCTTGCCCAGCGACACCGGGATGACGCCGGGCATGTCGGACAGCTCGCCGACGAGCGCGACGGCGGTGTCACCGTCGGTCTCGCGGAAGGCAGTCACGGTCACGTCGGCGACGTACTCGAACGACGGGAACTGGCCCGCCGTGCAGTTGAACGTCGTGCTGCCGGTGACCTTGCCGAGCACGTCGCCGGCGCGGCGGTCGGGGGCGGCGTCGGCCGTGCCGGCCATGGCGACCCAGCCGAGGGCGAGACCGCCCGCGGCACAGATGGCCGCGACGGAGTGGGTCAGCGAGCGGAGCCGCATCAGGCGTGGTTTCCCTTCTGACGGCCCGGGACCAGCAGCACCAGGCCCGCGCCGATGGCGAGCATGGCAGTGGCCGCGAGCAGGAGGGCCGGGATCGAGTCGCCGGCGCCGGTCTGCGGCAGCGTCTCCTCGTCGTCACCGGTGGTCGGCGCGGTGGTCGGGGTCTCGGACGGCGCCGGCTCCGGAGCGCCGAAGCTGATGTTCAGCTCGACGGTGTTGGCCGCCACGGTCGCGGCGTCGGTCGCGTTCGGCAGCGGGGCCGCGGCGATCATGCACTGCACCTTGGTGCAGTCGGTCGAGCCGAAGACCTCCTTCACCGTGATCTCGAACGGGGCCACGTTGCCGCTGGCGTCCGCGTTCTTGAACGTCGCGCCGGTGGCGGTGTTGCAGTCCGCCGGGCCGACGTACCCCTCGACGCACTGGCCGATGGCGATGCTGGAGAGGTTCGGCTCGAACCCGGAGCCCGAGATGGTGATCTTCTGACCGTCGGTCAGCCCGGTGAGCTGGCTGACGTTCAGCGAGGGCGCGGCGAATGCCGGCGCAGCGACCAGCGTCACGAGCAGCAGCGCTCCGACGACGGCCAGTCCTCGAGTCAGCGGCCTCAGTGGGTTCTTCACAACATCTCCTTGGTGGTTCAGCCGTTGGTGGCGGCCAGGTGCAGGCCCGAGCGTTGGATGGCGGCCTGGTCGGCGCCGAGGTAGGACCGGACGACAGCGGGGTCGTTGCGGACCTCGTCGGGCGTGCCGGTCGCGATGACGCGGCCGAGGTTCATGGCCAGCATCTTGTCCGAAAGTCGCGAGAGAAGTGGCAGATCGTGCTCGATCACCACCATCGTCGTGCCGAGCTCGCGCCGGATCGCGAGCAGCAGGTCACCCAGCGCCTCGCTCTCGCTCTGCGCGATGCCGGCGCTGGGCTCGTCGAGCAGCAGCACCCGCGGCTCCAGCGTCAGCAGGCAGCCGAGCTCCACCACGCGCCGCGTGCCGGTCGACAGCTCGCCGACGGCGTGGGTGGCGTGGCGGGTCAGTCGCATCCGCTCGAGGATCTCGTCGGCGGCCGCCGCCTTCGCCCGCTCACTGGTGGGCACGCCGAGGGCGGACTCCCAGAGCCGGGTCGGGAGGGCACGCTCCTGGGCGACCATCAGCGTCTCGCGCACGGTCAGCGTCGGGAACAGCGCGGCGTCCTGGAACGACCGCACCAGGCCCTGCTGGGCACGCTGCTCGGGCGTCGCCCGGGTGACGTCGGTGCCGTCGAAGACGACCTTGCCGGTGTCGGGCTTCGTGAAGCCCGCGACCATCTCGAAGCAGGTGGTCTTGCCGGCGCCGTTCGGGCCGATCACGCCGAGGATCTCCCCCGGCAGGACCTGGAAGTCCACGTGGTCGACCGCGACCACGCCCCCGAAGCGGCGCGACAGCGCGGACACGGTGAGGATCGGCCGGTTGCCGCCGGACTCCGGCGCCGGAGCGCGGTCGAACAGTCCCTCGAGGCGCGGCGCCTGGTGCAGCGGCGACTTCGCGTCGCCGTCCTCGACCACGCCGTGCCGGGCGAGCATGGGGTCGATGCCCTTGCGCCGGGCGAGCGCGTCGTACAGGCGCTCGCGGCCCTGCACGAGGATGCCGCCCAGACCGTCGGGCAGGAAGATCACGACCAGCAGCCAGCCGACCGCCAGCGCGGCCTCGCCGACCATGCCGAGGCCGTACATCGCCGGGATACCGACGAGGAGCAGGGCGCCGATGAGCGGGCCGAGGGTGACGGTGAGACCGCCGACCACGGTGACCGCGACGACCTCGATGCTCGCGTCCGCCGGGAAGGAGTTCACGGTGAGCTGCGACTGGCCGTGGCCGATCACGATGCCGCCGAGGCCGGCGAGCGCACCGGAGATCGAGTAGAGCTGCAGCATCCGCGTCCGGTTCGGCACCGTGAACGCGCGCGCGGCGTGCTCGTTGTCGCGCAGCGCCTGGAGCTGGAGGCCGAAGCCGCCGTGCCGCAGGTTGTTGGTGATCCACACGCCGATGCAGAGCACCAGCAACGCGAACAGGTAGTAGTCGACGGCGTACGACAGCGGGTAGTCCCACCAGGTCGGCTTGGGCGGCGTGAGGCCGTCACCCAGGAAGAGGTCCTGGCGCAGCAGCCAGGTCGACGTGGCGAGGGCGAACGCGAGGGTGGACACCGCCAGCGCGAGGCCCTTGAGGCGCATCGCCGGGATGCCGACCAGCGCCGAGGCGACCGCCGCGGTGATGACGCCGCACAGCAGGCCGAACAGGAAGTTGCCGCTCGAGTCGGCGACGTGCACCGAGGCTGCCGCCGCGATGCCGGCGTACGCGAACTGGCCGAGCGACAGCTGGCCCGAGACTCCGGTGAGCAGGCCCACGCTGAGGCCGACGAGCGTGTAGCCCGCGACCAGCGTGAGCACCGAGGCGGTGTCGTTGCTGACGACGTACGCGAGGCCGGCGGCGACGCCGATGCCGATCGCGACCAGGACCCGCGGCAACCAGACGATCGAGCGGACCTGGCGGTACTGCTCCGGCAGCGGCGGGAGCACGACGCGGCGCCAGCGGCCCTTGTCCTGCCCGGCGCGGCCGAGCCCCGGCTGGCGGAGCAGGGCGACGACGATGATCAGCGCGATCACGACGGTGACCAGGCCGCGGGTGTCGGGGTTCGACAGCAGGATCTGCTCGATCACGCCGATGCCCAGCGACGCGGCGATGGCGATCGGGATCGAGGTCATCCGCGCGATCACCGCACCGGCCAGACCCTTGAGCAGCAGGTCCGGGCCGAGGCCGTCCATGCCGGCGCCGGCGGTCGTGGGCGTCACGAGGATCGCGGAGAACGCCGCGATACCACCGGCGATCGCCCAGGCCAGGGTGGCCATCCAGCGCGCGGGGATACCCTCGAGCCGGGCGGTGTCCGGGTCGTCCGCAGCCGCGCGGATCGCCATGCCCATGCGGTGGTGCCGCAGGAACCAGCCGAGGCCGACGAGCAGCACCGGCGCGAGCACGAGCATCGCGACGTACGGCGTGCCGATCGGCAGGCCGGAGACCTCGAACGTCGGCAGCAGCGTCGGCTCGGGATAGGTGAACCCGCTGACGCCGTCGCTGTTGATGAGCAGCGCCATCACGACGATCAGCTGGGACAGGCCCAGCGTCGCGATCATGCCGACCAGGCTCGGACGCCCTTCGAGACGGCGGACGACGACGACCTCGATCGCGCCGGAGAGCGCCGCGGAGACGCCCATCGCGACGACGAAGGCGATCCAGTACGGCAGGCCCCAGTCGACGACGAAGAGCGCGAGAACGGAGGCGCCGAACGCGCCGACCGAGCCGTGCGCGAAGTTCACGAACCGGCTGGAGCGGTAGACGAGCACCAGGCCGACGGCGAGCATGCCGTAGGTCAGGCCGGTGAACAGGCCGATGACCAGACGGTCGATCCCGAAGTCGAAGTTGCCCATCAGTGCTCCACCGCCACGTGCCCGCCGAGCATCAGCGCGCGGACCCGCTCGGGGTCCTTCGCCAGGTCCGCCGCGGTCTCCTCAGCGATGATCTCGCCCTTCTCCATCATGTAGACGCGGTCGACGAGCGAGAGCGCGACGTTGACCGACTGCTCGACGACGAGCACGGCGCTGCCGCGCTCGTTGAGCCGGCGGACCAGGTCCATCAGGCCACCGACGACGACGGGCGCGAGCCCGAGCGAGAACTCGTCGATGACGAGCACCTTCGGCTCGACGACGATCGACTTGGCCAGCGCGAGCATCTGCCGCTCGCCGCCGGAGAGGTTCGAGGCGGGCTGGTTGCGGCGCGCGTGCAGCCGGGGGAACACCGACAGCGCGGCCTCGACGGCGTCCTTCGTCCAGCGCTTGTCGGACGTGGCGTAGCCGTGCATCGTGAGGTTCTCGGTCACGGTGAGCGACGGGAACGTCGCCTGCCCGACGACCTGGCACAGCCCGAGGCCGACCCGCTTGCGGGTGTTGTAGCCGGTGACGTCGATGCCGCCGAGCGTCACCGTGCCGGCGTCGGGCTTCAGCAGCCCCGCGATCACCTTGAGCAGCGTGCTCTTGCCGACGCCGTTCGGGCCGAGGAGCGCGACCATCTCCCCCGCACCGACGGTGAGACCGGCGTCGAACAGCACCTGCACCGGGCCGTAGGAGGCCCGGATGCCGGTACAGCTCAGCGCGGGGGCGTCACTCATCGAACGGGACCTCGTCACCCTCGTACACGAAGTTGCCCAGCGCCTCGTCGAACTTGAGCACGCGGTAGCTGCCGATCGCGGCGCGACCGCCGTCGCCGAGGGCGTTGCCCGGGCCCGACGCGCTCTGGAAGGTGGCGCCGACGCGGTCCACGGCCTGCGCCCAGGCGGCGGCGTTGAGCTCGCCGTCGAGGGCGTCGCCGCCGAGCTTGAGCAGCCGGACGGCGTCGCAGTACGGCAGCGCCACACGGGCGGACTCGCGCGACTCGAACTCGATGCCGGCGGCGCCGTAGATGTCGAGGCACTCGGTCTCGGCGTCGCCGGTCGGGAACGGGAACTGCGAGACCGGGACGTCCTGCGGCGGGTGGAACCCGATGCCGACCATCCCGTTCATCGTGTCGGGCGGGATCGTCTCGTCGTTGTTCACGAAGAACGACGGGTTGTCGAAGCTGGAGATCGCGTAGCGCGGCTTGAAGCCGTCCTGCGAGCCCGCGACGGTCGCGAACACCGACGCCATCCGCGAGCCGCCGAGGAACATCACGCGCTCGATGCCCTTGCTGCGGAACGTGATCGCGCCCTGCTCGAGGCCCTGGAAGAGCGTGCCGGTGTCGGTGGTGTCGACCCACGCGATCTCGGGCTCGATGCCGTGCTCCTTGAGCAGCGGTACGGCGAGGTTCTCGATCGTGTCGCGGTTGACCGGGGAGTCAGCGGCGACGACGCCGATGCCCTCCTCGCCCTCGAAGAAGCCCTGGTCGTCGAGCACCGTCACGTACGAGCGGACGAACGAGTCGTACTCCGGGAAGCTCGCGGTCCAGAGGTACGGCGAGTACTTCTCGAGGTAGTCGGTGCTCATCGCGTACAGCGAGGCGTCGAGGACGAGCGTCTGCCGGTCGGCGTAGCAGGGCCGGGCGTTGGTCTGGTACTGCCCGGTCATCACGACCGCGAACGCCTGGTCGTCCTGGGTGATCTGGTTGCACAGCTGCTCCTCGGCAGCCGGCGAGTCCGCCTGGGCGTCGTACAGCCGGAAGACGGCGTCCAACTGGCGACCGTCGATGCCGCCGTTGTCGTTCACCCAGTCCTCGAGGGCCTGGACCTGCGCCTCCTGGTCACCGACCGAGGCGGTGTTGAAGCCGGTGTACTCCTTGATCGCGTCGAGGTCGACGGCGACGAACACGACCTTGACCGAGTCGTCGCTGACGCCCGGGCCGGGGCCGGCGGTGGCCTGGGTCGCGAGGTCCTGCCCCGACGTATTGCCGCCCGGCATCATCGTGCCGCATCCCGCGACCGCCAGGGCGAGACCGCCCACGACCGCTCCGAGGCGCACCAGCGCCGACCGGTCCCGGAACCAGTTCTGCTTGCCCGTCACGAGCGACTCACCCCTGTGTCCTCAACGTGCCCCACACCACAACTCCTAGACAATATACGATATCTACGAAGCCTGGGAAGGCTTGTCCGGAGCGCGTCGCGCCCACCACTTCTCTGCTGCGTCCAGGTCCACGACGGCGTCGAGCGGGACCTGCTCCATCGGCGGCGCGATCGGCACGCCGGTGATCGGGAGGGTGCCGTCGCGGTACGCCCACCAGTTCGCGGCGGCCGCCAGGTCGACGACCGAGTCGTCCCCGGTGGCGGCGATCGCCGGGCTGTACGGCGCCGGGCGCTTGGCCTCCAGGCGGCGGCGTACACCCCAGACGATGAGGATCGCGCCGAGCGCGTTGAGCGCGAACAGGCCCCACGGGTAGGTGGTCCACTCGAGGTCGAAGGACCCGGTCTCGCTGTCCCCGACCTGGCCGACCACGTGGTACGTGCCGAACGCCGCCATCGGCAGCTCGAGCGGCACCGTCACGACGGCCTCGTCGCCGGGGTCGAGCACGCCGACCTCGGCGGCGACGATCTCGGGCTCGAGGTCGGTGGAGCGGCCGACCGAGACCCGGACGACCGGGTTCTCGACCGTGGACTCGCCGACGTTGGTGACCAGGAACAGGAGGTCACGGCGGACCGCACCGCCGAACAGCTCGGCCAGCGTGGCGTTGCCGGCGAGGCGGGCCTCGGTGACCGTCAGCTGCTCCTCGTCGACCGGCGCGACCACCGGGGGCTCCTCGCCCGGGACCTCGTCGATGGGGATGTCGGTCGGCGGCGGGATGTCGACCGGCGGCTCGATCGGCTCCTCGACCGGCGGGACGACCGGCGGCACGACGACCGGTGGGTCGACCGGGTCGACGGGCGTCGTGCCGATCTGACCGGAGAACGCGTAGCTGGCGCTCAGCACGCCGCCGGCCTGGGTCGCGGTGATGGTCTCGGTGGCCGGGTCGCTGACGACGAACGTCGCGGTGAAGCCGCCGGCGCCGTCAGGCGTCGCGGTGACCGCCTGGTCGGACGTCGGCTCTCCGTCGGCGTCGTAGCCGCGGACGGTGACCTTCTTCTCCGGGTCGAAGCTCGTGCCGGTGACGTCGACCGAGGTGGTGTCGGTGCCGGGCTCCTCGGCGGCGGCCAGCGCGGGCTCGCCGAGCAGCGTGATCTCCGCGCTCGCGCTCGTCGCGCCGTCGGTGACCTCGACCCTGCCGTCGCCGGCGGCGAGGTCGTCCGGGACGGACAGCTCGGCGCGGCCGGTGCCGTCCTGGCCGATCCAGACGCGGACGTCGCGGCCGCAGGCGTCCTCGTCGCACAGGCGCGCGACGGACGGCGCCGAGCTCGGGAAGCCCGTGACGTCGACGACGACCTCGTTGCCGGCCCGCGCGGCGGTCGTGACCTTCTGTCCGACCACGCGCGTGACCTCGGCGGCGGATCCGCCGACCACGGTGAACGGGGCGGTGACGTCGGTCGGGAGCGGCTCGGTCGCCGGGTTCGCGCCCCCGGGCACGCCCTCGGTCTGGCCGTTGCAGGTGACCGCGACGCCCTCGGCCGGTACGTCGAACGTGACCGACGCGAGCCGGACCACGTGGTCGCCCGCGGCGCCCACCGGGATCTCGCCCCGCACGACGACGTCGCGGACCGGCTCGCCGGCCTCGGCGGCGTACTCCGTCGTGAGCGGGGTCTCGACCGGTGCGCCGTCGACCTCGATGAGGAAGGACGCGGTGCCCACCGCAGGCAGGTCGGAGACGACCGGGCCGCTGGACAGGCCGATGACGACCTCGCGGGTACCGCCGGTCGTGGTCGCGCCGGTGGTGCCCATGAGGATCTGGCCGTCCTCGACGGTCCACGGCTCGAGCCCGGTGGAGACGTCGGCGTACGGCTCGGGGACGTAGGTCCAGCAGCCGCCCGTCGGCGCGGCGGCGGCCGCACCCGGCTGCGCGGCGATAACCACTCCGGCGCCCGCGGTCACGCCGACCAGCAGCAGCGCAGCGGCGGTGCGAGCAGTCCTCATGCGGGCATCCTCCATGGGGTTCGGCAGGCGTGGGAGCGGAACCGGGGCACCGCAATGACGCGATGATATATTCCTTGCCATGACTTCGGGGGTCGGATCCGCACTTCGGTTCACGATCCGTCTCGGCGCGGAGCTCGCGATCACCGCCGGAGTGATCCTCGCGGCGTTCGTCTTCTACCTGTTGGTCTGGACGAACCACCAGACCGCTCAGGCGCAGGACAGCCTCCTCGACGACTTCCACGCCGAGAAGGAGCACGTCAAGAAGAACGGCGGCAAGGACGCGGCTGAGAAGCCGGAGTCCGGCGACGGCCTCGGCGTGTTGCACATCCCCGCGCTCGGCCAGGACTGGGAGTGGGTCATCGTCGAGGGCGTCACCGACGACGACCTCGCGAAGGGTCCCGGCCACTTCCCCGGCACGGCCATGCCGGGCCAGGTCGGCAACTTCGCGGTCGCCGGTCATCGCTCGACGCACGGCGAGCCGTTCGCGAACCTCGACCGGCTCGAGGTCGGCGACACCGTCGTCGTCGAGACCGTCGACGGCTGGCTGACCTACCAGGTGACGTGGGAGCGGATCCTCGCCCCGAGCGCGACCGAGGTCCTCGACCCCGTCGCCGGTCACCCCGGCGAAGAGGCCGAGCAGCGCACCATGACGCTGGTGACCTGCCACCCGCGCTGGGGCTCCAGCGAGCGGCTGGTGATCGGCACCCAGCTCGTCGAGCGCCGCGGCCCGACCGCCGGTCCGCCCGACGTCCTGACCTAGCATCGGCGGGTGCCGCCCCGCTCCCCGTTGCCCCAGCGCCACGGGCTGAACGCCGCCTGGGTCCGCACGCTGGACCACCACCAGCCGGCCCCGTGGCCCACGATGGGCGCCTGGTTGCGTGACCGGCTGAAGGCCGGCGTCGACATCGGCGGGATGCTCGAGGCCGAGCGGTTCGTGTACGACGACCTGCGACCGGTCCGCGAGGACGATCCCTACGTCCCCCAGACGTTCGTGTGGTTCCACCGGGACCTGCGTGAGGAACCTCCGGTGCCGGGCTCGCTCCCGGTGCTGCACCGCGACGAGCGGCTCGTGGTCGTGGACAAGCCGCCGTTCCTCTCGACGATCCCGCGCGGCATGCACGTGCGCGAGAGCGTCGTCGTCCGGCTGCGCGACGAGCTCGACCTCCCCGAGCTCTCGCCGGTGCACCGGCTGGACCGGATCACGTCCGGCGTGCTCGTCCTGACGACCGCGCGCCGGTGGCGCGGGCCGTACCAGTCGATGTTCGAGCACGGCACGGTGACGAAGACCTACCGCGCGCTCGCGCCCTTCCGCGACGACCTGTCGCTGCCACGCACCGTCCGCAACCACATCCGCAAGGAGCGCGGCGTCATGCGCGCCGAGGTGGTGCCCGGCGCCCCGGTCAACGCCGAGACGCTCGT
This sequence comes from Nocardioides sp. SR21, assembly GCF_022761125.1. GTDB lineage: Bacteria > Actinomycetota > Actinomycetes > Propionibacteriales > Nocardioidaceae > Nocardioides. The sequence continues at coordinate 241,671 of NZ_JAKWJR010000002.1, read as the reverse complement.
CGAGCTCGAGTCGGTCGACGGCGCGCTGGCCGTCTACCGGCTGTCGCCGCGCACCGGTCGCACTCACCAGCTCCGCGTGCACCTCAACGATCTCGGCATCCCGATCGTCGACGACCCGCTCTACCCCACCGAGCTCGACGTCTCGATCGACGACTTCAGCCGGCCGCTCCAGCTGCTCGCGAGCGAGATCGAGTTCGTGGATCCGGTCGACGGCGTGCCGCGGCGCTTCGTCAGCCGGCGGACGCTCCCGCTGCGTACCCTCCGGACATGAGCGATCTGACCAGGAAGTCCTGGTGGCACCCCGAGGAGCTGCTCCGCCCCGGATCGAGCGCGGTGGTCGCCTTCGTCCTGGCAGTGCTGGTGCTGATGGCCAGCAACCAGATGGCCAACGGCGCGTTGGCGCTCTTCAACTCCTTCTACGTCCCGGACACCGGGTTGGCCTCGTTCATCACCGGATGGACGCTGGGCGCACTCGTGCCCGCCGTGGCCAGCATCATGCTCGCCCGCCGAGCAATCATCACTGACGGCGCGGCCGCCTGGGAGCTGGTCCTCGCCCGCAGCGCGGTGGTGCTGGCATCGGTCGGCATCCTCTACACGGTGCTGCTGATGACCGGCTCGGCGCTCCACCTGAACTGACGTCGATGAGTTGCCGGCGTCCGCGCGGTCTGCCCACCCGTGACTTACGTCTGGCCCCTGGTGCACGCCGAGCGTGCGGCCCTCATCGAGGATCTCTCCCGCCTCACGGACGAGCAGTGGGATCAGCCCTCGCTCTGCGACGGCTGGACGGTGCACGACGTCGCGGCCCACCTCGTCGACTCGGCGCGGACCACCAGGGTCGGCTTCTTCCTGGGGCTCGCGCGCGCCGGCTTCGACTTCGACCGGCAGAACGCGCGCGGGGTCGTGCGTGAGCGAGGCCCCTCCCCCGCGGACACGCTCGAGCGGCTGCGCTCCGTCGCGTCGCGGACATCTGCTCCTCCCGGTTCGCTCGACACCCGCTTCGTCGAGGAGGTCGTGCACGGCGAGGACGTCCGACGTCCCTTGGGCATCGTCCGCGAGTACTCGTCCGAAGCGGTGCTCCGCGCACTGCAGCTGCAGACTCGGACGCCCGCCTCCTTCGGCGGCGCGAAGGAGCGGGTCGCCGGCATCCAGCTCGTCGCCACGGACGAGCACCTGGTCATCGGCGACGGCCCCGAGGTGCGCGGCCCGGCACTGTCGTTGCTGCTCGCGGTGTCCGGGCGGAGTGGGGTGCTCCCCGAGCTGGATGGTCCCGGCGTCGCGGCGCTGGCTCAGGGTGGTTGAGGTGCGAGCGGAGCGAGCCTCGAAACCACCGCGCAGCTGAGCGACGCGGCGCCTGACGGCCTGCGCAGACTTCGGCGGCCGGGCGGCCTACGGGCTCGTGGGCGGTACCAGTTCTTCGGTTCTCGAATACGGGGTCACCGCAGTCTGTGGTTACGGGGGGATGGTTGCGGTTGCTGCTCGGCTTGCGGGTTCGTCGTGGTCGACCGTTGTGGTCACTGCTGCAAGACCTATTGGCGTCGATGGAAGGTGACTGCCCCATTGGGCCGGTAGGTCGTCTCGTAGCTGGCGTCGTGGGCACGCTGGTGGTGCCAGTGGCACAGGGTGACGCCGTCCTTGACGTTGGTGTCGCCGCCGTCGACCCATCGGGTCTGATGGTGGGCTTGCAGGGTGTGGGTGCGGTCGCAGCCCTCGGCGCGACAGCCTCGGTCGCGCACGAGCATCGCGTACCGCTGGGCCTTGGTGTGCAGCCGCCGCGCCCGGCCGACGTCCAGGGGCTGGGAGTCCCCGCCGAGGACGACGGGGATGACCTCGGCCTCGCACAGCAGGCGACGGGCCATGCCGGGGCTGACCTTCTCCCCGGTGTCGAGGACCCCGGCCTTCTCGACCCGGCCGAACAGGCTGTCCTCGTCGATGAGGACCAGCAGGGTCGCGGGAAGTCCGCCGGCCCTGGGCAGCTTGTTTCTGGGGAATCGGGTGATGAACTCACACAGGGCCCGCCCCATCGCCTCAGGCGTGGCCGGCCGCTCGACACCAGCGCCCTCGACAGCGTGCTGGTGCTTGGGTGCGGCGATCGCCATCAGGATCTTGCGCAGCAGCGCGCCCTCGACCGCGGTGGGGAGGGTGAACCGGCCGTGGGTCTTGCCGTGCCCGTCGTCGTACATCGACAGGTGACACGCCTTGGCGGCGGTCTTCTCCTCGGCCTCGAGGATCGCGGCTTCACGGGCGTCGGCCTCGTCAGGGGCGATGACCTCGAACAGGTGCTTGCCCAGGATGCGGAGGGCTTTCGCGTCGTGGTGGGCTGCTTCGGCGACCAGCTGGGCTTCGGCTTTGGCGACGAGGGCGCGGTCGATGTCGTCGGGGAGCTGGTCGACGGCGTGCACGATCACCCGTGCCTGCTCCAGCAGCACCTCGCCGTGGGCCAGCGCGTCCCGGGTCTGCGGGTGCTCCTCGAGCGCATGGCCGAGTCTCACGGTGCCGGCCGCCGCCGGCCGGGTGGTCCTCGTGGTGTGCGCCAGCCAGCTCGCCGCAGATGAAGCGCCGACCTCCTGCCCGACGCGCAGGTCATCGGCATGCGCAGCCACGCGTGCCTTCAGCTCGGCCAGCTTGGCCTCGACGCGGGTCAGCGCGACCAGGGTGTCAGCGGTCTCCGCGGCGTCCATCGACCACACCGATGCGTCGGCAACGGCGTCGAGCTCCGACTGGACGTGCGCGGTCGCCACCGACACTCGGTGTCTCGGAGTGGCGATCGCTGTCATGGTTCAACCCAAGCACCGACCACCGACAGTCAGACCCGAGAATCCCCTTGTATGGCAGGGATGTGGAGAACTCTCTTGAGATTTTACCTTCGGGTTCCCGGTGGGTTGCGGTAGCGGTTGACGGAATACGTGGTCACCGCGGTCTGTGGTCACCCGTAGGTAGTGGCGGCGCGTCGCCGGCTTGCGGGTCCGCCGTGTTCGACCGCTGTGGTCACCGCTGAAAGAGACCACGACGATCTGGTGATTTCGAGACAGGCGGCAGCGCGCTCGCCTCTACCACCGACGCCTGCCGACCACGGGTCGGCGTCATTCCGATAGGTGCGTTCTTCTGTTCCGGGCGGTGGCGGTCAAGGGCGGCGAAGCCGCCGAAGGGAACCCTTGACGGCCACCGGCCGGGACAGACAATCGAGCGCCGGAAGGACGCCGAAGATCGAGCACAGGCAGGTGGTTTCGGGACAGGCGCCAGCGCGCCTTCCTCAACCACCGTGCCCGGCGGCCGGTCAGTCCAGGTACTGGTCGAGCAACGCCGCCTCGGTACGCAGCGCCGCAGCCGCCTCGGCGGCACCGCGCGCGTCGAGGTCGGCAGCGGAGGCGAGCCGCTCGTCGCGCTCCCCGGCGACGATCGTGCGCACGTCGGCGGCGGTGAGCTCGCGGCGAGCGACATCGGCGGCGCCGAGGCCGGTGGCAGCGCCGGCGATGACGCCCTCGGTTCGCAGGCTCACGGGAGTGTCGGCAGGCGCGGGCTGGGCCTCGGCGTTCGCGATGGCGGAGAGCGCGGTGCGCAGCACCCCTGCGGTCACCCGGTCGCGGGCGCGCAGCGCGGTGGTGAGGTCCTCGCGCAGGCGGGCTTGGAGATCCGGCACGGGAGGGACGCTACATGGTGCCGCGGTCGTACAGGTTGCCCCGGCTGCGGTCGTTCTCGGAGGCCGCGTCAGGACGGGCAGCACGACCACGAGACCGCCCGCTGCTCCACCACGCGAGCGCGAGGAGGAGCGCGGCGACGATGACGGCGGCGATGATCCAGTACGTCATGGGTCCGTCCTACCCCACGAGCAGCAGACCTAGTCCCCCACCGCGATGCGGTCGAACGGCAGCAGCGGCTCGACGGCCGGGAAGACCAGGGCGAGCAGCACCCACAGGACGAGACCGACCAGGACGAGCGCCTCGACCACCTTCAGCCACACAGGGCCAGGGAGCAGGCGCCAGAGCGCGGCGTACACGTGACGAGCCTAGAACTCAGTGGTCGCGCAGGAGCGAGCCGTACCCGTACAGCTTCTCCTCGATGCCGTTGTCGCGCAGCGCCATCCACCAGGTGGCGGCGTTGATCGCGATCACCGGCTTGCCCAGCCAGCGCTCGGCCTCGTCGGCGAGCTCGGTCATGCAGAGGTTGGTGCCGCACTGCACGATCGCGTCGACGTCGGGCTCGTTGACCTCGATGATCGCCTCGCGCAGGGTCTGCTCCGACACGTGCGCGATCGCGACCGCGCTCTCGCAGGCCAGCCCCTTGATCTTGCCGACCTCGAAGCCGAGCTCAGTGAAGAACTTGCGGACGTTCGCGTCGCCGATGGGCGTGTACGGCGTGACCACGCCGATCTTCTTGGCACCGAAGAGCTTCAGCGCCCGCTCGCAGGCCTCGGCGCCGGTCGCGACGTCGAGACCGCCGGACAGCTCCTTGATCTGTGCGACGAACTGCCGGTTGCCCTCGACGCCGTCCCAGAACGTCTCGGCGCTCATGCCCATGACCATGTAGTCGGGCTGCATGGTCATGATGCCCTCGACGCAGTCGGCCATGGACGCGCGGATCTGCTCGAGCAGCGCCTCCATGCCCTCGTCGTCGCCGATCCGGCCGTCCCGGATCAGGATCCGGCCGTAGTGCGAGGTGACGCCGGGGACCCGCATCATGTCGAACTCGGGCTGCACGATGGTGTTCGTGCTCGGGGCGATCACGCCGAACTTGCGGCGGTAGCCGAGGCGGTCGGTCACGTACGAGCTCCTGCGTCGACGGGAGTGGGGGCGTCGGTCTGCGTCACGCGCCTCCGGATGCCGATCGCGCCGAGCAGGAAGCACAGCTGGACGACGGAGTTCGTCAGCTGCTCCGCCCACTGCACCTCCTCCGACTGGTGCGGCCGGGCGGCCAGCGGCGGCAGCACGAGCGTGCCGACGATGTAGACCACGTAGAAGGCGATGCCGGCGGTGAAGCCGTAGCGGCGTGAGAGCCGGATCCCGAGGATGCCGACGAACACCGCACCGATGGCGGCGACGACCAGCAGCGGCCAGGTGTCCCCCACCGACAGCGCCACGACGGCGCCGACGCCGGGGACGACCAGGAACGGCCACCACGGCACCTGCTGGCCGCGCCACACGCCGACCAGCGCGCAGGCGATGCCCGCGAAGCCGAAGGCCAGGCACGGGAACAGCATGCCCTCGAGGAACGGGTAGTCACGGCACGGCTCGGCCGCGACGAGGGTCTTCCAGAGCGCCTTGCAGAAGCCACCCAGGGTGACCAGCATGCCGGCGAGCAGCGCGGGGATGCGGACGGCGGGCAGCACCCGGCCGGCGGCCTGCGCGAGCACCACGGACCCGGAGCCGGCGAGCAGCACCGGGACGAAGTCCTCGATGGCGAGCGCCAGGCCGTACTCCGTGCAGGGATCGACCGCCATCAGGCAGCACCCTCAGCGAAGATGTCACGCTTCTTGAAGCCCGCGGTCGCGAACCGTCCCATCGCCTTGGCCTTGGTCAGCCAGGCGACGCGGCTGCCGGACTTCGTCGCGGCGAGCACGCCGTCGGCGAGGTACGGCGTCACGGTCTCGACGCGGTCACCGAGGATGTTGAAGATCTTCTTCGCCTTCTCCATCGCCTCGGGCTGACCGTCGTAGTCGTCCATCAGCAGGTCGGTCGCCACGATGCCGGGCGACAGGAAGCCGACCTTCACGTTGGTGTCCTTGGCCTCCTTGACCAGCGTCTCGGTCAGGTAGGTCACGGCCCGCTTCGAGGCGCCGTACGCCGCCATCCCGGGCTGCACCTGGCCGGTCGAGCCGAAGCCCTCCATGTTCCAGATCCAGCCGCCGGCCGCCTGCTGCTGCAGTCCGGCCATCGCGACCACGCTGCCGTTGGTGGCGCCGAACAGGTTCGTCGCGACCACGGACGCGACGGTGTCCTGCGACACCTCGGTCAGCGGGCGGCGCGGCGCGGAGATGCCGGCGTTGTTGATCCAGATGTCCACGTGGCCGTACGTCGCCACCGCGTGGTCCCAGAGTGCCTGCACCGACTCCCGGGACGTGACGTCCGCGGGGATGCCGGTCGCCTTGATGCCGGCGTCCAGCTCGCCGAGCGCCTTGGTGACAGCGGCCTCCGAGCGGCCGCAGATCACGACCCGGCAGTCGCGCGCCAGGAGCTCGCGCGCCAGGCCGAGGCCGATGCCGCGAGTGCCGCCGGTGATGACGACGACGCGGCCTTGGCCGGCGCTCACGCGCTCTCCCAGGTCAGCAGACCGTGCACGAAGTGCGTGGTGGTCTCGCCGCTCATCAGCTGCCAGACGACCGCGAGCTCGCGGGTGTCGGCGTCGATGAGCACCTCACGGCCGCGGATCTTCTCCACGCCACGCGAGTCGGCGTTCATGATGTGCTGCGTCGTGAAGAGCGCGCGGCCGTAGGAGATCGCGTTGCCCCAGACGTCCGGGCCTTCGTACTGCGTGCGGGCGCCGTCGCGGAGCCGCTCGAAGCCGTAGCTGCGCTCGAGGTCGCCGCTCCAGGTGATCTGCTGGCGGGCGCGACGCAGCGACAGCGGGTCGTGCTCGATGACGACGTCGACCTTGCCGGCGTCGCTCTGGTCGACCGGGTTGAGGAAGAGCTCGCCCTTCCAGGCGCCCTTCTCCTTGGTCGGCAGCACCTGCGGGCGCGAGCCGCGCTCGGTCTCGAGCGCGATCCACTCGTCGACGAACTTCTGCGTCTCCGGGTTGGTCTTGTGGTCGAACGTGCGCTTGTAGATGCCGTTGAACACCGCGCACACGGCCCAGCCGTCGTGCAGCACCGAGGAGTAGACCTGGGTCTCGCCGTCGGGCAGCACCTGGTTCCAGGTGCGGAGGTCCGCCTGCCAGCCGGGCGAGTAGTAGTTGGCCTCGACGAACAGGCCGTAGGGCTGGCCGGTGCCGTAGAAGTCAGGGCCGCAGTAGACACGGTTCTGGTCGGAGTCGACGATGCCGAAGTCGAAGTGCGCGCCCAGCTCGAAGCGGTTGCGCAGCGGACCCGCACCCTCGAGCGAGGTGTGCATCCAGTAGCGGGAGACGCCGTCCTCGACGACGCTCGCGCGGTCGACGCGCTCGAAGCCGACGTGGTTGCCCTCGGCGTCGAAGAGGCCCGGACGACCGTGCCACTCCCCCTCGATGCGCTTCTGCCACTCGCTGGTCTCGGCGTTGCTCATGCGGTCACCGCCTTGCCCGGGACCTGGGGCAGCGTGTTGTCGAGGAGGAGGGTGCGCACGGCCTCGGTCTGCTCGGCGCCGATGAGCTGCTCCACCTGGGCCCAGACCTTGTCGACGTCGGGGCTGAAGACCAGCGCGCGGTTGCGCTCGTCGCGGGTCGGGAGGTCGGTGTCCGACACGTCCGCGAGGACGGCGTCCGGAACCTCACCCTCGACCAGGCTGAACCAGTGGTCGAGGTACGACTTCACGGCGCCGTCCATACCGCGGAAGGCCTCCTCGTCGGCGCGCTGCACCAGCATCCACGGCGACATCAGCGAGAACTGGCGCGGACCGATCGCGGTCTTGGTCAGGCCGGGTCGGCTGGTGACCTCGTCGAACGTCGCGTCCAGCGGGGTGTGCGCCCAGTCGAGGTACGACAGGTGCGTGCCGATGTCGACCCGCGGGATCAGGTCGAGGTGGAAGGCGTAGGTGCCCTGGCCGAACACCGAGTCCAGCGTGAAGTGCGGGACCGGGACGCCGGCCGGGCTGAACGCGAAGACCATGTGGCTGTCGAGGCCGATCGCCGGGACCGCGAGGCCGACGTACACGGCCTTGGCGACCCGCTCGCCGGAGAAGACGCGGGCCTCACCGACCGGGCCGAAGGCCTCCGACACCAGCTCGATGAGCGGGCCGCCGTCGGCGGACGTCACCTCGGTGAGGTTGCCCCGCTCGACGATCGTGTCGAGCGTGCCGTGGCACAGGGTTCCGGACAGGCTGGTCATGCCTTGATCTCCTCGATGGTCGAGCCGTTGGAAGAAGACGTGCTGTCGGTGCGGGGTACGTCGCCGCGCGCCTCGCGCTCGTCGATGCCGGACTTGATCTGCCGGCTGCGGACCTCCTTGAAGTTCCACGCGCTGGCGAGCTCGGGGACCTCCTTGCGGATCGGCGACGGGATGACCCGCGCCTCGACCCGCGCCGGGCCCTCGCCCACGATCGTGTTGCCCTCGACGCTCCAGCCGGCGTCGATGAGCTCCTGGCGGCGACGGCGGTAGAGCACCGCGTTGATGTCGCTCTTCACGTGGAGCTCGTCCGAGAGGTCGAACGGCAGCAGCTCCGGGCGAACCTCGTCGACCACGGCCTGGTCCTCGTAGAGGACCTTGAACACGCGGCGGCGGGCGTCGCCGTCGGCCCACTTGCCCTTGAAGAACGTGCGCAGCGCGACGAACTTGACCAGCGTGGTCTCCTCGTCGATCGGGATGTTCACGTCGAAGATCTTGAGCTGGCCCATCGGCGTGCCGACGTCGAGCAGCAGGAGGTTCGGCAGGTACCAGGTCGTCGAGACCGGGACCGGCGGGCGCTCCTTGAGGTTCTTGGTCTTGTTGGGGTTGAGCATGCCCCAGATGCCCTTGGAGTTCGGCGGGTTGAGCACGACCGAGACCTTGCAGTGCCACGGCGAGCTGTCGATCTCGAACTCCGGCACCTCGGGCTTCTCGCGGTTGCCGAAGACGCCGCCGTGCACGAACGGCGTGTGCGCGACGTCGACGCCGTTCTCGAGGATGCGCTCGTAGTTGGACTTCCAGAGGAAGGAGCCGGTGACGGCGCGGTAGGTCTCGGTGTCGTCGATGTCGGACCAGTCCGGGATCGGCGGCCGCTCCTCCTCGGGGAGGTCGCCCATGTAGACCCACACGAACATGTACTTCTCGACCACCGGGTAGGAGTCGATGCGCGCCTTGCGCGGGATGCCCTTGTCGGGGTGCGCGGGGATCTTCTGCACCTCGCCGTTCGGCTTGTACTCCCAGCCGTGGTACGGACAGACGATGCAGTCGTCCTTGATCGTGCCGCCGGACAGCGCGGCACCGCGGTGCACGCAGAGGTCCGACATCGCGACCACGGAGTTGTCGCTGGTCTTGCGGTAGAGCACCAGCTGCTGACCGAGGACCTTGACCTTCATCGGCTTGCCCGGCTTGACGTCGTCACTGAACTCGACGGCGTACCAGAAGTTCTTGAACATGGGTCTCCTCCTAGCGACGACGTACGTCGGCGATGTCGGTCGGGTGGTTCTCGGCAAGGCTCGCCAGCCGGTCCTTGGCAGCCGGGTCGCCGGCGAGGTGAGCCTTGAGGAAGGTGATGACGACGTCCGAGAGCACCGCGCGCAACCGCTCCGGGTCGGCGTCGGTGGGCGTCTCGAGGAAGCCACGCGCGGTGGACGGGTCCTCCGGGTAGGCGGCCAGCAGGTGCCCGGCGTCGGCGAGCTTCACCAGCCAGGACTCGGTGGTCTCGGGCAGCGCCTCGCGCCAGGTGCGCTCGATCGGGTTGTGGTCGGGCGAGGACGGGTCCTCGCCGTAGCGGATCGCGCTGGCGGCGACGACGCCGTCGTTCGTGCCGGCGATCAGCATGGTCGGCGCGCCGACGGGGACCGGCAGCAGCATGCCCGGCGGGTAGCCGAGCATCTGCGAGGCCATGGTGTGGGCGCCGTAGGTGACGACGGCCCGCACGTTCGGGAACCAGCTCGGTCGCGACGACTGCAGCACCACGGTGCCGCCGGCGGAGTGGCCGAAGAGCGCGACGTTCTCGAGGTCGAGCAGACCGGCCAGCTGGCCGGACTCGTTGAGCGCGGCGACCGCCTCGAGCACCGGCGCCAGCGCCGGGCTCGTCGGCCGCTCGCCGTAGTGGTCCGGGCCGGCGGCGACGATGTCGACGCCCGGCGTCAGGCCGTACTGGCCCGGGAACAGCTCCCCGACCCAGTCGTAGCCGACGACGACGAAGCCCGCCTCGACCAGCTCGAAGGCCAGCCAGCGGTAGGAGTCGGCCGCGACGTTGACGCCGGACACGAGCACCACGACCGGGAAGGGCGCGCCCTCCGGGTCGGCCTGCAGCATCCCGCTCATCTCCTCGACGGAGTCCTGCGGGGGCCGGGCCGGGTAGCGCACGGTCAGGTGCGCCGTGTCGTACGGCGCCTCCGCACCCGGGATGCGCACGGCGGCGCGCAGGCTTCGGACCAGGGCCATGTCAGCCCTGCTCGTGGGCGCGCGGGAGCTGGCGGTCGCCACCCCAGAGGGCACGGACCAGGGTGTTGGTGAGGTCCTTGCCGAAGAACCGGTCGCCCATCTCGTTGGCCGGGTCGCGGTCGGCGATGTTGCGACGGGTCGCGAGGTCGTCGGCGGCCAGCGCGGCCTGCTCCTCGACCGGCACCCGCTCGGCCTCGTCGACCCAGCGCAGCCAGCGGTCGAGGTGGTCGGTCGCGAGCTTGGTGACCACGTCGGTGGTGCGGCCGTCGGTCGGCGCGGTGTAGGCGTGCGCCATCGGCGACAGGCTCGCGCGGACGAAGCCGCTGCGGCTGACGAACGGGGAGAGGAAGTCGTTCTCCTGCTGGACCTGCTCCCACTCGGAGTTGAGCGGGCCGTAGTACCGGTCGAACGAGTCGGTGTCGGTGAGCAGGTTGGTCCGCGGCACGGAGTCGACGAAGATCCAGGCCTGCGGGAACGCGCCGAGCGCGAGACCGAAGTGCGGCACCTTCACCTGCGGGCCGAGCCAGATCGTCAGGTGGATGTTCGCGAAGCCGACCTTGGCGTTCTCCATGTAGGAGTGCACCATCCAGTCGATCTCCGGGCCGGCGTACGCACGGATCCGGCCGGTCGGGCCGCCGTTCTCGCCGCCGAAGCTCTCGAGGACGTCGCTGGAGGGGTCCCGCGTGAGGTCGAAGCGGTCCGCGACCTTCGCCTTGAGGCCGTCGACGAGCTCCATCCAGGTGCCGAAGATCTCCGTGATGTCGGTCGGCGGCGCCTCGTCGTAGAACTCCCGCACGGACTTCAGGGTCTGGCTCATCGTGCTCCTCGCTCGGGTCGGGTGGACCGAAGTATATATGATGTACGTCGCAACGGAAGGTCAGACGGGGTAAGCAGCTGCCCCGAGCCCGGACCCGCCCGGACGGAACGCGCCGGGGGCATGCACGACACACGTCTGAGTGTGCTCGACGAGTCCCTCGTCGCCGTACTCCCGGCCCCAGCCGGAGCGCTTGATCCCACCGAACGGCGCTCGCAGCGCCATGCCCGTGCGGTTGTGGGTGTTGACGAAGGTGAAGCCCGCCTCGAGCCGCGTCGCGACGGCGAACGCGCGGTCCTCGTCGGCCGACCACACCGAGGCGCCGAGGCCGAGGTCGCCGGCGTTGGCCCGGGCGACGGCCTCGTCGAGCGTGTCGTAGGCCAGCAGCGGGACGGTCGGGCCGAACTGCTCCTCGTTGACCAGCCGGTCGGAGTCGGACGCGCCCAGCACCAGCGTCGGCCGCAGGAAGTGCCCGCGACCGAGGTCGGTGTGCGCGTCGCTCTCGCCGAGCAGCATCGCCTCGGCTCCGGACGCGACGGCATCCTCGACCATCCCCCGCACCCGCGTCGCCGACGCCGCGGTCACGACCGGGCCGAGGGTGACGCCGTCGAACAGCGGGTCGCCGATGCGCAGCACGCGGTCGGCCGCCGCGCGGTAGGCGTCGACGACCTCGTCGTAGCGGCGGCGCGGGACGAACAGGCGCTTGACCGCCATGCACACCTGGCCGGAGGTGGCGAAGCTCGCCATCACCAGGCGGTCCATCGCGTCGGGGCCGAGCTCGGCGTCGTCGAGGAGGATCGCCGGGTCGTTGCCGCCGAGCTCCATCAGCGCCGGCGTCAGCGCCTGGCCGGCGATCGCGGCCAGCGCGCGGCCGGCGTTCTCGCCGCCGGTGAACGCGACCCGGTCGACACCCGCGTGGCCGACCAGCGCGGTCGCGGTCTCGGCCTCGCCCTGCACGACCTGGACCGTGCCGTCGGGCATCCATCCGCCGAGCAGCTCGACCACGCGGGCGATCGCGAACGGCGCGAACGGCGACGGCTTCACGATGACGGCGTTGCCGGCGACCAGGGCCGGGCCGAGCTTGAGGACCGCCAGGATGACCGGCGCGTTCCACGGCGTCACCGCCGCGACCACGCCGTACGGACGGCGGCGCATCAGCAGCCGGCCGGCGTCGTCGTCGATCACGTGGTCGGCGAGCAGCGCGGGCGCGCGGTCCGCGGCCCAGCGCAGCACGGACGCGGAGAACAGCAGCTCGCCGCGGCAGTCCCCCAGCACCTTGCCGGTCTCGCGGGCCATCAGCTCCGCGAGCTGGTCGACCTCGGCGACGATCCGCTCGGCGCCGGTGCGGACCGCGGTCGCCCGCGAGTCCACGTCGAGCGCCGCCCACTCGGGCTGCGCCTTGCGGGCGTTGGCGACGACGAGGTCGACCTCCGACGGGGTGGCCGCGACGATGCTGCCGACGAGCTCGTCGGTGCGCGCCGGGTTCTCCCGCTGGATGGTCATCCCTGCGCCTTGACGCCGACCATGTCGACGACGCCGACACCGCGCAGCGAGTTGATCATCGAGGTGTTGAGCAGGTGCTTGCGCATCCGTTCGCGGTCGGCGGCCAGCTCACGCAGCTCGTCGTGGTACGCCTTGATCGCCTCGGGGTCGTCCTGGCGCAGCTTCTCCCAGTTGTCGTGGGTGATCGTCTTGACGTACGACAGCGCGACCTGGCGGCGCGCCTCGCACGCCTCGTCCAGCTCCTCGAGCGTGCCCTCGCCCTGGATCAGCGCGAGCAGGGCCTTGGTCTCGACGTACGCGTCGTGGAGACCGCTGTTCATGCCCATCCCGCCCAGCGGGTTGTTGATGTGCGCGGCGTCGCCCATGAGCAGCAGCCGGCCCTTGCGGAACGTGTCGGCGACGCGCTGGTGCACGCGGTAGAGCGTGGTGTGCAGGACGTCCCAGTCGCGACCGAGGTCGGCCACGCCGCGCATCCGCTCCTGGACCCGGGCCGGGTCGCTCTCGACCTCGTCCGGGGTCTCCGGGTCGGTCGGGAACAGCACCCGCCAGTGCTCCGGCGTGCGCAGCAGCACCAGCCACTCGGTCGGGTCGAAGACGTAGTTGACCGCCGAGATGCCCGGCAGGATCGACTCGAGGTCCTCGGTGGTCGAGGCGACCAGGAACCGCTCGGGGTAGGTCATCCCCTCGAACGTGAAGCCGGCGGTCTGGCGCACCTGCGAGTTCGCACCGTCGGCACCGAGCACCCAGTCGGCGGTGAACGTGTCGCCGGCCTCGGTGGTCACGGTCGCGGTCGTGCCGTCGGTCTCGGCCTGCACGACGCGCTGGCCGAAGTGGACCGTCACGTTGTCCATGCCCTGGAGGATCTCGAGCACGATCGGCGTCAGCTTCGACTGCTCGAGCTGGACGCGGAACGGGAAGCGGGTGTCCTCGGACAGCACGCCGAGGTCGAGGTCGGCGATCGGGCCGGTACGACGGTCGCGGTACTGGAACCCGGTCGACACCAGGCCTCGCTCCATGACGGGCTCGAGCACGCCGAGGTCGTCGAGCATCTCCAGGCTCGGCGGGTGGAACGTCGACGCCCGCGACTCACCGGCCAGCGACTCGCCGGCCTCGAGCACGGTGACCTGCACGCCACCGCGCGCCATCAGCAGCGCCGCGGTCATGCCGACGGGGCCGGCACCTGCAACAAGGACGTGAGTCATGAGGGATCTCCTGCGGCGTACCGCTGCTCGAGGGTGAGGAGGTCGGGAAGGCCGAGCAGCTCGGTGAGCTCGCCCCAGCCCATCCGGGCGGTCTGCCCGGCGTCCCCGTGGGCCGCGACGGCGGCGTACACGGCGGCCTGCGCCTGCGCGGCGGCGAGCAGCGCGGACACGGGGTGGATCACGACGCGGACGCCGAGGTCCTGCAGCGCGGTCCAGTCGGGGGCGGCGCCGTTGCCGGCGGCCTCGGACCGGTTGAACACCATCGGCGGGCAGTTCTCGACGGCCTCGACGACGCGGGCGATGTCCTCGACGTCGGCGCCCTCGACGAAGACCGCGTCGGCGCCGGCCTCGGCGAACCCGGCGCAGCGCTCGATGGCCGAGCCGATGCCCTCGACGCTGAGCGCGTCGGTGCGGGCGACGACCACGATGCCGCTGTCGCCGTCCCCTGGGCGGGCCTCGACCATCGCGCGTACGCGGGCCACGGCCTCGTCCACGTCGATGACCTGCTTGCCGGCGAGGTGGCCGCAGCGCTTCGGCGCGACCTGGTCCTCGAGGTGCAGCCCGCCGATGCCGGCGGCGGCATAGGCGCGCGCGGTGGCGCGGGCCTGGAGCGCATTGCCGTAGCCGGTGTCGGCGTCGGCCAGCAGCGGCAGGCCGTCGAGCGCCGGTACGACGGTCTGCGCGACCCGGACGATGTCGGTCGCGTGCACGTAGCCGAGGTCGGGCAGCCCGAGCTGCACCGCCGAGGCGACCGCCCCGGACAGGTGCGCGCCGACGACACCGGCGCGCGCCGCGAGGCGCGCGCTGACCGCGTCGTACACGCCCGGGAAGTGGACCAGGTCGGGCCCGGCCAGGATCTCCCGGAAGCGCTGGCTGCTCATCGGCCGTGCAGAGCCGTCATGCCCTCGACGCCGACGACGCGCGCGCCGGTGAAGATGCGGATCGTCTCGACCGTGCCCTCCTCGCCCAGGCCGGAGAAGCCCCAGGCCGGACGCGGCGACATCAGGTGCAGGCTCATGATCGTCGAGCCGTTGACCTTGACCTCGCCGGCGCGGACCTTGCGGGCCAGCGCCAGGGCGCGGTCGGTGTCGGCGCCGACGACGTACCCCTCGAGGCCGAACGGCGTGCCGTTGGCCAGCGCGAGCGCCTCGTCCTCGGTCTCGTAGGTGTGCACGGTCGCGACCGGGCCGAACATCTCCTCGGTCGCGGCGTCCGACGGGACGCCGGTGAGCAGCGTCGGCGCGAGGAACGCGCCCGGGCCGTCGGGCAGCACGGTGCTGGAGTGCGCGACGCCGCCGGCGCCCTCGCGGGTGCCGATCTCCTCGCGCAGCCGGGCCAGGTGGCCGGAGTGCACGATCGGGCCGAGGTCGGTCTCGGGGTCGAGCGGGTCGCCGACGTTCAGCGCGGCCAGCCGCTCCAGCGTCAGCTCGACGACCTCGTCGGCGATGGCGGCAGGCAGCACCAGACGCCCGAGCGCGCGGCACCACTGGCCGTTGAGCGTCGTGAGCAGATCGGCAGCAGCGCGTGCGGCGGCGGCCGGGTCGGCGTCGGGCATGATCACGAGCGGGTTGTTGCCGCCGAGCTCGAGCTGCAGCGCGGTGAAGTCCTCGGCGCAGGCCGCAGCGACGGCCTTGCCGCCCATCGCACCACCGGTGAACGAGACCGCGCGGATCCGCGCGTCGCGCACCAGCCGGCCACCGACGGACGAGCCGCCCTGCACGAGCTGGAAGACGCCCGGGTCGACGTCGTGCTCGGCGAGCACGCGACCGATCACGCGGGCCAGCTCCGAGGTGCCGTACGGCGCGTACTCGCTCGGCTTGAGGATCACCGGGGCGCCGGCGGCCAGCGCGCTGGCGACCTTGTGGGCCGCCATCGGGGCCGGCGCGTTCCACGGCACCAGGCACAGGGCCGGGCCGAGCGGGAGGCGGTGCACCTCGACGGTGTAGCCCGCGTCGGAGGTGAGCTGGTCGGACAGCACGCCGGCGCGGAGCATGCCGGCGGCGAGCCGGAACGCGCCGGGCACGATGATGCCGACGATCGAGGTCTGCCGGACCGGCACGCCGGTCGCGAAGGACTCCAGCGCGCACAGCCGCTCGAGCTCGGGCTCCAGCGCGTCGGCGACGGCCTCGAGGATCGTCGCGCGCCCCTCGGGACCGAGCTCCAGCCAGCTGCCGTTCTCGTACGCCGCCCACGCGGCGGCCGCGGCCCGCTCGACCGAGTCCGCGTCGGACTCGGCGGCCACGCCGACCGTCGTACCGGTGAAGGAGTCCTCGAGCTTCAGGTCGAGGGCGCCGGTCGGCACCGACCAGGTGCCCGCGACCAGCTGGCCGGGCTCGGGCAGTTCCAGGCGGTTCGTGCTCAACGCTGCTCCTACTTCTTGAAGCTGTCGGTGGTCGTGAGGCCCGCGTAGCCCTCGTCGTCCACAATCATCTTCGCCAGGTCCAGCTTGCCGCGCTCGGCCGGGAAGGCCTGGACCAGGCCCATGGCGGTGTCGCGGACGGCTCGGCCGATCTCGTTGCCCATCAGCGCACCCGACGTACCGCACATCTTGAGCGCCGCCAGGGAGACCTGGTGGGCGTGCTCGCAGATGGCGCCCTTGGCGAGCTTCCAGCTCTTGACGACCTCGTTCTTCGGCAGGATCGGCGGGTCGCTGGCCTCGAGCTCGATCTGGCGGCGCAGCCACAGGTGCGCCTCGGCCAGGTGCTGCTCGCCGTCACCGATGAGGACCTGGTGCATCGGGCTCGACGCGATCGGCTTGCCGGTGTCGGCGAACTTCGCGCCCATCGTGCGGCCGAGCGCGTAGTCCCACACGCCCTGCGCGATGCCGGCGTAGATCGCGGCGATGGCGATCTGGTTGCCGACCCAGGAGCCGCGCGACATCGAGGTGGCGCGGGTGAACGCACCGGGCACGGCCAGCGAGAGCTCGTCGGGGACGAAGCAGTTCTCCATGATCAGGCCGTTGTTGTCCGAGGCGCGCATGCCGAGGCCGAGCCACGCCGACCGCGGGCGCGAGCCCTCGGTCTCGCGCGGCACGAGGAACAGCGTCAGGGCGTCGAGGCCCTCGACGTCCTCACGACGGGCGGTGACCAGGTAGTAGTCGGCGGTGCCCGACAGGCACCCGAACGACTTCTCGCCGTTGAGCAGCCAGCCGCCCTCGGTGCGGGTCGCGGTCGTGCGGATCAGCACGTTCGCGTTCGACGCCTTCACGGCCTCGCTGGCGAAGTTGCCGATCGCCTTCTGGTCGGTGCCCATCAGGTGCAGCACCTTCTCGGCGAAGGCGCGCACGACCGGCGCCTCCTCCTCGTTGTAGAGGCCCGCGTCGAGCGCGGCCAGCGGCAGCATGCCGCGCGAGGACGAGGAGCAGTGGAAGAAGAACGCCAGCGCGGTCGAGCCGCAGACGGTGCCGAGGGTGTACGTCGTGGCCGCGAGGTCGCGGAGCCCGCCACCCAGGCCACCGAACTCCTCCGGGACGACGAGGCCGAGCAGGCCCGCGTCGGCGAGGAGCTTGATGTGCCCCTCGGGCAGCGCTGCGGCCTCGTCCGCGGACTGGGCGGCGGCGGCGATCGCCGGCAGCACGGACTCGACCCGGGCGGCGCGCTCGCGCTCCGCGTCGGTCAGGTCCGGAAGGAGGTACTCGGCGGTCAGCTTGCCCGTCATCCTGCGGCTCCTACGGGGTTGGTCGCGACCGGCTCGGTCGCGAGGTCAGTGGGGGTGACGCCGGTGGGCGCGAGCGCGAGGCGCAGCGCGGCGGCGGCGTTGTCGACGAGGTCGGGGTCGGCCGGGGAGTCCACCTCGACGCCGCCGAACAGGCGGACGAGGTCCTCGGTGGCGACGGTTCCGTCCAGGCCGGACAGGGTGGTGTCGAAGTGGTGCACGCCGCTCTTGAGCGCGACGATCGCCTTGACCAGCCCGAGCCGGTCGTGGTTGCGCAGGTGCATGCGCAGCGGCACCGGCCGGGCCAGGCCGACGGCGTCCTGCAGCAGCGAGCGCACGCGCAGCGGGTTCGCGGTGTCGCCCTTCTCGGACAGGCCGATCTCGGCGACACCGGCCGAGGACAGCGCGACGATCGAGCCGAGCACGACGTCGTTGCGCGCGGGGTCGAACGCGTCGTCGAGGATCACGACGACACTGCCGGGCGCGCCGTCCGCGATCGCCAGGACGCGGTCCAGGTCGGCGAGGTTCGCGGGGTCGACGGTGACCTCGACGGTCGACAGACCGAGCTCGAGGGCGCGGTCGCGCTGCTCGATGGTGTCCACCAGCGCGGTGCCGCGGTCCTTCAGCTCCTCCGGTACGGCGACCGGCGGCTCGTCGCGCGTGAGGTCGAGGAGCCGGACGCGGACGCCGGCGGCCGCCAGCTCGCGGACGGTCCCGAAGATCTTGCTGATCGGGTGCGACCGGGCGCGCAGCGACGCCACGACGCCACCGTCGGCGACGGTGGCCGCGGTCGGGAGCACGTCGGCGAACTGACCCCAGCTGCGCGAGTGGAACAGCAGCGGCGCCGTACGCGGAGCGGCGTGGCCGGCGAGGACCTCGCCGACGAAGATCGTGTGGTCGCCACCGGGGTACTCGTGCACGACCTTGCAGTCGAGCCAGCCCAGCGCGGAGTCGAGCAGCGGCACGCCGGTCTCGGCGGTCGTCCAGCTCTCGCCCGCGAAGCGGTCCTCGACGTCGGGCACCATGCCGGCGAAGCGGCGGGCGACCTCGGCCTGGTCCTTGGCGAGCATGTTGATGCCGAAGACCCCGCTGCTCGCGATCAGCTCGTGCGAGTAGAGGTGGCGCGAGAGGCACACGGAGACCAGCGGCGGCTCGGCGCTGACGCTCGAGAACGAGCTGGCCGTC
This sequence comes from Nocardioides sp. SR21, assembly GCF_022761125.1. Lineage (GTDB taxonomy): Bacteria > Actinomycetota > Actinomycetes > Propionibacteriales > Nocardioidaceae > Nocardioides. The sequence goes on along the minus strand of NZ_JAKWJR010000002.1, from coordinate 223,133 downwards.
ATGCCGTGGCGCACGCCGTCGACCAGCGTCGTCACGACAGTGACACCGCTGGGCCACTGGCTCAGCACGTTGCGGAACGTCGACGGGTCGACCATGAACACCTCCCTAGGCGTTAGAGAATATACGATATCCGATAGGTGCGGAAGCGGAACGGTGCCGTCGGCGAGGTTTGCTGCATGCAACGATTGGGCTACCGGTGGGTCAGCTGTCCGCCGGTGGGAGCAGGACGAGAACGAATCAGGGAGAGAACACGATGGCTCGACGCCCAGGAACGGCAACGCCGGTGCGGCCGATCGCGCACCAGTCGCTGGTCGACCGGGTCACGGACGAGCTGCACCGCGCGATCCTCAACGGCGACATCCAGCCGGGATCGGCCGTGTCGATCGTGGAGCTCTGCGAGCAGTTCGACGTCTCCCACATCCCGGTGCGCGAGGCGCTGCGCCGCCTGGAGAGCGAGGGGCTGGTCAGCCTCCGCCCCGGGCGCTCCGCACTGGTCGCCTCGCTCAGCCCCGAGGACCTCGCCGACATCTACCGGCTGCGCAAGCTGATCGAGGGCGACCTCGTCCTCCGTGCGATGGCCACGATGACCGACGAGCGGCTCGCGTTGGCCCAGGACGCCCTCGACGAGTACGCCGAGATCGAGCGGGAGCCGGCCGCGCTGGCCGCCGCCCACCACGCGTTCCACGCCGCGCTGATCGACGACGCCGCCGGCGCTGCCGACCGGCGCGTGCTCGAGCTGCTCTGGCACGCGGCCGACCGCTACCTGCACCTGCTGATCACCGGCCTCGACCGGGGCGCGGAGACCACCGAGGGGCGCATCGACGAGCACCGGCACCTGCTGGACCTCGCGATCGCCGGCAAGACCGAGGAGCTGCACGCCGCCTGGATCGCGCACCTCGAGGGCAGCGAGAACGCCCTCGCCGCCGCGCTCGGCAGCCGGGACTAGCCGGGACTAGGCGAACAGAGCCTCCGCCGCCCGCGAGTCGGCGTACTCCTCGAAGCGCGCGATCCTGCCGTCGCGCAGCGTGACCACCAGGCAGGTGGGCACCCGCACCGGCGCGCCGGTCGCGGTGGAGCCGACCGTGGTCGCCTGCAGGACCCAGCCGTCCTCGAACACACGGAGCCGGACGTCCTCGACGCGGAGGTCCGCGCCCGCCTGCACCTGACGGGTGCGGGACGGCGTGCGCTGGATCTCCGCCTCGCGCTCGCCGATGTTGTGCCAGGTCGTGACGCCGTCGGCGTACACGTCGTCGTCGGCGCGGCGCCCCTCGAGGAACGCCGGAAGCCAGCGCTCCGCGAGGGCCCGCGTCTCCTCGATGCTCACGTCACTTCGAGGAGGAGACGAGCACCTGCGCGAGGTCCCACGGCCGGCCGTCGACGAGGTCGGTGCCCTTGCTGACGAACCGGTTCACGGCCTGCGCCGGGCGCAGCGTGGCGACCTCGACCGGGCCGGCGGCGAGCACCGGGTCCGGCCGGCTGATGATGCCGGAGAACGGGGCGCGGTCCGGCGCCCACAGCGTGAAGTCGGACGACAGCGGGAAGATCGCTCCCCCGCCCTGCTCGCCGCGCCTGCTGCCGACCGCGACGTTCAGCCGGTTCTCCGCCGCCCGCTCGAGCAGCAGCGGGTCGAGGTCCGCGCCGGCCTGGGTGGTGAACGGGACCGCGACGACATCGACGTCCTGGAGCGCCGCGAGGCGGAACGTCTCGGGGTAGAGCGCGTCGTCGCCGACGACCAGCGCGAGCCGGCCCCACGGCAGGTCCGCGACCGCGATGCCGTCGCCGAGCGCGGTCGCCCACGGCGTGCGCGCGCACGGGTGCAGGGTCGGCTGGCGCAGCACCACGCGGTCGGCGCCGAGCACCAGGCCGATGTGCGCGTCGCCCTCGGCGACGCTGGTCGCGACCAGGGTGTCGGTGCCGGAGAGCGCGGCGGTGATCGCGTCGCGGTCCACGTCGGCGAGCTCGGGAAGGACGACCAGGCCGGCGCCGGTGGCCACGGCCTCCTTCAGCAGGGTGAGCACGTCGTCGCCGTCGGACGGGCTGATGACGGCGGTGACCAGCTCGTCGGCGCCGGCCGGGCGCTGGCGGCCGCGGGGCGCGTCGAGGATCGGGCCGTAGATGTCGGGGCGACGCGAGCTCATCACGTCGGTGCCGTCGGGGCGGCGCTTGTCGTCGGCGAGGTCGACGTCGATGTCGGCGACGATCACCGCCTCACCGGAGCGCGGCGCCATCGCGACCACGGTGCCGTCGGGCGCCACGATCTGGCTCTCCCCCGCACCGTGCAGACGCTCGGCGGGTACGCCGACCCGCTCGGCGACCATGTGGATGCTGCGCTCCGGGACCAGCGGGCCGACCTTGTTGGCGGCCACGACCCAGACGCGGTTCTCGACCGCGCGGACCGGGATGTGCAGCGAGGCCTCGTCGAGCGCGAACGAGTTCAGGCTGTTGAGCAGCACCTGCGCGCCGCCGACGGCGAGCATCCGCGGGGTCTCGTTGATGACGCCGTCCATGCAGGAGTAGAGGCCGACCCGGCCGAACGACGTCTCGATGATCGGCGACGCGGCGATCGCGGGATCGAGGTGGTCGCGCTCGCTGCCCATCAGCACCTGCTTGTCGGTGACGCCGAGGATCGCGCCGTCCGGGGCGAACAGCACGTTGCTGCCGGTGGTGCGGCCGTCCTCGCGGGCCAGCGTCACGTTGGCCATCAGGTGGATGCCGTGCTCGGCGGCCTTGGCGGCCAGCGCGGCCACGAACGGGCCGTCGAGGGTGAGCGCCTTGCTGCGCGCGTGCTCACGGCCGTCGTACCAGGAGACGTGGTTGCAGAACTCCGGCAGCACCACGACCTGAGCGCCCTCGGCGGCCGCCCGGTCGGTCATCCGCAGGCAGGTCGCGAGGTTCTCGTCGACATCCTCGGTCACGGCGAACTGGACGGCGGCCACACGCAAGATCGACATTCACTACTCCTATATATGATCTACGCTTCACCCCAAGCGTTGCACATGAACCCCTCGAACAGTAGGAGCAGGCCGGATGTCGGAAGCGACTCGCGATCAGTCCCTGACCCCGGCGGAGAGCGTCGTGGAGGTGGCGGCGTTCCGGAATCGCGCCCCCGTCCCCGTCAGTCTCGACCGTGCCGCGCCGTTCGGCTGGTGGGCCGCCGTCGTCATCGCACTCGTGGCGTTCGTCGACCGGGTGGAGGTGAACCTGATCGCCGGCGCGCTGCCCAAGATCCAGGACCACTTCGGGTTCAGCGACACCTGGGCGGGCGCGATCCCGACCGCCGCATCGTTGGCCGGCGCCCTCCTCGTGCTTCCCGCCGGCCGCCTGGCCGACCGCGGACCGCGTGTCCTGACGATCTCCGCCGTCGTCCTGATCTGGGCGCTCTGCTCGGTCGCGAGCGGCCTGGCGACCAGCTTCTTGATGTTCTTCGCGGTCCGCGTCCTCATCGGCGGCGCCGGACAGCTGTACAACCCGCCGGCCTCGTCGCTGCTGGCCGACTACTACCCGGGTCGGAGCCGCTCCAAGGCGTACGGCTTCGAGCGCGCGGGCTACTACATGGGCCTGCCCGCGGGTGTCATCCTCGGCGGTGCCATCGCCGACGCCTACGACTGGCGCACCGTCTTCTTCGTCGCCGCCATCCCCGGCATCCTCGTCGCCCTGCTCGTCCTGACCATCAAGGACCCGATCCGCGGCGTCGGTGACCGGATCGAGATGGCCCGCCTGGGCGACGGGCAGGTCGCCGAGACGCCGACCGCGGTCGACACCCGCTCCATCCGGGCCCAGACCGCCGACCTGCTGCGGATCCCGACCCTGCGCGGCGTGACCATCGCCCTGGCGATGCTGTCGCTCGGCGTCGCCGGGCTCTTCTACTGGATGCCGACCTTCCTCGTCCGCGTCGAGGGCGTGAGCGAGGCCACCGCCTCCTCCCTCGCCGGCGCCGTCGGCGGTACCGGCATCGTGCTCGGCATCGTGCTCGGCTCGAAGTTCGGCGACAAGTACCACGGGCTGCGCCCGGGCTGGCGGATCCAGGTCTCCGCGATGTTCCTGCTCGTCGGTGCGCTCGGCCTCCTCGGCGCCGTCGTCCTGCCCGGCGTCGCCGTCCGCAGCACGATGATCGCGCTGGCCTGCGTCGGCTTCGCCGCCGCCATCCCGAACATGACGGCCGCCAACGCCGACGTGGTGCCGGCCAACGGTCGCGGCATGGGCTTCGCGGTCCTCACCTTCCTCGTCACCCTCGGCGGGTCCGCCGGGCCGCTGCTCATCGGCGTGGTCTCCACCCTGCTCGGCGACCTCTTCGACCTGAACAAGGCCCAGTCGCTGCAGTACGCGATGCTGACCCTGCTCCCGCCCGTCTTCATCTGCATCGGCGTCGCGGCCCGGATCCGCAAGACCTACGACGCCGATGCCCAGGCGGCGCTCGCCGGCTAGCTCACCCGCTTGTGGGCGCGACCACCGAAGTGCAGGTACGTCGGCGCCGCTGACGCGTCGGCGGGGTTGAAGAACACCGCCAGCAGCGCGGCGTCGGCGATCGGCAGCTCGAGCAGGAACGAGTCGTCCCGCTCGACGCGCACCAGCGGCAGGTCGTCCATCGGCGGCAGCCCCTGCATCTCGGCGGCCGCGTGGGTGGCGTTGAGGCTCGCGAGCAGCGAGCCGTCGTCGGCCGCCGCGATCTCGAACGCCATGCCCTCGCGGGCGTAGGTGCCGACGTACCGGCTCGGGTCCTCGACGACCTGCGTCGCGGTCGGCTCGGGATCCTGGCGGAGCGTGACGTCGAGACGCTGCTCGAAGAGCCAGTCGGCGAGCTCGCGGTACATCAGCATCGCGCTCTCGACGTTCGTCTGCAGGCAGAAGCCGAAGCGCTGCTCGGGCGCGACGCGCATGAACGCGTTCTGGCCGAGCGAGTTGCCGTCGTGGCCGATGACCTTGACGTCGCCGAAGTGGTCGAGGATCCAGCCGAGGCCCCAGGACTCCCCCAGCACGGTGTCGTCGACGAGGTCGATCTGCGGCTCCTGGGCGGCTGCGACCAGCTCGGCCGACAGCAGGCGGGCACCGTCGGCCGCGACGCCGCCGTCGAGGTGCAGCTTCACGAACCGGAGCACGTCGCCCGCGCTGGCGACCACCGACGCCCCCATCGGGCCGCACGAGCGGTAGAGCCCCCACTGCGGGCTGACCATGAGCGAGTCCGGGTCCTCCGGGTCCGGCACGTGACCGACCGAGTTCGGGTGCCCGATGACCTCCTCGGCGAACGCCACCGTGCTCTGCAGGCCGAGCGGCTCGAACAGGCGCTCGCGCAGCGCGGTCTCGAAGACGGTGCCGCCGACGACCTCGACCAGCCGGCCGAGGATGGAGAACCCGCTGTTGCTGTAGCTCCAGATCTGGCCCGGCTCGGCGATCTGCGGCAGGTCGCGGATCTCGTCCATGTAGCGCGGCAGCGCGTCGTCGCCGCGGCCGGTGTCGATGAAGACGTCGCCGTCGAAGCCGCTCGTGTGGCGCAGCAGGTCGCGCACCGTGACGGTGTCGCGGGCGTGGACGTCGCGCACCTGGAAGTCCGGCAGGTAGGTCTTCACCGGCAGGTCGAGGTCGACCTTCCCCTCGTCGGCGAGCATCAGCACGAGCGTCGCGGTGTAGAGCTTGCCGATCGAGCCCGGCAGGAACAACGCGTCGGTGGACACCGGGCAGCCGGTGCGGATGCTGAGCACACCCGCCCCGACCTCGGTGATGGTGTCGCCGTCCAGCACCGCGAGCTGGGCGCCGGGGACGTGATGGACGTCGATGAGCTCGGTGAGCTTCTTCTCGAGATCTGCCTGGGTGAGCGACACGGTTCCTCCTCGGTGAGACCTACAGTGTAGGTAAGGTAACCTACAGCGTAGGTTTGCTGTCAAGAGGAGGACGCATGGCACTGACCCGCGACGCGATCCTGCGGACGGCGGTGAGGCTGGCCGACCAGGACGGTCCGGACGCGGTCACGCTGCGCAAGATCGCCGGCGAGCTCGGGGTCCACGTCACCTCGCTCTACAACCACGTCCCGACCCGCGACGCGGTCACCGACGGGATCGTCGAGATGCTGCTCGACGAGGCGAAGCTGCCCACCGGCCAGGTCGCCTGGGACGACTGGGTGCGTCAGTACGTCGACGGCGTCACCGGGATCGCCGCCACCCACCCCGGCGCCTTCCACGCCCTGCAGCAGCGCCCGGTCCAGGGCGCCCGCGCCGCGGCATCGTTCGAGGTCGCGATGGCCGCCTTCGCCGACGCCGGCTTCAGCACGAACGACGGCTTCGCCGCGATCAAGTCGGCGTCGTACCTCGCGCTGATGATCGGCATGGAGCGCAGCATGGTCGCCCGCGGCGAGATCCTCGAGACGCATCTCGACGACCTGCCCGAGGAGTCCTTCCCGCTCGTGCGGGCCATCGAGAAGGACGTCGCCGACTACGAGTACGTCTGGACCTTCGGGGTCGAGACGCTGATCGCCGGACTGCGCGCGCAGCTGGGCTGACGGGGACGCGACCGGCTGGGGCGTACTGTCTGAACACGGAGCCGTTCAGGCTTCCTCTCAGAGAGATCCCCATGAGCGACAAGTCGCCGCGCCAGAGCATGTCGAAGAAGTCCGGCAAGTCCATCAAGGAGAAGCGCGCAGCGAAGCGCGACAAGGGGACCGAGGAGACCTTCTCCGACAAGATCCATCCGTCGAAGAAGAAGTGACGCCCTGCGGGCTCAGCCGACGCGCCGGGAGAACTGGGAGAGCACCTGCTCGGTGCAACCGGCCTCAGCGGCGTTCCACGGGAGCTCGACGTACGACGCGCCGCGGTCGGCGGCCCAGTCGAGGGTGGCCGAGCAGCTGCCCATCCGCTCCGCGGTAGCGGTCTGGAAGGCGATCGAGGGCGCGTACGTCGCCATGGCGGCGTACATCCGCTGGTAGTGCTTGACCTTCGAGCCGGCGTCCAGTGACGTGATCGGCGAGCGGATGGAGTTGTTCTCCAGGACGCACCGCTCCGCCAGGGTCCGGGTGCAGTAGCGCATCATCGCGATCGTGAAGTCGCTGTCGACGGTCCGGCCGCCGTCACGGGTGACCAGCTGGGCGGGGTTCAGGGTCAGGCCCGAGCGGGTCTGCTTCCACGCCCGGTGCGCGACGACCTGCTGGCGGTGGCACTGCTTGTCCTTGGCCGCGGTGTAGCCGGCGCGGAGCAGGGCGCGGCGGGAGCCGGTGTCCGACGTCTGGCGCACGAACGGCTCGGCGTAGAAGGTGGTGCACCGGGAGACGACGACCTCGGCCAGCGTCGGGTCGGCGTCGTAGCGCTTCGCCAGGCGCTGCTGCAGGTCGGCGTACGCCGAGCCGAAGGCGCCGGTCCAGAACCGCGGCACGGTGCCGCGCTGGTGGTCGTGCGGGTCGTGGAGCGCCACCGGAGCACCCCCGAGCCGCTTGGCCCAGGCCGGGGCGTGGATGCCGGCGAGCACGCGGAGCTTGACCCGCGAGCCCGAGCGGCTCGCCTCCTCGAAGGCGCGGTCGAGGACACCGGGGCGGAACGCGCGGCGCTTCGGCTGGAGCTGCGCCCAGGTCACCTGCACGACGTAGGCGTCGACGACGTCGCTCAGGTCGGCCGGCGGGGGTCCGTTGCGGTCGATCACACCGGTCAGGAGCGGCTTCAGCCTGGTCGGGGCAGCCTCGGCGGCCCCAGCCGGAGCGGCCGTCAGCAGACCGGCGACGCCGGTCACCAGCAGCGCCGCGAGGGCAGGCAGGAGCGCGCGGATCGCAGAGCGTGGCACTGATGTTCCTCCCGAGACAGCTCATCGAATTCGCATGCCCATGGTTCCAGGCCGGCAGCGGCCCGGTCACAACGGCGACGACGTGTGACTCGTCACTGGAGGTCCCATCGGCCGCTCCGGACCGATGCTGAGGGAGCGCCCCGGGCTAGCCCCAGTGGCGTACGACGGCGGTGCCGGTCAGGCCCGGGACCACGTCGCCGGAGGCGACGTGCGCCCAGCGGCCGTGATCGGTCCAGAGCACGTCGACATCGGTCGGGAACGTCTGCTCGGCGAGGTCGATGTGCACCGAGACCGAGCCGGGCATCCGGTCGCTCGGCGCGCGGCTCAGGCCGACCTCGACCGGGCCGGTGGTGATCGCGCCGGCGTCCTCGGCGGAGCCGTCGGTCCAGCCGCCACCGGGGCCGGAGAACCACACCAGCGCGCGGGTGCCGTCCTCGACCGAGGTGGCCGAGCGGGTCGCGCGCGGCTCGACGAGCAGGTAGGAGCCCGCGGGCGCGGTGTGGCCACTGATCGACAGCGAGCCCGCGAGGATCACCATCTCCTCCCCCGACGGCTGGTGGCCGACGGCGTCGCGGGTCCAGCTCGGCGGGAACTCGACGAGCACCGTGCGCGTGTTGCGCTCGGCGCTGGCGTGCAGCATCACCATCCGGGTCGGCTTGTCCGAGCCCGAGACGGTGTGCTCGATCCAGGTCAGGTCGCCGTTGAGGTCCGTCGTGGTCATGCGGTAGCTCCAGAGGTCAGGTAGGCCACGACGTCCTGCTCGGGGAGCACGTCGGCGTACTTGCTGTCGAGGTCGAAGAGGTTCTGGTCCTGCGTCGCCTGGTCGCGGTCGCCGCACGCGTCGGCGGCCACGATCGGACGGAAGCCGTGCTGCAGCGCGTCGAGCGCGGTGGCCCGCACGCAGCCGCTGGTCGAGAAGCCCAGCACGATCACGGTGTCCACGCGCTGCGCGTTGAGGGTCGCGGCCAGGCTGGTGCCGAAGAACGACGAGGCGTACTGCTTCGTCACCACGACCTCGCCGGGCTGCGGCGCGGGCGCCTCGGGGAAGGCGGCGTACGGCGAGCCCTCCTCGAACACCGAGAGCCCGGGCACCTTGACCGCGAACCAGCCGGCGTCGGCGCCTCCGGGAGCGATCTTCACGGCCGTGAAGATGACCGGGTGGCCGGCCGCGCGGGCCGCGTCGACGATCCGGGCAGCGCTGGCGCGGGCGCTCTCGAAGCGGCCGTCCGCGTCGGTCAGCGGGCCGTCGAGATAGGCCCGGACCACGTCGACGACCACGACGGCCGGTCGCTCGCCGAAGCCGATCCGGCCGCGGAAGCCCACCGCCTCGTAGTCGGCGTCGCGGTCCATCAGATGATCCCGTTCGCGGCGAGCTCGGCGCGCGTCGCCTCGTCGATGCCGAGGAGGTCGCCGTACACCTGGTCGTTGAACTGGCCGAGGTCGGCGCCGGTCCACCGGATCGAGCCGGGCGTCGCCGAGAGCTTCGGGACGACGTTCTGCATCTTCAGCGTGCCGAAGGTCTGGTCGGGGACCTGGACGATGGAGTCGCGCGCCTTGAAGTGCGGGTCGGCGAGCATGTCGGCGGCCTTGTAGATGCGTCCGGCCGGTACGCCGCCGGAGTCCATCATCTCGAGGAGCTCCTCGGCGTCGACGGTGGCGGTCCACTCCGAGATCAGCTCGTCGAGGTGGGTCTGGTCCTTGCCGCGCCCGACGTGGGTGGAGTACGGGTGGCCCGGCTCGGACCACTCCGGGTGACCCATCATCGTGAACAGGCGGGAGGAGACCGAGTCCTGGTTGGCCGCGATCAGGATGAGCTGGTCGTCCTTGGTCGGGTAGACGTTCGAGGGCGCCACGTTCGGCAGGATCGCACCGGTGCGCTCGCGCTGGTAGCCGGCCTGGTCCCACTCGGTGACCAGCGACTCCATCATCGCGAGGACCGACTCGTAGATCGAGGCGTCGACGACCTGGCCCTCGCCGGTGGCGTTGCGGTGCTGGAGCGCCGAGAGCGCGCCCACGGTGGCGTGCATCGCGGCCAGCGAGTCGCCGATGGAGATGCCGGCACGCGACGGCTGCCGGTCGGGGTCACCCAGGATGTAGCGCAGGCCGCCCATCGCCTCGCCGATCGAGCCGTAGCCCGCCCGCGAGGAGTACGGACCGGTCTGGCCGTAGCCGGTCACGCGGACCAGGATGATGCCCGGGTTGACCTCGCGCAGCCGCTCGTAGGAGAGGTTCCACTTCTCGAAGGTGCCGGCCCGGAAGTTCTCGACGATGATGTCGGACTTCGCGACGAGCTGCAGGAAGAGCTCCTGGCCCGCCTCCTCGCGCAGGTTCAGCGTCACGGTGCGCTTGTTGCGGCCGACGACCGGCCACCACAGGGACGTGCCGTCGGTGCGGCCCCACTGCCGCATCGGGTCGCCGACACCGGGCGCCTCCACCTTGATCACGTCGGCACCCTGGTCAGCCATCAGCGTCGCCGCGAACGGCCCTGCCAGCAGCTGGCCGGCCTCGAGCACGCGTACGCCGGCGAGCGGCCCTGCAGTCGTCATGCGCCAGATCGTATATCAGATACGCATTTCGGTGAGGCGAGTCCCGGCCCCCGAAATGCCGAGTCGTCCGCCTCTCACGGGTGAATTCACCGTCGAGAGGCGGACGACTCGATGCGTCAGCAGGCGATCAGCGGGTGGCGGTGCCCTCGGTGTAGTCCGAATCGTGGCTCTTGACCCACGCCATCAGCTTGCGCAGCTCGCGACCGGTCTGCTCGATCGGGTGCGACTCACCCTTCTTGCGGAACTCGTTGAACTCCGGCGAGCCGTTGTCCATGTCGGTGATGAAGCGCTCGGCGAACGCGCCGTTCTTGATGTCGGCGAGCACGTCCTCCATGTTCTTCTTCACGTCCGGGGTGATGACCCGCGGGCCGGAGACGTAGTCACCGAACTCGGCGGTGTCGGAGACCGACCAGCGCTGCTTGGCGATGCCGCCCTCGTACATGAGGTCGACGATCAGCTTGAGCTCGTGCAGGCACTCGAAGTACGCGACCTCCGGCTGGTAGCCGGCCTCGGTGAGGACCTCGAAGCCGTACATGACCAGCTGCGAGGCGCCACCGCAGAGGACGGCCTGCTCGCCGAACAGGTCGGTCTCGGTCTCCTCGGTGAACGTGGTCTTGATGCCGCCGGCGCGCAGGCCGCCGATCGCCTTGGCGTACGACAGGGCCAGCGGCCAGGCGTTGCCCGACTCGTCCTTCTCCACGGCGACGAGGACCGGGACGCCCCGGCCGTCGACGTACTCGCGGCGGACCAGGTGGCCCGGGCCCTTCGGGGCGACCATGAAGACGTCGACGCCCTCCGGCGGGGTGATGTAGCCGAAGCGGATGTTGAAGCCGTGGCCGAACACCAGGGTGTCGCCGGCGGCGAGCTGCGGCGCGATCTCCTCGGCGTACAGCTTCCGCTGGTGCTGGTCGGGCGCGAGGATGACGATGACGTCGGCCTCCTCCGCGGCCTCGGCCGGGGTCACGACGCGCAGGCCCTCGGCCTCGGCCTTGGCCCGGCTCTTCGAGCCCGGCTGCAGCCCGACGCGGACGTCGACGCCCGAGTCGCGCAGCGACAGCGCGTGGGCGTGGCCCTGGCTGCCGTAGCCGATGACCGCCACGTTCTTGCCCTGGATCAGGGACAGGTCGGCGTCGTCGTCGTAGAACATCTCAGCCACGGGGGCTTCTCCTTCTGGTTGGGTTAGGTACTTCAGCCCACTCGGGCGGTGCGGACTCAGCCGACCGCCGGCGGAGCCGGCACTGACACCGGGCGCAGGTTGCGCTCGGAGATGGAACGGGAGCCACGGCCGATGGCGACCTGGCCGGACTGGACGAGCTCGCGGATGCCGAACGGCTGCAGGAGCAGCAGCAGGTCGTCGAGCTTGTCGGAGTTGCCGATCGCCTGGATGGTCACGGTATCGGGCGCGATGTCGACGACCTTGGCCCGGAACAGCTGCACGGTGTCGAGCACCTGGCCGCGGGTCTCGAGGTCGGCCTTCACCTTGACGAGCATCAGCTCGCGGTTGATCGAGCTCGCGCCGTCGAGCTCGACGATCTTGATCACCTCGACGAGCTTGTTGAGCTGCTTGGTGACCTGCTCGAGCGGCGAGTCCTCCACGTTGACCACGATCGTCATCCGCGAGATCTCGGGGTGCTCGGTCGGGCCGACCGCGAGCGAGTCGATGTTGTAGCCGCGGCGGCTGAACAGGCCCGCGATCCGGGCCAGGACGCCGGGCTTGTTCTCGACCAGCACCGACAGCGTGTGCCGGGTGTTGATGGGCGCGCTCATGTCCTCAGAGCTCCGTCTCGGCGTCGTCGTCGAAGCGCGGTGCCATGTCGCGCGCGTACTTGATGTCGTCGTTGCTGGTGCCGGCCGCGACCATCGGCCAGACCATCGCGTCGCGGTGGACGCGGAAGTCCACGACCACCGGGACGTCGTTGATCTCCATCGCCTTGTCGATGGTGGCGTCCACGTCGTCCGGGCTCTCGCAGGCCAGGCCCACGCAGCCGTAGGCGTCGGCGAGCTTCACGAAGTCCGGGATCCGCTTCGAGTGCAGGTCGGTGTTGGAGTAGCGCTCGTTGTAGAAGAGCGACTGCCACTGCCGGACCATGCCGAGCGACTCGTTGTTGATCACCGCGACCTTGATCGGGATGTCGTTGATCGCGCAGGTGGCCAGCTCCTGGTTGGTCATCTGGAAGCAGCCGTCGCCGTCGATCGCCCACACCGTGCTGCCGGGCATGCCGACCTTGGCACCCATGGCGGCGGGAACGGCGTACCCCATGGTGCCGAGGCCGCCGGAGTTGATCCACGTGTTCGGATTCTCGTAGCCCACGAACTGCGCGGCCCACATCTGGTGCTGGCCGACGCCGGCGGCGTAGATCGCCTCGGGGCCGGCGATCGCGCCGAGGCGCTCGATGACGTACTGCGGCGCGAGCTCGCCCTTCGGGACGTCGTACCCCAGCGGGTACTTCTTCTTCACGCCGGCCAGGAACTCCACCCAGGCCTCGAAGTCGCCGGTGTGGCCGAGGTCGGCCTCGGCCTTCAGCGCCACGATGAGGTCGCTGATCACCTCGCGGCAGTCGCCCACGATCGGGACGTCGACCGCGCGGTTCTTGCCGATCTCGGCCGGGTCGATGTCGGCGTGGATGACGCGGGCGCCCGGGGCGAAGGAGTCCAGGTTGCCGGTCACGCGGTCGTCGAAGCGGGCGCCGAGGCTGATGATCAGGTCGCTGCGCTGCAGGCCGGCGACCGCGGCGACGGTGCCGTGCATGCCCGGCATGCCGAGGTGCTGCGGGTGGCTGTCCGGGAACGCGCCGCGCGCCATCAGCGTGGTGACCACCGGCATGCCGGTGAGCTCGGCGAGGACGCGCAGCTCCTTGGCCGCGCCGGCGCGGATCGTGCCGCCGCCGACGTACAGGACCGGACGGCGCGACTCGAGGATCAGCTTCGCCGCCTCGCGGATCTGCTTCGAGTGCGGCTTGGTCACCGGGCGGTAGCCGGGCAGCAGCAGCTCGGTCGGCCAGGCATACGTCGTCATCGCCTGGAGTGCCGACTTCGCGACGTCGACGAGCACCGGGCCGGGGCGACCGGTCGAGGCGATGTGGAAAGCCTCGGCGACCGTGCGCGGGATGTCCGCGGGGTCGGTGACCAGGAAGTTGTGCTTGGTGATCGGCATCGTGATGCCGCGGATGTCGGCCTCCTGGAAGGCGTCGGTGCCGATCGACTTGGCGCCGACCTGGCCGGTGACCGCGACGATCGGGACCGAGTCCATGTGCGCGTCGGCGAGCGGCGTGACCAGGTTCGTCGCGCCGGGGCCCGAGGTGGCCATGCAGACGCCGACCCGGCCGGTGGCGGCGGCATACCCCTGCGCGGCGTGGCCCGCGCCCTGCTCGTGGCGTACCAGGATGTGCCGGATCGAGGAGTCCATCAGGGGGTCGTACGCCGGGAGGATGGCGCCGCCCGGGATGCCGAAGATCTCGGTCGTCCCCGCGGCCTCCAGCGACCTGATCAGGCTCTGGGCGCCTGTCATCTGCTCGCTCATCGTGCTTCCTGTCTTGGTTGTCTTGCCTGGCCAACAAAAAACCCCTCGGCCCGCAGTGGGCGGCGAGGGGTGACGTGCGTGCGGAGTCGGTGCTGACTCAGCTCACACGCCGCGTGGCTACAAGAATGTCCTTGCGCATGGCACCACCGTAGCCGCACGACCCAGCCGCTCGCACCCGAGTGTGACAGGCGTCCCAACATCTGGGACGCCAGTCTCATCCCTCGGCGGGCTCCCGACCGTCGGCGGTGCACACGCAGACCTTGTTGCCGTGCTTGTCCGCGAGCACCCAGAACGCCGGGACGAACTCCTCGGTCACCAGCGTGCCGCCCGCGGCGACGGCCGCGGCCACCCGCTCCTCCGCCACCTCCCGCGGCACCACGATGTCGAGGTGGAAGCGCTGCTGCACCTCCCCCGACGCCTCCGGCGCCTCCTGGAACCACAGCGTGTTGTTGCGGCCGGCGGGGTCCATGACCTCGGGCCAGTCCTGCTGGTCGGCGTACCCGAGCACGGTCCGCCAGAACGGCTTGACCTCCTCGGCGTCCGGCACGTCCAGCGCCAGCTCCAGCGTGGAGACGTCGCGCGGGGCCGACGCGATGCCGAGCTCCGCGGCGATCGCGGTGATCCGGCGGGCCAGGGCGATGTCGCGGCTGGTCACACCGTGCACGTCGTGGCTGTGCAGGTCGACGTCGACGTGCGGGTAGGTCAGCACGACGTCCGGGTGGTGGTTGGCGTCCTCGGCCGCCTCCGTGATGCGGGTGACGAGCTCGAGGCCCTTCACGAAGCTGCCGGTCTCGAAGCGGGCGTGCAGCCTCATCAGGAAGAAGCGCCAGTCGTCGAGGCCCTCGGCCACCACGGCCGGGTAACGCAGCACCTGCTTTGCATCGCTCATGGAAGAACCACCTGTCCGATCGGTCCGGGGTTGTACGCGATCTCCCAGCGGTAGCCGTCGGGGTCGCCGAAGTAGCCGGTGTACCCGCCCCAGTCGCGCTCCACCGCGTCGTGGACGGGGTCGGCGCCGGCGGCGCGGGCGGTCGCGAGCACCGCGTCGACGTCCTCGCGGGTCGGCACGTTGTGCGCGAGCGTGATCGGGAAGACCCCCTCGCCGCGCACGATCGGCCCCACCTCGGCCTCGAAGTGATCGTCGACCCACAGGGAGAGCACGACGTGCTGGCCGACCTGGATCATCAGCACGTCGCCGGCCACGTCGAGCGCTGCCTCCCAGCCGAGCCCGTCGACGTAGAACGCACGGGTCCGGTCCAGGTCGCGCACCGCCAGGGTCACGAAGCTGATCCGCTGGTCCACTCCACCACCTTGGCACACCCGGCCGACAGCCTCCCGGCAAGTCGGGACACCCTGCCCTGCCGACCGGGACGCCGGGCGGCGGAGCCTTCCGGCATCAGCCCCGACCCGAGGAGATGCCCGTGTCCACCAGCACCGCCCACCGCGACGAGCTCGACGGTCGCCCGCGCCGGGTCGCCCCGGCCGTCGCCCGCACCTGGGCCTTCGTCGGCGCCGCGGCCGGCCTCGCCGGCGTGGTCGCGATGCAGGCGTCCCTGTCCGTCGACGCCGTCTACAACGAGAAGTACGCCGGCGACGCGGAGACCATCGCCGACCGGCTCGGCGACTTCGTCCCGCACATCCTGGTGCTGCACGTCGCGACGATGACCGCCGCCGTCCTGCTGCTGGTCTTCGCGGCCGGGCTCCGCCGCCGGCTCGAGGCGCAGGCGCCGCACGGCAGCCTGCTCCCCGCGGTCGCGGCCGGCGGCCTGCTGCTCACCTCCGTGGCCGCGCTGATGGGCGGCGCGTTCACGACGGAGATCGTCTTCGGGCTGGAGGAGACCGAGGTCCCGATCGACCCGGAGTTCGCCGCGGTCGTCGGCCACTGGATCGGCACGGTGCCCTGGCTGTGGATCGGTGCCGGCGTCACCGGCGTCGCGGTCGCGGTCGCCAGCCTCCGGCACCAAGCGGCGCCGCGCTGGATCGGCTGGGTCGCCGCCGTCCTCGGTGGCATCACGCTGCTCTTCGGCCTCTCGCCGCTGCAGTACATGGCCGGGTTCACCGGTCCGGTGCTCGTCCTCCTGCTCGGTCTCGGCTTCGGCTTCGGAGACCGCCGATTCCGCACGGGGCGCTGATCGGGAAACTAGAGTGCCCGCTGTCATGAGCGTGGACACGACCCCCTCCTCCGCCCATCCCCGACCGGTGATTCTGCTCACCGAGGGCGGTTCCCGGCAGCACCCCGGCGCGGGGCGCGCCCGGGCGGCCGCGGCGATCGCCGTGGTCTCCTGGGCGCTGGCCGTCGTGGCGGTCGTCCTGATGGTCGTCGGCCGTCCGGCCATCGACGAGCTGCTCTGGTTCTTCGTCGTGGACGCGTCGGTCGCCTGCGTCTACGGCACCGTCGCCGCGGTCACGCTGAGCCGCCGCGCCCACCCGGTGCCGTGGCTGCTCGGCCTGGCCGCGATCGGCGGCGGCCTGGCTGCCTTCGGCTACGCGTACGACGTCTACTCGTTCCGGCCCGGCGGACTGGACCCGAACGAGACGATCGGGATGCTCCAGAACACCGCCTGGGTGCCGGGCACCCTCGCGCTCTTCCTCGTCGTGCCCTGGCTGGTGCGCGACCACCCGCTCCGCTGGGAGTGGCTCGGCGTGCTCGCGGGCAGCGCGCTCACGGCCACGATCACCGTCGGCGCGATCCTGGAGTGGGTGCGGCTGAGCGACCTCTACTGGCTCTCGATCGGTCTCGGTCTCGTCACCGCGGCCGCCGTCGAGCTCCGGCGCCGCTTCGGACCCGCCGAGGAGCGCAACGGCCTCGGCTGGCTGGCGATCGGTACGGCGATCCTCGCGGTGTCGTTCGTCCCCGTGCTCTCGCCGTGGACGTGGCTGCCGTTCTGGATGACGCCGGTCCTCCACCTCGTCTCCCAGACCGTCTTCCCCGCGGCCGTGCTGGTCGCGGTGCTGCGCAACCGGATGTGGGGCCTGCGCCTGGTCGTCAGCCGTGCGGTGCTCGCCGGTCTCCTGGCGACCGGGCTCCTCGTCCTCTACGTCCTCGTGACGCTGGTGCTCACCCGGCTGCTGCCGTCGAGCGACGGCCTCGCCCAGCTGCTGGCGGCCGGCGCGGTCGCGGTCGCCGTGCAGCCCGCGCGCCTGGCCGCGGCGCGGCGGGTGCACGCGCTCGTGTACGGCGACTCCTCCGATCCCGCGCGCGTCGTACGCCGCCTCGGCTCGCAGCTCGTCGGCAGCACGTCCGTGGAGGAGCTGCTCGGCGGCGTCACCGAGGACATCGGCCGCTCCATGCGACTGGAGTCGGTGACCGTCGACGCGGACGGCATCGACCCCGTGCGCTGGGGCCGCCCGACCGAGGCGCCGACGAGCATCGACCTGCGGCACCGCGGCGAGCGCGTGGGCGTGCTCGAGGTGTCCCCGCTGCCGGGCGAGGCGCTGTCGGCACGCGACCTCACTACGCTCCGCGACCTCTCCTCCGTCGTCGCCGCTGCCGTCGCGGTCGCCCGCGCGGGCGCCGACCTCACCGAGCTGCGGGTCCGGCTGGCCGCGGCGCGCCTGGAGGAGCGTCGGGTGCTCCGCCGCGAGATCCACGACGGCCTCGGCCCGTCGCTGGCCGGCATCCGGCTCGGCCTCCAGGGCGCGCGCAACCTCCTCAAGACCGACCCCGAGGCCGGGCAGGCGCTGCTCGCCCGGCTCCAGGCCGAGCTCGACGCCGCGACCGACAACGTCCGCAGCCTGTCCCACCACCTGCTGCCCCCGGTGCTCGACGAGCTCGGGCTCGGCGCGGCGCTCACCGAGCTGTCCGGGCGGTACGACGGGACCGGGCTGCAGGTCGACGTCGAGTGCGACCGGTTCGAGGGGCTCGACCCGCAGCTCGCGGCGGCGGCGTACGGCATCGCGAGCGAGGCCACGACCAACGTCGCCCGGCACGCCGACGCGACGCACTGCTGGATCTCGGCCGTCCGGCACGTCGACGGGTTCCTGCTGCTGGTGATCGCCGACGACGGCCGCGGGGTCGACACCGTCGTCAGGCCCGGCGTCGGGACCAGCTCGATGCGCGAGCGCGCCGAGGAGCAGGGCGGCTCGCTCGACGTCCGGCCCCGCCAGGGCGGCGGCACCGAGGTCCGTGCGACGCTTCCGCTGGTGATGACCCATGGCTGAACGGACGCTGCGCGTGGCGGTGGTCGACGACCACCCCGTCTTCCGGCTCGGGATGGTCGGGCTGCTCGCCTCCCTCGACGGGATCGAGGTGGCCGGGCAGGCCGAGGACGCCGAGCAGGCGATGGCGGTCGTCGACGAGACCGTCGACGTGGTGCTGATGGACCTGCACCTCGGCGAGGACTCCGGCATCGAGACGACCCGCGCGCTGATCGCCCGGCTCCCCGACCTCGCGGTGCTCGTGATCACGATGGACGAGGACGACGAGTCGGTCGTCGCGGCGGTGCGCTCCGGCGCGCGCGGCTACCTGCTCAAGAGCGCGTCGCCCGAGGAGGTCGAGCGGGGCATCCGCGCGGTCGCCAACGGCGAGGCGATCCTCGGCCCGCAGGTCGCGATGCGCGCGATGGCGACGCTGACGTCCGGGCGGACCGCCGTACGGCTGCCGTTCCCGGAGCTGTCCGACCGCGAGCGCGAGGTGCTCGACATGCTCGCGCGCGGCTACGACAACGCGACGATCGCGCGGCGGATGGTGCTCTCCCCCAAGACCGTGCGCAACCACGTCTCCAACGTGCTCACCAAGCTTCGGGTGCCCGACCGGGCCGCCGCGATCATCAAGGCGCGGGACGAGGGTCTCGGGGGCGAGTGACCACCAGGACGAGAGCGATGACGACCGCCCGGCCGACCAGTGACCACACGGTGCCCTCGGGTCCGTAGTCACCGCCGCCGTCGAGGTGCCACAGGGCGCCGCTGTAGTCGTCGGTGCCGCTCATCGTGAAGCCGAGGACGGTCGCCTGCACGAAGTTCCACGCGAAGTGGATGCCCACGCCGAGCCAGATGCGGCCGGTGCGCAGGTACGCCAGGCCGTACATCACACCGCCCGCCGTGGTGCTCAGGACCGAGAGCGTGGTCGCGTCCGCGGTGGTGACGAGGTGCAGCAGGCCGAAGGCCGCCGACGACACGACCAGCGCGAGCACGGCCGACCCGGTCAGCCGCAGCAGACCGCCGAGGACCAGCGCGCGGAACACGAGCTCCTCGACGACCGCGGCCGCACCCAGGATCACCAGGGCCACGACCAGCACGCCGAGGTCGAGCTCGAAGCCGGCCGAGTGCACGTCGCCCGTGATCGCCATCAGCGCCGCGGTGACCGCGATGCCCGCCGCACCGATGGCCACTCCCAGCAGGAGCTGACGACGTCTGGTCACGACGCACACCGTAGGGCCGGTACCGTCGGAGCATGGCCGAGCGCGCTGACATCGACCCGTCCGTCTCCCCCAGCGGCACCGGCTGCGTCGAGTGCGAGGAGGAGCGCGGCTGGTGGGTGCACCTGCGCCGCTGCACGCAGTGCGGCCACATCGGCTGCTGCGACACCTCGCCGTCGCAGCACGCGACCGCGCACTGGCGCGAGACCGGGCACACGGTGATCACCAGCTTCGAGCCGGGCGAGGACTGGTTCTGGGACTACACGACCGAGAGCGGCTTCCTGGGCCCGCAGCTCACGCCGCCGCTGTCACGGCCGGACGCGCAGACGGTCCCCGGCCCGGCCGGCCGGGTCCCCGACGACTGGCAGTCGCACATCCACGAGTGATCACGCCAGCGTCTGGGTGATCTCCCGCCGGTCCCCGTCGACGACCACCCGCGCGAGCGCGCCGTTGACAAGCGAGAGGTACGGCGCGACGTGGCCGCACTCGACGTCGAGCACGATCGGGATGCCGAGGTCGCCGAGGGCGTCGACCACCGCGCCGTGCTGGGTCATGTCCGGGGTGTCCGCGGCCTTCGTGCGGCCGATGAGCACGCCGTTGGCGTGCTCGAACCAGCCCGCGTAGCGAAGCGAGTGCAGGGTGCGCGCGATCGTGTAGGCGTTGTCCTCGCACGCCTCGAGGTAGACGACGAGCCCGTCGTCGGCGTGCTGGCGACCGAACGCCGCGACGTCGCCGTACGGCGTGGCGGCGAGCGGACCGACGGTCTCGATGCAGCCGCCGATCAGCCGGCCCGAGACGTCGACGGAGCCACCGCCGAGCACCTGCCAGGTCCCTTCGCCGTCGAGCGTGAACCGCGAGACCGCGGGGTGCTCGGCGTAGTCGACCCACCCGGTGTCCCGGTAGCGACCCGGGCTGCGCTGCACGAACGGCCCGGAACCGGCGGCGACGTCGGCCCAGTGCAGGATGCCGTCAGGCGGCAGGAACGGCGTGTCCATCAGGTTGCTGCCGTGCAGGGTGGCCCACCCGGTCCGGAGGGTCAGCGGGATCATCACCGTGGTCACATCGCTGAAGCCGACCAGCCAGGTCGGCTCGGCGGCGGCGATCGCGTCCCAGTCGAGCAGATCGAGCAGATCGATCGCGAGCTCGCCTCCCCACGGGGGTACGACGGCGCGGATGGACGGGTCGGTCAGCATCGCGGTCAGCTCCGCGGCGCGCTGACCCTTGGGCGCCGACACCACGGACGGGGCGCCGAGGCACTCACCGACCACGACGTCGTACCCGCGCTCCTCCAGGGCACGCACCGCGACGTCGAAGCGCGGCTTCAACGCGTCCGGCACTCCGCTCGACGGGGCCGTGACGCCGATCGTGTCGCCGGGCTGGAGCGGTCGCGGGAAGATCATGCGCTCAGCCTGTCAGGTCGCTCAACGAGGTCAACTGAGTTCCGGCCGCGTCGAAGTTGGCGGGGTCCAGCCAGCGCTCGTGTGCCGCCTTGACGGCCGGCCACTCGGCGTCGGTGACCGAGAACCAGTCCGTGTCGCGGTTGCGGCCCTTCGTGACCATGTGGTTGCGGAAGCGGCCCTCGTAGGTGAAGCCCAACCGGCGCGCGGCGCGCCGGGACGGCTCGTTGAGGCTGTCGCACTTCCACTCGAAGCGGCGGTAGCCGAGGCCGTCGAACGCGTGCCGCATGCTCAGGTGGATCGCCTCGGTCGCCGCACGCGTGCGCTGCAGCGACTTCGCGTAGAGCACGCCGGCGATCTCGACCTGGCCGGTCGTCGGCTCGATGCGCATGTACGACGCGATGCCCTGCGCGGGCTCACCGGCCGGGACCAGCGCGAACGTCTCCATGTCGGGTGCGGCCAGCGTCGCCTCGACCAGCGCCTCCATCGCGGGTACGTCGGCCGGCGGGTCGGTCGGCCGGTAGGTCCAGAGCTCGTCGTCGCCCGGGTTGCAGAGGGCGGCGTGCAGCGCCGGGGCGTGCGCGGTGCTGAGCGGCTCGAGCCGCACGTAGCGCCCGGTGAGCAGCACCGCCTCGGCGCGTGGCCGCGTCGTCCAGCCGGTCACCAGGTCGCCCACCTGCTGGCCGTGGTCGTTCGTCTCAGGCAAGGCCGCTCAGCACCTCGTGCACCTGGACGAGGCCGCGGTCGACCTCGTCGAACGACGTCGAGAGCGGCGAGAGCCCGAGCCGCAGTCCGTGCGGGTCGCGGTAGTCCGGGATCACGTCGCGCTCCCACAGCGCCGCGGTGGCCTCGCGCATCAGCGGATGGTTGAGGGTCACGTGACCGCCACGCCACTGCGGGTCGCGCGGCGACGAGACGACGACGCCGGCATCCGCGAGCAGGCGGTCGGCGACGTCGATCGCGTACGACGTCAGCGCGACCGACTTGGCGCGCACCGCGTCCATCCCGGCCGACTCGATCAGCGCCAGCATGTCCTGCAGCGCGAGCATCCCGACGATGGCCGGCGTGCCGGACAGGAACCGCCGGATGCCCTGCGCCGGCGCGTAGCTCGGCCCCATCAGGAACGGGTCGACAGCGCCCATCCAGCCCTGGATCGGCTGGGTGAGCTCCTCGAGGTGGCGCTCCGCGACGTAGCAGAACGCCGGGGCGCCGGGTCCGCCGTTGAGGTACTTGTACGTGCAGCCGACCGCGAGGTCGACGCCCCACGCGTCGAGCTCCAGCGGCACCGAGCCGACCGAGTGGCAGAGGTCCCAGAGCACCAGGGCCCCGGCGTCGTGGGCGATCCGGGTCAGCTCGGGGAGGTCCGCGAGCCAGGCCGAGCGGTAGGCGACGTGGGAGACCACGACCAGCGCGGTCCTCTCGGAGACCGCGGCCGACAGCAGCTCGGCGGTCACGCCGGCGGTCGTGTCGACGTCGATCCAGCGCAGGGTCAGCCCGCACTCCTCGGCGATCCCGGCGGCGACGTACCGGTCCGTGGGGAAGTTGTCCCGGTCGATGACGATCTCGGTGCGGCCGGGTCGCGCGGCGACCGCGGCGCGCATCAGCTTGTAGAGCAGCACGGTCGTCGAGTCGCCGACCGCGGCCTGTCCCGGAGCGGCGCCGAGCACGACGCGGCCGAGGTCGTCGCCGATCGTGCGCGGCAGGTCGAACCAGCGCTCGTCCCACCCGCGGATCAGCCGCCCGCCCCACTCCTCCTCGACGAACCGGGCGAGCCGCGGGCCGGTCACCCGCAACGGCCGCCCCAGCGAGTTGCCGTCGAAGTAGACGAGCGGCTCGTCGGCTCCGACGAAGCGGTCGCGGTACGACGCGAGCGGGTCGGCGAGGTCCAGGTCGGTCATGGCGCACAGTCTGGCGCACGGTACTTTCGGCCCGTGGACGTCTCCTTCGACCTGCTCACCGACCTGGTCGGCGAGGACCTCGAGATCACCGCTGCCGAAGACGTCACCGGGACGCTGCGGATCGCCCGCGCCACCCCGAACGAGGGGGGCACCGGAGGCACGGTCGTGCTCGTCGGGCCGTCGGACCCGGCGTTCGGCCAGGGCACCTACCCCATCCGGCACGCCGAGCACGGCGAGGGCGTGCTGTTCATCGTGCCGGTCGGGGACGACGGCACGCAGCGGACCTACGAGGCGGTCTTCGGCTAGCCCGGGCTACGTCGCGAGGTACTCGTTGACGTAGCCGGCGACCCGGTCGGGGTCGATCGTCCGCATCGACGCGGGCACACCGCGGACGGCCGGTCGCGTGGCGACCGACGACGTCGCACGCCGTACGACGAGCGGCTTGCTGACCGTGCGCAGTCGCTTGTCCACGACCAGGCCGTTGACCGTGCGGCCGGCCAGGGCGTCGCCGAGGCGGTCCCACCCGCGGCCGGCGAGCCGCTTCTCGCCCTCGGCGACGAGCAGCGCCGCGTCGCGGCCCAGCATCTCGAACGCGTCGGTCCGTCCGGCCCAGGACGCGACCGAGTACGTGCCCCGCGCCGCACGGCCGAGCGCGTCGACCGCGAGCGAGTCGAGGACGATCTCGGCGCGCAGCCCGGCGGCGCGGCAGGCGCGCAGGATCTGCTCGGCGCGGCGCCCGGTGGCGCTGATCGCGACCACGTCCGCGCCGCTGCGCTTGGCAGCGCGGGCAGCCTGCTCGACGGTGCCGCTGTCGGCGCCGTGGGTGAGCGCGAGGCCCTCGAAGCGGCCGCCGGCGGACGTGAAGCCGCGGCGCACGGCGTACACCGTGTCGTAACCCGCGTCCGGTGCTGCGACGATCGCGAACAGGCGGTGGCCGAGGTGGCCGGCCGCCCACTCCCCCATCCGCAGCGACGACTGCCAGTGCTGGAGCGACGCCTGGACGGCGCCGGCGAGCGGCTCGTCGACGACCTGGGCGCCGACGTTGGCGACCACCAGCCCGACTCCGGCCTCGGCGCACGCAGCGGCTACCTCGCGGGCCGAGAGCGTCGAGACGCTTGCGACCACGACCTGGGCGCCTCCCGCGGCGAGCTCGGTCGCCGCGTCGGCGGCTCCGGCGAAGCCGAACGCGATCGGACGCTCGGTCAGCGCGACCTTCCGGCCGGCGGCGGCGAAGCCGGCCGTCAACCCGTCGAGGAGCGCCTGCCCGCTGCCGGGCCGGCTGGTGTTGGCCGGGGTGAGGACGCCGATGGACAGGGGCGTCGTCGTGGCGGCGAGTGCCGGGACACCTGCGAGTGCCACTGCGGTCCCGCCACCGGCCACGACGGCACGGCGCGTCAGATCAAGCACGGATGTCCTCCTTGGGCTGCCGTCGCATCCGGACGGCGGTCTGGTCCTCGGCGACGGCCTCCAGGCCGAGCCGTTCGTAGAGCCGGCGCGCCGGGTTGCCGGGCGCGACCGTGAGCGAGAGTGTGCGGCCCGACTCGTCGGCGCGGTCGCACCAGGCGCGCAGCGCAGCACCACCCAGGCCGCGACCACGCGCGTCCGCGGCTACCGCGATGTCGACGACGTGGACGTCGTCGGCGGTCTCGTCGACCAGGATCCGGCCGGCCGGGCGGCCCTCGGCCTCGATGATGTGGTCGACGGCGCGCGGGTACGCCGCGGCGTACTGCGTCTCCCGTCCCCGCCACTGGATGGCGAGCAGGGTGCGCCGCTGGACGGGCTCGACCGAGACGAGGTCGGCACCTCGCACGTCGGAGAACAGCCCTCGGAGGAAGTCGGCGTCCTCGGGGGTGGCTGGTCGCATCATCATGGCCGCTGAGGGAACACGCCCTGGAGGGCGATGGCGTAGTAGAACGTCAGGTAGGGCTGCATGTTGTTGTGCGGCTGATCGCCGCCGGTCGGGTGGATCGTGTCCGACGAGGGCCACACCACGGTGCCCGGCGGTGCGTGGACCGCGGCAGGCGCGGGCGGCTGGGCCAGCACCCGGCCGGCGGACGGGACCCGGGTCGTCGCGGTGGCGTTCGACGACGCGACGAGGTGGGCGTGCGCCGGCATCTGCGCCTGGGTCAGCGTCACGGTCTCCGCGCCGAGGGACTCGCCGACGGCGTACTCCGACAGGCCCGGGCCCCAGCCGGGGTGCATCGGCACCCGGCCCTGCAGGTCGGGCAGCGCGAACGTCGACTTGCCGTCGCCGCCGTAGTTGATGCCGAGGAGCGCGAAGAGCCCGGTGTTCTGGGCGATCGGCAGCAGCTGTCCGTCGCACCACGCCCACCCCTTCGGGGCGAAGTTGAACGAGAACGCGCGGATCTCGCCGAGGAATGGCTCGCTCATGGTCTGGTCCTCAGATCGTTGCCGAATGCGGGAAGATTCCCTCGTAGCTGATGATGTGGTTGACGCACAGCAGCGGTTGCCGGTTCTCGTGCGGCTCGCTGCCGCCGACCGGCTGCGTGGACACCAGGGCGGCGTTCGTGTTCGCGGGCCCCTCGACGTAGTGCTTGGTGTACGGCGAGGCGGCGAGCACCTTCCCCTCGGGGGAGCCGGTCGTCGCCGGCGCGCTGCTGGCGAGCAGCGCGTGCTGGTGGGACGGCATCTGCTGGGTCGTCAACGTGACCTCCTCGGCCCCGCCGAACTCCGCGAGGACGAACCCGTTGCCCTGGCCGAGCGCGACGCGCCCGCGCAGGTCGGGGAGCCGGAACGTCTCCTGGCCGTCTCCGCCGTACGTCGTGCCGATGAGCTGGAAGAGCGTCTCGTACTGGGAGATCGGCAGGTCCTGCCCGTCGCAGAGCAACCAGCCGACGGGGGCGAAGGTGCCGGAGAAGATGCGGATCTCACCGATGTAGGGGTTGGCCACGGGTCCTCCTCAGGTCGGCGACGGGAACACGCCCGCGGTCGCGATGCAGTAGTTCACGGACAGGAAGGGCTGCATGTTCAGGTGCGGCTGTGAGCCACCGACCGCCGGGATCGACGAGGGGTGCAGCGCGACCAGGTCGCCCGGGTTGGCGTAGAGGTCCTGGCTGCCGGTGGCGAGCGTCGCGCCGTCACCGGCCTGCGCCACCGCGGCAGCGGACGTCACCCGGAGCGCGTGCGTGTGCGTGGGCAGCTGACTGACCGTGAGCGTGTGGGACTGGGTTCCCCCCTGCTCGCCCAGGGTGTGCCACGCGCCCACGTGGATCGGGATCCGGCCGCGCAGGTCCGGGAGGGCGAAGTTCACGCGGCCGTCGCCGCCGAACGTGGTGCCGAGCAGGGAGAACAGCCCCTGGTTCTGGTTGATCGGAAGCAGCCCTCCGTTGCACAGGGCCCACCCGGACGGGGGGAACGGGAACGAGAACATCCGGATCTCGGCGAGGAAGGGTTGACTCATGGGGTCCTCAGTTCGGTGCCGTGGGGCAGGACGCGACGCCGGTGTGGGTGCTGCCGGCCGGGCGGTAGGCCAGCACGCCACCGGTGATGGTGTTGGTGTGGGCGAGCCGGGCCTCGTAGGTGTCCCCGAGATTGCCGATCGCCGTTGTGACCGCCTGGAGCGTGCCGTACCCGTGGTCGAGTCGGAACGAGACGCCGTTCGCCGGTGAGGTACCGGGCGAGAGGGTGTTCGTCGCGATCTGGACGCACGACGTACCGGTGTCGGTCGGCTGCGGGTTGAGGTCGAGACGGAGAGCCTCCGACACGGACGAGCTGTCGAGGTAGACCCGGTTGTTCAGGACCGCGGCGTTGACCGCAGCGGCGCCGCCGGTCGCCTCGACCACGATGCCCCGACCGACGCACTGGTTCACGAGGTTGTCCGACACGTCCACGGTGAGCGAGCCGGTGCCGTCCTCGGTGGAGACGAGGATGCCGTCACCGGCGGTGGCGCAGGAGGCCGCGGCGGAGCTGGACCCGACCAGGTTGCTCCGGACGTGCCCGACGTACCCGGTGCCGTTCACGTTGGTGCCGATCACCGCGATCGCGGGACCGGTGATGCCCCGGATCGCGTTGTTGGCGATGTCGAACGCGAGCGCGCCGGTGAACGGTGTCCCGCCGGCCGCGACCTGGACGCCGCGGTTGCCGGCCCACGTCGAGTTCCGCGTGATCGCTGCGTTCTGGATCTTGCCGGAGCCCCTCGCGACCACCTGCAGCTGGTCGCCCTCGTTCGCGGTGAGGAAGCTGCCGGTCACGGTCAGGTCGACCGTGCCACCGGACGCCGCCTCGACCCGGATGCCGTCCTTGGCACCGAGACCGGTGCCGGGCGTACGCCCGAAGACCCGGTTCCGCAGCAGTGACAACGTCGTGGTGCCGCTCGACGTGCCGGAGAACAGGTTCGTGTCGCCGGAGCCGCCGATCGTCGTGTCGGTGATCGACACGGTGCCGGTGACACCGGCGTACGACGTTGCCTCGGAGCCGCCGAGGTCGACACCGTTCTCACCGATCGCGTCGCCGTTCGAGCTGATGTAGCTGTTCACGATCGTCAGACCGCTGACGCTCCGCGCGGACACACCGTCGTCGGCGGAGCCGGTGACGTGGATCCGCGTGAACGACGGCGCCTTGGTGTTCTCGAGTGAGATGCCCGCGCCGGTCGAGGCCGAGATCGTGCCGCCCGTGCAGTCGGACGTGGTCGGGTTCGCGTTGGGAGCGCCCTGGGTGGTCAGGGTTCCGCCGCACGCTCCCGACGAGTTCCCGGTGACCGTGAGCGAGCCGGACGTACCGGTGTTCTGGAGCACGATCCCGTTGGCGGCACCCGACGACGAGATGGACCGGAAGGTCAGCCCGGCCGCTCCGATCACCGTGTCGGACACTCTGAGCGGGGTGCCGGACGTCGTCGTGATGGTGTTGCCGGCCCCGGTGACCTCGACGGTCCCGCCGCCGGACACCGAGAACGCCGGATTGCTCCCGGTGCTCAAGGTCAGCCCCCCGCTGAACCGGACGGTGGCGCCGGTGTTGCCGGTCACCGAGATCGCCCGGGCCGCCGTGCTGACCGTGCTGATCGGGCCGGTGAACGTCACCGTGCCGGCCGTGCGGTTGTTCACCCGTACCGGACCGCCGCCCGTGGCTTCGATGGCAGCGCCGACGGAGATGTCACCGGCACCGCCGACGATCGAGACCGGAGCCGCGACGCCGATGTTGCGGACCGTGGTCGAAGACCCGATCGTGAAGCTGTCGACGCCGTTGGCGGTGACCGTGCTCGTGTCGTCGCTCGAGCTGGCGGTGAGGACGACTCCGTCGATCGACGTCCCGTCGGCCAGCGTGAGCCTCGCCGACGTGGTCGGCGTGCTTCCGGCGGGCAGGATGCCCGGCAGCGCGACACCGGCGCCGATCAGCTTCTGGTCCTTCTCCAACGTGAAGGTGCCCAGGTTGATCCTGTCGGCGTATCCGCCGCCGAAGAGGTACAGCTCGTCTCCGGGGCCATCGAGGTCGTTGGCCCGGTTCAACGACGAGAGGGTGACGAGCGGCCACAGTGCCGTTCCGTTCTGCACCCCGCTGCCGTTGTCACCGAGGTACCAGACCAAGCGATCCGCGATGACCAGGGAGAGGGTGCCGGTGCTCTGGCTCTCGCCGTCGGTCACGGTGTACTCGAACGTGTCGGTCCGGTCCTTGACCCCAACCGGCGGCAGGTAGACGAACGATCCGTCGGCGTAGATC
Organism: Nocardioides sp. SR21; assembly: GCF_022761125.1. Lineage (GTDB taxonomy): Bacteria > Actinomycetota > Actinomycetes > Propionibacteriales > Nocardioidaceae > Nocardioides. Next base: position 194,984 of record NZ_JAKWJR010000002.1, on the reverse strand, counting down.
GTGACATGTCCGTTCAGGGCGGTCGGCCGAGAGCTCGCGGCGACGACGGAGATCGGGTCACCGTCCTGGTCGTGGTCGTTGGCGAGCGGCACGGTGCCGGCCAGGACCACCGTCGGACCCTCGTTCGAGACGCTGCCGAGCTGCGCGAAGGTGTTGCCCACGACGCCCGTGTAGGAGTCCGCGACCACGGTCGGAGGGTCGTTCACGTCGAGGACGGTCACCGTGAGCTCGCGCTCGTCGGTGAGCGTGCCGTCGGAGACTCGGACCCGGACGTGCATCGTGTCCTGGGCCTCGAAGTCGAGGCCTGCGGCGGTCGTCAGCTCGCCGGCGGACGAGATCGCGAACTTGGCGTTGTCCGCGGATCCGGCACCGCTCGCGAGGCTCCACGTCAGCGCGTCGGACTCCGGGTCCGTGGCCGTGATCGTGCCGACGGCCGTGCCTGCCGGCCGGTTCTCGTCGACCGAGAGGCCCGTCGGTGCCGTGACCGACGGCGCCTCGTTGACCTGACCGACCGTGACCGTGATCGGGGTCTCGACGCTCTCGTCGCCGGCGTCGGTCGCGCGGACGCGGATGGTGTACGACGCGGTCGCCTCGTGGTCGAACGCCGCCTTCGTGACCAGCTCGTCGCCGTCGATCTCGAACTGGGCGCCGCCCTGCACGAGCTCGAACGTCGGGTCCTCCGACTCGACGTCCGGGTCGACCGCCGAGAGCGTGCCGACGACGGTGCCCGCAGGCTCGTTCTCGTCCACCGACGTCGACGACAGGTCCACCCGGGACGGGCTCTCGTTGCGGTTGGTGACGGTGACGACGACGTCACCGGTGTAGGTGGTCACGGCTCCGTCGGAGACCGCGACGCGGACCGTCACGTCCGGGGTCGTCTCGAAGTCGAGCGCACCGGTGGTGGTCATCTCTCCCGCCGCGCTCACCGCGAACTTCCCGGCGCCGTCGACGATCGAGTACTCCACGGTGTCCTGACCGTCCACGTCGACGATGTCGAGCCAGCCGACCTCGGTGCCGGCGGCCAGGTTCTCGGCGACGGATCCGCCGGACCGGAAGATCAGCCCGGTGGGCAGGTCGTCGACGTCGACGACGTCCACCGTGAGCGCCTGCACGTGGCTGAGGCCGCCGGCGTCGGTGACGCGGACCCGCACGGTGAGGGTCGGTTCGGTCTCGAAGTCGAACGCGGCGGTCGCGCGCAGCGTGGTGCCGTTGATCTCGAACGACCCGTTGTCGTGGTCGCCGGCACCGTTGACGAGGGCATAGGTCATGCTCCCGCCCTCGGGATCGGCCGCCGAGAGCGTGCCGACGTCCTGGGTCGCGACGTTCTCGTCGACCTCGTCGTCCGACAGCGAGATCGCGGTCGGCGCCTCGTTGACGTCGTCGACCGTGATCGTGAACGTGCGCTCGTACGACGCGCCGGCCTCGTCCGTCGAGCGGACCAGCACGTCGAGCGTCGGCTGGGTCTCGTGGTCGAACGGCCCGGCGGCGCGCAGCTCGTCGCCGACGACCAGGAACTCGTCGTTGTCAGCCTCGTCCTCGGGCAGCGTGTAGGTGTGGCTGTCGCCGGCGTCCTCGTCGGTGGTGGACAGGGTGCCGATCGCATCGGACGGGGTGTTCTCGTCGAGCTCGTCGTTCGAGAGGGAGAGATCGCTCGGGGCGTCGTTCGCATCGGTGACGGTGATCGTCAGCGTCGCGTCCGCGCTCTCGCCGTGACCGTCCGAGACCTCGACACGGATCTCGTAGCTGTCCTGGTCCTCGAAGTCGAAGGCGTCCAGTGCGTAGACGCCGGCGCCCGTCACCTGGAAGTGGTCGCTGTCCAGGTCGTCGAGGAGCGTGTACGACAGCGTGTCCCCGGTGTCCGGGTCGATCGCCGAGAGCGAGCCGACCAGGGCGCCGGGCGCCTTGTTCTCGGCGATGCTGGACGGGTCGAGCGACGGCGCTGCCGGCGCCTCGTTGACGTCGGCCACGTGGATCGTGAGGACGGCGTCGGTCGACAGCGACGGGGTCCCGGAGTCGGTCACGCGGACCCGGATCGAGTACGTCGCCTTCGCCTCGAAGTCGAAGCGCGCGGCGGTGGTGAGCGTGGTGCCGGTGAGCTCGAAGGCCGCGTTGTCGTCGTCACCCTCTCCCGCGACGAGCGCGTACGCCAGGGTGTCGCCACCGTCGGGGTCGGTCGCGGTGAGCTGGCCGACCTCGGCGCCCGGCGCGAGGTTCTCGTCGACGGTGTCGTCGTTGATGCTCGGCGCCGAGGGCGCCTCGTTGATGTTCACCACGGAGATCACGAACGTCGCGTCGACGGTCTCGCCGCCGGCGTCCTCGGCGCGGACCTCGACGGTGTGCGACGTCGCGACCTCACGGTCGAGATCGCCGGCCGTGACCAGCTCGTCGCCCTCCACCGCGAACACGCCGTCGACGTCCTCGGTCAGCGTGTAGGTGATCGGGTCGTCGAGGTCCGGGTCGTCAGTCGACAGCGTGCCGACGACGGCGCCGATCTCGGCGTCCTCGTCGACGGTGCTGTTCGAGAGGTCGAGGCGCGTCGCCGCCTCGTTCCTGTTCACGACCGAGACCGTCAGCGCGGACTCGACGGACATGCCCGACACGTCGGAGCCACGCACGCGCACGGTCCGGCTCGCGTCGGCCTCGTAGTCGAAGGTCTCGTCGGTCACGAGGGCGTTGCCCTCGATGCGGAACGCGGCGTTGTCGTCACCGCCGGTGCCGCTGACGAGCTCGAAGCGCCCGGCGTCCGAGCCGTCCGGGTCGGAGATCGCCAGCGTGCCGACCCGGGTGCCGGCCGGCTCGTTCTCCGGCACCGACGCCGGCGAGAGCGAGAGCCCGGTGGGCGCCTCGGCCGCGTTGGTCACCGAGACCGAGACCGCCTGGTCGTAGGTCCGCCCGTCCTTGTCGGTCACGCGGACGCGCGCGGTGAGCGCGGATCGCGACTCGAAGTCGGCCGGGGAGACCAGGCTGAGCCGGTCCCCGCTGATCGCGAACCTCCCGTTGTCCCGGTCGCCCTCGCCGGCGACCAGGCTGAACGTGTGCTGCTCGTTCTCGTCCTGGTCGGTGGCGCTCAGCGCGCCGACCTCGCCGGTGGTGTTCTCGCGGATCGTGCCGGGCGCCAGTCCGACGGCGGTGGGCGCGTCCGGCGCGTCGGTGACCGCGACCGCCAGGTCCTTCTCGAAGCTGCCGCCCGCGCCGTCGTCGGCGCGGACCCGGATCGTCAGCTGGGCGCGCTCCTCGAAGTCGAACGGCGCCACCGTGCGCAGCTCGTCGCCGGCGACGCTGAAGAGCGGGTTGTCGTTGCCGACGCCCGCCGCGGTCACCAGCGTGTAGGTGTGCTCGTCCGCGGTGTCCGGGTCGGTGGCGCCCAGGTGCCCGACCAGGCTGCCTGCCGGCAGGTTCTCGTCGATCGCGGAGCCGTCGAGGGAGACGTCGGTCGGCGGGCGGTTCTCCTGGGCGTCCACCACGGCGACGTCGTACGTCGCGGCGCGCGACAGGCCGAGCAGGTCGGTGACCTGGACCCGCACCCGGTAGCCCGTGCGAGTCTCGAAGTCGAGCGGCGCGGCGGTCACGAGGGCGCCGCCGGCGATCTGGAACACGTCGGTGTCGCCGCCGACGAGGCGGTAGGTCATCCGGTCCGCGGCGTCCTTGTCGGCGGCGGTCAGCGCGCCGACCGCGGTGCCGACCGGCACGTTCTCGGGGACCTCGGTGTCGGAGAGCTCCGGCGGGCCGGGGCGGTGGTTGCGCGACTCGAGGGCGCGGCCCTTCCTGCACTGGCCGGGGCGGTCGATCTCGCGGAGCGCGCCGCCGCGGGGCGCGGCGCAGAACCACGCGCCCTCGTTGTTGGGCACCAGCAGCCCGCGGCGCACCCGCAGCCGCTCGGCCACGGAGACCCGGACCCGGTCCTCGCCACGCGCACAGCCCGCGGCCGGCACCCGGAGCGACTGGTCACCGCGGTCGACGCAGACGACCTCGAGGACGCCGCGCGCCTTCTTCTTCGGAGCGTGGGCCGCTGCCGGGGACACCCCGACGACGGTCAGCAGGCAAGCGACGACGACGATCGGGACGAGTCCCGAGACCAGCTTCCGCAACGAATCCCCCGTGATCGACAGACGGAAGCGCCCAGCCTGCCACCCTCTACGGTCGTAGAGGGTCCGAATGCGGGAATTCGTCAGATCCGGTTCGCTGTGAGGTCACGCACGCTCGCATAGCGCTCCCGCACGAACGGCGTCGGCTCCACCTCGGTCTCGACGACGTCGGCCAGCGGCCAGTGCGGCGGCTCGGCGCCACCCGCGAGGATCCACGCGGCCTGCCGCGCCGCACCACGGGCGACGTACTCGCCCGGCTGGGGGACGGTGACCGGCAGGCCGAGGACCGCGGAGGCGATCTCCTGCACCGCCTGCGAGCGGGCGGCACCGCCGACCATCACGACCCGCTCGACCGGCGTCCCGAGCGCGCGGACGGCGTCCAGGCCGTCGGCGAGCCCGCAGATCATGCCCTCGACGAACGCGCGGGCGAGGTACGCCGGGGTCGCGGTCTCGAGCCGGAGCCCGTGGATCGCTCCGGTGGCGTCGGGCTTGTTGGGGGTGCGCTCGCCCTCGAGGTACGGCACCAGCACCATGCCGCCGGCGCCGGCCGGCGCGGACAGCGCGAGGACCGAGAGCTCGGCGTGCGAGACCGCGAGCGTCCGGGCGGCCGCGTCGAGGACCCGCGCGGCGTTGAGGGTGGCGACCAGCGGGAGGAACCGGCCGGTCGCGTCGGCGAACCCGGCGACCGCGCCGGTCACGTCGCCGACCGGCTCCTCGGCGACCGCGCAGGCAACGCCCGACGTGCCGATCGAGAGGACGACGTCGCCGCTGACCGCGCCGAGACCGAGGGCGGCCGCGGCGTTGTCGCCGGTGCCGGGGCCGAGCGGCTGACCCTGCGGCGTGTGGGCCGCCACCTCGGCCGGCCCGACCACGCGCGGCAGCACGGCGTCGTGGCCGAGGGCGAGCTCGAGCAGGTCGCGGCGGTACTCCCCTAGATCTCCCTGGCCAGCGGCCGGCGACCAGTAGCCGGTGCCGCTCGCATCACCGCGGTCGGTGACGAGCGTGTCGAGGCTCTCGGCGCCGGACAGCTTCCAGGTCAGCCAGTCGTGCGGCAGGCAGACGGCCGCGACGCGCGCGGCGTTCTCCGGCTCGTGGTCGCGCAGCCAGCGCAGCTTGGTGACCGTGAACGACGCGACCGGCACCAGCCCGACCGCGTCCACCCACGGCTGCGGCCCACCGAGCTCGTCGATCAGGTCGAGCGCGGCCTGCGCGGAGCGGGTGTCGTTCCAGAGCAGCGCCGGGCGTACGACGCCGCCGTCCTCGTCGAGGCAGACCATGCCGTGCTGCTGGCCGCCGACCGCGATCGCCGCGACGTCGTCGAGTCCCCCGGCCGCCTCGATCGCCTGCTGCAGGGCGTCCCACCACGCGTCGGGGTGCACCTCGGTGCCCTCGGGGTGCGGGGCGCTGCCGCTACGGACCAGCTCACCGGTCTCGGCGTCGCAGACGACGACCTTGCAGGACTGGGTGGACGAGTCGATCCCGGCGACGTACGGCATGCCCGGATTCTGACAGTCTTCCTCCATGCGCGATCCGTCCGGCCGGAACCTGGTCCTCAGCAACTCGTCGTACCGGGCCGAGGTGGTCACCGTCGGCGCCACCCTGCGGTCCCTGACCCACGGCGACCAGGACATCGTCGCCGGCTGGCCGGTGGGCGAGATCAACCCGCAGTACCGCGGCTGGATCATGATGCCGTTCCCCAACCGGATCGCCGACGGCCGGTGGTCGTTCGACGGTACGTCGCACCAGCTGGCGCTGACCGAGCCGGCGCGTGGGCACGCGCTCCACGGCCTCACCGGCTGGGCCGAGTGGGAGATCGTTGACCACGACGACACCCGCGCGTCGCTGCGCTACGAGCTGCCGCCGCAGACCGGCTACCCGTTCACCCTCGACCTCACCGCCGACTACGAGCTGACCGACGAGGGCCTGCGGTGCACGCTCAGCGCGACCAACGCCGGCACGACGGCGGCGCCGTACGGGACGGGGCACCACCCGTACGTGACGCTCGACCGGCGGCTCGACGACCTCGTGCTGACGATGGAGGCGGCGACGTACTGCCCGATGGACGAGCGGTGCCTGCCCGAGGCGCCGCGGCCGGTGGACGGCACGGAGTTCGACTTCCGCGGCGGCCGGCCGATCGGCGACGTGGTGCTCGACCACCCGTTCACCGACCTGGGGTCCGACGTCGTGACGCTCGCCGACCCGGCCAGCGGCCGGCAGGTCCGGATGGAGCTCGGCGACGGCTTCGGCTGGGTGCACCTGTTCAGCTCGGACCCGCACGAGGGCGCGCAGCACCGCGCCACGCTCGGGCTGGAGCCGATGACCTGCCCGCCGGAGTCGTTCAACACCGGCATCGACCTGGTCGTGCTGCAGCCCGGCGAGACGCACCGGGCGTGGTTCCGGCTCGGCTGCTAGGTCAGCTCGTGATGGCGCCGTGAGCCGCTGACTGCACGATCTTGGCGTACTTGCCGAGGACGCCGCGGGTGTACTTCGGCGGCAACGGCTCCCAGCCGTCCTTGCGGGACTCCCAGTCGTCGGCCTCGAACTCGAGGCTGCGGTTCGCGACGTCCAAGGTGATCCGGTCGCCGTCGCGCAGGAACGCGATCGGGCCGCCGTCCACCGCCTCGGGCGCGATGTGGCCGACGCACAGGCCGGTCGTACCGCCGGAGAAGCGTCCGTCGGTGATCAGCAGGACGTCCTTGCCGAGGCCGGCGCCCTTGATGGCACCGGTGATCGCGAGCATCTCGCGCATGCCCGGGCCGCCCTTGGGGCCCTCGTAGCGGATCACCACGACGTCCCTCGGCTCGATCTCGCCGCGCTCGAGCGCGTCCATCGCGGCGCGCTCGCCGTCGAAGACGCGGGCGGTGCCGGTGAACACGGAGTCGTCGAAGCCGGCGGTCTTCACGACCGCACCCTCGGGCGCCAGGGAGCCCTTGAGGATCGTGAGACCGCCGGTCGCGTGGATCGGGCGGTCGAGCTTGCGGATCACGTCGTCGTCGAGTCCGGGCGGGGCCAGCTGCTCGAGGTTCTCGGCCATCGTCCTGCCGGTGACGGTGAGGCAGTCGCCGTGCATCAGGCCCGCGTCGAGCAGCGCCTTCATGACCACCGGGATGCCGCCGATCTTGTCGACGTCGTTCATCACGTAGCGGCCGAACGGCTTGAGGTCGGCGAGGTGCGGGACCTTGTCGCCCACGCGGTTGAAGTCGTCGATGGTCAGGTCGACGTCGGCCTCGCGGGCCATCGCGAGCAGGTGCAGCACGGCGTTGGTCGAGCCGCCGAGCGCCATCACCACGGTGATCGCGTTCTCGAACGCCTCCTTGGTCATGATCTGGCGCGCGGTGATGCCGTGCCGGAGCAGGTTGACCACGGCCTCGCCGGAGCGGTGGGCGAACCCGTCGCGGCGACGGTCCACGGCCGGCGGGGCGGCCGAGCCGGGCAGCGACATGCCGATCGCCTCGGCGACCGCGGCCATCGTGTTCGCGGTGTACATGCCGCCGCACGCACCCTCGCCCGGGCAGATCGCCCGCTCGATGCGGTCGACCTCCTCGCGGGTGATCTTGCCGGCCAGGCAGGCACCGACCGCCTCGAAGGCGTCGATGATCGTGACGTCGTTGCCGTCCACCTGGCCGGGCATGATCGAGCCGGCGTACAGGAAGACGCTGGCGAGGTCGAGGCGGGCGGCGGCCATCATCATGCCGGGCAGCGACTTGTCGCAGCCGGCGAGCAGCACCGAGCCGTCGAGGCGCTCGGCCATCATCACGGTCTCGACCGAGTCGGCGATGACCTCGCGCGAGACCAGCGAGAAGTGCATGCCCTCGTGGCCCATCGCGATGCCGTCGGACACCGAGATGGTGCCGAACTCGAGCGGGTACCCACCGGCCGCGTGCACACCGTTCTTCACGGCCTTGGCGAGCCGGTCGAGCGAGAGGTTGCAGGGGGTGATCTCGTTCCAGCTCGAGGCCACCCCGATCTGCGGCTTCGCGAAGTCCTCGTCCCCCATGCCGACCGCGCGGAGCATGCCGCGCGCGGCGGCTCGCTCGAGGCCGTCGGTGACGTCGCGGGAGCGGGGCTTGATGTCAGGAGCGTCCGTCATGGACTCAGGCTAGAGGCTCATCGGTCTCCGCATACCCTGTGCAGCATGCCGATCCTCCGCTCCGCAACGTCGACCTCGGGCCGCAACATGGCCGGTGCGCGCGCCCTCTGGCGCGCGACCGGGATGACCGACTCCGACTTCGGGAAGCCGATCGTCGCGATCGCCAACTCGTTCACGGAGTTCGTCCCCGGCCACGTGCACCTGCGCGACCTGGGGAAGATCGTCGCCGAGCAGGTCGCCGCCGCGGGTGGCGTCGCCAAGGAGTTCAACACGATCGCCGTCGACGACGGCATCGCGATGGGCCACGCCGGCATGCTCTACTCGCTGCCCAGCCGCGAGCTGATCGCCGACGCCGTCGAGTACATGGTCAACGCGCACTGCGCCGACGCGCTCGTCTGCATCTCCAACTGCGACAAGATCACGCCCGGCATGCTGATGGCGGCGCTCCGGCTCGACATCCCCGTCGTGTTCGTCTCCGGTGGGCCGATGGAGGCCGGCAAGACCGAGGCGATCGAGGGCATCGTCCACTCCAAGCTCGACCTGGTCGACGCGATGGTGCTGGCCGTGAACGACCAGGTCACCGACGAGCAGCTCGACATCGTCGAGCGGTCGGCCTGCCCCACCTGCGGCTCCTGCTCCGGCATGTTCACCGCGAACTCGATGAACTGCCTGACCGAGGCGATCGGCCTGTCCCTGCCGGGCAACGGCTCGACGCTGGCGACCCACAGCTCGCGCCGCAGGCTCTTCGAGGAGGCCGGCCGTCTGGTCGTCGAGATCGCGAAGCGCTACTACGAGGACGACGACGAGTCGGTCCTCCCCCGCAACATCGCGACCCACGCGGCGTTCGAGAACGCCTTCGCCCTCGACGTCGCGATGGGTGGCTCGACCAACACCGTGCTGCACCTGCTCGCCGCGGCCCGCGAGGCCGGCATGACGTTCTCGGTCGACGACATCGACGCGGTCTCACGACGGGTGCCGTGCCTGTCGAAGGTCGCCCCGAACACCCCGAAGTACCACATGGAGGACGTCCACCGCGCCGGCGGCATCCCAGCCCTGCTCGGCGAGCTCCACCGCGGCGGGATGCTCAACACCGACGTCCACTCGGTGCACAGCCCCTCGCTGCAGGAGTGGCTCGACGAGTGGGACATCCGCAGCGGCAAGGCCAGCGAGGCCGCGCTCGACCTCTTCCACGCCGCGCCAGGCGGCGTGCGCACCACCGAGGCGTTCTCGACCGACAACCGCTGGGGCTCGCTCGACACCGACGCCGCCGACGGCTGCATCCGCGACGTCGAGCACGCCTACACGAAGGACGGCGGCCTCGCGATCCTCAAGGGCAACCTCGCCGAGGACGGCTGCGTCGTGAAGACCGCCGGCGTGCCCGAGGAGATCTGGCAGTTCACCGGGACCGCGATCGTCTTCGAGAGCCAGGACGACGCCGTCGCGGGCATCCTCTCCAAGAAGGTCCAGGCCGGGCACGTGGTCGTCATCCGCTACGAGGGTCCCAAGGGCGGCCCCGGCATGCAGGAGATGCTCTACCCCACGTCGTACCTCAAGGGCCTCGGCCTCGGCCAGCAGTGCGCCCTCCTCACCGACGGCCGCTTCTCCGGCGGCACGTCCGGCCTTTCGATCGGCCACGTCTCCCCCGAGGCCGCCGGCGGCGGCACGATCGCGCTCGTCGAGGACGGCGACACCATCTCCATCGACATCCCGAACCGCACGATCTCCCTGGACGTCGACCCGCTGGTCCTCGACCAGCGCCGCGCGGCTCAGGAGAAGCGCGACCGCCCGTTCACCCCGGTCGACCGCCAGCGGCCCGTGTCGGCGGCGCTGCGCGCCTACGCCCTGATGGCGACCGCTGCCTCCGACGGCGCGTACCGGCTCGTCCCGGAGTGACCTTCGACTTCCAGGCGTCGTACGACGAGCTGAACCCGGCCGACCACGACTACCGCTTCTACGCCGCGCTCCCCGGCTCGCGGGTGCTCGACCTCGGCTGCGGCACGGGCACCCTCGCGCTGCTGATGGCGGCCTCCGGCCGCAGCGTCGTCGCGATCGACCCGGACCCGGAGATGCTGCGGGTGGCCCGCACGAAGGGTGCGTCCGACGTCGACTGGCGGCTCGGCTACAGCTCGGCCGCCACCTCGTCGTCGGTGGACCTGGCGGTGATGTCGGGCCACGTCGCCCAGGTGTTCACCTCCGACGACGCCTGGGCCGCCGTACTCGCCGACCTGCACCGCGCGCTCGTCCCCGGCGGCACCCTCGCCTTCGAGACCCGCAACCCCGCCGCGCGTGCCTGGGAACGTTGGACCCGCGCCGACACCCTGCGCACCGTCGGCGACGTCGAGTTCTGGCACGAGACCGTCGACGTCTCCCTGCCGCTGGTCACCTACGACACGTTCGCCGGCCAGGAGGCGGACCGAGACGTGCTGGCCTTCCGCGACGAGTCGTCGATCCGCGCATCACTGGTGGAGGCCGGCTTCGAGGTCACCGCGGTCTACGGCGACTGGGACCGATCCCCGCTGACCGGCACGTCTCCCGAGATCATCGTGATCGCACAGCGCTAGTCCTGCTGACGGCGCCCGACGGCCTGCGGGTGCGTGGGCGGTACCGGTTCCTTGATTTTCGGATTACGGGGTCACCGCGGTCTGTGGTCACCGGAAGGTGGTGACGGCGGTGGGCCGGCTTGCGGGTCCGCTCGGGTCGACCGTTGTGGTCACCGTTGGAAGAACACGACGAATGCCCCGCCGGCCGTGGTCGGCGGGGTGGGGGTCAGCGGATATGTCGGTCCGCTCGTACGTGGTAGCTGCAGCCGGTCGGGCTGGTCCAGGTGAAGGCCCTGGGGCCGGTGCGGTGGTAGGTCCAGGCGGTGAAGGTCTTCACCCGGTGGTGGTGGCGACACAGCGGCGCGAGGTTCCGGGTGTCGGTGCGACCGATCGGGAACTCGACGATGTGGTCGTTGTCCGCCGAGCGTGACCGGCGACTGCAGCCGGGGAACACACACCGCGGGAAGGTCAGGACGACCTGCTCCTGCTGCCGGTCGGTGGGGGTGTAGGCGTCGGTGGTGAGGTTCTCGTTGAGGTCGAGCACCGGGCGGACGGTGATGGTGGTGCCGGCGGTCTGGCACCACTGCTGGATCTGTTCGGGGGTGACGACGGTGCGGGTGTTCTCGACCTCGACCATCCGGGTGTCGGGCTGGGCGTGGGTGTAGATCACGACCTCACGCTCACCCGCGCTGCCGAGCATCCCGGCGGCGATGGAGCGGCGGACGTCGATCGGGAGGGCGGGGTCGAGGGTGGCGGCCTTCGCCTTCAGGTTCTCGTCGAGTGCCACGGCATCGGCGAGGTCCATGATCCCGGCGACGGCGACCTGCCCGGTCGAGGTGACCTGGCGCCAGTAGAACGTGAGGTGCCGGTGCTCGGCGTCGGCCAAGCGGCGTTGTTCGGCAGCGGCCGGGTCGAACTCGGCACGCGCTGCTTCGACGGTCCGCTCGATCTGGGCGAACGTGCACGTGTGCAGCACCGGCGCGAGCGCGCGGTCCACGAACGCCGCCGCATCGACCGGCAGCGCCTTGGTCTGCTGGGCGACCTTGCGGGCCTTCCACGACGGAACCTCTGCGTCGAGGACCCGTGCCCAGGTGCGCGGGAGCCGGTGCGCCAGCTCGACGGCATCGCCGATGAACACCCGGCCGGCGTCGGTGTTCATCCCGACCGCGAGGGCGAACTCGGCGATGGAGAACTCCGCGACCGTCGGGGCGCCGTCGCCGGCGACCTCGAGGTCGCGCTCCTCCCAGGACCGGGTCTGGTCCACGACGTCGCCGGGGTTCAGTGCCGCCCACTCGAGTGCCTGTACGAGCTGCTCGGCCTCGAGGTCGGCGATCGCCGAACGCGTCGCGCGGGCAGCCGCCAGCACCAGTTCGGTGCGGGTGGTCGTGGTGGCTGCCATATCTCAACCCAAGCAGGGACCACCGACAACGGGGCCTCGAAAAGCCCGTGGTTGACCGGGATGTGGACACTTTCGAGAAATAGTTTTGAGGATTTCGGTGGTGGTTTCGAGACAGGCGCGAGCGCGCCTTCCTCAACCACCGATACCCACGAACAGTTGTCGTTTCGAGGCCCACCGCCGGAAAGCCGGGAAGCAGCGCCAGCCCGAACCCGCCCTACCCGCGTAAAAGCCCTGTCGGTCGCAACCACCAGCAACCCGCAGGCGACCGAGAGCCAGCTGGATACGAGGCTCGCTAGCCCTCGCACCCCAACCACCGACTCCCACCACCGCAAGCCGGGAAGCAGCGCCAGCCCGAACCCGCCGTACCCGCGTAAAAGCCCTGTCGGCGAGCAACCACGAGCAACCCGCAGCCCAGCATCAGTGGACGGCGGTTTCGAGGTTGGCTCCGCTCGCACCCCAACCACCGTTCGCACCCCGACCACGGTGCCCTCTAGCCTGGCTCAGTGACCTCACTGAACTGGTCCGACTACCGAGCCGTGCTGTTCGACCTGGACGGCGTCGTGACACCGACGGCCATCGTGCACATGCGCGCGTGGAACGAGATGTTCAACGCCTTCCTCGAGTCCTGGGACGGGGAGGGCGACACCGCGCCCTACACCGACGCCGACTACTACGCGCACGTCGACGGGAAGCCCCGGTACGACGGGGTGCGCGACTTCCTGACGTCGCGCGGGATCCCGGCGCCGCAGGACCGCGTGGTCGAGCTCGGGGATCGCAAGAACGACGCGTTCAACGCGGTGCTCGAGCGCGACGGGGTGGAGGCCTACCCGGGCTCCGTGCTGCTCCTCGACCACCTCCGCGACCTCGGGCTGCCGCTCGCCGTCGTGTCCTCGTCGGTGAACGCCCCGGCCGTGCTGGAGGCCGCCGGACTGAGCGACCGGTTCGTCACCGTGGTCAGCGGTGCGGTCGCCACGGAGCTGAACCTGCCGGGCAAGCCGGCGCCGGACACGTTCCTGCACGCAGCCGAGGTCCTGAACGCCGGCGCCGCGGAGTCCGTCGTGCTCGAGGACGCCGTCTCCGGCGTCCGCGCCGGCGCGGCCGGCCACTTCGGCGCCGTCGTCGGCGTCGACCGCGGCGCGGGCCCGGAGGCCCTCACCGCGGCGGGTGCCACCCTCGTCGTCTCCGACCTCGCCGACCTCGTCCCGGCCCAGGAGGGCAACGCGTGAACAACCAGCACATCGGCCCCGACCCGATGGACCGCGGCCGGTTCCCGGTCGATCCCTGGGCGCTCGTCGAGACCGGCTACCGCGCGCACGACGCCGGCGTGACCGAGACGCTGTTCGCGGTCGGCAACGGCTACCTCGGCATGCGCGGCACGCCCGAGGAGGGACGGCCGGCGTACGCCCACGGGACGTTCGTCAACGGCTTCCACGAGACCTGGCCGATCCGGCACGCGGAGGCGGCGTTCGGGTTCGCGCGCACCGGGCAGACGATCGTCAACGCCCCCGACACCACGACACTCAAGCTCTACATCGACGACGAGCCGCTGACGTTCGGCACCGCCGACCTCGAGCACTACGAGCGCCGGCTCGACTTCCGCGACGGCGTGCTGCGCCGGCACCTGATCTGGCGCACGCCGTCGGGCAAGCGGGTGCGCATCGACACCACCCGCATGGTGTCGATGACCCAACGGCACCTGGCGATCTACACCCTCGAGGTGGAGCTGCTCAGCGGCGACGCCCCGGTCGTGATCTCGTCGCAGATCCTCAACCGGCAGGACGGCATCGACGAGTACCGGATGCCGACGACGCCGTCCGGCGAGCCGGTCGACCCCCGCAAGGCCGCCGTCTTCGACAACCGGGTGCTCCTCCCCCGGATGAGCAACGCAACCGCGGAGCGGATGCTGCTCGGCTACCAGTGCGCCCACTCGGGCATGACGATCGCGGTCGCCGCCGACCACGACCTGCAGACCATCGACGAGCACGAGGTCGTGGAGCGCGCCGACGACGACCAGGCCAAGACCGTGTTCCGGGTCGACGCCACCGAGGGCAACGTCGTGCGGCTGACCAAGGTCGTCAGCTACCACACCTCGCGCGGCGTCCCGGTCCGCGAGCTCGCGGACCGCTGCGACCGCACCCTCGACCGGGCGGCGCGGCACGGCGTCGAGCACTACATGGAGGACCAGCGCAGCTGGTACGCCGACTTCTGGGCCTCCGGCGACGTCGAGATCCCCGGCCAGCCGGCGCTCCAGCAGGCCGTGCGCTACAACCTGTTCAGCCTCGCCCAGGCCAGCGCCCGCACCGACGGCCTCGGCGTACCGGCCAAGGGCGTCACCGGCTCCGGCTACGAGGGCCACTTCTTCTGGGACACCGAGATCTACGTGATCCCGTTCCTCACCTACACCCAGCCCGAGGTCGCGAGGAACGTCCTGCACTTCCGGTCGGTGCTGCTGCCGGCGGCTCGTGAGCGGGCCCGCGAGATGGCGCAGAGCGGCGCGATGTTCCCGTGGCGCACGATCAACGGCGAAGAGGCGTCGGCGTACTACGCCGCCGGCTCGGCCCAGGTCCACATCGACGCCGACATCGCGTACGCGCTGATGAAGTACGTGCTCGCCACCGGCGACCGCGGCTTCCTGGTGCGCGAGGGCATCGACATCCTCGTCGAGACCGCGCGGATGTGGGCCGACCTCGGCTTCTGGCGCAGCAACGGCGAGGAGACGTTCCACATCCACGGCGTCACCGGGCCGGACGAGTACACGACGGTCGTCAACAACAACCTCTTCACGAACGTGATGGCGCGCTACAACCTCGAGGTCGCCGCCGACGCCGTCGAGTGGATGCGCGACGAGCGTCCGGAGGAGTTCATCCGGATGTCCACGCGCCTCGGCCTCGACCCGGCCGAGGTGACGGAGTGGCGACGCTGCGCCGAGGGCATGACGATCCCGTACGACGCGGGCCTCGGCATCCACCCGCAGGACGACTTCTTCCTCGACCGTGAGGTCTGGGACCTCTCGCAGACGCCCGAGGGGCTGCGGCCGCTGCTGCTGCACTACCACCCGCTGGTGATCTACCGGTTCCAGGTGCTCAAGCAGGCCGACGTCGTGCTCGCGCTGTTCCTCCAGGGCGACCGCTTCACCCCCGAGGAGAAGCGCGCCGACTTCGAGTACTACGACCCGATCACCACCGGCGACTCCACGCTGTCCGCGGTCGTGCAGTCGGTGGTCGCGGCCGAGGTGGGCTACCACGAGGCCGCGCTCGACTACTTCTACCAGGCGCTCTACGTCGACCTGATGAACCTGCACGGCAACACCGTCGACGGCCTGCACGTCGCCTCCACCGGCGGCGTGTGGGGCGCGCTCGTCCAGGGCTTCGGCGGGATGCGTGACCACGGCGGTGCGCTGTCCTTCGACCCGCGCCTGCCCGAGGCGTGGGAGGGCCTGCGCTACCGGCTGTGCTGGCAGGGCTCGCGGGTGCTGGTCGAGCTCGACGAGGAGCAGGTGACGTTCTCGGTCGTGAGCGGCGAGCGGGACGTGCCGTTGCTGGTCCGCGGCCGCCAGTACGTCGTGTCGCCCGGCGAGTCGGTCGTCGTGCCCCTCGCCGACCAGGGCCCCCGCATCGACGGGCTGCTCGGCGACCACCCGGTGATCGGCGGCGTCCGCGCGGACGGCAGCACGATCACCGCCGGCGTCCCCGACCCGATCCAGCCGCTCGAGGACGCCGACCTCGGCGAGCTGCCGACGTACCTCCCGGACCAGTCGGGCGCGGGAGCCGCCACCTAGCTCTCGGCGGCGGTCTTGAGCCGGGCCAGGCCCTGCTCGAAGTCCGTGCCCACCACCTTGTCCATGTTCATGAAGCGGCCGACGAAGCCCCAGAGGCCCTTCTGCTCGCCCTCCATGCGCCACTCGACCTTGGTGCCGCCGTCGTGCGGCGTGAGGATGAACTGGACCTGGTTGGACGCGGAGAACGGCTTGAGGAAGTCGAGCTTCACGTCGATCTCGAGCGGCGTGACGCTGGTGATCACCATGCTGCCCTCGCCCGCCTTGCGGTTGCCGCTCCACCCGTAGTGGGCGCCGACACCGGAGTCAGGGCCGGTGTAGGTGCGCTGCAGGTTCGGGTCGAGGTCCTCCCACGGCGACCACTTCCGCCACTCGTGGAAGTCGTTGACCAGCGCGTGCACGACCGCCGGGTCGGCGGCGACGTACGTCGACCGCGTCACCTCGTAGGTGCTCACGGGATCGACGCCGCCCGCACCACCATCACGTCCGGCAGGTCCGCGATCACCTGGGACCAGGTCTCGCCCTCGTCGGCCGAGCCCCAGACCGCGCCGTTGCGCCCGCCGAAGTAGAGCCCGGCCTCCTGGTGGTCGTCGGCACACATCGCGTCGCGCATCACCGCGACGTAGAAGTTCTCCGGCAGACCCTCGTCGAGCTTCTCCCAGCTGTCACCGCCGTCGCGCGAGCGCCAGACCCCCGCCTCGCCCTCGGGCGGGTAGCGGCCGCCCGCGCCGTTGAGCGGGAAGACGTAGATCGTGTCCGGCTGGTGCGGGTGCACGACCATCGGGAAGCCGAAGTCCGCGGGAAGACCGTCGGCGATGGAGGTCCAGGTGCTCCCGTGGTCGTCGGAGCGGTAGACGCCGCCGTGGTTCTGCATGAACATCCGCTCGGGCCGGCTCGGGTGGCGGGCGATCTTGTGCACGCACTGGCCGAACTCGGGGTACTGCGCACCCTCGGGCAGGAACTCCGCCTTCACCCCGTGGTTGTGCGCCTCCCAGCTGCTGCCGCCGTCGTTGGTCTGGTAGACGCCGCCCGACGAGATCGCGGCCGTCACCGACTGCGGGTCGGTGGGGTGCGGGAGCACGGTGTGGAACGCCTGGCCGCCGAAGCCCGCGCCCCACTCCTGGCGGTGCGGGTGGTCCCAGAGCGCGCGCTCGAGCGTGAACGTCTCGCCGCGGTCGGTCGACCGCCACACGGCGCCCGGCTCGGTCCCGGCGTACACGACGCCGTCCTCGGTGCCCGGCACCAGCTGCCAGACCCGCTCGACCTTGGCATCAGTGTCCTCGGGGAAGCGGATCGCGCCGTTGGGCGTCTCCTGCCAGCTCGCGCCGAGGTCGTCGGAGCGCCAGACCTGAGGCCCGAGCCACGAGGACGACGACCCGACGAGCAGCCGCGGGGAGTCCCCGCGGGTGTCGATCAGGCAGGAGTAGACCTCCTCCATGTCGAAGTGCGGACCGCTGAACTGCCAGTCCGCGCGCGCCTCGTCCGAGGTCCCGATCCAGAGACCCTTGCGGGTCCCGACCATCAGAAGCGTCCGGTCTGCCATTGCACCCTCCGATCTGTTGAGTCCACTGTGCCGTCTAGATTGACCCGGTGACCACCAGGAACTCATCGCACCTGGTGATCTCCCCCGTCTGGCTGGTCCTGTTCGGCATCCTCTCGGTGCAGTTCGGCGCCAGCATCGCGAAGTCGATCTTCGACGAGGTCGCCCCGACGACCATCGTGTTCCTGCGTCTGGCGACCAGCGCGATCATCCTGGCGCTCGTCATCCGCCCGTCGCTGCGCGGCAAGTCGCGCTCCGACTGGCTGGTCGCCCTCGCCCTGGGCCTCACGCTCGGCATCATGAACTGGGCGTTCTACCAGTCGTTCCAGCGCATCCCGCTCGGCATCGCGGTGACGCTGGAGTTCCTCGGCCCGCTCACGCTCGCCGTGGTCGGCTCCCGGCGGGCGCGCGACCTCGTGTGGGTCGGGCTCGCCGCCATCGGCGTCGCCGTGCTCGGCCTCAGCGGCGGCAGCGGCTCGCTCAACGTGCTCGGCGTCGTGTTCGCCCTGGTCGCCGGCGCGTGCTGGGCGGCGTACATCCTGCTGAGCGCGCAGGTCGGACGACGCTGGCCCGGGCTCGACGGCCTCGCGGTGGCCTCCGTCGTCGCGGCGGTGCTGCTGACCCCCGCCGCGATCGGCGTCGGCGGCTCCGACCTCCTCGACCCCCGCATCCTGATGATCGGCGCGCTCGTCGGCCTGCTCTCCTCGGTGATCCCGTACAGCTGCGAGATGGTCGCGCTGCGCACCATGAAGCCGTCGGTCTTCTCGATCCTGATGAGCCTCGAGCCCGCCGCTGCCGCACTCGCCGGCATCCTCGTGCTCGACGAGTTCCTCACCGGCGAGCAGTGGCTCGCGATGGTCTTCATCATCATCGCCTCCGTCGGCGCGACCCGGTCGCAGCGGACCGTGGTGCCGGCGCCCGACTGAGCCCGGCCCGAATTCACGCAACCGTCACACGACGTTGACGCAGGTGTCTCGGCCGCTGCCTAGGTTGGAGCGCAATCCATCCTCGGGAGCTCATGGGGAGCCTGCATGATCGCGCACGGCATGTTCACCCACCTGTTCGACCGCACCCTCGTCCGTCCGTGGGTCGCGGTACG
This sequence comes from Nocardioides sp. SR21, assembly GCF_022761125.1. Taxonomy (GTDB): domain Bacteria; phylum Actinomycetota; class Actinomycetes; order Propionibacteriales; family Nocardioidaceae; genus Nocardioides. Next base: position 176,456 of record NZ_JAKWJR010000002.1, on the reverse strand, counting down.
GCGTTGGCCGGTCGAGTCCCAGCTCGGGGCTCGTCGCAACGCGATGGTCGCCTCCACCGCTCTGGCCCAACGGCGTGCCGAGCTCCAGGACGTCGAGGAGTTCCTTGCAGCGCGGCTCGGAACTGCGATGTCGGAGGTCGTGGCTTCGGCCGCGAACGGCTGAGCTCACCGGGCGAGGTCACCTCTCCCTTGGCCGCCCGGTGAGCTCAGCACCACCCCCTCGGGCACAATCGACCGCATGCCGACCGCCCTGCGCAGCACCGCTGCCGCGTTCATCGCCGTGGCCCTGCTGACCTCGTGCGGCGGCTCCGACGAGGGGCAGCTGCCGGACGACGACACGATCACGGCCACCCCGACCGCCTCCCCCGACGAGACCACCGAGGGCTCGGAGCCGACGGAGCCGAGCTCGAGCGCCCCCGTCGACAAGCCCGGCCCGCCGCGCGTGGTCAGGACGATCGCGACCGATCTCACCAGCCCCTGGGGCCTGGCGTTCCTCCCGAACGGCGACGCGGTCGTCACCGAGCGCGACACGAGCCGGGTGCTGCTGCTCCGCAAGCCGTCGTACGACGTCACGCAGGTCGGGACGATCGAGGCGGCCGTGGGGCTCGGGGACGTCGGCGGCGAGGCGGGCCTGCTCGGGGTCGCGGTGTCACCGGACTTCGCGAGCGACCGGATGCTCTACTTCTACTTCAGCACCGGGTCGGACAACCGGATCGTCAGGGCGAAGCTCGACGGCGACCGGCTCGGCACGCCGCAGGTGCTCGTCGACGGGATCCCGCAGGGCCCGATCCACGACGGCGGCCGCCTGGCGTTCGGACCGGACGGCTACCTGTACGCCTCGACCGGTGAGGCCGGCAACCCCGAGCTCGCCCAGGACAAGGACAGCCTCGGCGGCAAGATCCTGCGGATGACCACCGACGGGGAGCCGGCGCCCGGCAACCCGTTCGGCTCGCTGGTGTGGACGTGGGGCCACCGCAACGTCCAGGGACTGGCGTTCGACGACCAGGGCCGGCTGTGGGCGTCGGAGTTCGGCAACCAGACGTGGGACGAGCTCAACCTGATCGAGAAGGGCGACAACTACGGGTGGCCCCTGGTCGAGGGCCGCGGCGACGCCGCGGACCTCACCAACCCGCAGGTCGTCTGGCCGACCGACGTCGCCTCACCGTCCGGGCTGGCATGGCTGGACGGCGAGGTCTGGATGGCGTCGCTGCGCGGTCAGCGGCTCTGGCGCGTCGACGTCAGCGGCAAGCGGGCCAGCGACCCGGCCGACTTCTTCGTGGGCCGCTACGGCCGGATGCGCACCGTCGCGGTCGCGCCCGACGGCCGGCTCTGGGTGACGACCAGCAACACCGACGGCCGCGGCTTCCCGAACGACGGCGACGACAAGATCCTGCTCATCGCCCCGTGACGACACCGGTCACGGTCGCGCGCCGCGACGCCCGACGCAGGGTCGCGAGGATCGCCGGACCGAGCACCACCACCGCGACCGCGGTCGTGATCGCGCGGATCGTGTCCCACCCGCCGGTGGACGTCAGCAGCGTGTAGACGAGGAACCGGTGCAGGTTCTCCAGCACCGGCGCGCCCGCGACGTACGACAGCGAGCCCTCGTGGCCGGCGACCTGGACGCCGAGCAGGAACGGCCAGTTCGACAGGTTCATCAGCAGCCCGAAGGCGTACGACGCGACCACGGCGTACGCCGCCAGCATCGCGATCTCGGCCTTCCCGGTGGGTCGGCGCGGCAGCAGGCCCGCGCCCAGGCCGACCCAGGCGGCGCACAGCATCTGGTACGGCATCCACGGGCCGACGCCCGCAGTCAGCAGTGCGGACGCGAACAACGACGTGCAGCCGAGCACGAACCCGAAGCCCGGCCCGAACACCCGCCCCGCGAGCACCAGCAGGAAGAACGTGAGCTCCACCCCGGCGATGCCAGGTGAGACGCCGCGCAGGATCGCGTTCACGGCGGACAGCACGCCGAGGATCGCCAGCACCCGGCTGTCGAGGCCGCCCTCGCTGAGCTCGGCGAGCACCACCGCGATCACCACCGGGAGCAGCAGCACGAACAGGAACGGCGGGTTCACGGTCTCGCCCTCGGGCACGCGGAGCAGCAGCGGCCAGCACAACATCATCAGGCCGGCGATCGAGGCGACGCCGATGACGAGCACCGACCGCGGCGAGATGCGGACGCTCGACACAGTCACAGGGCCGGTCACTGGGCCGGTCACTGGGCCGGTCACAGGGCCGCCACGACCTCGTCGACCCGCAGCCACGGCGGGCCGAGGATCTTGGTGACCTGGGGCGCGAACGACGGCGACTCGGCGACCACCCGGCGTACCGGCCCGGACGAGACGACCTCGCCCTCGGCGAGCACCACGACGTCGTCGGCGACGAGCGCGACGAACTCCACGTCGTGGGTGGCCACGAGCACCGCGTGCTCCTCGTCGGCGAGGTCGCGCAGGATGCCGGCGAGCACGCGCTTGGCGGCGTAGTCGAGCCCGCGGGTCGGCTCGTCGAGCAGCAGCACCCGCGGCCGGCCGACGAGCACCAGGGCCAGCACGAGCGCCAGCCGCTGCCCCTCCGACAGGTCGCGTGGGTGGTGGCCGGCGGGGATGCCGGGCACCAGCCGGTCCAGGAGCTCGCGGGCCCGACCGGTGCCACCGTCCGCGGCGAGGCACTCCTCCGCGACGGTCTCGAGGTAGAGCAGGTCGGCGGCGTTCTGCGGCACCAGCCCGACCAGCTCGCGCCGGCCTGCCGGCGTCAGCGCGGCGGGGTCGGTGCCGTCGACGGAGACCGCGCCTCCGCTGCGGCGCCCGCCGCCCTGGAGCGCCCAGATCAGCGAGGACTTGCCGGACCCGTTGCGGCCCATCAGCGCGGTGACCCGGCCGGCGCCGAGCGCCAGGTCGACGTCGCGCACCGCGACGGTGCTGCCGTGCACCACCGCGAGCCGGCGTACGTCGACGACGGTGCGCGCGACGTCGTCGGCGACCACCGGCGGCGCGCCGAGCCGGTCGACCAGGCCGCGCGCCTGGCGCCGGGCGTCCCGGACGCTGAGCGGGAGGGGGCTCCAGCCCGCGACCCTGCCCAGGTCGACGATGGGAGGTACGACGGGCGACGCGGCCAGCAGCTCGGCCGGGGAGCCGACGCGCACCCGGCCACCGCCCTCGAGCAGGCACATCCGGTCCGCGAACGGGACGACCCGCTCCAACCGGTGCTCGGCCAGCAGCACGGAGACGCCGAGGTCGTGCACCAGCCGGGTGAGGGTCGCGAGCACCTCCTCAGCCGCGGTCGGGTCGAGCGCGGAGGTGGGCTCGTCGAGCACCAGCAGCCGCGGGTGCATGGTGAGCACCGAGCCGATCGCGACCCGCTGCTGCTGCCCGCCCGACAGGGTGCGCAGGTCGCGGTTGCGCAGCTCGGCGATGCCCAGCAGGTCGAGGGTCTCCTCGACCCGGCGCCGCATCGTGTCGGCGGGGAGGCCGAGCTGCTCCATGCCGTACGCGAGCTCCTCCTCGACCGTGTCGGTGACGAAGCCCGTGGCGGGGTTCTGGCCGACGTACCCGATCGCGTGGGCCCGGTCGCGCGGCGGCGTGCGCACGATGCTGGCGCCGTCGAGCAGCACGTCGCCGTCGAGCGTCCCGCCGCTGAACCGCGGGACCAGCCCGGTGACGACCCCGAGCAGCGTGGACTTGCCGACCCCGGTGGGCCCGGAGACCAGCACCAGCTCGCCCTCGTCGACCGTGAGGTCCACACCGTCGAGGACGGCCGGGCCGTCGTCGTACCCGAAGCGGATCGCGCGCAGCTCGATCACGTCGCCACCACCAGTCGCGGGGTCGGCGTCACGAGCGCGCCGGCCAGCGCGACCACGACCATCAGCAGCGCGGCGGCGCTGACGGCCGGGACCGTGTCGAGCGGCGGGTAGGCGACCTCGACCTGGTGGCGGCTCATCCACCAGCCGACGGTGCCCGCGACCAGGCCGGACGCGACGACGACGAGCTCGGGCCAGCGCCACGGGTCGGGGCGGTAGCGGGTCCGCTCGACGCGGCGTCCCGCCGTGAAGAGTCCGGCCGCCGCGGCGGCGATGCCGAGCGCCAGCATCGGCAGCGCCAGCAGCCGCGGCACGGTCGTGTCGAGGAACGCGTAGGTGCCGACGCAGATGCCGCAGAGCCCGGCCAGCATCAGGGCGCCGGTAGTACGACGCTGCGCCCGGCTGAGGTCACCCGCGCGGCCGTACCCGCGGGTGTCCATGCCCGCGGCGAGCGCCATCGAGTGCTCGAGCGCGTCCTCCAGCACCGGCACCAGGAACCGGCGCAGCCGGCCGATCCGGCGGGTGTCTCCGGCCCGCAGGCTCTGCGCCGCGCGGACCCGGCGCGCGCTCTCGGCGAACTGCGGCAGCACGGTCACGGCGACCACGAGCGCGGTGCCGATCTCGTAGAGCGCAGGCGGGACCGAGCGGAGCACCCGCTTCGGGTTGGCCAGCGAGTTCGCCGCGCCGACCAGGACCACGATCGTCGCCAGCCGCAGGCCGTCGTACAGCGCGAAGAGCAGCGCCTGCGCGTGGATCGGACCGAACAGCGTGATGCCGGCGACCCAGTCCGGCAGCGGGACCGCGGGCAGGTCGAGCAGCACCGGGCCGCCCAGCCAGTTGCCGCCGAGGAACAGCGCGAAGACCACACGGACGGCGACGATGCACGCGCCGAGCCACACGTAGATGCGGAACGACTGGCCCCACGGCTGGTCGGAGCGGCGCAGCACCACCACCAGCCAGGCCACGCCGATCAGCATCAGCAGGATCAGCGGGTTCGTCGTGAAGGAGGCGGCGCCGGCCAGCCCCAGCGCCCACAGCCACCAGGCCAGCGGGTGCAGGTCGCGGGACGTGCGGGCGCTCACGCGCCGGGCACCCCGCGGCGGCGGCGTACGACGGCAGCCGCGGCGGCGCCGCCGAACAGCACCGCGATCACGGCCGGCGCCACCCACGCCGGCAGGCCGCCGCCGTCCGGGTCGGTCGGCTCCGCCGAGGTCGGTACGGCGTCGCTCGTCGACTCCTCGGTCGGCTGAGGCGTCGAGGTCTCGGCCGCGGTCGGCTTCGGCGTGCGCGACTTCTTGTCGCGCGGCTTCTTCGTCGGCGCGGCCGACGGGGTCTCCGACGGGCCCGCGGACGCGGAGGTGGTCGGCGTCGGTGTCGCTGAGTGGTGCTGCGACGGGTGGGCGGACGGCGACGGGGTGCGCGTCGGGCTGGGGGTCGGCGTCGCGCTCGGGTGCGGCGCGGGCGAGTACCCGGGGGTGGCCCGCGTGCTGCTGCCGTTCCAGGAGAAGCCGACGTACCCGCCGTCGGGCACGCGCAGCCCGCCGGCCCCACTGGTCGCGTACGTCCAGCTGCCCGACCTGCCGTCGGACCAGTACAACGCCCAGTAGGCGTCCGCCGGCGGCGTGGTGACGCACGGGGAGTCGGCGGGCACCCCGTCGACGCGGCAGACGAAGCCGGGCTGGCGCTGGACGTAGCTCAGCGAGAATCCTGCGGCCCCGAACAGCTCGGCCGCCGTCGCGCCGGCGCCGTCGGCGATGCACCCGGACTGCACACCGCCGCCGAGCTCGTGGAAGTCGACGACGACGGTGACCCCGTCGGCGGTCGTGCAACCGGCCGCCGACGCGGGCGGGGCAGGGACGGCGGCGTACGCCGCCGCGGCCAGGAGGGCCGCGGCGGCGACACGCGCAGCGGTGCGGAGCACGTCAGCGGATGACGGTGAAGGACGTGGCGCCCTTGCGGTTCTTGAACTGGCCCTGCGTGCTGACCTGCGCGGTGCCCGGCCGGTTCGGGACCTTGGCCGTGACCTTGAAGACGCCCTTGCGGTTCGCCTGGCCAGCGGTGATCGCGACCGAGCCACCACGGCGGTTGCTCGGCCACTCGATCTCCACGTGGACCGACTCGCCCGGCGCGAGGTCCTTGACGGTGACGACCTGCTTCTGACCGACGGCGATCCGCTTGCTCTTCACCGAGACCGGCAGCTTGGCCGCACCGAGCGACGTCACCTCGACCGTGTCGAGGGTTCCGCCGGCGTTGGCGACCTCGACCGTGCTGGTGCCTGCCTTCTTGGGCAGCCGGAGCTCGAGCCCGGCGTCTCCCTGCGGGTTGGCCCAGCCCAGGACCGACTGCTCACCGAGCATCGCGCAGAGCGCCTCGCCCGGAGCCGCGTCGTTGACGCCGACCTGCGTCGTGCCACCGGCCTTCACGTAGTCGGGCGCCGACAGGACGTTCGGCTGCCCCGGGCCCGCAGACGCCGCCTGCAGCCCGGTGATCACCTGGGAGGTCGCGCGAACCGTCTGGCTCGTCAGCGCGGCGTCCATCGCCCCGCCCTGGGCGCTCGAGCGAGCGGCATCGTCGTAGAACACCGCGCCGAGGTCGGCGCTGTCGTAGTAGACGCAGTTGGCGACGTTCGTCGCCTGGTGGGCACGCAGCCAGGCCGCGGCCTTCGCCGCCGCCGCGTCCTCACCGGCTGCGACGAGGGCGGCCGCCGCGAGGCCCGTGCTGTTCGCGTTCGGAGCCTCGGTGCCGACGCCCCCACCGAACGCGCCGCTCTTCCGCTGCGCGGCGAGCAGCCACTCGACAGCGTCGGCGCTCGCCTCGTCAGCCGTGCTCTCGTCCTGGAGCGCGAGCACCGCACGCGCGGTGGCATCCGCGTCTGGTTCGTCCGCGCACGGGTCGCTCGCGGCCTCCGGGATGTCGCCTCGGAAGTAGCCCCCCGTCGCACACTGCTGGTCCAGCAGGTAGCCGAGCGCACGACCGCGCGCGTCGGACCCCGTGCCGTCGAGGCCGGCGACCGCCAGCGTCTGGATGTAGGTGTTGTCGTAGCTCGCGTCGGGCGCACCGTCGAAGGTCGAGATCACCCGGCCGTTCTCGTCGACGAGCGACTCGAGCCGTTCCACCAGGTCGACGCCGCCGAAGTCGGCACCGGTCCCGCCGGTACTCCGGTCGAGGACCAGGGCCTTCGCGGTCGCGCCCCCGGTCTGACCGGTGTGGGTGACGCCGCCGTCCTCGTAGGAGTAGGCGATGTAGGAGTTCACCTCCGCCGCGACGGCATCTCGGATCCGGCTGACGACCGCGCTGTCGTCCTCCACCGTGTCGAGCGCGAGGGCGACGTCGATGGACAGGCCGTAGTCGGCGCCGAAGTCACCGGCGAAGAGGCCGGACTCCGGCACCTGCCCGGCCAGCCAGGCGGCGGCCGCCGTCGCAGGAGCCGGATCGACGGCCGCCGCGGCGGGCGCCGACGTGGCGACGAGCGCCGAGAGCGTGAGGGCAGGCACGGCCAGGACGGCCGCGGCCCCTCGGACGATGGGACGCATTGGTGTTCCTTCCCGCAGCTGCTTTCCACGACAGCGCGAATTCGGGACGCGACGCATCGGGTGCTCCGGCTCGCCTCCGACCCGGTGGTCGGGAGGCCTACGGTTGCGGGTCAGCGCCGGATTCAGACCGGCTTTCCCCGTTGCGGGCGTGAATGAGGTGGTGTCGGGAGCATAACCGGCCCCCGACACCCGATGAACTCGTGCCTCAGGTGAGCTTCTCGAGGATCAGCTCGCGGACCCGGCCGGCGTCGGCCTGGCCGCGCATCTCCTTCATGACCTCACCGATCAGCGCCCCGGCCGCGGCCACCTTGCCATCGCGGATCTTGTCCGCGACGTCGGGGTTGGCGGCGATCGCGTTGTCGACCGCTGCCGAGAGCGCGCCGTCGTCGGAGACGATGGCCAGCCCACGGGCCGCCACGATCTCCTCCGGGGTCCCCTCGCCGGCGAGCAGGCCGTCGAAGACCTGGCGCGCGAGCTTGTCGTTGAGCGTGCCGCCGTCGACGAGCGCCTGGACCGCCGCGACCTGCGCGGGCGTGACGCCGAGGTCGGTGATGTCGACGCCGGCGTCGTTCGCGCGGCGGCCGAGCTCCGAGAGCCACCACTTCCGCGCCGCCTGCGGGGTGGCCCCGGCGGCGACGGTCTCCTCGATCAGGCCGATCGAGCCGGAGGCGATGACGTCGCGCATCTCCAGGTCGGTGTAGCCCCAGTCGGCCTGCAGCCGGGCGCGCTTCTGGGTCGGGTTCTCGGGCAGCGTGCCGCGCAGCTGCTCGACCCACTCGCGGCTGGGCGCGACGGGCACCAGGTCGGGCTCCGGGAAGTAGCGGTAGTCCTCGGCGTCGGACTTCTCGCGACCACTCGTGGTGATCCCGGTGTCCTCGTGCCAGTGCCGCGTCTCCTGGAGGATCGAGCCACCCTCGTCGAGGATCCCGGCGTGCCGCTGCATCTCGTAGCGCACGGCCCGCTCGACCGACCGGAACGAGTTGACGTTCTTGGTCTCGGTCCGGGTGCCGAGGACACCGGAGCCCTTCGGGGCGAGCGAGAGGTTCACGTCGGCGCGCAGGTTGCCCTGGTCCATCCGCGCCTCGGAGACGCCGAGCGCGACGATCAGGTCGCGCAGCTGCGACACGTAGGCGCGGGCCACGGCCGGCGCCTTCTCCCCCGCGCCCTGGATCGGCTTGGTGACGATCTCGATCAGCGGGATGCCGGCGCGGTTGTAGTCGACCAGCGAGTGGTCGGCGCCGTGGATGCGACCGGTCGAGCCGCCGACGTGCAGCGACTTCCCGGTGTCCTCCTCCATGTGCGCCCGCTCGATCTCGACGCGGAACGTCTCGCCGTCGACCTCGACGTCCATCCAGCCGTCGAACGCGATCGGCTCGTCGTACTGCGAGGTCTGGAAGTTCTTCGGCATGTCCGGGTAGAAGTAGTTCTTCCGGGCGAACCGGCACCACTCCGCGATCTCGCAGTTCAGCGCGAGGCCGATCCGGATCGCCGACTCGATCGCCTTGGCGTTGACGACCGGCATCGCGCCGGGCAGGCCGAGACAGGTCGGGCAGACCTGGGTGTTCGGCTCGCCGCCGAACACCGCCGGGCAGCCGCAGAACATCTTGGTGTTGGTGTTGAGCTCGACGTGGACCTCCAGGCCCAGCGCCGGGTCGTACGACGCCAGCACGTCGTCGAAGGCAACCAGTGTGTCGGTCATGCGATCTCCTTCGGGACGAGCGGGCCGCCCCACTGTGCGTGCAGCGCGGACTCCAGGGCCGCAGCGACCCGGTAGCAGCGGTCGTCGGCCAGGGCCGGCGCCAGGACCTGGAAGCCGGCGGGCAGGCCGTCCTCGTCGGCGAGGCCGCTGGGCACCGAGATGCCCGGCACGCCGGCGAGGTTGGCCGGGATGGTCGCGAGGTCGTTGAGGTACATCGCGATCGGGTCGTCGAGCTTCTCGCCGAGCTTGAACGCGGTGGTCGGTGCGGTCGGCGAGACGAGCACGTCGACCTTCTCGAACGCCGCCTCGAAGTCGCGCGAGATCAGCGTGCGCACCTTCTGGGCCTGGCCGTAGTAGGCGTCGTAGTAGCCGCTCGACAGGGCGTAGGTGCCGAGGATGATCCGGCGCTTCACCTCGTCGCCGAACCCGGCGTCGCGCGAAGCCCGCATGACCTCCTCCGCGCTGGCGCCCTCGTGGGGCCAGACGCGGAGGCCGTAGCGCATCGCATCGAACTTCGCGAGGTTGCTGGACGCCTCGGCCGGCAGGATCAGGTAGTACGTCGCGAGCGCGTGGACGAACGTCGGGCACGAGACCTCGACGACCTCGGCGCCCGCCTTGACCAGCAGGTCGACCGACTCCTGGAAGCGGGCCATCACGCCCGGCTGCCAGCCGTCGCCCGAGAGCTCGGTGATCACGCCGACCTTGAGCCCGGTGAGGTCGCCGGTCGCACCCTGGCGGGCGGCCTCGACGAGCGCGGGCAGCGGCTGGTCGATGCTGGTGGAGTCCTTCGGGTCGTGCCCGCCGATGATCTCGTGCAGCAGCGCCGAGTCGAGGACGGTCCGGGTGACCGGGCCGACCTGGTCGAGCGAGTTCGCCAGGGCGACCAGGCCGTAGCGCGAGACACCGCCGTACGTCGGCTTGTGGCCGACCGTGCCGGTGACGGCGCCGGGCTGGCGGATCGAGCCGCCGGTGTCGGTGCCGAGCGCGAGCGGCGCCTCGAACGCGGCCACCGCGGCGGCCGAGCCGCCGCCGGAGCCGCCGGGGATCCGGTCGAGGTCCCACGGGTTGTGGGTGGCGCCGTACGCCGAGTGCTCGGTCGAGCTGCCCATCGCGAACTCGTCCATGTTGGTCTTGCCGAGGATCGGCAGGCCGGCCTCCTTGAGGCGGCGGACCACGGTGGCGTCGTACGGCGGGATCCAGCCCTCGAGGATCTTCGAGCCGCAGGTGGTCGGCAGCCCGTCGGTCGCGAGCACGTCCTTGACCGCGATCGGCACGCCGTCGAGACCGGACAGCAGGGTGCCGGCGGCGCGGCGCGCGTCGGACTCGGCGGCCTGGGCCAGCGCCCCCTCGGCGTCGACGTGCAGGAACGCGTGCACGGCGCCGTCGACGGCGGCGATGCGGTCGAGGTGCGCCTGGGTGATCTCGACCGAGGTGGTCTCACCGGCAGCGAGCGCGTCGGCCAGCTCGGCCGCGGTCTTGCGGGTCCAGTCGGTGTTCTCGGCCATCACGCCTCCTCCCCCAGGATCCGCGGGACCGAGAAGCGCTGCTCCTCGACCTCCGGTGCGCCGGACAGCGCCTGCTCGGGCGTCAGGCCCGGGACCACGACGTCCTCGCGGAAGACGTTGGTGAGCGGCAGCGCGTGCGAGGTCGGCGGGATGTCGCCGGCGGCGACCTCGCTGAGCGAGGCGACCGACTCGAGGATCACGGACAGCTGCGGTGCGAGGTGGTCGAGCTCGGCGTCGTCGAGGTCGATCCGGGCGAGGCTCGCCAGGTGCGCGACCTCGTCTCGGGTGATCTCGATACGTCCGTTCGTCCCTCGCGGACTACTCGATCCAAGGATTTCGGGCATGGGCGCAATCCTAGGAGAGATCACGGCGGGACCCTCATTCGGTCGTAGGCTGCGCGGTCGTGAGCGACGACTACCGCACCGAGGCGACCCTGACCGGCAGCGAGCGCGAGCAGCTCGAGGCGTTCCTGCACGACAACCGCCAGGAGGTCGTCGGAGTGCTGGAGGGGCTCACCGAGGAGCAGGCGCGGCGCCGACTGGTGCCGTCGCTGACCTCGCCGCTGTCCATCGTGAAGCACGCGGTGTTCGTGGAGAAGGTGTGGTTCCACGCCTCGCTCGCAGGGCGGACCCGCGCCGAGCTCGGGATCCCGGAGGCGGCCGAGGAGAGCTGGTACCTCACGCCCGAGGACACCGTCGAGTCCGTGCTCGCGGAGTACCGCCGGGCCTGGGCGGAGGCCGACGAGATCGCCGCGGCGTACTCCCTCGACGACCTGGCGCTGCACAACCGGCGGGGTCCGCTGACGCTGCGATGGATCTACGCTCACATGATCGAGGAGCTCGCCCGGCACGCCGGGCACGGCGACATCCTGCGCGAGCAGATCTTCCACGGAGACAACTTCGGCAGCTGACCCAACCGATCGGGCGGACGCGGCATCTCCTGCTGTGACCCGCTCGAGGAGGAGAACGATGGCGAGAGCCGTGACGGACGAGGAGTTCACCGAGTTCGTCCATGCCACCTGGCCGGGCCTGTACCGCACGGCGTACCTGATGCTGGGCGACCACGGCCTCGCCGAGGACCTGGTGCAGACCGCGCTCGCCAAGACCTACGTGTCGTGGCGCAAGGTCCGCGACCGCGAGGCCGCGCCGGCGTACGCCCGGGTGGTGCTCGCGAACACCGCCGCCGCGTGGTTCCGCAAGCGCGGCTGGCGCAACGAGCGCCCGACCGAGACGCTCCCCGATGCCGGCGTCGAGCACGACCCGACCGACCACACCGCGCTCGCCGCGGCTCTGCAGGACCTCGCGCCGCGACAGCGGGCCGTGGTCGTGCTCCGCTACTACGACGACCTCAGCGTCCGCGAGGTCGCCCAGGCCCTCGGCATCTCCGAGGGCACCGTGAAGAGCCAGACCTCCGACGCGCTCGCCCGGCTGCGGCTGCAGCTCGGCGACGAGGTCGTCCCGACGACCCTGCCGATGACGGAGGGAGCCCGCCATGACTGAGCGCCTGACGATGCTGTTCCACGAGGAGGCGTCGACGATCGACGTCCCGGTGCCGCCCGCCGACGCGGTGCTCTCCCGCGGCCAGGGCCTGCGCCGCAAGCGCCGTACCGTGACCGCGGTAGTCGGTGCGGTCGCCGCCGTCGTGCTGGTCGGTACGACGCTGACGGTTGCCGCGACCCTGCGCGGCGACAGCCAGCTCGAGCCCGCGGACCTCCCCCAGGAGGCGGCCTACCAGCAGCTCGGCGCCTGGGCGCGTGGCGACGAGGTGCACGTGGGCAACCACGTCGCGGTCGTGCCCGGCATCAGGTCGCTGCAGTACACCTCGCTGGGCGCGCTCGTCATCTCCTCCACCGATGACGCAGCGGCGTTCAGCGGGGCGACGCTGGTCAGCCCGGACGGTACGACCCACGAGCTTCCCTACCCCGGCATCGCGGTCGACGCGGCCGCCAGTCCGGAGTCGTCGTACGTCGCGTACGCCGACGTGGTCGACGCGGACACGTGGCGACTCTCCATCGTCGACCTCGCAAGCGGTGGGCTCGTCTACACGAGCGACCCGATGCACCTCGGCAAGTTCGACTCCGCCGACATCGTGGCACTCACCGGGGACCTGGTGACGTTCTACAAGAACCACGAGGTCACGAGCATGGACGTGCGCAGCGGCGACCTCGTGCCGCTGCCGGACCAGGGGCTCTTCGGACAGTCGGGCCTGGCTGACGGCAGCTTCGTGACGTCCGACGAAGCCGGGTGGCAGGTTCGGTCCCGGGACGACGGAGCCGTGCTGTTGTCGGTTCCGTACGGACTGGGCGGTCGCTACGACCAGTCCTCCATCTCCCCCGACGGGGCGTGGCTGAGCGTCTCGACCACGGACGGGATGCGCGTCTACGAGGTCGCGACCGGCGACTTCGTCGACCTCCCCGGGGACCGCGACGTCGAGGACTACGGCTGGACGCCGGACGGCCACCTCCTCGGGAAGCGATATCCGAACGCCGCGTCGGAGGTCGAGGTGTGCGACCCCGCCACCGGGACGTGCACCGGGCTCGGCCAGGAGGTCACCAGTGAGATCCTGCTCGTGCGCGCGCCCGGGACCGGCGCCGCGCTCTGACCAACCGAACGGCTGGTCGACGCGTCTTCTCGGGTGACCCGCTCGAGGAGGATCGATGGCGACACCGATGACGGACGAGGAGTTCACCGAGCTCGCGCATGCCGCGTGGCCGGGGCTCTACCGCACGGCGTACCTGTTGCTCGGCGACCACCAGCTCGCCGAGGACCTGACCCAGACCGCACTGACCAAGACGTACGCCGCCCGGCGCAAGATCAAGGATCCGGCCGCGGCGCCGGCGTACGCCCGGGTCGTGCTCGCGAACACCGCGACCACGTGGTTCCGGCGCCGGTCCTGGCGCAACGAGCTGCCGACCGAGATCCTGCCCGAGGGCGGCCTCGACCGGGACCTGAGCACCGGCCCGGCGGTCGTCGCCGCACTCGCCACGCTCCCTCCCCGCCAGCGCGCCGTGATCGTGCTGCGCTACTACGACGACCTCAGCGTCCGTGAGGTCGCCCACGCTCTCGGCGTCTCCGAGGGCACCGTGAAGAGCCAGACCTCCGACGCGCTCGCCAAGCTGCGAGCCGTCCTGGGCGATGACGTCGTCCCTGCGACCGAGGGAGCCCACCATGACTGACCGACTGTCCGCCCTCCTGCACGACGGCGCCGACGCGATCGACGTCCCGCCGATGCCGGGTGACCTCGTCGCGTCCGGGCGTCGCGAGGAGCGCCGCCGGCGCACGCGTACGGCGCTGGTGGGCGCGGTCGCCGCGGTGCTCGTGGTCGCGGGTGCCACCGTCGCCGTGGATCGCTGGCGCGACAGCGACGACTCGATCCAGCCGGCCGACGAGGTGGCCTACCAGCAGCAGGGAGCCTGGATCGCGGACGAGGTCGTCCACATCGGCGACCGCACCGTCGAGGTGCCGAACGCCGCTCAGGTCGTCTACACCTCGGAGGGCGCGATCGTCGCCACTCTCGACGACCCGACACAGCTCACCCTCGTCGAGCCCGACGGCGAGACGCGCGAGCTGGGCCACCTCGGCGCGATCGCCGTGGATGCCGGGTCTCCGGAGGTCGTCTACGCGGAGAAGGTCGAGGACCAGGACTACGTCCAGCTCCAGGTACTCGACCTGGCGACCCGCGAGACCCGTGCCCTCGGTGCACCGTACGAGTCGCAGGAGCTGCCGATGCTCGGTCGCAGCGACCGGTACGTGATCCTCAACCAGGGCGAGCTGATGGTCGCGATGGACCTGGACACCGGCGACGTGACGCGGATGCCACAAGAGGAGATCGGGTTCTCGGTGGACTGGGGCTTCGGCCCGGCCGGCTACATCACGTCACCCGATGCCGAGAAGGTGCCCATCCGCATCACCCAGTGGCATGTGCGGTCGATGCCCGACGGCGACCTGGTCGGGTCGTACCCGGACGCCGGCGGGCAGTTCGCCACGGTCTCCCCCGACGGGCGCTACCTGCTCACCACGGGCGAGACGTCGGCGTACGTCTACGACGTCGTCAGCGGCGAGCGTCTGCCCCTGGAGCTGACGCTCTCGGCCGAGCGACAGACCGGCTGGTCCCCCGACGGCCACGTGCTGACCGTCGGCGACCAGGGCACGGTCGAGGTGTGCGAGCCGAGCACGGGCGACTGCTCCGACACCGGCCAGTCGGCGGGACAGAACCTCAGCATGGCAGGCGGGTCGTTCAACTCGTGGTCGTAGGGCCGTTCTCCAGGAGCTCCTTGAAGCCGTCCTCGTCGAGGATCGGGACGCCCAGCTGCTCGGCCTTGTCGGCCTTGGAGCCGGCGCTCTCCCCGATCACGACGTAGTCGGTCTTCTTGGAGACCGAGCCGGCCGCCTTGCCGCCGCGGGCCAGGATCGCCTCCTTGGCGGAGTCGCGGCTGAAGTCGACCAGGGAGCCGGTGACGACGACGGTGAGGCCCTCGAGCGTGCGCTCGACGGACTCGTCGCGCTCGTCGGCCATCGAGACCTCGGCGGCGGCCCACTTGTCCACGATCTCGACGTGCCAGGGCTCCTTGAACCACTCGATCACCGCCTCGGCGATCGTCGGGCCGACGCCCTCGGCCGCGGCCAGCTGCTCCTCGGTGGCGGCCCGGATCGCCTCCATCGAGCCGAACTCGGTGGCCAGGGCACGGGCGGCGGTCGGGCCGACGTGCCGGATCGACAGCGCGACCAGCACCCGCCACAGCGGCACCTGCTTGGCCTTGGCCAGGTTGTCGAGCAGCCGCTGGCCGTTCGCGCTGAGCTGCGGACCCTCCTCGCCCTTCTTGGCGGCACGGGTGAAGAGGGGCGCCGCCAGCACCTTCTCGACCGACAGGTCGAAGACGTCGCCCTCGTTGCCGATCGCGCCGGCGTCGAGCAGGGCGACCGCGGCCTCGTAGCCGAGGCCCTCGATGTCGAACGCGCCACGACCCGCGACGTGGAACACCCGCTCCCGCACCTGCGCGGGGCAGAACTGGTGGTTGGGGCAGCGGCGGTCCTTGTCGCCCTCCTTCTGCTCCACCAACGTCGTGCCGCACGCGGGGCAGTCGTCGGGCCCGACCCACTCGGGCAGCCCCTCGGGGCGCAGCGCGAGCACCGGGCCGAGGATCTCCGGGATCACGTCGCCGGCCTTGCGCAGGATCACGGTGTCGCCGGGGCGGACGTCCTTGCGCTGCACCTCGTAGTAGTTGTGCAGGGTGGCGTTCTCGACGGTCGAGCCGGCGACCAGCGTCGGCTCCATGACGCCGTACGGCGTGACCCGGCCGGTGCGGCCGACGTTCACCCGGATCTCGAGGAGCTTGGCGTTGACCTCCTCAGGTGGGTACTTGAACGCGATCGCCCAGCGCGGCGCCCGGCTGGTCGAGCCGAGCCGGCGCTGCAGCGCGACGTCGTCGACCTTCACGACCACGCCGTCGATCTCGTAGGGGACGATCGTGTGCCGGTGCTCCCCGGCGTTCTCGATGTAGGCCTCGACGTCCTTGAGCGTCGGGACGACCTTCACCTTCTCGCTGATCGGCAGGCCCCAGGCCCGCAGCGCGTCGTACGCGTGCGACTGGGCCTTCGGCTCGAAGCCGCGGCGCTCACCGATGCCGTGGCAGACCATGTCGAGCGCGCGCGACGCGGTGACCCGTGGGTCCTTCTGGCGCAGCGAGCCGGCAGCGGAGTTGCGGGGGTTGGCGAACGGCGCCTTGCCGGCGTCCAGCAGGGAGGCGTTGAGCCGTTCGAAGGCCTCGACCGGGAGGAAGACCTCGCCGCGGACCTCGACCAGCTCGGGCACCGGGAACTCGTCGGTGCCGGTGAGGCGGTGCGGGATCGAGGCGATCGTCTTGACGTTCGGGGTGACGTCCTCGCCGGTCGTGCCGTCGCCGCGGGTCAGCGCCCGGACGAGCCGGCCGTCCTCGTAGAGCAGGTTGATGGCGAGCCCGTCGACCTTGAGCTCGCAGAGCAGCTCGGGCTTCTCGACGCCGTCGCGCGCCAGCCGGGCGAACCACGACTCGAGCTCCTCGAACGAGAACGCGTTGTCGAGGCTCTCCATCCGGCGCAGGTGGGCGACGGCGGTGAACTCGGTCGAGACCGCGCCCCCGACCTTCTGCGTGGGCGAGTCGGGCGTCCGGAGCTCGGGGAACTCCTCCTCGAGGACCTGGAGCCGGCGCATCGTCTTGTCGTAGACGGCGTCGTCGATGGTCGGGCTGTCGAGCACGAAGTAGCGCCAGCGCGCCTCCTCGATCTCCTCGGCCAGCCGTTGGTGCTCCGCGCGTGGGTCGGTCAGGTCGCTCACGGGCCCATTCTGCCGGTCGTCGCCGACAGCCCCCGGGAGAGGGAGAACCCACGCTCCGGTCTAGACCACTTCAGGGCGGGACGGGAAGAAACCTGAGAAATCCCGGTTGGTCAGGAATGGGGTCGGGATCTACGCTGTTCCCGATGAAACGAAACCGTTTCGTTTCATCCAGGTGAACGACGACCGAACGAAGGAACCATGACCCCCATCGAGCGGCCCCGCGTCGTGGGCGATCGCGAGCAGGAGATCCTGGTCGCGACCCTCGAGGTGCTCGCCGACGTCGGTTACGACCGGCTGACGATGGACGCGGTCGCGACCCGGGCGAAGGCCTCCAAGGCCACGCTCTACCGACGGTGGACCAACAAGGTCAGCCTGGTCATCGAGGCGCTCCAGCACAGCAAGGCGCCGCACGACGTCCCCGACACCGGATCGCTGCGCGAGGACCTGCGGGCGGCGTTCTGCGGGGTCGGCGGCCTCGCCGATGCCGAGTCGGTGGCGAGTTTCTCCAGCGTCCTGACCGCGATCACCCGCGACGCCGAGTTCGCCGAGGCGTTCCGGCGCGACGTGATCGGCCCCAAGCTCGCGTTCTCCCAGGAGATCTGGCGGCGGGCCAAGGCACGCGGCGAGCTCCGCGAGGACGTCGACCTGTCCCTGCTCGAGCCGGCCCTGGCCGGGATCGTGCTGCACCGCGTCTTCCTGCTGGGCGAGATGCCGACGCCCGACCTGATCACCCGCGTGATCGACCAGATCATCCTGCCGGCCGCCACCCGCGCCCCGGCCCCGTCCCACTGAACCCTCACGAAGGATCCCTCATGACCGACGTAGCCAGCGCCACGAGCACCGGCGCCGGAAAGAAGCAGCACCTCGGATGGGCGCTCGTGCTCATCTCGGTGGCGCAGCTCATGGTGGTGCTCGACGGCACCATCGTGAACATCGCGCTGCCGTTCATCCAGACCGACCTGGACATCACCCCGGAGAACCTGACCTGGGTCGTGACCGGGTACGCCCTCGCCTTCGGCAGCCTGCTGCTGCTCGGCGGCCGCCTCGGTGACCTGTACGGCCGGCGCAAGATCTTCATGATCGGCCTCGTCATCTTCGGCGTGGCCTCCCTGCTCGGTGGTCTCGCGAACAGCGAGGCCACGCTGCTCGCCGCCCGGGCCCTCCAGGGCCTCGGCGCCGCGCTCGCCTCCCCCGCCGCGCTCGCCCTGATCGCGACGACGTTCCCCGCCGGCCCCGCCCGCAACCGGGCCTTCGCGGTGTACGCCGCGATGTCCGGCGTCGGCGCCGCGGTCGGCCTGCTGCTCGGCGGCTGGCTGACCGGCCTGAGCCCCGAGATCTTCGGCACGACCGTCGAGGGCTGGCGGCTGACCCTGCTGATCAACACCCCGATCGGCATCGTGACCGCGCTGCTCGCGCCGCGCTTCCTCAGCGAGTCGGAGTCCCACCCGGGTGAGCTCGACCTGCCCGGCGCCGTCACCGGCACCCTCGGCCTCCTCGGCCTCGTCTACGGCATCAGCCGGGCCGGCACCGACGGCTGGACCGACCCGTGGACCCTCGCCAGCCTCGGCGCCGGCCTGCTGCTGCTCGCGACATTCCTCTTCATCGAGAGCCGCGTCGAGCACCCGCTGCTGCCGACGCGGGTGTTCGCCAACCGCACCCGCGCGGCGAGCTACCTGGCGATGTTCTTCGCCCCCGCCGCGATGTTCGCGATGTTCTTCTACCTCAGCCAGTACATCCAGTCGGTCATGGGCTACAGCTCGATCGAGGCCGGCGTCGCGTTCCTCCCGTTCTGCATCGGCCTGGTCATCGCGGCCGGCATCTCGTCGAACCTCATCAACCGGGTCGACCCGCGCATCCTGGCCGGCGTCGGCACCCTGATGGCGGCGGTCGCGCTGTTCGGCTTCTCGCGGATCCCGCACGACACCTCGCTGCCGATCCAGGACGCCGCGGCGAGCTACTGGACCGACCTGTTCCCGTACATCCTCGTGATGGCGCTGGGCATGGGCGCGACGTTCGTCCCGCTGACCCTGACCGCGGTGCACCACCTGCGCGCCGAGGACTCGGGCATCGGCTCCGGCGTGCTGAACACCATGCAGCAGGTCGGTGGCGCGCTCGGTCTCTCGCTGCTCGCGACCATCGCCAGCCAGACGATGGACGACCTGAAGGCGACCATCGCGGCGGCCGTCCCCGACGGCGCTCAGGCAACGCCCGAGCAGCTGGCGACGGCGGGGCAGCAGATCTTCGCCGCAGGTGCGAGCGACGCGTTCCTGTTCGGCGCCGGCCTGATGCTGCTCGCCTCGCTGGTGACGTGGATCTTCCTCAACGTGAAGCACGAGGAGCTCGCCACCGACGGCCCCGAGGGCGGCGTCCACATCGGCTGATCCTCTCCCCCGCACGACGACCCGCCCGAGCGCTCGGGCGGGTCGTCGTCATTTCGAGGAGGGTCAGGCCGTGAGCGCGTCCTCGATCGCCTTGATGAACGCCGGCAGGTCCTCCGGGCTGCGGCTGGTGATGAGGTTGCGGTCGACGACGACCTCGTCGTCGGTCCAGGTGCCACCGGCGTTGCGTACGTCGTCGGCCAGCGTGTGGAAGCTCGTCAGCTGACGCCCGCGCGCCAGGCCGGCGGAGACCAGCAGCCACGGCCCGTGGCAGATCACGGCCAGCGGCACCCGCCGCTCCATGACGTCGCGCGCGATGTCCTGCGCCCGGCTCTCGACGCGCAGCCGGTCGGCGTTGACGGTGCCGCCCGGCACCACGAGCGCGCTGATGGAGCCCGGGTCGAGGTCGTCGAGCGAGCCGTCCACGTCGATCTTCTGCGTGGGCTCGGTGTCGCCCTGGACGAGCTGCACCGGGTCGCCGCTGACCGAGTAGATGGTCACGGTCGCACCCGCGGCCCGCAGCTGATCGCGCGGTTCGACGAGCTCGGGCTCCTCGACGAAGTCGCTGACGATGATGGCCACGGTCTTCCCGGAGAGGTCACTCATGCCAGGAGCGGTACCCACACGGCGTCGCGTGATTACAGGTTCCCGGCGGCCTTCCGCAGCACGGCCAGCGCGGTCCGCACCCACGTGGGCGACGCGCCGGCGAGCCCGCAGGACGGCGTCAGCACCAGTCGCTCGGTCACCTCGCCGGGATCCAGGCCGAGCATGTCGAGCCACCGCAGCACCGACTCCGTGACCCGCGCGTCGGTCGGGTCGGTGGCCGGATCGGTGCCGGGCACGACGCCGAGCGCGACCGTGTCGCCGGCCTCGAGCGCCTCCGCGAGCGCGTCGTGGTCGGCCGCCGACAGGAGCGACAGGTCGACCGAGAGCCCGCGTGCGCCGGCGCCGCGCAGCAGGCCGAGCGGCGTGCCGGGCGCGCAGCTGTGCACCCACGCGTCGGGACCCGCGGACTCCAGCACCCACCCCAGCGCCTCGGACGCCTCGGGCAGGTCGACGCTGCGGTGCTTGCCGAAGCCGGACGCGGTCGGCACCTGGGCGTTGAGGACGGCGGCGAGCGCGGGCTCGTCGACCTGCACGACGAGTCGCTCGATGCCGGGCAGCCGACGGCGTACGTCGCGGACGTGGTCGGCCAGTCCGTGGGCCACGGCCTGGGCGAGCTCGCGCCGGGCGCCGTGGTCGGAGAGCAGCTTGTCGCCCCGCGGCTTCTCGACGGTCGCGGCCAGCGTCCACGGGCCGCAGACCTGGATCTTGAACGTCCCGGTGAGGCCCTGACCCTGCTCCTCGAGCGCGTCGAGGTCCTGGGCGAGCAGGCTCCGCGCACGCCGGTGATCGACCCCGGGCGCGTCGGTGAGCCGCCACCCCGCCGGCTGGAGGTCGGCGCCGAGCTCGGCCATCACGGCGAGCCCGCGCCCGACCATGCCGGCGGTGACGCCGCGCCCGGGCACCTCGGGCAGGTGCGGGAGCTCGGTGAGTTCGCCGAGCACGATCCTCACGGCCTCGTCGAAGTCCTCGCCCGGGTACGACCCGACGCCGGTGGCGACCGTCATGCGGTCGTCGCGATCGTGGCCGAGCCGACGACGCGGCTGCCGTCGTACATCACCGCGGCCTGCCCCGGCGCGATGCCGTACGCCGGCTCGAGCAGCTCGATGTCGACGGTCTCGCCGACCCGCACCCGGGCCGGCAGCTCCTCGCCGTGGGCGCGCAGCTGGACGGTGCCGCTGAGCTCGCGCGGGACCGTGCCGCACCAGCGCGGCTTGATCCCGCTGAGCCGGTGCACGGCCAACCGCTCGCGCGGGCCGACCGTGACGGTGCCGGAGACCGGCTCGATGTCGAGCACGAAGCGGGGCTTGCCGTCCGCGGCCGGGACGCCGAGCCGCAGCCCGCGGCGCTGGCCGATCGTGAACGCGTAGGAGCCCTCGTGCGAGCCGACGACCGCGCCGGTCTCGTCGACGATGTCGCCGCTGTGGTTGGGCGCGCGATCGCCGAGCTTCTCGCGCAGCCAGCCGGCGTTGTCGCCGTCGGCGACGAAGCAGATGTCGTGGCTGTCCGGCTTGTCCGCGACCAGCAGCCCGCGCGCGGCCGCCTCACGGCGCACCTCGGCCTTGGTCGAGTCGCCGAGCGGGAACAGCGAGTGCCGCAGCTGCTCCTGGTCCAGGACGCCGAGCACGTAGGACTGGTCCTTGCCGTGGTCGACCGCTCGGTGCATCTCGATCAGGCCGTCGGCGCCCGTGCGCAGCTGCGCGTAGTGCCCGGTCGCCACCGCGTCGAACCCGAGCGCCAGCGCGCGGTCGAGGACGGCGGCGAACTTGATCTTCTCGTTGCACCGCAGGCACGGGTTCGGCGTGCGCCCGGCGGCGTACTCGTCCATGAAGTCCTCGACCACGTCCTCGTGGAACCGCTCGCTCAGGTCCCAGACGTAGAAGGGGATGCCGATCACGTCGGCGGCGCGGCGCGCGTCGTTGCTGTCCTCGATCGTGCAGCAGCCGCGGGCGCCGGAGCGGTACGACGCGGGGTTGCGCGACAGCGCCAGGTGGACCCCGGTCACCTCGTGACCGGCCTCGGCGGCGCGGGCCGCGGCGACGGCGGAGTCGACGCCGCCGGACATGGCAGCGACGATCCTCATCGCTTGGCTGCCCTGGCCCGGTCGACGACGGGTCCGATCGCCTCGACGACGGCGTCCACGTCGGCCTGGGCCGAGGTGTGGCCGAGCGAGAAGCGCAGCGAGTGGCGTGCGGCCTCCTCGGTGCAGCCCATCGCGAGCAGCACGTGCGAGGGCTGGGGTACGCCGGCCGAGCACGCCGATCCGGTCGAGCACTCGATGCCGCGGGCGTCGAGCAGCATCAGCAGCGAGTCGCCCTCGCAGCCCGGGAAGCCGAGGTGCGCGTTGCCCGGGAGGCGGTTCACCGGGTCGCCGTGCAGGTGTGCCTCGGGCACCACCTCGATCACCCGGCGCACGAGGTCGTCGCGCAGCGCGCTGATGCGCGACGCGTGCTCGGCCTGGTGCTTCACGGCGAGCTCGACCGCGGCGGCGAAGCCGGCGATCGCGGGGGTGTCCAGGGTGCCGCTGCGGATGTCGCGCTCCTGGCCACCTCCGTGGACCAGCGGACTCACGGCCACCTCGCGGCGCACGACGAGCGCACCCACGCCGTACGGCCCACCGAGCTTGTGGCCGGTCAGGGTCAGTGCGTCGACGCCGGAGGCCGCGAAGTCGACCGGCACGTGGCCGACGGCCTGGACGGCATCGGTGTGGACCGGGATGCCGTGCTCGGCGGCGATCGCGACGATCTCGTCGATCGGCTGCACGGTGCCGACCTCGTTGTTGGCCCACATCACCGAGATCAGCGACACCGGGCGCTCGGTCACGAGCGTCCGCAGCTGGTCGAGGTCGACGCGGCAGGCCGCGTCGACGGCGAGCAGGCGGACCTCGGCCTCGTCGCCGTCCTGGAGCCAGTGCACGGGGTCGAGCACCGCGTGGTGCTCGACGGAGGAGGTGATCAGCCGGGCGCCCGGACCGAGCTCGGCCGCGCGGGCCCAGTGGATGCCCTTGACCGCGAGGTTGTCCGACTCGGTGCCGCCGGAGGTGAACACGACCTCGCCGGGGCGGCAGTTCAGCGCCTGGGCGATCTGCTCGCGCGACTCCTCGACCACCCGGCGCGCGTGCCGACCGGAGGCGTGCAGCGAGCTCGGGTTGCCGACGTCGAGCAGGTGCGCCGTCATCGCCTCCACCGCCGCGGGGACCATCGGGGTGGTCGCGGCATGGTCGAGATAGACGGTCGGGCTGTTCATCGCACCCACCAGCGTACGGCGTACCGCCGGGCGGGCATGCGAACGGCCCGGTGCCGGAGCACCGGGCCGCACGTGGTGACTACCTGGTGACTACCTGGTGACTACTTGGTGGCCGTGATGGTCCCGAGCGTCGACGGGGCGCCGTCAGCGAGGGCGCACCCGAACGGGGAGCTGGGCACCGGGTTGCCGTTCTGGTCGTTGGCGTTGAACGTGAACGCCTGCGGGGCCTTCACGACGTACTTGCCCGGCTTCTTCAGCGTGAAGCCCTTGGCGGTCCCCTTAGCCTTGAGCGTCATCGCGCCGCTCTCCGGCACGTCGGTCCGCGGGATCTTCACGTTCGCGAGCGGGACCTTGGTCTTGCCGACGGTGTACTTGATGTCACTCGCCGAGCCGGAGAGGGCCGAGATGCCGAGAAGGTCGCGCATCGAGCCGACCAGCCCCTCCGGGACCACGACGACCATGTTGACCGGCCGGTCCTTGACCTTGGTGCCCTTCTTCACCTTGGTGGGCAGGTCCAGCTTGATCGTGACGTCCATGGCCTGGTCACCGAGGACGGTGGCGCAGGCGTAGCTGGTCTTCACCGAGACCGGCTTCGCCTGGGCCGGCGCTCCGGCGACGAGAACGGTGCTCGTGGCCATGGCGGCGGTCGCCGCGATGGCGGCGATGGTGCGTGCTGGCATGTGTGTACTCCTCCCGAGATGCCGCGGCCCCTCCCGGGCTACGGCTGTTCACTGAACATAACCAGCCGCCGCCGTCGGTAAACCGGTCCGGCGCGTTCGTGTCCCGCTACTTGCGGGCGACCTCCGCCACGACCGCCCGGTGGTCGCTGCCGGGCAGCTCCACCGTGTGCATCCCGAGCGCGGCGAGCCCCGGGCCGACCAGCACGTGGTCGATCTGCACCAGCGCCGGCAGCCCCACGCCGAGCACGTCGACCGTGCCGCTCGCGGGCCAGGTCGGCAGCCACCCCTGGTTCGCCAGCTCCCCCACGTCGCGGTAGCCGGCGTCGCTCAGCGCGCGCATCGGCGCGTGGTCGAGGGTCGCGTTGAAGTCGCCGACGAGCAGGTCCGGGTCGTGCTCGGCCACCGCCTCCTCGAGGATCGCGTGCTCCGCTGTCCACAGCTCGGGCTCGGTCGGCGCCCACGGGTGCACCGCCATCACGGTCAGGTCGCCCATCGTGACCACCCACCCGTCGTTGGTGGTGGCGAGCGGCTCGGCGCCGGCGAGCTCGGTCCTCGCGAACACCATGGTGCCGTCGCCGTGGGTCCCCGGCCCGCCGACGCGGTACGGCAGCAGCTCGGCCAGTCCGGCGCGGTCCATGTCCGCGAGGTCGGCGGCGGTGATCTCCTGCACCGCCAGCAGGTCGACCTCCTCCTCGGTGGCCCGTTGCACCAGGTCGATGCCGTCGGCCTCCCCCGACGAGATGTTCGCGGTCATCACCACGAGCGGCTCGGCGCCGGCCGCGGCCGGCGGGTTCGCCCCGGTCACCCGCGGCGCGAACCACCACGCGTGCAGCGCGAGCCCCAGCACCGCTGCCACCGCGACGACGGTGACCACCGAACGGACCCGCCGTCCGACGAGCAGCCGGCACCCGAGCAGGAGCGCGGCGGCGGCGTACAGGACGAGACCGAAGGGCGTGAACGCCTCGAGCTGGACCCAGAACCCGCTGTCGGGCTCCACGACCCGGGAGAACGTGAGCGCAGCGGCGGGGAGCAGCAGGAGCGCGACGATCCCCCAGAAGACCAGCTGCCGCGCTCGCACCCGGCAGAACCTACCGGTGGGACTGCAGCAGGCGGGCGCTCTCCCGCACCGCCGCGTCG
Source organism: Nocardioides sp. SR21 (assembly GCF_022761125.1). Taxonomy (GTDB): domain Bacteria; phylum Actinomycetota; class Actinomycetes; order Propionibacteriales; family Nocardioidaceae; genus Nocardioides. The sequence goes on along the minus strand of NZ_JAKWJR010000002.1, from coordinate 151,564 downwards.
TTGCGGCGCCCGGCCCGCGAGCCGGCCAGCTTGCCGCTGATGTGCTCGTCGACCGTGACCGGGTCGTAGAGCGGCGGGTGCGCTGCGTCCACGCAGCCGTCGAGCGGCGCGACGACCGCGCCCGGGTTGCCGTCGTGGAAGTACGCCGCGGAGCGCCGGCGCTCGATGGTCCCGTCGACGATCGGCGGCTTCACCCGGTGCAGCGTGGACTGCCAGCGCTCGTTGGTGAGCCGCGCGGTGAGGTCGCCGAGGTTCACCAGGAGTGCGCCCGGGTCGGGGCTGACGTCGTGCCAGGCGCCGTCGCGGTCGAGGACCTGCAGGCCGCGGACCGGGTCGGCCCACAGGATCGTCACGATCCCGAAGTCGGTGTGCTCGCTCATCCCCACGAGCTCCCCGTCGAGGTCGACGCCGGTGCCCGGCTCGAGGGCGTAGTTGTTCATCCGGAGCACCTCGATCGACGGCGCGGTCAGCCCCGGGAAGAAGCTCTCCGGCAGCCCCAGCGCGTCCCCGAGGATCCGGGTCATCGTGCGCGCCACCCGGCCGGCCTCGGCGAAGTACGACGTCACCTGCCGCTCGAACCCGGGCACGTCCGGCCAGGTGTTCTCGGCGAAGTGCTGCGGCGGCAGCTCCTGGCCGGGGTACTCGCTCGCGGCCCGGCCGACGTTGTAGGCCTCGAAGAAGTCGTTCATCCGGTTCGCCGGCTCGACCCCGAGACTGAGGCTCAGCGACTCGGTCCGGGGCGGCGTGTAGCCGCGGTTCTCGCACGCCGGCCGCACGTAGCCGCGCTTGGTGTCGGCCCCGAGCGCGAAGAACCCGTCCATCGCGTCGCCGAGCCCCTCGATCACCTCGGCCGGTACGCCGTGGCCGAGGACCTGCATGAACCCGATCTCGCGGCAGGCCGCGTCGACGTCGCGCGCGACCGCGGCCCGCTGCTCGGCGCTGCCGTCGTCGACGTACGCCGTGATGTCGATCCCCGGGACCCGGAACATGCGACTCAGGGTAGCTACCGTGTCGCCCGTGACCCGTTCGATCTGGCTCGCGGCCTGCGCCTGCCCGGCCACGACTTCCGGCCCGGCATCGCCCGGTGGGAGGGCCCGCTGCTCGAGATCAGCAGCGAGGAGGACCACTTCTTCGACAGCGCGGACGCGAGGAGGCTGCGGGCGCTGCACCCCGGCCCGGAGACCATCGTCATGCTGCCCGGCGGCACCCACGGCATCGACCTGCTCGACGGTCCCGACCAGGACCAGGTGCGCACCGCGATCGGAGACGTTCCTGGCGCAGACGCTGGGTTAGAGCAGGACCATGTCGTCGCGGTGGACGACCTCGCGCTCGTTGGAGCGGCCGAGCAGCTCCGGCAGCTCGTCGGCGTCGAACGTCACCAGGCCGCGCGCGACCGGGGTGCCGTCGGGCGCGACCAGGTCGACCGGGTCGCCGGCCACGAACGTGCCGGTGACGCCGGTGACGCCGGCCGCGAGCAGCGACGCGCGTCGCTCCACCACCGCCCGCACGGCGCCGGCGTCGAGCACCACCGCCCCCTTGGGCTCGGTCGCGTGCGCCAGCCAGAGCAACCGCGTGGGGCGGCGCCGGCCGGTCGCGTGGAAGAGCGTGCCGACCCGCTCCCCCGCCAGCGCCGAGGGGGCCAGCTCGGCCGAGGTGAGCACGACCGGGATGCCGGCGCCGGTCGCGATCCGCGCGGCGTCGACCTTGGTCTGCATGCCGCCGGTGCCGACACCAGCCGCACCGGCCTTGCCGATCCGGACATCGGCGAGGTCGTCCACCGACTCCACGTCGCTGAGCATCGTGCTCGCCGGATCGGCCGGGTTGGCGTCGTACAGCCCGTCGACGTCGGACAGCAGCACCAGCAGGTCCGCGTGCACGAGGTGCGCGACGAGCGCGGCGAGCCGGTCGTTGTCGCCGAACCGGATCTCGCTGGTCGCGACCGTGTCGTTCTCGTTGACGATCGGGAGCACGCCGAGCTCGAGCAGCTTCGCGAACGTCTGGTAGGCGTTGCGGTAGGTCGAGCGCCGGGTGACGTCGTCGACCGTGAGCAGCACCTGCCCGGCGATGACGCCGTGACGGGCCAGCTCCTCGGTGTAGCGGTGCACCAGCAGACCCTGACCGACCGAGGCGGCCGCCTGCTGGGCCGCCAGCGCCTTCGGCCGCCTCTTCAGCCCGAGCGGGGCGAGCCCCGCGGCGATCGCACCCGAGGAGACCAGCACGACCTCCGTGCCGTCGGCGCGGAGCTTGGCCAGCACGTCGACCAGGTCACGCACCCGAGCCGGGTCGATGCCGCCCGCGGCGGTGGTCAGGGACGAGGACCCGACCTTGACGACGACCCGCTTCGCGGCGGTCACCTCGGTGCGTGCGTTCATGCGTTTTCGGGGTCCCCGCGGAACCGCGGGCTGGAGGAGCGCAGCGGGGGAAGACCGCGATTTCGTGGGGTGATCATGCGTCGGGGTCTTGTTCTTCCCAGTCGGGGTCTTCGGCCGTGCCGATCTTGTACGACATCGGACCGTAGGTCTCCGGCTTGTCCAGCCTGCGGGCGACGTCGGCGCGGGTCTCGTTCTCCTCGCGCTCCGGCATCGCCTCGTCGATCGCCCGGCGGCGGCGGGCGGCCGGGCGGGAGTCGTCGAAGCGCTGGTCCTCGCCGCGACGGCTGAGGATCTCGGCACCCGCGTCGATGCTGGGCTTGAAGTCGAACACCACGGCGTTGTCGGGGTGGCCGATGAGGACGGCGTCGCCCTCCTCGGCACCGAGCTTGACCAGCCGGTCCTCGACGCCGAGCCGGTTGAGCCGGTCGGCGAGGAAGCCGACGGCCTCGTCGTTGCTGAAGTCGGTCTGCCGGATCCAGCGCTCGGGCTTCTCCCCGCGCACCACCCAGCCGTCCTGGGTCTGGGTGACGGAGAACTCGTCCTTGCCGTCGGCCGACGGCGGGCGCAGCACGATCCGGGTGGCCTCGACGACCGGCTTGGCGGCCCGCGCCGCATCGACGATCTTCGCCATCGCGAACGTCAGCTCGCGGGTGCCCTCGCCGGAGGCCGCGGAGATCTCGAAGACGTCCAGGCCGCGCTCGCGCAGCTCGTCGACGACGAACCCGGCGATGTCGCGCCCGTCCGGTACGTCGACCTTGTTGAGCGCCACCAAGCGGGGACGATCCTCGAGGCCGCCGTACCGGGAGAGCTCGTTCTCGATCACGTCGAGGTCGTCGACCGGGTTGCGGCCCGGCTCGATGCTGGCGCTGTCGATGACGTGCACCAGGGCGGCGCAGCGCTCGATGTGGCGCAGGAAGTCGTGGCCGAGGCCGCGGCCGTCGCTGGCGCCCTCGATCAGGCCGGGCACGTCGGCGACGGTGAACGTCGTGTCGCCCGCGGTCACGACGCCGAGGTTCGGGACCAGGGTCGTGAACGGGTAGTCGGCGATCTTGGGCCGGGCCCGCGAGATCGCGGCGATCAGGCTGGACTTGCCCGCGCTCGGGAAGCCGACCAGGCCGATGTCGGCCACGACCTTCATCTCGAGCACGATCTCGAGCTCGTCGCCGGGCTCGCCGAGCAGCGCGAAGCCGGGGGCCTTGCGCTTGGCCGAGGCCAGCGCGGCGTTGCCGAGGCCGCCGCGCCCGCCCTGGGCGACAACCAGCTCGGTTCCGGGGCCGACCAGGTCGGCGAGGACGTTGCCCTTCGGGTCGGTCACCAGGGTGCCGTCGGGGACGGGAAGCACCAGGTCGGAGCCGTGGCCGCCGTTCTTGTGGTCGCCCGCGCCGTGGCCGCCGTTCTCGGCGCTGCGCTTGGGGCTGTGGTGGTACGCCAGCAGCGTGGTGACGTCCGGGTCGACCCGGAGGATCACCGAGCCGCCCGGACCGCCGTTGCCGCCGTCGGGGCCGCCGAGCGGCTTGAACTTCTCACGGTGGACCGAGGCCACGCCGTGCCCGCCGCGGCCGGCGCTGACATGCAGCGACACCCGGTCGACGAAGGTGGGAACAGCCATGGTGCCTACTCTCTCGAAATGCCGAAGAGCGCCCCGGAATCGGGACGCTCTTCGAGGTGAAGCGTGGGTGCGAGCGTCAGGTCACTCGCCCGGGACGATGTTGACGACCCGACGACCACGACGGGTGCCGAACTCGACGGCACCGCCGACGAGCGCGAACAGGGTGTCGTCACCGCCGCGGCCGACACCGGCGCCCGGGTGGAAGTGGGTGCCGCGCTGACGGACGATGATCTCGCCGGCGTTGACGACCTGGCCGCCGTAGCGCTTGACGCCGAGGCGCTGGGAGTTGGAGTCGCGGCCGTTCTTGGTGGACGCCGCGCCCTTCTTGTGAGCCATCTCTTCAGTCCTTCGAGGGAGTCGTTGTCGTGATCAGTCGATCACGCGTTGATCGCGGTGACCTTGACCTGGGTGTACTTCTGGCGGTGACCCTGGCGCTTCTTGTAGCCGGTCTTGTTCTTGTACTTCTGGATGATGATCTTCGGGCCCTTGGTGGCACCGAGGATCTCGACGGTCACGGACGCCTTGTCGAGCGTCTTGGCGTCGGACGTGACCTTCTCACCGTCGACGACGAGAACCACCGGGAGCTGCACCGAGTCGCCAGCAGCCGTGCCGATCTTGTCGATCTCGATGACGTCGCCCACGGCAACCTTCTGCTGCTTCGCGCCAGCGCGCACGATCGCGTACACCGCGGTCTCCTTCGTCGGTACTGATGTTGTGTCTTGGTCTGGGGCGCAGCCGATTCGGGCGCCGCGCAGAAGTGGCACGCCGGAACGCACCGAGGGTCAATACTACGGACCTTGTGTCCCCACGGCAAAATCACCGCCCGCCCTGCGCGAGCTTGCTCGCGCAGCACAGAGGCCACCCGCAGCACCTCAGCGCTTGCGGGAGCCCTTCTTCTTGATCGGGACGTGCTCGACCGGGTGCGCGTCGGACTCCTCCGCGGCGCTCTCGGCGCTCTCGGCGCCCTCGGCGCCCTCGGCGGGCGCCTCGGCCGGCGGGCCGGCCGGACGGGTGGCGCTGCGACCACGCGTACGGGTGACGACCTTGGGCGGCTCGGGGGCAGCCGGCTCGGCGGCCTGCTCGGGCTCGGCGGCCTGCTCCGGCTCCGGTACGACGACCGGCTCGGGCTCGGCGGCCGTCTCGGGCGCGGCCGCGGGGCGGTTCGCGCTGCGGCGGCTGCGGCTGCGGGTCACGACCTTCGGCGCAACCGGAGCCTGCTCCTCCACGGACGCGACGGGCTCACCCACGACGGGCTCCCCCACGACGGGCTCCCCCACGACGGGCTCAGCCTCGACGGGCTCAGCGGCCTCGACCGGCGCCTCCACGACGGGCTCGGCCCCGGGCTCCACCTCGTGGCGCGGCATCGCGGCGACGTCCTTCGGCGACGGGGCCTTGCCGGAGTCCTTGCTGCCGGAGTCCTTGCCCGAGTCCTTGCCGCCGGAGTCCTTCTGGCTCTCCTGCTGGTCGCCACGACCACGGCCCCGGCTGCGGCGACCACCGCGACCGCGGTCGTCGTCGGCCTTCTTCGGCTCGACCGGGGTGTCCTGGATCACGACGCCGCGACCCTGGCAGTGCTCGCAGTTCTCGCTGAACGACTCGACCAGGCCGGTGCCGATCCGCTTGCGGGTCATCTGGACCAGGCCGAGCGAGGTGACCTCGGCGACCTGGTGGCGGGTGCGGTCGCGACCGAGGCACTCGACCAGCCGGCGCAGGACGAGGTCGCGGTTCGACTCCAGCACCATGTCGATGAAGTCGATGACGATGATGCCGCCGATGTCGCGCAGCCGGAGCTGGCGCACCATCTCCTCGGCCGCCTCGAGGTTGTTCTTGGTGACGGTCTCCTCGAGGTTGCCCCCGGAGCCGGTGAACTTGCCGGTGTTCACGTCGACGACCGTCATCGCCTCGGTGCGGTCGATGATCAGCGAGCCACCCGAGGGCAGCCAGACCTTGCGGTCCAGGCCCTTGGCGATCTGCTCCTCGATCCGGTACTCCGCGAACACGTCGGCCTTGCCGCCCTGGCCGTTCGCGCCGGGCTCGTACCGCTCGAGGCGGTCGGCGAGGTCCGGGGCGACGTGCTGGACGTAGCTCTGGACGGTCTCCCAGGCGTCGTCACCCTGGATGACGAGCTTGGAGAAGTCTTCGGTGAACAGGTCGCGGACGACCTTGAGGGTCAGGTCCGGCTCGCCGTACAGCAGCTGCGGTGCGTTGCCCTTGGCCTTGCCCTCGATGTCCTCCCAGCGGGCCTTGAGCCGCTCGACGTCGCGGGTCAGCTCATCCTCGCTGGCGCCCTCGGCCGCGGTCCGCACGATCACACCCGCGGTGTCCGGGACGATCTCCTTGAGCAGCGCCTTCAGGCGGCTGCGCTCGGTGTCGGGCAGCTTGCGGGAGATGCCGCTGGTGGTGCCGTCGGGGACGTAGACGAGGAACCGGCCGGCCAGGCTGACCTGGCTGGTGAGACGGGCGCCCTTGTGCCCGATCGGGTCCTTGGTGACCTGCACGAGCACCGACTGCCCTGAGGACAGCACCGACTCGATCTTGCGGGGCTGGCCGTCCTTGTGACCGAGCTGCGACCAGTTGACCTCGCCGGCGTACAGGACCGCGTTGCGGCCCTTGCCGATGTCGATGAACGCCGCCTCCATCGAGGGCAGCACGTTCTGCACCCGGCCGAGGTAGACGTTGCCGATCAGCGAGGTCTGCGACTCGCGGGCGACGTAGTGCTCGACGAGGACCTTGTCCTCGAGCACGCCGATCTGGGTGAGGTCCTCACGCTGGCGGATCACCATCACGCGGTCCACCGCCTCGCGGCGGGCCAGGAACTCGGCCTCGCTCACGATCGGGGCGCGGCGGCGGCCGGCCTCGCGCCCCTCGCGGCGGCGCTGCTTCTTGGCCTCGAGGCGGGTGGAGCCGGAGACCGCGGTGATCTCGTCCTCGGCCGAGCGGCGGCTGCGGACGCGGGTGACGGTGTTCTGCGGGTCGTCGGAGCCCTCGCCGCCGTCCTCGCCGCTACGCCGGCGGCGCCGGCGGCGGCGCGACGAGGTCTCGCCGCCCTCCTCCGCGCTGTCCTCGCCACCCGTCGCGGGCTCGTCGGCCTGGTCGGTGGAGTCGTCGGAGTCGCCCTCGGAGCTGTCGCCCTCGGAGCTGTCGCCGGGCTTGCGCCGGCGGCGGCCGCCGCGGCGACGGCGGCGGCGGGCCGGGCCCTCGCCGGTGCCCTCGCCCTGCTCGGTGCCCTCGGTGTCCTCGGTGCCCTCAGCGTCCTCGGCGTCCTCGGCCAGGTCGGCCGCGATCTCTTCCTCGGTCGGCTCCTCCGCCGGCTCCTCGACGGGCGCGGCGGCCTTCTTGGCCGCGGTCTTCTTCGCGGTGGACTTCTTGGCGGCCGCCTTCTTGGCGGGCTTCTTCGCCGGCTCCTCGGCAGGAGTCTCCTCCTCCGGGGCCTCCTCGGCCGCGGGCTCGGCCGCTGCGGACTTGCGGGTCCGGCGGGTGACGGTCGGGGCCGGCGGCGCCTGGAACAGCACCGCGGTGGCGGACGGCGCCTCGTCGGTCGTCTCGGCCACGGGCTCGACGGCGGGCTCGACGGCCGGCTCGACAGCGGGCTCGGCGGTCTTCTTCGCGGCCGCCCTCTTGGCGGTGGTCTTCTTCGCCGCGGCCTTCTTGGCCGGGGCCTTCTTCGCCGGCGGCTCGGTGCCCTCCAGCGTCGGCTGGTCGGGCTCCGCGACCTTCTTGGCCGCGGTCTTCTTCGCAGCGGCCTTCTTGGCCGGTGCCTTCTTGGCGGTCTTCTTGGCGGCGACCTTCTTCGCGGGCTTCGTCCCCTCTTCGGGGGCCGCGGCGGTCTCGCCGACCTGGATCTCGTCGGGCATGTGCTGCGCTCCTTGACCCGAAGCGCGTAGCGCTCGGGTGGTCCGACGCCCTCGGCCCGTGAACTCAGAGCCGGTGACGCAAAGCCTTCGTGTGGCGGCGACACCCTCCGCGGTGCGTCACTGGCGTCAACCCCACCCGCCTGCCGCGGTCGCTAGGCCTGGTGGGCCGCGTCGCGGTCTGGCGGACGTTCGTGCCTTCAGCGTGCCGGGCCACAGGGGGACCGGCGAGAACGTCGTCGGGTCGTTCCGGACCGGGTGTCCGGGTCGACCACGGCGAGTATCGCACACGACTGGCCGGTCGGCGTCAACCGCGCGGACGCAGCGGGTCGCCGACCGTGGCGCCCGCCCCGTCGAGCGGGCCCTGCGCGAGCCGGGTCAGCAGTGGCGCGCCGGAGATCTCCAGCCCCGCCACCGTGGCCAACCCGGTCAGCACGTCGTCGAACCGGACGGCGGGTACGGCGTGTCGCAGCACCAGGTCGAGCCGGGCGCCACCGCCCTCGCGGGGCGCGGCGCTCAGCGAGACGACCGCGGCGCGGCAGTCGAACTCCCGCAGCCCCTTCTTGGTCATCCGCTCGACCAGGACCGTCTCGGTCCCCAGGAACGCGGTGACCGCCGCCTGGGTCGCCTCGGGGTCCGCCTCGACGTCGGCCAGCCAGTGGCTCGCCTCGAGCAGGTCGGAGAGCGACCCGCCCGGCGACTCGACGACCTCCAGCACGTCCAGCCCCTCGGGCAGCGCGTCGTCGAGGAGCGCGTGGATGGCCTCGGGGTCCTGCACCTCGGCGAGGGCGATCTCGAGGTACTCCGCCTCGCTGGCCGACCCGGTCGGCGCGGCGCCGGCGTACGAGATGCGCGGGTGGGGGTGGAAGCCGGAGGAGTACGCCATCGGCACCCGGGCGCGGAACACGGCCCGCTCGAACGCCCGGCTGAAGTCCCGGTGGCTGGTGAAGCGGAGCCGGCCACGCTTGGCGTAGCGGATCCGCAGCCGCTGGACGGGAGGGGCTTGCTGCTCGGGCTGCTCACGCACCGGTCAAGGCTACCGGCCAAGGAACTCAGGTAGAGACCGCCTGCTTCATCGCAATCGAGGGATAGACCGTGCTCACCCGGTGGCCGTCCAGCCAGGTGGTGAGCCGGGTCGCGTCGTCCTCCAGCGCGGCGCGCGCCTCCGAGCCGACGTCCTCGAGCAGGTGGAGCACGACCACGCCGTCCGGGTCCTGCACCCAGCAGCCGACGATCCGGCCGTCCCACCAGGCGGTGGTGCCGGAGTTGCCGTTGGTGTCGAACAGCATCGGGCCGTGCTCGCCGAGGTAGAAGCCGCGCTCCTTCCAGCCCATCACGGTCGGGTCGAGCACCGGCAGCAGCGCCGACCAGGGCTCGACGTCGGGCTCCGGCTCGAGGTCGTCGGGGAGCACGAAGCCCGTCGCTCCCCCGTCCAGCCCCACCTCGACCGCGCCGACGTCGGCGAGGGCGGCGCGTACGGCGGTCTTGGTCGAGCCCAGCCACCAGACCACGTCGGCCTCGGTCCCCGGGCCGAAGGTCCGCAGCCAGCGGCGGACGAGCTCGGCGTACCCCTCGCGCTCCTTCGCGGGCTCGGGCACGTCGCCGCCGAGCCAGGTGCCCATGGCCGTCCACTGGGGGCGCGCGGTGCGCCAGTGGCCGGCGTTGCTGGCGCGCACGATCCGCGCCTCCACGCCGAGCTGGGTCAGCACCCGCGGCGCGACGGAGACCGTGGTGGCGTACTTGCCCTTGCCGACGTCGAGGCGGCCGCCGAGCTCGGGGACCTCCTCGCGCAGCCGCTGCGCGGACAGCTCCGAGCCGTCCGCGAGCCGGGCGAGCGCGGCCTCCTCGGCCGCCACCAGCCAGGCGGCGCCGTCGGAGGTGAGACCGGCCTGCTCGATCTCCTTGGCGAAGCGGGTGCGGAGCGCGGTCGCGACCCGGGCCGAGGCACTTCCCCAGGCCGCCGGGAGCAGGTCGCGCGGGAACACGAACAGGGTGCGGCGCATCGCGAGCTGCTTGACCAGGCTGCGGTCGTCGTACAGCGCCCGGTCGACGTCGTCGACCGTGAGCCCGTCGACCCGGGCCCACAGCGAGAGATAGACGCTCGGCGCCTCGGTCGCGTGCAGCACCGTCATCGCGCGGGTGGCCGCCACCGGGTCGGCGGCGCGGTGCCCGGGAGCGAGTGCGTGCCGTCGCGCCAGACGCTGTCGTCTCTCGACATCTGTGACCCGATGCATGTGGACCATCCTGCCGGAGACCGCCGACACGACGGCTGAGACGATGGGCCGAGTGAGCACCTCAGCACGCCGCGCGACCGCCCTCGTCCTGTTCGGCCTCGTGGTGCTGTCGCTCAACCTGCGCCCGGCGGCCGTCAGCATCGGCCCGGTGCTCGCCGAGGTGCGCACGGCGTTCCACATGGCGCCGGCGACGGCGGGCCTGCTGACCTCGCTGCCCGTCCTCGGGTTCGCAGCGTTCGGTGCCGCCGCGCCCGCGGCGGCCGCGCGCTTCGGCATCCACCGGGTCACGCTGGTCGCGCTGTTCGCGGCCACCGTCGGGCTGTTCGGCCGGTCGGTGACCGGCAGCGAGACGCTGTTCCTCCTGCTGTCGCTGGTCGCGCTGGCCGGGATGGCGATGGCCAACGTGCTGCTCCCCTCGCTGGTGAAGCTGCACTTCCCGGACCGCATCGGCCTGGTCACCGCGATCTACACGACCGCGCTCTCCACCGGCCTGACCGCGGCGCTGGTGCTCACCGTGCCGATCGCCGACGCGCTCGGCGGCTGGCGCTGGGGACTCGGCGCCTGGGCGGTGATGGCCGCCGTCGCCGCGCTGCCGTGGATCGGGCTGGCCCGGCACGACCGGAACCTCGAGCGCACCCCGTCCACCGTGACGTACCGCGACGTGGCGCGCACGCGGCTCGGCCAGGTGATGGCGCTGTTCTTCGGCCTCCAGTCGCTGCAGGCCTACGCGATCTTCGGCTGGTTCGCCCAGCTGTGGCGCGACAGCGGCTACTCGGCGACGACCGCCGGGGTGCTGGCCGGGCTGGTGGCCGGCACCAGCATCCCGCTGTCGCTGTGGCTGCCGAACGTGCTGGCCCGCACGCCCGACTCCCGCCGCGTGCTGTTCCCCGTGATCGCGGCGTACCCGGTCGGCTACATCGGGCTGATGGTGGCGCCGTACTCCCTCGCGCCGCTGTGGGCGCTGATCGTCGGCGTCGGCACCGTGACGTTCCCGCTGATCCTCACGCTGGTCGGCCTGCGCGCGCACACCGCCGAGGGCACCGCCGCGCTGTCAGCCTTCACCCAGTCGACCGGCTACCTGATCGCGGCGGGCGGCCCGTTCGCGGTCGGCCTGCTGCACGGGTGGACCGACGGCTGGACGGCGCCGCTGTGGCTGCTGCTCGCGCTCGCGCTGCCGCTGTTCTGGCTGGCGGCGTACGTCGCGAGGCCGCGGTACGTCGAGGACCAGCTCGCGCCGGTCACCGAGCCTGGACCGCATCCCACACGTACGTCACCGTGAACGACGAGAGCTGGTAGGCGTTGTCGGCAGCCGCCGTTCCCGGCGGGAAGGTCACCTCGAACTCGTAGCCACGCTCCTCCCCGGGCGCCCAGGTGCCCAGGTCGGCGTCGAGGTCCCCGATACGACCGGTGTACACCTCCGTGCCGCTGCCCGCCTCCACGACCCGGAGCGTCAACCGCGTCGACAGCTGCCCGCCCCCGGGGCCTGGCTCGTCCTCGACGTCCCCGGCCACCAGCCGGAAGCTGCCCCTGGCATCTCCCTCGTTGCGGACGGTCACCGCGCCGTCGACGTGGTCGCCGGGCACCAGGTCGTGCCCGCTCATGAACGCGGCGTTGTCCGCGCTGTTGACCTGGGTCATGCTCCCGGTCGCCACCACGTTCCGAAGGTTCGCCGAGCTCGCGCTGAACACGCCGAGGGTGTAGCTCACGCCCACCGCAACGGCCACCACCAGCAGCACGAGGGCCAGCAGCCAGACCGTCATGTGCCGCCGCAGCCAGTGCAGCCGCTCGGTCACGGACGGCCGGTCACGCACCTCGGTCATGGCGGCGTCCCCCAGACCAGCTTCCCGTCGAGGTAGGCGGTGATCCTCGGGTTGGGCTCGAACGTGGTGTTGGTCCCCCAGCTGTAGTCGTTGGTCTCGTCGAAGTTGGAGTAGTCCGCCTTGTGGACCCGGAGCTCGAACGGCCCGGTCGTGCCCTCAGCGGGAATGACCCCCCCGGTGAACGTGATCTCGAGGTAGGTGTCGGCCTTCGGCTTCGCCGGCGAGACCGGCACGAAGCCGAGCGCGACCTTGTCGCAGCCGACCTGGGCGTAGTCGCAGAACCCGATCAGCGACTGCGTGGTGGAGTCCTTGGTGAACCAGTACCGGACCGTGACCCGGCGCAGGTCGATCTCGACGTTCCCGGTCTCCTCGGCTCCGCCGCCACTGGAGCCTGCGAGCTTGATCGAGGGCAGGATCGCGTTGTCGAGGGGGCTGGCGGCGCGATTCAGGTATCGGACCTCGAAGCTCTCGTCCACGGGCACGGCCCCCGGCTCGGTCCCCCACACCAGCTGGCCGCCGACGTAGACCGTGACCCGCGCGTTGTCGGCGAACGCCGATCGGTCGGCGAAGCTCCAGTCATCGGCCTGGGTCATCTGGGTCCCGCCGTCGTCACGGACGGCGAGCTGGTCCAGGCTCGCCGACTGCCCCGGCGCGAGCGTCGCGGCGGAGAACGACACCTGGAGGTAGTGATCGGCTCCCTCGCGGGCCGCGCGCAGGTCGGTGATGGAGAGTCCGACCTGCCCGCAGCCGTAGACGGAGTAGTAGCAGGCGCCCACCAACCGGTCGGCGCCGTCCGCGGTGAACCAGTAGCGCATCGTCACCGTGCCGAGGCTCGCGGGCGTCGCGCCGCGGTTCACGAGCCGCAGGCCGAGCTGGATCTGGCTGCTGGTCGCACCCGCGTCGTTGGACCGGGACTGGGCGACGAGCGTGGCGGGGGGCGCCGGGTCTGCGGCGGTGATCGTCTGGGGATTCGACTCGCGCGCCGTGAACGCGGCGATCGCCACCCCGGTCCCGAAGCCGGCGAGCACCGCCGCGAGCACGATCGCGACGACCAGCAGCCGCCTCACGGCGCGGCCTCCTGCTCGGTCTCCTGCTCGGCCTCGGCGGTCTCGCGCTGCTGCTCCTCGCGGACGGCGTCGCCGGAGAGCCGCCACAGGGCGACGACGATGTAGACGATGAGGGCGACGGCGGGGACGCCGATCACCAGGAACTGGACCCAGCCCACCTGGAGCGCCATGTAGACGTAGCCGACGTAGGGGATGTGGTGGACGACCCGGCCCTGGTCCGGGCCGTCGAGCACCATCAGCCAGGGGTCCATGTCGGCGTTGTTGTCGCCCTGGGTACGGAAGATCCGCTCCCCGGGAGCGTCGGTGCCCTCCTCGGCGAGGACGATCCGCATGATCCGGTGCGTCACCGGGTCGGTGATCCCGTACTCCGGCGGTGGGACGAACGTGATGATGTCGCCGACCTCGAGCTCGTCGACCGGCACGACCTCGTCGTACACCACCGAGCCGACCGGCAGGGTCGGCTCCATCGAGCCGCTGACGATGACGTAGCGCTCGTAGCCGAGCAGGGTCGGGAGCACCATGACCGTCGCGAGCGCGAACGCCAGGATCATGGCTGCCGTCGTCACGCCCGAGATGATCCGGCGTCGCATGGTGGTGGCCCGCCCCTTCACGACACCGACTCGATCTGCCAGTCGAAGGTGAGGCTGGTGGTGGTCCCGGCCGCACCCGCGCCGGTCCCGGCGGGCCAGGTCAGTGTGACCCGATAGCTGCGGCTCTCCCCCGGGGCGAGCGTGCCCAGCAGCACGCTGGAGAGGCCGGTGAGGGGGCCGTCGTACGCCGGCTGCGCCTGGGCGGGGTCGGTCTGCTGGACCACGACGGCGAGCACCTTCGCCAGGGGCGACTGCCCGTCGACGCCACGCGCGTCGAGGGTCAGCCGGCCGCGGTGACCCTCGTTCGTGACGGTCTGGGTCCCGCTCCTGCTGTCACCGGGCGCCATGCCGGATCCGTCGACGAGCTGCCCGGTCCGGGCCAGCGTGAGCCCCATGCCGGCCGCGGCGTACTCGTTCCCCGGCGAGCTCGACGTCGAGCTGAAGACCGCGCCGGAGAACCCGATCACGGCGGTGACGACGAACGCCATCACCCCGCCGGCGATCAGGATCGCGATCAGCTTGCGGTCGCGCAGCAGGAGACCGCTGTGACCACCCGAGACCGGGTCCCGATCCGCCACGGACACCCGGCCCTCAGGAGGTGCTCTGCGTGGCGTCCCAGGTGAAGTCGACGGTCGTCTGCGAGTCCTGGTACTCGTTGCCGGCCGCCTCGTCGAAGGTCACCGTGAACGTGAAGGTGTGCGACTCGTCCGGCTGCCAGGTGCCCAGGTCGATCGTCCCGGCCGACGCGAGAGGGCCGTTGTAGACCTCGGTCGTACCGTCGGTGACGACCAGGCCGAGCACGCTCGAGAGCGCCGGCGTGGCGGGCGTGTCGACGAGGTTCGACGAGGTCAGCTCGAAGTCGCCCTCGGCGTCGCCGACGTTGGTGACCTCCACGGTCCCGGTGGTCGTCTCCCCCGGGAGCAGGTTGTCGACCGTCAGGATCGCCATGCCCTCCTGGGAGTTGTCGATCTCCATGCTGCCGGTGCCCACCATGTTGCCGGGGTTGGCCGACGAGCTGGTGAAGAGGCTGAAGGAGAACGTCACGACGATCGCCGCGATCACGATCGCCACCAACGCGAGGATGAGCTTCTTCGAGTTCCGGCCCATCCAGGCGAGTCGCTCCTGGGTGGTCGGTTCCTGAGTAGCCGGTCCCTGTGGGGTGGGCGTGGTGGACATGGCGGGCTCTCCCTCGATCGTCGACTCCCTGCCGACCGTAGATCGGGTGCCCCCCGGCACGTCTCCCCCGGATCGGGTGATCAGACGACGCTGAGTGGGAGCAGCTGCCGGCCGGTCGGGCCGATCTGGATCTCGGTGCCCATCTCCGGGCACACACCGCAGTCGTAGCAGGGCGTCCAGCGGCAGTCCTCGACCTCGACGTCGGAGGTGCCGTCACCGACCGCGAGGGCGTCCTCCCAGTCGGCCCACAGCCAGTCCTTGTCGAGCCCGGAGTCGAGGTGGTCCCACGGCAGCACCTCGTCGTACTCCCGCTCGCGGGTGGTGTACCAGCCGAGGTCGACGCCGGTGCCGTCCAGCGCGGTCTCGCTCGCCGTGACCCAACGGTCGTAGGAGAAGTGCTCGCTCCAGCCGTCGAACCGGCCGCCGTCGCGCCACACCTGCTCGATGACCCGGCCGACGCGGCGGTCACCGCGCGAGAGCAGTCCCTCGATGATGCCGGGCTTGCCGTCGTGGTAGCGGAAGCCGATCGCGCGGCCGTACTTCTTGTCGTCGCGCACGGTGTCGCGCAGCTTCTTGAGCCGGTCGTCGGTGGTCTCGTGGTCGAGCTGCGCGGCCCACTGGAACGGGGTGTGCGGCTTGGGGACGAACCCGCCGATCGAGACGGTGCAGCGGATGTCGTTGCGCCCGGAGACCTCGCGGCCCTTGGCGATGACCTTCCTCGCGAGGTCGGCGACCTGGAGGACGTCCTCGTCGGTCTCGGTCGGCAGCCCGACCATGAAGTAGAGCTTCACCTGGCGCCAGCCGTGGGAGTACGCCGTCGCCACGGTGCGGATCAGGTCCTCCTCGGTGACCATCTTGTTGATCACCTTCCGCATCCGCTCGGAGCCGCCCTCGGGGGCGAACGTCAGGCCGGAGCGCCGGCCGTTGCGGGAGAACTCGTTGGCGAGGGTGATGTTGAAGGCGTCGACGCGGGTCGACGGCAGGCTCAGGGAGACGTTCGAACCGTCGTAGCGGTCGGCCAGGCCCTTGGCCACCTCGCCGATCTCGGTGTGGTCGGCGCTCGACAGCGACAGCAGGCCGACCTCCTCGAAGCCGGACTTGCGGATGCCGTTCTCGACCATGTCGCCGATGGTCTCGATGGACCGCTCGCGCACCGGGCGGGTGATCATCCCGGCCTGGCAGAACCGGCAGCCGCGGGTGCAGCCGCGGAAGATCTCGACGGAGAAGCGCTCGTGCACGGTCTCGGCGAGCGGGACCAGCGGCTTGGCGGGGTACGGCCACGCGTCGAGGTCCATCAGCGTGTGCTTGCGGACCCGGAACGGGATGCCCGGACGGTTCGGCACGACGGCCTCGATGGCGCCGTCGGCGGCGTACGTGACGTCGTAGAAGCGTGGGACGTAGATGTTGCCGCTGACCGCGAGCCGGCGCAGCACCTCGTCGCGACCGCCGGGGCGGCCCTCGGCCTTCCAGTCGCGGACGACCTCGGAGATCGCGAGCACGACCTCCTCGCCGTCACCGAGCACCGCGGCGTCGAGGAAGTCGGCGATCGGCTCGGGGTTGAACGCGGCGTGGCCGCCCGCGAGCACGATCGGGTCCTCGTCGGTGCGGTCGGCGGCGTGGATCGGGATGCCGGCGAGGTCGAGGGCGTTGAGCATGTTGGTGTAGCCGAGCTCGGTCGAGAAGCTCAGGCCGAAGACGTCGAACGCGCGCACCGGGCGGTGGGAGTCGACGGTGAACTGCGGGATCGACTCGTCGCGCAGCAGCTGCTCCATGTCGGGCCACACGGCATAGGTGCGCTCGGCGACGATCCAGTCGCGCTCGTTGAGCACCTCGTAGAGGATCTGCACGCCCTGGTTGGGCAGGCCGACCTCGTACGCGTCCGGGTACATCAGCGCCCAGCGGACGGTCTCCCCCTCGGGGGCGCAGTCCCAGTCCTTGACGGTCGAGTTCAGCTCCCCGCCGACGTACTGGATCGGCTTGGAGACCGACTGGAGCCGGGGCTCCAGGAGCGGGAAGACGCTCGCAGGCGCGGACATGCAACTACCTCGCAAAGGGGCTTGGTCGTTCTCGGGGAAGGAACAACCACCAAGGGTACGACCCACCGCCGCGACGGAGCGAACCGTCAGTCGGCGTCGGGCGCGAGCTCCTCGAGCGCCTGGCGGGCGATCACCAGCTCCTCCTGGGCGAGGACGATGAGGTCCTCCAGGCCGGCGGCGCCGTAGCGGTTGGCCACCCCGTGGACGGCGTCGGCGATGTCCGGCTCGATCTCGCGGTCGGTCATGGGTCCATCCAAACAGATCTGTGTCCTGGGTCGGAGGTCCATGCGCGTTGTGCGTGCTCAGGGTGTGGGCATCGCAAGGCGCCGGAGTGACGGCGCTGTTGGCTCATCACCGAGCGACGGCAACGCAGCGAGGTGCGTGCCATGTGTGCGCGAAGCGCACACGGACCTGCGATTCAGGGCACTAGGAGGCGTCGGCCTCGGCGCGCGCCGCGACGCTCGCCGAGGTCGCCCTGAGCTCCACGGGTGGGAGCAGCAGCAGGATCAGGAACGCGATCACGCCCACCCCCGCGGCGATCAGGAAGACCAGGTCCATCGACTCGGCGAAGCCGACCTGGAACGGATGTGCGAACACCGGCGGCAGCTCCTCGATGAACGAGGAGTCGTCCTGGACCTGCGCGATCGTCGAGGGGTCGAACACATGTCCCTCGGCGACGGCCTGCTGCCACTCCGGCGTCTGGGACGCGGTCACGAGCTCGTCCTGGACGTTGCCGCCGAGGGTGCTGAACAGCACGGACAGGAAGACCGCGACACCGAGGGTGCCGCCGATCTGCCGGAAGAACGTGGCCGAGCTGGTGGCCACGCCGATCTCGGTCGGCGGCACCGAGCTCTGCACGATCAGCAGGATCGGCTGCAGGCAGTTGCCCAGGCCGAGGCCGAGCACCAGCATCGACAGGCTGACCCAGATCATCGGCGTGTCGGCGCCGCAGCGCGAGAGCAGCAGCAGGCCGACGACCATGACCGCCGAGCCCACGATCGGGAACCAGCGGATGTGGCCCGTGCGGGAGATGACCTGGCCGGAGCCGATCGAGCCGACCATCATGCCGACGACCATCGGCAGCATCAGCAGGCCGGCCTCGGTGGGCGAGGCGCCGTGCACGATCTGCATGTACTGAGGGATCAGCATGATGCCGCCGAACATCGCGACCCCGACGAGCACGCTCGCCGCGATCGTGACCGCGGCCGGCCGGAGCCGGAAGATCCGCAGCGGGATCAGCGCCGCGGCGCCCATCGCCCGCTCGGCGAGCAGGAAGGCGACGAGGCCGATCGCCCCGATGACGTAGCAGGCCAGGGAGCGCGGCGAGTCCCAGCCCCACTGCCGGCCCTGCTCGGCGACGGTCAGCAGCGGCACCAGGCAGACGACGAGGGAGATCGCGCCCCACCAGTCGATGCGGATGTGCCGCGGCGTGTGGTGGATGTGCAGGGTGCGGTAGACGACCGCGAGCGCGGCGATGCCGATCGGGACGTTCACGAGGAAGACCCAGCGCCAGCCGTCGATTCCGAGGATCACCGCCTGGCCGGCGAAGAACCCGCCGATCAGCGGCCCCAGCACGCTCGACGTACCGAACATGGCCATGAAGTAGCCGGTGTAGCGGGCCCGCTCGCGCGGCGACACGATGTCGCCGATGATCGCGAGCACCAGCGTGAAGAGGCCGCCCGCGCCGAGTCCCTGGAACGCGCGGAACGCCGCGAGCTGGTACATCGAGGTCGCGAACGAGCACAGCGCGGAGCCGATGATGAACACCGTGATCGCGAACATGAACAGCTTCTTGCGACCGTAGTTGTCGCCGAGCTTGCCGTAGATCGGCGTCGTGATCGTCGAGGTGATCAGGTACGCCGTGGTCACCCACGCCTGCACCGAGAGCCCACCCAGGTCGTCGGCGATCGTGCGGATCGACGTGCTCACGATCGTCTGGTCGAGGGCGCCGAGGAACATGCCCATCATCAGCCCGGAGAGGATCGTCAGGATCTGCCGGTGGGTGTACTCGCCCGAGTGGCTGTTCTCGCTCATCGCGGTCAGCCTAGGGCCGGGAAGGTTGTCCCAGACAACGAGTTCGTTGTGATGGCGGCCACTCCCTGGCCGAGTCCGTAGGGTTCCCGTCATGAGCATCCTGGGACGCCGCCTGGACTGGACGACCATCGCGCCGCCCTCGGCGATCCTCGTGCTCGTCTTCGTCTGGGGCAGTCACCCCGGCACGGTCGCGGCCGTCGGGATCGGCATCTTCCTCATTGGCGCCGTGCTCTCCGCGGTGCACCACGCCGAGGTCGTCGCGCACCGGGTCGGCGAGCCGTTCGGCTCGCTGCTGCTCGCCGTCGCCGTGACGGTCATCGAGGTCGCCCTGATCGTGACGCTGATGCTGAGCGGCAGCGACACGTCGGCGCTCGCGCGCGACACGGTGTTCGCGGCCGTGATGATCACGATCAACGGCATCGTGGGGCTCTCGCTGGTCATCGGCGCCGTGAAGTACCGGATGGCGGTCTTCAACCCCGAGGGCACCGGCGCCGCCCTGATGACCGTCGTCGCGCTCGCGGCGCTGACGCTGGTGCTGCCGCGGTTCACCACGAGCACCCCGGGGCCGGAGTTCTCCGGCGCGCAGCTCACGTACGCCGCGATCGCGTCGCTGGCGCTCTACGGGATCTTCGTCTTCACCCAGACCGTCAAGCACCGGGACTTCTTCCTGCCGGTCGAGGCCGGCGACGCTGCTCAGGACGGACAGGTCGACTGGCCGGTGGACGAGGACGGCGACGGCCACGCCGACCCGCCGAGCAACCGGGCCGCGCTGTCCAGCCTGTTCCTGCTCCTGCTCGGCCTCGTCGCGGTGGTGGGCCTGGCCAAGGTGGAGTCGTACCCGATCGAGGACGCCGTGGACGCGATCGGGTTCCCGCACTCGTTCGTCGGTGTCGTGATCGCGCTCCTGGTGCTGCTGCCCGAGTCGATCGCGGCCGCCCGGGCGGCGGCGCGCAACCGCGTGCAGATCAGCCTCAACCTCGCCTACGGCTCGGCGATGGCGAGCATCGGCCTCACGATCCCGGCGATCGCGGTCGCCTCGATCTGGCTGGAGGGCCCGCTCGTGCTCGGCCTCGAACCGACCCAGATGGTGCTGCTGATGGTCTCGGTGATCGTGGCCGTGCTGACCGTGGTGCCCGGCCGGTCCAAGACGCTCCAGGGATCGGTGCACCTCGTGCTGATGGCGTCCTTCGTGTTCCTGGCGATCAAACCCTAGAGATCAGGCCCTGGCGATCAGGCCCTGACGATCAGGCCCTGACGAGGACCCGGTTCGGCATCGTGTAGCGCGTCGGGACCGTGGCGTTCGAGCGCAGGTGGATGTTCTGCAGCAGCCCGATCGCGAGCATGCCCGCGAACATCGAGCTGCCGCCGTACGACACGAACGGCAGCGGTACGCCGGTCACCGGCATGATCCCGAGGCACATCCCGACGTTCTGGAACGCCTGGAAGCCGAACCAGCAGGCGATGCCGGCCGCGGCCAGCCGGCCGAACACGTCGTCGGTGCGCGCGGCGATCCGCAGCGCCCGCCAGATCACCAGGCCGAGCAGGGCGATGAGGACACCCGCGCCGACCAGGCCGAGCTCCTCGCCCGCGACCGTGAACACGAAGTCCGTGTGCTGCTCGGGAACGAAGCCGGCGCGGGTCTGGGAGCCGTCGAACAGGCCCTGCCCGAACAGCCCGCCGTTGCCGACCGCGATCCGGGCCTGCTCGACGTTGTAGCCGGCGCCGCGCGGGTCGAGGTCGGGGTTCGTGAACGCCAGGAACCGGTCGACCTGGTACTGCTTCAGCACGCCCGCGGCGATCGCGGCCACGGCGGCGGTGACCGCTCCCCCGGCGAGCAGCGCGAGCCAGCGCCGCGGGGCGCCGGAGACCGCGATCACGCCGAAGACCGTGGCCGAGAGCACGAGCATGGTGCCGAGGTCCGGCTGCAGCAGGATCAGCCCTGCCGGCAGGCCGGCGATCGCGAGCATGCCGGCGACGTCGCCCAGGGCGCCACCGGGGCGCCCGCGGCGGACGTCGTGGCGCTCGGCGACCCACAGCGCCATCCCGATCACCACGGCCAGCTTCGCGAACTCCGACGGCTGGATCGACATCCCGCCGATCATCAGCCACGACCGTGAGCCGTTGACGACCGTGCCCATCGTCAGCACGAGCACGAGCCCGGCGACCGAGGCGATGTAGACGAGCGGCGCCATGATCCGCACCCACCGGTGGTCGGTGGCGAGCACCAGCACCATCAACACCAGGCCGATCGCGACGTTGACCAGCTGCTTCTTGAGGTACGCCGTGGGGTCACCGCCGGTGAGGTCGGCGCGCTGCGTGGTCGCCGACCACACCAGCACGCTGCCGAGGGTGACCAGGCCGAGCACGGCCAGCATCAGGACCCAGTCGAGGCGGGGCTTCGTGAGCACGTCAGTCCTCTTCTCGGGCCGGAGGGAGAATGGTGCCGTCCTGCATGAACGTCGGGAGCCGCTCGGGCGGGGTGACGCCGGGGATCGCCGCACGGCTCGGGTTCACGTCCATGCCGTCGATGCCGTACAAGGTCTCCCAGACCTTCCGGATCCCCTCGCCGACCGAGCCGGACCCGGTCCCGCCCTGGCTGATCATCATCACGACGACGTAGTCGTCGGTGTAGGAGGCGACCCAGCCGGTGGTCTGCTTGCCGTGCACCTCGGCCGAGCCGGTCTTCGCGCGGATGACGACCTGGTCCAGCGGGAACTCCTGCAGCTTCCAGTTCATCGTGCCGTGCGGGTTCGCCGCGACGCCCTTCAGCGCGGAGTCGATGTAGCCCAGCGTCTGCTCGGGGACGTCGACGGTGCCCACCGGCTTCGGAGCGATCCGGCGCACGACGTCGCCCTCCGGGCTGACGATCGCCTTGGCGATGCGCGGCGCGTAGAGCGTGCCGCCGTTGGCGATCGCGGCGTACGCGCGGGCCAGCTGGAGCGGCGTGACCAGCGTGTCGCCCTGGCCGATCGCGAAGTTCACCGCGTCACCGGCGCGGTAGGCGTAGCCCTCCGCGCAGAACTCACGGGAGAAGAGGTAGACGAAGTCGCTGGTGTCGGCGTCCTGCGGCTTGTTCGCGATCTTGCAGTAGTAGCCCTTCATCGACTCGTAGTAGTCGCGCTTCCACTGCCGGTCCGCGATCCGTCCGGACGCCTCGCCCGGCAGGTCGATGCCGGTCTCCTGGCCGAAGCCGAACTCCTTGGCCTCGGAGACCAGCGGGTCCTTGGCGTGCACGTCGGCGACGTCCGAGCCGTAGCGCTGCCAGTAGTCCAGGCCGATCCGGTAGAAGAAGGTGTTGCAGGAGACCTCGAGCGCCTGCGCGAAGCCGATGTAGCCGTAGGCGCCCGACTCGTAGTTCTTGAAGTCGCGGTTGCCGACCCGCAGCGCCGAGGAGCAGTTGAGCTGCGTGTCGGTCGAGTAGCCGTGGGTGAGGGCACCGGCGGTCATGAACGGCTTCCACGTCGAGCCGGGCGCGAACTGGCCCTGGGTCGCGCGACCCAGCAGCGGCGTACCGGCCTTGTCGGAGTACAGCCGCTCGAGCTGCTTGCTGCTGATCCCGCCGACCCAGACGCCGGGGTCGTACGTCGGCTGGCTGGCCATCGCGACGATCCGGCCGGTGTCGGCCTCCATCACGATCGCGGCGCCCGAGTCGGCGACGTAGTTGCGACCGGTGACCGGGTCCCGCTGGGTGCGCTGGTAGCGCATCCGCTCCAGCAGCTGCTGCTCGACGACCGACTGCACCTTGGCGTCGATGCTGGTGACGAGCGTGTCGCCGGGCTCGCCCGCGACCTCGGAGTCGTCCCCGAGCACGCGGCCCATCGAGTCGACCGCGACGTTCTTGTAGCCCGGCATGCCGCGCAGCCACTTGTCGTACTGCTTCTCGACGCCGGCGCGGCCGACCGCCGAGGCGCCGTTGACCGACTGGTCCTCGCGATCCTTCGCCTGGTCGAGCTCGCCCTCGGTGATCGGGCTGAGGTAGCCGAGCACGTGCGCGAGGTTCACGCCGTACGGCTCCGGGTAGGCGCGCACGCTCTGCTGGTCGACGACGATGCCCGGGTAGTCCTCGGGCTGCTCGAGGAGCCGCAGCGCGACCCGCTGCGGGACGTCGGAGGCGATCGGGACCGGCTGGTACGGCGAGCCGTTCCAGTTGTTCAGCTGGTGGTGGATGCGCGCGACCTTCACGTCGACGACGCCGCCGACCCGCTCGAGCAGGATCTCCTGCTGGCGCTCGGTCATCTTGCCGAGCATCGTGCGGTCGACCGCGACCACCCAGGACAGCCGGTTGGCGACCAGCGGCCGGCCCTGGTCGTCGACGATCAGCCCGCGCTGGGGCTGCACCACGACCTCGCGCACCGACTGCGACGTGGCCTGGGCGTGGTACTCGGCGCCGTCGACGACCTGCAGGAAGTAGAGCCGGGCGAACAGGGTCGCGAACAGCGAGAACACCAGCGCCTGGATGACCACCAGGCGCAGCCGACCGGTGCGCCCTGCAAATCTCTGGGGAGCCATCAGGCGAGCGCGCGGTCGGGTTCGAGCCGCCGGAACATCCCCATCACCGGCGGGAGCACGAACGGCGTGAGCAGCACGTCGAGGACGACCGAGACGCCGATGACCTGCAGCAGGTCGGGGACGCCGAGGGCGGCGTCGTCGAGCACCATGCCGGTCAGCGCGAACACCGACGTACCGACGAAGGAGGCGGCGGCGACGGTCGCGACCACGGTGCTGGCGGTCGGGGGCGCGTCGCGGCGGACGCGGCCGGCGACGTACCCGACGATCACCAGCGCGAGCGCCCAGCGGCCGGCGACGTGGTCGGCCGGCGGGGCGAGGTCGAGCGAGACGCCGGCGACGAAGCCGAGGACGGCCGCGAAGTGCGAGCCGCGGGTCAGCGCCGCGGCGACCACGACGAGCAGGCACAGGTTCGGGACGACCCCGGCCCAGGAGAAGTGCGAGAACACCGAGACCTGGAGCGCCAGCGCGACCACGATCGCGGCGGCCGCGGCGAGGGCCCTCATCGCAGCGTCCCGTCGGCGTCGATGACGGACCGGTCGCTGTCGGTGCCGGACGCCACGACCACGCCGACCAGGTCGAGCGAGCCGAAGTCGACGAACGGCTCGATCACCGCGCGCTGCGAGGTCTCGCGCAGGCTGCTGTAGACACTGGTGACGCGGCCGACCGGGACGCCGGAGACGTACGGTCCGGCCGCCTCGCTCCCCCACGTGACCACGGTGTCGTGCTTGGACGGTACGGCGGTGTCGTCGAAGAGCTCGAGGTCCAGGCGGCCGTCGTTGCCGAGGTCGCCGCGGCCGTGCAGGAGACCGACCTCCATGCTCTCGCCGACGCGACCGCCGACGACCGAGTCGGTGTCGATGATCAGCAGCACGGTCGCGGTGCTGCGGGTGACCCGCAGGACGCGGCCGACCAGGCCGTCGTTGTTGATCACGGTGAGGTCGGGTCGCAGCCCGGCGTCGGAGCCGGCGTCGATCGTGACCGTGTGGGAGAACGACTGCGACGGGCCGAGCCCGACGACGCGCGCCGGGACCAGGGAGTACCCGAGGTCGGCGGCCGCGGCGGTGAGGCCGTCGTACTCCGCGAGCCGGTTGCGGTCGTAGTCCTGCGTGGCGACCTCGGAGCGCAGCTGGGAGTTCTCGGCCTGCAGCTGGAGGAGGTCGTCCTGCATCGAGTCCTTGGAGCGGAACCAGTCCGGGACCGCGGTGAACGGGCGGACCGCGGTCGCGGTCGCCACCTCGACCGGACCGAACACCTCGCCGACCGCGCGCCGGGCGCCGTCGACGGGGCCGTCAGCGGTGGAGTCGAGGGCCATCAGGCTCAGGCAGGCGAGCACCAGGGCGACCAGCAGGCCGGGCGACTGCTTCGGCCCACCGGGGCCTCTCCAGCGCTTCTCCTTGGTCATGCGCCGCGCCTCAGGTCGGTGACCAGCACCTGCTGGAGCGCCTCGAACTCCTCGACGCACTTGCCGGCGCCGAGGGCGACGGAGGTGAGCGGGTCCTGGGCGACGTGCACGGGCATGCCGGTCTCGTGGCGCAGCCGCTCGTCGAGGCCGCGCAGCAGCGCGCCGCCGCCGGTGAGCACGATGCCGCGGTCCATGATGTCGCCGGCCAGCTCGGGCGGGGTCTGGTCGAGGGTCGCGCGGACCGCGTCCACGATCATGTGCAGCGGCTCCTCGAGCGCCTGGCGTACGTCGCTGCTGGAGACGGTGACCGTGCGGGGCAGGCCGGTGACCATGTCGCGGCCGCGGATCTCGGCCTCGACCTCGTCGATCATCGGGAACGCGGAGCCGAGGGTCATCTTGACCTCCTCGGCGGTGCGCTCGCCGAGCATCAGCGAGTGCTCCTTCTTCATCCACGCCACGATCGCCTGGTCGAGGTCGTCGCCGGCGGTCCGCACGGACAGGCTGGTGACGATGCCGCCCAGCGAGATGACCGCGACCTCGGTCGTGCCGCCGCCCACGTCGACGACCATGTTGCCGGTCGGCTGGTGCACGGGCAGCCCGGCGCCGATCGCGGCGGCCATCGGCTCCTCGACGATGTAGACGCGGCGCGCGCCGGCCTGGTAGCCGGCCTCCTTGACCGCGCGCTGCTCGACCGCGGTGATGCCGCTCGGCACGCAGATCACCATCCGCGGCTTGGCGAAGTAGCGGCGGCGGTGCACCTGCTGGATGAAGTACCGCAGCATCTGCTCGGTCGCCTCGAAGTCGGCGATCACGCCGTCCTGGAGCGGGCGGATGGCGGTGATGTGGTCGGGCGTGCGGCCGATCATCCGCTTGGCCTCGTGGCCGACGGCGAGGATCTCGCCGGTGGTGTCGTTGAGCGCCACCACGCTGGGCTCGTCGACGAGCACGCCCTTGCCGCGGACGTAGACCAGCGTGTTGGCGGTGCCGAGGTCGACGGCCATGTCACGGCCGATGAAGCTGTTCGCCATCACGTCGCCTTGTTGCAGGTGGGGAAGAAGTGACAACAGGCTACGAAGACAGGACGCGGCCCCCGGGGAGGACACGCGGCCCGACCTGCGAATTCACGTCACACCGCAGATCGGCGACTCGGGGCCACTGCGGGCCCCGGCAGCGGCGACTCAGAGGTTCGGGAACCAGATCCCGATCTCGCGGGCGGCCGACTCCTCGGAGTCCGAGCCGTGCACGAGGTTCTGCTGGACGGCCAGGCCCCAGTCGCGGCCGAGGTCGCCGCGGATGGTGCCGGGCGCGGCGACGGTCGGGTCGGTCGCGCCGGCCAGCGAGCGGAAGCCCTCGATGCAGCGCTCGCCCTCGAGCACGATCGCCACGACCGGGCCGGACAGCATGAAGTCGACCAGCGGCTGGTAGAACGGCTTGCCCTCGTGCTCGGCGTAGTGCTCGGCGAGCAGCTCGGGCGTGGCGTCGCGCAGGTCGAGCGCCACCAGGCCGTAGCCCTTGGCCTCGATGCGGCGGACGACCTCACCGACCAGGCCGCGGCGGACGGCGTCGGGCTTGAGCAGGACGAGCGTGCGCTGGGTCATGCCCGGAGACTATCGAGCGCCCGCCCGGGCGAGGACGTCGGCCGGGACCGCTCCCCGTGCGTCGACGTCCGGCTCCACCTCGCCGAAGACCCGCCGCACCGGGATGACCCCGGCCCAGACGCCCGCGTCGATGTCCTCCTGGTCGTCGACCGGGCCGCACGCGCGGGCCTTCATCGACGCCTCGCGCAGCGGTACGGCGAGCACCGCGGTCGCGGCCATCTCCTTGCGGGTGTTGGCCCGCAACGTGGCCGCGCGGCCGGGGATCATGTGGTCGACGATCAGGTCCAGGGCGCGCGCCCGCTCGTCGGGGTCGTCGACCAGCCGGGCCTCGCCGATCACGACCGCCGACCGGTAGTTCATCGAGTGGTGGAACGCCGACCGCGCGGCGACCAGGCCGTCGAGCTCGGTCACGGTCACGCACACCGTGCGGTCCGTCGACGCCCGCAGCCAGCCGGCCGCGACCGAGCCGTGGACGTAGAGCGTGCCGTCCTCGTCCGGGCCGTCGAGGTCGACCGCGTACGCCGTCGGCAGCACCAGCGGGTGCCGGTCGAGGCTCACCCCGAGGTGCGCGATGAGCGCGTCGTCGAGGAGCGCGTGCAGCTCGGCGCGGTCCTCGACCATCCGGTTGCGGCCGCGGCCGATCGTGGTCCGGTCGGTCGGAGACAGGGGTGCCAGCCGGTGATCGATCGTCATGCGACCATCGTCGAGCAGAAGTGGCCTGTACGCACGGGCCAATCCGACGTTGATTCGACAGGACACTCCATGACGACGCTCCCGGTCGTGCTCGACCGCACCGCCCCCGGCTCGCTGCCCGCCCAGCTCTCCGGCCGGATCCGCGAGCTCGTCGTCGCCGGCACCCTCGCCCGCGGCGACCGGCTCCCGAGCAGCCGCGCGCTGGCCACGGACCTCGGCGTGAGCCGATCGGTCGCCGAGCAGGCCTACGAGCAGCTGCTCGCCGAGGGCTGGCTCGAGACCCGGCGCGGCGCCGGGACGTACGTCGCCGCGACCGGGGGCGCCCACCCGGCCGCCCCGCGCCGCGCCGCCGCTCCCGCTCCCCCGGACCTGGTCCGCCTCGACGCCGGCACGCCGTGGATCGACCCGCGGCACGCGGCCGGCTGGCGGCGCGCCTGGCGCGAGGTGTCGACCGCCCGCCCGCCGCGGGGGTACGACGACCCGCGCGGGCTGCCCGAGCTCCGCGCCGCGCTCGCCGAGCGCCTCGGCCGGACCCGCGGGCTGGCCGTCGACCCCGACGAGGTGGTGCTCACCAACGGCACCACCGACGGGCTGCGCCACCTGGCCACCGTGCTGCGGCCCGGCCCGGTCGCGCTCGAGGACCCGGGCTACCGCGCCGCCGTCGAGACCGTGCGCGGGGTGGGCCGCGAGGTCCGCAGCCTCCCTGCGCTCGCCCCGGTGACCGACCTCTCCGGGGTCGCCGCGGCGTACGTCACGCCCGCGCACCAGCACCCGCTCGGCCGGGTGATGCCCGGCTCGGACCGGGTGTCGCTGCTCGCCGCGGCCGAGGCCGCCGGGACGGTCGTGGTCGAGGACGACTACGACTCCGAGTTCCGCTACGACGTCGCGCCGGTGCCCGCGCTGGCCAGCCTCGACCGCTCGCGGGTCGCCTACCTCGGCACCGCCGCGAAGTCCGTCGCCCCGTCCCTGCGGCTCGGCTGGCTGGTCGCACCGCCCGACCTGCTCGACCGCGTCAACGCCCGCCGCGCGATCACCCACGAGGGAGCGCCGTGGCCGGTGCAGCGCGCCTACCTCGCCCTGCTGCGCGACGGGTACGTCGACAAGGTCGTCCGCACCGCGCGACGGGTGTACGCCGACCGGGCGCCCCGGGTCGCGGCCGCGCTCTCGCCGTACGCCGAGCTGGCCGGGCCGCTCGCCGGGATGTACTCGACCTGGCTGCTGCCGCAGGCCGACGCGCTACGGGCCCGCGAGGCCGGGCGCCGGGCGGGGTTCGAGGTCAACCTGCTGTCGGACTACTGCCGGGAGGCCACCCTCACGGGACTGGTCGTCGGCTTCGGCGGGGTCACCGACGACGAGCTCGACCGCGCGCTGGCGGCCGTGACGTCAGTCCTGTGACTGGCCCGACTCCTGGCCCGACTCCTGGCCCGACTCCTGAGCGGCGTCGAACGCGGCGTACGCCTCCGCCCGCTCGCGCTCGATCTTGATGCCGAGGAAGTAGGCGGAGCCCCACAGCAGCGCGAAGATGCCACCGAGCACGAACATCAGCGGGATCACGAAGCCGAGGCCGATCGCGGCGCCCTGGATCACCCAGCCGAGGCTGTAGGCCCACTCCTTGCGGAGCATGCCGGCGAGCAGCAGGCAGGCGACGGTCAGGCCGAGGCCGACCCACAGCGCGGTCGTCGTGTCGACGCCGGCGACGCTGATCATCACGGGCGTGGTGAGGCCGAGGGTGATCGCCTCGAGACTGAGCACCGCGGCGCACATGCCGCGACGCGGAGAACGGGTCGGCTCGCTCATCGCTCGCGCTCCCTCCGGACGAGCAGCGAGCGCGCCTCGCCGACGGTGACGACGGAGCCGGTGACGAGCACCGCGCCGGACCCGAGCGGGTCGCCGAACGCCTCGCCGGCCTCCGCCAGGGTCGCGGCCGCCTCGATCGCGTCCGAGAGCCGCGGCGTGACCGAGACGCGGTCCTCGCCGAAGATCTCGCGCGCCACCTCGGCCAGCTGCTCGGCCGGCAGCGCGCGATCGGTGGAGTTCTGCGTGCAGACGAGGTGCGCGAGGTGCGGCTCGAGCGCGGTGAGCAGGCCCTCGTGGTCCTTGTCCCCCATCACGCCGAGCACGCCGATCAGCGGCGAGAACGTGAACGAGTCCTCGATCGCGGCGCCCAGCGCCTCGGCGCCGTGCGGGTTGTGGGCCGCGTCGAGCACGATCGTGGGGCTGCGCCGCACGATCTCCAGCCGGCCGGGCGAGGTCACCTCCGCGAACGCGGCGCGGACGACCTCCTCGTCCAACGCGTGCTGCTCGCCGGCGAACGCCTCGACCGCGGCCAGCGCGACCGCGGCGTTCTGCGCCTGGTGCGCGCCGTAGAGCGGCAGGAAGACCTCGTCGTAGCGGGCGTGCAGGCCCTGCAGCGAGACCACCTGCCCGCCGACCGCCGGGACCCGCGAGACCACGCCGAACTCCATGCCCTCGCGGGCGACGGTCGCGCCCACCTCGGCGGCCCGCTCGAGCAGGAGCGCCGCGACCGCGGGGTCCTGCTGGGCGAGGACCGCGACCGAGCCGGGCTTGATGATCCCGGCCTTCTCGACCGCGATGTCGACCGGCGTGTCCCCGAGGTACGCCGCGTGGTCGACCGACACCGGCAGCACCACGGCGACCGCGGCGTCGGCCACGTTGGTGGCGTCCCACGACCCGCCCATGCCGACCTCGACGACCGCCACGTCCACGGGCGCGTCCGCGAACGCGGCGTACGCCATCCCGACCACGGTCTCGAAGAACGACAGCGGGTGGTCCTGCTCGGCGTCCACCAGGTGCGTGTACGGCGCCACGTCGTTGAACGCGCGCACGAAGTCCTCGTCGCTCAGCGGCTCGCCGTCGACGGAGATCCGCTCGGTCATCCGCTCGACGTGCGGGCTGGTGAACCGGCCGGTGCGCAGGTCGAGCGCGCGCAGCAGCGTGTCGATCATCCGCGACGTGGAGGTCTTGCCGTTGGTGCCGGTCAGGTGGATGACCGGGTAGCTGCGCTGCGGGTCACCGAGCAGCTCGGTGAACGCCTGGATCCGGTCGAGCGACGGCTCGAGCCGGGTCTCCGGCCACCGGGACAGCAGGGCGTCCTCGACCTCCTCGAAGGTCTGGGCCAGGCGGGGTGCTTCGGGAGCGTCGCTCATCGTGCCCTGAGTCTAGGGATGGACAAACCAGTGACAGAAAATGGAACAAGTTCTAGGTTCTCCGCATGAGGACCACCGTCGCCGTCGTGAATGGACCCGGGCAGGACTTTCTCTTCGAGGAGGTGGAGGTCGACGGGCCCCGCGCCGACGAGGTCGTGGTCCGGATCATCGCCAGCGGGATCTGCCACACCGACCTGTCGCTGCGCGAGCAGCTGCCGGCCGAGATGTTCCCGCGGGTGTTCGGGCACGAGGGCGCCGGCGTCGTCGAGGCGGTCGGTGCGGACGTCACCGGCGTCGAGGTGGGCGACCACGTCGTGCTGAGCATCGCGTCGTGCCGCACCTGCGAGAAGTGCACGTCGGGCCGGGTCGGCTACTGCGACCAGGCGATGGTGCTCAACTACATGGGCTTCCGGATGGACGGCTCCACGTCGTACGCCCGGGCCACCGGCCCGGTCTACGGCCACTTCCTCGGCCAGTCCTCGCTCGCGCGCCACTCCGTGGTGCACCACAGCAGCGTGATCGTCGTCGACAAGGACCTCGACCTCACCAAGGTCGCGCCGTTCGGGTGCGGCTTCCAGACCGGCGCCGGCGCGATCCTCAACGTCGCCCAGCCCGGCCCCGGCGACAGCGTCGTCGTGTACGGCGTCGGCGCGGTCGGGCTCGCCGCGATCGCCGCGGCGAAGGCCATCGACGTCGAGACGGTCATCGCCGTCGACCTGCAGGCCGGTCGCCTCGATGCGGCCGAGAAGCTCGGCGCGATCGGCGTGAACCCGGGCGAGCTCGGCGACGTCAGCGTCGTCGACAAGGTCAAGGAGCTCACCGGCGGCGGCGCAGCGTACGGCGTCGAGACGACCGCGGTGCCGGCCGTGATCAAGCAGGCGGCCCAGTCGCTGCGGGTGCAGGGCACGCTGGTCGTGCTCGGGCTGGACATGAACCAGCCGGAGTTCGGGATCGACGCCATCGACATCCTCCAGAACGGCAAGATCGTGCGCGGCTCGATCGAGGGCGACTCCGACCCGCTCGAGATGGTGCCGCGGATGCTGCGGCTGCACGCCGAGGGCAGGTTCCCGGTCACCGACCTGGTGACGACGTACCCGTTCACCGAGATCGACGCGGCGGTCGCCGACGTGCTGTCGGGGAAGGTCGTGAAGCCGGTCCTCGTCTGGTGACAACCATCGTGGGTCGCCACCTCGTCATTGCCGACGAAGGGGTGATCCATGAACGAGGCTCAGACGGTGACCGAGCAGCCGACGTCCGCACCGGCGGACTTCGAGGCGTTCGTCGCCGCGCGCTCCACGGCGCTGTGGCGCAGCGCCTACCTGCTCACCGGTGACCCGCACCGGGCGGAGGACCTGCTCCAGACCGCCCTGGTGAAGGCCTGGCGACGCTGGGACAGGATCGAGCGCCGCGAGGCCGTCGAGTCCTACGTGCGCGCCGCGCTGGTGTCGACGTACACCGACTGGTGGCGGCGGAAGTGGAACGGCGAGATCCCGACCGACGACCTGCCCGACACCCCGGCAGCGCCGGCGTCCCCGGAGGTACGCCGCGACGTCCTCGCCGCCCTCGCGCTGCTCCCCCGCGGCCAGCGCGCCGTGGTGGTCCTGCGCTTCTTCGACGACCTGACCGAGGCGCAGACCGCCGCGGCCCTGGGCATCAGCGTCGGCACGGTCAAGAGCCAGACCTCCCGCGCCCTCGCCACCCTGCGCACCTCGCCGCTCTTCGAGACCGAAGGAGACCAGCCGTGAACGAGACCCGGCTCCGCGACCTGCTCGAGCAGGCCGCCCCCGATCGCCCCGACGTCGACCCGACGTCGCGCACAGCGTCAGTGGTCCGCCGCGGCCGCACCGCCCGGGTCCGTGACCGGGCGCTGGTCGCGGTGGCCGCTGTCTCGGTGGTGGCCGTCGCCGTCGCCGTCCCCATCTCCGCGGGCGACGGCGACGGCCCGGACCGGGCCACTCCGGCTCCCCCGTCACCCGTGCAGGTCGAGCCCTGCCCGACGGTCGCCCAGGACACCGAGGACCTCGCCCAGCACGGCGCGCTGCCGACGGTCACCGGTGGGTTCGACGCCGTCCGCAGCTGCCCTGCCCTCGACGCCGCCGGGGAGCCACTGCCCGACGCGCCACTGGTGGGCGATGCCGCGCGGGCGTTCGCCGAGGACCTGACGGCGCTGCCCGACTTCGAGCTCCCGTCGTTCTGCATGGTGGCCAACGTGATGCCCCAGCCGTGGGTGCTGCAGGTCCAGGAGGGTGACGGCCTCCTGAGCATCGGCAGTCCCGTGCGGGTCTGCGGCTCGGTGTCCGTGGCCGGCCGGGACGTCGGCGTCGACCAGGTGCTCGCCGCCTTCGCAGGCAACCTCGAGCGCCAGGAGTCCGGGATCCCCGAGCTCGCCTGCCCGGCGACGGAGGCCGACGCCCCCTCCACCTGGAACGCGTCGTTCGACCCGGCGACGGCGACCGCCGGCGTCCTCTGCGTCTCGGACCGCGACGGGGCCTGGGCGGAGGAGGCCACCCTCACCGCTGGCGAGGTCGCGAGCGTGAAGGACGACATGGCCACCAACCTGCGCGAAGCGCTGGGCGGTGCCTGCGACCAGCCGATCGAGACCCCGCGGCTGCTCGTGCTGGCCGACGACGCCGGCGACCAGGCGGCCTACCTCGACCTGGGTTGCGAGGGCGGCTTCACGAACGCCCGCGGCACCTGGGTCCCGGGAGCGGGCACCGTGAGCGGGCTCACCCGATGACCAGGTTCACCATGTCGACGACGGGGCGGTAGCCGATCGCCTCGTAGACCTTGTTCGAGGTCGGGTTGGCCTGGTCGGTGAACAGGCAGCAGCGCAGGCCCCGGTCGAGGTGGTCCCGGGACACCTCCGCCACCGAGCGGCTGGCGTAGCCACGGCCGCGGTGCTCCTTGGGCGTGTAGACCGGGCCGACCCGGACGACGCCGTTCGCCGGTGGGTTCGCGCCGGTCAGGTGCACCGGCGTGCCGGACTCGTCCTCCCAGAGCCAGATCACGCCGTCGTCGATGCGAGCCCGGATCATCTCGAGGGAGAACTCCTCCATCGCGTGCGCTCCCTCGCGCCCGGCCTGCTCCGCGGCGTCGACGGCGAAGGCGCGGAACCACGCGAGGCAGAGCTCCGCGTCGTCGCAACTCGCGAGTCGGAGCCGGCCCGGCGGCGACGGCGGCACCACGAGCTCGCCGAGCTCGTGCAGCCGCGTGTGCTCGTCGACCTCGGCGGCCGTCCCCGCCAGCCGGGCCGCCTCCTCCGCGCACAGCCGCGCGGCCGGCAGCGCACCGTTCACACCGCCGACCTCCTCGCCGCGCTCGTGCAGTGCCCGCGCCAGCGCGACGGCGTCCCCGTCGGGCATCGGCAGCAGGTAGAGCGGGTACGGAGCGAACGGCGCGGTCCGCATCCCGACCCCGGTCACCCGGCCGGCGTCGTCGCGGGCGATCACCCACCAGCAGTACGGCGATTCCGACGCACTTCCGGTCACGTAGCGCGCGGTCACGGTCGCGATCACGGTGGTCACCACCGGGTCCGCGACGAGGTACTCGTGGGCTTCTCGGAGGAACACGGACGGATCGTCGACGAACGCGAGAGACATGACGGAAGTCAGCCAGCCCGGGCCGCCCCGCACAACCGGTTTCTCCGGCGAACGCCGTTCACCCTAGGATTTCCTCCATGACCGACACTCAGAGCCAGGCCACGGACACGACGAGCGCAGCACCCCGCGCCGTCGTCGTACCCGACAAGCCTGCGCTCGAGGGCCTCGAGGCCACCTGGAGCACGCGGTGGAAGGAGCAGGACACCTACGCCTTCGACCGCACCCAGCCGCGCGAGAACGTCTACTCAATCGACACCCCGCCGCCGACCGTGAGCGGCAGCCTGCACGTCGGCCACGTGTTCTCCTACACGCACACCGACCTGGTCGCCCGCTTCCAGCGGATGCGTGGCAAGTCCGTGTTCTACCCGATGGGCTGGGACGACAACGGCCTCCCGACCGAGCGCCGCGTGCAGAACTACTACGGCGTGCGCTGCGACCCGTCGCTGCCGTACGACGCCGACTTCACGCCGCCGGAGAAGCCGGACCCGAAGAAGCAGATCCCGATCAGCCGGCCGAACTTCATCGCACTGTGCGAGGAGCTCGTCCAGCAGGACGAGCAGGTCTTCGAGGAGCTGTGGCGCACCCTCGGCCTCTCGGTCGACTGGAAGCAGCACTACACGACGATCGGCTCGAAGGCGCAGGTCGTCAGCCAGCGTGCGTTTCTGCGCAACTTCGCCCGCGGCGAGGCCTACCTCCAGGAGGCGCCGACCCTCTGGGACGTCACGTTCCAGACCGCGGTCGCCCAGGCCGAGCTCGAGGCGCGTGAGTACGCCGGCGCCTACCACCGGGTCGCGTTCCACAAGCCGGACGGCGAGCCCCTCTTCATCGAGACCACGCGACCCGAGCTGATCCCGAGCGTCGTCGCGCTGGTCGCGCACCCGGACGACGAGCGCTACCAGTCGCTGTTCGGCACCACCGTGACCTCGCCGGTCTTCGGCGTCGAGATCCCGGTCCGTGCCCACGCCGCCGCCGAGATGGACAAGGGCGCCGGCATCGCGATGTGCTGCACGTTCGGTGACCTCACCGACGTGACCTGGTGGCGCGAGCTGGACCTGCCGGTCCGC
The DNA here is from genome assembly GCF_022761125.1 of Nocardioides sp. SR21. Taxonomy (GTDB): domain Bacteria; phylum Actinomycetota; class Actinomycetes; order Propionibacteriales; family Nocardioidaceae; genus Nocardioides. The sequence continues at coordinate 116,743 of NZ_JAKWJR010000002.1, read as the reverse complement.
ACCCTGATCGGCCGCGACGGCCGGATGTCGCGCGAGACCCCGGAGTGGCTGGCGCACGAGCCCGCCGCGGCGGCGTACGAGGAGCTGAAGGGCAAGACGGCGTTCTCGGCCCGCGAGGCGGTCGTCGCCGCGCTCCGCGAGAGCGGAGACCTGGACGGCGACCCGAAGCCGACCCAGCGGATGACGAACTTCTACGAGAAGGGCGACAAGCCGCTCGAGATCGTCGCAACCCGCCAGTGGTACATCCGCAACGGCGGCCGCGACGCCGACGTCCGCTCGGAGATGCTCGACCGCGGCAACGAGATCCAGTGGATCCCGACCCACATGAAGCACCGCTACGACAACTGGGTCGGCGGCCTCAACGGCGACTGGCTGATCTCGCGCCAGCGCTTCTTCGGCATCCCGTTCCCGGTCTGGTACCCGCTCGACGCCGACGGGGAGCCCGACTACGACCACCCGCTCCTCCCCCGCGAGGACCAGCTGCCGATCGACCCGTCGACCGACGCGCCGGAGGGCTACGCCGAGGACCAGCGCGGCCGGGCCGGCGGCTTCATCGGCGATCCCGACGTGATGGACACCTGGGCGACCTCGTCGCTCACCCCGCAGATCGCGGGCGGCTGGGAGTCCGACGACGACCTGTGGCAGCGGGTCTTCCCGATGGACCTGTGCACCCAGGCCCACGACATCATCCGCACCTGGCTGTTCTCGCGCGTCGTCCGCGCGGACTTCGAGAACAACGCGGCCCCGTGGTCGCACGCGCTGGTGTCGGGCTTCATCCTCGACCCCGACCGCAAGAAGATGTCGAAGTCGAAGGGCAACGTGGTCGTCCCGACCGACATCCTCGACAAGTACGGCGCCGACGCCGTCCGCTGGCGCGCCGCGATGGCCCGCCCGGGCCTGGACTCGCCGTTCGACGAGACCCAGATGAAGGTCGGCCGCCGGCTGGCGATGAAGGTCCTCAACGCCTCGAAGTTCGTCCTCGGCGGCGTCGGTGCGACCAGCGTGAACCCGTTCGAGGTCTCCGAGCCGGTCGACTGCGCCCTGCTCGGCAAGCTCGCCGACGTCGTCACCAAGGCGACCGACGCGTTCGAGGCCTACGACTACACGACCGCCCTGGAGACGTCCGAGAAGTTCTTCTGGGAGTTCTGCGACGACTACCTCGAGCTGGTCAAGGAGCGCGCGTACGACGAGGACGGTGGCGCGGCCACCGTCTCGGCGCGCGCCGCGCTCGCGATCGCGCTCGACGTCCAGCTCCGGCTGCTGGCGCCGTTCCTGCCCTACGTCACCGAAGAGGTGTGGTCGTGGTGGCAGGAGGGCTCGATCCACACCGCGGCCTGGCCGACGGTCGCCGAGCTCGGCTCCGCCGCCGCCACCGACCCCACGACCCTCGACGCGGTCTCCGCGGCGCTGATCGGCATCCGTGGCGCGAAGTCCAACGCCAAGGTCTCGATGCGCGCCGAGCTGTCCCGGGTCGAGATCTCCGGCCCGGAGGCGCTGGTCCGCGCCGCCGAGCAGGCCGAGGGCGACCTGCGCAAGACCGGCCGGATCACCGGTGACCTGGTCTTCACCGTCGACGGATCGGCGACCGAGCTGACCGTGAGCGCGGAGCTGGCTCCGGTCGCGGAGTAGGTGCGACACGCCGGGTCCGCACGGCGAGTCGTGCGGGTCCTGGCTGCCAGGTAGGCGTCAGCGGTGGTGGCCCCAGCCGCCGCCGTGACCCCAGCCGCCGCCCTGGCTGCTGCCGTGGCCGCCGCCGTAGCCGCCGCCGTGACCGCCGCCGTGACCGCCGCCGTGGCCCCAGCCGCCACCCTGGCTGCTGCCGCCGTGGCTCGAGCCACCGCCCGAGCCACCGCCCCAGCCGTGCCCGTTGCCGTGGCCCCAGCTGTGGTCGTCATCGTCGTCGTCGTCGTTGCTGCCGTGGGCCCAGCCGCCGCCGTGGCCCCAGCCGTGGCCGCTGCCGTGGCCCCAGCCGTCGTCGTCGGAGTCGTCCTGGGAGTCGCCGCCACCGGTCCCGGAACCGCCCTGGCCGGACCCCTGGTCCTCATCGTCGTCGTCGTGGCCCCAACCCCAGGCGTACCCGTTGCCGTGGCTGCCCTTGCCGGGCGACTGCGGGGTCGGGGTCTCGGTCGGGGTGGGCGTCTCGACCGGGTCGACGGCGGCGATCGGCTGGCCGACGTGGCCGCCGTGCTCGCGGCCCGGGCCCTGCTTGGTGCCGTGCGAGGAGTCGTGGGAGCCAGCGTTCGAGCCGGCGTGGGAGCCCGTGCCGGGGGTACGGGCCTCAGACGTCGCGGCAGGGTCCTCGACGGGCTCCACCGCGGCCGTGACGACCTTCGGCGCCTCCACAGGCTCGGGGGTGCGCTCGACGAGGTCTCCGCTCACCACGCGCTGCACGAGCAGCGGGCCCGCGGCGATGGTGGACGCACCGTTGCGCAGCCAGGCCGGCGCCGCTTCGCTGCGCGCGATGTGGACCATCATGAACATGCTCGTCAGCACCACCAGCACGAAAGCGGCCAGTGGTGCCTTGTGGTCATGGAAGAGCCGAGGGCGGCGCACAGGAGTCATGTCGAGCACCAGTGTTCGCGACTAGTCACGGACGCAACAAGTCGAGAAGGCCCCCAAGGACGGAAATAGCCCGAATGGACTAGTCAGAGATGGCCCGGTCCGGCCATCAAGTCCACACCCGGGCCGACCGCCCCGTCAAGAGGGACTACGCCGACTTCTTCTTCTTGGCCTCGGACTCGCGCGGCACCAGGGTCGGCGCGACGTCGTCGGTGACGACCTCGCGGGTCACGATCACCTTCGCGACGTCGCCGCGCGAGGGCACGTCGTACATCACGTGGAGGAGGACCTCCTCGATGATCGCGCGCAGACCGCGGGCGCCGGTGCCCCGCTCCATCGCCTGGTCGGCGATCGCCTGGATCGCCTCCTCGGTGAACTCGAGGTCGACGCCGTCGAGCTCGAAGAGCTTCTGGTACTGCTTCACCAGCGCGTTGCGCGGCTCGGTGAGGATCTGGACCAGGGCCTCCTGGTCGAGCTTGGACACGCTGGCGATCAGCGGCAGCCGGCCGATGAACTCGGGGATCAGGCCGAACTTCGTGAGGTCCTCGGGACGGACCTTCGCGAGCAGGTCCTCGGCCTCGCGCTCGGCCTGGCCGCGGACCTCCGCGGTGAAGCCGAGGGTCTTCTTGCCGACCCGCTGCTCGATGATGTGCTCGAGGCCCGCGAACGCGCCGCCCACCACGAACAGGATGTTCGTGGTGTCGATCTGGATGAACTCCTGGTGCGGGTGCTTGCGGCCGCCCTGCGGCGGCACCGAGGCGGTGGTGCCCTCGATGATCTTCAGCAGCGCCTGCTGGACGCCCTCACCGGAGACGTCGCGCGTGATCGACGGGTTCTCGGCCTTGCGGGCCACCTTGTCGATCTCGTCGATGTAGATGATGCCGGTCTCGGCCTTCTTGACGTCGTAGTCGGCGGCCTGGATCAGCTTGAGCAGGATGTTCTCGACGTCCTCACCGACGTAGCCGGCCTCGGTGAGCGCGGTGGCGTCGGCGATGGCGAACGGGACGTTCAGCATCCGCGCGAGGGTCTGGGCGAGGTAGGTCTTGCCGCAGCCGGTGGGTCCGATCACGAGGATGTTGGACTTCGCGACCTCGACGACCTCCTCCTTGCTGTGCTTGCCCGAGACGGGCTGGAGGCCGGCCTGCACCCGCTTGTAGTGGTTGTAGACCGCGACCGCGAGGGACTTCTTCGCCTGCTCCTGCCCGATGACGTAGGCGTTGAGGAACTCGAAGATCTCCTTGGGCTTGGGGAGCTCGTCGAGGCTGACCTCGGCGCCCTCGCTCAGCTCCTCCTCGATGATCTCGTTGCAGAGGTCGATGCACTCGTCGCAGATGTAGACGCCGGGGCCGGCGATCAGCTTCTTGACCTGCTTCTGGCTCTTCCCGCAGAAGGAGCACTTCAGCAGGTCACCTCCGTCACCGATGCGTGCCACGGGCGGTCATCCTCCGAATTGGGTCGGGCTGTGCTGGTCGAGCGAGTGGTCCGAAGACCTCCCCGACGGTACCTCCTGCCGACCCCCGAGGGGGGCACAGACACGAAGTACGCCGGGGCCGGTCATCGGGCGTGGTCAGGCGAGGACCGGGGTGCCCTTGCGGGACTCGATCACGGCGTCGATCAGGCCGTAGTCGACGGCCTGGGCGGCGGTCAGGATCTTGTCGCGCTCGATGTCGCGGCTCACCTGCTCCGGGTCGCGACCGCTGTGGTCGCTGATCATCTTCTCGAGCAGCTCGCGCATCCGGAGGATCTCGTTGGCCTGGATCTCGATGTCCGAGGTCTGGCCGAAGGTGCCCTCGGTGTAGGGCTGGTGGATCAGGATCCGGCTGTTCGGCAGCGCCATCCGCTTGCCGCGGGTGCCGGCGGCGAGGAGGATCGCGGCGGCCGAGGCGGCCTGGCCGATGCACACCGTCTGCACGTCGGGCTTGATGAAGTTCATCGTGTCGTAGATGGCGGTCAGCGCCGTGAACGAGCCGCCCGGGCTGTTGATGTAGATCTGGATGTCCTGGTCGGGGTTCATCGACTCGAGGCACATCAGCTGGGCGATCACCGCGTTGGCGACGTCGTCGGAGATCGGCGTGCCGAGGTAGATGATGCGGTCCTCGAACAGCTTGGCGTAGGGGTCGATGCGGCGGAAGCCGTACGACGTCCGCTCCTCCCACTGGGGGATGTAGTAGTTCATCGACGGGCTCAGGTCAGGGGTCGTCATGTCGTTCAGTCCTTCTGGTGGGCCGGGCGGCCGTCGTCGGCGGCCTCGCGGGCGCTCTTCACGACCTGGTCGACCAGGCCGTACTCCATGGCCTGCTGGGCGGTGAACCAGCGGTCGCGGTCGGCGTCGGCGGTGACCTGCTCGACGCTCTGGCCGGTGTGCTCCGAGATCAGCTCGAGCAGCACCTTCTTGATGTGCAGCGACTGCTGCGCCTGGATCTTGATGTCGGACGCGGAGCCACCCATGCCGGAGGACGGCTGGTGCATCATGATCCGCGCGTGGGGCAGGGCGTAGCGCTTGCCCTTGGTGCCGGCGCAGAGCAGGAACTGGCCCATCGAGGCCGCCAGGCCCATGCCGACGGTCGCGACGTCGTTCGGGATGTAGTTCATCGTGTCGTAGATCGCCATGCCGGCGTCGACCGAGCCACCCGGGCTGTTGATGTGCAGGAAGATGTCGGCCTCGGGGTCCTCCGCCGAGAGCAGCAGCAGCTGGGCGCAGATCGCGTTGGCGTTCTGGTCGCGCACCTCGGAGCCGAGGAAGACGATCCGCTCGCGCAGCAGGCGCTGGTAGATGTGGTCGTCGAGGACGTTCATGCCCGCGCCACCGTTGAGCTGAGGACTGGAGTTCTGGGTCACGAGAGCGACCCTAGCCGCAAGCATCGACAGTTCCACGGCCAATACCCCGCTGTTCGCCGACAGCAGATTTACGACTCCGCCGCGGTCCGGAGCCGCGCGACCGTCTCGGCCATCCCGGTCTCGAGCTCGTCGGCGTGCCCCTCGGCCCCGCCGAGGAAGGCGCCCGCGAACAGCTTGCTGAGCCCGGTCAGCTTCTTCGGGACCGGCCGCCGGTGCACCAGGCGGGTGCCGGTGCCCGACGGCGACAGCTCCCAGATCCACCGCGCGCCGCTCGACGTGGTGTCCCACACGAGCAACCGGCCCGGATCGAGCTCCGCGACCACGCTGCGGGTCGGCCAGACCACGGCCTTGCGCCGGTTGATCCCGAGGTACCACTGGCCCCGCCTCAGCCCGCCGGGCTTGAGCGGCAGCATCTTCACCAGCTCGGGGCTCCAGTCGGGCATCTGCGAGAAGTCGGTCAGCAGTGCCCACACCCGCTCGGGCGGGGCGGCCACGTCGGCCTCGGCGCGGAGCTCGCGGTCAGCAGTGCTCATGCGAGCCACTCTCGCAGAGCCTCGTGGACCCGCGGGTGGTTGAGCAGCCCGAAGTGGTCGGTGCGCCCGAGGTGCAGCCGGGTGGCACCGGGGAACAGGCTCTCCCCGGGCCTGGGGCTGCCGTACGCCGACTCCACCCGCACCAGCCAGTCCCCGATGACGTGCCCGACCGGGTGCCGGGGCTTGGTCGTGATGGTCGCCGCGACCAGGCGGTAGCGCGCGTGCGGCAGCGGCGGGACGTCCTCGGCGAGCCCCGCGACGAGGTCGTGCACGCCGGCCGAGCGCCAGTCGAGGATCCGCCCGAACGCCGCGGTCTCGGGCAGTCGCGCGAGCCCGCGGCTGCCGTGCCCGATGCCGCGCGCGATCGGCGCGCCGAGGTGCGGCGTCCCGAGCGTCACGACGTCCGACACGAGGTCGGTCCACGGCGACTCGACGTCCGCGGCGACCGCGCCGGCGGCCCGCAGCACCAGCCCGCCCATCGAGTGCCCGACCAGCGCCACACGGGTCACCGGCACCGGCCACGCCTCGACCAGCCGCTGCATCAGCGCGGACAGCGCGACGCCGTTCGGCCGCAGCCCCAGTCCCGTGTTCGCGCGCAGGAACACCGGAGTCCAGCCCTCGCCGGCCAGCGCCTCGCCGTACGTCGGAGCCGGGCCGCGGTCCCAGTACGCCTCGGTCTCGCACAGCCCGTGCAGGAACACCACGACCCGGCCGGTCGCGTCCGGGAACGTCTCGGAGAGCGCGCCCAGGTCCACGTCGCGGCCGCCGGAGCGCACCGCCATCGTGATCGCCATCCGCGGCCGGTCGGCGGCGAGCCGGTCGCCGATGAGTCCGTTCACCGCGGAGCTCACGAACCGGCCGCGCGGGCCGTCCTCGAGCAGCGGTCCGCGCGCACCGACCTTGTCGAGGCCGTACGACGCGGCGCGCAGCCCGAGGCCGGCGCCGGCGTACACCGCCGAGGTGATCGCGCGCCCCGGGTAGCCGCCGACGCGGTCGGCCCAGGCGTCGTGGGTGTCGCGCACGCTGCGCAGGACGAGCTCGTCGGCGACCTCGGAGACCAGCGAGAGCGCGTCCCAATAGGTCGGGGGGTAGGTCGGGGCGTAGGCCGGGGGGTACGTCGGCGAGCAGGTCGAGCCCATGCTGACGACCCTATCGACTCAGTGAACACTCGTACACCACGTCTCTGTGATTGGATCCAGACGTGCTCCGGGTGACGCTGCGCGGATCGGGACTCCCCACGGTGACTCTCGGTTCGGGCGAGACGCTGCTCTTCGGCCGTTCGCCGCACCACGCGCTGCCCGAGGACGACCTCGAGGCTGACCTGCGCACCACCGCGATCGCGCTCCCCCGTTGCGCCCCGCACGTCTCCCGGCTGCTCGGTGAGCTCGTGGTCGGCGAGGAGATCGCGCGGCTGCGCTGGCACGGCTCGGGCGAGACCCAGGTGTCGAGCCTGTTCGACGCGCCGGGTGGCGCCCGCCGGGTGACGCTGGCCGAGGGCATGTCGCTGCTGCTCGACGAGGGCGAGAACCAGCTGGTCGTGATGCGCGGGCGGCAGACCGGGCCCGACACGTTCGACGACCTCTCGATCGTCGTCGAGGTGACCCCCTCGGTCTCCGAGCCGGCGCCCCGTCCGGCACCGCCCGACGACGGGATCGCCAACGTCACCGCGCCGGCGCCGCACCTGCCGCGCGAGTCGCGGGAGTGGTACGTCGCCCTCGCCCTGGCCGAGCCCTGGCTGTCGGGCACCGACGACTACCCCCGGCCCCCGTCGAACCGCGAGATCTACGAGCGCGTCCTGCACTGGCACGGCTACGCCTGGAACCTCGAGCGCGCCCAGCGGGTCGACGACGCGATCCACTCGATCTCGGCGCTCGCGTTCGGCCCGAAGGACGACCCGTTCCGGGCCGGCGCCGGCCGCGCGCAGAACGTCCGCTTCGCGATCGGCCGGCGTACGGCGGAGGTCCGACTGGTCACCGTCGAGGACCTCGAGGCCGCCGAGAGGGCCGCGACGAAGCGGAACGTTCCACCCACCTAGCCCTGGCCCCTGCTCCCCCGCCGTGCCTACGGTCCCCGGACCCACAGCACGAGACAGGAGACAGCGATGACCCAGCGGATGCAGGGCATGGACACCGAGTACGGCCGCGAGGTCGGCCAGAACATGGGCTCCCAGGCGGGCCAGGTGGCCGGGATGGTCGCCAACATCAGCGCGATGATCCAGGGCCTGAAGTGGCAGGGCCCGGACCGCGAGAACTTCTCCAGCGACTGGCACGGCAGCTTCGCGCCGCAGGCCAACAACGCCTCGCAGTCCCTCGAGGAGCAGGGCCGCATCCTCTGCTGCCACGCGGACCGCCAGGACGCCGCCAGCAGCTGACTCCCACGCCGGACCGGGCGGAACGTTCCGCCCCGCCGGCCATCGACGCCACCGACGTGGCGTGCCTACGTTTTCGGGGGTCACCGATCGGGCGGTGACCAGTAGACAGAAGGAGCAGCCGATGTCGTTCCTCGGCGCAGACACCGACGAACTCCGCGACGCCGGCCAGGTGTGCCAGGACGGCAAGGAGACCACCGACCAGGTCATCGCCTACCTCAAGGCGCTGATCGCGATCCTCCGGGCAGCGTCGTTCTTCAGCGGCGGCGCCAGCGCCGCTTACGCGACGTACCTCGAGACGGTCGTGGTCCCCTGGCTGCAGAAGATCTCGATGGCCCTCGGCCTGTTCGCGCAGGTCCTCAACGCCAACGCCGACGCGCAGGACCAGGTCAGCCAGGGCAACACCGTCGACTTCGGCTCGCTGCCGACCTACACGCCGCAGGTGAGCGGGGACAGCAGCGTCCAGCCGTTCGCGGGCACGATCATCGGCGACGCCCTGCAGGGCATCGCGATCGTGAACGCGATCGCCGACGCGGTCGACGGCGAGGGCGATAGCGACACCGGTACGACGGCCTCGGGCGACGCCCGCGGCGTCGGCACCGCGACCACCATCGGCGGCCAGCACGGCCTCGACGGGGGCGCCCACCAGCGCGCCGACGTGGCCCAGGCCCCGGCCGGCGGCGGCGGTTCCGCCGGTGGCGGCGGCACCTCGGGCGGCGGCTCCGTCGGTAGGGGTGACACCGGGATCGGCAGCAGCACCATCGGCGGCAACCCGGACTCCACCGGCTCCGCCTCGACCGCCGGCGGCTTCGGCGGGACCTCTCCCGGCGCCGACACGCTCGGCACGGTCGGGCACACCGGCAGCGGCGACCCGGTCGCGTCCGGCGACAGCTCCTCGCCGTCGTACGGCGCCGCCGCGGCGATCGCCGGTGGCGCGGCCGCCGCGGGTGTCGGCGGCGCGGCGCTCGCGGCCCGCTCCGGCAGCGGCGACCCGACGATCGACCGGCTGTCGAGCACCAACGGCCGCGGCAGCAGCGGGCCCGAGGTGCGCGACCTCCAGCAGCGGCTCACCGACGCGGGCTACGACACCCGTGGCGTCGACGGCCAGTGGGGCTCCAACACGCAGGCGGCGTACGACGCCTACCGCGCCGACCACCCGCTGCAGGTCGCCCAGGGCAGCGGCTACACCTCCCCGAGCGGCTACGACTACAACCAGATCACCGGGGTGACCGGCAACGCGAACGTGACGCCGGAGTTCCTGCGGGCCGTCGAGGGGGTGGCGGGCCGGGTCGGCGCGCAGCCCGAGCACCTGATGGCGGCGATGAGCTTCGAGACCGGGGGCGCGTTCAGCTCGTCCACCCCCAACGCCGCCGGCTCCGGCGCGACCGGACTGATCCAGTTCATGCCCAGCACCGCGCGGGGCATGGGCACGTCGACGGCGGCCCTCGCCGCGATGACGCCGATCGAGCAGCTCACCTACGTCGAGCGCTACTTCGAGCCCTTCCGCGGCCGGCTCGGCGACCTGGAGAGCGTCTACACGTCGATCCTCGCCGGCCACCCGCACGCCGCAGGCGAGACGTTGTTCAGCCAGGGCACCGCGGCGTACTCCCAGAACTCCGGCCTCGACTTCAACCACGACGGCCGGATCACCACCGACGAGGCGACCACCGCGGTCCGTCGCCGGATGCCCTGATCACCCCACGAATCGCCCCACAGGCATCACCTAACAGAGAAGGAGATATCCCATGCCCATGAAGGGAATGGACGTCGAGGCCGGTCGTCAGTCGGCCCAGCAGATCACGCAGGGCGCGGGCGAGCTCGAGCAGCTCACCGGCCGCCTCACCCAGGTCATCGAGGGCTTCGAGTGGATCGGCCCCGACGCCGAGCGCACCCGCCAGGCGTGGCAGTCGGACTACCGCACGATGCTCACGCAGGTCGTGAACTCGCTGCAGGAGTTCTCGACGCTGATCAACAACCAGGCCCAGGAGCAGGAGCAGGTCTCCAACTGACCTGACCCGTCGACCGAGCCAATTCCGGGAGGCCCGACCATGCAGAGCTGGATCCTGTCGCTGCGACCAGCTCCGGAGTCGGGCCTCCCGTCGGTCGACGTGCACGTCCAGGCCCGGCCGGGAGCGACCGTCGCCGACCTGGCCCGCGCGTTCGGCAGGCACGTCGCCCCCGACCAGCAGAACCTCCACCTGGTCCCGCTCGACGGCAACCTCCCCTGGCCCGCGGACCGCCCGCTCGACGAGTGCGGGCTGCGCACCGGCGACCTCGTCGACGTCGTGTCCGCGCCGGCCTCCTGGCTCACCCGCGTGAACACCAGCGCCCGTCCCCGCGCGGTGCTCCGCGTCACCGACGGACCGGACCGCGGCCAGCGGCTGCACGTCCGGTCGACGTCCCTCACGCTCGGCCGCGCGGCCACCTGCACGCTGCGGCTCACCGACCCGCTGGTCTCCCAGCAGCACGCCCGGATCATCCTCGGCGCCCGCCCGACCGTGTACGACGAGGGCTCGGCCAACGGCACCAGCGTGGCGGGCGAGCGGGTCACCAGCGCCCGGGAGATCGACTGGGGCACGCCGATCCAGCTCGGCCGGAGCACGCTGGTCATCGAGCCCGGCGAGGTGCCCGGCGACGAGGCCGCGGTCTCGGTCTTCCGGCCACCGCGCTTCGGCGACCCGCTGCTCGACGAGGTCCTCGACTTCCCGTCGCCGCCGAGCAAGAACCGCCCGTCCCCGCTGCCCTGGGCGATGCTCATGCTGCCGATGGTGATGGGCGTCGCGATCTTCATGCGCTCGCAGACGCCGTACGCCGTGGTCTACATGCTGGCCTGGCCGATCCTCGGCGCCGCGGGCTGGTGGCAGCAGAAGCGCAGCGCCCGCAAGCAGTTCGAGGAGGAGAAGGCCGAGTGGCGTGAGGACGTCGACGGGCTGTTGACCGTCCTCGACGACCACGCGGTGCGGCAGCGCCAGCAGTTCCACGACGACTACCCGGACGCGGAGACCGTGCGCGCCCGGGCGGCGTCGCGCGACAAGTACCTCTGGGCCCGGGCCGAGGACCGGCACGCGTTCCTCGTGACCCGGCTCGGCATCGGCACCGTGCCCGCGATGCTGCGCGGCTCGATCAAGGACGGTGGCGACCGGCCCTCGCGGCGCGAGGTCGCCGCCGAGCTGCTCGAGCGCGACGAGCTCGAGGACATGCCGGTGCTCGCCGACCTCGCCCAGCACACGGTCGTCGCGCTCACCGGGCCGGACGAGCAGGTCGATGCGCTGGCCCGCTCGATGCTGCTGCGCATCGGCTTCGACCACTCGCCGTCCGAGGTCAGCGTCGCCGGCTGCTTCGGCCGCGGCCGCAAGCAGCACGAGGCCTGGTTGCGCTGGCTGCCCCACGCCACCACGCGCATCGGTGGCCAGCCGCCGGTCGCGATCGGCGCCCGGCCGGCGACCGCCCTGCTGGAGAGCCTGGTCGCCGAGGACGGCAACTCCGGGCACACGATCTGCTTCGTCGACGAGCGCGCCGGCATCCCGCGCCGTACGGTCGAGGCGGTCGCCGCGGCCGCGCCTGAGCGCAACCTGCACCTGGTCTGGCTCGGCGCCGACCCCGACGAGGTCCCGGCCGCCACCGGCCTGCGCATCGACCTGGCGAGCGGCGAGGTCGGCGTCCGCGACCGCGGCGGCATCAGCCGGATCGACACCGCCGACGTCGTCACGCTCGACCACGCCTGGCGCAGCGCCCGCTCGATGACGGGGTACGTCGACGAGGCCGCGGTGCTGCCCGCGTCGACCGCGATCCCCGCGGTGGTGCGGCTGCCCGAGGTGAGCAGCGACTTCGAGGACCTCGACGACATCGTCGCGGTGCTGCGCCGGTGGAGCCAGTCGTCGGGGCTGCGCGCGCAGATCGGCGCCGGCATCGACGGCACCGTCACCATCGACCTGCGCGAGGACGGCCCGCACGGCCTGGTCGCCGGCACCACCGGCTCCGGCAAGAGCGAGCTGCTGCAGTCGCTGATCTGCTCGCTGGCGCTGAACAACCCGCCGAGCCGGATGAACTTCCTGCTCGTCGACTACAAGGGCGGCGCCGCGTTCCGCGAGTGCGCCGACCTGCCGCACACGGTCGGCTACATCACCGACCTCACCCCCGCCCTCGTGCAGCGCGCGCTCACCTCCCTCGGCGCCGAGATCACCGCGCGCGAGCACCTGCTCGGCGAGTACGGCGTGAAGGACCTCGTGCAGCTCGAGCGCGAGCACCCCGAGGCCGCCGTCCCCTCCCTGCTCATCTGCGTCGACGAGTTCGCGGCGCTGACGAGCGAGGTTCCGGACTTCGTCGACGGCATGGTCAACCTCGCCCAGCGCGGCCGCTCGCTCGGCATGCACGTGCTGCTCGCGACCCAGCGCCCGGCCGGCGTCGTCACCGGGCCGATCCGCGCGAACACCGACCTGCGCATCGCGCTCCGGGTCTCCTCCGCCGACGACTCCCGCGACGTGATCGACTCCCCGGAGGCCGCCCGCATCTCCCGGCGCACGCCCGGCCGTGCGTGGATCCGGCGTACCGGCCACGGGACGGCGGAGCTCGTGCAGTCGGCGTGGACCGGCGCGCGTCAGCCGGTCGACGCGAGCGAGAACAAGGTGCGCGTGCAGGCGTTCTCGGCCGCCGGCTCGCTCGAGACCGGCCTCGGGGAGGAGGTCCGGCTCGACCCGCGCACCGACCTGGTGCGCTGCGTGACCACGATCCGTACGGCGTTCGCCCGCACCGAGGCCGCGCCGCCGAAGCGCCCGTGGCTGCCGCCGCTTCCGGCCGAGCTGCTGCTCGAGCCCGACCAGCTGATGGCCGGCGCCACCGAGCGCGCGACCGGACGCGTCGTGCTCGGCCGGATCGACGAGCCGAGCGAGCAGACGCAGCCCGAGCTGCTCATCGACTTCGCGTCCGTCGGGCACGTGCTCGTGTACGGCGCCTCCGGCTCCGGCAAGACCGAGCTGCTGCGCACCACGGTGCTGTCGGCGTCGCTCGGCGACGCGTTCGGAGCGCAGAGCGTCGCGCCGTACGTCTACGGCATCGACTACGCCGGCGGCGGCCTGGCCGCGATCGCGGGCCTGCCCACCGTCGAGGCGGTCGTGCCGGAGAGCCACCAGGGCCGCGTGCTCCGGCTGCTGCGGCTGCTGCGGCGTACCGTCGCCGAGCGCACCTCGGCGCTCGCCTCGCACGGCTGCTCCGACCTCGACGACCTGGCGCGGATGGGCACGGCGCTGCCGCGGGTCTACGTCGTGATCGACAACCTGCCGTCGCTCGTCGACAGCCTCGAGTCCTCCGGCGGGGTCGCCCGCGAGCACCTCGAGCACATCCAGAACGTGCTGCAGAACGGCCGCCGCGTGGGCATCCACGTGATCGCGACCGCCCCCGGACGCACCGGCGTCCCCACCGCGCTGGCGGCGACGTTCGGCCGCCGGATCGTGCTGCGGATGACCACCACCGACGACTACCTGATGCTCGGGGTCCGGGCCGACGTCCTCGACGCCGACAGCGCGCCGGGCGCCGGTCTCCTGAACCGCAGCGGCGTGCAGATCGCCACCACCGGAGGGGCCGGTACGCCCGTCCAGGCCGAGCGGGTCAAGGCGATCGGGAACCTCCTCGCCCCGGCGGTCGCCGGTCGCGGCGCCGCGCCGGTCCCCTCGATGCCGGCGCGGCTCGACCAGCAGGCGCTGCCCGTCCCGGCCGGGACCCGCGTCGCGCTGGCGGTCGACGCCGACGCCGTCGCGGTCGTCGAGGTGGACCTGCTCGGGCCGCCGGTCGTCATCGCCGGCCGGTCCCGCTCGGGCCGCACCAGCGCCCTCGACGGGATCGCGGCGCTGGTCGGCCGGGCGGAGCGTCCGCCCCGGGTGATCCGCACCAGCGACCCGGCGACCGCGGCCGCCGAGGTGGACGCCTGGCGCACCGCCGAGCGGGACCCGCGGGACTGGGCGCTGCTGCTGGTCGACGACGCCCACCAGTGGGACGCGCACGCTGCCACCGACGACGCGGCCCGGACCGCCGTCGCCTCGTTGCAACGGGTGATGGCCGACCCGGCCAGCCGGCTCGGAGCGGTCGTCACGGCCGACATGACGATGGCCAAGCAGCGCGGTGGACCGGACGGTCTGGTGAGCGCCGCCCGCCAGGGTCGCCGGGGTTTCATCCTCCAACCCGAGTGGAACGATGGCGATGTCCTCGGGGTGACGGTGCCCAGCAAGACGACCGAGCCGCTGACGGGCCCCGGCCGGGGTCTGTGGTGCGAGTCCGGGTCGGCGTGGGTGGCGCAGCTCGTGACCCACGCAGGCATCGAAGTCGGCACCACACCGCACACTCGGGAGGCGGAATGAAGCGGCAGCACGGGCGCTCGGCCCGCGGCACCGCGGAGCTCTCCGTGGTCGTCGTCGCCGCGTCGCTGGTCGCCGGCGTGCTGTTCGGCAACGGCGTCACCCGCACCGCCGTCGACATCGCCGACGGGCTCACCTGGTTCACCGACGACCCGACCGGCCAGGTCATCGAGGTCAACCCCGCCACCGGCCGGCCCGAGGCCCAGCTCGACGTCGGCGACGAGGGCGACGACCTCGACCTCGCGCAGTACGACGGCCGGCTGATCGTCACCAACCGCACGACCGGCGAGCTCTCGTCGTTCGACCTCACCAGCCTGCTCACCTCAGGCGCCCGCCAGGTCGCGCCGGGCGTCGCCACCGACGTGCTGCACCTCGACGGCGACGTCTTCCTCGTCGACCGCGAGCGCGGCACCGTCGCCTCCATCGACCCGGTCACCACCGACCCGATCGGCGAGATGTGGAGCTCGCCGGAGGGCATCGCCGACGCCGCCATCGACGGCGCCGGCCGGGTCTGGGCGATCGACCCCGAGGGCCTGCTCACCGAGCTCCGCTGGTCGACCTCCAGCCTCACGTTCGTCGTCGAGGACACCCGCCAGATCGACCACAGCGGCGCGCGCTCGGCGCTGGTCGGCCACGACCGCGGCGTCACGGTGTTCGGGGCCGACGAGGGCATCGTGGTCCAGGTCGGCACCGACGACGACGTCGTAGCCGACGCGGTCGGCCTCGGCGGCGAGCTCGCCGTCCCCACGTCCGCGCCGTCGGACCTGGTCCCGGCCTCCTCCCCCGACACCGGCCGCGTCGCGATCGTCGGCGACGGCGGGGTCCGCATCGTCGACGTCGCCACGATCGGCTGCGCGGAGCCCGGGCGGCCCGAGGTGTTCGAGGGGCTGGTCTACGTGCCGTGCACCGGCGCCGGACGCGTGGTCCGGCTGACCGCCGACGGCCAGCGCGCCGGCAACGACATCGAGGTCACCGAGGACGCGGGCGACCCGGACCTCGTGCTCGACGACGGCAGCCTGCTCATCAACGTCCCGGGCGCCACCCACGGCGCCGTGGTGCATGCCGACGGCTCGGTCACCACGATCGAGCGCTACGTCAGCTCCCTCAAGCAGTCCGGCGGCACCGGCCAGGCGGTCGCACCGCCGATCCCGGTCCGGCCGGTCAACCCGGTCGCCGACCCGGTCGGCCCGGCCCCCGGCCCCGGCCCGTCGCACCCGGTGCCCGACCCCGACCCGGAGCCCACCCCCGACCCCACGACCGACCCCGACCCGGAGCCGACCGGGCAGCCGCCGTACGACCCGGACCAGCCCCAGCCCCTCGAGCCGCCGACGCACGTGATCGCCGCCGAGCTGCCGTCCGGCCGCGTCGAGGTCACGTGGCACCACGGAGGCGACCCCGCCGACGAGTTCACCGTGCAGGAGGAGGGCGGCCCGGTGCTCTACACCGTCTCCGGTGTCGAGCGGCAGACGTCGGTGCCCGCCCAGGCCGGCACGCACCGCTACACGGTCACCGCGGTCCGCGACGGCGAGCCCACCGAGACGTCTGCGCCGTCGAACCCGGTCAGCACGTCCGGCCTGCCGGGCGCGGTCACCGGCATCCTCGGCCAGGTGGCCGGCAACCCCGACGACACGACCGCGACGATCAGCGTGCGCTGGTCCGCGGCCGAGGGCAACGGGTCCCCGATCGCCGGCTACACCGTCACGATGACCGACGCGAACGGCACCCAGACCAACGAGGTCGGGCCCACCACCAGCACGGCGTTCACGTCCGTCTGCGCGACGACCTACTGCAACCCGAGCCCGGTCACCGTCTCGATCACCGCGACGAACGCCAAGGGCCGTGGACCGGCCGCCAAGGCGACGCTGGCGTACGACGGACCCGAGGTCCCGACCCTGCCCGCGGCCGACCGCCAGCTGGTGACCGGCGCCAGCCACACCTGGCAGGGCCTCTCCTGGTACGGCCAGGGCACCACCAGGCTCACGCTGTCGCCGCCGGAGTCCTGGCGGGAGTTCCCGGGCACCTGCACCTGGACCCACGAGGGCAACCAGACCGCCCAGGACCCCGTCGAGTTCCGGTGCGACGCGACGAACGTGTCGGTCCCGATCGCCACGGGTATGACCCGCAAGCAGGACAACGGCGTGCGCCACCACTCGATCGTGTTCACGGCCTCCAACGGGACCGAGTCGGTGACCAGCGAGCGCTTCGAGTGGACCACCGAGCAGGCACCCTCCTGCGTCCGGTGCTCGTGACCAGAGGAGACCCCGTGACCACCGTCGTCTCACCCTTCAGCCCGACCGAGGACGACATCGCCGAGTTCCGAAAGCTGCACCACCGGATCGGTGACGCCGTCGAGTCCGCTGTCCACGGCAAGCGCGGCGTCGTCGACCTGGTGCTGGTCGCGATGTTCGCCGGCGGCCACGTGCTGCTCGAGGACGTCCCCGGCACCGGCAAGACCACGCTGGCCCGCGCGGTCGCCCGCGCCCTCGGCGGGCAGGTACGCCGGATCCAGTTCACGCCCGACCTGCTGCCGAGCGACGTCACCGGCACCACCGTCTTCGACCCGCGCGACGGCCAGGTGAGCTTCCGGCCCGGCCCGGTGTTCGCGAACGTCGTGCTCGCCGACGAGATCAACCGCGCGTCGGCCAAGACCCAGTCGGCGCTGCTCGAGGTGATGGAGGAGCGCACGGTCACCGTCGACGGCACCGCACACCTGGTGCCCGACCCGTTCGTGGTGATCGCGACGCAGAACCCCGTCGACCTCGACGGCACCTATCGGCTCCCCGAGGCGCAGCTCGACCGGTTCCTCGTGCGCACCTCGCTGGGCTACCCCGACGCCGAGCACGAGATCGAGGTGCTCCGTCCCGGCGGCACCGCCGGCCGCGTCGCCGACGTACCCGTCGTCACCACGCCGGGCGAGGTGGCGGCCCTGGCCGAGCGGCTCGCCGGCCTGCACGTCGCCGACCTGCTGCTGCGCTACATCCGCGACCTCGGCGTCGCCATCCGCAACGACCCGCGGGTCCGGCTCGGCGCCAGCACCCGCGGGCTGAAGTCGCTCGTGCGCTGCGCGCAGGTGTACGCCGCCGCACAGGGCCGCAACTACGTCGTGCCCAGCGACGTGCAGCGGCTCGCGGAGGCGGTGCTCGCCCACCGCACCGTGCTCACCCGCGACTCGATCCTCGCCGGCCACACCCCCGGCTCGGTCGTCCACGACGTGCTGGAGACCGTCGCGCCGCCGCAGCCCGACGAGGGCTGACATGCCCCTGACCGCGCGCGGGTGGGCGACCTCGCTCCTCGGCGTCCTCCTCGTCGTCGCCGGCCTGGCCTGGCACTACCCGCTGGTGGCCGGCCTGGGTGGCGCGCTGCTCGTGATCGTGGTGGCCGAGGTCGTCTCGGTGCTCGCCACGTCCGACGTCGCCGTGCTCCGCGAGGTCAGCCCGACGGTCGTCGTACGCCACGAGCCGTGCACGGGCACCCTCACGCTCACCGGCCGCCGGCGCCGCGGGCTGGTCCGCTTCGACGCGATGGACGAGGTCGACGGCATGCTGGTCCCGGTCGAGCTCCCGGAGACGCCGGGCTCCGCGACCGTCGCGGTGACCTACCCGATCCCCACCCCGCGCCGGGGCCTGCTGCCGGTCGGCCCGGTGCACCTGCGCCGCTACGGCCTCGCCGGCATGGCTGCCTCCTCGACCGAGACGGGCCGGGTCGAGCAGGTCCGCGTGCTGCCGCGCCGGATCCCGCTGGGCAGCCTGATGGCCGGCCACCGGCACGCACCGGCCGGCAGCGATCTCAGCCTGGAGTACGGCGGCACCGACCTGGTCGGTCTCCACGAGTACGCCATGGGCGACGACCTGCGCCGGCTGCACTGGCCGACCAGCGCCCGCACCGGCACGCTGATGGTCCGCGAGGACGCCGACCCGGCCGAGCCCCAGGTGTGCGTGCTGCTCGACGACCGGGCCGCGAGCTACGCGGGGCCGGGCGAGCCGTTCGAGGAGGCCGTCGAGCTCGCCGCCGCGCTGTGCCGGGTGACCGTCGACAGCGGCTACCCGCTGCGGTTCCGCACCGTCAGCGGCCGGCACGGCGTGGTGGTGCCCGGGTCTCCGACCCGCCTGCCCCAGCGCGAGGCGCACGACCTGGAGTGGCTGCTCGCCGAGATCGACGAGACCGGCCCCGGCCCCGCGCCGCACGACCTGCCGCCCGGCCAGGACATCGCGGTCGTGGTCACCGGCGCCGAGGCCGACCGGCACGAGCTGGGCCTGCTGCTCGGCGAGGCCGCCACCCGCGTGGTCGCGGTCGTCGACCCGCTGCCGCTGGTCGCGGCCGAGCAGCGCGCGGGCGTGCTGCTGCTGCGCGGCGCCGGGTCGCTGTCCCTCGCCGCGGCCTGGGACGAAGCGGCGGCCCGATGAGCTCGACGTCCCGGAACCCCTGGCTGCTCACCGCCTGGGCCGCCGGGCTGGTCTCGATCGGAGCGATCTCGCTGGCCGCGGCCTGGGGCGGCTGGCAACCGGTCGTGCTGCTGCTCGTCGCGGCCCTGGTCCCGATGCTGCTGCTGCGCAGCGTGGTCGCGCTCGGCGTCTCCCGCTGGGCCGCGTCCACGGTCCTGGCGCTGCTGCTGGTGCTGACGGCGTACCTCATGTCCGCGCGCAGCGACACGTCGCTGCGCGGCACCGTCACCGACTCGGTGCCGCTGTTGCTGACCGCGCCGCAGCCGTACGCCCTGCGCGCCGACCTCCTCGCCCCGGTCGTCCTGCTCACCGGCCTGGTCTCGCTCTTCGCGGGCCTGCGCGCCGAGAGCCGCACCCGCGTCGGTCCGGTGGCCGCCGCCGTCGTCCTGTACGTCGCGGCCGCGCTGCTCACGACCGGCGACGGCGATCCGTGGGGCATCCTCGCGGTGCTGCTGGTCGTGCTCGCCGTGCTCGGTTGGGTGCTGCTCGACGAGCACACCGAGCCGTCGCGACGCCGGCTGCTCGTCGCCGCGCCGGCCCTGGTCGTGCTCGTCGGCGGGCTGGCATCGGTCGCGCTGGTGCCCGCGAACAGCGCGTTCGACCCGCGCACGGTCGTCGACCCGCCCGTCACCGTGATCGAGACCTCGAGCCCCCTGCCGCAGCTCGGCGCCTGGGCCGCCAACCCCGACGACGAGCTGCTCCTGGTGCGCGGCGACGCCGTCCCCCTGCGGCTGGTCACCCTCGACGAGTACGACGGCGCGCAGTGGCGCGCGGCCACCCGCTACGCGCCGTTCGGCACCGCGGTCGACACCCCGCTCACCGGCGACCGGCGGCGCACCGCGACCGTCGAGGTGACGTTCGCCGGCCTCGGCGGCAGCTGGCTGCCCTCGCCCGGCGACCCGGTCGAGGTCACCGAGCCGGACGCCCTCGTCGACGTCTCGACCGGCACCCTGCACGACCCGGACCCCGAGCCGGACACGACCTACGAGGTCACCGGCGTCGCGGACGAGCCCGACCCGGCCGACCTGGTCGGCGCGACGGTGCCGACCAGCGGCCCCGCGCTGGACTACCTCGACCAGCCCCAGCTGACCGGCGAGCTCGCGGCGTACGCCGACCGCGTGACCCCCGACGGCGGACCGTACGTGCGGGCGCTGGCGATCGAGGCCGCGGTGCGCGAGGGCCGGCGGCTCTCGCCGCGCGCGATCTCGGGCTCGGCGTTCTGGCGGATCGAGCGGTTCCTCGTCGGCACCGAGCCCGGCGACCAGGTCGGCACCTCGGAGCAGTTCGCGACCGCGTTCGCGCTGCTCGCCCGCCGCGCCGGTCTGCCGACGCGGCTGGTGGTCGGGTTCCGGCCGGGCGACCGGGAGCCCGATGGCAGCACCCGCGTGATCCGCGGCCGCGACGCGCTCGCCTGGCCGGAGGTCTACTTCCAGCGGCTCGGCTGGGTGCCGTTCGCGCCGACGCCGAACGACGACACGTTCACCCAGGGCCGACCGCAGCTCGCGGAGGCGCCGGACGTGGAGCCCGCACCCGCCGAGTCCTCCGCCGAGCCGGCCCCGGTCGCCGAGCCGCCGCCCGTCGAACGGGCCGCCGACGCCGGCCTCGGCCTGCCGACCTGGGTGCTGGTGGCGTCAGGGGTCGCGCTGGTCGCCGTACCCCTGCTCCTGCTGGGGTGTGCCCGCCTGGCCCGCACCCTGCGGCACCGCCGCCGCGGCGCGACCGGGGCCTGGGCCGAGGTCTACGACGCGCTGGTCCTGGCCGGCGAGCCGCCGCCGTCGTGGGCGACCGCGCCCCAGGTCGCGGCCCGCGCCGACCAGTGGTTCGGCACCACCGGCGCGTCCGAGGTGGCCTCCCGCGCCGAGCGCGCGGCCTTCGGCCCGGCGGGTACGGCGGTGCTGGACCGCCCGGCCACCGAGGTGCGTGAGGTCCGGCGGGCCGCCCGCGCGACCGTCCCACGGTGGCGCCGCTGGTGGTGGCACTTCGACCCGCGGGTGCTGCGCCGCTGACGTGCCGGTGACTGGCGAGCGCCTAGCCCGTGACGCAACGCGGCCTCGTCATCCCGATGCTGAGGTCCGGCATCACCACGGTCATCACGAAGCAGGACCGCTCCCCGCTGTGCACGACGAACGGCACGGTCGCCTCGGTCGTGTCGGCCGGGAACTCGTCGACCCAGGTCTTGGCCGGCCGGGTCTGCGCCAGGACGTACTTCACCTCGCCGTCGGCCAGGTCGTTCCACTTCACCGCGACCGATGTCCCGTCGCTGCGCAACGACAGCAGGTCGAAGGCCAGCTGGGGGTCGGTGCGGTCCAGCTGCGGATCACCGGACTCGCGCGGCATCGCCGGGAGCGAGTCGATCGCGCCACCGAGGTCGGCGGCAGGCGGGTCCGCGGCGGGGTCGTCGTCCCCGCGGAGCGCGGCGCCCGCGATGCCGAGGACCGACCCGGCCAGGAGTGCGACGCAGCCCAGCCCGATCAGCACCGCCTTGCGGCGACCGCCGCCGCGCTCCTCGGGCTCGGCGACCGGCGCGACCGGCGGCGGGGGTGTCGGCGGCGGCTCGAGCGGCTCCGGCGGGCGGGTGCCGGTCGGCGCCTCGTCGGGGACCTCGCGCGGCGCGTGCGCCAGCACCGACAGCGCGACCGGGTCGGGCTGCACCGGCGGCAGCTCCGGCTGCGGCTCGCCCGGCTGCCAGGCGGTCACCCGGAGGGCGGCCAGCGCGTCGCGGAGCTCGGCGGCCGACGACCAGCGGGACTCGACGTCCTTGGTGAGGCAGCGGTCGACGACCTCCGCGAGCCGGTCCGCACCCGTCAGCGGCCGGTGCGGCTCGGTGCGGGCCCGGCGCAGGTAGGCCAGCGCCGAGTCGTCGTCCGGGTCGTCGCTCGCGAACGGCGGGCGCCCGTCGACCAGCGTGTAGAGCGTGGACCCCAGCGACCACAGGTCGTCGGCCTCGGTCGGCGGCTGGCCGTCGAGGATCTGCGGCGACGCGTGCCGGTAGGTGAACGTCTCGACGGTCGAGGTGTGCTCGGAGTCCACGAGCCTGGCGATTCCGAAGTCCGCCAGCACCCACGACGTGGGCAGGACCAGCACGTTCTGCGGCTTCACGTCGCGGTGCAGGACGCCGTGGCGGTGGGCGAAGGCGAGCGCGTCGGCGAGCACCTCGCCGATCGTCGCGACCTCGTCGACCGGCAGGGGGCCGTGGGACCGGAGCCGGTCGTGCAGCGACCCGCTCTCGTAGAAGTCCATGACGATCGCGGGGTGACCGGAGTCGGTCGTCCCGGTGGTCAGGATGTTGACGATGTTCGGGTGCTGCCGGCCGAGCTGGACGGTGATCTCGATCTCCCGGCGGAACCGGGCGACGGCCCGCGGGTCGTCGGTCTGCAGCACCTTGATCGCGACGTCGCGGCGCATCGCGACGTCCCGGGCACGAAACACCACGGAGTCGCCGCCACGGCCGACCTCCGTGAGGTGGTCGTACCCGGCGAGCGACTCCGTGGGCTCGTTGTGTGGTTCCGGATGCGGTCGCCAGGCAGCGTCCTCGCTGCCGACCACCCCGGAGTGCCTGGTCATGCCTGGGCTACTACCCAGGACCAGGGCGGATCACTCCTGATCTGGTCCTGGGCAGTAGCCCTACCCAGGACCAGGGGATCACTCCTCGGTCTTCTCCTCGGCCTCGGGCTCACCGATGGTGCCGTCGGGGCGCAGGTTCTTCAGCTCGACCACGTTGCCCGACGCGTCCTTGACGACGGCCGACTCGACGATCTTCGCCAGCGCCTTGCCACGCAGGATCTCCTGGACCAGGTCCGGGATGTGGTTGTGCTCGAACATGTGGTTCGCGAACTCCTGCGGGTCCTGACCGGACTGCTGGGCGCGGCGCACGAGGTGCTCGGAGAGCTCGGCCTGGTCGATGCCGAACTCCTCGACCTTGGCGACCTCGTCGAGGATGAACTGCGCCGCGACGGCGTCGCGGACCCGGCGCTCGAGGTCGGCCTCGAACTCCTCCAGGGTCTGGCCCTCGTCCTCGAGGTACTTGTCCATGGTGAGGCCGGCGTACATGAGCTGCTGCTCGATGTTCTGGCGGCGGGCGTTGAGCTCGTCGGTGACGACGGTCTCGGGCAGCGGGATCTCGACCTTCTCGAGGAGCACCTCGAGAACGGCGTCACGGGCGGCCGCGGCCTGCTCGAGGCGCTTGCCCCGGCCGAGGCGCTCGCGCACGTCGTCGGTCAGCTCGCCGACGGTGTCGAACTCCGAGGCCATCTGCGCGAACTCGTCGTCCAGCGCGGGGAGCTCCTGCTCCTGGACCTGGCTGACGCTGACGACGACTTCGACGTCCTCGCCGACCAGGTCGCCGCCCACCAGCTGCGAGGTGAAGGTCTTCTCCTCGCCGGCCGACATGCCGACCAGCGCCTCGTCGAGACCGTCGAGCATGCCGCCGCGGCCGACCTTGTAGGACATGCCCGCGACCTCGGCGCCGTCGATGGCCTCGCCGTCGCGGGTGGCCTTGAGGTCCAGCACGACGAAGTCGCCGTCGGCGGCGGCGCGCTCGACGTCGCTCAGGGTGGCGAACCGCTCACGCAGCGCCTCGACCTGCTCCTCGACGTCCGCGTCGCTCAGCTCGATGTCGTCGACCTTGGCCTCGACGCCCTCGTACGACGGCAGCGTGACCTCGGGACGGATCTCGACCTCGGCGGTGAACTCGAGGGTCTCGTTGTCCTCGAACTTCGTGACCTCGATGTCCGGCTGGGCCAGCGGGGTCAGGGAGTGCTCCTGGAGCGCCTCGACGTACTTCTTCGGGATGACCTCGTTCACCGCCTCGTCGAGGACGACGGGGCGACCGACCTGGCGGTCGATGACCGCCGGCGGGACCTTGCCGCGGCGGAAGCCGGGGACGTTGATCTGCTGGGCAATCTTCTTGTACGCCGCGTCGAGGCTCGGCTTGAGCTCCTCGAAGGGCACCTCGACGGTCAGCTTGGCCCGGGTCGGGCTCAAGGTCTCGACGGCGCTCTTCACAGGTCTTCTCCTACTGTTCGAGATGATGGTGGGTGGATCGGGGCCCGGACGCGAGAACGCGATCCGTCCCGGAAGCCTCAGGGCAGCCTACTTCCCGCCCGACACGCACTCACAATCGCTCTCGACCGTGGGAGAACGGTGGTCGGGGCGACAGGACTCGAACCTGCGATCTCCTGCTCCCAAAGCAGGCGCGCTAGCCACTACGCTACGCCCCGCCAAACGGGGTGCCGGCCCGCGCGGCGCGCGGCCCGGACCCTGCTTGGAGCGGATGACGGGAATCGAACCCGCGTAGCCAGTTTGGAAGACTGGGGCTCTACCATTGAGCTACATCCGCGTGCGCCGAAGCGCGGGTGTCATGGTGCCACAAGCAGGTCAGCGGCGATGCACCAGCACCAGCGCACGGTCGTCGTTCTCCGACCCGAGCGCGTCGACGAGCCGGTCCGCGCCGCCGTCGAAGTCGCCGCGCAGCAGCCCCTCCGCCTGGCCGAGCATCCGGTCGATGCCGAGGCCGATGTCACGTCGCGGGGTCTCGACCATCCCGTCGGTGTAGAGCATCAGCGCGTCACCGCGCCGCAGCACCCCGGACACCGTCCGGAACTCGGCGTCCTCGATCAGCCCGAGCACCGGGCCCTCGCCCTCGTGGACGGTCCAGCGACCGGAGCCGGCGTCGCGCTGGGCGGCCGGCGGGTGCCCGGCCATCCGGAGCTCGAACGCCCCGGTGTCCAGGTCCAGGGAGAGGTGGATCGCGGTCGCGAAGCCCTCGTCCCAGTCCTGGCGCAGCAGGTAGTCGTTCGCGGCGGGCAGGAACTCCCCCGGCGCCAGCGCGCCGATCAGGCCGCCGAACGCACCGGACAGCAGGAGGGCGCGCGTCCCGGCCTGCTCGCCCTTGCCGGAGACGTCGACGACGACGAGCTCGTAGCTGTTGCGGTGCCGAGGTCGCGTGGAGACCACGAAGTCGCCGGCGAACGGCGTGCCTCCCGCCGAGCGCAGGGCGCCCTGGACCATCCACCCGTCACCGAGGTCGGGTACGGCGCCCTGGCTGAGGATCCGGTCGCGCAGGTCGATGAACATCGACTCGCCCATCACGCCGCCGACGCCGAGCCTCGATCGGCGGAACGACGTGACCAGCACGATGAAGCAGAGCAGGAACAGCACGCTGATCGCGAGCACGGTCCGGGAGGTGATCCTGTCCTGGGCGGTGATGCTCGCCATCAGGCAGACCATCACCAGCACCACGAACCACGGCAGCTCACGCGGCCCGAGCAGCAGGCTGCCGAGCAGCAGCGGCACCATCAGCACGGTGAGCGGCGCGGTCGCCGGCCAGATCAGCACCAGGGCGGTGAGCGCGACCGTGAGCACGCAGAGCCACAGCAGCGTGCGCTGCTGTGGCGACATCCGGTGACCGGTCAACCGGCGGATGGGGCGTGCACTCATCGGGGTCGGTCCTCGGGCTCGGGTCCGCTCACTGTAGTGCTCGCGACCGGAACCGACGTTGACATCGGGGGCACCAGAACAGGTTTCGCGCCTGGAGCTCGGTCGTCCTGATCGTGGTGCCGCAGACGTGGCAGGCCTGCCCGTTGCGGCGGTACACGTACACCTCGCCACCGTGGTCGTCGCGGCGCGGGGGCCGGCCCATCGCCTCGGGCAGGTGCTCGGGACGGACGGTGTCGATCCGACCGGTGCGCACGCCCTCGCGCATCAGGACGACGAGGTCGTCCCACATCGCCTGCCACTGGCCGACCCGCAGGGTGCTGCCGGGCCGCATCGGGTCGATCCGGTGCCGGAACAGCAGCTCGGCCCGATACACGTTCCCGACGCCGGCCAGCACCTCCTGCTGCATCAACAGCCCGCCGATCGGGGCGCGGCTGCGGCGGATCCGCTGCCACGCCAGGTCCGGGTCGGCGTCGTCGCGCAGCGGGTCCGGCCCCGAGCGGGCGACCACCGCGTCCCGCTGCTCGCGGGTCACCAGGGCGCAGGTCGTCGCGCCGCGCAGGTCGGCGTAGGCGCGCTCCCCGATGAGGCGGAGCCGGACCTGGCCGACCGGCGGCGGTACGTCGGCGACAGCGTCGTACACGTCGAACTTGCCGTACAGGCCCAGGTGGACGTGCACGAACCGGCCGCCGTCGAACGCGATGAACAGCTGCTTGCCCCAGGCCTCGGCACCGAGCAGCACCTGGCCGTCGACGAGCGCCGCGGAGTCGGCGAACCGACCCTGCGGACTTCCGGCGCGCACCGGCCGGCCACCGAAGGTGGCGGTCAGCTGGTCCGCGAGCCGGTGAAGGGTGTGTCCCTCAGGCATCGGTCGCCGACGCCGGCAGCGGCGGCAGGACGCGGGTCAGCTCGTAGTCCGACATCAGGCCGATGCGACGCACGTGCCGCTCGTCGTTGCTGAACGGCTCGGCGAGGAAGATCTCGACGAAGCGGGTCATGTCCTCGAGCGAGTGCATCCGGCCGCCGACCGCGATGACGTTCGCGTCGTTGTGGTCGCGGGCGAGCTTCGCGGTCTCGTCGGACCACACCAGCGCGGAGCGGATGCCGATGACCTTGTTGGCCGCCATCTGCTCGCCGTTGCCCGAGCCGCCGATGACGACGCCGAGGCTGTCGAGGCCTTCGGCGCGGTCCTTCGCGACGCCCTCGGCCGCGCGCAGGCAGAAGACCGGGTAGTCGTCGAGCGCGTCGTACTGGAACGGGCCGTGGTCGACCGGCTCGTAGCCGTGGTCGGTGAGCCAGCGGGTCAGGTGGTCCTTGAGATCGAGGCCGGCATGGTCGCAGCCGAGGTGCACGCGCATGGCGTCATCCTCTCAGCAGTACATCCGCAGGAACCCGGCGACCTGTCGCATCAGCGGCTCGGCGGACGGGAACACCCGCGGGTGCCGCCAGAAGCCGTGGAGCTGACCGAGGTAGCGGGTCGCCACGACCTCGACGCCCGCCTCCGCCATCCGCCGGGCGAGCTCCTCGCCCTCGCCGTGCAGCGGGTCGTGCTCGGCGGTGACGACGAGCGTCGGCGGCAGGGTGCCGAGCCGGTCGGACAGCAGCGGGGCGAGGTCGGGGTCGGTGTGGTCGGCGGGGGTCGCGTACTGCTCCCAGTACCACGCGCCCTCGCGGGGGTCGAAGCCGTCGGCGTGGGTGCGGTACGAGTCGAAGCCGGCGGTCGGGTCGAGGAACGGGTAGATCAGCGCGACCGCGGCGTACCTCCCCGGGTGGCGGAGCGCGTCGACCAGCGCCAGGTTGCCGCCGGCGCTGTCACCGTGCGCCAGCAGCGGCCCGCCGAGGGTGCGCGCGGCCCAGCCGGCCGCCGCGCCGACGTCGTCGATCGCGGCCGGGAACCGGTGCTCGGGCGGGCGGCGGTAGTCGACGCTCAGCACCCGCATGCCGCTGCGGTTGGCCAGCCGCCGGGCGCTGGCGTCGTGCACCTCGACGTCGTTGAACACGAAGCCGCCGCCGTGCGCGTGCACGATCGTCGTCTCCCCTGCCCCGTCCGGGATGTAGAGACGGGCCGGTACGCCGTCGGCGTCGACGTCCGCGACCTCGGCGACGTCCTCGCGCGGCTCCTGGGCGGCCATCGCGCGGGCCTGCTCTCGGGCGGCGTCGATGTCGTAGCCCTCGGCGAACACCGGGGTTTCGGCGGCGTACATCTCCAGTGCGCGGCGCGCTTCGGGGAACAGCATGGGCGCAGGCTAGCGTCGCCCCCGTGAAGGTGTTCGGCTGGACGGTTCTCGCGCTCGTGTTCGTCTCCGAGCTGCTCGCCATCGGCGGGCTCTTCGTCTGGGGCCTGCCGAGCCTGCTGTGGTCCTTCCTGCTCGGCGCCGCCGGGCTGCTCGCGTGGAACTTCTTCGCCTCCCCCAAGGCGCGCTTCGGCCACCCGGTCGGCCGGCCGGTGGTGAAGGTCCTGGTCTTCGGGCTGGGGTCGTACGGCTACTGGGTGGCGGGCTACCCGACCCTGGCCGTCGTCGTCCTCGTGCTGTCCGTCGTCGTCAACGCACTCGCGCTGCTGCCGAGCGTGTCCGGACTGGTCGACGAGCTGGGTTGACCCGGCGGCCGGCGTGGGCAGAGTGCGCGCATGGAAACGAAGGCCGCGCTGTACGCCGTCATCTCCGTCATGCTCCTCGTGCCCGCCCTCGGCGCCTGGTACTTCTACGCGGACGGGTTCGCGGAGAGCCTGTCGACGTCCTGTGGCGCGAACTGCGTGGTCGAGGCGAGCACGGTGCCGACGTCGGTCGGCCTCTGGCTCGGCGTCGCGGTGACGCTGAGCGTCTTCTCCGCGGCCTCCGCCGCGGCCGCCGCTGTCGCGACGTTCCTCACGCGTTCCAGCGTCTGATCGTCGGCGCCTCGTGCTCCCACCCGAGCACCGAGACCGTCGCGGTGTCGAGCTGGAAGTGCTGGCCCTCGGCCACCGGCAGCTCCAGCCAGCGCGCGGCCAGCGCCCGGAGCGCGTGGCCGTGCCCGAACGCCAGCGTCGGCCCGGCCGCGCTCCGCGCCCTCTCGACCACCCGGTCGAGCCGCACCCGCACCTGATCGCTGGTCTCCCCGCCCGGCGCCGGGTGGCTCCAGATCGTCCACCCCGGAACGGTCTCCCGGATCTCCGGCGTCGTGATGCCTTCGTACTCCCCGTAGTCCCACTCGACCAGGTCCCCGTCGACGGTGGCGTCCGCGAACCCGGCGAGCTCCGCCGTCCGCCGCGCCCTGGCCCGGGGGCTGGTCAGCACCTGCACGAACCCCACGTCCGCCAGCCGCGGTCCCAACGACCGCGCGACGTCCTCCCCCTCCGGCAGCAGCGGCACGTCTGTCCGCGACGTGTGCTTGCCCGCCGCACTCCACTCGGTCCTGCCGTGCCGCACCAGCCAGAGCTCGTTCACGCTGCCCATTGAACCCGGTCCGCTGCATCACGTGGCGCCCGACGGTCCGAGCGGATCGCGTTGACCTGGCGGCCTGTGGGCTCGTGGGCGGTGCCGGTTCCTGGGTTCTCGGATCCGGGGTCGCCGCAAGCTGTGGTCCTGGCGAGGTGGTTGCGGTGGTCGGGTCCGCCGTGGTCGACCGTCGTGGTCGGTGTTGCCGGTCGTCCTGCTGCCGGACTTCGGTCGGAATACCCCTAGAACCCGACGCGCCGCCCCGCCGAGTCGTTGCGGACGACGGAGCCCTTCTCCTGGGCGGCGGCCTTGAGCGCGGCCTGGAACTCGACCATCCGTTGCTGCAGCGAAGGATCCGTCGCGGCGAGGATGCGGACGGCGAGGAGGCCGGCGTTGCGGGCACCGCCGACGGCGACGGTGGCGACGGGGACGCCGGCGGGCATCTGGACGATGGAGAGCAGCGAGTCCATGCCGTCGAGGTACTTCAACGGCACGGGTACGCCGATGACGGGCAGCGGGGTCACGGCGGCGAGCATGCCGGGCAGGTGGGCCGCTCCCCCGGCGCCGGCGATGATCACCGACAGCCCACGGTCGGCAGCGGTGCGGCCGTACTCCAGCATCTCCTCGGGCATCCGGTGCGCCGAGACGACGTCCGCCTCGAACGACACGTCGAACTCGGCCAGCGCCTCGGACGCGGCCTTCATCACCGGCCAGTCGGAGTCCGACCCCATCACGATGCCGACAGAGGTCATGTCACTCACTCTCGTTTCCCAGGTCGCCGCGGAACCACGCGGCGGCGTGCCGCGCGCGCTCGAGGCAGTCGTCGAGGTCGTCGCCGTAGGCGTTCACGTGCCCGACCTTGCGGCCGGGGCGCAGCTCCTTGCCGTACAGGTGCACGCGCAGGAACGGATCGCGGGCGAGCGCGTGCGGGTAGCCGTCGTACAGCCTGCCGACGGAGGCGTCAGGACCGCCGAGGATGTTGACCATCACGGTCCAGCGAGCCCGCGGCGCCGGCGAGCCGAGCGGCAGGTCGAGGACCGCGCGCAGGTGGTTCTCGAACTGCGAGGTCACCGCGCCGTCCTGCGTCCAGTGGCCCGTGTTGTGCGGCCGCATCGCGAGCTCGTTGACCAGGATCCGTCCGTCGTTGGTCTCGAACAGCTCGACCGCGAGGATCCCGGTGACGTCGAGCGCGCCGGCGATCCGCAGCGCGATCTCCTGGGCCTCGCCGGCCAGGTCCGGCGACAGGTCCGGCGCCGGCGCGATCACCTCGTGGCAGATGCCGTCCTTCTGGGTCGAGGCGACGACGGGGTACGCCGCCGCCTGGCCGCTCGGTGAGCGGGCGACGAGCGCCGAGAGCTCGCGGCGGAAGTCGACGAGCTCCTCGGCGAGCACCGCGACGCCGGACGCGAAGGCGTCGGCACAGTCGGACGCCGAGCGCACGAACCACACGCCCTTGCCGTCGTACCCGCCGCGCGTGGTCTTGAGGACGCACGGGAAGCCGAACTCCTCGACGTCGGCGACCGACGAGACGATCGCGTTGCGCGGGCACGGGACGCCGAGCTCCGCCAGCCGCGCGCGCATGACGCCCTTGTCCTGGGCGTGCACCAGCGCGTCCGGCCCGGGGCGTACGGCGATGCCGTCGGCCTCCAGCGCGTGCAGGTGCTCGGTCGGCACGTGCTCGTGGTCGAACGTCACCACCGCGCAACCGGCGGTGACCTCACGCAGCAGGTCGAGCGAGCGGTAGTCGCCGACCAGCTGGTCGGGGATCACCTGGGCCGCGGACACGCCGTCGGCCTCGGCGAGCAGGCGCAGCGGGAGCCCCAGGGCGGCAGCGGGCTCCGCCATCATCCGGGCCAGCTGGCCGCCGCCGATGACGGCGAGAGTCGGTGCAAGCACGACGCAGACTCTAGGTGGTGTGGTCCTCGGTCTCGAACCGCAGCCCATGACCACGGATCGTGGTGATCAGCCGCGGGTGCCTGCTGTCGTCGCCGAGCTTGCGGCGGACCCAGCCCAGATGGACGTCGATGGTCTTCGACGACGTCCAGAACGACGTGTGCCACACGTCCCTCATCAGCTCGTCACGGCTCACGATGTCGCCGGCTCGTTCCATCAGAGCCTGGACGAGGTCGAACTCCTTCCGAGACAGGACGACCTCCTCCGAGCCCCGCCACGTCCGGCGTGTCTCGGGATCGAGCCGTACGTCCTGCACCTCGATCATCTTCACAAGGTAGGAACGCGAGGCACCTCGTGGTGAACTACCGGCAGGAATTTTACTTTCGGGGGCAGCGGATACTAAATCCTGCGTACGGCGACGGGCTCGACCACGCCGAAGCCGCGGACCGGGCGCCCGGGCAGTCGCCGGGTCTCGAACTCGTCCGACGGAAGCAGCTCCGCGGTCGCCGCGTCGATGATCATCCGGTTGCGCCGCGCGACCGCGGTGAGGCGGGCCGCGAGGTTCACCGGAGGCCCGAACACGTCGCCGAGACGCATCACGACCGAACCGCTGGCCAGGCCGACGCGGACGTCGGGCATCCGCGAGTCGCGGCCGACGACGTTGATGATCCCGTCGGCGGTGTCGTAGGCGCGGATCGGGTCGTCGTTCACGAACAGCACCGAGTCCCCGATGCTCTTGATCACCCGCCCGTGCTGGGACGACACCACGTCGGAGCAGCGCGACTCGAACAGCTCGACGAGGTCGCCGATCCGCTCCTCGCTGAGCCGGTTCGACAGCGCGGTGAAGCTGACGATGTCGGCGAACCCGACGGTCAGCTGGACGGTGTTGAGGTCCTCCTCGTTGGCGCGCAGCGCCTGGACACGGGCGGCCGCGGCGGCCAGGTGCCGGCGCCAGGCGTAGATCAGCAGCCGCTCGAACGGCCGGCCCATCTCGTCGAGCACCCGCAGCAGGTCACCGGTCGCGGTGGCGTCCTGCTCGTCGATGACCTGCGACAGCGACGCGACCTCCCAGTCGGCGAGCCGGGCCATCGTCTGCCCGACGCCGCGGGTCAGGTTCACCGCGGTGTCGAGGTCGATCAGGCCGGAGTCGACGATCTCGTGGATCGTCGTCAGCGCCTCGGCGTCGGCCGGCGAGAACGCCGCCTCGAGCCCGGTCGTCGGGAAGCCGAGAGCGCGCCAGAGCCGGCGCGCCTCGTCGATGTCCACGCCAGTCTTCTCCGAGATGTCGAAGGCGTTGAAGACCGGGGGCTCGCCGAGGACCGCGGGCTCCGATTCGTCCGGGGTGTCAGACCCCTTCATGTCCGCCTGGGGTGCCGTGCGACTGCAGCAGGAGCTCGTTGACCTTGCGCTGGACGTCCTCGACCTGCGGGATGTCGTGCAGCTCGATCTGGCCGTGGGTGCTGGCGTCGGAGATCACCAGCGTCCCGCAGCCGAGCAGCCGGTCGATCGGACCGAACTCGTAGGCGATGTCGCTGATCCGGGCCAGCGGCATGTCGTGGCCACGCCGGACGATCACGCCGCTGCGCGTGATGAGCCGGCGGTCGGTGAACGTGTACGTCGCGGTCGCCCACATCACCAGCGGCTTCAGCACGAACCAGACGATGCCGACGGCGAGCACCGCCCAGATCACCCACTTGAACGTGCGGTTGTCGAGCGACACCTCCGAGTAGGTGCCCACCGCGAGCAGCACGACCAGGCAGACCAGGGGCCACAGGAGGGCCTTGACGTGCGTCCGGGTGTCGATGATGACTTTCTCGCCCGGGTTCAGGAGCTTGTTGGAGATGGCCACGGGTGAACTATGACACTAAATCAGGTCACTGATCGGTCGCTCGGACGTGCACGACGTCGCCCGCGCCCACGACCGTCTCCCCGGTCGCCCCGGCGACCACCAGCCGCCCGCTCGCGTCGACGCCGGCGGCGCGCCCGGTCAGCGGTTCGCCGCTCGGCATCTCGACGCGCACCTCGCGCCCGATCGTCACGCAGGCGGCGACGTACGACGACCGCAGCCGGGCCGTCGCGTCGGGGCCGCCCGCCTGCCAGGCGTCGTACGCCTCGCGCAGCGAGCCGAGCAGGGAGACGAGCAGCGCGGTGCGGTCCGGCGCGGCACCGGAGGCCAGCAGCAGCGACGTCCCGGTCGGCACCGGGAGCTCCTCGGCGGTCAGCGAGACGTTGAGCCCGACCCCGACCACCGCGGCGGGCCCGGTGTCGGTCTCCACCCGCTCGAGCAGGATGCCGGCGATCTTCTGGTCGCCGAGCAGCACGTCGTTGGGCCACTTCACGCCCGCGTCGTACCCCGCCGCGCGCAGCGTCTTCGCGACGACGTGGCCGGTCAGCAGCGGCAGCCACGGCCAGTCCGCCGGCGCGACCTCCGGGCGGAGCACCAGGGAGAACGTCAGCGCCGAGCGCGCCGGCGTCTCCCACGTGCGGTTCAGCCGGCCCCGGCCGGCCGTCTGGTGCTCGGCCACCACGACGAGTCCCTCGGGCGCACCGGCGCGGGCGCGCTCGGCGGCGACGGCGTTCGTCGAGGTCGTCGTGTCGAGCACCTCGACCTGCAGGTCGGGGGCGAGCGCGGCGAGGGCGGGGCGGTCGAGTGCTGGGCGCCGCGAGAGATCCATGATCACGGGGACTACATTGACCCACGGTCCAGACAAGTGCCAGCAAGGAGCCCCTGAATGAGTGCGCAGCCCGGCGAGGGAACCGAAGTTCCGCAGGCCCCCCAGATTCCGGCAGACATCCACACGACGGCGGGCAAGCTCGCCGACCTGGACCGGCGACTGGACGAGGCAGTGCACGCCGGCTCCGCCAAGGCGGTCGAGAAGCAGCACGCCAAGGGCCGCAAGACCGCCCGCGAGCGCATCGAGCTGCTCTTCGACGAGGGCTCGTTCGTCGAGCTCGACGAGCTCGCGCGGCACCGCTCCACGGCGTTCGGCCTGGAGAAGAACCGCCCGTACGGCGACGGCGTGGTGACCGGCTACGGCACCATCGACGGCCGTCAGGTCTGCGTGTTCTCCCAGGACTTCACGGTCTTCGGCGGCTCGCTGGGCGAGGTCTACGGCGAGAAGATCACCAAGGTCATGGACCTCGCGATCAAGACCGGCTGCCCGATCATCGGCATCAACGAGGGCGCCGGCGCCCGCATCCAGGAGGGCGTCGTCTCGCTCGGCCTGTACGGCGAGATCTTCCGCCGCAACGTCCACGCCTCCGGCGTGATCCCGCAGATCTCGATGATCATGGGCTCCTGCGCGGGCGGCCACGTCTACTCCCCCGCGGTCACCGACTTCACCGTGATGGTCGACGGCACCTCGAACATGTTCATCACCGGCCCCGACGTCATCAAGACCGTCACCGGCGAGGACGTCTCGATGGAGGACCTCGGCGGCGCGCGTACGCACAACACCAAGTCCGGCAACGCCCACTACATGGGCTCGGACGAGGAGGACGCGATCGAGTACGTCAAGGCGCTGCTGTCGTACCTCCCGCAGAACAACCTCGACGAGTCGCCGACGTACGACGACCCGGCGGACACCGACTTCTCGGACCTCGACCGGGCGCTGGACACGATCATCCCGGACTCGCCGAACCAGCCCTACGACATGCACGACGTGATCACGACCGTGCTGGACGACCAGGAGTTCCTCGAGGTCCAGGAGCTGTTCGCGCCGAACATCATCGTCGGCTTCGGCCGCGTCGAGGGCCGCTCGGTCGGCGTCGTGGCCAACCAGCCGATGCAGTTCGCCGGCACCCTCGACATCGACGCCTCCGAGAAGGCCGCGCGCTTCGTCCGCTTCTGCGACGCCTTCAACATCCCGGTCCTGACGTTCGTCGACGTCCCCGGCTTCCTGCCCGGCACCGACCAGGAGTGGAACGGCATCATCCGCCGCGGCGCGAAGCTCATCTACGCCTACGCCGAGGCCACCGTCCCGCTGATCACCGTCATCACCCGCAAGGCGTACGGCGGCGCGTACGACGTGATGGGCTCCAAGCACCTCGGCGCCGACATCAACGTCGCGTGGCCGACCGCGCAGATCGCGGTGATGGGCGCGCAGGGCGCGGCGAACATCGTGTACCGCAAGGAGCTGAAGGCGATCCAGGACGACGGTGGTGACGTCGAGTCCCGCCGCGCCGAGCTGATCGACCAGTACGAGACCACGCTCGCCAACCCCTACATCGCCGCCGAGCGCGGGTACGTCGACGCGGTGATCTCGCCGCACGAGACCCGCGTCGAGGTGGTCCGCTCCCTGCGGCTGCTGCGCTCCAAGCGCGAGATCCTGCCGGCCAAGAAGCACGGGAACATCCCGCTGTGAGCGACGCCGAGAACCAGCCCAGCGAGCAGGGGAAGCCGTTCCTCCGGGTGGTCCGCGGCGACGCGACCCCGGAGGAGGTCGCGGCACTGGTGGCCGTGCTCGGCTCCCTGAGGCCGGCCGAGGAGGCGCCGCCGCGGCGTACCGCCGAGTGGAGCGCGCACCACCGCAAGGTGCGGCGGACGCTTCCCCACGGACCGGGCGGCTGGCGCTCCAGCGGGCTTCCTCGCTAGAAGCCTCAAGAATCGACTCCTGTCACAGGCGTAACAGCACCGGTGGTCTAGACTTCACCCCGCAAGATCTTTGGGGAATCTTTGGCGTTCTCGGTGTGTCGGCTTGATCCCACTCGCCCAGGCTGGTGCGTATCAGTTGACGCACCCCTGATGGGAGAAGTTGGTGACAGCGCAGCACATGGACACCAATCGCGAGGAGTTCATCCGCACTGCGGATCAGTACGCGCCGGAGCCCTACGACGAGATCGAGGCCCTGCCGACGTACCGCCCCACCGTCGGGTGCATCATCCCCGCGTACAACGAGGCGGAGACCATCGCCGGCGTGCTCGACTCGCTGCTGCAGCAGACGCGCCTGCCCGACGTCATCCACCTGATCGTCAACAACACCTCCGACGACTCGGTCGAGATCGCCAGCCACTACGCCGGCCCGCACACGCGGATGACCGCGACCGGTGAGCAGAGCACGATCGTCTACGTCCACGACATCGGCAAGAACCCCGACAAGAAGGTCGGCGCGCTCAACTACGGCTACTCCCTCGTCGAGCACATGGACTACCTGCTCGGCGTCGACGGCGACACCACGCCGGAGCCGGACGCCGTCGAGCACCTCGTCGGCGAGATCTCGAGCGACGACCGGATCGGCGGCATCTCCGCGATCTACTCGATCGACGACAGTGCCCTCGACGGCGTCGTGCCGAAGTTCCTGATCGCCGGTCAGCGCGCGCAGTTCTCCGCGTTCAACATGCAGAACCTGCTGAAGGGCCGCAACATGGCGGTCCTCGGTGGCCAGTTCTCGATCTTCTCGACCAAGGCGCTGCGCGACGTGCTGCGCGACAGCCACCAGCGCACGCCGTGGGTCAACGACAGCGAGGTCGAGGACTCCCTGCTCTCGCTGCAGATCAAGAGCGCCGGCTACCTCACCAAGATCAGCGCGCGGGCCCGCGCCCACGTCGGTGGCATGACCACGCTCCGCTCGCTGGACGCCCAGCAGGTGAAGTGGAACTTCGGCGCCATCGACCTGATGTGGCCGGGCCAGCGCGGCGACACCAAGGGCCAGCCGTTCCACCCGAACCTGCGCCTGCGCTGGTTCGAGCACATGTCGATGGTCATCAACATCATCACCCGCTTCATGTTCCTGCTGCTGCTCGCCGGCTCGCTGAGCATCAGCGCGTTCGTGTTCAGCGGCTGGTGGCTGATCCCGCCGGCCGCGGCGATCCTGCTGAACTTCCGGGTCGCGAGATCGATGGAGTTCGTGAACAAGCGCGACTACCTGTTCGCGCTGCTGCTGTTCCCCGCCGAGCTGTACATGTGGATCCGGATGGGCCACTTCGTGCGCGCCTGGCTGAAGTTCTTCAGCCGCCAGCAGACCGACAACTGGGCGGCCCAGGCCAAGGCCGAGCGCGGCAAGGGCATCGCGTGGATGTACCCCTTCCTCGCCCTGGCGATCGCGTTCGCCGCGTCCGCCGCGATCTGGGTCCAGCTGCCCATCTCGCTCCAGTCGGACCTGCTGGCCGTCGGCTGGCCGATCCTCGGCGTCATCACCGTGCTCCAGACCGCGTGGATGCTGATCAAGGTCATGCGCCGCTACCGCGGCTTCAAGGCCTGACCCTCACGTCCCTTCCCCAGGAGAAGACCCATGATCCGCACTCGCGTCGCCGTGGCGACGGCTGCCCTGATCGCCGCGATGACGGCCCTCACCGGCTGCTCGGCCATCGACAACCTGACCAGCAGCTCCGACGAACCGTCGGCGTCGTCCTCGGCGACGCCGAGCGCGGCACCCACGCCGTACGAGTCGCAGTTCACCCGCGACGGCACGTTCCAGTCGCACATCGACGTCAACGGGATGGACTTCGTCTACACGCTGTACCCGACGAAGTCGACGCCGCGGACCAACGAGTGGTACCCGAAGGGCAAGAAGTACTTCTCCTTCACGTTCCAGGCCTACGACCTGGACCAGGAGATCCGCGACCCGTTCAAGACCAAGCGCAAGGTGTGGCTGGACCGCATGCAGGTCACCTCGACGGTGAAGCTGGTCGGCGGCGGCACGAGCTCCGAGGAGCCCTACGCGCTGGACGCGATCGCCAAGAACGTCACCTTCGACCCGGAGCCGCTGTCGAACAAGTACGGCATGCTCATCACCTCGCCGAAGGGTGCCTTCGAGCTGCGCAACCAGGCGATCCGGCCGACCTCGAAGGACACCAAGGGCATCGACCTGCACTTCGCGGCCACCGTGTGGATCGAGGAGCGCGCCGGGTCGAACAAGTACTACAAGAAGGTCATCAAGCAGACGGTCCCGATCGCGATCTTCCCGAGCGACACGCCCACGGTGGCCGAGTCGATCCCGGTCAACGCGAACTGAGCTGCCCCGGCCTGAGCTGCCCCGGCCTGAGCTTGCGAAGGCCGGGACCCGGCAGCCAGATCGAGTAGCCGCGCGAGCGAGGGACGAGCTCGCGACCGGCGTATCGAGATCGCAACAGTGGGTCTCGAGTAGCCGCGCGAGCGAGGAACGAGCTCGCGACCGGCGTATCGAGATCGCAACGGTGGTCTCGATACGCTCGCTGGCGCTCGCTACTCGACCACCGAGGAGACGACCACCGAGGAGACGCTCGCTGGCGCTCGCTGCTCGACCACCGAGGACAACGCTCGCTGGCGCTCGCTACTCGGCCACCGAGGCCGAGCTAGGCGGCGTCGGCGAGCCGGTAGCCGACGCCGCGCACCGTCTCGATGAACTTCGGGGTGCCAGCGTCGTCACCGATCTTGCGACGCAGGTTCGCGATGTGCACCTCGACGGACCGCTTGTCGGCCTCGTTGACGAAGTACGACGTGACGTACTGCTGACCGCGCATCGTCAGCACCAGGTCGGCCTTGCTGCGCACGCGGCGGCCGGTGCTGAGCAGCGACGCGAGCAGGTCGAACTCGGTGCGGGTGAGGTCGACGGCGGCGCCGTTGACGGTGACCATCCGGGTCTCGCCGTTGAGCGCCAGGCCGTTGAAGCGGACCCAGCCGCCCTGGACCTCGGGCGCACCGGGCGCCGCGTGGTCGACGTACACGGGCTGCGACGGGACCACCGGCTGCGGCGCGGGCTGGGCCACCGGCTGGGCCACCGGCTGGGCAACCGGCGCGGGCTGCTGGATGGGCTGGACCGGCTGCTGGATCGACTGCGCCGGCTGCGGCACGGGCGGCGGAGGCTGCTGGTACTGCGGCTCGGCGTACCGGGGCTCGGCGTGCAGGGGCGCGACCGGCGCGTTCGCGGCCAGGTCGCGTGCGGCGACCGCGGCCCACGACTCCTCGCGAGGCTCCTCCTGCATCGGCTGCGGCTCGTCGGTCTCGACCCAGCCGGTCGGCGAGTCGTAGCGAGCACGCGGGCGGCGCAGCATCGAGTCGGCCCGGGCGCGCAGCTCGCGCGGCCGGAACGGCTTGACCAGGTAGTCGTCCGCGCCGGCCTCGAAGCCCTGCACGACGTCGATCTCGTCGGCGAGCGCGGTGATCATGATCAGGTACGTGCTGCTGAACTCCCGCAGCCGCTTGGCGACCGCGAAGCCGTCCATCCCGGGCATGTTCACGTCGAGCGTGGTGACCAGCGGGTTGTGCTCACGAACGGCTTCCACACCGGCGGGACCGTTCTCGGTCACGACAGTACGGAATCCGGACTGGGTCAGCACGATGTCGATGAGATCGCGCACGTCGGGGTCGTCCTCGATGATGACGGCCACCCAGTCGCTGCCAGGTTGCATGTGGCAGATGTTAACAACGACGTGTGTCAGTCGCGTTGCACCGACCACCCCAGCGCGCCGCTACCGGACCCGATCCATCCGTTTGTCTCACCAACCGGACGTCGTGGCCATCTCCAGAGCCCGCTCCGGCCAGAAGTCGCCGGCCGGCGGTCCACCACCGCAATCGCCGTCGCTCTCGCCCGGCGGCTTCACCCACAGGTAGGCGTCCTGGTGCTCGGGATCGTTCTCGCCCGCCGCGACCGGCTCGGTGCCGAACGCGCGACCGGGCGGGTTGCACCACTCGTCGGTGGCGCCCACCCCGTTGCGTCCCGAGTCGATCACGTAGTGCGCGCTGCCGAGGATCGCGCTGAGCTCCTCGGCGAACGCCTGCTCGTCCTGGTCGGTCTGGAAGTTCGAGACGTTGGTGGCGAACCCGCGCACGTCGCGGACGCCGACCTGCTCGAGCAGGTCGGCGAGGTCGGCCGGCGCGATCCAGTTCGAGTGGCCGCCGTCGACGTACGTCGTCACGTTCGCCTCCTTGAGCTCGGCGACCGCGTCGCCGATCAGCCGCACCCGCTCGCCGCGGTTGTCGCACTCGAGCGCGGAGGCGAGCGCGTCCGGCTCGACGACCGCGACCGCGCGCTCGCCCGCGCCGGCCGCGGCGGCGATCTCCGCCACCCACGGGGTGTACTGCGCGGCGGGCAGGCCGCCGGCGGAGAACTGGCCGCTGCAGTCGCGGTCCGGGATCCCGTAGATCACGAACGTCGGCACCTGGTCGGCCTCGTCGGCCGCGGCCACGATCCCGGCGACGAACGGGCCGACGGAGCCGGCCGGGTACTCCTCCGGCGTGAGCCAGATGCCCTGAGGGACGTTCGAGAGCCGGGCGAACACCGGCTTCGACGACTCGTCGGCGGCGGCCGCCGCCTGCGCCGCGTGGGAGTCGGGGTCGGCGTAGCCGGCCCGGTCCGCGAACGGGTTGATCGCCTGCGCGTCGGCCGGCGGCTCGTCCCCCGCCGGCTCGTCGCCCGAGCACCCGGCCAACGGGCCGAGGGCGAGGGCGACGAGGACGCCGGCGGTCAGGAGTCGTGGACGAGACGGCGCAGGCACCGCGCCATCATGCCCGAGGCGCGTGGCTCCTTCCGCGACCGGGCGCGAACAGCGCGGCGACCGCGGCGACCGCCACGGCGGCGGCGCCGGTGAGGATCGCCGGCCCGACGGCCCCGTCGTACCCGGTCGGGCTGAGGGCGCCGCCGTTGGCGAGGAAAACCGCCACCAGCAGCGCGATCCCGAGCGCGACGCCGAACTCGCGGATCGTGGAGTTGGCCGAGCTCGCCATCGCGAAGTCGTCCTCGGGCAGGCCCTCCAGGACGCCGGTCGCCATCGGCGCGAACGTGAGACCCATGCCCACGCCGGCCATCAGCAGCGGCACCACGAACGACGGGTATCCCGCGGCGCTCTCGGTGAGGACCGCGAACCACACCAGTGACACCGTCTGCAGCACCAGGCCGACGAACAGCAGCGGCCGCAGTCCGACGCGGGGTGCGAGCAGACCGGCGATCGGGGCGACCACCATCGGGGCCGCCGTCCACGGGAGCGTCCGCAGCCCGGCATCGAGCGGGCTGTAGCCCTGGACGATCTGCAGGTACTGCGACAGCAGGAACACCGTGCCGAACATGCCGAGCGTGAAGAACAGCGCGATGACGTTCGAGACCGAGAAGCTCCGCGACCGGAACAGCCGCAGCGGGAGGACGGCGTACTCCCGGCGCCGCGCCCAGAGGACGTACGCCGGCACCAGCACCGCCGAGAGCACGAGCGGGCCGAGCACCCGCGGGTCGCTCCAGCCGTCGTCGTTGCCGTGCACGATCCCCCAGATGCCGAGGAAGACGGCGCCGCCGAGCAGCAGCGTGCCGACCGGGTCGAGGCGCTGCCAGGCGCCGCGCGACTCGGGGACGGCGACGATGAGCAGCGGGACGGCGACCAGCGCGACCGGGACGTTGAGCCAGAAGATCGCCTCCCAGCTGACGCCCTCGACCACCGCGCCGCCGATCACCGGGCCGAGCGCGACGCCGAGGCCGCTGACCCCGCCCCAGATGCCGATCGCCGCGGCCCGCATCGCTGGCGGGACGGCGGCGGCGAGCAGGGTCAGCGACAGCGGCATGATCGCCGCGGCGCCGACGCCCTGGACCGCGCGGGCGGCGATGAGCGCCTCGGACGTGGTGCTCAGGGCCGACGCGATCGAGGCGAGCGTGAAGACCGTGATGCCGGCGAGCATCACCCGGCGCCGGCCGAGGCGGTCGCCGAGGGTGGCCGCCGGGAGCATGAACGTCGCGAACGCGAGCGTGTAGGCGTTCATGAACCAGGACAGCTCGCTCACCGACGAGCCGAGGTCGAGCTGGATGACCGGCAGCGCGCTGGTCATCACGAGGTTGTCGAGGGTGGCCATGAACATCGGGAGCGAGGCCGCCACGATCGCCAGCCACACCGGCACCCGGCGGGGTCGGGGAGCGGCGACGTCAACCTCCGGGGCACGGGGCGCATCGAGTGTGGTCATCGGAACTCCAGAAGAAGGCATCGAATGATTACTTACCTGAAGGACATTAAGTAATCGACTGATAACATGTCAACCATGAATGCCGAGAAGGCCACCCGGATGTCCGCCGACGAGCGCCGGGAGCTGATCCTGCAGGCGGCGACGCGGGCGTTCGCCCAGGGCGGCTACCACGGCACCAGCACCGACGCGGTCGCCAAGGAGGCCGGCGTCTCCCAGCCGTACGTCGTGCGCATGTTCGGCACCAAGCTCGACCTGTTCCTCGCGGTCTTCGAGCGCGCGGCCGACCGCATCAACGCGGCGTTCGAGGGGGTGCTCGACGCCGGGCCGTTCGACGCCACCAGCGAGGACGACAAGGACCGGATGGGGATCGCCTACACCGAGCTGCTCCAGGACAACGACTTCCTGCAGGTGATGATGCACGGCTTCTCCGCCGGCGGGACCGACGAGATCGCGGCCGCCGCGCGCACCTGCATGGGCAAGGTCTTCACGACCATCCAGCGCACCGGCTGGCCCGACGACGAGGTCCGCGACTTCATCGCGCACGGCATGCTGCTCAACGTGATGATGTCGATGCGGGCCCTCGAGCACCTCGAGCCCGAGCACCCGCTCGCGAGTCTCACGACCTGCGCCTTCGGCGACGCGCTCCCCCTGCTTGAATCGACCGCGTGACCCTCGTCCTGGCCTCCGCCTCCCCCGCCCGCCTGCAGACCCTGCGCAACGCCGGCATCGAGCCGGTCGTGATCGTGTCCGGCGTCGACGAGTCGCAGCTCGACGGGCTGCCGCCGGCCGAGCTCGCCCTCCAGCTCGCCGAGCTCAAGTGCGCCGCGGTCGCCGCGCGCGACGACATCCCGCAGGGCGCCCTCGTGCTCGGGTGCGACTCCGTCCTCGACCTCGACGGCGTCGCGCTCGGCAAGCCGGACGACGCCGAGGAGGCGGTACGCCGCTGGCAGCAGATGCGCGGGCGCTCCGGGGTGCTGCGGACCGGTCACTCGCTGCGCGACACCGCGACCGGCCGCGTCGCCGCCGCGACCGCGTCGACCACGGTGCACTTCGCGGACGTGTCCGACGACGAGGTGGCGGCGTACGTCGCGACCGGCGAGCCGCTGGTCGTCGCCGGGGCGTTCACCGTCGACGGCCTGGGCGGCGCGTTCGTGACCGGGATCGAGGGCGACCACCACAACGTGGTGGGCGTGAGCCTGCCGCTGGTCAGGGAGCTGGTGGCCGAGCTGGGTCACTCGTGGACGGAGCTGTGGGCTCCCCGCTGAGGTCCACCGGCGGGTCCAGCGGCTCGAGGTCGAGCTCGGCGAGCTCGAAGACCTGCAGCGGGTGCTGCTTGAGCTCCGCCAGCACCACCGGCTTCTGGAACACCAGGGTGCGGAACAGGTAGAACCGCGCCACCATCCCGAGGAACAGCCCGATCACGTTGGCCGCGACGTTGTCGGAGTACGGGTCGTCGAGCCCGAACACGTTGCGGCTGATCCACAGGCACGCGATCGGGATCAGCATCGTGGCCAGGTTGATCACCACGAACATCAGCCGGCCGCCGTCGGCGGTGCGCGGCGGGCGGTCCTTGAACACCCAGCTGCGGCTGCCGCGATAGCTGATCGCCATCCCGACCAGGTTCGCGATCACGAACGCGAAGTACGGCTGCCCGGCCAACGGCGCCTCCCAGCCGGTGTGGAACCCGTGCACCAGGAAGTTGAAGAGAAGGACCGCGACGATGGTCGCGACGCCACCGACGGCGAGGAACCGGTACGCCTCGGTGAAGACGCGACGCCACCGGTTGGACATGGGGAGAGGCTATCCGCTCGCCATGACCGGTCCGCGCCGCGGCTACTCGACCGGCAGACCGAGGCCCCGCGCGATGAGCATCCGCTGGACCTCCGACGTGCCCTCGCCGATCTCGAGCACCTTGGCGTCGCGGTAGAACCGGGCGACGGGGTACTCCTCCATGAAGCCGTAGCCGCCGAAGACCTGCGTCGCGATCCGGGTCGCGGTGACCGCGGACTCGGTGGCGTAGAGCTTGGCGACGGCGGCGGCCTGCTTGAAGTCCTTCATCGGCGCGCCCCTGTCCTTCATCGCCGCGGCCCGGTAGGTCAGCAGCCGGCTGGCGTGCAGCATCACCTCGAGGTCGGCGATCTGGAAGGCGACACCCTGCTTGCGCCCGATCGGGCCGCCGAACGTCTGCCGGTCGCCGGCGTACGCGACGCTCATCTCCAGACATGCCTGGA
The DNA here is from genome assembly GCF_022761125.1 of Nocardioides sp. SR21. Lineage (GTDB taxonomy): Bacteria > Actinomycetota > Actinomycetes > Propionibacteriales > Nocardioidaceae > Nocardioides. The sequence continues at coordinate 72,823 of NZ_JAKWJR010000002.1, read as the reverse complement.
TGCAGCCGACGGCGAGGGCCGCGATCGCGACCCGGCCGTCGTCGAGGGTGGCGAGGAACTGGGCGTAGCCGCGGCCACGCGCACCGAGGAGGTTGGCCTCGGGGACGCGCACGCCCTCGAACGTCAGCGGGTGCGTGTCGGAGGCGTGCCAGCCGAGCTTGTCGTACGCCTTCTCGGCGGTGAAGCCGGGCGTGCCGCTCGGCACGATGATCGTGCTGATCTCGGCGGTGCCGTTCTCGCGGGTGCCGGTGCGGGCGGTGACGGTGACCAGGCTGGTGATCGAGGAGCCGGAGTTGGTGATGAACTGCTTCGCACCGTCGACGACCCACTCGCCGTTCTCGAGGACCGCCTTGGTCTTGGTCGCTCCGGCGTCGGAGCCGGCGCCGGGCTCGGTGAGGCCGAAGCCGGCGAGGGCGCTGCCGGCGACCAGGTCGGGCAGCCACGCCTGCTTCTGCTCGTCGGTGCCGTACTCGAGGATCGGGTTGATGCCGAGACCGACCGCGGCCTCGAGCGTGATGCCGATCGACTGGTCGACGCGGCCGATCTCCTCGATCGCGACGCAGAGGCTGGTGAAGTCACCGTCCTCCCCCATGCCGCCGTACTCCTCGGGCGCGGTGAGGCCGAACAGCCCGAGAGCACCCATCTTCTGCACGACGTCGACCGGGAAGTGGTGCTCGCGGTCCCACTGCGCCGCGTGCGGCGCGATCTCGGCCTCCGCGAACTCGCGGACCGAACGGCGGAACTCCTCGTGCTCTCGCGACAGCTCGTACGTCATGGCCGCACCCTAACCGGTTTGGTTAGCGTTTGTTAACCAGCGGGGTGACGAAGGGAGGGATCGGTAGTGGAGGAAGGCGAGCGGAGCGAGCCTCGAAGGTCACGTACCTGCCCGACGGCGACAGCACCGTCCACCGACGCCACCAGCTCTCAGGCGCGCTCGCACTCCGCGCGCCGCCGCTCGAGGTCGGCCACGACAGCCGCCGCCTCCTCCTGGAGCACGGCGATGTCGGCCTCGGTGAAGTCGCGGGGCACCACGTCGATCACGCAGCAGTTGCCCAGCACCTCGCCGCTGGAGGTGATCAGCGGGGCGCCGGCGTACGCGCGCACCCCGTCGCGGGCGGCGGTCGGGTTGATCCGGTGGAGCACGTCGGCGGCGGCGTCGGGGACGACGTACGGCGCACGGGTGCGCACGCTGGTCGCGCAGTAGGACCACTCGATGGGGGTGCCACCGGCGTCGGCACTCCAGCTGTGGTCGCCGCCGTAGCGGCCGACGTAGCACTGCGCTCCGTCCAGCACGATGCTCACGCCACCGATGGCGGTACCGAGGCGTTGCGCGATCCGCGCGGCCGCCTGGTTCAGCTCCACGCGCAGCTCCGCGGCGAACGGGTCGAGGGAGACCAGCTCGTCGAGCCGCTCACGCCGCGGCGTCCGGCCCTTCAGCAGCGTGTCCATGGCCGCGCGCGCCCAGTCCCAACCGGGGGCCGGAGCGTCGCTGCCCCGCGCTGCGATCTCGCGGTACGACGCCACGCGCACCGCCTGGGCGCGCCCGACCAGTGCGGGCCGGCCGCCCATGTCCACGAGCGCCCGGGTGATCCGGTCGAGCTCGTCGAGATCGAGGACGGGCTCGTGCGCGGAGACCTCGGCGTCGGCACAGACCCGGTCCCAGAGGACCTCGACGTCCTCCGTGGCGCCCAGCCCGAGGGCGCGACGTACGTCCTCGCGGGTCGGGGCGTGCAGGCCGTGGCTGCGCAGCTTCGCGAGCGAGCGGCCGAGGGGTGCGATGGTCATCGTTCCTTCTTCTGTCGGATCGTCATGCCGCGGCCTCCTCGAGGTCCGTCAGGCCGACGACGCGGGCGAGGGCGCGCAGGTCGAGGTCGGGGACGAGACGGGTGCCGCCCGCCAGCCGGATCAGGGGCGAGTCCTGCACCGCGCGCCGCGCCTCGACGAGCCCGCGGCCGTCGTGCTCCGGGTCGGACCAGGAGCGCGGCTCGATGCCCACGAGGGCGTCGACCGCGAACCCGACCTGCTCGTCGCCGAGCTCGACGAGGAGCAGGCACGACGACGGGCCGGGCTCGGCCGGCTCGTGCCCGAGGAGGCGGGCGAGAGACAGCACCGGGACCGCGTGGCCGCGGTGCACGACCGTGCCGAGCACGTCGGCGACGGCGGACGGGGTCAGCGAGGTCGGCGGCGGAAGGATCTCGACGACCTGATCGAGCGGCGTCGCGAGCCCGATGCCCGCGGAGTACGTCACGTACGCCGGTGCACGCGTGAGGTCGACCCCGTCCGCGCTGTCGCCGGCGCCGGAGCCGATGTCGAGGTCGGTGTTGACCGCCGCCAGGGCGAGCAGGCTGCGGTCGCTCCGCAGCCCGGGCCCGTCGAGCACGAGGCAGGCGCCGTCGTCGAGGGCGAGCATGCCGCTCACGAGGTCCGGGCGGGACGCCGCGAACCGCGGGACCGGGAGGACCTCGGACCCGGCCGCGCGCAGCTCGACCAGGTCGGTGACGGCCAGGACCACCTGCCCGACCCCGAGGTCGAGCACCACGCCCGCGCGGACGTCGTCGGCCCCGAGTGCCGGCAGCCCGACCAGCGTCATCGGATCCACGACGGGGACCTCGCGGCCACCGAACGCCGTGGTTCCGAGACAGTCGCCGGCGGTCAGCACGGACGGGCGGAGCTCGATGAGTGGGAGCGTGGTGTGGATCGCGTCGACGTCGAGCGCCAGCACCTGGTCGCCGCACCGGACGAGGGTGAGGCTCGGCGCCGAGCCGGTGGCCCGCGCGTCCTCCACCGCCGCCGCGGCGGGCTCGTCGGAGACGCTGGGCACCCCGGGGAGGCCGAGCAGCTGGGCCGCGTCGAGGACGCTGACCGGCTGACGCTCCTCGCCCAGCAGGAAGGCGTGCGAGACCAGCAGGTCGCCGGAGGCGGTGGCGAAGGGCACCAGGTCGGCGTCCGGGACGCGAGCCACACCCCGCACCTGGTCGACGACGAGGCCGATCACGCGGTGCTCGTGCCTGACGACGACCACGACCTGGTCGGCGGGCGCCTGGTCGGCAGCGCCGAGCAGCGGGCGCAGGTCGACCACGGGGAGCACGATCGAGCGCAGTGCCATCGCACCGGCCAGCCCGGGGGCCGAGACGGGCAGGGGTGCCAGGGCGGCGGGTCGCGGCACCACCTCGCGCAGCGCCGAGAGCGGCAGCGCGAGATCGAGCTCGCCGAGGCCGAGGAGGCCGTAGACGGCGTCCGTCACGGGGTCACCTGCCGTCGGCGCCGCTGGTGACGGAGGCGAGCTGGTCGATCAGCGAGTTCACGTTCGCAGAGGCCTCCTGCTGAACCCGCGTGGAGGCGGAGATCGTGCGGATCGCCTCGTTGGTGCGCGAGACGCTCGTGACGATGCGCTCGAAGGCGACCTCCGCGCGCTGGGAGACCTTCGAGCCCTGGTCGACCCGCTCCGCGGACTCCTCGATGAGGCGGCCGATCTGCTGGGCGGCCTCGAACGAGCGCTCGGCCAGCTTGCGGACCTCACCCGCGACGATCGAGAAGCCGACGCCGTGCTCGCCGGCGCGGGCGGCCTCGATCGAGGCGTTGAACGCCAGCAGGTTCGTCTGGCCGGCGATCTCGCCGATCACCTTGACGATGTCGCTGATCGAGGCCGAGGACTTCTGGATCAGCGTGATCGCCTCGATGGAGGCGCGCAGCGCCTCGACACCCTGCTCGGCGTTCGCGTGCGTCTCGGCGGCCAGCTCGGTCGCCGTGTTCGACTGGGTCGCGATCTCGGTGATCGAGCCCGCGAGCTCACGGACCGACTCGGTCATGTCGCGGGTGCCGACGTCGATGCGCTGCTCCCGGTCGACCTCGATGGTCACGTCGTACGCGTACTTGATGACCTTGACGACGTTGCCGGCCAGGTCGAGCACCGGGTTGTAGGTGGCCTGGATGTAGACGTCGCGGCCGTACTTGCCCTTGCGGTGGAAGCGGCCGGCGATGACCTCGCCCTTGCCCAGGCGCATCCAGAAGTCGCGGTACTCCACCGAGCGGGTGTACTCGTCGTCGCAGAAGGTGCTGTGGTGCTGGCCGACGATCTCGCGCAGCGAGAAGCCGAGGGTCCGCAGGAAGTTCTCGTTCGCGTGGACGACCAGGCCGTCGAGGTCGAACTCGATCACGGCCTGCGCGCGGTCGACCGCGTCCACCCGGGCCTGGACCTCGGCGCTCGCGAGCTTGGTCGCGGTGACGTCGGTGGCGAACTTGACCACCTTCATCGGAGCGCCCTTGGCGTCGAGGATCGGGTTGTACGTCGCCTGCAGCCAGACCTCGCGGCCGCCCTTGCCGAAGCGGCGGTACTCCCCCGCCTCGAACTGCCCGGCGCCGAGTCGCTCCCAGAAGTCGGCGTACTCCTGGGTCTGCGCGAACTCCGGGTCGACGAACATCTTGTGGTGCTTGCCCTGGAGGTCGGGCAGCGAGTAGCCGACGACGTCGAGGAAGTTGCGGTTCGCCGTGAGGATCCGGCCCTCGAGGTCGAACTCGATGACCGCCTGGGCGCGCTCGATCGCCGCCATCTTGCCGACGTGCTCGGCTCCGATGCGCTTCGCCTCGGTGACGTCCTGGGCGATCTTGACGACCTTGACCGGGTTGCCCTCGTCGTCCAGGACCGGGTTGTACGTCGCCTGCAGCCACACCTCGCGTCCCTCGCGGGTGACCCGGAGGAACTGGTCCTGCACGAACGCGCCCGAGCGCAGCCGCGCCCACAGCTCGTCGTACGACGAGGACTCGGCGTACTCCGGCGTGCAGAACGTCCGGTGGTGCTTCCCACGGACCCCGGCCAGCGGGTAGCCCATCAGGTCGAGGAAGTTCTGGTTGGCGGTGATGACCGTCCCGTCGAGCTGGAACTCGATGACGGCGAACGATCGGTCCACCGCCTCGGCGAGGGCATCGAGGTCACGGGCCTCACCGGCGGTCGAGGTGTCAGTTGCACGGGTCACACCCCGCCGATCGGCCGGTTCCGCGCCCGACCTGAGCGTTGGCCGAGGATCGGTCCGAAAGGGTGAGGTGACCAAACATCTGCTTGGTGCGAGATGGGCCACACGGACACCGGGGCCCGTGCGACGCCCGCTGGCGATACCCTGCCGGGCGGGTCGCGATGATCCGTCACGTCTGGAAGCAGGAGGGGTAGTGCCCGAGAGCAAGCCGTTGCAGAAGGTCCTGATCGCCAACCGAGGTGAGATCGCCGTCCGGGTGATCCGCGCCTGCAAGGACGCCGGGATCGGCAGCGTGGCGGTCTACGCCGAGCCCGACCGCGACGCGCTGTTCGTGCGGCTCGCCGACGAGGCCCACTCCCTGGGCGGGGCCACCCCGGCCGACTCCTACCTGGACATCGCCAAGATCATCGCGGTCGCCGAGAAGTCCGGCGCCGACTCCGTGCACCCGGGCTACGGCTTCCTCGCCGAGAACGCCGACTTCGCGCAGGCCGTGATCGACGCCGGCCTGATCTGGATCGGCCCGCCGCCGGCCGCGATCGAGGCGCTGGGCGACAAGGCCAAGGCCAAGCACATCGCCGAGCGGGCCCAGGCGCCGCTCGCCCCCGGCACCAAGGACCCGGTCGCCGACGCCGACGAGGTCGTGCGGTTCGCCGAGGCCAACGGCCTGCCGGTCGCGATCAAGGCCGTCTTCGGTGGTGGCGGCCGCGGCCTCAAGGTCGCCCGCACGATCGAGGAGATCCCGGACGCGTTCGAGTCCGCCGTCCGCGAGGCGGTCACCGCCTTCGGCCGCGGCGAGTGCCTGGTCGAGAAGTTCCTCGACAAGCCGCGCCACGTCGAGACCCAGTGCCTGGCCGACCAGCACGGCAACGTCGTGGTGGTCTCCACCCGCGACTGCTCGCTGCAGCGCCGCAACCAGAAGCTCGTCGAGGAGGCGCCCGCGCCGTTCCTGACCGACGACCAGATCAACCGGCTCTACGAGTCGTCGAAGTCGATCCTGCGCGAGGCCGGCTACTACGGCGCCGGCACCTGCGAGTTCCTCGTCGCCCAGGACGGCACGATCTCGTTCCTCGAGGTCAACACCCGCCTCCAGGTCGAGCACTGCGTGTCCGAGGAGGTCACCGGCATCGACCTGGTGCGCGAGATGTTCCGCATCGCCGCCGGCGAGGAGCTCGGGTACGACGACCCGGAGATCCGCGGCCACTCGATCGAGTACCGCATCAACGCGGAGGACGGCGGCCGCAACTTCATGCCCGCCCCCGGCACCCTGTCCGCCTGGAGCCCGCCGCAGGGCCCGGGCATCCGCGTCGACGGTGGCTACGAGAACGGCGAGACCGTCCCCGGCTCGTTCGACTCCCTCATCGCCAAGCTGATCGTCACCGGCCGTGACCGCACGCAGGCGCTGGAGCGCTCGCGCCGCGCGCTCGACGAGTTCGTCGTCGACGGCATGCCGACGGTCATCCCGTTCCACCAGGCCGTGGTCCGCGACCCGGCCTACATCGGCGACGGCACGTCGTTCGACGTCTACACGCAGTGGATCGAGACCGACTTCGACAACCAGATCACGCCGTACGGCGGCGAGACCGCCGAGGCGGAGGAGGCCGGCGAGCGGCAGAAGGTCGTCGTCGAGGTCGGCGGCAAGCGGCTCGAGGTCGTGCTGCCCGGCGGACTCGGTGGCCTAGCCGCCGGGACGGCCGCGGGCGCGGGGTCGAAGGGGAAGGCCAAGCGCGCCGGCGGCAAGAAGGCGGGCGCGGCCGCGTCCGGCGACGCCGTCACCAGCCCGATGCAGGGCACCGTCGTCAAGGTCGTCGTCGAGGAGGGCCAGACCGTCGCCGAGGGCGACACCGTGGTCGTCATCGAGGCCATGAAGATGGAGCAGCCGCTCAAGGCCCACAAGGCCGGCACCGTCACCGGCCTGCAGGCCGAGGTCGGCCAGACCGTCGGCAACGGCGCGGTCATCTGCGAGCTCAAGGACTGATCCGCTCGCATCCCTGCACGCGCTCGGCGTGCAGACAGCGGTCGCGCCCGTTGCCGCCGGAGACGCGGTCCGTGCCGGCACCGGCATCGATCCGATCGGATCCGGGCGTCCCCTGGACCACGTCGGCGCCGCCGTAGGTCCACGCCCGCAGCGACGTGCCGGCCGAGTCCACCACGTCGCGCGCGTCGGTGCCGCGGTAGTCCCACGCGACGTTCGCGCCGAGCAGGAGCCTCTCGAGCCCGGCGATCGCGCCCCACTCGACGCCCGCGGCGACCACCCTCTCCTCGGCCATCAGCACCCGGGCGGCACCGGGCCGCCCGCCACCGCCGATCCGGCCCGGTCCCCAGACCTGCCCGTCGTCGGCACCCGCCCCGCCGTCGATCGCGAAGCCCGGGCGCCGCGAGAGCTCGACGACGAGCTCGTCGTCACCCGGACCGCCGTACGCCTCCGCAGGCCCACCGCCGATCGCCAGCACCTGGTCGTCCCCCGCGTCGCCGTTCAGCACGTCGCGCCCGATGAAGGAGGCGAGGACGTCGTCGCCGTCGCCGCCGTTCACGACGTCGGCGTCGGCAGGGCCTTCGACGCCGTCCATCCCGGCGCGCAGCTCGTCGGCACCGCCGCGGCCGTCGATCACGTCATCGCCCTCGTTGCCGAGCAGGACGTCGTTGGCCACGCTGCCGAGCAGGACGTCGTCCGAGGCCGAGCCGTAGACCGCCACCCCGAAGCAGTCCGGGCCGTCGCAGCCCGACCCCGCCGCGGCCACGAGCGTGTCGTCGCCCTGCCCGGACGACGTCCCGGCGTCCAGGTCGAGCGTGATCGCGGCCCGACCGTCGCGGTAGTCGAGGATGCCGTTGCCGCCGTAGGTGACGCCGGCGGACCGGTCGTCGCCGCCCACGTCGAGGTGGTCGTCACCGGGACCACCGTCCAGGAGGTCCGGCTCGAGCCAGCGGCCGCCCCGATCGACGTGCAGAGCCTCGCGCTCGCCGTGGAGCCGGTCGGCGCCGCGGCCGCCGCGCAACGTGTCCGAGCCGTCGCCCCCGCAGACCAGGTCGTCTCCACCACGGGCGACGACGACGTCGTCGCCGCCCAGCGCGACGATCACGTCGTCGCCGGGTGTCCCGCGGAGCGAGTCGTCGCCGCCGGTGCCGACGATCGTGGCCGCCTCTCCCTGACAGGTGGGCGTGGGCGCCGCGTGCGCCGCGTGCGCCGCGTGCGCCGCGTGGGCGGGGAGGAGGGCAGCCACGAGGAGGGCAGCGGACATCGGGCCGAGTGCGCTCATACCTCCTAGACGCCCAGACCCTAGGGTCGGTTGCATGCAGATGCGCGAACCGAGCCAGCGGGTCAGCCCGAAGGCTCGGCTCATGTGGGCCACGGTCGCCGCGGTCGAGGGTCTGGTCACGACCGTCGCCGTGGCCGTCGCCGGGCCGGTCACCGACTGGCTGCCGGTGCCGTGGTGGGCGGTAGCGCTCCTCGCGCTCGTGTCGGCGGCGTACGTCGCCGTCGTACCCCAGTGGCGCTACGCCGTGCACCGCTGGGAGGTCACCGGCACCGCGGTCTACACGCAGACCGGCTGGTGGGCCCGCGAGCGCCGGATCGCGCCGATGTCGCGGATCCAGACCGTCGACCACGCCGAGGGGGCGATCGCGCGGCTGTTCGGGCTGTCGACCGTGACCGTCACGACGGCCTCGGCCGCCGGCGCCCTCGAGATCGAGGGTCTCGACCGCAACCGCGCGCTGCAGCTGGTCGACGAGCTCACGCTGATGGCCGACAGCGCGCCCGGGGACGCCACGTGAAGGACTGGCAGCGCCTCGATCCGCGGATGCTGCTGATCTACCCGGTCCGGGAGTTCGTCCGGTTCCTCCCCGCGCTGATCGCCCTGTTCATCGCGGGCAGCGCCACCAACGGCGGACGCGACTGGTGGCAGATCATCGGCATCGCCGTGCCCGTCGCGCTCGGTGTGCTGCGCTACTTCACCACCGGCTACCGGATCACCACCGGCCGGATCGAGCTGCGCCGCGGGCTGCTGAACCGGCACGTGCTCTCCACGCCGCTCGACCGGGTCCGCACCGTCGACATCACCGCGCCGCCCGTCCACCGGCTGCTCGGGCTGACCAGCGTCCGCATCGGGACCGGTACGACGTCCGGCGGCGACGAGGACCGGATCGACCTCGACGGGCTCCCGGTCGAGCAGGCGCGACGGCTGCGGGCGGACCTGCTGCACCTCGGTGGCGAGCACACGACGCCCGAGGTCGAGAGCGCTGAGGCGGTGCTGGTGTTCGACCCGTCGTGGGTGCGGTTCGCCCCGCTCACCAGCACCGGCCTGGTGATCACCGCCGGTGTCCTCGGCGTGGCCGCCCAGGTCCTCAACACGTTCAACGGGTTCGAGCGGCTGCACCCCGAGCGGTTCGCGGACGACGCCGCCGGGTGGTCGGTGTGGATCGCGATCCCGGTCGCGGTGATCGGCCTGGCCGTGGTGGTGTCGGGACTGTCGATCGGCGGGTACGTCGTGAACAACTGGGGCTTCCGGCTGAGCCACACCGGATCGATCCGCGGCGGCGCGTGGCACCTGACCCGAGGGCTGCTCACCACCCGCGAGACCACGCTCGACGACGAGCGGGTCCGCGGCGTCTCGGTCGGCGAGCCCCTCGGCCTCCGGCTGGCCGGCGGCGGCCGCGCGTGGGCGATCGTCACCGGCCTGGAGCAGAACACCTCGGGCAGCGCGCTGCTGGTCCCGCCCGCGCCGCGGGCCGTCGTGCACCGTGCGGCCGGCGAGGTCCTGCACACTCCCGACCCGCTCGAGGCCCCGTTGCTCGCGCACGGCCCGCGTGCACGGACCCGGCGCTACACCCGCGCCGTCGGACCCGCCGTCCTGGTGCTGGTGGTCGCCGCCATCCTGGTGCCGCTCGCCGACCTCCCCCTCTGGGCGCCGGCCGTGGCCGCCCTCGGCCTGCCCGTCGCGGTCGCGCTCGCGGCCGACCGCGCCCGTGCTCTCGGGCACGCGCTCGTGGCCGGCCACGTCGTGGTCCGCTCGGGCAGCCTGAACCGGCGCCGCGACGCGCTGGAGACCGACGGCGTGATCGGGTGGAACCTGCGCTCGACGTGGTTCCAACGACGCGCCGGGCTCGCGACGCTGGTCGCCACCACCTCGGGCGGCCGGCAGGCGGTGACCGCGCTCGACGTACCGGAGCCGATGGCGACCGGTCTGGCCCACTCGGCCGACCCGGACCTGATCGCGCAGTTCCTGGTCGAGTCGCCTGCGGAAACCGCGACTTGGGCGTAGCCTCCGGCACATCCGAGAGGGGGCAGGCATGTCCGAGCGCAGCGCATCGAGTCGCAGGTCCGGGCTGACCCTGGCTCTCGTCCTCGCCGTCACCCTGCTCTCCGTCCCGAGCGCGCAGGCCGAGAGCGGCGACGAGACCGGCTGCCTGGTGCCGTACCTGCGTGGCCTCCGGCTCCCCGCCGTCCGGGTCGAGCTCGAGTGGGCGAACTGCAGTCTCGGCAACGTCCACCGCAAGACGACCACGCCCGACAAGCGCGGCAAGGTGCTGTCGCAGTCACCGCCCGCGGGTCGGGTCCGTCCGGCGTTCCACCCGGTCGGCGTGACCATCGGTCGTTGACGTCCACTAACCTCAGGGTCGTTGGGAAGCCACGGCACGGGAGGGCGTGTTGGACGAGAATCCGCATACCGGCGAGCACTTCGGCCGGTACCGGATCGTGCGCAGGATCGGTCACGGCGGCATGGGCGTGGTCTACGAAGCCCACGACGAGCGCCTCGGCCGCTCGGTCGCTCTGAAGATCGTCCGACCTGGCCTGGCCGACGCCGACGACTACCGGGCGCGCTTCGAGCGCGAGGCCTCGCTGCTCGCCAAGGTGCGGTCGCAGCACATCGTCAAGGTCCACGACTACGGCAGCGAGCGCGACAGCGCCTTCCTCGTGACCGAGTTCTTCAAGGACGGTGACCTGAGCGCGCACCTCACGCAGCACGGGCCCCTGTCGCGGACCGCCGCCGTGCGGCTCATCGCCCAGGTGTCGGAGGGCATCCAGGACGCACACGACGCCGGAGTCCTCCACCGTGACGTCAAGCCCAGCAACGTGCTGCTCTGGAAGCGCGGCGACGCCCTCCTCCCCTACATGTGTGACTTCGGCATCGCCACCGACGGGACGGGCGGGCACACCGTGACCGGGTCCCTGATCGGCAGCCTCGCGTACATGGCGCCGGAGCGGCACGACGGACTGCCCGCGACCGTCGCCGGAGACGTCTACTCGATCGGCTGCCTGCTCTGGGCGTGCCTGACCGGGAAGGCGCCGTACTCCGGCACGGACTTCCAGGTGATGTCCGCGCACAAGTCCGGGCCGATCCCGCAGCTCGGCACCGACGACCCTCTCGACCGAGCCATCGACGCCATCCTGACCGACGCGCTCGCGAAGGACCCCGCGCAGCGGATCCCCACCCCGCGCCAGCTCGAGCAGCGTCTCCGAGCGGTTCTCCGGGAGCACCCGGAGAGCGACGCGACCGTGATCAAGGTGCCGGCCGGTGAGCACACCAGGGCCCATGCCCCGGAGCCCGCACCCCCGTCGGTGACCGACACGGAGACCGTCCTCAAGGCGCCGCCGCCGGCCGACCCGGCGCAGCCGCCCGCCTCACCGGACGAGGCCGAGCGTCGCTCCCGCAAGCCGCTGATCGCGGCCCTGGTCGGCATCGCCGCCCTGGCAGCGATCCTCTTCGTGATCATGCGTCCGAGCGGCGACGACGTCGAGGCCGACGTCGCTGATGCCGCCGCCACCCCGAGCGTGTCCGAGACCCCGTCCGCTGCTCCCGTCGACCCGCCGCCGGCTCCACCGGCCATGAAGCTGAGCTCGGCACCGGCGTACCGCGCGGTCACCTTCCAGATGCAGGCGCCCTCGGGCTTCCGGGCGGAGGAGGGCGTCGAGTACACCCGGCAGGTGCAGACCGACGCCGGCTGGGAGACCGCGGCCCAGAGGTTCACGGTGCCGATCGGCGACCAGGAGCTCGGCGGGGCGAAGGCCTGCGCCCGGGTCCGCCTGGTGGCCGACGGCGAGGGTGGCAGCACGACGGGCCCGGCCACCAGGCTGTGCGACACGAGCAGGCCCACGACGCTCGACCTGCCCGAGACGCCCGAGGGGTGCCCGGCCTACGGCAGCTACAGCTGCCACACCTACGCGATCGTCGTGTCCGGCTACCGACCCGGCAGCACCCTGACCGCGAAGCTCACCGGCTCTCCCAACCCGTGCACCGCCCGCTGCACCAAGAAGGTCGAGGTCGACGACGACGGCCGCGGCCGCCTGCAGGACGGCCTGTCGGTCTACGAGGCGACCAGCGCCACGATCCGCATCGGCTCGCAGAGCGCGACCGTCAGCCCCTGAGCAGCAACGACCCGACGTTCCGGGCCGTGACGCCCTGTCGGCCGTGCGGTCCCGGCGGCCCGCCGCCGTTCCCGCCACCGGTCGTCGGCGTGCCCGGCGGGTCCTCCTGCGGCGTGGAGTCGATCGGCGACTCGTTCCGCACCGGTCGCTTCTGGGCCTTCAGCACGACCTTGCCGGACGCGCCTGCGACGTAGCCGCCGCCCGGGTGGACGAAGACCCGCAGCGTGTGCGTGCCGGGGACGTTCGGCCGGTAGCGGAAGCCGTACTCCCAGCGGCCCTGCTGCAGGCCGCGGATCTTGCAGCCCGTCTTCACGGACGCGATCTTGCGCCACTTCTTCTGCACCAGCACCTGCAGGTCCACCCTCACCTTGCCCATGCACGGCCGGGCCAGACCGGAGATGGTGACGGTGTCACCGACCATCGGCTTCGCCCTCGATGCCTGGAGCGTCAGGGTCGGGTGCACGTAGAAGGTCCAGCCGCGGGCCGCCTCCGAGGGAACGAACGCGGCGTCGCCGTCGTAGCGCGGCACGTAGAAGTACTTCGGCTGCGGGATCAGGTTGAACGACACGCGGGTGCCGTCGACGTTCATCCGCGCCTGCCTGCCGGTGTCCTCGCAGCGGACCAGGCGCTTGCCGTTGCTCCGGCAGCGGAGGAGACCGAACGTGCGGGCGGGGTCCGGTGCGCCCATCCCCTTCGCCAGGTAGGCGACCTGGAGGTCGGCGTACACGGTCGCGCGGGTTCCGACCCTCCCGTTGAACCGGGCCGCGCCCGACGTCATCCGCAGGTAGTAGCCCTCGAAGTCGAAGTCCACGGCCTTGGCGGCCGTCCCGACACGGAGGTGGTCGGCGATGACCACCGCATCGGAGTCGGTGTTGTAGCAGCCGAGCTGGATCTGGAGGGTCGCCGATCCGAGGCTCGGGTGCGCGGTGGCGAAGTTCTGCAGGCTGGCGCCGACGTAGTGGGCGCCCTCGCTCCCGTTCACCATCTCCGTCCAGTCGTACACGTGGCCGGAGAAGTCCACCGTGCGCCAACCCTGGACGGGCGTGCCGATCCAGCTGCGCCCGATGCCGAGCCAGTAGTGGTCGGGACCGACCGGGACCCACGCCAGCACGTTGACGTCCATGGAGTCGACGTTCTGGACGGCCATGTCCATCGACAGCTGCGTCAGCGTCTCCGGGTTGGCGACCGTGACCCGCGGGCCCTGGCCGTGCGTCGCGGCCGCGCCGTTGCTGCTGCCGATGCGGTACCGGAACACCTGCGGCTCGTCGAGCCCCGGGAACAGGCCCACCGGGGGAACGTAGGTCTCCACGGTCGACGCGTTCGCGCCACCGACCGGCGCCGCCTTGGCCGAGCAGTCGGCCTTCGAGGCCGCGAACGCGGACGCGACGCCGCTGACCGGCTGCTTCGCTGCCGTGACGTCCGGTGGACCGTACAGCGAGTAGTCCGTCACGACCGGCTCCGCTGTCTGCACTGCCGCCTGTCCCGCGGCACCCGCCGCCGGCAGTACCGCGACCAGCAGACCGATGACGATGCCCGGCACAACCCGAGAACGGCGCATCCTCGACTTCCTCCCCTTCGGCGTGCACCGCACGCGTCAACCCGGCGGCCAGCCTAACCTCGCGGCTCCGGGAGCGGGCCGGTACGTCGGGTCTCGTCTCGCGGGGCAGCGGCCGCGCGGGCCCGACGCGGGCTCCTTATAGCGTGGCCCCATGTTCTCCAAGGTGCTCGTCGCCAACCGTGGCGAGATCGCGATCCGAGCGTTCCGCGCTGTGTACGAGCTCGACGCCCGCTCGGTCGCGGTGTTCCCGTACGAGGACCGCTGGTCCGAGCACCGGCTGAAGGCCGACGAGGCCTACCAGATCGGCGAGCTCGGCCACCCGGTCCGGGCCTACCTGGACCCCGAGGCGATCGTGGCCGTGGCGCTGCGCGCCGGGGCGGACGCGGTCTACCCGGGGTACGGGTTCCTGTCGGAGAACCCCGCGCTCGCCGAGGCGTGCGCGAACGCCGGCATCACGTTCGTCGGCCCGAGCGCCGACGTGCTGACGCTGACCGGCAACAAGGCGCGGGCGATCGCGGCGGCGAAGGCGGCCGGCGTACCGACCCTTGCGAGCGTCGACCCGTCGACCGACGTGGAGGCGCTGCTCGAGGCGTCGACGGAGCTGCCGTACCCGCTGTTCGTGAAGGCGGTCGCCGGTGGTGGCGGTCGTGGCATGCGCCGCGTCGACGACCCCGCGGGTCTGCGCGAGGCCATCGAGACGTGCATGCGCGAGGCCGACGGCGCGTTCGGTGACCCGACGGTCTTCATCGAGCAGGCCGTCGTGGACCCGCGGCACATCGAGGTGCAGATCCTCGCCGACGGCGATGGCAACGTGATGCACCTGTTCGAGCGCGACTGCTCGGTGCAGCGGCGGCACCAGAAGGTCGTCGAGATCGCGCCCGCTCCGAACCTCGACCCCGAGCTGCGCGACCGGATGTGCGCCGACGCCGTCCGCTTCGCGAAGGAGATCGGCTACCGCAACGCCGGCACCGTCGAGTTCCTTCTCGACCCCCACGGCAACTACGTCTTCATCGAGATGAACCCGCGGATCCAGGTCGAGCACACCGTGACCGAGGAGGTCACCGACGTCGACCTCGTCCAGTCGCAGCTGCGGATCGCCGCCGGCGAGACGCTCGACGACCTCGGCCTCTCCCAGGACACCGTGCAGCTGCGCGGCGCCGCGCTGCAGTGCCGGATCACCACCGAGGACCCGGCCAACAACTTCCGCCCCGACACCGGCGTGATCACGACGTACCGCTCCCCCGGTGGCGGCGGCGTCCGCCTCGACGGCGGTACGACCTACACCGGCGCCGAGGTGTCGGCGCACTTCGACTCGATGCTCGCCAAGCTCACCTGCCGGGCGCGCACGTTCGACAAGGCCGTCGAGAAGGCGCGGCGCGCGGTCGCGGAGTTCCGCATCCGTGGCGTCTCCACGAACATCCCGTTCCTCCAGGCGGTGCTGGCAGATCCCGACTTCACCGCGGGCCGGGTCACCACGTCCTTCATCGAGACCCACCCGCAGCTGCTGCTCGCCCGCGGCACCGGCGACCGCGGCAGCAAGCTGCTGAGCTACCTCGCCGACGTCACGGTCAACCAGCCGCACGGCGCCGCGCCGGTCAGCCTCGACCCGGCCGGCAAGCTGCCCTCGGTCGACCTCACCGTGCCCGCACCGGACGGCACCCGCCAGCTGCTGCTGGAGGTCGGGCCGGAGGAGTTCGCGCGGCGGCTGCGCGAGCGCAAGGACGTCGCGGTCACCGACACGACGTTCCGCGACGCGCACCAGAGCCTGCTCGCGACCCGGGTCCGCACCCGCGACCTGCTCGCGGTCGCCGGCCACGTCTCGCGTACGACGCCCGAGCTGTGGTCGGTCGAGGCCTGGGGCGGAGCGACGTACGACGTCGCGCTGCGCTTCCTGGCCGAGGACCCGTGGGAGCGGCTGGCCGCGCTCCGCCAGGCCGTGCCGAACATCTGTCTCCAGATGCTGCTGCGCGGCCGCAACACGGTCGGCTACACGCCGTACCCGACCGACGTGACGAACGCGTTCGTCGAGGAGGCCGCGGCCACCGGCATCGACGTGTTCCGCATCTTCGACGCGCTCAACGACGTCGAGCAGATGCGGCCCGCGATCGAGGCGGTCCGCGCGACCGGTTCGACGATCGCCGAGGTGGCGCTCTGCTACACCGGCGACCTGTCGAACCCCGACGAGAAGCTCTACGACCTCGACTACTACCTGCGGATGGCCGAGAAGGTCGTCGAGGCCGGGGCGCACGTGCTGGCGATCAAGGACATGGCCGGCCTCCTGCGGGTCCCGGCCGCGCGCACCCTCGTGACCGCGCTGCGGGAGAACTTCGACCTGCCGGTGCACCTGCACACCCACGACACCCCGGGCGGCCAGCTCGCGACGCTGCTGGCCGCGATCGACGCCGGCGTGGACGCGGTCGACGCCGCCACCGCGCCGATGGCCGGCACCACCTCCCAGCCGTCGCTCTCCGCGCTGGTCTCCGCGACCGACCACGGCCCGCGCGAGACCGGGCTGTCGCTGGCCGCGGTCTCCGCGCTCGAGCCCTACTGGGAGGCGACCCGCCGGGTGTACGCGCCGTTCGAGTCCGGCCTGCCCTCGCCCACCGGTCGCGTCTACCGCCACGAGATCCCGGGCGGCCAGCTGTCGAACCTGCGCCAGCAGGCGATCGCGCTCGGCCTCGGCGAGAAGTTCGAGCAGATCGAGGACATGTACGCCGCGGCGAACGACATCCTCGGCAACATCGTGAAGGTGACGCCCTCCTCGAAGGTCGTCGGCGACCTGGCGCTGCACCTCGTCGCGGTCGGCGCCGACCCGGAGGAGTTCGCGGAGAACCCCGGGAAGTTCGACATCCCGGACTCCGTGATCGGCTTCCTCAGCGGCGACCTCGGCGACCCGCCGGGTGGCTGGCCCGAGCCGTTCCGCTCCAAGGCCCTCGAGGGCCGCACCCACAAGCCGCCGGCCGAGGAGCTCACCGAGGAGCAGCGCGACGGGCTCGCGGGCGGCAGCCCGACCCGTCGCCGTACGCTCAACGAGCTGCTGTTCCCCGGCCCGACGCGCGAGTTCACCGAGTCGCGCGCCAAGTACGGCGACATCTCGGTGCTGCCGACGCGCGACTACCTCTACGGGCTGCGCAACGGCGAGGAGCACGAGGTCGAGATCGAGGAGGGCAAGACGCTCATCCTCGGCGTGCAGGCGATCGGCGAGCCCGACGAGCGCGGCATCCGCACCGTGATGGCGACGCTCAACGGCCAGCTGCGGCCGGTCAACGTGCGCGACCACAGCGTCGCGTCCGAGGTCGCCGTCGCGGAGAAGGCCGACACCTCCAAGCCCGGCCAGGTCGCGGCACCGTTCCAGGGCGTGGTGACGATCCTGGTCGCCGAGGGCGACACGGTCGCGACCGGTGACACGGTCGCGACGATCGAGGCGATGAAGATGGAGGCCTCGATCACCGCACCGGTGGGCGGCACCGTCGAGCGGCTCGCGCTGTCCGGCACCCAGGCGGTGGAGGGCGGCGACCTGGTGCTGGTGCTGTCCTGAGCGAGCACGAGGGCACCCCGGTCGCTGCGGGGATCGTCGCTGCGATCGTCGGCTCCAGCAGCTCGTTCGTCGTCGTCCTCGCCGGCTTCACCGCGGTGGGCGCCACGCCCGCCCAGGCGGCGTCCGGCCTGCTGACGGTCTTCGTCTCGCAGGCCCTCGGCATGCTGTGGCTCGCGCTCCGGTACCGCACCCCGATCACGCTCGCCTGGTCGACGCCGGGTGCGGCCCTGCTGCTCTCCACGGGCGCGGTCACCGGAGGCTGGGCGGCCGCGGTCGGGGCGTTCGTCGTCTCCGGCGTGCTGATCCTGCTCACCGGCCTGGTGCCGGCGCTCGGTGACCTGATCGCGCGGATCCCGCCCTCGCTCGCGCGGGCGATGCTCGCGGGCGTGCTGCTGCCGATCTGCCTCGAGCCGGTGATCGGGCTCGCCGACTCGCCGAAGTACGTCGGTCCCGTCGTGCTCGCCTGGCTGGTCATGCACCTGATCTCCCGGCGCTGGGCGGTGCCGGTCGCGCTGGCCGTCGCCCTGCTCGTCGTGGTCGTGTCCGCCGGGTCGTCGGTGTCGGCGGGCGACCTGGTCCCCTCGCTCACCTGGACCACGCCGCACTGGACCGCGCAGGCGGTGGTGAGCCTCGCGATCCCGCTCTACATCGTCACCATGGCCTCGCAGAACGTGCCCGGCCTGGCGATCATGAAGAGCTTCGGGTACGACGTCCCGTGGCGGGAGACGATGACGGTCACCGGCGTGGGCACCCTGGCGGGCGCTCCGTTCGGCGGCCACGCGATCAACCTCGCGGCGATCACGGCGGCGATGAACGCCGGGCCGATGGCCGGCCCCGACCGCGACCGCCGCTGGATCGCGACCGTGTCCTCGGCGGCGACGTACCTCGTGCTCGCGCTGGCGTGCGGTGCCCTGACCGCGCTGGTCGCGGCCGCTCCCGGCGACGTGATGCAGGCGGCCGCCGGCCTGGCGCTGCTCGGCACCCTGGCGGCGTCGCTGGCCGGGGCGCTCGCCGACGAGCACGGACGCGAGGCCGCCGTCATCTGCTTCGTGATCGCGGCCTCCGGCGTCACGATCCTCGGGGTGGGCGCCGCCTTCTGGGCGCTCGTCGCCGGGCTGCTGCTCCGGCCGCTGATCGCGATCGGCACCATCCGCCGGCGATAATGGCTCCACGGTCCGTGCGGAACGGGCTGCCGAGTCCAGGTGGGGTTGCGTCATGCCGATGTCCGAGTCGAGCCCGGGCGGCCTCCTGACCCGGACGGTCGCCCAGCTCTCGACCGCCCAGAGCATGGACCGGGTCACCGAGATCGTGGCGACCACGGTGCGCCAGATGCTCGGGGCGCAGGGCGCGACGTTCGTGCTGCGCGAGGACGGCCACTGCTTCTACGCGGACGAGGACGCCATCGAGCCGCTCTGGAAGGGTCGGCGCTTCCCGCTCGAGTCCTGCGTGAGCGGCTGGGCGATGCTCAACAAGCAGCCGGTCGCGATCCCCGACATCTACCACGACGTGCGCGTGCCCCTCGACGCCTACCGGCCGACGTTCGTGAAGAGCCTCTGCATGGCGCCGATCCGTACGTCGGACCCGGTCGGCGCGCTCGGCGCGTACTGGAGCGAGCACCACGAGCCCTCCATCGAGGAGGTGCGGATGCTGCAGGTGCTGGCCAACAGCACCGCGGTCGCGCTGGAGAACCTCGAGCTGCGCAGCGCGATCACGCGCCGCAGCGACGAGCGCGACGACCTGGCCGCGCGCGCCCAGGAGCTCGAGTCGGCCATCTACACGCTGGTGCACGACCTGCGCAGCCCGCTCGGAGCGATGATGGGGTACGCCGAGCTGATCGCCGACGACGACCTCCCCGAGGAGAAGCGCCGCGCGTTCGCCGAGACCCTGGTCGAGGCCGGGGGCCGGATGGCCGAGCAGATCGACCAGATGCTCGCGCTCTACCGGGTCACCAACCGCGACCTCGAGCCGGCACCGGTCGACATCACCGCGCTGGCGCGCGCGGTCGGCTCCGACCTGGTCGTCAGTCAGCCCGAGCGCGTCATCCGGGTCGACGTCGAGGACGGCATGCACGCGGTCGCCGACCCGACGCTGGCTCGGATGGTGCTGGAGAACCTGATCGGCAACGCCGTGAAGTACTCCGGCCGCAAGCCCGAGTCCCTCGTCGAGGTCGGGCTGGCCGAGGCCGGTCCGGCGCTGAGCACGTTCTTCGTGCGCGACAACGGCGCCGGCTTCGACGCGGCCGAGACCGCACGCCTGTTCCGCCCGATGACGAGGCTGCACGCCGAGACGGACTTCCCCGGCACCGGCCTGGGGCTGGCGTCGGTGGCGCGGATCGTCGAGCGGCACGGCGGGTCCGTGCGCGCCGAGGGTCAGCGCGACGTCGGCGCGACGTTCTACTTCAGCCTGCCGGTCACCTGACGCTGAACGTCACCCAGGTCGAGCGCAGGCCGAGGACGGCGCGGAACGTGTCGCCCGAGACGGCCACGCTGCCCTTGGTGCCGCGCAGCACCAGCCGGCTGACCCGTCCGCCCCAGTAGCCGTTGCCGTCGCGGTCGGTCACCGTGATCCGGCGCAGGTCGCCGATCGCCGGCCAGGCCTGCTCGAGCCTGCTGTCGTCGACCTTGAGCGACCAGAGGTGCACCGGGTTGCCGGACCAGCCGTCGTACGGGTCGCGCTGGGCGGGCAGGTAGGACATCCCGCCGGCCGCGGTCCAACCGCCGCTGCTCGAGCCGAACTGGGTGAATGCGGGCGCGCCGCCGCTGGTGAGGATCTGGCGCGCGGTCGCCTCGACGGCACGGTTCGAGGCGGGGTGCTCGGCGTCGTACCCGCCGTAGACCTGGCAGGACCAGGTGTCGCAGATCTGGTACGCCGCCGAGCGCGGGTGCTTGCGCTCGTACGACGCGTAGGTGCGGGCCGCGACCGCCTGCGCCTGGACCGCCTGGGCGCTCCAGAGCGCCGGGATCTCGAGCGGGACGACGCCCTTGAGGTAGCTCTCCATGTCGAGCGCGTTCACCGTGACCCGGTCACCGGACGAGGTCACGCCGATCCGGAGTCGACCGCGGTAGGCGCGCTCGCCGGACGGGGTCACCAGCGTGATCGGCTCGTTGCTGGCGTAGAACTCCCCCTGGCCCTTCAGCTCGCGCCACGGGTGCCAGCCGCGGAGCTGGTAGGAGACCCGGTTGACCCCGTCGCGACCGACTGCGACCCGCCACCGGACCGCGCCGTTGTCCGGCAGCGCGACCCGCTCCTGGGAGGCCGTGTCCCGGACGGTCAGGCCCGACCGGGGCCGGACCACGAGGTCGTCGGTGGTGTCGGCGCTCAGCAGGACCGTGATGCCGCGAGCGCTCCTCCCCCAGGCGGTGCCGGGGTAGTAGAACTCCGCGATCTGGCGGTAGGTCAGGCCGGCGCGGGCCGCGCCCTCGGCGCCGTACTGCGACATGCCGTGGCCGTGGCCGTAGCCGCGCCCCTTGATGGTCACGGTCGCGTCGGCGGGGACCGACCAGTCGTCGGCGGCCGCCGCGCTCACCGGCGTGGCCAGGCCCAGGGTCGAGGCCAGCGTCGCTGCGAGCGCGGCGGAGAGCAGGACCGTCAGCGCGCGCATGGACCAATCGCATCACCCGTCACAGCGGCCCCGCAACGAAACAGGGGTAACTACAGATCTGTAGTTTCAGTGCACCGTCAGGGTGAGCCAGTCCGACTGCAGGCCGAGCTCACCGTAGAACTCGGATCCCTCGAGGGTCTCGGCTCCCTCGTCGCCCGTCAGCGTGACGGAGAGGACCCGGCCGCCCCACGCGCCGTTCCCGTCGCGGCTGGTGATCTCGATGCGCTCCAGGTCGCCGAGCCCGGGCCAGTGTCCCTCGATCTCGGAGTCCGTGAAGTCCACCGGGCCCCAGGTGTCGTCGTCCCAGGCGTCCTCCTGCGCGATGAGGTACGGCTCGTCGCCGGCAACCGTCCAACCACCGTTGCTGGCGGTGAACTCGGTGAACGCCGGCTGTCCGTCGTAGGTGAGGATCTCACCGGCGGTGGCGGCCACGGCCTTGTCGGAGGCGGGCCACTCGCGGTCCACGCCGAGGTACCGCTGGTAGCCGATCGTGTCGTCGAGGTCGTACGGCTTGTCCTGGCGGGTCGACCGCTTGAGCGCCGCGTAGCTGCGCGCGGCGACCGCCTGGGCGCGCTGCGCCTGCTGCGGCCACTGGGAGGCGACCACCTCGGCCGGGACCACGCCGCGCAGGTAGCTCTCCATGGGGAGCACGTTGATCGCCATCCGGTTGCCGGGCCTCGACGGCACCGATCGGATCAGGCCGCGGTAGCGCGCCGGCCCGGTCTGGGTGTCGAGCGTGATCGGCTTGCCCTTCGCCGCGAACTGCAGCGTGCCGGAGACGGTGCGGTAGGCGTGCCAGCCGGCCTGGCGGTACTGCAGGACGCTCCGTGCGTCCCCCTTCGGGACGATCCGCCAGCGCTGGGCGCGCGGCTTCGCCTTCGTGAGGTCCCAGCTCTTCGCCCCCGCACGTGCCGTCAGACCGCGCTGGGGGTGGACCTGGACGGTGTTGTCCAGGTCGCCCCTGCTGAGGAAGATCCGGACCTGCCCGGCCGCCGTGCCCCGGTCCGTGCCCGGGTAGTAGAACCCGAGGATCTGCCGGTAGCCGACGCCATCCTCGGCGGCCTGCTGGGCGCCCTGCTGCGACATCCCGCGACCGTGGCCGGCGCCGCGACCGTCGATGGTGATCGTCGCGCCGTCCGGGACGTCGACCGGTTCGTCGGCGATCGCCGGCGCCGCCGTGGCGACGAGGACGGTGACGCTGGCGGTCACGGTGGCAGCAGCAAGCCGGCCGAGCATGGGGCCTCCCGAGAGGTCAGACGTGGTGGAGCCGGCGAGCAGCCTCCGCGATCGAGCCACTCATCGACGGGTACACGGTAAAGGCCTGCGCAAGCTGGTCGGCGGTCAGCGACTCCGCGACCGCGATCGACACCGGGTGGATCAGCTCGCTGGCACGCGGGCCGACGACCACGCCGCCGACGACGATGCCGGTGCCGGGACGGCAGAGCAGCTTCACGAAGCCGTCGCGGACGCCCTGCATCTTCGCGCGCGGGTTGCCCGACAGCGGCAGCATCACGACCTCGGCCTGCATCTCGCCGGCGTCGACCGCCTGCTGCGACCAGCCCACGGTGGCGATCTCGGGCGCGGTGAACACGTTCGACGAGACCTTCTTCAGGTCCAGCGGGTGCACGGTGTCACCGAGGAAGTGCCACATCGCGATCCGGCCCTGCATCGCCGCGACGCTGGCGAGCATCAGGACGCCGGTGCAGTCACCCGCGGCGTACACCCCGCGCGCGGCCGTGCGCGACACGCGGTCGACGTACACGAAACCGCCGTCGTTGAGCACGACACCGGCCTCCTCGAGGCCCATGTCGGCGGTGTTCGGGATCGAGCCGAGCGCGAGGATGCAGTGCGAGCCCTCGACGGTGCGGCCGTCGGTGAGCGTGACCGTCACGGTGTCGCCGGTGCGGGTCACCGACTCCATGCGGGACTTGGAGAGCACGTTCATGCCGCGGCGCTTCAGCACGTCCTCGAGCACGGCCGACGCGTCGGCGTCCTCACCCGGCAGCACGCGGTCGCGGCTGGAGACCAGCGTGACCGGGATGCCGAGGTTGAGGTAGGCGCTGGCGAACTCCGCGCCGGTGACGCCCGAGCCGACGACGATGAGGTTCGTCGGCACCTCGGTGAGGTCGTAGACCTGCTCCCAGGTGAGGATCCGCTCGCCGTCCGGCTGCGCGGTCGGCAGGGTGCGCGGTGCGGCGCCGGTCGCGAGCAGGATCGCGTCGGCGTCGAGCGTCTGCTCGGTGCCGTCGGCCGACGTGGCGACCACGCGGCCCGGTCCGTCGAGGCGGCCGCGGCCGTGGACGATGTTCACCCCGTCGCGGGTCAGCCGGCGCTCGATGTCGGAGGACTGGTCGGTGGCGAGCTGCTTGACCCGGGCGTTGACCTTCGCCAGGTCGACCCGGATCGAGGTCGCGGCGTCGCCCTCGTTGTCGAGGAAGCTCACGCCGAGCTCGGAGGCCTCCGAGAGCTCGCTCATCACCTCGGCGGTGGCGATCAGGGTCTTGCTCGGCACGCAGTCGGTGAGGACCGCGGAGCCGCCGACCCCGTCGCTGTCGACGATGGTGACGTCGGCACCGAGCTGAGCGGCCACGTGCGCGGCCTCGTAGCCGCCGGGACCGCCGCCGATGATGACGACGCGTTCGGTGCTCATGGGGTTCCTCTTCGTCTCACTGGGTCTCGATACGCCGTGTCGCGGTTTCGTTCCTCAGCCGCGCGGCTACTCGACCTCTTCGGCCGACGCAGCCACCTCGCAAGCTCGGTGCCTGCTGGCCTCAGAGGTTGATCATGTGGCCGGCGATGCCCTCGACGGCTTCCTTCATCGCCTCCGACAGCGTCGGGTGCGCGAACACGTTGCGGGCGACCTCGTCGGCCGTGAGGTCCCACTGCTGGGCGAGGGTGAGCGCCGGGAGCAGCTCGGTGACCTCGGGGCCGATCATGTGGGCGCCGATGATCTCGTTGTACTCCGCGTCCGCGACGATCTTCACGAAGCCGACGCCCTCGGCCATGCCGCGCGCCTTGCCGTTGGCCGAGAACGGGAACGTCGACACCTTGACGTCGTACCCCTTCTCCTTGGCCTGCTCCTCGGAGTAGCCGAACGACGCGATCTGCGGCTGGCAGAACGTTGCCCGCGGGATCATGTCGAAGTTGATCTCGACGGTCTCGGCGCCGGCGATGGTCTCGGCGGCGACCACGCCCATCGCCTCGGCGGTGTGCGCGAGCATCAGCTTCCCGGTGACGTCACCGATCGCGTAGACGTTGTCGACGTTGGTGCGGCCGCGCGCGTCGACCTCGATCGCGCCGCGGTCGGAGACCTTCACGCCGGCGTTCTCGAGGCCGTAGCCGTCGATGCGCGGTGCGAAGCCGAACGCCGCGAGCATCCGGTCGGCCTCGAGCACCTCGCTGCTGCCGTCCTTGCTCACCGTGACCTTGACGCCGCTGCCGGTGTCCTCGACGTTCTCGACCTTGGTCGAGAGGAGCACCTTCACGCCGAGCTTCTTGTACTGCTTGAGCAGCTCCTTCGACACGTCGGCGTCCTCGGTCGGGACCATCCGGTCGAGGAACTCGACGATGGTGACCTCGACGCCGAAGTTGGCGAGCACGTAGGCGAACTCGACACCGATCGCGCCGGAGCCGCCGATGATGACGCTCTTCGGGAGCTGGTCGTCGAGGATCTGCTCCTCGTACGTCACGACGTTCGCGCTCTTGCTCATGCCCGGCAGCATCCGGACCTTGGCGCCGGTCGCGATGATCAGGTTGTCGAAGGTGTGCGTCGACTTGTTGCCCGCGTTGTCGACCTCGATCTCGGTCGGCGACTTGAGCGTGCCCCAGCCGTCGATCTCCTGGATCTTGTTCTTCTTCATCAGGTAGTGGACGCCCTTGGCGCTGGCGTCGGCGACGCCGCGGCTGCGCGCGTGGGTCTTGCCGAAGTCCATCGTCGCGTCGCCGCTGATCCCGAAGACGTCCTTCTCCTTCGTGATGATGTGCGCGATCTCCGCGTTGCGCAGCAGCGCCTTCGACGGGATGCACCCGACGTTGAGGCAGACGCCTCCCCAGTACTTCTCCTCGACGATGCCGACGGTCTGGCCGAGCTGAGCGGCGCGGATGGCAGCGACGTACCCACCGGGGCCGGCACCGAGGACGAGGAGGTTGAAGTGGCTCACGGCCTCCAGCCTACTGAGATGTCCGGCTCATCCCTATTCGCCCATTAGTCTCTGGCTGTGACGTTGTACGCCGCCTACGGGACCAACCTCGATCCCGTCCGGATGGGCGAGCGCTGCCCGCACTCCCCGCTCTCGACGACGGGCTGGCTACAGGGCTGGCGGCTCACGTTCGGCGGCGAGGAGCACGGCTGGGACGGCGCCCTCTCCACGATCGTCGAGGACCCGATCGAGCAGGTCTTCGTCGCTGTGTACGACATCACCCGCGAGGACGAGGCCGCCCTCGACGGCTGGGAGGCCGCCGATCTCGGGCTGTACCGCAAGACCCGCGTCCGCGTCGCGACCCTCACCGGCGAGCTGGTCGTGTGGACCTATGTCCTCGACGCCTACGAGGGCGGCCTGCCCTCGGCGTCGTACCTCGGCGTCCTCGCCGAGGCCGCCGAGGCCGCCGACGCCCCCGCCGACTACGTCGCCGCCCTCCGTCGTCGGCCCTGCCGATCTATCGGGATGTAGCTCGGTCGTTTCTTGCATGAATCCCCGGTCGACCGGGGGTTCTGTCACTTATCGAGGGTTGCAACGGCCGTCAAGTGCGAGGACGGGCCGTCAAGACCAGGTCACGCAGCGATCGACGGCGGGTACAGCGCGTCGCGGATCATGGCCGCGGTCGCGTCCGGCCGGCCCAGGTCGGCCCACACGAGGCGCAGGCAACGCCAGCCTGTGATGCGGCGGATCAGGTCCTCGCGCCGCTTCTCGGCGACGACGACGTCGGAGGCACGCTGCCCGGGCTTGAGCAGCTTCTCGTACTTCACCTTGCCGTCGAACTCCATGAACACGCCCAGCTCCGGCCAAGCGAAGTCGACGGTCGCGACTACCCGGCCCCAAGCGTCCTTGATCTCGTACTGCGGAACCGGCATCGGCAGGCTCCTGCTGAAGCACAGATGGAACGCTCGCGTCTCTCCGATCGACTCGAACCGATGATCAGACAGGCGAAGCACCAGGTCCGTCGGCATCGTGTCCGGCCAGTGCGTCATCAACGCGTACCGCTCAGAGAGCTGGGCAGCGGTCGTCAGCCTGCGGTGCAACAGGTCGCTCACGACACACATGCCGTGCTCGACGTCGCCGAGCGTCGTGGACTCGAGCGCCAGCCGTGTCGGCGTCATCACCGGCACGCCGTTGCGGACCACGACATCACCTGCGATGACCTGGCCACGATGCGGCCGAACGCCGCACTCCCGCCTCCCGATCCTCCCGTCGAGACGCGTCACGTCCACATCGTCGAGTGACAGCCCCCAGGTCGGTGAGTCGAACTCGAGCAGGCCCGAGACGTGCGAGAGCGCGATCTCGGTGCGAGCCTGAGCTAGAACGGCGCGCGCACGAACCGAGTGACGGCCGGCCTCACCCAGGCTCTCCCAGACCGGACCCGCGACGTACGCCCCGCGTCGCGCCTTCGCGAGTACGCCGCCGCGAACCATCGCCGCCAGCCATCGATCCGTGAAGCCGGCGGCGACGTACTCACCCCGCAGCGACACCGTGGTGCGGCGGGCATCGTCGATCGGCCATTCCTCGTGGGGTCGCATCATGCGAGGGGGAATGCCCGGCGCGCTCACTCACGAATCGGCCCCTGACGAGACCTGTGGATACCGCTCCGGGCCGGCCGATTCGCCGCGCACTTGCCGGCCGGTTCCGACGCTTGTCGGGGGTTGCAACGGCCGTCACCGCAGGAATCCCCGGTCGACCGGGGATACCGACGCAGCGCCTAGTCCGGCGCCACCGTGTGGCAGACCGCCTCGACGTTGTTGCCGTCGAGGTCGCGGACGAAGGCGCCGAAGTAGTGGTCGTGGTACTCGGGCCAGTGGCGGGGTTCGTGGAGGACCTCGGCGCCCTGCTCGACGGCCGCGGCGAAGAAGGCTCGCACCGCGTCGGCGGAGGGGGCCGTGAACGCCACGTGGATCTCGCGGTTCGGCCCGGACGCCGGCCCCTCCTCGGGCTGGCGGCCGATCCAGAAGTCGGGCTTGGTGGTGCCGTAGCCGATCGCGACGTCGTAGTCGAGGAGCCGCCGGTGGCCGAGGACGCCGAGGACGGCGTCGTAGAAGATCGCGGAGCGCGCGAGGTCGGCGCAGTTGATGCCCAGGTGATCGATCATGGCCCGATCCTGCACGAGTTCACCGACAACGCACCGCCGCACTATTGTCGGGACGGTGACCGAGGAGAACCCGTACGAACTCGCCGCCCGCGCCGCCGAGAAGCTCGCCGACCTGACCGGAGTCGAGAGCCACGACGTGGCCCTCGTCCTGGGCTCCGGCTGGCTCCCCGCCGTCGACGCGCTCGGTGAGGCGACCGCCGAGATCAGCACCACCGACCTGCCCGGCTTCAGCGCCGCGGCCGTCGCCGGCCACTCCGGCAAGATCCGCTCGATCAGGGCGGGCGACCGCAACCTCCTCGTCTTCCTCAGCCGCACGCACTACTACGAGGGCAAGGGCGTCGCGGCGGTCGTCCACGGTGTGCGTACGGCGGCCCGCGCCGGCTGTCGCGCGATCGTGCTCACCAACGGGTGCGGCGGCCTGCGCGAGACCTGGACGCCCGGCACGCCGGTGCTGATCAGCGACCACATCAACCTGACCGGGAAGTCCCCCATCGTCGGCGCGAACTTCGTCGACCTGACCGACCTGTACAGCAGCCGCCTCCGCACGATGTGCCGCGAGGTCGAGCCGAGCCTCGACGAGGCGGTCTACGTGCAGTTCCCCGGCCCGCACTACGAGACCCCGGCCGAGGTGCGGATGGCCGGGATCATCGGCGGCGAGCTGGTCGGCATGAGCACCACCCTCGAGGCGATCGCGGCCCGCGAGGCCGGCATGGAGGTGCTCGGCATCAGCCTGGTCACCAACCTCGCCGCCGGCATCAGCGACTCGCCGCTCAACCACGCCGAGGTGCTGGAGGCCGGCAAGGCCGCTGCCTCGCGGATGGGCGAGCTCCTGGGCCGGATCGTCCCGCGGATCTGATGCAGGACACCCGCCGCGCGCTGGTCGAGGCCGCGACCGAGGCGTTCGCCGAGCAGGGCGTGTTCACCGCGTCCCTGGTCGAGATCACCCGGCGCGCCGGCCAGCGCAACCGCGGCGCGGTCCACTACCACTTCGGCTCGCGCGAAGGCCTGCTCGTCGCCGTGCTCGAGCAGCACGCCGGCTTCCTCGCCGAGCGCGAGGGCCAGCTGCTGGCCCGGGCCCGCGCCACCCCCGAGGACGACCTGGAGGCGGTCCTCGAGGCCGTCGTCCGCCCGGCGGTCGAGCTCGCCGAGACCGGTCGGTCGGGGCGGCAGTACCTCGTGATCATCGGCGAGCTCGTCGAGGAGTACGACCGGCTCGACGCCGACGTCGACGAAGCACTGCGCGGCACCGGCGGGTACGCCGTCTTCGAGCTGCTCGAGCAGCGCCTGCCCGACCTCGACGAGGCCCTCCGCAACGAGCGGCTGGCGCTGGTCACCGGCTTCATCCTGCGCTCGGTGGCCGACCGGGCCCGCGCCGCGGAGTCCGCCGACCCGGGTCGCGCGCAGCTGCCGACCGAGCGGTTCGTCCGCAACCTGCTCTCGATGGCCGCCGCGATGGCGAACGCTCCGACCGTTGACGCCTAAAACGCACTCTTAGTACGGTCCGCCCATGAGGGCAGTCCGTGTGGTGCGCCATGGTGA
Source organism: Nocardioides sp. SR21 (assembly GCF_022761125.1). Classification (GTDB taxonomy): domain Bacteria; phylum Actinomycetota; class Actinomycetes; order Propionibacteriales; family Nocardioidaceae; genus Nocardioides. The sequence goes on along the minus strand of NZ_JAKWJR010000002.1, from coordinate 43,957 downwards.
GCCGGTCGACGCGATCGAGGTCCGCGACGACGTCGACGTACCCGAGCCAGGACCCGGCCAGGTCCGGGTCGCGGTGTCCGCCGCGTCGCTCAACTTCGGGGACGTCGCGCGCTGCCGCGGCGGCGTCGCGGCGGTGATGGGGCAGCCGCCGTTCACCCTCGGCATGGACGTCGCCGGCGTCGTCGAGGCCGCGGGCGACGGCGCCGAGCGCTGGGTCGGGCGGCGGGTCGTCGGCATCTCCCCGCAGTCCCTCGGCGGGCTCGCCGAGAAGGCGCTGGCCGGCAGCGTCTTCGACGCCCCGCCCGAGCTCGACGACGCGGAGGCCGCGGCGTTCACGCTCCCCTTCCACGTCTCCTACCTCGCCCTGCACGAGCGCGCCGCGCTGCAGGCCGGCGAGACCGTCCTCGTCCGCGGCGGCGCCAGCGCGGTCGGTACGGCGGCGATCCAGCTCGCCAAGGCCGCCGGGGCGACCGTCATCGCCACCGCCGGCGGCCCCGACAAGACCGCACTCTGCGCGGAGCTCGGCGCGGACCTGACCGTCGACCACACCAGCGCGGACGTGTTCGACGCCGTCATGGACGCGACCGGCGACCGCGGTGCCGACGTGATCTTCGACCCGATCGGCGGCGAGCAGACCGAGACGCTGTGGACCTGCGGTGCCCTCGGCGGTCGCTACCTCGCGGTCGGCTTCAACGACGACCCGGAGTCGGGCCTGACCGGCCGCCCGCTGCGCAAGCTCTCGATGGCGAACATGTCCGTGCTCGGCGTGCTGCTCGCCTACCTGGACACCCCGCGCGACTTCCGCCGCTTCGGCATCAACGCGTTCCCGCCCGAGACCGGGGAGCGCGTGCACGCCGCCCTGCTCGACCTGGTCGCGGCGGGCAGCGTGCGCCCGGCGATCGGCCGGCGGATCGGGCTCGACGACGTCGCCGGCGCCCTGAGCGACCACGCCGCGCGCCGTACGACCGGACGCACCGTCGTCGTGCTGGGTTAACCTTCGGGCCGTGCCCCGAATCTCAGGAGACTCCCTCCAGCAGCACCGCGAGCAGCTGCAGCAGCGGGTCTTCGAGGCGTTCGCGGAGCTGATGGCGGAGCGCAGCTTCGACGCGATCTCGATGGCGGCCATCGCCGAGCGCGCGGAGGTCGGGCGTACCTCGATCTACCACCACTTCCCCGACAAGGAGTCGGTCGTGGTGGCGTTCGCGAGCCACGAGACGGAGCAGTACCTCACCCGCCTGCTCGCCTCGCTCACCGAGGCCGACGAGCCGGCCGCGCGGCTGCGGCTCTACATCACCTACCAGCTCTCCGAGAGCGAGCGGTTCCACATGGGCCTCGGCCCTCAGCTGTACGGCTTCCTCGGGCCGGACTCGCGCCAGGCGATCCGCGAGCACGTCGTCGCGGTCGAGGACGTGCTGCGCGGGATCCTCGAGGCCGGCATGGAGAGCGGTGCGTTCACGATCGAGGACGTGCCCGGGACGATGTCCCTGATCCACGCATGCCTGAGCCCGCGGCACCTGCCGGTGAGCACGATCGAGTCGTTCGTGCTGCGCGCGGTCGGCACCGCGGGCTCGTAGGCGCTACTTGACCTTGAGGTTCTGGGTCTTGGTCACGGACGTGTAGGCGGCGTCCGACGGGAGGAACTGCACCTTCAGCTTCCAGGTGCCCTTCACCAGCTTCGGCAGCTTCACCGTGCCGGCGCCGTTCGCGACCTTGCCGGTGAGGTTCTTGGCCTTCTGGCCCTTCTTCGTCAGCACGACGGTCACCTTGCCCTTGGCCGGGGTGTCCGCGCCGGTGACCGTGACCTTGAGCGACCCGGCCTTCTTCGGGGTCGGCGCCTTGGCGACCTTGACGCCGAGCGTCGCCGGGACGGCCAGCTCGGCCCAGACGATCTCGACCGCGGTCTCGGTGTCCTGGCTCGGGTTCGAGTGCGCGTGCGCCTGCCACGTGTAGACGGCGTACTGCTTCGACGGGTTGAGGTACTGGTTCTCCGGGTTCAGGGTCACCGAGAACGTGCCGTCAGCCATCTGCGCGGGCGTGACCCACTCGGCGTCGGCGACCTTCTCCTGGTCCTCGAAGTCGTCGGTCTCCGGGAAGTCGCCGGCCTCGGCGAGCGCGACGTACACACCCGCGTCGCCGGGGTTCGTGACGGCCGCGAAACCGGTGCCGTCGACGGCGATCAGGGCCCGGTGGCCGTCGTACGTCGTCTCCACCTCGACCGCCGGGGTCGGCTCGGCGACCTCACCAGGCTCCGCCTGAGCCGTGAACGACGCGGGCGCCTTCTTCGGGTCCGAACCAGAACCACTGGCGTAGAAGTGGGCACGAACACCGCTGGTGATCTGCCCGAGGAACGTCGGCGCGAAGGACTTGCCGTCGACCGGCTGGCCGGCCGTGATGCCGAGGGCCTGCGACTCCGCACCCGACGGCAGCACGCCCGCCCAGTCCGGCGTCGCCGCGAGGGATCCGTCACCCCATCCACCAGCGGCGTCGAAGGTCGTGACGATGACGCGCGTCGGGGTGGTGCCGGCAGCCGGACCACCCGACGGGGCGTCCCACCCGGAGACGACGGCCGTGATCTCGCCGTTGCCCTGCTCGTCGATCGTGACGGCCGGTTCGGCGATCTTCACCTCGTAGAAGGTCTGGAACGACGCGGCGACGGCACCGTCGTACTGCACGGTCCCAGCACCCGTCTCCGGGTCGAACGAGCCCTCGCCCCCGGGGAAGGTGATGACGCCGGACGAGTCCTCGGTCGCTCCCCCGGTGAGGGCATGGGTCGAGAGGTGGTCGTCCAGCTGCTGGGAGATCTCCCAGGTGAACGACAGTTCGGCGGCCGAGGCGGGCTGCGCGGCGACGCCGACGAGCCCGGTCGAGGCCAGGGAGAGCGCGGCCACGGCGGCCACGCGACGAGCGAGGGTCATCGAGATTCCTTCCGGAAGGGGATCAGCAGGGTGAGCGCGGCGGCAAGCAGCAGGCCGGCTCCGAGCCACCAGATGGGGGTGGGGTCAGTGGGTTCGTCGGTGGTGGCCGCGGCGACCGGCGCGGGCGCGGCGACCAGCTGGGCGGCGACCGGCAGCGGGCCGACGGCGGCGACCGTCGGCGGCGCCGAGACCGTGGGCGGTACGACGGCGGGCGGCGCCGGCTGGACGACCGGGTCGGGCTGCGCGGTGACCGTCACGGTCACCGGCGGCGGCACGACCGGGTTCTCGATCGGCTCCTTCGTCGGCTCGGCGGTCGGCGTCGGCTCGGGCTGCTCGACGGCGGCGTCGAAGCCGACGCTGAGCGGCAGCGCGACCTTGAACGGGTCGGTCGCGGCGCCGCTCGACAGCCAGAACGGCGCCGTACCGAGCCGGTCCATGTAGTCGACGAAGCTCTGCGGGAACGAGCCGGAGTACCGGTCGCCGGTGACCTGGCCCAGGCCGTCGACCTTCACGCCGAGGTACGCCGGCGTCACGGTCAGCCCGCGGTCGTCGGACAGGTCCACGTCGGGCAGGTCGGCGAGCGTCACGGTCTCGGGCTCGACCGGCTCCCAGATCTCGGGGTCCTCGACCGAGGAGGCGTAGCCCTGCACCGTGGCGGTGAGGGTGCCGCGCCCGTCGGCGACGTCGAGGACCGGGTCGGAGACGTGGAACATCGACATGCCGGAGTAGTAGAGGACCGTCAGGTCGCCGTCCCACTCGACGTGCGCGGTGCCCGCCTCGGCGTCGACCTCACCGGTCCCGCCGGAGACCACGAAGCGGTGGTTGCTGAAGACGCCCGCGGTCGGCGAGCCGAGCCGCTCGCCGTTGCTGTCGGTGGAGAGGCCGGCCCACGTCGCCTTGCGCCACGTGGAGCCGTCCCACTTCTGGATCTGGACCCGGCCCGCGGACTGCTTCCACCGCCCCTGCGGGATCGTCTCGCCGCCCTGGCCCGGGTCGGGCACGCGGCCCGCGGAGAAGAAGTTGTAGGTGCGCGGGGCGTAGGCGCGGTTGCTCGACTCGTTGTTGATGCCCCAGCGCAGCACGGCGTCGTCGAGCTGCACGGCCCCCGACGGCTCGTCCTCGGCCATCGCCGGTACGCCGACCAGCAGGCCGGTCAGGAGCATGACGGCTGCGGCCGCCACCCGGTCACGCCGCACGACGACTCCCCCGGTAGCGCAGGAACAGCCGCGCCAGGGCGACGACCAGCACCAGGGCCGCGGCGCCCGCGAACAGCCAGGCCACGCGCAGCTCGTCGTCGCTCGCAGCGGCCTCGGTGGTCGGGTGCTCGACGGTGGACGCGACGACCGCGAACTGCACCGACGGCGCGTCGCTGACGCCGAACAACCGCAGCTCGTGGGTGCCCGCGCCCGTCGCGGCCGGCAGCGTGATCACGCCGGCGAGCGTGCCGTCGGGGCCGACGAGGAACGGGCCGGCGCCCGCGGCACCGTCGTCGAAGACCGCGGAGACCTGCACACCGGGCGGCAGCCCGGAGGCGGTGAACGCCAGCACGTTGCCGGCCACCGCCGACTCGCGGTCGACCTCGAGCGTGGCCGGGCCGGTGGACACCGGTGCGGACTCGCCTGCGGTCGGCGCCTCGGGGTCCGCGGTCTGGGACGGGTCCGCCGTCGCGGTCGGCGTGGCCGACGAGGTCGAGGTCGGCTTGCTCGCGGTGCCGATGCTGACCGGGGTGAACGTCTCGTTGTTGCCGTTGGCGACGCCGTGCGCACCGACGGTGATCACGCCGCAGGTGACCTCGCGGCAGTCGATCGTCCTCACGTTGCCGGCCCGGTCGTAGGCCTTGAACTCGGCGCCGGGTACGACGAGCTGGGTGGACCAGGAGCCGGACGCGCTCATCACGCCACCGTTCGCCGAGCTCGCGGTGTCCGACCCGGGGAACGCGACGTACCGCTGGAAGCCCTGGTTGTTCTTGGCCTCGCTGTCGGGCACGTAGAAGTAGTCCTTGCCGGTGACGCCGCCCTTGCTGGGCTGCCACCCGGAGCTCACGGTCCCGAAGAACACGTAGACGCCGCCGTGGCCGCCCTTCACCGCCTGGAAGCCGGAGCCGGAGACGCTGATCGTGGTGGCGTACGTCGGGTCGACGGTGCCCGGGTCGACCGAGACGCTGCCGCCGGCGAACGCCGGGGCGGGGACGAGGAGGACGGCGGCGACGGCCGCCGCGAGGATCAGACGGCGGGCCACGGCACCGCTCCCTTCACCCGGACCGGCACGACCAGCAGGTTGCCGTCGTGCTCGATGACGTCGACGGGGTGGGCGTAGACCTCGGTCAGCAGCTCGGCGGTCAGCACCTCGGCCGGCGGCCCGTCGGCGCGTACGGCGCCGTGCGACAGCACGCAGATCCGGTCGGCGTACGCCGCGGCGAGCGACAGGTCGTGCAGCACCACGACGACGCCGGCACCGGCCGCGGCCGCCTCGCGCGCGACCGCGAGCAGCGACTCCTGGTGCCGGATGTCCAGCGCGGCGGTCGGCTCGTCGAGCATCAGCACGGGCGTGGCCTGGGCCAGCAGCCGGGCGAACGACGTCCGCGCCTGCTCACCACCGGACAGCGTCGGGAAGAGCCGGTCCGCGAGCTCGACGACATCGGCGCGCTCCATCGACTCGACCACGATGCGGTCGTCGTCGTCCTCGAGGTCGGTGCGGTGCCAGGGCGTGCGGCCCATCCGGACGACCTCGGAGACGCGGAAGCCGAACGCCAGCCCCTGCTTCTGCAGCTGGACGGCGCGGTGGCGGGCCAGCTCGCGCGCCGGGTACGACCCGAGGTCGCGGTCGTCGATGGTCACCCGGCCCGCGGTCGGCTCGACGTCACCGGCGAGCACGGCGAGCAGCGTGGACTTCCCGGCGCCGTTGGGGCCGACCAGCGCGACCACCTCGCCGGGGCGGACGTCGAGGTCGACGTCGGTGAGGATCGGGGTGCCGTCGAAGGCGACGCTGACGCCGCGGGCGTTGATCGCGCTCATGCGGGGTCCCCGCGGAAGTGTGGGCTGGAGGAGCGAAGCGGGGGAAGCACGGAGTGCAGTGGGGTGATCATGCCCAGCCCCCGGAGGTCTTGCGGGCCCGGCGGATCAGCCAGAAGAAGAACGGGCCGCCGATCAGGGCGGTCAGCATGCCGATCGGCAGGTCGGCGTAGTCGACGAGCGTGCGGGCCCACAGGTCGGCGAGCACCAGCAGCACCGCGCCGCCGAGCGCGCTGGCGGGCACCAGCAGCCGGTGGCCGGGGCCGGCGACCATCCGGATCAGGTGCGGCACGACCAGCCCGATGAACGAGATGATCCCGCAGAAGGCGACGGCCGCCGCGGTCAGCACCGCTACCACGACGATGGTGCTCAGCCGCAGCCGCTCGACGTCGACGCCGACGTGGCGGGCGGCGCGGTCACCGAGCGCGAGCAGGTCGAGCTTCGGCGCCAGGACCATCGCCGCGGCGATCCCCACCACGGCCATCGGGAACACGACCCCGACGTACTCCCACCGCGAGCCGTTGAGGCTGCCGAGGGTCCAGAACACGATCTCCTCGCGGGCCTGGGTGTCGCCGAGGAACATCAGGAACGCCAGCGCCGCGGTGGTCATCGCGGTGACCGCGATGCCGGTGAGGACGAGCGTGACGACCTCGGTGCGTCCCCCGTCGCGGGAGGTGACGTAGACGAGCAGCGTGGTGATCAGCCCACCGACGAACGCGCAGATCGCGATCGTCCAGGTGCCGGCGAAGGTCCACTCGAAGACGATGACGGTGGCCGCCGCGACCGCGGCGCCGGCCGAGACGCCGACGATGCCCGGCTCGGCGAGCGGGTTGCCGAAGACGCCCTGCATCAGCGCGCCCGCGGTCGCCAGGCAGGCGCCGGCGAGCGCGGCCATCACGACGCGCGGGAAGCGGACCTGCCACAGCGTGTTCTCACCCTGCGGGTGGTGCGGCACCGGGCCGAGGTCGAGACCGATCTTGTGGAGCACCGAGCCGAGGACCTCGGACGGCGGGATGTCGAGCTGGCCGTGGCCGGCCGCGAAGACCAGCGAGACGAGCAGCACGGCGCTCAGGCCGCCGAGCAGGCCGACCCGCCCGGCGACCGCACGGATCACCGGTCGCTGGCGGTCGACGACGGTCGCCGTCATTCGGGGCCCCCGCGGAAGCGTGGGCTGGAGGAGCGCAGCGGGGGAAGCACGCGCTTTCGTGGGGTGATCATGAGATGGACTCAGGGGCGTACGTCGCGACCGCGAGCGCGTTGAGCACGCTCGCGGTGATCGCGCCGAAGCCGAGGATCTGTGCGTCGTCCATCGCCACGAAACGACGGTGCTGCCCGGCCGGCGTCTCCGCCAGGGCCGGAAGCCTCTTGAGAAGTCCGTCGACACCGCCCGCGGAGTCCAGACCGCCGGTCATCATCAGCACCAGGTCGGGCTGGGCGGCGACCAGGCCCTCGTCGGTGAGCGGCTTCATGCCGTCCCAGCCGATCTCGCCGGCGACGTCGTACCCGCCGATGGCGTCGATCAGCGACTCGGCCCCCGAGCCCTCGCCGAACATGTAGTAGACGCCGGACTGGCCGCGCACGTAGAGGAACACGGTGCGCAGCCGCTGGCCCTCGTCGGCCGGCGCGACCTTCGCGATCTGCGCGGTGACGTCGTCGATCTGGTCCTGGGTGCGCTGGGCGAGCGCGTCGCCGGCCTCGGGGACGCCGAGCGGGTCGGCGACCGCGTGGATCAGGTCCGAGACGCTGTCGAGGCCGCGGTGGGAGTCCACGACCACGACCGGGATCCCGGCGTCGCGCATCTGCAGCACGACGTCCCACGGGCCGAGCGAGGTGTCGGTGATGATCACGGTCGGGTCGAGCCCGAGGATCGCCTCGGCGTTGAGGCTGTGGCCGTCCTGGGTGACCAGCGGCAGGTCCTCGGCCTCGTCGAAGTCCGTGGAGATGTCGCGGCCGATCAGCTGGTCGCCGAGGCCGAGCTCGAAGACCGTGCGGGCGAGCGTGCCGTACACGTCGAGCGCGAGGATCCGGCTGGCGTCGGTGACGGTGACCTCGGTCCCCTGGGAGTCGGTGACGGTCACCGGGAGCGCCGGCTCGGGGTCGGCGACCGGGTCGACCGGCGTCTGGGCGACCGCGACGACCTCGCCGTCCCAGTCGCGCACGTCGTCCAGCGTGGTGACGTCGGCGAGCGGCGGCGCGGTCGTGCCGGACGCCGCGGCGGAGGTGTCGTCGGACGGCTCGGCGCCCCCGGACAGGCCGCAGCCACTCAGCAGTACACCGGTCACCAGCGCAGCCGTCAGCGACCGCAGTCCTCCCCGCATGGGCTCAGATTAGCATCGAATTAAGGCTTGCCTTACCTAAGCGCTAGACGACTCGACAAGTTGTCAGTATCTTGTAGACAATCTGTCGTGACAGTTCGTCAACAAACCGCAGGAGCGCCCGCATGACCGTCCTCGACGAGAGCGTCCAGCTCTCCCTCTCCACTGCCATGCGCGAGGGCTCGATGGCCGAGCACCAGCAGGCGGAGGACTCGCCGTTCATGTCCGAGCTGCTGGGCGGCCGGGTGAACGAGCAGGGGTACGCCGACCTGCTGCTGCGGCTGCGCGTCGTGTACTCGACGATGGAGCCGATCCTGCGCGACCGCCTCGACGACCCGATCGTCGCCGCTGTCCACGACACCGCGCTCGAGCGGCTGGCCGCGGTCGACGCCGACCTCGAGCACTGGTGCCCGGACGGCACCCGCACCGTCGACTCCCCCGCCGCCGACGCCTACCGCGCCCGCCTGGAGCAGGCCGGCGAGTGGGGTGGCTTCCTGATCGCGCACCACTACACCCGCTACCTCGGCGACCTGTCCGGCGGCCAGGCGATCGGCCGGATCCTCGACCGGACCTTCGAGCTCGACGGCAAGGGCGTGTCGTTCTACGACTTCCCGGAGATCGAGAAGCCCAAGGTCTACAAGGACGGCTACCGCGCCCGCCTCGACGCCCTGGGCCTGTCGGCCGAGGACCAGGCCCGCGTGGTCGAGGAGGTCAAGGTGGCCTTCCGGATGAACCAGGCGCTCTTCGTCGAGCTCGGCAAGAACCTGGAGTCGTACGCCCGCTGAGTAGCCTTCCTGGAGTGAAGGTTCTCGTCACCGGCGCGGCCGGCAGTCTCGGACGTGTCGTGACGGTCGGCCTGGCCGACCGCGGGTACACCGTCGTCGGCCTGGACCTGGTGCCGCGGCCGGACGGCGAGGACGGCGCGTGGTACTCCGTCGACGCGACCGACCCGGACGCCGTCGCGGAGGTGTTCGCCGCGGAGCGGCTCGACGGGGTCGTGCACCTCGCCGGCTACCCCGGCGAGGCCAGCCTGCCCGACTCGCTGACCTCGCACGTCGTGACGACGGCCGCGCTGCTCGACGCGATGGTCGAGCACGACGTGCCCCGCCTGGTGTACGCCTCCTCCAACCACGCCGTGGGTCGTACGCCGCGCACCGACCTGCTCACGACCGACGTACGCCCGCGGCCGGACACGTTCTACGGCGTGGCCAAGGTCGCGGCGGAGGGCCTGATGAGCCTGTACGTCGACCGCCACGGCATCGACGCGGTCGCGTGCCGGATCGGCTCGTTCACGGAGCGGCCCGAGTCGGTGCGTGCGCTGTCGACGTGGCTGTCCCACGACGACTGCGTGCGGATGGTCGACGCCGCGCTGACCGCGACCGCCCCCGGCTTCGCCGTGCTGTACGGCATCTCGGCGAACACCCGCGCGTGGTGGGACCTCGAGCCCGGCCGCGCGCTCGGCTACGAGCCGCTCGACGACGCCGAGGAGTTCGCCGACTCGATCGCGGCGGGCCCCGACGACGAGGAGCTCGGCGCGCACGTCGGCGGTCCGTTCGCGACCGTGGACATCGAGCGGCCCGCCCTCGACCGGACGTCTTGACCTGGAGTGCACTCCAACCCTGACACTGGCAGTGTGGACCACACGATCGCCGAGGCGGCCGCCGCGAGCGGCCTGACGCCCGACACGCTCCGGTACTACGAGAAGGACGGCCTGATGCTGCGCCCGATCGCGCGCGGCACGACCGGCCACCGGCGCTACAGCGACGCCGACCTGCGGTGGATCGAGCTGATCAACCGGCTGCGCGGGACCGGCATGCCCATCCGCGACGTACGCCGCTACGCCGACCTGGTCCGCCACGGCGACGGCAACGAGCAGGAGCGGCTCGACCTGCTGCGCGCCCACCGGGTGCGGGTGCTCGCGCAGCTCGCGGAGGTGCAGGAGCACCTGGGTGCGATCGACCGCAAGATCGGGATCTACACCGACAAGATCGAGGCCGCGCTTGACCTGGAGCGCACTCCAAGGACTTGGGTAGAGGCATGACCATCCAGAACCGCACCCTCGGGACCACCTCCCCGCTCACCGTCTCCCCGCTCACCGTCTCCGCGCTCGGCCTCGGCTGCATGGGCATGTCGGAGTTCTACGGCACCGGCGACGAGGAGCAGGGCATCGCGACCATCCGCCGCGCGCTCGACCTCGGTGTCAGCTTCCTCGACACCGCCGACATGTACGGCCCGTTCACCAACGAGCGCCTCGTCGGCCGCGCGATCGCCGGGCGCCGCGACGAGGTCCAGCTCGCGACGAAGTTCGGCAACGAGCGGCGCGAGGACGGCACCCGGGTCGGCATCAACGGCCGGCCGGAGTACGTCCGCGCCGCGTGTGACGCCTCGCTCGAGCGGCTCGGCGTCGACCACATCGACCTCTACTACCAGCACCGCGTCGACAAGACCGTCCCGATCGAGGAGACCGTCGGCGCGATGGCCGAGCTGGTCGAGGCCGGCAAGGTCCGCCACCTCGGCCTGTCCGAGGCCGCCCCCGACACGATCCGGCGCGCGCACGCGACGTACCCGATCACCGCGCTGCAGACGGAGTACTCACTCTTCACGCGCGACCTCGAGGACGAGATCCTCCCGACGATCCGCGAGCTCGGCATCGGCCTGGTGCCGTACTCCCCGCTGGGCCGCGGCATCCTCACCGGCGCCATCACCACCGAGTCGTCGCTGGACGCGAACGACTCGCGTCGCTCGGCGTACTTCCCGCGCCTCAACGGCGAGGGGCTGCAGGCGAACCTCAAGCTCGTCGACGCCGTCCGCTCCATCGCCGAGGAGAAGGGCTGCACCCCCGGCCAGCTCGCCCTCGCGTGGGTGCTCGCCCAGGGCGACGACATCGCCCCGATCCCGGGCACCAAGCGGGTGAAGTACCTCGAGGAGAACGTCGGCGCCGCCGACGTCCAGCTCACCGAAGCCGATCTCACCGCCCTCACGCAGGCCGTCCCGCGTGACGCGGTCGTGGGCGACCGGTACGGCGACATGAGCTCGATCGACGCCTGAACCGGCTCCGCCGTGGGTAGGCATCCCGCCATGGCCGACGACACCACGCGCCCGCCGGACGCAACGCCCCGTCGCCAGGAGACCTCCATCAGGGTCGCAACATTCGTCGCCTGGATCGCGGCCCTCGTCGGCCTGGTCGACGGGATCGTCCTGGTGCTCCGCCGGCGCGAGACCCAGTGCGCGGACGGCACCTACTTCCCTGAAGGCACCACCGACTTCACCTGCTACGTCCACCCGCAGCTCGGCCTCGGCGTCGCGGTCATCGTGTTCTCGATCCTGCTGGGGATCCTGGTGTCGCTGGCGAGCGTGTCTGCGCTGACACTCGTGCGCGGCCGGAAGGAGGCCGAGGCGCGGTGACCGACGTGATCCTGATGGGCGATCCTCGCGTGGCGGCCGTACCCGTCGAGGAGTGCGGTGACGAGCTCGTCGACATCCGGTCGCGGGGCCTCGACTCCGACCCGGAGCTGAACCCGCAGAACCCGGCCTACGCCTTCGTCCGCCGGTCTGTCGCGGAACGCCTCCTGCACGCGCAGGCCGCCCTGCCCGACGGGATCCGGTTGCTCCTCGCCGAGGCGTACCGCCCCTACGAGCAGCAGGACCTGTACTTCACCCGTCGCACCCGCCGACTGATGGAGGCGGAGCCGGCGCTCAGCCTCGAGGCGGCCTCCCTCCGGGCGAGCGAGTTCGTGTCACCGCCCGAGATCGCTCCGCACGTCTCGGGCGCCGCCGTGGATCTCACCCTGGTCGACGGGCGGGGTGGCGCCCTGGACATGGGGACGCCGATCGACGCCAGGCCGGAGGACTGCGAGGGGGCGTGCTACTTCGGTGCCCGCAACATCACGGCTGAGGCGCGAGCGAACCGGGACCTGCTGGCCGGAGTGCTCACCGCCGCCGGGTTCGTCAACTACCCGACCGAGTGGTGGCACTGGTCGTACGGCGACCGGTACTGGGCACTCATGACCGAGCGGCCGCACGCGATCTTCGGGCCGATGCACCTGTCGACCGAGGTGTCACGCGAGCTGCGGTGACGTGATGACCGTCGGACCACCGGCCGGGATGGTGGTGCCGAGGCTCGCTTCGCTCTCACCTCAACCACCGGCGGCTGCCGACGCGAGCCCGTCGACGCACCCGGCCATCATCCGGTGGTGGTTCCAGCGCAGCACCGGGCTGAGCACCGACGAGGCGGCCGCCAGCAGCCCGTCGACCTCCACCTCCTGAGCGAGCTCGAGTCGGGTCCCAGGACCTGAGGGCGTCAGCGAGAAGCGGACCGACCCGGACAGGTCGCCCGAGACCGCGACCTCCAGCCGCGCCGGAGAGCGCGAGACCGCGTGCAGCACCAGGTCCAGCGTGTACGGCAGGACCGAGCGGCAGAGCACCCGCGCGTCGTCGGGACCGAGCGAGGCGACGGCGACCACCTGCGGCCACCACGACGGGTAGCGCTCGAGATCGACGAGTACGGCGTGCACGGCGGAGGGCGGCGCGGGCACCGACCAGCTGCCGGAGAAGGTGTAGGTCGCCCGCACGCTCACTATCGTGCCCTCATGACCGAACTTCTCACTGCAGCGCGGGCCTGGGCCGCCGACGATCCCGACCCGCAGACCCGGGCCGAGCTCGAGGCGGTGATCGACGAGGTCGAGAAGGGTGGCGACGCCACCGACCTCGCGGACCGCTTCACCGGCACGCTGGAGTTCGGCACGGCCGGCCTGCGCGGGGCCCTGGGCGCCGGCCCCAACCGGATGAACCGGGTCGTGGTGACCCGCGCCGCCGCCGGCCTGGCGCAGTACCTCCTCGACACCGGCGTCACCCACGGCTCCGTCGTGATCGGGTACGACGCACGCCACAACTCCGACGTGTTCGCGCGGGACACCGCCGAGGTGATGACCGGCGCGGGCCTGAAGGCGTACGTGCTGCCGCGCCCCCTCCCCACTCCCCTGCTGGCGTTCGCGATTCGCGAGCTCGGCTGCGCGGCCGGCGTGATGGTGACCGCCAGCCACAACCCGCCGCAGGACAACGGCTACAAGGTCTACCTCGGCGACGGCAGCCAGATCGTGCCGCCCGCCGACGCGGAGATCGCCAGCAGGATCGCGGCCGTCGGCGCCGTGGGCGACGTCCCGCGCGGCACCGCCGGCACCATCGTCGGCGAGGACCTCGTCGACCGCTACCTCGACACGATCGCCGAGCTCGCGCAGGACGGCCCGCGCGACCTCGACATCGTCTACACGCCCCTGCACGGCGTGGGCGGTACGACGGTGCAGCGGGTGCTGGAGTCCGCGGGCTTCCGCGAGCCGTCGATCGTCGAGCAGCAGGAGCAGCCCGACCCCGACTTCCCGACGGTCGCGTTCCCGAACCCCGAGGAGCCCGGCGCGATGGACCTGGCGATGGCGCTCGCCGACGCGCGCGGCGCCGACCTCGTGGTCGCCAACGACCCGGACGCCGACCGGTGCGCGGCCGCCGTACCCGGTCCGCACGGCTGGCGGATGCTGCGCGGCGACGAGGTCGGCGCGCTGCTCGCGCACGCGCTGCTGGAGCGCGGCAAGCAGGGCACCTACGCGTGCAGCATCGTCTCGTCGAGCCTGCTCGGGAAGATGGCGAAGGCGTCCGGGCAGCCCTACGCCGAGACGCTGACCGGCTTCAAGTGGATCGCCCGCGTCGACGGGCTGGCGTTCGGCTACGAGGAGGCGCTCGGCTACTGCGTCGACCCCGAGCACGTGAAGGACAAGGACGGCGTCTCCGCGCTGCTGCTGCTCTGCGAGCTGGCGGCCGAGGCCAAGGCCGAGGGCCGGACGCTGGTCGACCTCCTCGACGACCTCGCGGTCCGGCACGGGCTGCACGCCACCGACCAGCTGTCGGTGCGGGTCACCGACCTCAGCGAGATCGCCACCGCGATGGAGACCCTGCGCAGCACCCCGCCGACGGAGCTCGGCGGCCTCGCCGTCGAGGGCGTCGACGACCTCGCGCTCGGCTCGCCGGAGCTGCCGCCGACCGACGGGCTGCGCTATCGCCTCGCGGACGGGGCGCGCGTGATCGTGCGGCCGAGCGGCACGGAGCCCAAGCTCAAGTGCTACCTCGAGGTCGTCGTCCCCGTGAACCCGGAGGACGGCGTGGACGCGGCGCGGATCGCCGCGGCCGGCCGCCTGGACGCGCTGCGCGACGGCATCAAGGCCGCCGCCGGCATCTAGTGGACGAAGAACCAGACGACGAACGCGACCGCGAGGCCGACCAGCCCGGCGATCTCCGGCCACGCGTGCGAGCGGCGTACGCCGTCGGCGAGCGCCTGCTGCTCCGGTGAGCCCTTGGTGATCCGGAGCCGCTCGCGTGCGGAGTCGGCGTGGTGGTGGATCTGGTCCTCGACGAAGACCTGGTAGGTGTTGACGGCGCTCGGCGTCTTCTCGTCGGCGCTGCGGCCCTTGCCCGTGACGGTCTGGCGCAGCGTGTAGCCGATCACCGGCGAGACGTAGCGGTGCTCGCCCGCGGTGACCGCCAGCACCTGCGCGGTGATCACGCGGTCGATCGCGGCGAGCGGGACGTACGTCGTCACCAGCATGTTGCGCAGCACCAGATCGTCCGCGGTGACCCACAGCGCCGGGCGCAGCAGCGTCACCCACGTGACCAGCGCGCCGAAGCACGCGACGATGGCCACGCCGAGCGGCGTACCGGTGTCGCGAGGCCAGATCGCGAGGCCGAGGACGACCGCCGCGGTGACCAGTCCGATGGCCCCCGAGACCCGGCCGCTGGTGGGCGGGAACCGCTCGACGACATCGGTGCTCATCTCGGGGCTCACCTCGGGGCTCACGGTCTCTCGCTTCAGGTTGTGGCTCATCGCAGCGACAACCCTATGCTGGGTCGGTGAGTACCTCCTCCACCGTCCTCGACTCGTCCTTCGACGACGTCACGCGCACGGACGCCTCCCTGCGGAGGTTCCTGCACGGCCTCCCGGGGGTCGACCAGGTCGGCGCCGAGGCGCGGGCCGCCGGGCTCGGCACCCGCTCGATCAAGACCAGCGCGAAGGCCTACGCCCTCGACCTCGCGATCCGGATGGTCGACCTGACCACGCTGGAGGGCCAGGACACCCCGGGCAAGGTCCGCGCCCTGGCGTCGAAGGCGATGCGGCCCGACCCCGCCGACCCGACCTGCCCGCAGGTCGCGGCCGTCTGCGTCTACCCCGACATGGTCCCGGTCGCCCGCGAGACCCTCGGAGACTCCGGCGTCCACATCGCCGCGGTCGCCACGGCGTTCCCCAGCGGCCGCGCCGCGATGGACATCAAGCTCGCCGACACCAAGGACGCGGTCGACGCCGGCGCCCACGAGATCGACATGGTGATCGACCGGGGCGCGTTCCTGGCCGGGCACTACCTGCAGGTCTTCGAGGAGATCGCCCAGGTGCGCGAGGCCTGCCGCCGAGAGAAGGGGGAGAGCGCGCACCTGAAGGTGATCTTCGAGACCGGCGAGCTGCAGACCTACGACAACGTACGCCGCGCGAGCTGGCTGGCGATGATGGCCGGGGCGCACTTCATCAAGACGTCGACCGGCAAGGTGCAGCCCGCGGCCACGCTGCCGGTCACCCTGGTGATGCTCGAGGCGGTCCGCGACTTCCGCGAGCAGACCGGCACCATGATCGGCGTGAAGCCCGCGGGCGGCATCCGCACCTCGAAGGACGCCATCAAGTACCTCGTGATGGTCAACGAGGTCGCCGGTCCCGACTGGCTCGACCCGGACTGGTTCCGCTTCGGCGCCTCCACGCTGCTCAACGACCTGCTGATGCAGCGCACCAAGATGACCACCGGCCGTTACTCCGGTCCCGACTACTTCACGTTGGACTGATCGCATGAGCACCCCCTTTGACTACGCACCGGCCCCCGAGTCGCGCAGCATCGTCGACATCAAGCCGTCGTACGGCCTGTTCATCAACGGCGAGTTCGTCGACGGCCACGGCAAGTCGTTCAAGACGATCAGCCCGGCCACCGAGGAGGTCCTCGCCGAGGTCGCGGAGGCCGACGAGGCCGACGTCGACGCCGCGGTGAAGGCCGCACGCAAGGCGTTCCGCGCCTGGTCGCGGATGCCGGGACGCGAGCGAGCCAAGTACCTCTACCGGATCGCGCGGATCATCCAGGAGCGCAGCCGCGAGCTGGCCGTCCTGGAGTCGCTCGACAACGGCAAGCCGATCAAGGAGTCGCGCGACGTCGACGTCCCGACGGTCGCCGCGCACTTCTTCTACTACGCGGGCTGGGCCGACAAGCTGGAGCACGCGGGCTTCGGATCGAACCCGCAGCCGCTCGGTGTCGCCGGTCAGGTCATCCCCTGGAACTTCCCGCTGCTGATGCTCGCGTGGAAGATCGCGCCCGCGCTGGCGTGCGGCAACACGGTGGTGCTCAAGCCCGCCGAGACCACGCCGCTCACCGCGCTGCTGTTCGCCGAGATCTGCCAGCAGGCCGACCTCCCGCCGGGTGTCGTCAACATCGTCACCGGCGCGGGCGGCACCGGCCAGGCGCTGGTCGGCCACCCGGACGTCGACAAGGTCGCGTTCACCGGCTCGACCGAGGTCGGCAAGGCGATCGCGCGCACCGTCGCGGGCACGAACAAGAAGGTCACGCTCGAGCTCGGCGGCAAGGCCGCGAACATCGTGTTCGACGACGCTCCGCTCGACCAGGCCGTCGAGGGCATCGTGAACGGCATCTTCTTCAACCAGGGTCACGTCTGCTGCGCCGGCTCGCGCCTGCTCGTGCAGGAGTCGGTGGCCGACGAGCTGCTGGCGAAGCTCAAGCGCCGGATGTCCACGCTGCGCGTGGGCGACCCGCTCGACAAGAACACCGACATCGGCGCGATCAACTCCGCCGAGCAGCTGGCCCGGATCCGCGAGCTCTCCGACATCGGCGAGTCCGAGGGCGCCGGCCGCTGGTCGCCCGCGTGCGAGCTGCCCAGCACGGGCTTCTGGTTCCCGCCGACGCTGTTCACCGGCGTCTCGCAGGCCCACCGGATCGCCCGCGAGGAGATCTTCGGCCCGGTGCTCTCGGTGCTCACCTTCCGCACGCCGTCCGAGGCGATCGAGAAGGCCAACAACACGCCGTACGGCCTCTCCGCGGGCGTCTGGACCGACAAGGGCTCCCGGATCCTGCACATGGCCAACCAGCTGCGCGCCGGCGTCGTCTGGGCCAACACGTTCAACAAGTTCGACCCCACCAGCCCCTTCGGCGGCTACAAGGAGTCCGGTTACGGCCGCGAGGGCGGCCGCCACGGTCTGGAGGCGTACCTCAAGTGAGCCGCATCGACGTCCGCAAGACCTACAAGCTCTACGTCGGGGGCGCGTTCCCCCGCTCCGAGTCGGGACACTCCTACGAGGTGTTCGACAGCAAGGGGAAGTTCGTGGCCAACGCCGCCCTGGCGTCGCGCAAGGACGCCCGCGACGCCGTCATCGCCGCCCGCAAGGCCTTCCCCGGCTGGTCGGCCCGTACGGCCTACAACCGCGCCCAGATCGTCTACCGGATCGCCGAGGTCATGGAGGACCGCCGCCCGCAGTTCGTGCAGGCGGTCGTGCAGTCCGAGGGCCTGTCGGCCAGCAAGGCCGAGAAGGTCGTCGACGAGGCCATCGACCGTCTGGTCTGGTACGCCGGCTGGGCGGACAAGATCACCCAGGTGATCGGCAACGCCAACCCGGTCGCCGGGCCGTTCTTCAACCTCTCCACGCCGGAGCCGACCGGTGTCGTCGCGGTCCTCGCGCCCCAGGAGTCGAGCCTGCTCGGACTCATCGGCGTGGTCGCCCCCGCGATCGTCACCGGCAACACCGTGGTGGTCGTGTCGTCGTGCGACCGGCCGCTGCCCGCCGTCACGTTCTCGGAGGTGCTCGCCACCTCCGACGTCCCGGGTGGCGTGGTGAACATCCTGACCGGTTCCGCAGCGACGGTCGGCCCCTGGCTGGCGTCGCACATGGACGTCAACGCGCTCGACCTCACCGGCATCGCGGGCGACAGCGCCCTCGCGACCGACCTCGAGGTGGCCGCGGCCGACAACCTCAAGCGGGTACGCCGCGCGCCGGCCGCCGAGCCGGACTGGACCCTCGACCCGGGTCTCGACGCGATGACCGCGTTCCTGGAGACCAAGACGGTCTGGCACCCGATCGGCGTCTAGGTGCCGCAGGTCGAGCTTGCGAGGACTGAGATCCAGCACCGAGGTCGAGGAGGCGTGCGACCGACGCAGGAGGTCGCAGCCGGCGTCTCGAGACCCGAACAGTTGAAAGCGATGGCATGCCCGCGCGCGTGATTGTCTTGGCCGGCCCCTCAGGAGCCGGGAAGTCGCGCCTCGCCGAGCGGATCGGCCTTCCCGTGCTGCGCCTGGACGACTTCTACAAGAGCGCCGGCGACCCGACGCTGCCGTACATCATCGAGGGCGCGAACGCCGGCATCGTCGACTGGGACGACCCGGAGTCCTGGCTGCTCGATGACGCGATGGCGGCGCTCGACGAGCTGTGCCGGACCGGGCGCACCGAGGTGCCGGTCTACGAGATCGCGCAGAACGGCCGCTGCGGCTGGCAGACGCTCGACCTGGGCGGGAGCGAGGTCTTCCTGGCCGAGGGCATCTTCGCGCAGGAGATCGTGCCGCACGCCCGCGAGGCCGGGCTGCTCGAGGCGGCGTACTGCGTGCGTCAGCACCCGATGGTGACCTTCTGGCGGCGGCTGACCCGCGACCTGCGCGAGCGCCGCAAGCCCCCGCTGGTGCTGGTCCGCCGCGGACTGGCGCTGATGGGCGACCAGCGTCGGGTGGTCTCCCACGCGGTGTCGCTCGGCTGCGAGCCGGTGACTCCGGACGAGGCGTACGCCAAGATCAGGTCGTGACCACCTGGCCGCGCCAGCCCGACAGCCGCACGTGCGGCCCGTCGGTGGTGGTCGTGGCGGAGAACCTGCAGGGCCCGTGGCCGGGGTTCGACGACGAGGTGCTCGCGATGCACCGGCGGCTCAACCGCTGGTGGCCGCGCGCGCTCGGCACCACCCCGTGGGCGGTCGCCCACCGGCTAGGCGGGCGGGTACGCCGCTTCCGCGAGCAGGAGGTCGTCGCCGCGCTCCCCACGCCGGTGCCGGTGTACCTCGGGTCGCGCTGGCTGCCCCGGCACGTCGTGCTCGCCCTCGGAGCGGACGACGACGGTCTCCGCGTCTACGATCCAGCGCGCGGAGCCGTCGTACCGATCCAGGCCTCCCGGTGGAAGACGGCCTGGTTCGCCGTCCTGCCTAGCTGAGGGCCTTCGCCTTGATGGCGTCGAACTCCTGCTGGCTGATCGCGCCGGAGTCCAGGAGCGCCTTGGCCTTGTGGATCTCGTCGGCCGGCGTGCTCGAGCTCCCCGCGACCGACTTGATGTAGGCGTCGGTGTCGGCCTGCGCGGCGTTGATCGCGGCGATGTTGCGCTCCGCCATGCCCTGCCCGCGCGCGATCAGGTAGACCAGCGACGTCAGCAGTGGCAAGAAGATCAGGAAGAGGACCCAGAA
This sequence comes from Nocardioides sp. SR21, assembly GCF_022761125.1. GTDB lineage: Bacteria > Actinomycetota > Actinomycetes > Propionibacteriales > Nocardioidaceae > Nocardioides. Next base: position 24,197 of record NZ_JAKWJR010000002.1, on the reverse strand, counting down.
GGCCTTCGCCCAACCGCTGGTGTCCTTGTCGCGGAACAGATCCGTGAGGATCTGGAACAGCACGACGAGGTACGCCATGAGCAGGAAGAAGGAGAGGATGAACCAGAAGAAGTCCCAGAAAGAATCCACGGCGCGACCCTAGGGGGCCTGGCGACTAGACCGGTTCACCCGATCCGGGTGACCGACCCCGGTGGCTCAGGACGTCCAGACGACGAACGCCAGCACCAGCCAGGCGGCCGCCACGCCGGCCGCGGTCAGCGCGGCCAGCAGCGCCAGGATGAACCAGGTGCGGCCCGCGCCCTCGACGTCGCCCTCGGTGGCGCGCGCGTCGACCCGCTCGGGGTGCTCGGGGTCGTAGGCGACCTCGATCTCGTCGCCCACCCCGGGCGGCGGAGCCGGTACGTCGGTGAGCGTCAGCGCCTCGACCGGCTCGCTCGCTCCGGCCGGCACGAAGCTGACCCGCGGGAAGTAGCGGGTGTCCGGGGACGACCCGAGCGCGAGGTCCTTGGCCTCGATCGCGACCACGGTCGCGGTGCTGTGCACCGCGCGGCTGCGGAACGTCCGAGCGCTGCGGCGTACCGCCCGGCCCTTGAGCAGCAGGCCTGCCGCGAGCAGGAGGAACAGCAGCGTCGCCCCGAGCAGGAGCAGCGTCGGGACGTAGTGGATCTTCACAGCGCGGCGTACTCGGGCTTGATCCGGTCGTTGATGATCGCGAGCCGCTCGTCGAACGGGAGGAACGCCGACTTCATCGCGTTGATCGTGAACCACTGGAGGTCGCGCAGCTCGTAGCCGAACGCCTCGACGAGCTGCCACATCTCGTTGCTCATCGAGGTCTGGCTCATCAGCCGGTTGTCGGTGTTGACCGTGACCCGGAAGCCCAGCTTCTTGAGGAGCCCGATCGGGTGCTCCCCGATCGACGTCGCCGCGCCGGTCTGGAGGTTCGACGACGGGCACATCTCCAGCGGGATCCGCTTGTCCCGGACGTACGCCGCGAGCAGGCCGAGCTCGACCGAGCCGTCGGCAGCGACGGTCACGTCGTCGATGATGCGGACGCCGTGGCCGAGCCGGTCGGCGCCGCACCACTGGATCGCCTGCCAGATCGACGGCAGCCCGAAGCCCTCGCCTGCGTGAATGGTGAAGTGGGCGTTCTCGCGCTGGAGGTACTCGAACGCGTCGAGGTGCCGGGTGGGCGGGTAGCCCGCCTCCGCGCCGGCGATGTCGAAGCCCGCGACACCGCGGTCGCGCCAGGCGATCGCGAGCTCGGCGATCTCCATCGACCGGGCCTGGTGCCGCATCGCGGTGAGCAGCTGGCGGACGACGATGCTGCCGCCGGCGGCGGCGACGCCCTCGTCGAAGCCGGCCTGCACGGCCGCGACCACCTCGTCGAGGCTGAGCCCCTCCGAGACGTGCTGCTCGGGGGCGTAGCGGACCTCGGCGTACACGACACCGTCCGCGGCCAGGTCCTCGACGCACTCGCGCGCCACCCGGGTGATCGCGTCGGCGGTCTGCATGACCGCGACGGTGTGGTCGAACGTCTCGAGGTAGCGCTCCAGCGAGCCCGAGTCGCACGCCTCCTGGAACCAGGTGCCCAGCGACTTCGCGGTGAGGTCCCCGCCGACCGCCGGCAGCGCGTGCCCGATCTCGGCCGAGAGGTCGATGATCGTCTGCGGCCGGAGTCCACCGTCGAGGTGGTCGTGGAGGAGCACCTTGGGCGCCCGTCGTACCTGGTCGAGGGTCGGCTTCATGGCCCGATCCTGTCAGAACCGGTCAGGAGAGCTCGCCCGGTTCGGTGTTCGCGATGGTCCCCGAGAGGCCGACCACCTCGGCCGGGAGCAGCTGCGACATCTGGCCGCTGTGGCTCATCGTCACGGTCACCACACCATGGGCGGGGACGGCGGTCGAGATCTCGGTGACCGCGTCGTCCGCCTCGGAGGAGCAGCGGGTGTCCTCCGCCTCGAAGCGACCGTCGCCCTGCTGCTCGAGGTCGTCGCAGCTCGCCGCGACCTCGTCGGCGACGAGATCGCGCACGGCGTCGGCGTCGGCTCCGCCGTACGACGTCAGCGTGATCGCCAGCAGGACCGGAGCGTCCGCGGCGGTGCCCGACATCGAGCAGGTCGCGACGCTCTGGTCGCCCGCCGGCGCGGTCCGGTGCTCGTCCTCCGAGAGCCCCCATCGCTCGACGACGTTGTCGGGCACGGCCGCGCAGAGGTTGTCGGGCAGCTCCGCGGCGCTCACCGGGTCGGGGTCGTCGTCGCTGCTGCACCCGGTCCCGACGACGGCCACGAGGGCAGCGGTCACCAGCACCCACCGAGATCGCATGCCGGGAGCGTCCCACCGGGCCGCGGGCGCAAAACCTGCTGGTTCTCGGGTTTGGGAGACGGCGGGGCGTGGGCATGTGCAGTGGCATGACGTTCTCGGGTACCGACCGGAACCGGTCGCTGAGCATCACCCTCGATCAGGACCGCCGGGTCATCGACGTCCGGGTCCTCGAGCAGGACCAGCTGCGCAACCCCGTGGCGTTCGGGGACGCGCTGCAGGAGGCGTTCGCGGTCGCCGACGGCGAGCGGATCCTGGCGGCGCTCGAGGCCCACGGCGACGCCGAGGACTACCTCGCACGCGCCGAGGCCACCTTCACCGGCCAGAGCCCCGCCCAGGCGCCGCCCCGCCCGGACATGAGCCGCGGGGCGTCGGCCGCCCGGCGCGCAGCCGGCACCGGCGTCGCCCTCGCGGCGCGGCCGGAGCCACCGCCGCCGCTCACCTCGGAGAACGGCTACCTCACCATCCAGCGCGGGGCCGACGGCCGGCTGATGCGCGTCGAGGCCGACGCCGAGTGGCTGAGCGGCGCTCGCCCCCAACACCTGCAACAGGCTGTGCTGCAAGCCATCCGACTCGGGACGGAGAACCGCTGATGACCCTGGAAGCAGACCGTGGAGCGCTGATCGCCGCAGCGGCCGGCTGGGACGGCGTCGCCGACGAGGTGGCCGCCGCGCAGATGGAGCTGTGGTCCGGCAACGGGCAGGGCGCACAGTTCGGCTGGTTCGCCAGCCGCGCCGGCATCGACTCCCAACACGACCAGTTCATCACCGCGATGATCGACGCGATGTCGACGGGCTCGGCCAAGGTTCGTGAGATCGCGGACGCGCTGCGACGTACCGCCGAGGACTTCGGCGCCACCGACACCTCCGTCGCCGACGAGTTCCACAACGAGGACGGGACGCCGCGATGACCGAGTACGACTACTTCTCCGAGTACAGCGACGACGTCGACAAGCAGATCGAGACCCTCACCGACAAGGTCGAGGAGGGCGTGCAGCAGGTCCTCGACACGTTCAACGACACCATCGGCTCCAAGGGCTGGATGTGGTTCGTCTCCCCCGCCGTGAAGATCGCCTACGAGGTCGCCAAGGACAACCTCGAGGAGGAGATCCAGCGGCTGTGGGACGAGTTCGGCAAGGCCGTCGACGAGATGTGGGCCAAGGTCGAGGAGATGACCGGCAACCCCTGGAACCTCATGGACATGAACGCCGCGTACCTCCGCGCGGCCGGCAAGATCCGCGACGAGAAGACCGTCATCAACGACCTCACGACCGAGGTCAGCCAGCACTGGCAGGGCGTCGCGTACACGTCGTACCTCCACGTCGCCCAGGAGCAGCTGGCCGCGATCAACGGCGTCGACAAGGGCCTGGTCCGCGCCGCGACCGCCTGTGCCGAGGGCGCCCAGCAGATCCGGTCGATCTGGCGCGACATGATCGAGGCGATCCTCGGGGTCGTCGACACCATCCTCGACGCCATCAAGGACGGCACCGACGCCGGCCAGTGGGTCACGTTCGACGCCGGCCCGGCGATCAAGGTGATCGGCAAGATCGTCACCGAGGCGATCCGGCTGTGGAACGACCTCGACCGCTACTTCGACTCCAACGTCACCGTGAAGCTCAGCATGTGGCGCGAGCTCAACTCGGGTCTCGACGGTCTGGACGCCAACAACGAGTGGCCGTCGGTCTCCTCGCGCGACTCCGAGGACATGGCCGACCAGGGCAACTGGGGACAGAAGTGACGCGCTAGCGGTTGCCTCTGGAGTTCGTCGCAGGTGCCGCGAGGTGCGTGCCCGGGGTGCGGGGCACCCGAGGAACCTCCGGTGGTGACCGCTACCGTCCCTGTATGCGCGTCTTCACGACTCTTGACGAGGTGGCCGCCGCGAGCGGCGAGGAGCTCGGCAGCTCGGATTGGCTGACGATCGAGCAGGACCGGGTGGACCAGTTCGCCGAGGCGACCGGTGACCACCAGTGGATCCACGTCGACGCCGAGCGCGCCGCCGGTGGCCCGTTCGGCGGCACCATCGCGCACGGCTACCTCACGCTCTCGCTGGTGCCGATGCTCGGCAGCCAGGTCTTCGCCCTCGAGACCCCCGGCGCCAAGCTCAACTACGGCGTCAACAAGGTCCGCTTCCCGAGCCCGGTCCGCGTCGGCAAGCGGGTCCGCGCCCACGTCACCCTCGGCGAGGTCGTCGACCTCCCCGCCGGCAAGCAGATGACGCTGAAGTACACGGTCGAGATCGAGGACGAGCCCAAGCCGGCCTGTGTCGCCGAGACGGTCGTCCTGCTGCTGCCCTGATCTCGGTCGGAATCCCCGTCGACCGGGGATTCGGTCACTTGCCGGGGGTTGCAACGGCCGTCAAGCGACAGAACAGGCCGTCAGGTCACCCAGCAGGATCAGCCGATCCGGTCGATGACCAGCGGAGCCGGCTCGTACGACGTCCCGATGTCGTAGCCGCCCTCGAGCGACGCCAGCGCCCGCTCGAAGCGGTGCTCGTCGTCGGTGAGCAGCGTGAAGAGCGGTGCGCCAGCGGTGACCTCGTCACCGGGACGGGCGTGCCAGACGACGCCGGCGCCGGCCTGCACCGGGTCCTCCTTGCGGGCCCGGCCGGCGCCGAGGCGCCAGGCGGCCAGGCCGACGGCCATCGCGTCGAGGCGGGTGAGTACGCCGGACGTCGGGGCCGTCACGACGTGCGACTCGCGAGCGACCGGGAGCGCGGCGTCCGGGTCGCCGTCCTGCGCGCGGATCATCTGCTTCCAGACGTCAATCGCCGAGCCGTCGGCCAGCTTCTCGGCCGGGTCGACGTCGTCGCGACCGGCGCCGGCGAGCATCTCGCGGGCCAGCGCGAGCGTCAGCTCGACGACGTCGGCGGGTCCGCCACCGGCGAGCACGTCGACCGACTCCTGCACCTCGATCGCGTTGCCCGCCGTCAGCCCCAACGGCGTGGACATGTCGGTGAGCAGCGCGACGGTGTTGACGCCGGCGTCCTTGCCGAGCGCGACCATGGTCTCGGCGAGCTCACGGGCGGTCTCGACGCTCTTCATGAACGCACCGGTGCCGACCTTCACGTCGAGCACCAGCGCGCCGGTGCCCTCGGCGATCTTCTTGGACATGATCGAGCTCGCGATCAGCGGGATCGCCTCGACCGTGCCGGTCACGTCGCGCAGCGCGTAGAGCTTCTTGTCGGCCGGCGCCAGCCCGTCGCCCGCGGCGCAGATCACCGCGCCCACGGACTCGAGCTGGGCGAACATCTCCTCGTTCGACAGGGCCGCACGCCAGCCGGGGATCGACTCGAGCTTGTCGAGGGTGCCACCGGTGTGGCCCAGCCCGCGGCCCGACAGCTGCGGCACGGCGACACCGCAGGCCGCGACGAGCGGGGCGAGCGGCAGGGTGATCTTGTCGCCCACGCCACCGGTCGAGTGCTTGTCGGCGGTCGGGCGCGAGAGCGTCGAGAAGTCCATCCGCTCCCCCGACGCGATCATCGCGGCGGTCCAGCGGGCGATCTCGCGCCGGTCCATCCCGTTGAGCAGGATCGCCATCGCCAGCGCCGCCATCTGCTCGTCGGCGACCGCGCCGCGCGTGTAGGCGTCGATCACCCAGTCGATCTGGCTGTCCGTGAGCTCCTGGCGGTCGCGCTTGGCGAGGATCACCTCGACGGCGTCGTGTTGCGTCGGCATGCCCCGACCCTAGATGTTGAGGTCCTCAGGGCCGAAAGCGTCGGGGAGCACCTCGGACATCGGCCGCACCCCCGAGACCGTCATCAGCAGCAGGTCGCGACCGCCGTTCTCGTACAGCAGCTGGCGGCACCGGCCGCACGGCATGATCACGTCGCCCTCGCCGTTCACGCAGACGAAGTGGGTGAGCCGACCACCGCCGGTGATGTGCAGCTGGCTGACCAGACCACACTCCGCGCAGAGGACGACGCCGTACGCCGCGTTCTCGACGTTGCAGCCCTGCAGCAGCCGCCCGTCGTCGGCGATCGCGGCCGCCCCGACGGGGTAGCGGGAGTACGGCGCGTAGGCGTGGCTCGCCGCCTCGACCGCGGCGGCGCGGAGCGCCTCCCAGTCACCCGGTTCGACGGTCAACGCAGCGTCCGGCCGAGGGATTTGCGGTAGATCACACCGGTCGCGGGAACGAACACCCGGCCATCGTAACCGTTACACAATCTTTCCCTTGGAACCGCAGAACGGCGGGTCGGGATTCGGTACGGTGACCGCTTGTCGCTCCGTACCAGACGGGCGAAATTATGGAGGCAATAGTGAACAACTTCAGGAAGGCCGCGGCCAGCGGCTTTGTCGCGCTGCTCGCGGCATCCGTCATGACTGCGTGCGGCAGCGAGCCGGAGGAGAACAGCTCCGACGACAGCACTTCCGGCGCCACCGCTGAGGCCCTGGACTTCCTGCCGTGCATCGTCTCCGATGCGGGCGGCTTCGACGACAAGTCGTTCAACCAGCTCAGCTACGAGGGCGTCAAGCAGGCCGCTGACGAGCTCGGCGTCGAGATGAAGGACGTCGAGTCCAACAGCGAGAACGACTACGGCCCGAACCTCGAGAGCCTGGTCGCCGAGGGCTGCGACACCATCGTGACCGTGGGCTTCGCGCTCGCCGCCGCGACCAAGGAGTCGGCCGCCGCGAACCCCGACATCGAGTACGTCCTGATCGACGACGCCGCTGACGGTGGCGACGACGGCCAGACCTTCGACGGCCAGCCCGACGTCGAGAACATCAAGCCGCTGCTCTACGACACGGCCCAGGCCGCGTTCCTCGCCGGCTACGTCGCCGCGGACTACACCCAGACCGGTGTCGTCGGCACCTACGGCGGCATGCCCTTCCCGACCGTCACGATCTTCATGGACGGCTTCAAGCAGGGCGCTGAGTACTACGCCGAGCAGAAGGGCAAGGACGTCAAGGTCGTCGGCTGGGACGGCGAGAACGGCTCCTTCACCGGTGGCTTCGAGGCCAACGAGACCGCGACCAACACCGCGCGCCAGCTCCTCGACCAGGACGTCGACGTGATCCTCCCGGTCGGTGGCCCGATCTACCAGGGTGCGCTGACCGCGATCGCCGACTCCGGCAAGGACATCGCGATGCTCGGTGTGGACGCCGACTTCTTCGAGACCGACCCGAACACGCAGGACGTCGTGCTCACCTCGATCCTGAAGAACATGAAGGTCTCGACCTACGAGGCCGTCATGGCTGCCGGCAACGACGAGTTCGACTTCACGCCGTACGTCGGCACGCTGGAGAACGACGGCGTCGGCATCGCTCCGTTCCACAACTTCGAGGACAAGGTCAACCCGGACCTCCAGGGCGAGCTGGACGAGATCAAGGCCGGCATCATCGACGGCTCGATCAAGGTCACGTCGTACCTGAACCCGTGATCCTGAAGTAGCAACACCTGACAGAGGGAGGTCGGCCCCGAGCCGGCCTCCCTCTGGCATGCTCGGACTGCCCCGACCCCCGCAACTAGGATGCCGTGACATGAAGCTCGTCCTCCGTGACATCACGAAGCGCTTCGGGACGCTCGTCGCCAACGACCGGATCTCGTTGACGGTCGAACCCGGCGAGATCCACTGCCTGCTCGGCGAGAACGGTGCCGGCAAGTCGACGCTGATGAACGTCCTCTACGGCCTCTACCAGGCCGACGAGGGCGAGATCGAGCTCGACGGCACGGTGCGCAACTTCTCCGGCCCGGGCGACGCCATCGCCGCCGGCATCGGCATGGTGCACCAGCACTTCATGCTCATCCCCGTCTTCACCGTCGCCGAGAACGTCATGCTCGGCAACGAGGCGACCGGCTTCGCCGGCTCGCTCGACCTGGACGCCGCCCGCGAGCGCGTGCGAGAGATCTCCGCCCGCTTCGGGTTCGACGTGAACCCGGACGCGGTCGTCGAGGACCTCCCCGTCGGCGTGCAGCAGCGGGTCGAGATCATCAAGGCCCTGTCGCGCGACGCGCAGGTGCTCGTCCTCGACGAGCCCACCGCGGTCCTGACGCCGCAGGAGACCGACGAGCTCATGCAGATCATGCGTCAGCTCAAGGAGTCCGGAAAGGCCATCGTCTTCATCACCCACAAGCTCCGCGAGGTCCGCGAGGTGGCCGACAAGATCACGGTCATCCGCCTGGGCAAGGTCGTCGGCGAGGCCAGCCCCACCGCGAGCAACGCCGACCTCGCCGCCCTGATGGTCGGTCGCCCGGTCGAGCTCACCGTGCACAAGAACCCGCCGAAGCTCGGCTCGGACTCGCTCGTCGTCGACAACCTGCGCGTGGTCGACGACCTCGGGCGGGTGCACGTCGACCAGGTCAGCTTCACCATCAAGGCCGGCGAGATCCTCGCCGTCGCCGGCGTGCAGGGCAACGGCCAGACCGAGCTCACCGAGGCGCTGCTCGGCCTCGAGGACCACGTCACCGGCTCGATCAAGCTGAACGGGCAGGAGCTGATCGGCCGCTCGGTCCGCAACATCCTCGAGTCCGGCGTCGGGTTCATCCCGGAGGACCGCCAGATCGAGGGCCTGGTCGGCGACTTCACGATCGCCGAGAACCTCATGCTCAACCGCAGCCACGGCGAGCCCTTCGTCAAGCGCGGCTCGCTCCAGCTCGACAAGCTCCACGCCTTCGCCCACGAGAAGGTCAAGGAGTACGACGTCCGCGCCCCCGGCATCACCACGCTGGCCGGACAGCTCTCGGGTGGCAACCAGCAGAAGGTGGTCGTGGCGCGTGAGCTCTCACGCGACCTCGAGCTCCTGGTCGCCGCTCAGCCGACGCGCGGCGTCGACGTGGGCTCGATCGAGTTCATCCACAAGCAGATCGTCGCGGGGCGCGACGCCGGCGTACCCGTCCTGGTCGTCTCGACCGAGCTGGACGAGGTCGTGGCGCTGGCCGACCGGATCATGGTCCTCTACCGCGGCCAGGTGGTCGGGATCGTCCCCTCAGACACACCCCGCGAGGTACTCGGACTGATGATGACCGGCGAGCGTCCGGAAGGGATGACCGCATGAGCAACCCTGCTGGGACCGACGAGCGTCCCCCGAGCGAGCCCGAGGGCGCGGAGCCCGAGGAGCAGCAGCCGAGCCGCTGGCACGGCGTACTGCGGGAGATCACCTCCAGCAGCGCCATGGTGGCCGTGCTGTCGGTGCTGCTCGCGATCGCCTTCGGCTCGATCCTGATCGCCGTCACCGACGAGGAGGTCCGATCGACAGCGGGCTACATCTTCGCGGCGCCCGGTGACTTCTTCAACGCACTCTGGGACGCGATCTGGGGTGCGTACACCGCGCTCTTCCGCGGGTCCATCTACAACACCCGGGCGGAGACCTTCGAGCAGGCGATCCGCCCGCTCACCGAGACCGCCAAGTTCGCGGCGCCGCTGATCGCGGCCGGCCTCGGCGTCGGCCTCGCGTTCCGCGCCGGCATGTTCAACATCGGTGGCCGCGGCCAGATGCTGATGGCCGGCGCGGCGTCGGGCTGGGTCGCCTACCAGTTCGACCTGCCGGGCTTCGTGCACCTGACCTTCGCGATCGCCGTCGGCATGGCCGCAGGTGCCCTGTGGGCCGGCATCGCCGGTCTCCTCAAGGCCCGCACCGGCGCGCACGAGGTGATCGTCACGATCATGCTCAACTACGTCGCGTACTACCTCGTGTTCTTCGCACTGTCGAAGCAGAGCCTCCTGCAGGCGCCCGGGTCCTTCAACCCGAAGTCGCTGCCGGCCAAGGACTCGGCGATCATGCCGAAGCTCCTGGGCGACCAGTTCAACCTCCACCTGGGCTTCCTGCTGGCGCTGGTCGCGGTGGCGTTCACGTGGTGGCTGCTGGAGCGCTCCTCGCTGGGCTTCCGGATCCGCGCGGTCGGCATCAACCCGCCCGCCGCGAAGGCGTCCGGCATCAACGTCGGCCGCACCTACACCGTCGTGATGCTGATCGCCGGTGCGCTGGTCGGCCTCGCAGGCGCCAACCAGGTCCTCGGCACCGTCACCAGCGGCGTCACGGTCGACCTCGACGCCGGCATCGGCTTCGACGCGATCACGGTGGCGCTCCTGGGCCGCTCCCGCCCGCTCGGCATCCTCGCCGCGGGCCTGCTGTTCGGCGCGTTCAAGGCCGGCGGCTTCGCGATGCAGGCGTCGGAGAACATCCCCGTCGACATCGTGCTGGTGGTGCAGTCCCTGATCGTGCTGTTCATCGCGGCGCCACCCCTGATCCGCGCCATCTTCCGACTCCCCGCCCAGGAGGCGAAGTGAGCACCACGACCGCGGCCAGCGTTCCGCTCGACGAGACCCCGCTCGCCGGGGTCACCACGGTCATCGACAAGAAGGCGCCCGTCCTGTTCGGCGCCCTCACGATCGGCCTGCTGCTCCTCGTGCTCCTGGCCGGCGAGTCCGGAGACACGACCTTCCGCCTCGCGACCGGCACGGACTTCTTCGAGATCCCGGAGATCACGGTCCCGTCGATCGCGACCACGTGGCTGATGGTGGCGATCTGCGCGCTGTGCACCGCCTGGTCGGTCCGCCTGTACCTCGCGAGGCGCAGGACGCCCATGTGGCTCGTGGTCGTCTTCGCGCTGATGTGGATGATCGGCTTCCTGACCTGGGCCGCCACCGGCGCCACGATCCCCGTGGTCGGCCTGCTCGCGGGCTCGCTGGCGCTCGCCGTCCCCCTCGTCTTCGGCGCCCTCGGCGGCGTCCTCGGTGAGCGCGCCGGTGTCGTCAACATCGCCATCGACGGCCAGCTCCTCGCCGGTGCCTTCGCCGCCGCGCTCGTCGGCTCGATCGTCGGGAGCACGTGGGCCGGCGTCGGCGCCTCGATGGTCGCCGGCATGCTCGTCGCGCTGCTGCTCGGTCTCTTCGCGATCAACTACTTCGTCGACCAGGTCATCGTCGGCGTCGTGCTGAACGTGCTGGTGATCGGCCTGACCAGCTTCATGTTCACCCAGGTGCTGGCGCCGAACGCCGCGGACCTCAACCACCCGCCGCGCTTCGAGAAGATCCCGATCCCGGTGCTCGGTGACATCCCGCTGATCGGCCCGATCTTCTTCCGCCAGACCGCGATCGTCTACGTCCTCTACATCACCGTCGCGCTGGTGACCTGGGCGCTCTACCGCACCAAGTGGGGCCTGCGGGTCCGCTCGGTCGGCGAGCACCCGAAGGCCGCGGACACCGTCGGCATCAAGGTCAACGCCACCCGCTGGCGCACGATCCTGCTCGCCGGCGCGATCGCGGGCATGGGCGGCGCGTTCTACACGCTCGTGTCGGTCCCCCAGTTCAACCGTGAGATGACCGGCGGTGCCGGCTACATCGCGCTCGCAGCGGTGATCTTCGGCCAGTGGGACCCGATCCGCGCGACGCTCGCGGCGCTGCTGTTCGGCTTCGCGTCGAACCTGCAGGGCGTGCTCTCGGTGATCGGCTCGCCGGTGCCCAGCCAGTTCATGCTGATGCTGCCGTACGTCGTCACGATCTTCGCCGTGGCCGGGCTGGTCGGGAAGTCCCGCGCGCCGGCGTCGGTCGGCATCCCCTACCGCAAGGGCTAGCCCGAGACGCGCCAGCGGATCGGCTGATGGTGGTCGAGCGAGCGGCGCGACTGAGCCTGCGACGTCGCGACCCGCGTGTCGAGACCAGTACGACCTGAGAACTCAGTCCTCGAGGGCGGCGTACGCGAGCACGCGTGCGCCGACCGCGACCGCGCGCTCGTCGACGCGCAGGTTGCCCTGGTGCAGGTCGTACGTCGGGCCGCCCGGGGTGCGCGTGCCGAGCCGGCCCATCGCGCCGGGGACCCGGTCGAGGTACCACCCGAAGTCCTCGCCGCCGAGGCTCTGCTGCGTCGGGACGTGCCCGGCCGACCCCAGCACCCGCTCCACGGCGCGCCCCAGGAGCGCGATGGAGGCGACGTCGTTGACCACGGGAGGTACGCCGCGCTGGTAGTCGACCTGCGCGTGCACGCCGTACGGCGCCACGATCTCCTCGACCAGCAGCGGCACGAGCTTCTCGGCCTCGGACCACGCGACGGCGTCGAGCATCCGCACGGTGCCGCCGATCCGGCCGGTCGCCGGGATCACGTTGTGCGCCGAGCCCGCCCGGACCAGCCCCCACACGACGCTGACGCCGGAGCGGGGGTCGAGGCGGCGCGACAGGATGGACGGCAGCTCGGTGACGACCTTCGCCAGGGCGTAGGTCAGGTCCTCGGTCAGGTGTGGGCGCGAGGTGTGGCCGCCGGAGCCGGTGAGGGTGACGTCGAGGTGGTCCGCGGCGCCGGTGATCGGGCCCTCGCGCAGGCCGACGCTGCCGACGTCCAGGGTGGGGTCGCAGTGCAGGCCGAAGATCCGCTCGACGTCGTCGAGCGCGCCGAGGTCCATCAGCGAGAGGGCTCCTCCCGGCATGACCTCCTCGGCGGGCTGGAACAGCAGCCGGACCCGTCCCGGCAGCAACCCGGCCTGGTGGACCCGGCCCAGCGCTATCGCCGCGCCCACCAGCGCCGTGGTGTGCACGTCGTGGCCGCAGGCGTGCGTGACGCCCTCGACCGTGCTGGCCCAGGGGTCGGAGGTCAGGTCGGGCACCGGCAGCGCGTCCAGGTCGGCCCGCAGGGCCACGATCGGGCCCTGCTCGCCCAGGTCGGCGACCAGACCGGTGCGGGACAGCTCGGTGACGCGCCACCCGGCGCGCTGGACCCGGGCGGAGACGAGCGCGGTGGTGCGCAGCTCGCGCCAGGACAGCTCCGGGTGGGCGTGCAGGTCGCGGCGCAGGTCGATCAGCTCATCGGTGTGCTCGTCGATGACGGCGTCGATCAGCGTCTCGTGCGGGACTGGCGCGGAGTCGGACATCACTCCGAGGTTAGTTCATGACAGCGGGCCCCGGCCTTCCGGCCGGGGCCCGCTTCGTGCTCGAACGGTCAGCCCATCGGGGTGGGGTACTTCAGCACCGCACCCGTGGCGGGGCCCTCCGGCGGGTCGGTCAGACCCGTGCGGGTCACGTAGACGGAGTCGCCCGCGACCTCGACGTCACCCGGGAACGGCAGCTCGGCGAACGTCGTCGGCTCCCCGCCGAGCGGCGCCGCCAGCACGATGCCGGGGAACAGCATCGAGATGAGCGCCGTGGTGCCGTCGAACGCGACGCCGACCGGGCTCATCAGCCCGGGCGCCATCTCCGTCACCGCGCCGGCAGTCGTCACGCGGTAGAGCGCGCCGACCGGCATCGCCTCGCCCGCGGCACCGCCGAGGGTGGTGACGTACAGGTTGCCGTCGGGGCCGACCTCGACATCGGTCGGGACCGCCTCGCCCTTGTAGGTCTTGCCGTCGGCGCACTTGGGCAGGCCCAGGCCCTTGCGGAGGGTCTTGTTCACCTTGACCTTCACGGGCGGAAGCACGGCGAGGGTGCTGATGCCGGACTCGTCGATCGCGAAGATCGCGTTCGCCGCGGCGTCGGCGACGTACGTCGTGTCGCCGCTGGTCGCGGTGGCGTAGGGGTGCGACTCCTTGATCCCGCCGTGCGGGAGCACGAACTTGCGCATCGGCTTCGGCATCTGCTTCTTGCACGACTTCGAGAGGCCGAAGACGCCGTACTTCGTCTTGCCGTCGGGGTTCTTCGCCTTCTCGAAGGCCCAGGTGTTGGCGATCTCGTCCTGCGCAAGACCCTCACCGTCGGGGGTGAGCGTGTAGATACGCGCATCCGCCGGCTGGCCCTCCTGCTGGGTCGTCGCGAAGGTGAGGACGTCGCCCGCGACGGAGAGAGCACCGACCTCGCGCTGACCCTCGTCGGCGTAGATGTCCGTCGTCTCCCCTCCGGGAGCGACCTTCGTGATCGTGGACATGAAGTTCTGCGAGGCGTAGACGGTGCCGTCAGCGGCGACTGCGGTGCTCAGCACGCTGACCAGGCCGTCGACGACGACCTCGGGCTCGGCTGCGTGCGCGGCGGGTGCGAACGACGTGGACAGCAGCGCCAAGGCGGCTGCGGCCACGGGGATGAGTGGGGTGCGACGCATGTTTCCTCCGTTGCTGGAATCGATGTGCGTCAGTGTGCTCGTCCCGGTGTCCCGGCCGCATGGGATCGGTGTCCCGAACCGTTGGGACGCCTAGACCACTCACCCGTCAGCGCTGGTCGTACGCCGCGATGATCCGGTCGGCCGCCAGGGTCGCGGGCAGCTCGCCGGAGAGCACCGCGTCGCGCAGCTCGGCGCGGATCGCCTTGACGCCCTCGGAGTGCCGCAGTCGCTGGTCGAGCTCGTCGCGCACCAGCGCCCAGGTGAAGTCGAGCTGCTGGCGGGCGCGCTTGTCGGCGACGCCGTCGGCGCCGAGGTGCGCGCGGTGCTCGCCGATCCGGTCCCACACGTCGTCGACGCCGGTGCCCTCGAGCGCGGAGCAGGTGACCACCGGCGGCGCCCACTCCTGCTTGCCGCGTACCAGCCGCAGCGCGCCGGCCAGGTCCCGCGCGGCCGCGCGGGCCTCCTGCTGACGGTCCCCGTCGGCCTTGTTCACCGCGATCACGTCGGCGATCTCGAGGATGCCCTTCTTGATGCCCTGCAGCTGGTCGCCGGTGCGCGCCAGCGTGAGGAACAGGAAGGTGTCGACCATGCCCGCGACGGTCACCTCGGACTGGCCGACGCCGACCGTCTCGACCAGCACGACGTCGTACGCCGCCGCCTCGAGGACCGCCATCGCCTGCACGGTCGCGCGGGCGACGCCGCCGAGGGTGCCGGCGCTCGGCGAGGGGCGGATGTAGGCGTGCGGGTCGGTGGCCAGGCGCGCCATCCGGGTCTTGTCGCCGAGGACCGAGCCGCCGGTCCGCACGCTCGACGGGTCGACCGCGAGCACGCCGACCCGGTGACCGGCCGCGGTCAGCCGGGAGCCGAGCGCCTCGATGAACGTCGACTTCCCGACGCCTGGCACGCCGGAGATGCCGACCCGCGTCGATGCCGTGGCCGGGGGCAGCTCGGTGAGCAGCTCCCGTGCCTGCTGGCGATGCCGCGGGCTGGTCGACTCGACCAGGGTGATCGCCTGCGAGACCGCAGCGCGGTTCCCGGCGCGGATGCCCTCGAGGAGGGCCGCTACGTCAGGCATGTCCCAGCTGCTCGCGCAGCCGGGCCAGCAGGTCGAGGGCGGACTCGGCGATGACCGTGCCCGGCAGGAACACCGCGGCCGCGCCCATCTCCGTCAGCGTGGGCACGTCGTCGGGCGGGATGACCCCGCCGATCACGACCATGATGTCCGCACGGCCCTGCTCGGCCAGCGCGTTCTTCAGCGCGGGCAGCAGCGTGAGGTGACCGGCCGCGAGCGACGAGACGCCCACGATGTGCACGTCCGCGTCGATCGCCTGCTGGGCGACCTCCTCGGGCGTGGAGAACAGCGGCCCCACGTCGACGTCGAAGCCCATGTCGGCGAACGCGCTCACCACGACCTTCTGGCCGCGGTCGTGGCCGTCCTGGCCCATCTTCGCGACCAGGATGCGCGGGCGCCGTCCCTCGGCCTCCTCGAACTCGTCGGTCGCGGCGAGGACCTGCTGCACGACGGTGCTGCCGGACTCGGTCGACTCGTCACGGAACACGCCGCTGATCGTACGGATCACGGCCTGGTGCCGCCCGTACACCTTCTCCAGCGCGTCGGAGATCTCCCCGACGGTCGCCTTGTTGCGGGCCGCGTCGACCGACAGCGCCAGCAGGTTGCCGTCGTTGCGCTCGGCCGCGTTGGTCAGCGCCTCGAGCGAGTGTCGTACGTCGTCGTCGTTGCGCTCGGCGCGCAGCCGCTCGAGCTTGGCGAGCTGCTGGCGGTAGACGTCGTCGTTGTCGACCTTGAGCACGTCGAGCTTGTCCTCGGCCGCGAGCCGGTAGGTGTTGACGCCGATCACCTTCTGGGCGCCGGAGTCGATCCGGGCCTGGGTGCGCGCGGCGGCCTCCTCGATGCGGAGCTTCGGGATGCCCTGCTCGATGGCGGCCGCCATGCCGCCGGCCCGCTCGGCCTCGAGGATGTGCGCCCAGGCGCGCTCGGCGAGATCGTGGGTCAGGCGCTCGACGTAGTAGCTGCCGGCCCAGGGGTCGATCGTGCCCGTCGTACCGCTCTCCTGCTGCAGCAGCAGCTGGGTGTTGCGCGCGATCCGGGCCGAGAAGTCGGTCGGCAGCGCGATCGCCTCGTCGAGGGCGTTGGTGTGCAGGCTCTGGGTGTGGCCCTGCGTCGAGGCCATCGCCTCGATGCAGGTGCGGCCGACGTTGTTGAACACGTCCTGCGCGGTGAGCGACCAGCCGCTGGTCTGCGAGTGGGTGCGCAGGCTGAGCGACTTCGGGTTCTGCGGGTCGAACTGGCGCACCAGCCGCGCCCACAGCGCCCGGGCCGCGCGCATCTTCGCGACCTCCATGAAGAAGTTCATGCCGATCGCCCAGAAGAACGACAGCCGCGGCGCGAACTGGTCGATGGTCATGCCGGTCGCGAGGCCCGCGCGGATGTACTCGACGCCGTCGGCGAGCGTGTACGCCAGCTCCAGGTCGGCCGTCGCACCGGCCTCCTGGATGTGGTAGCCGGAGATGGAGATCGAGTTGAAGCGCGGCATCTTCTCGGCGGTGTAGCTGAAGATGTCGGAGATGATCCGCATGCTCGGCGCCGGCGGGTAGATGTAGGTGTTGCGGACCATGAACTCCTTGAGGATGTCGTTCTGGATGGTCCCCGCGAGCTGCTCCGGCTTCACCCCCTGCTCCTCGGCCGCCGCGATGTAGAGCGCGAGCACGGGCAGCACGGCGCCGTTCATCGTCATCGACACCGACATCTGGTCGAGCGGGATGCCGTCGAACAGCTGGCGCGCGTCGTAGATCGAGTCGATCGCCACGCCCGCCATGCCGACGTCGCCGCGCACCCGCGGGTGGTCGGAGTCGTAGCCGCGGTGCGTCGCCAGGTCGAACGCGACGCTGAGGCCCTTCTGGCCGGCGGCGAGGTTGCGGCGGTAGAACGCGTTGGACTCCTCGGCGGTGGAGAAGCCGGCGTACTGCCGGATCGTCCACGGCTGGGTCGTGTACATCGTCGGATAGGGCCCGCGCAGGAACGGGCTCAGGCCGGGCAGCGTGTCGAGCGCGTCGAGGCCGGCGATGTCCTCGGGGCCGTACGACGGCTTGATCTCGATGCCCTCCGGGGACATCCACGGCTCGGCGCTGAAGCTCTTCGGGACGGTCATGCGAGCTTCTCCCTCGTGCGGGTCAGGAAGTCGAGGGCGTCCACGCCCATGGCGCAGCTGTCGTCGGCCCAGTCGCGCGGCTTGCCCGCGACGATGACCCACTCGGCGCCGTTCGCGCGCAGCTCGGCGGCGACCTCGGCGCCCTGCTCGTCGTATGCGGCATCGGTGCCGGCCACGCAGGCGACGCGGCCGGGCTCCGTGGTCACGGCGATGCCGCCGGCCGCGAGCAGGTTGGTCGCGAACGTCGCGCGGGCGGTGTGCTGCGCGACCGTGCCGATCGTGGCGAGGTGGACCGGGGTGGCAGGAGGCGTGTCGCGCAGCGCCTCGAAGCTGGCGCCGTAGCGGCGTACCGGGTCCGGCTCACCCTCGCGGTCGGGCAGCGTCTCGCCGAGGTTCGGGAACTCGGTGAGGCCGGTGATCGGCCGCTTGCGGGTGGCGATCTCGGCCTCGCGCTTGGCGACGGTCTCGGCGATCTCGGCGGCGAGGGCTGCCCCAGGATCGGGCGCGTCGTCGAGGCGGCCGAACGTCACCCAGGCCGCGCGGGCCAGGTCGTCGGTGAGCTTCTCGACGGCGTACGAGCCACCGGCCGGGTCGGCCACGTGGGCGACGTGTGCCTCGTCGATGAGCAGGTGGCTGGTGTTGCGCGCGATCCGGCGCCCGAAGCCGTCGGGGCGGCCGAGCGGGCTGTCGAACGGCAGCACGGTGACGCTGTCGGCTCCCCCGACGCCGGCGGCGAACGCCGCGACCGTGGTGCGCAGCATGTTCACCCACGGGTCGTACTTCGTCATCATCGGCCGGCTGGTGACCGCGTGCAGCTTCATCGCCCCGGTGGTCGAGCCCGTCGCGACCCCCGACAGCTCGAGCACCCGGGTCCAGAGCCGGCGAGCCGCGCGCAGCTTGGCGATCGTGGCGAACTGCTCGTCGGTCGCGGCGTAGCGGAACTCCACCAGGGCGGCGGCGTCGTCGACGCTGACGCCGGCCTGGGTGAGGGTGCGGAGGTACGCCGCGCCCGCGGCCATCGACCAGGCGAGCTCCTGGACGTCGCTGCTGCCCTGGTCGTGGATCGCACTCGCGTCGACGACGAACGCGCGGACTCCCCGCTCCTTCGCCTGCTGGGCGAGGTCGGCGGTCGCGGCGGCCGCCGGGACGCCGAGGTTGGTCTCGGGGTGCAGCTCGCGGCCCTCGGCGTACGCGAGGAAGGCCGCGGGGTCCTGCCCGTCGAGCACGACCGGCGCCAGGTCGAGGAGCACGCCCTCGAGCAGCCCGGCGAGGTCCGCGTCGCCGCGGAGCCAGAGCGAGGTGACGCCCCCGTCGAGGTCGGTCAGCGCCTCCTCGTTGGTCGTGACCTGCGCCCGGATGTCCCAGTCGCCCGAGCGCGTGGGACGACCGGAGGTCTCGAGACCGTCCAGCAGCGCGGCGGTCCCGAGCGGCGTGACGGCGATGCCGTCGAGCGTCGTCCGCGTGAGCTTCTTCCAGACCAGGTCGTCCGGGTCCTCGTCGGTCATCCGCCGCGCCTTGCGCAGCACCGCGGCCGCCTGCGACTCCCAGTCGGCGGAGGTCCAGGTGTCCCCGGGGGACGCCAGGTCGAGCGAGCCCTGCGCAGGCTCCAGCTCCGCGGGCTCTTCCAGCCCGGCGTGGTCAGTCATAGAGCGCACGATAGGGAGGTACCCCGCCCGGGGCCACTGAGTGTGACCTTCTCAACGATGCCTTCATCGCTCAGCGACGACGACTGCGGATCCGCTAGCGCCGATCGTCGCGACCTCCGGCGAGCCGGGGACGGTGAGCGGGAGGTCGAGCGGCGCGCGCACCCGCACGGTCACGCTCGACGAGGCGCGGTCGACCGAGACGTCGAAGGAGAGGCCGGGGTACTCGGCGTACGCACCGGACGAGACGAGGTACTCGTGCACCGCGGCACGGACGGCGCCGGAGGTGAGGTCGAGGCGGCCCTCGGGGACGCCGCCGGTGTAGACCTCGCGGCCGGTGGCGCCGAGGTCGGCGCCACGCAGCGCGGCGCCGTCGGCGACGGTGTCGAGGCCCTGGCGCTGCAGGTAGGCGGCCGAGGCGTCGACGACCATGGCGATCGCCATCAGGAGCACGAACGCGAAGCCGACGATCATCACCGTCGCCTGGCCGCCCTCGTCACGGCGCCGCACGGTCGACCTCCTGGCTCTGCACTTCTTGAAACTGACCGATCGGCACCGTGTGCGTCGAGTCGAGCGCGAAGCTCGGGGCGTTGCCGCCCAGGAAGGCCGGCAGCAGCGGCAGGTCGACGCGCGAGCAGATCACGACCGTGATGACCGACGTGCCGCTGTGGCAGTCGTGGGGGTACGGCGTGCACGTGATGCGTACGTCGAGAGGTGCGTCGTCGATGCCCTGGTCGGCCAGTGCCTGCCGGGCGGCTGCCTCCGCGCGCTGCCGGCCCTCGGCGTCGGTGGGGGCGAGCGCGTAGGCCCGGCCGGCCGCGCGGGCGGCGCCGCTGACCGCGAACGCGCCGCGCTGCACCTCGAAGACCGACAGGATGATCCAGAGCAGCGGGATCAGCAGCAGGATGCCGAGCCAGGTGAGCTCGACCAACGCGCTCCCCTCCTCGCCCCGCCGACTCCTCACGGCCGCTGCTCCTCCACCGCGCGGCCGGTGACCGTCAGCTCGACGCCCGGGCCGAAGAGGCCGAGCGCCGGGACGGTCGCGTGGACGACGACCTCGATGCCTGGAGCACCGCTGACGGTCGCCGGGCGGGCGGTGACGTCGTCGGCGTACTGCCCCGAGATCGCGCCGTCGATCTGGTGGCGGGTGCGCGCCTCACCGTCACCGGGGCCGCGGTCCAGGGTGGCGGCGTACCGCGCGCCTTCCGACGCGGCGGACGCCAGGGTGTTGCGGACCAGCAGCACCAGCGCGACCTGGAGGATGCCGAGGAAGATCGGCACCAGCACGACCAGGACCAGCACGAAGTCCACGACCGCGGACCCGCGCTCGCCCCGCGGGCGGGGCACTACTTCACCTGGTCGAGCGCACTGCTGAGCATCGACTGCAGCTGCGGCTTCGCGACCATCGTGATCGCGACGACCAGGCCCGCCGTCATCACCGTGATCATCACCCAGCCAGGCACGTCACCTCGCTCGTCGCGCGGCCGGGGCGCGGTCAGGGCGAGGTAGAGCCTCGTCAGGGTCGTCGACATGTGTTCCATTGCTCCTCCTAGGGAGTCGTCAGGCTGAGACCGACCACGCCGGGCCAGAACGCGAACAGGACGGTGATCGGGAGTACGAGGAACACGACCGGCACCATCATGAAGACCTCCTTGCGGGCGGCCGTCTCGATGAGCTCGCGGCGGCTGGCCTCGCGGACGTCGGCCGCCTGGGCGTGCAGTACGTCGGCGAGTGGGGTTCCTCGCTCGACCGCGATCGCGACGCCTTGGGCGAACCGCGCGACCAGCGGCAGGCCGGTCGCCGCGGCGAGGCGGTCGAAGGCGGCGCCGACCGGTTCGCCGGTGCGGATGTCGGCGAGCACGCGCGCCAGGTCGACCGACAGCTCGCCGCCGCTGCGTCGTACGACGCGGTCGAGCGCGAGGACCGGGCTCTCCCCCGCGGCGACCGCCAGCGCCAGCAGCTCGGCGACGGTCGGGAACTCCGCCAGGATGCGCCGCTCGCGGGCGCGGACCTGGCTGGTGAGGTGCGAGTCGCGGAGCAGCACGCCGACCACGAACGCGATCGCGCACAGCATCAGGGAGCCCGCCACGGAGCCCGAGCCGCCGATCATCCGCAGCACGCCGACCGCCGCGGCCACGGCGAACCCGACGACTCCCCAGAGCACCTGCTCGACCCGGAACTCCTGCACGGTCTTGTCGATGTCGGCGCGCTCCAGCCGGCGGCGTACCGACGTCGCGCCACCGAGCACGCGCTCGACGGTGTCGCCCGCCATCCGCAGCAGGGACCGCGGCGACGCCGACGCGGCACGCAGCGCGGGGTTGGTGCCGACCTGGGGCAGGTCGCGCACGTACGGCAGCACCCGCACCGCGAGCTGCGGACGCCGCATCGCGCGCACGCGGGTCGCGACGAGCAGCAGCCCGGCCGCGAGGACCGCGCCGAGAGTGGCTCCCCACAGCATCGGCGTCACGACAGGATCCGCCGCTCGGTGGGCAGGCGTCCGATCCGCATCATCAGCCGGTACGCCGCCACGCACGCGACCGCACCGACGGTGAGCACGACGACGCCGGCGCCCGAGGCGTAGCGCTGGATGACGTCGGACTGGAACGACATGAACAGCAGCACCAGCCACGGCGAGGCGACGGCGAGACGAGCGCCGTTGACCGTCCAGGCCTGGCGGGCCTCGAGCTCGGAGCGGGTGCGCGCGTCGTCGCGGAGGTACGCCGAGAGGTTGCGCAGCAGCCGCCCGAGCTCGCCCCCGCCGACCTCGCGCGCGATCCGCAGCCCCTCGATCACCCGGTCGCCGACCGGGTCGGCGAGCCGGTCCTTGAGCCGGTCGAGACTCTCCCCGAACCGTCCGGTCACCTGGTAGTCGAGCGCGAACCGGTCGAACGCGTCGCGCAACGGCTCGGGCCCGCGCGTGCCGAGCGCGGACAGCGCGTCCGGCAGCGACATCCCGGCGCGTACGGCGGACGTGAGGTTGTCGACCGCCTCCGGCCAGACCTCGGCGAGCTCGCGCTGCCGACGGCGGGCGCGGCCGGACACCACCGCCACCGGGAGCCAGGCGCCCATCAGGCCGAACGCGATCGCGACCGGCGGGGTGCCCGAGACGACCTGCAGCGCGAGCCCCGCGACCAGGCCGCAGACCACGCACAGGATCACGAAGCCGGTCACGGACACCTGCCCGAGCCCGGCCCGGGCCAGCAGCCGGGTCGCGCGGCCCGCCGTACGGCGCTCCGCCGGTGATCTGCGAGGCAGGAAGAACGCGCTCCAGATGAGCATCAGCCCGACGCCGACGCCCAACCCGACGAGCGCGCCCATCAGCGTTCCTGGGCCAGGATCCGGTGGACGTCGAGGCCCACGCGCTCGTAGCGCTCGGGGTGCGGCGGCCGGCCGCCGGTCGCGCGCAGCCCGCCGCCGCGGCGCTCGAAGACCGGCTCGGTCTCGATCACGTCGCTCTCGACACGGCCCGGGACGCCCACGACCTCGTTGACCCGGCGGACGCCGTGCTCGTCGACGCCGAGGTGGACGACGAGGTCGACGCTCGCCGCGACGGTGGGGACGACGAACCGGGCGGAGATGTTCTCGCCGGCCAGCAGCGGCAGCGTGCACATCTTCACCACGGCCTCGCGCGCGGAGTTGGCGTGGATCGTGCACATGCCGGGCAAGCCGGCGTTCAGGGCGAGCAGCAGGTCGAGGCACTCCTCGGCGCGGACCTCGCCCACGATGATCCGGCTGGGCCGCATCCGCAGGCTCTCCTTCACGAGCTCGCGGAGGCGGATCTCGCCGGTCCCCTCGAGCCCGGCCTGCCGGGTCTGCAGCGGCACCCAGTCCGGGTGCGGGAAGCGCAGCTCGAAGACCTCCTCGGCCGACACGACCCGCTCACCGCCGGGGATCGCGGCCGCCAGGCAGTTGAGCATCGTGGTCTTGCCTGCCTGGGTCCCGCCGGCGACCAGGATGTTGAGGCCGGCGCGGACCGAGGCCTCGAGGAAGGCGGCGGCGGACGGCGTCAGGCTGCCGAGCTCGACCAGGTCGGGGAGTCGTGCCGCGCGCAGCACGAACTTGCGGATGTTCACCGCCGAGAAGCCGCGGCTGATGCCCTCGAGCACGACGTGCAGCCGGTGCCCCTCGGGCAGCATCGCGTCGACGAACGGCCGGCTGAGGTCGATCCTGCGACCGCTCGACTTCAGCATCCGCTCGACCAGCTCCTGCACCTGCGCGCTGGTGAGCACCAGGTTCGTGAGCTCGTGACGGCCGTGCCGGGCGACGAAGACCCGGCTCGGGTCGTTGATCCAGATCTCCTCGACGGCCGGGTCGTCGAGGAACTGCTGCAGCGGACCGAACCCGGACACCCGCGCGACCAGCTCGCCGACCATCGAGTCCACGTCGGGAACCGGCGCGACCGCACCGGTCAGGCTGCGGTCGTCGTGGTCGCGGACGACGTGCTCGGCGATGCGGCGCACCAGAGCGGCGTCTCGCTGCGGGTCGACCGCCTCCTGCCGCACCAGCTCGCGCACGTGCTGGTCGAGCTCCTCGACGAGCTCGTCGTGCGCGTTCGCCGTACGCCGTTGGGTCAGTGACATCGGATCCCCCGAGATGGAAACGGTGACGTCAGTCTTCCGGCCGGATCACGGCTTCAAACCGCACGGGACTGCCCTGTGGAGAAGGTCAGTCGAGCACGCTGGGAGCGGCGTCCTCGTCGTCGACCCAGTCCTCGCTGGCGTCGAAGAGGTCGCGCTTGCGGCGCTTGTCGTCGTCCTTGCGGTTGCCCGCGCGACCCGCGGCCGTGCCGCCTCCGGCACCACCAGCAGACCGTCCGCCGCCTCCGGCAGCGCCAGCGGACCGGCCGCCGCGACCGGCGGCGGAGCCGCCCCCGCGCGACGAGCCTGCGCGCGACGAGGCGGCGCGGTTGGCAGTGGAGGTGCCGCCACCGGGGCTGACGGCCGAGCCGCCGGGTTTGCCGCCGAGGGCACCGGAGACACCGGTGCGGCCCGTGGCGCCGATGCCGCGCACGCCGCTCGCAGCGGTGCCGGGCGAGGCGACGACCGGGGTGACGGCGCCGGGGCGGATGCCGCCCGCGGCGAGGCCGGAGGCGAGCAGGCCGCCGCCGAGGCCGCC
>NZ_JAKWJR010000019.1 GCF_022761125.1 Nocardioides sp. SR21 | reverse complement strand
GCCGACGCCGCGCACACCGCCCGGCTGGAGGCCGAGACCGCCGCCCGCGAGGCCGTCGAGGGTGCCACCGCTGCCGAGACGGCCCGCGCCGCCGCGGAGCAGGCCGCCCGCGAGCAGGCCGAGGCCGCCGGTCGCGCGGCTGCCGCCGAGGAGGCCGCACACCGCACCGCCGCCGACATGGCCGAGGCGCTCCGGACCGCGCACGAGGCGCGGATCGCCGCCGACGACAAGGCGCGCGACCACGCCGAGCTCGCCCAGCAGGCGCACCAGGCCCGTACGGCGGCGGAGACGTCGGCCGCCGAGGCCGCAGCCCAGCGCGAGTCCGCAGAGCAGACCGCCACCACGCAGCTCACCGCCGCCACCGAGGCGCACGCCGCCCGCGAGGCGGCCGAGGCCGCGGCCCGCGAGGCCGAGGAGCGTGCCGAGGCCGCGCAGGCCGCGCGCACCGACGCCGAGATGCGCGCCCGCGAGCAGGCCGAGGCCGCCGCGCAGGCCGCCACCGACCAGACCTCCGCGCACCAGCGCGCCGAGCAGCAGGCCGAGCTGGCCCGGGCCGCCCACGAGGCGCGCACCGCCGCGGACGCCACCGCCCAGGAGCAGGCCACCGCTCGCGAGGAGGCCGAGCGCGCCGCAGCCGCCAGCGCAGCGGCCCACCGCGCGGCCGAGGAGGACGCCCGCTCCCACGCCGAGCTCGCCGCCGCGGCAGCCGAGGAGCGGCGTACCGCCGAGGACCGGCTGCAGGAGGCCCTCACGCAGCTGCAGGACGCCGTCTCAGGTCGTGAGGCCGCCGAGCGGGCCGCCGCCGAGCAGGCCCGGCTGCGGGCCGAGGCCGAGGACGCCGCCGCCCAGCGCGCCGCGGACCGCAGCGCGGTCGAGGCGGCCGTCCGCCGCCAGGCCGAGATCGCGGAGGACGCCATGCGCGAGCGGGCGGAGGCCGAGGAGAAGGCCCGCGAGCTGGCCGTCCAGCTCGAGCAGGTGCGCGCCGAGCTGCTGGAGCTGCAGACGCAGAAGAAGGGCGGGCTCTTCCGCCGCTAGGGCGCTCAGCCCGAGCTTGTGAGGGCTGAGGATCACGCGCTGGGTCGAGTAGCCCCGTGGCCGAGGCACGAGGCCGCGACGGGCGTATCGAGACTAGGGCGCTCAGCCCGAGCTTGCCGCGACGGGCGTATCGAGGCTAGGGCGCTCAGCCCGAGCTTGTGAGGGCTGAGGATCACGCGCTGGGTCGAGTAGCCCCGTGGCCGAGGCACGAGGCCGCGACGGGCGTATCGAGACTAGCTCAGCGCAGCACCCAGCTTCGCCGCGATCGCGGCGTTGGCAGCCCGGCTGGTGCGGCCGACGCCGACCACGTTGAAGAACCCGTGGATCTGGTCGGGGAACCGGTGCATCTCGACCGGTACGCCGGCCTCCGCGAGCCGGCGCGCGTAGGCCTCGCCCTCGTCGCGCAGCGGGTCGAACCCGGCCGTGACGACCAGCGCCGGAGCCATGCCGGCCGGCAGATCGGCGTACAGCGGCGAGATACGCGGGTCGCGCTCGTCCTGGCCGGCGATGTAGCTGCGGCCGGCGAGGTCCATGAACCCCTTGGTCAGGTAGAACCCGTCTGCGAACAGCCGTGCGCTGTCGGTGTCGCGCACCGCGTCGGTCACCGGGTAGACCAGCAGCTGGAAGGCCAGCGGCAGCCCGGTGCGCGCGGCCTCGATGGCGACGACGGTCGCGAGGTTGCCGCCGGCCGAGTCGCCCCCGACCGCGATCCGCGCCGGGTCGACGCCGAGCTCGTCCGCGTGCTCGACCACCCAGCGGTGCGCGGCGAGCGCGTCGTCGTACGCCGCCGGGAACGGCAGCTCGGGGCTGAGCCGGTAGTCGACGGCCAGCACCCGCACGCCCGAGCGCTCGGCCAGGAAGCGGCACGGCGCGTCGTGCGACTCGAGGTCGCCGTACATGTAGCCGCCGCCGTGGAAGAACAGCAGCAGCGCGCCGCAGTCGCGCGTCGGCGTGTAGAGCCGCGCCGGCAGCCCGGCGACCCGGAGGTCGCGCACCGAGCCGATCGGCTGCCGCCCGGCGGTGGCGGCGGAGTGCCGGCGTACGGCGGCCCGGCCTTCCGGGATCGGCAGCGTCTCGGCGCCGCGCTCGCGGACCAGCCGCTGCAGCAGGAGCATCAGCCGCAGGTCGGCGGCGAGGGTCTGACCGTCGCGCACGACGGGCCTCCCGCCCAGCACCCGCTGGACGCGCTGGGGCAGTGCCATCGCGGCCCTCAGGCCGAGCGCCTCGACGCGCTCCCGGGTCAACACGTGAGGAAACCTACCGTTCACCCTGCGGTGCCAGACTGACCTCATGAGTCTCGACAGCCTGCCGCCGGAGGGGATCGCCGCCCACGGCGAGGACATCCCTGAAGAGACGTTCGAGGTCGAGCCGCCGTACCGGCCCGATGCGGAGGAGCTGGCCGCGGTCGAGAAGTTCGAGGACAGGTTCCTCGACCGGGAGCTGTCCTGGTTGCGCTTCAACCAGCGGGTCCTGGAGCTGGCCGAGGACCGCCGGCTGCCGCTGCTGGAGCGGGCCCGGTTCCTCGCGATCTTCACCAGCAACCTCGACGAGTTCTTCATGGTCCGCGTGGCCGGCCTGAAGCGCCGGATCGCCGCAGGCGTGGCCGTTCAAGCGGCGTCCGGGCTGATGCCGACCGAGGTGCTGACGCAGATCCTGGCGACCACGCGGGACCTGGTCGAGCGGCAGGTGCGGGTGTTCCGCGACGAGATCGTGCCCGCCCTGGCGGACTCCGGCATCGAGCTGGTCCGGTGGGACGACCTCGACCGCGAGGAGCAGAAGGCGTGCAAGCGGCTGTTCAAGGAGCGGGTCTTCCCGGTCCTGACGCCGCTGGCCGTCGATCCCGCCCACCCGTTCCCCTACATCTCCGGCCTGTCGCTCAACCTCGCCGTGCTGATCCGCAACCCCAAGACCCGTAAGGAGCACTTCGCCCGCGTGAAGGTGCCGCCGATCTTCGCGCGGTTCGTGCCGGTCGGGAACCAGCGCTTCGTGCCGCTCGAGGACGTGATCGGCGAGCACCTCAAGCGGCTGTTCCCCGGCATGGACGTGCTCGAGGTGCACACGTTCCGGGTCACCCGCAACGAGGACCTCGAGGTCGAGGAGGACGACGCGGAGAACATCCTCGCTGCGCTCGAGAAGGAGCTGCTGCGTCGTCGCTTCGGTCCTCCGGTCCGGCTCGAGGTCGAGGAGTCGATCGCGCCGCAGGTGCTGGAGCTGCTGATCTCCGAGCTCGGCATCTCCGGGGAGGAGGTCTTCAAGCTTCCCGGCCCGCTGGACCTCCGCGGCCTGCACGACATCGCCGACCTGCCCCGGCACGAGCTGAAGTACCCCGCGTTCCTGCCGACCACCCACAGCCGGCTGGCCGAGGTCGAGTCGGCCGCGCCGGTCGACGTCTTCAAGGCGACCCGGCGGCACGACGTCCTGCTCCACCACCCGTACGACTCGTTCGCCACGTCGGTGCAGCGGTTCATCGAGCAGGCCGCCGCCGACCCGCACGTGCTGGCGATCAAGCAGACGCTGTACCGGACCTCCGGCGATTCCCCCATCATCGACGCCCTCATCGACGCCGCCGAGGCCGGCAAGCAGGTGCTGGTGCTCGTCGAGATCAAGGCCCGCTTCGACGAGGAGGCCAACATCCGCTGGGCCCGCAAGCTCGAGCAGGCCGGGTGCCACGTGGTCTACGGCCTCGTCGGGCTGAAGACCCACTGCAAGCTGGCGATGGTCGTGCGCGACGAGCCCGACGGCATCCGCCGCTACACCCACATCGGCACCGGCAACTACAACCCGAAGACCTCGCGCATGTACGAGGACCTCGGGCTGATCACCACCGACGAGCGGATCGGCGAGGACGTCGCCCACCTGTTCAACAACCTGTCCGGCTGGTCGCGCAACCCGACGTACGACGAGCTCCTTGTCGCGCCGGACTCCGTGCGCACCGGACTGATCGAGCAGGTGCACCGCGAGATCGCGTACCACCAGGCCGGCAAGCCGGCGCGGATCCGGATGAAGGCCAACTCGGTCGTCGACGAGGCCGTGATCGACTCGCTGTACCTCGCCTCGCAGGCCGGGGTCCCGGTCGAGCTGCTGGTGCGCGGCATCTGCGCCCTGCGGCCGGGCGTCCCCGGGCTCTCGGAGACGATCACGGTGCGCTCGGTCCTCGGCCGGTTCCTCGAGCACAGCCGGGTGTTCTGGTTCGAGAACGGCGGCGACCCGGTCGCGTGGATCGGCTCGGCCGACATGATGCACCGCAACCTCGACCGCCGCGTCGAGGTGCTGGTCCGGCTGCCCGGCGAGGACAACGTCAGCGCGATCACCGAGCTCCTCGACCTGGCGTTCGCGGAGGACACCGACGCCTGGGCCCTCGGCAGTGACGGCGAGTGGCGGCGCAACAACGGCACCGTGCACCTCCAGGAACTGCTGATCGAGGAGCAACGGCGGCGCCGGACCACCTAGCCTGCGAGGCATGGCACCTTCTCGGTCGTTCCTCGGTCTGGCCCTGCTCGTGCTCGCGCTGGTCGCGGGCGCCCTCGCCGGTACGCCGGCCTCCGCAGATCCACCCTCCGTCCAGCTGGTGACCCTCGACCTCGGGCCCGACGGCCGGCTCCGGGTCGTCGACGCCGTGCCGGCACCCGGCATCGGCCTCGCGGACGCGGCGCCCGCCGGGGCGGACACCGTCACCGTCGAGGTGGTCGGCACCGACGGGCGGGTCGACTACCGGAGCCGGGTCGCGGTCGACGACACGATCCGCGCGGAGTTCCCGGCTCGCGCGGGCTCCGACGAGCTCTCGCACGAGCGGGTGCCCGGGCAGGGCGCGTTCACCGTGGCGCTGCCGATCGGCGCCGGTGACCGGGTCCGCGTGACCGACGCGGGCCGGTCGAGCACCGC
Organism: Nocardioides sp. SR21; assembly: GCF_022761125.1. Lineage (GTDB taxonomy): Bacteria > Actinomycetota > Actinomycetes > Propionibacteriales > Nocardioidaceae > Nocardioides. Next base: position 11,941 of record NZ_JAKWJR010000019.1, on the reverse strand, counting down.
CGCGGCGGTCCCAGCGCGGAAGCGTGCCGACGAGCCGGTGGTCGTGCCGCTGCCGGGCTATCCGGCCGCCGACCCGGCGAACCGCGTGGACCTGGTGATCCTCGGCGACGGGTACACCGCCGCCGAGCAGGCCGACTTCGCGGCCGACGCGGCCGCGGTCGCCGACGGGCTGCTCGACATCGCGCCGTACTCGACCTACGCGGGATTCCTCAACGTGGTGGGGGTCTTCGCGCCCTCGGCGCAGTCCGGCGCGGACCACCCGCCGTACCAGGACGGCTGCGCCGGCGGCACCACCCACCCGATCACCTGCTGCCCCGACCCGACCGCACCGGCGAGCGGCACCTACCGGACGACGCGGTACGAGTCGTCGTACTGCTACTACGGCATCCAGCGGCTGATGGTCCCGACCAACGAGGGCCAGGTGTACGCCGACGCGACCGCGGCGTACCCGGCCTGGGACCAGCTGCTGCTGGTCGTCAACGACCCGGAGTACGGCGGGTCCGGTGGCGCGATCGCCACGACGTCGACCGACCCGTCCGGGGTCGAGGTGATGCGGCACGAGCTCGGCCACAGCCTGCTGTGGCTCGACGACGAGTACGCGGACGACACCCCTGGCTACCCGGGCTGCACCGACGTCGCCCGGAGGCCCAGCCTCGGCCCCTGCCAAGCGAACGTCACCGACGCGACCACCCGCGGGACGCTGAAGTGGCGGCGCTGGGTCAAGGCGTCCACCCCGATCCCGACCCGGCCACCGACGCCGTCGTCGGTCGTCGGGCTGTTCCTCGGCGCGCACTACTCCAGCGACACCTACTACCGCTCGTGCGACGAGTGCCTGATGCGCTACCTCCAGCGGCCGTTCGGCTCCGTGGCCGCCGAGCAGCTGCCCGTGCGGCTGTACGCCGGAGGCTGGCAGGGCCCGGCCGGCGCGGGGAGCGGCCGGATCGAGCTGGTCGAGCCCGGGAGCGCGTCGCCGTCCACCTCGGCCCCGCTGAGCGTCGCGGCCGGTGCGACCCAGACGTTCTCGGCCCAGGTGCTCGCGCCGACCGCCGGACCGGGCACCCGGGTCCGGTGGGTCGTCGACGGCGTCGAGGTGAGCTCGTCGGTGGTCACCTCCGGACCCGTCCACCTCGACTGGGTCTCGCCGGACGGCGGCGACCACACGGTCCGGCTCGAGGTCGCCGACGTCGCCGGAGTCCTGCACCCGACGCTCTCCTACCAGAGCCTCGCCCACGCGACCTGGACCATCGGCACCGGTGGCCCGCGCGAGCTGCTCACCAACGGCGGCTTCGAGCTGCCGCTCGGGCGGGGGTGGACCCGCAGCCACGTGGCGACGTCCGACCGGCTCTGCCGCGCCGACGTTGCACGGTCCGGGCAGTGCGCCGTACGCCTCAGCGCCTCGCGTTCCACTGCTCGGCGCCTCACCAGCGCGCCGGATGCGACCGCCGCGACCGGGGACGAGCTGACGCTGCGAGCGGCCGTCGATCCCGACGACCTGCGGGCCGACGCCCGGGTCATCGCGGTCGTCGAGCTCGCGGGTGGGACCACGCAGCGGCTCACGCTGGCCGGCTTCCCGCAGGACCGGAAGGATCGCCGTGGGTACCTCACCCGCGAGACCTCGATCACGCTGGCCGGGGACGTCACGAACCTGCAGGTCAGGGTGCAGATCGCCCGGGGCCGCGGCACGGTGCTCGTCGACGCGGTCTCGCTGCTGCTCCGGAAGGGCGCCGGAGGCTGACCTGTGCGAAGGTGGACCGCGTCCGCCAGTTGCGGAGCGAGCGAGTTCACCCCCTAGCATGTGTGCGGTTCTTTCCGCCTCACCAGGAGTTGTCCGTGGGTTTGCGATTCAAGCCGGTCGACACGTCGTTCTACGACCTCTTCACCAAGGCCGCGCAGCACTTGGTCGTGGGCGCCGACCTCCTCGCCGAGATGCTCGGCGAGGGTGCCGATCACGCCGATGTCGCGCGCCGCATGCGCGAGGCGGAGCACAGCGCCGACGAGACGACGCACGAGCTGATCAAGAAGGTGAACTCCACCTTCGTCACGCCGTTCGACCGTGAGGACATCTACGCCCTGGGCTCCGGCCTGGACGACGTGATGGACCTGATGGACGAGGCCGTCGACCTGATCCTTCTCTACGAGGTGAAGGTGCTCCCCCCGGAGCTGTCGACCCAGGTCGAGGTGCTGCAGCGCTGCGCCGAGCTGACCGCGGCCGCGATGCCGAACCTGCGCTCGATGCAGTCGCTCGAGGAGTACTGGATCGAGGTCAACCGCCTCGAGAACGCCGGCGACAAGAACCACCGCCGTACGCTCGCGAAGCTCTTCAGCGGCGAGTTCAAGACCATCGAGGTGCTCAAGCTCAAGGACATCGTCGAGTCCCTCGAGGGTGCGATCGACGCGTTCGAGAAGGTCGCCAACATCGTTGAGCAGATCGCCGTCAAGGAGTCCTGACCCCTCATGGACCTCGCGATCGTCATCGCGGTCGTCGTGGTCGCCCTCGTGTTCGACTACACGAACGGCTTCCACGACGCAGCCAACGCCATCGCCACCTCGGTGTCCACCCGGGCGTTGACCCCGCGCATCGCGCTGGGCATGGCCGCGATCTTCAACTTCGTCGGCGCGTTCCTCGGGCAGGAGGTCGCGAAGACCGTCAGCAGCGTGATCGACGTACCTGACGACACCCATGGTCTGGTGATCGTCCTAGGTGGCTTGTTCGGCGCGATCGCCTGGAACCTGATCACCTGGTACTTCGGGCTGCCCTCGTCGTCGTCGCACGCGCTGATCGGCGGCCTGGTCGGCGCCGCGATCGCCTCCGGCTCGACCGTGGAGTGGAGCGTGATCAACGAGAAGGTCCTCATCCCGATGCTGCTCTCGCCGGTCGTCGGCTTCACGCTGGCGTTCGCGCTGATGCTGGCGATCATGTGGATCTTCCGCCACCGGAACCAGCACCGCGTGCAGCGCGGCTTCCGGCTGGGGCAGACCGTCTCCGCGGCCGCGATGTCGCTCGGTCACGGGCTCCAGGACGCGCAGAAGACGATGGGCGTCATCTTCCTGGCGCTGCTCACCGGCGGGTTCGTCGAGGCGGGCGACCCGCTCCCGACCTGGGTCATCTTCGCGGCGGCCGGCGCGATCTCGCTCGGCACCTGGTCGGGTGGCTGGCGGATCATGCGCACCCTCGGCCGCCGGATCATCCACCTCGACCCGGCTCGTGGGTTCGCCTCCGAGACCGTCGCGTCGGGCATCCTCTACACCACCGCGTTCGTCTTCCACGCCCCGATCTCGACCACGCAGACCATCACCTCCGCGATCATGGGCGCCGGCGCCACCAAGCGCTTCTCCGCCGTCCGCTGGGGCGTGGCCCGCTCGATCGTCGTCGCCTGGGTGCTCACGTTCCCGATGGCCGGACTCATCGCCATCGTCTGCTACTGGGTGCTGCACCTGCTCATCGGCGCCTGAGCTCACTCGTGGTGGGGGGATAGTCCCTGACGTTTCCGGGGTGACGTCACTCGTCGGACCCCGGAAACGTCAGGGACTATCCCGATTTCAGGCTCCTACGCTGCGCGGTGAGCCAGCAGCCGCTGCCGCTGCGACTCGCTGAGCGCACGTCGGGCGGCGACGGTCGTGGTGTCGATCCACCAGTCGGGAGGCTCGAGCGTCCATCGTCTGCGGGCGGGAGGGAGCTCGGCGGCCCGCTCGTAGGCCCAGGTCAGCCGCCTCCGGAACGGCTCCGGACTGCTGACATCGCCGGCGAGCATGGTGACGTCCACGAGCCCGTGCGCTCGGAACTCGTGATCGCGCGTCTCGTCACGATCGCGACGATCACGCACGAGGTGGAGGTCGCCGTCGTACTCACCCACCACACCGGCGACCGGGTCGATCAGGTCCGGAGTGCCGAGGTGAACGCCACCCGGGCCGAACACCGGGACATTGCACCGCAACGGCACTCGACCCATGGCCGCCCTCCACGCCCTCCGCAGGGCCGGCTCGCGGGGCGACCAGCTGTTCTCCACCGCCAGGGCCAGCGCCTCGTCGCGGCACAGCGGGATCCCCGTCCACCCCGGGATCGTGTTGGCGTACGCCGCGGCCTCGTCGATCGACACCACGTCGCTGAAGCACGCCATGTCCAGGGTGGTCACGGCGTCCCAGACGTCGCGGGCGTACCGCATCGCGAAGCAGACCGAGCGGGCCGGGATCGTCACCCGCAGGCCGTCGACGACGATCACGTCTCGCTCGAGAAGTCGCTCCTCCGACGTGGCGATGCCCCGTTGCGGCCTGATCAGCCGGTTGTTGCCGATGACCAGGTCGACCGGACGGGTCGGCCCGCCTCCCCATGGCGTGCCGTCGAACCACGTACCACCCATCCACGCCAGCGCTGCCCAACCGGTGACCGCACCCCAGTCGTCGGGCAGGACCGCTGCCGCCTCGACGATCCGCTGCGAGACACCGGTCCGGTCCACCTCGGCCGGCACGTACAGCCCGCGGCTCGAGCGCCTCCAGCGTGGGCCCCGGGCCTGGTCCGGGGTCGGTCCGACCTTCCCCGACGGATCAACGCGCACCGGGAGCACCGCGTCGCGCGTGATCCCGGAGAGGTCCATTGCGAGACCTTGCCCCACCTGGCCGCCGCGGTGTGCTCGTCATCCACAGGCCCTGATTTCGGGTAGTCCCTGACGTTTCCGGGGCCAACGCGCGTGCTGGACCCCGGAAACGTCAGGGACTACTCGAAATCAAGGCCAGCACTCAGCCGAACCGACCCGAGATGTAGGCCTCGGTGGACTCCTCGTCCGGCTGGGTGAACATCTTGCTGGTGGGGTTGAACTCCACCAGGTGGCCGGGCTCGCCGGTGGCCTTGAGGTTGAAGAAGCCGGTGTCGTCGGAGACACGGGCGGCCTGCTGCATGTTGTGGGTGACGATCACGATCGTGTAGTCGGACTTCAGCTCGTGGATCAGGTCCTCGATGGCCGCGGTCGAGATCGGGTCGAGGGCGGAGCACGGCTCGTCCATGAGCAGCACCTGCGGCTCGACGGCGATGGCGCGGGCGATGCAGAGGCGCTGCTGCTGGCCGCCGGAGAGGCTCATGCCGGGCTTGTTGAGCCGGTCCTTGACCTCGTTCCAGAGGTTGGCACCCTTCAGCGACCGCTCCACGATCGAGTCCGCCTCGGACTTCTTCATCCGCTTCGCGTTCAGCTTGTTGCCCGCGAGGACGTTGTCGTAGATCGACATCGTCGGGAACGGGTTCGGGCGCTGGAAGACCATGCCGATCTGGCGACGTACGGCGACCGGGTCGACGCCGGCGCCGTACAGGGACTGGCCGTCCACGACGACCTTCCCCTCGACGCGGGCACCCGGGATCACCTCGTGCATGCGGTTCAGCGAGCGCAGCACGGTGGACTTCCCGCAGCCGGACGGGCCGATGAAGGCGGTCACCGACCGCGCCTTGATGGTCATGTTGACGCCCTGCACGGCGAGGAAGTCGCCGTAGTAGATGTCCAGGTCGGAGACGTCGATGCTCTTGGCCATGGTGTGGTTCCTCTCAGCGCCGCGTCAGCGGCCGGTCTTGGGTGCGAAGACGCGGCCGATCACCCGCGCGACGAGGTTCAGGATCATGACGATGGCGACCAGCACGAGCGCGGCGCCCCAGGCGCGCGCCTCGTTCTCGGCGGCGTACTTGCCGCCGGTCGTCACCGACGAGTAGATGAAGACGGGGAGCGTCATCATGCGCCCCTCGAACGGGTTGAAGTTCGTGGACGTCGTGGTGCCGGCGATGATCAGCAGCGGCGCGGTCTCGCCCGCCACCCGCGCGATCGCGAGCGTGACGCCGGTGACGATGCCACCGAGCGCGGTGGGCAGCACGACCTTGACGATCGTGCGCCACTTCGGCACACCCAGGGCGTACGACGCCTCGCGCAGCTCGTCGGGCACCAGCTTCAGCATCTCCTCGGTGGCGCGCACGACGATCGGGATCATCAGCACCGAGAGCGCCACGGCGCCGCCGAAGCCGAACCGGATCGCCGGTCCGAAGATCAGCGTGAACAGCGCGAAGGCGAAGAGGCCGGCGACGATCGACGGGATGCCGGTCATCACGTCCACGAGGAACGTGATCCACCGCGCGAGCTTCTTGCCCTTGCCGTACTCCACGAGGTAGATCGCGGCCATCACGCCGATCGGGACCGACATGATCGTCGCGCAGGTCGTGACGATGAACGTGCCGATGAGCGCGTGGTAGATGCCGCCACCCTCACCGAGGATGCCGCGCATCGAGTAGGTGAGGAACTCGGCCGAGAGCACCGCGGCGCCCTTGCTGACGACCTGGTAGATCAGCGCGACGAGCGGGATCATCGCCAGGCCGAACGCGCTCCACACGAGCGTGGTGACGAAGCGGTCCTTGGCGCGGCGCTCACCCTCGACGAGCAGCGACCAGACCGGCAGGACCACGAGGAGCAGCAGCCAGCCGAGGACGGCCGTGCCGACCCAGCCCCAGCCCAGCAGCAGCCCGGTGAGGGCGGCCAGCCCGAAGGCGATGACACCGGCGAGCCACGGCGCGAGAGCGGGCAGCTGCGGGTTCGTCAGCGGCATGCTGTCGCGATCGGCCCGCGGGCCCGGAGGAGTGATGGTGCTGGACATGGTCACCCCTTGACCTGACCGCGGGCGGCGATCCAGCGCCCGAAGAAGTTGACGGCGAACGAGATCACGAACAGCACCAGGCCGCTGAAGACCAGGACGTTGATCTTGGTGCCCGAGGCGTTGCCGAAGTTCAGCGCGATGTTCGCGGCGATGGTGGACGGGTTCTGCGGCGAGATCAGGTTGACGGTCACGACGCCGATCCCGACGGACAGGACCATCGCGACCGCCATCGTCTCCCCGAGCGCGCGGCCGAGGCCGAGCATGATCCCGGAGATGACACCCGATCGGGAGTACGGGAACACCGTCATCCGGACCATCTCCCAGCGGGTCGCGCCGAGCGCGAGCGCCGCCTCCTCGTGCATCCGCGGCGTCTGCGCGAAGACCTCGCGCGAGATGGCGGTGACGATCGGGAGGATCATGATCGCGAGCACGATCGATGCGGTGAGGATGGTGCGGCCGGTGGTGGCCGGCCCCTCGAAGAACGGCAGCCAGCCGAGGTGCCCGGCGAGCCACTGGTACGACGGCAGGATCGCCGGCGCCAGGACGAAGGCGCCCCACAGGCCGTAGACCACGCTCGGGATCGCGGCGAGCAGGTCGATGACGTACCCGAGCGACTTCGCGATCCGGCGCGGTGCGTAGTGCGAGATCACCAGTGCGACGCCGAGCGCCAGCGGCACGGCGAGCAGCAGCGCGATGACCGATGCGAGCAGCGTGCCGAAGAGCAGCGGCCAGACGAACAGGACGATGTTGTCGTTGCCGTACGCCTGGTCGCCGGACGCCGTGATGGCGGGCGCGCCCTCGATCAGCAGGAAGAGGCCGACCCCGGCGAGGGCGACCATGATCAGGACGCCGGCGCCCTTGGCGAGTCCGGCGAAGACGACGTCCCCGCGGCGCTGGACCGGGCCGGCGACGGCCTCGGTCTGCGGCTCCCTCTTGGTGGTGGTGCTCACCTGTCTCCTTGGAGGTTGGTACCCGACGTGCGCTGGTCCGGGTCCGACGGGGTCGGACCCGGACCGCGCATCAGTTGTCGGTGATCAGCCCGCCGAGATGTTCCCGACGATCTCGAGCGCCTTCGACTGCAGCGCGTCGGCGAGCGGCGCGACGCCGGCCTCCGTCGCGCCGAACTCCTGGCCCTCGTCGCTGAGGATGTACTCCATGTAGCCCTTCACCAGGTCGGCGGTGGCCGCGTCGGAGTAGGTCTGGCACGCGAGCAGGTACGACGTCAGCACGATCGGGTAGACGCCGGCCTCCTGGGTCTCGTGGTCGAGGTCGACGGCCATCGAGACGTCCGACTGGCCCTCGGCCGCCGGGGAGACCTCGAGGATCCGGGCCGCGGCCTCGGGGGACGGCGCCACGAACTCGTCGCCGACGCCGACGTTGGCCTTGCCGAGGTCACCGGCCTGGCTCGCGTCGGCGTACCCGATCGCGTTGGTACCGCTCTTCACCGCGGACACGACGCCCGAGGTGCCCTGGGCGCCCTCGCCGCCGAAGCCCTTCGGCCAGGTCTCGACGACGCCGCCGCCCCAGGCGGAGGTGGCGACCGCGTCGAGGTAGTCGGTGAAGTTCTCGGTGGTGCCCGACTCGTCCGAGCGGTGGACCGGGTTGATGTCCGCGTCCGGCAGGGAGGCGTCCGGGTTGTCGCCGACGATCGCCGGGTCGTTCCACTTCGTGATCGAGCCGGCGAAGATCCCCGCGAGGGTGTCGGGCGAGAGGTTGAGCTCGTCGACGCCCTCGACGTTGAAGATGATCGCGATCGGGCTGACGTAGTTCGGGACCTCGATCGGGTCGCCGCCACAGGTCTCCGCCGCCGCGCTCAGCTCACCCTCGTCGTCGGTGAGGTAGGCGTCGGAACCGGCCAGCGGGAAGGCGCCGGAGATGAAGTTCTCACGACCGCCGCCGGAGCCGACCGGGTCGTAGGTGACGCTGACGTCGGGGTTGATGTCCTGGAACCCGACGATCCAGGCGTTCTGTGCGGCCTCCTGCGAGGACGCGCCGCCGATGGCGAGCTCACCGGACAGGTCACCGCTGCTCTCGGTGGCCGAGCCGCCGCCGTCGCTCTCGTTGCCGGCGCTGCAGGCGGTGACCGAGAGGGTGAGGGCGAGTGCAGCGATACCCGGCGCGATCGCCCGGCGGAAAGAAGTGCGAGTCACTTCGGTTCTCCTGATGTCTTTGATTGCTTTGACATCGGCGAAGTTAGGGAGCGCAGGTGGACGGCTTCGGGGTCGTCGGTGAACGACGGGTGAATACGAACTGCCCAGTGGAAGTCGTCAGGCCGTGCCCGAGACGGACATCACGTGAACAAGGCCAGGGCCCCTTGACCTCAGTGGACGAGATGCCGTTCGGTAGCGGTCACTCTGCCCTTGCGCAGGTGCACGACGACCATGCCGCCGGGCTCGAGCCCGGGGTCCGGGAGGCCGAGCGCGTCGAACACCGCGGGCAGCACCGGCCGGTGGGTGCAGAGCACCGCACTGTCCTCCGCCTCCGAGAGCTCGTCGACCAGCCGCAGCACCGAGGCGGCGGTCGCGTCCTCCTCCGACAGCCCGTCCTCCAGCTCGAGCTTCCAGCCGGTGACGTCGGCGTACGGGCCGACGGTCTCGACGCACCGGGTGCTGCTCGAGCTGACCACCCGGGTGACGTCGTACGCCGCCAGCAGCGGCACCAACTCCTGCGCCTGGTGCCGTCCGGCCTGGAGCAGCGGGCGCAGCCGGTCGTCCTGCCGCCACGCCTTGCGCGAGCGGGCCTCGCCGTGGCGGAGCACCACCAGCGCGTGGGTCTTGCGGCGCAGCTCCCGCGCCTCACGCAGCGTGTCGCGGTCGTGGTCGTAGGTGAGCTGCTGGAGCGCCTCGTCGTACTCGACCCACCGCACGTCGTCGATCTCGGCGTTCGGCTCGTAGCCGCTCACGTCGTCACTGCCGACCGCGCGACCGACCCAGTAGCTCACGGACTTCATCCGGCCGCCGGAGACGGCGTAGCGCTGACCGGCGAGCGCCGGGCCCAGCCGCACGTGCAGCCCGGTCTCCTCGGCGACCTCGCGCACCGCGCAGGCGGCGAGGTGCTCGCCGCGGTCGAGCTTGCCCTTGGGGAACGACCAGTCGTCGTACCGGGGCCGGTGGACCAGCAGCACCCGCTTCCCGGGACGGAAGACCACGACACCGGCGGCGAGCACGTCCTTCGTGGCCATGGTCGCTAGTGTCACACCACGCCGACCCGAACAGGAGACCGCCGTGCGCAGACGCCCGTTGATCGTGGGCGCGGTGGTGCTCGTGCTGGTCGCGGGCGCGGCGGTCGTGGGAGTGCGGTGGTGGCAGGGCTCCGGCAGGAGCGACCTGGAGCAGGCGGCCGGGTTCGCACCGTACGACGCCCAGCGGCTCTCGTGGACCGACTGGGCCGACGTCCGCGCGGAGGTCGGCACCGACGACCTCCCCGACCTCCTCGGCGCCGGCTTCGACGCCGACCTGACCTCGGCGTCGGCCCTCGTCGAGTCCGCTCCCCTGCTGCAGGCACGGTTCGGGTTCTCTCCCGCGACCGCCGAGTGGGAGCTGTTCAGCCAGTCGGAGTCCGGCGCGGTGGTGATCGTCCGGGTTCCCGACGATACCGACCTCGAGGACGTGGCCGACACGCTCGAGGAGACCGGCTTCACCCGGCCCGCCGACGACGAAGGCGTGTGGATGGGCGGCGCGGAGCTGCTCCCCGCCGTCGGAGCCAGGCTCACGCCGGAGCTGCAGTACGTCGCGCTCGACGCCGACGACCACCTGGTGCTCACCAGCGACAACGAGTCCTATCTAGCAGAGACGGTAGAGACCCTGGGCGACGGTGAACTGCCCGCGGCGATGGCCGACGTGGTGGCCGCGTCCGGCGATCCGCTGACCGCGTCCGTGTACGACGGCGCCTACACGTGCGCGGCGCTGGCGATGACCCAGGCCGATGCCGCCGACCAGGAGCTGGCCGACCGGCTGGTCGCCGACGCCGGCGAGGTCAACCCGATCTCGGCGTTCGCGATGTCGGTCCAGCCCGACCGTGGGGTCCGGGTGGCCATGGGGTTCGAGAACGACGACCAGGCGCGCGCCAACGCCGACTCGCGCGCGGTGCTCGCCGAGGGCCCGGCTCCCGGTCAGGGCGGGGAGTTCGGCGACCGGTTCACGGTCGACACGGTCGCCGCCGACGGCGACGTGGTGACGATGGACCTCGAGCCGAAGAAGGGCTCGTTCGTGTTCTCGGATCTGGCCAGCGGGCCGGTGCTGTTCGCGACCTGCTGAGTCTCGAGCTAGGTCTCCGTGCGCGGCTCGGGCACGACGCCCAGGATCTCGTCGATCTGATCGTCCGAGAGGCGGTCGTCAGACTCGCTCGCCGCGATGATCAGGTTCGTGGTGAGCTCCACCTCGCCCAGGAGGTCGGAGTCCTCGAGGGACACGTCGAACTGGTCGTGCACCTCATCACTCCTCAATGTGTGTTGCGTGGCGGGGGCGTCCCTCCAGTGTCGAGGGTGCCCGAGGGTCACGGAGGTAAACGCGACATCTGGAAATGTGACCGGTTCGGCGCCGGAATGGATCACCAAAATTGGCGAGAAGGCCCCACCCGAACGGGTGAGGCCTTCTCGTTGATCCTCGAGAGGTCAGACCGGGCGAACGTTCTCCGCCTGCGGGCCCTTCGGACCCTGCGTGACGTCGAACTCGACCTTCTGGTTCTCGTCCAGCGACTTGTAGCCCTGGGTCTGGATCGCCGAGTAGTGCACGAAGACGTCGTCGCCGCCGTCCTCCTGCGCGATGAAGCCGAAACCCTTCTCAGCGTTGAACCACTTCACGGTGCCTTGAGCCATTGCTCGTTACTCCTATTTGGGGCGAGAGGCCGTCACTTCAACGGCCCCGCAACAGATGCGGTGACACGTCGCTCCCACCCTGGATTGGCACCCATGAGAAGAAACGCCGTTGGATCACAAACTCCGCGGGCGTCAGACCTGCTGGAACTTGCACCTCTTGCTGGGCCTACGCTACCAACCATCGGCCTCGAGGGAATCTCCCCGGCCGACTTTTCTCATTCCGAGGGATGAAGGTTCTGCGACCCGGTCGTGAAGACCCGGGGAATGCGTCGGGCGGCGTCAGGCCGTGGCGTTGACCGCGAACCGACGGTTCGCGTCCGGGTTGTAGCGGCGTACGCCGGCGGCGTGCCGGTCGGCGACGGCGGCGAAGTAGCTCTCGCGACGCTTGGAGGCGCAGCCACCGGGCTTCTCCTCCGGCTTCATCAGCTCGGGGTCCAGCTCCGAGTTGAGGGCGTCGCGCAGGAGGACCAGCGCCTCGGCACGCAGCTGGGAGATCCGGGACTCGGT
>NZ_JAKWJR010000018.1 GCF_022761125.1 Nocardioides sp. SR21 | reverse complement strand
CTTCTAATCCGACGGTCGCAGGTTCGAATCCTGCCGGGGGCGCCCATGGAATCTGGCCTCGCGTGGGGCAGATTTGGGGCAACGCCTCATCAGGCGGTCTTTCGCCCCTTCTGCTTGGCCTTCTTCGGCCGCGCGCCGAGAGCCCTGAGCACCTTCTCGTGCCGGACCTCCCCGAGGTGCGCGTACCGCTGCGTCGTGGCCGCGACCTTGTGTCCGAGCAGCTGCCCGACCTCGGCCAGGGAGACGCCCTCCTGGAGCAGCCAGGACGCGTAGGTGTGCCGCAGGTCGTGGATGCGGGCGTGGCCGATCTCGGCGTCAAGCACGGCCGGATGCCAGACCCGGTTGGCGTAGTTGCTGTTCGACAGCACGCCGCCGCGCTCGGCCGTGAACACGAGGCCGTGACGGCAGTCCCCGACCCGGTGGTCGACGCCGCACGCACCCTTGGCGCGACCCTCGACGCGCGGCCGAAGCTGCTCGATCAGGGAGGCGGTCAACGGCACGACGCGCTCGTCCTCGCCCTTCGGGTACGCCTTGATCTGCCGACCCTTCTCGTCGTAGGTCTCCACGACGCGCACCAGCCCGCGCTCGAGGTCGACGCGGTGGACATGCAGGCCGGCCATTTCGCCCCAGCGCAAGCCGGTGTAGGCGAGGAACTCCGCGACGAGGCGCTCGTCCGAGGTGGCCATCTGCGCGAGCGCAGCATCGAGCTCGTCGTGCGTGAGGAAGCGCTCGATCTTCCGCCCACCCTTCGCGACGTCGATGCGAGCCGCGGGGTTGCCGTCCAGGATCTCGGCGTCGACGGCTGCCACCAGGGAGGCAGACAGCAGGTGGATGCAGCGCTGGGCCGTGGACGGACTCATGCCGCCGCGGAGCAGGTCCGCGACCCACGCCTTGACGTCGTGTCGGCGGATGGCGCCGAGCTGGACGCTCTCCCATCGCGGCTTGAGGTGCAGGTCCCGGCGGCCGCGATCGGTCCGCTCGGTCGACGGCTCCACGCCGCGCGTGGGCCACCACTCCTCGACCCACTCCCCCCAGAGCTTCTTGTGCGCGTCCGGGTCCTCGCGCAGCCGGCGCCTGACCTCGGTCTCCTTGGCGTTCGCGGCTCGGAGGGCCGCGGCCTTGTGACCGAACGTGCCTACGCTCCGGCGGCGGCCGGCCGCGTCGCGGTAGACGCCGCGGTACTTCCCGCTGGGCAGCTTCTCGGTCCAGGCCATCTACGCCGCCTCCTCGAGGCGGCCGATGCGCCACCACCAGCGGCGCCATGCCAGGACCAGGTCGCGCGTGACGTCCAGCTGCCGCGCGAGCGCGCCGGCGTGCGGGCCGACGAGGGACTCGGCGTCGGCGTACTCGTCGCGGCCGATGACGAGGCTGGCTCCGTACTCGTCCGCTCGTCGCTCGATGGCCTCGGTCGAGCAGCGATCCCCAAAGACCGCGTGACCCACCTCGTGTGCCAGCGCGCCAATCACTTGCGCCTGCGTGCAGCGGTGGTTGAGGACGATGAGTCGGTCGTCGTGCTCATAGAAGGCGTGGATGTCGCCGGGCAGGTCGAACGTCCACGCGACGTCGATCCTCAGGTCAGCCGCATGCTGAGCCAGTTCATCGAATCTGTGCATCTGATCCCCCGATCCCCATGTCCCCGCTACTGCTGGTCGAACTCGGAAGCGCCGGCCTCTTCGGCAGACCGCTTCGCGACCTGCGGCCGGACGCTAGACGTCTCCTCCGACAGGTCATCGTTCAGACCGGGTCGAGGCATCGGGATCACACGCCCCTGCCCAGCTCGCTCCTCGGCTTCGAACTGCGCGATGCGCTCGAGGCGCCGCTCGGCTGCCTCTACGATCTCGGAGGCCTTCTTGCCGACTGCGGCGGCGAGCTTCTCCAGGACCACGACCTCGATGCCGCGCTTCGGAACCAGGTACCGCTGAACCGAGACGACGGGAATGCCCGACCTGTCCGCGATCTCCTGGTTAGTCAGGTTCTGCGCAGCCTTCTCGGCTCGCAACTCTGCCGCGACCGCCCCGTTGAGGCCTTCGGCGTGCGGCTTGCTCAGGTCTACAGCCATGCGGGGAATGTATCAGTTTGGATAGCCAGCATGTCTGGTTAAGTCGCACCACTACCCATAGCCCGAAGTGACCATTTCCAAGCAGGCACTTGACGGATAGCCGGATGGTGACATGAGATGTCCGTATGGACACCTTCACTCGCCGAACGGCTATCGCGGTGCAAGCCGCGATCGAGGCCGCCGGACAGACGCAGCTTGGCGTCGCGGAGGAGTCGGGCATCCCGCGCACCACGCTGATCCGACGCCTGCGCGGCCTGTCGGCGTTCACGGTAGCCGAGCTCGAGGCGATCGCAGCCGTGCTGGGAACCACGGTCAGCAACCTCCTGGCGGCCGCCGAGCAGGCCGACGCGGAGGCCTCGGCATGAGCGACCGGACCTGGCACTCGACCAGCACCGCCGCCGACTACGCCGACTGCCACCCGGTGACGGTCCTCAAGGCCTGCGAGGCCGAGGAGCTCCACGGGGTGCAGCGCAAGGCGCGGGGCCGGTGGCGCATCCACGTCGACTGCCTCGACGCGTGGATCAAGGGGCAGCGCTGCGAGCACCAGAAGGCAGGTGCGGCATGACGACCCTCGGCACCCGCCCGGTCGACGAGCCCGACTTCCTCGCGCTCCTCGCAGACGAGTACACCCCGCTCGCCAAGCCCCTGGCCGATGCCTTCCGTGACGCGTGCCGTAACGACGCCGACGCGCACGACGGCTGGGTTCACCCGTCGCGCGTCTCCGCCCTGCTGCACGACTCTTTCGGCGACTTCGACCCGCGACGGTTCTCGGCGCTCTGGTCGCCGGCGTGCGGCCGCGAGGGCTACCTCGACAAGACGGACCGGCTCGCGCCGATCGACCCGGAGCACAGCCGTGGCAATGGCAACAAGGACGTCCGACTCCGTCGCTGGCGGGGGTGGGGCGAGTGAGCGACACGATCCGCACTCCGGCGGTGCCACATCTTCCGAGCGCCGCACACAGCGATGGCATGAACCAGCGCGACACGACCGAGAATGACGCACTCAGCAGGGCGGATCGTGATGCGCTCTACGACCGCCTCGCGGCGATGCTCTGCTACGAGAAGCACCACCAGCGCGAGGGTGAGTTCTGCCCGAACTGCCGCTCGCGGGCTGGCACCGTTCACGGTCCGATCGTGCTAGGAGTGGTCAGGCGGATCGCGGCCGAACGTAACCGCCAGTACGCCGCCTCACAGGACCTCGCGGGCATGCTCGCGGCGATCCGCGCGCTCGCCGAGCAGTCGTTCTGGCAGACCGAGGCTCGCGTCTTGGCCCGCGACGTTCTCGACGTGCTGAACAGCGTCACATCGCCCGGAGCGCAGTCATGAGGCGCCGCTACTCAGGCCGAACCGCGGACCGCATGGCCGGCCGCCTCGCCTGGTTCAACGGCGCGTGCCCGCGGTGCGACAGCCCGATTATCAACCGGGTGTCTCAGGTCGTCGCGCGCAAGGGCACCTGGATCCACACGTCCTGCGCTTCGGGCGGTGACGAGTGATCGCCGCCTACCTGATCGTCGCGGCCTACATCCTCTTCGCCGCGCTCCTCACCTGGGAGCGGCGCCACCCGCCGCCCAGCTGACTTCTCGCGTGCGTGGGCCTCAGCCCTGTGCGCGAGAGGACGGGGCGGCCCTGGTCGGGGTGCGTGGGGAAGCGCATCGCAACTTCCAAGGCCGGGGCCGCCCCACACAACAGACCGGCCGGTCCTGGGCGCCGTGGAAAGCGCCACGTCAGCAGGGCCGGCCACAAGAAGAAGACCCCGCTCCGGGTGAGGCCGGCACGGGGTCTGGAAGTAACTCCACCAGAAGGATAGGACATTGAAGCTCGCAACCGCGGTCACCAAGGCCGACATCCTCGAGCTCGTCGCCGACTTCATCCGCGACGGACTCCCCGAACCGACCAGCGTCGCGCTGTACCTGGAGCGTCCGCGCGTCCTCGTCAGCGCCGACGCCGTCCCCGCCTGGTGCGATGCGCTCGGCGTCGACCTTCCGGAGTGGCAGCCGGGCGAAGACGAGACAGATGGATGGCTGCACGCGATCTGGCTCGACGAGACCTGGCAGGACAAGGCCATCGAGCTGACCGCCGTGAACCGACTCGAGGCACCCGAGGAGGTGCCGTGCTGATGGAGACCGTCATCGCGTGGCTCGCATTCATTGCCGCCGTGGCCTGGATGATCAGCGACCGGCTCGTCATCGTCCTCGACTGGCTCGACCAGCGCGACCAGGACCGCCGCGCGGCCGAGGCTGCTGACCACGGTGAGCCGTCCCGCGAGCAGGTCGAGTGGGAGATGCACATCGCCGAGGCGATCGCGCTCACCCAGGACGACGTCGACGCGATCGCAGCCTGGGACGAGCTCGAGTTCGCAGCGTCCGTCATGGCCGACATCGACGAACTTCCTGGCGGTGCTGCATGAGGACGATCACCGAGCCTGGCGTCTACACCGACCTCAAGGCCGAGGACTACCACGCACAGACCGAGTGGCTGTCGTGGTCGCGGATGAAGAACCTCGTGCCCCCGATGACGCCGGCGCACTTCATGGCCGCGCTCGCCGCGCCCGAGCCGAGGAAGCGCCACTTCGACCTGGGCAAGGTCGTGCACCGACTCGTGCTCGGCGAGGGTGACCAGTTCGCCGTCGTCCAGGCACTCAACAAGCAGAAGGAGCCCTACGACGCCGACGGCTACACCACTGTCTCGGCGCAGCGTCACCGCGACGCGCTCTACGAGCAGGGCCTCATCCCGATCCTGCGACACGAGCTCGAGGCTGCCCACGCCATGGCCGACGCGGTCTTGGCCCACGAGTCCGCGTCGATCCTGCTGGGCAATGGGACGCCCGAGGTCTCGCTGTTCTGGGTCGACCCCGGGACGGGCGTGAAGTGCCGCGCGCGCTTGGACTGGCTGCCCGACCCGGTCGAGGGGCGACGCCTGATCGTGCCCGACCTCAAGACGGCCGACTCGGCTGCTCCGTCGGAGTTCGCCAAGGCCGCGGCTCGCCTCGGCTACTACGGCCAGCAGGAGCACTACAGCGACGGCATCCGAGCGCTCGGCATCGCCGCGGACCCGGCCTTCCTGTTCGTCGTCGTCGAGAAGGACGCGCCGCACCTGGTGTCCGTCGACCAGATCGCCGAGCCCGACGACGTCCGGCTCGCCCGCCGCATCGTCGACCACTGCCGCCGTCTCTACCGCGACTGCCTCGCCGCCGACCGGTGGCCGGGCTACGGCTCCGGCGTCCATGACCTCTCCCTGCCCTCGTGGCTCCACTTCCAGATGGAGGAAGCACTTTCATGACCACCGACATCGACCGCATCGCCGCACCGCGCGCGGTCACCAGCCAGGCCACGGCCGTCGAGCAGACCCGCGCCGTCGCCGAGGTCCTCGCCACCGTGAAGGTCGCCCAGGAAGTCCCGCGCAGCATCGCCCGGGCCGAGGCCGAGATGCGCGACGCCTGCGGACGCATCGCGTTCGCTGAGCGCGCGTTCTACTCGGTCAAGAACCGCGGAAGCGGCTCGAGCGTGCACATGGCTCGCGAGCTCGCGCGGATCTTCGGCAACGTCCAGTTCGGCGTGCACGAGCTCCACCGCGACGACGACGCCGGCATGTCCGAGATCCAGGCGTTCGCGTGGGACGTGCAGACCAACGTCCGATCGACCCGGACCTTCCTCGTGCCGCACGTCCGCATGAGGAACGGCAAGCGCCAGCCGCTCACCGACGTGCAGGACATCTACCTGTCGAACCAGAACATCGGTGCCCGCGCCGTCCGCGAGTGCATCTTCACCGTGCTCCCGGCCTGGTTCACCGACACGGCCGAGCAGCTCGCGCACGAGACGCTCCGCCGCGGCTCGGACGCTGGCCAAGGCGAGGTCCCGCTGGGCGACCGCGTGGCGGCCATGGTCGACGCCTACGGCAAGGGCGGCGTGACCGTCGAACAGCTGGAGGCGCGGGTCGGCAAGACGCTCGGCGCATGGCTGGCCGAGGACGTCGCCCACATGGGCGTGGTCTTCGAGTCGCTCAAGCGCAAGGAGACCACAGTCGCCGACGAGTTCCCGACCGCAGAGGTCGAGGGCACCGCCCGCGTGACCACCGAGGAGATCGCAGCGCGCGGCGGTGACGCCGAGTGAAGGCCACACCTGCAGCCCTGCGCTACTTCGTGAAGGGCGACACCCCGACGTTCGTCGACTTCTACTGCGGCATCGGCGGCTCGTCCTCCGGCCTGGTCGAGGCGGGCCTGACCGGCCTCCTTGCGGCGAATCACTCGAAGAACGCGATCGAGAACCACTCCGCGAACCACCCCGAAATCGAGCACTACCTCGGAGACATCCAGGCACTCGACATGCGCGCGCTGCCCTACGCCTGGGTGCTCTGGGCGTCGCCGATCTGCACGGAGATCTCTCCTGCCGGTGGCCGGAAGCGTCGCCGCCGTCCGGCCGAGGGCTCGCTGATCGAGCTCGATGGGGCAGTCCGGACCGAGGACTTCGAGCGCACGCGGGTGACCTTCTGGGAGGTGTTGCGCGCCGTCGAGGCCCAGGAGTTCCCCGTCGTGCTGATCGAGAACGTCGCCGAGGCCGCCGACTGGGAGCTCTTCGACCTCTGGAACCAGTGCATGGAGAAGCTGGGCTTCGAGGGCAGGTGGATCTCGGTATCGGCTGCCCACATCTGGGACGAGGACGCCGAGCGCCCGAACGCCCCGGCGCCGCAGTGGCGCGACCGGATCTACGGCGTCTTTGTCCGCAAGGGCATCCCGATGCCCGACGTCGAGCCGCGGCCGCTGTCCTGGTGCTCCGAGTGCGCCACCGACGTGCACGCCGTGCAGTCGTGGAAGCGGCTCCACCACGGTCGTCAGATCGGCAAGTACGGCAAGCAGTACGTCTACGTCTGCCCCGAGGGCCACGGCCAGCTCGAGCCCTACGTCGCGCCGGCGTCCGAGGCGGTCGACTGGACCGACCTCGGCATCCGGATCGGTGACCGCGAGTCGCTCGGGATGCGCCAGCTCGGCGCGAAGACCATCAAGCGGATCGAGCTCGGTGCAGCGACCGTCGGCCTGCCCGCGCTCGTCGCCGGCGGTGGCAACACCTGGGACGCCGCGGCGGGAGCGCAGAACGCCTACGTCCGTGCCTGGCCGCTCGACGGGTCGCCGACGCCGGCACAGGTGACCGCGATTCAGAACGGCATCGCGCTGTCCGGCAACTTCGTGACCAGCCTCAACCACGGCGAGCAGGGCATCGGTCGGAACTTCGACCCGGCGACCAGGCCGCTGCCGACGAACTCGACCAAGATGGGCGAGGCCATCGTCAGGGTGCCCGGTAAGCCGTACATCACGATGCTGCGCGGCACGAACCGCGCCAAGGGGATCGGCGAGCCGCTCGACGCGTTCGCCGGCAGTCGTCATCACGGCCTGACGATCCCCGGCGCGTTCATCTCCAAGCACCACGGCGGCTACGCCGAGGGTGACCCGTCGATGAACACCGGTGTCGAGCGGCCCATGCCGACCCTGACCGCCAGGGGCTCCCGATCTCTGGTGATCCCGTACCGCAAGGGCGCGAAGCCTTACCCGGTCGAGATGGACGCGCTCTCCACCATGGCGACGCACGACCAGCACGCCGTCCTCACAGCAATGGTCGACGCCTTCGACGTCAACGACTGCTACTTCCGGATGCTCAAGCCGCGCGAGGCCGCGAACGCTCAGCGGTTCAGCGCGGACTACCGACTGATCGGCACCAAGGGCCAGCAGCAGCTCGGCGCTGGGAACGCCGTCGCCGTCAACGTCGCGCACTGGCTCGGGAAGCGCGTCCTCGCCGTCCTCGCGCCCCGGATGGCTGACGCATGAGCGCACACCGCGCGGTGCGCGACCTCTCCGACCGGCACTTCGGCCGCACGCTCACCGTCCCCGGCAAGCCGCCGATCACCGGCACTCTCGTCGGCCTGATCGGCGGCCCCGGCACCAACGTCACCCTCGCTCTCATCGTCGGCGGCGCCCGCGCCTGGGTCCCCGTCGAGCGCGGCCGGTGCATCGACCTCCAGACCACCAAGGAGTCCGCGTGAAGATCAGGACCGAGCGCAAGGCGCTCGCCGACACCATCCAGTGGGTCGCCCAGGCGATCCCGAAGAAGCCGCAGGCGCCAGCCCTCTCCGGCATCCGCATCACGGCCGCCGATGGCGCCCTGACCCTTGCGGCCTTCGACTACGACGCCGGCCACACGGCCACGATCCCGGCCGAGGTGCTCACGGAGGGCGACGTGCTGGTCTCAGGTCGCTACCTGCTGATGATCGCCTCCGGGTTGCGCGGAGACGAGGCCGAGCTTGTGCTCGATGGGCAGCTGACCATCAAGTCCGGCCGCTCGACCTACCGGATGCAGCCGATGCAGCTCGACGAGTTCCCGACCCTGCCGACTTTCTCGGGTCGTGTGGGCGTCATCGACGCCGACGCCCTCACGCGGATCGTCGGCGTCGCGACCGGGCCCGTCGACGACGACGCCGTGTACGAGGAGACCCGCGGCATCCACCTCGAGGCCAGTGAGCACGCCGGGAGTAACGCGCTCTGGGCGGTCGGAATCGACGGCGGTGCGCGCTCCATCCACGCCGCCGCGAGCACCTGGTCCCAGGATGCCGCCCTCTCCATCGACCTCCCGAGCTCCTCGCTCACCGCGGCCGTGAAGGGCATGACGGGTGCTGTCGAGATCGGCCACACCGACGGCACGCTGTCGCTGCGCGACAACGCCCGGACAGTGACGCTGCGCTCCTACGCGCTGGCCAAGTCGCGATCGAACTGGCGCACCATCATGGACCGAGCCGCCGACGGCACGGTCGCCTCCGTGACGACCACCGCCAAGGATCTGCGCACCGCTCTGACCCGCGCCGCGGCGTTCGGCGACGACGGCCGTGAGTCCTACGTCGGCCTGATCGTCGAACCCGACTCGATCTCCGTCCGCGCGCACGGCGCCGAGGACGTGGTGCTCGGCGAAGACGTTCTCGAGGGCGAGATGGAGTCCGAGGAGACCGTGTGGTTCGGCATCAACGCCGGCCTCCTCGGCCTAGCCCTCGGAGCCCTCGGCGACGCACAGGTCGGCATCGGCTTCGCGACCACCGGCTGCCTGCCGTCCGGCAAGCCGCTCTACATCTGGCCGATCGACCGCGACGACGTCCAGATCCTCGTTCTGCCCCGCACTTGGATGGGAGAGACCCCCGCATGAGCACCACTACGCCCGAGTACACGATCACGGTCGACATCACCGGCGCCAACATCACCTGGCAGGGCCAGACCTTCACGGTCGAGCCCGAGGACCTGACCAACGGCGGCTGGGAGTTCGATCCGGAGTGCGACCGCGCCCACTGCAGCGACGGCGACTGCCTCGACTGCGCGACCTGCGACGGCGACGGCGATCCCGCCCGCGCCGCGGAGGCGCTCAGGCAGTGGCACAACGAGCAGGGCCACATCGGCAAGCTCGCCCTCTGCTACGAGGAGCCCTGCAAGTCGGTCGCCCAGGGACTCGGGGTGTGGGGAGGGTGACAGAGCCGTACTACTCCGACGAACTCGTCACGCTCTACCACGGGCGTTTCGAGGATGTTCTGCCCTCGCTCGCGTTGAAGGCGGATCTCATCGTCGCCGATCCGCCCTACGGCGAGACGTCGCTCGACTGGGACCGCTGGCCGGACGGCTGGCCCTCGATCGCCGCGCAATACGCGCGCTCTATGTGGGTCTTCGGATCGATGCGGATGTTCCTCGAGAACCGGGACGAGTTCGCCGACTGGAAGATGTCCCAGGACTTCGTCTGGGAGAAGCACAACGGCTCCGGTTTCGCCAAGGACCGGTTCAGGCGCGTCCACGAGCACGCGATCCACTGGTACCGCGGCAAGTGGTCGGAGATCCACCACGAGACACCCACCACGCCTGACGCGACCCCTCGCCAGGTCCGCAGGAAGACCCGCCCACAGCACATGGGCGTGATCGAGGACTCGACCTACGTCAGCGTCGACGGCGGTCCCCGCCTGATGCGCTCGGTGATGTATCACCGCTCGACGCACGGCCGCGCGATCAACGAGACCGAGAAGCCGGTCGAGGTCGTGACGCCGCTGATCCAGTACGGCTGCAGGCATGGCGGTCTCGTCGTTGACCTCTTCTCCGGCAGCGCCGCCGCCCTCATCGCGGCCGCCCAGGTGGGATGTCGCGCGGTCGGATTCGAGGTGCGCGAGTCGCAGTGCGAATCGGCTGCCGAGCGCCTGACGAACAACCTCGTGCACGCCATGGCCTGCGCAGGAGCGGCAGAGCGGCAGGCGGCGGCCGATGCCTAGCCGCCTGGTCAACGTGGTCCCTACGCCGGCCACCCGCCGACTCGCGGCCGCGATGATCCACGACGCCCACCAAACCACCGGGCCGGACGCGGCGGTCAAGCACCTGGCCAAGCTGCGCCCCGAGCAGTGCACTGCGCTGATCGGGCTGCTGCTGACGCAGGTCAAGGCCGCCAGCAAGACGGGCAGGCCGTCGATGCCGCTGACCCTCTCGGCCGAGGATCGGCGTCGGGGATACGCGGCCTACCGCCGCGGCGAGAGGACGGCGTTCGCCGAGCGCGCGTACCGCGAGTACCAGCGCGCCAACCAGCGCGCGCGGCGCGCGCGGACCGGCCTGAGGCAGGTGGGCTGATGGCGCTCGCGAAGGTCCGCGCCCTGCACCCGGACATCTTCTCGGACGAGGACGTCTGCGAGGTCAGCATCCCGGCACGGTGGCTGTTCGCCGGCCTCTGGTGCTACGCCTGCGACAACGGGCACCTCGCCGACAAGCCGAAGCAGATCAAGCGATGGATCTACGCGACCGACAACGAGAACGTCGCCGAGCTCCTCCGTGAGCTCGAGGCGGCCGACGGCGACCTCATCGTGAGGGCCGACGGGTGGATCACCATCCCTGGCCTCCCGAAGCGGCAGCGCGTCGACAGGCGCTGGTTCAAGACGTGCGAGCGGGAGGGCTGCGTCGCGCCGGAGAAGCCGGAGAAAGCCGATTCTCAGCGTGAAACACGGCGTGGCCACGACGAGGCACGCGGTGGGCACGACGTGGCCACGCGTGGCCACGCTGCTGATGTTGATGGTGATGTTGTACGTGATGGTGATGGTGATGGTGAAGAAAGCGGGCTAGCGCCCGCTGCGCCGACCCGCCTCGACGTGCAGCGGCTTTGCCTGCGCCTCGCGGACCGGATCGCTGCCAACGGCTCGAAGCGACCGAGCATCACCAAGCGCTGGCTCGACGCGGCTCGGCTGATGCTCGACACCGACGGCCGCTCTGAGGCCGAGATCGCCGGCGCAATCGACTGGTGCCAGGCCGACGAGTTCTGGCGCTCCAACATCCTGTCGATGCCGAAGCTGCGCGAGAAGTACGACACGTTGCGGCTCCAGGCCCAGCGGAAGACCGGGCAGCAGTCGCGCAACGACATCGACTGGGACCTCGCGATGGAGCGAGCGCGGTCGATGGGCGGTGGCCAGTGACTCCCGAAGACGCCGTCCGGCTCTGCCGCTACGTCAAGGCGTGCTGTCCCCAGCAGGCCATCGACGAGCTCACGCCGCTCGCCTGGGCCGACCACCTCGCCGACGTGCCCTACGAGGACGCCAAGGCAGCGGCCAAGGAGATCACCGCCCGGCAGCCGTTTGTCACCATTGCCGAGATCCTCGCGATCGTCCGCCGTATCCGGGCGAAGCGCATCACCGAGGCCGGCGACCTCACACCGCCGCCCGGCACCGAGGCCGAGCAGCGGACCTGGCTCGCTCTCGCACGCCGGCGGATCGCGGACGGCGGGACCGTCGACTGCGACGCGGCCTACGGCGAGCTCAAGCCCCGCTACCTGCCTGACATCCGCGAGCTGATGCCCGCGCCCGACCGACCCGAGGAGACCGCCGATGCCTGAAGCGCGCCGCACGACCGAGTTGGACTACACCGCGATCGACCGCGTGCGCGAGTTCTTGCGCATCGTTCCGATCGGGCGCCCGCACGTTGGCGACGGCACCATCGTCTCCGTCAGCGGCCTCGGCCACCTGACCATCGCCGACCTTCGCGCGCTGATCGACTTGGCCGAGCGCCCGGCCATCGACGCCGCTCACATCGAGCACGTCCACCAGTGCGCATCGGACGCCTACCCGAACCACGAGCCGTCGGCCTACTGCATCTGCGTCTGCGGCGATCGCTTCGACGGGCGCGGCATGGCCTCCCCGCCCCCCGCTGACGACCCAGCTGAGGCGTGGGAGTGCGGCCCACACACGAACGCCTGGAACGGCCACGACGCGCGGTGCCGACGTATCACCACACCGCCCGGACAGCCGTCGCCGGTGCCTGCCGATTCCGGGCCGGTGGCGTTGCCGACGACGGCTGCCACCCGGCCAGTACCCGAGGCGGCGACCCGGGCTGCCACCCAAATCGGGGAGATCCGATGACCGTCAGTCGCCGCCCAGGGCTCGACCTACTCGCAGTGCACGGTGTACTTCGTGAGCGCGTCCTCTTGATCCGGGGACCCGTCCGTCAACGCCGTAGCCCTCAAGGCCGCGCACTCCTCAGGCGTGTACTGACCGGTCGGCCCGTTGCCATCGTCGCCGGTCAACCAACCCCAGGCACTCGCTCCAAGCCATACGACGCCCGCCACGGAACCCACGATCAACGCCAGCCCGACCAGGAAGGCCGCGCCCTCGCGAGCTGCCCCCCGTCGCCCTGGACGTTCCGGGAACGGGATTCCAAGGTGCACCGCGATCGCGTCCTCGGCTTGGAGACGCGCATCCATCTCGGTGGCCCCGACCGCCCGTTGCTGCCATCCGCACGCGCAGACAAGGTCGACGACGTCGTTGTCACCGACTCGACCCAGAAAGGTGCTGTCGACTTTATGGCCACCGTCGTCCATGCCTCGCACGGTATCGAGGCGCCCCGCCCCCCGCTGGAGAACGCATGAGGACGACCGACGACCGCTGCACTTACAGCGACCTTCACCCCGGCGAGTGCGCGCACTGCGGCGCGGCACCCGGCAACGCCATCGTGCTCGAGCAGACACGCCTTCAGCCAGCCGCGCCGCCCACCACCCCCACCCACCGACGACGGCTTCCAGTCCTGGCAGCCGCCGAGCATGGAACGCCCGACATCCACGACATGATCGACGAGCTCACGAGAGCCCACGGTCACCGCGAGCGCTACACCGCCACCCGTGGCGCCGAGACCTGGAGCGCTCAGCACATCACCGAAGTGCCCGCTCTCGTCGACCAGCTGCTCGGCGCAACCCCGGGCGGGTCCAAGGACGAAGCCGGAGCCGGCGGAGCGAAGTCCAAGCCGGCGGCGCGCATTGAAGCCGTCGACACCCTGATGCTCATCGACGACGAGTCGGCCCGTTGGGTACGTCGCCTCGGCGAGGACGACCCCGGCGACCAGGTTGACCGCCACACCGGTCAACGCATCCCCGGGTCCGGGACCATCGCCTGCCTCCGGCTGCTCCATGGGCTCCACGCCGGACAAGAGCACTGCGGCCGGATCAAGGCACACCGCAGCGAAGGCGGCCGGCCGGACTGCTGCACCCAGCACGTCATCGAGCACGACGTCCGACGCTGGTGGCACCAGGCTCGCATCATCACCGGCTGGGACACGCCCGCTTACCGGCCGTACAGCACCTGCCCGGTGTGCGAGCACCGCGGTGGCCTGCGGATCAACCTCGCACTGCAGGCGGGATTCTGCGTCGAGTGCCGCTCGGTCTGGAGTGCCGACGAGATCGGGCTGCTGGCCGAGCACATCCGCGGCGAGAACGCCGAGGACGAGGCCGATGCGGGCTAGACGTCCTTGAGCGGGGAATCCCAGTCTCGGACCATCGTGATCACCTCATCGCCCGCGAGGAATGAGTCCGACCTCGACAGAGGGTGAAGGCGGCCGTTCGGGTCGCGGATCCAGCGACGTCCAGCGCTGTCATCGAACTCGATCGCTACCCGGTACTTCACGCGCCAGTCGTCATCCCACTCCGCTCGTGGCACGAGGAGCTCAGCCGATCCCAAGTCGTTGAGTCGAACGTCGACGGCCGACCTGCCCTCCGGGGTCAGCATGCCCCGTCGTTCACGAAGTACGCCGACCCAGTCGGAAGGGCGAACGAGGGTCATCTCAACGTTGTAGATCGGTAGGCCGCCCCCGTTGCTGACGATCACCCTCACGTAGTCGGCGAACTTGCTCTTGCCCAGCCATGCGGCGATGTGATCAGCCTGCTCAGCCCGCTCATCGGCCTCGGCGCGCCGAGCCAGCTCCTGCTGCGTGCGACTCTCGCGCTGCTGCTCTAGGTCGTTCAGCGACTCCTGCAACTTGTGCGACTTCACCGACGCCTTCCAGGCCGTCACGATCGCAGCCACTGCGGCCAGCACGGTCAGAAGCTCAGCCACACTGCCCAAGGGAACGCTCCAGATCGTCCCGCCACCGACGTCCCACCAGATGGTGCCGCTGTCGTCCTGCGGCTTCGAGCAGACCAGGAACTCGCCAACCTCTTCACACGCCACGCGATGAGCCTAGAGCGACTGCAGCGTCAGACGTGGCCCTCCGCCGAAGGCGTCCAGAACCTAACCCTTTGCCTTCGCGGCCGAGTCATCCGCTTCGGCTTCCGCGCGGCGCGCATCCGACGCCGGCCGGCGCGTCTTCGGGACGATCCAGCGAGTCATCCGGTCCCCGCTCAGGGCGTCGTCCATCCTCTCTCGCCATCCCGGCATGCCGTGGTCCAGCTTGCGGCGTAGCCACTTGCCGACCAAGACAGCGGACCCAGTGATGATGAGGCCGACCCCGACGGCCCAGAAGAGCATGATGCCGAAGCCGACGACGGGCTCGGAGATGTCTTCCAAGCGGCCGCGGTTGTCGTCAACCCAGCCTTGCGACTCGGCGTACCTGAGCGCACGCAGACTGACGTGGAAGAGCAAAAGGTAGGCGCCCATGAGGAGAAGTAGCTGGCCTCCGCCGAACCTGCGGCCATGCTGGACGCGTTCCCGCAGCCTGTCGCCCTCGAAGTCCAACAGCTCGCTGAGTGATGTCTTGCCCGCGCCGTCGGGCATGGCGCCATGGAGCTCAATGTCCCGCTGAAGCGCCGAGCGAAGCCGGTCGGTGCTGCGCGACTTCATGATCGCCGTGATGATCGCGATGAGGCCAGTGGTGATCGCGAGCCACGGGGCCACGACCTGCGCTGTTTCCTGGAGGTCCACCCCGGGAGTCTGAACCACGTGCAGCCGTTACGCTTGGCGATCCGCGAAGTGGCATCCAATCCGCAGGCCGGGCCGACACGCACCTGTCGCCCAAGAGCCAACCTGTCGACTGCGCATGGTCGGCATCTGCACCAGCGTCAGCACCAAGCGGGCAGTTCGCCATGTGCCTCGGCGGGTGAAGTGTCTCCAGACACTCCCCGCCATTGCCATGCCCGGCACTAGGCTCCGCTAGTGAAGAAGCTCTGGGCCGCCTGGCCGTTCTGGCTCAAGCTCACATTGGCCGCCGCCATCGTGTTCCTACTCTCCGCTCTTGGCGCATGGTGGACCGACGACCGCAGCAGCTTCCCGAGCTGGCTCCAGGGCATCGGCACCGTGGCCGCGCTGCTCGCCGCCATCGTCGCCGCTCGGTACGCCGCCGGCGCCTTCATTCTGGAATCTCGTCGAGAGCAGCGCTTCGAACGCGCACAGCGACAAGCGCAGGCCGACCAGGTGGCGGTCTGGTACCTGGGAGGCATCGCCGGACTCCCGGATGTGATCCGCGGCTACCACATCGAGAACAACTCGTCCCTCCCGATCTATGACGTCCGGGTCACGGTGTACGTCGACGGCGTGGCGTATCCGCTTCCAGTCACGCTCGAAGTGGTGCCTCCGGGACAGCGTGAAATGCCGATCATCAGTCCGGCTGCCGAGGTGATCAACAGGCTTGAGATAGCGGACCGAACCGCCGCGACCGTTGCAGGCGTCGAAGGTCGCGAACACCAGTCCATGGCGACGCCACTCGTGGAGTTGCATTTCCGCGACGCGAGCAATGTCGAGTGGATCCGCTCAGGCCTCGGCCTCCTGCGCCCGGCCGACGAGGACGAGGAGAAATAGCTCCGTGATGAAGATCTGGCACCGCGTGTCGTTCTGGCAGAAGTTCCTCGGCATCCTCGTCGGGGTGGTCCTGGTCGCGTCCCTCGGCTCCATGCTGAGCAGCAGTAGCGACTTCCCGGAGTGGCTTGAATCGACCGCCACCGCAGCTGCGCTGATGGCCGCGCTGTACGCCGCCCGATACGCCTCGCGCGCCTTCGACCTCGAGCGCGATCGCGACGAACGCTGGATGCAGCAGCAGCGCAGTGAGCAGGCCAGCAAGATCGCCGCCTGGCCCGGCGGACTCACCGTAGGCATCAAGGCGTCAGGCATCAAGGAGTCCGCCGACGTGTGGGAAGAACCCGACCCCACCAAGGTTCTCGGCTTCGACCTCTACGTCCGCAACGCCTCGGACGTGCCCGTCACGAGAGTGTGGGTCGACGCCACACTGGTCGTCGATATCCGTGCTGACCGACCGGTGCGGATCGATTTCCCCACGCAACTCATCGCCAGGGTCCTCGAGCCATCGGCCGAGGCGACCCGGCAGTACATCGCCGCTGAGTCACCGGTCGACCTCACCCCCTATCTCCCGGGTGGCGTAGCGATCGACACCTGGTGCGAGGTGAGCGTCACCTTCCGCGATGCCGGTGGTCGCGACTGGCAGCGGCTACCCGATGGCCAGCTGATCCTGGTGCAAGACGCCAACGCCCACGACACGTCCGATACTCGGGGTGCTTGAACCCGAACCTCGCAGGCCGCATACTGACCTCGACCAGTTTCGCGACCCCTGAGCCCGGCCCATCGGACCGGGCTTTTGTGCTGTCCGGGGAGGCGCGATGCCAGCTCGACGAGTCGTCATCAACGGCGTCGAGCAGATCGATCCTCGCCACACTCGAGCGTGGCGCCGGCTCCGCGACCAGGTGGTCGCCGAGGAGCCAACCTGCCGACTGCGCATCGCTGGCATCTGCACCACCGTCAGCACCACGGCGGCGCACATCGTTCCGGTGACCGAGCGGCCCGACCTGGCGCTGGTTCGATCCAACGTCGAGGGCTCGTGCACCGAGTGCAACGAGGCGACCGGGACGCTGCCGCGCGAGGCGATCGTGACCGGGGGCGCGCCGTCCGAGGCGCTCTCGATCTTCCGACGCTGAAAAAATCCAGAGCCGCGGAACTAGCTAGCGTGCAAGCACTCCGCCACTATCCCCCCGAGGTCTCCGGAGGCGCGCGATGGCCGATTCGCGCGACGTCCCGGACGGACTCGGACCCCGCGGCGCGGCACTCTGGCCGACGCTCGGCAAGGTGCTCGGCACACCGGCCGGTGAGCTCGCGCTCGAGGCATGCCGGACTGCCGACCGACTCGACAACCTCGACCGGCTGCTCCGCGGCGATCGGTGGGTCGACTTCATTCAGCCGGACGAGGACGACGACCTCACCTACGTCGTGGTCGTCGACAAGGCGATGGCCGAAGCACGTGGTCAGCAGCAGACGCTCCTCGCCCTCCTGACGAAGCTCGGCATCGAGAAGGCAGCGAGCGAGGGACCGGAGGAGGCGAGTCCGCTTGCCAAGATCCTCGCCCTCGTACAACCCGCTGCCAACGATCAGACTCGTCCCTCGTAGCGCGAAGGACTGGTCACTCGGCGAGCTGGCGGTGGCGCTGGCCTCGGGCTATGGCCTAACGGCCGACGAGTGGCAGGCCGATCCGGTCTGTTGCATCTTCGCTCGGCGCACGGACGGCCGGTGGGCGTCGGCAACGACGAAGATCACCGTGCCGCGGCAGAACGGCAAGAACGGCATCCTCGAGATCGTCGAGCTGTTCGGCATGGTCGTGCTGGGCCTGAAGTTCCTGCACACCGCGCACGAGGTGAAGACGGCGCGCAAGGCGTTCCGACGGATCTTGTCGTTCTTCGAGAACGAGGAGAAGTTCCCCGAGCTCGCGGCGATGGTCGTCGAGATCCGGAAGACCAACGGCCAGGAAGCGATCTCCCTGGCCAACGGCGGGTCGATCGAGTTCATCGCTCGGTCCTCCGGCTCGGGTCGCGGCTTCACGGTCGACGTGCTGGTCTGCGATGAAGACCAGGACCTGACCGACGACGAGCTGGCCGCGCTGCTGCCGACGATCTCGGCGGCGCCGTCGGGCAACCCGATGGTGATCCTGACCGGCACGCCGCCGGCGCTCGACAAGATCAACGCGCCGCAGGGTGAGGTCGCCCGCCGCGTGCGGAACGACGCGATCAAGAAGGCCGACCCGAACCTGACGTGCTTCGACTGGGGCGCGCCGGACGGGCCGATGCCTGACGTCGATGACGAGTCGTTGGCCTACCGGTTCAACCCGGCGCTCGGCACCCGGCTGAACATCGAGGAAGTTCGCCGCGAGCGGCGGATGATGTCGGCCGAGAAGTTCGCTCAGGAGCGCTACGGCTGGTGGGGCAACCCGGACGCCAAGCAGGGCGGAGTCATCGACATGACCCAGTGGCGAAGGCTTCGCGCGAAGGCCGGCGCACCGAGCCGGGCGGAGATCGTCGTCGACGTCTCGCCCGACCTGACCTGGACCTCGGTCGCCGTGGCGGCCGAAGGGCCTGAGGGTCGGACACTGGTGCTGGTCGATCGGGCCGAGGGAACTGGCTGGGTGCTGAGGCGGCTGACCGGCCTGCACGAGGACCTGGCCGAGGTCGTCGAACTCGCGCTCACTCCGACCGCGCAGATCTTCGCCGCCTCGCTGACGAAGGCGAAGCTCGACTTCCAGCAGCTCACGAGCGCCGACGTCGGCCGGGCGTGCGCCGCCTTCCAGGAGTCGGTTCGCGGCGGCCGGATCGCGCACGTCGGTCAGACCGAGCTCGACGACGCGGTGCGCAACGGGACCACTCGGTACCGCGAGGGTGGCCAGGTCTGGGACCGGCGCAAGCCCGAGATCGACATCTCGCCGCTCGTCGCTACCTCGGTGGCCGCGCAGCGCTGGCAGATGCACGCGGCGAAGCCGAAGACTCCGCCGCCGGCACCTCGCCGGACCGAGCCCGCCTCGACGAGGCGCCGCACCGGCGACATCGCCCATTCGGGCTTCTGACCGAAACGAAACAAGGAGGACCGATGGTCGACGCCGCGCCCCCGGTCCCGAAGCCGGTCCGTGAACTGGGCTACGCCACTTCCGGATCCGTCCAGTTCTGGAGTGACCTGACCGGCGAGGAGACCCCGGAACTCCGCTGGCCGCTGGCGCCGTGGGTCTTCGACCGGATGCGCCGCCAGGACGCCCAGGTCGGCTCCAGTCTCCGCGCCGTCACCTCGCCGATCCTGCGCACCCAGACCCGCGTCGACGGATCCGGCTGCCGCGACGAGGTCGTCGAGTTCGTCGCCTCCAACCTTGGCCTGCCGATCGTCGGCGCAGCCGACGACCCCGACGAGGACGAGACGCACACCGCGAACCTGCGAGGCCGCGACCGCTTCTCCTGGAACGAGCACAAGCGACTCGCGCTCCTGATGCTGCCGTTCGGTCACTCCTACTTTGAGCAGGTCTACCGCTGGGACGAGGACACCGACAAGTTCCGTCTCCGCAAGCTCGCGCCGCGTCTGTCGAAGTCGATCGCCCAGGTCAACGTCGCGCGCGACGGCGGCCTGGTCTCGATCCAGCAGTGGGACAACGGCGCCGGATCCGCGAACATCGCCGGCGGCGGGTTCTCTGGTGGGCTCGGCAAGCCGATCAACGTCAACCGGCTCGTGGCCTACGTGCTCGAGCGCGAGGGCGGCAACTGGCTCGGCCAGTCCCTGCTCCGAACCGCCTACAAGAACTGGCTCCTCAAGGACCGCGCGCTGCGCACCTGGTCGCAGCTGATCGACCGGCAGGGCATGGGCATCCCAGACTATGAGGGCGCGCCGAACGAAACCTCGCTCGACGCTGGCCTCGACATCGCGACCAGCGTCCGCGCCGGCGACAACTCCGGTGTCGCGCGACCGAACGGAAGCAAGCTCCAGCTGCTCGGAGTCACCGGAACGCTGCCCGACGTCGACGCGTTCGTTCGCTACCAGGACGAGCAGATCGCCCGGTCGGTCCTCGCGCACGTCCTGAACCTCGCCACCCAGAAGGACGGCCAGGTCGGCTCGTACAACATGGCGTCCGTCCTCAAGGACACCCTGCACCTCAGCCTCGAGGTCATCGACGGCCAGTTCCACGACACGGCCAACGCACACGTCGTCGAGGACCTCGTCGACATCAACTTCGGCTCAACCGAGCCCGCCCCGCGGCTCGTGTCCGACCCGCTCGGCACCACCCAGACCGAGCTCGACCGCGTCCGCGAGGACGCCGGCCTCACGTCTGACGCCGACCTCGTCCGGTGGCTCCGCACCGTCCCCAACACGCAGGAGGCAGCATGACCCGCGCCGTCCCGGTCGCACGCGTCCAGCGACTCCAGAACATCCAGGCCCGGGCGTCTCGTCTCGCGTCGGCCGCCGGCGCGCACAACGGCGCCATCGCCGCAGTGGCCGCCGAGCCCGACAACGAGGGCAAGACCTCGGCCGAGCTCTGGCTCTACGGCGTCGTCGGCGGCTACTGGTGGGGCTTCAACGACAAGTCCGTCGGCGACCAGTTGCGTGGCCTGAACGTCGACCACATCACCGTCCGGCTGAACTCACCCGGCGGGGATGTCATCCAGGGCATCGCGATCGGAAATCTGCTGCGCAACCACAAGGCGTCCGTCACCGTCGTGGTCGACGGTATCGCTGCTTCCGCGGCCAGCATCATCGCGATCGCCGGCGACGAGGTCGTCATGTCGCCGGGCTCGCAGTTCATGATTCACGACCCGTGGTTCATGACCATGGGCAACGCGAAGGAGCTCCGGCACGACGCCGACTTCCTCGACAAGCAGGGCGCCAACATGGCGAGCGTCTACGCGCTTCGGACCGGAGAGACGGCCGAGGCCATGCGGGATGCGATGACGGCGGAGCCCGACGGCACCTGGTACTCCGCTGAGGAAGCCGTCGAGGCGAAGCTCGCCGACAGCGTCGGGACCGTCGTCGCCGTCAGCGCTGCGCCCGAGCCGCCGGATGTCGACCTCGACGACGAGGACGACGACATCACGGCCCGCGCCGCGTGGGACCTCGAGGTCCTGATCAGCCCGACCGCGCGCGCCGCGTGGTCCTACAAGCCCCCGGCCGCGTCCGCGCCCGGGTCCGTCACCACCCCGGAAGGAGAGCCGGCGATGGCGTTCACGCCCGAGCAGCTCACCCAGATGAGGAAGGATCTCGGCCTTCAGGCCGACGCGGACGAGGCCACGATCGTGGCCGCTCTGTCCGAGGCCGCCAACTCGGCGGAGATCACCCCTCCCACGACTCCGCAGATCCCCGAGGGCATGTCCCTCGTGGACAGCGCGGTCCTCACCCAGCTCCAGCAGGGCGCCGAGGCCGGCCGTTCCGCGGCCGCCACGCTCGCCGAGCAGGAGCGCGACAACGCGTTCAAGGACGCACTCAGCGCCGGCAAGATCACGGCCGACACGGCCAAGACGCTGCGCGCCAAGGTCGAGGAGAACCCCGACACCTGGGTCAGCACCCAGGCGCTCCTCGACGCGCTCACCCCGGGCCTGGTCCCGACCGCCGAGGTCGGCCACGAGGGCGAGCCGCAGGCCCTCGGCGCCGGCATCGAGCTCGACGACGCCGAGATCGACACCTTCGCGGCGTCGCTCGGCCTGAACAAGGAGGCCCTCCGTGGGTGACTACCAGCCCATCTACACCGGCGGCGCGCAGCCGCGCACGCTGCTCACGTCCGCTGACGTGACCGGCGGCCGCGTGGTCGCGACGTCCGGCAACGGCACCGTCGCGCACGCCAGTGCCGACGACACGACCGTCGAGGGCGTCGCCGCCCACGACGCCGTCTCCGGCAAGCCCGTCCTGGTCTGGCCGCTCGAGGGCGTGATCCACGAGCTCGAGGCATCGGGCGCGATCGCGGCCGATGCCGGCGTCGTCACCGACGCCGCCGGCCAGGTCAAGACCGCCACCATCGCCACCGCCGCGGCGGCCGGCACGCTGATCGGTCAGGCGAAGACCACGGCTGCCGGCTCCCCGCTCAAGCTCCGCGTCCTCGGGCGTCGGTGAGGAGACCAACATGACGACCTACCCGACCAACCCCACGCTGAGTGGGCAGAAGATCACGGTCGACTGGCTGATGAACAACCCGGTCGTGATCTACCGGACGCTCCGCGGCCTCGTGGAGCAGCGCCTCATCGGCGACAAGCTGCTCGCCGGCCGCGTCGACCTGACCGGCTCCGGCTCCGCGGTGTTCGCCGTCTCCGAGGGCATCTTTGCCAACCGAAGCGCCGAGCGCGTCGTGGGCACCGGCGAGTACCCGCTCACCGACGACGATCCCGGCATCCCTGCCCTGGCCGTCACCGACAAGTGGGGCCTCGCGACCGAGATCCCGCAGGACCTCATCGCGCACAACCGCATGGACGTCGTTCGGCGCAAGCTGGTCAAGCTCGCCAACCGGATCGCGTTCGGGTTCGACGCGCTGGTGCTCTCGGCGATCGCCACGGCGGTCACCCAGGAGCAGCAGCAGGGTGCGGCCTGGTCCGCGGCCGGTGCCGACCCGTTCCTCGACCTCATGCTCGGCGGGGCGAAGGTCGACGAGAACAACCAGGGCTACGACGTCAACGTCGTCGCCCTGACGCCGACCGAGTTCGCCCGGGCCGTGGCCGCCGCCAAGGTCATCGAGCGGATGCCGCGCGAGGGCAGCAGCACGCTGGTCATCACGGGTCGCATGATCCAGATCGCCGGCCTGACGTTCCTCAAGACGACCAACATGCCCTCGGGCGTGAAGCGTCTCGTCGTCGACTCCACCCAGCTCGGCTCGATCGCCACCGAGCGCCTCGGCGGCACCGGCTGGACCGGCGGCCCCGACGACGTCGAGACCAACGTCGAGCCGCTCCAGGGCCGTGACGGCTTCCTGATCCGCGCCCGCAAGGTCGCGGTGCCGATGGTCCAGGAGCCGAACGCCGCCGTCGAGATCACCGACGCGGCCTGAGAGGAGACGACATGAGCAAGATCTACGCCAGCGCCGTCCCGCTCACCATGGTCCGCACCGTCGAGGGCAGCTACTCGAACGTCCTCCAGGACGAGCAGATCCCGGCCGAGATCGTCCACCCGGACGACCTCAAGCGGCTCGTCCGCAAGGGCTTCCTGGTCGAGGTCGAGGCCCAGGAGGCCGACGAGCCCTCGGGTCCGCCCTCCAAGTCGGCGTCCAAGGCGGACTGGGAGGCCTACGCGCGCTCCCAGGGCGCCACGGACGAGGACCTCGAGGGCGTGACAAAGGACGACCTCGTCGCGACCTACGGCGAGTGAGTCACTGATGGCGCACATCGTCAACGACGACCTGGTCGCGTTCGTGCGGACGACCGAGGGCGGGACGGTGAAGCTCCACGCGGGCGACACCGTCCCGGCCGAGGCCGACGCCGACCACGTCGCTGCGCTCACCGAGCGCGGCGTCCTGGCGGAGGTGGAGGAGCGGACCGCTCCCGAGCCGAAGACGGGCAACAAGCCCGGCGCCAAGAACTGAACGAGGAGAGGAGCAGCGCATGGCGCTCGACGGCATCGCCGCAGACGTAGACGTCCAGCAGGTCCATGCGCTGCTCCTCGCCCGCCAGCCGGCGATCCTCGACCCAACGTCCGAGGAGCACGAGCTCTTCGCGTCCGAGGTCAAGGGGATCGCGACCGAGGTGGTCGCGATCACCGGCCCGTCCCCGACCGGGACCTTTAAGGACCTCGCAGTCCGGGCCATCGAGGTCGGGGTCGCCGCACAGATCGAATACGCGCTCTTCCCCGAGCAGCAGCTCGGCGACGGGAGCCGCGGCGCCATGCTCACTGCACGCTACGAGGCGCTCCTCGCGCGACTCGGCGCGGCAGCCAATGCCGCCGGCGAGGTTCCGGGCGTGGCCCGCCCGGTCGGCTCCTTCCCGACCGCGCGCCGCTACCCCGACCCAGTCGAGCCGTGGTCCTGCTGATGCTCGAGGCCACCCTCGAGGACCACGCTGCCCGGCGGCTCCTCGACAACATCGGCGACCGCCTCGAGCACCCCGGCGGCCTGCTCGACGTGCTGGTCGACGAGATCCACGACTACGAGCGCGACGTGTTCGCGACCGGTGGCCACGGCACGTGGCCCGCGCTCGCCGAGGGCACTCTCCGGCAGAAGTCCGGCGGCCAGGTGCTCGTCGACTCCGGCGACCTTCTCGCCGCGCTCACCACCAGCAAGGACCTCCTCGGCGACGAGGCCGTGGTCGCCGCCGACGTCGAGCACGCCGCGTACCACCGCTATGGCACGTCCCGGATGCCGCGACGCGACCCCACCCCTGAGCCCGGCCAGCAGGTCGTCGAGGGCTGGGCGCGCACCGCGCTCGACTACATCGTGGACGGCCGGCGATGACGATCCGGCTGATCACCGCCGACGACCTCTGCACCTCCGCCGCAGCTACCGCGGCCGCTCAGCTCCCCGCGCTGATCGAGGCACGCGGACTCGACGACCCGGACGGCACCAAGCCGTTCAAGATGCCGACCACCTGGGCGCAGATCCCGGTCCTCGAGGCGCTCCAGTCGGCGACCTTCCCCGCCGCGGCGGTGACCACCACCGGCATCGTCGGCGAACCCCGCGATTCCCGCGACGGCATCCACGCCGACTGGCTCGTCCGGGTTGGGATCTTCGATCGCGGCACCGACTACAACGACACCGCCTTCCGGGTCCGTGAGTGGGCTGCGCTGGTGCGCGCCGCCCTACTCCACGACCGCACCCTCGGCGGCCTCGCGACCGGTCTGAAGCTCGTCGAGGAGACCTACCGAAACCTGCCGCAGGTCGGCGCCGCCCGCACTTTGGGCGGTTGCTCTGTCGGCGTGCGGGTCCGGGTGAAGAACATCGCCGACCTCGGCGAGCTCGAGCCCGGCCCTGCCGTCGAGTCCACCCACAACGAAGTGTTCGTCCGTCCGTACACCTGACCCAGGAGCGCGAATAATGTCCCGTCCCCAGATCATCGTGAACGTCGCGCCCGCGCTGCAGCGGCGCGGCGTCGTCACGGACACCGGCATCGCCTTCCTGGTGTACGCCGGAGCGTCCGGTCCCTCGACCCCGACCCGCTGCCTCTCGGCCGCCGACGCGCTCGCCGCGTCCGTCCCGGCCGGTCAGGCCGCATGGGTCGGCGACGCCCTCACCCAGGGAGCGCCGGTCGTGTACGTCCTGCGCGCCGCCGCCGCGAACGCCGCCGCCGTGACCGAGTCGGAGTGGGACGCCGCCCTGGCGAAGCTCACCGTCGACCTCGGTCCCGGCCAGGTCCTCATCCCCGGCGTAGCCACCTCCGCGGCCTACGAGGCGCTGCTCACCCACGCGAACGCGACCGGCCGTACCGTCCTCCTCGACGGTGCGAGCAACGCCAGTGCCAGCACGCTGACCACAGCGGCCGCTGGCCTCGCCGCCGCTGACGGTGCCGAGCGCGCCGCGCTCATCGCCGGTTGGGCCACCGTGCCCGCGACCGGTGGCGGCACCCGCGACATCCCGGGCTCGGTCATCGCAGCCGGCCTCGCAGCGCGCGGAGACGCCCGGGTCGGCCACACCAACCACGCCCCGATCCTCACGCACGACGGGGGCGCCGGCGTGGTGGTCGGAGGCACCGCGGTCACCACGGCGTACACCGACGCCGAGACCGACTCGCTCTCCGCTGCTGGCGTCTCGGCGATCCGGATGGTGCTCGGCCGTCCGACGCTGGTCGACTGGAAGTCGATCTCCGACGACGACAACTTCCGCCAGCTCAACTGGGGCCGCACCCACATGCTGCTCAAGAACGGCGTCTCCGCGCTGATGCTCGACTTCCTCGGCCGCCAGATCGACGGTCGCGGCCAGCTGTTCGCCGAGCTCGACGGCGCGCTGCGCGGCTACCTGCTGCCGCTGTGGCAGGCCAGCGCGCTCTACGGCCAGGAGCCGGTCGACGCGTTCGACGTCGACGCGTACTCCCCGAACACCCCGACCACGATCCAGGACGGCGAGCTGCACGCCCAGGTCGAGGTCTCCCTCTCCCCGTTCACCGAGAAGGTCGTCATCGACGTCACGACCACCGTCGCCGAAGGAGTCGCCGCATGAGCACCTCCCAGCAGTCCCTGATTACCGTCGTGGTCGACGGCCGCACCCTCGGCACCTTCGACACGTTCTCCGGCGGCGAGCCGTCCTCGGACCCGCAGAAGCACCGGCCGGGCGGGATGCAGCAGGAGAAGTCCTACGGCGCGCTCGTGACCTACGGCGACGTCACGGTCGGCCGAGTGCTCGAGCGTGAGCGCGACATCGAGCTGTACCGGTCGCTGCTCCCGAGGTACGGCCGCGCGCTGGTCACCGTCACCAAGCAGCCGATCGACGACAACGGCGCCCCCTGGGGCCGGCCGTTCACGTACACCGGCCGGCTGTCCAGCGCCACCGACCCCGAGTCGGACTCCAACGACGCAACGCCGTCGGTGTGGCAGCTGACCATGATCTGCACGGGCCGCGCCTGATGACCGAGGGGCAGATCCAGGCCGCACCCGGCTCGGCGCTCAGCGACCTGCGCGCTCGCCGCGAGCAGGCCAAGCAGAAGCTGCACCTCGACCTGCGCATCCCGCGCCTCGAGCCGCCGGTGTTCGTGCGGTACGCGCCGCTCGAGAAGCCGGACATCGACGAGGCCAACGCCAAGATCGCCGAGAGCAAGGACCGGGACCGGGAGGTTGTGGCCAAGTCCGTACTGCTCGCAAAGGCCTGCCTGGGCGTGTTCGAGCGCGACGCGAAGGGCAGGCCGAAGGGCGACCCGGCCAGCTGGCCGAAGTTCGACCAGCAGATCGGCGCGATGCTCGAGCTGCCAGCCGACTGCGGTGCCGTCGAGGTCGTCCGTGGCCTCTACCTCACCGACGGCGACGTCATCGTGGCCATGGCGGAGCTCGCCGACTGGTCTGCGAAGAGCGGTCAGCAGGCGGCGGAGGAGTACGCGGGAAACTGAGGCGCGACCCCGCCGTCCGGACGGCGGCGGTCGCACTTCTCGCCGGGGTCGCCAACCCGATCCGGGACTACCTCGCCCTGGCGCCCGACGACGCAGAGCTCATGGAAGCCGTCGTCGCCGAAGCGATCGAACTGCGAGAGACCGAGCACCAGGGTCTCCTCGACTACCTACTGCCCAGACTGTGAGGTGAGCCGTGGCCGAGGAAGAGGTTGGACTGCGGCTCGCGCTCAAGAACCGGCGCGAGGTGGTCGACGGTCTTGATGACGTTGGCGACGAGCTGGATCGCGCTGGCGACAAGGCCGACCGTCTCAACCGGAGTTCTCGGCTCGCAGCCGGAGGGATGATTTCGCTCGGGAAG
This sequence comes from Nocardioides sp. SR21, assembly GCF_022761125.1. GTDB lineage: Bacteria > Actinomycetota > Actinomycetes > Propionibacteriales > Nocardioidaceae > Nocardioides. Next base: position 14,661 of record NZ_JAKWJR010000018.1, on the reverse strand, counting down.
AGCGGGCGCCTGGCCGGCCGGGCGATCGTCTACGGGGTCGGCGGCGCCGCGACCGCGGTCGTCGGTGCAGGCATCGTGCTGACCAAGTTCTCCAAGGACGCGATCGGCGAGGCTCGCGAGGCCCAGAAGGTCGGCGCCGTGACCCGCGCCGAGATCAAGGCGACCGGTGGCGTCGCGAACGTGACCGAGCGCTCGATGTCCCGGCTCGCGGGTGCCATCTCGGAGAAGGTCGGGATGGACGACGAGGCCATCCAGTCCGGGGCCAACCTCCTGCTGACGTTCAAGAACGTGCGCAACGAGACCGGCAAGGGCAACAAGATCTTCAACCAGGCCACCCGCGCCGCGGTGAACCTCTCCGCTGCTGGGTTCGGCTCGATCGAGTCCGGGTCGAAGATGCTCGGCAAGGCGCTCAACGACCCGCTCAAGGGCATCACCGCTCTGTCACGCGCAGGCGTCACGTTCTCCGAGGAGCAGCAGAAGCGCATCGAGCACTTCGTCGAAGAGAACGATCTCCTCGCGGCGCAGAAGATCATCCTCGGCGAGGTTGAGTCCCAGGTCGGCGGCGTCGCTGCCGAGCAGGCCACGTGGGGCGACAAGGCCGGCGTGCTCTGGGGCAACATCCAGGAGCGGTTCGGCACCGCGATCCTGCCGCTGCTCGACCGCGCACAGCGGTGGTTCGTCCAGGACGGCGGCCCCGAGCTCGACCGGTGGATCGCCATGTTCGAGGACCGCGGCATTCCCGCGCTCGAGCGCGGTGTGCGGTTCATCCAGAGCGACGCGCTTCCGGCGATCGGCGACTTCGTCGACGACGCACGCCCGCTCGCTGAGTCGATCATCCCCGCGATCGGCTCCGGCCTCGAGACCGCAGCCGACGCGTTCAAGGTCATCGCCCCGCTCGCCAAGGACGTGTTCGACGGGTTCAACAACCTGCCCGACTGGGCGAAGTCCGCGATCGCAATCACCGCCGGCGCCGGAGTTGTCGGCAAGAAGGCCGGCCTGTTCGACAAGACGACCATGCTCGGCTCGATCGCCAGTAAGGCCAAGCCGCTGCCCGTCTTCGTCGTCAACAGCGGCCTCGATGTGCCGGGCAGGCCCGGCGCGCCGAGCGGACCTGGCAGCGTCGGGGGAAAGGTGATGCGCTACGGCGGCGTCACGACACTCGGGTTCGGCGCCGTCGCGCTCGGCGCAGAGCAGATGGGCTCCTACCTCGCCAACCGGCCACTCGCGCTGCCGGAGCGCCGTAACGGCACGTACTCGCCCGGCGCGACCATCAAGGCGCTGCCGTCCCAGGTTGTCGTGCCGGGCATCGACCCGCGAACCATGATGCCCACGGTCAACTACAACGCCGCATCTGAGGGCTACGACAAACTGGTCGACAAGATCAGTGAGGGCGAGAGGTTCGCGCGCAGGTTCGGCGTCACCCTCGAGGACGCGAACCGCATCATGGGTGGCGAGATCCCGCGCTCGGCGATGGAGCTCCGCGACTGGATCGGCCGCGCGGTCGATCGCACGAGCGACTTCACCCGCCAGCTGCTCGGCGGAAAGGCGGCCGGCGATGAGCTGGTCGGCACGCTTGGCGTGATCGCACAGGACTGGCAGCCCAAGATTCGCCTCGACAGCCTCGCGGTCGCCGAACTGCGCCTCGAGTCGTTCACGTCGAAGCTCGAACAGCTCGGCGGCACGGGTGACTTCCCGACGACCTCACCGAGGGTGAACCCGCCGCGACCGCCGAAGCGCCCCCAGGGGTCCACGCCCCAAACGGCAGGAAAGACCGTCGCGCCGGCGTCACGGCAGCCGACGGTCGTGCAGCTCGTCATGCCCAACGGTCGCGTGCTCGCCGAGACCGTCATCGACGACGTCGACGACCAGCTGGCGCGCCGGTGAGCGCCGCACGACGGGTCACCCTGACCCCAATCTCGCCGGCGCGCCCGGGAATGGTCCTTGACCTGGTCGGCGACGATGACCTCCGCGGCGGGACGGGTGTCTGGAACACCGTTGACCGGCCGAGACGCCGCGACGCAATCGAGTGGTCCGGGACACGCGGCTTCACCTACGTGCTCCCGTTGCTGCTCGACGGCACCGAGATCCGTGTCGGGGTCGACAAGCCGATCGAGGCGGACTGCCAGAGGCTGCTCGCCTGGTCCGCGAACCCGACCGAGAAGACCGGCGAGCCGGTCGTCCTGATCGCGACCGGACCTCTCAAGGCCCAGCCGACGGTGCGGTGGGTGATCACCGACCTCACCTGGGGCGGCCAGATCCGCAACGGCGACGGCAAGCGGGTCCAGCAGTACGTGACCGTCACCCTGGCTGAGCACCTCGCGCCGGTGATCCGCCGTTCGCCGGCGAAGAAGGTCCGCGAGGGGAAGCGCTGAGGTGGCGCGCACCACCGACTCCGGCGTCGTGCTGCTGGAGAACCTCAACCTGCGCAACGCCAGCCAGAAGTCGATGCTCGAGCTCGAGGACGCCCTGGCGGCCCCACCGTCGCTCGTGCTGCAGATGGACGGCGCGTGCACGCTGACGCTCGTCGTCGCCGACGCACGCCGCAAGCTCATCCGCTCGCCTCTGATCCAGGAGAAGTCCTGGTCCGAGGTCCTCGGGATCCGGTTCGAGCTCGTGGCGACCCGCAAGAGCGGCGACCGGGTCACCCTCACCTACGAGGACGGCATCACCGCGGCGCTACGCCGCCGCAACTCCCGGATGCTCATCCGCGCCGGCACCATGACTCGCGCGGGCATCCTCGAGAAGCTCGCCGACGAGGCCAACGTGCCCGCCTCGATCGACCCCGCCGACGGCCGCGGGAAGGTCCGCAACGCGGTGCGCCGCTCCGCCAAGGGCGACCGCAAGACCAACTCCTGGGACCTGACCGGCCAGCTCGCCGAGGAAGTGCGCTGGCGCCGGTTCTCCAACGGCCGCCGCCTGGTCGCCGGATCCGACGGCTGGCTCATGGACACCGGCGACCCGATCCGGCTCACCGAGAATACCGGCGCCGTGCGCAACATCGACTTCGACCTCGACACCGGCAAGCGCGCCTCCGCTGCGACCGTCACCGTGGACGCCACCATCGGCGCGCTGCCGCCCGGGCAACTGGTGATCCTCGACGACGACATGGGTCCCGCTGAGGGCCGGTGGCTGGTCCGCTCGTTCCAGCGCGACCTCTCCTCCACCACCGCGACCGTCCCGCTGGTCCGCGCACGCCACGAGCTCAAGGAACCGAAGCGCTCCGGCGCCGGCGACCCCGGTGAACCCGACTACATCCCTGGCGTCGGGACCGGCGCCGACGGCGGTGGCTTGGCCGCGAACGCTGCCCGCGAGCGGCTCGTCTCGTTCGCGCTGGCCCAGCGCGGAGACGCCTACCAGTGGGGCGGCAACGGCCCGTCCGAGTGGGACTGCTCCGGCCTCGTTCAGGCCGCCACCGCGGCGGCCGGCCACACGCTGACGAAGCCGTCGAGCTCACAGGCCTCCGCGGTCGCCGCTGCCGGCAAGGGCCTGACGATCGAGGCGGCGATCCGAACCCGAGGCGCGCTGCTGTTCCGGATGGGCTCGCCCTACAACCACGTCGCGATCAGCCTCGGCAACGGCCAGACCATCGAAGCGATGGGCGAGGCCTACGGCGTGTGCATCGGCTCCGCGAACGGCCGCGGCTGGACCTCAGCGGGGTGGTGGGTATGAGCGACGCACTCGACGCTCTCAGCGGCCGCCGACCCGAGCGCCGCATCGACGACTCCCCCGCCACCGCCCGCGTCGTCCTCGTCGACGACACCGGGATCCACGTCGCACCGCTCGACGAGGACACCACCCAGCCGGTCGGACCGTGCCGCGGCATGGCAGCCGCCGTCGGCGACGTCGTGCTCTTGGTCTGGACGGTCGACGGCCCGTGGATCGTGCCCGAGTCCTCTCCAGGGGAACCCGGCGCGACCGGCGCGACCGGCGCGACCGGCGCCACCGGAGCTACTGGTGCGACGGGCGCCACCGGCGCGACGGGTGCGGCCGGCGCAACGGGGGCAACGGGGGCCACTGGAGCGACCGGTGCGACCGGCGCAACAGGGGCGACCGGGGCGACCGGTGCGACCGGTGCGACCGGGGCGACCGGGGCGACCGGTGCGACCGGCGCCACCGGCGCAACAGGGGCAACCGGCGCAACAGGGGCAACCGGCGCGAACGGCGCAACAGGAGCCACGGGTGCGACCGGAGCCACGGGTGCGACCGGAGCAACCGGGCACTTCATCAACGACTTCGATGGCGTCTGGTCGTCCATCGCCACGTACACCTCGGGCCAGATCGTCACCAGCGCTGGCTCGACCTGGATGGCTCTCGGAACGCCGCCGGTGGGCGTCGCGCCAGCCATCGGGCCGAGCTGGGAACTCCTCGCGGAGAAGGGTGCGGCCGGCGCAACGGGGGCCACTGGAGCGACCGGCGCCACGGGCGCCACCGGCGCCACGGGCGCGACCGGCGCGACCGGGGCCGGCGGAGCGACGACGCCAGACGTCCAGGTCTTCGACGCCTCCGGGACATGGAACCGCCCGGCCGGCACGCCGACCCGTCACGAGATCATCGTGATCTCGGCCGGCAACGCCGGCGGCGTCAACGCCAGCACGTTCAACCGTGGCGGCGGCGGAACCATGGCGATCCTCGAGTGCGCTCCGGCCGACCTGGGCGCCACGGCGACCGTGACCGTCGGCGCCAGCGGCCTTCCCGGGGGCACATCTTCGGTGGTGTCCTCCACGCTGTCCATCGCGGCCCTGAGTACGACCGGCGGGACAACTCTCTGCACGTTCAACGGCATCTCCTACACCGCCGCGCAGAACCTCAACGGTCTCCGCGTCATCCCCGGCGCCCTCGGTGGCGCAGGCGCCGGCGGCGCCGGTGCATCCTCCGAGGGCGCAGGCGCCGGCGGCGGCTACTCCTCCGCCTCGGTGCTCGGTGGCGCCGGCGGCGCCTCGAACGTCGCCCTCCGAGCTGGCGGCGCAGCCGGACCCGCGATGGGCTCCGGTTCCGGTGCTGCCGGCAAAGACGGCGACATCGCCAGGCGAATCGCCGGCAGCGGCGGAGGCGGCGGCTTCGCCGGGGGAAACGGCGGCAAGTACGGCGGGGGCGGCGGGGGCGCTCGGTCTGGATCAGCCAGCGCCGGAGGCCAGGGCGGCGTCTGCATCATCACCTACTTCGACTGAGAAGGGCTCTGACCCATGAACGCTGCGCTCATCGACGAGAACGGCCTCGTCGTCAACACGATCGTCGTCGGCGACGACTACGAGCCGCCCGACGGCCTCGAGGTCATCGAGCTCCCCACCGACCCTCCCGTCGCGATCGGCTGGACCTACGACGACGGCGAGTGGCTCGAGCCCGATCTGGTCGTGCCCGAGCCGCCGACGCCTGGCCCGCTCTCGCTCATCCAGGCACAGCTCGACTTCATCTCCGACCGACTCCTCGAAGAAGGGATTCTCTGATGGCCAACCCCACCGGGTTCCGCTACCTGTGCCGCTACTACGAAGGCACGGCCTCGCTGGCCACGCTCGATTACTGCCTGACGAAGGGTTACATCACCCTCGTCGAGTACGAGCGTGCCCTGACGGGCGAGCCGCCGATCGGCTACGTCCCGACGCCCACCGCGGCGTCGGCCGCAGCCCAGGCGACGGCGGAGTAGGCCCAACGACCGTGCCCACTCACCTGGCGCTCCCCCTGCAGGTCACGAGCTCCGGACAGCTCGCCGCGCTCGAGCAGGACAGTCCGCTCGAGGTAGCGCAGTCGGTGGCGCTATTGATCGGCACCCGCCCGGGCGAGCGACGCTCGGTCCCGGACTACGGCGCGCAGGACATGGTCGCCGTGGGCATCGATCCGGCGGCGATCGCGGCCGCGGTCGAGGACCACGAGCCGCGTGTCAGCGCCGTTCTCGTCGACGAGCTGACGACCGGCGTCACCGCGCACGCCGTCGTGCAGCCCATCATCGGAGAGGAGCAGGAGGAGTGACCTACGAGCCGCCGGACCTCCCCGCAGACCCGGACGCCGTCAGCGAGTCGATCCTCGAGGGCATGGCCGATCAGATGCCCGGCTGGGTCCCGGTCGACGGCGCCCCTGAGGTCGCGCTCGCTGAGGAGGTCGGCACCGAGACGGCTGCCACGCGGGCGTTCTTCACCAGCTTCGCCGAGTGGGCGGTCGCCGGGTTCGGCGCAACGGTGTTCGGGGTGCAGCCGGTTCTCGCCGCGGCAGCACAACTGTCGGTCGAGTTCACTGTCACCGGGGCAGGTGCCCAGATCCCGGTCGGCTTCACCGTGATCGCGACGAACGAGTCCGGCGCCGAGATCGCGTTCATCACCAGCGAGCTGCTGACCTCGGTCTCGACCACCGTGACCGCAACTCTGACAGCTGCTGTCGTAGGCACGGTCGGCAACGACGTGCCGGCCGGTGACCTGGTCGTGGCCACCGCGTCCGCGGTCGTCACCGCGGCCGAGGCCACGGCACCTTCGGCAGGCGGTCTCGACGACGAGCCGATCGCCGACTACCTTGTCCGGCTCTCGGACCAGCTCGCCACACTCTCGTTCGGCGGGATCCTTCCTCACGACCTCGCACTACTGGCGCGATCCGTTCCCGGCGTCGATCGAGCCGTCGGCCTGGACAACTACGACGCGCTCTCTGGGCTCACCGACGTCGCCCGCACCGTGACGGTGTTCGTCGTCGACGAGGACGGCGCACCGGTCTCGGTCGGGATCAAGGCCGACGTCCAGGATGTGCTCCAGGCAGCCCGCGAGCCGAACCTGGTGATCTACGTAGCCGACCCGACCTATACGTCGGTCGACATCGCCTACGAAGCGGTCGCCGATCCCGACGCCAACCCGGTCACGGTGAAGACCGCCGTCGACGCAGCCCTCGCTGCCTACATCGCCCGGTGGGGCTCAACCTCCGAAGACCCCGACGGCTGGGTGATCAGCTCGACGATGCGCCTGTTCGAGGTGGTCAGCGTCATCGGCTCCGTCGCCGGCGTGCTCTACCTGGACTCCCTGACCCTCAACGGCGCCGCCGCGGATCTCGCGCTCGCCGGCGTCGCGGCGCTCCCGACGCCGGTCACCGCCGGCGTCGACCCGTCGACGATCACTGGAACGGTCGTCTAGTGGCCGGGTTCGCTGCCCGAGTCCTCGACGGTCTCGGGCCGGCCTTCCGCGCCCGCGCCGGCGACGTCGTCGAGGTTCTGGCCGAGGCGCTCACCGCTCCGCTCGACGAGGTCGACACCCTCGCCCGACCGGCGGCGGCTGACCGGCCGTGGGCGACGGTGTTCGACCTCGAGCACACCAGCCAGCCCGCCTGGATCGGTGGCATCGTCGGCACCCGACTGCCCGGAGGGCTCTCGGTCGAGGAGCAGCGCGCCTACGTCCGCGACCGCGCCGCCTGGCGCCGCGGCCGCCTCGACGCCCTCGCGGCCGCCATCCAGGCCGTGCTCGGCGGCGACCACCGCGTCGGGTTCCTCGAGCGCCTCGGTGCCGACGCCTGGACCATCGCGATCCTTGTCCACGCCGACGACGCCGTAGGCGCTACCGAGGCCCAGATCCGCGCCGCGGCCGCGACCCAGAAGCCCGTCGGGCTCCTGATCGCCGACGTCGAGCTCGTCGCCGACGTCGACGAGGAGACCGTCACCTGGTGGCGGCCGCCCGGCACCTACCTCCGCTACGCCCGCACCAGCGAACTCGCACCGACCTACGCCGACCGCACCGCGATGTTCGCGACCTACCGCGACTCCCGCGACTACAACCCCTCGGAGGACAGCTGATGGCCACCACCCCGCGCGGCGTGCCCTACCCCGGCCCGGGAGACCCGGACAACGTCCCGGTCGACATGCACGAGCTCGCACAGTGGCTCAACGACCACCCGGGGATCTCGGCGCTCTCGACGACCGCGCGGAACGCGCTGGCCGGTGTGGACCTCTGGGACGGCCGGCTCGTCTTCGACACGACGCTGCGCGCCTACATGAAGTACGACGACAACACCGACACCTGGGGACGCCAGTGGGAAGGAGCCGTCGCCACCTACGACTCCTCGGTCACCTGGACGAAGCCCACGGGACCCGCGATGTTCCTCGTCGAGGTCTGGTCCGGCGGCGGCGGTGGCGCCAACCCTGGGTCCACCGGGGCCGCGGGTGGCGGTGGCGGTGGCGGGTACAGGGCACGGTGGTTCAGGACAGCTGACCTCGGCGCCACCGAGTCCATCACGATCGGCGTCGGCGGGGCCGGCGGCATCATCTCGGGAACCTCGCCGACGAACGGTTCGGCGGGCGGGACGACCTCCTTCGGCTCGCACATCTCGGTCACCGGCGGAAAGGGTGGCGCCGGCACCGGCGTCAACACGACCGTCTCCGGTGGTGATGGCGGCGGGGTCTCGGGCGGCAAGGGCGGGCAGGGCGCGACGTCGGCGCTCGCCGGTTCCTCGACCTGGGGCGGCGGCGGCGGCGGATCCGGTCGCAACGACGGCAGCCACATCCCCGGAAACAGCGAGTGCGGCGGCGGCGGCGGCGGATCCCAGGCCGTCTCCGGCGGCCTGTCCGGGCTCGGAGGTGCCGGAGGCGCCGCCGGGATCGGCGTCGCTGGAGCCGCTGGCACCGTGCCCGGCGGCGGAGGCGGAGCCAGCGGCGCCAACGCCGTCGCCGGCGCCGGCGCAAACGGCCGCGTCCGCATCACCAGCTACTGAGGTGGCCGCCGTGATCACGATGCAGGTCATCGACGGCATCGGACTTCCCCAGGTCGGGCTCGGGTCCGGGTGGGCGGTGATGGTCCTGATGATGGTGTTCATCATGCGCGGGACGCTGGTCCCCCGGCGGACGCTCGAGGACGCGCTCCACGACCGCGACGAGTGGCGGGCCGAATCCCGCATCAAGGACGCCCAGCTCGCCGAGAAGGACGAGCAGCTCCGCCACATGGGCGAGGTCGGCCGGACCGTCGACCAGATCATGCGGGCGTTGCCCGGAACGGCCAGTGAGGCGAAGTCGTGAGCTTCTGGCGCCGGCGGCGCGACATCGGCCCGCTCGAGGGAGAGCAGGCACGTCGGCGTGCCGAAGAGGAACTGAACAAGACGGTGGCGGAGACGCCGCTGTACGCCGCTCTCGGTGAGTCACTGCGGCAACTGCGCGAGGCCAACCACTTCGCGCAGGCCATCCGAGACTCCATGGGAGGACGACGTTGAGCGTCGATTGGTGGGTCAGCTTCTTCGTCTACGCATCCGTGGTCCCGGTGACTCTCTTCGCCCTGCTGTACGGGTTTCGGTCGCCGTGGCGGGCTTCGTGGACGGGCAGGTGGCTGATGATGCAGTCGATCGGGCTTGCCGCGGTCCTGTGGCTCGTCGTGGCCTCGACGTGGTTCGGCGACTATGCCGGGCGTCCGTGGATCCGGCTGTGCGTCTACGGCTGGCTGTTCCTCGCGTTCTGCGCCGGGTGCGCGGTGCTCGCCTATCAGCAGGCCGCCCGCTCTGCCGAGTCCTGATCTCTCCCCGCGTCCGCACCAGCGTCGCGCTGCTGCTCGACGCCCTCTCCGCCTGCCCGAAGGAGGCACTCGTGGTCGATCCACGCCTTGCCCGGCCGCTGTGGCGCGGCCGCACCAACGTCGACGCCTACACCATCGCCTGGATCGAGCACGCCGAGCAGATCAAGGCCGACCGGTGGCCGAAGCGCCCCGAGCTGCACCACAAGTACGCCGTCACCCAAGGCGGCTACCAGGGCACGGCCGGCGACCCCGACTCCGGCACCACCCACCGCCTCGGCGGCGGCACCGACTTTCACTGGTGCGGCCACCCCGAGTGCCTCCTTGCGCTCCGCCTCGCCGGCGGCTTCGTGTGGCTCCGCAACCCCGCCCAGGGCGACTGGCCCTTCCACATGCACGGCGGCCCGCTCGACCACCCGTACATGGACACCCGCCTCGCAGCACAGCAGGTCTCGTACCTCTCGCGCGGCAACGGACTCGGCGGACCCGATGACGGGCCCCGCCTCGACCCCATCCCGCGGCCCGTGTGGCCCTGGCCCCAGGAGGACGACATGCCTTTCACCAACTGGCCGAAGGAGGACCAGGACGCTCTGGTCGACCGGATTGCCAACGCCGTCACGAAGCGGCTTCTCGACACCGACCTCACCCCGAAGCAGGACGAGCCGAGGTCCAGCGTGCGCGCCGCGCTGAACAAGGTCCTCCGTCTCGGCGACAAGGACGCTGGCCACCGGCGATGACCGTCGCCTCTCTGGTCATCGGCGACACCAACCAGTCGTTCGACGAGGTCAAGGCACTCGCCGAGCGGTGCGGCGGCACCGCCGTCCGTGGCCACGGCCCGGATCACGCGATCGTGATCGGCGCCGACGTCGTCGACGTGCACGTGCTCGGGAAGTACGGGTCGGATGCGCACCACGCGATCCTGTTCGAGCTCGCGGTCGACGGCGTCACGGTCACGGCGCTGCTGTGGAACGTCTGGGTCGGCCAGAAGCCGCGGCGGGTACGCCGCACGCTCCGCCGGCTGAGCCGCCGCCACCGGCCCGACGTGATCGTGCTGAACGAGGCCTACCGGTGCGGCGACGTGCTACGGACGGTCAAGCGCTACGACGTGCACCAGGGCCCGAACGTCGGCGAGGGGGCAGACGTTGCTGTCCTCGTCGCGCACCGGCACCGCACGCTGCGCAGCCGGGCGCTCCGGATGCGCCAGACGTGGACCGTCGTGTCGAAGGGCCGCGTGAAGCCCGGCCGCGAGTTCCGCGCCGATCGGATCCGGCTCGCCGGCGGACCCGTACTGCGCGTCCTCGGTTGGCACGGACCTACCGACCACCCCATCAACGCGGACGCCGCCGCCGAGGCGCACGACCGCATCGTCCGCTGGGCCCAGCCCCGCACGAAGGAGCACCGATGAACCTCTCCACCATCCGCAAGGCTCTCGTCGCGGCGTCCGGCGCCGCCCTGTTCGCCGGAGTGGCCGGGCTCGCCGCCGGCATGTCCGACGGCCACCTCACCGGCTCCGAGGCCGTCATCGCCGGCGGGCTCGCGCTCGGCGCGTTCGCCGTCACCGGCCGCGCGACCTGGGCCGTGCCCAACGAGGAGCAGTAGCCCCATGCGCCGGCGCGGCTTCGGCGAGGACAGTGGCGCGGCGATCGTCACCGGTGGCCTCATCGTCGGCTCGCTCCTGTGCCTGCTTGGCCATGTGCTCCGCGTCGTCGACGACCAGCTTGCCGACTTCGATTGAGCCATACCTCGGCCTCACCGCCCCGTCTTCCCACCCGGGGAAGGCGGGGCGGTTTCGTCGCGTCTGGGCCGGGCGACGCCGACCCGTCAGCCCTCGACGTCCTCCACGAACTCGTCCATGTCCTGCCCCCACTCGCGCACGAGTTGGTTGCCCTCGCCGATGGCGTCGTTGGCGTCCGCTATTGCTCTGCGGTCGAAGTTCTCCAACCCGGACAGGAGCAAGGTGAAGCCGCGAATGCGTGCGGCCGTGGCTTCGATGTAGACATCGTGGATGTCGGCGAGCTCGTCGTCCTCAACTTCGATCTGCTGGAAGTCGTCGCTCAGTTGGACCCACTCCGGTAGGTCCGTCGAGACAACGCGGTACATCGCTCGGTCTGTGGTGTAGTTCGCCCCTTGAACAGACGCGTACCGCTCGAGGAGTTCTTCCTCGCGCTCGCCGAGTGGTGTCATCTCGTCGCGATAGTCGTCGAGAGCCTCTTGGGCCTTCTCGTCGTCGTTGCTGACTGCGTCCGCAACCTTCTGAGAAGCATCTCCGCAGGAGGACACTGAGCCCACGATCGTCGCAACGAGAACGGCGGCGCAGGCGAGCCGGAGACGTCGATTCATGGTGCGCAGCGTCCCACGTTTCAGCGCCCCATACGTTCGCTTCTCGCCATCGTCGAGGGACGAATGCTGACGTAACCTGCAGCCGTGATCCTCCGCGCCGCGATCGAGCCCGTCGACGGCGCAGCCGAGCGCCGCCAGATCGAGGTCGACGTGGCGTCGTTCGAGCTGGGCCGCACCGAGCTCGACGACCTCACACCACCCGGGTGGCGTCGGCTCCACATTGTCACCGAGCCCCCGGCCTGATGCCTGCCTGGGCGCAGTGGATCCTCATCGCCGCCGGCCTCGCCCTCGGCGCCTCGCTCCTCGCGTCCTGGTGGCGCGACCGCGGGTAGGCACGCGTCCCACAACTGTCGCGCTCACCTGAGAGGATCACCGGGTGCTGCACGCCTACGTCGACGAGTCGTACACCGACGACTGGTTCTTCATGGCTGCCGCCATCGGCGACGACAAGCAGGTCGCGACCTTCAACAACAACATGCCCTGGCTGGTCATCGAGGCCGCCGAGTACCTCGGCCTCCCGACGGTCCCGAACGAGCTCCACGGATACGAGCTCCTGCAGGGTGCGGGACCGTGGAGCTCTGCCTCGGTCCAGGCGCGTATCGACCTCGCGGCACAAGCCCTCGAGCTCGCACGAGAGTGCGACATCAAATTCATCCTCCGCGGTCTCGACCGGAAGGCCCAGCGACAGAAGTACAACGAGGTCTACGAGCCATATGGCGTCGTCCTCACCCAGCTCGCTAAGGACGTAAACGCATTCGCTCGAGCCCGGTCCACGCCGGTCGACATCGTGTGCGACGAGATCCACCACGACGACCGCCACCGCGCCATGATCGAGCGTTGGCGCCGCAACGGAACCCCCGGCTACACCGTCAGCAAGCTGCAGTCAGTAGTCGGCAGCCTGGAGTTCGTGGCTTCCGATTCCAGCGGCATGATCCAGGTCGCTGACCTAGTCGCCTACCTCCGGCACCGCATCGCTACACGGCCAGATCCCCCGCGCGCAGAACGCCGCGCTCGTGACCGGCTCTGGCGCATCATCGAGGGCCAGATCGACCAGAACTACGTCTGGGTTCCCTAAATGCTCGACGGCCCCGCAGAAGCGAGGCCGTCGGCTGGACAGGAGGCACAACAGGCGTCCCGTGGACTCAAAGGTAGCACCGAACCGCAACAACTAGTGCGACTCGGCTCACATTTTCTCCACAGTCTCACCAAGGCTGTCCACAGAGTTCCGCCGGTTATCCACACGTTTCCCACAGGGCGCAGAAGTCACATGTCGGTCGGCTCTGACACGCTCTCCACTATGGCCAGTTCGCGATCCGCACCACCTGACACTGGCATCATCCTGGCCCGACTCGACGGCGCAGCCCGCCGGTTGCTCCGCGAGAAGACCGACCCTGACACCTGCGTCCGCGAGATCCACGCCATCACCACCGACCCGCAGCTGCTCGGCCAAGCCGCCGGCCGAGCGCTCGGCGGCTGGCAAGCGAACGGGAGTCACGACAGCGACCGCGTCGCCCGAATGCTCACCGCGGCCGGCGCCGACCCCGCTGTACGAGACCAGCACGCCGCCGAGACCAAGGCCCGCCTCAAGGCCGAGCACCGCCGACCCGGCATCGGGAACCCGCGGCCGTCCCGTCGCAATGTCAGTGGTCAGTGATACCCGCCCGATACACGCTCACGCATCGCCCCTGAGCATCTTGTAGATCGTCGGCCGGCTCAGTCCCGTCATCCGGGCAGCCTGCGTCGGAGTCACCTGGTCCGCGGTCGCGCGCACCAGCTCGCCGACCTCGCGCTCCTGCCTGACCTGCTCGGTCTTCAACCACTGCAGTCGAGTGCCGGCCTGCACAAGCTCGAGCACCTTCGGGTGCGGCGGCGTGGTGGCGTCAGTCATCGGCGGACGGCCTGACGGACGGCGAGCGCGCTGAGTCCAGCCCACGCGACCCAGAGCGGCCACGGGACAGGGCGGATGGTGCTGGCCGCGGCGAGTACGACTGCGGCGCCGGCGCTGATCTGAACGCTGGGATGGGTTGCGATTCGAGCGAGCATGGTTCCTCCGTTCCTGAGGATCTGTCATCGTGGACCTTTGGAAGGCCGGGGGCACTGTCTTTGCTCCCGGCCTTCCTCAGGTTGTCACTCTCGTCGGTGCTGTCCCCGGGGCTTCCGCTTCCGGTTCTGCCACACGCTCACCGCTTGCAGGATCACTGCGACGGCGGTGAGGACGAGAGCGGCATCTTCTCGGTCCAAGGTGACCATCTCCTCTCTGATGTTGTGTAAACGAGTTTACAGTCACGAGAGAGGCAGTGTCAACGGTTTTACAGAATCAGTTCCGGAAGGTCAGTCGGGTAGGCGAACGCTGCGCTCGGCGTCCATCCCGGATCCGCCGCAGCCGTGCGACCAGCTGTGCGTCGTACTCCAGCGCCGCGGGCTGCTCGAGCAGGTCGTTCAGCACCTGGTAGTAACGCGTCGCCGACATGCCGAACTGCTCGAGCACTGCGGCCTCCTTCGCGCCGGCGTACTTCCACCACTGGCGCTCGAAGTCCAGGATCGCGCGGTCGCGTTCAGTCAGTTCCGGGCGCACGCCGGCGTCGTTGGTCCCCACCACGGAATCGAAGGTAGCCGCGAGCGCCGACAGGAGCGGTAGAATTCAGAGCCTGCTCAGCCACGCTTCTGGGTCTATACGACCGCGTGGGGCAGATCATGGGGCAATGCGGCACATCGCCGGACTATCCGAGACCCGACCCCGCAAACCCTAGACCCGCCCTGACCTGCGCAAACTCCGATTCCACTCCATCTCGCTAGACCCCGCCCGAAGAACGCTCACGGACTTCTAATCCGACGGTCGCAGGTTCGAATCCTGCCGGGGGCGCCC
>NZ_JAKWJR010000017.1 GCF_022761125.1 Nocardioides sp. SR21 | reverse complement strand
CGCCACAGCGCACTCGACGGGCTCCCGCCGATCAGCCGGCTACCAACCTGATGGCCGGGTACAGCTAGCCGCTGGTCAGGCCGAGGTCGGTCGCGAGCTGGCCGATGACCTGGTCGAAGTGCGCGTCGTAGTCGAGCACGCCGCGATGCAGGTGGCCGAACAGCTCCAGCGAGACGTGGCCGAACACCGTCTTCCACGCCATCAGCCAGCGCAGCAGCCGCTCCTCGCCGATCGGTTCGCCGATCGCGTCGCGCACCGGCTCGAGGGCGGCGCTCTCGGCGGGTGACAGGGGAGCCGTGGTGGCCAGGGGTACGCCGGCCTGCTCGGAGGCCAGCGCCAGGGCGAGGAAGGCGCCGGTGATCCGGCCGGCGGACGTCACGGTCGTGTCCGGAGCGGCGTACCCGGGAACGGGGGAGCCGTAGACGAGCGCGTACTCGTGCGGGTTGGCCCGCGCCCAGTCGTGGATCGCGCGACACACGGCGCGGAACCGGTCGTCGAGGCGCTCGTGCTGCCTCTCGGCGGCCTCGACGTGGTCGCCGAGCTCGTCGTACGCCTCGACGATGAGCGCGGTCAGCAGGTCGTCGCGGCTGGGGAAGTAGCGGTAGACCGCGGAGGACACCATGCCGACCTCGCGGGCGATCGCGCGCAGCGAGAGAGCGGCCGGGCCGACCTCGGCGAGGTGGCGGCGGCCGGTCGCCTGGATCGCACGGGTGTGCTCGGCACGGGTCTCGGCGCGGGACATGGCCTCATCCTGGCACAGTGCGAGAGCAGTGCTCTTGTTTTCGACGTCGGCGTGTGTCAGGGTTCTCGGAACGAGAGCAGTGCTCTCGATACGAAACCAGGAGGAAGCCATGACCGATCTGCACGTCGTCGTCGGAGCCGGACCCGTCGGTCTCGCGACCGCCACCGAGCTCGCCGCCCAGGGCCACGAGGTGCTGCTGGTCAGCCGCACCGGAGCCGGAGCGGCCGTGCCCGGCGCCCGTCGCGTGGCGGCCGACGCCGCGGACGCCGACCGGCTCACGTCGCTCGCCACGGGCGCGGTCGCGCTCTACAACTGCATCAACCCGCCGTCGTACACGGTGTGGCAGACGTACTGGCCGCCGGTCGCGGCCGCCTTCCTCGAGGCCGCCGAGCGGACCGGCGCGGTGCTGGTGACCGCCGCGCCGCTCTACGCGTACGGCGCGGTCGACGGCCCGATGACCGAGGACCTGCCGGACGCCGCGACCGGCGCCAAGGGCCGGCTGCGGGCCGCGATGTGGGCCGAGGCGAAGGAGCGGCACGACGCCGGCCGGATCCGTGCCGTCGAGGTGCGGGGCTCGGACTACATGGGCCCGCTGAGCGCGAACGCGCACATCCCGCAGGTCACGCCGCGCGCGCTCGAGGGCAAGGCGGTGCGGGTGTTCGGCCGGCCGGACCAGCCGCACTCGTTCACCGACGTGCGCGACATGGGTCGCGCCCTGGTCGCGGTCGCCCAGGCGCCGGACGCGTGGGGCCGCGTCTGGAACGCCCCGACGAACCCGGCGGTCACGCAGGAGCAGGCCGTCGCCGACGTGTGCCGGGCGGCCGGTCGCCAGCCGGTCGCGGTCAAGGCCTGGCCGAAGGCGCTCCTGGGCGTCGGTGGTGCCGTGGTGCCGCTGCTGCGCGAGCTGCGGGAGACCGTCTACCAGTTCGAGCGGCCGTACGTCCTCGACTCCAGCGCGATCGAGCGCGAGCTCGGCCTGAAGCCGACCCCGTGGGACGAGGTCTGCCGCGCGACCGCCGCAGCCGTGTAACAAACCCGGCTCCCGGACACAGGTAGGTAGTGACGGGCCGAGGTCGGTAGGGAGCTGGCACGGGAACTCGGCCCGATCACACCTGGGAGGGGATGATCGTGGTGGGAGAGCCCATCGAGACGTATTGCGAAGAGGGAATGTGGCGGAACTCGGTCGGCCCCCGCGGGCCGGTGACCGGGGAGTTCCCCACGAGGGAGGCGGCCCTCGAGGCCGGCCGCGACGAGGCGCGCGTGCGGGGCGTCCAGCACGTCGTGCGCGACCTGGACGGCACCGCGATCGAACGACACCGCTACCCCCGCCGGTCCGGAGAGCTCCCCGGCTGAGGCGCCAGCTCACCGTCCGTCAGGAGGGGCCGCCCAGGTGCCGCCGGACGACGCGCCGCCGCAGGGTGGGCGAGGCCACCACCTCGTAGCCCGCCTCGAGGAAGACCTGCAGCAGGCCCACCGAGGCCTCCTCCCAGATCGCGGACTTGCCCGGCGCCGGCTCGATCGGGTACCCCTCCAGTACCAGGGCGCCCTGCTGCTGGCCGTACTCGACGGTGGCGGCGGCGAGCTCGTAGCTCAGCCCGGTCCGGCGCCAGGTCTTGCCGACGAGGAAGCACGTGACTGCCCAGACGCCCTCGAGCTCGGGGTCCATCCGCATCCACGGCTGCTTCCGGCTCCACAGCCTGGGGTAGTTCGCCCGGGGCTCCATCGCGACCCACCCGGCCGGCTCGCCGTCGACGTACCCGACCAACCCGGACGTGGGCCCGGACGTGCCGCAGGCGGTCTGCTCGAGCAGGGCGGCCTCCCTCTGCTCCTGGGTGGTGTCGCGCCAGATCCAGCCCGGCACCTTCATCGCCTGGCAACGGCACTTGCTGGCAGGCCCCGCGGCGAAGACCGACTCGACGTCCTCCGCCGAGGCTCGGTTGGCGGGACGCCAGCTGAAGACGGGCATGCCGCGACCCTAGTCCCGCGCGGACATCGACTTCCCCCGCCTACTCGTCCGCGCTCGTCCGTCGATCTCGGAGACCGTCGATTCCGATGCGGCACAGCATCCCCAGACAGCTCGCGAGCACCAGTCCGCTGGCGACGAGGAACGGCCAGAGGTTGATGACATCGTCGTCGACGTCGCTGCTGAAACGCGGTGCCAGCTCGATGCCCACAAGCCAGGCGACGGCGGCGACCATGAACGCACGAAGCATCCCACCCGTAGCTGAGATGCATCCGATACAGAGTGCAGGCACCACGAGTCCGAGGAAGAGTCCCCTCGGTCCCTCGGAGGTCACACCGAGAGTCAGTGACACGACGGCGAGGACAACGAGCAGAAGCGTGATCAGCAAGGGCTCGACCGGTCGCCTGCCCGCGACGTTCTTCATGACTCGGCCGGCTCAGCGGCCGGGTCGAGTAGGAGGAAGTACTCGCCGTCGCCGAGAGTCCTCACGTCGGCGATCAACCAGCGGCGGCGAGTATCGACCAGTGGGAACGAACCCCACTCGTGGTCCGGGATGAGCGTGACCTCGCCGGCTACGGCGACGCGAGCACCGACGATCAGCGTTGAAGCCGGTCCTGGAACCTGAGCCTGGACCAGCTCGCCGCCCACGGAGAGTACGACGTCGGTGCCACCGTGCCCGGGACGCGATCGCCGAGCGACCCGGAAGTCGGCGGCGCTGATCACCGCGCCGGTCATCACGTACTCGGAACTTGCCTCCGGCGGGACGGAGGTCTCGAACCGGCGCACGGAGTCCACGGACTCGGCCGTGCGTTCGACCGTCCCCAGGATGCGAATCCCGTCGTGAGCAAGCACGTCGCCAGCCCGAGGGTCGTCCAGCTCCCCGTTGCTGCTGCGCGCCCACACCGCCTCCACGCAGCGATCGTGCCATCGCCCGTTGCTGATCGGCAGGGAGGTGGCCGCCGGAGGCGGCAGGTCCGGTCGCTGCCGGGCGCCGACAGGCGGCGGAATGACCGTGGCTTTCGTCGCGACGGAAGCTCGGGCCTATTCCGATTCGTCCGGTCCCGGCGATCCCAGCGCGTTCGTTCTAGAGCGTCCGGGAGACTGGCTGGATGAGCAGGGAGATGACGCGGCAGCAGGTCATGAACTGGCGGGACGGCTGGAGCTCCTCGGATCGAGCGCTCATCGAGTCTTCCCTAGATCTGTTGCCCGAGGCGGACTACTACAAGCCGACTTCCGCGCAGTACATCGGAGCCCGGGTCGGCGGCCGTGTGGCGGTGTACATCGCTGCGGGATACCTGTACTGGCCCAAAGGAGGGTGGGCGGTCGACCTCGATCCGCAACTGGTTCCAGGTGGGCTCAAAATCGACGACGAAGGGCACAAGTGGTTCCCGTTGTCCACGTTCAGGAGGCGTGCGGGCGCGAAGGAACGGTTCGAGGAGCTGAGCGCCCCGTGCCCCGCCTGCTTCCTGGTGCCTTCGGTGTCGGGGGAGTGCGGCTGTGACTAGAGACTCTCCGTGGTCGCGGGCAGTCGCGCCGTAGACACGGCCTCGCTTGCGGCGGTTTGACGCACCCGATGCAGCGCACCAGTCGCAAGAGATCGGGATCCTGTGCTGGTCCTGCGTTGTGTCGGTCAGGCGCACTAGGTTTCCCGGCATGACACGCGCATGGATCGCTTCACTCGTCCTCCCGCTCGCTCTCGTTTCAGGATGCGGCGACGGCGGGAAGGACGGCGCTGCAGCGGGCGAAGACGCCACGTCCGTCGCTGAGCAGATCGAGAATCAGGTTGATTCGGTCACCGAAGTCGTCGAGATCACTGAGGACAACGACCCGAACGACCTGATCGGCCGCCCGAATGGCTACGACGCCGCTGCCGTGATCTACGACGAGCGCGTGGACTGCGACGAGCTCGGCATTGAGTGTGGCGCCTCCGTCGAGCAGTGGGAAGACGCCGACGCTGCGCAGGAGCGGTCCGAGTACATCCAGGGCGTCCTCGAGGATGTCCCGATGCTTGGCACCGAGTATCACTACCTCGATGGCCCATTCCTCCTCCGGGTCTGGGGAGACCTTGAGCCGTCCGACGCTGAACAGTACGCAGCGGCGTTCACTGGCGAAGGCAACGGCGATGTCGACCCGAACGCCTCCGCCTCCGCCTCCGCAACGGACACTAGCGAACCGACTGAGGAGGACGACGGTGGCGAACTCGTGGACTACGGCTTCGGGCAGTCCGGCGAGTATGCGGCCGCCATGGCAATCGTGGAGAACACGTCTGACCACGGCGGGCAGACTGTCACGGTGTCGGTGAACTTCCTCGATGAGGCCGGCGAGATCCTCGCGACTGAGACCCAACTGGAGTCCTTCGCGTACGCCGGCCAGATCCTTGCGATGCACGTCTTTACGGACCTCCCAAAGCGGAGCAAGGTTGCTTCAGTCGAACCGACATTGCTCGTAGAGGACGAGGGAACCTTCGACGAGTCCGATATCGAGCTAGACCCGGTCAACGCCGCGAGCATCACCCAGGAGTACGGCTCCTGGGAGGCCGCGTTCCCCTTCGACAACCCGACGGGTGAGCCGTTGCAGGACCTGCGCGTAGGCGTGGTCTGCCGGGACAACGCGGGCGACATCATCGGCGGCACGTCCACCTACCCTGACCTCGTGCCTCCGAACGGAAGCATCATCATCGAGACCAACGGGCTGATCGTCTCGGGCGAGCCTGCGACCTGCACGGCCTACCCGTCCCCGGCAGGATTCTGATCGGACCGGGCTGGACGTGCGCCTTCGCGTTCGAGGCGATTGCTCGTCGTGATGCGCGCGGCCTTGCCCCGTGGTCGGTGCGTCCTTCCGGGCGCCATCTCGCGGCGACAAGACGCGACGACGGCGACGAGCTGAGCGCAACGAACCCCGTTCGCCGTCCGTGGTCGGGGTCCCTGCAGAACTCTGCCGACGGCAGTATCGAATTCTGGGGCGTAGTGTTCGATCATGTCGGGCTATCGCGTTGAGGCATCGCGGCTGTTCCCCGTTGAACAGGTCAGGGCCTTCGACGGGCTGATGGGTGCGCGGTTGCCCGACCTCTTCAGTCGGCGGTACGCCGCCTTCCCGCCAGTGCAGGAAGTGGTGGACGAGCCGCCGGGCTGGGGAAGCGTTGGCCAGAACCGCGTGATCATGCTCGCGGACGGTGGGAGCTTGCGGGAGACGCTCACCTCAGTCGATCGACCGCGCGGCTTCGCCTACCAGCTCGATGACTTCCACGGTCGGCTCCGACCCTTCCTGCGCAGCGTCGAAGGCGCTTGGTCCGTCGCCGCAGAGGGAACGAGCTCACGGGTCACGTGGGCCTGGACCATGTATCCCACGGGATCGCCGGCGCGACTGACTCTGAACGTGATCGGCCGCATGTGGAGCGGATACGCCGAACGCTCCCTTGAGCGACTCGGGACAATCCTGACTCGCACCTGACCGGTGGGCCGCCACCCGCGGCTCTTCGGTGCGGCCGACGCCGTTGGGCAGCAGGCAAATCTCATCTGCCGCCGCGGTCGGTCGACCGCGGCACGCCGTTGCAGCGCCAGTTCCAGACGGGCGTCAGGCCCTCCTCGTTCTTGAGCACGGTCGCGAGAACACGGAGCTGGTCGACCTCCAGCCCCAGGTTCCTGATCGCGGGTCGGGGGTCGTCCGGCTCAGGCATCGCCTTCAGCAGGTCGGTGGCGGTTCGGATGCCGACCCGACGCAACGCGATCCGGGTGCGGACGCCGCTACGCGGGTCAGCGCCGGTCAGCGACCCGGCCTGGCGCTCCGCAGCGAGTTGCTTGCGGTCGACCGGTTCCAGGTGGATCAGCAGGAACGCCTGGTCGACCCAGTCGACCAGGCGGCCCACCGGCACCCGGGTGTGGAGGATGACGTCGACCAGGTTCATGGTGGTCAGGTTCTGCATGTCCTCCACGCCTTCCTCGGTCAATCGGGCCTCGTACCAGACGTTCAGGCCGTCCAGCTGGTCCAGCGGATACTCCGGCGACAGCTGTGGCACGACGACCCGCAGGGCCTTGGACGCCACCCGCTGGAGAGCCTGGAGGCCGACGAGCGGGAAGAAGCCGACGACGAAGGCCGTGATCATCTCCGTGTTGCTCAAGGTTGCCCCGCCGGTCGAGTCAAGTGCGAAGAACTGGTGGAGAACGGCGACGATCAGCAGGACCAGGACGATGCGGAGTACGACGCCGGCGTACGCGCTGGGCCGGAGGTCGCTCTGGTAGAAGCGACGAACCAGCATGGTGACCGCGAAGGCGTACGCACCGAGGAAGCCGAACTTCAGCGCGTCCCAAGGACCGGAGGGCGACAACACGATGTCGGTCTCCCACAGGACCGTCGCCCAGCCGACAGCCAGGACAGTGGTGCACAAGAAGATCGGAAAGAGGGTCTCGACCGACACGGTGAAGTTCTGGGTGTCGGACGGATTCGTCGACGAGCTCGAGACCCGTCGGCCGTAGTAGGCGTCGAACTTCTGCCGGTAGACGTTGGACTCGGACGAGGTCCCACTGCTCAGGTCGCTCCGAGAGACCGATCCCGGAGGAGGCGCGGGCAGGTTCTCCTTGGCGTCCCACCCCATCCGGTGGAGGTTGAGGACGTACTCGGCCCACAGCACTCCGGCACGCAGTCCGAGGAACCGGACGTAGAGCCAACCGGGGACGAAGGAGAGGCACCAGAGGGCGAACAGCTTCAGGGCTCCGACGGCCCACACCTCCTGGTCGGGGAAGCCGTCCTGCGGGAGGACGTACGCCAAGGTGACGGTGGCGACGGCCACGAGCCCGATCAGCACGTTCATCCACAGCGCGACGGCGGTGCGGTAGATCACCGACGACCTGAAGCCGGCGCCGAGGCGGCCGAAGAGTCCTGATGCGCGATCCTGGCCGAACTGTCGATCGTCAATGCTTGCGGTGGTCACGACCATCACCTCTGCGAGTGACTGGGTCTCGGGCTGCTGTCAGAGGTCAGGAGACAGCGACGCGACCACTGGATACGTGACGAAAGCAAAGGATGCCCTGATCTCGCCCGTCGGCGTCGCGTGCTGCGACCGCAGAGTCCGTTCCAGCAGCGGTTGGAGGCCCCCACCAAGGCGGCCTCACGGGTCAGAGTGGGTCGGATGAAGGTTTCACAGCGGGGTCGTCGCCCGTCCCCGGGTCGGTCGGATCGACTGGCTCCGGAGTGACACCGGGGCTGACGTCGGGGTCCTCGATCGGCTGCTCGTTTGGATTCGTGGTCATGGGTTGTCCGTACCCCGCGAGGTCAGGACGACGCCGCATTCGCCTCACAGTCCGAGCGAACTCGCGGCGAAATGATGCGTGTCGACGGCGTCAACAGCGATCGCGATGCCAGTGCCGTTGCTGAGCCCGGCGTGTGGGTTGACTTGAACGAGGTCGACCCCAAGCTCCCACAAGGAGACCATGAGTCGGTTGTTGCCTGGGTTCGTCCAGTCTTGTAAGCGCGGACGGACACGTCAGCGCACCTTGAGCGCGCGTCGCGGATGGCGAGCTCCATGAGCCAGAACGGGACGCCATCGCCGTCGATGTACATCGCGCAGTCACGGTCCTCGATCATGAGCGCAACGATGCCTTCCGCCGCCGACACTGCGTTGCGACCGCCGGCAGACAGGTTGTTCGGGGCTGGACGCAGCGATAGGACGCGGCCAGGAGGCGTGATCATCGGGGAAGAGCCGGACGCGTCACGTCGCGGCGTGGTCGGGTGCCAACCTCGCAGCTCGGTCGAGTCGAAGCCGGGTCAGCAGGGCGTCCAGGTCTTTCCTCCGGGCGCGTAGCAACGAGGGCCGGTGTATCCGGACAGGTCGTCTCCGGACGAGCTGTCCGAGTCGTCGGAGTAGTCCGGTGTTGGGGCCGGGGGAACGTACGGCTCAGGTGCCGGCTTCGGTGCCGGCTTCGCCTGACGGGTGCCGTGTCCGGGCGATACCGCCCGACCGATCCAGCGGCCCGCGTACCAGATTCGCTTGAATGCGTGGTCGTCGTCGGAATCCCAAGCCACTGCCACAAAGTTGTTCTCGTCGCACACGATGGTCGTTCCCTTGTACTCGCCGGAGCCCTCGTACTTCACGTGTGCCGCGTTGTCACACGTCACGTACCGGTCTCCGCCACAAGTGCGCATCGTTGCGCCTGCCCCGCGCTCCTTAAGGCAGTCAGCCTTCGCTTCCTGCGCACGCACTCGTCGCTGCTCGCGCCTCTCCGCCGGGCTCAGCGCCGTGGAACTGTCGGAGGACCCGTCGGCCTCGGAGGTCGAGGGGTCGTCCTGGGCGTCACCCAAGACTGCGGTGAACAGGAAGGCGGCCAAGACCAGGGCAACGACTACCCCGGCAGTGCGTCTGATGCGTGGCCGCCAGCGGTCGGCCCATTCGATGTCCGCCGGGGTGGGCTGCTCGGTGGGTCGCTTCGGCGGCTGAGGCTCGGAGGTGCCCGTGGCCTGTTGTTGTAGGACCACCTGGCGCAGATGGCGAGGTAGACCCTGCGTGCTTAGGGCCTCCACTCGCTCACTGCGAGTCATGCCCCGCTGGTCGGCCCACGCATGGAACGCGATGACGTAAGCCTGCCAGTCGGCGGCATGGTGGTCCCGCTGTGCCTCGAACGCTCGACGCTGTTCTTCCTGACGGTCTAACCACGCGTCGTTGGGCCGGGCAGCCTCCCTCGCGCGGTTTCCGCCGACCTGATCGCGTCGGGGCAGGGTGTCGCGCCCACGGCTCCGTCGAGGCTGGTGATCCCACACGAACTGGGCATCTCGACGGCTCAGCCCGACCGCTTTGGCCCACCAGTCGAACTCGGGCCGATCCAAGGTGGACAGGTCGAAGCCGGTCATCGCGGCCTGCTCGCGGGCGAACTTGAGCAGGTTACGGTCGTAGTTTTCCTGCGGCGTGGGGCGGTCGGGTCGCGGCTGCGGCGCGGCCACGGCCTCCTGCGCCCTTCGGTGCTGTTCCCGGATGCCGTCAGGGTGCCTGCGGGGGCAGCGATCCTCAGTCTCGATGGTGCGGTGCTTGACGGTGCATACCTCATCCTGGCGCGGCATCACGACGCTCCCAGCAGTGTTGCTACCGCCGGCGCGCTGCTGCGCGAGCTCTTGGAGTCCACAGCAGTCCTTACGCGAGTGGTACGGCGACGCTTGATCGGGCGATGGCGGAGGGTTCTGTCACCAACGATCACCGACGCTGGCGTCCGCCTGGCGGTATTTGAACTGACTCGGGATGCGGGCGATACGGTTCATGTGCTTCCTTGCGGGGCGATGGCTGATCAGCTGCATTGACTCTGTTATGGCGGCAAGACCGTCCAGCGTTCCTGCTCGATGCTCTGAGTAGCGCCCGTCGAGGTCGGAGAACGGCGGCGATTGGGCGATACCTGGAGGCTCACGAGTCTGACTTCCGTGGCCCACATCGCTTGCATCGCGAGGTCCGAAGACCCTGCCTCCAAGACCAAGGTCCCTTGACCCGGCGAGAGATTCCGGGATCTGCCCCGTGGCGTGCCTTAAGAACCGCGGAGCGAGAACTCCCAGGGATGTACGTCTCGTCCTTCGATCGTCCGATCGAGTATCCACGCCTGGCTGCGGTCACCCATAACGGAGTTGGACGTCTGCGTCGGCCCTCTCCCGCATGCTGTCACGGCGGTTGGGGCGCTCAACGATCCTTCCGCCATCGCTCGAACTCCGCACGGCTCACGTTTCCCGGTCCTGGAGTAAGCGGGGATCGCCGCGCGACTGGCTTCTGGACGATGGGGAGAGGAGGCACGGGAGCGACCGAATGCAACTCAACCGGTATCAACGAAACCCATTCGCGCAGGCGCAGGGTCTTGGTGCGGCTGAGCGCAACGGCGGAGTATGCCGCCCCTTCCAGCGGCACCACCGGTACGCCCTTCAAGACCGAAACTTCTGGCCGATCCCGGAACGACTTCAGCGCTGCGGGGGTGAGGACTACGCCGTGCGCACGTTCCCAGATGAGGAGAACGCGTCCCAGCGCCCCGACATATCGGGAGCTATCGGGCGAGAAGGAGCCGATCGGGCGATCGCCGAGCCTCAGGTGTTCATCATCGTCGCTCGCGCCGCAGCCGTCTGTGAGCATGAGCCTCTCCTAGGGACGTCCCGAGTTCAATCGGCCGGCTGGCCTCCCTGCTGAGATATTGACCTGTGGGCGATGCGGCATGATCGCCGTGAGTCCTTCTGAGGCGCTCGGCAGCGTCTTCGACCTGCCAATCCGGGCGCAGTGCCTGGTCGGCCAACTCCCGCCGGTCGTCAGGGCCGCCGGCCCCAGGACGCGGCCAGCGTCGGCGGCACGAAGAAGGACCCGCTGCGCTGCAGCGCCGCGGAGATCCGGTCGGGCAGCGTGCCCAGGTCCAGCTCCGCCTCGGTCGCCAGCCCGAGCGCGACCATCCGCGGTGCCAGCGAGCGGACGACGCCGCTGAGCAGGCCGGGGCCGACGGGGGAGTCGGGCGGGAGGTACTGCGTGATCGCCAGGGCGCCGATGTCGTCGAGCCCGACATCCGCGTGGATCGCCTGGAGCCGCGAGCCGATGGTCGGGTCCGCGCCGGCGGAGCGCAGGGCCGCCGCCACCAGCCCGAACAGCTCCGACACGAGAGGTACGGCGGGCTCGGCGCCGGCCGCCCGCGTGTCGTAGTCGAGCGTGACCAACAGGCCGCCGGGACGCACCGAGGCCAGGTAGCGGCGCAGCACGCTGGTCGGGTCGGCCAGGTGGAGCACGAGCAGCCGGCTGACGACCGCGTCGTACTCGCCGTCGCCGACCGCCCCGGTCACGTCGCCGTCGACGAAGGAGACGTTGGTGTGGCCGGCGCACCGGGCCCGCGCCGTCGCCACCATCCGGGGGTCGTTGTCCAGGCCGACCACCGAACCGGACGGACCGACGAGCTCGGCGAGGATGACCGCCGAGTCCCCGATGCCGGTGCCGAGGTCGAGCACCCGCATCCCGGGCGCGATGCCGGCGGCTCGGAGCAGGATGCGCGTGGGATCGGCGATCCGCGCCGACTGCTGCTCGAGGCGGGTGAGCTCGGCGTCGTCCGAGCCGAGTGCGTAGGTCGTCACGGTGCGTTTGATACCGCATCGGGCAGGATGTCCGCCATGCGAGTGGGGCTGACGGGCGGCATCGGGTCCGGCAAGAGCACGGTGTCGGCGATCCTGGCCGAGCTGGGGGCGGTCGTGATCGACGCCGACCGGCTGGCGCGCGAGGTGGTCGCGAAGGGGACGCCGGGGCTGGAGCAGGTGGTCGAGGCGTTCGGGCCGGAGATCCTGACGGCCGAGGGCGACATGGACCGCGCCAAGGTCGGCGAGATCGTCTTCAACGACGAGGCCCGGCGCAAGGTGCTCGAGGGGATCGTGCACCCGCTGGTCTTCGAGCGGTACGCCGAGCTCGAGGCGAGCGCCCCGGAGGACGGCGTGGTCATCCACGACATCCCGCTGCTGGCGGAGTCCGGCCGCGCGGACACGTTCGACGCGGTGCTGGTCGTCGACGTGCCCGCCGAGGTGCAGGTGGAGCGGCTGGCGCGAGACCGGGACATGTCGCGCGAGGACGCCGAGGCGCGGATCGCGGCTCAGGCCACGCGCGAGCAGCGCCGCGCGATCGCGACGTACGTCATCGATAACACCGGAACGCACGAAGACCTCCGTCAGCATGTGACGGAGGTCTTCGAGCAGCTGGTTTCCTAGGCGGCCAGGTCCGGGTCGCCGAGGCGGCGGAGCTTCTGCAGCGCCTCCCGCTCGAGCTGACGCACCCGCTCGGCGGAGATGCCGTGCTTGGCGCCGATGTCGGCGAGCTTGTGCTGCCGGCCGTCGACCAGCCCGTAGCGGGAGCGGATGATGTCCGCGGCCCGCTCGTCGAGCTTGCCGACCAGCGCGTTCAGCCGGTCGCGCGACTCCACGTCGAGGACGGTGAGGTCCGGGCCGGGTGCGGTCTCCTGGGCCATCAGGTCGCCCAGCGAGGTGCCGCCGTCCTCGTCGACGGGGGAGTCCAGCGAGACGTGCTCGCGGCCCCACGCCATCAGGTCGAGGACCCGGTCGAGCTCCATCCCGAGCTCGGTGGCGATCTCGGCGGCGTCGGGCTCACGGCCGAGCTGGCGCTCGAGCGTACGACGCGCGCCGCCGACCTGGTTGAGCTCCTCGACGACGTGCACGGGCAGCCGCACCACGCGGGCCTGCTGCGCGATGCCGCGGGTGATGGCCTGGCGGACCCACCACGTGGCGTACGTCGAGAACTTGTAGCCCTTGGTGTAGTCGAACTTCTCGACCGCCCGGATCAGGCCGGTGTTGCCCTCCTGGATCAGGTCGAGCATCGGCATCTGGGCGCGGCCGTACTTGCGCGCGATCGAGACGACCAGGCGCAGGTTGGCGTTGATGAACGTGGTGGTCGCCTTGCGACCCTCCTCGGCCAGCCACTCCAGCTCCTCCTGGGTGGCCGACATCGGGGCGCCGCCCTTCTTGCGGCCGACGCGGCCCTCGGCGAGGAGGTGCTCGGCCATCAGGCCGGCCTCGATCGTCTTGGAGAGCTCCACCTCGGAGGCGGCGTCGAGGAGGGGATTCCGGGCGATCTCGTCGAGGTACAGGCCGACGCTGTCGCGGCCCTCGATCTCGCGCGTGCCGGTTGCAGTACGTGTTGCCATGGGACGCCCCTCCTTCTCGTCGGTGGCTGGCGCCCTTGCGCCCCCCACACGTGCTGTTCAACGTCCAAGGTGTCCGGTGGATTCCCTTGTCAAACGTTGAACTTCTTGTCTGGAAGGACGTGCGAGGGGTTCCCGGAGTTGCGTCTGAGACGGACTCTCAGGGACTTCTCAGGGTTTGGTCTAGGACAGACCGAAGCGGTCGAGCATCCAGGCGAGCGCGAACGCGCGGTCGTGCCACGACTTGTACCGCCCCGAGACGCCGCCGTGCCCGGCCGCCATCTCGGTGCGCAGCAGGAAGTCCTGCCGACCGGTCGCGGTGGCCCGCAGCCGGGCGATCCACTTCGCGGGCTCGACGTACAGCACCCGGGTGTCGTTCAGCGAGGTCTCGGCCAGGATCGGCGGGTAGTCGACGGCCGCGACGTTGTCGTACGGCGCGTACGCCGCCATGTACTCGTACACCTCCCGGTCCGCCTCCGGGTTGCCCCACTCGTCGTACTCCGTGACGGTCAGCGGCAGCGTCGCGTCGAGCATCGTGGTGAGCGCATCGACGAACGGCACGCCCGCGACCACGCCCGCGAACAGCTCGGGCGCCTGGTTGACCACCGCGCCCATCAGCAGCCCGCCGGCGCTGGCGCCCTCGGCGACCAGCACGTCCGGCGTCGTCCAGCCGGTGTCGACGAGGTGGCGCGCGCAGGCGATGAAGTCGGAGAAGGAGTTCTGCTTGTGGAACAGCTTGCCGCCGTCGTACCACCGGCGGCCCATCTCGCCGCCGCCGCGCACGTGCGCGATCGCGAACGCGGCGCCCCGGTCGAGCAGGGAGAGGCGGGCGATGGAGAAGTACGGGTCCATCGACGCCTCGTACGCGCCGTACCCGTAGAGCAGCGTCGGCACCGGTCCCGAGCCGCCGCCGACGCCCTCGCGGGCGCCGCGCCTGGCGACGATCGAGATCGGCACCCGCTCGCCGTCCTCGGCGGTCGCCCAGAGCCGGTGCTCCTCGTAGTCGTCGGGGTCGTAGCCGCCGAGCACGGGGGCGCGCCGCAGCAACGTCAGCTCGCGGGTGCGGACGTCGTAGTCGTAGACCGACGACGGGACCGCCATCGTCGTGTAGCCGAGCCGGACCACCGGCTGGTGGAAGCCCGGGTTGCCCGCCGACCCGACCGTGTAGACCTCGTGGTCGAACTCCACGAGGTAGTCGTCGGTCACGCCGGAGTCGCCCAGCTCCAGGATCCGCAGCTGGGTGAGCCCGTCGCTGCGCTGGTGCAGGACCAGGTGGCCCGCGAACGCGTCGACGTCCTCGAGGCGTACGGCGGGGTCGTGCGCCACCAGTGGCTCCCAGCCCTCGGCCGGGGTGGGCGCGATCGGGGCGGTCGCGAGCTCGAAGTCCGCGCCGGTGTGGTTGTGCATGACCAGGAAGCGGTCCTCCCCGGCGATCACGGCGTGGTCGAGGGAGTACTCCAGCCCCTCGCGGCGCTCGGCGAACGTGCGGAAGCCCTCGTCGGGGGCGTCGGCGTCGAGGAAGCGGTACTCCGAGGTGATCTTGGAGCCGCTCGCGACCACGATGAACCGGTCGCTGCGGGTGCGGCCGACGCCGACCCAGAAGCGGCCGTCCGCCTCGTGGTGGACCAGCTCGTCGTCGTCCTGGCCGGTGCCGAGCCGGTGCCGCCAGACCTTGTCGGCGCGCCAGCTCTCGTCGACGGTCGTGTAGTAGAACGCCTGGCCGTCGCGGTCCCAGGTCGCGCCGCCGAGCGCGCCGGTGATCTCGTCGGCGAGCAGGGCGTCGGTGTCGAGGTCCTTCACGCGGATCGTGTAGCGCTCGTCGCCCACGACGTCGGTGGAGTACGCCAGCAGGTTTCCGGTGGGGGAGATGGCGGAGCCGCCGAGCGAGAAGAACTCATGGCCCTCGGCCAACGCGTCGAGGTCGAGCAGCACCTGCTCGCCGGGCAGCGCCGGCTGGTCGGGCGCGGTGTCCTCGGCCGGCTTCGGCGGGGTCCAGTCATCAGGGTCCGCGACCGGGACGCGGCAGCTGGCGCCGTACTCCTTGCCCTCGAAGGAGCGCCCGTAGTACCAGTGGCCGCGGTTGCGTGTCGGCACTGACAGGTCGGTCTCGCGGGTGCGCGCCTTGATCTCGTCGAAGATCGTCTGCCGCAGGTCCGCGAGGTGGGCGGTGCGCTCCTGGGTGTAGGCGTTCTCGGCCTCGAGGTACGCCGTCACCTCGGGCGCCTCCTTGGCCCGCAGCCACTCGTAGTCGTCGGTGCGGGTGGTGCCGTGGATCTCGCGGGTCGTGGCGCGGCGGTCGGCGACGGGGGGCTGCATGCGCGCGACGATAGCGCCGTGGTGATCATCGACCTGAACGCGGACCTCGGTGAGGAGGTCACCGACGACGACGCCCTGCTGGCGGTGGTCACCAGCGCCAACGTGGCGTGCGGCTACCACGCGGGGTCCGAGGCGATCATGCGTGCGGTCTGCGAGGAGGCGGTACGCCGCGGCGTCGCGATCGGCGCCCAGGTGTCGTACGACGACCGGGAGCACTTCGGCCGGGTCGCCCGCGACGTCGCACCCGAGCTGCTGCGCGAGCAGGTCGCCGACCAGGTCGGGGTGCTGTCGACGATCGCTCGCGGGGTCGGCACCTCCGTGCGGTACCTCAAGCCGCACGGCGCGCTCTACCACCGGGTGATCGTCGACGAGGAGCAGGCGGGGGCGGTGCTGGCGGGCTCCGGCGACCTGCCGGTGCTGGGGATGGCGGGGGCGTTCCTCGACCTGGCCCGGGCCGCGGGGCGCGGTGTCTTCCACGAGGGCTTCCCCGACCGCGGGTACGGCGCGGACGGCCGGCTGCTGCCGCGCACCGAGCCGGGCGCGCTGGTGGAGGACGAGGGCGCGATCGTCGCGCAGGCACTCGACCTCGCCCCGCGGGTCGACTCGGTCTGCCTGCACGGCGACAGCCCGGGAGCGGTCGAGCACGCGCTGGCGGTGCGTCGCGCGCTGGGTGAGGCCGGCTTCGAGCTTCGTCCCTTCGGGTGATCCACAGGTCTGGACCGGCGCCTGTGGACTGTGCACTCGTGTTGTGGATGACGGTTCCGATCCTGTGGACGGCCCTGTGAGTTCCTGCGGACGTCTTGCGCCGTGTGATCCGGGCCACGTAGAACTCTCCCTACCAGCCCACCGCTTGCGGAGGGCTGAGGATCGGACAGGAGCAAGGATCCACACCGCGAGGCAACTCGAGGCGTCGGCCCGGTGACGGGGGCGGCGGGGTCGGAGATCCGGTTCGATCGACCGGGCGTCACGCAACCGGTCGAGCCGAAGGGCCCCTGGTGCTCATACCACCGGGGGCCCTTCACCTATTTCCGCCAGACTACGCGCATGCAGCTGTGCCCCGTCGGTCCGCGAGCGGTGCTCGTCGAGGTCGGCGACGCGGCCACCGCGCTCGCCCTGGCGACCTGGGCGCGTCCGCGGGTCGACGCCGAGGAGATCGTCCCAGCCGCCGCGACCGTCCTGTTCGACGGCGTCTCCGACCTGTCGGTCCTCTCGGGGCAGCTGGCGGACTGGTCGCCGACGTCGGAGGTGCCGGCGGGCGCGCTGGTGGAGGTCCCGGTCGTGTACGACGGGCCCGACCTGGCGTTCCTCGCCGACCTGTGGGGCACCGACACCGCCGGCGTCGTCCGCCGCCACACCGAGGTCGAGTACGTCGCCGAGTTCTGCGGGTTCGCGCCTGGCTTCAGCTACCTGGCCGGGCTGCCGGACGCCCTCGCCGTACCCCGACTGGAGTCGCCGCGGGCCGCCGTACCTCCCGGATCGGTGGGGCTCGCCGGGGCCTGGTGCGGGGTCTACCCGAGCGCGTCGCCGGGCGGGTGGCGGCTGCTCGGCCGCACCGACGCCGTGCTGTGGGACCAGGCGCGCCCCGAGCCGGCGCTGCTGCCGCCGGGCACCCGGGTCAGGTTCGTGGCCCGATGATCGAGGTGCTGGAGACGGGGCCGCTGGTGACGGTCCAGGACCGCGGACGTGTCGGCTTCGCGCACCTCGGCGTCCCGCGCGCGGGCGCCCTCGACGCGCCGGCCGCGGCGCTGGCCAACCGCGTCGTCGGCAACGACCCGGACGACGCCGTCCTCGAGGTGCTGCTGGGCGGGCTGGTGCTGCGCAGCACGGTCGCGCGGTGGCTCGCCGTGGACGGCCGGGCCGTCTGGCTGCCTCCCGGCAAGGAGCTGCGGATCGAGCCCCCGGCGACCGGTCTGCGGTCGTACGTCGCGGTCGCGGGCGGCATCGCGGTCGAGCCGGTGCTCGGCTCCCGCTCGACCGACACGCTCGCCTGGGTCGGGCCGCCCCGGGTCGCGGCCGGTGCCCGGCTGCCGGTGGGGGAGCCGCGTCGCGAGCCGCCCGCGTTCGACGCGCCCCGGCCACCGCGACCCGGCCCCCTGCGCGTCGTACCCGGACCGCGCGACGACTGGTTCGCCGCCGACGCGCTCGACGTGCTGTGCGGGGCGCCGTACGTCGTCGAGGCCGACTCGAACCGCGTCGGCCTGAGGCTCGACGGGCCGGCGCTGACCCGGGCCCGCGACGGCGAGCTCCCCAGCGAGGGGATGGTGCTGGGTGCCGTGCAGGTGCCGCCGACCGGGCGGCCCGTGGTGTTCCTCGCCGACCACCCGCCGACCGGCGGCTACCCGGTGATCGGGGTGGTGCACCCCGACGACCTGTGGCAGTGCGCGCAGCTCAGGCCGGGGGAGCAGGTTCGCTTTCGTCGGGCCGCCACGGGCTGAGCTCCGGGTCCTCCATGGAGTAGCTGCGCACCGGCCCGGCCGGCGTGTCCGCGGTCTCGAACCGGACGGTCACGACGCCGCGGCCCGAGCCCCACACCCAGCCGCGGCCCATCTCGGCGTGCACGACGTCCATGCCGGGTGCCCAGGTACGCCGGGAGTGGTGCGGGACCTCGACCTCGGGGAGCTCCTCCTCCTCGTCCTCGGCGGTCTCCCCGAACAGGTCCTCCTGGACCCAGTCCGCGAGCCCGGAGACGCCGACGCCCAGCAGCCGCACGCCGCCGGAGGTGTCGAGGTCGGCGAGCAGCGAGCGAGCCAGCCGCCCGATCGTGCCGGGGCTGTCGGTGGGGGAGCCGAGCGTGGTCGAGCGGCTCAGGGTGGTGAAGTCGTGGAGCCGGACCTTGATCGTGACCGTGCGGCCCGACAGTCCGTGCTTGCGCAGCCGGCCGGACACGTCGCTCGCCTGGCGGGTCAGCAGGCTCTCCATCAGCTTCCGGTCGGTGAGGTCGGTGTCGTACGTGCCCTCGACGCTGACCGACTTCGCCTCCCGCTCGGCGACCACCGGCCGGTCGTCCTCGGCGCGAGCCAGGCTGTAGAGCCAGTGCCCGCTGGCCTTGCCGAGCAACCGGACCATCTCATCCTCGCTGACCCGCTCCAGGTCGGCGACAGTGTGGACCCCGACCCGGCGCAGCCGCTCGGCGGTCGCGGGCCCGACGCCGGGGATCACCCGCACGTCCATCGGGCGCAGCAGCTCCTGCTCGGTCCCCGGCGCCACCACGACGAGACCGTCCGGCTTGTCGAGGTCGCTGGCGACCTTGGCGATGAACTTCGAGGTGCCGACCCCGACCGACGCGGTCAGCCCGCCGGTCGCGTGGACCACGCGCTCGCGGAGCCGCTCGGCGAACGCCGTCACGCTCGGCACCGACAGGTCCTCGAGGTCGGAGCGGGCGAGGTCGACGAACGCCTCGTCCAGCGACAGGGGCTCGACCAGCGGGGAGACCTCGCGCAGCAGCCGCATCACCCGGTCGCTGGTGTCGCGGTAGGCGTGGAAGCGGCCGCTGAGGAAGGCCGCGTGCGGGCAGCGGGCGCGGGCCTCGCGCGTCGACATCGCCGAGCGCACGCCGAACACCCGGGCTTCGTACGACGCCGTCGACACCACGCCCCGGCCGCCGACCCCGCCGACGACCACCGGCTTGCCGCGCAGCGACGGCTTGTCGCGCTGCTCGACGGCGGCGAAGAACGCGTCGAGATCGAGGTGAAGAACCGACGCTTCCCCTCGCACACGCGCACCCTACCCAGCGCCGCCGACAGCCCACCTCCCCTCCACAGCAGGCCGCTCGGCGCGCCTCTCCACAGGGCTCCCCCGGGCGGGCCCGAACCGTCCGCGCCGGCGGGGACCGTCGAGGCATGACCGCTACCGATCCCACACCCGTGGCCACCCTGACCGCCCGCACCCCCGAGGACGTGCTGGCGATGGTTCCCGTCGTCCTCGGCTTCGTGCCGACCGCGTCGGTCGCGATGCTCACGTTCGGCGCCGCCCGGCCGTTCCACGCCCGCGTCGACCTGCCCGAGGTTCGCGGCGAGATCCCCGAGGTCGTCGACTCGCTGCTCGGGCCGGCGCGCGGCCACCGGGTGCGCCGGGTGCTGTTCGTCGTCTACAGCGATGACGCCCGGCTGTCCGCCACGACCGCGCGGGCGCTCCTCCGCGCCTTCACCGGCTGCGGCATCGACGTCGTCGACGTGCTGCGCGCCGACGGTGCGCGGTGGTACCCCGCCGTCGGCACCCGCCCCGGCGTCCCACCGTGGGGGGTGCCGTACGACCTCTCCGCGCACCCGTTCCTCGCCCGCGCCGTCGTCGAGGGCCGGGTCACCTACGACTCCCGCGAGGAGCTGCGGGCGACCCTGGCCCGCGACCGGGCTGCGATCGCCCGGGTGGTCGGCGCCCTCGCCGACCTCACCGCCCCAGGGCCCGACGAGGAGCTCTGGGTGTGCGAGCTCGTCCAGCGCCACGTCCGCGACGGCACCTCGCCGGCGGACCGCGAGGTCGCCCGGCTGCTGCGCGGGATGCTCGAGACCGGCGTCCGCGACGTCGCCTGGGGCACGATCACGCGGGACTCGGCGCGCGAACAGGTCCGGTTCTGGTCCGACGTCGTGCGGCGCGGGCCGACGCCGATGCTCGCGGCACCGGCGGCGCTGCTGGCGTTCGCGGCCTGGCAGGCGGGGCACGGCGCGCTCGCCTGGTGCGCGCTCGACCGGTGCGCCGAGGCCGACGAGGACTACCCGCTGGCCGGGCTGGTCGAAGAGGCCCTCCGACGCGCGGTGCCGCCCGACGCCTGGGAGCAGGAGTGAGCCTGGGTGGGCGTGGCCCCTCCCCGCGCCGGGTACGCACCAGTCATGACCCGCAAGCTCGGCATCGAGGAGGAGCTGCTGCTCTTCGACCCCGAGACCCGCGCCGTCGTGCCGGCCGCGCCGAGGGTGCTCAAGGAGTTCCGCGAGCACGGCCACGGCCGCCTGCGGGCCCGCGCCGCGACCGACGAGCTCGATCACGAGCTGTTCCGCCACCAGCTCGAGACGCGCACCGACCCGACCACCGACGCGGCCGACGCGCTCGCCCAGCTGGTCGCGGCCCGCCGCACCGCCGGCGAAGCCGCCCGCGCCGCCGGTCTCGCCGCAGGAGCCTGCGCCACCGTGCCACTCGCCGGCGAGCAGTCGGTGGTCACGTCGAACGACCGCTACCGCGACATGGTCGAGCGGTACGGCGAGGTCGCGCGCACCGGGGGTACCTGCGGCATGCACGTCCACATCGACATCGACTCCGACGAGGAGGGCGTCGGGATCATCGACCGGATCTCCCCGTGGCTGCCGACCCTGCTGGCCGTCAGCTCCAACTCACCGTTCGTCGACGGGCGCGACTCCGGCTACTCCTCCTGGCGTGCCCAGGTCTGGGCCCGCTGGCCGAGCGCCGGCCCCACCGAGGCGTTCGGCTCGGCCGACGGCTACCGCTCCGTGACGCAGGCGCTGCTCGACTACGGCGCTGCGCGCGACGTCGGGATGCTCTACTTCGACGCCCGGCTCTCGGTCGCACAGCCCACCGTCGAGATCCGGTTGTGCGACGTCTGCACCGACCCGCTCGAGGCGATCGCGCTGGCGGCGTTGATCCGCGCCCTGGTCGAGACCGCGGCGCGGGACTGGGCCGACGACCGGCCGGTGCCGCGGTGGCGTGCCGAGGCGTTGCGCGCCTGCCAGTGGCGCGCATCGCGCTTCGGCACCTCCGAGCGGCTCGTCCACCCCACCGAGCGCGAGCTGCGTCCGGCCCGCGAGGTGCTGGAGGCGCTGATCCGCGCCGTCGAGCCCGCCCTGCGCGAGGCAGGAGACCTCGACCGGACCGCAGGGCTGCTGGAGTACGCCATCGGCGACAACGGAGCGGCGCGACAGCGGTCGGCCTTCGAACGGTCCGGCAGCATCGAGGCGGTGGTCGACGACGTCATCCTCCGGACGGAGACGTCCTGGCTGGTCCACGACACGGCACCCGGCGAGGGCCTAGGGTCGGTCCATGGGTGAGGAAGTCGAGGCTCAGGAGTTCTCCCGGGCCGACCGCACGCGGCACCGGGAGAAGGTGCGCCGCAACCTCGACGTCTTCGCCAGGATGCTGCGCGAGGCACGCTTCGACACCGACGACCCGATGACCGGGATGGAGGTGGAGCTCAACCTGGTCGACGAGAACGGTGACCCCGCGCTGAAGAACGCCACCGTCCTCGAGGCGATCGCCGACCCGGACTTCCAGACCGAGCTGGGCCAGTTCAACATCGAGATCAACGTGCCGCCGGCCAAGCTCCGCGAGGGCGGGCTGACGACGTTTGAGGACAGCCTGCGCCGCAGCCTCAACTCCGCCGAGCAGAAGTCCTCGGAGGTCGGCGCCCACATGGTGATGATCGGGATCCTCCCGACCCTCGCCGACGGCCACCTCCGACTGGACAGCCTCAGCGCCAACCCCCGCTACAAGCTGCTGAGCGAGCAGATCCTGAACGCGCGCGGCGAGGACATCACGATCGCGATCGACGGCCGCGAGCGGCTGCGCACCACCGCGGACTCCATCGTCCCGGAGGCGGCCTGCACCAGCACCCAGTTCCACGTGCAGACCTCGCCGGACCAGTTCGCGGCGTACTGGAACGCCTCCCAGGCGATCGCGGCCGTCCAGGTCGCGGTCGCCGCGAACTCGCCGTACCTCCTCGGCAAGGAGCTGTGGCGCGAGACCCGGATCCCGCTGTTCGAGCAGGCCACCGACACCCGCAGCGAGGAGCTCAAGGCGCAGGGCGTGCGGCCGCGGGTGTGGTTCGGCGAGCGCTGGATCACCTCGGTGTTCGACCTCTTCGAGGAGAACGTCCGGTTCTTCCCGGCACTGCTCCCGATCACCGACGACGAGGACCCGCTCGAGACCCTCGAGAACGGCGAGGCGCCCAGGCTCGGCGAGCTGCGCCTGCACAACGGCACGATCTACCGCTGGAACCGCCCGATCTACGACGTCGCCGACGGCGTCCCTCACCTGCGGGTGGAGAACCGGCTGCTCGCCGCGGGGCCGACGGTCGCCGACACCGTCGCGAACGCCGCGTTCTACTTCGGGCTGGTCCGCGCCCTGGCGGAGAGCGAGCGACCGCTGTGGTCGCAGATGTCGTTCAGTGCCGCCGAGGAGAACTTCCACGTCGCCGCGCGGCAGGGGATCGACGCGCAGATCTACTGGCCGGGGATCGGGCAGATCCGCGCCACCGAGCTGGTGCTGCGCCGGCTGCTGCCGCTGGCGCACCAGGGGCTGGAGGCCTGGGGCGCGTCGTCGGCGGAGATCGACCGGCTGCTCGGCATCATCGAGCAGCGCTGCCTGATCGGCACCAACGGCGCCGAGTGGTTCGTGGACAAGATGCACGCCTACGGCGACGGCGACCGGTACGACGCCTTGCGCGCCACGCTGCTCGAGTACACCAGCGGCATGCACAGCAACGAGCCCGTGCACACCTGGGTCTGACGCCGGCGCTATCTCTCGCGGATCCGCTTCCACACGCGACGGGTGCCGCTGCGCGGGTCGAACCAGCCGGTCCGGGTGACGACGACCAGCGTCAACGCCACCCCGGCCTCCGCGGTCGCCGACCGGGCCGCGCTCAACCACTGCGCGTCGACGTCCTCGAGGACCAGCGGTCCCGGTCGGGTCAGCCAGACCATCGGCACCGTTCGGCCGCGCCTCGAGCGCTGCAGCAGCGCGGCCACCACGTCGGCGCGCAGCCCGTGGTCGAGCGGCTCGTCGGGCACCACCGCGAAGACCTCCTCGGACCCGCCCGGCACGCCGACGTGGACGAGGGCGGGGAAGGTGCGGCGCCGTTCGGCGCGAGCGTGATCGACCACCGCGCGGCGCAGCACCGCGGCCAGCGCCGGGGCGACCGGTTCGGAGATCCCTTCCACGAACGCGAGCCTTCCCCATCCAGGCCCGTGCATGAGTACGTCCTCCACAGGTAACGTGCCCGTCATGGGAACAGTCGTCGTCGGATACGTGCCCAAGCCCGAGGGCGAAGCCGCCTTGCAGAAGGCCATCGATGAGGCCAAGCTGCGTCGGGCCAAGCTCGTGGTCGTGAACTCGCATCGCGGGGGCACCGACTTCGACGCCGACGCCTCGACCAAGGCCGAGCGCGAGATGAACGGCGTGCGCAAGACCCTCGAGGGCTCCGGCGTCGACTACGACGTCCGGCAGCTGGTGCGCGGCTTCGAGCCCGCCGAGGACCTGCTCAGCATCGCCGAGGCGAGCAACGCCGAGCTGGTCGTGATCGGCCTGCGCCGCCGCTCGCCGGTCGGCAAGCTCATCCTCGGCAGCAACGCCCAGCGGGTGCTGCTCGACGCCCACTGCCCGGTGCTCGCGGTCAAGGCCGACTGAGTCCGCTCGCGGATGCCGGATGCCGGCGCGACGGCGACCGGGTAGCTGTGCGCGGTCGGCGCTGACGCGAGGTCAACTCAGTCTGCGGATCGGCTGGCCGGACTGCCAGGCCGTGATGTCCTCGACGACGCCGGTGAAGTAGGCCCGGTAGTTGTTCTCGGTGACGTAGCCGAGGTGGGGTGTGCAGAGCACGTTGGGCAGCGTTCGCAGCTGATCGTCGGCGCGCAGTGGCTCCTCGTCGTACACGTCGAGGCCAGCGCCCGCGATCCGGTTCTGCGTGAGTGCGGCCGCTAGGGCGGGGGTGTCGACGATGCCGGCACGGGAGGTGTTGACCAGGTACGCCGTTCGGCGCATCAGTGCGATCTCGTCGGCGCCCAGCAGGCCGTGGGTGCGATCGGACAGGACGAGGTGGAGCGTGACGATGTCGCTCTGGGCGAGCAGATCGGGCAGGCGGTCGGCACGGCGGACTCCTGCGTCGGCGGCGCGTTCGGCGGTGAGGTTCGTGCTCCATGCGACAACGTCCATGCCGAACGCCTGGCCGATGGTCGCCACCCGGCTGCCGATCTTGCCCAGGCCCACCACGCCGAGTGTCGCGCCGGCGAGGTCGCGGCCGACGGTGGACTGCCACGGGCCGCCGGAGCGGAGGGCATTGCTCTCGGGGACGAGGTTGCGGACCAGGCCGAGGATGAGTGCCCAGGTCAGCTCCGCCGGCGGGGTCGAGCTGCTCGGTGTGCCGCACACCGTCACACCGAGGCGGGTTGCGGCGGCCACGTCGACCGAGGCGTTGCGCATGCCGGTGGTGATCAGCAGCCGCAGGTGGGGAAGCCGGGCCAGCAGGCTGGCCGGGAATGGGGTGCGCTCCCGCATGAGCACGACGACCTCGGCGTCGGCGGCGGCGGTGACGACGGCGTCCTCGTCGAGCAGATGCGTTCGAACGGAGGTCAGCTCGACGTCGTCGAGCGCGGACCAGTCGGCGAACGTCGTCGCCACGCCCTGGTAGTCGTCGAGCAGCACGCAGGTGGTCGTCACGCGTTCCATCCTGCTCGTGTGCCGGTCGCTCGCCAGGGTTCACCCTTCTCGAGCAGGTAGCGACGCCAGGCGTAGCGCCAGGGGATGGCGGCCACGATGACGACCACGAACGTGCAGTTGACGAGAACGTCGGTTGTCGCAGCGTCGAGATCGCCTGCGATGGCCGTTGGGAGTGCGACCACGGCGAGCCAGATGAACTTCCAGGTCATCTCCAGCAACAGCAGTGGGAGCAGCTTGGTCGGGTAGCGCACGCCGAGGAGCGCGAACAGTGACATCGCGACGAGGACGCATACGGTGACGCCTTCGTACAGCGGGAGTGTGTGCGCGTCGGGGAGCAGCGGCCACTTCACTGCGACGAGCCCCAGGCCCATGAAGAGGTAGCCGGCGCGCATCAC
Source organism: Nocardioides sp. SR21 (assembly GCF_022761125.1). GTDB lineage: Bacteria > Actinomycetota > Actinomycetes > Propionibacteriales > Nocardioidaceae > Nocardioides. The sequence goes on along the minus strand of NZ_JAKWJR010000017.1, from coordinate 24,434 downwards.
GTTGAGTCGGCGCACGGACAGGCCGGTCGCGGACGCTGCCGTTGGCGTGTGTGTGGTTGAACCGGTCGTTGTCGTCATGGACGTCTCCTGGGTCTGTGGGCGGGGCTAGTCACGGCGTCCATTCGCCGGCGAGGAGTGCGTAGCCGACGGTGTCGAGCCAGGCGCCTGAGCGGTGGAGGGACTCGGCGATGGCGTGGGTCTCGCGGCGCATCCCGACTCGTTCCATGAGTCGCCAGGAGGTGTGGTTGGCGAGGAAGCAGTTCGCGACGACGCGGCGTACGCCTAGGTCGTCGAAGCAGTGGCTCAGGAGGGCACGGACGGCTTCGGTGGCGTATCCGTGGCCGGCGTAGCCGGGGTCGAGGACCCAGCCGAGCTCTGCTTGGGTGCCCTTGGCGTGTTCGGTCATCTCGAGCTGTGCCCAGGCGTCTTCGCGCCGGAGCATGAAGTCGCCGATGACGGGTGCGTCTGGGTCGTGGCCGAGCTGGATGACGACGGTGGTGGCGAGACGCTCGGGGTCGCCGAACAGGTCGCGGTACCCGTCGAGGTCGGGCGGACAGCCGGTGAGCCATTCGTTGACGGACTCCAGCTGCCGAAACCCCCAGGTGGCTTCAGTGTCGCTGAGGGACGCCGGTCGCAGCGTGAGTCGCTCGGTATGCACGACGCGTTCGAGAACGGGCGATGGTGTCGCGGCTTCGGTGAGGGTGTCGGTGATCATGCGAATGCTCTTCTCGTTCGGAGGGTGGGGCGACGGATGACCCATTCGGCGACGGTGATGTTGATAGCCCAGCCGGCTGCCTTGGCGAGGTCTCCGGCGACCTCGCCCGTGCCGAACGCGGCACCGCCGAAGCCTTCGGTGAAGACTTGAGTGCCGGCGCCCAGTCCGAGGGCGTAGGCGCGAACCATCCAGGCACGGTGTGCCGGGATGTCGCGGTTGCGGGCGGCTCGGAAGCCGAGGACGAGCGCGGCGGCCATCGCTGTGCCGACCAGGAGTCGGAACACGAACAGAAGGTCTCCGGTGCCGGGCTGGGGCGGGTAGAACAGCGTGAGCCACAGCGCGGACCCGGCGACCAGCAGCCCGGTGGCAGCCTGGATGCGCCCAGCGCGCCGGTGCCACGTGATGTGGTGTCGGCGGAGCCGGGGCACGAACTGCAGCACCCCGACCAGGGCGTAGACGGCTGCTCCGACGATGTGCGCGACGAGGGCGACGGGGAAGCCGGCGAACCGTTCGTCGGCGGGCATCAGGTCGGGGCCGCCGGCGAGCTGGACCAGACGCAACGTCCCCGCGGTGAGTGGTACGACGCTGAGCGCGACGAGCCCCACCGGAACCAGGCGGCTCATCGCTCGTCATCCTGACCGCAGCTGGCGCCGGGCGTCACGGAGATGAGCGGTACCCCGATGTCGCGCAGGCGTGCGAGCAGGCCGTGCAGTGCGGCTTGGTCGGCGACCGGTCCGCGCAGGACGGTGACTCCCTCGGGCTCACTTGCGAGGGCCATGTCGTCCAGCCAGGCCGTCCACCGTTCGTCGATGCGGCCTTGGACTCGGATCTCGTAGCGGCAGGGTTCGTGCGTGCTCATGGCGAGCACGCTAGGAACGAGTCTGGTGAGCGGTCGTCACATCATGTGGTGACCGCGGTGGTGATTCTCGGGCCTCAGGCCCGCGCCGAGCGGCTCAGCAGCCCCAGCTGGTGAGCCTTGCTGATGGCAGCGCGACGGTTGTTCACGCCGAGCTTGGTGTAGATGTGCTTCGTGTGGGTCCGCACCGTGTTCAAGGAGACCACGAGCTCGCGGGCGATGGCCGGACCGTCGAGCTCTGAGCCGAGGAGGCGTAGGACGTCGAGCTCCCGGTCGCTGAGCGGGTCAAGCAGCGGCTCCTGCGCTCCGGGCCGGATGTCGGACTGCGGTGCGGTTGCGGGCTGGTCGGCGCGTCCCGCAAGCAGATCTCGGAGGAACGTCGAGGCCGGTCGTTGCTCGGCCAAGGCGCGGAGAAGCTCGGTCAGGCCGGGGGTGTCGAGGAGGAACCGGGGCCACTCTTCGGGTTCAGCGAGCTCGACGGCGTGCTCGAGCGCGGTCTCGGCCGCCTCCTGGTCGCCGGCAGACCGGTAGGCCGCGGCGCGCAGGACCTCGACTTCGAGGACGGTTCCGTCGCGCTCGCCAGCCGTGGCCGCGTCCAGAAGCCGCTCCAGCAGCGCGGTCGCCTGCTGCAGCGTCGCGATGTCGCCGGTGGCTCGGTGTTCGGCGAGCAGGAGCCGGGCCAGGGTGAGGTGCTCGTACTCGCGCAGGTAGCTCAGTTCGTCGTCGGCCCCGACCTTGTGCTCGCGTGCCCAGACCCGGGCGCCGTCGAGGTCTCCGGAGGCGAGGAGGAGTCGGGCACGGGTTGCGTGGATGGGGTGGACGGGTGGGGAGAAGTCGCCGACGTAGACGCGTTGGGCGTCATCGAGGAGCTCGAGTGCGGTCGGCCAGTTGCGCTCGGCGGCCCGAAGGCGGGCCATCGCTACTCGCCACCGGTACGGGTTCTGCGGGAGCCCGGACGGCTCGCCGAGGTCGTCCGCGCGCCGGAGAAGGTCGGCGACCTCGGGAAGGTCGTCACGGTGCCAGGCGATACGGCTCAAGGCGACCAGCATGTCTGCGGTCCCACGCATGACCTCAGGGCCAGCAACCCCGGCAGCGTCGTGCTTCTCGGCGAGGTCGAGTGCTCGGCGCAGAGTGTTCTCGGCGTCTCGGAGGCGGCCGAGGGTGAGCTCCATGTCGGCGATGGCCAAGGAGCATCCGAGAACGTCGGCGATGTGCCCAGCGTGAGTGAGCCGGTCCGCGGTAGCGATGTAGGCGCGATGGGCGGCGCCGATGTCACCGGTGGTCCAGAGCGCGAGCCCCATCAGGCCCGACGCAGACGCGGCGGTGAGGTCGTCACCGGGTGCCGCGAGGCCGAGCGCGTTCTTGGCGTGCACGATGGTGCCTGAAGGGTCGCCCCCGACCAACGCGAGGCCGGCCCGGTACACCTCGAGAGCAGCGGGAAGGCGCTCGAGCTCGCCGTGGTCGACGACCACCAGGTCTGATGCAGGTCTCGTGAGAAGCTGCTCAACGTCGTGGACGCGTGCCTCGATGGTGGCAAAGTCGTTGCTCGCCATCAGGCCGCCGATGAGCCCGACGGCAAGCACGGGGCGCCGGTCGAGCACCTCGACGGGTAGCTGAGTGATCCAGGTGACGATGTCGTGCTCGCGCCGGGCACGCCGCAAGGCAGGCAGGGCCAGCTCGACGAGGTCGGAGGCGGTCGCGGTGTCGCCGGCAGCGAGGGCGTGGCGGATGGCGTCCTCGGTGTGCCCGTTGCCGGCGTACCAGCGGCTGGCCCGCGCGTGGAGGGCGGGAACGTCCTCAGGTCGTTCCTGGAACAGATGCGCGGCCAGGACATCGGCGAACAGGTGGTGGTAGCGGTACCAACGGCGGTGGTCGTCGAGCGGGACGACGAACAGGTTCTGCCGCTCCAGCAGGTCGAGCATCGCCCGGCCACCCGGCCGGCTCTGGTCGTCGGGGGTGGGGCTGACGGCGTCGCACAAGGCGCCGGTGAGTCGCTCGAGGACGGAGGTGTTGAGCAGGAAGCGGCGTACATCCTCGGGTTGACGGCCCAGAACCTCCTCGGCGAGGTAGTCGACCACGAAGCGGTCGTCGCCGGCGAAGCCCGCGATGAACGCGGACGCGTCAGCCCGGTCGCGCAACGACAGCACAGCCAGCTGGAGCGCTGCTGCCCAGCCCTCGGTGCGCGCCTCGAGGGCGGCGACGTCGTCTGCGGTCAGGTCGAGTCCGTGGAGGTCGTTGAGGTAGGCCGCGGCCTCCTCGCCGGTGAACCGGAGGTCGGCCGCCCTGACTTCGACGAGCTCGCCTCGCGCGCGCAGCCGCGCCAGCGGGAGGGCGGGGTCGGCTCGGGTGCTGATGGTCAGCCGCAGTTGTGCCGGAAGGTGCTCGACCAGGAACGTCATCCCTTCGGCGATGTCGGGTCCGTCTGCTAGGTGGTAGTCGTCGAGAACGAGCGAGACTTCGCCCGGGTGGACGCTGAGCTCGTTCACGACGCTCGCGAGGGCTGACTCGATGGGAGCCTGCCCCGTCTGCTGCAGCGCCAGCGCCGCAGAAGCTGAACCGGGGACGGCACGGTCGAGGGCGTGCAGGACGTAGGTCCAGAACGACCCCGGTTGACGGTCGCGATCGGTGAGCGATACCCAAGCCGCCGCCCGAGCACCGCCGGCGCCGGGGTCGACGGGCTCTGCGAGCCAGGCAGTGAGTCGTGTGCTCAGCAGGGTGGTCTTGCCGAATCCGGCCGGCGCTGAGACGACCGTGACCGGAGCGTCCATGGTGCGGTCGAGGAGGTCGTCGAGGCGTGGGCGCGCGACGGTATCGCGGCGCACCCTGGGCAGAAGCAGCTTCGTCTCTACCAGTGTGTCGGCCATCGGCGCCTCCTCCCCGGGCGTCGAACACGACTCGACTCCTCGAGACTAGGGCAGTCCGACCGTCTCGTGCCGGTCCTCAGCCGAGGCTTCATTCGGGTTGCTCGTGGAGGTGTATCCGTTCGCCGGGGCGGCCGAAGATGCTCAGCACCTCGGCCGGCCCGTCGCCGGTTGACCCGAACCAGTGAGGCACCTGGGTGTCGAACTCAGCTGCTTCGCCGATGCCGAGGACGAGGTCCTGGCCGCCGAGCACGAGCCTCATCTGTCCGGACAGCACGTACAGCCACTCGAACCCGTCGTGGGTGCGTGGGTTCGGTTCGGACTGGGTGCGCGGAATGACGATCTTCCACGCCTGGATTCCGCCGGGTCGCGTCAGCGGGAGCACGGTGCGGCCGTTGACGCGACGAGGCTTGAGCCGGATGCGCGGGTCGCCGACCTCTGGGGCGCCAACGAGGTCGTCGATGGGCACCCGGTAGGTCTGCGCGAGCGGGAGCAGCAGCTCCAGGCTCGGTCGTCGCTGTCCGTTCTCGAGCCGCGACAGTGTGCTCTTCGAGATGCCCGTCCGCTCCGATGCCTCGGTGAGCGTGAGCCCCCGTTCCTCGCGCACTCGACGCAACCGCGGACCCACTCGATCCAGCGCGGCCGCGATGACGACCCCTGCGTTGGCCGGGTCCCGCTGTCCGTCGGACTCCGTGCGGGAGCTCGTCTTGGAGGTTGGCATTGCCCCATGGAACGCCCGTTTCCCAGAATCGGCAACAACCATTGTTGAACCGGGAACCCGACGCGCACTCTGGAGACATGAACGCGCACGAGTCCAACCCCGGCACCTCCACCGCCAGCGACGCCAGTGCCGATGCTGGGTACGACGTCGTCATCGTCGGAGGCGGCGCTGCCGGACTGTCCGCGGCCCTGGTCCTCACTCGTGCTCGGCGCCGCGTCGCCGTCGTCGACTCCGGCCAGCCCCGCAACGCTCCCGCCGCGCACATGCAGGGCTTCCTCGGTTCCGACGGGCTCCCGCCCACCGACCTGCTCGCCGCCGGCCGTGAAGAGGTCGCTGGGTACGGCGGCCACCTGATCTCGGGAGTCGCCGCAACCATCACCGCGTGCGAACAGACCGGCGTCCATGAGCGGCGCGCGTTCATCGTCACCCTCGAGGACGGCCACCACCTGCGCGCCCGTCGTGTCCTCGTCACCACCGGGCTTCACGACGAGGTCCCGGACGTACCCGGAGTGCGCGAGCGTTGGGGCCGCGACCTGCTCCACTGCCCGTACTGCCACGGCTACGAGGTCCGCGACCAGCCCCTCGGTGTCCTCGCCGACGCCGACGGCGACGGCCAGACGCTCGGCCAGGCCCTCGCCCATGCGCACCTGGTGCGGCAGTGGTCCGACGACGTCGTCTTCTTCGCCAACGGGCAGACCGTAAGCGTCGCGGCCCGCGAACAGCTCGTCGCCCGGGCCATCGGGTTCGTGCCGGAGAAGGTCACTCGTCTCGTCGTCGACGACGACCGCGTCGTCGGGGTCGAGCTTGCTGGTGGAGGCTTCGTGCCGCGTTCCGCGGTGTTCGTCCGCCCCAGTTTCGTCCCCAACGACACGCTGCTCGCCGAGCTCGGCTGCGCCACCAACGCCACCGGCTGGGTCACCGTCGATGGCACGGGGCGCACCAGCGTCCCGGGCGTGTGGGCAGCCGGCAACGCCGTGAACCCGCGAGCTCAGGTCATCACCGCCGCCGGCGAAGGGTCCGCCGCTGCGATCGCCATCAACGGCGACCTCGTCGACGAGGACCTGCCCATCGCGGTCACCAACTTCCGACACGGCCTCCCCGTCAGCTAGCGCGAACCGAAACCACCCGCACTACGCCAAGGCCGCGGCCACCTGCCGCACACGACCAGCATCCCTGCTGGCCGGCGTCCAATCACGACTCCGAAGGAGCATCTCCATGTCCAACCACGCCTCCAACCAGGCCACGAACCCCGCTGGCCCGGCTCGACCGATTGCGGTCGTCGGGCCGCCCTCGAAGCACCAGCTCGCCCTGATGATCTGGATCGCTGTCTTCCCGACGCTGACCGTGCTCAACCTGACCGTCGGCCCGTCGCTGAAGGACACGAACCCCGTGCTGAGGACCTTCGTCCTGGCGACCATTGCGGTCCCCATCGTCATCTATGGACTCATGCCGCGCCTCCACAAGGCTCGCGGCCGGCTCCTCTCACGCCGCGTCAGCGCCTGACCAACGCTTCCCAGTCCCGTCGGGGCGAGCCGCCGTCCCCCGTGCGCGTCCGCCCCGACGTCGCCGCGACCCACCGGTCACGGCATCACGACGCCCCTGGTTCTCATTCTCGGGACCGGGGGCGTCCGTGTCCGCAACAACCCCGACCCAGCCACGGCCGACGCGGGCCAGTGACAGATCACCACCCGGGTCACCACAGGTGGTGAGGACGACTCACCACATCGGTTCCTACGTTCACAGCCCAACAGAGCACCACCGTCCGCACCGCACTGAAAGGCACGACCATGAACCGATTCACCCGCGCCGTGGCGATGGCCAGCGCGCGACACCCCTGGCGCACCATCACCGGCTGGGTCCTCGCCGTGGTCGCCATCTTTGCGCTCGCTGCCGCCGGCGGCGGCACCTTCGTCGACGACTTCTCCGCCAAGGGCAGCCAGAGCGACCGGGCGATGACCCTGCTCAACGAGAACTTCCCCGACGCCGCCAAGGGCACCGCCCTCGTCGTGTTCCAGGCCCCCGAAGGCACCACCCTCGCCGACGACAAGGCCGCCGTCACCACCGTCCTCGACCAGGTCAACAACCTCGACCACGTCGCGTCCGTGTCCGACCCGTTCCAGACCGGCACTGTCGCGGAGGACGGCACCATCGGCTACGCACAAGTCACCCTCGACGTGCCCGAGCGGCAGATGGGCAAGCCCGCGTTCACCAGCCTGTCCAACGGAGTCAGCTCGCTCGACAGCCCCGACCTGCGAGTCGAGCTCGGAGGCGACGCGGTGTTCCTCAACTCCGAGGACTCGAGCTCCGGCCACGTCGGCATCGGTCTCCTCGTCGCCCTCCTGGTCCTCCTGGTCGCGTTCGGCACGTTCGTCGCCGCCGTCTTGCCCATCGGGCTGTCCCTGGTCGCAGTCGGTGCCGGCATCGGCGGCATCGCCCTCATGGCCAGTGTCATGAACGTCTCCGTCTCCGCCATCCCCGTCGCCGGCCTCGTCGGCCTCGGCGTCGGCGTCGACTACGCCCTGTTCGTCGTCGCCCGCTACCGCGAGAACCGCACGACCGGACGCGACAACCAGACCGCGCTCACCGCCGCGATGGGTACCTCCGGTGCGGCCGTCGTGTTCGCCGGCGGCACCGTGGTCATCGCCACCTCCGCGCTCGCCATCACCGGCGTCGGCGTCCTGACCTCCATCGGCCTCGCGACCGCCCTCATGGTCTTCTCCTCCGTCGTCGCCGCCACCACCCTGCTCCCCGCCCTGCTGAGCCTGCTCGGCGATCGCATCGACAAGGGCCGCATCGGCCGCCGCCACACCCCGAAAGCCGCCGAGGACACCGCCTGGTGGCGCTTCGGGCACCGCGTGTCCGCCCGCCCCTGGCCCTACCTCCTCGGCTCCGTCGCCGTCCTTCTTGTCATCGCAGCCCCGGCGCTGTCCATGCAGACCGCCTTCCCCGCCGCCGGCGACGCCCCCAAAGAGACCACCCACCGACAGGCCTACGACCTCCTCACCGACGGCTTCGGGGAAGGCGTCAACGCACCCCTGCTCGTCGTCGTGGACCTCACGACCGATGGCGTCGACGCGGCCGACGTGGAAGCCATGGCCGCCGAGATCGCCTCGGTACCCGGCATCATCTCGGTCGGCGACCCGCAGACCTCCGAGGACGGCGACACGGTCGTGCTCACCGCGATCCCGACCACCGGGCCGGCCGACCCGGACACTTCGACCACCATCGACCAGGTCCGCGCCACTATCCCCGGCAACGTCTACATCTCCGGCATCACCGCAGTCACCGACGACCTCAACGCCCAGCTCTCGCAGAAGCTGCCACTGTTCATCGGCGCCGTCATCGCCGTGTCGTTCCTGCTCCTGATGCTGGTGTTCCGCTCCATTGCGGTCCCGCTCAAGGCAGCTGTGATGAACCTGCTGTCCATCGGCGCCGCCTACGGCGTCATGGTCGCGGTGTTCCAGTGGGGCTGGGGCGCAGAGCTCCTCGGCCTCGACGGGCCGACGCCCATCACGTGCATCATCGTCGTCATCATGTTCCCGATCCTGTTCGGGCTCTCGATGGACTACGAGGTGTTCCTGCTCTCGCGCATCCGCGAGGAGTACGACCGCACGGGCGACAACACCGAGTCGGTCGCCCGTGGCCTCGCCGGCACCGGCCGTGTGGTGACGTCGGCCGCCCTCATCATGGTCGCGGTCTTCTCGAGCTTCGTCTTCAGCCCGGTTCCGTCGCTCAAGATGCTCGGCCTCGGCCTCGCCGTCGCCATCCTCCTCGACGCCACCGTCGTCCGGATGATGCTCGTCCCCGCGGCGATGGCGCTGCTCGGCAAGGCGAACTGGTGGCTACCGTCGTGGCTCGATCGGATCCTGCCGCAACTGACCGTCGAGACGCCGGAGGTGGCCCCGGACGAAGCGCTGACGCCGGCCCACATGGAAGAGCTCGTGCGTCGCTGAGAAGGAAGGCCCCTCGCAGTCCGGCTGCGAGGGGCCTCTCGGCGTTTGCAACGTCAAACGGCTGATGGCGGTCTCCACGCACGATCAGCCCGCACCGACCCCGGACTCGATCGCATGACGTTTCTCTCACCGCGGTAAGCAATCGCTTAGTGCGCAGTAGCGTCCCGTCGCACAACTCGAGGTTCGCTGGTGCCCACGTTTGCCGTCGTTCGCCGATGCGGCGCCTGAACCGACATCCCCGAACGGACTGGAGCAAGGCATGAAGGCTTGGCGTGTGAACTCACTCGGAGAGCCGGCGCGGGTGATGCGCCTCGAGGAGGTCGCCGACCTCGAGCCAGGCCCCGGGCAGGTGGTCGTCCGGGTCCTGGGCGCGCCGGCCAACTTCCCGGACGTCTTGATGTGTCGCGGGGAGTACCAGGTCAAGCCGACCCCGCCGTTCACCCCGGGGGTCGAGCTCTGCGGTGAGGTCGTGGCGGTCGGCGCCGAGGTCGCCCGGCACACCGTGGGCGATCGGGTGATCGGTATGACGACGCTTCCGTACGGTGCCTTCGCCGAGCTGGCCGTGCTCGAGGAGGAGGCGGCGTTCCCTGCGCCTCCGGAGCTCGACGACGCCCAGGCCGGATCTCTGTTCATCGGGTACCAGACGGGCTGGTTCGCCCTTCATCGGCGGACGTCCCTGCGTGCCGGGCAGACCCTGCTCGTGCACGCGGCAGCAGGGGGAGTGGGGAGCGCCGCGATCCAGCTGGGGAAGGCGGCGGGCGCCCGCGTGATCGCGGTGACCGGCGGTGCAGCCAAGGCCGAGGTCGCGCGGGCTCTGGGCGCTGACGTCGTCGTCGACCGCCACACCCAGGACTTCGTCGACGTGGTCAAGCAGGAGACCGGCGGCCGCGGAGCCGACACGATCTACGACCCCGTCGGCGGCGAGACCTTTGCGCGTTCGGCCAAGTGCATCGCCTTCGAGGGCAACATCCTCGTGATCGGATTCGCCGGCGGAACCATCCAGTCGGCCGCCCTCAACCACGCGTTGATCAAGAACTACTCGATCGTCGGCCTGCACTGGGGTCTCTACGCCCAGAAGGACCCGGCGCTGGTCCGGGAGTGCCACGAAGCGCTGTGCGACCTCGCGCGCCAGGGACTCATCGACCCGCTCGTGAGCGAGCGGCTCGGCCTCGGCGAGGTCGCCGACGGGGTGCAGCGACTGGCTGACGGCGTCACGGTCGGCCGCGTCGCATTCCAGGCCTGAGCAGCCGAGTTTCCGCAGGTCAGACCACCTAACCGGATCTACAACGATATGCGGTTAATCGACCGACAACTCCTGTTGGACCCGGTCGTACGGGCGCGCCTAACGTCATGTGAGCACCGTCACGATGAACAGATCGGGCGCCAGTCACCGAGGAGATGTCGATGTCGATTTCACAGGTCCGAGAGAGCGCCGGCTCCCGCCGCGCCACCGCGCGAGGCACCGGGATCACCCGTCAGCCCCGCATCGCCATCATCGGTGCGGGCTTCTCCGGACTCGGCCTGGGCATCCGCCTCAAGCGCGCAGGCCTGACCGACTTCACGATCTTCGAGAAGGCCGACAACGTCGGCGGCACCTGGCGCGACAACCGCTACCCGGGGCTGTCCTGCGACATCCCCTCGCGCTACTACGCGTGGAGCTTCGCGCCGAACCCTGACTGGTCGATGACGTTCTCGCCCGGCAGCGAGATCCAGGGCTACATCGAGAAGGTCGCCGCCAAGGAGCGGCTGAGCGACTTCGTCGAGTACCACACCCCGGTGACCGCCGCGCGGTGGGACGAGACGGAGTGGGAGGTCTGGTCGAACGACCGAAGCCTCGGCCGCTTCGACTTCGTCATCAGCGCGGTCGGCTTCCTCCACTACCCGAACCACCCCGACATCAAGGGGCTGGACACGTTCGCCGGCAAGGTCGTGCACACGGCCGAGTGGGACTCCACCGCCACCTGGGTCGGCAAGCGCGTGGGTGTGATCGGCAACGGCTCGACCGGCACCCAGGTGGTCGCCGCCATCACGCCGGAGGTCGAGGAGCTCGTCCACTTCATGCGGACGCCGCAGTGGATGGTCCCGATGGACAAGAAGCCCTACCGGAGGTCGTGGAAGCTCGCCCAGCGGTTCGTGCCCGGCCTGTCCAAGCGGACCTTCAAGTTCTACGAGGAGGCCCAGGACGCCTTCGGTGAAGGGTTCACCGAGCCCGGCCCCGGCCAGGACGCGTTCGTGCAGATGCCGCGGGACTTCCTCGAGGCAGCCGTTCCGGACCCGGACCTACGGGCGAAGCTCACCCCCGACTACCCGCCGGGCTGCCGCCGACTCATCGTGTCGTCGGAGTACTACCAGATGATCCAGCGGCCCAACGCCCACTTGGTCCGTGACGGCATCGTCGAGGTGGTACCGGAAGGCGTCGTCACCGCCGACGGCACCCTGCACGAGCTCGACCTCCTGATCGTCGCGACCGGGTACGACGCCAATGCGTTCATCCGCCGCCTCGGCCTGGTCGGGCGCGACGGCGCCACGGTCGAGGAGCTCTGGAAGGACGGCTACCGCACCTACGAGTCGGTCGCCCTCGACGGCTTCCCGAACTTCTTCATGCTGGGCGGTCCGCACAGCCCGTTCGGACACTTCAGCTTCGTCCTCTCCGGGGAGCACCAGAGCCGGTACGCGGTCCGATGGATCGAGGCCTGGGCGCGAGGCGAGTACGAGAACGCGGCGCCCAGTACCGCCGCCGTCGATCGCTTCACCGCGCAACAGCGGGTGAAGATCAAGGAGACGACCTGGGGCGCGGACTGCGTCAGCTGGTACCAGGACGTGTCCGGAACGCCGTCCCTCTACCCGTGGTCGGCACGGACCTTCCGCGAATCCATGAGCAAGCGGGTCGTCTCCGACTTCGACGTACAGCGCTGATCGGGTAGCCGGCGGGGACCCCGTCGGACTCCCGCGCACCAGCGCCGACGCTCCACGCCGCACCCGCCGGGTGCGGCTCTACCGCAGCACGCCCTCGTCCTGCGGCGGTCTCGGCCTATCCGAAACAAATGGGAGTAAGTCCATGAATGTACGCAGCAAGTTCGCGATGGCGCTCGCCGCCTCCGCGCTCCTGTTCACCGCCGCCTGCGGCAACAGCAGCGACTCCAGCGGGTCGACCGCCAGTGGAAGTGGCTCGCTGGAGGGCAAGAAGGTCGGCTTCCAGTTCTGCACCGAGTCGAACGCCTGGTGCGCGAAGTACATCGACACCATCAAGGAGCGGCTCGGCGCCGAGGGGGTGGAGGTCACCGTGCTCACCTCGAACTTCGACCAGGTCGAGGACAACCAGCACATCGACCAGCTCATCGCCCAGAAGCCTGACGTCCTGATGATCGGCCCCGCCGACCCGAACGGCGCCGTGCCCGCGATCCTCCGCGCGGACCAGGCCGGCATCAAGGTCGTCAACGTCGTCTCGAAGCAGGTCGACGCGGCCCAGCCCGCCATCGACGTCAACGTCATCGCCGGCTTCACCGAGATGGGCACCAACGCCGCCAGCCTGCTGGTCGAGGGTATGAAGAAGGCCGGACACGACTCGGGCAACGTCATCGCGATCACCGGCCCGGCCTCGAACGGTGTCGTCGTCGACACGCTGGCGGCGTTCGAGGACACCCTTGCCGAGAGCCCGGAGTACGACCTGGTCGCGGTCGAGGACGGCAGCTGGGACGCGGCGAAGACCCAGACGCTGACCCAGCAGCTGCTCGCCCAGTACGCCTCGAAGGGCGGCATCGTCGGCATCTACGCGCAGGCCGACTACATGGCCCCCGGCGCGATCCAGGCGGTCAAGCAGGCCGGGCTCGAGCTGGGCGTGAAGAACAAGGGCATCATCATCACCTCGGCGAACTGCTCGCCGGCCGGTCCCGTCGCCATCAAGGCCGACGAGCTCTACGGCACGGGTACCGAGGGCCCGGTCGACGAGGCCAATGCCGCCGCCGATGCGGTCCTCAAGCTGCTCAAGGGCGAGGACCAGGAGAAGGACCAGTACACCGAGCAGTACACGGTGACGGCCGAGAACATCGACGAAGCCTCGCGGTGTGAGTACTGACATGTCTCACCTCAGCCCGGTCCGGACCGGTGCCGCCGGCCAGGGGGACTCCACGCGAGTCCCTCTGGTCCAGGCGACCGACCTGGCCAAGACCTATGGCGCCGTCCGGGCGCTGCGCGGGGTGTCGGTGAGCATCGCACCCGGCGAGGTGGTCGGCATCTGCGGCCAGAACGGCGCCGGCAAGAGCACCTTCGTCAAGCTGCTCACCGGGCTGGAGCGCCCCGACACCGGTGAGCTCCGCGTCCGCGGCGAGGTCGTCGGCTTCGGCAGCACCTTGGACGGCCAGAAGGCCGGGATCTCGATCGTCGACCAGGAGCTCGCGCTGGTGCCGCAGCTGTCGATCGAGGAGAACATGTACCTCGGGCACCGCGAGGTGCCGCTCGTCGGCGGGAAGAGGGCGCGTCGGGCGCGCTGCCAGGAGATCCTGGACCAGCTCGGCCTCGGCCACCTCGACCCGACCACGCCGCTGCGCTACCTGCGGATCGGGGAGCGGCAGCTGGTCGAGATCGGCCGGGTTCTGGCCCGTGACGCGCAGCTGCTCATCCTCGACGAGCCGACCGCGACGCTCTCGAACGCGGAGATCGAGCGGGTCTTCGCCGCGGTGCGCGAGGTCAGCGCCCAGGGCCGCAGTGTCCTCTACGTCTCCCACCGCCTCGGCGAGGTCCTCGACCTGTGCGACCGGGTCCTGGTGTTCGGCGACGGGCTGCTGCGCGGCACCCATCGGGTCGACCAGCTCGATCGCGGACGCCTGGTCCAGCTGATCCTCGGCGAGGCCGGCGTCGTCGACTCCGGCCACGGCGTACCGCGCGACGGTACGGCGACCGGCCCGCTGGAGCTGATCCTCGACGGACTGGAGATCCCCGGTCGGCTCCAGCCGGTCAGCCTCACCGTGCGGTCCGGCGAGATCATCGGACTCGCGGGGCAGGTCGGGTCCGGCGCGGACGACCTCGTGCGGGCCCTGGGCGGTCTCGTGCCGGAGGCGCGCGGGTCAGCCACCGTCGGCGACGCCAGCCCGCTCGGTTCGCCGAGCCGGGCCCGCAGCGCGGGCGTGCGCTTCGTTCCCGGTGACCGACGTGGCGAGGGACTCTTCCTCGCCGACACCGTGCGCAGCAACATCACGGCCACGAGCATGTCCCGGTTCTCCCGCCTCGGCGTGATCAGTCGTCGGGGGCAGCGCCGGCTGGCCGAGGAGCGCACTCGGGTGGTCGGGGTCGCGGCGTCGAAGATCGCCGCCGCCGTCGGCGACCTCTCCGGGGGCAACCAGCAGAAGGTGCTCCTCGGTCGCTCGCTCGACGAGACGACTCCGCGAGTCCTGCTCCTCGACGAGCCGACGCGCGGGGTCGACGTCGCCGGGCGTGCCGAGATCCACCGGTTGCTCAAGGACGCGGCGGCCGCCGGCTGCGTCGTCGTCTTCGCCTCGACCGAGATCGACGAGCTGTTCGACCTCGCCGACACCATCGTCACGATGGCGGCCGGCGGCCTGGTCGGGATCCACGACAAGTCCAGCGTCACCGCCGACCACGTGCTGGCCGAGATGGCGAATGCAGGCGCCCAGGAGGCAAGCCATGTCTAGCGTGCTCGAACGTCCGCCCGCCGCCCCGCCGGCGGACGCGCCCCCGAGCCGGGTGCAGAGGGTGGTCGCCAACAAGCGGATGCTGGTGGTGACGACCGTCCTCGCCGTGCTCCTCGTCTACGGGATGGTCACCACCGACGGCTTCGCGACCGTCGACAACGGCCGCGCCATCCTGGCCGCCATCGCGATCACCGGCTTCGGCGCGCTCGGTGCGACTCTCGTGATGCTGGGTGGCAACCTCTTCTCGATGTCGGCCAGCGTGACCGCGGCCGGCGCCGCCATGGTCTTCCTCGCCGCTCTCCAGTACGGCGTCGTGGTGGCCCTGGTCGCCGCCTTGCTGGCCGGAGCGGGCGCCTACGCCCTCCAGGGCTTCGCCATCGGTGCCTGGGGAGCCAACCCGATCGTCGTCACGATCGGAGCCGGCTCCTTGCAGGCTGCCGTCGCGATCATGATCACCGACGGCAGCAGCGTGCGGGTCGCCCCGGAGGTGACCAGCTACAAGTTCCTCGCCGATACCGTCCTGGGGATCCCGGTCGGCGTCTACCTGCTCCTCGTCGTCGCCGCGTTGCTGCACCTGCTGCTGACGCGGACCGTGTGGGGCCGCAACCTCTACTTCCTCGGCAAGAGCCCGCCGGCCGCGTACGCCGCGGGACTCCCGGTCGTGCTGACCACCGTGATCGCGTTCGCGATCGCCGGGGCCTGCACCGGATTCGCCGGCGTCGTCCAGGCTGCTTCGACCCAGTCGGCCACCATCAACGACCTCGGAACCCTCACGTTCGACGCGGTGGCGGCGGCCGTCGTCGGTGGCAACGCCATCGCCGGTGGGCGCGGCTCCATCCCGCGCACCCTCCTCGGCGTGCTGGTCATCGCGACGCTCGGCGACCTGCTCCTGCTCCGCGACTACTCGGCCGGCGTACGGCTGCTGGCCACGGGCCTCCTCGTCATCGTCTTCGTCTTCGCGACCAGCAGCAAGGAGCAGGCCCGATGATCGATCGTCTGCGCGGCGTCCAGCTCACGGCCGCCTTCCCGTATGTGCTCCTCGTCGTCTTCGCGCTCTGCTTCGCGGTCGTCCCTCCCGTGATGGGCTACGAGGTCTCCAGCATCAACCTCTTCAACGTGGGGCAGAGCTTCGCGACCTACGCCCCGCTCGCGCTCGGGCTCGCGCTGCTGATGATCGCCGGCGAGTTCGACCTCTCCCTGGCCGCGCTGTACGGCCTCGGGGCGATGCTGGCCGTCAAGACCGGCGCCGACTCGCCCCTGACGGGCGTGCTCGTCGCGGTCGCGGTCGCCGCGGCGGTCGGGCTGGTCAACGGGCTGCTCGTCACGATCGGCGGACTCAACTCGGTCTCGGTGACGCTCGGGTCGTACATCGCGGTCTCGGGCCTGTTGCTGATCATCTCGGACAACGCGAGCGTCCCCTACCTCAACTACGAGGTCGGCCTGAACCTCGACTCCGTCCTGATGACGGTCCTGTCGCGACGCAGCCTGATCGCGATCGCGCTCTTCGTCGTCGTCGGTGCCGTACTCCGCTTCACCCGATGGGGACGCGACCTGCGTGCGATCGGCGGGGACCGCCGGGCCAGCAGGGTGGCCGGCGTGCGGGTCCGCCGGATGCTGATCGCGACGTTCGTCGTCGCGGCGGTGCTGGCGGCCGTTCCGGGCGCCCTGCTCGGCTACAGCCTCTCCAGCGCCAGCCCCGCGTACGGCGGCTTCCCGAGCCTGGTCTTCGCGATCACCGCGGTGCTCATCGGCGGGGTCGCCCTCTCCGGTGGACAGGGCACGGCGCTCGGCGCCGCAGCCGGGGTGCTGTCGCTGGCCCTGCTGCGCGAGACGCTCGCTGTGGTCGCGGCCCCGTCGTACGCCTCCGACCTGATCAGCGGTGCGCTGCTGACCGCGATCGCGATTCTCGCCGCACCACACCTCCTGCGCGGCGCCCGAGCGCGCCGGTGGGTGAACACCCGGCCGCAGGTCTCCGAAGCAGCTGCCTGACCGCCACGGTCATGACTCGCCACTAGCAAGGGAGCACAACCAATGAAACTCGCCACGTTCATCGCCGACGGGGAGGAGCGCCTCGGCGTGGTCGACACCGACCACGACCAGGTCCTCGACGCCCGGTCCGCGTACCACCGTGCCGAGGGGAGGGAGCTCCCCGCACTGGCGAGCATGCAGGCGTTGATCGACGCCGGGCCGGATGCGCTCGCACTGCTCGCCGACGTGGCTGGCGGTGCCGGCGACGCCGACCGGCGGCCGCTGGCCACGACGAGGCTCGCCGCCCCGCTGCCGCGACCGCGCCAGATCCGGGACTTCCTGCTCTTCGAGAAGCACGTGCTCAACTGCCTGGCGGAGGAGGCGCGCCTCACCGGCAACGAGCGACCGGTCCCGCCGGCCTGGTACGACTTCCCGACGTACTACCGCGGCAACCCGTCGACCGTCATCGGGCACGAGACCGACATCCAACGGCCGGCGTACACAGGGATGCTCGACTTCGAGCTCGAGATGGGCTGCATCATCGGCCGTACCGGGAAGGACATCTCGACCGACGACGCGCTCGACCATGTCTTCGGCTTCACGATCTTCAACGACGTCTCCGCGCGCGACATGCAGATGCGGATGTCGCCGGTCGGGATGGGGCCCTGCAAGGGGAAGGACTTCGACACCAGCAACGTGCTCGGACCCTGGATCGTCACCCGCGACGAGGTCGGAGACCCCTATGACCTCCGGATGTCCGCACGGGTCAACGGTGAGGAGTGGGGCTCCGGATCCAGCGGAGAGATGCAGTTCAGCTGGTCCGAGGTCATCGCCTTCATCTCCCAGTCCGAGACCTTGCACCCCGGCGAGGTCCTCGGCTCCGGCACGGTCGGCACCGGGTGCGGACTGGAACAAGGACGGTTCCTCGAGGACGGGGACGTCATCGAGCTCGAGATCGAGCGTGTTGGAACGCTCAGGAACAAGGTGACCTGATGACTGGCAACGACACGGTCGGCAAGCTCGTCGACCTCGGCTCCGGCAACTTCGCGTACCTGCAGGAGGGAGGCTCCTGGGGCTGGAGCAACGCCGGCCTGGTGACCTCCGAAGGGGTCTCCCTGCTGGTCGACACGCTCTTCGACCTCGACCTCACCCGGCAGATGCTCGGGGCTTTCGGCGCGGCCACCCCGGCCGCGGCCCGGATCGAGACGTTGATCAACACCCATAACGACGGGGACCACACGCATGGCAACCAGCTCGTGCCGGGTGCGCGGATCATCGCGTCGTCGGCTGCGGCAGAGGCGATGGCGGCCGGCGTCCAGCCCGGCACCTTCACCCAGCTGCTCGACAACGCGGCCGAGCTCGGTGACCTGGGCACCTTCCTCCACCGCAACTTCGGCGCGTTCACGTTCGACGACATCGACCTGGTGCTGCCGACTGAGACCTTCGTCGACAAGCTGACGGTCACCGTCGGCACCAAGAGCGTCGAGCTGATCCAGGTGGGCCCTGCGCACACGCCGGGCGATGTCATCGCCTACGTGCCCGAGGACAACACGGTCTTCGCCGGCGACATCCTCTTCAACGGATCGCACCCGGTCATCTGGGCCGGCCCGCCGTCGCGCTGGGTGGATGCCTGCGACCTCATCCTCGGCTGGGACGCCGAGACGATCGTGCCCGGGCACGGCCCGATGGCGACCAACGACGACGTACGCCGCCTCAAGGAGTACTTCCTGACGCTGATCGAGCTCGGCGGCGAGCTGCGGCAGAAGGGTCTCACCCCCTGGGAGGCGGCTGAGCACGTGACGTCGCGCGGGATGTGGCCGACCTGGGGCGAGTCGGAGCGGCTGATCGTCAACTTCGCCTCCGTCTACCAGCAGCTCGGCGACGAGCCGACCTTCCCCGACCCCATGGACGGCCTGACTGCGATGGCGCAGTTCAGCGTCGCCCACGAACCGAAGGAGACCATCTCATGACCGCCGACCTGACCGGCAAGATCATCGTCCTCACGGGAGTCACCGGGGGGATCGGGCAGGTGACCGCCCGCACCTACCTCGAGCACGGCGCTGTCGTGATCGGCAGCGACATCAACGAGGAGCTCGGCGAGAAGCTGGCTGCCGAGCTCACGGGGGACGGACACGACTTCACGTTCGTGGCGGGCGACGTCACCCGGGCCGAGACCGCTCAGGCCCTGGCCGACCTGGTCCGCGAGCGCCACGGGCGGCTCGACGTCCTGCACAACAACGCGGGGGTCCTGGTCGCGAAGGGGGTCCAGGACACCACCGAGGAGGAGTGGGACCTGGTCATGAACGTGTCGGTGCGCGGCACGTTCCTGATGATCCGCGCCCTCTCGCCGCTGATGGGGGAGGGCGGCTCGATCATCAACATGGGGTCGTCGCTCGGCCTGGTCGGCGGCGCGAACGAGGCCGCGTACTGCGCGGCGAAGGGGGCCATCGTGAACTTCACCAAGGCGGTCGCGTGCGACCTCGCTCCGGCGATCCGGGTCAACGCGATCTGCCCGGGCGGCATCGACACCGCAATGCCCCGCAACGTGGTCGCGGCACTTCCGGCGGAGGATCGGGACGCGGTGTGGAAGGGCCTCGAGGCCGAGCATCTCCTGGGACGTGTCGGCCAGCCCGAGGAGATCGCCGCGGTGGCACTCTTCCTGGCCGGGGACGACTCGACGTTCGTGAACGGGACGGCGATCGCCGTCGACGGAGGGTGGACCGCGCGATGAGCCTCCTGACGAACAAGGTCGGTTTCGTGACCGGCTCCGGCTCCGGTATCGGCCGGGAGTCGGCACGCGTGATGGCCCGCGAGGGTGCCGCTGTCGTGGTCTCCGACATCAACGTGGAGGGCGGCAAGGAGACCGTCGAGATGATCCGCGGGGAGGGTGGCGAGGCGTTCTTCATCGCCGCCGACGTCTCCCGGGAGTCCGAGATCCACGGGCTCATCGAGGGCACGCTCGGCCAGTACGGCCGGCTCGACTTCGCCTACAACAACGCGGGCATCGCAGGCCCGACCAAGGGTGTCGCCGACTACCCGCTCGACGAGTTCGACAAGGTCGTCGCCGTCAACCTGCGTGGCGTCTTCCTGGCCATGCAGGCGGAGCTCGCCCACATGTTGCCGCTCGGCAGGGGGGCGATCCTCAACACCTCCTCGACGTTCGGCCTCGTCGGGTACCCCGGCTGTGCGGCGTACGTCGCCACCAAGCACGCGGTCGCCGGGCTCACCCGGGCGGCCGCGATCGAGAACTCGGCGGCCGGCATCCGCGTCAACGCCGTCTGCCCGGGCGCGATCGCGACGCCGATGGTGGACGAGATGGCCGACGAGATCTCGCCGGGCGCGCGACAGCCGATCTTCGACGCGCTGGGCGCTGCCGCGCCCATGGGACGCATGGGCCGACCGCAGGAGATCGGCGAGGCCGCGGCGTGGCTGGTCTCGGACGCCGCCTCGTTCGTCACCGGCCTGACCATGACTGTCGACGGGGGCTGGACGGCCCAGTAGCCGACTGACCCCGTCGACCCGACCCGTCGCCCGGCGCGCGGCGTCTGAGCCTGCGCGCCGGGCGGCCCACCAACCCGGTCGCCACCCACCGCAACGACCTCACGAGGAGAGCAATCCGATGAAGCTCAAGGACAAGATCGCCGTCGTCAGCGGCACGACCGGCGGCATGGGCGCCCTGGCCGCACGTACCTTCTGCGAGAACGGCGCCACCGTCATCGGCGTCGACCTCGATCCCGAGCTCGGCGCCAAGCTCGAGGCGGAGCTGCAGGGTGACGGGCACGCGTTCACCTTCGTGCGGGTCGACGTCACCCGACGGGCCGACATCCTGGCCCTCGCCGACCACGTTCGTGACAACCACGGCCGCCTCGACGTGCTCTACAACAACGCGGGGGTCGTCCTCGGCAAGCACGTGCTGGACACCACCGAGGAGGAATGGGACCGGGTCCACGATGTCGTCTCCAAGGGCACCTTCCTGATGATGCGCGAGCTGGTCCCACTGATGGGCGAGGGCGGCTCCGTCGTCAACGTCGCCTCGGCCGGTGGCCTGGCGGGCATGGACGGGATGGCGGCGTACTGCTCCGCGAAGGCCTCGGTCGTGCTGCTGACGAAGACGGCGGCCATCGACCTGGCGCCCGGCATCCGTGTCAACGCGATCTGCCCAGGGGCGATCGACACGCAGATGCCGCGCAACTTCGTGGCGACGATGCCCGAGGAGATGGGGAAGGCGGTCTGGGACGAGCTGGCACGCGGCCACCTCACCGGCCGCTTCGGCCGGCCCGAAGAGGTCGTCAGCGTCGGCCTGTTCCTGGCCAGCGACGCCTCCAGCTTCATGACGGGCGCGGCGGTCGTCGTCGACGGCGGGTGGACAGCGAAGTGAGCGCCCTCCGAGGGTTGATGCAGGACGACTACCGGCTCACCGTCGACCACATCCGCAAGCACCTGGCGACCAACACGGGCGGGGTGGTCTCGGTCGAGCACGTCGACGAGTCCGGGGATCCGGTCCGCTTCAGCTACGCCGAGGTCGACCGGCGTCTCCACCGGCTCGCTCACGGGCTGCGCGCGCTCGGCGTCGACGAGGGTGACCGGGTCGGGACCTTCACCTGGAACACCCTCGAGCACCTGGAGCTGTTCATCGGTGTCCCGACGTACGGCGCCGTCCTGCACACCGTGAACGTGCGCCTGTTCGAGGACCAGCTGGTCTACGTGATCAACCATGCTGAGGACCGGGTGATCTTCGTGGCGTCCGACCTGGTCGCGACGCTGGTGCCGATCGCGGACCAGCTGCCCCACCTCCGGCACGTCGTGGTGTGCGGGGGACTCGACGGCGTGGACACCGGAGCCCTCCCAGGTGTCATCGGTTACGACGAGCTCCTGTCGACGGCGCCGGACGACGACTTCGCGTTCCCCGAGCTCGCCGAGTCTCAGGCTGCCGCGCTCTGCTTCACGTCGGGGACGACCGGCAACCCCAAGGGAGTGCTCTACTCGCACCGGTCCATCGCGCTGCACGCGTCGTCGCTCCTCGGGGTCGACTCGTTCGCGCTGCGGCGTGGGGATCGCGTGCTCGCCGTCGTTCCGATGTTCCACGTCAACGCCTGGGGCCTGCCGTACGCCTCGGTGCTGATCGACGCTGACATCGTGCTTCCCGGTCGCGACCTGCGCCCGCCGGCGATCGCCGGCATCATCGAGCGGTACCGCGCCACCGTGATGGGTGGCGTGCCGACTGTGTACTCGGACCTGCTCGCCTACGTCGACCGCGCCGGTACCGACCTCTCCAGCCTGCGCGAGTGCTTCTGCGGGGGATCCGCCGTGTCCGAGACCCTCATGCGCGCCTACGAGGAACGCCACGGCGTGTCGATCATCCAAGCCTGGGGGATGACGGAGACCAGCCCGGTCTGCACGGTCTCGCGGGCCCCTGCCGGTGTCACCGGCGAGGACGTCTGGCAGTACCGGACCACGCAGGGCCGCGCCGTCCCATGGGTGGACCTCCGCCTGGTCGGCGACGACGACGAACCGGTCCCGCACGACGGCCGGTCGAGCGGCGAGCTCGAGGCCCGGGGGCCATGGATCGCGGCGGCCTACTACGCCGACGAGTCCGGCGACGACCGGTTCCACGACGGCTGGCTGCGCACCGGTGACATCGCCACGCTGTCGCCCGACGGCTTCCTGCGGATCGTGGACCGGGCCAAGGACGTCATCAAGTCCGGGGGCGAGTGGATCTCGTCGGTCGAGCTCGAGAACCAGCTGACGGCGCACCCGGCCGTCCAGGCCGTCGCCGTGATCGCGGTGCCCGACGCCAAGTGGGAGGAGCGTCCGGTCGCGTGCGTCGTGCTGCGAGATGGCGCCGTTGTCACCCCCGAGGACCTTCGTGAGCACCTGCTCGACAGGGTCGCGAAGTGGTGGGTGCCGGACCAGTTCGTGTTCGTGAGCGACATCCCGCGCACGGGTGTTGGCAAGCTCAACAAGCGCGCGCTCCGGGCATCCCTGGCGATCACTGACCTGGTCGCCGAACCAGCGCGGTGATGGGGTCTCGCGGTATCCGCCTACCGGGCGGCGCGGTTCCAGACCTCGGCCGCGGAGTCGAGCAGGATGCCGGTCCCGGAGGCGTCCCGGACCGCGTCGGGCCGATAGACGAGCTGGGCGGGCATCTCCCCGCGCGGCGACATCGGACGCCAGACGAACTGCGGGTCGGTGAGCCGGAGCTGATGGCGCACCGCGGGCGTGAACCCCTTGTTCGAGAGGATCAGCTGGGTCGCCCGATCGTCGTCGAGGAAGAGACCGCGCGCGAAGGTCTCGAACTCGTAGAAGTCGTCGCGGGCGAAGTGCTCGGCGAAGAGCGCCTCCATGCTGGCGAACATGTGCGGAGACAGCTCTCGGGGCCACAGAGTCAGAGTCCGGTCGAGGAGCTTCTCGTGGTCGACCACCTCGGCCGCGGCCAGCGGGTCGGTGGCGCCGAGCACGACGCCCACCTCGGTCGCGCCGATCGGCTGGGAGTCGAGGCCGTCGTGCTCGTGCTCGCTGTGGATCATCGCCGCCTGGTAGGTGCCGTTGAGGGTGCCGGAGAGCGCCTGCTCGGCCCAGCACTCGACGAGCGAGAAGCGGATTCCGGGGCGGTTGGCCAGGACCTGCTGGCGCAGCTGTGCGGCCTGGTCGGCGAACGACGGGGTGAAGGCCAGACGGATGCTGCCGGCATCTCCGGTGGCCGCGCGGTGTGCTTCGACGTACGCGGCCTCGACGGTGTCGAGGATCTCGGTGCAGCGCTTGTAGAACGCCGAGCCGGCAGCAGTGAGCTCGACCTTGCGGGTGCTGCGGTCGAACAGGATCACGCCCAGGGCGTCCTCGAGCTGGCGGATCTGCTGGCTCAGGGTCTGCTGCGCGACGTGCAGCCTCGCCGCTGCGCGGGTGAAGTGAAGCTCCTCCGCCGTCACCACGAACGACGCGAGGTGGCGCAGCTGGATCGTGGAGTTGGAGACCTGCATTGCTCTCTCGGGGATGAGATCGAACCGGTGGCGAGGGATTCGATTCTAGCGCGGCAACCTGTGCTTCCCCGGGCGCGGTGCCCCTGGCAGACAAGGAGAAATAGCTGATGGACAAGGTGCTTGGCAGTGCCCACGAAGCCGTCGCCGACATCGCCCACGGATCGTCGATCGCAGCCGGAGGCTTCGGCCTCGGCGGCATCCCGTCGGTGCTGATCGAGGCGCTCCTCGAGCTCGGCGCGGCCGATCTCGAGGTCGTGTCGAACAACTGCGGCGTCGACGACTGGGGCCTCGGCCGACTGTTGAGCGCCGGCCGGATTCGGCGGATGGTCGCCAGCTACGTGGGTGAGAACAAGGAGTTCGCCCGGCAGTACCTCTCCGGTGAGCTGGAGGTGGAGCTGACGCCGCAGGGCACGCTCGCTGAGCGGATGCGCGCGGGTGGCTCGGGCATCCCGGCGTTCTTCACCGCGACCGGTGTCGGCACCCAGGTGGCCGAGGGTGGGCTGCCGTGGAAGTTCGACGCCCACGGCGGCGTCGCTCTCGCCTCGCCTCCGAAGGAGGTGCGCGAGTTCGACGGTCGTGAGTATCTGCTGGAATCGGCCCTGGTCTGCGACTTCGGGCTGGTGCGGGCCTGGAAGGGTGACCGGCACGGCAACCTCGTGTTTCGGGGTTCATCGCGGAACTTCAACCCGCTGGCCGCGATGTGCGGCCGGGTCACGATCGCGGAGGTCGAGGAGC
>NZ_JAKWJR010000016.1 GCF_022761125.1 Nocardioides sp. SR21 | reverse complement strand
TTACAAACTAATTCGTCGACTATGACACACTGTTGAGTTCTCAAGAATCAGACGCACACCGTGATCCGGGCTTTTCGGCCCTTTTCTGCGGCGACTGGTTAAACTTAGCGGATTCGTATTCCGAGTGCAAACTCGGGCTATTTCATCCTGTTCTCGGCGCGACAAAGTTCCCGCCGATTTCTGTGGCCGCTGTTGCGCGCACACTTTCATCGGGGAGATGACGTGCTGAGAGGTGGTCTGCCCGGGGCCGGTGGCCCGACCTCGCGGTCTTGCCTCCCGCCGCTCCCTGGCGACTCGGAGAACATTATGGGGTTCGGGCGCAGAGTTCAAATCGAGTAAACGTGACCCCGGCCACAACAGCGTTTCCGCAGGTCAGAGGCGGTTTGGCTGCGACACGGCGGTGAGTCCACGCGTGTCGGCCGCGGTCCGGCAGCCGGCCAGGCGCAGCGCTTCCACGCTCTGAGCGCGCAGCGCGGCGTGCCAACGGGCCACGCCTGGGGTGCCGTCGACGAGCGCGAGCAGCGGTGACCGGCCGAAGAAGACGGCGTCGGCACCGAGGGCCAGGGCGGCCAGCACGTCGAGGCCGGCGCGTACTCCCCCGTCGACGTACACCTGCGCCCGGTCGCCGACGGCGGCGGCGACCGACGGCAGGCAGGACGCGGTGCTCGCCGCTCGGTCGAGCTGGCGACCGCCGTGGTTGGAGACCCAGACGGCGGAGGCACCTGCCTGGACGGCGCGCAGTGCGTCCTCCGAGCGGAGCACTCCCTTCACCACGACCGGCAGCCCGGTGCGGTCGGCGAGCCAGCCGATGTCGTGGGGACCGAGGTCGAGCGCCTTCTCGGCGCCAGGCTGGGCGTCGTACCCCGGCTCGAAGTTCACCCGGAGCAGCGCCGGGTCGACGGTGTCCCACACGACGTCGGTGCCGGGCGTGGCGTACTTGGTGCCGACGACCGGGGTGTCGACGGTGAGGACGACGGCCCCGGCGCCGGCCGCGACGGCCCGCTCGAGCAGCGGCTCGGCGAGGGTGCGGTCCGCGGGGAGGTAGATCTGCAGCCACCAGTCGGCGCCCGTCTCCGCGATCTCGGCGAACGGCGTGCCCGCGTTGCTCGACACCACCATCACCGTGCCGGCGTCCGCGGCGGCACGCGCCATCGCCACCTCACCGTCAGGGTGGACGGCGCGCTGGAGGGTGGTCGGCGCGATGCCCCAGGGGGCCTCGACGGTCCGGCCGAGCAGGTCGGTCGAGAGGTCCACGTGGGTGACGTCGTGCAGGACGCGGGGGCGGAAGCGGATGTCGCCCCACGCCGCGATCGCCTCGCCCGTGGTCACCGAGTCACGGGCGCCCTGGACGAGGTACTCGAGGACCGGTGCAGGCAGGACGGCGCGGGCGCGCTCCTCCAGGGAGCCCAGCCAGCGCGCGTCCGCCTCCATGGGTGCTAGCGGACCTCGACGCCCGCGAAGTTCTTCTTGCCGCGGCGCAGCACCAGCCAGCTGCCGCCGATCAGGTCGTCCTGCGACGGCACCTGCTCGGGGTCCTCGACCCGCACGTTGTTGAGGTAGGCGCCGCCCTCGGAGACGGTGCGCCGCGCCTCGCCCTTGCTCTTGGCCAGGCCGGTCGCGACCATCAGGTCGACGACGCTCGGCAGCTCCTCGTCGCCGTCCACCACGGTGGAGCCGGCCTCACGCAGCGCGGCGCCGAGGGTGGTCGTGCTGAGCCCGGTCAGGTCGCCGCCGCCGAACAGCGCGGCGGACGCCTCCTTGATCCGCTCGGTCTCCTCGGCCCCGTGCACGAGGGTGGTGACCTGCTCGGCGAGCGCGCGCTGGCCGGCACGGAGGAACGGCTTCTCGGCGTGCTGCGCCTCGAGCTCCTCGATCTCGGCGCGGCTCAGGAACGTGAAGATGCGGAGCAGCTCGCCGACCTTCTCGTCCTCGACGTTCAGCCAGAACTGGAAGAAGGAGTACGGCGACATCATCTCGGGGTCGAGCCACAGGGCGCCGCCCTCGGTCTTGCCGTACTTCGTGCCGTCGGTCTTGGTGACCAGGGGCGTCGCGAACGCGTGCGCCTTGCCGCTGTCGGAGCGCCGGATCAGCTCGACGCCGCCGGTGAGGTTGCCCCACTGGTCGGAGCCGCCGAACTGCAGGGTCACGCCGTGGTCGCGGTAGAGGTTGAGGAAGTCCATCGACTGCAGCAGCACGTAGCTGAACTCGGTGTAGCTGATGCCGGCCTCGAGACGGCTCTTCACCACGTCGCGGGCGAGCATCCGGTTCACCGGGAAGTGCTTGCCGACGTCGCGCAGGAAGTCGATGGTCGACAGGCTGGCGGTCCAGTCGTAGTTGTTGACCATGGTGGCGGCGTTCTCGCCCTCGAACGACAGGAACGGCTCGATCTGGCGACGGACCCGCTCGACCCAGTCCTTGACGGTGTCGAGCGTGTTGAGGCTGCGCTCCCCGGAGTCCTTCGGGTCGCCGATCATGCCGGTCGCGCCGCCGACGAGGGCGTACGGCGTGTGACCGGCGTTCTGCAGCCGCTTGGCCGTGAGGATCTGGACCAGGTTGCCCATGTGCAGGCTGGGCGCGGTCGGGTCGAAGCCCACATAGAACCGGACGCTCCCCCCGGCGAACGCCTCGCGCAGTGCGTCGAGGTCCGTCGAGTGCGCGATCAGGCCGCGCCACTCGAGGTCGTCGAGAAGGGTGGGGTCGACGGTCACGATGTGCCTTTCTGGGTACGGAGGTGCGGACCAAGCCTGCCATGTGCGTCACTGACTAGGCTCGCCGGATTGTGGGAAGAGACGTGGAGTGATCGCAGAGAGGTACACGCTCGGGCGGGAGATCGGGCGTGGCGGGATGGGTGCGGTGTGGCTCGGCCACGACGAGGTGCTCGGGCGCGAGGTCGCGCTCAAGCAGGTCGGCATGACCCCCGGAGCCAGCTCCCCCGACCTCCAGCGCGCCGAGCGCGAGGCGCGCCTCGCGGCCCGGCTCAACCACCCGCACGTCGTGGCGATCTACGACCTGGTCACCGAGGGCGACCAGCAGTGGCTCGTCATGGAGTACGTCGAGGGCAGCACGCTGGCCGCGCTGGTGCGGGAAGAGGGCGTGCTGACGCCCGCGCAGGCCGCCCCGATCCTGCTGCAGGCCGCCGACGCGCTCACCGCGGCGCACGCGGCGGGGATCGTGCACCGTGACGTGAAGCCGTCGAACATCCTGGTCACGCCGGACGGGCAGGTGAAGCTGTCCGACTTCGGGATCGCCCGCGCCGAGGCGGACGCGTCCCTGACCCAGACCGGGCTGGTGACCGGGTCGCCGGCGTACCTCTCCCCGGAGGTGGCGTCGGGCCAGTTCGCCACCGACGCCAGCGACGTCTGGTCCCTGGGCGCCACGCTCTACCACGCGCTCGCCGGGCACCCGCCGTACGAAGTGGGCGGCAACGTGCTGGGCGCGATGTACCGGATCGTGCACGAGGAGCCGCCTCGGCTGGTCAACGCCGGCTGGCTGGCGCCGCTGCTCGACCACACCATGTGCCGCGAGCCCGAGGGCCGCTGGTCGATGGCGCAGGTCCGTGACTTCCTGGCGGCCGGTCCGGGCACGCGGGTCGCCGCGGAGCCGGAGCCGACGCAGCTGATCGCTCCGCTGCCGGTCGAGCCGTTGCCGGCAGCGCCGGAGCGCGAACGCCGGGCGCTCCCCGTCGCCCTGGTGGTCGGCGCCGTGGTCGTGGTGCTGCTGCTCGGATGGCTGGCGTACTCCGTCGGGCGCGGTGACGACGACGGCGGCCAGCAGGCCGAGAGGCCCCGGACGTCCCCGAGCCAGAGCCGGACGTCGACCGCCCCGGAGCCGACTCCGGAGGTCACCGCGGCAGGCATGGAGACGTTCATCCGCGACTACCTCACGATGGTCACGACGGACACGAAGTCGGCGTACGAGGAGCTGACGCCGGAGTTCCAGGCCGCCAGCGGCAACTACGGCGGCTACAAGGGCTTCTGGAAGACCATTGAAAACGCTCAGGTTCTGTCCGTAAATGCCGATCCGGAGTCTCGGCGAGTCACGTACACCGTGGAGTACGTGCGCAACGACGGAACCTCCACGACCGACGAGGTCACGCTGCAGCTCGAGGGCACCGACGGGGCGTACCTCATCTCCGACGAGGCCTGACGTCACACTTATCGTTGGGTTCGGGAGGTTGTTCCATGGAGCTGGCGGCTCTGTACCGGGACATCGTCGAGAAGTCCCCGGACGCGATGTGGGTCTACGACCACGACGGTCGCACGATCTACGCCAACCCCGCCCTGCGCGCCCTCTTCGGTGCCGGCGAGGAGGAGATGAAGCAGCTCACGGTCTTCGACTCCCTCGACGACGCGGGCAAGGTGCACTTCGCCGCCCACCTCGCCGACCTGCGCGCCGGGCGCGTCAACCAGAGCGACGTCGAGACCCAGTTCGTGCGGCGTGACGGCTCGGTCGTCTGGGTGCTGATCAGCGAGACCGAGCTGCGCGGACCCGACGGTGAGTTCATCGGCGTCCTCAACCGGCTCAGCGACTACAGCGACCGGCGCGCCAACCTCGACAACCTCGCCACCGCGCGGAGGCGCCTGGACGAGGCGCAGCGGATCGCCCGGATGGGCAGCTGGGAGTGGGAGATCCGTGAGGACCGGGTGTGGGGATCCAAGGGACTGCGCGCGCTCTACGGCCTGAGTGCTGATGCGTTCCCGGCGACGTACGCCGACTTCCTCGAGATGGTGCACGAGGAGGACCGCGGGACGATCGACGCGGTCGTGCGCGAGGCGATCGCGACCGCCGGCGAGTTCAAGATCGCCGGCCGGATCCGGACGCAGAGCGACACCTGGGTGTGGACCCGGATCCGCGGCGAGTGCCAGACCGACCTGGACGGTGCCGTCGTCAGCATGTCCGGCACGCACCAGGACATCACCGAGACCAAGCTCGCCGACCTCGCCCTGGAGGACCAGGTCCGGCAGAACGCGCTGCTGCAGGCGATCGCCAGCGCCGCGAACGAGGCGACCACGCTGGTCGAGGTCCTCCGCTCCGCCCGTGACCTGGCCCTGGTCCACGACGACTGGGAACGCGCTCGCGGCTTCGTCCCGGACGAGACCCAGGACGGCCTGGTCGCGCTCTACACCTCCGACGAGGACCGTACGTCGGACCTCCAGGATCCCGAGCCGGCCGCGATGGAGCACGCGCTGGCCGAGCGCGCCTACCGCACCGGCGAACTGGTGTGGGACGACAAGAAGCTGACGATCGCGTTCCCGGTGTCGTACGCCGGCCGGATCTACGGCGTCGCCACGATCACGTCCGCTCCCCCGCTGTACCGCTACGAGCTGATCGAGTCGATGGTGCGCCAGGTCGCGGTCCAGCTCGGCCGGGTCGCCGAGCGCGAGCAGGCGCAGCGCGAGCTCGCCGACGCGCGCGACGGCGCGATGGAGGCGTCGCGGCAGAAGTCGGAGTTCCTCGCGACGATGAGCCACGAGATCCGGACCCCGCTCAACGGTGTGATCGGGCTCAACGACCTGCTGCTGCGCAGCGCCCTCGACCCGGATCAGCTGCGCCTCGCCTCGGGCGTCCAGGTCGCCAGCCGGGCGCTGCTCAGCGTCATCAACGACATCCTCGACTTCTCGAAGATCGAGGCCGGCAAGCTCGAGCTCGAGCGGCTCGACTTCGAGATCCGGCCGGTGTTCGACCAGGTCGCGAGCGTGCTCGCCGAGGCGGCCCGCGCCAAGGGCCTCGAGCTGATCGTCTCCTGCCACCCCGACGTGCCGGAGATGCTGGCCGGCGACCCCACGCGGCTGGCGCAGGTGCTCACCAACCTGGGCTCGAACGCCGTGAAGTTCACGCAGGAGGGCGAGGTCTACATCCGCGCCACCACCGAGGCCACCGAGGACGGCCGGCACCGGTTGCACGTGACCGTCGCCGACACCGGCGTCGGCGTGCCCGAGGTCGACGTCGACCTGCTGTTCGAGGCGTTCACCCAGGCGGACGCGTCCACCACGCGCAAGTACGGCGGCACGGGGCTCGGGCTCGCGATCTGCCGCGAGATCGTCGACGCGCTCGGCGGCGAGATCGGTCTCGAGCCCAACCCGGGCGGCGGCAGCATCTTCTGGTTCACCGCGTTCTTCGAGGCTCCCGTCGGCTCGGCGGCCGATGCCAACGACGAGTTCGCCCGCCAGCACCTCGCCGGCCGCCGCGTCCTCGTGGTCGACGACAACGAGCACAACCGGCTGATCTTCCAGGAGCAGCTCGCCTGGTGGGGCGTCCGCTCGGACGCCGTCGTCAGCGCCGACGAGGCGGAGCTCGCCCTGCTCGGCGCGATGGGCATCGGCGACCCGTTCGAGGCCGTGCTGCTCGACATGTCGATGCCCGAGCGCGACGGCCTCGACCTCGCGCGCGCCGTGCACGCACGAGCGACGTACGACGGCCTGACGATGCTGATGCTGACCTCGGCGACCGTGCCCGAGGCCGAGGTGCTGCACGACGCGGGCATCGCGGAGTGCCTGACCAAGCCCGTGCTGTCGGGCGACCTGCGCAGCGTGCTGCTGCGTCACGTCGCCGGTGTCGAGCCGCGGGCGGCCGAGCAGCCGGCGGCGGCCGAGACCGCTGCGGCCGGCCGGGTGCTGGTGGTCGAGGACAACCCGGTCAACCAGCTGGTCGCGGTCGGGCTCCTCGAGGCGCTCGGGTACGACGCGACCACCGCCGACGACGGCGAGGACGCGCTCGTGCTCCTCGAGACCGAGACCTTCGACGTCGTGCTGATGGACGTGCAGATGCCGCGGCTGGACGGGTACGCCACCACCCGGGCGATCCGGGCGCGCGAGTGCGGAGGCGAACGACTCCCGGTGATCGCGATGACCGCGGCTGCCGTCGAAGGAGAGCGGGACCGCTGCCTGGCAGCGGGCATGGACGACTTCCTGACCAAACCGGTCAACCCCAGTGCGCTGGCCGCGATGGTCTCGCACTGGATCGGCGACGAAACCACCGAAGGAACCCGTAGCGTGATGACTGTGGACACCCCCAACAGCGGCGACGAGCGACTGGCCCGGCTGGCGCTGGAGCGGCTCGACGAGCTGCGCGACCTCGACCCGGGCAACACCACGTACCTGGACCGGGCGATCGGCAACTTCCTCGCCAACACCCCGGGGACGCTCGAGTCGATCCGCGCCGCGGCCGACGCCGGGGACGCCGAGACGCTCAAGCAGGTCGTCCACAAGCTCGCCGGCGGAGCGCTCAACCTCGGCGTCCAGGGTGCCGGGCGGACCGCCCAGGAGATCGAGCTGATCGCCGACACCGGCACGACCGACGGCACGGCCGAGCTGCTGGCCCAGCTCGAGGCCGAGCTGGAGCTCGGTCGCGAGTCGCTGCGCGCGTACCAGGAGACGTACTCCTCGGGTTCCCAGGCCTGAGGTTCCTCCGGCGAGGGTGCGGGGTAAAGGACCCCTATGAAGAGCATCCTCGCGATCATCGTCATCGCCTGGCTCGTGATCGGTGCCGCGGCTGCCCTGCAGCGCGGCTACTTCGGCGACGACCGGGACGTGAACTGCAAGACCGCCGGTGACACCGTGCTGACGATCCTCGCCGGCCCGCTCAACTACCTGGGCGCGAACCCGAAGGTCGACTGCGAGGTGAACGTGCCGCAGCCCTCGGAGTAGTGGTGTGGGGCGGGTGGGGCTCGAACCCACGACCCAAGGATTATGAGTCCTCTGCTCTGACCGACTGAGCTACCGCCCCTCGTGCGCGGCTGAGCCTACTGAAGGGACTCAGGTCTAGACCTCGGCGGCCGATGCAGAGGGTGATGAGCCCTCTGCTGCCGTTCTCGAGACGACCCGCTTCCCCCACGCCTACCGTCCGACGGGTGGGGACTCGAGGGACACGGGCGCGCCTGGCGCTCGGGATGACGGTGTGCGCGACGCTGGTCGCCACGATGCTGGCGACGACGGCTCCCGGCGGCGCCGCCGCGGCGGATGACCGCCCGGCCGAGCGCGGGATCGGGTCGCTGCTGGTGACCCCCGGCTCGCTGTTCATCGCGGGCCAGCAGCTCACCTTCGAGGGCGACCTCGGCGTGAGCGGCGTTCGCACGATCCACCTCGAGCAGCACATGGGCCGCATCGGTGACACCTGGGGTGTCGTCGAGGGCTTCAAGGCCAAGACGAAGCCGGACGGCTCCTTCAAGTTCACCTACCCGGCCCCGTCGATGTTCGACATCACGATGCGGGTGGCCGCCAAGGGCGCCTCGACGTCCGACTGGACGTTCGACGCGAAGTCGCAGGACCTCACGCTGTCGACGCCGAAGCTGCCCGGCCTGGACCCGAACGAGGTCCTGATGGGCGTGCCGTTCTCGATCCTCGTCGACACCACGCCGACGCTCGTCGGCCGCCCCGACCTGCCGCCGCCGCCGCTCCCGGGCCGCGTGCTCACCCTGCAGCGGCGCCTCGACGACAACAGCTGGCAGACCGTCGCCACCTCGGTGACCGGCCTGCTGGGCAACGGCGCGTTCCTGCCGACCGTCGCCGACCCCGGCTACGTCACCTACCGGGTCCGCCAGGAGGACTGGAACCTGACCGGCGACAAGGTCGGCTGGTACCCGTCGTTCCCCTTCACCGTCCGCGTCGTCGACCCGCTCAACCCCAACCGCGGCCGGCTCACGCCGGACTCGGCGCCCTCGCGCCCCGTCGACCGCGACGGCGAGGCGCCGACCACGCGTGGTGGCCAGACCGCCGCGAAGATCAACAAGTGGGGCGTCTCGCTGTGGGACTTCGCCTGGACGTACGGCGAGTCGCTGACCAGCAAGCCCGCGCGCGGCACCGACCGCAACGGCTGGTGGCTCGACTACTCCGACGGAGCGGGCCGGGTGTCCAAGCTCAACGGGCAGCTCGCGATCGACAGCGGCCGCAACTTCAAGGGCGCCGGTGACTTCGGCACCACGCGAGCGACGCTGCGCGAGAACCCGGCGACGTACGGCCGCTGGGAGACGGCGTTCCGCATCAAGCGCTTCGAGGCCGGCGCCGGCGACTACCACGCCGTGCTCGAGCTCGTTCCGGAGAAGGCGAGCGACTACCGCTGCGGGACCCGCAACATCACCGTCGCCGACGTCGACGCCGGCGGCAAGACGCTCGACATCGGCGTCCGCACGCCTCAGGGCCTCCAGTGGACGGCCACCCGCCCGATCGACATCGGCACCCGGTCCGCGGCGCTGGCGCTCGAGCTCGGCAAGCGGCACATCACGTGGTTCGTCGACGGCAAGGTCGTGGGCGCCCTCCGCGTGCGGGCCGCCATCCCGAAGGTCCCGATGACGCTGCGCCTCAGCCTGGTCGGCGACGGGGACGAGGAGATGAACCACACCCAGCTCCTCTCCGACTGGGAGCGCGGCTGGTCGCTGGACCGCGGCAAGCAGATCACCAAGGGCGCGCCGCTCAAGAAGAGCTCGTACGACGCGACCTGCTGATCACGGTGCGGGTGGCGTCAACACCCGCAGCTGCAGCATCGCGACGAAGCGCGCCTCGGGGTCGCCGAGGTTGATCTCGCCTACCTCCGCGACCCGGCGCAGCCGGTAGCGGAACGTGTTGGGGTGCACGTAGAGCGCCTCGGACGCCGCGATCACGTCGCCGAACGCGTCCAGCCACGCCTGCAGCGTCTGCACGAGGAAGCTGTTGTGCTGGCGGTCGTACTCCATCAGCTTCGCCAGCGAGCCGGTCGGCTTGTCGCCGCGGGCGGCGACCATGTCGCGCAGCTCGAGCATCAGCGCCTCGACCTGGATGTCGGAGAGGCGCGCGACCCGACGCTCGCCGCGGCTCCCGCGGAGCACCCGCAGCGCGCGGTCGGTGCTGGCCCGGGAGAACGCGAGCCCGGCGAGGTCGTGGGCGACCGGGCCGATGCCGAGCACCGGCCGGTGCCGGTCCCCCACCCGGTCGAGGAAGTCGTGGGCGATCCGGACCGCGCGCTCCTCGCCGTCCTCGGCGGGGCCGGCGACCGGCACCAGGCCGTAGGTGACGCCACCGACCAAGGCGGCCGCGGAGCGCGGGTGGACCGCGCTGAGGTGCATGGCGAACGCGTCGCTCAACCGCTGCCGCTCGTGCTCGGAAGCGGCGCCGTCGCCGCCCTCGTCGTCGGCTTCGGAGACCGCGACGCCGAGGACCAGCAGCGGCTGGCCGGCGAGACCGAGCCGCTCCAGCGCCTCGCGTCCGCCGGCGCCACCCTCGAGCGCGGAGCTCAGCAGGTCGGCGCGCAGCCGGCGTTGTACGTCGGCGCCGGCGCGCACGCGGAGCAGGTGCAGCGCGACCAGCTTGGCCGCGTCGCAGAGCGCCTCGGTGCGCTCCTCGCTGAGCGGGCCGGGGACCGCGGCCCAGATCGAGCCGAGCACCTCGTCGCCGGCGCGCACCGCGACGGCCACGCGCGGCATCGAGAAGGCGTCGGTCCCCTCGCCTGCCGGCTCGATGAAGATGGGGCGGTCGGTGCGGTGCAGGTCGCGGAACACCCCACGCTCGTTGAGGATCCGGGAGTACCGCTCGGGCACCTGGCGGCCCAGGATGGTCTCGACGCGGGACGGGTCGGCCTCGTCCTGGCGGCCGGAGAAGGCGAGGACGCGCGAGCTGCGGTCCTCGATGGTGATCGGCGCGTCCAGCAGGGAGGCGATCGCGTTGGCGACAGCGAACAGGTCACCGGACGGGAGCCCGCCCAGCGACTCGGGCTCGGCGACGCCGACGTCGCCCTCGGCGAGCAGGGAGCGCAGCATCGCGGCCAGGTGCGCCCAGGGCGCGCCGCGGCTGAGGCCGAGCAGCGCCACGCCGGCGTGGTCGGCGGCCGAGCGGACCTCGGGCGTCAGCTGGACCGGAGCGCGCAGCACCAGACCGGCGGCGTCCTGCTGGCCGAGCTCGACGAGCAGCTCGACGACCCGCTCGGGCTCGTCGACGCCGACACCGAGGACCAACGCGTCGCGTGGCAGCACCGGGGCGTCGACCGGGTCGTGGATGACCACGCCGCCGATGTCCTCCGCGCGCTCCGGATCGCCGTGCACCAGGTCGAGCAGGGTGGCCCCGAGGTCGTCGAGGACCCGGCCGAGACTGGCGCGCGGCCGCGAGTTCGGGGCCTGGGTCATGGCGGTCAGCACACTCCGACGGTAGGCGGGACCGTGCCAGCCTACTTCGTCGGCGACCACCAGATCAGGCGCCGCGTTCGTCTCTTACGACAGCGGCAGCCACTCGGCCGAGGTGGTCACCTCGTCGAGCCGGTCCTGCACCACGGACACACCGAGGCCGGGGCCGGTCGGCACCTCCAGGTGACCGTCGGCGAGGACGAACGGCTCGGTGATGTCGGCCGCGTAGTACCGCCCCGAGCCGGAGGTGTCGCCCGGCAGCGTGAAGCCCGGCAGCGCCGCCAGCGCGACGTTCGCGGCCCGGCCGAGGCCGGTCTCGAGCATGCCGCCGCACCAGACCGGGACGCCGTTCGCGACGCACACGTCGTGGATCTTGCGGGCCTCGAGGTAGCCGCCGACACGGCCCGGCTTGATGTTCACGATCGACGTCGCACCGAGCCGGATCGCGGCCGCCGCGGCCTGGGCCGAGACGATCGACTCGTCGAGGCACACCGGGGTCCTGATCAGCTTCGCGAGGTCGGCGTGGCCGAGCACGTCCTCCTCCTCGAGCGGCTGCTCGATCAGCAGCAGGTCGAACGGGTCCAGCTTCGCGAGGTGGCGCGCGTCGGCGAGCGTGTACGCCGTGTTCGCGTCGACCTGGAGCAGCACGTCGTCGCCGTACGCCTCCCGGACCGCGCGGACCGGCTCGACGTCCCAGCCGGGCTCGATCTTGAGCTTGATCCGGACGTAGCCCTCGTCGAGGTAGCCGCCGACCGCGTCGAGCAGCGCCGGGATGCTGTCCATGATGCCGACCGACACACCGCACGGCACCCGCTCGTGGACGGCGCCGAGCTCGCGCGCGAACGAACGACCCTGGGTGCGCAGCTCGGCGTCGAGGACGCCCATCTCCAGCGCGGACTTGGCCATCCGGTGGCCCTTGAACGGGTGCAGCACCTGCGCGACCCGGTGCGCGTCGAGCGGGCCCGCGGCGGCGAGCGCCGGCACGAAGAAGCGGCGCAGCACGTCGGCGGCGGCGTCGTTGTACTCGGACGAGTAGAGCGGGTCGGCCATCGCGACGCACTCGCCCCAGCCCTCGGCCTCGTCGGTGACGATCCGCAGCAGCATCAGCTCGCGGGCGGTCTGGGTCCCGAACGACGTCCGGAACGGCGACACCAGCGGCATCGAGACGCGACGGAGCTCGACTCCGGTCAACTTCATGAAGGCACTCCACTCACAGGGGTCCGGCGGACGACGTACCAACCGTCGCGGTCGAACCCGCTGATCCGGGCGCCGTCGGCGACCAGCTCGGTGAGGACGTCGCGTACGGCGACCCGCCACTGCTGGGCGAGCGCGGGGTCGGAGAGGCGCAGCGCCGCGATGTCCGGCGGCACGGCGACGAGCGAGGTGGCGGCGTCGAGCCGCCCGGGGGCCGGCCGGCCGTCGGCCGAGACGCCGAGCGCGACGGCGCCGCCGGCGGCGAGCTCGTCGGCGACGTGCGACGGGGTGCTGCCGCCGTCGCAGGCGACGACGACCGCGGGGTCGAGCAGCCGCCACTTGATCAGCAGCCGGTCGGAGTCGTCCTGGCCGTTGATGGTGTCGAGCATCGGGCCGTAGAAGTTCGGCAGGTACTCCACCGGTCGGGCGCCGAGCTTGACCACGTTGAAGTAGGCGTTGCGGCTGACCAGCGGGTCGAACGTCCAGGCGATCTCGGAGACGCCGCGCAGCAGCGCCCACGCGCGCTGGTGCAGCTTGAGCGCGAAGCCCACGTGCCGGCCCATCCCCCGCGACGAGACGCCCGCGATGTGGCTGTGCAGCGCGTCCTCCGACGGGGCGTGGAAGAAGCCGACGCACGCACCGACCAGGGTGCCGTCCTCGTCGTACGCACCACCGACGTAGTTGCCGGCCTTGGTGAACGCGCGCAGCAGCTCGATGCTCACCGGCGGGTTGCCGCCGCGGCCCCAGATGGTCGCGTACAGCTGGACGACGGCGTTCAGCTCGGCGAGGTCGGTGACCTCGCGCACCGACACCCCGGCCGCGAGCGCGGCGGCGTCGGCGGCCTGGACGGCGCGGTCGAGGTCGCCCTCGACGCGGGGGGTGGTCAGGTTGCTCACGACACCCATGCTGGTGCGGTTCTCCTGGCGCGTCATGGTCGCTGCGCACCAGTCGGTTGAGGCACGTTCGTCGCCGAGGACTGGTCGGCGAGCAGGTCCGCGACGAGGGCCGCGAGCAGCAGGGTGCGGCCCGGGAGCTCCTCGACCAGCACGTGTTCGGTGGCCGCGTGCGCGCCGCCGCCAACCGCGCCGAGGCCGTCCAGCGTGGGCGTGCCGACGCCGGCGGTGAAGTTGCCGTCCGACGCGCCACCGACGGCCGCGGAGCCGGGCACCGGCTGGCCGAGACGTACGGCGAGCCGGCCGATGCGCTCGTACAGCGCGGCCGAGGCCGCGGCCTCGAGCGGCGGCCGGTTCGGGCCGCCGTGGATCTCGATCTCCGCACCGGGGAGCGCCGGGCGCAGCGACTGCATCGCGGCGTCCACGCGCTCCTGCTCGGCGATGGTGCGCACGCGCACGTCGACCGCGAACGAGCCGCTCGCGGGCACGGTGTTGGTGGTGGTCCCGGTGCCGGACGCGGTCGGCGTCACGGTGGTGCCGAGGTCGTGGCGGCCCAGCGCCGCGACGTCCAGCACCTGGTGCGCGAGCTCGACGGTCGCGTTGACCCCGCGCTCGGGCTCCAGCCCGGCGTGCGCGGCGCGGCCCACCAACCGCACGTCGTACAGGGAGACACCCTTGCGCTCGGTCTTGAGCAGGCCTCCGTCAGCGGACGCCTCGAGCACCAGCGCGGCGTCGAGACCGCGGGCCTCGTCCTCGATCAGCGCACGCGAGGTCGGCGAGCCGAGCTCCTCGTCGCCGGTCACCAGGATCGTGACGCCGTCGGTGTCGTCGAGCGAGGCGACCGCGTGGAACGCCATCA
This sequence comes from Nocardioides sp. SR21, assembly GCF_022761125.1. Lineage (GTDB taxonomy): Bacteria > Actinomycetota > Actinomycetes > Propionibacteriales > Nocardioidaceae > Nocardioides. The sequence goes on along the minus strand of NZ_JAKWJR010000016.1, from coordinate 49,095 downwards.
CCAGGCCGGCCTTCATGTCGAAGCAGCCGGGGCCGCGCAGCACGCCGTCCTCGACCGAGAACGGGTGCGTCGCCAGCGAGCCCATCGGCCAGACCGTGTCGTGGTGGCCGAGCACCAGGACGCGGGCAGGCCCGTCCCCCAGCCGCCACAGCAGGTGCGTGACGCCGTCGAGGACGATCCGCTCCGGCTCGACGCCGAGGCGGGCGCTCCCGACCCGCGCGACCACCTCGGCGGAGCGAGCCACCGCCTCGTGGTCGGCCGAGGGCGACTCGCACTCGACCAGCTCGCGCAGGTCGGCGAGCAGCAGGGACAGGTCCATCAGTCCACCCGCGGGGTGGCGCGCACGCCGAAGTGGACGTAGCGCTCGCCGGTCGGCAGCTCGTAGAACGTGACCGGCGCCCAGGTCTCCGCCTCCGGCGGCTTCACCGCGAACAGCGCGGGGCCGACCGGGACGAGCGGGTACTCGTCGACCGGGTCCGGGACCATCTCGGCGAGGGGGCCGAGGACCGTGGTCCGCAGGGTCGGGCCGTCGTCGCCCACGAAGACCTCCATGCGCACCGACGAGCGGGCGTAGGTGCCGACGTACGGCGCGACGTCGACCTCGACCGGCTCGGCCGGCGGGGCGAACGGCTGCGACATCTCGACGCCGGCGACGTCCCAGAAGATCTCGCGGTAGAGGTCCTGGTAGAGGTCGCGGGTGTTGCCGCCGTTGCAGAGCAGCGCCACTGCGACTGCCCCGTTGTCGGCAGTCTCCGGGAGGATCCGCAGGAAGCCGGCCTGACCGAGGGTGTTGCCGTCGTGGCCGATCAGCCGCGACCCGTTCCAGCCGAAGCGGATCCAGCCGAGGCCCCAGGAGTCGCCGAGGATGTACTTGTCGGGCAGGTCCGCGTGGTGCTGCGCCATCGCGTCGACGGACTCCGCCGACAGCACCCGGATGCCGTCGGGCGCGAGGCCGCCGTCCAGGTGCAGCTTCGCGAAGCCGAGCACGTCGCGGGTCGTCGACTTGATCAGACCGGCGGGGCCGGTCGAGCGCGGCAGGTCCCAGACGGGCGTGGGCACCTGCTCGCCGTTCGCCTCGACGTGGCCGACCGCGGCGCCGAACAGGATCGCCTCCTCGGCGAGCGTGCAGGTGCTGTCCAGTCCGAGTGGCGTGAAGAGCATGTCCTTCATCGCCTGGTCCCACGTCTTGTCGGTGAGCTTCTCGATCACGCGGCCGAGCAGCGACCAGCCGGAGTTGCAGTAGGACCAGGTGGCGCCCAGCGGGTGGTTCTGGGCGACATCGGCGAGCAGCGCGGCGTACTTCTCGAGGTTGTCGTCGCCGCGGCCGGTGTCGGTGAACACGTCGCCGTCGATGCCGCTGGTGTGCGTCAGCAGGTGCCAGATCGTCAGCTGCTTCGTCACGTCGGGTTCGGAGAGCTGGAGCTCGGGGATCACCTCGACGACCGGGGTGTCGAGCGCGACCTTGCCCTGGTCGACGAGCTGCATGACGACGGTCGCCGTCCAGACCTTGCTGATCGAGCCGATCTGGAAGACCGAGTCCTTCGTGGCCGGCTGGCCGGTCCGCTTGTTCAGCGTGCCGGTCGCGACCTCGACGATCTCGTCGCCGGCGAGGATGCCGAGCTGCGCGCCGGGCACCTTGTGCTTCTCGGCGAGCTCGTCGAGGCGCTCCTGCCAGTGGGCGAGGTCGAGGTTGGACGTGGTCATCAGAGGCTCCCCTTGGATTGGCTCTGCCCGGGTACGGCGGCGAGCAGTGTGCGGGTGTAGTCGTGGTCGGGATCGGAGAGCACGTGCCCGGTGGGGCCCTGCTCGACGATCCGGCCGTGGTGCATGACCGCGACGTGGGATGCCACGTAGCGGACGACGGCGAGGTTGTGCGAGATGAAGAGGATCGTGAGGCCGAGCTCGCGCTGGAGCTCGCGCACCAGGTTGAGGACGGCTCCCTGGATGGAGACGTCGAGGGCCGAGGTGATCTCGTCGGCGACGATCACCTCCGGCTTGCCGGCGAGGGCTCGGGCGAGCGCGACGCGCTGGCGCTGGCCGCCGGACAGGGCGGCCGGCCGCATCGCGAGCCGGTCGGGGTCGAGGTGCACGAGCTCGAGCAGCCGCTCGACCTCGGTGCGCCGCTCGGCGCGGGACAGGCCCGGCGGGATCGCCTCCGCGACGCTCTCGCCGATGCTCATCCGCGGGTCGAGCGAGGAGTACGGGTCCTGGAACACCATCTGGAGCGGACGGCGCCGGCCGCGGGTCGGGACCGGCTTCCCGTCGAGCAGGATCGTGCCGGAGTCGACCGGGGCGAGCCCGACCGCAGCGCGCGCCAGCGTGGACTTGCCGGAGCCGGACTCCCCCACCAGGCCCAGCACCTGGCCGGACGGGACGGTCAGGCTGACGTCGTCCACGGCGGTGGTGCTGCCGTAGCGGACGGTGACGTTGTCGAAGCGGAGCTCGCTCATGACGCCTCGGCCTCCTCGAGCTCGCGATCCTCGATCTCCAGCGGGAGCGGCTCCCCCGCGTGCCAGCAGGCGACCCGGTGGCCGGCGGCGTCGGCGACCAGCGCCGGGTCCTCGGTGCGGCAGCGCGCCGAGGCCAGCGGGCAACGGGCGGCGTACGCGCAGCCCTCGGGCACGTCGGACGGGTCGACCGGCCGGCCCGGGATCACCGCGAGCGGCTGGTCCAGGTCGGTGTGCATGTCCGGTACGGCGGCCATCAGCGCGCGGGTGTAGGGGTGCTGCGCGGCGGCGAGGTCCGCGGCCCGCAGGTCCTCGACGATGCGGCCGGCGTACATCACCAGCACGCGGTCGCAGACCTCGCCGACGACGGTGACGTCGTGGCTGATCAGGATCAGCGCGACGTCATCGGCCTCGCGGATCGACGCGAGCAGGTCGAGCACCTGCTGCTGCACGGTGACGTCGAGTGCGGTGGTCGGCTCGTCGGCGACGATCAGCGCCGGGGTGCCCATCAGGCCCATGCCGATCATCGCGCGCTGGCGCATGCCACCCGAGAACTCGTGCGGGTACTGGTGCGCGCGCTTCTCCGGCTCGGTGATCCGCACCGAGCGCAGCCGGTCGACAGCGCGCTCGAGTGCGTCCTTCTTGCTCAGGCCCTGGTGGTGCCGGGAGGACTCGGCCAGCTGGCGGCCCATCCGCTGGGTCGGGTTGAACGACGTCATCGGATCCTGGAACACCATCGCCAACGAGGTGCCGAGCATCTGCCGCTGCGCCTTGGAGTCCGCGGCGCGCAGGTCGTCGCCGAGCAGCTCGAGCCGGTCCGCCTCGACGCGGCCCGAGTCGTCGACCAGCCGCGAGATCGCCAGCGCGGTCAGGGACTTGCCGGACCCCGACTCCCCCACGACGCCGATCGCCTCACCCCGGCGTACGGCGAAGGAGATGCCGCGCACCGGCCGGATCGGGCCGCGGACGCCGGGGAACGTGACGCGCAGGTTGCGCACGTCGAGGACCACGTCGTCCGTGGAGTGGCGGGTGTCCTCGACCGGCTCGACGTCGTCGAGGTGCGCGGCGACCGAGGGCAGCTTGGGGATGCCGCCGACCACGCCGACGCCGAGAGCCTTGGCGACGGACTCACCGAACAGGTTGAACGCGAGCCCGGCGATGATCACCGCGAAGCCCGGCACGAGCGCGGCCCAGGGGTTCACGTAGATCGACGAGATGCCGTCGAAGAGCAGCCGGCCCCAGTCGTACGTGGGCTGCTGGACGCCGAGGCCGAGGAACGACAGGCCGGCGAACGCCAGCAGGGCACCGCCGGCGCTGATGGTGGCATTGACGGCGAGCGGCTCCCCGATGTTCGGGAGCACGTGTCGCAGCAGGATGCGGAGCCGGCCGACGCCGGCCACCTGGGCGGCGGCCACGAAGTCACGAGCGGCGATGCCGGCGACCAGCGTCTGGGTGAGGCGGCCGAACGCCGGCGCCCCCGCCATGCCGATCGCCAGCACCGCGCCCGTCGCCCCCACGCCGAAGATCACCGCGAAGAAGAGTGCGAGCAGGATGCCCGGGAAAGCGACTGCGATGTTGATGCCGGCGTTCACCAGCCGACCACCGCGCCGGCCGAGCAGGAACGCCGCGGTCCCGAGGAGCAGCCCGACGACGACCGCGATCGCGGTCGCGGCCAGCGCCAGCTCGACGGAGAGCCTGGTGGCGACCAGGGTCCGGTAGAAGATGTCGCGGCCGAGGTTGTCGGTGCCCGCCCAGTGCTCGGCGGACGGCGGCGCCAGGATGTTGCTGGTGTCGATGGCGTCGGCATCGTCGGTCCACAGGATCGGCGCGATCACGGCCAGGACCAGGACGCCGATCGTGAGCAGGGTCGCGGTGAGCCCGAGCGGCGTGCGCAGCACGCTCTTCAACTGACGCAAGGCTCAGTCCTCCCGGATCATCGAGCGGGGGTCGAGCAGCGCGAGCGCCACGTCGACGAGGGTGTTCACGATCAGCACGGTGGCGCCGTACACGATCACGATGGCCTGCACGACCTGGTAGTCCTTGTTGAGGATCGACGAGACGATCGTGCTGCCCAGGCCGGGCCAGGCGAAGACGTTCTCGACGAGCACCGTGGCCGCGACCATCGAGCCGAGGATCAGGCCACCCAGCGTGAGCGACGCGGTGAGCGCGTTCGGCAGGGCGTGTCCGAGGTAGAGGGAGCGCGCCGGGATCCGCTTGGCGCGGGCGGTGCGGATGAAGTCGGCCTCCAGCACCGCGACCATCTCGACCCGGATGATCCGGGACAGGATCGCGGCGGGGCCGATCATCAGCGCGAACACGGGCAGGATGTACGACGACGGGGTGTCGTTGCCCGCGACCGGGAGCCAACCGAGGCTGACCCCGAAGACGTAGACCAGGCCGACCGCGATGAGGAAGTCGGGGATGATCCCGATGATCACGCTCGTCGTCGTGAACCCGAGCTCGGTGCGCCGGCCGTGGCCGCGCCGGGTGAGCACGCCCATGGTGACGCCCAGCGGGACCGCGACCACGACCGCGCAGATGAAGGCGAGCAGCGCGAGCGAGAGCGTCGCCGGCAGCCGCTGCGCGACGATGTCCGACACGGGCAGCTGGGAGATCATCGAGGTGCCGAGGTCACCGGTGAAGAGGTTCTGCAGGTAGTGCCAGTACTGCACCAGGATCGGGTCGTCGAGACCCATCTCCTCGCGCTTCGCCGCGACCAGGGTGGCCGGCGCGGTCGGCCCGAGGGCCGCCCGCACCGGGTCACCCGGGATCAGGTGGATCATGAGGAACGACGCCGTGATCAGCACCCACAGGGACACCAGCAGGCGGCCGAGGCGTCGTACCCCGAACCGGACCCACGGGTGGGAGGTCACTCTCACCCGCGGGGCCGGGGCGACCGAGCTCGCCAAGGACATGCGTTACTCCCAGCTCAGTTCAGGGTCTTCACTCAGCCAGCATGCGGATGCTGGTGGGCATGAACGTTCCGGGGTAGTCGAACTCCGCGCCGTTGCCGAACGTCTTCACGACGTTGTTGGCGAAGGGCACGATGTCGGCGGCCGCAACCAGCTCCGACTCCGCGTCGAGCCAGGTGTCGCAGCCCTCGGTGCCGTTCATGGCGCTCGCGGCCTCGACACCCGAGGCGTAGTCGGCGTTGTCGATGCCCGAGAAGTTCGTGCCGCCGTCGGCCATGCCGGGACCGGACAGGAACGGGACCAGCTGGTCGGGGCTGTTGACGTTGAGCGGGACCCACGCGATGTCCCAGTCACCGGTGCCGAAGATCGCGCCCTGCAGCGCGGTCTCGTCGACGCCCTTGGCGGTCACGGTCGCACCCGCGGCCTCCCACTCCTGGACGGCGAGCTCGGCGGCCGCGGACACGGCCGCGCCAGCGGCGCTCGAGTACAGGAACGTGAGCTCCTTGCCGTCCAGCACGGCCTTGGCCGCGTCGACGTCCTGCGCCGGGAGCGAGCCGGAGATCGAGTCACCAGGGCACGCGGCCGGCTCCAGCGACGCGAAGGACGTGGCCAGGTGACCCTCGCCGGCGGTCGCCACCGAGGCGAGCTCGTTCCAGTCGATCGCCTGGGTCAGCGCCATCCGCACCTCGGCGTCGGCGGTCTCGTGGCCCTCGTTGTGGTTGTACCACTGCTCCCCGACCATCGCCTCGGTCTCCGTGTGGAACAGGCCCTGGGCGTCGAGACGCTTGGCGTCCGGGCCCTGGACCGTGACGGCGTTGACGTCGCCCGAGAGCAGCAGGTTCGCGGCGGTGCCCTCGTTCTCGACGATCTTCATCACGATGGTGTCGGGCATGCCCTCCTCCGCCGTGGTGGCACCCGCCGGACCCCAGGTGTAGCCGTCGCGGATCTGGTACGTGTAGTGGTCGCCCGGCGCGGCCTCGGTGAGCTCGTACGGGCCGCTGCCGACGGTGGAGTCGGCCAGCGCCGCGCGGTCCTTCATGCCGGCATCGCAGACGATCGGCAGGCTGGCGAGGCCGTTCAGCACGAACGGCGCAGGCGCGGCCAGCGTGATGGTCACCGTGCCGGCGGCGTCGTCGGCCTTGGCGGTCGCCCCGGCCGGGACGAACGTGCCGAGGTACGGGCTCTTGTTCTTGGGGTCGCCCACGTAGGCGAGGTTGTCCGCGACGGTCGTCGCCGTGAGGGCGCTGTCGTCGGAGCAGGTGACGCCGTCGTTCAGGGTCACCGTCACCGTGGTGCCGTCGACGGCCCACTCCTTGGCGAGCTGCGGCTGGACCTCACCGGTCTCGCCGTCGACCGAGAACAGGGTGTCGTAGGCGAGCTGGTTGACGGCGAACAGCTGGGTGCTGGCCGAGGACTGCGGGTCGAGCTTGCCCGGGTCGCCGGGCAGCGACATCGTGAACGTCCCACCGTCGACGTACTTGCTCGGGTCGCTCTTGTCGGTGTTCGAATCGGAGTCGCTGTCCCCGCCGCCGCAGGCGGCGAGGAAGGCGGCGGTCACGCAGAGGACTGCTGCGGATCGACCGAGGACGGTCAACTTCATGGCGGTTCCTGTCTCGTCGCGTTGTGCTGTGGCGGTGGGTGGAGCGGTGCTGCAGGGTTTGTCTCTCGGGGGAAGCTCAGGCGCCGGCGCGACGGATCGCGCGGCCGATGTGGAGGTAGAGCGCACGGCCCTCGCCGTCGTCGCCGAGGAACGCGTGCGGCATGTGCATGCCTCGCTCGGCCTCGGCCGGGATCAGGCTGTCGTCCTGGTAGAAGACGAGCTCCTTGCGCTCGGGCTGCTCGCCGAGCTCCTCGAAGAGGCCCTTCGGCACGGTCTCGATCCAGATCCGGCCGTCGTCGTCCTGGCTGACGTTGAGATCGAAGACCTCGGCCGAGTAGGTGCCGACGTACCGGCTCGCGTCGATCTTCTGCGGGTCGGCCGGCGGCTGCGGCAGGGCCGGCAGGCTGGTCTCGGTGAGCGCGCTGAACACGTGGTCGTAGAGGTCCTGGTAGAGCGAGAGGACGTCGCCGCCGTTGGTGAGCAGCGCGACCGCCACACCGGCCTCGGGGACGATGCGCAGGAACGCGTTCTGGCCGATCGTGCTGCCGTCGTGGCCGATGATCTCGCCGTCGGCGGTGTCGAAGCGCTCGAAGCCGAGGCCCCAGGACGTGCCCATCAGGCCGAGGTCGGGCAGCTCGACGGCCTTGGCGTGCATCCGGGCCGGGGTGCCGGGGGCCAGCACCTGGGTGCCGTCGGCGGCCTTCCCGTCGTGCATGTGCATCTGGGCGAAGGCGATCAGGTCGCGCGGGCGCATCGCGAGCATCGAGCCTGCCGGCGCGTTGGACCGGGCGAACGCCCAGATCGGGGCGGGCTGGTAGCCGGTGCCCGGCTCGAGCTCGACGTGGCCCATCGCGGCGCGGAACATGATCGCCTCGTACGGGTTGGTCGCCGCGTGGGTCAGCCCGAGCGGGGTGAACAGGTGCTCACGCAGGCAGGCGTCGTACGTCTTCCCGCGCAGCACCTCGACGAGGCGGCCGAGCACGCAGAAGCCGGCGTTGTTGTACGAGAACTGCTCCCCCACCGGGAACAGCTGCGGGACGTCGTGGAGGACGCCGAGGTACTTCTCCACGCAGTCGTCGCCGACGCCGGTGTCGGTGAAGATGTCGCCCTCGAAGCCGGAGGTGTGGGTGAGCAGGTGGCGCGCCGTGATGCGGGCCGCCGCGTCCTTGTCGCCGATCTCGAACTCGGGCAGGTAGGTCTGCACGGTGGCGTCGAGGTCGAGCTTGCCCTCGTCGACCAGCTGCATGACCAGCGTCGCGGTCCAGAGCTTGGTGATCGAGCCGATCTGGAACAGCGAGTCGGCCGTGGCCTCCACGCCGGTGCCCCGGTGGAGCACGCCCGCCGCCCCGTCGACGACCTCACCGTCGGCGAGGACGGCCCACGCCACGCCCGGCACCTGGTACTTCTCGACCAGGGCGGGCAGCTGCTCGTTGATCCAGGCCTCGACCGCGCGCAGTGTGCTCATGCCCACACGGTAGGAACGGCGGCCTCGACGCAGTTCGTCGTCCGGAACAACACGGACCCGCTCCGTCCGTTCGGACGGACAGTCCGAGATCACGACGGGGTAACGGACTGCGCCTGACGCCTATGCTCCGCGCGTGCGCCTCCCTCTCCGCCTCGCGGCCCTCACGACCTCCGCTCTTCTCGGCGTTCTTCTCGGCGTCCCCCTCGGCCCCGGCATCGCCCCGGCGACCGCCCTCGCGCCCGCGCCCGCGGTCGCGCCGCTCGCGCAGGCGCACGCCCACAACGACTACGAGCACGCGCGACCGCTCCTGGACGCCCTGGCGAACGGGTTCACGAGCGTGGAGGCCGACGTCTGGCTGGTGGACGGCAAGCTGCTGGTCGCCCACGACCTCGCCGACGTGGACCCGAAGCGCACGCTGTCCTCGCTCTACCTCGACCCGCTCACCAAGCGGGTGCGGGCGAACAAGGGCTCGGTCTACCCGCACTGGCGCGGCCGGTTCCAGCTGCTGATCGACGTGAAGAGCGAGGCGACGGCGACGTACCGCGCCATCCACGCGGAGCTGCGCGCCCACCGCCGGATCATCACGGCGTTCGTGGGCGACGACGTGCGCCGCCGGGCGGTGCGGGCGGTGATCAGCGGAGGCCGGGACCGCGACCTGATGGCGTCGCAGCGCGTCCGCTATGCCGGGTACGACGGCGGCATCGACGAGATCGACGCCGGCACGCCCGCGACGCTGATGCCCCTGGTCAGCGAGAGCTGGTGGCCGCGGTTCGCCTGGCGAGGCGTCGGTCCGATGCCCGAGGACGAGCGCGCCGAGCTGCTCGACATCGTCGAGCGCGCGCACGCGGGTGGGTACCGGGTGCGGTTCTGGGACACGCCCGACATCCAGTCGCCGGGCCGGCGGGCGGTGTGGACCGAGCTGGTGGAGACCGGCGTTGACTACCTCAACACCGACGACCTGTACGGCCTCAAGCAGTTTCTCCGTCGGCGTTGACCCGGACCACCAGCGCGTTCGGCTGCAGGACGAAGCGCAGTGACGACGCCTCGGTGAGCACGTCGCCGTCCACCTCGCACAGCTGAGGCGGATCGACGCTCAGCGACACGTCGCACCCGGCGGTGCGCTCGAGCGCCGGCCCGTCGTCGCGGTTGGAGAGGACCCGCGCCGCGACGCCGACCCACTGGGTCAGGCTCTCCGGGCTGACCGTGGCGACGTCCAGGACGCCGTCGTCGAGCAGCGCGTCCGGCAGCAGCACCATCCCGCCCGTGAGCTCGCCGCAGTTGCCCACGACGACCGTGCGCGCCTTCTTGGTCGCGGTGGGCTCGCCGTCGACGGCGAGGTCGAGGGAGAACGGCGGATCGGTGAGGTGCCTGCCCCCACTGGCGACGTACGCCGCCCACCCGACCTTGCCCTTCACGCCCTCCGGGGCGTCGGCCATCATCTGGGCGTCGAAGCCGACGCCCGCCATGACCGTGAAGCAGTGGACGTTCTCGGCGGGCGCGGGCAGACCCTCCCTCTGCTCGGGCGTCGGGTCGAGGACCAGCCAGCCGACGTCGATGGTGCGGTCGCTGCCGGTGAAGGCCACCCGCGCAGCGTCCTCCATCGGGTCGACGTGACCGCCGATGTTGCGGGCGAGCAGGTTGCCGGTGCCGCCGGGCAGCAGCCCGATGGGGACGCCGGTGCCGACCAGCTCCTGGGCCACCGCCCGGACCGTGCCGTCTCCCCCGAGTGCACAGACCAGCGTGGCGCCGTTCGCGACGGCGTCGCGGGTCTGGCCGAAGCCCGGGTCGTCCTCGGTGGTCTCCACGAACGTCGGCTCCGGGAGGCCCGCGGACCTCGCGACCTCGTTCAGGGTCTCGCGGACGTCGTCGATGTCGACCTTCGTCGGGTTGACGACGACGACCACGTCAGACCTTGGCATACCGGGCCCGTGCGAAGGAGTAGAAGCCGTACGCCGCGAAGCCGAGTGCGATGCCGATCAGCAGGACCGAGCCCGCGGGCAGGTCGCGCAGCGACTTCAGGGCGCCGTCGAGGCCGGTGACCTCGCCGGCCTGCTGCTGCACGGCAGCGGCGATGAAGAGGAAGCCAACCGCGACCAGCGCGACGCCCTTGCCGATGTAGCCAATCCGGCCGGCGACCTCGGCCCAGTGGCCCGGGTGCTCCTGGAGGTCCTCGAGGAACTTCTTCTTCCAGCCCTTGTAGACGTGGTAGAGCGCGATCCCGATGATCGCGACCCCGACCAGGCCGACGAGGAACCGGCCCGCAGGCGCGTCCATGAGCGTCCGGGTGAAGTCCTTGGTCTGCTTGTTGCTGGAGGTGTGCCCACCGACCGCGAAGATCCCGGCGGTCCAGGCGAGCGCGGCGTACAACACCGCCTTGCCACCCGCCTTGGCCTTGTCGAAGGCCTCACGAGCGGTGAAGAGCTCGCTCACCTGCCACAGCGCGAGCAGCGCGAAGCCGACGACGAGCACCCACAGCAGGACCTGCCCGAACGGCTGTCGGGCCAGGGTGCCGACGGCACCCGACTGGCTGGCGTTGGCACCCGCGCCGATCGCGATCTGCACGATCAGCCAGGCGAGCACGAGGTGCAGCACGCCGCTGGCGGCGTAGCCCAGTCGCGCACCCCACTCCACGACCGGGTGGCCGCCGGCCTTGCCGGCTGCCCCCTTGGCAGCGGTGGTCGCTCGGCCCGCATGGGCCGACATGTCCTGGTGCGTCATGGTCTCCCTCAGTTTCCCGTCCCTAGAAGCCACTTACCCTCAGTGCCGCGTTGCCATACCTGCGTGCTCGTCCTCCCGGCGGCCGTCGGCCGCGGGATCGCGGCGCAACCAGTTCCAGGCGAGCAGGCAGGCGACCAGGCCGTTGACGATCGCGACGATCACGTCGCTGAGGTGATGCATGCCGCGGTAGAGCCGGGCCGAGGCCACGGCGAAGGGCATCAGGATGCACACGGTGACCACGACGGCCCGCAGACCCCGGTGCTGGATCCGCAGCGCCATCAGGCCGAGCGTGAAGTAGAGCCCAGTCGCGGCGCCGGTGTGCCCGCTCGGGAAGCTGGACGTCGGCGGCGAGTCGTCGAGCTTCTCGACGTCCGGCCGCTCGCGGTCGATGAGCAGCGTGGTGAAGAAGAAGACCAACGCCTGCGCCGAGATCGCGATCAGCGGTACGACGGCGTACCACCACTGCTTCGTGCGCCACCAGACGACGGCCACCACCACGAGGCAGAGGCCGATGATGCTGACCGTGGCGCCTGCCCAGGAGAAGACCAGCGTGATGTTGTCGAAGAGCGAGGTCCGCGACGACTCCAGCCAGCGGTTCAGCCTCTCCTCGCGGATCCCGTACTCCTTGAGCGGGCCGTCGGCCAGCGTCCAGCCGATCGCGACGACGATCAGCCACCACCCGACGAGCGGGAGCGCCACCCGGACCGCCAGGTCGCGGCCCGCCTCCTTCAGCTCGGGGCGCGACTGGTCGTCATGCCACCTGGTGAGCATCGTCATCGGCTGACTCCTTCGAGGTCGTGTCGGTCGGGTCCGGCGGGCTCCAGCCCACGTAGCCGGCGTACGACGCGATGCAGAGGCCGACCCCGAGCAGCACGCCCGCAGTCACGTCGGAGAGGAAGTGCGCGCCCATGAACAGCCGGTCCGCGCAGGTGATCAGCACCCAGGCCGCGCCGAGCGCGAGCAGCAGGCGCCGCATGGTCACGCCCAGGACCGGGCGCAGCAGCAGGAGGAGGACGGTCACCACGATCGCGTTGTTCGTGGCGTGCCCCGAGGGGAACGAGTAGCCGTGGTGCACGGCGAACGGGTCGTCGATCGCCGGCCGGGCCCGCTGCACGAGCATCTTGAGCGCGGCCGCGAGGATCCAGCCCGTGGCCATGGTGGCCAGCGCCCACCACGCCCGGGTGCGCAGCCGCCAGTGGAACCACGCCAGCAGGCAGAGCGGCACCCCGAGCACGGCGTACATCACCCAGGGCTGGCTGATCATCTCCCACGTGTGCGCGGCGGTGTGGAACCCGTCGTGCTCACGGGTGAAGTCCGTGGCGCGCTCGCTCACGGCCTGGTCGAGGTCGGCCAACGGGCCGAACTTCGTCCGGATCAGGAGCGCCAGCAGGGCGATCGGGACGGCCACCACCACGGCGTACACGACGGCGCGCGTCAGGCGTCGCAGTCGCGTCGGGTGCCCCTCCATGCCTCCCATGCCTCGCATCCTGCACAACGAAGGACCCGCGCAAACGTTGATGTTTGCACCATCTCTGGCGGAGCAGGATGAGCGACGTGGATGTGAGGGAGTGGCTCCTCGTGAGCGAGGAGAGGGAGAACCCGCACACCGCCATCGATGCGGTGCGCGGTGACGGAACGGCATGGAGCACCGGCAACACGGTCCGGGCCCTCGTGCACGGGCGCGACTACTTCGCCGAGCTGTACGAGCGGATCTGCGAGCTCGGGCCCGGCGACCGGTTCTACTTCGCCGACTGGCAGGGCGACCCGGACCAGCAGCTGACCGACGACCCGCGCGCGACGCTGAACAGCACGCTCGTGGACGCCGTACGCCGCGGGGTCGAGGTACGCGGTCTGCTGTGGCGCTCGCACTGGCACCGGCTCGGGTTCAGCGCGCACCGGCACCGCCAGCTGGGCGAGGAGATCGGCGAGGCCGGCGGCCAGTGCCTGCGTGACATGCGGGTCCGCACCCGCGGCGCGCACCACCAGAAGTTCGTGGTGATCCGGCACGCCGACGACCCCACGCGCGACGTGGCGTACGTCGGCGGCATCGACCTCTGCAACGGCCGGCGCGACGACGCGAAGCACCAGGGCGACCGGCAGACCGTCGACCTGGCACGGGCCTACGGCCCCACGCCCGCCTGGCACGACGTCCAGGTCGCGATCCAGGGGCCGGCGGTCCACGACGTCGAGACGACGTTCCGCGAGCGCTGGGAGGACAGCACCCCGCTGACCCTCAACCCGGGCCGGATCGCGTCCAGCCTGTTCCACCGCGAGGACCTGTCGCCCGAGCCGCTCGGCGAGCAGGCTCCTCCCCCGCCACCGCGCCCAGGTGGGCACGAGATCGTGCAGATCCTGCGGACGTTCCCGGTGATCTACCCGAAGTCGTTCGACTTCGCGCCGGACGGCGAGCGCTCGGTCATGCTCGGGAACACGAAGGCGATCGCCCACGCGGAGCGCCTCGTGTACGTCGAGGACCAGTACCTCTGGTCGGAGGAGGTCGGCGACCACTTCGCCGACGCTCTCCGCGCCAACCCCGACCTCCGGCTGGTCGTGGTCCTGCCGATCGTGCCGGACCGCGAGGGTGCGGCCGCCGAGATCCCGCAGCTCTACGGACGCTCGCTGGCGATGAGGAAGATCATCGAGGCCGGCGGCGACCGGGTGGCCGTGTTCGGGCTGACCAACGACAGCGGCCTTCCGGTCTACGTGCACTCGAAGACGTGCATCATCGACCACCGCTGGGCCAGCGTCGGCTCCGACAACCTCAACCGCCGCTCCTGGACGAGCGACAGCGAGATCGCCTGCACGGTCGTGGACGACCGCGGCGAGGCGGGCGCGCCTGCACCGGTCGACTCGTTCCCCCGGGTGCTGCTGCGCACGCTGGCCGCCGAGCACCTCGACTGCCATCCCGACGACGTGCCGGAGGACCCGCACGAGCTGTTCGACGCGATGGTGGCGAGCGCCGACGCCCTCGACGAGTGGTACGCCGCCGCCGGGCGCGGCCGCCGGCTGCCGCGGCGGCCGGTGCCGGTGCCGCAGTCGCTGAGCGGGAGGATCCCGGGTCACGCGTTGCGCCGGCGGCGAGTGCAGGAGCGGGCAGCGGCGTACGCAGCCGGGTACCACGACCACCAGCGACCGCCCGGCCGGTTGCGCCGGCTCTCCACGCCCGAGCTCACCGCGGCCCAGCTGGTGTGGGCGCCGCGGCTGTACGAGCTGCTCTTCGACCCGGACGGGCGCCCGCGCCCCGGCGGAGGGAGTTGAGATGACCCAGTGGAGCGACGACCCGCGCGACCTGCTGCGCGCGGACGAGGACTTCGACCTCGCGGGCATGGACCGGGCCGCCAAGCCTGGCTGGAAGGCCGGGAAGAAGGCAGCCGCCCGGTTCTGCGACGAGCGCGGCGACCTGCTCAGCGAGCTCCAGGAGCGGCTCTTCGCCGAGGGCCGCGCGGGCGGCAGGCGCTCGCTGCTCGTGGTCGTCCAGGGTCTCGACACCGCAGGCAAGGGCGGCGTCGCCCGGCACGTGATGAGCAAGGTCGACCCGCAGGGCGTGGCGCTGCGCTCGTTCGGCGCACCCACCGACGAGGAGAGGGAGCACCACTTCCTCTGGCGGATCAAGAAGGAGCTGCCCGAGCCGGGGTTCATCGGCGTGTTCGACCGCTCCCACTACGAGGACGTGCTCGTCACCCGCGTCGACGGGCTGGTCCCCCAGAAGACCTGGGAGAAGCGGTACGACGAGATCAACGACTTCGAGGCGGACCTGGTCGCGTCCGGGACGACCGTCGTCAAGCTCGGACTCGTGGTCAGCCACGACGAGCAGGGCCTGCGGCTGATGAAGCGCCTCGACCGGCCCGACAAGCACTGGAAGTACAGCAAGAACGACGTACCCACCCGCTGCAAGTGGGACGAGTACCAAGAGGCCTTTGCCGACGTCTTCCGGCGCACGTCGACCGAGGCGGCGCCGTGGTTCGTCGTACCGGCGGACCACAAGTGGTACGCCCGGCTGGCGATCACCGAGATCCTGACCCAGACGCTGATCGACATGGATCCCGAGTGGCCGTCGGTCCGGTGGGACCCGGAGGTCCAGCGGCGCAAGCTGGCCGCCACGATGAGCACCAAGGCGCTGCGGGCCTCGCTGAAGGAGACCGACCGCCAGGTGAAGAAGGCCGTGAAGGACGACCGGCGGGTGCGCGAGGAGGCGGCCCAGGCGCGGGAGGAGGTCACCGACTCCGACCCCGTCGCCGAGGCCGAGGCGAAGGCGCGCGAGGCCGAGGCAGTCGCGTCAGCGGCGGCCGCCATGCTCGACCTGCAGCGGACCCGGGAGCAGAAGGCCGCGCTGCTCCAGGACCGCGCGTAGCTTCACCGCGTCGTGCGGCGCGAAACCCTTCGCGTCGTTGTCGAAGTACACGACCACGTCGGCCTGCTCCGCCCAGCCCTGGCACCGCTCGGCCCAGCGCTCGAGCGCTGCGTCGGAGTAGCCGCTCGTGTAGAGCTCGGTGTCACCGTGCAGGCGCACGTAGACCAGGTCGCTGGTGACTGCCTCCGCCATCGGCCAGCGCCCGGCGCTGTCGGCGATCACGCACGCGACGTCGTGCTCGCGCAGCAGCGCGAACGCCTGGTCGGTGCAGTACGTCGCGCTGCGGAACTCCAGCGCGTGCCGCACCCGCTCCCCCGCCAGCCCACGCGGCGCCCGCGTGATCGCGCGGTCCTCGGGCAGCTTCGCGTCGTGGCGTCGGGCGAGCGCGGCGATCTCGCCGACGGTCCGCGGCAGCAGGTCGAAGAAGTCCGCGAGCAGGCGCGCGTCGTACTCCAGCCGCTCGGGGAGCTGCCACAGGAACGGCCCGAGCGTCGGGCCGAGCTCGAGCACGCCCGAGGCGAAGAAGTTCGCGAGCGGCGCCTCGACGTCGCGCAGCCGCTTGAGGTGGGTGACGTAGCGGCCGCCCTTCACCGCGAAGCGGAAGCTGCCGGGCACCTGCTCGCGCCAGTCGCGGTACGACGTCGGCCGCTGCAGCGAGTAGAACGACCCGTTGATCTCCACGGTGTCGAGCCGCTCGGCGGCGTAGCCGAGCTCGCGCCGCTGCGGCAGGCCCTTCGGGTAGAAGTCGCCGCGCCAGCCGGGGTAGGTCCATCCGGAGATGCCGACTCGGATCTCGCCCATGCGGGGGCGGTACCCATCCGTGGGCCACGGTGTTCCTACCGGACCGGCGGGTCCTCGGCCAGCGGGGCGTAGTCGGTCCAGACCTCGAACGCGGCGTCCGCCACCGGCGGTAGGCGCGGGTCTTCACCGGCTCCAGCGTGCTCCAGCGGTTGCTGGCGGACGGCGGCCGGAGTGCGAGGTCGGCGTACCGCGTCAGGCGCGCCAGCCTGTCACGTCGGGTGTCATGCTCGTGGCATGGAGATCGAGAAGCTCGAGCCGCTGCCCGAGGACTGGGACCGCGCGCTGTGCGTGGTCGCGCACCCCGACGACCTGGAGTTCGGCGCCGCGGCCGCGATCGCGCGCTGGACCGGCCAGGGCAAGACCGTCACGTACTGCATGGTGACCAGCGGGGAGGCCGGCATCGACGGCATGGCCCCCGACGCGTGCCGGACCGTGCGCGAGGCCGAGCAGGTGGAGTCCGCACGGATCGTGGGCGTCTCCGAGGTCGACTTCCTGCGCCAGCCCGACGGGATCCTCGAGTACGGCGTCCCGCTGCGCCGCGAGATCGCCCACGTCGTACGCCGGCACCGCCCCGACATCGTGATCACCGGCAACTTCCGGGACACCTGGGGCGGGGTGAACCTCAACCAGGCCGACCACATCGCGACCGGCCGCGCGGTGGTCGACGCGGTGCGCGACGCCGGCAACCGCTGGGTGTTCCCCGAGCAGCTCACCGACGGGCTCGAGCCCTGGGGCGGGGTGCGCGCGGTCTGGGCGGCCGGATCGCCGTTGTCCGGGCACGCGGTCGACACCACCGACACCTTCGACGCCGGCGTCGAGTCCCTGGAGGCACACCGTGCCTACATCGAGGGGTTGGGCTGGGAGAACTGGGACCCGCGCGAGTTCCTCGAGGGCTTCGCCCGGCAGGCCGGGCAGCGGCTCGGCGTTGCCTTCGCCGCGCCGTTCGAGGTGTTCCCGATGGGCTGGGGCGACTAGCGCGCGAGCGTCACCGGTCGACTCGAAGGGCCCTCGACCCAGCCAGGTCGGCACGAACTGGTTGCGTCGAGTCCCGGGAGTCACACAGGGCTTCCATCGACGGCCTGGAGTGAGACACTGGGAGTCCGCGGGAGCTCCTCGAGGGCTTCGGTCGGCAGACCGGGCAGCGGCTCGGTGTCGCGTTCGCCGCACCGTTCGAGGTGTTCCCCACGGGCTGGGGCGAGTAGCAGTCCATCTCGGGCGCCCGGACGTGAGGAGGGAACGGCCATGCCCGAGATCTTCGAGACCACGGAGCCCGACGTGGCCAGCCAGATGTACCGCGACCAGTACACCGCGATGCGGATGCGCATCGACGGCGGCGGGACGATGCTGCGATTCGCCGTGACCCCGGTGGGTCGCGCCCGCCTCGACCGCGCGACGTTCAACATGGGGCTCTCGGGCAGCGCCGATCCGCTGACGAGCGTCGTCCTCGTCCGGGTCCGGAGCGGAACCGTCGACTACACCTGCGGGCACGACACCGTCCGCTACCACCCCGGGGAGATGTTCCACCCGATCCCTGTCGGACGGACGTGGGCCGTCCGGCTGGAGCACACCGACTTCGACGTCATCGTGCTGGAACCGGACCTGCTCGACGAGGTCGCCGGCGTCAGCCCCGACGCGGGCCCGCCCGTGCAGCTGCTGTCGAGCCGCCCTCACTCCGCCGAGATGGCAGCGCTGCTGTGGCGCCTGTCGGACGCTCTCGGCTCCCACGTCGACGATCGGTCCGAGGCGTGGTCCTCCCCGTTGGTGACCGACTCCGCGGCCCGCCTGCTCGCAGCATCGGCGCTGGCCGTGTTCCCCAACACGGCGGTCCTCGACCCCACGACCGAGGACCGGCACGACGCTCATCCGGCGACCGTCAGGCGCGCGGCCGCCTTCATCGAGGCCAACCCCGACCAGCCGATCAGCATCGTCGACATCGCTCGCGCCGTCCACGTCACTCCCCGCGCCGTCCGGCTCGCCTTCCGCCGGCACCTCGGCACCACCCCGACGGCCTACCTGCGCCGGGTCCGGCTCGACCGCGCCCACGACGACCTCCGGGACGCCGACCCGGCGGTCGCGAGCGTCCCGTCCATCGCCGGGCGCTGGGGTTTCGCCAACACGGCTCGCTTCGCCGCCTACTACGGCCGGAAGTACGGTCGCCCTCCCCGGGAGGCCCTGGACGACGCCTGGAAATGACGAGAGGGCCCGGCGTGCGTCTCCGCAGGCCAGGCCCTCTTTCTCTGCTCCCCCGGTTGGACTCGAACCAACGACATCCTGATTAACAGTCAAGCGCTCTGCCAACTGAGCTACAGGGGATCGGTGCAGCCCGCACAGATTAGCAATCGGCATCGCAGAGGGAAAATTGAGGTCCCGGTTTCCGTCCTAGACGGTCCCGACCTCGAGCTGCGCGGCTGCCAGCGCCTCGGCGGCGGCGGTTCGTACGGCGGGGTCGTCGGGGTCGACGCCCTCGTCGTACTCGTAGATCCAGCGCACCGGGTCGCGCCCGTGGGGCGCCCGGCGGGCGATCACGCGCACGCCGCGGCGTCCGGTGATCGGGACGTGGCGCTGCAGCACGATGCTCGCGGTGACCCGCTCGCGCACCAGCTGCAGCAGCGGGCCGGGCTCGGTGAGCGTGAACGTGTGGACGGGCCGGACCTCGCCCCACGAGCCGACCTCGCTGACCCGCAGGACGCCCTCGTCGACGTCCCAGTCGGCCGCCTGGACGTCCTCCCACGGGATCCGGTCGGTCTCCTCGAGGCCGAGCGACCGGGTGCCGAGCCCGCGGACGACGTACAGCGCGTCGCGGGTGCCTCCGACCGTCGCCTCGGCGGCCTCGGAGTACGCCAGCAGCCGCTCCCCGCGCTCGACGCGGATCGGTGGCCGCTCACGCCGGAAGAGGCTCACTGGGCCGACCCGCCGAGACGGTCGCGGAGCATCCGGCGGTGCGCCTCGAGAGCGGCGAGCTCGCCGAACATCTTGTTGAACTCGTCGGCCTGCTCGACGGGGTTGGTGCGCTGGAGCTTGGACTTGATCGCGTTGATCCGCCGGGCGGTGGTCAGCTCCATCAGCGCGAAGACGTGCTGGGCGACGTACGCCGCGTCGGGCTCCTTCTTCAGCGGCTCGACCGCGAGCTCGCTGACCGCCGAGCCGACCGCGGGCTCCCCCGCGGCGTCGCGCAGCCGGGTCACCCAGCCCGGGTCGTTGGCGCCGGCGCCGGGGCCACCTGCGGCGGCGACCAGCTCCCAGACCGCCCGGTAGGTCGGGTGCGTGAAGTCGTTCGGCCCGATCTCCGAGGTGGCGCGACCGATGGTCATCGGGTGCTGGACGACGAGCTTCAGGGTCTCGCGCTCGAGCGAGAACCGCGGGTCGCGCAGGTTCGGTACGGCGGAGCGCGGCGGCGCGGGCTGCTCCGGGGCGGCCGCCGCCCGCGGGTCCTGGCTCGGCTTGCGGTTGGCGGCCCGGCGGACCTCGGCGCGCGCCTCGTCGACGTCGACCCCGATCATCCCGGCGATCTCGCGCGAGAAGGCGTCGACCTTGGACCTGTCGCGGATGCTCGACACCAGCCGCGCGCTCTCGCGCAGCGCGTCGACGCGGCCGTCGGCACGGTCGAGGTCGTACTTGCTGACGATGTTGGCGAGCACGAAGCGGTACAGCGGAACCCGCCGGGCGACCAGCTCGCGCACCGCGGCGTCGCCCTTCTTGATCCGCAGGTCGCACGGGTCGAGGCCGTCCGGCTCGACCGCGACGTACGTCTGGGACACGAAGTTCTGGTCGCCGCCGAACGCGCGGATCGCCGCCTTCTGGCCGGCCGCGTCGCCGTCGAAGGTGAAGATCACCTCGCCGCGGAACTCCTCGTGGTCGTGCAGGAAGCGGCGCAGCACCCGCGAGTGGTCGTCGCCGAAGGCGGTGCCGCAGGTCGCCACCGCCGTGCCCACGCCAGCGAGGTGGCAGGCCATCACGTCGGTGTAGCCCTCGACGATCACCGCCTGCGACGACTTCGCGATCTCGCGACGGGCCAGGTCGATGCCGTAGAGCACCTGGCTCTTCTTGTAGATCTTGGTCTCGGGGGTGTTGAGGTACTTCGCCTCGATGCGGTCGTCCTCGAAGATGCGGCGCGCGCCGAAGCCGATGGTGTCGCCGGGAGCGTCGCGGATCGGCCAGAGCAGCCGGCCGCGGAACCGGTCGTACGCCGAGCGGCCGATCGCGACCAGGCCCGCCTCGACGGTCTCCTCCTGGCTGAAGCCGCGGCCCTTGAGGTGCTTGAACAGCGCCTCGCCGTCGCGGGGCGCGAAGCCGATGCCGAACGTCGCCGCCGCGGTCTGGTCGAAGCCGCGCTCGGACAGGAACTGCCGGGCGGCCAGGGCGTCCGGGGTCGCGAGCTGCTCGGCGTAGTACTCCTGGGCGACCCGGTTGGCCTCGATCAGGCGCTGGCGCGGCGGGCCCTTGGGGCGGTCGTCACGGCCCCCGTCCAGCCCGCCCTCCTCGCGGCGCAGCATCACGCCGGCCTTCTCGGCGAGCCGCTCGACGGTCTCGGTGAACGTGAGCCCGTCGATCTTCATCAGGAAGCTGATGACGTCGCCGCTCTCGTTGCAGCCGAAGCAGTGGAAGAAGCCGCGGGCCGGGGTGACGTGGAACGACGGCGACTTCTCGTCGTGGAACGGGCAAAGCCCCTTCTGGGAGCCGCCGCCGGCGTTGCGGAGCGTGACGTACTGCGAGACGACGTCGTCGATGCGCGTCTTCTCGCGCACCTCGGCGATGTCCTCCTCGCGGATCCGGCCTGCCACGTCGCGGAGTCTATGTCGGGGCTAGTAGGCGCCGGACATGACGTTCACAAGTTCCTCGCCGGCGGCGTAGCGGTGCAGCTGGTCGCGGACCAGCCGGTGGGCGCGCGGCCACATCGCGCTGCTCGCGCCGCCGACGTGCGGGGAGACCAGGAGGTTGGGCGCGTCCCACAGCGGGTGGTCCTCCGGGAGCGGCTCGACGTCGGCGACGTCGGTCGCGGCGGAGATCCGGCCGGCGTGCAGCGCCGCGACCAGCGCGTCGGTGTCGACGACCGCGCCGCGGGCGACGTTGACCAGCAGCGCGCCCTGCTTCATCGCGCCCAGGAACCCGGCGTCGACCAGGCCGCGGGTCTCGTCGGTGAGGGGGACGACGAGGATCACGACGTCCGCCTGCGGCAGCAGCCCGGGCAGCTCGCTGATCGCGTGCACCCCGTCGCGGGCGCTGCGCGCGACCTTGACCACCTCGACCTCGAACGGCAGCAGCCGGCGCTCGATCGCCTCGCCGACCGCGCCGTACCCGACGAGGAGCACACGCTTGTCGGCGAGCGCCGGGTGCCAGCCGGTGTTCCAGGCGTGGCGATCCTGGTCGCGCACGAAGCCGGGCACGCCCCGCAGGCTCGCCAGCGTCAGCGTCACCGCGAGCTCGGCGGTCGAGGTGTCGTGGATGCCGCGGCCGTTGCACAGCAGCACGCCGTCGGGGATCTGCGCTCGGACGTTGTCGACGCCGGCGGTCAGCGTCTGCACGACCTCCAGGCTCGCCATCCGCGGCAGCACCTCGGCCACCCGCGGGCCGACCTGGTACGGCGGCACGTAGAAACGGACGTCGGTCACGCTGTCGGGCACGTGCTCGGTCGGGTCGACGACCTCGTAGCGCAGCCCCTCCGGCGGGTCGCCGAGCAGGGCGGGCTCGAACGGCAGCCAGACGAGGCGGTCGGTCACGGGTGCTCCTTCAGCGTGGTGTGCCGGACGACCGCGCTCTGGTCGGTCAGCGAGGCGACCTGGTCGAGCACGACCCGCAGCCGGGCGGCGTCGTCGGCGGCAGCATGCCAGTCGTCGGCGAACGGACGGTCGAGCGCGTCCGGTCCGCGGTCCACGAGCAGCTCGACGAGCTCGGCGAGCAGCTCGCGCTGGCGCTCCATCAGCGCGACCCGGTCGTCGGCGCGCATCACGTAGTGCGCGGCGATGCCCTTGAGCACCGCCATCTCGAGCCGGGCCTGCTCGGGTACGACGAGGTCGGCGGCGTACCGCACGAAGGGCCCGGCGCTGGCGTCGAACGTCGCGCGCTGGGCCGCTCCGCAGAAGCGACCGATCAGGTCGCTGGTGAGGTTCTTCAGCGCGGCCAGCGAGCGCCGGCTGCCGTCGTACGGCGCGGTCGGCCAGCTGCCCACGCCCCGGAGGCCGGCGAGCGTCTCGTCGAGGGTCGCGTCGTCGGCGTCCGGGAGGTACCACTCGCGGACCGCCTGCCACACCGCCGTCGGGTCGAACGACGTCAGGTCGACGCGGCCGGCCACCACTCCGTCCTCGACGTCGTGGACGGAGTACGCGACGTCGTCGGCGAGGTCCATGACCTGCGCCTCGAGGCACTGCCGCTCCCCCGGCGCGCCCTGCCGCATCCAGTCGAACACCGGGCGGTCGTCGTCGTAGACGCCGAACTTCACCAGCCCGGGGCCGGGCCGCGGCCAGGGGTACTTCGTGCAGGCGTCGAGCGTGGCGCGGGTGAGGTTCAGCCCGGCGCCGTCGGTCTTCGCCTCGAGCCGGGTCAGGATGCGCAGCGTCTGCGCGTTGCCCTCGAAGCCGCCGCACGCCTCGCCCAGCTCGGCCAGCACCCGCTCGCCGTTGTGGCCGAACGGCGGGTGGCCGAGGTCGTGGGCGAGCGCGGCGGTCTCGGCGATGTCGGGCTGGCTGCCCAGCGCGCGGGAGAGGTCCCGCGCGACCTGGGCGACCTCCAGGCTGTGGGTGAGCCGGTTGCGCACGAAGTCGTCGCTCTGCGGCCCGACCACCTGGGTCTTGGCAGCGAGCCTGCGCGACGACGCCGCGTGGACCAGCCGGGCGCGGTCCCGCTCGAACGGCGTGCGCACCGGCGCGTCGACCCGCTTCGGCGGCTCGGGGACGAGCCGCTCCCGGGCGGCGCCGTCGTACAGATCGTCCATCGGCGCCACCCTAGTGGTGAGCTACGACCTCACTGGTAGGTCGGGTCCGCCCAGGGACCGAGGCTCCGCGAACGCACCGGCTGGACCGGTCGCGGCGCCGCGCTGTGCGGGTAGCCCTCGCCCCAGTTGGTGGGCGTGCCGTGCATCTCGATGCGCGCGTCGTCGGTGTACCAGTCCACGAGGTCGCTGTCCGAGCGCAGGATCCACGTGCAGCCGAGCTCGGCGTCGGCGGTGAAGTCGCCGTGACGCACGAGCGGCGGGCGCCAGAAGTACGTGCCCGGCCACATCTTGCCGAAGCTGTAGTCGAAGCCGCCCTCGAGGCAGTAGGCCTCCTCGCTGCAGGGGTGGTGCGCGAGCGGGTGCTCCACCCAGCCCGGCTTCGCCTTGATCAGGCGCGTGTAGAAGCCGGTCTTCTCGTCGCGGTGGAGCAGCTTGATGTACAGGCCGGGCACCGGGGTGCCGCCGAGGTCGAAGCGCATCGGGCTGCCGTCGACGACGTCGATCCACGGCATGTCGCGGACCTGCAGCACGATCAGCTTCTGGTCCTCGCGGACCGACGGCAGGCTCTCGTCGCACGGCGTGAAGCTCCAGTCGCCGAACTCGCGGAAGAGCAGCACGACGGTGCCGTCGGCGACCTCGAGCTCCGGCGTCCACACGCCCGCGGCGGCGTGCCAGTAGCCCTCCGGGCCGAGCACGGTGTCGCCGATGCGCACCTCACCCTCGAGCACGTACCACTCGGTCTCGGCGTCGTGGACGCCCGCGGGGCGGCTCCAGTCGCTGGTGAAGTGCACCTTGAGCGAGGCCGACCCGTCCTCCTCGTCGTAGCAGAGGTTGCGCTGCTTGGCGGTGCCGGTGGCGTGCTCGAACTCGGCGATGTGCCAGATCAGGTCACGCTCGTCGACGGTCTCGACATGGGGGCGCATGAGGCTCCTCGGGTAGATGACTTACCGATACAAGATGTATTGGTATCACATTGCCGGTACATCTTGTATCGTTTTCACTGTGACGAAGACTGGACGGCCCGCGGGCCCGGCGAGCGACACCACCGCGACGGTGCTCACCGCCGCGCTCGACCTGCTGCTCACCGAAGGCGTCGGCGCGCTCACCGCGCAGCGTCTCCACCAGGTCACGGGCGTGTCCCGCTCGACGATCTACCGGCACTGGCCGACCCCGACCGCGGTGCTCGCCGCGCTCATCGATGTCGCACCCAGCCCACGGCACGAGCCGTCCGGGGACCTGGCCCAGGACCTGCACACCGAGGTCGACGCCCTCTGCAACCGGCTGCGCGACAAGCCGGTCGCGGCGTTCCTCCAGGCGCTGGTCGGCGCCGACGCCGACCTCCGGCACCGCTACGTCGAGTACCTCCTGGCCCCCGTCCAGGCCGTGCTCCGCGACGCCGGCGTACCCCGAACCGCCGCCGACGACGCGGTCGCGGCGATCGTCTCGCCCCTGCTCGTCGACGCCCTGCTCCTCGACCGCCCGACCGCCCGCGCCCGCGCGCACCGCGCGGTCGACCTGCACCTGATGGAGGCCACGCGATGACGAACGTCGTCGGACCCCGCGCCGTGTTCGGCGTCGTCGTGCCCAGCACCAACACCGTTGTCGAGCACGACTACTGGCGAGCCGGCATCGAGGGCGTCGCGTTCCGCGCCGGCTCGATGTACATCGAGAACCCGGTCATGAACGACGACGAGGACTTCCAGGCCCTGCTCGGCCAGATCCGCGCCTCGATCGACGTCGCGGTGCGCGACGTGCTGACTGCGGAGCCGGAGCGGATGGTCATGGGCATGTCGGCGGAGACGTTCTGGGGCGGCGTCGAGGGCAACGCGGCCTTCGAGCGGCGTCTCCAGGAGCGCACCGGGCTGCCCGTCACCACCGGCGCCAGCGCCTGCCGCGCCGCGCTGCAGACCCTCGGCGTACGCCGGATCGCGGTGTTCTCGCCGTACCAGCCGATCGCCGACGTCGAGGTCGGGCGGTTCTTCACCGAGGCCGGCTTCGACGTCGCCGCGATCACCGGCCTGCGCTGCCCCAGCGCGATGGACATCGCCCGCGTCGACGAGACGCGGCTGGACGCGATGGTCGCCGAGCTCGACGGCCCCGACGTGGAGGCGGTCGTGCAGGTCGGCACGAACCTGTCGTTCGTCGCCCAGGCCGACCGGCTCGAGGCCGCGCTGGGCAAGCCCGTCGTCGCGATCAACGCCGCCACGCTGTGGCACGCGCTGCGCGAGCACGGCATCGCCGACCAGGTCAGCGGGGCCGGGTCACTCCTGCGCGACCACTGAGGTCCGCTGAGCGTCAGCCGTTCGTGGCCACGTGCACGTGGTCGTAGTGGTTGGCGGTGACCGACCCGTGGTCGCCGTACGCCCGCCAGCCCTCGGACGACCGCACGGAGGTCCAGATCTCGCCGCGCCAGATGATGTCGTAGAGGTTCAGCTCGCCCGCGTGCTCGAGCAGGAACGCCGCGATCGCGTCGCCGAGCGCCTCGTCGCTGGTCATGATGTCGATCGCGCGACCCGAGGAGTGCTCGCCGTGGCCGTCCCAGCCGCCGTACGACGTGATCTGCGGGAACGCGTTGCACACGGAGCGGTAGAGGTAGACGGCGTCGTCGGTCAGCCCGCTCTCGACGCCCGGGTCGGGGCAGGGCTCCATCGACAGGCCGGCGGCCGCGGCGAGCGGCTTGTCCTCCGAGAGGTAGCCCTCGGTGACCCAGCGGGCCTCGCCGTCGACGACGATCTCGACCCGGCCGTCGGCCTTGCGACCGGTGATGAGCACCGACTTGCCGGCGGCGATCTCACCGCGCTGCTCGGCGTCCTTGCCGGACGCGGTCCAGAGGTTGAGCGGCGCGGTCGTCCAGAGCTTGGTGTCGGCGCGCTTCACGGCCAGCACGGTGGCGGCGAGCTCGGCGTTCTTGTCGAAGGCCTTCTGGAGCTCCTTCGCCTCCACGCGGGAGTCGGCCCGGGAGACGGTGTCGCGGGCCAGCAGCCCGGCGGACAGGTCCGCCGAGGTGTCCTGGGCGACCAGGTCACGGGCGTCGGGGTCCGCGGCGAACACGCCGAGGGTCACGACTGAGACGGTCGCCATCACGGCGAGCGGTCCGGCGACGAGTGCGGCGCGCGGCTTTCGGCGGGCAGTGGTTTCCCGCTTGTGGCGATGTTCTGCCACAGCGCTGATCCTTTGCTGTTGCTTACGGGGGTGCGCCGCCGCCGGAGTGACCTCCCGAAAGGTCACGAAATGGCAACGACCCGGCCGAGTCAACCACACCCAAAGTCAACTGGGAGAATCGACAATGGTTAAAACCGTGTGGGTCTGCTCACCGAGGGGTCACCCGCCGGTGGTCTCGTTCGCGTCCTCCTGCAGGTGGTAGCCGCTGCCGTCGGCGTCCTCGAGCCACCCCTCCGGGAGCACGACGCGCTCGCGCGGCGAGCCCTGGCGGCCCCGCGGAGTGCCCAGCTCGGCGACGGGGAACGGCTCGGCCGGGTCCAGGCCGGCGAGCAGTGCGTCGAGGGCCGCGAGGCTGTCGACGAGCCCCAGCGAGCGGCGCATCTCGCCGCCCGCGGCGAAGCCCTTGAGGTACCACGAGACGTGCTTGCGGAACTCCTTGCAGCCCCGCTCCTCCCCCATGTTCTGGCACAGCAGCTCGGCGTGTCGGCGCATCATCGCGGCCACCTCGCCGAGCGTCGGCAGCGTCGCGACCTCCTCGCCGGAGAACGCCGCGGCCAGGTCGCGGAAGATCCACGGCCGGCCCAGGCAGCCGCGCCCGACCACGACGCCCGCGGCACCGGTCTGCTCGACCATCCGGATCGCGTCCGCGGCCTCCCAGATGTCGCCGTTCCCGAGCACGGGGATGTCGACGTGCGCGACCAGGGCCGCGATCGCGTCCCAGTCGGCCTCGCCGGAGTACGCCTGCGCGACGGTCCGCCCGTGCAGCGCGATCGCCGCGCAGCCCGACTCCTGGGCGATCCGGCCGGCGTCGAGGTAGGTCAGGTGGTCGTCGTCGATGCCCTTGCGCGTCTTCATCGTCACGGGCACGTCGTACGGCGTGGCCGCGGCGACCGCGTGCTCGAGGATCTCGCCGAGCAGCCCGCGCTTCCACGGGAGGGCGCCGCCGCCGCCCTTGCGGGTCACCTTGGGGACCGGGCAGCCGAAGTTCAGGTCGATGTGCGCCACGCCGTACTCCGCGCAGAGGATCTCGGCCGCCTTGCCGACGTACACGGGATCGGTGCCGTACAGCTGGACCGAGCGCACGGTCTCCAGCTCGTCGAACACCAGCATGTCCTTGGTGTGCTGGTCGCCCTCGACCAGCCCGCGGCTGGTGATCATCTCGCAGACGTAGAGGCCGGCGCCCTGCTCCGCGCAGAGTCGGCGGTACGCCGCGTTGGTGATGCCGGCCATCGGGGCCAGCACCACGGGCACGTCGACCGACAGGGACCCCAGCGTGAGCATGGTCCCTATTGTCTAGCCGTTCTTCGACTTCTTCGAATCCTTGGGCTTCTTCTCGGGCTTCGGCGGCTGGTACTTCACGACCTCGCCCGTCCAGGTGATCGGGTTGAACGTCTCCTCGGGCCGGAAGCTCACCGCCTCCAGCTCGCCGCGGTCGGGCGCGAGGTAGACCAGGCAGACGTCCGCGGAGTCGCCCGGGCCGAACTTCTCCGGGAACGGCGTGCTCGGGCAGGGCTTGAACGAGCTCGCGAACGGCGTCGCCTCGAGAAGCACGTCGTTCTCGTTCACGACGTACAGCGGCACCGGGCGTCCACCGAGGTCGGTCTCGCCCACGTTCTCGATGGTCGCGCGCACGTAGTACGGCGTGGACGCCTTCTGAGCGTCGCTCAGCTGCCAGGCCGAGAACGCCTCGATCTTGGTGGTCTCGAGCGCGGTCACCGTGATGTCGAGCGCGCCGACCTGGTCCTGGCGCGGCTCGTAGGCGACCGACGCCGCGTCACCCACCGACAGCTGGCTGCCCGGCGGGGTCAGGGTGACTCCCGCCGGGACCGGCAGGTACGGCGTGGCGCTGGGCGTCGCCGTGGCGGACGCGGACGGGCCTGCGGAGTCCGACCCGCCGCCGGTGGAGCACCCGGCCAGCGCGAGGACCGCACTGACCGCGAGAGCGAGTGCCGGGGCCTTCATCAGCAGCCGAGGAGGCGCTCGGCGAAGTACGTCGTGACGCCGTCGAGCGAGATCCGCTCCTGCGCCATGGTGTCGCGCTCGCGGATCGTGACCGCGTTGTCCTCGAGGGTCTCGAAGTCGACGGTCACGCAGTACGGCGTACCGATCTCGTCCTGGCGCCTGTAGCGGCGACCGATCGCGCCGGAGTCGTCGAAGTCGACGTTCCAGCCCGCGCTGCGCAGCGCCATCGACAGGTCCTTGGCCTTGGGCGACAGGTCGGCGTTGCGGCTCAGCGGCAGCACGGCCACCTTGACCGGCGCCAGGCGCGGGTCGAGGCGGAGGACCGTGCGCTTGTCGACGCCGCCCTTGGTGTTGGGCGCCTCGTCCTCGGTGTAGGCGTCGACGAGGAACGTCATCAGGCTGCGCGAGAGGCCGGCGGCCGGCTCGATGACGTACGGCGTGTAGCGCTCGTTGTTGGCCTGGTCGAAGTACGACAGGTCCTGGCCGGAGTGCTTCGAGTGCGTCGAGAGGTCGAAGTCGGTGCGGTTCGCGATGCCCTCGAGCTCACCCCACTCGGAGCCGGCGAAGCGGAAGCGGTACTCGATGTCCACGGTGCGCTTGGAGTAGTGGCTGAGCTTCTCCTGCGCGTGCTCGTAGTGACGCAGGTTGTCCGGGTCGATGCCCAGGTCGACGTACCACTTGGTGCGCTCGTCGATCCAGTACTGGTGCCACTCCTCGTCCTCACCCGGCTTGACGAAGAACTCCATCTCCATCTGCTCGAACTCACGGGTGCGGAAGATGAAGTTGCCCGGCGTGATCTCGTTGCGGAAGCTCTTGCCGATCTGGGCGATGCCGAACGGCGGCTTCTGCCGGCTCGAGGTCACGACGTTCGCGAAGTTGATGAAGATGCCCTGCGCGGTCTCGGGCCGCAGGTAGTGCAGGCCCTCCTCGTTCTCGATCACGCCGAGGTAGGTCTTCAGCAGGCCGGAGAACATCCGGGGCTCGGTCCACGCTCCGCGGGTGCCGCAGTTCGCGCAGGCGACCGTCGACAGGTCGACGTCGTCGGGGTTCTCGATGCCCTTCTTCTCCGCGACCTCCTCCTGGAGGTGGTCGGCGCGGTAGCGCTTGTGGCACGACTGGCACTCGGTCAGCGGGTCGGTGAACGTGTCGACGTGGCCGCTGGCCTCCCACACCTTGCGGGGCAGGATGATGCTCGAGTCCAGACCCACCATGTCGTCGCGCATGGTGACCATGGACTTCCACCACTGGCGCTTGATGTTCTCCTTGAGCTCGACGCCCAGCGGGCCGTAGTCCCAGGCGGAGCGGGTGCCCCCGTAGATCTCCCCACACGGGTACACGAAGCCCCGGCGCTTGGCGAGGGAGACGACCTGGTCGACGGTGGACGGCGGCGGCTTGGCCACGGGTGAGCTCCTTGTTCTCGGCCGGCTGGCTGCCGGTCGGTGGACGAAGGTCTCAGCCTAACGACCGGACGTCGGCGATGTTGAGGTCGGCCCCGGGCTCGGCGGACTCGTACGCCGACGGCTCCTCGATCGCCCGGCTCAGCGTCGCCACCGCGTGCAGCTTCACGTCGTACGACGACAGCGCCCGCCGGTAGCTCCCGACGTTCTCCCACCTGGTGCTGAGCACCCACAGCTCGGGGTCGTCGACGTTGCGCCCGATCTCCCCGCCGAGGTACCCCCGGCACGCCGCCAGCGCGTCGCGCGCGGTCGTCAGGTCGCCCCGGAACGCCTCGCCATCCGGCACCGGCACGCGGAACCTGTTCACCACCAGCACGCCGCCCAGCGTAGGTGGTGGCTTCGAGGCTCGTCGCGGCGCTCGTCTCGACGCCAACCGAATTGACAATCGTTCTCAACTGACCTGAGAATCGTTCTCATGAAGATCTACGCTGTCGCGGCCCTCGGGGTCGCCTTCTCCCTGAGCGCGACGCTGAGCGGTTGCTCGGCGTTCGGCGACTCCGCCTCCTCCGCCGACGGGGTCGAGGTCGCGACGGCGTTCTACCCCTTGCAGTACGTCGCCGAGCGGGTCGCTGGGGACCACGCGGAGGTCGAGAACCTCACCGCCCCCGGTGGCGAGCCGCACGACCTCGAGCTCACCGTGCAGGAGACCGCCGCGGTCGCCGAGGCCGACCTGGTGGTCTACCTCCACGGCTTCCAGCCGTCGGTCGACGACGCCGTCGACACCGTGGCCACCGGCGAGGCGTTCGACGTGTCCGAGGCGGTCGAGCTGCGCCCGGCCAGCGAGGGCGACCACGACCACGCGCACGGGGACGACGAGCACGCCGAGGAGGAGGCCGAGGAGGAGCACGACCACGGCGACACCGACCCGCACTTCTGGCAGGACCCGCTGCTGATGGCCGACCTCGGCGACGAGCTCGCCGAGCGGCTCGCCGAGATCGACCCCGACCACGCCGACGACTTCGAGGCGAACGCCGCCGACCTGCGCAGCGACCTCGAGACGCTCGACGCGGCGTACGCCGACGGCCTGGCCGACTGCGAGCGGCACACGGTCGTCGTGGCGCACGACGCGTTCGGCTACCTCGGCCGCTACGGCCTCGAGTTCGAGCCGATCGCGGGCCTCTCCCCCGACGCCGAGCCGACCCCGGCCGGCCTGGCGCACCTCCATGAGGTCATCGAGGATGAGGGCGTGACGACCGTGTTCTACGAGTCGCTGGTCAGCCCCGCGATCGCCGAGCAGCTCGCGGACGACACCGGCGCGGAGGTCGACGTGCTCGACCCGGTCGAGGGCCTCACCGACCAGACGGCCGACGAGGACTACCTTTCCCTGATGGAGAAGAACCTGTCCGCCCTCGAGGAGGCGAACGGCTGTTGAGCAGTCCGGCCATCGAGCCCCCCGTGGTCGAGCTGAGCAACGGCGCTGTCGCGATCGCCGGCCGCCCGATCCTGCGGCACATCGACCTGACCGTCCACTCCGGTGAGTTCGTCGCGTTGATGGGCGCGAACGGCTCCGGCAAGTCGACGCTCGTGCGGGCGCTGACCGGGCTCTGGCCGCTGGCGACCGGGTCGCTGAGCCTGTTCGGCACGCCGTTCGGGTCGTTCCACGACTGGCAGCGGGTGGGGTTCGTGCCGCAGCGCGGCGGTGCGACCTCGGGCGTACCCGCCTCGGTGTGGGAGATCGTGGCGTCCGGTCGGCTGACCCGGCGCAAGCTGCTCCGACCGCTCGGGCGCGCCGACCGCGCCGCGATCGCGGACGCGCTCGACGTGGTCGGGCTCTCCCACCGGTCCCGGGAGAGCGTGTCGTCGCTGTCCGGCGGCCAGCAGCAGCGCGTGCTGATCGCCCGTGCGCTGGCCGGTGAGCCGGACCTGTTCTTCCTCGACGAGCCGACGGCCGGGGTCGACCTGCCGAACCAGCAGGTGCTCGCCGACACCCTGCGCACGATGTCCGAGCGCGGCGCCACGATCGTCCTGGTCGCCCACGAGCTCGGCCCGATGGCCCCGCTGATCGACCGCGCCGTGGTGATGCGCGACGGCCGGATCGCGTACGACGGCTCCCCGCTCGCGAGTGAGCAGGTCGCGACCGCCCACCTCGACGGCCACCACCACCATCACCACCACGAGCCGGGCCACCACGACCACGCCCCGCACGTGTCCTCCCTGATCGAGGGGACGGACAGATGAGCTACTGGGAGCTCGTCAACATGCAGTTCATGCAGCGCGCGCTGCTGGCTGCCGTCTTCACGGGCCTGGCCGCACCGGCGATCGGGACGTACCTCGTGCAGCGCCGGATGGCGCTGATGGGCGACGGCATCGGGCACGTCGCGGTGACCGGTGTCGCGATCGGGCTGCTCACCGGCACCTCCCCCACCTGGACCGCGGTGATCGTGGCGATCGCCGGGGCGATCGCGATCGAGGTGATCCGCGAGCGCGGCCACGCGAACGGCGACGTCGCGCTCGCCCTGCTCTTCTACGGCGGTCTCGCGGGCGGCGTGCTGATCACCGGTCTCGACAACGAGAGCGGCTCCCGACTCAACCAGTTCCTCTTCGGCGCGATCACCACGATCTCGAGGACCGACCTGATCGTCACGATGGCCTTGGCGGCCGTGGTGATCCTGGTCTGCGTCGGGCTCGCGCCACAGCTGTTCGCGGTCGCCCAGGACCAGGAGTTCGCCCGGGTCGCCGGCCTCAACATCCGCGCCTACAACCTCCTCGTCGCGGTGCTCGCGGCCGTCACCGTCACCGTCGCGATGCGCACGGTCGGGCTGCTGCTGGTCTCGGCGCTCATGGTGGTCCCGGTCGCGACCTCGCAGCAGCTGAGCCGGTCGTTCCGCACCACGCTCGTGGCAGCGATGGTCCTCGGCACCGCCGCCTCCGTCGGCGGCCTGCTGCTGGCGGCGTCCTTCCCTCCCGATACCCGGGTGTCCCCGGGACCGACGATCGTGCTGCTCGCGCTCGCGGGCTTCGTGCTGGCCTGGCCGGCCGGCATCTGGGCACGGCGCCGGCAGCGCCTGCGGCAGCCGTTCCCCGTCGTACCTGCCGTGGCGCACCAGGAGACCGACCCGCACCCGCACCAGCACGGGGAGGACTGCGGCCACGTGGCGGTGCCGCACGGCGACCATGTCGACTACGTGCACGACGGACACCGGCACGCGCCACACGGGAAGCACTATGACGAGCACTGATCCCCAGGGCATGCGCCCGACGCGCCAGCGCAGGGCCGTGGCCGAGGCGCTCGAGTCGTTCGCGGACTTCCGCTCGGCACAGGAGATCCACGACCTGCTCGGGCAGCGCGGCGAGACCGTCGGCCTGGCCACGGTCTACCGGACGCTGCAGCGGCTGGCGGACGCCGGCGAGGTCGACCTGCTGCGGACCGAGGACGGCGAGGCGATCTACCGCCGCTGCTCGGACTCCCACCACCACCACCTGGTCTGCCGCAGCTGTGGCGCGACCGTGGAGGTGGAGGGGCCGGCGGTCGAGCGGTGGACGCGGGCGATCGCCGCCGAGCACGGGTACGACGACGTCAGCCACACCCTGGAGATCTTCGGCACCTGCCGCGGCTGCTCCTAGGTCCCCACCGGCAGCCGCACCCGGAACACGCTGCCCCGGCCGGGCTCGCTCTCGACCTCGATCCGGCCGCCGTGGCCCTCCACGATGTCCTTGGCGATGGACAGGCCCAGCCCGGCACCGGCGATCGCCCGGCTCTCGGCCTCCCGGCTCCGGAAGAACCGGTCGAAGAGGTGCTCGACGTCGCCCGGGTCGATCCCCAGGCCGGTGTCGGAGACCTCGAGCACCGCGTGGCCGCCCTCAGCCGCCAGCCGCACCTGGACCGCGCCGCCGGACAGGGTGTACTTCACGGCGTTCGACACCAGGTTGTCGACGACCTGCGCGATCCGCTGGCCGTCCCCGACGATCACCACCCGCTCCGCGACGGCCAGGCTGATCACCACGCCCGATCCCTCGGCCACGCTGGTCCTGGCGTCGACGGCGTCGCGGACGATCTCGACCAGGTCGATCCGGTCCCGGTCGAACCCGACCGCTCCCGCATCGTGCTGGGCGACGTCGAGGAGGTCACCCACGAGCCGGCGCAGGCGCTCGGCGTTGCGCTCGATCGCCGCGAGCTGCTTCCGGGCGGTGCCCGACAGCCCGGGGTCGTCCTCGAGCAGCTGGGCGTAGCCGACGATCGAGGTGAGCGGGGTCCGCAGCTCGTGGGAGACCAGGGCAATGAACTCGTTCTTCACCTGCAGCGCCCGCATCAGGTCGGTGATGTCGGTGTAGCTGAGGGCCGCTCCCGCGCACGCACCGCTCTCGGTGCGGACCGCCCGGGCGGAGACGGACAGGGCCCGACGCGCCTCCGCGTCACGGCCGATCCAGATCCGCAGGTCGTCGAACTCCTCCCCCTGCGAGGCACGGTGGCTCGGCGACTGCTCGGGCGCGAGCCGGGTCCGGCCGTCGGCGTCGTACGCCTCACCGACCTGGCCGGCGCGCCCGGCGTGCCCGTCGGGGAAGCCGACCTCCATGAGCTCCTGGTGCCGGCGGTTCATCCCGGCGTACCCGCCCCGGGCGTCGAGGAGCAGCAGGCCGACGTCGACGGTGTCGAAGATGGCTTCGGACACGCGGCGCTGGTGGGCGATCCACTCCATGCTCTCCGCCATCACCAGGGCCGCGGCCCCCGCGACGACCGGGTAGAGGACCGCCCGGGCCGTCTCGACCGGCTCGAGCCCGGAGTAGAGCATCGACGGGATCGACACGAGCAGCACGACCGCGCCGACGCTGATCAGCACTCCCCGCCGGCCCGCGACGCGGCCCAGCCACAGCGCCGGCATGACGATGAGCAGCCCGCTGCTGGGGTCCGGGTCGAGCCGCGCCATGCCGACCGCCGCCAGGTCGAGCACGGCCAGGCCGACCGGCGCGTGGACCGAGCGGTCGGGGCGTAGGAACGGCGTGACGGCCGCGAGGACCGCGATGAGCAGCAGGGAGGCCATCGGCCAGGAGAGCCACGGCCACCGCGCGCCGAAGGCGAACCGCAGGCCGAGGTCGAGGAGGTAGAGCGCGGTGAAGCCGAGCTGGAAGATCCGGGCATCGGTCATCGACGTCGACAGCCAGCGCTCCCTGGCGCTGCTGAGCGTGTCCATGCTCGCCGGTCCCACCTCACACTCTTCGGCCGGCGAGCGCGATGCCTGAGACTTCTAGGTCCCCGCAGGCAGCCGCACCCGGAACACGCTGCCCTGGCCGAGCTCGCTCTCGACCTCGATCCGGCCGCCGTGGCTCTCGACGATCGACTTGGTGATGCTGAGGCCGAGACCCACGCCCTGGATCGAGCGCTCCTCGGCCTGGCGGGAGCGGAAGAACCGGTTGAAGAGCCGGTCCCGGTCGGCCGACGAGATCCCGATGCCGCTGTCGATCACGCACAGCTCGACGCGGTCGGCGTCGAGGCCGAGCGAGACCTGCACCAGCCCGCCCGGGAGCGAGTACTTCACGGCGTTCGACACCAGGTTGTCGACGACCTGGGCCATCCGCTGCTGGTCGACCATCACCGTCATCGTCTTGGGCACCGCGACCTGGACGGCGACGCCGGCGCGGGCCGCGGCCGGTCCCGCCGCCTCGACCGAGTCGCGCACCACGGTGGCCAGGTCGGTGGGCGTCCGCACCACGTGCATCGGCCCGGCAGCCGCCCGCGCGGTGTGCAGCAGGTCGGCCACCAGCCGGTTGAGCCGGTCGGTGTTACGCGCGACGACCTCGAGCTGGGACACGACG
This sequence comes from Nocardioides sp. SR21, assembly GCF_022761125.1. Lineage (GTDB taxonomy): Bacteria > Actinomycetota > Actinomycetes > Propionibacteriales > Nocardioidaceae > Nocardioides. The sequence goes on along the minus strand of NZ_JAKWJR010000016.1, from coordinate 13,541 downwards.
TCCGGTGGCAGGTCGTCACGCTCGAGCAGGATGTTCACGTACCCGACGATCGACGTCAGCGGGGTGCGCAGCTCGTGTGACACCGAGGCGACGAACTCGTCCTTGACCCGCAGGAGCCGCATGAAGTCGGTGACGTCGGTGTACGCCAGCGCCGCCCCCGCGAACTCCCCGTCGGGCGACGCCACGCGGCGGGCCGAGACCGACAGCGCGCGCCGGGTCAGCGGGTCGCCGCCGACCCACATCCGCACGTCGTCGTACTCCTCGCCCTGGCTGGCGCGGTACGTCGGCATCTGCTCGCGACCGAGCAGCGCGGTGCCGTTGGCGTCGTACACCTCGCCGGTCTGGCCCGCGCGGCCGAGGTGGCCGTCGGGGAACGCGAGCCGCATGAAGCCCTCGTGCCGGCGGTTGACGCCGCGATAGGTGCCGTCGGCGGCGAGCAGGACCAGGCCGACGTCGGCGGTGTCCAGGATCGCGTCGGAGAAGCGCCGCTCCGCCTCCAGGGTCGCGAGCGCGGCCTCCGCGGCGTCGCGGCTGGCGCGGAGCCGGTCCAGGGCGTACGCGATCACCAGCGCCGACCAGCCGGCGACGACCGCGATGAGCAGCGCGCGCGAGGCGCCCACGCCGGTGAGGCCCTGGTAGGCGATGTTGGGTACGGCGATCAGCGCGGCCGTGCCGAGGACGGCGACGCCCGCGCCACGGAGCCCGAACTGCCGGCCCAGCCACAGCGCGGGCACGACCGCGAGGATGCCGGCACCGCCACCGTCGTGCGACATCCGCGAGAAGCCGAGCGCGGCGAGGTCGAGCACGGGCAGGATCCCGACCGCCCAGGACGGCAGCCGGTGCCAGGGCACGGCCACGGCCGCGACGCACGTGAGCAGCACCAGCCCCAGGCCCGCCGCCGGCCACGAGCCCGCGTCGACGGGCGAGCCGCCCACGGTGCGCAGCGTCAGGTCCAGCATGAACAGCAGCGCGAAGATCCCCTGCAGGATCCCGGTGTCCGGCTCGTCGGTGAACAGCAGCCGCTCCCGCAGGACCTGCACCCGTCGCCCGAGGTGGCCCATGGGTGCTCTCCTCTCAGGCTCCGCCGTAGCGCCGGTCGCGGCTGGCGAAGATCTCGATCGCCCGCCACAGGTGTCGCCGGTCGACATCCGGCCACAGTATGTCGGTAAAGACGAGCTCGGAGTACGCGGCTTGCCACAGCATGAAGTTCGAGAGCCGCTGCTCCCCCGACGTACGCCACACGAGGTCGGCGTTCGACTGCTCGGGGACGTAGAGGTGCTTGGCGAACGTCTTCTCGTCGATCTTCTCCGGGTCGAGCCGCCCGGCGGCGACCTCGCGCGCGATGCTGCGCGCAGTGTCGGCGAGCTCGGCGCGGCCACCGTAGTTCACGCACATCGTCAGCGTGAGCACGTCGTTCTTGCGGGTGAGCTCCTCGGCGACCTGCAGCTCCCTGATCACCGACTTCCACAGCCGCGGCGCCCGGCCCGCCCACCGCACGCGGACGCCGAGCTCGTGCATCTCGTCGCGACGGCGCCGGATCACGTCGCGGTTGAAGCCCATCAGGAACTTCACCTCGTCCGGGGAGCGCGACCAGTTCTCGGTCGAGAAGGCGTACGCCGACACCGCCTTCACGCCGATCTCGATGGCGCCCTCGACGACGTCGAACAGCGAGTGCTCGCCCTGCTCGTGGCCCTTGGTGCGGGGCAGCCCGCGCTCCTTGGCCCAGCGCCCGTTGCCGTCCATGACGATCGCGACGTGCCGGGGAACCAGCTCCTTCGGGATCGCCGGCGGGCGGGCGCCGGACGGGTGCGGGGTCGGCTGGCGGACGCTGCGCTTCACGGGCAGGAGCCTACGACCGCTTCAGGAGGCGAGGCTGGCGACGTGCAGGGGGAACACGACACGGAACTCACTGCCGCAACCGGGCGCGCTCTCGACCTCGATGCGGCCCTCGTGCCCGTCGACGATCGACTTGCTCACCGACAGGCCCAGCCCGGCACCCTGGATCGCGCGCCGGTTCGCCTCGTAGGTGCGGAAGAACCGCGTGAACAGGTGTGGATGGTCCTCGGCCGCGATCCCGATCCCGGTGTCACTGACCCGGATCACGACGGAGCCCGCCTCGACCCCCGCGACCACGCGGGCGGTGCCGCCGGGCTCGTTGTACTTGAGCGCATTGGACACCAGGTTGTCGACGAGCTGGGCGAGCCGCTGGGGGTCGCCGGTGAAGGCGAGGGTGTCCGGCACGTCGGCATCGAGGGTCACCCCCGCATCCTGGGCGTGGGTGCGCGCGGCGTCGACGCAGTCGCGGACGATCGCCGCGAGGTCGGTGCCCTGCTTCTGCAGCGGCATCGGGCGCCCCGAGTACTCGACCTCCTCGAGGAGGCCCTCGACCAGCCGCTCGAGGCGCTGGGCGTTGCGGAACACGATCTCGAGGTGCTTGCGCAGCATCGGGGGGAGCTCGTCCATCTCGAGGTCCATCGACACGTAGCCGATGATCGAGGTGAGCGGGGTGCGCAGCTCGTGCGAGACCAGCGCGACGAAGTCGTCCTTGACCTGCAGGGCGTTCATGAAGTCGGTGACGTCGGTGTAGGAGACGGCGGCGCCGAGCCAGTTCCCGTCGGAGTCCTCCACCCGCCGCGAGGAGACCGACATCGCGCGCCGGGTACGCTCGTCCTCGCCGATCCACACGCGGGCGTCGTCGAACTGCTCACCGCGCCGGGCGCGCGAGGTCGGGACGTCCTCGATCGACAGCCGGTTGCGGCCGGACTCGTCGAAGATCCAGGCACGCTCGAGGTCCCCGTCGGGGTAGGCGATCGCGGAGAAGTCCAGCAGCGGCTGGTTGATCAGGCGCGGCTCCCCGTCGGTGTCGAGCAGCGCGAGGCCGATGTCGACCGTCTCGAAGATCGCGTGCGCCGAGCGCCGGTTGCGCTCGATCACCTGGACCGCCTGCGCCAGCTCCTCCTCGCGCGCCTCGGCCTGCGCCTGCGCGGTCTGGGCCTTGGTCAGGGCGGCGCTCGTGGAGAACGCGCCGAAGCCCGCCAGGCCCACGAGGAGCAGCAGCCGCTCCACCGTCAGCAGGTCGGTCCCCACGGTGATCAGGGTCGGGACCGCGACGAACGCCGTGACCGCACCGACGGCGATCGCGGCGCCACGCATCCCGAGGTCGAGACCGAGCCAGATCGACGGCAGCATCACCAGGGGCGCGGCGATGCCGAGCGCGGAGCCCTCGACCAGCATTCCGACCCCGGCGATGTGGATCACCGCCAGCGACCGCGACATCAGCGGCAGGTGCCGCGCGGGCACCCACAGGACGGCGATCCCGCCGACGAGCGAGATCAGGACGCCGGCGACCGGCCAGGAGACCAGGCCGACCGGGCCCTCACCGATCCAGCGGACCACGAGGCCGGCGACGAGGAGCAGCGTGAACGTCGACTGGAGGACGCGTGGATCGGGCTCGCCACGGTTCCAGACGAGCTGGGTCACCAGCCACCTGCTGCGTCGAGTCCAGTCGGACACCGGTCCTCCTACATCTCCTGTCGAGGACAGGATCGGCACCCGAAGGGGTGACCTGAGGCCGGGCTCGCAATCAGCGCTCGACGTACTCCAGCGACTTGAGGCCGCGCTCGAGGTGCCAGGCGAGGTACGCCGCCACGAGCGTGCTCGCCTCGCGCAGGTGCCGCGGCTCCGCGGCGTCGACGACCGCCCAGTCACCCGCGAGCAGGGCGCCGAGCAGGGTGAGGGTCTCCGCCGCCGGGCTCGCGGACCCGGGCACCCGGCAGGTCGCGCACAGCACGCCACCCATCGACGGGTTGAACCACCGGTGCGGCCCGACCGTGCCGCAGCGCGAGCAGCCGTCGAAGGACGGCGCGTAGCCGGCGACCGACAGCGAGCGCAGCAGGTACGAGTCGAGCACCTGGCCGGACCCGTGCTCCCCCGCCACCATCGCCCGCAGCCCTCCGACCAGCAGCAGGAACTGCTGCACCGACGGCTGCCGCTCCTCCGCGACCAGCCGGTCGGCGGTCTCGAGCATCACCGTGCCGGCGGTGTAGCGGTCGTAGTCGAGGCCGAGGCCCTTGGAGTACGGCGTGAGCGTCTCCGCCTGCGTCACCGTGTCGAGGTTGCGGCCCTCGGCGAGCTGGAGGTCGACGTGGGTGAACGGCTCGAGCCGCGAGCCGAACCGCGAGGTCGTCCGGCGGACGCCCTTCGCGACCGCGCGGACCCTGCCGTGGTTGCGGGTCAGCAGCGTGATGATGCGGTCGGCCTCACCCAGCTTGTGGGTGCGCAGCACGATCGCCTCGTCACGGTAGAGCACTGGCCAATTGTGCCTCGGGGTCAGGCGCCGGTGCGGCGCCCGCGCCGGGGCGTCTTCCAGCAGCGCGTCGCGAGGTCGACCGCCGCCCGGTCCAGCCGGTCCGGGGAGAACCGCCACTCGAGCACCGACCGGGCTCGCACCAGCGTCGCCTTCGGCAGCTCGTCGGCCACCATCACGGCGTCGGCCATCGAGTGCAGGGGGTCGAACGGGTGCCCGACCACCAGCGCCGGGACCGTGATCCGACGGCGCTCGCGCGCCGACGGCGCGGCCCGGCCGAAGAACAGCCCGTGCAGCAGCGCCGCGACCGACGCCGGCCGCTGGTCGAGGGCGTCGAGGCCGACCCCGGCCCAGAACGGCACGATGCCGCGCGGGACCGGTCTGGTCAGGCGGCGTACCGCCGTGACGGTCAGCGGGAGGAAGCGGGCGGCGAGCAGCAGCGGCCCGAAGGCCACCACGCCGGCCTCCACGCCGTTGTCGAGGATCGGCGCCTCGAGGATCAGCCCGCGGACCCGCTCGGGCGCGATCGCGGCCGTCTCGAGCGCCACGTTGGCGCCCAGCGAGGTGCCGCCGACGACCGCCTGGGCGGCCCCGACGTGGTCGAGCAGCGCGACCACCTGCTCGGCAAATGCCGTGACTGAGTAAGCCTGAGGGTCTTCTGGCCGATCAGAACGTCCGTGACCCAGGAGATCGAGGCTGAGCACGTGCAGGCCGGCGCCGGCCAACGCGCGCGCCAGCGGTTGCTGCACGCGGCGGGGCATCAGCTCGCCGGGGACCAGCACGACCCACGCGTCACCAGCGCCGTACTCGGTGAACTCGAGCCGGTCGCGGCCCGTGTCGGTCTCGAAGAAGAACTGTCCGATCCGCTCCGACACCAGCATGCCGACCACCCTACGGCGGCCCGGACGTCTGGCGTGGTGGCTCGCCCTCCGGGGGTGAACTGGCCCACACTGGCCCGCATGTCGTACTCGGGCCGCGGCCTCCAGGGCTGGCCGCTGGCCGTCGTCCTGATCGCTGCGGCCTACGCCGCCGGTGTCGGGGCCGTCCTCTTCCGCCCGGAGGCGTCGCAGATCGCCACCTGGTGGCCCGCGGCCGGCATCGCCGTCGCCCTGGTCGCGCTGGCGCCGCGCCGGCTGCACTGGCTGCTCGGGGTCGCGGTGCTCATCGTGACCGCGGCCGCGAACATGACCGCCGGCCAGGACATCGACCTGTCGCTGTGGTTCGGCGTCGCGAACGCCGCCGAGGCGTTGATCGCCGGCTCGATCCTCGTGCGGCGCACCGGCCGGATGCCGCGGCTCGACTCGCTGCGCGAGTTCGGCCGGCTGGTCGGCGCCGCCGCCCTCGGCGCCGGCGCCGCAGCGACGATCGCCGGGGTCGGCGTCCTCGTGCTCACGACCGGAGCCTGGGAGCAGACCTGGCGCACGTTCTTCTCCTCGCACCTGACCGCGATCGTGGCGATCGTCCCGATGGCGATGACGCCGATGGCCTCGAAGCGACGGACGTCGGTGCGCAGCTGGGAGATCCCGGTCCAGGTGCTGGCGCTCATCGTCGTGACGATCGTGGTGTTCGCCCCGGAGCAGAACCTCTCGCTCAGCTTCGCCCCCATGCCGGTCCTGGTCTGGGCGGCGCTGCGCTTCGACCTCCGCACGGTGAGCTGGGAGCTCACCGGGTTCGCCCTGGCCGTGACGTACCTGAGCGCCCACGGCTACGGACCGTTCGGAGCCGACTACGCCCGAGGCCGGCTCGGGGTCGTGTCGAGCGCGAACATCGTGCACGCCTACGTGTTCTCCGCTGCCCTGCTCACGCTCCCCCTGGCGATCGTGGTCGCCCAGCGCTACCGCACCCTCGACCAGCTCGGTCGCAGCGAGCTGCTGTTCCGCCGCAACTTCACCGAGTCGCTGGTCGGCATGCTGCTGCTGCGCCGCGGCGAGGACGCCGCCTTCGAGATCGTCGACCTCAACGACGCGGCGGCCGGGCTGCTCGGCGGCACCGGCTCCCCCGTCGGTCGCGGGCTGGGCGAGTACGTCGACGCCCGCGAGCCGCTCGACCTCATCCAGTCGCGGCTCATCGAGGGCCGGCTGGACGGCTGGAAGTCCCAGTGCGGGCTGCAGAACAAGCGGGGCGCCCGGGTGAACCTCGCCGTCTCGATGCTGACCGCCGAGCCCGAGCCGACGTTCTCGGCGCAGCTGCAGGACACCAGCTCGGAGTACGAGGCGCGCCGCCAGGTCGAGGCCGCCGAGAAGCTCACCAGCGCCACGCTCGACACCGTCGCCGCGCTGGTGATGGTGACCGACCTGTACGGCGAGGTCATCCGGGTCAACGGCGCCACGACCGCGCTCACCGGCTTCGACGAGTCCGAGCTGGTCGGCGTCGAGGTGTGGGACCTGCCGTTCGCGCCGCCCGGCGCCAGCGGCTACCCCGCCGGTCTGCCGGCCGGCCCCTTCGCCCAGGTCGGTCGTGAGTCCGACGTCGTGACCAAGGCCGGCGTGCGCTACCGCGTCCTCTGGAACACCAGCTACGTGCGCGACGAGAACGACCGGCCGACCCACGTCGTCCTCACCGGCACCGATCTCACCGCCGAGCGGACCGCGGCCGGGCTGAACCGGCACATGCTCGAGGCCGCGGCCAGCACCGCGATGATCGGCATCGACCCGCACGGCTCGATCACGATCTTCAACACGGGTGCGGCGAACCTGCTCGGGCTCGACCAGCAGGACCAGATCGGTACGCCGTTCCTCGACCTGCTCGACCCGGCCCAGGTGACGGAGCGCTGCCCGGGCGCCACCCGCGCCGAGCAGTTCGAGAAGCTGGTCGCCGGGCTCGAGACCGGCGGCGAGAGCAACGCCCGCGACTGGACCTGGATCGGCGCGGACGGCCGCCATCACACGGTGTCGATGACACTTAGCGTCGCGGCGGACGCGTTCGCCGCGCGGGTCGGCTACTTCTGTGTCGGCCGCGACGTGACCGAGGCACGCGCGAGCCAGGAGATGCTGGTGTCCGCGCTCGAGAAGGAGCGGCTCGCCGTCGAGCGGATGCGCCGCCTCGACGAGGCGAAGAACGACTTCGTCTCCACCGTGAGCCACGAGCTGCGCACCCCGGTCACCAGCATCGTCGGGTACACCGAGATCCTCGAGGACGGCGACGTCGTCGTACCGTCCCCCGAGCAGATGCCGCTGCTGGAGAGCATCCAGCGCAACGGCCAGCGCCTGATCGCGCTGTGCGACGACCTGCTGACCCTCAGCGGCCTCGACTCCGGTGCGCTGCGCTTCGAGCGCGGCGCCATCGACCTGTCCGAGATCCTCGGATCGACCGAGGACGCGGTCCGCCCGCTGCAGCGCAACCGTGACCTCGAGGTCAGCTACGTCGGCAGCCCCGAGCCGGTCCTGGTCCTCGGCGACCGCGGCCAGCTCGAGCGGGTGCTGGTGAACCTGGTCGGCAACGCCATCAAGTTCACCGAGGACGGCGGTCGCGTCGAGTGCCGCGTCAGCGCGCACGACAACGAGGCGTGGCTCGAGGTCAGCGACACCGGCATCGGCATCCCGCTCGAGGAGCAGGCAGAGCTGTTCCAGCGGTTCTTCCGCTCCTCGACCGCCCAGCAGCGCGCCATCCAGGGCACCGGCCTCGGCCTGTCCATCGTGGCGGCGATCGTCGCGGCCCACGGTGGGCGGATCGATGTCCGCTCCGCCCACCTGGAGGGCACGACGTTCACGGTCAGGTTGCCGCTGGCACGCGGTTGACCGCGCTGATCACTGCCTTGAGCGAGGCGGTCACGATGTTCGCGTCGATGCCGACGCCCCAGTAGACCTGGTCACGGACGAGGCACTCGACGTACGCCGCCGCGACGGCGTCACCGCCGGCCGACAGCGCGTGCTCGGCGTAGTCGAGCACCCGGACGTCCCAGCCCTGCGGCAGCTCGTTGATCGCGTTGACGAACGCCTCGATCGGACCGTTGCCGACGCCGTGCAGCGACTGCATCTCGCCGTCGACGTACACGTTGACGTCGAGCGCGTCCTTCTCCCCCGCCGCCGACGAGGTGTGCACGGAGTTGAGCTTGAGCGGCGCCTCGCGGTCGAGGTACTCGGCGCGGAACATCGCCCAGATCGCGTCCGGGACGATCTCGCCGCCCTCGGCGTCGGTGTGCTGCTGGACGACGCGGCTGAACTCGATCTGCGCGCGCCGCGGCAGGTCCAGCTTGTGCTCGGCCTTGAGGACGTAGGCGACGCCGCCCTTGCCGGACTGGCTGTTCACGCGGATCACCGCCTCGTAGCTGCGGCCGACGTCCTGCGGGTCGATCGGCAGGTACGGCACCGCCCACTCGTGCTCCGCCACCGGGACGCCGGCGGCCGCCGCGTCGCGCTCGAGCGCCTCGAAGCCCTTCTTGATGGCGTCCTGGTGGGAGCCGGAGAACGCCGTGTAGACGAGGTCGCCGCCGTACGGGTGGCGCTCGTGGACCGGCAGCTGGTTGCAGTACTCGACCGTGCGCCGGATCTCGTCGATGTCGGAGAAGTCGATCTCCGGGTCGATGCCCTGCGTGAAGAGGTTCAGGCCGAGGGTGACCAGGCAGACGTTGCCGGTGCGCTCGCCGTTGCCGAACAGGCAGCCCTCGATGCGGTCGGCGCCGGCCAGGTAGCCGAGCTCGGCGGCCGCGACCGCCGTACCCCTGTCGTTGTGGGGGTGCAGCGAGAGGACGACGTGCTCGCGGTGGTTGAGGTTGCGGCTCATCCACTCGATGGAGTCGGCGTAGACGTTCGGGGTGGCCATCTCAACGGTCGCCGGCAGGTTGATGATCACCGGCTTGTCGGCGGTCGGCTGGAACACCTCGAGCACGGAGTTGCAGACGCGGACAGCGAACTCGAGCTCGGTGCCGGTGTAGGACTCCGGGGAGTACTCGTAGAAGACGTTCGTCTCCGGGATCCGCTCCTCGAACTTCTTGCACAGGTGCGCACCCTGGACCGCGATGTCCTCGATGCCGTCCATGTCCAGCCCGAACACCACGCGTCGCTGCAGCGTGCTGGTCGAGTTGTAGAGGTGGACGATCGCCTGCTTGGCGCCGCGGAGCGACTCGTAGGTGCGCTCGATCAGCTCCTCGCGGGCCTGGGTCAGCACCTGGATGACGACGTCGTCCGGGATGAGGTCTTCCTCGATGAGCATCCGGACGAAGTCGAAGTCGGTCTGGCTGGCGCTCGGGAAGCCGACCTCGATCTCCTTGTAGCCCATGTCGACGAGGAGCTGGAACATCTTCTTCTTGCGGGCCGGCGACATCGGGTCGATGAGCGCCTGGTTGCCGTCACGCAGGTCGACCGCGCACCAGCGCGGAGCCGTGGCGATGGTCTTGTCGGGCCAGGTGCGGTCGTCCAGCTTGATCGGGACGAACGGGACGTAGCGCTGGAACGGCATGCCGCTCGACTGCTGGGGATTGCTGGTCATGGGGTCCTCCGAGGATCGATCCTGAGGGCCGGCGCACGCACACACTCCGCAGCGAGGGGGTCCGGCTCTGGCTCAGACCTCGCTGCGGCAGCGAAGGAGGAGGCTGCGCATCATGATGTGACCACCGTAGCCGATCGATCTCCTTCCTGCAGGAGAGTGTCCGTTTGGGGAGACGCGGCCTCGGGTAGGGGCCCCGACGGAGGTCATCTCGGGATGGATCCGTACGACGAAGCAGCGCTCACCCGGTCCGAGCGCATCGAGCTCACGGCTCGGCTGCTGCGGGCCGCGTGGCACTGCGACGACCCCGAGGAGGCCGCCGACCTCCGCGAGCAGGTCGTGCTGCTGAACCGCGGCGTCGCCGAGGCGGTCGCGCTGCGCTACCGCAACCGAGGCCTCGCCCAGGACGACCTCAACCAGGTCGCGTACGAGGGACTCACCAAGGCCGTGCTCCGCTTCGACCCGACGCTGCGCAAGGACCTGCTGAGCTACGCGGTCCCCACCATCCGTGGCGAGCTCCAGCGCTACTTCCGCGACCACGGCTGGGTGGTGCGGCCGCCGCGGCGGATCCAGGAGCAGCAGTGGCAGGTCGGTCAGCTGATCGAGGAGCTCGGTCACGAGCTGGGCACCGAGCCCACGGCCGCGGACGTCGCCGACGCGCTCGGGGTGCCGGTCGAGGAGTACCGCGAGACGCTGTCGGCCTTCGGGTGCTTCCAGCCCGCGTCGCTCGACCAGTCGACGGTCGGTGGGTCGACGGTCGCGGACCTGCTGATCTCCGAGGACCGCGACGGCGAGGCCGCCGACGCCCGCGTCGCGCTCGCTCCGGTCGTGCGCGGGCTGTCGGAGCGGGACCGGCTGGTGCTCTACCTGCGCTACTTCGAGGACCGCACGCAGGAGGAGATCGGCCAGGACCTCGGCGTCACCCAGATGCAGGTCTCGCGGCTGCTGAACCGGATCCTCGGCACGTTGCGCGACGAGCTGGTGGCAACCTGAGCGCATGCCTCGGCTGCTGATCGTCCACCACTCCCCCACGGCGACGGTGCGCTCCTTGACCGACGCGGTCGTCGCCGGCGCCCACGACGACGCGATCGAGGGAGTCGAGGTGGTCGTCCGGCCCGCGCTCGAAGCGGGCGCCGCGGACGTCCTCGGCGCCGACGGCGTCCTGCTCGGCACGACCGCCAACTTCGGCTACATGAGCGGCGCGCTCAAGCACTTCTTCGACACGATCTTCCTGGAGGCCGGCGGAGCGCTCGCCGAGGACGGGTCGTCGGCGACCACCGGCGGCGGCCGGCTGCCGTTCGGGCTGTGGGTGCACGGTCGGTACGACACGACGGGCGCGGTCCGCTCGGTGCTGTCGATCGCCGGGGCGCTGCCGTGGACCCGGGCGGCCGAGGTGCTGGAGGTGGTCGGCGAGGTCGGCGCCGAGGAGCGCGCTGCGGCGTACGACCTGGGCGGCACGCTCGCCGCGCTGCTGTCGGACTAGAGGTACGATCGCGCGGTCCGGATCTGGGGGATCGCACGAGGAGGCAGGGTGCTGCGCAAGGCGGGAGTCCTCGCGCTCGTGCTCGCACTCGCGCTGGTCGGATGCGGTGAGAAGACCGGTGACGGCGAGGCGGAGGAGCCGCCGACGCTGGGAGCCTGTCGGGTGCTCACGCCCGAGGACGTCGCCGACCCGAGCGACGACACCGAGGCGGTCGACTGCGCGGAGCCGCACACCGCCGAGACGTTCGCGATCGGCGAGCTGCCCGCGACGTTCGACGACACCGACTACGACGACCCGGACCTCGGCGCCTGGGCGTACAAGACCTGCTCGAAGGCGTTCATGAGCTTCCTCGGTGCCGACGAGAGCCTGGTGATGCGCACGATCGTGAGCTGGGCGTGGTTCCGCCCGTCCGAGAAGTCGTGGGACGACGGCGCGCGGTGGTACCGCTGCGACGTCGTCGGCGGCGGCGAGCAGACCCAGGAGTACGTCGAGCTCCCGCAGACCGCGAAGGGTCTGCTGACCGGCCGCGTCGGAGACCAGTGGATGGTGTGCGCCGACGGGCCGACGGTCTCCGGGTCGGTGAAGGTCCCCTGCACCGAGGCGCACGAGTGGCGCGCGGTCACCACGATCTCGATCGGCGACCAGGATGAGAAGTACCCCGGCGACCGGCTGGTCGAGGTCACCACCCGCGACTTCTGCTCGGAGTCGGTCTGGGCCTGGCTGAACTACCCCGTCGACTACGACTACGGCTACACGTGGTTCCACGAGGCCGAGTGGGACGCGGGCAACCGCCGCTCGGTCTGCTGGGCGAAGACGGACCTGTGACCCGACTCCTCGCTGTCCTGCTGGCACTCCTGGCGCTCGCCGGATGCTCCGGCGGGAGCGAGCCGGAGTCCGCGCCGACGTCCGCGTCCTCCCCCACGTCGACGCCGTCGGTCGTCGTACCTCCACCGACGCCTCCTGCGAAGGGCGCCTGCTACCGCCTGGACTACGACGCCGCGCTCGCTGACCACAGCGATGCCGAGCCGGTGCGGTGCTCGGCAGAGCACACGTCGACGACGTACTTCGTGGGCGACGTCCCCACCCCGACCGCGGAGGCCGCGGCGACGCGGTGTCCCGAGCGTCTGTCCGGCTTCGTCCGGGGCCAGGACCTGCGCCTGACGATGCTGCGGCCGATCTGGTTCACGCCCACCCCCGAGGAGCGCGCCGCCGACGCGCGGTGGTTCCGCTGCGACGTGGTCGCGGTCGCGTCCGACGGACGGCTCGCGCCGCTCGCCGCGCCCATCGGTGACCTGGAGCGGTACGCGATGTGCGGCACCGCCGAGCCCGGCAGCCCCGACTTCCGCCGCGTCATCTGCTCGCGCCCCCACGCCTGGCGCGCGATCTCCGTCGTCCCGTTCTCCGCCCGCGACTACCCCGGCGAGGCCGCCGTCCGCGACGCCGGCCAGGAGCCCTGCGAGGCCGCGGGCGCCGAAGCGGCCGACAACGCCCTCGACTACCGCTGGGGTTACGAGTGGCCCACCCGCGACCAGTGGGACGCCGGACAGCGCTACGGACGGTGCTGGGCTCCGGCCTGACCGCCATGCGCGCGCTCGCCGTCCTGCTCGTCGTCATCGCCGTGACCGCCGTGACCAGCTGCGGGCAGGAGGAGTCGGGCACTGCCGACTGCGCGGGCCAGATCCGTGTCGATGACGTCGTATACACGTCGTTCCGCGTCACCAAACAAGCCGCGACCGAGCACGGCACCGCCGAGCGGGCCGAGTGCCACGACGTCGGCGCCGACGCCAAGGGCTCGGTGTTCCCGGACGATCCCGCCACCGTGACGACCTGGACGTTCGCCGACTACTCCCCCGACCAGGTCCTCGGCGTCCGCCAGGACAAGCACAGCTATGTCGTCTTCATCTCCTCGTCGGTCCCCGACGACGAGCGTGACCAGATCCTGGCAGCGCTGGAATGACCTCACGCCTGACGGCCCGCGCAGATCGCGGAGGCTTGGCGGCCTGCGGGTGCGTGGGTGGTGCTGGTTTCTTGATTTTCGGATTACGGGGTCACCGCGGTCTGTGGTCACCGGAAGGTGGTGACGGCGGTGGGCCGGCTTGCGGGTCCGCTCGGGTCGACCGTTGTGGTCACCGTTGGAAGAACACGACGAATGCCCCGCCGGCCGTGGTCGGCGGGGTGGGGGTCAGCGGATATGTCGGTCCGCTCGTACGTGGTAGCTGCAGCCGGTCGGGCTGGTCCAGGTGAAGGCCCTGGGGCCGGTGCGGTGGTAGGTCCAGGCGGTGAAGGTCTTCACCCGGTGGTGGTGGCGACACAGCGGCGCGAGGTTCC
>NZ_JAKWJR010000015.1 GCF_022761125.1 Nocardioides sp. SR21 | reverse complement strand
CTCTGCGTCATCGACATCACTCCCGACGGGCTGAAGCTGGTCGAGCTGGCGCCGGGCGTCACCCGAGACCAGGTCCAGTCCGCAACCGAGCCTGCGCTGCAGTGACGACCGAGGAGGTACCTGTGCTCGCCGACCGATCCTGCGTGGTCGAACACGCCGCCCTGACCGTGGCGGCCGACGACGCGACTGCCTTCGAGGAGGCACTCCAGCGTGGCTTCGAGGTGCTCGCCCGAGCCGACGGCTTCTGCTGGGCGCAGGCGCTGCACCAGGTCGAGGACCCCACGACGTACGTGCTGTTGATCGGATGGGACTCGGTGGAGGCCCACACCGAGGGCTTCGTCCGCTCCGACCTGTTCGGACTGTGGCGCGCCGAGATCGGCCCGTACCTCACCGCTCGTGCCATCGTCACCCACCACGTCCTCGGGCCCACGGTGGGAGGAGCCCGATGACCTCGGGGGTGCTGGTCGAGGACGTGGGCGCGGTCCGCACGATCACGCTCGACCGGCCGCAGGCGCGCAACGCGATCGACCTCGCCGTCGCGCGGGCGGTCGCGGCTGCCGTGCAGGAGCTGGAGGCACGCGACGATCTCCGGGTCGGCATCCTGACCGGATCGGGCGGCCACTTCTGCGCGGGGATGGACCTGAAGGCGTTCGCTGCCGGGGAGAACCCGGTCCTGGAGGTCGGGGGACTGGCCGGGCTGGTCTCGCTGCCACGCACCAAGGTGCTGATCGCGGCGGTTGAGGGCTGGGCCCTGGCCGGGGGCCTCGAGCTCGCGCTCGCCTGTGACCTGATGGTGGTGGCGACCAGCGCGCAGTTCGGGCTGCCCGAGGTCAAGCGCGGCCTGGTCGCCTCCTCCGGCGGGCTGCTGCGGTTGCCCCGGCGGATCCCGGCCGCCGTGGCGCTGGAGTACGCCCTCACCGGCGACCCGTTCGGGGCGGAGGACGCCCATCGACACGGTCTCACCAACACAGTGGTGCCCGACGGGACTGCGCTGAGCGCGGCGTTCGACCTGGCAGCCAGGATCGTCGCCAACGCTCCGTTGGCGGTCGCAGCGACCCGTCGCATCGTCGACGAGCTCCAGACCGGGCCCGTCCCGGCCGCGTTCTCGCAGCAGGCGGCGATCGCCGATCCGGTGATCGCCTCGGAGGACGCGCTCGAGGGAGCCCGTGCATTCGCGGAGAAGCGCCCGCCCGTCTGGGTCGGCAACTGACGTCCCGGCCTCGCTCCTGCTTCCCGCAGTCCCCGGCACCGTCGAGGCCGCACGTGACCGTTCCGGTTCCCGGCCATCTCGTCTACTCCACGTGTCCGGCATGCTGGTGACCATGGCCATCCACATCACCGGCGACGCCGCCGCCGACCAGGTCCTGACCGACGACCCGTTCGCCCTGCTGGTCGGGATGATGCTCGACCAGCAGTACCCGATGGAGCACGCGTTCCGTGGACCCGCGAAGGTGCTCGACCGGTTCGGCACCCTCGACCCGGAGCGGATCGCGGCCGCGGACCCCGAGGAGTTCACTGCACTCTGCTCGACCCCGCCGGCCATCCACCGATTCCCGGGCTCGATGGCCGCGCGGCTGCAGGAGCTGGCCCGCATCGTCGCCGACGAGTACGACGGCCACGCCGAGCGGATCTGGACAGAGGCGGCCGACGGCCGCGACCTGATGAAGCGGATGCAGGCGCTCCCGGGCTTCGGCAAGCAGAAGGCCCAGATCTTCGTCGCGCTGGTGGCCAAGCAGCTCGACGTACGTCCGGCCGGCTGGGAGAAGGCGGTGGGGGACTACTCCCTGGACGGGTACCGCTCGGTCGCCGACGTCGTCGACGGCGCGTCGCTCCAGAAGGTGCGGGACTACAAGAAGGAGAAGAAGGCGGCAGCCAAGGCCCAGGTCTAGGGCTAGGTCTAGGGCTAGGTCTAGGGCCAGGCACAGAGCTGGCCGTCACCGGCGGATGGCCACAACATCACCCAGAAGGCGTGATGCGAAGGTCCGCATGGCTGGACCACAGTGCGAACGTGAACCCTGCCGCGACCCCTGTATCAGCCGCGCCCAGACGCGCCGGGATGGTGCTGGCAGCGCTCATCCTGGGCGCCGCCGTGGCCAACCTGAATCTCGCCGTCGCCAACGTCGCGCTGCCGTCGATCGGCGCAGCCTTCGACTCCTCGCAGACGTCGCTGAACCTGGTCGCGGTCGGCTACTCGCTGGGGCTGGCGGCCTCGGTGCTGTACCTCGGCGCGGTGGGCGACCGCTACGGACGCAAGCTGATGCTGGTCCTGGGCATCACGCTCTCCATCCCCGCCTGCCTGCTCGCGGCATACGCGCCCAACGACACCGTGCTGATCGGCGCGCGCATCTTCGGTGGGGTCTCGGCCGGCATGGCGTACCCGACGACCCTGGCCCTGATCGCGGCGCTGTGGTCGGGCCCCGGGCGCACCAAGACGATCGCGCTGTGGTCGGCGCTCGGTGGCGCCATCTCCTCGCTCGGCCCGCTGATGTCGGGGTTCCTGCTCGAGCACTTCTGGTGGGGCTCGGTCTTCCTCGTGACGCTGCCGCTGGCGGTCCTCGCGCTGGTGATGGCGCTCGTGTTCGTGCCCTCGCACGTCAACGAGGGCACCGAGCCGGTCGACAACATCGGCGGCGTGCTGTCGGTCGTGACGATCGGTGCCCTGGTGATCGGCATCAACTTCGCGGCAGTGCCGGGCTCGAAGGCGCTGCTCGTCGCGATGGGCGTCGTCGTGCTGGCGGCCGGCATCGCGTTCCTCCTGCGGCAGCGGCGGGCCAGCAATCCGCTGTACGACCTGGAGGTGGCGGCGCGTCGCATCTTCTGGGTCGCCGCACTCGCCGGGATCATCGTCTTCGGCTCGTTGATGGGTGCGATGTTCATCGGCCAGCAGTTCCTGCAGAACGTCCTCGGCTACTCGACGCTCGAGGCGGGTACGTCGATCATCCCGGCCGCGGTGATGATGGTGCTGATCGCGCCGCGCTCGGCCAAGCTCGTCGAGTCGCACGGCGCGCGCTTCACGCTGCTCGTCGGCTACGTCTTCGTGTTCCTCGGGTTCCTCACGATGCTGCTGGTCTGGAACGAGGACAGCGTCTACTGGCACGTCGCCCTCGCCTACGCCCTGGTCGGCGCCGGCGTCGGCTTCGCCGGCACCCCGGCGTCCCACTCGCTCACCGGGGCGGTCCCGGTACGCCGGGTCGGCATGGCGTCGGGAACCGCAGACCTCCAGCGCGACCTGGGCGGGGCGATCATGCAGAGCATCTTCGGTGCCCTGCTGGTGGCGGGCTACGCGTCGGCCTTCAGCGCGGAGATCGCGGACTCCTCGGACGCCAGCAAGGTGTCCCAGAGCAGCGAGGCGGCGCTCACCAAGTCGTTCGACAGCGCCGCCGCCGTCGCCCAGCAGCACCCCAAGTACGCCACCCAGATCACCGACGCCGCCAAGTCGGCGTTCCTCGACGGAGACCAGTGGGCCTACCTCGCGGGGCTGGTGGCGGTCACGCTCGGGGCGATCCTGGTCGCGACCCGCTTCCCGGGCAGGGAGCGCGAGCGCGAGCTGCTCGCGTCGTACCAGGCCGAGTCGCCCGACGGAGTGAAACCGCCCGAGTGACGCTCTTGAGTGACCCTCTCGAGTGACCCTCTCGAGTGACGGAGTCGGCAGTCCCGGGCCGATCTGCGACAGGAACGAAAGCAAAATCGCCGAATCGCTGACCAAACGGCCCGTCCTCTGTCATGCTTCTCGTAACAACCCCGCTGGTGACCCGAGACTCCAGCGGGGTTGTTCCATTTCCGCGCCGGCTCCCCACAGGCTCGCCGCCCGGCCGAGGCGGTGGGCCAGACCAGTATGTGAACGCTTCGTTCGTACTCACCGGTCACAAGAGGACTGGTACTAGCGTCGTGCGCGGTAGCCCTCGGAGCGCGTCGTGTTCCCCTCCCAAGGACCTGTCGCTGCAGGCGTTACCGCTGAGCCCCGTCGGCCTTCGCCGACGGGGCTTCTCAGCTCGGGGGCCCGAAGTGGGGGCGATTGCCGAGATCTCAGGGTGTGCATGGCAGAATGACAACCGCGGCTCTTGACGACACCGGGACGGGCCGCGCCCAAGAACTGGTTCGACTGTCGTTTCACGAGAGGTGTTCGTGTCCTCGAACGCGCGCAAGATGCTCCCTGCCGATGTGCTCACGCACCCTGCCGTTGTGGCCCTGATCGATCGGGGCACCCCCACGGGCAGCATCACCCCCGAGGAGGTCCGCCAGGCCAGTGAGGACGCTGCCGTAGAGCCGCGTCATCTCAAGGCGCTGCTGGCCCACCTGAGCTCGCTCGGCATCGCCGTCCAGATCCCGGTCACCACCCGGGCCGTGGCCGCGACGTCGGCCCGCAAGACCACCACCGCGGCCACCGCCGCGAAGAAGGCGCCGGCCAAGAAGGCCGCCGCCGCGCCGGCCAAGAAGGCTGCCGCCGCGAAGAAGACCGCGACCGCCGAGGAGACGCCCGCCGCTCCCGCGGTCGGCCCCGACGGCAAGAAGGTCCTCCCGGACATCTCCGACGAGCAGTTCGAGAAGGACGTCGTCGCCGACCCCTCCATCAAGGAGGACGAGGAGGAGGCCACGGCGACGTCGTCGTTCGTCGTCTCGTCCGCCGACGAGACCGACGAGCCGGCGCAGCAGGTCATGGTCGCCGGCGCGACCGCCGACCCGGTCAAGGACTACCTCAAGCAGATCGGCAAGGTCCCGCTCCTCAACGCCGAGATGGAGGTTGAGCTCGCCAAGCGGATCGAGGCCGGCCTGTTCTCGGAGGAGAAGCTCGCCAAGGGCGGCAAGCTCTCGCCGAAGATCGTCGAGGAGCTCGAGTGGATCGCCGAGGACGGTCGCCGGGCGAAGAACCACCTGCTCGAGGCCAACCTCCGCCTCGTCGTCTCCCTCGCCAAGCGCTACACCGGCCGCGGCATGCTGTTCCTGGACCTGATCCAGGAGGGCAACCTCGGACTGATCCGCGCGGTCGAGAAGTTCGACTACACCAAGGGCTACAAGTTCTCGACGTACGCCACCTGGTGGATCCGTCAGGCGATCACCCGCGCGATGGCCGACCAGGCCCGCACCATCCGCATCCCGGTGCACATGGTCGAGGTCATCAACAAGCTGGCCCGCGTCCAGCGCCAGATGCTCCAGGACCTGGGCCGCGAGCCCACCCCGGAGGAGCTGGCCAAGGAGCTCGACATGACCCCCGAGAAGGTCATCGAGGTCCAGAAGTACGGCCGCGAGCCGATCTCGCTGCACACCCCGCTCGGCGAGGACGGCGACTCCGAGTTCGGTGACCTCATCGAGGACTCCGAGGCGATCGTCCCGGCTGACGCCGTGTCGTTCACGCTCCTCCAGGAGCAGCTGCACGCCGTCCTCGACACGCTCTCCGAGCGCGAGGCGGGCGTCGTGAGCATGCGCTTCGGCCTGACCGACGGCCAGCCGAAGACCCTGGACGAGATCGGCAAGGTGTACGGCGTGACCCGCGAGCGGATCCGCCAGATCGAGTCGAAGACGATGTCGAAGCTGCGGCACCCGTCGCGCTCGCAGGTCCTCCGCGACTACCTCGACTGAGGCTGGACCGATTGGAGCGGCCCGCGGTCTCCGCTGACGTCTTCCGGACCACCCCCGAGAACCGGTACCGGCTCACGCGGGAGTCGCGGCAGGCGCTGCGGCAGCTCAGCCGACCCAGCGAGCGGTCCGGTGAGCTGTCGCCGCTCGGCTACAGCCTCACGATCAGCCACGCGCACCGGTTCGTCTGGTTCCGGGTGGCCAAGGTCGCATCCCGCTCGATCCTGGGCTACTTCGCCGAGCACGACATCGAGCTCGACGTGCACCACGCCCAGAACATGCGGTATCCGACGGCGGTCTTCGGCGACTACCTGAAGTTCGCGTTCGTCCGGCACCCGCTCCCGAGGTTCGTCTCGGCGTGGCAGGACAAGGTCGTCAACAACAACTACTTCGGCTTCGACGACGCCACGCTGTCCCGGATGCGCGAGCGCGTCGAGACGTTCGCCGAGTGGACGGCCACCCAGGATCTCGACGATCCGCGCGAGGGCGACGTCCACCTCGCCCTCCAGACCCGGCTGATCGACCTGTCCCAGGTCGACCTGCTCGGCCGGCTCGAGACGTTCGACGCCGACTTCGCGATGGTCTGCGATCGGCTCGGCCTCCCGGCCGCGCCCGTCAAGCCGCGCAACACCACCAGCGCTCCCGCGACGTACTCCGACGAGCTGCGCGCGGCGGTCGCCGAGATGTACCGCCGCGACTTCCAGGTCCTCGGGTACGACCCCGCCTAGCCCGCCGCGACCAGGACCACCGCGCCTGCGCAGAGCGCCAGCCCGTAGGCCTGCGTGCGGTGGACGTGCTCGCGCAGCACGAGGGCGGCGAGCAGCACCGTGAACGCCGGGTACAGCGACGTGATGACCGCGGCCACCGTGAGGTAGCCGTGCTGGGTGGCGACCTGGAACAGGCCGGTCGCGAGGGATCCGAGCGCACCGCTGATCAGCCCGCCGAGCGCGTACCGGTTGCGTGGCACCCAGCTCTCGCGCAGGGTCATCGCGACCGCGATGATCGCCACGCCGGCGATCGCCTGGTTCAGCGCCAGGGGCAGGAACCCGGCGCTCTCGTCGATCTGCGCCAACGCGGCGAACAGGGTGCCGAAGCCGAGCCCGGCCAGGATGCCGTCGGTCAGGCCCGAGCCGGCGCCGACCGCCGGGCCGTCGACCGGCTCGCGCGAGACCAGCCAGATCGCGGGCAGCGCGAGGAGCACCCCGACCCAGACCAGCGCGCCCGGGCGCTCGCCGGCGGTGAGCCCGACGAGCACGGGGACGATGACCGCGCCGACGCCCGAGACCGGCGCGACCACGCCCATCCGCCCCGAGGCGAGCCCGCGGTACAGGAACGCCGTACCGAAGCCGTTCGCGACGCCGGCGACGGCCGCCCAGCCGAGGTCGGCAGCGGTGGGGGAGCCGCCGTCGACGAGGGCGACCAGCAGGACCAGGACGGTGCCGCCGATCTGGGCGACCAGCGAGACCGCCCAGGCGCCGCCGCGGCGGGAGAAGAGGCCGCCGTTGAAGTCCCCGAGCCCGTACGACGCCGCCGCGAACAGGGATAGCAGCAGCGTCACGTCGCGAGCACTCCGAAGACCCAGACCCAGGTGGCGGCGATCGCGGCCAGCAGCTCGATCACGATGGAGAGGCCGACCGCCTTGAGGGAGTGCACGGTCGAGGGCCAGGCGTCCTTCGAGCCGACCCGGGCGAGCTCGGCCAGGTAGATGCCGAGCACGAAGCCGATCAGCAGCCCGATCACCGGCACCACGAAGAAGCCGATCACGCCGAGCAGCACCCCGAACCACTGCGTGGTCGCGGGGATGCCGGCCACCTGGAGCCGGCGGCCGGGGACGACGTACTTGACGACGGCGCCGGCCGCGACGATCACGGTGGCGGCGGCGAACACCGACCAGGCGGTGGCGCCGCCCACGTCGATCGCCCAGACCAGGATGCCGCCGACGACCAGCACGGACCCGGGCAGCACCGGCACCAGGATCCCGACGAGGCCGACGGCGATCACCACGGCGACGAGGATCTCGGTGGCGGTCACGGCTGCACCCTAGATGCAGAACGGCCCCGGACAGTGTCCGGGGCCGTTCTGGGTAGGTCTGGGGCTCAGTGCTCCGAGTCGGAGGCGCTGGCCGGGTTGCTGGAGAGCTTGTGGGTCTCGTCGATCACGTGGGCGGCGATCTCCTTGAGCTTGTCGCCGTGCTCACGGGCGTGGTGGGCGCAGAACAGCAGCTCACCACCGGACTGGAGCTCCACGCGAAGGTAGGCCTGGGCTCCGCAACGGTCACAGCGATCCGCGGCGCTCAGCGCGGCGGTGCTGGGGGCAACTGCAGTGGTCACATCGGCCTCAATTCTTCTTCTGCGTTCGGTGTCTGGCTCAACGTAGCGAGGGTCTCCAAGATTCCCGCCGTCACGTGGTCCTGACCACGTCATCCAATCATGTACTGCTTTCCCTCATCGGCAGGAATCCATGCTTTTCAAGACCTGCTGTGGGAAGAAACACGATCACTACCGAGTGTGACGCCGAGGAGGTGCGTCGCGTTGCGAATCGGTCGACCCGAGGAACGATCGTTTCCACATCGTGACGTGCCACCCAGGTGAAGCGAACTGCTGGTCTGCTGCTGGCGCTGCGCGGGTGCTGCTCGGGGAAGTGGTGCCCACGGTAGCCCTGCACGTCGGCAGGCGTGCCTTCATCGGCGTCCGGCGTGTCGCAGGTAGATTCGTCCCTGAGACACCCGCCGGATTGTCCCCAGACCGGATTTCCCCAGAACTGGGCAGAGCCAGGAGCCCCACGATCGACAACACGTACAACGCAGCGCACCTCCTCGTCCTCGAGGGACTGGAGGCGGTGCGCAAGCGTCCCGGGATGTACATCGGCTCCACCGACACCCGCGGCCTCATGCACTGCCTCTGGGAGATCATCGACAACGGCGTGGACGAGGCGCTGGCGGGCTCCGCCCACCGGGTCGAGGTCACGCTGCACGCCGACGGCTCCGCCGAGGTGCACGACGACGGCCGCGGCATCCCGACCGACAAGGAGCCCAAGACCGGGCTCCCGGGCGTCGAGGTGGTGGCGACCAAGCTGCACGCGGGCGGCAAGTTCGGCGGCGGTTCGTACGTCGCCACCGGTGGCCTGCACGGTGTCGGGCTGTCGGTCGTGAACGCGCTGTCGGCGCGGATGGACATCGACGTCGACCGCTCGCCGGCCCAGCAGGGCCTCTCGTTCCGTCACGGCACCCCGGGCGTGTTCTCCGCCGAGGGCCCGGACGCGCCGTTCGAGCCGAAGTCCGGCCTCACCCGCAAGGGTGGCCGGGTCGCCAAGGGCAGGTCCGGCACCCGCGTGCGGTTCTGGCCGGACCGCCGGATCTTCACCAAGGACGCCCAGTTCGAGTTCGACGGCCTGATCGGCCGCGCCCGGCAGACGTCGTTCATCGTGCCCGGCCTGGAGCTGGTGATCCGCGACCTGCGCGGCGAGGTGCCGGTCGAGGAGAAGTTCCGTCACGACGGCGGCATCGCCGAGTTCACCGACTTCCTGGCGCCCGACGAGGCGGTCACCGAGATCCTGCGGCTGCAGGGCAGCGACACGTTCACCGAGACCGTCCCGCTGCTCGACGACAAGGGCCACATGACGCCCCAGGAGGTCGAGCGCGAGCTGGTCGTCGACGTGGCCGTGCGCTGGGGCACCGGCTACGACACCACGACCCGCTCGTTCGTGAACGTGATCGCCACCCCGAAGGGTGGCACCCACGTCAGCGGCTTCGAGCAGGCGATGACCCGCACGTTCAACGACGCGATGAAGGCCGCGAAGGTCCTCAAGGTCAACGACGACGACGTCATCAAGGACGACGTGCTGGAGGGCCTGACCGGCGTGGTCACGGTCCGGCTGGCCGAGCCGCAGTTCGAGGGCCAGACCAAGGAGATCCTCGGGACCCCGGCCGCGCGCAGCGTCGTACGCAAGGTCGTGGCCGCGGAGCTGAAGAAGTTCCTGACCTCCACCAAGCGCACCGAGAAGGCGCAGGCCAAGCTGGTCATGGAGAAGGTCGCCGGCGCGGCCAAGACCCGGATCGCGGCGCGCACGCACAAGGAGACGCAGCGGCGGAAGAACGCGCTGGAGTCGTCGGCGCTGCCCTCGAAGCTCGCCGACTGCCGCGCGAACGACAACGAGCGCACCGAGCTGTTCATCGTCGAGGGCGACTCGGCGCTCGGCACGGCCAAGCTGGCGCGCAACTCCGAGTTCCAGGCGCTGCTGCCGATCCGCGGCAAGATCCTGAACGTCCAGAAGGCGTCGGTCGGCGACATGCTGAAGAACGCCGAGTGCGCCTCGATCATCCAGGTCGTCGGCGCCGGCTCCGGCCGCACGTTCGACCTCGAGGCCCGCCGCTACGGCCGGATCATCTTCATGGCCGACGCGGACTCCGACGGCGCGCACATCCGCTGCCTGCTGGCGACGCTGTTCTACAAGTACATGCCCGAGCTGCTGCAGGAGGGCCGGGTTTACTCCGCCGTGCCGCCGCTGCACCGCATCGAGATCTCCAACCCGAAGAAGGGCCAGGAGAAGTACGTCTACACGTACTCCGACGACGAGCTGCAGCGGAAGCTGGCCGAGCTCAAGAAGAAGAACGTGAAGTGGAAGGACCCGGTCCAGCGCTACAAGGGCCTCGGTGAGATGGACGCCGACCAGCTGGCCGAGACGACCATGGACCCGCGCCACCGCACGCTGCGCCGGATCACCGTCGACGACGCCGACGCCGCCGCGAACGTCTTCGAGCTCCTGATGGGCTCCGACGTCGCGCCGCGCAAGGAGTTCATCGTGCAGGGCGCCTACGAGGTCGACGTCGAGGCGCTGGACGCCTAGCCGGGACGCCCCAGCGGACCGGCTGATGGTGGTCGAGCGTGTACGAGACCCCGTCAGTGCACCGACGACGTCAGTCCCGGTCGGCCTTGTTCCGCAGCACCAGGTTCGAGGTGAAGATGTACAGGGGCTCGCGGTCGCCCCACGCGGGGACGATACCGGCGAACTCGTAGCTCTGGTTCGTGGTGAGCTCGATCATCGTGGCCTCGATGAAGTGGTGCTCGGGCGGGCGCACCGAGCTGCCGCGGTAGACGCCGCGTCCGACGCTGACCATGTCGGAGTGGGTCAGCACGTTGTAGTCGGCCATGCGGTCCTGCACTTCCTGCCTGATTGAGAGAGGTCCGAGGTCCTCATCGGCAGGTCGGCGGATGTCCTGAGCGGTCCCGGCCCAGCAGGGGGAGACGGTCAGACGAGCTGCTCGAGCAGTCCCGTGTCGACGTCGTAGATGAAGCCGCCGACCTTGACGGTGTCGGGGATCAACGGGTGGGAGCGGACCTTCTGGACGTCCTCGGCGAGGGCGGAGGCCTGGTCGGAGACGACGTGGAAGGGCTGCCACGAGGCGTCGCGGCCGGCCGAGGCGGCGACCCGCTCCCGCAGCTCGGCCTCGGTGTTCGAGGCCACCGCGCACCGGGTGTGCGGCACGACGAGGATCCGCTCGACGTTCAGCAGGTGCGCACCCAGCACCAGCGCCTCGAGCGCCTGCGGGGTGATCCGGCCACCGGGGTTGCGGAAGATCTTGGCGTCGCCGGGCTTCAGGCCGAGCATGCCGAGCGGGTCGATCCGGGAGTCCATGCACGTCACGATCGCGACACCGGCGTGCGCGACGCCGTCGAATCCCGAGAGGTCGAAGGACGAGGCGAACTCGCGGTTCGCCGTCAGCAGGTCGTCGAAGTCAGCCACGGGCCGAGGCTAGCGGAGACGCGCCAGCGGCTTCGGTGATGGTGGTCGAGCGAGACGCGCGACCGAGGCACGAGGCCGCGACCGGCGTGTCGAGACCCCCAGCCCTCAGCCGCCCATGCGTAGCAGCTCACCCGTCGACACGGCGCGGGTGCCGGCGCCGCGGAAGAGCACCAGGGCCAGGAGGCCGGCGATCACGGCGCAAACTGCCGCGCCGGTGAACACGGTGTGCTCCTGGGCGATGCCCGCGACCTTGAGCAGCTCGGTGAACTCCTGGCACCGGGTGTCGCCACCGCAGACCTCGCGGGCGGGCGGCAGGTCGGCCTGCTCGGCGTAGTACCGGCGCAGCCCGATCGTCGTGAGCGCGGAGATGCCGACCAGCATGCCGACCATGCGCGACACGACGACGAACGCGCTGGCCAGGCCGTGCACGTCGTCGCCGGTGCTGGCGAGGACGGCGGCATTGACCGGCGCGAGCGCCAGGCCGAAGCCGAAGCCGCAGATCACCAGCGGCAGCGTCGCCACCGGGCTCTCGAGCGCCTCCAGCCCCCACGTCGCCATCCAGAGGAACCCGACCGCCGCGCACGCCATCCCCAGCGCCGTGACGACGCCGGCGGGCAGCGTGCGGGTCAGGTAGCCGCCGAGCACCGCGCCGACCGGCAGCGCGACCAGGAAGCGCACCAGCACCAGCGCCGCCATCAGCTGCGAGCCGGGGTAGACGGTGGTGCGGGCGAACAGCGGGATGTCGATGAGGGCCGCGATCAGCGCGGCACCGATGAAGAAGCTGACCAGCATCGCGCCCCAGGCGGGGGTACGCCGCAACGCGCCCGCCGGGACGAGCGGCGCGGGGGAGCGGCGTACGTGCACCGCGAACGCGAGGGCGGCCAGCGCGCCGCCGAGGAGGTACCAGAGCCCCTGGTCGGAGAACACCTGGATCTTGGGGTCGGCGGTCGCGAACGCCAGGATCACGCCGGACAGGGCCAGCGCGAGCAGCAGCGCGCCGAGCACGTCGGCCTCGCGCAGGGTGCCGATCCACGCCCGGACGTCGAACAGCGGTCGCCTCGCGGTGCAGCAGCGGACCGCGAGCAGCGCGGCTGCCCCGATCGCAGTGAGGCCGAGCGGGGTCAGCCAGCGGCTGTCACCGGTGACCGGGATGAACAGCTGGCCCCAGGTGAGGTCGCGCATCATCCCGGAGGGCTCGACGCAGACCAGCACGCCGGTCACCAGCGCGACGAGGGCGAGCAGGAGGGAGAGCCAGTCGAGGTCTCGATACGCGCGCCGGCGCTCGCTGCTCGACCACCGCGACAACGCGATGGCGAGGACGACGCCGACGACGAGGTTGACCAGGAAGATCACCCGCCAGTCGGCGACCGACAGGATCAGCGCGCCGAAGAGCGGGCCGACGACGCTGCCGAGCTCCTGGACCGCCGAGACGATGCCGAGAGGCACGCCGCGGCGCTGGACGGGGTAGAGGTCGGCGACCAGCGCGAGCGTGGCCGGGACCAGCCCGCCGCCGCCGAGGCCCTGGAGGAAGCGGCCGACGACCATCGTGGTCATGTCGTAGGCGAGCGCGGTCACCAGCGAGCCGATCGCGAACACGACCAGCGCGGCGACCAGCACCGGCACCCGCCCGCGCAGGTCCGCGATGCGGCCGATCAGCGGGAGCATCGCGACGTACCCGAGCAGGAAGCCGGAGACGATCGGCGCGGCCCGCTGGAGCTGGTCGACGGGGATCCCGGAGCTCGCCATCATGTCCGGCAGCGCGAGGACGACGACGTAGGTGTCCGCCGCCGCGAACGCCACGGCGACCGCCGCGAGACCGAGCAGCACCCGCGGCGAGCCGGTCATGGGGCGGTGATGTCCTTCTCGGTGCCGTAGTCGTCGAACGTCACGGTGTACGTCATCGACTCGGAGTCCTCGTAGAAGACGCCGGTCAGGCTGACCTCGCGGAGCTCGCTGTCGTCGGAGATCGTGTACGACGCGTCGAAGTCGCCGGACGCCGTGGGGATGATGTTCGCGACCACGTCGCCGGCGACCGTGCCGGTGTACTCGGTGAGCACCTCGGAGTTGTTCTCGCCGCCGCGGACGCTCTCGCCCTCCTCGACGTCGGTCGTCTCCGTGAGCAGCGTCGAGAAGCCGGCATCGGGGTTCATCAGTTCCGCGGGGTCGGGAGCGCCGTACTCCGCCGGGTCGATGTCCTGCCAGCCCGTGGTGAGCGGGAGCTGGGCGTAGACCGTGCCGTCGACCGCGACGACCGGAACCTCGAACGGCTGGCCGGAGAGCGCGACGGTGATCGTGCCGTCGAACGCCGGGGCGTGGGTGCCGATCCCGTCGGCGCCGGTCACACCCGTCACGCCGTCGGGCAGGTCGTCGGTCGCGAGGGTCAGGTGGACGCCGGACGTCTCGTCGAGGTTCGTCTTCGCCTCGGCGAGCACCGCGGTCGGGTCATCGCCGTCGCCGCCCGACGACGGGTCGTCGCCGCTGCAGCCGGTCACCGAGAGGACGACGAGGGCAGTCGCCGCGAGGGCGTTCCGAGTGCGCACGGACGTCACCCTTCCACACCGACGCGGAGGGCGACCGGCCCGGCGCAGGCCACGATCGGCTGGCTGCCAGGGATGCCGGAGCCGTCGCGCCGGCCGTTCGCCTCGGGCAGCTCGATGGGCGCGCCGCTGGACGCCGCGGCCCGCGCGGGGGCCGTTCCGGCCCAGGCGAAGACCAGGGCGTCCTCGCCCTTGAGGAACCGGTGGCAGCGGACGCCGCCGGTGGCGCGGCCCTTCGACGGGTACTCCGAGAACGGCGTGACCTTCACCGCGCCGGGCTCGGTGCCCGGCAGCGCGGTCGACGAGCCGGAGGCGGTGACCACGACCGAGCCCTCGGGCGCGTTCGGGTCGATCGCGCCGAACCACACGACCCGCTCGCCGGACGCGACGCGGACGCCGGCGATGCCGCCGCCCAAGCGCCCCTGGGGGCGGACGCCGTCGGCGCCGAAGTGCAGCAGCTGGGCGTCGGAGGTGAGGAAGCACAGGCTCTCGGAGCCGGTGGTCAGCTCGATCGCGCCGACGACCTCGTCGCCGTCCGCGAGCCGGATCACCTCCCACTCGTCCTTGCCGAGGACCTCGGGGTTGACCCGCTTGACCGTGCCCTGGCGGGTGCCGAGCGCGATGCCGGGGCCCTCGGTCGCGAGGGTGCAGAGCGCGAGCAGCCGCTCGCCGGGCTCCAGCGCGAGGATCTCGCTCACCGGCAGGCCGCCCGCGAGGTGCGGGTCGTTGGCGGTGTCGGGCAGCTGCGGCAGCTCCAGCACGCCGATCTTGACCAGCCGGCCGGCGCTGGTGAGCCCGCCGACCTCGCCGCGCGCGGTCGCGCGGACCGCGGACACGACCACGTCGTGGTTGGCGCGGCCGCCGCCCTGGCCGGGACGCTCCGCGTTGGCCGAGCGGGCCAGCAGGCCGCTGGAGGAGAGGTAGGCGTAGCAGGGGTCGTCCGCGACCTCGAGGGGTACGGCGGCCGAGGTGACGGCGGTGCCCGCGGACTCGAGCAGCACCGTGCGGCGCGGCGTACCGAACGTCTTGGCGACCTCGGCGAGCTCGTCGGACACGACCTTCCGCAGCAGCTTCTCGTCGGACAGGATCGCGTCGAGCTCCTCGATGATCCGCTCGAGCTCGGACTTCTCCTTCTCCAGCTCGATGCGCGAGAACTTCGTGAGCCGGCGCAGCGCCATGTCGAGGATGTACTCGGCCTGGACCTCGCTCAGCTCGAAGATCTCGATGAGCCGCTCCTTGGCGGCCCCCGCGTTGTCGCTGGACCGGATCACCTGGATGACCTCGTCGATGTCGAGGATCGCGATCAGGAGGCCGGCGACGAGGTGCAGCCGGTCGGCGGCCTTGGTGCGGCGGTACTGCGAGCGGCGGCGTACGACGTCGAAGCGGTGGCCGAGGAAGACCTCCAGCATCTCCTTGAGGCTCAGCGTGCGCGGCTGGCCGTCGACGAGGGCGACGGCGTTGATGCCGAACGTGTCCTCCATCGGGGTCAGCTTGTAGAGCTGCTCGAGGAGCGCCTCGGGGACGAAGCCGTTCTTGACCTCGATGACCAGGCGCAGGCCGTTCTCGCGGTCGGTGAGGTCCTTGATGTCGGAGATGCCCTGGAGCTTCTTGCCCTGGACCAGGGTCTTGATCCGCTCGATGACCTTCTCGGTGCCGACGCCGTAGGGCAGCTCGGTCACGACGATGCCCTTGCGGCGGTTGTTGATGCTCTCGACGCGCGCGGTCGCGCGCATCCGGAACGTGCCGCGGCCGGTCTCGTAGGCGTCGCGGATGCCCTCGAGGCCGACGATCTTGCCGCCGGTCGGGAGGTCCGGGCCGGGGATGAACCGCATCAGGTCGTCGAGGCCGGCCTTCGGGTGCGTGACCAGGTGCCGCAGCGCCTGGACCACCTCGACCAGGTTGTGCGGGGCGCAGTTGGTCGCCATGCCGACCGCGATGCCGGTGGTGCCGTTGACGACCAGGTTGGGGATCGCGGCGGGCAGCACCGAGGGCTCGGTCTCGCGGCTGTCGTAGTTGGGCTTGAAGTCGACGGTGTCCTCGTCGATCGAGGCGGTCATCGCGACGGCGGCCGGGGCCATCCGGGCCTCGGTGTACCGCATCGCGGCGGGGGAGTCGTCGGGCGAGCCGAAGTTCCCGTGGCCGTCGATGAACGGCAGCCGCATCGACCACGGCTGCGCCATCCGGACCATCGCGTCGTAGATCGCGCCGTCGCCGTGCGGGTGGAGCCGACCCATGACCTCACCGACGACGCGGGCGCTCTTCACGTGCCCCCGGTCGGGGAACAGGCGCATGTCGTTCATCGTGTACAGGATCCGGCGCTGCACCGGCTTCAACCCGTCGCGGGCGTCGGGGAGCGCCCGGGAGTAGATGACGGAGTAGGCGTACTCGAGGAACGACGACTCCATCTCCTGCTTGATGTCGGTGTCGAGGATGTGCTCCTCGAAGTCGTCGGGGAGGTCCTGCTTCGTCTTGCCGCGAGCCATGCCGAGGATTCTCTCAACCGGGTCCGACGGAACGGGCAGGGCCACGCCGCTGGGACCGAAGCGCGATAGATTTCCCGCGTGACCGACCCCCAGGACGCGCCGACGGTGCAGGCACCCCCGCAGCACTGGGAGGCCGACGTCCTGCTCCGGGACGGCCGCACCGCCCACATCCGCCCCATCCGGCCCGAGGACCACGACGTCTTCGTCGAGTTCTACGCCCGCGTGTCGGACCAGTCGAAGTACTACCGGTTCTTCTCGCCGATGCCCCGGCTGTCCGAGCGGGACCTGGCGCGGTTCCTCAACGTCGACCACGTCGAGCGGGTCGCCTTCGTGCTCACCCTGCAGCAGCGGATCATCGCGGTCGGGCGGTACGACGTCGTCCGGCCCGGCGAGGCGGAGGTCGCGTTCCTCGTCGAGGACCAGCACCAGGGCCGCGGCATCGGGCAGCTGCTCCTCGAGCACCTGGCCCAGGCGGGCCGCGAGCGCGGCGTGGAGCGGTTCGTCGCCGAGGTGCTGCCCGACAACTCGCGGATGATCCAGACGTTCCGCGACGCCGGCTACCGCGTGGTGAGCGAGTACGAGGAGGGCGTGCTCCAGCTGGAGTTCTCCATCGACCCGACGGACACCGCCATCGGCCTGATGATGAACCGCGAGCACAAGGCGGAGTCGGCATCGATCGAGAAGTTCTTCAACCCGCGCTCGGTCGCGGTCATCGGCGCCAGCCGCCGCCAGGAGACCATCGGCCAGGCGCTCGTGCGCAACCTGGTCACCGGCGACTTCACCGGCCGGGTGTACGCCGTCAACCCGACGTCACACGCGGTGTCCGGGCTGCCGACGTACAAGACGGTCGCGGACATCCCCGACGACGTCGACGTGGCGATCGTCGCGGTGCCCGCGGACGCCGTGCAGGACGTGGTGCTCGACTGCGCCGCGAAGGGCGTGCACGGGCTGGTCGTGATCTCCTCGGGCTTCGCGGAGACCGGCGAGGAGGGCCGGGTCCGGCAGCGCAAGCTGGTCGGGCTGTCGCGGTCGTACGGCCTGCGACTGATCGGGCCGAACGCGCTCGGCATCATCAACACCTCGGGCAGCGTGTCGCTGAACGCGTCGCTGTCGCCGCTGATGCCGCCGCGCGGCCGCGCCGGGTTCTTCTGCCAGTCCGGTGCGCTGGGCACCGCGATCCTGGAGAAGGTCTACAACCGGGGTCTCGGCCTCTCGACGTTCGTCAGCGCCGGCAACCGCGCCGATGTGTCGGGCAACGACCTGCTGCAGTACTGGGAGGAGGACGACTCCACCGAGGTCGTGCTGCTCTACCTCGAGTCGATCGGTAACCCCCGCAAGTTCTCCCGCATCGCGCGCCGGGTCTCCCAGCGCAAGCCGATCATCGCGGTCCGGTCGGGCCGCACGACCCAGGGCGTGCCGATGGGCCACGCGGTGCGCAAGATCGTCGCGCCGCCTGCGGCCGTCGACGCGATGTTCCGCCAGGCCGGGGTGATCCAGGTCGACACGCTCGACGAGATGTTCGACGTCGCCCAGCTGCTGGCGCACCAGCCGCTGCCGCGCGGGCGCCGGGTCGCGATCGTCGGGAACTCCGACGCGCTCGGCCTGCTCGCCGCTGACGCCGCCGCCGCGGTGGGGCTGGTCGTGAACAAGGCGATCGCGCTCGGCGCGGACGCCAGCGCCGACGACTTCGAGGACGCTCTCGACGCGGCGATCGACGACCCCGAGATCGACTCGGTCGTCGCGGTCTACGTGCCGCCGATCAACGTGTCCGGCGAGGACGTCGCGAACGTCCTCGCCGCGGTCGGCGAGCAGTCCGACAAGCCGCTCGTGTCGTCGTTCCTCGGCGCGGAGGGCGTTCCCGAGCTGCTGCGCGTGCCCGACGTCGCCGGCTCGACGGCCGGCCGCGGCTCGGTGCCGTCGTACCCCGGCGTGGAGGCGGCGGTCCGCGCGCTCGCCCGGGTCGTGGAGTACGCCGTCTGGCTGCGCACCCCGGGCGGGAGCCCCGCGAACCCCGTGAAGGCGGACGCCGCGGGCGCGAAGCGGATCGTCAACGAGCTGCTCAAGAAGTTCCCCGAGGGCGCGGAGGTCGACCTCGAGTCGCTGACCGCGCTGCTCGGCGCCTACGAGATCGAGCTGTGGCAGACCCGCAAGGTCGCGACCGTCGAGGAGGCGATCGCGGCCGGCGAGGCGCTCGGCTGGGACGTCGTGCTCAAGGCGACCGCCGAGCACCTGCGGGAGCGGCCCGACCTCGCGCACGTACGCCGCAACCTGTACCAACCGGCCGAGATGCGGCAGGCGTGGACCTCGCTCAACGCGGTGATCTCCGAGCCCGAGCGGGCCGGCTTCGTCGTGCAGAAGAACGCCAAGCCGGGCGTCCCGATCGCGATCCGCAGCATCGAGGACCCGCTGTTCGGCCCCGTGGTGTCGTTCGGGATCGCCGGACCGCTGACCGAGCTGCTCGCCGACCGGGCCTACCGGATCCCGCCGCTGGGGGAGCGCGACGCCGCCTCGATGGTCCGCGAGATCAAGTCGTCGCCGATGCTGTTCGGCTACCGCGGCAGCGAGGTCGTCGACGTCGCCGAGATCGAGCGGCTGATCAACCGGGTGGCCCAGCTGCAGAACGACCTGCCCCAGATCAGCTCCCTGGAGCTCGGCCTGGTGCTCGCCGGAGCCGAGGGCGCCACGGTCCTGACCGCCGCGGCACGGGTCGACCCGGTGGCCGACCCGCGGTCCGACTGGTTCGTGCGCCGGATGCCGACACCGATCGGCGACACGCTCCCGAACTGATCCCGAACTGATCCCGGCCGGATTCCGGTCGGTGGTGCGTGTCAGACTGCACACATGCGCAGCAGGATCAGCGAGGACCACGACCGGGGCGCCGAGCTCCGGGAGGCCATCGACCGCACCGGTTACTACCCGGAGGTCGTGGCCGACGGTGTCGCGGGCGCGGTGGCCGGCGAGCAGGTCGTGGGGTTCTTCGTGCACCACGAGCCGACGTTCGACCGCGACGAGGTGCGCCGCCACCTGTCGGTGGTCGTGCTCACGCCGACCCGGCTGATCCTCGCGCACACCGACGAGCACGAGGGCGACGACCTGCTGCCCGAGCCGTACACCTCGACCTCCACCGAGGCGATCCGGCTGAACGCCGTGAAGTCCGTCGTCGTCACCCGGATGATCGCCAACCCGACCTCCGGCCCGAGCACGCCGGCCGAGGCCGTGATGACCATCGGCTGGGGCGGGGTGAGCCGCGTCGACCTCGAGCCCGCCGGCTGCAACGACCCGAACTGCGATGCCGACCACGGCTACACCGGCGTGCTCGCCTCCGACGACTTCTCGCTGCGGGTGTCCGCGGCGGCTGACGGAGCCGACGCGGTCGCCGGTCTGCTCGCCTTCGCGGAGTCCCTGTCCGCGCGCACCCACAGCGACTGAGGCCGGGGGTGGGCGCGTTCCTGCAGCCGGCGTATGGCGACCGGTCACTCGGGGACGTCGTGCCTGCCGTCGCGGCGGCGCTC
This sequence comes from Nocardioides sp. SR21, assembly GCF_022761125.1. GTDB lineage: Bacteria > Actinomycetota > Actinomycetes > Propionibacteriales > Nocardioidaceae > Nocardioides. The sequence continues at coordinate 80,131 of NZ_JAKWJR010000015.1, read as the reverse complement.
GGCCTCGACGTGGTCGACCGGCCCACCGGGCTCGAGCTACCCGAGGCGTCGGCGTACGTCGTCTTCCTCGTGGACGGCCTGGGCGCCCGTCTGCTCGAGCGGTACTCCCACGCCGCGCCGTTCCTGGCCTCGCTGCTCGTCGACCAGCAGCCCGGGACCGCCGGCGTGCCCTCCACGACCGCGACCAGCCTGACCTCGCTCGGCACCGGCCTGCCGCCGGGAGCGCACGGGCTGGTCGGTTTCACCTCCCGGGTGCCCGGCACCGGCAAGCTGCTCAACGCGCTGCTGTGGGACAAGGACGTCGACCCGCTCGAGTGGCAGCCAAACCAGACGGCGTTCAGCCGGCTGCGCGAGGGCGGCGGCTCGGCGACCGTGGTCAACAAGCGCGAGTTCCGCGGCAGCGGCCTCACGGTCGCGGCGCACCGGGGCGCGGACTACATCGGCGCCGACAAGGTGGGCGAGCGGATCGCGGCGGCGCTGACGACCTCGGCCGAGCGGCAGTCGCTGACCTACCTGTACGACGGCGACCTCGACTGGACCGGTCACAAGTACGGCGTCGCGTCCAGCCAGTGGCTGCAGCAGCTGTCGATGGTCGACGCCGAGGCCGAGCAGCTCCGTGAGGCCCTGCCCCCGCACGTGCGCCTCGTGGTCGTCGCCGACCACGGCATGGTCGACTCGCCGGCCGAGAGCCGGGTGGATGTCGACGAGCACCTCGACCTGCGCACCGGGGTGGCGCTGCTCGGCGGCGAGGCGCGGTTCCGCCACCTCTACTGCCACGGCGGCGCCGTCGCCGACGTGGTCGCCACCTGGACCGAGCTGCTCGGGGCGCGCGCCGAGGTGCTCACCCGCGAGGACGCGGTGGGGCGCGGCTGGTTCGGCGCGGTCACGCCGTCGGTGCTGCCGCGGCTCGGCGACGTGCTCGTCGCCTGCCACGGCGACACCGCGATCCTGTCGACCGCTGACTTCCCGTACGAAGCGACCCTGGTCGGCCTGCACGGCTCGCTCACGCCCGACGAGATGCTGATCCCGATGCTGGTCAGCTAGTTCAGGCTCATCCTCGGCTCGCCGTTCAGCAGCCCCGTCCCGGCGATCGAGCACTTACCGCTGCGCGGGGTGCCGGCGTTCCAGGCCTGGCGGACGCAGGAGCGGGTGGCGAGCTGGGCCCAGTAGTTCGGGTGCAGCGACTCCTGGATGTAGTACGGGCTGCTCGAGCAGCAGGTCGAGACCGTGCGGATCTGGTTGATCCACTCGGTCTGGTCGACGGCGCCGGGGCTGGTCCAGTTCGCGATGCCGCGCTCCTCGTAGAGCCCGACGGTGTTCTCGCAGAGCCGGCGGCCGTTGAAGGCCGAGGACAGGTCGAGGGTGCGGGTGTTCGTGAGACCGGTGTCGGCGACCGCTCCGAAGACGGCGCCGTTGATCGTCGGGAGTGCGGTGTCGTTGGCCCAGTCGGCGTCCTTGTTCCAGAAGCCGCAGCCACCGGTGCTCTGCCGGGTGTAGCCGCTCTCGGAGTAGCGGAAGCCGGAGCCGCGGGCGATCGGGCTCGGGTAGTTCTGCACGAGCAGCGTCCACTGCGAGTCGGCGTAGCCGGCGTTGCGCATCGCGGTGGCGACGTTCAGCAGCGCGGTCTTGATCCGGGACCGTACGGCGGCGACGTTCGCGGCGGTGAAGTTCGCCTTCACCGAGCTGTCGTCGTAGCAGTAGTCCTTCCACCAGGTCGGGGAGGCGAGGAAGTCGATCACGCACGACTGCACGACGTCGGCGAACTTGAAGTCGTTGCCGCCGATGCTCACCACCACCATGCCGACCCGGTGGTTCGTGGCGAAGCCCTGCAGCATCCTCGCCTGGCCCTGCTGGCCGGCCCCGTTGTCGTAGAAGTCCAGACCGGGCTTGAAGTTGTCGCCGTTGCTGGTCGTGGTCCGCGCGCCCGAGCACGCGAGGTTGAGCCCGTTCACGCCGCCGCCGACGTACGCCTCGGACGCCTTGCTGCGGTGGCAGCGGTTGATCGTCTCCGCCGTACCGCTCGCGTTGTCGAAGTACGCCGACGCCCCGAGCGCGTCGGCGCGCGCCGACGAGGCGTTGCTGCTGCCGGCCCAGCGGCCGGCCTCGCCGGAGATGTAGGAGTCACCCAGCGTGACGACCCACGGCGTACCGACCCCTGGGCCGTCGGCCTGTGCGGGCGGTGCGGTGGTCGTCAGCAGCGTGACGGCGGCGGCGAGGGTGGTCAGGACGGCGGCAACCCGAGGCGTGATCACCGTCACAACCTAGGGGTCCGGCGCCGGGCCGGGAAGAGGGAAATCCCTAGCCGAACGGGAGCGGCTCCGGTGCGAGGCTGACGGCCTTGGCGCGGGCCGCGGTGAGCCGGCGGCGGTGGTGCTGGCGGCAGAGGACCTCGTAGGCGACGTCGGCCGGGACCTCGTCGACCTTGTCGACATCACCGACGACGATGACCTCGCCCTCGACGACCATCACGCCGTTCTCGGTGCGGGCGTTGTGGGTGGCGCGCTTGCCGCACCAGCACAGCGCCTCGACCTGGAGCACGTTCATCCGGTCGGCGAGCTCGACCAGCCGGCTGCTGCCCTCGAAGAGCTGGGTGCGGAAGTCGGTGAGGATGCCGAACGCGAACACGTCGATCTGGAGCTCGTCGACGATCTTGGCGAGCTGGTCGATCTGGGCGCTCCGGTAGAACTGGGCCTCGTCGCAGATCAGGTAGTCGATCCGGCCGCCGCGGGTGAGCGAGTCGACGACGTACCGCCAGAAGTCGAAGTCCTCGTCGACCTCGATGGCGTCGTGCGTGAGCCCGAGGCGGCTCGAGAGGATCGACTCGCCGGCGCGGTCGCGGGTGGTGAAGATGCGGCCGATCCGCCCGCGCGCGGCGTGGTTGTGGTTGGTCTGGAGCGCCAGGGTGCTCTTGCCGGAGTCCATGGTGCCGGTGAAGAAGTGCAGTTCAGCCACGGGGCAGAATCCTCTCATGGGCTCCCCGCTGATCTCCGTCACCGACCTGCGCGAATCGCTGGGAGAAGTGACTGTTCTCGACGTCCGCTACCGGATGGGCGGTGCCGGGGGAGTCTCCGAGTTCAGCGCCGGGCACGTGCCCGGGGCCGTGTACGTCGACCTGGACACCGCGCTCGCCTCGCCGCCGGGTGCCGGTGGCCGGCATCCGTTGCCGGATCCGGCCGTGTTCGAGGCGGCGATGCGCGCCGCCGGCGTCCGCAACGACCGCCCGGTGGTCGTGTACGACGACTGGTCGGGCCTGGCCGCCGGCCGGGCCTGGTGGTTGCTGCGCTACCACGGCCACCCGGACGTGCGGGTGCTCGACGGCGCCTGGCCGGCCTGGCGCGCGGCCGGGGGAGCCGTGCAGGCGGTCGCCGTGGCACCGGAGCCGGGCGACTTCACGTCGCGTCCGGGCGGGATGCCGGTGGTGGAGGCGGACGGCGTGCTCGGCGTACCGGTCGTCGTCGACGCGCGAGCACCGGAGCGGTACCGCGGCGAGACCGAGCCCATCGACCCGGTCGCCGGGCACATCCCCGGCGCGGTGAACGTCCCGACCCCCACGAACCTCGCGGCGGACGGCCGGTTCCGGACCGCCGACCAGCTGCGTGCGCTGTACGCCGCCGCCGGGGTGACCGGCGACGAGGAGGTCGCCGTCTACTGCGGCTCGGGCGTCACCGCGGTGCACGACATCATCGCGCTCGAGGTGGCCGGGATCCCGGCGGCGTTGTACCCGGGCAGCTGGTCCGGCTGGATCACCGACCCGGCGCGACCGGTCGCGACGGGCTGACGCCGTGGCCCACCGGATCCTGCACCTGTCGGACACCCACCTGACCGCGAGCGGCTTCGACGAGGAGGGCGTCGACGCCCTCGGCGCGCTCGACCTGCTGCTCCACGACTGCCGCCACCTCACCGACCTGGACCTCGTGGTCGTCACCGGCGACATCGCTGACGACGCGTCGGTCGCGGGCTGCGAGCTCGCGCGCGACCGGGTCGGCCGGTTCGCCGCCGAGCGCGGGATCCCGCACGTCTACACGACCGGCAACCACGACCGGCGCCCCGAGTTCGCCGAGGCGCTGGGCACCGGACACCGGGGCGCCGACGGAACCGACATCGGCGTCCTGCTCGACGGCGTGGACGACGAGCGGGCGGCCGTCAGCTCCCACGGCGGCCTGCGGCTGGTCACCCTCGACAGCCTGGTGCCGGGCTCGGGCCACGGGATGCTCGGCCGCGCGCAGCTCGAGGCGCTCCGCGAGCTCCTGCGCGAGCCCGCACCCGCGGGGACCGTCCTCGCGCTCCACCACCCGCCGATCTCCACCCCGACCGCGCCGTGGATGACGGCGGCCGGCCTGCGCAACGGGGAGGCGCTGGCCGAGGTGATCGCCGGGACCGACGTCGTCGCCGTCCTGTGCGGGCACTTCCACCTCCAGCTGACCGGGCTGCTCGGCGGCGTACCGGTGTGGGCGACGCCGGGCGTCGTGTCCCGCATGGACCTGACGGCGCCCTCGCATGTCGTCCGTGGCGTGCACGGCGCCGGCGCGAGCGTCGTCGACCTGGGCGGTCCGTTCTCGCCCGGCTTCCACGTCCTGCATGCGCGGGACCCGCAGGTCGGTCAGGAGATCTACGTGGCCGACCCGGTGACGTGGCAGGACACCACCGAGGACTGACTCAGCGCAGCAGGGCGAGGTCGCGCCGGATGTAGCGCAGGTGCGCCCACTCCTCCTCGAGGATCACCCGCACGCAGTCGCCGACGGTGGGGTGCCAGTCGCCGCCACCCCACGGGTTGTCGCGCTCCTCGGCCAGCAGCTCCGGCGTGGCGGCGGCCAGGAAGTCGGTCACCTGCTGCTGGTGCTCGGCACGGACGGCGAGGACCTCGTCGTACGTCGGCTGCTCCAGGCGGAAGATCGACATGTCGAAGCCCATCCTGTCGGCCCCGGTGAAGATCTGGCCGAGCTCGTGGAACGGCTGCTCCTCCCTCCGGATCGCGCCGCCGAGCCAGGCGTTGGTCGCCAGGACCAGGTGGCGCAGGGTCTGCGCCAGCGACCACTCGTCCTCGACGTGGGTGTCCACCAGCTCCGGCGGCGTGCTCGCCACCGTCTCCTGCCACGCGGCCTGGACCGCCAGCCAGCCCTCGCGCAGGCCTTCGGGCGTCTCGGACTTCTGCAGCTCGCGGCCCGGGAACTGCCGGTTGAGCTCGGCCTCCACCAGGGGCACCACGTCGACGCCGTTGACGATGAGGGTGCCGAACGCCAGGTCGTGGCTGTCGAGGTCGAGCCCGCCGACGTCGACGCTGCGCATGGTCACGCCGCTGACGTCGGCGTACCGGAAGGTCGCACCCTTGAAGCTCGCCCGGACGAACGTCGCGCCCTCGAACTCGTCGGTGCCGGAGTAGGTCGTCATCGCCCCATCATGACGGGTGCCTACTCGGACTTGCCGCCACCGAACATGATCTCGTCCCAGCTCGGGACCGAGGCCCGGCCGCGGGTCTTCTTCACCTCGCGGCGCTGCGGCTCCTGGTGCTCCTGCTTCTCGTGGAGGTCGTCCTCGGCGGCGGCCTCCTCGGCCTCCTCGCGGAGCTCGGCCGCCTCGGCGGCGACCTCGGGGTCGGTGGGCTCCTCGGTCTCGAGGAACGCCTCGACCGGCTGCTCGGTGACCAGGTCGATGGCGTCGTCGCCGAGCGGGAGCTGGTCGTCCAGCTCGCCGACCGCGCTGAGGCGGCGCTGGCGGGCCTGGCGCAGGTCGTCGGCGACCGGCTCGGCCGCAGCCTCGGCGACCGCCTCGCCGACCAGCCACCGGGCATCGTCGTTCTCGATCGTGACGTAGTTGCCCGGGGCGTCGAAGAGGAACTCGGCGGTGCCGCTGCGCCCCTCGAGGGAGTACGACGCGGTCAGCGGCCAGCGGCCGTCCTCGCGGCGCCAGGCGTCCCACTCGACGGAGTCGGGGTCGACGTTGAGCGAGCGCAGGTGGGCGCCGACGGCGTCGCCGAGCGCGCGGGCGCCACCGGTGCCCTCGGGCCGGCGTACCGACGAGCGCTGGGCGCGCTGCGCGACGTGCTCGCGCTCGGCGAGCACGGGCGCCGCGAACGCCATGATCTTGTCGACGGACGTCTGGGCGGCCTGCGCCACCGTCTCCGGCGTCTCGCCGGCCCGGATCCGGGTCTGGATGTCACGGGGACGGAGGGCACTGTCCATCTTGTTCTCCAATCGGCGGGACTCTCCGCCCAGGGCGGTCCGGAGACGCTGGTCGATCTCGACGTCGTGCTCGACACCCTCGTCGTCGACCAGGAGCAGGCGCGACCCGTCGTCGCTCACTCCGGCGAGCGTGAGGTGCGCCATCGGTGGTCGTGCTCCTGTCCCATCGTTCGTCCGAGTCTTCGGTGCGCCGAGCCTACGCCAGCGGAGGCGCGGGGGCGGGGAGCGTGTCCCGCGCGCCCTACGCTTCCCACTGTGCTATCGACCGAGCCTTCCACCCCGCTGGTCGTCCTCGACCTGCTGGGCATCTTCGTGTTCGCGATCGCGGGCGCCCTCGTCGCCGTGCGCAAGAACCTCGACGTGTTCGGTGTCCTCGTGCTCGCCGGGATCACCGGCCTCGGCGGGGGCGTGCTGCGCGACGTGCTGATCGGTCGGACCCCGCCGGCGGCGCTGGTCGACTGGCGGTACCTGGCGGTGCCGCTCGTGGCCGGGATGGTGGCGTTCGTCTACCACCCGGCGCTGGGCAAGGTGGAGCCGTCGATCAACGTGCTCGACGCGTTCGGCCTCGGGTTGTTCTGCGTGACCGGCGCGCAGAAGGCGCTGGACGCCGGCCTCGGGCCCGCGCCCGCCGCGCTGCTCGGCATGGTCACCGGCATCGGCGGCGGTGTCATGCGGGACGTGCTCGCCGGCCGGGTGCCCGCGGTGTTCCGCGGCGATCTCTACGCGATCCCGGCCCTGGCCGGCGCGATCGTGGTCGTGGTCGGCAGCTACCTCGACAGCGTCCCGTTCGCGGTCGTCGCGTTCACCGGCGGCGGGCTGTGCATCGTCTGGCGGCTGCTGGCGATCTGGCGGCACTGGCAGGCGCCCGTGCCGACCGGGCCCGCGAGCGTCTGACGCCGGGAGCGATGAGTTTCGGCCCGCCGGCCGGTCGGGACCAGCATGAGCAAGCACGGAGGGGCCCACTGTCGGTGGTCGATGTCAGGATGAACGGCATGGACCTCGCGATCGAGACCCACGACCTGGTGAAGGTGTTCGGCGAGCAGCGGGCGGTCGACGGCGTCGACCTGGCGATCCCGACCGGGGGCGTGTACGGCGTGCTCGGGCCCAACGGCGCCGGCAAGACCACGACCATCAAGATGCTCGCGACGCTGCTGGTGCCCGACGGCGGCACGGCCACCGTCCTCGGCCACGACGTCGCCCGCGAGCCGGCGAAGGTCCGGGCCCGCGTGGCGATGACCGGCCAGTTCGCCTCGCTGGACGAGGACCTCACCGGGCTGGAGAACCTCGTCCTGCTGGCCCGGCTCTACGGCTACTCGCGACCGGCGGCGAAGGCGCGTGCGGTCGAGCTTCTGGAGGCCTTCGGGCTGGGGGACGCGATCAAGAAGCAGGTGAAGGCGTACTCCGGCGGCATGCGGCGCCGGATCGACATCGCCGGGTCGATCGTGGTCCGCCCGGACCTGATGTTCCTCGACGAGCCCACCACCGGGCTCGACCCACGCAGCCGCAACCAGGTGTGGGAGATCGTCCGCGGCCTGGTCGGCGCGGGCACCACGGTGCTCCTGACCACGCAGTACCTCGAGGAGGCCGATCAGCTCGCCGATCGGATCGCGGTCATCGACCACGGCCGGGTGATCGCGGAGGGCACCACCGGCGAGCTCAAGGCCTCGGTCGGGTCCGGCGCGGTCCACGTCCGCGTGGCCGACCCTGCCAGTCGCGAGGAGGTGGCGCGCCTGCTGGCCGAGTCGCTCGGGGCCGAGCCGGTGCTCGAGTCCGACCGGGCGGCCATCAGCCTGCGGGTCGGCGACCCGTCCGGCGTCGCGGCCGCGCTCCACCGGGTGGGCGAGCGTGGCCTGGTCATCAGCGAGTACAGCCTGGGCCAGCCCAGTCTCGACGAGGTCTTCCTCGCCCTGACCGGCCGGCCGGCCGAGGACGACGCCGCGGGCAACGACGAGGAGGACGCAGCATGACGACCCAGGCCACGCGCTCCCAGGACGCCCCGGCGCTCGACGCCGGTGTGATCGCCGCGCTCGGCTCCGGCGAACGGCCGCAGCCCGCGAACGCCGTGCGGTCCTCGCTGACCTTCGGCTGGAGGGCGCTGCTGAAGATCAAGCACGTCCCCGAGCAGCTCTTCGACGTGACGATGTTCCCGATCCTCTTCACGCTGATGTTCACCTACGTCTTCGGTGGGGCGATCGCGGGATCGACGCAGGACTACCTCCAGTACGCCCTGCCCGGCATCCTGACCCAGACGGTCGTGTTCATCACGATGTACACCGGCCTGACGATCAACACCGACATCGACAAGGGCGTGTTCGACCGGTTCCGGTCGTTGCCCGTGTGGCGGGCCTCGCTGCTGGTCGGTGCCCTGCTCGGCGACACGCTGCGCTACTGCCTGGCCTCGATCATGGTGCTGACCGTCGGCGTCGTGATCGGCTACCGCGCTCCGGGCGGCGTCTCCGGGGTGCTGCTGGCGGTGCTCCTGCTGCTCGTCTTCTGCTTCTCGCTGAGCTGGCTGTGGCTGATCGTCGGACTGAAGGTGCGCACCCCCAACGCCGTCATGGGCGTGTCGATGATGGTGCTGTTCCCGCTGACGTTCATCAGCTCGGTCTTCGCGCCGCCGGAGACGATGCCGAGCTGGCTGCAGAAGTTCGTCGACATCAACCCGGTCACGCTGCTCTGCGAGGCCGCGCGTGGGCTGATGAACGGCGCGGCCGACGCCGGCGACATCACGATCGTGCTGGTGCTGTCGGCGGTCACGACCGCTGTCTTCGCCCCGATCGCGCTGCGGCTCTACAACCGGAAGTCCTAGGTCTCGCTACTCGACCGACGAACGGGTTTCGGTGATCGAGTGCCGTCGCGAGATCAGTCGCCGAGCACCCGCCGCAGGTAGGGGTTCGCGAACACCCGCTCCGGGTCGAGCTTGTCGCGCATCGCGAGGAACTCGCCGAAGCGCGGGTACGCCGGCGCCAGGTCCGCGGCCGAGCGGGTGTGCACCTTGCCCCAGTGCGGGCGGCCGTCGTGGGCGCGCATGATCGGCTCGAGGAGCGCGAAGTACGTCAGGTGGTCGGCGTCCACGTGGGTGTGGAACGCGAGGTACAGCGAGTCGCGGCCGGTCGACGTCGACAGCGGGATGTCGTCGGCCGGGGTCGTGCGGATCTCGACGGGGAACGTGATGTTCAGGTCGGAGGCGTCGATCGCGGCGCGGGCCTCGCGGAGCGCGGCCAGGCCGGCCTCGCGCGGGACGGCGTACTCCATTTCGCGGAACCGCACGTCACGCGGCGCGGTGAACACCTTGTGCGCGGCGTCGCTGTAGGAGCGCGACGACAGCATCCGGCTGGAGACCTGGTTGAACTTCCGGATCGTGCCGGGGAAGCGGTTGGTGACCTTGTTGAGGCCGCCGAAGAGCTTGTTCGACAGGAACTCGTCGTCCCACCAGTAGCGCAGCCGCGACAGCGGCTCTGCCTCGGACACCGCGATGTCGAGGCGGTCGTTGGTCTTGGTGAGCATCCGGTCGGTGTGCGGGAACCAGTAGCTGTCCACGTGGTGGTGCGTGGCCGTGCGCTCGTCGAAGCCGTCGAGCGCCTCGTCCCAGCTCATCGGCGTCTCGTTGGCCTCGAGCACGAACAGCGGCTCGACGCGGAACGTGATCGTCGTCAGGACGCCGAGCGCGCCGATGCCGACGCGGGCGAACTCGAGGATCTCCGGGTTCTGGGTCTCGGTCGCGGTGACGACCTCGCCGGTGCCGGTGACCAGCTGCAGGCCGCAGATCTGCGCGGACAGCGACGCGGCGATGCCACCGGTGCCGTGGGTGCCGGTCGAGGTGGCGCCCGCCAGCGTCTGCTCGGCGATGTCGCCCATGTTGTGCAGGCTCAGGCCGAGCGCCTCGAGCTCGGCGTTGAGCACCTTGAGCTGGGTGCCGGCGAGCGCGGTGACGGTCATCGCGTCGCGGTCGACGTCGAGGATCCCGCCGAGCCGGGTCGGGCGGAGCATGGTGTGCTCGGGTGCGGAGATCGCGGTGAAGCTGTGGCCGGTGCCGACCATCTTCAGCGTCGTGCCCTCGGTGCGGGCGCGCTCGACGGCGGCCACGATCGCGGCGGTGTCCGCCGGTTCCTCCACGCGCTCCGGACGCGCGGTCTCCAGCCTGGACCAGTTCACCCACCCGGCGTTGCTCTGCTCAGTCACGCGGCGATAGTAGACCCGTCAGTAACTTGGGTCACACCGGGGCCGGAGCGAGGGATCAGCTGTGCCGCGACGGCGGCGACGACGCCCGCCGCGACCGAGACGAGGTACGCCGCGGACGCGCCCTGGTGGTCGACGACCAGGCCGCTGAGCGTGGCCCCGGGAGCGACGCCCATGACCAGCCCCGTCTGCATGATCGCCATGCCCTCCGTGAGCCGGCCGGACGGCACGGCCTCCTCGGTCAGCGACATCGTCGCGATCATCGTCGGCGCGATGGCGAAGCCGGCGACGAGGAGCGCGACACCCATCAGGGGCAGGGAGCCCACGAAGTACAGCGGCGACATCGCGCACGCCATCGCGAGCGCGCCCCAGCGAACCCGGGTGGCCGGGCCGCTGCGCCAGTGGATCGCGCCGGTGATGATGCCGGCGGTCAGGCTGCCGAGCGCCCACAGCGCGAGCAGTCCGCCGGACCACGCCTTGTGGCCCTGCTCGTCGGCGAACGCGACGGTGGTGACCTCGGCCGCGCCGAACAGCACGCCCAGCGCCCCGGCCACCACGGCGAGCGGGACGACCGTGCGCCACGGCATCTCCACGCGCGGCCCGAAGGTGCCGGCGCGCGCGTGCGCGGGCGGCTCGGTCGAGCGCTGCGCCGAGAAGGCGAGGGTGCCGACCACGCAGGCGATGATCGCGACGGCCAGGCCGGCGACCGGGTGCCAGGTGGTGGCGAGCAGCGTGACCAGGATCGGGCCGACGATGAACACGGCCTCGTCGAGCACGGCCTCGAGGGCGAACGCCGTCTGCAGCTCCGCCGGCTTGTCGAGGACGTACGACCAGCGCGCCCGCACGCTGGAGCCGATCTGCGGGAGGAACGCACCGGACACGGCGGCGAAGACGTACGACGTCGCGATCGGCCAGTCCGCCTGGACCGAGGTGACCAGCAGCGAGGTCCCGAGGCCGAAGCCGACGCTCGCCACCGCGAGCACCGTCGCCTGGCCGATCCGGTCGAGCAGCCGGCCCTGCAGGATCGCGAAGCCGGCGTTGGCGATCATGAACGCCGCGGACACCGCGCCGGCCACGCCGTACGAGTCCCGCGCGGCCGAGACCAGCAGCACGATGCCGAGGCCGACCATCGAGATCGGCAGTCGTGCGACGAGGCCGATCATCGAGAAGCGGAAGGTGCCGGGATAGCTCAGGATCCGGCGGTACGACGAGAACACTCGCAGACGCTATCGGTGGCCGACGCTCCGGGACCAATCGATAACCATCCGTTCCTAGGATGGCTGTCATGACCCCTGACCCCACGCCGTACGACGCCGTCCTGCTGGTGTCGTTCGGAGGCCCGGAGAAGCCCGACGACGTGGTGCCGTTCCTGGAGAACGTCACCCGGGGCCGCGGCATCCCGCGGGAGCGGCTGGTGGAGGTCGGCGAGCACTACTTCGGCTTCGGCGGCCGCTCGCCGATCAACGACCAGAACCGCGCGTTCCTCGCCGCGCTGCGCGAGGACCTGGCCGGCGCCGGCATCGACCTGCCGGTCTACTGGGGCAACCGCAACTGGGACCCGTACCTCACCGAGACCGTCGCGCAGATGGCCGCCGACGGCGTCCGCCGGGCCGCGTGCTTCGTCACCAGCGCGTACTCGTCGTACTCCTCCTGCCGGCAGTACCGCGAGAACCTCTTCGACGCGGTCGACGGCGTCGAGGGGGCCCCGGTGCTCGACAAGCTCCGGAACTACTTCAACCACCCGGGCTTCGTGGAGCCGATGGTCGACGCGACGCTCGCGGCGCTGGCCGAGCTGCCCCCCGACGTCCGCGACACCGCGCACCTCGCGTTCGTCACCCACTCGATCCCGGATGCGATGAACGACACCAGCGGGCCCGAGGGGCAGGCCTACGTCCAGCAGCACCTCAGCGTCGCCGATGCGATCGTCGACCGGGTGCGGCAGGAGACCGGCCGGCGCCACGACCACCGGCTGGTGTTCTGCTCGCGGTCCGGGTCACCGCAGACGCCGTGGCTGGAGCCGGACGTCAACGACCACCTCGAGGACCTGCACGCCGCGGGCATGGCCGCCGTCGTGATGGTGCCGATCGGCTTCGTCTCCGACCACATGGAGGTCGTCTACGACCTCGACACCGAGGCGCTCGCGACTGCCGAGAAGCTCGGGCTGCCCGCGACCCGCGCCGCGACGGCCGGGATCGACCCGCGCTTCGTCGCCACGGTCCGCGACCTGCTGCTCGAGCGTGCGGCGGTCGAGCGCGGCGAGGAGGTCGCCCGTGCGTCGGTCGGCGCCTGGGGCCCGTGCTGGGACCGCTGCCCGGTCGGCTGCTGTCCGAACCCGCGAGCCGACCGCCCCGCGCTGGCCGGAGCCGACTCGTGACGTCCAACGCCGACCTGGCCGCCCTCGCGCTCGACGTCGCCCGTCAGGCCGCGGACCTGGTCCGGGATCGGCGGGCCGGCGAGGTCACGGTCGCGGCCACCAAGTCCAGCGCCGTCGACATCGTCACCGAGGCGGACCGTGCCAGCGAGGTGCTGATCCGCGACCTGCTCACCGCCGCGCGCCCCGACGACGGCATCCTCGGCGAGGAGGGCGACGACCTGATCGGCCGCTCCGGGGTCCGCTGGCTGGTCGACCCGATCGACGGCACCGTGAACTTCCTCTACGGCCTGCCGCAGTACGCCGTCTCGATCGCGGCCGAGCGCGACGGAGAGGTCGTGGCCGGCGTGGTGCTCAACGTCGCCTCCGGCGCGGAGTACGTCGGCCACCGGGCCGACGACGCCGCCCAGGGCGGGGCCCCGGCCAGCGTCACCCGCGACGGCGAGCCGATCGCCGTACGTGAGACCGTCCCGCTGTCGCTGCGGCTGCTGGTCACCGGCTTCAACTACGACAGCGGGATCCGGGAGCTGCAGGCCGCCGCCCTGGCCCGTCTGATCGGCAAGGTCCGCGACGTGCGCCGGCTCGGTTCCTGCGCCCTCGACCTGTGCCACGTGGCCGAAGGGGCCGTCGACGGGTACTTCGAGGAGGGCGTGAACATCTGGGATCATGCGGCCGGTGGTCTCATCGCGCGTTTGGCCGGTGCTCGACTGGAGACAGTCCCCGGTATCGGAGGCACGGATCTGGTGGTGTGCGGGCCGGCGGACGGGTTCGATCAACTGCTCACTGCCGTCCGTAATGCGGGGTTCTCACCCGAATCGGGGGAATAGTCCGCGTTCACCCGATGTTCACGTTCCGCGCCGTGGATGCGAAGTGCGAAAAGCGTGCTCGATAGTGCATGATCTGGCGCTCGAACGGCGCAACACGAAGTGATGGCTCAGGGGAGTTGGAAGAACGATGGCGACTGACTACGACGCACCGCGGAAGAACGAGGACGAGCAGTCCGAGGAGAGCATCGAGGAGCTCAAGGCCCGCCGCCACGACAAGAACTCCGGCAAGGTCGACGAGGACGAGGCGGAAGCCGCCGAGTCCTTCGAGCTGCCGGGCGCGGACCTCTCGCACGAGGAGCTCGCGGTCGAGGTGAAGCCGAAGCAGGACGACGAGTTCACCTGCATGAGCTGCTTCCTGGTGCACCACCGCAGCCAGCTGGCGGATCCGAAGAAGATGATCTGCAAGGACTGCGCGTAAGACACGAACAGGGCCGCAACCCCGCCGGGTTGCGGCCCTTTCTCGTTGGGTGGGCTACTTGCCGTCGGCCTGCACCTGCCCGGGCAGGTGCCCGGTCGAGCGCTGGTAGTAGAGGGCGGTCTTGCGCTGGACGGCCATCCGCACGAGACCGACCGCGGTACCGCTGAACACCGCCCACAGCACGGCCTCGGTCATGTCGACGTCCGGGTCGGCCGGGTTGATCGGCGGGTTCTTGCCGGTGGCGGCCCGCCAGGACACGTCGGTGACCTTCTTCGCCAGCGCGACCGCGCCGAGGGTGGCCACGACGGTGAGCGCGCCCCATGCCTTCGAGTCAGATGCCATGGCCGCACCCTACCCAGCGGGAGGGACGTCAGCCGACGTGCGTCAGCGCGTTCAGCGCCTGCGCCAGCTCCTCGGGGTTGCGCGTGCTCAGCAGCCAGTACGGCGCCGGGTCGGCCGGGTCGGTGATCTTGACCTTGACCGCGCGCTTGAGGTACGGCCGCAGCAGCAGGTAGGCGCGGGCGTCCGCGTCGACGCCGGCGGTACGCCGCGTCTGCTCGGCGTCCAGCGGCGTCGCCGTACCGAGGTGGTGGGCCGCGATGTGCGCCCGGCCCGCGCGCAGCTCGCCGTCGGCGACGACGATCCGGGCCTTGCCGAACGCCCACAGGCAGAAGCACAGGAGCGTGAGCGACACGACGGTGATCAGCCACGCGACCGGCGCGGGTGTCGCGACCAGCACCGCCAGCCAGAGCATCGCGACCAGCATCGTGCCCTGCACCCACCAGCGCAGCGGGACGCCGAGGCGCTCGGTGTAGGCAGGAGTGCGGGTCACGGGCGAATCCTTCCATTGGTGCCTTCGGCGGCTGCGGGTAGGGTCCGGCGACGTGCCTGACCTCGAGATCCTGGTGCGACGGCTCGACGCCGACCTGCCGCTGCCGTCGTACGCCCACCCCGGCGACGCCGGCGCCGACCTGCTGACCACCGTCGACGTGAGCCTGGCGCCGGGGGAGCGGGCCATGGTGCCGACGGGCATCGCGATCGCGATGCCCGAGGGGTACGTCGCCCTGGTGCACCCGCGCTCCGGCCTGGCCGCGAAGCACGGGCTGTCGATCGTGAACACCCCGGGCACCGTGGACGCGGGCTACCGGGGCGAGATCAAGGTGATGCTGATCAACCTCGACCCGCGCGAGCCGATCGAGCTGCGCCGAGGCGACCGGATCGCGCAGCTGGTGATCCAGCGGGTCGAGCGCGCCCGGTTCAGCGAGGTCGGGGAACTCCCCGACTCGATCCGTGGGGACGGGGGCTACGGTTCTACCGGAGGCTTCGGTCCGTCCTGACCGTCCTGCACGCCCCCGTTCCATGTCCGACCGAGGAGTGTTCGTGAAGTTCCGCCGCAAGTCCGCCGACCCCGTCGAGCCGGACGTCGAGTCGTCGGCCGAGACCACGCCCGAGGACGAGACCCAGAGCCCGGCCCGCACCGGCGGCCCGTACGACATCAACGACGTCCCCGCCGACGACGTCCCGCGCCTCGACATCGGCTCGCTGCTGATCCCGGGCGCCGAGGGCTTCGAGCTCCGGCTGCAGATCGACGAGGCGACCCAGGAGGTCCGCTCGGCGCTGCTGACCCAGGAGGACGGTGCGATCGAGCTGCGCGCGTTCGCGGCCACCCGCAACGGCGACCTGTGGTCCGAGGTGCGCCCGCGGATCGCCGCCGACTTCGCGCAGCGCGGCGGCACCGCCAGCGAGCGCGAGGGCCGCTTCGGCACCGAGCTGGTCTGCCAGCTGACCGTGAAGACCGAGGACGGCCGCACCGGCACCCAGGCCTCGCGCATCGTCGGCATCAACGGCGAGCGCTGGATGCTGCGGGTCACCATGCTGGGCCGGCCCGCGGTCGACGAGGTCGCCAACGAGGTGTGGAGCAGCATCGTCGAGCAGGTCGTCGTCCGCCGCGGCGACCAGCCGATGCCCCCCGGCACCGAGCTGCCGCTGCAGGTCCCGAGCAACGGCTGACCACGTGCCCGAGAAGAGCCGGCTGCGGCGCAGCATCAGCAGGTGGGCGAGCAGCACCGACCAGCACGCCCGCGACCTGCGCAAGACCTACGCCGACGACGGGCTGAACCGGATCGGCGAGGCGCCGGACCGCGAGCGCGTGCGACTGCGCGGCACGCTGCGCACGGTCACGCTGCGCCCGCGCGGCGGCGTACCGGCTCTCGAGGCCGAGCTCGACGACGGCACCGGCTCCATCGTGGTCGTCTGGCTGGGCCGTCGCCGGATCTCCGGCATCGCACCGGGTCGGTCGCTGGAGATCCAGGGCCGGATCGGGCAGCACGACGGCCAGCGGATCATGTACAACCCGCGCTACGAGCTGATGCCGTGAGCGAGCAGCAGCACGCACCCGCGACCGTCGACACCGTCGAGGCGGTCGTCCGGGCCCAGATCTCCCGGGCGCTCGGCGGCCGGCGCGGCATGGTCGAGGCAGCCGTCCCGACGATCGTCTTCACCGTCATCTGGCTGACGACCAAGGAGCTGCGCTACGCGCTCACCGCCAGCATCGCGATCGCGCTGGTGCTCCTGGTGGCCCGGCTGGTGCAGCGCTCGACGGTGCAGTTCGTCGTCAACGCGCTCGTCGGCATCGGCATCGGCTGGCTGTTCGTCACCATCTCCGCGCGCCAGGGCGGCAGCGAGGACGACCAGGCGCTGGCGTACTTCCTGCCCGGGATCATCTACAACGCCGGCTACTCGGTGGTGCTCGGCCTGACCTGCCTGATCGGCTGGCCGCTGGTCGGCTTCATGGTCGGCAGTGTCACCGGTGACCCGACGGCGTGGCACGAGGACAAGCAGGTCGTGAAGCTCTGCACGACGCTGACCTGGCTGCTCGCCGTGCCGTGCCTGGTCCGCGTGGTCGTCCAGGCGCCGATCTGGCTGGCCGCGCACTCGGACGCCATGGACGCCGACCGCGCGGTCGCGCTGCTCGGGATCCTCAAGATCGCGATGGGTTGGCCGCTCCAGCTGGCCGCGCTCGGCGCGATGGTGTGGGTGCTCGGGCGCAACAAGACGCCCGTGTTCTCCCCTGAAGCGGCCTAGCCGCCGTGGGCTGACGGGGCCAGCAGCCGCTCGAGGTTGTCCTCGATGTCGGCCGGGACGACGAACAGCAGCTCGTCGCCGGCCTCGATGGGCTGCTCGGCGTCCGGCACGTAGACCTGGCCGTCGCGCAGGATCGTCACCAGTGCGCAGTTCTCCGGGAACGGGATCAGCCCGGCCGGCTTCCCGACGTACGGCGAGTCCGCGGGCAGCGTCATCTCGACGAGGTTGGCGTTGCCCTGGCGGAACGTGAACAGCCGCACCAGGTCGCCGACCGTGACGGCCTCCTCCACCAGCGCGGACATGATCCGCGGGGTGGAGACGTTGACGTCGACGCCCCAGGCCTCGGTGAACAGCCACTCGTTGTTCGGGTGGTTGACCCGGCCGACGGTGCGCGGGACGCCGAACTCGGTCTTCGCGAGCAGCGAGGTCACCAGGTTGGCCTTGTCGTCGCCGGTCGCGGCGATCACCACGTCGCAGCGGTCGAGCCGGGCCTCCTCGAGCGAGGACATCTCGCAGGAGTCGGCCAGCAGCCACTCGGCGTCCGGGACCCGCTCGGGCTTGATCGAGCCGGGGTTCTTGTCGATGAGCAGGACCTGGTGACCGTTCCCGATCAGCTCCCGGGCGATCGAGCGGCCGACGGCTCCCGCTCCGGCGATGGCGACGCGCATGACTGTGTTCCTAGCTCTCGTCGGGGCCTGCGTCGATGACCTTGTAGGCGTGCGCGGCGTTCTCCTCGCGCATCACCAGGTGCAGGAGGTCGCCCTCCTGGATCACGGTGTCGCGGGTGGGGAGCATGCCCTCGCCGAGCCGGTCGATCCAGGCGATCCGGCTCTTCGACTGCATCTGGAAGTCGACGGTGCGGTGGCCGATCCACGGCTCGCTGACCGGGACCTGGTCGAGGCGGATCGTGCCGGAAGGGTCACGGAAGTCCGGCTCGGCGCCGGCCGGGAGGATCCGGCGCAGCACCTGGTCGGCGGTCCACTTCACGGTCGCGACCGTCGTGATGCCGAGACGCTGGTAGACCTCGGCGCGGCCCGGGTCGTAGATCCGGGCGACGACCTGCTGGATGCCGAACGTCTCGCGCGCGACCCGCGCGGCGATGATGTTCGAGTTGTCACCGCTGGAGACCGCGGCGAAGGCGTCGGCGCGGCGGATGCCGGCCTTCTCCAGGACCGCCTGGTCGAAGCCGTAGCCGGTGATCTTGTCGCCGTTGAACCCAGGGCCCAGGCGCCGGAAGGCGTCGGGCTCGCTGTCGATCACCGACACGGTGTGGTTGCGGTCCTCGAGACTGCGCGCCAGCGTCGAGCCGACGCGTCCGCAACCCATGATCACGACGTGCACGTGGCAGACGCTACAGCGTCGCCACTTCATCGGTCTCGACACGCCGGTCGCGACCTCGTTCCTCGGTCGCGCGGCTCGCTCGACCACCACCAGCGCCCTCGCTGGCGCGATGGCGCTAACGTTTCCCGACGTGGGAGTCGGCGACGTATCCAAACGGATCCTGCTGGGGCGCAAGCTGCGCAGCTCCCAGCTGGGCGAGACCCTTCTCCCCAAGCGGGTCGCGCTCCCGGTCTTCGCGAGCGACGCGCTCTCGTCGGTGGCCTACGCCCCGGACGAGATCTTCATCATGCTGGGCATCGCCGGAGTGTCGGCCTACACCTGGTCCTGGAAGATCGGCCTCGCGGTCGCCCTGGTGATGCTGACCGTCGTCGCGTCGTACCGGCAGACGGTGCACGCCTACCCGTCGGGCGGGGGTGACTACGAGGTCGCGACCGTCAACCTCGGCCGCAACGCCGGGGTGACCGTGGCGAGCGCACTGCTCGTGGACTACGTCCTCACGGTCGCGGTGTCGATCTCCAACGCGGCGCAGTACGGCGCCAGCGCCATCCCGGCGTTGATCGGGCACGAGGTGACCGTCGCCGTCGCCGCGGTGATCCTGCTGGCCGCGGTGAACCTGCGCGGCGTCCGCGAGTCCGGCACGTTCTTCGCGGTCCCCACCTACCTCTTCATGGTCGCGATCCTGGGCATGTGCGCCTACGGCTTCATGCGGATGCTCGCGGGTGACCTGCCGGACGCGGAGAGCGCCAGCCTGCGCATCCAGCCGCAGGACGGCTGGGAGGACCCCATCTCCCAGGCGGCCATGATCTTCCTGCTCGCGCGCGCCTTCTCCTCGGGCTGCGCGGCCCTGACCGGGGTGGAGGCGATCTCCAACGGCGTCCCGGCCTTCCGGAAGCCGAAGAGTCGCAACGCCGCGACCACGCTGCTGATGCTCGGCCTGATCGCGATCACGATGATGATGAGCGTCATCGTGCTCGCCCAGCAGATGAGCATCCGGTACGTCGACCCGCACCACCTCGACCAGCTCCGGACCGCGACCGGTGACGCCGTGCCGGACGACTACGACCAGCACCCCGTGATCTCCCAGATCGCCGCCGGCGTCTTCGACGGCTTCCCGGCGGGCTTCTACTTCGTCGTCACGGTGACCGGCATCATCCTCGTGCTCGCGGCCAACACCGCGTTCAACGGGTTCCCGGTCCTCGGTTCGATCCTGGCCCGCGACGGGCTCGCGCCGCGGGCGCTGGGCTCGCGTGGCGACCGGCTCGCGTACAGCAACGGCATCGTGTTCCTCGCGGTCGTGGCGATCGCGCTCATCGTCGCCTTCGAGGCCCAGACCACGAAGCTGATCCAGCTCTACATCGTCGGCGTCTTCGTCTCGTTCAACCTCAGCCAGCTCGGCATGATCCGGCACTGGACCCGCAAGCTGAAGACCGAGACCGACCCGTCGGAACGCCGTCGGATGCTCCGCTCGCGCGCGATCAACACCTTCGGTCTCGGCCTCACCGCCGTCGTGCTCGTGGTCGTCCTGATCACGAAGTTCTTCGCCGGGGCCTGGATCGCGATCCTCGGCATGGTGGCGTTCTTCCTGATCATGCGCGGGATCCGTCGTCACTACGACAACGTCGAGGCCGAGCTGGCCGCCGACGAGGAGGACAAGCTCCTCCCGACCCGGGTGCACGCGATCGTGCTGGTCGGCAAGCTGCACAAGCCGACCCTGCGGGCGCTCGCGTTCGCCAAGGCCACCCGGCCCAACGTCCTCGAGGCCGTCTACGTCTCGGTCGACAACGCTGCGACCGATCGGCTCCTCGAGGAGTGGGACGACCGCAACCTCGACGTTCCTCTCAAGGTGCTGCACTCGCCGTACCGCGAGCTGATCCGCCCGATCGTCGACTACGCGATGGAGATCAAGCGGGCGAACCCGCGCGGCGTCGTCGCGGTCTACATCCCCGAGTACGTCGTCGGCCGGTGGTGGGAGCAGCTGCTGCACAACCAGACCGCGCTGCGCCTCAAGGGCCGGCTGCTGTTCGCGCCCGGCGTGATGGTGACGTCGGTGCCGTACCAGCTGCGCTCGTCGCAGATCGTGCGCGAGCGCGAGGAGCGCGAGGGCGCCTGGGTGCGGCCCGGGCTGCGGATGGGCAACGTGCCCGAGCGCTCGAGGGACCGGCAGATCCCGCGGGACGACGAGTGACCTCCCATGGCTAGGCGACCGGTGCGGCAGAAGCAGGCCCGCGGTGCCTCGCGGGTCGGCGCGCGGTTCGAGGCGGTCGTCGGCCCGGTCGCGCACGGCGGCCACTGCATCGTGCGGCTGGACCCGCCGGAGTCGCGCGTCGTCTTCGTCCGGCACGCGATCCCCGGCGAGCGGGTGGTCGTCGAGATCACCGAGGGCACCGAGGGCGACCGGTTCTGGCGGGGCGACGCCGTCGAGGTGCTCGAGGCCTCCGGCGACCGCGTCGAGCCCCCGTGCCCGTACGCCGGCCCGGGGAGGTGCGGCGGTTGCGACTTCCAGCACGTCGCGCTGCCGCGGCAGCGGGACCTGAAGACCGCGGTGGTGCGCGAGCAGCTCGCCCGACTGGCCAGGATCGAGAGCGACGTCGAGGTCGAGGCGGTGCCCGGTGACGACGACGGGCTGCGCTGGCGCACCCGTCAGCGCTACGTCACCCTCCCCGGCGGTGGCCGGGCGATGCGCAAGCACCGGTCGAACGACCTCGTCGCGATCGACGACTGCCTGATCGAGTCGCCGGAGCCGTCCGACCACCGTGCGCTCGGCCGGCACTTCCAGGTCGCCGCCGACGGGTTCTGGCAGGTGCACCCCGGTGCCCCCGACGTCCTCGTCACGACGGTCCTCGAGATGCTCCAGCCGCAGCCGGGGGAGCGGTGCCTCGACCTGTACGCCGGGGTCGGGCTGTTCGCCGCCTTCCTGCGCGACGCGGTCGGGGAGTCCGGCCGGGTGGTCGCGATCGAGGGCGATGCCGCCGCGTCCAAGCTCTCGGCCCGCAACAGCCCGGGGGTCGTCGTCCAGTCCGGCGACGTGGGCAAGGTCCTCGCCACGGCCTTCGACGAGCCCTTCGACCTGGTCGTGCTGGATCCGCCGCGCGAGGGCGCCCGCCGGGCCGTGGTCGAGCAGGTCGTCGACCGCGCGCCGCGCGCGGTCGCGTACGTCGCCTGCGACCCGGCGGCCCTGGCGCGCGACGTCGCGATCTTCGCCGAGCACGGCTACCGGCTGGCCGACATCCGGGCGTTCGACCTGTTCCCGATGACCCACCACGTGGAGTGCGTCGCACTGCTGACCCGCTGACGGGCTTTTCTGCTTGACCTCGTGTATCTTGATATCAAGAGACATCGCATCCACGAGTTAGGGCAGCCTTCCTTTTCCACGCCTCGCGCACGACGGCAGGATGGGGAGAGCAGCCGAGACGACGACGAGACGCCAAGGAGATGACTGCAGTGGCCAGTCAGGACAGCTTCGGTGCCAAGGGCACCCTGGACGTGGACGGCAAGTCCTACGAGATCTTCCGCCTCGACGCGGTCGCCGGTGAGGGCCTCGATGTCGCGAGCCTCCCCTTCAGCCTCAAGGTGCTGCTGGAGAACCTGCTCCGCACCGAGGACGGCGCGGACATCACCGCCGACGACATCAAGGCTCTGGCCGGGTGGGACCAGGACGCCGAGCCCGACAAGGAGATCCAGTTCACGCCGGCGCGCGTGATCATGCAGGACTTCACCGGCGTCCCGTGCGTCGTCGACCTCGCCACCATGCGTGAGGCGATGGCCGACCTCGGCGGCGACCCGACCAAGATCAACCCGCTCGCCCCGGCCGAGATGGTCATCGACCACTCGGTCATGGCCGACGTGTTCGGCACCCCGGACGCGTTCGAGCGCAACGTCGAGATCGAGTACGAGCGCAACCGCGAGCGCTACCAGTTCCTGCGCTGGGGCCAGGGCGCCTTCGACGACTTCAAGGTCGTCCCGCCGGGCACCGGCATCGTGCACCAGGTCAACATCGAGCACCTCGCCCGCACGATCTTCACCCGCGAGGTCGACGGCGTGCTCCAGGCCTACCCCGACACCTGCGTCGGCACCGACTCCCACACCACGATGGTCAACGGCATCGGCGTGGTCGGCTGGGGCGTCGGCGGCATCGAGGCCGAGGCCGCGATGCTCGGCCAGCCGGTCTCGATGCTCATCCCGCGCGTCGTCGGCTTCAAGCTGTCGGGCGAGCTGCCCGAGGGCTCGACCGCGACCGACCTCGTCCTCACGATCACCGAGATGGTCCGCAAGCACGGCGTCGTCGGGAAGTTCGTCGAGTTCTACGGCCCCGGCGTCTCCGCGCTGCCGCTGGCCAACCGCGCCACGATCGGCAACATGAGCCCGGAGTTCGGCTCGACCATCGCGGTCTTCCCGATCGACGAGGAGACCACGAAGTACCTCGAGCTGACCGGCCGCTCGCCGGAGCAGCTCGCGCTCGTCGAGGCCTACGCGAAGGAGCAGGGCCTCTGGCTCGACCCCGACGCCGAGCCGCGCTACTCCGAGAAGCTCGAGCTCGACCTGGCGACCGTCGTCCCGTCGATCGCCGGCCCGAAGCGTCCCCAGGACCGCGTCGAGGTCTCGGTGGCCAAGGCCGGCTTCCGCGCCGCGCTCAAGGACTACGTCTCCACCGAGGGCGAGCAGGACGGGTACGACGAGGAGCTCGCCGAGTCCTTCCCGGCCTCCGACCCGCCGTCGCACAACGGCCACGGTGAGGCCGCGCCGCACCACTACTCGGCCGCGGCCGGCGCCAACGGCCGCCCGAGCGACCCGGTCGAGGTCACCCTCGAGGACGGCACGAAGTTCACGCTCGACCACGGTGCGGTCACGATCGCCTCGATCACCTCGTGCACCAACACGTCGAACCCGTCGGTCATGATCGGCGCCGCGCTGCTGGCGAAGAAGGCCGTCGAGAAGGGCCTGCAGCGCAAGCCGTGGGTCAAGACCACGCTGGCCCCGGGCTCGCAGGTCGTCTCGGACTACTACGAGAAGGCCGGCCTGACGCCGTACCTCGACAAGCTCGGCTTCAACCTCGTCGGCTACGGCTGCGTCACCTGCATCGGCAACTCCGGCCCGCTCATCCCCGAGGTCTCCGCCGCGGTCAACGAGCACGACCTCGCGGTCGTCTCGGTGCTCTCGGGCAACCGGAACTTCGAGGGCCGGATCAGCCCCGACATCAAGATGAACTACCTGGCGTCGCCGCCGCTGGTCGTCGCGTACGCGCTGGCCGGCTCGATGGACGTCGACCTGTTCAACGACGCGCTGGGCGTCGACCCCGACGGCAACGAGGTCTTCCTCAAGGACATCTGGCCGTCGCCGACCGAGGTCGAGGACACCATCCGCGGCGCGATCAACTCCGAGATGTTCGCGGAGTCGTACAAGGACGTGTTCGCCGGTGACGACCGCTGGCGGTCGCTGCCGACCCCCGAGGGCAAGACCTTCGAGTGGGACCAGGACTCGACCTACGTCCGGAAGCCCCCTTACTTCGAGGGCATGCCCGACACCCCGGACCCGGTCACGGACATCGACGGCGCGCGGGTGCTGCTGAAGCTGGGCGACTCGGTCACCACCGACCACATCAGCCCGGCCGGTGCGATCAAGAAGGACTCGCCCGCCGGCACCTACCTCGCCGAGCACGGCGTCGAGCACCGCGACTTCAACTCGTACGGCTCGCGTCGCGGCAACCACGAGGTGATGATCCGCGGCACGTTCGCGAACATCCGCCTGCGCAACCAGATCGCGCCCGGCACCGAGGGTGGCTTCACCCGTGACTTCACCCAGGCCGACGGCCCGGTGACCACGGTGTACGACGCCTCGGTGAACTACATCGCCGCCGGCACGCCGCTCGTGGTCCTCGCGGGCAAGGAGTACGGCTCCGGCTCGTCGCGCGACTGGGCGGCCAAGGGCACCTCGCTGCTCGGCGTGAAGGCGGTCATCGCCGAGTCGTACGAGCGGATCCACCGCTCGAACCTCATCGGCATGGGCGTCATCCCGCTGCAGTACCCGGCCGGCCAGAACGCCGAGTCGCTGGGCCTGACCGGCGAGGAGGAGTTCTCGATCTCCGGCATCACCGAGCTGAACGACGGCCGCACGCCGAAGACCGTCAAGGTCAAGGCCGGCGACCAGGAGTTCGACGCGGTCGTCCGCATCGACACCCCCGGTGAGGCGAACTACTACCGCAACGGCGGCATCATGCAGTACGTCCTGCGGAGCCTGCTGAACAAGTAGTCCGACCGAGGTCAGCGGTGGCCCGTCCGAGATCTCTCGGGCGGGCCACCCCTCTTTTTGGGCCGGTCGATGCGTGGGTAGAGGTGAGACCACCTCCGGAGGACCCATGACCACGCTGCACGACCGGCTCGCCGAGCTCGCCGACGACGTCCCGTCCGGCGGCCCTGCCCCCGACCTGTGGGACCGCGGCCGGCGCTACCGCCGCGCCCGGCTGGCCGGGACGGTGGTGATCGTGGCCGCTGCGGCCGTGGTGGTCGCGCTGGTCGCCGGGATCTCGTGGCAGCGCTCCGTGCCGCCGGCGCCGCAGCCCGCGGGCACGCCGGCGGGCCTGCCCGACCGGGTCTACGCGCCGAGCAGGTGGCTGCCGGGCACGGACGACGAGGGACCGCTGGGGCAGCTGGCCGCCGTGGTGTCCGCCGAACGCGGCTCGTGGACGGGCACGTCGTACGAGCTCGTGGGGATCTCGGCGACCACGGGGGAGTACCGATTCCTGGACGTCCCGGGCTCCGGAGAGGTCGAGTCCGCGCTGGCACCGGACGGGCGACACATCGCGTACTGGCTGACAGGTGAGCCGAGCGGCGCCCCCAACGGCGACGCACCCATCGTCGGGTTCGCGGTGTACGACACGACCACCGGAGACACCGTGCGGCAGGCGATCGAGACCGAGCACGGCCTTGCCGTCGATGACCTCGCGTGGGCAGACGACCACCGTCTGGTGCTCGACTACGGCCAGTGGGCCGAAGCCGGGGACGGCGACGGGATGTCCAACCGCTACGGGACGTGGACGTGGGACCTCACCACGGGGGCTGCCCCGATCCGGCTCGACGGTGAGAACTACTCCTCCTTCGCGTCGGTGGTCGGTGACGGCAAGGTCGTCGTGAGCATGGCCAAGGGGTATGGCCTGCTCGACCTGGACGATCCGGGCGACGACCCGCTCCCTATCAGGATCCGTCGCTCGGACAACATGACGTCGACGCCGGTCGTCGATCCGCGGGGGCAGCACGTCGCGGGAGTGTGGGGCGGGTCGGACCTCGACGGCCAGAGCGTCCCGAACAAGGTCAAGGCAGGATCGGTGCCGGCCGGAGGGGGGTTCGCCGAGCTGAGCCTGGTCCCGGACTCGGCGCGCAGCCTCGAGGTCCTGCAGTGGACCGGGCCGACCGAGATCGCGGTCATCCGGGCGCCGGAGCCCGACGCTGAGCGAGTCGCCCTCCAGCGACTGGACGTGGAGACCGGCACGTCCACCGCTGTCACGACGTACGACTGGAACGACGGCAACCAGCCGACGTTCGCGACCGACCTCCTCGGCGCGCCGACGTTCGACGCGGAGGAGCCGCCCGGCCCCCTGGACCCGCGCCTGGTGGCCGGACTGATCGTCGGCACCGTGCTCGTCGCTGCCGGTCTCCTCCTGCTCTGGAGGCGACGTGTCCGGCCCTGACCCGACCCGCGCGGGCTTCGACGAGTACGTCGCCGCGCGGATGCCGGCGCTGGTGCGGACGGCGTACCTCCTCACCGGCTCGCACCAGGACGCCGAGGACCTCGTGCAGGTCGCGCTGGTGAAGGCGGTGCCGCACTGGAAGAAGATCGCCGACCACCCGGAGCCGTACGTGCGCAAGATCCTGGCGCGCGAGGCCGTCAACCGCTGGCGGACCCGGCGGTGGCGCGAGGTGCACACCGACCAGGTGCCGGAGACGGCGGTGGACGAGCCGGTCGACGACCGGGTCGCCCTGCGGCGGGCGCTGGCCGCGCTGCCGCCGCGGCAGCGCGCGGTGATCGTGCTGCGGTACTACGAGGACCTCACCGAGGCCGAGACCGCCCGGGCACTCGGCATCTCGGTCGGCACCGTGAAGTCGCAGGCCCGCGACGCCCTGGCCCGGCTGCGTACGGAGGGACTCGCTACGGTTTCGGCATGATCGTGGCGTTCAGCATCTCCCCGACGACCGGCGACGAGACCGGCAGCGTGTCCGAGGCGGTCGCGGCCGCCGTCCGGGTCGTGAAGGACTCGGGCCTCCCGTACGAGCTCAACTCGATGTTCACGAACGTCGAGGGGGAGTGGGACGAGGTGATGGCCGTCGTGAAGAAGGCCGTCGACGTCGTGGCCGAGGTGTCCCCGCGGGTCGGGCTGGTGCTCAAGGCCGACATCCGCCCGGGCTGGGACGGTCAGCTGACCGCGAAGGTCGAGCGCGTCGAGAAGCTGCTGGCCGGCGGATGAGCGAGATCCCGCCGCCGCCGTCCTACCCGCCGCCCCCGCCGCCACCGGAGCTGCTGCCGGAGACGCCCGCGCCCGCGTCCGCGCCGCAGTCGCGGGCGCTGGTCCTCGTCCTCGCCCTGATCGGCGTGCTGATCATCGCCGGCGTGGTCGTCGCCGCGACGATGTTCGCGAACGAGACGCCCGTGAGCCGCGACCTCAGCGAGGTGGCGTCGTACGGCGACCTGAGCAACCAGCACGAGCAGGGCGACATCGACTACCCGCAGACGCCGCCGGCGGGCGGTCCGCACGCGCCGGCGTGGCTCGACTGCGGGGTGTACGACGAGCCGGTGCGCGACGAGAACGCCGTGCACGACCTCGAGCACGGGACCGTCTGGATCACCTACGACCCGGACGAGCTGGGCGAGGACGAGGTCGACGAGCTGATCGCGGCGCTGCCGCAGAACGGCATCCTGTCGCCGTACGACGGCCTGCCCTCGCCGGTGGTGGTCACGGTCTGGGGCAAGCAGCTGGAGCTGACCGGCGCCGACGACCCGCGCCTCGAGATGTTCATCGAGCGGTTCGGCGACGGCGTGACCGCGCCGGAGCCGTTCGCCTCCTGCGCGGGCGGCGTGACCGACCCCGGCGGCGAGCTTCCCGGGAGCAGCGTCTAACCCCTTCGGGCTAGTTCCGTCCGAAAATGCCCGCGCCGAAGGCGCAGGGCCGATAGCGTCCTGAGCTCATGTCATTCGAGCGAAGGATGCAGATGAAGCACAGCAGCAAGGTCGGTCTCGCGGTCCTGGCCGCCACCGGGATGTTCGTGGCCGGCGGCGCCTCCGGCGCGGTCGCCGCACGGCTGATCACGGGCGACCAGATCGCCCGGAACACCATCACGGCCGACAACCTCGCCCCGAACAGCGTCGGCAAGTCCGAGCTCGCGCCGGGTGTGGTGAAGAACGGCAAGAACGGCGCGGACGGTGCCGACGGTGCTCCGGGTCCGGCCGGCCCGGCCGGACCGCAGGGCGAGCAGGGGCCGAAGGGCGAGCCTGGCGCTGCGGGTGCGCAGGGTCCCAAGGGCGCTCCTGGCGCTGCCGGCGAGCCGGGCGACTCGGGGATCGTGTCGATCTTCGAGCAGTGGACCAGCGAGTCCGACGACGGCGCCGAGCCGATGGGCGGCCACTGGCTCGTCCCGGTCGAGAACAACGACGGCGGCGATCGCGAGGTCCCGGTGCTGACGCTCGAGCTCGACCGCGGGACCTACCGGCTGGACGTCACGGCTCAGTTCTTCGGCGGCAGCGAGTGCTGCTACGACTACGGCGTCGTCACCATCGACCAGGACGGCGGGAACATCCCGGGGACCATCTGGACGGCCGACCTGCCGGGCAGCTACGAGGACGCGGGCCAGACCAGCGGCAGCCACGTCATCACGGTGACCGAGGACGACACGTCGATCGAGGTCCTCGCCTCGGTGCGCGGCTCGCAGCCGGCGTACGTCGGGGCGCAGGCGATCGTCACCCAGGTCAACACCGTCCACTGACCTCTGACCTCTGACCCGAGTCCACGGGGCCGTGGCACGATCGGCCCCGTGGACTCGGAGATCCGTCACTACCGCACCGGCGACCGCGAGGTCGTCCTCGACCTGACCGACGACTGCCGGGAGTACGCCGCCGGTCGCGGCGACGGCCTGCTGCACGTGTTCGTCCCGCACGCGACCGCGGGCATCGCGATCCTCGAGACCGGCGCCGGCAGCGACGACGACCTGCTCGCCGCGCTCGCCGACCTGCTGCCGGCCGACGACCGGTGGCGACATGCCCACGGCACCCGCGGGCACGGCCGCTCGCACGTCATGCCGGCGCTGATCCCGCCGTACGCCACCGTCCCGGTGCTCGGCGGACGGCTCGCGCTCGGCACCTGGCAGAGCGTGTGCCTGGTCGACCTGAACGTCGACAACCACGACCGCGAGGTGCGGTTCTCGTTCCTGGCCGGCGCGTGAGCGGCTCCGACGCCGAGGTCGCTCGCGCGGCCGCCGAGGCCGGCGCCGCGGTGATCCGGGAGCTGTACGGCCGGCCGGTCGAGCGGTTCGCGAAGTCCCCCACGGACTTCGCCACCCAGGCCGATCTCGACGCCGAGCGCGCGATCCTCGACGTGATCCGCGCGGCCCGGCCCGACGACGCCGTCCTGGGGGAGGAGTCGGGGCTGACCGGTGCTGACACCGGCCGCGCCTGGCTGGTCGACCCGCTGTGCGGCACGTTGAACTTCGCGGCCGGCACGCCGCTGATGGCCGTCAACGTCGCGCTCCGCACGCCGGACGGCACCCACGTCGCCGCCGTCGCCGACCCGATCGCCGGCGAGGTGTTCTGGACCGACGGGTCGGACGTTCGCGACGGCACCGGCCGGGTCGCCGTACCGTCCACCGCGTCGCGGCTCGTCGACGTCGACCTGGACCACGGCTCGTTCCACTCGCTGCTCGCGCACCCGGAGTTCCGGGCCCGGTTCGGCCCGCGGGTCTTGTCCACGACGCTGGCGCTGGCCTGGGTCGCGGTCGGCCGGAGGGCGGCGTACGTCGCCGACGGGGACATGCGCGACAACGTCCACTTCAGCGCCGGCATCGCCCTGTGCCGCGCTGCTGGTTGTGTGATCACCGCCACGCAAGGTAGTACTCAGGTGGGTGTTGGACGCGGCGTGCTCGCCGCGGGGGACGCCGAGACGCACGGGGTGCTGAAGGAGCTGATCGGTGATGGTTGAGCTGTATGAAGGAGTCCGTCTGTTCTTCTACCGCGAGCTGGCCAGCACCGGCCGGCTGCCGTCGGTCGCGGACGCCGCGGACACGCTCGGGATACCAGAGGAGTGGGTCTGGGACGGGCTGGACGCGCTGGCCGCGGACCGGTACGTCGTCCTCGACTCCAACGGCGGCATCCTGCTGGCCAGCCCGTTCGCGACCCGGAGCTTCGGTTTCGCGGTGATGGGCGAGCGCACGCTGTGGTGGGGCAGCTGCGCGCTGGACTCCTTCTCGATCCCGCACGTGCTCGACAAGGAGCCCTCCGTCGTCGTCGCGACGACCTGCCCGGCCTGCGGTGCCGCGCACTCCTGGCTCGTCGACCGCACCGGTCCTCCGGAAGGCACGCAGGTCGTGCGCTTCCCGGTCCCGATGGGGCACGTCTGGGACGACGTCGTCTATGCCGCCGAGAACCAGCGGATCTACTGCACCGACGCCTGCCTCGACGACTGGGTCGAGCGCTCCGGGCAGGACCGCGGCTACACCGTCGACATCGAGATGCTCTGGCGGATCGCCCAGGACTGGTACGACGGCCGCCTGGACACGCCGTACCAGCGCCGGGAGCCGAAGGAGGCTCGCGAGTACTTCCGGTCGAAGGGCCTGAGCGGGGAGTTCTGGGGGCTTCCCGAGCCTCAGTCGAGCGGGGTCAGCGACCAGGAGTAGGTCCGCAGTCTGCGGTCTCGTGGGAGGTGCTCCGTTGGAAGAACACGACATGACTGTTGCCCCGCCGGCCGTGGTCGGCGGGGTGGGGGTCAGCGGATATGTCGGTCCGCTCGTACGTGGTAGCTGCAGCCGGTCGGGCTGGTCCAGGTGAAGGTCCGTGGGCCGGTGCGGTGGTAGGTCCAGGCGGTGAAGGTCTTGACCCGGTGGTGGTGACGGCACAGGGGCGCGAGGTTCCGGGTGGACGTCCGGCCGAGGGGGAACTCGGTGATGTGGTCGTTGTCTGCGGAGCGTGACCGGCGGCTGCAGCCGGGGAACACGCAGCGCGGGAAGGTCAGGACGACCTGTTCCTGTTGCCGGTCGGTGGGGGTGTAGGAGTCGGTGGTGAGGTTCTCGTTCAGGTCCAGCACCGGACGGACCGTCACCGTGGTGCCGGCCTGGTGGCACCACTGCTGGACCTGCTCCGGGGTGACGACGGTGCGGGTGTTCTCCACCTCGACCATCCGGCTGTCGGCCTGGGCGTGGGTGTAGATCACCACCTCACGCTCACCCGCGCCGCCGAGCATCCCCGCGGCGATCGAGCGACGCACATCGATCGGGAGTGCGGGATCGAGGGTGGCGGCCTTCGCCTTCAGGTTGCCGTCGAGCGCGACCGCGTCGGCGAGGTCCATGATCCCGGCGACGGGGACCTGACCGGTCGAGGTGACCTGGCGCCAGTAGAACGTGAGGTGCCGGTGCTCGGCGTCCGCCAAGCGGCGTTCCTCGGCAGCTTGGGGGTCGAACTCCGCACGCGCCGCTTCCACGGTGCGCTCGATCTGGGCGAACGTGCACGTGTGCAGGACCGGCGCCAGAGCTCGGTCCACGAACGCCGCCGCATCGACCGGCAGGGACTTGGTCTGCTGGGCGACCTTGCGGGCCTTCCAGGCGGCCACCTCGCCCGCACCGACGCGTGCCCAGGTGCGCGGGAGCCGGTGCGCCAGCTCGACCGCGTCCCCGATGAACACCCGGCCGGCGTCGGTGTTCATCCCGACCGCGAGCGCGAACTCCGCGATCGAGAACTCCGCCACCGTCGGCGCCCCGTCCCCGGCGACCTCGAGCTCCCGCTCCTCCCAGGACCGGGTCTCGTCCACGACGTCGCCCGGGTTCAGCTCGGCCCACTCGACCGCGAGCTGGAGCTTGCGGATCGCCGCGTGGGTCTCGATCTCGTGCTCGTCGCGGACAGCCGCCAGCACCAGTTCGGTGCGAGTGGTCGTGGTGGCTGCCATACCTCAACCCAAGCAGGGACCACCGACAGTGAGGCGCCGAAAAGCCCGTGGTTGACCGGGATGTGGACACTTTCGAGAAATAGTTCTAAGAGTTTCGGTGGTGGTTTCGAGGCAGTCGCGAGCGCGCCTTCCTCAACCACCGATACCCACGAACAGTTGTCGTTTCGAAGCCCACCACCGGAAAGCCGGGAAGCAGCGCCAGCCCGAACCCGCCGTACCCGCGTAAAAGCCCTATCGGTCGCAACCAGAAGGAACCCGCAGGCGACCGTGAGTCAGGTGGTTTCGAGACAGGCGCGAGCGCGCCTTCCTCAACCACCGAAGGGTGTGCGGAGCCCACCACCGCAAGCCGGGAAGCAGCGCCAGCCCGAGCCCGCCGTACCGCGTAAATGCCCTGTCGGTCGCAACCACCAGCAACCCGCAGGCGACCGGGAATCAGGCGGGTTCAACGCTACGGCAGCAGGAGCATCACGTCGCCGAACTCGTGCCACAGGTACGGCTCGTCGGTGGACGACAGGTCCGCGTAGCCCCGCGCGACCAGGGACGTGCCGGCGACGGCACGCAGCAGGTCGAGGTGGCTGGCCTGGGGGTCGTGGAGGCCGGTCAGCAGGCCGGAGACCACGCGCGCGGGGCGGGACGGGCCGAGCACGAGCGAGGTCCACCCGGCCGAGGGCACGACGACACCCGAGGGCGCCGCGGACTCGAGGGCGCGGACGACGGTGGTGCCGACGGCGACCACCCGCCGGCCGGCACGCAGGGTGGAGGAGACGAGGCGAGCGGTCGCCGCCGGGACGGCGTACTCCTCCGGCTGGGGTGGCTCGTGCTTCTCCTGGCTGGCGACGCCGGTGTGCAACACGACCGGGGCGACGACGACGCCGGCGGCCATCAGGGAGACGAGCACGGACGGCGTCAGGGGGCGGCCGGCGGACGGCATCTCGGCGCTGCCGGGGTGGGTGGCGTAGGAGTTCTGGAACGCGCCGATCGGCCAGCTCCCGCTCACGTAGGGGTACCGGATCGGGCGGCCCCACTCCTCGAGGTACGCCACCCGGTCCACGGCAGGCGTGGGCTCGGCACGCCACAACCGCGTCTGCCCAGGAGGATGCGGCGCCACGATCCGCAGCGAGACCCCGCCCGGGAGGGCGAGCACCTCGCCGGGCACCGGCATCGCCGGCCCGCTGTTGTCCGGTTGGCGCAGCTCGACCACCCACGACCCGTCGTCGAGCGAGGTCGAGACGTGCAGCCCTGGGAGCGCGGACGGCACGGTGGCGCTGGTGTTCACGACCAACAGGTCGCCGGGCGCCAGGTACGCCGGCAGGTCGCGGGCGACGGCGTGCGAGGTGCCGGACGGCGTCACGACCGCCAGCCGTACGCCGTCGCGCGAGATGCCCCGCGCCTCGGGAGGCATCGTGGCGGTCATGCGACCAGCCGCCCGCTCGCGGCGTCGCCGAGCACCAGCGACAGCAGCCGGGGCGCCACCGTCGACGGCAGCGGCCGGTCGCTGATGTCCTCGCCCGGGAACGCCGCCTGGTGCATCGCGGTGCGCAGGTCGCCCGGGTCCACGGCGTACACCCGCACGAAGGGCTCCTCCGCCGCCAGCACCCGGCTGGCGTGGTCGAGGGCAGCCTTCGACGAGCCGTACCCGCCCCAGGTCGCGTACGGCTCGACCGACGCGTCCGAGGTGATGTTCACGATCCGACCGCGGCGCTCCCGCAGCTGCGGCAGCAGCAGCCCGGCCAGCGCCACCGGTGCGACGACGTTGACGTCGAGGATCGCGGCGTACGTCGACGGATCCAGGTCGGCGAGCCGGGGGAGCGGGCTCGCCCCGAGGGTGCTCGCGTTGTTGACCAGCAGGTCGGCGCCGCCGAGGTCGGCGGCGGTGGCCGCGAGCGCGCCGCGGTGCCACGAGTCGGCCACGTCGCCCGGTACGGCGACGTGCGACCCGCCCGGTAGGGCGTCGACCGCGGCGGCGAGCCGGGGCGCGTCCCGCGCGTCCGCGACGATGGTCCAGCCGGACTCGGCAAGATGGGTGGCGAGGGCGAGGCCCAGGCCCTGGGATGCTCCGGTGATGACAGCGACAGGCATGACAGGAGCGTGCAAGTTAAAGTGAACTTCAAGTCAAGCATCCGTCCGGCGGAGCCCGCCGACGCCGCGCAGATCCAGCAGGTCGTCGAGGCCGCCTTCGGCCCGGACGAGGGCCCGACCGTCGCCCACCTGGTCACCGTTCTCGACGAGTCCGGCAGCACCCGAGCCAGCCTGGTCGCCGAGGTGGACGGCCGGGTCGTCGGCCACGTCCAGCTCAGCCGGTCGTGGGTGGATGCGCGGAAGGCGCTCGTCGAGGTCCTGGTGCTGAGCCCGCTGTCGGTCGCGCCCGAGCACCACGGCAAGGGCATCGGCACCGAGCTCCTGGCCGCGGCCCAGAGCGAGGCCGAGCGACTCGGCGCGCCGGCGGTGTTCCTCGAGGGCGACCCGGGCTTCTACAGCGCCCGTGGCTGGTCGGCGGCCGGCCCGCTCGGGTTCACCGCGCCGTCGACGCGGATCCCGGCCCCCGCCTTCCAGGTCGTGACCTTCGACAGCCACGAGGAGTGGATGACCGGCGCTCTCGTCTACTGCGAGCCGTTCTGGGCGCTCGACTGCGTCGGCCTGCGGGACCCGCTGCTCGCGCAGCTCGGCGGCTGACCTCAGATGAAGTGGTTGTCGTGCGCCACGAAGAAGTCCGCGAGCTCCTGCTCGGTCGGCTTCCAGCGGCCCTCGGCCAGGTCGACCAGACCCTCGAAGTAGGCCTCGCGAGGGGCGCCCGGCGCGAACAGGATGAGCATCGACGCGGGCTCGTCCGACTCGTTACGGAACCCGTGGACGCCGCCCTCCGGCACGTGGGCGAAGTCGCCCGCGCCGGTCTCCCGCCAGTCCTTGCCGTCGTGCAGCATCACGGTGCCCGACAGGATGAAGAAGGACTCGCTCATGGTCCGGTGGAAGTGCGGGTCCGGGCCGCCGGCGCGAGGACCCATGTCCCAGCGGTAGAGCCCGAAACGTCCGTCGGTGGACGCGCCGGTGGCGAGGTAGTGGGCGGCGCCGCCCTGTCGGAGGCCGAGCTCGGCGGGCTGGTTGACGCCACGCAGCCAGGCGGTCTGCTCGCCGCCGTCTCCGTGGTAGGTCGGCGGGGGATAGCTCACGCCGTCACGCTACCGCCGAGCAGCGCTCGTTCCAGGAAGGCGAGCCGCTCCGCGATGACCCGGTCGCCGAGCTGGTGGTCGTAGCGCTCGTGCACGGTCGAGGCCGCCCGCGGCGCCGCCGCCGCGTAGAGACCGGGCACCGCGGGGTCGACGTACTCGTCCTTCTCGGCCCACTGCAGCAGCAGGGAGTCCTGCCGCAGCGCCGCGCCCGCGAGCGGGTCGAACTCCTCGAACTGCTCGCCGTACGCCGCGCCGAGGTCGGCGTCGCCGTGCCAGTACTTCCGGAACCAGTGGTCCCACGTCGCGTCCGGCGCGGCGACGACCATCGCGTGGATCGGCACGTCGCGCAGCGTGAGCCCGAACATCGCGCCGTAGTCGTGCGCGGCGACCGCCACCCGCGACGGGTCGACGCCGGGCAGCCCCACCAGGTGGTCGTACGCCGCTCGAGTACGCCGCGCCTGCCGCGCTACCGCGTCGCGGTCGGTCTCGTCGCCGGCCGGGTCCTCGAGCCAGGGGAACACGCCCTGCGGCAGCAGCGACACGACGCCCTGCTGCGCCAGCCGGTGCGCCTCGGGGAGGAACTGGGTGCGGTCGTTGCGGTTGTGCCCGAGCCAGTGCAGCCACAGCACCGCGGGACCGGTGCCACCGTCGGCGGGGCGCACCAGCAGGGCGGGCGGCTGGTCGTCGAGCGGGGTCTCCTCGACCACGACGGACTGCGTCATCGGCTTCCTCTCCAGGCTGTGACGGTCACGATCCTGCAACCGGCGGCGATGTCACAGCGTACGGATGAGAGAGTGGCGGGGTTTGTGACCGGGAGAGGGCGGGATGAGGCTGAGGTACCGGCCGTTCCAGGCGGTGGCGATCGCCACGCTGGCGGCACTGATCACCGCGTGTGCGGCGTTCGCACCCATGTACGACCGGGCGATGCGCCAGGCGCTGACCGACATCTCGATCGCGCGGACGCCGGCCGCGGTCGCCGGTCTGCAGATGACCGGCACGACGCAGCTCGGCGGCTTCACGTTCGCCTCCCACAACCGCACCGACCCGCCCTCGCCCGAGGTGGTCGCCGACGAGCTGCCCGAGGACCTGCGCGGCTCGTACGGCGACCCCGTCCTGGGCTACTCCGCGCTCGTGGTCTCCGAGCCCGGCGCCTCCTCCGACCCGCGCGGCCAGCTGATCTGGCGCGAGGGGCAGTGCGAGCACGTCACGATGGTCGAGGGCTCCTGTCCCGACGCCGCCGGCGAGATCGCGATCAGCGAGGCCG
Organism: Nocardioides sp. SR21; assembly: GCF_022761125.1. GTDB lineage: Bacteria > Actinomycetota > Actinomycetes > Propionibacteriales > Nocardioidaceae > Nocardioides. Next base: position 44,169 of record NZ_JAKWJR010000015.1, on the reverse strand, counting down.
ACGCCGAGAACTTCGGGCTCGGCGCGGGCGACACGGTCCGGGTCTCCGGCATCCCGCGCGACCGCGGCGAGCGGACCGTGGTGCCGAGCGTCCCGCTGGTCGTCACCGGGATCTACGAGCAGCAGCGCGACGACTACTGGTTCGGCCTGAACCTCACCGGCCTCTCCGGCGTCGTCGACTCGACCCCGCCGCCCCACGTCCAGCACGACATCTGGCTGACCGAGCGCGGGACGTTCGACTCCTCGGAGATGCCGCCGCTGCCGAACCAGGCGTCCACGGTCGGCTACCCCCTGAACGCGGACGCCGTCGGTGTCGACGACGTCCTCGCCCTCGGTGACGAGATCGAGCGGCTCGCCGACGACGCCCGGCGCGACCCCGCCAACGGCGTCTCGATCGACGTCTACTCCGGCCTCCCCGACATCGCCGACGAGATCCGCGAGCAGACCAAGCAGTCGCGGATCACCGTCCCCCTGCTGATGGCGCAGCTCGGCCTGCTCGCCGTGGTCGTGCTCTGGCTGGTGCTCCTCGCCGTCACCGAGCAGCGCCGCCCCGAGGTGGCGCTGGCCCGGCTGCGCGGGCGCGGCCGCCAGGGCGCGCGGCGGTTGCTGCTCGGCGAGCTGCTGCCCGTCACGCTCGCCGGCGTCGTACCCGGCGTCCTCCTCGCCGTCGCCGGCGTCGCCCTGGCACGTACGTCGGTGCTGCCGGGCAGCGCGCCGTTCGAGCTCGGCGTCCCGCTCGTCGCGGCGGTCGTGCTCGCGGCCGTGGTGCTGACCTCCGTCACGGTGCTCGCCGTGCTGCGCGTCTCCCGCGAGCCGGTCGAGACGCTGCTGCGCCGGGTGCCGCCGCGGCCGACGGGCTTCGCGCTCGGCGTCGCGGAGGCGCTGGTGATCGCGGGCGCCGGATCCGTCGTCGTGCTGTTCGCCACCGGCGGTCTCGAGGGTCCGATCGCCCTGGCCGCGCCCGGCCTGCTCGCGATCGTCGTCGGCATGGTGCTCGCGCACCTGACCACGCCGATCGCGGCCGTCGCGGGCCGACGGTTCCTGAGGAACGGCCGCGTCCGCGCGGGCGTGAGCTTCCTCGACGCCGCCCGCAGCCCGGCCACCCGCCGGATCGTCGCGATCGTGACGCTCGCCTCCGCGCTCGCGGTGTTCTCCGCGGACGCGCTGCTGGTCGGCGACCGCAACCGGGCGTCCGCCTCCGAGCAGGGTGCCGGCGCAGCGCTGGTCGCCGACGTGGTCGGGCCGGACCTCGCTGCGGTGCGCAACGCGCTCGACGAGGTCGACCCCGACGGCGAGTTGGTCACCCCGGTGGTGCGGCTGATCCCGCCGGGCAAGGACGCGTCGAGCACGCTCGCCGTGGTGCCCGACGAGTTCCAGGACATCGCGCTGTTCCCCGGCGGCGCACCGGACCCGGCGCTCTGGGACCGGATCGCGGTCCCCGAGGCCGAGCCGATCCAGATCACCGGAAGCAGCCTCACCGTCGACATCGACGACTCCACCCTGCGCTCGAAGCGCCTCGACGGCGAGCCGCACCCGGTGCAGCTCGGCTTCGACATCATCAACGAGCGTGGCGAGACCCTGCGGGTGCTGCTCGGCGAGCTCTCGGAACCCGCCGAGCACACGCCCGTCGACGTCCCCGTCGGGTGCCGCGAGGGCTGCTACCTGACCGGCATCTGGCTGCGCACGCTGCCCGGCGCGACCATCGACGGCAGCGCGACGTTCCGCAACCTGGTGGGCGTGTCCGACACCGGTGACGACCCGGTCGACCTCGGGCCGGCGTACCTCTGGGCGCCGTTCGACGACGCCAACGACGGCAGCGTCACGCCGATCTCGGACGACCCCGAGGAGCTGACGATCGAGGTGCACGGCAACGGCGCCTCGGAGCTGACGATGTCCCAGGTCTGGCTGCCGGGAACGGTTCCGGCGCTGGTCGCCGGTGACCTGCCGCCGGGCAGCGACGACAACAGGTTCTCGCTCGTGAACATCGACGGCGAGGAGAGCGACGCGGCCCGGGTCGCGACGCTCGAGCGGGTCCCCGCGTCGCCGACCGAGACGGCGGTCGTGAACCTCGACCTGGTCGAGCGCGGCAGCGCGATCACGTCGTCGGCGGTGATCGAGCTGTGGTTCGCCGAGGACGACGACGCGCTGCTCGCCGACGTCACCGCGGCGCTCGACGAGCACGGCGTCGACCTCTCCGGCACGACGTCGCTCGCCGGCGTCCGCCAGGGGTACGACGAGTCGACCGCCGCGTGGAGCCTCCAGCTGGCGGCGCTGATCGGAGCGGCGGCGCTGGTGATCGCGCTGCTGGTGCTGGTGGTGAGCGCGGCCAGCAGCTGGCGGTTCCGCACCCGCGACCTGGCGGCGCTGCGGATGAGCGGCGTGCCCTCGCGTTCGATCGGCGCGATGGCGGTCGCCGCGCAGCTGCCCGCAGTGGTCGTCGGCGTCGCAGCCGGTGCGCTCGCCGGCCTGATCGGTGCCCGGCTCGCGCTGCCGATCGTGCCGCTGTTCGCCGCGGCCCCCGAGGTCTCGACGCTCGACCTCGGCACCGCGTGGGGCGGTGTCGTGCTCGCCACGCTGGGCGCGCTGGTGGTGCTCGGCCTGGGCAGCGTGCTGATCGGCCGGGCGCTGGCCGGACGCTCCGACATCCGACGGCTCCGGGAGACGCTATGAGCATGCAGGGGAGCACCCACGGCACCCGTGTCAGCACGCGACGACTGGTGCACATCTACCGGTCCGAGGGGCACGAGGTCGCGGCGCTGTCCGGCGTCGACCTGGACGTCGCGCCGGGTGAGATGGTCGGCCTGCTCGGCCCGTCCGGCGCCGGCAAGTCGACGCTGCTGAGCCTGCTCGCGGGCGTGTTCAAGCCCAGCGCCGGCAAGGTGCACGTCGGCGCGATCGAGCTGTCGCAGGCCACGCCCCGCGAGCTCGACGAGATGCGGGCGAAGGACGTGGCGCTGATGCTGCAGGGCGCCAGCCGCAACCTGCTGCCGTACTACACGCCGTACGAGAACGTCCGCTTCGCCCAGGGCGCCGCGCGCAAGACCGGCAAGGACCTGCCCGAGCCGGACGAGGTGCTCGCCGGGGTCGGTCTGGAGGCCGAGGCGCACACGCCGCTCGCGACGCTGACCCCCGGGCACCGGCAGCTCGCCGCGCTGGCCGTCGCGATGGCGTCGCGGCCCGGCCTGCTGCTCGCCGACGAGCCGACCAGCCAGCTCGACCACGCCGCGCGCGACAAGGTGCTCGCGTCGATCGCGGACGCCAACCGTCAGCTCGGCACCACGGTCGTCATCGTGACCCACGACCCGGACGTGGCGGCGTTCCTGCCGCGCACGATCACGATCCGCGACGGCCGGGTCGGGGGAGAGGGCCGCAGTGGCGAGGAGTACGCCGTGGTCACGCCCGACGGCTTCCTGCCCCTGCCGCTGCACGTGCGCGAGGACCTGCTGCCCGGCACCCTGGTCCGCTTCCACCTCACGGACGACGGCTACGTCCTGATCGCGGAGGAGAAGGTCGATGAGTGATCTGCGCGCCGAGGCGCTGACCGTGTCGTACGACGACCTGGTGGCGCTCCAGCCGCTGGACCTGCAGGTGCGACCGGGGCAGCTGGTCTCGGTCACCGGCCCGTCCGGCGCCGGGAAGTCCACGCTGCTCTGGGCCCTCGCCGCGGCGCTGCGCCCGACCGGAGGAACCGTGCACCTCGGCGACACCGTGCTCACCGACCGCGAGCAGGCGGCGAGGCTGGGCGTCGTCGTCGTGCCCCAGGGCAACGGCCTGGCGTCGTCCCTGACCGCCACGGAGAACATCGTGGTGCCGCTGCTCAGCCAGGGCGTCGACGCCGAGGAGGCGCACCGGCGCACCGAGGAGGCGCTGGCCGCCGTCGGGCTCGAGGAGTCCGGCAACCACCTGATCGAGGAGCTGTCCGGCGGTCAGCAGCAGCGGGTCGCGATCGCCCGCGCGCTCGCCGCGCGCGCCGACGTCCTGCTCGCCGACGAGCCGACCAGCGACCTGGACGCGGCCAACCGCGAGAAGGCCGTGGCGGCGCTGCGGGTCGAGGCGATCCGCGGCGCGATCGTCGTGATGGCCACGCACGACCCCGAGGCCGCCGAGCAGACCGATGCCGAGCTGCACCTCGACGCCGGCGTCGCGGAGTGGCGTCGCCCGCTCGGCTAACCCAGGAGCTCCTTCGCCAGCGCGACGTGGAACTCCACGGACAGCAGCAGGTCGTCGACGTGCACCCGCTCGTCGGCGTTGTGGAACCCCGCCGTCAGCACCTCCGCCGACGTCGAGCGGAACGGGCTGAAGCCGTATGCCGTCGGGGTTCCCGCCGCGCGCAGGTAGACCGAGTCCGTGAACCCCGTGCACAGCATCGGCAGCAGCTCCGCGTCGTCGCCGGAGGCGACCAGCACCCGCGAGATCGCGTCCATCAGCCCGGTCTCCGGTGAGGACGCGCTGCCCGCGACCAGCTCCTCCGGCCACTCCAGCTCGTAGGGCAGGTCCGAGCCGAGCCGCCCGCGCACCGCGCGCTCGACGTCCGCCTCGGTCGTGCCCGGCAGGATCCGGCAGTCGAGCTCGACCGACGCCCGCGCCGGCATCACGTTCCGCTTGAACGAGCCCTCGAGGAGGGTCGGCGCCATCGTGATGCCGCCCAGCGCCGGGATCGTGTGCGCGAGCACCGGGTGCAGCGCGGCCGCGTCACGCAGCGCCTCGCCGCGGTCGTCGTACCCGCCGAGCAGCACCGCCAGCATCGCGTCGACGTGCGGCGACTCCTGGGGCGTGGGCATGCCCGGCCCGACGCGGCGGAGCAGCTCGGCCAGGAGCGGTACGGCGTTCGCCCCGACGTCCGGCGTCGACGCGTGGCCGGCCTCGCCGACCGCGACGACGCGGGCCGGGAACGTGCCCTTCTCGCCGATGCTGACCGTCTGCACGACACGCCCGTCGGCCAGCGGCAGCCGCTCGCCGCCGCCCTCGTTGATCGCGAGGTCCGGTCGGATGTCGGGCCGGGCCTCGAGAAGCCACCGCATGCCGACGTCCGCCGTACCGTCCTCCTCGTCGGCGACCGCGATCAGCCAGAGGTCGCCACGCGGCCGGAAGCCCTCGCGCGCGAGCGCCGCCATCGCGACCGCCCGGGCCGCGACCTCGTTCTTCATGTCGATCGCGCCGCGGCCCCACAGCCAGCCGCCCTCGTCGACGACCGCCGCGAACGGCGGGTGCGTCCAGTCCCGAGGGTCGGCCGGCACCACGTCGAGGTGGCCGACGAACGCCAACGACGGGGCCTCGCCGGAGCCAGGGATCCGGGCCACCAGGTTGGCGCGGTGCGGGTCGCGCGCGACCAGCTCGCAGTCGACGCCGGCGTCGGTGAGGTACTCGTGCAGGTACGACGCCGCGAGCGTCTCGTTGCCGGCGTACCCGGGCGCGTTGCTGGTGTCGCAGCGGATCAGCGCCCGCGCGACCTCGAGGACCTCGGTGTGGAGATCGCTCATGCCAACCGGTCCAGGACCCAGGCGTATACCTCGGCCTCGTAGGCCAGGTGGCCGAACCGGCCCGACGGCCCGACGTGCGCACCGGCGCCGGTCTCGACCCGGAACAGGCAGCGCGGCGACCACTCCGGGTCGGTCTCGCGGAGCCGGGCGACCCACTTCGCGGGCTCGTGGACCATCACCCGCGGATCGTGCACGGCGCCGGTGACGAGCAGGTCGGGCCGGGTCCCGGCCGCCGGGACGTTGTCGTACGGCGAGTACGCCAGCATCCAGTCGAACTCGGGCTTCTTCCGCGGGTCGCCCCACTCGTCCCACTCGGTGATCGTCAGCGGGATCGAGGCGTCGAACATCGTGCTCACCACGTCGACGAACGGCACCTCGGCGACGACCGCGCGCCACCGATCGGGCCGCTGGCTGAACACCGCCCCCTGCAGGAGCCCGCCGGCCGACAGCCCGCGGGTCGCGATCCGGGCCGGGTCGACGAGGCCGTCGCGGGCGAGGCCGTCCGCCACCGCGATCTGGTCGTCGAACGTGTGCTGCTTGTTCGCGAGCTTGCCGTCGAGGTACCAGCGCCGACCGAGCTCACCGCCGCCGCGGTTGTGGGCGTAGACCCAGACCACGCCGCGGTCGAGCAGGCTCGGCAGCGCCGGGTCCCACGCCGGCTCGTCGACGGCCTCGTAGGACCCGTAGCCGTAGACGAGTGCGGGCGCGGTGCCGTCGAGCGGGGTGTGCTTGTGCCGCACCAGCGTCGCGGGGACCTCGGTGCCGTCCGCGGAGGGGAACGTACGCCGCTCGCTCACGTACCGCTCGGGGTCGTGGCCGGGCGCCTCCTCCCGCCAGACCCGGTCGAGCAGGCCGGACTCGAAGTCCCACGAGATCGCCACCCCCGGCTCGATCCACGACTCCTCGAGCACCAGGACCGAGGTGGCGTCGTACTGCGGCGAGCGGAGCAGGTCGCCGTCCATCTCGTTCCACCCGTGCCCGCCGGCCAGGTCGTCGTGGGGGACCCGGACGAGCCTGCGCTCGCCGTCCTCCCGGACCGTCAGCAGCACGCACCCGGCGAACGCGTCCGCGCGCAGCAGCCGCTGCCAGCGGGACTCGGCGCGCGCCTCGACCCAGACCGACGCGTCCTGGTCGGCACCGTCGGGGACGGGCGCGGTCATCAGCCGCGACTCGACCGCGTCGTGGTCGGTCACGACCAGCAGGTCCGTGCCGCCGTCGGGTCGGCGGCGGTGCTCGGCGTGGTAGCGGACGCCGTCGCGGCGACCGCCCACCGACCACGGCCCGCGGGTCACGTCGTGCGCGTCCACGACCCAGCACTCCGAGGTCGTGTTGCTCTCGCTCCAGATCACGATGCAGTCCCCGCTGCGGGTGCCGCGGACCTGCACCTCGAACCGCTCGTCGGGCTCCTCCAGCACGAGCACGTCGTCGGCCACCGGCGTACCCACGCGGTGACGCCGGACCTGGAACGGCCGGTAGGCGTCGTCGTGCACCGTGTAGAAGAACCAGGCGGAGTCCGCGCTCCACGCGCCGCTGTAGTAGGTGCGGGGCACCACCTCGTCGAGGTCGGCGCCGGTGCGCAGGTCGCGGAAGCGGAGCTCGTAGACCTCGTCGCCGGTGCGGTCGGCCGAGTGGGCGAGCACGTCCTCGTCGGGGCTGACCAGCGTCACGCCGAGCTCGAAGTAGTCCGCGCCCGCGGCCATCGCCACGACGTCGAGGACCGTCTCCTGGCCGTCGGCCGTGCCGCGCACGATGTTCGCGTACTCCGCCCCGGCCGGGGTGGACGTCGCGTACCAGTGCCGGGCGCGCTGCCAGCGCGGCGAGGTCTCCTCGGCCGGGACCCGCGCGACCATCTCGGCGTCGAGCTGCGCCGCCAGGTCCCGGAGGTGGGACGTCGAGGTGTCGTAGAACGCCCGCTCGGCCTCGAGGTGGGTGAGCAGCCGGTCACCGCCGTCGGCCATCCACCGGTACGGATCGGGACGCGACACCCCGTGCTCGGTGTGCTCGAACGGGGTCTGGGGTGCTTCCGGTGTGCCCACGGGTGGAGGAGCCGTCACGCGGGCCAAGGTACGCCGATTTCGTCACGGGAGCGGCTGCCGACCCCGGATTCTGTTTCGAACTGGTTGCAATACCGACGATTTCGCGGATTTAGGGCGGCCAGTCCCTCCCCATGAGGCGCCGGATGAGGTAAGAACACCTGAACGGCAGTTCAAGCGGCAGTTCAAGGACTGGGGAGCACTCATGCGCACACGCCGGAATCGACGCACGTCCCTCGTGGCTGCGGGCGCGCTGCTGCTCGCCGGCCTGGCCCCCGGACTGATGGCGCAGTCGTCGCCGGCGCAGGCCGCGGACGACGACGTCACGCTGACCGTCGCGATGCTCAACGACGCCGACTCGCTCAACCCGTTCGTCGGCATCGAGGTCACGTCGTACGAGATGTGGGCCCTGATGTACGACTACCTGATCACGTACTCGACCAAGGACCTCTCGATCGAGCCGTCGCTGGCGACGAGCTGGGAGACGTCGGACGACGGGCTCACGTGGACCTTCGACATCACCGACGAGGCGACCTGGTCCGACGGGGAGCCGTTGACGGCGGCCGACATCGCGTTCACCTACAACCGGATCATCGACGGCGGGCCCGAGGCCGCGACCTGGGGCTCCTACCTCGGTCAGGTCACCGAGGTGACCGCCCCGGACGACACCACGCTGGTCCTCACGCTGAAGAAGCCGAACTCCAGCCTGCCGCTGCTGCCGATCCCGATCGTCCCCGAGCACATCTGGAAGGACATCGAGGAGAAGGACGTCAAGACGTACCTGAACGAGCCCGACGGGGGTACGCCGCCGGTGGGGTCGGGACCGTTCCGCCTCGTCGAGGGCAGCGCCGGCGGCTCGACGTACGTCTTCGAGCAGAACCCGGACTACTGGCAGGGCGCGTCGAACCTCGACCGCGTGGTGTTCCGCGTCTACAAGTCGCAGGACCCGATGATCCAGGCCCTGATCAAGGGTGAGGTCGACTTCGTCGACGGCATCAACGCCCTGCAGGTGAAGTCGCTGGAGGGCCAGGAGGGCATCACCGCCACCAACGGCAACGCCCCGAGCTTCAACGAGATCGCGTTCAACACCGGTGCGATCGACCTGAAGACCGGCGAGCCGATGGGCGACGGGAACCCGGCGGTCCAGGACCAGGCGTTCCGCCACGCACTGGGCTACGCGATCGACACCGAGGAGCTGCTCGAGAAGGTCTACCAGGGCGCCGGTGTCGCGGGCTCGGTGATCATCCCGCCCGCGTTCACGACCTGGCGCTGGGAGCCACCAGCCGACGAGGCGTACACCTACGACCCGGAGAAGGCCGGCGAGCTGCTCGACGAGGCCGGCTACACGATGGGTGACGACGGACTGCGCACCATGCCGGACGGCTCGCCGATCGGCACGCTGCGGCTCGCGGCGCGCTCGGAGTCGCCGACGTCGCTCAACACCATGAACTTCTTCCAGGAGTGGCTCGCCGACATCGGCATCGAGGGCGAGGTGGTGAGCATGGAGTCGAACAAGCTCACCAACGTGATCCTGGACGGCGACTTCGACGCGTTCGAGTGGGGTTGGTACGTCGACCCGGATCCGACGTCGATGCTCAGCTACATGACCACCGACCAGCTCGGCAGCTGGTCGGACACCTGGTACAGCAACCCCGAGTACGACGCGCTCTTCGAGGCGCAGCAGGTCGAGATGGACCAGGACGCCCGCGCGGAGATGGTCCACGAGATGCAGCAGATCCTGTACGAGGACGCGCCGTACCTCGTGACGGCGTACGACACCATCGGCGAGGCGTTCCGCAGCGACCGGTTCGCGTGCCTGGTCCCGCAGCCCGACCCCGGCGGGGTGTGGCTGTTCCAGTCGGGCATCTACAACTACCTGAACATGCAGACGGCCGAGAACGCCGACGAGTGCGCTGGCGAGGCCAACGCGACGCAGGCGTCATCGCCGGCGGAGAACGACGACAGCATGAACACCTGGGTGCTGGTCGCGATCGGGGTCGTGTTCCTCGCGATGCTCGCCGGCGGAGGGGTCATGCTGGCGCGCAAGCGGGCCACCGAGGCGGACCGCGAGTGACGGTCGCTGCCGCCGACCCGGCCGCCGCGGCGGCCGAGGCCGCGCAGCCACGACGACGCCGGAGTGGCTACGGCCGTTACGCCGGCGTCAAGGTGCTGGGCGCCCTCGGGAGCCTGCTGTTCATGCTGGTCGTGAACTTCTTCCTGTTCCGTGTGCTGCCCGGCGACCCGGCGCGGACGCTCGGGCGCGGCCGGCTCAGCACGCCCGAGCAGCTCGAGGAGTTCAACCGGACCTACGGGCTCGACCAGGGCCTCGGCGAGCAGTTCCTGACGTTCCTGAAGAACACGCTCCAGGGCGACCTCGGCTACTCGATCCTGTACCACAAGAACGTCTCCGACATCCTGGTCGAGCGGCTCTGGCCGACGCTGCTGCTGGTGGGCGGATCGACCGTCCTCGCCGCGGTCATCGGGATCTGGCTGGGCATCCGTGCCGGATGGGACCGGTCGAGCAGGTTCGACCGGTTCACCACCGGCGGGTCGTTGACGCTGTACTCGATGCCCGAGTGGTGGCTCGGCCTGCTCCTGATCGCGGCCTTCGCCGTCGGCATCGGTCCGCTGCCGGGCATCTTCCCGACCGGCGGGCTGCACTCGGTCGACGTCGACCCGACGTCGCTCCAGGGGGTCCTCGACACCCTCTGGCACCTGGTCCTGCCGGTGACGACGCTGACGCTGGCCTACCTCGCCGACTACGCGCTGATCATGCGCAGCTCACTGATCGACGAGCTGCGGTCGGACTACCTGACGACGGCGCGGGCGAAGGGGCTGCGCGACGCGCGGGTCCGCGACAAGCACGCCGTACCCAACGCGCTGCTGCCGACCACCACGGTGGTCTCCCTCAACTTCGGGTTCGTGGTCGCCGGGGCGATCACGGTCGAGACGGTCTTCTCGATCCCGGGCCTCGGGCTGCTCACGACCGAGGCGCTCGCGGTGCCGGACTACTGGCTGCTGCAAGGCATCTTCATGCTGTCGTCGGCGACGGTGATCGCCGCGAACCTCGGCGCCAACCTGCTCTACGGCTGGCTCGACCCGCGGGTGCGCACATGAGTGCCGACGTGACCTCCGGGGCGGTCACGCTCACCTCGAAGCAGCTCGCCCGCCGGCGCCGGCGGGCCGGCCGGGCGCGGGCGTGGAGGCTGTTCCGGCGCAGTCGCACCGGCATGGCCGGGCTGTGCGTGCTGGTCTTCTTCGTCGCGGTCGCGCTGTTGGCGCCGGTGCTCGCGTCCGAGTCCGGCCTGTCGGTCACGCAGGCGGACGGCCCGATCCTGGCGCCGCCGTCGAGCGAGTACTGGCTCGGCACGGACGCCAACGGGCGTTCGGTGCTCACGCTGTTGATCTGGGGCGCGCGGATCTCGCTGTTCGTCGGCCTGATGGCGACGCTGATCTCGGTGCTGATCGGGACGGTCGTCGGGCTGACGTCCGGCTACTTCGGGCGCTGGGTCGGGGCCGTGCTGTTCCGGCTGACCGAGTGGTTCCTGGTGATCCCGTTCCTGCCGCTGGCGATCGTGCTGGCCACGGTCCTTGGCCGGTCGCTGCTGAACATCGTGATCGTGATCGGCGTGACCTCCTGGCCGGGCACCGCGCTGCTGATCCGCAGCCAGGTGCTGTCGATCAAGGAGCGGCCGTACGTCGAGCGGTCGCGGGCGCTCGGTGCCGGTCACCGGCACCTGCTCGGCAAGCACCTGCTGCCGAACGTCGTCCCGATCGTGTTCGCGAACACCACGCTCGCGGTCGCGGTCGCGATCCTGTCCGAGACCACGCTGAGCTTCCTCGGCCTCGGCGACCCGACCCGCGTCTCGTGGGGATCGATGCTCGACGACGCCTACAGCATCGGCGCGATCACGACGGGGTCGTGGTGGTACTTCGTGCCACCGGGCGTCTGCGTGGTGCTCGTCGTGCTGGCGTTCACGCTCGTCGGGCAGGCGCTCGAAGAGGTCCTCAACCCGAAGCTGCGTGACCGGTGATGAGCGAGCTGCTGCGGATCGAGGGACTGTCGGTCACCTACCGGACCGAGGAGGGGCCGCTGCCCGCCGTCCGCGACGTCGACCTCGTCGTCGACCGCGGCGAGGTCGTCGGCGTCGCCGGGGAGTCCGGCTGCGGGAAGTCGACGCTGGCGAGCACGGTGCTGCGGCTGCAGCCGGCGTCCGCGACGGTCACCGGCAAGGTGCTGGTCGACGGCGACGACGTCGTGACGATGCGGTGGGGCGACCTGCGCGCGCTGCGGTGGGCCGGCGCGTCGATCGTGTTCCAGGGCGCGCTGCACTCGCTGAACGCCGTACGTCGCGTCGGGCAGCAGATCGCCGAGCCGATCCGGCTGCACGAGCCGTCGGTGTCGGACGCCGAGGTGGGTCGCCGGGTCGGCGAGCTGCTCGAGCAGGTCGGGCTGCCGTCCTCGCGGGCGCGGGCGTACCCCCACCAGCTGTCCGGCGGGCAGCGGCAGCGCGTGATGATCGCGATGGCGCTGGCCTGCCGGCCGTCGCTGGTGGTGGCCGACGAGCCGACGACCGCGCTCGACGTGATGGTGCAGGCGCAGGTGCTCGACGTGCTGTCGGGGCTGGTGAAGGAGCTGGGCGTCGGGCTGATGCTGATCAGCCACGACCTGTCCGTGCTCGCCGACATGAGCGACCGGATCGCGGTGATGTACGGCGGCCGCGTGATCGAGCAGGGGCCGGCGGACCAGCTGTTCACCTCGCCCCTCCACCCGTACACCGCCGCGCTCGGGGCCTCGTTCCCGCGCGTGGGCGACCCGGCCGCGCGCTACGCCCCGGCGGGGCTCGCCGGCGACCCGCCGGATCCGCGCGAGCTGCCGCCGGGCTGCTCGTTCCACCCGCGCTGCCCCCTGGGCTCGGAGGAGTGCACGGTGGCCGAGCCCCTGCTCGAGCTGAAGCGGCCGGACCGCTCGGCCGCCTGCATCAAGGTGGGGGCGTCATGACGGACCTGGTGCTCGAGGCGCGCGGCCTGTCCGTCGCGTTCCAGCTGCGCGGCGGCGACGTCGCGGTCGCGCTGGACGGCGCCGACCTGACCGTGCGCAGCGGCGAGATCGTCGCGCTGGTGGGGGAGTCCGGGTCCGGCAAGACCACGCTCGCCCGCACGCTGGTGGGGCTCCAGCCGCCGACCGGCGGCCAGGTGGTCGTCGACGGGAAGCCGCTGGGCTACCGCACGAAGGACCTCAAGCCGTTCCGCCGGCGCGTGCAGATGATCCTGCAGGACCCGGCCGGTGCGCTGAACCCGCGGCACACCGTCTACGACTCGGTGGCCGAGGGCCTGCGCCTGCACGGCATGACCGACAACGAGGAGCAGCAGGTCGCCGACGCCCTGGCGGCTGCTGGGCTGCGGCCGCCGGAGAAGCTGTTCCTGCGCTACCCGCACGAGCTGTCCGGCGGCCAGCGGCAGCGCGTGCTGATCGCGGGTGCCCTCGCGCTGAAGCCGGAGCTGCTGATCGCCGACGAGCCGGTCTCGTCGCTCGATGCGTCGATCCGCGGCGAGATCCTCGCGCTGCTGCTCAAGCTCCGCGCCGACCTCGGCCTCGGCGTCCTGGTCGTCACCCACGACCTCGGCCTGGCGTGGAACATCGCCGACCGGACCGCGGTGATGTACCTCGGCCGGATCGTCGAGGCCGGCCCGACCGAGGAGGTGCTGGCGGCGCCGCAGCACCCGTACACCCAGGCGCTGCTGTCCGTCGTGCCCGAGATGGAGAGGCTCGAGCCGGTCGTCCTCGAGGGCGAGGTGCCGGACCCGACGAAGATCCCACGCGGCTGCCGGTTCCACCCACGCTGCCCCGCGCTGGCGTCCGGCCTCGCGGTCCTGGTCGAGGACGCGTGCCGGGGCGTGCCGCTGCCCGTGCTGCCGGCGAGCGAGGGGCACCGGACCGCCTGCCACCTGGTCGCGAGCCATGAGTGAGCTGCAGGCGGCGCTGCCGCGGGAGATGTACGTCGACCCGGCGGCGTTCGCGCGCGAGCGCGAGGTGGTCCTGTACGGCGAGTGGTTCTGCGTCGGCCGCGTCGCCGACCTCGGCCTGGACGCACCCGGCCGCGTCGCGGTCGTCGACGTCGTGGGGGAGTCGGTGCTGGTCACCCGTGACACCGACGGTGCGCTGCATGCGGCGTACAACGTCTGCCGGCACCGAGGCTCGCAGCTGTTCGCCGCGCTGCCGGGCGCGGCACCCGTGTGCACCGCGGCGGGCTCGCTGCGCTGCCCGTACCACTCGTGGACGTATGCACTCGACGGCTCGCTGCTGAAGGCGCCGCACACGGAGCTGGCCGAGGACGAGCGGCCGGACTTCGCGCTGAAGCCGGTCGCGGTCGACGCCTGGGCGGGCTTCGTGTTCGTCCACCTCGGCGTCCCGGCCGCGACGCTGGCCGACGCGATGGAGCGGCCGACGCGGACGCTGGCGAACTACGCGATCGACGAGCTGGTCACCGGACTGCGGTTCTCCTACGACGTGGCCGCGAACTACAAGGTGGTCGCCGAGAACTACAACGAGTGCTACCACTGCGGGCCGGTGCACCCCGAGCTCACCCGGCTGGTGCCGGCGTTCGGCGGAGGTGGCACCGACATCGACTGGGACAACGGCGTTCCGCATCGCGAGGGCGCGTGGACGTTCACGATGAGCGGGACGACGGAGCGCGCGCCGCTTCCCGGTCTCGACGAGGCCGAGCGGACCCGGCACAAGGGCGAGCTGGTCTACCCGAACCTGATGCTCTCCGCGTCGGCCGACCACGTCGCGGCGTTCGTGCTGCTGCCGCAGGCCGTCGACCGCACGCGGATCGAGTGCCTGCTGCTGTTCCACCCCTCCGCGGTCGCGGCCCCGTCGTTCGACCCGTCGGACGCCGGCGACCTCTGGGACCTGGTCAACAAGCAGGACTGGGCGATCTGCGAGTCGGTGCAGCGCGGGATGTCCTCGCGCTCGTACACGCACGGCTGGTTCGCGCCGATGGAGGACGACTCCGCCGACATCCGGCGGTGGCTGCTCGGGAGATTCTCCGATGGTTGAGCACTACGACCACGTCGTCGTCGGCCTCGGGGCGCTCGGTTCCGCGGCGGCGTACCACCTCGCGAAGCGGGGCCGCTCGGTGCTCGGTCTCGAGCAGTTCGAGCTCGGCCACGCGCGCGGCGCGAGCCATGACACCAGCCGGATCCTGCGGCACAGCTACCACACGCCGGAGTACGTCCGGCTGACCCAGGAGGCCTACGACGACTGGGCTCTGCTCTCCGTCGACGCCGGCCAGGAGCTGGTGACGGTGGTCGGTGGGCTCGACCTGTTCCCGGTGGATGCCGCGATCCCGCTCGACGACTACACGCGGGCGCTGACCGAGGTGCGCGTCCCGTTCGAGCTGCTCGGCGCCGCCGCGATCGAGGCGCGGTGGCCGCAGTTCTCGCTGCCCGACGGCACCGTCGGGCTGTACCAGGACCGCGGCGCGATCGTGCCCGCCGGGCCGGGCACGGCCGCGATGCAGGACCTCGCGCGGCGGTACGGCGCGACGCTCTGCGACCACTCGCCGGTCGCGTCGGTCACCGACACGTCGGTGACGCTGGCGGACGGCACCGTCTTCTCGTGCGACTCGGTCGTGATCTGCGCCGACGCCTGGACGGCCGGTCTGCTGGCGCCGCTGGGGATCGACCTGCCGCTGACGGTCACGCTGGAGCAGGCGACGTACTTCGAGCCAGAGCGCCCGGAGGACTTCGCTCCCGGCCGGCTGCCGCTGTGGATCTGGATGGACGAGCCGTCGTTCTACGGCTTCCCCTGCTACGGCGAGCCGACCGTGAAGGCGGCTCAGGACTGCGGCGGCCCTCCCGTCGAGCCGGACTCGCGGGGCTCGGACGTCGACGACGCCATGCTCGGTCTCCTGTCCGACCACATGGCTCGCATGCTCCCGGGCTCCGGCCGCGCCGTCCGCTCGCTGCGCTGCCAGTACACCCTCACGCCGGACCGCGACTTCGTCCTCGACCGTGTCCCGGGCCATCCGTCGGTCGCCGTCGGGCTGGGAGCCGCGCACGGCTTCAAGTTCGCGCCCACCTTCGGGCGGCTGCTCGCCGACCTGGCGACGGGGGAGCGGGACTCGGTCTCGCCGACCTTCGCCCTCGACCGGCCGGCGCTCACCGACCCGTCGTACGACGCCCACTGGCTGGTGTGAGCCGGCGGGCCAGGTACGGCGCGGTGGCACTGCCGTCGGCCCGGGCGACGTCGGCCGGGGTGCCGGTCGCGACCACCCGGCCGCCGGCGTCCCCGCCGCCCGGACCGAGGTCGATGACCCAGTCGGCGGTGGCGATCGCGTCCAGGTCGTGCTCGACCACGACCACGGTGTTGCCGGCGTCGACGAGCCGGTGCAGCTGGCGCAGCAGCAGGGCGGTGTCGGCCGGGTGCAGGCCGGTGGTGGGCTCGTCGAGCAGGTAGAGCGCGTGCCCGCGGCGCGCACGCTGGAGCTCGGTGGCCAGCTTGATGCGCTGCGCCTCGCCGCCGCTGAGCTCGGTGGCCGGGTGTCCCAGCTGCAGGTAGCCCAGCCCGACGTCGCGCAGCGTCTCGAGGCTCCGGGCCGCGGCGGGCACGTCGGCCAGGAAGCCCGCGGCCTCGTCCACGGACATGGCGAGCACCTCCGCGACGTTCCTGTCGCGGTAGGTGACCTCGAGGGTCTCGTCGTTGTACCGCGCGCCGTGGCACGTCGGGCACGGCGCGTACGTGCCGGGGAGGAAGAGCAGCTCGACCGCGACGAAGCCCTCGCCCTGGCAGGTCTCGCAGCGGCCCTCGGCCACGTTGAAGGAGAAGCGGCCGGCGCCGTACCCGCGTGCCCGTGCGTCGTCGGTCGCGGCGAAGAGCCGGCGTACGGCGTCGAACATGCCGGTGTACGTCGCGAGGTTGGAGCGCGGCGTCCGGCCGATCGGGCGCTGGTCGACCACCACCAGGCGGTCGAAGGAGTCGAGGGCCTCGGGATCCTCGGCGAGGACCTGGCTGACCAGTGTCGACTTGCCTGAGCCCGAGACGCCGCTGACCGCGGTCAGCACGCAGAGCGGGATGTCGACCGACACGTCCTGCAGGTTGTGCCGCGTGACGCCGGAGAGCCGGAGCCAGCCCTGCGGCTCGCGGACGTCGTGCTCGAGCCGCTCGGCACGGCCGAACAGGTGGGCGCCGGTGGCCGACTCGGCGACGTCCTCGAGACGGTCGACCGGCCCGCTGTAGAGCACCCGGCCGCCGTCCGCCCCGGCGCCCGGGCCGATGTCGACGACCCAGTCGGCACGACGTACGACGGCGAGGTCGTGCTCCACCACGAACAGCGAGTTGCCGGACGCCTTCAGGTGGTCGAGCACGTCGAGCAGTGGCTCCGCGTCCGCTGGGTGCAGGCCGGCGGACGGCTCGTCGAGGACGTAGACGACACCGAACAGCCCCGAGCGCAGCTGGGTGGCGATGCGCAGCCGCTGGGTCTCGCCGGGCGACAGCGTCGTCGAGCTGCGGCCGAGGCTGAGGTAGCCGAGACCGAGGTCGAGCAGCACCTCGATGCGCGCGACCAGGTCGGTGGAGATGCGGACCGCGACCTCGTCGTCCTCGTCGGGCTCGCGCAGGAGGTCGGCGACCTCGGTGAGGGAGAGCGCGTTGACCTCGGCGATCGAGCGGCCGGCGTACGTGACGGCGAGCGCCTCCGGGCGGAGCCCGCTGCCGTGGCAGTCGGGGCAGGGCGTGTCCACCACGAACCGCAGCGCGCGCTCGCGCATCCGCTCGCTCTTGGAGTCGGCGAGGACGTGCATGACGTGCTTGCGGGCGCTCCAGAAGGTGCCGTAGTAGCCGTAGTCGATGCGGTCGCGCTCGGGCTTGATGAGCACCGACGGCTGCTCGTCGGTGAACAGCAGCCAGTCGCGGTCCTTCTTCCGCAGCCTGCGCCACGGCTTGTCGACGTCGATGCCGAGACCCGTCACGATGCTGCGCAGGTTCGCGCCCTGCCAGGCGCTCGGCCAGGCGGCGATGGCACCCTCGCGGATGCTCAGCGAGGGGTCCGGGACGAGCAGCTCCTCGGTGACGTCGTGCACGACGCCCAGGCCGTGGCAGCGCGGGCAGGCACCGGCCACGGTGTTGGGGGAGAAGGCCTCGGCGGCGAGGTGCTCGGCACGGGCCGGATAGTCGCCGGAGCGCGAGTAGAGGATCCGCAGCAGGTTCGACAGCGTGGTGATGGTGCCGACCGAGGACCGTGAGGTGGCCGCCCCGCGTCGCTGCTGCAGCGCCACCGCCGGCGGCAACCCGGTGATCTCCTGGACGTGGGGGGCGCCGACCTGCTGCAGGAGGCGTCGGGCGTACGGCGCGACCGACTCGAAGTAGCGACGCTGCGCCTCGGCGTACAACGTGCCGAAGGCCAGCGAGGACTTCCCCGACCCGGAGACGCCGGTGAACACCACCAGGGAGTCCCGCGGGATGTCGACGTCGACGTCGCGGAGGTTGTGCTCGCTGGCCCCGCGGACGCGGACGAAGTGATCGGTGGCGTCAGTGGTCACGGGAGCCCCGTACCCGCAGGCGACGTACTCACCCACAAGCGGCCGCCAACCGCCACCAGCACGCCCGAAATGCCTCATTCGTGCGATGCGGGGGCGCGCTGCGAGGGCTAGCGTCGACGTGACATTCCTGTCGCGCACCGTCGCGACCCGTGACGCCCTGACCACCTCGACGCCCCTGTCGCCCGGACGCGACATCACCGTTCCTGGAGGAGGGCAGATGAGCGTCCAGCTGGACCCGTTGCGGGAGGCGATCAGGGGGACGGTCACCGGCCCCGATGACGAGGGGTACGACACCGCGCGCACGGTCCGCAACGGCATGATCGACAAGCGCCCGGCCGTGATCGTTCAGGCGGCCAACGCGGGCGACGTGATGAGCGCCGTGCGCTTCGCGGCCGAGAGCTCGCTGACCGTGGCCGTGCGCGGGGGCGCCCACAGCGTTCCGGGGTTCGGCACGGCGGACGACGCCGTCGTCGTCGACCTGTCGGCGATGCGTGGAGTGCGGGTCGACCCGGTGGCGAGGACGGCGCGGGTCGAGGGCGGCGCGACGTGGGGCGACATGAACGCCGCGACGTACCCGTTCGGCCTGGCGACGACCGGCGGGATCATCTCGACCACCGGAGTCGGTGGCCTGACGCTCGGCGGCGGGATCGGCTACCTGTCGCGGGGGCTGGGCCTGTCGCTGGACAACCTGGTGTCCGCGGACCTGGTCACGGCGGACGGGTCCTTCCAGGAGGTCAGCGAGAAGGACCACCCGGATCTGTTCTGGGCGATCCGCGGCGGTGGCGGCAACTTCGGCGTCGTGACGTCGTTCGAGTTCCGGCTCAGCCCGGTGAAGGACATCTACGGCGGGCCGATGTTCTTCGAGCTCGACAAGGCGGGCGACGTGCTCCGGTTCTACCGGGACTTCATCGTCGACGCACCCGAGCAGCTCGGCTGCTTCCCGGCGTACCAGATCGCTCCGCCGCTCCCGTTCATCCCCGAGGACCGCCACGGCGAGCCCTTCATCGCGATGGTGGCCTGCTGGTCGGGCGACCTCGACGCCGGGGAGCGGATGCTCCAGCCGATCCGCGACGTGGCGCCTCGCGTGGCGGAGATGGTCGGGCCGATGCCCTACCCGGCCCTCAACAGTGCCTTCGACGCGTTGGTCCCTCCCGGCCTCCATCACTACTGGAAGGCCAACTTCGTCACGGAGCTGACCGACGACGCGATCGCGGCGCACCTCGAGCACGGGCCGAAGCTGCCGGCGGTGAACTCCACGATGCACATCTACCCGATCAACGGTGCGTGCCACCGGGTCGCGCCGGACGCGACGGCGTTCGCCTACCGTGATGCCACCTTCGCGACCGTGATCGCCGGGATGTGGCCCCCGGACCAGGTCGACGACGAGGCAGGCACGGCATGGGTCCGCGACTACTACGACGCCACGGCGCCCCACTCCGAGGAGGGCGGCTACGTGAACTTCATGGCCGACGACGACCAGGACCGGATCCGTGCCAACTACCGGGGCAGCTACGACCGGCTGCGGGAGATCAAGACCCGGGTCGACCCGGGGAACCTGTTCCGGCACAACCAGAACATCGCTCCGCTGTCATGAAGCCGATCCGCTGCCTGGTGTCCCTCCACAGCTGGGAGCGAGTGAGCGCGGACGACGGGTCTGCTCGGTTCCGGCGGTGTCGGCGGTGCGGGAAGCACGACTATCCCGACGCGGGTGACGCCGGCAACTGGGCCGCTGGCGCGCTCGGCGGATAGCCCCGTCAGGGGGTGAAGCCGAGCTCGCGGGCGATGATCGCCGGGCTCGTCACCGTGGCCGTGGGGGAGCGGGCGTCGAGGACCGCCAGGAAGTCGGACCAGCAGTAGAACTCGATCCGGCTGACCCAGTGGTCGCGCGGGTCGGAGGAGGTGCAGTCCCAGGCAGCCGGGTCGCTCAGGGTTCCGCGCTGTCCGTCGACGAAGCGGTAGAACTGGATCAGGTTGTACTGACCCGCCGTGGGCTGCAGGACGCGGGTGGCGAGCGCGCTGGGCAGCTCGTAGCGCTTGCCGCCGAGCCCGGGTGCGGAGTAGCACGCGAGTGCGGCGTTGTTGCACTTGCCGCCGTCGACGGTCTCGACGCTCAGCTCACGCGTCGACTGCAGGGTCGCGAGCTCGTTGATGCCGGAGCCGTAGAGGCGGTAGAAGGCGAAGCAGGACAGCACGGCCGTGCGCGAGGCGGCGTCCTGCTTGTCGTTGGGGAAGTTGAACAGGCCCCAGGCGTCCTGGTGCCCGCGGTTCCCCAGGACGCTGAGAGACCCGCACGACTCGTCGACCTGCTGGGCGTTGGTGAGCGTCGTCATGTCCTTGTAGTTCTTGCTGTGCGACACGACCTGCCAGCCGTAGCCGTCGCGCAGGTTCGCCAGGTCGGCCCAGTTGGCGTTGGTGCTGTAGAACCCGCAACCGCGAACCGCCGCGTTGGCGTTGGGCCGGTTCGTCACGACGCCGGTGATGGCGTACAGGCCGCGCGCAGCCAGCTCGCGGGCGGCGTCCTCGAGCGTGGGCGTGCCGGGAACGAACACGCAGCTGCCCGAGCTCGTGTCGGCGACCTGCCACATGGAGCGACCGAAGGCGATGCTGAACCGACCCGCGTCGGGGACGGGAGGGCTCGTGTCGACGGTGAACGGGGTGGTCGTCCGAGGGCTCCCGTTGGTCCCCGTGGTGCTGTCCAGGACGTAGGTGCGGAACTCGTAGCTGCCGTCGGGCAACCCGGAGAAGTCGAGACTGAACGCGTTGCCGGCGGAGACGGTGGCGTTGAACCCGAACCACGTCGCCCTGGTGGTCCCGGCGGTGCGCGAGTTCACCCAGAGGCAGCCGCTCGGCGCCGTCGTCGACCTCTGGCACAGCACGACCTTGACGCTCTGCAGGTTCGTCGCCGTGTAGGTGCCGGCGACGCGAACGGACCCGGTGGTGCTCTCGGTGCCGGACGTCGGGCTCGTGACCGTGGTCCCGGACGCGGCCTGCGCCGGCCCGCCCACGGCAACGAGCAGGGCGCCTGCGAGCACGATCGACATGGCGAGCCGTATGAGCACGAGCGCCTCCTCCTGGTCCCCCGAACGTAGTGACGGACCGGGGTGCTGCCATCACCAGTACGAGGGATATCGGTCGGTGCCCAGCCCCGCCGCCGGCCGTACACTGCGCTTCGTGGCGCGGGACGCGGGCGACTCCGGTGTGACCCTGGCCGAGGTCCTGGCGGCGTACTCGCTGGCCACCGACCTGGGGCTCGGTCAGCCCATGGAGCACCTGCTGCGTTCGTGGCGCATCGCCTCCCGGCTGGGCGCTCACGTCGGGCTGCCCGAGGAGGAGCAGGCGTCGCTGTTCTACGTCGCGATGCTGTCGTGGGTCGGGTGCGTCGCCGACACCCCCGAGGTCGCGTCGTTCTTCGGCGACGACATCGCGTTCCGGGCCGACAGCTACGACGCCGACCTGGGCGGCCTGTCGGGGTTCCGCTTCTTCCTCTCCCATGCCGGTGCCGGCGGTGCGGCCAGCCGGCTCAAGGTCGGCAGCACGATCCTCTCGACCGGTGGCCGCCGGGTCATCCAGGGCATCCAGTCGCACTGCCTCATCACGTCGACGCTGGCGGATCGGCTCGGGCTCGACGCGGCGGTCTCCAGCGCGGTGCGGCAGTTCTTCGCCCGCTGGGACGGGCGGGGAGTGCCGGACGGGGTCGGCGGCACGGACCTCTCGCTGTGGATCCGGTTGTTCCACCTCGGCGACGTCGTCGAGGTGCATGACCGCCACGGTGGCGTCGGCGCCGCCGTACGCGTCGCTCGCGATCGCCGGGGCCGACAGTTCGACCCCGCGCTCGCCGACGCCTTCTGCGACGTCGCCGGCGAGGCGCTGGCGTCGTTGGAGGGGGAGTACGACGTCACCGCGCTGCTCGCCGACGCTCCCGGCCTGCGGCGCTCGTTGTCGGACACGGCGCTGGACGACGCGCTGGGGGCCTTGGCCGACTTCACCGACCTGCGCTCCCCGAACCGTGCGGGCCACTCCAGCGGGGTCGCGGAGCTCGCCGGCGCCGCGGCGCTGAAGCTCGGTCTGCCCGCTGAGGACGCCGCCGCGACCAGGCGCGCTGGGCTCGTGCACGACATCGGGCTGCACGGCGTGCCGGCCACGATCCTGGACAAGCCCGGGAGCCTGTCCGCGACCGAGTGGGAGCGGGTGCGGCTCAGCTCGTACTACACCGAGCGGGTGCTGGCCCGTCCGGCGGCGTTGGCCCGGATCGGCGCGATCGCGTCGTACGCCAACGAGCGCATGGACGGGAGCGGCTACCACCGTGGCACCGGTGGCGCGAGCATCCCGATGGCGGGTCGGGTCCTCGCGGCTGCCTGTGCCTTCCGGTCGCTGGTCGAGCCACGGGCCGCGCAGGAGCCCCGGTCCCCGAAGCAGGCGGCCGTCACCCTGCGCGAGGAGGCTCGTGCGGGACGGCTCGACGCCGACGCCGTGGACTCGGTGCTCGCGGCGGCCGGTGCCGGGGGGCGCCGGAGGGTCGCGGGCCCGGCAGGGCTGACCGCACGCGAGGTGGAGGTGCTGGTCCACATCGCCCGCGGCTCGACGACGCACGAGGTCGCCGCCCGGCTCGGGGTGTCGCGCAAGACCGCGGCGACCCACGTGGAGCGCATCTACATGAAGACCGGTGCCTCGTCGCGGTCGGCCGCGACGCTCTTCGCGCTGCGCAACGGGCTGCTCGATCCGCTCGAGACCTGAGCTCACTTTGTCGGGTGTTTGCCCGACGACGCCGTTCTCCTGGGCTCCTAGCGTCGAGCCACTCGGTCCGCCGGACCGCGAAATCAAGGAGAACACCATGAGCAAGGCAGTCGTCAGTCTGACCACCGGTCTCGAGGACCCGGAGAAGGTGAGTGTCGCCTTCCTGGTCGCCGTCGGTGCGGCCGAGACCGGTCGCGAGACCCTGATGTTCCTCACCAAGGAGGCGGTCCGCCTCGCGGTCCCGGGCGTCGCCGTCGGCATCGCGTGCGACGGGTGTCCGTCGATCGAGGAGCTCGTGAAGCGCTACGAGGCCGCAGGTGGGCGCTACTTCGTGTGCCCGCTCTGCGTCAACGCGCGTCGACTCGACCCGGACGACCTCATCCCCGGTGCGGAGATCAACGGCACCGTCCCCATGTGGAACTGGATCGGCGACGAGCCGGCCACGACCTTCAGCTACTGACCACGGACCACGAGACGAAGGAGAAGAACCATGAGCAAGGCAACCCTCAGCATGACCAGGAGCACGCAGGAACACACCGAGCCGGCGCCCGCCGTCGGCACCCCGCGCCCCCACTTCGCCCTGGCGGTCGCGGCACTCGTCGCCGTGACCGTCGCCGGCCTGGCCGTCGCCCTGGACTGGAGTCCCAGCGGGGAGTCGGCGGCCCCGGCCGCCCCGGAGGCGCCGGCCGAGCCGGGCCCGCCCGCGGCGTACCTGCCGGGTGGGTCGGTCTACGAGCAGCAGGTGCCCGGGCACCGGCACTGGGCGCTCGTGCACGGGCCCGACGGCATGCCCTACAAGGCGCAGGTGCCGAGCGCTCGGTGACCGGCGAGCAGGCCCGGGACGTCGTACGGACACCGCACGCGGTGGCGCCGTCACCCGACGTCCCGGGCAGTCGTCGCGTCGCGGAACCTCTGGAGCCACGCGTGCGTCGTACCCGCATGCCGAAGGACACCCTCGTCAGCGCCCTCAGTCTCGCGGCCGTGGCGCTGACGCTCTCCGCGTGCGACCTCCCGTGGACCGCCACCCCGACCGCGGCCGGCCCCGAGGTGGTGCGGACCGCTGAGCTCGACGACGCGTCCGGTCGGCCCTGCCCCCGGAGCCTGCCGGTCGGTGACGACCCGTCGGGTCACGGCTTCGGGACAACGGAGGCCGCGACCGACCTTCCTGCTCTGCGCGAGACGCAGGAGGCATGGGTGTGCGAGTACGTCGCCGTCCACGGACACTCCGCGACCGGGACCGTCTACAGCTGGGTGCGAGACGGATCCGCCGAGCCGGTGGCCGACAGCGATCTCCCCGCGCTCCGAGAGGCGCTCGGCGCCCTGACGCTCCCCGACGTCGACCAGGCATGCACCGACGACCTCGGGCCGCGTTGGATGGTCGTCTCCACCCACGACGGTGACCTCACCGGTGTCGTCGTCGACGACTACGGGTGCCGTGCCGTCCGGCTCACCGACAACCCGCACGCGACCGCACCCGGCGCGGGCGGCCAGGAGGGGACGGTCGCCGGCGTTCTCGACGGTGGGACCGCGATCCTCGACGTCCTGCGCATCGGCCGTGCGAGTGGCGAGTGACGCTTCCCTGGCTCGTCAGCGCCGGGCGAACCGAGGGTCGACCGTCGCCCAGGTGACACCGCGGTCGCTGCTGACCCGCAGGTGACGCTGGTCGAACACGGTGGCGACGAGATCGGCGCCGACGACCGTGACGACGGAGGTGTCCCGCTGCAGGTCCGCCGGCCGGAACCGGAGCGTGGCGTTCGTGGGGTCGGTGGCGACGTACACGCCTCGGTAGCGCGTGCCGGCGACGAGGGTGCCGTCCGCGAACACCTGGAGCTCGTAGGGGTTGAGACTCTGTCCGCGCCGGGTACCGAGGCGGTGGCTGGAGAGCACGTCGCCGGTGGCGGGGTCGAGGGTGTGGACCCAGCGCAGGTACTCGCTGTCGCCGGTGACGACGACGGTGCCGCCGCTCGAGGCGAGGCAGTAGTGGACGAACCGTCCGCTGTCCTCAGGAAGGAGATCCGTCGAGGTGCGGGTCCAGGTGACGCCGTGGTCGGTCGAGGTGCGCACGGGCAAGCCGCGCCTCGACCGGTCGGGGTAGGAGCAGATGTATCCGGCCCCGTGGTCGTACCAGGGATCCGCGGTGCCCATCCAGGCCGGCGCCCGGCGATAGAGCATCCGGTTGCTCGCCGGACGGTAGAAGTGGAACGGGTCGGTGAGCTGACCCCAGGACGCCGCGACGTCGCCGGCGCGGATCGGGACCGGCCGTCGCTGCGGGTGTCGAGCCGCTCGGATCGGCAGGAGCGTCCCGGCGCCGGTGGGGGAGATCCGCACCCACTCGTCGAGCGTCGTACGCCGTCCGTTCCAGTCCACCGCGTGGCCGACGAAGCCGTCGGGGGCGACGGCGACGATCTCGAGGGGAGCGCGCACCGCGAGGGTGCGGGACGTGGGCTTCCACGCCGCGTCGTAGAGGCGGTACGCCGTCCACCCGGTGCGCGGCTTCGTCCACACGACGACGTGCTCGCCGGTCGCGGCGGTGTGGACGCTCGCGGGACCTCGTTGCCAGCCGTGTCGGTCCGTCACCGGACGCGGATCCAACGGATCTGCGCCGGCGGACGGCAGCGCGAGCGCGAGCACGATGGCGACGGCGACCGAGAGCAGGCCGCCCCGAGCGGATGGGCCCATAGGGCGAGTGTGCGCCCTGGGTCACCCGGTCGTCACTCCCACGGATCGGTGATGCCGCGCAGGCGCAGCAGGATGCTGCGGAGCCGCTCGAGCTCGCGGTCGCCGAGGTGCTCGCGCCACTCGGTCTCGATCCGGTCCTGCATCACGCGCGCGATGGCGACCGCCTGGTGACCTCGGTCGGTGATGCGGATCAGCCGCGCGCGGGCGTCGCTCGGGTCGGGGACGCGTTCGACGTACCCGCCCGCCTCCAGCTGGTCCACGAGGAACCCGGCCGTCTGCTTCGTGACCTGGGCGGACGCCGCGAGCTCGGTCAGCCGTGACCCGTCCGCGTCGACGCGCTGGAACACGCGCGCCTGCGCCAGGGTCACGGGATAGCCCGCGGCGACGACGGCGTCCAGGATCCGCTGCTCCATGTGCCGGTAGGGCAGGAAGAGGAGAACGCCGAGGCTGGGATCGGTCACGACATTTTCCTTGCGTCGGGAGACCGGACGACCGACACTTTAGTCAGATTCTCTGACTTGTTTGGAGAGGCGTGCCGTGGACGTCGAGACCCAGTGGAAGTACACCGAAGCCGAACGCCGGAGCCTGGGCGCGCTGCTCGCGGGCCTGTCCGCCGAGGAGTGGGAGACGCCGTCGCTCTGCTCCGAGTGGCGGGTGCGGGACGTGGCGGCGCACGTCGCCATGACCCCTGCCGGTGCACCGTCGACCTGGCAGATCGCGTCGGGTCTCGTCCGTGCGCGGGGCGACCTGTGGGGCTTCGGTCGCGACGTGGCGATCGCCTGGGGAGCGGACCGCTCGACCGACGACATCGTGGAGGTGCTGGACCGGCAGGCGGGCTCGAGACGCAAGCCGATCGTGACGAACGCGGAGAACATGCTGCTCGACGTGCTCGTCCACACGCAGGACATCGCCGTACCGCTCGGGATCGACCACCCGGTGCCCACGGACGCCGGCGTCACGGCGTTCCACCGGATCTGGTCCATGGGCTGGCCGTTCCACGCCCGCAAGAAGCTCGCCGGGCTCCGGCTCGAGGCGACCGACGCCGACCTCGCCGTCGGGGAGGGCGCGGTCGTGCGGGGCCCGTTGAGTGCCCTGCTGCTGCTCGCCACGGGGCGGACGGCAGCACGTGATCGGCTGGAGGGGCTGCCCGGCGCCTAGACCGACCTCGGGACGAGCTCGCGCCAGGACCGCTCCGACACGACCTCGCCGTCCAACGTGGCGACGGTGTCGATGGCCACGTCGAAGCCGGCGCGGGTGATGGCGATGTCCATGGTCGACGTGACGCTGATGTCGATACCGGGCCAGCTCAGGTCGTACGTCGTGACCGCGTGGGACGCCTGGTCCCAGGTGCGGCGGTCGACGCTGACGGCGCCGAGGTACTCCTCGCGGGTGGTGCCGTCGTACGGCGACTCGTACTCGGACACCGAGTAGGTGTGGGCGGTCGTACGGCGGTTGATGACGTCGTCCTCGATCGACCAGCGGACGCCCTCGGCGGACTCCGAGGTGTGCTCCGCGCCCGCGGTGAACACCGGTGTCGGCCAGGAGCCGGAGAGCACCGGCAGGGTGACGGTTCCGGAGTGGACGGTGAGCACCACCGGCGCCGGTGGGGCGATCGTGTTCGGCCAGTCGGCCCCGGAGACGCTGATGCGGAGGACCTGCCCGGGCGACCACCGGTAGGCGCAGGCGTCGAGGTCGAGGCTGACGTCGTACTCCTGGCCGGGGACCAGCAGCCGGGGTTCGCCGTGCACGTCGTCGCGGAACGTCAGGTCGACCGAGCCCCGCGACACCAGGGCGGACGTGCCGTCGGGGAAGACGTCGCAGAGCTTCACCGACAGCGAGGCGAGCGGCTGGTCGACGCTGATCCGCAGCCGGGCGACCGGATGCCCGACGACCGGGTCGACCGGGGGAGCGGTGTCCCACGTGAGCGACCGGGCGTCGTCGTAGCGCTGGTCACCCGAGAGCCCCCACGGCAGGTGGCCGGCGCAGTCGATCCACGCGGCGGTGCCGGTGTCGGGCAGGACCGTCAGCGGGTCCAGCCCCGCGAGGTGCACGTCGACCGAGGACGTCGGCGGCACCGACGGCAGGGTGACCCAGTAGCCCTCGTGCAGGTCGAGGTCCGGCTCGGGAGCGGTCGACGTCCGCACGAAGACGTCACACCCCGACACGTGGGCCCCGTCGTCGGATCGCAGCCACCGGTCGAACCACGCGACCATCTCGACGTCGAGGTCGATCCGTGGCCCGGGCATCGCGGTCTTCGGGTCGGCGTGCGCCCAGGGCCCGGCGAGCAGGCGGTGCGGCACCCCGGCAGCAGCCAGCGCCGCCATCGTCCGGAACGAGTTGTTGCGGTACCCGTCGGCCCAGCCCGCGACGATCATCGTGGGCACCTCGATGCGGTCGTAGCCCGGCCGCACGGACCCGGCCTGCCAGTAGGCGCCGTGCTTCGTCTCGCGCAGCCAGGTCAGCCCCCACGGCTCGTTGGTCGCGAGCCGCCGCTCCCACTCCTCGCGCCACGTCGGCCCCCAGACGGCAGGGACGGGCGGCAGCACGCACATCGGCGTCATGTAGTGGCAGTAGTCGACGAGGTCGACCAGCTTCAGCGCGGCGCCACGCCAGTGCACGTCGTCGGTCCAGCGGTCGTCGCTGCTGTAGATCGAGAACACCGCGCCGAGTCCCGGCGGCCGCTCGCACGCGAGCTGCAGGCCGTTGAAGCCGGAGTACGACGTCCCGAAGATCCCGACCTTCCCGTTGCACCAGTCCTGCGCGGCCAGCCAGGCGATCACCTCGACGAGGTCGGCCGGCTCCTCGGGTGGGTACTCGTCGGTCGCGTCGCCCGACGACGAGCCGGTGCCGCGCAGGTCGAGCCGGCAGACCGCGAAGAGGCACTCGTCGCTGAGGTGCCGATAGCCCGGGGCGTACGACGACGTGAGGTCGTCCTTGCGGTACGGCAGCGCCTCGAGCAGGCAGGGCTGCGGGCCGGCGGCGGGGTCGGGCAGGTACAGCGTCGCGGCCAGCTCCACGCCGTCGCGCATCCGGATGCGGACCTCGGCGGTGTTCATCGCAGCAGCTCCAGGACGTCGGGCGAGTGCAGCGACTCGCTGGTGTTGCCGTCGCGCCCCACGGTGGTGGGCGCCATGAACATCGAGTTGAGCACCGACTCCTCGGTCGCCTCGACGACCGCGGCGAACAGCGGGTCGAGAGCCCTGCCGCTGAGCGGTCTCCCCTCGAACGCCTGGTCCCGGTCCAGCCGCAGCCCGGTGCCGAACGCCATGAAGATCTCGCCGCTGCCGTGGTGCGCCACCGACCCGGTGCGCGCCAGGCCGAGCCCGACCCGGCGCGCCAGCCGTGCGCACGAGGCGCCGTCGACCGGGGCGTCGGTGACCACCAGCCCGATGCACGAGCCGGCGGGCTTGTCGGGGGTGGACGGCGCCGGTGGCAGCAGCCGCCCGACGGGGGTGCCGGCCACGACGAGCTCGGAGCGCGCGCCGAAGTTGGTCATCAGCAGCACCGCGACGGTGTACCCCTCGGCGGTCACCCGCGAGGACGTGCCGATGCCGCCCTTGAAGCCCAGGCAGGACATGCCGGTCCCGGAGCCGACCGCACCCTCCTCGGGCGGCGAGGCGGACCCGCGCGAGGCGAGCGCGGCAGCATGCGCGCTGCGGACGTCGTCCGCGGTCACGTGCATCCGGCGGCAGTCGTTGAGGAACGAGTCGTCGCACTCACCGACGACCGGGATCACGACCTCGTCGGCCACCTCGCCATCGCGGTCGAGCTCGATCTGGCAGGCGGCGTCGTACACGCGCCCGAGCTGCATCGTCGACGTCAGGTACACCGGCGTCTCGGCCGCGGCCCACTCGGCGGCGGTGATGAACCCGGTGCACTCGCCGGCGCCGTTGAGCACCGCGCCGCCGGCCGGGACCGGGCGGCGGTACGCGTCCTCGGCGAGCAGCAGGCAGGTGACGCCGGTGCGGGCGACGAGTGGCTCGTCCTGCCACACCGTGGCGTGCCCGAGGCCGACCCCGGCCACGTCGAGGACCGAGTTGGTCGGACCGGTCGGCAGCGTGCCGATCTCGATCCCTCCCGGAATCTGTACGTCACGGGCGCGCGGCATGCCGCCATCCTGCCGGAGCACCCGCCCCGCCGGTGGGATGCTGACGCTGTGCGCATCCCCGTGGTCTGGTCGCCGGACACCCTGCTCCACGTCCCGAAGCACGAGGTCTGGGTCGGCGTGCCGACGCCCGGCACCGAGCTGCCCGAGCGCGTCGACGTCATCCTCGAGGCCCTGGCCGAGCACCCGCGCCACGAGGCGACCGCGCATGACGACCGGTTCCTCGACGCCGTCCACGACCGTGGGCTCCTCGACTTCCTCCGGACCGCGGCCGACGAGTGGGCGCAGGGTCCGTACGACGACCTGGTCGGCCAGGACCGGGTGGTGCCGTACTTCTTCCAGACCGACGCGCTCGTCGCCGGCATGACGCCGAGCCCGCCGGCGGCGATGCACGCACGGGCCGGGCAGTACTGCTACGACACGATGACGCTGGTCGGCCCGGGCACATGGGAGGCCGCCCGCGCGGCCGTCGACGTCGCGCTCACCGCGGTCGACCTGTTGGGTGCGGGGGAGCGCGCGGCGTACGGCCTCTGCCGACCGCCGGGCCACCACGTCACGCCGCTGGGGTACGGCGGATCCTGCTACCTCAACAACGCCGCGGTCGCGGCCGAGGCGCTGCGGGCCGCGGGGCACGACACGGTCGCGGTCATCGACGTCGACGCGCACCACGGCAACGGCACGCAGGCGGTGTTCTGGGAACGGGCCGACGTGCGCTACGGGTCACTGCACGTCGACCCCGCGGCGGGCTGGTTCCCGCACGTGTTCGGCCACGCGACCGAGACCGGCGCCGGGGCCGGGGCGGGAGCGACGCGCAACCTCCCGCTCCCCGAGGGCACCGGCGACGGCCCGTGGGTCGATGCAGTCGCCCGGCTCGCCGAGTGGGCGAGCGACTGCGACGCCCTGGTCGTCTCCCTCGGCGTGGACGCTGCGGGGGACGACCCCGAGAGCCCGCTGCAGGTCACCGCGGACGGATTCCACGCAGCGGGCCGGGTGCTCGGCGACCTCGGGGTGCCGAGCGTGCTGGTCCAGGAGGGCGGCTACGACCTGGCGAACATGGGTCGCCTGGTCGCGGCCTACCTGGACGGCCACGGCGGCTGACTCAGCGCCAGCCGAGGTCGGCGGCCACCTTCATCACGTTCTCGAGGACGTGGGCGTTGTAGTCGACGCCGAGCTGGTTCGGGACCGTGAGCAGCACCGTGTCCGCGGCGGCGATCGCCTCGTCCTCGGCGAGGTCCCTCGCCAGCTGGTCGGGCTCGCCGGCGTACGTCTTGCCGAAGCGGGCGAGGCCGCCGTCGAGCTGGCCGACCTGGTCCTGGCTGCGAGACTCGCCGCCGAAGTAGGCGCGGTCCAGGTCGCTCACGATCGGGAAGATGCTGCGGCTCACCGACACCCGCGGCGTGCGCTCGTGCCCGGCGGCCTTCCACGCGTCGCGGAAGCGCTGGATCTGCTCGGCCTGCAGCTGGTGGAACGGCACACCGGTGTCCTCGGTGAGCAGCGTCGAGCTCATCAGGTTCATGCCCTGCTCCGCGGTCCACTCGGCGGTGGCGCGGCTGCCGGCACCCCACCAGATCCGGTCACGGAGACCGGGGGACTGCGGCTCGAGCGGCAGCAGGCCGGGCGGGTTGGGGAACATCGGGCGCGGGTTCGGCTGCGCGAACCCCTTGCCCTGGATGACGTCGAGGAACACCCGCGTGTGGTCGCGCGCCAGGTCGGCGTGGTCGGTGCCCTCGGCGGGCTCGTAGCCGAAGTAGCGGAAGCCGTCGACGACCTGCTCCGGTGACCCACGGCTCACGCCGAGCTGCAGCCGCCCGCCGGAGATCAGGTCCGCGGCGCCGGCGTCCTCGGCCATGTACAGCGGGTTCTCGTAGCGCATGTCGATGACACCGGTGCCGATCTCGATCCGGCTGGTGCGGGCGCCGACGGCGGCGAGCAGGGGGAACGGCGAGGCCAGCTGCCGCGCGAAGTGGTGCACGCGGAAGTAGGCGCCGTCGACGCCCAGCTCCTCGGCGGCGACCGCGAGGTCGATGGACTGGAGCAGCGCGTCGGCCGCGGTCCGCGTCTGCGACTGCGGCGACGGCGTCCAGTGCCCGAAGGACAGGAACCCGATCTTCTTCATGCCGGTCCAACGAAGATTGAACGCTCAATCTTCCCGGGACGAGCCTCCAAGTCGCTTCCCAGTCGGGCTCAAGTACCTGCGGCGAAGGTTCACTCACCAAGAACCTCACCCAGGGAGCACAACCGTGAACCGCATCCTCTACCGCCTCGGTCGCAGCACCGCGGCGCACCCGTGGCGGACGATCTCCGCCTGGATCGCCGCCGTCGTCGTCGCGTTCGTCGCGGCGGGGGCTCTCGGCGGGACCTTCCACGACGACTACAACGTCGAGGGCGCCCGCGCCCAGGACGGCATCGAGCAGCTCCGGGCGCACGTCCCGGGCGGCGGTGGCGCCACCGCGCAGGCCGTCGTCCACGACGAGAGCGGCGCCCCGCTCGACGCCGCCGACCTGACCGCGCTCACCCAGCGCATCAGCGAGATCGAGCACGTCTCCTACGTGACCGCCCCGCGGATCTCCGAGGACGGCGACACCGCGCTCGTGGAGTGGGAGTACGACGTGCCGTCGACCGACGAGGACCTCGTCGGCGCCGACGGCTACGACCCCATGGAGGCGGCCATCGAGCCGCTGCGCGACGCCGGTCTCCAGGCGGAGCTCGGCGGCGAGCTGCCGAGCCAGACCGAGTCGACCATGAAGGGCACCGGCGAGCTGGTCGGTGTGATCGCGGCGCTGGTGATCCTGGTGATCGCGTTCGGCTCGGTCGTCGCAGCCGGCCTCCCGGTCGCCGTCGCCCTCCTGGGTCTCGCGGTCGGCTCGGCGGGGGTCACCATCCTCGCCGGGGTCACCGACGTGAGCACGATCGCCCCGACCATCGCCACTATGGTCGGTCTCGGGGTCGGCATCGACTACGCCCTGCTGCTGGTGAACCGGCACGTCGAGTTCCTCGGCCAGGGCCTGCACAAGCACGAGGCCGCCGGCCGGGCACTGGCCACCGCCGGCCGCTCGGTCGTGTACGCCTCGGTCACCGTGCTGATCTCGCTGATGGGCCTCAACCTCGGGGGTCTCCCGGTCTACGCGACGTTCGGCTACGCCACCGCGATCGCCGTCGTCTCGGTGCTCGCTGCGGCGATCACCCTCGTCCCGGCGCTGTGCGGCCTGGCCGGCAACAAGCTCAAGCCGCGCAAGGTCCGCAAGGCTGCGCAGGAGTCCGGGACCACTCGCATCGAGAAGACCCCGCTCACCGCCCGGTGGGCCGCCCGCGTGGTCCGGCGTCCGGTCGCCTTCGGTCTCGCCGCGCTGATCTTCCTCCTGGCGCTCGCCGCGCCCGTACTCGGCATGCGCACCTGGCCGCAGGACGGCAGCAGCGCGGGAGAGGCGACCTCGCAGCGCCAGGCCTACGACCTGATCGACGCCGAGTTCGGCGCCGGTGCGAACGGACCGTTCACCGTCGTCGTCGAGACCGCGAAGGCCGACCCGGCCGCAGCGGCCGAGACCGTCGCCGACGTGCCCGGCATCGTCAGCGTCACCGAGCCCGTCACCACCCCCGACGGTGAGCTCGCCGTGTTCACCGCCGAGCCGGCGTACGGCCCCGCGGACGAGAAGATCCCCGGCCTGGTGGCCGACGTCCGCGCCGAGCTGCCCGAGGGTGTCGAGATCACCGGCCAGACGCCGTTCTTCTCCGACATCGTGGACCTGCTCGACGCCCGGCTGTGGGTCGTCGTGGTCTTCGTGGTCGGCGTCTCGGTCCTGCTGCTGGCGATGATGTTCCGCTCGATCGTCGTCCCGGTGAAGGCCGCGGTGATGAACCTGCTGTCGATCACGGCGTCGTACGGCGTGCTCGTGCTGGTGTTCCAGCACGGCTTCGGCGGCAGCCTCCTGGGTGTCGACCACGCGGTGCCGGTGTCGAGCTGGCTGCCGATCCTGATGTTCGCCATCCTCTTCGGGCTGAGCATGGACTACGAGGTCTTCCTCCTGTCCCGCATCCGGGAGTTCTGGCTGAAGACCGGTGACGCCACCGCCAGCGTCGAGCGCGGCCTGGCCGCGACCGGCCGGGTCATCTCGTCGGCCGCCGCGATCATGGTCGTCGTGTTCCTCGGCTTCTCGACCGAGGCCGACACCGTGGTCAAGCAGCTCGGCTTCGGCATGGCCGTCGCGATCATCCTCGACGCGACCGTCGTCCGGATGGTCCTGGTCCCGGCGACCATGACCCTGCTCGGCAAGTGGAACTGGTGGCTGCCGGCCTGGCTCGACCGCCTGCTCCCGAGCATCGAGGCCGAGAAGCACGAGATCGGCTCCGGGGCCGACTCCGACCAGGTCTGGGACGAGTTCGACACCACCGAGTCCGTCGACGACAGCATCGGGGCAGGTGCCCGGTGACGACACGGAACGACGTCACCTGGCCGCGGCAGCTCCGGCTGCCCGGCCAGGCGGCGGCCCCCGAGGGGCCGCTCGACATGCAGACGATGTACCTCATGCACCACGCGTTCCGGCGCGACCTGGACGCGTTCGCCGAGGCGGTCCGCAACACCCCGGTCGAGGACCGGAGGACGTGGCGGCTGCTGGCCCAGCGCTGGGAGCTCTTCACCGAGGTGCTGCACAAGCACCACACGGCGGAGGACGACCTGATCTGGCCGGCGCTGATGTCGCGCGGCTCGTCCGACGACGTGGTCGTGCTCGAGGCCATGGAGAGCGAGCACCTGGAGATCGACCCGCGGCTCGAGGCCTGCACGGCCGGCTTCCAGCGGCTCTCGCGCAAGGCCGACGAGGACGCCCGGGCGGCCCTCACCGTGCGGATCTGCGCGGCGCGGGAGCTGCTGCGCCGTCACCTGGCGCACGAGGAGTCCTCGGCGATCGCGATCCTCCAGCGCCTCGTCACGGCAGAGGAGTGGGCCGAGATCGAGAAGGAGATCGGCAAGGACACCTCGCTCCGGTTCGCCGTCCAGGTGGTCCCGTGGGTCGCGCACTGCATCCCGCGCGAGGTCCTCGACCGCGTCTTCCACGACATCGATGCGGGATTCCGGATGATCTGGGTGCTCACCCGCCGGCGCTTCGCCCGGCGCGAGGCCCGAGCGTTCAGGTACGCCTAGGGGACACGCGTCAGCGGATCCGCCACGGGGCACGTCTCCCTAGACACCCAGACGTTCACGCTCGCGGCGGACCCAGTCCGCCGCGAGCGGGGCGTCCCAGGCCAGCGCCTGCTCCAGGGCCTGCTCGGCGTGCCGGGCGGCGACCTCGGTCTCGCCGGTGGTGTACGCCGCCATCGCCAGGAACATGTCCACCGGTCCGACCACGGTGCCGGAGCCCGCGCAGGCGGGCCGCCCGGAGAACTCCGTCAGCTGCTCGTACGTCGTGACCGCGAGCTCCCGGTCACCCAGGTAGCTGGCCGCCTCGGCGCCCATCGCGAGCGCCATCGTGAGGAACCAGCTGTTGATGTGGACGGTCTCGTCGACCAGCTGCCGGTTCTCCTCGAGCCAGGCGCGGGCCTCGTCGACGCGGCCGACCCGGCACAGCATGGTCAGCCGCGCGGTCGCCAGGGGCAGGAACGTGCCCTCGTCCTCGAGCTGGATCACGCCGCTGACGACGGCGTCCATCTCGCCGGACCACAGCGCGTGCATCATCAGCGCCCCGGCGACCGACTCGGTGTAGCCCTCGATCGAGACCATGTCGCCCATCGAGGCCAGGTGCTCGATGTGCTTGAGCGCCTCGTCGAACTGGCCGCGCATCGCCGCCCACGCGGTCTCGATTGAGTCCAGCAACAGGTGCGCGTAGACGTGCCGGATCCGGTCGGCCTCGGCGCGCGCCGCGACCAGCGACTCCTCGAGCACCGCGATGTGGCCGAGCTCGCCGGCCGCGACCGCGTGCAGCGTGAGCGCGGAGGCCAGCGCGACATGGTCGTCGAGGGTCCGCGCGATCTCGGCGACCTCGCCGGAGAGCTGGAGCCGGAGCTCGGCGGTCTGCGGGCTCCAGATCGCGGTCAGCGCCTTGAGCCCGGCGTCGACGAACAGCGGGCGGTCACCGAGCCGGCGCGCCATCGCGACCGCCTCCTCGGCGAGCGCCTCGCGCTCCTTGGCGGTGGCGCCGTGGTAGATCTCGCCGGCCAGCGCGAGCATCACGCGGCACCGGATCGGATCGTCTCCGGCCGGCAGCGCGTCCAGTGCGCGACGCAGCGCGTCGACCACGAAGTCGTCGACGACACCGCCGGCCGGCGTCCAGAGCGAGCCGATCGAGGTCATCTCGCCGGCGCGTGCCAGGAGCTCGACGTCACCGGCCTCGTCGGCCACCTCGATCGCCTCGTGCGCGACGCCGCGCAGCTCGATCCAGCGGCCGGCGCGGCGCAGCACGTTCGCGAGGTCGGCGAGGATCTCGAATCGCTCCTGCTCGGTGGAGGTCCGGTCCTCCTCCTGGGTCCGCAGCGCGTGCTCGAGCATCTCGAGCGCCTCGACGTACGCGTAGACCGCGGTCGCGGACCGCGCGGCGGCCTGTGCCGAGCGCCAGGCGTCGCCGACGTGGCGCGGCCCGGCGGCCAGCCAGTGCCGGGCGATCTCGGCCTGGTGACCGGACCGGCCGGCCAGCGCCTGCGCGGCGCGGGCGTGGACGCGGGCGCGGCGGGACTCCGGCAGCGAGCCGAGCACCGTGTCGCGCACGAGCGCGTGGGTGAAGCGGAACCGGTCCACGCCGTCCTCGTCGACGAGACCCGCCGCGAGCGCCGGGTCGAGCGCGTCGAGCACGGCGTCCTCGTCGGTGCCGACGGTCCCGGCGAGGGTCCCGAGCTCGAAGATGCGGCCGATCACGCTCGCGGAGCGCAGCACGTCGCGGGTGTCGTCGCCGAGCTGGGCGAGCCGTCGCGACAGCACCTCGTGGACGGCCGCCGGCGGCTGCGCCTCGGCCAGCAGGGCGGCGAGGTCGCCGCGCTCGCGGGCCAGCCGGGCGTACTCGACGAGGAAGAACGGGTTGCCCTCGGTACGCCGCCGCAGCAGCTCGGTCTCGGCGTCGGTCGGCGCGGTCTCGGAGACCTGCTGGAACACCTGCGCGGTCGCGTCCGCCGAGATGCCGCGCAGCTGGAGCCGCAGCGCGTGCTTGCGGCCGAGCGCCTCGGCGACCTCGGCCAGCGCGCCGGTCGGCGGCGGGTGCTCGCGCCACGTGGTCACCACGAGGAGGCGGACGCCGCCCTCGGAGACCGCGGCCTCGGTGAGGAGCCGCAGCACGCGCAGGCTCGACGTGTCCGCCCAGTGCAGGTCGTCGATCACCAGCATCAGCGGCTGCTTCGCCGCCGCGGCCAGCACCCGCTGGACGACGACCTCCCAGGCGCGGAAGGCCGCGCCGCTGTCGTCGCTGTCGCCGCTGCTGGGCAGCTCGGACCCGATCCGCTCCAGCACGGTCGCCCAGGGCCACAGCGCCGGGGCGCCGTCGTCCTGGGAGCACCGGCCCCACGCGATCGTCATGCCCTGGTCCGCGGCGTACGTCGCCGCCTCGATGGTCAACCGGCTCTTCCCGATCCCGGGGTCGCCGGTGAGTGCCGCGAACGCGGGAGAGCCGCCGGTGGCCACGACGCTGTCGACCAGGCCCCTCAGCGCCGCGAGCTCGTCGTCGCGGCCGGCGAGCGACCAGCCCCAGAGCGTCGGGAACGGCAGGGGAGCGTGCTCCTCGGGGTCGGCGGGCGCGCGCAGGGGTGTGGCCGGGGCGGCGGGTTCGGCCGTCGCGGCCTGCTCCTGGCGGAGCACCGCCTCCTGGACCGCGCGCAGCTCCGGGCCGGGCTCGAGCCCGAGCTCCTCGTCGAGCACGTCGCGCACCTGCCGGAGCACGGCGAGCGCGTCGGCCTGACGGCCCGAGCGGGCCAGCGCCAGCGCGCGCAGCGACCAGGCCCGCTCGCGCAGCGGGTGCTGCCGGGTGAGCGCGTCGAGCTCGGCGGCGACGGTGGCGTGCAGCCCGAGCAGGATGCCGAGCGCGGCCCGGTCCTCGACCGCGAGCACGCGCAGCTCCTCGAGTCGGGCGCGCTCGGCCTCGGCCGCGGGCTCCTCGCCGAGGTCGGCGAACGGCACGCCGCGCCACAGCGCGAGCGCGTCCTCGATCGTCTGGTGCAGCGCGGCCAGCCCGCCCGCGTCGGGGGAGCCGGCCGGCAGCGCCCGGCCGCGGCACAGCGCGTCGGCCAGCGGGACCACCTGCGTGTGGGCGCCGGACACCGCCACCTCGAAGGCCGCGATGTCGAGGTCCTCGTCGGCGATCCGGAGTGCGTACCCGGGTGCCTCGGTCACCAGCAGGTTCCCGCCTCCCCGGGTCTTGCGGTCCGGCTCGAGCGCGCGGCGCAGGCCCGCGACGTACCCCTGCAGCGTCCCGGAGACGCCCGGCGGCGGGCTGCCGCTCCAGATCAGGTCGGCGATCGTGTCGACCGGCACCGCCCGGCCGCGGTGCAGCGCCAGGACCGCGAGCAGCGCCCGCTGCTTCAGGCCGCCGATGTTGACGGGTCCGGCGTCGTCGGTGGCACTCGTCGTGCCCAGGACGCCGATACGCATGGCGGCAGGATAGGGGTGCTGTCGGGACAGGGACAGGACAATCCGGCGATGTCCCCGGGACTGGGGGCGCGGGACGGTCGGGTCATGACGATCTCCTTTGACTCCACCACCGCACCCACGTCCCTGTCCACCACCACCGAGCCGGGCCGGCTGCGCCGGACGGCCGTGGCCGTCACGGGCTTCCTGG
Source organism: Nocardioides sp. SR21 (assembly GCF_022761125.1). Lineage (GTDB taxonomy): Bacteria > Actinomycetota > Actinomycetes > Propionibacteriales > Nocardioidaceae > Nocardioides. The sequence continues at coordinate 5,847 of NZ_JAKWJR010000015.1, read as the reverse complement.
CCGCGGCGCTGCCGACGGTCTGGACCATCAACCTCACCCGGTTCGTGGTCACCGGGGAGCTCTCCGAGCACCGCTACCACCAGCTCACCGGCCAGGGCCTGATGCTCACGACGCTGTGGCTGCTGGCCGTCGTTCCGCTCATCGTCGCCGGCTGGAACGGGCGCCGCCCGTCCTCGGCGGCCGGCGTGCTGCACCTGGCCTTCGTCGGCACCGGCGCCGCGTGCTCGGTCGCCGCGACCGGGGGTGGCGCTCCGTCGCTCCTGGCCGTGATCGCGGTGACCGGCGGCCTGCTCTGGCTGGCGCTGCCGCTGCGTCCGCGGCTGCGGCTGCCCGTGCGCATCGACCCGGTGCTGATGCCGCTCGCGCTCGTGACCGCCGCCCTGTCCACGCCGTTCGTCCTCGACCAGATCGACCTGCAGAACGCCGCGACCGGCCACCACGCGCACAACCCGCACCTCTTCGACATGGCCTGGCTGGTGTGCACGCTCACCGTGATCGCCGTTGCCGCGGCGGCGTTCCCGGTCGTACGCCGGCTCGGGGTGCTCGCCGGAGCCGGGTTCGCCTGGACCGGTGCCATCGGGCTCGTGCTCGGCGTCGAGCAGGCCTGGTCCGCGATGTTCCTGGCGGCCGGCGCGGCGCTCGCGCTCGTCTCGGCCCGGCGTGTCCGCGGCTGATCTAGGATCTCGCGCCATGTCGAGCACCCGCGTGGCGGTCGCCCTCGCGCTGCTCGCGGGGGCGATGTCCGTCGCCGCCCTCCTGGTCGTCGGCGACTGGTCGGACGCTCCCGACCTGCCCGTGGACATCGCCATCGGCCTGTCGTACTCGGCCGCCGCCGTCCTGGTGCTCGCGGGCACCGGCGGCCGGCGGATCGGGTGGCTGCTGCTCGGCATCGGCCTGTGCGGCGCGGTCGCGGGGCTGGCGGCCGCCCTGTCGCTCGACGGCATCGGCGACTGGATCTGGGTGGGCGGGTTCCTGCCGCTGCTGACGCTGGTCCCGCTGCTCTACCCCGACGGCCGCCTCCCCGGAGCGCGCTGGCGTCCGTGGGTCGTCACGTCGGTCGCCGGGATGGCGCTGCTCGCCGTCGGCTCGGCGACCTATCCCGGTGACGTCGCCGAGGTCGTGTTCCTGACCGGCGCCGCGGTGCTCGTCCCGTCCTGCCTGGCCGGCGCCGCCGCCCTGGTCGTCCGGTGGCGGCGCGCCGACGGGCTGGTACGCCGCCAGGTGCAGGTGCTGCTGGTGCCGGCGGGACTGCTGCTCCTGGACACGGTGCTGCAGGGCTGGCTGCCCTGGCCGGCCAACGCGCTGACCCAGGCGGCCGCGACCGCGCTGGTGCCGGTCGCGATCGGCGTCGCCGTGACCCGGCACCGGCTCTACGACCTCGACCTCGCCGTCTGCCGCGCGGTCGGTGGGCTCAGCCTCGCGGTCTGCCTGGCCGCGATCTACGTCAGCCTGTTCCTGCTGGTCGCCGCGGTCCTGCCCGGTGGTCCGACCGTCGCCGCGGCCACGGCCGCCGCGGTGTGCGGGCTGCTGCTGCACCCGCTCGGCGTGCGACTCACCCGCGGTGTGGACCGGATGTTCTACGGCGACCGCGCCGACCCCGCGCGCGTCCTGGAGGCGACTGCGGCGGCGCTGCGCGACGACCTCGGCGAGGTCCCGGAGCGGGTCTGCGCGGTGCTCGTCGAGTCGCTGCGGCTCGGCTCGGCGACCATCGTCGTCGGCGTCGCGGAGCCGGGTCTCCCGCTCACGCACCGCGGCGAGGTCGTCGGCACCCTGCTCGTCACCCCACGCGCCGGCGAGGCCGGGCTCTCGTCCCGCGACGCCGACCTGCTGGCGGTCGTGTGCGACCAGGTCGCCCCGGCGGTCGCGGCGCTGCGGCTCTCCGACCGGCTCCAGCACAGCCGGGCCGCGCTGGTGACCGCCCGGGAGGAGGAGCGCCGCCGGCTGCGGCGCGACCTCCACGACGGGGTCGGCGCCGCGCTGGCCGGCGTACGCCTCCAGGTCGAGACCGCGCGCGACCTGGTGACCGACCCGGTCGCGGGCGGCCTGCTGCACTCCGCGGCGGCCGGGGTCGCCACCGCCGTCGACGACGTCCGTGCGATCACCGACGACCTCCGGCCCGCCGTGCTCGACGACCTCGGCCTCGGCGCCGGCCTGCGCGGCCTCGCGGACCGGATGGCCACGCCCGGCACCGGCATCGACGTGACCGTCGACCTCGACGGTCAACTGCCGGCCGCCGTCGAGGTCGCGTGCTACCGGATCGCGGCCGAGGCGCTCGCGAACGCGGTCCGGCACGCGCGCGCCCGCCGGGTCGCCGTACACCTCGACGGCACGCCGGACTGGGTCTCGCTGCGCGTCGAGGACGACGGCGCCGGGCTGCCCGAGAGTCCGCGCGCCGGTGGCCTCGGGCTCGCGTCGATGCGCCAGCGCGCGGAGGAGATCGGCGGCCGGCTGACCGTCACCAGCACCGCGGCGGGCACCGTCGTCCGCGCCGACCTGCCCCTGGAGGCACGATGACCCGCCTGCTGCTCGTCGACGACCACCCGCTGTTCCTCGACGGGGTCCGCGCGGCCCTCACGGGGGCCACCGACCTCGAGATCGTGGGGGAGGCGCACGACGGCGGCAGCGGTGTCGCGCTCGCGGCCGAGCTCGCGCCCGACCTGGTGCTGATGGACCTGAACCTCCCCGACATCACCGGGGTCGACGCCACCGGCCGGATCCTCGCGGCCGCCCCGGAGACGCGGGTGCTGATGATGACGATGAGCGCCGACGACGACGCCGTGGTCGCGGCGATGCGCGCCGGAGCGCGCGGGTACGTCGTCAAGGGCGCCGGCCGCGAGGACCTGCTGCACGCGATCCGCACGGTCGCGTCCGGGGGAGCGGTGTTCAGCCCGACGGTCGCCGACCGGCTCGGCCGGTTCTTCACCGGGATGGCGACCGGCGCGGGCCGCGAGGCGTTCCCGCAGCTCACGTCGCGCGAGGTCGAGGTGCTCGACCTGGTCGCGCGCGGGCTCGACAACCGCCGGATCGCCCGGCAGCTGCACCTGTCCGACAAGACCGTGCGCAACCACGTGTCGAACGTGCTCACCAAGCTCGGGGTCGAGGACCGCTCCGAGGCGGTCGCTCGGGCGCGTGCCGCAGGGTTGGGCGACTAGCGCAGGGTGTCGGCGGACCCGAGCCGCCAGACGGCCAGGCCGTGAAGGCCGTGCTCACGCGCCAGGTCGACCCGCGCGGCGTACGACCGCCTGTCCGACCACCACAGCTCAGTGCCGTTGGAGAGCGTCGTGGTCCACTCGCCGTCCTCGGCGACCCACCGCGGGCGGGCGTCGTCGCGCTCGACCATCCGGCGGATCGTCGTGATCGTGTAGCTCCGACCGGTGCCGTTCTCCGGCCAGCTGTAGCCGTAGCCGGCGACGCCGAGGTCCAGCTTCGCCGGGGGTACGGCGTCCAGCGCGGCCTCGAGCGAGCGGCGCTGCCAGTCGAGGGAGCCGACCGGCCCCGGGGCCGACCAGGTCGGCCCGTGCTCGTCGTACGTCATCAGCTTGATGGTGTCGGCGGCCTCGCCGAGCGCGCGCATCCGGTAGCCGCGGTCGCGGTAGCCGTCGAGCGAGCCGGTGGCGCTGACGTCGATCGTGACGGTCCTGGCGGCGGGCATCGCGTCCTGGATCGCGTGGACGAACGCGACCAGGCCGTCGGCGTCGCGGCCGCGGAGCCGCTCGAGGTCGATGTTCACCCCGTCCCAGCCCTGCCGCACGAACCGGCCGAGGCGCTCCGCGACGGTCGCGATGTGACGGTCGTCGTCCAGCAGCCGGTGCGCGGCGCGCGGGTCGAAGTCCTCGAGGCGGTTGCTGTAGTTGCTGACCAGCAGCTCGGCGCGCAGGCCGTTGCGGTGGGCGGCCCGCAGCAGCCGCCGGGCGTCGTCGATCGGGGCCGCGACGCGGTCGCCGCCCGGCCCGATGCTCACGCCGGCGACGCTCAGTGTGCTGATCCCGCCCGCGTTCCGCTCGACGATCCGGTCGCCGCCGCTCTGCAGGATCCAGCCGGTGACCTCGAGCCCGTCCGGCTCCTGGGCGGCCGCCGGTGCGGCCGGGACGAGCAGGGCGAGGGGGAGCAGGGCGGCCACGAGACGCATGTCGCTAGCGTGGCATCCGTGCCCCGGTTCGCCTGCATCGTCCTGGTCGACGACCGGGGCTGGCTGCTCCTGCAGGAGCGCGACGAGCACCCGGTGCTCGACCCGGAGAAGTGGGGGTTCGTCGGCGGGCACGTCGAGGACGGCGAGGACCCGGAGCAGGCGGCGTACCGTGAGCTGGCCGAGGAGACCGGCATCTCGTTGGAGCCCGGTGCGCTGACGCTGTGGCGCGAGGAGACCTTGCCGCGCGGGTCGTATCGGATCTGGACCGCACGCGTCGACCTGACCGACGCCGACGTGGTGCTCGGCGAGGGCCGCCAGATCGTGTTCGTGGACCCGGGCGTCGTGTTCGACCTCGACCTGGCCGACGTGGCGCGGTCGCAGCTCCGGGAGTTCCTGGCGTCCGACCTGTACGCCGGCCGGTGAGACTGCTCTGATGTGCGCATGAGCACCCTCGAGGTCATCCCGGTCCCCGGCCCCGGCGCCGAGGACGTCGTCGTCGCCCCCGACGGCGCCGTCTACACCGGCACCGGGGACGGTGCGGTCCTCCGGGTCTCGCACGACGGGCGCCGGGTCGAGCGGGTCGCGCACACCGGCGGACGACCGCTCGGCATCGAGATCGACCTCGACGGCCGGCTGCTGGTCTGCGACGCGAACCGCGGCCTGCTGCGCGTCGACCCGCGCTCCGGTGGGATCGAGGACGTCACCGACTCCCTGGCCGGTGCGCCGATGCGGTTCTGCAACAACGCCGCGATCGCCACCGACGGGACCGTGTGGTTCTCCGACTCCTCGACGAAGTACGGCGTCACCCACTGGAAGGACGACTTCGTCCAGAACACCCGCACCGGCCGGCTCGCCCGGCTCGGCAGCGACGGGGTGCCGGAGGTCGTCCTCGACGGGCTGGCGTTCGCCAACGGCGTCGCGCTCGCCGCCGACGAGTCGTACGTCGCGGTCGCCGAGACCGGCGCCCGCACGGCCGTGCGGTGGTGGCTCACCGGCCCGAAGGCCGGCACCCGCGACTTCCTGGTCTCCGACCTGCCCGGCTACCCCGACAACATCGCCCGGGGAAGCGACGGCCTGATCTGGATCTCGCTGGCCAGCCCGAAGGACCCGGTCGTCGAGCTGCTCCAGAAGGCTCCCGTCCCGATCCGCCGCAGCGTGACGAAGATCCCGGAGGGGCTGCAGCCCAAGCCGAAGCGCACCATCCGCGCGCAGGCGTACGACGACGCCGGCACCCTCGTCCACGACGTCGACCTGCCGGATGCGACGTACCACATGGTCACGGGCGTGCGGGAGCACGACGGCCGGCTCTGGCTGGGCAGCCTCCACGAGCCCGCGATCGCGGTCGTCGACCTCCCGTAGTCGAGCTGGGCCGTTGGTCGAGCTTGTCGAGACCCCGTTGGTCGGGGTCGGCGGTCGGGTGCGGGGGTCGCGACGACGCTCGCTGGCGCTCGCTGCTCGACCACCGGTGGTCGAGCTTGTCGAGACCCCTGGCGCTCGCTGCTCGACCGCCGGGCCGGGGCTCGCTGCTCGACCGCCGTTGGTCGAGCTTGTCGAGACCGCGTTGGTCGGGGTCGGCGGTCAGGTGCGGGGGTCTCGACGACGCTCGCTGGCGCTCGCTGCTCGACCACCGTTGGTCGAGCTTGTCGAGACCCCGTTGGTCGGGGTCGGTGGTGGGGTGCGGGGGTCTCGACGACGCTCGCTGGCGCTCGCTGCTCGAC
>NZ_JAKWJR010000014.1 GCF_022761125.1 Nocardioides sp. SR21 | reverse complement strand
CCACCCGGGGGTTCTCTTTCACGTCAATGACCAGGACCGCTACCAACGTCCCGGCCGGGTACATCTAGAGGGCCTCGACGCCGACGACGGCCGCCGGCGCGATCGCGCCGTACACGTGGGGGAAGGTCTCGGTCATCCCCGGCGCCGGCACCTCCTCGACGACGGGCACGTCGAGCAGGTCGGTGTCGATCTCCAGCAGCACGAGGGGTTCGGTGACGTCGGCGTAGTAGGCCGACCGCACGGCCTCCCACTGGTCGGCCCGGCTGGCGTGGATGTAGCCCTCCTGCTCGAGCGTGACCCCGCGGGTCGAGGTCGTGTAGGCGCCGCTTCGCTGCGCCTCGTTCCAGTCGGCGAGCGTGGCGATGTGGAAGATCCGCATGCGCTCATCGTGGCAGTACGCCGACCTGGTCGGCGTACCAGCGGATGCCGGTGAGGTGATCGGCGATCTCCAGCAGCGACCAGTTGTCCCCGCGCGGCACGTCCCACTCGCCCGGCCCGGCGGCAGCGAGCCGGAGGGCGAAGGTCCGGCCCAGCCGGCGCAGCCGCTGCCGCGCCTCGTCGAGGTCGAGCTCGGTGAAACGCGCCCAGTCGGCGTCGACGGTCACCAGGCTGGCGTGCCAGCGGTCCGGCTCCGTGGGAGCGCCGGCCAGCAGCGCCTCGACCTCCGCGAGGTGGTCGACGAGGTGGTCGGCGATCCGGCGTACCGCCTTGTGCGGGGTGTAGATCCGCTCGCCGTCCTCGCTGACCGTGGGGCGCCCGTCCCACGCCAGCCAGCTCGCAGCGACCTCCAGGCAGTGCTCGACGGCGGTCTCGACCTGGGCTCCGGGGTTCTCCATGGGCCGGACGCTAGGGGGCGGACGCTTCGGCGCCGGCCGAAGCGTCGGCGGCGTAGCCTCGCCGGGTGCACGACACCGACCTCGCCGCGGCCGGCGCGCTGATCGGCGACCCGAGCCGGGCGCGGATGCTCGACGCGCTCATGGGTGGCCGCGCCCTGGCCGCGGGCGAGCTCGCACGTGTCGCGGGCGTGGGGCGGTCGACGGCCAGCGAGCACCTGGCCCGACTGCTGGACGGCGGGCTCGTGGAGGTCGTCGCGCAGGGGAGGCACCGCTACTACCGGATCGCCGGTCCGGACGTCGGTGCGGCACTCGAGGCGCTCTCGCACGTCGCGCCGCCGCGGCCGGTCGCGTCGCTCCGTCAGTCCGGCCACGCGCGGGCGCTCGGCCACGCGCGCACCTGCTACGACCACCTCGCGGGGGTGTGCGGGGTGGCGCTCCACGACGCGCTGCTGGCGGGGGACTGGCTGACCCCGGCGTACGACGTGACGCCCGCCGGCGCTGCCGGGCTCGGGTCCTGGGGCGTCGACGTGGAGGCGGCGCGGGCGCAGCGGCGCGCTTTCGCCCGCCCGTGCCTGGACTGGACGGAACGCCGCCCGCACCTCGCCGGTGCGCTGGCCGCGGCGATCACCGGCTCGCTCGTCGAGCGCGCGTGGTTCGTGCGCCGCGCCGCCGACTCGCGCGCGCTCCGGCTCACCGACGCCGGCCGCGCGGGCCTGGAGGCGCTGGGCTGCGTGGTCTGACGATCAGGCCTTGCGCCACACGCTCACGTGCTTGGTGGACTCGTTCGTGAACGGGGTGCGGTCCCAGTCGGACCAGCGGTTCTCGAGGCGCATGCCGGCGATGCGCGCCATCAGGTCGAGCTCGGCCGGCCAGACCTTGCGGAACGGGATCGAGCGACGGTGGTAGGTCTCGCCGTCGGCCGAGCTGTAGTGGTGCGACCACGAGCGCTGGGTGGCGGCGTCGTACTCGTCGATGCCCACGTGCTCGTCGGTGTGGTTGAAGACGTCGAACCGGTCGTGCAGGTGCGGGACCCCGACCTCGACCACGAAGCGGCCGCCGGGCTGGAGGTGTGCCGCGGCGTTCTCGAACACCGCGACCTGGCCGTCCTGGGCGGTGACGTTGCCGATCGTGTTGAACACCAGGAACACGAGGCCGAACCTGCCGTCGACCCGGGTCGTGGCCATGTCGCCGATCGCGACGTCGATCCGCTCGGCGCCGGGCTTGGCGCGCAGCTGGTCGACCATCGCCTCCGACAGCTCGATGCCGTGCAGGTGCACGCCGCGCTCGCTCAGCGGCAGCGCGACCCGGCCGGTCCCGATCGCCAGCTCGAGTGCCGCCTGCCCGTCGGCGAGCTCGGCGAGGACGTCGATCGTGGGCCCGAGGACGTTCGGGGCGAACATCGCGGCCACGCCGGCGTCGTACCCGACCGCGACGTCACCGTCGAAGTAGTTGGTCTGCATGCCGCCAGCGTGGTCGCTGGGTGGCGCCGGCGCGACCGAGTTTCGGGTCGTCCGCCTGAGAAGGGCCTGCCGCCAGTCGAGAGGCGGACGACCCGGTCAGAACAGTCGGTGCGAGGGGTCGTCGAGGCCGCGCAGCGCGTCGTAGTCGACGACCGCGCAGGCGATCCCGCGGTCGGTGGCGAGCACGCGGGCCTGCGGCTTGATCTCCTGGGCGGCGAAGATGCCGCGCACCGGGGCGAGCAGGGGATCGCGGTTGAGCAGCTCGAGGTAGCGGGTGAGCTGCTCGACGCCGTCGATCTCGCCGCGGCGCTTGATCTCCACCGCGACCGAGGCGCCGTCGGCGTCCTTGCACATCAGGTCGACCGGGCCGATCGCGGTCGGGTACTCGCGCCGCACCAGCGTCAGTCCGGGCGCGAGCGTGGCGGGGTGGTCGGCGAGCAGCTCCTGGAGGTGCTTCTCGACGCCGTCCTTCTGCAGGCCCGGGTCGACGCCGAGGTCGTGGCTGGAGTCGCTGATGACCTCGGTGAGGAGGATCCGCAGCGTGTCGTCGGTCTTGGGGTTGGTGACGGTCCACTCGAGGTGGCCGTCGTCGTTGGTGCCCTCGCGCAGGGTGCACGGTGGTGACATCCAGTTCAGCGGCTTGTACGAGCCGCCGTCGGAGTGCACGAGCACCGAGCCGTCGGCCTTGATCATCAGGACCCGGGTGGCCATCGGCAGGTGGGCGGTCAGCCGCCCGGCGTAGTCGATCTGGCACTGGGCGACGACGAGTCTCACGGGGCGGCAATCTACCTGCTGCGAATAAGTTACTCGCGAGTGAACTAGTTCATAGTCAGGTCGGCGGTCCCGTGCCACGATGCCCGGCATGACGACCTCGACGAACGAACCGCGCACGTTCTCGACCATCGGAGTGATCGGCCTGGGCACCATGGGGGCCGGCATCGCCGAGGTCTTCGCCCGCAACGGGTACGCCGTCGTCGGCGTCGAGAAGGACGAGGAGGGGCTCGCCCGTGGCCGCGAGTACCTCGAGCACTCGACCGCGCGCGCCGTACGGCGGGAGAAGCTGACCGAGGCGGAGAAGTCCGAGCTGCTCGGCCGGATCACGCTGTCGACCTCGCTCAAGGACCTCTCCGACGCCGACCTGGTCGTCGAGGCGGTGGTCGAGTCGCTGGAGACCAAGAAGACGCTGTTCCGTGAGCTGGACGGGATCGTCTCGCAGGACGCGGTGCTCGCCACGAACACCTCGAGCCTGTCGGTCACCGACATCTCGACCGCGAACTCGCGGCCCGGCCGCGTCATCGGGGTCCACTTCTTCAACCCCGCGCCGGTGCAGGACCTCGTGGAGATCGTGCGCACCGTCGTCACCGAGGAGCAGGTCCTCACCGAGGTGAAGGCGCTGGTCGAGGCGGTCGGCAAGAACCCCGTCGTCTGCGGCGACAAGGCCGGCTTCATCGCGAACACGCTGCTGTTCGGCTACCTCAACCACGCGGTCTCGATGTACGAGGGCCGCTACGCCAGCCGCGAGGACATCGACGCGGCGATGCGCTTCGGCTGCGGCTACCCGATGGGCCCGCTCGCGCTGCTCGACCTGATCGGGCTCGACACGGCGTACACGATCCTCGAGACGATGTACCGCCAGGGCCGCGACCGCCTGCACGCGCCGTCCCCGATCCTCAAGCAGATGGTCACCGCCGGCTGGCTCGGGCGGAAGACCGGCCGGGGCTTCTACACCTACGAGGCGCCGGACAGCCCGGTCGTGGTCGCCGACGACCAGACCCCGTCCGCCGACGCGAAGCCGCAGCTGCGCCACGACATCCAGCAGGTCGGCGTGGTCGGCACCGGCACCATGGCCAGCGGCATCGTCGAGGTCTTCGCCAAGAGCGGGTACGACGTGCTCGTGGTCGGCCGGGGCCAGGACAAGGTCGACGGGGTCGTCGCCATGGTGACGAAGAACTTCGACAAGCAGATCCAGCGCGGCCGGGCGACCGAGGAGGCCAAGGCCGAGGTGCTCGCCCGGATCACCGGGTCGACCTCGCTCGACGACCTGGCCACCGTGGACATCGTGGTCGAGGCGATCGCCGAGGACCTCGCGATCAAGACCACGCTGTTCGAGAACCTCGACGAGATCTGCAAGCCGGGCGCGATCCTCGCGACCACCACCTCGAGCCTGCCGATCATCGCCTGTGCGCAGGCGACGTCCCGTCCGCAGGACGTCATCGGCATGCACTTCTTCAACCCCGCGCCGGTGATGAAGCTCGTCGAGGTCGTCTCGACGGTCGTCACCTCCGACGACGTCACCGAGACGACGCGTGCGCTGTGCGACAAGGTCGGCAAGGTGGCCGTCTCGTGCGGCGACCGGGCCGGGTTCATCGTGAACGCGCTGCTGTTCCCGTACCTCAACGACGCCGTGCGGATGCTGGAGGCGCACTACGCGACCGCCGACGACATCGACACCGCGATGAAGCTCGGCTGTGCCCTGCCGATGGGCCCGTTCGAGCTCCTCGACGTGGTGGGCAACGACGTCTCGCTGGCCATCCAGCGCGAGCTCTACCTGGAGTTCCGCGAGCCCGGCTTCGCCCCGGCCCCGCTGCTGGAGCACCTGGTGAACGCCGGCTACCTCGGCCGCAAGACCAAGCGCGGCTTCCGGGACTACTCGGCTCGCTGAGCGCCGGGCGCCGCAGCTTCACCATGGTAGGTAGGCGAACCTGCACTTCACATGGTCTGCACGCCATGAGAAGTGCAGGTTCGGCACCATCACATGGTGAAACTGCGACGAGTGGTGACCGGCCGACCGGACACCAACGAGGCGACGGTGTTCATGCTCGCCCAGGGCGGAGTGCTCGGCCGGCCGTCCTGACCGGGTCTACGCTGACGGCATGGGTAGCTGGCTCCTCCTCCTCGCGCTCGCATCCCTCGCCGCCGTGCTGCTGCTGGCTCGCAGGGCCGGTCGCCGCGCCCAGGAGCGGGAGCGTGACCGCTAGGGCGTGACGCCCGTCCCCGCCGGGTACCGCACCCGCCATGGGAGTTGAAACGGGACGCATCACCACCGACATTCCGGCCCGGCTCGACCGGCTGCCCTGGGCGCGGTGGCACTGGATGATCGTGATCGGCCTCGGCACGGTGTGGATCCTCGACGGCCTCGAGGTGACGATCGTCGGCTCGATGTCGGAGGCGCTCAAGGACCCGACCACCGGCCTCGGCCTGAGCAGCTGGGACATCGGCTTCGCCGGAGCGGTCTACGTCGCTGGCGCGTGCATCGGCGCGCTCTTCTTCGGCCAGCTCACCGACCTGTTCGGGCGCAAGAAGCTGTTCCTGATCACGCTCGGCGTCTACACGGTGGCCACCGTGCTCACGGCGTTCTCGATGAACCCCGCGTGGTACTTCGGCGCCCGCTTCCTGACCGGCATGGGCATCGGCGGTGAGTACGCCGCCATCAATTCCGCCATCGACGAGCTGATCCCCGCCAAGTACCGGGGCCGCGTCGACGTCAGCATCAACGGCTCGTTCTGGATCGGCGCGGCGGCCGGCTCGCTGCTGACGATCCCGCTCCTCGACCCGACGGTGATCAACCCGGAGTGGGGCTGGCGGCTCGCGTTCGGCCTCGGTGCCGTTCTCGCCATCGGCATCCTGCTGGTCCGCCGGCACGTGCCGGAGAGCCCGCGCTGGCTCTTCATCCACGGTCGCGAGGACGAGGCCGAGAGGGTCGTCGTCGACATCGAGAAGACGGTCGTCGAGGAGACCGGCGAGGACCTTCCGGAGGCCACGGAGACCCTCACCATCCGGCAGCGCAAGACGATCCCGCTGACGATGATCGCGCGCACCGTGTTCACGCTCTACCCGCGCCGCACGATCCTGTGCTTCTCGCTCTTCGTCGGCCAGGCGTTCCTCTACAACGCCTTCTTCTTCACGTACGGCGACACCCTCACCACGTTCCTCGGGGTGAAGCAGACCGGCTGGTACCTCGCGATCTTCGCGCTCAGCAACTTCGCCGGCGCCCTGCTGCTCAGCCCGCTGTTCGACAAGATCGGGCGGGTCCGGATGATCACGTTCACCTACGTGTTCTCCGGCGCGCTGCTCGGCGTGACCGGGTTCCTGCTCGGCTCGGTGACCGCGGTGTCGCTGACGGTCCTGGGTGCCGTGATCTTCTTCTTCGCCTCCGCCGGCGCGAGCGCGGCGTACCTCACGGCCAGCGAGATCTTCCCGATGGAGACCCGTGCGCTGTGCATCGCGTTCTTCTACGCGATCGGCACCGCGGCGGGCGGCATCAGCGGTCCGCTGCTGTTCGGCTGGCTCATCGACCGGGCCTCGGCCAGCGGCGACATCACCGGGATCGCGCTGGGCTACTTCATCGGCGCCGCCCTGATGATCGCGGCCGGCGTGGTCGAGGCGATCTTCGGGGTGAAGGCGGAGGGCAAGTCGCTCGAGAGCATCGCCCAGCCCCTGACCGCCGAGGAGTCGGAGCCGGCCCCCGCCTAGGCTGGCACCATGATTCGTCGTCGCGCGGCAGCCCTGCTCACGGCACTGGTCCTGGCGGGAGGCGCGGCTCCGGCGTACGCCGAGATCCCGACCGGCACCGACGTCGACTACCAGCTCGGCGGGAACCGCTCGGTGCCCGACAACGTCGGCATCGTGGTGCGCGACCGGGAGGCCGAGCCCGCGGCCGGGCGCTACAACGTCTGCTACGTCAACGGGTTCCAGACCCAGCCCGGCGAGCGCTCGCTGTGGCGAAAGCACTGGAAGCTGGTGCTCAAGGACCACGGCAAGCCGGTCGTCGACGAGGGCTGGGGCGAGTGGCTGCTCGACACCCGCACGAACGCCAAGCGGCGCCAGCTGGCCCGCATCGTCGGCCGCTGGATCGACCGGTGCGCCACCGACGGCTTCGACGCCGTGGAGTTCGACAATCTCGACTCGTTCACGCGCAGCCACGGCCTGCTGAAGCGCTCGCACAACCTCGCCTACGCCGAGCGACTGGTCCGCGTCGCGCACGACGCGGGTCTCGACGCCGGCCAGAAGAACCTCGCCGGGTACGACGGCACCAGCATCGGCTTCGACTTCGTGGTCGCCGAGGAGTGCGGGCGGTACCACGAGTGCGACGCGTACACCGACGACTTCGGCGACCAGGTGCTCTCGATCGAGTACCGCGCCCGGGACTTCGAGTGGGCCTGCGCCCACGTCGGCGACCTGCTGCCGGTCGTCCTGCGCGACCGTGACCTCACGCCGACGGGGGTACGCCGGTGGTGCTGAACACCACGACCCTGGGGGAGAGCGGGCCGCTGGTCGTCTTCTGTCACGGGCTGTTCGGGCAGGGCAAGAACTGGACCACGATCGCGAAGTCGGTCGCCGAGGACCACCGCGTCCTGCTCGTCGACATGCCGCACCACGGGAAGTCCGAGTGGCCCGACCACTTCGACTACGTCGACGTCGCGGACCGGGTCGCCGAGCTGTTCTCCGCTGACGACCCGGTGGCGCTGGTCGGCCACTCGATGGGCGGCAAGGCCGCGATGGTGCTGGCGCTGCGCCACCCCGAGCTGGTCGAGCGGCTCTGCGTGGTGGACGTCGCGCCCGTCGACTACGAGTCGCGCAGCGAGTTCGCCGGCTACATCGAGGCGATGCTGGCGCTCGACCTGTCGGCCCTCGAGAGCCGGGGCGACGCCGACGCCGCGCTGGAGCCGGCGGTGCCGAGCCGGACCGTGCGCAGCTTCCTGCTGCAGAACCTCCGGCGCACCGACGACGGCTGGTCGTGGCAGCCCAACCTCGAGGTGCTCGGCCGCGACCTCGCCTCGCTCGGCGGCTGGCCGGAGGACGCGCTCGCGGGCACCGCGCCGTACGACGGCAGCACGCTGTGGATCGCGGGGGAGAAGTCGGCGTACGTCCAGGACGAGCACGCCGAGGCGATGTCGCGCTGGTTCCCGAAGGTCCGGCGGATCACGATCAAGGGCGCCGGGCACTGGGTGCACTCCGAGGAGCCGCAGATCTTCACCGAGGTGCTGCGGCGCTTCCTCGGGCGCTCGGCCTGAGCCTGCGATGGCTGAGAAGAACGCGCTGGGTCGAGCTGCCGGGCGGCCGGCGTAGGAGGTCGCGGCCGGCGTATCGAGACTCGCCCGTCTAGCCCGACTTCCGGCGTCGGTACGCCGCCACGGCGTTCCGGTTGCCGCACGCGGTCGAGCAGAACCGCTTGGACCGGTTGCGGGACAGGTCGAGCACGACCCCGCGGCAGGTGTCGTCGGCGCAGACGCCGAGCCGGCTCATCTCGTCGGCGCGGATCACGTCGATCATCGCCATCGCGACCTCGACCGCGATCCGGGTCGGCAGGTCGCGCTCGGGGCCGACCGCGTGCAGGTGCCAGTCCCACTGGTCATGGCGCACGAGCTGGGGGATGGCCCCCGCCTCGGCGAGCATCGTGTTCACCATCGACACCGCCTCGTCGCGGTTCGCGGTCAGCAGCAGGTAGAGGTCGTCGCGGATCGCGCGGACCGCGTCCAGCTCGGCCTCGTCGCCGTCGCGGCGCCCGGTGAACTCGAACTCCTCGTAGAACGCGTCGAGGTCCTCGATCGACGTGAGCGTGTCGGGCTCGAGGCCGGAGTTGGCCAGGACGGCAGCCGCCTGCAGTGAGACCTCGGTGTCATGAGTGAAGACCACGTTGACAGGTTACACGGCTCACGCCTAGTGTCATGTGTCATGACGACAATGGCTCATGACGATGAGATGATCGTCGCGTCCGGTTCGCGGCTCGCGAGCGGGCTGGGCTTCGCCGTCCTGTCTGCCGTCTCGTTCGGTCTCTCCGGCTCGCTCGCCTCGCCGCTGCTGCAGGCCGGCTGGAGCGCCGGGTCGATCGTGCTGATCCGCGTCGGCATCGCCGCGCTCGTGGTGCTCCCGTTCGGGATCGCCTCGCTGCGCGGGCGCTGGGACGCGGTCCGTCGCAACCTGCGGCTGATCCTGGTCTTCGGAGCCGTCGCGGTCGCGGGCGCGCAGTTCTGCTACTTCTCCGCGGTCCAGCACATGCAGGTCGGCCCGGCGATCCTCATCGAGTACACCGCGCCGGCCGCGGTCGTCGTGTGGATGTGGCTGCGGCACGGCCAACGCCCCGGCCCGGTCACGCTCGTCGGCGCCGGTCTCGCCGCGCTCGGCCTCGTGCTGGTGCTGGACCTGCTCTCCGGCGCCGACCTCAGCGTGGCGGGCGTCCTGTGGGCGCTGGCGGCCATGGTGGGCGCGGCGACGTACTTCATCGTCTCCGCCGACGAGGACAACGGGCTCCCGCCGATGGCCCTCGCTGCCGGTGGCCTGGTCGCCGGTGGCGTGGTGCTCGCCGTCCTCGGGCTCGTCGGCCTGATGCCGATGGACACCTCGACGGCGAGCGTGGAGTACGCCGGGCGCACCGTCGACTGGTGGGTGCCGCTGCTCCTGCTCGGCGTCGTGACGGCTGCGCTGCCCTATACGACCGGCATCGCCGGCATCCGTCGCCTCGGCTCCCGGCTGGCGTCGTTCGTGGCGCTGCTCGAGGTGGTCGCGAGCGTGGTGTTCGCCTGGCTGCTGCTCGATCAGCTGCCGCTCCCGGTCCAGCTGCTCGGTGGCCTGCTGATCCTCGCCGGCGTCGTGTGCGTGAAGCTGGGTGAGACCGCCACGGTCGAGGCGCCGGCCGAGATTTCCTAGGAACCGCTGCAACAGATCGCCCCTCCCAGGCGTGTGTCGTGCATGGATGTGGGTGTGACCGACGAACGGGCCGCGGCGTCCGACCTGTCGTTCGACGACTGGGTCGGGGCGCGGGTGCCCGCGCTCATGCGGTTCGCCTACCTGGTCACCGGGTCGCAGCTCGCGGCCGAGGACGCGGTCCAGTCGGCGCTCACCCGCGCGTGCGAGAAGTGGTCGCGCGTGCGCCGCACTCGCGACCCGGACGCGTACGTGCGCCGGATGGTGGTCAACGCGCACGTCTCGGCCTGGCGGCGCAGCGGCCGGCGTGAGCTGGCGGTCGCGGAGGTCCGCGACGCGGCCACCGCCGACCCGGCCGAGGGCATCGCCACCGGCGACGCGGTCTGGCGGGTGTGCGGCACGCTGCCGCCGCAGCAGCGTGCCGCGGTGGTGCTGCGCTACTACGAGGACCTCGAGTACGCCGAGATCGCGGACGTCCTCGGCGTCGCGCAGGCGACGGTCCGCTCCCACGTCCACCGGGCGCTCGCGGCCATGCGAGCCGAGCTGCAGATGGAGGACGGCGATGACTGACCTGGAGCGGATGGTGCGGGAGAGTCTCGGCGCGCACGCGGAGGAGGTCGACACGACGGTCCCGGTCGCCGCCCGCGCCGGCGCTGCCGCGCGGTCGCGCCGGGGCACCCGGATCGCGGTCGGTGCCGTGGTTGCGGCCGTGGCCGCGGTCGCGGTCGTCGTCGTGGCCTCCGGGCAGACGGACGCACCGAACCGAACGGTCCCGCCTGCGTCGAGCCAGAGCCCGGCGACCACGCCGGCCGGGTGGCGTACCGAGTACTGGAACGACGTCCAGGTGGCCGTGCCCGCCGACTGGGGCTGGGGGACGGCGCCGATCCGCATCGGCGACGAGCTCGCCCTCTGCGGCGACATCGGCGAAGCGATGACCGGGTACGTCGGGCGGCCGATCTCGCTGTCCGACGTGTGCCTGGGCGGTGACGTGGGACACGACCCGGAGGCGCCGTACGTGTGGCTCGGCTCGGAGCTCCCTCTCGGCACGGCGGACGTCGGCAACGGCTACACCCGAGAGACCGTTCAGGTCGGCGGCACCGCGGTCACCGTGGCCACCGACGACCCCGCGTTGCGGCAGCAGATCCTCGACTCGGTCGCGGTCGGGGGCCCGTGCGCGCCCAGCCTGGACGCGCCGCCGGGGGTCGAGCCCGCGGAGGACGGCGCCCTGAAGGCGGCCGACTCCCTGCTCGTCTGCGCCTACCGTGACGAAGGGGGCGGCGACTACCGCCTGGTCGCCGCCGAGGAGCTCGGTGCCGAGGCGGCTGCTGCGACCGAGGACGCGATCCGGTCGGCGCCCGTGCTCACCGGTGACTGCCTCAACGCCTCAGGAGGGGAGTGGGCGACGCTCACCGCCAGCGGCGACGGCTGGTCCCGCGAGTACGTCGTCGACCTCAACTGCCCGGCGGTGACCGACTCGCTCTGGCGCATGCACCGGCTGACGCCGGAGATGGTGGAGCCGTGGGCGGTCGGCGCGCTGCCGTACTCCCTCTACGGTCCGATGGGCGGCAAGGGCGCGTGGTTCGGGCACTTCATCGGCGTGCTCGGCTGACGGCTACCGAGCGTCCTGCCGTCTGACCCAGACCTCGCGTATCAGCATCAGGATCGACGCGGCGGTCGGGATCGCAAGGAGCGCGCCGACAACACCGAAGAGCGCGGCGCCGACGAGCGCCGCGATCACGGTGGCCGCGCCCGGGAGCTCGACGGACTTCGACATCACCCGCGGGTAGATCACGTAGTTCTCGACCTGCTGGTAGATCACGTAGAAGATCACGCACGCGACGCCGATCTTCCAGTCGGTGGCGAACGCGATCGCGGTGACGATCACCGCGCCGATGGTGGCGCCGATCATCGGGATCACGTCGAGCAGGGCGACCACGAAGGCCAGCGCGACGGCGTACTCACCGAGCCCGGCGATGAACAGGAAGATCAGCGACGAGATGCCGGCGCACATCGCCACCACGAACGCGCCGGAGACGTAGCCGCCGACGCTGCGCACGATGCGGTTGCCGAGCTTCGAGACCCGGTCGCGGCGCGAGGCGGGGGCGAGGCGGTAGAGGCCGGACTTCGTGGTCTCCAGCGAGGAGAGGAAGTACAGCGTCAGCACGATGATGATGAATCCGTTGAACAGCGCGCCCAGCACGGCGAGGCCGATGCCGACCGCACCGCCGAAGATCGCGCTCAGGAAGTCGCCGTTCGTGACGTAGTCCTGGACCTTGTCGATGACGTCGTACTCGTCGTCGAGCCGCTGCACCTGGCTGTTGCTCTGGAGGTCGTCGAGCCAGTGCGGGACGTTGTCGGTCAGCGCCTTCACCTGGTCGGCGATCACCGGCGCGATCGCGACCACGAACAGCGTGATCGCGATCAGGAACGCCAGGATCACCGTGAGCACGGCGTACGACCGGCGCATCCCGCGCCGCTCGAAGAACTCGACCGACGGGTTCAGGCCCGCGGCCAGGAACAGCGCGACCACGACCAGCATCAGGGTCTGGCCGATCGCCTGCACCTGCGTGACCAGCCACAGCGCGGTCAGGAGGCCGAGGCCGCCGATGAAGCCGACGTAGAACGGCGCGCGGTGGTCGAGCGGGGGCCCCGGCTCGCCGAGGTCCTCCGGGGCCGGCATGATCGCCGGCTCGGGCTGCTCGTCCTCCTGGGTCGCCGGGGCGTCCGTCACTCGTCGTCCTCGCCGAACCCGGCGACCACGTCACGGAGTGAGGCCAGCTGGGCGGTGATCGCGTCGCGGCGCTTGGTCATCCGGTCGACCTCGGCCCGCACGGCGGCGAGCTCGCGCTCGGCCTCGGCGGTCGCGCTCGTGTTGATCGCCTCGGCCTGCGTGCGGGCCGTCGTGACGATCTGCTCGGCCTCGCGGCGGGCGCGGCTGAGGAGGGCCTCGGCCTCGGTCTCGGCGTGGGTGCGGTGCTCGGCGGCCTGGGCGATCGCCTCGCGGAGCCGGGTCTCGGACGCGGTGGCCCGCTCCTCGGCCTCCGCGATCAGCTGCTTGGTCTCCATCATCGCCGCGGCGTGGTGGTCGGTGGCCTCCTTGGCCAGCCGCTCCTTCTCCACCGCGAGCATCCGGCGGGCCTCCTGGACCTCGCGGTCGGTGGCGGCGCGCTGCTGCTCGGCGTCCCGCTTCGCGGCGGAGCGCAGCTCGTTGGCCTCCTGGGCGGAGGCCAGCAGGATCTGGGCGGACTCGCGCTTGGCCGACGCGACGACGTCCTCGGCCTCCGTGCGCGAGCGGGCGCGCTCGGTCTCGGCGTCGGCCTGCAGGCGGGCGCGGTTCTCCTCGAGCTCCTTGATCTGGACCATGCGCATGTCCTCGGCCTCGCGGGCGGCGTCCACGCGGGCTGCGTGGGCGTCGCGGTTGGCCTGCTCGCGGATCTCCTTGGCCTCCTGCAGGGCGCTCTCGCGCACCTCGGCGGCCTCCTCCTCGGCGAGGCGCAGCATCGCGGCCGCCCGGCCGCCGAGGCCGGCGTACGACGGGTTCTGCCGCTCGGCGAGGTCCTCCTGGAGGTGGGTGACCTGGTCCTGGAGCTCGAGGACGCGGCGCTCGGACTCGCCGAGGCTGCTGCTGAGGCCGGCCTTCTCGGTCGAGAGCTGGCGCACGCGGGCGTCGACGGCGTCCTTGTCGTAGCCGCCGCGGCGGACCACGGGGAACCCGGCGGGCGACGAGAGCTGGCCGCCGCTGGTCGGACGCTGCGGCGCGAGCGGAGCGGCCTGCTGCGGGGCAGCCTGCTGCGGGGCAGCGGGGGCGGGCGGCGGGATCACCGGCGCCTGCTTGGTGGTCTCGGCGGCCGGCTCCGGCTTCTCAGGCGAGACCTGGGGCATCACCTGGGTGGCGTCCTCGTCGGCGCCGGCGGTCGCGTCCGCGTTCGGCTCCTCGTCGAAGATGGACAGTCCCTGGTCGGTCATGAAGGTGCTTCCCCTTTAGGTCGCGATCGGCTCGTCCGGGACAGTCTTGCCGATGGGCGGAGAACAACCCACCCCGGCTCGCGACAATTGTCGCGAACCGGGGTCGATGGGGAGGGTGGGGCGGGATCAGACGCCGCGGAAACGGTTGATCGCGTCGAGGTGCTGCGCGCGCATCTCCTCGTCGCGGACGCCGAGTCCCTCCTCGGGGGCCAGGCAGAGGACGCCGACCTTGCCCTGGTGCGCGTTGTGGTGGACGTCGAGGGCCGCCTGGCCGACGTCGTCGAGGGAGTAGGTGCGCGAGAGGGTCGGGTGGATCTTGCCCTTGGCGATGAGGCGGTTGGCCTCCCACGACTCGCGGTAGTTGGCGAAGTGCGAGGAGATGATCCGCTTGAGGTTCATCCACAGGTAGCGGTTGTCGTACTCGTGCATGTAGCCGCTGGTCGAGGCGCAGGTCGTGATGGTGCCACCCTTCCGGGTGACGTACACGCTCGCGCCGAACGTCTCGCGGCCCGGGTGCTCGAAGACGATGTCGATGTCCTCGCCGCCGGTGAGCTCGCGAATCTTGGCGCCGAAGCGCTTCCACTCCTTCGGGTCCTGGGTGTGCTCGTCCTTCCAGAACCGGTAGTCCTCCTCGGAGCGGTTGATGATCAGCTCCGCGCCCATCGAGCGGGCGATGGCGGCCTTCTCCTCGTTCGACACGACGCACACCGGGGTGGCGCCGCCGTTGAGGGCGTACTGCGTGGCGAAGCCGCCGAGGCCGCCCGAGGCGCCCCAGATCAGGACGTTGTCGCCCTGCTTCATGTCGCCACCGTTCTTGGAGACGAGCTGGCGGTACGCCGTGCAGTTCACCAGGCCGGGGGAGGCGGCCTCCTCCCACGTGAGGTGGGCGGGCTTGGGCATCAGCTGGTTGGCCTTGACCAGCGCGATCGTGGCCAGGCCGCCGAAGTTGGTCTCGAAGCCCCAGATCCGCTGCTGCGGGTCGAGCATCGTGTCGTCGTGGCCGTCGGGCTCCTCGAGCTCGACCGACAGGCAGTGCGCGACGACCTCGGTGCCGGGCTTCCACTTCGTCACGCCCGGCCCGGTGCGCAGCACCACGCCGGCGAGGTCGGAGCCGACCACGTGGTACGGCAGGTCGTGCCGCTTGGTGAGCGGCGAGAGCTTGCCGTACCGCTCCAGGAAGCCGAACGTCGAGACCGGCTCGAAGATCGAGGTCCAGACGGTGTTGTAGTTGATGGCCGAGGCCATCACGGCGACGAGGGCCTCGCCCGGCCCGAGCTCGGGCAGCGCGACGTCCTCGACGTGGATGGACTTGCGGGGATCCTTGTCCCGGCTCGCGATCCCCTCGAACATGTCGACCTCGTCCTTGTGGACGGTGGCCGCGCGGTAGTGGTCGGGGATCTCGAGGTTCGCGAAGTCGTCGCCGGCTGCGGCGCCGGACTGGATCGCTTCGAGGATGTGCTGCACGTCGGCTCCTGAGGATGGGGTCGGGCGTTTGGCGGGAGATTACCCACGGGTAACCCGCCTGAACACCACGTGTGACGTGTTCCTCAGTGCACGTTAGCCGCCGGCTCCACCAGCTCGACGAGAACGCCGCCGGCGTCCTTGGGGTGGATGAAGTTGATCCGCGAGTCCGACGTACCCCGCCGCGGCTCGTCGTACAGCAGCCGCATGCCGCGCTCGCGCAGGATCGCGCTGACCGCCTCGACGTCGGTGACGCGGTACGCCATCTGCTGCACGCCGGGGCCGCTGCGGTCGAGGAACTTCGCGATCGTCGAGGTCTCGTCGAGCGGGGCGAGCAGCTGGATGTGGCTGCCGGAGTCGCCGACGGCCATCATCGCCTCGCGCACGCCCTGCTCCTCGTTGACCTCCTGGTGCGCCAGGCGCATCCCGTAGGTCTCCTCGTAGAAGGCGATCGCCGCGTCCAGGTCGGGGACGGCGATGCCGACGTGGTCGATGGCGGTGAACAGGTGGGCGGCGTCGCTCAGCTCATTCTGGGGGCTCATGGCGCACATCGTCGTACGACGAGGCGAGGGCCGCGACCCGGTGTGACATGTTCCACCCTCGCCGGTACCCGGGGTGACAAGTAAGGTCGGGAGAGGTCCACCCCGTATCTACCTCGGCACATCTCTGGAGGCATTCCATGTCCGGTACGTCCGTCATCGTCGCGGGTGCGCGCACCCCGATCGGCCGCCTTCTCGGGGGCCTCAAGAGTCTGTCGGCGGCCGAGCTCGGCGGGGTCGCGATCAAGGGCGCGCTCGACAAGGCCGGCGTGCAGCCGGAGCAGGTCGACTACCTGATCATGGGCCAGGTGATCCTGGCCGGCGCCGGCCAGAACCCGGCCCGCGCGGCCGGCATCGCCGGTGGGCTGCCGTGGAGCATGCCGTCGATCACCATCAACAAGGTCTGCCTGTCGGGCCTGAACTCCATCGCGATGGCCGACCAGCTGATCCGTGCCGGCGAGTGCGAGATCGTCGTCGCCGGCGGCATGGAGTCGATGACCAACGCCCCGCACTTCCTGCCGAAGTCGCGCGAGGGCTTCAAGTTCGGCGACGTGAAGCTCGTCGACTCGATGGCGTACGACGCCCTGTACGACCAGGCCACCAAGCAGGCCATGGGCGGGCTGACCGAGCAGATCAACGCCGAGGGCGTGAAGCTGACCCGCGAGGAGCAGGACGCGTTCGCCGCGGCCTCGCACCAGAAGGCCGCCGAGGCCTGGAAGAACGGCGTCTTCGACGACGAGGTCGTCCCGGTGACGATCCCGCAGCGCAAGGGCGACCCGCTCGTGGTCTCCGCCGACGAGGGTGTGCGTGGCGACACCACCACCGAGTCGCTCGGCAAGCTGCCGCCGGCGTTCGCCAAGGACGGCACGATCACCGCCGGTTCCGCCTCCCAGATCTCCGACGGCGCTGCTGCGGTTGTGGTGATGAGCAAGGCCAAGGCCGAGGAGCTCGGCCTCGAGTGGCTCGCCGAGATCGGCGCGCACGGCATGGTCGCCGGCCCCGACTCGTCGCTGCAGCTGCAGCCGGCCAACGCCACGAAGAAGGCCTGCGAGAAGGAGGGGATCACCCCCGCCGACCTCGACCTGGTCGAGTTCAACGAGGCGTTCGCCGCGGTCGGCATCGAGTCGGCCCGCGCGCTCGACCTGAACCCCGACATCGTGAACGTCAACGGCGGTGCGATCGCGCTCGGCCACCCGGTCGGCATGTCCGGCACCCGGGTGGTCCTGCACCTCGCCCTCGAGCTCAAGCGCCGGGGCGGTGGCGTCGGTGCCGCCGCGCTGTGCGGCGGCGGTGGGCAGGGCGACGCCCTGATCGTGCGTGTCCCCACGACGTGACGTCTCCGTCCCGGACCTCGTCGAGCGCGCTCGCGCCGGCGAGGCCCGGGCGGTCGCCCGACTGATCTCGCTCGTCGAGGACGAGTCGCCGCTGCTGCGCGAGGTGATGGCGGCGCTGGCGCCGCACACCGGCAACGCGCAGGTCATCGGCATCACGGGGTCCCCGGGCGTCGGGAAGTCGACGTCGACGAGCGCGCTCGTGACCGAGCTGCGGCGCGCCGGCAAGCGGGTCGGCGTGCTCGCGGTCGACCCGTCGTCGCCGTTCTCCGGCGGGGCGCTGCTCGGCGACCGGGTGCGCATGCAGGACCACGCGACCGACGCCGGCGTGTACATCCGCTCGATGGCCTCGCGCGGGCACCTCGGCGGCCTGTCGTGGACGACCCCGCAGGCGCTGCGCGTGCTCGACGCCGCCGGCTGCGACGTGGTCCTCATCGAGACCGTGGGCGTCGGGCAGAGCGAGGTCGAGATCGCCGCGCTCGCCGACACCACGCTGGTGCTGCTCGCGCCGGGGATGGGCGACGGGATCCAGG
The DNA here is from genome assembly GCF_022761125.1 of Nocardioides sp. SR21. GTDB lineage: Bacteria > Actinomycetota > Actinomycetes > Propionibacteriales > Nocardioidaceae > Nocardioides. The sequence continues at coordinate 114,094 of NZ_JAKWJR010000014.1, read as the reverse complement.
CCGCGAAGGCCGGCATCCTCGAGATCGGCGACCTGTACGTCGTGAACAAGGCCGACCGCGACGGCGCCGACCAGGTCCGTCGCGACCTGCGATCGATGCTCGCGCTCGCCCAAGCCCCCGAAGGGGCGTGGAAGCCGCCGATCGTCAAGACGGTCGCGCAGAAGGGCGAGGGACTCGACGAGGTGGTCGCCGAGATCGAGAACCACCGGGCCTGGCTCGAGTCCTCGGGCGAGCTGGCCCGCCGGCGTACCCGCCGGGCCCGCGACGAGATCGAGGCGATCGCGGTGACCGCGCTGCGCAAGCGCTGGGGCGACGTGCACGGCCGCAGCGAGCTCGATGAGCTCGCCACGGCCGTGGTGGCGGGGGAGTCCGACCCCTACGCCGCCGCCGACACGCTGCTGGACTCGTTCACCGACTGACCACGGGCACCGACGTCACGGTGCTCGGGTCCAGCGTCACCTTCTTCTTGGTCCGGTAGCCCGCACCCAGCCCGGCCACGGCGTACGTCTGCCCGCCGGGCAGGCCGGTGAAGGTGAAGGCCCCGGTCTTGTCCGTCCGGACGATCGGCAGCTCCGGGTGCCCGACGACCCACATCCAGATGCCGTCCGGCTTCTTGTCCTTCGGGAGCTTGTCGGGCACGACGACACCGGACAGGGAGACCAGTCCGGGCTGGACCACGACCTCGTCCGTGACGGCGTTCGACTCGTTGCCGGCCGCGTCGCGGTACTTCACGAAGACCGTGGCGAACCCACCCGCGCCCGGCGCGAGGTTCCACGCCAGGGTGTCGGTGAACGGCTGCCAGGCCGCCCCGTCGAAGTCACCGTCGTTGGAGACCATCACCTCGGTGACGTCGCCGTCGTCGACGTGCAGGCCCAGCTTGACGGCCGCGGTCTCCGTGTAGGTCCGGCCCTCGTCGATCTGGACCGACCCGATCGGCGGCATCGGCTCCTTGCGCGGTGTCCCGCTGAACACCGGGCTCGGGACCGAGCGGTTGCCGGCGAAGTCGACCCCGACGACCTGGTAGTAGTACGTCGTGTCGTTCGTCAGCCCGGTGTCGCGCACCCGGCCGCCCTTCGCGGTGGAGTCGAACGACCTCGCCAGCTTGAACGGACCGCTCGCCGAGGTGGCCCGCATCAGCCGGATCTTGTCGTACGACGGGCTCGCCGGGTAGCGGATCAGCAGCGATCTCGGCTTGAACGCCGGCCGCGGCAGGTGGTCGACGACCTGGTCGATCACGGCTGCCCCTTCGGGACGCGGGAGCGCGTCGTCGGTGGCGTCGAACGGGTTCGCGCCACGCTTGAGCTCCGAGCCGTCCGGCTCACCACCGAGGTCGGTGTCCACGGAGCACGGGTCCGTGCCCGCGTCCCACTCGCGCTTGCTCTCGAGGCCGTCGCCGTCCGGGTCGGTCCCGCCGTCGGACGGGTCCTGGGCCTTCAGGCACGGGTGGTAGTCCTCGTAGAGGTTCGGCATGCCGTCACCGTCGACGTCCGGGTTCGGGTCGCCGATCTCGAAGAGCGCGAACGAGCGCCCGTCGAGCCGGAGGTAGTCGGCGCCGACGTTGTTCGTGCCGGCCGCCCTGACCTGCACCTGGTAGGAGCCGTCCGGCTTCGGGGCCGTGTCGTCGGCGCCGCGCTTGGAGAACTCCGTGGTGCGCGTGTAGACGCCGGCGTACACACCATCGTCGGCCGAGCCGTCGCCGTGGTTGCCGTCGTCGAGCAGCGGCAGCCGCAGGGTGGTGCCGTCGGGGTGGGTGACGTCGGCGAAGACGCGGCCGTCGGGCACCCCGCCCTTCCGGTCGTTCAGGCCGGCGACGATCGGGATCCGCTCGCCCCACCGGTGGCCGTCGGGCTCCTTCCGGAACACGTGGGTGTCACCGACGCTGGTCCACAGCGTCGTCCCGTTGCCGGGCTGGCCGGCGGCCATGCCGACCCAGCCGGTGGCCTTGCCCGGGTTCTGGACGCGCAGCAGCCAGGTTCCCTTGGCCATCGTGGGGATCCGGTAGACCACGTGGGTGTCGGTCCTGGAGACCTCGACCCCGCCTCCAGCGGTGACGACGTTCCCGTCCGGGTCCTCGAGCCGCACCTTGAGCGGGTCCGAGGTGCCGGGCCAGTTCACGCCGACGACGGCGTCGGTCATGCCGCCCTCGTCCAGCGTGATCGACCGGGTGACGGTGGCGCCCGCGCCGAGGTTGGTGCCGCCCTGCCAGAAGCGCTCGAGCTCGTTGGCGTTCTCGACGGCCGAGAAGTACGCGTTCGCGAGGGTGTTGGCGAGGCTGTTGCCGCCGACCGCCACCCGGCTCATCACCTTCGCGCTGACGCCGCTGTTGACGTCGACGTAGTAGTACGTGCCGCCGGTGTCGTCGGCGATCTGCTGGAGCAGCGCCTGGTCCGTGAGCGGGCCGAGGGCGATGGTGTCGACCTTGATGCCCGCGGCGATCACTCCGGCGCGGACGTTGTTCCAGAAGCGGCCCTCGTTCTCCATGCCGTCGGAGAGCAGCACGATGTGGTCCTCACCGAGGGTGGTGCCGCGGATCGGGAACTCGGCGGCGCTCGTGAAGACGCCGTCGCCGATGCTCGTCATGCCGCCCGCGTTCAGCCCGAGGATCTGGGCTCGCGCGGTGTCGCGGTTGGCGCCGGTCATCGTGGACAGCAGGGCGTCGAGGGTGGCGTCCTCGTCCGACTCGGAGTTGTTGCCGCTGAAGCTGACCACGCCGAGCTTGTCGTCGGCGCGGGCGGCGTCGACGTAGATCGTGGCCGCGTTGAGGGCGGCGTCGATCTTGGGCGATGCGGCCGGGTCGAGCATGGAGCCCGAGCGGTCGATCGTGAGCATCTGGTCGAGGTGCCGGACCTGGTAGCTCACGGACTGGGCGTTGGAGGCGCTGACGTCGCCGAGGCGGACGGTCAGGTCCTGCACGTCGGGGTCGGCCGCAGCGAACGTGGGTGCCTTCACGGTCAGCCAGTACTCGCCCTGGACGTAGGCCCCGCTGACGACGTTGGCGTCCTTGTTGCCGACCTCGACCGTGAAGTCGTCGGGGCGCAGCCCCTCGACCGACGGCGTGCCGAGCTCGCTGGGCCCGTGGACCTGCACCCGGACCTGGAACCGGTTGGGCGCGGACTTGGTGCCCACGAACGCCTGGTTGGTCTGGGTCGGCATCTTGATCGCGAGGTCGTAGGAGCCGCAGGCGAAGCGGTAGTCGACGTCGGCCGGGTCGTTCAGCCCCGTGATGACGGCGCCGAGGCGGGTGATCCGCTTGTCGCCGCCGGCGCGGGTGCGGACCAGGATCGCGCGGGCGAAGTGGGTGCCCACGGACCGGTCGATCCGCTGTACGGCGCCGGTGCTGCCCTGGCTGGTCAGCGCGACGCCTGCCCGGTCACCGTCGACGACGAGGCCGGCGACGCCGGTGCAGTCGCCGATGTCGGCCCGCAGGTACTTCGCGGACCAGCTGTTGACCGAGATCGCCGTCGGTCCGACGTTCGGCGGGATGGTGCCGACGTTGGTGACCGGCACGTCGTTGTACGGCGTCGCGCCGGCCTGCTGCTCGTCGACGTAGCGGAACTTCGCGCCGTCGGGGATGAGGCTGAGGTCCATGAGCTTCGTGTAGTTGGCGATCGTGAACTCGTGGAACAGGCCCTCGAGCGTCGCGTTCGAGTCGAAGTCCGAGATCGTGGTGCGCAGGGTCCCGAGGAAGTCGCGGTTGGACCCGGCGTCCTCGGCGTTCTGCCAGAACTCGCGGATGAAGTCGGTGCCGACTCCGGGCTCGGCCCGGTCGTTGCCAAGGCGCTCCATCAGGTAGTTCCAGAACAGGGCGGTCGTGTACGACAGGCCCCACAGCGTCCGGCTCGGGTCGCCCAGGTAGTTGTTGACCTGGGAGAGGTAGGTGATGCAGCCCGCGTCGTCGTCGAGGTCGCTGTAGAGCTTGTCCTGCATGACGCGCGCGGTGCCCTCGACCGGGTCGGAGCCCCAGGTCGACCAGTTCGCGAAGCCGATCGACTCGTACTGGATGTGGTGGAAGAGCTCGTGGCCCACGACGAGGCGCAGGCACTCCTCGGTCTCGCTCCGGTACATCGCGGCCGGCATGTTGATGCGGTCGGCCGGCGCGTTGCCGGAGTCGCAGCCCCCGATCGTGGAGCAGTCGAGCACCAGCGTCTGCCTGCCCGCGCCGTCGAAGTCCGGGGCGTCGAAGCCCTGGTCGGCGTAGCCGTTGTGCAGGCCGTTGGGAGTGCCGGGGACGGACGCGTTGGTGTTCGAGTACGCGTTCGCGATGCGTTGTGCCTGGACCTGCGGGAACTCGGCCGCGGTGAGCGGCGCGATCCCGTCGTCGGCCGTGTAGGTGACGCTGTAGTTGTTCGTCGCGCTGTTCTCGACAGCGCTGTGGGCCGCGGCCGTCGTGGCTACGAGCAGCGCCGCTGCCCCCAGCGCCACGAGCCGGATCGTGGAAGGTCGTCGCATGGGTCGTGCCTCCTCCGAGAAGTCCCGTCGAGCGACGGGCCAGATGGTGGGAGGAGTGCGGGGCCGGGTCGGCAGATACCCGGCCCCGCGTGTCGTCACGCGGTCTCGACGAGCTCGGCCGCCGGGTCGGGCGTTCGTGAGGGCCGGCGGGGCAGGAACGCCGCGGCCAGCGCGACAGCGACCGTGGTGGCGGTCAGGTAGACCAGGCTCGCGCCCAACGCGTCGACCATGCCGTCGTCGAGCCGGCCGAAGAACACGATGCCGACCAGCGCGACGCCCAGCGCGTTGCCGACCTGCTGGACCGTCGACGACGTCCCGGAGACCGTGCCCGCGTGCTGCGGCTCGACCGAGCCCATCGTGGTGCTGATCAGCGCCGCGAGCGCGACACCCATGCCGAGCCCGGCCACCGCCAGGCCGGGCGCCAGCCAGAGCACCGACCCAGCGGTGCCGACGTGCTCCACGGCGGCGAGCAGCAGCAGGTGGCCGGCGCCGAACACCAGGGCCGAGCAGGCGACGGTGGCGCGGGCGCCGTACCGCCCGAGGGCTGCTGCCGCCTCGGCCGTGCCGACCATGTACGACGCGGCGACGATCGTGAAGACGGCGCCGGACGCGAGCGGGCCGAGGCCGCGACCGTCCTGGAGGTAGAGCGCGAGGACCAGGAAGTACGCCGCCATCCCGGTGAACAGCAGCGCCAGCCCGGCGACGCCGACGCCGACGGGGCGGTGGCGCAGCGGCACCGGGTCGACGAGCGGCGGGATGCCGCGGCGGCGCAGGGCGCGGCCGCGCAGCCAGGCGAGGTCCCCGAGCACGAACGCACCGGCCAGGCAGAGCCAGGTCCACAGCGGCCAGCCCTCGCGCTGGCCCTCGACCAGCGGGACGATCAGGGCGGTCAGGGCGCCGATCACGAGCACCGCCTCGGCCGGGTCGACGCGCGGCGTGGTGGGGATCCGCGTGTCGGGCAGCAGGCGGGGTGCGGCGACGAGCGCAGCGAGCCCGATCGGGACGTTGACGAGGAAGATCGCGCGCCAGCCGGTGCCGGCGACGTCGAGGTGGATGAGCAGGCCGCCGATCAGCTGGCCGGACGCAGCGGCGACGCCCATCACGGTCGCGTACGCGCCGAGCGCCCGGACCCGCTGCGGTCCGGCGTACACGTCGCCGATCAGCGAGAGGACGGTCGGCCCGATCGCGGCGGCGGCCGCGCCCTGCGCGAGCCGCGCGACCAACAGCGTGGTGGTGTCAGGAGCGAGGCCGCAGAGCGCGGAGCTCGCGACGAACAAGGAGACGCCGAGCATGAACATCCGCCGGCGTCCCCAGCGGTCGGCGACCCGGCTGGCCACGAGGAGGAGGCCGCCGAAGGTCAGGCCGTAGCCGGCGACCAGCCACTCGAGGGCGGTGTTGTCGGCGCGCAGGTCGCGCTGCACCGACGGCAGCGCGACGTTGACGACGAAGAAGTCGAGGACGATCAGGAAGGTGCCGGTCAGGAGGACCGCGAGCGGCCCGCGCCGGAAGGTGGTCTCTGTCATGGCGCCGTTCTCCGGCCTCCCGTAGCGGGAGAGTCAAGCACCCCGGGAATCGCTCGACCCTCCTGCAGGGGGAGGGTGCAGAGTGGCGGTCATGGCTGACCTGCTGAGCATCGGCGACTTCTCGCGGATGACGTTCCTGACCGTCAAGGCGCTGCGGCACTACCACGACGTGGGGCTGCTGGAGCCGGCGCGGATCGACCCGCAGACGGGCTATCGCTCGTACCGGCCCGAGCAGGTCGCGCAGGCGCGGCTGATCCGGCGGCTGCGCGACCTCGACCTCCCGGTCGACGACGTGCGGACGGCGCTCGCCGCGCCGGACGAGGAGTCGCGCAACCGCGTGATCGTCGAGCACCTGGAGCGGATGAGCCGGCAGCTCCAGCAGACCCAGGAGACCGTCGAGTCGCTGAAGCGGATGCTGTCGGAGGAGGAGCGGATCGCGGTGACCCACCGTGACGAGGCCGCCGTGACCACGCTCGCGATCCGCGGGGCGGTCACCGGCGACACCGTCGTCACGTGGTGGATCGAGGCGTTCACCGAGCTGCACCGGCTCCTCGCCGTCTCCGGGGTCGAGCGCACCGGTCCCGACGGGGCGGTCTTCCCGACCGAGTACTTCACCGAGGGCGGCGCCGAGGTCGTCGCCTTCGTCCCCGTCGGCTCCGTGCCGGCGCTGCCCGGTCGCGTCGAGGTCGTCGAGCGACCCGCCGCGCGCTACGCGGTCGCGACGTACGACGGGCCGATGGTGGACCTCGACGCGGCGTACTCCGCCGTCGGCCGCGCCGTGACCGAGCAGGCGCTCGCGGCCGACGGCCCGGTCGTGGAGCGGTACCTGCCGAACGGTGACCCGGCGGACCTGATCGACCACACGACGGAGATCTGCTGGCCTACGCTGCGCGCGTGAGCATCGCGAGCGGGCCGATCACCCAGATCTGCTGGGTCACCGACGACATCGACGCGACCGAGCGGCTGCTCGGCGAGCAGTTCGGCGTCCCGTCGTGGATGCGCATCCCCGACGTGCGCTTCGGTCCGGACACGACCACGCTGCGCGGCCAGCCGGTCGACTGCACGCTGCACGTGTCGCTCGGGTACGCCGGCGACCTCCAGGTCGAGCTGATCCAGCCGGTCGGCGGCCCGTCGATCCACCAGGAGTACCTCGACGCCCACGGCGCCGGGCTGCACCACGTCTGCTTCGCGGTCGATGACGTCGACACCGCGTGCGCCGCGGCCGAGGCGGCCGGTACGCCCGTGCTGATGCGGGGCTCGATGATGGACGGCGAGATCGAGTTCGCGTACGTCGACGGGTCGGCCGGCGGAGCGCCCTACATCGAGCTGGCCCGGATCGGTCCGCAGATGCAGGCCTTCTACGACGCGGTGAGGAACGGATGAAGGTCGCGCTGGTCACTGGTGCGGGGGAGCGCACGCTGGGTGCTGCGACCGCGGACTCCCTGCGGGCGCAGGGCTTCCGGGTCCTGACCACCACACGCTCGTGTGCGGTCACCGACGACACGCACCCGCTCGACCTCACCTCGCGGGAGTCCGTCGAGGCGCTCGCCGGCTGGGTGCCCGAGCGGCTCGACGTGCTGGTCAACAACGCCGGCATCCACCTCGACCTGCGGTCGAAGTGGAAGGAGCCGCAGCTCGTCGACGGCCACGAGATCCACTGGCGCACCAACTACCTCGGCACCGCGCAGCTCACGCGCCTGCTGCTGCCGAACCTGCTCGCCGCCGGTGACGCGCGGGTCGTCAACGTCGTGTCGAAGCTGCACGACCGCGGCCGCAACGAGTGGCTGTTCGCCCCGGTGACGCCGTACGACTCGTGGGCGGCCTACGGCACCTCGAAGCTCGCACTGGTCCACGAGGCCGCCGAGATCGAGCGGCAGTACGGCGATCGCGGGGTGCACGGCTACTCGCTGCACCCGGGCTCGGTCTACACCCGGATCGCCGACCGCGGGCTCGAGACGGCGCCCGTGCTCGGTCGGCTGCGCAAGCTCGCGGCACCGCTCGAGCGGCGTACCCTCATCACCCCGGAGGTCGGCGCGAGGACGACGGTGTTCTGCGCGACGTCGCCGGACGCGGTGCCGGGTGGCTACCACCGGCGCGAGGCGCCGGCCGAGCCGTCGGCCGATGCCCAGCACGCGGAAGTGTCGGCCCGGCTGTGGGCGGCGACGTCTAGCCTCCTCTCGTGACCCTCCCGTTCGACCCGATCGACGAAGCCGCGCGCCAGTGGGGCAACCACTGGGAGCGCGTGCCCGCGATGCACGCCGTCACCTCGCTGATGCGGGCGCACCAGCTCGTGATCGGGCGCCTCGACGCGATCCTCAAGCCGCACGGCCTGACGTTCGCGCGCTACGAGGCACTGGTGCTGCTGGTGTTCTCGTCGCGGGGGTCGCTGCCGCTGGGCAAGATGGGCGAGCGGCTTCAGGTGCACCCGACCTCGGTCACCTCGATCGTCAACCGGCTCGAGTCGGCCGGCCTCGTGGTCCGCACGCCTCATCCGGACGACGGCCGCGCCGTGCTCGCCGAGATCACCGACGCGGGGCGCGCGCTGGTCGAGATCGCCACCAAGGACCTCGTCGAGTCCGACTTCGCGCTCGAGGCGCTCGGCGACGCGCAGCTCCAGGAGCTCTCGTCGCTGCTCACGCCGATCCGCAAGGCCGCCGGAGACTTCTGAGCCATGGTCACCGCCGACGACGTCCGCGGGGTCGGCCTGGCCCTGCCACGCACGTACGAGTTCTTCACCGGCGGCCGCTACAAGCTCAAGGTGAAGCAGATCGTGTACGCCGCGTTCTCCAAGGACGAGACGAAGATGGGGTTCGGCTACCCCAAGGACGCCCGCGACGGGCTGATCGAGTCCGACCCGGAGACGTTCTTCCTCCCGCCGCCACGCGACCTGCGTTACCAGTGGGTGTGCGCGCACCTCGACCGGCTGGAGGCCGACGAGATGCGCGAGCTGGTCGTCGACGCGTGGCGGATGTGCACGCCGAAGATGCTCCACGACCTGCCGGAGCTGCCCGCGCCGGCGGCGGCCGCGTGGAACGCGATGGACTCTGGGGAGTGGTCGGACCTCACGGCGCTGCTGCACCCCTCCCTGCAGTTCGCCGACGGCGATGTCGCGCTGCGCGGGCGCAGGAACGTGCTGGCCCACCTGCGCGCCCACCCGACGCCGAAGCCGCCCGTCTCGGTCGAGGTGCGCGACGGCCAGGTCTACCGCTGGAGCCGCTAGCAGTTGGAACATTTAGTAGGACGTCCTACTATCTCGACATGAGCGAGAACGCGCGCGCCCGCTGGCAGGCCCGGTACGACAAGTCCCGCGTCCGGGAGGCCGACTTCACGACGCTGAGCGGTGTCGAGCTCGAGCCGGCGTACGGCACCGAGGACTCGGAGTGGCCCGGCGAGTTCCCGTTCACGCGCGGTCTCTACCCGACCGGCTACCGCGGCCGGACGTGGACGATCCGGCAGTTCGCCGGCTTCGGCAACGCGCAGCAGACCAACGAGCGCTACCGGATGATCCTCGGCCGCGGGGGCGGCGGTCTCTCGGTCGCGTTCGACATGCCCACGCTGATGGGCCGCGACTCCGACGACCCCAAGGCGCTCGGCGAGGTCGGCCACTGCGGCGTCGCGATCGACTCGGTCGCCGACATGGAGATCCTGTTCGACGGCATCGACCTCGGCGACGTCACCACCTCGATGACGATCAGCGGCCCCGCCGTCCCGGTGTTCTGCATGATGATCGTCGCCGCCGAGCGAGCCGGCGTGGACACCGGCAAGCTCAACGGCACGCTGCAGACCGACATCTTCAAGGAGTACATCGCCCAGAAGGAGTGGATCTTCGGGCCGGAGCCGCACCTGCGCCTGATCGGCGACCTGATGGAGTACTGCGCCGAGAACATCCCGGCGTACAAGCCGCTCTCCGTCTCCGGCTACCACATCCGTGAGGCCGGCTCGACGGCCGCGCAGGAGCTCGCGTTCACGCTCGCTGACGGGTTCGGGTACGTCGAGCTCGGGCTGTCGCGCGGTCTCGACGTCGACGTGTTCGCGCCGGGCCTGTCGTTCTTCTTCGACGCGCACGTCGACTTCTTCGAGGAGATCGCGAAGTTCCGCGCCGCCCGCCGGATCTGGGCACGCTGGATGCGCGACGTGTACGGCGCCAAGACCGACAAGGCGCAGTGGCTGCGGTTCCACACCCAGACCGCCGGCGTCTCGCTGACCGCGCAGCAGCCGTACAACAACGTCGTCCGCACCGGCATCGAGGCGCTCTCCGCGGTCCTCGGCGGCACGAACTCGCTGCACACCAACGCCCTCGACGAGACGCTTGCGCTCCCGTCGGAGCAGGCGGCCGAGATCGCGCTGCGCACCCAGCAGGTGATCATGGAGGAGACCGGCGTCGTGAACGTCGCCGACCCGCTCGGCGGCTCCTGGTACGTCGAGGCGCTGACCGACCGGATCGAGGCCGAGGCGAACGCGATCTTCGACAAGATCCTCTCGATGGGCGGCTCCACGGTCACCTCCGCGCAGCCCGAGAAGATCGCCGAGGCGGTCGGCCGGGGCGAGTGGCTGGTGACGAAGGGCCTCCTGCACGGCATCGAGGAGGGCTGGTTCATGGGCGAGATCGCCGAGGCGGCGTTCCAGTACCAGGTCGCGCTCGAGAAGGGCGAGAAGCGGATCGTGGGCGTGAACTGCCACGAGGACTCCGTGACCCACGAGCTGGAGATCCTCCGCGTCTCCCACGAGGTCGAGGTCGAGCAGGTCCGCGTGCTGCAGGGCCGCCGTGAGGCCCGCGACGACGAGGCGGTGACGGTCGCGCTGGCGCGCCTGGTCGCGGCCGCGCGCGACGACGAGAACATGATCGAGCCGATGCTCGACGCCTGCCGCGCCGAGGCGACGCTGGGCGAGATCTGCGACGCCCTGCGCGCCGAGTGGGGCGAGTACCGGGAGCCGGCTCGCTTCTGAGCACGTCCGAGTCCGTATGAGGATCGGACTGCTGCTGGCGCTGGTGCTGTTGTCGACCGGTTGCACCCACGACTCCGACTGGTGGGCGGCCCCGCCCGAGGGCAGCCGCTGGGTGGGGTACGACGGCGCGGTCGTCGCCGTACCGGACTGGTGGACCACGGGGGAGACCCTGTGCGGCGCACCGGTCGAGGACACCGTCTACTTCGACTCCGGCGCGACCGTCGACTGCTCCGTTCCCGACTACGACAGGTCCGCGGACGAGGTCTCGTCGCTGGCCGTCCTGCGCGACAACGACCGGTACGACGAGGACGATCTGGACGGCGGCTGCGAGGAGTGGTTCGCCGGCGTCTGCCGGCAGCTGTTCGCCGTGGAGGGGAGCGACGCGATCTTCGCCGTGACGATCGACGAGGAGGGCGACGGCGACTTCGAGGAGATCCGGGACTCGGCGCGCGCGCTGCCGGACGGGGTCACCACGGTCCCGCTCGGAATTGGCGGCCCGGGTGGGTGGACACCGGCCTGGGGCGCCGAGCCGGCCGTCGTCGACGACCTCACCCGGGCGATCGAGGACGCCGGGCTCGAGGTCGAGGTCGAGACCGTCGAGCCGGACCCGAACGGTGACGTCGCCGACCTTCCGCCCGGATCGCTGCTGGGCGTCGAGCCCGAGCTCGGGACGCCCATCGAGGACGGCGGCACCGTTCGGGTCACCGTGATGGGGACTTCCGGCCCATGACGGGGCGATCCCGGTCTGGTGGAATCGGGGCGTGGACCTCTCCACTGCTCTCGCGGGGCTGCCGGCGAACCCGCGCATCGTCGTCACCGGCAACCACGTCACGCCCTGGCACACCGTCGGACTGGTCGACGGCGCCCTGGACGAGTACCGACTCTGGGCGCTCAACGGCCAGCCCGGCCTTCCCGACCGTGAGGGCGTCACCCTCGAGACCTGCTTCGTCGGTCCCGGGCAGCGGCGCAGCCCGCGACTGAGCTACCTGCCGTCGCGGCTGTCGATGGTGCCCACGCTGTTCGGTACGGCGCTGCCGCCGGACGCGGTCGTGCTGCACACGACCCGGCCGCGCGACGGCAAGGTGTCGCTCGGCGTCGAGGTCAACGTGCTGCCGGCCGCGCTCGAGGCGGCCCGGCGTCGCGGTGGGGTGGTGATCGCGCAGGTCAACGACCGGATGCCGTGGACGTACGGCGACTCCGTGATCGACCTCGATCTCGTCGACGTCCTCGTCGAGGCGGACGTGCCGCTGCCGAGCGCGCCGTCGACCGTCATCGACGACGACTCGGCCCGGATCGGTGAGCTGGTGGCCGCACGGGTCGGCGACGGCGCGACGCTCCAGGCCGGCATCGGCGCCGTACCGGACGCGACGCTGCACGGGCTGACCAGCCGCAGCGGGCTGCGGGTGTGGACCGAGATGTTCTCCGACAGCATCTTCGCGCTGGAGAAGGTCGGTGCGCTCGACCGCAACGTCCCCATCTCGGCCTCCTTCCTGTTCGGCTCGCCCGAGCTGATCGCCTGGGTGCACGAGAACGAGCGGGTCGCGATGGTGCGCACGGAGGTCACCAACAGCCCGGCCCGGATCGCGCGGAACCAGCACATGGTCAGCGTGAACACCGCCCTCCAGGTCGACCTGTTCGGCCAGGCGAACGCCTCGCGGATCAACGCCCGGATCCACTCCGGCTTCGGCGGCCAGACCGACTTCTTCGTCGGGGCGATGCACAGCGAGGGCGGCCAGGCGTTCATCGCCATGAAGTCGTGGCACCCGAAGGCCGACTGCTCCACGATCGTCCCGCTGGTCGACGAGCCCGTCACCTCGTTCCAGATGACCGCCGTCGTCACCGAGCAGGGCGCCGCCGAGCTCTACGGCCGTGACCAGAAGGAGCAGGCGCGCCAGCTGATCGACCACGCCGCCCACCCCCGGGTGCGCGACGAGCTGCGGGAGGAGGCGGTCGCCCTCGGACTCGGGTGACGACTCGGTGGTCGAGGTGCGAGCGAAGCGAGCCTCGACACCCCCGCTCGGGACGGGGTCAATAGGATTGCGCCCATGAGTCAGCAGCCGTTCTCCCGTCCCGGTGCCATCGACCTGTCCGGCATGAAGGCAGCCGCGCCCGCCGGCACCGCTCCCAGCGCCCCGGGTGGCGCGGCGGGCGGCGGGTCGTCGTACTCGCTCGACATCACCGAGGAGAACTTCCAGAGCACCATCGAGTCGTCGATGACGGCGCCGGTGCTGCTGGCGTTCTACTCGCCGACGCGGATGCCCGAGAGCGTCGGGCTGGCGCGCGACCTGGCGACGCTGGCGGGAGAGTTCGAGGGCCGGTTCCTCGTCGGCCTCGTCGACATCGACGCGGTGCCGTCGATCGCGCAGGCGATGCAGATCCCGTCGATCCCGCTCGTGGTGGCGATCGTGGACGGCCGCCCGGCGCCGCTGTTCCAGGACGTGCTGCCGATCGACGAGCTGCGGACGGCGCTCACCCAGGTGGTGCAGCAGCTCACCGTCAGCGGTGTCGCCGGCCGGCACCAGCCGCGGTCCAACCCTGTCGACGTGGACGGCGACGGCGTTCCGGACTTCGACCCGCGCTACGCCGCGGCCCAGGACGCGCTCGGCGAGGGCGACATCGACCGCGCGGTCACGGAGTACCAGAAGCTCGTCGACGCGAACCCCGCCGACGCCGAGGCCGCCGCCGGCCTGGCGATGGCCAAGGTGCTGCAGCGCACCCAGGGTGTCGACCTCAACACCGCGCGCGCCGAGGCCGCGGCCAAGCCCGACGACGTCGCGGCGCAGACCATGGTCGCCGACCTCGACATGCTCGGCGGCCACGTCGAGGACGCCTTCAACCGGCTGGTCGACCTGGTCCGGCGTACCGCCGGCGACGAGCGCAACCAGGCCCGCGAGCACCTCCTCGGTCTGTTCGGTGCGGTCGGCAACGACGACCCGCGCGTGCTCAAGGGACGTCAGAACCTGGCGTCCGCGCTGTTCTGAGCTGCCCACGCGAAAGTCCCCTCAGGACGGCCGTGATCGACGGCGACTCGCTCATGCTGCGCCGGTGCACCGCGATCACGTCGCGGGTCGGCTCCGGGTCGTGCGCGGGGACGCCGACCAGCTCGTCGCCCAGCGGCTGCCGGCCGAGCCGGGGCACCAGTGCGATGCCGAGGCCCGCGCGCACCAGCGCGAGGTGGGAGTCGAACTCCATCGACGTGTGTGCGATGCGGGGGAGCCGGCCGGTGCCGGCGTACATCCGGGTGAGCCACTGACGGCAGATGGTGCCGTCCGGGGTGGCGATCCAGCCCTCGTCGACCAGGTCGCGCGGCGTGACCTGCTCGCGCGCGGCGAGCGGGTGGTCGCGGTGCACGATCACGTCGGCCACGTCGTGGGCGACGACCGTGCTGGTGAGGTGGTCCGGCACCGTGATCGGTACGTCGCCCCAGCGATGGATCACGCCGAGGTCGCTCTGGCCGGACGCGACCAGGTCGACGGTGTCCCACGGCTCGCGCTCGGTCAGTGACACGGTGAGGTCGGGGTGCTCGTCGCGCAGGTCGCGGACGACGGGCGCGATCAGCCCGCGCATCGCGGTCGAGAACGCCGTCACCCGCAGGTGTCCCGAGACGGCACCGGCGCGCTGGTGCAGCGTCGCCTCCACCTGCTCGAGGTCCGCGAGCAGCCGGCCGCCCGCGTCCACGAGGTGGCGGCCGTGGTCGGTGAGGATCACGCCCCGGCCCACGCGCTCCAGGAGCGGGACGCCGGTCTGCTTCTCGAGGCGCTTGACCTGCTGGGACACCGCGCTCGGCGTGAACCCGAGGGCGTCCGCGGCCGCCACCACGGACCCGTGGGTGTCGACGGCGCGCAGGCTGGTGAGGGCGGCCAGGTCGATCATGCAGTGATGCTACATCGATCTATGCATGATCGTTCGCTGGTGCTTCACGGTCGGAGCGACGAGGCTGGTCCGTGTGAATCGCCGTGACTCGCTCCTCGCCGCCCTGGTGGCCTCGATCTGGGGCTTCAACTTCGTCGTCATCGACTGGGGCATGGACGGCATCCCGCCGCTGCTGTTCGTGGCGATCCGGTTCGCGTGCGTCGTCTTCCCGGCGATCCTCTTCGTCGCCAAGCCGGACGCGCCGTGGCGGGTGATCGCGGCGGTCGGCGTGTTCATGTCGCTGGGCCAGTTCGGCTTCCTCTACGTCTCGATGGACGCGGGCATGCCGCCCGGGCTGGCGGCGCTGGTGCTCCAGGCGCAGGTGATCTTCACGATCCTGATCGCAGCGGGCGTGCTGCGCGAGCTGCCGACGCCGACCCAGGCGGTGGGGGTGACGGTCGGGGCCGTCGGCCTCGCGGTGGTCGCGGTCGGTCGCGGCGGTCACGTCTCCGTCGTCGCGCTCTCGCTCTGCCTGCTCGCCGCGCTCTCGTGGGGGATCGGCAACGTGGTCTCGCGCGCGTCCGGCGTGAAGGGCGGGCTGTCGCTCACGGTCTGGTCCGCGGTCGTCGTACCGGTGCCGCTTCTCGCGCTGTCGTTCGCCGTCGACGGACCGGCGGCGATCGGCGACGCGCTCGCGTCGTTCTCGTGGGAGGCCGGGGTGTCGACGCTCTACACCGCCGGGCTCGCCTCGCTGGTCGGGTACGGCGTCTTCAACACGCTGCTGTCGCGCAACCCGTCGTCCTCGGTGGTGCCGTGGGTGCTGCTCGCGCCGGTCGTCGCGATGGCGTCGGCCTGGCTGCTGCTCGACCAGCGGCCGAACACCGCCGAGCTCGCCGGCGGCCTGCTGCTCATCGTCGGCGTGCTGGTCGCGATGCGGCCGCCGCGGCGCGCGTCAGCGGACCAGCCCGACCTCGTCGATGTCCACGATCTGGCGGCCCAGCGGTAGCAGCGAGATCGGCACCATCTTGAAGCTCGCGATGCCGAGCGGGATGCCGATGATCGTCAGGCACATGAGCGCGCCGGTGATGACGTGGCCGATGGCCAGCCAGATGCCGGCGACCACCAGCCAGATCACGTTGCCGAGCCCGGACCAGAACCCGGCGGTGGGCTGCCGGATCACCGTCCGCCCGAACGGCCACAGCGCGTACGCCGCGATCCGGAACGACGCGATCCCGAACGGGATCGTCACGATCAGGATGCAGCAGATGACCCCGGCGACGGCGTACCCGATCGCCATCCAGATCCCGCACAGCAGCAGCCAGATGACGTTCAGCACGAAGCGCATGTGCTGAATCTATGCCGAGCCGGTCTCGGTCCGTCCCCGATCCAGCGGCGCAATGGCGTCGTCTGCGGACTCGAGCGTCAGCGGCCGGACTCGGTGTACGCCGGCCCGCCGCCCGCGGCGAGGTTGGCCAGCGCGGACTCGACCCGGCGGGCGGTGAAGTCGGCGCAGCGCTCGCGGACCTGCTCGGGCGTGCAGAACTCCGCCGTCCGGATCTCGCGGGTCTCGCGCACGATCGTGTCGGTGAGCGAGGCGTCGTGGGTGCCGCCGTCGAAGACCAGGCAGAGCGCGTCGTCCCAGCCGCTCCAGGCCGGCAGCCAGTCCGTGAGCACCAGGTTCCCCGCGGGGATCTGGAGGCCGAGCTCCTCCTCGATCTCGCGGCTGACCGCCTCGCGCGGCGACTCGTTGACCTCGACCACGCCGCCGGGGAGGTCCCAGTCGGCCTTGTAGGTGAGGTTGCAGAGCAGCACCCGACCGTCCTGGTCGCGCACCAGCATCTGCCCGATCGCGCGCTTGCGCGGGAGGAAGGAGTTCAGCAGCGCCCGGAAGCCCTCGGGCTCGTGCAGCGGGGTGTCGGTGGCCAGGCGCGCGTAGACGATCCGGTCTACCGGGGAGCCCCCGACGGTCACGCCCCGCATCACGCCCTCGCGGCGCAGTCCGGACCACGTCGCGGTGCGCTGGGCACCCTCGTCGGCGGGGTCGATCAGGGCCTCGACGCGCGCGTGGTCGGCCAGTGCGGCGACCACGCTGTGACGGACGACGTCGATCGGCTCGTCGGTGCTCCAGGAGATCCGGGCAACCCCCTCCGCGACGGTGGTCACGGAGGTAGTGGGCTGGGTCACGCAGACACCCTAGCGATCACCCCCGCATGCGGAACCACACGGTCGCCAGTGGTGGGACGACGATCGTGGCGTGGGCCGGCTGGCCGCCGTGCTCGCCCTCGGTCGCGGTGATCGAGCCGAGGTTCCCGACGCCCGATCCGGAGTACGTCGCCGCATCGGTGTTGACCACCTCGTCCCACTCGCCGGCGGCGGGCAGCCCGAGCCGGTAGCCGTCGTGCGGCACTGCCGAGAAGTTGGCGACGCAGACCAGGTCGGCTTCGCCGGGACCGCCGCGGCGCACGAACGAGAAGACGTTGCGGCCGGCGTCGTTGGCGTCGATCCACTGGAAGCCGGACGGCTCGTGGTCGAGCGCCCAGAGCGCCGGGGTGTCGACGTACGCCGAGTTCAGGTCGCGCACCAGGTCGGAGACGCCGCGGTGCTCGGGGTGGTCCAGCAGCCACCAGTCCAGCTCGCGCGACTCGGCCCACTCGGACTCCTGGCCGAGCTCGACGCCCATGAACAGCAGCTGCTTGCCGGGGTGCGCCCACATGAAGCCCAGGTAGGCGCGCAGGTTCGCGAGCTGCTGCCAGCGGTCGCCGGGCATCTTGCGCAGCAGCGAGCCCTTGCCGTGCACGACCTCGTCGTGGCTGATCGGGAGCACGAAGTTCTCGGTCCATGCGTACACGAGCGAGAACGTCATCTCGCCGTGGTGGTAGGCGCGGTGCACCGGCTCGTGCGCCATGTAGTCCAGCGAGTCGTGCATCCAGCCCATGTTCCACTTGAAGCCGAAGCCCAGTCCGTCCTCCGACGTCGGCTTGGTGACGCCGGGCCAGGACGTCGACTCCTCGGCGATCGTGGTGATGCCGGGGACCCGCTTGTAGACGGTGGCGTTCATCTCCTGGAGGAACTGGACCGCCTCGAGGTTCTCGTGGCCACCGTGGATGTTCGGCGACCACTCGCCCTCCTCGCGGGCGTAGTCGAGGTAGAGCATCGAGGCGACGCCGTCGACGCGCAGCCCGTCGGCGTGGAACTCCTCGAGCCAGTAGAGGGCGTTCGCGTACAGGAAGTTGCGCACCTCCCGGCGCCCGAAGTTGAAGATGTGCGAGCCCCACTCCTTGTGCCAGCCGCGCTGGGGGTTGGGGTCCTCGTAGAGCGGCGTGCCGTCGAAGCGCGCCAGGGCCCACTCGTCGGTCGCGAAGTGGCCGGGCACCCAGTCGAGGATCACGCCGACCCCGGCCTGGTGCAGCCGGTCGACGAGCAGCCGGAAGCCGTCCGGGTCGCCGAACCGCGCGTCAGGAGCGAAGTACGACGTCACGTGGTAGCCCCACGAGCCGCCGAACGGGTGCTGCATCACCGGCATCAGCTCGACGTGGGTGAAGCCCAGCCCGGCGACGTACGCCGGCAGCTCGTCGGCGAGCTCGGCCCAGGACCAGAACCGCCCGTCGTGGTGCTTCTTCCACGAGCCCAGGTGCATCTCGTAGATGCTCATCGGCGACGCCACCGGCTGGCGCGAGGGTCGCTCGGCGAGCCACTCGTCGTCGCCCCACGTGTAGCTCGACTCGAAGACCTTGGACGCGGTGTCGGCCGGCTTCTCGGCCCAGGCCGCCATCGGGTCGGCCTTCTCGCGCCACTCGCCGTCCTGGCCGAGCACGGCGTACTTGTACGACGTGCCGCTGCCGACGCCGGGCACGAACAGCTCCCACACGCCGGACGTGCCGAGCTGGCGCATCGGGTGCTCGCGGCCGTCCCAGCTGTTGAAGTCCGCCTTGATCCGGACCGCGCGGGCGCTCGGCGCCCAGACCGCGAACGACGTGCCGGTCACCGGTTCGAGCGCCCCGGGGTAGTGGTGCACCCGCGCGCCGAGCACGTCCCACAGCTGCTCGTGGCGGCCCTCGTTGATCAGGTGCAGGTCCACCTCGCCGAGCGTGGGCAGGAAGCGGTACGGGTCGTCGACGACCTGCTCGTGCTCGCCGTACGTCACCGCGACGCGGTAGTCGGGCACGTCGGGGAGGGGGACGACGCCCACCCAGACGCCGTCGTGCTCGTGCGTCAGGTCGGTCTCGCCGCCGTCCCAGCGCACGGCGACCTTGGCCGCCAGGGGCTTGAGCACGCGCACGGTCACCGCTCCGTCGTGGGGGTGCGGGCCGAGCACGCCGTGCGGGTTGCCGTGCTCGCCGTTGGCGATCTGGCCGAGCTCGGTGGTGGAGACGTCGAGCGTCTTCATGCGGCTCCGATCCTCGCCACGGCCTCGAGCGGGATGTCCACCCAGGTCGGACGGTTGCGGGTCTCGTAGACGGTCTCGTACACGGCCTTGTCCGCGACGTACGCGTCGAGCAGCGCGCGCTGCTCGTCGCTGATGTCGGTGCCGGCGTACGCGGTCAGGAAGTGGTTGCGGTTGCGGTGGGCCCACTCCTCGGCCCGCACCGCGCGCTGCTCCACGCCCTCGGGGTGGTCCTCGGCGAACTGCCGCTCGACCACGTGCGGCACGTAGTCGAACGACCGCAGCATCCCGGCGACGTCGCGCCAGGGGGAGTCGGGGCGCAGCCGCTCGCTCAGCGGCTTGGCGGGCTCGCCCTCGAAGTCGACGATCTTCCAGCCCAGGCTGGTGCGCAGCGTCTGGCCGAGGTGCAGGTCGCCGTGGATCTGCTGGACCCGCACGTCGTCGAGCGACCGCAGCCGGGCGTACGCCGCTCGCAGCGCCGCGGCGTGCTCCGCCAGCCCGGGCACCACGGGGAGCGCCTCGTCCAGGCGGGCGTCCATGCCGTCGGCCAGCTCGGCGACGGCCGCGGCGTCGAGCCGCTCGACCGGGAAGTGCTCGGCCAGCACGTCGTGCACCTCGCGCAGCGCGGTGCCCAGCCGCGCGGCCTCGGCGGAGAAGTCGCCGCCCGACTCGTGGGCGTGCAGCTCGCCGTCGGCGAACAGGTTGCGCACGCTCACGAGCGCGAGGTCCCATCCGTCGCTGGCGGTGCGGAGGAACTCCTGGAGCATGGCGAGCTGGACGGTCGTACCGGCACCGCCGTCGGCCTCCTCGTCGACCCAGTCCAGCCACCCGTAGAGCGCCGCGATGTGCTCGGAGTCGGTGCGGGTCAGCACGTCGTGCACGCTGATGTCCGGGTTGACGCCGGGGGTGATCTTGCGGAACACCTTCATCAGGGCGTCCTCGCCGTACGCCACCGACGAGTTCGACTGCTCGCCGCTGAACAGCGTCGAGTGGGTCGAGAGGTCCAGGTCGTGACCGGGCAGCCGGTGGAAGCGGAGCCCGCTGTCGTCCAGGAGGTTGCCGCCGGACTCCTTCGCGGCCGTGTCGAACGCGCGCAGCCAGCAGCCCATCGCCTCGCGGTCGTGCAGGGCGTCGTACGCGTGCACCCAGCCGTGGGCCGGCTCCTCCCACCACCCGATGAACGCGTGGTCGAGCCGCGTCTCGGGGTGCTCGTAGAACGCCATCGGGACCTGGTAGACGTCGGACCCGCCCTGCGCGTCGCCGTAGGCGACCTCGACCAGCTCGATGACGACCGTCGGGTCGCCCTCGGACCCGCACGGGACCTCCCCGATCCGGCGGACCGAGGCGATCTCGAACGGGCGACCCTTGCCGGCGAACCAGCGGGTGCGCTCCAGATATCGGGCGAAGACCTCGGGCTCAGCCCCGAGATTCTGTTCAGTCACAGCAGCAGCCCTTCCTCCGTGGCCTCGGGCGCGGTCAGGCGGAACCAGTAGAAGCCGTAGCCGGCCAGCGTCAGCAGGTACGGCAGCTCGCCGATCTCCGGGAACGGCACGCCGCCGAGCAGCTCGACCGGTCGGCGGCCCTCGAAGCGGCGCAGGTCCAGCTCGACCGGCTGGGGGAAGCGCGACAGGTTGTTCACGCAGAGGATCAGGTCCTCGCTGCCGTCCGGGGCGACGTACTCGCGGACGTACGACAGCACGGACGGGTTGGACCCGCCGAGGTCGTGGAACTCGCCGAGGCCGAACGCCTGGTGGTTCCGGCGCGTGTGGATCATCCGCCGCGTCCAGTGCAGGAGCGACGAGGAGTTCTCGAACTGGGATTCCACATTGACTGCTTGGTACCCGAAGACCGGGTCCTGGATGACCGGACGGTCGAGCTTTCCCGGGGTGGCCGACGAGAAGCCGGCGTTGCGGTCGGCCGTCCACTGCATCGGCGTCCGGACGCCGTCGCGGTCACCGAGCCAGATGTTGTCGCCCATCCCGATCTCGTCGCCGTAGTAGAGGACGGGGGAGCCGGGCAGCGAGAGCAGCAGCGCGTTGAACAGCTCCATCTGGTTCGTGTCGTTGTCGAGCAGCGGCGCCAGCCGGCGGCGGATGCCGATGTTCGCCTTCATGCGGGGGTCCTTGGCGTACTCGCCCCACATGTAGTCGCGGTCCTCGTCGGTGACCATCTCGAGCGTCAGCTCGTCGTGGTTGCGCAGGAAGATGCCCCACTGGCAGCTGTCCGGGATCGCCGGGGTCTGCTCGAGGATCTCCGAGATCGGGAAGCGCGACTCGCGACGTACCGCCATGAAGATGCGCGGCATGACCGGGAAGTGGAACGCCATGTGGCACTCGTCGCCGCCCGAGGCGAAGTCGCCGAAGTACTCCACGACGTCCTCGGGCCACTGGTTCGCCTCGCAGAGCAGCACCCGGCCGGGGTACTCGTCGTCCACGATCTTGCGGACCTTCTTGAGCATCTCGTGGGTCTCGGGGAGGTTCTCGCCGTTGGTGCCCGGCCGCTCGTAGAGGTACGGCACCGCGTCGAGACGGAACCCGTCCATGCCCATGTCGAGCCAGAAGCGGATCGCGTCGAGGATCGCGTCGTGCACCTTCGGGTTGTCGAAGTTGAGGTCGGGCTGGTGCGAGAAGAACCGGTGCCAGAAGTACTGCTGGCGGACCGGGTCCCACGTCCAGTTCGACGGCTCGGTGTCGACGAAGATGATCCGCGCGTCCTGGTAGAGCTCGTCGGTGTCGGACCAGACGTAGAAGTCGCCGTACGGCCCGTCCGGGTCGGTGCGCGACTGCTGGAACCACTCGTGCTGGTCGCTGGTGTGGTTCATGACGAAGTCGATGATCACGCGGATGCCGCGCTTGTGGGCCTCGCCGAGGAAGTAGCGGAAGTCCTCGATCGTGCCGATCTCCGGGTGGATCTCGGTGTAGTGCGCGACGTCGTACCCGTCGTCGCGCAGCGGGCTCGGGAAGAACGGCGGGATCCAGAGGCAGTCGACGCCGAGCCACTCGAGGTAGTCGAGCTTCTCGACCAGGCCCCGGAAGTCGCCGGTGCCGTCACCGTTGGAGTCGCGGAACGCGCGGACCAGCACCTCGTAGAAGACCGCGGTCTTGAACCACTCGGGCGTGTTCTCGTTGAGCACCAGATCGTTGGGGGCCTGGGTCACCGCGTCCTCCGCACCGTGAGGACGTGCGCGGGCTCGTGGAACGGGTCGAGGCGCACGTAGTTGTGCGCGCTCCAGTTCCACTCCTCACCGGTGATCTCGTCGTGAACTGCGAACGTGTCGTGCTCGTCGAGGCCCAGCGCGGCCATGTCGAGGTGCACGGTGGTCTCGCGGGCGGCGTGCGGATCGGTGTTGATCACCACGATCACGGTGTCGGCGCCGGCGGACTTCGAGTAGACCAGCACGTTCTCGTCGTCGCTCCAGTGGATCGCGAGGTTGCGCAGCAGCTGCAGCGACGGGTGCTGGCGGCGGATCTCGTTGAGCCGCGTCAGGTACGGCGCGAGCGTGCGGCCGTCGCGCTCGGCGGCGTCCCAGTCGCGGACCCGGATCTGGTACTTCTCCGAGTCGAGGTACTCCTCGCTCCCGGGTCGTACGGCGACGTGCTCGAACAGCTCGTAGCCGGCGTACACGCCCCAGCTCGGCGAGCTGGTCGCGGCCAGCGCCGCACGGATCTTGAACGCCGCGGGGCCGCCGTACTGCAGGTAGGCGTGCAGGATGTCGGGGGTGTTCACGAAGAAGTTCGGGCGCACCATGTGGTCGGTCTCGTGGGACAGCTCGCGGAGGTACTCCTCGATCTCCCACTTGGCCGTGCGCCACGTGAAGTACGTGTAGGACTGGTGGAACCCGATCGCGCCGAGCCCGTGCATCATCGCCGGGCGGGTGAACGCCTCGGCGAGGAACAGCACGTCGGGATCGGTGCGCCGGACCTCCTTGAGCAGCCACTCCCAGAACGCGACCGGCTTGGTGTGCGGGTTGTCGACGCGGAACACGCGGACGCCGTGCGACATCCACAGCCGGACGATCCGCAGCACCTCCTGGGCGATGCCGGTCGGGTCGTTGTCGAAGTTGACCGGGTAGATGTCCTGGTACTTCTTCGGGGGGTTCTCGGCGTACGCGATCGTGCCGTCGGCCCGGGTCGTGAACCACTCGGGGTGCGACGTCACCCACGGGTGGTCGGGGGCGGCCTGGAGTGCCAGGTCGAGCGCGACCTCGAGGCCGAGCGAGCGGGCGCGGGCGACGAACGCGTCGAAGTCCTCGAACGTGCCGAGGTCCGGGTGGATCGCGTCGTGGCCGCCGTCCTTCGACCCGATCGCCCAGGGCGAGCCGGTGTCGTCCGGGCCGGGGTCGAGGGTGTTGTTCGGTCCCTTGCGGTTGACCTCGCCGATCGGGTGGATCGGCGGGAGGTAGAGCACGTCGAAGCCCATCGCGGCCACCGCGTCGAGGCGCTTGGCGGCGGTCTGGAAGCTGCCGCTGGTGACCTTGCCGGTCTTCGGGTCCTTGAGCGCGCCCTCGGAGCGCGGGAAGAACTCGTACCAGCTGCTGAAGAGCGCGAGCGGCCGATCGGCGTACGCCGGGAACGGACCCTCGACGGTGAGCAGCTCACGGATCGGGTGGGCGTGCAGGGCCGCCGCCACCTCGGGTGCCTGGAGCACCGCGAGCCGGGCGGCCTCGGGCCGCGCGGTGTCGGTGGCGGCCTCGAGCGCGCCCTTGAGGGCGGGGACCGCGGGGTCCGTGGCGTCGAGCGAACCGAGCACCCGCTCGATGAGCAGCCGGCCCTCGGTGAACATCAGCTCGACGTCGACGCCGGCCGGGATCTTCAGCCCGGCGGCGTGCTGCCACGTGGCGATCGGGTCGGACCAGGCGACCACCTCGAACGTCCAGGCACCGCCGGCGTCCGGCGTCACCCAGGTCTCGTAGCGGTCCGGTACGTCGCCCTGCTTGGACATCCGCACCGGTGGGCGGCGTCTGCCGTCCGGGCCGATCAGCACGACCTCGGCCCCGAGCTTGTCGTGTCCCTCGCGGAACACCGTTGCGCGGACCGGGAACGGCTCACCGACGGTCGCCTTGGCGGGTTGCCGCCCGAGGTCAACGAGCGGCGTGACGTTCATGATGGGGATGCGTCCGACCATGATCTCCAACCTAGCGAGGGTGCAACGCCGACGGATACCGCGTACCCGTCGGCGTCTGCGGGAAACCGGCCGTCTCGGTGGTCGAGCGGGCTCTCGGTGGTCGAGTAGCCGTGGCGAGGAACGAGCGACGGCGTATCGAGACCCGGCGTATCGAGACCCGACGTATCGAGACCAGGCAGCTCAGTACACCTGCAGCTCGGCCGCGTGGACGATCGTGCCGCGGTCGGAGCCGGTCTTGCAGTCGGTGTCGTTGATCGGGTCGGCGTCCTGCTCGCCGGCGTACCCGCCGAAGCCGGTGCACTGGTTCTCGAGGACGACCAGGCGGATGGCGGCCGCCTGGGTGGCCGGCACCGCGAAGCTCCGGAGGGTCAGGTCGGGAGCGACCGGGCGCGGCCGCTTCGCCGGGAACGCGTTCTTCTTCGAGGTGAAGAAGCGCTTCCACACCGCCTGGTCCGAGGAGCAGGCGCTCACGCACGCCTCGAGCGCGAAGCGCCGCAGCGCGGTGAACCGGGAGCCCGAGTCGGGGTCGGGGTCGGCCGCGAGCGGGATCTCGGTCGGGTCCGCCGGCGCCGGGTTGAGCATCGCGCTGACCTGGACCCGGCGCACGGTGTGCACGCCGCCGGCGAGGTCGACCGCGACGAACGGGTGCGTCTCGTCGACGTTCGTCTCGGAGACGCCGCCCCACGCGGTCTTCTCGGTCCCGTCCAGCAGCCAGGCCGGGTTGAGCGACCCGGCGCTGGAACCGATCAGCTTCGCGCCGTTCCTGCTGGCGGCGAGGTTCTTCGGCGCCGCGATGCGGACCGTCTTCTGCTGCCAGGGGTTCACGCTCACCGAGAACCGCTTGAACCCGGTGGCGGGGGAGACGAACACCAGGTCGTAGCGGCCGGGCGTCAGCTTCACGACGTTCTTCAGCCTGCCGCCAGGGACCGTGTCCGCGACCGGGGTGGCGCGGGCCTCGTAGTGGCCGACGTACAGCTTGCCGCGGGCGCCGCTCGCGAACGTGACGGTGGCGTTGCGCGCCTTCGGCGAGGCGAAGCTCGGGGTCACGTCGCCGGAGTCGGCGCTCGGCGTCGAGGCGCCGACGCCCATGCCGCGCTTGGCGAACGCGGCCCACATCACCTCGTTGTTGGCGCCGCCGAAGCGCATCCGGTCGGCCGCCAGCATCGCGTCGCGGGCGTCGAGCATGGACGTCGCGCCCTGCTGGAGCAGGAACGAGTCGAACACCAGCTGGATCCAGCGCCGGTTGCCCGGGCACTTGTCCGGCGGCAGCGGGGTCTGGCCCGCGGTGGCCTGGGCGCAGCGCAGCTGGAGCTTCGCGTTGCCGTACGGGAACGCGCCGTTCCACTTCTCGACCAGCGCCTGGCGGACGTCCCACTGGGTGCCGTTCCAGATCTCGCCGTCGGCATGCACCTCGTTGCCGGTGCTGTCGAAGCCGTAGTCGGAGTAGTTGAGCGGGTTCTTGTTGATCGCGTAGTCGCGGATGGCGACGGCCTTGTTGCCGGTCGCGTAGACGCCGATCGCCCAGGGGTTGCCGCCGTTCGCGTAGCCGTGGCTGAACATGTACTCGCCGGCCGTCAGGTCGCCCCACGACTCGCCCATCGCGCCACCCTGCTCGGACGTGATGCCCTCGTCGGGTCCGCCGATCATCCGGTTGCTGATCGCGTGGGTGTACTCGTGGCCGACGATGCCCATGTCGAGGCCGCCGTCGACGCACGGCGCGTAGAACGCCCCGGCGAGCGGCTGGAAGAGGTACTGGTTCGTGATGCCGGGGACGCCGTCCTGCAGCGTGATCTGGTTGGCGTTGTCGCGGCCGAGGAGCGACGGCTGGCCGCCGGTCAGCGCTCCGGCCTGCGCGTTGCCGATCTCCTGGTCGCCCTCGACGCCACCGCGGCCGAGGTTGCTGGCCTGGAGGTTGTAGTTCTCCTCGGTGAAGCCCAGGTAGTAGGAGTAGTCGTGCATCCGGTTGTGCGCCACGAACAGGTTGCCGACCGACGCGTCGATGTCGTTGCCGCCGGGGGTGAGCTGGGTCGGGTCGCACTGGGAGTTGTTCCACGCGTCGGTGAACTCCGTCGTGTACTCGCGGGTCGGCGAGATCGGCGCCTGGGCCGTACCGCCCGGGGTCAGCGGACTCACCCACGCCTCATGGGTGTTCGCGTTGTTGCCGATCGTCGTCATCGTGCCGAGGCCGGTGCCGGCCACGGTGTCCCACGGCCCGGGAGCGGCGATGTTGCGGAACGGACCCGACGGCGTGGTGCAGCCGGAGCCCGGGAGCCAGCAGCCGACCACGGTGTTGGTGGGCGTGTTCTCGGGGGAGTAGTCGAGCGTCGGGTTCGCGGTGAAGTAGCGCCACCTCGGCTCGAAGCCGAGGTCGTCGGTCGAGGGCCCCTCGGTGTCGCTGGTGGTCACGCTCGCGACGTAGGTGCCCGGCGGCAGGAACGGCACGGTCGGCGCGTCGAACGGGCAGACCTGCATGGAGTAGGTCCCCTTCGGGATCGAGGCGGCGGCGTACGTCGCGGTCTCCGGGCTGGTGCCGAGGTCGCCCGACACGAGCAGGTCGCCGCCGGGGGAGAACAGCTTCACCACGACGTCGTTCGCGGTGTTCGCCATCGCCGCGACCGCGACGATCTGCTTGGTGTTGCCGTCGGTGAGCTCGAACTCGTGCTTCGGGCCGCACGCGGTCGCGGTGACCTCGCCCTGGTACGGGTGGACGTCGTTGTTGCTCTCGGCCTGGTTCTGCCGGTGCAGGATCGCGCCGGTGACGCCGTCGACCATCACCGTGTAGGCGAACGGTGAGCCGCCTTCGACGTCGAGCACGTTGGTCTCGAACACCGGCCGGACGCTGCCGTCGGCCAGGGCCAGCGCGCGCAGCCGGACCAGCTGCTGCTGCGCGAAGCCGGGGACGGTGAGCACGTTCCAGCCGTCGGTGACCGCGCCGGTGATGTCGGTGATGTCGCCGGCCCCGACGGTCCGGCCGACGTCGGCCGCGGCCTTCACGAACGCCTGGACCGGGGACAGCGTGGCCGCCGGGGGAGCTCCGTCGGTCTTGGTGATGGAGGACGACGCGTACGCGATCGCCCCGTTCGCGACGCCGACCGTGACCATGCTGCCGAGCGCCGGGGTGAGGTCGCCGAACGTCTGGCGGAACAGCACCGCGCGGGCGTCGCTCTGTGCGAGCTCCTGGCTGTTGACCAGCTCGAGCCCGTCGACCTGCTCGCGGGTGAGGCCGAAGACGGCGGCGTTCCTGCGCAGCCACGTGCGCGCCGCGGTCGCCGGGTCGCTGGACGTCGTACGGGCGAGCTCGCCGTTGACGGGCAGGATCGAGGACGGCGTACCGAACTGGTTCCACCGCAGGTCGACCGCGTTGAGCCGGCCGGCGGCGGCGCGCTGGGCGGCCGTCGGGAGCACGGTGCCGCGCAGGTCGAGGTCGGGGAGGCCCGCCACCGGGTCGGTGAGCGTGACCGTGACGTCGCCGGCCCGGGCGAGGGGAGCCTTCGTGGGGCTCGTGGCGAGGGCGGGGAGCTGCGCGAGCCCGGGGACCAGGGTGGCGGTCAGGAGGGCCAGCGCGACGCCGTGGTAGCGGCGGCGGCGCACGGAGGATCGGGTCATGCCGGAGTCAACGCCGGACGTGATCGTTCGTTATGTGAACCGGCTCGCACCGCGGTTTCGGCGTCTCTTTGATCGTTCCAAGAAAATGACGGTACCGTCCTGCTGTGCGTGCCATTCGTCGCTTCACCGTCCGTCCCGTCCTGCCCCCGGCGCTCGCCGCGCTGGGCGATCTCGCCGGCAACCTGCGCTGGTCCTGGGACTCCGCGGCCCAGGATGTCTTCGAGTATGTCGACCCCACGCTGTGGGAGTCCACGGGGCGTGACCCGGTCAAGCTGCTCGGCGCCGTGGGCCGGTCCCGGCTCGAGGAGCTCGCCTCCGACGCCGCGTTCCTGGAGCGCCTCGGCGCCGCCCGCGCGGACCTCGAGCGCTACCTCACCGGCGAGCGCTGGTGGCAGCGCCGCCAGGCCGCGGGCGAGGACACCCCGAACGCGATCGCCTACTTCTCCCCGGAGTTCGGCATCACCGCGGTGCTCCCGCAGTACTCCGGCGGCCTCGGCATCCTGGCCGGCGACCACCTGAAGGCCGCCAGCGACCTCGGCGTACCGATCATCGGCGTCGGCCTGCTCTACCGGCACGGCTACTTCAAGCAGGCGCTGTCGCGTGAGGGCTGGCAGCAGGAGTCCTACCCCGTCCTCGACCCCGACGGCCTGCCGATCTCGCTGCTCCGTGAGGAGAACGGCGAGCGCGCGACGATCAGCATCGCCGTCCCCGGTGGCCCGGACATCGAGGCGCGCATCTTCGTCGCCAGCGTCGGCCGGGTGCCGCTGCTGATGCTCGACACCGACCTCGAGAACAACCCGGAGACCTACCGCGACATCACCGACCGGCTGTACGGCGGCAACAGCGAGCACCGGCTGCGCCAGGAGCTGCTGCTCGGCGTCGGCGGCGTCCGCGCGATCCGCGCGTTCTGCCGGATCACGGGCCACGCGGCGCCCGAGGTGTTCCACACCAACGAGGGCCACGCGGGCTTCCTCGGCCTCGAGCGGATCCGTGAGCTCACCGTCGCCGAGGGCGGCCCGAAGCTCGACTTCGACACCGCGCTCGAGGTCGGCCGCGGCTCGACGGTCTTCACGACCCACACCCCGGTGCCCGCGGGCATCGACCGGTTCCCGCGCACGCTGATCGAGCAGTACTTCGGCGACGCCGGCCCGACCCCGGGCGTCCCGGTCGACCGGGTGCTCGCGCTCGGCGCCGAGGACTACGAGAGCGGCGATGCCTCGGTCTTCAACATGGCGGTGATGGGCTTCCGCCTCGCGCAGCGCGCGAACGGCGTCTCCCAGCTGCACGGCCACGTCAGTCGTGGCATGTTCCGCGGGCTGTGGCCGGCGTTCGACGAGGCCGAGGTCCCGATCACCTCGATCACCAACGGCGTGCACGCGCCGACCTGGGTCGCGCGTGAGGTCGTCGAGCTGGCCGTCGGCCAGGGCGCCGACCCCGAGGGCGACGACACCACCGCGTTCTGGGCCGCCGCCGACAAGGTGCCGGGCGCCGAGATGTGGTCGACCAAGCGGCAGCTGCGCGAGCGGCTGGTCAAGGACGCCCGCAAGCGGCTGGCCCGCTCGTGGGAGAAGCGGGGCGCGGCGCGCGCCGAGCTCGGCTGGATCGAGAGCGCTCTCGACCCCGACGTCCTCACCATCGGCTTCGCGCGCCGGGCGGCGTCGTACAAGCGCCTGACGCTGATGATGCGCGACCCCGCGCGGCTCAAGCGCCTGCTGCTGCACCCCGAGCGGCCGATCCAGCTGGTGATCGCCGGCAAGGCGCACCCGGCCGACGACGGCGGCAAGAAGCTGATCCAGGACATCGTCCGCCTGTCCGACGACCCGGAGATCCGGCACCGCATCGTGTTCCTGCCGAACTACGACATCGCGATGGCGCAGCCGCTGTACCCCGGCTGCGACGTGTGGCTCAACAACCCGCTGCGTCCGTACGAAGCCTGCGGCACCTCGGGCATGAAGGCCGCGCTGAACGGCGGGCTCAACCTGTCGGTGCTCGACGGCTGGTGGGACGAGTGGTACGACGGCAACAACGGCTGGGCGATCCCGACCGCCGACGGTGTCGAGGACGTCGACCACCGTGACGACCTCGAGGCCGACGCGCTCTACGACCTCATCGAGAACGAGGTCGCGCCGCGGTTCTACGACCTCGACGCCGAGGGCGTGCCGACCCGCTGGATCGAGATGACCCGGCACACGCTGAAGTCGCTCGGCCCGAAGGTGCTCGCGACCCGGATGGTGCGCGACTACGTGCGCCAGCTCTACACGCCGGCCGCGCTGACCGCGCGGGCGCTGAACTCCGACTACGCGGGCGCCGCCGAGCTGGCCGCCTGGAAGAAGAAGGTCAAGGGCGGCTGGTCCGGCGTACGCGTCGAGCACGTCGAGAGCAGCGGCGTCAGCGACGCCCCCGAGGTCGGCGACCAGATGAGCGTGCGCGCCTTCATCGCTCTCGGCGAGCTGTCGCCCGACGACGTCGACGTCCAGCTGGTCCACGGTCGCAGCAACGGCGAGGACGAGCTCACCGAGACCACCGTCGACTCGCTGCGCGTCGTCGAGACGTACGACGGGGGCCGCTACCGCTTCGACGGCGACGTGGTCCTCGACCACTCCGGCTCGTTCGGCTACACCGTGCGCGTGGTCCCGCGGAACAACCTGCTGGCCTCCACCGCCGAGCTCGGGGTCGTCGCCCTGCCGTAGCCGCGCGCTGGCGCGTCGTGCGATTCGCGCGCGGGGGTGCGTGCTGCTCCCTAGGGTGTGCTCCGTGATCAGAGTTCTCGGGCCGCTCGAGGTGGACGGGGCGGACGGTCCCGTCGAGATCGGTTCGCCGCGGCACCGTGAGGTGCTGGCGGCCCTGATCGTCGACGTCGGGCGGGTCGTCTCGACCGACGCGATGTACGAGCGGGTGTGGGGCGACGGTGCCCGCGGTGCCACGACCGCGAACCTGCACGCGATCATCTCCCGGCTGCGTGGCCGGCTGAAGGTGGTCGACGGGCTGGAGATCGTGACGGTGCCACCGGGCTACCGGCTCGACGTCCCCGCTGACGCGATCGACGCCGTCCGCTTCACCGCGCTGCTCGGCCGGGCCCGCTCGGACCGCGCCGCCGGCGACCTCGAGCTCGCGCGGCAGCACGTCGGGGACGCGCTCGACCTGTGGCGGGGCGAGGCGTACGCCGAGATCCAGCAGCCCTTCGCGCAGGCCGAGGCCGCCCGGCTCGCCGGTCAGCGCCTCGCGGGCCATGAGCTCGCCGCCGACCTCGACCTGGCGCTGGGCCGGCACGACCGGGTGCTCTCGGAGCTCGCACCCCTGGTGGCGGAGCACCCGTTGCGCGAGCCGCTGCGGCTGCGTCAGATGCTGGCGCTGTACCGCGCCGGCAACCAGGCCGACGCGCTCGCCGTCTTCGCCGACGTGCGCGCGGTGCTCGTCGAGGAGCTCGGCCTCGACCCGGGGCCGGAGCTCCAGCGGCTCTACCAGCGCATCCTCGAGCAGGACCCGACCCTGCTCGACGAGGTGCGGCCCGCGGACGTCCCGACGGACGTACGGGCCGGCGTACGAGCGGACCCGCGGGCGGACCTGCGGAGGGACATCGTCCCGCCTGCCGGCGCCCTGGTCGGCCGCGACGACCAGGTCGCCTACGTGCGCTCGCTGCTCGACGGCAGCGCGCAGCGGATCGTCACCCTCACCGGGGTCGGCGGCGTCGGCAAGACCCGGCTGGCCCATGCCGTGGCGACGGCCGCGGCCCCGGCGTACCGCGACGGCGTCGCGATGATCTCCCTGGCGCCGCTGACGGACCCGGCGACCGTGCTGCCGGAGATCGGGCGCGCGACCGGGCTGCCGGCCGTCGACGGGACCGACCCGGTGGCGACCGTCGCCGAGCACCTGCGCAACCGCGAGGTGCTGGTCGTGCTGGACAACCACGAGCACCTCCTGGAGGCGGCCGGCCAGGTGAGCCGCCTGGTGGCCTCCTGCCCCGGCCTCACCCTGCTCGTGACCAGCCGCGCCCCCTTGCGGGTGCGCGGCGAGATCCAGTACCAGGTGACGCCGCTGCCGCTGCCCGACCCGGACGCCGCTGCCCCGGAGGAGATCGAGTCGTCCGCTGCCGTGGCGCTGTTCGTCGAGCGCGCCGAAGCGGCCTCGCCCGGCTTCGTGCTGGACGCGTCGAACGCCGTCGCGGTGGGCGCGATCTGCCGCCGGCTCGCGGGCATCCCGCTGGCGCTCGAGCTGGCGGCGGCCCGCGTCCGGCTGCTGCCGCCGGTCGCGATGCTGCCCCGCCTCGACGAGATGATGGCGACGTCGAGCGCCCGCGACCTGCCGGCCCGCCAGCGCACGATGCGGGCGGCGATCGACTGGAGCCACGACCTCCTCGGGCCCGAGGAGCAGCAGCTCTTCCGGAGGCTGTCGGTGTTCGCGGGCGGCTTCAGCCTGGACGCGGCGGAGGCGGTGGCCGACCAGGCCGACGCCCTGTCGCTCCTCGACTCGCTGGTCGAGCACTCGCTCGTCGTCCCGGACGGCACGACGGATGCCACGCCCCGGTTCCGGATGCTCGAGCCGATCCTGCAGTACGCCGCCGGCCGGCTCGTCGGTGACGAGGCGCTCGCGGTGCGGGCCGGCCACCGGGCCTACTTCCGGGCGCTGGCGGCGGCGACCGAGCCGCACTACCGGGGCGAGGGCACCATCGAGGCCCTCGCCCTGACCCAGCGCGAGCACCCGAACTACGTCGCGGCCCTGGAGTCCGGTCTCGCCGACGGCGATGCCGAGTCCACCGGCCGGCTGGCGTGGGACCTCTGGCTGTTCTGGTGGCTGCGCGGGCACCTGGTCGAGGGCAGGCGGATCACGACCGCGGTGCTGGAGCGCGACGTTCCCGACGACGTCCGGGTCCGGGCGCTCGCGGCGCGCGGTGCGATGACCTTCGCGCAGGGCGACCTCGAGGAGGCCCGGTGCTGGGCCGAGGGGGCCGCACTCGCCGCGGCGACGGGCGACCCGGTCGGCCAGTCGCACTGCGTCGCCGGGGTCGGCCTGATCGCCCTCGCCGAGGGCGATCTCGAGGCCGCGGAGCGGGCCATGGACGCCACGATCCCGCTCTGCGAGCAGACCGGGGACCGCGGTGGCTGGCTGTGGACGCTCGCGCACATCTGGCAGGCGACGATCGCGCTGCTGCGCGGCGCCCCGGAGCGAGCCGACGCCCTCCTGACCCTCGGGTTGGAGGCCGGGCGGAGCAGGCACGATCCGCTCGCGGTCTACATCGCGCTCTTCACCGCGGCCCAGATCGCCATCGCCACCGGCGACACCGATCGCGCTCGCCGCCAGCTGGAGGAGGGGATCGCGCTGAGCCTCCAGACCGGCGACCTGGCCAACCTGGCGTACTTCCTCGAGGCGCTCGCGGTCGTCGAGTCCCAGGCCGGACGGCACGACCGGATCGGCGTCCTGCACGGCGCGTCCACGCGGCTGCGTGAGTCGGTGGGGGCCAACGTCTACGGCTACTACAAGCCGGACGAGACGCTGCTCGCGGAGGCGCTGGGGGTCGCCGCGACCGCGCTCGGCGAGACGGAGTTCGCGGCGGCGGTCGACGAGGGCCGACGGCTCACGGTGACCGAGGTCGCGGCCTACGCGCAGGGGCTACAAGCGAACGACAGGTGATCCGCAAGGGCCGCCGCCGAGGGTGGTGGCCATGGAGATCCGCACCGAGACCTGGCTGCCGGCCGGCTGGCAGCACCCGACCAGGGTCGACCTGCCCACGGGCCACCACCTGCGCCCGATCCGGGCGTCCGACGTCGACCTCGACCTGCCCGCTGTCATGGGCTCCCGTGACCGGCTCTGGTCGATCTACGGCGCCGCCTGGGGGTGGCCCCCGGCCGGCATGACCCACGAGCAGGACCGGGTCGACCTCGCGCGGCACGAGGCCGAGATCGAGGCGCACGAGTCGTTCAACTACGCGCTGTTCGACGCCGACGAGTCCGCCCTGCTCGGGTGCGTCTACGTGGACCCGCCCGAGAAGCCCGGCGCCGACGCCGAGGTCTCGTGGTGGGTCGTCGACAGCCTCGTCGGCACCGAGGTCGAGGCAGCGCTCGACGAGCTGGTGCCGCGGTGGATCGCCTCCGCGTGGCCGCTCGAGCAGCCGCGCTACGTCGGGCGAGACCTGACCTGGTCCGAGTGGATCGCCCTCCCCGACCTGCCGGCGCTCGACCGCGACTGAGCACGACTGGCCCCGACTGACCCCGACTGACCCTGACTGGCCCCGCATGGCCAACACGACACCATCCCGCCCCACCAGTAGAGGAAGACAGAGATGAAGAAGCCCCTCCTGGCCCTGCTCGCGACCACCGTCGCGCTGCTCGGCCTGCTCGCCCCGTCCTCGCCCGCACACGCCGCAGGCGAGTGGCAGGACGGCAAGTCCGACGCGGACACCGTCGTCGACTGCATCACCGGGTTGCCGAGCACCGGCGTCAGCGCGAACGTCGGCTGGCTCTCGCCCGACGGCGAGGTGCCGACGATCGGCGAGAAGTTCTACCTGCGCGGCTACATCGGGCTGATCAGCCTGCCGTGCAGCGGGAAGGTCTCCGTCCTGCCGGAGATCCTGGTGCCGCGCGGCATCGAGTTCGTCGACGAGGACGTGCGGTGGGACCTCACCGAGGCCGGTGAGGACCAGGACCTCGGCACCGGTCCTCTCGCGTTCGACAACGGCGTCAACGGCGGCATCCTGATCGGCAACGCCGACTACTCGCCGTTCGTGCTGCGGCAGGGCGACATCCTGGAGTTCCAGTTCCCGGTCCGCGCGACCCGCGAGCTCAAGGGGCCGGCGACCCAGCAGCCGGAGTGCCAGGACCGGCGAGACGGTACGGCGCCGTGCCCGATCGACCAGGCCGGCGACCACTTCCAGGTCGGCTTCACCGTCGGCGGTCACGGCGGCGACAAGTACTACGTGACCCCGTACGTCGGGCTGTTCGCCGCCAAGTCCGGGCCGGGCGGCCAGGACGGCAAGGTCGGTTCGACCACGACGGCGACGTACGTCGCGAAGGCGGGCAAGCCGGCGCGGGCGACGGTCGTCGTCCGGGCCGACCGCACGCCGCTCGGCAAGGTCGTCGTCCTCGACAAGGGCAAGGTGATCGCCTCCGCCCACCTCGAGGAGGACGACCGCGGCCGGATCTCGATCGCGCTCGGCAGGCTCGCAGCGGGGCCGCACAAGCTGGTCGCGAAGTACCAGGGATCCGGCACCGTCCAGGCTTCCGCATCGAAGCCGAAGACGGTGAGGGTGGGCTGATTCGGTCAGCCGTGGTGGGGTCGGCGCAGTCCTTTCGAGGGCTGCGCCGACTCGCCTTGCTGGTGAGGTCAGACCGGTCTCGACACGCCGGTCGCGACGTCGTTCCTCGGTCGCGCGGCTCGCTCGACCACCGTCAGCGGATCCGCTGACGCGTCCCTGCTCAGTCCTCGCGGATCACGACCACCGTGCGCGGGCCGAGGGTGAGCCGGTCGCCGGCCTCGACCGGGCTGCCGACGGGCAGGTCGTCCTCGGTGGAGAGCACGATCTCGCCGGAGTGCACCCAGTCGTTCTCGGGCAGCGTGATGCGCAGCGGCTCGGGGTCGGAGTTGAACCAGAGGACGAAGGAGCTGTCCACCAGCTGCTCGCCGCGCGGGCCGGGGGAGCGCAGCGGGGCGCCGGAGACGAACATCCCGACCGCGCGGAGGTTGGCGTCGTACCAGTCCTCGTTGGCCATCTCGCGTCCTGAGGGATGCAGCCAGGCCAGGTCCTTCGGGCCGCCCCGGATCGTCGGGCGGCCCTCGAACCAGTGCCGCTGCCGCAGCGCCGGGTGCTCGCGACGCAGCCGCAGCGCGGCCTTGGTGACCTCGTAGACGTCGAGCCACGCGTCGTCGGGCCGCCAGTCGATCCACGACGTCTCGTTGTCCTGGGCGTAGGCGTTGTTGCTGCCACCCTGGGTCCGGCCGCGCTCGTCGCCCGCGGTGATCATCGGGACGCCGTTCGAGAGGCACAGCGTCGCCATCATGTTCGCCGCCTGCCGCCGGCGTACCGCCACGACCTCCTTGTCGTCGGTCTCGCCCTCGACGCCGTGGTTCCAGGAGCGGTTGTTGTCGGTGCCGTCGCGGTTGTCCTCGCCGTTGGCCTCGTTGCGCTTGTGCTCGTAGGTGACCAGGTCGCGCACGGTGAACCCGTCGTGGGCGGTGACGAAGTTGATCGAGGCGTACGGCGAGCGCCCGTCGTCGAGATAGAGGTCCGACGAGCCCGCCAACCGGGTGGCGACGGTACGGATGCCGCTGGAGTGGTTGCGCCAGAAGTCCCGGATCTCGTCGCGGTACTGGTCGTTCCACTCGACCCACGGCGGCGGGAACTCGCCGACGCGGTAGCCGTCCATCGAGGCGTCCCAGGGCTCCGCGATCAGCTTCACGTGCCGCAGGACCGGGTCCTGACCGATCGCGGTCAGCAGGGGACAGGCCATGTCGACGCTGTGCTGCACGCGGGTGAGCGCGGACATCAGGTCGAAGCGGAAGCCGTCGACGTGCATCTCGGTGACCCAGTACCGCAGCGAGTCGAGGATCAGCCGCAGCACGAACGGGTCCGAGGCGTCGACGGTGTTGCCGCAGCCGGTGACGTCCCAGTACGTGTCGTCGAAGTCCGTCGCGGGATCGCCGTCGCTGACGCGGCAGTAGAAGCCGCGGTCGTCGAGGCCGCGGAACGACAGCGTCGGCCCCAGCGCCCCGGCCTCGGCGGTGTGGTTGAAGACGACGTCGAGGATCACCTCGATGCCGGCCTCGTGGAACGCCTTCACCATCGCCTTGAACTCGGCGACCTGCTGGCCGCGGTCCCCGGTGGCGGCGTAGGCGTTGTGGGGCGCGAAGAACCCGAGCGAGTTGTACCCCCAGTAGTTCACCAGCCCGCGCTCGACCAGGGCGGGCTCGCTGGTGAACTGGTGGATCGGCAGCAGCTCGACCGCGGTGATGCCGAGGTCCTTGAGGTAGTCGACGACAGCGGGGGTCCCGAGGCCGGCGTACGTGCCGCGAAGCTCCTCGGGCACCCGGTCGTGCAGCGCCGTCATGCCCTTGACGTGCACCTCGTAGATCGCGGTGTCGCGCCAGCGGTGCCGCAGCGGTGCGTCGTCGCCCCAGTCGAAGTCGTCGTCCCCGACGACCACGCTGCGCGGGACGTACGGCGCCGAGTCGTCGGTGTTCATGTGGGCGGGGTCGTCGAACCGGTACCCGAAGATCGCGGGGTCGACGGTCACGTCGCCGCTGACCGCCTTGGCGAACGGGTCGAGGAGCAGCTTGTTCACGTTGAAGCGGAAGCCCTGCTCGGGGTCCCACGGGCCGGCGACCCGGTAGCCGTAGCGAGTGCCGGGGGCGACGCCGGGGATGGCGCCGTGCCAGATCCCGAGGGTCTGCTCGGTGAGCCGGTGCCGCTGCTCGACGCCCTCGTCGTCGTACAGGCAGACCCACGCCGCGGTGGCGCTGGGCGCGTGGACGGCGAAGTTCGTCGCCTCGGCCGACCACGTCGACCCCAGGGGCCAGTTCCGCCCGGGCCAGACGGAGGCTCGCTCGCCGCGGTTGCGCCAGAGTCCTGGGGTCACCCGCGCCATTGTTCACGATCACGACACAATGCCGGTGACCGAGTTCGGAGACAGACGAGAGGCAGGGCGTGACATGGGCGAGTTCGTACGACTGGAGGTTGCTGACGGGATCGGCACGATCCGGCTCGACCGGCCGAAGATGAACGCGCTCAACGTCCAGGTCCAGGAGGAGATCCGCGCGGCCGCCATCGAGGCCACCGAGCGCGACGACGTGCGGGCCGTGGTCGTGTACGGCGGCGAGCGGGTCTTCGCCGCGGGAGCGGACATCAAGGAGATGGCCGACATGTCGTACACCGACATGGTCAAGCGCTCCGGCGCGCTGCAGTCGTCGTTCGGCGCCGTGGCCCGGATCCCCAAGCCGGTCGTCGCCGCGGTCACCGGCTATGCCCTGGGCGGCGGCTGCGAGCTGGCGCTCTGCGCCGACATCCGGATCGCGGCCGAGGACGCCGTGCTCGGGCAGCCCGAGATCCTGCTCGGCATCATCCCGGGCGCCGGCGGCACGCAGCGGCTCACGCGCCTGGTCGGGCCGAGCAAGGCCAAGGACCTGATCTTCACCGGCCGGTTCGTGAAGGCCGACGAGGCTCTCGCCATCGGCCTGGTCGACAAGGTCGTCCCGGCCGCCTCGGTGTACGACGAGGCGCTCGCCTGGGCCGGTCAGTTCACGAAGGCGGCGTCGTACGCGATCCGCGCGGCCAAGGAGAGCATCGACCGCGGCATCGAGGTCGACCTGGAGACCGGCCTGGAGATCGAGCGGCAGCAGTTCGCGGCGCTGTTCGCGACCGAGGACCGGACGATCGGCATGCAGTCGTTCGTCGAGAACGGGCCCGGCAAGGCCGAGTTCGTCGGGCGTTGAGACTTTTCTGATTTCTGTGTGAGAAATCATATATTTCGCACAACTTCCGCTTAAGGTGCTGTTCACAGCCCGGTGGGTGGGCTGTCCCCGGCCGTTCGGCGGCGGGGGAGTCAGTGGCCGCCGTGGCGGCCCGGGAGGAGACAGATGATTCACAAGACGACGCGCCGCCGGGTGGCTGCGCTGACGTCGGGTGCCGTGGCGGCCCTGGGCCTCGTGGTCGTGCCCGCCGTCGCCGGCCTGAGCACCGCCTCGGCGACGGTCAGTGCGACGAGCATCCCCTACGCCTGCGTGTACTCGGGCTTCCAGCTCCCGGGCAAGCTCACGCTCTCGGTCGCGACTCCCGACAGCGCCGCTGTCGGTGACGCCGTGAACCCGGCCATGACCGGTACCTTCGCCTGGGACGACGCCGCCTTGTCGATGCTCCGGATCGCCAACCTCCAGGCCGTGCCGGACACCCTGAAGTTCACGATGGACACCACGACGGGCGCCGCGGCGGGCACCGCCGTCCTCAACATCCCGTCCGCGCCGCTGCCGGCCTCCGGCCCGGTCGCCTGGGACGGCAACGGCTCGTGGGGCGCCATCGACACCAGCACCCCGGGCGCCGTCGCGCTGTCGATCGGCAACGCCACGCTGGCGGGCAAGGCCACCACGAGCTTCTCCGGGCCCAACCCGGTCGACATCAGCATCCCGTGCACCGCGGCCACCACCAAGCTCGGTGAGTTCAACGTCACCGACGGTGGCGTCGACCCCGAGCCCGAGGGTCTCTCGTACACCTGCGTCCTGACCGGTGGCCCGGCCCCGGTGGATCTCCCGTCGACGGTGAACCTCGAGGTCACCCCGCCGGCCAGCGCGACCGCCGGTCAGCCGTTCGAGGCCGACGTCGACGTCACCATCGACATGGGCAACCTGGCCCTCGGTCCGGTTGGCGGCTTCACCGGTGAGCTCGACCTCGACTTCCTCGTCGGCGACCAGGCCTCGGTCGGCACGCTCCCGATCGACCCGGTCACGCTCGTCCCGAACGAGAAGAACGACGTCGTCCTGCACGCTGCCGGTCCGGTCCAGCTGCTCGCCCCGGCCACGGCTGGTCCCGCAGACATCGACATCGCTGACATCGTTCGGAACCTGCAGGCGAACGTCTACGGCTCCAACATTCCGAACACCGGCGACTGCACCCCGGACGCCGGCCAGGACCTGACGGTCGGCTCGATCGACGTCGAGCAGGCCGAGCCGGTCGCGGTTCCCGTCGACGGCGCGGTCAAGATCACCGGCACCGCCAAGGTCGGCAAGACCGTGAAGGCCGTCGCCGGCAAGACCGATGGCGCGACCGTCAAGTACCAGTGGCTCTCGGGCGGCAAGGCGATCAAGGGCGCGACCAAGCCCTCGCTGAAGCTGACCAAGGCCCTCAAGGGCAAGAAGGTCTCCGTCAAGGCGACCTACAGCAAGGACGGCTTCCTGCCGGTCACGCAGACCTCGAAGGCAGTGACCGTCAAGAAGTAGCAGCACCTGGATCCACAGATCGGCCCCGACGCCTTCCCGTCGGGGCCGATCTGCGTTCCGGGCCAGGTTTGGAACCTCGGTCGCTGTGCCATCCTTCGTCCGTGGCAGAGCGGAAGTCGACGAGGTCAGGCAGCGCGATCCGGCTCCGGCTGAGCCAGGTCGTATGGGTGGCGGCGGTCGTGTGCGCCCTGTTCCTGGCCGTCGGGGCGCTGTTGATCGCGCTCGACGCGAACCGCGACAACGCCCTCGTGGCCTTCGTCCTCGACGTCGCCGACGTCGTCGACCTCGACGTGTTCTCCCGTGGCAACGGGGTCTTCCACTTCACCGGCGAAGACGCCGCGACCAAGAACGCGCTGACCAACTGGGGCCTCGCCGCGGTCGGGTACCTCGTCGTGGGTCGGATCCTCGAGCGGATCATCCGGCCTTGACGACCCTGACAGCGTCGCTGTGACAAACCCGACGCTCCAGCGAGTTTCTACCGTGGGTACGCGACGGTAGCCTCACAGCCACACACCTAGTGCACAGGAGGGGCCGCTCCGGCCAC
The DNA here is from genome assembly GCF_022761125.1 of Nocardioides sp. SR21. Taxonomy (GTDB): domain Bacteria; phylum Actinomycetota; class Actinomycetes; order Propionibacteriales; family Nocardioidaceae; genus Nocardioides. Next base: position 73,749 of record NZ_JAKWJR010000014.1, on the reverse strand, counting down.
ACACCACTATGAACATTGTCGTCTGTGTGAAGTACGTTCCCGACGCCACTGCCGACCGGCAGTTCGAGTCGGACAACACCGTGGACCGCGTCGGCGTCGACGGGCTCCTGTCCGAGCTCGACGAGTACGCCGTCGAGCAGGCCCTCCAGATCAAGGAGAAGGCCGGCGACGACACCGAGGTCACCGCGGTCTGCATCGGCCCCGAGAAGGCCGTCGACGCGGTGCGCAAGGCGCTCCAGATGGGTGCCGACAAGGGCATCCACGTCGTCGACGACGCGATCGCCGGCTCCGACGCCGTCGCCACCTCGCTCGTCCTCGCCAAGGCCGTCGAGAAGGCCGGCCCCGCCGACCTGATCGTCTGCGGCATGGCCTCGACCGACGCCGTCATGAGCGTCGTCCCGGCGATGCTCGCCGAGCGGCTCAGCCTGCCGCAGGTCACGCTCGCCTCGGTCGTCGAGACCCAGGGCGACCAGGTCCGCGTCAAGCGCGACGGTGACACCGCGACCGAGGTCATCGGCGCGACGATGCCGCTGGTGCTGTCGGTCACCGACCAGTCCGGCGAGGCTCGCTACCCGTCGTTCAAGGGCATCATGGCCGCCAAGAAGAAGCCGCTCGAGACCTGGTCGCTGAGCGACATCGGTGTCGACGCCGGCGACGTCGGCCTGTCGGTCGCGTGGACCGAGGTCGAGGACACCACGCCCCGTCCGCCGCGCACCGCCGGCGAGATCGTCAAGGACGAGGACGGCTCGGGCGCCACTGCGCTGACCGAGTTCCTCGCCTCGAAGAAGTTCATCTGAGGACCTGGAGAGTATTAGCTGATGTCTGAAGTTCTCGTTCTCATCGATCACGTCGACGGCGCCGTGCGCAAGCCGACCTACGAGCTCCTGACCATCGCCAAGCGGCTCGGCGAGCCGTCCGCGGTCTTCATCGGCAGCGGCGCCCAGGGCGCCGAGGTGGCCGAGAAGGTCAAGGCGTACGGCGCGGAGAAGGTCTACGTCGTCGACGACGCGCAGATCAAGGGCTACCTGGTGGCTCCGAAGGCCGAGGCGCTGCAGCAGCTGGCCGAGAAGACCTCGCCGGCCGCGATCCTGATCCCCTCCACCTCGGAGGGCAAGGAGGTCGCCGGTCGCCTGGCGATCAAGATCGGCTCGGGTCTCATCACCGACGCCGTCGACGTCCAGGAGGGTGGGGTGACCACGCAGAGCGTGTTCGCCGGCAACTACACCGTCCAGGCGAAGGTCACCAAGGGCACGCCGATCATCACGGTGAAGCCGAACTCCGCCGCTCCGGAGGAGTCGGCCGGTGCCGGTGCCGTCGAGGAGTTCTCGGCGACCATCTCCGACGCCGCGAAGGGCGCCCAGATCGTGGCCTCGCAGCCGCGCAAGGCGACCGGTCGTCCCGAGCTCACCGAGGCCGCGTCTGTGGTCGCCGGTGGTCGTGGCACCGCCGGCAACTTCGAGCCGATCGAGGGTCTCGCCGACGCGCTCGGCGCCGCGGTGGGTGCCTCGCGTGCCGCCGTCGACTCCGGCTGGATCCCGCACACCTTCCAGATCGGCCAGACCGGCAAGACCGTGTCGCCGCAGCTGTACGTCGCCGCCGGTATCTCCGGTGCGATCCAGCACCGCGCCGGCATGCAGACCTCGAAGACCATCGTGGCCGTCAACAAGGACGAGGAAGCCCCGATCTTCGAGCTGGTCGACTTCGGTGTGGTCGGCGACCTGAACGCCGTTCTCCCGGCCGCCGCCGACGAGATCAACAAGCGCAAGGGCTGACCCTGGACCTCGGAGACTTCGCGTCGCTTCAGCCGCTCGAGGGTGGCTGGTCCGGGGAGACGTTCGTCGCAGAGGCCGGCGGAGACCGCACCGTGGTGCGGATCTTCGCCGGCCTTCGCCATTCCCCGCACGCCGCCGAGATCCAGGCGGCGCTGCTGCGCCTGGTCCGCGGCCTGCTGCCGGTGCCCGACGTGCTCGAGGTGCGCCCCGAGCTGCTGGTGACCACGTTCCTCCCCGGAGTGCGCGCGGACCTGCTGCTGCCGACCCTCGACGACGAGGGGCTGCGTCGGGTGGGGGAGTCGTTCGGCCGGGTCGCCGGCACCCTCGCGGGCATGCCGCTGCTGGCCCGCGGTGTCTTCGCCGACGGCGAGCTGCGCATCGAGCGGTACGACCTCGAGCTGCCCGACTCGCTCGGCGAGCTCGCCGCGCGCGCGGACACGCTGCTCGACCAGGAGCGGCGTACCTCCCTGGTGCACAGCGACCTCAACCCGAAGAACCTGCTGGTCGACCCGGACACGCTCGCGGTGACGGGCGTGCTCGACTGGGAGTTCGCCCACGCCGGACACCCCTTCACCGACCTCGGCAACCTGCTCCGCTTCGACCGCGAGCCGGCGTACGTCGAGGGCGTCCTGTCGGCGTACTGCGCGCTGCGCGGCACCTCGCCCGAGCGCTCCCTCGACCTCGCCCGCGCCGCCGACCTGTACGCGCTGACCGAGCTGGCGTCGCGAGCGGGGGACAACCCGGTCGCCGACCGCGCCGCGACCCGCGTCGACGCGATCGTCGCCGCGCAGGACTGGCACGCGACCTAGTCGCTGACCTCTAGCCTGTGCGCGTGGCGAGAACCCTGTGGCTGGCGCTGGTGCTCGGCGGCGCCGTGGGCGTGGTGGCCGGGCTGTACCTGGAGGTCGTCCGCCTGGCCCAGGAGCTGCTGTGGGAGGGCACCGATCCGTGGGTGCTGCCGGGGGACAGCTGGTGGCAGGTGATCGCCCTCTGCGGGGTGGGTGGGCTCGCGGTCGGGGCGCTGCGGATCCGGCACGACCGGGACACGCCGCACGACCTCGAGGACGCGCTCGCCGAGCTCGACGACGTGGTCGACGAGGATCGCAAGCCGCCGGTGAAGGTGAGCTACCTGACGCGGGCGGTGCTGCTGGGCGTGGTGTCGCTGGCGTTCGGGGCGTCGCTCGGGCCGGAGGCGCCGCTGATCGTGCTGGCCGCCGGCCTGGGCGACCGGGTCGCGCGGATCCTGCGCACCAGCCGCAGCGAGGCTGCCCTGATCTCCGCGTCCGGTGCGCTGTCGGGGCTGTTCGGCGGGCCGCTCGCCGCGATCGCCCTCCCGCTGGAGCGCGGCCGCGACAGCGACAAGAAGGTCCGGATGATCGGGGCGTCGTTCGTCGCGGGCGTCGCCGGCCTGATCACGATGCTGCTGGTGCTGCCGGAGTCCGGCACCCACTACGAGCTGCCGCCGATCGAGACCGGTACGGCGCGCGAGCTGCTCGAGGCCGTCGGGTGGTCGGCGCTGGCCGCCGTACCCGCCGCGATCGCCGGCCTCCTGCTGCTGATGTCGACGGAGCCGGCCCAGCGCTGGGCGACGAGGCTCGCGCCGGCGACCGTGCCGCGCGCCGTCGTCGGCGGGCTGGTGCTCGGGGTCTGCGGGGCGATCGACGGGCTGACCCTGTTCTCAGGCGAGCACCAGGGCCAGGACCTCATCGACTCGGCCAGCGACACCGCGGCCTCGGCCCTGCTGGTCCTGGTGCTGCTCAAGCTCGTGGCCACCCTGGCCTGCCTGAGCACCGGGTGGTTCGGCGGTCAGATCTTCCCGTCGGTGTTCATGGGCATGGCCGCCGCGCTCGCGCTGGCCGAGGTCTGGTCGGCCGTCCCGGTGGGTGCCGCGGTCGCAGCGGGCGGCGCCGCAGCGGCGAGTGCCGTGCTGCGCCGCCCGCTGGCGACCGTGCTGATCCTGCTGCTGTTCTTCCCGCTCGGCGCGCTGATCCCGCTCGCCGTCGGCGCCGGGGTCGGCGCGCTCGCGGTGTCGCTGCTGGGCGACCGGGCGCCGGAGCCGCACCAGCTCGCGGCGCCCTGAGGCTCAGCCGGTCCCGCCGTACACCTCTTCCTGGATGATGCCGACCTGGGGCACGACCACCTTCCGGGCGCCCTCCTTGCCCTTCAGGCGGATCTCGCGGAGCTCGAGGTTGTTGGTCTTGTCGGACTCGACGAGACGGTTCTCCGGGTTCGCGAGGACCGCGATGTAGTAGGTGCCGTTCGGCAGCCCGCGCAGGTCGAACGACTGGCCGGCGCGGTACTGCGTGTAGGTGTCGCCCCACCCGGCCGCGAGCACCTCGCGGATCGAGAGGGACGAGTAGTCACCGCACGACGTCGAGAGGTCGGTGTTCTCCGGCTTCCACTCGGCGTCCTCGACCGTGAGGTCGACCGAGTCGGTGTTCGCGAGGCAGAACGCCTCCTTGCGCGACCGCACCGCCTCGGCCATGTCGGCGTCGAGCAGCGAGTAGCGGGCGAAGTCCTCGAAGTGCCAGTGCGAGTGCGACGGCTTCGCGTCCCACTCCATCGAGCCGACCTCCTCGTAGCCGGTCTGGTTGCCCTCGGCGTCGAAGAAGTACTGGTACGCCGTCATCTCCTCGTCGGCGGTCCGGAAGCCGTCGACGACCACCGGGCTGTTGCCGGCGTTCCACACCGTTGCGGAGAAGCGCAGGAAGTTGCCGTTCTCGGAGACGTTGATGCCCCACGCCGGCAGCGACTGCAGGTCCGGCATCGGGCCGTCGGCCCGCAGGCCCTGGGGTCCGGTCGGCGCCTGCGCCGCGGGGCGGTACGCCGGGCTGCGGTGCTCGTGCGGCGGCTCGGGGCCGACGTCGCCGTCGCCCTCGTCGGTCACCGTCAGCCCGAACGTGCGCGTCGCCTGCTCCTCAGAGAGACCGAACAGGTCGGCGTACGCCGGCGCGATCCGCGCGGTCACGGTGTACTTGCCCGAGGGGATGCGCAGCGGCCGGTCGGTGTTGAGGATCGGGGTCGCCCAGCCCTCCTGCACTCCCTGCACGGAGCCGACGCTGTACGGGTTGTACCAGCAGCCGGTCGGGTAGGGGGAGCGCGCCGGCGCCGTCGGCTCGACCCGCTCGGAGTAGCCGTTGAGGCAGGCCTTGCGGGTGAGCGTGCGGGTCTTGCCCTTCTTGACCGGGTCGACCTCGAGGGTGAGGAAGCGGTCGAGGCCGGAGAACGTGGTCATCGAGCCGACCGGCAGCGCCACGTCGCCGCCCGGCGCGCGCCAGACGGTCTCGATCTTCTGGTCGTACGACGGCCGGCCCGACCACAGCTCGAACGGACCGTTCTCGGCGACGACGCGCAGCCCGAGGTCGGTCCAGGCCTGGTCGCGGAAGCCGTACGCCGTGACGTGCTTCGGCGCCCAGAGCGTGATGGCAGGGGTCTCGTCAGCCTTCTGCCGCGGCTCGTCCGGCGCCGCGATGGCGACCGGGACCGCGGCCAGCGCTGAGACCGCGAGCGCGAACGCGGCGGTGAGCCCGAGGGCTCGAGGGGTACGGAGGAACAAGGCGGGTCCTTCCCCGACGGCAGCGCGGGCGCTGCGATGATTCCGACGAGCGTACGACGGTCGGCGGGGCCGTTTGGTTGCTTTAACCTCGGGCCATGAGCGAGCGAATCATCCAGAGCAGCGCACCAGGTGCCTCGTGCGCGCACGGAGCGAAGCGAGTACGCGCATGAGCATGAACGACGTCATCGCCGTGGCGGAGCGGGCGCGCGAGGCGAGCCACGGCCTGGCGCTGGCCACCCGTGCCGAGAAGGACCGGGCGCTGCACGCCATGGCCGACGCTCTCCAGGCCCGCGCCGAGGAGGTCCTCGCCGGCAACGCCGCGGACGTCGAGCGGGCCGAGGCAGGTGGCACGCCGGCCAACATCATCGACCGGCTCCGGCTCACCCCGGAGCGTCTCGACGCGATGGCCCAGGGACTGCGCGACGTCGCCGGGCTCCCGGACCCGGTCGGCGAGGTCGTGCGCGGCGGGACCCTCGCCAACGGTCTCGAGCTGCGCCAGGTGCGCGTGCCGTTCGGCGTGGTCGGGATGATCTACGAGGCCCGGCCCAACGTCACCGCGGACGCCGCCGGCATCTGCCTGAAGTCCGGCAACGCCGTGCTCCTGCGCGGCAGCTCCAGCGCCCGCTCCAGCAACGCCGCGATCGTCGCCGTCCTGCGCGATGCCGTCGCCGAGGCCGGGCTCGACGCGGACGTCGTCCAGCTGGTCCCCGGCGACACCCACGACAGCGTCAAGGCGCTGATGCGTGCCCGCGGCCACGTCGACGTGCTGATCCCGCGCGGGGGAGCGGGCCTGATCCGCTCGGTCGTCGAGGAGTCGACGGTCCCCGTGATCGAGACCGGCGTCGGCAACTGCCACGTGTACGTCGACGCCGCGGCCGACCTCGACAAGGCGCTCGCGATCGTCCTCAACGCCAAGACCCACCGCACCAGCGTCTGCAACGCGGCCGAGTCGCTGCTGGTGCACGCCGACCTCGTCGACACCTTCCTCCCGCGCGTGGTCGCGGCGCTCCAGGACGCCGGGGTGACGATCCACGGCGACGCCGCGTTCGGTGCGTACGACGGCGTGGTGGCCGCCACCGAGGAGGACTACGAGCAGGAGTACCTCTCGCTCGACATCTCCGCGGCCGTCGTACCCGACCTGGACGCGGCGGTGCGGCACATCCGGCGCTACTCGAGCCAGCACACCGAGGCGATCGTCACCGAGGACCTCGCCGCGGCCCGCCGGTTCACGGCCTCCGTCGACTCGGCGGCGGTGCTGGTCAACGCGTCCACGCGGTTCACCGACGGGGGCGAGTTCGGCTTCGGCGCCGAGATCGGGATCAGCACGCAGAAGCTCCACGCGCGCGGGCCGATGGGGCTGCCGGAGATGACGTCGACCAAGTACGTCGTGACCGGCGACGGTCACGTCCGCCCGTGACGCTAGGATTCGGCTCATGAACGCGCTGCTCACCGTGCTCCACACCGAGAACCCCAACGTGCCCAACGAGTGGTTGCTCGGCGGGGTCACCCTGGCGATCCTCATGGCGCTGCTCCTCGGCCTGATCTTCTTCGGCGCTGGACGCGAGCACAGCTGACCAGCGACGCGGCCCTCGAGCCCCTGCCCCGACGGGTAGGGGTCATGGGCGGCACCTTCGACCCGATCCACCACGGCCACCTCGTGGCCGCGTCGGAGGTGCAGGCGTGGTTCGACCTCGACGAGGTCGTCTTCGTCCCGACCGGCGCGCCCTGGCAGAAGGCTGACCGTGCGGTCACTCCCGCCGAGGACCGCTACCTGATGACGGTGATCGCGACCGCGTCCAACCCGCGGTTCACCGTCTCCCGCGTCGACATCGACCGGGCCGGCACGACGTACACGATCGACACGCTGCGCGACCTGAAGGCCCTGTGGCCCGACGCGGAGCTCTACTTCATCACCGGCGCCGACGCGCTGGCCGACATCTTCACCTGGCGCGACGCGGAGGACCTCTTCGAGCTCGCCAGGTTCGTCGGCTGCACCCGGCCCGGCTACACCATGGACGAGGCGACGATTGCGTCGATCCCCGCCGACCGCGTCACCATGGTGGAGATCCCCGCCCTGGCGATCTCGTCCACCGACTGCCGCGACCGCACGCGGCGCGGGGAGCCGGTTTGGTACCTCGTGCCGGACGGCGTCGTCCAGTACATCGCCAAGCACGACCTGTATCCCAAGGCCACTCCCAAGGCCATTCCCAAGGACACTGCATGACTGCCACCGACCATGCCATCGAGCTCGTCGAGGCCGCCGCCCGCGCCGCCTCCGAGAAGCTCGCCCAGAAGATCATCGCCTTCGACGTCAGCGAGCAGCTGGCGATCACCGACGCGTTCGTGCTGGCCTCGGCCACCAACGACCGCCAGGTGAAGGCGATCGTCGACGAGATCGAGGACAAGCTCCGCGAGATCGGCGCCAAGCCGATCCGTCGCGAGGGCGAGCGCGACGGGCGCTGGGTGCTCATCGACTACGGCGAGATCGTCGTCCACGTGCAGCACGAGGAGGAGCGCGAGTTCTACGCCCTCGAGCGGCTGTGGCGCGACTGCCCGCTGATCGAGCTGCCCGCCGACGTCGTCTCGCATGAGCGCTAGCCACCTCCCCGTGAAGCACCTGGTCCTGCTCCGCCACGGTCAGACCGCCTGGAACGCCGAGGGCCGGATCCAGGGCCAGCTCGACGTCGAGATCAACGAGACCGGCCACGGGCAGGCGGCCGCGGTCGCTCCGCTGCTGGCCGCGCTGCGGCCGGTGGTCCTGTGGTCCTCCGACAGCGCGCGAGCGCGGCAGACGGCGGCGTACGTCGCCAAGGAGACCGACCTCGAGCCGACGTACGACGCACGGCTGCGGGAGTACTACCTCGCGGACTGGCAGGGCCGCACGCATGCGGACGCCGTCGCTGCCGACGCCGCGCTGTTCGAGCGGTTCCGTGCCGGCGACTTCGACGCGGTGCCCGGCGGCGAGACGACCGCCGAGGTGTCGGCCCGCATGGTCGAGGCGCTGACCGAGCTGCTCGACTCGATCGAGCCCGGCGAGGTGGCGATCGCCGTCTCCCACGGAGCCGCGATCCGCGACGCCGTGCCCGTCCTGCTCGGCTGGCCGGTCGGGGAGCGCGCCGCGCTGCGCGGTCTGGCCAACTGCGGCTGGGTCGAGCTCGAGCAGGCCGCCGCGGGCGAGCCGCTGCAGCTGCGGGCGTACAACCGCGTGGCCGCTCCCTGACCCCCCGATTTCACATCGGCGGATCTGGTTGGTTAGTATTCCGCGAGTTGCGACCCGCAAGGGAAGCAATGGCTCGGGGGTGTGGCGCAGCTGGTAGCGCACCTGCATGGCATGCAGGGGGTCAGGGGTTCGAGTCCCCTCACCTCCACCGAACACGAGAAGGCCGGTCCGTTCGGACCGGCCTTCTCGGCATTTCGGGGATCGGCGGTTCCATGTCCGACCACCGGGGGAGCCCCCGGATTTCACTGCGTGTTTTCTTGACTCGTTCAAGAAAAAGGGAAAGACTGCGCGGGTGACGACGACCCCCGAGCAGCAGCTGCGGGAGGTGGGCCTGCGGGTCACCCGCCCGCGGCTCGCCGTGCTCGCGGCGGTGCACGCGCACCCCCACTCGGACACCGACGCCATCCTCGGTGTCGTCCGTGCGGACCTGCCTGAGGTGTCCCACCAGGCCGTCTACGACTCGCTGCACGCGCTGACCGGCCACGGCCTCGTACGCCGGATCAAACCGGCCGGCTCGGTCGCGCGCTACGAGTCGCGCACCGGCGACAACCACCACCACGTGGTGTGCCGCTCCTGCGGCGCGATCGCCGACGTCGACTGCGCGGTGGGGCACACGCCCTGCCTGACCGCGTCCGACGACCACGGCTTCGTCATCGACGAGGCCGAGGTCGTCTACTGGGGCCTGTGCCCCAGCTGCTCCACCCGTACCCCTCAGTGAAACCCGTGGAAGGAACGACATGACCGACAGTGGATGCCCCGTCGCGCACGACGGCGGCAGCGAGAGCGAGAACCCGGCGATCGACTCGCCGAAGCCGAAGACGGGTGGACGGCCGCACTCCAACAAGGACTGGTGGCCCAACCAGCTGGACCTGTCGGTCCTGCACGCGCACTCGCCCGCGGGCAACCCGCTGGGCGAGGACTTCAGCTACGCCGCCGAGTTCGAGAAGCTCGACCTCGCCGAGCTGCGCCGCGACATCGTCCAGGTGCTGAACACCTCGCAGGACTGGTGGCCGGCCGACTTCGGCCACTACGGCGGCCTGATGATCCGCCTCAGCTGGCACGCGGCCGGCACCTACCGGATCTACGACGGCCGCGGCGGCGCCGGCGACGGCTCGCAGCGCTTCGCGCCGCTCAACAGCTGGCCGGACAACGCCAACCTCGACAAGGCGCGCCGCCTGCTGTGGCCGGTCAAGCAGAAGCACGGCCAGAAGATCTCGTGGGCCGACCTGCTGGTGCTCGCCGGCAACGTGGCGCTGGAGGACATGGGCTTCACGACGTTCGGCTTCGGCTTCGGCCGAGAGGACGTCTGGGAGCCGGAGGAGATCTTCTGGGGTCCCGAGGACACCTGGCTCGGCGACGAGCGGTACGCCGAGGAGCGGACCCTCGAGGAGAACCTCGGCGCGGTCCAGATGGGCCTCATCTACGTCAACCCCGAGGGCCCGAACGGCAACCCGGACCCGCTCGCCTCGGCGCGCGACATCCGCGACACGTTCGCCCGGATGGCGATGAACGACGAGGAGACCGTCGCGCTGATCGCCGGTGGCCACACGTTCGGCAAGACCCACGGTGCCGGTGACGCCGACCTGGTCGGCCCGGAGCCGGAGGCCGCGCCGCTGGAGGAGCAGGGCCTCGGCTGGAAGAGCGGCTTCGGCTCGGGCAAGGGCGCCGACGCCGTCACGTCCGGTCTCGAGGTCACCTGGACCACCACGCCGACCCGCTGGAGCAACGACTTCTTCAAGCTCCTGTTCGGCTACGAGTGGGAGCTCACGAAGAGCCCGGCCGGTGCGCACCAGTGGACCGCCAAGGACGCCGAGGACATCATCCCCGGCCCGACCGCGGACTCGCCGAAGCGCAAGCCGACCATGCTGACCAGCGACCTCGCTCTCCGGTTCGACCCGGAGTACGAGAAGATCTCCCGCCGGTTCCTGGAGAACCCCAACGAGTTCGCGCTGGCCTTCGCCAAGGCCTGGTACAAGCTCCTGCACCGCGACATGGGCCCGGTTGAGCGCTTCCTCGGCCCGTGGGTGCCCGAGCCGCAGCTGTGGCAGGACCCGGTCCCGCCCGTCGCGGGCGAGCTCGTCGGCGACGCCGACGTCGCCGCGCTCAAGGAGAAGGTGCTCGGCTCCGGCCTCACCGTCTCCCAGCTGGTCTCGACCGCCTGGGCCTCAGCCGCCAGCTTCCGCTCCACCGACAAGCGCGGTGGCGCGAACGGCGCCCGCATCGCCCTCGAGCCGCAGCGCGGCTGGGCGGTCAACCAGCCCGAGCAGCTCGCGACGGTCCTCGAGACCCTCGAGGGCATCCGGGCCGAGTTCAACGGCGCCGGCGGCGCGCAGATCTCGCTGGCCGACCTGATCGTGCTCGCCGGTTCGGCAGCGGTCGAGAAGGCGGCGAAGGACGCGGGCACCGAGGTGAGCGTGGCGTTCCACCCGGGCCGCACCGACGCGACCCAGGAGCAGACCGACGTCGACTCGTTCAAGGTCCTCGAGCCCCGCGCCGACGGCTTCCGCAACTACCTGCGGGCCGGCGAGAAGCTCCAGCCGGAGACCCTGCTCGTCGACCGGGCCTACATGCTCGACCTGAGCGCCCCGGAGATGACGGTCCTGGTGGGCGGCCTGCGCTCGCTCGGCGCCAACGTCGGCGGCGCGCAGCACGGCGTGCTCACCGACCGACCGGGCGTGCTCTCGACCGACTTCTTCGTCAACCTGCTGTCCCCGGGCACGCAGTGGAAGGCGTCGGAGTCGGAGGAGAACGTCTACGAGATCCGCGACCTGGCGACCGGCGAGACGAAGTGGACGGCGACCGCGGTCGACCTGATCTTCGGCTCGAACTCCCAGCTCCGCGCGCTCTCCGAGGTCTACGCCAGCGGCGACGCGAACGAGAAGTTCGCCCGCGACTTCGCGGCCGCGTGGACGAAGGTCATGGAGCTCGACCGGTTCGACCTGGCCTGATCTCGCGGTCGAGACCCCCGCAGCCCACGTGACACGTCGGCTGCGGGGGTCTCGACAAGCTCGGCCACCGAGCGGTTAGCATCGCCGAAACGAGAACCGGTTCTACCAAGGCGGTGCGCATGTCAGGTCCCGGTCCGGACGGCTTCAACCTCGCGACGGTGTTCGCCACGGTCGCGCGTGCGGTGCCCGACCAGGAGGTGCTGGTCTGGCGGGACCGCCGGCTCACGTACGCCGAGGCCGACGCCCGCGCCGACGGCCTCGCGCACTACCTCGCCGACCAGGGCCTCGGCTGCCACACGGAGCGCGACCGGCTGCAGGGGCACGAGTCCGGGCAGGACCACGTCGGGCTGTACCTGCGCAACGGCAGCGAGTATCTCGAAGGCATGGTCGCGGGCTACCGCGCCCGGGTGGCGCCGTTCAACGTGAACTACCGCTACGTCGAGGAGGAGCTCCTCTACCTGCTCACCGACGCCCGCACCAAGGCGCTCGTCTACCACGCGGAGTTCGCCCCGCGGGTCGCCGCGATCCGGGACCGGCTGCCCGACCTCGGCGTCCTGATCCAGGTCGCCGACGACTCCGGCCACGACCTGCTCCCCGGGGCGGTCGACTACGAGTCCGTACTGGCCACCCCGGCGCCGGCCGGCGGGATGCCGGTGCCGACGGGCGACGACCTCTACATGCTCTACACCGGTGGCACCACCGGCATGCCCAAGGGCGTGCTCTGGCGCAACGACGACATCTACGTGACGTCGATGGGCGGCACGCCGTTCGGCACCAACGAGCCGCGGACGTCGTACGACGAGATCGCGGAGGCGGCCGTCGCCGGCGGTGGCGGCATGTGCCTGATGATGGTCCCGCCGTTCATGCACGGCGCCGCCCAGTGGTCGACGTTCCACACGATCACCGGCGGCGGCAAGATCGTGCTCCCCGACGACGCACGCCGCTTCGACGCGGCCGACGTCCTCCGGGTGGCGGAGCGCGAGCGGGCCGTGAGCATCCCGGTCGTGGGTGACGCGGTGGCGCTTCCGCTGGTCGAGGAGATCGAGCGTGGCAGCTACGACCTGTCGGGGCTGGCCGCGGTCAACAACGGCAGCGCGGCGCTGACGCCGACCGTGCGCGAGCGGCTGCTGACGGCGCTGCCGCACATCATCGTGATGGACGCCGCCGGCGCCTCGGAGACGGGGCTGCAGATGAGCTCGATGTCGCTGAAGGGCATGGAGGCCGACACCGCAACGTTCACGCCGGTCACCGCGACCACCGTGGTCGACGACCTCTTCAGCCGAGTGCTCGACCCGGGCGAGGGCGGCGGCTGGCTGGCCCAGCGCGGACGGGTGCCGCTGGGCTACCTCGGCGACGCGGAGAAGACCGCGCGCACGTTCCCGGTGATCGGCGGCGAGCGGTTCTCGATCCCCGGTGATCGCGCGAACCTGCTCGAGGACGGCCGGATCCAGCTGCTCGGCCGCGACGGCGTCACGATCAACACCGGCGGGGAGAAGGTGTTCGTCGAGGAGGTCGAGCGCGCGTTCGTCGCGCACCCCGCCGTCCGCGACGTGGTGGTCGTCGGCCGCCCGTCACAGCGGTGGGGGAGCGAGGTGGTCGCGGTCGTCCAGCTCGACGACGACAGCGCCGCCACGGACGAGGAGCTGCTGGCCGAGGCGGGTCGGCACATCGCCGGCTACAAGCTGCCGAAGGCGATCGTCCGGGTGCCGCGGGTCGAGCGCTCGCCGTCCGGCAAGGCCGACTACCGCTGGGCGAAGGCGCAGGCGACGCCCGTCTGACGCATCGGCCGGCCGCGAGCCGGGTACCAGTCGCCGTGGCTGACTACGACGTCGCCGTCCTCGACATCGACGGCACCCTCCTGGACTCGAACTACCACCACTCCGTCGCCTGGTCGCGCGCGTTCGACCAGGTCCTGAAGCGGCACGTTCCGGTGGCGAGGATCCATCGCGCGATCGGGATGGGCGGCGACCGGCTGGTCGCCCACGTCGCCGGCGACAAGGTGGAGCAGGAGCACGGCGACGAGGTCCGCGGGCTGTGGCAGAAGGAGTACGACGCGATCATCGGCGACACGAAGCTGTTCCCGTACGCCCGCAACCTGCTCGACGGCCTGCGGGCGGCCGGGCTGAAGGTCGTGCTCGCCAGCTCGAGCATCCCGCGGCACGCCGAGCACGCGCTCTACCTCCTCAACGCGCAGGAGCGGGCCGGGGCGTGGACGACCAGCGAGGACGCCGAGGAGTCCAAGCCCGACCCGGAGCTGCTCGACGTCGCCCTGGAGAAGGTCGGCGACGGCCGGGCGCTGATGATCGGCGACGCGGTGTGGGACGTCAAGGCCGCCCGTCGCCTCGACATCCCGACGATCGGCCTGCTGTCCGGCGGCTCCGGCCGCCAGGAGCTCCTCGACGCCGGCGCGGTGGCGGTGTACGACGACCCCGCGGACCTGCTCGACCATCTCGGCGAGGCGCTGTCGGTGGACGGTCCTCGCGTGCGATGAGTTCCGGCGGTGACGCCGGTCAACCCGGCACCGACCCGCCCACTTCCCGAAGGAGCCCACCATGGCGACCGTCCTCAACCCCTACCTGAACTTCCGCGCCCAGGCCCGGGAGGCGATGTCCTTCTACCAGTCCGTGCTCGGCGGTGAGCTGACCGCGATGACGTTCCGCGACCAGGGCGGCATGGGCGTGCCGGAGGACGAGCTCGACCTCGTCATGCACTCCCAGCTGGTGGTCTCCGACTCCGTGCAGCTGATGGGCGCCGACGTCCCGAGCCACATGGACACCGGCGGCGACGTCGCGAACGGCTCCATCTCGCTCAGCGGCGACGACGAGCCCACGCTGCGCGGCTGGTTCGACGGGCTCAGCGCCGGCGGCACCGTCGGCGTACCGCTGGAGAAGGCGCCGTGGGGCGACTCCTTCGGCATGTTCACCGACAAGTACGGCGTCGGCTGGATGGTCAACATCGCAGGGTCTACTGCGAGCTGACCTCCTCCAGCTCGGACCAGTCGACGGTCGCGGTCCGCCGCTTGTACTCCGCTACCAGTCCGGGCCAGTTCGTGGTGATCCGCTGTCCGTCGCGGTACCAGCTGTCGCAGCCCGACCAGATGCTGTCGCCGAGGCGCCGCTGCATCTCGGTGTCGTAGGCCTGCCAGACCTCGGGCCGCACGGCGAGCCGGCGCGCCTTCCCGTCCTCGATCCGGCGGGCGACCTGGGCGATCCAGCCGGCCTGCGACTCGAGCATGTTGATGATCGAGCTGCCGCCGAGGTTGGTGTTGGGGCCGTAGACCACGAACAGGTTGGGGAAGCCCGGCATCGCCATGCCGAGGTGCGCGCGGGCGCCGTCGGCCCACAGCTCCTTGAGCGAGGTGCCGTCGGCGCCGCGGACGTCGAGGCCCCCGAGGAAGTCCGTCGCGGCGAACCCGGTGCCCCAGATCAGCACGTCCGCCTCGTGCAGCGTGCCGTCGCCGGTGCGGACCCCGCCCGGCTCGACCGCGGTCACCGGCGAGTTCGTCAGGTCGACGTGGTCGCGGTCCAGCGCGCGGTACCAGTCGTTCGAGAACAGCACCCGCTTGCAGCCCATCTCGTAGTCCGGCACCAGCCTGCGGCGCAGCTCCGGGTCGCGGACCTGGCGGCGCAGCTGCAGCCTCCACGTCGCGCGCAGCGTCGCCATCAGCGGCTTCGCGATGGGGGAGGTGCCCTCGAGGGCACCGTTGAACTGCTCGGTGATCCAGTACGTCAGCCGGCGCTCGCCCGCGGGCACCCTCGGGTACTTCTCGAACAGCTGGTGGTGGCGCGCGGTGTAGCCGGTGTCCGGCTTCGGCAGCACGTACGGCGCGGAGCGCTGGAACACCGTCATCGAGGCGACCCGGTCCGCGATGCCCGGCACGAACTGGATCGCGCTCGCGCCGGTGCCGACCACCGCGACCCGCTTGCCGGTCAGGTCGACGTCGTGGCGCCACTGCGCCGAGTGGAACACCGGGCCGGCGAAGGTCTCCGCGCCGGGGACGGCCGGCACGACCGGGTTCGACAGCTGGCCGGTCGCGCACACGACCAGGTCGGCCTCGAGCACGTCGGAGTCGGTTGTGACCCGCCACGCGTGGTCGACGTACTCCAGAGAGGTGACGGTGGTGCCGGTGCGGACCAGGTCGAGCAGGCCCTCGGCCGCGGCGGTCCGCCGGATGTAGTCGAGGATCTCGGCCTGGCCGGAGTACCGCCGCCCCCAGGTGGGGTTCGTCGCCCAGGACCAGGAGTAGAGCGGCGACGGGACGTCGCACGCGGCCCCGGGATAGGTGTTGTCGCGCCACACGCCGCCGACGTCGTCGGCGCGCTCGAGGATGGTGATGTCGCGGACCCCGGCCTCGCGCAGCGCGCGCGCCACGCCGAGCCCGCCGAACCCGGCACCGATGACGACCACGCGGAGAGTCATGGCCAGAACATACCGGGAGTACGACGCCGCTCGCCGTTCACGTGTCCGTGGGGCGCTCGTGCGCGGCTCACGAGCCGGGGCTGCCGCCCGGAGTACGCCGTCCGTTCATGTCGGCGACATGCTTGCACCACCGTTTCCTCCACCGGCCGTCCCTAGCGTGACGCCGTCGTGTCCAGACATTCCGGTGAGGGAGAAACAACACAGATGACGACCACCCCGACCAACCCCGCTCCGCAGCCGAAGTTGCTTCCGTTGGTGCAGGACGGAAACCGGCACGGTTCTCGCTCGTACCTGACGTGCCTGTTCAAGTGCGGCAACGCCTGCGACCACCCCATCCCGAACACCTCGGACAACCCCGAGTTCAAGGACGTGATCGCATCGGCCATCGGTCGACGCGCGGTGGTGCGCGGCGCCGCCATCGGAGCCGGAGCTCTGGTCGTGTCCGTCGGGGGCGCCGGCTCGCTGGCGGCCGCCGCGGTCGAGGCCGCCGCCCCTGCTGCCGCCAAGGGTGGACCCCTCGCCTCGTCGAAGTTCAGTCCGGTCGCCCCGAACCGGCGCGACGCGGTCGTCCTGGCGGACGGCTTCGACCACAACGTCATCATCAGTGCGGGCGACGCAGTCCTCGCCGGGGCGCCGGCGTTCGACATCAACAACCTCACCGTCGACGGCCTCAAGCGCGTGTTCGGCTGGAACAACGACTACGTCGGCGTCTTCCCGCACCCCAAGAACAAGGCCCGCGCGTTGATGACGGTCAACCACGAGTACGACGACACGGCGGTCATGTACCCCGCCGGCAGGTACACACAGGCTCAGCTCGCCGAGTTCGGCATCTACTGGCACGGCATGTCGGTGGTCGAGATCGAGCGTGGCCGGGTCCCCGGCTCGTGGTACCAGGTGCCGGTCGGCAAGACGACGTACAACCGGCGGATCAATGCCGACACCACCTTCAAGCTGACCGGCCCCGCCGCCGGCCACGCCCTCGTGCAGACCACGGCCGACCCGACCGGGGCGAGCGTCAAGGGCACGTTCAACAACTGTGCGGGTGGTATGACGCCCTGGGGCACGATCTTGTCGGGCGAGGAGAACTTCAATCAGTACTTCAACACCGATGGCGACGTGCCGGCCGGGCCGCAGCTCGCGAGCGGCCAGACGCTGACGAACGCGTACACCCGCTACGGCATCGCGAAGAGCGCGGGCGACCCGCGCAAGTGGCACACGGTGGACGACCGGTTCGACCTTGCCGCCGAGCCGAACGAGCCGCACCGCTTCGGCTGGATCGTCGAACTGGACCCGTTCGCCAAGTCCTCGACGCCGGTGAAGCACACGATGCTCGGCCGGTTCAAGCACGAGGGCGCCAACGTCGTCGTCGCGAAGAACGGCAACGTCGTCGCCTACTCCGGAGACGACGAGCGGGGCGACTACATCTACAAGCTCGTCTCGGCCGGGAAGTTCGACCCCAAGGGCGTCGTCGGCGGCAACGAGAAGGCGCGCAAGAAGAACATGACGCTGCTCGACAAGGGCACCCTCTACGTCGCCAAGCTCACCGGGAACGATGCCGACCAGAGCGCACCGACGGCGCCGTACGACGGCTCGGTCGAGTGGATCCCGCTGTGCTCCGACACGACGTCCTTCGTCGAGGGCATGACCGTCGCGGAGGTACTTGTCTTCACCCGTCAGGCCGCCGACCTGGTCGGACCGACGAAGATGGACCGTCCCGAGGACGTCGAGGTCAACCCGGTCAACAAGAAGCTCTACGTCGCTCTGACCAACAACTCCAACCGAGGGACGGCCGCACTGCCGGTCAACGAGGCCAACCCGGTCGGGTCGTCGATGGTCCGCACCAGCCCGGTGTCGGCGCCCACGAGCGCCTCGGGCAACCGGAACGGCTACGTCCTCGAGATCACCCCGGCCGGGGGGGACCACACCAAGCCGACGGCGACCTGGGACCTGATGCTGGTCTGCGGCATCCCGGACGCTCCGGAGACCTACTTCGCGGGGTTCGACAAGACCAAGGTCAGCGCGATCAGCTGCCCGGACAACCTGGCTTTCGACTCGCAGGGCAACCTGTGGATCTCGACCGACGGCATGCCCGGGACGCTCGGCGGCAACGATGCGCTCTACCGAGTCCCGGTCAGCGGCGCGAGCCGTGGTCAGGTCCAGGCGTTCCTGACCGTGCCGAAGGGCGCGGAGTGCTGCGGTCCGCTGGTCTACGACAAGGACCAGTCGGTGTTCTTCGCCCCCCAGCACCCCGGTGAGGTGTCGGGAGCGACCTTCGAGGCGCCGGCGAGCACGTGGCCGCACACGCACGACTTCCCGATCCCGTCGGTCTGCGTGGCCTACCGGCAGCGCTGACGCTCGTCGCAGCTTCACCATGTGATGCAGGCGAACCCGCACTTCTCACGGCGTGCACGCCATGAGAAGTGCGGGTTCACCCACTTAACATGGTGAAACCGTCAACGGACCTCACGTGATGGTCATCCCGCCGTCGACGGGTTCACCCACTTAACATGGTGAAACCGTCAACGGACCTCACGTGATGGTCATCCCGCCGTCGACGGGTTCACCCACTTAACATGGTGAAACCGTCAACGGACCTCACGTGATGGTCATCCCGCCGTCGACGGGTTCACCCACTTAACATGGTGAAACCGTCAACGGACCTCACGTGATGGTCATCCCGCCGTCGACCGCGAGGGTCTGGCCGGTGATGTAGCCGGCCGCGTCGGAGGCGAGGAAGACCACGGTGGCGGCGAGCTCGGCCGGGTCGCCCTTGCGGCCCGTGGGGATCCGCGGCTCCTGGGACTCGAGGTAGCCCGGCGGGTACTGGTCGGTCATCTCCGAGGTGAAGAAGCCGGGGGCGATCGCGTTCACGCGGATGCCCTTCCGTCCGGTCCACTGCTGGGCGAGGTCGCGGGTCAGCCCGATCAGGCCTGCCTTCGACGCGGCGTACGCCGCCTGGGGGAGGCCGGCCGTGGTGAGGCCGAGGACCGAGCTGATGTTGATGATGCTCGAACCGGGCTGCATCACCCGGCCGCACGCCTGCGCCATCCAGTAGCAGCCGTTGAGGTTGACGTCGACGACCTGCCGGAACTGCTCGGGCGTCTCACGGGTCGCGGGGACCGCCGTACCGATGCCGGCGTTGTTCACGAGGATGTCGACCCGGCCGAACTCCTCCATCGCCAGGGCGACCAGGTTCGTGCAGGCCTCCGGGTCGGCCACGTCGGTCTCGACGTTGAGCGCGCGGCGGCCGGCAGCCTCGACGAGCGCGGCGGTGTCGGCGAGCCGGTCCACCCGGCGGGCGCCGAGCGCGAGGTCGGCACCCGCCTCGGCCAGGCCCTGGGCGAAGGCGACCCCGAGACCGCTGGAGGCGCCGGTGACGACGGCGACCTTGCCGTCGAGGCGGAACATGTCGATGAGCGTCATGGGAGGTAGCATGACGGGTATGCGGATGAACTCGCTCCTTACCTAGCCGCGTCGACACGCACACGTCGTCGCGGCTGCCCCTCGTGACCGAGGGGCTTTTTTGTGCCCTGAGCCCCCTGTGATGAGCAGAGTCCGCCCCGAGACATGGAAGAGACCGAGATGAGCGAGCAGGACACCCACGAGCCCGCGGCGTACGACGTGGCGGCGGTGCAGGACAAGTGGCTGCCCGTGTGGGACGAGCTGCAGCCCTTCCGCGCCGACGACGACTCGCCGCGCGAGAAGAAGTACGCGCTGACGATGTTCCCGTACCCGAGCGGCGACCTGCACATGGGCCACGCCGAGGTCACCGCGCTGCACGACGTGATCGCGCGGTACTGGTGGCAGCGCGGCTTCGAGGTCATGAACCCGATGGGCTGGGACTCCTTCGGCCTGCCGGCTGAGAACGCCGCCATCCGCAACAACGAGCACCCGGCGACGTACACCTACGCCAACATCGAGACGCAGTACGAGTCGTTCAAGCGCTACGGGATCTCGTTCGACTGGTCGCGCCGGCTGCACACCTCCGACCCGGAGTACTACCGCTGGACGCAGTGGCTGTTCCTGAAGTTCCGCGAGCGGGGCCTGGCCTACCGCAAGAACAGCCCGGTCAACTGGTGCCCCAACGACCAGACCGTGCTGGCCAACGAGCAGGTCGTCGACGGCAAGTGCGAGCGGTGCGGCGCCGAGGTCACCAAGCGCGAGCTGACCCAGTGGTACTTCAAGATCACGGAGTACGCCCAGGAGCTGCTGGACTGCCTGGACGACCTGGAGGCCACCTGGCCGGCGCGCGTGGTCACCGCGCAGCGCAACTGGATCGGCCGCTCCGAGGGCGCGCACGTGTCGTTCGCGGTCGAGGGCCGCGACGAGCCGATCACCGTCTACACGACGCGACCGGACACGCTGTACGGCGCGACGTTCATGGTCGTAGCCGCCGACGCGAAGCTGGCCGCCGACCTGGTCAGCGACGAGCAGCGCGCGGCGCTGGACGAGTACCTGACCGAGGTCCGCAAGTCGACCGAGGTCGACCGGCTGTCGACCGACCGCCCGAAGACCGGTGTCTTCCTGGGCGTGCACGCCGTGAACCCGGTCAACGGCGAGCGGATCCCGGTGTGGGCGGCCGACTACGTGCTGGCCGACTACGGCACCGGCGCGATCATGGCGGTGCCCGCGCACGACCAGCGCGACCTGGACTTCGCCAAGAAGTTCGACCTGCCGGTCCGTCGCGTGGTGGACACCGGTGAGCCGAACCCGGAGGAGACCTACGAGGCCACCACCGGCAACGGCGTCTACGTGAACTCCGGGTCGCTGGACGGGCTGACCGACAAGGCCGCCGGCATCCACGCGATCATCGAGCGGCTGCAGGCCGACGGTGCCGGCGAGGGCACCGTGAACTTCCGGCTGCGGGACTGGCTGCTGAGCCGCCAGCGCTACTGGGGCGTGCCGATCCCGGTCATCCACTGCGAGAAGGACGGCGAGGTCCCGGTTCCCTACGACCAGCTGCCGCTGGAGCTGCCGGAGCTGCGCGGCGCCGACCTGAAGCCCAAGGGCGTCTCGCCGCTGGCCGCGGCCGAGGACTGGGTCAACGTCGAGTGCCCGACCTGTGGCGGCCCGGCCAAGCGCGACAGCGACACGATGGACACGTTCGTCGACTCGTCGTGGTACTTCCTGCGCTACTGCTCGCCGGGCTACACCGAGGGACCGTTCGACGTCGAGAAGGCCAAGACCTGGATGTCGGCCGACATCTACGTCGGTGGCGTCGAGCACGCCGTCCTGCACCTGCTGTACGCGCGCTTCTTCACCAAGGTGCTGCGCGACATGGGGATGCTGGGTGTCGGCGAGCCGTTCGCCGCCCAGCTGAACCAGGGCTTCGTCATCAACCGCGGCAAGAAGATGAGCAAGTCGCTGGGCAACGGCGTCAACCTGGGCGACCAGCTCGCGGAGTTCGGAGTCGACGCCATCCGGCTGACCCTGGTCTTCGCAGGCCCGCCCGAGGACGACATCGACTGGGCCGAGATGTCCCCGGCCGGCTCGCTGCGGTTCCTGCAGCGCGCCTGGCGGCTGTCCGGCGACGTCTCGTCGCCGGCCGGTACGCCCGCCGAGGGCGGCGACGTCGCGCTGCGCCGGGTCACCGCGCGTACCGTGCACGACGCGGCCGAGCTGGTCGAGGGCTACCGCTTCAACGTCATGATCGCCCGGGTGATGGAGCTGGTGAACGCCACCCGCAAGGCCATCGACTCGGGCTGCGGCCCGGAGGACCCGGCCGTGCGCGAGGCCGCCGAGGCCGTTGCGATCCTGCTGTCGCTGGTCGCGCCGTACACCGCCGAGGAGATGTGGGAGCGGCTGGGCCACGAGCCGACCGTCGCGCGCGCCGGCTGGCCGGCCGTCGACCCGGCACTGCTGGTCGAGGAGTCGGTGACCGCGGTCGTCCAGATCCAGGGCAAGGTCAAGGCCCGCCTGGAGGTCGCCCCGGACATCTCCGAGGCCGACCTGGAGCAGCTGGCGCTGGCCGACGAGGGCGTCATCAGGGCGATCGACGGCCGGCCGGTGCGCAAGGTGATCGTGCGTGCGCCCAAGCTGGTCAACGTCGTCGTCTAATCTCCTCGCATGCCGGTCGTGATCGTCACGGACTCGACCGCCAGTCTCCCTCCGGAGGTGGCGGCCGAGCGAGGCATCGTGGTCGTGCCGCTGCAGGTGGTGATCGGCGCGACCGTGTACGACGAGGGCGCCGACGGCGCGACGCCGGAGCTGGTCGCCGCCGCGCTCAAGGAGTGGAAGCCGGTCAGCACGTCGCGTCCCGGGCCGGCGGCGCTGCTCGAGGTGTACGAGAAGGCCGCCGCCGGTGGCGCGACCGCGATCGTCTCGGTCCACCTGTCCGGCGACATGAGCGGAACGTTCGAGTCCGCGCAGCTCGCGGCGCGCGACGCGTCGGTCCCGGTGCACGCCGTCGACACCCGGCAGGTGGGCGTCGCCACGGGGTACGCCGCGCTCGCCGCGGCCGACGTGCTCGATGCGGGCGGGAGCGCCGAGGAGGCCGCCGAGGCGGCCCGCGCGCGGGCGGAGGCGTCGTCGTCGCTGTTCTACGTCGACACGCTGGAGTACCTGCGCCGCGGTGGCCGGATCGGTGCCGCGGCTGCCCTGCTCGGTGGCGCGCTGGCGGTGAAGCCGTTGCTGCAGATCGAGGACGGCAAGGTCGCCTCGCTCGAGCGGGTGCGTACGTCGGGCCGGGCGCTGGCCCGCCTGGAGGAGCTCGCCGTCCAGGCGGCCGGCGAGCAGCAGGTCGACGTCTGCGTCGCGCACCTGGCGAACCCGGACCGCGCCGGCGTGCTCACGGAGAAGCTGGCCGAGCGGCTCGCGGCGAACCTCGGGGGCCGCGAGGTCTGGTGCGGCGAGCTGGGTGCCGTCCTGGGTGCGCACGTCGGGCCCGGGATGATCGCCGTCTGCGTCGCGCCGCGGACCTGACTCCGTCCACAGCCCCGCCTTCCGCCCCGGTCTCCACAGCCGGTCGCCGCCGGCCCGCTCGGAGTCGGCGACGCTGCCTAGCGTCGTTCGCATGCCCCCTCGTCGATCCAGCCCCGAGCACCAGGAAGCCGTCTCCCGCCGGCTCGCGCTGCTGAGCGCCGAGCTCGGTCGCGCCGACCCGACCGTGCCGTCGGTGCCGTCGGTGTCGGTTCCCGGCCGGCACGCGGCGGGCCGGGTCACCCTCGGCACCGCCCAGCTGGCGGTGGTCGCCGTGCTGGTGGCCGTCGGCCTGGCCGTCACCTGCTGGTTCGTGGTGCGCGGTGACGCCGACCGCGTGGAGGCGCCCGCGCTCAGTCCGGTCACCGCGGCGGCGCCGGACGAGCCGCTCACCGAGGTCAGTCCGGTCGGGGCCGGTCCCGCGGCCGCCAGCGGGGTCACCGTCGACGTGGCGGGGAAGGTGCGCCGCCCGGGCATCGTGGTGCTCGACGCCGGCTCCCGGGTGGTCGACGCGATCGAGGCGGCCGGGGGAGCGCGGCCCGGGGTGGACCTGTCGAGCCTCAACCTCGCCCGGCTCCTGGTGGACGGTGAGCAGGTGCTCGTCGGGGTCGCGGTGCCGACCGGGGTGACGGCGGCGGCCGCCGCTGCCGGCGAGCCGGCCGGGGCGCTGGTCAACCTGAACACCGCGGGCCAGACCGAGCTGGAGGCGCTGCCCGAGGTCGGACCGGTGACCGCCCTGGCGATCCTGTCGTGGCGCGACGAGCACGGCGGGTTCACCGCGGTCGACGAGCTCCTCGAGGTCGACGGCATCGGCGACGCGACGCTCGAGCAGCTGGCCCCGCATGTCACGGTGTGACGTCCGGTGCCGGACCTGCGGATGCCGCTGCTGGCCGCGGCGGCCTGGGCCGGCGCGCTCGGCGCTCGCGGGGCGGGCTGGTGGGTGCCGGCCTTCGCTGCCGGACTCGCGCTCGCCGTCGCGGTGGCGGGCCGGTCGCGCACGGTCGTCGGGGCGGCGCTGGTGCTGGGGGCGGTCGCCGCCGTGACGACGTTGCGGATCGAGCAGGTCGAGCGCAGCCCGGTCGCGTCGTTGGCGGCCGACGGAGCCGCGGTGCGGGTGGTCGGCACGGTGTCGTCGGACCCGCGCCGGTCCGAGGGGCGCTACGGCCCGGTCGTCCTGGTGCGGCTCGACGTCTCCGAGGTGACCGGGCGGGGCGAGACCCACACCCTGTCCGCGCCGGTCCTCGTGCTCGCCGACCCCGCGTGGGAGTCGGTCCGGCTGGGCGCCACGGTGGCGGCCTCCGGCCGGCTCTCCGAGGCCGATGGCGACGACCTGGCGGCGGTGCTGGGTGCCCGCGGTCCGCCCGAGGAGCTCACCGCTCCCGACGTGTGGTGGCGTGGCGCCGCCGCGGTGCGGGCCTCGGTGCGCGACTCGGTCGAGCACCGGCCGGCGGCCCAGCGGGCGCTGGTGCCCGCGCTGGTCGACGGCGACGACACCGGCCTCGACCCGGCGCTGGCCGAGGACTTCCGGACCACCGGCCTGACCCACCTGCTCGCGGTCTCGGGGACGAACCTCACGCTCGTGGTCGGCTTCCTCCTGGTGCTCGCCCGGTGGTGCCGGGTCCGCGGTCGCTGGCTGTACGTGGTCGGCGCCGCCGGGATCGTCGGCTTCGTGCTGCTCGCCCGCACCGAGCCCAGCGTGCTCCGGGCGGCGGTCATGGGCACGGTCGCGCTGTTCGCGATGGGGACCGACGGTCGCCGCCGCGGCGCCCGCGCGCTCGGGGTGGCCGTGGTCGTGCTGCTGCTGGTGCAGCCCGGTCTCGCGGTCTCGGCGGGGTTCGCGCTGTCGGTGCTCGCGACCGCGGGCATCCTGTTCCTCGCGCCGGGATGGCGCGACGCGATGGCGCGCTGGCTGCCCCGCTGGGTCGCCGAGGCGATCGCGATCCCCGCGTCCGCCCAGCTCGCCTGCACGCCGGTCGTGGCCGCGATCTCCGGGCAGGTCAGCCTGGTCGCGGTGGCAGCGAACCTCGCCGCCGCGCCGGCGGTCGCGCCGGCCACGGTCCTGGGTCTCGCCGGTGGGCTGGTCGGCCTGCTCTGGCCGGGTGGCGGCCGGCTGCTCGGCACGCTCGCGGGCTGGTGCGTCGCGTGGATCGTCGCGGTGGCGACCCGCTGCGCCGACCTGCCCACGGCAGCGGTCGGGTGGGGGACCAGCGCGGGTGCGCTCGTCCTGCTCACGGTGCTGGTCGCCGCGATCGCGCTCGCCGGGCCGCACCTGCTACGCCGCCCGGTGACCGGCCTCGGCTGCTGCGTGCTGCTGGTCGCGGGCGTGCTGGTCCGGCCGCCGACGCCCGGATGGCCGCCGGACGGCTGGCTCCTGGTCGCCTGCGACGTCGGGCAGGGCGACGCCCTGGTGCTCAACGCCGGCCCGCACGCGGCGGTCGTGGTCGACGCCGGTCCGGACCCGCACGCGGTCGACTCCTGCCTGGACCGGCTGGAGATCACCCAGGTGCCGCTGCTCGTGCTGACCCACTTCCACGCCGACCACGTCGACGGGATCAGCGGTGTCTACGACGGCCGCTCGGTCGGCGCCGTCGAGACCACGCGGCTGCTCGACCCGCCCGCCGGGGTGGCCGAGGTCGACGCCGTCGCCGACCCGGAGCCCGCGCCGTACGGCGGCGTCCGGAGCGTCGGCCAGGTGTCCCTCCAGGCGCTCTGGCCGCCGCCGGACTCCCCGACGTCGGGACCGGGCGACGGCAGCACCGCCAACGACGCCAGCGTGGTGCTGCTCGTCGAGGTGCGCGGCGTGCGGATGCTGCTGACCGGGGACCTCGAGCCCGAAGGACAGGCCGCGCTGGCGCGGGCGTACCCGAGCCTGGCCGTCGATGTGCTCAAGGTGCCGCACCACGGCAGCCGCTATCAGGACGAGGACTGGCTGCTGTCCCTCGGCGCCCGGATCGCGCTGGTCTCGGTGGGGGAGGACAACGACTACGGGCACCCCGCGGCGACCACGCTGGAGCCCCTCGCTGACGCCGGCACCCAGGTGCTGCGCACCGACCTGGACGGCGACGTCGCGGTCGTCGAGGACGGCGGCGGACTGTCGGTGGGCACCCGTTAGGGTTGCCGCACCATGGCAGGCTCACCTCGCGCGGCAGACGTCCTCGGCCGGATCACCCTGGTGACCGGCAAGGAGGAGTTCCTCAACGAGCGCACCGTCACCGCGGTCCGCGATGCCGTTCGTCACCACGACGCCGAGTCGGAGCTCTCCGAGACCCTCGCCTCCGACCTGACCCTCGCCACGCTCGGCGAGCTCTCGGCGCCGTCGCTGTTCTCGAGCATCCGCTGCGTCGTGGTCCGCAACCTGGAGAACCTCCCCGACGAGTCGATCGAGGGGCTGCTCGGCTACGTCGCCGCACCGTCCGAGGACGTCGCCCTGGTGCTGGTCCACGGCGGCGGCCAGAAGGGCAGCGGCACGCTCACCAAGCTCCGCAAGCTGCCCGCCGTGACCGAGTCGAAGTCCGGCGAGCTGCGGCCCTCGGAGTTCCCCGGCTTCGTCGCCGCCGAGGTGCGCCGCCACGGCTCGACCATCGACTCGGAGGCGGCCGACTTCCTGGTCCAGGCCGTCGGGCAGGACCTCCGCTCGCTGTCGGCCGCCGCGCACCAGCTCGCCAACGACTTCCCGGGCCAGCCGCTGACCGAGGCCCGCGTGAAGCAGTACTTCGGCGGTCGCGCCGAGGCCAAGTCCTTCGCCGTGGCCGACGCGGCGTTCTGGGGTCGGCGCACCGCGGCGCTCGAGGAGCTGCGCTGGGCTCTCGACGGCGGTACGGCGCCGGTCCTGGTCACCTCCGCGTTCGCCGGCGGCGCCCGCGGCGTGGCCCGCTACAAGTCCGCGCCGCGCGGCATGCGCGAGGCGGACCTCGCCCGCGAGGTCGGCGTGCCGCCGTGGAAGCTGCGCACGATCCGCGACCAGTCGCGGGGCTGGTCCGACGGCGGCATCGCCCGCGCCATCCGCGCGATCGCGGCCGCCGACGCCGACATCAAGGGCGCCGCGAGCGACCCGGCGTACACGCTCGAGCGGCTGGTCCTGACGATCACCGAGCTCCGCGACCCGCGGTAGCTCCGCCTGGAGCCGACCGATCTCGATACGCCGGTCGCTCCTCGATCCTTCGCAGGCTCAGGCCCAGGCTGGGGGCAGCTCACATACAGAACGGCCCGCCAGAACCGGAGTTCTGACGGGCCGACCGGAAGGCTGGCTCAGAGAGCGGCGGCCTTCTTGGCGATCGCGGACTTGCGGTTCGCGGCCTGGTTCTTGTGGATGACGCCCTTGGAGGCGGCCTTGTCGAGCTTCTTGGCGGCGTCGCGGCCGAGGGTGACCGCGGCCTCCTTGTCGCCGGCCTCGGCGGCCTCGCGGAACTTGCGGACGGCGGACTTCAGGCCGGTCTTGACGGCCTTGTTGCGCTCGTGACGCTTCTCGTTCTGCTTGTTCCGCTTGATCTGGGACTTGATGTTCGCCACTAGATGCGCCTTCGTCGTCGATGTGGTTACGGGATATGTCTGTGGTGCGTACGGCGTGCGGACAGCCAGACACGCGACGTAAAAGGTTAGCGCAGGCCCGCTCCGCCGCCCAAATCCGGCCCGTCTCGAACCAGTCAGGCCCACCCGCGCCGCTCGGCCAGCCAGGCCCAGCACACCTCGCCCTGCCAACGCTGGGCGTCGCGCACGTGCGGCGAGGTCGGCGGCACCGGCTGCGCCGCCGAGAACAGAAAGTAGCCCGTGACCAGTGCGAGCACGACATCGAGGGACTCGGCCGGGACGCCCCGGGTGACCGGCGAGGCGGCCAGCAGGGCGTCCACGTCGTGGCCGTCACCCCGCGGGCCGATCATCAGCAGCGCGGTGTCGAGCCAGGCCGCACCGGCGACCGGAAAGTTCCAGTCGCACAGCAGCGTCCGGCCGTCACTGACCAGCAGCACGTTGTCGTCACGGATGTCCATGTGGACGACGGTGGCGCCCGCGGTGACCTCCGGGAACCGGGTGGCGAGCTCCGCCGCCTCGTCCAGGTGCTCGGCCAGCCCGGGGAGGTCCGGAGGGGACAGGCGCACCCGGTCCCAGAGGGCGGGCCAGTCGGCGTACTCCTCGGCGAAGGTCGGCAGCTCGAGCCCGGCGGGTGCCGGCGTGAGCAGCTCGGCGGCGGCCGCGGTCATCTCCAGGCAGCGCTCCAGGTCCGCGGCCCGCCACGGTCGCTGGGGCTGGGTGGCGTCGACGTACTCCGTGGCGAGCACCATCCAGTCGTCGGCGTCGTGGGTCCACAGCAGCCGCGGCGCCGGGGTGCCCTCGGGCAGGGCGGCCAGCTTGGCGGCCTCCTCCCGGTAGGCCTCCGCGAACATCCGCTGCGCCTTCAGCGACGCTGCCTTCACGAAGTGCCGCGACCCGTCCTCGCACGTCAGCACGGAGGCGAAGCCGGGCGTGAAGCCCGCGCCCTGCGACTCCGCGGACGTCACCGGCGAGCCGCAGCGCTGCTCGATCACCGCGCGGACGTGCGGCGGCAGGTGCGGCCACTCGAGCCTGCGGGCGGTCCGGCCGTGCGGGATGGTCGTGGGAAGGCGTACGGCGCTCACGCCGCACATCCTCGCGGACGCAGGTCCGCGCACGGTCCTGTGGGAGACTGGAACGTCCCCAGTTCGCATGACCGAGAGACGTCTGTGCCCAACCTGAACGCGCCGAAGCCTGGCCACACCGACCCGGCGATCATCCGCAACTTCTGCATCATCGCCCACATCGACCACGGCAAGTCGACCCTGGCCGACCGGATGCTCCAGCTGACCGGCGTGGTCGACGAGCGCGCCGCGCGGGCGCAGTACCTCGACCGGATGGACATCGAGCGCGAGCGCGGCATCACGATCAAGAGCCAGGCCGTCCGGATGCCCTGGACCGTCCCCGCCGGCAACGACGAGGGCGCCGAGCCGGGCACCTACGTGCTGAACATGATCGACACCCCCGGGCACGTCGACTTCACCTACGAGGTCTCCCGCTCGCTCGAGGCGTGCGAGGCCGCGATCCTGCTCGTCGACGCGGCGCAGGGCATCGAGGCGCAGACGCTGGCGAACCTCTACCTCGCCATGGGCGCGGACCTGCACATCATCCCGGTGCTCAACAAGATCGACCTGCCGAGCGCGAACCCGGAGAAGTACGCCGCGGAGCTCGCCGGCCTGGTCGGCTGCGACCCGAGCGACGTGCTCCAGGTCAGCGCGAAGACCGGCCTCGGCGTCGAGGCCCTGCTCAACCACATCGTCAAGGAGACGCCGCCGCCGGTCGGCGAGGCCGACCAGCCGGCCCGTGCGCTGATCTTCGACTCGGTCTACGACACCTACCGCGGCGTGATCACCTACGTCCGGGTCGTCGACGGCAAGCTCAACCACCGCGACCGGATCAAGATGATGTCGACCGGTGCCACCCACGAGCTCCTCGAGCTCGGCGTGATCAGCCCCGAGCAGGTGAAGGCGGGCGAGCTCGGTGTCGGCGAGGTCGGCTACCTGATCACCGGCGTGAAGGACGTCCGCCAGTCGCGGGTCGGTGACACGGTCACCACCCAGCACGGCGGCGCCACGGAGTCGCTCGGCGGCTACAAGCACCCCAACCCGATGGTCTACGCGGGCCTCTACCCGATCGACGGCGACCAGTTCGGCGACCTGCGCGAGGCGCTCGAGAAGCTGCAGCTCAACGACGCGGCGCTCACCTACGAGCCCGAGACCTCCGGCGCCCTCGGCTTCGGCTTCCGGATCGGCTTCCTCGGGCTCCTCCACATGGAGATCACCCGTGACCGGCTCGAGCGCGAGTTCAACCTCGACCTGATCTCGACCGCGCCCAACGTCGTCTACGGCGTGCTGATGGACGACGGCTCGGAGTTCGAGGTCACGAACCCGAGCGAGTTCCCCGAGGGCAAGATCGCGGAGGTGCGCGAGCCCGTCGTCCGCGCCACGATCCTGAGCCCGAGCGACTACATCGGCACGATCATGGAGCTCTGCCAGACCAAGCGCGGCACCCTCCAGGGCATGGACTACCTGTCCGAGGACCGCGTCGAGATGCGCTACACGCTGCCGATGGGCGAGATCGTCTTCGACTTCTTCGACCAGCTGAAGTCGCGCACCAAGGGCTATGCCTCGCTGGACTACGAGCGCTCCGGCGAGCAGGCGGCCGACCTCGTGAAGGTCGACGTGCTGCTCCAGGGCGAGCCGGTCGACGCGTTCTCGGCGATCGTGCACAAGGACGCCGCCTACGCGTACGGCGTGATGATGGCCGGCAAGCTCAAGGAGCTCATCCCGCGGCAGCAGTTCGAGGTCCCGATCCAGGCCGCCATCGGCGCCCGCGTGATCGCCCGCGAGAACATCCGCGCGATCCGCAAGGACGTCCTCGCGAAGTGCTACGGCGGTGACATCTCCCGCAAGCGCAAGCTGCTCGAGAAGCAGAAGGCCGGCAAGAAGCGGATGAAGAACATCGGCACCGTCGAGGTCCCGCCCGAGGCCTTCGTCGCGGCGCTCTCCACGACCCAGCCGACGGAGAAGACCAAGAAGTAGTGCAGCTTCCTGAGTCGTTCCTGGCGTACGCCGCGCGCGGCCCGGAGTTCGCGGCCTGGCTCGACCGGCTCCCGGCGCTGCTGCGCGGCCTCGTCGAGGAGTGGGAGCTGAGCGTCGACGGCGAGGCGACCCACGGGTTCTGCGCGGTCGTGGTGCCGGTGCGCACGACGAGCGGGCGGCCGGCGGCGCTCAAGGTCGGCTGGCCGCACTGGGAGGCCGAGCACGAGCACCTCGCGCTCCAGCACTGGCACGGCCGCGGCGCCGTCCAGCTCCTCCGGGCCGACCCGCACCGGTTCGCGCTGCTGCTCGAGCGGCTGCATCGGGAGGACCTCGGCGAGCTGTGGGACGTCGAGGCCTGC
Source organism: Nocardioides sp. SR21 (assembly GCF_022761125.1). Classification (GTDB taxonomy): domain Bacteria; phylum Actinomycetota; class Actinomycetes; order Propionibacteriales; family Nocardioidaceae; genus Nocardioides. Next base: position 42,992 of record NZ_JAKWJR010000014.1, on the reverse strand, counting down.
GAGATCGTCGGCGGGCTGTACGCCGGGCTGCACGTCCCGGCGCCGCCGCAGCTGGTCACGCTCTCCTCGTGCGTACGCCGCTGGAGCGATGAGCTGGCCGGGCTGCCGCGCGACGCCCCGCTGCCGCGGCGGCTGGTGGAGCAGGCGGTGTCGCTCGGCCGGAGGTTCGCCGCGGACGAGGACACCGACGGCCGACTGGTCCACACGGACCTGCACTACGCGAACGTGCTGGCGGGCGACCGGGAACCGTGGCTGGCGATCGACCCGAAGCCGCTCAGCGGTGACCCGCACTACGAGGTCGCGCCGTTGCTCTGGAACCGCTGGGACGAGCTCGCAGCCCCTCCTGGGCAGGGAATCAGGCGAGGGGTCCGGGCGCGCTTCCACGCCGTGGTCGACGCGGCCGGGCTCGACGAGGACCGCGCCCGCGACTGGGTCATCCTCCGGATGCTGGTCAACGCGCTGTGGCGGCTCCAGGACCCGCCGGGCACCCGGCGGCAGACGCCGGACGACGAGTACCTCACCCGCTGCGTGGCGATCGTGAAGTCCGTCCAGGACTGATCTCGACCGGCGAGACCAGGGCTAGGCGCGGCGACCGGGCAGTCGCCAATCTGTGCACGATATATCATCTACGGAAGGTGCACAGCATGGCCTCGGCCCCCCGACGACGTTCTGTTCTCGCTGCCCTGACCCTCGCGCTCGCCGGCCTCGCCGTGCCGGTGGCGGCGCCCCTCGCCGCCCAGGCCGACGTGGTCTCGCCGGTCACCCAGGTGCCGGTCTCGACGTACCAGTCGCAGATCACCAACGACGGCACCAACGTCTACTACCCGACCGACGTCACCGGGACGCTGCCGGTCGCGCTGCTGCTCCAGGGCGGCAAGGTGCACCGGATGCACTACTCGGAGTACGCCGCCGAGGTCGCGTCGTACGGCTTCATCGTGGTGACGCCGAACCACCGGCGCCTCAACTTCTTCAGTCTCGACTACTACACCTCGACCAGCCAGATCGGCGAGACGCTCAGCTGGATGACCAGCGAGAACGCGCTGGCGACCTCGCCGTTGAAGAGCCACATCGACACCAGCACGCTGGTGCTGCTCGGCCACTCCTTCGGTGGCGCGACCGGCCTGTCGATCGCCGAGAGCAAGTGCTCGATCCCGTTCTGCACCGGCCTGTCGTTCACGCTGCCGAGCCAGGTGAAGGCCGGGTCGTTCTACGGCACCCACAACGAGTTCCTGGGCTCGTACGCGAACGTCGACAACAAGATCCCGGTCCAGCTGGTGCAGGGCCAGGAGGACGGCGTCGCGGAGCCCGCGCAGGCGGAGACGACCTACGCGAAGATCCAGCGCGGCCCGAAGCAGATCGTCCGGCTGAGCGGTGCGAACCACTACGGGATCACCAACACCCAGAACCCGTCGGGCGCCGACGCCGAGGTCGGGCCGCAGTCGCTGAGCCAGTCGGCGAGCATCGACGAGGCGGCCCGCTGGGCGGCGCTCTGGTTGCGCGCGCAGCTCGGTGACGCCGCGGCGGCGACGTACGTGACGAGTACCGGCGACGCCGCCGACCCGCTGGTCACCGTCACGACGGCTCCCTGACGCCTGCGACGATGGGGGCGTGGTGACACCCGCCCCCATCGTCGTGTCGGTGAACGTCGGTACGCCGCGCGAGGTGTCGTGGACCCGCGGGCGGCGTACCGCCATCCAGAAGGACCCCGTGACCGGCCGGGTCGCGGTGCGGTCCCTCGGTCTCGACGGCGACCAGGTGTCGAACCGCAAGCACCACGGCGGGGTGGACAAGGCGGTGTACGCCTTCGCGCGCGAGGACCTCGACCTCTGGGGCCGCGAGCTCGGCCGGGACCTCCCGGACGGGTTCTTCGGCGAGAACCTCACCACCTCCGGCATCGACGTCAACGAGGCCGAGATCGGTGAGCGGTGGCTGATCGGGTCGGCGGAGCTCGAGGTCGCCGGCATTCGCACGCCGTGCCAGACGTTCAGCTCCTGGCTGCGGGTCAACGGTCTCGACAACCGTGGGTGGGCCAGGCGCTTCTCCGAGGCCGCCCGGCCGGGTCCGTACCTGCGGGTCGTGGTCGAGGGCGAGGTCGCGGCAGGCGACGAGATCCGGGTCGTGCACCGGCCCGGCCACGGCGTCACGGTGAGCGCGATGTTCCGGAGGCTCGTGTCGAAGTCGGTACTTGCTACCCGCGAGTTGGAATCGTGATCTAGGTTACTCCGCAACCCCGTTCCTCTCGGCCACCTCGCAGGAGTGACCATGACCGCCCAGGCCAGCCAGGCGCCCAACTTCGACTCGTCCTTCGTCGACAACCTGACCCAGAACGTCGCGGTCCAGTTCCTCGACCGTGTAGCCGCCTCCGGCCCCAAGGAGGCGTTCCGCTATCCGCGGGGTGAGGCGTGGGAGTCGGTCTCCTGGACGCAGGTCGGCGACCTGGTCGAGAAGCTCGCGGCCGGCCTCCTCTCGCTCGGCCTGCAGTCCGAGCAGCGCGTCGGCATCGTGTCCGGCACCCGCTACGAGTGGATCCTGGCCGACCTCGCGATCATGTGCGCCGCCGGCGCCACCACCACGGTCTACCCGTCCACGAACTCCGAGGACACGTCGTACATCCTCGGCGACTCGGAGAGCAAGGTCGTCTTCGCCGAGGACGACGAGCAGATCGCCAAGCTCAAGGAGCACAAGGCCGAGCTGCCGCACGTCGGCAAGGTCGTCACGTTCGACGGCGCCGTCGACGGCGACTGGGTGATCGGTCTCGACGACCTCGCGAAGCTCGGCGAGGCCTACCTCGCCGAGCACCCCGGCGTGGTCGAGGAGACCTCGCGCGCGATCGCGCCCGACCAGCTGGCGACGCTGATCTACACCTCCGGCACCACCGGCCGGCCCAAGGGCGTCCGGCTGCTGCACCGCTCGTGGGTCTACGAGGGCACCGCGATCCAGGTGCAGGACATCCTGCACGAGGACGACCTGCAGTTCCTGTGGCTGCCGATGGCGCACTCGTTCGGCAAGGTGTTGCTGTCCGCGCAGCTCGCCTGCGGCTTCGCGACCGCGGTCGACGGCCGGGTCGAGAAGATCGTCGACAACTGCGCGATCGTGAAGCCGACGTTCATGGGCGCGGCGCCGCGCATCTTCGAGAAGGCGCACAGCCGGATCGTCACCATGCAGGCCGCCGAGGGCGGTGCCAAGGAGAAGATCTTCAACAAGGCCTTCGAGGTCGGCATCAAGGTCGACCAGCTCAAGCTGGAGGGCAAGAAGGTCCCGGCGCTGCTCAACCTCCAGCACGGGCTGTTCGACAAGCTGGTGTTCAGCAAGGTGCGCGCCCGCTTCGGTGGTCGGGTCCGGTTCTTCATCTCCGGCTCCGCGGCGCTGAACTCCGAGATCGCGGCGTTCTTCCACGCCGCCGGCATCCTCATCCTCGAGGGCTACGGCATGACCGAGAACGCCGCCGGCGCGACGGTCAACCACCCGAGCAGCTACAAGATCGGCTCGGTCGGCCCCGCGCTCCCGGGCAGCGAGGTCAAGATCGGCGAGGGCGACGAGGTCATGCTCCGCGGTCCGCACATCATGGCCGGCTACCACAACCTGCCGGAGGAGACCGCGAAGACGCTGACCGCCGACGGCTGGCTGCACACCGGCGACAAGGGCAGCCTGGACGCCGACGGCTTCCTCACCATCACCGGCCGGATCAAGGACCTCTTCAAGACCTCGGGCGGCAAGTACGTCGCCCCGACGGCGATCGAGTCGAAGTTCAAGGCGATCTGCCCCTACACCAGCCAGTTCCTGGTGTTCGGCAGCGAGCGCAACTTCGTCGTCGCGCTGATCACCCTCGACCCGGACGCCATCGCCGCGTGGGCCGAGGAGAACGGCCAGGCCGGCAAGTCGTACACCGAGATCGTCGGCTCGGACGCGGTCAAGACGATGGTCAGCGGCTACATCGACGAGCTGAACTCCCGCCTGAACCGCTGGGAGACCATCAAGAAGTGGGAGATCCTCGACCACGACCTGACCATCGAGTCCGGCGAGCTCACCCCGTCGATGAAGGTGAAGCGCAACGTCGTCGAGGGCAACAACAAGGACCGGATCGACGCGTTCTACAACTGATCGGGAACGCGAGGCGGAGCTCGATCACCGATTGACCTGTTCGAACACATGTTCGATACTGGGGTGTGACTCCAGCACCGGCCACCCTCGACACGATCGCGCAGCTGCGCAGCCGGATGGCGGGCATGCAGGACGGCCTGCCGCGGCTGCCGCTGGAGACCCATCCGGCGCTCACCGGGCTTGTCCAGCTGCGCGCGGGCGGCAGCTACGCGGTCGACAGCGCCAGCCTCGCGCTGGCGCTGCTGGCCGGGCCGTCGAAGGCCGGGAGCTGGGCGGCCGCGGTCGGGGTGAGCGACTTCGGCGCGGAGGCGGCGCGCGCGCTGGGGGTCGACCTCGACCGCACGGTGCTGGTGCCGGAGCCGGGCGAGCAGTGGCTCGAGGTGATCGGCGCGCTGGTCGACGTCGTGACCGTGGTGCTGGTGAAGCCGCCCGGCCGGGTGCCCGAGCAGGTCGCGGCGAAGCTCGGCGCCCGCCTGCGCAAGCGATCGGCCGCACTGGTCGTCCTCGGTGACTGGCCGCGCGCCGAGGTGCGGCTGACCACCCGGTCGCCCGCCTGGAGCGGTGTCGGCGAGGGCCACGGCCACCTGCGCGCCCGCCGGATCCTGGTCGAGGCCCAGCGCGGGTCGGCGCCGCCGCGGCGCGGGGCGCTGTGGTTCCCCGCAGAGGACCAGACCTACCGCAGGGCGGAGGACCCGTCGTTCCAGCAGGGCCTCGCCCCGGTCGCGGAGGCTGCGAGTTGAGGGTCATGGTCGCCTGGTGCCCGGACTGGCCGGTCGTCGCCGCGCTGGCCGAGGACGGGTTGCCCACCCACCTCCCGGCGGCGGTGTTCCACGCCAACCGGGTGGTCGCGAGCAACGCCGCGGCCCGCACCTCCGGCGTACGCCGCGGGATGCGCCGCCGCGACGCGCAGGGCCGCTGCCCCGAGCTCAAGGTGTACGCCGCCGCCCCCGACCGTGACGCCCGCGCGTTCGAGCCGGTGCTGGCGGCGGTCGAGGAGGTCCGGCCGGGCGTGACCCCGTTGCGTCCGGGGCTGCTGGCGGTGCGGGCGCCGGGCCGGTTCCACGGGGGAGAGCCGGCCGGGGCCGCGCTGCTCGCCGAGCGGCTGGTCGGGCTCGGCGTGTGGGACTGCCGGTTCGGCGTGGCCGACGAGCTGTTCACCGCCGAGCACGCGGCGCGGCACGCCGAGCGACAGGACTGCCTGGTCGTCGAGCCGGGGGAGTCCGTGCCGTTCCTGCGCGGGCTGCCGGTCGAGGTGGTCGAGGACTCCCCGGAAGGCAGGGACGCCGTCAGCCTGATGAAGCGCCTCGGGCTGCGCACGCTCGGGGACCTGGCCGACCTGTCAGCGGTCGACGTACGCGACCGGTTCGGGCGGCAGGTCGCGTGGGTGCACCGGGTCGTGAGCGGCGACGGCGCCGAGGCGCTCGCGCCGCGCACCCCGCCCCCCGACCTCGCCTGCCACGTCGACTTCGAGCCGCCGCTCGACAACGCCGAGACGATCAGCTTCAGCGTCCGGCAGACCGCCGACCGGGTCGTCGACCAGCTGGCCCGGCTCGGGCTGGTCTGCACCGAGGTGCTGGTCGAGGCGCGCTGCGAGGGCTCCTCCGAGCCGGCGTCGGCGCGGGTGTGGCTGCACCCGCGCTGGTTCACCGCCGCCGATCTGGTCGACCGGCTGCACTGGCAGCTGCAGGGCGGGTTCCGCGCCGGAGAGGTGCGCGCGCCCGTCGACCGGATCATGATCACGCCGCTGACCGTCGTGCCCGACGCCGTGCACGCCGACGGTCTCTGGGGCGGCACCGACGAGCGGGTCGAGCGCGGCATCGCGCGCGTGCAGGGGATGCTCGGGCACGAGGCCGTGGTCCGTCCCGTGCTCCAGGGCGGCCGCGCGCCGGCCGACCGGCAGGTGCTGGTGCCGTGGGGCGAGCGGCCGGCCGGACTGCGGCCGACCGGTCCGCCGTGGCCGGGCAGCATCCCGCCACCCGCGCCCTCGCGGGTGCTGGCCAGTCCCTGGTCGGCCGCCATGGTCGGCCCGGGCGGCAGCACGGTCGGCGTCGACGAGCGCGGTGGGGTGACGTGCGAGCCGGAGCGGTTCCGTCCCGGCCCGTCCGGAGACTGGCAGCCGGTCGCCGCCTGGGCCGGGCCGTGGCCGGTCGAGGAGCTGTGGTGGGAGGCCACCCCGAGGAGGGTCGCCCGCTTCCAGGTGGTCGGTGTGGACGGCCGGGCCTGGCTGATGACGTGGGACGACGGGGTCTGGTTCACGGAAGCTGCGTACGACTGATGGGCTGGTCCAACCCCGCGATCTCCTGGGGCGAGCTCGAGAAGCGGCTCTCCGGCCGGGTCAACACGCCCCAGGACCCCGAGGCGCCGATCTCGCAGCGCAAGCGCAAGCAGCAGCAGGTCGACGTCGAGCGGCCGACCGGACCGGTCACGCCGTACGCCGAGCTGCACTGCCACTCGAACTTCAGCTTCCTCGACGGCGCCAGCGGCCCCGACCACCTGGTGCTCGAGGCGCTCCGGCTCGGGCTGCACGCGCTGGCGATCACCGACCACGACGGGTTCTACGGCGCACCCCTCTTTGCGGAAACGGCGCAATTGCACGGTGGGCTGAAGACGATCTACGGCGCCGAGCTGTCGCTCGGGCTGACCAAGCCGCAGAACGGCGTGCCCGACCCGGAGGGCGGCCACCTGCTGGTGCTCGCGCGCGGGGTCGAGGGCTACCACCGGCTGGCCGGCGCGATCACCGACGCCCAGCTGCGCGGTGACGAGAAGGGCAAGCCGGTCTACGACCTGGGCGAGCTCGCCGAGCGCGGCGGTGGTCGACGGGGAGGGCACTGGCTGGTGCTCACCGGCTGCCGCAAGGGCGCCGTACGCCAGGCGCTGACCCGTGGTCCGTCATACGCCGCCACCGAGCTGGACCGACTGACCGCGCTGTTCGGTCACGAGAACGTCGCGGTCGAGCTGATCGACCACGGGCACCCCACCGACAGCGCCCACAACGACGTGCTCGCCCGGCTCGCGCGTGACCACGGGCTGCCGTACGTCGCCACCAACAACGTCCACTACGCCCGGCCCGAGCAGCACCGGCTGGCCGGCGCGATGGCCGCCGTCCGCGCCCGGCGCAGCCTGGCCGACATGGACGGCTGGCTGCCGGCGTCGGGGCTGGCCAGCCTGCGCTCGGGCGCGGAGATGGCGCGCCGGTTCGCGCGCTACCCGGGCGCGGTCGAGCGCAGCGTCGTGCTCGCCGACGAGGTCGCGTTCGACCTCCAGAAGGCCAGCCCGCGGTTGCCGAAGTTCGTGCCCGACGGCTGGACCCCGTCCGGCTGGCTGCGCGAGCTGACCGAGCGGGGCTTCGCGATCCGGTACGCCAACGAACCCCACGTCGACGAGGCGCGCGAGCGGGTGGAGCACGAGCTGAAGGTGATCGCGGAGAAGGACTTCGACGGCTACTTCGTGATCGTCCACGACATCGTGGAGTTCGCCCGGGAGAGCGGGATCCTCTGCCAGGGCAGGGGATCCGCGGCCAGCTCGGCGGTCTGCTACGCGCTCGGCATCACCGCGATCGACCCGGTCTTCTACCGGCTGCCGTTCGAGCGGTTCATCTCCCAGCACCGCGAGGAGGAGCCCGACATCGACGTCGACTTCGACTCCGACAAGCGGGAGCAGGTCATCCAGTGGGTCTACGAGAAGTACGGCCGGCACAACGCCGCCCAGGTCGCGAACGTCGTCGGCTACCGGCCGAAGATGGCGGTCCGCGACGCCGCGAAGGCGCTGGGTCACTCGCCCGGCCAGCAGGACGCCTGGTCGAAGCAGGTCACCTCGTGGACCGAGGTGGCGGTGCGTGAGGGCGGCGAGCACGACGTACCCGCTCCGGTCGTCGACCTCGCCAACGGCCTCCTCGGGGCGCCGCGGCACCTCGGCATCCACTCCGGCGGGATGGTGCTCACCGAGCGGCCGATCGGCGAGGTGGTGCCGATCGAGCGGGCGCGGATGGAGAAGCGCACGGTGCTGCAGTGGGACAAGGACGCCTGCGAGTTCATGGGGCTGGTGAAGTTCGACCTGCTCGGGCTCGGGATGCTCAGCGCGCTCGACCACATGATGGTGATCGTCCGCGAGCACCTCCGCGAGGACTGGACGCTCGCGTCGATCCCCAAGGAGGAGTCGGCGGTCTACGACATGCTCTGCCGCGCCGACTCGGTGGGCGTGTTCCAGGTCGAGAGCCGCGCCCAGATCGGCACGCTGCCGCGGCTGCAGCCGCGGGAGTTCTACGACCTGGCGATCGAGATCGCGCTGATCCGGCCCGGTCCGATCCAGGGCGGCGCGGTGCATCCCTACGTACGCCGCGCGACCGGACGCGAGCCGGTCGAGTACGCCCACCCGCTGCTCATCCCGGTCCTGGAGCGCACCCGCGGCGTACCCCTCTTCCAGGAGCAGCTGATGGACATGGCGCGGGCGCTCGGCGACTGCAACCGCGACGAGGCCGACCTGCTGCGCCGGGCGATGGGCTCCAAGCGCGGCGTCGAGCGGATCGAGTCGGTGAAGGCGAAGCTGATGTCCGGGATGGCCGAGAAGGGCATCGTCGGGGCACAGGCGGACGCGATCTACCTGCAGATCCTGTCGTTCGCGAACTTCGGCTTCGCCGAGAGCCATGCGCTGTCGTTCGCCAAGCTCGTCTACGCGAGCTCGTGGTGCAAGCTGCACTACCCGGGCGCGTTCCTGGCCGCGCTGCTGCGCGCGCAGCCGATGGGGTTCTACTCGCCGCAGTCGCTGGTGCACGACGCGCGCCGGCACGGCGTGGAGGTACTCCGCCCCGACCTCGCGCTGTCCCGCCCGACCGCCGACCTCGAGCACTCTGTCGATTCTGGGAGGCCTCCCGGCCCGACCGGGCTCGACGCGTGCCTGTCGGACGGCGCGTGGGCGCCGTGGGTGCCGGGCACACCCGACCCGACCCCGGAGCACCGGCGCGACACGTCGTACGCCGTACGTCTCGGGCTGGACTCCGTGCGCGGCATCAGCACGGCCGTGGCCGAGCGGATCGTGGCGGCGCGCGAGGAGCGGCCGTTCGCCGACCAGGCCGACCTGTCCCGGCGGGCCGGGCTGGATGCGCGCCAGCTCGAGGCGCTCGCGACCGCGGGCGTGTTCGAGGGGACCGGTCTCACGCGCCGGCAGGCGCTGTGGAACGCCGGCTGGACCGAGACCGACGAGCACCTCGAGGGGATCCGCGTCTCCGGGGCCGCGCCGATGCTGCCGGAGATGGACGACGTCGAGATCACGATGGCGGACATGTGGGCGACCGGGATCACGCCCGGGGGGCACCCGTTCGAGCACCTGCGCGACCGGCTGCGGGCGGCCGGGATCAAGTCCGTCGCCGACTGCTTCGTCGTCCCCCCGGGGCGGGTGCACGTCGCGGGGCTGGTCACGCACCGGCAGCGGCCGGGCACCGCGCAGGGCGTCACGTTCCTCAACCTCGAGGACGAGACCGGGATGCTCAACGTGGTCTGCACGGTCGGGGTGTGGCGGCGCTACCGCAACGTCGCCAACAGCGCCGCCGGCATGGTGATCCGCGGCATCCTCGAGCGGCGCGACGGCGTCACCAACCTGCTCGCCGACCGGCTCTCCGCGATCGAGACCGTGCACGCCGAGGCCGGGCAGGCGCTCCAGGCCCGGCACCGCTCGCGGGACTTCCACTGACGGCTCACTGCGGTCGCACAGGAGCCACACAGGCTCGCCGGGTCTCCTGGGGACATGGAAGAACTCGAAGACCACGACCTCGGCCTCTCCCACGACCTGCCTCGCATCGTCGAGCGGAACAAGAGGATGGGCCGGCGAGGGATGCTCGCGGTCTTCGGCGCCGCGGGAGTGGCCGCGCTGGCAGTGAGCTGTGGGACCGACGAACCCGAGACCGTCACGTCCAGCAGCACCCGGGGCGGCCCTCCCGCTGGTGGGGAGACGTCGGTGCAGGTCGCGGACGGCGAGATCCCCGAGGAGACCGCCGGCCCGTACCCCGGCGACGGGTCGAACGGCGTGAACGTGCTCGCGGAGTCGGGGGTCGTCCGGAGCGACCTCACCACGTCGTTCGGCTCGGCGTCCGGGGTCGCCGAAGGTGTCCCGGTCACGATCAGGCTCAAGGTCCTCGACCTCAACGGCGACGACGCCACCGCGATGGCCGGTGCCGCGGTCTACCTGTGGCACTGCGACCGCGAGGGGCGGTACTCCATGTACGACCAGGAGATCGCCGACGAGAACTACCTGCGCGGCGTGCAGGAGACCGACGCCGACGGCCGCGTGGAGTTCACCTCGATCTTCCCCGCCTGCTACGACGGCCGCTGGCCGCACATGCACTTCGAGGTCTACCGGTCGCTGGACGACGCCACGTCGTACACGAACAAGCTGCGCACCTCCCAGCTCGCCCTCCCGCAGGACGTCTGCGAGACCGTCTACGCCACCGAGGGGTACGACACCTCCGTCGACAACCTCGCCCGCGTCAGCCTCGACAGCGACAACGTCTTCGCCGACGGCCACTCGCTCCAGATGGCTGCCGTCACCGGCTCCGTCGACAGCGGCTACACCATCTCCCTCAACGTCCCCGTGTGAACCGGGTCGGTGAGTGGGGGAGAATCGGGCCATGCCGTCCGCCCTGCCCGCTGGTGATCCTGTCCCCGAGGACGGGTCCCTTCCGGAAAGTGCGCTCGCGGGGCTCGGCGAGCGGCCGTTCGGGTTCTACGTGCACGTGCCGTTCTGCACGGTGCGCTGCGGCTACTGCGACTTCAACACCTACACCGCCGACGAGCTCGGGCCGGGCGCGAGCCGGGCGTCGTACGCCGACACCGCGATCGCGGAGGTACGCCGGGCCCGGCGGGTGCTGGGCGACGTGGACGTGCCGGTCAGCACGGTGTTCTTCGGGGGCGGCACGCCGACGCTGCTCGACCCGGCCGACCTGAGCAACATCGTGCGGGCGATCGACCACGAGTTCGGGCTCGCGCCCGGCGCCGAGGTGACCACCGAGTCCAACCCGGACAGTGTCGACCTGGTCGCACTGGAGGCGCTGCGCGCGGGCGGGTTCAACCGGCTGTCGTTCGGGATGCAGTCCGCCCTGCCGCACGTGCTCGCGGTGCTCGACCGCACCCACGACCCGCTGCGGGTGCCGCAGGTCGTCGACTGGGCGCGGCAGGCGGGCTTCGAGCAGGTGAGCCTCGACCTCATCTACGGCACGCCGGGGGAGAGCCTCGAGGACTGGGCGACCAGCGTGGACACCGCCCTGGCGAGCAACCCCGACCACGTGTCGGCGTACTCCCTCATCGTCGAGGAGGGCACCGCCCTCGCCCGCCGGGTGAAGCGCGGCGAGCTGCCGATGCCCGACGAGGACGACCTCGCCGATAAGTACGTGCTGGTCGACGAGAGGCTCAACCAGGCGGGTCTGGAGTGGTACGAGGTCTCCAACTGGGCCAAGGGCCTCCCCGATGACACGACGAGCCGCTGCCGGCACAACCTGCTCTACTGGACCGGCGGCGACTGGTGGGGCGTCGGTCCCGGCGCGCACAGCCACGTCGGCGGCGTGCGGTGGTGGAACGTCAAGCACCCGGCGGCGTACGCCGACCGGATCGGCGCCGATCGCAGCCCGGCCCACGCGCGCGAGGTGCTCGACGAGGACAGCCGCCGCATCGAGCGGGTGCTGCTCGAGCTGCGGCTGCGTGATGGCCTGCCGACCGACACGCTGGACGCCCACGGCCTCGCCGCGGTCCCGGACCTCGTCGGCCGCGGGCTGCTCACCGAGCACGGCGACCGGCTGGTGCCGACCCGCACCGGCCGGCTGCTCGCCGACGCGATCGTCCGCGACCTGCTGCCGTAGGGCCTGGCAGAGCCCTAGGGTGTGGCCATGACCCAAGGTCCCGAGACTCCCGACCCGAACCAGCCCGCCGAGGGCCAGGCGCCGCCTCCGCCGCCGCCCTACCAGCAGCCCGCGCCGCCGCCGTACGGCCAGCCCCAGGGCGGTTACGCGCCCCCGCCGGCCGGCGGCTTCGCCGCCCCGAACCCGGCCGCGCCGTACGGCGTGCACCCGGTCACCGGCGTCCCGTATTCCGACAAGACCAAGCTGGTCGCCGGCCTGCTGCAGATCCTGATCCCGCTCGGCATCGGTCGCTTCTACATCGGCGACACGAAGACCGGCGTGTGGCAGCTGGTCGTCACGATCCTGACGTGCGGCATCGGCGCCCTGTGGCCCTTCATCGACGGCATCATGATCCTCGCGACCGACAGCAAGGACGCGCAGGGTCGTCCGCTCCGCAGCAGCTAGACGGACGCCCCGCCCATCCCCGCGTCCCGCGCCCGGGCAACCGCCTCGGCGCGGGTCGCGGCCGGCAGCTTGGAGAGGATCGACGACACGATGTTGCGCACGGTCTTCTCAGACAGGTAGAGCTGCCGCGCGATCGCCCCGTTCGTCAGGCCCTGCGCGACCAGGTCGAGCACCTCCCGCTCCCGCTCGCTGAGCTGCTGGAACGGCGCCAGCGCATCACCCCGCGTCGTCAGCCGGGAGAGCACGCCTGCCCCGACGCCCGCGCCCAGGATCACGTCACCGTGCCCGGCCGCCTCGAGGGCTCGCGTGATGTCCTGCTTGCTCGCGCCCTTCACCAAGTAGCCACGGGCTCCGGCCCGTAGCGCCGCGGCCACGGCCTCGTCGTTCTCGACCATCGTCAGCACGACCACGGCAGTCCCCGGCAGCTCGGCGGTCAGCCGACGGGTCGCCTCGAGCCCGTTGGTGCCGGGCATCTGGAGGTCCATGAGGACGACGTCCGGGCGGGTGCGCAGCGCCTCCGCGACCGCCGCCTCGCCGTCGCCGGCCTCGCCGACCACGGCCGCCCAGGGGAGGCTGTCCACCACGGCGATCAGCCCCTCGCGGAACATCGGGTGGTCGTCAACCACCAGCACCCGCAGCTCGGCCTGCTCGCTCATCGTGCCTCCACGGGGATCGTCGCTGTCACGGCCGTGCCTGTGCCCGGTCCACCCTGCACCACGCAGGTGCCGCCGAGCTCGGCCGCCCGTTGGTGCATGGACCCGAGCCCGACCCCGGGCACCAGGTCGTCCGGCAACCCGCTGCCGTCGTCGGCGACCTCGATCGTGACGCCCTCGGGCACGCGCGCGAGCCGCACCCGCAGCTGCCGGGCGTCGGCATGGCGGGCGACGTTCGTCATCGCCTCGGAGCAGATCCGGTACGCCGCGACCTCGGCCGCGGCCGACAGCCCGGCCAGGTCCCCGTCGGTCGTCACGGTGACGGCGAGCCCGTGCAGGCCGAGCCGGGTCGCCTGCTCCCGGACCGCCTGCTCCAGTCCGAGGTCGTCGAGCGCGGCGGGCCGCAGGTCGTCGACGATCCGGCGGACGTCGGCGACGCCGTCACGCAGGTAGCCGGTGGCGCGCTCGAGCACCTGCACCGCCCGGCCGGGGTCGTCGACCACCATGTCGACGGCGTTCTCGAGCTGGAGCGCGGTCGCGGCCAGCCGGGGACCGAGGTCGTCGTGGAGGTCGTTGCGGATCCGCCGGCGCTCCTCCTCGCGAGCCACCACGACCTGCTCGCGGGAGAGCTGCACGGCGTCCTGCAGCGCGATCGCGTGGGCGACGACGGCCGCGTGCCGGGCCAGGTCGCCGAGCAGCGCCTCGCCGCGCGCGCCCAGCCCGCCCGGCGGTACGGCGATCACGAGCCCGCCGACGGTCACCTGGTGGTGCACCAGCGGGATCGTGACCTGCTCACCGACCGTCGTGCCGTACGCGACCACCGTGCCGTCGGTCAGCCGGGCCTCGACGCCCTCCGCGGCGAGCGTGGTCGCCACGACCTCCAGGACGCGGGTCAGTGCCTCGCGGGGCGAGGTGGCCGCGCCCACCTGGTCGCCGAGCCGGTGCACGGCCGCGGTCGGCTCGGTCGCGTCGCGGTAGAGGAACCGGTTGACGGCCTGCTGCACCGGCCCGACAACGGGGAGCACCACGACGGCCGCGACGGCCGCGGCCAGGCCGGCCGGCACCGGGAGCACCGCACCGACGATGGCGCCGAGGCCGCCCACGACCGCGACCACGAGGAACTTGTTGACGACCTGGTCCAGGTCCCACAGGCGCCGGCGTACCGACGACCAGGTGATCGCCAGCGGCAGCGGCAGCATCGCGAGCGCGATGATCGCATCGCTGGCATCGGCGAACACGAAACCGCCGACCAGCAGCAGCACGGTCAGCGACGCGCCAGCGAGCACCCAGTAGACCTGCTCGCGCTCGTGGCCGCGCGAGGTGCGCAGCCGCAGGGCCAGCGTCACCAGTCCCGCCGCCATGCCCACGAGCACCGCGGCGAGCGACACCGGCAGCAGCACGCCGGCGCCGTCGATGCCCACCGGGTTGGTCAGGTGCGCGTACCGCTCCGGCAGCGCGTAGTCCTGCTGGTCGTACGGCGTGACCGCCCAGGCCAGCGTGACCAGCGCCGTGCCCGCGGCCGCCACCGCCACGAGCGCCCGGCCGAACCGGCCGTACGGTCGGCCGTTCGGCAGCAGCAGGAGCAGCACGGTCGGCACCAGCACGTAGCCGGGCGCCCACGACCAGGTGGACAGCCAGAACGCCCAGTCGGTCACGGCCGTGTCGTCGGTGAGCGTGCGGTCGGCGAGCACCGCGGTCGCCGAGGAGAAGGCGTTGCTGAACCCGATCAGCAGCATCACCCAGCCGATGGAGAGCTGCGGTCGGCGCGCGGCGAGGAAGCCGCCGAGGCCGCCGTACGCGATCCCGGCGGTCACGCCGCGGAGGAGCTGGTCGACCTCGGGGCGGTACTCGTCGCGCACGGCGAGGTCGACGGCGACCACCAGCGCGAGCGCGACGCACAGCAGGCCGCCGGCGGCGGTAGCGACGGGGACGATCCGGTTCCTCATGGTGCGGGCATCCTGCCAGCGCACCGATCCCGGCGAGCAGGGTTCGGTGTCCCGGGTGCGGATCGGGACATCGGGCAGATGCCCGCGGGACGTCCGCCGCCGGAGGGTTCTCGCCATGAACCGAACCACTCAGGAGAACACCGTGAACGAGATCCAGCTGGGCGCCGGCGTCCTCGACCCGCAGCTCACCCGCACCACCGTCGTACCGGACCCCGTCCCGCTCCGCCGGCGCCTGCTGGCGATCGCCTCGGTGGTGTCACCGCTCGCGCTGGCCGCGCAGTACGCCCTCGACCCGACCGGGCTGCTGCCCCGCGACGACGCCACCGTCCTGCTCGAGGCGATCGCCGAGGACCCGGGGCAGTACGTCGCCGCGACGGTCGTCTACCTCGTTGCGATGGTCACCATGCTCGCCTGGGCGCTGACGCTGTACGCCGCCCTGCGCGATCGCGCTCCACGGCTCGCGGCGACGGCCGCCACGATGCTGAGCGTCGCCGCCGTCGGCGGTGGCGGGTTCGCCGGGCTGCGGCTGGTCGCGGCGTCCTTCGTGGAGGACGGCCAGGTCGTGCCGGGCGCCCAGCACATCTGGTCGCAGCTGCAGGAGGGCCCGGTCTTCGTGGTGCTCGGCCCGATGATGCTGATGGCGATCACCGGCACGCTGGTCGCGGGCATCGCGATGGTCGTGGCGCGCCGCGACGTCACCGTGTGGGCCGCGCCGCTCTACCTGGCCGGCTTCGTGCTCGGATCGGGTGAGTTCGCGGTCGGGGTCAGCGTCGTCGGTGGCGTCCTCCAGGCGGGCGCGGTCCTCCTGATCGCGCGGCAGGCCGTCCGCCGCTGAGCGGACCGACCCGCTGCTGTGTCAGCGACCGGACAGAACGACGACCTCCGTCGGCTCCACGATGAGCCCGCTCCGCAGGGAGCGCCCCATCGCAGCCACGGAGGTTCGTCATGTCCGGATCGATCAAGCGGGTCCTCGCCAACCCCTCGTTGCGACGCATCCAGCTCGCGTTCTTCGGCTCGACGATGGGCGACTGGGCCTACGGCGTCGCGGTCATGGTGTGGGCCTACACCGAGGGCGGCGCGGCTGCCGTCGGCATCTACCAGGCGCTGCGGTTCGTCGTCGCCGCGGTGGCCGGCCCGCTCGGCGCGCACGTCGCGGACCGGGTCGGCTCCCGCAAGCGCTACATGATGGCGAACGACGCGGTCCGCGCGGTGCTCGTCGCGGCCGGCGCGATCGTCATCGGCGCGGACGGTCCCGCGCTGCTGGTGTTCGGGCTCGCGCTGCTCGCCGCCGGGGTCGGGGCGAGCTTCCGCGCCGCCCAGTCCGGCCTGGTGCCGCGGCTGGTCGACGACCCGGCCGAGCTGACCGCGACGAACGCCGTCACCTCCAACCTCGAGACCGTGGCGATGTTCAGCGGCCCGGCGATCGGCGCGCTGCTGCTGACGTTCGTCGACGTGCAGGCGGTGTTCTGGCTGAACGCGCTGACGTTCCTCTGGTCGCTCGCCCTGGTGGCCGCCGTCACGGCGCCGGCGCAGGAGAAGGCGGCCGCCGAGGCGGAGGAGGGCGAGGCCTTCCTGCGTGAGGTGACGGCCGGGTTCGCCCAGCTCGGCCGGGACCGCGACCTCGGCACGGTCTCCCTGCTCGCCGCCTCGCAGGGCGTCATCTGGGGCGCGCTCACCGTGTTCCTGGTCCTGATCTCGGTGCACGTGCTGGACGCCGGCGCCGCCGGCGTCGGCTACCTCAACACCGTCATGGGCCTGGGCACCGTGCTCGGCGGCCTGGTCGTCCTCGGCCTGGTCGGCAAGGGCGGGCTCGCCCGCAACATGGCGTACGGCGTGCTCGGCTGGGCGGTTCCGCTGCTGGCGATGGCGCTGTTCCCGAGCCCGGTGGTCGCCGTCGCGGCGCTCGCCGTGATCGGCCTCGCCGACCCGTGGGTGAACCTCGGTCTCGACACGATCCCGCAGCGGCTCGCGCCGGAGCGGCTCATCTCGCGGGTGTTCGCCGCCGTGGACAGCTCGCTGATCGGCTCGATGGCGCTCGGCGCCGCGGTCGCCCCGCTGCTCGTGGAGCTCCTCGGTCTGCGCGGCGCGATGGCCGCTCTCGGCATCGCGGTCCTCGCGATCACGCTGGCCAGCCTGCCGCGGATGACCCGCCTCGATGCCCGGCTCGGCGAGCCGGAGCACGCCGCCCTGCTCCGCGAGATCGACATCTTCGCGCCGCTGCCGCCGGCCGCGATCGAGGCGCTGGCCGCCAAGCTCGAGCCCACGACGTACGCCGCCGGCGCCCGGGTGATGTCGACGGGCGACCCCGCCGACGGCTTCTTCGTGATCCTGTCCGGCCGGGTCGAGGTGACCCGCGACCACGACCACCTGCGCACCGAGGGGCCCGGGGAGTACCTCGGCGAGATCGGGCTGCTGCGCGACCTGCCGCGCACCGCGACCGTCACGGCGGTCGAGGACACCGTGCTGCTCGGGCTGAGCCGGGCCGACTTCCTCGCCGCCGTGGCCGGCGCTCCGGCCGCGACCCGCGCGGCGGATACGGTGATTGCCGACCGGCTCGCGGTCTGATGCGTCATCCTGACCCGGTGACGAGCTGCGGTAGCTGTGGGGCCTCGGGACAGCCGGCCGGAGCGAGGTTCTGCTTCGCCTGCGGGGCGACCCTCCAGCCACTGACCTGCCGCACCTGCCAGGCCGAGGTCGTGCCCGGTGCGCGCTTCTGCAGCAGCTGCGGCGGCGAGCTCGGCGCGAGCGCCGGGCCGGCCCAGCCGGTCGCCTCCCGCCGGATCACCAGCGTGCTGTTCGGCGACCTCGTCGGCTTCACCGAGCTCTCCGAGAGTCGTGACCACGAGCAGGTCCGCGAGCTGCTCTCGCGCTACTTCGACGAGTGCCGCGCGATCGTCGCTCGCTACGGCGGTGTGCTCGAGAAGTTCATCGGCGACGCGGTGATGGCCGTGTGGGGCGTGCCGATCGCGCACGAGGACGACGCCGAGCGTGCCGTGCGTGCCGGGCTCGAGCTGATCGACACGATCACCGCGATGGGCCTCGAGATGCGCGTCGGCATCGTCACCGGCGAGGTCGCGGTCACCATCGGCGCCGAGCAGCAGGGCATGGTCGCGGGCGACGCGGTCAACACCGCCTCGCGCGTGCAGACCGCCGCGACCCCGGGACAGGTCTGGGTCGACGAGACCACCCGGCTGCTGACGTCGTCGGCGATCACGTACGTCGACGTCGGCAGCCACCCGATGAAGGGCAAGGCCGACCCGGTGCCGCTGTGGTCGGTCCGCGCCGTCGTCGCCGCGGTCGGCGGCGCCCAGCGCGCCGACGGACTCGAGGCGCCGCTGGTCGGTCGCGAGAGCGAGATGCGGCTGGTCAAGGAGCTCTTCCACCGTGTCGAGGAGACCGGCCTGCCCACGCTGGTCGTCGTCTCCGGCGAGGCCGGCGTCGGCAAGTCCCGCCTGGCGTGGGAGTTCGAGAAGTACATCGACGGCCTCAGCGCCGACGTCCGCTGGCACACCGGCCGCTGCCTGTCGTACGGCGAGGGCGTCGCGTTCTACGCGCTCGCCGAGGCGATCCGCACCCGGCTCGACAACTCCAGCCTCGAGCTCATCGTCCCCGACCCCGACGAGCGGGCGTGGATCGAGCCGCGGATCGCCGCGTTGCTCGGCGTCGGCGCGGTCGGCTCGTTCCAGCGCGAGGACCTGTTCGCGGCCTGGGCGACGTTCCTCGAGCGGGTCAGCGGCGACGGCATCCCGGTCGCGCTCGTCATCGACGACGCGCAGCACGCCGACGACGGGCTGCTCCGGTTCGTCGAGCACCTGCTCGCCGCCGGCACCTTCCCGTGCTTCGTGGTGCTGCTGGCCCGGCCCGGGCTGCTGGAGACCAACCCCGCGCTGGCGACGAACCGGCGCGCGACCGTCGTCCACCTCGAGGCGCTGCCCGACCGCGACATGGGCCGGCTGCTCGACGGCCTGGTCGCCGGGCTCGGGCACGACGTCCGCGACGCGCTCGTGCAGCGGTCCGAGGGGATGCCGCTGTTCGCGGTCGAGACGGTCCGCTCGCTGATCGACCGCGACCTCGTCGTACCTCGTGGTGGGCAGTACGTCCTCGCCGGTGACGACCCGCTCGACCTCGACGCGATCGGCGCGCCCGCGTCGCTGCAGGCGCTGATCTCCGCGCGCCTCGACCAGCTCCCGCCCGACCAGCGCCGCGTGATCGACCGAGCCAGCATCGTCGGCCGGCCGTTCCCGCGCGACCTGATCGCCGCGCTCTGCCCCGACGTCGTCGACCTGGACCGGGCGCTCGGCTCGCTGGTGCGGCTGCAGCTGCTGCGCCAGGAGACCGGGCGGTTCAACAGCGACGTGGGGCTCTACCAGTTCGTGCAGGTCGTCGCCCGCCAGGTCGCGTACGCCACCCTGTCCCGGCGCGACCGCAAGGCCGGCCACCTCGCGGTCGTCGAGCTGCTCGACGACGAGAGCGCCGCCATCGCCGCGCAGCACCACCTCGAGGCGATCGACGCCGTACCGGAGGACCCGGACGTCCCCGCGCTGACCGGGCGCGCGATCGAGCTGCTCCGCGGCGCCGCCGAGCGGGCCCGCTCCCTCGGGGCGCCGGGGGAGGCCGCCGGGCACCTGCGGGTCGCGCTGGCTCGCGTCACGGACCCGGTCGCGCAGGCCGACATCCAGCTCGAGCTCGCCCACGCCCTTCAGGACACCGAGGACCCGGCCGCCGCGATCGAGCCCGCCGAGGCCGCGCGCGACGCGTTCGACGCCGTCGGCGACGAGATCAAGGCAGCCGACGCGGTCGGCGTCCTGGTCTACGCGATCGCCGTCGGGCGCGGCGACTACGAGACGCCGGCGACGATGGCGCAGGAGCGGTACGACGCGCTCCGCGACCGCGAGGACGCGACGCGGGTGCGGCTCGAGCTCGCCCGGACGCTGACCCGGATCAAGCTCCGGACCCAGCACGGGTTCGGCGACCATGCGGCCGAGCACGTCCGGCTGGCGGAGCAGTACGGCGACGATGCCTACGTCGCCGAGGCGTACGTCGGCTTCGCCCTGCACCACATGGTGAGCGGCATGCGCGGGCTGGGCCGCGTCGTGTTCACCGCCGCCGCGGAGCTGGCCCGCCGCGAGCACCAGCTCGTCACGCTCTCGCGGGCCCTGGTGAACCTCAACGTCACCTGGGCGTCGGACGACGCGGCGCTGGCGCGCGAGTACGGGATCGAGGCGGTCGGGGTGTCTCGTCGGGCGGGGGTCGCGATCGCGCTCTCCAGCGCGATGTCGAACCTCGCCCTCGCCTGCCTCGTCACCGGCGACTGGGACGACGCGCTGGCGTACGCCGACGAGGCGATCGTCGACGAGCCACTGGCCGAGCTCGTCCGAGCCCGCATCGCGAGCGCCCGCGGCACCTCGTGGCGGATGCCGAGCGAGATGGAGGACTCCCGGTACGCCGGCGACGACCTGTCGCTGCGCTGCTTCGTCGAGCTGAACCGGGCGCTGGACGCCCAGGTCACCAGCCGCCCGGCAGGTGCGCTGGCTCGGCAGGCTGCGGAGACGGCGTACTCCGTCGCCGGCATGTACGACGACTTCACGCTGATCTGGATGGTCGCGACCGAGGTCGCGTGGGCCGACGGCGACCGGGCCTCGCTCGCCGAGCTGCTCGCGCTCGCCGACAGCCACAGCGGAGCGCACCCGGCCGGTGTCCGCGCGCAGCGCAACCGGATCGCGGGCCTGCTCGCGGCCTCGGCCGGCGACGACGCGGCCGCGGAGACCCACCTGCGCGACGCGATCGCGCTGTCCCAGCAGTGGCACTCCGAGCCCAACGTCGCACTCTGCCGGGCCGACCTGGCTGCGGTGCTCCGCCGCGCGGGCCGTGCCGACGAGGCGGCCGACCAGGCGCAGCAGGCGCAGGAGATCCTCGAGCGGCTCGGCGCCACCCGATGGGCGGACGACCAGGTCTCAGCCTGAGTTGTCCTCCAGCCAGTCCCGGTCCAGCACCACGACCCGGCCGCGGCCGAGCTCGACCACGCCCTCCGCGACGAGCCTCTGCAGCACCTGGTTCACGCTCGGCCGGGTCCCGCCGACCAGCTCGGCGAGGTGCTCCTGGGTGAGGGGGACGACGACCGGGTCGCCGCGCCCGTCGTCGTACAGCTCCGCGAGCTCGGCCAGCCGACGGTGGACCCGCCGGTCGAGCCCGTCGTACGTCGCCTCCAGCAGCCGGGCCGACAGCTCCTCGACCCGCCGGGCGAGCAGGGCGAGCAGCAGCTGGTTCGCCGCCGGGTGGCGGGACCGGAGGTCGCGGAACTCCGCCGCCGACAGCGTCAGCGTCTCGGCCGGCTCGAGCGCCACGATGGTCGCGGAGCGCACCGGTGCCTGGCCCTCCAGCAGCGACAGCTCACCGAAGTAGTCGCCGCGGCCGAGCAGGTTGATGGTCGCGTGCTCACCCTCGCTGGTGGAGACGCGGACTGCGAGCCGACCGGACGCGATCAGGTGCAGGCTGTCGGACGGGTCGCCCTCGTTGCACAGCACGTCGCCGCGCGCCCAGCCGCGCCGCCGTGCTCGATCGAGCACCCGTTGACGTTCGTCGGCGTCGAGCGACGCGAGCAGCGGCCAGTCCACGGAAAGCAGTCAACCGCAGTGTCAGCCAGCGAACAGAACGACCGGCCGATGCGCGGCAGAGTCTTCCTCAACGACAACCGAGAGGAGTGAGGGCCATGACGACCACCGTTCAGCCGCCGCGCGACCTCGACATCGAGCGCTGATCTTGCCGCCCGTCGGGGGACCGGGCGGCGCCTCTTAGCTCACGGTGACGAAGTCGATGAGCTCCTCGACCCGGCCCAGCAGGGCCGGGTCGAGGTCGTTGTAGGACGAGACCTTGCCGAGGATGTGCTTCCATGCGCGGGCGATGTCGGCCTGGTCGCGGTGCGGCCAGCCGAGCTGCTGGCAGACGCCCTTCTTCCACTCGATGGTGCGAGGCACGTCGGGCCACCTCTGCAGGCCGAGCCGCTCGGGCTTCACGGCCGCCCAGATGTCGATGAACGGGTGCCCGACGATCAGGACGTCCTTGCCCACCGGCGACCTCGAGATCGCGTCGGCGATCCGGCTCTCCTTCGAGCCGCGCACCAGGTGGTCGACGAGCACGCCGACTCGGCGCTGGGGACCGGGCTTGAAGTCGCGGAGGTGGTCAGCGAGGTCGTCGACGCCGCCGAGGTACTCGACCACCACGCCCTCGATGCGCAGGTCGTCACCCCACACCTTCTCCACGAGCTCGGCGTCGTGCCGGCCCTCGACGAAGATCCGGCTGGCCCGCGCGACCCGGGCCTTCGCGCCGGCGACCGCGATCGATCCGGAGGCGGTGCGCGTCGGGGCGGCCGGGGCTCCGCCGCGCGGTGGGGCGACCAGGATCACCGGCCTGCCCTCGAGCAGGAAGCCAGGGCCCAGCGGGAACGTGCGCCGCTTGCCGCGGCGGTCCTCCAGCGTGAGCGTGTGCAGGTCGCGGTCGACCGCGACGATCTCACCGCACCAGTCCGTCGTGACCTCTTCGACCACGGCGCCCAGCTCCGCGGGCGCCTCGACCGCGCGGCCGCGCTTCGGAGCGCGCCAGTCGGAGGCCAGGACGTCGGTGCCGTAGCGGTCGGTGCTCATCCGGCCACGCTAGAAGAGCCCGCCGACAGTCCCCGGGAGGGCACGCCGTGAGCGCCCTCGGTTCGAGCTTGTGAGAACCGAGACACCGGCGCCAGACCGGCGTATCGAGATCGTCAGCCCTCGTCGGCGTCGTCCGTGTCCTCGGTCTCCTCGGGGGCCTTGCCGCCCTGCATGTCCAGCTCCTCGGGCGACCTCGCGTCGTCCTCGTCGAGATCCTGTGCCAGCGGGTTGTCGTCGGTGGGCTGGAGGTCCTCGGGGAGGTCCTCGTCCCCGATGCCGCTCTGGTTGTCGTCGTTCTCGCTCATGCCACCGACGTACCCCGGCTGTGGTCTCGATACGCCGGTCGCGAGCTCCTTCGTCGCTCGCGCGGCCACTCGACCCGGCTGCTGGATCCCCGTCCTCGCAAGCTCGGACGGGGGCAGCTCACAGCAGCGGCAACCGCTTCTGGCTGTTCGGCAGCTGCTCGTAGCCGCGGCGGACGGCGAGCGCCAGCCGGTCGCGCTCCCACGGCCACTCGCCGGCGTCGAGCGCCTGGTCGACGGGCACGCCGCGCCCGGCCAGGTCGCGGATGGTCTCGGCGATGATGCCGATGGTGTTGCGCTGCTCCTCGACGAACTCCCGGTCCACCGGCGTGCCGTGGCCCGGCACGACGGTCGTCGACGAGGTGCTGAGGCCGAGGACGACGTCGAGGCTCAGCGGCCAGTCCATCGGCCACGAGTCCTCGCCGAACGACGGCGGAGCGGACTCCTCGACGAGGTCACCGGCGAGCAGCACGTCGGCGTCGGGCACCCGCATGACCAGGTCGCCCGCGGTGTGGCCGCGGCCGGGGTACACGAGCTCGACCTGCCGGTCGCCGACGTCCAGCACCAGCGCGCTCGAGAACGTCCGGTCCGGCAGCACGACGACGTCGGAGTCGCCCCACCGCTCCAGCTCCTCCACCGCGATCTCGTGGGCGACGATCGGGACCTCGCCGTACGCCGCCCGGAACGCGCCGTTGCCGTAGGTGTGGTCGAAGTGCCAGTGCGTGTTGACGATCCCGGTCACGTCGCCGGCGCCGAGCGAGCGGACGTCGTCGATCACGTCGGCCGCCGCGGCGGCCGATCCGTGCGTGTCGACGACCAGCAGGCCGGACGAGCCGCCCACCAGGGTCACGTTGACGTCGTACTGCTCGTAGCGCGCGACCCAGACCCGGTCGGCGATCTCGGTGAAGGCCACCGACACACCCTAGAGGCGCAACCCCGCGTACAGGCCGCGGCGCAGCAGCTCGCCGAGGTCGGCGATGTCGCGCGCGGGCCGCGGGAACCGCAGCACCTGCTGGTGCGCGCCCTGCTCGTCGACCCACTGCACCTCGACGCTCTCGGGGCGCAGGCCGGAGATCTGGACGCCGAGGATCTCGACGGGCCGGGTGCCGGTGCCCAACGAGACCGCGTGCCGCAGCTCGTCCTGGTGGCACTCGTTGGCGTGCTCGGTCGAGCGCTGGAGGTGCCCGCGGTTCATCCGGTACGCCGGGCTGCGGAAGTCGGCGAGCGGGATCTTGTGCTGCCGGTCGTCGCGGGCGAGCAGCACGAAGTTCAGGTGCAGCACGATCGCCTCGCCGTGGGTCGGCTCGAGGCGGCCGCCCAGGGTCAGCGTGTCGGCGCGGTCGGGTCCGCCGCGCGGGCCGAGCCCGCTGGTGAGCGTGAGCAGCGCGCTCGAGCGGCGGCCGGCGGCCCGGGCGACGGGGGAGTCGGGCGGGCAGTACAGCGCCGGCGTCCCGCCGTCGTCGCAGAGCTCGAGCCGGTCCTCGATCGCGTTCGGCTCGCCCTCGACCACCAGGCTCGCGGACGCGGGGCAGGCCAGGATGCTGCGGGCGTCGCCGGCGAGCGGGTGCGGTGCGGTCACGGTTCCTCCTGACGATGAAGTTAGGTAAGCCTAACCTATCTCGACGGCACGCGTCGACGAGTACGCACCCGGCGACACCGGCCTAGTAGGCTTGGCACTCCGGACAGTGGAGTGCCAAACAGGAGGCGGGATGCAGGAGGAACGTCGGCTCGCCGTGCTCCGCGCGATCGTCGAGGACTACGTCTCCACCGAGGAACCCGTCGGCTCGAAGGCGCTCGTCGAGCGGCACGGCCTCGGCGTCTCGCCGGCCACCGTCCGCAACGACATGGCCGCGCTGGAGGACGAGGGCTACATCACCCAGCCGCACACCAGCGCGGGTCGCGTCCCCACCGACAAGGGCTACCGGCTGTTCGTCGACCGGCTGACCACGGTCAAGCCGATGAGCGCCGCCGAGAAGCGCGCGATCGCCACGATCCTGGACGGCGCCGTCGACCTCGACGACGTCGTCAACCGGTCGGTGCGGCTGCTCGCGCAGCTCACCCGCCAGGTGGCGGTCGTGCAGTACCCCACGCTCTCGCGCTCCACGGTCCGCCACGTCGAACTGGTCTCGCTGGCCCCCAACCGCCTCCTGGTCGTGCTGATCCTCAGCACGGGCCGCGTGGAGCAGCGGCTGGTCGAGCTCGGTGCCGACCTCGCCGACGAGGACCTCGTCGATCTCCGCAGCGTCGTCAACCGCGCCGCGACCGGCGAGGTCATCGCCGAGGCCGTCACCGCGTTGCGGGCGCTCGTGCCCGATGCCGGTACGACGCCGCTCGGCACGGTCGCCGAGACCCTGGTCGACGCGATGTCCGACCACCGCTCCGACGAGCGGATCGTCGTCGGCGGTGCCGCCAACCTGGCGCGGTACGGCGACAACTTCGACTCCGCCGTACGCCCGCTGCTCGAGGCGCTCGAGGAGCACGTCATCCTCCTCAAGCTGCTCGGCGAGGCGTCCACCGGCGAGCTGCTGACCGTGCGGATCGGCCACGAGGGCCCGTACCAGGAGCTCGCCTCCACGAGCGTCGTCGCGACCGGGTACGGCCCGGGCGACGAGTCGCTCGCCCGGCTCGGCATCGTCGGGCCCACCCGTATGGACTACCCGGGCTCGATGGCCGCGGTGCGCGCGGTCGCCCGCTACGTCTCGCGCATCCTCGACGAGGCCTGAGCCTCCGTCCCACCACGACACAAGGATCATCAGTTGAGTCAGGACCTGTACGAGCTCCTCGGCGTCGCGCGCGATGCCGACGGTGACGCCATCAAGAAGGCCTACCGGCGGCTCGCCCGGCAGTACCACCCCGACGTGAACCCGGACCCGGAGGCGCAGGAGCGGTTCAAGGAGATCTCTCTCGCCTACGAGGTGCTCTCCGACCCGAACAAGCGGGCGTCGTACGACCGCGGCGGCGACCCGTTCGGTGGCGCGGCCGGCGGCTTCGGCCAGGGCGCGGGCTTCTCGTTCACCGACATCATGGACGCGTTCTTCGGCGGCGGCGCGGGCGCGTCGGCCGGCCGCGGTCCGCGCCCGCGCGAGCGGCGCGGCCAGGACGCACTGATCCGGCTCGAGGTCACTCTCGCCGAGGCGGCGTTCGGCGTGACCCGGGAGCTCAAGGTCGACACCGCGGTGCTCTGCACCACCTGCCGGGGCGAGGGCACGGCGGCGGGCACCCACCCGATTCCGTGCGAGACCTGCCACGGCGCCGGTGAGGTCGCGCACGTGCAGCGCTCGTTCCTCGGCGAGATCCGCACCCTGCGTCCGTGCGCGGCGTGCCGCGGCTTCGGCAGCATCATCCCCGAGCCGTGCCGCGAGTGCTCCGGCGACGGCCGGGTCCGCTCGCGCCGCACGCTGACCGTCAAGATCCCGGCCGGCGTCGACACCGGCACCCGCGTCCAGCTCGCCGGCGAGGGCGAGGTCGGCCCGGGCGGCGGTCCCGCCGGTGACCTGTACGTCGAGATCACGATCGCGCCGCACGCGACGTTCACCCGGCACGCCAACGACCTGCACTGCACGGTCACGCTGCCGATGACGGCGGCCGCGCTCGGCACCACGCTCACCCTGCCGACCCTCGAGGCCGACGTCGTCGGCGAGGACGGCCCGGCCGACCCGGAGCTCAAGACCACGTTCGAGCTCGAGGTGCGCCCCGGCACGCAGTCCGGCGCCGACCGGATCCTGCGCGGTCTCGGCGTCCCCGGCTTGCGCGGCGGTCGCGGCGACCTGGTCGTGACGATCATCGTCGAGACGCCGACCAAGCTCGACGCGCGCCAGGAGGAGCTGCTCCGCGAGCTCGCGGCGATCCGCGAGGAGGAGGCGCCGTCCGGCCAGGTGCGTCCCGGCCAGAAGGGCGTCTTCGGCCGCCTCCGCGACGCGTTCAACCACTGATGTCGCTCCCCGTCCACCTGGTCCCCGGCCTCGACGAGGTCGCGGTCGGGCACGAGGTGACGGTCGACGGCGACGAGGCGCACCATGCGGTCGCCGTACGCCGCCTGCGCGTCGGCGAGCAGGTCGTGCTGACCGACGGCCGCGGCACGTCCGCGCGCGGTGCGGTGACGTCGACCGGCAAGCGGGTGTTCGCGGTCGAGGTCGAGGAGCTGACCCGGCATGACCGGCCCGAGCCCGACCTCGTCGTGGTCCAGGCGATCCCCAAGGGTGACCGCGGCGAGCTCGCGGTCGAGGTGCTCACCGAGATCGGCGTCGCGTCCGTGGTCCCGTGGGCGGCCTCGCGCAGCGTCGCGGTCTGGAAGGGCGAGCGCGCCACGAAGTCCCTGGCCCGCTGGCGGTCCACCGCCCGCGAGGCGGCCAAGCAGGCGCGCCGTTCCTGGCACCCCGAGGTCACCGAGATGGTGACGACCGCCGACGTCGTCGCGCTGGTCGGGTCGGCCGGCCTCGCCGTCGTGCTGCACGAGGAGGCGACGTCCTCTCTGGCCGCGCTCGACGTACCCACCTCCGGCCGGGTCGTCGTGGTCGTCGGCCCCGAGGGCGGGCTGTCCGAGGACGAGGTGGCGGCGTTCGTCGCCGCCGGTGCCGTCGCGGTGAAGCTCGGCACCGAGGTGCTGCGCACCTCGACCGCCGGCGTCGCGGCGGTGTCGGCCCTGCTGTCGCGCACCCCGCGCTGGCGCTAGCTAGCGGGTGGCGTACTCCAGCAGCTCGCCGTCGTGGGCGGTCGCGAAGACGATGGCCTCGCTGAGCTCCTGGTCCGACGCGAGACCGGTCAGGTCGTCCATCGAGAACTGGTCGGCCCCGGGACTCACCTCGACGACGTTCACGATCGTCTGGACGCCGTCGCCCTGGATCCAGATCTGCGAGGCGTAGGAGTGATGGTCCTCGGGGTAGACCTTCGTCAGGACGGTGGCGGGGCCTGACGGCGTGGTGAGGACGCGACACCGTGGTGTGGTCGCGGCGCAGGCAGGGAACGGCAGGCCCTCGGCGAGGTAGACGGTCGCGTTGAGCGAGACCCGGCCGTCGGGCCCGGACGCGACGAACTCGAGCGCCCTGCGGTCGGTCCCTCCCGTCGCGGTCACCCCGGCGGCGAATCCGTCGGGCAGGTGCGCGGCGAAGACCCGCTCCATCCGCGTGGTCCACTCCTGGCGGGCCGACTCCCGGGACTGCTCGGCGGCATCGGTGCCGCGGTCGCCGGACCCGGCGCTCGCCCAGACGGTCCCCGCCACCACGGCTGCGGCGGCGAGCGCGCCGACCGCAGACCGTCGGCGTCGCACCGTGGCGCGCCCGCGGCGGAGGACGTCGGGGGTGAGGTCGTCGAGAAGGTCGAGGTGCTGGAGCTCGGCCGCCAGGCGCTCACGAAGGTCGGTGGTCATCGGAGTTCTCCTGGTGCGGTGGTGACGGCCTCGCCGAGCCGGTCGCGCAGGTGGGCGAGTGCCTTGCTGGTGGCGGACTTGACCGTCCCCTCGGAGCAGCCGAGGACGTGGGCGGTGTCCCGCACGGAGAGGTCGTCCCAGAAGCGGAGCATCAGCGTGGCGCGCATCCGGGGTGGCAGCTCCGCGAGGGCGTCGAGCAGGGTCAACCGGTCATCGAGGGCCGGGTGCGGTGCGGGGATCTCGACGAGGACGTCCGACGGGAGCTCGCGCCGGCGCTGCTCGGCGACCTTGAAGAAGGCGCGGACCAAGGACGTCGTGGCGTACGCCGTGGGGTGGTCGACCCGGTGCCACGCGAGGTAGGTGCTCAGCAGCACCTGCTGCACGAGGTCGCGGGCGCTCTCCTGCTCGCCGGTGAGCAGGTACGCCTTCCGGTGCAGCTGGTGCTGGGCGTCGCCGGCCCACGCGGTGAAGGCGTCCTCACGGCTACGTCGTCTCATGTCGTTCCGATCTCACACCCGTACAGAGACCAGCGCGCCCCGAACGGTTGCCTCGGCGTCAGCGGTTCTTCAGGAGCTCGTCGACGGCGGTGAGCCGGTCGTCGAGGTCCGACCGCTCCGCCGCGGTCAGCTTGCGGAACAGCTGCAGCTCCCCGTCGGGCTTCCAGAGCCCCTCGAGCATCCCGTCGACGAGCACCACCATGCCCACCCCGCCGTTCGGCCCCATCCACCGCCGGCGGTTCTCGGGCGAGGTCACCCGGTCGCGACCCGCGTGCGAGAGCCAGAGGTTGTCGTAGGTGCCGAACAGCCGCACCGGGACAGGAACGTCGGCGTCGGTGATCACGCCCTCGGGCACGTCGTACAGCACCTTGCCGGCCTCGTCCTCGTGACGGACCAGGTCGTCCATGCCCGCGAGCACCGGCCCGAGCCGGGTGACGCCCGACCAGGCGGTGACGTCGGCCGCCGACGCGGGGCCGAAGGCGCGGAGGTAGCGGCGCACGATCTCGGGCACGTCCGGCTCGCGCAGCGGTGCGCCGACCCACTCCTCGAGCGGCGCGTAGACGACCTTGCCGGACTGCTGCCAGGCGCCGCGCGGCGGTGTCTGCACGAGCGCGCGCTGGAACTGCGGCACCGGCTCGTCGTGGTTGCGCTGCACCCGATCCATCACGACCTGCGTCCACGGCCGCAGCTCCAGAGCGTCCTCGGGCGTGAGCAGGTGGATGGTGCCGCGCATGCTCAGCAGCCGCACCAGCGTGCGCCCCTCGAGCGCGCGGGTGACGTCGTACGGGTCGAACGTGGTGAGCCGGGCGTGCAGCGAGAGGTACGGCGGCAGGTTCTCCTGCGCCTGCAGCCCGACCAGGTGCTGGGCCATCTCCACCGGCGTCGCGTCGACGCGCTCCAGCAGGTGCTGGCGGTGGAGCAGGGTGCGGTTGAGCTGGCGGCTGCCCAACCTCATGGCTCAGCGCCTCATCCCACGATGATGGTCTTGGTGTCCTCGGTCGGGCCACCGCCCTCGCCGCTCGACGGGTCGTCGGTCAGCGCCACGAAGGTGTAGGTGCCGGGCTCCAGGCCGGAGACGTCGACCTCGGTCTCCCACGGGTAGAGCTTGTCCATCCAGCCCTCGGCGGTGGCGAAGCCGTTCTTCACCGCGGTGCCGGACGAGTCGCGGATCTCCCACGGCGTGGTCGCCTCGAACGAGCTGGACACCCCGCTCGCGGTGAAGCTGCCGCTCACCGAGGCGCCCTCCTCGGGCGAGGTCACGTTGACCATCGCGCGCACGTCGAGCTCGGGCTCGTTGCCGATCTGCCCGCCGAAGCCGAACAGGTCCGCGGGCTCGCCGTCGAGCACGATCTCGACCGGCAGCCGGTCCTGCGCGATGCCCTGCACCGTGTAGACGAGCTGCTGCGCGGCCAGCCGCGCGTCCTCCTCGGTCATGCCGTCGGGCAGCGTCGTCCACGACTCGTCGGGGAGGCTGACCTCGATGGCGTCGTCGTCGATCTCGACGTCCGCGAACGTGCCGTCGACGGCGTACGCCGTGCGGTAGTCGGCGTCGAGGGTGTCGCCGGCCGTCATCAGCGCCAGCGCCTCGACGGCGGGGTTGTCGGCCTCGACCTTGCGGAACTCGCGGTAGAGCCGGGCGCCCTGCGGGGTGTCGCCGACGAAGTACACCGGCACCGTCGTCGTCGCGGAGCTGTCCGAGTCCGACTCGTCGGGGTCGGCGGGCGAGCTGTCGTCCTGGTGCGTGCCGGAACCGTTCCCGGGCTTCGGGTCGGCCGCCGTCGGGGTGGTGTCGTTGCCGCAGCCGACCAGGGCCAGGGCGGACACGGACAGCAGCAGGGCAAGGCGAGTGCGGACGTTCATGGCTCAATCCTCCCGTTCTCGACCGGTTATCGGACGGTGATCGATCGCGTGTCGGAGTCCGGCCCGAATCCCTCGGCGCCACCCGACGGGTCGTCGGTGAGGGCGACGAACACGTAGTCGCCGGCTGGGACTCCGGTGAGGTCGATCTCGACCTCCCAGTCGTAGAGCTTGTCCATCCAGCCGGCCGCGGTGGTGAAGCCGTCGGCGACGACCACGTCGTCCTGGTCCCGCAGCTCCCAGAGCACGTTGCTCTCGTTCGAGTTGGCCCGCCCGCGAGCGATCATCGAGCCCTCGTACGCGTTGCCCTCGGCCGGGTCACTGATGCTCATCAGGCTCAGCACGTCGTTCTGGGGTGCCGCGTTGACCGGCACATTGCCGCGCTGGCCCTCGAGCCAGAACCACACCGGCAGCCGCTCTCCGGCGGCGGCCTGCAGCGTGTAGACGACCTGCTGCACCGCGAGGTCGTCCATCGGCTCGTTGCTGGTGCGCTCGACGTCGATACCGTGTTCCGAGATCGAGACCTCTCCGAACGAGCCCTCCGGCCACGGCGTCCTGTAGTCCGGGTCGGCGGGCGGCTCCTGGATGCGGGCCAGTGCAGCGTCGAGCGCGTCGTGGCCCTCCGCCTCGTCGAACTCGCGGTACAACCGCTCGCCCCGGGGCGTGTCGCCGACGAAGTACGCCGGCACCAGGAACGTCTCCTGCTCGTGGCCGTGGTGAGCCGGGCCCGGGTCCGACGACGGGTCGCCGCCGAGCACCGCGAACGCCGCCACCGCTGCCGCGGTGGCGAGCACGACCCCGCCCGCGGCGTAGAACCACGGCCGCGCGGCGGACCGCTCCGGATGCGCCGTACGCGCTCGGATCTCGTCGAGCCGGTCGCCGGGCTCGATGTCGCCGACCGCATCGTGGAGCAGGTCTGAGATGTTCACCGGTCGTCCTCCTGGAGCAGGGTGCGCAGCGCGGCGGCGCCACGCGAGGCGTGGCTCTTCACCGCACCGCGGCTGATGCCGAGCGCGTCCGCGATCTCGGCCTCGGACAGATCGAGGTAGTAGCGCAGCGCGAGCACCTCGCGCTGACGCTGGGGGAGCGCCCGCATCGCGTCGAGCACGGCTTCGCGCCGGTCGGTGTCGGTCGTGGCGTCGGGGGAGTCGAGGACCCGGAGCGTCGCCGCGTGCCGGTCGACCACCGCCCGGTGCCGCAGCGCCGAGCGGGACCGGTTCACGACGGCCTGGCGGAGGTAGGCGAGTGCCTTGTCGGGGTCGCGCAGCCGGGACCAGTGCGCGTGCACCGCGACGAAGGCGTCCTGCACGACCTCCTCCGCGACCCCCCGGTCCCGGACGAGGAGCACGGAGAGACGCACGAGCGACCGCCAGTGCGCGGCGTAGAGCTGCTCGAGCGCCTCGTCGGCGCTCCACACCACCCGCTCGGTCATTGTCGTCACGCTAGTGGGACGCACAGCCCGGCCGACCGGTTTACGCGACGGATGAAATGCGGCGTGCGAGGATTCGGTGAAGGAGGTCACACGTGGAGGACTGCTTGTTCTGCAAGATCGTCTCGGGGGAGATCCCCGGGGAGGTCGTGCACACCACCGAGCGCACGGTCGCGTTCCGCGACATCAACGCGCAGGCGCCGACCCACGTGCTCGTGGTGCCCAAGGCGCACCACGCGAACGCCGCCGAGCTCGCGGCCGCCGATCCGCAGGCCTCGGCCGAGCTGGTGCTCACCGCCGCCGCGGTCGCGACCGCCGAGGGGTACGACGACTACCGGCTCGTCTACAACACCGGCGCCGGCGCGGGGCAGACCGTCTTC
The DNA here is from genome assembly GCF_022761125.1 of Nocardioides sp. SR21. Classification (GTDB taxonomy): domain Bacteria; phylum Actinomycetota; class Actinomycetes; order Propionibacteriales; family Nocardioidaceae; genus Nocardioides. The sequence goes on along the minus strand of NZ_JAKWJR010000014.1, from coordinate 10,535 downwards.
CACACCCACCTCCACGTGCTCGCGGGCCGCCCGCTGACCTGGCCGCCGGGATGAGGCGCACCCTCGCCCTGGTCACCGCGCTCGTGGCGCTGGTGATCCCGCTGTCCGCCTGCGTCACCGAGGGCCAGGACCGGCGTACCGGCTCGCCCGCGGACGTCCTCAAGCAGCCGGACCCGCCCGAGGTCCAGGCCTCGCAGCTCGCCGCGATCAAGCCCGGCAAGCAGCTTCCGCTGCGCGACGGCGAGCACCGGATGACGGTCGAGATGGCGGAGGAGTACACGCCGTCCGCGCCGACCGGCGTCGGCACCGACGACTACCGGTGCTTCCTGCTCGACCCCGAGCTGGACAAGGACGTCTTCCTCACCGGCAACCAGGTGCTGCCGGGCAACCCGCAGGTCGTGCACCACGTGATCCTGTTCCGGGTCGACCCCGAGCAGGTCGCGGAGGCCGAGGCGCTCGACGGCGAGACGAAGGACCCGGGCTGGACCTGCTTCGGCGGCACCGGCCTCAAGGGCGAGTTCGCGAACGTCGACGACGCGAACTGGCTGGCCGCGTGGGCGCCCGGCGGCGACGAGACCATGACGCGCGACGGCTACGGCACGCCGCTGCGCGCGGGCTCGCAGATCGTCATGCAGGTCCACTACAACCTGCTCAAGGGTGCGGCTCCCGACGTCTCCAGCACCCAGCTGCGCTGGATGTCCGCCGACAGCGACCTGATCCCGCTGCACACCTACCAGCTGCCCGCGCCCGTCGAGCTGCCGTGCCGCCCCGACCACAGCAGCAGCCCGCTGTGCAACCGGTGGAACGCCGAGGCCGACATCCGCGAGCGGTTCGGCGAGGACCAGAACACCCACAACCTGCTGCACCTGCTGTGCGACTCCCCGATCGAGGCCGTGCAGACCACGAGCTGCGTCCGCAACGTCAGCCGCGGCATGACGATCCTCGGCGTCGCCGGTCACATGCACCTGCTGGGTCGCAAGATCTCGATCGAGACCAACCCCGGGACACCGGAGGCGAGGACGGTCCTCGACGTACCGATCTGGGACTTCGACAACCAGGGCTCCACGCCGCTGAAGCAGCCGCTGCACCTCGACGCCGGCGACACCGTGAAGGTCACCTGCACCCACGTGCAGTGGCTGCGCGACGTGCTGCCGGCCTTCGAGGAGCACCGCGAGGACCGCTACATCCTCTGGGCCGAGGGCAGCACCGACGAGATGTGCCTCGGCACGCTCTCGGTCGCCTTCGACGACGAGTCCTAGAGCAGGTAGACGACCCGGAGCGCCATCAGCAGGACCGGCATCCCGAAGACGAACAGCATCACCCAGGCGGCGACGAGGTGCCGCGGCTTGGCCGGGTCGAGCGAGCCGGCGAAGTCCAGCAGTGCGCCGTCGGGCACGTGATGGGTGAGCCCCATCCGGCGTGCGTCGTCCGGGACGTGCAACCCCTGGCCCCAGTGGACCGAGGTCACCTCGTCGGGCTCCCTCTCCATGCCGCCACGTTACTCGCTGGGCCGGGCTACGGCGCTCCCGTAGCATGGAGAGGCCTGATCACCGACTCGCAGTACCTAACGAAAGGGCCAGCCCGTCCGGGCCTCCATGACTGACAGCAACCACACAGGGGACCGACCCGCTCACGCCACCCGACACACGGTGGTGGTCCCCAACAGCATCAACATGGTCAGCCTGCTGGGTCCCGGCGACGAGTACCTCGGGATCATCGAGGGCGCGTTCGACGCCGAGATCCACGTCCGCGGCAACCGCATCGCGCTGTACGGCGAGCCCGGTGAGGTCGCGCTGGCCGAGCGTCTCCTCGACGAGCTCGTGACGATCATCCGCACCGGCCAGGGCATCACGTCCGAGACCGTCGAGCGGGTGCACACCATGCTGCGCGCCGAGACCACCGAGCGCCCCGCCGACGTGCTCAGCCTGAACATCCTGAGCAACCGCGGCCGCTCCATCCGGCCGAAGACGCTCAACCAGAAGCGCTACGTCGACTCGATCGACAAGCACACGATCACGTTCGGCATCGGCCCGGCCGGCACCGGCAAGACCTACCTCGCGATGGCCAAGGCCGTGCAGGCCCTGCAGTCCAAGAACGTCAACCGGATCATCCTGACCCGCCCGGCCGTCGAGGCGGGGGAGCGGCTCGGGTTCCTGCCCGGCACGCTCAGCGAGAAGATCGACCCGTACCTCCGGCCGCTGTACGACGCCCTGCACGACATGATCGACCCCGACACGATCCCGAAGCTGCTGGCCGCCGGCACCATCGAGGTCGCGCCGCTCGCCTACATGCGCGGCCGGTCGCTCAACGACTCGTTCATCATCCTCGACGAGGCGCAGAACACCTCGCCCGAGCAGATGAAGATGTTCCTGACCCGCCTGGGCTTCGGCTCCAAGATCGTGGTCACCGGCGACGTCACCCAGGTCGACCTGCCCAGCGGCACGAAGTCCGGCCTGCGCGTGATCGAGGACATCCTCACCGGCGTCGAGGACATCTCCTTCAACCGCCTCACCAGCCACGACGTCGTACGCCACAAGCTGGTCGGCAGGATCGTCGCGGCGTACGACGAGTTCGACGCCCGCACCGAGCGCGCGCCGAAGGCGGTCCAGCAACCGTGACGATCGAGATCCTCAACGAGTCCGGCCGCGAGCTCGACGTGCGGAAGCTCTCGGAGCTGAGCCGCTTCGTGATGGACCGGATGCGCGTGCACCCGCAGGCCGAGCTGTGCATCAAGGCCGTCGACGAGGCGACCATCGCGCAGCTCAACGAGCAGTGGATGGAGAAGGAGGGCCCGACCGACGTGCTGGCCTTCCCGATGGACGAGCTGCGCCCGGGCCTGGTCAACGAGGAGCCCGAGGAGGGCGTGCTCGGCGACCTGGTGCTGTGCCCCGACGTCGCCGCCCGCCAGGGCGAGACCGCCGGCCACGGCACCGAGGCCGAGATCGAGCTGCTGACCGTGCACGGCATCCTGCACCTGCTCGGCTACGACCACGCGGAGCCCGAGGAGCACAAGGAGATGTTCGGTCTCCAGGACGAGCTCCTCGCCGCATGGCGCGCGCCGAGCCCCGCCGGTGACTAGCGGCGACGTCTGGCTGCTGATCGTCGCGGCCGCTCTCGTCGTACTCGCCGGGCTGTTCTCCGCGGCCGACGCCGCGCTCGGGTCGTTCTCGCGCGCCCGCGCCGAGGAGCTGGCCGCCGAAGGGCGCCCGGGATCGCGCCGGCTGCTGGTGGTGCTCGAGGACCCGCCGCGCTACCTGAACACCGCGCTGCTGCTCCGGCTGCTGTGCGAGATCTCCGCGATCGTGATCGTGGCGGTGCAGCTGCACGTCGCGTGGGACGCGTTCTGGCCGGCCGTGCTGACCTCGATCGGCGTGATGCTGCTGGTGTCGTTCGTCGCGATCGGCGTCGGCCCGCGCACGGTCGGCCGCCAGCACTCCGAGCGGGTCGCGCTGCTCTCGGCCGCGCCGATCGCGACCATGACCGCGGTCCTCGGCCCGATCCCGCGGCTGCTGATCCTGCTCGGCAACGCGCTGACGCCGGGCAAGGGCTTCCGCGAGGGCCCGTTCTCGACCGAGACCGAGCTGCGCGAGCTGGTCGACCTCGCCGAGGCGTCCGCGGTCATCGAGTCCGGCGAGCGCAAGATGATCCACTCGGTGTTCGAGCTCGGTGACACGAGCACGCGCGAGGTGATGGTGCCGCGCAACGACGTGGTCTACATCGAGCGCTACAAGAACCTGCGCCAGACGATGTCCCTCTTCCTGCGCAGCGGCTTCTCGCGGGTCCCGGTCATCGACGACAACCTCGACACGATCGTCGGGTTCGCCTACCTGAAGGACATCGTCCGCCGCGACTTCGAGGCTCCCGACGTGGAGTTCACCCAGCGCATCGACGAGGTCATGCGGCCGGCGTACTGGGTCCCGGAGTCCAAGCCCGTCGACGCGCTGCTCTCGGAGATGCAGGCCAACCGTCAGCACATCGCCGTGGTCGTCGACGAGTACGGCGGCACCGCCGGCATCGTCACGATCGAGGACGTGCTCGAGGAGATCGTCGGCGAGATCACCGACGAGTACGACGAGGAGCAGGTCGAGGTCGAGACCCTCGACGACGGCCGGCTGCGGGTGTCGTCGCGGTACCCGATCGACGACCTCGACGAGCTGTTCGGCTTCGACGTCGAGGAGGAGGACGTCGACAGTGTCGGCGGCCTGATGGCCAAGCACCTCGGCCGCGTGCCGATCCCCGGGTCGGTCGTCGAGGCCCACGGGCTGCGCTTCGAGGCCGAGGCCGCGACCGGCCGGCGCAACCGGATCGGGAGCGTGCTGATCGCGCGGGTGCCCGAGGACGACGAGAGCGAGGACGACGATGAGTGACCTCTCCGCGGAGGACAAGAAGCTGGTGACCCTGGCGCGCGCGACCCGGGCCCGCACCAACGCTGCGGAGGGCGCCGCCGTACGCGACGCCGACGGCCGCACCTACGCCGGAGCCACCGTCGCCCTGAGCTCGCTGCAGGTCTCGGCGATCGGGGTCTGCGTCGCGATGGCGGTCGCCTCCGGCGCGAAGGGTCTCGAGGCCGCCGTGGTCCTGACGGACGCCGACGCCGTCAGCCCCGAAGACCTCTCGGCCCTGCGCGACATCGGCGGCGAGGGCATCGTCGTGCACCGCGGTGACACGCGGGGCACGATCGCGGAGACCGTCAGCTCCTGACCTGGTCAGCGACGGACGCGTGCTGGGCGCGTGCCCAGTCCGAGCCGACGCGCAGGATCTTCCCCGGCCGGCTCGGCGCCGGCCAGATCTGGAACCGGTACGTTCTCCGGCGGGCCGAAAACGATCGCGACGGCCCCGTGGGCAGTAGTAGGTTACGTCCCGTGAGTGCCAAAGGTTGGGCAGCACACGAGCAGGCTGTGCACCGCCTCCGGTCGTCGTACGCCGCCATCCCGAGCGGCTCGCCGGTTCGCCTGGCGAAGAAGACGTCCAACCTGTTCCGCCCGCGGGCCGCGACGAACGCGCCGGGCCTGGACGTCTCCGGGCTGGACGGCGTGATCGCCGTCGACGCCGACGCCCGCACCGCGGACGTGCAGGGCATGTGCACCTACGAGGACCTCGTCGACGCGACGCTGCCGTACGGCCTGATCCCATACGTCGTCCCGCAGCTGCGCACGATCACGCTCGGCGGCGCGGTGACCGGGCTCGGCATCGAGTCGACCAGCTTCCGCAACGGGCTGCCGCACGAGTCGGTGCTGGAGATGGACGTCTTCACCGGCGCCGGCGCGGTGGTGACCACCGTCCCGGGCGAGGACCTGTTCGACACGTTCCCGAACTCCTACGGCTCGCTCGGCTACGCCACGAGGCTGAAGATCCGGCTCGAGCCGGTGCCCGGGTACGTCGCGCTGCGCCACGTCCGCTTCGACGACGTCGACCTGCTGTCGAAGGCGATCGCCGAGATCACCGAGGCGGCGTCGTACGACGGGGTACGGGTCGACGGCCTCGACGGCGTCGCGTTCGCGCCGGGGGAGTACTACCTGACGCTCGCGACCTGGACCGAGGACGGCGGCGCGACCAGCGACTACGCCGGCCAGCAGGTCTTCTACAAGTCGATCCAGCAACGGGAGACCGACCTGCTGACGATGTACGACTACCTGTGGCGCTGGGACACCGACTGGTTCTGGTGCTCCGGCGCGTTCGGGGCGCAGAACCCGAGGCTGCGCAAGGTGTGGCCGCGGCGGTGGCGGCGCTCGGACGTCTACATGAAGCTGCTCGGTCTCGACCGGCGCTTCTCGATCGCCGATCGCCTCGACCGGCGCGCCGGCCGGCCGCTGCGCGAGCGGGTGATCCAGGACGTCGAGGTGCCGGTCGAGCGGCTCGGGGAGTTCCTCGCGTGGTTCGACGAGGCCGTCGGCATGCGGCCGGTGTGGCTGTGCCCGCTGGTCGCCAAGCGGGCCTGGCCCTCCTACCCGTTGGAGCCGAACGCGACGTACGTCAACGCGGGCTTCTGGGGGACGGTGCACGTCGGCCCCGACGCGCCGAACGGCCCGCGCAACCGCGCGATCGAGGCGAAGGTGCACGCGCTCGGCGGGCACAAGTCGCTCTACAGCGAGGCGTTCTACGACCGCGAGACCTTCGACGAGCTCTACGACGGCGGGAATCTCGCCGACGTGAAGGGTCGTTACGACCCGCAGGACCGGCTGACAAGCCTTTACGACAAGGCGGTGAAGAGACGATGAGCAAGACCTACACCATCGCGTCCGCGATCGAGTCGCTGCTGAAGGACGGCATGCCGCTGCGGTTCACGGCGTACGACGGCAGCGCCGCCGGGCCGGTGGACGCGCAGTACGGGATGACGCTCCTCAACGAGCGTGGCCTGGCGTACATCATGACCGCGCCCGGCGACCTCGGTCTGGCCCGCGCCTACGCCGCCGGCGACCTCGAGCTCACCGGCGTGCACCCGGGTGACCCCTACCCGATCCTGCGGCTGCTGATGAACCACACGAAGTTCCGCCGGCCGTCCGCCGCCGAGGTCGTCTCGATCGTGCGCAGCCTGGGCATCGCGAACCTCAAGCCCCCGCCGCCGCCCCCGCAGGAGCACCTGCCGCGCTGGCGCCGGATGGTCGAGGGCCTGCGGCACTCCGAGTCGCGCGACGCCGAGGCGATCCATCACCACTACGACGTCTCCAACGAGTTCTACGAGTACGTCCTCGGGCCGTCGATGACCTACACCTGCGCGGTCTTCCCGACCGAGGACGCCACCCTCGAGGAGGCGCAGCACGCCAAGTACGACCTGGTCGCACGCAAGCTCGACCTCCAGCCCGGACAACGGCTGCTCGACCTCGGCTGCGGCTGGGGCGGGATGGTCCGGCACGCGGCGCGGGAGTACGGCGTGCACGCGCTGGGCGTCACCCTGTCGCGCGAGCAGGCGTCCTGGGCGCAGCGCGCGATCAAGGAGGAGGGCCTCGACCACCTCGCCGAGGTGCGGTTCATGGACTACCGCCACGTCGAGGAGTCGGGCTTCGACGCGATCTCCTCGATCGGCCTCACCGAGCACATCGGGGTCAAGAACTACCCGGCGTACTTCGGCTGGATCCGCGACCACCTCAAGCCGCAGGGCCGGCTGCTCAACCACTGCATCACGCGGTACGACAACAAGCCGCGCAACACCGGCGCGTTCATCGACCGGTACGTCTTCCCGGACGGCGAGCTGATCGGCTCTGGCACGATCATCAGCGAGATCCAGGACGCCGGCCTCGAGGTGCAGCACGAGGAGAACATCCGCGTGCACTACGCCAAGACGCTGGCGGGCTGGTGCCGCAACCTCGAGTCGAACTGGGACGCCTGCGTCGAGGAGGTCGGTGAGGGCACCGCGCGGATCTGGGGCCTGTACATGGCCGGGTCGCGGCTCGGCTTCGAGCGCAACGAGATCCAGCTCCACCACGTGCTCGCGACCAAGACCGACTCGGACGGGGCCAGCGGGTACCCCCTGCGTCACACGTTCTAGCCTTGAGCCCGTGAGCACGCGGGCCCAGCAGTACGACGCACAGGTACTCCGTCGGGAGCAGATCTCGGCGCACCTGGTGCGGCTGACCCTCGGTGGGCCCGGCCTGGCGACCTTCGAGTCGACCGGGATCCCCGACGAGTGGGTCGGTCTCGTCGTGCCCGGGCAGTTCCAGAGCCGCTACTACACGGTGCGCTCGTGGTCCGGCGGTGAGCTGGTGCTCGACGTCGTGGTGCACGAGGTCGGCCTGGTGACCGAGTGGGCCGCCCGCGACGGTGCCGATTCGACGGTCGGTGAGACCGTGACGATCACCGAGGCCAAGGGCTCGTTCGCGATGCCCGCCGACGCGCAGTGGCTGCTGCTGGTCGGGGACCTGACCGCGATGCCGGCGATGGCGCGGATCGCCTCCGAGGTCGACGTGCCGACCCGGATCTGGGCCGAGGTTCCGGACGACCTGTCGTCGTACCTCTCCGGGGACGTCACGTGGCTGACGCCGCCGGGTGAGGGGCAGAGCGCGCTCGCGGAGGTCGTCGAGACGATCGACTGGCCCACCGGCGAGGGCTACTTCTGGATGGCGGGGGAGTCCGCGCAGATGCGCGCGATCCGCAAGCACCTGATGCGAGACCGTAGGCTGCCGAGCACGGCGTACGACGTGATGGGCTACTGGCGCGGCGTCGCCCAGCGCCAGCCGCGCGCCGTCGACCCTGGGCCGATCTACCGGGCCGGCAAGGCAGCGGGGAAGAGCGACGAGCAGATCTGGGCCGAGTACGACGAAGCGAGGGAATCATGAGCGAGCACCGGAGTGGGTTCGTCTCCTTCGTCGGGCGGCCGAACGCCGGCAAGTCGACGCTGACCAACGCCCTGGTCGGGCAGAAGGTCGTGATCACCTCCGACAAGCCGCAGACCACGCGCACCGTCGTACGCGGGATCGTGCACCGCGAGGACGCGCAGCTGATCCTCGTCGACACCCCGGGCCTGCACCGGCCGCGCACGCTGCTCGGTGAGCGGCTCAACGACCTGGTCGCGACGACGCTCGCCGAGGTCGACGTGGTCGCCGTGTGCTTCCCGGCGAACGAGAAGATCGGGCCCGGCGACAAGTTCATCGCCACCGAGATGGCGAAGATCAAGCGCACCACCAAGGTCGCGATCGCCACCAAGACCGATCTCGCCACGCCCGAGCAGATCGGCGCGCACCTGCTCGACATCCAGGCCCTCGGCGCCGAGATCGGGGTCGAGTGGGCCGAGATCGTGCCGGTGTCGGCGAAGGCCGGCGACCAGGTGTCGCTTCTCGCCGACCTCCTCGTCGGCCTGCTGCCGGAGGGGCCGCAGCTCTACCCGGACGGCGACCTCACCGACGCGCCGGAGGAGATCCTCGCCGCCGAGCTGATCCGCGAGGCCGCGCTCGAGGGGCTGCGAGACGAGCTCCCGCACTCGGTCGCGGTCGTCGTCGAGGAGATGAACCTCCGCGCGGACCGGCCCGAGGACAAGCCGCTCCTCGACATCCACGCCAACGTGTACGTCGAGCGCGACTCCCAGAAGGGCATCATCATCGGGCCCAAGGGCTCGCGCCTGAAGTCCATCGGCTCCCGCTCCCGCAAGCAGATCGAGGCCCTGCTCGGCACTCCCGTGTACCTCGACCTCCACGTCAAGGTCGCCAAGGACTGGCAGCGCGACCCCAAGCAGCTGCGGAAGCTGGGCTTCTGATGTCGCGCCCCGCCCCGGTCGCCGCCTGGCACGAGATCGCCGCTCGTCGCGACGCCTCGCTGCTCGACGGCCTGCTCGCCGACGACTGCACCTTCCGCTCCCCGGCCGTCCACACGGTCCAGGAGGGGAAGGCGATCACCACGGCCTACCTCTCGGCCGCCATCACCGTCCTCGGCCCCACGCTGTCGTACGTCCGCGAGTGGTACGGCGACGACTCCGCGGTCCTGGAGTTCGAGGCGACGCTCGACGGCCTCACCGTCCACGGCGTCGACATGCTCACCTGGGGTGCCGATGACCGGCTCACCGACTTCACCGTGATGGTCCGCCCCTTCAAGGGCCTCACCACGCTGATGGAGAAGATGGCCGCCGAGCTCGGGCGCTGATTGTCTCGAGACCACCTGGATCTCGGTCGCTTGCGGGTTGCTTCTGGTTGCGACCGGCAGGGCTTTTACGCGGGTACGGCGGATGCGGGCTGGCGCTGCTTCCCGGCTTTCCGGTGGTGGGCTTCGCACCCTTCGATGGTTGAGGAAGGCGCGCTCGCGCCTGTCTCGAAACCACCACCGAAATCCTCGGAACTATTTCGCGGACGTGTCCACATCCCGGTCAGAACAAGGGAATCCGAGGCCCCATTGTCGGTGGTCCCTGCTTGGCTTGAACCATGACGACGACCAGCACCCTCACTCGTGAGCAGGTGCTGAAGGTCGCCCGCCAACGCCAAGCCGCCGCCGTGAAAGCCGAGATCGACAAGCTGCAGCTCGCGGTCGAGTGGGCGGCACTGAACCCCGGCGATGCCGTGGACCAGACTCGGTCCTGGGAGGAGCGGGAGCTCGAGGTCGCCGGTGACGGCGCCCCGACGGTCGCGGAGTTCTCCATCGCCGAGTTCGCGCTCGCGGTCGGGATGAACACCGACGCCGGCCGGGTGTTCATCGGCGATGCCGTTGAGCTGGCGCACCGGCTCCCGCGCACCTGGGCACGCGTCGGTGCGGGCGAGGTCGCGGTCTGGAAGGCCCGGAAGGTCGCCCAGCAGACCAAGGCGCTGCCGGTCGATGCGGCGGCGTTCGTGGACCGCGCGCTCGCGCCGGTCCTCCACACGTGCACGTTCGCCCAGATCGAGCGCACCGTCGAAGCAGCCCGCGCGGAGTTCGACCCGGCCGCAGCCGAACAACGCCGCCAAGCCGACGCCGAGCACCGGCACCTCACGTTCTACTGGCGCCAGGTCACCTCGACCGGACAGGTCCCCGTCGCCGGGATCATGGACCTCGCCGACGCCGTCGCGTTGGACGACAACCTGAAGGCGAAGGCCGCCACCCTCGACCCCGCCCTCCCGATCGACGTCCGCCGCTCGATC
>NZ_JAKWJR010000013.1 GCF_022761125.1 Nocardioides sp. SR21 | reverse complement strand
TAGGCCGAGGGCTTGTCTTACAAACCCTCAACAAAAACCTACAAAGCCTCGCGTCCACATCCAACACACAGACCCAACATATGCATCAACACATATGAATAGTGGCTTGGAAACAACGCCCCGTGATGATTCACCGGGGAGGTTGTGACCGCAAGAGTTACGGCGGCCATGGCGAAAGGGAAACACCCGGTCCCATCCCGAACCCGGAAGTTAAGCCTTTCAGCGCCGATGGTACTGCAACCGAGAGGTTGTGGGAGAGTAGGACGCCGCCGGACATTCTTTAGAACGCGCAGTTGCGCGATCCGTAGGGGCCACCGCAAGGTGGCCCCTACGTGCATTTCCCCGAAGTTCCGATCTCAGAGCAAGCAGGAGAACCGTCGTGGCCGAGCAGCGTCGCTCCCAACGTCCCTCGAGTGGCAAGCCGTCGGGTGGTAGGCCCTCGTCGAGCGGCCGGCCCTCCTCGGGCGGCAAGTCGTACGGCGGCAAGCCGTCCTCGGGTGGCAAGCCGTCGTCGGGCGGCAAGCCCGCGGCTGGTGGTCGCTCGAGCAAGTCGAACGAGCGCTCGGCGCGCTGGAGCCCCGACTCGGAGCGCTCCGACCGCCGCGACAGCCGCAGTGGTCGGCCGCCCGCCAAGGGTGGCGCCAAGGGCGGCAAGCCCGGCGCCGACCGGACCGGTCGCAAGAACGACTGGAAGCGCCCCGCCGAGAAGCAGGTGCCCCGCACCGCGGAGCAGGCGGTGTACGACGGTCCGGACATCCCGGAGTCGATCACCGGTGCCGAGCTCGACCGCTCGGTGACCGGCCAGCTCAAGGGCCTGCCGGAGAAGCTGGCGAACCGCGTCGCCCGGCACCTGGCCGCGGCCGGGATGCTCGTCGACGAGGACCCGGAGACGGCGTACCAGCACACGATGGCCGCCCGGGCCCGTGCGCCGCGGCTGGCCGTGGTGCGCGAGGCTTGCGGCGAGGCGGCGTACGCCGCCGGCCACTACGCCGAGGCGCTCTCCGAGCTGCGCGCGGCGAAGCGGATGAACGGCGCGACGGCGTACCTCCCGATCATGGCCGACTGCCACCGCGCCCTCGGCAAGCCCCAGGAGGCGCTGAAGCTCGCCAAGAGCCCGTCGGTCGCGAACTTCGCGCCCGAGCCGAAGGCCGAGATGACGATCGTCGAGGCCGGCGCTCGCCGTGACCTGGGCCAGCTCGACGCAGCGCTGCGCACGCTCGAGCTCGCGCCGCTGATGTCGAAGAGCCGCGGCTCGTGGGTCGTGCGGCTGCGCTACGCGTACGCCGACACCCTCGAGGCGGCCGGCCGGGAGCAGGACGCGCTGACCTGGTTCCACCGGACCCACGCCATCGACGCCGACGAGCTGACCGATGCCGACGAGCGCGCGGAGGCCCTGGAGAAGCGGCTCGGCTGAGCCGGGCGGCTTGACCCGGCCCGCTCTGCGCGGTGTACTGCTCGGCAGTCCCGCGAGGAGGTCACGATGCTGCGATTCTCGGGTGCCGGCGTCAGTGACGTCGGGCTGGTGCGACCGCACAACGAGGACTCCGCCTGGGTCGGGCCGTACTTCGCCGTCGTCGCCGACGGGGTCGGCGGGGCCGCGGCCGGTGAGGTCGCCTCCGCGACAGCGACGTTCGCCGTGGCTGCCACCGCGCTGGCTCGCTTCGGCGACCCGCCGGAGCAGGTGCTCCAGGACGGCATCGAGGCGGCGCGGGCCGGCGTCCGGATGGGCATCCAGCGCGACCTGAACCGGCTCGGGATGGCCACCACGCTCACCGCGGTGATCTGCGACGGCTCCCGGGTGGTGCTCGCCCACGTCGGCGACTCGCGGGCGTACCTGTACCGCCACGGGCTGCTGAGCCAGATCTCGACCGACCACACCTACGTCCAGCAGCTGGTGGACTCCGGCAGGCTGCCGCCCGCGGAGGCGAAGCGGCACCCGTGGCGCAACGTGGTGCTGCGCAGCATCGACGGTGACCCGGTGAACGACGGCTTCGACATGCTCCCGGTCCGGGTGGACCCGGGGGACCGGCTGCTGCTGTGCAGCGACGGGCTGACCGACCTGGTGCCGGACCCGATGATCGCGGAGCTGCTCCGGACGGAGGACCCGCAGTCCGCGGCCGCGATGCTCAGCCAGGCGGCGTACGCCGCGGGTGCGAAGGACAACGTGACCGCGCTGGTGCTCGACGTCGTCGACGGCCCGGCGGTCGTCGGTGACGGCCGCGTGCTCGGCGCCGTGGTGGACCTCCGGAACGTCGTGGATCCCGCCGCCGTTCGGGTCCGGCGGTGACGTGGGAGACTCCCTGACATGGGGAACGTCAGGCGGCCTGCGCTCGAGGGCACCGTCGCGGTCCGCGGTGACCGTCGACTGAGCTTCGCCGAGTACGGTCCCCGCCAGGGCCCCGCGATCGTGTGGATGCACGGCACGCCGGGCGCGCGCCGGCAGATCCCGCTCGAGGCGCGTGAGCTCGCCGACCGCCAGGGCGTGCGGATCATCGGCCTCGATCGCCCGGGCATCGGCTCGTCGACCGCGCACCTGTACCCCGACATCCTCGACTGGGCCCACGACCTCGAGCTGGTGCTCGACACCCTGGCGGTCGACACCGTGCGGATGATCGGCCTGTCCGGCGGCGGCCCCTACGCGCTCGCGGCCGGGGCCGCGCTGCCGGACCGGGTCCACGGCGTCGGCGTGCTCGGGGGAGTCGCCCCGACCCGTGGGGTCGACGCCGTCGACGGCGGCATCATCCAGCTGGCGGTCATGCTCGCTCCGCTGCTCTCCGTGTCCCGTGTCCCCGCCGGGATCGCGCTCACCCAGGCGATCCGCCTGGTCCGGCCGCTGGCCGGCCCGGCGCTCGACCTGTACGCCGCGGTGCAGCCGCCGGGGGACAAGAACCTGCTGTCGCGCCCCGAGTTCAAGGCGATGTTCATCGACGACCTGCTCAACGGCAGCCGGTTCCAGAGCTCCGCCGCGCTCAACGACCTGGTGCTGTTCACCCGGCACTGGGGCTTCGAGGCGGCCGACGTGAGTGTGCCGGTGCGCTGGTGGCACGGCGACGCCGACCACATCGTGCCGTTCCACCACGGCGAGCACGTCGTACGCCGGCTCCCGGACGCGACGATGTCGGTCATCGACGGGGAGAGCCACCTCGGCGGCCTCGGTATCGCCCAGGACGTGATCACCACGCTGATGGAGCTCGGGCCGCGACGCACCCGACGCGCCGAGACGGCGCGCAAGCGCTGACGCTGGCGTTCTGGGGCCACATCGGCCACAATGGTCACAACAACTACACCCGTGTCATTTTGAACCCGCTTCACATCCGTAGAGACCGCTGGGGAAGGCGTATCTCGCGCCGGAGATGAAGGAGGGGTCACGGTGACCGCACGCACTGCCACCCGCACCGCGACGAGGGGCGTCCTGTACGTCCACTCAGCGCCGTCCGCGCTGTGCCCGCATATCGAGTGGGCCGTCAGTGGTGTCCTTGGTGTGCCTGTGAACCTCGACTGGACGCCGCAGCCGGCCCAGTCGGGCACCTACCGTGCCGAGCTCTCCTGGACCGGTGAGGTCGGCGCAGCGGCCGGTGTCGCCTCCGCACTGCGTGGGTGGAACCAGCTCCGGTTCGAGATCACCGAGGAGCCGACGGCGTCCTCCGAGGGCGCGCGGTACTCCTACACCCCCGAGCTCGGGGTCTTCCATGCGGTGACGGGGCTGCATGGCGACCTGATGATCCCGGAGGACCGGCTCAAGGCTGCGGTCGTGAAGGCCGCCCTGGGCGACACCACGATGCTCGTCGAGATCGACAAGCTCCTCGGCAAGCCGTGGGACGACGAGCTCGAGACGTTCCGGCACGCCGGCGACGGCGCGCCGGTGCGCTGGCTCCACCAGGTCGTCTGAGTCACGACCCCGCGCGGAGCGCGGGGTCGTGCACCTGACCTCGCTCCCGCGTCAGAGCGGGATGTTGCCGTGGAACCCGCGGCGCACGCCGTCACCCTGCACGGCGTCGTCGATCGCCTGGGCGATCGCGGAGCGGGTCCGCGACGGCGACACGACCTCGTCGACCACGCCGATCTCCACGGCCTTGTCCACGCCGCCGGCGATCCGCTCGTGCTCGGCGGCCAGCTCGGCCTCGACCTGCGGGCGGATGTCCGGGGCGACCTCGGCCAGCCGGCGCCGGTGCAGGATCCGGATCGCGGCGACCGCGCCCATCACGGCGACCTCGGCCCCGGGCCAGGCGAAGACCTTCGTGGCACCGAGCGAGCGGGCGTTCATCGCGATGTAGGCGCCGCCGTACGTCTTGCGGGTGACCAGCGTGACGCGGGGGACCACGCACTCGCCGAACGCGTGCAGCAGCTTGGCGCCACGCCGCACGACGCCGTCCCACTCCTGGCCGACGCCGGGCAGGTAGCCGGGGACGTCGACGACGACGATCAGGGGGACGCCGAACGCGTCGCACATCCGCACGAAGCGGGACGCCTTCTCCGCCGAGAGCGAGTCGAGGCAGCCGCCGAGGCGCAGCGGGTTGTTCGCGACGACGCCGACGGTGCGGCCGCCGAAGCGGCCGAGCGCGGTGACGATGTTGGGCGCCCAGCGGGCGTGCAGCTCCTGAGCGGTGCCCTCGTCGAGGATCGACTCGACCAGCGGGTGCACGTCGTACGCGCGCTTCTTGGACTCGGGGAGCAGCGCCTCGAGGTCGCGGTCCTCGACGTCGGAGACGACCAGGCTGCCCTGGGAGCCGAGCAGCGCCGCGACGTCGCGAGCGCGGTCCAGCGCCTCGCGCTCGGACTCGGTGAGGATGTGGACGACGCCGGAGCGGCGGCCGTGCGGCTCGGGGCCGCCGAGGCGCAGCATGTCGACGTCCTCGCCGGTGACCGAGCGGACGACGTCCGGGCCGGTGACGAAGATCCGGCCCTCGGGGCCGAGGATCACGACGTCGGTGAGCGCCGGGCCGTACGCCGCGCCGCCCGCTGCCGGGCCGAGCACCACGGAGATCTGGGGGATCTTGCCGGAGGCCTGGGTCATCACGTGGAAGATCCGGCCGACGGCATGCAGCGAGAGCACCCCTTCGGCGAGCCGGGCGCCGCCGGAGTGCCACAGGCCGATGATCGGCACGCCGTCGGTGATCGCGCGGTGGTAGGCGTCGACCACGACGCGGCAGCCGACGTCACCCATCGCGCCGCCCATGACGGTCGCGTCCGAGCAGAACGCCACGACGCGGGTGCCGCGCACGGCACCGACCGCGGCGAGCATGCCGGAGTCGTCATCGGGGGTGATCAGCTCGAGGGTGCCCTCGTCGAACAGCGCGGTGAGGCGCTTCACCGGGTGCCGCGGGTCCTCCTCGCGGGGGAGCTTCGCGGGCTTGGTGGCGGTGGCGGTCATCTCAGACGCTCCCGAACGCGACGGCGACGTTCGCGCCACCGAAGCCGAAGGAGTTGTTGAGCGCCGCGATGTCGCCCATCGGCAGGTCGCGGGCCTTGGTGGCGATGTCGAGCTCCACCTTCGGGTCCAGGTTGTCGAGGTTGATCGTCGGCGGGGAGATCCGGTGGTGCAGCGCGAGCACGGTCGCGACCGCCTCCAGCGCGCCGGCGCCGCCGAGCAGGTGGCCGGTCATCGACTTCGTGCTGGTGACCACCACGTCGGTGGCGTGCGAGCCGAGCGTCGCGTGCAGCATCAGGCCCTCGGCGATGTCGCCCTGCGGGGTCGACGTCGCGTGCGCGTTGACGTGGGCGATGTCGGACGGACTGACGTCGCCCTCCTGCAGCGCCATGAGGATCGCGCGGGAGCCGCCGCGTCCCTCCGGGTCGGGCTGCGCGATGTCGTGCGAGTCGGCGGTGACGCCGGCGCCGAGGACGGTCGCGTAGATCCGCGCACCGCGGGCCTTCGCGTGCTCCTCGGACTCCAGCACCAGCACGCCGGCGCCCTCACCGAGGACGAAGCCGTCCCGAGCGAGGTCCCAGGGCCGCGACACCGTGGTGGGGTCGCCGCCGGCCTCGCCGCTGGCCGTCTTGGACAGCGCCATCATGTTGGCGAACGCCGCCATCGGCAGCGGGTGGATGGCCGCCTCGGTGCCGCCGGCGACCACGACGTCGGCCCGGCCGAGGCGGATCTGGTCGACCGCGTGGGCGATCGCCTCGTTGCCGGACGCGCACGCCGAGACCGGCGTGATGACCGCCGCGCGCGCTCCGACGTACAGGCTGATCTGCGCTGCCGGCGCGTTGGGCATCAGCATCGGCACGGCGAGGGGAGAGACCCGGCGCGGGCCCTTCTCCTTCATCGTGTCGTAGTTGTCCAGGAGCGTGGTCACGCCGCCGATGCCCGAGGCCATGGCGACGCCGAGCCGGTTGTTGTCCAGCTCGGCGTCGACCAGGCCGGCGTCGGCCCAGGCCTCCATCGCCGCGACCATCGCGAACTGCGCGGAGCGGTCCAGGCGGCGGGCCTTGACCCGCTCCAGGACCTCGCTCGGCTCGACCGCGATGCGGCCAGCGATCTTGACCGGCAGGTCCTCGACCCAGTCGTCGGTCAGGTACCGGACTCCCGAACGTCCGTTGACCAGGGCGTCCCAGGTGCTGGGGACGTCACCGCCGACGGGGGAGGTGGTCCCGAGACCGGTGACGACGACTCGCTTCGAAGACATGCTGCTCCTTCAGGGGGTGGTGCGGATCAGGCCTGGGCGCGCTCGATGAACGCGACGGCGTCACCGACGGTTCGGAGGTTCTTGACCTCGTCGTCGGGGATGGAGACGCCGAACTTCTCCTCGGCGGCGACGACCACCTCGACCATGGACAGGGAGTCCACGTCCAGGTCGTCGACGAAGGACTTGTCGAGCTGGACGTCGTCGGCGTCGATGCCGGCGACCTCGTTGACGATGTCGGCGAGGTCGGCGCGGATCTCTTCGGTCGTGGCCATGCTGGTGTTCCCCTTCGGTTGGTTGTGGTGGAGCTACGGGACGGTGACGACCTGCGCGGCGTACGCGAGGCCGGCACCGAAGGCGATCAGGAGGGCCGTGTCGCCGCTGCGCGCGTCGCCCTCCTCGATCATCCGGTCGAGGGCGAGCGGGATCGACGCGGCCGAGGTGTTCCCCTGGTCGGCGATGTCGCGCGCGATCTTGACGCGTTCTGGGAGCTTCATCGCCCGCGCCATGGCGTCGGTGATGCGCATGTTGGCCTGGTGGGGCACGAAGACGTCGAGCTCGTCGAGGCTCACGCCGGCCCGGTCGAGCGCCTGCTGGCCGGTCTTCGCCATCGCGAACGACGCCCAGCGGAACACCGCGTTGCCCTGCATGATCAGGTGCGGCATCTCGGGCTTCTCGGACACGACCACGTCGCGCCAGTCCTCGCGCTGCCGGATCAGGTCGAACTGCTCGCCGTCCGAGCCCCACACGACCGGGCCGATACCCGGCTCGTCGCTCGGGCCCACGACCACGGCGCCGGCGCCGTCGGCGAAGATGAAGGCGGTGCCGCGGTCGCCGATGTCGGTGAGCTCGGAGAGCCGCTCCACGCCGATGACCAGCGCGTAGCCGGCGCTCCCGCCGCGCACGATGTCGGAGGCGAGCGCCAGGCCGTGGCAGAAGCCCGCGCAGGCGGCCGAGATGTCGAACGCCGCGGCCTGGTCGGTGCCGAGCTCGTGCGCGATCGCAGTGGCGATGGCCGGCGTCTGGAGCATGTGGGTGACCGTCGCGACGATCACGCAGTCGATCTGCCGGGCGTCGATGCCGGCGCGCTCGAGCGCCGTACGGGCCGCGGCGACCGACATCATCTGCACGGTCTCCTCGGGCGTGGCCCAGCGGCGCTGCCTGATCCCGGAGCGCTGCTGGATCCACTCGTCGCTCGAGTCGATCGCGTCGACGACGTCGGCGTTCGGGATCACCCGGCTCGGGCGGTAGGTGCCGATGCCGAGGATCGCGGCGTGCTGCGGGCCGGTGCTCGCGGCGATCGCCATCTCAGTGGCCGCCCTCGGGGTGGAGGCGGATCAGCGGCTGGCCCGGGGAGACCAGGTCGCCGTCCTCGACGAGCCACTCGACGACCTGGCCGCCGTGCTGGGCGGTGACGCTCGAGCGGTCGCGCAGGCTGGCGACCTCGCCGATGACGGTGTCGGCGGGCAGGACGTCGAGGCTCGCGGCCTCGGCGGACTTGTGGAACGTGCCCTTCAACGGGGAGACGACCATCCGCCAGGTGGGGCTGGCGCCGATGCCGACCCCGGACGCCTCGCCGTGCTTGGCGCAGAACTCGCGCGCGGCGTCCAGCTGGTCGGGGGTCTTGAGCGCGAACGTCTCGACGCCCTTGAGAGCGCGCTTGGCGATGCCGGTGAGGGTGCCGGCCGGCGGCATCTCGAGGATGCCGGTGACGCCGAGGTCCTCCATGGTCTCCATGCAGAGGTCCCAGCGGACGGGGCTGGCGATCTGGCCGACCAGCCGGGCCAGGACGTCGCGGCCGTCGTGCACGACCTTGCCGTCGCGGTTCGAGATCACCCGGGTACGGGGGTCGTGCGTGGACACCGAGCGGGCGAGACCGGCCAGGTGGCCGACGGCGGGCTCCATGTGCCGGGTGTGGAACGCACCTGCCACGCTGAGCGGCATCAGCCGCGCCTTGGTGGGGGGCTCGTCGGCGAACGCCTGCAGCTGCTCCAGGGTGCCGGCGGCGACGATCTGGCCGGGACCGTTGTCGTTGGCGGCGGTGAGGCCGTGCTTGTCGATCGCGGCGAGCACCTCCTCGCGGTCACCGCCGAGGACGGCGGTCATGCCGGTCGGGGTGACGGCGGCGGCCTCGGCCATCGCGTTGCCGCGCTCGCGCACCAGCACCATCGCCTGCTCGGCGGTGATCACGCGGGCGCCGACGGCGGCGGCGATCTCGCCGACGCTGTGGCCGGCGACCGCCCCGACCAGCTCGTAGGCGTCGGCCGGGTGAGGGAACACCTCGAGGACCGCGACCAGGCCGGTGGCGACCAGCAGCGGCTGGGCGATCCGGGTGTCGCGGATCGTGTCGGCGTCCGCCTCGGTGCCGTAGTGGGCCAGGTCGAGGCCCGCGACCGTGGAGAGCCAGTCGAGCCGGGAGGCGAAGGTCGGGTCCTCGAGCCAGGGCTTGAGGAATCCTGGCGTCTGAGCGCCTTGGCCGGGAGCGACGATCACGAGCACGTCTTCAGCCTGCCCGAACCGAGGGCCCGAGGACGGGTCCGGCCCGCACGAAATCCGCACTCGGAACTTTGTAGGGTTCCTACAAATCGGTCAGACGGCGCGACCGGACTGCCGGCCGAGCACCAGCGCGATCTCGAGGGTGAACGCGTCACGGGCGTCGGTGGGGGAGAAGCCGGTCAGGTCGGCGACCTGGCGGAGCCGGTAGCGGACGGTGTTCGCGTGCACGAACAGCGCCCGACCGGTCGCCTCGATCGAGGAGCCGTGCTGGAAGTACGCCGCGATCGTCTCGATCAGCGTGCCGCGCGCCTGGAGCAGCGGCAGGTAGACGTCCTCGACGAGCTGGCGGCGGGCGTGGCCGTCGCCCGCGAGCGCCCGCTCGGGGAGCAGGTCGCTGCTGCGCACCGGCCGCGGCGCCTCCGGCCAGCCGACCGCGGCGCGGTGCGCCGAGAGTGCGGCGCGGGCGGAGCCGTGGGCCTGGGCCAGGTCGCTGGCCACCGGGCCGACGACCACCGGTCCGTCACCGAAGAGGCCGCTGACGACCTCGGCAGCGGCGCGCGGCTCGGTCACCCCGCCGAGCACCACGACGAGCCGGTCGCCCTGGACCGCGCAGAGCGCGTCCATGCTGGCGGTCCGGGCGACGCGCCGTACCTCGTCGAAGGTGTCGGACTCGCTCCGGTCGGCAGGTACGGCGCCGAGGACGACCGCGACCTCGCCACGGCCGGTCCAGCCGAGCGCGCTGGCGCGCGAGAGCAGGGTCTCGTCGGCCTCGGAGCGCAGCACCGCGTCGACGACCAGCGCCTCCAGCCGGGCGTCCCAGGCGCCGCGCACCTCGGCGGCGCGGGCGTAGACGGTGGCGGTCGCGAACGCGACCTCGCGGGCGTAGTGGAGGACCGCGGCGTGCACGTCCGGCACGTCGGCGGGGTCGAGGAGCTCGTCGATGTTCGCCTCGACGACGTCGATGGACAGCCGGACGAGGTCGACGGTCTGCTGGAGGTTGATGACGCCGGCCAGCGCGCGGGGTGCGGCGCCGAAGACCGAGGCGACCATCTCGTTCCCGCCGGGCGCCGGCCCGTCGCCGGCCTGGCGGTACCAGACGATGAACTCGCGGACGCCGGCCTGGACGATCATCCCGACCCAGGAGCGGTCCTCGGCCGGGAGCTCGCGGAACCAGGGGAGGTCCTGCTCCATCCGTGCCATCGCGGAGGTGCTCAGCGCGCCGGTCGCCCGCTGGAGCGCGTCGGCGGCCCGCTGGTGGGGCGTCGCAGGCCGTCGCGGAGTCACCGTCGAAGGTTAGTGGACTGTCCGGAAGGCGGACAGATCGGTGTGAAACCCCGGTGAATCAAGGGGATTGCCGACCTGAACGTGGGGTGGCCATGGTTGAATCGCGAAGAAGTCCATCCGGGGAGGCAGCCGTGGCGAGCGACGGGTACGACGTCCAGTTCGTGACGATCCACGGGCACCGCCGTGCCTACGTGAAGGCCGGCAAGGGGCCGGCCGTGCTGCTCCTGCACGGGCTCGGGTGCGACCACTCCACCTGGGAGCCGGTGATGGAGGCGCTCGCGCGCCGCTACACCGTCATCGCGCCGGACCTGCTGGGCCACGGCCGGTCCGACAAGCCCCGCGCCGACTACACGCTGGGTGGCTTCGCGAACGGGATGCGCGACCTGCTGACCGTCCTGGGCATCGACAAGGCCACGGTGATCGGGCACAGCTTCGGCGGCGGCGTGGCGATGCAGTTCGCCTACCAGTTCCCCGAGCGCACCGAGCGGCTGATGCTCGTCGCCTCGGGCGGCCTCGGCCCCGAGGTGTCGCCGGGGATCCGCGCGATCACGACGCCCGGCTTCGACCAGCTGATGTCCGTGCTCACGCTGCCGGGCATCAGGCACGCCGGCATGGCGGGACTCCGAGCGCTCTCGACCGCGCCGTACAAGGCGACGCGTGACCTCGACGAGGTCGCCGCGATCTACGACACCTTCAAGGACCGCCGGGCGCGCCAGGCGATCCGGCACGTCGTGCGCGCCGTCGTCGACTGGCAGGGCCAGATCGTCACGATGGCCGACCGCGCGTACCTCACCGAGGAGATGCCGATGTGGGTCGTCTGGGGCCGCGACGACCGGGTGATCCCGGTCCGGCACGCGAACGCCGCGGCCGCGGTGGCGCCGAACGCGCGCGTCGAGGTGATCCCGGACGCCGGGCACTTCCCGCACAAGGACCACCCGGTCCGGTTCGCCCAGATCGTGCACGAGTTCATCCGCACCACGGCGCCGGCGAAGTACAGCCGGGCCCGGTTCCGTGCGCTGCTCAAGGCCGGCGGTGAGCAGGGCTCGCTGAAGGCGGTCGAAGACACGGCGTAGGCCCGCCGGTGGTCGAGCCTGTCGAGACCCCGAAACGTGCGTAGGGCGGTGATCGTCTCGATCACCGCCCTACGTCGTCTCACCGGGTCTCGACACGCGGGTCGCTCGACCACCATCAGCCGATCCGCTGTCGCGTCTCGGCTAGGCGTCGCCGCCCTCCTGCTTGACGCCCGCGACCGCGGTCGGGTCGTCGATGCGGTACTTCGCGAACGCCTCCTCGACCTTCGAGCGGTCGATCTGGCCGGCGTCGGCGAGCGCCTGGAGCGCCTGGACGACGACGGACTGGGCGTCGATGTGGAAGAACCGGCGGGCGGCCGGGCGGGTGTCGGCGAAGCCGAAGCCGTCGGCGCCGAGCACCCGGTAGTCACCGGGGACCCAGCGGGCGATCTGCAGCGGCACCGCGCGCATGTAGTCCGACACCGCCACGACCGGGCCCTCGATGGCCTGGAGCTTGTCGGCGATGTACGACGTACGCGGCGACTCGCCCGGGTGGAGCAGGTTCCACTCCTCGGCGGCGGCACCGTCGCGGGCGAGCTCGTTCCACGAGGTCACCGACCAGGTGTCGGCCGAGACGCCCCACTCCTCGCGCAGCAGGCGCTGGGCCTCCTGGACCCACGGGAAGCCGACGCCGGAGCCGAGCAGCTGGACCCGCGGTCCGTCGCCCTCACCGGCCTGGACGTGGTGGATGCCCCGCAGGATGCCGTCGACGTCGACGTTCTCCGGCTCGGCCGGGTGAGCGGTCGGCTCGTTGTAGACCGTGATGTAGAAGATGACGTTCTCGGCGTCCTCGCCGTACATCCGCTCGAGGCCGGACCGCATGATGTGGCTGACCTCGTACGCGAGCGCCGGGTCGTAGTGCACGACCGCCGGGTTCGTCGCCGCGAGCAGCGGCGAGTGGCCGTCGGCGTGCTGGAGACCCTCACCCGTGAGGGTCGTACGACCCGCGGTGGCGCCGATCAGGAAGCCGCGCGAGAGCTGGTCGGCCATCGCCCAGATCGAGTCGCCGGTGCGCTGGAAACCGAACATCGAGTAGAAGATGTAGAACGGGATCATGTGCTCGCCGTGGGTGGCGTACGCCGAGCCCGCAGCGGTCGCCGAGGCCAGCGCGCCGGCCTCCGAGATGCCCTCGTGGAGCATCTGGCCCTGCGCCGACTCCTTGTAGGAGAGCAACAGTTTGCGGTCGACCGATTCGTACTGCTGGCCGCCCGGGTTGTAGACCTTCGCGCTCGGGAACATCGAGTCCATGCCGAACGTGCGGTACTCGTCCGGCGCGATCGGGACGATGCGCTTGCCGATCTCCGGGTCCTTCATCCAGTCCTTGAGCAGGCGGACGACGGCCATGGTGGTCGCGATCTTGTTCTTGCCCGAGCCCTGCTTGAGCTCGGCGTACATCGCGTCGCCCGGCAGCTGGAGGGGCTTGGCGCGCAGCACGCGCTTCGGCAGCGAGCCGCCGAGCTGCTTGCGGCGCTCGAGCATGTACTCGATCTCGGGGGAGTCGGCGCCCGGGTGGAAGAACGGCGCGGCGCCGGTCTCCTCGTAGGCCCGCTCGAGGTCGCGGTCGGAGATCGGCAGGTAGAGCCGGTCGCGGAAGCGCTTCAGGTCGTCCTGGGTGAGCTTCTTCATCTGGTGGGTGGCGTTCTTGCCCTCGAGGGCGTCGATCGTCCAGCCCTTGACCGTCTTGGCCAGGATCACCGTCGGCTGCCCGACGTGCTTGGTCGCCGAGTCGAACGCGGCGTACACCTTGCGGTAGTCGTGGCCACCGCGCGGCAGCTTGCGGATCTGGTCGTCGGTCATGTGCTCGACCATCTTGCGCAGCCGCGGGTCGGCGCCGAAGAAGCTGTCGCGGATGTACTCGCCGGACTCGACGGAGTACGTCTGGAACGCGCCGTCCGGGGTGGTGTTCATCCGGTTGACCAGCACGCCGTCGACGTCACGCGCCAGCAGCGGGTCCCACTCGCGGCCCCAGACCACCTTGATGACGTTCCAGCCGGCGCCGCGGAAGTTGGCCTCCAGCTCCTGGATGATCTTGCCGTTGCCGGTCACCGGTCCGTCGAGCTGCTGCAGGTTGCAGTTGACGACCCAGACCAGGTTGTCGAGCTCCTCGCGGGCGGCGGTGCGGATCGCGCCGAGCGACTCGGGCTCGCCCATCTCGCCGTCACCGAGGAAGGCCCAGACGGTCTGCTCCTTCGTGTCCTTGATGCCGCGGTTGTCGAGGTAGCGGTTGAACCGCGCCTGGTAGATCGAGTTCAGGGCGGTCAGGCCCATCGACACGGTCGGGAACTCCCAGAACTCCGGCATCAGCCGGGGGTGGGGGTACGACGACAGGCCGGCGTGCGGGCCGTGCTGGACCTCCTGGCGGAACCGGTACAGCTGCTCCTCGGTCAGGCGGCCCTCGAGGAACGCGCGGGCGTAGATGCCGGGGGAGGCGTGACCCTGGATGTAGATCTGGTCGCCACCGCCGGGGTGGTCCTTGCCCTTGAAGAAGTGGTTGAAGCCGACCTCGTAGAGGCTGGCGGAGGACTGGTAGGTGGCGATGTGGCCGCCGACCTCGAGGCCCTTCCGGTTGGCGCTGGACACCATCACCGCGGCGTTCCAGCGGATGAAGGCGCGGATGCGTCGTTCCGCCTCCTCGTCACCGGGGAACCACGGCTCGCGCTCCGGCGGGATCGTGTTGATGTAGTCGGTGCTCCGCAGGGCGGGGACACCGACGTTCATCTCACGGGCTCGCTCGAGCAGGCGGAGCATCACGTAGCGGGCACGCTCGCGGCCGCGCTCGTCGATGAGGGAGTCGAAGGAGTCGATCCAGTCATGGGTTTCATCGGGATCGATGTCGGGCAGCTGGGTGGGGAGGCCCTCGTGGATGACGGTCGGGATGGCGCCGCTCCGCTGGTTCTCCGTGCTCGACGTGGGGGTCTCGTCAACAGTCACCCGCTCATCGTTGCACGCTCCCACTGGGCAGAAAATCTACCCATCGGTAGGCGGAATCCGGGTCTGCTTGAATGGACAGAGGTTGCGCCGCAGGAGCAACTCCGGTGGACTACCCCCCAAACTTCGTACAGTTGACCTGGAGGCGAGAACTTGAGCGCGACCGCGGGTGGCGGGTCCACCCAGACTGACGGACCCGATGCGGGTCCGGCCGCCCGACTGGGCTTCACGCCCGGGATGGTGGTCCAAGAGCTGGGCTGGGACAACGACGCCGACGACGAGCTCCGGGTCGCGATCGAGGACCGCATCGACGGTGACCTCGTCGACGGGGACTACGGCAACGTCGTCGACTCCGTGCTGCTGTGGTGGCGCGACGAGGACGGCGACCTGGTCGACGGACTCGTCGACGCACTGACCGACCTGGTGGGCGGTGGCGCCATCTGGCTGCTCACGCCGAAGGTCGGCAGGGCCAACGCGGTCGATCCCGCCGACATCGCGGAGGCGGCTCCGATCGCCGGTCTCTCCCAGACCACGACGGCCACGGTCAGCAAGGACTGGTCGGCCACGCGGCTGATCGCACCGAAGACCATTGCCTGACCTGCTCCGCAGGACGACCCAGGGTGCCGGCGCCGCCGGCACCACCCTCAAGGTGCTGGGCCGGGCGGGAGTCATCCGCCCCCACGGCCCGGTCGCGCTGGCGCGTGCCGGGAAGGCCCTCAAGGACTGGGGACCCGGCCCCGCCGGCGGGTTCACCGCCGCGGCCGCGCTCGACCCACGCCGTACGGCGGTCGTCGACGAGCTCGGCTCGCTCACGTTCGAGGAGATGCACCAGCGCTCCAACTCGCTGGCCCGCGCTTTCGC
Organism: Nocardioides sp. SR21; assembly: GCF_022761125.1. GTDB lineage: Bacteria > Actinomycetota > Actinomycetes > Propionibacteriales > Nocardioidaceae > Nocardioides. The sequence continues at coordinate 123,591 of NZ_JAKWJR010000013.1, read as the reverse complement.
GCGCCTCGGGGTCGCCGAGGGCGACAGCGTCGCGATCATGTGCCGCAACCACCGCGGCTTCGTCGACGCCAGCATCGCGACCGCGAAGCTGGGCGCCGACGTGCTCTACCTCAACACCGCGTTCGCAGGACCCCAGCTCGTGGAGGTGCTCGAGCGGGAGCGGCCGACGCTGGTCGTGCACGACGAGGAGTTCACCGGCCTGCTCGAGAGGTCCGAGGTCGGGTCGACCGTCCTCGGCTGGACCGACGGGGACGCGGGCGACCGGACGACGCTGGAGGGCCTGATCGGCACGGAGCCGGGCAGCGACCTCGCCCCGGCCGGCCGGCACGGGCGGATCGTGATCCTGACCTCCGGCACCACCGGCGCTCCGAAGGGCGCGCCCCGCAGCGAGGCTGGCATCGACGCGGCGGTCTCGCTGCTGTCGCGGATGCCGCTGAAGTACGGCTGGCGCACCCACATCGCCGCGCCGCTGTTCCACACGTGGGGCTTCGCGCACCTCGCGCTGTCGATGCTGCTCGGGTCCACCGTGGTGCTGCGTCGCCGGTTCGACCCCGAGGACTGCCTGCGGGTGACGCAGGAGGAGCGCTGCGACTCGATGGTCGTGATCCCGGTGATGCTCCAGCGGATGCTGGCGCTCCCGGAGGAGAGGCTCGCCCGCTACGACCTGTCCCGCGTCCAGGTGGTCGCGTCGTCCGGGTCGGCGCTGCCGGGCGACCTCGCGCTGGAGTGGATGGACCGCTTCGGCGACAACCTCTACAACATCTACGGCTCGACCGAGGTCGCGTACGCGTCGATCGCCGACCCCGTCGACCTGCGCGAGGCGCCGGCTGCTGCCGGCAAGCCGCCGTACGCCACGGTCGTGAAGATCCTCGACCCGGACGGCGCGGAGGTGCCGCTGGGGGAGACCGGCCGGATCTTCGTCGGCAACGGGCTGCTGTTCGAGGGCTACACCGGCGGCGGCCACAAGGAGGTCATCGACGGCCTGATGTCGACCGGCGACGTCGGCCGCTTCGACGGGGACGGTCGGCTGCACGTCGAGGGCCGCGACGACGAGATGATCGTGTCCGGCGGCGAGAACGTCTTCCCGCGCGAGGTCGAGGACTGCCTGGTCCGTCACGGGGCCGTGCTGGAGGCCGCGGCGATCGGCGTCGACGACGCCGACTTCGGCAAGCGGCTGCGCGCGTTCGTCGTGGTGAGCGGCTCGGTCACCGAGGACGACCTGAAGGAGCACGTGAAGCAGAACCTCGCTCGCTTCAAGGTCCCGCGCGAGATCGTGATCATGGACGAGCTGCCCCGCAACGCGACGGGCAAGCTCGTCAAGCGCGAGCTGGACGCCGATTGAGGGACTGTCCTCGCTCGGTGGAAGGATGAGTCCATGACCGGACTCGAGCTCGGCGGCCCCGCGCCGGACTTCACGCTGCGCGACCAGTTCGGCCAGGACGTCACGCTGTCGTCGTACCGCGGCACCAAGGCGGTGGCGATCTTCTTCTACCCGTACGCCTTCTCCGGCGTGTGCACGGGGGAGATGGCCGGCATCCGTGACCGGCTCGCCGAGTTCCTGACGTTCGACACCGAGGTCCTCGCGATCTCGTGCGACCCGGTCTACTCGCTGCGCTCGTTCGCCGACCAGGACGGACTGAACTTCCCGCTGCTGTCGGACTTCTGGCCGCACGGCGAGGTCGCCCGGGCCTACGAGGTCTTCGACGAGACGCGCGGCTGCCCGCGGCGGTCGTCGTACGTCATCGACAAGGACGGCACGGTGCGCTGGGCCGTCCACAACGCGATGCCCGAGGGCCGTGACCTCGACGAGCACCTGAGGCAGCTCACCGCCGTGTCCTAGGGCCGTTCCCGGGTCGCTCCGTGACCCTGTCTAGACCAAAATTGGTAATGTCCGGAGATCTCCTGACATCGCTTGAACGGCCGCTCTAAGGTTGTCCTCGTTGAACCGCAGGTGACCCGAGACGCCTGCGGTTCGACTCATTTACGGGCGGTTTTCGCGACGGGCGCCAGAGCGCCGGCCTCTGTCGTGTGTGGGCGCAGAGGGGATCGAACCCCCGACCACCTCCTTGTAAGGGAGGTGCTCTACCGCTGAGCTATACGCCCCGGTGCCGAAGCGGGGCACACACTACGCGAGGTCGACGGGGCCGGCGCGGGCCACCTCGCCGTCCCTAGAGTGATCGCGTGACAGCGACCGACCTGGTGGGCGCCGTGCGCGCCGCGCTCGCGGAGGGTGGTGATCCCGAGCGGGCGGCCGGGCAGCAGCGCTACATGAAGTCCGAGATGCCCTACCGCGGCTTCACGCTCCCGGTGCTCCGCGCGACGCTGAGGCCGATGCTGGCGGAGTACCCGCCGGAGGACCGCGCCTCCTGGGAGGCGACGATCCGGACGCTGTGGGACGAGGCGGAGTACCGCGAGGAGCGGTACGCCGCCATCGCGATCGCCCGGCACCGGACGGCGCGACCCTGGCTGGACCCGGGCTCGGTGCCCCTGTTCCGCCACCTCGTCGTCACCGGTGCCTGGTGGGACCTCGTCGACGAGGTCGCGACGCACCCGGTCGCCGATGCGCTGGTCGCCCACCGGCCCGAGCTCACCACGGTGCTGCGCGACTGGGCGCGCGACGACGACGTCTGGATCCGGCGTACGTCGGTGATCTGCCAGGTCGGCGCGAAGGGGGAGACCGACGTCGACCTGCTGCGGTACGCCATCGAGCAGAACCTCGACGACCGCACGTTCTGGCTGCGCAAGGCGATCGGCTGGGCGCTGCGTGACTACGCCCGGACCGACCCCGAGTGGGTGCGTGCCGAGGTCGAGCGGCACGGCGACCGGATGTCCGGCCTGTCCCGGCGCGAAGCCCTCAAACACCTGTAGCCTCCGAGGATGATCCGGATGCTGATCGGCCTCGTCATCCAGCTCCTCGCGAACGCGCTCGGCATCATCGTCGCCGCGGCGGTGCTCGACAAGATGGAGGTGTCGGTGCAGGGCGTGGTCGTCGCCACCGCGATCTTCACGGTCGTCTACGCCCTCGCCCAGCCGTTCCTCACGCAGATGGCGATCAACAAGGCATCGGCACTGCGCGGCGCGACCGCCCTGGTCGCGACGCTCATCGCGCTGATCGTCACCAACTGGCTCACGTCGTCGGACTCGCTGTCGATCAGCGGCACCGCCACCTGGATCGAGGCCGCGGTGATCATCTGGATCGTCTCGCTGCTCGGCGTCTTCCTGCTGCCGTTCATCTTCGTGAAGAACCGGGTCCAGGAGCGCCGCGGGCGCTGAGCCGTCCACAGTGTGGCTGTTGAGGGAGGAGTTACTCGCCGGTCACCCGCCGGACAGGGCACACTACGGCGGGTGACGGGATCGGTGGCCGACCAGCTCGACAACCAGCACGTCCTATTGACCGGAGTCACGGGCTTCGTGGGCGAGGCGCTGCTGCAGCTGATGCTCGCGGAGGTGCCCGGCGTCCGGGTCACCGTGCTGGTGCGGCCCAAGGGGTCCACGACCGGTACGGCGCGGACCGCGTCGCTGCTCAAGAAGCCGATCTTCGCCGACATCGTCGAGGCCGCCGGCGGCGTCGAGGCGCTGATGGCCGCCCGGGTCGCTGTGCTCGAGGGCGACCTGTCCGACACCCCGGCGCTCCCGACCGACCTCGACGCCATCGTGCACTGCGCCGGCGACGTGTCCTTCGACCCGCCGGTCGACGAGGGCTTCCGCACCAACGTGCAGGGGACGCGCGAGCTCCTCGCCCGCGTGCGTGAGGCCGGGAACGACATCCACTACGTGCACATCTCGACGGCGTACGTCGCCGGCCGCCGGCGCGGCAGCATCCCCGAGGGACCGGTGCCGCAGGTCGTGGACCTGGAGGCCGAGCTCCGGTGGGGCCTCGGCCAGCGCGAGGAGATCGAGCACCGCTCGCGCGGCAGCGAGGTGCTGACCGCGGAGCGCAAGAGGGCCGAGAAGGAGCACAGCCGGGCCGGGCTGCTCACTGCGGCCAACGCGACCGAGGAAGCCCGCAAGCAGTGGGTGAAGGACGAGCTCGTCCGGGTCGGGACCGAGCGGGCGCGGAGCCTCGGCTGGACCGACTGCTACACGTTCACGAAGGCGCTCGGCGAGCGGGTCGTCGAGGAGCACGCGCAGACCAACCGGGTCTCGATCGTGCGGCCGAGCATCATCGAGTCGGCGCTCGAGAAGCCCTACCCGGGCTGGATCGAGGGCTTCAAGATGATGGAGCCGCTGATCCTGGCGTACGGCCGCGGTGAGCTGCCGGACATGCCCGGCGCCCCCGACACGACCGTTGACGTCGTACCCGTCGACCACGTCGTCGCCGCCATCGTCGCGGTCCTCGCGCACCCGCCCGAGGTGGGCACGCCGGAGTACTACCACGTGTCGTCGGGCGACCGGAACCCGCTCACGTTCAGCAACCTCTACCAGTCCGTGCGCGGCTACTTCGACGAGCACCCCTTCCACGCCGGCGACCGCGGGGCGACCCGGCTGCCCGAGTGGCGCTTCCCCGGCTCGCAGTCGGTCGAGCGGCTGCTGAGCACCAGCGAGCGGGCGTTCAAGGTCGCCGACTTCGTGATCGGGCACGCACCGCGCAGCGACCGGGCGCGCGACCTGGCCCGCAAGCTCGACCAGCAGGGCCGGCGGCTGGAGTTCCTGCGCCGCTACATGGGGCTCTACCAGGAGTACGCCCAGGCGGAGCTGCGCTACTCCGACAAGAACACGCTGGCGCTCTACCGCTCCCTGTCGCCCGAGGACCAGGAGACGTTCGCGTTCGACACCGCGGTCGTGGACTGGAAGGTCTACCTCCAGGACATCCACTGCCCTGCGGTCACCGCGCCGATCCGTCGCCTCGACGAGGTGCGCGCCGCGCGCCGGAAGCCGCAGGCGACGGCGGCCAAGGGGCTGGTCGAGAAGCCCGGCGTCGCGGCGTTCTTCGACATGGACGGCACCCTGCTGTCGTCCAACGTCATCGAGACCTACCTGTGGCTGCGGCTGCGCGAGCTGTCCGGCACGGAGCGGTTCTCCGAGCTGTCGCGGATGGCAGCGAAGGTCCCGAGCCTGGTGGCGGCCGAGCGGCGTGAGCGCAGTGCGTTCCTGCGCTCGGTCTACCGCGAGTACGACGGCGCCCGGCTCGCCGACCTCGACGCGATCGCCGACGAGTACCTCACCGACCACGTGCTGGCCCGGCTCTCGCCCTCGGCCGTACGCCGGATCCGGGAGCACCGGGCCGCGGGCCACCAGACCGTGCTGATCACCGGCGCCGTGCGCCCGCTGACCCGGCCGCTGATGCCGCTGTTCGACCACATCGAGGCCGCCGAGCTCGCCACCGACGACCGCGGGGTCTGCACCGGCTACCTCGCGTCCTCGCCGCTCGTGGGGGAGTCCCGCGCCGCCTGGATGGAGTCCTACGCCGCCGAGCACGGCATCGACCTGAAGGCGTCGTTCGGCTACGCCGACTCGCACTCCGACCTGCCGCTCCTCGCGGCGGTCGGCAACCCGGTAGCCGTACGCCCCGACGTCCCGTTGTTCCGGCACGCTCGCAAGTCCCGCTGGACGATCGTCGACTGGTCGAGCTCCACGGCCTCGACGCGCACGCTGAACCCGGCAGGTGGTCGCTGATGATGCTGGCGCTCGAGATGTACCGGTCGGTGTCGCGGACGCTGACCGGCAAGGCGATCGGCGGGCGGATGCCCGGCGTGCTGTCCGGCTTCGCCGCGCCGCTGCGCCTGGTCACGCTGCCGGAACCCAAGGTGGACCGGCCCGGCTGGGCACGGCTGCGCACCCGGCTGTCGGGCATCTGCGGCTCCGACCTCGGCGCGCTGTCCGGGAAGACCAGCCTGTACTTCTCCGCGGTCGTGTCGCTGCCGTTCGTGCCCGGGCACGAGGTCGTCGCGGAGCTGCTCGAGGACTGCGAGGACCTGCCCAAGGGCACCCGCGTCGTCGTCGACCCGGTCCTGACCTGCGCCGCCCGCGGCGTCGAGCCGTGCGAGAGCTGCGCGACCGGCGCCACCAACCGCTGCTCGCGGATCACCGTCGGACACCTCGCGCCCGGCCTGCAGACCGGCTTCTGCAAGGACACCGGCGGCGGCTGGGGCCAGCAGCTCGCGGCACACCGCAGCCAGCTGCACCCGGTGCCCGAGGGCTTCTCCGACGAGCAGGCGATCCTCATCGAGCCGGTCGCGTGCGCGGTGCACACGGCGCTGCGCGCGGGCATCCGCCCCGGCGACCGGGTGCTGGTCAGCGGGGCCGGGTCGGTCGGGCTGTTCGCGACGCTCGCGCTGCGCGAGCTCACCGAGGCCGGCGAGATCATCGTGGTCGCCAAGCACCAGCACCAGAAGGAGCTGGCCCGCGAGTTCGGTGCCACCGAGGTGGTCGCGCCCGGCGAGGTCCTGCGACGGGTACGCCGCTCGACCGGCGCCTTCCAGCTCGAGCCGCAGTTCTCCTCGCCGTACCTCCTGGGCGGCGTGGACGTCGCCGTCGACGCCGTCGGGAGCAAGCAGTCCCTCGAGACCGCGCTGCAGGCCACCCGCGCCGGCGGACGCGTCGTGCTGTCCGGGATGCCCGCCGCCGCCGACCTGTCCGCGGCGTGGTTCCGCGAGCTCGAGGTCGTCGGCACCTACGCGTCGGCGCAGGGCGACGGCGCGTTCGACAGAGCCATCGAGCTGGTCGCCACCGACGCCGTCCAGCAGCTCGCCAAGTCCGTCGCCAGCTATCCGTTGCACCGCTGGCGTGAAGCACTCGACCATGCCCACTCTGCCGGCCGTCTCGGTACGGTCAAGGTGGCCTTCTCACCGGGCAGCACGTCGTGAGGAACGAACGTCGTGCGTGGGCCCGGGGAGGTCGAGCAAGTGCGCGACCGAGGAACGAGGTCGCGACCGCGCGTCGAGACCCCTGCCGCTGTGAGGAGCGATCAGACAATGAGTAGGCCCGGATTCGTTCTCGAGGTGGACGATCGCACCCCGCCGCTGATCGTCCACGAAGGGCTGGGCTTCCGGCTGGAGAACTTCCCGCTCGGCACCCGCGTGGTGTACCCGCCGGAGTCGCTGCCCGCCGTGCCCGACGTGGACGAGACGATCCGCGAGGCGCTGCTGAACCCGGTCGACTCCGACCCGCTGCCGACGCAGCTGTTCGCCGGCATGAAGCTCACGATCGCGTTCGACGACCTGTCGCTGCCGCTGCCGACCATGCGGCCGCCGGACATCCGCGGCCGGATCATCGAGCACGTGCTGACGATGGCCGCCGAGGCCGGCGTCGACGACGTCGAGCTGATCGCGGCCAACGCGCTGCACCGGCGGATGACCGCCGCCGAGCTCAAGCACATCGTGGGCGAGCGGGTGTTCCGCTCGTTCTACCCGCAGGGCAAGCTCTACAACTTCGACGCGGAGGACCGCGACAACCTCAGCCACCTCGGCACCACCGAGAAGGGCGAGGACATCGAGATCAGCAAGCGGGCCGCGGAGTCCGACCTGCTCGTCTACGTGAACGTGAACCTCGTCGCGATGGACGGCGGGCACAAGTCCGTCGGCATCGGGCTGGCGTCGTACAAGTCCCTACGGCACCACCACAACGCCAAGACGATGGTGCACTCCCGGTCGTTCATGGACCACAAGCACTCCGCGATGCACCACTCCGCGTGGCGGATGGGCCGGGTCATCAAGGACACCGTGAAGGTGTTCCAGATCGAGACGACCCTCAACAACGACATCTTCCCGAAGCCGTACGAGTTCCTGCAGAAGCGCGAGTGGGAGTGGTCGGTCAAGGACCAGGCGTCGATGCTCGCCGTCCGCCGCGGGCTATCGGTCGCCCCGCAGAAGATGCGGCACAAGCTGTTCCACGACATGCGGTCGGTCTACGGGCTCACGGGCGTGAACGCCGGCGAGGTCGAGGCGGTGCACGAGCGCACGCTGCAGAAGGTCCACCAGCAGCACTGCGTCGAGGTGCAGGGCCAGTCCGACGTGCTTGTGATGGGCATCCCGTACGTCGGGCCCTACAACGTGAACTCGTCGCTGAACCCGATCCTCGCCACCTGCATGGGCCTGGGCTACTACTTCAACTCCTACCGGGGCCAGCCGGTGGTCCGGAAGGGTGGGGCGGTGATCCTCTACCACCCGCTGAACGAGGGCTTCAACCAGCTCCACCACCCGTCGTACGTCGACTTCTACGAGGAGGTACTCGCGGAGTCGACCGACCCGGCGGTCGTGGGGGAGAAGTACGAGCAGCAGTTCGCGCAGGACCCGTGGTACCGCCACCTGTACCGGACCTCGCACGCCTACCACGGCGTCCACCCGTTCTACATGTGGTACTGGTCGGCGCACGCGATGGACCACGTCGACGACGTGATCTGGGTCGGCGCGGACCGCCGGGTCGCGGCGCGGCTCGGCTTCCGGGCGGCGTCGACGCTGCAGGACGCGCTCGAGATGGCGTCGGGCACCGTCGGCCGGTCGCCGTCGATCACGTACCTCCACAACCCGCCGCACCTGCTCGCGGACGTGCGATGAACACCCCATTCGAATGCTCGCTTCGCTCCGCTTCGAACGGGGACCCCGAAAGATGAGCTCGTTCATCAAGGAGTCGGTCGACGACGTCCGCCAGGTCTCCCGCGGGTGGCGGTGGGGCCGGCGCTCGCTGGTGCCGCGATCGGCGGAGGAGTTCGTGCCGGCCAACCGGTCCACGGTGTTCCGCACCGACTGGTCGCGCGAGAAGCCGGCGATGGCGGTGCGCGAGGTCGCCCACAAGGTCGGCCTCGAGCCGCTGTTCCGCTCGCAGGTGCGCACCCGGGTCGAGGGCCTCGACGTGCTGGAGCGGGTCGACGGCCCGGTCATCTTCGTGGCCAACCACGCCTCCCACCTCGACACCCCGCTGATCCTGTTCTCGTTGCCGGACGAGTGGCGGCGGCGTACGGGCGTCGCGGCCGCGGCCGACTACTTCTTCGACACCTGGTGGCGCGCGATCGGCTCGTCGCTGCTGTTCAACACGTTCCCGATCGACCGTCGCGGAGGCACGATGGCCGCGACGCCCGGCGAGGTGCTCGCCGACGGCTGGAGCCTGGTGATCTTCCCCGAGGGCACCCGCTCGACCGACGGGTGGATGGGCAAGTTCCGGATGGGCGCCGCGTTCCTGGCCAAGGAGCACGGGGTCCCCGTCGTACCGGTCGCGCACCGCGGCACGTACGCCGCCATGCCGCGCGGGCAGGGCTGGCCGTCGCCGGGTCGCCGGCAGGTCACCATCCGGTTCGGCGAGCCGCTGGAGTGCGGGCCCGACGAGTCCGTTCGTGAGTTCGCGCCGCGGATCAAGGACGCCGTCGCCTCGCTGCTCGACGAGGACCGCTCGACGTGGTGGGAGGCCAAGCAGCGCGCGGCCAGCGGGTCGACCCCCGACCCCGCCGGCCCCGACGTCGCCCAGTGGCGCCGTGTGTGGGAGCAGTCCGAGTCGCCAGAGGCCGATGCGCCGGCGCGGACCCTTCGCGCCTGGCGGCGTTGAGTCGGTCGTCGCGTCGCCTCGTCGCCTCGTCGCCTCAGGTTCACCATGTGATGGTGCTGAACCTGCACTTCCCATGGCGTGCAGGCCATGAGAAGTGCAGGTTCGCCTGCCTACCATGGTGAACCTGCGACTGCAGTGGCCGAGCCGTTCAGTGGCCGAGCCGCTCAGTGACGGAGCCGTTCAGTGAGCAGGCCCGTGGCCCGGCTTCCCGTGGCCGGGCTTCGGGTGCTCCTTCTTGGCCTTCTTCGGCTTCTTCTCGGGCTTGGGGTGCGGCTTCGGATCGGGCTCGTCGGCAGGCGGCTCGGTCGACGGGGTCGCTGACGGCGTCGCGGACGGCGTCGCCGACGCGGCCTCCGGCGGCTGGTCGGCCGGGGCGGGCAGCTGTCCCTCGAGGGCGCTGATCGCCGCCAGAATCGCGTCGGCGTCGTCCTCGGCCAGGGTGCCGTCCGCGCGGGCCTGCTCGGTCTCGTCCCCGAGGTCGCCCAGCGCCGATCGGGCCGCACCGAACCGGCCGGAGGAGATCGCGGCGTCCACGCGGTCCAGCTGGGTCGAGAGGGCGGGTACGGCGTCGGCCGGGCGGTCGTCGTCCGCGCAGCCGGTGGTCAGGACCGCCAGCGCGACGCCGGTCGCGAACCAGGCCATCCGCGTCATCGGCTCACCCCTCGACCGCGTGGTGGAGGTCGGTGAGGGGCTGCTGGAGCCGGGTCGGCGTGTTCGGGGGCAGCTCTCGCTGAGGAGTGTCGTCTCCCGCCGCGAGCGCGGCGACGACGATCAGCAGGAGCAGGCTCGCGAGCACCGCGGCGATCGCGACCTGGTGGGGCGGCAGGGCGCGGAGCCGCTCCGTCCAGGGGCCGCGCTGCGCGACCGGTCCCGGGGTCGCGATCGGCGCCGGCGTGACCTCGCGGATCGCCGCGACCGGGATCAGCTCGGTCGGCTGCGTGCGCAGGCAGGCGGCGACCGTGGCCGCGGTGGGGCGGTCGGCGGGGTCGAGCGCGGTCATCGACTCGAGGAGCTCCCGCCAGGCCGCGGGCAGGTCCGCGGGCACGTCGGGGCGCCGCGCCAGCCGCGCCATGGCCGCCTCGACGGGGGTTCCCGGGTAGGCACGGACGCCGGTCAGCGCCTCCAGCAGCAGCAGCCCCAGCGCATACACGTCGGCCGGTCCGGCGACCTCGGCGCCGGTGACCTGCTCGGGAGCCAGGTAGGCGGCCGTGCCGATGGCCTGCCCGGTCGCGGTGTGCCGGACCGTGTCGCCGATCAGCCGGGCGATCCCGAAGTCGGCGAGCTTGACGCGCTGGTCGGCTCCGAGCAGCACGTTGCCGGGCTTGACGTCTCGGTGGACGACGCCGCGGTCGTGGGCGTACGCCAGCGCGTCGGCGACCTGCACGCCGATGGCGCCGGCGCGCTCCAGGTCCAGCGGCCCGTCGGCGAGCGCCTGGGCCAGGGTCGGTCCCTCGACGAGCTCCATGACCAGGAAGGGCCGGTCCGAGGTGTCGGCGGCGCCCATCCCGGCGTCGAGCATCATCACCAGGCCGGTGTGGGAGAGCTGGGCGAGGGTGCGCGCCTCCGCGGTGAACCGGGCGCGGTCGGAGCCGTCGGGCGTGTCCTCGCGGAGGACCTTCACCGCGACGGGCCGGTCCAGGAGGGTGTCCTGGGCGCGGTACACGTCGGCCATGCCGCCGCGCCCCAGGAGGCGCTCGAGCCGGTACCGGTCCCCGAGCACTCCCGTCGCAGCCGCCTGGGAGGCTGCGGCCGAGCCATTCATGCGCACTCCTACTGATGTCCCCCGACATTGAGTCGTCCGCCTTGTACCCGCCCGGGTGTCGGCCGAAGCGTGGTGAGAGCACTCTCATGCGCGACTCATCGTCGGCTCACCGCGGACCGGAAGAGTCGTCCTCGTCAACAGACACCGACGAGAGGACGACACGATGAACACGCTGCTGAAGACGGGGACGGTCGGGCTCGCTGGGCTGGTCGTGGCGGGGCTGGTCGCCTGGCCGGCGACGAGCGCCAGCGCGAAGGACGACCAGGTGGCCGCGAAGCGCGACGACGACACCCAGGTCGTGGTGACCACGGTCGACGACGATGACGACGGTGACGACACCGGCCTGAAGGGCACGAACACGAACACACGCACGAACACCAACGGGGCGACCAACACCCGCACCGGGACGAACAGCGGCCACGACAACAGCCGCAGCGGCTCCGTCCGCGACCTCACCAGCGACGGCCCGGGCCGCGGCAACGTGGACCACAGCCGCAACGACACCAACGACCGCACCCGTCACAACACGCGGGGCTGACCACGATGACGAGCTCTGCTTCCTGGGGCTTCGTCGAGGGTGACCCGATCACCGCCGAGCTGACGGCTGTCCGTCGGCTCGGCGGCGGGTCGGCCTACGAGGCCTACCTCGCCTTCGACGAGCACACCTACGGACCCGTCGTCGCCAAGGTCGTCCGCCCGGACCGGGTCGACGACGAGCACACCCTGCGTGGGCTGGCCCGCGAGGTCGACGCGCTCGCCGCCGTCAACCACCCGGTGGTCGTCCGCGGCCTCCGCCACGAGCTCGCCGGCGGGCGGCCCCACGTCGTGCTGGAGCAGGTCGACGGCCCGCGGCTCTCCACGCTGGTACGGCGCTACGGGCCGCTGCCCGAGCACCAGTACCTCCCGCTCGCGATCGAGGTCGCCAGCGCCCTGCACTACCTGCGCCGGATCGGGTGGACGCACCTCGACATCAAGCCCAGCAACGTGATCATGGGGGCGCCCGCCCGGCTGATCGACCTGTCGGTCGCGCGTCCGGTCGAGGACGCCGCGCGCAGCGTCCGGATCGGCACCGACGCCTACATGGCGCCCGAGCAGTGGGACCCGGAGCGGTACGGCGCCCCAGGCCCGGCCAGCGACGTCTGGGGTCTCGGTGCCACGCTGTTCGAGGCGATCGCGGGGGAGCGCGCGTACGAGACCGTCACCGAGCAGCGTGACCTGCCCGACCGCACGCCCGCCGAGGTCACCAAGGTCGTGTACGCCGCCCTCGAGCTCGATCCTGCGAACCGGCCGTTGCCTCACGAGGTCGCCGAGGCGATCGAGCCCGTGCTGGACCGCCAGCCCTCCGCGCGGCTCGGGAGCGGGCTCCGCACCCGCTGATCGAGCTGGTCGGCCAGCCAGTCGAGGGCGGCGCCGGCGCCGAGATGGGCGCCGGCGAGATGGTTGCCTGCGGGTACCTCGGCCCAGGTGACCTCACGACCGGCCGCCTCGTAGGTGTGGGCGAGCCGGCGCGCGAGCTCCGGCAGGACGATCTCGTCGCCCGCCGCGTGGTAGAGGTACGTCGCCACCGCGGGTGCCCGCTGCCCCAGGCACTCGGCCGCCAGCACCCGCCGCCACGTCGGGTCGTCCCAGGGAGCGCTGCGCCGCGTCCACGTCGCGAGCGGCTCCGGGAAGCCGAGCACCAGGCCCACCACGTCGAGGGTGGCCGCCTCGGCCGCGGCGGCCCGCCCTGCGGGGCTGAGGATCGACGGCAGCTCGGGGACGCTCCGCTCGTACGCCCGGGCGAGCCCGACGAGGACGGCGAGGTTGAGACCGCTGTACGGCCCGCCGTCGATGGTGCGCGCGGTCTCGTAGAGGTCGGCCGGCACGCCGCCCGCGGCGACGGCGACCAGCGGGAGACCCGGCGCGTACGCCGGATGGAGCTCGGCGGCCCACGCGGCGTTGCGACCGCCCTCGGAGTAGCCCCAGAGCAGCACCGGTGCCTGCGGGTCCAGCTCGGGTGCGACCAGGTGCGCGGCGCGGACGAGGTCGAGCATCGCCTGTCCGCCGGCGCGTCCGGCGCCGTAGGTGTGCGGCCCGGGGAGGCCGAGGCCCTCGCCGTCGCTGAACGCGATCGCCCAGCCACGAGCAAGGGCCAGGTCGACCAGCACGACCTCGCTCTCGGTCTCGGTGCGGAGCAGATGACTGGGCGCCGCGTCCCGCCCCAGGCCGTGGACGCCGGCGCCGTAGCCGACAACCGGGCGCGGGCCGGGGCCGGTCCACGGCGCCTCGGGCACGATGACGGTGCCGGAGACGGCGTTCGGGTGCCCGAGCGTGTCGGTCGAGCCGTGCACCACCTGCCACGCCGCCGCCGGCACGCCGGTGCTGACCGGGACCGGCCGGATCCGCACCGGCCTGCCGGGGGCTGCCGGGCTGGCAACCGCGTCGTAGAAGGGGTCGGCCGAGGGCGGCCGGTGGTTGTCGAGCGGCATGGTGCCTCCTCGTCTCGGGGAACGCCCCGACGCTCACTTCCACGCCTGTCTCCGACCTGTCAGGTCCGGTGACAGGTCCGTGACAGGTGGTGCGGCGACCGTCGGAGCCATGTCGACCTGCCTCGCCTCCCCGCTCCAGGGGCTCTCCATCTCCGGCCTCCGGGACGGGGACACCTGGACCGTGCAGCACGTCTTCGCCGGTCTGTCGCTCGCCTCGGCCTTCGCTCGCTTCGGGACCGGGATGACGCGGCTGCCGCCCCGGTCCGCTCGGGCCCTGGCCACGATCACGCCCGGACGGCAGCAGGTGCTCGTCGCCCGGCTCGCTGGCCGTCCGATCGGCCTCGCCCGGTGGACCAGGCGGGACCTCGGCCCGGCGGAGGTCGCGCTGGAGGTCGCCGACGCCTGGCACGGTGCTGGCGTCGGGCGGGCGCTGCTGGCCTCGCTCGTCCGGGACGCGGCGCACGCCGGCGTACCTCACCTGCACGCGTACGTCGTGCCGGGCAACGAGCGGGTCCTGGCCTGGCTCGCGCGGCTGGGGGCGCGTCGGCTCGGGCCGGAGGACGGATACGTGCTCGGGGTCGAGGAGCTCCTCGCCCAGGGGCCGCCGTGAGCGTGTGGTTGCATGAGCAGGTGCTGGTCAGTGTCCTGGGACCTGTGCGGGTCGGGGACGCGGCCGGTGTCGCCGACGCGCCGCGCGGCGACCGACCCCGCGGTGTGCTCGCGGTCCTGCTCTCCCGCCGCGGCCGCCCGGTGCCCGCGGAGGTCCTGCTCGACCTGGTCTGGGGCGAGGACGCGCCCTCGGTCTCGGTGGTGCACACCGTGGTCGCCCGGTTGAGGCGTCAGCACGGTGCCGGGCTCGTGCACACGACGGACGCCGGTTACCTGGTGCCGCCCGACGTCCAGGTGGACGCGGACCGCTTCGTGGAGCTCGCGACGAGCCCACGCACCGAGGACCGGGTCGAGCGCCTGCGCGAGGCGGTCGGTCTGTGGACCGGCTCCGCGGCGTACGCCGGCGTGCCGGGCGACCTGGTGCTCGTCGAGCGGGTCCGGCTCGAGGAGCTGCACCGTCACGTACGCCGCGAGCTCGCGGCGGCGCTGCTCGAGGGCAGGAGCAGCTCGGGGGCCGACGAGGCACTGCGTCTCGGGCTCGAGCTGCTGGCCGAGCAGCCGCTCGACGAGGAGGCGGCCGTGCTGGCGATGCGGGCGGCCGACCGGCTGCGTCGTCCTGCCGAGGCGCTGGAGACCTTCGCGGCGCTGCGGCACCGGTTGCGGGAGGAGCTCGGTGTCGACCCCGGCCCGGCCGCCGTGGCCGAGCACCGGCGGCTCCTCGACCGCGCGGCGGACGCGCCCACGGCGAGGACCCGGCCGGTGCACCCCGGGTTCCGCCTGCCGACGCCGACGTCACCGACGATCGGGCGCGAGGCCGAGCTGGACGCGGTGCTCAGCGCGGTCGCCCAGGGCATCCGGCTGGTCACGATCACCGGACCGGGGGGCGTGGGCAAGTCCCGCCTGCTGGCCGACGCGGGTGCCCGGCTGACCGAGGCCGGCGTCGACCTCGCCTTCGTGGCGCTGTCCGGTCACGCGGGTTCCCGCGCGGACGACCTCGCGGCGGGTCTCGCGATGGCGACGGGGTTGCCGCTCCGCGACGTCGGCGGGTCCGCCGTCGCCGGACTCGTGCACGCGCTGCGCAGCGCCGAGGTCACGGTGCTCGCCGACGAGGCCGAGTGGGTGCTGGAGCCGGCCGCGGAGCTGGCTCGGGCCATCCTCGCCGGGTGTCCCGGCGTCCGGCTCGTCGTCACCTCGCGGATGCCGCTCGGCGTCCTGGGTGAGCGGCTGGTCGACGTCGCGCCGCTCGCCGTGCCCGGGTCGCTGTCGACGCCGGACGACGTCCGCACCTCACCCGCGGTGCGGCTGCTGGCGGAGCGCCTGACCGACCGGGGCGTCGGGTCGGTCTCGGCCGGCCAGCTGCCGTGGTCGGACGCCGAGCTCTCCGTCCTCGCCGAGGTGGCGCGTCGCCTCGACGGGCTGCCCCTGGCGCTCGAGCTGATCGCCGGACGGGCCGCGACCATGCCGATCGCCGACCTGGTCGAGGTCGTCGAGCAGCCGCTCGACCTCGACTCGGTGGAGGTCGGCCGTGACGCCCGGCAGCGCTCGTTGCGTCGCACGATCAGCTGGAGCGTCGACCGGCTCGATCCCGAGGCGCGCGTCGCGCTGGGTCGGCTCGCGGTCTTCGCGGGGTCGTTCAGCCCCGCAGCGGCCCGGGCCGTCCTCGGCGGCAGCGCGGCCACCGTCGACCGGGTCCTCGGCGAGCTCGCCGCCAGCCACCTCGTGGCGGTCGACCGCGGGGACGACGGCCTCGGCTTCCGGATGCTGCGCACCGTGCGCGACCTCGCGCGGGAGGAGCTCGAGGCGTCCGGCCGGCTCGAGGCCACCCGCGACCGGCATGCTGCCTGGTTCGCGGGGCTGTGGCGCGATGCTCGGCTCTCCGACGAGCTCGTCGAGCACGTCGGTCGCACGTACGACGACCACCTCGAGGCACTGCAACACCTCCTCGACCGGGGGCAGCCGGACGCCGCGGCCGACGTGGGCCTCGCGCTCTGTCGCCGCTGGCTCTTCGTCGAGACCCCGGATCCTGGCCTGCACTGGACCGGCCGGCTGCTGGAGCACGACGACCTCCGCCCGGTCCAGCGTGCTCGGTTGCGCGTGACGCACGCGGCCTTCGGGCACCGGATCGCCTGGACCGACGCCGAGCTCGCCGAGGTCGCTGCCGCGCTCGAGGGTGACGCGGACTGGACCGTCCTCCTCGGTCTCATGACGGCGATCACGGCCTACGTGCAGGGCGACGTCGAGCTCGCCCGGAAGCGCCTCGACGGCTGCCAGCGAGTGGCGTCGCGGAGCGCGCGGCACGCACTCCCGGAGATCATCGCGACCCGCGGCGTGGTCGAGGCGGCGGCCGGCCGCCCCGATCTGGCCGTCGCCTCGGCCCAGGAGGCGCTCGCGTGGGTGGGTGCTCGGGCGTCGGCGGTCGACCACGTCGCCGTGCTGCCCAAGGTCGCCCTCTCGTACCTCGACGCAGGACGCCCACGCGATGCGCTGGACCTGCTGACCTCGGCGGCGGCGGAGGCGCGAGCCCGCTTCGGGATCCGCCCCACGGCCACGATGGCGACCAACGCGGGCTGGGCCGCGCTCCTGGTCGGAGAGCCGGGCGAGGCGCTCGTCTGGTTCGGCCGCGCGCTCGTCGGGCCCCAGGCGTTCGCGGCGGCCGGCGCGGTCGGCGAGGCTGCGGTCGGCGCCGCCGTCGCGCTCGTGGAGCTGGGGCGTCCGGGGGCGGCCGACCTCCTCGGCCAGGGCCGGTGGCTGCTCGACCAGGACGAGGTCGTCCTCCCGCCGTCGATCGCCGCGTTGGTGGCCGGAGCCGTCGCGACCGCCGGTGCCACGCCGCCGCCGGGGGAGTGGCGCGTCGACCTGGCGGTCGCGCGCGTGGTGCAGCTCGTCCGGGTCAGCGGTTGAAGCGGTAGCCCATCCCGCGCACGGTCGCGATGGTGTCGGCGCCGAACTTGCGGCGCAGGTAGCCGACGTACACGTCGACGACGTTGGAGCCCGGGTCGAAGTCGAGGCCCCAGGCGTGGTCGAGGAGCTGCTCGCGCGAGAGCACCTGCCCGGCGTTCACCATGAAGATCTCGGCGAGCGCGAACTCGCGCGCCGACAGGTCCACCTCGCGCTCGCCGACCTGCGCGCGCCGGGTGCGCAGGTCCAGCCGGACGCCGCCGGCCGCGACCGAGTCCTGGCGGGGCGCCCCGGCGTCCTGGCCCTGGCGAAGCCGCAGCCGGACCCGGGCGAGCAGCTCGGCGAACCGGAACGGCTTGGGCATGTAGTCGTCGGCGCCCCCCTCCAGCGCGGACACGGTGTCGCCGACCGAGTCGCGCGCGGTCAGCACGATCACCGGCACCGCCGACCCCTGCGAGCGCAGCTGGTCGAGCACCTCGAAGCCGTCCATGCCCGGCAGCCCGATGTCGAGCACCACCAGGTCGTAGTCGCCGCTCATCGCGTGGTCGAGCCCGACCCGCCCGTCCGCGGCGGTGGTGGTCTGGTGGCCCTCGGCGCGCAGCCCCTTGGCGACGAACGACGCGATCCGCTCCTCGTCCTCCACGATCAGGATGCGGGCCACGGGTCCTCCTCGGGGAGCGTGATGACGAAGCGGGCGCCGGGGTCGGCATCCTCCACCGCAACCCGGCCGCCGTGCGCGTGGGCGATCGCGCCGACGATCGAGAGGCCGAGGCCGAAGCCCTCGTCGCCCGGGAGCACGGCGCTGCGGCCGAACCGTTCGAAGATCCGCTCGCGGTCCTCCGACGGTACGCCGGGCCCGGTGTCGCGGACCCAGAGCCGGGCGGCGTGCCCGTCGTACGACGAGCCGATCGCGACCAGGTCACCGTCCTGGGTGTGCTTGACGGCGTTGTCGGCGAGCTGGAGGACGGCCTGGGTGAGCCGCTGCTCGTCGGCTCGGACCTTGACCTCCGCGGTCCCGTCGAGCGACCATGCGCGGTCGCCGAGCCCGCGCGCCTTGGTGACCAGGTCGCGGGTGAGCCCGTCGAGGTCCACGTCGCGCGGGCGCAGGAAGTCGGGGCGGTCGCTCTTCGCGAGCAGGATCAGGTCGCCGACCAGGCGCGACATCCGGTCGATCTCGTCGAGCAGCAGCAGCCGGGTCTCGGCGACGTCCTCGGGGCTGTCGGTGTCGAGCAGCTCGAGGTGGCCGCGTAGCACCGTGAGCGGGGTCTTCAGCTCGTGGCCCGCGTCGTCGAGGAACTGGCGCTGCCCGACGAACGCCGCCTCCAACCGGTCGAGCATGCCGTTGAACGTCAGCGTCAGCGCGGTGATGTCGTCGTTGCCGGTCACCGGCAGCCGGCGGGACAGGTCGGTCTCGGAGATGTCGTCGGCGGTCTCGCGCAGGGTGCGGATCGGGGAGAGCAGCCGCCCGGAGACCCACCACGCCACCGCGGTGACCATCAGCAGCGCCAGGCCGGCGACGATCGCGTACGTTCGCATGGTGTCGTGCAGTCCGGACCGGGCGCGGTCGAGGTAGGTCACCACCACCAAAGCGCCGGTCGTGTCGCCTCCGCTGAGACTCTGCACGCTGACCTCGAGCTCGCCGAGGTCGGTGTCGACACGGCTGGTGCCGTTGTCGGCCAGGTGGGAGCGCACGGCCTCCACGAGCACGGCGTTCTCGCTGACCGGGTCCTCCCGGGGAGACACGGCGGCGACCCGGTCGTCCCACCAGCCGATCAGCACCTCGTTCTCGTCCGGCACGTTGCGGAGCATGAACTGCCGGATCATGGCCTCGGGACCGTCGAACGTCTGCCGCTCCTGGAGCTGCGCCAGCTCGGCGAACTCCTGCTCGGTCTCTGCCGTGATCGCCTGGTCGAGGCGCTGCGACTCGATCGTGTAGACGACGACGCCGGCCACCACCAGCCCGACCAGGGTCAGGGCCGCGACCGTGGCGGTGATCCGGGCGCGGACCGAGAGGCTAGTCCTCGCCACCGTGCCCGCTGTCGTCGTCCCGGTCGTTGTCGCGGTCGTTGTCGCGGTCGTCGTCCCCGCCGCCACCGCGACCGCTGTGGTCCTCGCCGTCGTCGTCCCCGTGGTCGTCGTGGTCGTCGAAGTCCTCGTACTCGGGCGTGATCACCTCGACGTCGTCGCTCTCCTGGGCAGGGTCGGGCGTCTTGGCGGGCTTCGGCTTCGGCTTCGGCGTGGGGCTCGGCTCCTGGATCTGGATGGTCTCCCGCTGGGCAGGGTCGTCGGCCGCGGACGCGACGAGGGAGCCCGCGACGTACGCCACCATCGGGACGACGAGCGCGAGTCCGAGCAGCACCTTCCAGAACGTCTTCATGTCCCCACCATCCTCCCTGATCGTGGGGCGTCGATGAGACCCCGATGAGAGGACTCTCATGGCGCCCGCCGATGGCTACAGTGGCGAGCATGATCGTCCCCTTCAGCGTCTCGGACTTCATCGACCGCGCGGTGCAGGTGTACGGCGAGCGCATCGGCGTCGTCGACGAGCCGGACCAGCCGGCGCCCACTCTCGGTGAGCTCACGTACGCCCAGGTCGGCCAGCGGGCCCGCAGGCAGGCGGCCATGCTCGACAAGCTCGGGCTCGACGTCGGGGACCGGGTCGCGATCGTCAGCCACAACAGCGCGCGGCTGCTGAGCGCGTTCTTCGGCGTGAGCGGCTACGGCCGCGTGCTCGTGCCGGTGAACTTCCGGCTGCGTCCCGACGAGGTGAAGTACATCGTCGAGCACTCCGGCGCCCGGGTGCTGCTCGTCGACCCCGAGCTCGAGGAGTCGCTGAAGGACGTCGAGGCGGAGTTCAAGCTCGTGCTCGGGGACCCGGCGGCGCTCGACGTACCCGAGGACGCCGAACCTCGGCCGTGGGAGCCGGACGAGAACGCGACCGCGTGCATCAACTACACCTCGGGCACGACCGCGCGGCCCAAGGGCGTGCAGATCACGCACCGCAACATCTGGGTGAACGCAGTGACGTTCGCGCTTCACGCCGGGGTCAACGACCGTGACGTCTACCTGCACACCCTGCCGATGTTCCATGCGAACGGCTGGGGGATGCCGTACGCCATGACCGGGATGGGCGTGAAGCACGTCGTGCTGCGCAAGATCGACGGCGCCGAGATCCTGCGCCGCGTGCGCGACCACGGTGTCACCGTCATGTGCGCGGCGCCCGCGGTCGCCGCGGCCGTGCTCGAGGCCGCGCAGACCTGGGAGGGCGAGATCCCCGGGCGCGACAAGGTCCGGATCATCATGGCCGGCGCGCCGCCGCCGACGAAGACCGTGGCCCGCGTCGAGCAGGAGCTGGGCTGGGAGTTCATCCAGATCTACGGCCTCACCGAGACCTCCCCGCTGCTGACGTTCAACCGCACCCGCGCCGAGTGGGACGACCTCGACCCGCTCGAGAAGGCGACGAAGCTGACCCGGGCCGGCGCGCCCGCGCTCGGCGTACGCCTGAAGATCTCCGACGACGAGGAGGCGGCCGGCGAGGTGCTCGCCCGCTCGAACGTCGTGCTCGAGGGCTACTGGGAGCAGCCCGAGGAGTCCGCGAAGGCGCTGGCCGGCGGCTGGTTCCACACCGGTGACGGTGGCGTCCTCGGCGACGACGGCTACCTCACGATCAGCGACCGCAAGAAGGACGTGATCATCACCGGCGGCGAGAACGTCTCGAGCATCGAGGTCGAGGACGTGCTGTTCTCGCACCCCGCGGTCGCCGAGGTCGCGGTGATCGGCGTCCCGAGCGAGAAGTGGGGCGAGACCATCAAGGCGCTCGTCGTGCTCGCCGAGGGCGCGTCGGTCACCGAGGCGGAGCTGATCGCCTGGTGCAAGGGCAAGGCGGCCGGCTACAAGGCGCCGACGTCGGTGGAGTTCCGTGACGAGCTGGCGCGCACGGCGACCGGCAAGCTGCAGAAGTTCAAGCTGCGGGCGCCGTACTGGGAGGGCTACGAGCGCCAGGTCAACTAGGCGGAGGGAGCCTTCTTGACGTCCAGCACGACCTCGAACTCCAGCAGGTCGGCGCCGGTCGAGACCGGGTTGGCCCCCTCCCCGGCGTGCGCGCGGATCGCGTCGCCGTCGCGCCATGCGGCGAAGGACTCCTCGTCCTCCCACTGGGTGACGACGAAGTAGCGATCCTCGCCCGCCACGGGGCGGAGCAGCTGGAACCCGAGGAAGCCCGGGGTGCCGTCGACCGTGTGGGCACGGTTCGAGAATCGCTTCTCGAGCTCCTCGTGGGCCTGCGGCGGGACGGAGATGGCATTGATCTTCACGACGGCCATGGCTGCGACAGTAGCCTGACGCCCATGCCCGCCCTCAAGGACGTCGTCGACCTGCTGCACGGCTGGTACCCGCCGGCCACTGCCGACTCCTGGGACGCCGTCGGCCTCGTGTGCGGCCACCCGGGCCAGGCGATCGAGAAGGTCATGTTCGCGGTCGACCCGACGTTCGAGGTCGCCCGCGAGGCCGTCGACTGGGGCGCGGACCTGCTGGTCGTGCACCACCCGTTGTTCCTCAAGCCGGTGCACGGGTTCGCGGCGACCACACCGAAGGGGCGCACGGTCACCCGCCTGATGGGCGCGGACTGCGCGCTGCTGACCGCGCACACGAACGCCGACCAGGCCGTCGGCGGTGTCTCGGAGGCGATGGCGCTGGCGCTCGGGCTGAGCGACCTGGCGCCGATCGTGCCCGCGCCGTCGGAGCCGATGGACAAGCTGACGACGTACGTCCCCGTCGACTCGGCGGAGGCCATGCGGGCGGCGCTCGCCGCCGCCGGTGCCGGGCGGATCGGCGACTACGACCAGGCGTCGTTCTCGACGCCCGGCCAGGGCCGCTTCCGCCCCCTCGAGGGCGCGAACCCGGTGCTCGGCTCGGTCGGCGAGGTCGAGACGGTCGCCGAGGAGCGGATCGAGGTCGTGCTGCCGCGGCCGCTGCGCGGCCACGTGGTGCGGGCGCTGCTGGCGGCCCACCCGTACGAGGAGCCGGCGTACGACGTGGTCGAGCTGGCCGACCCGGGCCTGGCCGGCACGGGCACCGGACGGATCGGCTCCGTGCCCGAGACCACGCTGCGCGAGTTCGCCCAGTCGGTGTCGTCCGCGCTGCCGGCGACCGCGCAGGGCGTGCGCGTCGCGGGCGACCCGGACCGGCCGGTACGACGGGTCGCGGTGTGCGGGGGAGCGGGCGACTTCCTGCTCGACACCGTCGCGCGCACCGACGCGGACGTCTACGTGACCAGCGACCTCAGGCACCACCCGGCCGGCGAGTTCAGCGAGCGGGAGGGCGCCGCGCTCGTCGACGTCGCGCACTGGGCGGCCGAGTGGACCTGGCTCCCGGTGGTGGAGGCTCGGCTCCGCGCGGCGCTGGACGATACGGTGGAGACCCGGGTGAGCACCATCCGGACCGATCCCTGGCAATTCCAGATCTAGGAGCCTCCGCTGAAAGCCGCACCGTCCGCCCAACTCGAGCTCCTCAACCTGCAGGGTCTCGACGCCCGAGCCGACCAGCTGCGCCACCAGCGCGCGTCGCTGCCCGAGCTCGCGGAGATCGCCGAGATCGAGAAGCGCCGTACCGACGTCGACAACCGTGCCCGCGACGCCCGGATCGCCGTCGACGACCTGACCGCGGAGCAGTCCAAGGTCGACGCCGACGTGGAGGCCGTGAAGACGCGGCGTACCCGTGACCGGGACCGGATGGACCAGGGGCTGATCACCAACCCCAAGGACCTCGAGCGGATGCAGCACGAGCTGGAGTCCCTCGAGCGCCGGATCTCGACCCTCGAGGACGAGGAGCTGGAGGTGATGGCCCGTCTCGAGGACGCCCAGCGCGACCTCGACGCCCTCACCGCGCAGGTCGCCGAGGCCGACGAGCAGCTCACGGCGCTCGGTGCGACCCGCGACGCCAAGCTGGCCGAGATCGACGCCGAGCTCTCGACCGTGGTGTCTGACCGCGACCCGGTCGCCGCCGGGCTGCCCGAGGACCTGCTGGCGCTCTACGACAAGCTGCGCGCCCAGAAGAACGGCGTCGGGGCGGCCGAGCTCCGGCAGCGCCGCTGCACCGGCTGCCAGCTGGGCATCGACAACGCCGAGCTCGCGGTGATCGCCTCGACCCCGGACGACACCGTGGTCCGCTGCGAGGAGTGCTCGCGGATCCTGGTGCGGACCCCCGAGTCGGGCCTGTGACCGGACCCCGCTCCGTCATCATCGAGGCGGACGGCGGCTCGCGCGGCAACCCCGGACCGGCCGGGTACGGCGCGGTCCTGCGCGATGCCGAGACGGGGGCCGTGCTCGCCGAGGACGGCAGCACGATCGGGGTCGCGACCAACAATGTCGCGGAGTACTCCGGCCTGATCGCCGGGCTCCGGATGGCCGAGCAGTACGCGCCCGAGGCCGACATCGAGGTCCGGATGGACTCCAAGCTCGTCGTCGAGCAGATGTCGGGGCGCTGGAAGATCAAGCACCCGGACATGCAGCCGCTGGCGGCCGAGGCGAACAGCCTGGCGCCGTTCGGGACGACGTACACCTGGGTCCCGCGGGAGCAGAACAAGCACGCCGACCGGCTCGCCAACGAGGCACTGGACGGCAAGCGCAGCGGTGTCACCGTGGCCGGCGAGGTCGACCCGGCCGAGTCGCTGATCGAGGAGGTCGAGTCGCCGGCCCCGTCGATCCAGAGCCAGACCCAGGGCTGGGGCCGCAACGTCGGTACGCCGACCACGATCGTGCTGGTGCGCCACGGCGTCACGCCGCACACGGTCGAGAAGCGCTTCTCCGGCGGGCTCGCCAGCGCCAACCCGGGGCTCAGCGACGAGGGCAGGGCGCAGATCCGCGCGGTCGCCGACTGGCTGTCGCCGCTGGCCGACCGGGTCGAGGCGGTCGTCGCGTCGCCGGTGCGGCGCACGCTCGAGTCCGCCGAGATCCTCGCCGAGATGCTGGGTCACGAGATCGAGGTGGAGCCCGGCTTCGCCGAGATGGAGTTCGGCGTCTGGGACGGAATGACCTTCACCGAGGTGGGGGAGAAGTACCCCGACGACCTCACCGCCTGGCTCGGCTCGCTCGACGCCGCGCCCCAGGGCGGCGAGTCGTTCCGCGTCGTGCAGGCGCGCGTGCTCGACGGCCTCTCGCGGGTGCTGGACAAGCACGCCGGCAAGACCGTGGTCGTGGTCTCGCACGTGACGCCGATCAAGACGCTGGTCTCGCACGCGCTCGACGCCCCGCTCGACGCAGTGTTCCGGATGGAGCTCACGCCCGCGTCGGTCACCGTGCTGTCGTGGTTCAACGGCACCGCGTCGATGCGGATGTACAACGCGCTGCCGCCCGGCAACGACGTGTTCGCCGGGTCGACGTGGTGACGGGCTGGTCGTAGCCGTCGCTGGTTCACCATGTGATGTAGGCGAGCCTGCGCTGGGGGCTGGTCCCAGCCGCCGCAGGTTCACCATGTGATGTAGGTGAACCTGCGCTGGGGGCTGGTCCCGGCCGTCGCAGGTTCACCATGTGATGTAGGTGAACCTGCACTTCACACGGTGTGCAGGCCATGTGAAGTGTCGGTTCGTCTGCATCACATGGTGAAACCGCAGCAGCGCCAACCCGCGCTAACCGCAGCAGCGCCAACCCGCGCTAACCGCAGCAGCGCCAACCCGCGCCAACCGCAGCAGCGCCACCCAGCGCCAACCGCAGCAGCGCCAACCCGCGCCAACCGCAGCAGCGCCAACCGCAGCACAGCACCGCCACCCGCCCAGCTACAGCTCGCTGACCACCACGTCGAGCTGGCTGCCGTCCTCCTCGACCACCCAGTCGAGGTCGCGGAGCACTGCCGCGAGCGTGGCCGGCGTACGCGGGTCGGCGCCGGCCTCGAGCAGCGCCCGCACGATCCGGCCCTTGGTCGCCTTGTTGAAGTGGCTGACCACCTTGCGCTGGCCGTTGTGCTCGTGGAGCACGCGCACGGTCGCGCTCCTCACGCCGGCCGGGCGCCAGAAGTTCACGTAGGTCCCGCTGCGCAGGTCGACAAGCAGGCCGCTGCCGACGGCCTCGGTCACCACGGCGCCGAGGTGCTCGCGCCACACGCCGGCGACCGGACCGAGACCGGGGAGCGTGGTGTCGCCGGAGAGGCGGTACGACGGGATCCGGTCCGCCGGGCGCACCAGCCCGAACAGGCTGGACGTGACCGCGACCCGGGTGTTCGCGCGCCGCTTCGCGCCGGACGAGAGGGTCGCGAAGTCGAGGGCGTCGTACACGACGCCGGTGTAGACCTGGTCGGCCCGCGCGGTCGGCGCGGTCCGCAGCCCGCGGTTCAGCTCGACCCGGTCGAGCTGCGTCGTCCCGATGCCGAGGGTCTTGGCCGCGACGTCCGGGTCGCCCTCGCACAGCTCGACGAGCGCGTCGAGCACCCGCTCGCGGGGAGCGGTGAGGTCGGCGAAGTCGAGCGTCGACAGGTCCAGGGGCTTGCCGCGGCGCGCGGCGGCCTTGCCCTCGCTGGGCGGCAGCAGGATCAGCACCGAGGAAGTTTCCCAGAGGTGTCACAGGCGGGTGACGGCCGGTGTCTTGTGGGCATGACCGAGACACGATTCGACCTGTTCAGCTCCGAGCTCATGACGAGCTTCATCCGACGGTTCACCGGCGCCTCACACGTGGTCGCGGAATCCTCGCTGCCGAAGGCGGTGCAGGAGCTGGTGAAGCTGCGCGCCAGCCAGATCAACGGGTGCGGCATGTGCACCGACATGCACACCAAGGACGCACTGGCCGCCGGCGAGGACCCGACCCGGCTCTTCCTGGTCGCCGCCTGGCGCGAGGCCACGATGTTCACCGAGGCCGAGCGGGCCGCGCTCGCGCTGGCCGAGGAGGGCACCCGGATCGCCGACGCCGCCACCGGCATCAGCGACGACACCTGGCAGGCGGTGCGCAAGCACTACGACGAGGAGGAGGTCGCCGCGCTGATCGCGGTGATCGCCGTCATCAACGCCTGGAACCGCATGAACGTCATCGCCGGTACGCCGGCCGGCGGCTATCAGCCCGGAATGTTCGGGTGATTGTTGGGCGGCTGCCCTAGGGTGCCGGTATGCCGAGCTCCCGCGTCGTCCGGGTCCGATCCGTCGACGACGGGGTGGCCGCCGATCGGCTGCGCGCCGGCATCCAACGCATCCAGGACGAGCTCGGGGTCACCCCGGAGTTCCCGCCCGAGGTGGAGGCGGCCGCCCGCGAGGCGGCCGCCTCGCCGCGGCTCCCTGACCTCGACCGCACCGACATCCCGTTCGTGACCATCGACCCCGAGTCGGCGATGGACCTCGACCAGGCGCTGCACATCGAGGCCGACGGCGACGGGTTCGTGGTGCACTACGCGATCGCCGACGTCGCGGCGTTCGTCCAGCCCGGCGACCCGGTCGACGTGGAGGCGAACAACCGCGGCGAGACGCTGTACGGCGTGGACTCCAAGGTGCCGCTGCACCCGAAGGTGCTGTCGGAGGACGCCGCCTCGCTGCTGCCCGACCAGGTGCGGCCGGCGGTGCTGTGGACGATCCGCGTCAACGGTGACGGCGAGCGGAGCGACGTCCAGGTCGAGCGCGCGCGGGTCCGCTCGACCGCCAAGCTGTCGTACGACGGCGTCCAGGCCGAGCTCGACGCCGGCCGCGCCGACGGGACCATCGCCCTGCTCCAGAAGGTCGGCGAGCTGCGGCTCGCCAGGGAGGCGGTCCGCGGCGGCGTGGCGCTGCCGCTGCCCGAGCAGGAGGTCGACGTCGTGGGGGAGCGCTGGCACCTCGAGTTCCGCGAGCAGCTCCCGGTCGAGCGGTGGAACGCGCAGATCTCGCTGCTCACCGGGTACGCCGCCGCTGCCCTGATGGTCTACGCCCGCGTCGGGCTGCTGCGCACGCTCCCGCCGCCGGACCCGCACGACGTGCAGCGGCTGCACCGCACCGCCCGCGCCCTCGGCATCGAGTGGCCGGCCGAGCAGCTCTACCCGGACTTCATCCGGTCTCTCGACCCCGAGCTGCCTGCGCACGCCGCGATGGTCAACGCCAGCGCGCGCCTGCTGCGCGGGAGCGGGTACGTCGCCTTCGACGGCGAGGTGCCGGCCCAGCCGCAGCACGCGGCGCTGGCGTCGGAGTACGCCCACGTCACCGCGCCGCTGCGCCGGCTCGGCGACCGCTACGCGACCGAGGTGTGCCTCGCGCTGTGTGCCGGCACCGACGTCCCGGACTGGGTGATCGCCGCTCTGCCGGGGCTGCCGAAGACGCTGGCGTCGTCCGGCAGCCGGTCGCGCGCCTACGAGCGCGCGGTGCTCGACCTGGTCGAGGCGGGCGTGCTCTCCGACCGCGTCGGCGACGAGTTCCCCGGCGTGATCGTCGACGTCGACGAGAAGGACCCGCAGCGCGGCGTCGCGCTCATCCACGACCCCGACGTCGAGGCGCGGGTGGTCGGCACGGCGCCACTGCCGCTCGGCACGGACGTGCGCCTGCGACTGACGGTGGCCGACGTGGAGACGCGCAAGGTCGAGTTCGAGCCCGTCAGCGGTTGAGCCACCAGATCGACGCGTTGAGGCAGGTCGCGAACGCGACCCACGCGGCGTAGGGGACCAGCAGCAGGGCGGCCGCCCGCGACCGGGTCCAGAACTGCGCGATCGTCACGCCGATCGCGATCAGCATGGCCACGATCTCGAGCAGCGCGACGCCGTACCACCCGGCCGCGAAGAACAGCGGCGTCCATGCGGCGTTGAGCACGAGCTGGACGGCGTACGGCGCCATCGACGCGTCGATGCCGACGCGGCGCCACACCAGCCACCCGGCGAGCGCGATCATCGCGTACAGCAGCGTCCAGACGGGGCCGAACACCGCGCTCGGCGGCGCGAACGGCGGCAGGTCCAGGCGGTCGTAGGTCTCGCCGCTGTTGCTCGCCGCCGCGCCCCCGAGCGCGGCGACGAGCACGACAGCGGCGACGTACCCGAGCAGGGCGAGCCAGCTCGGGAGTCCCCGGTGTGGTCTGGTCAGCGCGGATCCGCTCATGCCGGACCTGTGCCCGATCGTCAGGAAATGATCAACCTGCCTGCTCAACGCCCTGCCGCGCGACCGTGTGCCGGTTCTCGGCGAACGGCAGGCCGAGGTTCCCGCGCAGGGTGTCCGCGGTGTAGTCGGTGCGGAACAGGCCACGCTCCTGGAGGAGCGGGACGACCTCGCCGGCGAAGCGGCGGAACGTCGCCGGGTGGCTGTAGTCGACGAGGAAGCCGTCGGCCGCGCGGGCCTCGAACCACTGCTGCAGCCGGTCGGCGACGGTGGTGGCGGAGCCGACGAACGGACCGCCGGCCCGGCGCCGGCCGGCCAGCACCGTCTCGCGCAGGGTGAGGCCCTGCTCCTGCGCGAGCTGGGTGACCTTCTGCGCCTGCGTGT
Organism: Nocardioides sp. SR21; assembly: GCF_022761125.1. Lineage (GTDB taxonomy): Bacteria > Actinomycetota > Actinomycetes > Propionibacteriales > Nocardioidaceae > Nocardioides. The sequence continues at coordinate 94,970 of NZ_JAKWJR010000013.1, read as the reverse complement.
AGAAGCTGCGCTCGGCATGCGCGAGCGCCTCGACCGGGAACGGCGCGTCCAGGTCGTGCTGACGGAAGTCGTACCAGCCGAACGAGCGCGAGATGTCCGACAGCGCGTGGTCGAAGCCGTGGTCGGTCTCGCGGAAGTGCTGCTCGAGGTCGCGCGCCTCCTCGTCGGTGTCCGCGACGATCGCGTTGATGCCGGGCATGATCACGATGTCGTCGGGGCTGCGTCCGAAGCGCCGGGCGCGCGTCTTGAGGTCGTCGTAGAACGCCTGCCCGGCCTCGACGCTCGGCGCGAACGTGAAGATGCCCTCGGCGGTCGCGGCACCCAGGTCGCGGCCCTGGTCGGAGTCGCCGGCCTGGAAGATCACCGGCTGGCCCTGCGGTGAGCGCTGCAGGTTCAGCGGCCCGGCGACCGAGAAGTACTCACCCCGGTGGTGGAGCGCGTGCTGCTTGCTCGGGTCGAGGAAGACACCGGTCTCCCGGTCGCGGGGGAACGCGTCGTCCTCGTAGCTGTCCCACAGCGCCCGCGCGAGCTCGACGTACTCCTGCGCCCGGCCGTAGCGGGTGTCGTAGTCGTAGTGCTCCTCCAGCCCGAAGTTGCCGGCGGCGCCCGGGTCGCCGCTGGTGACGACGTTCCACCCGGCCCGGCCACCGCTGATCAGGTCCAGCGAGCCGAACCGTCGCGCCAGGTTGAAGGGGGAGTTGTACGACGTGGTCGCGGTGCCGACCAGGCCGAGGTGCGAGGTGTGGGTGGCCAGCGCCGAGAGCAGCGTCAGCGGCTCGAGCCGGTTGAGGTAGTGCGGCGGCGAGTGGGGGGTGATGAACTGGCTGTCGACGATGAAGATGAGGTCGAACTTGGCCTGCTCGGCGGCCCTGGCCACACCGGCGAACCAGTCGATGCTCACGCTCGCGTCGCCGGGGATCTCCGGGTCGTGCCAGAGCTGGTAGGAGCCCGGTCCGCCGGCGCCGTACGGCACCACGCCGAGCTTGATCGTGCGGTCGTTCGCCATGTCTGTCTCCTGCTGTCAGTGGGTCTGGTGGTGGTCGAGGATCCGCAGCGCCTTGAGGCCGTGCGTGAACGCGCCGCCGGCGCGGATCGCGGCGGTGACGAACGTGACCTCCGCGATCTCCTCCTGGGTGGCGCCGGCGTCGGCCGCGGCCGCGACGTGGCTCTCGAGGCACATCTCGCACTGCGTCGTGAGCGCGACCGCGACCGCGATCAGCTCGCGGTACTTGAGCGGGATCAGGCCGTCCTCGTTCTTGAACGCCGCCTCCGCGAGCGCGGCGTAGCCCGCGGCCTCGGTCGGGGCGGCGCGGCGCAGGGCGGGTGCGTACGAGCGGTCGTTCCTGGCGGTCATCGGGTGGGCTCCGTTCGGTTCGGCTGGGTCCATCGAGAGGTGAACCACGAGACCTCGCCGGTCTCGGGCTGGTACGAGCGGCGGGGGAGGGTGCCGATGTCGGCGCCGTACACGTGGATGCCCACACACGGCTCGTCCCCGCCGCAGAAGACCTGGTGCACGTCGTCGTCGGTGGTGCAGCAGACCGTGACCTGGCCGACGCCCCACTCCTCCTCACCGTTCTGGGTGAGGGGCAGCCCCTCGCGCTCGGGCTTGTCGAAGCTGATCTCGTGCTCGACACCCGAGTGGATGCCGACCACGCCCCACGTCTCGTGGCCGTGCACGGGCGTGCCCTGGCCGACGTTCCACACCGCCGAGGCGATCGAGAACCGGCCGTCGGGGTCGACGTGCAGCGGGTACATCACGTAGCGCTCGGTGTCCGGCCGGGTCAGCGGCTCGGGCAGGTCGATCCCGGTCGCGAGCGCGGCACGCAGCCGCTCGGCGACCAGCTCGGTCAGCACCTGCTCGTCGTCGTGCGCGGCGACGAGCGCGCCGATCTCGTCGATCAGCGTCGCGAGCTGGGGATCGTGGAGGGTGGTGGTCATCGTGCTCCTGTCTGGTAGGTCTGGATGCGGTCACGGAGCCCGGGCCGGTCGGCCAGGGAGCGGACGAGGTGCCCGAGCGGGTCGGCGGCGGTCGTGGCAGCGGCGGCCCGCAGCCGGGCGACGGTGCCGGTGGGGAGCGGGCGCGCGGCGAGCCGTGCGACCTCCGCCTCGGCGTCGTCGAGCGTGGCGACCGGCCGCAGCAGTCCGTGGTCGAACGCCTCGGCTGCCGAGATCCGGCGTCCGGTCGCGGCGGCCTCGGTGGCGTACGGCGGCGACGTGAGCGCCGCGAGCCGTGCGGTGCCGAGCACCGCGCCGAAGCCCGCGCCCGGGAAGCGAAGCGAGGCGTCCGGCAGGCCGAGACGCACGTCGGCAGCGAGCGCGAGGTCCGCGCCGGCGCCGACCGCGGCCCCCTGGACGATCGCCACGGTGACCGCCGGGCTCGCGGCGAACCGCTCGAGCAGCAGCTGGATGCGGACCAGCCGCAGCAGCAGGTCGGCATCGGTCGCCTCGTCGAGCGACCCGAGGTCGAACCCGCCGCAGAAGACCGGCCCGCGGGCCTCGATGACGACGACCTGGGCTGCCGCAGACGTCTCGCGGTGCAGGCGCTCGACCGTCGCCGCGTCGAGGGCGTTGGCCCGCTCGGGCCGGTTCAGGACCAGCCGGGCGATGCTCACCGGGCGGCCCACTCGGCCAGGACCTCGTCGGTCTGCTCGCCCAGTCGCGGTGCCGACCGGTCGAGCCGCGGCTCGGTGCCGGTCGCGCGCACGGGGAACACCGTGGTCCACGACGGTCCGGCGACCGGGACGTCGTACGGCCGCACCAGCCCGCTCTCGTGCACCGCGGGGTCGGCGAGGATTTCGCCGAACCGGTTGACCGGCCCGGACGGGACGCCGGCGGCGCGCAGCAGCGTCACCCACTCGGCTGCGTCCCGCTCGCCGAACGCCTCGTTGAGCAGCTTCTCGAGCTCGAGCTGGTGCGTGACCCGCACGCCCTGCGTCACGAACCGCGGGTCCTCGGCGAGCTCGGGCCAGTCGACGACGTCGCACACGGCCCGCCAGAGCCGGTCGTTGCCGGCCGCGAGCACGAACGACGCGTCTCGCGCCGCGAACACCTGGTACGGCGCGTTGCGCGGGTGGCGGGTCCCGAGCGGTCCCGGCTCGACGCCGGATCCCCAGTACTCGCTGGTCTGCAGCGCCGACGTCGCCAGCAGGCAGTCGAGCATCGGGACGTCGAGGTGCACCGAGCGGCCGCTGCCACGGACCTGGGGGAGCCAGGCCAGGACGCCGAGGGCGGCGTACAGCCCGCTCGTGAAGTCCGCGACCGGTACGCCGGCCTTGGCCAGGTCGCCGTCCTCGGTGCCGGTGACGCTCATCAGCCCGCTCATCGCCTGGATCACGACGTCGTACGCACCGAGCCCGGCGTACGCCCCGGTCTGGCCGAAGCCCGAGACCGACGCGTAGACGAGTCCGCGGTGCTCGGCGGCGAGCGCGTCGTAGCCGAGGCCGAGCCGGGCCAGGACACCTGGCCGGTAGTTCTCGACGAGCACGTCGGCGGCCAGGCACAGCTCGCGCACCCGGGCGAGGTCGTCGGGGTCCTTGAGGTCGGCGACCACGCTGCGCTTGTTGCGGTTCACGGCCGCGAAGTTGTGGCTGAACCGCTCGCCGTCGGCCTCCGCGATCGGGGGCCACGCGCGCATCTGGTCGCCCGTCGGGCTCTCGATCTTGACCACGTCGGCGCCGAGATCGGCGAGCACCAGGGCCGCGAACGGACCCGCGGCGACGTGGCCGAACTCGACGACCCGGACACCGTCGAGTGGGCGTGCGACAGTCATGAAACCCCTTTCAGGGCTTGGGTTCTGGGTGATTTCAGGGGGACGTTCGGGGGAGTGGTCGATGTCTCAGCACGACACGTCCGAGATGTTTGACCACCCCTTGGACGCTCTGCTTAAGTCTACTAAACCACGTAACTATGGTGTCTTACTCAAGTAGTTCCCCGAGATGGACCACCCGAGAGGCAATCCCGCAGATGACCAGTTCCCCCGGCGGCTTCCGCCGCCGCTCCACGCGGACCCGACGGTCCGTGCTCGCCGTCAGCCTCGGCCTCGCCGCCGCGCTCACCCTGTCCGCCTGCGGCGGTACCGCGAGCGGCGACTCCGGGTCGAGCGCCGCGGGCGGCACCGGGACGATCAAGTGGGCCTGGCAGCTGCCGACCACCTGGGACCCGGTCACCTCGTCGGCCGGCTCCGACGTCCAGATGCTGGCGCTGACGTACTCGTCGCTCACGCACCTCGACAACAACGCCAACGCGATCCCGAACATCGCCGAGTCGTGGGAGTACAACGACAAGGGCACCGAGGTCACCTTCAAGCTCCAGGACGGTCTGGAGTTCAGCGACGGCACGCCGCTCGACGCCACCGCCGTGAAGTCGAGCCTCGAGCGCGGCCGCGACGCCGAGAACTCGCTGGTCGCCCCGCAGCTCGCGGACCTGAAGGACGTGAAGGTCGTCGACGACCTGACGTTCACGCTCGTCCTGGCCGGACCGAACTACCAGTACCCGAACCTGCTCGCGGGCAAGACCGGCATGATCGTGAACCCGGCGGTCGTCGAGTCCGACGTGGAGTCGCTCGCCACCAAGCCGGCCGGCTCGGGCCCGTTCGTCCTCGACAGCTACACGCAGAACGCGAGCGCGAAGCTGACCCGCAACCCCAGCTACTTCAAGGCCGACGAGATCGAGGTCGGCAACTTCGAGCTGTACCCGGCCGCGGATGCTGCGACCGTCGTCGCCTCGATCCAGTCGGGCCAGTACAACGTGGGTCTGCTCCCGGGCAGCCAGGTCGAGGCCGCCGAGGCCGCCGGCCTCGAGGTCCAGGTCATCCCGTCGCTGTACGTCGCCACGCTCGACGTGCACTCGGGCAAGGAGCCGTTCACCGATCCGAAGGTCGTCGAGGCGCTGCACTTCGCCGTCGACCGCCAGCAGCTCGTGGACGCCGGTCAGTTCGGGATCGGCGAGGTGAACTACCAGCCGTTCCCGCCGGGCCACGTCGGCTACAACGCGGAGCTCGAGGACGTCTACGCCTACGATCCCGAGAAGGCGAAGCAGATCCTGAAGGACGCCGGCTACACCGACCCGATCCCGGTCACGATCAGCACCGCGAACCCGGAGGGTGTCCCGGAGCTGCTGCAGGCGCAGCTCGAGGCGGTCGGCTTCAGGGCCGAGATCGAGACCATCCCGGTGGCGCAGTTCACCCAGCAGGTCTACATCAACCACGAGAAGGCGCTGGCCGTCGACGGCTTCGCCGGTCGTGAGTCGCCCGTGCAGGCCTTCCAGGTGCTGTTCAGCGAGACCGGCCTGATGAACCCGTCGCGGGAGCAGAACCCCGACGTGTTCGCCGCGCTCGACAAGGTGATCAAGACGCCGACCGACGACCCGTCGTACCCGGCGCTCCTCCAGGAGGCCACCAAGCTCGCGGTCACCACGATGCCGAACACCTTCCTCTACACGGTGCCGCGCGTCATCGCCCGCGCCCCGGGCGTCTCGGAGGTCCCGGACGGCCTGGCGCTCGTCGAGTGGAACGGAGTCACGGTCAAGTGAGTGCGACCGTCGCAGCAGGTACGTCCTGGCCGACCGAACGCATCCGGCGCCTGCGTGGGTACGCCGCCGCGTTCGGCCGGGTGGCTCTGATCGCCGTCACGGTGTTCCTGTTCGCGACGGTCCTCACCTTCGGGCTCGGCGCGCTGTCGGGTGCCAACCCGGCAGCCGCCGTGCTCGGGGAGACCGCCACGCCGGAGGACATCGCCCGGATGAACCACCAGTTCGGGCTCGACCTGCCGTTGTGGCAGCAGTACCTGAACTGGCTCGGCAACGCGCTCCAGGGGGACCTCGGGGTCTCCTGGTTCACGACCGTGCCGGTCACCGACAGCATCCGGGCGGCGCTGCCCGTGGACCTGTCGATCGCCGGGCTGGCGCTGCTGCTCGCGGTGGTCTTCGGCGTCACCGGCGGCGTCGCCGCCGCCCTCAGCAACGGCGGCGTGGTCGACCGCACGGTCACGCTGCTCTGCTCGATCGTGGCGACGATGCCGCCGTTCGTGATCGGCATCGGGCTGATCGTGCTGTTCTCGGTCCAGCTCGAGTGGCTGCCGTCGGGCGGCTACGTGCCGATCTCGCAGAGCCCGGTGGAATGGCTCCGCTTCGCGATCCTCCCGGCGCTGGCGCTCAGCGTGGACGCCGCGGGCGGCCTGGCCCGCCAGCTGCGCACCTCGCTGGTGGGCGCGCTCCGGGAGAACTACGCCACCGGCGCCGAGATGCGCGGCTTCTCGCGCCGCCGGGTGCTGTTCGGGCACGTGCTCCGCAATGCGTCCGGCCCGGCGCTGGCCGTCCTCGGTCTCGCGGTGCCGACGATCATCGGCGGCGCGGTCATCGCGGAGAAGCTGTTCAACCTCCCGGGCATCGCCCAGCTCGCGCTGCAGTCCGCCGAGCAGGGCGACGTACCCGTCATCCTCGGCACCCTCCTGGTCACGGTCATCGTCGTGCTGATCGCCAGCACGGTCGTGAACGTCATCCAGACCGCCCTCAATCCGGTCGCCCGCCGACCGCGGAACCCGCAGGGAGGCACCTCGTGAACACCCTCCGCCTGGCCTGGCGCGACCCCGCCGGCAAGGCCTCGATGATCGTCCTCGCCGGCATCCTGTTCCTGGTCTTCTTCGGGAGCATGCTCGCCCCGCACGACCCGCTGGCGCAGGACCCGGCCAACATGCTGCAGAACCCGAGCGCCGAGCACTGGCTGGGCACCGACTACCTCGGTCGCGACGTCCTCAGCCGGCTGATGGCCGGCACCCGCATCTCCGTGCTCGGTGCCGTGGAGGCGGTGCTGACCGCGATGCTGATCGGCATCCTGCCGGGCCTCGCCTCGGTGTGGCTCGGCCCGAAGTTCGAGTGGTTCTCCCTGCGCGTGACCGACACCCTGATGGTCGTTCCCTTCACGGTCTTCGCGATCGCGGTGGTCGGGACCCTCGGCAACGGGCTGCACCAGTCGATGATCGCGATCGGCATCTTGATGTCGCCGCTGTACTTCCGCGTCACCCGCGCGGTGACGATGGGGCTGCGCCAGCAGCAGTACGTCGAGGCCGCCGAGCTGATGGGCGCCTCGCAGTGGTGGATCCTGCGCAAGCACATCTGGTCGAAGGTGCTGCCGACGCTCGCGGTCACCACCGCGCAGGCGCTCGGCACCGCGCTGCTGGTGATGGCGTCCCTGACGTTCCTCGGCCTCGGCGTCACGCCGCCCGCGCCGACCTGGGGCGGGATGCTCGCCAGCGACCTGGCCTACCTGACCCAGCAGCCGTGGGCGCCGCTGTTCCCCGGCCTGATGATCATGCTCACCGTCGGCTCCCTGAACCTGCTCGCCGACGTGGTGCGCGACGCGACGCCGGACGGCGTACGCCGCAGCTGGCGTCGCCGGCTCACCAGTCCCAGCGCCGGCCCGATCACGGCGCTCCCCACCGTCATCGAGCCCGAGAAGGAGCGTGCCGATGCCCGCGTCCCCGCAGCCTGAGCCCACCCTGCGAGTCTCCGACCTGGCGATCACCGTCGGCCAGGACCGGCGAACCGCCGTCAGGGGTGTCGGCTTCGAGATCGGCCGCGGCGAGTCCGTCGGCCTGGTGGGGGAGTCGGGCTCCGGCAAGACCCTCACCTGCCGGTCCGTGCTCGGGCTGCTGCCGCCCGGCGTCGAGCTCGCACAGGGCTCGATCCTGCTGGGCGACACCGACCTGACCCGCGCGAACCGGCGCCGTTGGGACAAGATCCGCGGCACCCGGCTGGCCGCGGTGTTCCAGGACCCGGCGTCGTACCTCAACCCGTCGCTGACCGTCGGGCACCAGCTCGCCGAGCAGCTGCGGGTGAAGCGCAGGCTGTCGCGCAAGGAGGCGCACGCGCGCAGCGTCGAGCTGTTCGAGGAGGTCGGGCTGAACCGGCCCGAGGTCGTCTACCACCAGTACCCGCACGAGCTGTCCGGCGGCATGCTGCAGCGCGTGCTGATCGCGATCGCGGTCGCGCTCGAGCCGGAGCTGCTGATCGCCGACGAGGCGACCACGGCGCTCGACGTGGTGATCCAGGCCGAGATCCTGCAGCTGCTGTCGCGGCTGCGGCGTACCCACCACCTGTCGCTGCTGCTGGTCACCCACGACCTGGCGGTGGTCGCGGAGACGTGCGACCGGATCCTGGTGATGTACGGCGGCGAGATCGTCGAGAGCGGCCCGACGGACGAGGTGCTGGCGGACCCTCAGCACCCGTACACGCGGGCGCTGCTCGCGGTCGCGTCGATCGGCGACTGGAGCCGGCGGACGCTGGAGGTCATCCCCGGAAGCCCGCCGGAGGCCGGTGCAGTGCTGCCGGGCTGCCGGTTCGCGCCGCGCTGCCGCGACGTCGTGGATCGCTGCACGTCCGGGCTCGTGCCGCTCGTCGACACGACGCCCGGGCGGAGCGCGCGGTGCGTGCGCCTCGACGAGCTGGTGAGCGCCTCGTGAGCGCGCTGCTGACGGTCTCCGACCTGACCGTGACGTACGCGCCGCCGCGGCGGTCGGGCTCGATCGGCACCGGTGCCGCGCTGGCCGGGGTCGACCTCGACATCCGGCCCGGCGAGATCATCGGCATCGTCGGCGAGACGGGGTCGGGCAAGACCACGCTGGCCCGTGCCACGGTCGGTCTGGTCAAGCCGGCCGCGGGACGGATCGACTTCGACGGCACGGACCTGGGCGCGCTGCGCGGCAAGGCGCTGCGGCAGTTCCGCCGCAGCGGGCAGGTGCAGCTCGCGTTCCAGGACCCGCTGCGCTCGCTCGACACCGACCTGTCGGTCGGCGAGCTGGTGGCCGAGCCGCTCGACGTCGTCGGTGACCTGACGCGGGCCGAACGCCGGGAGCGGGTGGACGAGGCGCTCGGCCTGGTCGGCCTGGACGCCGACTCGTTCCGCGACCGCTACCCGCGCCAGCTCTCGGGCGGGCAGCGGCAGCGGGTGTCGCTCGCTCGGTCGATCGTGACCCGGCCGCGGCTGCTGTTCTGCGACGAGCCGGTCAGCGCGCTCGACGTCTCGAACCGCAACCTGGTGCTGCGGCTCCTCGACCGGCTGCGCACCGAGCTCGGGCTGGCGGTGGTGATCATCGCCCACGACCTGAGCTCGCTGGCGGGCGTCGCCGACCGGGTCGCGGTGTTCTACCGGGGCCGGCTCGTCGAGCACGGCCCCATCTCCGACGTGCTCGAGAAGCCGGTGCACCCGTACACCGCGCTGCTCGCCTCGTCCGCACCGAGCGTCGAGCACGACGACCGGCTCTCGCCCCTGGAGCTGCGGGTCCCGGTCACCGAGGCGCGTACACCGGCCGAGGGCGCGTGCGTGTTCGCGGCCCGCTGCCGGTTCGCCCACGACGCCTGCGCCGAGCAGCCGCCCCTGGTGCCGGTCGCCGGCACCGACCGTTTCGCAGCCTGCCACGCCGCCGACAGCTGGCGACGTTCCCTCAACCCCGAGACCGACCCCCAGAAGGAAGCACTGTCATGACCATCGAGTTCATCGGCTTCGCCGCCACCCAGGAGTTCTCCGAGACGACCGGGGCCGGCACCGGGCCGGCCGTCGACCGGGAGTACCTGCAGACGGTCGCCGCGGCCCACGAGGGGTCCGGGTTCGACCGCGTGCTGATCGCGCACTCGTCGGCCAGCCCCGACGGCTTCGTGATCGCCGACCAGGTGCTGAACGCGACCTCGCGGCTCGGGGTGCTCCTCGCGCACCGGCCCGGCTTCCTCGCACCCACGCTGGCCGCCCGTGCGTTCGCGACCCTCGACGCGTTCCACCCCGACCGCGTCGCCCTGCACGTGATCACCGGTGGTGACGACGCGGACCAGCGCCGCGACGGTGACTTCACCGACAAGGTCACGCGCTACGCCCGCACCGACGACTTCCTCACCGTGCTGCGCAAGGAGTGGGACTCCGAGGCGCCGTTCGACCACGACGGGGAGTTCTACCGGGTCGAGCAGGGCTGGTCGTCGGTGCGACCCGGCGGCCGGATCCCGATCTACTTCGGCGGCGCGTCCGAGGACGCCGTCCGCGTCGGCGGCAAGCACGCGGACGTCTACGCGTTCTGGGGCGAGCCGCTCGACGGCATCCGCGAGCGGATCGAGCAGGTCCGCGCGGCGGCCGCGCCGTACGGGAGGAAGACGCGGTTCAGCGTCAGCCTCCGGCCGATCGTGGCGGACACCGAGGAGGCGGCGTGGAAGCGTGCCGAGGAGATCCTCGAGAAGACCCAGGAGCGGGTGAACCAGGCGAACTCCGTGTTCAAGAAGCTCGACCACTCCGAGCAGCACGGCTCGCAGCGGCTGCTGGACGCGGCCGCCAAGGGCGACGTGCACGACAAGCGGCTGTGGACCGCGGTCGCGAAGGCGACCGGCGCGGCCGGGAACTCGACGGCGCTGGTGGGCAGCTACGAGCAGGTCGCCGAGTCGCTGCTCGACTACACCGACCTCGGCGTCACCACCCTGCTCATCCGCGGCTTCGACCCGCTCGACGACGCTCGCGCCTACCGCCGGGTCATCGACCTGGTCCGCGAGGGCGTCGCCCGCCGTACGCCCGAGCTGGTGTCGGCATGACCGCCACCGTCGAAAGCAGCACCCGCACCGTCGAGCTGCTCGGGATGATCGGCACCCGTGACGCGTCGGAGAGCCGGCCCGGCTCGGGTCCGGCGATCGACGCGGAGTACACGCGCCGCTTCGCCCGCGCCCACGAGGACGCCGGCTTCGACCGGATCCTGATCGGCTACGGGTCGAGCTGGCCCGAGGGCACCCAGGTGGCCGCGCACGTCGCCGCGAACACCGAACGGCTCGGCCTGCTGGTCGCGCACCGGCCGGGCTTCGTCGCGCCGACGCTGGCCGCGCGCACGTTCGCGACCATGGACCAGTTCGCGCAGGGTCGGATCGCCGTCCACATCATCACCGGCGGCAGCGACGTCGAGCAGCGTCGCGACGGCGACTACCTGGGCCATGACGAGCGCTACGACCGCACCGACGAGTACCTCACGATCCTGCGCCGGGCGTGGACGTCGACCGAGCCGTTCTCGTTCGACGGCCGGCACTACACGTTCGAGGACTACGCCGGAGGCGTGCTGCCGTACGCCGACCGGCACCTCGAGCTGTTCTTCGGCGGCTCGTCGGAGGCGGCGTACCGCGTGGGCGGCGCGCACGCCGACACGTTCATGCTCTGGGGCGAGCCGCTGGCGCCGACCGCGGAGCAGATCGCGTCGGTGCGCGCGGCCGCGGCGGCGGCCGGCCGGCCGGCACCGCGGATCTCGGTGTCGTTCCGCCCGATCGTCGCCGCGACGCGCGAGCTGGCGTGGGAGCGGGCGTACGGCATCCTCGACCGGATCAAGGGCGGCCCGGGCCGGGCGTTCCTCCAGGATCACAAGTTCGACGCGAAGGGCGCACAGCCGGAGAACACCGGCTCGCAGCGGCTGCTCGCCGCCGCGGCCAAGGGCGACCTGCACGACCGGGCGCTGTGGACGCCGACCGCCACCGCGGCCGGGGCCGGCGGCAACACGACCGCGCTGGTCGGTGACCCGGAGACCGTGGCCGCGGCGATCCTCGACTACGTCGAGATCGGAGTCGACACCATCCTGATCCGCGGCTACGACCCGCTCGACGACGCCATCGACTACGGCCGGCACGTGCTGCCGCTGGTCCGGCAGGAGGTCGCACACCGGCGGGCGCAGGGCTGAGCTGTCTGGTCCGGTCCGCAGAACTCTCAAGCCGGTCGCTGGTGGGGCCGATGAGGAGGGTGGCGACACCGCCGGACGACGATCTCGGGCAGACGAGGAGGACCACCATGGCACCGACCCAGCGGGTCCTCATCGGCGCGGACATCGAGGACCTCCTCGATCGTCACTTCAAGGAGATCGCTGCGGAGATCCCCCGGATCCTCGACCTGATCGAGCGATACACGATGCGCATCGCGCGGCAGGAGGGCGCCGCGCGAGACGCACTCGTGGCCGAGTTCCGGGAGGAGCTGCTCGGGCAGATCCGCAGCAGGTTCACCGTGGTGGTGGCCTCCGACGAACGGCGCCTCTCCCAGATCGCCTGACGCGACCCACGCCCGCTCGACCTCCTGGCTTCTCGGAATCGATCCTGAAGCCAGGAGGTCGAGTGCATTGCTGAGGCGGGTCAGACGACGGCGCTCGGCTTCGACGTCCTGGTCTCGGCGGCGTACCCGGGCTTGCTGCCCGTGACCTGGAGGGTGATCCGGGCGCCCTTCAGCGCTCGGGTCAGCTGCAGCGTCTTCCCGGTGGCTCCCTTGATCGCCCTGTCATCGGCGAACCAGCGGTACTTCAACGTGACGCCGGCGTCCCAGGCCCCCGGCTTGGCGGTGAGCGTCCTCCCGACGTCTGCCCGGCCGGAGAGCTTCGGGGTCGGGGTCTTCGTCAGGCTCCCGAGCGCGACCTCGGCGGTCCGGGTGGAGGTCTCGGTCGTGGCCTGGTAGTCCGCCGCCGAGGACCTGGCCCGGACTCCGAGCCGGTGGCCCCGGTCAGCGGCGCCGGGCGTGTAGGTCGCCTTGGTGGCGCCGGCGATCGGCTTGCCGTCGCGGAGCCACTGGTAGGTCGTGCTGGCCGACGCGGGATAGGTCGGCACGGTGGCCCGCAGGGTGGTTCCGACCTTGGCGGCTCCGCTGACCGAGGGTGCCGACGTCACCGGCGGCGTGGGTACGTCGACCTCCTGGGTGAGGATGAACGTGGTCGTCAGCGGACTGGTGTCGGCCCGAGGTCCGGCGTCGGGCAGCCACGCCCGCGCACGGTAGGTCCCGTCCTCGAGGCCCAGCGGGAAGAGCTTGGCGTAGGGGAAGGACTCGACCCCGTCGGCGTCGTAGAAGAACGGGATCGGGCCGCACATCCTGCGCTCCGGATCCGGAGGGCCACCACCCTGGTAGGTGAGGCCGACGCAGACGTTGCCGTCGTACCAACCCCACTCGGTGCGGCCGCCGAGCACGGCCGGGTACATCGTGGGCAGGTGGTCCACCGCGAAGTCGAGGGGATCCACGTCGCTCAGCACCGCGGCTCGGAAGCGGTTCTCCGTGGACGGGACGACGTGGATGCTGACCACCATCAGGTTGCGGTTCGTGTTGGTCTGGGAGACCACGATCGGTACGTCGTAGGTGCCGAGGTTGTCGACGGTCGGGTGGCCGCTGACGAACAACCCGTTGCCGTCGGTGGAGACCACCAGGTTGCCGGAGTCGGGCAGCACGAACGCGCCGGTGGTGTTCCCGGTCGCGGGGTCCACGAGGCCGAACTCCTGGCCACCTCCCGTGCCCGGGACCAGCGTGGCCACCTGGTAGTCGGAGTTCGCCTGGTCGACGAGGGGGAACTCGAGCTGGGCGGTGCGGTCGGTGACGGTCACCGTCCCGGGCATGGTGTCGTTGGCGTCGTCGGGCGGCGCCTCGAACGATGGGCGCCCGGGGTTGTCGAGGCGCAGCTCCTGGGTGAAGCTGCCGCCGTACTGGTTGGTGCTGGTCACCGTGATCGGCTGGCGCAGGTCGGTGGCCGGGGTGAGCGTGTGAACGAGGCTGTCCACCAGGCCGGTGCGCGGGGTCGTGCACTCCAGGGGATCGGTCTGGACGCAGGTCTGCGTGATCGTCGTGGTGGGTGCCGGCCCGGTCGCGCCGAGCTCGGAGGGCCAGGTCACGGTGGTCGTGATCTCGTCGCCGGGGACGGGCTCGGTCATCTGCAGGTCGACCTCGGCCCGGTTGGAGCCGTTGTCGATCAGGGTGAGGGTGGGCGTCGCGATCGCCGGGGCGCTGACCGGGAACTCGACGACGCCGTACTTCTTCACCGAGGTGTCGGACTTCTGGGTCATCGTCACGTCGGCGCGGTACCGACCGGTGACGGTCGGCGTGAAGCTGGTGCCGTAGCCGCCGCCCGGGGTCGGGACGTCGATCCACTGCTGGGTGTCGGGGTCGAGCCGCTGCACGGCCCAGTCGTAGGTGAAGTCGGCCTGGGAGGCCTCGTAGTCGATGGTGCTCCCGTCCTCGTTGACCGGGTTGGGGCGCAGGATCACCGGCCGGTTGGCGATCAGGGGGCCGACCGCGCTGGGGCGCGGGCCCGAGAGGTTCGCGTAGGGCTCCGGCTTCAGCTGCACCCGCACCCGCTGGCCGGCGGCGTTCAGGTAGCTGATCGTGTCCTCGTTGGTGCCGACGAGCCCCTTGTTGTCGGAGCCGGTGACGGACCAGCCGCCCAACGACGACGGTGCTCGGGCCGCCACCTTGTCGGTGCCGTCGACGTCCTGGTAGCCGAAGCCCAGGGCGGCCGTCTCCTCCTGACCCGCCTGCTGGACGATCATCCAGTCGCGGCTGAAGCGGACCGAGGCGTAGCCGCCCTTCTGCGGCACGGAGATGCTGCTCTTCTCCTGCACCGGGCCGGTGCCGACCCGGACCAGGAACCTCCGGTCTGCCGACGTGGTCTCGTTGTCGGTCCAGAGCCGGGTGGAGTCGGGTACCGCCTGATCGAGCTGGTTGACGGTCGTCCAGCGGACGATGTTGCCGAGCAGCTTGTTGGTCGCCTCTGCCGAGCGGTACTCGGGCTCGTTCCCCGGCGTGTAGCCGCTCCGGATCGGCTGGCCGGAGTACTTCGCGATCAGCGGGTTGAGCCCCAGGGGGTCGGTCCCCTTCGCCTCGTCCACCCGCTTCTTGAGCTCGGCGCCGACCGACTCGCGCTGGACCACCTGCCAGATGCTGATCGCGAGGATCACGGCGGCGACCAGGATGATCCCCACCGGGCCGGCCGCGGCTCCCGCGCCGACGGTGGTCGCCGAGCCGAGCGTGGTGACGACGGCGCCCGCCGAGCCCACGCTCGAGGCGAAGAGCGCCTGGCTGCCGATGACGAACACCACGAGGGCGGAGAGGGACGCCGAGGCGCCCACGAGAGCGCCGACGGCGGCCGCGGCCCCGATCGCCAGGCCGATCCCGGCGCCGACCGTCGCGGCGACCGCGGCGTCCGCGGCGTTCTTCCGCACGGCGTCCTTGGCGTAGGCGTCGAGCCCGAGGTCGTGCCCCTTCGCGTAGGCACCCCAGGTCGTGAAGTCGTCGACCGAGGGGATCGGCGGTGCGAAGGCGAACTGGGCGGCGAGCGACGACTGGGCGTTGTCGCACGCGTCCTTGACCGCCTTCGGCAGCGGCAGCGCCTTGAGCGGGGTCCCCGCCGGCGGCAGCGGCGGCCGGTAGCCGCAGCCACCCACCCCCTCGAAGGCCTTGTACTCGTCGTACGCCGCCTGCGCCTGGACGCGGTCGTCCAGGCCGTACTCGTTCTCCACGAAGTCGAGCGCGCGCTGCTCGTCCTCGGTCAGCTCGACGCCGTAGACCTTCCGGTCCATGATGTCGAGGAGCCGGTTCAGCATGTACGCCCGGACCTGGGGCCGCGCGTAGCGGAGGATCCGCTCGTCGCTGGGCAGGTCGTAGGTCACCCTGATGTACTCGACCGCCTCCGCGACCATCCACCCGAGCGCGCTGGCCGCCTCCTCGCCGGCCTTCACCACCGGCGCCGAGTCGCTGGCTCCGGTGACCTCGATGGGGGTCTGCGGGCCGTCGGTGGGGCCACCCAGGCAGAGCGTGTTGCCGGGGATGCCGGGGATCGCGGTGCACTGCGACGCAGCCTGCTGCTGCCCGGCACCGGTACCCGGGAGCTCGACGTTGATCGGCGTGGAGCTGTCGCCCGGGCCGTAGTTGATGACCAGGGGAGGCATCCCGGACAGGTCCACCTCGTAGGTGTCGTCGGCGTACGCAGGTGCGGCGCGCAGTACCGAGCTCACCAGGAGGAGGGTCAAGGCTCCGAGGAGCCATCGGACGCGGGAGAAATCGGCCATGGCGACGACCATCCGTCTGTCACTAGGGGGCCCCGAGGTGGAAACACCATAGCGAGACGGGCGTCACTCCGACAGGCCCCAAAACCTGGACCCTGGGTGCGGACGGACTGGCCTGTAGGCCGGGTTCTGTACGCCGAAGCGTGGCGACCATCCATCTACGAGTGCCGTTGCCGACACCCTCCAGCGATCTACCCGCGCACTCGGGCGGGCCGCCCTCGAACGTACGCGCATCCCGTGCAAGCACGGGACTTCTTGATCTTGCTCCAGGTGGGGTTTACCGATCCGGCCGAGTCACCTCGGTCGCTGGTGGTCTCTTACACCACCGTTTCACCCTTACCGCCGGGCGAGCCCGGTGGCGGTTTGTTCTCTGTGGCACTGTCCCGCGGGTCACCCCGGGTGGGTGTTACCCACCACCTTGCCCTGTGGAGCCCGGACCTTCCTCGGGGAGTTGCCTCCACGCGGTCGCCCGGCCAGCCCATCCGCGAGAGCAAGGATAGAGGCTGCGGCTTACGGTGTGTGCATGCTTCCCGAGGGCTACGAGATCCGGCCGCTGGCAGCGGGCGACGGGCCGCTGATGGCGGCGGCGTACCGCCGCAACCGCGAGCACCTGGCGCCGACGGATCCCGACCGGCCGGAGGGGTGGGACACCGACGACGCGCAGGCGGAGGACGTCGGGCGGCAGGTGGCGGACGCGGGGGAGGGCAAACGGTTCTCGTACGTCGTCGTCCACGACGGGTCGATCGTCGGGCGGGTGGCGCTGGTGAACGTCGTGCGCGGGCCGCTGCAGAGCGCGGTGCTGAGCTACTGGGTCGACGTGGACCACCAGGGACGCGGGCTGGCGAAGGCGATGACGGAGTACGCCGCAGAGCGGGCGGGGGAGATGGGACTGCACCGGATCGAGGCCGGGACGCTGCTGGACAACCACGGGTCGCAGGCCGTGCTGAGGAGAGCCGGGTTCACCGAGATCGGGGTCGCGGAGCGGTTCCTCTACATCCGTGGAATGTGGCGGGACCATCGGCTGTTCCAGCGGATCCTGCACGACGAATCCTTGGAGGCATGATGACTGACGAGCTGCGGCCGCCGCCGATCGTCTTCCCGGGCCAGACCGGCCCGGAGTCGGCGTACCGCACCGCCTTCGACCTGCTCGAGCGGCGCGCGCCCAAGGAGGCGCTCGAGGTGCTCGAGCCCGCGCTCGAGCAGGAGCCCGAGAACGCCGGCCTGCGCTCGCTGCGAGCCTGGGCGTACCTGATGCGTGCCCAGCTCCAGAAGGCCGAGACCGAGCTGACCTGGCTGGTCGAGCACGACCCGTCCGACGACTGGTCGCGGCACGCGCTCGGGCGCGCCCTGGAGCGGCAGAGCCGGTACGCCGAGGCGCTGCCGCACCTGCGGCTCGCCGCCGCGATGACCGGCGACCCGGACCACTGGCTCTCGGTGTTCCGGGTGGAGCAGCTGCTCAGTCCGCCTGAGTGAGGATCTCCGCGCCGGTCGGGGTGACCAGCAGCGTGTGCTCGAACTGAGCGCTGCGCTGCCGGTCACGGGTCACCACGGTCCAGCCGTCGTCCCACATCTCCCACTCGGGGGTGCCGAGGTTGAGCATCGGCTCGATCGTGAACGTCATCCCGACCTCGATCAGCTCGTCGTGCTCGGGGTCGTCGTAGTGCGGCACGATCAGCCCGCTGTGGAACGACGTGCCGATCCCGTGGCCGGTGAACTCGCGGACGACGCCGTACCCGAACCGCGCGGCGTAGGACTCGATCACCCGGCCGATCACGTTGATCCGGCGCCCGGGCTTCACGGCCCGGATGCCGCGCTCGAGCGCCTCGCGCGTGCACTCCACCAGCAGCCGCGACTCCTCGTCGACGTCCCCGGCGAGGAACGTGGCGTTGGTGTCGCCGTGGACGCCGTGGAGGTACGCCGTGATGTCGATGTTGACGATGTCGCCGTCCTGCACGACCTGGTCGGACGGGATGCCGTGGCAGATGACCTCGTTGACGCTGGAGCACAGGGACTTGGTGAAGCCGCGGTAGCCGAGCGTGGACGGGTACGCCCCGTGGTCGCAGAGGAACTCGTGGCCGATCCGGTCCAGCTCGTCGGTCGTGACCCCGGGGACGACGTGCGCGCCAACCAGCTCGCGCGCCTGCGCCGCGAGCCGGCCGGCCGCACGCATCCGCTCGATGGTGTCGGCGTCCTTCACCTCGGGTCCGGTGTAGCGCTCCGGCAGCTCCTTGCCGACGTACTCCGGCCGAGGGATCGACGCGGGTACGGCGCGGAGCAGCGGGGAAGTCACGGACGCGAGTGTAGTTTCAGGAGGCATGAGCGCGTTCTGGTACTGCGTGAAGCACAAGCGGGTCGAGAGCGACGAGGACATGTGCCCGCCGATCGACCGGCTCGGCCCGTTCGCGTCCCGCGAGGAGGCCGAGCACGCGCTCGGCAAGGCCGAGGAGCGCAACGAGGACTGGGACAACGACCCGAACTGGAATGACTGACCTGACGCCGGCCGATCCCTGGCCGTTCGTCGGCATGGCCGGGATGGCGTGCGCGTTCTTCCTGTACGCCGCCAGCCTCACCTTCGCGCCGTGGTGGGTCGTGCTGCTGCTGATGCTCGCCTGGGTGGCCCTGCTGCTCGTGGCGATCGCGTGGTTCACGCCGCACCCGCGCCGGGTCCCGGCCGTGGCGGTCGTCGCCGTCCTCTTCTGGGTCGGCGCCGTCGCCCTGCTTGCCTAGGGCGTTCAGCGGCTCGCCTAGGGCGCTCAGCGGCGGGGCCGCACCGCCAGGATCGCGTCGTTGCCGCCGCCGTTGTCGGTGGTGACGTAGAAGACCGAGCCGGGGCCGTCGACGACGGTGCGGATGCGCCCGAACTTCCGCAGCGCCGGCGGGACCCGCACGCCCTGGAGCCTGCCGGAGTCGGAGACCGTCAGGAACACCACCCGCTCGGCCTTGAGGGCGGCGACGGCGAAGGTGCCGTCGTACGCGCCGAGCCGCTTGCCGTAGACGAAGCCGCCGCCGGAAGCGGCGAGCGTCGGGTCGCCGGAGCTCCACACCGCGTTGCGCTGACGTCCCGGCAGTGACTGGTCGGTCATCGGGACGCTCTCGTTGTAGCCCGGGACCGGGTTGTAGCCGTAGTCGCCGCCATTGCGGAGCAGGTTCACCTCGTCGTCGCGGTACGTGCCCTGCTCGACGGAGAACAGCACGCCGTCGCGGCGCCGGTCGAGGCCCTGCACGTTGCGGTGGCCGTAGGTGTGGACGAAGCGCTGGTTGCGGTTGCTCGACCCGATGAACGGGTTGGACGAGCACGGCCGCCCGGACAGCTGGAGGCACAGCGTCTTGCCGCCGAGCGACTTCTTGTTCTCCGGGTTCGCGCCGACCGCGGCGTCGCCGGTGCCGACGTACAGCTTGCTGCCGGTCGCGAGCAGCCGGCAGCCACCGTGGCGGCCGCTGGTCGCCGGGAACCCGCCGATCATCCGCTTGCTGGCGGTGATCCGCGTGAGCGCGGAGTTCAGCGTCCACCGCATCACGCGCACGTCGTGGCCGTCGCCCGCGGTGCTGCCGCCCTGGCAGGTGTAGAACCGGTGGTTGCGCTTGAAGCGCGGGTCGAGCTCCAGCCCCATCAGTCCGGTCTCACCGGAGACCCAGACCGAGCTCGTCGGGAAGCCGCGGACCACCCGCGAGCGGCCGTCGGACCAGATCGAGACCGTGGCCCGGTCGCGCTGGGTGTACAGCAGCCGCCCCTGCCCGATCGGCCGCACGTCCCACGGCTTGTCGAGCCCGGTGACGAGCCGCTTCACCGCGAGGCCTGGTACGTCGGCCCGCTGCGCCGTCCTCTCGGGAGCCGCGCGTTCCGGCGCTGGTGTCGCGGCGTGGCCGGCGACAGAGCCGACGAGCACGGAGCTCGCGAGGGCGACCAGGGTTCCGAGCAAGACCGGGCGCATGCCGATCACCGTACCCAGCCGGACCCGACGTACCCCTCTGGGCTCCTCGACCTGGCTGCTGGTTCCCGGCAGTCAGAAGGTGTGGTCCGCCTCGGGGAACGTGCCGGCCTTCACGTCGGCGGCGTAGTCCTTCGCGGCCTGCAGGAGTACGCCGTGCAGGTCGGCGTACTGCTTCACGAAGCGTGGCATCCGGCCGGTCCGCAGCCCGAACGCGTCCTGCCACACGAGCACCTGGCCGTCGCACTGCGCGCCGGCACCGATGCCGATCGTGGGGATCGACACCGAGGCGGTCACCTCGGCGGCGACGTCGCCCGGGACCATCTCCATCACGACCGCGAACGCGCCGGACTCCTCCATCGCGATCGCCTCCTCGACGACCCGCTTCGCGGCGTCGCCCCGCCCCTGGACGCGGTAGCCGCCGAGGTTGTGCTCGGACTGCGGGGTGAAGCCGATGTGCGCCATCACCGGGATGCCGCCCTCGGTGAGCTTGCGGACCTGGGGCGCCATCTCGACGCCGCCCTCGAGCTTCACCGCGTGCGCGTTCGCCTCCTTCATGAAGCGGACGGCGGTCAGGTAGGCCTGCTCGGGCGAGGCCTGGTACGACCCGAACGGCAGGTCGGCGACGACCAGCGCGCGGCGCGCCGACCGGGTGACCGCGCGGACCAGCGGGATCAGCTCGTCGACGGTCACCGGGAGCGAGGTCTCGTTGCCGAACACGTTGTTCGACGCGCTGTCGCCGACGAGGAGGACCTCGATGCCGGCCTCGTCGAACGTCTGCGCGGCGTACTGCTCGTAGGCGGTGAGCATCGCGAATCTCTCGCCACGCTGCTTCATCTCCCGCAGGTGGTGGGTGCGGATCCGCTTGATCTGCGGTGCTTCGGCCTTGGCCGGACCGGTGCCGTACGGCGCGGTCTCCTCGCTCATCGAGTCTCCCGGAGGTGTCATCTCGCAGCTCCCTGATGGAGTCCACGGACCACCAGTCAGGCTAGCCCCGGACCGGGCGTTTCAACCCTGTGGTGCTGGTCACGGCCAGCGACGCGAGGGCCACACCGACGGCGACCAGGAGAGCGACCCGGGCGCTGCCGAAGGCGCCGAGCAGGTACGGCGCGAACATGCCGAGGTAGGCGAGCGAGTAGAAGACCCCGACGAGTGCGCCCTTCTCGGACTCCGGCGCCAGCCGCTCGGCCTCGCGCAGCCCGGTGACCAGCCCGGAGCCGTAGCCCGCGCCGAACACCGGCGCGGCGAGCAGCACGATCCACCGGTTGTCGGTGCCGACCGCGAGGACGCCGAGAAGCAGCGCGGCGATCGTGAACAGCATCCCGATGCGTCGGTCGTCGAGGCGGCGGGCGAGCGGCTGCACCGCGACGCCGGTCCCGAGCGTCACGAAGGTGAGCAGGGCGGCGAACGCCAGCTCGCCCTGGACCGGGGTGTCGATGACGCTCGGCAGGTAGGCGAACGTGATGACCGCGGACGCGAACACCCAGGGCGCCGCCGGGGCGACGGTGAGCACGAACCGTCGGCTGAGCGCGGCGGCGGGCAGCCGGAACAACGGCCGACGGGGCGGTACGGCGGGACGCGGGCCGGCGACCGGCCACAGCAGCACGACGCTCAGCACGCCGAGCACCAGGTGTGGGACGTACGGCACGGTGAGCGGGTGCGCGGAGAACTCCGCGATCATCCCGGCCGTCAGCGGCCCGACCGCGAAGCCCGCGGTGAGGAACTGCCCGGCGCGGCGGGCACCGGTCCCCGGTCGCTCGTCCACGGACAGGTCCGCCACCCACGCGGTGGCCGCGCCGAACACGATGCCGGAGCTGAGCCCGGCGAGCAGCCGGGCGGCCGCCAGCCCGGGCGTCCAGTCGTGCCAGACGATCAGCGCCACCGAGGCCAGCGGCGACAGCGCGACGAACGGCAGGACGACCGCGCGCCGGCCCCAGCGGTCGGACGCGGCACCGCCGACGAGCAGCGCCGGGATCAGCCCGACGGCGTACAGCCCGAACAGCAGCGCGCGGGTCTGGGTGGCCATGCCGAGCTCGTGGCCGTACGCGAGCAGCATCGACGCGAACTGGTTCGCGCCCCAGCCGACCGCGAACAGCGCGAGGGCGACGCGCAGCCACGGCCGGAAGGTCACCCGGCGAGATTAGGCGCTCGCGGCGTCGGCGGCGGCCTCGATGTCGGCGATCACGATCTTCTGCTGCGTCATCATCACCGCGACCGCAGCCTGGGCCCGGGCGGCGTCCGGGTCGGAGACGAGCTCGTAGAGCCGCACGGGCACGATCTGCCAGGACAGGCCGAACTTGTCCTTGAGCCACGCACACTGGTCGGGCACGCCGCCGGCGACCAGCGTGTCCCAGTAGTAGTCGACCTCGGACTGGTCGGCGCAGTTCACGCTCAGCGAGATCGTCTCGGTGAAGCCGGCGTGCACCGGGCCGCCGTTGATGCCGCGGAAGGGCCGCCCGTCGAGCGTCCACTCGGCGGCGAGCACGCGGCCGTCCTCGTAGTGGGAGACCCCGCGGACCTCCGAGTTGGGGAACACCGTGGTGTAGAACTCCACGGCCTCCATCAGGTTGTCGTCGAACCACAGGCAGGTGCTGATCTCGGGCATACCGGCTCTGACCGAGGCGGGCGGACGAACTCATCGGGGAAACTCGTGCCAACCGGATCGCGTGGACCAGGCGTTCTCTGGGTGAGGAGGCCGATGGACGAGCAGGAGTTCACCGCGTGGGCAGCCGGCGTCGAACGCTCGCTGCTGCGTTCGACGTACCTGCTCACCGGAGACCTCCACCGTGCTGAAGACCTGGTCCAGGAGGCGCTCGTGAAGGTCGCGATGAGGTGGGACCGGCTGCGCGACGGCAACCCGACGGCGTACGCCCGGACGATCGTCGTGCGCGACCACATCTCGTGGTGGCGCCGGCGCGGGCGCGAGATCCCGGTCGAGGAGCCGTTCGGCGGCGCGGGCGTCTCGTCCGACCCCGACACCGCCATGGTCGTACGCCGGTCGCTGCAACGGCTGACGCCTGCGCAGCGCGCCGTGGTCGTGCTGCGGCACTTCGACGACCTGTCGGTCGAGGAGACCGCTCAGATCCTGCGCGTCGCGCCCGGGACCGTGAAGAGCCAGAACGCCGCCGCGCTGGCCCGGCTGCGTGACGGCGCGCCCGAGCTGCTCGCGCTGATCGGGAGGGCGCCATGACCGAGCTCCGAGACCTGCTCGACCTGGCCACCGACCGCGTGGAGGCGCCCGGCGGTGCCGCCGCGGCGCTGGGCTCGGCGCGCCGGCGGCGTACCGCCCGTCGCTCGCTGGCCGCGACCGCGACCGTCGTGGTGCTGGTCACCGGCGTCGCGCTCGCCGGCCGGATCGGCGGCGACCGGACCGTGGAGCCGGCACCCGCGCCGACCAGCAGCCCGACGACGGTCGTGCCCGTCGCCCCGGCCATCCCGAGGTCGGCGGTCCACCCGGTCTGGGACCCGCGCGGTGCCGAGGGGCTGCCGGTCGTCGAGCTCGGCGTGCCGCGGGTGATGGAGTCGCTGACCCCGGGCACGGTGACGCGGCCGGTCGCGGTGCTCGACGACGGGTCGCGCGCCGTGCTGGTGTCGGGGGACGGGTACTCCGAGGAGCTGACGTTGCCGGACGGGCTGGGAGGCGCGCGGACCGTGACGATCTCGCCGGACGGCCAGCGGCTGGTCGCTGCCGGAGCGTCGGGGTTCTTCTGGCGGGACCTCGACGGTGAGTGGCGCGAGGTCGACGGCGTCCCCGGTGAGGCCCGGCTGACCTGGCTGCCCGACAGCTCGGGCGTGGTCGCTCGCGGCTGGCCCCGCGCGGTCCGCGTCGACCTGGACGGCGGCACGGTCGAGGACGTGGCGTACCTGGAGGGCGTCTCCCACATCGGCTTCGGCCCGGACGGGCGGATCGTCGGCACCGAGCCCCAGCTGGTCGTCGAGTGGGGCGACGGCGAGGAGGTGGGCAGGTTCCGTACCGGAGAGCTCGAGGGCCTGATCCTGCCGGCGGTCGGCA
This sequence comes from Nocardioides sp. SR21, assembly GCF_022761125.1. GTDB lineage: Bacteria > Actinomycetota > Actinomycetes > Propionibacteriales > Nocardioidaceae > Nocardioides. The sequence goes on along the minus strand of NZ_JAKWJR010000013.1, from coordinate 71,225 downwards.
ACGACACCATCGCGTTCACGCGCGCGAACCTCGTCCTGGGGGACCAGCCGGCCGACCGTGACGGCCTGGTCGCCGTGGACCGCGAGACGCTCGAGACCCGCGCCTACCTGCCGGTCCCGGACGACCACGACTACTACGCGTTCGCCGAGGAGCTGCGCCCGCTCACCTGGCTGAGCGACGACGTCCTCGCCTTCACGGTCCTGCCCGAGGGCGCGCCCAAGGAGTACCTCGTCACCTGGAACGCCGAGACCGGCGAGCTCTCCCGGGTCTCCTGCTGGCTGTCCGGCGAGACCGCCGTGTTCGCGACCGACCTGCTGGGCCGGTCGTGAGGCGTCGAGACACCAGGAACGGCCCTGGGAGAGGCCGATCCGGGGCCGTTCCTGGTGTCTCGACGGTCCTGGGCCTGGTGCTGCTCACCGCCTGCACCTCGAACGATCCGCCCGAACCGGTGCCGGCCCCGCCACCGAGCAGCAGCGCGCCGGCCGAGCGCGCGTGGGACCCGCGGGACGTGGACGACCTGCCGATGGCGCCCGACGCGGTGGCGGCCGCCCTGCCGGCCTACGTCGACCCGCCCGACGAGGCGCCCGCGCTCGCGACGAAGCCGATGGCTGCGGCGGTGCTCTCGGTGGATCGTCGCGGCGGCCGGGTCCAGCTGCTGGGAGTGGACGGCTCGTGGCGCGAGGTCCGGTTGCCGAACGCCCACGGGCGGCTCGCGCTGTCGCGTGAGGAGCTGTCTCCGGACGGCACCCGCCTCGCGGCCCTGGTCGACGACGGGATCGAGGTCTGGCACCTGCCGACCGGCGACCGGACCGTGCTGCCGCTGCCGTCCGGCTTCGAGCCGTGGGACTTCTCCTGGATCGGCTGGGTGGACGGCGACTCTCTGCTCCTCGACGACCTGAGGGGCGGATGGCGGATCGACGTGATCAGCGGAGCCGTCGACGAGGTGCCCTACCCGACGGGGATGAGCTTCGGCTGGGCACTCGACGACCGCGGCGCGGTGGTCGAGGTCTCGGACCCCGCAGGCGACAGCGTGCTCACCGACTGGGGCGGGGGAGTGCAGCGGCGGGTCGACATGTCGCCCACCGGCCACCTCTCCTCGATCCAGGCTCGCGACGAGACCATCGTCGGGACGTCGTACGAGAACGACGGCTTCGCCGTGTACGTCGCCGATCGGACGGACCTCGCGCCGCGCCACCGCCTCCCGGTGCGCGACCACGAGGCGAACTACAGCAACTGGGGGCTGAGCACTGTCGGCATCCTCGACGACGGCAGCGTGCTGCTCTGGGTGGCCGTCCCGAGCCGCAGAGCCGACGTCGACGGCTGGCGGATCGTCCGGTGGGACCCAGCCACCGACCGGCTGAGCGTCGTGACCCGCAGCGAAGGCGACCCCACGGGAGGCCTCACCTTCGCCCAGGACGTCCTACAGTGAGCCCGTGGCCTTCGACGTCGCCGCGGACCGCTACCACCGGTTCATGGGGCGCTACTCCGAGCCGCTCGCGGACCAGTTCGTCGAGCTGGCAGGGGTACGCCGCGGCATGCGTGCGGTCGACGTCGGGTGCGGACCGGGTGTCCTGACCGCCCGCCTGGTCGAGCGGCTCGGGGCCGACCACGTCGCGGCGCTCGACCCGTCGCCGCCGTTCGTCGCGGCCGCCCGCGAGCGCTGCCCGGGCGTCGACGTCCAGCAGGGCAAGGCGGAGCACCTGCCGTACGAGGACGGCGTGTTCGACGTGGCGCTCGCCAACCTGGTCGTGCACTTCATGTCGGACCCGGTCGCCGGGCTCACCGAGATGGGCCGGGTGGCCGGGCTCGTCGGGGCGACGGTGTGGAACCACGCCACCGCAACCGGTCCGCTGTCGACGTTCTGGCGGGCGGCCAAGGACCTCGACCCGCGAGTCGCCGACGAGGCGACGCTGCCCGGCACCGGCGAGGGCGACCTCGGGGTGCTGGCTCGCGAGGCCGGGCTGCGCGACGTCCGGGAGGGCACGCTGACCGTGACCGTGCCGTACACCGGCTTCGACGAGTGGTGGGAGCCGTACACGCTCGGCGTCGGGCCGGCCGGCGACCACGTCGCACGCCTCGACGATGCCGCGCGGGAGCGGCTGCGGGCGCGCTGCGCCGAGCTGCTGCCCGACGGCCCGTTCGAGATCTCAGCGACCGCGTGGAGCGTGGTGGCGCGCACATAGCCCCCGCCCGCGTGGGAAACTCCCCGACGTGGACTTCTACTCCGCCTACGCGCACGGGTTCGCCCGCGTCGCGGCCTGCACGGTGCCGATCCGCGTCGCGGACCCCGCGACCAACGCCCGCGCGGTGCTGGAGCAGGCGCGGCTCGTCTCGGACGACGGGGTCGCCGTCGCGATCTTCCCCGAGCTGTGCCTGAGCGGGTACGCCATCGACGACCTGTTCCTCCAGGACCCGCTGCTCGACGCGGTGACGGACGCGATCGCCCAGATCGTCGCCGCGTCAGAGGACCTCGCGCCGGTCCTGGTGGTCGGCGCCCCGATCGCGCACGGGAACCGCGTGCTCAACGCCGCAGTGGTCATCCACCGCGGGCGGATCCTCGGCGTCGCCCCGAAGTCCTACCTGCCGACGTACCGCGAGTTCTACGAGCGCCGGTGGTTCGCGCCCGGCGACGACGTGCGGGGTACGACGGTGCTCGCCGGCCACGAGGTGCCGATCGGGCCGGACCTGCTGTTCGAGGCCGTCGACGTGCGCGGGCTCGTGCTGCACGTCGAGGTCTGCGAGGACATGTGGGTGCCGGTCCCGCCGAGCGCGGAGGCAGCGCTCGCCGGCGCGAGCGTCCTCGCGAACATCTCCGGCAGCCCGATCACCGTCGGCCGCGCCGAGGACCGGCACCTGCTGGCCCGCTCCGCGTCCAGCCGCTGCCTCGCGGCGTACCTCTATGCCGCCGGCGGCCAGGGCGAGTCCACGACCGACCTGTCGTGGGACGGCCAGACGATGGTCTACGAGCACGGCGAGCTGCTCGCGGAGACCGACCGGTTCCCCGACGGGCCGCGCGCCGCGATCGCCGACGTCGACCTCGACCGGATCCGCCTCGAGCGGCTGCGGACCGGCACGTTCGACGACAACCGCCGCTCGGTCGCCCCGGAGTTCCGCACGGTCGAGTTCGAGCTCGCGCCGAGCACCGCCGACATCGGGCTGCGCCGCAAGGTGGACCGCTTCCCGTTCGTCCCGGACGACCCCGAGCGTCTGGCCCAGGACTGCTACGAGGCCTACAACATCCAGGTCTCCGGACTCGAGCAGCGCCTGCACGCCATCGGCCAGCCCAAGGTCGTCATCGGCATCAGCGGCGGACTCGACTCCACCCACGCGCTGATCGTCGCCGCGAAGGCGATGGACCGGCTGGGCCGACCGCGCAGCGACGTCCTCGGCTTCACCCTGCCGGGCTTCGCGACCGGTGAGGCCACCAAGGGCTACGCCTGGGCGCTCGCCGACTCGCTCGGCATCACCATGCAGGAGATCGACATCACCGACGCCGCGCGGGCGATGCTCACCGACCTCGACCACCCCTACGCCAAGGGCGAGGAGGTCTACGACATCACCTTCGAGAACGTCCAGGCCGGCCTGCGCACCGACTACCTGTTCCGCCTCGCCAACCACCGCGGCGGGATCGTCCTCGGGACCGGCGACCTCTCGGAGCTCGCGCTCGGCTGGTGCACGTACGGCGTGGGCGACCAGATGTCGCACTACAACGTGAACGCCGGCGTGCCGAAGACGCTGATCCAGCACCTGATCCGCTGGGTGGTCAGCACCGGCCAGTTCGACGAGGACACGAACGCCGTGCTGCTCGACGTCGTCGGCCAGGAGATCACCCCCGAGCTGATCCCGACCCGCGAGGACCACCTGCCGCAGTCGACCGAGCAGTCGGTCGGGCCGTACTCCCTGCAGGACTTCACGCTCTTCCACGTGCTGCGCTACGGCTACGCACCGAGCAAGATCGCCTTCCTCGCCTGGCACGCCTGGCACGACCCGGAGGCGGGGGAGTGGCCGCCCAACTACCCGGACGACCGGCGCATCGCGTTCGACCTCGCGACGATCCGCGAGTGGCTCGAGGTGTTCGTACGCCGCTTCTTCGCCAGCCAGTTCAAGCGCTCGGCGCTGCCGAACGGGCCCAAGGTCAGCGCGGGCGGCACCATGTCGCCCCGGGGCGACTGGCGGATGCCGTCGGACGCCAGCCCGGCGGCCTGGTTGGCCGAGCTCGAGGCGAACGTCCCGACCTCCTGAGAACAGCGGCGGTCCGGATGCAACCGGCCGCCCCGCCGGGGCGTATCCCCGGCATGATCACGAAGAGCCCCCTCCGACTCGGCGCGGCCACCGCCGTCGCCGCCGCCGCCCTCGCCGCAGCGCCCACCGGCACCGCGACCGCCGACCAGCCGCGTGAGCGGCGTACGACCACGATCACCTTCGAGGTCCCCGACTGTGACGGCTGCACCCTCCAGCTCCAGAACGGCCGCTGGGACGACGACGCCCCGTGGGGCGTGCGCGTCTGGGAGTCCCAGGAGAAGCAGGTGCGCGACGACGTCGTCCGCTTCACGGTCCCGACCCACCGCACCGAGGGCCTCTCGGTGCTGGTCCGGGCGCCCTGGGAAGGGCACACCGGCTACGTCACCACCGTCGCGATGCGCTACGCCAAGAAGCAGGCCGGCGACGCGGTCGGCCTCCGCGAGGCCAAGCACACCCGCAACGCCTCGGCCTGCTGGGCCGGCACCGACGCCGATTCCCTGACGTTCCCGATCACGGTCGAGAAGGTCCGCGTGGACGGCGTGCAGGAGCGAGTGCCGGGCTCGATCGCCTACGCGACCACCACCCAGGAGTGGATCGACCCGATGCGTGCCGCCTGGCACGGCGTGCTCGGCTCCCAGGACGCGAACATCTGCGGCGAGCGCCCGGCCTGACCCACCCGGCCGGACGTACGGCTGGCTTCTCGCACCTCAACCACCGTGACGGTGGTCGAGGTGCGAGCGCCAGCGAGCCTCGAAACCACCGCCCGGGGCCCACCACTAGGCTCTGGCCATGGGTAAGCAAGAGGACTTCGTTCTCCGCGCTCTCGAGGAGCGCGACGTCCGGTTCGTCCGGCTCTGGTTCACCGACGTGCTGGGCTTCCTGAAGTCCGTCGCGGTGGCACCGGCCGAGCTCGAGGGCGCGTTCGCCGAGGGCATCGGCTTCGACGGCTCGGCCATCGAGGGCTTCGCCCGCGTGTACGAGGCCGACATGCTCGCCAAGCCGGACCCGTCGACGTTCCAGATCCTGCCGTGGCGTGGCGAGGGCCCGTCGACGGCGCGGATGTTCTGCGACATCGAGATGCCCGACGGGTCCGCGTCGTACGCCGACCCGCGCCACGTGCTGAAGCGGACGCTGTCCAACGCGGCCGAGAAGGGCTTCACCTTCTACACGCACCCCGAGATCGAGTTCTACCTGTTCAAGGAGCCGCCGGAGCCCGGCGTGGAGCCGATCCCGGTCGACCGCAGCGGCTACTTCGACCACACCGCGCAGTCGATGGGCGCCGACTTCCGGCGCGAGGCGATCACCATGCTCGAGGCGATGGGCATCTCGGTGGAGTTCAGCCACCACGAGGGCGGCCCGGGGCAGCAGGAGATCGACCTGCGGTACGCCGACGCGCTCAGCACCGCCGACAACATCATGACGTTCCGCACCGTGATCCGTGAGGTCGCGCTGAGCCAGGGCATCTGGGCGACGTTCATGCCCAAGCCGTTCACCACCCACCCGGGCTCGGGCATGCACACGCACGTGTCGCTGTTCGAGGGCGATCGCAACGCGTTCTTCGAGGCCGGCGCGGAGTACCAGCTGTCCAAGACCGGCCGCCAGTTCATCGCCGGCGTGCTCAGGCACGCGCCGGAGATCAGCGTGGTCACCAACCAGTGGGTCAACAGCTACAAGCGGCTGATGTTCGGCGGCGAGGCGCCGTCGTACGTCTGCTGGGGCCACAACAACCGCTCGGCGATGATCCGGGTCCCGATGTACAAGCCCAACAAGGGCCAGTCGACCCGCATCGAGCTGCGCACCGTCGACGCCGCCTGCAACCCGTACATGGCGTTCGCCGTCGTGCTGGCCGCCGGCATGAAGGGCATCGAGGAGGACTACGAGCTGCCGCGCGAGGCCGAGGACGACGTCTGGTCGCTCACCGAGCGCGAGCGCACCAGCCTCGGCATCGAGCCGCTGCCGAAGAGCCTGTCCGAGGCGATCGCGGTCGCCGAGAACTCCGAGCTTTTGGCCGAGACGCTGGGGGAGCAGGTCTTCGACTTCTTCCTGCGCAACAAGCGCGCCGAGTGGGAGGACTACCGCGGTCAGGTGTCCGCCCACGAGCGCGACCGCATGCTCCCGGTGGTCTGATGCGCGACGAGTTCCTCACGCCCAGCCGCGCGAAGTCGCTGCGCCGGCTGCTGGTCGTGGTGCTCGGCTTCGCCGCCGTGATGGTGGTCGTGTCCGTGCCGCTGATCCTGGGTGACGACTACGTGCGGTTCGGCTTCATCGTCCTCGGTCTCGGCCTCTGCCTGGCCGCCAGTGCGTGGCGGGCTCGCGCCGCGGTGCTGGCGGAGTCGCCGGGTGCGCGGCGCCTGGTGATCCTCACCGCCGTGCTCACCCTCCTGTTCTCCGTGCCGCTGATCGGGCTGTTCTACCTGGGCCTGCTCACCGCGATCACCGGGGTCGGCCTGCTGTTCGTGACGCTGTCGCAGGAGCGGGTGGCTCCGTGACGATCCGCCCGACGGTGCTGGTCATCGAGCACGACGCCGAGTGCCCGGTCGCCCTCGTCGGCGACTGGCTCGACGCGGCGGGATGCGACGTCGTGGTGTGCCGGCCGTACGCCGACGACGTGCTGCCCGCGATCGCGACGTACGACGCGCTGCTCGTGCTCGGCGGCCCGATGGGCGCCAACGACGACGAGAAGCACGCGTGGCTCGGGCCGGTGAAGGACGTCATCCGTGACGCGCGCGACACCGACCTGCCGACGCTCGGCATCTGCCTCGGCCACCAGCTGATCGCGGTCGCGCTCGGCGGGACGGTCGAGCGGAACCCGCGCGGCCAGCAGGTCGGCCTCCTGGGCGTCGGCTGGACCGAGGCGGCCCGCGACGACCGGCTCGTCGGTCCGCTCGCCACCCCACGCCGGGGCGTGCAGTGGAACGACGACATCGTGATCCGGCTGCCCGACGACGCGACCTTGCTGGCCGAGACCGAGCACGGCGAGGTGCAGGTGGCGCGTTACGCACCACTGATGTGGGGCGTCCAGCTGCACCCCGAGGTCGACGAGCCGATCCTGCGCCCGTGGGCCGAGGACGACCGCGGCTCGCACGAGACCCGTGGCATCGACACCGACGGGGTGCTGCGCGACATCGACGCCGCACGGGCGGAGCTCGACGACGCGTGGCGACCGCTCGCCGAAGGGTTTGCCGAGCTGGCGAAGTCCGCACGATGATCCGGCCGGTCACCAGCGCGGGCAGCCTGTCGCGGCTGGGCTTCCTCGACCCGGACGCCGCAGTCGCCGCCCTGACCCGGCTCGGTGACGCGGCCGAGCCGCTGGCGCCGCTGATCGCGCGCACCGCGGATCCCGACGAGGCGCTGGACGGGCTGATCCGGCTCGTCGACGTGCTCCAGGACCCCGCCGACCTGCTCGACGTGCTGGTCAACGACGAGGGCACCGCGATGCGGCTGCTCTCAGTGCTCGGTGCCAGCGAGGGGCTGACCGACCACCTGGTGCGGCACCCCGAGCAGTGGAGCCAGCTCACCGACCCCGCGCTGGGCTCCACCCGGCCCGCGGCGTGGGCCGTCCGCGCCTCGCTGCTCCGCGCGGTGGGAGCCGACCCGACCTCGCCCGCGCCGACCGCGACGCTGCCCGACGCCGAGGCCGTGGACGTCCTGCGCGTCGAGTACCGCCGCTGGCTGGTCCGGCTCGCCGCCCGCGACCTGGCCCACCACCTGGCCGTCGACGACACCGCGGCCGAGCTCTCCGACCTCGCGGCCGGGACGCTCGACGCCGCGCTGGCGATCGCCCGGCAGCGGGTCGGCGCGGACGCCGACCTGGCCCGGCTCGCGGTGATCGCGATGGGCAAGTGCGGTGGGCACGAGCTCAACTACGTGTCCGACGTGGACGTGATCTTCGCGCACGCGCCGACCGAGGCGGGGGAGCAGGACGAGGCCGGGACGCTCCGCGCCGCGACCCAGCTGGCCAGCCACCTGATCCGGATCTGCTCCGACCACACCCAGGAGGGGACGATCTGGCAGGTCGACGCTGCGCTGCGCCCCGAGGGCAAGGCCGGACCGCTGACCCGCACGATCGCCAGCCACCGCGGCTACTACGAGCGCTGGGCGAAGACCTGGGAGTTCCAGGCGCTCCTCAAGGCGCGCCCGATCGCCGGCGACCTCGCGCTCGCGCAGGAGTTCGTCGACGAGACCAGCCCGATGGTCTGGTCGGCGGCCGAGCGCGACGGCTTCGTCGAGGACACCCAGGCGATGCGCCGGCGCGTGGTCGAGCACATCCCGGCCAAGGACGCCGAGCGCCAGCTCAAGCTCGGCTCCGGCGGGCTGCGCGACGTGGAGTTCGCCGTGCAGCTGCTCCAGCTGGTGCACGGCCGCGCCGACGAGCGGGTCCGCCCGCCGACGACGCTGAGCGCGCTGGCCGAGCTGACCAACGGCGGGTACGTCGGCCGCGAGGACGGCGAGGCACTGCACGAGGCCTACGCGTTCCTGCGCACGCTCGAGCACCGGATCCAGCTGCATCGGCTGCGCCGCCTCCACGTGGTCCCCGAGGACGAGGTGTCGCTGCGCCGGCTGGGCCGGAGCATGGGCTTCTTCAAGGACCCGGTCACCGTCCTCAACAAGACCTGGCAGCACCACCGCCGGGAGGTACGCCGGCTGCACGAGAAGCTCTTCTACCGCCCGCTGCTGTCCGCGGTCGCGAAGATCCCCGGCGACGAGGCGCGGCTCTCGCCCGAGGCCGCCGAGAACCGGCTCGCCGCGCTCGGCTTCCTCGACCCGCAGGGCGCGCTGCGGCACCTGGAGGCGCTCACCACCGGCGTCACCCGCGCCTCGCAGATCCAGCGCACGCTGCTGCCGGTGCTGCTCGGCTGGTTCGCCGACGCGCCCGACCCGGACGCCGGGCTGTTCGGCTTCCGGCGGATCAGCGAGTCGCTCGGCTCGACGCCGTGGTACCTCGCCACCCTGCGCGACGAGGGCCAGGTCGCCGAGCGGCTGGCGAAGATCCTCGCGACGTCGCGCTACGCCACCGACCTCCTGGAGCGTGAGCCGCAGGGCGTGCGGATGCTCGGCGGTGACCTCACGCCGATGTCGGCCGAGGCGCTGACCGAGGAGATGCTCGCGTCCTCCAAGCGCCACGACGAGGCCGAGGAGGCCGTGCTCGCGATCCGCGGGATCCGGCGCCGCGAGCTGTTGCGCATCGCCTCCGGCGACCTGCTCGGGCTCACCGACGTGGCCGACGTCGGCGCCGGTCTGTCCCGGCTCACCGACGCCACCCTCGAGGCGACGCTCGACATCGCCGGCCGGGCGGTGCGCCGCCAGCGCGAGCTCGACGCCGCGCCGACCCGGATGGCGATCGTCGCGATGGGCCGCTACGGCGGCTTCGAGCTGTCGTACGGCAGCGACGCCGACGTGCTGTTCGTGCACGACCCCGAACCGGGCACCGACGCGCAGGTCGCCGCGTCGTACGCCCAGGCCGTGGCGAACGAGCTGCGCCGGCTGCTGTCGATCGCCGGCCCCGACCCCGCGCTCGAGGTCGACGCCGACCTGCGGCCCGAGGGCAAGCAGGGGGCGCTGGTGCGCACCCTCGACTCGTACGCCGCCTACTACGCCAAGTGGTCGAAGGTCTGGGAGGCGCAGGCGCTGCTGCGCGCCGACGCGATCGTCGGCGACCCCGAGCTGCGCCGCCGGTTCACCGAACTGATCGACCCGCTGCGCTACCCGCCGGACGGCATCAGCGCCGACGACATCCTCGAGGTGCGCCGCATCAAGGCACGCGTGGACGAGGAGCGGCTGCCCCGCGGCGCCGACCCGCACACCCACCTCAAGCTCGGCCGGGGCGGGCTCGCCGACATCGAGTGGACGGTGCAGCTGCTGCAGATGCGGTACGCCGGCGCCGTACCGGAGCTGCGCACCTCGCGGACCCTCGAGGCGCTCGCGGCGGCGCGCGGCGCGGGCCTGATCGACGAGGACGACGCGTCGGTGCTCGCGCAGAGCTGGCGCCGGGTCAGCCGGGTCCGCAACGCGGTGACGCTGGTCCGCGGCAAGGCCAGCGACGAGCTGCCCCGCGACGTCCGGGAGCGGGCGGCGGTGGCCAGCATCCTCGGCTACCCGGCCGGATCGTCGGACGCGATGGTCAACGACCAGCTGCGGTACACCCGGCTGGCGCGCGCGGTCGTGGAACGCGTTTTCTGGGGCTGAGCCCCTGCCGTGGCAGAATCTCGACCCGTGGACTCGAGAATGGACCCCGCGCTGCTCTGGGCGCGCGCGTTCCTCCTCGCGTTCGTGGCGTGCTTCCTCGGCGTCGTCGGCCACGTCACCGCCGACGGCCTGCTGCCCGGTCCGGGCTGGCTGGTCGCGCTGGTGCTCGTCGGCACGCTGCTCAGCCTGCCGATCCTGGCCCGTCCGGCCACCGGGCTGCGGCTGGTGCTGCTGCTCGTCGGCGGCCAGACGCTCGTCCACCTGTTCCTCACCGTCACCGCCGGCCACGTGGGCGACCGCAGCGCCGCCCCGGTCACCCACCACACGGGCCGGATCCTCCCGACCGTCGACGGCCACCGGGTCGGCTCGCTGCAGGACCAGTACGACGCGATGGTCGGCTCCGGGACCGCCCAGCCGGTGCTCCCCGTCGGGCACCTGATCAACGACCTGTCGGCGCACGCGCCGATGATGGCCGTCCACCTCCTCGCCGCCGCCCTGGTCGGGCTGTGGCTGGCGGTCGGCGAGCGCTCCCTGTGGACCCTGGTCGCGCTGGCGACCGCGGTCCTCCTGCGCCTGGTCGCTCCGCTGCTCCCCGTGCTCCCCGCGCGGGGGCTGGCCACGCTGCCGGGCGAGCCCGCCGGCCTGGCCGCGCCACTCCGGCTGACCCGATCCGTCGTACGACGCGGGCCACCGGCTCTCCTCGCTGCCTAGGGAAGTACTGACCAACGGGAGGGCGGCGTGAGCGCCGCCCAGGCACGCGCCTCGCCAGCGCACGACCTGAACGGCGCGGGCAATCCACCCCTCGTTGACCAGCACTTCCCTGACGGCAGCACGCACCCACGCGATCGCGCGCCTGCGCGTCGCGCCGTCCTGCGTTGTCCCGAGGAGACCCATGACCGACCTGATCGCGCCCGAACGGGCGCCGTCACCCGACCGACCATCGCGCCCCAGGAAGAAGGGCTCCGGCCTGTTCCGCGCCGCCTGGCGCTGGCACTTCTTCGCCGCATTCCTGGTCGTCCCGGTGCTGCTGGTGCTCGCCGCCACCGGGCTGATCTACCTGTTCCGCTTCCAGATCGAGCCGCTGCTGCACCACGACCTGATGCGGGTCGAGCAGCAGCAGAACACCATCGTCCAGCCGTACTCCGGCCAGCTCGCCGCCGTCGAGAGCCGGTTCCCCGACGCGACCGTCGTCTCGATGACCGAGCCCGGCGCGCCGGACGAGAGCACGCGCTTCTCGCTGGCGATGCCGGACGGCTCGACCCGCGACGCGTACGTCGACCCCTACGGCCCGACGTACCTCGGCTCGCTGAACCCGGACACCACGCTGTCGGGGTACGCCGTACGTCTCCACGGCGAGCTGATGGCCGGAAAGACCGGCGACCTCGTCATCGAGCTCGGCGCCTGCTGGGCGATCGTGATGGCGCTGACCGGCTACTACCTCTACGTCAAGGGCTGGCGGGCACGCCGCCGCGCGAAGCAGAAGCTGCGCTCGCGACACGGCGCGGTCGGGCTGTTCGTCGGGCTCGGGCTGCTGACCCTGGTCGTCACCGGCCTGCCGTGGACCGGCGTGTGGGGTGCCAAGGTGCAGGAGCTCGCCACCGACCGCGGGACCTCGATGTGGAGCCTCGACCACGGCGCGATCAGCGACCCGACGTCGACGCTCGACGAGTCGCTGCCGCACAGCCACGCCACCGACGTGCCGTGGGGGATGGGCAAGTCCGAGGTCCCGACGTCCGAGAAGGGCGACGGCCGCAACGTGGCGAACATCGACACTGCGGTCGAGGTCGCCGACGGCGAGGGCCTGCGGCACCCGATGACCGTCGCGCTGCCGTCCGACGACGACGGGGTGTACTCCGTGATCGGGTACGCCTTCGACGCGCCCACCGACGAGCGGACCGTCCACGTGGACCGGTACGGCGGCGGCGTCGTGTCGACGTACGGCTTCGACGACTACCCGGACCTCGCCAAGGTCGTCTCGCTCGGCATCGGGCTGCACGAGGGACGCAGCCTGGGGCTGTGGTCGTTCTGGGGCTCGGCGCTGATGTGCCTCGCGGTGATCTTCATGTGCGTCACCGGGCCGCTGATGTGGTGGCGCCGGCGACCCAGGGGCTCGTCGTCGATCGGCGCGCCGCGTGGGCGGATGCCGCTGCGGACCACGCCGCTGCTGGTGGTCGCCCTGGTCGCGCTCGGAGTGCTGCTCCCGGTGTTCGGCATCTCGCTGGTCGCGGTGCTGCTCCTCGACCAGCTGGTGCTGCGCCGGGTGCCGGCGCTGTCCGCCTGGTTCGACACCGCGTGACCGCATGGCGGCGGCCGCGCCGGGGCACATGGAGGCATGAGCGACGTCTCCCTGCGTGCCCTGGTGCTGGTGTGCACCCTGAAACCGTCCCCTGCGGAGTCCAGCTCCCAGCTCCTCGCCGAGCAGGTGATCGAGGAGCTCGGGACGCACGGCGTGACCGGCGAGATCATCCGCGTCGTGGACCACGACGTCCGGTTCGGGGTCACGGCCGACGAGGGTGACGGCGACGGCTGGCCCGGGATCCGGGCGAAGATGCTGGCGAGCGACATCCTGGTGGTCGCCACGCCGATCTGGATGGGCCAGCCGTCCTCGGTGTGCAAGATGACGCTCGAGCGGCTCGACGCCGAGCTCGGCGAGACCGACGACGAGGGTCGGATGCTCACCGAGGGCAAGGTCGCGATGGTCGCGGTCGTCGGCAACGAGGACGGCGCCCACCACACCGTCGCCGAGGTCCTGCAGGCACTCAACGACACCGGGTTCACGGCCGCGTCGACGGCGGCGACGTACTGGGTCGGCGAGGCGATGCAGGGGACCGACTACCTCGAGCTCGAGAAGACCCCGGAGAAGACCGCGTCCGCCACGCAGGCCGCCGCGCGCAACGCCGTCCACCTCGCGACGCTGCTGCGGAACGCGCCGTACCCCGCCTCGGCATGACCACCGAGCGCGCCGAGACGGTCGCCTTCGGGCCGCTGCACATCACGTTCGACGGTCGCGTGCTGCGGCCGCGGTCGTGGACCCAGGCGCAGTCCACCTGGGCCGCCGAGATCCTCCGGGACGCGCCCCCGGGTCAGGTGCTCGAGCTCTGCGCCGGGGCGGGGCACATCGGGCTGCTCGCGGTCCTGGGCTCGACGCGCTGCCTGCTGTGCGTCGACATCGACCCGGTCGCGTGCGAGTTCGCGCGGCACAACGCCGAGGCGGCCGGGCTGACCAGCCGGGTCGAGGTGCGCGAGGGCGCGATGGACGAGGTGCTGCGCGACGGCGAGCGGTTCGCGGTCGTGATCGCGGACCCGCCGTGGGTGCCCCGCGACGACGTCGGGCGCTTCCCCGAGGACCCGCTGCTCGCGATCGACGGCGGCGACGACGGCATGGACCTCGCCCGGCTCTGCGTGGACGTCGCGCACCGGCACCTGCTGCCCGGCGGGGTGCTGCTGCTCCAGCTCGGCACCGTTGCGCAGGTCGAGTCGTTGCGGGACCTGCTCGACGACACGTTCAGCGTCACCGAGGTGCGGTGGTACGACGACGGCGTGCTCGCCCGCCTGGACCTCGGCAGCTGACCTCAGCTGGGGCGCTGGTCGGCCGGCAGCACCTTGTGCGTGCCGTCGCACCAGGGGAAGCGCGCGGACTTCTCGCAGCGGCAGACCGCCGCGACGGGTCGGTCGCTGTCGGGGTGGTCGCGCACCAGCATGGGGCCGCCCGGGCACACGATCGTGTCGGGGTGCTCGTAGCTCATGCGGCCCTCTCCTCGATGCCCCACCGGGCGAACATCGCGTGCGCGAACCGGGACTCCAGGTCGAGGCAGGTGTACGCCCCGAACCACACGTCGCCCTCGAGCTCGGGCTCCTCGGCGAGCAGCCCCGCGCAGATCGTGCGCACGGCGAGCTGCTCGTGCACCGCGTCGGCCTCGACGTGCTCGGTGTAGTACTCGACCAGCTCGTCGGGGAAGTCCAGCCGCCTCAGACCCTCGGCCATCCGCCGCGACGGCAGCGAGCTGGTCGCCTCGAACGCCGCGAGGTGACCGAGCGCCGCGCCGCGCAGCCGCCGGTGCAGGCCGAACAGCGACAGCGTGTTGTTCTGCTCCAACGCCTCGAGCGGCACCGCGTCGAGGTGGGCGTCGTACGCCGGATCGAGCCCGCTGGCCTCCATGCCGAGCTCGAACAGGTGGTGGTGCAGGCGGTTCGGGTCGCCGCCGCCGTACTCGTCGTACTGCAGCTCCATCAGCGCGGCCTTGGCGCGCACGCCCAGCCGCGGCACCACCCAGGCGACCGGGTCGGACTCCTTGAGGTGGTAGATCGAGCGCACCGCCAGCAGGTCGAGGACCTGGTCGCGGCTCGCGTTGCGGTGCACGTGGCGGGCAAGCGACGGGCCGTCCTGCTCGTCGATCCAGTCGAGGGCGTCCTCGACGAACGACAGCCCGGCGGGGGCGTGGAAGCGGGAGCGGAGCCGGTCCTCGAGGTCGGCCTCGAGCTGGCGGCGGACCCGCAGCAGCTGCGGGTCCCACTCGAGGGCGTCGTCGATGTCGGTCAGGCCGCGGTAGTGCAGCTCGTGCAGGACCCACAGGGCGAGGGCGGCGTCGTCGCCGGTGGTCTTCGTCGCCAGGCCACGGAAGTCGCCACCGGCGCGGAGCGCGGAGAAGAGGTGCTCGGTGAGTTCACCCCGCGGACGGGGGAGCGTGGTCGTTCGCATGCCGCTTCGTACCCCGGGTACTTGGCGGCATGCGCATCGGATATTTCCTGTCGACCGAGGAGTACGGACCGGCCGAGCTCATCGCTCAGGCCAGGGCAGCGGAGGAGGCCGGCTTCGAGGCCTTGTGGATCAGCGACCACTTCCATCCGTGGAACAACGAGCAGGGGAACAGCCCCCTGGTGTGGAGCGTGATCGGCGCGATCAGCCAGGTCTGCAAGCTCCACGTGACCACCGCGGTCACGTGTCCCACGACCCGCGTGCACCCCGCGGTCATCGCCCAGGCGGCCGGCACCAGCGCCGAGCTGCTCGAGGGCCGGTTCACCCTCGGCGTGGGCACCGGTGAGGCCCTCAACGAGAGCATCCTGGGCGGCCCGTGGCCCACGGCCGACGTACGCCTCGAGATGCTCGAGGAGGCGGTCGGCCTGATCCGGGAGCTCTGGAAGGGCGAGGTGGTCAACCACCGCGGGCGGCACTACACGGTCGAGCACGCGCGGATCTACAACGTGCCGGACGTGCCGCCGGAGATCTTCGTGTCCGGCTTCGGGCCGAAGGCGGTCGACCTCGCGGCGCGGATCGGCGACGGCTACATCAGCACCTCGCCGGACCCGGAGCTGCTGAACCGGTTCCGTGCCAGCGCCGACGGCAGGCCGGCGCAGGCCGGCGCCAAGGTCGCCTACGCACCGACCAAGGAGGAGGGCTGGGAGCACGCGCACCGGTTGTGGCCGAACGCCGGGCTGCCCGGGGAGCTCGCGCAGATCCTGCCGACGCCGGAGCACTTCGAGCAGGCCACCGAGCTGGTCACGATGGACTCGACCCGCGACTCGGTCGTCGCGGGCGACGACCCTGAGGACCACCTCGACCAGGTCCGGTCGTACGCCGACGCGGGCTACGACGAGCTCTACCTCGCCAACATGGGCCCGCACTACCTGGAGATGATCGACTTCTACGGCAAGCACGTCCTGCCGAAGGTCAGTTGAGATGGCGACCAACACGCGCGTCATGAAGGCGACCCCCGACCAGGTCTGGGACGTGCTGGCCGACGGCTGGTTGTACCCGCTCTGGGTCGTCGGCGCGTCCCGGATGCGCGAGGTCGACACCGACTGGCCGACGGTCGGCTCCCAGTTGCACCACTCCGTTGGTTCGTGGCCCCTGCTCATCGACGACACCACCGAGGTCGCGGAGTCCGCTCCCGGTCGGTCCCTGGCTCTGCGCGCCCGAGCCTGGCCGACCGGAGCGGCCGGCGTGCGGATCACCCTGGAGCCCGCCGACGACGGCCATACTCGAGTCGTGATCGAGGAGGACGCCATCTCGGGGCCGGCGCTGCTGGTGCCGCGCCTGCTGCGCGACCCCGGGCTGAAGTGGCGCAACGTCGAGAGCCTGCGCCGGCTCGCCTACCTCGCGGAACGCCGGTCCGCGCGTGGGTGAACCCGACGCGATCGTCGTCGGGGCCGGGCCGAACGGCCTGGTCGCGGCGAACCTGCTGCTCGACGCCGGCTGGTCGGTGCTGGTGCTCGAGGCACAGCCGACACCCGGGGGAGCGGTGCGCAGCGACCGCGACGTACACCCCGACTTCGTGCACGACACGATGAGCGCGTTCTACCCGCTGGCCGCGGCGTCGCCGGTGATCCACGCGCTGCGGCTGGAGGAGCACGGCCTGGTGTGGCGGCACGCGCCGGCGGTGCTCGGGCACTTCGACCCCGCCGCGGGCCGGTGGGCGATCCTGCACCGTGACCGCGCGGTCACGGCCGGGCTGCTGGACGACCTGCATGCCGGCGACGGGGCGGCGTGGCTGGCGCTGTGCGAGTCGTGGGACGCGATCGGCGACGACATGGTCGGCGCGCTGCTGTCCCCGTTCCCGCCGGTGCGTCGCACGATGACCGGGCTGGCGCACCTGCGGAAGGCGGGCGGGCTCGACTTCGTGCGGATGCTGCTGACGCCGGTCGCGTCGCTCGCCCGCACCCGCTTCGGGGGTACGGCGCCCGGGCTGCTCCTCGCCGGCAACGGGGGCCACGCCGACATCCCGCTGGATGCGCCCGGGTCCGGGCTGATGGCGGTGCTCCTCGCGATGCTCGGGCAGACCGTCGGCTGGCCGGTGCCGGAGGGCGGAGCGGGTGAGCTCGCGGGCGCGCTGGTGCGGCGGTTCGAGTCACGTGGGGGAGAGGTGCGGTGCTCGGCCGAGGTGACCCGCATCGAGGTCTCGGGCCGGCGGGTGCGCGGCGTACGCCTCGCCGACGGGTCGCGGCTGGCCGCCTCGACCGTCGTCGCCGACGTCTCCGCGACCGCGCTGTACGGCGGCCTGGTGCCGGCCTCGGACCTGCCGGTGCGCACGATGCGCCGGATGCAGCGCTTCGAGCTCGACCCGGGCACGGTGAAGGTCGACTGGGCGCTGTCCGCCCCGGTGCCCTGGGGGGTCGCGCCGCCGTACGCCCCCGGGACGGTGCACGTCGCGGACTCGGTCGACGAGATCCAGCGGGCGCTGCAGCAGATCGGCGCGGGCGTCGTGCCGGACCGCCCCTTCCTGCTCGCCGGGCAGATGACGACCACCGACCCGACGCGCTCGCCGGCCGGCACGGAGTCGATGTGGGCGTACACGCACGTCCCGCAGGGCGTCGCTTGGGACCGCGACTCGCTGGAGCGGTTCGCCGACCTCATGCAGTCGCGGCTCGAGGAGCTGGCGCCGGGCTTCGGCTCGCGCGTGCTCGCCCGGCGGATCCTCGGCCCCGCCGACCTCGAGGCCCGCAACGCCAACCTCGTCGGTGGCGCCCTCAACGGGGGTACGGCGCAGCTGCACCAGCAGCTCGTGTTCCGGCCGGTGCCCGGCCTCGGCCGTGCCGAGACCCCGATCCGCGGTCTGTACCTCGGCTCCGCCTCCGCACACCCGGGTGGTGGCGTGCACGGCGCGGCGGGCAGCAACGCCGCCCGGGCGGCCATCGCGCACCGGCGGCTCACGCCGTCAGGAGCACGGTCCCGCCGCGTCGTACGGCCCTGATCGTGGTGCCGAGGTCCGGGTCGACCACGATCGTGATCGACCCGAGTGATGGCAGCGTTCGCGCACCTTCCGGGGCCGGAGAAGATTCTTTGAAAGAGTTTCGAGAAAGGTGTCGAATCCGGCCGAGCGCCGCGACGTCAGGATGACAGGCAACGTTCCACTCGAAGTTCTTGGAGGCTTCCCATGAAGTACATGCTGCTGCTCCGTCACGAGCCCGGTACCGGCCCCGAGGAGGGCACCCCCGAGTTCGACGCCGAGATGGCGAAGTGGGGTGAGGTGATGGGCGAGCTCGGCCAGACCGGCTCGATGGTGGCTGCGCACGGGCTCGACACGGAGGCGACCGCCACCACCCTGCGCATCCGCAACGACGAGGCGTTGGTGACCGACGGCCCGTTCGCGGAGACGAAGGAGTCCTTCTTCAGCTACATCATCATCGACGTCCCGGACCTGGACGCCGCCCTGGCCTGGGCCAAGCGGATGCCGAACGCGACGTACGGCTCCGTCGAGGTCCGGCCGCTGTCCAGCCACGAGCAGGACGCTTGACCGAATCGGATGCGGCCGAGGCCGTCGAGCGGGCGTACCGCGAGGAGTGGACCCCGCTCCTCGCGACGCTCGCCGGTCAGCTCGGTGGGGACGTCGGGCTGGCCGAGGAGGCGGTGGCCGACGCGTTCGCGGCCGCGGTGGCCGAGTGGCCGGGTCGGGGCGTGCCCACGCGTCCCGGAGCCTGGCTCACCACCGTCGCGCGCCGCCGCGCGGTCGACCGCCTCCGTCGCGAGGCGACGCGGTCGGCCGCACTCGAGCGGCTGGAGGTCCTGGTGCGGCACGACGACGAGGCCGAGCCCGAGCCGCTCGATCGCAGCGGCGTCGACGACGACCGGCTGCGGCTGCTGTTCACGTGCTGCCATCCCGCGCTCTCCCTGGAGGCTCGCGTCGCCCTGACCCTGCGGGTCGTCGGCGGCCTGGAGGTTTCCGAGGTCGCGCGGGCGTTCCTGACGACCGAGAGCACGATGTACCAGCGCCTGGTCCGCGCGAAGCGGAAGATCAAGGCGGCCGGGATCCCGTACCGCGTGCCGGCCGAGGACGAGCTCCCCGGGCGCGTGCACGGTGTCCTGCACGTGCTCCACCTCGTCTACACCGAGGGTCACGTGGCCAGCTCGGGTGACGACCTCGTGCGGGTCGACCTGTGCCAGGAGGCGATCCGGCTCAGCCGGCTGGTCGCCGGGCTGCTCCCCGCCGACTCCGAGGCGCTCGGCCTGCTCGCCTTCCTGCTGCTCACCGACGCCCGACGTCCGGCTCGCACCGACTCCCACCGCCGTCCCGTCGCCTTGGAGGACCAGGATCGCGGTCGCTGGGACCAGGGTGCGATCGCGGAGGGCGCGGCGACTCTGGACCGAGCGCTCGGCCTCGGATCACCGGGACAGTTCCAGGTGCAGGCGGCCATCGCGGCTCTGCATGCCGAGGCACCTCACTGGGAGGCCACCGACTGGCCCCAGATCGCCGCCCTGTACGGCGAGCTGTCCCGCATCGCCCCGTCACCGGTCGTCACGATCAACCGGGCCGCCGCCCTCGCCATGGCCGACGGCCCGCACGTCGGCCTCGCGCTGCTCGACGGCCTCGACGTCGACGACCGGCTCGAGCGCTACCAGCCGTTCCACGCCACCCGCGCCGAGCTGCTCGCCCGCGCCGGCGACGCCGCCGGTGCGGCGGTCGCCTACCGCCGGGCGATCGAGCTCACCCAGAACCCCGCCGAGCGCCAGGCGCTGGAGGAGCGGAGCCGGCAGGCCCGTCGTCCGTGACGAGGGTGTACTCCCAGCCGGGGCGCCACGTGAAGTCCGCCGACAGGGCCTCGGCCACCGGCGTCCCGCGCAGGTGGTGGTCGAGGCCGAGCTGAGTCGCCACGTGGCCCACGACCAGGACCCGGGCGCCGTCCCATCGGGTCGGAACGTCGCCGAGGAACCGGCCGACCCGATCGACCGCCTGCTGCCAGCTCTCGCCGCCCGGGTAGGGAGTGGCCAAGGAGGCCAGGCGATCAGCGTGGACCTGCTCGCGGGGCGCGCCGTTGAGCTCGCCGTAGTCGCACTCCCGCAACCGCCAGTCGAGCAGGACCGGCACGCCGCAGCCGGCGAACGCGATGTCGACGGTCTCGACCGCGCGGGCGAGATCCGAGCTGAACACAGCGGCCACCCCGTCGTCGCGGCGACGTCGGCCGAGCTCGACCGCTTGCCGACGCCCGAGTGCCGACAACCTGCCGGGGAGCCAGCCGGTGGCGATGCCGGCTTCGTTGTCCTCGGTCGTCTGGTGCGTCTCGAAGACGATCTGAACTGCCACAGGTGGTTCCGTCCTCGGGGTGGGTGGGGCGTGCTCGCAAGGCTGCCACGGGAGCACGTGACGCCTATTGGCGTCGGTGGAAGGTGACGTCGCCGTTGGGCAGGTAGGTGGTGTCGTAGGTCGTGTCGTGTGCGCGTTGGTGGTGCCAGTGGCAGAGCGTGACGGCGTTGTCGAGGTTGGTATGGCCGCCGTGGGCCCATGCGATCTGGTGGTGGGCCTGGAGCGTGTGGGTGCGGTCGCAGCCCTCGGCGCGACAGCCTCGGTCGCGCACGACCATCGCGTACCGCTGGGCCTTGGTGTGCAGCCGCCGCCCACGTCCGACGTCGAGAGGCTGGGAGTCCCCGCCGAGGACGACGGGGATGACCTCGGCCTCGCACAACAGCCGCCGGGTGGCGCCGGGGCTGATCCTCTCCCCGGTGTCGAGCACCCCGGCCTTCTCCACACGACCCATCAGCGAGTCTTCGTCGATGAGGACCAGGAGGGTGGCGGGCAGGCCGCCGCTCTTCGGGAGCTGGTTCGTGGGGTAGCGGGTGATGAGCTCGCACAGCGCCTTCCCCATGGCCTCGGGGGTGGGGAGGCGTTCGGCGCCCGCGCCGTGGGTGGCGTGCTTGGTGCTTGGGTGCGGTGATCGCGAGCAGGATCTTGCGCAGCAGGGCGCCCTCGGCTGTGGGGATGGTGAACCGGCCGTGGGTCTTGCCGTGTCCGTCGTCGTACATCGACAGGTGACAGGCCTTGGCGGCGGCCTTCTCCTCGGCCTCGAGGATCGCGGCTTCGCGGGCGTCGGCCTCGTCGGGGGCGATGACCTCGAACAGGTGCTTGCCCAGGGTGCGGAGGGCTTTCGCGTCGTGGTGGGCTGCTTCGGCGACCAGGTGGGCTTCGGCTTTGGCGACGAGGTCGCGGTCGATGTCGTCGGGGAGCTGGTCGACGGCCTGCACGATCACCCGTGCCTGCTCCAACAGCACCTCGCCGTGCGCCAGCGCGTCCCGCGTGAGGGGATGCTCCTCGAGCGCATGACCGAGCTTCACGGTGCCGGCCGCCGCAGGCCGGGTGGTCCTCGTGGTGTGCGCCAGCCAGCTCGCCGCGGAGGCGGCGCCGACCTCCTGCCCGACGTGCAGGTCATCGGCATGCGCGGCCACGCGGGCCTTCAGCTCTGCCACCTGGGCCGCGACGCGGGTCAGCGCGACCAGGGTGTCAGCGGTCTCCGCAGCGTCCATCGACCACACCGATGCGTCGGCAACGGTGTCGAGCTCAGCGTGGACATGGGCGGTCGCCACCGACACGCGGTGTCTCGGAGTGGCGATCGCTGTCATGGTTCAACCCAAGCACCGACCACCGACAGTGAAGCCTCGAAAAGCCCGTGGTTGACCGGGATATGGACACTATCGCGAAATGGTTCTGGGGATTCTTCCGTGGTGATTTCGAGGCCACCGCCGGAAACCCGGGAAGCAGCGCCAGCCCGAACCCCGCCGTACCCGCGTAGAAGCCCTGTCGGTCGCAACCACAAGCAACCCGCAGCCCAGCGTCGGCAGCAGGTGGCTTTCGAGGCTCGCTCCGCCCGCACCTCAACCACCGACGTCGCAGCCGGCGCTCGAACCCGCGTCATGGCCAGTGGGTGCCCAACCACGACGGTCGCCGTCAGGAAGCAGATCCCGCGACGATCGACGCGGCCAGCTCGCGCATCGGCCGGTTGGTCCGGGAGCTGGCGCCCTTGAGGAGCGCCAGGGCATCGTCCTGGTCGACGTTCCGGCTGGCCATCAGGATGCCGATCGCCATACCGATGACCCGAGACGAGAGCAGGGCGCGCTCGAGCTGGACCGCGTGCTCGCGGCTGACGACACCGTCCGCCTGGAGCTCCGCGATCAACTGTCGGTCGAGCTCCAGGCGGGCCTCCATCAGGTCCGCACGCGCGTGTGAGGCGTCCGCGCGGGCCTCGGCCACGTAGCCGCGTGACTCGGCGGCGTCGGCTCGTGCGTCTGCCGCGTCGGCTCGGTGCGTCAGGGTGTCGATCTCAGCGCTGTTCACCTCGATCTGCGCGACCAGCTCGTCGATCTGTCGCTGCAAGTCGGTCTCGTCCTGCTTCCCCATGCGGCCAGTATGCGCTGCTCACCTGGCGTGGAGCAGGTGGGTTCACGCCGCTCCTCGCCCGGATGACCAGCGTCAGGACTGGGCGAACCGCTCCCACACACGGTGGAACGCCATCTGCTCCTGGACGCGGGCCAGGACATCGGCTCCGGTGTCGCCGCGGACGATGCCCGGCGTACCGGTGATCCCGGCTGCCTCCAGCGCGGTCACGCCCTCGCCCCAGGCGCCGATCACCTTGCAGTGGCGGTACGCCTCCTCGAGCAGGAGCACGACGCGGGGGTCGACCGTCACCGTGTCGGCCGCGCCCACCTTGGCGTCCCGGGCCGGGATCGCGTCGGGCGCGGGCACCGGCGAGCCGGCGACCAGCACCACGTCGAACTCGACCGAGCGCGCGGTCGCGAACGTGCGCTGCACCGGGAAGCCGCCGACCTCGCCGCCGTGGGGTCCGATGAGCAGAGGCACCATCCCGGCGCCGAAGATCGCAGTGCGCACCGCCGCCAGGTCCGCCAGGTCGCCGTCCGGGTCGATGACGATGCCCACCATCCGACCGTCGGGCGGCCACGCCTCACCGACCTGGGAGAGCGCAGGGGAGGGCTCGAGGTCGACGAGCGGGACCGTCGGCGATGGCGCGGGCAGGCCGAGCGCGGTCGCCACCTCAGAGCACAAGCGGGGGTCGATGTTCGCCAGGCACTGGAGCTGGCGCTCCTTGATCGTCTGCTCGTAGCACTTCCCGAGCTCGAACGCGTACGCCCGGATGATGTGCTCCTGCTCGACGGGCGACATGCTCAGCCAGAACTGCCGCACCTGGCTGTAGTGGTCGTCGTACGACGCCGGTTGGGCGCGCACCTTCGTCGCCTCGGCGACCCGAGCCGGCAGGTGCTCGAACGAGCCCTCGAGGTCGGCGCCGGCGTGGAACGGGCAGCCGCCGTCCAGCGAGTTCGGCTTGTACGGCGCGACGCCCGCGTGCACCGCGTGCTGGTGGAAGCCGTCGCGGAACATGTCGTTGACCTCGGTGTGCGGCCGGTTGACGGGGATCTGGTTGTAGTTCGGCCCGCCGAGCCGCGACAGCTGGGTGTCGACGTACGAGAACAGCCTCGCCTGCAGCAACGGGTCGTCGGTGGCGTCGATGCCGGCGACCAGGTGGCCGACGTGGAACGCGACCTGCTCGGTCTCCGCGAAGAAGTTCGTGGGGTTCGCGGTCAGCACCATCAGCCCGACCGGCTGCACCGGAGCCAGCTCCTCGGGCACGATCTTCGTGGGGTCGAGCAGGTCGACGTCGCCGAACACCTGCTCCGGGTTGTCGGGGAACACCTGCAGCCCGAGCTCGTACGCCGGGTACGCGCCGGACTCGATCGCGTCGTACAGGTCGCGCCGGTGGAAGTCCGGGTCGACGCCGCCGAGGAGCTGCGCCTCCTCCCAGGTGAGGGAGTGCACGCCGAGCCGCGGCTTCCAGTGGAACTTCACCAGCGACGTCGCGCCCTCGTCGTTCTCGACCCGGAACGTGTGGACGCCGAATCCCTCCATGGTCCGGTAGGACCGCGGGATCCCCCGGTCGGACATGTTCCACATCGTGTGGTGCTGCGCCTCGGTGTGCAGGGAGACGAAGTCCCAGAACGTGTCGTGCGCGCTCTGCGCCTGGGGGATCTCCCGGTCCGGGTGCGGCTTGCCGGCGTGGATGACGTCGGGGAACTTGATGCCGTCCTGGATGAAGAACACCGGGATGTTGTTGCCGACCAGGTCGAAGTTGCCCTCGGCCGTGTAGAACTTCGTCGCGAACCCGCGGGTGTCCCGGACGGTGTCCGCCGACCCCCGTGAGCCCAGCACCGTCGAGAACCGCACGAACGTCGGCGTCTCGACACCCTCCCGCAGGAAGCCCGCCCGGCAGACCGAGTCCGCGGTGCCGTACCCGACGAACACGCCGTGCGCGCCGGCGCCGCGCGCGTGCACGACGCGCTCCGGGATCCGCTCGTGGTCGAAGTGCGTGATCTTCTCGCGCAGGTGGTGGTCCTGCAGCAGCGTCGGCCCGCGCTCACCGGCCTTGAGGGAGTGGTCGGTGTCGCGGATCCTCGCGCCGGTCGACGTCGTCAGGTAGGTCTCGTGCTGGGCACGGGCGTCCGGCTTCCCGTCCACCTCGGCGCCGGTCGCCGTCCGCAGCTCCGGGGCACCCTGGTCCGGCTTCGGGGGCAGCGGCTCGCGCGGCTCGGTCGGCTCCTCGAGCTGGGGCGGCTCGACACCCGGCGCTCCAGGGACCGGCGGCTCGGCCATTCCCGCAGCCTTCTCCGCGATCCTCCCGACAACCTTCTCGAACGTGTCCTTCGCGAGCTGCTTGGGGTCCATGAGTTCCTCCCGGAGTGGTGGACGATGCCGAGAGGTACCCGTACCTCCGGCACCTACGCGCCCCGTTCGGGTGAGTCGTCACGGAGCGGACGACGGTGCCCGACCACGTCACCGGCAAACGGTCAGGGAGCAGCAGAGCGCAGCTTCTCGAGCAGCGGCCCGGCGGCCTCGGCGAGGAACTCGTCCTGGCCCTGGTCGCCGACCTGCACGACCGCGATGTCGGTGAAGCCGGCCTTCCAGTACGCCGACACCGCGTCGACGACCCGGTCGAGGTCGGGGCCGCACGGGATCGCGTCGGCCACGTCCTCGGGCCGCACGAACTGCGTGGCCGCGGCGAATCCCGCCGGGGTCGGCAGGTCCGCGTTGACCGGCCACCCACCACCGAACCAGCGGAACTGCTCGTGCGCGCGCTTCACCGCGGTGTCCTCGTCGCGGTCCCAGCAGATCGGGATCTGCCCGATCGCCCTTGCCTGGCTGCCGATCTGGGCCGCGCCGTCGACCGCGTTCCAGTCGTCGATCAATGACACGTCCGGCTCGACGCCGATGAGGTGGTCGGCCAGCGGTGCGAGCTCCTCGATCGACCGGTCACCCGAGACCGCGACACCGATCTCGACGCCCTCGTCGGGCAGGTCCCAGATGCGGGCCGAGTCGACCTGGAAGTACTCGCCGCGATGGTCGACGAGGTCGCCGGTGTGCAGGAGGCGGATGATCTCCACCGCCTCGCGCAGCATGGCCTGCCGGTCCTGCACGGCGGGCCAGCCCTCACCGACGACGTGCTCGTTGAGGTTCTCGCCACTGCCGAGCCCGAGCGTGAAGCGCCCGTCCGCCAGGATCTGCGCGGTGGCGGCCTTCTGGGCGACGACGGCCGGGTGGTAGCGCAGCGCCGGGCAGGTCACGAACGTCATCAGCCCGACCCGCGAGGTGGCCTGCGCGACCGCGCCCAGCAGCGTCCAGGCGTACGGCGCGTGCCCCTGCTCGGTGACCCAGGGGGAGAAGTGGTCGCTCATCACCTCGAAGTCGAAGCCCACCGACTCGGCGGACTGGGCGTACCGGACCAGCTCCTTCGGCCCGCTCTGCTCGCTCATCAGGGTGTAGCCGAAACGCGTCATGGGCGGGGAGTACCCCGCCGGGACTCGCCCCATCCGTGCGGGCAGCCCGTGATCAGGCGGCCCCGAGCTCGTCGCGCAGGTCGCCCAGGATCCGGGTCAGCAACCGCGAGACCTGCATCTGGGTCACGCCGAGGTCCTTGCCGATCTCTGTCTGGGTGAGGTCGGCGAAGTAGCGCAGGTAGAGGATCCGGCGGTCTCGCTCGGAGAGCCGGCGCACGACGGGCGCCAGCACCAGGCGCGCCTCGCTGGCCGGGCCGTCCTCGTCGTCCCCGACCAGGATGTCGCCGAGGGTTGCGCGGTCCGACCCGACCAACAGGTCGAGCGACACGGGTTGGAAGCAGCCGTGGGCAGCGACGGCTCTCCGGTACTCGGCGATCGGCACACCGACCTGGTCGGCGACCTCCTGCTCGGTGGGCTCCTCGCCGAGGCTCTGCTCCAGCTCGCGGGTGGCCTCGCGCGCCTGACCCTGGATCTCCTGGACGCGCCGGGTGGGACGCACCATCCACCCCTGGTCGCGGAAGTAGCGCTGCACCTCGCCGCGGATGGTCGGCACGGCGAACGTGAGCAGGTCGTTGCGCAGGTCCGGGTCGAACCGGGACACCGCCTTGATGAGCCCCTCCTGCGCGACCTGCACGAGGTCGTCGACGGGCACGCCGCGGCCCTGGTAGCGCCGGGCGATCGCCTCGGCGACGCCGCGGTTGATCAGCACGACCCGCGACCTCAGCTCGGTGGCGTCGTCCGGGTCGTCCGTCTCGGCGGCGGCGCGCAGGAGCATCGCGGTCTGCTCGGACCGCTCGGTTCGCGTCAGCCCGCAGTTGGGGTCGCGCAGCTCGTGGTCGCTGAGCGGTTCGAGGAGAGTGGTGACGGGGCTTGCGAGATCGCTCATGTAGGCGCTCCATCCCGAGAGTGATGGTGTGCCTCGCCGGCTTCTTCAGCAAGGAGATGTGTTCGTCTCTGCCCTCGACGTTACCTCGATGAGCCTCTCAAGCAAGTCCAGGCGGGAGAAGGGGCTCCTCGTCTCGTACCCGGCCGGGGCGAGGTCGAAACCGGCGGTTCGGCCGACGGCCCCTGGGTACCGCGGCGGAGACCGACGATCGCATGAACACATCGCACGAACATCAGGAGGACGTTGTGAAGGCAGTGACGTGGCAGGGCCGGAAGGACATGCGGGTCGAGGACGTCCCGGACCCGACGATCCAGGAGCCGACCGACGCGATCGTGCGGATCACGACCACGGGACTCTGCGGCTCGGACCTGCACCTCTACGACCCGCTGACACCGTTCATGACGCCGGGCGACATCGTGGGCCACGAGCCGATGGGCATCGTCGAGGCGGTGGGCGCCGACGTCCGTGACCTCGCCGTGGGCGACCGGGTGGTGGTGCCCTTCAACGTGAGCTGCGGATCCTGCTGGATGTGTGAGCGGCACCTGTACAGCCAGTGCGAGACCACGCAGAACCGCGACCAGGGCACCGGGGCCAGCCTGTTCGGCTACAGCAAGCTCTACGGCCAGGTACCCGGTGGCCAGGCCGAGCTCCTCCGAGTGCCGTTCGCCGACTTCCTGCCCGTGAAGGTGCCGGACGGTCCGCCCGATGAGCGCTTCGTCTACCTGTCCGACGTGCTGCCGACGGCCTGGCAGGGCGTGGCGTACGCCGACCTGGACGACGGCGACACTCTGATGGTCCTGGGCGCGGGCCCGATCGGCGACATGGCCACCCGGATCGCGCTGGACCGGGGGCACCGGGTGATCGTGGTCGACCGGGTGCCCGAGCGCCTGGCGCGCGTCGCTGCTCGCGGCGCCCAGACCCTGAACCTCGACGAGGTCGACGACATCGGCGAGGCCGCGCGCGAGCTGACCGGAGGCCGCGGCCCGGACGCCGTGCTCGAGGCGGTCGGGATGGAGGCACACGGCTCGCCCGTCGCGGAGGGGATCCAGAAGTCCCTGCGGCTGCTGCCCAAGAAGGTGCAGGAGCTGATGATGAAGAACATGGGCATCGAGCGCCTCGACGCGCTCTACACCGCCTTCGACGCCGTCCGCCGCGGTGGCACCGTCTCGATCTCCGGTGTGTACGGGGGAGCGGTGGACCCGATGCCGATGTTCCAGCTCTTCGACAAGCAGCTGCAGCTGCGGATGGGACAGGCCAACGTGCGGGCCTGGACCGACGACATCCTCGAGGTGCTCGGCGAGGACGAGGACCGCCTCGGCGTCGAGACCTTCCACACCCACGCCCTGCCGCTCTCGGAGGCGCCGGCGGCGTACAAGACGTTCCAGGCCAAGGACGACGGCATGGTCAAGGTTCTCTTCAAGCCCTGAGAGGCACGGCATGGATCCAGCACTCGTCGCACTGCAGGACGCGATGCTCCCCCAGGGGCTTCCGGTGCTGCCGCGTGTCGAGCTGGCCGCCCGCTGCCTGCTCGCGGCGAGCGACGCGGGCTCGGGGGGCGACTGGTTCGACGCGATCCCGCTGCCCGACGGCCGGGTGGTCGTGGTGGTCGGGGACGTGGTCGGCCACGGCGTCGAGGCGTCGGTGGTGATGGCGGAGCTCAAGGCGGTCTTCGACGAGCGGGTCCGGGAGGACGGCGACATCGTCGCGGCCCTGGAGCTGATCGACCGTCGCGCGGGCCGGCTGGCCGACGCGCGGACCACGACGGTGTGCGCGTGCGTCCTCGACCCGCAGACCGGCGAGCTCGGCTACTGCACCGCGGGCCACCCGCCTCCGGTGGTCGTGACGCCCGACGGTCGAGCGAGCTACCTCCCGCTCTCCGGCGGGCGACCGCTCGGGGCGGAGCAGTCGTTCTCCCGCGGGCAGCACGTGCTCGGCGAGGGGGACGTGCTCCTGCTCTACAGCGACGGGCTGGTCGAGCGTCCCGGGTCGCCGGCCCAGAACACGGTGGACCTCCTGCGGGTGGCCGGTCAGGTACTGACCGGCCCCGCCACGGAGGAGACGACCGTCGACCGGATCTGCCGGGAGGTCCTCGACGTGCTGACCCGGGTGACCGGCTACTCCGACGACATCACCGTGCTCGCGGTGCAGCGGGCCGCCGCCGTCGTGCCCCTGCGGCTGGTGCTCCCCGCCGTCACGGGGTCCGTCCCCACAGTGCGCGCGGGACTCAGCGACTGGCTCGCCCACCTGCGGATCGGCCCGGTGGACGAGATGGCGCTCCTGCACGCGGTGAGCGAGCTCGTCGCCAACGCGGTCGAGCACGCCTACCCGGTGCCCCGGGCGACCGACCTGGTCCGGATCGCCGGCGACCTCGGCCCCACCGGCGAGGTGCGCCTGGAGGTCGCCGACGACGGCCGCTGGCGCGTGCCGGTGGAGGACGTGGACCGCGGACGGGGCCTGGCGATGGTGCGCGCCTACACCGACGACTTCCGGGTCGGGCAGAGCGCGAGCGGCACCCGCGCCGTCGTCCGCCATCAGGTGGCGCATCCCGTCGCGCTCCTGCGTGGGGTCTCGACCGGACCGGTCGTCGACGGCGAGCTCGGCCTGAGCGTCGACGGGCAGGACGTGCTCGTGACCGGCATCGTCGACCGAGCCGGTGCCGTGCTGCTGCGCCGTACCCTCGACCGCGCCAGCCGCGGCGGCACCCGCCTGGTGTCGGTCGACCTGTCCGAGGTGGACCTGCTGTCCAGCGCCGGGGTCCGGGTGCTGGTCGACGCGAGCGTCGACGGCGAGGTCCGGCTGGTGGCCGCGGCCGGCTCGGCGGCGCAACGGGCCCTCGACCTGGTGCATCTGCCGTACCGGTCCTGACCACCAGGTTTGAAGTCGGCGAAAAGTGCACATTCATGTCGGCAGGGAGGGCGCCGGAGGGAGGCGCCCCGAGAGCCTCACGGAGCAACGACATGGAAGCAGCGTTCCGATTCTCCTACCTGCCGCCGGTGGCGAAGCTGACGATCGAGGGTGAGCTCGACGTCCACGGCGAGGCTCAGCTGGCGTGGCGCCTGCGCGACATCGAGCAGCTCTCGTGCGAGGTCGTGCGGCTGGACGTCGGGCGGCTGAACTACATCGACGACGGCTGCATGCGCCTCATCGACGAGACCCGGGCCCGCCTCGCGCAGCGCGGGGTCGAGCTCGAGATCGTGGCGGCGTCCCTGCCGTTCACGCTGGTCAGCGGGCTCGGGGGCTACCCGGCGCTGGCCGCCGAGGCGCAGCGTGCTCGTGGCTGCGACGAGGCATTGGTCGCCTGACCGTCAGGACCGCTTGCCGCGGGTCCGGCGCAGCCGGCGGCCCCGCTCGATGTCCTTCTGCTCCTTGCGCTCGGCCTTCTCGATCTGCCGGGTGTTCCGGGGCGGGAGCTGCAGCACCTCCTCGGCCGGGAACCCGGCCTGGAGCTGGCGGCCGCGCTCGAGCTCGGCGTCCAGCTCGGCGCCGAACAGCAGCGCCAGGTTGGTGATCCAGAGCCAGAGCAGGAACACCACGATGCCGGCGAGGGAGCCGTAGGTGCGGTCGTAGCTGGCGAAGCCGGCCACGTAGAAGCCGAAGCCCACCGACGCCGCGACCCAGGTGACGATCGCGACCACGGCACCCACGCTGACCCAGCGGAACCGCGGCTGCCGCACGTTCGGCGTCGCGTAGTAGAGCAGCGCCACGATCAGGATCACCACCGCGAGCAGCACCGGCCACTTCGCGATGTTCCAGACGGTGACGGTGGTGTCGCCCAGGCCGATCGCGTCGCCGACCGCCTGGGCGGCCGGACCGGTCAACGCCAGGCCGAGCGCCACGATCGCCGTGAGCACGACGGTGACCACGGTGATCACCAGCATGACCGGTCGCAGCACCCAGAAGGGCCGGCCCTCCTCGACCTCGTAGATGCGGTTCATGCCGCGGCCGAACGCTCCGACGTACCCGGACGCCGACCACAGCGCCAGCGCGAGACCGATGACCAGGCCGATGCCCGCGCTCTGGCTCTGGCTGAGCTGGACCAGGGTGGGTTCGAGGGTCTGCGCCGCGCTCCCGGCGCCGACGTCGCGCAGGATCTGCAGCAGCGTCTCGACGGTCTCGTCCCCCTGGTCGGCCAGACCCACCAGCGACAGGATCGCGATCGCAGCCGGGAACAGTGCCAGCACGGAGTAGTACGTGAGCGCCGCGGCGATGTCGGTGCACTGGTCGTCGCTGAACTCGCTGATCGTGCGCCGTACGACGTAGCGCCACGACGGCTTGGTCAGGTCGGTGGGGGAGGCCGGCTTCTCCGGCGCGTCCGGGTCGGGTGCCGCCGCCGCGTCGGTCTCCGTCTCGGGTTCGAGGTGCTTGCCGGTGGTCATGCCGGGTCAGTGCCCGACTCGGGCGCCGGTGATGCGACCCGGCCGCAGACGACGACCTGGCCGCGGTGGTTTCGATGCTCGTCGTCGGTGGTCCGGCCGCCCCAACCACCGCTTCGACGCGCGTTTTCGCAGGTCAGATGCCCTTTTCGGCGTCTTGAGAATCCCTTGAGGAAACCTCAGGGCTTTGCCCCCGGAGCACTTGAGATCGGCTCGGCAGAGTTCTCGTCATCAAGGAACTGACCAGCAGCCACAAGCCGCACAGCTGGTCCCTCACTCAAAGGAACCAGTCATGAAGCTGCTCGCCTCGAAGTCCGCCGCCGTCAAGATCCTCGCCTCCGCCGCCCTCGTCGGTGGCGCTGCCTCGGTCGCGGGCCTCGGCACGTTCGGTGCGTTCACCTCGACCACCACCGCCAACCAGAGCGTCGCGACCGGCAAGGTCGTCCTGTCGACGACCTCGGGCCCGCAGGACTTCGGCCTCGCGGTCAGCAACATGGTCCCCGGCGACACCATCCAGCGCACCGTCACCCTGACCCGCTCGAGCGACACCGAGGCCTTCGGCGCCATCAAGCTCACCAGCACCTCGGACACGTCGAACCTGCTGACCACGGACGCCACCAACGGTCTGCAGGTCAAGGTCGAGGAGTGCCCGACCGCCTGGGTCAAGGCCGCCAACACCAACGACCTCACCTGCTCGGGCCAGGTCGACACGGTCGTCACCCAGCGCGCGGTCCTCGCGGGCACCGGCTCCGACCTGGCGAAGGTCACCAGCTCGCTCAACGGCGCCGGCAAGACGTCGAACCTCAAGGTCACGCTGACGCTCCCGACCGACGCCGGCAACGCCTTCCAGGGCCTGTCGACGAACCTGAAGTTCACCTTCGACGCCACCCAGCGCGCCGCGAAGGCTCTCTGATCCCCAGCTCCGGCTGATCTTCAGCAACGGGTGCCGCTTCCCCCGTGAGCGGCACCCGGGGCTGGTTCCCCACCATCCGACCACCGTCTCGAGGAGCCCGACATGAGCAGCACCGCCGTCGCCCGTCACCGGGCCACCGCTCCTGCGGTCGAGCCGAAGGTGGCCGGGGCGTCCGTCGTACGACGGATCGCCGGCGTGCTGGGCAACCTCGTGCTGCTCGCCTGCGCCGCGGCCTTCCTCGCGATCGCGGTCGGGCCGCACCTCTTCGACTACCGCACCTCGACGATGCTCACCGGCAGCATGTCCCCGGGCATCGACCCCGGTGACATGGTCGTGACCGTCCCGCGCCCGACCGCCGACCTCGAGGTCGGCGACGTGATCAGCTACCAGATCCCGGTCGAGGACCACCGCGTCGAGACGCACCGCGTCGCGAGCGTCAAGCACCGGGCCGACGGGACCACCGCGATCACCACCAAGGGCGACGCGAACGTGAACGTCGACCCGTGGGTCGCGATCATCAGCACCGACACCGTCTACGAGGTCCAGACCGTTGTCCCGAAGGTCGGCACGGCGATCCGTGTCCTCCGGGCGCCGATCGTCCAGGACGGTATCCTCTGGGTTGCCCTCGGGGGCGTGATGGTGCTCGGCCTCAGCATGATCTGGGGCACGAAGCCCGACATGTCTGACACCGACGAGGGACCGAGGGAGCAGTCGTGATGAGCGAGCTTCGAAGCGAGAATCCAGTTGTCTTCGACTCCGCCGTCGTCTCGAACCTCACCGGCCACGCCGACGACGCGGAGTTCGCCCGTGTCTTCGTCGGCCGCTTCCAGCGGATGCTGCCGGAGCGGGTACGCCGCATCGACGACGCGCTCGGCGAGCAGGACCTCACCGACGCGATGGACGCCGTCCTCAGCCTGAAGAGCGCCGCTGGCACCGTCGGTGCGGGCGAGCTGTTCGTGATCGCCGGAATCGTGGAGGCCCAGCTCCGCCGCCGCGACTTCGAGGCGGCCACGTCCGCCGCCGCGGACCTCCCGGCCGCCGCCGAGCGCGCCGACCAGGCGCTCACCGCCTACCTCGGCGCCTGAGCGGTCCCGGTCGAGCCGGGATCAGGCCGGCAGCTCCATCCGGTAGCCCACCCCGCGCACCGTGCGGATGTAGCGCACCGAGCCCTTCGTCTCGCCGAGCTTGCGACGCAGGTTCCCGATGTGGACCTCCACCAGGTGGGTGTCCGAGGCCCACTCCGTGCCCCACACCGACCGCAGCAGCGACTCGCGCGACCAGACCCGCGCCGGCGCACGCATCAGCTCGGCGAGCAGGTCGAACTCCGTGCGCGTGAGCACCAGCTCGTCGCCGTCGCGGAACGCCCGGCGACCGTCCACGTCGACGCGGAGGCCACTGTGCTCCAGGATCTCGTGGCCGTCGTCGAGGGACGCCTCGTCCGCGCCGTTCGGAGCGGTCCCGTTCGAGGAGCCAGCGGTGCGCGGCCGGCGGAACATCGCGTTGACCCGGGCCTTGAGCTCGCGGGCGCTGAACGGCTTGGCGATGAAGTCGTCCGCGCCGGTCTCGAGGCCGAGCAGCCGGTCGATCTCGTCGTCACGCGAGGTGATCATCACGACGTACGCGTCGCTGATCAGCCGGATCCGACGGCAGGCCTCGATGCCGTCGATCCCGGGCAGCCCGATGTCCAGCGTGATCAGGTCCGGCTGGACCTCCGAGACGGCCTCGACACCCGCCAGGCCCGACTCGACGGTGGTCACGGTGAAGCCCTGGGTGCTCAGCGTGAACTCGATGAGAGAGCGGATGTCCTCGTCGTCCTCGACGACGAGGGCCTTCCGGTCGTGGCCCGAGTCGGTGGTCATGGCGCCATGATGCCCCACGTCTTGCGGATTTCTTGAGATTTCCTGCTGGGGTGCTTGAAACCCGCACGACAGAGTCTCTTCCATGAGCACGACGACCACCTGGAGCGACCTGAGCCGCCGCGCGGCCACGGTCGTCCTCGTCGTGCTGTGCCTGATCGCGGTGCCCGCGGTCGCCAGCGCCAAGCTCAGCTCCGGCCAGGCGGTCAGCCAGTCCGTCGGCACCGCCCGGATGGAGACGCCGACCGGCGTCGTCGGTGGGTACTCCTGCAAGCGCGGCGGGACGACCGAGACGATCACGGTCTGGGTGGTGTCGTTCACCGACAACGGCCCCGACGATGCGACGTACTCCTACCGCCTCACCCGCGGCACGGCCCTGGCCGACAGCGCCCTGAGCCGGTACAAGCTCGTCCAGCTCGACGGATCGAAGTCGCGTGACAACGCCGCGACCACGTGGACCGTGAGCATCCAGGCGACGCTGGGCAACTGGACCAGCGGCACCGTCACGAAGTCGATCACGTGCCCGGCGACGGGCGACCGGGACGGCTTCCTCTAGACGACCCGTGGGGGGTTGAGTAGAGCTGACGGCGGGGCGACTGGGGGGTCGCCCCGCCGCAGCGATTTCGCGAGGATGCGCGCATGTCCTCCTCTGTCGGGCTGCGCCTCAAGCAGCTGGTCCTCCTGTTCGGCGCGGTCTTCCTCGGCATCGTCGCGCTCACCAACCTGATGAACCTCGTGTCCGCGGCCACCACCGACTGGACGTTCCTGAACTCGCACAACACCGGCTACGTCGAGTCCGTGGTCGCGATCTACGACGCGCCCGGTTGGCTCGACGAGCTGGTCGTGCTCGCGGCGCTCGCGATCGAGGCGACGGGTGCGCTGCTGTTCGTCCGCGCCCTGCTGGCGTACCGCGGCGGCGGCACCGGCGTGACCGAGACCTACCAGGCGCTCGCCTGGAACATCGGCGTCTGGTTCGCGTTCATCGTCGGCAGCGAGGTGTTCCTCGCGTACGACGCCGAGGGCACGTTCCGCGAGCTGCTCGCGCTCGCGCTGTTGATGGCCGTGGTGGTCGCCGTCGTGCCGGACGAGCCGACGGCCTGACCTAGGAGTAGGTTGCGCGCGTGCCAGAAGCAGGTGTCGTCGCGTTGAACCACGTCGGTGTGAGCGTCGCGGATCTCGACCGCGCCCGCGCGTTCTGGATCGACGAGCTCGGGGCGCTCGACCACGGCGGCTTCGGCTGGCCGGTCGGCACCGCCCCGGCCGACGAGTCGCTGGCGACCGAGGGCACCTCGGCCGAGGTCGCGCTGCTGCGCACCGACGCGGCGTTCCTCGAGCTGTTCGCGTTCGCGTCCCCGGCGCCCGCGCCGCGTGCGCCCGGTACGCCGGGCGTCGCGTCCCTGGTCTGGGCGGTCCGCGACGACCGGCGCGGGATGGTGCACTGCCCCGACGGCACCCCGGTCGAGCTCGTCGCCGCGGGCGACGGACCCGCCGGGCTGGTCGGCGTCACGGTCCGCGTGCCCGACCCCGGCGTACACCCCTTGCCGGCGGTGCCCGGCCCGGTCGCGGTGACCGTGGTCGACGGCGGGGACGCGGAGCCCGCGCGGCCGGTCGACCTCGGCGTGAACCACCTCTGTCTCGACGTGGCCGGCATCGCCGGTGTGCGGGCGGGGTTGCAGGATGTGAGGTGGCACCACGACGTCACCGAGTCCAGTGGAGGGATCGCCGCGGTCTGCTACGGGACCACGGCCGACGGGGTGCTGGTGGAGCTGTTGGAGAGCCGCAGCGAGGACGCGTTCCTGTCCCGGTGCCGGCTGGCGTACAAGTAGAGGGAGAACACGATGGCGACGATCGGTCAGCGACAGGGTGCGGCGGCGACGGCGATGCTCGGGCTCGGTGTGTACCGGCCGGAGCGGCTCGTCACGAACGACGAGGTCTGCGAGGTGCTCGACTCGAACGACGAGTGGATCCAGACCCGCTCGGGCATCCGGACCCGCCGGTACGCAGGCGAGGACGAGTCGCTCGTCGACATGGCCACGATCGCGGCCGAGCGGGCGCTCGCCGCGTCCGGCGTGGGCATCGCCGACATCGGGACCGTGATCGTCGCGACCTCGACGCACGCGCAGCACACCCCGGCAGCGGCCCCGCTGGTCGCCGACCGGCTCGGCTCCAAGGCGGCGGCGTTCGACGTGTCCGCAGGTTGCGCCGGGTTCTGCCACGCCGTGTCGGTCGGCTCCGACCTGGTGCGCGGCGGCAACGCCCGCTACGTCCTGGTGATCGGCGTGGAGAAGCTCAGCCTGTTCCTCGACCCGACCGACCGGGGCACGGCGTTCATCTTCGCCGACGGTGCCGGGGCGGTGGTCGTGGGCGCGGCCGACGAGGCCGGCATCGGCCCGGTCGCATGGGGGTCGGACGGCTCCCAGTCGCACGTGATCACGCAGGACCGGAGCTGCCGCGACGCCGACGCCGACCACCCGCTCGTGGTGCGGATGGAGGGCACCCAGGTGTTCCGCTGGGCGCCGTTCGCGATGGCCGACGTCGCCCGCGAGGCGATCGAGGTCGCCGGTCTCACGATGGACGACGTGGACGCCTTCGTGCCGCACCAGGCCAACCTCCGGATCACCGAGACCCTCGCCCGCAACCTGAAGCTGCCGGAGGGCATCGCGATCGCGCGCGACGTCCAGGACTCCGGCAACACCTCGGCCGCCTCGGTCCCGCTGGCGCTCGAGGCGATGCTGCGCAACGGCGAGGCGAAGGCCGGTGACACCGCGCTGCTCATCGCGTTCGGTGCCGGCCTGAGCTACGCCTCGCAGGTCGTGTCGATCCCGCCGGTGGCGGTGTAGGCGCCGCGCCGACGCCGCACCCGGGCAGTGCAGCCAGGCCAGGCCAGGGCCTCACGCAACCCGGAACGTCGAGCGGTACGCCGTCGGCGTCACGCCGACCGCCCGGTGGAAGTGGCGGCGCAGGGTGGTCGCGGTCCCCATCCCGCAGCTCGACGCGATGTGCTCGACCGACGCGTCGGTGCGCTCCAGGAGCTTCTGGGCCCGCGCGATCCGCTGCTGGTGCAGCCAGTCGAGCGGGCCGACCTGCAGCTCGGCGTTCATCCGGCGGGCGAGCTGGCGGGTGCTGAGCCCGGCGCGGCCCGCGAGGTCGCCGACGGTGAGTGGCTGGTCGAGCCGGGCCCGTGCCCACTCGAGGGTCGGGGAGAGACCGTCGGGCGTGCGCGGCTCGGTGGCCGGGGTGATGAACTGCGCCTGACCGCCGGTGCGGTGGGCCGGCATCACCAGCCGGCGGGCGAGCCCGTTGGCGGCCGTCGCGCCCAGGTCGCGCCGGACCAGGTGGATGCAGAGGTCGAGGGCTGCGGTCTTGCCCGCGGACGTGAGCACGTCGCCCTCGTCGATGTAGAGGACATCGGAGCGCACGTCGACCTGTGGGTACTTCCGGGCCAGGTCCTCGGCGTACATCCAGTGCGTGGTCGCGCGCCGGCCGTCGAGCAGCCCGGCGGCCGCCAGCACGTACGCGCCCGTGCACAGCGACGCGACCCGCACACCGCCCGCGTGGGCGTCGCGCAACGCCGCGACCAGCTCCGGCTCGGGCACCAGGTCGAGGTCGTCGATGGACGGGACGACGACGGTGTCGGCGTCCGCGATCGCGTCGTACGACGCGGTCGGGAGACCCGGGAGCCACGGGTGGGGGCGGCCGTCGCTCGTGCAGACGACCAGGTCGTACCAGGCGCCCGTGGGGGAGAGGTCGGCCCGGTCGACGCTGAAGATCTCGGCGGCGATCGCCACCTCGTAGAGCATCGTGGCGCCGTGCAGGGCGAGGGCGATCCGGGGCATGTCCGAAAGTGTACGCACCACGTCGTTTCAGACGCTCGTGCGGCGGGACGTCGCGACCCAGGATGGCCGTCATGAACACGAACACACGAGTCCTGGTCTACGGCGCCACCGGTCACACGGGGCGCTTCGTCGTCGACGAGCTGCTGCGGCGCGGGCTGACGCCGGTCGTCGCCGGGCGCAGCGCGGAGCGGCTCGCTGAGTTCTCCGGCCCGGAGCGGCGGGCCTTCGGGATCGACACTCCTGACCTCGCCGGCGTCGGCGTCGTCATCAACGCCGCCGGGCCGTTCCTCGACACCGCGGTCCCGATCGCCCGCGCCGCGGTCGCCGCCGGGGCGCACTACCTCGACGTCACCGCCGAGCAGCCGGCCGTGCAGGAGGTGTACCGCGAGGTCGACACCGCCGCCCGGGCGGCCGGCGTCGCGGTGATCCCGGCGATGGCGTTCTACGGCGGGCTCGGCGACCTGCTCGTCACGGCCGCGCTGGACGGTGAGACGGACGCGGACGAGGTCGACCTCGCGATCGGTCTCGACCGCTGGTGGCCGACGGCCGGCAGCCGGGCGACCGGCGCCCGCAACACCGCGGCCCGCCTGGTGATCCGCGACGGCGAGCTCACGCCGCTGGCCGGCCCCGCGCCCACCGGCACCTGGTCGTTCGGCGAGCCGCTCGGCGAGCAGGAGGTCGTCGAGCTGCCGTTCTCCGACGTGATCACGATCCATCGTCACCTCGCTGTCCGCGAGCTGCGCTCGTACCTCAACACCGGTCCGCTGGCCGAGCTCCGCGACGCCGACACCCCGCCGCCCACCGCGGTCGACGACACGGGACGCTCGGCCCAGCGGTTCGTCGTCGATGTCGTGGTGCGCCGCGGCGCCGACGTACGCCGCCTCTCGGCGGCCGGTCAGGACATCTACGCGGTCAGCGCGCCGATCGTGGTCGAGGCCGCGCAGCGGCTGCTCGACGGGCGGTTCCACGCGACCGGGGCCGTGGCTCCCGGCGAGGCCTTCGCCGCCGGCGACGTCCTCGACGCTCTCGGGCTCCTGACCCACGCCTCAACTCGCTGAGCCACGACGATCAACGACTACCAGCTGGCCATCGCCTCGGCGGTCGAGGAGCAGACCGCGACCACGAACGAGATGGCGCGCAACGTCGCCGAGGCCTCCACCAGCTCGGGCCAGATCGCGGAGAACATCGCCGGGGTCTCGGGCTCCGCCGATGCCACCACCGGCGCGGTCAACCAGACGCTCACCGCGATCGAGGAGATCGCGCGGATGTCGCAGCAGCTGCGCTCGGAGGTCG
The DNA here is from genome assembly GCF_022761125.1 of Nocardioides sp. SR21. Lineage (GTDB taxonomy): Bacteria > Actinomycetota > Actinomycetes > Propionibacteriales > Nocardioidaceae > Nocardioides. Next base: position 32,096 of record NZ_JAKWJR010000013.1, on the reverse strand, counting down.
ACCGCTTCGTCACCCGCTGAGCGGGTACCGCCGGTCCGTGACCACCACCGTTGCGGACCAGCTGCTCGCCCGACTCCGTGAGTGGGGTGTGGACCAGGTCTTCGGCTACCCCGGAGACGGCATCAACGGCATCCTCGGCGCGTTCTCGCGCGCCGGCGACCAACCCCGGTTCATCCAGTCGCGGCACGAGGAGATGAGCGCCTTCCAGGCGGTCGGGTACGCCAAGTTCGGCGACCGCCCGGGCGTCTGCCTCGCGACCTCGGGGCCGGGGGCGATCCACCTGCTCAACGGCCTCTACGACGCCAAGCTCGACCACGTCCCGGTGGTCGCGATCGTCGGGCAGACCAACCGCACGGCGATGGGCGGCAGCTACCAGCAGGAGGTCGACCTGCTGAGCCTGTTCAAGGACGTCGCCAGCGACTACGTGCAGGTCGTGAACGTGCCCGAGCAGCTGCCGAACGTGCTCGACCGGGCGTTCCGGGTCGCGATGAGCCGCCGCGCCCCGACCGCGCTGATCATCCCGAACGACGTCCAGGAGCTCGAGTACGTCGCACCGGGCCACGAGTTCAAGATGGTGCCGTCCAGCCTCGGCACCAGCTGGCCGAGCGTGACGCCCGACGAGGACGGCCTGCGCCGCGCGGCGGACGTGCTGAACGCCGGCGGCAAGGTCGCGATGCTCGTCGGCCAGGGCGCCCGCGGTGCGGCCGCCGAGGTCGCCGAGGTCGCCGACCTGCTCGGCGCCGGGGTGGCCAAGGCGCTGCTCGGCAAGGACGTGCTCAGCGACGAGCTGCCGTGGGTGACCGGCTCCATCGGACTGCTCGGCACCCGGCCGAGCTACGAGATGATGCGTGACTGCGACACGCTGCTGACCGTCGGCTCGAGCTTCCCGTACACCCAGTTCCTCCCGGACCTCGACCAGGCGCGTGCGGTCCAGATCGACGTCGACGGCGCGCTGATCGGCATGCGGTACCCGTACGAGGTCAACCTGGTCGGCGACGCCCGCACGACCCTGCGCGCGCTCATCCCCCTGCTCGAGCGCAAGACCGACCGCGGCTGGCAGGAGGGGATCCGCGAGAACGTCACGGGCTGGTGGGACACGATGTCGGCCGAGGCGCACGTGGGAGCCGACCCGGTGAACCCGATGCGGATCTTCCACGAGTTCTCGAAGGTCGCTCCGGAGAACGCGATCGTCACCTCCGACAGCGGCTCCGCGGCCAACTGGTACGCCCGGCAGGTGCGGATGCGCGGTGCGATGCGCGGCTCGCTCTCCGGCACGCTGGCGTCGATGGGCCCGGCGGTGCCGTACGCGATCGGCGCGAAGTTCGCCCACCCCGACCGGCCGGCGATCGCGTTCGAGGGCGACGGAGCGATGCAGATGAACGGCCTCGCCGAGCTGCTCACGATCGGCCGCTACTGGCGCGAGTGGGCCGATCCGCGGCTGGTCGTCGCGGTGCTGCACAACAACGACCTCAACCAGGTCACGTGGGAGCTGCGGGCGATGGGCGGCACCCCGACGTTCGTGGAGTCCCAGGCCCTGCCCGACGTCTCGTACGCCGACTTCGCCCGCGCGGCCGGGTTGGGCGCCATCACCGTGACCGAGCCCGAGCAGCTCGCCGGCGCGTGGGAGACCGCGCTGTCCGCCGACCGCCCGTACCTGCTCGACGTCCACTGCGACCCCGACGTACCCCCGATCCCGCCGCACGCCACGCTCGAGCAGATGACCGACATGGCGAAGGCGCTGATCAAGGGCGACACGAGCCGGTGGGGCGTGATCAAGGAGGGCCTCAAGACCAAGGCCCAGGAGCTGTTGCCCTGAGCCGAGTCGCCGGGACCTCAGCCGGACGAGACCGCGGCGTACGCGTGCTGGAGGGCGTCCGACCCGGCGACCGTGGCGAACGCGGCGCCGAACGCCCGGGTCGGGCCCGGCGCCAGCACCAGTCCGGCGACGTAGGCGGTGGCGACCCAGGGCGCCAGGCAGAACGGGCAGCTGATCAGCTCTCCCAGCGAGTGGACCGCGCCGTGGCGAGGGCTCTCGTGGACCTCGGCTGAGCCGGCCTCGCCGTCGAACTCCGTGAACGGCGCGCGCAGCGGGGTCGTCACTCCCTCCTTGGCGATGATGCGGGTGAGCTTGTGCGTCGCCAGCGCGCCCACCACGAGGTCTGCGGCGGCGTACCGGTTCGGCCACGTACGCCGGCTTCCGCTGATCAGCCACGAGCCTCCTCCCCACAGCGTGCTGAACGCCGCGAGGGAGACCGCGTAGCCGGCGATGCGGTGCGGTTCTCGTGGACTGTCGCTCGTCTTGCTCATGCTCGCAGGTACCCCGGGGTCCTGGCGGCACGCCGGTCGAGAGCCACCAGCCGCGAGTTCACCCCTTCCGGTGTGCTGCACGCTCACCTGTTCGGGTACCTGGCTCTGTGACTCAGACCGAACGCCGCCCGGAACGGGCGTCCGCCGCCGTTCCGCCGAACGACGCGCCCCTGGCCGTCGCTTCCGTCCCCGCCGGCCACGTGTACGTCCGCCACCTCGCGCCAGAGCAGGGCGCGAGCGCGGCACGGCTCCCCGACCCCGACCCGCTGACCCCCGACAAGCCCGCCGGCGCCGTGTGGTGGCCGCCGGTGATGCTGGACGCCGCGTGGTTGCGCACCGCCGAGTTCGACGTCTTCCACCTTCACTTCGGCTTCGACGCCTGCGACCCCGCGCAGCTCGCCGGGATGGTCCGGGTGCTGAAGCAGCGCCGGAAGCCGTTCGTGTTCACCGTCCACGACCTGAGGAACCCGCACCACGCCGCCCGCGAGCTGCACGACCGGCAGCTGGACGTCCTGGTGCCGGCGGCCGACGCCGTGGTCACGCTGACCCCGGGCGCCGCGGACGAGATCCGGCGGCGGTGGGGACGCGAGGCGCTGGTGCTGCCGCATCCGCACGTCGTCGACCTCCGCACGATGGCGGTGGCGCAGGCCGCGCGCGGTCGCCGCCGTACGGGGCCGTTCCGCGTCGGCCTGCACGTGAAGAGCCTGCGACCGAGCATGGACCCGATGCGGATCCTGCCGACCCTCGTCGAGACGGTGCGCGAGCTCCCGGACGCCGTGCTGCAGGTCAACGCACACCGCGACGTCCTCGACGTCGATGGCCGCCGCCGCGACGTCGAGCTCGCGGAGTACCTGCACGCCCACGCGGACGAGAAGCTGATCGACCTCCGCGTCCACGACTACCTCAGCGACCGGGAGCTGTGGGCGTACCTGGGGTCGCTCGACGCCTCGGTGCTGCCGTACCGCTTCGGCACTCACTCGGGCTGGCTCGAGGCCTGCCGCGACCTCGGCGTCACCGTGATCGCGCCGACGTGCGGGTACTTCACGCAGCAGGGCCCGGCGCTCTCCTACGCGCACGACGAGAGCGGGTTCGACCGGGACTCCCTCGCCGCAGCGCTGGTCACCGCCTACGAGGACCGTCCCAGGTTCGGGGCCGGCATCGAGGACCGCCGTCAGCAACGGCAGCAGGTCGCCCGGGCGCACGAGGACCTGTACCGATCGCTGGTGGGCTGACCGTGCGGGTCTGTCTGATCGCGTCGAGCCGCTATCCCGTCCGCGAGCCGTTCGCGGGCGGACTGGAGGCGTTGACCCACCAGCTCGCCAGGCAGCTGGTCCGGCGCGGGCACGAGGTGACCCTGTTCGCCGCGCCCGGCACGGACCCCGCGCTCCCGGTCTCGCACCTCGAGTCCATGACCTTCCGGGCCAGCGCCCAGGCTCGCACGGACGTCAACGCGCCGTCGGACGTCTGGATGTCGGAGCACCACGCCTACCTGTCCCTGATGATGGAGCTGGCGCGGACCGGCCGGGACCGGTTCGACGTCATCCACAACCACAGCCTCCACCACCTGCCCGTCGCGATGGCGCCGATGGTCGATGTCCCGCTGGTCACGACCCTGCACACACCGCCGGTGCCGTGGCTGGAGTCGGCGATCGCGACGGCGGCGGACGCCTCCACGTTCACCGCGGTGAGCCGCTACACCGCGGCCGCCTGGTCCCACGTCGTCCCGAGCACCCCGGTGCTCAACGGCGTCGACGTCGACGCGTGGCGCTACGGGCCTGGCGGAGGATCGGCGGTGTGGACCGGGCGGTTGGTCGCGGAGAAGGCGCCCCACGAGGCGATCGACGCCGCTCGAGCGGTCGGTATGCCCATCGTGCTGGCCGGACCGACGCCGGACGCCGCCTACTTCGAGGCCCAGGTCGCCCCGCGGTTGGGCGCGGACGCCGTGTACGTCGGCCACCTCGACCACCGCGCAGTCCGGACGCTCCTCGGGCGGGCGGCCGTCGCGGTCGTCACCCCGCAGTGGGACGAGCCCTACGGTCTCGTGGCGGCGGAGGCGATGTCGTGCGGTACGCCGGTGGCTGCCTACGCGCGCGGCGCCCTCCCCGAGCTCGTCGTCGACGGCGTGGGTGCGCTGGCCGTCGGTGGTGACGTGGACCTCCTGGCCGACGCCATGGTCCGCGCGGCACGCTGCGACCGCAGGGCCGTGCGCGCCCACGCGGTCGAGCACCTGTCGATGGACCGGATGCTGTCCGGCTACGAGGCCCGCTACGCGGCGGTGGTCGACCGGGTCGCAGCGTGATCGGCTACTACGTCCACCACCACGGGCGCGGGCACCTGCACCGGGCGCTGGCCGTCGCGGCGGAGCTCGACGAGCCGGTCACCGTGCTGTCGTCGCTGCCGCCGTCCGGACCGGGTCCCTGGGTCGTGCTGGACAGGGACGACGACGGGGGGCCGGCTCGCGACGTGGCCGCCCGGCGCCGGCTGCACTGGGCGCCCCTCCATGACCGGGGCCTGGGCACGCGGATGCAGCAGATCTCCTCCTGGCTGGTCCGCGAACGACCTCGGCTGGTCGTCGTCGACGTGTCGGTGGAGGTCGCGACCCTGGTGCGGCTCCACGGCGTTCCGGTGGTCATGGTCGTCCTGCCCGGTCGGCGCGACGACCCGGCGCACCGGCTGGGCTTCGACCTCGCCGGCGCCCTGGTGGGCGCGTGGCCGGCAGACGCCACCTCTGCGATGCTGCCCGGGCTCCCGGGCGAGGTCCACCACCGGGTCCATGCCGTCGGAGCTCTCTCGCGGGTGCCGGTGATCGAACCGCGCCGGCGCCGACCTGGACCGCCTCGCGTCACGGTGCTGATGGGAGCCGGCGGGCACGACGTCACACCCGAGGGGCTCAGCCGGGCGACGGCATCGGCGCCCGAGTGGGAGTGGACGGTGCTCGGCGCGGGCCTGGGGGAGTGGCGCGACGATCCCGTCGAGGCCGTCCGTGACGCCGATGTCGTCGTCACCCATGCCGGCCAGAACGCCGTCGCGGAGGTGGCGGCGCTCCGCCGTCCGGCCGTCCTGGTGCCACAGCGCCGGCCTCACGACGAGCAGGTGGTGGCTGCGGGGGTACTTGCTGCGTCCGGGATGCCCGTGCGGGTCGAGGACGGATTCCCGTGCGACGGCTGGTCCGAGCGGCTCGGGCTCGCTGCTGCGCTCCCTGGTGCAGCCTGGTCGAGGTGGTGTGACGGCAAGGCCGTCCTCCGCTTCGCAGACCTGGTCGCGGGCGAGTCGTGAGCGGGACCGCGGTCGTGACGATCGCCCACGGACGGCACCAGCACCTCCTCGCCCAGCACCACTCGCTGGCGAGATCGTCGCGCCGGCCGGACGTCTACGTCCTCGTCGCCATGGGTGATCGCGACCTCGAGTCGTGGTCGGTGGTCGGCGGGCTGGTGCCGGTCGTCACGTCGATCGACATCGCACCTGAGGGCCTTCCGCTGGCTGCCGCGCGCAACCTCGGCATGTCGGTCGCGCTTGCGGCCGGCTGCGACGTGCTCATCGGCCTCGACGTCGACTGCCTTGCGGGACCCGGTCTCGTCGAGGCGTACGCCGGCGCGGTCCGGGCGGACCCGGAGTCGGTGTGGTCGGGGCCGGTGACCTATCTACCGCCGGCGCCGGGCGGGTACCCGCTGGATCGGCTCGCCGAGCTCGACGACCCGCATCCGGGACGCCCGGCGCCGGCGCCGGGGGAGCTGCTGCGTGGCGGCGACCCGGCTCTCTTCTGGTCGCTGTCCTTCGCGCTCTCGGCGTCCGCCTGGGCGGCCGCCGGCGGCTTCGACGAGGCCTACGTCGGCTACGGCGCCGAGGACACCGACTTCGGGCGACGGGTCGTCGCTGCCGGCCTCGAGCACGGGTGGGTCGGAGCGGCCCGCGCCTATCACCAGCACCACCCGACGCAGGACCCGCCGGTCTCGCACCTCGACGACATCCTCCGCAACGGTCGGGAGTTCCACCGACGCTGGGGCGAGTGGCCGATGGGTGGCTGGCTGACCCGGTTCGAGGAGCTCGGCCTGGTCGTCAGGCAGGGCGATGACTGGATCCGCTCCGGGGCCGGCCAGCGGCCGACCCCGGAGCGTTGACTGTTGCCGTCAGACAGTGGTGTTACCGGAGGTGTTACCGGTGCCGCTGCCTGTGCCGCTGCCTGTGCCGCTGCCTGTGCCGCTGCCTGTGCCGCTGCCTGTGCCGCTGCCTGTGCCGCTGCCTGTGCCGCTGCCTGTGCCGCTGCCTGTGCCGCTGCTGGCGTCACTGCGGACGGAGTCCACTGCTGAGCCGGTCTCCGATCGGACCCGGTCGGCACCTGCGGTGGCGGTGTCCTTGACCTCGCGCGCCGCGTCGGCGGCCGTCTCGCCGAGCTGCTGCCCGACGTCCTTGGCCTTGTCCTTCGCCTCCTCGAGGAGCGGCTGGCCCTTCTCCTTGGCGGCCTCGACCGCGGCGGCGGCCACCTGGGTCTCCTTCTCCGCGGCCGGGAACAGCGACGCGATCACCAGGCCGGCGCCGAACGCCATCAGGCCGGCGGCGAGCGGGGCGCCGTCGTACCTCTCCTGTGCGGAGTCGAGGGCACCGTGGGCCGAACCCGTGGCGGACGAGGCTCCGTCGGCCGCGGTGTTGCGGACGTCGTGGACCGTGCCCATGACCCTGTCGCGGACCCCGCGGATCTGCCCGCGGGCCGCTGCCTTGCGGCGCTCGACGATGGCCGACGGACTGACCTTGTCCTGGAGCGCGTCCAGGTCCGATCCCAGCGCCTCCCGGGTCTGGGCGATCTCGCCGCTCAGCTCTTCTGTGCTCGTGCCCATGCTGCGTCCTCCTTGAGTGTCTGCTGCGTCTTCGGCAGCTGCGGGTTGGTGCGCTTGAGCTCGCTGCGGCCGCGCGCTGCCAGAATCGCGGCGACGCCGGCCCACACGACCGTGACGATCACGGCCGCCAGCTCGAGCGGCATCCAGTTGTCGAGCAGGAACGTGAGCGTGAGGGACAGGAACACCAGGAACAGCAGTCCGGCGACGCTGGCACCGCCGAGCAGCCCAGCGCCCTTCCCTGCGCGGGTTGCCTCCTGCTTCATCTCGGCGGTCGCGAGCTCGAGCTCCTGCTTGACCAGGTTGCTCAGGTCCTGGGCGACGTCGCCGACGATGTCGCCCAGGCTCCGCTCATCCGTCGTCTGCGGGGTGCCGAGCATCGGGTCGGCCCCGGCGTGCTCGGTACTCATGGCGTCCCGACCGGCGGCTGGCCGTAGCTCGGCGTCACCGGTGCGGGTGGCGTCGACGGAGCCTCGATGACCGGCTGGCCGTAGCTCGGTGCAGCAGCCACCGGGGTCGGCGCCGGGGGGACCGGCGGCGTCGCGCCGACGCCGGCACCGGTTCCCGTCTCCGGGGCCAGGGTCGCAGCGGCCGCGCCGTCCGCGGTCGCGCGGAGCAGCCGGCCCGCGACGACGCCTGCGGCGAGCGCCCCGAGCAGGAACGTGCCGGGACGCCGACGCGCCAGGTCCCGTACGTCGTCGAGGAGCTGCCCGGGCTCCCGGCCGTCGAGGTGAGCCTTGAGGGCCCGCGTCTTCTCGGCGCCCTCGCGGGCCAGGTCGGCGGCCATCCCGCTGCCGGGGGCCTGTCCGGCCATCCGCTCCAGGTCGTCGCCGAGCGACTGCAGGGCGCCGACCAGCCGGTCGCGCTGACCGGAGGTCTGCTCCGTGAGCTGGTCGCGCAGCTGGCTCATCGTGTCGCTCGCGACGTGGCGAGCCTGCTCTGCGGCAGTGCCCACGACGTTCTGTGCTTCGTCCTTGGCGACCGATCCGACCTGCCTGCCCTGGTCGGTCGCGGTCGATGCCGTGTCCTTGGCGCGATCCACCGCGCTCTGATCTGTGGTCATGTCTCCTCCAAAGCTGGGTGAACTCATCCGGTACCCGGGAGTGCCGGATCGAGCCGGACCCATAGGGGTGAGGGCGACAACGGCCTCGTTCAGAGGGCTCAGGCGCGGCGTGGGTCCTGGAGCTCGAGCACCCTTCGTGGAGATGGACCCGCCCGTGCGGGTGAAGACTTTCGATCGCGGGTACCTCATCGTCAGGGAGACCAGGGAGGGGAGGGGAACGATGGCTCACGTCCGATGCGAGACCGAGTCCCGGCGCCTGCGCCTGTCCGGCGCCGTCCTCGACGCCGCTGACCTCGCCGACGTCGTGGAGACGCTCGAGCGCTTCGCCGAGAGCTGCCACGGCCAGCTCGTGATCGACCTGACCGCGGTGACCGAGCTGGCCGCGCCGGCGGCGCGCCACCTCGTCGAGGTGCGGAGGAGCGCCGCGGCCGAGGGCCGCCGGGTCACGCTGCTGCGCCGGCACGGCACGCCCGTCGACGACGCGCTCCACGCGGCGGCGTCGTCCGGCTGATGCCTGGCATCCGTCCTGCGCCGGTTCTCCGCGGTCGTAGGCCGCGCCAGACTGTGCCGCGTGAGTGACCGGCTGGCTGGGAAGATCGCGCTGATCACGGGCGTCGGCGGTGGCATGGGCGTCGCGGCGGCCCGGCGGTTCGCCGCTGAGGGGGCCCGCGTCGTCGGCTGCGACCTGGACGATGAGCGCGCAGCGGCGACCGAGGCGCTGATCCGTGCCGAGGGCGGCGAGATCACCGTCATGGGAGGCGTGGACCTCGGGGACGCGGCAGCCGCCCGGGACTGGGTCGACGCCGCGGTGGCGACGTACGGCGGGATCGACGTGCTGTACAACAACGCCTCCACCCAACGCTTCGCGCCGATCGAGGACCTGGCCGTCGAGGACTGGGACTTCACGATCCGCAACGAGCTGGACCTGGTGTTCTACACGGTGAAGGCCGCCTGGCCGCACCTGAAGGACCACGGGGGCGGCTCGATCATCAACGTCGGCTCGATCGCGGCGATCCGCGGCGTCGAGTTCATGGCGCAGAACGCGCACAGCACCGCGAAGGGCGGCGTGATCGCGCTGACCCTGCAGCTGGTCGTCGAGGGCGGGCCGCACGGCATCCGCGCCAACGTGATCAGCCCGGGCCTGGTCGAGACGCCGAACACCGCGCCGATGCTCGCCGACCCACCCGAGCGGATGCGCCGCGTCGTGCTCGACCGCATCCCGCTCGGCCGGCACGGGCACGCGGACGACGTCGTCAACGCTGCGGTGTTCCTCGCGTCGGACGAGTCCTCGTGGATCAGCGGCACGAACATCGTCGTCGACGGTGGCGGGTCGGTGCTCGGCTGATGCGCATCGCGAACCTGCGGCAGGGTGCTGCCGTCATCTCGGAGGCCGGCGCGCACCTGCTGCCGATGCCGGTCGGCGACCTGGTCGCGCTGGGGCTGGAGCAGGCGCTCGAGGTCGGCGCCGCGGCGCTCGCCGAGCGACCGGTCGCGTACGCCGAGACCGACCTGCTGCTGCCGTACAAGCCGGCGTCGGTCCGGGACTTCGTGACGTTCGAGAGCCACGTGGAGGGGGTGCGCCGCAGCGTCGACAACGCCAGCGGCGTCCCGGAGGCGTGGTACGACGCCCCGACGTTCTACTTCACGAACCCGCACGCGCTGTACGGTCCGGGCGTCGCGATCCCGCGGCCGGCGACCTGCCGCGCGCTCGACTTCGAGCTCGAGGTGGGGGTCGTGCTCGGCGCCGGCGGGACGGACCTCTCGGACGCCGAGGCCGCGGACGTGGTCTTCGGCTACACGATCGTCAACGACTGGTCGGCCCGCGACCTCCAGTCCCGCGAGATGAAGGTCGGCCTGGGGCCGGCCAAGGGCAAGGACTTCGCGACGTCGATCGGTCCGTGGATCGTGACCGCCGACGAGCTGCCGTCGCTGGACCTCGAGTGCCGCGTCGCGGTCAACGGCGAGCCGGTCGGGCGGGACCGTCTGTCGAACATGAACTGGACGTTCGCGCAGATGATCGCCTACGCCTCGCGCGACTCCGTGGTGGTCGCGGGCGACCTGCTCGCGTCCGGCACGACCGGCGGAGGTGGCTGCCTGGCCGAGCTCTGGGGGAGGAGCGGGCAGCAGACACCGCCGCCGCTCGAGCCGGGCGACGTGGTGACGATGGACGTCGAGGGGATCGGCAGCCTGACGGCCGCCGTGGCGATCAGCTGAAGCGGCGCGGCGCCCAGCCGAGGACGACGTACGAGCCGGCCAGCGCGACCGCGATGATGACGAGAGTGAGCATGAGGAACCTCCTTGTTGCCGTACTACATCGGCACGAAGGGGGCCCGACCTGAGCGTCAGGGCCAGATCGCAACAGCCTCAGGTTCACCTGGAGAACATGGTGGACCTGTGACGGCCCAGCCCCGACCTGGGCCTCAGCCCGAGATGTGGCCGTGCGCCTCGGTCATCGCCTCGTCGACGCCGTACGTCGCCAACGCCTTGCGCAGCACGCGCAGCGTGTAGGCGTCGGCGGCGCGCTGGACCGGGCTGCCCTGGACCGTCGCCCGCGCCATCAGCGCGAACCGGCCCAGGACGTACGGCGTGGTCGCCGCGACGAGCGCCTTGTCGAGCCGGTCGAGGCGCACGCCCAGGTGCTCCCCGCGGCCGAAGCTGCGGGTGAAGAACGTCTTGCTCCAAGCCTTCTCGACCCGGTCCGCGACCTTGTCGTGCCAGGTGTGGCCGGGGCGCAGGTACGCCGCCAGCGTGGAGCGGACCAGCTCGCCGCAGATCGCGTCGTCGAAGTCGTAGCGCAGCGTCGCCGCGCGGGCGTGGAAGACCCGGACGATGCCCTCGGGGTCGCTCGGCAGCAGGTCCTCGGGCAGGCCCATCAGGAAGCAGCGGTAGCGCACGAACTCGTGGATCGCCCGCTCGCGCGGCGTCCACTCGGTCCGGCCCTCGCGGACCGCGCCGGCGGCGAGGATGTAGATGTTGATCATCCCGGCCGGCATCTGGTCGACCTGGGGGACCGGCACGCCGTACACGTCCTGGTCCCACTTCGCCGAGCGGTGCAGCGCGTTGAAGCGCACCACCGAGTGCATCAGCCGGACGTGCGCGGTCGTCTCGAAGCCGATGCCGTGACGGTCGAGCGCGCCCGGCAGCGTCGTGACCGCGAAGAAGCTCGTGGTCTCGGTGACGCGACGGGCGGCGCGCTTGTCCGACAGGGCGCCGGTCAGCGCCATGGGCAGCGCGGCGTAGGTGTTGATGAACGTCGCGAGGAACGCGCCGCGGGTCAGGAACGGCGCGAGGAACGCCGCGCTCACCCGGGAGCTCCGCGCCCCCTCCTCGACCAGCTCCATGTCCAGCCAGTCCGGCCGGACCTCCATCGCGGCGATGAACGCGCGCAGCTCGTCCGGCGCGTCCGGCACGGCGTCGACGCCCTCGCGGCAGGCCTGGGTGAGCAACTGGATCAGCCGCTTGGTGCCGTAGGTGTCCAGCAGCGCGGCGTACGGATCCGCGACGACGTCGCCCAGCATCGTCGCGGTGCGCATCAGCTCGACGGTCGCGTCGTCCTCGAGCAGCGGCCCGCGCTCGGCGACCCACCGGGGCAGCGACGACTTCACGTCGGGGTCGACCGTGAAGCGGTACGGCGTCGCCGTGAGGTCGATGCCGCCGTACATGCCCGGCTGCAGGTCACGCTGGCTGCGGACCCGCTCGGCGAGCTCGGGATAGTGGAGTGTCATCGCTTCCCATCTAACACGCTGGTTGACTGACGCCATGTCGACGAGGCCACGCAACCGCCGCCAGCTCATCGTCGACGCCGCCGGGCACGTCTTCAACGAGCGCGGCTACCACGCCGCGTCGCTGGAGGAGATCGCGACGCGGGTGGGGATCACGGCGCCCGCGCTCTACCGGCACTTCCCGAACAAGTACGAGCTGTTCGCCGAGTGCGCGACCTTCATGGCCGACGGGCTCGTCGAGGCACTCGACGAGCAGCCGGCGGACGCCGCCCTCGAGGATCTCTTCCGCGCGCTGGCCCGGGTCACGATCGCCCACCGGAGCACGGGCGGGGTCTACCGCTGGGAGGCGCGCTACCTGCAGCCCGACGACCGCCGGGTGCTGCGCGGCAAGTTCGAGCAGGTCGTCGGCCGGGTCGCGGACGCCGTCGAGCCGGGGCCGCTCGACCGGCACCTGCGCGCGGTCGCGGCCCTCGGTGCGATCGGCTCGATCACCATGCACCACACCCGGATCTCCACCCGCCGGGCCGAGGAGGTCCTGGTGGCCGCCGCGTTCGGCACCGCAGGAGCGCAGCCGGGTACGGCCGCGCCGGCCGTCGTCCCCACCGCTCCGGAGCCGCGCAAGCGCCGCGAGCAGATCCTCGCCGCGGCGATCCCGCTGTTCGCGCGCGACGGCTTCCACGAGGTCACCCTCGGGCAGGTCGCCGACGTGGTCGGCATCGCGACGTCCGCGATCTACCGGCACTTCCCGGCGAAGGTCGACATCCTGGCCGCGGCCTGCCTCCAGGCCGCGGCGCTGCTCGACCAGGCCGTGGCGGAGGCCGACGACACGGTCGAGGCGCTCGCGGCGGCGTACGTCGCCTACAGCTTCGAGCACCGCGAGCTGACCAGCGTCGCCGAGGCCGAGATCGTCGGGCTGCCGCCCGCCCAGCAGCGGCCCGTGCTCGCGGCGCAGCGCGACCACCTCGCGATCTGGGAGCAGCGGCTGCTCGCCGTACGCCCGGACCTCGACCACGTGGCCGCCCGCGTGCTCGTGCACGCCGGTCTCGGTGTCGTCGTCGAGGCCGGCCGCCGGCTGCGCTGGGAGGACACCCCCGAGCACCGCGGCGCGGTGCAGTCCTTGCTGCTCGCCGCCCTCAGACCCCCGGCCGGTTCATGTCCGGGATCGTGATCGGCGTCGTCTGGCCGTCCTGTCCGCGGTTGAGGAACGCCATGGCGAGCGCGCGCAGGAGCTGGTCGAAGACGTAGAACCCGGCCGGCGCCACGGGGATCAACCCCTCGCGGAAGGCGATGTACGCCGGCCAGCCCACGCGGATCGTCGCCGCGGAGGCGTAGTCGCGCCGGAGCTCGAGCCAGTCGGCGATCTCGTTGCCGAGGGTGTAGCGCACGAACTCGTTGAGGAACCCACGGGTGACCCCGAGGTCGACCTGCGCGGTCAGGCCGAGCAGGACCTCGGCGAGCTCGCGGCCCTCGGGCGTCACGGCCAGGATCGGGGTCAGCACCTGCGCCGACTGGGCGTGCGCCGCGGCCCAGGTCGCGGGGATGTACTCGTCGCGCACGCCGAGGTAGTGCAGCGCCACCTGCCAGGAGTGCAGGAAGGCCTCCTCGTCGGCGGCGGACATCCGCACGCCCCAGTCCTTCATCTTCTTGTGGGCGAACGTGCCGGTGCTGTGGAAGGTCACCAGGATGTCGGCGTTGCTGATCGGCACCTGCTCCTCGGCGACGGCCTTCCAGTACGGCGACTGGGGGAGCAGGTGGCGGACGGCCGCGTGCACCATCCGCGTCTTGTTGGAGGTCACCACGAACTGGCCGCTCGGCTCGAACGCGTTCAGGTCGCTGAGGTCGTAGCCGAAGGCGAAGGTCTTCGCGGCGCGGTCCTGCATGTCGGCGCCACCCTTGGACCAGTAGACCGACTTGGCCTCGCGCGGGATGACGGTGCTCATGATCCCGCCGCCCAGGCCGTAGATGAAGAACAGGTAGGTGTCCTTGCGGCGGTTGAAGTCGGCCGCGCGGCGCAGCTTGGTCATGTCCGCCCAGGCGGGCATCTTCACCGCGTCGCCGAGGTATGCCGCCAGCTCGGGCGGCAGGCCGGTGGGGAGCGGGTCGTTGTTGTCGACCCACGGGAGGATCGCCTCGTTGACCGCCGGCACCTGGCCGTTCTGCACGACCGAGGCCATGATCCGGTCGATCGTGTCGTCCCAGACCCACTGCGGGTCCACACCGCTGCCGGTCCCGAGGACCGAGCCCGTCGGCGACCACGACCACGCCGCCGGCGGGTGGGCCGCGCTCGCGACGCCGGTCAGGCCGAGAGCGGCTCCGAGGGTGAGAACGCCGCGCCTGTTCATCTGGGGCATGAGGCCACCTGCTTCCCGAGAAGAAATGTGAATTCCGATTAACATAGGACTGTGGCGGGCGTCACGCAACCCCCGCTGCGCGGTCCGCGGCCAGGGGCGTGTCGCCCCGATCCGGACCGCCCGCCGTCCTAGGGTCGGGGGATGGCCGACCTGACCGAACCGTGTCCCAACTGCGACACCCTGATGCGGTGGGAGACGTCCCACGAGCGCTGCGACGGTTGCGGGTACATCCGCCCCTGCTGCGAAGGGGCGCCCTGTCCGATCTAGGGTGTCGTCGCGCCCCGGACGGGTGGGCGGCAGGTCGATCGGGGGGAACGGGCAGTGAGTGAGATCGGGGGCGAGCTCGCCCGCGTCAAGGGCGCGTTCGCGCAGCCCACGCTGACCCTGCTCCACCAGCGCCAGGCGCCCGTGGTCATCACGATCTTCCGGGCGGCGTTCGGGCGGAACAACAAGCCGATCCCCACGGCCCGGCTGCACACCCAGGTGGAGGAGCACCTCGCCGAGATCCGGCGTACCGGCGAGCAGGACGTGCCGACCGGCACCGGTCGCGAGATCTGTCAGCGCTGGATGCGCGGGCAGTGGCTGGTGCGGTCGCTCGACGAAGTCGGGAACGAGGTCTACGCGCTGACGTCGCACGCCCAGCAGGCGCTGGAGCTGGTGAAGAACCTCGCCCGGGACCGGGCCACGCTCAGCGAGCACCGGATCGCGACGATCCTCGGCACGGTGCGGCGCTTCAACTCCGAGGCCAACCCCGACCGGTCCGCGCGGGTCACCATCCTCAATGAGGAGATCGCCCGGCTCCAGGCCGAGCGCGACCGGCTCGTCGACGGCGCCGACCTCGTGGGTGCGACCGAGGACTACATGCTCGAGGGGTTCACCGAGCTGCTGTCGTTGATCTCGGCGCTGCCGAGCGACTTCGCGCGGGTGGAGGAGCGGTTCGCGACGATCCGCACCGAGATCCTCGCGGCGTTCCGCGCCGAGGACCGGCCCGCGGGCGAGGTCATCGACGACTACCTGTCGCGCGCCGACGCGCTGATGACCGCGACCCACGAGGGCCGGGCGTTCGAGGGCGCGTTCGCGCTGCTGCGCGACGACGCGCTGGTCACCCAGCTGCGCGAGGACCTCACCGCGCTGCTCGACCACCCGCTGTCGGACCGGATCCTCAGCGATGCCGAGCGCGCCGAGCTCCAGGGCACCGTGCGGTTGGTGCGCGACGGTCTCGACCGCGTGCTCGCCCAGCGGTCGCGGGTGACCGCGACGCTGAAGGAGTACATCGTCTCCCACGACGCCGCCCGCGACCGCGAGCTCGAGCAGACGCTGCGCCAGGTCGAGTCCGAGCTGATGACGTGGGTCGCGACCACCGGCCCGCGCGCGTCCCACGACGTGCCGCTGCTGCCGGCGCGGGTCACCGTCGACCACCTGCGTGAGCGCTTCTACGACCCCGCCGACGACGTGCTGCCCGAGCGCATCACGACACCGGACGCCGACGACGCGCCGCCGGTCTCGCTCGCCGACCTCGTCGCCCAGGGCGGCCCCAAGCTCGCGTCGCTGCGCGAGCGCCTGGACGCCGCGTTGACCTCGCTGCAGCCCGCCGAGTCGCTCGGCGCGCTCTTCGACGACTTCGAGCCGTCGCTGCGACGGCCGGTCGAGATCTTCGGCCTCCTGCACCTCGCCGCGGACCGGGACTGGCGCGCGGAGGAGGACCTCGAGCCCTACGCCGCCGTACGCCCCGACGGGAGCAGGCGCACCTTCGCCGTGCCCCGCACCCCGCTGCCCGACCCGGACCTGGAGAACGCATGACCGTGGAGATCGACGTCGAGTTCGAGGACGAGGTCGTGGACGACTCCGTCTCGCTGTTCGAGGGCGACGAGGGCGGGCTGGAGTACGCGCAGCGGCACGCCCTCGTGACGCTCCTCAAGCAGCGGTTCATCAGCGCCCGCACGCACCCGCGGGACTGGCAGGTGCTGGTGGAGCACGAGCGGCTGCTGCGCTCGCGGCTCAACGAGCTGTTCCTCGAGCTCCAGGTCGACCGCGTCCGCGAGGTCGCGTGGAAGCGACAGGCGAGCACCGAGACCGGCGGGCGCTTCCCGACCATGCTGTACGACGCCGCGTGGTCGCGCGAGGAGACGCTGGTGCTGGTCCACCTGCGCGACCGGCTTCGCTCGGGCCTCGCCGGTGGCGACACCCGGGTCTACATCGACCGCGAGGACATCGTCGGCTACGTCGCGAGCTTCCGGCCGCCGCACGCGACCGACGTCGCCGGCGACGAGAAGCGGGCGCGCAACGCGGTCGCGGGCATCGTGAAGGCGGGCCTGCTGATCGGCACCGCGACCGAGGAGCGGTTCGAGATCAGCGAGGCCGTCGAGTCGCTGATCCCGCTCGAGCTGCTGCAGGAGCTGTTGGAGGCGCTGGTCCGCGCCAACGCGAGCGACGTACCGCCCGAGGTCGAGGACGCCACCGACCTGTTCGACGAGGAGATCTGATGTCCATCGACGAGATCGAGCAGCTCGGTCCGGACGGGCTCTTCGAGCGCCAGGTCGTGGCGACGCCGACCGACGACACCGTGCAGTGGCGTGCGGCGCTGCTGCAGCTGGTGAACTGGGGCGGCTTCGGCGGCCTGACCACGGTGCCGCTGCGCGGTGACGCCACGATGATCTCCGGCGCCTCGGGCGTCGGGAAGAGCACGATCCTCGACGCCTACACCGCGCTGATGATGCCGTCGGACACGAAGTTCAACGGTGCGTCGAACGACGCCGTCGCCGGTCGCGCGCGCGGCGAGGGCCAGCGCAACCTGCTGTCGTACCTGCGCGGCGCGGTCGACGTGGTCGACGACCCGCGCACCGGCCGGCCGGTCGAGAAGCTCCTGCGCGGCAAGGGCGCCGACACCTGGGGCGCGATCGCGATGACGTTCGTGAACGATCAGGGCGGCCGCTTCACCGCGCTGCGCACCTACTACGTGCCGCGGCGCGCGGCCCGTTCGAGCGACGTCCAGATGCAGCTCGCCACCCACGAGGGTGCCCTCGCGCTGGACGCGCTGGAGGTCGCCGTACCGGAGCGGTTCCACGCGAACACGCTGAAGAAGCTGTTCCCGGGCATCCGCGTCCACCGGACGTACGCCGAGTTCTCCGCGGTCCTGCACGCGCGCCTCGGCATCGGGGCGAACGGCGACGGCGCGAAGGCGCTGCGGCTGCTGGCGCGGATCCAGGCGGGCAACCAGGTCCGCAGCGTCGACGAGCTCTACAAGGACATGGTGCTCGAGCGGCCGGCGACGTACGCCGCCGCGGACCGGGCGATCGAGCACTTCGACGACCTCGACACCGCGCACTCCGCGATGCGGACCGAGGAGCAGAAGCTCGAGCTGCTCGCCCCGATCACCGACCTCCACGAGCGCAAGGTGGTCGCGACGAAGCGGCTCGCCGAGCTCGACTCGTACGGCGTCACGCTCGCCGGCGACACCCCGCTGCGGCTCTGGCTGCTCAGCACCCACCTGCGCCTGATCGAGGGCGCGGTCGTGGCCAACCGCACCGATCGGGCGACGAACGGCGACCAGCTCGCCGCGACCACCTCCGCGGAGCGGGCGCTGCTGATGGACCTCGAGGCGGCCAAGGAGTCGCACCGGGCGGCCGGCGGCTCGAGCCTCCAGGCGCTCGCGCTGTCGCTGGAGCAGGAGCAGGTCGTCCGCGAGGACCGGCTCGCGCGCCGGACGGTCCTGCAGGAGCGGTTGCTGCCGCTCATCGACGCGACCGACGCGCACGCGCCGGACATCGACGCGGCGCTGATGTCGGTCGAGGCGTTCACCGTGCTGCAGCTGCACGCCCAGCAGTGGCTGGCCGGGTGGCAGCGCGACCAGGAGCGGATCCGCCAGGAGCGCGACGGGGTGCTGCGTCGGCAGTTCCCGCTCAGCGAGCGCCAGTCCGAGCTGCGCCGCGAGCGCGCGTCGCTCGAGAGCCGCGCCGGCCGGGTGCCCGCACGGATGCACGAGATGCGCGCGGAGGTCGCCGAGGCGAGCGGGATCGGCGTCGAGGAGCTGCCGTACGTCGCCGAGCTGATCGACGTCGCGCCCGACGAGGCCCGCTGGCGCGGGGCGATCGAGACCGTGCTGGGCGCCAGCGCCCGGATGATGCTGGTGCCGCTGGACCGGCTGGAGCAGTTCTCCTCGGCCATCGACGGGCTGCGGATGCGCGGCCGGCTGGTGTTCGAGGGCGTCGAGCTCGACCTGCCCGACCTCGGCCCGGCCGACCCCGAGCGGGTCGCGGGCAAGCTGCTCTTCGAGGACTCGCCGTTCAGCGGCTGGGTCCAGGCGCATGTCGACGACCCGGCGCGCAACGCGCTGTGCATGGAGGACGCCGACGGGCTCGCGGGCCCGGGCTTCCGGGTGACGCTGGCCGGCCAGACCCGCAACGGCCGGCGCGGTGCCCACGGGCGCAACGACGTGCGCAGCATCATCGGCTTCTCCAACGCCGACGCCATCGCCGAGATCGACGCGGAGCTCGCGAGCACGGGGGAGCAGCTCGACGCGATCGCCGCCGAGGCCGCCGAGCTCGACCGGCGGGCCCGCGTCCTCGAGCAGCAGCGGACGTCGTACGACGCCGTCGCGAACGCGCGCTTCGACGACTTCGACGTCGACGGCAGCGACCGGCGGATCGCGGACATCGAGCGCCGTCGCTCCGAGATCCTCGGCTCCGACGACCAGCTGCAGGCGCTCGAGGCGCAGATCGCCGACCTGTCCGCGCGCCTCGAGGAGACGCGGCGGGAGCGCTACGGCGTGGAGCAGCGACAGCGCGACCTGAACGCCGCGCACGCCGAGCTCGTCGACGCCGAGGACCACGTGAAGGACCGTCTCCAGGCGATGGAGGCGGCCGGTGAGGTCGCGCTGACCGAGGAGCAGGAGGCCGCCCTGGCCGCGGACTTCGCGGCGGCCGCGGCACCCGCGGACCCCGAGGACCTCGACCGGTTCGCCGAGACCTCGCAGCGGCTCGCCGAGCGACTGCGCGACGCGGTCGCCGACGCCGAGACCGAGATCGCGCGGGTCGACGACGACCTCGCCCAGGTGTTCCGGGTCTACAAGTTCCAGTGGGACTCGCCGAACCTCGGCGCGACCGCGGACTCCTACCCCGACTACGCCCGCATCCTCGACGAGATCCGTGGCAAGGGCCTCGCCGCCCGGCGCACCGAGTGGCGGCGCCGGCTCACCGAGTGGAGCGGCCAGGACCTGGTCCCGCTCGTCGGTGCGATGGCCGCGTCGATCGAGGAGATCGAGGACCGCCTCGGCCCGATCAACGCGATCCTGCGCCGGCTCGAGTTCGGCGGTGCCTCCGGCGACCGGCTCCGGATCCGGCTGCGCCGCCTCACCCCGGCCCACGTGCAGACGTTCATGAAGGACCTGCGCACGCTGTCGTCCGGCTCGTCGGAGGAGGTCGACGAGGCGGGCATGGAGAAGCGCTTCGCCGACCTCAGCCGGTTCATGAACCAGCTGCGCAGGCCCAGCCAGGTCGGGGGAGCCGCGGCAGCGCTGACCGACCGCGACCGCCTGCTCGACGTACGCCGGCACGTGGAGATCAGCGCCGAGCGCTACGACCACCTCACCGGCGAGCTGCGCGCGACCTACCGGACCCTGGGGGAGAAGAGCGGCGGCGAGAGCCAGGAGCTGGTGGCGTTCATCGTCGGCTCCGCGCTGCGCTTCCGCCTCGGCGACGAGATGCGCTCGCGACCGCGCTTCGCCCCGGTGTTCCTCGACGAGGGCTTCGTGAAGGCCGACTCCGAGTTCGCCGGCCGCGCCGTTCAGGCGTGGCGCGGGCTGGGCTTCCAGCTCGTCGTCGGCGTCCCGCTGGACAAGGTGACCGGCCTCGAGCCGCACATGGACGAGCTGCTCGCGATCACCAAGAACAGCAGCACCCACCAGTCCTGGATCACGTCCATCACGGACGTGGAGGCGTCACCTAGCTCGACGTGACCTTCTTGGCCACCAGACCGCCGACGGCGACGAGCGCGAGCACGATGATGAGCTTCTTGACCATGGGAACTCCTGGGTGAGAGTCGGACACGACGACCTCATCCTGCACCATCGGCCCTAACGCCGGAGCAACACGGCGATCTCGTCGTATCCGCGCTGCTGGGCGTGCTCGAGCGGCGTGACGCCGTCGCCGTCGGCGATGCCCCGGTCGGCCCCGGCCGCCAGCAGGATCCGCACGATGTCCTGGTGGTCCGCGCCGCCGTCGCCGAGGATGACCGCCTCCAGGAGCGCGGTCCAGCCGAGGTCGTTGACGTGGTTGATGTCGACGCCGGTCCCGACCACGCGCCGGACGTAGGCGACGTGGCCGCGCTCGCTGGCCGGGATCGGCGACAGGCCGCCGTACCGGTTGCGGATCGTGAGGTCCGGGCCCGCCGGCAGCAGCGCCTCGAGCATCGCGACGCTGCCGGTCACGCCGGTGACCAACCATGGGGTGTCGTGGCGGTCGTCGAGGGCGTCGGGGTCGGCGCCCATCGCCACCAGCACCTGGGCGACCGGGACGTGGTCGTACGTCGCAGCGAGCAGCAGCGCCGTCCGGTCGTGGTCGTCGCGCGCCTCGATGTCGGCCCCGGCCCGGAGCGCGGTCGCCACGGCGTCCGGGTCACCGTCGGCGGCGGCCCGCAGGAGCGCGGCGTCGGGGTCGGCCGGGCGGTCGCTGGTCGTCATGTCGACAAGGATCCTCTCCAGCCCGTCGTACCCGCGCTCGCGGGCCATCTCCAGCGGCGTCAGCCCGGCCGAGGGCGACCGGTCCTCCAACCGGACGCCGCCGGCGGCCAGCACCCGGACCGTGGTGGCGTACGGCGCGGTGTCCTCGCCCAGCCACACCGCCTCGTGGATCGCCTGGTAGCCGATCCGGTTGACGTGGTCACGGTCGATGCCCGCGCGCAGCAGCTCGCCCACCACCAGCCCGTGCCCGCGCTCGGCGGCGCGGATCAGGCCGGTGCCGTTCCAGCTGTCCTTGGCGTCGACGCGAGCGCCGGCGTGCAGCGTGAGGCGCAGCAGGTCGAGGTACCCCTCGCTGGTCGCGATGAGGTACGCCGACTGCTCGTTCTCGTCCTTCGCGTTGACGTCGGCGCCGCGCTGGATGAGGCGGCGAGCACGTTCGACGTCGTTCGCCCAGGCGGCGTCTCGAAGCCGCTCGTCGAGGACGGGCCGAGCCGCCGGGTCGCCCGGCCCGTCCTCGACGGGTGCACAGAGGCCGAGGCCGAGCGCGAGCGGGAGCGCCGCGAGTGCCAGGCGCATCATCGGGTCGGGTCGGTGACGACCTCGTAGGGACCCGACGCGACCGTCTCTTCGAACTTGCTGTCGACGTAGAGGATCCGTCCGCGCAGCACCTTGGCGGTGGTGAGGACGCGGTCGGCCGAGCTCGCCTCCTGGTCGAGGAGCACCGCCCGCCGGCCGCCGTCGGCCAGGCGCAGGGTCGCGACCATCCGGCTGAAGTTGCGCACGACCGTGAGCCTCGTGCCCTGGCGGACCAGGCCGTCGGCGTTGACCAGGTCGGCGTCGCCGGTGTCGACCGGGCTGACCGCGCCGGTGCGCGTCGAGAAGCGCCAGAGCAGCCCGGTGTTGCCCTGGGCGACGACGAACGCCTTGCGGTCGGCGGTGAGCACGATGCCTCCGAGGTTGAAGCCCTCCGCGCGCTCGATCGTGTCCGTCGCATCCGCCCACAGCGTCGCGCGCCAGCCGGACCGGCCGGCGGCGACGCGGAAGACCTGGGCGTCGTTGGAGTTGGTGAAGTACGCCGCACCGTCCGGACCGATCGCGACGTCGTTGAGGAAGACGTCGGTGCCGGGAGCCCGGAGCGCGGCGAGGAGCGTCCCGTCGGCGGCGTACACCCACAGGTCGGGGCGGTCGGTCCCGATGCCGTTGGGGCCGCCGGCGACGTAGACGCGGCCGGCCTTGTCGACGGTGATGCCGCGTGCGGTGTAGCGGCCGTCGGTGCCGTCGCCCGCGAGCCACTCGGTCGCCGCGGACCGGCCGGCCGAGCCGCGGTGGATCTCGCCGCCGGTCACCTCACTGACGTAGAACAGGCCGCGCCGCTGGTCAGCGCCGATGCCCTCGAACTTCGACCCGTCCGGGTCGCCGGTGAGCTGGTAGGTGGCCGGGCGGCCGTGGCCGGAGGCCGGGACGGCGCCCAGGGTGGCGCCCAGGGTGGCGCCCAGGGTGGTGCCGAGGACGGTGGCGGTGATCAGGGTGGTTGCGATGCGCTTCATGCCTCCATCCTTCGGGTGGCGAGAGCGCTGGACGTCGGGCAACCGGCCACGGATGGATAGCCGATCGGTTGATGCCGGGCGAGGGCTGCTTCCCTACGCTGGACCGACCATGACCACACCCGGCGTCCGCGGAATCCTCGCGCCCGCGGCTCGACTCGACCGCTGGCTGCTCGCGGTCCTCGTGGTGCTGCTGGTCACGAGCGCCCTGCGGTACGTCGACCGGCACGGCCTCGACGCGACCGGGGTCGCGGTGCTCCTCGGCGCCGTGCTTCTCGGGCTCGCCTACGCGACGCGCGGCCTGCTGCCCGGCCGGTCCTGGTGGCCGACGGTCTGGGTGAGCGCGATGGTGCTGCTGTGGGCGACGCTGACGATCGTCGCCCCGTCGTTCGCGTGGTGCGCCGTGCCGGTGGCGTTCGCGGTGCTGCGGGTGCTGCCGTTCGGATGGGCGGTCGGGGTCGTGGTCGCGATGACCGTCGTGGTCACCGGCTCCTGGCTCCGCATCACCGACGGCGTCGACCCGGTGCAGGTGGCCGGTCCCATCTCGGTCGCGCTCGTGACCGTGCTCGCCTACCGCGCCCTCGACCTGGAGTCGCGGGCCCGCCAGGACCTCCTGGAGCGGCTGGCCGACGAGCAGCAGCGCACCGGAGCGCTGGCCGAGCGCACCCGCCTGTCCCGCGAGATCCACGACTCCGTCGGGCAGGGACTGTCCAGCATCAACCTGCTCCTGCAGGCCGCCGAGCAGGTGTGGGACGTCCAGCCGGACGCCGCCCGCGGGCACGTCCGCACCGCTGCGGCGACGGCGCGCGACGGTCTCGACGAGGTACGCCGCGTGGTGCGCGACCTGGCGCCCGCCGACCTGGTGGACCTGCCCGCCGCGCTGCGCCGGGTGGCCGAGCGGGCCGCGCCCGGACTCGGCGTGGAGGTGCGCGTCGACGGCGACCCGGCCGAGGTCCCGGCCGACGTCGCCGAGGCGCTGGTCCGCACCGCTCGCGGCGCCCTCGCCAACGTGGTCGAGCACGCCGCTGCGCAGCGGGTGGTGGTGACGTTGACCTACCAGGGCGACGAGGTGGTGCTGGACGTGCGCGACGACGGGCGCGGGTTCGACCCCGGCCTCGTGCGGCCGAGGGGCACGCGGGGCCGTGGCCTGGCGGGCATCGGTGACCGCGCGGCGACGCTCGGCGGACGCGCGGACGTCGAGAGCGAGCCGGGGGAGGGCACCACGGTCTCGGTGCGCTTCCCGCTCGAGGTGCCGTCGTGATCCGGATCGTGCTGGTCGACGACCATCCCGTCGTGCGTGCCGGGCTCCGCGCGCTGATCGAGGGCCAGGAGGACCTGGTCGTCGTCGGCGAGGCGGACGGGCTCGAGCAGGCGCTGTCGGTCGTCGCCGCCGAACCGCCGGACGTGGTGCTGATGGACCTCAGCCTCGGCACGGACAGCGCCGGCGGCGCCGAGGTGACGGCCGCGCTCCGGGCTCTCGAGTCGCCACCCGAGGTGCTGGTGCTGACGACCTACGACACCGAGTCCGACATCCTGCGCGCGCTCGAGGCCGGCGCGCGCGGCTACCTGCTCAAGGACGCCCCGCCCGAGCAGCTGTTCGGCGGCATCCGCGCCACGGCCCGTGGGGAGACCGTCCTGGCACCGTCGGTCGCCGCCACCCTGGTCCGGCGTACGACCCCGGGCGCGAGCACCGTCACCGACCGTGAGGTCGAGGTCCTCGAGCTGCTGTCACGCGGGCTCGGCAACAAGGAGATGGCCCGCGAGCTCTTCGTCTCCGAGGCGACCGTGAAGTCCCACCTGTCGCACATCTACACCAAGCTCGGCGTGGACACCCGCGCCGGCGCGGTCGCCGTCGCGATCGAGCGCCGCATCATCCGCGCGTGAGCCCGTCCCGGCGGACCGTGGTGGGTGTTGGGCCCCACGCCCGTACCCTCGTGACGACAGGCCGGCCACGCTCGGGACGGAGGCAGACCATGACGCAGCGCTTGTTCGTGTCCATCGCTGCGACGGCTCTCGCGCTCGCCGGCTGCTCGAGCACCGACGCCGACCCCGACCAGCTCACCTCCGCGCAGGTCGAGGAGTCGCTCCTCGTCGCTGACAGCCTCGGCGAGGGCTTTGAGGAGAAGGCCGACGACGAGGACGAGATCGACATCGAGTCTCCGATGGGCTGCCTCACGGCGCTCGACGACTTCGACGCGGACGTCGACGCGACCGATGCGAGCGTCCGGTTCGCCTTCCGGCCCGGCGCCGGCCCGGGCCTCCCCGAGGTCACGAACGGGACGCTGAGCTTCGCCACCACCGAGAAGGCGAGCGCCTTCATGGACCGCTTCACCGACTCGGTCGCGAGCTGCCGCACCGTCGACGAGCGCGCTGAGAACGGCGTCGAGGTCAGGCTCGACGTGGCCCTCGACAAGGAGGTCACCGTCGCCGACGCCGACGAGCAGGCCGATCTCCGGGCCGACGGCACCTTCAGCTTCGGCGACCGGGCCCTGAGGTTCTCGGTCGCGATGTCGGTGGTCCGTTCCGAGAACAACGTCGTCGCCGTCCTGACCACCGACCTGGCCGAGCTCGCCGTGGTCAGTCCGCTGACCGAGGAGTACACCCGCCTCGCCGTGGCGCGACTGCTCGCGGTAGCCGACGGGGACGAGGCGCCGGACGACGCGGCCTCCGTGAGCCCCGAGCCGCACACCGGGCCTGCGGCACCGGCCTGACCGGCAGGAACGCCGAGGCCCCGGATCGCTCCGAGGCGACCTCGTCAGGACCTTCCATCTCCGCGGCTGTGCTTGCTCCAGCCGTAGAACTGGTCGCGGTCCCCGGCGTCCCACTGCTCGCGGAGGCCGGGCGCAGTGAGGTCCCAGTCGGGCCGGACCTGTCGCGTCACCTCCCGAAGATCGCGCCAGAGCTCCGCGGTCGAGGGCCGGCCCCAGAACCAGTAGCCGTTGTAGACGGAGTGGACGACCAGGCCCGGCTTCAGCACGAGCGTGTGCGGGATCATCGGGTCGTCAGCCGGATCGGTGTACTCCTGGATGCCGAGCTCCCGACGCCCGGATCGACTTCGCCCAGGAGCGCCCGAGCTGGGTCTCGGAGATCGGGATGGTGCAGGTTGTGTGGTCGGAGTCAGGGAGACCTGGTTGTCGCGCACCGGGTAACGCCGGCAGTCGTGTTGCGGGTGACGAAGGTGCGCACTGCCGCCGAGCAGGGTGAACACGAATGAGCGGCCGCCGGAACTGGCAAGAAGTGGACATGCACCATTTCGTCGACCGTCTTCCGATTTACCTCATTCGGGCCATGTCGGAGTGCAACAAACCCGCGATTCTCGGCTCAGGTCTTCCTGAACAAGCCTGGGCTCGGATCCCAAGCCCAGTGAGTCCGCGATCGGTCTCACTTCGATTTCTCATACGTGTGCAGGAACAGGGGTTCGCCGTGGTCGTTGCAGCTGTCGTCGGGGACAAGATCTTGGGGCTCCGGAGCGAGATCACGGAAGACGTCGTGCAGGTCGAGGACCGCTTCAACCTCAACCTGATCGTCGCCGGGGAGTGGACGCGGCCGCCCGCAGACGTGATCCCCTTTCAGCCGATTGGGCTCGGAAAGCCGCTGACGGTCATTTTGGAGACCCTGTACATCGGTGACTATCCGGACACGTTGCGGGTCATTCCGGGAGATCAGAGGGGTGACATCCTGGTCACCTCCGCGCACAAGCCATTCCAGAACTTCGACGGTGCTGCGCGTGCGATTCACCTGCTGCAGCCGAAGCCTGAGCGACGAGATTTCCTGTACGCGACCGCGTCAGCGGGCGGGTCGCAGCTGATCTACTACAGCCCGGCCGTGACCGACACGAATGTGCTGTTCACAATCGAGATCAGCGCCGACAGGGAGTTCAACGACGAGCTGGCTGACGGCTTGTCGGAGGCGCTGTCGTCGGCGGCCGCCTTGCCGGTCTTCGCGCCGGCAGCGCCGTACCTCGTGAGCGCGGGCGCGGCGGTGAAGATCGGCAAGAAGGCTGCTGACATGCTCGCTCGTCCGGCCCCGTACTACTGCGAGACGCTCCACGTGAACTTTGGGCTGGCGGGGAGAGCGGCGAGCGTCGCGTCCGCGTTGCTGCTGTGGCCCGGCGACGACACGGCCGAGGTCGAGGGATACACGGTCGACAAGGACTTCCGACTGCGCACTCCCGACGGCGACCTCTACAAGGGCGCGAAGCCGTACGCGGTGCTGAGCCTGGATGGAACCAAACACGAGGACTTGGAGGGATGGACGGCTCGGGCGATGTCGGCGGTGATGCTCGAGCGCTTCTTCGAGCCGAAGGAAGCGATGCAACAGACGCTCGACCTGGCTACCGAGTCGCTGTCCCTCTACAACGACGTGTCGTACCAGCGGCGTGCCCTCAAGGCGGCGGACGCCGCCAGGGCTGCCAGCGGTGCGGAGAGGGCGCGCCAGGAGAAGCTGGTCGCGGCCTACAGCAAGAACATCCAGAACGCAGATATTCGCAAGACCGTTGAGCCGGAGGACGAGGGCTGACCGTGGCTCTCCGCAGAGGCGACGAGGACAGGCGGCGGGGAGCCTGCCCGCCAGGGATAGCGCAGGCACCGGGCTCGCAGGCTAGGGAGGTGCGTTATGTGGAGAGAGATTGCAGGCGTAGGACTGTCGTTCGGTGTCCTGTGGCTCGGTGCGACGTTCGCGATCCCAGCTGCGTTCGCAGGCGGAGCGATCACCTTCTGGGGCAAGGCCGGCTACGAGGGGTTGGCCGTGCTCTTGGGGATCGGTTGCTTCATCAGCCTTGTCGTGCTGGTGCCTCCGTACGTTCAGACCGTCGACCGCTGCAAGCAGCTCGAGATCTACCAGACGCCCTCTCTCGCTGAACAGATCACTGGTGAGGAAGTCGTGACGGCGGAAGATCTGGAGTACGTCCAGAAGGGCTGCGCCGACCTGCCCTTCACCTGAGATCCGAGGACTCGGCAAGCTGCTCCCAAGCCGCATTGGCCTGTTGCCGAGCAATCTCGGCTTGTTCTCGCGCAGTCTCTGGAGGGCTCTCCAGTGCGGTGCTCGACGCGAGCAACTCCGTCGGGCACGGGCTCTCGTACAGTGCTGAGCTCGCGACCCGTCCGAGGCGGACATACCCGCCGGGTTCGGGTCGGTTTCGCCCGATGGCCAGCAGCTGCACGTCACGTGCGACGTGCACCACCAAGTCCGCGGGAGTGCCATGGCGCACGTCGACCTCGACGGGCAGGTCCCTGAACTCGTCATGGTGGCGCGAGGCCGTGAGCTCGGCCAGTAGGGATGCGTGGAGGGCGTCGGCCATACCTGAGCCGAGCTTCCGCACGACCATTTCGTCGCAACGGCGCTGACGCGAAGCACCTCCTCGTGAGTCCGCGCAGCCGGCCTCACACCGTGACGGATCAGCTATCGAAGTACAGCCGCTGTCGCAGAGGTGTCCGCATGGTGCATCCGATGCGGGGTACCGCTCGTTGGGTCCGGGGACTCGCTGACCTATCAATCCGTGGAGGATTGCATGAGACTTTTCAGCAAGTCCGCCGTCGTCGCCGCGCTGTCCGGCGTCGTGATCACCTTCCTGGCAATGCCGGCCCAGACTGAGTCGCCTCATCGAGGCGCACCGCACCGGATCGCTCTTCCCGACGGGTTCCAGCCTGAAGGGATCACGAGCGATGGCCGTAGGTTCCTCTACGTCGGGTCACTCGACGACGGTGCGATCTGGCGGGCCGACTCCCGCACCGGCGGGGGTCGGTTGCTGGCACAGGGGCGCGAGCCGCGCGCCGCAGCCGGCATGGAGTACGACCGCCGCTGCGACCGGCTCTGGGTGGCGGGCGCCGAGACCCACAGGATCCGGGTGCACGATCCCGTGACCGGCGAGCGCCTACGCACCTACGGATTCGGGGCCAACGAGAGGTTCGTGAACGACCTGGTCGTGACCCGGTGGGGAGTCTTTGCCACCGACTCGATGAACAAGGTCCTGCTGGTGGTCCGGTTCCGTGAGGGGCGGCAATACCGGTGCGACCTGCCGCCGCGGTCCGCCAGGACCTTGAAGCTCAGTGGCGATCTGGTCATGCAGCCCGGGTTCAATCTCAACGGCATCGTCAGGATCAAGCGCTCACTGGTATCTGTGCAGACCAACACCGGGAACCTGTTCAGGATCAACCCGTTCACTGGAGCGACCCATCGGATCAGGATCCGCGGTGGCAGTCTGGTCAACGGCGACGGCATCGAGCGTGGCCGGAACGGCCTGTTGTACGTCGTGCGCAACCAGGAGGACCGGATCGTCGCAGTTCAGCTGAACAAGGGACTCAGCCGGGGACGGGTGGTGTCCAAGATCGCCGACACCACCTTCGACGTCCCCACCGGTGTCGCCCGGATCGACGACACTCTGTTCGTGGTCAATGCCCGGTTCGGCACCGCACCCGAGCCCGACACGCAGTACTGGATCACCCGGATCCGCCGGCGCTGACCTGGTGGGCCGCGTCCGCTGCTTGCCGCGCGGCCCCAGCCTCCAGGCCGCCGATCGCTGCTCGAGGCGAGTCCCCACGAGGCATCTGCCGACTCGATCGGCAGGCTGTGCCCGTGGACGCGCAGCGGCCCCGCTGGGGGAAACCTGGGGGAATCCTCCGCGGGGCCGCGCGTTTATGCAGGTCAGAGGCCCTTTCGGGCTCTGGTTTAGATGTCGTAGTACAGCTCGAACTCGTGCGGGTGCGGGCGCAGCTGCACGGGGGCGATCTCGTTCTCGCGCTTGTAGGTGATCCACGTGTCGATCAGGTCGGGCGTGAAGACGTTGCCGACCGTCAGGTAGTCGTGGTCGTCCTCGAGCGCGTCGAGGACGGCGTTGAGCGAGGTCGGGACCTGCTCGATCTCGGCCATCTCGTCCGGCGGGAGCTCGTAGATGTCCTTGTCGATCGGGGCGGCGGGCTCGATCTTGTTCTTGATGCCGTCGACACCGGCGAGCATCAGGGCCGAGAACGCGAGGTACGGGTTCGCCGACGGGTCGGGGAACCGGGTCTCGATGCGCTTGGCCTTCGGGTTCGAGCCGGTGATCGGGATGCGGACCGACGCGGAGCGGTTCCGCGACGAGTACACCAGCGAGATCGGGGCCTCGAAGCCCGGCACCAGACGGTGGTAGGAGTTCACCGTCGGGTTGGTGAACGCCAGCAGCGACGGGGCGTGCTTCAGGATGCCGCCGATGTACCAGCGCGCCATGTCGGAGAGGCCGCCGTACCCGGTCTCGTCGTAGAAGAGCGGGTCGCCGTTCTTCCAGAGCGACTGGTGGACGTGCATGCCCGAGCCGTTGTCGCCGAAGATCGGCTTCGGCATGAAGGTGACCGACTTGCCGGCTTCCCAGGCGGTGTTCTTGATGAGGTACTTGAACTTCATCACGTCGTCCGCGGCCTTGAGCAGCGTGTCGAAGCGGTAGTTGATCTCCGCCTGGCCGGCGGTGCCGACCTCGTGGTGCGAGCGCTCGACGAGCAGGCCACAGGCCTCGAGGTTCTTCACCATCTCGTCGCGCAGGTCGCCGTAGTGGTCGTACGGCGCGACCGGGAAGTAGCCGCCCTTGAAGCGGGTCTTGTAGCCCCGGTTGTCGCCCTCCTTGCCGGAGTTCCACCAGCCCTCGACGGAGTCGATGTGGTAGTAGCCCTCGTTGGCGCCGGTCGAGTAGCGGACCGAGTCGAAGATGTAGAACTCCGCCTCGGGGGCGAAGAACGCGGTGTCCGCGATGCCGGTGGTCGCCAGGTAGCCCAGCGCCTTGCGCGCGATGTTGCGCGGGTCACGGGAGTACGCCTCACCCGTGATCGGGTCGTGGATGAAGAAGCTCAGGTTGAGCGTCTTCGCGGCGCGGAACGGGTCGACGAACGCCGTGGACGGGTCCGGGAACAGCGCCATGTCCGACTCGTTGATCGCCTGGAAGCCCCGGATGGAGGAACCGTCGAAGGCGAGGCCGTCGTCGAAGACGGACTGGTCGAACGACGAGACCGGCACCGTGAAGTGCTGCTCGATGCCGGGCAGGTCGACGAAGCGGACGTCGACCATCTCGACGCCTTCGTCCTTGATGAACTTGAGCAGCTCGTCGCTGTTCTGGAACATTCGTCCTCCTTGGTTGCCACCCTCTGGAGCAACCGGAAAAAGTCTGCGAGCAAAGCGACCGGAGCGGCGCTGCGCCGGGCGATGTCCGCAACGTATGCACGTGCAGTTTCTCGACCGTATCCGGTTTGTTTCAGGCATGTAACAGGTGGTCCGTGGATGGACGCCTCGGGCCGCGTTCTACGCTGGCCCGCGTGAGCGACCCCGCAGCCCTGCCCTACGAGACCGCGTCCTGGCCGCGCCGGATGCTGGCGCTGCTCGTCGACTGGATCGCCTCGATCCTGGTCGTCGTCGTGTTCGTCGGCTGGGACAGCTACTCCGAGCCGGGCAGCACCGCCCAGATCTGGGTGCTGCTGGTGTTCGTGGTCGAGAACGCGGTCTTCACCGCGACCGTGGGCGGCTCCTTCGGCAAGATGGCGACCCGGCTCCGGGTGATCCGCGTCGCCGACGGCGGCCACGTCGACCTGCTCCGGTCCTTCGCCCGCTCGGTCCTGATCGCCCTGGTGATCCCGCCGCTGGTGTTCCGCCCCGACGGACGCGGCCTGCACGACGTGCTGGCCGGCTCGGCGACCGTGACGCTGCAGGTCGCTGCCCGCGCCGGCTAGCTGTAGCGCGTTAGCCTGAGGAATGCGCCGTTCCTCGCTCGTACGACGGGTGGCCGCCGCGTCGGTCGTCGTACTCGCCCTGACCGGGCTCACCGCCTGCAACGACTCCGACGCCGACCCCGCGGCCGCCGAGCCGACGGAGACGGCGGCCTCCGAGACGCCGTCCGCGTCACCGTCGGCCGAGCCCGCCGGCGAGGAGATCGACCCGTCGACGTTCATCGCCGACGTGCTCGGCGCGCTCGAGGACGCGACGACCGCGCACGTGACCGTCGAGGTGACGGGCGGGCCGGCGAGCCTGGCCGCCGAGGGCGACATCGACTACTCGACGTCACCGCCCTCGATGGCGATGGCGATGTCGAAGACGCCGTTCGGGCCCGGCAAGGCCGAGCTCCGGCTGGTCGGCGGCGCCCTGTACCTGAGCTTCGACTTCCGGTCGGCCTCGAAGTGGGTCGAGGTCCCGCTCGACGGCAAGGGCAGCCCGCTGGGCGCGAACCTCGCCGAGCAGCTGAACCCGGGTGCCGGGCTCGCCCTCGTCGAGGACGCCGTCACCGAGGTGACCCTCGTCGGCGACGAGGAGGTCGACGGCGAGACGCTGGAGCACTACACGATGCAGGTCCGCACCGACACCGCGCGCGGGCTGCAGGAGCAGCTCGGCGGCATCAGTGACGACCTCGACCTCGACCTGCCCAGCCTGGTCACGTTCGACGTCTGGCTCGACGACACCGGGCTGATGCGCAGGTCCGAGATGGCGCTGGGCGACGTCGGCTCCGTCACGACGACGATGTCCGGCTGGGGTGAGCCGGTCGACATCGAGGCCCCGCCCGTGGACGAGGTCATGCAGTTCGGCGGCTAGCTGTACCCGGCCGGGACGTTGGTAGCGGTCCTGGTCATTGACGTGAAAGAGAACCCCCGGGTGG
>NZ_JAKWJR010000012.1 GCF_022761125.1 Nocardioides sp. SR21 | reverse complement strand
CTACGAACGCGAGCGACCCGGCGAGCTGGCCCACATGGACGTCAAGAAGCTCGCCCGGATCCCTGCCGGCGGTGGCTGGCGTGCCCTGGGCCGCGGCGACGGGTCGATCCAGCGCGACCGGTCCACCAAGGTCGGCTTCGACTACGTCCACTCGCTGGTCGACGACCACTCCCGCTATGCCTACTCCGAGGTCCTGTCCGACGAGAAAGGCCCCACCTGCGCCGGATTCCTCGAACGCGCGATCGCCGACTTCGCTGCGGCCGGGATCACCAGGATCGAACGGCTGATGACCGACAACGCCTGGGCCTACCGCTACTCGCTACGCGAGATCTGTGCGTCCCACGGCATCCGCCAGGTCTTCATCCGACCGCACTGCCCCTGGCAGAACGGCAAAGTCGAGCGACTCAACCGGACCCTGCTCACCGAGTGGGCCTACCGCCAGGTCTTCACCACCAACGACGAACGCGCCGCTGCACTTGCGCCCTGGCTCGAGCACTACAACACTCAACGGCGCCACAGCGCACTCGGCGGACTCCCACCCATCAGCCGACTGCGACCAACCTGATGGCCGGGTACACCTAGAGCCAGTCCTAGAGCCAGTCCTGGAGCCAGTCCTGGAGCCAGTCCTAGAGAGCTTCGCGCCCGTGCGGCGTCAGCCAGCCGCTCGGGTCCGGGCCCTTCGGCACGATCTGCGTCGGGTTCACCGTGGTGTGCACGACGTAGTAGTGCGTCTTGATCTGCTCGAAGTCGATCGTCTCGCCGAAGCCCGGCGTCTGGAACAGGTCGCGCGCGTAGCCCCACAGCGCCGGCATCTCGATGAGCTTGTTCCGGTTGCACTTGAAGTGCCCGTGGTAGACCGCGTCGAAGCGAGCCAGCGTCGTGAACAGGCGTACGTCGGCCTCGGTGATCCGATCGCCCATGAGGTACCGGCGGTCCGTCAACCGCTCCTCGAGCCAGTCGAGCGCGACGAAGAGCCGGTCGTACGCCGCGTCGTACGCGTCCTGTGACGACGCGAAGCCGCAGCGGTACACGCCGTTGTTGACCTCGGTGTAGACCCGCTCCATGACCTCGTCCATCTCCTCGCGGAGGTCGTCGGGCCACAGGTCGGGGGCGTCGGGACGGTGGTGGTCGCGCCACTCGAAGAAGAAGTCGTGCGTGATCCACGGGTAGTCGTTCGTGACGACCCCGCCGGACCGGACGTCCACGACCGCCGGCACCGTGATGCCCCGCGGGTAGTCCGGGAACCGCTGGAAGTACGCCTGCTGGAGGCGCTCGTAGCCGAGGACCGGGTCGCGGCCACCCGGGTCGAGGTCGAAGGTCCAGCTCCGCTCGTCGTGCGTCGGGCCGCAGGCGCCGAGCGAGATCACGTCCTCGAGACCGAGCAGCTGGCGCACGATGATCGAGCGGTTCGCCCATGGGCACGCCCACGCGGCGACCAGGCGGTAACGGCCCGGCTCCACCGGCCAGAGGTCGCCGTCGACGGGCCCGTGCTCCGGCTTGCGGGCGTCCAGGGTGATCCGGTCCGAGATGTAGCTGACGTCCCGCTTGAACTCGCCCGAGTCGCTCATGGCGCAACCTTAGGCAGCAGACCCTGATCGTCCTTGGCCCGCAGCACCCGCAGCACCGCGTCGTCCACCGTCGCCCGGAACGCCTTGCTGCGGCGCGCCCGGTCGAGCACCGCGTCGTACATCGCAGGCAGCGGGTCGGGGTCGACGGTCAGCACGACGTCGCCGCCCGCGCGGATGAACCGCAGCGCCCGCTGGGCCGGCGTGAACGACGCGACCTGCACGGCGCGAGCCAGGTCGTCGGAGATGACGACCCCGCGGAAGCCGAGGTCGCCGCGCAGCATCGTGGTGACGACGAACGGCGAGAAGGCGGCCGGGTTCTTCGGGTCGAGGCGCGAGTAGTACGCCGTCGACATCATCACGAACGGCGCACCGGCGTCGATGCCGGCCCGGAACGGCTTCAGGTACGCGTCGCCGCGGCGGGTGACCTCGTCGGTGACGCCGGCGTTCGTGTCGGTGTTCGCCCGCACCCGGCCCAGGCCGGGGAAGTGCTTGATCGAGCTGGCGACGCCGCCGTCGCGCATCCCCTCCAGGAACGCGACGCCGTGCCGCGCGACCCGCGTGGTCGTGAAGCCGAACTCCCGGTCGTACCTGCCGATCGGCGGGTTGCGCTTCGCCGCCCGGCGGCTCGGCACCGTGTCCATGACCGGCGCGAGGTTGAGGTTCACGCCGGCCCGGCGCAGCTGCCCGGCCCACGTGCTCGCCGCGTCGCGGAGCTTCGCCGGCGCCCAGGTCCCCTGCTCGAGCGCGCTGGGGATGACGGAGAAGCCGCCGCCCTGCAGCACCCGCACCTGGCCGCCCTCCTGGTCGGTGGCCACGAACAGGCGTACGCCGGCCGTCGCGCGCGGCGACACCTCGCGCTGCATGGTCCGCGAGACGCGGGCGGGGTCCTGGACGCCGCTGTAGCTGCGCCCGGTGAGCATCACGTTGCCGACGTGGAAGCGGCCGATCTGCGCGCGCGTCGCCCGGTCGACCTCGTCGGCCGGCGTCCCGACCATGAAGAGCTGGCCGACCTTCTGCGGGAGGCTCATCGCCTCCAGCGTCGAGGCGGGCGTGGGGGGCGGCGCCGGGGCCTGGACCGCGGCACTCGCGGCCAGCACCAGGGCGGCGATCGCGGACGTGAACACGGCGCGGAGGCTACCCGAGCCAATTGCATAGATCTCTTTGCAAATGACTCTTTGCAGTTGTACGGTGCCCGGGTGGACCGCTCCTCGATCACTCCCTCGCCCCAGGACCTCAAGGCGCTCACCCACCCGATCCGGGTGCGGATGCTCGGCCTGCTGCGCATCGACGGGCCCGCGACGGCGACGACGCTCGCCGCCCGGCTCGGCCTCAACACCGGGGCGACGTCGTACCACCTGCGCCAGCTGGCGCAGCACGGCTTCGTCGTCGAGGACACCACCCGCGGCAACGCCCGCGACCGCTGGTGGATGGCAGCGCACCGCTCCACCACCACCGAGGTCGCGCCGGCTGACCCCGACGAGCGCGACACCCTCGACGCCTACCTGCAGTCGGTCGTCGTGGTCATGAGCGAGCTG
This sequence comes from Nocardioides sp. SR21, assembly GCF_022761125.1. Lineage (GTDB taxonomy): Bacteria > Actinomycetota > Actinomycetes > Propionibacteriales > Nocardioidaceae > Nocardioides. Next base: position 148,486 of record NZ_JAKWJR010000012.1, on the reverse strand, counting down.
CTGCAGCGCTCGGTCGAGGAGCTCCCGCTGCTCGCCGAGCCGTGGCGCGACGCGACGACGTACAGCGACTGGGTCGTGACGCTGACACCCAGCAGGGCCAAGGCGCTGGTCGAGCACCTCGCGGCGATCGTCGACGAGGAGGACGACGACGAGGCCGACGACGAGGCCGCGCCGTTCATGGTGCAGCTGTCGGCGTTCCCCTACCCCGGCAAGGTCGGAGGCGACCGATGAGCTCGCGCCGCCCGCTCTACGGCTGGCTCATCGCCGAGGCGATCTCGCTGACCGGCACCCGGGTGTCGATGGTCGCGCTGCCGTGGTTCGTGCTGACCACCACGGGGAGCGCCACGAAGACGGGACTGGTGGCGCTCGCGGAGATGCTGCCGCTGGTCCTGCTCAAGGTCCTCGGCGGCCCGGTGATCGACCGGGTCGGCGCGCGCCGGGTCGCGATCACCTGCGACCTGCTGTCGGTGCTCGCCGTCGGCGCGATCCCGCTGCTGCACGAGTCCGGGTGGCTGCCGTTCCCGGTCTTCCTCCTGCTGGTCGCGATCGCGGGCGCGCTGCGCGGCCCCGGAGACGCCGCCAAGGCCGCGCTGACTCCTGCGGTGGTCGAGGAGGCACGGGTGCCGATGGAGCGGGCCACCGGCCTGCACTCGACCATCGAGCGGACCTCCGGGCTGCTCGGCGCCGCCATGGCCGGCGGCCTGGTCGCCTGGCTCGGAGCCGCCGACGCGCTCGTCGTCGACGCCCTCAGCTTCGGCCTGTCGGCTGCCGTCCTCGCCTGGGCGACCCGCGCCATGCCGCGGGTGCAGACCGAGGACGCCGACGACACGACGCCGTACGTCGCCCGGCTGCGCGAGGGCTGGCAGTTCCTGCGCGCCGACCGGGTCCTGCTCGGGATCGCCGTGATGGTCTCGCTGACGAACCTCTTCGACATCGCGTACGCCGCCGTGCTCGTGCCCGTCTGGGCCGAGGAGACCACCGGCAGCGCCGCGACGGTCGGCCTGGTGTTCGCGACCTTCGGCGGCGCGGCCGCGCTCGGAGCGATCTGCGCCTCGGCCTGGGCCGCGCGGCTGCCGCGCTACCGGACCTACCTGATCGCCTTCCTCGTCTGCGGCGCGCCGCGCTACGTGGTCTTCGCCCTCGACACTCCCCTCTGGGCGGTGCTCGCCGTGTGCGTCGCCGGCGGCTTCGCCGCGGGCTTCATCAACCCGATCCTGGGCGCCGTGATCTTCGAGCGGATCCCCGCTCCGCTGATGGGCCGGGTCACCTCGCTCACCACGGCGATGTGCTTCGCCCTGATGCCGTTCGGCGGGATCCTCGGCGGCCTGCTGATCGCCGGGTTCGGGCTGTCGTCCGCCCTGCTCATCACCGGTGCGGCGTACCTCGCGGTCACGATGCTGCCCGCCCTCGACCCGCGCTGGCGCGAGATCGACCGGTCGTCAGCGGAAGGCGGCGGCGACCTCGATGAGCCGGTCGTTGGCCTCGACCTCGCCGATGGAGACGCGAGCGCCCTCGCCGGCGAAGGGGCGTACGACGATCCCGGCCTCGTCGGCCGCGGCCGCGAAGTCGGCGGTCCGGTCACCTAGCTCGAACCACACGAAGTTGCCCTGCGCCTCGGGAACGTCCCAGCCCGCCTCACGCAGCGCGTCGACGACGCGGGTCCGCTCGGCGACCAGGGCCTCGACCCGCTCGAGCAGCTCCTCCTGGCGGGCCAGCGACTCGACCGCCGCGAGCTGCGCCACCGTGGAGACGCCGAACGGCAGCGAGACCGCGCGCAGGGCGGCCGCGATCGGCTCGGGCGCGACGGCGTACCCGACCCGGAACCCGGCCAGCCCGTAGGCCTTGGAGAACGTGCGGGTGACCACGACGTTCTCGTGGCGGCGGTACGTCGCCAGCCCGTCGACCGGGTCGTCCATCCGGACGAACTCGACGTACGCCTCGTCGACGACCACCAGCACGTGGGACGGCACCTGCGCCAGGAACGCATCGAGCTCGCCCTGGGTGACCGCCGGGCCGGTGGGGTTGTTGGGCGTGCAGACCAGCACGATCTTGGTGCGGTCGGTGATCGCGGCGGCCATCGCGTCGAGGTCGTGGCGGCCGTCGGCCAGGACCGGCACGCGCACGGACGTGGCGCCGGCGGCGGTGACCGCGATCGGGTACGCCTCGAAGGAGCGCCACGCGAACACGACCTCGTCGCCGGGATCGCAGAACGCCTGCACCAGCTGGTAGATCAGCCCGACCGAGCCGGTCGCGACCGACAGGTGCTCGGCCGGCACGCCGAACTTCTCCGCGAGCGCGTCGTACAGCATCGTCGCGCCCATGTCGGGGTAGCGGTTCATCGCCACCACCCCGGCCTGCACGGCCGAGATGACGCCGGGCAGCGGCGGGTAGGGGTTCTCGTTGGAGGAGAGCTTGTACGACGTCATCCCGGGTCGGACCGTCGGCGGCTTCCCGGCGACGTACGGCGGGATCTCCGCCACGTTCGCTCGAGGTTGAGGGGTGGTCATGCTGGCACCCTAACGACGCCTCCAGGGCTGGAGGGCCAGGGCGAGCACGACGCCGATGCCCACGCCGATCGCGGCGCCGGTGGCGTTGTCGATGACGTCGGTGACGTCGCAGGCCCGGTCGATGCGGGCGAGCGCGAGCTGGGTGGCCTCGATGCCGATCGAGAGGCCGACCAGGGCGGCGAAGCCCAGCGGCACCAGCACCCACGCGGCTCGCCAGCGGGCGACGGCGAGCACGAGCAGCGCGCCGGCCGGGACGAACACCAGCGTGTTCAGCATCCGCTGGCCGCCCGCGAAGATCCAGAAGCCCTCGGGCGCGGGGCCGCCGATGTCCCACGAGCAGGTGGTCAGCCGGCCCTCGGCGGCGACGACGCCGGGAGCGCCGTTCGCCGGGATCAGCGTGATCGTGGCGAGCACTGCCACGCACCAGACGAAGCCGGCGATCGAGCCGGCCGTGAGCCAGCCGAGCCGCGGCTTCAGGCCCCAGGCCAGCAGCGCGCACACCAGTCCCGAGACCGCGACGAGGAACAGCATCACCCCCACGCCGCCTACCGGAAACACGCGGACGAGGCTACCCAGCGGGGCTGAGACCGACCTGAGCCCTCGTGGTCACCACCGATGATCGCCAGCGGCAACCACTAGGCTGCCCGCGTGGGTCTCCTCAAGTTCATCGCGTGGCTCGCCACGAACGTCATCGCGCTGGCCGCGGCCTGCGTCATCTTCGACGGCATCGGGTTCGAGGGCTCGTCCGGCTGGGACGAGGTCACCGACAACTTCTGGTCGCTGCTCTTCGTCGCGCTGATCATGGGCATCGTCAACTCGTTCGTCGCCCCGATCATCAAGCTGCTGTCGCTGCCGTTCATCATCATCACGCTGGGGCTGTTCCTGCTCCTGATCAACGCGCTGATGCTCTTCTTCACCGAGTGGCTGGTGGGGCTCTTCGACATCGACTTCTACGTCGACGGGTTCTGGAACGCGGTCGGTGGCGCGATCGTGATCACCATCGTCACGTGGATCGTCGGCTTCTTCATCGGTGACACCGAAGACGCCTGACCTTCCCGCCTCGCGGCGACCCGGCGAGTACCGGGTCGCCGTCGTCTGCCTCGGCAACATCTGCCGCTCCCCGATGGCCGACGTCGTGCTGCAGGAGCGGATCGCCGACGCCGGGCTCGACGACCGCGTCTCGGTGAGCAGCTCCGGCACCGGCGGCTGGCACGTCGGCGACCCGATGGACCGCCGCGCGGCGGCCACGCTCACCGCCGCCGGGTACGACGCCACGCGGCACCGGGCCCAGCAGTGGGCGGGCAACGACGACGCCGACCTGGTGCTCGCGATGGACGCCCAGAACCTCGCCGACATCGGGGGCGCGAGCGACCGGGTGATGGCGTTCCGGGCGTTCGACTCGGAAGATCCTGGCGGCGACGTACCAGACCCGTACTACGGTGGGGACTCCGGATTCGAGGAGGTGCTCGCGATGGTCGAGCGAACCGCGCGGTCCCTGGTCGCCGCGCTGGAGAGCCAGCGGCCCTGGGGTGAGCACACCTCGTGACCCGGCAGCCGCTGGTCGCCCGTCGCGCCGAGGAGCTCCTCGGCTCGTCGGTGGTGGCCACGGCTCCGGTCGCCGGTGGTGACATCGCGACCGCCACCCGGCTGCGGCTCAGCGACGGCACCACCGCGCTGATGAAGACGCTGCCGCACGCGCCGGACGACTTCTTCGCCGACGAGGCGGCCGGGCTGCGCTGGCTGGCCGAGGCGACGCCCGGCGGCGGGGCGCACCTGCCCGAGGTGCTCGGCGTCGACGGCGAGTGCCTGATCGTGCGCTGGGTCGAGCCCGGCAAGAGCAACGTCGACTCGGCGGCCGCCCTCGGCCGCGAGCTCGCCACGCTGCACGCGGCCGGGGCGCCGTCGTACGGACTGGAACGCGACGGCTTCATCGGCCGGCTGCCGCTGCCGAACCGGCCGGCCGGCACGTGGGCCGAGTTCTACGCCGTACGCCGGGTGCTGCCGTACCTCAAGCTCGCCCGCGACCGCGGCGCGGTGACGCCCGAGGAGGCCGCGGCCGTCGAGGCGCTGGTCCCCCGGCTGCCCGGGCTGGTCCCCGAGGAGCCTCCCGCCCGGCTGCACGGCGACCTCTGGAACGGCAACGTCATCTGGGGACTCGACGGCCACGCATGGCTGATCGACCCGGCGGCGTACGGCGGCCACCGCGAGGTCGACCTGGCGATGCTGGCGCTGTTCGGGCTGCCGCACCTGCCGCGCGTGCTCGACGCCTACCTCGAGGTGGCGCCGCTCGCCGACGGCTGGGAGGACCGCGCCGCGCTGCACCAGATCTTCCCGCTGCTCGTGCACGCCTGCCACTTCGGCGGCGGCTACGGCGCGCGGGCCGCCGAGCTCGCCCGCCGGTACACATGAGCGGACTCTCAGCGCTGGCTCAGGCTCCGCTGGCAGAGTGACCCCGTGACCACCGCCAGTTCGGGCCCGAAGCCCCGCGTGCTCGTCGTGGACGACGACAAGGCCGTGCGCGAGTCGCTGCGCCGGTCCCTCGAGTTCAACGGGTACGACGTCGCGCTCGCCGGCGACGGAGCCGAGGCGCTCGCGGTGATCGCCGCCTCCGCGCCGGACGTCGTGATCATGGACGTGATGATGCCGCGGCTGAACGGCATCGAGGCCACGCGGGCGCTGCGCAGCGCGGGCAACGACGTACCGATCCTGGTGCTCACCGCCCGCGACGCCGTCGGTGACCGGGTCGAGGGTCTGGACGCCGGCGCCGACGACTACCTCACCAAGCCCTTCGCGCTGCAGGAGCTGCTCGCGCGGCTCCGCGCGCTGCTGCGCCGCCTCCCCCGCGACGACGAGGCGACCGACGAGACGCTGCAGTTCTCCGACCTCACGATGGACCTCGCCACCCGCGAGGTCCGCCGCGGCGACCGGCTGATCGAGCTGACCCGCACCGAGTTCGCCCTGCTGGAGATGTTCATGCGCCGGCCGCGCCGCGTGCTCGAGCGCACCTTCATCCTCGAGGAGGTCTGGGGCTACGACTTCCCGACGACCGCCAACTCGCTCGAGGTGTACGTCGGCTACCTGCGCCGCAAGACCGAGGCCGAGGACGAGGCCCGCCTGATCCACACCGTGCGCGGCGTCGGCTACGTCATGAAGGAATCGTGAGCGCGCTCGACCCCCAGGAGCCCCACGGTCGTTGGCACTACCGGCGCTCGCTGGCGAGCCGGGTCACCATGCTCACGACCATCGCGGTCGGCGTCACCGTGGCGTTCGTGGCGTGCGGTGTCTACGTCACCGTGCGGATGCAGCTCCAGGCGGCCGTGGACAACCAGCTGATCGAGCGGGCGCAGTCGGCGCCGACCGCGCTCTGCGACACCACGGTGCCGTCGGAGTACCTCGGCGCCGCGGACAGCTGGATCGTCTGCTTCACCGACGCCATCGCGGTGACCGACCGCGTCCCGGAGTTCGACATGAGCGGCGGGCCGGAGCTGGAGGTCATCAACGGTGACGCCCGCAAGTCCGTGCGCACCATCGAGAGCACGGACGGCAAGTCCGAGTGGCGGGTCGTCGCGGTGAACCGCGGCGGCGGCCAGACGATGCTGATCGCCCAGTCGCTCGACACGCAGGAGTCGGTGCTCCGCCGGCTCGGGATCGTGATGTTCCTGTTCGGCACCGCCGGGGTGATCGCGGCCGGGATGGCCGGCTGGGCCGTCGCCCAGGGCGGTCTGCGGCCGGTGCGCCGGCTGACCGCCGCGGTCGAGGAGATCGCGCGGACCGAGGACCTGCGGCCGCTCCCGATCGAGGGTGACGACGAGATCGCCCGGCTGGCGGCCGCCTTCAACCAGATGCTCGTCGCGCTCGAGGCCTCGCGCGAGCGCCAGCGCCAGCTGGTCGCCGACGCCAGCCACGAGCTGCGCACCCCGCTCACCTCGCTGCGCACCAACCTCGACCTGCTCAGCCAGGTCGACAGCGACGAGGGCGCGCTGCCGCCGGGCGCGCGCGAGGAGCTCCTCGGTGACGTACGCGCCCAGATCGAGGAGATGACGAACCTCATCGGCGACCTCGTCGAGCTCGCGCGCGACGAGGCTCTCAACCAGACCGTCGAGCCCGTCGACCTCGCCGACGTGGTCGACCGGGCGGCCGCGCGGGTACGCCGGCGCGCGCAGGACGTGACCATCGACGTGCAGAGCGACCCGTGGTTCGTGATCGGCGAGAGCTCGACGGTGGAGCGGGCGGTGACCAACCTGCTCGACAACGCGGCCAAGTGGAGTCCGGCCGGCGGCACCGTCACCGTGCGGCTCGCCGACGGCACGCTCACCGTCGAGGACGAGGGTCCCGGGATCGCTGAAGAGGACCTGCCGCACATCTTCGACCGCTTCTACCGCTCGCAGGAGTCCCGGGCGATGCCCGGCTCCGGGCTGGGCCTGGCGATCGTGCGCCAGGTCGCCGAGCGGCACTCCGGCACGGTCGAGGCCGGCACCTCGGCGTCCGGTGGTGCACGCCTCGAGCTGTGGCTGCCGGGCTCGTCGAGCCCGGTCCCGCCGCCGGTGCCGGCCTCGTGAGGGCGGCTGCCGTCGCCGTCGTCCTGCTCGCGTCGATGGCGGTCGCCGGGTGCTCGTCGGCGGGCTCCTCCGGCGAGGAGCCGACCGACGACGAGCTCAACGCCGTGGCCTGGACGCCCTGCGACGACCTCACCGCGGAGCGGGTCTCGGAGGTCGTGGGTGAACCCGTCGTCGAGCAGACCGGCACCACGGCCGCCCCCCGGTGCAGCTTCACCCCCGAGTCCGAGGGCGGCGCGGCGTACGACGTGAACTACCTGTTGTTCACCGGCGGGCTGGACGCGGCCCTCGACGCGATGGGCGCGGCCGGGACGCAGCTGCGCCCCGTCACGGTGCCGGGGGCGAACGCCGCCCGGATCGCGGTGCGCGCGAAGGACTCCGGACTGCTCGTGACCGGCTTCGTCGAGACCGACGGGCTGGTGCAGAGCGTGAACGTCGCGCAGCTCGCGCCGTACGACAAGGCCGCGGTGGTCGCCTCGACGACCGCCCTGCTCGCCGAGCTGGTCACGAACGCTCCCGCGCCCTAGCCCCGAGCTGGCCGATCGTCACGCTTCCTCCAGTGCCTCGAGCAGCCGCTCGGCCTTCCAGCGCGACTCGGCGTACTCATCCTGCACCTCGGACCGCACCGTGATGCCGCCGCCGGTGCCGAGCAGGTAGCGGCCGTCGCCGGCGGTGGTGAGGCTGCGGATCACGACGCCGAGGTCCGCGCGGCCGTCGGCGCAGATCCAGCCGAACGCCCCGGCGTACGGGCCCCGCGGCGATTCCTCGACCTCGTCGATCACCTGCATCGTGCGCAGCTTGGGGGCGCCGGTCATCGAGCCGGCGGGGAAGAGCGCGCGGAGCGCCTGCATCGTGGTGACGTCCGGGCGGAGGTGGCCGCGGACCGTGCTGACGAGCTGGTGCACGGACTCGTAGGACTCGACGTCCATCAGGTGCGGGACCTCGACGGTGCCGGGCTCGCACACCATCGACAGGTCGTTGCGGAGCAGGTCGACGATCATCAGGTTCTCCGCGCGGAACTTGGGGTCCTCCGCCAGGAGCGTCCGCTGGGCCTCGTCGTCCTCGGGCGTGCTGCCTCGGGGCGTCGTGCCCTTGATCGGCTTGGTCTCCAGGGTGCGGTCCGCGGTGACGAGGGCGAAGCGCTCCGGGCTGCTGCTCAGCAGCCACGCGTCGTGGTGCTGGAGGAACCCGGCGTACGGCGCCGGGTTGATCTCGCGGAGCCGGAGGTAGGCGTCCAGCGGCGCCAGGTCGCTGGTCGCCTCGGTGCGGTAGGTCAGGTTGACCTCGTAGGAGTTGCCCGCGTGCAGGTGCTCCTGGACCCGGGCGAACCCCTGGGCGTAGTCCGCGGGGGCGGTTTCCCCGGTGGGCCGGGGAAACCTGACCTTCTGGGGCGAAGCCTCACCCGAGAAGGTCAGGCTTCGCCCGAGAGGTTCGTGTTCGAAGAACCGGATCTCGCGCGGCCGCATCCACACCGCGTCGGGGACGCCGGGCCCGGTCGAGGCCGGCAGGTCGGGCCGGCAGGCGTAGCCGAAGTACCCGACCCAGTGGTCGTCCGGGCTCCCGGACCCGAGCTCCGCCTCCAGCGCGGCGAACACGTCGTCGCCGACCACGGTCGAGGTGTCGCCGACGTGCCGGGTCACCGTGCGGGTCGCCGCGTCGTACGTGATCGACACGTCGTCGGGTTCCAGCCAGCCGACCATCGAGCGGCGGCCCGACCACTCGCGGGCGCCGCCGCCGTCGAGCCAGAAGCTGCGGGGGTACGTCGCCGCCACGTCGCGGAAGAACAGGACGGGGTCGGTCATCGCACGCCCAGGAAGTTCGCGACCAGGGCCGCGCCCTGCTCCGACAGGATCGACTCGGGGTGGAACTGCACGCCCTCGAGCGGCAGGGTCCGGTGCCGCACGCCCATCACCACACCGTCGACGGTCGCGGAGATCTCGAGGCAGTCGGGCACGTCGAGCGCCGCGAGCGAGTGGTACCGCACCGCCTTCAGCGGCCGGTCGAGACCCGCGAACACCCCCCGCCCGTCGTGCTCGACCAGCGCGACCTCGCCGTGCGCCGGCTCGACCCGCCCCACGGTGCCGCCGTACGTCGTCACGATCCCCTGCATGCCGAGGCACACCCCCAGCACCGGCCGCGTCGCCCGGCGCAGCACCTCACCCCCGACGGCGAAGTCCGCCGGGTCGGCCGGGTGCCCGGGCCCGGGCGACAGCACGACGTGCGAGTGGGACAGCACCGTGTCGGCATCGACCTCGTCGTGCTGGACTACGACGGGCAGCGTCCCGGTCACCGACGCCAGCAGGTGCACGAGGTTCCACGTGTAGGAGTCGTGGTGATCGACCACAACGACGTCCGGCACTGCCACGGGGCCAACCTAGTGGTTGACCGCCCTGCAGGGAGGCGCCGTCAGCCTCCCTGGCCGAGCGCCTGGATCTCGCCGCGCTCGACGAGCTCGGTCAGCGCCTCGGCGCAGCCGGAGTGCCAGTGGCCGTGGCTGTCCTGGAACGAGACGACGGCCTCGGTGCTGCAGGACTCGACGGTGCGGCCGTCCCAGCCGTGCCAGGAGCAGCGGCCGGTCGCGGCGACCGATCCGGGCTCGTGGTGAGCCACGTCGAACGGATAGGACAGGTTCGTGGCGCGGGTCCCCAACATGCCCCCACCTGTACCCGTCCCGGGTACGCCACAGCCTCACCCGATCGGGCGGAATCCCGAGCACATCACGCGCAGGTAGGTGATCCGGTCGCCGTCGGCGCGGTAGTACGCCTGCTGCGCGACCGCGTGCGGGCCGTCGGGCGTGGTGATGCGGAGCCGGTAGGCGACGTGGTGGGTGTCGGCGATCGGGTCACCGTCGACGACCTCCACCAGCTCGTCGATGTGGTCGTCGGTGCCGAACCAGGTGCCGAGCACGGTGACGAGCTCGTCCGGCGAGGAGCCCTCCCACAGGCGTCGTGGCGTCAGACCCTTGAAGTCGACGTCGTCGGACACCAGGGCGCGCACCCCGGCGGCGTCCTTCGTGGCGACCGCGGTGGCGAACCGCGAACCCAGGCTGGTCATGAGGACAGCATGCTCCTGTCCGGAAGATCTCGAGACGCGCGTCACGGCTCGGAAATAGCGGAGGGCCCGATGAAGCTGGGGGGCAGTCTTCACCGGGCCCATGAAGCGGGTTCCCGCTGGTACAACGGGAGCAGCCTAGCGGCTCACACCTCGGATGTACCTCCTTCGAGGAGAAGCTCCACCACGATTTCGTGGAGCAGGTCGTAACCGTGCTCGGTGAGGATGGATTCAGCGTGGAACTGGATCCCGCGGAAGTGCTTTCCGCGCAGCGCGTGGATGTCACCGGTCTGGACATCCGCCTCGATCTCGACCCCGGCCGGCGCCTCGGAGGCCCGTCCGACGAACGTGTTGTAGAACCCGACGCGCTCGGTCCGGCCGTCGATCGAGACCGGCGACTGGGTCCCCTGGAACACGATGTCCTTGTAGGTCAGGTCGATCCCGAGGTGGTGGCACAGCGCCTGGTGGCCGAGGCACACCGCGAGGAACGGCCGCTCGGCGGCCATCAGCTCAGCGACCGCGGCCCGCAGGTTGGCCATCTTGGGGTCGTCGCCGTCGCGCGGGTCACCGGGGCCGGGGCCGACGATCACGAGGTCGAAGCCGTCGAGGACGCCGGGCGCGTAGTCCTCGTGACGTACGACGGTCGAGGTCATGCCGAGCACGCCGAGGACGTGGCGCAGCATGTTCACGAAGTCGTCCGCGCCGTCGAGGATCACCACGCTCTTGCCGGCCAGCCGACGGTCCGGCGGCGAGCCGCCCTGGTCGGTCAGCCAGAACCGCGACAGCCGTCGGTTGCGGGCGTTCAGCGCGAGCAGGACGTCCTCGTCGTTGACCAGCTCGACCAGGTTGATGCTCGGCTTCGGCGCGGCCGGCACCAGGCCGAACGCGCTGAGGATGCCGCCGGCCTTGGCGTGCGTCTCGGCGACCTCGTACGCCGGGTCCGAGTCACGCACGAGCGTCGCACCGGCCGTGACCTTGAGGCGACCGGACAGGTCGACGTCGGCCGAGCGGATCACGATCGGGCTGTCCACGACCGGGCCGCCCTGCTCGTCGCGGCCGAGGATCGCCAGCGCGGCGCCGTAGTAGCCGCGGCCCTCCGTCTCGTACTGCTTGATCAGCCGGCAGGCGTTCTCGACCGGCGACCCGGTCACGGTGGCGGCATACATCGTGTCGCGCAGCACCTCGCGCGGGTCGCGTGAGGTCCGACCGGCGAGGAGGTACTCCGTGTGCACGAGGTGCGTCATCGGCTTGAGGAACGGGCCGAGCACCTGGCCGCCCTCGTTGCAGATGTCGCACATCATCTTGAGCTCTTCGTCGACGACCATGAAGAGCTCGTAGATCTCCTTCTCGTCGTGCAGGAAGTCCAGCAGCGGCCGGCGTACGTCGCCCTCGCGCGGGATCCGGAACGTGCCGCTGATCGGGTTCATCCGGACGTCGCCGCCGTGGATCGACACGTGCCGCTCGGGGCTCGCGCCGATCAGGTAGCGGTCGCCGGTGAAGAAGACGTAGGTCCAGTACGCACCGCGCTCGCGCTCGAGCAGCCGCTTCAGCACGGTGAGCGCGGTCGCCGCGCTCCAGTTCTCGACCTGCGCTCGGTAGTGCCGGCCGATCACGAGGTTCGCGCCCTCGCCCTGGCCGATCTCGTCGGTGATGATCGACTCGACGAGCTTGGCGTACTCCTCGTCATCGGTCTCGAAGCCGCCGCGGTCGGCGAACTCGACGCCGGTGTCGTCGATCGCGTCGACGACCTCGGCGACGGTGTACTCCAGCTCGGTCTCGACGTCGACGACGACCAGCGGCGCCCCGTCGTCGTGCGCCTCGAACCCGCGCTCACGGACCTGCCGGAACGGGATCGCGAGCAACCGGTCGGCGATGTGGCCGGCCTCGGGCACGCCCTCCTCGAGGGGGACGTCGAGCAGCGACTCGACGACGCGGCGGCGGCCGCCGACGACACCGACGGTGTCGCGGTCACCTGCCCGCGTCGAGCGCCGGATGATCGCCCACGCCTCGTGTCCCTGGATGGCCTCGATGGCTTCCCGGGCAGAGGGTGTCGTCGTCATGGGACGACTCTAGGGGTCAGCCGATCCGCAGGCTGAAGCTGTCCGAGACGCAACCCTTCAGCACGACGTTGCCGTACCGCTTGGTGGCCTTGACCTTCGAGATGCCCCGGGTCCGGACCTTGAGCTCGGCGAACCGCTTCGGCACGAAGACCCGCAGGGCGCAGCGCTCCGCGCCACCGGTCCGGACGCCCGCGAGCTCGAACTTCCCGGTCCGGCCGTCGGAGGTCAGCTTGACGATCGTGCCGGGCACGGCGCGCGGCGCCGGGCGGCTGAGCACGTCGCCGAAGGCCGGGTCGATCCCGAGCTCGGTCTGGTCAGGGCACGAGTAGCGCACCAGGCTGCCCGAGACCGGGGAGGTCTCGCCGTCGGGGGCGTGCGCGACGTGCGGGTCGCCGCAGGCCTGCTTCCAGTCCCACCAGGCGCCGCCCCACGCGGCCGCGTCCTCGGCGGCGGCGTACCGCTCGATCTTGTCGGAGGCGTCGACCGGCTCCTCCGGCCAGAAGCCCCACTCGCCGCCCCAGACGGTGACGCCGTGCTTCTGGGCGACCGTGCGCGCGGCGGCGAAGCCCTCGGGGATCGAGTCGTCCGAGAGCGACTCGGAGTAGATGTGCGGGGCGAACACGAGGTTCTTGTCCTTGGTGAAGCTCGGCGCCGGCACCCCACGGCTGAGACCGGCCGACCACAGCACGCTCGGCTCCCAGAACACGATGTGCGAGAAGCCGCCCGCCTTCTTCTCCGCGGCGCGGATCGCCTTGATCGCGCGGCCGTAGAAGGCGCCGAGGTCCGTGGTGATGTTGGTGGTGCTGTCGAGCCCGAAGCCCGGCTCGTTGAGCAGGTCGAAGCCCGCGACCGTGCTGCTCCTCGCGAAGTCGGCGGCCAGCCGGCCCCACGTCCTCACGAGGTGGGTCTGCACGCCGACGCCGTCCTCCGCAGGGGTGTCGTCGTAGAAGTGCTGCCAGGCGTGGATGACCGCCGGCGCCTGCTCGCGCTCGCCCGGGGTGCAGGTCGACTCGCCGTCGGTGATCGTCGCCCACGCGGGGGCGCCGTCCCAGCCGTTGTTCGGGTTCGTTCCCTGCGGGCAGGTGACGCCGTCCGGGGTGTCGACCGCGATGCCGTACGCGTCCTGGTGCATGTCGAGGACGACGTACAGCCGGTACGCCGCCGCCCACTTCACGGCCTGCTTGATGCGCGCGACGTACGCCTCGTCGTACGCGCCCGGGGTCGGCTCGAGCGCGGACCAGCTCACGATCAGCCGCACGCTGTTGAAGCCGAGCCGCGCGATGTCGCGGAAGTCGTCCTCGGTGAGCGGGACCGTCGGCGGCAGGTCGGGGTTGGCCTGGAAGTACTCGCCGACCTGGTTCACGTTCACCGCGCGCAGCAGCACCTGGGCGCCGGACGTGTCCCGGACCGCGGCGGTGGAGCCGTGCGTCGCGTGCAGCCGCGGCAGCGGGCCCGGACGGTCGGCGGCGTGAGCAGCGGGAACGGTCACGAGGGACGCCACGAGGGCAGCGGCGACGGCGAGCGTGCGGATCATCACAGCAGGGTAGATCCGGGGATCTGTTTCCGGCCGAGATTGTCCGAAAAGTTAACCCAGCGTCGTGAGCAGCTGCGTGGCGCGGGTGAGCACCACGTAGAGCGTCGCCTTGCCGGTCGCCGACTCGTCCTCGATCTCCTGCGGGCGGACCACGACGATGCCGTCGAACTCCAGACCCTTGGTGTCGAGGCCGGTGAGCACGACGATCCGGTCGTCGCCCGACGGCGTCACCGAGGAGTCGACCGCCGCGCGGGCGCCCTGGGCGTCGTCGGCGAACTCCGGCCACGACGCCAGCCAGGCGTTGACCTCCGAGCGGCGCGCGACCGGAACCACGATGCCGACGGTGCCGCCGACCTGCGCCGCGATCTCGGCCACGGCCTCCCGGGTCGCGGTCTCGATGTCGGCGACGCCGGTGCGCACGGACGGCTCGACGCCGGTCGAGCGGACCGCGGTCGGGAGGTCGGCGTCCAGGCCGACCCGCTCGGCGTACGCCGCGGCGTGCGCGTAGATCTCGGAGGAGTTGCGGTAGTTCGTCGAGAGGTGGAACTCGTGCACCTCCTTGCCCTCGAGGGCGGCGGCGCGGGCCGAGGCGGACTCGGCGGGCACCGGCCACGAGGACTGCGCCGGGTCGCCGACGATCGTCCACGAGGCGGTGCGGCCCCGACGGCCGACCATCCGCCACTGCATCGGGGTGAGGTCCTGCGCCTCGTCGATGAGCACGTGCGCGAAGCCGTCGTCCTCGATGCTGTGGGTCGGCGGCGCCCAGGCGCGCCCGGTCGGGGCGTACTCGCGGTCGGCGGCCGTGAACAGCTCCTGCATGTCGTGGCCGCCCTCGAGCAGGCCGGTGTCGTCGAGCGAGCGCTCGTCGTCGGTGCGCGCGGGCACGTCGCCGAGCGCGTAGCGCAGCTCGTCGACCAGCGGCACGTCCTCGACCGACAGGTCGGCGCCGCCCCACGACTTGGCGAGCAGCCGCTGCTCCTCCGGGCTGATCACGCCGTCGCCGACGCGGGCCAGGAACTCCGGCTCGCGCAGCCAGCCGAGCACCTCGCTGGCGTCGAGCGGCGGCCACCACGCGGCGGCGAAGTCGAGGAACGACTGGTCCGACAGCATCTCGTCGTTGAACGCCTCGCGGCCGCGGTCGCGCCCGCGCTCACCGCGGACCTGGCGCCACATCTGGTCGAGCAGCGCGTTCGTGACCCGCGGCAGCTGGCGGTTGCGGCGGCCCTGCGACATCAGCTGACGGCGCACCTGGCCGAGCTTGCCGCGGTCGAGCAGGATCACGTCGTCGCGCCAGAAGATCCTGAACTCCTGCGGGGTGCCCGGCGCCTGCTGCCGCGCGGCGCGGCGCATCACCTCGGCCATCCGCTCCGAGCCCTTCACGTCCGCGACGGCCGGCTCGTCGTGCCGCGTCGCCCGCAGCCCGTCGACGACCTCGCCGAGCGACCGCAGCGCGACCGCGGTCTCGCCGAGGCTCGGGAGCACGCGGGCGATGTAGCGCATGAACACGCCGCTCGGGCCGACGATCAGCACGCCGCCGCCCTCGTAGCGACGGCGGTCGGTGTAGAGGAGGTACGCCGCACGGTGCAGCGCGACCACGGTCTTGCCGGTGCCCGGGCCGCCGGAGATCGACACGACGCCCTTGCCCGGCGCGCGGATCGCCTTGTCCTGCTCGGCCTGGATGGTCGCGACGATCGAGTGCATGGACCGGTCGCGGGCCCGCGACAGCTGGGCCATCAGCGCACCCTCGCCGACGATCGGGAGGTCGGTCTGGGCCTCGGCGTCGAGCAGCTCGTCCTCCACGCCGACGACGGTCGCGCCGGCGCAGCGCAGCACCCGGCGGCGGATGACGGCGTGCGGCTCGGCCGCGGTCGCCTGGTAGAACACGGCGGCGGCGGGCGCGCGCCAGTCGATCAGCAGGGAGTCGCGGTTGGCGTCGCGCAGGCCGATCCTGCCGACGTAGCGCGGCTCGGGGTCGAGCCCGGGGTCCATGTCGAGGCGGCCGAAGACCAGTCCCTCGTGCGCGGCGTCGAGCTGGGCGATCCGGCGCGCGGCCTGGAACACCATCGCGTCGCGCTCGACGAGTCCGCCCTCGTGCCCGAGGTTGGCTCGGCTGTGGCCCTCCTTGGCGAGCGCCTGCGCCTGCTCAGCGGATGCCGCGAGCTGGACGTACACCCGGTCCACGAATGCCTGCTCGGCAGCGACTTCCCGCTCGACCAGCTCTTCGTCCAACGCAGTTTCTCCTCGAGACCAACCGATTCCGGCAAGTCGACAAGCCTACCCCCGCCTGCCGGGCGAGGTGACATCTTTACGGACGAATTGGTCCGCGCGCTCAGCCCTTCTTGCGGGACAGGAACGCGGTCATCGCATCCCGCGCCTCGTCGGAGGCGAACAGCGTGGCGGAGAGCGCGGCGAGCTCGGCGCCCCGCTCGTCGATCCGGGCGACCAGGTCGCGGTTGAGGATGCGCTTCGACTCGCGCAGGCCCTGCGCGGCGCCGGTCGCCAGCGAGGCGCACACCCGGTCGACCTCGGCGTCGAGGTCGTCGGCCGGGACGGCGCTGGTCACCAGGCCGTACGCCGCCGCCTCGGCGCCGGTGAAGACCTCGCCGCCGAGCGTGGTCAGCGCCGCCGCCCGCGGGTTCATCCGGTGGTGGACGGTGAGCGAGATGATCGCCGCGGCAAGGCCGAGCTTGACCTCGGTCAGCGCGAACGTCGCGTCGTCCGAGGCGATCGCGATGTCGGCGGCCGCCACGATGCCGATCCCGCCGGCGCGCACCGCGCCGTACGCCCGCACCACGACGGGCTTGTCCATGGTGACGATCAGCCGCTGCAGGTCGACGATCCGGCGAGCACCGACCTCCATGCCCTCGGTCGACGCCTCGGACAGGTCGGCGCCGGAGCAGAAGACCCGGCCCTCGGCGCGGATCAGCACGACCTTGACCGCCGGGTCGGCCGACGCCCTCTCGAGACCCTCGAAGAGCTCGGTGACCAGCTGCCGCGACAGCGCGTTGCGGTTGTGCGGCGAGTCGAGGGTGAGGGTGGCGACGGCGTCAGCGACGGCGAAATGCACGAGCTCGGGCATGCGGCTCATCCTGCCGCATGCCCGGGTCCCGATACGCCGCCGGTCGTCCCTCGCGGCGGCTACTCGACCACCGAAGAACCTCTCGGTGGTCGAGTAGCGAGCGCCAGCGAGCGTATCGAGACCTTCTCGATCAGAACTTCAGCGTGACCGTCCGGACCTTGCCGTCGATGCGCAGCTGCGCCTTCTTCAGCTTGCCGAGCATCTTCTTGCCGGCCGCGGTCTTCTTCAGGTGCACGGTCAGCTTCTTGCCGGACTTGACCTTGTAGCTGCCCTTCGCGAGGACCGTGCCGTCGTTGACCAGGACGGCCTGGCCCTTGCAGACACCGCCTCCCTTGCCGCAGGAGACCGCGGTGCTGACCTTGGTGGTCGAGACCTGGACGGTCTTCGGCAGCACGACCGGCGGCGACGTGTCGACGTTGAACGACGCGCTGTCGCTGTTGTCTGCCGTCGACGACTCCGTCGTCGACGTGGTCACGGTCGCGGTGTTCACGACGTGGCCACCGGCGTTGCCGCCGACCGTGCGGTTCTTCAGGCAGAGCAGGTACAGGTCGACCGAGAGCGGGCCGTTGGTCGGGTTGTAGAACTTGAACACCCGGACGATCGGCCGCGGGTCGTTGCCCAGGTTCACCAGGCCCTCGTCCATGTCGTACCCGGCCACGATGCCCTTGGCGTCGCCCGCGCAGGTCAGCGTGAACTCGGCCTCCTGGCCGGCCGGGACGGTCACCGTCTTGCGGATCTCGTCGAGACCCAGCGCGTGGGTGTGCCCGGCCGCGGTGCTGACCAGGACGTCGAGGCAGCGCATCGTGAACGTGCCGCTGGTGGCGGAGCCGTCATTGACCACGCCCCACGTCCAGCCGTTGCTGCCGGACGGGTACGTCGTCAGGACCGGCGCGGTGCCGTTGAGCGAGTAGCCCGGCTGGATCGGGACCTGGCCGGGGCCGCAGTTCAGGGTGACATCCGTGCGGCCGGTCGGCAGCGCGGTCGTCTGGCTGATCTGCGCGCCCACCACGATGTGGTGGTCGTGGCCGTTGATCTGCTCGCTCTCGTTCTTGAGGCAGACCGCGAACACCTTGGCCTGGACCCGGCCGTAGGCGTCGTTGACGAAGTGCGCGCGCCAGCTGTCGTTGCCGATCGCGCGGTTCTCGGTCATCGACACGTCGGCGTACGTCCCCGTGCCCTGGTCGACGTGGTCGATGCGGCCCGAGCCGTCGGTGACCGTGTAGCCCGGCATGCAGGCGACGGTGCCGGTGGCCTCGTCCATGCCCTCGACGTCCACGTGGACCTCGGTCTTCTGCACGTCGAACAGGTGCTGGTGGTCCGTCGCCGTGTCGGGCAGCGGGTCGACCTTCACCTTGATGTCGAAGCTCTGCGAGCCGCCCGACGGCAGGGTGCCGACGTTGCAGGTCACGACCGAGCCGGCGCGGGTGCACGGGCTCTGCGCGGACACGAACGTCACGCCACCGGGCAGGTGGTCGGTGACCACGACGTCCTCGGCGGGGGCGGCGCCCGTGTTCGACACGGTCAGCGTGTAGGTCACGATGTCGCCGACGTGCGGCGAGGCGTTGTCGGCGGTCTTCTTGACCTTGACGTTCGTGATCGTCGGCTGCACCGGCGTGGTCGTCGAGGACGAGTCCTGGACCGTGCTGTGGTCCGGGGTCGTGCCCGTCGCGGTCGCGGTGTTGTCGACCGAGCCGTGGGTCACGTCAGCCTGGGTGACCGTGTAGGTCACGTCGGTGCACGTGAACGACTCGTCCGGCTCGAGGCCGCCGCTCGGGCAGGTCACCGGGCCGACCTTCGGGTCGGTGACGACGACCGGGTCGAGCTTCACGTTGCCGGTGTTGGTCACCTCGAAGGAGAAGGTGATCTTGTCGCCGGCGTCCGGGCCGTTGCCGTCGACGTCCTGCAACGCGCCGGCCGACTTGATCAGCTGGATCGAGCCGGTCGCCGGCAGGTCGACGGTGTGGTCGTCGTCGTCGGTGACGGTGCCGCCGCCCGGGGTGGTGCCGTGGACGGTGGCGGTGTTGTGGATCTCCCCGTTGTCGACGTCGGCCTGGGTGAGCGTGTAGTCACGCGGGTCGCAGTCGACGGTCGCGCCCGGCGCCAGGGCGACGTTCGGGCAGGTGATCGGACCGATCTTCGGGTCGGTGACGGTGATGTTGGTCAGCGTCACGTTGCCGAGGTTCTTCACCTTGAACGTGTACGTGATCGTGTCGCCGTCGTCGATGCCGTTGCCGTTGACGTCGTTGACCGAGCTCGCGCCCTTGACCAGCTGGATGGCGGGGTCCGCCACGGTGATCCCGGTGTGCGTGGAGTCGGTGTCGGTGACCGGGCCGCCGGACGGCGGCGTGCCGTGCGCGGTCGCGGTGTTGTCCACCTTGCCGGCGTCCACGTCCGCCTGGGTCAGCGTGTAGGTCTTCTGGGTGCAGTCGACGCTCGCGCCGGGCAGCAGGGCACCGGGCGGGCAGGTGATCGGGCCGACCTTCGGGTCGGTGACCGTCACCGGGTTCAGCGTCACGTTGCCGGTGTTGGTGACCCTGAAGTCGTACTTGACCGTGTCGCCGGCGTCGGGCCCGTTGCCGTCGCCGTCGATGATCGAGCCGACGGTCTTGTCCAGCTCGATGGACGGGAGCGACGCGATCGGGGTCGTCGTCGAGTCGGTGTCCTCCACGACCGGCCCGCTCGGCGGCGTGCCGTGCGCGGTCGCGGTGTTCTCGACCTTGCCCGTGTCCACGTCGTTCTGGGTCAGCGTGTAGGTCTTCTGCGTGCAGTTCACCGACACTCCGGGCGCCAGCGGCGTCGCGGGGCAGGTGATCGGTCCGACCTTCGGGTCGGTCACCGTGACCGGGTTCAGCGTCACGGTGCCGGTGTTGGTGACCACGAAGCTGTAGGTGATCGTGTCGCCGGCGTCCGGGCCGTTGCTGTCGACGTCGTTGATCGTGCCGGCGGTCTTGTCGACCTCGATCGCCGCCGCACCCGCGAGCGCGATGTTGACGGTGTCGGTGTCGGTGACCTCCGGACCGCTCGGCGGGCTGCCGTGCGCGGTCGCGGTGTTCTCGATCTTCTTGGCGTCCACGTCGGACTGCAGCAGCGTGTAGGCCTTCGGCGTGCAGCTGACGGAGGCGCCGGGCGCGAGCGCGCCGGCCGGGCAGGTGATCGCGCCGAGCTTCGGGTCGCTCACGGTGACCGGGTTCAGCGTCACGTTGCCGGTGTTGGTGACCACGAAGCTGTAGGTGATCGTGTCACCGGCGTCCGCGCCGTTGCCGTCGTTGTCGTTGATGGCCGAGCCGCTCTTGTCGAGCTCGATCGCCGGCAGCTTCGGCACGGTGGTGTTGACCGTGTCGGTGTCGGTGACCGGCGAGCCGGTCGGCGGGGTGCCGGTGGCGGTCGCGGTGTTGTCCACCTTGCCGGCGTCCACGTCGGCCTGGGTCAGCGTGTAGGTCTTCTGCGTGCAGTCGACCGAGGCCCCGGCGGCGAGCGCGCCGGACGGGCAGGTGATCGCGCCGAGCTTCGGGTCGCTCACGGTGACCGGGTCCAGCGCCACGTTGCCGGTGTTGGTCACCTTGAAGCCGTACTTGATCGTGTCCCCGGCGTCCGGGCCGTTGCCGTCACCGTCGATGATCGTGCCGGCCGTCTTGTCGAGCAGGATCGACGGGAACAGCGGCGTGTTGGTGAAGGTGCAGACCACGGTGCTGCCCGACGACGACGGCATCGTGAACGAGCCGGTGTTGCCGGTGCCCTGGGCGACCGTCGTGCCGTTGGACTGCAGGACGCACTTCCAGGTCGTCGAGTAGTCGCTGAGCTGGGTGCCGCCCGCGGCGGTCTGGGTGATGTTGTACGTCGTGCTCGGCAGCACGACCACCGGGCCGGCGACCTCGGCGTCGTTCAGCTGCAGGCCGGTGTCGGTGCCGGCGGTGGTGCCGGTGTTGCCCGAGGTCACGCCGCCGCCGGTGATGGTGGTCTTGAACTGGTCGTCGCTGTCGTGCCGGCCGTTGGGCAGGTCGACGCGCACCGATGCCACGCTCGGGCTCGAGCACGAGGCCATGTCGGACAGGCTCACCGACGCCTGGTGGGTGTCGATCGATGCGCCGCTGGACGGGTTGACCCGCAGGACCTTGCCCGAGCCGGTGCCGATCACGAGGACGCCGGTGCCGTCGAAGGCCATCGAGGCGTACTGGCCGGAGTTGGCGGGCAGCGAGGTGAGGAACACGGCGTTCAGCGCGGTGGAGCCGGCCGTCGTCGGCAGCGGGCCGTTGACGCGGGCCAGGGTGCCGGACGCGTTCTGGTCGGCGTTGCTGACGACGTACAGGTTGCCGACCGCGTCGAACGCCATGTCACCGTTGTTCGACAGTCCGGCGATGGTGCCGACCTGGCCGATGCCGGTGTTGGTGCTCGTGTTGAACGCGTAGAGCTTCCACGTCGAGCCGCCGACGGCGTAGTAGTAGATGCCGTTCGAGGGGTTGATCGCGCCGGCGATCACGCTGCTCGCGTCGCCGTTCGCGGGAGCGTTGTACTCCTGCGTCGAGCCGGTGGTCGCGTCGAACCGGAGGACCTTGTTGTCCTTGCGGTTGAACGCGTAGATGTAGCGGCCGCCGCCGTTGGGCAGCGCGAGCGCGTTGACCGTCTCGTCGTTGCCCGCGCTGATCGTGCCGTTCGACGTCGAGGCTCCGGTGCTCGGCGTGATCTTGCTGATCACGTGCGAGTTGCCGTCGACGCTGTAGACGGTGTCCGAGGCGCACACGAAGCTCGAGACCCCGGTCGCCTGCGCGGGCGCGGCCGGCAGCGTCACCAGCGCGAGCGCGCCGAGCGAGACCGCGGTGGACAGCGCCGCGACGCCCGTACGGCGCACGCGGACCCGTGTTCGGGCAGAGTACGAAGAAGAAAATGCACGCAGCAGCGACATGATCGCCGGCCCCCCAGCCGTTGTGCTCGTCTACGAGCGTTTGGTGTAGCCCCCCTGGCCCCTCGCAGGTGCGAGAGCCCTACCACCAGATCGGCCCGTGCTCGGCACAGTCCTCTCAGGCAATCGCGGGAACCTTAGACCCGCGGTCGGTGTGTCCGGAGGAAATTGTCCGAAATCGTGTGTTAGCGCACGTGCCGCGCCATCCACCGGACTGGACCGCGACGAACCACCGTCATGCGCAATCGCCTCGTCCACGCCGGCTTCGGCGTCCTGTCCGCACTCGTCGGCGTCGCCGCCGGGCACCTGGTCGCCGCGCTGACCGAGCCCGCGTCCTCTCCGGTCCTCGCGGTCGGATCGGAGGTCATCGACCGCACGCCGACGCCGGTCAAGGAGTGGGCGATCGCGCAGTTCGGCACCCACGACAAGACGATCCTGGTCGGCTCGGTGCTTCTCGGCGTCCTCGCGCTGGCCGCGGTCGCCGGCCTGCTCGCCGCACGACGGTTCGCGTACGGCGCCGGCGTGCTCCTGGCGCTGGTGGCGATCCCGGCTCTGCTGGCGACGAACCTGCTGCCCAGTGTCGTGGCCGGTGTCGCGGGCGTCGCCTCCCTGTGGTGGCTGACCCGGGCGCGGCTGGCTCCGGCGGGTGGCCGCCGCGTGCTGCTCGTGGCGGGTGGTCTGGCGATCGGAGCGCTCGCGATGGGCGGGGCGGGACGGTGGATCACGTCGTACCGCACCCGGGTCGAGGAGATCGACCTCCCGGCGGCCGCGGACCCCGCGCCGCCGTTCCCCACCGGGCTGGACGAGCGGGTGCCCGGCATCAGCAGCTTCCGCACCCCGACCGCCGACTTCTACCGGGTGGACACCCGGCTCGCGCTGCCGATCGTCGACGCCGACGGGTGGAGCCTCACCATCGACGGCGACGTCGAGCGGGAGGTGACCTTCACGCTCGACGACCTGCTCGCGATGCCGCTGGTCGAGCGGGACATCACGCTGACGTGCGTCTCGAACGAGGTCGGCGGCCGGTACATCGGTGCCGCGCGCTGGCTGGGCGTGCGGCTCACCGACCTGCTCGACCTGGCCGGGATCGACCGCACGTCGGCCGACCAGATCCTCAGCACCGACGTCGACGGGATGACCATCAGCACCCCGCTCGACGTCGCCACCGACGGCCGGGACGCGATGATCGCGCTGGGCATGAACGGGCGCTCCCTGCCGCGGGAGCACGGCTTCCCCGCGCGGATGGTGGTGCCCGGGCTGTACGGCTTCGTGAGTGCCTGCAAGTGGATCACCCGGATGACGCTGACGACGTACGCCGAGCAGGACGCGTACTGGACCGAGCGGGACTGGGCCACCGACGCACCCATCAAGATCGCCAGCCGGATCGACACCCCGAAGCCGCTGGCGACCGTCGCGGCCGGGCGCACCGTGATCGGCGGCGTGGCCTGGGCCCAGCACCAGATGGGCGTGGCGAAGGTCGAGGTGCGGGTCGACGGCGGTGCGTGGCAACCGGCCCGGCTCGGCCCGTCCGCGGGCGCGGACTACTGGCGGCAGTGGTACCTGCCGTGGACCGCGGAGCCCGGGCAGCACACGCTCGCCGTCCGCACGGTGGACGGTGAGGGCGACGTGCAGACCGCGGTCCGGGCGACGCCGTTCCCCGAGGGCTCCAGCGGGGTCCAGGAGATCGTGGTGAACGTGGACTGAGACCAATCCGGACGACCGGTGGCGCCGAATCACCGACGACCAGACCACAACCGGAAGGCTCGACCATGAACCGCAGCATCCGCCGTACCAGCGGCCTCGCAGCCCTCGCGCTCGCCGCGACCATGGGCCTGGCCGCCTGCGGCTCCGACTCCAGCGACGCAGGCAGCTCGGGCGCAAGCGACATGACCTCCCAATCCCCCTCGGACATGACGTCCGAGTCCCCGTCCGACATGGGCTCCGACGCGATGGGCGCGGGCGCCGAGACCTTCGGGGCCGGCTGCTCGGCGATCCCGACCGAGGGCGCCGGGTCGTTCGACGGCATGGCGTCCGAGCCGGTCGCCACCGCCGCCAGCGCGAACCCGCTGTTGAAGACGCTCGTGGCCGCGGTCGGCGAGGCCGGCCTCGTGGACACGCTGAACTCCACCGACGGCATCACGGTGTTCGCGCCGACCGACGACGCGTTCGCCGAGATCCCGGCGAAGACGATGAAGTCCGTGATGGCCGACAAGGCCACGCTCACCAAGATCCTGACCTACCACGTCGTCCCGGGTGAGCTCACGCCCGAGGACCTCGCCGGCACGCACAAGACGCTCGAGGGCACGGACCTCACGATCGAGGGGTCGGGCGAGGACTTCACGGTGGGTGCTGCCGGGGCTAGCGTCCTGTGCGGGAACATCCCCACCGAGAATGCGACGGTGTACGTCATCGACTCCGTCCTGATGCCCTGACATGAACCACATCCGTCCTGTCGCCGACGACGCCCCGTCCCCTGAGGACGGGGCGTCCGGTCCCGACCTCTCCGAGCTGCTCCGGCGGTCGGGGCGGGGCGACGAGGCGGCGTTCGCCCAGCTGTACGACGCGACCGCGGCCCGGGTGTTCGGGCTCGCGGTCCGCGTCGTACGGGACCCGGCGCAGGCCGAGGAGGTCGCCCAGGAGTCGTTCCTGGAGATCTGGCGGACCGCCGGCCGCTTCGACCCCGCCCGGGGCAGCGCGCTCTCGTGGCTGCTCACGATCACGCACCGCAAGGCGGTGGACCGGGTCCGCTCCGCGGAGGCGGCGAGCCGCCGCGACACGTCGTACCAGCAGCACAACCAGCCGGTCGAGCACGACTCGACCGCCGAGGCCGCCGAGGCCTCGCTCGAGGCGCGCCGCGTCCGCGGCGCGCTGGCGACACTGACCGAGGTGCAGCGCGAGGCCGTGGGCCTGGCGTTCCTCGGCGGCTATACACACACGGAGGTGGCGACCATGCTGGACCTACCGGTCGGCACCGCCAAGACACGAATACGCGATGGGATGATCCGGCTGCGCGACGCCTTGGGGGTGGGCTCATGACCGACGTACACGCGCTGTCCGGCGCCTACGCCGTCGATGCACTCGACGACATCGAGCGCGCCGCGTT
This sequence comes from Nocardioides sp. SR21, assembly GCF_022761125.1. Lineage (GTDB taxonomy): Bacteria > Actinomycetota > Actinomycetes > Propionibacteriales > Nocardioidaceae > Nocardioides. The sequence continues at coordinate 123,699 of NZ_JAKWJR010000012.1, read as the reverse complement.
CGAGCGGCACCTCGCGGCCTGCGCGGAGTGCCGCGCCGAGGTGGCGAGCCTGCGCGAGACCGCCGCCCTGCTCGCCGCGACCGAGGCGGTCGAGCCGCCCACGTCGCTGCGCGGCCGGGTGCTCGCCGAGATCTCGACCGTCCGTCCGCTGCCGCCCGAGGTCGCGCCTCAACAGCCGCGTCGGTGGCTCGGCACGCTCGTGGCCGCAGCGGCTGCCGTCGTCGTGCTCCTCGGGGCCGGCCTGGCCGTGTGGCACCAGCCGTGGGAGGAGAACCCCACGGTCGCCGAGTCGGTGCTGTCGGCCGACGACGCCCAGAGCACGACGCTCGAGCTGGGCGAGGCGACCGCGACCATGACGCGCTCGGACTCCCTCGGGCGCGCCGTGATCGTCACCGACGACATGCCGCCCCCTCCGGAGGGCAAGGTCTACCAGCTCTGGTTCGACGTCCCCGGTGAGGGCATGGTGTCGGCCGGCGTGATGCCGATCGCCACCGACCAGACCGTCGTCCTCGACGGCGACGCGACCGCCGCGACCGGCGCCGGCATCACCGTCGAGCCGACCGGCGGGTCGAAGGAGCCGACGACGGCCCCGGTCGCGCTGTTCCCCTTCGATGCCTGACTGGCTCCAGGTAGCCGGGCTGTCGCTCGCCGCGGCGGTCGTCGTCATGACGGCGACCGCCGTGGTCTCCGCACGCGTCGGCCGGCTCTCGGTCGTCGACGTCGCCTGGGGACTGGCGCTGCTGCTGGTCGCCGTCGTCTGCGCGGTGTGGTCCGGCTCCGCGTCGTCGTGGCTGCTGGTCGGGCTGGTCGCGGCCTGGGCGCTGCGGCTCTCCGGCCACATCTTCACCCGCTCACGCGGGCACGGCGAGGACCCGCGGTACGCCGGGATGTCCGCGCGCAACGTGTTCGTCGTCCAGGGCGCCGCGGTCTGGCTGGTGTCGCTGCCGCTGCAGGCGGCCGCGCTGTCCTCGGTCGCCTGGACCTGGGTGGTCTGGCTGGGCTGCGCCGTCTGGGCCGGCGGCGTGCTCTTCGAGACCGTCTCCGACGCGCAGCTGGCGGCGTACAAGCGCTCGTCGCCGCGCCCACCCGTCCTCGACACCGGCCTCTGGTCGTGGTCGCGGCACCCGAACTACTTCGGCGACGCCTGCGTCTGGTGGGGCCTCTGGCTCGTCGGCGGGCTCGCCTCCGGGTGGTGGCCCGGCCTCCTATCGGTCGTGTCGCCGGTCGCGATGACGATCTGGCTCGTCTGGGTCACCGGCGCCCGGCTCCTCGAGCGCACGATGATGCAGCGCCCGGGGTATCCGGCGTACGCCGCCCGCACCTCGATGTTCGTGCCGTTGCCGCCGCGGCGGTGAGGCGTCCGACGGCCCGTGCGGGTCGACCGTTGTGGTCACCGTTGGAAGAACACGACGAATGCCCCGCCGGCCGTGGTCGGCGGGGTGGGGGTCAGCGGATATGTCGGTCGACGCGGACGTGGTAGCTGCAGCCGGTCGGGCTGGTCCAGGTGAACGTCCTGGGGCCGGTGCGGTGGTAGGTCCAGGCGGTGAAGGTCTTCACCCGGTGGTGGTGGCGACACAGCGGCGCGAGGTTCCGGGTGTTGGTGCGGCCGAGGGGGAACTCGGTGATGTGGTCGTTGTCCGCGGAGCGTGACCTGCGGCTGCAGCCGGGGAACACACACCGCGGGAAGGTCAGCACGACGGTGCGGGTGTTCTCCACCTCGACCATCCGGGAGTCGGCCTGGACGTGGGTGTAGATCACCACCTCACGCTCACCCGCGCCGCCGAGCATCCCCGCGGCGATCGAGCGGCGGACGTCGATCGGGAGGGCGGGGTCGAGGGTGGCGGCCTTCGCCTTCAGGTTGTCGTCCAACGCGACGGCGTCGGCGAGGTCCATGATCCCGGCGACGGGGACCTGTCCGGTCGAGGTGACCTGGCGCCAGTAGAACGTGAGGTGCCGGTGCTCGGCGTCGGCTTGGCGGCGTTGTTCGGCAGCTTGGGGGTCGAACTCGGCACGGGCTGCTTCGACGGTCCGCTCGATCTGGGCGAACGTGCACGTGTGCAGCACCGGCGCGAGCGCGCGGTCCACGAACGCCGCCGCATCGACCGGCAGCGCCTTGGTCTGCTGGGCGACCTTCCGGGCCTTCCAGACCGCGACCTCGCCCGCACCGACGCGTGCCCAGGTGCGCGGGAGCCGGTGCGCCAGCTCGACGGCATCGCCGATGAACACCCGGCCGGCGTCGGTGTTCATCCCGACCGCGAGCGCGAACTCCGCGATCGAGAACTCCGCCACCGTCGGCGCCCCGTCGCCGGCGACCTCGAGGTCCCGCTCCTCCCAGGACCGGGTCTGGTCCACGACGTCGCCGGGGTTCAGTGCCGCCCACTCGACCGCGAGGTGCAGCTTGTCGATCTCGGCCTTCACGGCGGCGGCTTGGCGTTGGCGGGCGACCTTCAGCACCTGCTCACGAGTGAGAGTGCTGGTCGTCGTCATGGTTCAACCCAAGCAGGGACCACCGACAGTGAGGCCCCGGAATCCCTTGTTTTGACCGGGATGTGGACACTTTCGAGAAATAGTTCGGAGGATTTCGGTGGTCGTTTCGAGGCCCACCGCCGGAAAGCCGGGAAGCAGCGCCAGCCCGAACCCGCCCTACCCGCGTCAAAGCCCTGTCGGTCGCAACCACCAGCAACCCGCAGCGACCGAGAGTCAGCTGGATAAGGAGCTCGCTAGCCCTCGCACCCCAACCACCGACTCCCACCGCCGGAAAGCCGGGAAGCAGCGCCAGCCCGAACCCGCCCTACCCGCGTAAAAGCCCTGTCGGTCGCAACCAGAAGCAACCCGCAGGCAACCGAGAGTCAGCTGGATACGAGGCTCGCTAGCGCTCGCACCTCAACCACCGAAAACCCCACCACCCCAAACCGGGAAGCAGCGTCAGCTCTCCTCGGCGTCGCGCTTCTTCTGGGCCTCGTAGGCCTTGCGCTGGGCCTCGGCGCGCTCGCGGACCTGGCGGAGGAACTCGGCGTCCTTCTCGGGGTCGACGGCGGCGGCGCGGCCGGGGCGGTCGTACTCGGGGAAGCTCGGCTGGGAGCGCTCGTGGCGGGAGCGGCGGCGACCGCCGTCGGGGCGGCCGGCGACCAGCCAGGCGATCGAGCCGACCAGCGGGAACAGCAGGATCAGGATGACCCAGGCCACCTTGGGCAGGTTGCGGACGCGGTCCGACGGCGAGCCGATGGCGTCGACGAGGCAGAACACCCAGAGGGCGAACGTCACGATCCCGAGAAGCAGCTCCAGCTTGATCACGGCGCAGATCCTAGACTCGAACGATGGCCGACGACCGGGTGTCGGACGCATTCGTGGCGGCGCCACGTGAGTGGTTCCTGCCGGAGCACGCGCGCGGGCGGGCGGCGTACGACGGCCCGATCGACATCGGGCACCGGCAGACCAACTCCCAGCCGCGCACGGTCGAGAACATGCTGCGCCTGCTCGACGTCCGGCCCGGCCAGCGGGTGCTCGACGTCGGGTCCGGCTCCGGCTGGACCACCGCACTCCTCGCGCACCTCGTCGGGAGCACCGGCGAGATCCGGGGCGTCGAGCTCGAGCCCGAGCTCGTCACCTTCGGCCGCGCCAACCTCGCGCGCGGCGACTGGCCGCAGGCTCGCATCGACCAGGCGACGCCGGAGACGTACGGCGACCACGCGCACGCGCCGTACGACCGGATCCTGGTCTCGGCCCAGGCGACGGGGCTGCCGGCCACCCTGGTCGACCAGCTCGCCCCGGACGGCCGGATGGTGATCCCGGTGAACGGCGAGATGCTGCTGGTCGAACAGTCGGACGACCGGCCGGTCGTGAGCCGGCACGGGTACTACCGGTTCGTGCCCCTCCGCTGACTGCCCCCTATCCTGCGGGCGTGACCGATGCGCCCGCCGAGCTCCTCCGGCTCGCCTCCGCAGACAACTTCCGCGACGTGGCCGGCACCGGGGCCGGCTACCCGACCCGGGACGGCGGGCACGTTCGCCGCGGCGTCTACTACCGCTCCAACGAGCTGCAGCTCACCGACGCCGACGCGGGATCGCTGGCGGATCTCGGCATCACCCACATCCACGACCTGCGCGGGCAGATGGAGGTCGACGCCCACCCGGACGTCGCCGTGCCCGGCGCGACCTGGCACCACGTCGAGGTCACCGGGATCCCGACCGAGATGGTCTCCGGACTGGCGGACGCCGACGCGGCCAACCGGGTGATGCGAGAGGTGTACGACGCGTTCGTCCGGTCACCGAAGGCTCGTGCGTCGTACCGCGAGCTGCTGACCGACCTCGCGACCGAGCCGCTCCCCCAGCTGTTCCACTGCACCGCGGGCAAGGACCGCACCGGCTGGGCGGCCGTGCTGCTGCTGGAGATCGCCGGCGTCGACCGCGCAACGATCCTCGAGGACTACCTGCTGACCAACCAGGTCTCCTCCGCCACCCGCGAGAAGTACCTCGCGCTGATCGGCGAGCACCTCGGCGCCGACAAGGTCGCGGTGTACGAGCCCACGATGGTCGTGGACGAGTCGTTCCTCCAGGCGGCGTACGTCGCGGTCGACGAGCTGTACGGCTCGATCGACGGCTACCTGCGCGACGGGCTCGGTCTGGACGACCAGCTGATCGGAGCGATTCGGGCCAGACTGGTGGGGTGACCCGACCGCCCTACGCCACCCGCGGCGTCGCAGCCGTGGTCGCCGTCCAGGCGCTGCTGCTCCTGGGCATCGCGAACCGGTACGGCCCGCATCGCGACGAGCTCTACTTCAGCTCCGCCGGCCAGCACCTGGCCTGGGGGTACGCCGACCAGCCGTCGTTCACGCCCCTGCTCGCGGCGATCTCGCACGCGATCGCACCGGACAGCCTGCTGGTGCTGCGGATCTGGAGCATCGTGGCGGTCGCGGTGATCGTCGTCCTCTCCGCCCAGTTCGCGCGGCTGCTGGGCGGCGGCAGGTCGGCGCAGCTGCTGACCGCTGTCGCCGTCGCCGCCGGGGTCTGCATCATGGCCGTCGGCCACCGGCTGTCCACCGCGACCTTCGACACCCTCGCGTGGACGGCCGTCGTCCTGGTCGTGACCCAGGCGCTGGTCGACGACCGGCCACGCCTCTGGCTGTGGGCCGGCCTGATCGCGGGGATCGGGCTCAACAACAAGCACGGCGTCGCGTTCTGCCTCTTCGGCGTCCTCGTCGGCGTCGCCCTGGTCCGGGAGACCCGGCCGGTCCTGCGCACCCGCTGGCCCTGGCTGGGCGGCGTCGTCGCGCTGCTGCTGTGGATCCCCAACCTGCTGTGGCAGCACGCGCACGACTGGCCGGTGCTCGACCTGTCCGCCGACATCTCGGAGGAGTACGGCGGGGTCGGCGGCCGGATCGAGCTGCTCGGCCAGGCGCTCATCATGTTCAGCCCGGTCATCGGCGCCCTCTGGATCTTCGGCATCGTCGAGCTGCTGCGCCGCCCCGCCTGGGTCCGCGCGCGGCCGGTCGCCGTCGGGTTCCTCGCGATCCTGCTGGTGTTCGTGGTGACCGGCGGCAAGGGCTACTACCTCGCCGGCCTCGTGGTGCCGCTGGTCGCCGCCGGCTCGGTCGCACTGGCCGAGCGCTGGCCCGGCCGGCGTACCGCCGTCGCCGGCGCCGTCCTCGCACTCTCCGCCGTCGTCGCGTGGCCGGCCGTGATCCCGGTGCTGCCCGAGCAGACGTACGTGGACAGCTACCCGAAGCTCGACGTCGACCAGCTCGAGACGATCGGCTGGGACGACCACGCCGAGACCGTCCGCGCGGTCGTCGCGGACCTCCCGGACGGCGCGGTCGTCTTCACCGGCAACTACGGCGAGGCCGGCGCGATGGAGTGGTACGACGTGGGCGCCCCGGTCTACAGCGGCCACAACGGCTGGCGCGAGTGGGGGCCGCCGCCCGAGTCGGCGTCACCGGTCGTGGTCGTCGGGTGGGACGTCGAGCCCGAGGAGTTCGAGGGCTGCGAGCGCGCGGCAACGCTGCACAACGACGCCGGCGCCGACAACGAGGAGGAGGGCGCGGGCGTGTGGGTCTGCGACGGCCCGGTCGGCTCCTGGTCGGAGCGCTGGCCGGACCTGGTGCACTACGACGCGTGATCGGCGTCGTCGTCCGGCTCCCGCTGGACGACGCGCAGCTTCATCGAGTCGGTGAACGTGACCTCGACGGTCTCGAACCCCTTGTGGCGCTGGGCCCTCGCGTAGCTGGCGTACGCCCGCTGGTCGGCCTCGGTGAGTCTCACCCGGTCGGTGAACGGCGTCAGCAGCGCACGCGGCCAGAGGCGCCGGTCGAGCACGACGTTCACCTCGATGCCGAAGACGCCGATGGCGGCAGCCAGCCAGATCACGCCGATGAGACCGAGGACCAGCGCGAAGGTCTGGTTCATGCCGGTCGTCTTCGTGATCACGTTCGTGACGTAGAGGGCACCGATCGACTGGAGCCCCACCCAGAGCAGGGACGAGACGACCGCGCCGGGGACCGAGCCGGTCCAGATGCTGTGGCTGCGGGCGGCGCCGACGCGGAACAGGGCGGTCAGCACCAGGGTGTTGACGGTGACGGTCAGCACGATGATCGGCCAGCGGTAGGAGGACAGGCTCTCGCCGAAGACCTCGGTGTGGCTGACCAGGATCGAGAGCGCGGAGATCGCGAGCATCGCGACGCCGGCGGTCACCAGCAGGAACAGGCTCTTCAGTCGCAGCATGACCGGGTTCGGCCGGCTGTTGCGCGGCACTCCCCACGCGACGTTGAGGGTGTTCTGCAGCGCCTGGCCGAGCCCGAGCGCGCCGTACAACGCGACGAGCGAGCCGACGATGATCACCGTCGTCGACCCGGTCAGGCCCTCGGGCGTGCCGAGCTGGTCACCGATGATCGGGAACTGAGCCAGCGCCGAGTCGAGCAGCTCCTGCTGGCGCTCCGGGTCGCCCTCGAGGAAGAAGCCGAGGATCGTCGAGCCGAGCAGCAGCAGCGGGAAGATCGCGATGAACGCGTAGTACGTGATGATCGCGGCGAGGTAGTTGCCCTGGTCGTCGAAGTACTTGTAGATCACGCCGAGCGGGTAGCCGAACACGGACCAACGCCGTTGAGCGTCGTCAACAGCGTCGATGACCCGTGCCACTCGGACACGCTACCGAGGATCTGCCGTCACGACGGTCAGGTTGCCGTTCTCGTCGGTGCGGAACAGCTCCACGCCGTCGCTCACCGTGGCCGCGTCGGCGCCGAGCGCGACGGCGATCTTGTTCGCCGCGTTGCGGGTCACGTCGAGCACGACCTCGGCGAGCTGGTCCTCGGTGAGGTGCGCCCGTGCCGCCGCGAGCACGTCCGCGGGGACGGCGTACGGCGTCCAGATGATCGCGTCGGTCAGCGCGAGCGCGGCCTTGGCGGCGTCGGGCAGGTCGCTGTCGGCGTACCGGTCGACGGCGTCGAACGTCGCCTCGTCGGCACCGTGCTCGATCGCCGCGATCGAGCGGCGGGACCGGCACACCCGGCAGTCGTGCTGGCGGGCGCCGCGCAGCCGGACCAGCTCGGTCGTCACCGGGTCGAGCGCGTCGAGGCGGGCGACCTCGCGCATGAACTCCTCGAGCGCCGGCCACAGCTGCCCGCTCTCGGCGGTGCGGGGCTCGACCCCGAGCACGGCCGAGACCCGCGGCCAGAAGTCGTCGACGTAGATCGCCTGCACCGCCTCGAACGCCGCCGGCCCGATGGCCTCGAGGAACGCCGACCGCATCTGGTCGTCGATCACCGACACGTCCGCGGCGAACTGCTCGGCGAACGCCACCACCCGCGGGTCGGACAGGTCGACGTCCAGCGCGCGCCGCGCGGCCGCGACGGCGCCGAAGGAGTCGGGCAGCGTCGACGGTGGCGGCACGCGGTCAGGCTAGTGGCCCCGGGTCCGGCAGCGTCGGCATCTCGAGCCCCGTGCGGCGGCCGACGAGCACGGCCCGGGTGACGGACGTCGAGCCGAACCGGTCGCGCACCCGGTCGAGCGCGGCGTCGAGGCCGGTCTCGTGGTCGACCTCCGGCCACAGCGGCAGCTCGAGCTGCTGGGAGCGGCCGTCGGTGAGGCCGGAGATCGTGATGCCGAGCAGCGTGCAGCCGCGCGCCTCGATCAGCGGCCAGTTGTCGGCGAGCAGCCGGCGACCGGTCTCGAGCCAGGTCGCGGTCGTCGCGGTGGAGTGCCGCAGGGTCGCCGACCGCGTCGCGCGGGTGAAGTCGTCGAAGCGCAGCCGCAGCGTGAACGTCTGCCCGATCCGCTCCCCCGCGCGCAGCCGGCGGGCGACCCGGTCGACGAGCCCGGCGAGCAGGGCGTCGAGCTCCTCGCGGGACTTGGGTCGGCCGGCGCGCCCCATCGCGCTCTGCGACCCGATCGAGCGGCGCCGTCGGCCGACCTCGACCGGCCGCGGGTCGAGGAGGTTCGCCAGGGCCCACAGGTGCCGGCCGGCGGCCCGGCCCACGGTCGAGTGCAGCTCGCGCTCCTCGCGGCCCGCCAGCTCGCCGATCGTGCGGATCCCCTCGGCGTGCAGCTTGCCGGCCGTGATCGCCCCGACGCCCCAGAGCCGCTCGACCGGCAGCGGGTGGAGGAACTCCTCCTCCAGCTCGGGCGCCACCCGCAGCAGGCCGTCGGGCTTGCTGACCGCGCTGGCGACCTTGGCGAGGTACTTGGTGCGCGCGATCCCCACCGAGATCGGCAGCCCGACCTCCTCGCGCACGCGCGTGCGCAGCGCGACGCCGATCTCCTCCGGCTCTCCTACCAGGCGGCGCAGGCCGGTCACGTCGAGGAACGCCTCGTCGATGGAGATGCCCTCGACCAGCGGGGTGGTGTCATTGAAGATGTCGAACACCTGCTTGCTGGCCTCGACGTACGCCGAGAAGCGGGCCGGTACGACGATCGCGTCGGGGCAGAGCCGGGCCGCCTGCCGCCCACCCATCGCGGACTTCACGCCGTACGCCTTGGCCTCGTAGCTGGCCGCCAGCACCACGCCGCCCCCGACGATAACCGGCCGGCCGCGCAGCCGCGGGTCGTCACGCTGCTCGACGGAGGCGAAGAACGAGTCCAGGTCGGCGTGCAGGATGCTCGCGCTCTCGCTGCTCCGGATCCTGGCCACGACCCCACTCTATCGAACACACGTTCGATCCGGGAGTCAGGCCGCGAGCGCCGTCTCGATCTTCTCGGCGGAGCGGCGGGCGCCGTCCAGGACGACGTCGACGGCCTGCTCGGGCGTGAGCAGCTCGTGGATCGCCTCCACGACCGAGGCCGGGATGGCGCTCGGCGACCGGACCATGGCGTCGCTGAGGGCCAGCGCGGCGTTCGCCGCGTCCGGCCGGTCGCTGGAGTGGTCGTGGTGGACCTCGTCGTACCGCGCGACCGAGTCCAGGAAGGCGCCGACCGCGACGGCGGTGTCCGCGACCGGGTACCGGCGCCGTCCCGGCCACTCGGCGGACGGCCCGAACAACGCGTCGAGGGCCTCCCGGATCCGGGGCGCGACGTCGGCGATCCAGACCATGTTCACGATCGCCGCCGCGTGGCCACCGGTCTCGTCCAGGAACCGTGCTCGCACGGACTCGTCGATCCGCGCGACGTCGACGCGGAACTGCTCGGCGAACGCCACGACCGCCGGCGACTCGAGCATCTCGTCGTGCACCCCCGACGGGCGGACCGACACCAGCAGTCCGTAGGAGTCCAGGACGTCGGGTGCGTACGTCGCGAGCGCGGCCGAGCCGCCGTTGGTCCAGCTGTCGTCTGTCATCCCCTCGACTGTGACACGTTCAGTACGACTTGGGCAGTCCCAGCGAGTGCATCGCGACGAAGTTCAGGATCATCTCGCGGCTGACCGGGGCGATCCGGCCGGCGCGGGTGGCGACCAGGAGGCCGGCCATGCCGTACTCCTGGGTGATCCCGTTGCCCCCGTGGGTCTGCACGGCGCGGTCGGCGGCGTCGCAGGCGGCCTCGGCGGCGGCGTACTTCGCCATGTTCGCGGCCTCGCCGGCACCCATGTCGTCGCCGGCGTCGTAGAGCGCGGCGGCCTTCTGGGTCATCAGCCGGGCCATCTCGATCTCGATGTGCGACTGCGCGAGCGGGTGCGCGATGGCCTGGTGGGCACCGATGGCGTCCTTGAACACGGTGCGCTCCTTCGCGTACGCCGTCGCGCGGTCGAGCGCGTAGCGCGCCAGGCCGGTCGAGAAGCTGGCGGCCATGATCCGCTCGGGGTTGAGGCCCGCGAACAGCTGCACCAGGCCGCCGTCCTCGTCGCCGACGAGCGCCTCGGCCGGCAGCCGGACGTCGTCGAGGAACACCGTGAACTGCAGCTCGGGGCTGACGATCTCCATCGGGATCGCCTTGGCCTCGAGGCCGGCGGCGTCGGTGGGGACCACGAACAGCACCGGCTTCACCTTGCCGGTCTTGGAGTCCTCGGCCCGCGCGACCACGAGCACGTTGTCGGCCTCGTCGACGCCGGAGATGTAGATCTTGCGGCCGTTGAGCACCCACTCGTCGCCGTCCTTGCGGGCGGTGGTGGTGATGTTGTGGGTGTTGGTGCCGGCGTCGGGCTCGGTGATCGCGAACGCCATCGTGCTGGTGCCGTCGCAGATGCCCGGCAGCCAGCGCTGCTTCTGGTCCTCGGTGCCGTAGCGGCTGATGATGGTGCCGCAGATCGCCGGGCTGACGACCATCAGCAGCAGCGGGCAGCCCTGGGCGGACAGCTCCTCGCAGACGGCCGCGATGTCGCCGATGCCACCGCCACCGCCGCCGTACTCCTCGGGGATGTTGATGCCGAGGTAGCCGTTCTTGCCGATCTCGAGCCAGAGCTCGGTCGTCTTCTCGCCGGCGCGGGCCTTCTCGGTGAACCAGTCCCGGCCGTACTTGGAGGCCAGCTTGGCCACGGCCTTGCGCAGCTCCTGGCGCTCCTCGGACTCGCTGAACGCGACGGTCATGATTCTTCCTCCACTACTGCGAGAACCTCGCCGGCGGCGACCTGCGCACCGGCCTTCACATCGATCTGGGTGACGACGCCGTCGGTCGGCGCCTTCACGGTGTGCTGCATCTTCATCGCCTCGAGCACGACGACCGGCTGCCCGGCGGTCACCGCCTGGCCGGCCTCGACCGCGACGCTGACGACGGTGCCGGGCATCGGCGCCAGCAGGCTGCCGCTGGCGACCTGCTCGGCCGGGTCCACGAACCGCGGCACCCGCGTCAGCCGCACGTGTCCGCGCGGGCTGTCGACGTCGACCGCCAGGCCGTCGACCGCGACCGCGTACGTCGTCCGCACGCCGTCGGTCTCCAGCGTCACCTCTGCCGGCCCCGCCGTCACGACCGTGTGGCCGTCGACGCGGTAGGCGCCGTGCCACTCGACCACGGTCGTCGAGCCCGTCGAGACGTCCTCGAACTCCGTGCGCTGCGGCTGGGACACCACGTTGCGCCAGGCGACCGGGATCCCGCGCTGGACGGTGCGCGCCGCCTTGGCCTGCTCCGCCAGCGCGATCGCCGCAGCGACGGCGGCGTCGGTGGTTGAGGAAGGCGCGCTAGCGCCCGTCTCGAAGCCACCGAGGAAGTCGGTGCTCACCTGTCCAGCGATGAACGTCGGGTCCCGCAGGATCTGCACCAGCAGGTCCCGGTTGGTGACGAGCCCGTGGATCTTCGCCCGACTGAGTACGCCGGCGAGCTTGCGGGCCGCGGCCTCCCGGGTCGGCGCGTGCGCGATGACCTTCGCGATCATCGCGTCGTAGTGCGTCGACACGGTGTTGCCCGACTCGAAGCCGGCGTCCACGCGGATGCCCTCCTCGACCGGGATCTCGAACGTGGTCAGCGTGCCGCTCTGCGGCTGGTAGTCGGCGTCCGGGTCCTCGGCGTACAGCCGCACCTCGATCGCGTGGCTGCTCGGCGGGTCGACCCAGCCCATCGTCCAGTCGTTCTCGGCGGCGACGATCTGGAGCTGGACCAGGTCGACCCCCGCCACCAGCTCGGTGACCGGGTGCTCGACCTGGAGCCGGGTGTTCATCTCCAGGAACCAGAACCGCTCGGACTCCGGGTCGTAGAGGAACTCGACGGTGCCGGCACCGCGGTAGTCGATCGCCTCTGCGGCCTTGCGCGCGGCGTCGTGGAGCGCCTTCCGGACCTCGTCGCTGAGGCCGGGCGCGGGCGCCTCCTCCACGACCTTCTGGTGGCGGCGCTGCAGCGAGCAGTCCCGGTCGCCGTACACGCTGGTGCCGACGACCTGCACCTCGACGTGCCGGCCGCGCTCGACGTACGGCTCGACGAAGACGGTGCCGTCGCCGAACGCGGACGCCGCCTCGGCCCGCGCCTTCTCGATCTCGCTCTGGAGCTCGGCGAGCGAGCGGACCACGCGCATGCCGCGGCCACCGCCACCGGCCGACGCCTTGACCAGCAGCGGCAGGTCGGCCTCGGTCGGGTCGGCGGGCGCCTCGAGGATCGGGACGCCGGCGGCCTTCATGATCCGCTTGGCCTCGATCTTCGAGCCCATCGCGTCGATGGACTCCGGCGCCGGGCCGACCCAGGTCAGGCCGGCGTCGACGACCGCGCGGGCGAACTCGGCGTTCTCCGAGAGGAAGCCGTAGCCCGGGTGGATCGCGTCGGCACCGGACCGCTTCGCGGCCTCGATGACGAGGTCGGCGCGCAGGTAGGTCTCGGACGGCGCGTTGCCGGGCAGGTGCACGGCAGCATCGGCCTCGCGGACGTACGGCAGGGCCGCGTCGGCGTCGGAGTGGATCGCCACGGTCTCGATGCCGAGCGCGCGGCAGGTCCGGAAGACCCGCGACGCGATCTCGGCGCGGTTGGCGACAAGCAGTCGTGTGATCAAGGCCGGAACACTCCAAACCGGTCGGTGCCGACGATCGGCTGGTTCTCGATGACGGACAGGCAGATGCCGAGGATGGTCCGGGTGTCGCGCGGGTCGATGACGCCGTCGTCGTACAGCATCCCGGAGAGGAAGTGCGGCATCGACTGCTCCTCGATCTGGGCCTCGACGATCTCCTTGATGCCCTTGAAGCCCTCGGCGTCGAACGGCTGGCCCTTCGCCTCGGCCGACTGCTGCGCGACGATCTCGAGCACGCCGGCGAGCTGGGCGGGGCCCATCACCGCGGACTTCGCCGACGGCCAGGTGAAGAGGAAGCGCGGGTCGAAGGCACGGCCGTTCATGCCGTAGTTCCCGGCGCCGTACGACGCGCCCATGATCACGCTGAGGTGCGGGACCGTGGAGTTGCTGATCGCGTTGATCATCATCGCGCCGTGCTTGATGATGCCGCCCTGCTCGTACTCCTTGCCGACCATGTAGCCGGTGGTGTTGTGCAGGAACAGCAGCGGGGTGTCGGTCTGGTTCGCGAGCTGCACGAACTGCGTCGCCTTCTGCGCCTCGGCGCTGAACAGCACGCCCTGCGCGTTGGCGAGGATGCCGATCGAGCGGCCGTGCAGCTTGGCCCAGCCGGTCACCAGCGACGGGCCGTAGAGCGGCTTGAACTCGTCGAAGACGACACCGTTCGTGTCCGAGACGCCGTCGCAGATCCGGTGGATCACGTCGCGCGGGTCGAACGGCTCCTTGAGGTCGGCCGGGATCAGGTCGAGCAGACCCTCCGTGTCCTCGTCAGGCTCGGCCCACGACGTCGGGGCGGCCACGGCCTTGCGCCAGTTGAGCCGCGCCACGATGCGCCGGCCGATGCGGATGGCGTCCCGCTCGTCCTCGGCGAGGTAGTCGGCGAGACCCGAGGTGCGGGCGTGCATCTCGGCACCGCCGAGCGACTCGTCGTCGGACTCCTCGCCGGTCGCCATCTTCACCAGCGGCGGACCCCCGAGGAAGACCTTGGCCTGCTCCTTGACCATCACCGTGTAGTCAGACATGCCGGGCACGTAGGCGCCACCAGCGGTCGAGTTGCCGAACACCAGCGCAATCGTCGGCTCCTTGCGGGCGCTGGCGCGCGTGATGTCGCGGAACAGCTTGCCGCCCGGGATGAAGATCTCCTTCTGGGTCGGCAGGTCCGCGCCGCCGGACTCGACCAGCGAGACCGTCGGCAGCCCGTTCTCCTCGGCGATCTGCGAGGCTCGGAAGATCTTCTTGACCGTCCAGGGGTTCGAGGCGCCGCCCTTCACCGTCGGGTCGTTCGCGGTGATCATGCACTCGACGCCCTCGACGACGCCGATGCCCGTGACCACGGACGCGCCGACCGGGAACTCCGAGCCCCAGCCGGCCAGCGGTGACAGCTCGAGGAACGCCGAGCCCTCGTCGATGAGCAGCTCGATCCGCTCCCGCGGCAGCAGCTTGCCGCGCGCGTGGTGGCGCCCGACGTACTTCTCCCCGCCACCGGCGACCGCCTTGGCGTGCTCGGTGTCGAGAGCGGCGAGCTTCTCCAGCATCGCCGTCCGGTGGTCGAGCTTGTCGAGACCGCTCATCGCTCGACGACCTCCTTCATGCGTTCGAGGGTGGTGCGCATGCCCTTCTCGTTGGTCCGGCCGCGGAGCTTGCCGAGCAGGAACCAGTAGGCGCGCAGGTAGGGCTTGGGCTCGAGCCGGAAGTACTCCGTCACCAGCGACCCGTCGCCGTCCGGCTCGATCCGGTAGCCCCAGTTGTTGATCGGGACCTCCTCGGTGCCGACGGCGAACTCGAACAGCTCGTTCGGCACGCACTTCGTGACCCGGCACGGCGTCCAGTACGTCGGGCCCACGCCGTTCCGCTTCACGTGACCCTTGAAGTAGGCGCCCACCTCGGGTCCGGTCGAGCCGCGGGTCCACCGCGCCTCGAACGTCTCCGGCGAGAACTCCCCGATCCGGGTCACGTCGGACACGAGCGCCCAGACCTTCTCGGGCGGCGCGTCCATCCGCACCGTCACCTCGCCCTTCATCCGGGGTCCCCGGGGAAGCGCGGGGTGGAGGAGCGAAGCGGGGGAAGCCCGCGGTTTCTTGGGGTGGTCATGCGTACCCCAGCAGCTTCGCTGCGAGATCTGCCAGCACTTCGCTCGCGCCTCCTCCGATCGGCAGGATCCGGGCGTCGCGGTAGTGCCGCTCCACCTCGGTCCCGTGCATGTAGCCGGTCCCGCCATGCAGCTGGACGGCCTGGTCACAGACGTACGTCGCGCAGTCCACCGCGGTCTGCTTCGCGAGGCAGGCCTCGGCCACGACGAACTCGCCGGCTGCGTGCCGGCGGGCGACCTCGCGCGTGTAGGTGCGCGCGACCTCGACCTGCCGGCGCATCTCGACGAGCTTGTGCCGCACGACCTGCCGCTCGACGAGCGGCCTGCCGAACGTCTCGCGGTCGCGGCAGTACGCGGCGGTCAGCTCGAGCGAACGGCCGGCGATGCCGTACGCGTGCACGGCCAGCGCGATCCGCTCGACCACGAACTGCTCGGCGATCTGGGCGAACCCGCCGTTCTCCTCGCCGACCAGGTTCGTCACCGGCACCCGCACGTCGACGAACGACAGCTCGGCGGTGTCGGAGCAGTGCCAGCCCATCTTCTTCAGGGACCGGTCGACGGTGAAGCCGGGCGTGCCCTTCTCGATCACCAGCAGGCTGACCCCGCCCGCTCCCGGGCCGCCGGTGCGGACCGCGGTGGTCACGAAGTCCGCGCGCACGCCGCTGGTGATGAACGTCTTGGCGCCGTTGACGACGTAGTCGTCCCCTCGGCGTACGGCGGTCGTCCGGATGCCACCGACGTCCGAGCCACCGCCGGGCTCGGTGATCGCGAGCGCCCCGATCTTCTCGCCGGCCAGCGTCGGTCGCACGAAGCGGTCGACCAGCTCGGGCGAGCCGTGCGCGGCCAGGTGCGGCAGCGCGATGCCGCCGGTGAACAGGCCGGCCATCAGACCGCTGCTCGCGCCCGCCTCGAACATGCCCTCCTGGAGGTCGACGCTGTCGAGGATGTCGCCGCCCTCGCCGCCGACCGACTCGGGGAAGGAGACGCCGAGCAGGCCCTGCTTGGCGGCCGCCAGGTGCAGCTCTCGCGGGATGTCGCCGGCGTCCTCCCACTCCTGGAGGTGGTCGACGACCTCGCGGCGCGTGAACTCCGCGCCCAGGTCGCGGATCACAGGACCGCCTCGTCGATGTGCACCATCCGCGAGCGCACCCACTCGCCCAGGCCCTTGGCCTGCGGGTCGAACCGCGTCGACGCGGCGACACCGTCGCCGAGCAGGCCGCGGATCAGCACGTTGACCGCGCCGAGGTTCGGGAGCACGTAGACCTCGACGTCGAGGTCGGCGGCCTCCGGGACCAGCTCGCGGACCTTCTTCGCCGTGATCAGCTTCTGCAGCCAGGTGACCCGGGCGTCGTACTTCTCGGAACCGTCATTGACGATCCAGAGCCCGAGGTTGGCGTCGCCGCCCTTGTCGCCGGAGCGCGCGTGCACGAAGGAGCCGAGCGGCGCGCGGCGGGTCATCGAGTCCGAGGGCGCCGGGAACGGCGACGGCCGGACGCCGTGTTCACCGCTGAGCTCGGCGAACTCGGTCGGGTCCGCGATCACCTCACGACGACCGTCGGCGTGCACGACGGTGTGCGTCACCGACGCGCGGTCGACGTACTCCGGCCGGTAGACGCCGTACGGCGTGGGCTGCGCGGGCGGGGCGGTCATCGTGAACCCGGGGTACGACGCCAGCGCGAGCTCGACCGCCGGGCCGGTGAACGCGCGGCCGACCGGGTCGGGCTCGGCGTCCTTGACCGTGCAGCGCAGCAGGCAGGACGCGCCCTCCTCGGTGTCCGCGTCCGGAGCCGGGACCGAGCCGAGCGTCCAGGCGACCTCGGTGGCGGTCAGCCGTGGGGCGAGCTGCTCGCGGACCCAGTCGGCCTTGGCCTCGATGTCGAGGCCGGTCAGCACGAACTCCACGGTGTTGCGGAAGCCGCCGAGCTCGTTGACGCAAACCTTGAGCCGCTCGGGCGGCGCCTCCCCGCGCACGCCGCTGATCTCGACGCGGTCGGCGCCGGTCTCGCGCAGCTCGATCGAGTCGAGGTGCGTGGTCACGTCGGGGTTGAGGTAGCGCGTCGTCTGGATCTCGTACAGCAGCTGGGCGGTCACGGTGTCGACGGTGACCGCGCCGCCGGTGCCGACGTGCTTGGTGATCACGCTCGAGCCGTCCGCCGCGATCTCGGCGAGCGGGAAGCCGAGCGGCCTGCCGTCGTGGGGCAGCGAGCGGAACCCGCTGAAGTTGCCGCCGGTCGCCTGGGTGCCGCACTCCAGCACGTGCCCGGCGACGACGGCACCGGCGAGCTCGTCGTACGACGTCGGCGTCCAGCCGTGGTGGGCGACGGCCGGGCCGACGACCACGCTGGCGTCGGTGACCCGGCCGGTGACGACGACGTCCGCGCCCTCGCGCAGGGCCGCAGCGATGCCGAAGCCGCCCAGGTAGGCGTTCGCGGTGAGGGCGTTCGCGAAGCCGAGGCTCCGGACGTCGTCACCTTCGACGTGCGCGACGTTCACGTCGAGCCCGAGGCCGGACGCGACCTCGCGGACCCGGTCGGCGAGGCCGGCCGGGTTGAGCCCGCCGGCGTTGCTGACGATCTTGACGCCGTTCTCGAGCGCCAGGCCGAGGCAGTCCTCGAGCTGGCGGACGAACGTCTTGGCGTACCCGAGCGACGGGTCCTTCATGGTGTCCTTGCCGAGGATGAGCATGGTCAGCTCGGCCAGGTAGTCACCGGTCAGGTAGTCGAGGCTCTGCCCATCTTCGTGGCGACCCTCCAGCATCTCCCGCATCGCGGAGAGCCGGTCGCCGTAGAACCCCGAGCAGTTGCCGATCCTCATCGCTTGGCTCGCCCCTCGCCCGCGGGCCCGGCGAACGCCTGCGCGATCGTCAGCCACTTCTCGGCGTCCGCACCGACGGCCACCAGGTCGGTGTCGTCGCGGTGCACGCGCTGGGTCACGAGCAGGCAGAAGTCGTACGCCGAGCCGGTGACGGTCTGCGCCGCGTCCTCGGGTCCCCACGACCAGACGTCGCCGGAAGGCGCGACCAGGTCGATGCGGAACTCCTCTGCCGGCGGTTCCAGCTCGTGCACGGAGAACGCGAAGTTCCGGGTGCGGACCCCGAGGTGCGTCACGTGCCGGATCCGGTCGGTCGGCTCGTAGGCGACCCCGAGCGCGTCGTACACGTCGAGCGCGTGCGCCCAGGTCTCCATGAACCGCGCGGTCGCCATCGACGCCGCCGACATCGGCGGGCCGAACCACGGCATCTTCTGACCGTCGGGGAGCTCCTGCAGGGCGGTCTTCAGGCCGTCGCGCGCCGCACCCCACCGGGCGAGCAGTGCGGTGGGCGCGAGCCTGGCGACCTCGTGCGCCTGGGCGTCGACGTACCCCATCGGGTCGGCGATCGCCTCCAGCACGATCGCGTCCCAGGCGTCCTTGCCTTCTGGGGAGTCGGTGGCCGCGATCGTCGCGACCTCGTCGGTCCAGAGCAGGTGCGCGACCTGGGTGGCCACGGTCCAGCCGGCCGCCGGGGTCGGGGTGGCCCAGCCGTCGGCGTCCAGGCCGGACACCGCCGCCCAGAGCCGGTCGCCCTCGGCGGTCAGGTCGCCGAGCAGGTCGTCGAGCAGGGTCATGCGATCTCCTTGTCGAGCACGTCGGCCCAGCGGTCGAGGATGCGCGCGCGGCGGCGCGTGTCGTCGGTGATCGTGTTGGCGAGGCCGAGGCCGCGGACCAGGTCGAGCGTCGCCTGCACCAGCTCGCGGGCGCCGGGCTGGGACTCGTCGATGCCCAGCAGCTCGACGGTCATCCGGTGCGTCTCGCGGCCGACCCGCAGCTCGAGCGGCGACACCGCGGCGAGCAGGGTCGGGTCGGTGCGGGCGGCGACCCACAGCTCGAGCGCGGCGCTGAACACCGGCCCGGTGAAGTGGTCGGCGAGCATCTGCAGCACCGCGCGGGTGTGCCTCGGCCCGCCCGGCAGCTTGGCGGCGTCCGCGACGAGGGCCTCAGCCCGCTTCGCCGCGAGGTGCTCGACGGCGGCGACGACCAGGTCGTTCTTGGTCGGGAAGTGGTGGAGCTGCGCGCCCCGGCTCACCCCGGCGCGCTCGGAGACGAGCGTGGTCGACGTACCCGCGAAGCCGCGCTCGACCAGGCAGTCGACGGTCGCCTCGAGCAGCCGTGCCCGCATCAACCGGGTGCGCTCCTCCTGAGGCACGCGCGTCACTGTCACGGCGTCAGCATGCCCCGCGCATCAACAAACAGTCAAGCCTGTCTTTTTGTTCAGTCGAGCCGCGCCACCATCGGGAGCCGGGCGCGGGTGCAGAGCCCGACGATCGCGGCGGTGAGCAGCGGCAGACCCACGACCAGGCCGACGATCAACGCCCACGGCACGTCGAGGTACGGCCCGGTGTCCGTGTACGCCGGCGCGGTCAGCGGGTAGGTGATCGCGATGCCGGGGATGAACCCGACCGCCGCGCCGAGCAGCGCGCCGACGAACCCCACGACCAGGGCGTACGACGCCGCGATCGAGCGCCGGCGTCGCGGGGAGGCCCCCACGGCGGACAGGGTCGCGAGGTCGGGTCGGGCGTCGGACAGCGCGAGGAACGTGGCGGTCAGCGTGCCGCCGAGCATCAGGATCGCGCCGAGCGCGGCCAGCACGAACTGCACGATCCGGGTGTTCTCCTCGGCCTGGTAGCCGCGCTCGACGTAGAACCCGGCGTTCGGGTTGACCGCGGCGACCGCCTCGGTCACGTCCTGCTCCTGCTCGGTCGAGACGTCGGCGCCGGCGACCGCGACCGCGACCGTGCCGACGTCGACCCCGAGCCGCTCCACCGCCTCCGGCGAGGCGACGGCTGCGAGCGTCGGGTACGTGTCGTCCTGGAAGCGGACGTACGCCGCCGGCACCCGGATCGTGGTCCCCCGCTCGCCGGCCATCAGCTCGATCTCGTCGCCCGCGACGTCGTGGTCGGTGAACGCCACGACCCCGCCGTCGGCGAGCACGGCCGCGGCTCGCTCGCGGTCGGCCGCGGCGATGCCGGGGACGAGGTCAGGGACGGACCGACCGACGAGCATCGAGGACCCGAACCCGACCGACATCTCGTCGAGCAGCGGGGCGCTGCCGCCCGGCTCCTGCAGGTCGACCCAGTCCTCGCCGCCCACCCCGGTCATCGGGGTCACGGTCGCGCCGGGCAGCTCCCGGTCCACCACCCGGGCCAGCTCGTCCCAGGCCGCCGGGCGGAGGTCGTACCCGGTCACCGCGGCCTGGCCCATGGCCAGGCTCGGCGTGTAGGTGCCTTCGTTCTCGGCCTCGTCGCTGCTGAGGCCGATCCCGAGCGTCACGACGCCGGCGACGGTGGCCGCGACCGCGGCGATGGCGGGCACGGTGCGGGTGCGGTGGCGCGCCGCGTCGCGAGCGGCGTACCGCGTCGAGAGCGGCAGCCGGCCCGCCGCCCGGGCCACGCCCGCCACGACGACCGGCACCACGAGGATCATCCCCAGGACGGCGACGATCGCGGAGCCGGCGATGAGGAACTCGCCGCTCCCGGAGCCTGCGGCGGCGCCGTACGCCGCCATCGCGACGCCGATGCCGAGCAGGACGACGCCCAGGATCGGCGAGCGCACCGACGGCGGGCGGTCGGCCCGGCGACCGGCGAGCACCGCGACGACGTCCTGGCGGGCGGCGATCCACGCGGGCACGACCGCGGCGAGCACCGCGCTCGCCAGGCCGAACATCGCGATCCCGGCGACGTGCGGCCACGGCACGTCGAAGGGGCCGAACCAGTGGCTCGACCAGCGCTGCACGACCGGGAGCAGCAGCCAGCCGGCGCCGATCCCGAGCACGACCCCGAGGACGGCCGCGGCGCCGCCGAGGACCAGTCCGCCGGCCAGCACGACCCGGCGGCTCTGCGCGGGCGTGCCGCCGGTGGCGGACATCAGCGCGAGGCTGCGCGCCTGCCGGCGGGCGGTCACCGCGAAGGCCGGGCCGGCGAGCAGCACGACCTCGAGCAGCGCCATCACCACGATCAGCGCGACCGCGGCGACCATCGAGTCGTCGCCCGAGTCCCAGTTGAGCTCCTCGGGGATCTCCGAGGCGGGCGGCGGGTCCTCGATCACGGCGCGCGAGAGCACGAGCGCGCCCATCGTGTTGAGCGCCTCCACGGCGTCCCACGAGACCGGTCCGCCCTCCGCCAGCCAGCCCGGCGACGCACCGTTGCGGGCGTCGAGCCCGAGGCTGCCGATCGGACCGGCCGCCGTGGGGGCGGTCCGCAGGGAGGCGGAGTCCGCGATCCCGACGATCGTCGGCGCGGGGTTCTGCCTGCCGAGGTCGAGCGTGTCGCCGAGGGCGTACCCCGAGTCCAGGACGGCGTCGTTCACGACCACCTCGCCGGCGGTCTCGGGGAGCCGCCCCGACGTCAGCTCGAACAGGCCGTCGGCGACCGGGTCGCGCAGGTCGACCTCGGTCACCTCGACGTACCCGATCCCCTTGTCGGTCGCGTACGAGACGCTGCCGACCCGCTCCTCGACCAGCCGGGCGCCGCCCAGCGCGGCGGAGATCTCGGCCTCCGTGGGCGGGTCCGGCTTCCCCCCGACCGTGGTCGCGCCGTCCATCGGGTCGAAGCGCTGCACCATCGGCCGCCCCTCGGCCGGGACGGTGACCTGCGCGTCGGCCGTGCCGAGCCGGCGGTCGAGCGCCTCGACGCCGGTGACCTCCTGGGTCTGGATCACCACGTCGGCGGCGGTCACGGCGAGCACGGGCAGCGCGATCATCACCAGCACCAGGATCGACCGGCCGCGGGCGCGCAGCGCGTCGCGCCGGGCGAGGCGGATCGCGAGACGCCAGGAGCTCATCGGCGGGACTCGAGCAGGACGTCGGCCGGGTCGGCGCCGGTCTCGTCGACGACCACGCCGTCGCGCAGGAACACCACCCGGTCCGCCCAGGCCGCGTGCCGTGCCTCGTGCGTGACGAGGACGCCGGCCGCCCCGGCGTCGCAGCGGGCACGCAGCAGCCGCAGGATCTCCTCGCCGGTCTCGCTGTCGAGCGCCCCCGTGGGCTCGTCGGCGAGGATCAGCCGGCGCTCGCCGACCACGGCGCGGGCGATCGCCACCCGCTGCTGCTGCCCACCCGACATGTGGTCGGGGAACCGGTCGGCGAGCTCGGGGATCCCGACCTCCTCGAGCGCGGCGCGGGCGGCCGCCCGGGCGGCACGGGAACGCACCCCGTCGAGCTCCATCGGGAGCGCGACGTTCTCGACGGCGCTCAGCGCCGGGATCAGGTTGAAGTCCTGGAACACGTAGCCGACCGACGTACGCCGCATCCGCGCGCGGCCGGCGTTGCCGAGGGTCGCGAGGTCGACGCCCTCGACCGAGACCGTGCCCGAGGTCGGGGCGTCGAGGCCGCCGGCCATCGTGAGCAGCGTGGACTTGCCGGAGCCGGACGGCCCCATCACCGCGACCAGCTCGCCCGCGGCGACCCGGAACGAGACCTCGCGCAGCGCGCGCACCTCGGTGGCGCCCTCGCCGTGGATCCGGGTGACGGTGTCGAGGTGCAGCACGGTGCTCGACAGGGGGTTCATCGGGCGACCTCCGGAGTCTCGACGTTCGTGGCGACCGGTGTCGGCCTCTCGAGCGCCGCCCGGCGCAGCCGCGCCTCGCAGTGGTCGAGCCAGCGGATCTCGGCCTCGGCCGAGAACACCAGCGAGTCGAGCACCAGTCCCCAGGCGAGGTCGAGGTCGCCCTCCCGCTTCAGGCGGGTGTAGTCCTGGAGCGCGGCCATCGTGGCCGACCGCTGCTGCTGGATCACGGTGCCGACGTCGACGCCCGGGGTCGTGACCGCGAGCGCGAGCTTGATCGCGAGCTCGTCGCGCGGCGGCTGGGTGCGTGCGACCGGCGTGGTGAACCACGCGGCCACCTCGTCGCGGCCGGCGTCGGTCACGCGGTAGACCACGTGGCCCTCACCGTCGGCCCCGTCGGCCTCGACCAGGCCGTCGCGCTCGAGCCGGGTCAGCGTCGTGTAGACCTGCCCGACGTTGAGCGGCCAGGTGGACCCGGTCCGCTGCTCGAACTCGGTCCGGAGCTGGTAGCCGTACCGCGGCCCCTGCTCGAGGAGCGCCAACAGGGCCTGTTTCACCGACATACCGAGTATGTATACCCGGTATGTATCTCCGGATCAACTCCTAGACTCGGCCCGGTGACCAGCACGCGGATCCCCGGCTTCGTCCTGACCGACCACGTCGTCGAGGCGCCGCTCGACCACCGCGACCCGGACGCCGGGACCATCGAGGTGTTCGCCCGCGAGGTCGTCGCCGCCGGCCACGAGGGCGAGGACCTCCCGTGGCTGGTGTTCCTCCAGGGCGGTCCCGGCGCGGCGTCGCCCCGGCCTGGCGGCGCGGGCGGCGGCTGGGTCACGGCGGCCGCCGAGCACCACCGGGTGCTGCTGCTCGACCAGCGCGGCACCGGCCGCTCCACGCCGATCTCCGCCAAGACCGTCGGCGGGCGCACCGACGCCGAGCTGGCGGCGTACCTCCGCCACTTCCGCACCGACGGCATCGTCGGCGACCTCGAGGTCCTCCGGCGGCAGGTCGCCGGCGGCGAGCGGTGGTACACGCTCGGCCAGAGCTACGGCGGCTTCATCACGATGACCTACCTGTCGCAGGCGCCGGAGGGGCTGCTCGGCTGCTACGTCACCGGCGGGCTGCCCGGGCTGACCGCGACCGCCGACGAGGTCTACGCCCGCACGTTCCCGCGGATCGCCGGCAAGAACCACGCGTTCTACCGCCGCTACCCCGGCGACGTCGCGGCCGTCCGGCGCATCGCCGACCACCTCGACGAGCACGACGTGCGGCTGCCCGACGGCGACCGGCTCACCAGCCGGCGGCTGCGGCTGCTCGGCCAGCTGTTCGGGATGAGCTACGGCTACGAGCAGGTGCACTGGCTGCTCGAGGGCGCCTGGCACGGCGACCGGCTCTCCGACGGCTTCCTGCACCAGGTGATGGCCGAGACCGGCTTCATCGACCAGCCGCTGTTCCCGCTGCAGGAGTACATGTACGGCCGCCCCGGCATCGGCCCGACCGCCTGGGCCGCCGACCGCGCGATCGCGCAGCGCCCGGAGTTCGCCGCCGATGCCGACCCGCTGCTGTTCACCGGCGAGACGATGTTCTCCTGGATGTTCGACGAGATCGCCGCACTGCGGCCGTTCCGCGGCGCGGCCGACCTGCTGGCGTCGTACGACGACTGGCCGCTGCTGTACGACGTCGACCGGCTCGCGGCCAACGAGGTCCCGGTCGCGGCCGCGGTCTACTTCGACGACATGTACGTCGACTCCGGGCTCCAGCTCGAGACCGCGGAGCGGGTCGGGAACGTGCGGGCCTGGGTCACCAACGAGTACGAGCACGACGGCATCCGGGCCGACAGCACGCGGGTGCTCGGGCGGCTGCGCGACCTGCTGAACGGCAGCATCTAGCTCAGCGGTAGGTCAGCGCGTCGCCCTCGAGGTGCGGGTGCTCGTTGAACGTCAGCAGCCGGGCACCGGTCGAGCCGACCACCACACGGGTGAACGACGCGTTCACGATCGTGGTGTTGAACCGGTGCCACGGCCGTGCGTACGACGCCGCGTCGGCGTCCGGGTCGGCCAGTGCCGCACAGGCGACCGCGATCGGCCCGCCGGAGGTGACCACGACGACGGTCTCCCCGGCACCGGCCCGAGCGACGGCGCGGTCCAGCGCGGACCGCACCCGGTCGACGAACCCGGGCCAGGACTCGGCGTACTCGTCGTCGAAACCGCCACCCGTCCACCGGGCGGTGGCCTGCTCGAACGCGCGCTGGAACCCGCGCCGGTCGAGCTCGCCGGTCGGGTGGTCCGGGTCCGCGGCGACGACCGACAGGTGGTCGAACTCGTCCCACCCGAGGTCCTCCTCGGGCGCCCATCCCGCCGCCTCGGCCGTCTCGCGGTGCCGGCGCATCCCGCCGCGGAGCACCGCGGTCGGCGCGACCGCACGCTCACCCAGCCAGCGGCCGAGCAGCCGGCCCTGCTCCCAACCGGTCTCGGACAGCACGTCGTAGTCGTCCGCGCCGAACGACGCCTGACCGTGCCGGACCAGGATCACCACGCCCATGGTCGCCGACCCTAGAGGGCTCCCCCATCTGGGCCATGACCGGACCGGTCGTCGAGGCGTAACGTCGAAAGATGTTCATCCAGATCATCCAGGGTCGATGCACCCGACAGGACGAGCTCCAGGCCGTCCTGGACCGCTGGTCCCAGCAGCTCGCCCCGGGAGCGGACGGCTGGCTCGGCGGCACCTACGGCTTCACCGACGACGACCTGTTCATGGCGGTCGTCCGGTTCGAGGACCGCGAGGCGGCGATGGCCAACTCCGAGCGCCCCGAGCAGGGCCGATGGGCCGAGGAGATGATGGCCTGCTTCGACGGGCCGGTGGAGTTCCACGACTGCGACGACGTGGTCCTGCTGTTCGACGGCGGGTCCGACGACGCCGGGTTCGTCCAGGTCATCCGCGGGAAGGTCGACGATCCCGCCCGGCTGCGCCGGCTGATGACGTCCGACCAGGCCGAGCTGAAGCGGATGCGCCCGGACATCCTCGGCGCGACGCTCGCGATCGAGCCGGACGGCACCTTCACCGAGACCGTGGCCTTCACCGACGAGGCGAGCGCCCGCAGCGGTGAGCAGACGGAACCGCCCGAGGACGTCCGCAGGGAGCTCGACTACGCGATGCAGGGCGCGACGTTCTACGACCTGCACCACCCCTGGTTCAGCTCGCGCTGAACCAGGGGCAGGCGGCGATCAGGCCGGGAACGACCCGCCGGAAGCAGCCAGGTCCCGCAGGTACGGCGTGGGGCGGAAGCGCTCGCCGTACTTCTCGGCCAGCTCGTCCGCGCGGGCGACGAACGCGCCGAGGCCGACCTGGCCCGCGGCGTTCTCGTAGCCCTGCATGTACTGCGCGGCGCCACCGGTCACCGGCGGGAAGCCGATGCCCATGATCGAGCCGATGTTCGCGGCGGCCGCGGACTCGATCACGCCCTCCTCGAAGCACTTCGCGGTCTCGAGCGCCTCGATGAAGAGCATCCGCTCGCGCATGTCCTCGATCGGGATCATCTCCGACGCGACCGGGAACGCCTCGGCGAGGCCGGGCCAGATGCCCTGGCGCTGGCCGTTCTCGTCGTAGTCGTAGAAGCCCGCGCCCTTCAGACGCGACGGGCGGCCGAGCTCGATCATCTTCGCGACGACCTGCTCACCGGCGGACGGCTCCCACGAGCGGCCCTCGCGCTCGGCGGCGTCGGCGGACGCCTTCTGGATCTTCGCCATCAGCTCCATGTTCAGCTCGTCGCTGAGCTGGAGCGGGCCGACCGGGTAGCCGGCCGAGGTGCCCGCGCGGTCGATCGAGACCGGGTGGACGCCCTCGCCGAGCATGGCGAGGCCCTCCATGACCTGGGTGCCGATGACCCGCGAGGTGTAGAACCCGCGGCTGTCGTTGACGACGATCGGCGTCTTGCGGATCTGCTGGACCACGTCGTAAGCCTTGGCCAGCGCGACGTCCGAGGTCTCCTTGCCCTTGATGATCTCGACCAGCGGCATCTTGTCGACGGGGCTGAAGAAGTGCAGGCCGATGAAGTCGGCCGGCCGGTCCACGCCCGCGGCGAGCTCGGTGATCGGGAGCGTCGAGGTGTTGGAGCACAGCAGCGCGTCGGCGTTCACGTACGGCGCGATCTCGGCGAAGACCTGCTGCTTGAGCGACGGGTCCTCGAAGACGGCCTCGATCACCAGGTCGCAGCCGGCCAGGTCGGCCGGGTCCGCGGTCGGGGTGATCCGGTCCAGCAGCTCCTGGGACTTCTCCTCGGTGAGCTTGCCGCGCGAGACGGCCTTGGCGTTGATCTTCTCGGAGTACGCCTTGCCCTTCTCGGCGCTCTCGAGGGCGACGTCCTTCAGCACGACCTGCATGCCGGCGCGGGCACACGAGTACGCGATGCCGGCGCCCATCATGCCGGCGCCGAGGACGCCGACCTTCGTGGCGGTGTACGGCTCGATGCCCTGCGGGCGGAGCTTGCCGGCGTTGATCGCCTGCAGGTCGAAGAAGAACGCCTGGATCATGTTCTTCGAGCCCTGGTTGACGATCAGGTTCGTCAGGTAGCGCGACTCGATCCGCGACGCGGTGTCGAAGTCGCTCAGCGCGCCCTCGACCGCGGCGGCGAGGATCGCCCGCGGCGCGGGGTAGACCGCGCCCTTGGTCTGCTTGCGCAGCAGCGCCGGGAAGGCGGGCAGGAAGCCGGCCAGCGCGGGCGACGTCGGCGAGCCGCCGGGCATCTTGTAGCCGGGCTTGTCCCAGGGGTTCTGGCTCTCCTCCGGGTTGGCCTTGATCCACGCCTTGGCAGCGGGGACGAGCTCCTCGCGGGTGGCGACCAGCTCGTCGACCAGGCCCTTCTCCTTAGCGGCGGCCGGGTTGAACTGGGTGCCGGTGAGCAGCACGTCCATCAGGCCGGCCTGGAGGCCGAGCAGCCGGACGATGCGGGTGACGCCGCCCCCACCCGGGAGCAGGCCGAGGGTCGACTCGGGCAGGCCGATCTTGACCGACCGGTCGTCGACGGCGATCCGGTGGTTGGTGGCCAGGCAGATCTCGAAGCCACCGCCGAGGGCGGCGCCGTTGATCGCGGAGACGACCGGGCGCGGGTACAGCTCGAGCCTGCGCAGGCTGGCCTTGACGGTCTCGCCGAGCTCGAACACCGACGCGGCGTCGGCCTTGGTCGCCTGGACCATGTTCTTGAGGTTGCCGCCGGCGAAGAAGGTCTTCTTCGCGCTGGCGACCACGACGCCCGTCACGTCGTCGACCTCGTCGTACAGGCGCTGGACGCACGCGGCCATCGCCTCGATGTAGAGGTCGTTCATGGTGTTGGCGCTCGCCGTCGGGTCGTCGAGCGTCAGGGTGACGATGCCGTCGGCGTCCCGGTCGTAGCGGACGGCGGTCTGGTTCTCGGTGCTGGTGCTGCTCATGTCTGGTTCGTCCTCTTCAGCTGAAGGAAGGTCAGTGGTTCAGGGGGGCGGTCGTGTCACCGGGTCTCGACACGCGGGTCGCGGCTTCGTTCCTCAGCCGCGCCGCTTGCTCGACCACCGACGTATCGCCCGATCGTGGCCGGTCGTCGGAGCGCTTCGCGCTCAGACGACCTCCACGATCGTCGCGATACCCATGCCGCCGCCCACGCAGAGCGTGGCGAGGCCGCGGCGCAGGTCGCGGCGCTGGAGCTCGTCGACGAGCGTGCCGAGGATCATCGCGCCGGTGGCGCCGAGGGGGTGGCCCATGGCGATCGCGCCGCCGTTGACGTTGGTGACCTCGTGGCTGATGCCCATGTCGCGCATGAAACGCATGGCGACGGCGGCGAACGCCTCGTTGATCTCCCAGAGGTCGATGTCGCTGGCCTCGAGGCCGGCCTTGGCGAGCGCCTTGCGGGCCGCCGGCGCCGGGCCGGTGAGCATGATCGTCGGGTCCGCACCGGACACCGCGGTCGCGATGATGCGGGCGCGCGGGGTGAGGCCGAGGTCGATGCCGACCTGCTCGGTGCCGATCGCCATCAGCGCGGCGCCGTCGACGATGCCGGACGAGTTGCCGGCGTGGTGGACGTGGTTGATCTTCTCGACCCAGTGGTACTTCTCGAGCGCCACGTCGTCGAAGCCGGCCTGCGCGCCGATGTCGGCGAAGCTCGGCTTGAGCCCGGCCAGGCCCTCGGGGGTCGTGTCGGGGCGGATCGTCTCGTCGGTGTCGAGCACGGTGAGGCCGTTGAGGTCGCGGACCGGTACGACGGCGTTCGCGAAGTAGCCGTTCGCCCAGGCCTTGGCGGCGCGGTGGTGCGACTCGGCGGCGTACGCGTCGACGTCGGCGCGGCTCCAGCCCTCGAGCGTGGCGATCAGGTCGGCGCCGATGCCCTGGGGCACGAAGCCGGTCTTCAGCGCGGTGGCCGGGTCGGATGCCCAGGCGCCGCCGTCGGAGCCCATCGGCACCCGGCTCATCGACTCCACGCCGCCGGCGAGGATCAGGTCCTCGAAGCCGCCGCGGACGCGGGACGCGGCCTGGTTGACCGCCTCGAGGCCGGAGGCGCAGAAGCGGTTGAGCTGCACGCCGGCCACGGTCTCGGGGTAGCCGGCCTTGAGCGCGGCGGTCTTGGCGATGTCGCCGCCCTGCTCGCCGATCGGGGACACGACACCGAGCACGACGTCGTCGACGCGGTTCGGGTCGAGGGAGGGGTTGCGCTCCTTGATCTCGTCGAGGAGGCCCACGATCAGGTCGACGGGCTTCACCTCGTGCAAGGTGCCGACCTTCTTGCCCTTGCCGCGGGGAGTTCGGATGTGGTCGTACACGAATGCCTCAGCCATGGACCGATTGTGACACTATTACTGTCACCGTCAAGATCGGTCAGTGTGAGGAGGGTCATGGAGGAGAGCGTGGAGTCGCTGCGAGAGCTGCTGACCCTGGACGACCTGACCAAGCGCGTCGGCATGAGCGTGCGGAACATCCGGTTCTACACGACCAAGGGCCTGGTGCCCCCGCCGATCCGGCGCGGCCGGTCGGGCTACTACAGCGCCGACCACGTCGCCCGGCTCGAGCTGGTGCAGGAGCTGCAGGCGCACGGCTTCACCCTGTCGGCGATCGAGAAGTACGTCGCGGGCATCCCCGCGGACGCCTCCCCCGAGGACATCGCGCTGCACCGCACGATGCTCGCCCCGTGGCAGGTGGACCGGCCGGTCGAGATGTCCCGCGCCGACCTCGACCGGCGTACCGGCCGCACGCTCAGCGACGAGGACCTCGCGACGCTCGCGGCGCTCGGCATCGTGTTCCGCACCAAGCGCGGCCGCTACGAGGTCGCGGTCTCCCAGCTCTCGGTCGGCCTCGGCCTGCTCGACCTGGGCTTCCCGACCGAGGCGGCGCTCGCCGCCGCGGACGTGTACGCCGAGCACGGGCGGCAGATCGCCAAGGAGCTCAACGAGCTCTTCCGCACCATGGTCTGGCCGGTCTACAAGGAGTCCGGCGCGTCCCCCGAGACGCTGCGCGAGGTCGTCGAGCGGATCAAGCCGCTGTCGATCGCGAGCCTGGTGTCGGCGTACGAAGCGGCCATGGACGAGACCCGCCGCGAGCAGGTCGAGGCGCGCAGCCGCCGCCCGCGCCGTTAGGTCCGCATCCGCAGCCAGGGACGGCTGAGCGGGAACCGGCGGCCGGTGACGTCGGTCGGGACGATCTCGACGACGTTCGGCTTGTCCGTGCCGACCCAGGGGCGCAGCGGGAGGTTGTCCGCGCGGTGCGCCTCGTCCTCCTCGAGGTGCCGGGCGCGGCCGCGCACGACGACGCTGGTCGCCTCCTCGTCGCCGATCTCGTCGATCTCGAAGGCGACCTCGCCGCCGAGCTCGACGCCGAAGAGCTTGTTGCCGGCGGCGGTGCGGAAGAGCAGGGTCTCCCCGTCGACGGCGTAGTTGATCGGGGTGATGTGGAGCTCGTCGACCACGGTGAACGCGAGCCGACCGAACTCCTGGGCACGCAGCAGGTCCCAACACTCCTGCGGGTGCAGCTCGTTGTCGTCGTTCATGCTTCGAGGCTAGGACGGCGAGCGGCCGGATGGGAGGGGTCGAAGGTCCCCACGTGGGTACGTACCCGTCGTGAACCGACAAGGCCCGACCGTGCTCGTGACCGGTGCGACCGGCTTCGTGGGCAGTCGGCTGGTGCCGGCGCTGCTCGAGCGAGGCTGGAACGTGCGGGCGATGACCCGGCACCCCGAGACGTACGACGGCGAGGGTGAGCCGGTCGCCGGCGACGTCAGCGACCCGGGCTCGCTGGCGGCCCCCCTCGACGGCATCGACGTGGCCGTCTACCTCGTGCACTCGCTCGACGACGACGCGTTCGCCGAGAAGGACGCCGAGGCGGCCCGCGCCTTCGGGCTCGCCGCCGCGGCGTGCGGGGTCCGGCAGATCGTCTACCTCGGCGGGCTCGGCCCGGACGACGCCACCCTCTCGGCACACCTGCGGTCCAGGCGCGAGGTCGAGCGGCTGCTCGGTGAGGCCGGCGTGCCGGTGACGGTGCTGCGCGCCGCGATCGTGGTCGGCGCCGGCGGCATCTCGTG
Organism: Nocardioides sp. SR21; assembly: GCF_022761125.1. Lineage (GTDB taxonomy): Bacteria > Actinomycetota > Actinomycetes > Propionibacteriales > Nocardioidaceae > Nocardioides. The sequence goes on along the minus strand of NZ_JAKWJR010000012.1, from coordinate 92,699 downwards.
GGAGATGACCCGCCAGCTCGTGAAGAACCTCCCGGCGATGGTGGTCCCGAAGTGGGCGTCGACCCTGACCCAGCCGATCGCCGTCGACGACGTGGTGCGCTACCTCGCCGGCGTGGTCGGGCTCGAGGAGGCGCTGGGCCGGACCTTCGAGATCGGCGGCGCCGACCGGCTCACGTACGTCGAGATGCTGCAGCAGGCGAGCGAGGTCATCCGGGGACGCTCGGTGCCGGTCATCACGGTCCCGGTGCTGACGCCGCGGCTGTCGTCGTACTGGATCGCGTTCGTGACCAACGTCGACCCGACCACCGGGCGGAACCTGATCGACTCGATGGGGACCGAGGTGGTCGTCACCGAGGACGCGATCCGGGACCTGCTGCCCGGCGAGCCGCTGTCGTACGCCGAGGCGGTCAGAAGAGCTGTGGCAGCGCGAGGAGCATGACCAGCGACCAGGTCATGTGCGTGATCGCCGGCGCCAGGACCCCGCCGGACGACCGGCGCTCCAGCCCGACCACGAGGCCGAGGACCGCCGCGGCCGCGACGAGCGCGACGTTGCCCGTCGCGAGCGTGACCACGGCGTACACGAGCGTGCTGCCCAGGACCGGTCGCCGCGTGAACGCCGCGTAGACCGAGCCGCGGAAGAACAGCTCCTCGGCCAGGCCGGTGACCAGGGTGACGGCCACGATGAGCGGACCGGAGCCCCGGTCGGCGTACGCCGTCACCGAGGACACCTGGTCGTCGAACAGCGACAGCTCACGCAGGACGAGCGCACCCAGCAGGAACACGCCCGCCAGGAGCGCGCCCACCAGCAGCGGGCGCACGACCGTGCGCTCACCCAGCGGTACCGGGCCGCTGGCGAAGGCGCCGGCGGCCCACGTCGCCGCAAGGGCGAGCGCGGACGGGTAGAACCACGCGCTGCCCGGCTCGATCCCGAAGGACAGGCCGAGCAGCGCGGTGCCGACGAGGAGGAAGCCGACGAGCGCGGCCCGGCGGCTTCCCCTCATGGTCAGCGGCGTCCGGAGCTGAACGTCGAGGCGCTGTGCCGCTTCTGGCCACCGGCCGAGGCCGCCTGGCCGGACTGGCGCCGGGGCTTGCCGCCGGTGGACTTCGTCGCCGAGCCGGTGCTCTTCGCGCCGGTGGACTTCGTCGCCGAGCCGCCGCGGCGACCGCGGGACCGGTTGCGGCCACCGCCACCGCCACCGCCGGCGGCGGTCTTGGGGCGGGGCTTGCTCTCGGGGGCCTCGACGGCCAGGCCGCCGGGGACCAGGACCCGCTCGCCGGGGGCGAGCTCGGCCAGGATCGCGTGGCTGGAGCCGACGACCTTGGTCGTGGTCGGCTTGATGCCGGCCGCGCGGGTCAGGTCGCGGACGTCGCGGACCTGCTCGTCGGTCATCAGCGTGACGACGGTGCCCTTGTTGCCCGCGCGCGCCGTACGGCCCGAGCGGTGCAGGTACGCCTTGTGCTCGACCGGCGGGTCCGCGTGCACGACGAGCGACACGTCGTCGACGTGGATGCCGCGGGCAGCGATGTCGGTCGCGACCAGCGTGGAGGCCTTGCCGGAGTGGAAGGCGTCCATGTTCCGCGTGCGGGCGTTCTGGCTCAGGTTGCCGTGGAGCTCGACGGCGGGTACGCCGCTCTTGTTGAGCTGGCGGGCGAGCGCCTTGGCGCCGTACTTGGTGCGGGTGAACACCACGGTGCGGCCGGGCGCGCTGGTCAGGTCGACGAGCACCGGGACGCGGTGCTCGCGAGCGACGTGCAGTACGTGGTGGTCCATGGTCGCGACCGGCGACTGCGCCGAGTCGGCCTGGTGGGTCACCGGGTTCCGCAGGAACTGCTTGACCAGGGTGTCGATCGCCTTGTCGAGCGTGGCCGAGAACAGCAGCCGCTGGCTGTCGCGCGGGGTCTTGCCCATGATCCGGCGCACGCCGGGCAGGAAGCCGAGGTCGGCCATGTGGTCGGCCTCGTCGAGGATGGTGACCTCGACCTGGCCGAGGTCGCAGTGACCCTGGCCCATCAGGTCCTCGAGCCGGCCGGGGCAGGCGAGGACGATGTCGACGCCGCGGCGCAGGTTCTGCACCTGCGGGTTCTGGCCGACGCCGCCGAAGACGGTCATCGTGGTGAGGCCGGCCGCCTGGGCGAGCGGGCGCAGGGAGTCCTCGATCTGGGCGACGAGCTCACGCGTCGGCGCGAGCACGACGGCGCGCGGCTTGTTGGACCGCGCCGGGCGGCCGGACTGCGTGAGCCGGGCGACCAGCGGGAGCAGGAACGCGTAGGTCTTGCCGGAGCCGGTGCGGCCACGGCCGAGCACGTCGCGGCCCGCGAGCGAGTCGGGGAGCGTGGCGCGCTGGATGGGAGTCGGGTCGGTGATGCCGAGGTCCGAGAGGATGGAGACGAGGCTGCTGGGCACACCGAGATCGGCGAAGCCCGCAGCGGAGACTGCAGAAGACAAGAGGGGATCACTCACTGTTGGCGTGTCTCGCCAGATGGTTCCCGAGAAGGAAGGCGCGAGCCGCATGAGGGCCGCGCAAAGCCCGAGGCAAGACGGAACGGGCTGCGTCCACGAGTGTAGAGGACGCAGCCCGTCCGACCGGCATCGTCGCGCTGTGCCGTTGGTTACTTGGTGAGGCCGTCCTTGACGTCCTTGGCGGCGTCCTTGACGTGCTCGCCGGCCTGCTTGACCTTGCCCTCGGTCTGGTCGGCCTTGCCCTCGGCCTCGAGGTCGCGGTCGCCGGTCGCCTTGCCGGCCGACTCCTTGCCCTGGCCCTTGAGCTCGTCCATCTTGTTCTCTGCCTTGTCCTTGAGTCCCATACCGAGGCAGTGACCGGTCGGCGGCTCAGCGAAACGTCAGGACGCCGTCGTCGATCGGGAGGCGGTTGATCGCGCGGAGGTCCTTGAGGTAGTTCTGCCGCAGCTTCCACGGCTCGCGGTCGCCCTGCTTCGGCAGCTCGTCGAGCGCCCGCTGGATGTAGCCGGAGCTGAAGGAGATCAGCTGCTCCTCGCCGACCGACGGGTCACGCGGTGCCACGGCCCGTCGTACGCCGTGCTCGTCCATGTGGCGCAGCAGCCGGCAGACGAAGTCGGCGACCAGGTCGGCCTTCAGGGTCCAGGACGCGTTCGTGTAGCCGATCGTGAAGACGAAGTTGGGGACGTCGCTGAGCATCAGCGCCTTGTACGTCAGGGTCTCCGGCATCTTCACCGGCTCGCCGTCGACGGTCAGCTCGACGCCGCCCATCGCCTTCAGCTTGAGGCCGGTCGCGGTGACGATCACGTCGGCCTCGAGCTCCTCGCCCGAGCGCAACCGGATGCCGGTCTCGGTGAACCGGTCGATGTGGTCGGTGACGACCGAGGCCGTACCCGCACGGAACGCCTTGAACAGGTCGCCGTCCGGCACGAAGCAGAGCCGCTGGTCCCAGGGGTTGTAGGCCGGCTTGAAGTGGGTGTCGACGTCCATGCCGGCCGGGAGCTGCTTCGCGACGCCGGCGCGGATCACCTTCTTCACGAACGCGGGACGGCGCTGCGCGAGCTGGTACGTCGCGACGGTCAGCAGGATCGCCTTCCACCGGACGATCTGGTACCTCAGCTTCGAGGGCAGCCGGTGGAGCCGCGTGGCGACCGGGTCGCGGCCGGGCAGGGACAGGACGTACGTCGGGCTGCGCTGCAGCATCGTCACGTGCTCGGCGCCCGCCTTCGCCATCGCCGGGACCAGCGTCACGGCGGTCGCGCCGGAGCCGATCACGACGACCTTCTTCCCCGCGTAGTCGAGGTCCTCCGGCCAGTGCTGCGGGTGCACGACCTCGCCCCGGAAGTCCGCGCGGCCCAGGAACTCCGGGGTGTAGCCCTCGTCGTAGTCGTAGTAGCCGCCGCAGCCCCACAGGAACCCGGTCGTCAGCGTGGTCGGCGTCCCGTCGTGGTCGATCTCGACGGTCCACAGACTCGTGTCGGAGTCCCAGCTCGCGCTGAGGACGCGGTGCCGGTACCGGATCAGCCGGTCGACGTCGTACTCCCGGGCGACGGTGCGGACGTACTCCAGGATCGACGGGCCGTCGGCCAGCGCGACGTCGCCCTCCCAGTGCCGCCACTTGAAGCCGAACGTGAACATGTCGGAGTCCGAGCGGATGCCCGGATAGCGGAACAGGTCCCACGTGCCGCCGCTGGCGGCGCGGGCCTCGAGGATCGCGACCGACTTCCCGGGGTGCTCGGTGCGCAGCCGGCAGGCCGCTCCGATGCCCGAGAGGCCGGCGCCGACGATGAGGACGTCGATGTGTTCGGGGCGCTCCGTCATGGACCGACCTTACTGAATATCTGTCAATTGGAGTAGTGCCGGACGAAGCCCTCGATGATCCGCTGCGGGTGCTCGACGTGCTGGGTGCGCGCCATGGCCTGGATCTCCTCGGCGAGCTCCGGCGGGTCGAAGTAGCCGTGGTGGCGGTAGACGTCGATGCGCAGGCACAGCCCCTCGACGTCGAGCTCGGGGTGGAACTGGGTGGCGTAGACGTTGCGGCCGAGGCGGAACGCCTGCACCGGGCAGGTCGCGCTGCTCGCGAGCAGGACCGCGCCGTCCGGCAGGCGGGAGACCGCCTCCTTGTGGCCGAGGAACGCGTCGAACGTCGTGGGGAGCACGCCGAGCAACGGGTCCTGCTGGCCGGCCTCGGTCAGCGTGATGGCGACTGCCGAGATCGGCTCGCCGTAGGTCCGGTCGACCAGGCCGCCGCGCAGCCCGCCGAGCACGCCGACGCCGTAGCAGGCGCCGAGGAACGGGAAGTCCGCGTCGACCACGCGCTCGGCGAGCGCGCGGAGCTCGGCCTCGGCGCGCTTCTGCGCCGCGGACTTGATGTCCTCGGGGTCGCTGGAGTTGAACGGCCCGCCGCCGAGGATGATCCCGGACCAGTCGTCGAGGTCGACCGTGCCGAGCGGGTCGCGCTCGAGGCGGACGCGGCGTACGTCGCGCTCGTCGAGGCCGGCGTACCGGAGCACAGCGGCGTACTCGCTGTCGGCGGTGTCGTCCTCGGCGCGGGTGCCGAGGAACAGGAACGGCTTCATGCTTGGACGGCGGCGCCCGACTCGATCAGGTCGTCGACGTTGTCGATGCCCCAGGCGGTCAGAGCGTCGCGGGTGCTGTCGCCGGCGCTCTCGGCCAGCCGGCCGATGCTCGCCCCGGTGCGCGAGAAGCGCGGGGCGGGGGCGGGCTGGAGGTAGCCGTCGTGCTGGACCAGCGTGCCGCGCGCCTTCATGTGCGGGTGCTCGGCGGCCTCGGTCAGCGGGATGATCCCGGCCACGCAGGCGTCGGTGCCCTCGAAGATCGCGACCCACTCGGCCTGCGTCCGCTGCAGGAACGTCTCGGTGATCAGCTTGCGCAGCGCGTCGGCCTGGTCGGCGTCGTACCGGTCCGGGGCGGTGTCCTTGATGCCGAGCAGGTCGACGAACGCGTCGTAGAACTGCGGCTCGAGCGCGCCGACGCTCATGTGCTTGCCGTCGGAGGTCTCGTAGATGTCGTAGTACGGCACGCCGCCGTCGAGCAGGTTGACCGCGCGCTGCTCCTTGAAGCCGCCGGACGCGAGGAACGCCGCGGTCATCGTGTTGAGGTGCGCGGTGCCGTCGACGATCGCGGCGTCGACGACCTGGCCCTTGCCGCTGGTCTTCGCCTCGAGGAGCGCGGCGAGGACGCCGATGACGAGGTACGTCGACCCGCCGCCGAAGTCGCCGACCAGGTTGGTCGGGAAGTGCGGGCGGCTCGGGTCCTGGCCCAGGCCGTGCAGGGCGCCGGTGATCGCGATGTAGTTCATGTCGTGCCCGGCGGCCAGCGCGAACGGGCCGTCCTGGCCCCATCCGGTCATCCGTCCGTAGACCAGCTTCTCGTTGCGCTTCAGGCAGTCGTCGGGGCCGAAGCCGAGCCGCTCGGCGACGCCGGGGCGCATGCCCTCGATGAGGACGTCGGCGTTCGCGACGAGCTCGAGGACCGTCTCGACGGCCTCGGGCTTCTTGAGGTCGAGCGCGACGCTCGGCCGCCCGCGGTTGAGCAGCATGTGCGCGCCCCCACCCGCCAGCGCCTGACCGCCCGGCCGCTCGACCCGGATCACGTCCGCGCCCAGGTCGGCCAGGATCATGCACGCGTGCGGCCCGGGCCCGATGCCCGCGATCTCGACGACCTTCACGCCCTTCAGCGGCCCGGTGCCCTGTCCCAGCTCGTACGTCGACTCAGCCATGCCCCGCATCATGACAGAAGTGCTGTCACGGTCCCTGTGGACGACCGATCGGAGATCCCTGACTTCCGGGAACAACCCCGATCGTGCACCCCATCCCCGACCCGCTCCTCCGTGGACCCTTCACCCGGTCGACGGCACGCGCGCTCGGAGTGTCGTCCCGGATGCTGCAAGGCAGTCGCTTCGTGCGCCTTCATCCGGGCGTGTGGCGGCACCGGGATCATCAGATGTCGGAGTCGGACCGGCGGGCCGCCGCTCGGCTGGCGCTGCCGGCCGATGCCCACCTGACCGGCATCAGCCGGATCCAGGAGCTCGGTCTGGACTACGGACCCCGCCGACCGATCCGCTTCGTGATCGCGAGGGACCACCACGTCGCCCTCGAGGACGTCTTCCTCCACCGGACGGTGAAGCTGGCTCCGACCGACGAGACCGGGGTCGTCGTCCCGGCCGCCTTCCTCGCCTACGCCGCGCGGGCCCGGACGGTCGACGCGATCAAGGTCGGTGACTGGCTGTTGCGCGGGGGCCACATCTCGCTGTCCGGGGTGCGCGATCTCGCCCTCGCTGCGCCGTGGCGAGACGGTGCGCACGAAGCGGTCTGGGTGCTCGACCACCTCGACGCACGCTCCCGGTCGCTGCTGGAGAGCGAGACTCGGGCCGTGCTGTCGTTCGCCGGCCTTCCGGCGCCTGAGGTGAACGCCGCCGTCGACGTGCGCGAGGACATCGAGGTCATCGGCGACCTGGTGTACCGCGAGCTCGGCCTGGTGGTGGAGTACGAAGGCGCGCATCACCAGCAGGACCGGGATCAGTACGTGCGCGACCTCGACCGCTACGCGCTCCTGCGCAGCGCCGGCGTCCCGTACGTGCAGGTGACCAAGGAGAAGCTCGCTCGACCTCGCACCCTGGTGGGCGAGGTCTACCGGGCTCTGCTGGCGTGCGGATACTCCGGCCCGCCGCCGACGTTCGGCGAGCACTGGAAACAGCTCTTCCTGCCGGTCTCGATCGCCGTCGGTCCCCGTCGCGACCGGATCGCCGGGCGGGCGGTGAGCTAGCAACCGAATGCCCGGGGCGAACGGTTGCTGATGCACCGCTAGCAGGGGTCAGCCCCGGCGGGCGGTGACCTAGCAACCGAATGCCCGGCTCAAACGGTTGCTGACACACCGCCAGCAGGGGTCAGCCCAGGCCAGCGGTGACCCAGCAACCAAATGCCCCGACCAAACGGTTGCTGACACACCGCCCACCCGGGTCGTCAGCTACAGCACCCGCGCCAGGAACTGCCGGGTCCGCTCCTCGCGCGGGTCGGTGAAGATCTGCGACGGCGGGCCCTGCTCGAGGATGCGGCCCTCGTGCAGGAAGCAGACGGAGGTGGCGACATCGCGGGCGAAGGCCATCTCGTGGGTGGCGAGCACCATCGTCATCCCCGCCGACGCCTCCGCCCTGACGATCTCCAGCACCTCGCCGACCAGCTCGGGGTCGAGGGCGGCGGTGATCTCGTCGAGCAGCAGCAGGGTCGGGTTCGTGCAGAGCGCGCGGACCAGCGCGGCGCGCTGCTGCTGCCCACCCGACAGCTGGTCGGGGTGCTTGGCGGCCTGGTCGGCGAGGCCGAACCGGGCGAGCAGCTCGCGGGCGCGCTCCTCGGCCTCGGGCCGGCGTACGCCGTGGACCTTGCGCGGGGCGAGGGTGCAGTTCTCGAGGACGGTCAGGTGCGGGAACAGGTTGTAGGCCTGGAACACCATGCCGATGCGCGAGCGCAGCGCGCGGGCGTCGACGCGCGGGTCGGAGATCTCCTGCCCGTCGAACGTGATGATGCCGTCGTCGATGTCCTCGAGGAGGTTCAGGCAGCGCAGCAGGGTCGACTTGCCGGAGCCGGACGAGCCGATCAGGCAGATCACGTCGTGCTGGTCCACCGACAGGGACACGTCGTCGAGCACGACCTTCTCGCCGTACGACTTCCGCAGCCCCTCGACCGTCAGCAGCGCGCTCATCGGGCACCCGCCAGCTCGCGGCGGCGCATCCGCGCGGTCAGCCAGTCGCACAGCCGCGCGAGCGGCACGGTCATCACGATGAAGAAGCAGGCGACGACGATGTACGGCGTGAAGTTGAAGTTGTAGAGCGTGTAGTCGCGCGCGGTCGCGACCGCCTCGAAGACACCCGCGACGGCGGCGAGTGCCGTGTCCTTCTGCAGCGAGACGAAGTCGTTGAGCAGCGGAGGTACGACGCGACGTACCGCCTGCGGGATGATCACGTGCCGCAGCGTCTGGCCGCGGGTCAGGCCGAGCGCCTGCGCGCTGGCCCACTGCGACGGGTGCACGGACTCGATGCCGGAGCGGAACACCTCGGCGACGTACGCGCTGTAGGAGACGATCAGCGCCGCCGTCGCCCAGAAGAACGGGCTGTCCGGCAGGCCCTGGAGCTCCAGCGCGGGCATGCCGAACGCGAACAGGTACACCAGCAGGATCGTCGGGATGCCGCGGACCACGTCGGTGTAGATCACGGCCACCACCCGCAGCGGCATCAGCCACGGCGACCGGCTGACCCGCGCCATCGCGATCAGCATCGCGAAGATCAGGATGAAGAACTCCGCGATCAGGAACATCTTGATGTTCAGCCAGATCGCGTCCCAGATGTCCGGGAACGACTCCTTCGCGTCCGGCCAGCTGAAGAAGTACGCCTTGACGTTCGGCCAGCCCGGCGAGCTGGTGACGATCAGGCCGAGGACGACGAAGACCAGGAGGGTCATCGCCGTCGCGATCAGGGCCGAGCGCCGCTGGAGCCGGGTACGGACCCGCTGCCGGTCGAGCTCGTGCTGGCTGGGCGACCAGTCGCTCACTGGAGCTCGGGCACGCCCACGGTCTCGGAGAGCCACTGCTGCTCGAGCTGGTCGAGCGTGCCGTCCTCCTCGAGGGCCGCCAGCGCCTCGTTGACGCAGGGGACGAGCGCGCTGCCCTTCTCGAAGAGCATGCCGAACTCCTCCTGCTCACCCGTCTCGGGCTGGAACTGCCCGATGATCGCGCTGTCCGGGATCTCCACCGCCGAGATGTAGAACGCCGTCGGCAGGTCGGCCAGGATCGCGTCGACCTGGTCGTTCTGCAGCGCCGCCTTCGCGACGTTGGTGTCCTCGTAGACGGCGGGGTCCTGCTCGGGCTGGATCACGTCGCGGATGGCGGTGAGCGAGGTGGTGCCGGTCTGGGCGCCGAGCCGCAGGCCCTTCAGGTCCTCGAGGCTGGTCGCCTCGGCGCCGGCGGTGCCCTTGAGCGCGATCACGGCCTGCGAGGCCGAGTAGTAGCCGTCGGAGAAGTCGACGGCCTCGGCGCGCTTGGGGTTGATCGAGATCTGGTTGATGTCGAAGTCGAAGTCCTTCGGGCCCGGGGCGTAGGACTTGTTGAACGGCACCTTCACCCACTCGACCTGGTCGGCGGAGAAGCCGAGCTGCTCGGCGACGGCGTACGCCACCGCGGACTCGAAGCCCTCGCCGTTGCTCGGGTCGTTGTCCTTGAACCACGGCTCGTACGCCGGCGAGTCCGTGCCGACGGTCAGCTGCCCGGCGGTGCGCACCGGGAGCGAGTCGGTCGCACACGTGTCCGCGGACTCGGAGGCCGACGACGACGCGGCCGGGTCGGTCGCGGTCGAGCCCTCGGAGTCCTCCTCGGGAGCGCACGCCGCAGCGGCGAGGGCGAGGGGCAGGACGGCAGCAGTGGCGAGGGCACGACGTACACGCATGCGCTCAGCGTAGGACCACGCTCAGGGGTGGTGGTGACCTTCGTGCATTTGGTGGACGAAGGTCGTGACCTCGGCCACGCGACAGGGACGGCCGAACCCATGCTCGTCGCCGCGCGTTGAACAGGTGTGGAGGTCATCAGGCACCCGAGGTCGAACGCCCGTGCGACGGCGAGCGCGATGCCTGTGGTGCGCCGGCTCGCGGTGATCGCTCTGGCCCTCGCGGCGACGGGCTGCTCCAGCGAGCCGCTCGTCGACACCCAGCCTCCCGCAGTCACCACACCGCCCGCGACCAGCGACGCGTCCGCGCCCACACCGGAGCCCACACCAGAGCCCACGCCCGAGCCCACACCGGAGCCGCCCGCCGAGTTCGACGCGGCGCGCGCGATGGGGACGGTCCGCCACCTGGCCGGGCGGATCGGTCCCCGGCTGGCGACCGGGCCGGCCTTCCTCGAGGCGGTCGACTGGGCGACGCCGTACCTCACCAGGGCCGGGTACGACGTCCGCCTGCAGCGGTTCCCGGTGCCGGGTGGGGACTCCTGGGGAGTGCCGGTCGAGGCCGGCCGGTCGGTCAACGTGATCGCCGAGCCGCCGGGCTTCGACCCCGACCGGCGCCACGTCGTCGTCGGCGCGCACCTCGACACGGTGGCCGTCGCACCGGGCGCCGAGGACAACGCGTCGGGCGTGGCGGTCGTGATGGAGCTCGCGCGCGTGCTGGCCGGCGAGCCGCGGGTGGTGCTGGTGCTGTTCGGCGGCGAGGAGCCGGTGGGGCCGGGCGACCTGCACCACTTCGGCTCCAAGCGGTACGCCGAGGAGCCCGGAAAGGTCACCGCGATGGTGTCGCTCGACCGGGTCGGCGTCGGCGACCGGGTGCCGCTGGCGGCGTTCTCGGCGGACTCGACCGGGGTCCGCGACGAGCTGGCGCGGCTGGCCCGGCGGCTCGACATCCCGACCACGGTGGGCCTCAACACGACCAGCGACCACGAGTCGTTCGCGGTCGTGGGCATCCCGGCGGCGCGGGTCGGCAGCACGCCGTACGACGGCTACCACTCGGCCGGCGACGTGCCGTCCGTCGTGGACCCCGACCAGCTCGACCGGGTCGGCCGGCTGCTCACCGCGTGGCTCCGAGACCGCTGAACTCCCAGAATCGGTCGTAGATCCGGGTCGCGTCCGTGCGACTGACGACGCGCGGCGCGAAGTCCGCGTCCATCCGGTACGGCACGAAGTCGGCCGCCATCAGCCGGTCGTCCCAGAACGTTGCCTCGAGCACCAGGCCCTCCATGGTGTCCGGGGTGAACGACGGTCCGTCCATGTCGAAGACGAAGTTGCCCAGCGAGTTCACGACCAGCGTGTCCCCGACCAGCGACGCGCCCTGCACCCAGTGCGGGTGCCCGCCGACGACCAGGTCCGCGCCGGCGGCGGCCAGCCGGCGGCCGACGAGCAGCTGCTCCGGCCACGGCTCGTTCGTGTACTGCTCGCCCCAGTGCGGCAGCACGACCACGACGTCGACGCGCTTCGCGAGCCGGCGTACGTCGCCGAGGACCCGGTCCAGCTCGGCGCGGTCGAGCGGTCCGGTGCGCGGCGGCATGCTCACCGAGAGCGCGCCCGGCTGGCCGGGCGCCGCCTCCCGGGTCTCACCGATCGCGTTGAAGCCGAGGAAGCCGAAGGTGATGCCGTTGCGCTCGACGACGGCCGGGCGCCTGGCCGCGACCAGGTCTCGTCCGGCGCCGAACGTCTCGAACCCGGCGTTCCGCAGGAGCTGCCCCGTCTCCACCAGCGCCGTGTCCCCGTAGTCGCCGAGGTGGTTGTTGGCCAGGCCGAGCACGTCGAACCCGGCGCGCAGGAGGTCCTCGCGCACGGCCGGGTCGGCGTGGAACGAGTCGTCGCCCTGGGTCGGCGTGCCGGCGTCGGACAGGGTGCTCTCGAGGTTCCCGATGGTGATGTCGGCGGACTCGAGCCGGTCCGCCATGGGGCGCAGCGCCGCGCCGCCACCGACGCCACGCCCGAGCATGATGTCGCCGACGACCGTCATCGTCGTGACCTGGCCGTGCGAGGGCCCCTGCACCTGGATGGGGTACCGGTCCGGCTCGCGCAGCGGGTCGAAGCCGTCGACCGCGACCACCCGGACACCAGGGCCCACGCCGTCGGCGACGCCCACCGCGATCGTGTTCATCGGCAGGTTCCGCGCCGGGCTGCGGTCGTCGACCGTCAGCGGCGCAGCGGGCTGGCCCAGGTCCCTCCAGTTCGTGATCGTGCCGTCGATCACCCAGCGGGCGACCGCCTCGGGCACGTCGATCGGGCCGCGGCGCGGGTTGGTCGCCAGCACCAGCGGGCGTTTGGTCAGCACCGCCGAGGGCTGCCCGGTCTGCCACGCGGGCGGGGTCGGCGGGTCCGACTGCCCGGCGGTCGCGCCGGCGGACGCCGGCGGCACGTGCGCGACGTCCTGGTCCTCGTCCGGCGTACAGGCGCACAGCAGCAGCACCACCACGGCCAGCACGAGCGCCCGCATGCTGCCACGGTAGCCGCGCCCGTGTAGTTGGCCCGTGTAGTTGGCCCGGGTGGTTCGCCCGTGTAGTTGGATGGCGAGGTGATCCGCGACCTCACCGACGACCAGGCCCGCGCGGCGCTGCCGCTGAAGTGGGGCGCGGTCGCACCCGGCGTGATCCCCGCATGGGTCGCCGAGATGGACTTCAAGCCGGCCGAGCCGATCGAGGAGGCGCTGGTCGCCGCCGTACGACGCGGCACCGCCGGGTACCCCGCCTTCGGCGACGCCGGGCTCGGCGCGGCGTTCTCCGGCTTCGCCGAGCGGCACTGGGGCTGGCAGGTGCCGGCGGAGGCGACGCTGCCGACCGGCGCGGTCATGTCCGGGATCCGGCTGGCCCTCGAGCTGGTCTGCCCGCCGGGTCCGGTCGTGGTGCCGACGCCCTGCTACCCGCCGTTCCGCGACGCCGTCCGGATCACCGGGCGCGAGCTCGTCGAGGTCACCCTCGACCCCGACGCCGAGACCGCGACCATGGACCTCGGCGAGGTCGAGCGGGCGTTCGCCGCCGGCGCCCGGACGTTCCTGCTCTGCAGCCCGCACAATCCGCTCGGCCGCTGCTGGACCCGCGACGAGCTGGCCGCGCTGGCCGACCTCGCGCGGGAGTACGACGTCAAGGTGATCTCCGACGAGATCCACGCGCCGCTGACGCTGCCGGGCTCGACGTTCACGCCGTACCTCACCCTCGACGAGACGGCCGTCGTCGTGACGAGCGCGTCGAAGTCGTTCAACATCCCCGGCGTGCACGGCGCCCAGCTGGTGGTGCTCGACCCCGACGACCGGGAGCGCATCCTGGCCGCGCCGATCCCCGCGCAGAACGCCTGGTCGGTGTTCGGGATGATCGCCGGCGTCGCCGCGTGGACCGAGTGCGATGCCTGGCTGGCCGCACTCGTCGAGCGCTTCGACGACCAGCGCTCGCGGCTCGCCGACCTGCTGGCCACGCAGCTCCCCGAGGCGCGGATGCGTCCGCTCGAGGCGACGTACCTCGCGTGGCTCGACCTGCGTGCGTACGGCGTCGCCGACCCGGCCGCGGCGGCGCTCGACCGCGGCGTGAAGCTCGGGCCGGGCTCGGACTACCAGCCCGGGCTGGAGGGGCACGTGCGGATCAACCTGGCCACCAGCGCCGAGCGGTTGGAGGCTGTCGTTCACCGCCTGGCCACCGCTGTGACCACCGTCTCCTCCTAGACTCGAAAGCGTGAACGTCACCGTCATCGGCTGCGGCTACCTCGGCGCCACCCACGCGGCCTGCATGGCCGAGCTCGGGTACGACGTCCTCGGCGTCGAGATCGACCCCGGGAAGCGCGAGTCGCTCGCCGCCGGCAAGGTGCCGTTCTACGAGCCCGCGCTCGAGGAGCTGCTCGCCAAGCACGTGGCGTCCGGCCGGCTCCGCTTCACCGACTCCTACGAGGAGGCCGGCGCCTTCGGCTCCCTCCACTTCGTCTGCGTGGGTACGCCGCAGCGCCACGACGGCCTCGGTGCCGACGTGCAGTACGTCGACGCCGCGGTCGACTCGCTCGCGCCGTACCTCACCGACGGATCGCTGGTCGTCGGCAAGTCGACGGTCCCGGTCGGGACCGCCGCCCGGCTGGCCACGAAGCTCGGCGAGGGTGCGGAGCTCGCGTGGAACCCGGAGTTCCTGCGCGAGGGCTTCGCCGTCCAGGACACCCTCCAGCCGGACCGGCTGGTCTTCGGCGTCGCGTCCGAGCGGGCCGAGCAGGTGCTGCGCGAGTTCTACGGGACGGTGATCGAGACCGGGACCCCGGTCGTGGTGACCGACTTCGCGACCGCCGAGCTGGTGAAGGTGTCCGCGAACGCGTTCCTGGCCACGAAGATCTCGTTCATCAACGCGGTCGCCGAGGTGTGCGAGGCGGCCGGCGGTGACATCGTCGACCTCGCTGACGCGATCGGCCACGACGACCGGATCGGCCGCAAGTTCCTCAACGCCGGTGTCGGGTTCGGCGGCGGCTGCCTGCCCAAGGACATCCGCGCGTTCCTGAGCCGCGCCGGCGAGCTCGGCGTCGAGGACGCGATGTCGTTCCTCCGCCAGGTCGACGACATCAACCTGCGCCAGCGCACCCGCGTCGTCCAGATCGCGACGTCGATGCTCGGCGGCAACATCGCCCGCGCCCGGATCGCGGTCTGGGGAGCGGCGTTCAAGCCCGACAGCGACGACGTCCGTGACTCGCCCGCGCTGTCGATCGCGGGCCAGCTGCACCTGCACGGCGCGCTCGTGTCGGTCTACGACCCGAAGGCGAACGAGACCGCGCGGGCGAAGTTCCCCACCCTCGACTACGCCGAGTCCGCGCTGGCCGCGGCCCGCGACGCCGACCTGCTGCTGCACCTCACCGAGTGGCCGGAGTTCCGCGAGATCGACCCGGTCGCGCTCGGCGACGTCGTCCGCAGCAAGCTGGTCCTCGACGGCCGCAACAAGCTCGACCTCGACGCCTGGCGCGCCGCCGGCTGGACCGCCCGCGGCCTCGGCCGCCGCTGAGGTTTCACCGGTTCACCGGTGAAACTGGCACTTCCTGGGTGTTGCAACGCCTGAGAAGTGACGGGATCACCGGTGCACCGGTGATTCCGACACCGGCTACAGCTCCATCAGCCGGGAGGGCGTGAGCCCCTCCCAGGTGCGCTCGACGCGGGACGGGTCGAGCAGGTAGTCCATGTCGACCTGCCAGGTGTGGCCGGACTCGTTGCGGCGCAGCAGGTAGCCGAGGCCATGGGTGCGGTAGACCGCCCCGCCGGCGGCGGTGACGGCGGCGAGCAGCTGCGCGTCGACGAACTTCCGCACCCTCCGGAACCCACCGACCGACCGCAGCACCTCGCGGTCGAGCATCATCGTGCCGCCGGCGACGAACTTCGCGTAGAACTCGGTCTGGTGGCCGCGCTTCACGGTGAGGTCCAGCGGCGCGAGGTAGTGGAACTCCGCGGGCATCCCGACCAGCTCGGCCCCGCTGTAGGCACGGGCGCGGAGCAGGTCGGCGACCACGTCGGGGGCGTACCAGTCGTCGTCGTCCATCTTGAGGATCACGTCGCCGTCCGCCGCGGTCGCCGCGGCATTGAGGACGTCGCCGAAGAACGCGTCCGCCTCAGCCGGTACGACGCGCACGGACGCGTTCGGCACCGCGGCGCGGACCGCGGCCGGGTCGGGCGAGAACCCGTGCGGCGCCAGCACCAGCTCGAGTGAGTCCACTCCCCGCTGCCGGGCGACCTGCGCGAGCGCGAAGTCGAGCTGTTCCGGTCGCCGGGTGGCCAGCACCACCGACACCGACCGCTGCCAGTCGATCGATCCGTGCGCGTCCAAGGCGGCCCGGCGCACGACGAGGCTGTGCTCCTCGCGCGCGAGCGGGTCGTCGAGGTCCACCTCGCCGTAGCCCGCGCCGACCAGCGGCACCCCGGCCATCGCCAGCGCGTCGACCGTGGGAGAAGGTGCCGAGACCAGCACGCCCTGGGCGTCACGCAGCGAGGCGACCAGCTCGGGCGTCGGCGGGCCGGGCGGCAGGTCGACGACGCCGCGCTCCCAGGCGGGGCGGAAGCCGATCGGGTTGAAGACCCGCTCGTCGAGGCGGTCCGGGCGGCGGGCGACGACCGACGGCCACACCGCCTGGCGCCCGACCTCGGCGACCACGTCCGCGACCGGCACCGGCCGCTTGAACCGCGCCACCAGCACCACGCCGTCGCCCGCACGGCGCGACCGCAGCGACACGAGCGCCGGCCACTCGGGCCGCGGCACCAGCGACAACGACGCCGACGCGGTCTCGACCACGAGCCGCACCGCGTCGGCGCGTACGTCGCCGTCGCCGGCGTACGACCGGAGGGCGGCGAGGTCGGCGACCCGGACCTCGAAGGGCTCAGCCACGGCGCAGCCGGGAGCGCACCCGGTCCTTCAACGAGCGCGGAGCGGGAGCTGGAGTCGGAGCGGCGGCCTTCTTCCTGGGCTTGGCCTGGGGCGCGGGCGCCTGGCCGAGCTCGACCCAGGAGGCGGCCGGGTCCTGCGCAGGCCCGGCGGTGCCGCGCAGCCGCGGCCGCTTGATCGTCGCGCTGGGCTCGAAGCCCGCGTCGCCGGCCTCCACCCACCAGCTGCCGAACAGCTCGTCGACCACGTCGTCGAGGTCCTCTCCCGGGCGCGCGACCCGGCGGGCGCGGGCGACGGCCGCGCTGCGCTCGAGCCGGGCGGACGTGCCGTCCGGCATCATCACCTGGCGCAGCCCGTGGTGGGTGCGCTCCAGGTGCATCACGAGGTTCGCCAGCGTCTCCGGGCCCGGCGCCCAGCCGGCGCTCCCCAGCGTGAGCCGGAACTGGCGCCGGCGCGGACCGGCCTCCTTGACCAGGTGCACCCGCGGGTCCCCGGCGTACGACGCGCGCACCAGCCGGGCGCTCTTCTGCGGGTCGTCGAGCGGCGAGATCCGCTCCTCACCGATCCCGGACCAGTCGCCGAGCAGGCTCACCGACAGGTCGGCGAGGGTCGAGGCGAGCACGGAGTCGACGACCGCCTGGACGCTGCGGTGGTCCTGCCCGCGGGTGTCGAGCACGACCTCGAGGTACGGCACCGTGTAGAGCCGGCCGCGGCGGCGCTGCGGCTGCAGGTCCGGCACCCGGTCGGTGAGGAACGGCTGGTTGTAGTCGTTGACGTCGTCCTGCCGGTGCTGCTGGTGCGAGCGGCCGAGGTGCCAGCTGCGCGCCTGGCGGTCGGCGACGAACACCGCGCCCTGCTCGGCCAGCCGGTAGCCGAGGTCGATGTCCTCGCCGAGCCGCAGGCTCGTGTCCATGCCGCCGGACTCCTCGTACAACGACCGCCGCAGCGACGCCGTCGCGCCGACGTGGGTCCGCAGCGCGCGCGGGCCGGCCGCACGCAGGTCGTCGGTCTTGTCCCAGACGTCCTCGACCCAGTGCCGCTCCTTCTCGACGCCGGCGAAGACGTCGTGGAGCGGGCCGTCCGGGGACGTCGCCAGCAGCGGCGCGGGATCCACGAACCACTTGTGGCCGAGCACGACCGCGTGGTCGATGAGGTGGTGCCAGCGGGCCTGCGCCTCGACCTCGTCGGGCTCGACCAGCATGTCGGCGTCGAGCCAGTGGATGACCTGGCCGTCGGACGCGAGCGCGCCGGTGTGGCAGGCGTTCGCACGGCCCCAGCCCTCCTCGACCCGGACGATGCGGGTGCGCTCCGGG
Source organism: Nocardioides sp. SR21 (assembly GCF_022761125.1). Lineage (GTDB taxonomy): Bacteria > Actinomycetota > Actinomycetes > Propionibacteriales > Nocardioidaceae > Nocardioides. Next base: position 75,080 of record NZ_JAKWJR010000012.1, on the reverse strand, counting down.
CGCACCTCCGGCAGCTCCAGCGGCTTGCGCGGGTCGTCGTCGGCGACCACGACCTCGAGCAGGTGCGCGGGGTAGGTCTGCGCGGCCAGGCCGGCGAGCACGTACGGCAGCAGCCGCTGCGCGCCGTACGCCGGGATCACCACCGACACCGTGAGCGAGGGCTTCCACGACCCGATCGCGGGCGCGTCGAGGGTGCCCCAGTCGTTGCGGCGGACGCGGGGCTGGTTCATGAGTCCTCCAGCAGGTGACTGGGGCGGAAGCCGCGCCACTGCGCGGCCAGGCTGGCGCGGGTCAGGAAGTAGCCGAGACCGGTGTCCCAGGTGTGGCCGTCGGCGGTACGCCGGAGCACGTACCCGAGACCCTGGGTGCGGTAGACGCTGCCACCCGCCGCCCGGACGTCGTCGAGCAGCCGCGCGTCGACATGGCGCGGCACGGACCGGAAGCCACCGACCGCGCGCAGCAGCGCCCGGTCGATCGTCATCGTCCCGCCGGCGACGACCGCGCCGAAGTTCTCGCTCGGTCCGCGCCGGCGCACGGTGGTGCGGATCGGCTCAAGGTAGACGAGCTCGGCGGGCATCCCGACCAGCTCCGCGCCGGAGTAGTGCCGCGCGAGCAGGAGGTCCGCGATCACGTCGGGGCCGTACCAGTCGTCGTCGTCCATCTTCACGACCACGTCACCGGCGGCCGCGTCGGTCGCCGCGCGCAGCACGTCGCCGAAGATCGTCTCGGCCGGCATCGGCAGCAGCGTGTGCGGCCGGTCGCCGAGGTGCTCGCGGACCAGCCCGGGGTCGGCCTCGAAGCCGTGGGTCGCCAGCACCAGCTCGAGCTCGGCACCCCGCTGCCGGGCGACCTGCCGCAGCGCGAACTCCAGCTGCTCGGGCCGCCGCGTGGGCAGCAGCACGCTCACCGAGGGGTACGCCGCGACGCGCACGCCGGTCGCGGCACCGACGCGCCGGCGCCAGCCCAGCGAGGAGTACTCGCGCAGCGCCGCGCGGCGTACTCGCACCGAGTGCTCCTCGCGGCGCAGCGGGTCGTCGAGCTCCACCTCGTCGAACCCGTCGCCGACGAGCGGCACCCCGGCCATCGCGAGGCCCGCGACGGTCCGGAGGTCGGCGCCGGCCGGGACGACCACCGCCTGGGCGTCCCGCAGGGCGGCGACCATCGCGGGGGTGGGCTCGCCGGCCGGCAGCGGGACCGGACCCCGGTCCCAGTCGCGGCGGAAGCCGACCGGGTTGAGCAGCGCCTCGTCCAGCGGGCCCATGCCCGGGTCGAGGACGACCGGCGGGCCGCCGAGGACCTCGGACTGCTGGGGCGCCGACGTCACCACCGCAGCCGGGACCTCGTCGGTCACCGCGGTCGGGTCCATCGGCACGTCGATGCCGGAGACCACGAGCCCGTGGTTGCCGGAGGGCGCGGGGGTGCCGGTGTGCCGGGCCAGCTCGACCAGCACCGGGGCGACCGGCGCGGGCCGGCGGAACGTCAGCCGGGTCAGCCCGGCGTCGGCCTCGAGGCTCGCGAGCGGCGGCCACTCGGGCCGGAGCACCGTGGTGACCGGGCCCTGCGCCGAGGCCAGGTGGCACCCGACGTGCTTGGCGCGGCCGAGGTCCGGCAGCACGGAGACGACCTGGCGCAGCGCGGTCTCGTCGGCGACGGCGAGCAGCACGCTGGTCCACCGCCCCTCGACCGGGACCGGGTCACCGGGGTCACCGGGGTCACCGGGGTCACCGAGCCGCGCGACGGTGACGCCGTCCGGGACCGGGCCGAGGTCGAGCCCGGGGCCGGACAGCACCAGGGCGGGGGTCTTCAGGTCGGCGAGCACGGGCTCACTTCCGGGTGAGGAGCGCGGCACCCTTGTCCAGGTGGAGGACCTCGAAGTCGAAGTCGGGGAGGAGCGGCTTCCAGCGCTCGACCACGTCGGCGTCGCTGGGCCGGCCGGTGTCGTCGACGAGGATCGTGCAGCGGTCCGCGAGCTTGTCCTTGAGCAGCGGCACCATCGGGTACCGCGCCCGCTCGCCGGTCCCCTCGGGCGGGCCGTCCACCAGCAGCAGGCCGATGCCGCTGAGGTCGGCGATCGCCCCCTCGTCGTACCAGGGCGTCTCGTGCTCGGCGATCGACGTGCGCGCGAGCGGCGCGAGCCGGACCTCGGCATACTCCGCCACCCCGTGCCGCGCCAGCATCGCGCGGGTGTGCTCGGCCCAGACCGGCTGGGCCTCGAGCGCGACGATCTTCACCGGGATCCCGTGCTCCTTGGCGGCCAGCGCCATCACCACCGTCGAGACGCCGCTGCCGCCCTCGACCACGGTGGCCGGGCGCTCGGTGACGAGCCGGTCGACGAGCTCGACGAGCAGGTCGGCGGACGCGGTCCACAGGCCGAGCGGCGGGATGCCGGACGTGATCGGCACCATCGAGAACAGGTTCACGATGTCCTGGGTCCGCTTGGCGTGGAAGTCGCGCTCCTTCTTCAGGTGCGCGACGGTGACCAGGCCCTTGGGCAGCTTCACCGGCTTGGGCTGCTGCGCCTTCGGCCGCATCCGGATCTCCTTGCGGAGCCGGCGCTCGGCCTGCGCGATGTGCCGGTCGACCAGCTTGAGGACGGCGTACGCCGACCCGGTCACCAGCACCGCGAGCATCGAGAACGCGAGCCCGACCAGCGTGCCCGTCGTACCGTCCACCAGGCCGAAGACGATCGGCACCGCCACCAGGACGACGGCGAGGGCAGCGGCGACGAGCCGGAGGCGGGCAGACATGGCGGTCACTCTAGGGTGTGTGCCATGCCGCAGCGTGACCTGGACTACCTCTTCATGGTCACCTACGGCCGGTCCGGCTCCACGCTGCTGATGGGCGTGCTCAACACGATCCCGGGCTACCTGATCCGCGGCGAGAACCGGGACGCGCTGCACCACCTCTACCGGTTCCACAGCACGATGCTCGCCGAGAGCAGTCGCGTCCCGAGGCGCCGGGTCCGGCAGCCGACGCACCCGTTCTACGGCATCGCCGGCTTCCCGCCCGAGCGGTCGATCCGGCAGATCCGGCGGCTCGCGTCCGACACCGTGCTGCGGCCCGACGAGGACACCCGGGTCACCGGCTTCAAGGAGATCCGGTGGTACCGGCCGGACCTCGAGGAGTACGTCGCCTGGCTGCAGCAGGTCTTCCCCGGGGCGCGGTTCCTCGTCAACACCCGCAACCACGAGGACGTGCTCAAGAGCAAGTGGTGGGCCGAGGGCGACGACAAGTCCGAGCACCTCGCCGACGTCGAGCGACGCATCCTCGCCCTCGCGGACTCCCTGGGCGATGCGGCGTACCGCGTCCACTACGACGACTACGTCGCCGACCCGGGCGTGCTGCGCGGGATGTTCGAGTGGCTCGGTGAGCCGTTCGACGAGGCTTCCGTGCGCGAGACCATGGCCGTCCGGCACTCGGTGTGATCGGGTCGTCCGCCTCTCGCGTGGCGGACGACCCGCTCCCGCTCAGCCCAGCGAGTTCATCTGCGCCGCGATCACGTCGGCGTACCAGTGGAACGACCGCTTCGGCGTCCGCACCTGGGAGTCGTAGTCGATGTGCACGAGGCCGAAGCGCTGCGTGTAGCCCTCGGACCACTCGAAGTTGTCCATGAGCGACCACGCGTAGTAGCCGCGTACGTCGACCCCGCGCTGGCACGCCGTCGCCACCGCGCGCAGGTGCGCGTCGTGGTAGTCGATGCGGGCCTGGTCGTCGACCACGCCGTTCTCGTCCGGGCCCATGTTGTAGGCGCAGCCGGACTCGGTGATGTGGATCGGCGGCAGTGCGGCGCGGTAGCGGGCGCGCATCGTGATCAGCATCTCGCGCAGCGCGTCCGGCACGACCGGCCAGCCGAAGTCGGTGGTCGGGTAGCCGAGCAGCTCGCGGAACTCGAACGGCATCTCCGCGTCCTCGGCGGCGGCGCCGATGCGGAACGGGTTGTAGTAGTTGACCCCGTAGAAGTCGAGCGGCTGGCGGATCATCGCCATGTCGCCCTCCTGCACGATCTCCTCGAGCAGCGGCTGCAGGTCGACGGGGTAGCGGCCCAGCAGCATCGGCTCCATGAACATGCCGTTCCAGAGCGCGTCGAACAGCTTGGACGCGCCGACGTCGGCCTCGTCGTCGGACGCCGGCCACATCGGGGCGTGGTTGTTGGCGCTGCCGATGCTGCTCGCGCCGGCCTCGCGCAGCGCGATCGCGGCCCGGCCGTGGCCGAGCAGCAGGTGGTGGGCGGCCGGCATCGCGTCGAACATCAGCGTCTTGCCCGGCGCGTGCATGCCGATCGCGTAGCCCATCATCATCACGACGTTCGGCTCGTTGACCGGGATCCAGTGCTCGACCCGGTCGGCGAACCTCTCCCCGAGGATCGCGGCGTAGTCGGCGAACCGGTCGACGGTCGCGCGGTTCAGCCAGCCGCCGTCGTCCTCGAGCGCCTGCGGCAGGTCCCAGTGGTAGAGCGTCGCCATCGGCTGCACGTCGTTCGCGAGCAGCTCGTCGATGAGCCGGTCGTAGAAGTCGAGACCGGCGGCGTTGGCCGGGCCGCGCCCGTCGGGCTGGATCCGTGGCCACGCGAACGAGAACCGGTAGCCCCCCGCGCCCAGGCGCTTCATCAGCGCGACGTCCTCGGCGTACCGGTGGTAGTGGTCGCACGCCACGTCGCCGGTGGACTTGTCGAGGATCCGCCCCTCCTGGGCGGTGAAGGTGTCCCAGATGCTGAGGCCCTTGCCGTGGTCTCGGGCAGCGCCCTCGATCTGGTACGACGCGGTGCTGGTCCCGAAGCGGAAGCCGGGCGGGAGCTGGGGGAGGGACTGGTCCGAGGCAGGGTCTGGCACGGGCACAATGATGCAGGTGACAGTCGAGATCCGCCGGGGAACTGAACGCCACCTCACCCGCACTCCGGGATATTTCACCCGACACTCATTCTCGTTCGGTGACCAGTACGACCCGGAGAACCTGCGCTTCGGCCCGATCGTCTGCCACGACGACCACCACCTCGCCAGCGGGGTCGGCTTCGACGAGCACCCGCACCGCGACGTCGACATCGTCACCTGGGTGCTGTCCGGCTCGCTCCACCACACCGACTCCGAGGGACACACCGGCGTCGTGCGCCCCGGCGAGGTGCAGGTGCTGTCCGCCGGCTCGGGCGTCACGCACTCCGAGGTAGCCGGGCCCGAGGGGCCGTGCCGCTTCGTGCAGACCTGGCTGACCCCGACCGAGCCGGGCGTGGCGCCGGCGTACTCGATCACGCCGGTCGACCTCGTCCCCGGCTCGCTCACCCTGGCCGCGACGGTCGGCGGCGCGCGCTTCCTCGTCGCCCGCCTCGGCCCCGGCGACACCGTGGTGCTCCCCGAGGAGCGGCGCCAGCACGTGTACGTCGCCGGGGGCGCGCTGCAGCGCTTCTCCCTCGCCGAGCCGCTCTCCGACGGCGACGCGTTCCGGGTGACCCGCCCCGAGGTCCAAGGGGGCCCGGGCCTCGAGGTCACCGCCGCGGTGCCGACCGAGCTGCTGGTCTGGGCGTTCGTCTAGGCGTGACGTTGGTCGAGCTTGTCGAGACCCCGCGAGCCGACGACGGCGGTCGGGCGCAGGGGTCTCGACGACGCTCGCTGGCGCTCGCTGCTCGACCAACAGTCAGGCGATCACCGACAGCGCACCCGGGACCACCTCGACAGTCGCGGGGGCGGCGTCGAGCGCGGGCAACGTGCCGAGGGGCTCGCCGTCGCCGCCGACCGGGATGCCTGCGCGGGCGGTGCCGCGCAGCTCGACGACCTTGCCGGACAGCAGCGTGACCTCGGGCAGCGCGACGTGGCCGCCGTCGTACACCTGGGGCAGCGAGCGCATCAGCGCGAGCCGCGACGCCGCCTCGATGACGACCACGTCGAGCAGGCCGTCCTCGAGCGAGGCGGGCGGGGCGATCTGCATGCCCTTGCCGTAGTACGCCGAGTTCGCGACCACGACCGTCGCCGCTTCGTAGGTGTGCTCGATGCCGTCGACCGACACGACGTAGCGACCGGGCTGGTACGTCGCGAGCGAGCGCAGCGCGGCGTACGGGTACTGCAGCTTGCGCGGCAGCCAGTGCGCCCGGTCGACGATCTCGGCGGCGCGCGCGTCGACCCCGGAGTAGACCGAGCCGGCGATCACCCGGCGCCCGGCGCCGAGTCCGGTGACCGCGATCAGGTCGACCTGGCGCACGGCGCCGGCGAGCAGCACCCGCGCCTGGGCCTCGGGGTCGTCGTGGATGCCGAGCATCCGGGCGAAGTCGTTGCCGCGGCCGGCGGGGACGACCCCGAGCGTGCCGCCGGCAGCGGAGACCAGGCCGGCGAGGGAGGACAGCATGCCGTCGCCGCCCACCGAGACCACCACGTCGCCGCGGCCGACGGCCTCGTCGACGGCTGCCGCCATCGCCTGCGGGCCGGGTGAGTACGTGACGTCGACGGTCGCGCCGGCCTCGCGCAGGACGCGGGCGACCGGGACGACCGCCCCGGGGGCGGCGCCGCCGCCGGACTTCGGGTTGACCAGGAAGGTGTACGAGCGGGTCACGGGATCAGGACCCCCGGGTTGAGGATGCCGGCCGGGTCGAGGTCGGCCTTGACCGCGCGCAGCACGGAGACGCCGACCTGCCCGATCTCGGCGGCGAGCCACGGCTTGTGGTCGGTGCCGACGGCGTGGTGGTGGGTGATCGTCGCGCCCGCGGCCACGATCGCGTCGCACGCGGCGGACTTCGCGGCCAGCCACTGCGGCAGCGGGTCGTCGGCCTCCTTCGCGGCGACGGTGAAGTACAGCGAGCAGCCGGTCTCGTACACGTGCGAGATGTGGCAGAGCACCAGCGACGGCTGGCCGAGCGAGCCCTCCAGCGCCGCCTTGACCTTGGTGTAGAGGTTGTCGACGTTCGACCAGAACGTCGCGGTCTCCAAGGTCTCCACCAGCACCCCGGCGTCCAGCATCGAGTCGCGGAGGTACGGCGCGTCGAAGCGGCCGTGCGCCCACTTCTCGCCGGGCTGCTCCCCGGCCGCGGACCCGCCGAGGGTGGTCAGCAGCGCGGTGACCGCGGCCCGCTTGGCCTCGACCGCGGTGGGCTCGCCCTCGAAGCCGGTGATCATCAGGCAGCCGGTCGCGGCGTCGCCGCCGATCGCGCCGGGGTCGGCGAGGTTGAGAGCGGACTCCGCCTCGTCGGAGAGCCGGAGCACCGTCGGCAGCAGGCCGGCCTGGGCGAGGGTGCGCATCGCGGTCGCACCGTCGGCGAACGACGGCCAGCGCCAGCCCTCGTAGACCTTGGTCTCGGCGAGCTTGCGGACCCGGACGGTCACCGCGGTGATCACGCCGAGCGTGCCCTCGGAGCCGAGGAAGAGCTGGCGCAGGTCGGGGCCGGCGGCGTTCGCGGGGGCGCTGCCGAGGTCGACCCGGCCCTGCGGGGTCGCGACGCTCAGGCCGACCACGAGCGAGTCGAACCGGCCGAACCCGGCGCTGGACTGCCCGCTGGACCGGGTCGCGGCGAAGCCGCCGATGGAGGCGAACTCGAACGACTGCGGGTAGTGCCCCAGCGTCACGCCCTCGGCCGCGAGCAGCGCCTCGGCCTCGGGCCCGCGCAGGCCGGGCTCGAGGGTCGCGGTCATCGACACGTGGTCGACCTCGATCAGCCGCTTCATCCGCACCAGGTCCAGGCTCAGCACGCCGGCGAAGCCCTCGCGGCGGGCGACCAGGCCGCCCGTCACGGACGTACCTCCCCCGAAGGGCACGACCGCGAGGTGGTGCTCGGCGGCGAGGTCGAGGACGGTGGCGACCTCCTCGTGCGAGGAGGGGCGTACGACGGCGTCGGGCGCGTCGGTCAGGTCGCCGGCCCGGGCCTTGAGCAGGTCCGGCGTCGACTTGCCGCGGGTGCGCAGCCGGCGGGTCTCGTCATCGGTCCGCACGTGGTCGGGACCGAGGAGGTCGGCCAGCCGGGTCAGGACGGCGGGGTCGATCGCGGGGGCCGCGAGCGGGGCCTCGGCGACGGCCGGGCGGTCGTCGGCGCCGAACACCATCTCGACGAGTCCCCGGGCCTCGGCCGGGAGTGCGGTGGCGCGGGCCGGGTCGCCCCAGCGGGTGGGGTGCATCTCGGTCGTCATGCGTTACACTGTGACACATGACGTCACTTCGTCACAACCGCTTCGACGGGCTCAGCGACCGCCAGGAACCGCGCGACGCGTATCTCGACGCCGCCCGCGACTGCATCCTCGACGTCGGCTGGCGGCGCACGACCCTGACCGAGGTCGCCCGCCGCGCGGGCGTCTCCCGGATGACGATCTACCGCACCTGGGCCGACATGCCGCAGCTGCTCGGCGACCTGATGACCCGCGAGTGGGGCGGTGTCGTCGCCGACGCGCTGGCCGAGGAGGACAAGGACGCCCCGACCGCCGAACGGCTGGTCGGCGACATCGTCGCCGTCGTGCAGCGGCTGCGCGAGAACGAGCTGTTCGTCCGCATCGTCGACCTCGACGCCGAGCTGATCCTCCCCTACCTCTTCTCCCGCCGCGGCCGCTCGCAGGACGGCATCCTCGAGCTCACGGTCGCCGCGCTGCGCGACGCCCAGGAGGCGGGCGCCGCCCGCGCCGGCAACCCGGTCGCGATGGCGCGCGCGATGCTGCTCGCCGCCCACGGCTTCGTGCTCTCCGCCCACACGATGGTCGACGACGAGGTCTCCCTCGACGAGCTCGACGCCGAGCTCCGGCTCGCCCTGACGCGGAGCATCCAGCCATGACCGCCACCCGGATCACCCCCGGCCTGGCCGGCGCCCCGACCGACGTCGACCTCGTCGTGATCGGCCTCGGCATCACCGGCACCGGCGTCGCCCTCGACGCCGTCAGCCGCGGCCTGTCCGTGCTCGCGGTGGACGCGCACGACCTCGCGTTCGGCACGTCACGCTGGTCGTCGAAGCTCGTGCACGGCGGGCTCCGGTACCTCGCCAAGTTCCAGTTCAGCGTCGCCCACGAGAGCGCCGTCGAGCGCGGCATCATCATGGAGCGCACCGCGCCGCACCTCACCCACGCGATGCCGATGCTCCTCCCCCAGACCTCGGGCCGCGTGCACACCGCGATCACGGGCTACGGCATGGTGGCCGGCGACCTGCTCAAGCGCAGCGCGCGGACGCCGTCCGGCGTGCTCCCCCGCCCGCGCCGGCTCTCCGCGGCGGAGATCCTCCAGCTCGCGCCGGCGCTGCGCCGCGGCGGGCTGCGGAGCGGCTACCTGAGCTGGGACGGCCAGCTCGAGGACGACGCCCGCCTGGTCACCAACGTGGCCCGCACCGCGGCCGAGCTGGGCGCCCACGTGCGCACCCGCGCCCGGGTGCTGTCGGCGAGCGGCACCGAGGTCGAGCTGCGCGACGAGCTGACCGGGGAGACCAGGACCGTGCGCACCCGCAGCGTCATCAACGCCGCCGGCGTCTGGGCCGGGTCTCTCGTGCCCGGCGTCGACCTGCGCCCGAGCCGCGGCACCCACCTGGTGCTGCGCCAGGAGAGCATCCCCGGCCTCCAGGTCGCGGTCGCCTGCCCGATCCCCGGCACGAGCAACCGGTACGTCATGGTGCTCCCCCAGCCGGACGGCACGCTGTACGTCGGCCTGACCGACGAGGCCGTCGACGGTGACATCCCCGACGTGCCCGAGCCGTCCGAGCCCGAGATCGGCTTCCTGCTCGACGTCGTGTCCGCGGCGTTCTCCCACCAGCTCCACCGCAACGACGTCGTCGGGGCGTACGCCGGCCTGCGGCCGCTGCTGCACAGCAACGAGGGCTCGACCGCGGACCTCTCGCGCAAGCACGCGGTCCTCACCAGCGAGACCGGCGTGGTGACGGTCGTCGGCGGCAAGCTCACGACGTACCGCCGGATGGCCGAGGACGCCGTCGACGCGGCGGTCGCCCGGGCCGGTCTCCAGGCCGGCCCGTGCCGGACGCACGACCTGCCGCTGCTCGGCGCGGCGCCGCGCGCGGTGCTCGCCGAGCTCGAGGACCCCGCCCGGCTGGTGCGCCGCTTCGGCACCGACGCCGCCCTGGTCCTGGACTCCGCGCGCGAGGTCAGCGGGCTGTCCGACGAGGAGCTGCTCGCGCCGATCGCGGACGGCGTGCCGGCGACGCTCGCCGAGCTGATCTTCGGCGTCACCCACGAGGGCGCCGCCGACGTCGACGACCTGCTCGACCGGCGCACCCGGATCGGCCTGGTGCCCGCCGACCGGGCGCTCGCCGTACCCGCCGCCGAAAGAGCGTTGCGGATCGCGATGAGTTAAGGCGTCGACGCCGGTCGTACCTCCAGGCAGACTGGAGGACACCCATGACGACGACGACGGAGCTCGACGACTTCCCGGCTCTCACGCAGCGCTACCAGCGTGAGTTGCTGGCCCACTGCTACCGCATGTCCGGATCGGTGCACGAGGCCGAGGACCTGGTGCAGGAGACGTTCCTGCGCGCCTGGCGCTCGGCGGGCGCGTTCGAGGGTCGCTCCTCGGTGCGCACCTGGCTCTACCGGATCGCCACCAACGTCTGCCTGACCAACCTCGAGGGACGGCCGCGCCGCCCGCTCCCCGCCGGGATCGGCACACCCGACGCGATGGCAGGCGACGCGCTCGAGCTCGACCACGAGATCGCCTGGCTGGAGCCGGTCCCCGACGCCGCGGTGATGGTGGCCGAGCGGGAGTCGATCCGGCTCGCGTTCGTCGCGGCGCTGCAGCACCTGCCGGCCCGTCAACGCGCGGTGCTGATCCTGCGCGACGTGCTCCGCTGGACCGCCGCCGAGGTCGCCGAGGCGCTCGACACCTCCACCGCCGCGGTGAACTCCGCGCTCCAGCGTGCCCACGCCCAGATGGCCGAGCGCGGCCTCACCGAGGACACCGTCGAGGCGAACCTGACCACCGGGCAGCAGCAGCTGCTCGAGCGGTACGTCGACGCGTTCTGGCGCAAGGACGTCGACTCGATCGTCGGGCTGCTGACCGCCGAGGCGACGTGGGACATGCCGCCGTTCACGAGCTGGTTCAAGGGCGCGCAGAACATCGGCTGGCTGATCGGTCACGAGTGCCCGGGCGGCTCGCTGGACATGCCGATGCTGGCGACCCAGGCCAACGGGCAGCCGGCGTACGGGCTGTACATGCGCACACCGGCCGGTGACTTCGCACCGTTCCAGCTGCAGGTGCTCGAGCTGGACGGCGATCGCGTGAAGCACGTGACCGCGTTCTTCGACCTGCGTCTCTTCGAGACGTTCGGGCTGCCGGACCGGCTGCCCGCCGACTACACGCCGTCGCCGGACTGTCGGTGACCGCGACGCTCGGCGGGTCCGTCGGGCTGCTCGACCGGGCCATCGCCTACACCTGCGGACAGCTGGCGAGCGTGCAGCCGCACATGCTCGACCGGCCGACACCGTGCGCGGCCTGGACGCTCGGCGACCTGCTCGCGCACATGGAGGACGCGCTCGACGCGTTCACCGAGGCGGCCGGCGGCCGCGTCTCGGTGGGCTGCGCCGGCTGCGAGCCCGGCCCGGTGCCGGCGATCCAGGCGAAGGCGGTCGCCCTGGTGACGGCGTGGACCCGCCCGGCTCCGGGCGACGTCGTGCTCGAGGCCGCGACCGGCCGGGTCGACCTGCAGAGCCCGCTGCTGGTCACGACCGCCGCTCTCGAGATCACCGTGCACGGCTGGGACGTCGGGAGGGCCACCGGCCGTGACGTGCCGGTGCCGCCCGGGCTGGCTCAGGAGCTGCTCGAGGCAGCGACCTGGCTGGTCGACCCGGGCGACCGCGGGGTGCGGTTCTCCGCGGCCCGGCCGGTGCCCGCGGAGGCGCCGTACGACCAACGGCTGCTGGGCTTCCTCGGCCGCACCTGACTGGTCCACCCAGGTGAATCCACGCCATTCCGGTCACCCGCGACCCCGCCAGTTCCTAGGGTTTGCCCATGCTGACGCCGCAGGCGGTCACCGTCGAGGCATCGGCTCGGGACGACCTTCACCCCTCCCGCGCGCTCGTCGCGCGCGGGCACGCACGCGCCCGCGCGGGTCTGGTCCGTGACGCGCTCGACGACCTCGACCGCGCGCTCGGGCCGCGCACCGAGATCTCCGGCGTCGACCTCGCGACCGCGCTGGCGACCAGCGTCGAGTGCCGCCTCGCCCGTGGTGAGCTCTCGACCGCGATGGCGAGGGCCGACCAGCTGGTGCCGCTGCTGGACGCGGCCGGCCTCGTCGGCGCCACCGCGCACTTCGGGCGCGGCGAGCTGGCCGCGGCCACCGGCGACGCCGAGATCGCCGCCGGCCACTTCGTACGCGCCGGACGGCTGCTCGTCGACGACGACCCGGACCTGCTGCCGTGGCGGCCCGCCGCCGCCCTCGCCGAGGTGCGGATCGGCCGCCGGGCCCAGGGCGCCGCGCTGGCACGGGCCCACCTGGCGGCGGCCCGCCTCGCGGAGGCGCCGTACGCCGTCGGCCTCGGCCTGCGCGCGCTCGCGATCGTCGACCCACGCGGCGACGGCATCGAGCTGCTGCGCGAGGCGCGGGCGGTGGTCTCCGACCTCCCCGCCCTCCGGCTGACCGCCCAGATCGAGACCGACCTCGCCGGCGGGCTGATGCTCACCGGCGGCGCGAGCGACCAGGACGAGGCGCTGACGCTGCTGCGCGGGGCCGAGGAGTACGTCGGCCGTGAGGAGCTCTGGCCCCTCCAGGGCCGGATCCGCCGGCTGCTGGACCGGCTCGGCCAGCCGGCGCGGCCCGCACCGGGCGAGGTGATGGCGACGCTGACGGTCTCCGAGCGCCGGATCGCGCGGCTGGCCGCCGCCGGGCTGACCAACCGCGAGATCGCGAGCCAGCTCGTGGTCACGGTCAAGGCCGTCGAGTGGCACCTGTCGCACGTGTACCGCAAGCTCGGCATCCGCTCGCGGACCGGACTGGCGGGCAGCCTCGGCCTCTAGATGCAGGATCCCAGCCCTCGCAGGCTCGGGCCCTAGGTCTCGATACGCCGGTCACGACCTCCTTCGTCGGTCGTGCGGCTACTCGACCCGGCTGCAGCATCCCAGCCCTCGCAGGCTCGGGCCCTAGGTCTCGATACGCCGGTCACGACCTCCTTCGTCGGTCGTGCGGCTACTCGACCCGGCTGCAGCATCCCAGCCCTCGCAGGCTCGGGCCCTAGGTCTCGATACGCCGGTCACGACCTCCTTCGTCGGTCGTGCGGCTACTCGACCTGGCTGCAGCATCCCAGCCCTCGCAGGCTCGGGCTGGGGCAGCTCACAGCGGGTTCGCGATCTCGTCCTGGGGCAGCTTGGCCCAGACGATCGCGACCACCGCGGCGATCGCGGGGACGGTGCCGGCGATGAGGAACACCGCCTCGAGACCGATCGCCTCGGAGATCGGGCCCGCCAGCGCCATCGACACCGGCATCAGGCTCACCGACACGAAGAAGTCGAGCGAGGACACCCGGCCGAGCAGGTGCGGCGGCACGCGTCGCTGGAGCAGCGTCCCCCAGATCACCATCGGCGCGGAGAACAGGATGCCGAGGACGAACGCCGCGGCCACGAGCATCCAGATCTCGGTGGCGATGCCCATCACCACGAACGGGACGCAGCCGAAACCCCACATGAGGTTCATCCAGGTGAGGTAGCGCTTCGGCATCCGCATCGACGCGACGGCCAGCGAGCCGATCGCGCCGCCGATGCCGAACGCGGCCAGCACCCACGCGTGGTCGCCCGGCCCGCCGCCCAGCTTGTCCTTGATGAGGAACGGCACCAGGACCTCGAGCGGGCCCATGATCACGAAGACGAGCAGCGAGGCGAACAGCAGCGTCGCGAGCAGCCACGGCGTCCGCACCATGTAGCGGAACCCCTCGGCCATGTCGTGCAGCATCGAGCGGACGGGGTGGACCGGGACGGCGTCGGCCGTCGGGGCCTCCCGGCGTACGGCGGTGCGCGGCACCATCGTCAGCGCGACCAACCCGGCCAGCGAGGAGATCGCGGCGATCGAGACCGCGGCACCGGCCGAGGCCACACCCACCGCCACGCCTGCGACGGCGGGGCCGACCGCCTGGCCGACCGTCGGGCGGACCATGCCCTCGAAGCCGTTGACCGCGAGGAGGTCCTCCTCGGGCACCAGCGCGGGGATCCAGGCGGTGTAGGCCGGGAAGTAGAACGCCATCGCGGCGCCGATCACGAACCCGACGACCGCGAGGTGCCAGAGCTGGGTGTGGTCGGTGAGCGACAGCAGCGCGACCGCGGCCATGCACGTCATCTCGACGGAGGCGACCACGATGAGGATCAGCTTCTGCGGGACCCGGTCGGCGACCACGCCACCGAGCAGGGCGGGCAGCAGCACGCCGATCGCACCCGCGGTCGACACGAGCGACAGCTGCGCCGGGCCGCCACCCATCCGGATGACCTCCCAGACCAGGCCGACGACCCAGACGCCGCCGGCGAAGGTCGCCAGCACCAGCGCGACCGCGAGCCGGCGGTAGGCGGAGTGGCGGAACGGCGTGAGCGCACGCGGCAGCCGGCGTACGTCCGCCTGCTCCTCGTGCTCCGTGACGTCGGTCATCGCTCCTCCTCCACCGTCAGTCGCCCTCGCGGGACCGACAGCGCCCACCGAATTGATCGCGCCCCCATGGCACACGTTCAAGTGGGCTTGAGGTCAAGGCGCCGATCCGCGCAGTTGCGTCCGGTCGGGCCGCTACCGCCAGCTCACAGCCAGCGCAGCGAGCGGCCGTGGCCGTGGGTGCGCGCGACCGCGCGGCCGTCGATCCCCATCACGAACCCGGTCGGGTCGACGGGCACCGTACTGACGCCGACCAGGTCGGGCAGCACGTTCGCGGCCTCGTTGCTGACCCAGTGGCAGCGACCGGAGCCGACCAGGTCGGTCATCATCGCGTGGAACCGGTCGCGGTCCTCGGCGGTGAGGTAGGCGATCACCGCGCTGTGGAACACCACGACCGGCCCGTGCCCGGCCGCGCGGTCGACCAGCGCCGGCAGCTCCTCGAGCAGGTCGCCCTTCACGATCGACGGCGGGTCCGCGCGCGCGACCTCGATCGCCCGGACCAGCTGCGCACGCCGGTCGTCGTGCTCGGGCCAGACCAGCGTGGTGAGCCAGCCCATCTGGTCGGCGTCGGTGACGTCGAGCGGGTTCAGGTCGATGCCGCCGCGCCAGGCCACGGCGGGTACGGCGGACGGCAGCGGCGGGTCGCCCTCGACCGTCGCGGTGAGCAGCGGCCCGGTGCCGACCGGGTCGGCGCCGCCCCAGGAGTAGGAGTACCGGTCCGGGAAGAGGTTGAGCCCCGCGCTGGCGCCGACCTCGATCAGCGCGAGCGGGCCGGGCGACACCTGGGCGAACGCCGGCACCAGCGTCGCGAGCCGGCCGACCTCGTTGGTCTGGGTCGCGCGGGCCAGGATCGTCGCGCGGATGGTCCCGTCGTCGGCGAGCAGCGCCTCGCGCAGGGCGTCGTACGGCGCCGGCGCGGGCACGCCGTGCCACCGCGCTGCCGCGAAGACCAGGTTGGGCTGGCGCTTCGGGCGGGGCAGCGTGGCGAGCCAGGCGAGCACCTCGGGATCCTCGGCGACCCGGTTGGCCCACTCCTCGAAGGACGGCGAGTACCCGCCGGTGTGGACCGCGAAGTCGCGGTACTGCTCGACGGTGTCGGTGTAGACGTCCACCCGCTCATTCTGGGGTTCCTGCCCGGACGGCCGGGCGATGGGTCACCATTCTCCCCATGGGGACCTTCGGGGGGCGAAGGGCGCTGACGCTTGTCTGCGCGCTTGCTGCGCTGTGCCTCCCCGCCGGCACCCTGGCCGGTTGCTCGGCGGCGCTCGACCTCGCGCACAGCGTCCAGACCAAGCTGGGCCGCATCGACGGGGTCGTCGGTGCCTCGGTCGCCACGCCGACCAGGACCACCGGTGCCGCGATCGCGGTCACCTTCGCCGACGCGGACTCCGAGCGGGAGCTCGCCGCGCTGGTCAAGGAGATCGACGAGGTCGCCGACGACGCTGAGTACCCGTCGTACCGCCTGGACCTCACGCCGGCCGGCGGCTCCGGTGACCGGCTGACCGTCGACGACACCTTCTCCGCCAGCCCCGACCGCGACACGGTGCTCGGCAACTGGTTCTCGGTGACCGCCGCCCTGCTCGGGCCGGTGCAGTACTCCTTCGAGCCGGGCGCCGAGTCGATCTCGGTCGACTCCGGCGCCGGCGTCGGCCACGACGTCGGCGAGGCGAGCCGCATCCGCTACGGCTTCTCGAACACCACCTGGACGTTCACCAACGGCGACACGACGTTCGTCGTCTCCGGGCGGGTCTCGCCGACCGACGTCACGATGTTCGAGAGCGTCCAGCGCAGCGTGTCCTCCGACGTGCTGCCGGCGCCGGCCAGGTCCTGGCGGCTGGAGCGCCACGAGGGCCACGTGCTGCTCGACCTCGACGTGACCTTCGCCGAGGGCCCGGTGGACCCCGCCCGGCTCACGGTCGAGGAGTACGGCGACGACATCGACCGGCTGCTGATCGCGGCCGTCCCCGCGTCGCGGATCGCCGGCCTGCCGGTGCGGCTGGGGCTGCGCAACCCGCCGGCCGACGTGTTCGGCTACTGGATCTCCGACGAGCGGCCCCAGCGCGGGCGCGACCCGCTGGTGCGCGGCTGGGACCTGTGGATCCTGACCGTGGTGAAGAACCTGATCTAGCCCGCGGGCAGCGCGACGTACGTCGTCTCGAGGTACTCCTCGATGCCCTCGAAGCCACCCTCGCGCCCGAAGCCGCTGGCCTTCACGCCACCGAACGGCGCCGCCGGGTTGGAGATCAGGCCGGAGTTGATGCCGACCATGCCGAACTCCAGCGACTCCGCGACCCGGATCGTGCGCGAGAGGTCGCGCGTGTAGACGTACGACGCCAGCCCGTACTCCGTGTCGTTGGCGCGGCGGATCGCCTCCTCCTCGCTGTCGAACGCCGTGATCGGCGCGACCGGGCCGAAGATCTCCTGGACGTTGATCTCGGAGTCGGCCGGCACGTCGAGCAGCACCGTCGGCGGGTAGAAGTAGCCCGGGCCGCTCGGCGTCTCGCCGCCGCAGACCACGGTCGCGCCGTCATGGACGGCGTCGGTGACCAGCTGGCTGACGCTCTCGACCGCGCGCTCGTCGATCAGCGGGCCGACGTCGACGCCGTCGGCCTGGCCACGTCCGAGGGTCAGCGCGCTCATCCTCTTGCCCAGCTTCTCGCCGAACTCCTGCGCGACCGAGCGGTGCACGAGGAACCGGTTGGCGGCCGTGCACGCCTCGCCCATGTTGCGCATCTTCGCGATCATCGCGCCGTCGACGGCCGCGTCGATGTCGGCGTCCTCGAACACGATGAACGGCGCGTTGCCGCCGAGCTCCATGCTCAGCCGCTGGAGCTGGTCGGCGGACTGGCGGACCAGGATCCTGCCGACCCCGGTCGATCCGGTGAAGCTGACCTTGCGCAGCCGGTCGTCGTTCTGCAGCGTCTCGCTGAACTCGCTGTGCAGGCTCGTCGTCACGACGTTCAGCACGCCCTTCGGCAGGCCGGCCTCCTCGAGCAGCACCGCGAGGGCGAGCATCGTGAGCGGGGTCTGGCTCGCGGGCTTCACGACCATCGTGCAGCCGGCCGCGATCGCCGGGCCGATCTTGCGGGTGCCCATCGCGAGCGGGAAGTTCCACGGCGTGATGAACAGGCAGGGACCGACCGGCTTCTTGATCGTCAGCAGCCGGCTGCCGCCCGCGGGCGCCTGCATCCAGCGGCCGTGGATGCGCACCGCCTCCTCGGAGTACCAGCGGAAGAACTCCGCGCCGTACGTCACCTCGCCGCGCGCCTCCGCGACGGTCTTGCCCATCTCGAGGCTCATCAGGTGCGCGAACTGGTCGGCGCGGTCGGTGATCAGCGCGAACGCCGTCCGCAGGATCTCGCCGCGCTCGCGTGGCGGCGTCGTCGCCCACGCAGCCTGCGCCTCGACGGCCGCGTCGAGCGCATCGACCGCGTCGTTGACCGTCCCGTCGGCCACGTCGGTGAGCACCGATCCGTCGGCCGGGTCGAGCACCTCGAGGCGGCCGCCGCCCTCCGCCTCACGCCACGAGCCACCGATGTAGAGGCCCCGCTGGTCGGGGCCGAGCAGGTCGAGTCCGTTCATGGGGTCAGCCTTGCACTCCCGGCAAAGCGATGACAGGCCTTGATGGACGTGGGACTCTGGAGGTGTCGGCTTGGGAGGGAGCACCCCCGCGTCGACAGAACCCCTTGCTGACCCCATGCAGCGAGGGGTTCGTCCCTTGGTCGGACCTCGAGCGCCGGAGCACCCCCTCGCCTCGGCATCGGGCGGATCCGCGAAGGGGCGAGGGCCCCGGCATCGCCGGGGCCCTCGCGTCTCGCGTCCCTGCACGGATCAGGGCACGTCGTACTTCATCGTGAACGAGCCGGAGCCCGAGTAGGCGTAGACGTCCCAGCGGTAGGTGCCCGCGCCGGCCGAGGGGGTTGTGCCCAGGGCCGAGAAGGAGTTGTCTCGCTCTCAGGATCTTCCAGGAGGTAGTGCCATGGCGGACAGGGGCGGCAACCGGAGAGCGACAGGCCAAGATCTGGGGGCGAGCAGCCCGGACCGGATCCGCAACGTGGTGCTGGTGGGCCCGGCCGGGTCCGGGAAGACCACGCTGACCGAGACCCTGCTCGCCGCCTCGGGCGCGATCCCCCGCGCCGGCTCCGTGCGCGACGGCACCACCGTCTGCGACTACGAGGAGTCCGAGCACGCCCACAACCGCACGATCTCCCTGTCCGTCGCCCCGCTCGTGCACGAGGGGGTGAAGGTCAACCTCATCGACACCCCCGGGTACGCCGACTTCGTCGGTGAGCTGCGCGCCGGGCTGCGCGCCGCGGACTGCGCGCTGTTCGTGGTCGCCGCGAACGAGGCGATCGACGACGCGACCCGGACCCTGTGGCGCGAGTGCGCCGCGGTCGCGATGCCGCGGGCGGTCGTGATCACCAAGCTCGACCAGGCCCGCGCCGACTACGAGGGGCTGCTGCTCCAGGCCCAGGACGCCTTCGGCGAGCGGGTGATGCCGCTGTACGTGCCGATCCGCGACGGCGACGAGATCACCGGGCTGACCGGCCTGCTCGCGCCCGGACCGGAGGCCGACGCCACCGGGATGCGCGGCGGCCTGATCGAGGGCGTGATCGAGGAGTCCGAGGACGAGACCCTCATGGACCGCTACATCGGCGGCGAGGAGATCGACGAGAAGGTGCTGGTCGCCGACCTCGAGCGCGCCGTCGCGCGGGCGACGTTCTTTCCCGTCGTCCCGGTCTGCTCGGTCACCGGCGTCGGCTGCGCGGAGCTGCTGTCGCTCGCGGTCCGCGGCTTCCCGTCACCCGCCGAGCACCCCTCCCCCGACGTGTTCCAGCCGTCCGGCGCCAGCGCCGACCCGATCACCTGCGACCCCGACGGCCCGCTGGTCGCCGAGGTCGTGAAGACCACCAGTGACCCGTACGTCGGCCGGCTCAGCCTCGTGCGCGTGTTCTCCGGGACCCTCGTGCCCGACCAGACCGTGCACGTGTCGGGGCACTTCACCGCGTTCTTCGGCGAGACCTCGGGCCACCCCGACCACGACGAGGACGAGCGGATCGGCGCGCTGGCGCACCCGTTCGGGAAGGCCCAGGCGCCTGCGGACCGGGCCGTGGCCGGCGACCTCTGCGCGATCGGGCGGCTCACCCGTGCCGAGACCGGCGACACCCTCTCGTCGGTCGAGGACCCGCGGGTCCTCCGGCCCTGGTCGATGCCGGAGCCGCTGCTGCCGGTCGCGATCGTCGCGCAGACCAAGTCCGACGACGACAAGCTGTCGCAGGCGCTGTCCCGGCTCGCCGCCGAGGACCCGTCGCTGCGCATCGACAACAACGCCGAGACCCACCAGCTCGTCCTCTGGACGATGGGTGAGTCGCACGCCGAGGTCACGCTCGAGCGGCTGACCGAGCGCTACTCCGTGCACGTCGACGAGGTCCCGTTCATCGTGTCGCTGCGCGAGACGTTCGCCGGCCCTGCCAAGGCGATCGGGCGGCACGTGAAGCAGTCCGGCGGGCACGGGCAGTACGCCGTCTGCCACCTCGAGGTGGAGCCGCTGCCCGAGGGGTCGGGCTTCGAGTTCGTCGACAAGGTCGTCGGCGGCGCCGTACCCCGCCAGTTCATCCCGAGCGTGGAGAAGGGCGTGCGCGCGCAGATGGAGCGCGGCTGCCGGTTCGGCCACCCGATGGTCGACCTGCGGGTGACCCTCACCGACGGCAAGGCGCACAGCGTCGACTCCTCCGACATGGCGTTCCAGACCGCCGGAGCGCTCGGCCTGCGCGAGGCCGCGAGCGCCACCACGATCAAGATGCTCGAGCCGTTCGACAACGTCTCGGTCGTCGTGCCGGACGAGCTGGTCGGCACCGTGATGAGCGACCTGTCCGCGCGCCGGGCCCGGTTGCTCGGCACCGACAAGGTCGGCGAGGACCGCACCCAGGTCCTGGCCGAGGTGCCGCAGACCGAGCTGGTCCGGTACGCCGTCGACCTGCGCTCGACCACCCACGGCGCCGGCGTGTTCACCCGGACCTTCGCGCACTACGAGGCGATGCCCGAGGACGTCGCCAAGAACGTCGTACCGCGCTCCGGCGGTCAGCCCATCTGACGCAGGAAGAACGCCGCCGCGTCGCGACCCACCGCGTCGCGCACCGTCGGGTCCGGCGTGGCGGACTCGATGAAGTCCTCGTGCCGCACGTCGGCGCCGACCGAGCGGGCGTCGACGCCCGAGATGTGGTCGACGTAGGCCTGCACGTGCAGCTCGAACGGGTTGACGTCGTCGGCGTCACCCCAGCGGACGGCGACCGGCACCTCGATCGCCGCCAGGCTCTCCTCGGTGAGCATCGCGCCGATCGCCGGGGCCACGACGTACGCCGCAGTGACCCGCGGATCGCGCAGGTCGGCGGCCGAGCGCTCGACCGCCTGCTCCAGCTCCACGGCCGTGGTCTCCTCGCGCAGCCGCTCGAACGCACCGGGCAGCTCGGGGATCGGCGGCAGCTCGATCCCTCCGTCGAGAACCATCCGGACGATCGCCGGATCGGCTCGTCCCCCGACCAGGGCCCCCGCGGTGTAGCCGCCGGCGGAGAAGCCGGCCACGCCCACGGGTCCGACACTCCCGAGGTCGTCGAGCACCACGCTCAGGTCCCGCGGTCGCTCCCAGACGTGCGCGAACCCGGCCGGGTGGTAGCCGCCCACGAAGTCGTTGCCGTGGTGGTCGACGGCCACGACCCGGAAGCCCGCCGCGACCATGGGATCGGCCAGCCACCCCATCGCGCTCCCCGAGCCGCCGGTGCCGTGCGACACCAGGACCGTGCCCGCGGGCGTGCCGTCCGGCCGCCACTCGTACACCCGGATCGGCCGGGGCTCGTCCGGGTGCCACAGGTTCCGCCGCGCGGGGTCGTCGACGACCCGGCTGGTGACCGTCATCCGGCGGCCCGCAGGAACGCCTCGAGGATCGGGCCGGCGGTGCCGGAGCCCGAGGTGCCCTCGTCGACGAACACCGCGACCGCGAGGTCGCCCTGCGCCGCGACCATCCAGGCGTGGAGGAGGGTCTTTCCGTTGCGGGAGAACTCGGCGGTGCCGGTCTTCGCGATCACCGGCTGGCCCGGGACGTCGAGCAGCCCGACGCCGCTGCCGGACGTGACGACCCCGCGCAGCATCGAGCGCAGCGCCTCGGCCTCGGCCCTGGCCAACGGCTCGACGTCGTCGGGCACGGCCACCTCGACGGACTTCACCAGCCGCGGCACGACTGTCTGGCCGGACTGGATCGAGGCCATCACGGTCGCCATCGCCATCGGCGAGGCGAGCACGGTGCCCTGGCCGATCAGGTCGGCGGCCGCCTCGGTCTCCGACCGCGGGGCCGGGACCTCGCCGAAGTACGCCGGGAACCCGAGGTCGTGGTCGACGCCGAGCCCCAGCGTGGCGGCCGCGCCGGCCAGGTCGCCCTTGCCGAGCTTGCCCGCCTGGGCGATGAAGGCGGTGTTGCAGGAGTTCGCGACCGCGGTGCGCAGCGGGATCTGGCCGATGCCGCCGCTCGGGTAGTCGTCGTAGTTCTCGAACCGCTTGCCGTCCACGATGATCGAGCTCGTGCACGCGACCGTGCTGTCCGGGCGCAGTCCCGCGCGCAGCAGCGCCAGGCTGCTGACGGTCTTGAACGTCGAGCCCGGCGCGGCCTGGCCGTACGTCGCCACGTTGTAGCCGTCGGTCCCCGGCCCGTTCGCGGCGGCCAGGATCGCCCCGGTCGACGGCCGGATCGCGACCAGCGCGCTCGACGGGCCGACGCCGGCGAGCTCGCGCTCGGCGGCGGACTGCAGCCGCTCGTCGAGGGTGAGCTCCAGCGCGGTGCCGGGCAGTCCCTCGATCCGGTGGAGCTCGCGCTCGGTGCCGTCGGGCGCGACCGCGTTCACCACGGCGCCGTCCGTGCCCTGCAGCTGGTCGTCGTACCGCGCCTGGAGGCCGGACAGCCCGGCGACGTCGCCGACCTGGTACGTCTCCGGGTCCTCCTCGATCATCTCCGCGGTCACCGCGCCGACCGTGCCGAGGATGGGTGCGGCGAACTCGCGGGTCGGGGCGAGCGGGATCTCGTCCTGGATCGCCAGCGCGCCCGGGATCCTCTCGACGCCGCGCGAGACCTCGCCGGGGACCTCGGCCTGGCGGAACACGATCGCCTCGACGTACGCCTTGTCGCCGGCGGCCTCGACCTGCTTCGCGTACGGCGCCGGGTCGATGTCCACGAGCTCGGCGAGCCGGCGCGCGGACTCCCCGGCCCTCGCGGTCGGGACCTGGCTGCGGTCGATCCCGAAGCGGACCACCGGCCGGTCGGTCACCAGCGCGAAGCCGTCGGCGCCGATGATCGGGCCGCGGCCGCCGCCGATCGGCGTGATGTCGAGGACGGTCGCCTTCTTCAGGTGTGGCTCCACCAGGTCGCGGGACCAGGTCACCTGCCAGTCGTCGCCGCTCCTCGTCAGGGTGGCCTCGGTGGAGTACGACCACTCGTCGCCGGCCACCGGCCAGCTCCACGCGAGCGGGACGGTCGCGGTGTCGGCCGACTCCTCGGCCTCTCCGGCGTACACGACCGGCTCGACGTCGCCCATCCCCTCGACGACCTCGGTGTAGTCCGCGGCGACGTCCTCTGCCGTCCCGTCCGCGAGGGGTACGTCGCCGAAGTCACCGGAGGCGAGCGCCGCGGCGAGGGTGTCGCCGACGGCCGCCGCGTCGGGACCGCCGTCGCCGTCGGAGCCTCCTCCGGAGCTGCAGGCGGCGACTCCCCCCGCCACCAGCAAGAGGGACGTGGTGGCGAGGGCGAGACGCATGCCTTGGTTCTACCAGCCGGTGCTGACAGCCACTCAGACCAGGAGCGGACTCACCAGCGCGAGGTAGCCGGAGGAGTGCCCGGTGCGGTTCGGGTGGTAGCTCTCGCCGGTCGGGTTCGACAGCCCGTTGAGCCACTCGGTGGAGGAGCAGACCGCGTGGCCGGCGAACGAGGTGGTCGGGTTGGCGAACGAGAAGCCCTTGGCCGAGGCGGCCGCGGCGAGCTTGGCGTTGAGCAGGTCGGCGGTCTGGTTCAGGCGGGTCATCTCGCTCGAGCCGAAGAACGTGCCGGCGTTGCAGTCCACGCCCATGAACAGGCGCGGGTACCCGACGATGACGACCTTGGCGCTCGGCGCCTTCGCCTTGATCGACGCGTAGAGCGTGCTCAGCGCGCCGGGCAGGGTGTTGTTGATGTAGGCCTGGGCGGTGTCGATCTTGCCGCTGCAGTTCGCGATCAGGTCCGGCTTCGCGCACTCGAGGATGACGTCTCCGAAGCCCGCGTCGTTGCCGCCGACCGACAGCGTGACGTAGCGGGTGGTCGTCGACAGCGCGGCCAGCTGCTTGCTGGTGACGTCGCCGATCTTCGCGCCGCCGCAGGCCTGGAAGCTCAGTGCGTAGCCCTTCTGCGCGGCGACGAGGTACGGGTAGGCGTACGTCGAGCGCTGGCAGGTGCCGTCGCCGATGTAGGTGCGCGTGCCGACCCCCGACGAGTACGAGTCACCGAGGGCGACGTACGGCGCTCCCGCCGACTGCGCGGGGGCCGGGAGAAGGGTGACGACGAGGGCGACGATCGCGAGGCCGAGGGCGCGCGCGAACCGCTTGCGATGGGGCATGGAACCTCCAGGAGGGGCGATGTGACGGCGGTCACACTAGAGCCCGAAGGTCCCTCCGGCCAGCATGTCGGCGACGCGTTCCCTGAAGCGCGGGCAGGTCGCGATGTCGTGGGCTCGACAGCTCAGCGCGTGCTCGGTCATCTCGCGCGACAGCTGCATCTCGGCCATCCGCCGGTCGAGGTCCGCGATGTGCGCGGCCAGCACCGCGTGCCGGTCGGCCGCACCGGCGTCGAGGAGCACCGCGATCTGGTCGAGGCTCATGCCGGCGGCCTTGCTGCGCAGGATCACCGCGATCCGCACCAGGTCGGCCTCGCCGTACCGTCGCCGGCCGGCCCCGTCCCGCTCCGGCAGGAGCAGGCCGACGTCCTCCCAGTGCCGCAGCACGTGGGTCTCGAGGCCGAACCGCGCGGCCATCTCGCCGATACTTGACTTCATGTCAACATGAAGTCAGATCCTTGTGCACATGGCAAATACAACCTCTGACATCACGCAGTACGACGTCGTCGTCATCGGCGGCGGCCCCGCCGGCCTCCAGGCCACCCTCACGCTCGCGCGCGTCCACCGCCGCGTCCTGATGCTCGACTCCGGTCACTACCGCAACGACCCGGCGCGCCACATGCACAACGTGGTCACCCACGACGGCACCCCGCCCGCGGAGTTCCGCGCGGCGGCACAGAAGGACATCGCGGCGTACGACACCGCGACGGTCCGCGCGGCCACCGCCACCGCGGTGGTCCCCGACGGCGACGGGTTCCGGGTGTCGATCGGCGACGAGGACGTCACCGCCCGGGGCGTGGTCCTGGCGACCGGGGTCCGCGACACCCTGCCCGACAAGCCCGGCCTCGCTGAGCTGTTCGGCGACGTGGTCGCGCACTGCCCGTTCTGCCACGGCCACGAGTTCGCCGGCAAGCCGGTGGCGGTGATCGGCGACGCCGCCCACCTGGTCGGCCTGATGGGGCCGGTCGCGTCGTCGGTGACGATGATCGAGGAGGCCGCGGTCGACCGCGTCGAGCGCTCCGACCTGGGCGCGCGGGTCATCCGGACCGACGGCACCGGCCAGGAGTACGGAGGCATCTTCGTCGCGCCCACGTTCGAGCAGTCGGCGCCGTTCGCCGAGCAGCTCGGCCTCACCATGCTGGAGTCCGGGTGCGTCGAGGTCGACGTGATGGGCCGGACCAGCCGGCCCGGCGTCCACGCCGCCGGGGACCTGGCCCACACCGCCGAGCTGCCGAAGCCGATGTCGTCGGTGCTGACCGCCGCGGCCGCAGGTCAGGTCGCAGCGGCAGCGATGGTGGCGTACCTGCTCTAGCGGTTCTTGTGGCGCGGCTTGCGGTCCGGGGCGGCGGAGCGGGTCGGACCGTTGTCGCGCTGCAGCTCGATGAGCTTGCCGGAGATCCGGGTGTTCTTCAGCGCGTCCCACACCGTGCCGGGCAGCTCGGCGGGCAGCTCGACCAGCGAGAAGTCCGGCCGGATCTGGATGTGCCCGAAGTCGGCGCGGCGCAGCCCGCCCTCGTTGGCGATCGCGCCGACGATCTGGCGCGGCTCCACCTTGTGCCGCTTGCCGACGTTGATCCGGTACATCCCCATCGGGACGTCGCTGCGGGCGCCGCGACGCTCGCGGCTGGCGGAGCGCTCGGGGCGGTCGCGGGTGTCCTCGCGGGGCTCGCGGATCCTGACCTCGTCGGCGGGGTCGATCAGCAGCGGGGTCTCTCCCTGGGCGACCACGGCGAGCGCGGCCGCGACGTCGACCTCGAGCACGTCGTGCTCGCGCACGTAGTGGGCGATGATGTCGCGGAAGCGCTCGATGCGCTTGGTCTGGTTCAGCGCCTCGGTGATCTGGTCGTCGAACCGCGACAGCCGGGTCGCGTTCACGTCCTCGGCGGTCGGCAGCTGCATCTGGGTGAGCGGCTGGCGGGTGGCCTTCTCGATCTGCTTGAGCAGGTAGCGCTCGCGCGGGGTCACGAACGAGATCGCGTCACCGCTGCGCCCGGCCCGGCCGGTGCGCCCGATGCGGTGCACGTAGGACTCGGTGTCGGTGGGGATGTCGTAGTTCACGACGTGGCTGATCCGCTCGACGTCGAGACCGCGGGCGGCGACGTCGGTGGCGACCAGGATGTCGAGCTTGGCCGACTTCAGCTGGTTGACCGTGCGCTCGCGCTGGGCCTGGGCGACGTCGCCGTTGATGGCGGCCGCGGAGAAGCCGCGGGCGCGCAGCTTCTCGGCGAGCGTCTCGGTCTCGTTCTTGGTGCGGACGAAGACGATCATCCCCTCGAAGTTCTCGACCTCGAGGATGCGCGTGAGGGCGTCGACCTTCTGCGGGTACGACACCATCAGGTAGCGCTGGGTGATGTTCGGCGAGGTCGTGGTCTTGTTCTTGACCGTGATCTCTTCGGGGTTCGTGAGGTACTGCTTCGAGATCCGCCGGATCTGCGCCGGCATCGTCGCGGAGAACAGCGCGACGTTCTTGTCGTCGGGGGTGTCGGCGAGGATCGTCTCGACGTCCTCGGCGAAGCCCATGTTGAGCATCTCGTCGGCCTCGTCGAGCACCAGGAAGCGCAGCTCGGTGAGGTCGAGGGTGCCCTTCGCGAGGTGGTCCATGATCCGGCCGGGCGTACCCACGATCACGTGCACGCCGCGGCGCAGCGCGCTGAGCTGCACGCCGTACGCCTGGCCGCCGTAGACGGGGAGGACGTGGACGCCCTTCATGTGCGCGGCGTACTTCTCGAACGCCTCGCAGACCTGGAGCGCGAGCTCACGGGTCGGGGCGAGGACCAGCGCCTGCGGGGTCTTCTGCGACAGGTCGAGGCGCGACAGGATCGGCAGCGCGAAGGCGGCCGTCTTGCCGGTGCCGGTTTGCGCGAGGCCGACGACATCGCGGCCCTCGAGCAGCGGCGGGATGGTCGCGGCCTGGATGGCGGACGGCTTCTCGTAGCCGACGTCCGACAGGGCCTTCAGCACCTTCGGGTCGAGCCCGAGGTCGGCAAAGGTCACGGTGTCGGTGGTCTCGTCGGTGTCGCTCACCCGTCAACGGTAGTGGTTCTCCGCGTGGGCGCCACCTTCGTCGTCGCGGTGGGCTGGCTCACTACCTCGACTCCCTCCACCGTTGCGACATCCCTCTGGCCCGCCCAGTACGCAATCGATCCCGGCGCACTGGTTTGTACATAACGGCAGTGGACAGCCGGCGCGCATGTAAGCATCACCTCGCTGATGCCGCGGGAGGACAAATGACGGAATCATCTGGCCGGTCTTTCGAGGTTCGGGCGCTTGCGATCGCGCGGGCCATCCACGACCCATCCGGCACGCAAGGTCCGGTGATGGTGGATGGTCAGGAACGGGACGCTGTCTTTATCAACGACACTGCGATCGTCGCCTTCGAGTTCACTCAGATGCCGACGAAGGACAAGGCGGTCAAGGACGGCGGCAAGCTCGCGGGACTGCTCAAGAAGCTAGCGAGCGATCCGAGCAATCGCTATAAGTCTTCCCTCGGGTACTTCGTAACCGAGCAAGAACCAACGGCAGATCAGCGGACTGCAGTTCAGAAGGTGAGTTCGGACACTGGTGTACCTCTGCGGGCGATGAGCTTCAGTTCGCTTCAGCGTTCACTTGTTGACGCCGAGATCTACATCAGCACCCGACTGAACGCTCCGTTCGGCAGCGCAAATTATCGACTGCCAGACGTAACCGATCGGAAGATCGACTATGTGCACCCCACCATCGCGGTCGGCGCCGACACCTTCACGGTTGACCAACTGGCGACCACGATCGCAGGAGGTCAACGTGGCGTCGCGACTGCGGATTTTGGCGCCGGTAAGAGTGAACTGCTGTATCAAGTGTTCATCCGCCTCCGAAAGGCCTACTTCAAGAACCCGTCGAGCGAGCGCATACCGGTTCACATCAACCTTCGCGAGTGTTATGGACTCAGATCGGCGACTGAGGTTCTCCGCCGTCATGCCGAGGAGATCGGCTTTCCGAACGAACGAAGTCTGATATCTGCTTGGCGGGCGGGTGCTGCGGTCCTGCTGCTTGATGGGTTCGATGAAATCATCCCGATTCGCTGGGGTGGGGGTGCGCGGGACCTACGAAACGTCCGCTGGCAGGCACTCGAACCAGTACGTCGTTTGATTGAGGAGACGCCCAGTGACTGCGGGGTCCTCGTCGCTGGGCGTCCTCAGTACTTCGGCGGTAACTCGGAACTCATCGAAACCCTCGGACTTCCCCAGGACGCGATCGTGTGTCGACTCCAGGACTTCGACGGTGAGCAGATCCAGCGACTGCTAGGAGACGGCAGCATCTCCCTGCCGGAGTGGGTTCCGAGCCGGCCCTTGTTGCTCAAGTATCTCGCCCTGACTGGACTCCTTGAGCGACTCGCCAGCGACGAGGACTTCGATCAGGCAAGCGCGTGGCACGCGCTTCTAACTCTGCTGTCGAAGCGAGAGTCGGACCGCTTGTCGACGATGCCGCCAGAGCGTGTCCGCGATCTAATCGCGCGCATCGCGACTCTTGCTCGCGGAGCCGACGGCGCGGGCGAAGCCGGTCAGGGCGAACTGACGCTGTCATCGATGCGCGAGGCTTTCAAGGACGTGTGTGGGTACGAAGCCGAGGAGGAAGGGCTTCAACTCCTCCTTCGTATGCCAGGGATTGCGAGCGACGGATCCGGTGACGAGGCGGACGTCCGCCGCTTCGTCGACTCCGATTTGGCCAAGTCGGCCTACGGGCTCGATCTCGCGAAGTACGTGGCTGCTCCCTATATCGGATTGCATCCCTTGGAGGCGGGCGTCAACTGGTCTGCCAACACGGGAGAACTCTCTGCCGGAGTCGCCATCTACGACCTCGAGCAATCCGGCTACGAAGCCAGTCATGTGCATGTTGCGATTAATCAACGCATGGACCAGGACATCTGCGACGCCGTCATGTTCGACCTGCTAACGATGGCATCGCTCGCGGAGGTCGAGGCACCGTCCACCGCACAGCCGTACTTCCGCGAATTGCTCATCGAAGATCTGGTGCCGCACGGAGAGGACTCGTACTTCTCCAAGTCTATCTTCGCTGACTGCGTGATCGACAACCTGGATCTGACTGAGGTGGACTCGGCGACGGAGGTTCCCGTCTTCCAAGACTGCCTGATTTCGACCTTGCATGGGTACCCGGCGGTCCCAGATAGCCTCGCCGGAAAGCTGTCCGGTGCCGAAATAGATGCTTTCTCGAGTTCTGTCGATACCACCGCGGGCGTTTCGGCCCTTGGCGTGGATACCGAGGTCAGGATCGCGCTCGTAATCCTGAAGAAGGTATACCGGCAGAGCGGAGCCGGGCGTCGCAAGTCCGCGCTCGCGCGAGGTCTGCCACTGGAGGATCGGGGTCTCGTCTCCGGAGTTTTGGACCGATTGATCGCGCTTGGGCTACTGACCGCGGTGACCCGGAAGACCGAGACGATCGTCCTTGCCGTAAAGGGCCGCCGTGCGGAGATCGAGGCATACATGCACGATCCGTCAACACTTGTCCTCTGAGACCTGACGTCACTCGACCGTGACGGACTTCGCGAGGTTGCGCGGCTTGTCGATGTCGTGGCCCAGCCGCAGCGCCGCGTGGTAGGCCAGCAGCTGCAGCGGGATCGTCAGCAGGATCGGGTCCAGCTCGCGCTCGTTGCGGGGTACGACGATCCGTTGCCAGAAGTGCGGCAGGGCGTCGAGCTCGCCGAGGTCGACGTCCTCGTGCGTCACCACGACCAGCGGTCCGCGGCGGGCGGCGATCTCGTGCAGCGCCCCGACGTTGCGGTCGGCCAGCTCGTCGGCCGGGACCAGCGCGACCGTCGGCACCTCGGACGAGATCAGCGCCAGCGGGCCGTGCTTGAGCTCCGAGGTCTGGTACGCCTCGGCGTGCCGGTACGAGATCTCCTTGAACTTCTGGGCGCCCTCGCGGGCGACCGGGTAGCCGCGTACCCGGCCGACGAAGAACAGGCTGTCCGCGTCGGCCAGCCGGCCGGCCACCTCGGCCAGCGCGTCCTCCTGGTCGAGCACCTGCTGGATCTGCTCGGGGAGCCGGTTCAGCCCGGCGATCAGGCGGCGACCGTCGGCGATGGAGAGGTCGCGCACCCGCCCGAGCTGGAGCGCGAGCAGCGCGAAGCCGAGGAACATGTTGGTCAGCGCCTTCGTCGACGCGACCGCGACCTCGGGGCCGGCGTGCAGGTAGATGCCGCCGTCGCACTCGCGCGCGATCGCGCTGCCGACCACGTTGACCAGGCCGATGACCCGGCCGCCCTTGCGGCGGACCTCCTGCACGGCGAGCAGCGTGTCGATGGTCTCGCCGGACTGCGACACCGCGACGTAGAGGGTGTCCGGCTCGATGATCGGGTTGCGGTAGCGGAACTCGCTGGCCGCCTCGGCGTCCGCCGGGATCCTGGCCAGCTCCTCGACCAGCGCCGCCCCCATCTGCCCGACGTAGTACGCCGAGCCGCAGCCGAGGATCTTCACGCGCCGGATCGCGCGGGTCTCGCGCGCGTCCATGTTGAGGCCACCCAGGTGCGCCGTACCGAACCGGTCGTCGAGGCGACCGCGGAGCACCCGCTCGGCAGCGGCCGGCTGCTCGAGCATCTCCTTGTGCATGAAGGACTCGTGCTCGCCCGCGTCGTACGCCTCGGGGTCGATGTCGACGACCGTGGTGTCGCGCGCGGTCGTGAAGCCGCTCGCCGTCAGGGTCACGATCTCGCCGTCCTCGAGGTGCGCGACCGTCGTCGTGTGCCGGACGATCGCGGCCAGGTCGGAGGCCACGAACATCTCGCGCTCCCCCACGCCGACGATCAGCGGGCTGCCGTTGCGCGCGACCACCAGGCGGTCCGGGAAGTCCGCGTGGAGGACGGCCAGGCCGTAGGTGCCCTCGATCTCGGCGAGCGCCTCGCGGACCTTGCCCTCGAGGGTGTCGGCGTCGGACCCGGCGACCAGGTGGGCGAGCACCTCGGTGTCGGTGTCGCTCGCGAGCTCGACGCCCTGCTCGGTCAGCCGGTGCCGGAGCGCCGCCGCGTTGTCGATGATCCCGTTGTGGACGACCGCCACCCGGCCCCGGGCGTCGGTGTGCGGGTGGGCGTTGACGTCGTTGGCCGGACCGTGGGTCGCCCACCGGGTGTGCCCGATGCCGACCTTGCCGGCGAACCGCTTCGGGAGGCCGTCACCGAGGTCGCGCACCCGGCCGGCGCGCTTGGCGACCTTGATCCCGGTGCCGCCCAGCAGCGCCAGCCCGGCCGAGTCGTAGCCGCGGTGCTCCAGGCGGGCGAGCCCCTCCAGCAGCAGCGGGGTGGCCTGCTGGCCGCCGACGTACCCGACGATTCCGCACATCTCTGTGTCCTATCCGTAGATGATGCGCCGCAGCTGGCGCTCGGTGAGCTCCGGAGCGGCGACCACGCGGTCGGCCAGCTCCTCGGCGATGCGGGCGAAGATCTCGGGGTTCTTCGCGCCGTAGGTCTTCAGGTGCGCGTGCCGGCGCCGGACGTAGTCCTCCACCGGCTCGGCGTGGAACGCGACGACGTCCTCCACCACCCGGGCCGCCTCGGCGGCGCTCAGCCCGGTGCTGGCCGCGATCCGGGCCACCAGGTCGGGGTCGGGGAAGGAGGTCACGGCAGGGATCGTGCGCTCGCGGCCGACCTTCGCGCAACTTCCTGCCCGAATTCGGGCAGGAAGCGCGCTTTCTCCCGCCCGCTCCTGACCGCCTCGAACTGCTCAGCAGGGCGCGATCCCTGCCGATGGAGCATGACCCGCGCGACGCGCCCATCAGCGACCACCCAGGTGGAGCAAGACTGCCGAATTCCGCCGTTTGTTGGCGGGTCAGGTGGGGATCGGCTATCGTTGGTGAACAGAAGATGAACGAGAGGCGTACGACGATGAACACCAAGACCAACGATCTGACCCAGCACTGGGTCGAGGTGACCGACGTGAACGGTCAGACCCGGCTCGAGGCTCGCTGGATCGACGCGTCGTACCTGCCGACGCACACCGTGTCGGCCGCCTGAGCGTCAGATATTTCCCGCCGTCGGGAATGAACCGGACCGCAGTCCGGTTCTGGTCGTCAAAGGTTCAACAACCAGACGACCAGAGGAGCAGTTCCCGATGTCCTTCTTCAACCGCAAGTCCGCGGAGCAGTTCGACGCCCCCACCGCCGCCGTCGAGGACATCTCCGGCGACTACACGATCGACCCGACCCACAGCCGGATCGGCTTCAGCACCCGGCACGCGATGGTCACCACCGTGCGCGGCCACTTCACCGACTTCGCCGGCACCGCGAGCATCGACGCCGCGAACCCGAGCGCCTCGAAGGTCGAGCTGACCATCCAGACCAGCAGCATCGACACCGGTGTCGCCGACCGCGACGGCCACCTCCGCTCGGCCGACTTCTTCGACGCCGACAACAACAAGGAGATCACCTTCTCCTCGACCAACGTCGAGCGCGACGGCGACGACTGGGTGATCACCGGCGACCTGTCGATCAAGGGCGAGACCAAGCCGGTCACCGTCACCTTCGAGCCCACCGGCTCCGCCCAGGACCCGTTCGGCAACCTGCGCATCGGTTTCGAGGGCGGCACCGCCATCAACCGCAAGGACTGGGGCCTCACCTGGAACGCCGCGCTCGAGACCGGCGGCGTGCTCGTCTCGGAGAAGGTCAAGCTCGAGTTCGACGTCTCGGCCATCCGCAACGCCTGAGCTCCTCAGCTCCACACGCCGACGGCCGGGTGCTCACGCACCCGGCCGTCGTCGCGTCTGCGGGCTCACAGGCCAGCATCACCCGAGCGCTCACGCTGCCCCCGGGAAACCGCAGACAACGACGGCCGAACTCCCCCGCGGACCCGGCCGTCGCTGTCCGGACCCCTGAGATCGGCCGCCGGGGACCCGTCCTGAGTAATCCAGGGGCGCATTCGGCGAGTTCTCATCCAGACTGTCCGTCATGTCCGAGCTGCTCGAGGTCCCCGCCCCGCTGGTCACCCGTCCCCTGGTGCTGACCGACGCAACCGCCGTCTACGAGGTGATGGCCGCCCAAGAGAGGCACGACCTCGGTGACGTCTCGATCGAGGAGGCCGACATCGTCGGCGACTGGCAGCGGCCGTCGTACGACGTCTCGGCCGGGACGGTCGGCGTCTTCGACGGCGACCACCTGGTGGCGTACGCCGAGCACATGGGCGGCGACCGGGGAGACGCCGCGGTGCACCCGGACTACCGGGGCCGCGGGATCGGCACCGAGCTCGCGGGCTGGATGCAGCAGCGGGCCCGCGCGGCCGGCGCGACGGTCGTCGGCATGCCGGTCCCCATCGACTCGCCGGGTGACCGGCTGCTGTCGGCGCTGGGCTACCGCGTCCGCTGGGAGAGCTGGGAGCTCGAGCTCCCCGAGGGTGCGACGATCGCCGAGCGCGAGCTGCCCGCCGGCTACACCGTGCGCGAGGCGACGCCGGAGGACTACGAGTCCTGCTGGACCGTGCTCGAGGACGCGTTCCTCGAGTGGTCGGTCCGCGACCGCGAGTCGTTCGACGACTTCGTGGCCCGCACCATCCATCGTCCCGGCTTCGAGCCGTGGCACCTGCGCGTGGTGACCGACGCGGCCGGCGAGGTCGTCGGCGTCACCTACGTCCACCCGTTCGGGTCCCAGGGGTACGTCGACCGGCTCGCGACCCGCAAGGACCAGCGCGGCCAGGGCATCGCCCAGGCCATGCTCGTCGACGCGTTCGCCGTCGCCCGCGCGCACGGCTGCACCAGCTCGACACTGAACACCGACTCGCGCACGGGCGCGCTCGGCCTCTACGAGAAGGTCGGCATGCGGACGTTCCGCACCTGGGTCAATCGCGCCAAGGATCTGTGACCGAATGTAGAACGAGTTCCAGTTTCTCTGGTTGGCTGGGCGCATGCCGCGCACCCAGTTCGCCACCCGCTACGACCTCCGCGCGCCCGGCGCGGACCCGGCCACCCGGCAGGAGATCTACGCCCGCTCGGTCGAGCAGGCGGCGTACGTCGACCGCCACGGCATGGACGCGCTGATGGTGTCGGAGCACCACGCGGCCGAGGACGGCTACCTGCCGAGCCCGCTGCTGGTGGCGTCGGCGTTCGCCGCGGTCACCTCGCGGGTGCCGATCACGATCTCGGCGCTGCTGGTGAACCTCTACGAACCGGTCCGGCTGGCCGAGGACATCGCCGTGCTCGACCACCTGAGCAAGGGGCGGGTGAGCTACACGTTCGGCCTCGGGTACCGGCCGGTCGAGTACGAGCTCCACGGCCGGTCCTGGGAGACGCGCGGCCGCGACATCGAGGAGCGGATCCAGGCGGTGCTCGACGCCTGGGCGAACGGCACGACCACACCCGGGCCGTACTCCCAGCCGCACCCCTTCCTCTTCTACGGCGGCGGCACCCCGGCCGCGGCCCGGCGCGCGGCCCGGCTCGGGCTGCACTTCCAGCCGCAGCACGCCGACGCCGCACTCAAGGAGCTCTACGACCAGACCTGCCGCGACGCCGGCCGTGAGCCCGGCTTCGTGCTGCAGGCGCCCGGTGACGGGCCGGCGAACATCTTCTGCGCCGAGCGGCCCGACGAGTTCTGGGAGCGGTACGGCGAGCACCTGCTCGCCGACGCGATCGCCTACCAGGAGTGGCACGGCGAGGTCGGGTCGTACGTCGTCGACCACTCCCGCACCGTCGAGGAGATGCAGGCGGCCGGTGTGTACGTCGTGCTCACCGCCGACGACCTCGTCGAGCGGTGCCGCTCCGGCGAGATCCGGCTGGTGACCAGCCACCCGGCCTGCGGCGGCCTGCCCGCCGAGCCGTCGTGGGAGAGCCTGCGGCTGGTGTGCGAGACCGTGCTGCCGGCCGTGCGCGGCTAGCCGCGACCGCGTCGCTGCGGCACCATGGCGACAGGAGGTCCCCATGGACAAGGCAGTGCTCAACTCGATGACCGCGGCCGAGCAGCGACTCGTCGCCGAGACCGCCAAGGGGGCCCTCGCCGGCCTCGACGAGGAGGAGCTGCTGGACCTGCACGCGCGGGTCCGGCGGGCGCGGAAGAAGTACGTCACGCTGTACCGCCGCGGCGCGAGCGGCGCGGTCATGAAACGCGGGGGCCGCGGGTTCAGCTACCCGAAGAACCAGCGCGACCGCGACAAGGCCGAGGTCTTCGAGACCGCGCTGGCCGCGGTGAGCAAGGAGGTCGCAGCGCACGCCGCGCGGGGCGCCGCCGAGCTCAAGGAGTCGCGCCTCGCCGCTGCCCAGCGGACCGGGTCCGGCCCGCGGAAGGCCACGGCCACCGCGTCGACCAAGCCCGCCGCGTCACGTGCGCGGGGCGCGAAGAAGACCACCGGCGGCGTGAAGAAGGACGCGTCGAGCCGGGCGGCGGGCGCACGCCGGCAGGCGAAGCGCGACGCGGACTGACGCGGGGAGCCGCGACCGGTACGTTCTCCCCATGGCGAAGACCATCCTGTGCGGAGTCGACAACACCAACACCGCGGCCGCTGCGGCCCGCAAGGCCGCTGGGCTCGCGGTAGCGCTCGGCGCCGAGCTCCACCTGCTGTCGGCGTACGGCAAGGTCGAGTCGGAGACCGTCGAGGTCGGTTCGGAGACGATCCTGGTCAGCAACGAGATGGAGGCCGAGCGCGTCGCCGGCGCCATCGCCGTGGAGCTGCGGCAGGAGTTCCCCGGCCTCGCGGTGCACGCCGCGGCCTCCGAGGGACGTCCGGGTGACGCGCTGGTGAGCGCGGCCGAGCGGCTCGACGCCGACCTGATCGTGGTCGGCAACAAGCGGGTCCAGGGCATCGCCCGGGTGCTCGGCAGCATCGCGCGCGACGTCGCCGCGCACGCGCCGTGCGACGTGTACGTCGCGCTCACCCATCGCGGCTGACGGTCGTCACCAGCTCGGTGACACCGGGACGCCGCGGCGTCGACGAGAACCCGAACCGCGGCGCCGGGTCGACCGGCGCGAGCGCACCCAGGTCGGCGCCGTCGAAGGTGCCCGACACGGCCGCGACGGCGCAGAGGTCGGTCGCGCCGTACCACTCGCGTCGCCCGTCCACGGCGCTGCCGCGGGTGCGCACGCCGCGCAGCAGCAGCCGCGCGACCGGGTCGGTGAGCGCGCACCACCAGGTGCTCTCGGCGACCCGGCGCGGCACCAGCCGGAGCAGCCGGCCGAGCCCGGTCCGGCCACCGACCGTGAGCTCGAGGGACAACGACGGAGACCGGACCGACCACCCGTCGACGGCGATCGGCTCGACCCGGACCTCGTCGAAGGAGTACGTCGCCGCGACGAAGTCCGCGACCTCGGGCGTCGGCGCCAGCAGCACCCGATGCCCGTCCGCCGTCTCGACCATCGCGTCCGCGAAGGCGCCGTACGGCGACTCGTCCCAGCGCCCGACCACCACCCGCACACCGCTCGTCGTGCCGACGCCGGCGATCGCGCCGCGGAAGCGCATCAGCGGATCGGCGCTCCCGAGACCGAGCGGGCGATCACCAGCCGCTGGATCTCCGAGGTGCCCTCGAAGATCGTGTAGATCTTCGCGTCGCGCGACATCCGCTCGACCGGGTACTCACGGGTGAAGCCGTTGCCGCCGAGGATCTGCATCGCCTCGGTCGTCACCCGCACCGCGGTCTCGCCGGCGAAGAGCTTCGACATCGAGCCCTCGGCGTTCTCGAAGGTCTTGCCCTGCCGCGCCATCCACGCCGCGCGCCACACCAGCAGCCGGGACGCCTCGATCGAGGTGGCCATGTCGGCGAGCTTGAAGGCGATCGCCTGGTTCTCGATGATCGGCTTGCCGAACTGCTCGCGGGTCTTCGCGTAGTCCAGCGCCACCTCGTACGCCGCTCGCGCGATGCCGATCGCCTGCGCGCCGACCGCCGGGCGGGTGCGCTCGAACGTCGCCATCGAGGCGTTGCCGCGGGCGCCGCCGCCCTCGCGAGCGCGGGCCAGCCGGGCGTCGAGCCTCTCCTTGCCGCCGAGCAGGCAGCGGCCGGGGACGCGCACGTTGTCGAGCACGACCTCGGCGGTGTGCGAGGCGCGGATGCCGTGCTTGTGGAACTTCTGACCCTGGCTGAGCCCCTTCGTGCCCGGCGGCACGACGAACGACGCCTGGCCGCGGGTGCGCAGGTCGGGGTCGACGACCGCGGTCACGACGTGCACGTCGGCGATGCCGCCGTTGGTCGCCCAGGTCTTGGTGCCGTTGAGCACCCACTCGTCGGTCGCCTCGTCGTACCGCGCCCGGGTGCGCATCGCGCCGACGTCGGAGCCGGCGTCCGGCTCGGAGGAGCAGAACGCGCCGAGCTTGAGGTCGCCCGGGGAGCCGTACATCTGCGGCACCCACTCGCCGACCTGCTCGTCGGTGCCGTTGGCGCGGACCCCGGCCGCCGCGAGCGACGTCCCCACGATCGACAGGCCGATCCCGGCGTCGCCCCAGAACAGCTCCTCCATCGTGATCGGGATCCCGAGCCCGGTCTCGTCGAAGGCCTGCGTCGCGATGAAGTCCAGGGAGTAGAGCCCGATCTTGGCCGCCTCCTCGAGGACCGGCCACGGGAACTCCTCCCGCTCGTCCCACTCCGCGGCCGCGGGGCGGATGACGTCAGCCGCGAACTGGTGCACCCACTCCCGCAGGTCGAGGTGGTCCTGGCCGAGGTCGAAGGAGGGGGTCGTCTCGCTCACGCACCGCAGGTTACCCACCGGTCACCCCGGGGATGCGCGGACGCCCGTCCCGGGCGCAATTGCGCCGAACGCGCGGCGGCGCCGCGCGCACACCCGTGACCCGATCGGGCGGGGAAATGGCCCCATCGGGCTACGGCCGACCAAAACTAGAACTCGTTACAGTGACCTGCGTCACACCAGGGATGTGGGATCCAGGGTGAGGGAGCACAACTACATGAGCGAGACCACGCGCGCCGGCATCTCCCGGCGCCGACTGATGCAGGGAGCCGCCGCCGTCGGAGTCGCGGCCTGGATCCCGTTCGAGCAGATCCCGGCCGCGCAGGCGGCGCTGCCGACGCCGCCGGCCTTCCCGAGCGGGATCCCGCTGTTCCAGCAGTCCTACAAGAACTGGTCCGGCGCGATCGCTGTCGACGGCGTGTGGACGTGCACGCCGGCCGGCCCGGCGCAGGTCGTCACGCTGGCGAACTGGGCGCGGGCGAACGGCTGGCGGCTGCGGGCGAAGGGCAGCTCGCACAACTGGTCGCCGCTGTCGCTGGCGGCCGACGGCAGCGACGCCGCGAACGTCGTGCTCGTCGACACCAGGACCAACCTCAAGGCGATCACGGTCGACACCGCCACGTCGCGGGTCCGCGTGCAGACCGGCGCGACGATGGAGGCGCTGCTGACCGCGCTCGAGGCCAAGGGCCTCGGCGTCACCGCGTCCCCGGCCCCCGGCGACCTGACGGTCGGCGGCGTGCTGGCGATCGACGGCCACGGCACCGCGGTGCCGAGGACCGGCGAGACCAAGCCCCCGGGCCACACCTACGGGTCGATCAGCAACCTGGTGCAGCAGATCACCGCTGTCGTCTGGGACGGCCCGACGTCGACGTACGTCCTCCGGACGTACGACCGCTCGGCTCCCGAGGCCGGCGCGCTGATGGCGCACGTCGGCCGGGCGTTCGTCACCGAGGTCGTGCTCCAGGCCGGGCCCAACCAGCGGCTGCGCTGCCAGAGCTGGTTCGACATCCCCGCGACCGAGCTCTTCGCGCCGGCCGGGTCGGGCGGCAAGACGTTCTCGAGCTTCCTCAACTCGGCGGGCCGGGTCGAGGCGATCTGGTTCCCGTTCACCCCGAAGCCCTGGCTCAAGGTGTGGAGCGTCGCGCCGAGCAAGCCGCTCTTCTCCCGTCAGGTGAACAGCCCGTACAACTACACCTTCAGCGACAACCTGCCGGACTTCTTCTTCGACCTCGCCGAGTCGATCGTCCGCGGCGACCCGTCGGGCACGCCCGACTTCGGGCTCAACAACTACAACATCGTCGCGGCCGGCCTGGTCACCACGTTCACCTACGACATCTGGGGCTGGTCGAAGAACCTGCTGCTCTACGTGCGGCCCTCGACGCTGCGGGTGACGGCCAACGGCTACGCGATCGTCTGCAAGCGCTCCGACGTCCAGCGGGTGATCCAGGAGTTCACGTTCCGCTACTCCACGCGGCTCAACGACTACCGCCAGCAGGGCAGGTTCCCGATGAACGGTCCCGTCGAGATCCGCGTGACCGGCCTCGACAAGCCCTCGGACGTGGGTGCCACGCGGTCACCCCAGATGTCGGCCCTGCGACCGCGACCCGACCACCCGGAGTGGGACTGCGCGGTGTGGCTGGACATCCTCACGCTGCCGGGCACGCCGTACGCCGACGAGTTCTACGCCGACATCGAGTCGTGGATCTACGCCAACTACTCGTCGTACGCCGACGTCCGCCCCGAGTGGTCGAAGGGCTGGGGCTACACGGCGGCCGGGGCCTGGACGTCGAACGACGTGATCGACGCGAAGGTGCCGGCGACGTTCCGGGCCGGCCAGCCGCTCAACGACAACTGGGACTCCGCGCGGCAGATGCTGGACATCCTCGACCCCTCGCGGGTGTTCTCCAGCAGCTTCGTGACTCGACTCCTCTACTAGACGTACCGTGCTGGCATGGCGACCAGCACCCCGCTGCGCGAGCTGCCGACCCCGCCCAAGGGACTGCCGCTGATCGGCCGGAGCCTCGAGTACGCCCGCGACCCGATGGCGCTGTTCCGCAAGCAGTGGGACGGCTACGGCCCGGTCTCCCCGATGAGCCTGGTCGGCAAGGACACCTGGGTGATGCTGCTCGGGCCGGACGCCGTCGAGGTCGCGCTGCGCAACGCGGACAAGGCCTGGGCGAACGGGCCGGCGTGGACCTACCTCGTCGGCCCGTTCTTCGGGCGCGGC
Organism: Nocardioides sp. SR21; assembly: GCF_022761125.1. GTDB lineage: Bacteria > Actinomycetota > Actinomycetes > Propionibacteriales > Nocardioidaceae > Nocardioides. The sequence goes on along the minus strand of NZ_JAKWJR010000012.1, from coordinate 35,080 downwards.
CTGATGTTCCTCGACTTCGACGAGCACCTGCTGCACCGGCGGATCATGCAGCAGGCGTTCACCCGTGACCGGCTCGAGAACTACGTCGGCGCCATGCACCCGGCGATCACGAGCGGGCTCGCCACCTGGACACCGGAGCCCGGCTTCCAGGCCTACTGGGCGTTGAAGAACCTCACGCTCGACATCGCCACCACCACGTTCATGGGCGGCGCCGACCACACGTCCGCGCAGGAGATGGCGCGGGTCAACGAGTCGTTCATCGCGTGCGTGCAGTCGGCTGCGGCCATCGTGCGCGCCGACGTGCCGTTCACCCGGTGGCGCCGCGGCCTGAGGGGCCGCCGGTACCTCGAGGAGTTCTTCACCACCTACCTGCCCGAGCGCCGCGCCACCGCGACCGACGACCTCTTCTCGGTGCTCTGCCACATCGAGTCCGAGGACGGCGAGAGGTTCAGCGACGCCGACGTCGTGAACCACATGATCTTCCTGATGATGGCGGCGCACGACACCTCCACGATCACGCTGTCGTCGATGATGCAGTTCCTCGGCCAGCACCCCGAGTGGCAGCGGCGCTGCCGGGACGAGGCCGAGGCGCTCGCCGCGCGGGTGGGTACGGCGCCCGGGCTCGCCGACCTCGAGTCGCTGACCTCGATCGACCTGGTGATGAAGGAGTCGCTGCGGCTGCGGGCGCCGGTGCCGGTCGTGCTGCGCCAGGCGGTCAAGGACACCGAGGTCCTCGGCACCCGCATCCCGAAGGACACCTACGCCATCGTCGGCATCCAGTACGCCCAGCTGATGGCCGAGTACTGGACCGACCCGACCGTGTTCGACCCCGAGCGGTTCTCGCCCGAGCGCCGCGAGGACCGCTCGCACCGCTACGCGTGGGCGCCGTTCGGCGGCGGCGTGCACAAGTGCCTCGGCATGTACTTCGCGGGCTCCGAGGTCACCGCGCTCATGTTCCACCTGCTGCTGGACTTCGAGTGGTCGGTCGACCCGGCGTACGTCGCTCCGATGAACAACCACTCGCTGCCGTTCCCCAAGGACGGTCAGCCCGTGGAGCTCCGGCGGCGCTGACGCTGGGTGCGCCGCTAGGCGTGCGGCGCGACCTCCGGCCGCAGCTCGGGGTCGACACCGGCGTCGCCCATGTCCGCGTGGAAGTCCTGCGGGTGCGTCTGGTCGACGCCCTCGTCGAGCTTCATCGCGCGGAACACGAACGTCAGCGCCACCGCCACGAGCAGGTTGGCGATGAACGCGATCAGCGCGATGTAGACCTTGGTCTCGGTGCCCGGGAAGTTCACCAACGGACCGCCGAAGTGCTCCTGCACCGGCGACGCGACGCCGTACGCGAGCCACGTCCCGTAGGCCATGCCCACGGCCCACCCGGCGAGCAGTGCCCACCGGTGGAGCCACCGCGTGTACAGGCCGATGACGATCGCCGGGAGCGTCTGCAGGATCCAGACCCCGCCCAGTAGCTGCAGGTTGATCGCGAAGTCCTTCGACAGCGCCAGCACGAACACCAGCGCGCCGAACTTCACCAGCAGCGATACGACCTTGCTCTGGGTCGCCTCCTGCTGGGGCGTGGCCGCGCGGTTGATGAAGGCCCGGTAGACGTTGCGGGTCCACAGGTTCGCCGCCGCGATCGACATGATCGCGGCCGGCACCAGGGCGCCGATCACGATCGCCGCGAAGGCGACGCCCGCGAACCACGGGCTGAACTGCTCCTCGAACAGCTGCGGCACCGACTGCTGCGGGTTCTCCACCTTCACCCCGGCGGCGATGGCGACGAAGCCGAGCAGCGCGAGCAGCCCGAGCAGGAACGAGTACGCCGGCAGCAGGGCCGCGTTGCGGCGGATCACCGAACGGCTGCGGGTGGACAGCACGCCGGTCACCGAGTGCGGGTACATGAACAGCGCCAGCGCGGAGCCGAGCGCCAGGGAGGCGTATGCCCACTGGGCGACGTCCGGCGGCATGATCGCCTTCGGCGTCGCCTCGCCGGCCGCGATCGCGTCGGCGTTCTCGGCGTTGAACGTGTCGAAGGAGTCGGTCACCGTCGCGAAGATGTGGTCCCAGCCGCCGACCTGCGACGGGATGTAGAGCACGGCGACGATGATCACGATGTAGATCAGGGTGTCCTTGACGAACGCGATCAGCGCAGGCGCCCGCAGGCCGCTCGAGTACGTGTAGGCGGCGAGCACCGCGAACGCGATGAACAGCGGCAGGTGGTTCACGAACCAGCTGTCGCTGGTGGTGCCGATGCCCATCACCTGGAGCACGACCTCCATGCCGACGAGCTGGAGCGCGATGTAGGGCATCGTTGCGAGGATGCCGGTCAGCGCGACGGCCAGCGCGAGACCGCGGCTGTCGTACCGGCCCTGCACGAAGTCGGCGGGCGTGACGTAGCCGTGCCGGTGCGAGACCGACCAGAGTCGCGGCAGGAACAGGAAGATCAGCGGGTACACCACGATCGTGTACGGCACCGCGAAGAAGCCGACCGCGCTGCCGGCGTACAACGTCGCCGGGACGGCGATGAACGTGTAGGCGGTGTAGATGTCGCCGCCGATGAGGAACCACGCGATGAACGTGCCGAAGCCGCGACCGCCCAGACCCCACTCGTCGAGGCTGTCGAGGTCGGCGCGGCGCCAGCGCGCGGCGGCGAAGCCGAGCACGGTGACGAGCAGGAACAGGAAGACGAAGACGCCGAGGACGACGCCGTTCACGTTGTCGATCACGGCTTCTCCTCCGTCGTCGGGGGCGTCGTCGGGGGCGTCGCCGGGGGCTCAGCAGGAAGCCCGTGCCGCTCCCGGTCCGATCGCTCGGCGCCCTGGGCGACGAGGTAGGCCGGGACGGTGAGCATGACCGCCAGGATGATCAGCGCGAACTGGAACCAGAAGAAGAACGGGAACCCGAACAGCGTCGGGTCGGTCCGGTCGTAGAGCGACACCCAGAGCGGCAGCACCACCGCCGGTGCCAGGAGCAGGTAGACGACGGCCCAGCGCCCTCGTGACGACACGACACACCTCCGAGAATTGGGTGACGACCACCACGGTCGTACCCAATTCCGTCAGGCGTGAACGGGTGCTCCGTGCGAGCGCTCCGCCTCGACCCCGGGGTCGCCGCGGTCGGCGTGGAAGTCCTGCGCCGTGGTCTGGTCGACGCCGGGGTCGACCTTGAGCGCGCGCAGCCCCACGGTCAGGACGATCGCGACGACCAGGTTGGCGAGGAACGCCACCACCGCGATGTAGACCTTGGTCTCGGTGCCCGGGAAGTCCACGAGCGGACCGCCGAAGTGCGCCTTGACCGGCGAGGCGACGCCGTACGCCAGCCAGGTGCCGTAGGCCATCCCGACCGCCCAGCCGGCGAGCAGCGCCCACCGGTGGAACCACCGCGTGTAGAGCCCGATGACGATCGCCGGCAGCGTCTGCAGCATCCAGACCCCGCCGAGCAGCTGCAGGTTGATCGCGAAGTCCTTCGACAGCGCGAGCACGAACACCAGCGCACCGAACTTCACCAGCAGCGAGACCAGCTTGCTCTGCTGGGCCTCCTGCGCCGGCGTGGCGTCGCGGTTGATGAAGGCCTTGTAGACGTTGCGGCTCCACAGGTTCGCCGCGGCGATCGACATGATCGCCGCCGGCACCAGCGCGCCGATCGCGATGGCGGCGAACGCGACCCCGGCGAACCACGGGCTGAACTGGTCCTCGAACAGCTGCGGCACCGAGTGCTGCGGGTTCGCGACCTTCACCCCGGCCGCGATGGCGACGAAGCCGAGCAGCGACAGCAGGCCCAGCAGGACGGAGTACGCCGGCAGCAGCGCCGCGTTGCGCCGGATCACCGACCGGTTCCGCGTGGCCAGCACCCCGGTCACCGAGTGCGGGTACATGAAGAGCGCCAGTGCGGAGCCGAGCGCGAGCGATGCGTACGCCCACTGCATCTCCGGCGGCGGGATCATCCCCTTCGGGGGGACCGCACCCTCGGCGTTGGCCGCGTCGAACGAGCTCTGCGCCGCGTCGAAGACGTGGCCCCAGCCGCCGACCTGCTGCGGGATGTAGATCACCGCCACCAGGATCACCACGTAGATCAGGACGTCCTTGACGAACGCGATCAGCGCGGGCGCGCGCATGCCCGAGGTGTACGTGTAGGCCGCCAGGAACCCGAAGGCGATGAACAGCGGCAGGTCCTTGGCGATCCAGCTCTCACCGGGCGTCCCGATCCCCATCACCTCGAGCACGACCTGCATGCCGACGAGCTGGAGCGCGATGTACGGCATTGTCGCGAGGATGCCGGTCAGCGCGACGGCCAGCGCGAGACCGCGGCTGTCGTACCGGCCCTGCACGAAGTCGGCAGGCGTGACGTAGCCGTGCCGGTGCGAGACCGACCAGAGCCGCGGCAGGAAGATGAAGACCAGGGGGTAGGCGATGATCCCGTAGGGGATCGCGAAGAAGCCGACCGCGCTGCCGGCGTACAGCGTCGCGGGCACGGCGATGAACGTGTAGGCGGTGTAGAGATCGCCCCCGATGAGGAACCACGCGACGAACGTGCCGAAGCCGCGACCGCCGAGGCCCCACTCGTCGAGGTTGTCGAGCGACGTCGCGCGGCGCCACCGGGACGCGGCGAAGCCGAGGATCGTGACGACGAGGAACAGGAAGACGAAGACGCCGAACGCGACGCCGTTGACGCCGTTCAACTCGCGTCCGGGGGCTCGGGGGACAGGCCGTGCGCGACCCGGTCGAGGCGGGTGACCTTGGCGGCGACCACCAGGGCCAGCGACGTCAGGACCACGGCGACGCCGATCATCGCGATCTGGAACCAGAAGAAGAACGGGAACCCGCCGAGCCTCGGGTCGACCCGGTCGTAGAGCGGGACCCACAAGGGGATGGCGACCGCCGGGGCGAGCAGCGCGATGATCAGCAACCAGTACCGGCGGCGTGCGCTGTTGTCTGCGTTCAGGGCGTCACCTGCTTCGTCGGCCGCGGGGGCGCACGGAGACCAGGCCTCGCCGGGCGGTAGCGCACTCCTGTCTGGTGCGGTTCCCGCCCGGCGGGGGGTCTGGGGGTTTCCTCGGGAGATGACTGAGCCCGGCCCGAGATGCCCAGGCCGGGCTCAGCTGTCAGCTCACGGTGCGGAGGTCAGCCCGTCAGGGCGCGACCTGCTTGCCGGTACGCGCCCGGATGCACAGGCCGCCGAGGTAGTACTCGTGGCTGTTGAAGGCGCTGTTGCCGTCCCACCAGAACTTGAACGCGCGCTGCTTCGGACGCGGGTCCATGCCGAGGAACCAGGTGTGGAACGGGCGGGTGATGTAGAAGGACGCCACCGCCAGCTTGTAGTCCTGGAAGAAGGCACTGTTCGGGCCGTCGTCGCAGTTCAGGCGCTTCTCCTGGACGACCTGCGCGCCGCCGAAGAAGTCGTGGAACCCGACCTGGCCGTTGGGCCGCCAGGCCCACTGCAGGTTGTGGGCGTGCGGACCGTTGCCGGCAGGCGCGGTCTTGATGCGCAGGCAGCGCAGGTACAGCGTCACGTCGACGTTGTTCGGCGCTTCCTCGACGAGGAACGCCCAGTGCCAACCCTGGTAGTTGGCCGTCGGGTAGCTGCGGAACAGCCGCGCCTTGTGGCCGTCGTACCCGGAGCCGAAGCGGGTGAAGTTGAAGCCCGGCGCGATCGCGAGCTCACCCGGCTGGCACTGCTGGTTGTGGTCCCAGTCGTTGTTCGGGGTCCACGCCGGCACGCCGGAGTCGAAGTCCTGCTGGAGGTTCGTCCGCGAGGTGTCCACGAGCGAGGGCGACACCTGGATGCCGTGCGTGTGGTTGAACGCCTGCTCGACCGTGCCGCGGATGCAGGTCAGGAAGAGCTTGATCTGGGCGTCACCGTCGGCGCGGTTGTACGCACGGAAGTGCCAGTACTTGGGGTCTCCCGGGTCGCCGTACGACGCGGTGAAGTAGACGTCACGCTCGTCGCCGAGCATGTGCGGGGGCTGGGCCTGGTCGACGTGGTCGACGCGCCACATGCCGTCCAGGGCGTAGTCGCCGTTGTTGCACGCGAGGTGCTCGTGCATGAACTGCTCCGGGTACTCCCCGGACATGTCGACGTGCTTCTCGACCTTGTAGATGTAGACCTCGTGCGGCTTGCCGGGCAGCGCAGACGCGGGGGTCGCAACGGCGACCACGAGGGCCAGCGGTGCGAGCAACGCAGCAATGCCGGCACCGATGAACCAGGTGCGGGACCGATTTCGAGCCGTCATGACGACGATCTCCTTGCATTGACAGGAAATAGGGCGTGAGCACGTCTCCCCGAGAGCGTTCCTACCGGTCCCCCCGGTCCGGTCTGCCAAGGCTAGGTCTGCCTCACGAGACCGAGAAACTGGTCTACGTCAGTGGTCTACGCCAGTGGTCTAGATCCCGCGAGCACCTCCGGCGCCTGCTCAGCACGAAGATCGCGACCAGGCCACCGGCCAGGATCACCGGCACGTGGGTGACCACGGTGAGCACGAGCAGCACCAGGAGCACGAGCACCAGCGGGCCGGGGCGACCGCCCCGGAACGGTTGCACACCGCCGGACCAGTACGTCGACCGGCGCGCCGGTGCGGCCGGCACGGGCACGACTGGTCCGTACCGGCCGGGCAGGTCGCGGAAGACCGGGCCCAGGTCGGCGCGCGTGCGCGCCGCCCAGACCCGGTCGAGCCGCTCCGCGTGCTCGTCGGCACTCAGCCGGCCCTGGGCGTAGTGCTCGCCCAGCTCGGCCGCGGCCTGCTCGCGCTCGGCATCGCCGATCCTGAGCAGCCCGGGCTCCTCCTCGTTCACGACTCGGCGTCCTCGTCGGGGTCGCCGTCCGCGAGCAGGCCGTACAGCCTGCGACGCGTGTCGACCAGGATCTCGGCGGCCGCGCGCCGCTGCTGGTCGCTGCCGTTGGTCATGATCTGCCAGAGCGCGCCCATCATCTGCCCGATCTCGGGCTTGAGGTCGCGGATGCCGTCGGCCTCCTGGTCGGCCTCCGGCTCGTCGAACGGCGCCCACACCGCGGCGAGCTCGTCGGCGTTGGCGTCGACGTACTCCGTCCCGGCGTCGGTCAGGCGGAGACCGCGGCGACCGTTGGTGTCGACGGTCTCGACCAGGCCCTCGTCCTCGAGCTGCTGGATCGTCGGGTAGACCGAGCCGGGGCTCGGCCGCCACGAGCCGTTGCTGCGCTCCGCGATCTGCTGGATGACCTGGTAGCCGTTGATCTGCTCGCCGTTCGACTGCGCGGAGCGGATGACGTCCAGGATCGCCGAGCGCACGTCGCCGCGGCGGACCCGCGGCCCGCGCTGCCGGTCACCCTGCGAGAGGCCGAACAGGCCGGCCACCCACGGCGGCGGACCCTGCCGGCCGACGCCCGCCGGGCCCCAGCCGCTCCAGCCTCCCGCCCACGGCGGACCGCCGTGTCCGTGACCGCCGTGCCGGCGGCCGTGCTGGTTCCACTGATCTTCTCCATGGCCGGCCCACTGCCGACCGAATCCTCGCTGTCCCATCTCGGGACCTCCTCTGTGTTCTGTGTTGTTTGGTGATACCGCGGATCGACTGTCGCCGACACTTCACGATATATCGCGAGCGTACGCCTGAAGGTGCGCCGAGGCAAGTCGGAATCACCGGTTCACCGGTGATTCCGTCACTTCTCAGGCGTTGCAACGGCCGAGAAGTGCCAGTTTCACCGGTGCACCGGTGAAACCGACGCGACAGCAGCTACCGCGCCAGCCAGGCGGCGTACGCGTCGAAGGTGTACGGCCGGCCGAGGAAGTCGGCGACCAGGTCGGCGGCGTCCTGGGAGCCGCCGGGGGCGAGCACCCGGTCGCGGTAGCGGCCGGCGGCGTCGGGCGAGAAGAGGTCGTCGGGGTCGAAGGCGGAGAAGAGGTCCTTCGCGATCACCAGCGACCACATGTAGGTGTAGTACGCCGACGAGTACCCGCCCAGGTGGCCGAAGCTCGCGAACATGTGGGTGCCGTCGATGTAGGGGAACGGCGCGTAGCGCGCCTGCAGCTCCCGCGTCGCGGCGGTCAGGTCGGCGGGGCGGTCGGTGTGGAACCAGTACGACATCGCCGCGTAGAACATCTGCGTCCGCGCCTGGTAGCCCTTGCCGAAGTCGTCGGCGGCGCGCATCCGGGCGACGAGGTCCGCGGGGATCGGCTCGCCGCTCTCGGCGACCGCGAAGGTGCGGAGGACGTCGGCGTCCCACGCCCACTCCTCGAGCATCTGGCTCGGCGCCTCGACGAAGTCCCACTCGGTCGCCACCCCGGAGAACCGCGTCCACTCGGCGCCACCGGCGAGGACGTGGTGCACCAGGTGCCCGAACTCGTGGAACAGCGTGACCACGTGGTCGTGCTCCATCAGCCCGCGGGAGAAGTTGCAGACCAGCACGCCCTCCGCGAGCTGCCGGCCGGCGAGCCCCTTCGCGAGCGTGAACTGCGCGGCGTGCTTGAACTTGCCGTCCCGCGGATGCAGGTCGAGGTGGATCCTCCCGATCCGCTCGCCGTCGCGGACCACGTCGTACGACGTGACGTCCTCGTGCCAGACCGGCGCGTCCGAGACGGGCACGTACTCCACGCCGAACAGCCGAGACGTCACCTCGAGCAGTCCCTGCCGCACGCGCGTGAAGTCGAAGTAGCGGCGTACCTCCTGGGCGTCGACCTCGTGCCGCTCGCGGCGTACCAGCTCCTCGTAGTACAGGGAGTCGGCGGTGTCGATCGCCGCCGCGGCCGGCACGTCGCGGCGGTAGCGCTCGAGCAGCACCGCGAGGTCGCGGCGCATCGGCTCGTCGGCGGCCTGGGTGATCCGGTCGATGAACTCCGGGATCGCCGGGCCCTTGCCGATCATCTTCACGGCGGCGTCGTACGACGCCCAGTCGGCGTACCCGACGTGGTTCGCCAGCTCGTGGCGCAGCGCGAACAGCTCCTGCAGCCGCGCCTCGTTCTCGGGCCAGCCGCGGTCGAGGAACGCGACCGTGATGTCGCGGCGCACCCCGGCGTCGTGCGCGAACATCCGCACCGGCAGCGCGTCCGGGTAGTCGGTCGTCACCGTCACCAGGCCGTCCTCGTCGGCCGGGTGCGCGTCGAGCCAGTCCTGCGGCAGCCCGGCCAGCCGGTCGGGCGTCACCCGCACCGTGCGGACGTCGTCGCGGATGGTGCGGCTGAACTCCTGGCCCACCTCGGTGAGCCGCTCGTTGATCTGCGCCAACCGGGCCCGCGTCTCGTCGTCGAGGTCGACGCCGGCCCGCCGGAAGTCGTCGAGCGTCTTGGTCAGCAGCCGCGCGGCGACCGGGTCGAGCCCGGCCGGGTCCAGCCCGGCGAACACGTCGTACAGCCGGCGGTCCTGGCGCAGCTCGGTGACCAGCCGGTCCAGCTCGACCTCGGCCTGCTCGGCGCCGGTGCGCACGGACTCGTCGGGGTGCACGTTGGCGAAGAGCGAGGCCGCCACCGCGACGTTGCTCAGCGCCAGCGAGACCTCGTCCCACCGGCGCAGCGTCGCGAGCGCGTCGCCGGGCGGGCGGTCGCGCAGCTCCTCGACGAGGCGGCGCACCTCCGCCAGCCCCTCGCGGGTCCGGGTCGCGACCCAGTCCTCGGCGGCGTCGGGGGCGGGCAGCGCGAGGGGGGCGACCGTCATGGCGCCAGACTGCCACGCCTCCGGGAGAGATAGCCGCGCTCGGCCTCGTTCTCGGTCGCCGCGATCGCCGCGTCGTACGCCGCCCGCGCCTCCGCGCTCCGCCCGAGACGCCGGAGCAGGTCGGCGCGGGTCGCGTGCCAGGCGTGGTACGTCGTCAGCTGCAGCCGGTCGACCTCCGCGAGGGCGACCTCCGGCCCGTCGAGCTCGGCGATCGCGACCGCGCGGTTGAGCGCGACGATCGGGCTCGGGGCGATCGCGTAGAGCTGGGCGTAGAGCGCCGCGATCTGCGCCCAGTCGGTGTCGCCGGCCGCGGGTGCGTCGGTGTGCACCGCGTTGACGGCGGCGAGCAGCTGGTACTGCCCCGGACCTCGCTGCGTGCGCATGGCGCGGGCCAGGCACTCGCGGACCAGCTCGTGGCCCTCGGCGATCAGGTCCCGGTCCCAGCCGCCGCGGTCCTGCTCGTGCAGCGGGATCAGCTCGCCGCCGGCGACGCGGGTGCGGCGCCGGGACTCGGTGAGCAGCATCAGCGCCAGCAGGCCGGCGACCTCGGGCTCGTCCGGGAGCAGGGTGCGCAGGATCCGACCGAGCCGGATCGCCTCGGCGGTCAGGTCCTCGCGGATCGGCGCGCCGCCCGAGCTGGCGAGGTAGCCCTCGTTGAACACCAGGTACACCACCGCGAGCACGCCGCTCAGCCGCGCGGTCAGGTCCTCGGGCGCCGGGACCCGGTAGGGGATGTTGGCGTCCTTGATCTTCCTCTTCGCCCGGGTGATCCGCTGCGCCATCGTGGTCTCGGGGACCAGGAACGCCTGCGCGATCTCGGCGACGGTGAGACCGCCGAGCAGCCGCAGGGTCAGCGCCACCCGCACCTCGGGCGCCAGGGCCGGGTGGCAGCAGGTGAAGATCAGCCGCAGCCGGTCGTCCTCCACGACGCCGGTCGGCTCGTGGGGCGTGTCGTCCTCGATCATCAGTGCCGCCTGGTGCTTCGCGTCGCGGTGCGACTCACGGCGGATCCGGTCGATGGCCCGGCGTCCCGCCGTGGTGGTGAGCCAGCCACCGGGGTTCGGCGGTACGCCGTCCTCGGGCCAGCGCTCCATCGCCACGAGGAGCGCCTCGCCGGCGGCCTCCTCGGCGATGTCGATGTCGCCGAAGCGACGTACCAAGGAGGCGACCACGCGGCCGTACTCCTCGCGGTAGATCCGCTCGATCGCCTCGTCGACGCTCATTCGGCCTGGAAGGGCCGGACCTCGACCTGGCCGGCACACGCGGCGGACGCCTCCTTGGCCAGCGCCAGCGCGGCCTCGAGGTCGGGCGCCTCGATCACCCAGAAGCCGCCCAGCCACTCCTTGGACTCGGCGAACGGGCCGTCGGTGACGACGGCCTCGGCGCCGGTGTTGTCGACGGTGATCGCGGTCTCCACCGGCTCGAGGCCGCCACCGAACACCCAGATCCCCTCGGCCGTGATCTTGTCGTTGAAGCGGTCGACCGCCTCGAAGATCGGCTGGATCTCCTCCGCCGAGGGGACCGGGTCCCCGGCGCGGTGGTGCACGGAGAGCATGTACTGGGTCATCGGAAATCCTCCTGGTCCGGGGCCCTGGTCGGGCCCGACACCTTGTCCACGAACGGCATGCCGGCGATACGACAGCCTTCCCCAATCGGTTTCCCGATGCCTACGGTGACACACATGTCGGCTCCCCAGTTCCGCCTGTCCTCGACCGTGCTCGGCAGCCCGGATCCGCGGGGTCTGGCCGACTTCTACCGCGAGCTGCTCGGGTGGGAGGTGCGCGAGGAGAGCCCGGAGTGGGTGGTGCTCCGCTCGCCAGCGGCGCCGGCCTGTCGTTCCAGCTCGAGGGCGGGCACGTGCCGCCGACCTGGCCGCCCGGCCCGGGCGACCAGCAGATGCAGGCGCACCTCGACATCGGCGTCACCGACCTCGCCGCCGGGGTCGCCCGCGCCCAGGCGATCGGCGCCACGTTGACGGAGGAGCAGCCCCAGGACGACGTACGCGTGCTCCTCGACCCGGCCGGTCACCCCTTCTGCCTGTTCGAGTCGGCGGCCGCTGGGTGAGGATGTGCCCATGACGACCACCTGGGACGAGCTCTACCGCGCCAACGTCGCCGCGCTCACCGCGCTGGGCGGCGAGCTCACCGACGAGCAGCTCGCGACCACGGTGCCCGGCACTCCGGCCTGGACGGTCCACGACGTGTTCGCCCACCTCGCCGGCGGTCCGGCCGATGCCGTGACCGAGCGGATGGACGGAGCGCCCGGCCCGGGGTGGACCGCGCGGCACGTGTCCGAGCGGGCCAACCTCCCGGTCGCGGAGCTGACCGCGGAGATGAAGGCCAACCAGGACGCCATCGGCGCCTCGACCATCGACAACCCGCGGCCCGCGATCGTCTGGGACATCAGCGTCCACCACGCCGACCTCCACGAGGCGCTCGGCCTCGGTCGGCTCCCCGAGCCGCTGTGGCGCAAGGTGCTGGACAACGTCGCGCCGTACAAGTTCGGCGACGGCGGCGTGCCGGACGGCGTCGACGAGTACGAGGCGTTCCGTGCCCTGTTCTCCCGTCGCTCCCGCGAGCAGATGCAGGCATGGGGGCTGGACCTGTCGCCGGACGAGCTCGACGAGCTCTGCATCTTCGGCCCCCGGGAGGACGACCAGCCCGTACCCTGAGCGGGTGCCGACTCGGTCCCTGTCGCTGCGCCTCGGCGCGCTCGTCGCCGCCCTCGCGCTCAGCGTGACGGGCGCCGTCGCCGTGCAGGGCGTCCCGGCGGACGACCACGTCGCCAAGCAGGCGAAGGATCCGCGCACGTCCCGCGGGCTGTTCGTCGACTCCCTCATGCCGGCGGCCAACCAGGAGGCGGTCTACCGCGAGCGGATCGGCGGCTACGCCCAGGCGCTGTGGATCATCCCGGAGGCGTACGGCACCCCGTGGGTGCGTGACATCGTCCGCGCCTACACCGAGCGCGCGCTCGACGCGAACAAGACGCCGATGCTCGTCGTGTACGGCATCCCGGGTCGCGACTGCGGCAGCCACTCCTCGGGTGGTGCCCTGCAGACCGCCGAGCAGTACCGCGCCTGGATCAAGGAGGTCGCGGCCGGCGTCCGCAACCAGACCGCGATCGTCGTGGTCGAGCCGGACGCGCTCCCGCTGTTCAGCAGCGAGTGGAACCCGTGCCCGACCGAGGCGCAGGGCTGGCAGGCGATGCTGCGCTTCGCGAACAAGCAGCTCGGCAGGACCGACGCGTGGGTCTACCTCGACGCGGGGCACTCCAACTGGACGCCGTACGACGACCGCGCGGCGTACCTCAAGCAGGCCGGCATCCAGTACGTCCGCGGCTTCAGCACCAACGTCTCGAACTTCCGCACCTCCGGCGACGAGAAGAAGTACGCCGAGACCCTGCTCCGTGGGCTGCGCAAGCTGAACGTCAAGGGCAAGCACTACGTCATCGACACCTCGCGCAACGGCGCGAAGGGCGGCCCGCAGGACGACCAGGTCCTCAACCCGCCGTGGGCGCGCGTCGGCCAGCCGCCGCGGCTGCTCCTCCAGGGCGCGTTCGACGGTCGGCTGTGGGTCAAGCACCCGGGCGAGTCCGACGGCCAGGTCAACGGCGGCCCGCCGTCCGGCCAGTGGTGCGACATGCTCGCCGACCGCCTCCTCGGCCGCAGCGACCAGGGCGCCTGCTGAGCCGATGGCGACGTACGCGGTGAACCCCGACGCCGTCGCCCACGCGCGCTCGATGATCGACAAGCGCCAGTACGTCCTCGACAGCGACTGGGGTGAGGTGCAGCCGCGCGCCGACGCGCAGAACGCCTACCTCGAGCGGCACACCTGGGACGACTACGCCGCCTGGCACCTCGGCCTCACCGAGGACGCCAACGACGAGACCAAGGCGCGCTACGCGTTCGTGTACGGCGACCTGCGCCGCGTGCACCGCTCGGGCCTGATCGCCTGCGTCTACCGGGCCGCGGAGTGGCGGCACAAGTTGGTCGAGCTCGCCGCCCACGACCTGCTCCAGCACCTCGACCGGGTCGCCGGCATCGAGTAGCACGCCCGGTGGTTTCGAGACAGGCGCTAGCGCGCCTTCCTCAACCACCGACCAGGCCTCGCCGTCAGGCCTGGTCCTCGGCGAGCGTGTAGGCGACCACGGCGTTCGCGTGGCCGTGGCCCATGCCGTGCTGGTCCTTCAACACGGCCACGAGCTCCATGTGCTTCGCCCCCGCGCCGTACCCGGGCGCCGTACGCACCACCTGCTGCCACTCGGCGATCGGGCGGCCGTACTTCTTCTCGATCGACGGGAAGTACGACGCCGGCCCCTGCACCTTCGGCTCCACGCTCATCACTTGATCCTCTCGTCGAGGTGCACGGTCACCGTGTCACCCGCAGTCTTCCCGGACTCGACCCGCAGCGCCGTCCTCACGGGCAGCTTGTGGTTCCCGTCGCCGAGCGCCATGAACGAGCTCTCGAACGGCACACCGTCCACGGTGCCCCGCACCTTCACCAGTCCGCGGGTCCCGAAGTACGCCGCGGACTCGGGCCAGACCACGTAGGTCCAGCCACCCTTCGCGTCGCTCTGCTGGAGCACCGCCTCGAACGTCACGTCGATCTCGGTCACAGCCTTTCGACCTCCTGGCGGAACAGGATTCATCGGCGATTAGGTTGGTCCACCGTGCGCAGACTCCGGGACCTGATGGCTGACACCCGTCCGCTGCGCAACGACCACTTCCGGCGGCTGTGGATCGCCAACATCATCACGATGGTCGGTGCCCAGCTCACGGTCGTCTCGGTGCCGGCCCAGATCTACGACGTCACCGGCTCGTCGGCGTACGTCGGCCTCACGGGGCTGTTCGGCCTCGTCCCGCTGATCGTGTTCGGGCTGTGGGGCGGGGCGCTCGCCGACCACTTCGACCGGCGCACGCTGATGATGATCACCACCACGGGCCTGATCACGACGTCGGGGCTGTTCTGGCTCCAGGCGGCCCTGGGCAACACGAACGTGTGGGTGCTGCTCGGCCTGTTCTCGCTGCAGCAGGCGTTCTTCGCGGTCAACGCGCCCACCCGGCAGGCGATCATCCCGAAGCTGGTCGCGCCCGACCTGCTCCCGGCCGCCAACTCCCTCAACATGACGGTCTTCCAGGCCGGCGCGATCGGCGGCCCGCTGCTGGCGGGCGTGCTGATCCCGGTGGTGGGCTACGAGTGGCTGTACTTCCTCGACACCATCACGCTGTTCGCGACGCTCGGTGCGGTCATCCGGCTCCCCCGGCTGCCGGTCGACAACCCGATCGGCACTCCGGGCCTGCGGTCGGTGATCGAGGGCTTCCGCTACCTCGGCGGCCACCCGATCCTGCTGATGTCCTTCGTCGTCGACCTGATCGCGATGATCTTCGGCATGCCGCGGGCGCTGTTCCCGGAGATCGCGCACGTGTCCTTCGGCGGCCCCGACGAGGGCGGCCTGGTGTTCGCGCTGCTGTTCGCGGCGATCCCGTTGGGTGCCGTGATCGGCGGCGTGTTCTCCGGCTGGGTGTCGCGCGTCGAGCGGCAGGGGTACGCCGTGATCGTCTGCATCCTGATCTGGGGCGCGGCGATGGCCGGCTTCGGCATCGCGGTCGGCCTGGCCGACCACTGGCAGCAGCTGATGCTCGCGATCGCGCTGGTCATGCTGGTGATCGGCGGCGCCGCCGACATGGCCTCCGCGGCGTTCCGCACCAGCATGCTCCAGAGCGCCGCCGACGACTCGGTGCGCGGCCGCCTCCAGGGCGTGTTCATGGTCGTCGTCGCGGGCGGTCCCCGCATCGCCGACGTCGTGCACGGCGCCAGCGCCGCGATGGTGGGTACGGCGGCCGCGGCCGCAGGCGGCGGCCTCCTGGTGATCGTCGGGACGGTGATCGCCGCGATCGCGGTGCCGTCGTTCATTCGGTACCGGGTGACCCGGACACCTACCATCACCCAGTGAATCCCGATCATCCCGAGCTCCTCGAGGGCATCGATCCTGACGAGCTGGCGATCGCCGTCAAGGTCCTCAACGAGCTGCACCGCCTGCCGGTCGACCACCCGGACATCACCACGGTGAAGCGCGCGGCGTCGCACATGTACAAGGCGCTCAAGGCCGAGCGGCGCACCCGCAAGCGCCAGGCCGAGCTCGCCCACGACCGGGCGATCACCGAGAAGACCGCGACCGGGTCGCCGATGCGGATCGACGACGAGACCCTCGGCATCCCGCTCGTCTCGACCGCGCCGGGCGCCTTCGCCGGCGAGCTGCTCAACCCGCGCGGCTGCTACATCTGCAAGAACGACTACACGCTCGTCGACGCGTTCTACCACTACCTCTGCCCGAGCTGCGCCGCCATGTCGCACGCCAAGCGCGACCAGGGCACCGACCTCACCGGGCGCCGCGCGCTGCTCACCGGCGGCCGCGCGAAGATCGGCATGTACATCGCGCTGCGCCTCCTCCGCGACGGCGCGCACACCACGATCACGACCCGCTTCCCGCACGACGCCGTACGCCGGTTCTCCGCGCTCGAGGACAGCGCGGACTGGATCGATCGGCTCAAGATCGTCGGCATCGACCTGCGCGACCCCACCCAGGTCGTCGCGCTCGCCGACGAGGTCGCGGCGGCCGGCCCGCTCGACATCCTCATCAACAACGCGTGCCAGACCGTGCGCCGTACGCCCGGCGCCTACGCGCCTCTCGTCGAGGCCGAGCTGGCGCCGCTGCCGACCGGGACCACGCTGCCGGAGATCGTGTCGTTCGACCACATCAGCGACGCGCACCCGGCCGCGATCGCCGGCACGCTCCAGCAGCACGCGGTCGCCCACCACGAGACGCCCGCGCACACGCCGGCGTCGATCACCGCGCTCGCGCTGAAGGCCGGCAACGCCAGCCTCGAGGCGCACCTCGCGGGCACCGCCGTCGACGCCGGCGGGCTGCTGCCGGACCTGCAGACCACCAACTCGTGGACCCAGACGGTCGACGAGGTCGACCCGCTGGAGCTGCTCGAGGTGCAGCTCTGCAACGCGACCGCGCCGTTCCTGCTGATCTCGCGGCTGCGGGCCTCGATGCGGCAGTCGGCGGCCCGGCGTACCTACGTCGTGAACGTCTCCGCGATGGAGGGGCAGTTCTCGCGCACCTACAAGGGGCCGGGACACCCGCACACGAACATGGCGAAGGCGTCGCTGAACATGCTGACCCGCACCAGCGCGGGCGAGATGTTCGAGACCGACCGGATCCTGATGAACGCCGTCGACACCGGCTGGATCACCGACGAGCGCCCGCACCAGGAGAAGCTGCGGATCGCCGCCGAGGGCTGGCACGCCCCGCTCGACCTGGTCGACGGCGCGGCCCGCGTCTACGACCCGATCGTGCGCGGCGAGGCCGGCGAGGACCTGTACGGCCACTTCCTCAAGGACTTCGAACCGTCCCCCTGGTAGCGGAGACGCGCCAGCGGATCCGCTGATGGTGGTCGAGCGAGCCGCGCGACCCGGGGGACGAGGTCGCGACCGGCGTGTCGAGACCCAGTGGTGTCGAGGCTCGCTTCGCTCGCACCTCATCCACCGTGCGACGCGTACCCTCGGTCCGTGGCCGAGGACGTCCCCACCCTGTACGACTGGGCGGGCGGGCGCGCCGCGATCCGCCGGCTGATCGACTGCTTCTACGACCGCGTCGAGCGCGACGAGCTGCTGACGGCGTTCTTCCCGGGCGGGGTGTCCGAGGAGCACCGCGACCACGTGGCCACGTGGTGGTCGGAGGTCTTCGGCGGTCCGGACGACTACACCCGGCACCACGGCGGCTACGAGCGGATGCTCGCCCATCACGTCGGGCTGAACATCACCGCGGAGCAGCGGCACCGGTTCGCCTCGACGATGAGCCTGGCCGCCGACGACGCGGAGCTCCCCGACGACCCGGAGTTCCGGGCCGCGCTGGTCGGCTACCTCGAGTGGGGTACCCGGCTCGCGCTGCAGAACTCCCGGCCCGGCGCGGACGTCGTCGAGCACGCGCCGGTGCCGCGCTGGGGCTGGGGCGTGGCGCCGCCGTACCAGCCCTAGCGGAGACGCGGCAGCGGCTCCGCTGATGGTGATCGAGCGAGCCGCGCGACTGAGGAACGAAGTCGCGACCGGCGTGTCGAGATCAGAGCAGTCCGCGGAGGTACGCCGCCTGGCCGACGTGCTGCGCGTCGTCGTCGACGACGCTGACCAGGCGCACCCCGCGCGTGACCGGCGGGTCCCAGGCGCGGTCGACGATGTCGTCGAGGTCGGCCTCCGTGAGGCCGCGCAGGTAGGCGACCGTCGCCTCGTGGGTGGCGCGCAGGTAGCCGGCCAGCAGCTCGGCCGACGCCCGCACCTTCGCGACCTGCTCGCTGGTGTGGCCGTAGCCGTGGTCGGACGGGTCCAGGTCGAGCCCGAACCGGTCGGCCCAGCCGTCGCGCGTCCAGACCTCCTCGGTCCCGGCGAGCGGCGCGACGTGCGAGTCCTGCACCCGGGTGAGGTGCCAGACCAGCCAGGCGATCGAGTTGGCGTCCGGCGCGGGCCGGTGCGCGAGCTGCGCCTCGGTGAGCCCGTCGACGACGGCCTCGCCGTTCTCGAGGATCCGCTCGAAGGAGTCGATGTAGATCTCTGCCGGAGTCATGCCCACGACCGTACGTCGGCGCACCGACCCGGCCGACGTCAGCCGGTCATCTTCTCCAGCCGGGCGCGCAGCAACGCGACCCGGTGCTCGTTGCCCGGCAGGACGACGTACCTCTCCCCGAACGCCGCGAGCAGCGCGTCATCGAGGCGGCGTACGGCGCCCGGCGGGTAGCGGTAGTCCATCCGCGCGGCCACGGTGTCGGCGTCGACGCGGGCGAGCACCTCGCCGAGCTCGTCCAGGGTGTCGACGCCGAGGTCCGGCAGCAGGCTCGCGATCCAGGCGTAGTGGTCGGTGCGCGACCACTCGGCGTCGTCGTACTGACCGGCGAGGTACGCCGCGAGCTCGCGCGGGCTGATCCGCTCGGCGTCGCCGTCGATCTCCTCGAACGAGCCGCCGCGCAGCCGCTCGCGGATCGTGGTGAACTCCTGGTCGGCGAGCTCCAGCAATCCGGCCGCGAGCGTGAACCGCCGGTCGAAGTCGCGGGCGTGCTCGGCGGGCACCGCGCCCTTGTAGCGGATGTCGTGCTCGAACTCGGCCCACGCGTGCTGGAGCACGGTGCGCACCTGCACCTGCGCGACCGGGCCGCCCTCGCGGGAGACCTGGAGGTGCCGGCTGGCGTAGCCGAACCGCCCCTCGCTCGCGGTCTCCTGCCCGAGGTCACGGTCGTCGAGCACCCGCAGCTGGCTGCCGAGCACCTCCGCGACCGCGGCGACGTCGGCCCGCACGTAGGTGATGACGCGGACGCCGACCTGGTCGCCGATCTCGGCGAGCGGGTCGGCGTACGCCGGCAGCCCGTCGACGGTGCGCGCCGCCTTGGTCGCGAACGACTCGACGCTCTTGGCCCGCCCGGTGACGGTCAGGTAGTTGATGCCGGCCTCGTCGAGGATCGACGTCACCTGCGCGACGTACTCGGCCGCGACCGCGACCAGGCCCGGCTGGATCCGCTCGTACTCCTCGACCGCCCGCCGGATCACGCCGTGGTCGTCGCTCAGCGTCGGCGTGACGATGTAGCCGTTCTCGAACGTGCCGTACGTCGTGACCCGCGCCGGCCAGCGGTGCGCGAACAGCGCGACGTACGCACACACCACCGCGTCGACCTGGTCCTCGGCGCGGCCGAGCTCGGCCTTGGTGGTCGCGTTCTCCACCTGGCTGCGCAGCTCGCGCCAGGTCGGGTCCGGCGGCACCAGCTGCTCGACGTGCTGCATCAGCGTCACGAGCGCCGAGCGCATCGAGTCGAGGGTGCGCCCGGCCTTGGACTTGTACTTCAGCGTCTTCGACAGCCCGAACAGCACGACGGTCGCGGGGTGCGGGTAGACCTCGATCGCCCGGCGCTCCCGTCCGGAGCGCGGGTCCATGTCGAGCCGCAGCAGCCGGCAGATCGTGGCGCCGCGGGTCACCCCGCCCGCGAACTCCGGCTTGCCGGTGTTCGACGGGTGCGCGCCGGCCTGGAACCGCTGGAAGTCCTTGTTGAGCTCCTGCTCGGCGGCCCGCGACCCGGTCGCGTTCGTGACGATCAGCGGGGCGTCGATGCCGACCACGCACGGGCCGGCGACGTACGGCGCCAGCGCGTCGCGGATCTCGTCGTCGGTGTGCACGCTCGAGATGTGCACGAGGTGGCCGTCCTCGTCGAGGACCGCCAGCCCGGTGCGCTGCTTCTGTCCCCAGGCGAGGTCGACGCCCACGAAATGGGTCTGGGGGTGCATGGGAGAAGACTGCCCTACAGGCCCGGAACCACGAACCGCTCGACCATCGCGCGCTCGTCGGCCTCGTCGCGTCCCGGGACGATCAGCAGCGAGACGACCACCCGCACCAGCCAGCGCGCGGTCTCCTCGTCACCCAGCCCGCCGATGACGGCGTCGGACTGGGCGAGCTCCGCGGCCGTCCCCGCGTCGGCCGCGCCGAACCACGCGATCAGCTCGGGGCGGGCGCGGACCTCCCGCACCGCTCCGAGGATGGCCTCGACGGGCTCGTCGGTGGGCAGCAGCGCCCCGATCCGGCGCGCCTCGCGCTGCACGAAGGCGACGTGCAGCGCGTGCCGGTCGGGGAAGTAGCGGTACAACGTCGCCCGCGAGCAGCCCGCGGCCTTGGCGACCTCGCCCATGCCGACCGCGTTGACGCCGCGCTCGGCGAACAAACCGGAGGCGGCGTCCAGGATCTGCTCGGCGTTCACGGGCGGAAGGGGACCGTGGTGGGGCGCCGGACGTACGGACCGGGAGCCCACTCCACCGCGTCGAGGTCGACCGTGAACTCGGGGCATCGCGCCAGCAGCTCCTCGATCGCGACCCGCGCCTGCAGCCGCGCGGCCGCGGCGCCCAGACAGTGGTGGCTGCCCTGGCTGAACGTCAGGATCTGCGACGGCCTCCGGCGTACGTCGAGGTCGTCGGCGTCCGGCCCGTAGCGGCGCGGGTCCCGGTTCGCGGCGCCGTACAGCAGCAGGACGCGGCGCCCCGCGGGGATCGTGGTGCCGTGCAGCTCGACATCGCGGGTCACGGTCCGGGCCAGCCCCTGCACCGGGGAGGTCAGCCGCAGCAGCTCCTCGACGGCGTCACCGACGAGGGCCGGGTCGTCGAGCAGCAGCTCGCGCTGGTCTCGGTCGGTCTCGAGCAGCTGCACCGTGCCGCCGAGCATCCCGGTCGTGGTGTCGTTGCCGCCCGTCACGACCGTGAAGACGTAGGCGAGGATCGAGAGCAGCCCGCGGTCGTCGTCCCCGACGCCGGCCGCGACCAGGTGCGAGACGGTGTCGTCGCCCGGCTCGACGCGGCGGCGCTCGATCAGCTCGGTGAAGTAGCCCATCATCTCGACGATCGCGTCGGTGGCGGCCCCGATCTCCCCCGCGGAGCTGGCCGAGACGATCGCGTGGGTCCAGTCGTCGAACCGGTCCCGCTCGTGCGCGGGCACCCCGAGGTAGTGGGCGACCACCATGCTCGGCATCGGCTTGAACAGCGCCTCGACGATGTCGCCGCCGCCCGCGTCGCGCAACCGCTCGAGCCGCTCGACCACGAACGCGCGTACCTCGGGCTCGAGCGTCCGTACCTGGCGCGGCGTGAACCCGCGGGCGACCAGCTTGCGGAACGCCGTGTGGTCCGGCGGGTCGAGCATCACCAGCGGCGGGTTGTCGGCGAGCCCGATCGTCTCGAGCTCGTCGTACTCGACGGTCAGGCCGCGGGCGGAGGAGTACGTCGCGGTGTCGACCGCGGCCGCCAGCACGTCGGCGTGCCGGGAGAGCACGAAGTAGTCGGCGTCCGGACGCCCGGCGGGGACCACGTGGTGGACCGGGTCGTGGTCGCGAAGGTCGGCGTACATCGCCCAGGGCTCGGCCCAGCTGTCCGCGCTGCCGGGTCGGTAGGCCACCGACCCAGGGTGAGACAAATCAAGAGATTTGTCTAGCGGTCGCGGCGCTCCAGCGCCTGACGGGCAGTGCGGGCCGCGCGCACGGCGCGGTCGCGGCGGTCGGTGCGCGCGCGGTCCGCGCGGGCGGCCTGGAGGACGGTGACGGGGTTGGCGCTGAGCGGGTTCATGAGCTCCACATTCATTGCTGAGGTACTGCGCTGACATCGGGAGGAGTGCCGATATCGCCGTCAGATACCTCAGAGCGCTGCGAATTCCGCAGCGATGGCGGCTCCCAGCCTCGCGTTGTGCCGGACCAGGGCGATGTTCGCGGTCAGCGAGGCGCCGCCGGTGATCTCGACGATCCGGCCGAGGAGGTACGGCGTCGCGTCCTTGCCGTGGATGCCGAGCGCGTCCATGTCGCCGAGGGCCTGCTCGATGATGACGCCGATCTCGTCGGCGGGGATCTCGTCCTCCACGGGGATCGGGTTCGCGACGACGATGCCGCCGGCGATGCCGAGCGCCCACTTCGAGGACATCACCGCGGCCACCTCGGCGGCGGAGTCGACCCGCATCGGCGCCGCGTGCCCGCTGGAGCGGGAGTAGAACGACGGGAACTCGTCGCTGCCGAACGCCAGCACCGGGACGCCGAGCGTCTCCAGGGTCTCGAGCGTGAGCCCGATGTCGAGGATCGACTTCACGCCCGCCGACACGACCGCGACGTCCGTCGTACCGAGCTCGGTGAGGTCGGCCGAGATGTCGAACGTCTGCTGCGCGCCGCGGTGCACGCCGCCGAGCCCGCCGGTGACGAAGGTGCGGATGCCGGCCAGCGCCGCGAGCCGCATGGTCGCGGCGACCGTGGTCGCGCCGTGGCTGCCGCGCGCGACGACGAACGGGAGGTCGCGGACGCTCACCTTCGTCACGTCGCCGTGGCTGGCGAGCAGCTCGAGGTCGTCGGGCGACAACCCGATCCTCGGCCGGCCGTCGAGCACCGCGATCGTGGCCGGGACGGCGCCGTGCTCGCGGATGATGCCCTCGACCTCGACCGCCATCGCGACGTTCTGCGGGTACGGCATGCCGTGGCTGATGATCGTGCTCTCGAGCGCCACGACCGGCCTGCCCTCCGCGAGCGCGGTGGCGACCTCGTCGGTCACGGTGAGTAGCGGGTGCGTCACAAGAGGCTCCTGACGAGTCGGTCGGTGAGGTCCGGTCGGACCGTGTGGGGGCTGGCGACGGTCAGGGCCGCCGCCGCGTGGCCGTACGCCGCGGCGTCGACCGGGTCCGCCCCGGTCAGCAGCGCGTGGCAGAACGCCGCGAGCATCGCGTCGCCCGCACCGGTCACGTCCGCGACGTCGGCGGGCACGACGGACAGCGCGGTCGCGCCGGACGCCGTACTCAAGAGCGAGCCGTCGCGCCCCAGCCGCACCCACACCAGCTCGACGCCGCGGTCGTGCAGCGCCCGGGTGGCGGTGGCCACCTGGCGGTCGGTGCGGGTGGGCAGGTCGGTGAGCGCGGCGAGCTCGTCGCGGTTGGGCGTGATCGCGTGGAGCGGCCGGTCCGCCTCGACGAGGTGCGCGAGCGCCGCGGCCTTCGGGACGCTGACCGGCTCGAGCAGCACCCGGACGCCCGCCTGGGTGGCGAGGTCCAGCGCGAACGCGAGGGTCTCGGGCGACAGGTTGCCGTCCAGCACGACCAGCGACGCGGCGGCCACCAGGTCGCGTGCGGCGTTGACCTGCTCGGGGGCCAGCTCGTCGGTGGCGGCCATGTCCGCGACCGCGACAACCAGCTCGCCGTCGGCGTCGAGCACCGCGGTGTAGGTGCCGGTCGCGCGCGCGGAACGCCGTACGTGCTCGACGTGGACGCCGGCGCCCGTCGTCGCGGCGAGGACCTGGTCGCCCAGGCCGTCGCTGCCGATCGCGGCGACCAGGTGGGTGCGGGTGCCGAGCCGGGCGAGGTTCTCGGCGATGTTGCGGCCGACCCCGCCGGCGGCCATCGAGCCGGTGCCCGGGTTGCTGGTGGCCGGTACGGCGGCGCGGGCACTGCGCGCCTTCACGTCCATGTTGGCGCCGCCGATCACGACGACAGCGGGCTCCTCGCTCAGCACGTAGCCGCGGCCGAGGATCACGCCCTTCTTGCCGAGGTTCGACAGGTGCACGTTGACCGCGGTGCGGGTGGTGCCGAGGGTGGCCGCGATCGCCTCGGACCCGAGCAGCGGGTCGCGCCGCAGCAGCGCGACGATCTCGCGCTCCCGGTCCGTCAGGCTCATGCTTGTCAGCATAAAGCATGCTTACTCAAGCAAATCCTTCGCGCGGCCCGTCGCCGTCCTGAGACACTGGCGCGGTGCCGACCACCAGCCAGTGGCTCGCCTTCGTCATCGCGAGCGCCCTCTTCATCCAGGTCCCCGGACCGAGCCTGCTGTTCACGATCGGTCGCGCGCTCACGGTCGGCCGTCGCGACGCGCTCCTCTCGGTGGTCGGCAACGCGATCGGCGTGACCACCCAGGTGCTGCTCGTGGCCGTCGGCCTCGGCGCCGTGGTGGCCGCCAGCACCCACGCCTACCTCGCGCTGAAGATCGTCGGCGCGGTGTACGTCGTCTACCTCGGCGTCCAGGCGATCCGGCACCGCGCGGACGCCCGCGCCGCCCTCGACGCCGTCGAGACCTCGGCGGTCGTGCTCCGCGCCTCGGCGCGGCGCTCGCTGCGCGTCGGGTTCACCGTCGGGGTGACCAACCCGAAGACCATCGTGTTCTTCGTGGCGTTCCTGCCACAGTTCGTGAACGAGCCGGCCGGGCACACCGGGCTGCAGCTCGCGCTGCTCGGCCTCATCTTCGGCGTGATGGCCGCCTGCTCCGACTCCGTCTGGGCGCTCGCGGCGGGCAAGGCGCGCGACTGGTTCGCCCGCAAGCCCACCCGGCTCGACAAGCTCGGCGTCGCCGGTGGCGTGATGATGATCGGCCTCGGTACCGCGATGGCGGCGAGCGAGTAGCCGCTGCTGGTGTCGGCTGCCAGGTCGACCGCCCCGGTTCAGGAGCCGCCCGCCGCGAGCCGGCGTACCGCCCGCTCGATCAGGTCGTAGTCGACCTCGCCGTACGGGATCTTCAGGGTGCCCTTCGCGCCGGCGTACGGCGCGAGGTCGCGGTCCAGCTCGGCGTCGCCCGCGGGTGGGACGGGGTAGAGCGACACGTGCTGCTTCCAGGCCGCCGCGTGGACGAGCGACGCCCCGTCGACCTGCCAGGTCGGCATGTCGTAGCGGATCACCTCGGTCGCGGCCGGCGCCACCGCGAGCACGCGGCGCCGGATCTCCTCGACCACCGCGCGCTGGTCGTCGGGCAGCGTCGCCAGGTAGTCGTCGACGGTCTCGAACTTCGCCATGGCTCAGTATCGCGGCATCTCTCAGGCAGTCCCGGCACCTCCAGGCGGTGCACGGCCGGGAAGGGACGCGACAGCTACAGCTCGCGCCCCTGGTCGTAGGCCAGCAGCGCCACGCCGAGCGACAGGCGCGAGGCCGCGTCGTCGAGGGGGTGGCCGACCAGCTCCTCGAGCCGCCGGAGCGCCGGGTAGAGCGAGGTGCGGTTGCGGTGCGCGACGCGGGCGAGCTCGGTCTTGTTGCCGCCGACCGCGAGGAACTGCCGGAGCAGCTCGACCAGGCCGCCACCGTGGCGGGCCTCGTGCTCGAGCAGGGCGCCGAGCTCGGCCTCGGCGAACTCCTGGAGCCGCGGGTCCTCGCGCAGCGACATCAGCAGCCCGGGGAGCCGGATGTCGGCCTGGCGCACGCAGCCGTCGAGCGGGGGCAGCGTGACCGCCACGTCGGCGACGGCTCGCGCCGAGCGCAGCGACGTCGCGGCAGGCAGCACGCCGGTGACCGGATGACCCGCGGCCACGATGGCCTCGCCCGACACCGACCGCGCGATCGCGTCGAGGTCGACGTCCACGGGGACCAGCAGGCCGACGTGGACGGCGTCGAGCACGCCGACCAGACCAGGTACGTCGCCGAGGACGGCCACCAGCCGCTCGACGGGTTCGTCGGACCGGAGCCGCGCGACGGCGCCGACGTACGACGTGGACTCGGGCACCCCGAGCGCGTGCAGCCGGGCCGCGGCGACCGGCTCGCTGCCGACCCGCCCGTCGAGCAGGTCCAGCAGGAAGCCGCCGTGCACCCGCAGCTGGATCGAGGTCTCGTCGCGCTCGATCATCCGGCCCAGCTCGAGCGCCTGCGCCGCACGCTCGGCGACCAGCCGCGCGCGGGCCTGGTCACGCGGGCCGGTCACGACCAGCCGCGCCCACGCCCCGCCCTGGATGCCGACGGGCGTGGTCAGCCAGCTCTCCGGGCCGCCGATCTCGGTGCCGCGCGGGAACGGCGTCAGCCGGGACCGCCGCTCCCAGTCGGTCAGCAGCCGGTCGACCGGTTCGCCGCGCGCCGCCGCGACCAGCACCCGGCGCGACAGGTCCTCGAGCACCACCGACCCGTCGGCCAGGTCCGCGGCCGCCTCGACCAGCCGGTGCATCGGCGCCCGCTCCAGCCCGAGCTCGGTGAAGGTCCGGTGCAGGTCCCCGGCGAACCGGACCTCCTCGAACTGCTCGGCCACGATCGCGCGGTGGACGCTCTCGGTGATCTCGACGAACCGCACCGGCCGGTTCAGCGCGACCAGCGGGAACCCCGCCGCCCGGGCCCGGCGCAGCGCCGGCTCCGGGACCGAGGTGTACGACGCGCCGAGCTCGATGACCAGCCCGGCGGCGCCGACCTCGACCAGCTGCCGCACGAAGTCGTCGGCCGCGTCCGGGGATGCGGCCATCCCGAGGCCGGTGGTCAGCACCAGCTCGGCGCCGGACAGCATCCGGCCCACGTCGCGCAGCTCGGAGACGTGCACCCACCGCAGCACCGCGTCCAGGCCCGACTCGCCGCTCAGCACCACCGGGTCACCGGCAGCCAGCTCGGGGAGGGCGAGCGCCTCGCGGACGGTGACCGGCATGCGACACAGTGTCGCACTGGTCGCGACGCACGGGACAGACCGTCCCTGGCGTCAGCCGCGGAGCGGCGGAACGATGACACCCATGAAGACCATCTCGCACTGGATCGACGGCAAGGCCCACCCCGGAGACAGCGCCCGCGTCGGCGACGTCACCAACCCCGCGACCGGCCTGGTCACCGGTCAGGTCGCGTTCGCCGGTCCGGCGGAGATCGAGGCGGCGGTCGCCTCGGCGAAGAAGGCCGGCCTCGACTGGGCCGCCGCCTCGGTGAGCGCGCGGACCCAGGTGGTCTTCCGCTTCCGCGAGCTCCTCAACGAGCGCAAGGAGGAGCTCGCCGAGCTCATCACCGCCGAGCACGGCAAGGTCCGCTCCGACGCCCTGGGCGAGGTCTCCCGCGGCCAGGAGGTCGTGGAGTTCGCGTGCGGCATCCCGCACCTGCTCAAGGGCGGCAACTCCCCGCAGGTCTCGACCGGCGTCGACGTGAAGAGCATCCGCCAGCCGCTCGGCGTGGTCGGCATCATCAGTCCGTTCAACTTCCCCGCGATGGTCCCGATGTGGTTCTTCCCCATCGCGATCGCCGCCGGGAACGCCGTCGTGCTGAAGCCCAGCGAGAAGGACCCGTCCGCCGCCAACTGGATGGCCGAGCTCTGGAAGGAGGCCGGTCTCCCCGACGGCGTCTTCACCGTGCTGCACGGCGACAAGGTCGCCGTCGACGGGCTGCTCGACCACCCGGACGTCGCTGCGATCAGCTTCGTGGGCTCCACCCCGATCGCGGAGTACGTCTACGAGCGCGCCAGCCAGCACGGCAAGCGGGTCCAGGCCCTCGGCGGGGCCAAGAACCACATGCTCGTCCTCCCCGACGCCGACCTCGACCTGGCCGCGGACGCCGCGGTCAGCGCCGGCTACGGCTCGGCCGGCGAGCGCTGCATGGCGATCAGCGTGGTCGTCGCGGTCGGCGACACCGGCGACACCCTCGTGCAGAAGATCGCCGAGCGCACCGCCACCCTCAACATCGGCGACGGCGCGAAGACCGGCACCGGATCTGAGGCGGACATGGGTCCGCTCGTCACCCAGGTCCACCGCGACAAGGTGGCGTCGTACGTCGAGGCCGGCGCGGCCGAGGGCGCGACGCTGGTCATCGACGGCCGCGACGTCGCCGCCGACGGTGCGGCCGACGGCTTCTGGCTCGGCCCGACGCTGTTCGACCACGTGACCCCCGAGATGAGCGTCTACACCGACGAGATCTTCGGCCCCGTGCTCTCCGTCGTGCGCGCGGACACCTACCAGGAGGCGCTGGACCTGGTGAACGCCAACAAGTACGGCAACGGCACCGCGATCTTCACCAGCAACGGCGGCGCGGCGCGCGCGTTCGAGCAGGACGTGCAGGTCGGCATGATCGGCGTGAACGTCCCGATCCCGGTGCCGATGGCGTACTACTCGTTCGGTGGCTGGAAGGCCTCGCTGTTCGGCGACACCCACGCCCACGGCACCGAGGGCGTGCACTTCTTCACCCGTGGCAAGGTCGTCACCACGCGCTGGCCCGACCCGGCCACCGCCGGCGGCCTCGAGCTCGCCTTCCCGAAGAACCACTGAGAGCCCAGGAGAGCGCCGACATGAGCACCGCGTACGAGCTGGACCGCAAGCACGTCTTCCACTCCTGGTCCGCCCAGGCCGAGATCAGCCCGATGGTGATCACCGCTGCTCGCGGGTCGTACGTCTGGGACGACGAGGACCGCCGCTACCTCGACTTCTCCAGCCAGCTGGTCTTCACCAACATCGGCCACCAGCACCCACGGGTGGTCGCGGCGATCAAGGAGCAGGCCGACCGGCTGTGCACGGTCGCCCCGCAGTTCGCCAACGACCAGCGCTCCGAGGCCGCGCGGCTGATCAGCGAGATCGCGCCGGACGGCTTC
Organism: Nocardioides sp. SR21; assembly: GCF_022761125.1. GTDB lineage: Bacteria > Actinomycetota > Actinomycetes > Propionibacteriales > Nocardioidaceae > Nocardioides. Next base: position 6,634 of record NZ_JAKWJR010000012.1, on the reverse strand, counting down.
GAGAAGGTCTTCTTCACCAACGGCGGCGCGGACGCCAACGAGCACGCCGTACGCATGGCGCGCCTGCACACCGGCCGCCACAAGGTGCTCTCGACGTACCGCAGCTACCACGGCGGCACCCAGACCGCGATCAACATGACCGGTGACCCGCGGCGCTGGCCGAACGACACCGCCACCGCCGGGACCGTGCACTTCTTCGGGCCGTTCCTGTACCGCTCGGAGTTCCACGCGAGCACCGAGGCCGAGGAGAGCGAGCGCGCGCTGGCGCACCTGTCGCGCACGATCGAGGCCGAGGGACCGGACACGATCGCCGCGATCATCCTCGAGACGATCCCCGGCACCGCGGGCATCTTCGCGCCCCCGCCGGGCTACCTGGCAGGCGTCCGGGCGCTGTGCGACCAGCACGGGATCATGATGATCCTGGACGAGGTGATGGCCGGCTTCGGCCGCGCCGGGTCGTGGCTCGCGCTCGACCTGTACGACGTCGTCCCGGACCTCATCACGTTCGCGAAGGGCGTGAACTCCGGCTACGTCCCGCTCGGCGGCGTGATCATCAGCGAGCCGATCGTGGAGACGTTCAACCACCGGGTCTACCCGGGCGGGCTGACCTACTCCGGCCACCCGCTCGCGACCGCGGCCGCCGTCGCGACCATCACCACGATGCGCGACGAGGGCATCGTCGAGAACGCCGAGCGGCTCGGCCGCGAGGTCTTCGGGCCGGGCCTGGCCGAGATCGCCTCCCGGCACGCGTGCGTCGGCGAGGTCCGCGGCGTCGGGGCGTTCTGGGCGATCGACCTGGTGACCTCGCAGGAGACCAAGGCGCTGCTGCCGCCGGCCGCGCTCAACGAGGTGGTGGGCGCCTGCAAGTCCGCCGGGCTGCTGCCGTTCGCGAACACCAACCGCATCCACGTGGTCCCGCCGTGCACGATGAGCGACGAGGAGGCCCGCGAGGGCCTGGCGATCCTCGACGACGCGCTCAAGGCCGGCGACGCGCATGCCCAGGGATAGGCGGAGCCATAGCACTGTCTATGAGCGTCTAGCGCCAGCCGTAGACCTCGTCGACGCGGCCCTGGCGCCGAGCCGGCACGCGGTGTTCTGGCTCGAGGACGCACCCGGGACGTCGTACCCACCGCTGACCCAGGACACCGCCGCCGACCTCACCGTGGTCGGCGGCGGCTACTGCGGACTGTGGACCGCGGTGCTCGCGAAGCGGCGCAACCCCGCCGCCCGGGTGGTGCTGCTCGAGGCGCAGACGATCGGGTGGGCGGCATCCGGGCGCAACGGCGGGTTCTGCGAGGCCAGCATCACCCACGGCGAGGAGAACGGGCGCACCCGCTGGCCCGACGAGTACGACGCCCTCGAGCGCCTCGGCCTGGAGAACCTCGACGCGCTCGAGGCCGACGTCCGCGAGCTCGGGATCGAGTGCGAGTTCGAGCGCACCGGCATGCTCGCGGTCGCGGTCGAGGAGCACCAGGTCGACTGGATCCGGGACTCGCACGGCTTCCTGGACGCCGCGGCCGTCCGCGCGGAGATCGACAGCCCGGTGTTCCTGGCCGGCGACTGGGAGCGCGAGAGCTGCGCGCTCGTGCACCCGGCACGGCTGGCGCGCGAGCTCGCGCGCGTGGCCGCCGACCTCGGCGTCGAGATCCACGAGCAGACGACCGCGACCGGGCTGGACGGCACGACCGTGCGGACCCCGCGCGGCACCGTCACCAGCGAGCGGGTCGCGCTCGCCACCAACGTGTTCCCGTCGCTGCTGCGGCGTACCCGCCTGCTGACGGTGCCCGTCTACGACTACGTGCTGATGACCGAGCCGCTGACGTCCGCGCAGCTGGGCTCCATCGGGTGGGCGAACCGGCAGGGGCTCGGCGACATGGCGAACCAGTTCCACTACGCGCGGCTGACCGCCGACGACCGGATCCTGTGGGGCGGGTACGACGCGATCCACAAGCGGACGGTGCGAGGGGAGCACGAGGAGCGGCCGGAGACGTTCCGCAAGCTCGCCTCGCACTTCCTCACGGTGTTCCCGCAGCTCGAGGACGTGCGGTTCAGCCACCGCTGGGCCGGCGCGATCGACACGTCGACGCGGTTCGCGGCGTTCCACGGACTCGCGTCGGGTGGCCGGGTGGCGTACGCCGCCGGCTTCACCGGGCTCGGCGTGGGGGCGACCCGCTTCGCCGCCGAGGTGATGCTGGACCGGCTGTCCGGGCTGTCGACCGAGCGCACGCGGCTGGAGATGGTGCAGAGGAAGCCGCTGCCGTTCCCGCCGTCGCCGGTCGCGGACCTCGGCATCGAGCTGACCCGGCGCTCGCTGGACCGGGCCGACCACCGGCGGGGGCGGCGCAACCTGTTCCTCAAGACCCTCGACGCTCTAGGACTGGGATTCGACTCATGACAGCCCGCGGATCCAGCAGGGTGCTCTCGACCGACGTGCTGGCCGGCGAGGCCGCGCCGCTGACGGAGCTCGGCGCGGCCGAGGTCGGCACCTGGGAGATGGCCCCCGGCACCGACCACGACACCGAGGTCGACGAGGTGTTCGTGGTCCTCACCGGGCGCGGGACGGTGACGTTCGAGGACGGCGACGTGGTCGATCTCGCACCCGGCGTCGCCGTACGCCTGACCGCCGGCGAGCGCACCACGTGGGTCGTCACCGAGACGCTGCGGAAGGTGTACGTCGCGGTCTGACCGGGGACAGAGGTGCACATGGCACGCCACAACTCCGACCTGCAAGCCGCTGTCGACGCCACCTCGGTGGCCAAGGACGCCAAGGAGACCGACGACCTGGCCGGCTACCTGCGCGAGCAGCTGTCCGAGCGGGACATCGAGACCACGGACGACGCATGGATCCAGCGCACCGTCGAGCGGATCGAAGCCGACCCCAACTACCTGATCGAGGACGAGCCCCACGACTTCGACGGCTCCTGAGGGCGTTCCTGCACCGGCGGTGGTCCGACGGGTACCGGTGCTGCGGAGGGTGGACGCCGCGGTTTGAAAGAGCCCGGGGTCTCTGGCACGGTCGGGACCCGTACGAAGCACGAACCACACACCGCCTCATGGAGGTGCATGATTCATGCGGAAGCACGCAACCACCCTGATCGCTCCCCTGGCCGCGCTCGCGGTCGTCGGCACCGTCGGCGCCGGCGCGGCCCACGCCACCGGTGACGGGTACGGCGACCACCACAGCGACCACCACAGCGACCACCACAGCGACCACCACAGCGACCACGGGGCCGTCGCGGTCCAGGTCGAGACCAGTGACGAGGCCGAGGCCGCGTTCACCGAGGTCGGCGCGACCCTCGCGGCGATCGAGCCCGCGACGGCCGAGGAGGCCGAGGACGGGACCGTCGAGTTCACGTTCCCGACCAGCGAGGACCAGGACTTCAGCTCCGGCCAGGCGGCCTTCGACGGCGGCATCGCGGTCTCCGGCGCGTCCGGCGACACCGCGTGGCTCGACCCGGCGCTCGACACCACCGACTGGCAGGTGAGCTTCGACGTGGACGGCCAGCGCGTCGACCTGCTCGAGGTCGTGCCCGAGGAGGGCGACAGCCACGAGGCCGACCTCGCGCTCACGGCCGAGGGCGCCGAGACGCTCAACGCGGCCGTCGGTGACGGCACGTTCGCCGAGGGCGACGTGTTCGGCGACGCCGGCCCGGGCGAGGACTCCGAGTCCGAGTCCGAGTCCGGCGAGGACCACGGCTGGGGCGAGGAGTCCGGCCAGGATTCCGGCCAGGACTCCGATCGGGAGTCCGGCCAGGACTCCGGCCACGCCTGGGACGACTCGGATCACCAGTGGGGCGAGGGCTACCAGAGCCACGACTGGGGCCGCTGAGCCACCGTCGTACGCCGTCGAGCCCGCCCGATCCCGCACCTGGGGTCGGGCGGGCTCGCTGATCTTCCGTCGAGACACCCGGCCCGGGTGTCTCGACGGGAGATCAGCGGGTACGGGAGTCGCATGACCACCACACCCCAAGAGCCCCTGCCCGAGCCCGAGGTCGTGCCCAGCGGCGACCCGAGCATCAACGACCCGGACATCGACCCCGGCCAGGACCCCAACCTCGACCCGCAGACCAAGCCCGCGCCGGACATCCGCCCCTGAGGCCCGCCGTTTGAGCCCCGCCCCTCGCGGCCCGTACGTTGGGCGACCATGAGCACGATGAAGCGTGTCCTGGCGCTGCTCGGCGCCGCTGCCCTCACCGCGACCCTCGGTGCGGTCCCGGCCGACGCCGACCACGCGCACCCGCCGGGCCCCGTCCACGCCGGCAGCGAGTACGGCTGGGGCCGCGCCCCGGTCAACTACACGTTCGTCGGACCGCTGGACCGCTCGCACTGGAAGGTCCGCGGGAACGTCGGCAACCAGCACGGCATGCTCACCCTCCTCGCCGGGCGCCACGGGACGGTCGTCGCCACGGAACAGACCAAGGGCCGCGCGGTCGGCCGCTGGGAGACCCGGATCCGGCACCGCCAGTACGTGCACCGCAACACGCCGTACCGGGTGCTGATCGAGCTGGTCCCGGCCGGCGACCGCAAGGGGTACTGCGGCGCGCGCAACATCGCGCTGACGTCGTACACGCCCGGCGTCAACAAGGCCGCCCACTACATCAACACGCGGCCGGACAACCGGTTCGTCGCGCGCAAGGGGCTCAACCTGAGCGACAACCAATGGCACACGTTCGCGGTCGAGGTGACCCGCAAGCGGATCTCGTGGTTCGTCGACTCCCACGTGGTCAGCACCGAGAAGCGCAAGGACGCGCTGAGCGGCGTGCCGTTCGCGGTGCGCTACACGATGGAGGCGAAGCCCGGGAAGCGGATGAACGAGTCCCGCATCCAGATGGACTGGCTGCGCTACTGGACGCTGAAGAACGCGAACAAGAAGTCCACCGCGGCGCCGCGACCGGAGCGGAAGACCTACCGCGACGCCTGCACCGGCCAGAGATGATCCAGGACCTCAGCGCGGTCGCCTGGCCGGTCCGGACCGCGCGGCTCTCGATCCGCCCGGCCACGGCCGACGACGCCGACGCGACCTGGGCGTTCCGCCGGCTGCCCGAGGTGTGCGAGTGGGTCACGCACTTCCCGACGGACCGAGACGCGTACGCCGCACTGTTCCTGGACCCGGGCCGGCTGTCGAAGACGCTGATCATCGAGCGCGACGGCGCGGTGGTCGGCGACCTGATGCTCGCGATCGGCGATGCCTGGGCGCAGGCCGAGGTCGTCGAGCGGGCCGCGAACGTGCAGGCCGAGCTCGGCTGGACCGTCGACCCGGCCCACGCCGGCCAGGGCTACGGGGCCGAGGCGGTCGGCGAGCTGCTGCGGATCTGCTTCGAGGACCTCGGGCTGCGCCGCGTGATCGCGCTGTGCTTCGCCGACAACGAGGCGTCGTGGCGGCTCATGGAGCGCGTCGGGATGCGCCGTGAGGAACACACGGTGCGCGACTCGCTGCACCGCTCGCGCGGATGGCTCGACGGGTACGGCTACGCGCTGCTCGCCGAGGAGTGGCGCAACCGCGCCTAGGGTGCGGACATGGAGAACAGAAGCAACGCCGCCGAGGACCGCGCCAAGCAGGACGGGCGCACGCCGTTCGAGAAGTTCGTCGAGGCGGCGTACGAGCAGGTCAGCCGGGCGCCGTTCTTCGTGGTGTGCCTGGGCATCGTCGTCGTCTGGGCGGTCAGCGTCCCGTTCTGGTCGAGCCTGAAGTCCTGGCAGGTGGCCATCCACACGGTCGCCAGCGTGCTCTCCCTGCTGCTGCTCGCCCTGCTCGAGAACGCCGGCCGCCGCAGCGAGGAGGCCGCGCAGGAGAAGCTCAACGTCCTCGCCGAGGGCCTGGCGGCGCTGATGGAGTCGCGCGCCCAGGAGGACCCGCGACTCGACGAGGCGGTGTCCAAGCTCCGCGACGCCGTCGGGCTCGAGGCTCGGCACTGACCATGCAGATCGACGACGTACGCCGGATCCTGCTCGGCACGTTCACCCGCCCTCCCGAGGAGACCGGCACCGGCCGGCCGCGCGTGGAGGGCGTGTACGGCTACCTGGTCCGCCACGAGGCGGGGCTGGTCCTGCTCGACACCGGGATGGGGCGCGGCGACGAGGGGACCGAGTCCTGGTACCAGCCGCGCCGGGTCGCGCTGCCCGACGCCCTCGCCACCGCCGGCGTCTCCCTCGACGATCTCGACCTGGTCGCGAACTGCCACCTGCACTTCGACCACTGCGGCGGCAACCCGCTGCTCGGGGCGACGCCCGTGCTGTGCCAGCGCGACGAGCTCGCCACCGCCCGGGCCGGGAGCTACACGTTCGAGCACCTCCTCGACGGGGTGACCTACGAGCTGCTCGACGGCGAGGCCGAGCCGCTGCCGGGGCTGCACGTGATCCCGACGCCCGGTCACGTCGACGGGCACCAGTCGCTGGTGGTCGAGTGCGCGGACGGCAGCGTCGTGCTCGCCGGTCAGTCCCACGACAACGCCTCGGCCTGGAGCGCCGACGCGCTCGACCTGCCGCTGGCGCCGCCGTGGATGGAGCGGCTGCTGGCGTTCGACCCGCGGCGCGTGGTGTTCGCCCACGACGCGGCGGTGTGGGAGCCGCGCTAGTTGTACCCGGCCAGGACGTTGGTAGCGGTTCTGGCCGTTGACGTGAAGAGAACCTCCGG
>NZ_JAKWJR010000011.1 GCF_022761125.1 Nocardioides sp. SR21 | reverse complement strand
GGAACCTCGCGCCGCTGTGTCGCCACCACCACCGGGTGAAGACCTTCACCGCCTGGACCTACCGGCGTACCGGCCCCAGGACCTTCACCTGGACCAGCCCGACCGGCTGCAGCTACCACGTCCGCATCGACCGACATATCCGCTGACCACGACCCCGCCGACCGAGGTTGGCGGGGCATTCGTCGTGTCCGTGTCTTGAAACGGTGACCACGTACACCGGTAACCGCCCACCCCAACCACCGCGGACCCGCAGGCCGAAGGTGGTTTCGCCGTGCGACCATCGAGCATGGCCGCGCGCCGGTACGCCCTCGCCGCAGGCTTCGCGGCGCTCGCCCTGGTCGGCTGCTCGTCGCCCGACCTCTCCGGGGTGGCGACGTACGAGCCGGTGGGGATGGGGGCGACGGAGCGCTGCTCGAGGGCCGGGTCGTCCTGACCGACGACTGCGTCTACGTCGAGCACAGCGGCAAGCTGATGCTGCCGGTGTTCCCGAACGACCAGGTCGAGCGCGGGCCGGGTGAGCCGTTGGTCTACCACGACGAGACCTACGAGGACGGCGACCCGATCGCTCTCGGCGGCGGGATGATCGAGGGGTCGCCAGAGGGAGCGGACGTGCCGGCCGGCTGCCAGGACGACCTGGGGGCGTGGGGCGTCATCCAGGGCTGACTAGGCTCGACAGCATGGAGATTCGCAACCTGGGAAACAGTGGCCTCAAGGTCTCGGCGATCGCGTACGGCAACTGGCTGACCCACGGGTCCCAGGTCGAGGAGGACGCGGCGGTAGCGTGCGTGCGGCAGGCGCTGGACGAGGGGATCACGACGTTCGACACGGCCGACGTGTACGCCAACACGCGGGCGGAGTCCGTGCTCGGGACGGCGCTGAAGGGCGAGCGCCGGGAGGGGCTGGAGATCTTCACCAAGGTCTTCTGGCCGACCGGACCGGGCGGGCACAACGACCACGGGCTGTCGCGCAAGCACATCATGGAGGCGATCGACGGCTCGCTGCAGCGGCTCGGGACCGATTACGTGGACCTGTACCAGGCGCACCGGTACGACGACGAGACGCCGCTCGAGGAGACCATGGAGGCCTTCGCCGACGTGGTCCGGCAGGGCAAGGCGCTCTACATCGGCGTCTCGGAGTGGCGCGCCGACCAGCTCCGCGAGGGGCACAGGCTGGCCCGCGAGCTGCGCATCCCGTTCGTCTCGAACCAGCCGCAGTACAACATGCTGTGGCGGGTCATCGAGACCGAGGTCGTGCCGGCGTCCGAGGAGCTCGGCATCGGGCAGGTCGTGTTCTCGCCGATCGCGCAGGGCGTGCTGACCGGCAAGTACGTCCCGGGCCAGCCGCTGCCGGAGGGCTCGCGCGCGACCGACGACAAGGGCGGCGCCGGGATGATCGACCGCTGGATGCGCGAGGACGTCCTCGAGCGCGTGCAGCAGCTCCGCCCGATCGCCGACGGGGCCGGCCTGACCATGGCCCAGCTCGCGGTCGCCTGGGTGCTGCAGAACCCCAACGTCTCGTCCGCGATCGTGGGCGCGAGCCGGCCCGAGCAGGTGACCGACAACGCCCGCGCCGCCGGCGTACGCCTCGACGAGGCGACGATGAAGGCGATCGACGACGTCGTGGAGCCGCTGGTGGTGCGCGACCCCGACAAGACCCAGCAGGTACGCCGGCGCGACCTGATGAAGCGGTAGGCCCTACTTGTAGCTGTCGGGCAGCCGCTGCCCGATCTTCACCTGCGCCTTGGGCAGCCGCATGAACTTCATCTGCATCGCTCGGGTGATCGCGTAGTACGTCTGACCCTTGGTCGAGGACTCCGGGAACCGGCGCGCCATCTCGCGGCGGATCCGGAAGCGCAGCAGCACCATGTCGACGATGACCAGCAGCACGGTCACCATCAGCACGGTGTTGCCGATGTTGCGCAGGCCATCGTTGCCGGAGTAGCCGAGGATCATCGTCACCAGCAGCAGCGGGATCACGAGCTCGATCAGCGAGAACCGGGCGTCCACGTAGTCGCGGATGAACCGGCGCTCCGGGCCGCGGTCGCGCGCCGGGTAGTTCTTCTCGTCACCGGTCTTCATCGCCTGCCGCACGGTCTGGCTGGACTGGGAGCGCGCGGCGCGCTGAGCGGCCTGCATCTCCTTGCGCGTCCGCGGCGTCTTGGCGCGCGCCTTCGCGGCGGCCTCCGCCTCGCGGCGGGTGGGCGTGGGACGGCCCTTGCCGCCCACCTTCACCGGGGTCTCGACGGGAGCGGGTTCAGACTTGGAGCGACGGAACAACCTGGGGGCCTAACACGAAGAGGTACGAGGGTCCCTACCAGAGTACCGGCGCTCATCGCACCCGTTTGCTTTTGACCCTAGGCTGGGGCGCATGGGTATCTGGCAGCGCACGACCATGATCTTCAAGTCGAAGGCCAACAAGGCCCTCGACAAGGCGGAGGACCCCCGAGAGACGCTGGACTACAGCTACCAGCGCCAGGTCGAGCTGCTGTCGAAGGTACGCCGCGGCGTCGCCGACGTGGCGACCAGCCGCAAGCGGGTCGAGCTGCAGATCAGCCAGCTCGAGCAGCAGTCCGCGAAGCTGCAGGAGCAGGCCCAGAAGGCGATCACGATGGAGCGCGAGGACCTCGCCCGCGAGGCGCTCACCCGCCGCTCCGGCCTCACCAGCCAGATCAACGACCTGAGGACCCAGCACGCCCAGCTCCAGGCGGAGGAGGAGAAGCTCACCCTCGCCCAGCAGCGGCTGCAGGCGAAGGTCGAGGCGTTCCGCACCCGCAAGGAGACCATCAAGGCGACCTACACGGCCGCCGAGGCGCAGACGCGCATCAACGAGGCGATGTCCGGCATCGGTGACGAGATGGGCGACGTCGGCGCCGCGATCCAGCGCGCCGAGGACAAGACCGCGCAGATGCAGGCCAGGGCCGGCGCCATCGACGAGCTGCTCGCCTCCGGCGCCCTCGACGACGTCACCAGCGCCACGCCCGGCGACGACATCGCCCGCGAGCTCGACGCACTCAGCTCGCAGGCCGACGTCGAGGCCGAGCTGGCCGCGCTCAAGGCCACCCAGGCGCCGCAGGCCATCGAGGGCACCGAGGGCGGCGAGGAGCCCAAGCAGCCCTGAGTAACCAGCCCTCGGCAAGAATCAGTACATGGCACGTTCTCGGTTCGTCGGCGACAAGGGACTCACCGCCCGCATGACCCTGGTGATGTTCCTGCTCGGAGGCCTGTTCGTCGGGCTGATCGCGGTCCTGATCGCGATCCTGCCGCCCACCTGGGCGCCGTTCATCGGCGTGATCGGTCTCGGCCTGGTGTGGTTCCAGTGGTACCAGTCCGACACCGTCGCGATGAAGGCGATGGGCGCCCGTGAGGTGAGCCGGGAGCAGGCGCCCGAGCTGCACGACATGATCGAGCGGCTCTGCGCGCTGGCGGACATGCCGAAGCCGCGGGTCGGCATCGCCGACACCGACCTGCCGAACGCGTTCGCCACCGGCCGGTCCCCGAACCGCTCGGTCGTGGTGGTCACCACCGGCATCCTCAGGCGGCTCGACGCCGAGGAGCTCGAGGGGGTGCTCGCCCACGAGCTGTCCCACGTCGCGCACCGCGACGTGCTCGTGATGACCGTCGCCTCCTCGGCCGGCATCATCGCCGCGATGCTCAGCCGCGGCGCCCAGTGGGGCGCGATCTTCGGCGGCGGACGCCGGGAGAACAACGGCGCCCCGACGTGGGTCGTCGTGCTGGTGATCAGCCTGGTGACGTACGTCGTCAGCTTCCTGCTGCTCAAGCTCCTCTCGCGCTACCGCGAGCTGTCGGCCGACCGGGCCGGCGCGTACCTCACGATGAAGCCGCACGCGCTCGCCTCGGCGCTGCAGAAGATCACCGGCGACATGAACCAGATCCCGGACCGCGACCTGCGCGCCAGCCAGGCGATGAACGCGTTCTTCATCGCGCCCGCCGTCCGCGGCGTCTCGCTGCGCACGCTGACCTCGACGCACCCGACCCTGGAGCAGCGCCTCGAGCAGCTCGCACGGATCCAGGCCGAGCTGGGCCGACCCACCTGATGGGGCTCTGGGACGTCATCACCGGGCGGAGCCGGCCGAAGCCGGCGAACCTCGACGCGCTGTTCGCGGTCCCGACCGCCGCGATCACGCTGGAGACCTCGCTCGGGCTGTGCCCGACCGGCGACGGGTCGGTCTGCTACCGCGCCGCCGCGGGCGCTGCCTTCCAGCAGACCCAGGACGACGTGGTCGCGCTCCTCGACGCCGACCCGGGCGCACCGCCGGTGCAGGTGACCCGCGACGAGTTCGGGTTCACCTGGCTGCTGAACCAGCACGACCCCGCCGACATCAGCGGCCTGTGCACGGACCTGCACGCGGTGAACACCGCCCTCGAGGCGCAGGGCTTCGGGCCGGGCCTGCTGTGCTCGCTGGTGCCGTTCGCCGACGACTCGGGCCGGCGCGTGGGACTCGTGTACCTCTACAAGCAGGCGACGTTCTACCCGTTCGCACCGAAGCCCGGCGCCGGCCGGGTGCGCGACAACCTGCTCGAGATCCAGGTGCGCGACGCGCTGAGCGGCGAGCTGCCGATCGAGCAGGACCTCGGGCGCTGGCTCGCGGTCTGGGGCGCCCCCGGCCTCTGACCCGGCTCTGACACAGCCTCTGACACAGCCTCTGACACAGGAGGCTCACAGGTCGGCCCCACGGGTCGCACAGCCCGGAGGGCCACTGTCAGCCGTGTGTTGAAACGACTTCGCGGCCGGCGACGCGCCTGGCTGATCGTGCCCCTCGTCCTCGTGGTCGCCGCCGGGGGCGGCGGGTGGCTGATGACCCGCGACAGCTCCGGCGCCACCGCGAGCACCACGGAGACCGTCAGCAGCCAGACCATCCAGCAGACCGTCTCCGCAGACGGCACCATCGCCGCGCGGACGACCGCCGACGAGAGCTTCGCGGTGTCGGGCACGGTGACCCGGGTCGCGGTCGCGGAGGGCGACAGGGTCAGGAAGGGCGCCGTGCTCGCGGTCGTCGACAGCGACGCGCTGGTCGCCGCCCGCGAGGCGGCCGAGAGCTCGCTGGAGGCCGCCGAGAGCCAGCTCGACGACGACCAGGACGCAGGGGCGAGCGACGTCCAGCTCGCCGCGGACCAGGCCAACGTCGTCTCGGCCCGAGCCACGCTCGCCGACGCCCGCCAGGCCGTCGACGACGCGACCCTGCGCGCCACCGTGGCCGGGACCGTCACCAGCGTCGGCATCGGCAAGGGCGACAGCGTCGGCACCAGCACCACCGCGCCGACGGTGGACACCAGCACGACCTCGACGGAGACCAGTGCCATCACGATCGTCTCGACCGGCTCCTTCGTCGTCGACGCGACCGTCGCCGCCGAGGACGTCGACCAGCTGAAGAAGGGCCTCCAGGCCGAGGTCTCCGCCACCGGCGTGGACGACACGATCTACGGCACCGTCTCCGAGGTCGGCCTGGTCGCGCAGACCAACGACAGCGGCGCGGCGGTCTTCCCGGTCACGATCGACGTCACGGGCCGGCAGGAGGACCTGTACGCCGGGGTCTCCGCGACCGCGTCGATCGTCGTCAAGCAGGTGCCGGACGTCCTGACGGTCCCGAGCCGTGCGCTCAGCACCGATGACGGCGCGACGTACGTGACGAGGGTCGTCGACGGCGACGAGGTGAGGACCGAGATCGAGATCGGCGAGGCCTACGGGATGTCGACCGAGGTCACCTCGGGGCTCGAGGAGGGCGACGAGGTGGTCGTGCCCGGCTTCACCCGGCCGACCGGCAGCGACGACGACGGTGGAGGCGGGGAGCAGCGGCAGATGTTCCCCGGCGGCGGCCAGCTGCCCCCGAGCTTCGACGAGATGGGACCGCCGCAGTGATCATCGAGCTCGACGGGATCCGCAAGACCTACCGCAGCGGCAGCATCGAGTTCGAGGCGCTCTGCGGGATCGACGTCGGCATCGACGAGGGCGAGTTCGTCGCCGTCGTCGGGCCGTCCGGCTCCGGGAAGTCCACGCTGATGAACATCCTGGGCTGCCTCGACAACCCCACCGAGGGCAGCTACCTGCTCGCCGGCGAGGACGTCTCCGCGATGAGCGAGACGCAGCTGGCTGAGGTACGCAACAAGCAGATCGGCTTCGTGTTCCAGCAGTTCAACCTGCTGTCCAGCCTCCCGGCCTGGCGCAACGTCGAGCTGCCGCTGATCTACGCCGGCGTACCGCGAGCGGAGCGCCGCGAACGCGCCGTCCGCGCGTTGGAGCGGGTCGGCCTCGGCGACCGGGTCGACAACCGGCCGGGCGAGCTGTCAGGTGGGCAGCAACAGCGGGTCGCGGTCGCGCGGGCGCTGGTCACCGAGCCGGCGATGATCCTGGCCGACGAGCCCACCGGGAACCTCGACTCGCGGTCGACCGCCGACGTCCTCGGCCTCCTCGACGAGCTGCACACCGCTGGCCGCACGATCGTGCTGATCACCCACGAGCACGACGTCGCCGCGCGGGCCGGACGCCGGCTCACCATCAGCGACGGCCGGGTGAGCGCATGAACTGGCTCGAGACCGTCCGTGCCGGCCTGGAGGCCGTGCGAGCGCACCGGATGCGCTCGATCCTCACGATGCTCGGCATCGTCATCGGCATCGCCTCGGTCATCCTCACCGTCGGCTTCGGCCAGGGCGCCCAGCAGGAGGTCCAGGACGAGATCGACGCGCTGGGCAGCAACCTGCTCATCGTCTCGCCGGGCAGCAGCACCGACTCCGGGGGAGTGCGCGGCGGCTTCGGCTCCGCGACCACGCTGACCCTCGACGACGCCTCGGCGATCGCCGACGAGCGCGTCGTCCCCGACGCCGAGCGGGTCGCCGCGACCACCTCGACGTCGGCGGCGGTCAGCGCCGGCACCACGAACTGGACGACGTCCGTGGTCGGTACGACGCCGAGCTGGCTCGGCGTACGCACCCGCGAGCTCGACTCGGGTCGCTTCTTCACCCAGGCCGAGCTCGAGCAGGGCGCCGACGTGGTCGTGCTCGGGCCGGACACCGCCACTGAGCTGTTCGCGGTCGGCAACCCGGTCGGGCAGACGGTCTCGATCAGCGGCCGGCAGCTCACGGTGATCGGCGTCCTCGACTCCAGCGGCGCCTCGTCGACCGGCACGTCCGAGGACGACCAGGCCGTGGTGCCGATCAGCACCGCGAAGTCGCTCACCGGCTCGACCAACAGCTCGGTGTCGACGATCTACGTCGAGGCCACCTCGGTCGAGACGCTCAGCGCGGCGTACCAGGAGGTGCAGAGCCTGCTGCTCACGCGACACGGCGTGACGGCGACCGACGCCGACTTCAGCATCGCCACCCAGGACTCGCTCGTCGAGACGGCGAACTCCACCAACGAGACGCTCACCGTGCTGCTCACCGGCGTCGCGGCGATCTCGCTGCTCGTCGGCGGCGTCGGCGTCATGAACATCATGCTCGTCTCGGTCACCGAGCGGATCCGCGAGATCGGCCTGCGCAAGGCCCTCGGCGCGACCCCGCGCGTGATCGGGCGGCAGTTCCTCGTCGAGGCCTCGATGCTCGGGCTCGCCGGCGGCGTCGCCGGGGTCCTCGTCGGCGTCGTCGGCGCGTGGGTGCTGCCCGCGGTCATCGACCAGCCCGTCACGCTCTCGGCGCTCGCGACCGGGGCCGCCCTGGCCACCTCGCTCGCCCTCGGCCTCGGCTTCGGTGTCTATCCCGCCAGCCGCGCTGCCCGCCTGACCCCCATCGACGCACTCCGCAGCGAGTGACCTCCCACCTCGGAAGAAGGACCCTGATGAGACTCACCCGGATGACCCTCGCCACCGCCTCCTCGGTGCTGCTGCTGTCCGCGCTCGCCGGCTGCGGTGGCGCGTCCGACGACACGTCCGAGGCGAGCGACCGGACCGCGGCGCAGACGCAGCAGCAGGGGCAGACCCCGCCGCAGGGCGGGGGCGGGTTCCCCGGTGCCAGCGGTCTGGTCGCCGCCGTCGACGGCACGACGGCCCAGGTGCAGAACGTCCAGTCCGGTCAGGTCGCGGTGTCGTGGACCTCGGAGACCGTCTTCACCCAGGAGGTCGACGCCACGCTCGACGACGTCATCGTCGGCGCCTTCGTGATGGTGACGAACGCCGACGACGACACGGCTGCGTCCGTGCGGATCATGTCGGAAGCTCCCGGCGGCATGCCGGACGGCGAGCGCCGCCCCGAGGGCGACGGCCCGCCCGGCGGTGGCGACTTCGGCACGCTCGGCGAGGTCACCGAGGTCGGCGCCGACGGCTTCACGGTCACCTCGAACGACGATGAGGTCACCGTGACCGTCACCGGGGACACGACGTACACCACCACCGCTGACGCGACCGCGGAGGCCGTGACGACCGGTGTCTGCATGAACGCCCAGGGTGACACCGACGACACCGGCGCCCTGACCGCGACCTCCATCAGCGTCACGAAGGCCGTCGACGGCGAGTGCGGCGGCCGGATGCCGGGACCGCAGTCGTGAGGCGCCGCGTGATCGCGGGTGGCCTCGCGGTCGCCGCCGTGGTCGGCGTGGGCTACACGACGTACGCCGCGAACGCGGACGCGCCGTCGTACCGCACCGCGTCCGCGGTGGCCGGCGACGTCGAGCAGAGACTCGAGGTCTCGGGCTCGGTGGAGCCTGCCGGGCGCGCGGACCTGGCGTTCGCGACGTCCGGGACGGTCGAGTCGATCCGGGTGGAGGCCGGCGACACCGTCAAGGCGGGTGCGGTCCTCGGCAGCGTCGACGACACCGGCCTGCGCAAGACCCTCCAGCAGGCGCGGGCGACGCTCGCGTCGGCGCGGGCCCAGCTCGAGTCCGACGAGAACGACCAGGTCGCGTCGGTGACGACCACGACGACCACGACCACGTCCGCCACGACCACCACGACCACGCCAACCGCCACCCCAGCCGCCAAGCCCACCATCACGCCCGACCCCGCGGTGGAGGAGCTGGCCGCGCTGCAAACGGCGGTCACCGACGCCCAGAGCACGGTCAGCGCCTCGCTCGTCACTGCTCGGGAGGCACTGGCAGCGCAGCAGGCGGCCTGCGCCGAGGAGCCCGCGGGCCAGGCCTGCGCGGATGCGCTGGTGGTCGTGCAGACCGCGCAGGAGCAGGTGGCGACCGACCAGGACGCCCTCCAGGTCGCGCTCGACGCTCTCGCCCGGGCGCTCACCGAGGCGCTGGCGAGCCAGCCGGAGACCGAGCCGCAGCAGGAGCAGCCCCAGGCGCCGCAGCCCCTGGTCCAGCAGCCGCCCCAGGTCCAGCAGCAGGTGACGCAGTCGACCCCGCCGACCCCGACCGTCAGCGCCGCGACACTGGCCAAGGACCAGGCGGCGATCGAAGCGGCGCGGGCCGAGGTGATCACTGCCGAGCAGGCGCTGCGCACCGCGAGCGTGACCGCGCCGTTCGCCGGCGAGGTCGTGGCCGTGGGCGCGGCCGAGGGCGACTCGGTCTCCTCGGGCACCGCGGTGTTCGTGCTCGTCGCCCCGGGGACCTCCACGGTCCAGGTCGACGCGACCAGCGCCCAGGTGCAGCAGCTCGCGGTCGGCCAGGACGCGGTCGCGACCCCCATCGGCTCCGACACCGAGCTCGCAGGCACCGTGACCCAGATCAGCACGATCCCGGACGACGCCGGAACGTACCCCGTGACGGTGACGCTGGCGAGGAAGCACCTCGGCATCGCGACCGGGCTCACGGCGACGGTGTCGGTGGTCGTCGGTGCCGCCGAGGACGCCGTGACCGTCCCCGCGTCCGCCGTGACCGACGGCAGCGTGCTGGTCGTGGGGGAGGACGGCACCGCGTCGCGGGCGCCGGTCACCACCGGCGTGGTCGGCGCCACGACCATCGCGATCACCGAGGGCCTGGAGGTGGGAGACGAGGTCGTGCTCGCCGATCTCGACCAGGCGCTGCCGACCACCGACGAGGGCAGCACCGGTGGATTCCAGGGCGGCGGGTTCGGCGGCCCGCCCGCCTTCGCCCAGAGGGGTGGAGCCTGAGCTACTCTCCGAACCGTGACGACGCCGAGCCCTCACGCCGCCCGGGCTGCCGAGATCGACCGGTACGGCGTCCTCACCGAGCCGCCCCGCGCGGACCTGATGGCCATCGCCGAGATCGCGGCCGGTCTGGCCGCGACCCCGAAGTCGACGATCAACCTGATCACCGACACCGAGCAGTTCCAGGTCGCGACGTACGGCTTCACCGGCGGGGTCAGCCCCTGCGAGGACTCGATGTGCGCGGTGGTGCTCGACGCGGGTGAGCCGATCGTCCTGCCGGACGCGAGCCAGGACGACCGGTTCCGGAACAACCCGTTCGTCAACGGCGACATCGACGACATCAAGTTCTACGCGACCCACCAGCTCACGACCCCGAACGGGGTCGTGATCGGCACGCTGTGCGTGTTCGACAACGAGGTGCGCGAGCTCTCCGCCGCGCAGGAGCACGCGCTGGTCGGCCTCGCCGACCGGGTCGTGGACCTGCTCGAGCTGGAGCTGCGGACCCGCGAGCTCAAGCGCTCCAACGAGCAGCTCGCCGCCTTCGCCGGTCAGGTCAGCCACGACCTCCGCAACCCGCTGACCGCGGTCTCCATGGCGCTCAAGACCATCGACGACGAGCTCGAGGAGGCGCCGGAGCCGGACGCCGACCTCGCGTTCCTGGTCCGCCGCGCGATCGGCGGGGCCGACCGGATGGAGTCGCTGATCCGTGACCTGCTGGCGTTCGCCCGGGTCGGCGGGGAGCTGCGCCGGCTTCCGGTCGACTTCAACGCGGTGCTGGCGGACGTGCGGGTCGACCTCGCGACCGCGCTCGCCGGGGCGACGCTCGTCGCGGACGACCTGCCCAAGGTGACCGGCGACCCGGTCCAGCTGCGCGCGGTGCTGCAGAACCTGATCGCCAACGCCGCGAAGTTCACCCGCCCGGGCGAGCCGGCGCACATCGAGATCTCGGCCGACGACCTCGGCGACCGTTGGTTGATCGAGGTCTGCGACCGCGGTCCGGGCGTGCCCGTGGACCAGCGCGAGCGGGTCTTCCAGCCGCTGGCGCGCGTCGACGACTCCATCGACGGCTCCGGCATCGGGCTCACGACCTGTAGGCGCATCGTCGAGGCGCACGGGGGCCGGATCGGCCTGGCCGAGGCGCCGGGCGGCGGCACCTGCGCGTGGTTCGAGCTGCCGGCGTAGGTCGGGCCGACCTCAGTCGCGTGCGGTCTTGCCCGGGAGGGCCAGCATCCGCTCGAGGGCGACCAGGGCGTGCTTCTCGGTCTCCGGGTCGACCTCGATCCGGTTGACGACGGTGCCCGCGACCAGCGACTCCATCGCCCACACGAAGTGGGGGAGGTCGATCCGGTTCATCGTCGAGCAGTAGCAGACGGTCTTGTCGAGGAACGTGATCCGCTTGTCCGGGTGGGCGGCGGCGAGCCGCTTCACGAGGTTGAGCTCGGTGCCGATCGCCCAGCTCGAGCCCGCGGGAGCGGCCTCGATGGTCTTGATGATGAACTCGGTCGAGCCGACCAGGTCGGCCTTCAGCACGACCTCGTGCTTGCACTCGGGGTGCACCAGGATCTGGATGCCCGGGATCGTCGCGCGCAGCTCGTCGACGACGTCCTCGGAGAACCGGCCGTGCACGGAGCAGTGGCCCTTCCAGAGGATCATCTTCGCGTCGCGCAGCTGCTCGGGCGTGAGGCCGCCGTTCGGGCGGTGCGGGTCCCAGACCACGCAGTCGTCGAGGGTGAGCCCCATCTTCAGCACCGCGGTGTTGCGGCCGAGGTGCTGGTCGGGGAGGAACAGGACCTTGGCGCCCCCCTCGACGTCGGCCTTCTGCTCGAACGCCCACTCCAGCGCCACCTCGGCGTTGCTGGACGTGCAGACGACGCCGCCGTTGCGGCCGCAGAAGGCCTTGATGTCGGCGGAGGAGTTCATGTACGTCACGGGTACGACGGCGTCCGCGACACCCGCAGCGGTCATCGCCTCCCACGCCATCTCGACCTGGGTGAGCCGCGCCATGTCGGCCATCGAGCAGCCGGCCGCGAGGTCCGGGAGGATCACCTGCTGCTCGGGCTTGGTGAGGATGTCGGCCGACTCGGCCATGAAGTGCACGCCGCAGAAGACGATGTACTCCGCCTCCGGCCGGGCCGCCGCGTCGCGCGCGAGCTTGAAGGAGTCGCCGGTGACGTCGGCGAACTGGATGACCTCGTCGCGCTGGTAGTGGTGGCCGAGCACGAAGACCCTGTCGCCGAGGGCCTCCTTGGCGGCGATCGCGCGCGCCACCAGGTCGGGGTCGGACGCCGCGGGCAGGTCGCCCGGGCACTCCACGCCCCGCTCGCTGTTCAGGTCGACGCCGCGGCCGAGCGGCAGCAGGGGGAGGTCCACGGTGGTCATGGCGCCCATCCTATTGTTGGGTGCTCAGATCAGAGCAGTGCACCGTTGTGAACGTACGGCGCGGGCGGCTTCATCCCGCGCAGCGCGAGATATCCCTCCTGGCGCAGCTCCAGCCGCGCGGCGAAGCCGACGTCGAGCGCCCACTGGTTGGCTCCGGTCAGGTGGTGAACCGTCACCTGCTCCGCGCCCTCGGCCAACGCGGCCCACAGCAGCCGCGTCGCCGTCCGCCGGTTGGAGGCGGCGAGGAGGGCGACCTGGCCGCGCTCGTTGAGGTAGGCGTAGCCCGAGCCGGTGGACGTGTCGGAGACGAGCAGCGGCCAGGAGTAGCCCAGCATCAGCTCGTGGTCGGCGCCGTGCCCGGCGCCGCGCGCGGCGCGGTCGAGCGAGTCCATCAGGTCGATGTCGGACGCGCTGCCCTCCCGGACCTTCTCGATGACCGGGAGCGTCGTCCGGTCGACGGTGCCGCTCAGGTACATCTGCGGGTGCAGGTCGAACCCGGCCTGCCGGTAGATCCGCACCGCCTTGGTGTCCCCGGACGCCGAGAGCATCGACCGGGTGCAGGCTCGGCCGTGGTCCATCGCGGCCGCCATCAGCGGCTTGCCGATGCCCTGGCCCTGCCGGTCCGGCAGGACGGCGTACGTCGCCAGGCACCACAGCACCTCGCGGCGGTACGACGTCGCCATGCCCACGATGCCGGTCTCGTCCTCGGCCACCCAGCAGCCGCCGGGATCGTTGCGCACGAAGTGCCGGGTGCGCTCGATCCAGACCTCGCGGTGCCGGGGCGCGCGGCGCGTGGGCTCGGGCTCCCCGGGCCGGCGCCAGGCCGTGTCGACGGCGAAGAAGCTCTCGTCGCTCACCCGCTCCGCGTCCGGGACGTCATCCAGGGTCATCGGGCGGATCAGCACTCCGACAGACTAGGGGTCATGCGAGTCCTGGTTGCCCCCGACAAGTTCGCCGGCACGCTGACGGCGGTCGAGGCCGCCGAGGCCATCGCGGCGGGCTGGCTGCGGCAGGCGCCGGGCGACGAGATGGACCTGGCGCCGATGGCCGACGGCGGCCCCGGCTTCGTCGACGTGCTGCACGCCGCGCTGGGCGGGGAGCTGCTGGCGGTGACCGTCCGTGGCCCGCACGGCGAGGCCACGCCCGCGACGTTCCTGCTCGACGGGAGCACGGCGTACGTCGAGGCCGCGCAGGCATGCGGCCTGCACCTCTCCGGCAAAGAGCGCCCCGAGACCGGGACGACGTACGGCGTCGGCGAGCTGCTGCTCGCGGCCGCTGACGCCGGCGCGACGAGGATCGTGGTCGGGCTCGGCGGCAGCGGCACCACCGACGGCGGCGCCGGCCTGCTGGCCGCGCTCGGCGCGACCGCGGACCGCCCGCTGGACGGCGGCGCGGCCGGCCTCGAGGGGATCACGAAGGTCGAGCTGCCGGCGTACGACCTCGAGCTGGTCGCCGCGAGCGACGTCGACAACCCGCTGACCGGGCTGTTCGGCGCGGCCAAGGTCTTCGGCCCGCAGAAGGGCATCAGCGAGGAGCGGCTGCCGGTGGTGGACGGCTGGCTGGAGGGCTTCGCGGCCGCCACGGACCGGCGGGTCGCGCTCGAGAAGGGTGCCGGCGCGGCGGGCGGGCTCGGCTTCGCGCTGCTGCTGCTCGGCGCCACCCGCGAGCCGGGGATCGGGCTGGTCGCGGATGCCGTCGGCCTCGCTGCCCGCGCCCGCAAGGCCGACCTGGTGCTGACCGGTGAGGGTGCCTTCGACTTCTCCAGCCGTTCCGGCAAGGTGCCGTACGGCGTCGCCGAGATCGCGAGCGAGGCGGTCCGGCCCTGCGTGGCGCTGGCCGGCCAGGTGCTCGTCGGCTCCCGCGAGATGCGGGCGCTCGGCGTCGAGTCGGCGTACTCGCTGGTCGACCTGGTGGGGGAGGAGCGGGCCTTCGCGGACCCAGCCGGCGCGCTGGCCGATCTGGCGGCCCGCGTCGCGCGCACGTGGAGTCGGGAATAGTTGGCCCGTGTGCGACCATTGACGTAGCTACAGACCTCCACCGACCTTGGGAGAACCGCACATGACCGAGCAGGTCGAGACCAGCACCGACCGTCGTACCGACTCCATCAACCTGAGCCCGGTCGCCGCCAGCAAGGTGCAGAGCCTTCTCGCGCAGGAGGGTCGTGACGACCTCGCGCTGCGGATCTCGGTGCAGCCGGGTGGTTGCTCGGGCCTCCGCTACCAGCTCTTCTTCGACGAGCGCAGCCTCGACGGCGACGTCGTCACCGACTTCGACGGCGTGTCCGTCGTCGTCGACCGGATGAGCGTCCCGTACCTCAACGGCGCGATGATCGACTTCGTGGACTCGATCGAGAAGCAGGGCTTCACGATCGACAACCCGAACGCCACCGGCTCCTGCGCCTGCGGCGACTCGTTCCACTGATCGAGTCGTATCGAGACCCAGACATCAACAGCCCCGGACCACCAGGTCCGGGGCTGTTCGTCGTTCTGACGCTGCTTCTCGGCTCACGCGTCGAGCTGCTCGACCACCGATGAGATCAGTCGCCGTCGAGCTGGAGGTTCATCGCGCCGGCGAGGCGGGCCGCGGCCTCGGAGACCTCGATGCCGCGCTTGGGCTGCTCACGCGCGAGGTCGCGCGCGGCGACGGCCAGCGGGCGGGTGAGCGAGGCCTGGACGGCGAGGCCGTCGGCGGCCATCTCGGCGGGGGTCGAGAGGTCGTCGTACGCGAGGCGCTGGGAGCTCATGTCTCGACGGTAGGCGCTACCGATTAGTACTCGTAGCAGTACCGATCGGTAGTCTTCTGCGACGTGTCCCTCCTCATCGCCGGCTCGATCGCGACCGACCACCTGATGTCGTTCCAGGGCAAGTTCGCCGACTCCTTGGTCGTCGAGCAGCTGGACAAGATCTCGCTCTCCTTCCTGGTCGACGACCTGGAGATCCGTCGCGGCGGGGTGGCGGCCAACATGACCTTCGGTCTCGGCCAGCTCGGGCTGCGGCCGGTGCTCGTCGGTGCGGCCGGCGAGGACTTCGCCGACTACCGCTCGTGGTTGGAGCGGCACGGCGTGAACACCTCGCACGTGCGCATCTCCGACACCCGGCACACCGCCCGGTTCGTGTGCACCACGGACCCGACCGGCGCCCAGATCGCGTCGTTCTACCCGGGCGCGATGAGCGAGGCGCGGCTGATCGAGCTGGCCCCGATCGTGGCCAGCGTCGGCGCTCCGGAGTACGTCCTCATCGGCGCGGACGACCCCGAGGGGATGCTCCGCCACACCGACGAGTGCCGTCAGCGCGGCTACCCGTTCATCGCCGACCCGAGCCAGCAGCTCGCCTTCAGCGACGGCGAGCTGATCCGCAAGCTGATCGACGGCGCGGCGATCCTGTTCTCGAACGAGTACGAGTCGCACATGATCGAGCAGAAGACCGGCTGGTCGCCCGACGAGGTGCTCGCCCGGGTCGGCATCCAGGTCACCACGCTCGGCAAGGACGGCGTCCGCATCACCCGGAAGGGCGAGGAGCCGATCGTGCTCACCGCCGCCCGCAACGTGGTCGCGGTCGAGCCGACCGGCGTCGGCGACGCGTTCCGCTCCGGCTTCCTCGCCGCGCTGGCCTGGGACCTCGGCCTCGAGCGGGCCGCGCAGGTCGGCTGCGTGCTCGCGGCCTACGTGGTCGAGACGGTCGGCACGCAGGAGTACACCTTCACCCCGGCCCAGTTCCTGGCCCGCGTGGAGGACTCGTACGGCGCTGCCGCGGCCGCCGACATCGAGCCGCACCTGAAGAGCATCAGCTGAGCCGGCGTACGACGTAGCGGCCGGGGCCGTCCTCGCCGACGAACTCCTGCCCCCGCATCCGGCACCACGCCGGGATGTCGGTCCGCGCGGCGACGTCGTCGGCGAGCACGACGACGAGCTCGCCGACCGGGACCTCGGTGTGCCGCTTCGCCAGCTCGATCACGGGCAGCGGGCAGAGCATGCCGCGGCAGTCGAGCTCGACACTCCTCTCCGGGGTGTTCACAGGCCCACTTGGGCGCGCAGGTCGCGGACCACGTCGGGGAGGACGCCGAGGAAGCCGTCGACCTCGGCCTCGGTCGTGTCGCGGGTCAGCGAGACCCGGAGGTTGCCGTGGGTGAGCACGCCCATCGCCTCGAGCACGTGGCTGGGGGTCAGCGTGGACGCGGTGCACGCCGAGCCGCTCGCCACGCCGTACCCCCGCTTGTCGAGCTCGGTCACGATCGCCTCGCCATCGACGTACAGGCACGAGAACGTCACGAGGTGGGGGAGCCGGTCGTCCGGGTCGCCGACGACCTCGACGTCCGGGATCGCGGCGGCCGCGACGCGGATCCGGTCGACCAGCGCGTGCTGGCGGGCGTTGACCTCGGCGCGGTCGGCGACGACGGCCTGCAGCGCCGCTGCCGCGGCCAGCGCGCCGGGGACGTTCGGGAACCCGGCCTCGGGGAACGGGTCGATCCAGCGGGTCCGCTTGCGGAGCAGCAGCACGCCCACGCCGGCCGGACCGCCCCACTTGTGCGCGGATCCGGCGAGCGCGTCCCAGCGCTCGGGCAGGGGGAGGCGTCCCATCGAGGCGCACGCGTCCACGAAGAGAGGTACGTCGACGTCGGGCGCGTGCTGGACGGTCCCGACCTCGTGGTTGGCGTGCTGGAGCGCGACCACGCTCGCGCCGTCGGTGTCGCCCACGGACACCCGCCCCAGCCGGTCGGCCGGCAGCACGACCGGCTCCGGGCCGGCCCAGCGGGCCGCGTGGACGACCGAGGAGTGCTCGACCGCGCCGTACGCCACGGGGCCGTCACCGCGCCGGATGCCGAGCAGCCCGCGGTGCACCGCGTCGGTCCCGGAGGCGGTGAAGGCGACCTCGTCCGGTCGCACCTCCAGACACTCCGCCACCACGGCTCTCGCGTTGTCGAGGAGCAGTCGGGCGTCGCGGCCGCGCCCGTGGAGACGGCGCGGATCGGCGTACCCGCGCTCGAGGGCGGCGAGCAGCGTCTCCCGGGCCGCGGGGTGCAGTGGCTCCGAGGACGCGGAGTCGAGGTAGCCCGTCGGAATTCCCACACGCCGAACCTATCGGGTGCCCCACCGGTCAACTCGGGGTTGGATTCCGATAGTGTTCGGGCTATCCGTGATCGTTGAGAGAGAGGCTCAGACGTTGAGTCTGCAACTCCCCAAGCGTGCGGCCGCTGGAGCCGTCTTGGGCATCAGTGCGCTGGCACTGGGTGGCTGCTCGTCCGAGACCAAGGAGGAGTGGGAGAGGTTCGCCATGCCGGACCCCGCCTCCGCGCAGGGCGAGCAGATCCTGGGCCTGTGGCAGGGTGCGTGGATCGCCGCGTTGGTGACCGGCGTCATCGTGTGGGCGCTCATCTTCTGGGCGATCTTCAAGTACCGCCGCCGCAGCGACGACGAGATCCCCGTGCAGACGCGCTACAACCTGCCGCTCGAGATCTTCTACACGATCGCGCCGATCATCATGGTGATCGTGTTCTTCGCGCACACCGTCGAGGTCCAGAACTACGTCCTGGACGAGGACAGCGTGTCGCCGGTGGAGAACACCCTCGAGATCACCGGTCAGCAGTGGTCGTGGACGTTCAACTACGGCGTCGGTGAGATGGACCGCTCCGCCGACGACGACCTGAACGACGACCTGTTCCCGTACGACTCGTACGTCTACACCGCGGGCACCGGCGGCGTCATCCCGACCCTGGTGCTGCCGGTCGACGTGACCACGCGCTTCAACCTGCACTCGCCCGACGTCATCCACGACTTCGGCGTCCCGGCGTTCCTCATGAAGATGGACGTCATCCCCGGCCGCGTGAACCACTACGCGATCACGCCGACCACCGAGGGCACCTACGCCGGCAAGTGCTACGAGCTCTGCGGCGTCTACCACTCGCGGATGCTCTTCAACGTGAAGGTCGTCAGCCAGGAGGAGTACGACGCGTACGTCGCCGGCCTGGTCGACGAGTTCGAGGCCGAGGGCCGCACGCCCGGCGCGCCGGCGCTCGGCGGCGAGAACGCCAGCACCCAGGCCGGGCTCGAGTCCGGCGAAGAGTCCGAGGAGGGGGCGGAGTGACCGCCACAGCAGCACACCCGACCAGCATCGCCAGCCGTCCGACGCTGGGGCAGCAGGTCGCCCGGATCCTCACCACCACGGACCACAAGCTGATCGGCAAGCTGTACCTCGGCACGTCGTTCGCCTGGTTCATGGTCGGCGGCCTGATGGCCATGCTGATCCGTTCCGAGCTGGCCTACCCGGGCATGCAGGTCGTGAACGACGAGCTCTACAACCAGCTCTTCACCATGCACGGCACGATCATGCTGCTGCTGTTCGCGACCCCGCTGTTCTTCGGCTTCGGCAACGTGATCATGCCGCTGCAGATCGGTTCGCCCGACGTCGCCTTCCCGCGCCTCAACATGTTCAGCTACTGGCTGTTCCTGTTCGGCGGCCTGATCGCCGCGTCCGGCTTCCTCACCCCGCAGGGCGCCGCCGACTTCGGCTGGTTCGCCTACACCCCGCTGTCGGACGCCGTGCGTTCGCCGGGTGTCGGTGGTGACCTCTGGATCATGGGCCTCTGGATGGCCGGTCTCGGCACGATCCTCGGTGCCGTCAACTTCATCACCACGATCATCTGCATGCGTGCGCCCGGCATGACGATGTTCCGGATGCCGATCTTCGTCTGGAACACGCTGGTCACCAGCCTGCTCGTGCTGATCGCGTTCCCGGTCCTCGCCGGCGCGCTGCTCTCGCTCGAGGCCGACCGCCAGCTCGGCGCCCACGTGTTCGACACCGCCCACGGCGGCGCGATCCTGTGGCAGCACCTGTTCTGGTTCTTCGGTCACCCCGAGGTGTACATCATCGCGCTGCCGTTCTTCGGCATCGTGACCGAGATCCTCCCGGTCTTCAGCCGCAAGCCGATCTTCGGCTACATCGGCCTGGTCGGTGCGACGCTCGGCATCGCGATCCTCTCCGTCGCCGTGTGGGCGCACCACATGTTCGTGACCGGCGCCGTGGACCTGCCGTTCTTCTCCGGCATGACCTTCCTGATCGCCGTACCGACAGGCGTGAAGTTCTTCAACTGGATCGGGACGATGTGGGGCGGGTCCATCTCGTTCGACACGCCCATGCTCTGGTCGATCGGCTTCCTCACGACCTTCCTCTTCGGTGGTCTGACCGGCATCATCCTGGCCAGCCCGCCGCTGGACTTCCACGTGTCCGACTCGTACTTCGTGGTCGCGCACTTCCACTACGTGGTGTTCGGCACCGTGGTGTTCGCGATGTTCGCGGGCTTCTACTTCTGGTGGCCGAAGATGACCGGCCGGATGCTCGACGAGCGCCTCGGCAAGCTGCACTTCTGGCTGCTGTTCATCGGCTTCCACCTGACGTTCCTCGTCCAGCACTGGGTGGGCGTCGAGGGCATGCCGCGTCGGTACGCCGACTACCTGCCCGGCGACGGCTTCACCACGCTGAACCAGATCTCCACCGTGGGTGCGTTCCTGCTCGGTGCCTCGACGCTGCCGTTCCTCTACAACGTGTACGTCTCCCGCAAGGCGCCGCTCGTCAACACCGACGACCCGTGGGGCTGGGGACGCTCGCTCGAGTGGGCGACCAGCTGCCCGCCGCCGCGGCACAACTTCGTCACGATCCCGCGGATCCGCTCGGAGTCGCCGGCGTTCGACCTGCACCACCCCGAGGTGGCGGCGATCGAGCTCGAGGACAACGAGGCCGCCCGCGAGGGCAAGCCGGCGGACGCTCCTGACATGGAGGGCCGCGAGGAGATGCTCAACGAGCGCACCGACGACACCCCGGAGGGCAACGCCTGATGAAGTCCGAAGCCTGGATCTTCGCGATCTGCACGATCTTCTTCGTGCTGGTCAGCCCGGCGTACTGGTTCATCACCGGCGACTGGACGGGCACGTCCGCCCTGGTGATGACCACCCTGCTCTCCGCGATGGTCACCGCGTACCTCGGCTTCCACGCCAAGAACATGGCCCCGCGTCCCGAGGACCGCAAGGACGGCGAGATCGCCGACGGCGCGGGCGAGCTGGGCTTCTTCCCGCCGTACTCCTGGTGGCCGCTGTGGTGCGCGCTGACGCTCAGCGTCTGCGTCTACGGCATCGCCATGGGCGCCTGGTGGCTGTTCATCATCGGCGTGATGCTCGGCACCCTGGCCCTCGTCGGCTGGATCTTCGAGTACTACCGAGGTGTCCACGCTCACTGAGCGTCGAATCGTCTGCTTGGGGCTCCCCGGTTACGCTGGTTTCGACCACGTCGTTGATCCCGGGGAGCCTTCAGCATGTCCGACCGTCGTCTTCGCCTGTGCTCGATCGCGCTGATCGCGACCGTGCCGCTCGCCCTGACGGCCTGTGACGCCAAGGACAGCATCCCGGGCGTCAGCGCCGACGAGCCGACCTCCTCGGCCTCGGAGACCCCGGTCGTGCCCCTGAAGCTGGTCTCCAGCGTCAAGAAGGGCGCCAGCGGCGTCCCGGTCGACCAGGAGGTCGCGGTGTCCGCCACGGGCGGCACCATCGACTCCGTCGCGGTCACGTCCGCCGCGGGCGACCTCGCCGGCGAGCTGTCGGCCGACAAGGCCAGCTGGACCGCGACCGACCGGCTCGAGCCGGGTACGACGTACCAGATCAAGACGGTCGCCTCGCGCGAGGACGGCACCCAGGTCACCCGGAAGTCGTCGTTCTCGACCCAGGACCTGACGCTCGACGAGCAGACCTACCCGTCCGTCGCGCCGCTGGCCGACGAGACCGTCGGCGTCGGCATGCCGGTGATCGTCACCTTCGACCTGCCGGTCAAGGACCAGGCGACGTTCGAGGAGAACATGCACGTCACGTCCACGCCGGCCCAGCAGGGCTCGTGGCACTGGCTGAGCAGCACCGAGGCGCACTGGCGCCCGAAGACCTACTGGAAGCCCGACACCGACGTGCACGTCGACATCGACGTGAACAGCGTCGACGCCGGCAACGGCATCTACGGCCAGGAGGACCGCGAGCTCGACTTCCACGTCGGCGACGCGCACATCTACAAGGTGGACATGAAGACCCACCAGATGAAGGTCTTCAGCAACGGCAAGCTGCTGCGCACCATCCCGATCACCACGGGGGAGCAGCCGGCGTTCACCACCCGCACGGGCACGAAGGTCATCATCGAGAAGTTCGACTCCAAGACGATGAACTCCGAGACCGTGGGCATCACCGGCGCCGACGCCTACAACATCGACAACGTCCAGTGGGCGATGCGCCTGACGTACTCCGGCGAGTTCATCCACGCCGCCCCCTGGTCGACCGGCTCCCAGGGCTACGCCAACGTCTCCCACGGCTGCACCGGCATGAGCACCGAGAACGCCGGGTGGCTCTACGCCATGTCGCGTCGCGGCGACGTCGTCGAGTACACCGGCAGCGACAAGCCGATGACTCTCGACAACGGCTACGGCGACTGGAACGAGTCGTACGCGAAGTACGCCCAAGGCTCCGCGCTGTGAGCTGCCCCGGCCCGAGCTTGCGAGGGCCGGGAACCAGCAGCCAGGTCGAGTAGCCGCGCGCGCGAGGCACGAGCTGGCGACCGGCGTATCGAGACTGAGCTGCCCCGGCCTGAGCTTGCGAGGGCCGGGAACCAGCAGCCAGGTCGAGTAGCGCCCACGACCGAGCTTGCGGGGTCGTGACGGCGCTGTATCGAGACCCAGCGAGAAGCAAAGCGGCGGCTGCTTGTTGTCTTGCCGGGTCTCGATACGCGCCCGCCGCTTCGCAGGCTCAGCGGCGGACGCTACTCGACCACCGAGGATCGCGCGCGTTCGCGCGCAGGCGCTCAGGACGTCGGTGGTCGAGTAGCGCCCACGACCGAGCTTGCGAGGTCGTGACGGCGCTGTATCGAGACCCAGCGAGAAGCAGAGCAGCCCCCACCCGGTCGTGATGACCGTGGTGGGGGCTGCTTCTTGTCCTGCTGGGTCTCGATCAGTGGTGCGGGTCGCGCAGGTGCTCGTCCTCGACCAGGTGGTGGCCGTCGAACTGGTGGCCGTCGGCCGCATGGCCGTCCATGCCGGTCTGGAGCTCGTGCTCGTGCTCGGCGTGGTGGTGGCCCTCGGCGAGCTCCTCCGGGGTCGGCTTCTGGGCGTTGTCCGCGTAGTACAGGGTGCGGAGGCGGTGCCGGAGGCCGGCGAGGCGGCCGCCCTCGGGGGCGGGGACGCCGTTGGCGTCAGTGCCACCGGACGGCAGGCCGTTCGGCACCGGGTCGCGGTCGCGAGCCGTGAGCGCGTACGCCTTCGACTCGGGCAGCGGGAGGTGCTTCTCGGAGTAGCCGCCCTCGGGGGAGCGCATGATGATGCCGGTCTCGTACCCGTGCAGCACCGTCTCGTTGTCCTTGCGCTGGAGCGAGATGCACCAGCGCCGGGTGATGAAGAAGGCGATGATCGGGCCGATGATCACGGCGGCACGCATGAAGTACGTGATCTGGTTGATCGAGGCGTGCAGCGTGATCGCGATGATGTCGTTGCCGCCGGCCGCCCAGAAGAGGCCGTACATCGTCATCAGCGCCACCATCAGCGCGGTGCGGGTCGGCGCGTTGCGCGGCCGCTCGAGCAGGTGGTGGTCCCGCTTGTCGCCGGTGATCCACGCGTCGAGGAACGGCAGCAGCAGCAGGATGATGAACATGACGATCGGCAGGATCAGGATCGGCAGCATCACGTTCCAGCTGATCGTGTAGCCGAAGATCTCCGACTCGAGGCCGGGCATGATGCGCAGCGCCCCGTCGGGCCAGCCCATGTACCAGTCGGGCTGCGAGCCCGCGGTGACCTTGGACGGGTCGTACGGTCCGTACTTCCACACCGGGTTGATGGTGAGCAGCGCGCCCATCATCGCGGTGATGCCGAAGACGATGAAGAAGAACCCACCGGCCTTGGCGGCGTACACGGGCAGCATCGGGTAGCCGACGACGTTCTGCTCGGTGCGGCCGGGTCCGGGCCACTGCGTGTGCTTGTGGTAGACGAGCAGCAGCATGTGGGCGGCGATCAGGGCCAGCAGCAGGCCCGGGATCAGCAGCACGTGGACGGTGAACAGGCGCGGGATGATCGCCTCGCCCGGGAACTCGCCACCGAACAGCAGGAACGACATGTACGTGCCGACGACCGGGGAGGCCTTGATGAAGCCGTCCGCGGCGCGGACGCCGGTGCCGGACAGCAGGTCGTCGGGCAGCGAGTAGCCGGTGAAGCCCTCGAGCGTCCCGAGGATCAGCAGCAGGCAGCCGATGACCCAGTTGAGCTCGCGCGGCTTGCGGAACGCGCCGGTGAAGAACACGCGGAGCAGGTGCACCATCATCGACGCGACGAAGAGCATCGCGGCCCAGTGGTGCATCTGGCGCATCAGCAGACCGCCGCGGACGTCGAACGAGATGTGCAGGCTCGAGGCGTACGCCTCGGACATCTCGATGCCGCGGAGCTGGTCGTACGAGCCGTCGTAGGCGACCTCGCCCATGCTCGGGTTGAACCAGAGCGTGAGGAAGACACCGGTCAGGAGCAGGACGACGAAGCTCCACAGCGCGATCTCGCCGAGCATGAAGGACCAGTGGTCCGGGAAGACCTTGCGCAGCTGCTTCTTGCCCAGCGCGGCGAGACCGAGGCGGTCGTCAGCCCAACCGGCGACGGCGCCGACGCGGTTCTTCTTCTTAGTCGTGGCGGCCGTGGTGGTGTTGCTGGTGGCAACCTTGGTGGTGTCCATGTTCAGCCACGCTCCCAATAGCTAGGGCCGACAGGTTCGTCAAACGGCGCGGTCGCGATGAGGTAGCCCTCCTCGTCGACACCCAGCGGCAGCTGGGGCAGCGCGCGGGCTGCGGGGCCGAAGACGACCCGGGCCGAGTCGGACAGGTCGAACGTCGACTGGTGGCACGGGCACAGCAGGTGGTGGGTCGTCCGCTCGTACAGCGAGATCGGGCAACCGACGTGGGTGCAGATCTTGGAGTAGCAGATGATGCCGTCGACGGCCCAGTTCTCCCGGCCCTCGGCGGGGATGATCTCGTCCGGCTCCATCCGGACGACCACCACGGCGCCCTTCGACTTGTTGATCTGGAGCACCACGCCCTCGAGCGGCTCGCCGTCCGGGCCACCGTTGAAGATGCCCGCGGGCTCGCCGTTGATCAGGTCGCCGATCTCCATGTCGGCGGGGCGGATCGGGGTGCCGGTGACGTCGCGCACGACGCGCATCCCCGCGGTCCAGATGGTGTTCTCGATGCCGGCGCCGGGGTAGTCGTACTTCTTGCCCGGACCGACCTGGTTCGGCTTGGGGCCGAGGTCCCACAGCGGGATGATCGCGGTGACGCCGACCAGGCCCACCGCACCGAGCATCGTGTTGCGCACCAGCGGGCGCCGGCCGATGCCGGACTCGTCGATGCCGGTGTTGAGCGCCGTGAGCGCCTCCGCGCGGTCCGCCTCGGAGGAGGCGGAGGGGTGGCGGTACTCGACGATCTCCTTGTCGGCCATGAGCTTGCGGGCCAGCTGGATGATGCCGATGCCGATGAACAGCAGCGCGCCGGACAGCGACAGGCCGAGGGTGAGGTTCGACGCGCCGAAGCCGCCGATCGTGTCCCAGTCGTCGCCGACCTGGAACGTGAAGTACGAGACCACGAACAGCACGGTGCAGACGACCGACAGCAGGAACAGGGTCGCGACCTGGCGTTCGGCGCGCCGCTCGGCCTTCGGGTCGACGTCGGTCGGGCGCCAGTGGTGCTCGGGCAGCCCCGGGTTGGGATAGAGGTCGTCGGTCACGGCCTCATCCGGCACGTTGGACAGCTCGTGGCCGTGCTCGTCCTTGTCGTGGTCGCTCACGCGTCCGCCTTCTTCTTGTTCGAACGGGTGGTGTGGGCGGCGATCCAGACCGCCGCGCCGACGCAGGCGCCGATGCCCAGGAGCCAGGCCGCCAAGCCCTCCGGAACCGGACCGAAGCCACCGAGGCCGAAGCCACCGTAGTTCGGCTGCTCCTCGAGCGAGTTGAGGTAGGCGATGACGTTCCGCTTGCTCTCGGGCGGCAGGTTGCCGTTGCTGAAGTTCGGCATGTTCTGCGGGCCGGTCAGCAGCGCCTCGTAGACGTAGCGGGGCTCGACGCCGCGGATCCGCGGGGCGTAGCCGCCGCGCGGCATCGCGCCGCCGGAGCCCTCGAAGTTGTGGCACGCCGTGCAGTTGGTGAGGAAGATCTGTCCACCGTTGACGATCGCCTGCTGGCGCTCCTCCTCGGACAGACCCTCGAGCGTGTAGTCGCTCTCGTCCGGGATCGCCGGGCCGGGGCCGAGGGAGGCGACGAAGGCCGCGAGCGCCGCGATCTCCTCCTCGTCGTAGGTCTCCTGCTTCTCCGGCACCTGGGCGCCGGGCTGCGCCATCGGCATCCGGCCGGTGCCGACCTGGAAGTCGACCGCGGCGGCGCCGACGCCGACCAGCGACGGGCCGAGCTGGCTCTCGCCGTCCTCGGAGAGGACGCCCTCGCCGTTCTGACCGTGGCAGAAGGAGCAGCCCACGATGAACAGCTGGCGACCCTGCTCGATCTGGTCGGCAGAGCTCTTCGTGGAGCCGGCCTGGGCAGGCGAGAACGCGGTGTAGAGGCCACCGGTGAGCAGCAGGCCGAGCAGCACGACGGCCAGGCCGGCGAGCGGACCGCGACGGTGCCGGGAGAGCCGGCCGGCGGAACGGTTCAGGAGACGCACGTTGTGTCCTTGCGGTAGATCGGGCTGCTGGGGCTACTTGACGAGATAGATGGTCGCGAAAAGGCCGATCCACACCACGTCGACGAAGTGCCAGTAGTACGACACGACGATCGCGCTGACCGCCTGCTCGTGGGTGAACTTGCGCGCGACGTAGGTGCGCCCGAGCACGAAGAGGAAGGCGATGAGGCCGCCGGTCACGTGGAGGCCGTGGAAGCCGGTGGTGAGGTAGAACATCGTGCCGTACGCCGAGTCCTGGATGGTCATGCCCTCGGCGACGAGAGCGGCGTACTCGGTGGCCTGGCCGGCGATGAAGACCGCGCCCATGACGTACGTGAGGATGAACCACTCACGCAGGCCCCAGCCCTTGACGTTCAGGACCGAGCCGGTGCGGCCGACCTGGCCGCGCTCGGCGGCGAACACGCCGAGCTGGCAGGTGACCGAGGAGAGCACCAGGATCGTGGTGTTCGCCGTGGCGAACGGGATGTTGAGGAGCTCGGTGTTCTCGGCCCAGAGCTCGGGGCTGACCGCACGGATCGTGAAGTACGACGCGAACAGTGCCGCGAAGAACATCAGCTCGCTGGAGAGCCAGATGATCGTCCCGACGCTGACCATGCTCGGTCGGTCGTGGTGCCCGTGCAGTCGGGAGGCCGGAATCGCTGTTGCAGTCGCCACGGGCGTCATTATGTCGTGACCTGAGGACGAGGGCACCCCGGGGTGCCGTGTTTCGGGGTCTTAAAGTTCACAGAGTGCCGATCGTGACCCTGACTGCCCTCGTGACGAACCTGCCGAGGTTCTCGGCCGGTTCGATTTTCGGACAGTGGGAGCTCGCCCCGGTCCCGTTCGTGATCACGGTCTGGGCGGTGGGCTTCTACCTGCTCGGGGTGCGCACGCTGCGGCGTCGCGGGGACCGCTGGCCGTGGGGCCGGACCCTGTCGTTCGTGGTGATCGGGATGGGACTGTTCCTGTTCGCGACGTCCTCGGGGCTGGCGGCGTACGACACCACCCTCGTGAGCGTCCACATGGTCCAGCACATGGTGCTCTCGATGCTGGTGCCGATGGCGCTCGCGCTGGGCGCCCCCGTGACCCTCGCGCTGCGCACGCTCCCGCCGGGCCTGCGGCGCGGGCTGCTCACCGTGCTGCACTCCCGGGTCGCCAAGGTGCTGTCGTTCCCGCCGCTGACGTTCCTGCTGTACGTGATCTCGCCGTGGGCGCTCTACTTCTCCGGCTGGTACGAGGCCACCCTCAACTCGACGTACCTCCACGAGATGATGCACGTGCACCTCGTGCTGGTCGGGTCGCTGTTCTTCTGGCCGATCATCGGCGTCGACCCGGTCCCGGGCCGGGTGAGCTACCCGTTCCGGATGCTGCTGGTG
Source organism: Nocardioides sp. SR21 (assembly GCF_022761125.1). GTDB lineage: Bacteria > Actinomycetota > Actinomycetes > Propionibacteriales > Nocardioidaceae > Nocardioides. Next base: position 163,905 of record NZ_JAKWJR010000011.1, on the reverse strand, counting down.
GTGCTCACGCTGCCGTTCCACGCCTTCCTCGGCGTCACGATCATGGGCCAGGACACGCTGCTCGGCGGCGACTGGTACCCGCGCCTGCACGACGGCCCGATGGGCGCCTGGCTGCCCGACCCGTACGACGACCAGCACGTCGCCGGCGGCCTGCTGTGGGGATCGGGCGATCTCGTCGCGCTGGTGCTGTTCGGTGTGCTGTTCACCCAGTGGGTGCGCGCCTCGATCAAGGAGGCCGCCCGCGAGGACCGGCGCCTGGACCTGATCGAGGCCCGGGAGCGTGCTGACCGAGAACGAGCGGTCAGCGGCGCCGACGCGGACGGCGACTAGTAGCATCGCCGCCGTGAGCGACTCGACCACCCGGACCGCGCCCCTGAAGGTGCTGGTCTACAGCGACGACGTGAACACCCGCCAGCAGGTCATCTTGGCCCTGGGGCGCCGACCGCACCCGGACCTGCCCGAGCTCGAGTACGTCGAGGTCGCGACCGAGCCGGTCGTGATCCAGAACATGGACTCCGGACTGATCGACCTGGTGATCCTGGACGGCGAGGCCGTCCCGGCCGGTGGCATGGGCATCGCCAAGCAGCTCAAGGACGAGATCTACCAGTGCCCGCCGGTCATCGTGCTGACCGGCCGGCCCCAGGACGCCTGGCTGGCGACCTGGTCGCGCGCGGAGGCCGCGGTGCCGCACCCGCTGGACCCGATCCAGCTGGCCGAGACCGTGATCTCCCTGCTCCGCTCCCACGTGCCCGCGGGCACGTGACCCACACCTGGCCCGAGGTCCTCGGCGCGCTCGTCGCCGGCACGGACCTCCGTGCGGAGCAGTCCGCCTGGGCCATGGGCGAGATCCTCTCCGGTGAGGCCACGCCCGTGCAGATCGCCGGCTTCGCGGTCGCGCTGCGCTCGAAGGGCGAGACCATCGAGGAGGTCCTCGGCCTCGTCGAGTCGATGTACGCCGCCGCGACGCCGCTGAGCGTCCCGGGGCGGCTGCTCGACGTCGTCGGCACCGGCGGCGACCGCTCGATGTCGGTCAACATCTCCACGATGTCCGCGATCGTCGCGGCCGGCGCGGGCGCCCGGGTCGTCAAGCACGGCAACCGGTCGGCGTCCTCGCAGTCCGGCTCCGCCGACGTGCTCGAGCAGCTCGGCATCCGCCTGGACCTCGCGCCCGACCGGGTCGCCGCGGTCGCGGAGGAGGCCGGCATCACGTTCTGCTTCGCCGCGACCTTCCACCCGGCGATGCGGCACGCCGCCGTCGCCCGGCGCGAGCTCGGCATCGGCACCACGTTCAACCTGCTCGGCCCGCTGACGAACCCCGCCCGCGCCGGCGCCCAGGCGATCGGCTGCGCCGACCCGCGCCTCGCGCCGGTGATGGCCGGCGTGTTCGCCCGGCGCGGCGCCGACGCCTGGGTCTTCCGCGGCGACGACGGGCTCGACGAGCTCACGACCACCACGTCGTCGAAGGTCTGGTGGGTGCACGAGGGCGAGGTGCGCGAGAGCACCATCGACCCGGGCGACTTCGGCATCGAGCGCGGCACCACCGAGGCACTGCGCGGCGGCGACGCCGCCCACAACGCCGACGTCGTACGCCGGATGCTGGACGGCGAGACCGGCGCGGTGCGCGACGCGGTGGTGCTGAACGCCGGCGCCGCCCTCGCGGTGTACGGCGCTCCTGGAACGCCGCCTGCCGACGCGCTGGCGGCCGGGATCACCGCGGCCCGTGAGGCGATCGACTCCGGCGCGGCGAAGTCCACGCTGGAGCGCTGGGTGGCGGCGAGCTCAGCCTAGGTCGAGCACGTAGGAGTCGCCGGTGCTGCGGAAGCCGACGCGGTCGTAGTAGGCGTTGACCATGGTCGGCGGCGTGACCACGCGCCGGACGCCGAGGTCGGTGAAGATGCCACTGCGCCGCCACACGAACTCCCCGGGGCTGAAGTCGCGGAACCGCGGGGTGACGTAGTCGAGTCGGATCCGGGCGACCTCGCCCTCGCAGGTCACGATCACGACGCCGACGGTCTCGTCGCCCTTGATCACGAGGAACGCGTGGTCGGTGTCCTGGTCGGGGTCCCAGAGGAAGTCGGGCTGGTACTTCAGGATGTCGTCGCCGTGCACCCGCAGCACGTGCCGCAGGTACTCGTCGTACGGGTCGACCTCCAGCACCTCGAAGGCCGCCTCGTCGTGCCGCTCGCGCAGCAGCCGGCTGAGGAAGTAGACGTTGATGCCCGCGAGCACGACGTTCTGCGCCGCCATCGGCCAGACGCCGATCGCCGCGTTGAAGAAGCAGAGCACGCAGCACGCGACCAGGTTGAGCGCGCGGAAGCGCAGCACCCGGGTCTGCAGCAACGAGAAGATCAGCAGCGCGCTGCCGCACCAGCCGATGACGTCGAGCCAGGGCACGACGGTGACCTCAGTCGAGGCCGAGCGAGAACGCCGTCTCGAGGTCGTGCTTGGAGTAGGTGCGGAACGCGATGTGCGTCTCGGTGGCGTTGACGCCCGGCACCTTGTTGAGCTTGTCGGCGACCACGGTCGCGATGTCCTCGTGGGCCTTCACCCGGACCAGCGCGATCAGGTCGATCTGGCCGGTCACGGAGTAGACCTCGCTGACGCCGTCGAGGGCGGCGATCGCCTCGGCGACCTCGGGGATCCGGGCGACGTCGGCCTTCACGAACACGATGGCGGTGATCATGCGACGGACACTAACGGACCGGTTGGGACACCGTCGTGAGCCCGCGGCGGTCCGCGAACGGCACCAGCGAGAGCCGGGACTGGTTGACCGCGTCGTGCACCGCGAGGTGCCGGGTGGCGCCCGCGACCGGGCAGGTCCACTCGCCGTCGACGTCGACCAGGCGGATGCCGGGGGACTCCAGCCAGCGCAGCACCTTCTCGGTCTCCTCGGCGGTCGCCGCCGGGATCGGGCCGGGCGCCGAGGCCACGGTCTCGGCCGAGAGGCGGAGGGTGGCGACGTACGCGATCGCGTCGGCGCCGGACGGGATCACGCCGGCCGCGGCGAGGCGCCCGTAGCGGACCACGTGCACGGCCCAGCGGCTCCCGCCGTTCGGACCGTCCTCGCGGCGCGCGGCCACGACCTCGGGGCAGCGGGTGAGCGCGGAGAGCCGCTGGGTGCGGGCCGCGGCGCGCACGAACGCGGCGAGCCGGTCGCGGTGCACGCCGGCCTCCTCGAAGCGCTCGTCGGCGGCCAGCGCCTCCATCCGCGCGTTGATCGCGTCGACCACCTCGTCGGGGCGGCGCAGCAGGGAGTCGCGGAGCTGGCGCACGACCGCGGCGTACGTCGCCTCGTCCACGCTGCCGTCGCAGGGGGACAGGCAGCGGTCCATCTCGGCGAGCACGCAGGGCGAGCGGGTCACGGTCCTCGAGAGCCGCTCGGAGCACTGCCGCACCGGGAACGTGTCGTGCAGCGCGGCCAGGCACTTCTCGGCGGTCTTGCGCGACGAGAACGGGCCGAGGTAGTCGGCGTCGTCGTCGAGCACCCGGCGCACCAGCGACAGCCGCGGCCAGGGCTCGCGGGTGAGCTTGATGAAGTGGACCTTCTCGGGGAATCGGGAGCGCCGGTTGTAGCGCGGCTTGTGCTCGGCGATCAGCCGCAGCTCGCGCACCTCCGCCTCGAGCGCGGTCGCGCACTCGATGCCGTCGACGCGGCTGGCGATGCCGACCATCTCGCCCATCCGGGAGCGGGTCTCGGAGGCCGTGAAGTAGGAGCGGACCCGGCTGCGCAGGTCGCGGGAGGTGCCGACGTACAGCACCCGGGCGCGGTCGTCGCGGAACAGGTAGACGCCCGGCGCGTGGGGGAGCGACTCGGCGAGGTGCCGCTTCTTGCGCTGCGCGGTGGTCACCCGTGAGGAGAACGTCTGCAGCTCCTCGAGGGTCTGGACCCCGAGGCCGCCGAGCCGCTCCATCATCCCGTGCAGCACGTGCACGGTGGCGCGGGCGTCCTCCAGCGCGCGGTGGTTGGGCGTCACGGGGGAGCCGAACGCCTTCGCCAGCGAGGACAGCTTGCAGTTCGGCGCGTCGTCGCGGGTGATCACCCGCCGCGCGAGCCGGGCGGTGTCGAGGACCTCGAACGTCGGCCACGGCCGGCCCTGCTGCTCGGCGAAGTACTTGAGGAAGCCGACGTCGAACGGCGCGTTGTGGGCCACCAGCACGCAGCCGGCGGCGAACTCGAGGAACGACGGCAGCGCGGACTCGATGGGCGGCGCGTCGGAGACCATCGAGTTGGTGATGCCGGTGAGCACGGCGATGAACGCCGGGATCTCGGTGCGCGGGTTGACCAGCGTCTGGAACTCGCCGAGCACCTCGCCGCCACGCACCTTCACGGCGCCGATCTCGGTGATCATCGAGCCGCCCTCGGCCGAGCCGCCGGTGGTCTCGAGGTCGACGACGCAGAACGTGATGTCGCGCAGCGGGCGGCCCAGCTCGTCGAAACTGCGTTGCGACTCCCACCTGGAGGTCGCACCCTGGGCCGCACTGCTCATGAAAAGGACGCTAGATAGGGGCACCGACATTCCCCGGGAGAACGCGCGGGCCACCCGTAGGCTGTGGGTGCCCAGCAGGGAGGCGCAGCACGAGAGAGGAGGCGCCGATGACCGGATCCATCCCCGACGGCCAGCGCTGGCGCTGCTCGGGCTGCGGCAACCTCACTCGCTTCGACGTGACCCGGACCCGGCGCACGACGGAGTTCTGGCACTTCGACCTCGGCGGTGACCACCGCGTCGAGGACACCGAGCTGCGCGCCGAGGCGCTGGAGTCCGTCACCTGCCGGTGGTGCGGGCGCTCCGACGCCATCGAGCTCGTCCCACGTCACCAGCCGGCGCCATGAGCGACCTGACCTTCGCGGACCTGCCCGAGCAGGTCCGCGCACGCCTCGTCGCCCTCACCGCCGATGTGCTGCCCGACGTACCCAAGCTCCCTGCGCCGGTACGCCGGGTCGCGACGTTCGCGCCCGCGCGCCGCGCCAAGCTGGGAGGTACGGCGATCGCCGACGCGCTCGCCGACGACGACTTCCGCGCCCAGGTCGGCACCCAGGTCGCGGCCCGGCCGACGACCGCGACCGACCCGGCGAACGAGGCGGCGCGGGCCTGGCTGACCCGGCCCGACGGGTGGGAGGACGCCGTCCACGAGGCCGTCGACCGGATCGCGGCGCGGCCGGGCCCGGCCGACGACCGCGCCGAGCGCGAGACCGAGCGGCTGCGGCAGCGGCTCGCCGACGCCGAGCAGTCCGTGCGCGAGCTCAAGGCGGCCCACAAGGCGCAGCTCGACGAGATCAAGGGCGAGAACACCTCGCTGCGCCGCAAGCTCGGCGACACCCGCGTGTCCGAGCGCGAGGCGCGCGCCGCCGCCGAGGAGGCGGCCGCCGCGCAGGCGAAGGCCGAGGCGGACGCGGAGGAGCGCTGCTCCGCGCTGGAGAAGGAGAACCGGCGGCTGCGGGGGCAGCTCGAGCGGGTCGAGTCCGAGATCGCCCAGGGACGCCGCGACGCCCGCTCCGAGCGGGACGAGACGACGCTGCGGGCGCGGCTGCTGCTGGAGACCGTGATCGAGGCCGCGAGTGGGCTGCAGCGTGAGCTGGCGCTGCCGCAGGTCAGCGGGTCGCCGGGCGACCGGGTGCAGGCGGACGTGGCCGAGGCGGGCCAGCGGGTGCCGAGCCAGGCGGCGCTGGAGCAGTACCTCGCGATGCCGCGCGCCCGGCTGGTCGTGGACGGCTACAACGTCAGCAAGACCTCGTGGCCGAGCTCCTCGCTGGAGGCCCAGCGGATCCGGCTGATGCAGGCGCTGGCACCGCTGGTCGCCCGCACCGGCGCCGAGACGACGGTCGTCTTCGACGCCGCCGAGACCGACCACCGGCCGCCGGTGAACGCGCCGCGCGGCGTCCGCGTGCTGTTCAGCCCGCGCGGGGTGATCGCCGACGACGTGATCCGCGACCTGGTCGCCGCCGAGCCCGAGGGGCGCGTCGTCGTCGTGGTCACCGCCGACCAGGCGGTCGCCCGCGACGTGGTCCGCGACGGCGCCCGCGTCGTACCTCCCGAGGCGCTCCTCGACCTGCTCGCCCGTTCGTAGACACGCCGTCGTCCCGCTGTCCCCGGGGCCGTTGTCGGTGGTCCCTGCGACCGTTCCTGACATGAACACGCGAATCGACTGTGACACCTGCACCGTGCGGGGTCTGCACTGCCACGACTGCGTGGTGACCGTGCTCCTCGGGCCGCCGCCCGAGCTCACCTTCGACGACGACGAGCGCCGCGCGCTCGACGTCCTCGCCCAGAGCGGCCTGGTGCCGTCGCTGCGGCTCGTCCAACCCGTCGACGGACCACACGAGGGGCCGCACATGGAGTCCGCCTGACGTGACGGCTGGGACTCGTGTGACTGTTGTGACTTCGCTCTCTAAAATTTCGGACAAGCGGCGGAGAAAGTCGCCTCGACACCGGTTGAAAGTTTGGTCAGCCTCGGACAACGCATCTAGTGTGTGTCGCTCAGGTGGCCGTGGCAGTGGATCACTCGGATCCGCGCGGTCACCGCGCTGAGTCTCGGACCGGTCTCGACCGGTCCGGGAGCCGGGGAACCAAAAGTGGTCGAGGTCAGGCCACGTGGGGTGAATCCTCCGCAGTAGCGGAGGTAGGACAAGCGTCGCGTCCGAATCCGTCAGCTCACCCGGTAGGCGTCCGACGTACAAGGAGAGCGCCCGCTCGTGCAGAACGGCCGGAAGCGACTGATCACCCTCCTGTCCGGTGCCGCCTTGATCGCCGCCTTGGGCCTCGTGCCCTCCGGTTCGGCGCAGGCGAAGCCCGACATCGACGACGTACAAGCCAAGGTCGATCGGCTGTACCACGAGGCCGAGCAGGCCTCGGAGCGGTACAACGACGCCCGCCTGGAGCTGAAGGACCTCCAGGCCGACCTGGACGCCCTCCAGGCCGACCAGGACCGCCAGGACGCCCGCCTCGGCGTGGTGCGCGGCCAGGTCCAGGACTCGATCGTGCGGCAGTACGAAGGCCAGAGCCTCGCCGCCGTCGGCCAGGTCGTCGTCTCCGACGACTCCCAGGACTTCCTCGCCCAGCTCTCCACCATGTCGGCGTTCAACGACATGCAGTCGCAGCTGTTCGACGAGTACGCCACCGAGCTGAAGTCGCTCGACATCCGCGCGGACGCGACCGAGAAGCGCGCCGGCGAGATCGCCGCCCTCGAGAAGAAGCTCGCCGCGGAGAAGAAGACCGCTGACGAGAAGCTCGCCGAGGCCGAGGACCTGCTGGAGGACCTCAAGGCCGAGGAGCGCGAGGAGATCCTGTCGCGCGGCACCACCGTCCGGATGCCGTCCGACGTGCCCGCCTCCGGCCGCGCCGCCGCCGCGGTCTCCTACGCGATGGCCCAGGTCGGCGACGCCTACGTCTACGGTGCCGCCGGCCCGTCCGCCTTCGACTGCTCCGGCCTCACGATGATGGCCTGGGGCGCCGCCGGCGTCAGCCTGCCGCACTCCTCGAGCGCCCAGTACAGCTCCGGCCCGCACGTCGCCGCGAGCGACCTGCAGCCCGGCGACCTGGTCTTCTACTACAGCCCGATCAGCCACGTCGGCATGTACATCGGCAACGGCCTGATCGTGCACGCCGCCAACCCCGGCACCGGGGTCGTCGTCTCCGGCCTGTACTCCATGCCGTACGTCGGCGCGGTCCGTCCCGGCTGATCGACACCTGATTGACGCAGACGCCTGAGCCGAAGGCCGGTCGCCCACGCTGGTGGGTGGCCGGCCTTTCGCTCGTCCTGCTCGTCGCCTCCGGGCTGCTGGCCTGGTCGCTGGTCGACGACGACCCGTACGTCGCGCCGACCCGGCCGCCGGCCTCGTCGGGCTCGACGTCGTCGGCGGACGCGACCGCCGCGATCGAGGCCTTCGAGGGGGCGGTCGAGAAGCGCGACGAGGAGGCCGCTCGCGCGCTGGCACCGGCCGGGGACGACGAGGCGGCCGACCGGCTCGCCGGGATCGTCGCGAACGCCGAGGCGGCCGGCGTCCGCGACTTCACGCTGCGCTTCGTCGACACCGCGTCCGATGCCGCGGGTGACGCGGCGTACGCCGACGCCACCTGGCGCTTCGCCGGCTTCGACGAGGGCTCCGCGCACGCCGAGATCCGCATCGGCGTCCAGCCAGACGGCGACCGGGTCGCGATCACCGGCTTCGGCGGCGACGACCGGATCTCGCCGCTCTGGCTGTCCGGCCCGCTGGAGGTCCGCCGCACCGACGACACGCTGGTCCTCGTCGACGGCTCGGGCGCCGAGGCCGACGAGATCGCGGCGTACGCCGAGGCGGCCGTGCCGGTGGTCCGGAAGGTGCTGCCGAGCTGGCGGCAGGGGCTGGTCGTCGAGGTGCCGGCCTCGGTCGAGGACCTCGACGCCGTGCTCAGCTCCGGCCCCGGCACCTACGACCAGATCGCGGCCGTGACGACCTCCGACGACGGCTCGCTGGCCCCGGGCGCGCCGGTGCACGTGTTCGTGAACCCGGACCTCTACGGCCGCCTCAAGCCCACCGGCGCCCAGGTCGTGATGAGCCACGAGGCGACACACGTGGCCGCGGACGCCTGGGCGAGCACGATGCCGCTGTGGCTGCTCGAGGGCTTCGCCGACTACGTCGCGCTCCGCGACGTCGACCTGCCGCTGTCCCGGTCGGCTGCGCAGATCATCGCCGAGGTGCGGAAGGACGGGCCGCCGGAGGCACTCCCGGGCGCCGCGGAGTTCGGCACCCGCGCGAACGGCCTGGGCGCGACGTACGAGAGCGCCTGGCTGGCCTGCCGCCTGCTGGCCGAGAGCGGCGGCGAGAACGCGCTGGTGCGCTTCTACCGCGCCGTCGACGCGGGAACCCCGGTCGAGCAGGCGTTGCGGCAGGAGGTCGGCCTGACCGAGGCGGAGCTGACCCAGCAGTGGCGGACCCTCCTGCAAGACTTGGCCGCATGAAGGCGCGAGCGTGACCCCGCCCGACCGTCGCGTCGCCCTCGTCGTGACCCTGATCGGCGGGGCCGCCTTCGTGGTCATCGCCGCCCTGCTGGTGCCGTGGAGTCCGGTCCCGGGTGGCCTGCCGTCACCGGCCGACCCGGCCTCGGTGCTGACGCCGGAGGAGATCGCGCGCGGCGAGGAGTACGCCCGCTGGGCGCGGATCCTGAGCTGGAGCTCGACGTTCGTGTCGCTGCTCGTCGCCTGCCTGCTCGGCTTCACGTCCTGGGGCCGCCGGCTGGTCGGGCGGCTGCCCGGCTGGTGGTGGGTCCGCGTGCTGCTCGCGGTCGCGCTGGTCGAGGTGATCGGGCGACTGGTCACGCTGCCGTTCGCGGTGCTGTTCCGCCGCCGCGCGATCGACTACGGCCTGAGCAACCAGCCCTGGTCGGGCTTCGTGCGCGACCTGGCGCTCAACCAGGGCGTGAACATCGTCGCGGTCTCGCTGACGCTGATCGTGATCATCGGGTGCGCCCGTCGTTGGGCGCGCGCCTGGCCGGCGGTCGCGGCCGGCCTCCTGGGCGCGCTGGTGCTCGCCGGGTCGTTCGTCTACCCGGTGGTGGTGGAGCCGCTGTTCAACTCGTTCAGCTCCCTCGAGGACGGTGACCTGCGCAGCCAGGTGTTCGACCTCGCCGAGCGCGAGGGCGTGCCGGTCGACGACGTGCTGGTCGCGGACGCGTCACGGCGTACGACGACGCTGAACGCCTACGTCTCGGGCTTCGGCAGCACCCGCCGGGTGGTCCTCTACGACAACCTCGTCGAGGACGTGCCGCAGGACCAGGTGCTGTCGGTGGTCGCCCACGAGCTCGCGCACGCCAAGCACGACGACGTGCTGACCGGGTCGCTGCTGGGGGTCGCCGGCGCGGTGTTCGGGGTCGGCCTGCTCGGGCTGATCGTCGGCGCGCTCGGCCCGCGCCGCGGGCTGTCGATGCGGGACCCGGCCGTGGTGCCGCTGGCCCTGGCGCTGATCGCCCTCGGGACGCTGCTGTCGAGCCCGATCCAGAACGGCATCAGCCGTCAGATCGAGACCCGCGCCGACGTGGACGCCCTCCAGGTGACCGAGGACCCGGACGCGTTCATGGCCGTGCAGCGCCAGCTGATGGTGCGCTCGCTGGCCGACCCGACCCCGCCCGCGTGGTCGCAGTTCTGGTTCGGCTCGCACCCCACCGGCATGCAGCGGATCGCGATCGCCCGCCAGCTCGCCGAGCAGCTGGGTCAGGAGTAGTACAGCGCCGCGACGTCGTCCTTGAACTCGCGCAGGACGACGTTCCGCTTGAGCTTGAGGCTCGGCGTCAGCTGCCCGCCCTCCTCGGTCCACTCGTCGGCGAGGATCGTGAACTTCCGGATCGACTCGGCCCGCGAGACCGCCTTGTTGGCCTCGTCGACGGCCGCCTCGATCTCGGCGCGGAGGTCGGGGTCGTCGACGAGGTCGCGGACGTTCTTCGACTTCCCGTGCGACTCCGCCCAGGTCGGGACCGACTCGCGGTCGAGCGTGATCAGCGCGCCGATGAACGGCTGGCCGTCACCGACGACCACGCACTGGTCGACGAGCAGGTGCGCGCGCAGCCGGTCCTCGAGCACCGCCGGGGCGACGTTCTTGCCGCCCGCGGTCACGATGATCTCCTTCTTGCGCCCGGTGATCCGGATGAAGCCCTCGTCGTCGACCTCGCCGATGTCGCCGGTGTGGAACCAGCCGTCCTCGAGCACCTCCGCGGTGGCCTGCTCGTTGCGCCAGTAGCCGGTCATCACCTGCCCGCCCTTGAACAGCAGCTCGCCGTCGTCGGCGACGCGGACGGCGGTGCCGGGCAGCGGCCGGCCGACGGTGCCGATCTTGGTGGCGTCGGGGAGGTTCGCCGACAGCGCCGCGGTGGTCTCGGTGAGGCCGTAGCCCTCGAGCACGACCAGGCCGATGCCGCGGTAGAAGTGGCCGAGCCGCTCGCCGAGCGGGGCGCCGCCGGAGACGGCGTACTGGCAGCTGCCACCGAGCGCGGAGCGCAGCTTGCCGTAGACGAGCTTGTCGAAGACCGCGTGCTTGGCGCGGACGGCGAGCGGGACCTTGCCCCTCTCGAGGCCGCGGGAGTACGCGATCGCGGTGTCCGCGGCGGCGTCGAAGATCTTGCCGCGGCCGTCGGCGGCGGCGCGCTGCGAGGCGGTGTTGAACACCTTCTCGAAGACGCGGGGGACCGCGAGGATGAACGTGGGCTGGAACTCGGCGAGGTCGGGGAGCAGCTGCTTGATGTCGGCGGTGTGGCCCATCCGGGTGCGCGACTTCACGCAGCCCACCTGGATGATCCGCGCGAACACGTGGGCGAGCGGCAGGAACAGCAGCGTCGAGCCGTCGTCGTCGTGGAAGAGCCGCTCGAGCTCGTCGACGGCGACGCCCAGCTCGAACATGAAGTTGCCGTGGGTGAGTACGCAGCCCTTGGGCTGGCCGGTGGTCCCGGACGTGTAGATCAGCGTCGCGACGTCCGCGGGCTGCGCCGTCGTACGGCGCGCCTCGAGCTGCTCGTCGGTGATGTCGCCACCGAGCCGGGTCAGCGTGCCGACCGCGTTGTCGGTGATCGACCACACGTGGTTGAGGTCGTCGAGCCCGCCGCGGACCTCGTTGAGCCGCGCCAGGTGCGCGCCGGTCTCGGCGACCACCGCGCGGGCGCCGGAGTCGGAGAGGATCCAGCGGACCTGCTCGGCCGACGAGGTCTCGTAGATCGGCACGGTGACCGCGCCGGCGAACCAGATCGCGTAGTCGAGCAGCGTCCACTCGTACCGGGTCTTCGAGATCAGGGCGATCCGGTCGCCCGGCTCGATGCCGGCCGCGATCAGGCCCTTGGCCACGGCGCTCACCTCGGCGAGGAAGCCCGCCATGGTGACGTCCTCCCACGCGCCCGTGGCGGAACGCCGGCTGAACTGCACCGAGGTCGCTCGCTCCCGGGCGTTCCTCACCACGTCATCGGTGAGGTTGCCGGTGGAGGGGATCTCGGTCGTCATCGGGGTCGAGAACTCACGCACGCGCAGACGTTACCGCGTGGTTACAGGGCGTGGCCTCCGGGCCCGGCCGATCCGGTACGCTCGCAGCCCGAATCGACCCACGCTTCGACGAGCCACCTTCAAGGGGACCCGATGGCCGAGCAGACCACTTCCTCGATCGTCATCGACGCCGCTCCGGCGGACATCATGGGCGTGATCGGCGACTTCCCGGCGTACCCCGAGTGGGCCAAGGGCGTCATCACCGCCGAGGTCGTCAAGGACGGCGACGGCGGCTGGGCCGAGCAGGTCTTCTTCGCGCTCGACGTGAGCCCGATCAAGGACGAGTACACGCTCGCCTACGAGTGGGACGGGTACGACGAGGTCACCTGGACCCTCGTCGAGGGCAAGATGCTGCGCGCGCTGGACGGCGCGTACGTGCTCAAGGACCTCGGCAACGGCTCGACCGAGGTGACCTACCGACTCGCGCTCGACGTGTCGATCCCGCTGATCGGCATGCTCAAGCGCAAGGGCGAGAAGATCCTCATCGACACCGCCCTCAAGGGCCTGAAGAAGCGGGTCGAGTCGCTCTGAGAATCCTCCTCTTCACCGGCAAGGGAGGGGTCGGCAAGTCCACGATCGCGGCCGGCACGGCGGCGCTGGCCGCCGCGGAGGGGCGACGCACCCTGGTGCTCTCGACCGACGCCGCCCACTCGCTGGCCGACGCGTACGGGTGCCCGCCCGGGACCATCGGCGCCGAGCCGACCGAGGTCGCGGACCGGCTCTTCGTCCAGCAGGTCGACGCCCAGCTGCGCTTCGAGCAGTCGTGGGCCGACATCCAGCGCTACCTGCTCTCGGTGCTCGACGTGGCCGGCGTCGACCCGGTCGCCGCCGAGGAGCTGACCGTGATCCCGGGCGCCGAGGAGGTCCTGGCGCTCCTCGAGCTCCGCATCCAGGCGCTCACCGGCGGGTGGGACGTGATCGTCGTCGACTGCGCTCCGACCGCGGAGACGCTGCGGCTCCTGGCGCTCCCGGAGGCGCTCGGCTGGTACATGCACCGGGTGTTCCCGATGGAGCGCCGCGTCGTGAAGGCGCTGCGACCCGTGCTGAGCCGGGCCGCCGGCGTACCGATGCCGGGCGACTCGGTCTTCGACGCGGTCGAGCGGCTGCACGCCGAGCTCGAGGAGGTCCGCGAGCTGCTCAGCGGCCCCGACGCGAGCGTGCGGCTCGTCCTGACCCCCGAGAACGTCGTGCTCGCGGAGGCGCGTCGCTCGTACACGTCGCTGTCGCTGTTCGGCTACCGCGTCGACGGCGTCGTCGCGAACCGGATCTTCCCGGCCGAGGGCGCCGACGACTGGCGCGCCGGTTGGGTGCTCGCGCAGGACGAGGTGCTGGATCTGGTCGAGGCGTCGTTCGCGGGGCTGCCGATCTGGCGCTCGGAGTACCGCCCGCGCGAGCCGGTCGGCGTCGACGCGCTGGCCGGCCTGGCCCGCGAGGTGTACGGCGAGCACGACCCGCTGGCGACCACGCCGGGGAAGGGGCCGTTCCGCATCTCGCGGACCGAGGGCGGCGCCGTCCTGCGCCTCTCGCTGCCGCTCGTCTCACGCGCCGAGGTCAACCTGGCGCGCAATGGCGACGATCTGGTCGTGACCGTGGGATCGTATCGTCGGCTGCTCACGCTCCCATCGGGGCTGGCGAGACATCGCATCGCCGGCGCCAAGGTGGCGCAGGGGGAACTGCGCGTGCGGTTCATCGAGGACCCCGACGACGAGGCTGGAAGGTGAAATGAGCCAGGACGAACGGGAATCCTCGGACGACGTAGGCACGGTCGGAGAAGAGGCGGCGAAGCTGCTCGGCGCGCTGTCGGGGTGGGCGAAGGACCACGGAGGGGACGGCCACATCGACACCGGCGCCCCCGAGTGCACCTACTGCCCGATCTGCAAGACCGTGCACGTGCTGCGGCAGGCGAGCCCCGAGGTGCGCACCCATCTCGCCACCGCGGGCGCGGCGCTGCTGCAGGCCTTCGCCGGTCTGATGGCGACGCCGGTGCCCGGCGAGCGCACCTCCGGGGTCCAGAACATCGACCTCGACGACGACTCGGCAGACTGGCCCGAGGACACTGACACCGAGGACACCGAGGACTCCGGGGAGGGAGACCGATGAGCCTGGCGTGTGGCATCGACGTCGGCGGCACCAAGATCGCCGGCGGCGTGGTCGACGAGAACGGCACGATCCTCGAGGAGCTGCGCGTCGAGTCGCCCGCGACCGACGCCGAGGCCATCGAGGAGGCGATCGCCGGCCTGGTGACCGAGCTGCGCTCGCGGCACGCCATCGAGACCGTCGGCGTGGGTGCGGCGGGCTACGTGAACAAGGAGCGCGCGGTAGTGCTGTTCGCTCCGAACGTCGCCTGGCGCAACGAGGACCTCAAGGGCGAGCTCGAGAAGCGGATCGAGCTCCCGGTCGTGATCGAGAACGACGCCAACGCCGCGGCGTGGGGCGAGTTCGTGTACGGCGCCGGCCATGACGCCGACGACCTGCTGCTGGTCACCGTCGGCACCGGCGTCGGTGGCGGGCTGGTGCTCGACGGCGAGGTCTACCGCGGCGCGAACGGCGTCGGCGCCGAGATCGGCCACATGCGCGTCGTCCCGAACGGCATCCTGTGCGGCTGCGGCAAGCACGGGTGCTTCGAGCAGTACGCCAGCGGCTCCGCCCTGGTACGTGAGGCGCGCTCGCTCGCGATGAGCGGCGCGCAGATCGCCCAGGGCATGCTGCAGCGGGCGGGCGGCGACCTGCAGCGGATCACCGGCCCGCTGATCACCGACGCGGCGCAGCACGGCGACGAGGGCGCACGCCAGCAGCTCGCCGAGCTCGGCCGCTGGCTCGGCGAGGGGATCGCGTCCCTGACCGAGATCCTCGATCCCGGCGTGGTCGTGATCGGCGGAGGCGTCAGCGAGGCCGACGAGCTGCTGCTCGAGCCGACCCGCTCGGCGTTCGCGGGCCAGCTCGTGGGCCGCGGGTTCCGCCCGATCCCGGAGATCCGCAAGGCCCGGCTCGGCAACCGCGCCGGGCTGATCGGCGCGGCAGACCTGTCGCGGCGGTAGCGTGGCGCTGTTCATCGGGGTCGACATCGGCGGCACCAAGGTCCTCGCGGCCGCGGTGTCGACGACCGGGCGCGTGCTGCGCACGGCCCACCGCACGACCCCGGGGCGCCGCGTCGAGGCCAGCCTGATCGAGGACGCGCTGACCGAGGCGGTCGAGGAGCTCTCGACCACCCGGCGGCCGTCCGCGATCGGGATCGCGGCCGCCGGCTTCGTCGACGTGCAGGGCGAGCGGGTGCGGTTCGCGCCGCACCTGCCCTGGCGCGACGAGGGCGTGCGCGCCCGGCTCGCGGAGCGGTGGAACGCGCCGGTCGTGCTCGACAATGACGCGAACTGCGCGGCCCGCGCGGAGATCGCGTACGGCGCGGTCGGGCACTCGCAGTACGCACTGGTCGTGACCCTGGGCACCGGGATCGGTGGCGCGGTCGTGCTCGACGGCACCGTGCACCGCGGCTACAACGGGATGGCGGGGGAGTTCGGCCACATGCAGGTGGTGCCGAACGGGCAGGCCTGCGAGTGCGGCGGCATCGGCTGCTGGGAGCGCTACTGCTCCGGCAACGCGCTGGTGCGGTTCGTGCAGGCGCAGGGCGGCCGCCAGGACATCACCGGCCCCGAGATCACCGAGGCCGCGCGGGCCGGCGACCCGGTCGCGCTCGCGGCGTTCGCGGACGTCGGGGAGTGGCTCGGCATCGGGGTGTCGAACCTCGTCGAGGCGTTCGACCCCGAGATCGTCGTGATCGGCGGCGGTGTGTCCGCGGCCGACGACCTGCTGCTCGCGCCGGCGCGAGTGGCTCTGCGCGAGTCGCTGGTGGGCGCGGACCACCGCGCGGTGCCGCCGCTGGTGCGGGCGAGCCTCGGGCCGGAGGCCGGGGCGATCGGAGCGGCGTACCTCGCGAGGGAGCGGTTCAGGAGCGCCGGTACTCGGGCACGAGCTCGACGGCAAGCTGCTCGAGGAACAGCCCCACGTCCGTGACGATGCCGCGGGCCTGCGAGGAGCCGCGGTCGGCGAGCTTGGTGACCGTCGCCGGGTTGATGTCGACGCAGACCAGCGGGATCGAGGCCGGCAGGATGTTGCCGGTCGCGACCGAGTGCAGCATGGTCGCGACCATCAGGCAGAACCCGACGTTCTCCAGCTCCGCGCGCATCGCGCGCTGGCCGTCGATCACGTCGGTGTAGACGTCCGGCAGCGGGCCGTCGTCGCGGACCGAGCCGACCAGCACGAAGTCCTTCTGGTGCTTCACCAGGGCGTGCATGATGCCGCCGGTCAGGACGCCGCTCTCGACGGCGGCCGCGATCGAGCCCTCCTTGCGGATCGCGTTGATCGCGCGGATGTGGTGCTCGTGGCCGTGCTCGACGCCGCGGCCCATCGCCAGGTCGACGCCGAGGCTGGTGCCGTACAGCGCGGACTCGATGTCGTGGGTGGCCAGCGCGTTGCCGGCGAACAGCACGTCGACGAAGCCGGCGTTCACCATCGCGACCATCGCCGGCGCCGCGCCGGTGTGCACGACGCCCGGGCCGCCGACCCAGAGCACCTTCTTGCCCGAGGACTTGGCCTCGCGCATGCCGTCGGCGACCTGGCGCACCAGCACCGCCTGCGGCTTCTCCGACGAGACCTCGGACTCCATGAAGCCGAACGCCTCGGCCTCGCGGTCCGGCGCCGGCACGGTGACCTTGACGCCGGACGCCCCGGTGATGACGAGCATCCCGGCGCGTACGTCGGACATCGGCAGCGTGTAGACGCGCGCCGGGGTGCCGTCGGCGGCCTTCTCGAGGATCAGGCCGCAGTCCATCTCGGGGTTGCCGACGGTGAGCCAGGCGCCGTCGACGCGGACCCGGGTCTCGAGGTTCGTGGTCGAGTAGAACTGGTCCGGGAAGACGCCGTCGCGGTCGGCCTCGGCGTACTCCGCCTCGCCCGGGTCGACCTGGTTCACGCCACGGGTCTGCAGGCGCATCAGCAGCCGCTGCAGCGACTCCGCGTCCTCGGCGGTCACGGTGATCACCGCGTGCGACGGGTCGTCGGTCTCGCGGCCCACGTCGAATCGGTCGATGCTGTAGTCGCCGCCGTACTCGCGGATGTCGTCCAGGACCCGGGACAGGATCCCGTGGTCCATCAGGTGGCCGGTGATCTCGACGGTCTCGTTGGCGCTCACACGCGCACCATAACGGTGCCTCGGTCGCGCGGCTCGCTCGACCACCAACAGCGGATCCGCTGGCGCGTCCCCGCTCAGACCTGCGCGCCGTCGTCCCAGGGGTCGCGCGGGCCGCGTGGCATCCGGAAGACGAGGTAGAGGAAGCCGCCCACGAACGCCGCGACCAGCGCGTAGCCGATCAGCGTCGGCAGCGTGATGCCGAGGATCACCGCGGTCAGCAGGACCGCGGGGGAGCCGAAGACGCCGATCCAGGCGGCCATCCGGTCCGGGGTCGCGCGGGGGACCGGCGGCGGGGGCGGCGGCTCGTAGGACTCCTCCTCGGCCGTGAACACGTCGTCGTTGTCGCCGAAGCCCTCGGTGAGGTTGCCGAACCGGCCGCCGAACGGCGCGGTGGAGACAGGCGTGGCCGGAGCCGGGGCTGCCGACGGGGGCTCCGGCTCGTCGTTCAGGTCCGCGCGCTCGCCGTAGTTCTCGATGATCGCCTGCCAGGCCTCTTCCTGGGCCGCCCCGGAGGGGTCGCTGGGAGGCGTCTCGTCGGGGTCGCGAGGACCGTCCGGGTTCGACTGCACCTCTCCAGCCTAGGCGGTGGAGCGCAAGGTGGTATCAACCAGTCTGGGTGACCCGGGCGATGAACGCCGCGCTCTCCTCGAAGATCCTCTCCGCGTCGTTGTCGAGGGTCGCGACGTGGTAGCTGTTCTCGAGGGGTACGACGGTGACGTCCTTCGACGAGATCCGCCCGGTGATGATCGGCTGGGTCTTCTCGTCGACCACGTGGTCCTCGGTGGAGCGGAAGTAGATCATCGGCGCGGTGATCTTCGGCAGGTCGGCGGCGACCGTCGGCCAGGCCTGCATCATCGAGTGGGCGGCCTTGAGCGGGGTCTTGGTGTAGCCGTGCTCCTCGACACCGGCCTTCTTGATGTCGTTGGCGATGCCGGGGAACGACGGCACCAGGTGCTTGAGGATCGGGAGCAGCTTCACGTCGAGGCGCTTGGTCGCGATCGCGGGGTTCACCACCATCACGCCGGCGATCCGGTGCGCGTGGTCCTCGGCGATCCGCAGCACCAGCGCGCCGCCCATCGACAGCCCGCCGACGACGATCGCGTCGTTCTCGGCGCAGAGCTTCTCGAAGGAGCGCGAGATCTCGGCGTACCAGTCGGACCAGGTGGTCGTGTTCATCTCCTGCCAGGTGGTGCCGTGGCCGGGCAGACGGGGCAGCTCGACGGCGTACCCCTTGGCTGCGAGCGCCTCGCCCCACGGCTTCATGGACGCCGGCTGGCCGGTGAACCCGTGGCTGAGCAGGACGCCGATCCGGCGGCCGCCGGTGAGCTCCGGGCGGGCGGGTGCGGACAGCGGCTCGGCCAGCGGGTGGATCGTCATGGGCGGATTCTGCACCACCGGTCTAGGCTGCGTCCGTGTTCTATTGGTTCCTGAAGTGGATCGCCCTCGGTCCCTGGCTGCGCATGGTGTTCCGCCCGCGCGTCTCCGGCGCCGAGAACGTCCCCGACGAGGGGCCGGCGATCCTCGCCAGCAACCACCTGTCGTACGCCGACTGGCTGTTCATGCCGCTCACGTTGCCGCGCCGCGTCACCTTCGTCGCGAAGGCCGAGTACTTCACGGGCAAGGGCATCAAGGGCTGGCTGCAGAAGACGTTCTTCGCGGGCTCCGGCCAGGTGCCGATCGACCGCTCGGGCGGCAACGCCGCCGAGGGCGCGATCATCTCCGCCAAGCGGCTGCTCGCCGAGGGCGAGCTGTTCGGCATCTACCCCGAGGGCACCCGCTCGCACGACGGCAAGCTCTACCGCGGGAAGGTCGGCGTCGCCCGGCTCGCGCTCGAGACGAAGGCCCCGGTGATCCCGGTCGCCGTGGTGGGCACCGACGTCGTGGCGCCGCCGGGCAAGACGTTCGGGAAGTTCACCCGCCCCGTGGTCCGGTTCGGCAAGCCGCTGGACTTCTCGCGCTACGAGGGCATGGAGAACGACCGCTACATCCTCCGCTCGATCACCGACGAGATCATGTACGAGATCATGCGGCTGTCCGGCCAGGAGTACGTCGACATGTACGCCACCAAGGCCAAGGAGCTCTCGAAGACCGAGAAGGACGCCGAGAGCGAAGGCCCCGAGAAGCTCGCGTCTTGACGATCCACTCGACCCACCCGTTCGCGGATCCCGAGCCCGACCCGGTACGCCGGTTCCGCGGTCGGCTCACCGGGTCGGTCGCGCTGGTGACCTCGGATCGTTCCGGGCTCACCGTGAGCTCGCTGATGGTCGCGACCGGCGACCCGGCTCGGGTGCTGGTCCTCGTCGACCCGGACAGCGACCTGGCGGAGGCGGTCGCTCGCTCCGAGCGCGCGGTCGTGCAGCTGCTGTCGTGGTCGCACCGCGACCTGGCCGAGGCGTTCGCCGGCACGGCACCGGCCCCGGGCGGGCCGTTCCGGATGGGCGCGTTCGAGGACACCGCGTGGGGCCCCCGGCTGGCGGATGCGCGCAGCTGGGCCGGCGTACGTCTCGAGTCGGCGGTCGACGTCGGCTGGTCGCGGCTGCTCACGCTCGCGGTCGAGGAGGTCGTGGTCGGTGACGACGAGGAGCCGCTGGTCCACCGGCGCGGGCGGTACGTGAAGCCGTGAGCGCCGCCTACCTGAGCCGCCTCGGCATCGACGTACCTCCGCCGCCGACGCTCGACGCCCTGTTCCTGATCCACCAGCGGCACCTGGAGCGGGTGCCGTACGAGAACCTCGCGATCATGCTGGGCCGGCCGCCGTCGGTCGACCCGGAGGCCTCGCTGCTGCGGATCGAGGAGGTCGGCCGGGCCGGCTACTGCTTCCACCAGAACGGCTCGCTCGAGCTCGTGCTGCGCGACCTCGGGTTCGACGTCACCCGGCGGCACGGGCACGTGTGGACCGAGGAGTGGGATCGCGCCGGCACCTTCCTCAACCACCTGGTGCTGCACGTCGCCGGGCTGCCGTCGCCTGAGAACCCCGGTGGCGAGTGGTGGGTCGACGTCGGCCTCGGCGACGCCTTCCGCGACCCGGTGCCGGTGGTGGTGGGGGAGTACCGGCAGGGTCCGTTCACGTACGTCGTCGACGAGGTGCGCGAGGACGGCTGGTCGTTCCGCCACGACGTGTCCGGCAGCTTCACCGGAGTCGCGGTGTCGACGCTGCCGACCGAGCCCGCCGACGTACTCGCGTCGCACGCGGAGCTGTCGGCGCCGGGGACCGGGGTCTTCGCGAAGGTCCTGGTGGTGCAGCGCCGGCACGCGAGTGGGTGCACGACGCTGCGCGGCTGCGTGCTGACCCAGGTCGACGCGGGCGGGAGGACGCAGACCGACCTCGACACCTGGGAGACCTGGCGCGCGGCGCTCGGCGACCTGCACCTGCCGCTCGGCGACGTCGACGAGGCAGAGCTGCGGGAGCTGTACGCGCGGATGTGGGAGGCGCACCTGGCGTGGAAGGCTGAGACCCGTGTCTGAGCTGTCCGGCGACCTGCTGAGCATCGCGGACGCGCTGTACGGGTTGCCGCTGCCCGAGTTCACGCCGGCGCGGGACGCGAAGGCGAAGGAGCTCAAGGGCTCTGATCTCGCGAAGCAGGTCAAGGCGCTGAAGAAGCCGTCGACCGCGGCGTGGGTCGTGAACCTGCTGGTGCGCCGCGAGACCGAGCAGGTCGAGCAGGTGCTGTCGGTCGGCGCCGCGCTGCGCGAGGCACAGGCGAACATGTCGGGCGACGAGCTGCGCGCGCTGACGCGGCAGCGCCGCCAGCTCACCGCGGCGGTCACCACGCAGGCGCGGCGGGTGGCCAAGGACGCCGGCGCGAAGGTCACCGAGGCCGTGGCCGACCAGGTCGAGGCCACGCTCACCGCCGCGATGGTCGACGAGCAGTGCGGCCTCGCCGTGCGCAGCGGTCTGCTGGTGGCGGCGCTGACCACCACGGGCCTCGACCCCGCCGACGTCGCGGCCGCGGTCGCCGTACCGGATGCGCTGGGGTTCAGTGCACCGGCCCGGTCCGCCGAGCCGCCGTCGCGACCCGACCTCCACGTCGTCCCCGACCCGGAGGCCGACCGCAAGGCCATCGAGGCCGCCGAGACCGCGCTGGGGTACGCCGTGGCCGTCCTGGACGAGGCGACCTCGGCGTACGACGAGGTGCGCGCGTCGTACGACGACCTCGAGGCCCGCAGCCTCCAGATCCAGGCCGAGATCGACGAGCTCCGCGGCAAGATCGCCGAGCTCGAGGCCACCGCCGAGGAGGTCGACGACGAGCTCTCCGACGCCGAGGACGCCCGCACCGAGGCCGAGTCGGCCGTCGGTGAGGCACGCGAGGCGCGCGACGCGGCCCAGGCCGCGCTCGACAAGCTCACCGACGACTGAGCTGACGCTGCTACTGACGTTGGGCTGCGGGTTGCTGGTGGTTGCGACCGATAGGGCTTTTACGCGGGTAGGGCGGGTTCGGGCTGGCGCTGCTTCCCGGCTTTCCGGTGGTGGGCTTCGCACCCTTCGGTGGTTGAGGAAGGCGCGCTCGCGCCTGTCTCGAAACCACCGGATCCCGCGTCCGGACTATTTCGCGAGAGTGTCCACATCCCGGTCAAAACAAGGGATTCCGAGGCTCCGTTGTCGGTGGTCCCTGCTTGGGTTGAACCATGACGACGACCAGCACCCTCACTCGTGAGCAGGTGCTGAAGGTCGCCCGTCAACGCCAAGCCGCCGCCGTGAAAGCCGAGATCGACAAGCTCCACCTCGCGGTCGAGTGGGCGGCACTGAACCCCGGCGACGTCGTGGACCAGACGCGGCCTTGGGAGGAGCGGGAGCTCGAGGTCGCCGGGGACGGGGCGCCGACGGTCGCGGAGTTCTCGATCGCGGAGTTCGCGCTCGCGGTCGGGATGAACACCGACGCCGGCCGGGTGTTCATCGGCGATGCCGTCGAGCTGGCGCACCGGCTCCCGCGCACCTGGGCACGGGTCCTCGACGCAGAGGTTCCGTCGTGGAAGGCCCGCAAGGTCGCCCAGCAGACCAAGGCGCTGCCGGTCGATGCGGCGGCGTTCGTGGACCGCGCGCTCGCGCCGGTCCTGCACACGTGCACGTTCGCCCAGATCGAGCGCACCGTCGAAGCAGCCCGTGCCGAGTTCGACCCCCAAGCTGCCGAACAACGCCGCTTGGCCGACTCCGAGCACCGGCACCTCACGTTCTACTGGCGCCAGGTCACCTCGACCGGTCAGGTCCCCGTCGCCGGGGTCATGGACCTGGCCGACGCCGTCGCGTTGGACGAGAACCTGAAGGCGAAGGCCGCCACCCTCGACCCTGCCCTCCCGATCGATGTCCGCCGCTCGATCGCCGCGGGGATGCTCGGCGGCGCGGGTGAGCGGGAGGTCGTGATCTACACCCACGCCCAGGCCGACACCCGGATGGTCGAGGTGGAGAACACCCGCACCGTCGTCACCCCCGAACAGGTCCAGCAGTGGTGCCAGACCGCGGGCACGAAGGTGACGGTGCGTCCGGTGCTGGACCTGAACGAGAACCTCACCACCGACTCCTACACCCCCACCGACCGGCAGCAGGAACAGGTCGTCCTGACCTTCCCGCGGTGCGTGTTCCCCGGCTGCAGCCGCCGGTCACGCTCCGCAGACAACGACCACATCACCGAGTTCCCCCTCGGCCGGACGTCCACCCGGAACCTCGCGCCGCTGTGTCGCCACCACCACCGGGTGAAGACCTTCACCGCCTGGACCTACCGGCGTACCGGCCCCAGGACGTTCACCTGGACCAGCCCGACCGGCTGCAGCTACCACGTACGAGCGGACCGACATATCCGCTGACCCCCACCCCGCCGACCACGGCCGGCGGGGCATTCGTCGTGTTCTTCCAACGGTGACCCGAGCGGAACCGCAAGCAAGGAACCAGCACCACCCACGCACCCGCAAGCCGCCAAGCCTCCGTAGTCCGCGCAGGCCGTCGGGCGCAGCGAGATGGCCGTCAAGGGGATCGCCGGTCTGTGGAGGTCGCGCTGGCCCCGGACTGGCGACCCTCGTCGCCACATCGCAAGCAGGCCGATCGGGTGGTGAGTGCCGAGTGGTCCGGCCTCCTGCGGTCTGCCCTCGACGAGGCCGACACCTGACGGCCGAGGTCGACCTGGTCCAGCGCCGAGCCTGCAATCGGTGCCGCTAGCGGAGCGCCAGCTCACCGAGCAGGTCGGTGGCGCGGGTGGCGAACAGGTGCGCCTCGCGGGAGCGCGAGATCGTGACGGCGTGCCGCGCGGCGGCCCGGACCTCGGCGGGCGAGGCAGCGGAGTCGCGGAGCGTGCGGGCGCGCATGAGGAGGACCAGGCCCTCGGCGTACCGCTCGCCGTGGACGGCGATGGCTGCCTCGGCCCGGTCGAGCGCTGCCATCGCGGCAGGGGCGTCGCCGGCGACGAGGTGCATCTCGGCGAGCAGGGCGTACCAGGTGGCCAGGTTGGAGCGGGGCGGGTCGACGAGGGTGGCGGCGATGATCGTCTCGACCTGGTCGGCCTCGGCAGCCGCGTTGCCGCCGGTCATGGCGCGCGCCCAGTGCCGTGCCAGGCGCGTGTAGGCGCCGGAGAACGAGAAGGCGAAGTCGGGGTCGGTGGCGATCGTGGCCTCAGCGACCCTGAGCGCCCACCGCGGGTCCCCGGCAGCGACCGCGGCGGTGACGCTGAAGGAGCCCCAGATGCTCATCCGGTAGGGATCGTCGCCGGCGTCCGCCTCAACCGCGTCGAACAGGGCGTGGGCCGCGTCGAGGTCGCCGTGCAGCGCCGTGTTCAGCGCCAGCATCACCGGGGTCAGCAGCTGGAGTCGCTGCATCATCGGGTCCCGCTCGTGGTCGCCCGCGATGATCCGGCTCGCGAGACCGAGGTGGCGGCAGGCCTCCCCGACGTGCCCCGAGCTCCACTGGTGCACACCCCACGCGTGGTGTCCGGCCGCCCGTACGACGGGGTCGGTGGACCGCTCGCCGTGCCGCAGGAGCCGCCGGGCGATCCGCCCGCCCTCGCTGATCTGGATCGCCTGGGCGTGGGCGAGGAACCGGGAGACGAGGAACTCCGTCGCCTCGCGCTCCCGGCCGAGGGAGCGAGCGAGCTCCTCGGCCCGATCCAGGTCCGCCGGCGTCGTGGCCACGAAGCCCGCGTGGATGCCGGTGACGGCGAGCCGCTCGGTCAACGCGGTCAGCTCGAGCTCGGGGAGCCCGGCGTCCCGCGCCGCGCGCGTGCACGCGTCGAGGTACTTCTCGGCGAGGTCGTACGCGCAGCGTCGCGTCGCGACCCGGCCACCGATGAGCAGCGCCTCCGCGACCCGCGCAGGCTCGGCGAGCGGGCCGGCGAGGACCAGGTGGTGACCGAGCGCCTCGGCGTGCCGGTCGGCGGAGCCCGCCGCCCGTTCCAGCGCGTCGGCGACCCGCAGGTGCAGGTGCGCAGCCTCCGCCTGCGGGGTCGAGCGGGCCACCGCCTCGCGGACCAGGTCGTGCGTGAAGCGCCACTCGGAGTAGGAGCCCGGCGCGACCTCGACCAGCCCCAGCGCCTCGAGGGCGCCGAGACTCTCCAGGCAGGCGGCCGCCTCGATCTCGGCGGCGTGGGCGAGCAGCCGGACGTCGATGTCCCTGCCCATCAGCGCCGCGATCCCGATCAGGCGGCGGAGGTCGTCGTCGAGGCGATGGGTGCGGTCCTCCACGATGTCGCGCACCGTGGACGGTACGCCGGCCCGCGCGGCCGCCTGGTCGTCGAGCCCGCCGATGTCGGCGAGGTACCGCGCGAGCTCCCGCACGAACAGCGGGTTGCCCTCGGCCCGGGCCTGGATGCTGAGGGCGACGCCCGGGCTGGGGACCTGGCCGGTGTCGCGCCGGATCAGCTCGGCGACCTCGGCCGGGTCCAGTGGGCCAAGCGAGATCCTGCGGTGCCGGTCCAGGCGCGCGAGCGCGGCCAGCATCGACCGCACCTCGTCGCTCGGCGCCGGCGCGTGGTCGCGCACGGTGCCCATCAGGACGCACCCGGCGGGGAGCGCTCCGGCGAGATGGGTGAACAGCTGGAGCGAGGCCAGGTCGGCCCAGTGCAGGTCGTCGACGACCACCAGGACCGGTCGGTCGGTCGCGACCTCGGCGAGCAGGGCGGTCACCTGCTCGAACAGCTGGAACCGCGCTCCGACGTCCAGCCGCGCGGGTGCCGGCCCCGTGAGGTCCGGCCGATCGGTCAGGTCGCCGAGCACCCCGGCCGACCAGGACGAGCGCCGCTCGGCGGGCAGGGACGCGAGGAGACTGCCGACCACCTGGATCCACGGCCACATCGCGGGCGCGCCGTCGCCGTGCTGGCACCCACCCCAGGCGGGGAGCGCGCCCTGCCGGAGAGCCTCCGCGCTCACCTCGACCAGCAGCCGGGTCTTGCCGACGCCGGGCGGACCCTCGACGACGACGAGCTGCGAACCCGCGAAGGCGGCCGAGTCGACGGCGTTGCGGACCAGCGCGAGCTCCTCGCGGCGACCGACGAGCGGATGGACGCCGGCCGGGCGCGGCGTGGAGGTCGGCCCGACCTGGCGCAGGACCTGCTCGTGCGCCTCCCGGAGCGCCGGGCCGGGGTCGATGCCCAGGTCCTCGGCGAGCCGGAGGCGCACGGTCTCGAAGACCGACAGCGCCTCCACCTGCTGTCCAGACGCCGCCAACGCCGTCATCAGCGTCGCCTGCACGGTCTCGTCGTACGGCGCCATCCACCCGGCCAGCCGCAGGGGCTGGTGGACGCGCTTGGCGTGACCGTGGGGAACAGCCAGCCGGGCAGCCTCGACGCAGGCGTCCAGCAGCTCCTCGTTGATCGAGGCGACGAGCGGGAGCGCGCGAGCGGTCAGCGCCAGACCGTCCCCGGCAGGGCCGTGCCAGGCGGCGAGCGCCCGCTCGTACGACGCCAGTGCGTCCTCGACCCGGTCGGCTGCGAGCTCCTCCCGCGCCCGGTCCCGCAGCGTGCGGAACTCGGCCAGGTCGAGCTCGACCCCGGTCGGCTCGAACAGGTAGCCACTGCCGCGGCGGTGCAGGAAGGAGCCGGAGGCACGCGCGGGCAGCTCCGGCTCCAGCAGGCGCCGCAGCGCACCGACGTACTTCTGCAGGATGTTGAGAGCCGAGGTCGGCATCTCGTCGTCCCAGATCAGGTCGATGAGCTCCGAGGTGCTGACCGGCCGGCCGGCGCGGAACAGCAGCAGCGCCAGCAAGTAGGTCCGCTGGCGCGGACCGAGGTCGATCTCGACCCCGTCGCGCCACACGCGCAGCGGGCCGAGCACCTGGATGGTGACCTGCACAGTCGCTGAGCGTAGTGGGCGCGAAGTGAACGCACCCATCCTCTTCGATCCACAAGTTGTTCAGTGGCCGCTGCTGGGCTGGGTCCACCTCCCAGCGAAAGGCACCGACATGTCCCACCCCACCGTCGTCCTCGTCCACGGGGCGTTCGCGGACGCGTCCAGCTTCGGCGACGTCGTCCCGATGCTTCTCGACGCGGAGATCCCGGTCCTCGCGCCCGCCGCCCCGAACCGCTCGCTGAACGGTGACGCGGCGTACGTCGCCGCCGTCATCGCGTCCGTGCCCGGCCCGGTCGTGCTCGTCGGCCACTCCTACGGCTGCGCGGTCGCGACCGTGGCCGGCACCGGCGACAACGTGACGAGCCTGGTCTACCTCGCCGGCTTCGTCCCGGACCAGGGGGAGAGCCTCGGGGAGCTGGCCGGGCGCTACGCCGACTCCGACCTCGCCGGTGCGCTGCGTCCCACCGTCGTGCCCGGGGGCGCCGACCTCACCGTCGCGGTCGACCGCTTCCACGATGTCTTCGCCGCGGACGTGGACCCCGCGGTCACGCGCACGTTGGCCGTCACGCAGCGCCCGCTCTCCGCCGCCGCGTTCGAGGAGAAGGCAGGGGCCGCCGCCTGGCACACCAAGCCGGCCTGGGGGATCGTCGCCGGCGCCGATCACACCATCAACCCCGAGGTCCAGCGCTTCGCCTACCAGCGCGCGAACGTCGCCTCCCTCGAGGTCGAGTCGTCCCACCTCGTGATGCTCTCGCAGCCCGAGGTGGTCTTCGAGCTGGTCAAGAAGGCCGTCCTGGCCGTGAGCGCCTGAGGAGCCCTGCCATGTCGAAGCTGATCCTCGTGATCGCGCTGCTCGGAGCGCTGCTGACCAGTCCCGCCCACGCCGGGGCGCCCGAGCCCCGACCCACGATCGTGTTCGTGCACGGGGCCTGGGCCGACTCGTCCGGCTGGAGCGCCGAGCTGCAGTCGATGCGGGAAGAGGGGTACGACGCGATCGCGGTGGCGAACCCGCTGCGCGGCCTCACGTCGGACGCCGCCTACGTCCGCAGCGTCCTGGAGACGATCGAGGGTCCGATCGTCCTGGTCGCCCACTCGTACGGCGGCGCCGTCATCAGCGCAGCGGCGACCGGGCTGCCCAACGTCGAGGCGCTCGTCTACGTCGCCGCGTTCGTGCCCGACGAGGGCGAGCCGGTCGGTCTCCTGACCCAGCTGAACCCCGGAAGCCTGGTGACCGAGGACGCGCTGCAGGCCCGCCCGTACCCGCTGCCTGACGGCGGCACCGGCGTCGACCTGTACCTGCGTCCCGGGATCTTCCGCGAAGCGTTCGCGCAGGACCTGCCGAAGCGGACGACCCGGCTGATGTGGGCCACCCAGCGGCCGCTCGCAGCTGCGGCGTTCGGCGAGCCGGCCGGCGCTGTCGCGTGGCCCACGATCCCGTCGTGGTACCTGATCGCCACCCAGGACCACACGATCCCGCCGAAGACCCAGGCCTACATGGCCGAGCGGGCCGGCTCGACCGTCGTCCGGGTCAAGGCCTCGCACGTCGCGATGCAGTCGCGCCCCGGGGCCACGACCAAGCTGATCCTCGCCGCGGTCCACGCCGTCGACTGACATGCACGACCACGCCTACGAAGGACAGTGCCGGTCGGCGGAGAGGCGCCACCGCCCCGAGGTCGACCGGCGTACGACGCTGATCCTGCTCGCGCTCGCCCTGGGCACGTTCGCGATCGGCTCGGGGGAGTTCGGGAGCAACGGGATCATCCAGCTGTTCGCCGACGACCTCGACGTCTCGGTGCCGATGGCGACCAACGCCGTGACGGCCTACGCCCTCGGTGTCGTCGTCGGGTCACCGATCCTCACGATCGCGGCGGCCCGTCTCAACCGGCGCACCCTGCTGCTGGGGCTGGTGGCACTGTTCATCGTCGGCAACCTGCTCTCCGCGGCCGCGACGGACCTCGGCATGCTCGCGGCCGCCCGGTTCGTCACCGGCACGGTGCAAGGCGCCTACTTCGGCGCGGGCGCGGTGGTCGCGGGCTACGCCTACGGCCCGGGCCGGGGCGGCAAGGCGTTCGCGACCGTCATGGCGGGGCTCACGGTCGCGACGATCATCGGCTCCCCGCTCGGCACGTTCATCGGCCAGCGGGCCGGGTGGCAGGCGCTGTACGTCACGGTCGCCGGCCTCGGCCTGGGCACCGGCCTCGCCATCTGGTTCTGGGTGCCGCGGACCACCGCGCTCGACGGCGGTTCGGTCCGGCAGGAGCTCGGCGCCCTGCGGCGCCCGATGGTGTGGGTCATGGTCGCCGTCGCCGGGCTCGGGATCTCGAGCATCTTCGCGGTGTACACGTTCATCGGGCCTTACATCACCGATGCCGCCGGTGCCGACCAGGCACTGATCCCGGTCGCGCTCGCGGTCTTCGGGGTGGGCATGGCTGTCGGCAACTGGATCGGCGGCCGGCTCGCGGACCAGTACGACTACCGCGGGCTGGTGCTCGGGTACGCGTCGGTGATGGTGTTCCTGGTCGTCATCGGCCTCGGCGGGGAGCGGCTGGTGCTGCTGTTCCCCGCGCTCTTCGGCGTCGGCGCCACGATGATGATGGCGATCCCGACCATCCAGGTGCTGCTCACCCGGTTCGCGCCCGAGGCGCCCACGCTGATGGGCGCACTGAACCTCGCGGCCCTCAACGTCGCGAACGCCCTCGGCGCGATCGGCGGCGCTGCCGTGATCTCCGCCGGCGGCGGGACGCTGTCGACGGCGTGGGCAGGCCTGGGGCTCACCGGGGCCGGCCTCGTCCTGTTCGTGGCGACGGTCCCGCGCCGCGCCGTCGACCGGGTGCTGGTGGTGGCATGAGCGTCGTCGGGCTGCCGGGGGAGCCGACCCTCACCGCTGAGCAGTTCGACCGGCTCGCGACGTACGGCGTGGCCGAGCAGGTCGCGGAGGGCGACGTCCTCTACGCGACCGGAGACACGGGCTACGACCTGTTCCTGCTGCGGACCGCCGAGGTCGACGTCATCCGGGACGGCACCGCGTCCGACCCCGAGCACCTCGTCTACCAGCGCGGCCCGGGTGGCTTCCTCGGCGAGCTCAACCTGCTCACCGGCCAGGCCGTCTACCTGACGACGAGGGTCCGGGTCGGCGGCGAGATCGTCCGCATCCGTGCCGCCCGGTTCCGGCGGGTGCTCAGCGAGCAGGTCGACCTCGCGGACGTGCTGGTCGAGGCGCTCCGCGTACGCCGGCAGCTGCTGCAGACGGTGGCGTCGAGCGCGCTGGAGATCGTCGGCCCGGCCGAGTCCACCGAGGCCAGGGCCCTGCGCACGTTCGCGGCTCGCCACGAGCTGCCGCACTCCTTCCTCGACGCCGACTCGGTGCTGGGCCAGGCGCTGATGGCGGCCCACGGGCTCACGGCCCAGGACCTGTGCGCCGCGGTGGTCTCCGACCGGGTGCTGCGACGGGCGACCACGGGGGACCTGGCGGCGGCGATCGGCCTCAGCTTCCGGCCGTCCGAGAACGACGTCGACCTGGTGGTGATCGGCGCCGGGCCCGCCGGGCTGGCGTCCGCGGTCTACGCCGCCTCCGAGGGGTTGGTGACCGTCGTGCTCGACACGATCGCGGCCGGCGGGCAGGCGGCGACCAGCTCGCGGATCGAGAACTACCTCGGGTTCCCGCGCGGTGTGAGCGGTTCGGAGCTGGCCCGGCTGGCGCTGGTGCAGGCGATGAGGTTCGGGGCGCAGATCTACACGCCCTGCACGGTCGTCGACGTCGACGACTCCGGCAGCGGGCTCACCATCCGGCTGGCTGACGGGTCGACGCTCCGGGCTCAGGCGGTGATCGTGGCGACCGGAGCGCGGTACCGCCGCCTCGGCGTACCGCGCCTCGCGGAGCTCGAACGCCGCGGCGACGTCCGGTACTCCGCCACGGAGCTCGACGTCCGGGGTTGCGAGTCGCAGCCGGTGACGGTCGTCGGTGGTGCCAACTCCGCGGGCCAGGCGGCCCTCTTCCTCGCGTCACGGGGGTCGCGGGTCGACCTGCTCGTGCGGGGCGGCGACCTGTCGTCGATGTCGGACTACCTGGTCCAGCGTCTGGAGCGGCACCCGATGGTGCGGGTCTGGTGCGGGGCCGAGGTCTGCGACCTGATCGGTACGCCGGCCCTGACGGGCGTCCTGGTCCGCACCCGCGACGGCGGCTCCGAGCTGTTGGAGAGCGTGGCGTTGTTCTGCTTCATCGGGGCGGAGCCGGACACCGATTGGCTCGCCGTCGACCGCGACGAGGACGGGTTCATCCGTACCGAGTGCAACCGGCTGCCGTTCCAGACGAGCTCACCGCGGATCTTCGCCGCGGGTGACGTCCGCGCGGGGTCGATGAAGCGCGTCGCCTCGGCGGTGGGAGAAGGCGCCAGCGCAGTCGCGTCGGTGCACCGGATGCTCGCGGAGGTGAGGTGACCATGCTGTCCTGGCGCTCGAACAACTCGTTCCTGTCGGTCTGCTCGGACGGGTCGATCCTGTCCGTCGGCAGCATCGGCTCGGTCCTCTCGGTCGGCTCGATCGGCGCGGTGCTGTCGATCGGGTCGATCGGGTCCTGGATGTCGGTGATGTCGATGCTCGGCTCGCAGAGCAACTGCTCGATCCTGAGCCGGCAGAGCAACTGCTCGATCCTCAGCACGCGGAGCAGCTGCGCGATCCTCGACCGTCCCTACCGGGCCCACCCCTTGGAGCGCTCGACGGCATCGCGCCAGCGGGCGTGAGCGGCGTCGGCCTTCTCGCGGTCGCCGGTCGGCTCGAACTTCCGGTCGAGGGTCCAGGTGTCGCGCAGGTCGTCGGTCGAGGACCAGAAGCCGGTGCCGAGACCGGCGAGGAACGCCGCACCGAGGCCGGTGGTCTCGACGGCGCGCGGTCGCTCGACGGGTACGCCGACCTGGTCGGCCTGGATCTGGCAGAGCAGGTCGTTGGCGGCGGCGCCGCCGTCGACGCGCAGCGACGAGAGGTCGGGCATCACCTCGAGCACGTCACGCACCTCGAACGCGATCGCCTCGAGCGTGGCGCGGACGAGGTGGCCGCGGGTGGTGCCGCGGGTGAGCCCGATGATCAGGCCGCGGGCGTGCGGGTCCCAGTGCGGGGCTCCGAGGCCGGTGAGCGCCGGGACGAACACGACGCCCTCGGTGTCGTCGATCGTCCGCGCGATCGCCTCGGTCTCCGCGGCGGAGCCGACGATCTGCAGACCGTCGCGCAGCCACTGCACGGCGGCGCCGGTGACGAAGATCGAGCCCTCGCTGGCGTAGGTGATCTCGCCGGACGGAGCGCGCCAGGCCGCGGTCGCGAGCAGCTCGTCGGAGCGCAGGATCGACGTACCGGTGTTGGTGAGGATGAACGACCCGGTGCCGTAGGTGCACTTCGAGTCACCCTCGTCGAAGCAGGTCTGGCCGAACAGCGCCGACTGCTGGTCGCCGGCGATGCCGGCGATCGGGATCGACAGGTTGAGGAACGAGCGCGCGTCGGTGCGCGCGATCTCGCCCCAGCTCGGCACGAGCTCCGGCAGCGCGTCGCGCGGCACCCCGAACAGGTCGCACAGCTCGTCGGACCAGTCGCCGGCCTCGAGGTCGAACAGCAGGGTGCGGCTGGCGTTCGAGACGTCGGTGGCGTGCCAGGTGCCGCGGGTCATCCGGGCGATGAGGTACGAGTCGACGGTCCCGATCGCGTAGCGGCCGGACTCGACCAGCGCCCAGGTGTGCGGCTCGTTCTCCTTGAGCCACAGCAGCTTCGTGCCGGAGAAGTACGGGTCGAGCCGCAGCCCGGTCAGCTCGCGCACCCGGTCCTCGTGGCCCTGGTCGCGCAGCCGCACGCAGAGGTCGGCGGTACGCCGGTCCTGCCACACGATCGCGCGACGGGGAGATCCCAGCGTCTCGCGGTCCCAGAGCAGGACGGTCTCGCGCTGGTTGGTGATGCCGACCGCGGTGAGCTGCTTGCCGTCGTACGACCCGAGGACCTGGCGGGTGGCCTCGAGGGTGGCCTGCCAGATCTCCTCGGGCGCGTGCTCGACCCAGCCCGGCTGCGGGAAGTGCTGGGCGAACTCCTGGTAGCCCTTCGCGGCGATGGTGCCGTCGTGCTCGACGACGAGCGCGGTGACCCCGGTCGTGCCGGCGTCGATCGCGAGGACGCTCACGACCCCGACCCGCGGATGATGTCGAGGATCTTCTGGTCGATCCAGGAGCCGTCGGGCGCGACCCGCATCTCGTAGTTCTCGGTGCCGACCCAGGCGGCGAAGTCGCGGGCGCCGGCGGCCTGCGCGAGACGCTCGAGCTCGGCCTCGAGCTCGGGGGTCACCGGCACCTTCTCGTCCTCGGTCGAGGCGGTGAGGTACAGGTCGTTGAGGTCCAGCAGCCGGGCGAGCTCGCCGATGGGCTCGGCGTGGTCGTCGACGCGCAGGTCGACGGCGATGTCGTCGAGACCGCCGTACCCGGCGTCCTCCTCGACCACCAGCAGCGCCGCCGACTGCCGGCCGCGGGAGTCACCACCGGCGGCGTCACCGGCGGCGAGCGCGTCGAGCAGCCGTCGCGCCAGCGGGGCGTCGGCGGGGGAGGCCAGCCAGGCGGCCTCCATCGCCTCGACGACCTCCTCGCCGGTGAGGATGTTGCCCTGGATCGCGTAGCCCTCGCCCGTCCTGCTGCCCGCCCAGTCGAGGCAGGCCGGGCCGGTGTGGCTGGCGGCACCGCCGTCGACGTCGACGATGCCGACCTGACGGTGGTCGCGCCCCTCGTCCTCCTCGAGCAGCCGCTGCAGGGCGACCGACGCGGTCGCGCCGTCGTCGAGGTGCGCGAGCGCCTGGCCCTTGTAGGCGACGTTCGCGTCGGCCTGGGTGGCGATGGCGCCGACACCGGCGACGGCGGCGGGAACGGCGGAGCCGACCGCGAGGAACTTGGAGGCGACGGCGACGCCCCAGGACTCGCCGTCGGCGGAGCGGGCCACGATCGAGAAGGTCATGCTCCGGACCCTACCGATAACGATTTGGCTTCCAGAGGGCTTGAAGTCGGAGGATGTCCCGGTGTTCGACCGCATCACCGAGAAGCTCGGGTTCCCCTCGCTCGACCAGCACCGACGTTTCGTCGGCGCGATCGCGATCGACGCCATCGGCAGCGGCGTGTTCCTGCCCGTCTCGATGCTCTACTTCCTGGCGACCACCGACCTGACGCTGGTGCAGGTCGGCGCGGCGATCTCGATCGCGTCGGCGATCGCCATCCCGGCCGGGCCGATGCTCGGCGGCCTGGTCGACCGGCTCGGTGCGAAGCAGATCCTGCTCGCGGGCAACCTGATGCAGTTCGCCGGCTTCCTCGCCTACCTCGTCACCGACTCCTTCGCGGGGCTGGTCCTGTGGACCGTCGTCGTCTCGGTCGGCCGGACCGCCTTCTGGGGGTCGTACGGCAACATCGTCGCCGCCATCTCCCAGCCGGGGGAGCGGGAGAAGTGGTTCGGCTTCCTGGGCGCGATGCGCAACGTCGGGTTCGCGGTCGGCGGCCTGGTGTCCGGTCTCGCGATCACGATCGGCACGCCCGCGGCGTACTACTCGGTGGTGGGGGCGAACGCCGCGTCGTACGCCGTCGCGTTCCTCCTGCTGCTCGCGGTGCCCGCGACCCGGCCGACCGAGCACCGCTCGCAGGCCGGCGCATGGGGGATCGTGCTGCGGGACCGGCCGTACTGGCTGCTCTGGCTGGGCCAGTTCGCGTACTCGAGCGCGATGATGGTGCTCAACATCGCGATCCCCGTCTACGCCGTGACCGTGCTGGACCTGCCCGGCTGGGTCGTGGGGGCGGCGTTCACGCTCAACACGGTGATGTGCGGTCTCGGGCAGGGCCTGGTCGTCCGCGGCCTGACCGGATACCGGCGCTGGCGGGTGCTGGTCCTCGCCAACGTGGTCTTCGTCGCCTCGTTCGTCGTGCTGCTCGGCGCGAGCGCGTTCTCCGTCGGGCTGGCCGCCGTCCTGGTGCTCGTCGGCACGGTCGTCTACACGGTCGGCGAGATGCTCGGCGGGCCGGTGCTCAGCGCGCTCGGGGCGGAGGCGGCGCCGGACCACCTGCGTGGCCGCTACCTCTCGCTGATGCAGCTGGCGTGGACCATCACGGGCGCGATCGCGCCGGTGGCCTTCGCCTGGATGCTCGCCCACGACTCGTGGTCGATCTGGGTGGCGCTCGGGGTGATCAACCTGGCCGGTGTGCTCCTCGCCGTCCGGCTCGGCCGGGTGATGCCGCTCGCGGCCCAGAGAGTGACGAACAAGGCAGCCGAGGACCTCGCGGTCTGAGGGCTCGTACTTTAGTCTTTTAGAGACCTTAGAGATCCCGAGCGAGAGCCGAAGAGATCACCATGACCGTGCGTCGCGTCGCCCTGCTCACCGCCGGAGGGCTCGCCCCCTGCCTGTCCTCGGCCGTGGGCGCCCTCATCGAGCGTTACACCGCGCTCGCGCCGGAGGTCGAGATCATCGCCTACCGCAACGGGTACGCCGGCCTCCTCGGCGGCGAGCACATCACGGTCACGCCGGAGATGCGCGAGCGCGCGCACCTGCTGCACGGCTTCGGTGGCAGCCCGATCGGCAACAGCCGCGTGAAGCTCACCAACGTCAAGGACTGCGTGAAGCGCGGGCTCGTGCAGGCCGGGCAGGACCCGCTGCACGTCGCCGCGGAGCAGCTGACCCGTGACGGTGTCGACGTGCTGCACACGATCGGCGGCGACGACACGAACACCACCGCGGCCGACCTCGCGGCGTACCTCCACCAGAACGGCTACGAGCTCACCGTCGTCGGCCTGCCGAAGACGATCGACAACGACGTCGTGCCGATCAAGCAGTCGCTGGGTGCCTGGACGGCCGCCGAGCAGGGCGCGGTCTTCGCGCAGAACATCATCGCCGAGCACTCCTCGAACCCGCGGATGCTCATCGTCCACGAGGTCATGGGCCGCCACTGCGGCTGGCTGACGGCCGCGACCGCGGTGAAGTACCGCGAGTGGCTCGACACCCAGGAGTTCTCGGGCTTCGGCGACAACACCCGCGAGGCCTGGGAGCTGCACGGCGTCTACGTGCCGGAGCTCGACTTCGACATCGCGGCCGAGGCCGAGCGCCTCAAGAAGGTCATGGACGAGACCGGCTGCGTCAACGTGTTCCTGTCGGAGGGCGCCGGCGTCTCGACGATCGTCGAGGAGATGCTGGCCCGCGGCGAGGAGCCGAAGCGCGACGCGTTCGGCCACGTCAAGATCGACACCATCAACCCCGGCTCGTGGTTCGCCGAGCAGTTCGCGGGCATGGTCGGCGCCGAGAAGACCATGGTGCAGAAGAGCGGCTACTTCGCTCGCTCCGCGGCCGCCAACGACGACGACCTGGCGCTGATCCGCTCCTGCTCCGACCTCGCGGTCGACGCCGCCCTGCGTGGCGAGAGCGGCGTGGTCGGCCAGGACGAGGAGGCCGGCGACGTGCTGCGCGTCGTGGAGTTCCCGCGGATCAAGGGCGGCAAGGCGTTCGACCCGACGGTCTCGTGGTTCACCGACGTGCTCGAGGAGATCGGGCAGCCGCTCGGGACCCTGGTGCCCTCGACCCACTGACCCTAGAGTCGACGCATGCGCGTCGGAGTACTCACCGGGGGCGGCGACTGCCCCGGCCTCAACGCAGTCATCAGGGCCGTCGTACGCAAGGGCGTCACGCAGCACGGCTTCGAGTTCATCGGCTTCCGAGACGGGTGGAAGGGCCCGCTCGAGGGCATCACGATGGAGCTCGGCATCGACCAGTGCCGCGGGATCCTGCCACGCGGCGGCACCATCCTCGGCTCGTCGCGCACCAATCCGTTCAAGATCGAGAACGGCGTGGAGCGGATCAAGGACAACCTCGCCAAGGAGGGTGTCGACGCGCTGGTCGCGATCGGCGGTGAGGACACCCTCGGGGTCGCGACCAAGCTCGCCGACCTCGGCGTCCACGTGGTCGGCGTACCCAAGACGATCGACAACGACCTGTCGGGCACCGACTTCACGTTCGGCTTCGACACCGCGGTGAACATCGCGACCGAGGCGATCGACCGGCTGCACACCACCGCCGAGTCGCACCACCGCGTGCTCGTCGTCGAGGTGATGGGCCGGCACGCCGGCTGGATCGCGCTGCACGCGGGCATCGCCGGCGGCGCCAGCATGGTGCTGATCCCCGAGCAGCCGTTCGACATCGAAGAGGTCTGCGTGCAGGTGCAGAAGCGCTTCGAGTCGCGCTACGCGCCGATCCTGGTGGTCTCCGAGGGCGCGGTCCCGAAGGAGGGCGGCGACATGACGCTCGTCTCCGGCGAGCTCGACGCGTTCGGCCACGTGCGACTCGGCGGCATCGGCGACCGGATCGCCAAGGAGATCGAGCAGCGCACCGGCGCCGAGGCGCGCGCGGTCGTGCTCGGCCACATCCAGCGCGGCGGAACCCCCACGGCGTTCGACCGCTGGCTGGCCACCCGCTTCGGTCTCCAGGCGATCGACGCGGTCGCCGACGGCGACTTCGGGACGATGATGGCGCTGCGCGGGACCTCGATCGCCCGGGTCCCGTTGTCCGAGGGGACGGCCGAGCTCAAGCTGGTCAGCCCGTCGGAGTACGCCGAGGCGCAGGTCTTCTTCGGCTGAGGCGTGACTGCCCGGCTCCTGGGCATGCTGCGGGCATGGTGGACCCAGGGGAGTGGTTGTTGACGCGCGCCGAGAGGGCGAACCCGGACACCCGGCTCGACGACCGCCACGGCGGGGACCAGGCCTGGTCGGAGGGCAACCTCGTGCGCCCGCTGATCCACGGCGCGACGTACTTCCGTGCGCTGTACGACGTGATCGAGGCGACCGGGCCGGGCGACCTGATCCTCTTCACCGACTGGCAGGGCGACGCCGACGAGCGACTCACCGACGAGCCGGGCAGCGAGGTGCTCGAGGTGCTGTGCAGCGCGGACGAGCGCGGCGCCGAGGTGCACGGGCTGGTGTGGCGCTCGCACCTCGACCAGACCGGCTTCTTCGCCACCGAGAACCGGCACCTCGGTGAGCAGATGCAGGAGCGCGGCGCCGAGGTGCTGCTCGACATGCGGGTGCGCGCCGGGGGATCGCACCACCAGAAGTTCGTGGTGATCCGGCACCCGGCCGACCCGACGCGCGACGTCGCGTTCGTCGGCGGCATCGACCTCGCGCACAGCCGCCGCGACGACGCCGACCACCACGGCGACCCGCAGCCGCAGCCGCTGACCGAGGAGTACGGCGAGCGCCCGCCGTGGCACGACGTGCAGGTCGAGATCCGCGGGCCGGCCGTGTACGACGTCGAAACCGTGTTCCGCGAGCGCTGGGAGGACCCCGCGCCGCTCTCGCGGGCGCCCTGGCGCCGCGCCGCCGACCTGATCCGGCGCCTGGACACCTCGCCGGACCCGCTGCCCGACCAGCTGCCCCCGCCGCCCGAGGCCGGCAACCACACCGTGCAGCTGCTCCGGACCTACCCCGACCTGACCCTCGGGCGGGACTACCCGTTCGCCAACGGCGGCGAGCGCAGCGTCGCCAACGGCTACACCAAGGCCGTCGACCGGGCCGAGCGCCTGGTGTACGTCGAGGACCAGTTCTTCTGGGGTCACGACGTCGCCCGCCTGTTCGCCGACCGGCTCCGCGACGAGCCCGGCCTGCGGCTGTTGGTGGTGCTGCCCCTGATGCCCGACCTCAACGGGCTCAACCGGACCGCGCAGCTGCTGGGGCGCCGGCGTGCGTTCGACCAGCTGATGGAGGTCGCGCCCGGTCGGGTGGCGGCGTACGGGATCGAGAACCACGCCGGCACCCCGGTCTATGTGCACGCCAAGGTGTGCATCATCGACGACACGTGGGCGAGCACCGGGTCGGACAACTTCAGCCGGCGGTCGTGGACGCACGACTCCGAGCTCACCGCGGTCGTGCTCGACGAGGACTACGCGCGCGACCTGCGGCTGGCGCTCGCCGCGGAGCACCTCGACCGCCTCGACGGCGGCTCGATGGACGACTGCGTCGAGCCCGCCGACATGTTCGCGACCTATGCGGCGTACGCCGAGCGGCTCGACGCGTGGCACGACGGCGGCTGCGTCGGGGAGCGGCCGCCGGGCCGGCTGCGGCGGCTCCCGATGCCGCACCTCGACCGGCGCCAGCGCCGGCTGGCCGCGCTGCCGTTGGACCTGATCCACGACCCCGACGGCCGGCCGTCGGAGCTGCGTGGGACGGACCGCTACTGAGGAAGCCGGGCCGGGGCGAGATACTGACGCGTGCTCCACGTGATCTTCTTCGAGCCCCGGATCCCGGGCAACACCGGCAGCGCGATCCGCATGTCGGCCGTGACGGGGACCCGGCTCCACCTCGTCGAGCCCCTCGGGTTCGACCTGTCGGAGGCGAAGCTGAAGCGCGCCGGCCTCGACTACCACGACCTCGCGTCGGTGGCGGTCCACCCCGACCTCGACACCGCCCTTGCCAGCGACGAGCTCGCGGGCTCGCGGGTGTTCGCCTTCACCGCGCACGCGACCCGGTGGTTCACCGACGTCGAGTACCAGCCGGGCGACGCGCTGCTGTTCGGTCCTGAGCCGACCGGGCTGCCGGCCGAGGTGCTCGGCCACCCTCGCGTCACGGACCGGCTGCGGATCCCGATGGTGCCCGGCCGGCGGTCGCTGAACCTGGCGAACTCCGCCGCGGTGGCGACGTACGAGGCCTGGCGCCAGCTGGGGTTCCGCGGCGCTCAGTAGGCTGGCCGCATGTCGGACGCAGACGACCACCCGATCGCCTACACGGCGCTCCAGCCGGGCACGGCGGTGCACACCCAGGACGGGCAGCCGTTCGCCACGGTCCGGTCCGTCCTCGTGGACGAGAAGGTCGCGGTGTTCGACGGGATCGTCGTCGAGACGGCGGACGGCGCCAGGTTCGTCGACGCCGACCAGATCGGCTCGATCTGGACCAGCCACGTCCGCACGACCCTCTCCGCCGAGCAGGCGGCCGCGCTGCCGGCTCCCGAGACGTCGAACCTGATCGACATCAAGCCGAAGCGGTCCCTGTTCCGCCGCAGGCGCTAGCCACCAGCTCCGCCATCGCGGCCGGGTCGAGGCCGAGTGCCGCCGGACCGACGACGACCTCGCACTGGATGCGGCCGGGCTGACGCGTCGCCGTCCACACCGGCAGCCCGATCCCGTGCTCCTCGACGGCAGCGAGCACGCGCTCGTTGACGGCATCGGCGTCGCCGTCGGCGTACAGCAGGAACTGGTTGGTCTGCGGCACCGCCGGCTGCGCGGCGAGCCCGGCCGGCAGCGCCGCCGCGAGCTCGCGCGCCCAGCTGACGGTCTCGGGGATCAGCGGCAGCCGGTCGCGCAGCCCGGCGAGCGCCGAGACCACCTCGGCGGTCGCGCGGTACGTCGTACCGCCGAGCCGGCGCCGCCACAGGCGGGCCTCCGTGACGAAGTCCTCGGGGCCGAGCAGTGCGGCGCCGGTCAGGCCGCCGAGGCCCTTGTAGAACGAGACGTACAACGAGTCGGCCAGTGCCGCGATCTCGTCGAGGGGCCGGTCGAACCAGGGCTGCCCCTCCCAGATGCGGGCGCCGTCGAGGTGCAGCGCGACGCCGCGGGCGCGGCAGGCGGCGGACAGCTCCACCAGCTCGTCCCAGGTCGGCAGCAGGCAGCCCGCGTCGCGCAGCGGCAGCTCCGCGAGGACCGCGCCGAGCCGCCCGGGGACCGGCTCGAGGTGCGCGGCCGTCGGCGCCTCGAAGCCCGTCGTCAGGTGGACGATCTCGAGGTCCTGCAGGATCCGCGGTCCGTCGTCCTCGTGCACCAGTAGATGGCTGAGATCGGGCATCGCGACCCGCCTGCTGCCGTCCCGGTCGCAGTGGATGCGCAGCGCGGCCTGCTGCGCCATCACCCCGCTGGGGAAGTACGCCGCCGCCTCCACCCCGAAGCGCTCGACCAGGTCGTCCTCCAGCCGCGTCACCGCGCCGCCCTCGCCGTACGTGTCCCACTCGTCGATGCCGAGCTCCTCGCACACGCGGGCGAGGTCGCTGAAGGTCTGCGTGGGGGAGGCGTGCTGGTGGCCGGAGACCGCGGTCGCGCACGCGCGCCCGGCCGCACGGACCCGAGTGGCGAGGTCGTCGGAGGTCACGCTCGGCACCCTACGGTGGACG
Organism: Nocardioides sp. SR21; assembly: GCF_022761125.1. Classification (GTDB taxonomy): domain Bacteria; phylum Actinomycetota; class Actinomycetes; order Propionibacteriales; family Nocardioidaceae; genus Nocardioides. The sequence goes on along the minus strand of NZ_JAKWJR010000011.1, from coordinate 123,331 downwards.
CATGCAGATCACCTGGGCCCAGGCGCTCGCCTGGCGGCTGGACCGGCACCTGCTCGACCCGGTCGGGTCGGAGTCGGTGGCCGGGGTCGTCGATCGGCTCGGCGCAGTGCTCGCGATGGACCCCGATCTCGCCGAGCTGGCGGTGCGTACCCGACGTGCGTCCTCGCAGCCGGGTGAGCTCGCCGCGGCTCTCGCGGACGGCTCGGTGATCAAGGCGTTCGCGTTCCGGGGGTCCATGCACTACCTGTCACCCGAGACCGGCGGGATCTATCTCGCGCTGCGCGCGGCCGGCCGCCAGTGGGAGCTGCCGAGCTGGGTGGAGCACTACCGCCTGACGGCGTCGGACTGGGTGGACTTCCGGGCGGCGGTGCGGGAGGCGCTGTCGGACGGACCGTCGACGCTCGCCGAGCTCGGCGCGGCGCTCGCCGCCCAGCGCGCGTACCGCCACCTCGGCCCGGTGTTCGACGACGACCCGTGGACGCTGGTCAAGGCGCTCATGTGGCAGGGGGACATGAGCTACGCGCCGTCGCGCGACAAGCAGCCCACCTTCCAGCGGCTCGACGGGAACCCGCGCTGGCAGGGCATCCCGGACCTCGACGACGCCGGCCCGCGCGCGATCGCGGCGTACCTCCGCACCTACGGGCCGGCGACGTTCGAGCACATCGAGTACTGGCTCGGGAGCGGTCTCAGCGCCGGCCGGAAGCGCCTCGTCGGCTGGTGGGCCGGGCTTGCCGACCGGCTGGCCGCGGTGGACGTCGAGGGCACCACCGCCTACGTGCTCGCCGAGGACGCCGACTCGCTGGAGGCGGCCTCGCCCTCGGACGCGGTGCGGTTCCTGCCCGGCCACGACCAGTGGGTCATGGGGCCGAGCACCAAGGAGGAGCACGTCACGCCTGCCTCGAGGCGCGACGTGGTCACCCGCAAGGCCAACCTGGTCCTGTCCGGCGGCGTGGTCTGCGGAACGTGGTCGCGCAAGGGCGACGACCTCACCGTCACCTGGCTCGCCGACGGACCGCGACCCGACGGACTGCTCGCCGACGAGACGACCCGGCTCGGCGCCCTCCTCGAGCGCGAGCTGCGGCTCGTGCCGTAGGCACCCGGCGACACCCGGCAAACGGGTCTGGTTACCGGGCCGGTTCGCTGGGAAGGTAGCGACTATGACGACCTCCGCTGCTGAAGCCACCGACGTCAACGGACCCGAACCCGATCTCAAGCGGGTGATGGGGCCGAAGCTGCTCCTGCTGTTCATCGTCGGTGACATCCTCGGCGCCGGCGTGTACGCCGTGACCGGGCAGATGGCCGGCATCGTGGGCGGCATCGTCTGGCTGCCGTTCCTGGTGGCGTTCGCGGTCGCCGCCCTCACCGCGCTGTCGTACCTGGAGCTGGTCACGAAGTACCCGCAGGCGGCCGGTGCCGCGCTGTACACGCACAAGGCGTTCGGCATCCACTTCGTCACCTTCCTGGTCGCCTTCGCCGTGATCTGCTCCGGCATCACCAGCGCCTCGACGTCGTCGAACGTGCTGGCGACGAACCTGCTCGCCGGCATGGAGGTCAACGGCTGGATCGACGAGGTGCCGGGCCTGGGCGTCACGACGGCCGTGGCGATGGGCTTCATGATCCTGCTGGCGCTGATCAACCTGCGCGGGGTGGGGGAGAGCGTCAAGTTCAACGTGCTGCTGACGCTGGTCGAGATCACCGCGCTCACGATCGTCATCGGGGTCGGGTTCTACGCGCTGACGGCCGGCGACGGCGACCTCAGCCGGATCACCGTGTTCCAGTCTCCCGAGGAGAAGGGCATGTTCCTCGCGGTCACGGCGGCGACGTCCGTCGCGTTCTTCGCGATGGTCGGCTTCGAGGACTCGGTGAACATGGTCGAGGAGACCAAGGACCCCGAGCGGATCTTCCCGCGCACGATGCTGACCGGACTCGGCATCGCGGTCATCATCTACATGCTGGTCGCGATCTCGGTCGTGTCGGTGCTGACCTCCGACCAGCTCACCGAGCTCAACGAGGAGGGATCGCCGGCGCTGCTCGCCGTGGTGAGCGTGGGTGCCCCCGACTTCCCGATGGACCGGATCTTCCCGTTCCTCACCTGCTTCGCGGTGGCGAACACCGCGCTGATCAACATGCTGATGGCCAGTCGGCTCCTGTACGGCCTCGCCAACCAGGACGTGCTGCCGCGGACCCTCGGCAAGGTGTCGCCGAACCGCCGGTCGCCGTACGTCGGCGTCATCTTCTCGACGGTGCTGGCCCTCGGCCTGATCGCGTACGTCGCCAACCGGTCCGACAGCGACATCGTGCTCAACCTCGCGAGCACGACCGCGCTCCTGCTGCTCGTCGTGTTCACGATCGTCAACGTCGCCTGCCTGGTGCTGCGGCGCGACGGTCGGCCCAGCAAGTTCCGGTCGCCCGGCATCACGCCGGTGATCGCAGCCGTGCTCACGGCGTACCTCGCCGGTCCGTGGGTGGACCGCGACCGCATCGTCTACGAGATCGCCGCCGGGCTGCTCGCGATCGGCGTGGTGCTGTGGCTGATCACCTGGCTGACGAACCGCGGCGTCCGGGCGAAGAAGACCGGGTTCCGCGACATCGAGCACATGGAGGACGGCGTCGACTGAGCGTCTCGCGCCTGATCGCCGAATCGGGCCGGGTGGTGCGCCCGCCGTACCCTTGAGGGGTGAGCACCACCATCCCTGACCTGGCAGCACTGCACGCCCTCGGAGCCGCGCAGCAGCCGACGTACCCCGACCCGGAGGCCGTGGCCGCCAACGTCGCGCGGCTGCGCCGGATGCCGCCGCTGGTCTTTGCGGGTGAGTGCGACGACCTCAAGGCCAAGATGGCCGCCGTCTCGCGCGGCGAGTCGTTCCTGCTCCAGGGCGGCGACTGCGCGGAGACGTTCGAGGAGGTCACCGCCGACAACGTGCGCAACAAGCTGCGCGTGCTGCTGCAGATGGCCGTCGTGCTGACCTACGCCAGCTCGGTGCCGGTCGTGAAGCTCGGCCGCCTCGCCGGCCAGTACGCCAAGCCGCGCTCCTCCGACATGGAGACCCGCGACGGCGTGACGCTGCCGGCGTACCGCGGCGACGCCGTGAACGGCTTCGAGTTCACCCCCGAGTCGCGGATCCCGGACCCGAAGCGGCTGCTGGACGTCTACAACGCGTCCGCGGCGACGCTCAACCTGGTGCGCGCCTTCGTCACTGGTGGGTACGCCGACCTGCGCCAGGTGCACACCTGGAACACCGACTTCGTGAAGACCTCCGTCGCCGGTCAGCGCTACGAGGCGCTGGCTGCGGAGATCGACAAGGCGCTCGGCTTCATGGGCGCCATCGGCGTCGACGCCGAGGAGCTCAAGCGGGTCGACTTCCACTCGAGCCACGAGGCGCTGCTGCTCGAGTACGAGCACGCGATGACCCGCATCGACTCGCGCACCGACAAGGCGTACAACGTCTCCGGCCACTTCGTGTGGATCGGCGAGCGCACCCGTCAGCTCGACGGCGCGCACGTGGAGTACTTCCGCAACATCGCGAACCCGATCGGCTGCAAGCTCGGTCCGACGGCCACCGCCGACGACGCGATCGCGCTGGCCGAGCGGCTCAACCCGGAGAACGAGGAGGGGCGACTCACCTTCATCACCCGCTTCGGTGCCGGCAAGATCCGTGACGGGCTGCCGAACCTGGTCGAGAAGGTCACCGCCGCCGGCGTGAAGGTCGCGTGGGTCTGCGACCCGATGCACGGCAACACGTTCGAGTCGAGCACCGGCTACAAGACGCGGCGCTTCGACGACGTCATCGACGAGGTCCAGGGCTTCTTCGACGTACACCGCTCGCTCGGCACCTGGCCCGGCGGCGTGCTGGTCGAGATGACCGGCGACGACGTCACCGAGTGCATCGGCGGCGGCGAGGAGATCGACGAGGAAGGTCTCGCGCACCGCTACGAGTCCGTCGTCGACCCGCGCCTCAACCGCGTCCAGTCGCTCGAGCTGGCGTTCCTCGTCGCGGAGATGCTGCGCCAGGCCTGACAGCTGGGCCTAGAGTCACCCGCGTGATGGAGGTCGCGCGGACGCCTGACGAGTGCTTCGACGGGCTGCCGGGCTACCCGTTCGCGCCCCACTACGCCGACGTCGTGGCGGACGGGCTCGACCCGCTCCGCATGCACCACCTCGACGAGGGGCCGCCGGACGGGCCGGTCGCGCTGCTGCTGCACGGCCAGCCGACGTGGTCCTACCTCTACCGGAAGGTCGTGCCGGTCCTCGTGGACCGGGGGATCCGGGTGGTCGCGCCCGACAACATCGGCTTCGGCCGCTCCGACAAGCCCGTGCGCGCCACGGGTTACACGTTCGCCCGGCACGTCGAGTGGATGCGCAGCCTGGTCACCAGCCTGGACCTGCGCGACATCACGCTGGTCGCGCAGGACTGGGGCGGGCCGATCGGGTTCAGCGTGCTCGCGGCCGAGCCGGAGCGCTTCACCGGCGTGGTCGCGGCCAACACGATCCTGCACACGGCCGACCCCGCGCTGGCCGGCCGCCTCGAGTGGGCGGTCCACGGGGAGGGTGACTCGCGGGTCGTCCTCGAGCAGGGGCTGGTCGACTACCTGCTCTACACGCAGCGGGCGCCGGAGCTCCGGGCCAGCGACTTCGTCGGCGCGGCAACCGCCACCCCGCTGGGTCCCGAGGTGCTGGCGGCGTACGACGCGCCGTTCCCGGAGGAGCGGCTCACCGCCGGTCTGCGCCAGATGACCGCGCTGCTCCCGTTGACCCGCAACGACGTCGGCGCCCGGATCGGCCGCCGGACGATGCGGGCGCTCGAGCAGTTCGAGCGGCCGTTCCTGACCTGCTACTCCGACGGCGACCCGGCGACCCGGGGCTGGGACGCGATCTTCCAGGAGCGGGTGCCGGGCGCGCGGGGCCAGGACCACGTCACGATCGCCGGCGCCGGGCACTTCCTGCAGGAGGACGCCGGCGAGCGTCTCGCCGAGGTCGTCGCCGGTCTCATGGACCGCTGAGCAGGTCCCGCAGGCGCTCGGCCAGCACGGGCAGCGCGTCCTCGATGGGTCGTCCGACCAGGCCGTCGTCGATGTCCATCGACTCGAGGGTCGCGCGATCCAGGCGGCCGTCGCCGTCGACATAGATTCCGAGATCGGTGCATCCGTCGGGATGCAGGTCGTCGAAGGCGTCCGTCAGCGAGGGGTGGCGCTGGCGGAAGTCCGCACTCGCGGCGCACCAGATCACCGAGCTCCCTCCAGCGCTGCCGCTGCCCTGCGGCCCGTCGAACACCGTGCCCGCGAGGACCGGATCGAGGGCGGTGATGATGAGTTGGGCCGTGCCGGGCATGCTCCCGATTGTGCCTGACAGGATGGCGGCGTGATCGACCTGCGCAGTGACACCCTGACCCGTCCGACCGAGGCGATGCGCGCCGCGATGGCGAACGCCGAGGTCGGCGACGACGTGTACGGCGAGGACCCGACGGTCGCGCGGCTCGAGGAGCGGGTCGCGGCGATGTTCGGCCACGAGGCGGCGCTGTTCGTGCCGACCGGCTCGATGGGCAACGTGCTCGCCGTGCGCTCCCTGGTCGCGCCCGGCCAGGAGGTGCTCTGCGAGTCGCGGGCGCACATCGCGCGCGCGGAGCTCGGCGCGCACGGCGCGTACAGCGGGATCACCATGCGCACCTGGATCGACCCGCGTGGCCAGGTCGACCTGCCCACGATCCGGAGCCTGTTCGCGCCGGACATGGGGCCGTTCTTCGTCCCGACCGCGGCGATCTCGGTCGAGAACACCCACAACTTCGCGGGCGGTGCGGTGCTGCCGATCGGCGACCTGCGCGACCTGCGCGAGTTCGCGACCGGTGTCGGCGCCCGCATCCACCTCGACGGTGCCCGGATCTGGAACGCGCACGTCGCGACCGGCACGCCGTTCGAGGAGTACGGCGCGATCGCCGACGTCCTGTCCGTGTGCCTGTCCAAGGGCCTCGGCGCTCCGGTCGGCTCGGTGCTGGTGGGCAGCAGTGCCGCCGTCGCCGAGGCGCGCGTGTGGCGCAAGCGGATGGGCGGCGGCATGCGCCAGGTCGGCATCCTCGCGGCCGCCGGGCTGCACGCGCTCGACCACCACGTCGAGCGGCTGGCCGACGACCACGCGCACGCGCGGCTGCTGGCCGAGGCCTGCGGCGTCGACCCGGCGAGCGTCGACACCAACATTGTGGTCGTGGACCGCTCGGACGCCGCCGACTTCGTGGCCGCGGCCCGAGCCGAGGGCGTCGCGGTCGCGACCGTCGGCCCGACCGCGGTCCGCATGGTCACCCACCTCGACGTGTCGCGCGACGACGCCGACAAGGCCGCCGCGGTCCTCGCCCGGCTCTAGCAATCGACCTCGGGCTCGTCGCCGGCGAGCACGTCGAGGACCATCGCGATCACCGCGGGGTCGCCGGGGGTGTCGGCATGGGCGATGTCCAGCCCCGGGCACACCGACTGGATGGTGAAGTCCTGCGCGCCGTCGAGGTGCGCCGAGTCCGGCGGCAGGACGGCGTCGTCGACCTCCGACCAGATCGTCACCCACTCGGTGCCGGCCGGCGTCTCGTCCCCGGCGTTGAGCTCGGCGATCACGTCGCTGTCCGGGCCGAGCTGCTGGCAGGCCGGTGGGCAGTCGTCGATGCCGAGGACGAGCTCCGTGCCGTGGTGGGGCGTCGCGAGGGTGACGACGCGGCGGGCGTCGCCACCGTCGGCCACCCAGAGCCTGGCCACCAGGCCGCCCGCGGAGAAGCCGACCACGTCGACGGTGTCGCCATCGGCCGCCTCCTCGACGAGCTCGACCTGGTCGCGCAGGTCGTCGGTGCCGGCCGGGGCCAGCGGCACGAGCACCGCCGTCCGGCCGTCGGCCTCGAGGGCGTCGGCGAGGTCCATCAGGTCGGCGGTGCTGCCGCCGTACCCGGGCAGCAGCAGGACCGGCGGCTGCTCGGGCTCGTCCTCGCCGCACCCCGCCAACGCCAGCAGGCCGGCGGCGAGAGCGAGGGCGACGCTTCGCATCAGCGCCCGACGAACGAGAGCTCGCTGACCGCGGTGTAGTTACGGCCGGCCGGTCCGTTCCCGGGCGGTGAGACGTCGAGCAGCCGGATCGTGATCGTCGTGGTCGTGACGTCGACGTCGACGCTCTGCATCGCCGGGTCGTCGTCGAAGTTCTGCACGAGGGTGCTGCCGTCGTCGAAGACCCACTCGGCGCTGAGGATCCGGCGGTTGCCGTGGTACCAGTCGAGCTCGCGGCCCTGCGGGTCCTGCGCGGTCTTCGCGTAGCCGTTGATCATGCCGACGCTGCGCAGCCGGGTCTCGGCGGGCAGGGTCACGACGATCTCCTCGCCGGTGCCGTCGCCGGGCATCCGCCAGCAGGTCTCGGCCGCGCCGTCGAGCAGGTTCGCGCCCTCGAAGCTGACCGGGTTGCCCGAGACGTCCTGGCCGGGCGGGTCGGTCGCCGGCACCTCGACCTCGGAGCGCGACGCCAGCTCGCCGGGCTCGGAGACGGGATCCGTGGTCGGCGAGGACTCCGCTGTCGGCTCCTCGCTCGGCCCCGCGGACTCCGAGGTGGCGGGCGCGCCGGTCGCGTCGCCGTCCCCGTCGCCACGGGTCAGCAGCCAGAAGCCCAGCCCCGCCACGAGCGTGAGCGCCACCGCGACGGCGAGCCAGGTGACCCAAGCGCCGGTACGACGGTCCGGGGTGGTCGGCTCGGGCTCGTCGGCGTACAGCGGGAACCGCGCCGGTGGTGGCGACGACACGGTCGGCCGCTCGGCGGTGTCGGTGGTGCCCCAGTCGATCGGGTGGCCGCAGTTCGTGCAGAACCGGCCGACACCGAGCTCGTGTCCGCAGTTCGTGCAGTCCTTCATGGCCCTCCCTCACGACGTCTCGTCGGGAGCCAAGACTAGGGCGTCCGCTGCCATCGTCCGCCGCTGCGCTGCGGACGAGGGCAACGAACCCCCTTGATCGCTCACGCCGTGGGGGACATGACCGTCGCGATCGATCGTGGACACGCTAGGACGACGAGGCGCCCGCGCGGACGGAAATGGGAGGTACTAGGACCAATGGGCACGGGGGTCCACCAGGGGCCCGTCAGACAGCGATGTGGGGGACCTCGCCCTCGATCTTGCGACGCGGTCCGACCTCGACCAGCAGCATGGCGGCGAGCACCATCGCGCCGCCGGTGGCCATGCGCAGCGTGAACGACTCACCGCCGAACAGCACCGCGAAGAACGCCGCGAACACCGGCTCCATGCTCATCACGATCGCGGTGCGGGTGGCGGAGAGGTGCGCCTGCGCCCAGGTCTGCCCGAGCAGTGCGAGCGCGGCCGGGAAGACCGCCATGTACACGACCGCCAGCCAGTCCTGGCGGTCGGCGGGCAGCACGATGCCGCCGGGCGCGCTGGCGACCAGGCAGATCACCGCGACCATCACCACCTGGAGGATCGCGAGCCCGAGGGCGTCGCGCGCGTTCGACCAGGCGCCGAGCCCCACGATGTGCAGCGCGTAGAGCATCGCGGCCACGAACGTCAGCGCCTCGCCGTACCCGATCGAGAACCCGTCGAGGGTGAGCACGGCGAGCCCCGCGAACGCCAGGAGCACGGCGAGCCAGGTCATCCGCGTGATCCTGTTGTGCAGCAGCACCGCGGCGAACAGGGGAGTCGCGACGACGTACATCCCGGTGATGAAGCCCGAGACGCTGGCCGGGGTGTGCGCGAGTCCCGCGGTCTGCAGGATCTGCGCGACGCCGTACAGGCCACCGAGGACGACCGCCTGGCGGCGCGCCCGGGCGGAGAGCCGCAGCACGGCCTTCGGCGCGACGACCAGCAGCAGCACGCCGGCGATCGAGAAGCGCACCGCGAGGAAGTCCACGGCCGGGATCCGGTCGACCAGGTCGTGGATCAGGAAGAACGTCGAGCCCCAGCAGGCGGTGATGCCGATGAGGACGAGCGTCGCGACCAGGGACGTACGGCGCTCACCCATCGCGCAGCCTCTTCAACAGCGGGATGTCGCGGGTGTCGGCGTCGCGCGAGTCGGGCGTCTCGAGGATGAACGGCACGCCCTCGGTCGCCGGGTGCGCGAACAGCTCCGCGAACGCCGCCTCGCCGATGTGTCCCTCGCCGATGCGCTGGTGCCGGTCCTTGAACGCGCCGCGCACGTCCATCGAGTCGTTGGCGTGGATCAGCCGCAGCCGGCCGGGGCCGCCGATCTCGACGATCCGGTCGACGGTGGCGGTCGCGCCGCCGGGCTCGTCGAGGGGCGCGCCGGCGGCGAACACGTGGCAGGTGTCCAGGCAGATCCCGGCCTTGGGGTGGTTGTCGAGGGCGTCGAGGTACGGCGCCAGGTCCTCGACGCCGGCGCACAGGGACCGACCCTGCCCAGCGGTCGGCTCCAGCAGCAGCCAGGGCGCGGCGTCGTCCTCGATCGCGTCCAGGAGGGGGAGGAGTGCCTCGCGGACCTGCTTCATCGCCGCCGTGTCGTCGCCCGGTCCCTTTCCGGGCACGACGTACGACCCGGTGTGCACCACCACGCCCTCGGCGCCGATCTGCGCGGCCCGCTTGAGGTTGTGCGCGACGGACGCGACGGAGTTCTCGTAGGTCTTCTCGGTCGGGGAGCCGAGGTTCACGAGGTACGGCGCGTGGATGAAGGTCCGCGTTCCACGCTCGGCCATCAGGTCGCGGAACCGCGCGTCCTCGGCGGGCCTGCCCTCGGTCAGCGCCCAGCCGCGCGGGTTGCCGACGAAGATCTGGAACGTCTCGCAGCCGACGAGGTCGGCGTTCGCGACGGCGCCGTCAACGAGGCCCTTGCCGACCAGGACGTGGGTTCCGATCGGGTTGCGCACCGCGACAACCTACCGAGCGGCCGACCTTAGATGAGGTTCAGGGTGATCGTGGAGCCCTTCGGCACCCGCTCGCCGCCGCCCGGGTCCTGGGAGAACACGAAGCCGAGGCCCAGGTAGCCCGGCGCCTCCTCGGTCACGACCTTGAAGCCGAGCGCCTGGAGGGTCGCGGTCGCGGCGTCGACGCCCTGCGCGCGCACCGATGGCACCTCGATCAGCTCGGGTCCCTGCGAGACGACGAACGAGACCTCGTCGCCGCTGTGCACCGTCGTGCCGCCCGGCGGGTCCATCGAGATGATCGAGCCGTCCGGGACGGTGTCGGAGTACTCCTGGTCCGCGACCTTGCCGGTCAGCCCTCGGTCGCCCAGCCACGCCATCGCGTCGTTGACCGGCTTGCCGACCCAGTCCTTGAGCTCGACCGGCTTCGGGCCCTTGCTGACGACCAGGTCGACGGCGGTGTCCGGCTTGAGCGTCGTACCCGCCTTGGGGTCGCTGCTGATGACCTGTCCCTCGGGGACTGTGTCGGACCAGGCGCCCGTGGTGGTGCCGAACGCGAGGTCGGTGTCGGCGAGGGCGTCCTGAGCCTCGTCCTCGGTCATGCCGCGGAGCTTGGGTACGTCGTAGCGCTCCTTGCCGAGCGAGAGCACGACCGTGACCGTGCCGCCGTCGACGACCTGGGCGCCCGGCTCCGGGTCGGTGCTGATCACGCGTCCGACCGGGACGGTCTCGGAGTAGGCCTTGTCGCCCCACTCGGCCTCGAGCCCGGCGTCGTCGAGCTCGGCCTCGGCGTCGGCCTTGCTCAGGCCGAGGACGCCCGGGGTGCTGGTGTAGCGGCCGTCGAGGAACCACCACGCGCCCACGCCGAGACCGGCGACGAGCAGCACCGCGAGGATCGTGGCGACCAGCCCGCGTCGGCGTCGCCGCGGCGGGCGCGGTGACCGAGACGACGGGGTCTTGCGAGGCGTCGGGACCGGCGGAGGCGGAGGCGTGGTCTGCAGGAACGTGGTCGGCTCCGACAGCTCCTCCGCGGGCACCTCCGTGGTGTCCTCGCGGAACTGCGTCATCAGCGGCGTCAGGTCGGAGGTCAGGTCCGGGTCGTCGACGACCCCCTCGCCGAGGGCCTGGCTCACCCGGTGCACCTGGTGGAGCAGCACGGCGGCGTCGGCCGGACGCTGGGTCCGGTCGCGCGCGGTGGCGCGGGCGACCAGCGCGTCGACGTACGGCGGGATCCCGGGCACCAGCCGCGACGGGGGCGGGACGTCCTCGTGGACGTGCTTGTAGGCGACCTGGATCGGCGACTCGCCCTCGTGCGGCTTCGTGCCGGTGAGGAGCTCGTAGAGCACGACGCCCGCGGCGTACACGTCGGCGCGCGCGTCGGCGCGGCCGTCGACGACCAGCTCGGGCGCGAGGTAGGAGACGGTGCCGATCAGCACGCCGCCGGTGGCGGTGTGCTGGGTCTCGGCGCTGATCGCGCGGGCCAGGCCGAAGTCGGCGACCTTGATGCGGCTCGCGCCCGAGTTCGGGTCCGTGGCGATCAGGACGTTCTCGGGCTTCACGTCGCGGTGGATCAGCGAGGCCCGGTGCGCGGCGGCGAGCGCGGAGAGCACCGGCTCGATCAGCGCCAGCGCCTTCGCCGGCGGCATCGGGGACTCCTTGCGGATCACGTCGCGCAGGGTGTGGCCGTCGACCAGCTCCATCGCGAGGAAGACCGCGTCGCCGTCGGTGCCCTGGTCGAACACCGCGACCACGTTGGGGTGGGAGAGCCGGGCCGCCGCGCGTGCCTCGCGCACGAACCGGGCCGCGAACTCGTCGTCGTCGCCCATGCCCGCGTGCATGACCTTGACCGCGACCGTGCGGTCGAGTCGCATGTCGGTGGCCTCGTACACACTGGCCATGCCGCCGCGCGCGATGCGGGACCCGATCCGGTAGCGACCGTCCAGGAGCCGGCCGACCATGGGGTCGCTCGCGCCGTCGGCGCCCACCTGGGCGTGCCCGTCCGACTGTCGACCTGGCTGCACTGCGACCCTCCTGCGAACCGGATGGGGAAGGATCCGGAGCCTCAATCGTACGGACGACCGGAGCAGGTACGGCGCTGAGGCGCTCTCGGCGTGGCGCGGACCACGTGTGGGGCGGTGGGAGAATGTCCCCATGAACGAACCCAGACTCGCCGACGCCGACCTCGCCACCCTGGTCCCGGAGTGGATCGACTGGGCCGAGGCCGCCCGTCAGCTCGGCGTGACGGTCGGCAAGGTGCGCACGATGATCCGCGAGCACGAGCTCGCCGCCGCCGTCCCGTCACCGGGTGCCGGGCAGCAGGTCCCCGCGCTGTTCATCCAGGACGGGCTCGTGGTCAAGGGCCTGCCCGGCCTGCTCACGATCCTGCACGACGGCCGCTACGACGACCGCGAGTGCATCGCCTGGCTCTACACCGACGACGAGACCCTCCCCGGCCGCCCGATCGACGCGCTGCGGGAGAACCGGGGCAGCGAGACCAAGCGCCGCGCCCAGGCGATGTCGCTGTAGCCGGGTCGTCCGCCTCTGGGTTGCTGGAGACCCGCCTGAGGCGGACGACTCACACCACGCGCTGGGTCGCCGCCGACGCGAGCTCACGCAGGACCTCGCGGGCCGCGTCGTCGAGGTCGGCCTTGTCGAGCGCTGTGACCGCGTGGTCGCCGAGCGAGCCGATGACCTCCTCGACCTGCGCGTGGGCGCCGGAGGCGTCGATGATCTCCCGGAGCACGGCGACCTGGTCCTCGGAGAGGTCGGTGCCGAGCGAGCGGTCGAGGAGGGCCGCGTCGGCGGGGGAGGCGGTGTCGAGGGCGAGGGCGACCAGCACGGTGCGCTTGCCCTCGATGAGGTCGTCGCCGGCGGGCTTGCCGGTGGTGGCGGGGTCGCCGAACACGCCGAGCAGGTCGTCGCGGAGCTGGAACGCCTCCCCGAGCGGGAGCCCGAACGACGACAGCTGCGCCATCGTCTCGGGGGAGGCGCCGGCGAGCGCGGCGCCGATGTGCAGCGGCCGCTCGATGGAGTACTTCGCGGACTTGTAGCGCAGCACGGTCATCGCGGTCTCGACGTCGGCGCGGCCGCGGGCCTGGACCGAGACGTCGAGGAACTGCCCCGCGATCACCTCGGAGCGGCAGCGGTCGAAGACCTCGAGCGCCGGCGCCACCTCGGCGAACGGCAGCCCGCAGCGGCGCAGCAGCTCGTCGGACCAGCTGAGCAGCAGGTCGCCGAGCAGGATCGCCGCGGCGGCGCCGTACTGCTCCGGGTCGCCGCGCCAGCCGGCCTCGCCGTGCTCCGCCTCGAAGAGCCGGTGCGTGGCCGGACGGCCGCGGCGCGTGTCGGAGGCGTCCATGTAGTCGTCGTGGACCAGCGCGCTCGCGTGCAGCAGCTCGAGCGACGCGCACGCGCGCACCAGCGCGGTCTCGTCGGCGGGAGCGGGGCGTACGGCCCGGTGGCCCCAATAGCAGAACGCGGCGCGGAACCGCTTCCCACCGGACACCGACGTCCGCGCCTCGCGCACCAGGCGGGAGGCGTCGCCGCCGAGCGGGGCCAGCGTCGCCGCCTGCTCGTCGATGAACGCGTCGAGCGCGGACTGGATGCCGGCCCGGAATCCAGCGCTGTCCCATCCGGTCACGGCGTCGAGACTAGTGGTTGCCACTCGGCCACTGGACACCTCCCGGCCGCGGCCGGGCCCGAACCTAGACTGTGGCGCATGGGGAACGAGAGCGCGCGGCGGATCGGGGACCTCGTCCGTCAGGGCGAGCGGTCCTTCTCGTTCGAGTTCTTCCCGCCGAAGGACGAGGCGGGCGAGGAGCAGCTGTTCCAGGCGATCCGTGACCTGGAGCCGTACCGCCCGACGTTCGTCTCCGTGACGTACGGCGCCGGCGGCTCGACCCGCGACACGACGGTCCGCGTCACCAGCCGGATCGCCGCCGAGACCTCGCTGACCGCGATGGCGCACCTGACCTGTGTCGGCCACACCCGCGAGGAGCTCGAGGGCATCCTCGACGCGTACGGCGCCGCCGGGATCGGCAACGTGATGGTGCTGCGCGGCGACCCGGCGGAGGGCCCGCGCGCGGACTGGACGCCGACCGACGGCGGGCTCACCCACGCCGTCGAGCTCGTCGAGCTGGCGCGCGGCCGGGGCGACTTCAGCGTCGGCGTCGCGGCGTTCCCCGAGGGGCACCCGTCGGCGGAGTCGCTCGACCACGACGCCGACGTCCTGGTCGCCAAGGCCCGCGCGGGAGCGGAGTTCGCGGTCACCCAGATGTTCTTCCGGGCCGCGGACTACTTCGCGCTGGTCGAGCGGGTGCGTGCTCGCGGCGTCGACCTGCCGATCCTGCCGGGCATCATGCCGATCCTGAACCTCGCGAACATCCGCCGCCAGGGCGAGCTGATCGGCACCGACGTGCCGGCCGAGGTCGTGGCGCGGATCTCCGCCCACGACGGCGACCCGGTCGCGATGCGCGCGGCCGGCATCGAGCTCGCCGCGGAGCTCTGCGAGGAGCTGCTGGCCGGCGGCGCGCCGGGCCTGCACTTCTACACGCTGAACCGCTCCAAGGCGACGCGCGAGATCTTCGCCGCGCTGAACATGTCGGTCTAACCCGCCGGACCCACCTCCGCGGCGACCAGCGCCGCGGAGAGGCCGACGAACGGCAGTCCCGCGCCGGGCGTCGCGTGCGCTCCGGCGGCGTACACGCCGGCGACGGGGGTGCGCGGGCCGAGCCGCTGCCGCACGGTGCCACGGCCCTGCCACAGCACGCCCATCGGCGAGCTGCCCCAGTGCTCGACCTGCGTGCGCGGGCTGCGGTCGACGCGCGCCTCGACCTGCGCGCGGACGTCGATCTTGTGCCGCGCCAGCGCCCGCAGGATGTCCTCCGACAGCTTGCCGCGCCCGTGGATCGTCAGCGCGTTGCCCTGCCGGCGCACCACCAGCATCGGGTCGCCGTGCAGCACCAGCTCGTGGGGGAGGTCGGGCGCCTCGCCGGACAGGCCGACGTGCACGACGACCGGAGGGATCGCCGGCATCGTCCTGCGCACGTACGACGCGAGCGCGGGCAGCCCGCGCGGGTCGACCGCGCACACCACGACGTCGGCCGCGAGCTCTCCGTCCGTCGTCGCGACCGCGGCGACCCGGCCCGACCGCACGACCAGGTCGGTGACGGTGGTGCCGGTCAGCACCTCGACCTTGCGGGTCGCGAGACGCGCGGCGAGCACCGAGCCGAGCTGTGCCAGCCCACCCTCGACCGTCCACGCCCCGAACCGCTGCTCGACGTACGACCTGGTCCCGAGCCACGCCGGCACGTTGCGCAGGTCGTGCCCCTCGGCGACGAACGGGTGCCCGGCCACCAGCCGCAGCCGCTCGTCCTTGAACGTCTTCCTCAGCCGCTTGAACAGCGTCTCCCGGCTGTCGAGCAGCGCCGGCGCGTCGGACGGGTCCCAGGGGTTCTCGAGGTACCCGCGGCGCAGCACCTCCCAGTCGTCGGCGTACGACGCGACGTGGTCGACCCACTGCCTCCCGAGCCCGGCGCCGAGCTCGTCGAACGCCGCGAGCTGGGCCGCGCGCCCGTGCGGCAGTCGCAGCGACGTGCCGTCCTCGAACCGGTGCTCGCGCAGCAGGTCGAGCGGCACCAGGTCGATCTCGCGCTCCAGCGGCCGGCCGGACTTGCGGAACAGGTCGCGGACCACCGCCGGCAGCAACGTGTACGACGGTCCCGCGTCCCACGTGTAGCCGTCCTCGCTCACGGCCGACAGCGCGCCGCCGAGGGTGTCGGTGCGCTCGACGAGGGTGACCTCGTGGCCGAGCTTGGCCAGCCGGACGGCGGCGGCCAGGCCCCCGAACCCACCACCGATGACGACGACGCTGCCCATCTGTGACTCCGCTCTAGGCCTCGGCGTCGATGACGCGCTCGAGCGCCGCCGCGTCGCGGCCGACCACGGTGGTGCCGTCGTCCGCGGCGATGATCGGCCGCTGGATCGCGCGCGGGTTCTCCGACAGCGCGCGCAGCCAGTCGGCGCGGTGCGCCGCGTCCTTCGGCAGGTCGATGCCCGCGTCCTTGGTCTCCTTCGGCCGTGCGATGTCCCACGGCTCCAGCTCCAGCCGGCCGAGGACGTCCTCGAGCTCCGCGGGAGTCGGCGGGTCGTCGAGGTAGCGGCGCACCGTGTAGGACACGCCCGCGGCGTGCATCGCCGCCACCGCCGTCCGGCACTTCGAGCAGGCCGGGTTCAGCCAGATCTCCACTACTCGACCTCGATCTCGGGCGCGCCGGTCATCCGCGCGAGCTCGTCGTACGTCGTAGAGAACACCGCGGCCGGGTGTCCGGCGGCCGCCCAGACGACGTCGTAGCGGCGCAGCCAGGTGTCGAGGTACGTCGGCACCGGGCCGGGGTGGCCGATCGGGGACACGCCGCCGATCACCTGGCCGGTGTGCTCGCGCACGAACTCCGGCTTGGCGCGCTTGAGGTTCGTCACACCGAGGTCGGCGGCGAGCTTGGCGGTGTCGACGCGGTGGGCGCCCGACGTCAGAATGAGCACCGGCGAGCCGTCGGCGTCGAACACGAGACTGTTGGCGATCGCCCCGACCTCGCACCCCAGCGCTTCCGCGGCGAGTGCCGCGGTGTGCACGGAGTCGGGCAGGATCACGACCTGACCGGTTCCGCCGCGGCTCTGGTGGTCGTCTCGAAACCGGGTGATCGACGGATGCTCGGCAGTCATAGTGCGAGACCCTATGGTCTCCGGACAGGGAGAGGAGCGCGGATGAGCCCGCAGCGACCGACGACGGCGACGGCGTCGATCTGGCTGACCATCGCAGCGCTGGTGCTCAGCGGCATCTCGGCGGTGCTGACCATCGCGTACCGCGACGAGCTGCTGGCGGCCTGGCGCGCCGGGCGCGACGACTCCAGCGCCATCGAGCAGCCGTCGTTCGTGCCGGTGACCCTGGTGATGTACGTCGTGGTCGCGCTGCTCATGTGGGTCCTGCTGATGTTCTTCCGCGAGGGCCACACCTGGGCGCGTCGCGCGATCGTCGCGCTGTTCGTGCTGATCGGCGTCGGGATCGTGGCCGTGCTCCGCACCGAGCCGCCGACGCTGTTCTTCGTGCTCTGCGGGCTGACCCTGGTCGTGGTCGTCGCCGCCGTCGGCTGCCTGCTGCACAAGGACACCCGCGCGTGGTGCCGCGAGGAGATCCGGGCCTGATCCAGTCTTGACGGCCTGTCGGTCGCGGGGTGTACCTTGGGATCGTTCGAACAGATGTTCGAACGATCCCCGGCGGGGGCGACCTCGACCCTCGCCTCCGCCGGGGCTTCCCGCACCGTGACGGAGAGGTCCCGCATGAACCCGTACGCCCTTCCCGCCACCACCCACTCCTACCTCGCGCGCGCCGCCGAGTCGCTCAGCGAGGCGATCGCCGCGACCGAGGTGCCCACCCGCTACGCCTGCGCCCACGTCGCGGCGCTCCGGGCCGCCGCCGCGCTGCTCGCCGCCCGCGCCCGGCCGGAGTCCGCCCGGCGCCGCTCCCAGCGCAACGCCTGGGTGCTGCTCGCCGAGGTCGCCCCCGAGATGGAGGAGTGGGCGCGCTTCTTCGCCGCCGGTGCGAGCAAGAGGGCCGCGGCCGAGGCCGGCTCGACCCGCGCGGTCAGCGAGCGCGAGGCCGACGACCTGGTCCGCGACGCGGACCGGTTCCTCGCCGTCGTCGAGCGGGCGCTCGGCCTGGTCCCGCACACCTCGCACCAGGAGCGGATCCCCGTCGTTCGTGCTGGCTAGGCTGGCCGCCATGGAGCGACCCAGCGAACGACGCAGCGCGGCGCGGACCTCGGTGGTCTGGCAGGCCCTGCGCCCCGCCCTCGACGGCGCCGGCGACGTGCTCGACATCGGCGGCGGGACCGGGGGCTTCGCGGTCCGGGTCGCCGAGCTCGGCCACCCGGTGACCGTGGTCGACCCGAGCCCGGACGCCCTCGCCGCCCTCGCCCGTCGCGCCCGCGAGTCCGGCGTGATGGTCGCCGGGCAGCAGGGCGACCTGTCCACGCTGCTCGACGTCTCGGGGCCCGACAGCGCCGACGTGGTGCTCTGCCACGGCGTCCTCGAGGTCGTCGACGACCCCGCCGCGGCCCTGGCCACTATCCGCGCGGTGCTGCGACCGGGCGGGACGCTGAGCCTGCTGGTCGCCCAGCGGCACGCCGCCGTCGTGGCGCGCGCCATGGCGGGACACTTCGCCCAGGCGCGGGCGCTGCTCGACGACCCCGCCGCCGGCGGTGGCCGGTCCGGGCACCGGTTCACCGACGTCGAGGTCTCCGACCTGCTCACGTCCGCCGGCTTCGAGGTGACCAGCGTGCACGGCGTCCGCATCTTCGCCGACCTCGTCCCCGGCTCGCTGCTGGACCTCGAGCCCGGTGCGACCGCGGCCCTGGTCGAGCTCGAGGAGACGGTGTCGGAGCGGCCGGAGTTCCGCCCGCTGGCCACCCAGTTGCACGTGCTGGCCCGCTGACCGCACCCGGCCCGGGAAGAGTCCGGTCACGAATTTCCCGATCCCGCCTACCGTGAGGCCGAGTCGCTGCCTAGACTGGCAGCAGCCGGACGACGACACTTCCGGCGTTGACCTTGTTGGGGAGGAACGGTGCCACTCTCGGAAGAGGAGCTCCGACTGCTCGAGCAGATGGAGCGAGCCCTCGTCGAGGAAGACCCGAAGCTCGCCTCGACGCTGCGCGGTACCGCGTTCCGGCGCGCCGCTCGTCGTCGCGCGATCGTCGCGGGTGCTTGCTTCGTGCTCGGTGTCGTCGTGCTGATGACCGGAGCGGTCGCCAGCATCACCGCGGTCGGCGTCATCGGATTCGTGATCATGCTGGCCTCGGCCACCATCGCGCTCACCGCGATGCGTGGACCGCACGGCCCGGCCGCCGCTGACCCCCGGTCCTCGGCGCACCCCAGCCACGGCGGGTTCACCGTCATCGACGGCGGCCGCACCGGCCGGACCCGCCGCCCGCGCCGTACCTCCTCCCACGGCTCCTTCATGGACCGCATGGAGGACCGCTGGCGCCGTCGCCGCGAAGAGGGCGGCTTCTAGCTGATCGAACGAAAGACCCGCTCGAGATCCTCGGGCGGGTCTTTCGTGCGACCGGACCTCAGCGAGTCGGCTGGCGCGTCCTCGCTCAGTTCATCTGGTCGACCACGCCGCCGTACCGCGCCTCGACGGTGGTCGGCGCGACCCGGGCGGTGCGGCGGCCGAGCGCGACCACGGACCGCGGCCACCAGCTCGCGCGCCGGCGGGCCGAGCGCGGGGCGCCGCCGGTGAGGCTGGCGATGCACGTGTCCGCGTCGGCGCGGAGCGCGGTCCGCTCCTCGCTGCCCGGGCGGGAGTAGCGCAGCCGCTCGAGCGCGCCGACGATCCGGCCGAGCGCGGCGACGCCCTCGGGGGCGATCTCGGCGCCGTGCGGCGGTCGGTCGGGCGTGGTCGAGCTGATCGGCAGGCCGAGGTGGTCGACCAGGGCGTCGCGGGTCGCGCGCGGCGACCGCCCTGCCGGCCACGGCACGCCGAGGTCCACGGTGGTGTCGCGCAGCTCCGCCCAGACCTGCTCCGGGTCGCCGTCGGCCAGCCGGCGCTCACGGCGCCGGGTCCGGACGAGCCGGGGGAGCAGCAGCAGGAACGTCACGGCGGCGATCGCCGCCACGACGCCCAGCGCGGGCAGCCAGAACGTCTCGGTGATCGACTCGTCACCGGTGGAGGTGCCGGCGGTGGTGTCCTGGCTCTCGGTCGGGCGGTTGGTCGGGACGGCCGCGCCGGAGGAGCTCTGCGACGCGGACGGCGTCGCCTCGGGCTCCTGCACCGCACCCGGCTGGGTGTACGACGGGACGTCCGCCGCCCGGCCGGCCGGGGTCGGCTCGAAGCGGACCCAGCCCGCGCCGTCGAAGTACAGCTCCGGCCAGGCGTGCAGGTCGTTGCTGCTGTAGACCCAGGTGTTCTGGCCGGCGGGCGTGGGGTTGAGGAAGCCGACCGCGACCCGCGCCGGGATGCCGAGGAGGCGGGCCATCACCGCCATCGAGGAGGCGAACTGCTCGCAGTAGCCGGTGCGTCCGCCCGGCCCGTCGCTGAGGAACGTGACCAGGGCGTCGTACCCACTGCCCTCGGCGCTGGCGAGGGAGTACTCGAAGCCGCCGTCCTCGCGGAACCACTCCTGCAGCGCCACTGCCTTGTCGAACTGGGACTTCTCGTCGGCGGTCACCTCGACGGCGAGCTCGCGCACGATCGGCGGGACGTCGTCGGGGACCTCGACGAAGAGGTCGTCGACCTTGCCGGCCGCGGGGCCGGCGTCCTCGAGGCGGTCGGCGGTGATCTCGAGCTCGAGGCCGCTCGTCGTGTACTGCAGGCCCGACGTGGTCAGGTCGTCCGGCACGGCCAGGAAGTCCATCGTCTTGGAGTCGTAGCGCCAGTCGCCCTCGGCCTGGACCCGGCTCGCGGGCGCCGGGGTCGGCAGCCACAGCGAGTCGAAGTCCGGCAGCACCGTGACGTCGTACGGCCGCTCGACCCGGCTCACCTCGGCGCCCACGCCCTCGGGCGGCGGCAGCAGGCCGATGGCGCCGTGGTCGCTCGGGACGTCGCGGTCGCCGGGGCTCCACTCCACGTCGCTGAAGCGGGTCAGCGCCAGGATCCGGAAGTACGACGGTGCCTGGTCGGTCGTGGTGATCCGGATCAGCGGGGTGTCGTCGCCGGACTTGAAGTCCCGGACCAGGTCGGTCGTGGGGTTCTCGATCTTGATCTCGTCGCCGCCGCCGTTGCCGGGGCCGAAGTCGACCACGTGCAGCCCGAGCGTCGGGATCAGCGCCGGCACGAGCACGGCCAGCGCGGTCGCCACGCCGCCGACGGTGCCGGCGGTGCCCCGGACCACGTGGGCGCCGGCACCGAACGCGATCGGGTCGCCGGTCTCGCGATCCACGCCGAGCGGCCGGCCCCAGCGGCTGACCTGGTCGCTCTCCTGGAGGAACAGCATGGTCAGGAAGCCGCCGGCCGTGGCCGCGAACACCCACCAGGTGATGCTCGCGTCGACCATGCTCACCGGGATGCTGTAGATCGTCAGCAGCGGCAGGCCCGCGAGCGGCACCCTGCGCAGGGTGCACGCGAGCAGGTCGACCATCAGCAGGCAGACCAGGCCGCAGAGGATCAGGACGGGGTCGATCGGCGGCGCCTCGTCGGGCACCGGGGCGGCGTAGCCCTGGGCGGAGTCGAGGGCCTGGGTGATCGCGGAGTGCAGCTCGGTCCAGCCCGCACCGACCGGCAGCGGTGAGCCGGTGATCAGCAGGCAGGCCACCATCCCGGAGCCGGCGGCCTGCGCCGCGAGCACGGCGAGCGCCGGCCAGCGCCACCAGCGAGCGGCGACGCCGATGCCGGCCACGACGATGGCGAGCAGCAGCAGCGGGTTCAGGAATCCGCCCGGCGTCTCGGCGAAGCCGCGCCAGGAGTACATGGCGATCCAGGTGGTGCCGGCGGCGGTGCCGGCGAGCAGGGCGTGGGCGGCGAGGCTGCCGCGGCTGCGGCTCATGCCGTCACCTGCGGGGCCCGGACGCCGCGGGAGCTGTGGGCGCTGGTGTGGCCGAGCTCCTGCCAGACCTGGTCGAGACGGTCGCGCGGGCCGAGGGGAGCGGTGCGCCAGCCCTGCTGGCCGAGCAGCTGCGTCGCGCCGAGCCCGCCCGTGGCACCGGTCCACGCGGGGACGTCGAGGGCGATCGCGAGGGCCGAGGCGGCCTGGTGCTGCATCCGGCGCAGCACCGGGAGGTCGGTCGGAGCGACCGCCCCGAAGACCGCCACGGTCAGACCGCCGTGGGTGCCCTCGGTGAGCCAGCCGGTGTCCAGCTGGCGCTGCTCGGTGGCCTGCACGACCGCGAGCGCCTCGAGGAGCGGCCCGGTGTTGAGGTCGGCGCTGCGCACGTGCCACGAGCTGGACGGGTCCTCGCCGGTGGCCGTCACGAGGCGTACGGCGAAGCCGCGGTGGCTGAGGTGGACGGCGACGGACGCCGCGGCGGAGACCGCGGACTCCAGCGAGGATGCGATGCCCTGGCCGCGGTGCGAGCTCGCCCGGTTGTCGAGGAAGAGCGTCGCGCGCGACTGCCAGGGCTGCTCCTCGCGGCGGACCATCAGCTCGCCCATGCGCGCCGAGCTGCGCCAGTGCACGCGGCGCAGGTCGTCGCCCTGCCGGTACTCGCGGACGGTGACGTCCTCGGCGCTGCCGCTGGCGAACGCGCGCGGCCGGTTGTCGCCGGACCCGGTCCAGGCCCCGCCGAGCGGGATCTGGGGGAGCGCGACGGTGCGCGGGGTGACCGTGAGCGGCACGGTGGTGCGGAAGGTCCGTCCGAGCTCGACCAGCCCGAACGGGTCGGTCACCCGCACCGACATCGGCCCGATCTCGAAGTGGCCGCGCACGTCGGAGCGCACCTGGTAGCTCACGGTCTCGCGCCAGCCCGAGCCGATGCCCTCGACCACGAACCGCGGCCGGGTGCCCAGCACGTAGGGCACGTGGTCCTCGAGCAGCAGCACGCCGTTGGGCGTACGACCCTCGTTGCTCAGCGCCAGCGTCACGCGCGCCGGCTGCCCGGCGGCGACCAGCTGCGGGGTGACCGTGCGCACCAGCGCGAGCCGGTAGCGGTTGCGGCCGACGATCCAGGCGGTCAGCAGCGGCAGCGCCACGATCAGCACGCCCACCCGGGTCAGCTCGGTCTGGTCGAGCACGATCGCGCAGACGATCGCGGTGATGCCGGCCGCCAGGAACGCCCGTCCGCGAACGGTGAGCCCGGCGAGTGCCTCCCTCACGACCTGCCCCCGGTCAGCGGGTGGCGCCGTCGGGCACCGGGACGGTGCCGAGGACGGCGTCGAGGATCGAGGACGTCGAGCGACCGCTCATCGCGGCCTCGACGCTCGGGAGGAGTCGGTGCGCGAGCACCGAGCGGGCCAGCCGGAGCACGTCGTCAGGGAGCACGTAGTCGCGTCCGTCGAGCGCCGCCACCGCCTTGGCCGCCCGCACCAGGTGCAGCGTCGCGCGGGGTGAGGCGCCGAGCGTGAGGTCCTCGGTGCGCCGGGTCGCCCCGGTGATGGCGACGGCGTACCGCTGCACGGCGGGGGAGACGTAGACCTGGCCGACGATGCCGATCAGCTTGCGGATCTCGGCGGCGTCGGTCACCGGCTCGAGGTCGTCGAGCGGGTTGTGCCCGGTGTGCGAGTCGAGCATCGCGATCTCGGCGGCCTCGACCGGGTAGCCGACCGACACGCGTGCCATGAAGCGGTCGCGCTGAGCCTCGGGGAGCGCGTAGGTGCCCTCCATCTCGATCGGGTTCTGGGTCGCGATGACCATGAACGGCGCCTCGAGCTGGTACGTCGTGTTGTCGACGGTGACCTGGCGCTCCTCCATGCACTCGAGCAGCGCGGACTGGGTCTTGGGCGAGGCGCGGTTGATCTCGTCGCCGACCACGATGTTGGCGAAGACGCCGCCGGGCCGGAACTCGAACTCGCGGGTGTTCTGGTTGAACACCGAGACCCCGGTGACGTCCGAGGGCAGCAGGTCCGGGGTGAACTGGATGCGGCGCACCGTGCTGTCGATGCTGCGCGCCAGCGACTTGCTGAGCATGGTCTTGCCGACCCCGGGGACGTCCTCGATCAGGAGGTGGCCCTCGGCGAGCAGCACCACGATCGCGGAGTTCACCACGTCGGGCTTGCCCTCGATGACCCGCTCGATGTTCTCGCGCACCCGGCCGGCCACCCGCGCCAGCGTCTGGAGGTCGGCGCCCCCCGCTTCAGTTCCCACCGTCAGTCCCTTCCCCTGCGTGACCCACGCCACGCTCGCGTCCAACCGTAGTCGTCGGAGAAACCTACGTCCCAGAGCCGACCCCGGATCGGACTCCCCGGGTCACGGTTTGGTTGCGACCCCGGCCCCACCATCTCCTCCACCTGCTCCTCCACCACGCCCCACCACGCGCCCCACCGGCCCTCCACCGGCCCTCCACCGGCGCGCCCCGACGCGCTGACCTGCGCAAACGCGTGGCGTTCCGGCGCGCCCACGCGCCGGCGTACGGCGAAAGAGCGCGTAATCGGTCGCCGCAACACGCGTGAAGTGGTTGACGGTGGTGCAAAGTGGCGTAAAGTGGAGCGCAGTGGAGGAAGAGGGTCCTGCAAGTCGGGTCCGATTCAGTGGGCAGGGTGAGCGGAGGTGTCCCGATGTTCATGGGCACCTACACCCCCAAGCTCGATGAGAAGGGCCGCCTGTTCCTCCCGGCGAAGTTCAGGGACCGACTCTCAGAGGGGCTCGTGGTGACGCAAGGTCAGGAGAACTGCCTGGTCGTGTGGCCCACGGACGTCTTCATGGAGGAGGCCCGGCGCGCCCAGTCCACGCCGATGACGGTGCGGGGGGCGCGTGACTACGCCCGCGTGCTCTTCGCCGGCGCCGACGAGGGCTCGCTCGACAAGCAGGGCCGGATCGGCATCCCGGCCCCGCTGCGTGAGTACGCCGCGCTGGAGCGCGACGTGGTCGTGATCGGCGTCATGGACCGGATCGAGATCTGGGACCCGGCGCGTTGGCAGGAGTACTCGGCCGGCGCCCAGGCGAAGTTCGCCGAGCTCGACGAGCAACCAGCAGCACCGAACTGACAACTGCACAGATCCGCAGGACGAGGCTCTTGCCCGCTCCCGTAGCCCATCTGGGGCACCTTCCCCGGTTCCAGATGGCACTTCCCCCAGGGAGCGGGCGGGGACCTGGTCGGGCGGCTCTGCTTCCCCCTTTCGGCAGTAGCACGACATCGAGGGTCGAGACCATGAGCAGCATTCCGGCAGCGCCGCCTACCCAGGTGGAGGCCGCGTCCCCTGAGGGGGCCGCCCCCCGCGTGCGCCACCAGGCCCGCGACGCGGCGACGCTGATGGTGTTCTCCGCCGCGACCTCGCTCGGGGTCGCCACCTGCTTCCTGCTCCTCGCAGTGCTGGCGCGGCAGGCCTGACATGCCCGGCCCCTCCCACGTCCCGGTCCTCCTGGACCGGGTCGTCGCCCTCCTGACGCCTGCGCTCGAGCCCGACGGAGCCGTGCTCGTCGACTGCACGCTCGGCCTCGGCGGCCACAGCGAGGCCGTCCTCGAGCGGGTCGGCACCGCGCGCGTGGTCGGCATCGACCGCGACCCGCAGGCGCTGGCGATGGCGCGGAAGCGGCTGGCGCCGTACGGCGACCGCTTCACCGGCGTGCACGCGGTGTACGACGAGCTCCCGGAGGTGCTGGAGTCCCTCGGCCTGGCGTCGGTCGGCGCGGTGCTGTTCGACCTCGGCGTCTCCTCGATGCAGCTCGACGTCCGCGAGCGCGGCTTCGCCTACGCCGAGGACGCCCCGCTCGACATGCGGATGGACGGCAGCACCGGGCAGACCGCAGCCGACGTGCTCAACACCTACGACGCCCGCGAGCTGACCCGGGTGCTGCGCGACTTCGGCGAGGAGAAGTTCGCCCGCAAGATCGCCACCGCGATCGTCCGCGAGCGCGAGAGCGAGCCGTTCACCCGGTCCGGCCGGCTGGTCGAGCTGCTGTACGCCGAGATCCCGGCGCCGGCGCGGCGTACCGGCGGCCACCCGGCGAAGCGCACGTTCCAGGCGCTGCGGATGGAGGTCAACGACGAGCTCGCCGTGCTGCGCCGGGCGATCCCGGCCGCGATCGACGCGATCGGCGTCGGCGGCCGCGTGGTGGTCGAGTCGTACCACTCGCTCGAGGACCGGCTGGTCAAGCAGGCGTTCGTCGCCGCGACCCGCCTCGACGTGCCCGATGACATGCCGTTCGTGCCGGAGGGGCACGAGCCGGCGCTCCGCCTCGTGACCCGCGGCGCGGAGAAGGCAAGTCCCGACGAGATCTCGGAGAACCCGCGCGCGGCCTCGGTCCGGCTGCGTGCGGTGGAACGCGTGAGGGAGGCAGCAGCGTGAGTAGTCCGGCTCCGCAGAGGTGGAACAGGGTCCCGAGGATCGCCGAGGTGGCGGTCGAGCGGGCCCGACTGACCGTCGTCCCGCGCCGGCGTACCCGCGCCGCCCGAATGCCGTTCGTCGCGCTGGTGTCGCTGGTGCTCGTCGGCGGCGTCGTCGGGCTGCTGCTCTTCAACACCTCCATGCAGCAGGCGTCGTTCGCGGCGACCGCGCTGGAGGGCCAGTCGACGACGCTCGCGGCGCGTGAGCAGATGCTCGAGATGGAGCTCGACGAGCTGCGCGACCCGCAGCGGATCGCCGGTGCGGCGCAGAGGCTCGGCATGGTGCAGGCCTGCGCCCCGGCGTTCATCAAGCTCGGCAGCAACGAGGTCGTCGGCCAGCCGTGCGCCGCTGTCGCGAGCGCGTTCCCGATCTGGCCCGCCGAGCCCAAGCTGCCGGCGGACCTGAACCCGCCGCCGAACGTGGTCGAGGTGACGGCCGATCCCGTCGTCGAGTCCGGCGTTTCGGACGACACGGCCGACGGAGCCACCGGGAACCGCGCCCGAGACGGTAAGAAGAACCAACAGCAACACCAGTCCCAGAACTCCCAGCGCTAGAACCGGAGAGCCCGTTGCGCCAGACCCGCCCTCCCCGCGGCTCCCGCCGAGGGACCCCGCAGGTGCGCCTGCGCATGGGGTTCGTGGTGATCGCGATGGTGCTCTCGGTGTTCGGCGCGCGACTGGTGCAGCTGCAGGGCGTCGACCCCAACTCGTACGCCGCGATGGCGGCCGCGGAGGGCCTGGTCGAGGTCGACCTGCCGGCCGAGCGCGGCGACATCCTGGACCGCAACGGCAAGGCGCTCGCCGACTCCGTCGACGGGCTGATGATCGTCGCGGACCCGCTGATGACGGCGGAGAAGGCCCCGGAGATCGCGCGCTTCCTCTACCGCGAGCTCGACGTCGACTACGCGGCCACGCTGAACCGCCTCCGGGAGGAGGGCAGCCGGTACGAGTACATCGCCCGCCGGGTCCCGGCCACCCAGGCGAACGCGGTGATCGCGGCCGCCGAGAAGCTCAAGTTCAAGGGCCTCTACACACAGCACGACCCGCTGCGGGACTACCCGGTCGGCGACGTCGCGGCCAACCTCGTGGGCTTCCTCGGCACCGACGAGCCGCTCGCGGGCCTGGAGCGCACGTTCGACGACCAGCTGTCCGGGACCGACGGCTCGGCGCGCTACGAGGTCGGCGCCGGCAAGAAGATCCCGCTCGGTGAGAACACCGTGACGGATCCAGTGGACGGGCAGGACCTGCAGACCACGATCGACCTCGACCTCCAGTGGTACACCCAGCGGGTGCTGCGCCAGACCGTTCAGCAGTGGGGCGCCGACTCCGGGTTGGCCGTCGTGATGGACTCGCAGACCGGCGAGCTCCTCGCCCTGGCCGACCACCCCACGTTCGACGCGAACCACCCGACGGAGTCGCCCAAGGCCGACCTCGGCTCTCGGGCCATGCAGGACGTCTACGAGCCTGGCTCGGTCGAGAAGGTGCTCACGCTCAGCTCGCTGATCGACCTCGGCCTGGTGACGCCGCGCACCCAGATCGTCGTGCCCCCGTCGCTGCAGCGCGAGGACAGCCCGATCGGCGACTGGTTCGACCACGGCACGATCCGCCTCACGCTGGCCGGGGTCCTGGCGAAGTCCTCCAACATCGGCACCGTGCTCGCGGCCGACCACTTCAAGTCCGGCCAGCTGCACGAGTACCTCACCCGCTTCGGCCTCGGCCAGCGCACCGCCATCGGCGTCCGCGGCGAGACCGAGGGCCTGCTGCCCGCGGCCGGCGTGTGGACGCACCAGCAGCAGGACCGCATCGCGTTCGGCCAGTCGCTGTCGGTCAACGGCGTGCAGATGGCGGCGGCGATCAACACGATCGCGAACGGCGGCGTGCGGGTCTCGCCGAGCCTGATCATGGGCTCGGTCACGACCGACGAGGGCGACGTGGTCGGCACCGACACCACGACCGAGCGGCGCGTGATCAGCGAGGACGCGGCGCGGCAGACCGCGCTGATGATGGAGCGGGTCGTCGACGAGAAGGTCGGCGTCGCGCCGGGCGCTGCGGTGCCGGGCTACCGGGTCGCCGGCAAGACCGGCACGGCGCAGGCGGTCGGCGCGGACTGCGCCTGCTACGACGGCACCTTCGACGTCTCGTTCGCGGGGTTCGCGCCCGCCGACGACCCGCGGTTCACGGTGTACGTCGTGGTGAAGAACCCGGACACCGGCGGTGGTGGCTCGGTCGCCGGCCCGGCGTTCTCGAAGATCATGAGCTACACGCTCAAGCGCTACGCGGTCCCGCCGACCGGCACCCGCCCGTCGCGGCTCCCGGTCGAGTGGTGACGCGCCACCGGCGGTAGGTTCGCGTGGTGAGCGACTCGACCCGACCGAAGGACCCACCGCGGACCGCGCTCGCGGCTCTCGCGGCCTGGCTCGGCGTCGACCTGGCCGACGGCCCCGCCGTCGAGGTGACCGGCATCTCGCTGTCCTCGCAGCGGATCCGTCCGGGTGACCTGTACGCCGCGCTCCCGGGCGCCCGCGCGCACGGCATCGACTTCGCCGCCACGGCCGTCGAGGCGGGCGCGGTCGCGATCCTCACCGACCCGGCGGGCGCCGGGCGGGCTCCGGCCGGCGTACCCCTGCTGGTGGTGGAACACCCCCGATCGGTGCTCGGCCGCCTCGCGGCTCGCGTGTACGGCGACCCGGCGACCTCGATGCGGATGATCGGCGTGACCGGCACGCAGGGGAAGACGACGACCACCCGGCTGGCCGAGGCCGGGCTGGAGCGGGCGGGGGTGCGCGCGGCCGTCATCGGCACGGTCGGCACCCGCGTGGGTGGCGAGGACGTGAAGACCACGCTGACCACGCCGGAGGCGCCGGACCTGCACGGGTTGTTCGCGATGATGCGTGAGCGCGACGTCGAGGCGTGCGCGATGGAGGTCTCCAGCCACGCGCTGGTGATGGGTCGGGTCGACGGGGTCGTGTTCGACGTCGCGGTCTTCTTGAACCTCGGCCGCGACCACCTGGACTTCCACGCCGACGTCGAGGAGTACTACCAGGCGAAGGCCTCCCTGTTCACCCCGGAGCGCGCTCGCCTCGCCCTGGTGAACATCGACGACGAGCACGGCCGGCGGCTGGCCGCCGAGGCCACGATCCCGGTGCTGACGTTCGGCGTGGAGAGCCGCGACGCGGACTGGAGTGCCGCGGACGTCCGCCTGGACCGGGACGGCTCGTCGTTCGTCGCGCGGGGACCGGCCGGTCAGGCCATCCGGGCCGGCTGCCCGCTCCCGGGCGCGTTCAACGTCTACAACACGCTGGCCGCGATCGCCGCGTGCGTCGAGGCCGGCCTGGGCGAGGGGGTCGCCGAGGGCATCGCGGCCGCCGGGGGAGTGCCGGGGCGGATGGAGCGCGTGGACGCGGGCCAGGACTTCACGGTCGTCATCGACTACGCCCACAAGCCGGACGCCGTCGAGGCCGCGATGGTCGCGCTGCGACGGCTCACCGGCGGCCCGCTGATCGTCGTGCTCGGCGCCGGCGGGGACCGGGACCCGGGCAAGCGCCCGATCATGGCCGAGATCGCAGCGCGGCTCGGCGACCTGCTGATCGTCACCGACGACAACCCGCGCACCGAGGACCCGGCGGCGATCCGCGCTGCGATGCTCGCGGGCGTCGCGACCGGCGACGAGGTGCTCGAGATCGGCGATCGGGGAGAGGCGATCCGAGAGGCGATCCGCCGCGCGGTCCCCGAGGGGATCGTCCTGGTGGCCGGCAAGGGGCACGAGACCGGGCAGGAGATCGACGGTGTCGTCCACCCCTTCAACGACCGCGACGTCGTGCTCGCCGCCCTCGCCGAGAGGGCAAACCCGTGATCGGTGAGGCGATGCTCACGGCGAGGTGCTTAGGGGCTGCGGCCCGGGTGCGCGAGAATGCTGCGTCGATGTTGACGCCAGCGGAGGGAGACGGAAGCACGCCATGAGAGCCATCCTGTTCGGAGGTGGCCTGGCCCTGCTGGTCTCCCTGCTCGGAACCCGCATCGCGATCACCCAGTTCACGCGGCTGGGCTACGGCCAGGAGATCCGCGACGACGGACCGACGAGCCACCACACCAAGCGCGGCACCCCCACGATGGGCGGTGTGGTCATCATCCTGGCCACGCTGATCGGCTACTTCGGCGCGAACCTCATCACGCAGACCGAGCCGTCGAAGTCCGCGCTGCTGCTGCTGTTCCTCTTCGTCGGCATGGGTGCCGTGGGCTTCCTCGACGACTACATCAAGATCGTGAAGCAGCGCAGCCTCGGACTGCGCAGCAAGGCCAAGATGATCGGCCAGACCGTGATCGCGCTGATCTTCGGCGTGCTCGCGCTCTCGGACTGGGCCAAGGACGCGGACGGCGACACGCCGGCCTCGGAGAAGATCTCGTTCCTGCGCGAGATCGACTGGCTCGCGCTGCCGATGCTGCTGGCCGTGCTGCTGATCTGGTTCATCATCGTCGCGACCAGCAACGGCGTGAACCTCACCGACGGCCTCGACGGGCTCGCGACGGGCGCCTGCGTGATGGTGTTCGGCGCCTACATGCTCGTGAACATCTGGCAGAACAACCAGTCGTGCGGCGCCGAGGTCAACGACCTCTGCTACAACGTCCGAGATCCGCTCGACCTGGCGGTGATCGCGGCCGCGATCACCGGCGCCTGCTTCGGGTTCCTGTGGTGGAACGCCTCGCCGGCCGCGATCTTCATGGGCGACACGGGCTCGCTCTCGCTGGGCGCCGCCCTCGCCGGTCTCGCGATCCTCACCCGCACCGAGCTGCTGCTGATCATCCTCGGCGGGCTGTTCCTGGTGGAGACGCTCTCGGTGATGATGCAGGTCGGCTACTTCAAGCTCACCGGCGGCAAGCGGATCTTCCGGATGGCGCCGCTGCACCACCACTTCGAGATGCTCGGCTGGGAGCAGGTCACGATCGTGATCCGCTTCTGGATCATCACCGGACTGTGCGTGGCCGCCGGCCTCGGCATCTTCTACGCGGAATGGGTGGCACGGCTCTAGTGGATCCGAACAACCTCGGACGGCACGACTCCTGGGCCGGGGTCCGGGCCGTCGTCGCGGGCTTCGGCGTGTCCGGCTTCGCCGCCGCCGACAACCTCACCCACCTCGGCGCCGACGTCATCGCGCTCGACGAGTCCGACGCCGGCGACCGCGCCGAGAAGGCGGAGCTGCTGCGCGTCCTCGGCGCCGACGTACGCCTCGGCCCCGGCTCGACCGCGACGCTGCCCGACGACGTCGACCTCGTGGTCACCTCGCCGGGCTGGAAGCCGAGCTCGCCGCTGCTCGCCCAGGCGCGCGAGCGCGGCGTACCCGTGTGGGGCGAGGTCGAGCTGGCCTGGCGGCTGCGCGACCCGCACCACCACACCCCGTGGCTCTGCGTCACCGGCACGAACGGCAAGACGACCACCGTGCAGATGCTCGACTCGATCCTGCGCGCCGCCGGCCTGCGCAGCGTCGCGGTCGGCAACGTGGGGCTGCCGATCGTCGAGGCCGTGATGGACCCGGAGCCGTACGACGTGTTCGCGGTGGAGCTGTCGAGCTTCCAGCTGCACTACACGTACTCCATGAGCGCGGAGTCGGCCGCGGTGCTCAACGTCGCCGAGGACCACCTCGACTGGTACGACTCGATGGAGGAGTACGCCGCCGACAAGGGCCGCATCTACGAGCGCGTCGAGCGCGCCTGCGTCTACAACGTCGCCGACCCCGAGACCGAGCGGTTGGTGCGCGAGGCCGACGTCCAGGAGGGCGCCCGCGCGATCGGCTTCACGCTCGGCATGCCGTCGGTCGGCATGGTCGGCATGGTCGAGGAGATCCTGGCCGACCGGGCGTTCGTCGAGCAGCGCGACTCCAGCGCCGCCGAGCTGTGCACGCTGGAGGACCTCGCCTCGCCCGCGCCGCACTTCGTCGCGAACGCCCTGGCTGCGGCGGCCCTGGCGCGAGCGCACGGCGTCTCCCAGGCCGCCGTGCGCGATGGCCTGCGGGCGTTCCGCCCCGACGGCCACCGGATCGCGGTCGTGGGGGAGCGCGACGGTGTCACCTGGGTCGACGACTCCAAGGCCACCAACCCGCACGCCGCCCAGTCCTCGCTGCAGGCCTACGACCCGGTCGTCTGGGTCGCCGGCGGTCTGGCCAAGGGCGCCCGCTTCGACGACCTCGTGCAGGCGGTCCGGGGTCGCCTGCGGGGCGTCGTCCTCATCGGCCAGGACCGCGAGGTGATCGCCGCCGCGCTTTCGCGACACGCGCCGGATGTGCCGGTCATCGTCGTCGACGGCGACGAGACTGGTGCGCACGAACGTGGATCCGTCATGGAGCGCGTCGTGGGCGCCGCGGCCGACCTGGCCCGACCCGGCGACACGGTCCTGCTGGCTCCCGGGTGTGCCTCCATGGACATGTTCGCGAACTACGCCGAGCGCGGTGACGCGTTCGCCGACGCCGTACGACGCAGGCTGTAGCACCGACTGATCCGGGCAAGGAGGGGACGCGATGACCACCGCGGATCCCTTCGAGGTCCCGAGTCGCCGTCGTACTCCCGTGCACGGCTGGTTCGCCGCCGCGAAGCACGCGCTGGACCGGCCGCTGACGGCGTACTACCTGCTGCTCGGCGCGTCCGCTCTGCTGCTCACCATCGGCCTGATCATGGTGCTCAGCGCGTCCAGCGTGTACTCCTACGAGCACAACGGCGGCGACTCGTACTCCGTGGTCAAGCGCCAGCTGCTCTGGGTGGTGATCGGCGTCCCGTGCGCCTGGGTCGCCTCGCGGATGCCGCACCGGGTGCTGCGCCGGTTCGCCTGGCTCGGGCTGATCGTCTCGATCGTGCTGCTCGCGCTGACGCAGACCGGCCTCGGCGTCGAGGTCAACGGCAACACCAACTGGCTCGGCGTCGGACCGTTCGTGATCCAGCCCGCCGAGATCGCCAAGCTCGCGATCGTGCTGTGGGCCGCGCACGTGTACGCCCTCAAGGACAAGCGGCTGCACAGCTTCCACGAGGTCGTCACGCCGGTCGTTCCTGGTCTGCTCGCGGTGATCGCGCTGGTCGTCGTCGGCCACGACCTCGGCACCGCGCTGGTGCTGTTCGCGATCCTGCTCGGCATGCTCTGGGTGGTCGGCGCACCGAGCCGACTGTTCGCGTTCATGCTCTCCGTGGTCGCCGTCGCCGCGCTGGGGCTGGCCTCGACCAGCTCCGAGCGCCTCGAGCGGATCACGAACTTCGCCGACCCGTTCAAGGACTTCGCCGGCGCCGGCTGGCAGCCCGCGCACGGCCTGTGGGCGCTGTCGACCGGCGGCGTGTTCGGCCAGGGCATCGGCGCCAGCCAGCAGAAGTGGGGCTCGCTCCCCGAGGCCCACACCGACTTCATCTTCGCTGTCCTCGGCGAGGAGCTCGGCCTGGTCGGCTCGCTGCTCGTGGTCGGGCTGTTCCTCACGATCGCGTTCGCCGGCATCCGCGTCGCGACCCACACCGAGGACCCGTTCGTCCGCTACGCCACGTTCGGCATCGTCGTGTGGCTGCTCGGCCAGATGATGATCAACGTCGGCATGGTCCTCGCGCTGCTCCCGGTCATCGGCATCCCGCTGCCACTGGTGTCGTACGGCGGCTCCGCCCTGGTGCCCTCGCTGGTCGCGCTCGGGCTGCTGATCGGCTTCGCCCGCCGCGAGCCCGAGGCGGCCCGCGCCCTCGCCCAGCGCCGCAAGGCCCGCTCCGCCGGTCTGTCGGCGGGCCGCGTCTCCTAGGGTTGGGACCGATGCGCGTTCTTCTCGCCGGCGGCGGCACCGCCGGCCACACCTCGCCCCTGCTCGCCACCGCCGACGCTCTCCGCCGGATCCGTCCCGACGTCGAGATCACCTGCCTCGGCACGCCGCGCGGCCTCGAGAACAAGGTGGTCCCCGAGGCCGGGTACCCGCTCGAGCTGATCCCGCCGGTGCCGCTGCCGCGCAAGCCCAACGCGGACTTCTTCAAGGTCCCGGCCCGGCTCCGCGCCGCGGTCAAGGAGACCCGCGCCGTGCTCGACCGGGTCCGGCCCGACGTGGTCGTCGGGTACGGCGGCTACGTGTCGATGCCGCTCTACCTCGCGGTGCGCAAGGGCCAGGTCCCGCTGGTGATCCACGAGCAGAACGCCGTACCCGGCCTGGCGAACAAGGCCGGCGCCCGGTTCGCCCAGCGGGTGGCGGTGAGCTTCCCGGACACGCCTCTCACGAACGCGGAGTACGTCGGCCTCCCGATCCGGCCGATGATCTCCGGCCTCGACCGGGCCGCGCTGCGGGCCGAGGCGCGCGCGTTCTTCGGCCTCGACCCGGACCGGCAGACGCTGCTGGTGACCGGCGGGTCGCAGGGCGCGCGCCGTCTCAACCAGGCGGTCTCCGGCGCCGCGGCCCAGCTGGCCGCGGCCGGCGTGCAGGTGCTGCACGCGCAGGGCAAGCACGGTGGCGCCGAGCCGGCGGCTACCGAGGTGCCGTACGTCGTGGTCGAGTACATCGACCGGATGGACCTCGCCTTCGCCGCCGCCGACCTGGTGCTGTGCCGCTCGGGTGCCAACAGCGTCACCGAGGCTGCGGCCGTCGGGCTGCCCGCGGTGTTCGTCCCGCTGCCGATCGGCAACGGCGAGCAGGTCCTGAACGCGAAGCCCGTCGTCGAGGCCGGCGGGGCGCTGGTCGTCGACGACGCCGAGCTCACCACCGACTGGGTCGTCGCCAACGTGCCGGCGCTCGCCGCCGACACCACGCGGCTCGCCACGATGGGCGCAGCCGCGGCGACGGTGATCCCGCGCGACGCCGACGAGAAGCTCGCGCGGATCATCCTCGAGGTCGCCCGATGAAGGTCCCCGTCCCCGACGAGATCCTCCCGGCGGACCGGCTCGGCCGCGTCCACTTCGTCGGCATCGGCGGGGCCGGCCTGTCCGGCATCGCGCGGATCATGCTGGCCCGCGGCGTCGTGGTCAGCGGCAGCGACGGCGTGGACTCGCCGACCCTCTCGGCCCTGCGTGCACTGGGCGCTCGCGTGCACCTCGGCCACGATGCCGCCCAGGTCGCCGACGCGGACACGATCGTGGTCTCGACCGCGGTCCGCGAGGACAACCCCGAGTACGCCGAGGCGGTGCGCCGCGGCCTGCGGGTGCTGCCGCGCTCCGCGGCGCTGGCGGCGGTGATGGCCGGCCGGCGGGTGATCGCGGTCGCGGGCACGCACGGCAAGACGACCACCACCTCGCTGCTGACCATCGCGCTGCAGGTCGCGGGCGCGGACCCGTCGTACGCGATCGGCGGCGACCTCACCGCGACCGGCCTCAACGCGGCCGACGGCACCGGTGACCTGTTCGTGGCCGAGGCCGACGAGAGCGACGGCGCCTTCCTGCACTACGCGCCGTACGCCGCGATCGTCACCAACGTCGAGGCCGACCACCTCGACAACTGGGGGACCGAGGAGGCCTACCGCGCGGCGTTCGACGAGTTCGCCGACACGATCGACCCGTCCGGCTTCCTGGTGTGCTGCGTCGACGACCCGGGCGCCGCGGCGCTGGCCGAGCGGCAGCGCGCCGCCGGCCGTCGGGTGGTCGCGGTGTCCGCGGGAGCGCCCGGGGCCCTGGACGGCGTGACGCTCTGGTCGCCGGGCGAGCACTACCTCGCCGACGCGCTCGCGGCGCTGGCCGCCGGCGTCGAGCTCGGGTTCGACACCGCCGCGCTGGTGCGCGGGATCGCGTCGTACACCGGGACCAAGCGGCGCATGGAGCGCAAGGGCGAGGCCGGGGGAGTGCGCGTCTACGACAGCTACGCCCACCACCCGACCGAGATCGCCGGCGACCTGCAGGCGGCACGTGCGATCGCCGGCAGCGGCCGCGTGATCGTCGCGTTCCAGCCGCACCTGGTCTCGCGCACCCGGATCTTCGGCGCCCAGATGGGCGAGGCGCTCGGCGCCGCCGACGAGGTGGTCCTGCTCGACGTCTACCTCGCGCGCGAGGACGCCGACCCCGAGATCACCGGCGGGTACGTCGCCGCCGCCGTCCCGCTTCCCGCCGAGCGGGTCGCGTTCGTGCCGTCCTTCGACGACGTCGCCGGCGAGCTCGCCGCGCGCGCCCGCCCCGGAGACCTGGTGCTGACGCTCGGCGCCGGCACCGTGACCGAGATCGGGCCGCGGGTCCTGGAGCTGCTCCGATGACCGACACCGAGGTGGAGGTCGACGAGCGGACCCGCAAGCGGTTCGCCCGCCGGCAGTGGGCCCGGCGCTGGCTGGCCTGGCGCTACGTCGTCGGCGCCCTGGTCGCCGTACTCCTCCTCGTCGGAGCCGTGTGGCTCGTCTACTTCTCCTCCTGGCTGTCCGTGCAGGGCGTGCAGGTCGAGGGCACCGAGAAGCTCAGCGACGCGCACATCCGCGGGGCCGCGGCCGTGCCCGAGGGCGACGCCCTCGCGACCGTCGACCTCGACCGGATCCGCACCCGCGTCGAGGCGCTGGCCGGCGTCCGCTCCGCCGACGTCTCGCGCCAGTGGCCCGACCAGGTGCTGATCCGCGTCGACGAGCGCGAGGCCGTCGCGGTCGTCGAGATCGGTGGTCGGCTGCAGGGCATGGACGAGGACGGCGTGGTCTTCGAGGACTACACCAAGGCGCCCGGCGACCTGCCTCGCGTCGAGACCGGAGCCGACACCGGCAGCGAGGCGCTGCGCGAGGGCGCGCTGGTGATCGCCGCGATGCCCAGCGACCTGGCCGCGACGGTCGACCACGTCGAGGTCGCCACGGTCGACGAGATCTCCCTGGTCCTGCGCGACGGCCGGCTGGTCGTCTGGGGGAGCGCGGCCGAGTCCGACCTCAAGGCCACCGTGCTCGAGAGCCTGCTGACCCAGCAGGCGAAGAAGTACGACGTCAGCGTCCCCGGGCAGCCGACCACCAGCAACTGAGGTCGGGCGGTCGCCGCTTGGCTGCTGCTGTCGCAGTTTCACCATGTTATGTAGGCGAACCCGCACTTCTCATGGTGTGCAGGCCATGTGAAGTGACGGTTCGTCTGCATCACATGGTGAACCTGGGACTCACGTCGTCCGACCGAGCAGCCGCTCGACACGGGCGGCGGTCCGGTGAGGGCGGTCGTAGTCGGCCCAGATGAGGCGGACCATGCCGCAGCCTGTCGCCTCGCGGATCTTGTCCTCGCGGACCTTCTCCGCGAACACGACCTCGCCGGGGTCCTCGCCGGGTCTCAGCAGCCGGCCGTACTTGATCCGGCCATCGAACTCACCGAGCAGGCCGAGCTCTGGCCAACCCCAGTCGCAGATGCCCAGCAGCTTGCCGGCGGCGTCGCACACCTCGAGCTGAGTGAGGGGCGCGGGCAGGTGATGGCAGCGGAAGAGCCATCGCCCGCGGGTCTCGCCGATGCTCTGCGACTTCGGCGTGGCCATCCGGACCGGCACGTGGAGGTGCTGCATGCCGGGCCAGTCGCCCAGCCGCTGGTGGAGGCGATGGAGCTCGTCGAGGTCGAAGCGCTTCTTGAATAGGCCACTGTCGAACAGGCACAGGGCGGCCTCGCTCGTGCAGCCGGTGCCGGCCTCGAGGACGCTGCGCGCGGCGGTCGTCACCTGAAGGCCGCCGACCATCGTCACGTCGCCGTCGAGACAGACGCCGACGTGGTGGACCACGCCCGCCTCATCACGTCCGGCGCCACCGTCCAGGCGGGTCACATGAACCCGGTCCAGCGGCACGCCCCAGACGTCGATGCCGTGCGCGATCACCGCCGAGACATGACTGAGCGCGACCGCGGGGCCGAGCGAGCGGAGCACGGCTCGCGAGCGGACCCGGTGCCGTCCGACGTCGTCCAGAGCCGTCCACTCGTCCGTGAATGCGTAGTACCCGCGGCGGAACCGGGTCCACACGCGCGAACGCACCATGGCAGCGACGGCACGGTCGTCGTACCCCGCCTCGTCGGCCTCCCGGCGCGTGAAGAAGCCATCGGTCTGGGTCAGGAGACGCAGCGGATCCATGGCGCGAGGCTTCCTCGTCGCTCCCTCCACCGCCGGCCTGGCATCGAGAGCGGGGGAGATCGGTGCGCGACGCATGTCCTGTGGATGCGAAGTGGGCCGAGACCGTCAGCCACAGGTTCACCATGTGATGTCGGTGAACCTGCACTTCTCATGGTCTGCAGGCCATGTGAAGTGACGGTTCGTCTGCATCACATGGTGAAACTGCGACGACGCCCACCAGCGACCCAACCCCGCGAAACACCATCAGCGCGGCGTGTCGCCACGGATCCGGCGATTCGGCTGCCTAGTGTCGTGACCACGGCGAGGTTGACATAACTATAACCCTCAGCCTGAGGGTCAGGGTTGAGGGACACGCCGACAAGACATCCGCACCAAGCGAAGGGCGAAAGCCGTGGCAGCAGCACAGAACTACCTGGCCATCATCAAGGTCGTGGGCATCGGTGGTGGTGGTGTCAACGCCGTCAACCGGATGATCGAGGTCGGCCTCAAGGGCGTCGAGTTCATCGCGATCAACACCGACGCGCAGGCGCTGCTGATGAGCGACGCCGACGTGAAGCTCGACATCGGTCGTGAGCTCACCCGCGGTCTCGGTGCCGGCGCGAACCCGGAGGTCGGCGCCCGCGCCGCCGAGGACCACGCCGACGAGATCGAAGAGGTCATCAAGGGCGCCGACATGGTGTTCGTGACCGCCGGCGAGGGTGGCGGCACCGGCACCGGCGGCGCACCCGTCGTGGCTCGGATCGCCCGCAGCCTCGGCGCGCTGACCATCGGCGTCGTGACCCGGCCGTTCGCGTTCGAGGGTCGCCGCCGGGCGAACTCCGCCGACGAGGGCATCGAGCAGCTCCGCGAGGAGGTCGACACCCTGATCGTCATCCCGAACGACCGGCTGCTGTCGATCAGCGACCGCAACGTCTCGGTGCTCGACGCGTTCAAGCAGGCCGACCAGGTGCTGCTGCAGGGTGTCTCCGGCATCACCGACCTGATCACCACCCCGGGCCTGATCAACCTCGACTTCGCCGACGTGAAGTCCGTGATGTCGAACGCCGGCTCCGCGCTCATGGGCATCGGCTCCGCGCGTGGCGAGGACCGCTCGGTCGCCGCCGCCGAGATGGCCGTCTCCAGCCCGCTGCTCGAGGCGAGCATCGACGGCGCCCACGGCGTGCTGCTCTCGATCGCCGGCGGCTCCGACCTCGGCCTGTTCGAGATCAACGAGGCCGCCGCCCTGGTGGCCGAGGCCGTGCACCCCGAGGCCAACATCATCTTCGGCGCGACCATCGACGACGCGCTCGGCGACGAGGTCCGGGTGACGGTGATCGCGGCCGGCTTCGACGGCGGCATGCCGAAGCGTCGCGACGAGGGCACCGTGCTGCGGCGCGAGCCCCGGCAGGCATCGGCCCCGGCCGCCAAGCCCGCCGCCGCCCCGGAGGCCACCGAGGAGGCCAGGGAGAAGGTGGCCGCCAACGCCCAGGCTTCGGCACCGACCACGCCACGGCCGGCGCCGACGCAGGTCCAGTTCGACGACGACGACCTGGACATCCCCGACTTCCTCAAGTGATCTGCTGCGTGTGACTTTCCTCTTCCACGACACCGTGCCGGTCGCGACCGGTACGGTGTCGGTCGCGTTCACGGACGCCTCGCTCGACCTCGGTGACCTCGCTCCGGACGACGTCCGGGCCGCGGGGCTGGCCGAGCTCGCGTCGGCGACCGGCGCGACGCCGTACCTCATGCACCAGGTGCACGGCGCGACCGTGCACGAGGTGACGACCACCGACGGGTTCCCGGATGCCGACGGATTGGTGACAACCGACGTCGGTGTCGCGCTGCTGACCCGAGCGGCCGACTGCGTCCCGGTCGTGCTCGTCGCCGAGACCGGTGAGATCGGGGCGGCGCACGCGGGCCGCGAAGGGGTACGCCGCGGCGTGGTCACGGCGACCGTCGAGCGGCTCCGCGAGCTCGGGGCCGACGGCCTGCGCGCCTGGGTCGGCCCGCACATCTGCGGCGGCTGCTACGAGGTGCCCGAGGAGATGCGCGAGGACATCGCGGCCACGGTGCCGGCGACGCGCGCGACCACCACGTGGGGCACGCCGTCCCTCGACCTGGGCGCGGGGGTGCTGGCCCAGCTCACCGCGGCCGGCGTGCCGGTCGTCGAGGTCGGTGGCTGCACCCGCGAGGACGAGCGCCTCCACTCCTACCGGCGCGACGGCGCCGCCGCCGGCCGCCTCGCCGGCGTCGTCTGGAGGACCGCATGAGCCGGCGCGACGAGATCGCCGCCAACCTCGCGGTCGTGAAGGACCGGATCGCCGCCGCCTGCGCCGACGCGGGTCGCGACCCCGGTGAGGTCCGGCTGGTCGTGGTGACGAAGTACTTCCCCGCGAGCGACGTACGCCTGCTCGCCGACCTCGGTGTCACCGACGTGGGGGAGAACCGTCACCAGGAGGCGGAGGCCAAGGCCGCCGAGTGCGCCGACCTCGACCTCACCTGGCACTTCATCGGCGGGCTGCAGAGCAACAAGGCTGCGGCGGTGGCGGCGTACGCCGACGTCGTCGAGTCCGTCGACCGCGCCAAGCTGGTCGCGCCGCTCGCCCGTCCGGGACGGCCGATCGACGTCCTGCTCCAGGTCAGCCTCGACCCGCCCGGGCGTGAGGGCCGCGCCGGCGCCGACCCTGCCGACCTGGCGGCCCTCGCTGCGAAGGTCGCCGAGACAGAGCCGCTGCAGATGCGCGGACTGATGGCTGTCGCGCCCCTCGGCGCGGACCCCGCACCGGCGTTCGAGCGGCTGGCCGCGATCCACCGCGACCTGCTCGTCGACCACCCCGGCGCGACCTGGCTCTCGGCGGGCATGAGCGGCGACCTGGAGCACGCCGTACGACATGGCGCGACACACGTACGGATCGGCTCGGCGGTCCTCGGTTCGAGGCCCTCGGTCCAGTAATGTCCCAATCACCACACCATCACCGGAGGACACAGGCATGAGCGGCGCGATGCGCAGGATCGGCGAGTACCTCGGCCTGCTCGAGGACACCGGACGATACGACGACGAGTACAACGAGTACGACGAGTTCGAGACCCAGGAGACCGCTCCGGTCGCCGTCCGCCCGGCCAAGCCGAGCCGCACGCCTGCGCCCGCACCCGTGTCCGACCTCTCCGAGCGCCGCCGTCCGGCGACCGGACCTACTGGAGTGGTGGCCGAGCTGTCCCGCATCACGACCCTGCACCCGCGCACCTACAACGAGGCGCGCTCCGTCGGCGAGAACTTCCGCGAGGGCACTCCGGTCATCATGAACCTCTCCGAGATGGACGACGCCGACGCCAAGCGTCTCGTCGACTTCGCGGCTGGGCTCGTGTTTGCCACTCGTGGCACCATCGAGCGCATCACCAACAAGGTGTTCCTGCTCTCTCCGCCTAACGTCTCGGTCGCTGCCGAGGACAAGCAGCGCATCGTCGAGGGCGGATTCTTCAACCAGAGCTAGGACGCGCTGTCACGTGGAAGCTGTTGGAATCGTGCTGGAGGTCGTCCTGTGGACCTTCATCGCACTGCTGTGGGTCCGGTTCGTCGTGGACTGGGTCCAGGTCTTCGCCCGGTCGTGGTCGCCGCACGGCGTCCTGCTCGTCGCGCTCGAGGGCGTGTACTCCACGACCGACCCGCCGATCAAGGCGCTGCGCCGGGTGATCCCGCCGCTGCGCATCGGGAGCGTCGCGCTGGACCTGAGCTTCCTGATCGTGATGATCGCTGCCTATGTGCTGCTCACCGTCAATCGGAACCTTTTCGGACTGTGATTCGGGTGCACACTGGTGCTGGTGATGTTGTGATCAGCACAGACGCTATTGTTCGACCGATAGTTGCTTGACGAGTACGTAGACGATTCCGTTGACGAGTGATGAATGGGTGAGGTCATGCCGCTGACGCCTGAGGACGTGAGCAACAAGCGCTTTACTCCCGTCCGGCTCCGTGAGGGCTACGACATGGGTGAGGTCGACCAGTTCCTCGACGAGGTGGAGGCCGAGCTGGCCCGACTCACCAAGGAGAACGACGACCTCAGGTCGAAGCTGTCGTCCGCGCAGAGCGGTGGCGGCGTCGGTGGCGGGGTCACCGAGACTGCGCCGCAGCCGGTGGTCGAGGAGAAGGCGCCCGAGCCGGAGCCCGAGCCGGAGCCGGTCGCGGCCCCCGCGCCGGTCGTGGCCGCGAGCCCGGTCGAGACGATCCGCGTCGAGACGGTCCCGCAGGCGTCCAACGCCGCGGCCCGCCTGCTCGAGATCGCGACGCGCAACGCCGACGAGCTCGTCGAGGACGCGAAGAACGAGGCCGACAAGATCGTCGGCGAGGCGCGCACCAAGGCCGAGCGCCTGGAGTCGGAGTCGAAGGTCAAGGCCGACCGCCTCGAGTCCGACGCCCGCACCCGCGCGCAGATGCTCGACTCCGAGACCGCCGAGCGCCGTCGCCAGATGTTCGGCGACCTCGAGAAGGAGCGGGACAAGCTCAACCTGGACGTGGAGAACCTCCGCTCGTTCGAGCGCGAGTACCGCTCCCGCCTGAAGAGCTACTTCAGTCAGCAGCTCGAGGCGCTCGGCGTCGGCTCGGAGCCGGCGGCCGCCGGCGACGACCAGCCGGCCCCGAAGCGGCTCCGCTCGATCCTCGGCGAGGACGAGTCCTAAGGCTCCACCAGCACCAGCTCGACACGACCGGTCCCCGCTCGGGGGCCGGTCGTTTCGGCGTTCCCCGGTGCGCCTGATTTGAGGCGCCTGGGGTCACCGGCTACCCTCCACGCACACCTGTGGCACAGCCCACAGCCGCCGATGCCCGGAGGAGACCGTCCCATGGCTCGCAGCACGAGGAAGTCGCTCGCCGGACAGGCGGCCTCCGCGGCCCGCAAGGTGATCGCGAAGAAGGCACCTGCCAAGAAGGCCACGAAGGCCACCAACGGGACCGCGGCGAAGACGACGCCGACCCGCAAGACCGTGGCGGCCAAGGCGACGCCGGCCAAGAAGGCGGCTCCCGCGAAGAAGGCGGCTCCCGCGAAGAAGGCGGCTCCCGCGAAGAAGGCGGCACCGGCCAAGAAGGCGGCACCGGCCAAGAAGGCGGCACCGGCCAAGAAGGCGGCACCCGCCAAGGTGGCTGCGTCCAAGCCTCCCGCCACGAAGGCCGTGCCTGCCAAGAAGGCCGCTCCGGCCAAGAAGACGCCCGCCCGCAAGGCGCCGGTCAGCGCCCTGGTCGTCCAGGCCGGCGAGGCCGCGTGGACCAAGGCCGAGCTCAAGGAGGTGCTCGACGAGCTGCACGAGCAGCGCGAGCACAGCAACGAGATCATCGAGAGCCTCGACTCCGAGCTCAACGGCCTGATGCGCGACTCCGGTGACGGCGCCGGGCAGGACCAGGCCGACGTCGGCGCGACCAGCTTCGAGCGCGACCACGAGCTGACCGTGCTCAACAGCGAGCGCGACAAGCTGGCCCAGATCGACCGGGCCCTGGCACGCATCGACGACGGCACGTACGGCGTCTGCGAGTCGTGCGGCAACCCGATCGGGAAGATGCGGCTGATGGCGTTCCCGCGTGCCACACTGTGCATGACATGCAAGCAGCGCGAGGAGCGTCGCTGACCGGCGACGCGAACGAACCGGACGACATCCAGGCGACCCGACCCCGCGGCTTGCGGCTCCGGTACCTCGCCCTCTTCGCGGCGGTCGCCCTCGCGGCGTACACCGTCGATGTGGTCTCGAAGGTCCTGGCCGTCGAGCACCTGTCGGACGGGCCCGACGTCGAGCTGATCGGCGACTTCCTCGTCCTGCACCTGGTGCGCAACCCG
Organism: Nocardioides sp. SR21; assembly: GCF_022761125.1. Classification (GTDB taxonomy): domain Bacteria; phylum Actinomycetota; class Actinomycetes; order Propionibacteriales; family Nocardioidaceae; genus Nocardioides. The sequence continues at coordinate 79,763 of NZ_JAKWJR010000011.1, read as the reverse complement.
GGCGCGGCGTTCAGCACGGGCACCGGCTACACCGCCGTCTTCACCTGCCTCGCGATCGCGGCCGTGCTGGTGATCCTCTACCTCGTACGCCGCATCGGCAGCGCCGGATGGGCCGTGGCCCTCGGTCTCCTCCTCGCCGGGGTGTCGGGCAACCTCACCGACCGGATGCTGCGCGAGCCGGGACCGCTGCGCGGCCACGTCATCGACTTCTTCATGCTCCCGAACTGGCCGGTCTTCAACGTCGCGGACATCTGCATCAACGCGGCGGCGGTGCTGATCCTGATCCAGGTCTACCGCGGCATCCGGATCGACGGCACCCGCGTGCCGAAGGACGAGAAGTGAGCGGCGCCGACCACCGGGTCCTCACCGTGCCCGAAGGCCTCGACGGCGAGCGCGTCGACGCGGCGATGGCGCGGCTGTTCGGGCTGTCGCGGACCCGCTCCGCGGACCTCATCTCCCAGGGCTACGTCCTGCTCGACGGCTCGACCGTCGGCAAGAGCGACCGGGTGCTGCCCGGCTCCACCCTCGACGTGACGATCCCGATCGAGGCGGACCCGCTGGCCGTCGTGCCGGAGGTCGTCGAGGGGATCAGGATCATCCACGACGACGACGCGATCGTCGTGATCGACAAGCCCGTCGGTGTCGCCGTGCACCCGTCGCCCGGCTGGTCCGGCCCGACGGTGGTCGGCCACCTCGCCGGTGCCGGCTTCCGGATCTCCACCAGCGGCGCCTCCGAGCGGCAGGGGATCGTGCAGCGTCTCGACGTCGGCACGTCCGGCGTGATGGTGATCTGCAAGTCCGAGCACGCCTACTCGGTGCTCAAGAACGCCTTCCGCCACCGCACGGTCGACAAGGTCTACCACGCGCTCGTGCAGGGTCACCCCGATCCGCTCGAGGGCACCATCGACGCCCCGATCGGGCGGCACCCGAAGGCCGACTACAAGTTCGCGGTGATGGCCGACGGTCGGCACAGCGTCACGCACTACGAGACGCTCGAGGCGCACCGGTTCGCGAGCCTGCTCGAGGTCCACCTCGAGACCGGGCGCACCCACCAGATCCGGGTGCACATGGCCGCGCTCAAGCACCCCTGCGTGGGCGACCTGACGTACGGCGCCGACCCGACCCTCGCTGCCCGCGTGGGTCTGCAGCGCCAGTGGCTGCACGCGATGCGGCTCGGCTTCGAGCACCCGGAGACGGGGGAGCAGGTCGAGTACGAGTCGTCGTACCCCGATGACCTCGCCCACGCCCTCGACGTGATCCGCGATGCCCACTGACGACCTGCTCCTGCGTCCGGCGACCGACGCAGACCTCCCGGCGATCGTCGCGGTGCAGATCGCGTCGCGGGAGTCCGCCGCGATGCCGCCGGGGATCCATCCCGAGCACGAGGTCACGGCCTGGCTGACCGCCAGGCTCGCGGCCGACGACGTCTGGGTCGCCGAGTCCGGCGGCGCCGTCGTCGGGTACGCCCGCATCACGCCCGGCTGGCTGGACGACCTCTACGTGCTTCCCGCGCACGCCGGCGCCGGCGTCGGCTCGGCGCTGCTGGACGTCGTGAAGGCGCAGCAGCCCGACGGGTTCTGCCTGTGGGTCTTCGAGATGAACACCCCGGCCCGCGGGTTCTACGCGCGCCACGGCCTGGTCGAGCTCGAGCGGACCGACGGCGACGGCAACGAGGAGAAGGCCCCGGACGTCCGGATGGCCTGGGCCGGCGCCGACCCGCTGCGGTTCTACCGCGGCCTGATCGACGACGTCGACGAGCAGCTCGGCGACCTGCTGGCCCGCCGCGCGGCGCTGACCCGCGCCGTCCAGGACCACAAGGGCGGGTCCACCCGCGACGCCGAGCGCGAGCAGCAGATCGCCGCCGCCCTGGCGGAGCGCGCGCCGGCGCTGGGCCACGAGCGACTGGCCCGGATCGTGCACGCGATCATCACCGAGAGCATCGACGCGGCGACCGAGCTGTGAGGACACGATGTCGGCGGCGGGTGCCAACATCGGGTCCAGCGGTCGCGTAGTCTGGCGTCCTTCCCCCAAGGCGCCGTCGCGACGTGATCGTGGCCTTGTTCCAGCATGCCCGCACGATGCGATTGAGGAGTAGCCCGCGACGATGGCGAACGGCTCCCAGGACTCCTTCGTCCACCTGCACGTCCACACCGAGTACTCCATGCTCGACGGCGCCTCACTGCTCGACGGGCTGTTCTCGCGGGTGGTCGAGCAGGGCATGCCCGCCATCGCGATGACCGACCACGGCAACCTGCACGGCGCGTTCGACTTCTACTCCAAGGCCCGCAAGTACGGCGTGAAGCCGATCATCGGCATCGAGGCCTACATCACCCCGGGCACCCCGCGCGGCGAGCGCAAGCGGGTCCGGTGGGGCAGCGGTGACGCCGCGGAGGAGGGCGGCAACGACGTCGCCGGTGCCGGTGCGTACACCCACATGACGATGTGGGCCGAGAACACCGAGGGCATGCACAACCTGTTCCGGCTCTCGTCCCGGTCCAGCCTCGAGGGCTTCTTCTACAAGCCCCGGATGGACAAGGAGATCCTCCAGGAGCACAGCAAGGGCCTGATCGTCAGCACCGGCTGCCCCAGCGGTGCGATCCAGACCCGGCTGCGCCTGGGGCAGTGGGACGAGGCGGTCCGCGAGGCCGGCGAGCTGCAGGACATCTTCGGCCGCGAGAACGTCTTCCTCGAGCTGATGGACCACGGCATCTCCATCGAGAAGCGGGTCCGCGACGACCTGCTCAAGCTCGGCCGCGAGCTCGGCATCCCGCCGCTGGCCACCAACGACTCGCACTACAACAACCCCGAGGACGCCGACGCCCACGACGCCCTGATCTGCGTCGCGTCGGGCAAGCGGCTCTCGGACACCAACCGGCTCAAGTTCGACGGCGGCGGCTACTACATCAAGTCCGCGGCCGAGATGCGCGAGCTCTGGGGCGGCTTCGACCTCGCCGAGGCGTGCGACAACACGCTCGCGATCGCCGAGCGCTGCGAGGTCGAGTTCGTCGAGTCCACCGGCGGCTACATGGCCCGTGCCGACGTCCCCGAGGGCGAGACCGAGGAGAGCTGGTTCCGCAAGGAGGTGTGGCGCGGCATCGAGGCGCGCTACCCCGGCGACCGGATGACCCAGGAGGTCAAGGACCGCGTCGAGATGGAGCTCGGGATCATCTCCCAGAAGGGCTACTGCGGGTACTACCTCGTGGTTGCCGACTTCATCCAGTGGTCCAAGCGCAACGGCATCCGCGTCGGCCCCGGCCGTGGCTCCGGCGCCGGCTCGATCGCAGCGTACGCCCTGAGCATCACCGACCTGTGCCCCCTCGAGCACGGCCTGTTCTTCGAGCGCTTCCTCAACCCCGAGCGTCCGTCGATGCCCGACTTCGACATCGACTTCGACGACCACCGCCGCGGCGAGGTCATCCAGTACGTCACGCAGAAGTACGGCGCCGACCGCGTCGCCCAGATCGCGACGTTCGGCCGGCTCAAGTCCAAGGCCGCGATCAAGGACGCCGCGCGCGTGCTCGACCACGGCTTCGCGATCGGCGACCGGATCACCAAGGCGCTGCCGGCCGACGTGATGGGCAAGGGCGTCGCGCTCAAGGACCTCTTCAACGCCGAGCACAAGCGGTACGGCGAGGGCGGCGAGTTCCGCACGCTGCACGACCAGGACCCCGACGTCCGCAAGATCTACGAGACCGCCGTCGGCCTCGAGGGCCAGATCCGCAACTGGGGCGTGCACGCGGCCGGCGTGATCATGTCCAGCGAGCCGCTGATCGACATCGTGCCGCTGATGGCCCGGCCGCAGGACGGCGCGGTCATCACCCAGTTCGACTACCCGATGTGCGAGTCGCTCGGGCTGGTCAAGATGGACTTCCTCGGCCTGAGCAACCTGCACATCCTCGAGGACGCCGTCGCGAACATCGAGGCCAACCGCGGCGAGCAGGTCGTCCTCGAGGAGCTCCCCTTCGACGACCGGGCGACCTACGAGCTGATGGGCCGCGGTGACACGCTCGGCGTGTTCCAGCTCGATGGTGGCGGCATGCGTGCGCTGCTGCGCTCGATGCAGCCCGACCAGTTCGCCGACATCACCGCGGTCAGCGCGCTGTACCGCCCGGGCCCGATGGGTGCGGACTCCCACAACAAGTACGCCCACCGCAAGAACGGTCGCCAGCCGATCGAGCCGATCCACCCCGCGCTGGCCGAGGCTCTCGAGCCGGTGCTGGGGGAGACCTACGGCCTGATCGTGTACCAGGAGCAGGTCATGGCGATCGCCCAGGTGCTCGCCGGCTTCTCGCTCGGCGCCGCAGACAACATGCGCCGCGCCATGGGCAAGAAGAAGAAGGAGGAGCTCGACAAGCAGTACGCCGGCTTCGAGGCCGGCATGCTCGAGCGGGGCTACCCCCAGGACGCCGTCAAGACGCTCTGGGAGATCCTCGTCCCGTTCGCCGACTACGCGTTCAACAAGTCGCACTCCGCTGCGTACGGCGTCATCACGTACTGGACCGCCTACCTCAAGGCCAACTACCCGGCCGAGTACATGGCCGCGCTCCTGACGTCCGCACGGGACGACAAGGACAAGATGGCGATCTACCTCAACGAGTGCCGCCGGATGAAGATCCAGGTCCTCCCGCCGGACGTCAACGAGTCCGCCCACAACTTCACCCCGGTCGGCAACGACGTCCGCTTCGGCCTCACCGCGATCCGCAACGTCGGCGCGAACGTCGTCGACGGGATCGTCTCGGGGCGCGAGGGGTCGCGCTACGAGAACTTCAACGACTTCCTGTCGAAGGTCCCGGCCAACGTCTGCAACAAGCGGGTCATCGAGTCGCTGATCTACGCCGGCGCGTTCGACGACATGAAGCACAAGCGCCGCGCGCTGCACCTCATCCACGAGGAGGCGACCGACCGGTACGCCGGCCTCAAGCGCGAGGACGAGGGCCAGGACTCCCTGTTCGGCGGTCTCGACACCGCTGAGGAGGTCGGCTTCGACGTCAGCGTCGCGATCCCCGAGATCGACGAGTGGGACAAGATGACGTTGCTCGGCTTCGAGCGCGGCATGCTCGGCCTCTACGTCTCCGACCACCCGCTGCTCGGCCTCGAGCACCTGCTCGCCAACGGCACCGACTGCACCATCGGCCAGCTGATGATGGACGAGAACCGCCAGGACGGCAGCCCGATCACGGTCTCCGGCCTGGTCACCTCCGTGCAGCGCAAGATCACCAAGCGCGGCGACGCCTGGGCGCTGGTCACCGTGGAGGACCTCGACGGTGCGATCGACGTCCTGCTGTTCCCGAGCGCCTGGCAGCTGTGCGGCCACCTGGTCGCCGACGACGCGATCATCACCGTCAAGGGACGGCTCTCGCGCAGCAAGGACCAGCCCGAGATCATGGGGCAGGAGCTCAGCCTGGTCGACACCAGCGCGGGCCCGACCGGTCCCGTGGTGATCAACCTCCCGCAGACCCGGGTCAACGACGCCGTGGTCGGCCACCTCAAGGACGTCCTGGCCACGCACGCCGGGGCCAACGAGGTGCACCTCCGACTGCGGATGCGCGACAAGACCATCGTGCTCAACCTCGAGCGCCACCGTGTCACGCCCAGCCCGGCCCTGTACGCCGACCTCAAGCACCTGCTGGGTCCCGGATGCCTGACCGGCTGACGCGGACGCGACCGGCCTGGGTGGACGCCGTCCTGATCCTCGCCATCTTCGCCGTCGCGGGCATCGTGGCCGCCTTCGTGTGGGAGTGGATCTGGACCGCGCCGTACGGCCTGGTCTACGACCACCAGTGGATGGCCGAGGACGAGGCCGCCCTGCAGGGGCAGTTCTCCGGCACCGGGTGGTACGTCGTGGTCGCGAGTGCCACCGGGCTACTGGTCGGAGCGCTGGCCGCGCTGTTCCTCGACCGGGTCCCGCTGGTCACCCTGGCGGCTGTGGTGGTCGGCTCGGTGCTGGCGACGCTCGTGATGATCCGCGTCGGAGCCGCCCTCGGGCCGACCGACCCGCAGGAGCTCGCGAGGACCGCGGTCGACGGCGCGCGCCTGCCCGGGAGCCTCACCGTCTCCGATTGGAGCCCCTGGATCGCCTTTCCGGCGGGGGCCCTGGTCGCCGTGGCCCTGGTGTTCATCGGACTCAGCCCGCGGCGCCAACCGCAGCCGGAGGACCTGCCTGCTGGGTAAAGTCGCCCCGTGAGCAGCAGCGAGTATCTCGACATCGGGTCCGGAGGCCCGCTCCCGCCGGCATCGACCGGGTCCGGGCGCAGGACCGCGCTGGTCGCGGGCGGGATCGTGGCCGGGGTGGCGCTGCTGGGCGCCGGTGCCTGGGCGGCCTGGTCGTTCTTCGCGACCGGGGCGCAGCCGGCCGAGGCGCTTCCGGAGACCACGATCGCCTACGCGAGCATCGACCTCGACCCGAGCGGCGGGCAGAAGATCGAGGCGCTGCGCACGCTGCAGAAGTTCCCGGCGTTCGAGGACGAGGTCGGCCTCGACACCGACGACGACGTCCGGCAGTGGATCTTCGAGAAGATCCAGGACTCGGGCGGCTGCGCCGACCTCGACTACGCCGACGACATCGAGACCTGGCTGGGCGACCGGTTCGCGATCGCGGCGGTCGACGCCGGCAACGAGGAGCCGGACCCGGTGTTCGTGCTCCAGGTCGGCGACGAGGACGCAGCCGACGAGGGACTGCGCAAGCTGAGCGACTGCGCCGACGGCGAGGGCGCCTGGGTGATCGCGGACGGGTGGGCGCTGGTCGGCGAGACCCAGGAGATCGTGGACCGGGTCTCCGAGGACGCCGCGGACGCGCCGCTGTCCGACGACGACGACTTCACCCGCTGGACCGACGCGGCCGGCGACCCCGGCATCGTGTCGCTGTACGCCGCCCCCGAGGCGGGCGCCTTGATCGCCGAGGAGCTCGACTTCTTCGGCGGGATGGGGCAGGCCCTCGCCCCGCCGATCGACTGCGAAGCGCCCTGCGAGGGCTACGCGCTCGAGGACCCGGCGGCCGAGGACGAGATCACCGAGGCGCTCGAGGACTTCGAGGGCGCCGCTGCGACGGTCCGCTTCGACGACGGCGGCCTCGAGCTCGAGCTCGCAGGCGACGCCGGAGAGTACGGCGACGCGGTCACCTCCGGTGACCAGGCCGGCGACACGGTCTCGACCCTGCCTGCCGACACCGCGGTCGCGGTCGGCCTGGCGTTCGGCGAGGACTGGTTCGCCGACCTGGTCGACCAGATCGCCGCCGGCGAGGGCAGCACCGCCGACGAGCTGATGGACCAGATCAGCGAGGAGACCGGCCTGGACCTGCCCGACGACGTCCAGACCCTCCTCGGCGACTCGGTGGCGATCGCGATCGGGCCGGACTTCGACCCCGACGGTCTGTTCGCCAGCAGCGAGCCCGACGACTTCCCGACCGGCGTCAAGCTCAGCGGCGACCCCGACGAGATCGACTCCGTCCTCGACAAGCTGCGCGAGATCGTCGGCCCGGACGCCGGCCTCATCGACTCCGACCAGGGCGACGGGGTCGTGGTGGTCGGTCCCGACGCCGATTACCGCGGCCTGCTGGTCGAGGACGGTGGCCTCGGCGACGAGGACGCCTTCCGCGACGTCGTCGAGCACGCCGACGGTGCCTCGGGGATCGTCTACGTCGACCTCGACGCCGAGTGGCTCACCGGGCTCTGGCACGACGACGAGGAGGCGCGCGAGAACCTCGACCCGCTCGACGCGTTCGGCCTCAGCACCTGGCTCGACGACGACGCGGTGCACGCCGTCGTGAAGGTCACGACGGACTAGTGGAGACGCGCCAGCGGATCCGCTGATGGTGGCGACCGGCGTGTCGAGACCCAGTACCTAGCGCGCGATCGCTGCCACCGTCGCGCCGGTCACCCGCACCAGGTCGCCCGGCGCGATCCCGAGGTCGAGGCCGCGTCGACCGCCGGAGACGTAGACGGTGTCGTAGCCGAGCGCGGACTCGTCGAGCACGGTCGGGTGCGCCCGCTTCTGGCCGATCGGGGAGATGCCGCCGGCGACGTACCCGGTGGCCCGCTCGGCCGCGGCGACCTCGGCCATCACCGCCTTGCTGCCCCCGGCCGCGCGGGCCAGCGCCTTGAGGTCGAGCTGCCCGGACACCGGCACGATGCCGACGGTCAGCCTGCCGTCGACGTTCGCCATCAAGGTCTTGAACACCTGCGCGGGCTCGAGGCCGAGCGCCTCGGCGGCCTCCAGCCCGAACGACGCCGCGCGCGGGTCGTGGGTGTACTCGTGGAGCTCGAACGCGACGCCGGCAGCGGTCAGCGCGACCGTGGCCGGCGTGCCGCCGGCCGACTTCTTCTTCGCCATCGCTAGTTGGGAGACCACCTGGTGCGAGCCACCTCGGTGGCGGGGAGGGACGGGATCACGTTCATCGCGCGCAGCTCGTCGCGCAGCAGGTCGGTCACCAGGATCAGCCGCTCGGCGGCGTCCTCGGCCTCCAGCAACGACTGGCGCTCGGGCATCGGCAGCGGCGCCAGGGCGGCCAGCGTCCAGGAGAGGTACGTCGGGTCGCGGGGGAGTGCGCCTTCGTACGGGTCGGAGCGGATGTCGGCCAGCGCCGCGCGGTACGCCGTGAACGCGATCCTGGCCCGCTCCAGCACGGACTCGGGCACCACCGCCGTGGAGTCGGGCCGCTCGGTGACGTGGCCGACCGGGAAGAGCCCCTGCGTCTCCAGGCTGTCGAGCTGGATCCGCTCCAGGCCGACCGCGACCACCTCGAACGTGCCGTCCGGGTTCTCCTCGATCTCGGTGAGCTGCATCTTGCAGCCGACGCGGTACAAGGACTGGGACCCGTGGTCGCCGACCTCGTAGCCCTCACGGATGCCGACGGACCCGAACACCCGCTCCGCGGGGTCCGATACGCGCAGCAGGTGGTGGACCAGCGCGCGGTAGCGGTCCTCGAACACGGTGAGCGGCACGCTGACGCCGGGGAACAGCACCGCGTTCAGCGGGAACATCGGCAGCGTGTCGGTCACACCCTCAACGTAGTCCAGCCACTGTCGCCGATCGGGGAGGACCGGCTCCGGCTCGTAGAATCGAGTCATGATCCAGCGCATCGACCTGCGAGGCGCCGACCGCGGAGGCGTCGACTATCGCGCCGCCGTGCCCCGCGCGGACTTCGACGTCGAGGCGGCGGTGCCCGCGGTGCATGCGATCTGCGAGGCGGTGCGCACCCGAGGGCTGGACGCGATCCGCGAGTTCGGCGAGAAGTTCGACGGCGTCACCGTCGACGAGATCCGCGTGCCCGCGGCCGACATCGCCGCTGCGCTGACCGAGCTCGACCCGGCGATCCGCGCCGCGCTGGAGGAGTCGATCCGCCGGCTGCGCGCGACCTGCGCCAACGAGCTCGAGCAGGACGCCGTGACCGACCTCGGCCCCGGCGCCCGGGTGACCCACCGCAAGGTGCCGGTCGACCGCGTCGGCCTCTACGTCCCCGGTGGCCTGGCGCCGCTGGTCTCCAGCGTGCTGATGAACGTCGTGCCCGCCCAGACCGCGGGCGTCGGCTCGATCGCGCTGTCCAGCCCGCCGCAGAAGGAGTTCGGTGGCTCCGTCCACCCGACGATCCTGGCGGCGTGCGCGCTGCTCGGCGTCGAGGAGGTGTACGCCGTCGGCGGCGCCCAGGCGATCGCGATGTTCGCGTACGGCGTGGGCCCGTGCGCCAAGGTCGACCTGGTGACCGGCCCCGGCAACATCTACACGGTCACCGCGAAGCGACTGCTCAAGGGCCAGGTCGGCATCGACTCCGAGGCCGGCCCGACCGAGATCGCGATCCTCGCCGACGACACCGCGGACGCGGCGTACGTCGCAGCGGACCTGATCAGCCAGGCAGAGCACGACCCGCTGGCGGCGTCCGTGCTGGTCACGCCGAGCGAGCGGCTGGCCGGCGAGGTGGAGGCCGAGCTCGACAAGCAGGTCTCGGTGACCCGTCACGTCGAGCGGATCCGCACCAGCCTCTCCGGCCCGCAGTCCGGCATCGTGCTGGTGGACGACCTCGAGCAGGGCCTGGACGTCGTCAACGCGTACGCCGCCGAGCACCTCGAGATCCACACCGAGGACGCCTCGGCCTGGGCGGCCCGGGTGCGCAACGCGGGCGCGATCTTCGTGGGTCAGTACGCCCCGGTGAGCCTCGGCGACTACTGCGCCGGCTCCAACCACGTGCTTCCCACGGCTGGCTGCGCCTGCCACAGCAGCGGCCTGTCGGTGCGCGCGTTCACGAAGTCCGTGCACGTCGTCGACTACTCCCGCGACGCCCTCGAGGCCGTCGCCGGGCACGTCGTCACGCTCGCCAACGCCGAGGACCTGCCCGGGCACGGCGCCGCGGTCTCGGTGCGGTTCGAGCGATGAGCTGGCCTCCGCTGCGGGAGGAGCTGAAGGGGATCGAGCCGTACGGCGCTCCTCAGCTCGACGTCCCGGTGCAGCTCAACGTCAACGAGAACCCCTACGGCCCCTCGCCGGAGTGCGTCGCGGACATCGCGCGCGCCGTCTCCGAGGCCGCCACGACCCTGAACCGCTACCCGGACCGCGAGTTCACCGAGCTCCGCGCCGCGCTGGCGGCGTACCTCGGCCACGGCGTCACGCCCGAGCAGGTGTGGGCGGCCAACGGCTCGAACGAGGTCATGCTCCAGTTGCTGCAGGCGTTCGGCGGTCCCGGCCGCGTCGCGCTGAGCTTCGCGCCGACGTACTCGATGTACCCGGAGTACGCCCGGGACTCGCTGACCGAGTGGGTCGCCGGGCGCCGCGAGACGGACTTCTCGCTCGACCTCGACCACGCCCACGACCTCGTCAAGGAGCAGCAGCCGAGCGTCGTGCTGCTGCCGAGCCCCAACAACCCGACGGGCACCGCCCTGCCGTTCGACGCGATCGCCACGCTCTGCGAGGCGGCCGGCGACGGGCTCGTCGTCATCGACGAGGCGTACGGCGAGTTCCGGCGCGAGGGCGTGCGCAGCGCGATCGAGCTGCTGCCCGAGCACCGCAACCTGGTCGTCACCCGCACGATGAGCAAGGCGTTCGCGGCGGCCGGGCTGCGGCTCGGCTACCTCGCCGCGGACCCGGCGATCTGCGACGCGATCCGGGTGGTGCGGCTGCCGTACCACCTGTCCGCGGTCACCCAGGCGACCGCACTCGCGGCGCTGCGGCACGCGCCCGAGCTGCTCGGGAAGGTCGACGAGCTCCGCGCCGAGCGCGACGCGACCGTCGACTGGCTGCGCGCGCAGGGCCTGGCGGTGGCGGACAGCGACGCGAATTTCGCGTTGTTCGGCACCTTCGAGGACCGTCATGCTGTCTGGCAGGGCCTGCTCGACCGGGGCGTGCTGATCCGCGAGACCGGTCCCGACGGGTGGCTTCGTGTGTCGATCGGCACCGCAGACGAGATGATGGCGTTCAAGAAGGCACTGACGGAGGTTCTGAGATGAGTCGCACCGCCCGCATCGAGCGGCAGACCAAGGAGTCGAAGGTCCTCGTCGAGGTGAACCTCGACGGCACCGGCCGCACCGACATCTCCACCGGCGTCGGGTTCTACGACCACATGCTCGACGCGTTCGGCCGGCACGCGCTGCTCGACCTCACCGTCCAGACCGAGGGCGACACCCACATCGACGCCCACCACACCGTCGAGGACACCGCGATCGTGCTCGGCCAGGCGCTGCGCGAGGCGCTCGGTGACAAGGTCGGCGTCCGCCGCTTCGGCGACGCGACCGTGCCGCTCGACGAGGCGCTGGTCCAGGCCGTCGTCGACGTCTCCGGACGCCCGTACTGCGTGCACACCGGCGAGCCGGAGGGGCAGCAGTACGTCCTGCTCGGAGGCGACTACCTCGGGTCGCTGACCCAGCACGTCTTCGAGACGATCGCGTTCCACGCGCACCTCGCGCTGCACGTGCGGGTGCTGGCCGGCCGCGAGCCGCACCACATCGTGGAGACGCAGTTCAAGGCGTTCGCCCGGGCGTTCCGCGACGCGATCGCCATCGACCCGCGCGAGACCGGCGTGCCGAGCACCAAGGGTTCGCTGTGATCACCCCACGGTGTTCTGCGCCTCCCCCGCTTCGCTCCTCCGCCGCACAGCACAGCGGGGACCCCGATTGAAGTCGGTCGTCGTCCTCGACTACGGCTCGGGCAACCTGCGCTCGGCCGTCCGCGCGGTCGAGCGCGCCGGTGCCGACGTCACGCTGACCAGTGACTTCGACACGGCGCTGAACGCTGACGGCCTGCTGGTGCCCGGCGTCGGCGCGTACGCCGCCTGCATGCAGGGCCTGCGCGCGATCAAGGGCGAGCGGATCATCGGGCGCCGGCTGTCCGGCGGCCGGCCGGTGCTGGGGATCTGCGTCGGCATGCAGATCCTGTTCGAGCGCGGGGTCGAGCACGGCGTCGAGACCGAGGGCTGCGACGAGTGGCCGGGCGTGGTCGAGCGCCTCGAGGCGCCGGTCGTGCCCCACATGGGATGGAACACCCTCGAGGTCGAGCCGGGGACGACGCTGTTCAAGGGCATCGAGGGCGAGCGCTTCTACTTCGTGCACTCGTACGGCGTCCGCGACTGGAAGCTGGTCACCAACGACCGGACCCGTGCGCCACTGGTCCACTGGACCGAGCACGGCGGGGACCGCTTCGTCGCCGCCGTCGAGAACGGCCCGCTGACCGCGACCCAGTTCCACCCCGAGAAGTCCGGCGACGCCGGCGCCGCGCTGTTCCGCAACTGGGTGGACTCCCTGTGAGCAAGGAACGAGCCAGGCGTCGCGAGGAGCGCGAGCGCGAGGCGGCGATCCAGGCCGCGGCTCGCGCCGCCGAGGCCGAGCGCACCGAGCGGCGCGCGGCTCGCAAGCGCGCGCTGACCCGCTGGCTCCCGAAGGGCCGCACTGGGCCGTCGGGGGTGATCGCCGAGCGACATCGCACCCAGACGCGGCTGCTGGTGGTCGCGGCCCTGATCCTCAACGCCGTCGTGTGGCTCGCCTCCGACGACTGGGCGGTCCGCGTGTTCGCGCTGCTGGTGACCGCGCTCGTCCTGCCCGTCGCACAGATCCTGATGACCAAGAACTGAGAGACATGTCTGATTACCTCGAGCTCCTGCCCGCCGTCGACATCACCGAGGGCCGTGCGGTCCAGCTCGCGCAGGGCGTGGCCGGCTCCGAGCGCGTGTACGGCGACCCGGTGGCCGCGGCGATGCGCTGGCAGGACGCCGGCGCGGAGTGGATCCACCTCGTCGACCTCGATGCGGCGTTCGGTCGCGGCTCCAACCGCGAGCTCCAGGCCGAGATCGTCGGCGCCCTCGACATCCAGGTCGAGATGAGCGGCGGCATCCGCGACGACGAGTCGCTCGCCGCGGCGCTGGCCACCGGCTGCCGCCGGGTGAACATCGGCACGGCCGCCCTCGAGCAGCCGGAGTGGTGCGCCAAGGTGATCGCCGAGCACGGCGACAAGGTCGCGATCGGCCTCGACGTACGCGGTCGGACCCTGGCCGCGCGCGGCTGGACGAAGGACGGCGGCGACCTCTACGAGACGCTGACGCGCCTCGACTCCGAGGGCTGCGCGCGCTACGTCGTCACCGACGTCAACAAGGACGGCATGCTCGCCGGGCCGAACCTCCAGCTGCTGCGCGACGTCGCCGCGGTGACCTCGGCGCCGCTCGTGGCGTCCGGCGGCGTGACGACCCTCGACGACATCCGGGCGCTGATGGACCTGGTCCCGGAGGGCGTCGAGGGCGCGATCGCGGGGACCGCGCTCTACGAGGGCAGGTTCACCCTGGAGGACGCGCTCGCCCTCACCAAGGGACCCCGATGACCCTCGCCGTCCGGGTGATCCCGTGCCTGGACGTCGACGCGGGCCGCGTGGTCAAGGGCATCAACTTCCAGGAGCTGCGCGACGCCGGTGACCCGGTGGAGCTGGCCCGGACGTACGACGCCGAGGGTGCCGACGAGCTGACGTTCCTCGACATCTCCGCCTCGCACGAGGGCCGCGCGACCACGATGGAGATCGTGTCGCGGACCGCCGAGGAGGTCTTCATCCCGTTGACCGTCGGCGGGGGAGTGTCCTCGGTCGCCGACGTCGACCGGCTGCTGCGCGCCGGCGCCGACAAGGTCGCGGTGAACACCGCCGCGATCCACCGGCCCGAGCTGGTCGCCGAGATCGCGGACCGCTTCGGCAACCAGGTGCTCGTGCTCTCCGTCGACGCCCGGCGGGCGGCCGGGACGACCTCCGGCTTCGAGGTCACCACGCACGGCGGCCGGAAGTCCGCCGGCCTCGACGCCATCGAGTGGGCCGTCCGTGCGGCCGAGCTGGGCGCGGGCGAGATCCTGCTCAACGCGATGGACGCCGACGGCACCCAGGACGGCTTCGACCTCGAGCTGATCCGCGCCGTACGCCGCGAGGTGAGCGTGCCCGTGATCGCCTCCGGCGGCGCCGGCGCGACCGAGCACTTCCCGCCCGCCGTCGAGGCCGGCGCGGACGCCGTGCTCGCGGCCACGGTCTTCCACTTCGGCACGCTGCGGATCGCGGACGTGAAGGGCTCGCTGGCCGCGGCCGGCCACCCGGTCCGCTAAGGCAGCGGCACGGTGTAGATCTTCCGCACGTCGGGGTGCGTGACCACCAGGTCGGCGCCCACGACCGCCGCGCCGACGTTCTCACTGGTGGGCGGGGCGTCGTCGAGCACGACGGTGTCCGCGACCTCCGCGGTCTTCGGGTCCACGACGTACACGGTCGGGCCGGACTGGCCGACGACGTAGACGCTGTCGTCGCCCGCGACCACTGCGTCGGCGTCGGGGACGTCGGGGATCTCGCCGACCTGCTTCATCGTGCCGGCGTTGAGCACGACGACCTTGCCGCTGAGCGTGCACGAGATCCAGACCTTGCCGGCCGACTCGGCGATGCCCTGTGGGCCGGTGCAACCGGGCAGCTTCGCGGTCTCCACACGCCCTCCGGCGATGCGGGTGACCGAGGAGCCGCCGTAGTTGGCGACCCACACGCCCGACTCGCCGACCGCCACCAGGCGCGGCTCGGTGTCGGTGGAGTACGACGTCACCTTGGTCCCGTCACCGTCGAGCTGCAGCACCCGGCCGCCGGCCTGGTCGACCACCCACAGGCTCTCGCCGTCCCAGGCGATGCCCTCCGGCTCGCTGCCCGTCGGCTTGATCGGCACGGTCTGCAGGACCTCACCTGTGCCCGAGTCGATCTGCACGACCGTGCCGTCGCCGATCACGCTCACCCACACGCCGGACGGCGTGTCCACCAGCCGCAGCGGGAACTCACCCACGTCGATGCGTAGGTCGTCGGCGGTGCGGACCGCCCCGTCACGCACCAGGGTCGTCCACGCCTCGCCGTCGACCTCGGCGACGCCCACCGGGCCGGCATCGAGCTCGGTGACCTCCGGCGCGTCCGGGTCCGCCGACGGCGAGCCGGCTGGTTCGGATCCGTCGCCCGAGCAACCAGCCAGGACGAGCGAGGCCGCGAGCAGGGCGGCGAGGGCGCCTCTCATGACCCGACGGTACGTCGCCCCACGGACGGTGGGGAGGCCGGTCAGACCCCCAGGTTGGCGGAGCGGAGCTCCTCGACCGCGGCAGCGGGCCCGTCGAACGTGAGGCCGCTGAGCGCGGACCGCCCGAACAGGAACAGCACCAGCTCGACGACCGGACCGCTGACGGTGACCGGGTCCTCGCCCTTCTTCGCGACGGCGGTGTCACCGGTGTCGGAGCGCTGGATCACGGCCGGGACCGGCACCCGCCGCCCGAAGAACCTCATGCCCTTGCCGAGCTTGGACCAGAGCAGGTCGAGCTCGGCGGGGTCGAGCTCGCGGGGCTCCCACGACGAGGCGCCGCGCCGCAGGTCCTCGTGGTGGACGAGCAGCTCGAAGCCGTTCATCGCCTCGTCGACCGGCGGTACGGCGCGGAGGAACAGCGCGGGCGTGCGGTAGCGCTCCACGAGCACCTCGAACCCGCGCGCCTTCTCCTTCGCCATGGCCTTCTCGTTGAGGCCGGCGAACCGCTCGACGACGTTGCCCATCGACGCGACCGGCTTGTGCTCACGGACCACGAGGTGCGCCATCAGGTCGGCGGCGGTCCAGCCCTCGCACAGCGTCGGGGCGTCGGGGCCGAGGGTGAGGGCGAGGTCGCAGAGCTCGCGGCGCTCGCGCTTGGCGAGGCTGTCCTGGGTGCCGGGGGCGGTCATGAACCGGAAGGTTACTGTCGGTTGCTCGGAATAGGGTGGCCGTCTCGCGTAGTTGTCGCGGGCGGGAAGGGTGCGACAGTGACGGACGAGCAGACGCGGCGGGGCACGATGGGTGCCGGCGCCGCCGTACTCTGGGTCGCCATCCGCCGCGAGCCGTGGGTGTTCGCGCTGTCGACCGCCGGTAGCGTGATCTTCGGTGCGCTGACGGTCGCCGACGCCTGGGTGCTCGGCTGGGCCACCGACCACGTGGTGCTGCCGGCGTTCGACACCGGCGAGATCGGCACCGACATGCTGCTCGCGGTCGTCGCGCTGTTCGTCGGCGTCGCCCTGCTGCGGGCCGTCGGCATCGTGGCCCGCCGGCTGGGCGCCGGGATCATGCAGTACCGCATGCAGGCGCACACCCGCCGCGCCGTGACGCGGCAGTACCTCGCGCTGCCGATGGAGTGGCACCAGCGGCACCCGACCGGCCAGCTGCTCTCCAATGCCAACTCCGACGTCGAGGCAGCATGGGGCCCGATCGCGCCGCTCCCGATGGCGCTCGGCACCGTCGTGATGATGGTGATCGCGGTCGTCCAGATGTTTCTGGCCGACGTGGTGCTCGCTCTGGTCGGCGCCCTCGTGTTCCCGGGCGTCGTGCTCGCCAACGTCGCCTACCAGCGCCGCGCCTCGCCGCTCATGACCAAGGCCCAGCAGCTGCGCGCCGAGCTCAGCGAGGTCGCGCACGAGTCCTTCGACGGCGCGATGGTCGTCAAGACGCTCGGCCGCGAGAGCGAGGAGACCGAGCGCTTCGCCGACATGGCCAACCGGCTGCGCGACATCAACATCCGCGCCGGGCGGGTCCGCGCCGCCTTCGACCCGACGCTCGCCGCGCTGCCGAACCTCGGCGTGCTCGTGGTGCTCGCGGTCGGTGTCGCGCGGGTGGTCAACGGCCAGACCGACGCGGGCGACGTGGTCACCGTCGCGTTCCTGCTGACGATCGTGTCGTTCCCGATCCGCTCGATCGGCTGGCTGCTGGGCGAGTTCCCACGCAGCGTGGTCGGCTACCACCGGGTCCGCAACGTCCTGCGCGCGACCGGGGAGATGCCGTTCGGCGACCGCACCGTCACGACCGGCGACGCGGGCTCGCGGCTCGAGGTCCAGGGCCTCGGCTACCGCTACGACCCCGACCAGCGGCTCCTCGACGAGGTGTCGTTCACCGTCGAGCCGGGCCGCACCGTCGCGCTGGTCGGCGCCACCGCCTCCGGCAAGAGCACGCTCACCAGCCTGATGACCCGGCTGATCGACCCCGACGAGGGCCGGGTGCTCCTCGACGGCACCGACCTGCGCGACCTGGCCCACGGCGAGCTCGCGCGGATCGCGGCCGTCGTGCCCCAGACGGCGTTCCTGTTCGACGACACCGTGCGCGGCAACGTCACGCTCGGTGCCGACGTCTCCGACGAGGACGTCTGGGCGGCGCTGCGCGCGGCCCAGGCCGACGGCTTCGTCGCCGCGCTGCCCGACGGCCTCGACACCAAGCTCGGCGAGCGGGGCACGTCCCTGTCGGGCGGGCAGCGCCAGCGCATCTCGCTGGCCCGTGCGCTGGTCCGCGACCCGCGGCTGCTGATCCTCGACGACGCGACGTCCGCGGTCGACCCGGAGGTCGAGGCGCGGATCCTCGAGGCGCTGCGCACCGGCTCGCACGACACGACGCTCGTCGTCGTCGCCTACCGCAAGGCCACCATCGCGCTGGCCGACGAGGTCGTGCACCTCGAGGACGGCCGGGTCGCCGACCGGGGCACGCACGCCGAGCTGCTCGAGCGGAGCCCGGCGTACTCCCACCTCGTCAACGCCTACGAGGTCGCCGCCGAGCTCGGGGTGGAGGTGACCGAATGAGCGCCATGGACACCGGCGAGAGCATCGGCGCCATCGAGACGATCCGCCGCGGCGTGCGCTACTCGCCGGAGCTGAAGGAGGGTGTGGGCTGGACCCTCACCCTCGCCTTCATCGCCTCCATCGGTCAGGTCGTCGTCCCGGTCGCGGTCCAGAAGACCATCGACGACGGGCTCAACGGCCCGGGCGGTCCCGACGTGTCGTACGTCGTCGAGATGGGCCTGGCCGCGACGGCCGCGATCCTGATCGCGGCGTGGGCGTCGTACGCCATGACGGCCCGGTTGTTCACGACCTCCGAGCGCGGGCTGGCGACGCTGCGGATCAAGGCGTTCCGGCACGTGCACGACCTGCCGCTGCTGACGCAGAACACCGAGCGCCGCGGCGCCCTGGTCTCGCGCGTCACCAGCGACGTCGACCAGGTCAGCCAGTTCCTGGTGTTCGGCGGGCTGCTGTTCGTGGTCAGCATCGGGCAGGTGCTGGTCGCGACCATCGTGATGCTGTTCTACAGCTGGCAGCTCGCGCTGGTGGTGTGGGTCTGCTTCGCGCCGTTGTTCCTGTCGATCCGCTACTTCCAGCGCAAGCTCTCCGAGGCGTACGGCGTCGTGCGCGCGCAGGTCGCCGTGATGCTGTCGGCGATCTCCGAGCCGGTCGTCGGCGCGGCGGTGGTCCGGTCGTACGCCGTCGAGGCCCGCACCCAGGGCCGCATCGACCACGCGATCGACGAGTACAAGACCGCCAGCACCCGCGCCCAGGGGTTCACCGTGCTGTCGTTCTCGCTGGGCGGCATCTCGGCCGGCCTCGCGAACGCCGGCGTGATCGTGATCGGGGTCTGGCTCGGCTTCGCCGGCGAGATCACGGCCGGCACCGTGCTCGCGTTCGCGTTCCTCGTGTCGCTGTTCGTCGGCCCGGTGCAGATGGGCACCCAGATCCTCACCGACGCGCAGAACGCCGTCGTCAGCTGGCGCCGCGTGCTCGGCATCCTCGAAACCCCGGCCGACCTCGTCGACCCCGGGCCGGACGGTGCGGTCCTGCCGCGCGGACCGGTCGACGTCCGGTTCGAGGCGGTGTCGTTCGCCTACCCGGGCGGGCCGCCGGTGCTCCGCGACATCGAGCTCGAGATCGCGGCCGGCACCCGCCTCGCCGTCGTCGGGGAGACCGGCTCCGGCAAGTCCACGATCGCCAAGCTGCTGACCCGGCTGATGGATCCCAGCGACGGCGCGGTGCTGCTCGACGGCATCGACCTGCGCGAGATCGCCCAGGAGTCGCTGCGGCGCAGCGTGGTGCTGGTGCCGCAGGAGGGTTTCCTCTTCCACGACACCATCGCCGCCAACGTGCGCTACGGCCGGCTGGACGCGACCGACGAGGAGATCGTCGCCGCGGCCGACGACCTCGGGCTCGGCGACTGGCTGGCCGGGCTCCCGAACGGCATCCACACCGAGGTGGGCCAGCGCGGCGAGTCGATGTCGGCGGGGGAGCGGCAGCTGGTCGCGCTCTGGCGGGCGCAGCTCGCCGACCCCGACCTGCTGGTGCTCGACGAGGCGACCAGCGCGGTCGACCCCGCCCTCGAGATGCGCATCGGACGCGCGCTCGAGCGGCTGATGCGCGGGCGTACCTCGGTCACCATCGCGCACCGGCTCACCACCGCCGAGACCGCCGACGAGGTGGTCGTGGTCGACAAGGGCCGGATCGTGCAGCGCGGCCCGCACACCGCGCTGGTGCAGGACCCCGGGTCCGTCTACGCAGGCCTGCACCGGTCGTGGCTGGCGCAGCAGGGTTCGAGCCGCTGACGTCGTGTGAGCCTGGGAACGCGAGGGCAGTGATGCGGCGAGGGGATCGAGCCGTCTCGAAATCGCGGGTCAAGGGGTCTCGACGAGCTCGACCACCGGGCGCCCGGGATACTGAACCCGTGACGACCCTCGACCCCGCGATCGCGGACCGGCTCAAGCGCACCGCCGACGGACTGGTCCCGGCCGTGGTCCAGCAGCACGACACCGGCGAGGTGCTGATGCTCGGCTGGATGGACGACGAGGCGCTGGCGCGCACGCTGACCACGGGCCGGGCGACGTACTGGAGCCGTTCGCGCCAGGAGTACTGGATCAAGGGTGACACCTCCGGCCACGTGCAGTGGGTCAAGGAGGTCCGCCTCGACTGCGACGGCGACACCCTGCTGGTCAAGGTCGACCAGGAGGGCGCGGCGTGCCACACCGGCGACCGCACCTGCTTCGACGCCGACCTGCTCAGCCATGGCTGACCGCAGGAGGTCGTTCGGCCCGGTCGTCCTGCTCGGGCTCGGGGGCGGGACCCTCGCGGCCGTCGGAGGCAACCGGCAGGCGGTGACCGGCGAGGCCAGCTCGGCGAACCTGAAGCTGACGTTCGACGGCAGCATGCCGCTGGTGACCGCCCTCGCGCTGGTGGCGCTGGCGTCCTGGGGGGTGCTCCTGGTGACCCGCGGTCGCGTCCGGCGGGCGATGGCCGCGCTCGGCACGCTCGCGGCAGCAGGTGCGCTCGCGGCCGCGATCGCGGCGTACCCGCAGGTGTCGGACGACCTGCGCGAGCAGCTCCAGCAGCTCGGCATCGACAACGGCGACGTCGGCCCGACCGGGTGGTACTGGGCCGCGCTGCTCGGCACCGTCCTCGCCCTCGTGGCGGGCGTGCTCGCCACGCTGTGGTGCCGCGCCTGGCCGGAGATGGGGCGCAGGTACGACGCCCCGACCGGCGCCGTACCGGTCGTCGAAGCGCCGCCGGAGGAGCAGAGCAGCCTCGACCTCTGGAAGGCGCTGGACGAGGGGCGCGACCCCACAGCACCGAAAACCGATGAGGCCTGAATAGACTGACGCCCACGTCCCGCACGATCGTTTCGAGGAGCCCCGCATGTCTGACAGCCACGGCAACACCCCCGCAGCCTGGTCGGCCGTCACGGTCGCCATGCTCGGCTTCGTGGTCGGCGCGGTCGGCCTGCTCCTCGACCCGGTCAACATGACGATCTTCTGGGTCGGCGTCGGCCTCGGCGTCGCGTCGCTCGTGGTCTTCGCCGTGATGGCGAAGATGGGCTACCACGAGTCCAGCCACTGACGGTCCGCCCGTGACCGCCACCGCTCCGCAGCCGGCCGCTCCCGCGGTCGTCGAGCAGAGCCGGTGGCGACGCGTCGCGGCGCCCGCGGCGACGATCGGCGGGCTGGCGCTCGCCGTCGCCGCGCTGCACCGGCGCGACCCGCACGCGAGCGGCTCCTGGGGCTACTGCCCGAGCGCGGCCCTGGGCTTCTCCTGCCCGGGCTGTGGTGGCCTGCGTGCGGTCAACGACCTGACCGACGGTCAGATCGGCGCGGCGGCGTCGAGCAACCTGCTGTTCATCGTGCTGCTGCCGTTCCTGGTGGCGGCTCTCGGTGCCTGGGCCCTGGCCCGCTGGCGCGGGACCTCGCCGACCTGGCCGAGCCGCCTGCCGGCCGGTGCCCGCCGCACGATCGTGTGGGCGGGCGTTGCGCTCGTGGTGCTCTTCACGGTGCTGCGCAACCTGCCGGCCGGCTCCTGGCTGGCGCCCTGAGCGGCGCCTGGGTTCAGCCGGTCGTGAACTCGAAGTTGCCCGTCGCCGCGACGACGATCCAGTAGAGGACCGCCAGCGCCACGCCGACGATGCCCAGGATGAAGCCGGCCTGCGCCAGGCCGGCGCCCGACTTGGCACCACCGGATGCCGCGATCTCCTTCTTGGCCATGGAGCCGAAGACGATCGCGAGGATCGACCCGATCAGGCAGCCACAGGTCAGGAGTCCGACGATCCCGAGGACGAGCGACGCGATCGCCTTGCCCGAGGTCGACGGCGGGGTGCCACCCATCGGCGGCTGAGGAGCGCCGTACTGGGGCGGCGGGGGCGGTTCTGAGTAACTCACGTGGTCGAGCCCTTCGTCGTGGCCGTGCCGTCTGCCGGCCGCATGTGGGGACCCTACCCATCACTGCGGCGGGGGCATGCGCACGCTCAGACCGTGGCGGCGAAGAGCCCGGCGTACGGGTTGTGGGTCATCGCGACGGCGCTCCTCGGGCGCGTGGTGCGGGCGGTTCAACGTATGGCCCACACGACGGCCCGTGCCGACCCGCGTGAAACACTCGTGTCATGTCCGTGCTCGACGAGATCGTGGCCGGCGTGCGGATCGACCTCGCCGAGCGCGAGGCGGCGACGACGCTCGCCGACCTGCGTGCTGCGCTCGCGGACGTCGACGCGCCCCGCGACCCGATGCCGCACTTCCGCGCCCCCGGGTCGAGCGTGATCGCGGAGGTGAAGCGACGCAGCCCCAGCAAGGGCGACCTCGCCGACATCCCCGATCCGGCCGAGCTCGCCGCGAAGTACGCCGCCGGCGGCGCGGCCGCGATCAGCGTCCTCACCGAGCAGCGCCGCTTCGGCGGCAGCCTCGACGACCTGCGCGCGGTGCGCGCGGCCGTCGACACCCCGGTCCTGCGCAAGGACTTCATCGTGACGTCGTACCAGCTCGTCGAGGCGCGCGCCGCCGGCGCCGACCTGGCGCTGCTGATCGTGGCCGCTCTCGACGACGACACCCTGCGCCGGCTGCACGACGAGGCCCGAGAGCTCGGGCTGACCGTGCTGGTCGAGGTGCACGACGAGGCCGAGACCGAGCGGGCGGTCGCGCTCGGCGCCGAGCTGATCGGCGTCAACGCGCGCAACCTCAAGACGCTCGAGATCCACGACGACATGTTCGGCAAGCTCGCGCCGCTGATCCCCGACGACCGGGTCAAGGTCGCGGAGAGCGGCATCTTCAGCACGGCCGACGTGCAGCGATTCGTCTCCGAGGGCGCCCGCGCGGTGCTCGTCGGTGAAGCACTGGTCAAGGACGGCGACCCCCAGGCCGCCGTCGCCTCGATGACAGGAGTCCAGCCATGACGGTTTCCAGCTTCGACGCCGATGAGCGGGGGTGGTTCGGCGGCGCTGAAGGGTTCGGCGGGCGGTTCATGCCCGAGGCCCTGGTCGCCGCGCTGGACGAGCTCACGGTGGCGTGGCAGGAGGCCATGGCCGACCCGACGTTCGTCGCGGAGTTCGAGCAGATCCTGCGTGAGTACGCCGGGGTCCCGAGCCCGCTCTACCTCGCGGACCGGCTGAGCGAGAAGGTCGGCGCGCGGATCCTGCTCAAGCGCGAGGACCTCAACCACACCGGCGCCCACAAGATCCGCAACGTGCTCGGCCAGGCGCTGCTCACCAAGCGGATGGGCAAGACCCGCGTGATCGCCGAGACCGGCGCCGGCCAGCACGGTGTCGCCAGCGCGACGGCCGCGGCGTACTTCGGCCTCGACTGCACCGTCTACATGGGCTCGGTCGACACCAAGCGCCAGGCGCTCAACGTCGCGCGGATGAACCTGCTCGGCGCGAAGGTCGTCGCGGTCGACTCCGGCAGCGCGACGCTGAAGGACGCGATCAACGAGGCGCTGCGTGACTGGGTCGCCAGCGTCGACCACACGGCGTACCTCTTCGGCACCGCCGCCGGCCCGCACCCGTTCCCGAGCATGGTCCGCGAGTTCTGCCGCGGCATCGGCGACGAGGCGCGCGCCCAGGTCCTCGAGCAGTACGGCGCGCTCCCGGACGCGATCGCCGCGTGCGTCGGTGGCGGGTCCAACGCGATCGGCCTGTTCACCGCGTTCCTCGACGACGAGTCGGTCGACATCTACGGCTTCGAGGCCGGGGGAGACGGCTACGACACCGGCCGGCACGCCGCCACGATCTACGCCGGCGACCGCGGGGTGCTGCACGGCGCCCGCACGTTCGTGCTGCAGGACGAGGACGGCCAGACCATCGAGTCGCACTCGATCTCGGCCGGGCTCGACTACCCGGGCGTCGGCCCGCAGCACGCCCACCTCGCCGACGTCAAGCGGGCGACGTACGAGCCCGTGACCGACACCGAGGCGATGGACGCGATGGCGCTGCTGGCTCGCACCGAGGGCATCATCCCGGCGATCGAGTCCGCGCACGCGCTCGCGGGTGCGCTGCGCGTCGCGGCGGACCGCCCGGGCCAGACGATCCTGGTCAACCTCAGCGGCCGTGGCGACAAGGACATGGGCACCGCGTTGGAGTACTTCAAGCTGGGAGAGACGGAGTGAGCGTGTCCACCGCCTTCGCGAAGGCGAAGGCCGACGGCCGGGCCGCGCTGGTGGGCTACCTGCCTGCCGGCTACCCCGACGTGCAGGGCGGCATCGACGCGCTGCTCGCCCTGGTCGACGCGGGCTGCGACGTGATCGAGATCGGCCTGCCCTACAGCGACCCGGTCATGGACGGCCCGATCATCCAGGCCGCCGCGCAGAAGGCGCTCGAGGGCGGCGTCCGCACCAAGGACGTGCTGCGCACGGTCGAGGCGGTCGCGGCCACCGGCACGCCGACGCTGATCATGACCTACTGGAACCCCGTCGAGAAGTACGGCGTCGAGCGCTTCGCCGCCGACCTCGCGAACGCCGGGGGAGCGGGCCTGATCACGCCCGACGTCACGCCGGACTTCGCCCAGGACTGGATCGCCGCGGCCGACGCCCACGACCTCGACAAGGTCTTCCTCGTCTCCCCGTCCTCGACCGACGAGCGGATCGCGATGACCACCGCCGCGTCCCGGGGCTTCGTCTACGCCACCGGCATCATGGGCGTGACCGGCACGACGCAGGCGACCGCTGCCGGCGTCGCTCCGCTGATCGAGCGCACCAAGGCCACCACCGACCTTCCGGTCGGCGTCGGCGTGGGTGTCAGCACCGGCGCCCAGGCCGCCGACCTCGCGGCGTACGCCGACGGGGTGATCGTCGGGTCCGCGCTGGTCCGCGCCCTGGGTGAGGGCCTCCCCGCTCTCACCGCGCTCACCGAGGAGCTCGCCGCCGGGGTACGGCGTGCGTAGGGCCGGTGCCGTCGCTGTCGCCCTGCTCCTCGCGCTGACCGCCTGCGGTGGCGGCTCCGACGAGAGCAGCGGGGAGCTGCACGGCACGGAGCTGGACCCGCCGTTCGAGGTCTCCGCGACGCCGCTGACCGACACCGAGGGTGCGCCGTACTCCCTGACGGAGGACACCGACAAGGACCTCACGCTGGTCTTCTTCGGCTACATCAACTGCCCCGACATCTGCCAGGTCGTGATGTCGAACCTGTCGTCGGCGATGACCCGCCTCGACGACGAGGACCGCGAGCGCATCGACGTCGTCTACATCACCACCGACCCGAAGCGGGACACGCAGGAGGCGATCGCCGACTACCTGCCGCACTTCGACCCGGACTTCGTCGGCCTCACCGGTGACCTCGACACGATCATCGAGGTCGCCAAGCCGCTCGGCGTCGGCATCACGCAGGGCGAGAAGCTGCCGTCCGGCGGGTACGACGTCACGCACGGCACCACGATCACCGGCATCGACGCCGACGACGAGGGCACGGTCTACTGGGACGGCAACTCGTCGTCCGCGGATCTCGCCGCCGACATCCACACGCTCCTGAACGAGGACTGACCGATGCTCGCTGAGCTGATCACACTCTCGATCCCGAGCCCGTCGGAGGGGGTGTGGAACCTCGGCCCGGTGCCGATCCGCGGCTACGCCCTGGCGATCATCCTCGGCATCGTCGCCGCGGTCTGGATCGGCGAGCGCCGGTGGGTGGCTCGCGGCGGCCGCGCCGGCGAGATCCAGGACCTGGCGATCTGGGCGGTGCCGTTCGGCCTCGTCGGCGGCCGGATCTACCACGTGCTCACCGACAGCGAGCTCTACTTCGGCTCCGGCGGCAACGCGATCGAGGCGCTCTACGTGTGGCGCGGCGGCCTCGGCGTCTGGGGCGCGATCGCGCTCGGCGCCTTCGGTGTGGTGATCGGTGCCAAGCGCTCCGGCATCAAGCTGCTCCCGGTGCTCGACGCGATGGCGCCCGGCGTGCTGGTCGCCCAGGCGATCGGCCGCTGGGGCAACTGGTTCAACCAGGAGCTGTTCGGCAAGCCCACCGACCTGCCGTGGGGCCTCGAGATCGACGCCGCGCACCGGCCGCCCGGGTACACCGACCCGGACCTCCTGTTCCACCCCACGTTCCTGTACGAGTCGCTGTGGTGCCTGCTCGGCTTCGCGGTCGTCGTCTGGGCCGACCGGCGTTTCCGCCTCGGCCACGGCCGCGTGGTCGCGCTGTACGTCATGGTCTACACGGCTGGCCGCGGCTTCATCGAGATGCTCCGCATCGACAGCGTCGAGCTCGAGGACGTCCTCGGCCTGCGCTTCAACGTCTGGACGTCGATCGTTCTCTTCGTGCTCGCGCTGGTGTACTTCGTGGTCAGCGCGCGCCGCCACCCTGGGCGCGAGGAGCAGATCTACGTCGACGGACGCCGCGACGACGACGTACGCTCGGAGCCGAGTGAAGAACAGACTGACGAGCAGACTGATACGGGTCAGCTTCCCGGGTGACCGGGTGCTAGTCTGACCCTTCCGCTAGGGCCAATGTCGTCCCCCAGCAGCGATTGACATCACCGCACCGCCGGCGCCGGCCTCGACAACGTCGTGGGGCCGCGCGGCGCAGAGACGACGGGAGAACCCGGTGCCCTACTCGCACGCGTTCCCGCCGCCCCAAGGGCTGTACGACCCCCGCCACGAGAAGGACGCCTGTGGCGTGGCCTTCGTGGCGACCCTGACCGGCGTTGCCAGCAACGACATCGTGGTCAAGGCCCTCACGGCCCTGAAGAACCTCGAGCACCGAGGCGCCGCGGGCGCCGAGCCCAACTCGGGCGACGGCGCCGGCATCCTCATGCAGGTGCCGGACGCGTTCCTGCGCGAGGTCGTGGACTTCGACCTGCCGGCGCAGCACTCGTACGCCGTCGGCACGGCGTTCCTGCCGGGTGATGAG
Organism: Nocardioides sp. SR21; assembly: GCF_022761125.1. Taxonomy (GTDB): domain Bacteria; phylum Actinomycetota; class Actinomycetes; order Propionibacteriales; family Nocardioidaceae; genus Nocardioides. Next base: position 52,897 of record NZ_JAKWJR010000011.1, on the reverse strand, counting down.
GAGCAGGTCGCCAAGACCCGCCGCCGGATCGAGGAGATCGCGGTCGAGGAGGGCCTCTCGGTCCTCGGCTGGCGCGAGGTCCCGGTCCAGCCCGACGTGCTCGGCTCGACCGCGCTCGGCGTGATGCCGGCGTTCAGCCAGCTGTTCGTCGCCGGCGCCGGCTCGCGCGTGACCGGCATGGCCCTGGAGCGCCTGGCGTTCTGCCTGCGCAAGCGGGCCGAGAGCGAGACCGACGTCTACTTCCCGTCGCTGTCGTCGCGCACGCTCGCCTACAAGGGCATGCTCACCACCGAGCAGCTCGACTACTTCTTCCCCGACCTGGTCGACCCGCGCGTCGCCTCGGCGCTGGCCGTCGTGCACTCCCGCTTCTCGACGAACACCTTCCCGAGCTGGCCGCTGGCGCACCCGTTCCGGTTCATCGCCCACAACGGTGAGATCAACACCGTCATGGGCAACCGGAACTGGATGCGCGCCCGCGAGGCGCTGCTCGACTCCGACCTGATCCCGGGCGACCTGGAGCGGCTCTACCCGATCTGCACCCCGGGCGCCTCGGACTCCGCGTCGTTCGACGAGGTCCTCGAGCTGCTGCACATGGGTGGCCGCTCGCTGCCGCACTCGGTGCTGATGATGATCCCGGAGGCGTGGGAGAACCACGCCGAGATGGACGCCAAGCGCCGCGCGTTCTACGAGTTCCACTCCGCGCTGATGGAGCCGTGGGACGGCCCCGCGTGCGTGGTGTTCACCGACGGCTCCCAGATCGGCGCGGTCCTCGACCGCAACGGCCTGCGCCCGTCGCGCTACTGGGTCACCGACGACGGCCTCGTCGTGCTCGCGTCCGAGGTCGGCGTGCTCGACCTCGACCCCGCCTCGATCGTCCGCAAGGGCCGGCTCCAGCCGGGCCGGATGTTCCTCGTCGACACCGACGAGCACCGGATCATCGAGGACGACGAGATCAAGTCCGAGCTCGCCGCGGAGCACCCGTACGACGAGTGGCTGCACGCCGGCCTGATCCACCTCGACGACATCCCGGACCGCGAGCACATCGTGCACACGCACGCCTCGGTCACCCGTCGCCAGCAGGTCTTCGGCTACACCGAGGAGGACCTGCGGGTCATCCTCACGCCGATGGCCAACAGCGGCGGCGAGCCGCTCGGGTCGATGGGTACCGACACCCCGATCGCGGCGCTCAGCCAGAAGCCGCGGCTGCTGTTCGACTACTTCACCCAGCTGTTCGCCCAGGTGACGAACCCGCCGCTCGACGCGATCCGCGAGGAGCTCGTGACGTCGCTGGCCGGCACCATCGGCCCGGAGGCGAACCTGCTCGAGCCGGCGCCGGCGTCGTGCCGGATGGTCGTGATGCCGTTCCCCGTCATCTCCAACGACGACCTGGCCAAGATCCGCCACATCAACCGTGACGGCGACATGCCGGGCTTCATCACGCACGTGGCCCGGGGCCTGTACTCCGTCGAGGGCGGCGGCGCGGCGATGGCCGAGCGGATCGACGAGATCTGCCAGGAGGTGTCCGCGGCGATCGCCGACGGTGCCCGTGTCATCGTGCTGTCCGACCGGCACTCGACCGCCGAGCTCGCGCCGATCCCGTCGCTGCTGCTCACCGGCGCGGTCCACCACCACCTGGTCCGCGAGAAGACCCGCACCCAGGTCGGCCTGCTCGTCGAGGCCGGCGACGTGCGCGAGGTCCACCACGTCGCGCTGCTCGTCGGGTACGGCGCGGCCGCGGTCAACCCGTACCTCGCGATGGAGTCCGTCGAGGACCTCGCCCGCGAGGGCTACTACGTCACCTCCGACCCGGAGAAGGCGGTCAAGAACCTCGTCAAGGCGCTCGGCAAGGGCGTCCTCAAGGTCATGTCGAAGATGGGCGTCTCCACGGTGGCGTCCTACACCGGCGCGCAGATCTTCGAGGCGATCGGCCTGTCGCAGTCGCTGGTCGACAAGTACTTCACCGGCACGACCTCGAAGCTCGGCGGCGTCGAGCTCGACACCATCGCCGAGGAGGTCGCGCGTCGGCACGCTGCGGCGTACCCCCGTGGCGGCATCGCCCCGGCGCACCGCGAGCTCGAGATCGGCGGCGAGTACCAGTGGCGCCGCGAGGGCGAGCCGCACCTGTTCGACCCGGAGACGGTGTTCCGCCTCCAGCACTCGACGCGCACCGGTCGCTACGACGTCTTCAAGCAGTACACCTCCCGCGTCGACGAGCAGTCGCAGCGGCTGATGACGCTGCGCGGCCTGTTCCGCTTCAAGGACGCCTCGGAGGGCGGCCGCCAGCCGGTCTCGATCGACGAGGTCGAGCCGGTCTCGGCGATCGTGAAGCGCTTCTCGACCGGCGCGATGTCGTACGGCTCCATCTCGAAGGAGGCGCACGAGACCCTCGCGATCGCCATGAACCGGCTGGGCGCGAAGTCCAACACCGGCGAGGGCGGCGAGGACCCGGAGCGTCTCTACGACCCGGAGCGCCGCAGCTCGATCAAGCAGGTCGCGTCCGGCCGCTTCGGCGTGACCGCGGAGTACCTCACGAACTCCGACGACATCCAGATCAAGATGGCGCAGGGCGCCAAGCCCGGCGAGGGCGGCCAGCTGCCCGGCAACAAGGTGTACCCGTGGGTGGCCAAGACCCGGCACTCGACGCCGGGCGTGGGCCTGATCAGCCCGCCGCCGCACCACGACATCTACTCGATCGAGGATCTCGCCCAGCTGATCCACGACCTGAAGAACGCCAACCCGCGCGCCCGCGTCCACGTGAAGCTGGTCTCGGAGGTCGGCGTCGGCACGGTCGCGGCCGGTGTCTCGAAGGCGCACGCCGACGTCGTGCTGGTCTCCGGCCACGACGGCGGCACCGGCGCGGCCCCGCTCACCTCGCTCAAGCACGCGGGCGGTCCCTGGGAGCTCGGCCTCGCCGAGACCCAGCAGACCCTGCTGCTGAACGGCCTGCGCGACCGGATCGTCGTGCAGACCGACGGCCAGCTCAAGACCGGTCGCGACGTCGTCGTCGCCGCGCTGCTCGGCGCGGAGGAGTACGGCTTCGCCTCGGCACCGCTGGTGGTCTCGGGCTGCATCATGATGCGGGTCTGCCACCTCGACACCTGCCCCGTGGGTGTCGCGACGCAGAACCCGGTGCTCCGCGAGCGCTACAGCGGCCAGGCCGAGTACGTCGTGAACTTCTTCGAGTTCATCGCCGAGGAGGTGCGCGAGCTGCTCGCCGAGCTCGGCTTCCGCACCCTCGACGAGGCGATCGGCCAGGTCGACGCGCTCGACGTGCGCGAGGCGGTCGGGCACTGGAAGGCGGCCGGCCTCGACCTGTCGCCGATCCTGCACAGGCCCGAGCTGCCCGAGGGCGCCTCGCTGCGCAACACCACCAGCCAGGACCACGGTCTCGACAAGGCGCTCGACGTCACCGACCTCGTGCCGCTGGCCCGGCCGGCGATCGAGTCCGGCGAGCCGGTGCGCGCCCAGGTCGCGATCCGCAACGTCAACCGCACCGTCGGCACGATCCTCGGCCACGAGGTCACCAAGAAGTACGGCGGCGCGGGCCTGCCCGACGGCACCATCGACATCACCTTCACCGGCTCGGCGGGCCAGTCGTTCGGCGCGTTCGTGCCGAAGGGCATCACGCTGCGCCTCGAGGGCGACGCCAACGACTACGTCGGCAAGGGCCTGTCGGGCGGTCGGATCGTCGTCCGCCCCGACCGGGCGGCGACGTTCGACGCCAGCGCGCAGATCATCGCCGGCAACGTGATCGGGTACGGCGCGACCGGGGGAGAGATCTTCATCCGCGGTGGTGTCGGTGAGCGGTTCTGCGTGCGCAACTCCGGCGCCCGGACCGTGACCGAGGGCGTCGGCGACCACGGCTGCGAGTACATGACCGGCGGACGCGTGGTCGTGCTCGGCCCGACCGGCCGCAACTTCGCGGCCGGCATGTCCGGCGGCATCGCCTGGGTCCTGGACCTCAACTCGGGCCGGGTCAACCCCGAGCTCGTCGAGCTGGGTCCCGTGGTCGGCGCCGCCGCCGAGGAGCTCGAGGAGCTCGTGCGCGCGCACTTCGAGGAGACCGGCTCGACGGTCGCCGAGGAGCTGCTCGCCGACTGGGAGACCGCACTGACGCGGTTCACCGAGGTCATGCCCACCGACTACCGCAAGTCTCTGGAAGCCAAGGCCAAGGCGGAAGCCGACGGCCTCGACGAGAACGAGACCGCCCACGCGATGATGGAGGCTCTCCATGGCTGACCCGAGGGGATTCCTCAAGAACGGCCGCGAGGTCGCGACCCGCCGCCCCGTCGACGAGCGGGTCAACGACTGGAACGAGGTCTACCCCGGCAGCGCCGGGCGGGCCCTGCTCCCGATCATCAAGACCCAGGCCGGGCGCTGCATGGACTGCGGCATCCCGTTCTGCCACCAGGGCTGCCCCCTCGGGAACATCATCCCGGAGTGGAACGACCTGGTCTGGCGCGACGACTGGGAGGGCGCGATCGAGCGCCTGCACGCGACGAACAACTTCCCGGAGTTCACCGGGCGGCTGTGCCCCGCGCCGTGCGAGACCGCCTGCGTCCTGGGCATCAACCAGGACCCGGTGACGATCAAGAACGTCGAGGTCTCGATCATCGACAAGGCCTGGGAGTCCGGCCTGGTCCGGCCGCAGCCGCCGGAGTGGCTCTCGGGCCGCACCGTCGCGGTCGTCGGCTCGGGCCCGGCGGGCCTCGCGGCCGCCCAGCAGCTCACCCGCGCCGGCCACACCGTCGCGGTCTACGAGCGCGCCGACAAGATCGGTGGCCTGCTGCGCTACGGCATCCCCGAGTTCAAGATGGAGAAGCAGCACCTCGACAAGCGCCTCGAGCAGATGCGCCGCGAGGGCACGGTGTTCCGCGCCGGCGTCGACGTCGGCGCCGAGCTCACCGGCGACCAGCTCAAGGACCGGTACGACGCCGTCGTGCTCGCCATGGGCGCGACCGAGCCGCGTGACCTCCCGGTGCCGGGGCGCGAGCTCGGCGGCATCCACCAGGCGATGGAGTTCCTGCCGCAGGCCAACCGCGTCGCGGTCGGCGAGACGGTCGAGGACCAGATCCTGGCGACCGGCAAGAACGTCGTGATCATCGGCGGCGGCGACACCGGCGCGGACTGCCTCGGCACGTCCACCCGGCACGGCGCCGCGTCGATCACGCAGCTCGAGATCATGGCCGAGCCGCCCGCCGCCCGGCCCGCGGGCCAGCCGTGGCCGACCTACCCGATGATCTTCCGGGTCTCCTCGGCGCACGAGGAGGCCGGCGACCGCGTGTACGGCGTCTCCACCAAGGAGTTCCTGGGCGACGAGAACGGCAACGTGCGGGCGCTGCGCCTGGTGGACGTGGTCTTCGAGGGCGGCAGGCTCACCGAGATCGAGGGCACCGAGCGCGAGATCCCGGCCGAGCTGGTGCTCTTCGCGATGGGCTTCCTCGGCCCGGAGAAGGCCGGCCTCGTCGAGCAGCTCGGCGTGGACCTCGACGAGCGGGGCAACGTCGCGCGCAACGCGTCGTACCGGTCCTCGGTCGACGGCGTGTTCGTCGCCGGCGACGCCGGTCGGGGCCAGTCGCTGATCGTCTGGGCGATCGCCGAGGGCCGGGCCGCCGCGGCCGCGGTGGACGAGTACCTCACGGGCTCGACCACGCTGCCGGCGCCGATCCCGCCGACGGAGCGGCCGCTCGTCGTGTGATCTTCGGGGGACCGCCGGGCGAGTTAGGTATTTGAACGATCAAAGTGGCGGTAGGGTAGGCACGTGCGTAGAGCCAAGATCGTCTGCACCCTCGGCCCGGCGGTGAACACCCCCCGGAGGATCCGCGAACTCGTGTACGCCGGGATGGACGTCGCCCGGATGAACATGAGCCACGGCAGTCATGAGGACCACGCCGAGGTGTACCGCCTCGTGCGTGAGGCCTCGGACGCCAGCGGGCACGGGGTGGCCATCCTCGCCGACCTCCAGGGCCCGAAGATCCGCCTGGAGAAGTTCGAGAACGGCCCGGTCCAGCTGGTCCGCGGCCAGGCGTGGACGATCACCACCCGCGACGTGCCCGGCGACGCCGAGATCGCGGGGACGACGTACAAGGGCCTGCCCGGCGACGTGAACGTCGGCGACCCGATCCTCATCGACGACGGCAAGATCCGGCTCCGGGTGACCGGGGTCGAGAACGACACCGACGTCCACACCGAGGTGCTCGTCGGCGGCAAGGCCAGCAACAACAAGGGCATCAACCTGCCCGGCGTCGCGGTGTCGGTGCCCGCGATGTCGGAGAAGGACATCGCGGACCTGCGCTTCGCGCTGCGCCTCAGCGTCGACTTCGTCGCGCTCAGCTTCGTGCGCGACGCCAAGGACGCCGAGGACGTGCGCCGGATCATGGACGAGGAGGGCGTGCACGTCCCCGTCATCGCCAAGATCGAGAAGCCGCAGGCGATCGACAACCTCGACGAGATCATCGCCGCGTTCGACGGCTTCATGGTCGCCCGCGGCGACCTCGGCGTGGAGTGTCCGCTGGAGGACGTGCCGTTCCTGCAGAAGACGATCGTCGAGAAGGCGCGTCTCAACGCCAAGCCCGTCATCGTCGCCACCCAGATGCTCGAGTCGATGATCTCGAACCCGGCGCCGACCCGCGCCGAGGCCTCCGACGTCGCGAACGCCGTCCTCGACGGCGCGGACGCCGTGATGCTGTCCGGCGAGACCAGCGTGGGGGAGTTCCCCGTGCACACCGTCGAGACGATGGCCCGCATCATCGCGGCCACCGAGAAGCACGCGCTCGACCGCGACGGCCTCGGCGAGGTCAAGGTCATCGACTGGGACCCGCACACCCGCGGTGGCGTGATCGCCAAGGCGGCCGAGGAGGTCGCCGAGCGGGTCGGCGCGAAGTACGTCGTCGCGTTCACCACCAGCGGTGACTCGGCGCGCCGGATGTCGCGGCTGCGCGGCCCGGTCCCGGTCCTCGCGTTCACCCCGGTGCCGGCGGTGCGCTCGCAGCTGGCGCTGACGTGGGGCGTCGAGACGTTCCTGACCCAGTTCGTCGAGCACACCGACCAGATGGTCCGCCAGGTCGACGAGCAGCTGCTCCAGATCGGCCGGGTGCGCGAGGGCGACCTCGTCGTGATCATCGCCGGGTCGCCCCCGGGCATCCCCGGCTCGACCAACGCCCTGCGCATCCACCGGATGGGCGACGCCATCAACGAGCTGGCCCCCGCCTACCACCAGTAGCAGCACACCCCGAGCACGCACCTCGCGGCGCGTCGTCGCTCGCAGCCGTCAGGTCCAGTCGCTGATCGGGACCTCGTGCGGGTGCGGCTTCCCCGTCCCGGTCTCGACGAGCTCCTTGAGGCTCAGCAGGTACGTCGCCCAGCGGGTGCTGCAGTGGTGCATGAACTCCACGGGCTCCGTCCAGCCGTGGTGGCCGAACTGGATGATCGTGTAGTCGCCGCGCTGGTCGAGCCGCCAGTCGATCTCGGTCCCGATCCACTCCTCGGGGCCGTCGGCGACCTTCCAGCGGACCCGGCCCGACGGGTCGAGCTCGAGGACCTCCATGTCGAAGCCGCCGGCCTCGCCGAAGCGGAACGCCAGCGTGTCACCGACGTCGCCGGTGCCCTTCGTGTCGGTGGTCCACCAGTCGGCCAGGGCCTCGCGGGTCGTGACCGCGCGGTAGACCTCGTCGAGCGGCGCCATCACGCCGACGCGGTGCAGGATGTCGACCATCTCACTCTCCTTCGTTCGTGTTCTGGGTGTTCTGGGTCTGTTGGATCTGCTCGGCGAGGCGCTTGATCCGGCGCAGGCGGGCGTCCCACGCGTCGCCCACGGCGGCCAGCTGGGCCACGGCCCGGGCCAGCTGGGCCTCGTCGACCTGGAAGTGCCGCTCCCGGCCGGCGGGGGAGGCGTGCACCAGTCCCACCCGGTCGAGGACGGCGAGGTGCTTCGACACCGCCTGCCGGGTGACCGGCAGCCGCTCGCTGAGCGAGGTGGCGGTGCCGTTGCCCTCGCGGAGCAGCAGGTCGATCATCGTGCGCCGCGTGGGGTCGCCGATCGCGGACCAGAGGTCGTCGTCGACCGCGGTAGCGCTCATGGCGTCGCCACCAGGCGGGCGACGTACGCGCCGAGCTGGGGGATGTAGTGGTTCCAGCCGTCGATGTGGTCCTGGTAGTGCTCCTCGAGGACCGCGATCTCCCAGCCCATCTCGCGCCACCCGGTCTCGGTCATCCGCAGCAGGGTGCCGCCGTCGTCCGGGATGAGCTCGAACGTGACGAGCAGCGAGTCGCCGCCGCGGTCCGGCTCCTGGAAGCACCACCGGAAGGAGAAGAGCCGCGGTGCGTCGACCTCGACGACGCTCATCAGCACCGTGGTCGTCTCGCCGGTCTCGGTGTTGCGCCAGACCAGCTCGCCCAGGGCTCCCGCCACGGACTCGAAGCCCGCGTCGTCGGGCCACCACTCCCGTACGTGCTCGGGGCGGCTGACCACCTCGAACACCACCTCGGGCGAAGCGTCGATCCGGATGTCCCGCACGATCGGCCCGTGCTCCCTGCTCTGCGTCGTCATGTCCTCACCTCTCGCAACCTTTGGTTGCATCAGGCTACGACGACGAGCGCGGATGCGCAACCATCGGTTGCGCATCGTGGAGCTGGTGCCCCGGGTGGGATTCGAACCCACACTGGATGGTGTTTGAGACCACTGCCTCTGCCGTTGGGCTACCGGGGCCGGCAGCGCGAAAACCCTAGCCGACCCCGCGCCGACACCCCTCTTGCCAAAGTCGACTAAACCACTACAGTTATCGGGTCAGGGGTGCTCGGGACCGTGGAGGATCGACATGTGGAAGCCGTGGACGTGGAGCAGGGGCAGCAACGAGCGGGCGATCGGCAACGCTCGTGCGTCGGCCACCGAGCTCAACCGGCGACGCGTCGAACGCCAGGAGGTCGAGCTGTACCTGGCCCAGCGACCGGCCCAGCGCACGGCCCAGGGCCCGGCCCAGCGTCCGGTCCAGCGACCGGTCGTGGCCCCGGTCCGCCGTCCCGCCTGACGCCTCCCGGCGTACGCCGGGGTGGCGGCCGGATAATCTGCTCCCCGTGAGCCAGCCTGCCGAGCCGTCCCGTCGCGTCGTCATCGCCGAGGACGAGGTGCTGATCCGGATGGATCTCGCCGAGATGCTCGCCGAGGAGGGGTACGACGTCGTCGGCCAGGCCGGCGACGGGGCGGCGGCGATCCAGATGGCCGAGGAGCTGCGCCCCGACCTGGTGATCCTGGACGTGAAGATGCCCGTCCTCGACGGCATCGCCGCGGCCGAGCAGATCGCCGGGCAGCGGATCGCGCCGGTCGTGATGCTGACCGCGTTCTCCCAGCGCGACCTGGTCGAGCGGGCCCGTGACGCCGGCGCGATGGCGTACCTCGTCAAGCCGTTCTCGAAGTCGGACCTGGTGCCGGCGATCGAGATGGCGGTCAGCCGCTTCACCGAGCTGGCGATGCTCGAGGCCGAGGTCGCCGACCTGACCGAGCGGCTGGAGACCCGCAAGGCGGTGGAGCGCGCGAAGTCGGTGCTCCAGAAGCAGCTGCAGCTCTCCGAGCCGGACGCGTTCCGGTGGATCCAGAAGACCGCGATGGATCTGCGGCTGTCGATGCGCCAGGTCGCCGACGGTGTCATCGAGCACGGACCCGACCTCGCCGGCTGAGCAGCCCGCCTTCTGATACGCCCTCTCAGATCACCTCTCGGTCACGCTTCGGTAAAGGCCTGCGCCGACCCGCGCGTCAAGGCCCCCCGATGTGGCGCCGCACACGTCCTTGGCCCCTAGACTGCCCCCCGAGCCCGGACCGGGCTCCTGGATGGGAGGACCGACTTGACGTCACCACACGCAGTCCGCGAGCGGACGGTGGTCAGGGGAACAGCGGGGCTGTTGCTTGCGCTGTTGCTCGCCCCGTTCCTCGTGCTGATGACCTCGGGATCGGCGAGCGCCGTCACCGTCATGTGCCTCCCGAAGGCCGACGAGACGGCCTGCATCGCCAGCACCATGGGCAGCCGCGCCGAGCCGATCGCCGGAGTGGACGTCATCCTGACCGCCCCGGACGGCACCGAGCAGCGCGTCACCACCGGCGACGACGGCAAGTGGAGCTTCGAGATCACCGAAACCGGTGACTACGTCGTCTCCGCCGACGCGAAGACCCTGCCGGACGGCTTCGAGCTCGAGAACGAGACCGTCGACGTGAAGGTCGACCAGCTCGGCAAGTCCTTCGGCGCGATCCTCCAGCTCCGCTCCGAGGACTACAGCGCCGAGACCAGCAAGGTGGACGAGCTGATCCAGAGCACCGTCAACGGTCTGCGTCTCGGTCTGCTGCTCGCGCTCGCCTCGGTCGGCCTCTCGCTGATCTACGGCACCACCGGGCTCTCGAACTTCGCGCACGCCGAACAGGTGACGCTCGGCGGCATCATGGGCTACTTCTTCGTCAACCAGTGGGGGCTCCCACTCTGGCTCGGCGGCATCTGCGTCGTGGTCTTCTGTGCCGGTACCGGCTACTTCCAGGACCGCGGGCTCTGGCAGCCGCTACGCCGCCGAGGTCTCGGCCTGACCCAGATGATGATCGTGACCATCGGTCTCTCGCTGGCGCTGCAGTACACCTACCAGCTGGTCGTCGGCGCCCGCACCGTCCGCGTCGTCCAGGACAACCCCGAGGTCTCGACGTTCGGCCCGGTCACGATCACTCACCAGTCGATCGTGGCGATGGTGATCTCGGTCGTCGTGCTCTCCGCCGTCGGCTTCGCGCTGCTGCGGACCCGCGTCGGTCGCGCGACCCGCGCCGTCTCCGACAACCCGGCCCTCGCGATGGCCTCCGGCATCGACACCGACAAGGTGATCCGCCTCGTGTGGACGGTCGCGATGGGGCTCGCCGGCCTCTCCGGCATCCTCTACGCGCTGGTCGTGAACGGCATCAAGTGGGACTCGGGTCTCCAGATCCTGCTGCTGCTCTTCGCGGCGGTCACGCTGGGTGGCCTCGGCACCGCGTTCGGTGCGCTCCTGGGTGCGCTGATCATCGGTCTGGTGGTCGAGCTCGCGCCGGTGTTCGGCATGCCGGGCGACTTCAAGTACGCCACCGCGTTGTTGATCCTGATCCTGCTCCTGCTGGTGCGGCCCCAGGGCCTCCTCGGCAAGCCGCAGCGGGTCGGCTGAGGAAGGGGACGGATCATGGACAACATCCAGCTGATTCTCAACGGCATGATGCGCGAGATGCTGTCGCCGGGTACGGCGGCGGTCGCGATCGCGGTCATCGGCCTCAACATCCACTTCGGCTTCACCGGGCTGCTCAACATGGGCCAGGCCGGCTTCATGCTGCTCGGCGCCTACGGCATGGGCATCTCGGTGTGGCACGGCCTGCCGTTCGCGGTCGGCATCCTGTTCGGCCTCGGAGCCGCCCTGATCTTCGCGTTGATCCTCGGTGTCCCGACGCTGAAGCTGCGCGGTGACTATCTGGCGATCGTCACGATCTCGGCCGCCGAGATCATCAGGTACGTCGGTAGATCGTCGTTGCTGACCGACTTCACCGGCTCGGCGCAGGGCATCCCGGGCAGCCAGTACAGCGACCCGTTCCGGAGCGTGGCCTTCTGGCCGTTCACCGGCGGCGGCTCCTGGGTGCTGCTCCCGTTCAACTACCACGACGTCGCCGACGGCGCCGTCTGGGTGCGACTGCTCGGCTGGGCGATCGCGATCGGGGCCATCGCATCGCTCGTCTACCTGCTGCGCAGCGGTGACAAGTTCAGCGGCGTCGCCCGCAACGGCCTGGTCGTGCTGCTCGTCGTGTTCAGCGTCTTCCTGCTGCTGTTCCTGTTCCCGCTGGACTACCAGAAGGTCGGCGTCAACGGCTGGTGGCTGCGCTTCGTCGCCTGGACGCTCGTGGCGGTCTGCTGCTTCATCGTCTACCTGCTGGTGCGCAGCCCCTGGGGCCGCCTCCTGCGCGGTATCCGCGAGGACGAGGACGCGATCCGCTCGCTCGGCAAGAACGTCTTCGCGATCAAGATGCAGGCGCTGATCATCGGCGGTCTGTTCGGTGCTCTCGGCGGCATGGTCTACGTGCTCGCCAGCAGTGTTCAGCCGGACTCCATGGGCCGCACGCTGACATTCTTCTGCTACACGGCGCTGCTGCTCGGTGGCGCGGCGACCATCTTCGGGCCGGTCCTCGGAACGATCATGTTCTACGTCGGCCGCGCGTTCATCTTCCAGGCCTCGCGTGCCTACGTCCCCGACAGCATCCTGAACACCCAGGAGGCTGCCTTCTTCTCCTACATCGTGGTCGGCGTCGCGCTGATGCTGCTGGTGATCTTCAGGCCGCAAGGCGTCCTGGGCGACAAGAGGGAGCTGCGCTTCAATGTCTGAGCACACCATCAACCCGTCGGGACTCGCCGACCCGGCCGCTCGCGCGGCCCTGGTCGGTGGCTTCGAGGCCACCCCGGGCGCCAGCAAGCCGGACTCGATCCTCGTGGTCGACAACATCGTGCGTCAGTTCGGCGGCATGACCGCCGTCGACGTCCAGCACCTCGAGGTCCAGCGTGGGCTCATCACCGCGCTGATCGGCCCGAACGGCGCCGGCAAGACGACGTTCTTCAACCTGATCACCGGCTTCGACCGGCCGACCAGCGCGGGCAAGGGCGCGCACTGGGCCTTCGACGGGCGCACGCTCGACAAGACCAGCGCGTCCAGCGTGGCGCGTGCGGGCATGGTCCGCACGTTCCAGCTCACGAAGGCGCTGAGCCGGATGACGGTCATCGAGAACATGATGCTCGGAGCGCAGGACCAGGCCGGCGAGAACCTCTTCAAGTCGATGTTCCGCCCGACCTGGCGTGCCCAGGAGCGGGCGATCGAGGCCAAGGCCGATGACCTGCTCGGTCGCTTCAAGCTCTACGAGAAGAAGTACGACTACGCCGGCAGCCTGTCGGGCGGCCAGCGCAAGCTGCTCGAGATGGCCCGCGCGCTGATGAGCGACCCGAAGATGATCATGCTCGACGAGCCGATGGCCGGCGTGAACCCGGCGCTGACGCAGTCGCTGCTCGGGCACATCCAGTCGCTGCGCGACGAGGGCATGACCGTGCTGTTCGTCGAGCACGACATGCACGTCGTACGCCACATCTCCGACTGGGTCGCGGTGATGGCCGAGGGCCGGCTGGTCGCGGAAGGCTCCGCGGACACCGTGATGTCGGACCCGGCCGTGATCGACGCCTACCTCGGTGCGCACCACGACACCGACCTCGGCGACGACGCCCTGCTGAGCGAGGAGCACATGCAGGAGCTGGCCGAGGAGGTCGCGGCCGAGGATGCCGAACGTGAGGCCGAGGAAGAGGCGGAGGGCCTTCGATGAGTGAGCAGCAGCAGGGCGGCGCGGGTACCGCGACGCCGACCCGGACGGACGCGGTGATCGAGGCCAAGGACCTGGTCGCCGGCTACCTGCCGGGCGTGAACATCCTCAACGGGTGCAGCCTGGTCGCCTATCCGGGCGAGATGATCGGCATCATCGGCCCGAACGGCGCCGGCAAGTCGACGCTGCTGAAGGCGATGTTCGGCCTGGTGAGGATCCACTCCGGCTCGGTGATGCTGGGCGGCCGGGACATCACGAACCTCCGCACCAACAAGCTGGTGGAGATGGGCGTCGGCTTCGTGCCGCAGACCAACAACGTCTTCCCCTCGCTGAGCATCGAGGAGAACCTCCGGATGGGGCTCTACCTGCGCCCCAAGAAGGTGCAGGAGCGGCTCGCCGCGATGTGGGACCTGTTCCCGGTCCTCCACGACCGCCGCAACCAGAGCGCCGGCGCGCTCTCCGGTGGTGAGCGCCAGTCGCTGGCGATGGCACGGGCGCTGATGATGGAGCCCTCGGTGCTGCTGCTCGACGAGCCGTCCGCGGGTCTGTCGCCCGTGCGCCAGGACGAGACGTTCCTGCGTGCCCGCCGGATCAACAAGACCGGCGTGAGTGTCGTGATGGTGGAGCAGAACGCCCGCCGCTGCCTGCAGATCTGCGACCGCGGCTACGTGCTCGACCAGGGTCGGGACGCCTACACCGGCGGTGGCCGCGAGCTGGCCAACGACCCGAAGGTGATCGAGCTGTACCTCGGCACCCTCGCCAAGGACGTCGACGAGTCGCGCGAGCACTAGACCGCAGAGCACCTCCACGAAGGCCCCAGACCGCCGGTCTGGGGCCTTCGTGCACTCCTGGGCACCCGTGGGGCGCGGCCGTGACATCGGACGAGCTGTCGCCCCGGAGCCAGGCGGTACGACGGCGGGTGGACCCCGGGCATGACGAAGGGCCCCGGACCGTGAGGTCCGGGGCCCTTCGCGTTGCTGCTGACTGATGCCCTGACGAGTCAGGAACCAGCCTCAGATCACTTGCTGCCCTCGACGGCCGAGGTCAGCTCGTTCTTGTTGTCGGCGTTGAAGGTGTAGATGCCGACGAACGCCGACGACGGGTCGTTCTCGTCGTCGATCGGACCGATGCCCGAGGGACCGGTGTACCGGATCTCGCTGCCGCCATCGAGGAGGGCGACGCAGTCGGCGTAGGTGGTGCACTCCTCGCCGTCCGTGGCACCCGAGACCGCGGCCAGGTTCTTCTGGATGGTCGCCGGGTCGGTGGCGCCGCCCTTCACCGCGGCGAGCGCGGCGAGGATGGTGGCGTCGTAGGACTCAGCGGCGTACGAGTAGTCGCTGAGCGGCTCGCCCAGGCCGACCTCGGCCCAACCGCTGACCCGGTCCTTGAAGGTCTGGTCCGGGTCGGCACCGGGGATGGTGCCCTGAGCGCCCTCGAGGGTGCCCTTGGCGAAGTCCTCGCTGTAGTCGGCCGTGTTGCCGTCCGAGAAGTAGGTCTTGGACATGTCCCAGCCCTGCGACTTCAGCTCCGGCACGATCGACTTGGTCTCGTCGAACGCCAGGATCACGATCGCGTCGGGCTTGGAGGCGAGAACGCCTCCGACCTCGGCCGAGAAGGTGGTCTGAGCCGGCGGGAACTCCTCGCCGTTGCCCTCGCAGCCGTACGTGCACTCGCCGCCAGCGGCCGTGACCGTCGCCTCGATGGCGTTGCGGAGACCGGTGCCGTAGGTGTCGTTGAACACCAGGAAGCCGACCTTCGAGTAGCCGTCGTTGGTGATCAGGGTGCCGAGCGCGTTGCCCTGGACGCCGTCCGGCGGAGCCGTCCGGAAGTACCAGTCGGAGTAGCCGGAGAGGTCGACGGCCGTGTTGGCCGGCGAGATCTGGACGATCTTGTTGTCGGCGAAGGTGTCGACGACGTTCAGCGAGACGCTGGACGACGCGGCACCGATGACGACCGACGGCTTGGTGGCGACCAGCGTGCCGGCGGACTGCGTCGAGACCGACATGTCGGCCGAGTCACCGGAGTCCTGGACGTCGTGGCACGCCTGGGCGCCCGCGACGCCACCGGCGGCGTTGATGTCGGAGACGGCCAGGCCGACACCGGAGATCTCCGGCGGGCCGAGGAAGGCGAGGCTTCCGGTGAGCGGCAGGATTCCGCCGACGCGGAGGGTGTCCGCGCTGGTCTGGGCTGCCGAGCACTTGTCGTCGGTGAATGTGTCTGCCGGCGGAGCTTCCTCAGAGGCGGTAGCCGTGGGGGTGTCTTCGGCCGTCGGCTCGTCTCCGCCTTCGGAGTCGCTGCCGCAGGCTGCCAGGGCGAGACCGAGGACGGCAGTGCCCGCCATCAGCCTGACCCACGAGGCGGTTTTCGTTCGATTCACGGGGTGAACCTTTCTGTCGCGTTGATGCACTTCACCGCGCCCGCCCCCCGAAAGGTTGGGCATAGCCCTGCCACCGTAGGACCGGCAGTCTGGCAACGGGATGGGCGCCACCCTGTCGTTAGCGAACCGTTACGTCAATGAAGCGCGACCGCCAATTCGCAAAGAATTGGCGCGAACAGCAGGGCGGGCAGGAGATCGGCCACCGGGATCTCGCGTACTCGCAAGAGTCGGAAGGAGACGCCGACGAGCAGCAGCCCGCCCGTGGCCTCCAGCGAGGCGAGGTGCGCGTCGGGCAGGACGTCGCCCAGTCCGAGCCCCAGCAGGGTCAGCGAGCCCTGCACGACGAGCACGGTGATCGCGCTCGCGGCGACGCCCCAGCCGAACGACGCGGCGAACGCGATCGCGGCGAACCCGTCCAGCGCGGACTTCAGGTAGAGCTGCTCGGCGCCGTTCCCCAGGCCGTCGTTCAGCGAGCCGAGAATGGTCAGCGGCCCGGTGCAGAAGAGCAGCGACGTCACCACGAAGCCCTCGATGAACCGGTGCCGCTCGACCGAGCCGGTCTCACCGCTCAGCCGCGACTGCAGCCAGCCGCCGAGGCCCTCGACACGGGACTCGAGCCGGAGCAGCGAGCCGGCGATCCCGCCCAGCAGCAGTGCCCCCAGCACGATCAGCATCGGGGCGCCGGTCCCGACCTCGTCGGTCAGGTCGTCGCTGAGGACCGCCATCGCCGACGTACCCGCGATCAGGAGCGTCAGCAGGCCCAGCCCGTCGGTCACGACGTCGCGGGTGCGGGTCGGGAGGCGGTTCCCGAGGAGGACCCCCAGGGTGGCTCCGAGCAGGACGGTGGCGACGTTCACGGCGGTGCCGATACCGGGGATCACAGGACTCCTCTGACAGGACAGCGGCCCTGAGCGTAGTCTCGTGCAGTGGTGCCGTGTTCGGGGGACAGGAGACACGGCGAACAGGCGGAGGTCGAAAAGGTAATGACTCGATGACCCGCTCATTGGTGTGCCTGCGTCCAGCGGTTCTCAGCGACGCAGCAGACCTCGCCGGGCTGTGGACCGACGTGCTGCGTCGGACCGGTCCCGAGGACCAGGTGGTCGACATGGAGGCGGTGCTCGCGAGGCTCACGGACTCGGTCGACGAGCGCATCGTGGTGGCGGAGTACGACGGCGAGTTCGCCGGTGCCGTGCACCTCCAGACGACCACGATGTCCGCTCTCAACCTCGAGCCGGTCGTCCGCGCGCTGTCGCCGCACGTGCTGCCGCGCTTTCAACGCCACGGCATCGGCAGCGCCCTGATGGACGCAGCGGTGACCTGGGCCGAGGACCTCGGCGTCGGGCACGTCGCCACGGCCGCCGTGGCCGGCTCGCGCGACGCCAACCGCTTCATGGCGCGGATCGCCCTCGGGCCGTACGCCGTCCTGCGCGTCGCGACGACCCACGCGGTCCGCAACCGGCTCGGTGCCCAGCGCCGCCCGGCCCGGCAGTCGGGGGCGGGCGGGCGTCAGCTGACTCAGGTCTTGGCGGCGCGGCGGTCGCTGCGGAGGTCGCGAGCCTCGGCCGAGGGCTGACAACCGCCTCGTTGGTCGAGTAGCCGTCGCGAGGAACGAGCGACGGCGTATCGAGACCACTCGGCCCCGGTTCTCGCGTCACCGGGTCTCGATACGACCGTCGCGACTTCGTTCCTCAGTCGCGACGTCCTACTCGACCACCGACGATCGGACCCGCTGGCGCGGTTCCGATCAGCCGACGAGGCGCTCCTTGGCGACTTCGTTCCTCAGTCGCGACGTCCTACTCGACCACCGACGATCGGACCCGCTGGCGCGGTTCCGATCAGCCGACGAGGCGCTCCTTGGCGACTTCGTTCCTCAGTCGCGACGTCCTACTCGACCACCGACGATCGGACCCGCTGGCGCGGTTCCGATCAGCCGACGAGGCGCTCCTTGGGGAGCAGGGCGCAGGTGATGCGGGAGGTGCAGACCCGCTTGCCGCGCTCGTCGGTGATGACGACGTCGTACGACGCGCTGGTGCGGCCGAGGTGGATGGCGGTGGCGGTCCCGGTCACGACGCCCGAGGTGGCCGAGCGGTGGTGGGTGGCGTTGATGTCGATGCCGACCGAGAGGCGGTCGGGGTGGGCGTGGATGGCCGAGCCGATCGAGCCGAGGGTCTCGGCGAGCACGACGGAGGCGCCGCCGTGGAGGAGGCCGTAGGGCTGGGTGTTGCCCTCGACGGGCATGGTCGCGACGACCCGCTCGGCGGAGATCTCGACGAGCTCGATGCCCATCTTCTCGTTGAGGCCACCCATGCCGTGGGGCATCTGGGCGAGGAAGTCGTCGATGTTCAGCTCGTCGCTCATGTCGCCATCCTGCCTGTCGGCGGGCGCCGATAGAGTCGCAGGGTGCCACGCCTGCTGCTGCTCGACGGTCACTCGCTCGCCTACCGCGCGTTCTTCGCGCTGCCCGTGGAGAACTTCTCCACGACCACCGGCCAGCACACCAACGCCGTCTACGGCTTCACCTCGATGCTCATCAACGTGCTGCGCGACGAGCAGCCCACGCACGTGGGTGTGGCGTTCGACGTGTCGCGCCAGACGTTCCGCCTGGAGCAGTACTCCGAGTACAAGGCGAAGCGGAACAAGACGCCCTCCGAGTTCAGCAGCCAGCTGCCGCTGATCGAGGAGGTGCTGAACGCGCTGCGGATCCCGTTCCTGAAGAAGGACGGCTACGAGGCCGACGACATCATCGCCACGCTCGTGACCCAGGCGCTCGCCGAGGACGACATGGAGGTGCTGATCCTCACCGGCGACCGCGACTCGCTGCAGCTGGTGACCGAGCGCTCGACGGTGCTCTACCCGATGCGCGGGGTGTCCGACCTGGCCCGGATGACGCCGGCCGCGGTCGAGGAGAAGTACAAGGTCCCGCCGAGCCGCTACCCCGAGCTGGCCGCGATCGTCGGGGAGACCTCCGACAACCTCCCGGGTGTCCCCGGTGTGGGTCAGGGCTTCGCCGCGAAGTGGATCAACGAGTACGACGGCCTCGACAACGTCATCACCCACGCCGACCAGATCACCGGCAAGAAGGGCGAGGCGCTGCGCGAGCACCTCGGCGACGTGATCCGCAACCGCCAGCTGAACGCACTGGTGCGGGACCTCGACCTCGACCTCGGTCCCACCGACCTCGCGCTGCAGCCGTGGGACCGGCAGGAGGTGCACACGCTGTTCGACGGCCTGGAGTTCCGGGTGCTGCGCGACCGGCTCTTCGAGACCCTCTCCTCGGAGGAGGAGATCGAGGAGGGCGGGTTCGACATGTCGACAAAGCTCCTCGGCGCGGGGGAGCTCGGACCCTGGCTCGCCGAGCACGCCGCTGCCGGCGAGCGGGTCGGCGTGCACGTCGTGGGCCGGTGGGGCGCCGGCTCCGGTGACGTCACCGGACTCGCGCTGGCGACCACGGCCGGGACGGCCGCGTTCATCGGCGCCGACGACCTCGACACCGCCGACCAGGGGGTCCTCGCGACCTGGCTCGCCGACCCGACGCAGCCCAAGGTGCTGCACGACGCCAAGGGCCCGATGCTCGCGCTCGCGGCGTGGGGGATGCCGCTGTCCGGGCTGGACCGCGACACCGCGCTGTCGGCGTACCTCGCCCGCCCCGACCAGCGCTCCTACGACCTCGCCGACCTGACGGTCCGCTACCTCAAGCGCGAGCTCAAGACCGGCGGCGCCGTCGACGACGGTCAGCTCAGCCTCGGGCTCGAGGACGACTCCGCGGGCGAGGTGGAGATGCTGCACGCCCGGGCGGTGCTCGACCTGGCCGCGGCCCTCGACGAGGAGCTCGAGGAGCGCGGCGGCACCCGTCTGCTCAACGACATCGAGCTGCCGCTGGTCGACCTGCTCGCGAAGATGGAGCAGACCGGCATCGCCGTCGACGCCGAGCACCTCGAGACGCTGGAGGGCCACTTCGCGACCGAGGTGCGCAACGCCGCCGAGGAGGCGTACGCCGTCATCGGCAAGGAGATCAACCTCGGCTCGCCCAAGCAGCTCCAGGTGGTGCTGTTCGACGAGCTCGACATGCCGAAGACCAAGCGCACCAAGACCGGCTACACGACCGACGCCGACGCGCTGCAGGCGCTGTACGTCAAGACCGAGCACCCGTTCCTGCTCCACCTGCTGCGCCACCGCGACGTGTCGCGGCTGCGGCAGACCATCGAGGGGCTGCTCAAGACCGTCGCCGGCGACGGCCGGATCCACACGACGTTCAACCAGCTGATCGCGGCGACCGGACGTCTCTCGAGCACCGACCCGAACCTGCAGAACATCCCGGTCCGCACCGAGGAGGGCCGCCGGATCCGCGAAGGCTTCATGGTCGGGCCCGGTTACGAGTGCCTGATGACCGCGGACTACAGCCAGATCGAGATGCGGATCATGGCGCACCTGTCCGAGGACGCCCTGCTGATCGAGGCGTTCAGGTCGGGCCACGACTTCCACTCGATCACCGCGGCGCGGGTCTTCGACGTGCCGGCCGACCAGGTCGGCACGGAGGAGCGCGCCAAGATCAAGGCGATGAACTACGGCCTCGCCTACGGGCTGTCGGCGTTCGGCCTCAGCCAGCAGCTCGGCATCGAGCCGGGCGAGGCGCGCGGCCTGATGGACGAGTACTTCGAGACGTTCGGCGGCATCCGCGACTACCTCGGCGGTGTCGTCGAGGAGGCCCGCAAGACCGGCTTCACCGAGACCATCAAGGGCCGGCGGCGCTACCTGCCCGACCTGACCAGCGACAACCGCCAGCGCCGGGAGATGGCCGAGCGGATGGCGCTCAACGCGCCGATCCAGGGTTCAGCGGCTGACCTGATCAAGATCGCGATGCTGAACGTCGACCGCGCGATCCTCGACGCCGGGCTGAAGTCGCGGATGCTGCTCCAGGTCCACGACGAGCTCGTGTTCGAGGTCGCGACGGGGGAGAAGGACGCGATCGAGGCGCTGGTCCGTGAGCAGATGGGCAGCGCCGCCGACCTCGCCGTACCCCTCGACGTGTCGGTCGGGTTCGGCCGCAGCTGGCACGAGGCCGCTCACTAACCAGCCAGGGGAACCTGCGCGTCCGGCTCGGGGATCGGCTCGCGCAGGCGCCAGAAGCTGATCGCCGTCAGCACTACGAGCAGCGCGGTGTCGACGACGATCACCGTCACCAGCAGGGTGTCGAGCGAGCTGGCGGTGAGCGTGGCGAGCACCATGACCACGACCGCGGCCCACACGAGGTACGTCGAGCGGGTGCCGCGGCGTGCGAGCACGGAGTAGACGAGCAGCTGCAGCATCGCGAGCACCGTGCCGAGCACGGCGAAGAGCCACAGCTTCGACTCGACCTCGGCGTACTCGTCGCCGCCGACGAACACCAGCGCGAGGTCGGACAGCAGCCATGCGCCCGCGATGCACACCGCGCCGAGCGCGGCGATCAGCGTGAGGCTGCGGACCAACGCCTTGCGGCGCTCGCTCGCCGTCGACATCGCCGGGAACGCGATCACGACCACGAACTGCGGCAGGAACAGCACCGCCTTGGTGAGGATCAGGCCGCCGGCGTACAGGCCGGCGTCGTGCTCGTCGAGGGTGTTGCGGGCGACGATGATGTCGATGTTCGAGAGCAGGAAGAACGCGAGCAGCGCCAGCGACGCGGTGACCGCCTCGGCGGCGATCGGGCGGATCCGGTGCTCCTCGCTGGTCTCGCCCGGGTCGCGGTGGGCTCGCAGCGCCCACCAGCCGATCGCGACCGGGACCCACATCGCGATCGCGACGCCGACCAGCGCGCCGGTCTCGGTCGGGCTGATCGCCACGCAGACGGTGCCGATCACGACGCGGGGGATGCCGACGCCCAGGTAGAGCAGGCCGAGCGGCTGCCAGCGGCGCTCGCCCTGGAGGATGCCGGCCTGGCCGCCCATGATCGTGACCGGTACGGCGGCGACCGCGAGCACGATGGCGGGCGCGAGGCCGTCGAGGCGCAGCACCTGCCAGACGACCGGCGAGAGCACCAGCATCAGGGCGCCGAGCGCGAGGGCGGCGCGGTAGGTGACGCGCAGGATCTCCCGCTCGATCTGCGCGACGTGCCCGGGCTGGCCGGCGATCCGGCGCGCCGCGGTGGCCTGGAGGCCGAGCTGCAGCACGGCGACCACGATGAGCACGGCCATCAGGCTGGCGACCGCGCCGTACTCACTCGGGCCGAGGGCGCGGGCCGCGATGATCTGGAAGCCGTACGTGCCGACGTTCATGACGCCCATGGCGACGGCCACGAATGCGCCGGACCGCCAGAGCGTCGTCGACCGGCCGTTCGTCACGGCGCAGAGCCTACGAGACCGCCCTGACCTCGATACATTGGGCCGGTGAGCCGTCCGCAGCTGGTGCTCGTGCGGCTCTGGCCGTGGCTGCTGGCGTTCCTGGTGCTGGGCCCGCTGCTGGGCCGCGGCTACGTCCTGACGTACGACATGGTCTTCGTCCCGGACCTGGCGATGCGGTCGGACTTCCTCGGCCTCGGCACGGGCCTGCCGCGCGCCGTGCCGTCGGACGCCGTGGTCGCGGCGCTCGACACGGTCGTGCCGGGCGACGTCCTCCAGAAGGTCCTGCTGCTGGCGGCCCTGGGCCTCGCCGGCACCGGCGCCCGGCGGCTGGTGGCCGACGACAGCGTCGCCGCCCAGCTGGCTGCGACCTCGCTGTACCTGTGGAGCCCCTTCGTCGCCGAGCGGCTGGGGATCGGCCACTGGCCGCTGCTGCTCACCTACGCCGCGCTGCCGTGGATCTACGACGCGGCCCGCCGCGGCCGGGCAGGGGAGCGGACGCTCCCGCAGCTCGTGCTGTGGCTCGGCCTGGCCAGCCTCAGCGCCGCCGGGGGCGTCATCGCCGCCGTCTTCGCGATCGTCTGCGTGGCGGGCCGGAGCAGGGACGCCGTACGACGCTCCGTCCTCGTCGCTGCCGCCGCGGTCGCGGTGAACGCGCCCTGGCTGGTCGCCGGCGCGCTCCACGGCAGCGGAGCGCTGAGCGACCCGCGCGGCGTCGAAGCCTTCGCCGCGCGCGCCGAGGGCTACCTCCCGCTACCGCTCACCCTGCTCGGCCTGGGCGGCATCTGGAACGCCGAGGTCGTGCCGCCGTCGCGCGAGGGCTGGGCGGCGGTCGTGCAGCTCGTCGTCGTGGTGGCGGTCGGCCTGGTCGGCGTGAGCACGTGGCGCTCGCGCGTGCTGCTCCGGGACCGGCTCGGGCTCGGCCTCGCCGCCGTGATCGGGCTCGTCGTCGCGCTGGTCGGCAGCGTCGCACCGGACCTGCTCGGCTGGGTCGTCGCGAACATCCCGGGCGGCGGGCTGTTCCGCGACGGCTCCCGGTTCGTCGCGCTGCTGGCGCCGCTGGCCGCGAGCCTGTTCGGCACCGGTGCCGCCGTGCTGGTGGCCAAGGTCGCGGAGCGGGCCAGCAGGATCCTGGTCGCCACCGTGCTGGCGCTGGTGCCGCTCGCGCTGATGCCCGACCTCGGGCTCGCCCTCGCCGGACGGCTGTCGGCCGTCGACTACCCGGAGGAGTATGCCGCCGCGCGCAGCGCGATCCAGGAGCGGCAGGACGCCGGGGTGGAGGGTGACGTGCTGCTGTTGCCGTTCAGCTCCTACCGGCTGCCGTCCTGGAACGACGACCGGCCCACGCTGGACCCGACCGGGCGGTACCTCACGCCGAACTACCTCGCCAGCGACGTGCTCTACGTCGACGGCGAGGCGATCGCGGGGGAGGACCAGCGCGCGGCCCGGGTCAGCGACCTGCTCGAGTCCGACCTGGAGCCCGAGGCGCTCGCCGGCGCGCTCGCCGCGGAGGGGATCGCGTGGGTGGTCCTCGAGCGCGACGCTCAGGAGATGGTCGGCGACGCCGCGCCGTCGGCCGACCTCGCCGGCCTGCCGGTGGTCCACGAGGGCACCGACCTGGTCGTCTGGGAGCTGCCCGGAGCCGACCCCGCGAGGGCCGGCACGGCGCGCGAGGTGGCCATGGCCGTGGCGTGGCTCGCCGGGCTCGGCACCCTCGCCGCCGCGGTCGCGGCCCTGCTGCGGCGGCGTACGCGAGCCCATCGGAACGTGTTCTAGATCAGGCTCGTCGGAAATGCTTTGAAATGCCCAACTGGCTGGTAGGTTGTGCCCACCTAGTGGAGAGGGACTGAACGTGCAGGGAATCATCATCGGTGCGGTGGCACTCCTGGCTGGCGCTGGTTTCGCCGGCGCGACCGCCTTCGGCGTCGTGAACGCCGCGACCGCTCCTTCTGGCAACCAGTCCAACGGCGAGGTCATCTCCTACGGCTCGACCAAGTAGTCGACCCGCACCAGACTCCACAGAACCCGCCGCGTCGAACGCGGCGGGTTCTGTCATTTCCGCCCGCTCGCCTCAGGGGCCGTCCGGGTCCTCGACGCTGACGCGCTGGCCCGCGAGCACGTCGCTCAGGACGTGGGCGAAGGAGTCCTGGGAGTGCGTCCACGAGAAGGTGTGCGACATCTCGAGCGCCCCGGTCCCGAGCCGCTCGCGCTCCTCGGCGTCCTCGAGCAACCGGCGGGTGGCCGAGATCAGCTCCGCCTCGTCCTCCACGAGCAGCCCGGAGCGCAGGTGGGCGATCGACTCGCGGGTGCCGCCGGCCGACGTGTAGGCGATCGTCGGGACCCGGTGCGAGCCGGCCTCGCCGATCACCAGCCCCCAGCCCTCCTTGACCGAGGGCAGCAGCATCAGCCACGACTCCGCGAGGACCTCGTGCTTGCGGGCCTCGGTCACGAAGCCCTCGAACGACACGACGTCGCCGACACCGGCGTCCGCGGCGTGCTTGCGCAGGTCGTCCTCCCACCAGCCGCTCCCGACGATCGTGAGCCGGATGTCGGGGTGGTCGGAGCGCAGCGCCGCGACCGCGTCGATCGCGTGCTCGATCTGCTTGTGCGGCACCAGGCGGCTGACGACCACGATCGAGGGGTACGCCGACTTGCGCGCGTCCGTGACCGGCGGCGGGGCGGTGCCGTTGTGGACCACCGCGATCCGCTCACGGCCCACGCCGAGCTCGACCAGCTCGTTGCGGGTCGCCCGCGACACCGCGATGTACTGGCTGCGGCGGTAGAGCACCGGCGCGAGCCGGCGCTCGATGAACCACCCCACGGTGCCCATCAGCCCCGGGAAGACGATCGGCCACTGCTCGCGGTGCACGTGGTGGACCAGCACGACGACCGGCCTGCGGGTGCCGAGACGGGTGAAGAACGGCAGGCCGTTCTGGACGTCGACGACGACGTCGACCTTGCCGAACCGGCGCCGGGCGAGGTTCCAGAGGCCACGCAGGTAGACCATGACGTGGTCGCCCTCGCGCACGTAGCGGACGCCGTCGACGGTCTGCTCGGAGGGCGCCTCGCCGTGCGCGGCGCAGAAGATCGTCGCCCGACCGCCGTGGCGCACGACGCCGCGCGCCATCGACTCGACGTAGCGCTCCGAACCGCCGCCTTCGGGGTTGGCGGTGTCTCGCCAGTTGAAGAAGACGACGTGTCGGCCCCGGATGCGCTCGGGCCTCCCTCCCTGCATGGACAACAGGTTACTCGCCGGTCACGAGAAGGGCCGACCTTTGCGCCGATGCCATACTCTCCGCTCGTGTCGGTCCTCTCGCAGTGGCAGTCGTTCCTCGACAGACGGATCCGCGTTCCCGTCGGCGACGACGACCTGGTGCTGGACGTCGGCAGCGGCGACAAGCCGTCCTGGCGCGCCGACGTCCTCCTGGATCGCTACGCGGGTGCGGAGTACGCCGCCCAGCGCTCCGGCCGGTCGAGTGCGCGGGTGAGCCGGCCCCTGTTCGACGCCGACGCCGCGGACATGCCGTTCGCCGACGGCGTCTTCGACTACGCGATCTGCTCGAACCTGCTCGAGCACGTCACCGACCCGGTCGGCGTCGCCTCCGAGCTCACCCGCGTCGCCCGGGCGGGCTACATCGAGGTGCCCGAGGCCGCGAGCGCGAAGATCGTCGACTTCCCGAGCCACATCTGGTGGTGCCGCCTCGACGAGCAGGACGCGGCCGCGCCCACGCTGGTGATGACCGCGAAGACCGCGCCGTACTTCGACCCGGAGATCAACGCCTACATCGAGCAGGCCGGCGTGCGGCAGGCGCTCGACGACGTGCTCAACAGCCGGTTCGAGCACCGGGTGATCCAGCTGCACTGGACGGGTGCGGTGAAGCTGCGCGTCGAGGGGGAGCTCGACCCGGAGTTCGCGGCTGCGGCGATGGCCGCGCCGGGACACCAGCGCACGTGGGAGACCGTCGTCGTCCAGCGGCTCACCAGCGTGCTGACCGCGCGCGCCCAGCGCCGGCGCCGGCGCGTGGAGCTGCGCTACAACCAGATCGTCAAGCCCGAGATGCACCGGCCCGACGACCCGGTGCTGGAGCGGCGGATCTACCGGTAGGACCCGGTAGGACCCGGTAGGACCCGGTAGGACCCGGTCGGACCCAGTAGGACTCAGTACGGGTCGTACGGGCTGTCGTGGTTGAAGACGGCGGCCGCGACCCGGTTCAGGCGCAGCCGCAGCAGCACCTTGATCATCACGTTGCGCAGCCACCACGGCATCTCGCCGAGGATCCGCATCCGGTCGCGCAGGGTCGGGCGGCCGACGCGGAACAGCGCGAGCGACCCGGCCCGGCGCTCGTAGACCAGGCTCCGCGACGGGAGCACGTGGGCGAGGATGCCGAGCGTGACGCCGATCGAGGAGTAGCAGTCGTGGATGAGCACGGGCGCGCCCGGGGGGAGGTGCGCCGACCACTTCAGGTCGTCCGACAGCGTCCAGTAGTCGTGCTTGCCGTCGATGTAGAGGTAGTCGAACGGCGTGGTCCAGGTCGGCCGGGCCCTGGTGCTGTACTCCGGCAGCAGCTCGACGACCTCGGTCGCGTCCGCGCGGGCGATGTTGGCCTCGAAGATCTCGCGGGTCTTCTTGCCGCCGAACAGCCGGCCGTCGACGAACGGGTCGATGGCCACGATCCGGCCGCCCCGGCCGCGGAGGGCGGCGGCGAGCACGGTCGTCGACCGGCCCTGGTGGCTGCCGATCTCGACGACGACCGCGCCGTCGGGCAGGTCCTCGGTGGCGTCCCAGAGCAGTGCCGCCTGGTCCTGCGTGAGCCATCCGGCGATGTCGGAGGACACGGCCCACGCGCTCGAGAAGTCCGTGCTCCTCGGCTGCGACATCCGCTCCTCCTCTGCTTCTCGGCACCGGGCTGGAGCCTGCGCTGCACCCTATAGACTCCGGGCCGCGCGTGGACAAAGGGAGGCGCATTGGCAGACAGCGCCCCGGTCGACGATCGGCACGCGCCGGCACCGCACGTCGGTGCCCAGGGTCTCGTGTCGCTCGTGGTGACCGTCGGCGTCCTGGCCCTCAACCTGATCCAGCAGCCCGGCCTCGTCACGTTCGACACCAAGCTCGACCTGCAGTTCGACGTCACGGGGTTCCTGACCCGCAGCCTCGACGTGTGGACCGGTGACTGGACGCTCGGCGGCCTCCAGAACCAGGCGTACGGCTACCTGGTCCCGATGGGGCCGGCGTTCTGGCTGGGCGACCTGCTGCACCTGCCGATGTGGATCTGGGAGCGGCTGTGGACCGCCGCGGTGATGCTGCTGGCGTACTTCGGCATGCTGCGGCTCGCCCGCAGCTGGCCGGGGATCGGCGCCACCGGCGCGGTCCTCGCCGGCCTCACCTACATGCTGGCGCCGCGCGTGCTGACCACCGTCGGCGGCCTCAGCGGGGAGACCCTGCCGTCGGCGATCCTGCCGTGGACCGTGCTGCCCGTCGTGCTCTACCTGCGGGGGCGGCTGCGCTGGTGGGTCGCGATCCTGTGGTCGTCCGCCACGATCCCGTGGATGGGAGGCCAGAACGCCACCCTGGTCGTCGCCTGCCTGATGCTCCCCGGCCTGCTCATGCTGCTGACCGACGGCCGCAGCTGGCCACGGCGGATCGGCGACGCGGCGGCATGGACGGGCGCCGCGCTGCTGGCCAGCCTGTGGTGGCTCGTGCCGCTGCTGCTCATGGGGGAGTACGCACCGCCGTTCCTCTCGTTCATCGAGTCTGCTGCCGACACCGCGAGCCAGACCGGCTGGCTGGCGTCGTTCCGCGGCACCAGTCACTGGGTGGCGTTCTTCCCCGGCGGCGGCAGCGCGGGCTGGGTCGGCGGTTGGGAGCTGGTCTCGTCCGCCGTCCTGCTGGCGACGACCGTGGCGGTCGCCGGGATCGGCCTGCTCGGGCTGATGGAGCCGGGCCTGTGGGCGCGCCGCGTGCTGGTCACCTCGATGCTCGTCGGGCTCGCGTTCCTGACCGTCGGCAGCCCGGAGCCGGCCGGGTCGGTGTTCGGCCGGGAGTGGCTCGACGCGCTCGACTCCTGGCTCGCGCCGCTGCGCAACGTCCACAAGTTCGACCCGTTGATCCGGCTTCCGCTGGCGCTGGGGCTGGGCGCGTTCGTGACGACCGCCGTGCCGCGCCTGGTCGCGCGCTCCCGCCGCCTCTCGGCGCCGCGGCGGCGTACCGCCGCGGTGGCGCTGACGGCGGCCGTCGTGGTGCTGGTCGGTGCCGCGGCGCAGCCCGCGGCGTCGGGCGACCTGCGCGTCGCCGACGGTGCGGTCCGGATCTCGACGTCGTGGCAGGACGCGGCGGAGTACCTGCGGGAGCAGGAGGGACCCGTCGGCGTCCTGGTGCTCCCGGGCACGATCTTCTCGGTGCAGACCTGGGGCCGGACGATCGACGAGCCCATCCAGGTGCTCAACGCACCGCCCTGGGCGTCGCGCTCGCAGAGCGCGGTCGCCCCCGCCGGGACGCTGCGGCTGCTCGACGCGATCGAGAACCAGATCGCCGACGGCCACCCGATCTCCGGCTTCGCCTCCTCGCTGCGCCGGATGGGCATCACCCATGTCGTCGCGCGCAACGACCTGGACCCCGCGCAGACCGACGCCCCGCCGGTGCCGGTGGTCATGGCGTCGCTCGGCAGCACGACCGGCCTCACCTCGGCCGCGGTCTTCGGGAGCACGAGCGACGGGTACCCCGCGGTGGCGGTGTTCGAGGTGCAGCCCGATGGCGACGACCCGCGGGTCGCGCTCGACGACTGGGACAGCCGCCGGATCGTCCAGGGTGGGCCCGAGGCGGTCAACGACCTGGCGCAGGTCGGCCTGGTGTCCGCCGAGGAGCCGGTCCTGCTCGCCGACGCCGCGGGCGGCGCGGCCGAGGGCGAGCCGGTCGACGTGGTCACCGACAGCAACCAGCGGGTGGAGCGCTCCTTCGGGCGCATCACCGACGCGGTCTCGGGTGTCATGACCCGCGACGAGCCGTACCGGCTCGGGCGCCGGGAGCACGACTTCACCGGTGGGTCCGTCCCGGAGGCGACGACCGTCGCCGACTACGGCCGGATCACCGCGATCACCGCCTCGTCGTCGGGCGGGTACGCCGACGTCCTCGGTCCGATCCGCTCGGGCGAGCACCCGTACGCCGCCTTCGACGCCTCCGGCTTCACCGCCTGGACGACCGCGCCGCTCGCCGATCCGGTCGGACAGTGGATCGAGGTCGAGTTCGCCGCGCCCGCCCGGCTGGGCCCGGTGACGCTGCTGTTCGACAACGGGGCCGGTGCCGACGTGTCGCTGGTCCGGCTGTCGACCGATGCCGGCTCCGTGACGGCCGAGGTCGGCGCCGACGGCATCGCGGACGGGATCGAGCTCCCCGACGGTCTCACCTCGACGCTGCGCATCACCGTCGAGGACATCCGCGGCGACAGGCGGCAGGTCCGGCTGGCCAACGTCTCGATCGGCGGTGTCGAGGTCCGGCGCAGCCTGCGCGTGCCCGGGGAGGTCTCCGCCGACACCTCGATCTTCTTCCGCAGCGAGCCGAGCCGGCGCGCCTGCGTCGTCGTCGACATCCGGGTCACCTGCGGCGGCGGCTGGCAGCAGGAGACGCCCGAGACCCCGGGGTTCGACCGCACGGTCACCGTCACCGAGGCCGGCCTGTGGGAGCTGTCCGGCCGCGCGGTCGCCACCGGCGGCGCCGCGATCGAGCGCCTGTTCGCCCCGCTCGGCCGCCGGGCGGTCGAGGTCGAGGTCAGCTCGACGTACGCCGGCGACCCCGCCGTCGTCGGCGTCAACGCGTACGACGGCCTCGACGACACGAGCTGGTACGCGTCGCCGCTCGACCCGACCCCGGGGATCCAGCTGTCGTGGCGACAGCCGCGCACGATCAGGTCGGTGCTGGCCAGGCTCGGCGCCGACCAGCCGGGCGTGCTCCCCGAGTCGCTCACGGTCGACCCGATGATCCCGGGCAGCACGCCCCAGGTCGTGTCGACGACCGGGGAGCGGGCCGGGTTCATGAAGCCGGTGCGGACCACGCGGCTGCGGATCACGGCGGTCGCCGACCCGCTGCGCAGCGTCGGCGTCGGTATCGG
Source organism: Nocardioides sp. SR21 (assembly GCF_022761125.1). Classification (GTDB taxonomy): domain Bacteria; phylum Actinomycetota; class Actinomycetes; order Propionibacteriales; family Nocardioidaceae; genus Nocardioides. Next base: position 22,765 of record NZ_JAKWJR010000011.1, on the reverse strand, counting down.
CGAGCTCGAGATCCTGGGCCTCGACGACCTGCGCCAGACCGCGAACCCGACGGCGGCCACGGGCGTGGTGTGCGGGTTCGGCCCGACCGTGGAGGTCGGTGGCCGGACCGTGCAGACCAGGATCGTGGGCGACCTCTCCGAGGTCGTCGACGGGAGCGAGCTCACCATCGTCCCCTGCGGCGACGAGCCCGTCCGGATGGGCGCCGGCACCCAGCGGATCCGGGTCACGAGCGCCGCCGGCTTCGCCGTCTCGCGGCTGTGGCTGACCCCGGCATCCCCGTCGCCGGAGCCGGCAGCCGACGCGTCGGACGTCCGGGTCGTGCGCTGGACGCCGACCGCGCGGACGATCGCGGTGCGCACCTCCGGCGAGTCGATCCTCACCGTGTCCCAGAGCGAGAACCCGGGCTGGGAGGCGCGCCTCGACGGCAGGCCTCTCGACACCGTGGTCGTCGACGGCTGGAAGCAGGCCTGGCGGGTCCCCGCCGGCTCGGTCGGCGAGGTCGAGCTGGTCTTCGTCCCGCAGTCGTCGTTCCAGAACGGCATCGTCATCGGCCTGGTGCTCGCGGGCCTGCTCAACGTGGCGGCGCTGGTGACGCTGGTGTGGTTCCGTCGGCGGCCGCCCCGGCTCCGCGCCGCCGCCCCCAGAGCACCCGCGTCGCCCGGCCCCGTGCTGATGGCGGTCGCCGTGGCCGCGGGTTGCGGCCTGCTCGCGCTGGCCTCGTTCCCCCTCGCCGTCGGCGCCCTCGCCGGCGTCGCGGCGCGCCGCCGCAGCCTCGCCGAGGTCGGTGCCGCCTGCGCGTCCCTGCTCGCGGTCGCCGTGACGGTCTCGATCGGCGACGTCAGCACGGTGATCACCCCGCCGTCGGCGGCCGACGTCCTGACGGCCGGGGTCGTCGGCATCGTCGCCGGACGCGTGCTGTTCGGTCGCGAGCGGGTCGAGGAGACGGCGTGATCCCGCGGATGCGTACGGCGCTGGTCGCGCTGCTGGTGGCCGTGATCGCGTTGCGGTGGTCGTTGTCGCAGCCCGTGTCCGCTGTCACCGCCCGGATCGCCACCGACCCGTGGGCCGCGGTCCGGTCGGCCGGGGACGGCTGGACGTTCGTGGGCACGCTCGGCGGCAGCACCGTCGAGGGCCTTCGAGAGCTGCCGTTCGCGCTGGCCCTCGCCGTCGGCACCGAGGTCGGGCTGTCCGCCCACACCGTGGAGACGTGCTGGCGGATCCTCGTCCTGGTGGTCGCCGTCCTCGGTGCGGTCCACCTCGCCCGCACCCTGGCGTCACGGTCCGGTCGTACCGACTCCGCGCAGTCGTGGGCGCCGTGGACCGGGGCCGTGTTCTTCGTCCTCGGCACCGTGCTGGTCCCGACGAGCGTGCTCTCGCCGGTGGACGCCCTCGCCGCGGCGACGCTGCCATGGGTCGTCGCGCCCCTGTTCGGGCCCGGCCGCGGTTGGCGGGCGGCGGCCGCGTCCGCCGCGTGGCTCGGGCTGGCCGGAGTCGGCAGCGCCGGCTGGGCGGTCGCGGCGTTCGTCGTGGGCGGGCTCGCCGTCGTACCCCGTCGCCGCGCCGACCTCGCCCTCGCCTGGCGATGGCTGGTGCTCGCCGCCGCGGCCTCGGCGTGGTGGTGGTTCCTGCTCGTGTGGGAGACCCGCCACACCGTCGACGTGGCAGCCCTCAGCGCCGACACCCTGCGCGCGCAGGTGGCCGCCGCCGTCGGCCGCACGGACCTCGCGCTGCTCCTCCTCGTGGCGGTCGTCGCGGGCTCGCTCGTGATCGCTGTCGGGGCGCTCGCACTCCGCAGCCCGCAGCTGGAGCGCTTCTTCGTGGCGGCCTCGCTCGTCGTGGTGGCGGCGGTCGTGCTGCTCGTCTGGGTCGGCGACTGGCGCCCGCACGTGCCCGCGCCGGCGTCCGGTGTCCTCCCCGCCGGCCTCGTGTCGCCGGCGCTGGGCGTGCTCGGCCTGGCCGGGCTGGTGGCCTGGTGCCCGCTGGTCGAGGACCTGCGGAGCCGACTCGCCTGGACGCGGGAGGGACGGCTGCCGACCGGCGGGCGCGAGGTCGCCGGGACGCTCGTCGCCGTCCTCGCCACGATCGCGGTGTGCGCCGGGATCACCGCCACGGTCGCGGAGCCGGCGCCGGAGAGCGCCGAGGAGAACCGCCTGCTCGACGCCGTCGCCGACTGGTCGGCCTCTGCACCGGCCGGCCGGGTCCTGGTGATGCCGGTCGACACCGGCGGCACCGACCTCGCGGCGATCGGGTCCGCGCTCGGCGCCCGCCCCTGGATCGGTCGCGACGACGTGCCGACGTCCGGCGCTGCCGGGACGACCGCGCTCGACGACCTGGTCGCCCGCCTGGGGCGCGGCGACGCCGGTCCCGGCACGTCGAGCGCGCTGCGGCGGCTCGGCGTCACCTACGTGCTGGTGCGCCTCGGCGGTCCCGTCGAGGCGGATCGCGACCGGCCGACGGCGCTCGTGCGCGCCTCCCTCGACTCGCTCGGGGCGCAGCGCCTCGCCGTGCTCCCGGCAGCCGACGGGCCCGAGGCGCTGATCGACTTCGGCGTCCGCACGAGCACGCCCCTGGTCGAGGTCTGGGCGCCACGGACCGCCGCCGACGGCTGGGCGTACGCCGGTCCGCCGATCGACGCGGTCGGCGATGCCGGCACGGTGAGCGACCTGGCCTCGGCCGGCGTGCTGGGCGACCGGGCGGTCGTGCTGCGACCGGGGTCCGGTGCGCCTGCCGTGCTGGTCTCCGACAGCGCCCGCCGCCGCGACGTCGACCAGCGGGTCGCGACCGATCCCTACGGACCGGACCTGGGCATCGGTGCGCCTCGGTCGGTCGTCCCCGCCGACGCCGCCCCGGTGACGAGTGCGTACAGCCGGCTCGAGGGGGCTCGGGCCGTGACCGCCTCGTCGTCCGCCGCGGACTTGGACGCCTCCGACCGGGACCCCACCGCGGCGCCCGTCGCGGGCATCGACGGCAACCCCTTCACGTCGTGGCGGTCGAGGCCGGGCAGCGGCGTCGGCCAGTGGTGGCAGGTCGACCTCGGCGAGCCCACCCCGCTCTCGGGGACCAGCATCCGGGTCCTGCGCAACGCCGTCGGCGCGGGCGCGGCCGCCCAGGTGCTCGTCTCGACCGATGGCGACGAGGCGACGTACCCCGTGGGTGACGACGGGCTCGTCGTGCTCGACGACGTCGGCGAGGTGCGCCGGTTGCGGATCACGGTCACCGCGGTGAACGAGACGTACGGCGAGCGCGACAGTGTCGGCATCGTCGAGGTCAGCGTCCCCGACGTCGAGGTCCGGGCGCCCCTGGCCCTCGACCACACCCCGGCCCCCGCCTGGCTGATGGCGCTGCGCCCCGGCAGCACCGCGCACTGCGTCCCGGCCGTCCCGCGCGGGACGGAGGACGTCTCCGGCACCGCCTGCAACGGGGAGCTCGAGGTGAGCGGCCCGGACGGCGGGGTGCTCGACCGCGTGGTCTTCGCGTCGCGGCCGACGCCGGTCGTCGGTCGCGCCTGGCTGGTGGCGTCGAGCACCCAGCAGGCAGCGTCGCTCGCCGACGGCATCGCCGGGCCGAGTGTCGTGGCGTCGAGCGACTCGGTCGCCGCCGCTGACCTGCGCACCCGGCCGCAGGCGGCGGCCGACGCCGACCCGACCACCGCCTGGCGTCCCGCGGCGGCCGACCGCGAGCCGCGCCTGACGCTGTCGTGGCGACGGCCGGCCGAGCTGTCGGCCGTGCGGCTGATCGCGCCTGAGGGCGACCCGGGCTCGCGACCGACCCGGGTCCGGGTCGAGGCCGAGCAGCTGGGGCGGCGTACCGGCGAGCCGGTCGAGAGCCTGGCCACGGAGGTCGACGTCGAGGACGACGGCACGATCGACCTGCCGCGGGTCTACACCCGCGAGCTCGCGATCACGATCCTCGAGGACACCGACGTGCCGACCGCCGACTCGACGAGCGCGGACATCGACCGGATGCCGGTCGCCGTCGGCGAGGTCGAGCTCGTCGGGGGACCGCCGGTGCGGTACGACGCCAACCGGAGCGAGCGGCTGGGCTGCGACCAGGGACCGCCGGTGAGCGTCGACGGGGTCGAGTACGGCACCTCGATGCGGGTGACCCCGCGCGAGATCGTCCGGGGCATGACGGTGCTGGCCACCGTCTGCGGACGCCCCGTGCTCGGGACCGGTGAGAACGACGTGACGCTCAGGACGACGTTCGACTGGTGGGCCCGGGGCCTGCTGCTCGCCGCGAGGTCGTCGACCGTGATGACGACGGGCGCCCCGGCGGCGGTCGCCGCCGACCTGCTCGGCCGCGACGACCATTCCGAGCCGGTCACGATCGACCTGGGCACCGCTCCTCGCGAGCGGACCCTCGCCCTGGCGCTCCCGGCCGACCCCGGCTGGCGGGCGAGCGTCGACGGCGAGGACCTCGACGCCGTCACGCTCGACGGGTGGGCCCAGGGCTGGGTCGTGCCGGCGGGCGACGGTGAGGTGACCGTGCGCTACACCTCCGGCGAGGCGCTCACCCGGGGCGCGCTCGTCGCGTCGGCTGGCTGGCTCCTCGTCGTGCTGCTCGCGACCGGCCTCGGGGTCCTCGGCGCGGGCTCGGCGATTCGACGGCCGCGTGAGCGCCGTCCGGACCACGGCTGACGCGACCAGTCGATGGCGGGCTTCTCGACCCACACGTAGGTCGCCGCCGCCAGCGGGACGGAGAGGGCGAGTGCCCAGATCAGCTTGACGGCCAGCTCCGGGAGTGAGCCCTCGGGGTAGGGGACCTTGTAGTCGAGGATCACCAGCAGCGGCAGGTGCCACAGGTAGATGCTGTACGACCACCGGCCGAACGCCACGAGCGGACGGGTGCTCATCAGCCTGCTGATCGGCGAGGCCGCGGGGCCGAACACCACCACCAGCAGCAGGACGAGCGAGACCAGCGTCGAGGTCGCCAGGCGCAGCTGCTCCTCGGAGAAGTTGAGTGGCCGGTAACCGAAGCCGTCGGCGCCTCCCAACGTGGAGGTGCTGAACAGCGCGGCGGTCACGGCGAGGAGTGGCGGCGCCCACGGGTCCGAGGCGAGCCGCTCGAGACGTGACGTCGAGGCGATCCCGGCCGCCTTCGCCTCTGCGTACAGGGAGATCAGCGCGCCGCCGGCGAAGCACACCAGGTAGCCCGGCAGCCAGAACCGGTAGGTGAAGTGCACGTGCAGGCCGTTCGCATGGAGCCAGACCCACCAGCCGACGGTGGCCGGAAGCGACAGGGCGATGAGCGCGGTCATGATCCGCAGCGCGGTCGCCGGGGGGTACCGGCGCGCGAACGCCCCGCTGGCCACGGCCATCACGGGCAGTGCGGCGTACCACGACAGCTCGGTGCACAGGCTCCATGACTGGGCCATCACGTCGGGAAAGTGTCCCGGCACGTAGATCCAGGTGAGGGTGAGGTTGTAGAACCAGTCGGCCGCGCCGTCCGGTCGGGAGGGCGGATAGATCACCGCGACCGCCAAGACCACCACGAGGTAGGCCGGGAAGATCCGGGCCAGCCGTCGCCGGGTGTAGCCCCGGATCCCAGGCTCGCGACCGAGGCGCAGCGTCCAGCGCGCCCAGGGTCGGTACAGCAGGAAGCCCGACAGCACGAAGAGGCAGATCGGTCCGTAGGCAGGCAGGCCGAGCCACGGGTAGTCGGTGCGGACCGAGACGTGCACGAGCACGACCACCAGCGCCGCGAAGCCGCGCAGGCCGGTGAGCGCGGCGACCTGGACCTCGCGGTCCGACTGGGGCTCGGCGGGCGAGGTGTCCTCCTCCACCGACACGCTCGTGCTGGCCGACATGCGCGCAGTATAGGGTCGGCGCGTGCTTCACGACCGTCGCTCCGGCGCGCCCGTCTGGGCTGCTGACCTGCGGCGATCGGTCCGGCTGTTCCGCGCGTTCCGCAAGGAGCAGACCGACCCCGCGGTCTTCTACGAGGCGCTGGCCACCGACTCCGCCGACCAGCTGTCCGGCTACCTGTCCCTGGACGGCGCCGCGATGCTCGACGTCGGCGGCGGGCCGGGCTACTTCCGGCGGGCGTTCGAGGGGCGCGGAGCGACGTACTTCGCCCTCGACGCGGACGTCGGCGAGCTGTCCGGGCTCGGCGAGATCGAGCGCCGGACGGTCATCGGCAGCGGCCTCGACCTGCCGTTCGGCGACGAGACCTTCGACCTCTGCTACTCGTCCAACGTGCTCGAGCACGTGCCGGACCCGTGGCGGATGGCCGACGAGATGGTGCGGGTCACCAAGCCGGGCGGCGTCACGTTCATCTCCTACACCGTCTGGTACGGACCGTGGGGCGGCCACGAGACCGCGCCCTGGCACTTCCTCGGCGGCCGGCGGGCGCGCGCCCGCTACCGGCGCCGGCACGGCAAGGAGCCCAAGAACAAGTTCGGCGAGTCGCTGTTCGCCGTCACCGTCGCCGCCGGGCTCGACTGGGCCGGGCGTCAGGACCAGGCCGAGGTCCTCGACCTGATCCCGCGCTACAACCCGCGGTTCGCCTACTGGCTGACCCGGGTCCCGCTCGTCCGTGAGCTGATCACGTGGAACCTCGTGATCGTCCTGCGGCGGCGATGACGGAGCCTGTTTCGGGGTCCGCCCCGGATCGGTTCACCTGGCGGTTCCGGCTCGTGGCGAGCTGCCTGGTCCTGGTCGCGGTCGCCTTCTCGCAGCGACCCGGCCGCATCGTCGGCGACACCAAGCTCGACCTCGTCGTCGACCCGGGCGGGCTGCTGGCCCGCTCGCTCCACCTCTGGGACGCCAACGGCAGCTTCGGGCAGGTCCAGAACCAGGGCTACGGCTACCTGTTCCCGATGGGACCGTTCTTCTGGCTCGGCGACCTGGTGGGGTTGCCCGCCTGGGTCGTGCAGCGGACGTGGTGGTCGCTGCTGCTGGTCGTGGCGTTCCTGGGCATCGTCAAGCTGTGCGGCGTCCTCGGCCTCGGCTCGCCGATGACCCGGATCGTGGCCGGCTTCGCCTACGCGCTGTCGCCGCGGATCCTCACGGTGCTGGGCCCGATCTCCATCGAGGGCTGGCCGAGCGCCGTCGCCCCGTGGGTGCTGGTGCCGCTGGTGATCGGCGCGAGCCGCGGCTCGCCCCGGCGGGCCGCGCTGCTCTCGGCGCTCGCGGTCGCCGCGGTCGGTGGCGTCAACGCGGCGGCGACGTTCGCGGTCATCCCGCTCGGCGCGGTGTGGCTGCTGACGCGGCAGCCGGGCCCGCGTCGGCGCTCGATGATGCTGTGGTGGCCGGCGTTCGTGCTCGTCGGCACCGCGTGGTGGCTGGTGCCGCTGTTCCTGCTCGGCCGCTACAGCCCACCGTTCCTCGACTACATCGAGAGCGCGAGCGTCACCACCATCCCGACGACCGCGTTCGACGCGCTGCGCGGCACCTCGCACTGGGTGCCGTACGTCGACCCCACGTGGCAGGCCGGCAACGACCTGATCACGGCGGCGTACATCGCGATCAACACCGGCGCCCTGGTCGCGTTCGGCGTCGCGGGGCTCGCCCTGCGCCACAACCCGCACCGCCAGTTCCTCGTGCTGTCCGTGCTCGTCGGGCTGCTGATGGTCACGGCCGGCCACGGCGGGGAGCTGGCCGGGTGGTTCGCCGGGGCCGAGCGCGACCTGCTCGACGCGGCGCTGGCCCCGCTCCGCAACGTCCACAAGTTCGACCCGATCATCCGGATCCCGCTGGTCCTGGGACTCGCGCACCTGCTCGCGGTCACGGCCGCGCGCGCTCGCGAGGCCCGGGAGCGCGACCGGTCGATCCGCTCCGACGCGGTCGGCGACCGGCTCGTGCACCTCAGCGCCCTGGTGCTCACGATCGCCTCCGTCGTCGGCATCGCGGGCCCGGCCGTCGCCGGCCGGCTCGGCACCGCCAACGACTTCGACGAGATCCCGTCGTACTGGTACCGGACGGCGGCCTGGCTGGACGACAACGCGGGCGACACGACCGCGCTGCTCGTCCCCGGCTCGAGCTTCGGCTACTACACGTGGGGCGACCCGGACGACGAGCCGCTGCAGCCGCTGGCGTCGTCGCCGTGGGCGGTCCGCAACGCGGTCCCGCTCGCGCCGGCCGGCAACATCCGGATGCTCGACGCGATCGAGGAGCAGCTCGCGTCCGGGCGGCCGTCCGCCGGGCTCGCGGACTACCTCACCCGCGCCGGCATCGGCCACCTCGTCGTGCGCAACGACCTGCGCGGTGCGGAACAGGTCCCGGCCGTCGCCGTCCACCAGGTGCTCGACGGCTCGCCCGGCATCACCGAGGTCGCGGCGTTCGGTCCCGTGGTCGGTAGCCGGCCCGTGGTCACGCCGGACGAGGACGACGACGAAGAGCGGGTCGCGATCGACAACGGGTGGTCGGAGCGCTACCGCGCGGTCCAGATCTACGCGGTCGACGGCGCGGAGCAGGCCGTCGCCTCGACCCGGGGGCCGCTGGTCGTCGGTGGACCGGAGAACCTGCTCGAGCTGCTCGAGACCGGGCTGATCGGCGACGCCCCGGCGGTGCTGGCGGCCGACGCGCCCGAGGACGTCGACACGAGCGACGTGGTGCTCACCGACGGGCTGCGCCGCCGGGAGCGGAACTTCGGCCGGCTGCGCGACGCGGCGTCCGCGACCCTCGAGCGCGACGACCCCGGGCGCCGAGAAGCTCCGGCCCGTGACTACACGCTCGGGGACCAGCGGTGGGAGACGTACGCCGAGCTCGAGGGGGCGACGTCCGTGAGCGCCTCGTCGTCGCGCGCGTACGCCGACCGCTCGGGGCCGGTCGTCCCGGAGTACCAGCCGTTCTCGGCGTTCGACGGGCTGACGTCGACGCAGTGGGAGTCCGATCTCGACGACGAGGCCCCGTGGGTGCGGGTCGAGCTCGCCGAGCCCGTCGACCTGAGCAGCGTCGTGGTCGTCGCGGGTGAGACCGGACGCACGAAGCCGGAGGTGATCCGGGTGCTCACCGACAACGGGTCGAGCGATCCTGTCGAGGCGCGAGCCGGCGAGCCCGTGACCGTCGCGGTGCCCGCGGGCGAGACGTCCTCGGTGACGGTGATCCGGCACCGTGTCGGCGGTGGCGCCATGGCGGTCGCGGAGGTCTACGCCACGGGCATCGACGTCGACCGCACCCTGGTGCTGCCCGAGGTGCCGGCGAGCTGGGGCCCGCCCGCGTCGGTGCTGCTGTCCTCGACCGCCGGGTGGCGGGACGCGTGCGTGACCGTCGGTGAGGACGTCCGCTGCTCCCCGAGCCGCGGGCGCGGCGGCGAGGAGCCGGGCGCCCTCGACCGGACCGTCCGGCTCGGCGAGGGAGCGGCGTACCAGGTCGCGGTCGAGGTGAACCCCACCGACGGCCAGGCCCTGCACGGCCTGATCCAGCGCGACCAGCTCATCAACGCGCGGGCGTCGTCGCAGGCCGTCGAGGACGCCCGTGCCTCCGCGATCGCCGCGATCGACGGCGACCTCGGGACGACCTGGGTCGCCGACCCCGACGACCAGCGTCCGGCGCTGTCGCTGAACTGGATCGGCCAGCGCACGGTCCGTGGCCTCGACCTCAGGCTCGACCGGGACGCCGCGGCGTCGCCGGTGACGAAGGTCGTGCTCCGCTACCCGGGCGGCCAGCAGACCGTCGAGCTGGACGATGGGCACGCCGACGTCGAGCCGTTCCGGAGCACCAGCGTCGACCTGTACCTGACGTCGAAGGACGAGACCGAGAACCTCGCTCCGAACGGCAGCACCCAGACCCTCGGCGTCGGCGTCAGCGAGGTCCGGCTCCGCGGCGTCGGGCTGCTGCCGGTGACGCTGTCCGACGTGCCGCGGGACCTCGGCTGCGAGTTCGGGCCGACCGTGCGCGTCGACGGCTCCTTCTACCCGAGCGCGGTGACGGCCTCGGCCCAGCAGCTCTTCGACGGAGGGCTGCTGCCGGCCCGGGTGTGCGGCCCCGACGAGCTGCGGCTCGAGTCGGGGGAGACGCGCGTCGTGCTCTCGCCGGCACCGGCGTTCCAGGGCCGGCGGTTGGTCCTGACCCGGGCGCCGGTCCCGTCGGCGGAGGTGACCCCCGCCGAGCTCGTCGACGAGTCGCCGGCGTCGCGCGTGCTCGAGGTGCCGACCGACGACGCCTCGATCGCCGCGATCCGGGAGAACCAGAACCCGGGTTGGGTGGGCACGACGCCGGACGACGGCACGGTCGAGTCGATGACCGTCGACGGCTGGCAGCAGGCCTGGCGCCTGGACGGCGACGTCGACCGGATCGAGCTGCGGTTCGTCCCCGACGCGTTCTACCGCGTCGCGCTCCTCGTGGGCGGCGTGCTGCTCCTGCTGCTGGTGGCGCTGGCGGTCGTCCGCCGCAGGGAGACCTCGGACCTGCCCGCGATCGGTGCGCGCACGCTGCCGCCGGCGCTGGTCGCCGTCGTGGGGCTCGTGACGTACGGCGTCGTCGGCGGCTGGTGGGCCCTCGCGGTCAGCGGGGGAGCACTGGCGTTGACCGGGTTGGCCCTGGACCGCGGACTGCCGCGCGACGGCGCCGCCTGGGTCAGCGGTCTCCTCGCCGGATCCGCCGGGCTTTTCTACTGGTGGCGCCCGCTCGGCTCGCCCGACGGCTGGGCCGGCACGATGATCGCGCCTCAGCTGCTGGTGTTCGCCGGGCTCGGCGTGCTGCTCGCGCTGGTGCTCGACGACGGGCGGTCGAAGACGTTCTTCCAGCGCAGGGCCGGGCGCTCCACCACGCGGTAGAGCACCTCTGAGACCGCGATGCTGATGACCAGCGTCAGCGTGAAGAGCTCCAGCGTGCGTCCGGCGAACAGCTCCATGTCCCGCCAGCGGGCGACGAGCTCGAGGATCACCAGGTGCACGCAGAAGATGCCGTAGGAGATGCGGCCGAGGTGGCGCAGCGGCGCCCACGACAACGTCTTGATGTACGCACCGCTCGGGAGGGCGAAGACCCCCGGCAGGATGACCAGCCCGGCGATCACGGCGTACGCGACGTTCTTCACGATCGCCTCTCCGGCTGCCGGCGAGCTCAGCGAGGCCGGGCCGGCGATCGGGGTGGAGACGATCGCGAACAGGGCGAGCGCGGCGACCCAGCAGGTGCCGGGGGAGCGGCCCATCCGCTGCAGGGTGTCGGCGACGCGTACGGATCCGGCGGCGTCCGGGCCGGCCTCGAGGCGTACGGCGGCGGCCGCGATCGCGATCCCGACACCGAACCACGACAGGTAGCCCGGGAGCCAGACGGTGACGTTCGCACCGGTGTCGCTGAGCACGGTGGCCGACGCCACGAGCCAGCCGATGTTGGCCACGAGCATGCCGGTGAGCACCAGCGTCAGGCGCTCGCGGCGGCGGCCGAGCACCAGCCACATCAGCAGCGGCAGCACCAGGTAGAACGCGACCTCGGTCGCCAGGCTCCACATCTGGGTGAGGCCGTCGGGCAGCTGGGTGTCGGCGTAGATGTTGGTGAGCGTGAGCGTCTGGGCCCACGTCAGGAGGCTCGCGTCGTCGTTGCCCGGGAGGAGCACCAGTGCGGCGACCGCGGCGACGGCGTACATCGGGTAGATGCGCAGCAGGCGGTGCCAGAAGTAGACGTTCGTGCGAGGAGCGGGTGCCCGGTGCGCGTGCTGCTCGAACCACGCCCGCGACAGCAGGAAGCCCGAGAGCACGAAGAAGATCGCGACGCCGATGTCGAGCCGGGCGAGCGCCGTGCCGTAGCCCTCACGGGCGTAGGCGCCACCCCAGAAGGACGCGTGCGTCGCGAGCACCGCGATCGAGGCCACCGCGCGCATCGAGTCGAGCGCCGGGAGGGTGCCCCGGGCCCGGGCGACGACGGCGCGGGACTCCTCGAGTGGCATGGTCCGAACTATCGCACGCGAGGGTCGCTAGCCTCGTGGCCCATGATGCTGACCGACATCGCTGGTCGCCTGGTCACGCTGAGCCGCGAGAGGGGTCTCGTCTCGGTGCTGCGGGCGAGTCTCGGCTGGGCGGTCGGCTGGGTGGCCGGGCGGCCCCGTGCCGGCCGGCCGTCGACGCGCACGTTCCGCTGGGACGGCCGCGACGTGCCGTACTTCAGCCACGCGTACCACTACACCTGGCTCAACGAGCGCGCCGTCGAGACGCCGCTGGCGCTGGAGGCGCTCGCCGAGCACGGCGGTGCGGACGTGCTCGAGGTCGGCAACGTGCTCAGCCACTACCACCCGGTCGACCACCTGGTGATCGACAAGTACGAGGTGGCACCGGGCGTCCTGAACGTCGACGCCGTCGACTTCGAGACCGATCGTCGCTTCGACCTCGTCCTGGCGGTCTCCACCCTGGAGCACGTGGGGCTGGACGAGGACGTCCGGGACCCGGAGAAGGCGGCCCGCGCGGTCGGGCACCTCTGCTCGCTGCTCAAGCCGGGCGGACGCCTGTGGATCACCCACCCGGTGGGCTACAACCCCGACCTCGACGCGCAGCTGCGCTCCGGCGAGCTCGGCCTCACCCTGCGTGCGCTGCGGCGCGACCAGCACCGCAACCGGTGGCGGGAGGTGCCGGTCGACGAGGTCTGGTCAGCGGGCTACGACCGGCTGCTCTACACCGCTCACGGCGTGGTCGTGGGGGAGTACGTCGCCCCGAAGATCGCCGTGCCCGGCGTGAACTGACCGCGGACGCCGGACCAGCCGCCCCAGACCCGCTCGTGGTTGTCCGGCCACTCCGGCTCGCGCAGGTCGGTGATCACGAACCCCTGGCCGGCGAGCAGCGCGACCCAGTCGCCGAGGGTGCGGTGGTGCTCGACGTACGACACCCGCCCGGTCTCGTCGTCGACCTCGACGTACGGCGTGCGGTCCCAGTAGGACTGGCTCGCGGTCAGGCCCTCCTCGCCGGGGTCGTCGGGGAACATCCACCGGGTCGGGTGCGTGATCGAGAACGCGTAGCGCCCGCCTCGCCGCAGCACCCGCGCGGTCTCGGCCACGGCGGTCTCGATGTCGCTGATGAACTGCAGCGCGCCGAACGACGAGAATACGACGTCGAAGGAGTCGTCGGCGAACGGCAGCGCGGTCGCCGTGCCGAGGACCGACGGCACGGGTGCGCCGGTCTCGAGGTCGATCCGCCGCGAGTGCTGGAGCTGGCGCATGCTCAGGTCGAGGCCGTAGGAACGACCGCCCTGGGCACGCACCCAGCGTGAGCACTGGCCGGCGCCCGAGCCGACCTCGAGGACGTCGCGGTCCGCGACGTCCCCGAGGACTCGTGCCTCGGCCTCGGTCAGTCCCTCGGGACCCCAGACGAAGCCGGCGTCACCGAGGAACTCGCCGTGGGTGGCTTGGTACTCGTCGGCGTAGCGGTCCCAGTCCGGGCCGTTGGCCCGGCGGGACTCCTCCTCCGAGACCGCACGGCGCTCGACCCGCACCGGGGGATGGTTCTCCACGGTGCGGAGCGTATCCGGCGACCGCTACCACCAGCTCGTCGCGGCGGTCCGGGCCACGCGCGGGTTGCTCGGGCTGCTGCGGCGGTCCAGCGGGTCGCTGCCCCGTCGTACCTCCTCGCCGTCGCTCTTGCCGCCGTCGTCGGTGTCCCAGTCGCACGGGTTGGTGTGGACGTGCTTCACCTCGCGCCCGTCCTTGAGCCGGTCGCGGTCGGTGTCCTTCCGCTTCGGGTTGCTGAAGCAGCTCCGGTAGCCCGGCGCGTGGCGCAGCACCTCGCGCCCGTCGGTCAGCCCGTCGCGGTCGGTGTCCTTCCGCTTCGGGTTCGTCCGCGTCCTGGTGACCTCGCGGCCGTCCTCCAGGCGGTCGCCGTCGGTGTCCGGGTCCGTCGGCAACGTGTGCGTCGTGATGACCTCACGTCCGTCGGAGAGACGGTCGCCGTCGGTGTCCCGGTCCGTCGGGTCCGTCCGGGTCCCGTTGACCTCACGTCCGTCGGTCAGGCGGTCGCCGTCGGTGTCCCGGTCGTTCGGATCGGTCTGGGTGTCGTCGACCTCGCGGCCGTCGGTCAGCCCGTCGCCGTCGGTGTCCGGGTCCGTCGGGTCGGTGTCCGTGTCGTCGACCTCGCGGCCGTCGGTCAGCCCGTCGCCGTCGCTGTCCGCGACCGCCGGATCGGTACCGGCCTGCTGCTCCTCCTCGTCGTCGAGCCCGTCACCGTCGGGGTCGTCGACCGTCGGGAGCCCGGGGCCCTCGGACCCGGAGCCGCCGTCGCCGGGGTCGCCCGCGTCGTTGGGGTCGGTGCCGGCGGCGACCTCGTCACCGTCGTCGATGCCGTCGTTGTCGCTGTCGGCGTCCGACGGATCGGTCGGCTCGTTCTCGAACCCGTCGTTGGCCGTGCCGGACTCCTCCTCGGCGTCGGTCAGCCTGTCGCCGTCCGCGTCGGCCGAGCCGGCGTCGCAGGTCACGCCACCGACCGGTGAGGTCGCGGCTGCCCGCAACGGGAACAGGTTCGCCTCGAGGAGCGTCGCCTCGCTGAGCCCGACCTCCACGTGCAGGAGGGAGGCGCTGGCGGAGGCGCGGGTGCCGTTCGCGCTCTCCACGACGTTCGTGGGCCGGCCCACGCTCAGCTCGACGTGCAGCAGCGGGTTGTCCGGCGACGTGAAGTCGATCGGGCTCCCGTCGGCCGGGAGCGTCCGCTCCTGGCCACCGACGCTGACCGTGACGACCGGGGCGGACCAGCGGACCTGGGCACCGCCTGCGCCTCCGCTCGCCCTCGCGGTGAGGGTCGGGGCGTCCGCGACGGCGACCCGCACCTGCCCGCCGAGGAGGCGTAGGTCGGCGGCGCTGCCGCGCGCGGTCGAGACGACCGACCGGGAGCCGGCGCCCACCAGTCTCGTGGCCTGCCGGACCGACGCGGTGCCGTCGAGGCTGAGCAGCCGCCCCGCCCCGGGAACCGCGGTGGTGCTGACGTCGGCCGTCGAGATCGTCGACGTGGAGAGCGGGACGCCGGGCGCTGGGCAGGCGGTGTCCCCGGCCCAGCGGGCCTGGGCGCTCGCGGTCGAGACGCCGAGCTCGAGCAGACCGGGGACGGTCCCGCCCGCGGTCCGACCGCTGGCCGGGGTGTGGTTGTCGGGCCTGGCGGTCTGCTCGACGCGGGTGAGCAGGTCGGGGAGGGCCTGCTCGGCCAGCGCCACGGAGAGGTTGGACGCCGCGGCGGTGCTGCGCGGGTTGGCGTCCCCGTCGACGCGACCGGTGGCGGTGGCGACGCCGGCGTCGGCCAGCGTCGTGACGCCGGGGACGTCGAGAGCGGTCACGTGGAGGATCTCGGCCGACGTGGCCGCCCTGACCGCTGTCGGTGGCGCGGCGCCGGCGGCGGTGGTCGGAGCGCCGACCGGAGTGAAGGAGTAGAGCGCGATCGTGCTGAGCCCCACGCCGATGGCGAGGGATGGGCGAGTTCTCATCGGGCCTCCAAGGACCGAGGAGCGGACCGGAGTCCCATGCCTCGAACCTCGCCTCGAACGCGCCCGGAGCACAGGCACTTGACGGAGTCCGAGAAAACTCCGGCGTGGCGCCTACCATCGAGGGCGAACGCCACTCGGTCCGACCGTACCCACACCCGAGTGCCCTATGTCACCCTCGGGGTGGGTGCAGTGCCTCCCGCGGTTGGACGTACGTCACGGCGCCCGCGTAGGCTGAACGCTGCGCCGGAGGTCTGCCTGAATCCCAGACGGAGTGGACTCTCGCTCGACGACTCGCCTGAGTTGACGAAACAGCCCTTTCGACGTGCCCGCACGACTCCATCCATCCAAGGAACTACCTCCCTTATGACGAGCACCATCTCCACTCTTCCCGATTACGACGCGCCGCAGGTTGCGATCAACGACATCGGTTCCGAAGAGGACTTCCTCGCCGCGATCGACGCGACCATCAAGTACTTCAACGACGGCGACATCGTCGAGGGCACCATCGTCAAGGTGGACCGCGACGAGGTTCTCCTCGACATCGGCTACAAGACCGAGGGCGTCATCCCCTCGCGCGAGCTGTCGATCAAGCACGACGTCGACCCCAACGAGGTCGTTTCCGTGGGCGACAAGGTCGAGGCCCTCGTCCTCCAGAAGGAGGACAAGGAAGGCCGCCTGATCCTGTCCAAGAAGCGCGCCCAGTACGAGCGCGCCTGGGGCACCATCGAGCAGGTCAAGGAGGAGGACGGCGTCGTCGAGGGCACCGTCATCGAGGTCGTCAAGGGTGGTCTCATCCTGGACATCGGCCTGCGTGGCTTCCTTCCCGCCTCGCTCGTCGAGATGCGTCGCGTCCGCGACCTGCAGCCGTACGTCGGCCAGACGCTCGAGGCGAAGATCATCGAGCTCGACAAGAACCGCAACAACGTGGTCCTGTCGCGCCGCGCCTGGCTCGAGCAGACCCAGTCCGAGGTTCGCCACGGCTTCCTGACCCAGCTCCAGAAGGGCCAGATCCGCAAGGGTGTCGTCTCCTCGATCGTCAACTTCGGTGCGTTCGTGGACCTCGGCGGCGTCGACGGTCTCGTCCACGTCTCCGAGCTGTCGTGGAAGCACATCGACCACCCGTCCGAGGTCGTCGCCGTCGGCGACGAGGTCACCGTCGAGGTCCTCGACGTGGACATGGACCGCGAGCGCGTCTCCCTGTCGCTGAAGGCGACCCAGGAGGACCCGTGGCAGCACTTCGCCCGGACCCACCAGATCGGTCAGATCGTCCCGGGCAAGGTCACCAAGCTCGTCCCGTTCGGCGCGTTCGTCCGCGTCGAGGAGGGCATCGAGGGCCTGGTCCACATCTCCGAGCTGGCCGAGCGCCACGTCGAGATCCCGGAGCAGGTCGTCCAGGTCAACGACGACGTCATGGTCAAGATCATCGACATCGACCTCGAGCGTCGCCGGATCTCGCTGTCGCTCAAGCAGGCCAACGAGACCGCGACCGCGGCGGACGTCGAGGAGTTCGACCCCACGCTGTACGGCATGGCGGCGACGTACGACGAGCAGGGCAACTACGTCTACCCCGAGGGCTTCGACCCGGAGACCGGCGAGTGGCTCGAGGGCTTCGACGACCAGCGCGCCATCTGGGAGGAGCAGTACGCCAAGGCGCACGCTCGCTGGGAGGCGCACGTCAAGCAGCAGGCCGAGGCGAAGGTTGCCGAGGCCGAGGCCGGCGAGGCGACGTCGTACTCCAGCGGTGGCACCGACGAGGCCGCCGAGTCCGAGGGCGGCTCGCTCGCCTCGGACGAGGCGCTGCAGGCTCTTCGCGAGAAGCTGACCGGCGGCGGCAACTGATCCGCTTGCGCTAGACCACGAAGGCCCGCCCTGGGAGACCAGGGCGGGCCTTCGGGCATTTTCGAGCCGTTCGGACCTGTCTCGAAACCAAGACGCGCCCGGCGGAGCCGCCCTAATCTCGGGCCATGTCGATCACCCGTCGGAGCCTGCTCCAGTCGGCCGCCGCGGCGCCGCCGGCCATCGCCCTCACCGCCGCCGAGGCGTCGGCGTACGCCGATCCCGCACGCGCGGCCGAGTCGGCCGCGGCCGGCAAGAACATCCTGATCTTCATCACCGACCAGGAGCGCAACATCCAGCACTTCCCGGCCGGCTGGGAGCAGGAGAACCTGCCCGGGCTGACCCGGCTGAAGGCCAACGGCGTCTCGTTCGAGAACGCCTTCTGCAACGCGTGCATGTGCTCGCCGTCGCGGGCGACGCTGTTCACCGGGCTCTACCCGGCGCAGCACGGCGTCAAGAACACCCTCGAGCTCGACATGCCGGCCGAGTTCTACCCGCAGACCGAGCTGTCGCCGGACCTCACCAACATCGCGTCGGTGATGTCAGCGGCCGGCTACGAGGTCGTCTTCAAGGGCAAGTTCCACCTGACCAAGCCGCTGGACGGGGTGGTCGAGCGCGAGGACGGCAGCTACGCGGGCAACTGGACGCAGGCCGACCTCGAGCGCTTCGGGTTCTCGCGGTGGAACCCGCCGGACGCCGGCGGCAACCAGGACATCGTCGAGGGCGGCGGCGGGGTCGCGGACAACGACTGGCGCTACCTCTCGGAGGACGGACCGAACGAGGAGGGCAAGGAGGGTGTCCACGCGTTCCTCAACGCGCGGGCCGGCGCCGAGCAGCCGTGGTGCCTCATCGTGTCGCTGATCAACCCGCACGACGTGCTGTTCTACCCGGGCCCGCCGAACATGGACCCGCCGAAGTGGGAGCAGGCCGGGTACGGCGACCCATCCTGGTACGACGGCGACATCGGCATCCCGGTCACCCACGACGAGGACCTCTCCACGAAGCCGTCGGCCCAGAAGAGCTACGTCCGGCTGCTCAACGCCTTCGGGCGGCCGCGGACGATCGAGGAGAAGCAGAACTACCTGAACTTCTACGGCAACCTGATGAAGCTCGTCGACGGCTACCTGGTCGAGATCCTCGACCTGCTGGAGACCAACGGCCAGCTGGCGGACACCCTCGTGATGCGCACGTCCGACCACGGCGAGCAGGGCCTGGCCCACCAGATGCAGCAGAAGAACTTCAACTTCTACGAGGAGACCATGAAGGTCCCGCTCGTCTACTCGAACCCGGAGCTGTTCCCGAAGGCGCGGACCTCGCGGCAGCTGGTCTCGCACGTCGACATCCTGCCGACGCTGGCCTCCCTGGTGGAGGCGCCGGACGAGGCACGCAGCAGGCAGTGGCGGGGCATCGACTACTCCGGGCACGTCCTGGGCACGGCGTCCGGTGAGACCCAGGACCGCGTGGTGTTCACGTACGACGACTACCAGGCCGGCCAGAAGTCCGGGCCCTACGTGCGGCAGCCGAACCACATCCGCTCGCTGCGCGAGAAGCGCTGGAAGCTCGCGAAGTACTTCGACCCGAACGACGTCGAGCCCACCGAGTGGGAGATGTACGACCTCAAGCGGGACCCGCTCGAGCGGCACAACCTGGCCCACGACCCGGCGAAGATGACGAACGCGCAGCGGGCCCAGTTCAAGCGGTTGCGGTCGAAGCTGGAGCGGATCGAGCGGACGACGCTGGCGCCGTTGCCGCTGCGCTGACGGTGCGGTCAGGTCGTTCGGTCAGCCGGCGAGCGGGGCGCGGAAGCGGGTGTCGTCCCAGTGGGACGTGGGCGGACGCTGGGGGCCGCGGCCGTCGTGGGCGATGGAGCGGATCGTCGCAACGGCCATGGCGGCTGCGATCACGAGGAGGATCATCAGGAAGGTCATGGCAGTAATCCTGCGCCTGTTGTGATCCTGCCACGAGTGGCAGAAAAGTCAGGGTTCGTTGATTTCCTGCCACATGTGAGGCACGCTGTCTTCATGCAGAAGGTGGCCGTGATCGTGCAGGACGGCGCCGAGCCGTTCGGGTTGGGCTCGCTCGTCGAGGTGTGGGGCGAGCCGGAGCACCCCGAGGACGGCACGCCGGTCTTCGACTTCCAGGTGTGCACCCCGCGCCCGGGCCGTGTGAAGGGCCGCTCCGACTACGACCTGTTCGTCGACCGCGGGCTGGAGGCCACACTCGACGCGGACCTGGTCTGCCTGAGCCCCAAGCACGGCTTCCTCGACCACGACCCGGCCGTCCTGGAGGTCGTGGCGGCGGCGTACGAGCGCGGCGCGATCATCTACGCGCACTGCTCCGGCGTCTTCGAGCTCGGTGCCGCCGGCCTGCTCGACGGTCGCGAGTGCACGACGCACTGGCGCTACACCGACCTGTTGTCGCAGATGTACCCCGAGGCCAAGGTGTGTCCCGACGTCCTCTACTGCCGCGACGGCAGCGTGCTCACCGGCGCGGGCTCGGCCGCCGGCATCGACGCCTCACTGCACCTGATGCGCGAGCAGTTCGGCGCCAAGGTGGCGACCGCGACCGCACGCCGCATCGTCGTACCCCCGCACCGCGACGGGGGACAGGCGCAGTTCATCGCGAACGCCGTGCCCGACTGCGAGGCCGAGACGCTCGGGCCGCTCCTGGAGTGGATCGTGCAGAACCTCGCCGACGACCTCGGCGTCGAGACGCTCGCGCGGCGCAGCCACATGTCCGCGCGCACGTTCGCCCGGCGGTTCCGCGCCGAGACGGGGACGACGCCGCACTCGTGGGTGACCAAGCAGCGGGTGCAGGCCGCCGAGGAGCTCCTCGAGCGCACCGACCACTCGATCGACTGGATCGCCGACGAGGTCGGCTTCGGCAACGCCGCCACCCTGCGCCACCACTTCGGCCGGGTGCGCGGGCTGAGCCCGCAGCAGTACCGCCGCCGCTTCGCGGGCTAAGTGGCCTGAATCCAGACGACTCAGGCCACTAGCTGTTCGGCATCACCACGGCGCGTCCGTTCAGGCCGCCGGACTCGAGCAGCTCGTAGGCATCCAGGGCCTGGTCCATCCCGAAGCGCTGCACGTCGGGGCGGATCTGGCCGGCGCGGTACATCGCGACCACCTCGTGCAGGTCCTCGATGGTGCCCCAGTAGGTGTTCGTCAGCTCGCACTCGTAGGGGTTGGTGAAGAACGACCAGGTGGCGCTGCCGTTCGCGATGCCGACCACCGTGAGGCGGCCGCGCTGCGCCATCGCACCCTGCGCCGCGGCGATCGTCCCGCTCGCACCGACGAAGTCGAAGGCGGCGTCGACGCCACGCCCGCCGGTCAGCTCGCGGATCCGCGCGACCTGGTCGGGCCCGCCGGGCACCGTGACCGCGCCGTTGGCCTCGGCGCGCCGCATCGCCTCCTCCTTCATGTCGGTCGCGATCACGGTCGCGCCGGTGAGCGCGGTCAGGATCTGGACCGCGATCTGGCCGAGGCCGCCCAGGCCCACGACCAGTGCGTGCTTGCCGCCGCCGCCCAGCTGGGGGAGCGACAGCTTGATCGCGTGGTACGGGGTGAGTGCGGCGTCCGCGAGCGGCGCGGCATCGACCGGGTCGGCGTCGCCGAGCGGCACCAGGTTGCGGACGGGCACGGTCATGTACTCCGCCATCCCGCCGTCGCGGCCGAGGCCGACCGCGAGGTAGGGCATCGAGGCGACGTTCTCGCAGTACGTGTCCTGGCCGCGCGAGCACGCCGCGCAGTGGCCGCAGCCGATCGGGCCGTAGACCAGGTACGCGTCGCCCTTCTCGAACCCGCTCACGCCCGGGCCCACCTCCTCGAGCCAGCCGGAGTTCTCGTGGCCGAGCACGAAGGGCGGCGGGATCGAGGCCGGCCCGTCGGCGGTGAACTCGCGGTAGACCGCGACGTCGGAGTGGCAGGCGCCCGCGCCCGCGATCTTCAGCAGGACCTCGCCGGGGCCTGGGGCGGGCCGGTCGATCTCCGTGAGCGAGGGGAAGGTCTGGAACTGTTCGAAGACGACGGCGCGCACGAGGTGCTCCTTCCGAGCGAGGGGACCTTCAAGTCAACGCTCGCCCGTGCGGGTCCGCATCCCCCAGGTCGGGTGAGCGCACGCCTCGCGGGGAACGATGCGTGGGAACCCCTCCCGGGCTGCGGACATGTCCGGGTATGCAGCAAGGAGGAGCGGTGGCCGTCGAGCGCGATCTCGTGGAGCGGCTGCACGACGGCGACCCTGACGCCCTGGCCGCGTTGTTCGACCACTACGGCGACCGGATCTACAACCACTGCTTCCGCGCCACCGGTGACTGGGCCGAGGCGGAGGATGCGACGTCGACGGTCTTCCTGGAGGTCTGGCGGCACCGGCGTCGGGTGCAGCTCCACGACGGCAGCGCGCTGCCGTGGCTGTACGGCGTCGCGACGAACGTCTGCCGCAACCTGACCAGGTCCCGGCGTCGCCGGCAGCGGGCGATCTCGGCGCTGCCGCGACCGGTCACCGAGCCGGACCACGCCGAGCGCGTGACCGACCGCCTCGGATCGACCGCGCGGATGCAGGCCGTGCTGAGCGCGATCGACGCCCTCCCGACACGCGAGCGCGAGGTGCTCGGTCTCGTCGCGTGGTCCGGCCTGACCTACGAGCAGGCGGCCGCCGCGCTCGACGTACCCGTCGGGACCGTGCGGTCCCGGCTCTCCCGCGCCCGCGCCCGGCTCGCCGGACTGACCTCTGAAGGGGACCGAGATGAGTGACCTGAACCCGCCGCCCGACGAGCCGCTGCCCGACCAGTCCCGGGCCCGCATGCGGGCCGAGCTGCTCGAGACGGCGCAGGCGCCGTCACGGTCGCGCCGCTGGCTGGTGCCGGCCGGCGTGGCGGCGGCGGTCGTGCTCGTCGCCGCGCTCACCGCCTGGGCGGTGCAGCTGGGGCCGGGCGAGGAGTCCGGAGGTCCGGCGGTCGCCCCGACCAGCGCGCCGACTCCGGAGCCGACACCGGAGCCGGAGCCGACGGCGACGGGCCCGGAGGACCCGGACGACCCCGGTGACCACTGGGCCGGGCACGGGCCGTGTGCACAGGAGCTGCGCCACCCGCTCCCGGGTGCCGAGCTGGCGGCGTCGTTCGACGAGCACACGAGCTTCTGGGTCAAGGGCGACCGGTTCGCGCTGTGCGACCAGCGGGACCGCACCACCGTGCAGGGCCCGCGGTCCCTGGAGCCGGCCGAGCAGGTCGACACGTACGCCGTCAGCTCGGTCTACACCGCCTCGGGCGAGGTGACGCGGGTCGCCGGCGGGGTGGTCCCCGACGGAGCCATGGCGTTCGACGTCGCGTACACCTTCCCCGACGGCCAGACCGTCCGGGCGGAGACCACCGAGGGTGGCGGGCACACGTGGTGGCGCGTGGTGCACACCTATGAGACCGCCGGGAACGAGATGAAGCAGCCGCCGATCGAGGTGACGGTGTCGTACTCAGGCGTGCAGGAGCACTACGCGCTCGACTGGGGCCCGCACACCTGCGCCCAGGTCAACCACGGCTGCTAGCTGTACCCGGCCGGGACGTTGGTAGCGGTCCTGGTCATTGACGTGAAAGAGAACCCCCGGGTGG
>NZ_JAKWJR010000010.1 GCF_022761125.1 Nocardioides sp. SR21 | reverse complement strand
CTCTGCGTCATCGACATCACTCCCGACGGGCTGAAGCTGGTCGAGCTGGCGCCGGGCGTCACCGAGGACGAGGTCCGCGAGAAGACCGAGCCCGAGCTCATCTGAGACCCGATGTCACATCCGAGAAGGCCTGTCTCGTCATCTCGGCGTGAACAGTCCTGAACCCATGAAGATCGCCGTGGCCGGCGGCACCGGTGTCGTCGGCCGTCACGTCGTCGAGGTCGCCCGTGAGCGCGGGCACGACGTCGTCGTCCTCGCCCGCGCGGAGGGGGTCGACCTCACCACCGGCGCCGGGCTGGCCGAGTGGCTCGCCGGCGTCGACGCGGTCGTCGACGTCACGAGCGTGCGCACCCAGAAGCGGGAGGACGCCGAGGCGTTCTTCGGCGGCGTCACCCGGCACCTCCAGGCGGCCGGAGCCGCCCACATCGTCGCGCTCTCGATCGTCGGCATCGACGACGTCGACACCGGCTACTACGCCGGCAAGCGGCTCCAGGAGCAGGTGCTCGCGGACGGCACGGTGCCGTGGTCGGTGCTGCGGGCGACCCAGTTCCACGAGTTCGCCGAGCAGGCGCTGCACTTCGTGCGGGTCGGCCCGTTCTCGCTGGTGCCGCGGATGCTGAGCCAGCCGGTCGCCGCCCGCGAGGTCGCCGAGGCGCTGGTCGACCTGGCCGAGGCCGGGCCGTCCGGGCGGGTGGCCGACCTGGCCGGGCCGGAGCGGCACGACATGGTCGACCTCGCCCGCCGGGTCGCCGCCGGGCGTCGCGTCGTACCCGTGCGGGTGCCGGGCGCGGCGGGCAAGGCGATGCGCTCCGGAGCGCTGTGCCCGACGGGCGACGGGCCGCGCGGCACGATCACGTTCGACGCCTGGCTGGCGGCGCGGTGAGCGACGCGCTCGCGGCGGCGTACGACGAGGAGCGGCCGCGGCTGGTGCGCGTCGCCTACGCGATCCTCGGCAGCCACGCCGAGGCCGAGGACGTCGTGGCCGACTGCTGGCTGCGGCTGGTCGCCGCCGACGAGCGCGAGCCGGTGCGGGACGTGGCGGCCTGGGCGACGGTCACCGTCGCCCGCGCCGCGCTCGACGTGCTCCGATCGGCCCGGTCCCGCCGGGAGACGTACGTCGGACCCTGGCTGCCCGAGCCGGTCGTCGCCGGCCTCGAGGACCGGGTCAGCCTGGACGACTCGGTGCGCTACGCGCTGCTGGTCGCCCTCGAGCGGCTGACGCCGGCCGAGCGGACGGCCTGGGTGCTGCACGACATCTTCGAGATGCCGTTCGCGGACGTCGCCGCGGCGGTCGGGCGTACGCCGGAGGCCGTGCGCCAGCTCGCCCGCCGGGCCCGTGAGCACGTGGCGGCCGGGACCCCGCGGGTCTCCGTCGACGCCGGGACCCACGACCGCGTCGTCGGGGCGTTCCTCGGCGCCGCCGCCGGCGGCGACCTCGCCGGCCTGGTCCGGCTGCTCGACCCGTCGGTCGTGCTCACCAGCGACGGCGGCGGCGTGGTCAACGCCGCTCGGCGGCCGGTGCTCGGGCCGGACCGGGTGGCCCGCTTCTTCGCCGGCGTCGCCAAGAAGGACGGTCAGGTCGACATCGTCGAGGTCAACGGTCGCACGGGTGTCGCCTTCCACGTCGGCGGGCGGCTGCACTCGGTCGTGTCGTTCACCGTCGACGGCGAGCTGATCACCCGGATCGACATCGTGCTCGCCCCCGACAAGCTCAGTGGGGTGCGGTCCGCCGCGCGGTGACGACCGAGAGCGCGCCCAGCACCAGCGCCAGGACGAAGACGGAGACGAACGCGTCGGCGCCGGCCCGGGTCGCGGCGGCGAACACCACGCCGGACACCGACAGCGAGATCGCGCCGCCCAGCGAGTCGGCGATCGAGAGGGCGGAGGAGTTGAAGCCGCGGTCGGCGTCGGAGGACTCGGCGAGCATCGCGACCCCGGTACGGGGGTAGCCGAAGCCCATGCCGGCGCCGGCCAGCACGTAGGAGCCGGCCGCGAGGAGCGGGTGCACGTCGGCCCAGACGGCGATGCCGAGCACGCAGGTGCCGAGGGCCACGAGCACGGCACCCCACGTCATCGCGGCGGTGTGCGAGACCCGGTCGCCGAGCCGGGCCTGCACCTGGCTGGCGCCGGCCCAGGTCAGGCCGACGGCCGTGAGCGCCAGCCCGGCGGTGCCGGGCGTGAGCCCCCAGCGCTCCTGGAGCACGAAGACGATGTAGGCCTCGGCGCAGAAGAACGAGGCGCTGAACAGACCGCGGGTGGCCACGACCGACGGCAGGCCGGGCCGGCCGACGAGGCTGCCCGGGGGCAGCAGCCGCCGCAGGGCGAGCACCACCAGCGCACCCGCCGCGACCGCGAGCAGCACGACGGCGCCCTCCCGGGAGCCGAGCAGCTCGAGGGCGAGCACGGCGACCGCGGCGACCACCGCCCAGCCGAGCCGTCCGCGAGGGGCGGGCTGGTCGCTGCCGCGGACCTCCAGACCGCGCAGCGCCGGAGCGATGAGGAACGCCGCGGCGGCGACGAGGAACACGACGCCCAGGAACACCCACCGCCAGCCGACGGCGTGCGAGACGAAGGCGGCGAGCGCCGGCCCGAAGAGCGACGGCAGCACCCACGCCGCGGCGAAGCTCGCGAACACCGCGGGTTGGAGCACGGCCGGGAACACCAGCCCGACCACGACGTACAGGCACACGGTCAGCGCGCCGCCGCCCAGTCCCTGGAGCACGCGGCCGGCGACCAGCACCTCCATCGACGGGGCGAGGCCGCACACCACCAGGCCGAGCGCGAACAGCACGAGCGCGATCAACAGGGGCCGCACCGGCCCGCTGCGGTCGCTGTGGGTGCCGGCCGCGACCATGCCGACGACGCCGCTCGCGAGCGGGGCCGCGAACGACAGCGCGTAGAGGTCGATCCCGCCGAGCTCGTCGGCCACGGTCGGCATCACCGTCGTGACCGCGGTCGCCTCGAACGCGGAGAACGCGACCAGCGCGAACATGCCGATCGTCGTCGCGGCGTACGCCGGGGAGAGCAGGCGGGGCCGGCGCGGGACGGGCGGGGCGGTCGTGGTCACCAGCGGACGGTACGACTTCAACCGGAGTTGAAGTCAATCGAGTTGGTGCATGATGCGTGGATGATCGCGACCTGGCGGGACCTCAGCATCGACGCCACCGACAACGTGCGTCTCGGCCGGTTCTGGGCCGACACCCTCGGCCTCGACCTCGAGAAGCGCGAGGACGGTCTCGTGATGCTGACCGGTCCGACGCCGCAGTCGACGATCTGGCTCGACGAGGTCCCGGAGCCGCTCACCGCCAAGCAGCGGGTGCACCTCGACGTCCACGCCGGCAGCGTCGAGGAGGTGCTGGCGCGAGGCGCGACGCCGCTCGAGGTCGACCGCTTCGACTGGAAGGTGCTGCGCGACCCCGAGGGCGGCGAGCTGTGCGTGTTCGTCCGCGACGAGGTCCCCGAGCAACGGCTCTACGAGATCGTGGTCGACGCCCACGACACCCGCGCGCAGGCCGCCTGGTGGGCCGACGTCCTCGGCGGCCGGATCGAGGAGGGAAGCGACGGCGAGGCGGTCGAGGCGATCCCGGGAGCGCCGTTCGAGTTCCTCGCGTTCGAGCCGGTGCCCGAGCCCAAGACCGTGAAGAACCGCATCCACTGGGACGTCGACGTGGCCGACGTACGCCTGCTGGTCGAGCACGGTGCCACGATCGTGCGTGAGCCCGACGACGAGATCTCGTGGACCGTGCTGGCCGATCCCGAGGGCAACGAGTTCTGCGCGTTCGTGGACTGACATGGCCGTCGAGCGCGAGGAGCTGTTCTTCGAGGACGTCGCGGGCTGGCACGCGTGGCTGCTGGCCCATCACGACACCTCGCCGGGCGTCTGGCTGACGCTGACCCGCAAGGGCGGCACGGTCACGTCGCTGACCTACGAGGAGGCCGTGCTCGAGGCGGTGTGCTTCGGGTGGATCGACAGCCAGGCGCGGCGGCGCGACGAGCAGACGACGTTCATCACGATGACGCCGCGCAACAAGCGGAGCCCGTGGTCGGCGTCGAACGTCGAGCGGGTGGCGCGGCTCGAGGCCGAGGGGCGGATGCAGCCCGCCGGCCGGGCGGCGGTGGACGCCGCCCGGGCCGACGGCCGCTGGGACAAGGCGGTCAGTCCAGGCTGAGCCCCACCGCCGGCGAGGTGCGCGCCGCCCGACGGGCCGGCAGCAGCGACGAGAGCAGCCCGGCCACGCCCGCGACCAGCACGACGAGCGCCAGCTGACCCCACGGCAGCACCAGCGGAGCCTGGTCGACGGCCGCCTCGACCAGCGCCTGGAGGCTGACCCACGCGAACGTCACGCCGATGAACGAGCCGAGCACCGTGGCGACGAGCGTGAGCAGCAGCGCCTCGGCGGCGAGCGTCGCGCGGAGCTGTCGCCGGGTGAGGCCGAGCGCGCGGAGCAGCGCGTTCTCCCGGCGCCGCTCGAGCACGGAGAGCCCGAGGGTGTTGCCGATGCCGATCAGCGCGATCACGACGGCGATCCCCAGCAGCGCCACGACCGTCCCGGTGAGGATGTCGAGCTGGAGCACCACCCAGGACCTCTCGCGCAGCCCGTTGGTGAGGGTCGCATCGACCGGCCTGGCCAGGGCGTCCAGGTCGCCGGCCAGGTCCTCCACGTCGGCGCCGTCGCCGGCGCGCACCCACACCGCCCAGGTCTGCGGTTGGTCGGTGAGCGCGGCCAGGGTCGCGGGCGAGACGATCGCCGCGTCGCCCCAGCTGTCGCCGCTGTTGACCCGCAGCGTCACGCTGCGGTCGCCGACCTGGACGGTCACTCGGGCTCGGGCGGCGTGCTCGGTGGGCAGCCAGATCTCGCCGCGCCGCAGGGACGCGATGGGCGGCGTGCCGTGGGCGACCGCGTCGACGCCCTCGGCGGCGAGGACCGGGAGCCGCCCGGCTCCGGCGACCTCGGCCTCGACGCCGTCGAGCGGGATCGCCGTACGGACTCCCGGGACGGCGCGCACCTCGTCGAGCAGCTCGGTGGGGAGCGGCCGGTCGTTCGCGGTCAGGGTCATGTCGAGCGGGTAGTCGCGGTCCAGGTCCTCGTCCACGGCGCTGCGGGAGCTCGCCAGGCCGACCAGCACCGCGGTCGTGAGCGTGACGCCGACGAGCAGCGACGCGGTCGTGGCGGCGGTACGCCGGGGGTTGCGGACCGCGTTCTCGGCCGCGAGCCGGGCCGGCACTCCGGCGACGCGTCCCGCGAGGGCGCCGGCCGCGCGCACCAGCGCGGGCACCAGCACGGGCCCGAGCAGCAGCACGCCGCTGAACGCGGCGGACCCGCCGAGCACCATCGCCAGCGGGCTGCTGGCGGCGATCGAGAGCGCGAGCAGGGCGACGCCGCCGGCGAGCGTGACGAGCCCGAGCAGCACCCGGAGGCGGCCGGCGCCGGTGCGCACGCTCGTGGAGTCGTCGGGCCGGAGCGCGGCGAGCGGGCTCACCCGCACCACCCGACGGGTGGGCAACCAGGCCGCGATCGCCGTGACGAGCACGCCGGTGACGAACGCGCCGGCGTACCAGGTCGGGGACGGCGCAGGGAACGCCATGCTCCCGCTGGGCAGCGCCGACTTCGCGAGGGCGACGAGCAGGTAGCCGAGCCCGGTGCCGGCCACGAGGCCGAGCAGGGCTGAGGCGACGCCGAGGACCAGCGCCTCCACGCGGACCGACCGGAGCACCTGGCGCCGGGTCGCGCCGACGCAGCGGAGCAGGGCGAAGTCGCGGGACCGCTGGGCGAAGAGGATCGAGAACGTGTTGGCGATGACCAGCACCGAGACGAACAGGGCGATCGCCGCGAACACGAGCAGCAGGATCGCGAGGACGTTCACCTCGTTGGTCAGCTCGGCCTGCCGCTCCTCGACGAACTCGTCGCGCGGCTGCACGGTCGCACCGGCCGGAGCCGTGAGCGACGAGGCGCCGGGCCCGGCGTACACCACGGAGTCGACCCAGAGGTCGGCGTCCAGGCCGCGCAGGTCCTCCCAAGGCACGTAGACCTGGGCCCCGACGCTGGCCGAGGGCGTGTCCACGAGGCCGACCAGCGTGCCCTCGACCGACCCGATCTCGACCGGGTCGCCGAGCTCGACGTCCTTGCCCTTGACGGCGTTGGCGTCCGCGACGACCTCGCCGGGCTGCTCGGGGAACCGGCCGTCGCGCAGGCTCTGCCACCGCAGCGCCGGGTCGAGCGCGATCGCGCCGACGTCGGTGCGGTCGTCGAAGAGCCGGTCGCCGATCCGGACCTGCTGGGGCGTCCAGCCCAGCACGGTCGCCGAGTCACCCCGCGCCTCCGCACGCTCGACGATCCGCGCCGCCTGGTCGGCGTCGACGTCGGTGACGACGACGTCGGCGCCGCGGTAAGGCAGCTCGACCCCGGCGACCAGGCCGGCCCGGGTGGCGTCCGAGAGCAGGCTGGTGACGACGATGAAGGCCACGCCGATGACCACGGCGATCGCGGCGGAGACGTAGCGGCGCGTGTGGGTGCGCAGCGAAGCGCGGAGGACGGTCCTCACGCCACGAGCCCGTCGGCGATCACGACGACGTCGTCGGCGTACGCCGCCGCGCTGTCCTCGTGGGTGACCATCACGACGGTCTGGCCGAGCTCGCGGACGGACCGGCGCAGGAAGTCGAGGACCTCGGCGGACGCCTCGCTGTCGAGGTTGCCGGTCGGCTCGTCGGCGAACACGATGTCCGGCTCGCTGACCAGCGCGCGGGCGATCGCGACGCGCTGCTGCTGGCCGCCGGAGAGCTCGCCCGGGCGGTGCCCGAGCCGGTCGCCGATGCCCAGGACGCCGACGACCAGGTCGTAGCGCTCGCGGGCCGCGGCATCGACGCGGCGCCCGGCGAGCTCGAGGGGGAGCAGGATGTTCTGGCCGGCGGTCAGCATCGGCAGCAGGTTGAACGACTGGAACACGAAGCCGAGGTGCTCGCGGCGGAACAGCGTCAGCGCCGTGTCGTCCATCGACTCGAGGGCGCGGCCGCCGACCGTGACGTTGCCGGTGGTGGGGGTGTCGAGGCCCGCCAGGCAGTGCATCAGGGTCGACTTGCCCGAGCCGGACCGGCCCATGATCGCGGTGAAGCGGCCGGCGGGCAGGTCGAGGTCGACGCCGCGCAGCGCGTGGACGGCCGTGTCGCCGTTGCCGTAGACCCGGGTGAGGCCGCGGGTGCTCGCGGCGAGAGGGGAGTTCGTCATGCTGACGACGATCCCGTCTCACCGGCCCCGGATCGTCAGCCCGCGGACCGGACCCGGCGTACGACTCAGGTCGTACGCACCAGCCCGGTCTCGTACGCCAGCACGACCAGCTGCACCCGGTCGCGGGACCCGGTCTTGGCCAGCAGCCGGCCGACGTGCGTCTTGACGGTCGCCTCGGCGACCACGAGGTCGGCGGCGATCTCGGTGTTGGTGCGGCCGCGGCCGATGTGCACCAGCACCTCGCGTTCGCGCTCGGTGAGGCCGTCCAGGCGGGTGTCCGGCGCGGCCTCCTGGGCGTCCGGCAGGACGGCGGCGAATTGCTCCAGCAGCCGGCGCGTGGTGCTCGGGGCGACGACCGCGTCGCCACCGTGCACGGTGCGGATCGCGCTGAGCAGGTCCTCGGGCGGCGCGTCCTTGAGCAGGAACGCCGCCGCGCCGGCCTTGAGCGCGGCGAAGGCGTACTCGTCCAGGTCGAAGGTCGTCAGCACGACCACCCGGGGTGCGTCCTCCTGGCCGGCGAGCCGACGGGTGGCCTCGACGCCGTCCATCCGCGGCATCCGGACGTCCATGAGCACGACGTCGGCGCGCGTGACCGCCAGCCGCTCGAGCGCCTCCGCGCCGTCGCCGGCCTCGCCGACGACCGTCATGTCCGGTTGGCTGTCGACGAGCATCCGGAAGCCGCCGCGCACCATCTGCTGGTCGTCGACGAGGAGGACGCGGATCGTCACAGGGGAAGCCTCGCAGCCACGCACCAGCCGCCACCCGGGCGGGGTCCGGCCTCGAGGGTGCCGCCGTGCACGGCGACCCGCTCGCGCATCCCGGCCAGGCCGAGGCCGTGGCCGTCGTCGGGGGCGGCCGCCCCGCGCCCGTCGTCCTCGACGAGCACGGTGACGGTGTCCTCGACCGTCACGTCGACCCGGACCGCCACGCCCGGCCCGGCGTGCCGGCGGACGTTGGTGAGGGCCTCCTGGACGATGCGGTACGTCGTGAGGGCGACGCCGTCCGGCACGGCTGTCGCCGGGTCGGGGAGCCGCGCGTCGATGTCGTCGCCCACCACCAGCCCCGCCAGGTCGGCGAGGCCCGGCTGGGGCCGGAGACCGGCGTCCCCGGTGCGGAGCAGCCCGAGCATCCGGCGCATCTCCGTGAGCGACTCCCGTCCGGTGGCGGCGATCGTCTCGAGGGCGGTCGCGGCGACCTCGGGATCCTGGCGGGCGGCGTAGCGCGCGCCGTCGGCCTGCACGACGATCGTCGACAGGCCGTGGGCGACGACGTCGTGCATCTCGCGCGCGATCCGGGCGCGCTCGTCGGAGGCGGCGAGGGCGACCTGCTGGGCGGCCTCGCGCTCGATGCGCTCACCGCGCTCGACCAGCGCGTCGACGTACGCCCGGCGCGTGCGTGCCAGCGCGCCCAGCGCCCAGGCGGTGACGACGATCGTGGCGATCGTGACCGTGTAGGCGACGACCGGGTCGGCCGCGAGCTCGCCACCGAAGCCGTGGACCCAGCGGAGGGCTGCGACCAGGGCGCCGGCGAGCCCGACGCCGAGTGCGGTGAGGCCGGCGGCCGTGGAGGCGAAGCGGGCGACGGAGTACACCGCCACGGGGAACGCGACCTGGCTCCAGAGCGGCGTCTCGACCAGCAGCGCCTGGGCGGCGCTGCCGAGCGCGACGACCGCGAATACCGCGACCGGGTGGTGGCGCCGCCAGTAGAGCGGGACCAGCTGGACCAGCGACACGGCCAGCCCGACCCAGCCCGCCTCGACCAGGGGCGTGCCGAGCGCCGGCAGCAGCAGGCACGTCGCGAGGGCCGCGTCGAACCACCGCTCGCCGCGCGGGTCCAGGCGCCAGGAGGTCACCCCGCCGACCCTATGCGTGGCCGAGGGCGGCCGCGTCCGACCACGGGTGGATGCGATGTACGCCGCGAGTAGGGTGCGGGACATGACCAAGTGGGAGTACCTGACCGCGCCGATCCTCACGCATGCGGCCAAGCAGATCCTGGACAACTTCGGGGCCGACGGGTGGGAGCTGGTGCAGATCGCGCCCGGCATGAACCCCGAGAACCTCGTGGGCTACTTCAAGCGGCCGCTCGCATGAGCGCCGCGGAGGACCGCCTCGCCGAGCTCGGCCTGGCGGTGCCCGAGGTCGCCAAGCCGGTGGCGGTGTACGTCCCGGCCGTGGCCTCGGGCGACCACGTGTTCACCTCCGGCCAGCTGCCGATGAAGAACGGCGAGCTGATGCTGACCGGCAAGGTCGGCGGCGAGGTGAGCCCGGAGGAGGCCAAGGCGTGCGCGGAGCAGTGCGCGCTGAACGCGATCGCGGCCGTGAAGTCGATCGTGGGCGACCTCGACAACGTCGCGCAGGTCGTGAAGGTCGTCGTGTTCGTGGCGTCGACGCCGGACTTCACCGGGCAGCCGCAGGTGGCGAACGGCGCGTCCGAGCTGTTCGGCAAGGTGTTCGGCGACGCGGGCGTGCATGCCCGGTCGGCGGTCGGCGTTCCGGTGCTGCCCCTTGACTCGCCCGTCGAGGTGGAGATCGTGGTCCGGACCGCTTCGTGAAGATCCCGCTCCCGCCGGTGCCGCTTCCCGAGCACCTGATCGATGTCGCGCGCTCGTTCGAGGACGGGACCAACACGCCGGCGGAGCCGCGGGACGCCGCCACGGTGATCCTGATGCGCCCGTCCGCCGACGGGCCGGAGGTCTACTACCTGCGCCGGCACGTCTCGATGGACTTCGCTGCCGGGATGGCCGTGTTCCCCGGGGGTGGCGTCGATCGGCGCGACTTCGACGCCTCGGTCGGGTGGGCCGGGCCGTCGCCTGCTGCCTGGGCGGCCCGGCTGGGTTGCGACGAGGAGACCGCGCGGGCGCTGGTGTGCGCCGCCGTACGCGAGACGTTCGAGGAGTCCGGTGTCCTGCTGGCCGGGACCTCCGAGACCTCGGTCGTGGAGGACACGACCGGGGACGACTGGGAGGCGGACCGCGTCGCGCTGGAGTCGCGCGAGCTGGCGCTGACCGACTTCCTGAACCGGCGCGGGCTGGTGCTGCGCACCGACCTGCTCGGCGTGTGGGACGCGTGGCTGACGCCGATCTTCGAGCCGAAGCGCTACCGCACCTGGTTCTTCGTCGCGTCACTGCCCACGGGCCAGGTGACCCGTGACGTGTCGACCGAGTCGTCGTCGGTCGCGTGGATCCCCGCGCGCGTCGCCGCCGACCAGGCGGACGCGGAGGAGCTCGCGCTGATGCCGCCGACGTACCTCACGTCGCTGGAGGTCGGTGGGTACTCGTCGCCCGACGAGGTGCTGGGCGTCGCGGCCTCGCGGTCGGTTGAGATGTTCACGCCGTCGGTCGAGCCGCTCGGTGAGGGCTGGACGCTGTCGATGCCGGACCGGCTGCGCCCGCTCGTGGCGGCGCGGCACCGCGCATGACCCCCTGGTCGGGCGGGTCCTTCGGGACGCGCGGGCGCTGCCTGCTCGCGCCGAACCCAGGGATGATGACGCTCGACGGCACGAACACGTGGGTGCTCCAGGAGCCCGGAGCGTCGGCGTCGGTCGTCGTGGACCCCGGTCCGATCGAGGACGGTCACCTCGAGCGGCTCACCGCCGAGCTCGGTGACGTCGGGCTGGTCCTGCTCACGCACCACCACTTCGACCACGCCGAGGTGGCCGCGGAGTTCGCGCGCCGCAAGGGCTGCGCCGTACGCGCCCTCGAGCCGGCGCTGTGCGTCGACGGGGATCCGCTGGTCGATGGCGAGGACATCGTGGTCGACGGCCTGTCGCTGCGGGTGCTCACCACCCCCGGCCACACGGCGGACTCGATCTCGCTGGTCGTGCCCGCCGACGGAGCCCTGCTGACCGGCGACATGGTGCTCGGCCGCGGCACCACCGTCGTCGCGCACCCCGACGGCCAGCTCGGCCCGTACTTCTCGTCGATCGAGCGGATGCGCTCGCTCGCGTCGTCCGGTGAGGTGCGCACGCTCTGGCCGGCGCACGGCCCGGTCCTCGACGACGCACTCGGCGTCCTCGACTTCTACCTGGCCCACCGCCGCGACCGCCTCGCCCAGGTCGAGCGCGCCCTCGCCGAGCTCTCGGTTCCGGTCTCCCCGGAGCTCGCCGAGGACCCCTCCCTCCCGCGCCAGGTCGTCGAGGTCGTGTACGCCGATGTCGACGAGTCCCTCTGGGGCGCCGCCGAGCTCTCCGTCCGCGCCCAGCTGCTGTACCTCTCCCAACGTTGAATCGGGACCTTCCGTCCGTCGAATCGGGAGTTCCCGTCACTCGAATCGGGAGTTCCTGTTTTCCACAGGCCAGGTGACGGCCAGGTACGTCGCCACGCTGCCCGGGGATGGTCCGGCCCATGGAACAGATCTGGCCCGACGTGCCCTTCACCCTCGCCGACGCCGAGCTGGTGGGGCGACGACCTTCGGCGGTGCGCAACGGTCAGCGCCGCGGTGAGGTCAGGTCGATCGTCCGCGGGGTGTACGTCGCCGCACACGTGCCCGACTCGATCGAGCTCAGGGCCGGAGCCGTCGCGCGGGTCGTGAGTTCGCACCATGTGGTCACCGACCGCACGGCGGCCTGGCTGCACGGCGTCGACACGCACGTGTACGCGGAGCACGACGCCGTACCTACCATCGAGACCTGTGCGCTCCGCTGGCACGAGCCGACGACCGTGCTCGGCGTCGACGGGCGCACGCGCGACCTCCGGGCCGCGGACGTGATGACGGTTCACGGCGTGCGTGTGACGACGCCGCTGCGGACCGCGCTCGACCTCGGCTGCTGCCTCCGGCGGCGGGAAGCGTTCGCCGCGATGGTGATGCTCGCTCGGCTGCACGACTTCACCGCGCACGACCTCGAGCGGGAGCTGGGCCGCTACCGGCGGCGCCGGGGTGTCATCCAGCTGCGCGGTCTGGCCGGCCTGGTCGACCCACGCATCGAGTCACACCGCGAGGCCTGGGTGTTCCTCGACATCGCCGACGCCGGGCTGCCGCTGCCTGAGCCGCAGATGTGGATCGACATCAACGGCGTCCCGACGTACCGCCTCGACTTCGCCTACCGCCGGGCCCGCGTCTGCGTCGAGTACGACGGTGAGGAGGCGCACGCCGGCCGCGCGGCTGAGGACGACGAACGGCGCGCCTGGCTGCGCCGCAACGGCTGGACCGTGATCGTCCTGTGCAACGGCGACTTCACCGACGCCAGGAGGGATCGGTGGGTCCGTGAGCTCCGAGCCGCCCTGGTGCCGACGTACTCGAACCGGCGGTGGTGACCGAAACTCCCGATTCGAGTGACGGAAACTCCCGACTCAACGGACGGAAAGTCCCGATTCAACGGGGAGGGTCAGCGGGCGCGGCGGCCCAGGCGCTCGACGTCCATGATCACGACCGAGCGGGGCTCGAGGCGCAGCCAGCCGCGCGAGGCGAAGTCGGCGAGGGCCTTGTTCACGGTCTCGCGGGAGGCGCCGACCAGCTGGGCGAGCTCCTCCTGGGTGAGGTCGTGGTGGACGTGGACGCCGTCGTCGGCGGTGCGGCCGAAGCGGTCGGCGAGGTCGAGGAGCGCCTTGGCGACGCGGCCGGGGACGTCGGAGAACACCAGGTCGGCGACGACGTCGTTGGCCTTGCGGAGGCGGCCGGCGAGCTGGGCGAGCAGGCCGCGGGCGACGACCGGGCGGCCCTCGAGCCAGCGCAGCAGGTCCTCGTGCGACAGGGAGGCGAAGGAGGCGTCGGTGACCGCGGTGACCGTCGCGGAGCGCGGGCCCGGGTCGAACAGCGACAGCTCGCCGAACATCTGGCCGGGGCCGAGGATCGCCAGGAGGTTCTCGCGACCGTCCGCGGAGGTGCGGCCGAGCTTCACCTTGCCGTCGAGCACGATGTAGAGCTTGTCGCCGGAGTCGCCCTCGTGGAACAGGACGTCGCCGCGGCGCAGCTTGCTCTCGGCCATCGACGCCCGCAGTGCCGTCGCCGCCTCGTCGTCGAGCGCGCTGAACAGCGGTGCCTGGCGCAGTACGTCGTTGTCCACGAATTTCCTCCTCAGGAAAGACCCGCGTACACGGGTTCCGCGCCGAATCCTATCCAGTGGGATTGTTCACAGCGACTGGACACTGTCCCGTGGACGCTACGCGACGTCGAATCGGCGGTGTCGGCACCTCGCCGTACCCTGGGCGGGTGTCCGTGACCGTCGCTTCCGAGACCCGCACGAGCCTGGTACGCCGCGCCCGGAAGATCGACCGGATGCTGGGCGAGACCTACCCCGACGCGAAGTGCGAGCTCGACTTCGACGACCCGTTCCAGCTGCTCGTCGTGACGGTGCTCAGCGCCCAGACGACCGACAAGCGCGTGAACGCCGTCCGGCCCACCCTGTTCGCCGCCTACCCGGACGCCAAGGCGATGGCAGCCGCCGACCGGGAGACCCTCGAGGGGATCGTCGGGCCGCTCGGGTTCTTCCGCGCCAAGACCGAGTCGCTGCTGAAGCTCAGCGCGGCGCTGGTGGCCGACCACGGTGGCCAGGTGCCCCCGCGCCTCGACGACCTGGTGAAGCTCCCCGGCGTCGGCCGCAAGACCGCGAACGTCGTGCTCGGCAACGCGTTCGGGATCCCCGGCATCACCGTCGACACGCACTTCGGCCGGCTCGCCCGCCGCTTCCGCTGGACCGAGGAGACCGATCCGGTCAAGGTCGAGCACGCGATCGGCGCGCTGTTCGAGAAGCGCGACTGGACGATGCTCAGCCACCACCTGATCTGGCACGGCCGCCGGGTCTGCCACTCCCAGAAGCCCGCGTGCGGCGCCTGCCCGGTGGCGAAGTGGTGCCCGTCGTACGGCGAGGGTCCGACCGACCCCGAGGTCGCCGCCAAGCTGGTCAAGACCGAGGGCCGAGCATGAGGCTCGCTCTCCCGGCCGCGCTCGTCGCGGCCGTGCTGACGCTGACCGCGTGCGACTCCGGCGCGGAGGCCCCCGGTGCGTCGAGCGTCGAGGTCGACACGCCGGAGCTCGTGAAGGCCAAGGAGCAGACCGACGTGCCGGACTGCGCGCCCGGCGACGCCACCGACGGTGGTCTGCCCGACCTGACGCTGCCCTGCCTCGGCGGCGGCACCGAGGTCGACCTCACCAGCCTCCAGGGGCCGATGATCATCAACCTGTGGCAGGCGTTCTGCGGCCCGTGCCGCAAGGAGATGCCCGCGCTCCAGGACTTCCACGAGCAGTACGGCGACCAGGTGCCGGTCCTCGGGATCGACTACCAGGACACCCAGCCGGCGGCCGCCCTCGACCTCGCGAAGAAGAGCGGGGTGACCTACCCGCTGCTCGCCGATCCCGGCGGCGACCTGAACGCCGCCGACCCGCTGCCGGTGATCCGCGGGCTTCCCTACCTGTTGTTCCTCGACGAGGACGGCGAGCTGTCGATCGAGGCGGGTGGCATCGAGTCCGCCGACGAGCTGGTCGACCTGGTCGGCGAGCACCTCGGGGTCGATCTGTGATCCCGGACTGGCTCGAGCCCGTCCGGGCCGGTGCCGAGGCGATCTCGGCCGGCGACCTGACCAAGTTCACCCCGCCGCCGGGCGGCGACGCGCGCCCCGGAGCCGTGCTGATGCTGTTCGGCGAGGGTCCGCAGGGCGGCGAGCTGCTGCTCACCGAGCGCGCCCACGACATGCGCTCGCACCCCGGCCAGGTGTCGTTCCCCGGCGGCTCGGTCGACCCGGGCGAGAGCGTCGTACAGGCGGCCCTGCGCGAGGCCGAGGAGGAGATCGGCCTCGACCCCGCCGAGGTGGAGGTCTTCGGGCGGCTGCCCGAGCTGTGGCTGCCGCCGAGCAACTTCGCGGTCACCCCGATCCTCGGCTGGTGGCGCGAGCCGACCGAGGTGAGCATCGTCAGCCCCGCCGAGGTGCACGCGATCCACCACGTCCCGATCAGCGAGCTCCTCGACCCCGAGCACCGGATCATGGTGAAGGTCCCGCGGGTCGACTACCGCAGCCCCGGCTTCCTGATCGGACCCGACAAGGACGTGATCCTGTGGGGCTTCACGGGCGGGATCATCGCCCGGCTCTTCGACTTCCTCGGGTGGACGCGTCCGTGGGACGAGTCCCAGGTCCGTGACCTGCCCGACTACATGCTGCAGGCTGACCCCCGTCGGTCGAGGTTGCTCGACATCGAGGACGAGGGGGACGAGGACGGGTGAACCTGCTCGACTGGCTGCTCGTCGTCCTGGTGCTCGCCTACGCCCTCTCCGGCTACTGGCAGGGCTTCATCACCGGCGCCTTCGCCACGAGCGGCCTGCTGCTCGGCGGCCTGTTCGGGGTCTGGCTCGCCCCGGTCGCGCTCGGTGACGCCAACCCGTCGCTGATGGTCTCGCTCGGCGCGCTCTTCATCGTGATCCTCTCGGCCTCCGTCGGCCAGGCGGTCTGCCAGTTCACCGGGTCGCGCATCCGCGACAAGATCACCTGGCAGCCGATCCGCGCGATCGACGCGGTCGGCGGCGCGGCGCTCAGCGCGGTCGCCGTCCTGCTCGTCGCGTGGGCGCTCGGCGTCGCGATCTCCGGCTCCCGCATCGGATCGGTCACTCCCCTGGTGCGCAGCTCGACGGTGCTCGCGAGCGTCGACGAGGTGCTGCCGGACTCCGCGGACGGCGCGCTCCAGGCGTTCAACGACGTCGTGGGCACCAGCTTCTTCCCGCGCTATCTCGAGCCGTTCGCGCCCGAGCGGATCGTCGACGTCGGCCCCGGCCCCAAGCGGCTGCTGCAGGACCCCGACGTCGAGCGGGCCGCTGACAGCGTCCTCAAGATCCGCGGCACCAACGAGTGCGGCCGTGGCGTCGAGGGCAGTGGGTTCCTGTACGCCGACGGCCGGCTGATGACCAACGCGCACGTGGTCGCGGGCATCGACGACCCCGAGGTGATGCTCGGGGACGAGTCCGTCGAGGCCGACGTCGTCTACTACAACCCCGACATCGACGTCGCCGTGCTCGCCCTCGACAGCGGCGACCTGCCGACCCTCGAGTTCGACCGGACCGCCGAGGCGCAGGACGGCGTCGCGGTGCTCGGCTACCCGCAGGACGGTCCCTACAACGTCCAGCCGGCCCGCATCCGCGCCGAGCAGCGGCTCCGCTCGCCGAACATCTACGGCGACGGCGCCGTGATCCGCGAGGTCTTCTCGCTGCGCGGCCGGATCCTGCCGGGCAACTCCGGCGGGCCGATCGTGTCCTCGGGCGGCGACGTCGTCGGCGTGGTGTTCGCGGCGTCGGTCACCGATCCCGACACCGGCTACGCGCTCACCGCGGACCAGGTGGCGCAGAGCGCGGCGGCCGGGATGACGAGCAACGGCGCCGTCGACACCGGCGGCTGCGCCGGATGAGCCAGACCCGCTGACTGGGTCTCGACACGCCGGTCGCGACGTCGTTCCTCGGTCGCGCGGCTCGCTCGACCACCCTCAGCGGAGCCGCTGGCGCGTCTCCGCTAGTGCTCGCCCTTGAGCGCCTTCGGGATCTCGCGGCCCTGCTCGATCGCCCGCTCGGGCGCGCGCACCTGCTTCATCTTGCGGACGCCGATGAAGACCAGCAGCGCGGTCAGCAGCAGGTAGAACGCGAAGACGATCAGGAACGCCCACTGCAGGTCGAGACCGGAGCCGCTCCAGTGGATCAGGTACACGAACGCGAACGACAGCATGATGATCGCCAGGACCAGGATGAACGCCGCGCCGGCGAACAGCCCGACCCCGATGCCACCGGCCTGCACGCTGACCTTCAGCTCGGACTTGGCGAGCTGGATCTCCTTCTGGATCAGCGTGGAGATGTCCTTGCTGGCGTCGTGGACGAGCCGGCCGATCGTCGGGTCGGTGTTCTGGTCCTGATTCGTCGCCATGCGCGCGACCTTACAGAATCACGGAGCGTCGTCGCCCCGCTGGTAGACGTCAGGCACCCCGTCCGCGTCGGAGTCCACCTGCTCCAGCTCGCAGATCCGGCGGTACACCCGGTTGCGCGCCCGGAGGACGACCGTCGCGAGCAGGCCGGCGCAGACCGAGCCGACGAGGACCCCGACCTTCGCGACGTCGTCCTCGCGGGTGCCGTAGCCGAAGGCGAGCTCGCCGATGAGCAGCGAGACGGTGAAGCCGATCCCCGCGAGCAGCGACATGCCGATCACGTCGACCCAGCTCAGCTCCTCGTCGAGGTCGGCGCGGGTGAACGTCGACAGCAGCCAGGTCGAGCCCGCGATCCCGACCGTCTTGCCGAGCACGAGGCCGCACATGATGCCGAGGGCGATCTGGTCGGTGAGTGCGGCGCGCAGGCCGTCGAGGCCGCCGACGTACACACCGGCGGCGAAGAACGCGAAGACCGGTACGGCGACCCCGGCCGAGATCGGCCGGATCAGGTGCTCGAGGTGCTCGGCGAGCCCGCGGTCGCTGTCGCCGGCGCGGGTGCGGACCGGGACCGTGAACGCCAGCGCGACGCCCGCGACGGTGGCGTGCACCCCGGACTCGTGCACGAGCGCCCAGGCGACGACGGCGAGCGGGATGAGGAGCCACCCGCGGTGGATGCCCCGCTGCGCCAGCAGGCCGAAGGCCGCGATCGGGACCAGGGAGAGGAGCAGGAAGGGGACGTCGAGGTGGTCGGTGTAGAAGAGCGCGATGACCGTGATCGCGAGCAGGTCGTCGACCACGGCGAGCGTGAGCAGGAACGTGCGGAGTCCGGTCGGCAGGTGGGTGCTGATGACCGCGAGGATCGCGACGGCGAACGCGATGTCGGTCGCGGTCGGGATCGCCCAGCCGACGAGGTCGTCGGTCCCGAGGTTCCACAGCACGAAGATGACGGCGGGCACGGCCATGCCGCCCACGGCGGCGATCACCGGCAGCGCCGCGCGCCGCGGGTCACGGAGGTCGCCGGCGACGAACTCCCGCTTCAGCTCGAGACCGGCCACGAAGAAGAAGATCGCCAGCAGCCCGTCGGCCGCCCACGCACCCAGGCTGAGGTCGAGATGGAGGTCGAACGGGGTGAAGCCGACGACCGTGTTGCGCAGGTCGAAGTAGGCGTCGCGCCACGGGCTGTTCGCCCAGACGAGGGCGACGGCCGCTGCGATGATGAGCAGCAGGCCGCCGGTGGTCTCGGCGCGCAGGATCTCAGCGGTCCGCGAGCTCTCGAGGAACGAGCCTCGGGAGAAGAGCCTCTGGGCCGTGCGATCCGGTTTGCTCACGGGGCTCCTGACGGGTCGGTGACAGAGCTGCCGACCAGACTTCCCGGCTCACCTGTCCTCACCCTACCGGCGCCCGGCGCCCACCAGTTCCACCGACCGAGCAGCTGCATGGTCGCGGGCAGCAGCACCATCCGGACCAGCGTGGCGTCGACGAGGACGGCGGTGGCGAGGCCGAGGCCGAACATCTTGGTGGCCGGGTCCTCGCCGAGCACGAAGCCCAGGAACACGGCGATCATGATGAACGCGGCCGAGGTGATGACCCGGCCGGTGCGCGCCAGGCCGTGCACGATCGCGGAGCGGGTGTCACCGGTGGCGTCGTACTCCTCGCGGATGCGCGACAGCAGGAAGACCTCGTAGTCCATCGACAGCCCGAACACCACGGCGAACATGAACATCGGGATGAACGACACGACCGGCACGGTCGACTCCAGGCCAATCAGGCTCGCGCCCCACCCCCACTGGAACACCATCACGAGGACGCCGTACGCCGCCCCGATGCTGAGCAGGTTCATCAACGCGGCCTGGAGCGGGATCAGCACCGAGCGGAAGACCAGCGCGAGCAACAGCGACGACAGCAGCAGCACCGCCGCGACGAACCACGGCAGCCGCTCGTTCACGCGGGCGCCGACGTCGGCGAACCCGGCGGTCTGGCCGCCGACGTGCGCGCCGTCGAGGACCGAGGGGAGCACCTCGGTGCGCAGCCGCTCGGTGGTGTCGTACGTCGCGGCGTCCTGGGGGCCGGTCGTGGGGGTCACCACCAGGGTCGCGACGTCGCCCTCCATCGTCGCCGGCAGGACCGACGCGA
Source organism: Nocardioides sp. SR21 (assembly GCF_022761125.1). Taxonomy (GTDB): domain Bacteria; phylum Actinomycetota; class Actinomycetes; order Propionibacteriales; family Nocardioidaceae; genus Nocardioides. The sequence goes on along the minus strand of NZ_JAKWJR010000010.1, from coordinate 185,860 downwards.
CGCCGGGGTCGGCGCCGAGCGCGTCGCGCAGCGGGGTGAGCACGGCGGGGTCGCCCTCGGTGTCGACGACCACGAGCAGCTGGCCGTTCACCCCGGGGCCGAACCCGTCCGCGAGCAGGTCGTAGGCGCGGCGCTCGGTGCGGGACTCGGGCAGGGTGCCGTCATCGGGGATCCCGGCGCGCAGCGCGAACGCCGGGAGCGCGAGCAGGACGAGCAGCCCGAGCACGCCGGCGGCGTACACCCGTGGGTGGGAGACGACGTGCTCGACGCGGCGCTGCCAGCGCGCGTCGGAGCGGGCGCGGCGGGCGCTCCCGCGGCGCCCGTTCACGCGGTTGCCGGCGATCGCGAGCAGCGCGGGCAGCAGGGTGATCGACGCGAGCACCATCACCAGCACGATCACGGAGACGGCGTACGCGCCGGCCGACATGAACGGCACCCCGGCCACCGTCAGGCCGAGGATCGCGACCACGACGATGCCGCCGGCGAGGACGACCGACGACCCGGCGGTCGACACGGCTCGCGCGATCGACTCGCGCAGCGGGACGCCGTCCGCGAGCTGCTCGCGGTGCCGGGTGAGGATGAACAGCGCGTAGTCGATGCCCACGCCGAGGCCGACCATCGAGCCCAGCACCGGCGCCCAGGTGGGTACGTCGAGGAAGCGCGCGGCCAGCGTCATCGCGCCGACCGCGGTCGCGAGGCCCGTGAGGGCGACGCCGATCGGGATGCCGGCGGCGACCACGGACCCGAACGCGACCAGCAGGATCACCAGCGCGGCGACCAGGCCGACGACCTCGCCGCCGGTCTCGGGCTCGGCGAAGGCGAACACCAGGTCGCCGCGCATCTCGACCTGGGCAGGACCGTCGGCGTCCGCGCGGTCGCGCACCTCCTGGAGCGCCGTCAGGTCGGCGGCGGACAGCTCCTCGAGCGGCGGGTACTGGATCGGGAGCAGCGCGACCCGCCCGTCGGCGGAGGTGACCGGCGCGCCCACGTCGAGCACGTGTGGCAGGGCCAGCACCTCGGCGCGCAGGCCGTCGAGGGCACGCTGGTCGGCGGGGGAGACGACCAGCTGGGCGGTGAGCCCGGCCTGGTCCGAGCTGGCGCGCTCGAGGAGGTCGGCGGCCTGCTGCGAGTCGAGGCCCGGCACCTCCATGGAGTCAGAGGTGTCCCCGCCGTACGACGCGGACGCGGCGAGGACGACGGCGGCGACGGCCAGCCAGGCGGCGACGATGCGCCACGGGTGCAGGGCGGCGAACCCGCCGATCCGGTGCAGGAGCTGAGTCATGACCTCAGCGTCGGGGAGTGGTCCGGGGTGCCACATCGGCCGAGGGGACGGACCGGTCTCGGCCTTTCGGCCGATGTGCGGGGCCTCGGCTTCCCTAGGCTGGGGACGTGCCGAGCCGAGCCGTCCATGCCCTCTGGGCGACCCCGAGGGTGTCCGACCCGCCGGGTCCGATGTGGCGGGACTGGCTGCTCGTCGCCGGCTTCGGGGTCACCGCGGTGCTCGAGACGGTGTTCCGCGACGACGTCGTGTGGCCGCTCGCCTCGCTCGTGACCACGCTCGCGGTGCTCCCGACCCTGTTCATCCGGCGCACGCAGCCCCTGGCGGCGATCGCCCTCGGCTTCGGCACGGTCATGGTCTTCAACCTGGTCGCGATCGTCGGCGGCGCCGACGGCGTGGTCGGGCTCAACGCCACGGCGTTCGTGCTGTTCCTCCCGTACGCCCTGTTGCGGTGGGGCTCGGGCCGCGACATCGTCGCGGGCACGGCGGTCGTGCTCGTGGCAGCGGTCGTCGGCATCACGCAGGACGACTCCGCCACGCTCGGCGACGTCGTCGGCGGGTTCATCGTCCTCTGCCTCGCGGAGACCCTCGGGCTCGTCGTCCGGTTCGCGACGAGCGCGCAGCACCGCGCCCGGCACGACGTCCGGGTCCGCGAGCGCGAGCAGCTCGCCCGCGAGCTGCACGACACGGTCGCGCACCACGTGTCCGCGATCGTCGTCCGCGCCCAGGCCGGGCGGGTGGTCGCCGCGACCCGGCCGGAGGCGGCGGCCGAGGCGCTCGAGGTGATCGAGGGCGAGGCGGGCCGGACGCTGGCAGAGCTGCGCACGCTGGTCTCCGCGCTCCGCGAGGACGCCGACGCCGAGCTGACCCCGATGCAGGGCGTGGCCGACCTCGAGCGGCTCGCGGCGGCGACCGGCGGCTCGCCCCGGGTCGAGCTGACGGTCACCGGGATCGACGACCTCCGCCCGTCCGTCGCGGCCGCGGTCTACCGGATCACGCAGGAGTCCATCACCAACGTCGTGCGGCACGCGCGGCACGCCACCCGGGTCGAGGTGAGCGTCGCCGGCGAGGACGACGTGGTGCGGCTGACCGTGCGCGACGACGGCGACCCGGCGCCACGCGGGACGACGGGGTACGGCGTCATCGGGATGACCGAGCGCGCCGTACTCCTCGGCGGCACGCTCGAGGCCGGACCGGCCCCGGGCCGCGGCTGGACCGTGAGCGCCGTACTCCCGAGGACAGCAGGATGAGCATCCGGGTGCTGGTCGCCGACGACCAGGAGATCGTGCGGACGGGGCTGCGGATGATCCTCGACGCGCAGCCGGGCATCGAGGTGGTCGGCGAGGCCGGCGACGGGCGGAAGGCCGTGTCGCTGGCGCGCGAGCTGCGACCGGACGTGTGCCTGTTCGACATCCGGATGCCGGAGATGAACGGGCTCGAGGCCACGATGCTGCTCGCCGGTCCCGACGTGCCGGACCCGCTGGCGGTCGTGGTGATCACGACGTTCGACCTCGACGAGTACGTCCACGGCGCGCTGCGGGCCGGCGCGCGTGGGTTCCTGCTCAAGGACGCCGGGCCCGAGCTGCTCGTCCAGGCCGTGCACGCGGCCGCTCAGGGCGACGCGCTGATCGCCCCGAGCGTCACGGTGCGGCTGCTCGCCGCGTTCGCGGACGCCGCGAAGCCGGCGCCGGCGCAGCCGATCGAGCCGCTGACCGGCCGCGAGGAGGAGGTGCTGATGGCGGTCGCCCGCGGCCGCACCAACGCCGAGATCTGCGGCGAGCTGCACATCAGCCTGAGCACGGTGAAGACCCACATCGCGAGCCTGATGACCAAGCTCGCCGCCCGGAACCGGGTCGAGATCGCGATGTGGGCCTACGAGACCGGTCGGGTCAGTCCTCAGCCGTAGGGGAGCTGAGGCCCTTCGAGATCAGGTCCATCACCGAGCTGTCGGCCAGGGTCGTCACGTCGCCGACCTCGCGGTGCTCGGCCACGTCCTTGAGCAGGCGGCGCATGATCTTGCCGGACCGGGTCTTCGGGAGCTCCGGGACGATCATGATCTGGCGCGGGGTCGCGATCGGGCCGATCTCCTTGCGCACGTGGGTGCGCAGCTCCGCGACGATGTCGTCGCCGCCGTCCCCGGCCTCCTCGCGCAGGATCACGAACGCGCAGACCGCCTGGCCGGTGTCCTCGTCCTTGGCGCCGACGACCGCGGCCTCGGCGACCTTCGGGTGCGAGACCAGTGCGGACTCGATCTCGGTGGTCGACAGCCGGTGGCCGGAGACGTTCATGACGTCGTCGACGCGGCCGAGCACCCAGATGTCGCCGTCGTCGTCCTTCTTCGCACCGTCACCGGCGAAGTAGAAGCCCTTGCCCTCTGGTCCTAGATCGGGGAACCGCGACCAGTAGGTGTCCTTGAACCGCTCGTCGTCGCCCCAGATCGTGCGCAGCATCGACGGCCACGGCTCGGTGAGCACGAGGTAGCCGCCCGAGCCGTTGGGCACGGGCTCGCCGTCGTTGTCCACCACGTCCGCCGCGACGCCCGGGATCGCGGTCATCGCGGAGCCCGGCTTGCCCGCGGTCACGCCGGGGAGCGGGCTGATCATGATCGCGCCGGTCTCGGTCTGCCACCAGGTGTCGACGACCGGGGTGCGGTCACCGCCGATGACGTGGCGGTACCAGACGTAGGCCTCGGGGTTGATCGGCTCACCGACCGAGCCGAGGATCCGCAGCGACGACATGTCGAAGCGGTCCGGGATCTCGCGGCCCTGCTTCATGAACGACCGGATCGCGGTGGGCGCGGTGTAGAAGATCGTGACCTTGTAGTCCTCGATGATCTTCCACCAGCGGCCGCGCTCCGGGCTGTCCGGCGTCCCCTCGTACATCACCTGCGTCGCGCCGTTCGCGAGCGGCCCGTAGACCATGTAGGAGTGCCCGGTGACCCAGCCGATGTCGGCGGAGCACCAGTAGACGTCGGTGTCCGGCTTCAGGTCGAAGACCGCCCAGTGCGTGTACGACGTACCGGTCAGGTAGCCGCCGGTCGTGTGCAGGATGCCCTTCGGCTTGCCGGTCGTGCCCGAGGTGTACATGACGTAGAGCGGGTGCTCGGAGTCGAACGCCTCCGGCGTGTGCTCGGTCGAGGCGGCGTCGACGATGTCGTGCCACCACACGTCGGGCCCCCCAGTCTCAGGGCCGTCCCAGGCGACGTCCTGCCCGGTGCGGCGGACGACGAGGACCTTCTCGACCGTGTGGCCCTGCGCGGCCGCCTTCTCGCGGGCCTCGTCGACGGCGGGCTTGAGCGCCGCCGCGGACCCGCGCCGGTAGCCGCCGTCGGACGTGACGACGACCTTCGCCTGGCAGTCGACCAGGCGCGAGGACAGTGCCTCGGACGAGAAGCCGCCGAACACCACGGTGTGCGGAGCCCCGATGCGGGCGCAGGCCAGCATCGTGACGACGGCCTCGGGGATCATCGGCAGGTAGATCGCGACCCGGTCGCCGGCGGCGACGCCGAGCTCGGTGAGCGCGTTCGCGGCCTGGCTGACCTCGTCCTGCAGCTGGGCGTAGGTGATGTCGCGGGCGTCGCCCTCGGGCTCGCCGACCCAGTGCAGCGCGACCTTGTCGCCGCGGCCGGCCTCGACGTGCCGGTCGACGCAGTTGTACGCCGCGTTGAGCTTGCCGCCGACGAACCACTTGGCGAACGGCGGGTCGTCCCAGTCGAGGACCCGGTCCCACTTCTGCGCCCAGTCGAGCCGCTCGGCCTGCTCGGCCCAGAAGCCCTCGCGGTCGGCGGCCGCGCGCTCGTAGGCGTCGGCCTTCAGGTTGGCGTGCTCGGCGATCCCGGCCGGCGGCTCGAAGCGCCGGTCCTCCTTGAGGAGGTTCGACAGGGTCTCTTCGCTCACGATGGTCCTTCCGGTGCGGGGTCGAATGTGCCTCCCGCCACATTAGGACGTTGCGGGTAGGGACGGGATAGGGGCCAGTCGGTCTGGAACAGGAATGGGTCTCGACACGCCGCTCGACCACCATCAGCCGACCCGCTGGCGCGTCTCGGCTAGTGCTTGACCGCCTGCTCGGCGCCGGCACCGGTGAGGGAGCGGACCTCGAGCTCGTTGTAGCGGGCCTCGGTCTCCGGCTCCTTGGCCGTCACGGTCCCGAGCCAGCCGAGGAAGAAGCCGAGCGGGATCGACACGATGCCGGGGTTCTCCAGCGGGAACCACGAGATGTCGATGCTGGTCGGGAGCAGCGACAGGTTCTTGCCGGTCGCGTCCTCTCCCTTGCCCGACACCACCGGCGAGAAGATGACCAGCCCCACGCACGAGATCAGGCCGCCGTAGATCGCCCAGACCGCTCCGCGGGTGTTGAAGCGCCGCCAGAACAGGTTGTAGATCAGCGACGGGAGGTTGGCCGACGCGGCAACCGCGAAGGCCAGCGCCACCAGGAACGCGATGTTGAGCCCCTTGGCGGGGATCGCCAGGAGGATCGCGATGCCGCCGATGACGAACGCCGCGATCCGGGCGACCCGGATCTCGTCCCGCTCGCTGGCCTGACCGTTCTTGAAGACCGTCGCGTACAGGTCGTGAGCCACCGACGACGCAGAGGTCAGGGTCAGCCCCGCCACGACGGCGAGGATCGTCGCGAACGCCACCGCGGAGATCAGCGCGAGCAGCACCGCGCCACCCGTCGTACCGTCGCCGCCGCCGACCGCTTCCGCGAGCAGTGGTGACGCCAGGTTGCCGCCCGAGGCCGCGACCTCGGCGTACTTGTCGGAGCTCAGCAGCGCCGCCGCGCCGAAGCCGAGCGCCAGCGTCATCAGGTAGAACGCGCCGATCAGCCCGATCGCCCAGAGCACGGACTTCCGCGCGGTCTGCGCGGTGGGAACGGTGTAGAAGCGGATCAGGATGTGCGGGAGGCCGGCGGTCCCGAGCACCAGCGCCAGGCTGAGGCTGAGGAAGTCGATCTTCGACGTCGTGGAGACGCCGTACTTCAGGCCGGGCTGGAGGAATGCCTCACCCTGGCCGGAGTTGTCGGCGGCTGCGCCGAGGAGGTCGGAGAGGTTGAAGTCGAACTTCGCGAGGACCAGGACGGTGATCAGGATCGTGCCGCCCATCAGCAGCACGGCCTTCACGATCTGCACCCAGGTGGTGCCCTTCATGCCGCCGACGGTGACGTAGAAGATCATCAGCGCGCCGACCAGGATGATCGTGATGTTCTTCGACGCCTCGGACTCCGCGCCGAGCAGCAGGGCGACCAGGGCGCCCGCGCCGACCATCTGCGCGAGCAGGTAGAAGATCGAGACGACCACGGTCGAGGTCGCGGCCGCGGTGCGCACCGGGCGCTGCTTCATGCGGTACGCCAGCTGGTCGGCCATCGTGTAGCGGCCGGAGTTGCGCAGCAGCTCGGCGACGAGCAGCAGCGCGATCAGCCACGCGACGAGGAAGCCGATCGAGTAGAGGAAGCCGTCGTACCCGGAGAGCGCGATGGCGCCGGAGATGCCGAGGAACGAGGCCGCCGACATGTAGTCGCCGGAGATCGCCATGCCGTTCTGGAAGCCGGTGAAGCCGCGGCCGCCGGCGTAGAAGTCGGCGGCGCCCTTGGTCTGGCGGCTGGCCCAGAACGTGATCGCGACCGTGATCAGGACGACGACGACGAAGAGGACGCCGGTCAGGGTGTCGGAGCTCATCGCGCACCCCCGACCTGGTCGTTGTAGCGCCGCTCGAGCTCGCGGGCGAGTGGGTCGACGCGCCTGTTCATGTAGAAGGCGTAGAGCCAGGCGATGAAGAACGTCGAGACGAACTGCAGGATCCCGAAGACCAGCGCGACGTTGATGTTGCCCCAGACCTCCTTGCTCATGAAGTCGTGCGCCCAGTTGCTCATCACGACGTAGAGCAGGTACCACGCCAGGAAGGCGACCGTGGTCGGGAACACGAAGCTGCGGAAGGCCTTCCGCAGCCGGGTGAACTCCGCCGTCGCGTGCAGCTCGTCGTAGAGCGGATCGTGGTCGCGAGCGTGGTCATGTGACTGTTCGGGAGTGGACACGGGGGCACCCTTCGCAGAGGTGATGGCCGTCACGGTTTGGGCCCCCCGTACCCAGGGGGCGCCGATCTGTAACGGGTGCCCGGCGTTTCGAAACGTGCGGCGGCAACGACCCGGTGGGACGTGAGGTCGTGAGGGGTGTGAGGCCGTGAGGAGAAGTTGACGTCTCCGGTACGGCGACCTGGCTCGGGTGAAACCTGCGGCGCCGAGATTGAGTCGCATGACGAGTGCGCAGAGGTCCGGGCGGTGGATCGACGACTGGCGGCCGGAGGACCCGGAGTTCTGGGAGAACGGCGGCCGGCAGGTCGCCCGGCGCAACCTGATCTGGTCGATCTTCGCCGAGCACCTGGGCTTCTCGGTCTGGCTGATCTGGAGCGTGAGCGCGGCGTTCCTGCTGCAGATGGGCTTCTCGTTCAGCCCGCAGCAGCTGTTCCTGCTGGTGGCGCTGCCCAACCTGGTCGGCTCGCTGCTGCGTCTGCCGTACACGTTCGCGGTGCCGAAGTTCGGCGGCCGCAACTGGACGATCATCAGCGCCGCGCTGCTGCTGGTGCCGACGCTGCTGTTCGCGTTCGCCGTGCAGGACCCGACCACGCCGTACTGGGTGTTCTGCCTGATCGCGGCGACCGCCGGCTTCGGCGGCGGCAACTTCGCCAGCTCGATGGCGAACATCAACTTCTTCTTCCCCGCCGACCGTAAGGGCACCGCACTCGGCCTCAACGCGGCCGGCGGCAACGCGGGCGTCGCGATCATCCAGCTGCTGCTGCCGGTGATCGTCGGTGGCGCCGGGATCTTCGGCCTGGTCAAGGCGTCCGACGCCGGCATCCACCTGCAGACCGCCGGCTTCGTGTACGCCGGGCTCGCGATCTGTGCCGCGGTCGCGGCGTACCTCTGGATGGACAACCTCACCAGCGCGACCAGCAAGCCGCGCGAGCAGCTCGCGGTGGTGCGCAAGCCGCACACCTGGATCATGGCGTTCCTCTACATCGGCACGTTCGGCTCGTTCATCGGCTACTCCGCTGCGATGCCGCTGCTGATCAAGCTCAACTTCCCGGACATCGTCTTCGCCTACTACGCGTTCCTGGGTGCGGCGGTCGGGTCGCTCACGCGGCCGTTCGGGGGCTGGCTCGCGGACAAGTACGGCGGCGCGCGCGTCGCCCTCGGCGCCTTCGTCAGCCTGGTCCTGTGCACGCTCTGCGTGCTCTGGACGCTGAGCCGGATGTCGGCCGGGGCGAGCAACCAGGAGTGGTTCCCGTGGTTCCTCGGGTTCTTCCTGCTGATCTTCGCCTCGACCGGGATCGGCAACGGCTCGACGTACAAGATGATCCCGGCGATCTTCCGCCGCGAGGCGGAGACGACGACCGAGTCCGGTACGCCGGACCGCGTGGCCGCCCTGGCGACCGCCACCAAGCAGTCCTCGGCGGCCCTCGGCCTCATCGGCGCGGTCGGCGCTCTCGGTGGCTTCCTGATCCCGATCGCGTTCAGCTCGCCGTGGGTGGGTGACCCGCTGGCCGCGACCAAGGGCGCGTTCGTGGTGTTCACGTGCTTCTACGTCGTCTGCGTGCTCGTGACGTTCGCCGTCTACGTCCGCCGTCCGAGCCAGGCCCGAGCGCTCGCGACCGCCGGGGTCTGAATGAAGACGCACTGCCCCTACTGCTCGCTCCAGTGCGGGATGGTCCTCGAGGGCCGTCGCACGCTGGAGGTGCAGCCGTGGCCGGAGTTCCCCGTGAACGAGGGAGCCCTGTGCCGCAAGGGCTGGACGGCCGCGTCGCTGCGCGGGCACCGCGAGCGGCTGACCACGCCGCTCGTGCGTGACCGCACGACCGGCGAGCTGAGGGCGGCGGAGTGGGACGAGGCGCTCGACCTGGTCGCCGGGCGACTGACCGCGCTCCAGGAGCAGCACGGCAAGGACGCCGTCGCGATCTTCGGCGGCGGCGGGCTCACCAACGAGAAGGCCTACCAGCTCGGCAAGCTCGCCCGGGTCGCGCTGGGCACCAGCCAGATCGACTACAACGGCCGCTGGTGCATGTCCTCGGCCGCGTCCGCCTCCAACCAGGCCTTCGGCGTCGACCGCGGGCTGCCGTTCCCGCTCGTCGACATCGAGCGGACCGACGTGCTCGTGCTGGTCGGCAGCAACCTCGCCGAGACGATGCCGCCGGCCGCGCGGCACCTCGACCGGCTGCGTGAGAACGGCGGCCGCGTCGTCGTCATCGACCCGCGACGTACGCCGACCGCCGACCGTGCCGACGTGTTCCTGCAGCCCGTCCCCGGCACCGACCTGCCGATCGCCCTCGGACTGCTGCACCTGCTCGACGCGGCCGGCGCCGTCGACGAGGAGTACGTCGCGACCCGCACGACCGGCTGGGAGGACGTCCGGCGTACCGCCTCGGCGTGGTGGCCCGAGCGGGTCGAGCGGGTGAGCGGCGTCTCCGCGACCGAGCTCCGCGAGCTCGCCACCCTGCTCGGGGACGCCGGCAAGGTCACGGTGCTGACTGCGCGCGGCGCCGAGCAGCACGCGCAGGGGACCGACACCGTGCTCGCCTGGATCGGCGTCGCACTCGCGCTCGGGATGCCCGGCAAGGAGCACGCCGGCTACGGCTGCCTCACCGGCCAGGGCAACGGCCAGGGCGGGCGCGAGCACGGCCAGAAGGCCGACCAGCTGCCCGGGTACCGGATGATCGACGACCCCGCGGCCCGCGCCCACGTCGCGAAGGTCTGGGGCGTCGAGCCCGAGAGCCTGCCGGGCAAGGGGCGCTCGGCGTACGAGCTGCTCGACGCTCTGGGCACCGACGGCGGCCCGAAGGCGCTGCTGGTGTTCGGCAGCAACATCGTCGTCTCCGCTCCGAACGCCACGCACGTCACCGGCCGGCTCGCCGACCTCGACCTGCTCGTCGTCGCCGACCTGGTCCTGTCCGAGACCGCGGCGCTCGCCGACGTGGTGCTGCCGGTGACCCAGTGGGCCGAGGAGACCGGCACGATGACCAACCTCGAGGGCCGCGTGATCCTGCGCCAGCAGGCGGCTGCGCCACCGGCCGGCGTACGCACCGATCTCGACGTCATCGCGGGCCTCGCCGCCCGCCTCGGCCACGACTTCGCGACTGACCCCGAGGAGGTGTTCGCCGAGCTCGGCCGGGCGTCCGCGGGCGGGAAGGCCGACTACTCCGCGATCACCTACGACCGGATCCGTGAGGAGCACGGCGTCTTCTGGGGCAGCCCGCGCATGTTCGCCGAGGCCTTCGCGCACCCCGACGGTCGCGCGCGGTTCATCCCGGTCGAGCACCGCGGGCCCGCCGAACCGGTGGACGCGGCGTACCCGCTGCACCTGACGACCGGCCGGGTGCTCGCGCAGTACCAGTCCGGCGCCCAGACCCGACGCGTCCGCGAGCTGCCCGACGCCGGCCCGTTCGTCGAGCTGCACCCGATGCTGGCCGACCGGATCGGCGCGTACGACGGTCGCCCGGTGGTCGTCACTACGCGGCGCGGCGAGCTCAAGGCCCCGGCCCGGGTGGTCGACACGATCCGGCCGGACACGGTCTTCGTCCCGTTCCACTGGGTCGGCGCGAACCGGCTCACCAACGACGCGCTCGACCCGTCCAGCCGGATGCCGGAGTTCAAGGTCTGCGCCGCGGCGGTGACCGCGTGATCGCGGTGCACCGGGCGGGCGGTGTGTCAGCAACCGTTTCTGTGGCCCGAATGGTTGCCAGCTCACCGCCGGCCGGGGGTGGGGCTGGTGGGCGGTGTGTCAGCAACCGTTTCTGCGGCCGGAATGGTTGCCAGCTCACCGCCGGCCGGGGGTGGGGCTGGTGGGCGGTGTGTCAGCAACCGTTTCTGCGGCCGGAATGGTTGCCAGCTCACCGCCGGCCGGGGGTGGGGCTGGTGGGCGGTGTGTCAGCAACCGTTTCTGCGGCCGGAATGGTTGCCAGCTCACCGCCGGCCGGGGGTGGGGCTGGTGGGCGGTGTGTCAGCAACCGTTTCTGCGGCCGGAATGGTTGCCAGCTCACCGCCGGCCGGGGGTGGGGCTGGTGGGCGGTGTGTCAGCAACCGTTTCTGCGGCCGGAATGGTTGCCAGCTCACCGCCGGCCGGGGGTGGGGCTGGTGGGCGGTGTGTCAGCAACCGTTTCTGTGGCCCGAATGGTTGCCAGCTCACCGCCGGCCGGGGGCGGGGCGGGCGGGCGGTGTGTCAGCAACCGTTTCTGTGGCCCGAATGGTTGCCAGCTCACCGCCGGCCGGGGTCGAGGCAGGCGGGCGGTGTGTCAGCAACCGTTTCTGCGGGCCGAACGGTTGCCAGCTCACCGCCAGCCGGGGGTGGATCGCATGAAGATCGTGATCGTCGGCGCCGGCATGGCCGCCGCCCGCCTCGCCGACGGGCTGGAGGGCCACGACGTCACCGTGCTCGGCGACGAGCAGCACCCGCCGTACAACCGGATCCTGCTGTCCGCGGTGCTCGAGGGCACGCACAGCCCCGACAGCCTGCGGCTGCCGATGCGGGACGTCGACCTGCGCGTCGGTGCCCGCGCCGTGGAGATCCACCGCGCCGAGCAGGAGGTCGAGCTCGCCGACCGCACCCGGGTGCCGTACGACGTGCTCGTGCTCGCCACCGGCAGCATCCCCTCGCTGCCGCCGATCCGCGGCGTGGTGCGGCTCGACGGACGCCTGCACGAGAAGGTGCACGCGTTCCGCAGCCTCGACGACTGCCTCCGGCTCGACGCCGCGATCTCGACGGGCTCGATCACCGGGCACGCGCGCAGCGCGGTGGTCGTCGGCGGCGGGCTGCTCGGTCTCCAGGTCGCCCGCGCGCTGGCGGTTCGCGGCCTCACGACCGAGATGGTGGAGGGCGGCGACCACCTGCTGCGCAGCCAGGTCGACGCGAAGGCCGGGGAGGTGCTCGCCCGCAGCCTGAAGCGGCTCGGCACGGCCGTCTACACCGGCGCCCGAGCGACCCGACTGACCGACGGGGGCCTCGTCCTCGACAACGGCTTCACGCTCGACTCCGACCTCGTGGTCCTCACCGCGGGCGGGCGACCGTCGACCGCGCTGGCCCGGCGGGCCGACCTCGAGGTGCGCCGCGGCGTCGTCGTCGACCACCTGCTGCGCACCAGCGACCCGCGCATCCACGCGATCGGCGATTGCGCCCAGCACGGCGCGCAGGTCACCGGCTTCGTGCCGCCCGCATGGGAGCAGGCCGCGCTGCTGGCGCGGCACCTCAACGGCGAGGAGGTCCGGTACGACGGCGCCCGGACCGTCGCTCGGCTGCGGGCGACCGACCTCGACGTCGCCGTGCTCGGCGACCCGGAGCGCGCCGAGGGCGAGGTGGTCGAGATGTCGAACCCGGTCACCGGCAGCCACCGCAAGCTCGTCGTCCACGACGGCGTGATCGTCGCGGCCACGCTGGTCGGCGACCTGTCCCGCATCGGCCTGATCACGCAGCACTACGACCGCGGAACGGTCCTCGGCCGGCACGAGGCCGGCGCCCTGCTGATGGCCGAGCGCACCGCCGCCCCCGTCGTGCTGCCGGACGACGCGGAGGTCTGCGCCTGCGCCGGCGTCAGCGCCGGCCGGATCCGCGCCTGTTCCTCGGTCGACGAGGCCCGAGACACCACCCGCGCCACCACCGGCTGCGGCGGCTGCCTGTCCGCCGTCCGCGACCTGCTGAACGAAGGAGCCCTGGTATGAACGTCCGCAAGAAGCTGGTGGTCGTCGGCCACGGCATGGTCGGCCACCGCTTCGTGCAGGCCGCGATCGAGCGCGGCCTCACGGAGACGCACGACGTCGTGGTCATCGGCGACGAGCCGCGGCCGGCGTACGACCGCGTCGCGCTGACGTCGTTCTTCGAGGTCGGCGCGAAGGCGCTGAGCCTGCTGCCCGGAGGGAGGTACGACGACCCGAGGGTCGCGCTGCGCACCGGGGCCTCGGTGGTCGCGGTCTCGCCGCGGCAGCGCATCATCACGCTCAACACCGGCGAGGACCTGCACTACGACGAGCTGGTGCTCGCGACCGGTGCGTACCCGTTCGTGCCGCCGGTGCCCGGCAAGGACCTCGACAACGTCTTCGTCTACCGCACCATCGAGGACCTCGAGGCGATCCGGAAGGCCGCGAAGCGGGCGAAGAGCGGCGCCGTCGTCGGCGGCGGCCTGCTCGGCCTCGAGGCCGCGAACGCGCTGAGCCAGCTCGGCCTCGAGACCCACGTCGTCGAGCTCGCGCCGCGGCTGATGGCCGTCCAGGTCGATGCGGCGGGCGGTCTCACGCTGAGCCGGCACGTCGAGCAGCTCGGCCTGACCGTCCACACCGGCGCGATGACCGAGGCGATCCTCGGCACGACCAAGGTCACCGGGATGGCGCTCAAGGACCGCAAGCCGCTGGATGTCGACATGGTGGTGTTCTCGGCGGGCATCCGGCCGCGCGACCAGCTCGGGGGTACGGCGGACCTCGCGCTCGCCGAGCGTGGCGGCATCCTGGTCGACGAGCACTGCCGCACCAGCGACGAGCACATCTTCGCGATCGGCGAGTGCGCGGCGCCGGCCGGCGTGATGTACGGCCTGGTCGCCCCGGGCTACGCCATGGCCGAGGTCGTCGTCGACGCGCTGCTCGGTGGCGCCGGCACGTTCGAGGGCGCGGACATGTCCACCAAGCTCAAGCTCCTCGGCGTCGACGTCGCGAGCTTCGGCGACGCGCACGCGACCACTGCCGGCGCGCTGGAGCTCGTGTACTCCGACGCCGTCGCGGGTGTCTACAAGAAGCTGGTGATCAGCGAGGACGGCCGGCAGCTGCTGGGCGGCGTGCTCGTCGGTGACGCGTCGGCGTACGGCGTCCTCCGGCCGATGGTCGCCTCCGGGATCGAGCTGCCGGAGAACCCCGAGGACCTGATCCTCCCGGCCGGGCGGGGTCTGACCGACATCGGTCTCCCGGACGAGGCGCAGGTCTGCTCGTGCAACGACGTGACGAAGGCCGACATCATCGCCGCGGCCGCCGCCGGCGAGACCACGCGGGCCGGGAGCACCTGCGGCTCCTGCAAGGTGCAGACCAAGAAGATCATCGAGGACTACTACGCCAGCCAGGGCCAGGACGTCGACAGGAGCATCTGCGAGCACTTCCCGCTGACCCGGCAGGAACTGTTCGACGTGGTCGCGGTGCACGGGTACACGCGCTTCGACCAGGTCGTCGAGGGGCACGGCACCGGCCGCGGCTGCGACATCTGCAAGCCGGCGATCGCGTCGATCCTGGCCTCGCAGCTGGGCGGGCACGTGCTCGACGACAGCACCCGCACGCTGCAGGACACCAACGACGCCTACCTCGCCAACATCCAGCGCAACGGCACCTACTCCGTCGTCCCGCGCATCCCCGGCGGCGAGATCACGCCCGAGAAGCTGATCGTGATCGGCGAGGTCGCCCGCGACTTCGGGCTGTACACGAAGATCACCGGCGGCCAGCGGATCGACCTGTTCGGCGCCCGGATGGAGCAGCTGCCGATGATCTGGCGGCGGCTGGTCGACGCGGGCTTCGAGTCGGGGCACGCGTACGGCAAGTCGCTGCGGACCGTGAAGTCCTGCGTCGGGTCGACCTGGTGCCGGTACGGCGTCCAGGACTCCGTGCAGCTCGCGATCGACCTGGAGCTGCGCTACCGGGGCCTCCGCTCGCCGCACAAGCTGAAGGGCGGTGTCAGCGGGTGCGCCCGGGAGTGCGCCGAGGCGCGCGGCAAGGACTTCGGGGTGATCGCCACCGAGAAGGGCTGGAACCTGTACGTCGGCGGCAACGGCGGTGCCACCCCGGCGCACGCCCGGCTGCTGGCCGGCGACCTCGACACCGAGACGCTGGTCCGCTACCTCGACCGGTTCCTCATGTACTACGTCCGCACCGCCGACCGGCTGCAGCGGACCGCCCCGTGGATCGACTCGCTCGACGGCGGATTGGACCGGGTCCGCGAGATCGTCGTCGACGACGCGCTCGGACTGGGGTCGGAGCTCGAGGCGTCGATGTCGCGGCACGTCGACGGCTACTTCGACGAGTGGAAGGCGACGATCGACGACCCGGAGAAGCTGGCCCGGTTCGTGTCGTTCGTCAACGCACCCGGCGTACCCGATCCGAGCATCAGCTTCCGCGAGGAGCGCGGCCAGATCGCCCCCGCCGTCTCGCTCGGTGAGTCGATCCCGGTCGGTGCCCCGTGATCCCGGTCTGCCGGATCGACCAGATCGAGGTCGAGGGCGGCGTCGCCGCGCTGGTCGATGGCGCCGCGGTCGCAATCTTCCGGACACACGACGGAAACGTCTTCGCGATGTCGAACTGGGATCCTTTCTCCCAGGCGTCGGTGTTGGCACGCGGCATCGTGGGCACCCGTGGGGGTGTCCCGTTCGTGGCCTCGCCGATGCACAAGCAGGCGTTCGACCTGCGGACCGGGCAGTGCCTCGACGACGCGGCGGTCCGGGTGATGACGTACGACGTACAGGTGGACGACGGCCTGGTCCTGATCGGCTCCCCCCAGGAGACTTCCCAGGAGATCTAGTGAGCGAGTCCCTTCCGCTGAGCGGCTTCCGCATCGGGGTGACCGCTGCGCGGAAGGTCGAGGAGCAGGTCGCGCTGCTGCAGCGCCGCGGCGCCACGGTCGAGTGGGCGCCGGCCCTGTCGACGGACCCGAACCACGTCGAGGACGACGAGCTGCGCGCCGCGACCGAGGACGTGCTCAGCCGGCCGGTCGACATGTTCCTCGCGACGACCGGGATCGGGATGAAGGCCTGGTTCGCGGCGGCCGAGCGGTGGGGGACGCTGCCCGAGCTGCTCGCCGCGCTGGAGTCGGCGGAGATCCTGGCGCGCGGCCCGAAGAGCGTGGGCGCACTGCGACGGTACGGCCTGCGCGAGCTGTGGGCGCCGGAGTCGGAGTGCTTCGAGGACGTGCTGCTGCACCTGCGCGGCCGCTCGCTCGACGGGATGCGGATCGTCGTCCAGGAGCACGGTCAGTCGCTGTCGATGGTCGCGCACGCGCTGCGCCGGCAGGGCGCCGACGTCACGACGGTGACCGTCTACCGGGTCGAGTCCGCCGACGACCCCGAACCGATGTTCAAGCTGATCGACCTGATCGCCGACGGGGAGCTGGACGCGGTGACGTTCACGTCCGCCCCGGCGGTGGCCGCCCTCATGGAGGCGGCCGGGTCGACCGGCCGGCGCGAGGACGTGGTGTCGGCGTTCCAGGCCGACGTGATCGCCTCGTGCGTGGGGCCGGTGACGGCCGCGGCGTTCGAGATGTGGGGCGTGCCCACGATCTACCCCGAGCGGTCCCGGCTGGCCGCGATGGTCAAGCAGCTCGAGGCCGAGCTCCCGTCGCGCCGGTCCGGGCTCGCGATCGAGCTCGCCGGCGGCCACCAGCTGCTGCTGCACGGCGACGACGTGCTCCTCGACGGCGTGGACGTGAAGCTCTCCCCGGCACCCGCCGCGGTGCTCCAGGCGCTGGTCGCCAACCCGGGGAACGTCGTCTCGCGGCAGGCGCTGCTCGCGATGCTGCCGTCGGGCACGGCGAGCTCCGAGCACGCGGTGGAGATGGCGGTCGCCCGCCTGCGCGCCGCCCTCGGCACCCGCGCCGTCCAGACCGTCGTCAAGCGTGGCTACCGGCTGGCGGTGGGTGTTTGAGGCCTTGCAAGGATCGTGCAAGGCGGGCGAGGCACGGTCTGGCCATGAACACAGACCTGCTGATGGACGGCCTCCTGCTGGCCGATGCCGACGAGAACCTGACCACCCGCTTCTACGAGATCCTGTTCGACCGCTACCCGGCGGTCCGGCCGATGTTCTCCTCCGACGTGCGGCCCCAGGCCGCGATGCTCCGCACCGCTGTCCTGGCCGTGCTCGAGCACCTCGACGACCCCGAGTGGCTCACCACCACCCTGGGTGGCCTCGGTGCGAAGCACGCCGAGTACGGCGCCACCCCGGCGATGTTCGACGCGGTGGGCGAGTGCATGGTCGCTGCCATGGCCGAGCTCGGCGGTGCCGAGTGGACGCCCGAGATGACGGCTGAGTGGAGCGCCGCCCTGCGGACCGTCTCCGACCTGATGCTGGCGGGCTACCCGCAGCCGGTGGCCGTCTAGCTGTCCAGCCCGTCAGTCGCGGTCGAGGTCGAGCACCCGGTCACCGAGCGGCTGGGGCGGCCGGTGCGAGTCGGGGTGGAGCTCCGCGAACGCGGCGATCTGCTCGGCGGACCAGTCCATCGGCTCGTCGAGCACCGACCAGGCGACGCCCTCGCTGCACGGCGGAGTCGTGAGCGACCCGTCGTACCGGAACGTCCGCCGGCCGTCGGGCAGCAACGAGGTGACGTCCACCGGCTCGGCGGTGGCCACCGCGTCGGCGCCCTCCTCGGGTGCGTGGGCCAGGACGTCCTCGATGACGGGGTCGGCCTCGCCCTCCTCGACCAGGATGCCGAGGACGGCGAGCTCGCCGTCCTCGCCCTCGTGCACGAGGTGGACCTCGGCGGCGTACGCCGCACCGCCCACGACGTGCTCGCTCGGGGTGTGGAAGTGGAACTGGCGCAGCGTGTACGTCACGCCGTCCCGGGTCATCGTGCCGCCGTCCTCGAGGTTCGTCTGCACGGTGTGACCGTTGTCGACCACCGTCGCGGGCGAGGTGCGGTAGTCGAGCTCGAGGTCCACGAGGTCGGTCTCCGCGGCGTCCTCGAGGTCGACCGGCGACTGCTCGTCGCCGCTCGCGCAGGTGTCGCCCCACGCGTCGACGTCGGTGTAGCTCCAGTCGTGGGCGCTGCTGTCGGTGCCCTCCGACTCGTCGCCGGAGCAGCCGGTCACCAGCGAGGCGAGCAATGCGCAGCAACCGAGGGCGACCCAGCGCGCGGAGCTCACGCGGGGACGCTAGCGGAAGTCGATGAGCAGCACGTCCGAATCGGCGCCGTCGTCGGAGATGGGCGCACTGGTCTGGTCGGCCTGTCCCGAGACGACGCCGGGTGCGGCCACGACCGTCGCGCGGTAGCAGCTGGCGCGGTACGGCAGCTGCATGCCGTCCATGCCGCGGCCGTAGTCGTCGTAGAACGCGAGGACCTCGGCGAGCTTCGCGGCCCGGCCGTCCTCGTCGAGGACGGCGACGTTGGAGCGGGAGAGCACGAGGTCCTGGATCGACGTACGGTCCACGACCTGCCAGTGCCGGAACGTCTCGGCCTCGACCGGGTCGAACAGGGGAGTGGCCTCCAGCTGCTCGGCCGACACGAGGCTCTCCTGGGTCCCGATGATCGCGCCGAGCTTGCGCACCCACGGGATCCGCTCGTCGCGCTGGTTCCACACCGCGGCCAGCCGACCGCCGGGCTTCAGCACGCGAGCGATCTCCGGCAGCGCCACGTCGTGGTCGAACCAGTGGAACGCCTGGGCGACCACGACGACGTCGTACGACGCGTCCGGCGCCGGGATCGCCTCCGCGGACGAGACCGACGTGCGGACGTCGGGCAGCCGCTCGCGCAGCCGCTCCAGCATCTGCTCGTCGGGGTCGGTCGCGTGGACGTCGTGCCCGGCGGCGACCAGCACCTCGGTCAGCTTCCCGGTGCCGGCGCCGAGCTCGAGCACGGTGACGGGCTGCTCGCCGACCAGCCAGTCGGCGGCCTCCCGGGGGTACGACGGGCGGGCTCGGTCGTAGGCGGCCGCGACGGAGCCGAAGGAGCGGGAGGGATCGGTCATCGGGCCCACCGTACCCGCAGTTAACGTTGTCTCCTGTGACCCTCGAGCCGCTCGCCGCCCTCGCGTCCCTCGAAGGCGTGCCGTCGGCCTTCGCCGCCGCCCGGGACGGCATCGACGTGATGCTGCGCGACCGCGGGCTGCGCCGTACCTCCCCGGAGATGACCGCCGAGAGCCTGCTGCGCGGCGCCCACGCCAGCGCGGTGCTGGAGGGCTCCGGGTCGTCGCTCGCAGAGGTCCGTGAGGGCACCGGCGACGAGATCGCCGCGGACGCCGTGCGGGTGTCGGTCGAGCTGCTCTCGCTGGCGCCGGCGATGAACACCTCACCCCTGCAGGCGCTGGCCCGCATCCACGCGCTGGCCGCGGCCGGGTCGCTCGAGACGTTCCGGGGCCGGCCACGCGACGCCGCGTCGGCCGACCACCTGCGCGGCATCGGCGAGCTGCTGACCGCGCCGACCCAGGCGCCCGCCCTGGTGGTCGCGGCGGTCGTCCACGCCGAGATCGCCACCTCCGCGCCGTTCGGCTCGCACAACGGCATCGTCGCGCGGGCCGCCGAGCGGCTGGTGCTGGTGGCGCGCGGCGTCGACGAGAAGTCGCTCGTCGTCCCCGAGGCCGGTCACCTCGCGCTGCGGCCGGCGTACGAGTCGAACCTGCGGGGGTACCGCGAGGGTGGCCTGGCCGGCGCCCACGCGTGGCTGCTGTACGCCGCCGAGGGGTACGCCGCGGGCGCGGAGGCGAGCCCGCTGCGGCGTTCGGCTGAATGATGCTGTTGAGCTGACTGGGTTTCGAGACGCTCCGTCACGGCTTCGCAGGCTCAGCCGTGGTCGCCCTCAACCTCGTCTCGCGACGTGCCTCGCTTGAGACATGCGAACGGCACCCGGCTGTCTCGATGTGATTGGTCCGGGTGCCGCCGCTGACACGTGACGCCGCTGGCTACCAAGCGTGCAACATCTAACTACTGCTCCGGGGAGTTCCCGGGAGCGAGCGCCCTGTAGGAAGGGTAGATCGCCGCGTGGGTACCCGGCTCACGTGCTGCTGTGTGGAGTTCTGCCCACCTGTGTACGCCTCTTCACCCGGACCTTCAAGGGTTGACAACGACGGCCGCGTGGGCGTCAGGCGTAGCGACGGGCGACGTCCGTCCCGGTCGGTCGCTGCGGCAGGCCGAGCTGCTCCGCGGTGACCGTGGTGCCGTCGGCGGCGCGGCCGGTGAGGTAGTAGACGACCCGGTCGGCGTCCGCGCCGAGGAGCCGGCGCAGGCTCTGGTGGGCGGCGCGGAGGACGTGCTCGAACGTCGGCGCCGCGTCGAGGTCGACGTACCCGCTGAGGGCGCCGGAGGAGTACTGCAGGCGGTTGTACTGGACCTCGCCGTCGATCACTCCGGGCACCAGCGCGATCGCCGTCGTGACCTCGGCGGTGACCTTCTCGTCGGTCGGTCGGCGGCCGAGCAGGCGTGACACGAGTCCGCTCACGGGCGGCCTCCTCGGCTGACGGGGACGTCGACGGCGCTCACGCTTCCGCCGGACGTGACGAGGAACGGCGAGAGCGAGGCTTGGTACTCCCGCAGGATACGGCCGGCGTCGGTGTCGGCACCGAGCTCGTCGCGCACCGACTGGGCGTACTCGACGTAGCTGTGGTTGACGCCCGCCTCCCAGAAGCGGCCCGGGCTGTCGAGGGTCACCACCGGCTGCCGGTCGGGGAACAGGTCGGACCCGGTGCTGAGCCCGCCGAGATCCAGCCGCGGCACCACGTCGAAGCCGTGCTGCACCTGCAGCACCCGCACCGACGGGTCGATCGCCACGTGGTCGATCGGGGCGCCGTAGGTGAGCACGTTCGTGACGCCGTACCGCTCCACGAACGCGCGGTCGGACGCCAGCGTCGCCGCGATGATCCCGCCCTGGCTGTGCCCAACGAGCATCACGGGAGCGCCGGCGGGGATGTTCGCCTGCTGCATCGCGAGCTCGACGGACTGCGCGGCGGCCGTGGGGTTGCCGGCGACCAGCTGGAGATTCGCGGTGAGGTCGCGACCGGTGGCGCCGGCCGACGGGCTCCAGGTCTCGGTGCCCGGGATCGAGACGACGTACGCCGGCGTCCCCGACCCGTTGTCGACGCGGGTGATCCGCACGTCGCCGTTGCTGCCGGGCTCGGCGCCGACCTGGTAGCTGTCGGTCACGCCCTGCATCAGCGAGGGCAGGTCGGTGGGGCGGGCGACGACCGGGTGGAACTGGCTGGCCTGGCTGGGATCGGTGGGCGCCGCGACGGGGCCGCCCGCCACGCCGGGGCCCTCGTCGAACCAGTGCAGGTCCTCGCCGGTGATGGCGCCGATGACCGTGCCGACCCCGGCGCCGACCGTCGAGAGGGCGCTGGCCGCGAGCGCGGCGACCGACCAGTCCCGCTCGCCGGTGAGGACGTCGGACAGCTTCGACTCGAAGTCCGCTGCGCCCTCGCCGGTGCGGACCAGCCCGGCCAGCAGCGTGCCGAGGTGGCCGGCCGCGGGAGCAGTGGTGCCGGACGCCTGGTCCGAGACCTGGTCCTGCGCCTGCGCCTCGCCGTCGAGCAGGACCGCGAGTGCGCCGAGGTGCTGGGCGGTGGCGTCGAGCGCCGGTCGTTCCTGCTCGCGCCAGGTCGCGCGCACCCGGTCGGCGTCGGTGCCGGTCCAGTCGAAGGACATCAGGGCCAGGTCGAGGCGCTGGGCGAGCTCGGTGATCCGGTCGGCGCCCTGCTGGATCTCCGCGCCGGCCCGGCGGCCGGCGTCGGTGTCCATCCCGTGGGTGACGGTCACGGCACTGCCTGCCCGACGAGGGTCTCGAGGGCGCCGGTGACGTCCCAGACCAGCAGGTCGGCGAGATCGCCGGGACGGGCCAACCGGACCGAGCCCACCTCGGCCGACCACAGCTCGTCGTCGGTCGCGAACCACGTGCGGACGACGGGCCTGGCGTCGGTGCCGGTCGCGATCGCGACCATCGCCCGGCACTCGGTCGCCCAGTCGGGGCCGGGAGCGCGGTCGGGCGTGGGGGAGCGGTGCGCCGGCGGATCGGCACGGAGCTGGTCGAGCGGCGGCAGCAGCGCGCGGACCGTCGGCCACAGCCGCGCGGTCTCGAACTCGGTCGCCCGCCCGTCCTCGTGGAGGACACCGCGGCTGCCGGTGATCTCGACGTCGACGCGCCGGCTGACGTCGTCGTACCTGCTGACGATGCGGAGCGCGAGCGCGGGAGGAGGTGCCATGGAGCGACGCTAGGTCGCGCCGCCGACATCCGGCAGGTGGAAGGTTCCGGCCTGTGGCTCAGGCGCCCAGGCGGCGCTTGCGGGCGTTGGCCCACAGCACCCCGCCCACGGCGACCATGCCGCCGACGGCGAGCGCAGCGAGCGTCGGCTTCGCGGGCGGCAACGGCACCCGCGAGCGGAGCGCGACCGGCTTGGTGAACACCAGCACCGGCCAGCCCTTCTCGGCCGCGATCCGGCGCAGCTCTTTGTCCGGGTTCACCGCGTGGGCGTGGCCGACGGCTTCGAGCATGGGTACGTCGGTGACCGAGTCGCTGTAGCCGTAGCAGCTCTCGAGGTCGTAGCCGAGCTCGGCGGCCAGCTCCTCGATCGCGCGCGCCTTCTCCTCGGCGTACGCGTAGTACTCGATGCCGCCGGTGTACCTGCCCTCCGCGATCTCCATCCGGGTCGCGATCACCCGGTCGGCGCCCAGCATCTCCGCGATCGGCTCGACGACCTCGGCGCCCGACGCCGACACGACCACGACGTCGCGGCCGGCGAGGTGGTGCTCCTCGATCAGCCCGACCGCCTCGTCGTACACGAGCGGGTCGACGATGTTGTGCAGGGTGTCCGCGACGATCTCGCGCACCGTCGCGACGTCCCACCCGGCGCACAGCTGCGACATGAACTGCCGCATCTTCTCCATCTGGTCGTGGTCCGCGCCGCCGACGAGGTAGACGAACTGCGCGTACGCCGACCGCAGCACCGCGCGCCGCGAGATCAGGCCACCGGCCTGGAACGGCTTGCTGAACGCGAGCGTGCTCGACTTGGCGATGATCGTCTTGTCGAGGTCGAAGAAGGCCGCGGTCGGCATGGCGCAATCGTAGGCGGGGACGGCCCACCTTTCCTCCACAACTCCCGTGTCGAACGTCCCTGTCCACATGGGTGTACGTCGCCCCGAGACGACGTCGGCGTGCCCGGGAAACATCCACGCCATGACCGCACCGCTCCTGATCACCCGTGACCAGTCCCTCCTCGACGAGCTGCTCCGGCTCGCCGCCGCGGCCGGCGTCGCTCCCGACGTGGCCGGCGACGTGGCGGCTGCGCTGCGCGGATGGGGCGCCGCGCCGCTCGTGCTGGTCGGCGCGGACGTCGCCGGGGACCTCGCGCGGATCGCGCCGGCGCGGCGGCCCCGGGTGTACGTCGTGGCCTGGGGCGCGGTCCCCGACGAGATGTTCCGGGTCGCGCTCGCCGTCGGCGCCGAGAGCGTCGCGCAGCTGCCGAGCAGCGAGGCGTGGCTGACCGAGACGCTGACCGACCTCGGCGACGCCGAGCCCGCGCAGGGCCTGGTCATCGGTGTGACCGGGGGCAGTGGCGGCGCCGGTGCCACGACCTTCGCGTGCGCGCTGGGTCAGGTGGCGGCCCGGTCCGGCCGGGCGGTCGTGGTCGACGCCGACCCGCTCGGCCCCGGCATCGACCGGGTGCTCGGCCTGGAGGAGCGACACGGCGTCCGCTGGGACGGTCTGTGCCAGACCACCGGCCGGCTCAGCGCGCGGTCGCTGCGCGAGGCGCTGCCCCGGCGCGAGGGCCTGGGCGCGCTGACCTGGCACGCCGGTCCGCCGGGGACGCTCCAGGCGTTCGCGGTCCGGGAGGTGCTGTCGGCCGCCCGGCGCGGGCACGACCTGGTGGTCGTCGACCTGCCGCGCACCGCCGACCCGGTGGTCGACGAGGTCGCCGCACGGTGCGACCGGCTGCTGGTGGTCGTGGTGCCGACGGTGGCCGGCGTCGCGTCCGCGGTGCGCACCTGCGCCCGGCATCCCGACCCGACCTCGGTGCGACTCGTGCTGCGCGGCAGCGGTGTCGAGCCCACCGCCATCAGCCGCGCCACCGGCATCCCCGTCCTGGCCCGGATGGCCGACCAGCGCGGCCTGGCCGAGGCGATCGACCTCGGACTCGGGCCGGTGCGCTCACGGCGCAGCAACCTGGGCCGCGCCGCGACCGAGGTGCTCGACCAGCTCTCGCTGATCCAGGCTGCTGCGGCATGACGGTCGACGACCTCGAGGCGGTCCGCGACCGGCTGGCGCGCAGCCCCGGCGCCCTCACCCCGCACCGGGTCGCCGAGGCGCTGCGCGAGACCGGTCGCCCGGTCGGCGACGCGGCGGTGCTCACGGCGTACGAGACGCTGCGGCGAGACGTCGTCGGCGCCGGCCCGCTCGAGCCGCTGCTGCGCACGCCGGGCGTCACGGACGTGCTGGTCAACGGTCCGGAACGCGTCTACCTCGACCGCGGCTCGGGCCTCGAGCTCACGACGGTGCGGTTCCCCGACGAGGAGGCCGTGCGCCGCCTCGCCCAGCGGCTCGCCGCGCTCGGTGGGCGACGGCTCGACGACAGCACCCCGTACGTCGACCTCCGGCTCCCGGACGGCACCCGCTTCCACGCCGTCCTCGCCCCGCTGTCGCGGCCCGGCACCCTCGTCTCGCTGCGCGTACCGCGGCAGCGGACGTTCCGCCTCGACGAGCTGGTCGGGCTCGGCACCCTCACGGACGGGACCGCCGAGCTCCTGGACGAGGTCGTCGCGGCCCGGCTGGCGTTCCTGGTCAGTGGCGGCACCGGCTCCGGCAAGACCACGCTGCTCGCGGCGCTGCTCTCCCGCGTGGCGCCCGAGGAGCGGATCGTCCTGGTCGAGGACGCCAGCGAGCTGCGCCCCGACCATCCGCACGTCGTCGCGCTCGAGGGCCGACCGCCCAACATCGAGGGCGCCGGCGCGGTCGAGGTGAGGGCGCTGGTCCGGCAGGCGCTGCGGATGCGGCCGGACCGGTTGGTCGTCGGGGAGGTGCGCGGGAGCGAGGTCGTCGACCTGATGGCCGCGCTGAACACCGGTCACGAAGGCGGCTGCGGCACCCTGCACGCCAACTCCGCCGTCGACGTGCCCGCCCGGGTCGAGGCCCTGGCACTTGCGGCCGGACTCGGGCGGGAGGCGGCGCACAGCCAGCTCGCCTCAGCCGTGCACGTCGTGCTCCACCTGGCCCGAGGGCCTGACGGGGTGCGCCGGCTCCGCCAGGTCGCGGTCCCTGCTCGGGGGTCGGACGGCCTGGTGACGATGCTCCCGGCGCTCGACATCGACGACGCCGGCCGCGCGACGCCCGGCCCGGGTGCCGCGGCGCTCAGCGCCCGGTTGGGGTCATGATCGCCGTCGCGGCGGGCTGCGCCGCGCTCGCGGTGCTGCTGCTGCTCCGTCCACCGCCACGGCTGCCGGCGCCTCGCTCGGCGCGGGTGCCGGCGTTCGTCCTGGTGACGCTCGGCGGCGCACTCCTGGTCCCGCAGGTCGGCGCGCTGGCCCTGGTGCTGGCCGGGGCGGCGGTCGGCGCTCACGGGTTGTGGCGGCGCCGGCGGCGACGACGTCGCGCCGAAGCGGTGGCCGCGCAGGTGCAGGAGTCCTGCGAGCTGCTCGCCGGCGAGCTGGCAGCGGGCCGGCCTCCGGGGGATGCCCTGGACCGAGCGGCCGCGACCTGGCCGCCGCTGCTGCCGGTGGCCGAGGCGTTCCGGGTCGGCGCCGACGTGCCGGCGGCGCTGCGTGAGGTGGCCTCCGAGCTCGAGGGCGCGCGCGACCTGCGGATCGTGGCCGCTGCCTGGCAGGTCGCCCACCGCACCGGTCAGGGACTCGCCTCCGCGGTCGACCGCGTGGCCGAGTCGCTGCGTGCGGCAGGCGCCACGCGGCGCCTGGTCGCCGGCGAGCTGGCCTCCGCCCGGGCGACCGCCCGGCTGGTCGCCGGCCTGCCGGTGCTCGCGCTCGCGATGGGCTCCGGCGCCGGCGGCGACCCGTGGGGCTTCCTGCTCGGTCGCCCGGCGGGACTCGCCTGCCTGGCGGGCGGACTGGCCTTCGGGCTGGCCGGGCTCTGGTGGATCGAGGCGATCGCCGCCGAGGCGGAGCGCGCCGGATGACCACGTGGGTCGCCGTCCTCGGCGCCGCCGTGGCGGCCGCGCTCGCGGTCCCGGTCCGCCCGGGGCTCCGCACGACCGTTCCTCCGAGCGCCGCCGAGTCCGCTGCCGCCTCCACCGGCTGGCTGCACCGGTTCCGCTGGTGGTGGTGCGGTCTCGCCGGGCTCGGCGCGCTGGTGTTCGTCGGTGGCCGCGCGGGCCCGCTGGTCGCGATCGCGGCCGCGGCCGGCGCCTGGGCCGTGATCGGCCGGGCGGAGCCCACCGAGGTACGCCGCCGCCGCGAGGCGGTCCGCCGCGACCTGCCGCATGTCGTCGAGCTGTTCGCGGCCACGCTGCGCTCCGGGGCCGCGCCCGACGCGGGCATCGGGCTGGTGTGCGCCGCGCTCCCGGGTCCGGCCACCGAGCGGCTGTCCGGGGTCGCGGCCCGGCTGGAGCTCGGCCTCGACCCGGTCCAGGTGTGGTCGGGGCTGGCCGACGATCCCCAGCTCGGCCGGCTCGGGCGCGCCCTGGCCCGCGCGCAGCAGACCGGCGCGCCCGTGGTGGCCGCCGTCGAGCGGCTCGCCGACGACCTGGCCCGCGCAGCGCGGGCCGAGACCGAGGACCGGGCGCGCGCGGTCGGGGTGAAGGCCGCGGTCCCGCTCGGGCTGTGCCTGCTGCCGGCGTTCGTGCTGATCGGCATCGTGCCCCTGGTGGTCGCGCTGCTGACCGGCCTCGAGCTCTGACCGGGCCACGAACTGTCCACCGGAGGCGTCCCGACCGGTCCCTCCACAGCGGTCCGCGGGCGGGCGGCGAAACGTCCCCGGCATCGCCGAGGGTCGTCATATCGGCCGCATCGGGTGGCCGGGAAACGGAGTCCCTCATGTCCCTGCAGCACCTCTCCCGCCGCTCGCGCACCGACCAGCGCGGCATCACCACCGCGGAGTACGCCGTCGGCACCGCGGCGGGCGCCGGCCTCGCCGGCCTGCTCTACAAGCTGCTCACCGGCGGGTTCGGCGACCAGCTGCTCAAGACCCTGTTCGACCACGTCCTCGGCCTGCTGGGCATCGGGTAGTGCAGGCCGCCGATCCGCGGACTCGCCGCACCGAGCGCGGGGCGGCGACCGCCGAGCTGGCCATGGCGCTCCCACTGCTGATCGCGGTGACCATCGGGCTGGTCTGGCTGCTCGCGGTCGGTGCGGCCCAGGTCCGCGCGGTCGACGCCGCTCGCGAGACCGCGCGCGCCGTGGCCCGGGGCGACGACACCGCCGCCGCGGTCGCGCGTGGCGAGCGGGTGGCGCCCGACGGCAGCACGGTCAGCGTGCACGACGACGGCACCGAGGTCACCGCCGTCGTCACCGGCCGGGTGTCCGGGCCGGGCGGGCTGTTCTCGCGGCTGCCGTCGGTGACGGTCTCCGCCGAGGCGGTCGCCGCGACCGAGGAGTCGCCGTGAGAGGTGAGCGCGGCTCGGCCAGTCTCTTCGCGGTCTCCTGCCTCGCGGTGCTGCTCCTGCTCGGCGCGGCCCTCGGCGTCGCGGCCGCGATGGTGCGCGCCCATCGGGTGGCGCAGTCCGCGGCCGACCTGGCCGCCCTCTCCGCGGCCACCGCGATCGGTGGCGGGCGTGACCCCTGCGCGGCGGGTGCGGACACCGCGGTGGCGAACGGCGCCCGCCTGACGTCCTGCGTCATCGCCGGCCGCGAGGCCACGGTCCGCGTGAGCGTCAGCGGGCCGCGCTGGCCGGGCCAGGAGAGCGACCTGGTCGCCGAGGCCCGAGCCGGGCCGGCGTAGCGGCGGTCAGGACGCGGGGCAGTGGGGGTGGGTCGTGACGATCGTGCCGTCGTGGACATCGCCCAGGTTGGTGCTCGCCAGCGTCGGGCTCGCCCAGGCGACGAGGCCGACCTCGGGAGCCGACCCGTACCGCTTCTTGGCCACCTTCACGTGGATGGTCCGGTCGCGGTCGGTGCCGACCCAGCACCGGCTGCCCTCCTCGGCGTGCAGCGCCTGGTGCCGGCTGACCCGGTCACCGGGTTCGAACCCGCCGTACTGCGTCACGACGTACTGGGCGCCGTGCACGTAGGCCGTCGCCCACGTCGCATCGATCGAGATGGACAGGCCCTGCGCCTTGCCGACCGGGACGTCGAAGACGGCCCTGCCGCGCTGGGCGCGTTTCTGCCCGGGGGACCAGTACGTGTCGGCGTCGGTGTCGTCGTAGTGGACGAGTCCCACCCAGCAGCTGCCGCAACCGTCGAGCCTGATGGTGACCTTCACCGTGTCCTCGCCGGGACCGGCGGTGGCGGTCTCGGTGGCGGCGCCGACCGCGGTGCCGGCGACGAGGGTCGCGGCCGCGATCGCGAGGGCGGTCAGTCGACGGTTCACGGTGCCTCCCGTACGCAGTGGTGCGGGCAGGCTAGGGCGAGTCGCGGGTGCGGGTCTCGCCTGTCTGGACGGGTTGCGTCCCGTCACCAGTTGGAGCGGTCGTCCTTGACGTCGTCGCCGCGCTCGTCCTCGTGCTTCTCGAGCTTCTCGGACAGCTCGCTGAGCTGCTTGCTCTCGCGGCGCTGGCGCAGGGTGCGCTTGGTGCCGAACTTGCCGATCGAGAAGCCCCACCACAGCGCGATGCCGCTGCCCAGACCGACGAGGAACAGCGCCAGCGCGCTGATGTCGGTGCCGAGCAGCTCGACCGTGCCCTCGGCGGTGAAGACGGCGCCGACGATGGCGAGGGCGCCCGCCGCGATGAGGATCAGACCCAGAACGACCATGGCGGGAGGCTACTCCCGTGGGGCCCCCTCGAGGAGCACGTCGAGGAGGCGGGCGGCGCCGGTCTTGTCGAGGGGGTTGTTCTGGTTGCCGCACTTCGGCGACTGGATGCACGACGGGCAGCCCTCGTCGCACTCGCAGGCCGCGATCGTGTCGCGGGTCGCGGTCAGCCACTCGCGCGCCGCGTGGAACCCCCGCTCGGAGAAGCCCGCGCCGCCGGGGTGACCGTCGTAGACGAACACCGTGAGCTGCCCGGTGTCGGGGTGTACGGCGGTCGAGACGCCGCCGATGTCCCAGCGGTCGCACGTCGCGAACAGCGGTAGCAGGCCGATCGAGCAGTGCTCGGCGGCGTGCGCCGCGCCGGGGAGGTCCTGGCCGGTCAGCCCGCCCTCGGTCAGCGCGTGCTCCGGCACCGTCCACCAGACCGCGGCGGTGCGCAGCGACCGCTCGGGCAGGTCGAGGGGCTCCTCGCCGAGCACCTCGCCGCTGGGCTGGCGCCGCTTGAGGAACGACACGACCTGGTGCGACACGTCCACCTCGCCGAACGACAGCCGGCAGCCGCCCCAGACGCGGTGCTCCCGCTCCTGGACGATCGAGATGTCGGTGATCTCGCGGGCCGTCGTGGAGTAGTCCGGGTCGGCGCGCTCGATGACCGCGGCGTGGTCGTCGAGGTCGAGCGAGCGCACCAGCCAGGTCTCGCCGCGGTGCACGTAGACCGCGCCCGGGTGGGCGGTCCCGTGGGCGCTGGAGGCGTCGACGGTCCCGATCATCCGGCCGGTCTCGGCCTCGACCAGCTGCACCGGCGAGCCGCCGGTCGAGCGGATGTCGGCGAGGTCGCTGGCCCGGCGCCGGTCGGTCCAGAACCAGCCGCGCGGCCGCTTGCGCAGCAGCCCGCCGTCGGTCAGCGCGTCGACGACGTCGCGCGCGGTCGGCCCGAACAGCGGCAGGTCGGCCTCGGTGAGCGGCGCCTCGTGCGCGGCGGCGCACAGGTGCGGGCCGAGGACGTAGGGGTTCGACGGGTCGATCACCGTCGCCTCGACCGGCCGGCCGAGCAGTGCCTCCGGGTGGCTGACGAGGTAGGTGTCGAGCGGGTCGTCGCGGGCGACCAGCACACCCAGGGCGTCCTGGGCGCCGCGGCCGGCGCGGCCGACCTGCTGCCACAGCGCGGCGCGGGTGCCGGGGAACCCGGCGATCAGCACCGCGTCGAGCCCGCTGATGTCGATGCCCAGCTCGAGCGCGTTCGTCGCGGCCAGCCCGGTCAGCTCGCCGCGCCGCAGCGCCTCCTCGATCGCGCGGCGCTCCTCGGGCAGGTATCCGCCGCGGTACGACGCGACCCGGCTCGGCAGCGACGCGTCGACGTCGGCGAGCAGCTCGGCGGCGGTCATCGCGACCTGCTCGGCCCCCCGGCGGGACCGGATGAACGCCAGCGTGCGGACGTCCTCGACGACCAGGTCGGCCAGCAGGTCGGCGGCCTCCGACGACGCGGCGCGCCGCACCGGGGCGCCGTTCTCGCCGGTGAACGAGGTGAGCGGCGGCTCCCACAGCAGCAGCGACACCTCGCCGCGTGGGGAGTCGTCGCCGGTGATCGCCATCACGTCGAGGCCGGTCAGGCGGGCGGCGGCCACCTCGGGCTCGGCCACGGTCGCGGAGGCGAGCACGAACGTCGGCGAGGCGCCGTACACGGCGCAGATCCGGCGCAGCCGGCGCAGCACGTGCGACACATGGGCGCCGAACACGCCGCGGTAGTGGTGGCACTCGTCGACGACGACGTACTGCAGCGAGCCGAGGAACGACGCCCACCGCGAGTGCCCGGGCAGCAGGGAGCGGTGGAGCATGTCGGGGTTGGTGAGGACGTACTCGGCGTGGTCGCGCGCCCAGTCGCGCTGCTCGCGGGCGCTGTCGCCGTCGTGCGTGGTCACCCGCACGTCCAGCCCGAGCCCGACGATCCCGGCGAGCTGGTCCTGGGCCAGGGCCTTGGTCGGCGCGAGGTAGAGCACCGTCGCGCCGCGCTGGTCGCGGCTGCCGCGCGCGGCGCGGATCGCCGAGAGCGCGGGCAGCTGGTAGGCCAGGCTCTTGCCGGACGCCGTGCCGGTGGCGAGCACCACGTGCTGTCCCGCGTGCGCTGCCTCGGCCGCGATCACCTGGTGCCGCCAGGGGCGCTCGACCCCGCGGGCACGCAGCGCGGCGACCAGGTCGGCGTCGGCCCACTCCGGCCAGTGGGCGTGGGTCGCGGGGCGCGCGGGCAGCACCTCGAGGTGGCGCAGGCGGTCCTCGCGACCGGGTACGGCGGCCAGTCGTTCGACCAGGTCACGCACGCCGAGCGGGCGGGATCCGAGGGTCGAGGTCACCGCTCCATTGTCCTCGACGGCACCGACAGGAGCGCCGCTCGCGACACTCTGACCTGTGGAGAGAGGGCCGCTTTTGTGCGCTTCACCGTGCGAGCGTGGTTTCATGGTGCTGGCCGGATGTCGGGCTCCATGCCGACAACCCCTCCGGCAACCGAACATTTGCGGGAGACATAGGTGGACCTGACTCTGACCACGCGCGAGGCCGGTGGCAAGACCATCGTGGCCGTCGGGGGCGAGATCGACGTCTACACGGCCCCCAAGCTTCGCGACAAGATCACGGAGCTGGTCGCTGACGGCGTCTACGACATCGTGATCGACATGGAAGAGGTCGAGTTCCTGGACTCGACCGGACTCGGCGTCCTCGTGGGCGGCCTGAAGAAGGTGCGCGCCCACGACGGCTCCCTCCAGCTGGTCTGCAACCAGGACCGGCTCCTGAAGATCTTCCGGATCACCGGACTCGCGAAGGTCTTCGTGATCCACGAGTCGGCGGACGCCGCACTCGCCAGCAGCTGACCGGGCCGCACAGCCCCAGACAGCCCCAGACAGCCTCGACCCCGGCGTCCTCGGACGCCGGGGTCGAGCACATTTCTGCGTCCCCGAAGAATCGCGATGTGGCACGGATCACATGTCCGTGCTTTCCGCCCGCCTGTCGTGCGTAGACTCCGCCGCACGCCGTGAGACATGGATCACTCTCTCTTCGAGGAGGAAACGCATGACGGGGATCTCTCCCGCAGTCGTGGAAGTCTCCGGCGGCAATCTCGTGCTGGTCATCGTCGTCGCACTGATCGCGCTCGGCGCGCTCGCGATGGCGGCGATGTTCCGCCAAGAGGTACTTGCCGCCGGTGAGGGCACCGACAACATGAAGAACATCGCCCAAGCGGTGCAGGAAGGCGCGAACGCCTACCTGACCCGGCAGTTCCGGACGCTGGCGATCTTCGCCGCGATCGCGTTCTTCGCGTTGCTCGCCCTACCTGCCGACGACGCCGTGGTCCGGATCTTCCGGTCGGTGTTCTTCCTGATCGGCGCCGGGTTCTCGGCCACGGTCGGCTACCTCGGCATGAACCTCGCGGTCCGCGCCAACCTCCGGGTGGCGGCGGCGGCGAACACGCAGGGCCGCGAGCCGGCCATGCGGATCGGCCTGCGGACCGGCGCGATGGTCGGCATGCTGACCGTCGGCCTCGGCCTGCTCGGCGCCAGCCTGGTCGTGCTGTTCTTTCAGGACGAGGCCCCGGACGTCCTCGAGGGCTTCGGCTTCGGCGCCGCCCTGCTCGCGATGTTCATGCGCGTCGGCGGTGGCATCTTCACCAAGGCGGCCGACGTCGGCGCCGACCTGGTCGGCAAGGTGGAGAACAACATCCCCGAGGACGATCCCCGCAACGCGGCCACCATCGCCGACAACGTGGGCGACAACGTGGGCGACTGCGCCGGCATGGCCGCCGACCTCTTCGAGTCGTACGCCGTCACGCTGGTCGCCGCGCTGATCCTCGGCTCCCAGGCGTTCGGCGACAAGGGCCTGGTCTTCCCGCTGCTGATCCCGGCGATCGGCGCACTGACGGCGGTCGCGGGCGTCTACCTCACCCGGCCGACGGCCGGCGTCAACGGCCTGACGACCATCAACCGGTCGTTCTACCTGTCCTCGGCCATCGCCGCCGTGGCCAGCGTGATCCTGGCCTACGTCTACCTGCCGAGCAGCTTCGGCGAGTTCGACAACATCGCCGGCGACCTCGTCTCGGCCGACGGCGACCCACGGTTCATCGCGGCGTCCGCCGTGGTGATCGGGATCATCATGTCCGCCGGCATCCTCGCGCTCACCGGGTACTACACCGGCACGGAGCACCGGCCGGTGAAGGACGTCGGCAAGACCTCGCTCACCGGCGCGGCCACGGTCATCCTCTCCGGCCTGTCGGTCGGGTTCGAGTCCGCCGTCTACACGACGCTGGTCATCGGCGGTGCCGTGTTCGGCGCCTACCTCCTCGGTGGCGCCGCCCTCACGGTCTCGCTGTTCGCGGTCGCCCTGGCCGGATGCGGCCTGCTGACCACCGTCGGGGTGATCGTCGCGATGGACACCTTCGGGCCGGTCTCCGACAACGCCCAGGGCATCGCGGAGATGTCCGGCGACGTCAGCCCCGAGGGCGCGCAGATCCTCACCGAGCTCGACGCGGTCGGCAACACGACCAAGGCGATCACGAAGGGCATCGCGATCGCCACGGCGGTCCTCGCGGCCACGGCGCTCTTCGGCTCCTACGCGACCTCGGTCTTCGAGTCGCTGAACGACGCCAACGTCGCGAACGACGAGATCTACCAGCTCGACTTCTCGGTCTTCAACCCGTCGGTCATCGTCGGTGTCCTGCTCGGTGCGGCGGTCGTGTTCCTGTTCTCGGGCCTGGCGATCAACGCCGTCGCCCGGGCCGCGGGAGCCGTCGTCTACGAGGTGCGCCGGCAGTTCCGGGAGATCCCCGGGATCATGGAGGGCACCGGCCGACCGGAGTACGGCAAGGTCGTCGACATCGTCACCAAGGACTCGCTGCGTGAGCTGATCACGCCAGGCATCCTGGCGGTCCTGGCTCCGATCGCAGTGGGCTTCGGGCTCGGTGTGACCGCGCTCGCCGGCTTCCTGGCCGGCGCGATCGGCGCCGGCACCCTGATGGCGGTCTTCCTGGCCAACTCCGGTGGTGCCTGGGACAACGCGAAGAAGCTCGTCGAGGACGGCAACCACGGCGGCAAGGGCTCCGAGGCCCACGCAGCCACGGTCATCGGCGACACGGTCGGCGACCCGTTCAAGGACACCGCGGGCCCGGCGATCAACCCGCTGATCAAGGTGATGAACCTGGTCTCGCTCCTGATCGCCAGCGCCGTCGTCTCGATGAGTGTCGGGGAGGACCAGAACGACCCCCTCCGGATCGTGATCGCCCTCGTGGCGGTGGCGATCATCGCGGGCGCGGTCTACGTCTCCAAGCAGCGCGAGGTCACGCTCGGCGACGAGCAGTCGGGGACACCGGCCCCGCCGCTGCCCCCGCCGCCGACCGAGCCGCCTCCGCCGCCGCCGACCGATCCGGCGCCGACGCAGCAGATCGAGACGCACTAGCACCAGCACCGTGGCCCCACCCGAGCGGATCGGGTGGGGCCACGGTGCTGTAGAGGACCTACGCTCGTCTGGTGAACGCTGCTTCGATCTCCGAGCTCCCGGCGCGGCTCCGGGGCGCCCTCGTCATGGCCGGCTTCACGTACGACGGGGTCGCCGAGGTGCTCGGTCGGACGGCGTTCGCCGCCCTCAGTCGCAACGAGACCACGCCGGGCCTGCGCCGTACCTCCGGCGGCTTCCCCCTCGAGACCCTGATCCGGCTGTTCCTCCTGCAGGCGCCGGTCGAGCTGGCGGCCGCGCAGCGCGCGCTGCCGGGCCTGGTGGACCGGCTTGCCGTCGAGGGCATCCTCGAGCAGACCGTCGGCGAGGTCGCCGCGCGCCTCGACGTCCGGCCGTACGCCGCCGACGACGAGCACCTCTGGGTCCTGAGCGACCTGACCCCCGGCCTCGACGGCAGCGCGAACCGGGTCGGCGCCGACCACGTCCTCGGCATCAGCCCTGCCTCGACGTCGCTCGCGCAGCTGACCCTGCGCGAGGAGGTCGGGCGCTCCCTCGACCTCGGCACCGGGTGCGGCGTCCAGGCCCTCCACCTGGCCCGGCACAGCGGCACCGTGGTCGCGACCGACGTCAACCCGCGCGCGCTGCGGATCGCCCGCTTCAACGCCGCGCTCAACGAGGTGGCCGACCGCGTCGACGTGCGCGACGGCTCGTTCTTCGAGCCGGTGGCCGGCGAGCGGTTCGACCTGATCGCCACCAATCCGCCGTTCGTGATCTCGCCCGCCACGGGGGAGCAGCTCGTCTACCGCGACTCCGGGCTGCCCGGCGACCGCGTCGTCGAGCACATCGTCCGCACCGCGCCCGACCACCTCGCCGACGGCGGCTGGTGCCAGGTGCTCGCCAACTGGGTGGTGCCCGCGGGCGGCGCGTGGCAGGAGCGGATCGCGGGCTGGGTCCCGGAGGGCTGCGACACCTTCGTCGTGCAGCGCGAGCTGATCGACCCGGCGGCGTACGTCGAGCTCTGGCTCAAGGACGCCGGCCTGCACGGCACCAACGACTACCTGGTCCGCTACGACACCTGGCTGTCGTGGTTCGAGGAGCAGGGCATCGAGGCGATCGGGTTCGGCTGGATCAACCTGCGGCGCAGCGGCGGCTCGGCCTCGGAGTTCCTCGAGTGGCCGTACGACGTCGAGCAGCCGGTCGCGACGGCGATCCGGGACTGGGGCCGCGCCGTCGACGCGACGGTCGGCCTCGACTCCCACCTCGTGGCGCGCGTGGACGTGCGCCAGGAGACGGTGGGCGCCCCGGGGGAGCCCGACCCCGAGACCGTGGTGCTCCGCCAGCAGCGCGGCCTGCGCCGGGCCCGCCAGGTCGACACCGTCGAGGCGGCGTTCTTCGGCGCCTGCGACGGCGACCTCAGCGTCGGGCAGATCCTCGACGCGGTCAGCCAGCTGCTCGACCTCGACCCGCAGCAGACCCGCGACACCTACCTGCCGGTGGCCCGCGAGCTCGTGCTCGAGGGATTCCTCCAGGCCTGACTAGCCGAGCGACCCGGCGAGCTCGACGGACTGCTTGCCCTCCTCGCTGCCGAGCGTGCCGCCGACCTCGAGCCGCAGCACCGGCACCGGGTCGCAGGACGCCTCCAGCACGCGGACGGTGCCGGTGTCGCCGACCGAGCTCGACAGCTCGTTGCCGTCCGGGGCGCCCTCGGTGTCCGCGATGAAGACGTTGATCGGCTCCGGGCTGGCACCTTCCGGGCCTTCGATCGGGTACGTGAAGACCCGCTCCTCGCCGAGCTCGGACAGGATCCCCTGGATCATGACGAACGGCTGGCTCACCATGGCGTCGTCGTCCTCGATCGACCCGGTGAACTCGATCGGGCTGTACGCCCAGATCCGGTCCGGCGTCGGGCTGTCGATCGGCTGGTCGCCGTTCGCCACCGGCGGGTCGCACGACACCGTCACGTCGGGGAACGCGACGGTCGACCCGTCGGGCCGGGTCATCACCAGCGTGCTCACCGGGCCGGACGGCGGGTCGACGGCGATGCCGGTCCCGACCGGGTCGTCGCCCCCGCTCACGACGACCGCGGAGCCGACCCCGGCCACCACGACGAGCGTCGCCGCGCCCACGACGCCCGCCCGGCGGCGGCGCCGGCGGACCGTGACCCGTCGCGCCACCCGCTCGGACGTGTCCAGCGGTGGGAGGAGCGCACCGCCGAGCCGCTCGTAGCCGTCCCTGATCTGCTGCTCGGTCATGCCGTGTCTCCCGTCGTGGTGCGCAGCGGGCCGTGCTCGCGCGCGTGTTCCCTCAGCCGCTCCGTCCCGCGGGACAGCTGGCTCTTCACCGTTCCTTCCGAGCAGCCCATCCGCGCCGCGATACCGCGTACGTCGAGGTCCTCGACGTACCGCAGCGCGAGCGCGGTGCGCTGCCGCGGTGAGAGGGTCGCCAGCGCCTCGACCAGCCAGGCGTCGGTCTCGCCGACGACCTCGACGGGCGCCGCCTCCGACGGGCCGCCGAGCAGCGGCAGCTCGCGCCGCAGCCGGCGGATCCGGTCGATGTTCAGCCGCACCATCACCGTGCGGGCGTACGCCGCCGGCTCGTCGAACCGGGTCCGTCCCCACCGCTCGCCCAGCCGGGCGAGCGTCTCCTGGGTGAGGTCCCAGGCGTCGTGCGGGTTCGCCGTGAGCGCGTGCGCCAGCCGCAGCAGCGGCCGGGTCTGCACGGCCACGAAGTCCGCGAAGTCAGGGTCCGTCCGTTGGTCCATCCCTCGGCCTCCGAGTCGTCCGTCTTGCCTCTCACCTACTCTCTCTTGACGGCGGGCACCCCGCGAACGTTGAGGGCCGCCGGGAATGGGTTTCGGACCGTTCGCGCTACCGTGTTCGGCCGGAGCACCCCGAAGCAGGAAGAAAGAAGTCGCAGTGGCGCACAAGTTGGTGATCGTCGAGTCCCCGGCGAAGGCCCGCACGATCGGCGGGTACCTCGGCCAGGGCTATGTCGTCGAGTCCTCCATCGGCCACATCCGCGACCTCCCGAACAGCGCCGCGGACACCCCCGCGAAGATCAAGGACAAGCCGTGGGGCCGCCTCGCGGTCGACGTCGACAACGGCTTCGAGCCCTACTACGTCGTGCCGCGGGACAAGAAGGCGCACATCACCAAGCTCAAGGGCCTGCTCAAGGACGCCGACGAGCTCTACCTCGCCACCGATGAGGACCGCGAGGGAGAGGCGATCGCCTGGCACCTCCTCGACGAGCTCAAGCCGAAGAACATCCCGGTCAAGCGGATGGTGTTCCACGAGATCACCAAGCCCGCGATCCTCGCGGCCGCCGACAACCCGCGCGAGCTCGACATGGACCTCGTCGAGGCCCAGGAGGCGCGCCGCATCCTCGACCGCCTCTACGGCTACGAAGTCAGCCCGGTGCTGTGGAAGAAGGTCATGTCCGGCCTCTCCGCCGGCCGGGTGCAGTCCGTCGCGACTCGCCTCGTGGTGGCCCGCGAGCGCGAGCGGATGGCGTTCAAGGTCGCGTCGTACTGGGACCTCGAGGGCACGTTCGACGCCGGGGCCTCCAAGGAGCCCCGGATGTTCCCGGCGAAGCTCCACTCGATCGACGGCGGCCGCGTGGCCGGCGGATCGGACTTCGGGCCTGACGGCCTGCTCAAGAGCAAGAAGGACGAGCGGGTCCACCTCGACCGGACCGCCGCCGAGGCGCTGGTCGCCGCGCTCGCCGACACCACGTACGACGTCCGCTCGGTCGAGGCCAAGCCGTACCGCCGCTCGCCGTACGCGCCCTTCCGCACCACCACCCTCCAGCAGGAGGCCAGCCGCAAGCTCGGCATGAGCGCGTCGGTGACCATGTCGGTCGCCCAGCGCCTGTACGAGAACGGCTTCATCACCTACATGCGTACCGACTCGACGACGCTGTCGGACGCCGCGATCAACGCCGCGCGGGCGCAGGTCCGCGAGCTGTACGGCGCCGAGTACCTCCCGGACGCGCCGCGCACCTACGCGAGCAAGGTCAAGAACGCCCAGGAGGCGCACGAGGCGATCCGGCCCGCCGGTGACAGCTTCCGCACCCCGGCCCAGACCGGCCTGACCGGCGACCAGTTCCGGCTCTACGAGCTGATCTGGATGCGCACGGTCGCGTCGCAGATGAAGGACGCCGTCGGCCAGTCGGTGTCGGTCCGCGTCGGCGGCGCCGCCTCCGACGGCCGCGACGTCGTGTTCGCCGCGTCCGGTCGCGTGATCACGTTCCACGGGTTCCTCAAGGCGTACGTCGAGGGCACCGACGCCGGCAAGCGCAGCGACGACGACCAGGTCCCGCTGCCGGACCTGCACGAGGGCGACCCGGTCACCGCTGCCTCGCTCGGCGCGAACGGCCACGAGACCAAGCCGCCGGCCCGCTACACCGAGGCCACGCTGATCAAGGAGCTCGAGGACCGCGAGATCGGGCGACCGTCGACGTACGCCTCGATCATCGGCACGATCCTCAACCGCGGCTACGTCTACAAGAAGGGCACCGCGCTGGTGCCGGCGTGGCTGGCGTTCTCGGTGATCCGGCTGCTGGAGGAGCACTTCCCGCGCCAGGTGTCCTACGAGTTCACCGCCGGCATGGAGGACGTCCTCGACGAGATCGCGGGCGGCCGCAAGGACCTCAAGACCGAGCTCGGCGAGTTCTACTACGGCTCCGACTCCGTCGTCGGCCTCAAGCCGCTGGTCGACGGTCTCGGCGAGATCGACGCCCGCGAGCTCGCGACGTTCCCCGTCGGCACGCCCGAGGACGGCATCAACCTGCGCGTCGGGCGCTACGGCCCGTACCTCGAGGGCCCCGACGACGAGGGCAACGCGTACGCCGTCCGCGCGAACGTGCCCGACGACCTGCCGCCCGACGAGCTCACCGTGGCCAAGGCCAAGGAGCTGCTCGCGAACCCGGCCGGCGAGGAGATCGAGCTCGGCGTGCACCCGGAGTCCGGCCTGCAGATCGTCGCCAAGAACGGGCGCTTCGGCCCGTACGTCACCGAGGTGCTGCCCGAGGACGCGAAGAAGGGCGACAAGCCGCGCACCGGCTCGCTGTTCAAGTCGATGTCGCTGGACACCATCACCTTCGACGACGCGCTCAAGCTGCTGTCGCTGCCGCGCGTGGTCGGCGTCGCCGAGGACGGCGAGGAGATCACCGCCCAGAACGGCCGCTACGGGCCGTACCTCAAGAAGGGCACCGACTCCCGCTCGCTGACCTCCGAGGACCAGCTGCTCAGCATCACGCTCGACGAGGCGCTGCGGATCTACGCCCAGCCCAAGCAGCGCGGTCGCGCCGCGGCCGCCGCGCCGCTCAAGGAGCTCGGCGAGGACCCGGTCTCCAAGCAGCCGGTGGTCGTGAAGGCGGGTCGCTTCGGCGAGTACGTCACCGACGGCGAGTACAACGCCACCCTCCGCAAGGAGGACACCGTCGAGTCGATCACCATCGAGCGCGCCGCCGAGCTGCTCGCCGAGCGCCGCGCCAAGGGCCCGGCGAAGAAGGCCGCCAAGAAGGGCGCGAAGAAGGCGCCCGCCAAGAAGGCGGCCAAGAAGACCGCCGCGAAGAAGACCACCAAGAAGGCCGCGGCCAAGAAGTCCTAGGGCTGTGGGCGGGGCGGGTGCGGGTTCACCATGTGATGTGGTCGAACCTGCACTTCACACGGCCTGCACGCCATGAGAAGTGCGGGTTCGCCTGCATCACATGGTGAACCCGCGTCGTCGACCCCACCGAGTGGCCGCCCAACGCCCCCAGTGGTGGATAGCCTGCGCGCATGCCAGCGAGCAACCGGAAGCGTCAGCCCACGATGGCCGACGTCGCGGCGCGCGCGAACGTCTCGCACCAGACGGTGTCGCGGGTCCTCAACGACCCGGCCAGCGTCCGGCCCGAGACGGCGGCGCGGGTGCAGGACGCGATCGCCGAGCTCGGCTACCGGCGCAACCAGTCCGCGCGGCTGCTCGCGCTCAAGCACTCCGGCCTGATCGGCGTCGCGATCTGGGGCACCAGCCAGTACGGCCCGCAGCAGGTGTCGCTGGCGCTCGACGCCGCCGCCCGCAAGGCCGGCTACCGGCTCTCGGTCAGCACGCTCCACGAGCTCAGCGAGCGTGACACCCAGGAGGCCGTCGAGGAGCTGCTCCAGCTCGGCGTCGAGGCGGTGGTGCTGATCGTCCCGCGCGAGTCGCTGCTGCGCTTCGACACCGAGGCCGACATCGGCGTGCCCATGCTGGTCGTCGAGGGCGACCTGTCGCGAGTGCCGCTGACCGCCGGCGTCGACAACGTCCAGGGCGCCCAGCTGGCCACCCGGCACCTGCTCGAGCTCGGCCACCACACGGTCGTCCAGGTCGCCGGCCCGCCGGGCTGGGCCGAGGCGACCGCGCGGGTCGAGGGCTGGCGGCTCGAGCTCGAGGCGTGGGGCCGGCCGGTGCCGCCGCTGCGCTGGGGCGGCGACTGGAGCGCCCGGAGCGGGTACGCCGCCGGCGCCTCGCTCGCGCGCGACCCCGACGTCACCGCGATCTTCGCCGCCAACGACCAGATGGCGATCGGCGTGATGGCGGCGCTGCGCGAGGCCGGCCGCCGGGTGCCCGCGGACATCTCCGTGGTCGGCTTCGACGACCTCCCGGAGGCGGCGTACCTCGATCCGCCGCTGACCAGCGTGCACCAGGACTTCGCCGAGCTCGGCCGGCGCGCCATGGACCTGCTCGAGCGGGTGCTCGCCGGTGAGGAGCAGCCGACGGTCGACCTGGTGCCCACCTCCCTGGTGGTGCGCGGATCGACGGCCGGCCCGCGGACCACTTGACGACGCCGATGTGAACGTTCACAATTCGTGAACGTTCACATCCAGGGGGTCGCCGAGATGGCATTCGTAGTAGGCGTCGACTTCGGGACCCTGTCCGGTCGGGCGGTCGTGGTCCGCGTCGCCGACGGCGCCGAGCTCGGCACCGCGGTGCACGAGTACGCCCACGGCGTGCTCGAGCAGGCGCTGCCGGACGGCACCCCGCTCGGCCCGGACTGGGCCCTCCAGGTCCCGTCGGACTACGTGGACGTGCTCAAGACCGCGGTCCCGGCCGCGGTCCGCGCCGCGGGCATCGACCCGACCCTCGTGATCGGGATCGGCACCGACTTCACCGCCTGCACGATGGTCCCCACGACCGCCGACGGCACGCCGCTCAACGAGGTCGAGGGCTTCGCCTCCGACCCGCACGCCTACGTGAAGCTCTGGAAGCACCACGCCGCGCAGCCGCAGGCCGACCGGATCAACGCGCTCGCGGCCAAGCGCGGCGAGGCCTGGCTGGCGCGCTACGGCGGGCTGATCTCCTCGGAGTGGGAGTTCGCCAAGGGCCTGCAGCTGCTCGAGGAGGCGCCGGCGACGTACGCCGCCACCGAGCACTGGGTCGAGGCGGCCGACTGGATCATCTGGCAGCTCTGCGGCACCTACGTCCGCAACGCCTGCACCGCCGGCTACAAGGGCATCTTCCAGGACGGCACCTATCCCACCCGTGACTTCCTGGCCGAGCTCAACCTCGACTTCGCCGACTTCGTCGCCGACAAGCTCGAGGTCGTCACCGGCCGGCTCGGCGCCGAGGCCGGCCGGCTCACCGACGAGGCCGCCGCCTGGACCGGTCTCCCGGCCGGGATCGTGGTCGCGGTCGGCAACGTCGACGCCCACGTGACCTCGCCCGCCGCGCAGTCGACCGAGCCCGGCCAGATGCTCGCGATCATGGGGACGTCGACCTGCCACATCATGAACGGCGAGGTGCTCCGCGAGGTCCCGGGCATGTGCGGGGTCGTCGACGGCGGCGTCACTCCCGAGCTCTGGGGCTACGAGGCCGGCCAGTCCGGC
The DNA here is from genome assembly GCF_022761125.1 of Nocardioides sp. SR21. Lineage (GTDB taxonomy): Bacteria > Actinomycetota > Actinomycetes > Propionibacteriales > Nocardioidaceae > Nocardioides. The sequence goes on along the minus strand of NZ_JAKWJR010000010.1, from coordinate 143,764 downwards.
GTCGGCGACATCTTCAACTGGTTCGTCACGCACTCGGTCCCCGCGGCGGTCGGCGAGGAGGCGGCGGCCCGCGGGCTGTCCGTCCACGAGCTGCTCACCGAGAAGGCGAGCACCCAGGCCGTCGGCGAGCACGGCCTCGTCGCCCTGGACTGGCACAGCGGCAACCGCTCGGTGCTGGTCGACCACGAGCTCAGCGGACTCGTGCTCGGCCTGACCCTGGCGACCCGGCCCGAGGACGTCTACCGCGCGTTGATCGAGTCGACGGCGTTCGGCGCACGCACCATCGTCGACACGTTCAACGAGGCCGGCGTGCCGGTCCGCGAGTTCGTGGTCGCCGGGGGGCTGCTCCAGAACCCGCTCGTCATGCAGATCTACGCCGACGTGCTGGACATGCCGATCTCCGTGATCCGCTCGAGCCAGGGCCCGGCGCTCGGCTCGGCGATCCACGCGGCGGTCGCGGCCGGTGCGTACGCCGACATCCACGCGGCCTCCGCGGCGATGGGTGGCGTCGAGCGGGCCGCGCACGAGCCCGACCCGGAGCGCGCGGCGGCGTACCGCAGGCTCTACGCGGAGTACCGCACCCTGCACGACTACTTCGGCCGCGGCGCCAACGAGGTGATGCGCCGGCTCAAGGCGATCCGGCGGGAGGCGCGGCGATGAGCGACGCGATCCAGCAGCTCCGCGAGGAGGTCGCGACGCTCCACCAGGAGCTGACCCGCTACGGCCTCGTCGTCTGGACCGCCGGCAACGTCTCGGGCCGCGTCCCGGGCGAGGACCTGTTCGTGATCAAGCCGTCCGGTGTCTCGTACGACGACCTCGACGCCGACGCGATGGTCGTCTGCGACCTCGACGGCCACCTCGTCGAGGGCACCCGAGCGCCGAGCTCGGACACCGCCGCGCACGCCTACGTCTACCGGCACCTGCCCGACGTCGGCGGCGTCGTGCACACGCACTCGACGTACGCCACCGCCTGGGCGGCCCGCGGCGAGGCGGTGCCCTGCGTGCTGACGATGGCCGCCGACGAGTTCGGCGGTGAGATCCCGATCGGGCCGTTCGCGCTGATCGGCGACGACTCCATCGGCCGCGGCATCGTCGAGACCCTGCGCGAGAGCCGCTCGCCCGCCGTCCTGATGCAGAACCACGGGCCGTTCACGATCGGCAAGGACGCCCGCTCGGCGGTCAAGGCCGCCGTGATGGTCGAGGACGTCGCCCGCACGGTGCACATCTCGCGCCAGCTCGGCACGCCGCTGCCGATCGCCCAGGAGCACATCGACTCGCTCCACGACCGCTACCAGAACGTCTACGGCCAGGCCGGAGGGAACGCGTGAACGACAAGCAGCAGGAGATCTGGTTCCTCACCGGGAGCCAGCACCTCTACGGTCCCGAGGTCCTCGACCAGGTCGCCGCCAACTCCGCCGAGATCGCGGCCAAGCTCGACGCGTCGCCGCAGCTGCCGGTCCGCGTCGTCACCAAGCCCGTGCTCACCGGCGGTGACGCGATCCGGCGTGCGCTGCTCGACGCGACCGCGGACGACGCGTGCGTCGGCGTGATCGCGTGGATGCACACGTTCAGCCCGGCGAAGATGTGGATCACCGGTCTCGACGCCCTGCGCAAGCCCCTGCTCCACCTGCACACGCAGGCGAACCAGGCGCTCCCGTGGGCCGAGATCGACATGGACTTCATGAACCTCAACCAGGCCGCGCACGGCGACCGCGAGTTCGCAGCCGTGCAAACCCGGATGGGCGTCACCCGCAAGACGATCGCCGGCCACGCCGACGATCCCGAGGTCGCCCGCCGCGTCGGCGTCTGGGCTCGCGCCGCGCTCGGCCGCGCCGAGATGACCGGCCTCAAGCTGGCCCGCTTCGGCGACAACATGCGCAACGTCGCGGTCACCGAGGGCGACAAGGTCGAGGCCGAGCGCCGCTTCGGCGTCTCCGTGAACACGTGGGGCGTCAACGACCTGGTCGCCGTCGTCGACGCGGTCGCGGACGCCGACATCGACGCGCTCGTCCAGGAGTACGCCGACACGTACGACGTCTCCGCCGATCTGCTGCCCGGCGGCGACCGCCACGAGTCGCTGCGCTACGGCGCCCGCATCGAGGCCGGCCTGCGCGGCTTCCTCACCGAGGGCGGCTTCGCCGCGTTCACCACGAACTTCGAGGACCTCGGCGGCCTGCGCCAGCTCCCCGGCCTCGCCGTCCAGCGCCTGATGGCCGACGGCTACGGCTTCGGAGGTGAGGGCGACTGGAAGACGTCGGTCATGGTGCGGACCCTCAAGACGGTCGCGGCCGGCCTGCCCGGCGGCACGTCGTTCATGGAGGACTACACGTACCACCTGGTCCCCGGCGAGGAGAAGATCCTCGGCGCGCACATGCTCGAGGTCTGCCCGAGCATGTCGGGCGAGCGCCCCAAGCTGGAGATCCACCCGCTCGGCATCGGCGGTCGTGAGGACCCGGTCCGACTGGTGTTCGACGCCGCCGCCGGTGACGCGATCGTCCTCGGCCTGGCGGACCTCGGCGAGCGGTTCCGCTTCGTCGCCAACGAGGTCGAGGTCGTCCCGCCGGACGCGCCGCTGCCGAACCTCCCGGTGGCCCGCGCGGTGTGGCGACCGGCGCCCGACCTCCGCACGTCGACCGAGGGCTGGCTGATGGCCGGCGGACCGCACCACACGGTGCTGTCCACCGCCCTGACCGCCGAGCACGTCGAGGACCTCGCGGAGATGACCGGCACCGAGCTGGTGCTGGTCGACGCCGACACCACGATCCGCGGCCTGGCCAAGGAGCTGAGGTGGAACGCGGCGTACCACCGACTGGCGCAGGGGCTGTGACCGCGCCGGTTGGATCGCGACCGGTCGGTGGTCGATACTGGTCGACCGCCGCGGATCAGGCTTGATCGTCACACACCAATGCGATCGGTCCGCGGCGGCCAACGCTGTCGACGAGCCCCGAGACCTGCCTCACCTGACCGAGGTGGGACTCGGGGCTCCTCGCGTCTCCGGTGGTGGTTCGCCGGCCCCTCCTGGCGCAGTTTCACCACGGTATGTAGGTGAACCTGCACTTCCCATGGCGTGCACACCGTGGGAAGTGCAGGTTCGTCTGCATCACATGGTGAAACGGCAGCGGCGGATCGACAGTGGACGACGACACCATGCGCGCGTCGTCGGACCCGCCGCCTAGGCTGTGCGCGTGAGCAGCGCCGGGACGTACGCCGAGACCGGCGTGTTCGTGTGCTTCGAGGGCGGCGAGGGCTCGGGCAAGTCCACCCAGTCGGGGCTGCTGCGCGACTGGCTGGCCGGCGAGGGCTACGCCGTACGCCTCACGTTCGAGCCCGGCGACACCGAGGTGGGCAAGAAGCTCCGCGACATCGTGCTGAGCCCCGAGACCGGCCAGCTGTCGGACCGCACCGAGGCGCTGCTGTACGCCGCCGACAAGTCCGAGCACATCGACACCGTGGTGCTCCCCGCGCTGGAGCGCGGGGAGGTCGTGATCACCGACCGGTACGTCGACTCGATGCTGGCCTACCAGGGCGCCGGCCGCGCGCTCGACGTCGACGAGGTCGAGAAGGTCGCCCGCTGGGCCACCCGCGACCTGCGCCCGCACCTGACCGTCGTCCTCGACCTCGAGCCGGCGCACGGGCTCGGCCGCTTCGCCGAGCGCGACCGGATCGAGGGGGAGTCGCTGGAGTTCCACCTGCGGGTGCGCGACGGGTTCCTGCGGATGGCCAAGGCCGACCCCGACCACTACCTCGTGCTCGACGCCCGTGCGGAGATCGACGAGATCGCCGCCGCGATCCGCGACCGCGTCGCCCCACTGCTCACTCGGGCGGCTCGATGACGGTCTGGGACGGCCTGGTCGGCCAGCACCGGGTCATCGAGACCCTGGAGGCCGCGGTCGACGGGCACGGGATGAGCCACGCGTTCCTGTTCACCGGTCCTCCGGGATCGGGTCGGTCGAACGCCGCGATCGCCTTCGCCGCCGCGCTGCAGTGCGACCGCAACGGCTGCGGCGAGTGCCAGGAGTGCCGCACCGCGCTGGCCGGCAGCCACCCGGACGTCGAGGTGGTGCGCACCCAGAAGCTGTCGATCGGCGTGAAGGAGGTGCGTGACCTGGTCCGGCACTCCGCGATGGCGCCGGTGGGGCGCGGCTGGCAGATCATGATCGTGGAGGACGCCGACCGGCTGACCGAGCAGGCCTGCAACGCGCTGCTCAAGGCGATCGAGGAGCCGGCCGCCCGCACGGTGTGGATGCTCTGCACCCCGACGGTCGAGGACGTGCTCCCCACGATCCGATCGCGTTGCCGGCTGGTCACGCTGACCACGCCGACGGCCGACGACGTCGCGGACTTCCTGACGCGCTCCGGCATCGACCCCGCGCACGCGACGTACGCCGCCCGCGCCAGCCAGGGCCACATCGGCCGGGCGAAGGCGCTGGCCCGCGACGAGGACACCCGCAACCGGCGCCGTGCGGTCGTCGCGATCCCCGCGAAGCTGACCTCGCTCGGCGCCTGCATGGACGCCGCGGCCAGCCTCAACGAGGTCGCCAAGCAGGAGGCCGAGGTGATCACCGCCGACCTCGACGCGCGTGAGAAGGCCGAGCTCGACACGGCGTACGGCGTGGTCGAGCGCGGCCGCCGGCCGAAGGAGTACGCCCCCGCGCTCCGCGAGATGGAGAAGGACCAGAAGACGCGCGCCAAGCGGCGCCACCTCGACGTGGTCGACCGCGGGCTGATGGACCTGGCGTCGGTCTACCGCGACGCGATCGCGCTGTCGTCCGGGGCGACGACGCCGCTGGTGAACGAGGAGATCCGCCGCGACGTCGAGCTGCTCGCGCGGGTCTCCACGCCGGAGACCAACCTGCGCCGGATCGCCGCGATCTTCGAGGCCCGGGAGCAGATGCTGGAGTTCAACGTGCAGCCGCCGCTGGCGCTGGAGTCCATGATGCTCGCGCTGGTCGCGCCGGAGGCGAGGGCGGGATGACCATCCGGCGAGCGGTCGCGCTCCTCGTGGTGCTCGGCCTGGTCATGGGCTCGGCGATCACCGCCGCGGTGGTCCTGACCGCCGACGACAGCCCGTCCGCGACCCCGTCCACGGTCCCGACCACGACGCCGGAGGCCGGCGCCACCGACGCGCCCCGCCCCGACCTCGCGGAGTTCTACTCCCAGGAGCTGAGCTGGGACTCGTGCGGCGACGGCAACCTCTGCTCGCAGCTCACGGTCCCGCTCGACTACGCCGACCCGTCGGGCGAGACGATCGAGATCGCCGTGCTCAAGGTCCCCGCGAGCGACCCCGACGACCGGATCGGCTCGCTGGTCGTGAACCCGGGTGGCCCCGGAGCCCCCGGCACCGACTACGCCGCCAACGCGGCGCAGGTGTTCCGGTCCCCGGTCACCGACGTCTACGACGTCGTCGGCTTCGACCCCCGCGGCACCGGCTCCAGCGACGCCGTCGACTGCCTCACCGACGACGAGCTCGACGAGTACGTCGCCGAGGACCCCGACCCGGACACCGACGAGGAGGTCGCGCAGTACGAGCACTGGGTCGACGCCTTCGGCGCCGGCTGCTCCGACCGCTCCGGCGACCTGGCCGCGCACGTCTCCACGATCGAGGCCGCGCGCGACATGGACGTGCTGCGGGCGGCGCTCGGCGAGTCCGAGATGACCTACTTCGGGGCGTCGTACGGCACGAAGCTCGGCGCGACGTACGCCGACCTGTTCCCCGACCGCGTCGGGCGGCTGGTGCTGGACGGCGCCGTCGACCTGTCGATCAGCTCGCGCGAGCTGAGCCTCCAGCAGGCCGCCGGCTTCCAGACTGCGCTGCAGGCCTACGTGCAGCACTGCGTCGACGAGGGCGACTGCTTCCTCGGTGACTCGGTCGACGAGGGGCTGTCCCGGATCCGCAGCTTCCTCGACGACGTCGACGAGCAGCCGCTGGAGACCGGCTCCGACCGGCTCCTGGAGGTCGGCAACGCGTTCTACGGCATCGTGCTGCCGCTCTACAGCCGCGACTACTGGACGATCCTCGACCAGGCGCTGCAGACGGGCCTCGACGGCGACGGGTCGGTGCTGCTGCAACTGTCCGACCTCTACCACTCGCGCGGGCCCAGCGGCTACACCGACAACAGCTCCGAGGCGATCTACGCGATCAACTGCCTCGACGACCCGTTCGCCATCACGGCCGACGAGGTGCCGGCGAACCTCCCCGACTTCGAGGAGGCCTCGCCGACGTTCGGGACCGTGTTCGCCTGGAGCATGATGAGCTGCGGCGGGATCGAGGTCGAGTCGACGGAGCGGGCGCGCGACGTGCGCGCCGCCGGCGCGGCGCCGATCGTGGTCATCGGCACGACCCGCGACCCGGCCACGCCGTACGAATGGGCCGTGAACCTCGCCGACCAGCTCGAGTCGGGTGTGCTGATCAGCCGCGACGGCGACGGGCACACCGGCTACAACTCCGGCAACGACTGCGTCGACGAGGCGACCGAGGCCTACCTGATCGACGGCGCCGTCCCGGAGGACGGGCTCAGCTGCTGAGCATCCGCACCAGCCCGGCCGCGCCGGAGCCGAGCAGCTCGAGCCAGCTGAACGAGTCGTCCCACACCGCGATCCGGCCGTCCTTGAGCTCGAACGTGCCGCGCACGCGGAACGACGTGTTCCAGGAGCCGTAGCCGAGCACGTCGGTGCGGTCGGTGAGCACCACGTCGCCACTGTCCGCCACGTGGTGCCACTCCACCTGGAGCGTCACGCCCCGGCTCACCATGTCGCGCAGCATCGCGTGCACCTTGTCGCCGCGGTACGTCGGCATCCCGGTGTTGCGCCACTCCACCCCGGGGTCCAGCAGGACCAGCGCCTGCTCGACCTCGGCGCGCGCGAGGTGGTCGAGGAAGTCACGGACGATCTGCTCGGCGGCCATGCTCGATAGTTACCCGGATCCGCGCGGGCGAATCGGGTCGGCGATCTCCTGGATCCGCTTGGTGGCCAGCTCGATCATCAGCCGCGCCGCCGGCGAGAGCGTCGCGCCGGCGCGGTGCACGACCGCGAACATGTCGTACTGCCGCGGCCGCATCGACACCCAGCCGGCCTTGGGAGCGAGTCGCGGGAGCAGCTGGAGCGCGGCGCCCTTGGGGATCACGGAGTCGGCGTACCCCATCCCGACCAGCTCGACGGCGGTCTCGACGTCCTCGACCTCGATCCGGGTCTGCGGGTTGCGGCCGGTCTCGAGCAGCATCTGGCGCAGCACCTTGCGGGTCGAGTCGTCGGCGCGCCAGGTCGTCTCCGGCATCACCAGCGCGGCCTGCGCCAGCCGGCTCGCACCCACCGGCGACTCGAGGTGGGTCGGGTCGGCGCTGATGTAGACGAGCTCGTCGCGCGCCACCGGGGTGACGTCAAGGCCCTCGCTGCCGACGGTCGGCACCGCGATCATCGCGGCCTCGATCCGGCCGCGCCGCAGGTCCTCCTGCACGTCGGTCGAGTTCTGCCCGATCAGCTCGACCCGGACGCCGGGGTAGCGCGACAGGACGTCGGCGACCAGTCCGGCGCCGGCGTACAACCGCGCCGTACCGAACATGCCGAAGCGGATGGTGCCGGTCTCGAACGACTTCGCGCTCTGCACCGCGCGCTGGGCGTCGTCGACCGCGGCCAGCACCCGCTCGGCGTGCGGGCGCAGGGTGTCCGCGACGGTGGTCGGCACGACGCCGCGCCCGACGCGGCGGAACAGCGGCACCCCGAGCGACTTCTCGAGGCCGCGGATCTGCTCGGAGACCGACGGCTGCGCGTAGCCGAGCTCCTCGGCCGCGGCGGTGAGCGACCCGTGCTCGTACGTCGCGAGGAAGCACGTCAGCTGGTGCAGTGAGAGCATGCCCACAACCCTAGGTTATCCCTATGGTTTCCGAAGGAAAGCAAGGCTAGCCCTATGGCTACAAGTGTCGAACAATGGTGCTGTCACCATCACCGTCTTCTGAGGGAGGGTCCCCATGTTCGACCACAACTGCACCGCGTGCGCCAAGCGCCAGCTGATCTTCCCGAGCCAGATCACGGCGATGGACACGACCGCCGCCGGCATCCTGGTCCGCTTCACCTGCTGGTGCGGCGCCGACCAGTCCATGCTCACCGGCAAGGCGTCGACCACCACGTCGAAGGTCGTCCTCGCGGCCTGATCGGCCGCTCCTCTCGAGCTCTCCGACGGGTACGGCGTTGTCGCGTTCGCTCGTGCCTCTAGGAGCCTTGGACGCCGGTCCTGGTGCCGTTTTCGCGCACCGGACCGGCGTCCGTATACTTCTCCGGGTTGTTCAGCCTGGCTGAACAGCACGCCGCCTTAGCTCAGTCGGTAGAGCATCTCACTCGTAATGAGAAGGTCGTCGGTTCGATTCCGACAGGCGGCTCCGACACAGAGGCCCTGACCAGCGTTCGCGCTGGTCAGGGCCTCTGTCGTCTGCAGCAGGTCGGCGCCGGCCCCGCGGCCACTACTCGATCAGGCGGACAGCCAGGAGTGCCACGTCGTCCTCGGCGTTGTCGGGGACGAGGTGGCTCAGGAGCGCGTCGCAGAGCTCCTCGAGGGACACGTCGCTGCTCATCAGGTCGCCGAGCAGGGAGGTGAGGGCGGCGATGCCGTCATCGACGAGCTGCCCTCGACGTTCGACGAGTCCGTCGGTGTAGAGGATGAGCGTGGCGCCCCGTTCGAGGGTGGCGGTCTGCTCGCGGCGCTGCGTGCGCGGGTCGAGGCCGAGCAGCAGGTCAGCCCCCTCGGCTGACTCGAGGACCGTGGCGGTGCCGTCCGGCGAGACCAGGACCGGCGGCGGGTGGCCGGCGTTGGCGAAGCGGACCCGGACCGCTCGAGGTGCGGTGCCGGGCGAGCCGGGGAAGTAGGCAGGGTCGTGCTCGATGCGAGCGACGACCGCGGTGGCGGTGGTGTCGACCTGCAGGGCGGCCATCGCGTGGTCGAGGCCTCGTACGACGTCCGCGGGCGTGGCCCCGCTGTGTACGGCGATGCCGCGCAGCAGCCCCCGGACCTGGCCCATCGCCGCCGCGGCGGCCACGTCGTGACCGACCACGTCGCCGATCACGACGACGGTGTCGACGGCGCCGACGTTGACCGCCACCTCCAGAGCGGCCCGGCGGGCGGCGGCCTCGGCCGGGTCCTCATCGTCGCTGGCGGGAGTGGGGCCGGCGGGTTCGGGGATGACGCCGGCCCGGACGGGGTCGATGTGAGGCTGGAGGAACGCGTCGTACCAGTCCCCGCCCACCTGCGCCACCTCGGCGGCGGGCTGGTAGCGCACGGCGATGCGCAGGTGGTCGGGCTGGGGTGGTTCTGTCAGGAGGCTGCGCTGCAGCGTCTCGGCGAGGTCGCGCTGCTCGGCGTACAGCCGGGCGTTGTCCAGCGCGAGCCCGGCTCGGGTGCCGACGTCGGCGAGGAGCTCCTGGTCGTCGCGGGAGAACCGCACCCGGTCCTGGCCACGGAACGCGGAGAGCACCCCGACGGTGCGGTTGCGCCCGCGCAGCGGGACGACGATGGCCGAGGCCGGGTCGAGGGTCCGCAGGAGCTCCTGGGCCTCGCCCGGCGCGAGGACGGAGGCGACCCGCTCCGCCGCGTCCGCCTCGATGACGATGGGGTCGCGCTGGGAGAGTGCCTGGGCGAGGAACGAGTCGTCGGACATGGCGCCGAGCCTCAGGTCGGCATAGCGCCGCACGAGCTCCCGGCTCGTCGGCTCGGCGTGGGCCCAGCCGACGTCGCGCAAGCCGCGTCGCCAGTCGCCGGCGTTGACGTCCTCGACGAGGGTGACCACGCACCAGTCCGCGAGCAACGGGACGAGGATCTCGGCGAGCCGGCTGACCCCCTCGGTGGGGTCCAGGGTGCCCGAGGTCGCGCCGGAGACCTCGGCCACGATGCGGGCGCGGCGGGCGGTCTCGTCGAGCTGGCGCTGCGCCTGGTGGCGCGCGGTCACGTCGACGAAGTACACCGCCAGCCCGTCCGGCGACGGCCAGGCGCGCACCTCGTACGTGGCGTCCAAGGGTGCGGGGTAGTACGCGTCGAACGCCTGCGGCTCACCGGTCTCGACGGCACGTCGATAGAAGGTCTCGAAGTCGCTGCCGACCGCCTCCGGGAACAGCTCCCAGATCGTGCTGCCGACGAGGTCACTGTGGCTCGTGGCGAGCAGCCGCTCGGCCTCGGAGTTGGCATAGCTGAACCGCCAGTCGCCGTCGAGCTGGAAGAACGCGGTCGGCATCGACTCGAGCACGCGCCCGACCCGGGCGTCGCCGTCTCGCACGGCGGTGGTGTCGTACGCGGCGCCGAGGACCTGTACGGCGCGGCCGCCCGGGCGGTCGGCGAGGGCGCGGCCGCGCGCGCTGACCCAGCGGGACTCGCCGTCCGGGCGGACGATGCGGTACTCGGCGGCGTACTCGCCGCAGCTGTCGATCGCTTCCGTCAGCGCCTCGGTGACCCGCGCCCGGTCCTCGGGATGGACCAGGCGTTCGAACGCCTCGATGGTGGCACCGAACGACGCCTCGGAGGTCCCGAACAGCTCCAGGAGCCGGGCGTCCCAGCGCAGCTCGCCGGTGGTGAGGTCCCACTCGAACGCGCCGACCCCTGCGGCGTCGACGGCGAGCCGCCAGGCCAGCCGGTCACCCTCCTGCCCCGTGAGGGCATGGGCGAACTCCAGCTCGGTGACGACCCACCGGCCGAGCTCCTCGAGCACGACCAGGTCGTCGCTGGTCCAGGAGCGTGGGACCGGCTCGTACACGCACAGAGCGCCTCGGGTCGTGCCGTCCGCGGTGACGAGGGGGACTCCGAGGTAGGAGCCGACGATGCCGGCAGCCACGGCCGGGATGCCGGCCAGGTCGGGCTCGGCCGTCGCGTCCACCACGACCCGAGCCGTGCCCGCCTCGGCGACCCGGGCGCAGATCGAGTCCGCGGTGGCGACGTCGAGGCCGACGGAGGTCGAGGACAGCCCGGCGCCGCCGACGACGTGGACATCGTCGCGGCCGGTCAGGGAAACCAGGGCCGAGGAGCTCTTCAGCAGGCGGAGAGCGGCCGCGCAGACCCGGTTCAGTCCAGGACCCATGTCGAGCCGTTCGCCGTCGGTCCCGAGGGTCTCGCTGAGCTCGCTCTTCACGAAGCCGGGTCCTTCGGCGGATGCGCGCACCTCAGCGCCGGGCGGCCCAGTGCCGTCGACGTCAAAGCCCGGCATCCAGCCCCCTCTCCCCGCGCTGTCAGCGACCGACGCCGATCACCGTGAGCGGCAAGAGTCGCACAACCCGTGGTGGCGTGAGGCTTTGCCACCGGCTGCTGGGTCGCCTTCACCCGCACGGGTGATCGCCGGGAAGAGTGAAACGGTCGGTCGAACGCGACGAGTCAGCTGCGGTCCAGCTCGAACCAGACCCGCTTCCCGCCGGGTCGGCGGTCGATCCCCCATCGGGAGGCGAGGGTCTCGACCAGCAGCATGCCGCGACCACCGTCGGCCAGGAGCGGATTGTCCCGGCGGACCTCGGGGGCCCCGGGCGCGCTGTCGCTGACGCTGACCGAGAGCCGGTCAGGGGCCACCTGGACGTCGAGAACCGGCCGGCCCCGCCCATGGTTCACCGCATTGGTGACGACCTCGCTCACCAGCAGCAGTGCGGTGTCGGTCGTGTCGGCGGGCATGTCGGCGCTCGCGCACACGTCCCCGACGATGCTCCGCGCGGTGTGTGCCGACAGCGCTGCAGGGTCGAGCGTCTCTGATCGCGACATCGAAGGCCAACCGGACACCAGCCGGTCACCCCCCAGATTGTCGTGATCGCGATGCGGCTACGCATTGCTGGCTGCTGGGGATGTCGTACCCGCCGTACGCGAGAGGAAACACGCCGGCCTAGGACACGGCGAAACGCCTGTCGGTGTAGCGCCTGAGGTTCCGCAGGAACCAGCGGAAGGTCACGTTCAGGACCGGGCGGCTCGGCGTCAGCGTGAGCCGGGCCGCGCCGGTGACGTCGAGCGCCAAGGTCCAGGTCAGCGTGCACCCGGTGGGGGTGGCGACCACGTCGTACCGCTCGGCGAAGGCGCGGATGCGCTTCTCCGACGCGCTGTTGAACCGGAAGGCGAGCAGCGTGTGCTCCTCCCACGCGAGGAACTCCTCCTCGCCGACGAGGCCGCCGCGCATCGTGACCGTCCGCGTCGTGCCGACACCCCGCGGCTCCGGAGTCGTCCACTCGACGTGGGTGATCACCTTCGCCCACCGCGGCCAGGCGCTCGCGTCGGCCAGCACCTCGAAGAGCTGCTCCGGCGTGATGCGCAGCGCGACGCTGTTGGAGAACCGGTGGGAGGCGGTGTCGACGAACGCCAGGTCGACCGGGTCGCAGGGGTGCGTGACGGTGGAGGGGGCCATGGAGGCAGAGTAGAACGAGTTCCAGTTCGCGCGATCCCGGTCCGGATCTCGGGTCTTTCGGCCCGGGTGCGCGAGGAGCGGACTGCCTAGCGTGCCGTCATGACCACGGTCCGGTACGACGGTGACGGCATCGACATCACGGCGATGGCGGTGGTGTCGAGCGTCCATCGGGCCGCCCATGCGCTGCGGACCCACCTGGAGCGGACCGTGCTCGCCCCCCGCGGACTGACGTGGACCGCCTGGGTCGTGCTGTGGGTGGTGTGGACCTGGGGCGAGAGCGAGTGCCGGCACGTCGCGGCGGAGGCCGGCATCTCCAAGGCGACGCTGACCGGCGTCCAGCAGACCCTGGTCGGCAAGGGGCTGCTCGCGCGCGATGTGCATCCCGACGACGCGCGCCGGGTGCTGCTGTCGCTCACGGACGACGGCAAGAGGTTCATGGAGCGGCTGTTCCCGGAGTTCAACGGCGCCGAGGCGTGGCTGGTCGCCGGGATGGCCGAGCCCGAGCGGCTCGAGGTCGCACGCGGGCTGCGGACGCTGGTCAGGCGTACTGAGCTGCGCTGACGACGCGGGCGAGGAAGCCGTCCACCAGGGCGTGCGCGCGCGACCGGCTGCGGTCGTCGACGGCGCGGGTGCGCGCGAGGAGCGTGACGGGGTCCAGCCCGAAGTCGCGGGCCTTGGCGTCCCCGCCGTACGCGAGCCACCCGGTGAGCATCGCGCTGGTCAGCTCGGGGTGGAACTGCACGGCGAGGTTGCGGCGCAGCGCGAACGCCTGCGACGCGTTCGCGTTGCGCGCGATCTCGGTCGCACCGGGCGGCAGCGTCCAGGCGTCGTAGTGCCACTCGAACCACGGGCCGGCGGGGACGAGGTCGGGATCCGACGACGCGACGTCGTACCACCCGACCTCCGGCCGGTCGGTGAGCCGCACGCTGCCGCCGTGGGCCTCGGCGAGCAGCTGGCCGCCGAAGCAGATGCCGAGCACCGGCACGCCCGCGGCGTCGGCCGCGCGCAGCCCCTCGAGCTCGGGGACGACCCAGCTGCCGATCGTGGCCGTGTCGTACGTCGACCACGGCGCGCCCATCGGCACCACGGCGTCGAAGGAGGTGAAGTCGGGGAAGTCCGTCGTCACGCCCGGCGACTCGAAGTGCTCCTCCGCGACCACCGCGTGGGTCACCACGTCGTACCCGTGGTCGTTGAACCGCTCGCCCACCGGGCCGATCGGCGAGGAGTGGTCGTGCTGGATCACGAGGACGCGCATGCGGCGACCCTAGGCGATCATTCGGGTCCGAACAATAGTCAGGACCAGTCCACGCTGAGGTACTGCGTCTCCTGGAACTCGCGCAGCCCGTCGCGGGCGCCCTCGCGCCCGAGTCCGCTCTGCTTCACGCCACCGAACGGCGCCGACGGGTCGGAGACGAGGCCGCGGTTGATGCCGACCATGCCGGCGTCGATCCGCTCGCCGAGGCGGATCGCGCGGCCCAGCTCGCCGGCGAAGACGTACGCCGCGAGCCCGTACTCGGTGTCGTTCACCAGCCGGATCAGCTCATCCTCGTCGCGCCACACGACGACCGGCGCGACCGGGCCGAAGATCTCCTGGCGGAGGATCGTGGCGTCCGGCGCGACGTCGGCCAGGACGGTCGGCGGGTAGAAGTAGCCGGGGGCGTCGGGCAGCTCGGCGCGGTGCGAGATCCGGGCGCCCTCGCGGACGGCGAGGTCGACGGCCTCGGTGATCCGGTGCAGCGCGGCGGCCGAGATGACCGGGCCGATCGCGGCGCCGTCGGCGGCCGGGCCGACCGTGAGCTTCTCGACCTCGGCGCCGAGCCGGGCGAGGAAGTCGAAGGCGACGTCGCTGTGCACGTAGATCCGGTTCGCCGCGGTGCACGCCTGCCCGCCGTTGCGGAACTTCGCGATCATCGTTCCGGCCACGGCCTGGTCGAGGTCGGCGTCCTCGGTGACGACGACCGGTGCGTTCCCGCCCAGCTCCATCGAGGCGTTGAGCACCCGGTCGGCCGCCTGGTGCAGCAGCGTCCGGCCGACGCCGGTCGAGCCGGTGAACGACACCTTCCGCACGCGGTCGTCGGAGAGCCATGCGGAGACGACGCCCGCGGCGTCCGTGGTCGTGACGACCTCCACCGCGCCGTCCGGTACGCCGGCCTCGGTGAGCAGGCGGGTCACGGCGAGCGCGGTCAGCGGCGTCTCGGCGGCCGGCTTGAGCACGACCGTGCAGCCGGCCGCGAGCGCCGGGGCGATCTTGCGGGTCGCCATCGCGGCCGGGAAGTTCCACGGGGTGACCAGCGCGGCCACGCCCACCGGGCGGTGCGACACCAGGGTGCGTACGCCCCCGGCGGGGGCCTCGCCGTACTCGCCGCCGGGTCGCACCGCCTCCTCGGAGAACCAGCGGAAGAACTCGGCCGCGTAGCCGACCTCGGCCGCGGCGTCGACGAGCGACTTCCCGTTCTCCTGGGCGATCAGCGCGGTGAGCTCGTCCTTGTCGCGGAGCATCAGCTCGTGCGCGCGGCGCAGCACGTCGGACCGGTGCCGCGGCGAGGTGCGCGACCACTCGGCGAACGCCGCGTCCGCGCGGTCGACCGCGGCGCGGGCGTCCTTGGGGCCGAGGTCGGGCACCTCGGCGACGACCTCGAGCGAGGCCGGGTCCTCGACCTGGAACGTCGTCATCGGGTCACCTCGAAGGTCGCGGCGAGCACGTCGAACGCGTCGTGCAGCAGCTCGTCGGAGATCGAGAGCGGCGGCAGGAACCGCAGCACGTTGCCGTGGGTGCCGCAGGTCAGCACGATCACGCCCTGGCGGTGCGCGGCGGCGGCGACCGCCTTCGCCAGCTCGGGATCCGGCACGTCGGTGCCGGCGTGCACGAGCTCGACCGCGAGCATCGCGCCCCGGCCGCGGACGTCGCCGATGCGGGCGTCGCGGGCCTCGATGCGGCGCAGCCGGTCGAGCACGACGGCCTCGATCTCCCGGGCGCGGGCGACGAGGTTCTCGGCCTCGATGGTCTCGATCGCGGCGAGCGCGGCGGCACAGGCGAGCGGGTTGCCGCCGTACGTGCCGCCCAGGCCGCCGACGTGCGCGGCGTCCATGACGTCGGCGCGGCCGGTGACGGCCGACAGCGGCAGGCCGCCGGCGATGCCCTTCGCGGTGACGATCAGGTCGGGGACCACGCCCTCGCGGTTGCACGCGAACATGTCGCCGGTGCGGGCGAAGCCGGTCTGCACCTCGTCGGCGACGAACACGACGCCGTTGTCGCGGCACCAGGAGGCGAGCGCGGGCAGGAAGCCCGCGGCCGGCTCGATGAACCCGCCCTCGCCCTGGATCGGCTCGATGACGACGGCGGCCAGGTTGGCGGCGCCGACCTGCTTCTCGATCACGTCGATCGCGCGGAGCGCCGCGACCACGCCGTCGGTGTCGCCGTCGCGGTACGGGTAGGAGAGGGGGGCGCGGTAGACCTCGCTCGCGAAGGGCCCGAAGCCGTGCTTGTACGGCATGTTCTTCGCGGTCATCGCCATCGTGAGGTTGGTGCGGCCGTGGTAGGCGTGGTCGAACACCACGACCGCCTGGCGGCCGGTGTGCGCCCGCGCGATCTTCACGGCGTTCTCGACGGCCTCGGCGCCGGAGTTGAAGAGCGCGGTCCGCTTCTCGTGGTCGCCCGGGGTCAGCCGGTTGAGCGCCTCGGCGACCGCGACGTAGCCCTCGTACGGCGTGACCATGAAGCAGGTGTGCGTGAACGCCGCGGCCTGCTCCTGCACGGCCCCGACCACGCGCGGGGCGCTGGCGCCGACCGTGGTCACCGCGATGCCCGAGCCGAGGTCGATGAGGTGGTTGCCGTCGACGTCGACGACGATCCCGCCGCCGGCGCGGGTCGCGAACACCGGCAGCGTGGTGCCGACTCCCGCGGCGACCGCCGCCAGCTTCCGGGCCATCAGGCTGCGCGAGGCCGGTCCGGGGACCTCGCTGACCAGGCGGCGTTCCTGGGGGACGGTGGCGTCGATCGTGGGCGCAGTCATGCCGCCAGTCTCGGAGCGGCCTCCTATGCTGTCCAATACCTATTCAGACTCAGATCGATGCTCACCAGGCATAGGAGGTCGGCGTGCAGCTCCGGCACGTGCGCTACTTCGTCGCGACGGCGGACGCGGGCAGCGTCAGCGCCGCTGCGGCCCGGGTGCACGTCACCCAGCCGGCCCTGTCGCGCCAGCTGCGCCAGCTCGAGCAGGACCTCGGGGTGGCGCTGTTCGACCGCAGCGCCGGGCGGCTGTCGCTGAACCGCAACGGCCGGGCGCTGCTGCCGGCCGCGCGCGACCTGCTCGCCAGCGCGGACGCGCTCCAGCGGCGGGCCGGCTACCACGCGAGTGGCGGCCTGGAGCGGGTCACGATCGCGGCGCCGACGGTCACGCTCACCGACATCGTCTCGCCGTTCGTCGCCACGATGTCGGCCGACGATCCCGTGGTCGACGTACGCCAGGGCGACGGTCGTACGACGACCGAGCTGCTGCAGTCCGGCGCGGACCTGGCCATCGGGACCCAGCGCCCGCACGAGCCGATGGGCTCGCGGTCGCTGGCCGTGCTGCCGGTCTGGGCCTACGTCCCGGCCGACGACCCGTGGGCCGGTCGGGACCGGGTGCTGCTCAGCGACCTGCTCGAGCGGCCGCTGGTCGTGGTGCCGCCGGCCTTCACCGCGCGGGAGGCGCTGGACACGGCCGTGGCGGCGCGCGGCGCGTCGTACTCCGGGCTCGTCGAGGCCGCGAACGGCACGATCGCCCAGGCGCTCGCGGCCGCGGGGCGCGGCGTCGCCGTGGTGTCCGACGACCCGCGCTTCGACCTGCGGCCGGTCGCGATCGACCTCGGCGCGGACGTGCTCAGCGTGCGGCTCGTCGCCGCGTGGGACTCGCGCGGCGTGGCCGCGGCTCCGCTCGAGCTGCTGGCCCGGCGCCTCGGTGCGTGGGTCGCGGAACGCTACGGGCCCGCCTCACCGAGGTGAGGCGGGCCCGCAGGAGACGGATCAGCTGACGAAGTCGGCGACCGCGTCCTCGTTCTCCTCGCTGCGGCGCAGCTGGCCGACGACCATGCCGACCACGAAGATCACGAACGGCGCCAGCACCAGCGTCCAGCCCGTGCCCGAGAGGCCGAACGACTGGGTGGTGGGGTCGACGCCCTCGGCGACCGTGCCGGCGAGCAGGCCGAAGCGGGCCATGATCAGGTAGGCGCCGAGGCCGAGCCCGACGATCGCCAGGACCGGCGCGATCACGGTGTTCCACACCCTGCGGTCACCCTCGCGGCGGAAGTAGACGATGACCGCGAGCGAGACCAGGATCTCCACGAGCAGGATCGCGAGCACCGCCATGCCGCTGAACCAGTAGAACATGTGCAGGATCGGGTCCCGGTCGGTGACGATGAACAGCAGGATGACCGCTCCAGTGACGACCGAGGTGGCCAGCGTCGCCGCGATCGGCGCGCCGCGGCCGTTGACCCGGTCCAGGGCGCGGGGCAGGACGCCGGCGCGGCCCATCGAGAAGAAGTAGCGCGCCGCGCTGTTCTGGAACGCGAGCAGGCCGGCGAACAGGCTGCTCAGCACGAGCCAGCTCATCAGCTCCGCGAGCCAGCTGCCGACGTACTCGTCGGCGACGGAGAAGAGGACCGCGGCGGGGTCGGCGAGCGGGGTCCCCTCGACGGCCGAGATCGTGGCGACCTGGTTGACGACGTCGTCCGAGCCGACGCCGCTCACGACCGCCCACGAGGTCAGCGCGAAGAGGATCGCGATCAGGGAGACCGCGGCGTACGTCGCGATCGGGACGTTGCGCTTGGGGTCCTTGGTCTCCTCCGCGTAGATCGCGGTCGCCTCGAAGCCGATGTACGACGCGAACGCGAACGCCAGCGCGATGCCGGCCGAGCCGGCGAGACCGCCGGCGAAGATGTTGGAGGGCGCGAAGGAAGCGGCGAAGTCGAGCCCGTCCGGGCCACCTCCCTGGAACAGCACGGCCACGGCGACCAGCAGCAGCGACAGCACCTCGAGGAGCATCAGGACGCCGAGCAGCTTGGCGCCGATGTCGACCTGGAGCGCCGAGAGCGCGGTGACGATGGCCCAGGCGAACAGCGCCCAGACCCACCAGGCGAGGTCGATGCCGAGCTCCGCGTCGAACTGCGGGGCGGCGACCCCGCCGAAGAACCCGTAGACCGCGAGCTGGATCCCGAGGTAGGTCAGCAAGGAGACGAAGGCCGAGCCCACGCCCGGCACGATGCCGAGGCCGCGACCGACGTACGCGAAGAAGGCGCCGGTGTTCGTCACCCGGTGGCTCATCGCGGCGTAGCCGACGCTGAAGATGAGGAGCACCACGCCGGCGGCGAGGTAGGCGCCCGGCGCCGCGGCGCCGTTGCCGAGCACGATCGCGACCGGGACGGCGCCGGTCATGCCGACGAGCGGAGCGGCGGCGGCGACGACGAAGAAGACGATGCCGATGACTCCGAGCCGGTTGCGCGCCAGCTTCTCGTCGTCGGCGAGGTCGGGCGGCGGTCGAAGTGCACCCTGATCTGCGGTCATGGGAGTCGGGCCTCTCTGCGGTGTGACCTGGATTACTCCGGAACATATTCGGCCCCAAACGACTTTGTCGAGGGGTTCTCGGTAAATCGTTTGTTTCCGAATGGCACGTCCGTACGGGTCGTCCGGGCGCCCTTGACGGACCCGGGGGCGGCGAATACGTTTGGGACCAAACGATCTCGGCCACGGAGGGTTCATGCAGGCACACACCGCCCCATTCACGGCGACGGTCGAGGGCGTCACCGTCGATCTCCGGCACTGGATCGGCGGCGAGCGGGTCGCCTCCGAGCGGACCTTCGCGGACGTCTCGCCCATCGACGAGTCCGAGATCGCCCAGGTCGCCGCCGGTGGTGCCGCCGAGGTGGACGCCGCCGTCGCCGCGGCCCGTGCCGCCTTCCCGGCGTGGGCCGCGCTGCCGGTCGCCGAGCGGTCCGCCATCCTGCGCCGCGTCGCCGAGGGCATCGAGGCGCGGGTCGAGGACCTCGCCCGCGTCGAGACCCGCGACAACGGCTCGCTGATCCGCAGCCACCGCCGCGGCGTGATGCCGCGGGTGGCCATGAACTTCCGCGCGTTCGCCGACTTCGCCGAGCAGCAGCTCGGCCACCCCGACATGGAGGTGCCGGGCCGCGGTCACCGCGAGCGGATCAGCTACGACCCCGCCGGCGTCGTCGCGATCATCACGCCCTGGAACGCGCCGCTGATGCTCGCCACCTGGCGGATCGGCCCGGCGCTGGCCGCCGGCAACACCGTCGTCGTGAAGCCGCCGGAGTGGGCGCCGCTCACCGCGAGCCTGCTGGCCGACATCATGCACGAGGCCGGCGTACCGGCCGGCGTCTTCAACGTCGTCCAGGGCACCGGCCTCGAGGCGGGCGCTCCGCTGACCGCGCACCCCGGCATCAACCGGCTGGCGTTCACCGGCTCGGTGCCGACCGCCGGCGTCATCTCCAAGGCAGCGGCCGAGAACATCGTGCCGCTGTCGTACGAGCTCGGCGGCAAGTCGCCCCTCGTGGTCCTGGAGGACGCCGACCTCGACCTCGCCGTCGAGATCGCGGTCGAGCAGTTCGACAACGCCGGGCAGGTCTGCCTCAAGGCGGCCCGGATGCTCGTGCACTCATCGCTCGTCGACGAGTTCACCGAGCGGGTCGTCGCGGGGGCGGCCGAGCTGCGCCAGGGCGACCCGCGCGAGGACGGGACGGACGTCTCCGCCCTGATCTCGCGCCGCCACTTCGAGCAGATCAGCGGGTTCGTGGAGCGTGCGATCTCCGACGGCGCTCGGCCCCTGCTCGGTGGTGGTCCCAACGACGAGCTCGGCGGCCTCTACTTCCGCCCGACGATCCTGGTCGACGCCAAGCCGGACGCCGAGATCATGACCGAGGAGGTCTTCGGCCCGGTCGTGACCATCGAGTCCTTCGACACCGAGGACGAGGCGGTCCACAGGGCCAACGACACCCGCTTCGGGCTGGCGGCCACCCTGGTCACCAGCGACCGCGCCGCGGCCGAGCGGGTCTCGGCCCAGCTCAACGCGGGCACGGTCTGGGTGAACTGCTTCTTCGTCCGCGACCTCGAGGCACCGTTCGGCGGCAACGGCCGCTCCGGCATCGGCCGCGAGGGCGGCATCTGGTCGTTCGACTTCTACACCGACATCAAGAACAGCGTCTTCAGCCCGACCGGCTGGAAGGAGTGAGTCATGGGTGAGGTGGTGGGCGCCGGGCTGCTGGCGCACGTCCCGACGATCGTGCTGTCGGAGGAGATCCGGCGCGAGCTCAACAACGGTGAGGACTCCACGCTCGTCTCGGGGCTGCACCAGCTGCGCCGCGAGGTCTTCGACACCCTCGACTACGACACCGTCGTCGTCCTCGACTCCCACTGGGCGACCACGGTCGAGTACGTCGTCACCGCGCAGGACCGGCGCAGCGGGCTGTTCACCTCCGAGGAGCTGCCGCGCGGCATGCAGCGGCGTCCGTACGACTTCCCGGGTGACCCCGAGCTCGCGCACCTCATCGCGAGCAAGGCCGCGAAGCACTCGACGTGGATCACCGCGATCGACGACCACTCGCTGCCGATCTTCTACGCGACCACGAACCTCTGGGAGTTCCTCGGCGCCGGCCTGCCCGACAAGAAGTGGATCTCCATCGGGGTCTGCCAGACCGCCGACGGCGAGGACAGCCTCCGCCTCGGCCGTGCCCTCGGCGAGGCGATCGCCGAGTCGGACCGCAAGGTGCTGCTGATCGCGTCCGGCGCGCTGTCGCACACGTTCTGGTCGCTGCGCCAGCTGCGCGACCACGAGGCCGCCGGCCACGAGCACATCTTCTCATCGGGGGCCCTGCAGGCCGACCTCGAGCGCATCGAGTGGTTCAAGTCCGGCGACCACAAGCGGGTCCTCGACACGATGCCCGAGTTCCTCCGCTACCGACCGGAGGCCAAGTTCATGCACTACCTGATGATGATCGGCGCCCTCGGCGAGGAGAGCTGCACCGCGCCGGCCCGCCAGTACGGCGAGTACGAGAACTCGATCGGCACCGGCCAGGTGCACCTGTGGTTCGACCGCCCCGAGGGTGGCTTCCCGCCCGCGAACGAGACCCCGACCGACCCCGACTACGTGCGCCAGATGGGCGCACCCGGCGCCGACGTACCGGCTGCCGGCTGACCCAGAAGACGAGGAACACCGATGACCCTGCGCGAGACGCGCCGCATCCTGCTCGACGGCAACCCCGTCGACGTCGTACGCCACGGCGAGTCCCTGGTCGCCGGCGACGGCCGCGAGGTGGCGATCGCCGAGGCCCGCCACCTGCCGCCGGTCACCCCGTCGAAGATCGTGTGCGTGCACCTGAACTACATCAGCCGGGTGCGCGAGATGCAGACGACGCTGCCGCCGGCACCGACGTATTTCCACAAGCCGGTCTCGGCGCTGAACTCCCACGACGCCGCGGTCGTGCGGCCCGAGGGCTGCAAGTGGCTCAACTACGAGGGCGAGATCGCGATCGTCATCGGGCGCACGGCGCGCAACATCTCGCCGGCCGAGGCGGGTGACTACATCCGCGGCTTCACGGTCGCGAACGACTACGGCCTGCACGACTTCCGCGACACCGACTCCGGCTCGATGCTGCGGGTGAAGGGCGCGGACACGCTGTGCCCGGTCGGCCCCGGCGTCATCGAGGGCTGGGACTTCCGCGGCAAGGGCATCCAGACCCGGGTGAACGGGGAGGTGAAGCAGGACGGCAACACCGACGAGATGGAGTGGGACATGCACTACCTCGTCGCGGACATCGCGCGCACGATCACGCTGCAGCCCGGCGACCTGCTGCTGTCCGGTACGCCGGCCATCTCGCGCACCGTCTATCCCGGCGACGTCGTCGAGGTGGAGGTCGAGGGCCTCGGCACGCTGCGCAACCACATCGTGTCCGGCCCGACGCCGATCCGCACCGACGTCGGCGCCCAGGTGACCGAGTCCGAGGAGGTCCTGTCGACCGCCCAGGGTGGCGACTGGGAGTTCCGCGGCATCCGCAAGCCGAAGCCCGCGGCGCACTGATGACCACCGATCACGTCGGGACGACCGACTGGGCCGCTCGGGCCGCTGAGCTGTCCGTGCCGGGCGGGGTCTTCGTCGGTGGCGAGTTCCGCGAGGCGGCTTCCGCGCGGTCCATCGTCACGCCGCGGGACGGCTCGACCCTGGGTGACCTCGCGTGGGCGGACGCGGCCGACGCCGACCGGGCGGTCGCGGAGGCGCGGCGCGCGTTCGACCACGGCCCGTGGCCGCGGCTGCACCCGCGCGAGCGCGGCGAGATCCTGCAGGCGTTCGCTGCCCTGGTCGACCGGCACCGCGACGAGCTCGCGCTGCTGATCAGCCTCGAGATGGGCAAGCCGATCCGGATCGCTCACGAGATCGAGCTGCGCGCGCTGGTCCGGACGCTGCGCTACTACGGCGAGCTCGCCGACAAGGAGCACGGCGAGATCACGCCGACCACCGACGGGGACCTCTCGCTGGTCACCCGCGAGCCCGCCGGAGTCGTCGCGGCCGTGGTGCCGTGGAACTTCCCGCTGACCCTGGCCGGTTGGAAGATCGGCCCGGCGCTCGCCGCCGGCTGCACCGTCGTGCTCAAGACCGCCGAGCAGTCACCGCTGTCGATGCAGCGGGTGGCCGAGCTCGGGCTCGAGGCCGGGCTCCCACCGGGCGTCCTCAACGTGCTGAGCGGAGACGGCGTCGTCGTCGGTCGCGCGCTGGGGGAGCACCACGACGTCGACATCCTGACGTTCACGGGATCGACCGCCGTCGGCCGGCACTTCCTGCGGTACTCCGCGGACAGCAACCTCAAGCGGGTCTACCTCGAGCTCGGCGGGAAGTCGCCGAACATCATCCTTCCCGACGCCCCCGACCTCGACGCCGCCGCGGACACCGCCGCCTGGGCGATCTTCTTCAACTCGGGCGAGATGTGCACGGCGGGCTCGCGCCTGGTCGTGCACCGCGACGTCGCCGAGCAGGTCGTCTCGCGCATCGTCGAGACGTCGGCGCAGTGGGCGCCCGGGGACCCGCTCGACCCCGCCACCAAGATGGGCCCGGTCGTGGACGAGCGCTCCCTGGAGCGGATCCTCGGCCAGCTCGACGAAGGTGTCGCGGCCGGCGGGCAGGTCCGCGTCGGCGGCCGGCGTACGCGATCGGAGAGCGGAGGCCCCTACCTCGAGCCGACCGTCGTCACCGGCCTCGCGCCCGACAACCTGCTGGTCCGCGAGGAGCTGTTCGCTCCCGTGCTCTCGGTGCTCGAGGTCGGCGACGAGGACGAGGCGGTCCGGGTCGCGGGCGACACGCCGTACGGCCTGGCCGCCGCGGTGTGGACCTCCGACCTCGGTACGGCGCACCGCGTCTCGCGCAAGCTCAAGGCCGGCACGGTCTGGGTGAACTGCTACGAGGAGGGCGACCTCAGCGTGCCGTTCGGCGGCGTGAAGCTCTCCGGCTTCGGTCGCGACAAGTCGCGGCACGCGCTGGACGAGTACACCGACCTGAAGACGACGTGGATCCACTATGGGTGAGCGCCGCCCGCGCATCGCGATCCCCGCACGCTTCTCGACCAGCGCCTCGGCGCTGCGGTCCGGCGCGGAGGTGACCTCGCGCAACCTGGTCGAGGCCGTGTGGGCCGCCGGGGGAGAGCCGCTGGTGATCCACCCCCATGCACCCGCCGGTATTGCTGACGACGCTGAGGTCGCGTCGCGGCTCGAGGTCGCGGACGGCGTCCTGCTCCCCGGCGGCGGCGACCTCGCCGCGCACTGGAGCGGCCAGGAGGCCCACGCCACCCTCTATGACGTCGACGACGAGCAGGACGCCTTCGACCTCGCCGTCGCCCGGGTCTGCCTCGCCCGGGGCATCCCGCTGCTCGCGGTCTGCCGCGGCCTCCAGGTCGTCAACGCGGCGCGCGGCGGCACGGTCGTGCAGGACATGGACGAGACGTACGGCGAGATGCGCCACCACCGCCACCGCGTCCACGCGATCGCGGTCGACGAGGGCTCGCTGCTGTCCTCGGTGGTCGGCGACAAGATCGAGTCCTCCTGCTACCACCACCAGTGCCTCGCCTCGCTCGGCGAGGGCATGCACGTCGTCGCGCGCTCCGAGGAGGGTGTCATCGAGGGCGTCGAGATCCCGCAGGCGCCGGGCTGGTTCCTCGGCGTGCAGTGGCACCCCGAGGACACCTGGGCGACTGATCCGCAGCAGCTCGCGGTGTTCAGCGCTGTGGTGGCGGCCGGGCGTCGGTAGTACAGCAAGGCACCTACCGGGCCTTGCGGACCTGCTGATGGCGGACGTTCAGGAGTGCGGGCATGTCGCCACCAGCGGGGCCACCCATGCTTGCGACGTGGTCACTGGCGCCAGGCCTTCTTCGGGGGCGGGAACGTTGCCCGGATGTGAAGGCTCGTCGCTCCCCGGCCAGCTGAGAGGCGGCTCCGAGTTCGAACCCGAGCTTGCTGAGCTGAACGCCCAGGGACCCGTCGATGGCGTACGTTCGATTGCTTCGGGGGCCCTGGCTGGTCGTCCCACTGCCGCGAGGCAGCCGCGAGGATCGCGATACCCACCCGTCTAGGGTCTCGATATGGAGGCCATCCCGCTGAGCAGCGTCGTGCCCGAGGGCTTCGACCCGAGGCAGTACAAGGTCCACTTCGCCGTCTGGAACCAGGTCAAGCACCCCATCGACGTTCTAGCGACCAGCCCCGAGGAATGGCAGGGCTGGAACTCGTGGAGAAGTGTGAACAACGACTTCAACCGCGACTTCATCTTCTCCGTGGCTCAGGACAAGCACGACGCGACGCTCTGGCTCTTCGGTGGAATCTGGCAAGTCCTCGAGCGCGGGCCCGAACCGCATGCACAGTCGTACAAGGTGGCGCTGCGCGACGACCTGATGGGTCCGTTCGTTCGTCGGCTCTGGCTCCGCCACAAGAGGTCTGGCCGCAACATTCGCCAGCGGATGGAGTCGGTCCTTCCGATGGTGACGGTCTCCTCCATCCTCGAGGCGCCCTTCGCCGGCGACCCGTTTCCGGGCCACGACCGGATCAACCACAGCCTCGCCGATCTTCAGGCAGTCGTCAGCCAGGCCAGGGCCGACTGGCGGATCGCGTTGGAGAGCATGAAGGGCGTCTACGTCATCCACGACAGAGAGACCGGACAGCGGTACGTCGGCTCGGCGTACGGCGACACTGGGATCTGGCAACGCTGGGCTACCTACGCGGCCACGTTGCACGGAGGGAACGTCGGGCTGAAGGCACTCCTCGATGAGAAGGGTGACGAGTACTACCGAACCAACATGCGGTTCGCTCTTCTGGAGTACTGGTCGATGCGAACCGACGACGACCACGTCCTTCAGCGCGAGTCGTACTGGAAGGACGTCCTCCACGCACGATCGCTGGGACACAACAAGAACTGACCAGCGTCAGACACTGATGCCGATGAGCGGCCTCGCGTTGCGGACCGGCAGGCGTCGCCCGCGCTTCCGTCGCGAGCCGGACGCGTTGATCTACCGCGCACAGCAACGGGAACGGGGTCTCGTCAGGACTCGAGCGGCGCCGTGAACCACTCGGATGCGACGACCAGGCCGGCTGCCTGGAGCGCGGCACGCTTCGGTCCGTCGTGAGGACCCGACGCCACCACGACCTGGACGGCACCCCGCGCCCGTGCCCAGGCTGTCGCTTCGTCCAGCAGTGCGGCGCCTGCCGTCTCCCACCTGTCAGGGGACGACACTGCGAAATC
This sequence comes from Nocardioides sp. SR21, assembly GCF_022761125.1. GTDB lineage: Bacteria > Actinomycetota > Actinomycetes > Propionibacteriales > Nocardioidaceae > Nocardioides. The sequence continues at coordinate 117,654 of NZ_JAKWJR010000010.1, read as the reverse complement.
ATCGATGAGCGATGAGAGGCCGCCGGGGTCGTAGACGGGTGGGGCGTTCAGGGTGGTGACGATGACGAAGCCGTCCACGTCGCCGTGGGAGTCCTCGTGCACGAATGTTCCTACGTCGAGGTGCTCGACAAGCTCGGAGAGCCAGGGCCGGTGAACATCCTTGGCGTTGGCGGCGGGTCGCTGAAACACCGGGGCATGCGGTTCGTACTCGCGTCTCGCCCTGTCCGCCAGCTCGACCATGCGCTCGACGTCGGCAACGGTCGCCTCTCGCGCAGCCATGTCGCCGAATGTATCGGCGCCGACCCCGGATGCCGCGACTCGCGATCCGTGTTGAGCGACGTGTGCATCTGTCCGCCGCGACACGGCGCACATCAGGCGGCAGTTCTGTTCGTCGTCATCCGACCATCGCGACGTCTGCTGGGCGAGCCTCAGCCCTGCATCTCCGCGAGTGTGTGACAGGTGAGCGCCGCGGCCGCACGGTCCTCGGCTTCGTCGCTGCGGCTGGCCTCGTAGAGCGCGTGGTAAAGATCGAACGTCGTCTCCGTGAGACCGTCGATCTCCTGCTCGTTGAATCCGTTGACCCGCTGGAAGATCGCGTAGTGCAGCTGGTAGTCGGTGTGGATGTTGGTGGCTACGGCCTTGCACGCCACGTCGACCAGGGTGGACGGCACCCCCTCGGGAGCATCGTCGTAGATGGTCCGTACCCCGCTCATCGACTGCGTCCAGACGTCTCCCTCGGCAAGCGTCGACGCGACCGACTCGAGGACGTCCTGCTTGACGTTCGCCTGGGTCGCCAGGCGTTCGATGTCGGCCGGCGCGAGGGTGAGGGCGTCGTCGGCGCTACTGCCCACGATGCCGCTCGCCTCAGATACCGCGTCGGCAGGTATCGCGGTCTCCTCGTCGCCACAGCCGCCCGCCAGGAGGGCAAGCAACGTGACGATCACGGCTCGCGCGCGCGTCGGCATGCCCACTCCCTTCGCGGTAGCCGGACCAGTCGGGTCCCGCGAGCCAGTCCAGGTTGCGGATGCTGGACCTGTCAAGAGCTGCCTGCCAGCGCGTCGCTGCTCGCAACGACCTCGAGGAGCGCCTTCATCGGATGCCCGACCAGCGAGCGCATCCGGAGCGCCGCCGGGCCGCCATGACGTGGACCGCACGCGTGGGATGGAGGACTATCGAGATGAACTCTCCAGAAGGAAGTGGCCGTGATGTGGTTGCTGCTGCTCGTCGTCGTCCTCGCGATCGCCGGAATCGCATTCTGGGTCGACAGGAAGCGCAGGCGCGCCGGTCTCGGTGACCCGCGGTGGTCGCAGCACGATCAGTGGGGCAGCGGAAGCGGCGGCGGCAGCTTCTAGACGACGCAGCCCGTTCTGGGAGTCGTAGCCCGCGACGGGCGTGGGCATCTCGTCGGCCACAGCCTCGCGGGTGTGGGCAGGTACGTCGATCCGCCGCCTTCCAGCGCAGGCAGGCCCCTGGTCGGGGTGCCTTCCCAGCCGCTTCGGACAGTGGGACCATCGGCCAGGAGGTCCGAGATGCCGCGCCAGATCATCACGACACCGAACGCACCGAGCTCGCCGTTCTTCAGCCAGGGAGTCAAAGCGGGCTCCCAGGTGTTCATCTCAGGAACGACCGGCATCGACCCGAGCACGGGTCACCTGGCCGGCGACAGCATCCAGGCTCAGACCCGGCAGGCGTTGACGAACTGCGAGGCCATCCTGCGCGAGGCCGGCGGCACGCTCGACGACGTCGTCGAGGTAGGCGTGCTGCTCGCCGATCCGGGCGACTTCGTGGGCATGAACGAGGAGTACGCACGGTGGTTCCCGTCTGATCCACCGGCGCGCTACGCGGCCAAGCTGGGAGCCGAGATCCCGGGCTTGCTCGTCTCCATTCGCATGACGGCTTCCGTTGGCTGAGGAGCGACTCGACTACCCGCCTCTACGGTCCGCTGCGCCCGGGGTCTCGCCGTGCTGCGCGCGCAGCAGACATCCTCGAAGGCTCCGTGCCATCACGGCTCGGATCCCGCCCTCGAGTCCGTGTCTCGAGGAGCCTGTGCGATGACGTCGTCGAGGAGGCGCCTGGTCTCCTCGAGGCGGGCGATCTCGGCATCGAGGCGCGAGCGCTCGGCCAGCAGCGTCCGGGTCAGTCGAGGGGTCTGGTTCGCTGGCTCACTCATGCACGGGAGCACGTCGTCGATGGTCTCGGTCGAGAGGCCCGCGGCGAGCAGGTTGCGGATGAGCCCGACCCGGTCGACCGCCGCGTGGTCGTACTCGCGTTGGTTGCCCACGGTCCGCTCGGACCGGAGGAGGCCGCGCTGCTCGTAGTAGCGCAGGGACCGAACGCTCGCCCCTGTTCGCTCGGCCAGCTCTCCGATCTTCATCGCCATCTCCACGGACTCGACTTGCACCTGACATCAGTGTCAGGTTGCACCATCGTTCCATGACCAACTCTCCTGCGCCCCGTCAGCTGCGGCTCATCATCGAGGCGGACGACTTCGACGAGGCTGTCACGTTCTTCCGCGACGTCCTCGGCATGCCCGAGCAGATCGCCTTCGCCACGACCGGCGACGACCGCGTCTCGATCCTGCACGCCGGTTCGGCGACCATCGAGGTGGCCTCGCCCCAGCACGCCCGCAACATCGATGAGATCGAGGGGGCACCACCGGCGGCCGGCCCCACGCTCCGTCTCGCGCTGGAGGTCGCGGACACCCGTCAGGCCGTCGAGGCGGTGACGACCGTCGGCTCGCGCGTCATCGCCCCCCCGGTGGAGACGCCGTTTCGCAGCCTGAATGCGCGGGTCGAAGGACCCGCCGGTTGGCAGGTGACCTTCTTCCAGGAGCTCGAGACCTTGGAGCAGCGCTCCCAGCGCGACGGGTTCCACACCGACGACGAGCGCGAGCGCTGACCCAGGAACGGTCTCAGCCGCCGACCTGCCCGCACCGCGATGAGCGCGAACCGGAGATGCGTCCGGTGAGTGGCGAGGTACGGCTGGATCGCCCCCGGCCGCGGACTATTCCTTCTTGGTCTTGACCGTCGAGCCCAGGCCTCGATCCCGCGCCAAGCTGTGCAGCCAGCGCTTCGCTGCGAGGTGTCAGCCACCGAACAGGGCCTCGACGTCGGGCAGCCGATCGAACCGTGAGAACGTCCCCGCCTCCGCGATCTCCCGGGCGGCCGCTAGGACTCCGTCCCAGGCGGTGCGCGCCAGCGTGCCTCCGACGCTGATCCGACGCACCCCGAGCTGCGCGGCCTCGGCGACGTTGGTGAACGGAGAGTTGATCAGGAGGTTCACCGGCTTCGGCGACACCGCAGCCACGATGGCCGACACGTGCTCCAGGTCGTCGATCCGCGGAGCATAGAGGCAGTCGGCGCCGGCTTCGGCGTACGCGCGGAGCCTGCGGATCGTCTCGTCGATGTCCGGAGCTCCACAGACGAAACCCTCGGAGCGGCCGGTGAGGACGATCCCCGTGCCGCTCTCGTCGATCGCTCGGCGGGCGGCGGCAACGCGCTCCACCGCCAGGTCGAAGTCGAAGAGAGGTGCGGCCTCGTCGCCGGATGAGTCCTCGATCGAGAGCCCCGCGATCCCTGTCTCCGCGGCCAGCCGCACATTCGCCGCAACGCCGGCAGGATCCACCGCGAAGCCGTCCCTGAAGTCAGCGTTCACCGGCACAGTCGCCGCGGCAGCGATCTGGCGGAGATGTTCGAGCGTCTGGTCGCGCGTGACCTCGGCGTCCGGACGGCCGAGCGACCAGGCCAGTCCGGCACTCGTCGTGGCCAACGCCTTGAATCCCAGCTGTTCCAGGATCCGCGCGGTTCCCACATCCCAGGGGTTCGGCATCACGAAGCACCCCGACGCGTGCAACCTTTGGAAATCCGCGATCCGATCTCCGTGCCCGTCCATGTCACACCTCGCGCAGCAGGCTCAGAACCCGCCACCTCCGTCGCCCCGTCGCCAGGCGAGCCGCCGCTGGAGTTGGGGGAGTGCTACTCCGCGGGCCCGAGCGGCCCGGTGTCCGGGGTGGCAGATCATCCAGCTCTGATCATGCGCTCGGCCCCACTCGATGTCGATCCATGGCTCCCGCATTTTGTCTTCGGTCGACGGTCGCCACGAGCTTCGATGACGAACCGCCCCGCGAATCGTGAGATCTCGACCGCCTTCATTCCGCCGCGATGGGGTGACGATCGCCTTCGGTGCGGAAGGATGGTGGCTCCGCGATCCAGGAGGCACACCCATGACCGATGAATCCATTCGTCTCGCCGTCCTGATCGACGCGGACAACACGTCTGCCAAGTTCGTCAGGGAGATGTTCGACGAACTGGCCGGGTACGGGACCATCACCGTCAAGCGGGCCTATGGCGACTGGAGCAGCGACGGCCTCAAGGGCTGGCGCGAGGTGCTCCTCGGGAACGCGATCTCCCCTCGGCAGCAGTTCGCCTACACCTCCGGTAAGAACGCGACCGACTCGGCGCTGATCATCGACGCCATGGACCTCCTGTACTCCGGCAACGTGGACGGCTTCGCCCTGGTCTCGAGCGACAGCGACTTCACGCCCTTGGCGATGCGCCTGCGTGAGTCGGGCAAGAGGGTGATCGGCGTCGGGCGGCGCAAGACCCCGAAGGCGTTCGTGGAGGCCTGCGAGCGGTTCCTGTTCCTCGAGGTGTTCACCGAAGCCGCGGCCACGCCCGAGCAGACCGACGAGAACCCGCCCCGGCCGATCCAGAGTGTCCTGACGAAGGCGCTCAACAAGGCGCCCTCCGATGATGAGAACTGGACCTCGCTCGCCGCGCTGGGCAACCACCTGAACCGGACCGATCCGTCGTTCGACTCCCGCAACTACGGGTTCGGCAAGCTCAGCGACCTGGTCGTCCAGCAACCGTTCCTCGAGACCAAGACCGTCAAGAACACCTCGGGACGAGGGAGCCTGTGGGTGCGGCTGCGCGGGCGGAAGCCGGCGCCGGCGGAGCCGGCACCGCCCAGCACGCCCAGCGCCACGAAGAAGTCGCCGGCCAAGAAGTCGTCAGCCAAGAAGACCGCCGCGACGGCTGCGAAGAAGTCCGCGGCGCCGTCGGGCTAGCCGACGAGCGAGCGCCAGGGCGGGGGCGGCCCTGGCGCTCGCAGTCAGAGGATCTCTACTGGTTGATCGCCTCCCAGCCCGACGCGTACAGGAAGATCACGTACGCCATGGCGTCCGCATTCATCTGCAGTGCCTTGATGCTGAGGTTGTCGATCGTGTCGCAGGCCTGGTGGTAGCACGGGTCGAACGGCTCACCCGCGGTGCCGCCCCACTTCGCTGCCTGCTCGGCGGTCTTCTCGACTTCGGCTCCGGTGAACAGGCCGCCGGCAGGTACGCCGTTGTTGATGAAGGCCTGGTAGTCGGAACGGCCGTCGAACGCGCTCGGCTCGGTCGGCTCGCCGCGAAGGTCGAAGTACTCCTGGAACAGCGCCTCGATGTCGTCGGAGCCCTCCGGCCCGACGAGGCCGAACCCGGATCCGTCGCCGTCGTAGATGAACAGGCCGTAGTTGGGCGAGGCCACCATGTCGAAGTTCAGGTACATCTCGATGCTCGCGAGCTCCTCGTCGGTCAGGCCGGCGACGTACGCGTTCGACCCGACCAGGTTGGCCTCCTCGGCGCCCCACCAGGCGAACCGGAGCTGGTTGTCCAGCTTGCCGCGGTTGGCCGCCTTGGCCATCTGCTCGGCGACCTCCAACAGGGCCGAGGACCCGGACCCGTTGTCGTTGATGCCCGGGCCCTCCGGCACCGAGTCGAGGTGGGCGCCGGACATGACGACGTTCGTGGGGTCACCGGCACGCGACTCGGCGAGCACGTTCGTCGTCGTCCCAGGAACGCGGGTGACGTTCGCGAGCACGTGGAGCTGCAGTCCCGCGATGCCCGAGAGCGTCGCGCCGAGGTCGTACGTCGCGTTCAACGCCGGGATCCCGCCGGTGTAGCCATTGCCCAGCGTCACGGCCGGGATGTCCATCCTGGAGGGGTCAGCGGGGTCGTTGCCCTGGTTGAAGAACACGATGGCGGACGCTCCCGCGGCCGCCGCGTTCTCGCCCTTGATCTCGAAGGTGCAGCTCCCGCGCTGGATCAGCGCGATGTTGCCCGCCGGGAAGCCGGCGAAGTCCGCCGCCTCGCAGCCGCTCGTGGACGTGTTGCCCGCGCCGAGCGCGATGTCGACCGGGGTGACGGCCGCCGTGACGTCCCCGGGCTCCGAGTGGTCGGTCGCCCCGAAGTCGGTGCCCTCGGTGTAGGTGACCGAGCCAGGTGCCGTCTGGGCGAGGACCGAACCACCGAGGTCCTCGAAGATGTTGAAGTCGAACTCCTGGGTGGTGACCAGGTAGCCGGCCTTCCTGAGCTTGTGTGCGACGTACGCCGCCGAGGCGTCGTAGCCCGGTGTTCCGGATGCGCGGGTGCCGTCGTTGTGGTCGGCGATCCACTGCAGTGCCCGCTGGTGCTTGAGGACCTCCGTGACCTTCACGCACTCGAGGACCTTGCGAAGCGAGTCATTGGTGCGATGGTCACAGCCGTGTCCGTGGCCATGGTGGCCGTGTCCGCCACCGTGTCCGCCGTGCCCGCGGTGGGCCTCGGCCGGGGTGGCCGCGGCGAGGCCGGCCATCACGAGGCCGGCTGCGGCCACGAAGAGTGTTGCCTTCTGGGTTGGTTTCACGAGAGCTCCTCCGAGAGATCGGCGTCGCCGTTGACGCCGTTCAGCAATCTAGGGCGGCTCTCTCCGGGCAGAGAAGATCGATCCCGTCCGTATCCGCGATGCGCACCGCAGAACGAGTCGATTTACCAAATCTCGGGGATAGGGCGGACGGCTACCCGCCGTGCCGACTGCGGAACTGGCGCGGGCTCTCGCCGTACTCCTTGGAGAACGCGCGGCTGAAGACGCTGGGGTCGCGGAAGCCCCAGCGGGCGGCGATGCTGGAGATCTGGTCGTCGGCGTTGCGGGTGTCGAGGAGCTCGCCGCGGATCACCTCGAGCCGGCGCTGGCGCACGTGCTCCGAGACCGTCGTGCCGTGCTGCGCGAAGACCTTGCGCACGTAGCGCGGCGTCACGAAGAGGCCGAGGGCGAGGTCGTCGGCGCCGAGGGTCGGGTTGCCGAGGCGGGCGTCGAGCCAGGCGGTCATCCGCTCGAACAGCTCGCTGGGCTGCGACGAGCCGACGTCGAGGTGCTGCTCGGCGAGCACGGCGTGCACGCAGTCGGCGACGGCGTCGCCCAGGTGCTGGGCGGCGGCCGGGGCCGGGGGAGCCGCGAGCTCGGTGATCGTGCGGAGCAGGGCCGCGAGGACCGAGCCGGAAGGGTACGTCGACAGGTCGGCCGCGAAGGCCGGGTCGTTGTCGAGGTCCTGGACCCGCAGCCGCTGGCTGGGGATGCGGACCACGAGGTAGGTGTGGGGGCCGTCGGCGCTGACGCGGTACGGCGTCGCCGCGTTGTAGAGCGCGACCTGGCCGGGGCCGACCTCGAGCCGGCGCCCGCCCTGCTCGACCACGACGTGGCCGGCGGCGACGTACCCGACGGCCAGGCCGTCGCCGGGGGACGGATGGTGCGGGACGACCTCCACCGCGCCGCCGTGGAACAGGCAGCCGACGACCGGGCCGAGCCGCAGCCGCCAGACGGGGCTGGGTGCCTCGCCGGAGGTCACGACGATCGCGTCCGACGCGAGCTCCGGGTCGGTCAGGTCGGTCAGGTAGCCGTAGAGGACGGGCCGCACGCGTCGCACCTCCTGCCCACGGACTTGACCCTCACGGTCGTCGTCTGGACCTGGACGGCCCTGTCGGGCGAGCGCCGTTCCCAAGTCCTTTGGGTCCGAACAATATCGCTCCATCCGGCGCGGAGCAGGGGTTCCGGGCCACGGACCTCAGGAGAACGCAATGGACAACGAAGTCACTCGGCGCAGCCTGCTGGCCGGCGCTGCGGCGGCCGGGGCCGCGGGCGCCGTGGCCGCCGCCGGCTCGTCGGCCGCGGCCGTGACCGGAGCCGGACGCGGCGCGGGCACGCCCGCCCCGGACCTGGTCGTGCTCAACGGCGCGGTGCAGCAGATGGACGCCAGGTCCGGGACCGCCCAGGCGCTGGCCGTGCGCAACGGCAGGATCGTCGCCGTCGGCAGCACGCGGGAGATCAAGCGGCTGGCGGGGCGGCGTACCGAGGTCGTGGACGCCGCAGGCGGCACGGTGCTGCCGGGCATCAACGACTCGCACCTGCACCTGAGCGGGTTCGCGCTGACGCTGCCGCCGCTGTCGTACAACGTCGACACCGGCACCATCGACGCGCTGGTCGCGATCGTGAGGGGCGCCGCCGAGCAGGCGGCGACGCCGACCGAGTGGATCCGCGGGCAGGGTTGGAACGACAACCGGCTGCCGCGGCCGCCGGACCGCCACGACCTGGACGCGGTGTCGGGCGACCACCCGGTGCTGCTGACGGACTTCTCGTTCCACGCGATCGCGGTCAACACCAAGGCGCTCGAGCTCGCCGGCATCACCCGCGACACCCAGCCGCCGGTCGGCGGCGTCATCGAGCGCGACAGCAACGGCGACCCGACGGGCGTGCTGCGCGAGACCGCGCAGGGACTCGTGCAGTCGGTCGTGCCGCCGTTCTCGCCCGACCAGATCTCGCGCGGGCTCGACGTCAGCATCGCGATGCTGCACGCGCAGGGCATCACCAGCGTCACGGACCCGGGGATCGGTGCCGCGACCCTCGAGCTGTACGCCGCCAAGGTGGGCGCCGGGAAGCTGCCGCTGCGGGTGAACGCGCTGCTGTCGGGCGGCACCAGCGTCGCCTCGATGCAGGCCGCCATCGACTCGTACGAGCCGCTCAGCGGCGTGGACGCCCGCTACCTCCGGGTCGCCGGCGTGAAGATCTTCGCCGACGGCATCCCGACCGCGGCGCAGACCGCGTGGCTGCACGAGCCCTACCTCGACGGCACCAACGGCTCGCTCGTGATCGACGGCACCAGCGTCGAGGAGCAGGTCGCGACGCTGCACCGGATGATCCGGCTCGCGAACCGGAAGGGCTTCCAGATCGGGACGCACGCCACCGGCGACGCGACCATCGACGCCGTCGTCGCGGGCTACCTGGCCGCGATGCGCAACAGCCGGAAGCGCGCCGACCTGCGCCACTACGTGATCCACGGCGACCTCACGCCGCCGGCCACGCTGCGGAAGATGGCGCGCAACGACATCGGCGTGAACATGAACGGCACGATCAAGTACCTGCTCGGCCGCACGCTCGACCCGGTCCTCGGCCCGGAGCGCACCGACTACCAGTGGCCGTACCGCTCGGCGCTCGACGCCGGCGTCCGGGTCTCGAGCTCGTCGGACGCGCCGGTCACGTTCCCGTCCTGGCTCCAGGGCGTGATGGCGATGCGGCTGCGCGAGGGCATGTTCGGCGGTGTCGCGGGCGAGGCCGAGCGGATCTCGGTCCGCGAGGCGCTGGCGACGTACACCCGGACCCCGGCGTGGCAGGACCACTCGGCCGCGTGGAAGGGCACGCTGGAGGTCGGCAAGGTCGCCGACATCACCGTGCTCGACGGCGACGTGATGCGGACGCCGCCGCGTGAGCTCGTCGGGCTGAGCGTGGCAGCGACGCTGGTCAACGGCGAGGTCGTGTACGACGGCGCCGCGTCCGGCGCGGGTCGCGCGCGGGCCGGCGCGGCCGCCGTGAGCTCGATCAGCAGCCACACGTCGGCGTCCTGCCTGGCCGAGGGGTTGTGCTGCTGCGCGTTGACCGAGCGCCTGGGCGGGTAGCTGGCGGCGAGGTGGTGTCGAGACTCGTCGCCAGCGCTCCTCGCACCTCAACCACCGCACGGTGGTTGGGGTGCGAGCGGAACGAGCCTCGAGACCACCACCTCGCTGCTCGATCAGCGAGACGACTCAGGACTGCTCGGAGGTCTCCACCAGGGTGCGCAGGGCGGAGGTCATCGTGTCGAGCTCGCGGGCGTCGAGGTCGCCGACGATGCGCGACTCGGTCTTGTTGAACTCGGGGTAGATCTCCTCCATCAGCTCCACGCCCGCGGGGCTGAGCTTGAGGTTCACCAGGCGCCGGTCGGCGGTGCTGGGGATCCGCTCGATGAGCTCGCGCGACGCCAGGGTCTTGGCGACGCCGGTGAGCGTGCCCTTGCTGATGCCGACGGACTCCGCGATGTCGCGGGTCTCCATCGAGTCCCAGATCCAGAGCGTCCACAGCACGAGGAAGCCCGTCCACGTGAGGTCGTGGGGCCGCAGCACGTTGTTGGTGAGGTGGCCTCGGACGGCGTTCGCGGCCCGGTAGAGGCTGAGCAGCGCGTGCGACGCGGCGAAGTCGAGCGGGAGGTGCTGGACCCGTTCGCGCGTGGCCTGCTCGGTCTCGGCGAGCGTGTGACGGTCTGGCATGACCGAAACTCTATTGGCTAGCTGGTCAGAGTCCCGGGAGTGAGGCGTGCCAGCGTGCTGCCGCCGTTCCACTCGACGCCGACCTGCCGGTAGTAGCCGCCGATGACCTCCTCGACCTCGAGCCGCGCGAGCTCCTCGGTCGGCGCCTCGAACAGCCGCAGCTCGGCGTCGCCCTTCCAGGACTGGCCGCCCTCGAACGAGCTGGCGCCCGACGAGATCAGCTCGGCGTACGCGTCGCCGTCGCCGGCGATGTCGGGGAAGACCCGGTGGTGCGCCATCGGGTGGCCGTTGACGAAGCCGTTGGTGTCCGACTCCTCGCGCAGGGTCACCACGGCCTCGGCCAGCCGCCGGTCGGACGCTGCGAGCGTCGCGCCGAAGACGCCGCCGGGGCCGATCTGCGGAGCGGCGTGCGCGAACGGGTGCGGGCGGGTCTGCCACATCGAGCCGAGCTTCTTCGGGTAGCCCTGGTGCAGGCCGCGCGCGATCGCGAAGTCCTTGTCGACCCAGATGAAGACGCACCGGGAGTACGTCGTGCCCTCGAAGGAGCAGCGCACCACGACGAACGCCTCCTTGTACTGCGACCGCACCGGGTCGAGCAGCTGCTCGCGCGAGCCGGAGCACGACTGCCAGTCCGCCCAGATCAGCGCGACCGCGCCCGGGTCCTCCGGCGCGAGCTCGAGCGGCGCCGGCAGCAGCGCCTCGACGTTGGCCGGGTCGGTGCGGTACTCGACGGTGAGCAGATCCCCGGAGTAGTACCAGGGCGGCGACGGGATCAGCGACGAGACCCCGGACGCCGTCCGCGGGTAGAGGAAGCCGTTCATCTCGCGCATCTGCTGCTCTCCTTGTGTCGTTTGGGTCCGTACGATACGGCGAACCGACCGGCTTGGGAAGCCTTGTGCTCCCGGCCACACCGCGTTACTGTTCGGATCCAAACGACTTGGAAGGAACGGCCGTGACCCACTTCGACACCTCCGGTCTCCAGCCCGCTCAGGACCGCCTCACCGAGCAGGGGATCGACGTCGTCCGGCTCGGCTACGCCGACCTCATCGGGGTGGACCGCGGCCGCGACGTCCTGGTCAACCGCTTCTCGCGGACCGTGGGCAGCGGCGTGGCGTTCTGCCGCTCCGTGTTCGGTACGACGCCGCGCGGTGGCGTCGTCGACTTCGAGGGCGGGCTGTCGGCCGGCCTCCCCGACGTCCAGGCCTTCCCGGACCTCGACACGCTGCTGCCGGTGCCGTGGGAGCCGGGCGTCGCGCACTGCATCGCCGACGTCTTCAACCCCGACGGCACGCCGTCGCAGGAGAGCCCGCGCTACGTGCTGCGCCAGATCTGCGAGCAGTTCACCGAGCTGGGACTGACGCCGGTCGTCGGCCCGGAGCTCGAGTTCTACGTGCTCGAGGAGAGCAAGGAGTCGCCGTCCGGCTGGAAGCGCTACGGCGAGGGCACCGGCAACGTCTACACGTCCGGGCTCAAGGGCGACCCCGAGAACGTGCTCCTCGACGCGCTGCGCCAGCTCGGCAACTACGGCATCGACGTCATCTCCGCCAACCACGAGTTCTCCTCCGGCCAGTTCGAGATCAATCTCTGGCACAGCGAGGCGCTCGACGCCGCCGACCGCGCGCACCGCTTCAAGGACGCGATCAAGGAGCTCGCCCGCCGCCGCGGCCAGCTCGCGACGTTCATGCCGAAGCCGTTCAACGACGAGGGCGGCTCGGGCTACCACCTGCACTTCTCGATCGCGGACGCCGACGGCACCCCGCTGTTCCACGACCCGTCCGACCCGCACGGCCTCTCGCCGCTGGCGCGGCACGCGATCGGCGGCATCCTCGCGCACGCCCCGGCGATCGCGGCGCTGTCGAACCCGACCATCAACTCCTACAAGCGGTTCGGGCCCGACACCCTCGCGCCGTGGCTGATCGACTGGGGCCTCGACAACCGCAGCGCGATGGTCCGCATCCCCCCGGAGCGCGGCTCCGGCACCCGCCTCGAGCTGCGCCTCGGCGACGCGAGCGCGAACTCCTACCTCGCGGTCGCCTCGATGCTCGCCGCCGCGCTGCTCGGCATCCGCAACAAGATCGAGCCGCCCGAGCCGCTGGTCGGCTACGGGTACGACGACACCAAGTCGGAGAAGCTGCCCCAGTCGCTCTCCGAGGCACTCGACGCCCTCGAGCAGGACAAGGAGCTCGCCGACCTGCTGGGCGAGCCGCTGGTCAACGCCTTCCTCGCCTACAAGCGCGACGAGGTCGAGCGGTTCCGGACGTGGATCACCGACTGGGAGTTCCACGAGTACACGTACCACATCTGAGGAGACCTCCCATGCCCCGTCATGCACCCGTTCCGCTGTCCGAGGTCGACCTCTCCGACATCGACGGCTTCGCCGACCTGCGTGGCTTCTCGCAGCTCGACACCCTCCGCGCCGAGGACCCGGTCCACTGGACCGACGAGAAGGACGGCACCGGCTTCTGGGCCATCACGAAGTACGACGACATCTGGAACGTCGGCCGCGACTCGGAGTCGTTCACGTCCGAGCGGTTCGTGAACCTCGAGGACGTCGACGACGACCTGCGCGACTTCCGCCGCTCGCTGCTCGAGACCGACGGGCCGCGCCACCAGGCGCTGCGCCGGCTGATCCACCGCGAGTTCACGCCGCGCAACCTGATGAAGAACTACGAGAGCTTCCTGCGCGAGCTGACCAAGCAGACCGTGGACCGCGCGTTCGCGGCCGCAGCCGACAACGGCGGCGAGATCGACTTCGTGAAGATGATCAGCGCCGACTTCCCGATCCAGGTGCTCGCGCGGCTGCTCGACGTACCCGGTGAGGACACCGGCCAGCTGATCGCCTGGGGCAACGAGATGGTCGCGAACTCCGACCCCGACTACGCCAAGGTGCTGCTGGACGCCGAGGAGTCGGAGCAGTACCGGCACCTGCCGTTCCGCTCGCCCACGGTCCAGGACGTCTGGGACTACGGCAACGACCTGCGCCGCGCCCGCGTCGGCGGCGACGGCACCGACCTGGTGTCGATCCTCGCCAACCGGATGCCCGAGGACGGGATCCCGCTGAGCCAGCAGGACTTCAACAACTACTTCTCGCTGCTGGTCATCGCCGGCAACGAGACCACCCGGCACGCGATCAGCAACTCGATGCTCGGCCTGATGGAGCAGCGCGACCAGATGCGGATCCTGCAGGACAAGCCGGAGCTGCTGCCGACGGCGGTCGAGGAGCTGCTGCGCTGGGCGAACCCGGTCTACCACTTCCGGCGTACGGCGACCCGCGACCTCGAGATCGGGGGCAAGGACATCAAGGAGGGCCAGAAGGTCGTCATGTGGTTCGCCTCCGGCAACCGCGACGAGTCGGTCTTCGAGGACCCGTACTCGATCGACGTCACCCGCATCAACGTCGACCACATGACGTTCGGCAAGGGCAGCCCGCACCTCTGCCTGGGCAACGCCCTGGCCCGCCTCGAGGTCCGGCTGATGTTCGAGGAGCTGCTGCCGCGGCTCGCCGACATCGAGCTCGCCGGCGACGTACGCCGCATCCGCAGCAACTTCGTCAACGGCATCAAGGGCTTCCCCGTCAAGATCACCGCCGCCTGATGGCCGCCGCCCCGAGGATGCTGCTGATCCTCAGTGAGAACTGGACGCTGGCTTCGGGGCGGGACCTCCCGGAGCTGGTGCGGTGGTCGCGCGAGGCCGAGGACGCCGGGTTCGACTCGGTGATGCTGAGCGAGCACGTCGTACTCGGCCCGGACGCCGGCGCGCACGGGATCATGACCAACCCGCGGGCGTACGCCGCTCCTGGGAACCAGGACCCCGCGACGCCGTGGCCGAGCTCGTTGCTGCTGTTGAGCGCGATCGCGTCCGCGACGTCGCGACTTCGGCTCGTCGCCAGTGCCGTGTTGGCGCCGTTGCGGCACCCGCTGCTGCTCGCCCGCGAGCTCGGCACCCTCGACCTGCTGTCGCAGGGGCGGCTCGTCGTACAGCCCGGTGTCAGCTGGAGCCGCGACGAGTACGCCGCGCTCGGGGTGCCGTTCGGCAAGCGCGGCCGGATCCTCGACGAGCAGCTCGCCGTGCTGGACCTGGTGTGGCGGGAGAGCCCGGCCAGCTTCCACGGCGAGTTCTTCGACTTCACCGACGTCTACCTGGAGCCGAAGGCGTTCCGCCCGGAAGGGCCGCGGCTGTGGTTCGGTGGGCAGCACGTGCACGGACCGGTGCTGGAGCGGCTGGTCCGCTACGGCCACGGCTTCCACCCGTTCGGCACGCCGACGCCCGACGACCTCGCGATGCTGCGCAGCGGCCTGCTCGACGCCGGCCGTGACCCCGGCGAGATCGAGATGGTCGGCGGCACCCGCGCGACGTTCGCTGACGACGACTCCGTCGCCGACCTCGGCGCCGCGATGGCGCCGATCGCGGAGCAGCTCGAGCAGGGGTTCACGACGTTCTGCGTGAAGCCGTCGCAGTTCATCGACTCGGTCGACGAGCTCCCGGCGTTCCTGCGCGACGTGATGCGCCGGGCCGAGGCGATCGCCGGCTGATCACCGGAACCACACGCCCTCGCACCCGGAGCACCCGAGCTCCTCGGTCGAGCGGCCGTCCTCGTACAGCACCGCGCGCTGGCGCCAGTCGTGCTCGTGCGCCGGCGCCGCGGCCTCGCCCGTCGCCGCGTCGACGCTCATCCCGGCGTCAGATGTCCGAGCGGGTCTCACGCACCGTCTGCCGGCCGTCCGCGTGCGTCGTCGTCGACCGCACCTGGGCGGCGTTGCGACGGCTGAGCGTGACCGCCGTCAGCACCAATGCGAGGACGCCGACCGCAGCCAGGATCCAGCCGACCATCGTCAGGTCCACGCCACTGACCGAGTCCTGGACGGCCAGCGCCAGGATCAGGCCGAGAGCAAGCAGGAAGATGCCGACGCCGTAACCCATGATTCGTCTCCTCGAAAGGTCTGTCCCCGGACCTACTGACGAGACTGTGTCCGTTCGCGACCTCCGCCAAACCGAGGAGCGAGTCAGCCGCCGAGCTCGTCGGCGACCATCCGCTGCACGATCCGGCGTACGTGGCTGACGGCGGCGTCGGCGGCGACGGCGACCTCGGGGCGCGGGCCCTCCTCGTCGAGGATGCTCTGCATCTGCTCCAGCACCTCGCCGACGCGGGCGTAGTAGGCCTCGAAGAGCGGGGTGAGGGTGCCGTCGGCCGCGGCGCTGCTGGCGAAGTTCCGGCTGACCCGCCAGATGTGGCGGGTGCGAGTGGCCGACAGGGGCGTCAGCGCGTGGCTGAACACGAAGACGTGCTGGCCGTCGCGGTCGTCGTGGCCCTTGACCTCGACCGTCCAGCGGTCGACCCAGTAGCCGGGGCCGACGAACTCGCCCTCCTCGACCTGCTCGTGCTCGGCGTCCTCGGGGAGCTCGAGCACCTGGGCGTTCCAGGGCGCGAGCGGCGACGCGTCGAAGCGGCGCCAGAACCGCACGGTCGTCTCGCTGACCTCGACCTCGAGCGGCGGGGTCGGGCCGGCGGTCAGCGCCGGCGGCGCGATGTCCTGGTCGAGCTGGGCGACGTGGGTGATGTCGCAGAAGTTGTCGAGCAGCAGCCCGATCCCGGCCGCGGTGTCCAGCGATCCGCCGAACGTCGTCCACCCGGCGTCGCGCAGCAGCGCGGTGTCCGGCGGCGTGCGCAGCGCGGCGAGACCGGTCTCGCCGGCCCACACCCAGACGAAGCTGCCGTCGTCCTGCACCGGGAAGCAGCGCACGGCGGCGCCGTACGGCACATGGTCCTGCGTGGGCACCGAGACGCAGCGGCCGGCGGGGTCGTAGGTGAAGCCGGTGTACGTCGAGCGGATCAGGTCGCCCTCGAGCACGCCGTCGCTGAGCCGCACCGGCCGGTGGGCGCACCGGTCCTCGAGCGCGACCGGCTCGCCGGAGGTGGTGCGGTAGAGGACGACGGGTACGTCGAGGACGCGGCGCGCGATCGGTGCGCGGCCGACCTCCTCGGAGGCGGCGATCGGGTACCAGGCGTTGCGAGGGATGCTCATCGCTCCTCCTCAGGCGTCCAGCACCAGGCGCGGGCCGCGCGCCCGCGAGACGCACACCATCATGCACTCGTTCGACGCCTGCTCGTCCTCGTCGAGCACGGAGTCGCGGTGGTCGACGTCGCCCTCGAGCACGGTCTGCTCGCAGGTCCCGCAGATGCCCTCGAGGCAGGAGCCGAGGACGCTGACGCCTGCGTCGCGCATCGAGTCGAACACCGACGTGCCGGGCGGCACCTGGATCGTGAGGCCCGAGCGCTGCAGCACGACCTCGAACGCCGCGTCGTCGCCGTCGTCGGCGCGCTCCTTCGGCGTGAAGCGCTCCAGGTGCAGCGAGTTCGAGGGCCAGGCGTGGCAGCGCTCCTCGACCGCGCGCAGCAGCGGCTCGGGCCCGCAGCAGTAGACGAGCGTCTGGGGCGCAGGCGTCCCGAGCACGGCCTCGAGGTCGAGCAGACCGGTCTGGTCCTGCGGCACGAGGTGCACGCGGTCGCCGTACTTGGTGAGGAGCTCGCGGAACGCCATCGAGTCCGACGAGCGGCCGCCGTAGTGGAGGACCCAGTCGGCGCCCGCGGCGTCGGCCTCCTCGATCATCGGGATCATCGGGGTGATGCCGATGCCGCCGGCCACGAAGACGTAGCGCGGGCTGCTGACGAGCGGGAAGTGGTTGCGCGGGCCGCGGATCCGCAGCCGGTCGCCCTCGGCGAGGCGGTGCACGGCCTCGGAGCCACCGCGGCTGTCGGGCGTCCGCAGTACGGCGACCTGGTAGCTGTCGCGGGTCGCGGGGCTGCCGCAGAGGGAGTACTGCCGCACGACCTCGCCGGAGCCGTCGCCGAGGATCAGGTCGAGGTGGGCGCCGGGCGTCCAGGCCGGCAGGTGCGCCTGGTCGGCGGGCCGGAGGGTCAGCAGGACCACGTCGTCGGCGACGGTCTCGGCTGCTGCGACCACGGCGTCGGCCTCGAACTCGCTCATCAGGGGTGCTGCGCTCTGCGTCATCGGTGTCCCACTCGCTCGGTAGTCGTTCGCATCCAAACGATAACCCGTGATGAGCCCTTCGTCCATGCCTACGGAACGATGTGCACATGGGCGCAGGACACTCGCACGGATCGCACCGCGCGGGGCGGGGTGACGACGTCGTCGTGCCGCGCGGTCCGCGCACGGTGCTGCTGGGGGCGCTCGGCCTCTCGCTGCTGGCGACGCTCATCGGCCTGCTGCTGCTCTGGCCGGACGGCGACGAGGTCGCCGAGGTCGCCGACCGGGTCAACTTCGCCGCCCCCGGCGTCACCTTCCCGACCGCGACGGTCGAGGAGGTGCAGCCCGCCTGCGACGGCCCGGGCAGCATGCAGGAGGACTGCGGCAACGTCGTGGTCACCGTCGACGAGGGCGCCGGCAAGGGCGACCCGGCGACCGTGTCGGTGCCGCCCGAGGTGAGCACCTCCGGACTCGCGGCGGGCGACACCATCAAGCTGCTGCGCAGCCCCGGCGCCGAGGGTGCGGACCCGTCGTACTCCTACTTCGGCACGGTCCGCAGCGGGACGCTCCTCCTGCTGTTCGTCGCTTTCGTCGTGCTGGTGCTGGTGGTCGCGCGCTGGCGTGGGCTGTTCGCGCTGTTCGGGCTGGCGTTCAGCGGCCTGGTCATCTGGAAGTTCATGCTGCCCGCGCTGGTCACCGGCTCCTCCGGCCTCGCGGTCGGCCTGGTCGGGTCCGCCGCGATCATGTTCGTCGTCCTCTACACGACCCACGGCTTCTCGGTGCGTACGTCGGCAGCGCTGGCGGGCACTCTCGCGGGCGTGGTCCTGACCGCCGGCATCGGCGTGCTCGCCACGTCGGCCGGCCGGGTCACCGGCATCGCCGACGAGGGCGGTGCCCTGCTCTCGTCGATCGCCGGGGACCTCGACTTCCAGAGCCTGTTCGCCTGCGCGATCGTCGTCGCCGGGCTCGGCGTCCTCAACGACGTCACGATCACCCAGGCGTCGTCGGTGTGGGAGATCCGGGCCGCGGCGCCGACCGCCGGGCGGCTCGAGGTGTTCGCCAGTGGGATGCGGATCGGCCGCGACCACATCGCCTCCACGATCTACACGATCGTCTTCGCGTACGCCGGCACCGCGCTGACCGTGCTGATGCTGCTGCAGCTGTACGGGCTCCCGGTCGCCGACCTGCTCTCGACCGAGGAGATCACCCAGGAGCTGGTGCGCACGATGGCCAGCAGCATCGGGCTGGTCCTCGCCGTACCCCTCACGACCGGCATCGCCACCCTGGTGATGCCCGGCCCGTCTCACTCGTAGGGATGGCGCGGGACGTCGGTCGGCTCGACGCTCTCGGCGTCGATCGCCGGTGCGGCCGAGCGTCGCGTGACCCCGCTCCCGTCGACCCACGTCCCGACCACGTTCACCCAGACGTCGCGGGCGGGTGACCACTCGGAGCCGTCGACGCGCACCCGCACGGCGACGGCGTCCGCCGCGCAGCAGGCGATCTGGAAGCGCGTGACGTACCAGGCGCCGTCGGGGTCGTGGCTCACGAACCCGGTCAGCTCGACCCGGCGGCCGACCAGGCTCGCGCCCGCGTCGTACCGCGCCCGGACGTAGAAGTCGGCGACGTCCAGCCGGACCGGGTCGCCGTCCGGGAGCGGGCGCAGGCCCGACACGGCGCGGCCCGGGTCGCGGTACGGCGTGCTGGCGGTCCGCTCCGCGAAGTCCGCGCCGAGCGGCGGCGGGCTCACGAGCAGCAGCACCACGAACGGCGCGAAGAGCAGCCAGGCCGTCCGCGGCGCGGCCTGCTCCTGGTGCTGGGAGAGCACGAGTCCGGCCGCGAGCGCGAGGAGCACCAGGCCGGCGGCCATGAGCGGCCACCGCACCCAGTCGCGGACGTAGACGAGGTGCTCGTCGGTCCAGCCGAGCCGGATCGCGAACGCGCCGACCACGACGAGGAGGAGCGCCTGTGCCTGCTGGTTCACAGCAGCACCGCCCCGGCGATCACGGCGGCGCTCGTCGCGACGACGAGGACGGCCGGGACGAAGCGGACGGCGAACCCGCTGCCGAACGTCCCGGCGCCCATCGCCGCGAGCTTCACGTCCATCGCCGGGCCCACCACGAGGAACACCAGCTTCGCGGTGTCCGAGAACATCGTCAGGCTGGCCGCCACGAAGGCGTCCGCCTCCGAGCACATGGCCACGACGAACGCGAACGTGGCGAGCGCCAGCACCGCGAGCACGGCGCTGCCGGAGACGGCGTCCAGCAGTTGGCGCGGCAGCAGTGCGCTCACGGCCGCCGCGATCGCGGCGCCCGCCACGAGGAAGCCGCCCGCGTGCACGACGTCGTGCCGTGCGCTGTCGGCGAAGCCGCGCCAGCCGGTCGCGTGCTGGTGACCGGCGCCGGACGTCAGGGGTACGGCGTGCCCGCGCCACTGCCACCACCAGCCCACGGCGACCGCCGTGGCCATCGACGCGGCGAAGCGGGCCGCGACCATGTCGGTGCGGCCCGAGAAGGCGACGGCGGTCGACACGAGCACGACCGGGTTCACCGCGGGCGCCGCGAGCATGAACGTGAACGCGACCGCTGGGGCGACCCCTCGCCGTACCAGGCCGGCGGCGACCGGGACGGACGCACACTCGCAGCCCGGGAGCGCGATGCCGGCGGCCCCGGCGGCGGGCACCCCGAGCCAGGGACTGCGCGGGGTCATCCGGCGCAGCCGCTCCTCGGTGACGAACGCCGAGATCAGCGCGGCGAGGAGCACTCCGCCGACCAGGAACGGCAGCGCCTGGAGCACCATCGCGACGAAGATCGTGCTCCACGTCTGGAGGGCGGGGAAGTCCAGGCGCGGGACCAGCCAGCGCTGGGCCAGGGCGATCAGGACCAGTCCCGCCACGACGACCTGGCCCTGGCTCGGTCGCCGGAGTGCGACGGTCGTCGAGGTGCTCACGGGTTCACGATAATGAAAATCGTTCCAATTAGGTTGCAGGCGCGACCGCGCGTCGGTGGAGCCCGCTCGTCCAGGCGGCCAGCGCCGACGCGAGCAGGGCGGTCGAGACGAGCAGGATGGTCGCGCGCACGTCGACGACCGTGACGAGGGCGGCGGCGACGAGCGCGCCGACCGGCTGGCCGCCCCACGCGATCATCCGGGCGGTCGCGTTGACCCGTGACTGCAGCTCGTCGGGCGCGAGCGCCTGGCGCGCGACGATCCCGTTCACGATCACGGTCGTCGCCACCAGGTGCCAGGCGGCGAGCAGCGCTGCTGCCGCAAGCCAACCGGGGCTGAGGGCCAGGGCGGCGACGGCGGCGAAGCCGGCGAGGTAGCCGACCGATGCCACCAGGCCCGCGCGCCAGCGCCGCCTGACCACCGGCGCGAGGACGCCTGCAGCAGCGCTGCCGCACGCGCCCGCGGCCAGGAGCAGGCCGAGCTGCGGTCCGTCGAGCGGGACGCCCAGCACGTCGACGGCGAGCACGACCTGCAGGCCGAGCACCCCGCCGCCGGCGAGGCTGACGCCGATGCCGCAGAGGGTCAGCCCGCGCACGAGTGGCTCCCGCATGACGAAGCCCAGCCCCTCGCGGATCGAGCCGAGGAGCGACGCGCCCGCGGGCCGGTGGCGTCCGCCGAGGTGGAGTCCGCGCAGCAGCGCCGCGCCGACGACGTACGCCGCCGCCTCGATCCAGAGCACCTGGGCCGCCCCGATCCGGCTGAGGAGGACGCCGCCGACGGCAGGCCCGGCGACCCCGACCAGGGTGCCGACGGTGGTCAGCAGGCCCTGTGCCTCGGCGAGCTGACCACGCTCGACGAGCGTCGTGATGGACCCGAACGCGGCGGCGTCGGCGAACACGCCGAGGACGCCGACGGCGAGGGCGACGGCGAGGACGTGCGCGACGTGGAGCGTCGCGAGGTGGGCGGCGACCGGGACGCTCGCGAGCAGCAGGGCGCCCGCGAGGCCGGCGCTGACCAGGATCCGGGTGCGGTCGAAGCGGTCGCCCCACGCGCCGGCGACGAGGCCGAAGGCGAGGTAGGGCGCGGCCTCCAGAGCGGCGAGGACCGCGGTGGCCGTGGCGCTTCCGGTCAGGTCGTACACGAGCACGGGCAGCGCGACCAGGCTGGTCGCCGCTCCCGACCACACGAGGATCCGGGAGAGCGCGAAGCGTCGGAAGGCGGGCGACGGAGACGTCGTCATGTTGAACATGATTCTCATTATGGTTTAGCGTTCGGTCTCGTGTCCCTCCCCTCCCGGCAGTCGGCCGGTCCGTACCTGCTGGGCGCGCGCGGTCATGCGGCCCTGATGGCCGGGTGCCTGGCAGGCGCCGTCGTCCTGGTGGTCCTCGGCGTCGGGACCGGCGCGGTGCCGGTGCCGATCGACGACGTCGTCGCGACGCTCGCGCGCCGGTTGCTGGGCTGGGGAGAGGGGGTCGACCTCGCGACCGACACGATCGTGTGGGAGTACCGCTTCCCGCGGACCCTGCTCGCCTTCGTGGTCGGCGCCGGGCTGTCGCTGGCCGGCGTGCTGATGCAGGCGCTGGTGCGCAACCCGCTCGCCGATCCCTACATCCTGGGGGTCGCGTCCGGGGCGTCGGCCGCCGCGACGGCGGCGATGACGCTGGGGATCGCGGCGTTGGCCGGGCTGGGCATCCCGGTCGTCGCCTTCGCCGGCGCCGCCGCCACGATGGTGCTGGTGCTCGCCCTGGGCCGGCGGCACGGACGCATCGACCCGCCGCGGATGCTGCTCGCCGGGGTCGCCGTCGGCTACCTGATGGCCGCGGTCACCAGCTACCTCCAGCTGCGCGCGACGCCCGAGGAGCTGGCCAACGTCCTCTTCTGGATCCTCGGGAGCCTGGCCGGTACGTCGTGGTCGGACCTGCCGGTCGCCACGGTCGTCGTGCTGGTGTGCGCCGTCCTCGCGCTCGCCCGGGCGACCGCGCTCGACCTGCTCAGCCTCGGCGACGACGCGGCCAGCAGCCTGGGTGTCGACCTGCCGCGGTTCCGGCTCGAGCTGGTGCTCGTGGCCGCGCTCTGCACGGCGGTCGTGGTGGCGGTGGCCGGCGGGATCGGGTTCGTCGGGCTGATGATCCCGCACGTCGCGCGGCTGCTGGTCGGTCCCGCGCACCGCCGCGTCGTCCCGCTCTCGCTGCTGCTGGGCGGGTGCTACCTGGTGCTCGTCGACATCCTCTGTCGCGTCGTCCAGGCGCCTGCGGAGCTGCCCGTCGGCATCGTGACGGCCCTGGTCGGTGCGCCCTTCCTCATCTGGCTGCTGCGCCGCGACAGTGCCGAGGTCGCCGGATGAGCGACGTGCTCGCGGTCGGCGGGTTGGAGGTGCGACTCGGGGAGCGCGCCGTCCTCGCCGGCGTCGACCTGCGGGTCCCCGAGGGCGCCGTCGTCGGACTGCTCGGCGCCAACGGCAGCGGCAAGTCCAGCCTGCTGCGCGCGGTCTTCCGAGCGGTGCGCCCGGACGCGGGGGTCGTGGCGGTCGACGGCGCGGACGTCTGGCGGGACCTGTCGGCCCGCGCCGCCGCTCGCCGTACCGCGGCGGTCACCCAGATGCCGGGCCCGCTCGAGCTCTCGGTGCGCGAGGTCGTCGAGCTCGGGCGTGCGCCGCACGCGTCCGGGTGGGGCGGTCTCGCGGAGCCGGACCGCGCTGCCGTCGCGCGCGCCGTCGAGAGCGCGGGGATCGCGCACCTGATGCACCGGCGGTGCTCGACGCTCTCCGGTGGCGAGCGGCAGCGGGTGCTGCTCGCGCGAGCGCTCGCCGGCGAGCCGCGGCTGCTGGTCCTCGACGAGCCCACCAACCACCTCGACGTCGCGGCCCAGCACGACCTGCTCGGCCTGGTGCGCGCGAGCGGCACCAGCGCCCTGGTCGCGCTGCACGACCTCGACCTCGCCGGCGCCTACTGCGACCTCGTGCATGTGCTGGCCGGCGGCCGCGTGGTCGCCCACGGCCCGGTCGTCGACGTCCTCACCCCGGACCTGGTGCGCGCTGTGTTCGGCGTCGACGTGCACGTCGACACGCACCCGCTCACCGGCCGCCCCCGGTTCTCGACCGCACCACTCACACCCACCCACCAGGAAGAACCACGATGACCCGATCCCGTCGCGCCCGCCTCTCCGTGGGCGCGCTGCTGCCGCTGCTGGCGCTGTCCGCCTGCGGCTCCGCCCCCGACACCGACGCCGAGGAGCCCGCCGCCGGCGCTGCTGCCTCGGCGTTCCCGATGACGTTCGACTCCTGCGGCACCGACGTGACCGTGCCGGCAGCACCCGAGCGGGTGCTGTCGTTCTACCCGACGATGACCGAGATGATGGTCGCGCTCGGCCTGGAGGACCGGCTCGTCGGCCAGGTCAACACCCAGTACGGCACGCCCTCCGAGCAGTACGCCGACGCGTACGACGCCGTCCGGGTGGTCGCCGAGGGCGAGCCGTCGGCCGAGACCGTCATCGGCGAGCGGCCCGACCTGCTGCTGGCCGAGCAGGAGTGGCGCTTCGACGGCAAGCGGCTGCCGACGCGTGCGTCGTACGCCGAGGACGGCCTGCCGGTCCTGGTGAGCGAGTCGCTCTGCGCGGACACGAAGACCGAGACCACCGTGCCCGACACCTACGAGGACCTCGAGCGCCTCGGCCGGCTCTTCGGCGTGGAGGAGCGGGCGGCCGACCTGGTCGCCGAGCTCGAGGACGTCGTCGCCGGGGTGCAGGAGGCCGTCGCGGGCGAGGAGCCGGCATCGCTGGCGATCCTGAGCGTCTACGAGTCCACGCTCTACGTGCAGGCCGGCGGTCTGTACACCGACGTCGTGGAGCGCGCGGGCGGCCGCAACCTGATCACGTCGGCCGACCTGCCGGCGGGCGAGTACTACGCCGCGTGGTCGCCTGAGAAGATCGTGCGGTTGAATCCGGATGTCATCGTCTTCCCGTACAACGACGAGCAGGTGCGTGAGACCGCCCTCGCCTACATCGAGGACCGGTTGGGTACCACCGATGCGGTGCGTGGTGGTCGCGTCGTCGGAGTTCCGGAGCCCGTGTTCGGCGGCGGCGTGCGATCCTCCCTCGGAGTCGAGGAGGTCGCCCGGCTGCTGCACCCCGAGATGTTCACCGATGGAGAGGAACAAGAATGAACAAGTCCCAGCTGAGCGACGCCGTCGCTGAGAAGACCGGCCTCAGCGGCGCCCAGGCCGATGCGGCGCTCGACGCCGTGCTGACCTCGATCACCGACGCCGTCGCGTCCGGTGACAAGGTCACGATCCCGGGCTTCGGCACGTTCGAGGCGCGCGAGCGCTCCGCGCGGACCGGCCGCAACCCCCAGACCGGCGCCGAGATCGAGATCGCCGCGACGACCGCGCCCGCGTTCAAGGCGGGCGCCGCGTTCAAGAAGGCGGTCGCCGGCGACTGACCCGTCGTACGACGAAAGGGCCGGGCTCCCCTGGGGAGCCCGGCCCTCGTGCGTGCTGGGGCGTCAGCCCTGGCGTGCCTTGAGACGCGGGTTCTGCTTGTTGATCACGTAGACGCGGCCGCGCCGTCGGACCACCTGCGAGCCCGGCTGGCTCTTCAGCGAGCGCAGCGAGTTGCGAACCTTCATGCCTCCTCCTTCCTGGACGTCGTGGGACGGCCGGTGCGCGGGTCGACCAGCCCACGCAGCACGGCCGGCGCGAGCCGGCGGGGGACCCGGTGCTCCTCGCCGCCGACGACGACGGTGACCAACGACGGCGGGGACGCCTTCCACTGCGCCCGGCGGTGCCGGGTGTTGCTGCGCGAGACGCGGCGCTTCGGGACCGCCATCAGGCCACCCGGCGTACCGGACCGAGCCACGGCTCGAACCCGTCCTCGGCGGTCCGCCAGCTGCCCCCGGCAGCCGCCTCGTCCGGCGCCAGCAACATCGCGCGGAACGCGTCGGCGAGGCCGCCCGGCGGGGTGCCGACCCCGGTCAGGATCAGGCGGGTCATCGGCGGGCGGGTGCCCCAGGGGTCGCCGTTGCCGATGCTCAGCTGGCCGCCGGCTCCGTCCCACACCAGTACCCGATCCGGTCGCGTCGGCAGCCAGAAGCAGCCCCGCGACCGGTGCCGTCCGCCGCCGAGGCGCTCGAGGTCGTCGAGCAGGCGGTCGGGGTGGAACGCGAGCGGGGAGACCAGCTCGCGTCGCCACACGTGCTTCCAGTCGACCTGGGGGAGCGGCGCGAGGGAGGCGGGCGCGGTCCACGCGTCGGTGCGCCCGTGCACGTGCCGCGAGTCCGCGAGTGCCCCGGCGTCGAGGTTCTCCACCCCGCTGACCAGGGTCGCGTCCGGCATCGCCAGCGCCTCCAGCAGCTCGGCACCCGCCGGCTCAGCGGGCCCGTCGGTGACCACGACGTCGGCGTACTCCACCATCGCGGCGGCGACCTCGCCGAGACCGCGGCGGTCGTCCTCGGAGCTGTGGACCCCGCGCTCGGCCAGGAGGTCGTCGCCGAGGAGGTCCTCGATCACGCCCGGTCCGTCGACGGCGGCGACGACCCCGGAGACCCGGAGGTGTCGCGCGAGCCGGGTGTCCCACGCGAGGACGTTGCAGACCTGGCGCGCCTCTGCGCCGACCGGCAGGTGGGCGAGGATCGTCGACCAGCGTCCGCTGCGCGCCAGCCGCTCGAGCGTGGGGACCACGTCCTCCCGGATCGCGCAGCTGACGCACGCGTGCTCGAGGTCGATCTCGACCTGCTCCACGATGCCGGTGACGTCGCTGACGATCCGCTGCAGCACGCTGCGCTCGACGTCGATGTGGTGGCAGACGGCCACGGCGGC
Source organism: Nocardioides sp. SR21 (assembly GCF_022761125.1). Classification (GTDB taxonomy): domain Bacteria; phylum Actinomycetota; class Actinomycetes; order Propionibacteriales; family Nocardioidaceae; genus Nocardioides. Next base: position 91,549 of record NZ_JAKWJR010000010.1, on the reverse strand, counting down.
CGGCAGGTCGAGCTGCAGCCCGACCATCGCCCCGGTCATGGCCTCCCGATCGACCCCGGTCAGCAGCACCACGGGCGTCCTCATGCGCCACCTCCGTAGCGCCGGCGGAAGGCCTCGACGCGCCCTTCGGAGTCGACCACGCGGCCACGTCCGGTCCAGAACGGGTGGCTGGCACTGGACACGTCGACGTCGACGACCGGGTAGGTCGCGCCGTCGAGCTCCACGGTCTCCCCGCCGGACCGCGCGGCCAGGGTCGACCGGGTCAGCAGCAGGTCTCCGGTCCGGTCGCGGAACACCACCGGGCCGTAGGTCGGATGGATCCCGTCCTTCATCGGCACTCCTTTGCTAGAATGAGAATCGTTCTCAGTATGACGAAGGAGCTGCCTCATGTCACGTACGTGTCAGGTGACGGGACGCCGGCCGGGATTCGGCCACCACGTCTCGCACTCGCACCGCCGCACGAACCGCCGGTTCGGCGTCAACGTCCAGCGCAAGCGCTACTGGGTGCCGAGCCTCGGCCGGCACGTCACGCTGCGGGTCAGTGCCCGTGGCATCAAGGTGATCGACGTCCGCGGCATCGACGCCGTCGTGGCCCAGGTCATCCGTCGGGAGGGGAGGATCTGATGGCGAGCAAGGCAAGTGACGTCCGGCCGATCGTGAAGCTGCGGTCGACCGCCGGAACCGGCTACACCTACGTCACCCGCAAGAACCGGCGCAACGACCCCGGCCGGCTCGAGCTGCGCAAGTTCGACCCGCGGGTGCGCCGGCACGTCGTCTTCCGCGAGGAGCGCTGATGGCGAAGCAGAGCTTGGTCGCCGCCGAGCAACGGCGCCGGCGCCTGGTCGAGCGGTACGCCGAGCGTCGGATCGCGCTCAAGGACGTGATCCGGACCGCCGAGCCGGGCTCGGTGGCGCACGCCGCGGCGGTGCGGGCGCTGTCCCGGCTGCCGCGCGACAGCTCGCCCGTGCGGCTGCGCAACCGGGACCAGGTCGACGGCCGACCGCGCGGCTACCTGCGCAAGACCGGGACCTCACGGATCCGGTTCCGCGAGCTCGCGCACCGCGGTGAGCTGCCGGGCATCCGCAAGGCGAGCTGGTGAGCCGACTACGGTGGGGGCGTGCCGTCTCCCACCTCTGAGTCCGCGCCCGCGGCCCCGCGCCAGCGGAGCACCCGCCAGCGGCGTGCGTTGATCGCCGAGCTCGAGGCGTCCGAGGGCTTCCGCAGCGCGCAGGACATCTATGCCGCTCTGCGGGCCAGCGGCGAGAAGGTCGGGCTGGCGACGGTCTACCGGGCGCTGCAGGCGCTCGTCGAGAGCGGCGAGGTCGACCAGGTGCAGTCCGACGTCGGGGAAGCGGCGTACCGCCTCTGCAGTCGGACGCACCACCACCACCTGGTGTGCCGGCAGTGCGGGCGCACCGTCGAGATCGCGGGTCCCGCGGTGGAGAAGTGGGCGACCCGGGTGGCCGAGGACAACGGCTACCAGGACGTCAGCCACTCGGTCGAGCTGTTCGGCATCTGCCCGGTCTGCCAGAAGCAGGCGCGTCAGAGGAAGTGACCGCTGCGGCGCTGCGGCGCGATCGGTCCGTCGAACCGGTCGAGGCCGAGTGACGCGACGTCCGCGTCGGGCTCGTCGCCCTCGGCCAGGCCGGCGAGGATCTCGCCCATCAGCGCCGAGAACTTGAAGCCGGCGCCGGAGTCGCCGCACGCGAGCACGACCCTGCCGACCCGGTCGATCACGAACAGCCCGTCGGGGGAGTCGGTCCAGCTGCAGACCTGCGCGTCGAGGACCGGGTCGGTGATGAAGCCCAGGCGCTCGGCCTCGACCGCGGTCTCGCGGGTGCGCTGCTCGGACGGCGTGCGGTCGAGGTCGTCCGGCGTCCAGTCGCGCACCTGCGCGTCCAGGCCGATCTTGAAGCCCAGGCCCGGCGTGGGCATCGAGTAGAAGCCGGGGCTGGCGCCGTACGCGCCCTCGAAGAGGCACGGGACGTCGTCGTACCGGTGCGGGTCGTCGGGCGAGCCGAAGTGCACGACCTGCTCCAGGTGCGGCACGAGCGGGAGGTCGACGTCGAGCATCGGCAGCAGTGCCACCGCGCCGGGGCCGGGCGCGACCACGACGGTGTCGGCGACCAGCCGGCCGGACTCACGCAGCTCGACGGTCCCGCTCGACGCGTCGATGCCGACGACCTCGTCCTTCAGGAGCCGGCCGCCGGCGCCGTTGAAGAGCTGGGCCTGGGCCGCCATCGAGTGCGCGGCGAGCACGCAGCCGCCCAGCGGCGTCCACACCGCCGGTCGCTCGTTGGGCGTCAGGCCCGGCAGCCAGCGGCCGACGTCGGCCGCGTCCACCTCGACGTGCTCGACGTCCTCTTCGCGCAGGGTGGCGAGCAGCCGCGACGGGTCGGCGTCGCGCCACAGGACGCCGACCTTGCGGTAGGTCTCCACGCCCGACCGCTCGGCCAGCCGGTCCATCGCGCCGACACTGCGCAGCCCGAGGCGGCACAGCACCGGCGTCGTGTCGGCGTGCCGCCAGACGCGGGTCGGGCCGGGCGACGACGAGAGCTCGTTGGCGACGCCGTACCGGTCGACCAGCGTCACCTGGTGGCCCCGCAGGGCGAGCTGTGCCGCGGTGGGCAGGCCCCACGCGCCGGCGCCGACGACGATCGCGGTCTGGCCGGTCATGGTTCGACCGTACCGCCACCGAATCTATTGACAGGTTTCCTGTCTATGACGAGGATGGGCGCCGCCAGGAAACCTGACAATGACGGAGGCGTGGTGCCCGCGATCTCGATGCCCGACCCGGAGGACCCGACCGGGGCCGAACTGGGGCTGCCTCCGACGCTGCGGCTGGGTCGGCAAGGTGCGGTCGCCGTACTGACGCTGGCCCGGGCGGCGAAGCGCAACGCGCTCGACGACACGACGGTCGAGGGTCTCCACCGGTTCTTCGCGACGCCGCCGGAGTGGGCGGCCGTCGTCGTGCTGGACGCCGACGGCGACCACTTCTCCGCGGGGCTCGACCTCAACGAGCTCGCCGAGCGCGACACCATCGCCGGTCTCGAGCACTCGATGAGCTGGCACCGGGCCTTCGCCGCGATGGAGTCCGGGCGGCTGCCGGTCGTCAGCGTGCTCAAGGGCGCGGTGATCGGTGGCGGCCTGGAGTTCGCCACCGCCACGCACATCCGGGTCGCGGAGACGTCGGCCTTCTACGCGCTGCCCGAGGGCCAGCGTGGCCTGTTCGTCGGCGGTGGCGCCTCGGTGCGGGTGCCTCGGCTGATCGGAGCGCACCGGATGACCGACCTGATGCTCACCGGCCGCGTGCTCGACGCCCGCGAGGGCCAGGACCTCGGGCTGACCCACTACCTCGTCGAGGAGGGCGAGGGCTTCGAGCACGCGCTCAGCCTCGCGCTGCGGATCGCCGAGAACGCGCCGGTCACGAACTTCGCCGTGCTCCACGCGCTCCCGTTGATCGCCCAGGGCGATCCCGCTCAGGGCTACCTGATGGAATCCCTCATGGCCGCGGTCGCCTCGGGAAGTCCGGAGGCCAAGCAACGGATGCGGTCGTTCCTCGAGGGGCGTGCGGGCAAGGTAGGGGGCCAGGAGTGACGTCAGTGCTGTGGGAGCCGGCTGCCGACTGGCGCACGGCCACGCACGTCGGGCGCTTCATGGACTGGCTCGCGTCGGAGCGCGACGTCCGGCTCGACACCTGGGACGACCTCTGGCGCTGGTCGGTCACCGAGGTCGAGGCCTTCTGGGCCGCGGTCTGGGACTACTTCGAGATCGACCCGAGCACGCCGTACGACGCCGTGCTCTCGTCCCGGACCATGCCCGGTGCCCGCTGGTTCGAGGGTGCGCGCCTCAACTACGCGCGGCACCTGCTCGCCGGTCACGCGGGCGATGACCGGGTCGCGGTGATCGCGCACTCGCAGTCGCGCGAGCCGGTGACCCTGACCTTCGGTGAGCTGACCGCGCAGGTCGCGCGCGCCGCCGTATCCCTGCGCAGCCTGGGCGTCCGGCCGGGCGATCGCGTCGCGGGCTACCTGCCCAACCTCCCCGAGACCCTCGTCGCGTTCCTCGCGACCGCTGCGATCGGCGCCACCTGGACCAGCTGCGCACCGGAGTTCGGCGCGCCGAGCGTGCTCGACCGGCTCGGCCAGGTCGAGCCGAAGGTGCTGCTTGTGGTCGGCGGCTACACCTACGGCGACAAGCCGGTCGACAAGGCCGCCGACATCGCGACGATCCGCGCGGGACTGCCGACCGTCGAGCACGTCGTCGAGGTGACGTACGGCGGATCCCCGGTGCCCGGTGCGATCGCGTGGTCGGACCTGGTCGACGGCGACGAGGTCGAGCCGGTCTACGAGGAGGTCGAGGCGGCGCACCCGCTGTTCATCCTCTTCTCGTCCGGGACCACCGGCCGGCCCAAGGCGATCGTGCACGGGCACGGCGGCATCCTCGTCGAGCACCTGAAGAACCACGCGCTGAGCTGGGACCTGGGCGCCGACGACCGGCTGCTGTGGTTCACCACCACCTCGTGGATGATCTGGAACTCGGTGATGTCCGCGCTCCTCGTCGACTGCTCGATCGTGATGCTCGACGGCAACCCGGCGTACCCCAGCCTCGACTGGCAGTGGGAGGTCGCGGCCGAGACCCGCGCGACCGTCATGGGCGCGAGCCCCGGCTTCCTGATGGGCAGCCGGCGCGAGGGCCTCCGCCCGGCGGAGAACCACGACCTGTCGGCGCTCCGCGAGCTGTGCGCGGCCGGCAGCCCGCTGGCCGAGGAGGGCTACCGCTGGGTGCTCGACGAGTTCGGGCCGCGAGTGCTGCTCAACGTCGGCTCCGGCGGCACCGACGTGTGCTCGGGGATCCTGCAGGGCAGCCCGGCGCAGCCGGTGTACCTCGGCGAGATCTCCGCGCCGTGCCTCGCGGTCGCCGCGGCGGCGTACGACGTCTCCGGGAACGAGGTCGTCGGCGAGCTCGGCGAGCTCGTGATCACCGAGCCGATGCCGTCGATGCCGGTCTCCTTCTGGGGCGACCGCGACGGCGAGATCTACCGGTCCGCGTACTTCGACGCCTACCCGGGCGTCTGGCGCCACGGCGACTGGATCCGCTTCAACGCCGTCGGGTCATCGGTGATCGAGGGCCGCTCCGACGCGACCCTCAACCGCGGCGGCGTCCGGCTGGGTACGGCGGAGTTCTACCGCGTGGTCGAGGAGCTGCCGGGCGTGCTCGACTGCCTGGTCGTCCACCTCGAGGACCGCGCCGGAGGGAACGGCGACCTGATCCTCGCCGTCGTGCTCGAGGACGGGCTCGTCCTCGACGACGATCGCCGGCGCGCGATCGCGGCGGCGCTCCGGTCGGCCCTCTCGCCGCGGCACGTGCCCGACCTCGTCGTCCAGGTGCCGAGCGTGCCGCGCACCCGGACGGGCAAGAAGCTCGAGGTGCCGGCCAAGCGGATCCTCCAGGGCAAGCCTCTCGAGCAGGTCGCCGACCTGCAGTCCCTGGTCGACCCGCACTCGCTCGACGCGTTCGTCGAGCTCGCGGGCGAGCGGGTCACAGCCGCTGCAGGGCCGCCCGGCACTCGTTGAGGCTGTTGCGCAGCGCGTCGCGCTGCCGTGCGGTCAGCGCGCCGGTCATCCGGCGGTCGAGCTCCTCGACCTCGTCGCGCACCTCGGCGAGGAAGGAGCGTCCCTCGGCCGTCAGGCTGATCAGCAGCCGCTTGCGGTCGGTCTCGTCCTGGGTCCGGGTGATGAGGCCCTTGCTGGTCAGGGCCTTCACCATGTCGGCCATCGACTGCGCGGTGACGAACGAGTTGCGCGCGAGCTGCGCCGCTGACAGCTCGCCGCTGTGCTCGAGCACGGAGAGCGCGGTGTACTGCAGCGCCGTGACGCCGGACGGCTTCAGCACGTCGTCGAGGTGCGCGCGGACCGCGAGCTCGACCTGCTTGACGGCGTACATCAGCAGCGGTGGCTGCGCGTGGTGCTCGGTCTCGGCCATGCGCCCGAACCCTTCCTCGTCGGTGGCACCGCGCACGCTACCGGCCGGGCGACGTCCGGGGAAATAGCCAAGAAACTTGTCAAAGACTGTTGTCAGGATACCTGTCAAAGAATTACTGTTCCGTCGACCCTGAGATGAGGCCTGGATCACGTCCCGGCCGGAGGAGGAACCATGGCGCGTACGTCGGTTCGGCTGGTCGGCATCGGTCTCGTGGTGGGGCTCGGGCTCACCGCGTGCGGCAGCGATGGCGGCCCGAAGAAGAGCGAGCTCACGAAGAGCGAGATCGTCAGCACCACGCCCGAGGGCACCGAGGCGGTCGACTCGATCGTCTGGGGCCTGCCGACCGGAGAGCCCACGTCGGTCGACCCGATCGTGTCGGGCGCCACCTCCGAGATGACCGTGTCGCCGAACCTCTGCGAGAACCTGCTGCGCGTCGAGCCCGACTTCTCCGTCCAGCCCGCGCTCGCCACGTCGGCCGAGTGGGCCGACGACACGACCTTCGTGATCGACCTCCGCGACGACGTGACGTTCTGGGACGGCTCGCCGCTCACTGCCGACGACGTCGTCTACAGCCTCCAGCGCACCGCCGACCCGAAGGGCCCGAGCTTCTGGAGCGGCGCCTTCCGCTACGTCACCTCGATCGAGAAGACCGGTGACCTCCAGGTGACGCTGGCGTTCAGCCAGCCCGACGCCCAGTTCAAGTACGGCCTCGCCGGCCCGGGCGGTGGCATCGTCCAGCAGGCGTTCGCGACCAAGGCCGGCCCGGCCTTCGGCACCGCGCAGGGCGGCGTGATGTGCACCGGCCCCTACGAGTTCGTGCGCTGGAACACCGGCGAGAGCATCGAGGTGAAGGCCTACCCGGACTACTGGGACGGCGCCCCGAAGGTCGGCGAGGTCACCTTCAAGTTCGTCGGCGACGCCGCCACCCTCACCTCGGCGCTGCGCGCCGGCGAGATCGACGGTGCCTACGACCTGCCGGTCTCGACGGCCGTCGCCCTCGAGAAGGCGGACTCCGGCACCGTCTACCGCGGCTTCAGCACGCAGTCGCTGAGCTTCGGTCCCACCTCGACCGAGGGCTTCGGCGCCGACCCGCGGGTCCGCGAGGCGCTCAACCTCGCGATCGACAAGAAGGGCCTGATCTCCACGGTCCTGCGCGGCCTCGGCACCATCCAGAAGACGTTCACCGCGCCGCTCGCGTGGAGCGGCGACAGCGAGGCGAGCACCTACCAGGACGGGTACGACGCCCTGCCGGCCAACGACTCGCCCGACCTCGAGCGCGCGAAGGAGCTGGTCCAGGAGGCCGGCGCCGACGGCGCGAAGCTCGTGATGGCGATCCCTGCCGGCGGCGCGACCGAGTCGCAGGCCGCGACCGTCGTGCAGGCCGCGGCCAAGGAGATCGGCATCGACCTGCAGCTGAAGACCATGCAGCCGACCGAGTTCTCCGAGCTCTTCTACAACCCCGAGAAGCGCGCCGGCGTCGACTTCGTCTGCACCATCGGCTTCCAGGAGGTTCCCGGTGGGCTCTACTACGCGCCGGAGTTCGCGACGCCGACCGGCCTCTACAACTGGTCGCAGTACGACAACCCCGAGGTGACCGCGCTCCTCGAGGAGGCGCGCACGACCACCGACCCGGCGGTGACCGCGGAGAAGTTCGTGGAGGCCCAGGCGATCTTCGCGCCGGACAACCTGCAGGTGACGCTCGCGGGCATGAACGTGCTGCTCTACCTGGGCGACGGCCTCAGCGGCTCCCCCGCCTCGATCTCGTACATCGCCTCCCCGTGGGCCGCCTCCCTGGGTGGGACGGAGTAGTGCCGGCTCGCTGGCCGCTGTTCGTCCTGCGCAAGGTCGGGGCGCTGGTCGTCACGCTGCTCGTCTCGAGCCTGACGATCTTCCTCGCGCTCCACCTCGCGCCGGGCGACCCAGCGACGGCGATCGCCGGAGGCACCAAGCCCAACCCGGAGAACCTCGCCCGCATCCGGGCGGAGTACAACCTCGACGACCCGTGGTGGAGCCAGTACCTCCACTGGCTGCACGGGATCGTCACCGGCGACCTCGGCACGTCGATGGTCTACAAGACCGACGTCAGCACCCTGCTCACCGCCCGGGTCGGCAGCACCGCGCTGCTCGTCCTGTACGCCGGCGCCCTGATCCTGGTCTTCGGGATCGGGCTCGGCGTGCTGGCCGGCCTGCGCGGCCGGGTGACGCGCACGGTCATCAACGTGGTGACCACGGTCGCCATGGGTGCGCCGACGTTCGTCGTCGCGATCGCGCTGATCGCGATCTTCGCGACCACCCTCGACTGGCTCCCGATCTACGGCACCGGCGAGGGACTGACGGACCGGTTGGCGCACCTGACCCTGCCCGCGATCGCGCTCAGCCTGAGCTACGTCGCGTACGTCGCCACGGTGACGCGCGCGGCCGTCGACGAGGAGAAGGTGTCGGAGCACGTCGAGACCGCCGTCAGCCGGGGTACGCCGCAACGGCTGATCACCCGCCGGCACGTGATGCGCAACGCCGTCGCCCCGATCCTCACCGTGTCCGGCCTCAGCATCGCGGGCCTGTTCGCCGGCACCGCCGTCGCGGAGCAGGCGTTCGGCGTCAACGGGATCGGCTCGCTGCTGGTCGACGCGTCCGCCAAGGGGGACCTCGCGGTCGTCCAGGTGATCTCGCTGTTCATGGTCGCGGCGTTCGTGGTCGTCAATGCGGTCATCGACGCCGTGAACGCCCTGCTCGACCCGCGCACCGCTCTCGAAGGAGCCGCCGCATGAGCGCCGAGCTCGCCCTGAGCCCCCGGCGACCGCTGCTGCTGCGCCGGTTCGCGGGCGTCAGCCCGGTGATCGTCGTTGCCGGCACGGTACTGGCGCTGATCGTGCTCGCGGCCCTGCTGGCACCGCTGATCGCGCCGTACGACCCGAACGCCGTGGACCTGATGAGCCCCTACGAGGGCTCGAGCCCCGCGCACTGGCTGGGCACCGATGCCAGCGGTCGCGACATCCTCAGCCGCCTCCTGTACGGCGCGCGGATCAGCCTGGCCGGTCCGGCGCTGGTCATCGCGTGCTCGATGACCGCCGGCGTGCTGCTCGCCCTGGTCGCCGCGTGGTGCGGCGGCAAGGTGGACGCCGTGATCTCGCGGCTCATCGAGGTGCTGTTCGCGTTCCCCGGCCTGATCCTCGCGGTCGTCGCCGTCGCCGTGTTCGGCGCCGGCTTCTGGGCGCCGGTGGTCGCGCTGTCGATCGCCTACGTCCCGATGGTGGCCCGCATCCTGCGCTCGGTGGCGCTGCGCGAGCGCAACCTGCCGTACGTCGCGGCCCTCCAGATCCAGGGCGTGCCGGCGCCGCGCATCGCCGTGCGCCACCTGCTGCCCAACCTGATGCCGATGATCACCGTGCAGGCCGGCATCGGCTTCGCCTACGCGATGCTCGACCTCGCCGCGATCTCCTACCTCGGGCTCGGCCTGCAGCCGCCGACCGCCGACTGGGGCGTGATGGTCGCCGAGGGCCAGTCCTCGATCATCGAGGGCTACCCCCAGGAGTCGCTGTACGCCGCGGGCGCCGTGCTGGTCACGGTCGTCTGCCTCAACCTGGTCAGCGGCTGGGTCGCCGAGCGGTACGACGTGCGAGGAGCCGAGCTGTGAACACCCCGCGAAACCACGAGCCTCCCCCGCTGCGCTCCTCCAGCCCGCGCTTCCGCGGGCACCCCGAAATGACCACGCTGGACATCCAGGACCTGCGGGTCGCCGTACCCGTGCGCTGGGGCAGCAAGACGATCCTCGACGGGGTCAGCCTCACGATCGCGCCGGGCGAGGCGCTCGGCCTGGTCGGCGAGAGCGGCTCCGGCAAGACCACCTCGCTGCGCGCCGTGGTCGGCCTGCTGCCGCGGGGCGCGACCAGGAGCGGCACGATCCACGTCAACGGCACCGACATCGGCACGTTGTCGAAGGCCGAGCTGCGGCGCTTCCGCGGGACCCAGACCGCGGTGGTGTTCCAGGACCCCCGCGCCCACATCAACCCGCTCCGCTCGGTCGGCGACTTCCTGCTCGAGAACCTCGTCGAGGTGCAGCGCAAGCCGCGCGCCGAGGCGGAGAGGACCGTGCGTGGCCTCCTCGTCGACGTCGGCATCACCGATCCCGAGCGGCGGATGCGGCAGAAGCCGTACGAGCTGTCGGGCGGACTGCTGCAACGGGTGATGATCGCGGCCGCGATGGCCGCCGAGCCGAGCCTGCTGCTCGCCGACGAGCCGACGACGGCGCTCGACGTCACCACCCAGGAGGAGGTGATGGCGATCCTCGACGAGCAGCGCAAGGCCCGCGGCCTGGCGATGCTGTTCGTCAGCCACGACCTCGACCTCGCCGACGCCGTCTGCGACCGGATCGCGGTCATGAAGGACGGCCGCATCGTCGAGGAGCTCGGCGCCGAGGGCCTGCGTCAGCAGGCCTCGCACGACTACACGAAGGCGCTGATCGCCGCGCGCCCACGCCTCCAGGTCTCCGTGCCCTCGGGCCGGCCGTACGACGAGAAGCCCGCCGCCGCTCCGCTCCTGGAGGTCGCGGAGCTGCGCAAGGTCTACCGGGTTCGCCCGGCGACCGGCACCGGGCACGAGGACCTCGTCGCCGTGGACAGCATCTCCTTCGGGCTGCCGCGTGCCGGGTCGCTGGCCATCGTGGGCGAGTCCGGCTCCGGCAAGTCGACCACCGCCCGGATGATCGTCGGCCTGGCCCAGCCGACGTCGGGCCGGATCGTCGTCGACGGCGACGAGTGGCAGCCCGGCCGGCTGAGCTCCGCCGAGCGGCGGCGCCGCGGGCGGCTCGTGCAGATGGTGTTCCAGGACCCGTACTCGTCGCTCGACCGGCGCCAGAGCGCACAGGACTGCCTGCGTGAGGCGCTCGCGGTGCACGGCCACCTCCCCAAGAAGCAGCGGGACCAGCGGGTCGCGGAGCTGCTCGACCAGGTCGGGCTCACGGCCGAGCAGGGCCGCGCCCTGCCCCGGTCGCTGTCCGGCGGGCAGCGGCAGCGGGTGGCGATCGCCCGAGCGCTGGCGGCCGACCCCTCGGTGCTGATCCTCGACGAGGCGGTCTCCGCGCTCGACGTCTCGGTGCAGGCACAGGTGCTCGAGCTGCTGGACCGGATCCGCCGCGAGCTCGACGTGGCACTGCTCTTCATCTCCCACGACCTGCCGGTGGTGCAGCAGATCAGCGACGACGTCCTGGTCATGCACCGCGGCGAGGTCGTCGAGTCCGGGGCGGTGAACGACGTGCTCTCCGCCCCGCGGGAGGACTACACCCGCCGGCTCATCGACTCGGTGCCGCGCGAGGGCTGGCAGCCCCGCCGCCGCCGTACGACCCCTGCAGCACCCGACCCCGTGGAGGTTCCGTGACCGCCGTACCCCAGATCGTCCCCGAGCTCGCGTTCGCGTTCGAGGCGCGCGTCGACATCGCGCCGTCCGAGCACATCGGCCACGCGGGCTCCGCCCCCGTCGGCATGACTCCGATCACCGGCGGCACCGTCAGCGGCCCGCGCCTCAACGGGACCGTGGTCCCCGGCGGCGGCGACTGGGCGATCGCGCGGCCCGGCGTGGCCGTCGACCTCGACGCGCGCTACCTGATCCGCGCGGACGACGGGGCGCTCATCGACATCGTCAACCGCGGCTTCTGGGTCGCCTCCGACGAGGTCAACGAGCGCGCCGAGGCCGGCGAGCCGGTGGACCCGTCGGAGTACTACTTCCGCACCCAGCCGGTCTTCCGCACCGACGCGCCGCAGCACACCTGGCTCACGCACACGGTCTTCGTCGGGATGGCGTACGACGACGCCGACGTGCACCAGATCAGGATCCAGTTCTTCGAGGTGAAGTGACCGTGCCGACCGAGTACGAGCACGTCCGCCCGGCGCCGCTGGACGACCGCGCGCAGCACCACATGGTGCGGATGCGCGACGGTGTGCGGCTGGCGACCGACGTCTACCTCGCGGGCGACGAGGCGGCCGAGGCGGTGCTGATCCGGCTGCCGTACGACAAGGTCGGCACCTACACGTTCATCCCGCTGATCGCGGCGTACTTCGTGCGGCACGGCTACCACGTCGTCGCCCAGGACGTGCGCGGCAAGTTCCGCTCCGAGGGCGAGACGCTGCTGTTCGTCAACGAGGCCGCCGACGGCCACGACACGCTCGACTGGCTCGTCGAGCAGTCCTGGTCGAACGGCGTCGTCGGCATGTGGGGCGACTCGTACTACGGCTACACGCAGTGGGCCGCCGTCTCGACCGGCCACCCGGCGCTGCGCGCGATCTCGCCGCGGGTGACCGGCACCCGGCTCGGCGAGCTCCCCGACGACGGCGACGTACAGCCGGGCAGCTGGACCCGCGAGGTCGAGATGGGCGTGCACCGGCTCTATCCGTGCACGTTCTTCCACGACAACGACGTCTACTACTGGGAGCCGGACTGGAAGCGCCGGCCGCTGGTGGCCGGCGTCGAGGAGTTCTTCGAGACCGTCGGGTCGCGATCGATCTCGTTCGACCAGTGGTTCCCCGAGCAGGTCCGGCTGCGCCGGTTCCCGTTCGGCCACCCGTTCGAGGCCAAGGCCGTCCCGGTCCTGCAGACCATCGGCTGGTGGGACAACTGCGCGCCCTGGCAGTGGAGCGACCACTGGAAGCTGGTCGAGCACCAGGCGTGGGCGCACAACGAGTACCTGCTGATCGACTCGATCGACCACGAGAACATCCACCTCCTCGACCCGCGCGGCGAGAAGAGCCCGGAGCAGGTGGAGGCGTCGCTGCCGGCGTACCTCGACCCGACCATCGAGTTCTTCGACGTGTTCCTGCGCGACCGGGTGCCGGCGGCCACGATCCCGAAGGTGCGCTGGAACCTCGCGCACACCGAGGGGTTCCGTACGTCGCCCACCTGGCCGCCCGCCGGCATCGAGGCTCGTCCGTGGCGGCTCACGACCGACGAGCTGACGTGGGTGCACGATCCCGACGACCTGGTGCCGTCGCCGGTCGAGAACGCCTTCGCGTTCCTGGGCGAGTACCCCGACGAGCGCGCCTGGGCGGATCGGGCCGACGTCCTCGTCTTCGAGGAGTCGCCGGTCGACGCCGACACGGACCTGGTCGGTGCTGTCGGGCTGACGGCGACCGTGGGTAGCGACGGTCCGCGGATGGACGTCTTCGTACGGCTGCTCGACGTGGACGCCTCGGGCGCGGCGCACCTGGTGGCGCGCGGCCAGGTCCACGTCGTCGACACCTCCGAGCGCCGGCCGGTGACCGTCGACCTCGGGCAGGTCGGCTACCGGCTGCGCGCCGGCCACCACCTGCGCGCCCAGGTCAGCAGCAGCGACTACCCGGAGTTCGTGCCTCAGCCCGGCACCGGCGAGCACCCGTGGCTCGCGGAGAAGGTCGTGCCGAACACGCAGACGCTGGCCGACGCCGTGCTCACGTTCCACGTGCTGCCGGGCGCCGCCGGATGAGGCGCGTCGCCCTCATCGGTGGCGGCGTCATCGGCAGCGGCTGGGCCGCGAGCTGCCTGGCTCAGGACCTGGAGGTGCGGGTCTTCGACCCCGCGCCGGAAGCCGAGGAGTCGATGCCGCGCGACTCGCGGCTCTCGTTCGCCGGGACGATCGAGGACGCCGTGCGCGACGCGGACTTCGTCCAGGAGAACGGACCCGAGCGCGAGGACGTGAAGGCGGAGATCATCCGGGAGATCGACCTCGCGGCCCGGCCGCACGTCGTGGTCGCGAGCTCGTCGTCGACGATGATGCCGAGCACGCTGGCCGCGATGGCGCCCGAGCACCCCGAGCGGGTGCTCGTCGGGCACCCGTTCAACCCCGTCCGCCTGATGCCGCTCGTCGAGGTCGTCGGCGGGCCGGGGACCTCGCCCGCGGCGGTCGAGGCCGCGCTCCGGTTCTACCGCTCGCTCGGCAAGCGCCCGGTCCACCTCCGTCGAGAGGTCGCCGGCCACCTGGCCAACCGGCTGCAGGCGGCGCTGTGGCGCGAGGCCTACTCGCTCGTCGAGAGCGGGGTTGCGTCGGTCGCGGACGTGGACGCCGCGATCGCCCACGGGCCCGGGCTGCGCTGGGCGCTCCTCGGCCCGCTCGTGAACCAGCACCTGTCCGGCGGCGCCGGGGGACTGGCGCACGTGCTCGCCCACCTCGGCCCGCCGACCCAGGCGATCATGGACGACCTCGGCGACCCGCGCCTGTCGCCGGAGCTCGTCGACCTCCTCGTGCGCGGCGTCGACGACGAGCTCGCCGGCGTCGACCAGGCCGCGATGGCGGCGGCCCGCGACGAGCTGCTCGTCGGCCTGCTCACCGCCAAGGCCCAGCACACCGACCTTCCCTGAGGAGACCCATGCGGTACGAACCCGCCATCGACCTGGACGCGATCGTCGCGCTCGACGTGCACACGCACGTCGAGGCCGACGACCACGGGCACTTCTCCCTCGACCAGGAGCTGATGGACGCGTCAGCGGCGTACTTCAAGGCCGACCAGGACCGCACGCCCACGCTCGACCGGATCGCGGCGCACTACCGCGAGCGGTCGATGGCGGCGGTCGTGTTCACCGTCGACGCCGAGACCGAGACCGGTCACCCGGCCCTGTCGAGCGAGGAGATCGCCGAGGGCGCCGCGCGCAACAACGACGTGCTGATCCCGTTCGGCTCGGTCGACCCGCGACGACCGGACGCGATCGAGCGCGCCGTACGCCTGATCGAGGACTACGGCGTCCGCGGCATGAAGTTCCACCCCAGCCTGCAGGGCTTCGCGCCGAACGACCCGACGTACTACCCGCTGTACGGCGAGCTCGCCGCGCGTGGCGTCGTCGCGCTGTTCCACACCGGCCAGACCGGGATCGGCGCGGGCCTGCCGGGTGGCCGCGGCATCAAGCTGCGGCTCTCCGACCCGATGTTGCTCGACGATGTCGCGGCCGACTTCCCCGAGCTGACGATCGTGATGGCGCACCCGGGCGTGCCGTGGTCGGACGCCGCGATCTCGGTGGCCACCCACAAGGCCAACGTGCACATCGACCTGTCCGGCTGGCTGCCGAAGTACTTCCCGCCCGCCCTGGTCCGCCAGCTCGGCACGCTGCTGCGTCGCAAGGCGCTGTTCGGCTCGGACTACCCGGTGCTCACCCCCGACCGCTGGATGTCGTCGTTCGCGGAGCTCGGCGTCCGCGACGAGGCGTACCGCGACATCTTCGTCGACAACGCCGCGCGCGTGCTGCGGCTCCGCTGACCCCACGAGAGCACGAGAGAAGGCACGATGACCCGATTCGCAGACCTGGGCCTCTTCACCGGGGTCGCCCAGGTGGACAACTTCTGCCGGATGGCGGACCTGCTGCCGTCGGTCGAGATGCCGGCGTCCACCCGTCCGCGTCCGTGGCCGTCCGGTGCGCCGGTCGAGGCGCCGGCGACGTTCGACCACGCCGGGCGCGTGAAGCCGTTCGAGGACGGGTTCGCCGAGACCGAGACCGCGGCGCTGCTCCTGCTGCACCGCGGCGAGGTCCGCTACGAGCGCTACGCGCTGACCGGCGGGCCCGAGGTGCGGTGGATCTCGATGTCGGTCGCGAAGAGCTTCGTCTCGGCGCTGGTCGGCATCGCGATCGAGGAGGGCCACATCGGCGGCGTCGACGACATGATCAGCGACTACGTCGACGTCCCCGACGGTTCGGCGTACGACGGTGTCGCGATCCGCGACGTGCTGCGGATGGCGTCGGGGGCCCGATGGAGCGAGGACTACAGCGACCCGACGTCCGACGCGCTGCGCCTGGCTGCGGCGATGTCCGGTCAGGGCACGCTGGTCGACTTCGTCGGCGGGATGGTGCGCGAGCTGGAGCCGGGCACGATGTGCCGCTACAACTCCGGTGACACGCAGGCCCTCGGCCTGCTGCTCATCAAGGCGACCGGGCGGTCGCTCGCCGACTACATGCACGAGAAGCTCGTCGAGCCGCTCGGGTTCACGTCGTCCTGCTCCTGGCTGGTGGACAGCGCCGGCACCGAGGCGGCGTTCGCGTGCCTGACGGTGACGGCCCGCGACTTCGCCCGGCTCGGCGAGCTCTACCGCAACGGCGGCCGCGTCGGCGACGTGCAGGTCGTGCCGGAGGCGTGGGTCGCGGAGTCGGTCGCGGAGTCGGCGCCGCCGTTCGAGCCGATCCCGGGTCTCGAGGGGGAGCCGCCGATCGGCTACGGCTACCAGTGGTGGATCCCGAAGACCGACGCCGGCGAGACCACCGGCGAGTTCAGCGGCATCGGGGTCTACAACCAGTTCGTGTACGTCGACCCCGCGCGCGAGGTCGTCGTGGTGAAGCTCAGCGCCAACCGCAGGTACGGCACGTCGCTCGAGGAGTCCGACAACCGCGAGGCCGAGAACATGGAGATGCTGCGCGCGCTGGCCCGGGTGGTCGACCCGCCGGCCTGAGCAGGAGGCGGATCCGCGCCATGGCGGATCTGCGTCATCCGAGGACCTACCAGCGCGGGGCGAGCGCCGGATAGACATCCACCCATGCATCCATCTGCGCCCTTCTCGGGGCGGCGTCGCTGGCGTCCGACACTCCTCGCCGTTGCCGTCGCGACCCCCGCCCTCCTGATCTCCACCAACCTCCACGCGCCAGCACACGCGGCTGCGCCCGACCTTCCGGGCAGCCCCGACACCCCGTCCTCGCGGCACCGGGTCACCCTGGTCACCGGCGACGTCGTGACGGTCACGACGCTCGCGGACGGCAGCCAGGTCGCCGACGTCGACCGGCCCGACGACGCGGTCGGGGGCGTGCGCGTGCAGGAGAGCGGCGGCGACCTCTACGTGATCCCCGACGAGGCTGTCGGCCTGCTCGGTGCGCACGAGATCGACCCCCGGCTGTTCGACGTCACCACGCTGATCGAGATGGGGTACGACGACGCCGGGACGCGCACCGTGCCGCTGATCGTCTCCTACACCCAGGCGCGGGCACGCGTGGCGGCACCCGCGGCCCCGCGAGCCAGCCGGACGGTACGCCGCCTCCCGGTCATCGACGGCGCCGCGATCGTCACGCCCAAGCCGCGGGCCCGCACGTTCTGGACGTCGATCGCTCCGGCCGACCCGACCGACCCGACCCCGAGCCTGCGCGGCGGCGTGGCCAAGCTCTGGCTCGACGGTCGCGTGCAGGTCAGCCTGAAGGACAGCGTCCCGCAGATCGGAGCGCCGGCCGCGTGGGCGAAGGGCCTCGACGGCACCGGCGTGACGGTCGCCGTGCTCGACACCGGCATCGACGCGAGCCACCCCGACCTCGCGACCCAGATCGACGGGACCGAGAGCTTCGTGCCCGGCGAGGGGATGGCCGACGTCAACGGCCACGGCACCCACGTCGCCTCCACGATCGTCGGCACCGGCGCCGCCTCGGACGGTGAGAACCGCGGTGTCGCTCCCGGTGCGGACCTCATCGTGGGCAAGGTGCTGGGCGGCCCCGAGGGCAACGGCCAGGACTCCTGGGTGATGGCCGGCATGCAGTGGGCCGCCGAGTCCGGCGCCGAGGTCGTCAACATGAGCCTGGGCGACGTCGCACCGTCCGACGGCAGCGACCCGATGTCCCAGGCCGTCGACACGCTCTCCGCGCAGTACGGCACCCTCTTCGTGATCGCCGCGGGCAACTCCGGGCCCGAGACCATCTCGTCCCCCGGCGCAGCCGCCTCGGCGCTGACCGTCGGCGCCGTCGACAAGCAGGACGCCCTGGCCTCGTTCTCCAGCACCGGTCCGCTGACCGTCACCGGCGCCATCAAGCCCGACCTCTCGGCTCCGGGCGTGGACATCACCGCGGCCCGCTCGCAGGACATGACCGACGGCGGCTCCGGGATGTACCGCACGATCAGCGGCACCTCGATGGCCACCCCGCACGTCGCGGGCGCCGCCGCGATCCTCGCCCAGCAGCACCCGGGCTGGACCGGTGAGCAGCTCAAGGAGCAGCTGGTGAGCAGCACCCACGGGCTCGACCCGGCGTACTCGCCGTACGAGGTCGGCACCGGCCGGCTCGACGTCGCGGCTGCCGTCGACGCCACCGTGCGCGGCACCGGATCGCTGTTCTTCGGCAACTACACCTGGCCGCACGACGAAGCGGAGGCCGCGGTCACCCACGACCTGACCTTCACCAACACCGGCGACCAGGACGTCACGCTCGACCTGGCCCTCGCGGGTGGCGGGCAGGCGTTCACGCTGGGCGAGTCGACCGTCACCGTGCCGGCCGGCGCCAAGGCCGTCGTGCCCGTGACCGGAGACCCGATGGCCGCAGGCCTGGGGCGTCACGTCGGCTACGTGGTCGGCACGGACGCCGCCACCGGCACTCCGGTCACCCGGACCTCCCTGGCCCTGCTGAAGGAGGACGAGCGCTACGACCTCGACATCAAGCTCGTCGACCGCAACGGCGCACCCGCGGCCACCTGGGTCTCGATCAACCGGGCCGGCGACCCGCTCGGCGCCTGGGGCGAGTACGTCGACGGCGAGAAGACCCTGCGGCTGCCGCCGGGCACCTACTCGGTGACGACCTACCTCGACGTGCAGGGCGAGCGGGCGGACCGGTCCGGCCTGGCCGTGCTGGTCGACCCGGAGACCGTGCTCGACGAGTCGACCGAGGTCGTCCTCGACGCCCGCGAGGCGAACCTCCTGCAGACCGCGGCGCCGCAGCGCACCGAGGACCGGCAGCGCAAGGTCGACCTCAGCATCGTCGACGAGAGCGGCCTGGAGTTCCGCAGCGCGTACGCCGTCTCGCCTGACGTCGACGACGTCTACGTCGCACCGACCGACCCGATGGAGCAAGGCTCCTTCATCCTGACCACCCGCTGGCGCAAGGGCGAGCCGGCGCTCACCCTCAGCGGCCCCCACGGCCGCCACGGCCGCCGCCACGGGGGCACCATCGACACCCTCGTGCAGCCGGGCAGCACCGTGGGGACGACCACCGACTCCGCGGCCACCGTGTACGCCCGCTCGGGGGCAGCGGCCGACTACCAGGGCCTCGACGCCCGGGGCCGGATCGTCGTCGTCGAGCGCACCGAGTCGGTGTCGCCCGAGGAGCGGGCCGCGGCCGCGGTCGCGGCCGGGGCGCTCGCGCTGGTCGTCGTCAACGACGGCGTCGGCGGTCTCCAGGAGTACGTCGGTGACGTGCCGATCCCCGTCGCCGGCGTCCACCGCGACGCCGGAGCCGTGCTGGTCGCCCTGGCCAAGCGGGGCACCCGGCTGACACTGCGCCAGGCCGAGTTCCCGTCGTACGTCTACGACCTGACCCGCGAGTACCCGGGCCAGGTGCCGGACCGCGCGATGGTCTACCGGCCGAGCCAGCGGGACCTGGCGCGGATCGACGCGAGCTACTACGCCGTGAAGCCGACGGTCTCGAGCGGATACCGCTACGACGTCACGCTCAGCCCGTCCCTGGGCTTCGAGGAGCTCGAGCAGCACCCGGCCACCCGGGTCGAGTGGGTCACGCCCGACCAGGCGTGGGTCGAGTCGCACGCCCAGGGGATCGACACCCCGCTCTACTGGCCGATGGTCTCGGGCGTCACGTCGTACGACCGTGGCGAGAAGGCAGAGCTCGACTGGTTCCGGCCGACGATCCGGCCCGGGTTCAGCGACTCGTTCGGCGTCTTCAACTCCCGTGCCCAGGACTACATGACCTTCAACGTCCAGCCCTGGAGCTCGTTCAACGAGCGCGTCGAGCTCGGTGGGTTCCTCCCGTGGGGCGAGACGCCGACGCACCTCCAGGTCTTCCAGGGCGACACGCTCATCCACGACAACCCGTACAGCGCGGACATGCAGTGGAAGGAGGTGCCGGCCGGCAACCTCCCGTACCGCGTCGTCCTCGACGCCGAGCGGCCGGCGGACATCTTCCGGCTGTCGACCCGGACCCACACCGAGTGGGAGTTCATGTCCGACACCGTGGACTCCGACTACTTCGAGCCGTTCTCGGTGATGGAGCTCGACTACCGCGTCGAGACCGACCTGCGCGGCGACATCCGCGCCGGTGCGAAGCAGCGGATCTCGGTGCTCCCGTCGTCGATGGACCTCGGCGAGGTGCCGGGGAAGCTCACCCGGGTCAGCCTCGAGGTGTCGTACGACGGGGGAGCCACCTGGCGCACGGTGCGGCTGAGCCGCGGCTCCGGCGGCTGGTGGGACGGCACCCTCGACACCGCGAAGCGGCCCGGCGGCTTCGTCTCGGTGCGGGCGAGCGCGGCCACGGACGCCGGCTACTCGATCGAGCAGGAGGTCATCTCCGCGTACGGCCTCCGGTGACCTCGGGTCCTGGCGGGTGCCGGGAGGGAGACCTCCCGGCACCCGCCCGGCCGGCGGTACTCTCCCCACGGCGATCGCCGACTCGGGGAGGGGTGCCGATGCTGGAGGCGTTGGGTGTGGAGCCCGGTGTGGAGCTCGTGTACCGAGCCCTGCTCGCCCACCCGAGCGTGACCCCCGCAGACCTCGCCGCGGAGGTCGGAGTCGCGGCCGCGGACGCGGAGTCGGCGCTGGCCAGCCTGGTCTCGGCCGGGCTGGCGTTCCGCCCCGGCGGGGGCGTGTACGTCGCGGCGCCACCGGCCGTCGCCCTCGGGGCGCTGATCACGGACCGGCGCGACGGGCTGCGGCTCGCCGAGCAGGCGCTGGCCACCCTCGCCGAGGAGCACCGGGCCTCGCTCGCCGGGCAGACCATCGACGCCCTGATCGAGGTGGTCACCGGCATCGACCCGATCCGGCACCGGTACCAGCAGGTCCAGCAGGCCGCGACCGGCCAGCTGCGGATGTTCGTGACCGCGCCGTTCGTGGCCGTGCCGATGGGCGAGAACACCGCGGAGCCCGCGGCCGTCGACCGCGGCGTCCGGGTCCGGGTGATCGTGGAGCGAGCGGTTCTCGACGGGCCCGGCGCCATGGCCGAGGTGGTGGACTCGCTGCGCAACGGTGTCGAGATCCGGGTCGCCGACGAGATCCCCATCAAGCTCGTGCTCGCCGACGGCGACCTCGCGCTGGTGCCGCTGACGCTCGCGCCGACCGACGAGCCCGGCGCGGTCCTGCTGCAGCGCAGCGGGCTGGTCGCGGCGCTGGAGTCGCTGTTCGAGGCGGTCTGGGCGCGGTCGTACCCGCTCCGGCTGTCGAGCCTCGACGCCGGCACCGTCACGA
Source organism: Nocardioides sp. SR21 (assembly GCF_022761125.1). GTDB lineage: Bacteria > Actinomycetota > Actinomycetes > Propionibacteriales > Nocardioidaceae > Nocardioides. The sequence goes on along the minus strand of NZ_JAKWJR010000010.1, from coordinate 70,466 downwards.
CCGAGGACCTCGACGGCGTGCCGACCGCCCTCGACCTGAAGATCCTGAGCCTGCTGCTCGCCGGCCTCACCGACCAGGCGGTCGCGTCCCAGCTGGGGCTGTCGCTGCGGACGCTCCAGCGCCGGCTCCGTCACCTGGAGGACCTGGCCGGCGTGCAGAGCCGGATGCAGCTGGGCTGGTACGCCTCCCGGAACGGGTGGGCCTGACCCAGGTCAGCCCGCGCGCCCCGGCGCCGGGTCCGGGTCGTCGAGCCAGGCCCCGACGACCGCGGCGAGCTCGTCGGGGTGGCTGAAGTTCACCGCGTGCGCGGCGGCGTCGATGACCGCGACCGACAGGTGCACGGGCGACATCGCGGCGACCTCGCGGACCCGCTCGGGCGTCGGGATCAGCGGGTCGCGCCGTCCGAGCACCGCCAGCGTCGGCACCTGGACGTGCACCAGGCGCTCGAGCGACGGGTAGCGGGCGAGCTCGCCGAACAGCCGCAACCCGTTGACCGGCCCGAAGCGGAGGTAGTCCGGCACCGCGACCGGGAACATCCGCGGGCTCTCGAGGAACATGTCCTTGCCGAGCTGGCCGAGGGCCCTGGCCAGCGGCTGGTTCTGGACGCCGCCGGCCGGCGAGACCAGCACGAGTCGGTGCACGCGCTCGGGAGCCGCGTGGGCGACCTCCAGGGAGACGGGGCAGCCCATCGAGTTGCCGAGCAGCACCGCCTTCTCGATCTCGAGGGCGTCGAGCACGCCGACCAGCGCCTCGCCCAGCTGCGGGATGTCGAGCACGCGGCCGGGACGCTGGCTGCGCCCGTAGCCGGGCAGGTCCGGGACCACGTTGACCCAGCGGTCGGCGAGGATGCGGGCGGTCGGCAGGAGGTACGTGCCGGAGATCGCGAAGCCGTGGACGTGCACGATGGGGACGCCGTCGCCGCGCGTGCTGCGCCGGCAGTCGACCCGGGTGCCGCCGATCAGCAGGTGCTCGGTCACCCAGCCGTCGTCGGTCCGCACCGCCGGATCGTCCCACGTTCGCCCCGGTCCCCGGGCGGGCACTGCTGTGTCGTGGCAGTCCATCTGATGTGGCTCGGTGACCCGGCGCAGGCGCAGGTCGTGATGGCGACCCCCGGGCCGTGGCGTGAGCTGGTCGAGGCGGGGCCCGGGCTCGTCGTCGTCGAGTCGGACGAGACCGTGTCGCGGATCTACCACGAGGCGAAGTCGCTCCTGAGCGACGAGTGCGCCCTCGTCGTGGCGCCGCTCGGTCATCGGCCGAAGGCGCGTGGCCTCACCGGAGGCACCGTGGCCTGGCTCCGTGCCCGCCTGCCGCTGCCGGACCGTGACTGAGGATCAGGGCCGAGGGTCGTAGCAGGCGAGCAGCAGTGCGAGGTCGTCGTCCAGCGCCTGCCCGGCCGCGGCCTTGAGGGACGCGAGCAGGTTGTCGAGGGCGGTCTCGGGCGGATCGCTGACGAGCCCGGCGAGGAGCGGGGTCGGGTCGACGAACGACCCGTCGGGGGAGCGCGCCTCGATGAGGCCGTCGGTGTAGAGCAGCAGGCTGTCGCCCGGCCCCAGCCGGCCGTGCGTCGGGCGAGGGTCGGCGCCGAGCCCCAGCGGGACCGCGTGGTCGAGGTCGATGGTGCGGACCTCGCCCGCGGCGGTCACCAGGACCGGCGGTGGGTGGCCGCACGAGGCGATGCTGAACCGGCCGTCGTGGTCGATGTCGACCAGCACCCCGGTGACGAAGTCCTCGATGTCGGGCAGGTACGGCACCAGCCGCCGGTCGATCTCGCGGGCGACCTCGGCGACGTCACCGGTGCCGGCCGCGGCGGCGCGGAACTCGCCGAGCACGACCGTGGCGGTGCGGACGGCACCCAGCCCCTTGCCGCGTACGTCGCCCACGAGCAGCCGCACCGAGGTGGGGCGCGCGACCAGCTCGTACAGGTCGCCGCCGACCTGGGCCTCCACCGCGGCGGAGATGTAGCGCGCGTTGAGCACCACGGGTCCGACCCGCGGCGGCGGTGGAGCGAGGATGGCGCGCTGCGCGGCCTCGGCGATCAGCGTCACGCCCGCGAGCCGCTCGGACTGCTGCTCGAACGTCGCGGCGGTGTCCAGGGCGAGGGCCACCCGCTCGGCGATCTCCTCCAGGAACGTCAGGTCCGCCTCGGCGTACCGGCGTCCCGACTCGGCGTGGATCAGGGTGACGGCGCCGAGGATCCGGTCCCGGCCCTTCAGCGGAGCGACGATCGCGCTCGTGAACCCCATTCGCCGCAGGATCGCGCGGTGCTCGTCGTTGACCGCGGCCGCGTCCACCAGGTCGGCCGGGATGAACGGGTAGATCTCGCTGGTCCCGGTCCGCACGACCTGGGGGGCGCCGGTGGCTGCGTCCATGCGGGTGGGGAACGCGTCGCGCATGCTGCGCGCCCACTCGGTGGTCTCGGGATCGCGGTGCTGGATCTCGATCGTCTCGAGCTCACCGTTCCGCAGCAGCTGGACCGCGCACCAGTCCGCGAACCTCGGGACGAGGAGCCGCACGACCTCCGCGAGGGTGCCCTCCATGTCGAGGCTGCGGGAGAGCGTCATGGACGCCTCGGCCAGCAGCGCGGTGCGCTGGGTCTCGGCGTCGGCCGCCTGGAGCTCCTCGGCCCGGGTCAGCGCGCTGGCCAGCGCGCCGGCGAGCGAGTGCAGGAAGCCGTCCTCGGCCGGTCCGAACGAGCCCGGAGGGAACGTCAGCGCCAGCAGGCCGAGCGTCCGGTCGCCCCGGCGCAGGGGCAGCACGTGCAGGCTCAGCTCGGTCGGGTAGTAGCCGGCGAGGGCCGGGAAGACGGTCTCGATCTCCTGCACGGTCCGGTAGTGCAGGTCGACGCCGTCGCGGGCAGCGACGGCGCCCGGGAGGTCGCTGTGCAACGCCACCTCCTGGAACTGGTCGGCGGCCTGGCCGCCGCGCCCGTTCCACGTCACCGCGCGCAGCATGTCGTCGGGGTCCAGCGACAGCACCATCGCCGACTTCGCGCCCAGGACCCTCACGGCGTGGCTGACGAACCCGTCCGCCACCTCCGTCACGGTCCGCGCGCCGGTCAGCTCGACGGCCAACGCGTCGAGGACCTGCTGCGCGAGCAGCTGGATGCGCTCGACCTGCCGGCGCCGGCGCTGGTTGGTGTGCGCCGTCGCCAGCGCGACCGCGCAGAGCAGGAGGCAGGTGAGGAAGCGGACCGTCCACACGGGCTCGCCGAGGTCGTCGTTCCAGACCCCGGAGGCGACGGAGGCGACCGACGCGACGACGGCGACCACCAGCGTGCGCCGCGGGCTGCACCAGAACGCAGCGATGACGGCCCCGACGCCGTACGCGCCGTTGATCTGCCGGCCCGAGACGAAGTCGGTGACGGCGAGCATCGCGACCACGGCCAGCCCGACCAGCCACCAGACGCGCTCGACCGGGTCCACGGGGTGCCGCGTCACCGGTCCTACCTCGCCTGCCACCTCACGAGTCTCTCTCGGCGCCCTGTCGATGATCCGCATTATCCAGTCGATCGCGATCTGCGGAGGCCACTCGCCCGGATTCGAACATATGTTCTATTCTTCTCGGATGCGGGCGAACGACCAGACGGGGCAGCGGGGGCACGTCGGCCCCAAGCACGTCTGGGTCAACGTCACCGGCGCCTCGACCGGACGCGCGCCCGGGATCCTCCTCGACTGGCGCACGGTCCAGGGCCGCTGGGAGGCGTACGTCGTCTGGGCCGACGGCGGCGGGAACGTGAAGCCGCGCGCCTATCTCGAGTGGGTTCGCCAGGAGCACGTCACGCGCCGCGACTGAGTGGCACACTGCCGCCCGTGACCGGCTTCGACTTCGACGTCCTCGTGATCGGGTCGGGCTTCGGCGGCAGCGTCACCGCGCTCCGGCTCACCGAGAAGGGCTACCGCGTCGGGGTGCTCGAGGCGGGCCGGCGCTGGCGACCCGAGGACTTCCCCGAGCGCAGCCGCGACCCGCGCTCGATGGTCTGGATGCCGCGGCTCGGGCTGCGCGGTGCGATGCGGTTCAGCCCGATCGGGCGGACCACGGTCGTCAGCGCGGCCGCCGTGGGCGGCGGGTCGATCATCTACGGCAACACGCTGTACGAGCCGCTCGACGAGTTCTGGTCCGACCCGCAGTGGGCGCACATCACCGACTGGAGGCGCGAGCTCGCGCCGTACTACGACCAGGCGAAGCGGATGCTCGGGGCGGCGCAGAACCCGCGGCTGACCGCGAGCGACGACGTGCTGCTCGGCATCGCCACCGACCTCGGCGTGGCCGACTCGTTCCACGCGACGCAGGTCGGCGTGTACTTCGGCGAGCCCGGCCGCACCCAGCCGGACCCGTACTTCGGCGGCGTCGGTCCCGCGCGGACCGGCTGCACGTTCTGCGCGCGCTGCTTCAGCGGCTGCCCGCACAACGCGAAGAACACGATGCTGACCAACTACCTCTACCTGGCCGAGCGCGCGGGGGCGTCCGTGCAGGAGCTGCGGACCGTCGTCGACGTCGCACCACGGGCCGGCGGCGGGTACGACGTCGTCTCGGTGCGCTCGGGCCGGTGGCTGCGTCGCGGGCGCACGGTGCACACGGCCGAGCAGGTCGTGTTCTCCGCGGCCGCGCTCGGCACCCAGGAGCTGCTGCACCGGGTGAAGCGCCGTGGTCTGCCGCGGCTGTCGGACCGCCTCGGCGAGCTGAGCCGGACGAACTCCGAGGCCGGGCTGATGGCGGTCAGCCGGTCGCGCACCGACCTGGCCGACGGGGTCGCGATCAGCGCGTCGATCCACCCCGAGCCGCACACCCACGTCGAGGTGTGCCGCTACGGGCCGGGCCAGGACGCGATCCTCGCGAGCAGCGCGCCGCTGGTCGACGGTGGGCCGCGGCGTGCGCTCCGGTTCGCCGGGATGCTGCTGCGCCGGCCGGTCCACCATCTCCGCTTCGCGCTGCGCGGGCAGAAGGCCGAGCGGACGGCGTTCATCCTGGTCATGCAGTCGCTCGACAACTCGCTGACGTCGTACCTGCGACGCACGCCGTTCGGGCTGCGGCTCTCCACCCGCGCCGGGCGCGGCGAGCCCAACCCCGACTGGATCCCGGTCGCGCACCGGATCACCCGGATGTTCGCCGACCGCATCGACGGTGAGGCTCGCGGCTCGCTGGCCGACCCGTTCGACAAGCCGGTCACCGCGCACTACCTGGGCGGCGCGGTGATGGGGCTCAGTGCGGACGACGGTGTCGTCGACCCCTACCACCGCGTGCACGGCTACCCCGGCCTGCACGTCATCGACGGCTCGGCGATCACGGCGAACCTCGGCGTGAACCCGTCGCTCACCATCACCGCCCTGGCCGAGCGGGCCACGGCGCTCTGGCCGAACCGCGGCGAGGCGGATCCGCGACCGGCGCCCGGGGCGGCGTACGCCGCGGTCGCGCCGGTGCCGCCGAACGCCCCGGTCGTGCCCGAGGGCGCCTCCGGCGCGCTCAGGCTCGACAACGCGCCGACGGCGTGACCCACTGGAGTCATGACCGACGAGCGTGCCTCCATCCGCTACGTGGTCGACGACGTGCAGGCGTCGGTCGACTTCTACGTGACCCACTTCGGGTTCAGCGTGAACAGCAACGTCGCGCCGGCGTTCGCGGACGTCGTCCGCGGACCGATCCGGCTGCTGGTGTCCGGGCCGCCGAGCTCGGGGGCGAGGTCCACGCCCTCCGACATGAACGTGCCGGGGCGCAACCGGATCCTCATCGTGGTCGACGACCTGGAGGCCGAGATGGAGCGGCTCGACGCGGCCGGGGTGCCGTTCCGCAGCGACGTCGTCTCGGGTCCGGGCGGACGCCAGGTCCTGGTGACCGACCCGGCCGGCAACCTGGTCGAGGTCTTCGAGCCGAAGGGCTAGTTCGCCATACTCCCGCCATGCGGATTCGCGACAAGGTCTGGGTGGTCACCGGCGCGGGCAACGGGATGGGCCGGGAGCTGGTGCTGCTGATGCTCGGCCGCGGTGCCCGGGTCGCCGCGGTCGACGTGAGCGCGGCCGGGCTCGAGGAGACCGCGCGGCTGGCGGGTGCGCCCGACCGGCTGTCGACGCACGTCCTCGACATCACCGACCAGTCCGGCGTCGAGGCGCTGCCCGACACGGTCGTCGCGGTGCACGGCGCGGTCGACGGCCTGCTCAACAACGCCGGGGTGATCCAGCCGTTCCTGCCGGTCACCGAGCTCGACGACGCCGCGATCCGGCGGGTCCTCGACATCAACCTGATGGGCACCGTGCACATGACCCGCGCGTTCCTGCCGCTGCTCGTCGAGCGGCCAGAGGCGCACCTCGCGAACGTCGCGAGCATGGGCGGCTTCTTCCCGTTCCCCGGCCAGACGATGTACGGCGCCAGCAAGGCCGCGGTGAAGCTGTTCACCGAGGGCCTGTACGCCGAGCTGCTCGACACGAACGTCGCTGTCTCCGTGATCATGCCCGGTGCCATCGCCACCGAGATCACCACGAACTCCGGCGTCGACGCACCCACCGGCGAGGAGGGCAGCGTCCGGATGACCCCGCCCGACAAGGCCGCGCGGATCATGGTCGACGGGATCGAGAGGGACCGGCTGCACATCTACGTCGGCGCCGACGCGAGGCTGATGAGCATCGCGATCAAGGTGATGCCGAAGACGGCCATCAAGTTCGTCAAGGCGCAGATGGCGAAGGCGGTCTCGCTGTGATCCTCGACGACTTCCGGCTGACCGACCAGGTCGCGATCGTGACCGGCGGCGGCGCCGGGATCGGCCGCGCGATCGCGGTGGCGTTCGCCGAGGCGGGCGCCGACGTCGTGGTCGCGTCGCGCACCCAGGCGGACCTCGACGAGACCGTCCGGGCGATCGAGGCGACGGGCCGCGCCGGCCTCGCGGTGGTCGCCGACGTGATGGTCGATGAGGACCTCGAGCGGCTGGTGACGGCCACGGTCGAGCGCTTCGGCAGGCTGTCGATCCTGGTCAACAACGCCGGCGGCAGCCTGCCGCGCCCGGCCATGCAGACGTCGCAGCGCTACCTCACGACCGCACTGCACTTCAACGCGGTCGCGCCGTTCCTGCTCAGCAAGCTCGCGGCCCAGGCGATGGTCGACACCCAGGGTGGCGGCTCGATCGTCAACATCTCCTCGCGTTCCGGCGACCTGGTGATGACCTCGATGCTCGCGTACGGCGCCGGCAAGGCCGCGCTCAACATGATCACGCAGAACCTCGCCGCGGACCTCGCGCCGACGGTGCGGGTCAACGCGATCGGCGTCGGCGGCGTCGCCACCCAGGCGATGGACTTCGTGATGAACGACGACGCACTGCGGTCGACGTACGAGCAGAACACCCCGATGGGCCGGATCGGCCAGCCGCGCGACATCGCGGCCGCGGCGCTCTACCTCGCGTCACCCGCCTCGTCGTGGGTCACCGGCGTGGTGCTGCGCGTCGACGGGGGTACGACGGCGCCGTCGTTCGACATCCCGGTGCCGCCGCTCGAGCCGTCGAGCTAGCGGGCGAACATCTCCAGCCACGCCTCACCGTCGGCGCCGAGCTCGCCGTTGGTCGCTGCGACCTTGGCCCACTTCCGGGTGGCGCGCAGGAACGTCGCCGGGTTGTAGACGTCCTCCTCGCACGACCACAGGTTGTCGCCCGCGTAGGTGAGGATCGTCAGGTTGCTGGCGCCGTGGCGCGCGCCGTCGCCGGGGTCGCGCAGGTCGTTCCAGACCTCGCACACGATCCGGCCGCGCTCCTCGTCGACGACGTACCACTCGATCGGGAACCCCGGCATCTCGCTGCCGGGGAACGTCGTCATCGTGCGCACGATCCAGTCGCGGATCTGCTCGCGGCCGTTGAACGTGCCGTACGCGTGCTCGACGTACGTCGCGTCCTCGGTGAAGAGGTCGGCGAAGCGCGACCACTCGCCGCTGGAGGCGATCCCCGCGACCTCGTCCTGGTAGTGCTGGAACGCGGACTCGAGCTCTGTGCGCGCATACGTGGGCATGCCCGGACTGTAGGGGCCTTGCGCCGGAATGGGAACACGTTCTAAATTGGACAGGTGTCCAACTCCACCGCCGAGCGCCTCCTCGAGGCCGGTCGTGAGGAGCTGCGTGCCGTCGGGCACCAGACCCTGACGATCCGGATGGTGGCCCAGCGCGCGGGGGTCTCGTCGGCCACGGCGTACACCTACCTCGAGTCCAAGAACCGGCTGTACGCCGAGCTGTTCTGGCGCTTCCTGGTCGAGGACGAGCAGGTGGCCGAGGGCGCCGACGCCGTCGCGCGGGTGCGGTCGGTGACCCGCAACCTGGCGAACCGGCTGGCCGAGGCGCCCGAGCTCGCGGCCGCGGTCACGCCGGCGCTGCTCGGCCCGGACCCGGAGGTCGACGAGCTGCGGCTGCGCATCGGCTCGGAGTTCGTCCGCCGGTTCCGCGACGCACTCGGCGCGAAGGCCGACGTCGCCGTGCTCGAGGCGCTCGCACTGGCGTTCTCCGGCGCGCTGCTCCAGGCCGGGATGGGACTGATGACCTACGCCGAGATGGCCGACCGGCTCGACTCCGTCGTCGCCGTGATCATGAAGGGCAACTGATGAGCACTCCGCGAGATTTCGGGCTTCCCCCGCTTCGCTCCTCCATCCCACCACTCCGCAGGGACCTCGCATGACCGTCGCGCAGAGCAGTCCGGTGCTGGACCCCTACGACTACGGGTTCCAGGCCGACCCCTATCCCGTGTACGCCTGGCTGCGCGAGCACGAGCCGCTGCACCACAACCCGGAGCTCGACCTGTGGGCGCTGACCCGCCACGAGGACATCGCGGTGGCGCTGCGCAGCGACAGCGTCTACTCGAACTCGTACGGCGTCGCCATCGAGAAGTCCGCCTGGGGCCCCGACGCCCACAAGGTGATGTCGATCCTCGGGATGGACCCGCCGCGCCAGAACCGGCTGCGGTCACTGGTCTCCCGAGGCTTCACCCCGCGCCGGGTGCACAACCTCCTCCCGCGCATCCAGGAGCTCACCGACCGCTACCTCGGCGAGTGCCTGGAGATGGGCAGCTTCGACTGGATCGCCGACTTCGCCGGCCGGCTCCCGATGGACGTCATCTCCGAGATGATGGGCGTCCCGGAGGAGGACCGCGCGGAGGTGCGTCGCCAGGCCGACATCGTCGTGCACCGCGAGGACGGGGTGTACGACGTGCCGCCGGCCGGTGCCGAGGCCTCGCTGTGGCTGGTCGGCTACTACATGGACATGGTCGCCCAGCGGCGCAAGAAGCCGAGCGACGACCTCACCAGCGCCCTGATCGAGGCAGAGATCGACGGCGAGCGGCTGAGCGACGACGACGTCATCGCGTTCCTCTTCCTCATGGTCGTCGCCGGCAACGAGACCACGACCAAGCTGCTCGGTCACGCGGCCTTCCACCTCACCCGGCACCCCGATCAGCGAGAGCTCGTCTTCGGCGGCGCCGGCAACACCGACCTGGTGGCTCCGTGGGTGGAGGAGACGCTGCGGTTCGACACCTCCAGCCAGCTGCTGGCGCGCTACCTCCTGCAGGACGTCGAGCTGCACGGACGGGTCGCCCCGCAAGGATCGAAGCTGCTGCTCTGCCTGGGCTCGGCCAACCGGGATGAGTCCGTGTTCAGCCGGCCCGACGAGTACGACATCACCCGCGACCAGGACGAGCTGGCCAAGATCCTGTCCTTCGGTGGCGGCCGGCACTTCTGCCTGGGCGCCAACCTGGCCCGGCTCGAGGCACGCGTGGCGCTGACCGCCCTGGTGGAGCGGGCCCGGTCGATCGAGGTCGACCACGACGCCTCCCGACGCGTCCACTCGGTCAACGTCCGCGGCTTCGCCGTCGAGCCGATGCAGGTGGTCCCGCGATGACTCACCCCACGAAGTTCTTCTCCCCCGCTGCGCTCCTCCGAACAACCTCGCGGAGGCCCCGATGAGCAAGTACTTCCAACCCGAGCGCCGCCCCGCCGTCGTCACCGGCGCCTCGTCGGGCATCGGCGCAGCGACCGCGCTCGTGCTGGCATCCGCCGGCTACCCGGTCGCGCTGGGTGCGCGGCGTACCGACAAGTGCGACGAGGTCGCCACCGCGATCCGCGAGGCCGGCGGCGAGGCCGTGGTCCACGCGCTCGACATCACCGATGCCGGCTCGGTCCAGGAGTTCGTGAAGGCCGTGTCGGCCGACCTCGGCGACATCGAGGTCCTCGTGAACAACGCGGGCGCGGTCGGCCCGGGCATCGTGCACGAGGTCGACAGCGAGCGGTTCGCCCGCGAGCTCGACCTCAACGTCGTGGGCGCACACCGGATGGTGCAGGCGATCGTGCCGGGCATGGTCGAGCGCCGCCGCGGCGACGTGGTCTTCGTGTCGAGCGACGTCGCCGTCCGCGCGCGGCCGTTCATGTCGTCGTACGCCGCCGGCAAGTGGGGCCTCGAGGGCATGGCGCACGCGATGCAGATGGAGCTCGAGGGCACCGGCGTGCGCGCGTCGATCGTGCGCCCCGGCGGCACGTGGAGCGAGATGGGCGCCGACTGGGACCCCGAGAAGGGCGCCGACGTGCTCAACCACTGGGTGCACTTCGGCTTCGCCCGGCACCCGCACTTCCTGAAGCCGCAGGCGATCGGCGAGGCGATCAGCACGATCGTCTCCGCACCGCGCGGCGTGCACCTGAACCTGGTCGAAGTGACCCCCGAGGCTCCCGTGGAGGACCGATGACCCAGCAGATCCAGGAAGTCTCGTACGCCGTCCCGGACGACGGCCACGGCCACCTCGCCGAGATGCGGGTCGACCCGATCGGCCTGTTCCAGCGGGTGTACGACGAGTGCGGCGACATCGGCCGGTTCCGGCTGGCCGACAAGGACGTGGTGCTCGTCTACGGAGCCGAGGCGCAGGAGCAGTTCTTCCGGGCGCCGGACTCGACGCTCGACCAGGCCGCGGCGTACCCGTTCATGACGCCGATCTTCGGCAAGGGCGTGGTCTTCGACGCCTCGCCCGAGGAGCGCCAGCAGATGCTGAAGAACCAGGCGCTGCGCGGCGACATGATGCGTGGGCACGCCGCCACCATCGAGGCCGAGATCAACCGGATGGTCGCCGACTGGGGCGACGAGGGCGAGATCGACCTGCTCGACTGGTTCGCGGAGCTGACGATCTACACGACGTCCGCGTGCCTGATCGGCAAGCCGTTCCGCGAGGAGCTCGACTCGTCGTTCGCCCACCACTACCACGACCTCGAGCGCGGCACCGACGCGCTGGCGTACGTCGATCCCTACCTGGACATCGAGTCCTTCCGGATCCGCGACGCGGCGCGCGAGGAGCTCGTCGAGCTGGTGCAGGGGATCATCGACCGCCGCAAGGAGCGCGGCACGGTCGCGCGCGAGGACCGCGACCTGCTCGACGTCCTGATCTCCATCGACATGACCGCCGACTACATCACCGGCATCTTCATCTCGATGATGTTCGCGGGCCACCACACGTCGTCCGGCACGGCGTCCTGGGCGCTGATCGAGCTGATGCGGAACCCGGAGACGATGGCGAGCGTCGTCAAGGAGCTCGACGAGCTGTACGCCGACGGCTCCGAGGTGTCGTTCCAGGCGCTGCGGTCGATCCCGGTCCTGGAGTCGGCGCTCAAGGAGACGCTGCGGCTGCACCCGCCGCTGATCATCCTGATGCGCGTCGTGCAGGAGGAGATCGAGCTCGCCGGCCACACGATCCCGCCGGGCACGGTGGTCGCCGCGTCGCCGCGGGTGTCGAACCGGATCGCCGAGGACTTCCCGAACCCGGACGCGTTCGACCCCGGCCGCTACATCGACCCGCGCCAGGAGGACCTGCAGAACCGGTGGACCTGGATCCCGTTCGGCGCCGGCAAGCACCGCTGCGTCGGCAACGCGTTCGCGATGATGCAGATGAAGGCGATCTTCTCGGTGATCCTGCGCGACTACGAGTTCGAGATGGCCCAGCCGTCCGAGTCGTACCGCGACGACACCTCGAAGATGGTCATCCAGCTCGAGCAGCCCTGCCGCGTGAAGTACCGCCGGAGGCAGAAGTGAGCACGTTGGTCGAGCAGCGAGCGCTGGCGAGCGTCGTCGAGACCCCCGAGCGTGACGCGCCCGCCTCGGGTGCGGGGGTCTCGACAAGCTCGACGCACGGCGGAGCGGTGCGATGAGCTACCTCGTCGTCGCCGACCTCGGGCTCTGCCAGGGGCACCAGATGTGCCAGGGCGAGGCCCCCGACGTCTTCGGCTTCGACGACACCACCGACCTGGTGACGGTGCTTCAGGAGCACCCCGACGAGTCACTGCGGTCCGACGTGCAGTCGGCCGTGAAGTACTGCCCAGCCATGGCGCTTTCCATCGAGGAGGAACAGTGAGTCTCACCCGCGCAGAGATCGAGGGGTTCTGGGAGACCTGGCTCGACATCAACCGCAAGGCCGAGGAGTCGGGCGACTGGCGCGTCATGGCGGAGTGGTACGCCGAGGACGCGACGTACGGCTGGATGCTCACGCCGGACGAGCACTTCATGGCGGTCGGGCGCGACCAGATCCGTGACTGGGCGATCGGCATCGAGATGGACGGCTTCGACGGCTGGCACTACGACTACCAGGCCACGGTGATCGACGAGAAGAACGCGATGATCGTGGGCTTCTGGAAGCAGCGGGCGGGGATCACCGACGACGCGACCGGCAAGGAGTTCGAGATCCCGGGCCTGGGCGGCAGCTGGTTCGGCGTCGCCCGGCAGCCCGACGGGGAGCTGAAGTTCTCGTGGCAGCGCGACTGGTTCGACTTCGGCGCGATGGCGCACACGATGGGCCGGGTCGTGAAGTCGGGCAAGGCGCCGGACACGCTGATGAAGCGGCTGCAGGTCTTCGGTCTTGAGGTGCCCGGTCACTACCGGCCCGAGGACCTCCCGTCGACGGTGTGGCCGCCGCCGGTCGAGGCCGGGGAGTTCGTCACGCAGGAGAAGCCGCAATGACGCTGCCGCCTCCGGCCCAGCAGCTGATCGACGGCAAGCTCGTCGGTGCTGCGGCGACGTACCCGATCCTCAACCCGGCCACGGGCGAGGAGATCGGCGTGGCGCCCGACGGCACCGCAGCGGACGTCGAGGGGGCGATCGCTGCAGCCCGCCGCGCCTTCGACGAGACCGACTGGTCGACGAACACCGAGCTGCGGCTGCGCTGCCTGCGCCAGCTGCACGCCGCGCTCCTCGACAACGGCGAGTCCTTCAAGGAGCTGACGACGGCCGAGGTCGGGATGCCCGGCTTCATGATGGGTGCGGCCGGCTTCGACGTACCCGTCGAGGGGCTGAAGTGGGTCACGGACCTGCTGGAGTCCTACGAGTTCGAGACCGACTTGGGCGTCGCGAAGCCGATGGGCATCCCGTCGCGCCGCACCGTGCGTCGCGAGCCGGTCGGCGTCGTCGCGGCGATCTCGCCGTGGAACGTGCCGACCCAGATCAACCTCGCGAAGGTCGGCCCGGCGCTGGCGGCCGGTTGCACGGTCGTGCTCAAGCCCGCGCCGGACACCCCGTGGGTGGCGGCCGAGCTCGGGCGCCTGGTCGCCGAGCACACCGACATCCCGGCCGGTGTCTTCAACGTCGTGACGCCGCGGTCGAACGAGGTCGCGGCGATGCTGACCACCGACCCGCGGGTGGACATGGTGTCGTTCACCGGCTCGACCCAGGTGGGCAAGGCGATCATGGCCGCCGCCGCGCCGACGCTGAAGAAGGTGTTCCTCGAGCTCGGCGGCAAGTCCGCCGCGATCGTGCTCGACGACGCCGACATCGGCTCTGCTGCTGGGGCGACGGCGTTCACGGCCTGCATCCACGCGGGCCAGGGCTGCGCGATCACCACCCGGCTCGTCGTACCTCGCGAGAAGTACGACGAGGCCGTGCAGGTCGCCGCCGCGACGATGGAGTCGATCGGCGCCAAGGACCCGGCCGACCCGGGCGCGATCTGCGGCCCGGTGATCTCGGCCGTCCAGCGCGACCGCGTCGAGGCGTACCTGAGGCTCGCCGAGGAGGAGGGCGGCACGTTCGCCACCGGCGGCCACGTGATCGACCAGGCCGGCTTCTGGATCCAGCCGACCGTGATCGCCGGCCTCGACAACTCCAGCCGGCTCGCGCGGGAGGAGATCTTCGGCCCCGTGCTCGTCGTCATCCCGCACGACGGTGACGACGACGCGGTGCGGATCGCCAACGACTCGGCGTACGGCCTCTCGGGGTCGGTCGAGTCCGGCGACCTGGAGCGTGCCAAGTCCGTGGCCGCCCGGATCCGCACCGGCACGATCGCCGTCAACGGCGGCGTCTGGTTCAGCCCGGACGCGCCGTTCGGCGGCTACAAGCAGTCCGGCATCGGCCGGGAGATGGGTGTTGCGGGCTTCGAGGAGTACCTCGAGACCAAGACGGTGGCCGAGCCCGCCTGAACGGATAGTCCCTGACGTTTCCGGGGTCGTTCAGCCGGATCAACCCCGGAAACGTCAGGGACTACCCCACCGACTCACACGAGAGAGAGATCGAGCATGCGTTTCAAGGACAAGGTCGTCGTCGTCACGGGCGCGGCGCAGGGGATCGGCGAGGCGTACGCGCGAGCGCTCGCGGCCGAGGGTGCGTCGGTCGTGGTGGCCGACCTCAACGTCGAGGCCGGGGAGAAGGTCGCGGCCGACATCGGCGGACTGTTCGTGCGCACCGACGTGTCCCGGCACGAGGACGCAGCGGCGCTGGTGGCCGCGACGGTCGAGCGGTTCGGCGGCATCGACGGTCTCGTCAACAACGCCGCGATCTACGGCGACATGGCGTTCGACCTGCTGATCAGCGTGGACTGGGACTACTACCGGAAGTTCATGTCGGTGAACATGGACGGCGCGCTCGTGATGACCCGCGCGGTCTACCCCGAGATCCAGAAGCGCGGCGGCGGCTCGATCGTCAACCAGTCGAGCACGGCGGCGTACCTCTACTCCGGCTTCTACGGCCTGGCCAAGGTCGGGGTGAACGGCCTGACCCAGCAGCTCGCCCACGAGCTCGGCGGCCTGAAGATCCGCGTCAACGCGATCGCGCCCGGCCCGACGGACACCGCGGCCACCCGCACCCAGGCCGGCGACGCCGCCAAGGAGCTGGTGAAGGGCCTCGCGCTGAAGCGGATGGGCCAGCCCGAGGACATGGTCGGCGCCTGCCTGTTCCTGCTCTCCGACGAGTCCTCGTGGGTCACCGGGCAGATCATCGCGGTCGACGGCGGACAGACGTTCCGCCCATGACCGACGTGACCAGGGTCGGGTTCATCGGCCTGGGCAACATCGGGAAGCCGATGGCGCTGCGGCTCGCGGCCGCCGACGGCATCGACCTGTGGGTGTACGACGTGATGCCCGAGCCGGTCGCCGAGCTGGAGGGGGCCGGCGCCCGCGGTGCGGCCAGCATCGCGGCGATGGCCGCGCGCTCCGACGTCGTCTGCGTGATGGTGCGCGACGACGACCAGGTGCGCGAGGTGCTCGGTGAGATCCTCGGTGTCGCCGGTGACGGGCAGACCGTCGTCATCCACTCGACGGTCGCCCCGAGCACGCCGGCGCAGCTGGCGGACACCGCGGCGCGGCACGGGGTCAAGGTCGTCGACGCCCCGGTCAGCGGCGGCGCGATGGGCGCGGCCGACGGCACGCTGGCGATCATGGTGGGCGGCAGCGACGAGGCGTTCGAGGCGGCCCGTCCCGCGCTCGAGGCGACGGGGTCGCTGATCACCCACGCGGGACCGATCGGCGCGGGCACGAAGTTCAAGCTCGCCCGCAACCTCATGCACTTCGTGGCGTTCACCGCCGCGACCGAGGCGCAGCGGCTGGCCGAGGCGTCGGGCCTCGACGTGGCCGAGCTCGGCAAGGTGGTCCGGCACACCGACCAGGTCACCGGCGGCCCCGGCGCGATCATGCTGCGCGACACCGCCGGCCCGATCCAGGAGGGTGACTTCTGGATGGGCGTGTACGAGCACGTCTGGGCGCTCGGCAAGAAGGACCTGACGTTCGCGATCGAGCTCGCGGACCAGCAGGGTGTGGACGTCCCGCTCGCGCGACTGTCGCTCGAGCGTCTGAGGGAGGGGCTTGGCCTTGGGTAAGTTCGACGATCTTCCGGAGGCCCGCCGCAAGGGCCTGGAGCGGATGGAGCAGGTCTACGGCTTCGAGATGACCGACGGGACCGGCGACTTCTTCCGCTACACCGCCGACCACCTGTTCGCCGACATCTGGAACCGGCCGGGCCTCACCGACCGCGACCGCCGGCTGCTGCTGATCGGGCTGCTCGTCGGGGGCAACCACCACGACGTGCTGACGATCCAGATCCCCGCGGCGTACGCCGCCGGCGAGCTCGACGAGCAGCAGCTGCGCGAGATCGTGATCCTGCTCTGCCACTACGCCGGCTGGCCGAGCGGCTCGCGGGTCAACCAGATCGTCGAGGAGACGATCGCCAAGGCCAAGCGCTGACTCCTGGCGGAGGCGCTCGGCGCCTCCGTCGGCCTGCCTACTGGAGCCCGGTCCGCACCGACGTGATCCGCTGGGTGTTGAAGCCCAGCCAGTGCATCCGGCCCACGTAGCGGGCGTGCTCGATCTTGATGCAGCGGTCGACGACCAGGGAGACGCCGCCGTCCTCCGCGATCCGGTTGCCCTCGTCGTTGACCACGCCGAACTGGCACCACAGCGCGCCGGCACCGATCGCGACGGTCTCCTCCGCGATCGCCGGCAGGGCGTCCGGGGCGCGGAAGACGTTGACGACGTCGACCGGCACCGGGACGTCGCCCAGGGTCGCGTACGACGGCTCGCCCAGGATCTCGGTCTCGCGGGGGTTCACCGGGATCACCCGGTAGCCGTGGCGCAGGAGGTAGTACCCGACGAAGTAGCTCGCGCGCAGCTCGTTGCTCGACAGCCCGACGACCGCGATCGTCCGCGCGCCGTTCAGCACGCGCTGGATCGTCGTCGGGTCCTGGTAGCGGCCGAGGTCGCTCATGCCGAGGCCACCTTCCGCAGCGCCTGGTCGAGGTCCCAGACCAGGTCGTCGACGGACTCGGTGCCGACCGAGAGCCGCACCGTCCCGGGCCCGACGCCGGCGGCGGCGAGCTCGGCGTCGCTGAGCTGCCGGTGCGTGGTGCTCGCGGGATGGATGACCAGGCTCTTCGCGTCGCCGATGTTGGCGAGGTGCGACCAGAGGGTCAGCCCGGTGATCAGCCCGGTGCCCGCGTCGCGGCCGCCGGCGCAGTCGAACGAGAAGACCGCACCTGCCCCGAGAGGCAGGTACTTCTCGACGAGGGGGCGGTAGCTGCTGCTCGGCAGGCCGGCGTACGTCACCTTCGACACGAGCTCGTGCGACTCCAGGTACGACGCCACCGCGAGCGCGTTCGTGACGTGGCGCTCCATCCGCAGCGACAGCGTCTCCAGCCCCTGCAGGAACAGGAACGCGTTGAACGGCGACAGCGCCGCCCCGAGGTCGCGCAGGGTCTCGGCGCGCAGCTTCATCAGGTAGCCGTAGGTCCCGAACGTCTCGTGGAACTTGAGCCCGTGGTACGCCGGCGACGGGTCCGCGATCACGGGGAAGCGGCCGTTCGACCAGTCGAACGTGCCGGCCTCGACGACGACCCCGCCGATGCTGGTGCCGTGGCCGCCGAGGAACTTGGTCGCGGAGTGGACCACGATGTCGGCGCCCCACTCGATCGGCCGGCAGAGGTACGGCGTCGCGAAGGTGTTGTCGACGATGAGCGGCAGGTCGTGCTCGTGCGCGATCGCGGCGACGGCCTCGATGTCGAGCACGTTGCCGGCCGGGTTGCCGATCGTCTCGGCGAAGAACGCCTTCGTCGTCGGCCGCACGGCCGCCCGCCACGCGTCGAGGTCGTCGGGGTCGACCCAGGTGAGCTCGACGCTCATCTTGCGCAGCAGGTGCTTGAGCTGGTTCACCGTTCCGCCGTACAGCGCCTGGGACGAGACGAGGTGGTCGCCGGGCTCCAGCAGCGTGAACAGCGCGGCGGCCTGGGCCCCGATGCCGCTGGCGAACGCGACCCCGCCGGCGCCGCCCTCGAGGTTGGCCACCCGCTCCTCGAACACCGCGACCGTCGGGTTCATGATCCTGGAGTAGGTGTTGCCGTACTCCTGCAGGTTGAAGTACGCCGCGGCCGACTCCGGGTCCTCGAACACGTAGCTGGTCGTCTGGAAGATCGGCACCGCCCGGGCGCCCGTGTTCGGGTCCGGGCGCTGGCCGGCGTGCAGCTGCCGGGTCTCGAACCCGAAGTCGTGGTCGTCCTCGACCCGCGCCTCGCTCATGAGCCGTCTCCTGCCAGGAACTCGCGGATCAGCGGCGTCTGCCGGGCTTCCTCCAGCAGGAAGCAGTCGTGCCCGTACGGCGCGTCGATCACGTGCAGCTCGACGGGTTTGCCCAGTGCCTGCAGGGAATCGTGGATCTCCTGGGACGCGACGGGTGGGTACAGCCAGTCGGAGCTGAACGCGATGAGCAGGGTCCGCGCGCCGACCCCGGCGAGCGCCTGCTGGAGCGAGCCGCCGCCGTACTGGCGGGCCAGGTCGAAGTAACTGAGGGCGCGCGACGTGTAGAGGTAGGTGTTCGCGTCGAAGCGCTTCACGAACGAGTCGGCCTGGTGCCGCAGGTAGTTCTCGACCTCGAACTCCGGCTCGGTGATCGTGAAGCGGATGTCGTCGGCGAACTGCAGCCGGCGGTGGAACTTCTCCTCGAGCGCGGGCGCGGAGAGGTAGGTGATGTGCCCGACCATGCGCGCGACGCCCATGCCGGCATCGGGCTTCCGCCCGGTGCCGTGGTAGTCGCCGCCCTGCCAGTCCGGGTCGGCCCGGATCGCCTCGCGCGCGATCGCGTTCCACGCGACGCCCTGCGGATGGAGCGCGTGGGTGCTGGCGATGACGACGATCGCGTCGACCTGGTCGGGCCGGCTGACCGCCCACTCGAGCGCCTGCATCCCACCCAGCGACCCGCCGGCGACCGCGGCCAGCCGGTCGATGCCGAGCACGTCGAGGAAGGCGCGCTCGGTGCGCACCATGTCGGCGACGGTGATGACCGGGAAGCCCGAGCCGTACGGCGTGCCGGTGGCGGGGTCGATCGACGACGGCCCGGTGGTGCCGCGGCAGCCACCGAGCAGGTTGGTCGAGACCACGAAGTACTCGTCGGTGTCGAAGGCCTTGCCGGGACCGATCATCCCGTCCCACCAGCCCAGGGCCGCGCTGGCCGCCCCGTCGCGGTCCTCGGCGCCGAAGCCGTCGCGCGTCCCGGTCGCGGCCTCCCCGACACCCGCGGCGTGGGCGTCGCCGCTGAGCGCGTGGCAGACCAGGATCACGTTGTCGCGCGCGGGCGACAGCTCGCCGTACGTCTCGTAGGCGATGCGGACCTGGTCGAGGCTGCGGCCGCAGTCGAGCGGCACCGGGTCGGGGAGCTCGACGTACTGGGTGCGGACCGTTCCGACCGAGCCGACGGCGCGCGTCGTCGTAGCACCCATGGACGGATGCTAGGCAGCGCAGCCACTCAATGTCTACTATTCCAATCGACCATCTCAATTAACGGTGAAGGGAACAGCAGACATGACCGTCACGAGCGACAACGGCGTCAACGTCCAGGCCCTGCTCGACGCCCGCGAGGCGCTGAAGGGCGCCCCCGAGGCTGCGCAGTTCACGTGGCGCGCGACGTCCCAGTGGCAGAACGGCGTGCACACCCAGATCAAGGTGCAGCCGTTCTTCGGTCTCGGTGAGGAGCAGAGCCACAAGGCCGAGCACGTCTTCGACGCCGACCACCCTGCGGTCTTCGCCGCCGAGGACAACGGCATCACGCCGATCGAGTACCTCCTCGTCGGGCTGTCGAGCTGCCTGAGCGCCGGCGTCGCGTCGGTGGCGCAGAACCGCGGCATCCAGCTGCGCTCGGTCGAGGCGACGGTCGAGGGCAACCACGACATCCGCGGCATCCTCGGGGCGGACAGCGACGTCCGCAACGGCTTCAACGACGTCAAGGTGAGCTTCAAGATCGACGCGGACGCGAGCCCGCAGGAGATCGAGGCGCTGGTCGCGCAGTCCCAGAAGCGCTCGGCCGTCTTCGACGCGCTCACCAACCCGACCGACGTGACCGTCGAGGTTGTCTGACCACGCTGCCGTCGTCATCGGCGCCGGCCACGCCGGGCTGGCGGCGAGCCACTTCCTCGGGAAGAGCTCGATCGACCACGTGGTGCTCGAGCGCGGGACGGTGGCGAACTCGTGGCGGCGCGAGCGCTGGGACTCGCTCCGCCTGCTCACGCCGAACTGGCTGAGCCGGCTCCCGGGTCACCTGTACGCCGGCGCCGATCCCGACGGCTACATGACGGCGGGCGAGGTCGCCGACCACATCGACGGCTTCGCGGCCGCCAGTGCGGCGCCGGTCCGGACGGGCGTCACGGTCACCTCGGTGCGGCGTACCGACGACGGGTACGACGTGGTCACGGACGAGGGCGTCCTGCGTGCCCGGACGGTCGTGCTCGCCACCGGCGCCTGCAACCGGCCCTCGGTGCCGGCCTTCGCCGCCGGCGTGCCCGGGTCGCTGCTGCAGCTGACGCCGTTCGACTACCGCAGCCCGGATGCGCTCCCGGGCGGCCGGGTGCTCGTCGTCGGCGCCTCCGCGACCGGCGTGCAGATCGCCGCCGAGATCCGGCGCTCCGGCCGGCCGGTGACGCTGTCGGTGGGGGAGCACACCCGCCTCCCGCGCACCTATCGCGACCGCGACGTGCTCTGGTGGATGGAGGCGTCGGGGCTCTGGGACCAGCGGTACGACGAGGTCGAGGACCTGGAGCGCGCCCGGCGGCTGCCCTCGCCCCAGCTGGTCGGGACCCCCGAGCGGGCGACCCTCGACCTCAACGCGCTGAGCGACCTCGGGGTCGACCTGGTGGGCCGCTGGTCGGCGGTCCGCGACGGCACCGCCCTGTTCTCCGGCGGCCTGCGCAACGTGTTCGCGCTCGCGGACCTCAAGCAGCAGCGGCTGCTCGACGGCTTCGACGCGTGGGCGGACGACGGCGCCCGCGAGCGTCCCGAGCCCACGCGGGCGCCGGCCACCAGCCGACTGCAGCTCGACCTGAAGTACGGCGAGGTCGACGCCATCGTGTGGGCCACCGGCTACCGCCCCGACTACGGGTGGCTCGACGTGCCCGTGGTCGACGAGAAGGGCCGGCTGCGTCACGACGGGGGCGTCGTCGACAGCCCCGGTCTCTACGCGCTCGGGCTACCGGTGCTCCGGCGCCGCAAGTCGACCTTCATCCACGGGATCGAGGACGACGCGCGCGAGGTCGTCGAGCACCTCGTCGACCACCTCAGGACGCCCACTTCGGGACGATGAACACGCCGTCCGCCTCCACGGTCACGCCCTCGGCGTCGGCGAGCGTCGCGACGACGTACACCTTGCGGCCGTCCTCCCGGTCGATGCGCCCCTCGAGCCGCAGCGGCCCGAGCGGGGTGCCGCGCCGGTAGCGCATCGTGAGCGTGCCGGTCAGCGTCACCCGGCTGTGCCCGGCGCTCGCGGTCTCGCCCATCAGGTGGTCGAGCAACAGCGCGGAGACGCCGCCGTGCACCAGCCCCGGCGGTCCTTCGTACGCCGCTCCGAGCACGACGTCGGCGTGCACGAGCCCGTCGGCGTCGCGCACCAGCTCGAGCGGGGGAGCGAGGGCGTTGCGCTGCCCGACGACCGCGTTGCCCCAGTTCCACGCCCGCGCCTCGGAGTTGAACCGCACGCCGGCCGGGCCGTCGAGCTGGCGGGCGCGCAGCCGCGCGACCAGCGCCTCCACGTCGGCCCGCGCCTGCCGGATCGTCTCGTCGTCGACCGTGGTGCGGATGGTCGCGTCGACCAGGTCGCGCACCGCGTCGGCCAGCGGCCGGTAGAGCGCCTCGAGCCGCTCGATCTCGCTGGTGGGGGTCTCGTCGTGGACGAACTCGCCGATGCTCACCCGTGCTCAGACCGGGGTGATGGGCAGCGAGAGCCGCGGCTCGAACGCGAAGGCGGCGCCGGTGCTGAAGCGGGTGACGGCGACCTCGGAGCGCTCCTTCGCGGGCTCGTTGCGGCGTACCAGCGTGGCGGTCCAGCCGGGCGCGTCGGTGTAGTCGTCGACCTCGACGTCGAAGTGCGGGTCGATCGCCTGCACGATCGCCTGCAGCGGCGCGGGGCTCGCCGGCCCGCACAACGCGATCCACGCACCGTCCTCGGTCGCGGCGGACGGCTCGACGCTGAGCGAGAAGCCCTCGATGCTCGCGTCGACGTACGCCGCCGGGTTGAGCAGCGGGTGCAGCTCGAGCACCCGCATCGCGGCGGCCGCGGTGTCCGGCAGTCCCAGGGCGCGGTGGATCCGCTCGGCGGCGATGCCGGCGACGCCCACCAGCTGCTTGGTGGCGATCTCGACGGCCTGGGCCTCGTCGCTCGAGCGCTGCCGGACCGCGTGCACGTACGACAGGTTCAGCAGGTGCATCTGCAGGCACACCTCGTCGGCGATCCGCACCAGCGCGGAGTGGGAGAACGCCGCGAAGTCGACGTCGGTCAGCAGCGGCCCGGAGTAGTCCGCGGCCCCCTCGTCGGCGGGGTCGATCGGGTCGAGCTCGACGGTGGCGGCGCGGGTCGTCTCGATCACGAAGTACGGCGCCAGCGGCTGCGCGGCCGGGTGCGACTCGTCGATGATCACCGTCCACGCGCAGTGCGGGTGGCGGTCGGCGGGCATGCGCGGCGGGCGGTGCACCGGCCGGATCTGCGCCCGCGGGTTGGTCGCCACCGCGGTCGCGTCGAACGTCGGGTCCTCGATGTCGTGGCACATCGAGCGCACGTAGTCCTCGCCCATCGGCTCGACGTCCATGAGGGCGCCGCAGTGGTCGAGGTGGAACGTCCCGTGCCAGCGGTCCTGCACGTCGTACCGGAAGTCCATGAACTGCGGCGGCGCGCCGATGTCGAGCTGCAGCCCCTTGAAGATCGTGACGACGTCGGTGCCCTCGTAGCGCAGCGCCTTCTGCATCCGGCGGGTGTAGATCGGGCTCGACCCGGCCCACTCCTCGATCGCGATCTGGGCCATCTCCTCGCGCCCCCACGCCGAGATGCACCACGCCATGCCGGAGCGGTCGATCAGCTGGCCGATCAGCAGCAGCTCCGGGACGAGGGTGGCGAGCTCTGCGCGGGACAGGCTGGCGTAGCGGCTGGACACGTGTCCAATAGTAGAACCCGTTCCAGTTGCGCGGAAGTCCTAGCGGGGATCCCAGTGCTGATCCCAGTGCTGATCCCAGTGCTGGTCCCAGTGCCGCCCCAGCCGGGGTCCCAGCGCAGCCCCAGTGAGCCTCAAGCGCGCGGGGCCAGAGTCCTGTCTGTCGGAGCAACCGCCCCGGCGAACCTCTGGAGGGAGGTACCGCTTCCCGAGACCGACAGGACCACCTGATGAACCTGATGCTGATGACCGCCATCGCGGTCAGCGTCGCCGGCGCGATCGCCTTCCTGGCGACCGCGACCGCGACCCCGGGACGCTCCGAGGAGCGCCGCCGCCGCTACGTGAACCGCCACCCCGGCCTGGTGAACCTCGGCGACGTCGAGCGCCGCCTGGCCGACGAGCTGCCTGCCCACCACCACGACTTCGTCCTCACCCGGATCGCCCGCCAGAAGATCGACGCCCACACGCTGTGGGCCTGGCTGGACCGCTTCGGCGCCGAGACGCTCGTCCTCGCCCTGGCCGCCGACTGCGGCTACGCCGGCCTGCTGCGCCGGCTCCGCGGCGACGACCTCGACCGGTCCGAGCTCGAGGTCTTCGCCGGCTTCAACCACCCGGAGCTCTTCGCGCTCCGCAACCGCACCTTCGTCTGACCGCACCCCACCCACCCACCAAGGAGCACACCATGTTCGATCTGTCCGCCTTCGCCCCGTACGTCGTCGCGGCCCTCGTGTTCGGCTGCCTCGCCGCCGGCCTGGCCACCGCGACCATCGCCCGGATCACCTACGACGCCGCCCGCACGCCCCGGTCCCGCCCGGTCGTGCTGGTCACCACGGAGCGGTCGTCCGCCCGTGTTGCCGCCTGATCGCGAGCCCTCATCCGCGCCGGGGAGTCATGACTCCTCGGCGCGGGTGTGCTCTGTCCGCATCACGTAGTCCTTCTCGGGACCGCGCGCCTGCCACTCGACGGTCCAGCCGCCGGTCCCGACCTCGATGAGCCCGCGGTAGTGGTCGGGGGCGCACGGGTGGTCCACCCAGGCGCCGACCGCCCAGGGGTGGAACAGCCGCCCGTCCTCGAAGTGCACGTCCCACGCCTCGTCGGTGCGGACGACGAACAGCGTGCGACTCACGGGGACGCTGCGCCCGCCCCACGTCATCACGCCCTCCTCGCTCCACCGGACCCGGTCCGGTGTCTCGAGCGCGAGGGTCGCCGTACCGGCGACGTCCCGCCTCTCGCCGGCGAGCCGGTCGTCGACCTCGCGGGTCAGCGTCCAGGTGCCCAGCAGCCCCAGCGGCGTCGTCGGGTCGGTCATGTCCCGAAAGTACCCGTGTGGAAGGGTGCTCCGGTGCCTCCCCGCAAGCGCGCCCCGCGCCCCGCCATGCCCGTCCCCGCCGGCGCCCGTGAGGTGTTCACCGACGGCGCGTGCGCGGGCAACCCGGGCCCGGGTGGCTGGGCCTGGGCGGTCGACAAGTCCGTGTACATGTCGGGGCACGAGGCCGCCTCGACCAACCAGCGGATGGAGATCAAGGCGGCCTACGAAGCGGTGCGGGCGCTCGACGGGCCGCTGCTCGTGGTGAGCGACTCGACGTACGTCGTGAACTGCTTCCGCGACGCGTGGTGGCAGGGCTGGCTCGCGCGCGGGTGGACCAACAGCGCCCGGCAGCCGGTCGCGAACCGGGACCTCTGGGAGCCGTTCGTCGAGCTGTTCCAGGACCGCGGCGACGTCGCGTTCGCCTGGGTGAAGGGGCACTCAGGGCACGTGATGAACGACTTCGTCGACCGCCTCGCGGTGGCCGCCTGCAAGTCCGGCAGCTGAGAGGTTCCGCCCGCATCGGCGTGGCCTCCGGGGCACACGTGACTCGTGTGGCTAGCGTGACCGTTCAGCCAATCAGACCCACGGAGGGGAAGCCGCGTGGTCCGACTCGGACGTCGTGACGCGCCTTCGCCTGCCCGAAAACAGTCCCACTGGGCGGGTCCGCCTCCGTGGCTGATCCTCGTCACCCTGCTCGGCCTGCTGGTCGCGCCGTTCCTCGACCACGAGCCGGCGGAGTCGAAGGCCGAGCTGACCGCGGCCACGTCGTACGTCGTCTCGCCGCGGTTCCTGGAGCCGCAGCTGATCCGCCGGCAGGTGCTGCCGCCGGCGCGCGGCGGTGTCGCGTCCTCAGGGCTCAAGCCGGTGACGCTGAAGCCGGTCGAGGTCGGCGTCGCCAGCTTCAACATGTACCGGCAGCTCTCCTCGGCGCAGGCCGAGCACGACGCCCGCGCCCTGACCGGGCAGCCCGGGGTCGACGTCGTCGGCTGGCAGGAGGCGTTCCCGTTCCCGCACGTGCTGCGCGGCCTGCGCGGCTGGGACACCAGGACGTTCAGCGTGGGCAACCGGACCACCGAGCTCGCCGTCTCCTGGCGCACCTCGACCTTCAAGCTCGTCTCCGCGCGGCAGATCAAGGCCGCGCGCGGCGTCAGCGCGAAGGTCGGCCGCTACCCGTTCCCCAACCGCCAGGTCGCGGTCGTCACGCTGAAGCACCGTGCCACCGGCCGACTGCTGACCGTGCTCAACACCCACCTGCCCTGGGCGATCGAGGACCTCGACCGCCCCGGTCACTGGACGCCCACGATCAACACGCTCCGCGCCCGCCGCCAGCTCGGCCGCCTGGCGCAGGCGATCGGGCAGGCGCAGGGCCGCTGGGTGGTCGCGACCGGCGACTTCAACTTCGACGCGGGCGCCGACTCGCGCTACCAGCCGCCGGGCGGGCCGGTCCGGGCGCTCGGTGACGTCGCGACCTCGTCGTACCAGCGGCTCGGCCGCGAGGTCTCGGCGACGTTCCCGGAGAACGGCCGCCGCATCGACTACGTCTGGGCGAACCGAGCGGCGTACGACTCCGGGCGCATCCGGTTCACCAAGCAGTGGGTGCTCGGCGGCCTGTACAGCGACCACAACGCGCTGGTCACGCGGATGCGGCTGAGCTAGAGCTCGACCCGCTCGCCGTGCTCGGCGAGCAGGACCTGCGCCTCCGCGCCCTCCATCGCCTCGACGAAGCGGCGGCCCGGCGACCGGAACAGCAGCTCGTGGTTGGCGCGCTTGAGCGACTGCATGCCGACCGGCCAGAACGTCCCCCAGTGCACGGGTACGACGGTGGTCGCGCCGACCAGGCCGACCGCGCGGGCGCCGTCGACCGGGTCCATGTGGCCGTCCTCGAGCGTCGGTCCCCAGCCGCCGATCGGCACCAGGGCCAGGTCGACGCGGCCGACGTCGGCCATGTCCTCGCGCAGCTCGGTGTCGCCGGGGAACCAGAACGAGCGCCCGCCGGCGTCGACCCGGAAGCCGAGCGCCGGCCCGACCGCCTTGGACTGGGGGCCGCGGCGGCCCTCGTGGGTCGCGGGCAGCACGGTGATCCGGACGCCGGCGACGTCGAGCACGTCGCCGGGCACGACGCCGCGGACCCGCTCGGGGTGGTGGCGGGCGAGCAGCGACTCGCCGCCCTTCGGGATCACGAACGGCACGTCGGTCCCGAAGCGCTTGAGGGACCCGCGGTGCAGGTGGTCGGCGTGCAGGTGCGAGACCACGACGACGTCGGCGTCCCAGGCATGCTCCGCAGGGCTGGCGGCGTACCGCTTCAGGTGCGCGAGCCGGTCGGTGAACAGCGGGTCGAGCGCGACCCGGACGCCGCTGATCTCGACGGTCACCGAGGCATGGCCCCACCACGTGAAGGCGAGGTCACCGGTGCTCACGATCAGACTCTAGTGCGGGTGCCGATCACCAGGTTGCCGTCGACGTCGTCCGCGCTGACCGACGTCGGGGCCAGGCCCGCCGCGGCGACATGGGCGGCGAGCACGTCGCGCTGGGCCGCGCTGGTCTCGACCAGCACGTGCCCGCCCGGCGCCAGCCACTCGGACGCGCCGGCCACGACCCGGCGCGCCAGGTCGAGTCCGTCGGCGCCGCCGTCCAGGGCGACCCGGTGCTCGTGGTCGCGCGCCTCCGGCGGCATCGTCGCGATCGCCGCGGTCGGGACGTACGGCGCGTTCGCGACCACGACCGTCACCCGGCCGCGGAGGTGGCCGGGCAGCGCGTCGTACAGGTCTCCCTCGAACACCCGGTCGGGCGGCAGGTTGCGCCGCGCGCAGGCGACGGCGGCGGGGTCGATGTCGGACGCGTAGACGTCCGCGCCCGGCACGGCGGCGCGCAGCAGCACCGCGATGGCCCCCGTCCCGCAGCACAGGTCCACGGCGATGTCGCCCGCGCTCAAGCGGTCGCGGGCCTTGCGGGCGAGGAGCGTGGTGCGGAGCCGGGGCACGAAGACCCCCGGCGCGACGAGGACCCGTTGCTCGAGGAACTCCGCGAACCCGACCACCTGCTCGAGCGGCTCGCCGGCGACCCGGCGCTCGACCATCGCCTCGAGCGCGGCCTCGTCCGGCGCCTCCCGGAGCAGCAGCTCGGCCTCCTCCTCGGCGAACACGCAGCCGGCGGCGCGGAGGGTGGCCGCGAGAAGGTCGGGGTGCATGGCGGATGATGCTGCCATGCCGAGCGTGTCGACCCAGATCACCTACATCGTGGTCGGGTACGCCGCCCTGGTCACGATCCTGGCGCTCGTCGTCGCGCTGCGTCGCGGCGAGCGGCCGCGCTGGCTGGACCAGATGGTGTGGATGCTCGAGCTGCTGCTGGCGTTCCGCGCGCTGGCCGGGCTGTCGGCGTTCTCCGGCGACGGGCCGGACTCGACGTCGACGTACGTCGGCTATCTGCTGGCCTCGGTGTGTGTGCTCCCGATCGCGATGAAGTCGATCGAGGGTGACCGCGCGGTGTGGTCGTCGGCCGTCGTCGCGGTCGCGGCGATCGCGGTCGGCGTGCTCGTCGTACGCCTGGAGATGACCGCGTGAGCGAGCCCCGCTCCGGCCCGCACAAGGTGCTCCTCGCGCTCTACGCGCTGTTCACCCTCGCGGCCGGCGCCCGCGCGCTCGTGCAGCTGACCACGCAGTACGACGACGCCCCCGTCGCGTACTGGCTGTCGCTGGTCGCGGCCGTGACGTACGCCCTGGGCTGGTACGCCATCCGGTCGGCGTCGGAGGGGCGGACCGCCTTCGCCAGCGTGATGCTGTGGGTCGAGCTCGGCGGGGTGCTCGCCGTCGGCGTGCTGTCGCTGGTCGAGCCGGACTGGTTCCCCGAGCCGTCGGTGTGGTCGGACTTCGGGATCGGCTACGGGTTCGTGCCGCTCGCGCTGCCGATCGCCGGCCTGGTGTGGCTGCGACGGCAGAAGGCTGGGCCAAAAGAGGAACGTGTTCTAGATTCGGGGGCGTGACCGACGTCTTCGCGCCCGCCACGCTCGGGCCGGTTCAGCTGCGCAACCGGACCGTCAAGGCGGCCACCTTCGAGGGGCGCGCGCCCGACGGGCAGGTGACCGACGCGCTGATCGACTACCACCTCGGCCCGGCCCGGGGCGGGGTCGGCATCACCACGGTGGCCTACCTCGCGGTCGCGCCGGAGGGCCGGACGCACCGCGAGCAGATCGTGGTGGGGGAGCACTCGCTGGCCGGGCTGACACGCCTCACGGACGCGATCCACGAGACAGGCGCCGCGATCGCCGGGCAGGTCGGCCATGCCGGCCCGGTCGCGAACGGCCGCTCGAACGGCGTCCACGCGCTCGCGGCCTCGCGGATGCCGTCACCCCTCTCCATGCAGATGATCAGGTCGGCGTCGTCTGCTGATCTCGCGCGGATCACGCAGGACTACGTGACGGCTGCACGGCTGCTGGTGCGTGCCGGGTTCGACGTGCTCGAGCTGCACATGGCGCACAGCTACCTGATCTCGTCGTTCCTCGCGCCGGGGCTCAACCGCCGCAAGGACGAGTGGGGCGGCTCGCTCGAGAACCGGGCCAGGCTCGGACGCCAGGTCGCGCGCGCCGTACGTGACGAGGTCGGTTCGTCGGTCGCGGTCACCGCGAAGGTGTCGGTCTCGGACGGCTTCAAGGGCGGCGTGACGACCGACGAGGCGATCGAGTACGCCGCCATGCTCGACGCCGACGGCACCCTCGACGCGCTCCAGCTCAGCGGCGGCTCGTCGCTGATGAACCCGATGTACCTCTTCCGCGGCGACGCCCCGGTCTCGGAGTTCGCCGCCACCATGCCGCCGCTGGTGCGCTTCGGCATGAAGACCCCGATGGGGCGCGGGTTCCTGAAGCGCTACCCGTTCGAGGAGGCGTACTTCCGCGACAAGGCGCTGCGGATCCGCGAGGCGGTGTCGATGCCGCTGATGCTGCTCGGCGGCATCAACCAGCGGGCCACGATGGAGCAGGCGATGGCCGACGGCTTCGACTTCGTCGCGATGGGCCGCGCGCTGCTCCGCGAGCCCGACCTGGTCTCGCGGCTGCAGTCCGAGAAGGCCGCCGCCGGTGTCTGCATCCACTGCAACCGCTGCATGCCCACCATCTACTCCGGCACCCGGTGCCCGGTCATCGCGCCGGAGCCCCTCCAGCTGTAACGCGGGGTTATGGAGTCTGGTGACCCTGCTATTTCGGGGTGCCTAGTGGCCACAACCCCGCGTTACAAGCGGCGGCGACCCCTTCCCAGCACACTAGAACGTGTTCTAGATTGCCGGGCATGCAGCCACTGAGAGTCGTCGTCTGGTCCACGGGCACCATCGGCCGGCACGCGATCGCCGGGATCGACGCCCACCCCGCGCTGGAGCTGGTCGGGGTGTGGGTCTCCAACCCTGCCAAGGACGGCAAGGACGCCGGGCAGCTCGCCGAGCTCGGCCGCGACCTCGGCATCCTCGCCACCACCGACAAGCAGGCGCTCATCGACCTCAAGCCCGACTGCATCGTGCACACCGCGATGGCCGACGACCGGGTCTTCGAGTGCATCAACGACCTCTTCGGGTTCGTCGAGGCCGGCATCAACGTCACGTCGAGCGGCCCGGTGCTGCTGCAGTGGCCGGAGCGGATCCTCCCGCCCGAGATGATGGACCGGCTCGTCGAGGCGGGCCGCAAGACCGGCGCGAGCCTGCACGTGAACGGCATCGACCCCGGCTTCGCGAACGACGTGCTCCCGCTGGCCCTGACCAGCCTCAGCCAGCGCATCGACGAGGTGCGGGTGATGGAGATCGCCGACTACTCGACGTACTACCAGCCGGTGGTCATGGGCGACATGTTCGGCTTCGGCCGGCCGATGGACTTCCGCCCGCTGCTGTGGGAGCCGGGTCTGCTGAGCATGGCGTGGGGCAGCGTCGTGCGCCAGATCGCTGCCGGCCTCGGGATCGTGCTCGACGAGCCGCTGGTCGAGTACGTCGACCAGCAGCCGGCCGCGTTCGACACCGAGTCGGTCTCCGGCGACGTGAAGGCCGGCACCCGCGGCTCGGTCCGCTTCGAGCTCCGGGGCCAGGTCGACGGCGTCGACCGGGTCGTCGTCGAGCACGTCACGCGCACCCACCCCGACCAGATGCCCGAGTGGCCGCAGCCGGCCGAGGGCGGTGGCGGCTACCGCGTGATCATCAAGGGCGAGCCGTTCATGCAGTGCGACCTCACCCACCACGGCGAGCACGGCGACCACAACGTCTCCGGCATGATCACCACCGCGCAGCGGATCGTGAACGCGGTCCCGGCCGTCGTCGCCGCACCCGGTGGCCTGGTCACCGCACTCGACCTGCCGCTCATCACCGGGAAGGGCCTGGTGGCGACGTGAGCATCCTCGACCGCTTCTCGATCGACGGCCAGGTCGCGATCGTCACCGGCGCGGGCCGCGGTCTCGGCGCCGCCACCGCCGTCGCGCTCGCCGAGGCCGGTGCCGACGTCCTCATCTCCGCGCGTACGGCGGAGCAGCTCGAGGTGGTCGCCGAGCAGGTGCGCGCGACCGGCCGCCGCTGCGTCGTCGTACCCGCCGACCTCAGCGACCTCGATGCGGTCGCCGGCCTCGCGCAGGCGGCGTACGACGAGCTCGGCCGGCTCGACACGATCGTGAACAACGTCGGCGGCACGTTCCCGAAGGAGTTCCTGCAGACCAGCAACCGCTTCCTCAACGAGGCCTTCAGCTTCAACGTCACCACCGCGCACGCGCTCACCAAGGCCGCCGTACCCCTGATGCTCAAGGACGACGACGGCAAGCAGAAGAGCGTCGTCACGATCAGCTCGATGATGGGGCGCACGGCGGACCGTGGGTTCATCGCGTACGGCACCGCCAAGGCCGCGCTCGCGCACTGGACGAAGATGGCCGCGCAGGACCTGTCGCCGCGGATCCGCGTCAACGGCATCTACGTCGGCTCGATCCTGACCAGCGCGCTGGAGTTCGTCGCCGGCCAGCCGGAGCTCATGGGCCAGCTCGAGGGCAAGACGCCGCTCGGCCGCGTCGGCGAGCCCGAGGACATCGCGGCGGGCGTGCTCTACCTGTCGTCGAAGGCCGGGCAGTACGTCACCGGCAAGCTGATCGAGATCGACGGCGGCATCCAGCAACCCACCCTCGACCTCGGGTTCCCCGACGTCGCCCCGTAGGGTCGCTTGGTGAGCACGCCGACCGCCTTCGCGATCTCCCCGGACTCAGGTGAGCACTGGAGCAAGGAAGGGGCCTGGCAGGTCGCCGACGGCATCCACCGGATCCCGCTGCCGCTGCCGATGGACGGCCTCAAGGCCGTCAACGTCTACGTCATCGAGACCGACGACGGCCTCACGCTGATCGACGGTGGCTGGTCGATCCAGGTCGCGCGCGACCTGTTGGAGCGCTGCCTGAAGGACGTCGGCTACGGCTTCGGCGACATCCGCCGCTTCCTGGTGACCCACGTGCACCGCGACCACTTCACGCTGGCGACCGTGCTCGGGCACGAGTACGGCGCGGACGTCGCGCTCGGCCGTGGCGAGGAGCCGGCGCTCGACCTGCTCAACGACCCGCACCTCGACCAGAACCCGTTCCTCGACGTGCTCCGCAGCGCCGGCGCGCACGAGCTCGCCGAGCTCTGGGCGGCGGGCGACGGCGAGACGCCGGACCTGTCGATGTGGACCTACCCCGACACCTGGCTCGAGGGCGACCTCCAGATCCCGGTCGGCGCGCGGACCATCGACGCCGTCCACACCCCGGGCCACACGCCTGGCCACTACGTGTACGCCGACAAGGCCGCCGAGCTGCTGTTCGCGGGCGACCACGTGCTGCCCACGATCACGCCGTCCATCGGCTTCACGGTCCCGCCGACGCCGGACCCGCTCGGTGACTTCATGGCCTCGTTGACCAAGGTGCGTGGGCTGCCGGACCTGCAGATCCTGCCCGCGCACGGCCCGGTCGCGCCGTCGTCGCACGCCCGCGTCGACGAGCTGCTCGCGTTCCACGACCGGCGCCTGGAGCTCAGCCTGGCCGCGCTCGCGAACGGTCCGCGCACCGGCTTCTCGGTCGCGCACGACCTCGGCTGGACCCGCCACGAGAAGGCGTACGAGGAGCTCGACGAGTTCAGCCAGGGCATGGCCTCGATGGAGACCAAGGCGCACCTCGAGCTGCTGGTCGCGCGCGGCCAGGCCACGCGGGAGGAGACACCCGGCGGCGTGCTGTTCTCGGCACCCGGCTCGTCCGCCTGAGGTTGGCCCAGAGGCAGCCCAGAGGCAGCCCAGAGAGGCAGCCCAGAGGCGGACGACCCGCTCAGTCGGTGCCCAGCAGGGCGTCGGGGCCGCGGTTGAGCAGCTGGCGGGCGATGATCAGCCGCTGCAGCTCGCTCGCGCCCTCCCAGATCCGCTCGACGCGCAGCTCGCGGTACATCCGCTCGGCGACGTTCTCGCGCATGTAGCCGCGGCCCCCGAACACCTGCACCGCGCGGTCCGCCACGCGACCGGCCATCTCCGAGCACGCGAGCTTGATCATCGACGCGCGACCGTGCAGCAGCTTGCGGTCGGCGCCCGCGTCGACGGACCGCGCGACCTCGTAGAGCATCGCTCGCGCCCCGAACAGCTCGGTCGCCGAGTCCGCGAGCATCGCGCCCACCAGCTGGTAGTCGCCGAGCCGCTCCCCACCGACGATCCGGCTTCCCGCGAACGCCGTCATCTCGTCGAGCAGCCGCGATGCCGCGCCCACGCAGCGCGCGGCGACCATCATCCGCTCGAAGCGGAACCACTCGTGCGCGAACGTCATCCCGTCGCCCTCGCCGCCGATCAGCTGGCTCACCGGGATCCGTACGTCGGTGAACGACACGATCGGGTGGTGGTCGGCGATGTGGTGCGAGTACGCCGGCGTCCGCACGACCTCGATGCCGTCCGTCGGCAGGTCGACCACGAGCAGCGCGTGCTCGCCGTCGGGCAGCACCGCCTGCACGAAGCAGTAGTCGGCCACGTTGTACGACGTCACGTGCCACTTGGTGCCGTTGATGACGTACGCGTCGCCGTCGAGCCGTGCGGTCGCCTCGAGCGCGCTGACGTCGGAGCCCGCGTGCTCCTCGGTGATCGCGTAGCACTCGTGTCGTTCGCCGCGCACCGCCGGCAGCAGCCAGCGCTCGCGCTGCTCCTCGGTCGCGACCTCGACCCACCACTGCGGTGGCGTGTGCATGCACCACGCGAGCCCGTTGGTGACCCGGCCGACCTGCTCCTGGACGAGCACCTGCTGCAGTGTCGTGAAGCCCGGACCGCCCACGCTGGTGGGCATGTTCGTCGCGTAGAGCCCGCGCGCGATCGCCTCGTGGTGATGCTTCTCGGTCTGCTCCGGCGAGAGCACGCCGCCCGCGAGCTCGGCCTCCACCTCGAACGGGATCAGGCTGTCGGCGAGCTCGGCCGCGCTCCGCCGGATCTCCAGGTCGCGATCGCTCAGTCCGTGCACGGGGTCTCCTCGGTCTCGATCAGCAGGACGTCGAGCGCGAAGGCGCCCTCGGGGCAGGCGACGACGGGGTTCAGCTCGAACGTGTGCCCGGCGACCGCGTGGTCGCCGACCGCGACGACCAGGTCGATCACGGCCTCGACGTCAGCGGCCGGGGCGCCCCGCCAGCCGTCGAGCAGCGGCCGGATCCTCAGCCGGTCGAGCATGCTCCGGGCGCGGTCCCTGCTCACCGGTGGCAGCGCGACGGCGCGGTCGGCGAGCAGCTCGACCAGCACGCCACCCGCGGCGACCACGACCATCGGCCCGAGCTGCGGGTCGCGGACGATCCCGATCGACAGCTCGATCCCCGCCGGGGCGGTCGCGTGCACGGTCGCGTGCGGGCCGAGTCGCGACGCGAGGTCGTCGTACGCCGCCTCGACGGTGTCGGAGTCCAGGCCGAGCACCACCCCGCGCACCTCGGTCTTGTGGTGGATGGCCGGATCCGCGGTCTTGAGGACGACGGGCGCTCCGAGCTCGAGCGCGGCCGCGCGCGCCTCCTCGCGTGAGGAGACGCGGCGGTAGGCGGGCTGCGTGATCTCGGCCGGCTCGCGCGGCGCCGTCCGCTCGGGCAGCGCGGGCGGGCGGAGCAGGTGGCGCAGGGCGAGCAGTCCGCTGCGCGTCCCCTCCAGGACCGGGATCCCGGCAGCACGGAGCCGCGAGGCCGCGGCGTCGTCGATGGCGGCGGGCACGCTGGTCAGGACGGCCAGCGGACCACCGGGGACGTCGAGCACGGCGTCCGGGTACGACGTGTCGCCGTCGTACTCCTCGACGAGGTCGACCGCCAGCGCGGTGATGCCGACGTTCGGGTCGTCGGTCATGGCGGCGAGGCAGGCGCCGAACAGCTCGCGGGTGTCGCGGCCCTCGCCCCAGACGTCGAGCGGGTTCGTGGCCTCGAGACCGTCGTCAAGCTCGGCGGAGATCCGGGCCCTCGTCGCGTCCGTGATCGCGGCAAGGGGGACGGCGTGCGCATGCGCGAGGTCGGCCAGCAGCGTCCGCTCGGCCCCGGAGTCGTGGACGGTGGCGAGGCCGGTGCCGCGACCGCGGCGTACCGTCCCGAGGAGCTCGAGGGTGTCGGTCAGCTCGGCGAGGTCGTGCACGCGGATGCTGCCGGTGTCCTCGCAGAGCGCTTCCCACGTGGCGTCCTCACCCGCGATCGCCCCGGAGTGCGCGGCCACCATCGCGGCACCCAGCGGCGAGCCGCCGACCGGGAGCACGACGACCTCGATGCCCTTCTCGCGCGCGGCCCGCAGGGAGGTGCGGAGGTGCTGGCCGTCGCGGACGGTCTCGACGACCAGCGCGAGAAGCCTGGTCCGGCCGGCGTCGACGACGTGGTCGACGTAGTCCGCGGTGGTGGTGACCAGCTCCTGGCCGGACGAGACGACGAGATCGAACCCCAGGCGGCGTCGGGTGCGCAGCAGCGTCGAGAACACCGATCCCGAGTGGGTGATCACCGAGATCGGCCCGCGCGGCACCGACTCGCGCTCGGCGTACCCCATCGCGCGCAGGCCGGACCGGACGTTCCAGAACCCCATGCAGCCGGCGCCGCACAGCGCCATCCCCGCATCACGCGCGATGTCGCGGAGCTGCTCGCGGACGCCGTTGGCGCTGCCGAAGACCACGGCCGAGCGGGCACCGATCTCCGCGGCCGCGGCGAGCTGGCCCGGGAGCCGTTTGTCGTGGACGCCGAGCAGCACCAGGTCCGGTGCCTCGTCGAGCGCGGCGAGCTCGGGGGCCATCTCGGCGTACGCCGGGTTCACCAGGTGCACCCGGCGCTCGCCGGTCGAGCGGAGCACCTCGCCGACCATCCGCTCGCCGAAGCTGCCCGGCCGGGTGCTGGCGCCGACGACCGCGACCGTGCGCGCCTCGAGCATCGCCGAGACGGCCGTCAACGTCGGAGCACCCTCTGCCAGCGGGTACGCCGGTCGCTCATCGCGGCCCGCGCGGCCTGCCACCCGGGGATCCCGCAGACGCCGCCGCCCCCGTGCGTCGCCGAGCTGCCGTTGTAGAGCCCGGCGATCGGCGTGCGGTAGTCGGCGTACCCCGGCGCGGGCCGCATGTGGAACAGCTGCTCGGGCGTGAGCTCGCCGTGGAAGATGTTGCCGCCGATCAGGCCGTACTCCTGCTCCATCTCGTACGGCCCGACGATGTCGCGGTGCAGCACGGAGTCCTTGAACCCGGGCGCGACCTGGTCGTAGAGGTCGATCATCCGGTCGGTGTAGGCCTCGAGCTCCTCGGTGTGCGGCGCCTCGCTCCACTCGTGCGGGACGTACTGCGTGAACAGCGAGAAGATGTGCGTGCCGTCGGGGTTGAGGGTCTTGTCGAGCGACGTGGGGATGACGCCGTCGCTGAACGGCAGCAGGGCGGCGCGGCCCTCGCGCGCGTCCTGGAACGCGCGCTCGATGAACTCCATCGTCGGCGACATCTCCACCGATCCGGTGTGGTGCTCCGCCAAGCCGGTGCTGGGATCTGCGGTGAAGCTCGGCAGCTCCGCGAGCGCGAGGTTGATCTTCACGACGCCGCTACGCGTGTTCCACCGCTCGATGTCGCTGACGAAGTCCTCGGGCAGCTCGGTGCGCGCGAGCTGGTCGAGGAACGCGGTCCTCGGGTGCAGCGTCGTGACGACCAGTGGTGCGTGCAGCTCCTCGCCGGTCGCGAGCACCACGCCACGGGCGCGACTGTTCGTGGTGAGGACGCTGTCGACGCGGGTGTTGAGCCGGATCTCGGCGCCGAGCTCGGTCGCCGACCTGGCGATCGCTGCGGACACCGCGCCCATGCCGCCCTCGGGGTACCCCCAGCTGCCGAGCCCGGCGCCGTCGCCGACGTCGCCGATCGAGTGGTGCGCCATGACGTACGCCGTCCCCGGCGCGTACGGCCCTGCCCACGTCCCGATCACGCCGTTCACCGCCAGCGCACCCTTGATCTGCGGGGACTCGAACCAGTCGTCGAGCAGGTCCGCGATGCTCATCGTCATCAGCCGGGTGAGGTCGGCGACCGTGCGGGTGTCGACGCCGCGGAATCCCCACGCCAGCCTGGCCAGATCGGCCATGTCGGCGGCGTTGTGCGAGCCGATGGTCGGCGGCACCCGGGTGAGCAGCGGACCCATGACGTCGGCGAGCCCGGCGAGCCAGGCGTTCCACCGCGGCCACGCGTCCGCGTCCTTCTTGGACCAGCGCGCCATCTCGTCGTACGTCCGCGCCTCGTCGTCCTCGTAGATCGTGAGCGAGCCGCCCTCGGGGAACGCCTGGTAGTACGGCCCCATCGGGTGGACCTTGTAGCCGTGCCGCTCGAGGCTCAGCTCGCGCACGATCGTCGGCGGCATCAGGCTCATCACGTACGACAGCCGGGTCACGCTGAGGTGTGGTGCGTCCGGCCACGGCTGCTCGGTCGTCGCCGCGCCACCGATCTTGTGGCGGGACTCGAGCACGACCGTGCGCGCTCCGGAGCGGGCGAGGTACGCCGCCGCCACCAGGCCGTTGTGGCCACCGCCGATCACGATCGCGTCGTACTCGTTCGCCATGTCACTCCTCTTGACTGACTGTTCAATCTAACGAGGTGCTAGGGTCGTGACAAGAGCAGAAGACCCGTGCGAAAGACTGGATTTCATGGCTGAGGCGGCACCCGCGACGGAGAGCAACGAGGCCCGTCGCCGGGCGATGCTGGAGGCGGCCGCCGAGCTGATCAGCGAGCGCGGGTTCGGCGAGACCCGGATCGCGGACGTCGCCAAGCGGGCCGGCTCGAGCTCGGGTCTGGTCATCTACTACTTCGGCACCCGCGACCGACTCCTGGTCGACGCGCTGCGCTACTCCGAGGAGTCGTTCTACGAGGCCGCCGCCGAGATGCTCGCCGAGGTCGCCGGCTTCCGCGAGCGGCTCTCGACGATCGTCGAGTGGTGCTGCGTCCCACAGGAGGACGGCGAGGTCAACGGTGCTTGGGGTCTCTGGCTCGACGTCTGGGCCACCGCCTTCCGGCACGAGGAGGTCGGCGAGGCCCGCATCGGCCAGGACCGCAAGTGGCGCGACCTCGTCGAGGGCGTCCTCCGCGACGGCCAGGCGTCCGGCGAGGTCCCGGCCGACCTGGACGTGCCGCGCTTCGCGCTGACGTTCACGATGCTCCTCGACGGCATCGCCACCCAGGTCGCCCTGAAGGACCCCGACATCAACGCTGCCCTCGCCTACGACATCGCCATCGAGTACGCCGAGGAGAAGCTCGGCCTCGACCCGATGCCGCGCCGCTCGAAGCCGAGGAAGAAGCCCAAGAAGAAGGGCTGATCGCCTAGCGGGTACGCCGCTCCGCGCACCGGATGCACAGCCGCGCCGTCGGCCGCGCCTCCAGCCGCCCCTCGCCGATCGGCTGCCCGCACGTCTCGCAGACGCCGTACGTGCCGGCGTCCACCCGCTCCACCGCGGCATCGATCTCGGACAGGTGCCGCTGCGCGTCCCGCGCCAGCGTCGACACCTGCGAGCGCTCGAACGCGATCGTCGCGCCCTCGGGGTCGTGCTCGTCGTCGGCGTTCGTGTCCTGGGACGCCGCCACGATCGCCTGGAAGTCGTCGGTCAGGTTCGCGAGCCGCCGCAGCGTCTCGTCGCGCTCGGTCTGGAGACGAGCTCGCACCGGGTCCATACCTCATCGTCACGCACGAAGGGCCCCGACCGCAGGTGCGGTCGGGGCCCTTCGGGATGGATCAGGAGATGCGGACGTTCTCCGCCTGCGGGCCCTTCGGGCCCTGGGTCAGGTCGAACTCGACCTTCTGGTTCTCGTCGAGCGACTTGAAGCCGTTGGACTGGATCGCGGAGAAGTGGACGAACACGTCGTCGCCGCCGCCATCCTGAGCGATGAAGCCGAAGCCCTTGTCAGCGTTGAACCACTTGACGGTGCCGGTTGCCATGGTGAATCCCTTGTTCGGTGTCGGGGCACGGTGCCCACGAGGTGCTGAAGCCATCCAGCCGTGCTGATGTCCAGCGAACCGAAAACCAGGAGTACGAGATACGGGCCGCGACATCGTGTGCGACCAGGACGACGAGGTGAGCCGTCCCTTCAACAGGACCAGCGTACGCCACCGGGCGGGCGAACGTCGTTTTGGCGAGATCAGGCCTCGCGCGGGGTGTCGCGGGAGTAGGCCTCCCACGACGACAGGATCGGGCCGGAGACGTCCCAGTCGGCCGGCGCCTCGAAGTACGACGGGTGGTGCTTCTCGGTGTACGCGCGGATCGCGGGCGGCACGTCGTCGAGGCCGCGGATCGTCTTGCGCGAGTGGAGCCGGCCGGTCATCACGCCGCCCTCGAGGCCCGAGCCGCCCATCCGCATCCACGGCCAGAACGGCGAGACGCGGGAGAAGCCGGCGCGGAAGTGGGCGGAGGCGAGGTCGCGGTCCTCGAGCTCGGCCTTCGACGTGTAGATGACGAAGTGCTCCGAGGGGTTGATCTGCTCGCCCGTGGACGAGCGGGGCCAGCCGGACGGCGTGACCGGGTTCGGGTACTCGTGGGCGTAGTCCCACTCGAGCAGCACCTCGTCGCCGTACACCGCCCACGGGAGGATGAACGGCAGCGAGCCGTCGGCGTTCGCGTCGACGTTCTCGTTCATCGCGACGCCGTGCTCCTCGGCGTCGCCGACGTACAGGCGCGGCATCTCGAGCGTGAGCTCGCCGCCGATCTTGTCGTTGAGGAACGGGAAGACCTCGACGGGCTCGCCGGTGAACGGGTTGTCCCAGGTCTCGATGACCTCGCCGGTGCGCAGGTCGTAGAAGAAGCCGGTCTCTTTGCCGCGCATCTGCAGGCGCTCGTCCGCGCCCTCGCCGACGAAGCGGACCTTGGTGATGCCGGTGCCGGCGTACCCGAACAGCGGCTGCAGCCGCTTCGTCCCGATCGAGGCGTACATCGCGCCGTGGAACGTCGAGACGAGCGGGTCCTCGCTGAACGTGCCCCACGTCTTGCCGAACGCGTAGAGGTTGTCGCGCGGCGACGCCGCCAGATCGAGCGGGACGGAGTTGGTCACGGCGCGGACGCTAGCAGCGGGGCCTGCCAAGATGGCGACGTGAACCGCGTGGTGGGACCGCTGCTCGCGGTGACGGTCGCGCTCGTGCTCGCCGACTCCGCGGTCGTCACGCTCGCGCTGCCCGACATCCTCCGGCACCTCGACACGACCGTGTCGGCGGTCGCGTGGGTGCTGATCTCGTTCAACCTCGTGCTGGGCCTGGTCGTCGTACCGACCGCCGTCGGTCTCAAGCGCGCGGACCCGCGGATCCTCGGTGCGGTCGGCATCGCGGTGTTCGCGGGCGCGTCGGCATGGTGCGCGATCGCGCAGTCGATCGAGGTGCTGATCGCCGCGCGGTGCGTGCAGGCGCTGGGTGGCGCGGTGGCGCTGGTCGGGTGCCTCGAGCTGCTCGTGCTCGTGTACGGCGAACGCCGCGGCATCGCGGCCTGGATCACCGCCGGTGTCGTCGGCACTGCCACCGGTCCGTTCGCCGGAGGCCTGCTCACGCAGGCGTTCTCGTGGCAGTCGATCTTCTACGTGCAGGTGCCGATCGCCGCGCTGGCGGTGCCGGCCGCCTTCGCGGTGCGCTCCGGGCCACCGCCGCCCCCCGACCCTGCGGGCCCGGTGCGGCACCGGCCCGCCGTACGCCCCAACCTGACGCTGGCATTCCTGTCGGCCGCCCTCACCGCGGCGCTGTTCCTGCTGGTGCTGCTGCTCGTCGACGGCTGGCAGCACTCCCCGGCCGCCGCCGCGATCACCGTGTCCGTCGTACCGGTCGCGGCCCTCGCGGCCCGTCCGCTGGCCCGGCTCCTGCAGCCGACGTCCGAGGTCGAGGTCGCGACCGGGAGCTTCCTGATCGCCGGTGGCCTGGTCGGTCTCGCGCTGCTGCCCTCGGCCGAGCTCGGCTGGACGGTCGCGCCGCAGGCGCTGATCGGCCTCGGGCTCGGGCTGACCCTCGACCAGCTCACCGCGCAGGCGATGCACCTCCGGGTGCCGCGCGTCGAGCACGCGAGCTGGACGATCAGCGCCCGGCACCTCGGCGTCGTCGTCGGGCTCGCGATCCTGACGCCGGTGTTCGTCGGCGACCTGCAGGACGCGCAGGTGCCGGCCCAGGAGGCGATCACCTCGCTCGTCCTCGACGCGCCGCTGACCGCGCAGGAGAAGGTCACGCTCGCGCGGGCGCTCGGCGACGAGCTCACCGAGCAGCAGGAGCAGGTGCCGAACCTGCACCGCGCGTTCGTCGAGGCCGACTTCGCCCCCGAGTCGCGCGCGGCCGCGGCGCAGCTCGAGCGCGACCTCGCCGACCAGGTCGAGCGCGCGGTCACCCGGGCGTTCCGCGACTCGTTCCTCGTGGGCGCCGGCCTGGCGCTGCTCGGCCTCGTCACCGTGCTGGTCCCGCACCGCCGGAGGCCGGCATGAGACGCCTCGGCCTGCCGATCCTCGCAGTCGTGCTCGTGGTCGCCGTCCTCGGCGTCCAGCTCGCGTACGGCGGCGCGTCGTACGAACCGCTGCCGTCCGCGGACCCGTGCGCCGAGCGCCCCGTCGACTCGCAGTCCGAGGGGATCGAGGGCCTCACCGAGAACCTCGTGCTCGTCGGCGTCGACAACGCCGCGTGCATCCTCGGCGTCAGCCGCGAGGCGTTCGTCCTCGACCTCGCTCAGAACGGCGAGCCCACCGACGCCCAGGTCGACGCGCTGCGCGAGGGACTGCTCGCCGCGGTCGACGAGATGCAGGACGACGGCTCGCTGCCGCCGGCCTCGGAGCTCGTCGACGAGGCCCTCGACCAGGCCGACCTCGACGGCTGGCTGGAGACGCTGATCCGCGCGATCCCCGACTCGGTCGTCGACTCCGCGCTGCGGACCGACGACGTCCTCACCCGCGCGATCGAGGACCTCGACATCCGTGAGCTGCTGGCGAACGTCAACGACCAGGACGAGCTCAACGCCCAGGTCGAGGCGGCGGTGACGCAGGCGGTCAAGGACTCCCTGATCGACCGTGTCCGCGACCTCGTCTGACTAGCATCTGCCCGTGACCCGTGACCTGGACGTCGTGCTCGTGGGCGCGACCGGCTTCACCGGAGCCCTCGCGGCCGAGCACCTCGCCCGCACCGCCCCTGCGGACCTGCGCTGGGCGCTGGCCGGCCGGAGCCTCGACAGGTTGACCGCCCTGCGCGACCGGCTCGCACCGCAGGCCGCGGACGTCGAGCTGGTGGTGGTCGACAGCCACGACGCCGCGGCGCTGCGCGCGCTCGCCGAGCGGTCCCGCGTGGTGATCGCGGCGGTCGGGCCGTACCTCGAGCACGGCGACCCGCTGGTCGCGGCCTGCGCCGAGGCCGGGACCGACTACGTCGACCTGACCGGCGAGCCGGAGTTCGTCGACCGCACCTACCTGCGCCACCACGCCACCGCCGTCGCGAGCGGCGCCCGGCTCGTGCACGCCTGCGGCTTCGACTCCGTGCCGCACGACCTCGGCGCCCTGTTCACGGTCCGCCAGCTGCCCAGCGCCGATCGCCCGGTCCGGCTGCGTGGCGTCGTACGCGCCGAGGGCAGCGTCTCCGGCGGCACCTTCGCCTCCCTGCTCGGGGTCGCCTCGCGGATCCCGCAGATGCGGGCCGCGGCGCGCGAGCGGGCCGCCGCCGAACCCGCCCCCGCGGACGGTCGGCAGGCGAGGCCGGTGACGCTGCGGCCGGGACGCGACGAGCTCCTCGGCTACTGGCTGCTCCCGCTGCCCGCCATCGACCAGGAGATCGTGGCGCGCAGCGGCGCGGCGCTGGCCGAGTACGGCCCGGACTTCTCCTACTCCCACGTGGCCGGCATCCGGCACGCGCCGGTGCTGGTGGGTGCGCTCGCCGGCATCGGGGTGGCGCTCGGTGCCGCGCAGATCGGTCCGGTACGCCGGTTCCTGATCCGGCGGCTCCCGTCCGGGGCCGGTCCCTCCGACGAGGTGCGCGGCCGCTCGACGTTCACCGTCGACTTCGTGGCCGAGAGCGGCCCGGACGTCGTCCACACGCGGGTGAGCGGGATGGATCCCTACGACCTGTCGGGCATCGCGCTGGCCGAGAGCGCGCTGTGCCTGGCGCTCGACGAGAACCCGCCCACGGCCGGCCAGGTCACCACCGCCCAGGCGATGGGCACCGCCCTGACCGCCCGGCTCGAGCGGGCTGGGGTGCGCTTCGAGGTCGTCCGCTCCTAGAGCTCCATCGCCTCGCGGAGCGTCTTGGCGATGGGCTCGAGCAGGGTGGTCAGCTCGTCGATCTCGAGGGGCGTCAGCGCTGTATACGGCGCCTCGGCCAGCACGTCGGTCAGCGACTCGATCCGCTCCTTCGTCGCGCGTCCGGCGGCGGTGAAGTGGCCGGACTCGTCGAGGAGCCCGCGCTCGCGCAGCCCGTCCATCACGGTCGCCAGGAACGCCGGCGGCAGGTGGTGGATGCGGCCGAACGACTCCGCCGGGTAGATGCCCGCGTCCAGGGCGCCCAGCACGTGGGCCTCGATGCCCCCGATCCCCTCGGTCATCAGCGCCACGATGTGGCCGTCACCCCGGTGCTCGCGCAGCATGTTGGCCGCGTGCCACAGCCGGGCCATGGGCTCCTCGGGCATCGGCAGCGCGCGCAGGCCGGCGTACATCACTCGTCCCTCGACCGGTGCGCTGACGGACGCCTTCGCGAGGAGGTCGGCCGCACGCACCGGAGCCTCGCCGAGGATCCGCCGCAGCGCCGCCACGCACCCGCGCTCGCGAGCGGCGTGCGCCGCCTCGGGCGTGGTCGTGCCCCAGATCTTCGGGACGTGCCGAGCCACCTCGCCCGGACCGAAGCTGTAGAACGCGGCGTCGACCACCTCGGCCGGCACCCGCCCGAGCGGCGCCGAGCGACCGGCGAAGTAGCCGTCCCAGTAGCCGCGGAACCCGAGCGCGGCCATCGCCTCGTTGGGCTCGTCGGTGAAGAAGTTGACCAACGAGATCGGCTCGGTGAGGTCGAACATGCGGCGGGCGACGGGCATCGTGCAACTCCTGTGGTCGTGGTGGCCTTCACCAGTACGACGAACAGGCCCGACGCGATACGACAGCAGCCGCGACCGCTCCGATTCGAAGAACGGCTTCAGCGAGACCGTCGCCGCGCCGGGCTTGCGACCGATCGGACGTCGAGAAGACTCCGGGCGGGTGATGGCCGGCGGCGCGACGTGTCACTTCGCCCACTATGGGCTAGTCGATGCCGGCGACGTGCGAGGTCTCGGCGGCGAGGGCATGGGGAGGTCTGGCTACGCATCGAAGGCCTGATCAGGGACGGTCTGGTGGACCGGTTCGCCCAAGGAAGGTAAAAATTCTTCTGAAGATCCTGTGGATATCCCGCTGCCACCCAAGCGCCATCTGCAACCACTGATACCCATGTTGCCAGTGGGAGGCCAAGTGACTGCACGCTTAGACCCATCAACCGCAAGATCTGGGACAGTCCGCATGCACTGACCCCACATCTAGCGTTCCATCGCTGCGGGCGGCGATCCTGTGGATAACGACAGTTGCGTAGTTCCACCGCTGCAGTTCTGGCACTTCGCAAGGTAGAGTGCTGATTTGGCGGCTCCCCGAACATCGTGTAATGCGGGGCGAGCCACCTCGACACAACTAAACACCGGACAAGACGAAGGCCCTGGG
This sequence comes from Nocardioides sp. SR21, assembly GCF_022761125.1. GTDB lineage: Bacteria > Actinomycetota > Actinomycetes > Propionibacteriales > Nocardioidaceae > Nocardioides. Next base: position 25,924 of record NZ_JAKWJR010000010.1, on the reverse strand, counting down.
TCGACGCGATGTCTGATCCAGGGCCTACGTGGTGTTGCTTGGTCGCTAGCCACAGTAGGGCACCCGGTGCGGTTACGCACGGGTACGGCGCGAGTTCCCCGCGAGATCAGGATCACCCGTCCCTCGCCTCTACGTCTTGGACGTCCGTTCATGACACTAGAGAGGAACCGCCATCGTGCACGACCACGTCGACCACGACGCCCTCTCGACGTACGCCGTCGAGAAGGTCAACGTCCCCAAGGAGAAGGCAAAGGCGCGCCGCGCCCAGGTCGCCCACCTTCGCGCCCGTCTCGAGACCTATATCGCCAGCCATCCCGACTACGACCTGGTCAAGATGCGCGGGTCCGGCAGCGTCGCCAAGCACACTGCAATCAAGACCAGCTCCGACACCGACGTCGCCGCCTACGTCCGCGCCTCTGCCGTCGGCGGCATCCACGTCCAGGAAGCCCAGCTGCTCAACTGGCTCCTCGAGCGGTGCAAGGAGGTCTACGGCAAGACCAAGGACGCCGACGACTTCAAGGTCTCCCACCACGCCGTCGGCATCACCATGCACGGCACCGGCCTCAAGATCGACGTCGCCCCCGTGCTCTACGAGGACGAGCCCGACGACCGCGGCCACCTGGTGACCCAGTCCGGCGACCGGGTCCTCACCTCGGTCACCCAGCACCTGGAGTTCCTCAACAGCCGCACCCGCGTCGCCGGCCCCGAGCTCAAGGAGCTCATCCGGCTCTTCAAGCAGTTCATCCGAAGGATCAAGGACGAGTCCGCTGCCACCGGGCAGGAGCTCCGCTTCAAGAGCTTCCTCGTCGAGCTCCTCGTCGCCCACCTCTACGACCACGGCTGGAACGGCGAGCCGCTCGCGGTCAAGAACTACCCCCGCGCGTTCGAGCAGATCCTCGGCTACATCGTCACCACCGGACTGAAGACGCCGATCATCTTCACTGACTTCTACACCGCCTCCCAGGTGAAGGCGAGCCACGACGCGATGCAGGTCTGGGACCCGGTCAACCCCGATAACAACGTGGTCCGCGGCTACACCGACTACGACCGGCAGCGGATCGTGGACCGATGCAGCCAGGCCCTCGACCAGGTCGTCTGGGCCAGCACCACCGGCAGCAAGGGCACCGCCGTCGACGCCTGGCGCACTCTGTTCGGTCCGACCTTCTCGGTGGCCTGAGATGACCTACTCCCAGACCCGCACCGCGACCTTCACCATCACCGAGGCTCGTTACATCGCCAGCAAGCTCGGCGCCGACCTGCGCAACCTCAACGCCCGCTACGGCCATCCACGGCTGGACAAGATCCCCGACTTCGTCGAGGAAACCGCGCAGTACCTGAAGGCGGGCTACCTCGACTATGTCGACTTCGGATTCAAGAACGGCGAGGAGTGGAAGCTGCGGCTGCGCTACACCGCCGTCGCTGGCGGTCAGTTGCGCGACGACGTCCCTGGCGGGCTCCCGAGCGCACTCGACGTTGCGCCGTACGAGTTCCACAGCTTCCTGCGGCAGAACGACGCCTTCTACGACCTGACGGCCACTGACCGTGCCGCCTTCAAGGCGGCGTTGCCCATCGACCGGACCCCTGGCACCGAGCCGACCGCCTACGCCGGCTCGTACGGCAGCAACAGCCAGTACTCCCGCGGCGGCCACGGCCTGGACCGCAGCCTCTACAGCGCCATCTGACCGCCGGGAGGGCGAGCTTCAGACCCTCGCCTTCCCATGACTCCTTCGGAGCACCTCATGAGCGACACCGATCTCTTCCACCCCGTCATCGAGCTTCCCGACGATGTCCGCTACGAGCGCTACCGCCGGCTCGTCGGTCTCGACGACGTCAAGAGCCGCCTGCGCAAGGAGGCCGCGGTCCTGGCCGACCCCGACGTCCTGACTCGTTGGGCGGCTACCCACCACCGCGGCCTCAACAGCAACGATCAGGCCTTCACCCTTCTACGTGACCGCGCTCCCCTGCTCGTGTTCGCCGGCGACGTCGGCTCCGGCAAGTCCGCGCTCGCCGAGAGCTTCGGCTGCGACCTCGCCGACCACCTCAAGGTCCCGGTGACCCTGTACCGGCTCAAGCTCTCCGCACGCGGGACGGGCCACGTGGGCGAGATGACTACCCTCATCGCCGAGGCCTTCGCCACCGTGACGCGCGAGGCCAAGCTCGGCCGCGGCGCCGACGGCCGCCTCCGCGGCGTCACCATCCTCGTGATCGACGAGGCCGACGCCCTGGTCCAGTCCCGCGAGGCCAGCCAGATGCACCACGAGGACCGCGCCGGCGTCGATGCCTTCCTCGCGGGCATCGACGACTTCGCCGGCTCGGGCATCCCGCTTCTGGTGGTCATGTGCACCAACCGCCTCGCCGCGCTCGACCCCGCTGTCCGTCGCCGCGCCGCCGGCATCTTCGAGTTCCACCGCCCCGACGCCGACCAGCGCCGCGCGGTCCTCGCCGACGCCCTCTCCGGTTTCGACCTCAACAGCGACGCCATCGACAAGCTCGTCCTGGTGACCGGCGAGCGCACCGTCGGGCAGCCGGGCTTCACCTACTCGGACCTGACCCAGCGCTTGGTCCCCAGCGCCATCCTCGAGGCCTACCCCGACACGGCCCTCACCGCCGATCACATCCTCGCCATCGCCGAGGACATGACCGCGACCCCGCCGTTCCAGGACCGGCCCGCCACCTGAACCGAGGCTCCTTCACGATGACTACGTCCCTGCGACCCACCCGCATCAGGCTTCCGTCCCGTGCCGCCGCGATCCGCGGCGACAACCTCCAGCACGCCGTCGGCCTTCACACGCTCCTGGTGGCCCTCCAGGACGAGCACGCCGTCAGCGTGAGCATCGAGGACACCCACGGAGGCGCGTTCGACGACGTCGTCCTCCGTCGCTGCGACGGCTACCCGGGCAGGTGGATCCAAGTGAAGTCCAGCAACTACGGCGGCGAGGTCATCAACCTCCACTGGCTGACCACGGCCAAGACCGAGAGGGGCCGGTCCCCGCTCCAGGCCTTCCACGGCACCTGGCGCAGGCTGCGCGACGACGGCGAGGTCTTCAACCTCGAGCTCGTGACCAACCGCAACTTCGACCACGACGCGGTCCTCTTCGAGGCCCTCGACAAGAAGACCGACCGCATCGACCCGACCCGGCTCCAGAACGCCCTGGACCGCCCCAAGACCAAGCTCGGCAAGCTGCTTACGTCGTTCGCCACCCACCTCGGCGCCGACCCGAATGAGGTCGCCGAGTTCCTATCGAACGTCACCTTTCGCAACGAGGGTTCGGAGAGCACCTGGCACGAACGGATCGCGCACCTGATGCAGCTCAACGGGTTCCGCAGCGACAACGACGCCGTGACCAGCGCCCTCCGCATGGTCAGCGACTGGGTCACTGACGGCGTCGGGGAAGTCACCGTCAGCGACGCCCGACGGCGCCTCGAGGACCGCGATCTGCTCGCCCGCGACGGGACCCTCACCCTGGCCGTCCACGGAATCGACCGTGAGGAGTCACGACAGCTCCCCAACGCCCGCGTCGACTTTACCGACCTCTACCCCGACGTGGACGTCTTCGAGCGCCGCAGCATCACCGACCCCGCCGACTGGGACGCGGTCGTGCGTCCCCGGCTCGCCCAGGCGGCCCGGACGCTCGAGCAGTTCGCCTCCCGCCGCGTCCACGTTCTGGCCTCAGTCCGACTCCCGGTCTGGTTCGCCATTGGCCGGACCCTCCCTCGCGTACGCCGCTGGGTCGTCTCACTGGACCAGGACGGTGTGGAGTGGGCAAGCGACACGCGCGGCGGTTCAGCTCGGATCGTCGAACTCGCCGATGAATCGCTCGACGGCGAAGGCAACGACCTTGCGGTGTGCCTTGCCCTTCGTCACGACCCGACCGCCGACGTGCGCGACTACCTGCAGACCGCCTCCATCCCCGCTGGTCGGCTCCTCACCTTCACCGGCGAGACCGGCGTCGGTCCCGAGGCAGTCCTCGACGCGGCCTGGGCCACGTCTTGGGCCGCTGCACTCCAGGACGCCCTGCTCGCTAGGGTTCGCGACACCGGTGCCCAGCGGATCCACCTGTTCATCGCCGGACCAGCGGGCATCGCGCTGCTCCTCGGTCACCGGTGGAACGCGCTTCCGGCAGTAACGGTCTACGAACACCAGGGCGGAGCAAGCTACGCGCCGACCTTCCGCTTCGCGGCTTAACCGACAACACGGGCATCGCAGAGCACGCTGGCGTCCCCGCGACGACGGCTCACCGCGGCCCGGGTGGCGGCGACTTGATGCGCATCCGGGCGACGTGTGGAGCGCGTCATACCGCCGCGAACGGGCGAGGTCAGGATCGCGTGATCGTGGACGACCGCCCAACCTGGCTGCGGTTCAGGCCAGCACCCGCGACCGCTCCGGGTCGAAGAACGGCCTGAGCGAGACCGTCGCCGGCACGCGGGTCCCGGCCACGTCGACCTCGAACGACCCGGCGGCGAGCGCGGCCGCGGTGATCCCCTCGTCCGAGGAGATGCCGGCGATCCCGACGGCGGCGCCGAGGGAGTGGCCGAAGGCGCCGCTGCGGATGTGGCCGACCGGGCGGCCGTCCCAGTAGACCGGCTCGTCGCCGTGCAGGTCGAAGTCGGGGGAGGAGAGCAGGACGTTGATGAGCCGCGCGGTCGGCGCGCCGGTGGAGCGCTGCTTCATCAGCGCCTCGCGGCCGACGAAGCCGCCGGGCTTGTCCCAGGCGACGGCGAAGCCGAGGCCGGCCTCGAGCGGGGTGTCGGTGGAGTCGATGTCGTGGCCCATGTCGCGGAACGCCTTCTCCAGCCGCATCGTCTCCATCGCGCCGAGGCCGGTGGGCCGGAAGCCCAGGTCGGACCCGGCTTCCCTGAGCTGCTCGTACAACGTGGCGCCGAACTCGGTCGGCACCAGCAGGTCCCAGCCGAGCTCACCGACGTACGTCACGCGCAGCGCCCACAGCGGGGTGTAGCCGAGCTCGACCTTCTGCGCGGTGAGGTACGGGAACGCCGCATCCGACCAGTCGTGCGGGCTGAGCCGCTGGAGCACCTCGCGCGACCGCGGTCCCTGCACGGACAGCATCGCGTGCCCGCTGGTGACGTCGGTGAGCGTCACGAACTCGTCGGACCGTGTGTTCCGCCGGATCCACGCGGGCACCCGCCGGTGGATGTTGTCGCCGCTGACGACGACGTACACGTCCTCGGCCTGCCGCGTGACGGTGACGTCGGCGATGATCCCGCCGCGCTCGTCGCACCACTGCGTGTAGACGACCTTGCCGACGGGGGTGTCGACGTCGTTCGCGCAGACCCGGTTGAGCACGGCCGACGCGTGCGGCCCCTGCACGACGTGGCTCGACATCAGCGACATGTCGAAGACCGCGAAGGTCTCGCGCGCGTTCAGGTGCTCCTCGCGGGTCCGCTCGAACGCCTCGCCGCGCTCGAAGCCCCACTCGACGGTCGGTGTGACGCCGGCGCCGGCGAAGTAGTCCGGGTACTCCCATCCGCTCGTGGTCACGAGGTGCGCGCCGTCCGCCACGTGCGCGGGGTGGAACGGCGATCGACGCACGTCCCGGCCGAGTCGCGGCTCGGCGTTGGGCCAGGCCAGGTCGTTGAGCAGGAAGCCCAGCCGCTCGACCGTGCGCTGCTCGCGGAACAGCCGCGTCGCTTGGAACTCGTGGGCGCGGTCGACCCCCACCGCGGTGACGTCGAGCGGCGGGTGCTCCTCGATCAGCCACTGCGCCATCATGTGGCCGAGCCCGCCGCCGGACAGGATGCCGACGGAGTTCAGCCCGCACGCGAGGTACAGCCCGTCGACCTCGGGCGACTCCCCGAGCATCGGCGACAGGTCGTCGGTGAAGCTCTCCGGCCCGCAGAACAGCGTGCGGATGCCGGCGTCCTCGAGCGCGGGGAACCGCCGCATCGCGACCTCGAGGAACGGCGTCAGCCGGTCCCAGTCCGGCGGCAGCACGGCGAACGCGCTGTCGCGCGGGGTGGCGTCCAGCGACCAGGCCTTGGCCACCGGTTCGAACATTCCGACCAGCAGCCCGCCGCCCTCCTCGCGGTAGTAGCCGTAGGCCTCGCCGTCCTCGATCACCGGCACGGACTCGGCGGTGACACCGTCGATCGGCTCGGTCAGCAGGTAGTAGTGCTCGGCGGCCTGCAGGGGCACGGTGACTCCGGCCTTCGCAGCGAGCTCACGGCCCCACAACCCGGCGGCGAGCACGACCTTCTCGCACTCGATGTCGCCGCGCTCCGTGCGCACGCCGACCACCCGACCGCGCGACAGGATGAAGTCGGTGACCTCGGTGTGCTCGAAGATCCGCGCGCCGCGCATCTTGGCGCCCTTCGCCAGCGACATCGTGACGTCGACCGGGTTCGCGCGGCCCTCGTCCGGCGTCCAGAACCCGTGGATCACGTCGTCGACGCGCATCAGCGGCACCAGGTCCGCGACCTCGCGCTGCGACAGCACCTCCTTGGTCATCCCGACCGAGCGCATGTACGCCGTCTCGCGCCGGAACCCCTCGTCCGCGCGCGGCGTGGTCGCCAGCTGGAGGTAGCCGCACTGCCGGAACCCGGTCGAGAGCCCGGTCTCCTCCTCGAGCCGCGCGTACAGCTCGGCCGAGTAGCGCGCCATCCAGAGCGCGTCCTCGGTCGTGCCGCCCGAGACCACCTCGCCCGCGGCGTGCCACGTCGTGCCCGACGTCAGCTGCTTGCGCTCGAGGAGTACGACGTCCGTCGCGCCCAGCATGGCCAGGTGGTACGCGATCGACGTACCGATCACGCCGCCGCCGACCACGACGTACTGCGCCCGCGAGGGCAGGTCCCCACCCGCGGCTGCGTCCGCAGCCCGAGCGGCAGCAGGGTTGATGGCGGCGAAGTCGAGCGACATGCGAGTCCTCCGGGTCAGGCGAGCTGGATGTCCAGCTCGGGAGCCGTCGTGGCGCTGCTCTGCCGCAGCACCTGGACCGCGTCGGGGTCGAACGTGCAGGTGACCCGGCTGCCCGGCTGCGCGCTGACCGACCGCGGCCCGTCGTGGTTGGCGACCTGGGCGACCAGGGTCGAGCCGGGTGCGACCTCCACCCGCACCTGGCTCGCCGCGCCGAGGTAGACGACGCTGCTGACCGTCCCCTCCACGCAGTTGTGCCCGGCCGGCACCGGCACTTCGGGGGCGGCCACCGTGATCCGCTCGGGACGGATCACGATGGCCGCGGCTCCTCGCAGCGTCGCGTCCCGGCACACGGCGTGCATGGTCCGGCCGAGCGCCGAGCAGGTGGCCAGGCCGGCCGAGTGGTCGGAGACGTCGGCGTCGAAGATGTTGGCCGAGCCGAGGAAGCTCGCGACGTACGTCGTGGCGGGGGAGGCGTAGATGTCCTCCGGGGCGCCGACCTGCTCGACCTTGCCGTCGGCGATGACGGCGATCCGGTCGCTCATCGTCAGCGCCTCCTCCTGGTCGTGGGTGACGTAGACGAACGTGATGCCGAGGTCCTTCTGCAGCGCGCGCAGCTGGAGCTGCAGGTGCTTGCGGAGCTGGGCGTCGAGCGCACCCAGCGGCTCGTCGAGCAGCAGCACCTTGGGATTGAGCACCAGCGCCCGGGCCAGGGCGACGCGCTGCTGCTGACCGCCGGAGAGCTGGGCCGGCCGGCGCTTCGCGTAGTCCTGCATCTGCGCCAGCTCGAGCGCCTCGCCGACGCGGCGCCGGGTCTCCTCCTTCGACACCTTCTGGTAGCCCAGCCCGAACGCGACGTTCTCCCACACCGTCATCAGCGGGAACAGCGCGTAGCTCTGGAACACCGTGTTCACGGGCCGCACGTGCGGCGCGTCCATCGCCACGTCGTGGCCGTCGAGCAGGATCTGCCCGGCGTCCGGTTTCTCGAAGCCCGCGATCATCCGTAGCGTGGTGGTCTTCCCACACCCGGACGCGCCGAGCAGCGAGCAGAACTCACCCGCCGGCAGGTCGAGGTCGATCCCGTCCACCGCGACGACGTCGCCGAACGACTTGGTCAGCGAGACCAGACGTACGGCGCCGCCGCCCGTCACGCCGTGGCCCCGGCGACGGATGCGAGGCGGGCGAAGTTCGCGACCAGCCGGTCGACGTCCTCGTCGGTGTGCTGCACCGACAGCAGCCACTGCTCGACCTTGCCCCAGGGCGGCAGGAACACGCCGCCGTTGTGCTGCATCAGCCAGTGCAGCTGGCCCCAGCGGTCGTCGATGCCGAGGAAGTCGCGGTAGTCGCGCACCGGCTTGTCGGTGAAGGCCACGCAGCCCTTCGCCCCGACGCTGACGACGTGCCACGGCAGGTCGTTCGCGGCGATCGCCTCCTCGAAGCCGAGGCGCGCGCGGGCCGCCAACGCGTCGAGCCGGGCGTACCCGGCGTCGTCGAGGACGCTGCTCAGGTTGGCCCGGGCCGCCGCCATCGCGAGCGGGTTCGCGTTGAAGGTGCCGACCTGCTCGTAGCGACCGTCGGCGATCGCCGACATCACCTCCTCGACGCCGCCGATCGCGGCGACCGAGATGCCGCCGCCGAGCGCCTTGGCGAGGCAGACGATGTCGGGCACCACGCCGTACCGGCCGATGGTGCCGGCCGGCCCGGTGGTGAAGCCGGTCTTCACCTCGTCGAACGTGAGGTACGCGCCCTCGGCGTGGAGGATCGGCGCCAGCCCCTCGAGATAGCCGTCGACCGGCGGGATGATGCCCGCGTTCATCATCACCGGCTCCAGGATCATCCCGGCGATCTGCCCGGGGTGCTCGGCGAGCGCGCGGCGCACGGCGTCGAGGTCGTTGAACGGGACGACGACGATCAGGTCCTGGATCGCCTGGGGGATGCCGGTGTTGCCGGGCACCCGCAGCGGCCGGTCGGCCGGGCCGACCTCGTCCTCCTCCGGCAGCACCGAGACCTGCACCGAGTCGTGGTGGCCGTGGTAGCAGCCCTCGACCTTGATCACCAGGTCGCGGCCGGTCAGCGCGCGCATCAGGTGGATGGCGTCCATCGTCGCCTCGGTGCCGGAGTTCGCGAACCGCCACAGCGGCAGCCGGTAGCGCCGGCGCAGCTCCTCGGCGACCCAGATCGCGTCCGCGGTGGGCTGTGCGAAGTGCGTGCCGCGCGCGACCTGGGCGCTGACCGCCTCGACGATCGCGGGGTGGCCGTGGCCGGCGATCGAGGCGCCGTACCCGCCGTGCATGTCGACGTACTCGTTGCCGTCGATGTCCCACACGTGCGAGCCGAGGCCGTGGCTCATCCACACCGCTTGCGGCTGGGCGATCTGCCAGTTCGACGTGGCGCCGCCGGCCAGCACGCTGCGCGCCTCGGCGATGGTCGCGGTGCTGCGCGGCTGGCGGCGCACGAACGCCTCGGACTCCGCGTGGATCAGGGCATCGACGGCATCGGCATCCGGGTCGATCGCGACAGACGTGGCCACCGTGGAACCTCCCCTTCGGGGCGATTGACTGAGTATTCAATCTATGTGACGGTGGTGCGACCGACAACCCCCTCGGAGCCCGACGGGAAACGGGAGGCTGCATGGCAGATCCGCGCCTCGACCGTCGCTCCGTGCTGCGTACGGCAGCCCTGCTGGGGCTGGGGATCCCGGCCGCCGCGAGCCTGCTGCAGGCCTGCGGCCGGCCCGAGCTGACCGCCTCCGACCTGCGCATCGCGTCGCCCGACGATCCGGTCCGCTGGACGATCCAGGACGACAACCAGCCGATCGCCGACGGGCTGTCGCCCGAGTCCGGGCCGCTGATCCTCTACAACTACGCCGACTACGTCGCGCCCGGCGTGGTCAAGGCGTTCGAGAAGCAGTACGGCGTCGAGGTGAAGATCTCGACGTTCAACGACACCGACGAGGCCGTGCAGAAGATCCGCACCGGGTCGGTGCCCTACGACATCTACTTCCCGAGCTACGACCAGATCAGCCGGCTGGTCGCCGCCGAGCTCGTGCAGCCGCTCAACCACACGTACCTGAGCAACATCGAGAACGTCTGGCCGACGTTCCAGAACCCCTGGTACGACCAGGGCTGGCAGTTCACGGTGCCGTACACCGTCTACTCGACGGGCATCGGGTGGCGCGACGACCAGGTGGGCGACGTCGCCACGCTCGACAACCCGTACGACGTCCTGTGGGACGAGCAGTACGCCGGCTCGACCGCGATCATCGACGACTGGCACACCGCGATGGCGATGGTCGGGCTGCGCGCCGGCATCACCGACGTCAACACCGACTCGGCGCGCGACCTCCGCACGATCAGCGACGGCCTGAGCGCGATCTCGGACGCCACCCAGCCCAAGGTGACCGTCTCGATGTACAGCGACCTGCCCGGGGGCCAGCTGGGCGTCAGCCAGATGTGGTCCGGCGACATCGTGAACGCCCAGTACTACCTGCCGAAAGGCCAGTCGGTCGACGTGCTGCGCTACTGGTTCCCCGAGGACGGCAAGGGTCTGGTCGACAACGACCTGATGGTGGTGCTCAAGGACGGCAGGTGCCCGGTGCTCGCGCACCTGTTCATCCAGCACATGCTCGACGAGAAGAACGCGCTGCGGAACTTCGGGTTCATCGGCTACCAGCCGCCGCAGCGGGTCCTCGACACCGACCGGCTGGTCGCCGACGGCTACCTGCCGGAGAACCTCGCGACGGCCGCCGTGAAGCAGGAGTGGTTCGACTCGTCGTACCGCCTGCTCGAGCTCGACGTCGCCAACGACCAGGCCTGGCACCAGGTCTGGCAGCAGTTCAAGGCCGGCGGATGAGCACCGAGGACCGCGGCAACCGTTTCCTCGGCCCGGTGCTGGCACTGCCCGGCATCGTCTGGCTGCTGGTCTTCTTCCTCGCGCCGCTGTACGTCGTCCTCGCGGTGGTCTTCGGCGGGCTCGACCCGATCTTCCGCACCGCGGTGCCGATCTGGAACCCGGCGTACTGGGACACCACCCAGATGCGGTACGTCCTCGAGCACATCGTCGGGCCGACCGGCTTCTTCGGGCCCGCGCTGCTGCGCACGGCGGTGTACGTCGTCACCGCCAGCCTGCTGTGCCTGGTGATCGCGTTCCCCATCGCGTACTACGTCGCACGGCTCGCGGGCCGCTGGCGAGGCCTCCTGCTCGCGCTGCTGATCGCGCCGTTCTGGATCAGCTACATGATGCGCATGCTGGCGTGGGTGAACCTGCTCGCGAACGACGGACTCGTCAACCGGATCCTCCCCGGCCAGGTCGACTGGCTGTCGGGCCGGTCCGAGGTCGTGGTGCTCGGTCTCGTCTACGGCTACGTGCCGTACATGATCATCCCGCTGTACGCCGGCCTCGACCGGCTGCCGCAGTCGCTGGTCGAGGCGGCGCGCGACCTCGGCGCGAGCCGGACGTCCGCGTTCTTCCGGGTGACGATGCCGATGTGCCGCCCGATCGTGGTGGCGAGCGTGCTGCTCACCTGCCTGCCGATGCTCGGCGACTACTACACCTCCGACCTGCTCTCCGGGTCGCCGCAGACCTCGATGGTCGGCAACCTGATCAACGAGACCGTGCTGACGCCGGGCCAGACCGGTCAGGCCGGCGCGTTCGTGCTCCTGGTCCTGCTCGTCTCGCTGCTGCCGATGATCTATTACGTCCGTTCGGTGTCCCGTGACGAGGCCGGGCTGTGAGCGGCCGGCGGACGGGGTGGTGGCGCGACCCCTGGCGCAAGCCGCGGATCCTCGTCGCGATCACGGTCGGCTACCTGCTGTGGTCGCTGCTGCCGGTGCTGGTCGCGGTGCTGTTCTCCTTCAACGACGGCAAGTCGCGCACGGTCTGGCAGGGCTTCTCGATGCGGTGGTACTGGGGCGACCCATACCGCTCGGTCTGGTACGACGACTCCCTGCACGCGGCGCTGGTCCAGACGCTGCGCCTCGGCATCATCACCACGCTGATCACGGTGCCGCTCGGGGTCGCGCTCGCGATCGGACTCGACCGGTGGCACGGGCGACTGCCGAGCGGCGCGAACGCGGCGCTGCTGCTGTCGTTCGTGATCCCCGAGATCCTCCTCGCAGTGGCGCTGCTGTTCGTCGTCACGAACGTCGCGCTGCCGATCGCGCTCGGGACCAGCGCGCAGGTGGTCGGCCTGGTGACGTACCAGATCGCCTACCCAGCGGTCCTCGTCAGAGCCAGGCTCGCGACCATCGGTACGCAGTACGAGGAGGCCGCGATGGACCTCGGTGCCTCGCCGATGCAGGCGCAGCGCCGGGTGATCCTGCCGATGCTGATGCCGGCGATCGTGGCCAGCGCCGTGCTCGTCTTCGCGGACGTGATCGACGACTTCGTGATCGTCCGCTACCTCTCCGGCGACTCCAGCACCGAGCCGACCTCGGTGAAGATCTACAACACCGCCCGCGCCGCCCCGACCCCCGCCCTCAACGCCCTCGCCACGCTGATGCTGGTGACCGCGATGCTCGCCGTGGTCCTCGGCTTCGCGATCTACCGCTGGATCGGCCGTCGCAGCGGGCACGACGGCGGCATCGGCTCGTTCACCGGCGAGGCGTGAGCGGTCGCCGTTGGTCGAGCTTGTCGAGACTCCCGTGGCCGACGCGGTGGGTGGGTTTCCGCTGCTTGATCACCGGGGGAGGTGTGAGCGGTCGTCGTTGGTCGAGCTTGTCGAGACCCCCGTAGTTGACGCGGTGGGTGGGTTTCTGGGATCTCGACGACGCTCGCTGGCGCTCGCTGCTCGATCACCGGGGGAGGTGTGTGCGGTCGTCGTTGGTCGAGCTTGTCGAGACCCCTGTAGCCGACGTGGCGGGTGGGTTTCTGGGATCTCGACGACGCTCGCTGGCGCTCGCTGCTCGATCACCGGGGGAGCGGGTACGGCGGCGGCCTCGGGTCGTTCACCGGGGGAGGTGTGAGCGGTCGTCGTTGGTCGAGCTTGTCGAGACCCCTGTGGCCGACGCGGTGGGTTGGGTTTCTGGGATCTCGACGACGCTCGCTGGCGCTCGCTGCTCGATCACCGGGCGCGCTGGCACGACGGCGGGATCGGCTCGATCACCGGGGGAGGTGTGAGCGGTCGTCGTTGGTCGAGCTTGTCGAGACCCCGGTAGCCGACGCGCCGGGTGGGTTTCCGGGATCTCGACGACGCTCGCTGGCGCTCGCTGCTCGATCACCGGGGGAGGTGTGAGCGGTCGTCGTTGGTCGAGCTTGTCGAGACCCCCGTGGCCGACGCGGCGGGTGGGTTTCCGGGATCTCGACGACGCTCGCTGGCGCTCGCTGCTTGATCAACGGGGGAGGTGTGAGCGGTCGTCGTTGGTCGAGCTTGTCGAGACCCCGGTAGCCGACGCGGTGGGTGGGTTTCTGGGATCTCGACGACGCTCGCTGGCGCTCGCTGCTCGATCACCGGGCGCGCTTGGCACGACGGCGGCATCGGCTCGTTCACCGGGGGCGGTGTGAGCGGTCGTCGTTGGTCGAGCTTGTCGAGACCCCTGTAGCAGACGTGACGGGTGGGTATCTGGGATCTCGACGACGCTCGCTGGCGCTCGCTGCTCGATCACCGGGGGAGGTGTGAGCGGTCGTCGTTGGTCGAGCTTGTCGAGACCCCCGTAGTTGACGCGGTGGGTTGGGTTTCTGGGATCTCGACGACGCTCGCTGGCGCTCGCTGCTCGATCACCGGGCGCGCTGGCACGACGGCGGGATCGGCTCGATCACCGGGGGAGGTGTGAGCGGTCGTCGTTGGTCGAGCTTGTCGAGACCCCGGTAGCCGACGCGGCGGGTGGGTTTCCGGGATCTCGACGACGCTCGCTGGCGCTCGCTGCTCGATCACCGGCGAGGTGTGAGAGCGTCGGGCCATGCTCGAGCAGGACGACCTCGCGTCGCGGCTCCGCGCCGCCGGCGATCGGTGGACGACCGTGTCCGGCACCTTCCGCACGTGGCGGGACCAGCCGCTCGTCACCCGCGCGTTCATGGAGTGGCACGGCCTGGACGAGCAGGGCGCGGGGCGGAACCGCATGAGGGCGGTTGCCGTGCACGAGATGCCGGATGCCGGCCCGAAGGTGCCGGTCGAGCACCTCCTGCGGGTGCACGCCGCCGAGCGTGGCAGGCGTCGACGGGCCGAGGCACTCTCCCGGGTCGGTGAGATGTGGATGGACGACCTGGTCGTGGTCGACGAGCCGTGGTTCTGGAGCCGCAACGGCCATCGTGTGCAGACCAACCACGGCGACCGCCGAACCAGCCACGGGGGAGCCGACTTCTTCCTGCTCCTCACGCCGACCGACGTGCCGGACGGGTTCGACCTCTCCGCGACGGACGAGACCGAGACGGTCGCGGGGCGTGCGTGCGACCTCGTCGTCGCCACGCCGAAGGAGCGGGATCCGCGCGGGTGCACGCCGGGCGCGGAGGTCTTCGACATGGTCTCGGGCGGCCGGGAGTTCCGGTTCCACCTCGATCAGGAGACGTCGACGCTGATGCGGGTCACCAAGCTCGTCGACGGAGCCCCGGCCGAGGTCAACGAGTTCCTCGACATCGCCTTCGACGAACCGGTCGATGACCGGCTCTTCCAACCACTGACCTGACCCGGGCCCCCTGGACCCGAGCGCGCCACGAGCCTAGGCTGACTGCATGTTCAATCAACTGCGTGGCACGATCGCTCCGCTGCCCGCGGCGGACGTCGCCAGGTCGTACGCCGAGTTCGGGTCGTCGCGGATGCTCCCGGCGGCGGCGTACCTCGATCCTGCCGTCTTCGCGTGGGAGCAGGCGAACGTCTTCTCCGGCTGGCAGTGCGTCGGTACGGCGACCGACTTCGGGCCGGTCGGCAGCCAACGCTCGATCGAGACCGGCGCCGGCGGCGTGCTGCTGGTGCGGGGCGAGGACGAGCAGATCCGCGCGTTCGCGAACTCCTGCCGGCACCGGGCCCACGAGCTGCTGCCCTGCGGCGTGACGGAGCAGCGGCGCAGCATCGTGTGCCCGTACCACTCCTGGAGCTACAAGCTCGACGGCTCGCTGCGCAACGCGCCCGGCGGCTTCCGCGAGATGGAGGGCTTCGACAAGGGCGAGTTCGGGCTGTTCTCGATCCCGCTGGTCATCTGGCACGGCTGGATCTTCATCGACCCGGCCGGTGACAGCGGCGCGTTCGAGGAGCACGTCGCCGGGCTCGACGAGATCATCGCGCCGTACCGGCCGGAGGACCTGGTCACCGTCGCGACCCACTCCTACGAGCTCGCGACCAACTGGAAGGTGATCGCCGAGAACTACCAGGAGTGCTACCACTGCTCGACGATCCACCCCGAGCTCACCCGCATCAGCCCGCCGCAGAGCGGGGAGAACCTCGACTTCGACGGCGACTGGATGGGCGGCTGGATGGCGCTGATCCCCGAGGCCGACACGATGTCGCTCGACGGTCGTTCCGGCGGCACCCCGATCGAGGGCCTGTCGCCGACCGAGCTGCGCACGGTGATGTACCTCGTCGGCTACCCGAACCTCCTGGTGAGCCTGCACCCCGACTACGTGATGACCCACCTGATGCGGCCGATCGCCGCCGATCGCACCCACGTCGAGTGCTCGTGGGCGTTCCCGCGCGAGGTCGCCGAGCGCGAGGGCTTCGACCCGTCGTACGCCGTGGACTTCTGGGACCTCACCAACCGCCAGGACTGGGCCGCGTGCGAGTCCGTCCAGCGCGGGCTGGCCACGCCGTACCAGGTGCCCGGGCCGCTGGCGCCCGAGGAGGACGGCGTCTACCAGTTCGTCAGCCGGGTCGCCCGTGCGTACGCCGGGCTCGGCCGCGCCGAGGACGCGCGGCCGTCGCTGGTCTCGCAGTCGAGCGACCACCCGCTCGGCGCCGCGCGATGACCATCGCGTCGCAGCTCGGCAAGGTCGGGCTGCCCGCGCCGGTGGCCGACCTCGCGAAGCGCGCGTGGGACGTCATCGTCGTCGGCGGCGGCCACAACGGGCTGACGGCTGCGGCGTACCTCGCTCGAGCCGGCAAGCAGGTGCTGGTGCTGGAGGCACGCGACCGCCTCGGCGGCGCGTGCACGCTGGACACCCCGTTCGAGGACAAGGGCTTCGTGATCAGCCCGTGCGCGTACGTGATCGGGCTGCTCGACGAGACCGTCATCAGCGACCTGCAGCTCCACAAGCGCGGGCTCGAGGTCTTCGTCGCGGACCCGCAGCTGTGGGTGCCGTTCGACGACGGCACGGCGTTCTCCCAGTGGATGAGCCACGAGCGGACGCGTGAGGACCTGCGCGCGATCGGCCTCCCGGAGAAGGAGATCGCCGGCTACGAGGCCTACGAGGACTTCTTCGACCAGATGCGGATCCGGCTGCGCAAGGGGCCGCGGGACAGCTGGGCCGGTGAGTCCCCGTCCCGCGCCGAGCTCGAGGAGATGCTCCTGGGCGACCAGATGATGATCGACGCGCTGTTCGACGCGTCGATCTCGGACGTGCTCGACGAGTTCGTCACCGACCAACGGCTCAAGGACGCGCTGTTCGGCCAGGGCATCATCGGCACCTGCGCCGGCCCGAAGGACCCGGGCACCGCGTCGGTGAAGCTCATGCACTTCCAGGGCGACCTGCTCGACGAGGGCCCGATCTGGGGCTACGTCAAGGGCGGCATGGGCATGGTCAGCTTCGCGATCGCCGAGGCCGCGCAGGAGGCCGGCGCCGTGCTCGCGGCCGGGGTGCCGGTCGGCGAGATCCTGCCGGGCGAGGGCGTGCGGCTCGACGACGGCACCTTCATCGCCGCGCCGGTCGTCGTCAGCAACACCGACCCCAAGCGGGTCCTCGACATGGTCCCCGCCGACGCGATGCCGACGGCGTACGGCGACCGCCTGCGCGACTGGGACATCACGTCGCCGGTGGTGAAGTTCAACGCCGCGCTGAGCCGGCTGCCCAGCTACACCGCTGCTCCGGGAGCGACGTTCCCCTACAGCGGCACGGTCGACGTCACCGGCGGCCTCGACGACGCGCAGGTGGCATACGAACGGTTCTTGACCGGCGAGCCCGCGGTCGGCTTCGGCGAGGTCTACTGCCAGACCGTGCTCGACCCCTCGCCTGCGCCCGAGGGCCAGCACCTGCTGAGCATCTTCGGCCAGTACGCGCCGTACGACGTCAACGGTGGCTGGGAGGCGCGGCGCGATGAGGTGGCGCGGCAGTTCATCGACCTGATGGCGCGCTTCGCCCCGGACTTCGAGGACTGCCTGATCGACTACGAGGTCCTCGGCGCGCCCGACATCGAGGCGAAGATCGGCCTGACCGGCGGGCACATCTTCCACGGAGAGGTGACCGCGGACCAGATGTGGGAGAACCGGCTGACGCCGCGCACCCCGATCGACGGCTTCTACCTGTGTGGCGCGTCCACCCACCCGGGCGGTGGCGTGGTCGCGACCAACGGCAAGAACGCCGCCGAGGCGGTCCTCGCCGACCTCAGCGGCTGAGCCGCATCGGGGTGTGCGGGATCCCGTCCTCGAGGAACTCGTCGCCGTCGGCCTCGAAGCCGAACGTGGCGTACCAGCCCGCCAGCGGTGACTGGGCGTCGAGCACCACGTCGCGTTCCTTCGAGACGTTGAGCGCGGTGTCCATGATCAGGTCAGCCCAGCCGCGACCACGTGCGTCGGGAGCCAGGAGGACCCGGCCGATCCGCCAGACCTCCCCGTCGTCGAGAACCCGCGCGTACCCGAGCAGTGCGTCGTCGATCATCAGGAGAACGTGGCGGGTCTCGGGGTCGACATCGCGTGTATCGAGGTCGGGGTAGGGGCAGTTCTGCTCGACGATGAACACGTCCTGCCGGATCTTGCAGATCCCGTAGACCGCATACGGATCGAGCATGTCGAACGACACTGCGAGGACCTTCACGGAAAAACCCTGTCACAGATGTCGGTGGGTCGGTGTCTCATGGACACCGACGACCCGAGGAGCCCCCATGAACGCCGTGTCGACCGACGTCTTCGTCCTGCATCGGAACCTCCTGTTCACGGTGGCCTACGAGATGCTCGGCTCGGCCGCCGACGCCGAGGACGTGCTCCAGGAGGCCTGGCTGCGCTGGGTCGACGTCGACCGGGTCCAGGTCCGCGACGAGCGCGCCTACCTGGTCCGCATCGTGACCCGGCTGTCGCTGAACCGGATGCGCACCAACGCCCGGCGCCGCGAGACGTACGTCGGCCCGTGGCTCCCCGAGCCGCTGCTCACCACCCCGGACGTCGCCGAGGACGTCGAGCTCGCGGACAGCGTCTCGCTCGCGATGCTCACCGTGCTCGAGACGCTCGGCCCGACCGAGCGGGCGGTGTTCGTGCTGCGCGAGGTCTTCGCCTTCGAGTACGACGAGATCGCGGCCGCGGTCGACAAGACCCCGGCCGCCGTACGCCAGATCGCGCACCGCGCGCGCAGCCACGTGGCCGAGCGGAAGCCGCGCAGCGAGACCACGGCCACGCAGTACGAACGGGTGCTGAAGCAGTTCATGCACGCCGCCTCGACCGGTGACGTGCAGGGCCTGATGGACGTGCTCGCGCCCGACGTCGTGCTGGTCTCCGACGGCGGCGGCGTGAAGAAGGCCGCGCTCCACCCGATCCTCGGGTCCGACAAGGTCGCCCGGTTCCTCGCCGGCGCCAGCGTCGACGTGCCGGTCACCCTGGAGATCGCCTACGTTAACGGCGCCCCGGGCATCCACATCCTCGTCGACGGCAACGTCGAGACGGTCGTGTCCGCGGTCCTCGAGGACGGCCTGATCACCGGCCTGTACGCCGTACGCAACCCGGAGAAGCTGGCCCGCGTGGACACGGTGGTCGCGCTCAGCCGGTAGGGGTGGTCTCGAGACCGGCCCCAGGGGCCCTTCCTCAATCACCGGCTTGGTGACGCGCTAGGGTCGTCACCACAAGACAGGGGAGCACGCCTGGCGTGCTGAGAGTGCGGATCCGCCGCAGACCCTATGAACCTGCTCCGGTTAGTACCGGCGAAGGGAGTCCAATGAGATCTGTGCGTGTCTGCGTGCCGTTGGTGGCGCTCGCCCTGGCGGCGACCGCGTGCTCGACCATCGGGGAGAGCTCGGGGAGCGAGGAGCCCGAGGACGGCGCGACGCCGACCGAGGTGGTGCTCGTGACCCACGAGTCGTTCGTGCTGCCGAAGAAGCTGGTGAAGCAGTTCGAGGAGGAGAGCGGCTTCGACCTGGAGGTCCGGGCCGCCGGCGACGCCGGCGTGCTGACCAACAAGCTCGTGCTCACCCAGGACAACCCGCTCGGCGACGTCGCGTTCGGCGTCGACAACACGTTCGCCTCGCGGGCGCTGGCCGAGGGCGTGTTCGCGCCGTACGACGCCACACTGCCCGAGGGTGCGGAGCAGTACCTCCTGCCCGGCGACGGCGAGGACGGCGAGGCGCGGGCGCTGACCCCGGTCGACAACGCGAGCGTGTGCGTGAACGTCGACGACACCTGGTTCGCGGAGCAGGACCTCGCCGCGCCGACCTCGCTCGACGACCTGGTCGACCCGGCGTACGAGGGCCTCTTCGTCACGCCGGGCGCGGCGACCAGCTCGCCGGGCATGGCCTTCCTGCTCGCCACCATCGGGGCGTACGGCGAGGACGGCTGGCAGGACTACTGGTCCGAGCTGATGGACAACGACACGCTGCTGACCGACGGCTGGTCGGACGCGTACCAGGTCGACTTCACCCAGGGCGGTGGCAAGGGCGACCGGCCGATCGTGCTGTCGTACGACTCCTCGCCGGCGTTCACGATCGCCGACGACGGCACCTCCACCACCAGCGCGCTGCTGGACACCTGCTTCCGCCAGGTGGAGTACGCCGGAGTCCTCGAGGGTGCTGCCAACCCGGCCGGGGCCGAGGCGCTGGTGGACTTCCTGCTGAGCCCGGACGTCCAGGCGGCGCTGCCGGAGAGCATGTACGTGTTCCCGGTCGACGCGTCGGTCGAGCTGCCGGCCGAGTGGGCGGAGTTCGCGGAGCAGCCGACCGAGCCGATCACGGTCGACCCGGAGGCGATCGCGGAGGGCCGCGACGACTGGCTGCGCGACTGGAGCGACATCACCTCGCGATGAGGCGCCTGTTCGTCCTCGCGGGGCTGGCGGCGGTGCCGCTGGCCGTGCTGGGCGTGTTCTTCCTGCTGCCGATCAGCGGGATGCTGGCCGAGGGCCTGTGGGCCGACGGCACGTTCGACCCCGGTGCGGTCCTGGAGGTGCTCGCCCGGCCGCGGGTGCAGCGGGTCATCTGGTTCACCGTGTGGTCGTCGGTGCTGGCGACCGCGTGCGCCGTGCTCCTCGGGGTGCCGGCCGCGCACCTGCTGCATCGGCGCCGGTTCCGCGGCCGCGCCGCCCTGCGCGCCCTGCTGCTGGTGCCCTTCGTGCTGCCGACGGTCGTGGTCGGCGTCGCGTTCCGCGAGCTGATCGGCGAGGCCGGTCCCCTCGGGTTCCTCGGCTTCGACGGCTCCGCGGGCGCGATCGTCGCCGGCCTGGTGTTCTTCAACGTGGCGGTCGTGATCCGCGCGGTCGGTGCCGCGTGGGAGTCCCTGGACACGCGCCCGGCGGAGGCCGCGGCCTCGCTCGGCGCGAGCCCCGCGCACGTGTTCCGCACGGTCACGCTGCCGGCGCTGCGGCCCGCGATCGTGTCGGCCGCGAGCGTGGTGTTCCTGTTCTGCGCCACGGCGTTCGGCGTCGTGCTGACCCTCGGCGGGCTGCGGTACTCCTCGGTCGAGACCGAGATCTACCTGCTCACCACCAACCTGCTCGACCTCCAGGCCGCGGCCGCGCTGTCGATCGTGCAGCTGCTCGCGATCACCGCCCTCCTCGTGGTCACCACCCGCCTCCGTTCCGTGCCGGACCCGACGTTGGCGCGGTCGGTCGCGCGTCACCCCCGGGTCTCGCGCGGCGACTGGCCGGGCCTGCTCGCGACGTCGGTCGTCGTCGTGCTCGTCGGCCTGCCGATCGCCGCGCTGGTCACCGGTTCGCTGCAGGTCGGCGACCACTGGAGCCTGGAGAACTACCGCGCGCTGACGACCGAGGGCTCGCGGCAGGCGCTGCTGGTGCCGGTCACCCAGGCCCTGGTCACCTCGCTGCGCACGGCGGTCGACGCGACCTGGATGTCGCTGAGCCTCGGCCTCCTGATCGCCGTCATCGTGAGCCGGCGGTCGCGCACCCGCGCCGAGCGCCGCGCCCGCGGCCTGCTCGACGGGCTGTTCATGCTGCCGCTCGGCGTCTCCGCGGTGACCCTGGGCTTCGGCTTCCTCATCACGCTCGACGAGCCGCCGCTGGACTTCCGCGACTCCCTGCTGCTGGTCCCGATCGCCCAGGCCCTGGTCGCGCTGCCGCTGGTCGTGCGCACGCTCGCCCCGGTCCTCGGCGGCATCGACGACCGCCAGCGGCAGGCCGCGGCGTCGCTCGGCGCGGGCCCGCTGCGCACGTTCGTCACCGTCGACCTGCCGGTGATGTGGAAGCCGCTGCTGGCCGCGGCCGGCTTCGCGTTCGCGGTGTCGCTGGGGGAGTTCGGCGCGACCTCGTTCCTCGCCCGCGACGACAACCCGACGATGCCGATCGTGATCTTCCACCTCATCGGGCACCCCGGTGCGATGAACTACGGCATGGCCCTCGCCGCGTCCGTCGTGCTCGCCGCCACCACCGCCGTGGTGATGCTGCTGGTCGAGCGGCTCCGCGTCCCGTCCGTCGGAGCCTTCTGATGCTGACCCTCGAGAACCTCTCCGTGTCGTACGACGGCGCCCCCGCGGTCGTCGACGCGTCCCTGACCCTCGAGGACGGCCACGTGCTCGCCGTCCTCGGCCCCAGCGGCTCCGGCAAGTCGACGCTGCTGCGCGCAGTCGCCGGGCTCGAGCCGCCCGCGGGCGGCCGGATCACGTGGGACGGCGACGACCTCGCCGGCGTCCCGACGCACAAGCGCGGGTTCGCCCTGATGTTCCAGGACGGGCAGCTCTTCAACCACCTGACGGTCGCCCGCAACGTCGGGTACGCGCTGCGCCTGCGACGTACGCCGGACGCGGGAGCGCGGGTCCGGGAGCTGCTCGAGCTGGTCGGGCTGCAGGGGTACGCCGACCGCCTGCCCGGCACCCTCTCCGGCGGCGAGCGGCAGCGGGTCGCGCTGGCCCGCTCCCTCGCGGTGCAGCCGCGGCTGCTGCTGCTCGACGAGCCGCTGTCGGCGCTCGACGCCGGCCTCCGCGAGCGGCTCGCCACCGACCTGCGCGACATCCTGCGCGCGGCCGGGACCACCGCCTTGATGGTGACCCACGACCACGAGGAGGCGTTCGCGGTCGCCGACCGGCTCGCGGTGATGCGCGCCGGCCGCGTCGTCCAGCAGGGGGAGATCGCCGAGGTGTGGCGGGCGCCGGCGGACCCGGAGACCGCGCTGTTCCTCGGCTACGCGCGGGTGCTCGTCAACGAGGCCGCCCAGCGCGTGCTCCGCGCCGCGGGCCTGCCCGGGGCGCCCACGGTCGCCGTACGGCGCTCCGCGCTGGTGGTCGCCGAGCAGGGCCCGCTGCGCGGCGTCGTGCTCTCCGGGCGCGCGACGCCCAGCCAGATCCGGCTGGTCGTCGACGTCGAGGACGTCGGTGAGATGGACGCCGTCGCGGGGCACGGATCGCACCCGGCGCCGGGCGACCGGGTGGCCCTGACCGTCGACGCCGGCCGTCTCGCGGTGACGCCGTTTGGCCCGTGATCAGGGAACCTCCCTAGACTGACCTCCGTGTATCGCCGCGCCTACGTCTTCCTCGTGGTGAACGCGGCTGTGATGCTGGCCTGGGCTGCGCTCACCGCCTGGCACCTCGATCGGCCCCTGATCGACCCGGAGGGCAGCTTCCTCGGCCCCTCGTGGCTGCGGCTGCCGATCCTCTGCCTGGGTGCGTTGTTCCTCGACCTGGTGCCCCGGGCGGTGTGGCTGACGCGCGGTCGGGTCCGGCAGATGCCGGAGATCGTGCGGGAGCGCTGGCACAGCCACTGGTCGCGGGAGCGACTGCTCCTGGTGATCCTGGGCATCGCCTGCTTCTACGTGATCTACGTGAGCTACCGGAACCTCAAGTCGTTCCTGCCGCTGGTCAGCGACCGCATGTACGACCGCGAGCTGCTCATGCTCGACCGGGTGCTGTTCTTCGGCCACGACCCGGCGCTGGTCATCCACCAGGTCCTCGGCACGACCGTCGTCGCGCACCTGCTGTCCAGCTTCTACCTGCTCTTCATCCCGATGGTCGCGATCCTCGTGACGGTGTGGCTCGTGTGGTCGCGGAACCTGTCCTACGGCTGGTGGTTCGTCACCGCGCAGGGGGTCGCGTGGACCCTCGGGACGCTCTCCTACTACGCGCTCCCGACCCTCGGCCCCGGGCTCGAGTACAGCTGGCTCTACAACAGCCTGTCGCACACCGGCACCACCGACCTGATGAGATCCCTGGTCAACGCCCGTCACGGCGTGCTGTGGAGTGACGGCCAGGCCCAGACCGTCGCGGGCTTCGCCAGCCTGCACACCGCCATCTCGCTCCTCTGGGCCCTGATGGTGCAGTTCACGGTCCAGTCGAAGGTGCTGAAGTGGGTCTTCTGGGTCAACTTCGGGCTCACCGTCGTCGCCACGCTCTACTTCGGCTGGCACTACGTCGCCGACGACATCGCCGGCATCATGATCGCCTTCGTCTCGTTCTACATCGGCGGCATCGCGAGCGGGCAGAAGTTCTCCAAGCACGGCCTCGCGTCGCACCCCACGACGACGACCTCCAAGGTCCCCGTCGACCGCTGAGAGGTCCAGATCACTGCTTGCCGCCCGGAGATGGTGGGTAAGCATGCGCCATGGCGACTGACACCGCGGCACCCCCGACCGGCTACGTCCAGCCGGAGATCGACGTCCCCGAGCTGACCGCGCTGCTCGACGGCAGGTACGCCGACGTCCGCAACCTGGTCCGCACCAACCTCGCCGAGTACGCCTCGATCCTCGACGAGGCCGAGGACCTGTCGATCGACGACTTCCGCGAGCGCGTGAAGGAGGTCGTGGTCGAGATGGCCGCGACCGGGCAGACCGGGATGGGCTTCCCGGAGGAGTACGGCGGCGGCGGCGACATCGGCGCCTCGATCGCGGCGTTCGAGACGCTGGCGTACGGCGACCTCTCGGTGCTGGTCAAGGTGGGCGTGCAGTTCGGGCTGTTCGGCGGCGCGATCCTGCAGCTGGGCACGAAGCAGCACCACGACGCGTACCTGAGCGACCTGATCACCGGGAAGCTGATGGGCTGCTTCGCGATGACCGAGACCGGCCACGGCTCGAACGTCCAGGCGCTCGGCACGGTCGCGCGCTACGACGTCGACACCCAGGAGTTCGTGATCACCACGACCACCGAGTCGGCGCGCAAGGACTACATCGGCAACGCCGCCAGGCACGCGGAGGTCGCGGTCGTCTTCGCCCAGCTCGAGGTGGGCGGCCGCTCCGAGGGCGTGCACGCGTTCGTGGTCCCGATCCGCGACGGCCGGGAGCCCTGCCCCGGCGTACGCATCGAGGACGACGGCCGCAAGATGGGCCTCAACGGCGTCGACAACGGCCGGATCTGGTTCGACGAGGTGCGGGTGCCGCGCACCGCGCTGCTCAACCGCTTCGCCGACGTGACGCCCGAGGGCGTCTACGAGAGCGCGATCGACAACCCGAACCGGCGCTTCTTCACGATGCTCGGCACCCTCGTCCAGGGCCGGGTCTGCGTCGGCGGCGCCGGCATCAACGCCAGCAAGGTCGCGCTCGCGATCGCCACGAAGTACGCCGTACGCCGCCGCCAGTTCGAGGCGACCTCGGACGAGCAGGAGGAGCTGCTGCTCGACTACGGGATGCACCAGCGCCGGCTGCTGCCGCTGATCGCCCGGACCTACGCGCTGCACTTCGCGCAGGAGGTCGTCGCGCTCCAGCTGCACGACGTCTTCTCCGGACACACCGACGACGAGCACACCCGCCGCGAGCTCGAGTCGCGCGCTGCCGGCACCAAGGCGCTCGGCACCTGGCACGCGACGCGGACCATCCAGGAGTGCCGCGAGGCGTGCGGGGGAGCGGGCTACCTCTCGATCAACCGGTTCGCCGCGCTCAAGGCCGACACCGACGTCTTCACGACGTTCGAGGGTGACAACCACGTGCTGCTGCAGCTCGTGGCCAAGGGCCTGCTGACCGACTACGCCAGCGAGTTCCAGGACCTCGACCAGCTCGGGATGGTCCGTTTCGTCACCAACCTCGCCGTGGAGACCGTCATCGAGCGGACCTCCGTGCACAAGATGTTCGAGCGGGTCCGCGACCTGCTGCCGGGTGGCGACTCGTGGGACCAGGAGGCCGGCCTCCTCGACTCGGAGTACCACCTCGCGATGCTGCGGTTCCGTGAGGAGCACATGCTCGGCGGCGTCGCGCGACGGCTCAAGCGCGGGATCGACCAGGGCTCGAACCCGGGCGAGGTGTTCTCCGCGGTGCAGGACCACGTGATCGCCGCCGCCAACGCGCACGTCGAGCGACTGGTGCTCGAGGCGTTCGTCGACAAGGTCCGCGCCCAGCCGGACGGCGACACCAAGGTCGCGCTGGGCCTGCTGTGCGACCTGTTCGCGCTCTCGACCATCGAGTCGGACCGGGCCTGGTTCATGGAGCACGGCCGATTGACGGTGCAGCGGTCGAAGGCGATCAGCCGTGAGATCGGCGGTCTTTGCCGCAAGGTCCGGCCGTTGGCCGTGGATCTTGTGGACGCATGGGCGGTTCCGCCGGAGATGCTTCGCTCGCCCGATCTGGTCGCCGGACCCATAGCACCTCCAGCGACTTAGCGCTCGGTAAGTAGCGGTTGTCGTCAGCGGTCCAGACAATTCCCTTCCATGGAAGAGATTCATGCTTGTATTACTTCCATGGAAACTACTCATGGCCTCGGGACCGAGAACCGGTCGGCGGCCCCACCCGCGCTCACGGCCGATCTCGAGGCCATGATCGTGGAGCACATGCCTCTGGTCGGTCACATCGTCCGGGAGACGATGGCGCGTGTTCCGTCGCACGTGGATCGTGATGACCTGACGTCGGCGGGTTTC
>NZ_JAKWJR010000001.1 GCF_022761125.1 Nocardioides sp. SR21 | reverse complement strand
GCCGGGCGGCGGGTCGTACGGCGGGGGCGCCTGGGGGGACCGCGGCCCGTTGCCGCCGGCGGGGGCGCCGGGTCCGTGCGCCGGCGCGGGTGCGTTGCCACCACCGGGTCCGTCGGAGCCGCCGCCGGGGCCGCCTGCGGGCGGCTCGGGGTCGGGGACGCCGTGGATGTCCTTCATGACCTGGGTGGAGTGCCCGAACACGGTGTCCATCCGGTCGGCCTGGATCTGGGCCCGGCGCTCCTGGTCGGCCTGCCAGGCGTCGTAGGCGGCGTGCGCCTGCTTGTTCGCGGCCTCCTTCTGGAGGTCCGCCTCGGTGGGCTGGCCGACCGGCTTCTGGTACTCCCCGGGCTGCTGCCTCGTGTCCGCGTCCAGCGTGGCCTGCTCCTGGCGGGCCTGGCGGATGACGTCGGACGCGGCCTGGAGCGCCGCGCTCCCCCGGAGCAGCTCCTGGGTCTTCGCCTGCATGCCCTCGGCGGACTTGGCGAACGCCTTGTCGATCGCCGGACCGGTCTCGCCGCCGATCTTCTCCTTCACCTCCGGCGACGCGTTGCGCAGGGCAACGGCGATCGTCGACATCGTCCGCACGCAGGTGGTCCACTCACGGGAGTGCTCGTCGACGACGTGCTCGAAGGCGCCCGTGAGCGCCGTGTCGAGGCGGGCACGCTGGGGTCCGGCCATCAGTCGTCACCGCCCGCCGTCGGGAGCGTGCACTGGTTGTTCGCGGAGAAGTCGGCGGGCGCCACGCAGGCGGCCGCCTCCTCGATCTTCTTGAGGTCCACCGCGCTCTGGGTGTCGGTGTAGTCCATGCGCGCCTCGTGGGAGCCGAGCTCCTCGCGGAAGCCGCGCAGCCCGGCGGCCATCTGGAGCACCGCGTCCGCGACGTGCTGTCGCGCGAGCGCCGCGTGGTGGCTGAGCTGGCTGCCGGCGGGCGACCCGCCGAAGACCTCCCCGATCGGCGTCGGCTTCACCGCCTCGAGGGCCTCCGCCCTCTCGTTCAGCATCGACCGGACGTCCGCGATGAGGTCCTCCGGGAGCCCCAACGTCTCGAGCATCTCCAACGCTTGCATCTGACTGTCGACCCTTCCCCCGATGAAAGCTGTCCTGTCCGACTACGGGCGCTTGCCCCGGACATCGCGAGGTAAAACCTCTGCGGGCCGATCGGTTTGAGGTCAGACACCTCAGGCAAGGTTCTGGTCGTGCTGAAGACCGCCGCGTCCGCTGCCGCGCTCGCCGCCGTGCTCCTCCTGGGCACGGCCTGCGGGAACGACGACGCGAGCGCCGACCCCAGCCCGGAGCCGACGAGCAGCTCGGCGACCTCGTCGCCCACACCGACCGACGAGCCGACCAGCGAGCCGACCGAGGACCCCACCAGCACGGTGGCGCCGGCGACCGGCCCCGCGCTGAACCTCCCGCAAGCGACGGTGCGGGTGCCGAAGGGCTGGTACCTCACGCCGCGCGTCGTTCCGGAACAGGCGGACGCCGGGAACGACGACTACTCGTTCTCCTCGATCAGCCTGGCCCAGATCGACTCGTTCAACACGTCGACGAGCGCCGACGAGCTCGCCGACCAGTGGCTGGAGGCGAACATCTACCCCCGGGACCCGAAGAAGCTGCCGCTCACCGAGCTGGACGGCAAGGAGGTCTACCACCTGGCCGGCAAGGTCCAGCCGCTGCTCTACCTCGAGGAGTTCGGCACCCAGCAGAACGGCAAGCTGGTCTCGATCGCGTTCCTCTTCAGCCCGGTCGCCACCCCGGAGGAGCGCCAGGAGATCATCGACTCCACCCTGGCGACCTTCCGGTGGAAGTGAGTCAGCGCTTCCGCAGCGTGCCCGGGAACCAACTGTCGGTCCACACGCGGTCGGTGCGGACGCGGGTGCCGGAGTACGGCGCGTGCAGCACGAGCCGCTTGCCGTGGGCGTACCCCGCGAACACACCGACGTGGTAGACCCCGCCGCTGTCGTGGAAGAACATCAGGTCGCCGCGCTGCATGTTGCCGCGTGAGATCCGGTGCGCGAAGTGCGACTGGGCGCTCGAGGTGCGCGGGATGTTGGAGAAGCCCGCACGGCGGAAGCTGTAGAACACCAGGCCGGAGCAGTCGAACGCGCCGGGACCGGCGGCGCCGTACCGGTACGGGTCGCCCTTCTGGTTCACGGCGACGTCGACCGCGCGCTCGACGCGGGTCGGCTTCTTCTTCTTGTGGTGGTGACCGGCGCGGTCCTGGACCTGGTCGGCCTGGGCGGCCTGGACAGGCGCGGCCGGCGTGGCCAGGAGGACGGTTCCGGCGACGGCTCCGGCCACGAGGGCGCGGGCGATCGAGGGCAGGGCAAGGTGCATCGAACGGATTCCTTCCGACGCCTGTGAGGTGAGCTGTCGGGTTCGGGCGCAGAAGGTGCCCGGTCACGGATTCCGTGACTTCACCCCGAGCGACCAGCTGGCTGCTGGCCGCGGAAGTGGTTCCCCCACTCCTGCCCGGTTCGATCAATCGACGGCTCCGGGTGGGCAGGACTCGGCGTCCCGGGGCCGTTGTGCATTGGTGCAAACATCAACGACCATGCAGGACGAATGTGCATAAATCCAGTCGGGAATGGCCCGATCGTGTGGCGTCGGCCACACGCCCCGCGTGAATCTCCGCCCGAACTAGATCGAGGTCACATTCCGATCACGGGGCGACGCGGCCGTCATCGAGGCGTACGACGCGGTCCGCGACCTCCCAGACGCGCTGGTCGTGGGTCGCGACGAGCATCGCCGAGCCCGCCCGCGCGGTGGCCGCGAGGGCCGCCACGACCTGCGCCACGTGGTCGTCGTCCTGGTGCCCGGTCGGCTCGTCCAGGACCGCCAGCCGGGGCGACAGGACCAGCGCCCGGGCCACCGCGGTGCGCTGCTGCTCGCCGAGCGACGTCTCCGCCACCCCGCGCCGCGTGAACGCGCCGAGGTCGAGGGCCTCGGTCAGCCGCGCGAACGCCTCGGTGGGGTCCACCCCGGCCCGGTGCGCCGGCAGGCAGATGTTGTCCTCGACGCTGAGTCCGGCGAGCAGCCCGTGCTGCTGGGGCACGACGGCGACGACCGCCCAGTCCGCGATCCCCGCGGCCGGCCGGCCCTCCACGAGCACGGCGCCCCGCTCGGGCGACTCGAACCCCGCGGCGAGGTGGCACACCGTGGTCTTGCCCGAGCCGGACGGTCCGGCCAGCGCGACCAGCTCGCCCGGCGCGACGGCCAGGGAGACGCCGTGCAGGACCTCGACCCGCCCGGTGCCCGCGCCGTACCCATGGCTGACCTCGGTGACCTCGAGCCCGCTCATCGCCCCTCCTCCGGCCGGCGCAGCCGGACCTCGTCGCCGACGGTCTCGACGACCACCCGGCGCGACGGGAACAGGTCGAGCACCGCCGGCGGCAGCTGGAGCCGCCCGGTGGAGTCGATGACGGCGGCGGTCGCCTGCTGGCCGGCGGTCTCGCTGGAGACGACGCCGTGCCGCAGACGGAGCAGCCGGTCGGCGCGGTGGGTGACCCGGTCGTCGTGGCTGCTGATCACGACCGCGCAGCCGGTCGCGGCGGTCGCGAGCAGCGCGTCCATCACCCTGTCGGCGTTCGCGTGGTCGAGCTCGGCGGTGGGCTCGTCGGCGACCACCAGGTCGGGCGAGCCGACCAGCGCCAGCGCGACCGCGAGCCGCTGCTGCTCGCCGCCCGACAGCGCGGACGGCAGGTGGTCGGCGCGGTCCTCGAGCCCGACGGCGGCCAGCGCGGCCGCCGGGTCGTCACCGTCGCCGCGCCACGAGCCGACCTGCCGGAGCTGGTCGATGGCGCGCACGTGCGGGTAGACCGCCTCGGAGGAACGCTGCGGGACGAACCCGATCCGTCGGCGCCGCAGCATCCGCAGCTGCCGGGTGGACGCCGCGCCGATGTCGCTGCCCAGCACGGTGAGCTGGCCGGCGCTGGGCCGGTCGCGGGCGCCGAGCAGCGTCAGCAGGCTGCTCTTCCCGCTGCCGGACGGCCCGGCCACCACGGTCAGCACACCGGGCAGCACCTCCAGCCCGATCCCGCGGAGCGCGTGCGTCTCCCCCGTCGCCGAGCGGAAGACCTTCACCAGGTCCTCGCAGGTGACGACCGCTTCAGCCGTTGCCACGCAGCACCTCCGCGGGATGACGGCGTCGGGCGCGGGCGGCGCCGATCAGCCAGGCGAGCAGGACGATGCCGACGAGCACGCCGCCCAGGACGACGAGGTCCGCGACGTCGGGACGCGGGCGGGTCAGCGGCGGGATCGTGGCCGTCGCGTCGATCACCGTCGGCCCGAGCACCAGCGCCGCGGTCGCGATGCCCGCGGCGACCACCGCGGTCAGGACGGCGTACCCCACCTCCCACGTCCGCGACCGGGCCAGCTCGCCCGAGGCGAAGCCCATCCGGCCGAGCAGCACGTCGGAGACGGCGTCGCGGTCGGCGAGCCGCAGCGCCAGCACCAGGGACGCGGCGACGGCCAGGGCGAGCGCGACGCAGCCGAGCGCGAGGACGTACGCCGCCGCCCAGGTCGCCGCGACCAGCCCGCTGCCGACCCGGGCCTGGTCGCTGCTGTCGAGCCGGCCGTCGGTCGTGATGCCGTCGGCGTCGAGCACGGCCCGCAGGTCGCCCGGCGCGAGATCGGACCAGACCCACGACGCGAACGCCCCGGCGTCGCCGCTCGAGGCGAGCTTCTTGCGCGGGTCGACGGTCGGCGGCACCACCTTGACGAGCTTCCGCCAGTTGATGATCACCGTGGTGTTGCCGGTGTCGGACTCGGCGCCGGGGAACGCCGGCACGACGCCGACCACCTCGAACGGGACCTGGAACTCGCCGCTGAAGTCGAGGGTCCCGTGGTCGCCGACCTCCTGGTCGGGGTCGCCGGACAGGATCACCGGCAGCCCCTTGGCCTTCTCCAGCAGGCCCGGCACGAGCTCCCGGCCGGCGTCCAGCGTCCCGGAGCTGCCCCAGTCGGCGACGTCGGCGAACGTCGTCGGGTCGATCGCCAGCACCGGCGCCTCGCCGAACGTCGGCGGGATGCTCGCACCCCGGCGCCACACGAGCGAGGTGTGCTCGACCGGCGCCGTCGTCGCGACCTTCATGCCCTGGCGGCGGAAGTCCTCGTCGACCTTCAGCGTCGAACGCGCGCCGACCAGGGCGGCGGTCTTGTCGTCGACGCCCTGGTTGAGCCCGCGCCGCACGGTCAGCGAGTAGCCGAACAGCCCGAGCGCGACCGCGATCACGACCGTCAGCGCGGTGACCTCGCGCAGGACGGTGCCGGTGCGCCGCGACGCCAACCAGCGCGCGGACCCCCTCCCCGTCCGGGCGGTACGCCGCCCGCGCGCCCAGCCGGCGACGCGCGCTACCGCGAGGGCCACGGTCGCGGCCACGAGGACCGGCAGGAGCATCGCCAGCGGCGTGCTGCTCCGGCGGGCGACGTCGACGCCGAGCACGGCGATCCCGACGGCCACGGTCGCGACCAGCAGCGCGGTCCCCCACGGCATCACGACGCGTCGGCCGCCGAGGCGGGACACGCGCGCCTGGCGGTCCATCCCGGCCGCGGAGGCCGCGGCGGTCCCGGCCATCAGCAGCAGCGCGAGCAGCCCGGCGAGCCCGGCGCGGACCAGGTCGCCGGTGGCGGCGGCGACCTCGGTGGCGTCGGACGGCCCGGTGAGCGCGATGCCGAGCAGCGCGAGGGCGAGCCCGGCCGGCGCGGCGACCACGCAGACCGGCAGGACCTCGAGCGCCGTCAGCCCGGCGACCTCGCCCGGGCGCAGGCCGAGCCCGGAGGCCAGCACCTGCTCGCGGCGCCGGCCCCGGCCGAGCAGCACCCAGCCGCCGACCAGCAGGGCCGCGGCGAGCAGCTGCCCGGCGACGGCGTACGGGCGGACCTGGTCACGGGCCGAGGTCGCGGTGTGGTTGGAGTCGAACACGATGTCCGGCAGCCCGGACGCGACCGCGAGGTCCGCGCCCTGGGGCTCGGCGTCGGCGAGGTAGCGGGCCAGCTCCTCGGCGCCGTCGTACGCGTCGTTGCCGAGCCTCTTGATGTCGTCGACCGCGGCGCTGGCGCCGTCGGGGCTGGTGTCGGGATCGAGGCGGAGGTCCGCGGCGTAGAGAGGCGTGTCGCCGGTGGCGAGCATCAGCTCGTCGAACGTCTTGCGGCCGGCGATCGCCAGCGGCGAGTCGCCGGACGGGTCCTCGGGGTCGGCCGGCAGGAACCACCGGTCCGCGTCGGGGTGGTCGGCGAGCGCGGCGGGCAGCGCGGAGTCGGGCGCGGTCTCGTAGGTGCCGGCGAGCACGGTCGGCGACAGCTTCGCGGTGTTGGCGAGGAACGTCGACACCAGCCCGATCCGCACCTTGTCGCCGGGCTCGATGCCGAGCCGGTCGGCGATCTCGACAGGCAGCCAGATGCCGTCGGCGTCCGGGTCGCCGCCGAGCGCCTCGACGGCGCCGTCGTGGTACCAGAGCACGCCCTCGTCGACGACGCCGCCGGAGCGGACCAGCGACTTGCGGGTGCGGCTCTGCGCGACGCCCGCGGCGCCGACCGTCGGCGTGTCGAAGCCGGTGAGGGTGTTGAGCCGGTCCATCAGCATCTTCTCGCTGGCCGGCGGGAGCACGGCGTCCCAGGTGACGCGCAGATCACCGGACTCGGGGCCGAACGGCGCGCTGCGGGCGGCGTCGAGACGGTCGGTGAGCGCGGTCGCGCGGGCGGTCGCCACGAACAGCGACGGGGCCACCACCGAGGAGACCAGCAGGGTCGCGGCGACGAGCACCAGCAGCAGCCAGCCCGGCGTGCGCCAGAGGCGGCGCGGAGCGGCCCGCCACAGCGCCTGCCCGCGGGCAGGGGTGGTCGGCCGGGTCACGCGGGTCACCCTACGTGCGTGGGAGCGCTTCCACGAGCCCTCTCCGGCGGTGAGTCACCGACGCGGCAGCAGGACCTCGATGCCGTCGGCCGGGTGGTCGCCGATCACCCGGCCACCGAGCGCCTCGACGACCGAGCGCACCTGGGAGATCCGGTCGAGCGGGTCGCCGCCCGTCGGCGCGTCGTCGGTACGGCCCTCGCTCTCGACGCGGACGCGCAGGTGGCCGCCGTCCTCGCCGTGGAAGACGATCCGGACCGCGCCGGTGCCGCGCCGGACGACGTCGGCGAGCAGCAGGTCGGTGACGTGCTCGACCGGCCCGGGCGTGTACGACAGCTCCAGGTCGCCCTCGGCGGCCGCCGTGAGCGTCCGGTTGCGCACGCCGAGGCGGTCGGCCCAACGCTGGGCGAGCTGGGTGGCCAGGTCGACGAGGGGCAGCTCGGAACCCTCCATGAGGCTGCCGCGGCGGGTCAGGTCGACCAGCTCGGCGGCGACCGTGCCGACCTGCTCCACCGAGGCCAGGCTGCGGGCCGCGGTCTCCTTGACGTCGTCCGGGACGTCGTCGCGCAGGGTGAGGTCCTCGAGCTCGAGCCGCAGGCCGGTCAGCGGGGTGCGCAGCACGTGCGAGGCGTGCTCGGCGAAGTCGCGCTCGCGGTGCACGCGGTCCTCGAGCTGGTGCGCGCTGGCGCGCAGCGCGTTCGAGATCGCGCGGGCCTCGGGGATCCGGGTCCTGGGCAGCTCCAGGTCGAACCGGCCGCGGCCCAGCGCCGCGGCCGCGACGGCCAGCCGCTGGAACGGCGAGGACAGCGCGGAGGCGATGATGAAGCCGACGATGCCGGCCACCACCGCGATCAGCAGGAACAGCGCCGCGATCGACCCCATGTCGCGCCCGACGATGTCGCGCACCACCTCATCGGACTGGCTGAGCGTCAGCGTCGCGTCGTCGAGGACGACCGCGGAGCCCATGTCCTCGCTCGGGTCGTCGGCACCGGAGTACTCCTCGCCGTACACGACCACCGGCGGGCCCGACTCCGGGTCGTACTCCAGCCGCGCGTCCGGGCTGACCAGCGTCTCCAGGAACGCCTCGTCGATGGTCTCGCCGGACTCGTGGCGGCCCTCGACGATGGAGGTGATCAGCGAGATCTCCTGGCTCAGATGCTGAGACTCCTGCTCCCGGATCAGGTCTCGCAGCACGTACGACCGGATGATCCCGGCTCCCAGGAGCAGCAGGATCGTCAGGACGACGAAGGCCAGGGTCAGCCGTTCACGCATCGGGCGAGCCGCCTTCGAGGCGGAATCCCACGCCTCGAACGGCGACTACGCGGTCAGTCACGCCCACGCTCTCGAGCTTCTGGCGCAGCCGGCCGATGGTGACATCGAGCGTCTTCGTCGAGCCGTACCAGTTCTCGTCCCACACGTCGGCCATCAGCCGGCCGCGGGAGACCACCTTGTCCCGGTTCGCGGCCAGGATGTTCAGGACCTCGAACTCCTTGCCGGTGAGCGGGACCTCGTCGTCGCCGGCGTACACCCGGCGCGCGTCGACGTCGATGCGCAGGCCGTCGGGCTTGGCCTCCTCGCCCGCGGCGGCAGAGCCGCCCGTACGGCGCAGCAGCGCGCGGACCCGCGCCTGCAGCTCGGCGAGGCCGAACGGCTTGGCGAGGTAGTCGTCGGCGCCGTAGTCCAGGCCGACCACGCGGTCGAGCTCGCCGGCTCGCGCCGTGACGATCATGATCGCGCCCTCGAACCCGGCCGCGCGGGCGCGCCGGCAGACCTCGAGACCGTCGATGTCGGGGAGGCCGAGGTCGAGAATGACGACCTCAGGAGCGCTCGGCAGGGTGTCGAGCGCCTTCTGCCCGCTGTCGACCCAGGAGACCTCGTATCCCTCTCGCTCCAGGGTGCGGACAAGGGGGAACGCGATGTCCTCCTCGTCCTCGACCACCAGAACACGTTGCGCCATGGGCAGGAGCATAGGGCCCACACGTCTGTCGAGAGGGGGAACCCTCAGGCTTCGGGAACGCTTTCCGTGACGAGGGCCGGCTCGAGCGTGGGTCGGGCGCGGCGTCGACGGCGTAGCTCGCCGGACAGCAGCGCCGCCAGCGCCCCCGCACTGAGCAGCACCAGGACCCACGTCCCGGGGTCCTCGATGAGCAGATAGGCGTAGCCGACCCACGGCAGGGTGAAGACGACCTTGGACACCTCCGGCGCGTCGGTCGCGAGCACCCACGGGTCGCGCAGCGGCTCCGCGTCGCCCTGCGTGACGACGCCGTCCGTGCCGACGGCCACGACCCGGTGCGTGACCATCCCGTCGACGCCCGACTCCTCCGGCGGGCGGTAGGTGATCACGTCGCCGACGCGGACCTCGTTGACCGGCACGACGCGCTCGAAGAGCACGGTGCCCTGCCCGATGCCCTGGTCGCCGCCGTCCATGGAGTCCCCGGACATGACGTAGCGCTCCAGGCCCAGCCCGATCGGCAGCAGCACCAGGATGCTCACCGGCCCCAGGACGACCACGAGCGCCAGCAGCCGCCCCCACGGCGTGGGCGCCGGGCGGTGCGGGGAGGTGGTGATCTCCATGGGTGGTCTTTCCGAGACTGCGGGGGACGGTCCGGACCGGACCGTATCGAAACGGACTGCCCACCCGGCGCTCCCCCCAACAGCGCCGGGCGGACCCGTCCTCTACACCGGCCGGACTCTCGGCGTTCCCCCCAGATACGCCGAAACTCCCACCGGTTTGACCGTGCTCAGGACCCGGAGGCCCCGGTCACTGCCAGGTACCGCTCGATCCAGCATCCGAGTTGACCCAGGAGTACGACGCGGTCGCCGGCTCGCCCTGGTTGGCGAACGGCGCGTCATCGGGCAGGGACACCGTGAAGGTGAACGCGCTCGATCCCCCCGGCTCGAGCGTCCCCACGTCCTGCGCGATGTCGCTCATCGCGGCGAAGTCGCCGTCGTAGAGCGTGCGTCCCTCCTGGGTGATGACCAGGTGCAGCTCGCCATCGGCGAACGGCGACGGGTCTCCGGTCTCCTGGAACGACAGCCTCGACTGCTCACCACCGGAGTTCCGGATGGTGACGCTGCGAGACACAGACTCCCCGGGCTCGATCTTGCTGATCGTCAAGGTCGCGCCCTGGTTGTCGTCTGCCAGCAGGCGGATCCCCGAAGAACCCTCACTGGCGCTGGTCCAGGGAACCCCCATCACCATGGCCAGCACGCCCGCGCCGACCACGCTGCCGAGCGGAAGCGCGAGCTTCCGGGCGGTGGTGACGGTGGTGGTGGTCATGGCTTCCCCTGGTGCTCAGTTGATTCGAGCTCCAAGTTAGGAGCGGCGGCTCCACGCCCGATCCACACGACCTCCACGGGCTTCCCACCGTTTGGTAACAACTCTCAGGTCGGTGCCGAGACGGTCAGGCGAACAGGTCTCCGAGGTCGGCGACCCGCTCGAGGACCTCCTCGAAGCCGAACTGGCCGAGCCCGTCGGGGTCGTCGGCGCCGGCCTCGACCTCCGCCCAGGACACCGGCGTGGCGACGGTCGGCCGCTCGCGTCCGCGCAGGGAGTACGGCGAGATCGTGGTCTTCGAGCCGGCGTTCTGCGACCAGTCCAGGAACACTTTGCCGGAGCGGCGGGCCTTGGTCATGGTCGCGGTGACGAGCTTGGGGTGCTCGCCCTGGAGCTCCTCGGCGACCTCCTTGGCCAGCGCGCTCGACTCGTCGGAGGGCAGTCGCTTCGGGAGGTCGGCGTACAGGTGCAGGCCCTTGCTGCCGCTCGTGACGGGCTTCGCGCCCAGGCCGCGCTCGGCGAGCTTGTCGCGCACCATCAGCGCCACCTGGCAGCACTCGTGCAGGCCGGCGGGCTCGCCCGGGTCGAGGTCGATGACCAGGCGGTCGGCGTTGCGCGGCCGGCCGTTCTTGCCGACGGTCCACTGGTGCACGTGCAGCTCGAGCGCGGCGAGGTTCGCCAGCCAGGTGAGCGTGGCGAGGTCGTCGACGATCGGGAACACCAGCGTGTCGCTCGTCGACTGGGCCCGGGACCCGGTGGTGGGGACCTTGGCCGTGCGCACCCAGGACGGCGTGCCACCGGGGATGTTCTTCTCGAAGAAGCTGCCGTCCGACACGCCGTGCGGCCAGCGGATCCGGGTCACGCAGCGGTCCTTCAGGTGCGGGAGCAGCACCGGCGAGACCTGCGCGTAGTAGTTGAGGACCTCGCCCTTGGTGGTGCCGGTGCGCGGGTAGAGCACCTTGGCGAGGTTGCTGATCTTGAGGGTCCGGCCGTCGACGTCGACCCGGATCTCCTCCTTGGCGGCCGAGTCCTTGGCAGCCATCAGCGCCCGACTGCGATCACGGGAGCCCGGTCCGGGTCCAGGCGGCCCATCAGGGACCTGATGAACCAGCGCGGCGCGCTGACGCAGCCGGCCGTGGCGCCGGAGCCGTTCACGTGCAGGAAGATCCCCGACCCGCGGTAGCGCACCTGCTGCCGGTTGAAGCTGGTCACGATCGACCACTCGTACTGCACCCGGTAGTCGGTGAGCCGCTCCGAGGAGTTCGGGTCGCTCGACGGCAGCCGCCAGCGGAAGCCGCCGGCCCGCTTGTTGCGGTAGCGGTTGTAGTGCGGCGAGGCGTTGTCCTGCACCCAGTAGTCACCGGACTGGATCTCGCGGTAGCCGAGCTGCCACCGGGAGCTCGGCGCGTGGGTTCCGAACGCCCAGCGCAGGTCGTAGGTGCCCAGCGGCGTCGTGCCCGTGCCCTGCTGGCGGCGCGGTCCGGGGACGAGGCCGCCGTACCCGATCCGGCCGTCGGTGGCCTGCATCGTCTGGCGCCAGCGGCCGTCGCGCAGCACCCAGGAGGTGACCCGGGCGTGGTAGCCGCTGGTGCGGTTGACCGTGACGACCTGCTTCGTGTCGCGGTGCACCTCGACCTGGACGCCGTCGAGGGTGACGGGCGCGGGGGCCACGGCGAGGGCGACGGCAGCGGCGAGCACGGTGATCATCGGGTCAGGTCCTCCGGGGTGAGGTCGGAGCGGACCCCCTGGAACGAGGGCTGGCGCAACCTCGTATACCCAACCCCGTGCGTGTCGATGTCCACGACCAGCACCGGCTCGAGCCAGTGGGTGCCCCGCGCGTCGACCGCCGGCACCTCGTCGTCGAACGGGCTGGCGTCGCGACCGAGGCCGGTGATCAGCTCGGTCAGCGCGCGGCTCTGCTTCGGTCCGACCCCGCTGCCCACCCGGCCACGGTAGAGCAGCCCGTCGGCGGTCGGCTCCCCCACGAGCAGCGACGCGAGCCGGTCGGTGGTCCCCTCCTGCGGCCGCCAGCCGCCGACGACGTACGACAGCCGGTGCCGGTGCGCGAGCTTGAGCCAGTGCGGCGAGCGCTCGCCGGGGCGGTACGTCGAGGCGCGCCGCTTGCTGACCACGCCCTCGAGCCCCTGCTGGAGGGTCGCCTCGAACAGCATCGCGCCGTCGTCGTACGGCGCGGGCACCTGCCAGCTCGCGTCCAGGCCGAGCCCGGTGAGCAGCTCGCGGCGCTCCTCGAGCGGCTCGCCGGTGAGGTCGCGGCCGTCGAGGCGGAGCAGGTCGAACACCATGTAGATCGCCGGGACGGCGTCCGCGAGCCGGGCGGCGGTGCTGGCGCTGCGCACGTGCATCCGCTCCTGGAGGGTGCGGAAGTCCGGCAGGCCGCGCTCGTTGAGCGCGATGATCTCGCCGTCGACGAGCAGGTCGCGGTCGCCGAGAGGGCTGGTGGACAGCTCGGGCCACGCGATCGTGATCGCGTTCTCGTTGCGGCTGGTCATCCGGACCCTGCCGTCGCGGACGTCGGTGATGGCGCGCACGCCGTCCCACTTGACCTCGTGGGTCCACGCGTCGCCGGTGGGCACGTGCGACGCCTTGGTGGCGAGCATCGGGCGCATGCCTGACATCATGCCGGGCGTGACGCACGACACCTACGCCGTGATCGGAGCCGGGCCGTCCGGGCTCGCCGCCGCCCGCAACCTCCAGCGCTTCGGCATCCCGTGGGAGGGCTACGAGCTCGCGCCCGGGGTCGGCGGGCTGTGGGACATCGACGGGCCGCGCAGCACGATGTACGAGTCCGCGCACCTGATCTCGTCGAAGACCACGACGGAGTTCACCGAGTTCCCGATGAAGGACGAGGTCGCCGACTACCCGTCGCACCGGGACCTGCTCGGCTACTTCCAGGACTTCGCGGCGACGTACGACCTCACCGGCGGGTTCTCGTTCGGCACCGAGGTGATCGCGGCGCGGCCGTCGGGCGACGGCGGCTGGGTGGTCACCTCGAGCGGACCGGACGGCACCGTCGAGCGACGGCACGCCGGCGTGATCGCGGCCAACGGCACGCTCAGCGAGCCGTCGGTGCCGACGTTCGCCGGCTCCTTCGACGGCGAGGTGCTGCACACCAGTGCCTACAGGTCGCCGACCGTCTTCGCCGGGAAGCGGGTGCTGATCATCGGCGCCGGCAACTCCGGCTGCGACATCGCGGTGGACGCCGTGCACCACGCGGCGTCGGTCGACATCTCGGTGCGGCGCGGCTACTACTTCGTGCCGAAGTACCTGTTCGGCAAGCCCGCCGACACGCTCAACCAGGGCAAGCCGCTGCCGCCGAGGATCAAGCAGGCGATCGACACCCGGGTGCTGAAGCTGTTCACCGGCGACCCGGTGCGGTTCGGCTTCCCGAAGCCGGACTACAAGATCTACGAGTCGCACCCGATCGTGAACTCGCTGGTCCTGCACCACCTCGGCCACGGCGACCTGCGGGTGCGGCCGGACGTCGCGCGGTTCGCCGGCCCCGAGGTCGAGTTCAAGGACGGCTCGTCCACGCCGTACGACGTGATCGTGCTGGCGACCGGCTACCACCTGCACTACCCGTTCCTGGACCAGGACGTGCTGCGCTGGGCCGGCCGCGGGAGCGCGCCGGACCTGTACCTCAACGTGTTCACGCAGGAGGACCCGAACCTCTTCGTGCTCGGGATGATCGAGGCCTCCGGCATCGGCTGGCAGGGCCGCTACGAGCAGGCCGAGCTGGTGGCGTCGTACCTCAAGGCGCGGACGACGAACCCCGCCGCGGCGGCCGCTCTCGAGCAGCGGGTCGCCGGTCCACGTCCTGACCTGTCCGGCGGATATCACTACCTCGGGCTGGAACGTATGTCCTACTACGTCAACAAGGACGCCTACCGCAGCGCCGTGCGGTCGGAGATCGACAACCTCGGGCAGAACCCAGGAGCAGCCGGATGACCGCGATGACCGCTCAGGTCGCGACCCTCGTCACCGACATCGACAACGTCAACATCGACTTCAGCTCGGGTGCCTCCACGGTGCTGAAGATCGTGATCGCGACGATCCTGTTCGGCATCGCGCTGGACATCAAGATCACGGACTTCACCGCGGTGCTGCGGCGACCGTTCCCGATCCTGGTCGGCATCGT
This sequence comes from Nocardioides sp. SR21, assembly GCF_022761125.1. GTDB lineage: Bacteria > Actinomycetota > Actinomycetes > Propionibacteriales > Nocardioidaceae > Nocardioides. The sequence goes on along the minus strand of NZ_JAKWJR010000001.1, from coordinate 641,909 downwards.
GGCGCAGTTCCTGCTGCTGCCGGCGCTGACGCTGCTGCTGACGATCGTGCTCGACGTCCGCGGCTCGATCGCGCTCGGCATGATCCTGGTGGCCTGCTGCCCGCCCGGGAACGTCTCGAACATCCTGACCCACCGCGCCGGCGGCGACGTGGCGCTGTCGGTCTCGATGACCGCGATCAGCAACCTGCTGACGATCGTGATGCTGCCGATCAACTTCGCGTTCTGGGCCGGCCTCTCCCCCGCCGGCGACGACCTCCTGCAGGACGTCGACCTGGACCCGGTCAAGACGTTCCTCGAGATCGCGCTGGTCATCGGACTGCCGTTCCTCGCGGGCGTCACCATCAACCGGCTCTGGCCGCGGGTGGCGCACCGCGCCCACAAGGTCGTCGGGCCGATCTCGTTCGTCCTGCTGCTGCTGATCATCGTGCTGGCGTTCATCGGCAACTGGGACATCTTCACCAACTACATCACCCTCGTGCTGCTCGCCGTGTTCCTCCAGCACGCGATGGCGCTCGGCCTCGGGTACGGCGTGGCGCGCGGCACCGGGCTGCCCAGCCGGAGCCGCAAGGCGATGACGTTCGAGGTGAGCGTCCGCAACACCGGCCTCGGGCTGGTGCTGGTCTTCGCCTACTTCGACGGCCTCGGCGGGATGGCGCTGGTCGCCGCGTGGTGGGGCCTGTACGACATCCTCGCGGGCCTCGTCGTCGCGAGCCTCTGGAAGCGGCGTACCGCCGACGTGCCGGAGCAGGTGTCGGCGTGAGCGAGCGAACCATCCGACGCAGCAGGAGACGTGCCTCAGGCGCGCACGGAGCGAAGCGAGTACGCGCATGAGAGTGCTCGTCACCGGCGGCAGCGGATTCCTCGGGCGCTCGGTCGTCGCCGGGCTCACCGCAGCCGGCCACGAGGTCGTGAGCGCGGACCTGCGCCCGCCCGCGGTGGTCATGGACGTGACGTCGCGCTCGCAGGTCGACGAGGTGATCGGTGCGGCGCGTCCGGAGGTCGTCGTGCACCTCGCCTCGAGCGTCACGCCGGGGCCGGACTCCACGCGCGAGCTCGAGTACGCCGTGGACGTCGACGGCACCCGCAACGTGCTCGACGCGTGCGTGGCGCACGGGGTCCGACGGGTCGTGGTGTCGTCGAGCGGGGCGGCGTACGGCTACCACCCGGACAACCCGGCGTGGATCACCGAGGACCAGCCGGTACGCGGCAACGAGGTGTTCGCGTACAGCCACCACAAGCGGCTGGTCGAGGAGATGCTGCCGGCGTACTCGTCCCTGGAGCAGGTCGTGCTGCGGATCGGCACCATCCTGGGCGAGTCGGTCGACAACCAGATCACCGCGCTCTTCGAGCGGAAGCGGCTGCTGAAGATCCGCGGCTCGGAGTCGCCGTTCGTGTTCATCTGGGACACCGACGTCGTGGCCGTGATCGAGCAGGCCGTGACGGGCTCGGTGACCGGGGTGTTCAACGTGGCGGGCGACGGAGCGCTGACGATCAGCGAGATCGCCGGCCTGCTCGACAAGCCGGTGCTGACGCTCCCGGAGCCGTTGCTGCGGACGGCGCTCGCGGTCGGGTCGCGGCTCGGTCTCACGGCGTACGGGCCGGAGCAGACGATGTTCCTGCAGTACCGCCCGGTGCTCGCGAACGACCGCCTCAAGACGGTGTTCGGCTACACCCCCACCCGAACCTCCCGCGAAGCGTTCGATGATTGGCGGGCGGCTCGCCGGTCATACTGAGCACCATGCGAGCAATCTGGAAGGGCGCCGTGTCGTTCGGGCTGGTCAGCGTGCCCGTGAAGCTCTACTCCGCGACCGAGTCCCACGACGTCTCGTTCCGCCAGGTGCACGCCAAGGACGGCGGCCGGATCAAGTACCAACGGGTCTGCTCGATCGACGGCGAGGAGGTCGCGTACGCCGACATCGCCAAGGGCTACGAGACCGAGGACGGCGAGATGGTCATCCTCACCGACGACGACATGGCCGAGCTGCCGTCGACGTCGTCGCGCGAGATCTCGGTCGAGAAGTTCGTGCCCTCGGAGCAGATCGACCCGATGCTGTTCGAGAAGTCGTACTACCTCGAGCCCGAGAAGACCGGCGCCAAGCCGTACGCCCTGCTCCGCCAGGCCCTCCTCGACGCCGACCGGATGGCCGTCGTCACCGTCGCGCTGCGCCAGCGCACCACCGTCGGCGTGCTCCGCGTGAAGGACGACGTGATCGTGCTGCAGACGATGATGTGGCCCGACGAGATCCGCACCCCCGACTTCAACGTCGACGCCGGTGACGTCAAGCCGCAGGAGGTCAAGATGGCGAACATGCTCGTCGAGACCCTCGCCGGCGACTTCGACCCCGCCGAGTTCGAGGACGACTACGCCGAGGCCGTCGAGGCGCTGGTCAAGACGAAGATCGAGGGCGGCGAGGTCAAGCGCACCGAGACCTCCACCAAGACCTCCGGCGAGGTCGTCGACCTCCTCGCCGCGCTCCAGCGCTCCGTCGACGCCGCCAAGACCGCCCGCGGCGAGGACGAGCCCGAGGAGAAGAAGCCCGCGAAGAAGGCGCCCGCCAAGAAGGCGGCGAAGAAGGCCCCGGCCAAGAAGGCCGCCGCGAAGAAGTCGACCACCAAGAAGACGGCGGCCAAGAAGGCGAGCTGATCCGGGCGGAGGCGGTCAAGGGCGGCGAAGCCGGCGAGGCGGACCCTTGACGGCCGCCGGTCGGGACGGACGATCGAGCGCCGGGAGGCCGCCGAGCACTCCCGTCAGTCGGTGCTCGTCCACCCGCACCAGGTGACCTGCGAGCCCGCGGACAGGTCGAGGGCGGCCTGCCGGTCGGCGAGGACGCCGAGGGCGCGGGCGAGTCGCTCCTCCAGCGGGCTGGTGTCACCGAGGGCGGCGAGCTTGGCCGCCTCCTCGTGCAGCAGCGCACGGAACCGGTCCACCCCGGGGCTGCGCCCGAGGATGTGCGGGCCGGCCTCGTCCACCGCAACGCTCACGCCCTGGTCCGCCACGAGCCCACTCAAGCACCGACCACCGACAACCGATCAGGGCCGGCGCGCGTCACACGGACATGAGGTACCTGAAGGCGCTGCTGACCCTGCTGGTCGTGACCGCGATCGTGGCGGCGGGGGTCGGGATAGCGGCGTACGCCGCCTCCCACGCGTTCGTGTCGCTGTTGAACTGAGACCTGGGTCTCGATACGCCGGTCGCGGCCTCGTTCCTCGGTCGCGCAGCTACTCGACCTCTTCGCTGTTCGTGGCCCGAGCGAGCTCGGGCCACGAGCTCAGACCTCGGTCCGGCCGTCGTTGTCCTTGTTGCGGAGGCCGATCTTGTTGCCGAGCCACACCAGCGGGTCGTACTTGCGGTCGACCACGCGCTCCTTCATCGGGATGATCGCGTTGTCGGTGATCTTGATGCCCTCCGGGCAGACCTCCGTGCAGCACTTGGTGATGTTGCACATCCCGAGCCCGGCCGCGCCCTGGGCGAGCGCCCGGCGGTCGTGGGTGTCGAGCGGGTGCATGTCGAGCTCGGCGTACCGCAGGAAGAACCGCGGGCCCGCGAACGCCGGCTTGTTGTCCTCGTGGTCACGGACGACGTGGCAGGTGTTCTGGCACAGGAAGCACTCGATGCACTTGCGGAACTCCTGGCCGCGCTCGACGTCGATCTGCGCCATCCGGCGCTTGCCGTCGGCGTCGCGCGGGCCGAGCTCGGCGTACGGCAGCTCCTTGGCCTTCTCGTAGTTGTACGACACGTCGGTGACCAGGTCGCGGATGACCGGGAACGTCCGCATCGGGGTGACCGTGATCGTCTCGGTCGGCTCGAAGTCGGACAGCCGGGTCATGCACAGCAGCCGCGGCTTGCCGTTGATCTCGGCGGAGCAGGAGCCGCACTTGCCGGCCTTGCAGTTCCACCGGATCGCGAGGTCGCCGGCCTGGGTCGCCTGGACCCGGTGCAGGGCGTCGAGGACGACCTCGCCCTCGGACACCTCGACGTCGTAGTCGCCGAGGTCGCCGCCCGATTGGTCGCCGCGCCAGATCCGCATCTTCAGCGTGTAGCCCATGTCAGTGCCTCTCCCTCAGTCGAAGTACTTCTTGAGCTCGTCCGGCATGACCGGGAGCGGCTTCTCGTGCAGGTCCACGCCGGTGCCCGCGGCGTTCAGGTTCACCACCAGGTTCTTCGTGCCCCACTCGGCGTTCGGGCCGGGGAAGTCGTCGCGGGTGTGGCCGCCACGCGACTCCTGACGCGCCAGCGCAGCCTTCGCGATGCACTCGCTGACGATCAGCATGTTGCGCAGGTCGATCGCCAGGTGCCAGCCCGGGTTGTACTGCCGGTGCCCCTCGACCTTCATCGACTTCGCGCGCTCCTTGAACGCCTCGATCTCCGCGAGGGAGGCCTCGAGCTCGGACGCGACGCGGATGATGCCGACCAGGTCGTTCATCGACTGCTGGAGGTCGGACTGGATCGTGTACGGGTTCTCCCCGCCCTCGACCTCGAACGGCGCCAGCGCGCTGGCCTGCGCCGCCTTCACGTCCGCCTCCGCGACCGCGGGCCGCGCGGCCAGCCCGGCGGAGTACGCCGCCGCCGCCTCGCCGGCTCGCTTGCCGAACACCAGGAGGTCACCCAGCGAGTTGCCGCCGAGCCGGTTCGACCCGTGCATGCCGCCCGAGCACTCGCCCACGGCGTACAGCCCGGTGACCGCGCTCTCCTGGGTGTCGGCGTCGACCTCGACGCCACCCATCACATAGTGGCAGGTCGGCCCGATCTCCATCGGTTCGGCGGTGATGTCGACGTCGGCCAGCTCCTTGAACTGGTGGTACATCGACGGCAGCCGCTTGCGGATGAACTCCGGCGTACGGCGGGACGCGATGTCGAGGTAGATCCCGCCGTGGGGTGTCCCGCGGCCGGCCTTGATCTCGGAGTTGATCGCCCGGGCGACCTCGTCGCGGGGCAGCAGCTCAGGGGGGCGGCGGTTGTTCTTCTTGTCGTCGTACCACCGGTCGGCCTCCTCGATCGTGTCGGCCGTCTCTGCCTTGAAGAACTCCGGGATGTAGTCGAACATGAAGCGCTTGCCCTCGGAGTTCTTGAGGATGCCGCCGTCGCCGCGCACCGACTCCGTGACCAGCAGCCCCTTCACCGACGGCGGCCAGACCATGCCGGTCGGGTGGAACTGCACGAACTCCATGTTGATCAGGCTGGCCCCGGCCCGCATCGCGAGCGCGTGGCCGTCACCGGTGTACTCCCACGAGTTCGAGGTGACCTTGAAGGACTTGCCGATGCCGCCGGTCGCGAGGATCACCGTCGGGGCGTCGAAGAGGATGAACCGGCCGCTCTCGCGCCAGTAGCCGAACGCGCCGGAGATGCGGTCGCCGTCCTTCATCAGGTCGGTGACCGTGCACTCCATGAACACGTCGATGCCGAGCTGCACGGTGCGCTGCTGGAGCGTGCGGATCATCTCCAGGCCGGTGCGGTCGCCGACGTGGGCGAGCCGGGCGTACTTGTGGCCGCCGAAGTCGCGCTGCGAGATCAGCCCGTCGTCGGTGCGGTCGAACAGCGCGCCCCAGTCCTCGAGCTCCTGCACCCGCTCGGGCGCCTCCTGGGCGTGCAGCTGGGCCATCCGCCAGTTGTTGAGCATCTTCCCGCCACGCATGGTGTCGCGGAAGTGCACCTCCCAGTTGTCCTCGGGCCAGCGGTTGCCCATCGCCGCGGCGATGCCGCCCTCGGCCATCACGGTGTGCGCCTTGCCGAGCAGCGACTTGCAGACCACCGCGGTGCGGGCGCCGGCCTCGTGCGCGGCGATCGCGGCCCGCAGGCCGGCACCGCCGGCGCCGACCACGACCACGTCGTACTCGTGGCGCTCCATGCCGCCCTCGCTGGAGCCGGACATCTCGTTCCCGGTCATGGGGTGCCGAGTCGTATCCACTAGAAGAACCTCACGTCGTCGATGGCGCCCGTGGCGAGCAGGTAGATGTAGAAGTCGGTCAACGCGACGGAGAACAGGGAGTACCACGCCCACCGGGCGTGCTGGCCGTTGAGCTTGGAGACCCAGCCCCAGAGCCGGTAGCGGACCGGGTGCTTGGAGAAGTGCCGCAGCCGGCCGCCCATGATGTGCCGGCAGGAGTGGCAGCCGAGCGTGTAGAGCCAGATGAAGACGACGTTGACCAGCATGATCAGCGTGCCGAGGCCCATGTGGATCCCGTCGGACTCACCTTCGGCGGGCCCGAACGCCAGGAACACGTCGTAGGTGAGGACACAGGCGACCACGACCGCGGCGTACCAGAACCAGCGGTGGACGTTCTGCGCGAGCAGCGGGAACCGGGTCTCGCCGGTGTACTTGCCGTGCGGCTCGGCGACGGCGCAGGCCGGGGGCGAGAGCCAGAACGCCCGGTAGTAGGCCTTGCGGTAGTAGTAGCACGTCAGCCGGAAGCCGAGCGGGAAGATCAGGATCAGCAGCGCCGGCGAGAGCGGGAACCCGCCGAACGGCTGCCCGAAGTCCGACGAGCCGGGCACGCACTCGTTGCTCAGGCAGGGCGAGTAGAACGGCGAGAGGTACGGCTCGACGAAGTAGTTCTCGCCCGAGAACGCCCGCCACGTCGAGTAGATGATGAAGGCGACGAAGACGGTGAACGTCACGGCCGGCATCAGCCACCAGCGGTCCGACCGCAGTGTCTTGACGCCGATCCGGGCTCGCGTGGGCCCGTTCACTCCGGTCGAGCCACGTGTGTCCGTTGACGCCATCGATCCTCCGCAGGTCCGGTCTCTCCAGAGCGAGTCGTACGTGAGTCTGCACAAACGGCCCCGGATGTGAAAGAGGCCACACCGGAAATCCAGAACGTGTTTCACCGAGCAGGTTCACCCGACGTCCACCCGGACGCACCCGTCCGGACACGGCGGCGGGCGACCGTGACGGCATGCGGATCGCCCTGGTGACCGAGACGTTCTTCCCCGCGGTCGACGGCACCACGACGACCGTCAAGGCCGTCCTCGACCGGCTCGTCGACCTCGGGCACCAGGTGCTGGTCATCGCGCCCGGCCCCGGTCTGACGACGTACCGCGGCTGCCGGATCGCCCGCGTGCGGCCGCTCGACAAGCCCGGCTCGCAGGTGCGCGAGGCGATCGACACCTTCCGCCCGGACCTCGTGCACGCGACCTCACCGGGGACCGTCGGGCGCAAGGCCCTCAAGCACGCCGGCCGTCTCGGCGTGCCGACACTGGCCGTCGAGCAGTCCCCGACGCTCTCGGGCGTCTCAGCCGACCGGATGCTCGTCACCTCGACGTGGATGCTCGGCGGTGACCGGCAGCTCTGGGCGCCCGGCGTCGACACGGCGGCGTTCACCCCCGCGCTGCGTGACGACTGGCTGCACGACCGCTGGTCGAAGTCCGGCTCGCGGGTCGTCGTCGGGTACGTCGGCGCCCTCCGCAAGCACCACGGCGCACGCCGCCTCCTCGCACTGAACGAGGTGCCGGGCATCAGGCCGGTCGTGATCGGCGACGGCCCGCAGCGCGGCTGGCTCCAGGCGCACCTCCCCGGGGCGAGGTTCACCGGGGCCCTGGGCACCGGCGACCTGGCCGCCGTGCTGCCCGCCCTCGACGTGCTCGTCCACCCCGGCGAGCAGGAGACCTGCTGCCACGCGCTGCGTGAGGCCGGCGCCAGCGGCGTACCGGTCGTCGCGCCGCGGGCGGGAGGCGCGCTGGACGTCGTACGCCCCCTCGAGACCGGCCTCTTCTACGACCCCGGCGACGAGCAGGCGCTCGCCAGAGCTGTCGCGGCGATCGCGGCGGACCGCACCCGCGCCCTGCTCGGCGCCCGCGCCCGCGAGCTCTCGACCCGGACCTGGCGCGGCGCCGCGGACGAGCTCGTCGAGCGACACTACCGAGGCCTCATCGGCCGGTTGCGACCCGTCAGTAACAAGGCGTAAGTCACACTCCCCGCGGCGGACCGCGCCGACTTCGAGGGGTAGCGTGGCCCCTTGTGGCAACGACGACCCTGGTCAAGGGGGGCCGAGCTTCCCGCTCGACGATCACCCTGAAAATTCTGATGGCCGCCAGCGGCATCATCTTCATCCTGTACGTGCTCGCGCACATGTACGGCAACCTCAAGGCCTTCTCGGGCCACGACGCCTACAACGAGTACGCCCACCACCTGCGCACCATCGGCCAGCCGATGCTGCCGCACGGGAACCTGCTGTGGCTGATGCGCATTGGGCTGATCGTCGCGCTGGTCGTGCACGTGTACTCCGCGGCCGCGCTGTGGCGCCGGGCCCGGTCCGCGCGCAGCACGCAGTACGTGATGAAGAAGAACCTGGCGTCGTCGTTCTCCTCGCGCTGGATGCGCTGGGGCGGCGTGACCATCCTGCTGTTCCTGGTCTGGCACCTCGCCAACTTCACGATCGGCAAGGTCAACATCCAGGGCGGCGAGACCAACGACCCGTACAACCTGCTGGTCGACACCTTCGAGGTCTGGTGGATGACGCTCATCTACCTGGCCGCGATGTTCGCGCTGGGCATGCACCTGCACCACGGCACCTGGAGCGCCGCGCAGACCCTCGGTCTCACCAACAACGCCAAGTCCCGCCGCAACGCCAAGACCCTCGGCTGGATCCTCGCCGTGCTGGTCGCGGGCGGCTTCTCCCTCGTCCCGATCTTCGTCCTCGCCGGCGTCATCAACTAAAGGGGTCTTCAGCACATGACCGACATGCCGGACACCACCCTCACGGGCGACCCGTCCCACGACGCTCCCGGCGAGCCCGCCGACGACGCGGCCGGTTACTACACGCCCGGTGACCCGATCCGCGACACGAAGGCTCCCGAGGGGCCGATCGCCGACCGCTGGCAGACCCGCAAGTTCGAGGCCCGCCTGGTCAACCCGTCGAACCGCCGCAAGCTCGACGTGATCATCGTCGGCACCGGCCTGGCCGGTGGCGCTGCCGCCGCCACGCTCGGCGAGGCCGGCTACAACGTGAAGTCCTTCTGCTACCAGGACTCCCCGCGCCGGGCGCACTCGATCGCCGCCCAGGGCGGCATCAACGCGGCCAAGAACTACAAGGAGGACGGCGACTCCGTCCACCGGCTCTTCTACGACACCGTCAAGGGCGGCGACTACCGCTCGCGGGAGTCGAACGTCTACCGCCTGGCCGAGGTCAGCACGAACATCATCGACCAGTGCGTCGCGCAGGGCGTCCCGTTCGCGCGTGAGTACGGCGGCCTGCTCGACAACCGCTCGTTCGGCGGCGTGCAGGTCTCCCGCACGTTCTACGCCCGCGGCCAGACGGGTCAGCAGCTGCTGATCGGCGCCTACCAGGCCATGGAGCGCCAGGTCGCCGCCGGCACCGTCGAGCAGTTCACCCGCCACGAGATGCTCGAGCTGATCGTCGTCGACGGCAAGGCCCGCGGCATCGTCGCCCGCGACATGGTGACCGGCGAGATCCAGACCCACCTCGCCGACGTCGTCGTGCTCGCCAGCGGCGGCTACGGCAACGTCTTCTTCCTCTCCACGAACGCGATGGGCTCGAACGTCACCGCCTCCTGGCGCGCGCACCGCAAGGGCGCCTACATGGCGAACCCCTGCTACACGCAGATCCACCCGACCTGCATCCCGGTCACCGGCAGCCACCAGTCGAAGCTGACGCTGATGTCGGAGTCGCTGCGCAACGACGGCCGCATCTGGGTCCCGAAGAAGCAGGCCGACTGCGAGAAGGACCCGCGCGACATCCCCGAGGAGGACCGCGACTACTACCTGGAGCGGATCTACCCCTCCTTCGGCAACCTGGTCCCCCGTGACATCGCCTCCCGTGCCGCCAAGAACGTGTGCGACGAGGGCCGCGGCGTCGGCCCGGCCGTCGAGGGCGTGCGCCGCGGCGTCTACCTCGACTTCAGCGCCGCGATCGAGCGCCTGGGCCGCGACGGCATCGAGGAGAAGTACGACAACCTCTTCGACATGTACGCCCGGATCACCGGTGAGAACCCGTACGAGGTCCCGATGCGGATCTACCCGGCCGTCCACTACGTGATGGGCGGCCTGTGGGTCGACTACGACCTGCAGTCGTCGATCCCCGGCCTGTTCGTGACCGGCGAGGCGAACTTCTCCGACCACGGCGCGAACCGCCTCGGCGCCTCGGCGCTGATGCAGGGCCTCGCGGACGGCTACTTCGTGCTGCCGCACACCATCCGCGACTACCTCGCGGACGGCCCGTTCGAGAAGATCGACGAGAGCCACCCGGCGGTCGTCGAGGCGCGCGCGGCGGTCGAGGACCGGGTCGCGCACTTCCTGAACACCAAGGGCACCCGCAGCGTCGACTCGTACCACCGCGAGCTCGGCAACATCATGTGGGAGTACTGCGGCATGGAGCGGACCGAGGACGGCCTGAAGAAGGCGATCGACCTCATCCGCACCCTCAAGGACGACTTCTGGCGCAACGTGAAGGTGCTCGGCACCGCGGACAGCCTGAACCAGTCGCTCGAGAAGGCCGGCCGCGTCGCCGACTTCCTCGAGCTCGGCGAGCTCATGTGCATCGACGCGCTCAACCGGCGTGAGTCCTGCGGCGGCCACTTCCGTGGCGAGTCGCAGACCGACGACGGCGAGGCGCTGCGCCACGACGACCATTTCGCGTACGTCGCGGCCTGGGAGTTCGCCGGGGACGGCGAGCCGCCCGTCCTGCACAAGGAAGACCTCGTCTACACGGCCATCGAGATGAAGCAGCGGAGCTACAAGTGAAGGTCACCCTCAAGATCTGGCGCCAGCCGGACGCCCAGACCAAGGGCGCGATGCACACCTACGACCTCGACGGCGTGTCCTCGGACATGTCCTTCCTCGAGATGCTCGACGTGCTCAACGAGGATCTCATCGCCAAGGGCGAGGACCCGGTCGCGTTCGACTCCGACTGCCGCGAGGGCATCTGCGGCATGTGCGGCCTGATGATCAACGGTCAGGCGCACGGCCCGGAGGTCACCACGACCTGCCAGCTGCACATGCGGTCCTTCAAGGACGGCGACGAGATCGTCATCGAGCCCTGGCGCGCCGACGCGTTCCCGGTCATCAAGGACCTCGTCGTCGATCGCGGCGCGTTCGACCGGATGATCCAGGCCGGCGGCTTCATCTCCGTCAACACCGGCTCCGCCCCCGAGGCGCACTCGGTGCCGGTCCCCCGCGACGACGCGATCCGCGCGTTCAACGTGGCGACCTGCATCGGCTGCGGCGCGTGCGTCGCCGCCTGCCCGAACGGGTCCGCGTCGCTGTTCATGGGCGCGAAGATCACCCACCTCGGTGAGCTGCCGCAGGGCCAGCCGGAGCGCGACTCCCGCGTCGTCGGCATGGTCAGCCAGCACGACGCCGAGGGCTTCGGCGGCTGCACGAACATCGGTGAGTGCACCGCGGCCTGCCCCAAGGAGATCCCGCTCGACGTGATCTCCCAGCTCAACCGGGACCTGCAGACCGCCCTGCGTCACGGTCACTAGCCCGGTGCCGAGCGGAGCTCGGCACCGGATCAGCTAGGGAGGTCGAGTAGCCGCGCGGCCGAGGAACGAGGCCGCGACCGGCGTACCGAGACCCACCGAGTGGTCTCGATACGCTCGCTGGCGCTCGCTACTCGACCGACGAGGAAGACGGTCGAGTGGTCTCGATACGCTCGCTGGCGCTCGCTACTCGACCAACGAGGATGGCCGCGGCTCGCTGGCGCTCGCTACTCGACCGACGAGGATGACGGTCGAGTGGTCTCGATACGCTCGCTGGCGCTCGCTACTCGACCGACGAAGAAGGCCGCGGCTCGCTGGCGCTCGCTCCTCGACCGACGAGAATGACGGTCGAGTGGTCTCGATACGCTCGCTGGCGCTCGCTACTCGACCAACGAAGAAGGCCGCCGCTCGCTGGCGCTCGCTACTCGACCAACGAGGAAGGCCGCGGCTCGCTGGCGCTCGCTACTCGACCAACGAGGAAGGCCGCGGCTGGCTGGCGCTCGCTACTGCACCGACGAAGCGCCGGGCAGCAGCCAGATCTCCTCCTCGGCGGAGCCGAGGGTCGGGCAGCGGGCGCCGGGGACGACCTGGACGTCGAAGATCTCGTGGACGCCGGTCTCCCACTCGAAGGTCGCCACCGTCTCGCCGGTGCGGAGGTCGACGACGCCGAGCCCGCACTTGAGCTGGTCGTGGTACTCCGCGATCGGGGCGCCGCCGAAGATCGCGGTCTCCCGGATCTTCGACAGTCCCACGAAGGCCAGGTCGCCGTGGATCGCGAGACCACGGGCGTAGCCCGGGAGCATGGCGACCACGTCACGCTTCCCGGTGGCGGTGTCGACCCGCTCGAGCCGGCCGAACCCGGAGTTCAGGACGTAGAGGTCGCCCGCGTGCCACCGCGGCGAGTGCGGCATCGCCAGCCCCGAGGTCACCACCTCGCTGGACTCGACGTCGAGCACGATGCCGCTGTCGTTGCGCACCGCCCGCCACCCGCGCGCCTCGTCCGACGGCGCCATCGCGGTGACGTACGCCGGCCGCCCGTCGCGCATCGCCAGCCCGTTGAGGTGGCAGCGGTCCTCCGGCGCCAGCGCGGAGATGAACGGCGGCCGCCAACGCGGCACGAAGCTGTGCCGGTCGTCCAGCCCGGCCAGGCAGGAGAACGAGGTGTTCACCAGCCACAGGTCGGGCGCCCCCGCGTCGGTGCGTCCCCACGTGACCTCGTGGCACTGGATCGCCCCGGTGACCACCGAGGAGCGCGGCAGCCAGCACCGGTCGTAGGTACCGGCCGGTGCGACCGCGGGCGCCAGGTCGGAGTGGTCGCGCAGCGTCCAGACCTGGTTCTTCCCGCCCACGACCAGGCGGTCCGCGCCCAGCGCCACGCCCATCGCGTTGTCGAAGCGGCGGAACGAGAAGCTCAGGCGCCCGTCCGCGACACCGATCGCCACCAGCTGCCCCGCCTGGTAGGTCGAGACGAGGAGCGAGCAGCCCGCGGCCTCCAGCACGCCCGGGAAGGACGTGCTGTGGTGGTAGCGGACCTCGGTGCCGCGGTCGTCGCCGGCGCTCACGTGGAGAACGTGTACGAACGGACCACGCTGGACGCCTCACCCGCGCAGGGCGTGTACGTGAACCTGGCCCGCACCTTCACCTCGCCGTCCTTCCTGAGCTCCTTCCTGCCCGCCCGGCTCAGCTGCAGCTGCACCGTCGTCCGGCCGGCCTGACCGATCTCCAGCGTCGCGCGCTTGAGCTTGGACCCGGCCACGGGGCGGATCGCGAGCGTCCCCGGGGCGTCGGCGGAGACGCGGACCCGGACCGTCTCCGAGCCCCCGCGCCTGCCGGACACCTCGAAGCCGAAGTGCGTGTTGATGTCGGCGACCAGGGCGGTGCCGGCCTCGGTGCCGTCGGACCTCCACAGCTCGCGGCCGTGTTCGCCGTCATCGGCTCCGAAGTAGACGGTGTCGCCAGCGGCGGTGATGGACGACGGACCGCTGTAGTAGCCGCTGTCGTCGTCGATGTCCTTGACCAGGACCGTGCCGGCCTCGGTGCCGTCGGACGTCCACAGCTCCTTGCCGTGCACGCCGTCGCGGGCGGCGAAGAACAGCGCGTCGTCCGTGGCCGTGAGGTACGACGGCTCACTGCCGTAGCCGCCGGAGCGGATGTCCTCGACCAGGACGGTGCCGGCCCCGGTGCCGTCGGACTTCCACAGCTCGCGGCCGTGCACGCCGTCGTCGACGGCGAAGAAGAGGGTCCCGGCAGCGGCGATCAGCGAGGAGGGGCCGCTGTAGTAGCCGGTCTCGTCGTCCACGTCCTTCACCAGCACGGTGCCGGCCTCGGTGCCGTCGGTCTTCCACAGCCCCCGTCCGTTGGTGCCGTCGTCGGCCACGAAGAACACGGTGCCGTTCGCGCCCACCGCGGGGCCGGACGTGCCGATCGCGGAGCCGGGGTTCACGTCCTTGACCAGGTGGGTGCCCGCCGCGGTGCCGTCGGAGGTCCAGAGCTCGCTCCCGTGGACGCCGTCGCGCGCCGCGAAGAACAGCTTCCCGTCGGCTGCGGACAGGTAGCCCGCCTGGCTGTCGTACGACCCTGGGTAGACGTCCTTGACCATCGTCGTGCCGGCAGCGGTGCCGTCGGACTTCCACAGCTCCCGGCCGTGGACGTCGTCATCGGCCGTGAAGAAGAGGGTGCTCCCGACGGCGACGAGGTCGTTCGGTCCGCTGTAGTCGTCGTCGTCCGAGCTGATGTCCTTGACGAGCACGGTGCCGGCCTTGGTGCCGTTCGACTTCCAGAGCTCGCGACCGTGGGTGCCGTCGTCGACGGTGAAGAACACCGTGCTCCCCACTGCGATGAGCTGGCTGGGGCCGCCGTAGTAGTCGTCTCCGCTGCTGACGTCCCTCACCAGGACGGTGCCGGCCTCGGTGCCGTCGGACCTCCACAGCGCCCGGCCGTGCTCGCCGTCGTCGATGACGAAGAAGACCTTCCCGCCGGCCGCGACCAGCGAGGTCGGGCCGTAGGAGTACTCCCCGTCGCTGCCGATGTCGGCGACCAGCGCCGTGCCGCCGGGCGTGCCGTCGGTCTTCCACAGCTCGCGGCCATGCACACCGTCATCGGCGGCGAAGAAGAAGGTGCCGCCCACCGAGACCCCTTCCGACGGGTTGCTCGGCGGCGTCGCGAGGTCGGTGCACGCGGCCGACACCTGTCCGGCGTACGCCGGCGCCGTCGCGACCGGCGCGAGTCCCGCCAGTCCGACGGCGGCGACCGCCGCGGCGGTCATCGTCCGGCGCCGGCGGCGCAGCGACTTGGCGCGCGCCGTTCGTGCTCGCAGTACCTGTGCCCTGGCGCTCCGCTGTCGTCGGCTCATCGCCGCTCACCTCCACGCGTCCTTGCGAGCATGTTGCCACCTCGCACCCGTCTTCTCGCGGGTATGACGCCTCAGGAGGCGGATCGGTTGCGCAGGATCTTGGATCCGAGCACGGCGAACACGACGCCGAGCACCAGGTTCACCACGATCAGCCCCGTGTGGGCGACCCAGTAACCCGTAGCGCGGTCCTCGCCGTCGGCGTGCGCCTCCGACAGGTTCTTGGCGAACGTCAGCCAGATGAAGAAGTTCCAGACCGCCATCGCGACCAGGAACCACCCGGTCCGTCGCCCCACACTCATGACCTCATGGTCTCATCGGCGCTTCAGGGTGTACGACCTGACCTCGCTGAGGGTCTCGCCCGCGCACGGGACGTAGGTGAACCGCGCCGTGACCCGCAGCTGGCCGGTACGCCGGAGCTGCGCCTCGCCGGCGCGGGTGAGCCGGATCGAGTGGTCCCCCTGACCACCCTCGAGGAACTGGCGCGACGGCTCGATCTCGGAGCCCGCGACCGGTCGGACGCGCAGCGTGCCGTCGCCACTGGTGTAGAAGCGGACGGAGAGGACGTAGGGCTTCCAGTCGTACCCGAGGATGTCGAGCCGGTTCTTCACCGCGATGTCGCGCAGCAGCGCCGTGCCCTCCCGAGTGCCGTCGGACCGCCAGAGCTCCCGCCCGCGGACACCGTCGTCGGCGCTGAAGAACACCAGGCCGCCGGAGGTCGCGACCCTCTCCACGCCGGGGTAGTAGTAGTCGTCGTTGGCGTCGACGTCGCGGACCAGCGCCGTGCCTGCCGGCGTCCCGTCCGAGCGCCACAGCTCCCGCCCGTGCACGCCGTCGTCCGCGGTGAAGAACACCTGCTCCCCCACCGCGGTCACGGGGCCCGGCGCGCTGGCGGAGGCTCCGGGGCGCACGTCGGCGACCAGGACGGTCCCGGCCTCGGTGCCGTCGGACCTCCACAGCTCGCCTCCGTGCACGTCGTCGTCGGCCGTGAAGAACACCTGGTCGCCGACCGCCCGCAGCCGGCGCGGACCGAGGTAGTAGGGGCCGTAGCGCTCGGTGTAGTAGCCGGTGTCGGAGGCGAGGGCCTTGACCATCACGGTGCCGGCCTCGGTGCCGTCGGACGTCCACACCTCCCGGCCGTGCACGCCGTCGTTCGCGGTGAAGAACAGCCGGTCGCCCGCCGCCGTGAGGTCCTCGATGCCGTAGGAGAAGTCGGCGTCGTCCGGGTCGAAGTGTCGGACCAGGACGGTGCCCGCCTCGGTGCCGTCGGAGGTCCACAGGTCCTGCCCGTTCGAGCTCTTCCCGACGGCGAGGAAGACCTTGTCGTCCGCCACGACGCCGCCGGCGAAGGAGCTGCTGCCCGGCCCCGGGCGGAGGTCCTCGACGAGGACCGTGCCGGCCCGGGTGCCGTCGGTCTTCCAGAGCTCCACTCCGTGCTCGCCGTCGTCGGCGACGAGGAACACCGTGTCGCCCACGGCCCCCAGGATCCCCGGACCCCGCTTGTTCGTGCCCGGCCCGATGTCCTTCACCAGGACGGTGCCGGACCGGGTGCCGTCGGTCCTCCACAGCTCGCGCCCGTGCACCCCGTCGTTCGCGGTGAAGAACATCGTGTCGCCGGCGACCGTGAAGTCCAGCGGTCCCGTGTAGGGGCTGTGAGTGGTGCTGACGTCCTTCACCATGCGCGTCCCGGCGCGGGTGCCGTCCGACCGCCACACCTCCCAGCCGTGCTCGCCGTCGTCGGCGAGGAAGAACAGCGTGCCTCCCGCGGCCGTCAGGGTGTACTGCCTGATCTCGGCCCCCTTGCCGAGGTCCTTCACCAGCACGGTCCCGGCTCGGGTCCCGTCGGTCTTCCACAGCCGACGCCGGTCCACGCTGTCGGTCGTGCTGAAGAAGAGGGTGCCGTCGACGTCGACGCCGAGGCTCGGGTAGCTCGGCGGGGTGCACGCGGGGGACGCGGCGCCCGCGCCCGCCGGCGCTGGAGCGACCGGCCCGAGACAGATCAGTCCGGTCGCGGCCACCGCCGCGGCCGCCGTTCCCGCCACCCGTAGCGTCATGACCTCCCACTGCCCGATCCGTCGCGGGACAAACGACCGGTGACCCGGCGCACGACCGCCACCAGGCCGAGCGTGCTCAGGGCACCGGCGACGTACGCCGCCGCCCACGGGTGCTCCGGCTCGGGGCGGACCCACGCCTGTGGCGGGGCCTCGACCGGCACCGGCCGGCGCGCGGCCCGCGCCGCCGGGGCGGTGACGACCCACGCGGCGGCGTACAGGATCACCCGCGACGAGTAGTAGATCCACACCAGCACGATCAGCGCGAGACCGAACACCTGGAACGCCGCGTTCCCCTGCGTGGCGGCGATCAGGGGGCCGGCGACCTGCTTGAGGACCTCGAACGCGAGCGCGCCGACGAACGCGCCGGACAGCAGCGCCCGGCGCGGGAGGTGGGGGTTGGCGAGCAGCAGGAACATCGCCCAGAACAGCAGCAGGTCGGCGCCGAGGCCGACCACGACCGTGATCAGACGGAGCACCCAGCTCAGGTCGGTGCTGAGCTCCAGCCAGTCCAGCACCTCCTCCGAGAACCCGCCCACCAGGCCGGCGACCGCGACGGAGACCAGCAGGATCACGCCGATGATGGCCAGGGTGACCAGGTCGCGGAGCTTGCCGACCACGAAGCTCGGCTGGTCCGCGCGGGGCAGCTCGAAGACCACCTCCAGCGCCCGGCGCACGGCGGTCAGCCAGCCGAGCCCGGCGTACAGCAGGATGAGGAATCCGATCGCCCCGACGGTCGCCGCGGCCTGCTTGATGTCGGCGACCTGGATCTGCCCGGCGCCGTCGCCCACGAGGCCCGGGATGACGTGGTTGATCGCGCGCTCGAGGCTGGACTGCGCGTCCTCGTAGACCTTCGCGATCCAGCCGACGACGAAGAACGCCAGCGCGAGCAGCGGGAACACCGACAGGAACCCGAAGTACGTGATCGCACCGGCCTGCTGGGCGGCCTTCACCGCCGTGTAGTGCTCCTGCATCCGCACCAGGTGGTCGACCAGCGGTCGCCGGGCACGTACGTCGCGCACCCGTGCGGTGATCCGCTGCCGGGCCGGTGCCATCAGCGGCTCGTGGCGCCCTGCAGGGGGAAGTCGCGCGTCGGCCGCCAACCCTCGGTCTCGTCGTGGACGTAGAGGTGGAAGCCGGACACCTCGAACTCGCACTCGAAGTCGGCGAGCTCGGCGAACGCACGGTCCAGGGCGTCGTCCTCGAGGTGGTGCGCGATCGTGACGTGCGGGTGGTAGGGGTACTGCAGCTCCACGTCGAGCGGGCCGCGACGCACCGCCTTCGCGAGCTGCTCGCACTGGGAGATGCCCTCGACGAGGGTCACGAACACGACCGGCGAGACGGGCCGGAACGTGCCGGTGCCGCGCAGGTGCACCGCGAAGCTCGAGGCCTGCGCCGCGGCCTCCTCGAGGTGCTTCTCGACCTCGGCCAGCTCCGCGTCGTCGATCTCGGTCGGCGGCACCAGCGTGACGTGCGTCGGGATCATCGTCGCGGTCGTGTCACCGACCGCGGTCCGATAGTCCTGGAGCTGTGTGGCCCAGGGCTCGGGGATCGCGACGGCCACCCCAATCGTCGGCATTGACTGACCCTACTGCTCTAGCGCGCGGCGGCGACGAAGCCGACCCGCTGGTACACGTCACGGAGCGTGGCCTCGGCCACGGCGCCCGCCCGTTCGGCGCCCTGGCGCAGCACCTCGGTGAGGTAGGCCTGGTCGTCGAGCAGCTCGAGGGTGCGCTCGCGGAACGGCGTCACGAACTCCACGACGACGTCGGCCAGCTCCGTCTTCAAGCTTCCGTACCCGCGGTCGCCGTACTCCTGCTCGAGGTGGGCGATCGCCCGGCCCGAGAGCGCGGAGTAGATCGTCAGCAGGTTGCTGACGCCCGGCTTGTTCTCGGGGTCGAAGCGCACCACGGCCTCGGAGTCGGTGACCGCGGAGCGGATCTTCTTGGCCGACACCTTCGGGTCGTCGAGCATCTCCACGATGCCGGACGGCGAGGACGCCGACTTCGACATCTTCGCGGTGGGGTCCTGGAGGTCGGTGATCTTCGCCGTCGCCTTCAGGATGTACGGCTCCGGGAGCCGGAACGTCTTCTTGTAGCGGGTGTTGAACCGGTGCGCGAGGTCACGGGTCAGCTCGAGGTGCTGGCGCTGGTCCTCGCCGACCGGGACGTAGTGCGGGCGGTAGAGCAGGATGTCGGCCGCCTGGAGGATCGGGTAGGTGAACAGCCCGACGCTGGCCGCACCCTCGCCACCCTTGGCGGACTTGTCCTTGAACTGCGTCATCCGGCGGGCCTCGCCGAAGCCGGTGAGGCACTGGAGCACCCAGCCGAGCTGGGCGTGCTCGGGCACCTGCGACTGGATGAAGATCGAGGAGCGCGCCGGGTCGATGCCCATCGCGATCAGCTGGGCGGCGGCGCGGAGGGTCCGCTCACGCAGCACCTTCGGGTCCTGCTCGAGGGTGATCGCGTGCAGGTCGGCGATGAAGAAGAACGGCTCGTACTCCTCCTGCAGGTCCACCCACTGCCGCAGTGCGCCGAGGTAGTTGCCGAAGTGGAACGAGTCGGCGGTCGGCTGGATGCCGGAGAGCACCCGTGGACGCGCGCCCCCGGAGCCCTGCACGGACGCCGACACCTCGGGTGCGGTCGTGGTGGACATGGGGGCCATTCTGACCCATACGGATAGTCATTCGAGCATCCGGGGTGATGCGCTCTAGGGTGCACCGGTGATCCCCACCCTCACCGACGGCGTCGTCACGCTGCGGGCCCACCGGCCCGATGACGTGACCGGCGTCTTCGAGCAGTCCCAGGACCCCGACTCGCAGCGCTGGACGACGATCCCGGTGCCGTACGCAACGTCCGACGCCGAGTTCTTCATCGGCGAGCTGATGCCACGCGGCTGGGCCGACGACTCGGAGTGGGGCTTCGTGATCGAGGCCGAGGGCCGGTACGCCGGTAGTGCGTCGCTGCGCAACGAGGGCAACGGGCGCGGGGAGATCGGCTACGGCTCGCACCCCTGGGCCCGCGGCACCGGGTACGTCGAGCGCGGCCTCCGGCTGCTGCTCGAGTGGGGCTTCGAGGAGAAGGGCCTCCACACGGTGATCTGGTGGGCCCACGTCGGCAACTGGGCGTCGCGCCGGCTGGCCTGGAAGATCGGGTTCACGGTCGAGGGCACCGTCCGGAAGTGGCAGCCGCAGCGCGGCGAGCTCCGCGACGCCTGGGTGGGCACGCTGCTGCGCGACGACCCCCGCGAGCCGAGCAGCACCTGGCTCGACAACCCGGTGGTCGTCGGCGACGGGGTCCGGCTGCGGCCGTTCACCGAGGCCGACGTACCCCGGGTCGCGGAGGGCATCGGCGACGCGGACACCCAGTTCTGGCTCTCGTTCTTCCCTCGGGGCTTCGACGAGGAGGACGGCCGTCGCTACGTCGAGCAGGTGACCGAGCGGCTCGCGACCAACCACACGGTCACGTGGGCGTGGTGCACGGAGGACGACGACCTGCTGCTCGGCGCGGTCGGGCTGCACCGGATCTCCGGCGGCGAGCCCGAGATCGGCTACTGGACCCACCCCGACGCGCGGGGGCGCCGGCTCACGGCCACGGCTGCCCGGCTCGCGGTCGACCACGGCTTCGAGGTGCTCGAGCTGCCGCGGCTCTCCGGCTTCGCCGCCACCGGCAACAGCGCCTCGTGGAAGGTGCTGGAGCGCCTGGGCATGCGGCGGATCGGCGTCCAGCGGGAGGCGACGCACACCGGCGACGGCGCCCCGGCGGACCTGGTCGGCTACGACCTGCTGCGCGCCGAGTGGGCCGACCAGAGGAGCACGCCGACACCGAGCACCGACAGCGCCGCGCCGACGAGCGCGGGCGATCGGTAGCCGTAGCCCGCGGCGATCACGACCCCGCCGAGCCAGGCGCCGAGCGCGTTCGCCAGGTTGAGCGAGGCGTGGTTCATGGCCGCGCCGAGAGTCTGGGCCTCGCCCGAGACCGCCATCAGCCGCAGCTGCAGGTTGATGACCAGCACCGAGCCGATCGCGGTGACCAGGAAGATCGCCGGCATCAGGCCCCAGCCCCACGGCGCGGTCGCCCACACCAGCAGCATCACCAGGCCGGACCCGATCCCCGACCAGATCAGGGTGCGGAACACCGACCAGTCGCCCAGCCGGCCCGCGACCCAGGTGCCGGCCACCATGCCGAGGCCGAACACGGCCGTGAACACCGGGACCGCCGAGTCCCCCAGCCCGCCGACGTCGGTGACGAGCGGGGCGATGTAGGAGTAGACCGCGAACATGCCGCCGAAGCCCACGGCGCCGGCCAGCAGCGTGAGCATCGCCTGCCCGTTGCGGAAGAACTGCAGCTCCCGGCGGCCGGTCGCCTCCGGGTTGCCCGGGCAGGACGGCACGAACGCGAGCACCAGCACGACCGTCAGCAGCGCGAGGCCGGCCGCGGAGAGGTACGCCACCCGCCAACCGAGCTGCTGACCGAGCCAGGTCGCCACCGGAACGCCGATCACGTTCGCGACCGACAGGCCGAGCATCACGCTGGCCACGGCACGACCGCGCCGCTCGGGCGCGGCCATGCTGGCTGCGACGAGCGAGGCGACGCCGAAGTAGGCGCCGTGCGGCAGGCCGTCGAGGAAGCGGGCGAAGAACAGGACGCCGTAGCTGTTCGCGGCCGCGCTCAGCACGTTGAAGACGGCGTACGCGACCATCAGCCAGACCAGCAGGGCCCGGCGCGGCAGCTTGGCGCCGAACACCGCGATCAGCGGGGCGCCGACGACGACCCCGAGCGCGTACGCCGCGATCACGTTGCCGGCGGCCGGGATCGAGACGCCGACGCCCTCGGCGATCTGCGGGAGCAGACCCATCGTCACGAACTCGGTCGTGCCGATCGCGAAGCCGCCGACGGCGAGCGCGAAGACGGCCAGCCGGAAGTGCGCGGCCCGCGTCGCCGAGATCTCGGCGGGGGCAGAGGTGGTCGTCGTCACGCAGAGCACTTCCGGTCGTCGGGTCGGGTCGGCTGACGGCGTACGCAGCACTGCCAGTCTCCAACGGAACGGCCGAGTGACCTATTCCGTGACGGTTCCTTAACCCGGTCCGGGCTCAGGTCGGGCCACTGCCTGCCGACGGGAGGAACGTCAGCCATCGCTGGCATGTCTCCATGCCTTGGAAGAGGTGTCCTCGCAGTGCGCAAGATCATGAAAGACCTGTCCGTGGGTCGTCGGCTGGGCGCGGCCTTCGGCCTGCTCTGCCTCCTGCTCGTCGTCGTCGGCGCCACCGGCGTGGTGGCGGCCAAGGAGCAGGTCTCGCTGCGTGACGACGGCGAGCGGCTGGCGAGCGTCCGCGACGACATCAACGAGCTGCGTCGCCTCGACGAGAACGTGAGCGGCTGGCAGGGCTACATCTACGCCGAGGCCGCCACGACCGGCGACCCGGCGGCCGCCGTCCTCCCGAAGGCGGACAACATGTCCGGCCTGATCGAGGCCGAGGGCGTCGTGTACGACGTCCTCGCCGGCGTCGACACCGACGCGATGACCGCGTCCGAGCGTGCGCAGTTCGCCACGATCTCGCAGCAGTGGGACGACTTCTTCGCCGCCTCGCACGCGTGGACCGAGATGCTCGGCAAGGCGGACCCGGAGAACCTCGGGCCGGTGTTCGACGTGATGAACTCGGGTGAGCTCGCGGACTCCTGGCTCGCGCTCCTCGACTCCGCCGACGCACTCTCGGCCGACATCAGCAAGCGGACCGACGCCCTCGCGAAGAAGTCCGACGCTGCCGCGGACAAGTCGATGACCCTGATCTTCGGCGTGGTCGCCGTGGCGCTCGCGCTCGCCGTGGTCCTCGGCATCGCCGTCACCCGCTCGATCGTCCGCCCGGTGCGCGCGTGCGTGGACGCTCTCGGCAAGGTGGCCGAGGGCGACCTCACCGCCTCGGCCGGCATCAGCCAGAAGGACGAGCTCGGCCAGCTGGCCGCGTCGTTCGACACGACCGTCGGCTCGCTGCGCGAGATCATCTCCACGCTGGCCGAGTCGGCGACCCTGGTCGCGAGCACGGCCGAGGAGATCGAGGTCACCTCCAACACGATCTCCGCCTCCTCCCACGAGACGACCTCGCAGGCCGCGATCGTTAGCGCCGCCGCCGACGTCGTCTCGCAGAACGTGCAGACCGTCGCCGCCGGGGCCGAGCAGATGGGCGCCTCGATCCACGAGATCGCCCGGAGCGCCAACGAGGCCGTCACGGTGGCCACCGAGGCCGTGCACACCGCCGAGCAGACCAGCGTGACCGTCGGCAAGCTCGGCACGAGCTCCCAGGAGATCGGTGACGTCATCAAGGCGATCACCTCGATCGCCGAGCAGACCAACCTGCTCGCGCTCAACGCGACCATCGAGGCCGCGCGCGCCGGCGAGGCCGGCAAGGGCTTCGCGGTCGTGGCCAACGAGGTCAAGGAGCTCGCTCAGGAGACCGCGCGGGCCACCGAGGACATCGCCCGCCGGGTCCAGGCCATCCAGGCCGACAGCGCCAGCGCTGTCGACGCGATCTCGCAGATCGGCGAGGTCGTCACCCGGATCAGCGACTCCCAGACCACAATCGCCGCAGCGGTCGAGGAGCAGACGCTCACCACGCAGGAGATGAACCGGAACGTCCACGAGGCCGCCTCCGGCACCGGCGAGATCGCCGGCAACATCGGTGGTGTCGCCAGCGCGTCCAACGACACCAACGAGGGCGTCCAGCACCTCCACGGTGCCGTGGCCGAGCTGTCCCGGATGTCCAGCCAGCTCCAGGACCTGGTGTCCGGCTACCGCTACTGACCTACTGAGTGACGGTGACGTCGCCCTGCACCGCGGCGACGTCACCGCTCTCGGGCAGGCAGGGCTCACCCTCGTACGTCGCCACCGGGACGAACCCGCCGCCGGTCGAGATCGCGTCGCCGTCGCGGGCGACGACCTCGAGGTCGCCGTTGTAGATCGTGAGCAGCTCACCGTCGCGGGTGGCACGCCAGCCCGCCGGCCAGACCGCGTAGACCTGGTCCTGGCCGGACTCGAGGTAGACGCAGTAGTCGTCGTCCATCCGCAGCACGCCCTGGATGAGCGCGTCGTCGCCGCCCTGGCCGGGCTTCCAGCTCGAGGTCGGCAGCTGCACGGTCGTGCCGCTGAGCTCCGGCTCGTCGGACGCGAAGACGGTCACCGCGCCGAACGCGATGGCCGCGACCAGCAGCGGCACGAGCGCCACGAGGACATAGCCTCGCGTGCTCAGCGCTGCCGGTCGCGACCAGCGGTCGAACTGAGGCTCGCCCTGGGGCTCCTGGTTCTCAGCCAAGGGACGCGATGGCCTCGTTCAGCGTCTTCGACGGCCGCATCACCTCGGACGCCTTGGCGTCGTCGGGGCGGTAGTAGCCACCGATGTCGGCGGGCGCGCCCTGGACGGCGATCAGCTCGTCGACGATCTGCTGCTCGCTCGCGGTCAGCGTGTCCGCCAGCGGCTTGAACGCGGCGGCCAGGTCGGCGTCGTCGGTCTGGTTCGCGAGCTCCTGGGCCCAGTAGAGCGCCAGGTAGAAGTGCGAGCCGCGGTTGTCGATGCCGCCGACGCGACGGGTCGGCGACTTGTCCTCGTTGAGGAACGTGCCGGTCGCCCGGTCGAGGGTGTCGGCGAGCACCTTGGCGCCCGGCTTGCCCGCCTGCTCGGCGTACAGCTCGAGCGACGGCACCAGGGCGAAGAACTCACCGAGGCTGTCCCAGCGCAGGTAGTTCTCCTTGACCAGCTGCTGCACGTGCTTTGGCGCGGATCCGCCGGCGCCGGTCTCGAAGAGGCCGCCGCCGTTCATCAGCGGGACGACCGAGAGCATCTTCGCGGACGTACCGAGCTCGAGGATCGGGAACAGGTCGGTGTTGTAGTCGCGCAGCACGTTGCCGGTGACCGAGATGGTGTCCTCGCCCTTGCGGATGCGCTCGAGGGAGTACGCCGTGGCGGCGGCCGGGGCCATGATCTCGATGGTCAGGCCATCGGTGTCGTGCTCCGGCAGGTACTCCTTGACCTTGGCGATCAGGTTCGCGTCGTGGGCGCGAGTCTCGTCGAGCCAGAAGACCGCCGGGGTGGCCGAGGCGCGAGCGCGGGTGACGGCGAGCTTGACCCAGTCGCGGATCGGGGCGTCCTTGGTCTGGCAGGCGCGCCAGATGTCGCCCGGCTCGACGGCGTGCTCGATCAGCACGTCGCCCGCCTCGTTGAGGACCTGGACGGTGCCCGCGGCCGCGATCTCGAACGTCTTGTCGTGCGAGCCGTACTCCTCGGCCGCCTGGGCCATCAGGCCGACGTTCGGCACCGAGCCCATCGTGGCCGGGTCGAAGGCGCCGTTCGCGCGGCAGTCGTCGATCACGGTCTGGTAGACGCCGGCGTACGACGAGTCCGGGATCACCGCGAGGGTGTCCGCCTCGTTGCCGTCCGGTCCCCACATGTGGCCGCTGGTGCGGATCATCGCCGGCATCGAGGCGTCGATGATGACGTCGGACGGCACGTGCAGGTTCGTGATGCCCTTGTCGGAGTCGACCATCGCGAGGGCCGGGCCCTCGGCGAGACCGGCGTCGACGGCGGCCTTGATGGCGTCGCCCTCGGGCAGGCTGCTGACGGCGTTGAGGAGCGCGCCGAGGCCGTCGTTCGGGGAGATGCCGGCAGCGGCGAGCTGCTCGCCGTACTGCTGGAACAGCGTCGGGAAGAACGCCTGCACGACGTGGCCGAAGATGATCGGGTCGGAGACCTTCATCATCGTGGCCTTGAGGTGCGCGGAGAACAGCACGTCCTCGGCCTTGGCGCGGGCGATCTGCTCGGTGAGGAAGCGGCGCAGCGCGGCGACGCTCATGAACGTGGCGTCGACGACCTCGCCGGCGAGGACCTTGATGCCGGTCTTCAGCACGGTCTCGGTGCCGTCCGCGGCGACGAGCTTGATGGTCAGGGTGTCGTCGGCGGGGATCACGACGGACTGCTCGTTGGAGCGGAAGTCGTCCTTGCCCATGGTCGCGACGTTGGTCTTGGAGTCGGAGGTCCACGCGCCCATGCGGTGCGGGTGGGACTTCGCGTAGTTCTTGACCGACAGCGGCGCGCGGCGGTCGGAGTTGCCCTCGCGCAGGACCGGGTTCACGGCCGAGCCCTTGACCTTGTCGTACTTCGCGACGATCGCCTTGTCGGCCTCGGACTGCGGGTTCTCCGGGTAGTCCGGGACGTCGAAGCCCTGCTCCTGCAGCTCCTTGATCGCCGCCTTCAGCTGCGGGATCGAGGCGGAGACGTTGGGCAGCTTGATGATGTTGGCCTCGGGCGTCTTGGCCAGCGCGCCGAGCTCACCGAGCGCGTCGTCGGCCAGGCCGAACTGGGCCAGGATGCGGGCCGCCACCGAGATGTCGCGGGTCTCCACGTCCACACCCGCCTTGGCGGCGTACGCCTGGATGATCGGCAGGAACGAGTACGTCGCCAGCAGCGGCGCCTCGTCGGTGTGGGTGTAGATGATCGTGGCCATGCTTCGACGCTCCTGGGATCGGGTGCGATTGCTTGATATCAAGATACCTGAGGTGCTCGGCGCTCCCACCTTGGCATCCGGCCCAAGAGCGGGCAACGGGACTAGAGTTCAGGGGCAGGCGTTCGAGGGGACGCCCTCCGAGGGGAGCATGCGCATGGCCGAGCCCACCACGCCCACGATCCAGCACAAGCTCACGGCCGAGGTGATCGGGACGTTCGTCCTGGTGTTCTTCGGCTGCGGGTCGGTCGTCTATCCGACCTACGGCGGGGTGGGCAGCGACAACACCACGATCGGCCTGACCTTCGGCATCGCGGTGATGGTGATGGTCTACGCGGTCGGACGGATCTCCGGCGCGCACTTCAACCCGGCGGTGTCCGTCGGTGCCGCACTCAGCGGCCGGATGACCTGGAAGAACGTCGGGCCGTACGTCGTCGCGCAGCTGGCTGGCGCCCTGCTCGGCGCGCTCGCGCTGTTCGTGCTGCTGCAGGGCTTCGCGGACTTCGACGCCGAGGGCAACATGGGGCAGAACGCCTTCGGCGACGTGGGCAGCGGCTACGAGTGGTGGGCGGCGTTCCTGCTCGAGCTGGTGATGACCGCGGTGTTCGTGACCGTGATCCTCTCCGTGACCGACGAGCGCTTCGAGCACCCGGCGCTGGCGCCGCTCGCGATCGGCTTCACGCTGGCCGCGATCCACTTCGTGATGATCCCGGCCACCGGTACGTCCGTGAACCCGGCCCGCTCGATCGGCCCGGCCCTGTTCGCCGGACCCGACGCGATCGAGCAGCTGTGGCTGTTCATCCTGGCCCCGACGATCGGCGCGGCCCTGGCCGGCCTCGCGTACCCGTTCGTGTTCGGCCGGGGAGCCGACCCGATCCCGGGCTCCGGCCTCACGTTCGGCCGGTCGCGGGTCGTCGACGGCCCGGACCAGTACCAGCAGCAGTGGAACCAGGAGGACGCCGGCTCCCCGGGCTCCTCGGGCTCGTCGGGGTACTCCGCCGCCGCCCCGATCGTGCAGGACGGGTGGCAGTGGGACCCGGTCGGCCAGCAGTGGCACCCGGTCGGCCACACCCCCGAGCAGTGGCGGGCCCACCAGGCCGCGCAGCAGGAGGCCGAGGAGCAGGCCGCTCGGCAGCAGGCCGCGCCCCCGGCCTCGGAGAACCAGTGGCCCGAGGGCGAGCCCGGCGACGGCGGGACCCAGATCCGCCAGTAGCGGTCAGGGCTCCACGCGCTCCAGGCGTACGGACCGGTAGCTGCCGGACACGACCTGCTCGGCGACCAGGCCGAGCCCCTCGGCGTACGACCACTCCGTGTGCACCCCCGGCTCCAGCTCGGAGCGGCCGTCGACGAGCAGCGTCTCGAACGTGCCGA
The DNA here is from genome assembly GCF_022761125.1 of Nocardioides sp. SR21. Taxonomy (GTDB): domain Bacteria; phylum Actinomycetota; class Actinomycetes; order Propionibacteriales; family Nocardioidaceae; genus Nocardioides. The sequence goes on along the minus strand of NZ_JAKWJR010000001.1, from coordinate 614,216 downwards.
CCGGCACGGTGACCCGGTCGTCGAGCGAGGTGACGGTCGCGGTGTCCTCGGAGACCCCCGGAGCGAACGCCGGCCGGTAGCCGTCGCCGACGCGCGGGGTCTCGGCCATCGCGAGCCCGGCCTCGGCGCCGTCGACGCCGGCCTCCCAGCTGTCCTCCCGGCCGAACCACCAGACGTTGCCGCGGTCGTCCTGGGCGAACCAGTCGGTCAGGACCCTCTCGCCCTCGGTGGTCACCCGCGCGGTCGTCGGTACGCCGGCGACCTCGGGGCCGGGCTCCACGGTGACGGTCATCGGGTGCGCGCCGGCGGTGTCGTTGACCGTGTAGGTCCAGGTCGTGCCGGGCTCGAGGGGGAACCACGGGTTGTCGACGGTGTCGACGAAGTCGGCCGGGTCCGGGCCCGGTGTCGGGATCACCAGCTCGTCCACACCGCTCGGCGGGCTGGACACCGAGGCGCTGCCGCAGGCGGCGAGGACGAGGAGCAGAGGGAGCAGCGCCGTACTCCCCCACCTCGTCATGTGCCCAGCATCCCAGCCCCGGAGGCCGCGTGCGACGAGACCCCGCTCCGCTGCTAGCGTCGGAAGGCAGAAGTGACCATCGCCTGAAGGAGTCGTCGTGAGCTCTACCCCGTTGAAGGTCGCCGTGACCGGCGCCGCCGGCCAGATCGGCTACAGCCTGCTGTTCCGTCTGGCGAGCGGCTCGCTGCTCGGTGACCGCCCGATCGAGCTGCGGCTGCTGGAGATCACGCCCGCGCTCAAGGCGCTCGAGGGCGTCGTGATGGAGCTCGACGACTGCGCGTTCCCGAACCTCGCCGGCGTCGAGATCGGCGACGACGCCGAGAAGATCTTCGACGGCGTGAACCTCGCGCTGCTCGTCGGCGCCCGCCCGCGCGGCCCGGGCATGGAGCGTGGCGACCTGCTGTCGGCCAACGGCGCGATCTTCACCGCCCAGGGCAAGGCCCTCAACAAGGTCGCCGCCGACGACGTCCGCATCGGCGTCACCGGCAACCCGGCCAACACCAACGCGCTGATCGCGATGACGAACGCCCCCGACATCCCGCAGAACCGGTTCTCGGCGCTCACCCGCCTCGACCACAACCGCGCGATCTCGCAGCTGGCCGCGAAGACCGGCGCCGCGGTCACCGACATCAAGAAGATGACGATCTGGGGCAACCACTCGGCCACCCAGTACCCCGACATCTTCCACGCCGAGATCGCCGGCAAGAACGCCGCCGAGGTCGTGAACGACCAGGCGTGGATCGCCGACACGTTCATCCCGACCGTCGCCAAGCGCGGCGCCGCGATCATCGACGCCCGCGGCTCGTCGTCGGCCGCCTCGGCCGCGTCGGCCACCGTCGACGCCGCCCGCGACTGGCTGCACGGCACCCCCGAGGGTGACTGGGTGTCGATGGCGGTCGTCTCCGACGGCTCCTACGGCGTCCCGGAGGGCCTGATCTCCTCGTTCCCGGTCACCACGAAGAACGGCGACTGGGAGATCGTCCAGGGCCTCGAGATCGACGACTTCTCGCGCGCCAAGATCGACGCCTCGACCGCCGAGCTCGCCGACGAGCGCAACGCGGTCACCGAGCTCGGCCTGATCTGAGCTGCCCCAGCCTGAGCTCGCGAAGGCTGGGATCCAGCAGCCAGGTCGAGTAGCCGCGCGGCTGAGGAACGAAGCCGCGACCGGCGTATCGAGGCTGAGCTGCCCCAGCCTGAGCTCGCGAAGGCTGGGATCCAGCAGCCAGGTCGAGTAGCCGCGCGGCTGAGGAACGAAGCCGCGACCGGCGTATCGAGGCTGAGCTGCCCCAGCCTGAGCTCGCGAAGGCTGGGATCCAGCAGCCAGGTCGAGTAGCCGCGCGGCTGAGGAACGAAGCCGCGACCGGCGTATCGAGGCCACACGAAGCGGCGCAGTCCCACGGGACTGCGCCGCTTCGGCATGTCAGGGCGTCGTCCCACGGGACTGCGCCGCTTCGGCATGTCAGGGCGTCGTCGCAGTTTCACCAGGTGATGCAGACGAGCCTGCACTTCCCACGGCGTGCAGGCCATGAGAAGTGCAGGTTCACCTCCATAACATGGTGAAACTGCGACGGCTGAGACCTACACCGGCTGGTCCGGGATCGAGATCGCGAGGAAGATCAGCGCCGCGCCGCTCCCCGCCAGCAGGAGGCAGTCCCACCAGCGGCGGCGTACGGCGAGCATGCCGGCGTCCTTGGCCGGCAGCAGCGCGCGGACCAGCGCCGCGAACACCAGCGCACCGCCGAACCATCTCACCCCGAGCCGCCAGTTGCCGGACGCGACGATCCCGATCGAGACCGCGACGACCGCGAGCACGACCAGGTAGAACGCGCCCCCGATCGTGGACGGGTAGCGACGCCCGCCCTCGACCGGCTCGGGTTCCGCCGAGACCGGCTCGGGCTCGTTCTGCGGTGGCTGGAGGTCGTTCACGCCACCGACTGCTCGGCGGTCGTGACGATGTTCGACAGCAACATCGCGCGGGTCATCGGGCCGACGCCGCCCGGGTTCGGCGACACCCAGCCCGCGACGTCCCACACGTCATCGGCGACGTCGCCGGCGATCTTGCCGTCGACCCGCGAGACGCCCACGTCGAGTACGGCGGCGCCGGGCTTGACCATGTCACCGCGGATGATGCCGGGCACACCGGCGGCGGCGACGATCACGTCGGCGTTGCGGGTGTGCGCGGCCAGGTCGCGGGTGCCGGTGTGGCAGAGCGTGACCGTGGAGTTCTCGCTGCGCCGGGTGAGGAGCAGGCCCATCGGGCGGCCGACGGTGAGACCTCGACCGACCACGACGACCTCGGCACCGTTGAGCTCCACGCCGTGGCGGCGCAGCAGCTCGATGCAGCCGATCGGGGTGCAGGGCAGCGAGCCCTTCTCCCCCAGCACCAGGCGACCGAGGTTGACCGGGTGCAGGCCGTCGACGTCCTTGTCGGGGTCGACGCGCGAGAGCAGCCGGAACTCGTCGAGCCCGGTCGGCTGCTGCACGATGAACCCGGTGCACGCGGGGTCGGCGTTCAGCCGGTCGATCTCCGCCTCGACCTCGGCCTGCGTGGCCGTGGCCGGGAGGTCGACGCGGATCGACTCGATGCCGATCTCGGCGCAGTCCTTGTGCTTGGCGCCGACGTACCAGTGCGAGCCCGGGTCGTCCCCGACCAGCACCGTGCCGAGCCCGGGCACGACGCCCTGCTCGCGCAGCTTCGCCACCCGCGCGGTGAGGTCGGCCTTGATCGCCTTGAGCGTGGCGGTGCCGTCCAGCTTCTGTGCAGTCACGACCGCATCCTTTCACTCATGATTCGTCGGTGGTCGAGTAGCCGCCGAGGAACGAGGCGGCGTATCGAGACCCGTCATGGGGCAGGTCTCGGTCCACGCCGTCACGACCTCGTCCCTCGGTCGCGGGCGCACTCGACCTTGCCACTGCACGCCTCGGCCTCGCCGTGGCTCAGTGGAAGAAGTGCCGGGTGCCGGTGAAGTACATCGTCACGCCGGCCGCCTTGCATGCCTCGATGGTCAGCTCGTCGCGGACCGAGCCGCCCGGCTGCACGATCGCGGCGACCTGCGCGTCGATCAGGATCTGCGGGCCGTCCTCGAACGGGAAGAACGCGTCGGAGGCGGCGACCGAGCCGACCGCCCGCTCCCCCGCCCGCTCGACGGCGAGCTTGCAGGAGTCGACCCGGTTGACCTGGCCCATGCCGACGCCGACCGAGGCGCCGTCCTTGGCGAGCAGGATCGCGTTCGACTTCACCGCGCGGCACGCCTTCCAGGCGAACGCGAGGTCCGCGAGCACCTCGGGCGAGGCGGCCTCGCCGGTGGCCAGCGTCCAGGTCGACGGGTCGTCGCCCTCGGCGTCGACGTGGTCGACCTGCTGCATCAGCAGCCCACCGGAGATCGGGCGGGTCTCGACCGGGGAGCCGGCCGCGGTGTCGGCCACGAGGATCCGGATGTTCTTCTTGCCCTGCAGGATCTCGACCGCGCCCTCGTCGTACCCGGGCGCGACGATCACCTCGGTGAAGACCTCAGCGACCTGGCGGGCCATCTCGACCGAGACCGGCCGGTTCGCGGCGATCACGCCGCCGAACGCCGAGACCGGGTCGCACTCGTGGGCGCGCTGGTGGGCCTGGGCGATGTCGGTGCCGACCGCGATGCCGCACGGGTTGGCGTGCTTGATGATCGCGACGGCGGGCTCGTCGAAGTCGTTCGCAGCGCGACGCGCGGCGTCGGTGTCGACGTAGTTGTTGTACGACATCTCCTTGCCGTGCAGCTGCTCGGCCTGGGCGAGCCCGGCCGGCCCGAAGCCGTTGAGGTACAGCGCGGCCTTCTGGTGCGGGTTCTCGCCGTACCGGAGCACCGCGGCCTTCTCGTAGGTGCCGCCGACCCATGCGGGGAAGCCGGTGCCCTCGGACGAGTCGGTGAGCACGTTGCCCATCCACGACGCGACCGCGACGTCGTACGACGCGGTGTGCACGAACGCCTCGGCGGCCAGCGCGCGCCGCTGGTCGATCGTGAAGCCGCCGGCGGCGACCGCCTCGAGGACGTCGGCGTAGCTGTCGGGCGAGGTGACGATCGCGACCGACGGGTGGTTCTTGGCCGCGGCGCGGACCATCGACGGGCCGCCGATGTCGATCTGCTCGACGCACTCGTCGGGGCTCGCGCCGGAGGCGACGGTCTGCACGAACGGGTAGAGGTTCGAGATCACCAGGTCGAACGGCTCGACGCCGAGGTCGGCGAGCTGCTGGACGTGGGTGTCGAGGCGGCGGTCGGCGAGGATGCCCGCGTGCACCCGGGGGTGCAGCGTCTTGACCCGGCCGTCGAGGCACTCGGGGAAGCCGGTGAGGTCCTCGACCTTGGTCACCGGCACGCCGAGGCGCTCGATCAGCGCCGCGGAGCCGCCGGTCGACACCAGCGCGACGCCGGCGTCGTGCAGGCCGCGGACCAGGTCCTCGAGACCGGTCTTGTCGTAGACGGAGACCAGGGCGCGCTTGATCGGGATGCGGTTGTCTGACACGGACTCTCCTGCTGCGTGGGTGGCTGCGTGGATGAAGGGGCACCCAGGCGGACGATGCTCCCCGGCGTCACTCCCCGGTGGTCACCCACCTGCGCCAGTCGTGTGCGCTCAGCCTATCCGGACTCGGCGGCCGTCGACGACGTACCCCTCACGCGCCATCCGCCCGACGGCATCGACCAGCATCAGCCGCTCGGCGACCTTGATCCGCTCGTGGAGCGTCTCGACGGTGTCGTCCTCCTCGACCGGGACGACGGTCTGCGCGACGATCGCCCCGGTGTCGACGCCCGCGTCGACGATGAACAGGGTCGCGCCGGTGACCTTGACGCCGTACTCCAGCGCGTCGGCGGGACCGCGGGTGCCGGGGAACGACGGCGACAACGCGGGGTGCGTGTTCACCACGCGCCCGTCGAACCGCTCGAGGAACTCGGCGCCGACCAGCTTCATGAACCCGGCGAGGACCACGAGGTCGGGCTCGAAGCCACCGACGGTGTCGGCCAGCGCCCGGTCCCAGTGCTCACGGCTGGTGAACTGCCCGACCTTCTTCACGAACGTCGGGATGCCCGCCCGCTCGGCGCGGGCCAGGCCCTCGATGTCCTCACGGTCGGCACCGACCGCCGCGATCTGGACGCCGTACGACGGGTCGGCGGACGCGTCGATCAGGGCCTGGAGGTTGGTGCCCGAGCCCGAGACGAGGACGACGATGCGGCGGGTGCTCACGCCTCGGAGTCTAGGGAAGCCTCGCGGGAGGCCCGACGCTGCCACCAGGTCATCGCCAGCCCGCCGAGCAGCCCGCCGATGCCGAAGGCCGTGATCGCGTGCACCAGCACGTCGAACGTCTCCGGCCCGAAGTCGCGCATCCGGCCGGGGCCGACCGCGCCACCGGCGATCGCGGTCAGGAGCCCGAGCAGCACCCCGGCCAGCACGCCGCCGGCGCAGCCACGCAGCGCGCCCTCGTCCCAGCGCAGCGTCGGGTTGCGGCGCTGGCGGCGGGCGGCGACGAACGCCGCGAGCAGCAGCGGCAGCGCCAGGAGGTACGGCGTCCACGCGGGCGTCGGGCCGTTGCCGGGCAGCGCCGCGAACAGCGGGAACATCGGCAGCGGCCCGATCGAGACCAGCGACGGGGAGACGAGGGTGCCGGTGCCGACCACGAAGCCGGGGCCGAGCAGGTAGGAGCCGGCGAACAGGGCGGCGTTCGGGACCAGCGTCAGGCACAGCGCGGTGTACGTGGTCGCGTCGCCGGCGTCGGTGTGCAGCCGCGACATCACGTTGACCGCGGTGTCGAAGTCCACGGCCAGCGCGACGAGGAACACGGCGGTCGACAGGATCAGGTAGCCCCCGACGATCCGCAGCGCGAGAGCGCCGGCGGCCCGCGCCGCGGCCGGGAGGTACGCCGCCCAGATCGCGGCCCGGCCGGAGCCCGTGGCGATGCCGGCGAACCCGGCGGTCAGGCACAGGGCGATCGCCCAGAGGACCACCCGGCCGCCCGCGAGGCCGACGTCCGCTCCGCCCGCCATCCGCAGCGTGAGGATCGTCACCACGAGGTACCCGACCGTGAAGACGGTGGTCGCGACCAGCACGGTCCAGTCGCGCTCGCCGTCGGCGATCCGGTCGGCGTCCGGACCGTGCCCGGAGACCGAGTCGCCGACCCGGTGGCCGAGCCGCCAGATCGTCCAGGCGACCAGCGCGGTGATGCCCAGCGGCATGACGGTGACCGCCACGCCGTCGACGTGCACCCCGGAGCCGTGCGCCATCAGCCAGCCCAGTGCGCCCACCCGCAGCCCACCGCGGGGCGTCCCGTGGGTGCCGGCGTCGGACAGGAACCACCCGACGACCCCGACCCCGAGGCAGACCAGGAGGGGCGCCAGGGCGGCGCCGATCCCACCGAGGGCCGCGACCAGGACCAGGGGCCGGCGGTGCCGGGCGTCGTGGCGGTCACCGGACCCGGTCAGGGCCGTGGACGAACCGGGGAGCAGCGAAGTCATGGCTCGGCCATCATCACCCGGCCGGACCGCCGTACCGGGGCTCCCACGCCGGTTCGGCCTCGACAGTCGGCTCGGGCTACGGTTGATCACGCCATGAAGGACCCCGACGAGTTCGACCAGTACTACAAGGACGTCCGCACCCGCCTCCTGGTGCTGACGTACTGCCTGACTGGCGACCTCCCGGCCTCCCGCGGGGCCGTGCGCGACGCGTTCGTCGTCACGTGGCACCACTGGGCGAAGGTCTCCCGCCTGGAGGACCCCGAAGCCTGGACCCGGGTCCGCGCCTGCTCGCACGCCCAGCGGCGGCACACCGCGAAGCTGTGGCACCGCGAGAAGGGCCTCGACCCCGACGTGAAGGCCACGCTCGACGCGCTCGGGAAGCTGCCGGTCGCACAGCGCCGGATGCTGCTGCTGACCGAGCTCACCACCGCCTCGCTCGCCGAGATCGCCCGCGAGGTCGGGCTGCCGCGCACCGACGCCGAGCGCGAGCTGCAGACGGCCACCGCGCAGTTCGCCATGGCGCGCGAGGTCCCCACCACCAGCATCCGCACCGTCTTCGACCCGGTCCGCGAGTACATCGAGGACAACCGCTGGCCGCGGCCGACGATCATCCGCCGCGCCGGCGCCGCGCGCCGCCGTACCCACACCGTGATCGGCGTCGGCGCGACCGTCGCCGTGCTCGTCGTGACCGGCACCCTGGTCACCGACGCCGCCGGCGTCCGACCGACCCTGTCGCGCGAGCGGATGTCCGACCACGGCGCGGCGAACCACACGCGCAACGCACCCGAGCCCGTCGAGCTCCCCGAGGACGCGATGCTCCCGGTCGAGGACGTCGCCCGACTCGTGCCCGGCAACGGCTGGACGGTCACCGACACCGACGACAACACCGGCGGCGACGGCCTGGTGGTGCCCTGCCAGGAGAGCCGGTACGCCGATCCCGGCGGCGCCGCCGCCCTGGTGCGGACGTTCGACACGACCGGCGCGAAGGCGCCCGCGACCGTGACCCAGACGGCCGAGGTCTCGACCAGCGACCGAGCTGCGAAACGCGGGTTCAACACCACGGTCGACTGGTTCGCCGGCTGTCCGGACGACCGCGCCCAGCTGCTGGAGACCCACGCGGTCGACGGCGTCGGTGACGACGCGATGCTGCTCCTGCTGCGCACCTGGGACGAGCCCGGCTCCGTCGTGGTCGCCGGCGTGGCGCGCACCGGCCTGATCACCACGAGCACCGTGACCCAGTCCAGGGTCGGCAAGGAGCCGAAGCAGCAGGCCGTCGCCGACCTGCTCGCCGAGGCGGTCGACGGGCTCTGTGAGCAGCCGGACGGCGGCACCTGCGCGACGGTCGCGCGGCTCCGCGCCGTACCCCCGGTGCCGGTCGCTCCGGTCCCCGCGATGCTCGCCGAGGTCGACCTGCCGCCGGTCGCCGGCATCGCCAAGCCCTGGGTCGGTACCGAGCCGCAGCAGGCGCGCACCAACGCCGCCGCCACCATCTGCGACGGCGCGGACTTCTCGGGCGGCTCCATGAGCAACAACGTCACCCGCACCTTCCTGATCCCCGACGCGAAGCTGGCCGACCAGTTCGGCCTCACCGAGACCGTCGGCTCGCTGCCGGAGAAGAAGGCGAAGGAGTTCGTCGCGAACGTGCGCAACCGGCTCGCGGCCTGCGCGGACTCCGACAAGCACCTCGGCACCGACATCGAGCGGGTCCTGCACTCGGCGGGCCAGCGCTACGACATCACCGTCTGGCACCTCACCACCGAGGTCACCGACGACACGTCGGTGCAGTTCCTCATGGGCATCGTCCGCGACGGCACCTCGATCGCCCAGGTCGGCTTCGTCCCGGACGGCAAGGCGACGATCTCGAACGACGCCTTCGACGCCCTGGTCAAGCGGGCCCTGGCGCGGCTCGACGCGATGCCCAAGCCGCGGACCGGCTGACCTCCCGAGATTTCTACCGAGATTTCTCGCGTCGCCATGCAACCGTGGTGGCCGGTACGGCGTATCCCCTCCGAAACAACCACACGAGACGGGATGAGGGGCGATGGACGAACGCGAGTTCGACGAGTTCTACGCGGCGTCGTTCCAGCGCGTCACCGGCCAGATCTACGCCATGATCGGGAACCGCGACGAGGCGCAGGAATGCGTCCAGGAGGCGTTCGCCCGAGCCTGGGCGCACCGCAGGAAGCTCGACAAGGCGGAGCACCCCGAGGCGTGGGTGCGCACGACGGCGTACCGCATCGCGGTGAGCCGCTGGCGACGTACGACGCGGGGCCGACGCCCCGCCGACCGCGCCGTGAGCGCGCCGGTCACCGCGGCAGCGGTCAGCGAGTCACACGTCGCGCTGGTCACCGCCCTCAAGCAGCTCCCCGAAGCGCAGCGGCAGGCGTTGGTGCTGCACCACATCGCGGACCTTCCCGTCCACGACGTCGCCCGTGAGATGGGCGTCCCCGAAGGAACGATCAAGGCCCGGCTCAGCCGCGGCCGCGCAGCGCTCGCGGCGCTCCTCGCGGACGAGGAAGGACTCAGCCATGCCTGACCCCATCGAAGAGCTCGAGAACTTCAGCATCCCAGGACCTCCCATGAACCCGATGCCCGCCGCCGACGTGCGCCGCCGCGGCAACCGGATCCGCCGTCGCAACAACACGCTCGCAACGGTCGGCGGCCTTGCGGCCGTCGCGGTGATCGCGGCCCCGTTCGCGATCTTCGCCGGCGGCCAGAGCTCGCCCGACGACGTCGATCCCGCACCGCCGACGACGTCCGAGTGGGTACAGCAGATCCCGGAGGACTTCCCGCTCAGCGACCAGATGCCCGACGGCACCCGGGAGCGCGACGGCTACGAGCAGCAGCACGTCGACGTCTGCGACGACCAGTCGTGGACGGCCGACGGCACGAAGGACGCTCGTCAGGCGACGTACACCGACCCGTCTGAGGGCGGCTTGGACAGGGTGCTCGGTCTCTACCCGAGCGAGTCCGACGCGGCTCAGGAGCTGATGAGGGTCGCGGCCAGCGCCCAGGCTTGCGCTCTGGAGAGCGAGGGCGGCAAGCGGTGGGTCGACGTCGTTCCCTCCAGCCTCGGCGAGTCGTCGGTCGTCTATGCCAACCACATGAGCGACGCCGGCGACATGTTCGTGGTGCAGCTGGTCCAGGTCGGCAACGCGATCCTGCAGGACTCGACGTACTCGATGGGTGGCGGAGACCCGCAGGTCGTGCAGCAGACAGCGGACCTGCTGGCGGAGAAGTCCACCGGCGTCGTCGACGCGATGTGCACCTTCGCCGCGGAGGGCTGCTGACCTGTCGCACCTGACGTAGCGGTCGTGATCGCAGCGGATCAACGACTCCTACGTCAGGTGCGACAACCACCGGCGGGCCGATGACGTCTCACCCGCATGAAGGTGTTCGTGCCGCTGGTCCTCGCCGCCGTCCTCCTGCTCGCCGGCTGCGGCGAGCGGACGGCGCCGGAGGGGTCAGCGGCGCCGAGCAGCGGTTCGCCTCCGATGTCCGTGCAGTCCGCCTCGCCACTGCAGCCGAGGACAGCCGCAGTCCCCCGGTACCCGGCGGAGCCGCCGTTCGGCCCGGAGGGCTTCGGACAGGTCGTGCTCGGCCTCGCGGCAGACCGGTTGCTCGCGCTGCCGGGCGTCGAGATCGTCGGCGAGAACGACCAGTGCCGGTTCTTCGAGGCCCCGGGCGTCTCCGGCGGGATCCAAGCCGGTCTCGGGGTCGCCTACCTCGGGATCCGCGGAGACCTCGAGACCCCGGAACGCATCCACGAGGGCTCGACGTACGACGAGGTCGCGGCGGCCTACCCACGCAACGAGGGTGACGAGGACATCGTCGCCGCCGCGCCGCCCGGGTACGACGACCGCTACTACCGGATCGAGATCTGGCGGGGGCAGGTGGCGGCGATCGCCCTCATGCACCGCGACCAGCACTGCGCGAGCTGAGACGACGACGGCCCGCCCGAGAGTCTCGGGCGGGCCGTCGTACGACAGAACTCGGAGGTTCTCGGGCTAGAGCTCCTTGAGGATGGCCCGCATCAGCTCGGCGGTCTCGGACGGCGTCTTGCCGACCTTCACGCCGACGGCCTCGAGGGCCTCCTTCTTCGCCTGCGCGGTGCCCGAGGAGCCCGAGACGATGGCGCCGGCGTGGCCCATGGTCTTGCCCTCCGGGGCGGTGAAGCCCGCGACGTAGCCGACGACCGGCTTGGTCACGTGGTCCTTGATGTACGCCGCGGCCCGCTCCTCGGCGTCGCCACCGATCTCGCCGATCATCACGATCGCCTTGGTGTCGGGGTCCGCCTCGAACGCCTCGAGGGCGTCGATGTGGGTGGTGCCGACGATCGGGTCGCCGCCGATGCCGATGGCGGTCGAGAACCCGAAGTCACGCAGCTCGTACATCATCTGGTAGGTCAGCGTGCCCGACTTCGACACGAGGCCGACCGGACCCTTGCCCGCGATGGTGTGCGGCGTGATGCCGGCCAGCGACTCCTCCGGCGTGATGATGCCGGGACAGTTCGGGCCGATCATCCGCGTGGACTTGCCCTGCAGGTACGACCACACCTCGGCGGTGTCCTGGACCGGCACGCCCTCGGTGATGACCACGAGCAGGCCGATGCCCGCGTCGATGGCCTCGATGCACGCGTCCTTGGTGAACGCCGGCGGCACGAAGACGACCGACACGTCGGCGCCGGTCTCCTTCATCGCCTCGGCCACCGAGCCGAAGACCGGCTGGGTGGTGCCGGCCAGCTCGACGGTGGTGCCGGCCTTGCGGGCGTTGACGCCGCCGACGATGTTGCTGCCGGACTCGATCATCAGCGTGGTGTGCTTGGAGCCCATGCCACCGGTGATGCCCTGGACGATGATCTTGCTGTCCTTGTTGAGGTAGATGCTCATCTCTCTCTGCTCTCTATCTCAGGCACTCAGCCGTTGTTGTTGGCCAGCTCGGCGGCCTTGTCGGCCGCGCCGTCCATCGTGTCGACGAGCGTGACCAGCGGGTGGTTCAGCTCGGCCAGGATCGCGCGGCCCTTGTCGACGTTGTTGCCGTCGAGGCGGACGACGAGCGGCTTGCTGGCCTCGTCGCCGAGGATCTCCAGCGCGCCCTTGATGCCGTTGGCGACCTCGTCGCAGGCGGTGATGCCACCGAAGACGTTCACGAACACGCTCTTGACCTGCGGGTCGTTGAGGATGACGTCGAGACCGTCGGCCATGACCTGCGCGTTGGCGCCGCCGCCGATGTCCAGGAAGTTCGCCGGCTTCACGCCGCCGTGCTTCTCGCCGGCGTACGCGACGACGTCGAGGGTCGACATGACCAGGCCCGCGCCGTTGCCGATGATGCCGACCTGGCCGTCGAGCTTCACGTAGTTGAGGCCCTTGTCCTTGGCCTTCGCCTCGAGCGGGTCCTCCTCATCGCGGATCACGAAGTCCTCGTGCTCGTGGTGACGCACCTCGGAGGCGTTGTCGTCGAGCGACACCTTGCCGTCGAGGGCCTCGAGCTTGTCACCGGCCAGCCGCGCGAGCGGGTTGACCTCGACGAGCGTGGCGTCCTCCTCCACGAAGACCTTGTAGAGCGACTGGATCATCGCCACGGCCTGCTCGAACACCGGCTCGGGGAACTTGGCCTCGGTCGCGATCGCGCGCGCCTTCGCCTCGTCCACACCCGCGCCCGGGTCGATCGCGATCTGCTTGACGGCGTCGGGGTTGGTCTTGGCGACCTCCTCGATCTCCACACCGCCCTCGACCGACGCGATGCAGAGGTACTGGCGGTTCGACCGGTCCAGCAGGAAGGAGAAGTAGTACTCCTCCTCCGGCGGGGTCGCCGGGGTCACCAGCACGCGGTTGACCGGGAGACCCTTGATCTCCAGGTTCAAGATGTTCGTCGCGTGCTCGAAGGCCTCGTCGGGCGTCTTGGCCAGCTTGACGCCGCCGGCCTTGCCGCGGCCGCCGGCCTTGACCTGCGCCTTGATCACGGTCACGCCGCCGAGCTGCTCAGCGGCGGCCTTGGCGGCCTCCGCGGTCTCGACGACGACGCCGAGCGTCGTGGTCACACCGTGCTTGGCGAAGAGCTCCTTCGCCTGGTACTCCATCAGATCCACTGATCCACCAAGTCCTCTTTGTCGGAGCGAGCGGGCGCGCGCGTAAGGCCGCCACGAGCTCAGGGGTGTCTCAGGCACCTTAGTCCCGCCTCGCGGAGTACGACGAGGCCGGGGCTACGTGACGTCCGGCACGCGCTCAGGCGGGTTTCGACCGGGGTCACCCGACCGTCAGTCGGCGAAGTGCTCGCTGACCCAGCCGGTGATCGCGGTGGTCGGCGCGCCCGGGGTGAACACCTTGGCGACCCCGATCTCCTCGAGCAGCGGGATGTCCTCCTCCGGGATGATCCCACCACCGAAGATGACGATGTCGGACGCGTCGCGCTCGGCGAGGAGCTCGACGAGCCGGCGGAACAGCGTCATGTGCGCACCGGACAGGACGGAGAGCCCGATCAGGTCGGCGTCCTCCTGGATCGCGGTCTCCACGATCTGCTCGGGCGTCTGGTGCAGCCCGGTATAGACCACCTCGTGACCGGCGTCGCGCAGCGCGCGGGCGACGATCTTGGCGCCGCGGTCGTGCCCGTCGAGCCCGGGCTTGCCCACCACGATCCGGATCCGGCGCGTCGCTGTGCTGCTCATAGCCGGAGGCTAACCCAGACGTGACGCTCACCACGTGGCCGGGGGCACAGGAATTTACTGAGTGTATGGACTCTCAGGCGGGGCATGAGTGCCGATGGGTTCATCGGGACATCCGTGTGACAGGGTGTCTCGACAGAATTCGTCCACAACTTTCGGCGTTGGTTTCCCGGCGCCGTGATCGGTCCGTTACAGTCGGGCCTCGCCGTCTGAACCCCGAGAACAGCGGAGAGCACTTACACCATGGGTAACCACCGAGCGGAACGTCGCGGCCCCGGCCGTCGTCCCTCGGACCTCTCGACCCCGGTTGCGGAGACGACACCCATCGCGGCTCCCCTCTCGATGGACGACACGTTCGAGACCGTCCTCCTGCCCGCCACCGTCGCCGGCAAGCGCCGCGCGGAGAAGCCGGGCAAGGCACCCAAGGCCGTCAAGGCGCCCAAGGCACCGAAGACCGCCAAGGCGCCGAAGCCGGTGAAGGCCGCGCCGGTCGCCGCCCGCACCGCGCACGAGCCGAAGCCGGCGAAGGCCGAGAAGGCCCAGCCCGGGGGTCGCCGCGCGAGCAAGCACACCGCGTCGCGCGGCCCGCTGTTCAAGCTGCTCCCGTCTCCCCCGGTCCTGCTCGGCGTGGCCGCCCTGGCGATCTCCGCCGGTGGCGCCATCACCGCGGCGAACGGCGGTATCTCCGACCAGCCGACCCGGTTCAGCCAGGCCAGCGCCCTCAGCGGCGCCAGCGACGTCTCCCGCGTCAGCCTCCTCGACCGGCAGACCGTCAGCCGCGACTCCGCGCGCGACGCGCTCGGCGACAGCAGCGACGCCGAGCTGGTCGCCGAGGCGGAGGACCAGCTCAAGGAGCGCAACGCCGCCCTCCTGGCGCTGGCGAAGAAGACCCAGGCGCAGTCCGACAAGCTCGCGCTCAACCAGTGGGTGATCCCGCTGTCGGGCTACCACCTCACCGCACGCTTCGGCGAGTACGGCCTCTGGTCGAGCTACCACACCGGTCTCGACTTCGCCGCGGACCCGGGTACCCCGATCCACTCCGTCGCCAACGGCGTCGTGACCTCGGCCGGGTACGACGGCGCGTACGGCAACAAGACCGTCGTCACGCTCGACGACGGCACCGAGCTGTGGTTCTGCCACCAGACCTCGATCTACGTCTCCCCCGGCGACGAGGTCCGCGCCGGCGACCTGATCGGCACCGTCGGCTCGACCGGCCACGTGACCGGCCCGCACCTGCACCTCGAGGTGCGCCCCGGCGCCGGCGACCCGGTCGACCCGTACGAAGCGCTGGTCGTCCACGGCGTCACGCCGTAAGCGGCGCAGCCCCGTCGGCATGACGTCCACGCCGAACGAGTCGCAGACATCGGTGGTCGAGTAGCAGCCGCATGACGTCCACGCCGAACGAGTCGCGGACATCGGTGGTCGAGTAGGACGACGCGGCTGAGGAACGAAGCCGCGACGCCCGTATCGAGACCCAGCCGCGCACCGGACCACCAGGTCTCGATACACCGTCACTCGTTCCTCGCGACGGCTACTCGACCAACGAGCCAGCGAACATCGGTGGTCGAGTAGGACGACGCGGCTGAGGAACGAAGCCGCGACGCCCGTATCGAGACCCAGCCGCGCACCGGACCACCAGGTCTCGATACACCGTCACTCGTTCCTCGCGACGGCTACTCGACCAACGAGCCAGCGAACATCGGTGGTCGAGTAGGACGACGCGGCTGAGGAACGAAGCCGCGACGCCCGTATCGAGACCCAGCCGCGCACCGGACCACCAGGTCTCGATACACCGTCACTCGTTCCTCGCGACGGCTACTCGACCAACGAGCCAGCGAACATCGGTGGTCGAGTAGGACGACGCGGCTGAGGAACGAAGCCGCGACGCCCGTATCGAGACCCCGGCCAGCCCATCGGACCACCAGGTCTCGATACGCCGTCACTCGTTCCTCACGACGGCTACTCGACCAACGAGTCAGGGAACATCGGTGGTCGAGTAGGACGGCGCGGCTGAGGAACGAAGCCGCGACGGCCGTATCGAGACCCGGTCGATGCCACTGGCGACTCCGCCGCTGAGCTCCGTGGGTCTCGATACGCCGTCGCTCGTTCCTCGCGACGGCTACTCGACCAACGAGCCAGCTAGAGCTTCTCAACCGGCGCGTAGCGGAGCAGCAGCCGCTTGATGCCCTCAGAGCCGAAGTCGATCGAGGCGACGGCCTTCTCCGCGACGCCCTCGAGCGTCACGACCGTGCCCATGCCGAACGAGTCGTGGACGACCCGGTCGCCGGGCTCGAGGCTCGGGATCTCGCGCGCGGGCTTGGCCCGGGCAGCGGCGTCGGCGCGCAGCGCGGCCGAGGAGAAGTTGCGGCGGCCGGCGTCGGTCGGGGTGCCGAGCCGGGTGGAGCCGGAGAGGTCCGGGCGGCCCCACTGGGTCTGGGCGGCCTCAGTGCGCTTCCAGTCGACGAGGTCGACCGGGAGCTCGTCGAGGAACCGGGAGCCGGGGTTGTGCGACGGCGCGCCCCAGGCCGAGCGGACCACCGCGCGGGAGATGTAGAGGCGCTCGCGGGCGCGGGTCACGCCGACGTACGCCAGCCGCCGCTCCTCCTCGAGTTCCGGCTGGTCGCCGAGGGCCCGCGCGTGCGGGAACACGCCGTCCTCGAGCCCGGTCAGGAACACCGCGGGGAACTCGAGGCCCTTCGCGGTGTGCAGGGTCATCAGCGTGACGACGCCGGCGTCGTCCTCCGGGGCGTCGGGGATCTGGTCGGTGTCGGCCACCAGGGCGACCCGCTCGAGGAAGTCGGAGAGACCGGGGGCGACGATCCCGGCATCCACGTCGGCCGGGTCCGCCGAGGGGCCGGCCTGCGGGTCGTCGGAGAACTCCCGGGCGACGGCCACGAGCTCGGCGAGGTTCTCGACCCGGGTCTCGTCCTGCGGGTCGTCGCTCTCCTCCAGGGAGGCGACGTACCCGGACCGCGCCAGCACGGTCTCGAGCACGACGTCGGCGCGCTCCCCCGCGTCGACCATCGACTGCAGCTCCTCGACCATCGCCACGAAGCCCTGGATCGCACTGAGCGAGCGGGTGGCCAGGCCGGGGGCGTCCTGGGCGCGGCGCAGCGCCTCCCAGAACGTGATCCGGTCGCGGTCGGCCAGCGCCTGCACGCACGCGACCGCGCGGTCGCCGATGCCGCGCTTGGGGGTGTTCAGGATCCGGCGCAGCGACACCTGGTCGGCCGGGTTGACCAGCATCCGCAGGTAGGCGAGCGCGTCGCGCACCTCACGCCGCTCGTAGAAGCGCACCCCGCCGACGACCTTGTACGGCATGCCGACCCGGATGAACACCTCCTCGAACACCCGGGACTGCGCGTTGGTGCGGTAGAAGATCGCGACGTCCGCGGGCCGCAGGTCGCCCGCATCGGTGAGCCGGTCGATCTCCTCGGAGACGAACCGCGCCTCGTCGCGCTCGTCGTCGGCGACGTACCCGATGATCCGGGCGCCGTCGCCGGCGTCGGACCACAGCCGCTTCTCCTTGCGGCCCTTGTTGTGCCCGATCACGGCGTTCGCTGCCGTCAGGATGGTCTGGGTCGAGCGGTAGTTCTGCTCGAGCAGGATCGAGGTGGCGTTCGGGAAGTCCTGCTCGAAGTCGAGGATGTTGCGGATGTTCGCCCCACGGAACGCGTAGATCGACTGGTCGGCGTCGCCGACGACCATCAGCTCGGCCGGCTCGACCCGCTCGCCGTCGAGGTCCTCCGGGTTGTCCGCGCACAGCTGGTGAATGAGGGCGTACTGAGCGTGGTTGGTGTCTTGGTACTCGTCCACGAGCACGTGGCGGAACCGGCGCCGGTAGGTCTCGCGCACCTCGGGGAACTGCTGTAGCAGGTGGACCGTGAACATGATCAGGTCGTCGAAGTCGAGCGCGTTGGCCTCACGGAGGCGGCGTTGGTACGTCGTGTAGACCGACGCGTAGGTCTCCTCGAGGTTGTTGCGCGCGTCCTTGGTGGCGTCCTCGGGGTCCTTGAGCTCGTTCTTCTGGTTCGAGACCCAGTGCAGCATCGCGCCGGGCTGGTAGCGCTTCGCGTCCAGGTCGAGGTCGCTGCAGACCAGCGTCATCAGTCGCTTCTGGTCCGCGGCGTCGTAGATCGAGAAGTTCGACTTGAAGCCCAGCTTGTCGATCTCCTTGCGCAGGATGCGCACGCAGGCGGAGTGGAACGTCGAGACCCACATGATCCGCGCGCGCTTGCCGACGAGGTCCTCGACGCGCTCCTTCATCTCGGCCGCGGCCTTGTTGGTGAAGGTGATCGCGAGGATCGAGCCCGGGTGCGCCTTGCGCTCGGAGATCAGCCAGGCGATCCGGCGGGTCAGCACCCGCGTCTTGCCGGATCCGGCACCGGCGACGACGAGCAGCGGCGCGCCCTCGTGGACGACCGCGGCCCGTTGTGGCTCGTTGAGGCCGTCGAGCAGCTCCTCGCGCGTCGGTCCGCGGCGGGAGGTGCGGGGTTCGTCGGGAGTCCCGTCGGCGTGGTCGTACGCCGGCAGGCCGGGCAGCGGGATGGAGGTGCTCATGCTGGGGGCAAGCCTACGGTGGCCCGCCCCCAGCACCAGCGGTCAGTACGTGCCCGGGACGAGCACGATCGAGAGCCGGCCGCTGCCGTAGCCCGAGACGTCGAGCGTGACGTCCTGGCGGGCGCCGAGCGACACCGCGACGGACTCCACCTGCGGCGGGACGTCCTCACCGGGAGCGAAGGTGCTCGACAGCTTCACGTGCGCACCACAGTGGTCGCCGATCGGCGCGGCGAGGACGTTGAGGATCTCCGAGGCGTTCTCGAAGAGGTTCGGCGGGAGCCGGAGGTCCTCGATCGCGGCCTCGGCTCCACCCTTCGGGACGAGCGCGATGGCCGCGCCCGAGTTGGCAGCGAGCTGCAGGTCCATGACGGCGACCGCGGTCAGCGCGTACTTGTCGTCGATGTACGTCGCGACCACCGGCCTCGGGTGCTCGAACACGACCGGGGTCGCGTCACCGATCTCGACGTCGCGGCCGAGCAGGCCCTCGAAGAGGTCCTTGATCGCCTTGCGGTCAGGAAGACTCATGACCCGCACCTAGCCCAGCACCGGGGTGAGGGCTTCCTCGAACACCTCGGCCGTGAACGGCTTGGCGATGAGGAAGAGGGCACCAGCGTCCGACGCGAGCGTGCGCATCTCCTCGGAGCCCTCCGAGGTGACGAACCCGAACGGCGTCTGGTTGCCGCTGCCGCGCAGGTCGCGCAGGAAGTCGATGCCGGTCTTGTTCGGCATGTTCCAGTCCGAGAGCACCAGGTCGGGCTTCTCGGTCTGGACCTTGTCGAACCCGTCGGCGCCGTCCTCGGCCTCGACGATGTCGTGGCCGCTGAAGCCGGCCTGGCGCAGGGTGCGGATCACGATCTGACGCATCACGCGGCTGTCGTCCGCGACGAGGATCTTCATGGTTCTCTGCTTTCCTTCTGGTCTTGAGCTCGGGCAGTCGTCGACGTCAGGCCGCGTCAGGAACGACTTCGACGAAAACGGGAGCGCCGTGCCACGAGATGATCAGGCAGTCCTCGGCGGACGGCGGGTTGGTGGTCTCGGAGACACCGGGGAGGCCCAGCGACATGACGCCACCGAGGGCGCCCTTCACGCTGCCGCCCACGACGTTGAGGACCTCACCGACGGCGTCGTGGACGTCGTCGTCCGGGAGGACCTCCTCCGCCGGGGCACCCAGCATCGCGCCGGCGATCTGGGTGGCGACCTCGGAGTCACAGGTGAGCACGATGCGACCGTTCCAGTCGCCACGCAGCTCGATCTGGGCCTGCACGCCGGAGCCGAGGTTCGCGACGGTGTCGGCCGGCCACGGCTCGAACGCGGTGAAGAGCATCGAGCCCCACACCTGCTCGAACGCGGCGTTGACGAGCGCCGGGTCGGGCGCGGTACCAGTGGTCATGACGGGTCTCCAGCAGGGACGGGAAGGAGCCCGAGCAGGTCGAGCTTCTCCATCAGGGCTTCGCCGGTGAACGGCTTGATGAGGTACTCATGGGCGCCCGCGGCGAGTGCGCGGACGATCCGGTCCTGCTCGCTCTCGGTGGTGACCATCATCAGCGTGATGCTCCGCCACTCGGGGCGCTTGCGGACCTCGGTGATGAACGTGAGTCCGTCCATCACGGGCATGTTCCAGTCGACGCAGGCGAGGGCCGGAAGCTCGGCCTGGGCCTCGAGGACGTCGATGGCCTCCTGGCCGTCTCCTGCCTCGAGAACCTCGTAACCTGCATCGACGAGGATGCGGCCGACGATCCGGCGCATCGCTCGCGAGTCGTCAACGATCAGCGCGCGCACGTGGGTTGTTCCTCTCTGACCTTGTACACAGAAGACCTTCCGGCCGGGACACGTTCCCAGGCGTCGTCGACGCCCATCGTCATCTCGGCGGCGCCGAGGAAGAGATGGCCGTCCGGAGCCATCACCTGGCGGACGCGGCGCAGGATGTCGCGCTTGGTCGCCAGGTCGAAGTAGATGAGAACGTTGCGGAGGAAGACGATGTCGAACTTCCCCATCGGGGGGAAGGGACGCACCAGGTTGAGCTGGCGGAACTGCACCTGCGCGGCGAGCGCAGGATTGATCCGCCAGTGCAGCCCGGACCGCTCGAAGTGACGGACCATCGTCGTAGCGGGAAGCCCGCGGTTGACCTCGAGCTGCGAGTACTCGCCGGCCTTGGCCTTGTCGAGCATCTCCTGCGAGAGGTCGGTCGCCAGCATGTCGATCTTCCAGCCGGCGAGCTCAGGGGTGTCCTGCGCGGTCATCAGGATGCTGTACGGCTCCTGACCACTCGAGCAGGCGGCCGCCCAGACCCGGATCTCCCGGTTGCTGCGCGTCTTCGCGAGCGTCGGGAAGATGGACTGGCGCAGGGCGGTGAAGGGGTCGCTGTCACGGAACCACGACGTCTCGTTGGTCGTCAGCGCCTCGACGACCTGCTTGAGTGCCGCGGGGTTGCGCCGGGTGGAGAGCTCGGCGACGTACGCGTCGACGTCGGGGTGGTTCGCCTGACGAGCCAGCGGCAGCAGCCGGGACTCGACCAGGTACTCCTTCCCCGGCTCGAGCACGATCGCGCTCTCCGCGCGGACGACCTCGCGGACGAAGTTGAATGCTGTCGTGCTGATGCTCATGGCCGTCCTCCCGTGGCGGCAAGGGCAGCCTGCTGTGGGGCAAGGCGACGGATGATTTCGGGCCCGATCGCGTCGAGCGGCAGGATCTGCTCGGCGAGACCGGCGGTGGCCACCGCACCAGGCATGCCCCAGACCACCGAGGTGGCCTGGTCCTGGGCGAGCACGCTGCCACCGCGGTCGACGATCGCTCGGGATCCGACAGCGCCGTCGGACCCCATTCCGGTCAGGACCACGCCGAGCAACGACGAGCCGACCGCGGCCACCGCGCTGCGGAACAGCACGTCGACGGCGGGGCGGCAATAATTCTCGGGTGGTGCCTGGGTCAGCTTGGTGTAGAGGCCGCGCGGACCCGCGACGACCTCGAGGTGGTAGTCACCGGGGGCGATGAAGACCTGTCCCGGTCCCATCGTCTGCCCGTCCTCGGCCTCGACGACCTGGAAGCCGAACTGGCGGTCGAGGCGGGCGGCGAACTGCTTGGTGAAGAGCGGCGGCATGTGCTGGACGACCGCGACCGGCACCGGCAGCGACGGCAGCGTGCCGAACAGCGTGGCGAGGGCCTCGGGTCCGCCGGTCGAGCTGCCGACGACCAGCAGCTTGTGACCGCCGGCGGGTCGTACGGCGGGTGCGCGGAGCACCGGCGGCGGGGTCTTGACGACGGGCGCGCCGGCCGGGGCGGCCTTGGCCGCCAGCGAGCCGCCGCGCAGCGGCACCAGCGACTTGATCCGTGGGATCAGCGCCTCGCGGACCTGCTCCATCGACTTGCCGACGCTGCCGACGTTGGCCGGCTTCGGCACGTAGTCGGAGGCACCGGCCGCCAGCGCGTCGAGGGTGGCGACGGCGCCGCGCTCGGTGAGCGTGCTGAACATGATGATGGGCATCCGCAGGCCCTGGGCCCGCAGCTCGCGGACCGCCTCGATGCCGTTCATCTCCGGCATCTCGATGTCCATCGTCACGAGGTCCGGCTTGAGCAGCGCGGCCTTCTGGACGCCCGCTCGGCCGTTGACGGCCGTGCCGATCACCTCGATGTCGGGATCCTCGGCGAGCAGATCGGACACGATCTTGCGAATCACCACGGAGTCGTCGACGACGAGCACGCGGATCCGGGTCATGTGGTGTCCTCACCTTCAGGCCCACTGAAGTGCAGGCGAGGATTCCATCGGCCGTGCCGGGAGGGACCTTAGGTCGCGTCGACCTCGATCTCAGAGAACGTGCGGGCCCGGACGACCTGGACCAGGGATCAGGCGTAGACCTCGCGCCACGGCCGCAGCAGCACGTCGGCCTCGGCCGCGGGCAGCACGTCGCCGACGGCGCTCGCCTGGAGGACTCCGGACAGCGCGTTCCAGACGCCGTACGCCGCGTCGCGCGCGCTGAAGCCGGCGCGGCGGAACGCGATCACCCCGGCCAGCTGGGCGTCGCACGCCAGCCGGAGCCGGTCGGTGAGCGAGAGGGCCCAGGTCGCCTGGTGCATGGCGGGCGCCCATTGGCCGGTGTGCAGGCGCAGGTCGTCGACGACCGCGCGCCACCGGCGGCGTACCGCGTCGTCGGCCCCGGCCAGCACGGTCAGCACCTCGTCGACGTCGGGGACCCCGGTCGGAACGGTCGCGTCGCGGGTCGGCACCCCGGCCCGCAGGAACGGCACCGCCATCGCGCGGCGGGCGTCCTCGGGGAGCCGGTCGCGCAGGTAGCCGGCGAACGCCGCGTCGGCGAGGACGTCGGCGGCCTCCGCCGCAGCGGGGTCCTGGACCGCCAGCTCACCGCTGCGCAGCCAGGTCCAGTCGAGCAGCTCGCGCCGGATGATCCGGTCGAGGGCGTCGACGTCGCCGAGCAGCCCGGTCTCGAGGCGACGCAGGAGCCGGGTCTCGCCGGCCGCGGCCTCGTCGATCGCCTCCCCGGCGAGCGGCAGCACGTCGGCGACGTTCTCGGTGGTCTCGATGGCGATGTCGCGGACCCGCAGCCAGGTCGACCGGGTCGGTAGCCCGGGGTGGCAGGCGGCCAGCCGCTCGACGTCGTCGGCCGTCGCGGTCAGCGCGGCCCGTAGAACGCCGGAGACCTGGTCACCACCGGGAAGGCGGGCCAGGTCGAAGGCGAGGGCGGGAGCCCCGACGACGGAGTACGGCACGAGGTCGACGGTACCCCGTGCCGTACGCCGTCATGTCGGGAACCGCAGAACGCGGTCCTCGGTGATCAGACGGTGGTGCGGAAGCGCGAGACCTCGCGTCGGAGGTCGCTCGACATGCGCGCGAGCTCCTCGATCGCCGTGAGCGTCTGGTTCACGGCCTGGGTGGTGGTCTCGGCCGCGGCGGCCACGCCGGAGATGTTGGTGGCGATCTCGCCCGAGCCCGTGGACGCCTCGGCGACGTTGCGCGCCATCTCGTTGGTGGTCGCGGTCTGCTCCTCGACCGCCGAGGCGATCGTGAGCTGGTAGTCGTTGATCGAGGAGATGATCGTGGAGATCTCGCCGATCGCGTCGACCGCGCCGGTGGTGTCGGCCTGGATGGCCTCGACCCGGCGGGCGATGTCCTCGGTGGCGCGGGCGGTCTCCTGAGCGAGCTCCTTGACCTCGTTGGCCACGACCGCGAAGCCCTTGCCGGCCTCGCCGGCACGCGCGGCCTCGATGGTCGCGTTCAGCGCGAGCAGGTTGGTCTGCTCGGCGATCGAGGTGATCACCTTGACGACGTTGCCGATCTCCTGCGAGCTCGCGCCCAGCTTGGCGACGGACTCGTTGGTGGTCTCGACGATCCCGACGGCCTGGGCGGCGACGCGGGCGGCGTCGTTCGCGGAGCCGGCGATCTCGCGGATCGAGGCACCCATCTGCTCGGCGCCGGCGGCGACGGTCTGCACGTTGCGCGACACCTCGTCGGCGGCACCGGACACGACGCCGGCCTGGACCGAGGTCTCCTCGGCACCAGCAGCGATCTGCTGCGAGGACGACGACAGCTCCTCCGACGACGCGGCGACCGCGTCCGCGGACGACACCATCGACGTGATGACCGCGCCGACCGAGTCGATCGAGCGGTTGAGCGAGCGCTCCAGCTCACCGAGCTCGGCGGCGGACCGCTCCTCGGCGCGCTTCGTGAGGTCGCCGTCCGCGAAGGACGCGAGGACGTCGATGCTGGAACGCAGCGGGCGGGTGATGGAGCGCGCGATGAGGAACGCCAGCGCGACGAGCGCGGTCAGGCCGACCACGATGGTGACGAGCACGAAGAGCTCGGCCTGGTTCTGGGCGTCCTTGACCTCGGCGGTCTTGGCGTCGGCGGCCTTCTCGATCTTGTCGAACGTGGCCGAGAGCATCTCGTCCATCTGGTCGTTCGCGGTCTGGATCTCGTCGGCGCGGGTACGCATGCCGTTCTGGTTCGCGACGGCACCGTCGACGAAGTCGGCGATCGCCTGACCGTACGAGACCCAGGCACCCTCGAACTGCGTCATCTCGTCGGCCTCGACGTCGAGCTCGAGGCCCTTGATCTGGTCGACCAGGGCCTGGACCTTCCCGTTGTCGTCGATCACGTCGGCCGGGATCTCCGAGTTGTCGACGTACGAGAGCGACTTGAGGGCGTCGACCTTGAGCTCGCTGGAGCGGGTGTCGAGCGCGTGCATCAGCGCCCGCGCCTCCTGCAGGTCGGCCAGCTCGGCGTTCTTGGACTCGACGCTGTTCAGGCCCGAGTACGCGACGCCGCCGACGATGACGGCGGTCGCGCCGCCGATCGCGGCGATCGCGGCGAGCCGGCGGCCCACGGTCCAGGTGATGGGTGACTTCATGGCAGGGAAGGTCCTTCGATCGGGGGGTCGGAGAAGGTCAGGCGGCGACGGCGCGGTCGACGTCGAGCGCGAGCAGCAGCTGGTTGTCGAGCTTGTACGCGCCGAGCAGCAGCTCACGCGAGTTGCCCGACAGCGTGTCCGGCGGCGGCTCGAACTGGTCGGTGTCGACGTCCACGACCGAACCGATCGTGTCGACGAGCAGCGCGACCGGCTCGCCGGCGACGCGGATGACCACGAGCATCGGCTCGGCCTCCTCCTCGCGGGAGGGCAGCTCGAGCTGGACGCGCAGGTCGATCGCGCTGAGCACCTGGCCGCGGAGGTTGATCAGTCCGGCCAGGGTGCCGGGCGCCAGCGGGATCCGCGTCCGGGTCTGGCCACGCAGGACCTCCTGGACCGCATCGACGTCGACGCCGTACAGGCGCCCGTCGAGGGTGAAGGTCACCATCCGGGTGCTCACATCGCCTCCTGGTAGTCCGCGTCGAGGGTGACCTCGAACTCGGGTGCCGTGTAGAACTTCGGGTCGGCCGCGAGGATCGCGGCGCGGACGTCGAGGAGCTCGACGATCCGGTCGCGGATCAGCGTCGAGCCGAGCAGGCCGTGGTCGTCGATGTCGCTGCGGACCTCGGACTCCTCGTCCACGATGTCGACGATCTCGTCGACGACGATCGCCACGCTGCGGTTCGCGGCCGAGTAGACGACGACCACCAGGTCGTCACCCTCGCGCTCGCTCATCGAGCCGAGGTGCCGGTCGAGGCGGAGCAGCGGCAGGATCGCACCGCGGTACTGGACGACCTCGCGACTGCCGACGACCTCGACCGAGGACGTCGGGATGTTCTCGAGGCGAGTGACCGACGACAGCGGGATCGCGACCTTGCGGCCACCGCCGATGCCGGCGACCAGCATGCGGAGGTGCTCGCTGGCGGCCTTGTGGGTCTCGACGGTGTCGGGGGTGGTGCCCCGCTCCAGTGCCTCGGCGGTCAGGGCGCGGCGGGCCAGGGCCTGCACGTCCAGGATGAGCGCCACGCGGCCGTCACCCAGGATGGTGGCGCCCGAGTAGGTGCCGAGCGACTTGAGTCGCGAGCCGAGCGGCTTGACCACGATCTCCTCGGTGCTGAGGACCCGGTCGATGACCAGGCCGAAGCGCTTGCCCTCGGCCTGGAGCACCGCGATCAGGACGTGGCCGTCGGAGCGGTCGGACTCGACACCGAGCACGTCGGTGAGCCGGACCAGCGGGAGCAGCGCACCGCGCAGGCGGTAGACCGAGGCACCGTTGACGTCCTCGACCGCGGTCGCGGCCCGGTCGGCGTCCAGCGCCACGAGCTCCAGCAGGCTGACCTGCGGGATCGCGTAGCGGTCGCCGGCGCACTCGACGGTCAGGGCGGGGACGATCGCGAGGGTCAGCGGGATCCGCAGCCGGCACGTCGTACCGCGGCCGACGACGGACTCCACCTCGATGGTGCCGCCGATGCTCTCGATGTTGGTCTTCACGACGTCCATGCCGACACCGCGGCCGGAGACGTTGGTGACCGCCGCGGCCGTGGAGAAGCCGGGCAGGAAGATCAGCTGCAGGATGTCGGCCGGAGCCATCTGTGCGAGCTGCGCGGAGGTGCGCAGGCCCTTGTCGAGCGCCTTCTGGGCGATCTTGTCCGAGTCGATGCCGGCACCGTCGTCACACACCTCGACGACGACCTGGCCGCCCTCGTGGTAGGCGCGCAGGGTGAGCACGCCCTCGGCGGGCTTGCCGAGCGCGACGCGGTCCTCGGGGCTCTCGAGGCCGTGGTCGACGGCGTTGCGGACCAGGTGGGTCAGCGGGTCCTTGACGGACTCGAGGAGGGACCGGTCGAGCTCGGTCTCGCGGCCGACCATGGACAGGCTGACCTGCTTGCCGCAGGCGGCACCGAGGTCGCGCACGACGCGCGGGAGCTTGGACCAGAGGTGGTCGATCGGCTGCATGCGGGTCTTCATGACCCCCTCCTGCAGCTCGGTGGCGATCAGGTTGAGGCGCTGGGCGGACCGGACCAGCTCCAGGCCCTCCTGCTCTCCGGCCTGGCGCACGATCTGGTTGCGGGTGAGCACCAGCTCACCGACGAGGCGCATCAGGGTGTCGAGCAGGTCGACGTCCACGCGGATCGACGAGTCGGCCACGTTGCGACGGGCACCGTGCTCCTCCTCGGCCGCGGGGGCGGCCTTGGCGGCGGGCTTGGCGACCGGCGGGGCCACCGACTTGGCGGCGGCCTCGACGACCGACGCGGGCACGAGCTCGGCGATCGGCTCGGGCGCCGCCTCGACGACGGGCTCCGGGGTGACCTCGGCGACCTGAGCGGTCTCGGCGGTCTCGGCGACCTCGGGCAGCAGCTCGGCGACGGGGGTCGGCTCGGCGGCCGGCACCTCCTTGCCGTCGAGCAGCGCCGAGATCTTCTCGACCACGTCGGACACGTCGACGTCGCCTTCGGCGCCGCTGGCCTCGATGGTGGTCAGCAGGTCACGGACCCGGTCCACCATCGCGAGCAGCAGGTCGGTGGTCGTCGGCGTCATGGACATCTTGCCGTCGCGCAGCCGCGCCAGCAGGTTCTCCCCGACGTGCGTCACCGACTCCAGGTTGCTGAACGCAAGGAAGCCGCTGGTGCCCTTGATCGTGTGGATGGTCCTGAAGATGCTGCCGAGCAGCTCTCGGGAGTCGGGCTCACGCTCGAGCGCGACCAAGTCGCGGTCGAGCTGGTCCAGGTTCTCGTGGCTCTCCACGAGGAACTCCTGGACGATCTCGTCGATCTCATCCACCGGGAAGACCCTCTCGTCAATGGGTGTACGAGAGGTGTGATCGGCTACCGGTGGACCGACCTGAGCCCGTTGCTGAAAACTCCCCCAGAAGGGTGAGGCAGGGGGTGGGTCAGCGCCAGAACACCGCGACGCAGACGTTCGCGACGGTGAGCAGGAGCAGCAGCGCCCAGAGACCGTTGGCGATCCGCTCCTTGCGCAGGTTCGCCATCACCAGCACCAGGATCACCAGGGCGATCACGCCCTTGACCGCGATCTTCGTGTGGTTGACGTCGCCGTCGTCGGCCTCGATCACGCCGACCAGGGCCAGGCCCGCCAGGAAGGCGGTCCCGGCGCCGTCGCGCATCAGCGCGTTGACCGACTTCTCGGGCGTGCGCGCCTGGACCAGCAGCCCGCCGAAGAGTGCGGCGAAGCCCAGCAGGTGGATGACGAGGAGCAGGTGGCGCAGGAATTCCATGGCCGAAGCCTAGGAGGTGACCCGATCCTTGGTGCCGAAGACCCTCTCGATCACGAAGAGAACCACGCCGACGCCGATGAGCGCCGCGCACCAGAGCAGGGACGACGGGTCGTCGCGCACCGACCAGTAGAAGATCGCGGCGTTGCCGACGAGCCCGACAAACAGGAGTGGGGTGTTGGCACGGAAGGTCTTCTCGTCCTCGTCCTGACCGCGCAGCTTGAGCGCGGACACGATCACCAGGGCATAGATGAACAGCAGGAACAGCACGGTCACCGTCGCGAGCCGGGCGACCAGGTCGAGGCCCGATCCAGCCTGGGTGATCAGGGTGCCGACGACCAGCAGCGCCCCGACGATCACGGCACTGAAGACCAGGCCCACCCACGGGCTGCGGCGGCTTGCGTGGAGCTTGTTGAAGACCCCCGGTACGACGTCCTCGTTCGCCATGCCGTAGAGGATGCGGGGCTGGGTGACGACCGCGACCAGGGTCGTGTTCGCGATGGCCACCATCGCGATCACCGCGAAGAGGTTCGTCATGAAGTCTGTCGACAGCGGGAGGATCCCCTGCTTGATGACCTCGAGCAGCGCCGCGTCGGAGTCGGCCAGGGTCGAGGTGTCGACCGTGAGCGCGGCGGTCACCGACACGAGCACGTAGATGACCCCTGCGACGACCATGCCGCCGATCAGCGAGCGCGGGAACGACCGGTGCGGGTCGATGGTCTCCTCCGCGACGTTCGCGGTGTTCTCGAAGCCGGTCATCGCGAAGAACGACAGCGCGACACCTGCCAGGATCGCCAACGCCGGGCTGCCTCCGGCCTCGAACTCCAGCAACGTGCCGAAGTGGGCGTGGCCCTCGGCGATGTACCAGATCCCGCTCAGCATGATGATCGCCAGCCCCGCGATCTCGACGAACGCCATCACCATGTTGATCACGACCGACTCGGTGATCCCGAGGAAGTTGACCACCGACAGCACAGCGATGAACACCAGCATCACGAGGAGCTCCGACGGGCCGGGCCAGATCTCGGCGAAGTACGACGCGAAGCCGCTGGCCAGGGAGCCCGCCGCGGCGAAGCTCGCGGACAGGAACGAGACGGTGACCAGGAAGCTCAGCGCCTTGCTCCCGAACGCCTTGTTGACGTAGAGCGCGGCGCCCGCCGCCTGGGGGTACTTCGTGACGAGCTCGGCGTACGCGCTGCCGGTGATGGCGGCGATCGCGACCCCGACGGCGAAGGCGATCCAGAACGCGCCGCCGACGGCGGCGGCGACGAGCCCGATCAGGACGTAGATCCCGGAGCCGAGGACGTCGCCGAGCGTGTAGAAGAACAGCTGGCGCCCGGTGATGCTCCGCTTGAGGCCGGAGTCGTCCACGTCCGGCGCCGGTTCGGTCGTCGCAGTCATGACCGCCGAGTACCCGTGGGTAACGGCGATGAAACGAGACCAGGTCTCGACGGACCGGTCGCCGGGAGCGACGGGTCCTAGAGGAGTCGCCGGTCCGATGCCCAGCGGGTCAGCTCGTGGCGCGAGGAGAGCTGGAGCTTGCGCAGCACGCTCGACATGTGGGTCTCGACGGTCTTGATGGAGATGAACAGCTCCTTCGCGACCTCCTTGTACGCGTAGCCGCGGGCGATCAGCCGCATCACCTCGCGCTCGCGTTCGGTGAGCCGGTCGAGGTCCTCGTCGACCGCGGCCACCTCGATGGAGCCCGAGAACGCGTCGAGCACGAAGCCCGCGAGGCGCGGGGAGAACACCGCGTCGCCCTCGGCGACCCGGCCGATCGCCTGCACCAGCTCGGGTCCGGTGATGGTCTTGGTGACGTACCCGCGGGCACCGCCGCGGATCGTGCCGATGACGTCCTCGGCCGCGTCACTGACCGACAGCGCGAGGTAGCGGGTGTCGGGAGAGGCACCGCTCGCGCCGACCCGCCGCATCACCTCGACGCCCCCGCCACCGGGCAGGTGCACGTCGAGCAGCACGACGTCGGGCCGGTGCGTCGACACCGCGGCGACCGCCTCGTCGACGTCGGCGGCCTCGGCCCGGATGTCCACCACGCCCTGGCCGGCAGCCTCGAGCTCGGCGCGTACGCCGCGGCGGAACATCGCGTGGTCGTCCACGATCACGATCCCCACCGGACCGGCCGGTCGCTGCTCAACCATTGCTCTCCTCCTGTCGGGACAGGTGCAGCCGCACCTCGGTCCCCTCGCCGGGGGCGGACCGGACCTCGGCCGATCCCCCGTGTCGCTGCATGCGGTCGACGATGCTCCGGCGCACGCCGTACCTGTCCTCGGGGACCGCCTCGAGGTCGAAGCCCTTGCCCCGGTCGCGGACGAACACGTCGACCGCCCCGCTGGTCACCTCGGCGTACACGTCGACCTTGCCGGTCCCGGCGTGCTTGGCGGCGTTGGTCACCGCCTCGCCGGTCGCGTGCACGATCGGGCGCAGCGACTCGTCGAAGTCGCAGTCGCCGACGTTCACGACCTCGACGGAGACGCCGTACTCGTCCTCGACCCGGGCCGCGACGCCGCGCAGGGCGCTGGCGACGGTGCTCTCGTCGGTCGAGTCGCCGGCGTACAGCCACGACCGCAGGTCGCGCTCCTGGGCACGGGCCAGTCGCGCGACGGTCGCGCCGTCGTTGGCGTTCTTCTGGATCAGCGCGAGCGTCTGCAGCACCGAGTCGTGCAGGTGCGCGGCGACGTCCGCGCGGTCCTGGGTGCGCACCCGCTCGGCGCGCTCGTCGCTGAGGTCCGAGGCCAGCCGGTAGATCCAGGGGCCGATCACGATCGCCAGGCCGATGATCGTCAGCACCGACGCGATCAGCACGTCGCGGGCCATCTCGATCGAGCCGTTGCGTACCGAGTAGAGGACGAGCGCGATCACGATCAGCGAGACGCCGGCGGCGACGCGGGCGTACGACGCCCAGCCACCGCTGCCGAACACGACCCGCATCGGGTCGATCCGCCCGGTGCTGTCGAGCCACCGCTCGCGCTGCGCGTCGTCGGCCTGGCGCCACAGCAGGGCGATGCCGACGACGCCGACCACGACGGGCCAGAACACGGTGCCGCGGCCGAGGACCGCCTCGAGCAGCAGGATCGCGCCGAAGCCGAGCGCGGCCAGCGCGATCGCCGGGCCGACGTCACCGAGCCGGCGGATCCGTCCGGGCCGGCGGTTGCCGCGGGTGGCGCTCTCCAGCCCGGGGGCGTCGGTCTCGAAGCGGGAGTCGGCCGGGAGCAGCCACCACAGGCCCGCGTAGAACACGACGCCGAACCCGCCGAGGAACGCGGTGAGCACGAAGCCGGCACGCACCCACAGGACCGGGAAGCCCAGGTGCCGCGCCAGACCGGCGGCCACCCCGCCGAGGATCGGCTCCTGGGTGTCGCGGTAGGCGCGCCGCGTCCCCAGCGGGGCCGACGCGCCGGCGTCGGCGGGGGCACGTGTACTCATCGTGGCTCAATCGTCACACAGCGCGGCACCCCGGACCATGAGGGCTGACCCCGGCTCACCCCTGACCGCACGGGCGCTCCCCCGGCCCAGGATCAGGGCTCTCCCCGATGGTCCGCCCGCCCTTCACCGGTCAGGCTTGTGCCATGACCACGACACCGCCAGAAGCACCACTCGGCCCACCGCCGCCGGACCCCTCGGGGGACCACGGCCCGCGGGTCGACCGCGACCAGGTCCGTGACCTGGGCCGTCTCCGTCGCTCCCGGGCCGACCGCAAGGTCGCCGGCGTCGCGGGCGGCCTCGGCCGCCACCTCGACATCGACCCGCTGGTGCTGCGCGTGGCGTTCGTGGTGCTGGTCTTCTTCGGCGGCGCCGGCCTGATCCTGTACGGCGCCTGCTGGCTGCTGGTGCCCGAGGACGGATCCGACCGCGCCCCGATCCACCTCGACGAGCGGACCCGCTCGATCGTGCTGGTCGTGGTCGGCGGTCTCGCCGCCCTGGCGATGATCGGCGACTCGTGGGGCGGCGGCTGGTTCCCGTGGCCGCTGGCCGTGGTCGCCCTGATCGCGCTGTGGCTGCTGACCCGCAACAACCCACCGAGCGGCGCGGCGCCGTCCGCACCGGCCCCGGGGGCGGAGGTCCCGCCGACCTCGTCGTACATCCCGCCGGCCTCGTCGTACATCCCGCCGACGTCGACGTACGTGCCGCCGCAGCCCTACCACACCGAGCCGGTCGCGCCGTTCCAGAGCTACGTGCGCCCGCCGAACCCGCGCAAGAAGGGCCCGATCCTGTTCTGGTTCACGCTCGCGCTGATCGCGCTCAGCGTGGGCCTGCTCGGGATCATCGACCTGGCCGGCGCGAGCATCGCCGACTCGGCGTACCCCGCGCTCGCCGTCGGGATCTCCGGCGTGATGCTGCTGCTCGGCGCGTTCTTCGGTCGCGCCGGCGGCATCATCGCCCTCGGCCTGATCGCCTCGCTCGGCCTCGCCGGTGCGACCGCGGTCGACCAGATCGACGCCAAGACCGTCACCTCGAGGCCGCTCACCGCGTTCGAGGTGCAGTCGAGCTACTCGCTGGACGTCGGCGAGCAGCGGATCGATCTGTCGGAGGTCTCCGACCTCGACAACCTCGACGGCCGCACCATCGCCGTGACCGGTGACGTCGGGCGGATCGAGATCACGCTGCCGGACGGGCTCGCCGCCCGCATCAACGCTTCGGTCGACGGCCCCGGCAACATCAACCTCTTCGGCGAGGAGGACGGCGGCGTCGACATCGACCAGCAGCGCATCGTCGGAAGCGCCGGCGAGCCCACCATCACGCTCGACGTCACGCTCGACGTCGGCCAGATCGAGGTGAAGAACCGATGAGCACGACCGCCACCGTCCCCGAGAAGCAGTCCGGACGTCACCCCGTCAACGTCGGCCACCTGGTGATGGGCATCGCGTTCCTCGCCATCGTCGGCGTGTGGGCCCTGGTCCAGGGCGACGTGGTCGACGACGACGACGTGCGCTGGCTGCTGCCCGTGCCGTGGGTGCTCGCCGGTCTCGCCGGCCTGCTGGCCATCGGCGTCTCCGGCAGCCGCCGCTGGTCGACCAAGCAGGTCGGCTGGGTCGACACCACCGAGAACCCCACTGAGAACCCCACCACCGAGAACCCCACCGCCGAGGAGGAGAAGTGAACACCCAGGTGAAGCAGCTGGTCCGGCTGCGCGAGGACCGGATGGTCGCCGGCGTCTGCTCCGGCGTCGCCCGCTACCTCGGCGTCGACCCGACCCTCGTGCGGCTGCTCGCCGTGCTGGGCATCGTCTTCAGCTTCGGTACCGCGCTGGTCGCCTACGTCGTCGCGTGGATCCTGATGCCGGAGGCGTGAGGCGGCACCATGCCGGAGGCGCGCAACCGCAGGGCCTCCAGCGTGGTGTCGGGGTGGTCGGTGATCAGGCCGTCCACCCCGGCGTCGACGTACGCCTGGGTGTCCTCGATCGACTCCACCTCGTCCCGCAGCGTCCACACGAACACCTCGAGGCCGGTGCGGTGCGCGGCGGCGACCAGGTCGGCGGAGACCAGGTCCTTCTCGAGACCGACCGCGTCGGCGTACTGCTCGACGCGCCGCAGCCCGGTGTCGGTCACCAGGTCCACCCGGCCGGTGGCACCGATCAGCTGCACCAGCGGCAGCGAGGTGCGCTCGCGCAGCGATCGCAGGAAGCCCTGCTCGAAGGCCATCACGTGGACCGGCAGGGTGTGACCGGCCAGTGCCGCGAGCAGCGGCTCGTCGACCGGAAGCCCCATCGAGGCGAAGTGCATCGCGTGCTTGATCTCCGCGCACACCCCGACCCGGCGCCCCAGCCGGCGTGACTCCTCGACCACCAGCGCGAGCACCTCGTCGAGCGTCGGGACGTCGTAGCGCCGGTCGTACCGGGTGTTCAGTGGTCGCAGCTCGGGCCGCCGCTCGACCGCCCGCAGCGTCTTGAGCTCGGCCAGCGTGAAGTCCTCGCTGAACCAGCCGGTCGCCTCCCGGCCGTCCACCAGCCTGGTCGTCAGCCGGCCCGCGAACTCGCTCCGCTCCGCGACGTCGGTCGACCGGCTCAGCTCGTGCTCGTGCCGCGCGACGAGCACACCGTCCCGGGTGGTGACGAGGTCGAGCTCGACGTGGTCCGCGCCGAGCGCGATCGCCAGCCGGTACGACGCGAGCGTGTGCTCGGGCCGGTAGCCGGAGGCTCCGCGATGGGCGATCACCAGTGGGTGCTCGGACATGGCGCCAGCACAGCCCGGCCGGATGTCGGTACGGCAGAACCGACGTGAACCGCCGGTGACGCACGCCAGAATGGCTGGCATGACGCCACCTCACCTCGGGCCGACCCTGGGTCGCCTCGAGACCGTGCCCGCCCTGGAGCGACCCGACCTGCTGGCCGGTCCGGTCGCCGCGGCCCTGCGCGGCTGGGCGCTCGCGGACCGGGTCGGCGTCGTGGAGATCGATCCCGCGATCGCCGACACCGCGGCGATGTCGGAGGCCTACGACCTGCCGATGACCACCGGCGCGAACTGCGTGGTGGTCGCCGGGCGGCGCGACGGCGAGGAGCGGGTCGCGGCCTGCCTGGTCCGCGCCGACACCCGCGCCGACGTGAACAACCTGGTCAAGCGCACCCTCGACGTGCGCAAGGCGTCGTTCCTCGCGATGGACCGCGCCGTCGAGGAGTCCGCCATGGAGTACGGCGGGATCACGCCGATCGGGCTGCCCGACGGCTGGCGGCTGCTGGTGGATCCCCGGGTGCTCGACATCGAGGTCGCGGTCATCGGCTCCGGCGTACGCCGCTCGAAGCTGCTGATCCCCGGCGCGCTGGCCGCGGACCTGCCCGGCGCCGAGGTGGTCGAGGGGCTGGCCGGCTGATGCGCGCACTCGCCCTGGGGATCGCGTCGGTCCTGCTGCTGGTCGGTTGCAGCAGCGACGACGCCGTACCCGCCGCGAGCGCACCCGAGCCGTCGTCCTCCATCAGCACGCTGACGCCGATCCCGCTGCCGCCTCCCCCGCCGCCGACCGGCCGGCTGCTCGCCGACATGCGCCAGTCGTCGCGGGACGCCGCCGCCGGACGGATGCAGGTGTGGATCGACAACGACACCGCCGACGAGATCACCCCGACCCGGATCACCTACGACGACCCGCGCTTCCGCACCAGGCTCGAGGTGACCCGGATGCGCCCGATCCCGTCGCAGTCCGAGCGCGGCTTCCAGATCCCGCTGCCCCGCCGGCCCGCGTGCGACCACCCGCAGGGCACCGGCACCATCACGGTGACGTACGGCGACGTCACCAGGCGGGTGCGCGTCGAGGACTCGACCGACGTGGCCGGCCGCTTCGCCACCGCCCGGTGCCTCGAGGCCGCGATCGCCCAGGTCGCGACGCTGTCGTGGGACGACGACGTACCGGCGAGCGGCGAGGAGGGCGAGCCGGGCACGCTGACGCTGGTGGTCAGCCCGACCGGGAGGCCAGGTCCGGCGCTGACCATCGACACCGTCTCCGGCACGCCGGTGCTCGCGCCGGTCGGCACCGACGTGTGGCGTCCGGACGCGACGATCCGGGGCACCGACCCGGCGACCCGGATCGACCTCCCGATCAAGCCGAACCGGTGCGACGACCACGCGTTCATGGAGTCCGGCGGCGCCACGGCGTTCGCGATCAACCTGACCCTCGACGGCGAGCCGGGGACGATCGTGCTGCGGATGAGCACCCCGGGCGCGGCCAACGCCCTGCGCTTCGCCAAGACCTACTGCGGCGACCTGTCGACGGTGTCGGGCGGAGGGTGACCGCCGTCACCGCGAAAACGATTCGCTTCCGAAGTACCGCGATCCGTAGCGTGGCCGGGTGCACCAGCTCCCCCACGAACACCCCGGCGACCCGGACCACCGGTCGCCCGGGAAGTTCCTGTGGTGGATGGCGCGCCGCCAGTGGCGGACGCTGGTCGGCGGGATGTTCTTCGGCATCCTCTGGATGAGCGCGCAGGCCGTGATCCCCGCGGTCATCGGCCACGCGATCGACGACGGCATCGCCGCGAAGGACACCGGCGAGCTGGTGAAGTGGGCGATGGTCCTGCTCGCGATCGGCCTGGTGCAGGCGGCCAGCGGCATCATGCGGCACCGGTTCGCGGTCACCAACTGGCTGATCGCGGCGTACCGCACCGTCCAGCTCGTCACCCGCCAGACCGTCCGTCTCGGCGGCACCCTGCCGCGCAAGGTCTCGACCGGCGAGGTCGTCGCCATCGGCACCAACGACCTGTCCCACCTCGGCCAGCTGATGGACGTCTCCGCCCGGTTCTCCGGCGCGATCGTCTCGTTCTTCCTGGTCTCGGTGATCCTGCTCCAGACCTCGGTCACCCTCGGCCTGGTCGTGCTGATCGGCGTCCCCCTCATGATGCTCGGCGTCGCCCCGCTGCTCGGCCCGCTGCAGCGCCGCGCCGCCCACCAGCGGCACCTGATGGGCCACCTGTCGAACACCGCGAGCGACATCGTCGGCGGGCTGCGGGTGCTGCGCGGCATCGGCGGCGAGCAGGTCTTCCACGACCGCTACCGCCAGGAGTCGCAGACCACCCGGACCGCCGGCGTCCAGGTCGCCAAGCTGCAGTCGATGCTCGACGCCCTGCAGGTCTTCCTACCCGGGCTGTTCGTCGTGGTCGTCGTCTGGATCGGCGCGCGGTACGCCGTCCAGGGCTCGATCACGCCGGGCGAGCTGGTGGCGTTCTACGGCTACTCCGCGTTCCTGATGATCCCGTTGCGGACCGCGACCGAGTACGCCAACAAGGTCATCCGCGCCCGGGTTGCCGCCGTCCGCGTGGTCCGGGTGCTCGCCCTCGACCCCGAGGTCGACGAGCCCGCCACCCTCGCCGAGTCCCCCGCGGCCGGCGCCGAGCTCCACGACCGGCGCAGCGGCCTGGTCGTTCGCTCCGGCGCGCTCACCGCGATCGTCAGCGAGCAGCCCGACGACTCGGCGGCGCTGGCCGACCGGCTCGGCATGACGGCCAGCCCGGTCGACGACGAGGTCACGCTCGGCGGCGTACCGCTCACGTCGCTGTCGCCGGTGGAGGTGCGCCGGCGGATCCTGGTGTCCGACACCGGGGCGATCTTCTTCTCCGGGCGACTGGGCGACCGGCTGAACGTCACCGGCCTGGGTGACGTCGAGCGCGCGCTCGCCACCGCGTCGGCCGGCGACATCCTCGAGGCGCTGCCCGAGGGCCTCGACTCACTCGTCGCCGAGCGTGGGCGGAGCTTCTCCGGCGGGCAGCGGCAGCGGCTGGTGCTCGCCCGAGCGCTGTCGGCGGACCCGGAGATCCTGGTGCTGGTCGAGCCGACCTCGGCCGTCGACGCCCACACCGAGGCGCGGATCGCCTCCCGCCTCGGCGAGCACCGCGCCGGGCGCACGACGGTCGTGACGTCGAGCAGCCCGCTGATGCTGGACGCCGCCGACGTGGTCGCGTTCCTGGTCGACGGCAGGATCGCCGCGACCGGCACGCACGCCGAGCTGCTCGACTCGAGCCCGGAGTACCGCCGGGTCGTCACGCGCGAGAACGAGCCGGAGCTGGCCGTGAGCGAGGTCGCCTCGTGAGTGCCACCCACCTGCCCGTCGCCGACACCCGCGCGGTGCGCAAGTACGCCGTCACGCTGGCCCGCCGGCACCCGAAGATGCTGTGGGGCGCGGTCTCGCTGCACGTCGCGGCCGCCCTCGCCGCGCTGGCCGCGCCGCGGCTGATCGGCGACCTGGTGCAGGCCGTCGAGACCGGTACGACCGTCGGCCACGTCGACCGGATCATCGCGCTGCTCGCGGGCTTCCTGCTGGTGCAGACCGTGCTGACCCGCTACGCCCGCTACCTCAGCCAGGTGCTGGGCGAGCAGGTGCTGGCCGAGCTGCGCGAGGACTTCGTCGGCAACACGCTCGCGCTGCCGGTCGGGGTCGTGGAGTCCGCCGG
This sequence comes from Nocardioides sp. SR21, assembly GCF_022761125.1. Taxonomy (GTDB): domain Bacteria; phylum Actinomycetota; class Actinomycetes; order Propionibacteriales; family Nocardioidaceae; genus Nocardioides. The sequence goes on along the minus strand of NZ_JAKWJR010000001.1, from coordinate 576,522 downwards.
GTCCGGCGACCTGCTCACGCGCACCAGCCGCGACGTCGACCAGCTCGGCTGGTCGGTGCGGATGGCGCTGCCCGAGTGGACGATCGCGGTCATCACGGCGATCGTCACGTTCATCGCGGCGATGTCCGTCGGCTGGTGGGTCGCGATCCCCTGCCTGCTCGGCGTTCCGCCCCTGGTGATCGGCCTGCGGTGGTACCTCAAGCGCGCCAAGGACGGCTACCTGCGCGAGAGCGCGACGTACTCCCAGATCAACGCGACCCTCACCGAGACCGTCGAGGGCGCGCGCACCGTCGAGTCGCTCGGCCTCGGCGACGAGCGGATCCGCGTCATGGACGACGACATCGCGAAGTCCTACAAGGCCGAGCGCTACACGCTGTTCCTGCGCACGGTGTTCTTCCCGAACATGGAGATCGCCTACCTGATCCCGACCGTCGCCACGCTGCTGTTCGGCGGGTACCTCTACACCCAGGGCGAGGTCTCGCTCGGCGCGGTCACGACCGCGACGCTGTACGTGCAGATGCTGATCGACCCGGTCGACCGGATCGTCTCCATCCTCGACGAGCTCCAGCTCGGCGCCGCGTCGCTCGCGCGACTCCTCGGCGTCGCGCAGGTGCCCGACGACCGCGAGGTCACCGGCCGCGAGCCGGTCGGCGAGAAGCTCGACGCCGAGGACGTGCGGTTCTCGTACGTCGAGGGGCGCGACGTCCTGCACGGCGTCGACCTGTCGCTCGGCGTCGGCGAGCGGATCGCGATGGTCGGCCCGTCCGGCGCCGGCAAGTCCACGCTCGGCCGGCTGCTCGCGGGCATCCACCCGCCGCGCACCGGCTCGGTCACCGTCGGCGGCGTCGGCCTGACCGAGCTGCCGCTCGACGACCTGCGCGGCCACGTCGCGCTGGTCACCCAGGAGCACCACGTCTTCGTCGGCACGGTGCGCGAGAACCTCGTGCTCGCGCGCCCTGGCGCTGATGACGACGCCGTACGCGACGCCCTCGACGCGGTCGACGCCCTCGACTGGGTCGACGTGCTGCCCGAGGGGCTCGACACCGTGGTCGGCTCCGGCGGCCGCGCCGTCACCGCACCCCAGGCCCAGCAGATCGCGCTCGCCCGCCTCGTGCTCGCCGACCCCCACACGCTGGTGCTCGACGAGGCGACGTCGCTGATCGACCCGCGCGCCGCCCGCCACCTCGAGCGCTCGCTGGCCGCGGTGCTGGAGGGCCGGACCGTGATCGCCATCGCGCACCGGCTGTTCTCCGCCCACGACGCCGACCGCGTCGCGGTCGTCGAGGACGGCCGGATCTCCGAGCTCGGCTCGCACGACGAGCTGGTCGCCGCCGACGGCTCCTACGCCGCCCTCTGGGACAGCTGGCACGGGCGCGGCTGAAGCTGGCGTCGTCGCCGGTCGTCGCTGGTCGTCGCTGGTGACCGTTCGTCGCTGCTTCACCATGTGATGCAGGCGAACCTGCACTTCTCATGGCGTGCAGGCCATGAGAAGTGCGGGTTCGCCCACTGAACATGGTGAACCGACACCGGCACCGGCACCGCACCGACACCGAGGCGAACCTCACTGCCCGTTGACCCGAGCCCGACCGTGACAGTTATGCTGTCACAATGAAGCTGTCGATGCCGCTGATGTACGACGGGAACCCGCGCCAGGCCGCGGACCAGATCATCGATCTGGAGAAGGCCGGGCTCGACCTGGTGTGGGTCGCCGAGGCCTACGGGTTCGACTCCCCCACGCTGATGGGGTACCTCGCCGCCAAGACCGAGACGATCGAGATCGGCGCGGGCATCCTCAACGTCTTCTCGCGCACGCCCGGCGCGCTGCTGCAGACCGCGGCCGGCCTGGACAACGTGTCCGGTGGGCGCGCGGTCATCGGCCTCGGCGCATCCGGCCCGCAGGTGATCGAGGGCTTCCACGGGCTGCCGTACGACAAGCCGCTGGGCCGCACCCGCGAGGTCATCGAGATCATCCGGATGGGCCTGCGCCGCGAGCCGCTGGTCCACGACGGCATCGTCACGCTGCCGCTCCCGGCCGACCAGGGCCTCGGCCTCGGCAAGCCGCTGAAGATCCTCACCCGCCCGGAGCGCTCCAGCGTCCCGCTGTGGGTCGCCTCGCTCGGCGACAAGAACGTCGCGATGACCGCCGAGGTCGCCGACGGCTGGCTGCCGCACCTGTTCTACCCGGAGAAGGCGCAGTCCGTCTGGGGCGACGCGCTCGCCAAGGGCGCCGCGAAGCGCTCGGCCGACCTCGGCCCGCTGGAGATCAGCGCCGGCGGCATGGTCGCGATCGGCGAGGGCCCGGAGACCAAGGCGCTGCTGGACTTCGTGCGCCCGATGTACGCGCTGTACGTCGGCGGCATGGGCGCGCGCGGCAAGAACTTCTACAACGACCTCGCCTGCCAGTACGGCTACGAGGCGGAGGCCAAGGAGATCCAGGACCTCTACCTCGACGGCAAGAAGGACGAGGCCGCCGCGAAGGTTCCGACCGAGTGGCTCGAGGCGGGCAACCTGGTCGGCCCCGAGTCGTACGTCAAGGAGCGCCTGGCCGCCTTCAAGGAGGCCGGCGTCACCACGCTGTCCGTCGTACCCGCGTCCGACAACCCGGCCGCGACCATCTCTCAGATCAAGGAGTGGGTGTCCTGATGCCTCCCGAGAATGCCACCAAGCGTCCCAGCATCTACGAGCAGGAGCACGAGGACTTCCGCACCAGCGTGCGGGCCTTCATGGAGAAGGAGGTCGTCCCGCACCACGACCAGTGGGAGAAGGACGGCCAGGTCAGCCGCGAGGTCTGGCTCAAGGCCGGCGAGGCGGGCCTGCTGTGCTTCGACGTCGAGGAGGAGTACGGCGGCGCCGGGGTCAGCGACTTCCGCTACAACACGATCGTGGCCGAGGAGCTGGCGCGCATCGGCGCGAGCGGCCCGGGCTTCCCCGTGCACAGCGACATCATCGTCCCCTACATCTCCCAGCTCGCGACGCCGGAGCAGAAGCAGCGCTGGCTCCCGGGACTCGTGACCGGTGAGCTGATCTCCGCGATCGCGATGACCGAGCCGGGCGCCGGCAGCGACCTCCAGGGCATCCGTACGTCGGCCGTCGACAAGGGCGACCACTACGTGCTCAACGGCTCCAAGACGTTCATCAGCAACGGCATCATGTCCGACCTGGTGATCGTGGTCTGCCGCACCGACCCCGACGCGGGGCACAAGGGCATCAGCCTGCTCGTCGTCGAGCGCGGCATGAAGGGCTTCGAGCGCGGCCGCAACCTCGAGAAGGTCGGCATGAAGGCCCAGGACACCGCCGAGCTGTTCTTCGACAACGTCGAGGTGCCCAAGGAGAACCTGCTCGGCGAGGAGGGCTCCGGCTTCATCTCGCTGATGATGAACCTCGGCCAGGAGCGCATCTCGATCGCCGCGATGGCGGTCGCCGCCATCGAGCAGGTCCTCGACCTGTCGCTCGCCTACGCCAAGGAGCGCACCGCGTTCGGCAAGCCGATCGGCGCCTTCCAGCACAACCGGTTCGTGCTCGCGGAGATGGCCACGCACGCCCACGTCGCGCGGGTCTTCATCAACGACTGCATCCTCAAGCTCAACGCCGGCGAGGTCGACCCCTCGCTCGCCGCGATGGCGAAGTGGTGGACGACCGAGCTGCAGAAGCAGGTCACCGACGCGGGCGTCCAGCTCCACGGCGGGTACGGCTACATGCTGGAGTACCCGATCGCGAAGGCGTTCATGGACGGGCGGATCCAGACGATCTACGGCGGCACGACCGAGATCCAGAAGGAGATCATCGGTCGCAGCCTCGGCGTCTAGGGCAGTCTGCGGGTGTAGCGCACGGAGCGGTCCCCAGCCGGCTTGCGCGGCTGGGGGATCCGCTGCTGTTCCGCCTCGGGAGCGGAGTCGTCCTTCGCCTGCCTGCGCGGGCGGGACGTCCACTCGACGGCAGCCAAGCAGAGGAACATGAAGCCCAGCAGGTAGACCCAGATCATGCTCGGCGAACGACGGTCCGAACTGCGAAGTTACGCTGGCACTGAGCGCCGGGATCGGCGAGGCTGTGACCCATGACACAGGTCGAGGCCCACATCGCAGCCGAACGTGCCCGCATCCAGGCGGTCGTCGAGGGACGCACCCTCGTCGACGCCCTGACCGACACCGTGGCGCGGTACGCCGATGAACCGGCGTACTCCGACAAGCTGCAGGTACCCGACGGCGAGTCCTGGCGCACGCTCAGCTGGCGCGAGACCCACGAGCAGGCGCTCGACCTGGCGGCCGCGCTGATCGAGCTCGGCGTCGCCAAGGGCGACACGGTCGCGATCATGGCGACCAACCGGATCGAGCACTACCTCGCCGACATCGGCGCGGTGCACGCCGCGGCCACCCCGATGTCGATCTACAACACGCTGTCGCCCGAGCAGGTCGCGTTCGTCGCCGGCCACGCCCGGCCGGCCGTGGTGATCCTCGAGACCGACGACCACCGGGCCCGCTGGGCCCGCGCGCTGGAGGAGATCGACAGCGTGAAGAAGGTCGTGATGATCGACGAGGACTGGGCCGGCCTGCTCGCCGCGGGCGCGGCGTACCGCGAGGCGAACCCGGGCGTCGTCGAGGCGCGCGCCGCCGAGCTCTCCCCCGACGACCCGGCCACGATCCTGTACACGTCGGGCACGACGGGGAACCCGAAGGGCGTCGTGCTCACCCATCACAACGTGCTCTACGAGGCCATCTCCACGCAGGAGAAGGCCGGGCTGATGGACCCGCAGCGGTCGGTGAGCTACCTGCCGCTCGCGCACATCGCCGAGCGGGTGCTCGGCCTCTACGGCCCGCAGATCACCGGCAGCCACATGTACGCGATCGGCGACCCGGCACAGCTGCTCGGCGCGCTCGGCGAGGTGCACCCGACGGCCTTCTTCGGCGTCCCGCGCGTGTGGGAGAAGATCAAGACCGGCATCTCCGCGAAGCTCGCGGCCGACCCCGACCCCGCCAACCGCAAGCTGGTCGAGGACTCGATGGCGGCCGGCCTGGCCTGGGTCGAGGCGCAGGAGGTCGGCGGCACGATGACGCCGGAGATCGAGGAGGCCTACCAGGCCGCCGACGCCGCGATCCTCGGGTTCCTCAAGCTGCTGCTCGGGCTCGACCAGGTCACCTGGGCCGGCTCCGCCGCAGCGCCGATGCCACTCGACGTCGCGAAGTTCATGGCCGGGCTCGGCCTCAAGGTGTACGACGTCTACGGCATGACCGAGACGTGTGGCGCGGTCACCGCCAACGGGCCGGCGGCGTTCAAGCTCGGCACGGTCGGCCAGGCCAACCCCGGCATGGAGGTCAAGCTCGGCGAGGACGGCGAGATCCTGGTGCGCGGCCCGGTGAACACCCCCGGCTACCACCGCCAGGAGGACGCCACCCGGCTCCTCGTCGACGACGACGGCTGGGTGCACACCGGCGACATCGGCACCCTCGACGACGACGGCTTCTTCGCGGTCGTCGACCGCAAGAAGGAGCTGATCATCACCTCGGCCGGCAAGAACATCGCGCCGTCCAACATCGAGAACTACCTCAAGGAGTCGCCGCTCATCGGCCACGCGATGGCGATCGGCGACAGCCGGCCGTACGTCGTCGCCGTGCTCACCCTCGACGGCGAGATCGCGCCGCTCGCCGCCCAGCAGATGGGCATCGAGTTCACCGACCTCGCCGACCTGGCTCGCAAGCCGGAGATCCTCGCGGCGGTCCAGCAGGCCGTCGACTCGGCCAACGAGCGACTGTCACGGCCCGAGCAGGTCAAGGCGTTCGAGCTGCTGCCGGTCGAGTGGACCGCGGAGTCCGACGAGCTGACGCCGACGCTCAAGCTCAAGCGCCGCGTCGTGAACTCGAAGTACGCCGACGTGGTGGACCGCCTGTACGGATAGTCCCGATAGGGTCACCGCGTGCTGCGGTCACCCTGGGAGCGGGTCACCGCCCTCGCGGTACTGGCCGGTGCCGTCTGGCTGCCCTTCGCCGGACGGTCGTTGAGCCCCGACGAGGGCGGGCTGCTGATGCTGGGCAGCCAGTGGTCGAACGGGTCGTCGCTGTACGGCGACTACTTCGTCGACCGTCCGCCGCTGCTGATCGCCCTGTTCTCCCTGGCGGACGTGCTCGGCGGTACGCCGTGGTCGCTCCGGATGATCGGTGTCGTCGCGGTCGTCACGACCGTGCTGCTCGCCGGCGCCGTGGGCCGCGCGGCGTCGGTGTCGCCGGTGCTGCCCGCGCTGACCGCGGCCGTGCTGGTCGCGACCCCCCTCTTCGGCGGGACGGTCGTCAACGGCGAGCTGCTCGGGCTGCCGTTCCTCGTCGGCGGCAGCGCCGCGGTGCTGATGGCCGCGCGCTCCGACGACTGGCTGCGCTGGGCGCTGCTCGCCGGCGTTCTCGGCGCGTGCGGGGCGCTGGTCAAGCAGAGCCTGCTCGACGTCTTCGTGCTGGCCGCCGTGCTGCTGCTGATGCGCCGGCGGTGGGGCGCGCTCGGCGTCGTCGCCGGCGCGGCGCTCGCCACGTTCGCGGTCGCCGTGCTGCTCGCGGCGTGGCGCGGCACCGGTCCGATCGACCTCTGGGACGCCGTGGTGGTGTTCCGGAGCGACGCCGCGTCGGTGATCGCGGCGTCGGCGACCGGATCGACCACCGCGCGACTCGGCGGGCTGCTGGTCGCTCTGCTCGCGTCCGGGGCGCCGCTGCTGGTCGTCGCGCTCGCCCGCCGGCTCCGCGGCTCGTCCCTGCTCTGGCCGGCGCTGGCCGTCCTCGCGTGGGAGACGCTGGTCGTCCTCGCGGGCGGCAGCTACTGGCTGCACTACCTGATGGGCCTGGTGCCCGGCCTGGTGCTGCTCACCGCGGCCGCGCCCGGCACCGACCGTCTGCTGCGAGCGGCGTACGCCGTCTGCGCGGCCTCGACGGCAGCCGCGCTGTGCTGGGTCCTGGTCCAGCCGATCGACCGCCCCGAGGAGCCCGCGATCGCGTGGCTGGATGCGCACGTGGAGCCGGGCGACACCGGCATGGTCGCGTTCGGCGGCGCGAACATCCTGCGCGCGACCGGTCTGTCCTCCCCCTACCCCGACCTCTGGAGCCTGCCGGTGCGTGTGCACGACCCCGAGCTGAATCGCCTCACCTCGTTGCTCTCCTCCTCCGACCGGCCGACCTGGCTGGTCGTCGCCGGGAGGTCGCTCGGCACCTGGGGCGTGGACGCTGCCGCGGCCGACCGGGTCATGGACGAGCACTACTCGGCGGCGGCCACCGCCGGCGAGTGGACGATCTACCGGAGCGACGAGCGGTGAGCCGCCGCACCCGAGCCATGGCGGCGTACGCCGTGGCCCTGCTGGCGTGGAGCTGGTTCATCGGGATCCCCAACGACCCGGCCGGCGTGATCCTCTGGATCTGGGTCGCGACCCTGGCGTGGAACGGCCTCCAGGACCCGTGGGAGTTCTGGAAGGACTGGTGGAAGCCGCTGCTGCTGCTGGTCGTCTACTGGCTGGTGCGCGGGCTCGCGGACGAGATCGGGATCGCGCCGCACTACTCGATGCCGATCCGCGTCGACGAGTGGTTCTTCGGCGGTACGACGCCGACGGTGCGGCTGCAGGAGGCCTGGTGCGGCGACCCGTGCACGCGCGACCTGCCGCCACGGTGGTGGGACGCGCTGATGACGACCGTCTACGCCTCGCACTTCCTGGTGGCGCTGACGCTCGCCGGCGTCCTGTGGCTGCGCGACAAGCTCGAGTGGGCGCGCTGGCTGCGGCGCTACATCACGCTGCTGTTCTGCGGCCTCGCGATCTACATCGTCTACCCGATGGCGCCGCCCTGGATGGCTGCCCGCGACGGCTACCTCGACCCGGTCGCCCGGATCACCCGGCGCGGCTGGGAGGACATCGACCTCCACCGCCAGACGATGCTGATGTTCGGGATGGGCAACAAGGTCGCGGCGATGCCGTCACTGCACGCGGGCATCGCGTTCCTCGTCGCGTTCTGGTTCATCACCCGGCTCCGCTCCCCGTGGCGCTGGCTGCTGCTGCTCTACCCACTCGCCATGTCGTTGGCCCTCACCTACTTCGCCGAGCACTACGTCATCGACGCCGTCGCCGGCGCACTCGTGGCGCTGCTGGTGATGATCGGCGTCGGTCGCTGGGAGCGTCGCCGCGCCGCATGATGGACCCTCCGCAATAGTGGAGTAACTCAGTCTGGTTAAATTACTAACCATGACGCAGACCGTGGCCGCGCCCGCACCCGAGGTGGCGCCGTCGACCCCCGCCGCGGGCCCGCAGGACCACCGGCGCGAGCGCCGCCGACACCGGCTCAAGCTGCTGGCGCTGCATGCATCGACGCTGCTCCTGCTGCTGTCCGCGTGGTGGTTCGTGACGGCGATGGAGTGGGTCTCGCCGCTGTACCTGCCACCGCCCGGCGACGTGTGGGACGCGTTCGTCCGCGCCAACACCGACCACCCGGTCGCCGCCGGCTCCGACCGGATCGTCCGCGGCGAGCAGGGCTACTACCTGTGGGAGCACCTCATCGCGAGCCTGCAGCGCATCGCGATCGGCGTCGGTGCCGCCATCGTCGTCGGCATCCCGCTGGGCCTCGTCATGGGGACCACCTGGCTCGGCGTCGTCCTCGAGCCGTACCTCAACTTCCTGCGCTCGCTGCCCCCGCTGGCCTACATCGGCCTGCTGATCGTGTGGTTCGGGATCGGCGACACCTCCAAGGTCTGGCTGCTCTTCCTCGCCGCCTTCCCGCCGATCGCGATGGCCACGATCAGCGGTGTCCACGGGGTACGCCAGGACCAGGTGAACGCCGTCCGCTCGCTCGGCGCCTCGCGCCGCCAGGTGCTGACCGCCGTCGTGCTGCCGGCCTCGACCCCGGACATCCTCACCGGCATCCGGGTCGCCACCGGGTTCGCCTGGACCACGGTCGTGGCCGCCGAGATCGCCAACGGCATCCCCGGCATCGGCGGTCTCGCCTACCTCGCGGGCAACCAGCTCCAGACCGCCCTCGTCATCGCCTGCATCGTCGTGATCGGCATCGCGGCGATCCTCCTCGATCTCGGGTTGAAGTCCCTCGAAAAAGTCCTCGTCCCCTGGCGGGGCAAGGCGTGAACAGCGTCCTCCGACGCATGACCAGTGAAGGAACACCCTCCGTGAAGACCCGTGCCACCGCTGCCGCCCTGGCGGCCGCCGCCCTCGCCCTCTCCCTGTCCGGCTGCGTGGAGAGCGGCCGGAGCAGCACCGCCTCGGCCCCCGCCGACAGCGACTGCCCGTGGGAGCCCGACGAGTCCGTGACGACCACCGCCCGCATCGCCTGGCAGGCGATCCCCAACGGTGACGTCGTCGTGAAGGACCTCGGCATCCTCGAGGCCTGCATGCCCAACGCCACCATCAAGTGGGTCCAGGCCCCGTCGGGCGGCGAGGTCGTCAAGTACTACGGCACCGACGAAGTCGACCTCGGCCTGATGGGCTCCTCGCCCGCGACGATCGCCTCCTCCAAGCCGATCGTGGACGACGCCGACATCGCGGTCGTCTGGATCCACGACGTCATCGGGGACGCCGAGTCCCTCATCGTCAAGGACCCGTCGATCACCGACATCTCCGGCCTGAAGGGGAAGACGGTCGCGGTCCCGTTCAGCAGCACCGCGCACTACTCGCTGCTCCAGGCCCTCACCGACGCCGGCCTCGAGGCGGGCAAGGACGTCGAGGTGATCAACCTCGACCCCGACAAGATGCCGGCCGCCTGGCAGGGCGCCCAGATCGACGCCGCCTGGGTGTGGGACCCCACCCAGAGCCAGCTCCTCGAGACCGGCGGCGAGCGGATCCTCTCCAGCGCCGACACCGCGGAGGCGGGCCGCCCGACGTTCGACGTCGGCACCGCCAGCCGCGCCTTCATCACCGAGAACCCGGAGTTCCTCACCCAGTGGGCGAAGGCTCAGGACTGGGCCGTCAAGCTGATCCAGGACGACCCGGCCACCGCGGCCGAGTCGGTCGCCGTCGTGCTCGGCATCGACCCCGCGGACGCCGAGAAGCAGTTCGCGGGCCTCACCTACCTGACCGCTTCGGAGCAGGCGAGTGCCGACTACCTCGGCGGTCAGTTCGCGAAGGACCTCTTCAACACCGCCGGCTTCCTGCTCGAGCAGGGCGGCATCGAGGCGGTCGGCACCGAGGCGGACTACGCCGAGCACGTCGACGCCGGCCCGGCCGAGAGCGTCGCCGGTGACTGACCGGCACGACCGACGCGTCGAGTTCCGGGGCGTGCGGCACCACTTCACCGTGGGTGGTGCCGCCGTCCCGGCGCTCGACCGGATCGACCTCACGATCGAGCCCGGCGAGTTCGTCACGCTCGCCGGGCCATCGGGCTGCGGCAAGACCACGCTGCTGCGCCTGCTCGCGGGCTTCATGACGGCGAGCGAGGGCACCGTCGCGGTCGGCGGGGACGCCGTACGCGGACCGGGCGAGGAGCGCGGCGTCGTGTTCCAGCAGCCCACGCTGTACCCGTGGCTCTCCGTACGCCGCAACGTCGAGCTCGGCCCGAAGCTGCGCGGGGTCTCCGCCCACGACCGCGCCGAGACGGCCTCGCGCTACCTGGAGATGGTCGGCCTGGCCGACTTCGAGAAGCACCGTCCGTACGAGCTCTCCGGCGGCATGCAGCAGCGCTGCCAGATCGCCCGCGTCCTCGCCAACGAGCCCGACATCGTGCTGATGGACGAGCCCTTCGGCGCCCTCGACGCCCTCACCCGCGAGCGCCTGCAGAGCGAGCTGCTGGAGATCTGGCGGGCCACCGGCCGCACGATCCTGTTCATCACCCACAGCGTCGACGAGGCGGTGTTCCTCGGCTCCCGCGTGCTCGTGATGAGCCCGCGGCCCGGGCGGATCGTCCTCGACCGACCGGCCGTCTTCAGCGACGGCGGCGTACGCGTCCCGGCCGACGAGATCCGGGCGCTGCCGGAGTACGTCGCCCTCTGCGACGAGGTGCGCGGCGCGATCCACGCGCCGACCGCCGTGGCCTGACGGAAATCAGTAGCGGTCAGGTTCTGACCTGAGATCCTGGAAGCGTGTCGAACACGGTTCCCCCCGTTCGACGTACGAGCGTCCGATGACTTCGCGATGCTGCACCGGTCGGACTAGGGGAAAACCCCGATGCCCGCTGTCCCCGCTCACTGAGAGAGTTCCCCCATGCACATCCAGATCGCCGGGAAGCTGACCGGCCGCATCACCAAGTGGATCGTCCTCGTCGCCGTGGTCATCGCCTTCTTCGCCATGGGCTCCCTGGCGGGCAAGCTGACCAGCGTCCAGAACAACGAGGCCGAGTCGTGGCTGCCCGAGAGTGCCGAGTCGACGCAGGCGATCGAGCGGCTGGAGGACTTCCAGGACCCGAACGAGCTCGTGACGACGATCGTCTACTACAAGGAGTCCGGCCTCACCGAGGAGGACCTCGCGGCGATCGAGAGCCACGGTCCTGAGATCGCGGAGATCGAGGGCGTCTCCAACGTCATCACCCCGCAGACCGCTGCGGAGCAGGGCATCCCCACGCCGTACGTCTCCGAGGACGGGCAGGTCGCGAAGCTGGACTTCACGATCAACCGTGGCGACGAGCTCTGGGAGGACATGCCCGACGTCCGCGACGAGGTCAAGGAGCTCACGGCCATCGACGGCGTCGAGGTGTACGTCGCGGGCGCCGGCGGCACCACCGCCGACCAGGCGGCCGCGTTCGCGGGCATGGACGGCCGGCTGCTGCTGATCACGCTCGGGGCGGTGATCCTTATCCTGCTCGTCAGCTACCGCAGCCCGGTGCTCTGGGTGCTCCCGATCCTCAGCGCCGTCGTCAGCCTCGTGATCGCGAGCGGCCTGCTCTACCTGCTGGCCAAGTACGGCGACATGACGATCAACGGACAGACGCAGTTCATCATGACCGTGCTGGTGATCGGGGCCGGGACGGACTACGCCCTGCTGCTGGTCGCTCGCTATCGAGAAGAGCTGCGCCGTCACGAGGACCGGCACGAGGCGATGGCGTTCGCGCTGCACCGCGCCGCCCCGGCGATCTTCGCCAGCGCCTCGACCGTGGTCGTCGGCCTGCTCTGCCTGATGTTCGCCGAGCTCAACTCGACCGCCGGTCTCGGCCCGGCCAACGCCGTCGCCGTCGCCGTGACGTTCGTCGTCATGGTCACCCTGCTCCCCGCGCTCCTGGTCATCTGCGGCCGCTGGGTGTTCTGGCCGTTCATCCCGCGCTTCGGCAGCGAGGAGCCGACCGAGTCGGGCTTCTGGGCACGCACCGGCAACCGGATCGCCCCGCGCCCGCGCGTCGTCTGGATCTTCACCGCGATCGCGCTGCTGATCGTCGCGCTCGGCGCGCTGCGCCTCGACACCTCGGGCATCCCGAACGACGAGACGTACGTCGCCGGCCAGGAGGTCGAGTCGGTCCAGGGCAACGAGCTCCTGGTCGAGCACGGGCTCGTGGACGCGAGCTCGCCGGTCCAGATCATCGCCAACACCGACCAGGCCGAGGCGGTCGTCGAGTCCATGGCCGGCATCGAGGGCATCCAGGAGCCCGCGATCGTCGCCGACAAGGACGGCACCTCCCTGATCCTGGCCAACCTCACCGCCGACCCGCTCGACCAGAAGTCGATCGAGGCGGTCCACGAGGTCCGCGACGCGGTGCACTCGGTGGAGGGCGCGGACGCCCAGGTGGGCGGCTGGACCGCGGTCACGATCGACGTGGAGGAGGCCTCGGCGCGCGACAACAAGGTCGTCATCCCGATCATGCTGGTCGCGGTGATGCTGATCCTGATGGGCCTGCTGCGGGCACTCGCGTCCCCGCTGATCCTCATCGGCACGGTGATCCTGTCCTTCGGCGCGGCGCTGGGCATCTCCGGGGTGGTCTTCGACCTGGTCTACGACCGGCCGCACACCGATCCCGGGTTCCCGTTGTACGCGTTCGTGTTCCTGGTCGCCCTGGGCATCGACTACAACATCTTCCTGATGACCCGGGTGCGGGAGGAGACGGTCACCAAGGGCACGCGACGGGGCTCGCTGATCGCGCTCGCGTCGACGGGCGGGGTGATCACCGCGGCCGGCATCGTGCTCGCGGCGACGTTCGGCGCGCTGGCCACCATGCCGCTGACGTTCGCGCTGCACATCGGCACGACCATCGCCCTCGGCGTCCTGCTCGACACGATGATCGTGCGGTCGGTGCTGGTCACCGCGATCAACCTCGACCTAGGCGGGAAGATCTGGTGGCCGAGCGCGCTCGACCGCAAGCCACCGGTCGTGCCGCCCAAGGACCCCGAGGCCGAGCCGGTGCCCCAACCGGCGTCGGTGTGACCTGACCAACAGCTGGCCGGCCGCTCCCGACCGGGAGCGGCTGGCTAGCCTGTGCGAATGAGTGAGCAGCCCACTCCGCAGCAGGTACGTCGCGCTCTGGCGCGCGCCGAGCGCGGGGCCGCCCTGGACGTGCCCGAGGCGACCGCCCTGCTGGCTGCCACCGGCGAAGACCTGGACCGACTGACCGCAGCAGCCGCGAAGGTCCGCGACGCCGGCCTGGTGGCGGCCGGCCGCCCCGGCGTGGTGACCTACTCGCCGAAGGTGTTCATCCCGGTCACCAAGCTGTGTCGCGACCGGTGTCACTACTGCACGTTCGTCGAGACCCCCGGCCAGCTCAGCCGCGCCGGGCACGCGATGTACCTGTCCCCCGACGAGATCCTGGAGATCGCGCGGCAGGGCGCCGAGCTCGGCTGCCTCGAGGCGCTGTTCACCCTCGGCGACCGGCCGGAGGACCGGTGGCCGGAGGCGCAGGCCTGGCTGGACGAGCAGGGCTACGACTCCACGCTCGCCTACGTCCGGGCCATGGCGGTCCGGGTGCTGGAGGAGACCGGGCTGCTGCCCCACCTCAACCCCGGCGTGATGACCTGGGAGGAGATGAACCGGCTCAAGCCGGTCTCCCCGTCGATGGGGATGATGCTCGAGACGACCTCGCGCCGCCTGTTCGAGGACAAGGGCGAGGCGCACCACGGCTCCCCCGACAAGGACCCGGCCGTCCGGCTCCGCGTGCTCGAGGACGCCGGCCGGCTCTCGATCCCGTTCACGACCGGGCTGCTGGTCGGCATCGGGGAGGACCTCACCGAGCGGGCCGAGACGATCTTCGCGCTGCGCCAGGTCTCCCGCGCCTTCGGCTCCGTGCAGGAGGTGATCGTCCAGAACTTCCGGGCCAAGCCCGACACCGCGATGCGGCACGCCGACGACCTCGACCTCGACGAGTACCGCGCCGCGATCGCGGTCACCCGGATCGTGCTCGGCCCCAAGGCCCGGGTCCAGGCGCCGCCCAACCTGGTCGACCTGGCCGAGTGCCGGGCACTGCTCGAGGCCGGCGTCGACGACTGGGGCGGCGTGTCCCCGCTGACACCCGACCACGTCAACCCGGAGCGGCCGTGGCCGTCCCTGGACCGGCTCCGTGACCTCACCGCGAGCTGCGGCTTCGAGCTCGCCCCGCGCCTGACCGTGCACCCCGAGTACGTCCGCCAGGGCGAGCCGTGGCTCGACCCGCGGGTCTCGGCCCATGTCGCCGCGCTCGCCACCGACGACGGGCTCGCGCGGCCCGACGTACGCCCCACCGGCCTGCCGTGGCAGGAGCCGGACGGCGGGTTCGCCTCGGTCGGCCGCACGGACCTGTTCAGCGCCGTCGACACCGAGGGCCGCACCGATGACCGGCGCTCGGACTTCGCGAACGTGTACGGCGACTGGGACTCGGTCCGCGAGGCCGCGTCGAGCACCGGGGTCTCGACGGGCTCGACCACCGACGGCATGGCCGCTCTCAAGGCCGCGGAGCGGGACCCGGGCAACCTGTCCGACGAGCACGCGCTGACGCTGATGACCGCGGAGGGCGACCTGCTGCGCGAGGTCTGCCGGCTGGCCGACGACCTGCGCCGCGAGACCGTCGGCGACGACGTGACCTACGTCGTCAACCGGAACATCAACTTCACCAACGTCTGCTACGTCGGCTGCCGGTTCTGCGCGTTCGCGCAGCGCCGCACCGACGCGGACGCCTACTCCCTGTCCCTCGACGAGGTCGCCGACCGCGCCGAGGAGGCCTGGGACCTCGGGGCCACTGAGGTCTGCATGCAGGGCGGCATCGACCCCGAGCTCCCGGCGACGGCGTACTTCGACCTCGTGAACGCCGTGAAGCAGCGGGTCCCCGACATGCACGTGCACGCGTTCTCGCCGATGGAGGTCGTGAACGGCGTCGCCCGCACGGGGCTGTCGATCGAGGACTTCCTGATCAAGGCCCGCGAGTCCGGTCTCGGGTCGCTCCCGGGCACCGCGGCAGAGATCCTCGACGACGAGGTCCGCTGGGTGCTCACCAAGGGCAAGCTGCCGACCCGCACCTGGATCGAGGTCGTCACCACCGCGCACCAGGTGGGCCTGCCCACGACGAGCACGATGATGTACGGACACGTCGACAACCCGCGGCACTGGGTCAGCCACCTGCGAGTGCTGAGCCGGATCCAGGACGAGACCGGCGGCTTCACCGAGTTCGTGCCGCTGCCGTTCGTGCACACCTCGTCGCCGATCTACCTCGCCGGCGTGGCCCGCCCCGGTCCGAGCCTGCGCGACAACCTCGCGGTGCACGCGATGGCGCGGATCCTGCTGCACGGCCGGATCCGCAACATCCAGACGTCGTGGGTGAAGCTCGGCGTCGACGGCACCCGCGCGATGCTGCAGGCGGGCGCGAACGACGTCGGCGGCACGCTGATGGAGGAGACCATCTCGCGGATGGCCGGCTCCGAGCACGGGTCGGCCAAGACCGTCGCCGAGCTCGTGGAGATCGGCGCCGGCATCGGCCGCCCCGTCGTGGAGCGGACGACGACGTACGGCGTGCGCTGAGGCTGGTCAGCCCTCCGGAGCGTCCTGCTCCGGCGTCGAGGTCCGCACCGTCGGTCCGGACGCCGGGCTCCACTCCCAGTCCTGGATCTCCGGCAGGTCCTCACCGTGCGTCCGGACGTACTGCCGGTGCCGGATCAGCTGGTCCTTGAAGAACTCCCGCGCCCCCGCTGACGTCGCCGCCAGCCGCGGCACCCGGTCGAGCACGTCGATGGCCAGGTTGTACCGGTCGATGTGGTTCATCACTGCCATGTCGAACGGCGTGGTCGTGGTGCCCTCCTCCTTGTACCCGCGCACGTGGATGTTGGCGTGGTTGGTGCGCTTGTAGGTCAGCCGGTGGATGAGCCACGGGTAGCCGTGGTAGGCGAAGATCACCGGCTGGCTGGTGGTGAACAGCGAGTCGAAGTCCGCGTCGGTCAGCCCGTGCGGGTGCTCGGAGGCCGGCTGCAGGCGCATCAGGTCGACGACGTTCACGACCCGGACCTTCAGGTCGGGGACGTGCTCGCGCAGCAGCTGGACCGCGGCGATCGTCTCCATGGTGGGCACGTCGCCGGCGCAGCCCATCACGGCGTCCGGGCCACCCTCGTCGTTCGAGGCCCAGTCCCAGATGCCCAGGCCCTTCGTGCAGTGCACGATCGCCTCGTTCATCGGGAGGTACTGCAAAGCCGGCTGCTTGCCCGCCACGATCACGTTCACGTAGTGCTTGCTGCGCAGGCAGTGGTCCGCGACCGAGAGCAGCGTGTTGGCGTCCGGCGGCAGGTAGACGCGGACGACGTCGGCCTTCTTGTTCACGACGTGGTCGATGAAGCCCGGGTCCTGGTGGGAGAAGCCGTTGTGGTCCTGGCGCCAGACGTGCGAGGTCAGCAGGTAGTTCAGCGACGCGATCGGGCGGCGCCACTCGATCCGGCGGGTGGTCCCCAACCACTTCGCGTGCTGGTTGAACATCGAGTCGACCAGGTGGATGAACGCCTCGTAGCAGGAGAACAGCCCGTGCCGGCCGGTGAGCAGGTAGCCCTCGAGCCAGCCCTGGCAGGTGTGCTCGGACAGGATCTCCATGATCCGCCCGTCCGGAGCGAGGTGGTCGTCGTACTCCTCGATCTCGGCGTTCCAGGTCCGGTTGGTGACCTCCATGACGTCCTGCAGCCGGTTCGAGGAGTTCTCGTCGGGCGCGAACAGCCGGAAGTTGTCCATGTTCTCCGCCATGACGTCGCGCAGGAACCCGCCGAGCACGCGGGTCGCCTCGACCGCGCCGGTGCCGGGGATCTCGACGTCGACGGCGTAGTCGCGGAAGTCCGGCAGCTGCAGCCCGCGCAGCAGCAGGCCCCCGTTGGCGTGCGGGGTCGCGCTCATCCGCAGGTCACCGCCGGGGTGCAGCGCCGCGATGTCCGCGGCCGGCGCACCGGACTCGTCGAAGAGCGACTCGGGATCGTAGCTGCGCATCCACTCCTCGAGCACCTTCCGGTGGCCGTCGTCCCCGCGGGCGTTGGCGAACGGCACCTGGTGGGAGCGCCAGAAGCCCTCCACCCGCTTGCCGTCGACCTCCTTGGGGCCGGTCCAGCCCTTCGGCGAGCGGAGCACGATCATCGGCCACGGCCGCCGCGCGACCGCGCCGGACGCGTTGCGCGCCTCGCCCTGGATGTCGGCGATCTCGTCGAGGCAGCGGTCGAGCGTGCCCGAGAAGTCCGCGTGCATCTGGGCCGGGTCGGAACCGGCGACGACGTACGGCGTGTGCCCGTGGCCGCGCATCAGCGAGAGCAGCTCCTCCTCGGGGATCCGCGCGAGGACCGTGGGGTTGGCGATCTTGTACCCGTTGAGGTGCAGGATCGGCAGCACCGCCCCGTCGCGGCGCGGGTCCACGAACTTCGTGCCGTGCCAGCTGGTCGCCAGCGGGCCGGTCTCGGCCTCACCGTCACCGACGACCGCCGCGACCATGAGGTCGGGGTTGTCGAACGCGGCGCCGTACGCGTGCGAGAGGGCGTAGCCGAGCTCGCCACCCTCGTGGATCGAGCCGGGCGTCTCGGGGGCGACGTGGCTGGGGATCCCGCCGGGGAAGGAGAACTGGGTGAACAGCCGGCGCAGGCCGCGCTCGTCCAGCCCGATGTCGTGGTAGACCTCGGAGTAGGTCCCCTCGAGGTACGCCGCCGCCACCAGGCCAGGACCACCGTGGCCGGGCCCGGTGATGTAGAGCATCTCGGTGCCGCGCGCCATGATCGCGCGGTTGAGGTGGGCGTAGATGAAGGTGAGCCCAGGGGTGGTCCCCCAGTGCCCGAGGAGGCGCGGCTTCACATGCTCGGGGAGCAGGGGCTCGCGCAGCAGCGGGTTGTTCATCAGGTAGATCTGCCCGACCGACAGGTAGTTCGCCGCGCGCCACCACCGGTCCAGGACTGCGAGGTCATCGGCCATGCCACCACGCTCGCCGCCGCCGGGCAGCCACGCAAGGGCCGGATGGCCCTCGCCTCGCATCTCACCCGAATCGGGCGGGTACCGTTCCGGTCATGAGTCATGGCGATGGCGACCAGGAGATCTACGGCGACTACAGCGTCGACGACGAGGACCAGCCCGGGAACATCGAGGACCTCGGCGACGCCGACGTCGCCGACCCGCTCGACCGCGGCTACTCGCCGCCCGAGAAGTGGTCGGCGGGACAGGGCTACGGCAACACGCCCTGGGAGGAGGAGCACCGCGAGACCATCGACCAGCGGATCGGCCAGGAGGAGCCGGACGTCGACCCGTACGACGACGCAGCGGACCTCCCCGACGACGACCAGGTCGGCGACCTGCGGGCCGGGCGACTGGTCGGGACGACCGGCTCCGACGAGTTCGCGGCGGACGACGTCGGCATCGACGACGGCGCGGCGTCCGCCGAGGAGGCCGCGATCCACGTCGTGGAGGACCTCGACGACGAGTGAACCCCACCCGAACGGGGTAATGCCTTCCCGACAACTGAAAGGGAGGGACTCGTGTTCGCATTTCTGCTGTGGCTTCTGGCCGTCGTCCTCGTGATCGGCGGCATCGTCCAGCTCTTCAAGGGTCAGGTGCTGTTCGGGGTCGTGCTGATCATCGTCGGGCTCCTGGTGGGCCCGGGTGGCGTCAGCATCTTCACCTAGGAGCGCCAGGGCCGCGGTGCCGATGCCTGCGTGAGTACATCGGCGCCGCGGCCGCCTCGGCGGTACCCCCACGGGGCACCGCCCAAACGGGTACCCGCAAGAACGAGAACCTGTTCTAGTTCGGCGCTAGGGTGGGCGCGTGCGCTTCTCGATCAGCACGGCGTTCCAGCCGGTCGACCACCTGCCCGTCCTGGCCCGCGCGGCCGACCAGCTCGGCTACCACTCGATGGCGGTGCCGGACCACGTGGTCGACCTCGAGGAGCTCGAGACCCCCTACCCGTACACGCCCGACGGCGCGCGGCGCTGGGACTTCTCGGCCGCCTGGCCGGACCCGTGGGTGCTGATCGGGGCGCTCGCCGCGGTGACGACGCGGCTGCACTTCTTCACCTCCGTCTACGTCCCCGCGATCCGCAACCCGTTCCAGGTCGCCAAGAGCGTGGGTACGGCGGCCGTGCTCTCCGGCGGCCGGGTGAGCCTCGGCGCCGGGATCGGCTGGTGCCGCGAGGAGTTCGAGCTCCTGGGACAGGACTTCCACACCCGCGGCCGGCGTACCGACGAGGCTCTCGCGCTGATGGCGGAGCTGTGGAAGCCGGGCTGGACCGAGTTCGAGGGCGAGTTCTACAGCGCGCCCCGGCTCGTCATGGAGCCCACACCCCCGGCCCGCATCCCGATCCTCATCGGCGGCCTCTCCGAGATCGCGTTCCGCCGCGCGGCGCGCCACGACGGCTGGGTGGGCGACATGTACACGACCGACGAGGCGATCGAGATCGCCGGGCGGATCGCCGAGGTGCGCCGCGAGGTCGGCGCCGAGGGCGAGTTCTCGGTGATCACCGCGCTCAAGGACGCGTTCCTGCCCGAGCACTTCCAGCGCGCCGAGGCCGGCGGCGTCACCGACTGCTGGACGATGCCGTGGGCCTACTACCACGGCCTCGACTGCACGGTGGAGCAGAAGGTCGACGGCATGGAGCGGTTCGCCCACGACGTGCTGGTGCCGGTCAACGGCTGATTCGTCCCGGAAATGGAAGAACCGCCGGGGTCTCGGGTCCCCAGCGGTTCGAGAGGAACTCTACCCGGCGGTAGAGCCGAATGCGGCGGTTTCGGACGTTTTGGGTCGAGAGATCTGGGTCACGCCGGCCGGGCGAGGCCGAGCCGACGCGACTCGAGCGCCTCGGCCAGGGTGTCGCGCAGCAGCACGAGGGCCTGCGCGCGCAGCCGGGCGACCTGTTCGTGGGTGAGACCGAGCTCGTCGGCGACCTCGTCCATCGACCGGTGCTCGAGGAAGTACGTCGCCGCCACCACGCGGAGCCGGGCGGGGAGCATGGCGATCGAGCGGGCCAGCCGCACCTCCGCCTTGAGTCCCGGGCCGCGGCGCGAGGTGCAGGCCATCCACTCGATCGCCTGCAGCTCGTCGGCGATCGCGGTCCGGATCCACACGGCCGCGACCTGCGCGAACTCCACGGGAGTCCCGGGCTCCCACGCCTGGGCGGCGCGCTCGAGGGCGAGCCGGCCGACGAGTCGCAGCCCGTCGCGGTCGACCGAGGCTGCCGATCCGACCGCCATCTCCCAGACCAGACGCTCGACGAGCGCCAGGTGGTCGGCGACGAGCTCGCTCTCGTCGAGTTCGGTGTAGGTCTCCATGCTGGGCTCCCGAGATGTACCGCGATTCATGTACCCGCGCAGATGTTACGACGGGGTGAACCGGCGTCGCGATCCGGCCAGCGCGGCGACTATCCCCAGAACGCGTGTGAAACCGCGCCCGGCGACTGCTCCCCGGTGCGATACTCGGTCGTCCCCTGACCCTCGGGAGGTCGGATGTCCGCTGCGACCGTTCCGCTGGCCTCCAGGCCAGGATTTCGGACGACTGATGTCGAAGTCGCCCGGGAGCGCATGTCGGCGGCACTGAGCCCGCATCGGCTCAACCCGCTCGACCGCACGGGTGCGATCGACGTCGTCCACCACGCGGCAGGCCTCGGCCTGACGTCCTTCCACTACATGGACTACGGCGGCGACGTCGAGGTGTCGGCGCAGCTCGGCGACTACGTGCTCGTCCAGATCTCCCTGGAGGGGACGTTCCTGGCCGAGATCGGACCCCACTCCCTGGTCGCGACGCCGGACATGGCGGCCGTGACCAGTCCCGGGGACTCCATCACGATGCGCTACTGCGCCCCGAACCCCCGGCTGATGATCCGGATCGACCGGGCACTGCTCGACTCGAGACTGGCGCTGGCCCTCGGCGAGGTGCCGAGCCGGAGCCTGCGCCTCGATCTCGCCCTCGACCTCACCAAGCCGGGGTCAGGCAGCTGGCGCGGCCTGGTCGACACGGTCGTCCGCGACCTCGATGCCACCGGTCCGCTCAGCCGATCTCCACTCGCCGCCGCCTCCCTCGAGCTCGCCGTCGTCGACGGGCTGCTGGCGGTGCACACCGGCTCGCACTCCGCGCTGCTCGGCGACCGCAACGGCTCCACCCGCCCGCGCGCGCTCCGCCGCGCAATGGACCTCATCGAGGAGCGCTGCGCCGAGCCGCTCACCACCGCCGACGTCGCCGACGCGGTCGGCGTCAGCGTGCGGTCGCTCCAGGAGGCGTTCCACGCCCACCTCGACACCACCCCGACGGCCTACCTGCGCGCAGCGCGGATCCGCCGCATCCACGACGAGCTGGTCGTCGGCGGCGACGGCGTCACCGTGACCGACGTGATGCTGCGCTGGGGCATCACGCACGCGGGACGGTTCGCGCAGGACTACCGGCGTACGTTCGGCCGGACGCCGTCCGAGACGCTGCGGCAGGGCAGCTGAGTCACTCCCACTCGATGGTGCCGGGCGGCTTCGAGGTGATGTCGACGGTGACCCGGTTGACCTCGCGGACCTCGTTGGTGATGCGGGTCGAGATCTTCTCGAGCACGTCGTACGGCAGTCGCGCCCAGTCGGCGGTCATCGCGTCCTCGGAGGTCACCGGGCGGAGCACGATCGGGTGGCCGTAGGTGCGGCCGTCACCCTGGACGCCGACGCTGCGCACGTCCGCGAGCAGGACGACGGGGAACTGCCAGATGTCGCGGTCGAGGCCGGCCTTGGTGAGCTCCTCGCGGGCGATCGCGTCCGCCTCGCGGAGGATGTCGAGGCGCTCGCGGGTGACCTCGCCGATGATCCGGATGCCGAGTCCCGGACCGGGGAACGGGTGGCGCCACACGATCTCGGCCGGCAGGCCGAGCTGCTCGCCGACCAGGCGGACCTCGTCCTTGAAGAGCGTCCGCAGCGGCTCGACGAGCTCGAACTCGAGGTCGTCGGGCAGGCCGCCGACGTTGTGGTGGGACTTGATGTTGGAGGTGCCTGCTCCCCCGCCGGACTCGACGACGTCGGGGTAGAGCGTGCCCTGCACCAGGAAGGCGACCTTGTCGTCGCTGTCGCCGAGCACCTCGGCCTCGGCGGCCTCGAAGACGCGGATGAACTCGCGGCCGATGATCTTGCGCTTCTCCTCCGGGTCGGTGACCCCGGCGAGCGCGTCGAGGAAGCGCTTCTCGGCGTCGACGACCTTCAGGTCGACGCCGGTGGCGGCGACGAAGTCGCGCTCGACCTGCTCGGTCTCGTCCTTGCGCATGAGTCCGTGGTCGACGTACACGCAGGTCAGCCGGTCCCCGATCGCGCGCTGCACGATCGCGGCGGCGACGGCGGAGTCGACGCCGCCGGACAGCCCACAGATCGCGCGGCCGCGGTCGCCGATCTGGGCGCGGATCGACTCGATCTGCTCCTCGACGATGTTGACCATCGTCCAGGTCTGGTGGCAGTGCGCGATGTTGACGAGGAAGTGCTCGAGGACCTTCTGGCCGTGCTCGGTGTGCAGCACCTCGGGGTGCCACTGGACGCCGGCGAGGCCGCGGTCGACGTTCTCGAAGGCCGCGACCGGCGTGACCGCGGTCGACGCCAGCACGTCGAAGCCCGGCGGGGCCGCCGCGACGGAGTCGCCGTGCGACATCCAGACGGTGTGCGCGGCCGGGATCTCGGCGAGCAGCGTGCCGGGCGCGCCGACGGTGACCGCGGTGCGGCCGTACTCGCGGGCGCCGGTGTGGGCGACCTCGCCGCCGAGGCCCTGGGCCATCAGCTGGAAGCCGTAGCACATGCCGAACACCGGGGTGCCCGACGTGAAGATCGTGGTGTCGATGCTCGGAGCACCCTCGGCGTACACCGACGACGGCCCGCCGGACAGGATGATCGCCTTCGGGTTGCGCGCCAGCATGTCCGTGACCGGCATCGTGTGCGGCACGATCTCGGAGTAGACCCGCGCCTCGCGGACGCGGCGGGCGATCAGCTGCGCGTACTGCGCCCCGAAGTCGACCACCAGGACCAGATCGTGCTCCGCAGCCTGCGTCATGGGCGAAGCCTATCGAGGGCCGTCTGCCCACGTTGAATCGGGAGTTTTCGTCCCTTCAGTCGGGACTTTCCGTCAGCCCGGCGCGACGTCGTGGCGGAAACTCCCGACTCGACGGACGGAAAGTCCCGATTCGACGTGGACGCCCCCTGTCAGGACCCGGCCGGGGAGGGAGGGTGGCCGGGCCCTGACCGTCCACGCTTCTGCTGGACAGAGCCTGGACACGGGACCCGGCGGTGGGAGGGAGCGTTTGACCGGGTCCGCTGGCTCAACGAGAGGTAAAGAAGCGCGTTACGGGGTTCCGGACACCGATTCAGGAGAATTCAGCTGACCCCGACGATGGGCAGCCGCAGCGCCCCCGGAGCGTCGTCCGGGACGACCGGCGAGCGAGGTGCGACCGGCTCGATCCGGGTGTACGACGAGCCCAGGTCGGGGCGCGGGTCGGCCTCGCCCTTGTTCGGCCAGAACGCCAGCGCCCGCTCCGCCTGGGCGGTGATCGTGAGCGACGGGTTCACGCCGAGGTTCGCGGTGACCGCGGAGCCGTCGACGACGTGCAGGCCGGGGTGGCCGTAGACCCGCTGGTACGGGTCGATCACGCCGGTGTGGGCGGAGTCGCCGATCGCGCAGCCGCCGATGAAGTGCGCGGTGAGCGGCCGGTTGAACGCGTCGCCGACGGCGCTGCCCGGGAAGCCGTCCATGATCTCGGCCATCTTCCGGATCGCCTCGTTGCCGGCCGGGATCCAGGTCGGGTTCGGCTCGCCGTGGCCCTGCTTGGAGGTGAGGTAGCGCTTGCGGGTGCCGGGCACCTGCTTGGTGTACGTCGTGATCGAGTTGTCGAGGCTCTGCATGACCAGCGCGATCACGGTCCGCTCGGACCAGTGCTTCATGTCGTAGAGGTCCAGGACCTTGGTGCGCTGCGCCCACATCTCGCGCATCCACGTGCGCCAGCGCGGCTCGTCGCCGTCCCCGTCGGTGAGCACCGACTGCAGCAGCGACATCAGGTTGCTGCCCGGGCCGTAGCGGACGTTCTCGATGTGGGTGTTCTCGTCGGGGTGGAAGCTCGAGGTGATCGCGATGCCCTGGCTGTAGTCGACCTTCAGGTCCGGGGCGACGACACCGCCGATCGACTCGGAGTTCGTGCGCGACAGGTGGCCGAGGCGCTCGGACAGCCGCGGCAGGTGCCCCTCGTCACGCATCCGGTGCAGCAGCCGCTGGGTGCCGAGCGCCGACGCGGACAGCACGACCTGGTCCGCGGTGAGCACCCGGCGCGCGGAGCGGCGCGACGTCTTGGCCTTCGTGAACTTCACGTGCACGTCGTACCCACCGCCGGACCGCGGCGAGATCTGCGTGACCGTGGTCAGCGGGAGGACCTTCGCCCCGGCGGACTCCGCGAGGTGCAGGTAGTTCTTCACCAGCGTGTTCTTGGCGTTGTGACGGCAGCCGGTCATGCACGAGCCGCAGCCGATGCAGGTCTTGCGCTCCGGGCCGGCGCCCCCGAAGAACGGGTCGTCGACGCTCTGCCCCATGCCCGCCCCGGGCCCGCCGAAGAAGACGCCGACCGGCGTGGTGTGGAACGACTCCCCCACACCCATCTCGCTGGCGACCTTCTCCATCACGTCGTCCGACGGGGTGCGCAGCGGGTTGTCGACGACGCCGAGCATCCGCTTCGCCTGGTCGTAGTACGGCGCCAGCTCCGACTGCCAGTCGGTGATGTGGCTCCACTGCGGGTCGTTGTAGAACGCCGGCAGCGGCTCGTACAGCGTGTTCGCGTACACCAGCGACCCGCCGCCCACGCCCGCGCCGGACACGATCAGGCAGTCGCGCAGCGCGTCGATGCGCTGGATGCCGTAGCAGCCGACCTCGGGCCGGAAGAGGTAGCTGGTGACGTCGAACGACGTCTCCGGCAGCTCGTCGTCCGCGAACCGGCGGCCGGCCTCCAGGACGCCGACGCGGTAGCCCTTCTCGGTCAGCCGCAGCGCGGTGACCGAGCCACCGAAGCCGGACCCGACGACGAGGACGTCGAAGTCCAGGTCGGCGCTCATGCGCGGCCCAGCTTCTTCAGCAGGCGCAGGTTGAAGGCCATCACCTTGGCGTACTGCTCGTCCGACATCCCGAGCTGCGGGCCGAGCGCCAGCACCCGCTGGGTCGCGACCGATTGGGTCTCGGTGAACCGGAGCACGCCCTCGGCACCCTGGCGGCGGCCGGTGCCGGACTCGCGCATCCCACCCATCGGGGTGTCGAGGCTGGCGAACGTGGCGCCGAACGCCTCGTTGATGTTCACGGTGCCGCACTTGATGAACGTCGCGATCGCGCGGGCGCGGTCGCCGTCCTGGCTGTAGATCGAGGCGTTCAGGCCGTACTGGCCCTCGTTGGCCCGCGAGATCGCGTCGGCCTCGTCGTGGAACCGGTACAGCGAGACGACCGGCCCGAACGTCTCCTTGCCGAAGCAGCTCATCTCCGGCGTGACGCCCTCGAGGATCGTCGGCTCGAAGTAGTAGGGGCCGAGGTCCGGGCGTGCCTTGCCGCCGGTGAGCACCCGAGCACCCTTGGCGACGGCGTCCTCGACGTGCGCGGTGACGGCGTCGAGCTGCTGCTGCGAGGTCAGCGTGCCCATGTCGTTGCCCCACTCGAGCGTCGCGCCCAGCGTCATCGCCTCGGTGCGCGCCACGAAGCGCTCGACGAAGCGGTCGTAGACCTGGTCGGCCACGAACATCCGCTCGATCGACACGCAGAGCTGCCCGGAGCTGGAGAAGCTCGCGCGTACGGCGCCCTCGGCCGCCTTCTCGAGGTCGGCGTCGCGCAGCACGAGGAGCGGGTTCTTGCCGCCGAGCTCGAGCGAGCTGCCGATCAGCCGGTCGGCGCAGGCCTTCGCGACGATCCGGCCGGTGGCGGTCGAGCCGGTGAAGCAGACGTAGTCGGCGCGCTCGATGATCGCGCCACCGATCTCCGGACCGGGGCCGGCGACGACCTGCCACAGGTCCGCCGGCAGGCCCGCCTGCTCGAGCAGCTCGGCGCCGAGCAGCGCGGACAGCATGGTCTGCGCGTCGGGCTTGATGACCACGGCGTTGCCCGCCACGATCGCGGCCAGGCCGTCGATCAGCGCCAGGTTGAAGGGGTAGTTCCACGGCGAGATGATCCCGACGACGCCCTTGGGCACGCGGTTGATCTCGGCGCGGGTGAGCACCGGGAAGACGCCCGGGCTGCGCTTGGTGCCGAGGTGCTTGACCGCCGTGCGCCCGTAGTAGCGGGCGGTCAGCGCGACGTGCAGCGGCTCGTCGAACGCGTGCTTGCGTGCCTTGCCGTTCTCGAGGACCACCAGGTCGGTGATCTCCTCCTGGCGGTCGAGCACCAGGTCGTGCAGGCGCAGCAGCATCACGGCGCGCGCCTCGATCGGCGTCCGCGCCCAGGCGAACTGGGCCTTGCGCGCCCGCTGGAACGCGTCGGCCACGTCGGCCCGCGTCGACTGCGGGACGTGCGCGAGCGGAGCGCCGTTCAGCGGCGAGAACACCTGCGCGGTCTCGCCAGACGTCGCGACCAGCCGGTCGGTGAGCGCCGCGACGTACTCCGGTTCGAGTGCGTACGACGCCCTCGGGTCGTGCTCGGGGTCGTGCGGGCCTTCGACGACCGGACCGCCGGACGGATGGGGGTTCTGGGCGCTCATGCGACCGAGAGTATGTGACCGGCGTCTCCGATCACTACCTTTCAGTAGCGCTTGGGGACCCCAGTGTGCGGTTTTACACATCGGCTTGCGATGTCAACCGCCGCGTCGTAGGCCCGATCAGGGGTCGATGGCCTCGACGGCCTCCCCGAGCGGGGTGTCGTCGAGGCCCAGGAAGGCCACCTCGACCCTCGTGGGCTGCGCCAGGATCCCCGGCAACTCGACCGCCCAGCGTCCCTGGTCGTCGACCGGGACGGCGGCCCGACGGGTCTCGGCCTCGAGGTCGACACCGGACGGGTCCTTCGCCGCACCGTCCAGTAGAGCAACCCGCACCGCCAACGCCTCCCGCCGACGCTCCGAGCGGCGACGATTGCCGATCACCTTGCGCGCCGTACCGATCAGCCACGGCAGGGCGGCCTCGGGGACGTCCGACCAGCGACGCCATGCCTGCAAGAACGTCTCCGCCACGACATCGCCCGCATCCTCGAGGCCCACGTGCCTCGACGCGTATGCGCGAACCTGGCCCGCGTGGGCGAGCCAGCACCGCGTGAACGCCTCGCGATCCACCTCAGCCATCTGTGCCTCCTGACCGTGAAGTGTCCGGCACCGGTGGCGGAGTTACAGGCGGCGACCGAGCTAGGCGAAGAGTCCGGGATTCACGGCGACCGGTCGGGCGAGCGGCTTGCGGATGTCCCGGTAGGCGGACACCATCGGCGCGATCTCGTGCGGCTCGGCGCCGTGGAGGATCACCGAGTGGCAGCCGAGCTCCAGCTCGCGCTGGATCGTGGCGGCCGCGTCCTCGGCAAGGCCACGGGCCGACGCGGCCAGCCACTCGTCGGGCACGAGCTCGGCGATCCGGAGCAGCGTCTCGGTGTCGGCGGAGGCATCGATGGCCCCGGCCGCGGCGGCGGTCGTGAACACCTCGGAGGTCTTGAGCCGCTCCCAGGCGCCCGGGTCCCAGCCGTTGACGGAGACGAGCGTGTCGCCGTACGCCTGGAAGTAGGTGACCAGGCGACCCACCCCACGTCGGAGCTGGTCCTCCTCCGACAGCCCGTCGGGTACGGCGGCCAGGCACGACCAGATGCGGACGGCGTCCGGGTCCCGGCCGGCCCGCTCCGCGCCGCGGCGCACCGCCTCGATGGAGCTCTGCGTCGCCTGCTCGGAGAAGAACGTGTGCATGACGACGAAGTCGCACAGCTCGCCGGCCAGCTCCATGGTCCGCGGACCGACCGCGACCAGGCCGAGCGGCGGGCCCTCGCCCAGGCCGCTGCGGTTGTGGAGCACCGGCCACTTCCCGGCCGGCCCGTCGTGGTCGAGCACGAAGCCGTCGGTCCAGAGCTGGCGCATCAGGCCGATGAAGTCGCGCAGCACGGCCTCGGTGACCAGCGGCTGGCCGATCGCCTTCCAGTGCTCGGTCGAGCCGCGGCCGAACGACATCGCGTAGCGGCCCTCGGTCATCGCGTGCAGGGTCGAGCCCATCGTGGCCGTGATGATCGGGTGCCGCATGTGGTGGTTGATCGCGGCCGAGGCGATCCCGAGCGACGGCGTCCGCCCCGCGATCGCGCCGGCGAGGACGCCGGCCTCCTTGACCGTGAACCGCTCGCTGATCATGGCCGAGCCCAGCCCCATCGCCTCCGCGTCGGTGGCCTCCGGGAAGACCTTGCGCGCGTCGGCGGGGTGGTGGGTGATGGCGTAGTAGGCGAGCTCGTTGAGCTGCTCGCTCACGGCGTGTAGATCGACTTCAGCTCGGTGTAGTGCGCGAGTCCCTCGGGGCCGAACTCGCGGCCGACGCCGGAGTTCTTGTAGCCGCCGAACGGCGCGGAGAAGTCCATCGTGTAGGTGTTCACGCCGTACGTGCCGGTGCGGACCTGGCGCGCGACGTCGAGGCCGGCCTCCACGTCGCCGGTCCACACGGTGCCGGCCAGGCCGTACTCCGAGTCGTTGGCGATACGGACCGCGTCGTCGACGTCGTCGAACGGGATGACCGACAGCACGGGGCCGAAGATCTCCTCCTGCGCGATGCGCATCGCGTTGTCCACGTCGGCGAAGACCGTCGGGCGGACGTACCAGCCCGAGGACAGCCCGTCGGGCATGCCGTTGCCGCCGATGACGAGGCGGGCGCCCTCCTCCTGGCCGAGCGCGATGTACTTCTCGACCCGCTCCTGCTGCCGCTGCGCGACCATCGGGCCGATCTCGGTGGCCGGGTCCATCGGGTCGCCGACCTGCATCTTCGAGACGGTCTCGGCCAGCGCGCTGACCACGTTGTCGTAGTTGGCGCGCGAGGCGAGGATCCGGGTCTGCGCGACGCAGGCCTGGCCGGAGTTCATCAGGGCCGTGAACTTCAGGCCCTCCATGGCGGCGCCGAGGTCGGCGTCGTCGAGGACGATCGCCGCGGACTTGCCGCCGAGCTCGAGCGAGACCCGCTTGAGCTGCTCGCCGCAGACCGCCGCGATCTTGCGGCCGGCCGCGGTGGACCCGGTGAACGCGACCTTGTCGACGCCCGGGTGCGCGACGAGGTGCGCGCCCACCTCGCGGCCGCCGGCCACGATGTTCACGACACCGGCTGGGACGCCGGCCTCGAGCAGCAGCTCGGCCATCAGGTAGGTGTCGAGCGGGGTCTCCGGCGCCGGCTTCACCACGACGGTCGAGCCGGACAGCAGCGCCGGGATCACCTTGGACATGATCGTGAACTGCGGGACGTTCCACGGCGGGATCGCCGCGACCACGCCGACCGGCTCCCGGCGTACGACGACGTCGGTGCCGAGCACGCCGGTACGCCGTTCCTCCCACGGGAACTCGCGCGCGATGCCGAGGAACGCCTCGATCTGCATCCACGGCGCGGGCGACTGCGCGAGGTTGGCGAACGACGTCGGCGAGCCCATCTCGAGCGTGATCAGCTCGGCCATCTCACCGAGCTTGCCGGCGTACAGGTTCGAGAAGTTCTGCACGATCTCGATCCGCTCCTCCGGCGACATCCGCGACCACGGGCCGGAGTCGAACGCGCGCCGGGCGGCCGCGACCGCGGCGTCGATGTCCGTGGTCGTGCCCTCGGGCACCGTCGCGATCACCTGCTCGGAGTGCGGCGACACCACCTGGATCGTGTCGGACGAGGCGGGCGCCGCCCACTCGCCGTCGATGAAGAGCGTGGAACGGTCGAGCGACATGAGGTGTCTCCTGGAGCTAGGGAGCGAGGCTGAAGAAGTCGGTGAATCCGGAGGGGTCGTGGCGGCCGATGCTGAAGTGCTCGAACAGGCCCCAGCCCTCGACGCCGTCGGCGGTCGCGCGACCGACGTGGTCGACGCAGCCGAACATGAAGCGGCCCTTCACGGCGTCGTCGTCCATGTCGTAGGTGACCCGCTCGGTGAAGTCCGGGCCCTTCCACGTGCCGTGGATCCAGTCCGGGTCGCCGCCGTACCCAGCGCCGACGTGGAGGGGTACGGCGAGCCTGGACTCGACCTCGAGCACGAGCGGCTTGCCCTCGGGCGTGGTGCACCGGACGGTCGCGCCGGTGGGCGTGCGGGTGCCGGACGTGTAGTGGATGTCGACCAGCGGCCAGCCGAGCTGCTCGACCCGGCCGTCCTTGAAGACGCGGGTGCAGTCGTTGAGGGTCCGGTGACCGTTCGGGTCCTCCTGGATGATCAGGCAGACCGCGTAGTCCTCGAACTGCAGGGGGAGGTAGAGCCACCACATGCCCTCGAACGGCGGGGTGGCCGGAGCGCCGGCGGGCTCGGCCTCGCCGACCGGGCGGATGCCCCACGAGCGGTCGCGGCTGCCGAGCCAGGTCTCGGGGTCGACGACGATCTGGTCGCCATCGACGGTGATCGTGCCGCTCCACGCACCGAGCTGGGCGAACCGCTGGGCGTCGAGGGTGACCCGGCTGCCGGAGCGCAGCACGTGCGGGAGCTCCTGGATCACGTCACACGTGCCGGTCCAGGTCAGGTCCATCGCGATCCCGTCGGTCTCCTCGAGGACCAGCCGGATCGTCTTGAGAGGGTCGAGGACCTCGATTCGGAAGTTCCCGATGTGCGGGTTCAACCGGTCCTGGTCCATCGCGTCCGAGAGGTGTACGGCGGTCTGCGTGCCGTTGCGCGCGACCAGGACGAAGGCGTCCTTGGTGCCGAGGTTCGGGTAGTACCCCGCGCCCATGATCACGAAGATGTCGCCGGTGCGGTCGTGGGCGTTGAAGTACCAGCGGTCGTAGAAGTTCCGGTCGCTGCTGTTGGCGTACGCCATCGGCAGCGGCGCCTGGTGCAGCGGGAACTCGTCCAGCGGCGTGATGTCGCTCATGCGCGTCCTCGCTTCGCTCCGTGCGCGCATGAGGCACGCGTGCTGTCCTGGATGATGCGCTCGCTCATGGCTAGGCACCGACCTTCTGGAGGAGCCCCTCGATGAGCGGCTTGCAGTGGAAGAGGCTCTCGATGTCGTCCGGCCTCTCGATCTCGCCGAAGTGGATCTGCCGGGCGCCGGTGCGCATGAAGACGATGCACCACTGGACGCCGTTGTAGACGTGGTACCACTCGAGGTCACCGAGCGTGACGCCCGTGATCCGCTCGTACTCCGCCTTCATGTCGTCCTCGTGCATGAAGTGCGGCATCCCCGGCATCCCCATGACACCGGTGATCGACTCGAAGACGCTGTGCGCGAAGGCCATCCACGACACGTCGAGCTCGCGCGGACCGATCGCCGCCATCTCCCAGTCGAGGACGGCCACCGGTTCGAAGTCGCGGTACATCATGTTGCCGATGCGGGAGTCGCCCCAGCAGAGCACGGTCTCGTCGGTGGTCGGCATGTTCGCCTCGAGCCACGCGAGCGCGCGCTCGACCAGCGGCGAGCGACCGATGCCGTCGACGGCGTACTGGTACCACTCCGTGGTGCGCGCCAGGTTGCGCTCGAGCAGGGTCTCGCCGGCGTGGCCGTGGCGGGCCGGGTCGAGGAAGTCGAACGTCGCGGCGGCGTCCGCGATCGCGTGCAGGTCGGCGAGCACCTTGACGCTGTTGTCCTGCAGGCGACGCTGGTCCTCGCGACTCGCGTCGTGCAGCCAGTTGTCGCCGAAGTTGTAGGGCAGCACGTCCTGGGGGACGACGCCGTCGATGCGGTCCATGAGGAAGAACGGCGTACCGAGCACCTCGCCGGTCGGCTCCATCCAGCGCACGGTCGGCACGGGGACGGACGTCTGCTCGGCGACGATCTTCATCGCGTCGTACTGGTCCTGGAGCTCGTAGTGCGCGAACACCGGCAGGTCCTCAGCGGCCGGGGCGACGCGGGCGACGAACTCGCCGTGCTGCCGGGCGCCGTTCTCGGTCCAGTCGACGTCGAGGATGAGCGTCTCGGACGACATCCCGTTGGCGTCGACCCCGCTGTGCATCGTGACAACGGGGTCGGCGCCGTCAGGCAGCACCGTGGCCAGCCATCCGGCGAGTCGATCGGGAAGCGTCGTTGCGTCCCGGCTCGAACGCTGCATCTTCAGGTCGGCCGGCGGTGGTGCCTGGGTCACGTTCCCCTCCCAAAGGATCTGCTGTGACGTGGCTCTCAGCATGGGTGGAACGTGTTCTAGTTGTCAACGGCGGACGCCGGGAATCTTGACGGATGTCAAATAGCGTCGCGGCGACGCCTCACACGATGTCGGAGACGCTGACCCGGGCCTCGTCGGCCTCCTGGTCGGTGGTCTGGCGCTGGCTGCGGCGCTCGGCCTCGACCCGGCGCCGGTAGTGGTCGACCTCGTCGGCCGTGCGGGCGTCGTCCCAGCCGAGCTCCTCGGCCATCAGCCTCGCGACGTGCGGCGCTGCGGCGACGCCGCGGTCGAACGTCTCGATCGAGATGCGCGTCCGCCGGGTCAGCAGGTCGTCGAGGTGCCGGGCGCCCTCGTGGGTGACGGCGTAGACGACCTCGGCGGCCAGGTAGTCCTCGGCGCCCTCGAGCGGCAGCGCCAGGTGGCGCCGGTCGGCGACCAGCGCGAGCAGGTCGTCGACGAGCCCGCCGTACCGCCCGAGCAGGTGGTCGATGCGCGCGACGTGGAGGCCGGAGCGGCGCGCCAGCATCACCCGCTGGTTGGTGCGGGTCTCCCAGTCGGCCGCGCCGACCAGCGGCACCCGGTGCGTGATCGAGTCGCGGGTGGTGAGGTTCACGGTGGTCTTCAGCGAGTGGGCGGCCGCGTCGACGGCGTCCTTGCCCATCACGCGGTACGTCGTGAGCTTGCCACCGGCGATCATCACCAGGCCGGGCACCGGCGTGACCACCGTGTGCTCGCGCGAGATCCGCGACGTCGGCTCGGACTCGCCGGACAGCAGCGGGCGCAGGCCGGCGTACACGCCCTCGACGTCCTCGTGGTCGAGCGGCTCGCGCAGGATCGCGTTGACGTGGCCGAGCACGTAGTCGATGTCGGCCTTCGACGCCGCCGGGTGCGCCTTGTCGAGGCTCCACGGGGTGTCGGTGGTGCCGATGATCCAGTGCCGGCCCCACGGGATGACGAACAGCACGGACTTCTCGGTGCGGACGATGAAGCCCGCCTCGGAGCGGATCCGGTCGCGCGGCACCACCAGGTGGATGCCCTTGCTCGCCTGGACGTGCAGCGACCCGCGGCCGCCCACCATCTCCTGGATCTCGTCGGTCCAGACGCCGGCGGCGTTGATGACGACGCGAGCGCGGACCTCGAACTCGTCCTGGGTCTCGAGGTCGGTCGCGCGTACGCCGACCACGCGCTCGCCCTCGCGCAGGAACCCGTCGACGCGGACCCGGGTCGCGACGTGCGCGCCGTGCGCCGCGGCGGTACGGGCGATCGTCATCACCAGCCGCGCGTCGTCGACCTGGCAGTCGTAGTACTTGATCGCGCCGGCGATCGCCTCGGTCTTGAAGTCCGGCGCGATGCGCGCGACCTGGCGGCGGAGCAGGTGCCGGTGCCGCGGCACCCCCATCTCGGACTTCCCCACCATCGCCATGCCGTCGTAGAGGGCGAGCCCCGCGCCGACGTACGGCCGCTCCCAGCCGCGGTGCGTGAGCGGGTAGAGGAACGGGACCGGGCGCACCAGGTGCGGCGCGAGCCGGGTGAGCAGCAGGCCCCGCTCCTGGAGCGCCTCGCGGACCAGGCCGAAGTCGAGCATCTCGAGGTAGCGCAGGCCGCCGTGGATCAGCTTGCTGCTGCGGCTGCTGGTGCCGCTGGCGAGGTCACGCTGCTCGAGCAGGCCGGTGTTGAGGCCACGGGTGACGGCGTCGAGCGCGGTGCCGGCGCCGACGACCCCGCCGCCGACCACGAGCACGTCGAGCTCCCCCTGTCCCGAGAGACCCTGCATCGTGGCGAGGGCCACGTCCCGTGCTTGCGGACTCAGCGCGCTTGACGGGCTCATGTGTCCAGTCTCGCAAACGCTGGTTGGCCAATGTCCAGACGCCGTTCAGGCGGAGCCGGTTCAATGGAGGCGTGAAGAAGCTGGTCGCGCTGGCGGCAGTACTCGTCCTCGCCGCGACCGGCTGCACCGAAGCGCCGGCGATCGTCGGCGAGGCCGTCGCGGAGCCACCGACGCAGATCCCTGCCGGGGAGCCGGACACGCCCGCCGACCCAGGCTCCCGGACGGTGTCGCTGGTCATGGGCGGTGACCTGCTCTGGCACAACACGGTCTGGTACAGCGCGGCCGAGGACCACCAGAGCACCGGCATCGGCGACCACTACGACTGGGACTCGATGTTCGCCGCACTCAAGCCGACCATCGAGGACGCCGACCTCGCGATCTGTCACAACGAGGTGCCGTTCGTCGGCGTCGGCGAGCACCCGGAGTCGTACCCGGTCTTCGCCGCCCCGCGCTCGATCGCGCCGTGGATCGCCAGCATGGGCTGGGACGCGTGCACCACCGCGTCCAACCACAGCTGGGACAAGGGCTTCGACGGCGTGGTCACCACCGCCGACCTGCTCGACCGCAACGGGGTCGCCCACGTCGGCACGTTCCGTACGCCGCGCGAGCGCACCAAGCCGGTCATCCTCACCACCGACGCCGGGGTGAAGGTCGGCATCGTGGCCGGCACCTACGGCCTCAACGGCTTCGTGATGCCGGAGGACCAGGAGTTCGCCGTCTCGATGTGGGACGCCGACAACCTGCTCGCCCAGGCCCGTGCCGCCCGCGAGGCGGGCGCCGACATCGTGGTCGTGCACGTCCACTGGGGCAGCGAGTACGTCCACGAGCCCAACGCCGAGCAGCTCGCCCTCGCCGACCGGCTCACCGCCTCGCCCGACGTCGACGTGGTCCTCGGCGAGCACGCGCACGTCGTCCAGCCGATCACGAAGGTGAACGGCAAGTGGGTCGTCTACGGGATGGGCAACCAGATCGCGCAGAACGAGTCCACCCGGGTCGACACCTACGAGGGCATCACGGTCGACTTCACGTTCACCGAGCGGCCCGGCGGGCGCTTCGAGGTCACCCGTGCGGCGTACGTCCCGACCCAGTGGAACCACTACTCCCCCGGCCACCCGATCCGGATCCGGCCCGCGTCCGGCGAACGGCTGGCATCGGTCCGTGAGGCCGTGAACCTGCTCGGCGGCAACAAGGGCCTCGTCGAGGACTAGCGGTCACGACCAAGCGGGCACGCCTGGTCACGGAATCGCAACGATCGGGTCTCTCAGGCTGCTGGTGGAGCAACGCTCAACGATCCCTCAGTTACGCCTGGTGGAGTCCTCGCAGGCGGTGCCTCGACCGATCCGTGCAGTCGGGGCACCGTCCACCAGTCCCGCCGCGAGCATCCTCCGGGCTAGAGCCGCACCCGAGCGCCCAGCGAGGACCGGTGGTCGCTGAACATCGTGTGCCTCGCGCGCGTCTGCTCGACCAGCGCGACGTCGATGTCCGCGACCGCGAGGCCCTCCTCGGTGCCGAGCTTCGCGAGCGGGCGGCCCTCGGGGTCGTAGACGGCCGAGCCGCCGATGAACTCGAACGCGCCGCAGCGGCCGGTGAGGCCGGAGAAGACGACGTACATGCCGTTCTCCAGCGCCCGCGCGGGGTAGTAGAGGTCGCGCCGGTCGGCACCTCCCGGGAAGTACGCCGACGAGCTGAGGTAGCCGACGGCGCCGTCGCGCGCCGCGGCGGCCGCGTGCTCGGGGAAGCAGCCGTCGTAGCAGATCGACAGGCCCAGCTCGAGGCCCTCGACCTCGATCGAGGTGCCGTGGTCACCGGCGGTGAACAGCTCCTTCTCGAGCCCGTCGAGGTGCTGCTTGTCGTACGGCGCGGTCGCCGTGCCGTCGGGCCACACCACGACCTGTGACAGCCGGCGCTCGCCCTCGCGGCGCAGCGCGGTGCCGGCCACGACCGTGACGCCGCCGGCGACGGCGGCGGAGCGCAACGGGTCCAGCCAGCCGTTCAGGTCGGCGGCATCGGGCAGCGGGCCGTCGAACGCGGCGACGTCGTACCCGGTCAGGAACGCCTCCGGAAGCACCAGCAGCCGGACCTCCTGCGCGGCGGCGAGCCCGGTCAGCCGGGCAGCGGTGAGCACGTTCGCGGCGACGTCACCGGAGACCGACGCCGCCTGGCCGGCCGCGACCTTCACTCGACGACGACCTCGACCCGCTGGAAGTCCTTGAGCTCGGTGAAGCCGGTGGTCGCCATCGAGCGGCGCAGCGCGCCGATGAGGTTCATCGTCCCGTCGGCGACCCGCGCCGGGCCGAACAGGATCTCCTCGATGGTGCCGACGGTCTCGAACTCCACCCGCATGCCGCGCGGCAGCGTGTGGTGGTGCGCCTCGGAGCCCCAGTGGAAGCCGCGGCCGGGCGCGTCGGTGGCGCGCGCGAACGGCGAGCCGACCATCACGGCGTCGGCGCCGCAGGCGATCGCCTTGGCGATGTCGCCGGACTTGCCGATCGAGCCGTCCGCGATCACGTGGACGTAGCGGCCGCCGGACTCGTCGAGGTAGTCGCGGCGCGCGGCAGCCACGTCGGCCACCGCCGAGGCCATGGGTACGGCGACCCCCAGGACGGTCCGCGTGGTGTGGGCAGCGCCGCCGCCGAAGCCGACCAGCACGCCGGCCGCACCGGTGCGCATCAGGTGCAGCGCGGCCTGGTGGGTCGCGCAGCCGCCGACG
Organism: Nocardioides sp. SR21; assembly: GCF_022761125.1. Taxonomy (GTDB): domain Bacteria; phylum Actinomycetota; class Actinomycetes; order Propionibacteriales; family Nocardioidaceae; genus Nocardioides. The sequence continues at coordinate 539,494 of NZ_JAKWJR010000001.1, read as the reverse complement.
ATCACCGGGACGTCGAGCTCGTAGATGAACTCCTTGAGGTTCAGCGGCTCCGCCTGCGAGGAGACGTGCTCGGCCGAGACGGTCGTGCCGCGGATCACGAACATGTCCACGCCGCCGTCGACCACGGCCTTCGCGAACTCCTTGGTGCGCTGCGGCGACAGCGAGCCGGCGACGGTCACGCCGGACTCGCGGATCTCGCGCAGCCGCTCGGTGATCAGCTCGGCCTTGACCGGCTCGGTGTAGATCTCCTGCAGCCGGCGGGTCGCGTCGGCGCCCTGGAGGCCGGCGACCTCCTCGAGCAGGTCGGTCGGGTCCTCGTAACGGGTCCAGATGCCCTCGAGGTTCAGCACGCCGAGCCCGCCGAGGCGGCCCAGCGCGATCGCGCTCGCCGGGGACATCACGGAGTCCATCGGGGCGGCGAGCACCGGCAGCTCGAAACGGTAGGCGTCGATCTGCCAGGCGGTGCTGACCTCCTCGGGGTCGCGGGTGCGCCGCGAGGGCACGATCGCGATGTCGTCGAAGGAGTAGGCGTGCCGGGCCCGCTTGGCGCGGCCGATCTCGATGTCGCTCACCGCGCAACTCTATCGAGACCGCCGGGCAACCTGTCGGGCGTCCCAGCCAGTCGGAGTGGGTATGAACGCCAGCGTGACGACGAGGACGGACTTCGACGAGTTCGTCGCGGCCCGGTCGACCGGCCTGCTACGCACGGCGTACCTGCTCACCCACGACCATGCGCTCGCCGAGGACCTCCTCCAGACCGCGCTCACCAAGGCGTGGTTCGCATGGTCCCGGATCCAGGGCGACCCGGAGCCGTACGTCCGCAAGGTCCTCGTCAACACGTTCTCGTCGTGGTGGCGCCGGAAGTGGAACGGCGAGCACGCGTACGCCGACCTGCCCGAGACGCCGACCGGCGAGGACGGCGCCGACGACCGGCACGACCTGTGGACCGCGATGGGCCGGCTGCCGCGCCGGCAGCGCGCGGTGATCGTGCTCCGGTTCGTCGAGGACCTCAGCGAGGCGGAGACGGCCCGCGCCCTCGGCATCTCCAACGGAACCGTCAAGAGCCAGACCAGCAAGGCGCTCGCGAAGCTGCGCATCGACCCGGCACTCGCGCGCACGACCACCAAGGACCGCTCATGAACACGATCGACGACCTCCGCAGCACCCTCGACCGGCACACGGACGCGCTGGACGACACCGAGCGGCTCGTCCGCGCCGACGCCGTACGCTCGCGCGTCCGGACGGTACGCCGCCGGCGCGCCGCGGCGGTCGCCGTGGCGGCCGTCGTCGTGCTCGTCGTCGCGACCGCGACGGTCGGCCTGGTGCGCGGCGGCGAGTCTCCCCAGCCGGCCGGGCTCGGTGACGTGGACGTGCCCGCAGAGGTGTCGGTGCACGGGTTCGGCTACCGCCTCGCGGACACCGTCAGGGCCTCGGCCGACGGCACGATCGACCTCGACGAGTCCAGGGGCCCGCGGGCGGTGACGCTGGTCGCCACCGGCCTCGGCTCGGGACAGGCGACGCTCTGGTCGGGCTACTGGCCGATCGCGCGGGTCCGTGGTGGCGAGCAGATCTCTCCCGTGACGACGGACGTGCTGACGGACCTCCGGGTCGAGTTCGAGGACGCACCCGCCGCGGCCCGGGCGGAGCTGGCGGTCTACTCGCCCGACGGCGACCTCCCGCCGGGCGTCGCGCACGACGGCGTCGTCTTCCGGCAGCAGTGGGGCGACCAGGAGCTCGTCGCCGCGGCGTTCGGCGAGGCCGGGGGCGAGGCGACCGCCGAGGCACCCGACCTGACCCGGGACATGGACGTGTCGCCCTTCTGCCGGTCCGAGACCAGCGACCTGTGGCTCCACACAGAAGGCACCAACGGCGGGATGCCCTGTGCCGACTTCGACCAGGGCAGCGACCCCGGCCCGGCCAACCAGGACTGGCTGGGATCGCCCGACCCCGAGCGACCCGACTACTCCGTCTACGTCACCCAGGGCAGGAACGGGCCGCGGGCGGACGGGGTCGACGTCACGTTCGGCTTCGGCATCTACCGGCAGGGCGTGCCCACGACCGAGGTGCTCGGCGCGGACCACCCGACGGTGCTCGAGGCGGTCGGACGCACCTGGCAGCTCGACGAGGTCCTGGACCGGGAGGCGGGCGAGGACTTCAGCGTGGACACGTCGCAGGGCGACGTGTACATCGGGGTGGCCTACGCCGACATCCTCTCGATGACCATCGGCTGGCGCGGCGCACCTGAGGAGGGCTGGGGTGGCACGCCGCCGCAGGACGAGCCCCAGGGTCCCGGGGGGATGTACATGGGTGTCCTGCTGGCCGGGGAGGACACGGTCGAGGTCGACGTCACGGGGCCGGACGCCCAGACCCGCCTGCTCGTGTACCGGCCCGTGAGTCAATAGCCCAGGAGTGACTTATCCCGGCGAGGTTCGGTGGTCCACGATCGGGAGATGCGCCCCGTCACGCTGCTCGGAACCGTCGTCGGCACGCTGCTCGCCGCCCTCCTCGTCCCCGTCGCGCCCGCTCACGCGGCCACGACGTACACCTGGCGCGGCACGCAGAACACCGTGTGGGGCAACCCCAAGAACTGGGAGCCGGAAGGCATCCCCAAGAACGGCGACTCCGTCCAGCTGGGCTACGGGCCCCGGCCGACGATCACCGAGGTCCCCGACGTCCAGCTCGCGATGCTCACCGTCACCGGCTCCCCCGACGGGCTGGTGTCGATGTCCGGACCGGGTGAGGTGATCACCGGGAGCCTGCAGTGGAACGGCGGCGACATCAACACCGGGCTGATGGTCTCGGCGCCGCCCTTGGACCCGATGCCGTCGTTCATCATGATGGGCCAGACGCCGATGCGCTTCGGCGGTGGCGGCGACCAGGTGCTCACGATCAACAGCACGGTGTCGCTGATGACCGGGCCGGCGGCCACCGACGACCCGTGGCTCACCTTCATGTTCGACAGCAGCATGCGGATCGCCAGCACCGGCAAGCTGCTGGTCGACCCGGCGGCCCAGGTGCTCGGGAGCCGGTGCTGCAGCGGGAAGACCTCGACGATCGTCGTCGACGGCACCCTCGAGGTGTTCTCGATCATCGGCGCGACGGGCTACACCGCGCACCTCGAGGAGCTCGGCATCGACCTCGCCGGCGACGTCGTCGTCCCCGAGGGGAACACGCTGAAGATCACCGGCGGCCCGATCCGCGTCGGTGGCCACGCGGTCAACGGGACCGTCGGCGACGCGTCCATCAAGGGCGGAGGCGTGGTGAACATCGAGGAGACCGACGGCGACAGCTTCGACCCCGAGCACCCGCTGCTGCCCGACAGCAGCATGAAGTTCATCGAGGACGGCGAGGAGCTGACGCTCGCGGACGACACCCGGCTCCGGCTCGGGCGCTACAGCGAGGTCTCCGGCGTCGGCAGCATCGTCGGCAAGGGCTCCGTCACCCTGGCGGGTACGACGCTCCTGGGCCGGCTGACGATCGGCGACGGCGTGCCGGCCTCGACGGAGGCCGGGCCGCTGACCACGGTGCAGCGGACGGGAACGCTCATCCCTGCCGGCGACCTGACGGTCACGCCCGGGTCGACGGTCCGCGTGATCGGCGGCGGTGGGCGCCTGAGCGTGCCGAAGGACGCCACCCTCGAGGTCCCGGCCGGGGCCACGATCGACGCGGGCGGCTGCTGCACCGACAGCGGCCGGGTCACCGTCCAGAAGGGCGGGACGATGAAGATCGGCGCCGGCGACGGCGACCCCGCGGTGCTGCGCTGGATCGATCTCGGCGGCCAGGGCACGATCGAGCACTCCGGTGCCTCGGAGTGGGACCTGGCCGAGACGACCTTCGTCAGCGGTGCTCGCATCACCGGCGAAGGCTCGATCACCGGCGACCTGCCCGCCGGCCCAGCCGAGCTGCGGCCGACCGGCGTGCTCGACGTCGACGGCGACCTCACCACGAACCTGGCGGGCGTCTACCGACCGGAGCTGGCGCTGCTGCGCAGCGAGCCGAAGGCGGCCGGGCGGCTGGTCGTCACCGGCAACGCGGCGCTGTCGGGCACGCTCCGGCCGATCGGCGACACGTCGTACCCCGCCGGCCGCCGGGTCGTGGTGCTCGAGGCCGGCAGCATCACCGGCGGCTACCGGTGCGCGGCCGCGGGCGGGATGCTGATGGACCGGACGTCGACGACCGTCGGCCTGCACACGATCGAGGCGCACGTGTCCGACTGCTTGCGGCCCGCGCCGAAGGCGGTGCTGTCGGCGGCGTTCGTCGGCGCCAAGCGGATCGACCTCGGGCTCCCCGACCCCGCCGGGTCCGTGCTGCTCGACGTGAAGGTGTCAGGCGCGCAGCGCGGCACGACGCTGAAGCTCTCCGCGGGCCGCGGCACCGTGACGCTCCAGGTGCCCAAGCGGCGCACGGTCACCCGTCAGCTCGAGGTGCCGATCGCCGCGCAGACAAAGCTGGTCGTCCAGCTCACCAAGCGGGCGAAGGTCACGCTCGACCAGGTGGGGTACGCCTTCTCGGGCTAGCGGCCGGAGTAGTTCGGCGCCTCGACCGTCATCTGCACGCCGTGGGGGTGGCTCTCCTGCAGCGAGGCCTGGGTGATCCGGACGAACCGACCCTTCTCCTGCAGCTCGGCCACGGTCTGCGCGCCGACGTAGAACATCGACTGCGTGAGGCCGCCAATGAGCTGGTGCGCGACCGCCGCGAGCGGGCCGCGGTAGGCGACCTGGCCCTCGATGCCCTCGGGGACGATCTTGTCGTCGCTGGTGACCTCGGCCTGGAAGTAGCGGTCCTTGGAGTACGACTTCTTGCCGCGGCTCGACATCGCGCCCAGCGAGCCCATGCCGCGGTAGGACTTGAACTGCTTGCCGTTGACGAACACCAGCTCGCCCGGCGACTCCTCGCAGCCGGCGAGCAGCGAGCCGACCATCACGGTGTCGGCGCCGGCGACCAGCGCCTTGGCGATCTCGCCGGAGTACTTGAGGCCGCCGTCGGCGATCACCGGGACGCCGGCGGGCTTGCAGGCCAGCGACGCCTCGTGGACCGCGGTCACCTGGGGCACGCCGACGCCGGTGACGACGCGGGTGGTGCAGATCGAGCCCGGGCCGACGCCGACCTTGACCGCGTCCGCGCCCGCGTCCACGAACGCCTGGGCGCCCTCCTTGGTCGCGACGTTGCCGCCGACGACCTGGACGTGCTTGGTGGCCGGGTCGGTCTTGAGGCGGGTGACCATGTCGAGCAGCATCCGCACGTTGCCGTGGGCGGTGTCGGCGACGAGCACGTCGACGCCGGCCTCGATGAGGGTCGTGGCGCGCTGCCAGGCGTCGCCGAAGTAGCCGATCGCCGCCCCGACCATCAGCCGGCCGGCGCCGTCGTACGACGCGTTGGGGAACTGCTCGCCCTTGACGAAGTCCTTGACGGTGATGAGGCCCGCGAGGTGGCCCTGCTCGTCGACCAGCGGGAGCCGCTCGCGCTTGTGCTTGCGCAGCAGCACGGTCGCGTCGTCGCGGCTGATGTCGGCGGCGCCGGTGATCAGCGGCATCGGCGTCATCACCTCGTCGACCTTGGTGGTCGCCCACTCCGCGACCGGGGTGAAGCGCAGGTCGCGGTTGGTGATCATGCCGAGCAGCCGGTTCTGGGCGTCGACCACCGGGAAGCCCGAGACGCGGTACTCGCCCGCGAGCTGGTCGAGCTCCTCGAGGGTCGCGTCGGGGCCGATGACGATCGGGTTGGAGATGATCCCGGTCTGGGTCCGCTTCACGAGGTCGACCTGGTAGGCCTGGTCCTCGATCGAGAGGTTGCGGTGCAGCACGCCGAGGCCGCCCTGGCGGGCCATCGCGATCGCCATCCGCGACTCGGTGACCGTGTCCATCGCGGCGCTGACGAGCGGCACGTTGAGCGTGATCTCACGCGTCAGCCGGGTACGCATGTCGATGTCCGACGGCGCGAGGTCGGAATGACCCGGCAGCAGGAGGACGTCGTCGTAGGTCAGGCCCAGGGCCTCGAACTTCTCGGGAACCTCCATCCCCCAAGCCTACTGGGAGATCCGGGTCACACGGTCAGCGGCTTCAGGTCCCGTACGCCGATCCGGACGGTCAGCGCGCTGCCGGCCATCCGGATCCGGCCGCGCAGGCCGGCGGCCATCACCATCGGCAGCACCGCCTGGTTGTCGGCACGGGTGGTCAGCACGATCTCCTCGATGCCGCGGAAGTTGGCCAGCCGGGCCGCGTCGACCAGCAGCCGGGTGCCGATGCCCCGTCGCTGCCAGGCGGCGTCGACGCGCAGCGTGACCTCGCCGTCCAGCGCGACCGTCGCCAGCCCCACGGCGACGCCGTCGACCAGCGCCGAGACCATCGCACCACTGACGACGTACTCCGGGGTGACGCCACCGCCCATCCGGCGGTCGGGAGTCGGCACCGCGTGGTCGCGCGCGAGGACGTCGGACACCAGCTCGGCCAGCGCCGCACCCCGGGCGTGCTCGGTGGCGGTGAACGGCGCACCGCGGCTGACCTGCACCTGGACGTCGCCGACCAGCAGGCTCATCACGTCCTGCTCGTTCGCCGCGCCGGCCTCGGCGTCGAACAGCCGGGCCGCGACCTCGGGGAACGACGCGGGCTGCGTGAGCATCGCCCGGGCCGCCTGCACGTAGCGGGTGGGCTGGTCGAGCAGCGCGGCCTCGGTGCACGGGGCGGCGGTGATCGGCCGGCCCACGAGCGCCGCGATCTCGGCCTCGGTCCAGTCGTCGGGCGCGCTGAGCACGAGCTCGTCGGTCACCGCCTCGACACCCGGGAAGATCTGCAGCCCCAGGATGTTGACCCCGGCCTCGCCGCAGGCGGTCGCCAGCGCGGCCAGCGCACCGGGACGGTCGGGCAACGTCGTACGCACTCTCCACAACATGGGGTCAGCGTGGACCAGCGACGTTGCGCCGTTGCGTCCCTGTTGTTTCGGGCGCTTTACGCTCTGGGGCGTGACGATCCTCCGGCGCTATCCCGTGGCCGTCGCGGTGATCGTCACGATCCTCGCGCGGCTGCCCGCGCTGACCCGTCCCGTGCGCGCGGACGAGGCCGGGTTCCTGCTCGTCGCCTCCGCGTGGGACCCGAGCGCCGGCAGCCTGTTCGGCCCGTACTGGGTCGACCGGCCGCCGCTCCTCGTCGCCGTGTTCGGCGCCGTCGACGCGCTGGGCGGCGTGACCACGTTGCGGATCCTCGGCGCCCTGGTGGCCGGGCTCGCGGTGCTGCTCGCCGCCGGGCTGGCCGGCACCATCAGCGGCCCGCGGGCGACGACGTGGACCGCGATCCTCACCGCCGCGCTGCTCTCGAACCCGATGATCGACATCGTCGCGGTCAAGGGCGAGCTGCTGGCGCTCCCCTTCGTGCTCGGCAGCCTGCTGCTGACGTTGCTCGCCGTACGCCGGAGCTCGTGGCCGCTGGCGCTCGCCGCCGGCGCGGCCGCGTCCCTCGCGGTCGGGCTCAAGCAGAACCTCGTGACCGGGCTGGTGTTCGCGGGCGTGCTCCTGCTCGTCTCCTGGACGACCGGCCGGCTGTCCGGCCGCACCACGGCGCTGCTCGCCGCCGCCGGGCTGGCCGGCGCCGCCGTACCGGTGCTGGCGACGATCGGGTGGGCCGAGGCGGCCGGCGTCCGGCTCGACACGCTGTGGGACACGGTCTACGGCTTCCGAGCCGCCGCGGCGGGCGTGATCGCCGACGGCGCGGCGGACGCACCGGTACGACGCGCCTGGCTGCTGCTCGCGATCGCGGTCGCGACCGGCCTGGTCGCGGTGCTCGGCGGACTCGTCGCGCACCTGCGCCGGCTGTGGCGCGAGGACCCGCCGGTCACCGCGGCCGCTCTCGCGGTCGCGGTCGTCGACGTGGCGGCGCTCGTCGCGGGCGGCAGCTTCTGGCAGGACTACCTGATCCCGCTGATCCCGGCGGCCGCGCTGTGCACCGCGCTGGTCGCGGGCCGCGACGACCGGCCGGGCCGCACGATGCGCGGGATCGTGCTCTTCGCACTGGCGTCGGCCGGTGCGGCGATGGTGTTCTGGTTGGCGTGGAACGCCACCGGGCAGCAGGAGTTCGACGAGGTGGACACCGGGCAGGCGCTCGCCGAGGCGGCCGAGCCCGGCGACACGCTGGTCGTGTTCGGGGGGCGCGCCGACCTCCAGCGGGAGAGCGCGATGGCGTCGCCGTACCCCTACCTGTGGAGCCTGCCGATGCGCACCCGCGATCCCGGGTACGACGACCTGCGCGAGCTCCTCGCCGGAGCGGATGCGCCCGTGTGGCTGGTCGAGTGGGTCGACTTCGGCGCCTGGTCCGAGGACGGCGTCGACGAGCTGGAACAGGTCGTCGCGGAGCGCTACGTCGAGAACGGCACGACCTGCAACGAGCAGCCGGTCTACGTGCTGCGCGATCTCGAGAGACCGGCCGTGCAACCGAACTGCGGCTGACCTCGTTTCACCAGTCATGAGACGCGACTCGGGCGCAGACGCAGCCTTCACGGAGTTCGCCGCCGCCAGCCGGAGCCGGCTGCGGAACACGGCGTACCTCCTGTGCGGTGACTGGGAACGCGCCGCCGACCATGTCCAAGAAGGCCTGATCCGGGTGTACGTCGCCTGGCCGCGGCTGGTCCGTCACGGCGGCGAGCTGGCCTATGCCCGCAAGGCCGTGGTCAGCGCGTTCCTGGACGCCAGCCGCAAGCGGTCGAGCACCGAGCGACCGACGTCCGAACACCCCGACCGGGCCAGCGGCGAGGACGTCGCCGGTGCGGTCGCCGATCGGGCGGCGCTGATGGCAGCGCTCGCCCAGCTGCCCCAGCGGCAACGCGCCTGCGTGGTGCTGCGGTACTTCGAGGAGCTCGATGTCCGCGAGACCGCCACCGTGCTGCGGTGCAGCGAAGGAACCGTCAAGAGCCAGACCTCACGTGCGCTCGCCTCGCTGCGGGCCATGTTCGAGGACGCCTCCCGCGACGAGCTCGTCGTGGCCGGAGAGAGGAACCTGCCGTGGTGAACGACCTGAAGGACCTGATGCGACAGAACGTCGCCGCTCCCCCGCCCGACCACCTCGACGTGGACTCCCTGGTCGACGCCGGACGCCGCCGCGTGCGCTCCCGGCGGGTCCGCACCGGTGTGGGCGCCGTCGCCGCGGTCGGGGTGATCGCCGTCGGTGCCTCCCTGCTGCCGAGCGGCACGCCGCCCGAGCAGGCAGCCGCGCGGCCGCGACCGGAGGCGCCCACGATCACCCTGGCGGACGCCACCGCGGGGGTCGAGGGACGCGACTACCGCCAGCTGGCGTCCCACACGAACGACAACCTGGACAACGACAACGGGCAGTACCTCGACGGGGTCACCGACGACGGCAAGATCCTGTTCCGCGACGGCCCGCGGACGGGCCAGTGGCGCCCGCGGTTCGCCCTGATGGACCCCGCGACCGGCGACAAGGACTGGCTCCCCGAGCTCGAAGGCGTCGGCCAGGACCAGACCTGGCCGGCCGACCTGAGCGCCGACCGGCTGGTGCTGCTCTCGCTGCGCAACGGTCTCGCCGGCGAGATGCGGGCGCACGCCTTCGACCGCGCCGCGGGCGAGTGGAGCACGCTGACCTGGCCCGGGCTCCCGCAGGTCGACTTCCCGCGGGCGGTCGCCGGGCCGGACGATCGGCTCTACGTCCGCGTCATCGCGACCCAGGGCCGGCCCCCGGAGGGCGGCTGGCCGACGGGTCCGGACGGCGAGGCGGACGACGCCGACTTCGAGGGCGACACCTACCACCTCTGGTCGGTCTCGCTCACCGACACCGCGGACGTGCGTGACGAGGGCCTGGTCGTCGGCGACGTCGCCTTCACCGACACCGCGATGGTGTGGACCGACCGGACCGGCGACGCCGGGATGATGCACGTCCGCGACCTCGCCACCGGCGAGGAGTCCTCGTTCGACCCCGAGGTCGGCGACCGGTGCAACCTGCTGAGCTTCGGCGCCTCCGGCGACCGGATCGTGATGGGCGAGTACTGCGGCACCTACGCGTCCGGTCGTGACGACCGGGTGCAGATCGTCAGCACCGACGGCGAGCAGGTGGTGACCCTGCAGGACGACGGCATCAGCGGCTGGCTCCCGCCCGGGAGCGACGTCGTCAACATCGACCTGATGGGCGCGCCGGGCGACGACCGGACCGGAACCTACGTCTACGACCTCGAGTCCGGCCGGTTCCTGCGGATCAGCGACGCCGTGTCGTCCTGGGGCCTGGGTGGCGCCACCGGCCAGCCCGGCCAGTTCGCCTGGCACACGCCGGTGAACCACGGCAAGGGCGCCACCCAGTACGTCGGCGAGCTGCTGGACTGACGCGGGGGGTCGCCGTCGCAGTTTCACCATGTTCAGTGGGCGAACCTGCACTTCTCATGGCGTGCACACCATGAGAAGTGCAGGTTCGACTGCATCACATGGTGGAACCGCGACGGCTCGAACGACCAGACAAGGCGAAGGCCCCCACCCGGATCCGGGTGGGGGCCTTCGCTTTGTTCAGGATCGATCTGGTCTCGAATCACCCGGCGCGACCTCGTTCGTCGGTCGCGGGGCTACTCGACCCAGCGCGTGACTCTCAGGCCCTCGCAAGCTCGGGCTGAGCGCCCCTAGTGACCGTGGCCGTGGCCGTGGCCAGCGGCCGGAGCGGCCTCTTCCTCTTCGGGCTTGTCGACGATCAGCGTCTCGGTCGTGAGCAGCATGCCCGCGATCGAGGTGGCGTTGATCAGCGCGGAGCGGGTCACCTTGACCGGGTCGAGCACGCCCTGGGCGACCAGGTCGCCGTACTCGCCGGTGGCGGCGTTGTAGCCGTTGCCGACGCCGAGCTCGCGGACCTTGGTGGTGACGACGTAGCCGTTCTCACCGCCGTTCTCGGCGATCCAGCGCAGCGGCTCGTCGGCGGACTTGCGCACGATGCGCACGCCGACCGCCTCGTCGCCGGTCAGGCCGAGGTCGTCGGACAGCACCGAGACCGCGTGGATGAGCGCGGAGCCACCGCCGGGGACGATGCCCTCCTCGATCGCGGCGCGCGTCGCGGAGACGGCGTCCTCGATGCGGTGCTTCTTCTCCTTGAGCTCCACCTCGGTGTGCGCGCCGACCTTGATGACGCAGACGCCGCCGGCCAGCTTCGCGAGGCGCTCCTGGAGCTTCTCGCGGTCCCAGTCGGAGTCGGTGGACTCGATCTCGCCCTTGATCTGGTTGACGCGACCCTCGACGTCCTTCGGGTCACCGGCACCGTCGACGATCGTGGTGTCGTCCTTGGTGATGACGACGCGACGCGCCTGGCCGAGGACCTCGAGGCCGACCTGGTCGAGCTTGAGGCCGACCTCGGGGGCGATGACCTGACCACCGGTCAGGGTCGCGATGTCCTGCATCATCGACTTGCGGCGGTCACCGAACGCCGGGCTCTTCACCGCGACGGCGTTGAACGTGCCGCGGATCTTGTTGACGACCAGGGTCGAGAGCGCCTCGCCCTCGACGTCCTCGGCGAGGATGAACAGCGGCTTGCCGGTCGAGATGACCTTCTCCAGCAGGGGAAGCAGCTCGGCGACGGCCGAGATCTTGCCCTGGTGCAGCAGGATGTACGGGTCGTCGAGGACGGCCTCCATCCGCTCGGGGTCGGTCACGAAGTACTGCGACAGGTAGCCCTTGTCGAACTGCATGCCCTCGGTGAAGTCGAGCTCGGTGCCCATGGTGTTGGACTCCTCGACGGTGATGACACCGTCCTTGCCGACCTTGTCGAAGGCCTGCGAGAGCAGGTCGCCGATGTGGCTGTCGCGGCTCGAGATCGTGGCGACCGACGCCATGTCCTCGACGGACTCCACCTCGCGGGCGGCCTCCTTGAGCGCGTCGCCGACGGCCTCGGCCGCGGCGTCCATGCCCCGCTTCAGACCCATCGGGTTCGCGCCGGCGGCGACCGCGCGCAGACCCTCGTGGACCATCGCCTGGGCGAGCACGGTGGCGGTGGTGGTGCCGTCACCGGCGATGTCGTTGGTCTTGGTGGCGACTTCCTTGGTCAGCTGCGCACCGAGGTTCTCGAACGGGTCGTCGAGCTCGATCTCACGCGCGACGGTCACACCGTCGTTGGTGATGGTCGGCGCGCCCCACTTCTTGTCGAGGACGACGTAGCGGCCCTTCGGGCCCAGCGTGACCTTGACGGCGTTGGCGAGGGCGTCGACGCCGCGCTCGAGCGCGCGGCGGGCGTTCTCGTCGAACTCCAGGATCTTCGGCATTACTGCTCCTCTAACGAGTTCGGGTCGTCCGCCTCAGGGCTTGCTCGAAGCAGCCGAGAGGCGGACGACCCGGTGAAATCAGGAAACGATGGCCAGCACGTCGCGGGCGGAGAGGATGAGGTACTCCTGCCCGGCGTACTTGACCTCGGTGCCGCCGTACTTGCTGTAGATGACCTTGTCGCCGACGGCGACGTCGAGCGGAACGCGGTTGCCGTTGTCGTCGATGCGACCGGGACCGACGCTCAGGACCTCGCCCTCCTGGGGCTTCTCCTTGGCGGTGTCCGGGATGACCAGGCCGGAGGCCGTGGTCTGCTCGGCCTCGAGGGCCTTGACGACGATCCGGTCCTCGAGGGGCTTGATGTTGACCGACACGATGTCGACCTCCACTTTCTGGCACTTCGATGGTGGGTGATGCACGTCTGGTGCCTGCGGTTCCGGAACGCCGTCGCGGGGATCGAACCGTGGTCGCAAGCGCTGGCACACTCACGGGGAGAGTGCCAGATCCGAAACTAGCACTCTCCCCAACTGAGTGCCAGCGGCGGGTGCTCCTGACAGGATCAGCGGGTGGATCTCGACGCGTTCCGGTGGCTGCTCACCGACGACGGCCAGCGGCTGCTCGCCGAGGCGGTCGCGGCGGGCGACGACTCGCTGGCCACCTTGACGCGACTCCGACGTACGGCGGCCCCCGAGCACGTCGCGGTCGCGCTCACCCAGGCGACGCTGCGGGTCCGGGCGCGCGACAAGTTCGGCGACGACGCCGACCGGATGTACTTCACCCCCGACGGGCTCGAGCAGGCCACCCGGCACCGCGTCGCCGAGCACCGTGCGGCCCGGCTCGTGGCCGCGTCGGCCGAGACCCTCATCGACCTCGGCTGCGGGATCGGTGGCGACCTGCTGGCCGCGTCCCGCGCCGGCCTCACCTGCGCCGGTGTCGACCTCGACCCGGTCCGGGTCGCGGTGGCCGAGGCGAACCTCGCGGCGCTCGGCCTCCCCGGCGCCGTCCAGGTCGCCGACGCCACGACCGTCAGCACCGCCCCCTTCGACGTGGCGTTCGCGGACCCGGCGCGTCGTACGGCGCGCGGGCGCACGTTCGACGTCGACAACTGGACGCCGCCCTGGCCGTTCGTCGAGGGCCTGCTCGCCCGCGACTCGTGCGTGAAGGTCGCGCCGGGGATCCCGCACGACCTGATCCCCCACGACGTCGAGGGCGAGTGGGTCAGCGACCGGGGCGAGGTCAAGGAGGCCGCGCTGTGGTCCGGCCGGCTGGCCACGACCCGCCGCCGGGCGACCGTGATCGGCGACGGCGGGCTGGCCACGCTCACCGACGAGGACGACCCCGGGGCGCCGGTGGTCCCGGTCGGCGAGTTCCTCTACGAGCCGGACGGCGCCGTGATCCGCGCCGGCCTGGTGACCGCGGTCGCCGCCGGCGTCGGCGGCGGGCTGGTCGACGAGCACATCGCCTACGTCACCGCGGGCAGCGCGTTCCGCACGCCGTTCGCCCGCGGCTACCGGGTGCTCGAGGAGGTTCCGTACCGCGAGAAGCAGCTGCGCGCGGCGCTCCGCGAGCGCGGCATCGGCCGGCTCACGATCAAGAAGCGCGGCGTCGACGTGGTCCCGGAGCAGCTGCGGGCGCGGCTCTCGCTGAGCGGGGACGCGGAGGCGACGCTGGTGCTGACCCGCGTCGCCGGCGCCGGGGTGGCGCTGCTCGTCGCGCCGTTCTGACCTTTCACCCGCTCCGGGGGAGTCCGTCGGCGCCCCGGCGCACGACGATGGTGGGGTCTCGCCCACCACGAGGGAGGAACCGTCATGCGCAAGGTCGCGTCACTCACCGCCATCATCGTCGGCATCGTGATGGTGATCGCCGGGGTCGCCACGTGGATCGTCGTGTCCACCACGTTGGCCGACCAGAAGATCACAGTCTCCGAGGACGCCAGCTGTGCCGCCGGCGACGACGTCAACGGCCCGATCTCGGCGTACTGCCAGGCCGACATCATCAACCACCACGCCCTGGAGGCGACGGGCGGCAAGACGTACGCCGAGCTCGCCCAGGACGACCCGCTGCGCGAGACCGCGATGACGTCGTCGTTCCTCCAGGCGTCGCTGTTCACGTCGGTCGTCGCCTTCGGCGTCGCACTGATGGCGATCGGCGTCGGACTCGTCCTCGCCCTGATCGGCTTCGCCCTGCGGACGCCGGCGCCGGCGCGCGAGCCGGCTGCCGCGACCTAGCGTCCTGAATCAGAAGTCCGTGTGCGCTTCGCGCACACATGGCACGCACCTCGCTGCGTTGCCGTCGCTCGGTGATGCGCCGACAGCGCCGTCGCTCCGGCGCCTTGCGATGCACCCACCCTGAGCACGCACAACGCGCATGGACATCCGACTCAGGACACCAGGACGCAGCGATGCCGGGTGGTCCGAGGGGACCACCCGGCATCGGGTCGTGGAGCGTTGCGGTCAGGCGAGGGTCGGGACCGCCGCGGGAGCCGTGGCGAGCTCTTCCTTCTTCGCCTTGCGCGCGTGGATGAGACCCGCGCCGACCAGGATCAGCAGGACCGCACCGCCGAGGAGCGCGGTGATCGAGGCGTAGCCCGCGATCGTGCCCATGGTGGCGAAGGCGCCGCCGTAGAGGAGCAGGCCGCGGAGCGTGTTGCCCATGAACATCGACTGGCGGAGCTGACCGAGCGCCTGGCCCTCCTCCGAGGCCTTGGCCTCGTCGTCCAGGGCGAGGTACTGACCGCTGACCTCGTTGTAGGTCTGGCCGTCGGCCATGCCGTTCATGTGGGCGAGGATGTAGTGGTCGGCGTACGCCGTGGCCTCGGGCCCGGTGTCGAGCGGGCTGCCGGCGTACTGCTTCAGGGCGTCGGCGTCAGCCTTGGGCAGCGAGGCGAGGGCCTCGCCCTCGGGCATCGTGATGCCTTGCATGCTGAGCTGGTCGTGCACCTGGTCGTCGATGTAGCTGTTGGCCCAGGCAGTCAACCCACCCACCGCGAGCAGGACGACAGCGACGGCCACACCCATCCACGAGATGAGCTTGTCGAATGCGGAGCGCATGTCTTTCTCTTTCCTCTGAGTTCCAGATCTTCTTTGACAACTGGAACGCTACGGAGGATCGAGAGCCGCTCGTAGAGCCGTTGGTGGGGACCGGACGGGACCTAAGTCCCGCCCGGATCCCCAGTCAGGTAAGGGTTTCCTTCTCTGCGCCGATGGTCGTGTCGGCGCCGTGGCCGGTGTGCACGACGGTCTCGTCGGGCAGCGCGAACAGCCGCGCCCGGATGGAGTCCTTGATGAGGTCGCTGTCGGAGAACGACCGCCCGGTCGCGCCCGGCCCGCCCTGGAACAGGGTGTCGCCGGTGAACACGCAGCCCAGGTCCGGCGCGTAGAGGCAGACCGCGCCGGGTGCGTGGCCGGGCGTGTGCAGGACCTCGAGCGTCGTACCCCCGACCTCGATGCGGACGCCGTCGGCGAGGTCGAGGTCCCAGAGGTGGTCGGTGTGCGTCAGCTCCCACAGCGGCCGGTCGTCCGGGTGCAGCATGATCGGCGCGACCACCCGTTCGCGGAGCTCCGGCGCGACGCGGACGTGGTCGTCGTGCGCGTGGGTGCACACGATCGCCTTGACCTTCCGGTCCCCCACGACCGCGAGGATGTCGTCGACGCTGTGCGGCGCGTCGATGACGACGCACTCGGTGTCGTCGCCGACGACCCAGATGTTGTTGTCGACGTCGAACGTCTCGCCGTCGAGGCTGAACGTCCCGGTGCTGACCGCGTGGTCGACCCGAGCCGTCACAGGATCACGACCGAGCGCAGCACGTCGCCGTGGTGCATCTTCTCGAACGCCGCCTCGATGTCGCCGATGCCGATCTCCTCGGTGACGAACGCGTCGAGGTCGAGCCGGCCCTGCTGGTAGAGGTCGACCAGCATCGGGAAGTCGCGGGTCGGCAGGCAGTCGCCGTACCAGCTGGACTTCAGCGAGCCGCCGCGGCCGAACACGTCGATGAGCGGGATGTCGGGGATCTTCATGTCCGGGGTCGGTACGCCGACGAGCACGACGGTGCCGGCCAGGTCGCGGGCGTAGAACGCCTGCTTCCAGGTCTCGGGGCGCCCGACGGCCTCGATCACGACGTCCGCGCCGTTGCCGCCGGTGAGCTCCTGGATCGCCGCGACCGGGTCGACCTTCGAGGAGTCGACCGTGTGGGTCGCGCCCATCTTCTTGGCCTGCTCGAGCTTCTTGGCGTCGATGTCGACGGCGATGATCGTGCTGGCGCCGGCGAGCGCGGAGCCGGTGATCGCCGCGACCCCGACACCACCGCAGCCGATGACCGCGACGGACTTGCCGCGCGTGACGGCACCAGTGTTGATCGCCGCGCCGATGCCGGCCATCACGCCGCAGCCGAGCAGGCCGACGGCCGCCGGACGCGCGGACGGGTCGACCTTGGTGCACTGGCCGGCGGCGACCAGGGTCTTCTCGGCGAACGCACCGATGCCCAGCGCCGGCGACAGCTCGGTGCCGGCGTCCGGACCTTCAGCGAGGGTCATCTTCTGGGTCGCGTTGTGGGTGGCGAAGCAGTACTGCGGCTCGCCACGGTTGCACGCCCGGCAGTCGCCGCAGACCGCGCGCCAGTTGAGGATCACGAAGTCGCCGGGAGCCACGGTCGTCACGTCCGGCCCGACCGCCTCGACCACGCCCGCGGCCTCGTGACCGAGCAGGAAGGGGAAGTCGTCGTTGATGCCTCCCTCGCGGTAGTGCAGGTCGGTGTGGCAGACCCCGCAGGCCTGGACCTTCACCAGCGCCTCGCCCGGACCCGGGTTCGGGACGTTGATCGTGACCAGCTCGACCGGCTGACCCTTGCCGCGAGCGACGACGGCCTTGACCTGCTGCATGGTGCTCCTCTGCTCGAAAGACGTGTCGGGGTTCATGCAACCGTATGCGGGCCCCCGCAGGTAGGGGTCGCCGGCGGCTCAACGGATGTAGACGAAAGTCGGAGGCGAGCGGACGTCGAACGTCGATAGGGTCAGGGATCGTGTTCGCTGCTCTCGGTCGTCTCACGTCCCGTCGTCCCTGGTTCGTCATCGCCGCGTGGGTGGTGATCGCGATCGCCGTCGTCTCGCTGGCGCCCGCGCTCGAGACCACGCAGGAGGAGTCGGAGTTCCTCCCCGACCACTACGAGTCCATCCAAGCCTTCGACATCCAGGAGGAGAAGTTCCCCGGCGCCACGTCGCCGGCGGCACTGATCGTCTTCGAGCGCGAGGACGGCGGCTCGCTCACCGCCGAGGACCAGGCGACGATCGACCAGATCGCTCAGGACCTCGGGCCGGAGCTGGGCGCCGAGACCTTCGTCCAGGAGGTCGTCACCGTCGGACCCGACGGTGAGCCGAACCTCTCCGAGGACGGGCTCGTCCAGATCGGCATCGTCGGTCTCGCCGAGGACGCCACCGGCTACGACCCGAAGGCGTACGAGGACGCGGAGGCGATGCGCGACGACCTCGCCGACCTGACCGAAGGCAGCGGCCTGTCGGCCACCACCACCGGCTCGGTCCCGCAGGGCCTGGACTCGCAGGAGTCCGGTGAGCGCGCGCTGGCCATCGTCGGCATTGCGACGATCGTGCTGATCGTCGGCCTCCTCGCGATCATCTTCCGCAGCGTGATCATCTGCCTGATGCCGATCGTCGTGGTGACGCTCGTGTCGATGGTCGCCAACGGCCTGATCGGCTGGGCCAACGAGATCTTCGACCTCAAGGCCGACTCCTCGATCGAGACGATCCTGGTCGTCGTCCTCTACGGCATCGGCACCGACTACATCCTGTTCTTCCTGTTCCGCTACCGCGAGCGGCTGCGTCAGGGCGAGGACACCAAGGCCTCCGTCGTGCACGCCCTCGAGCGGGCCGGCGAGGCGATCGCCTCCGCCGGTGGCGCCGTCATCGTCGCGTTCCTGGCCCTGCTGCTCAGCTCGCTCGGCATCTTCAAGGCGATCGGCCCGGCCCTGGCGATCGCGGTCGCGGTCACCCTGATCGCGGCCCTGACCCTGGTGCCCGCCGTCGTGACCGTGCTCGGCCGTGCCCTCTTCTGGCCGTCGAAGAAGTGGAAGGTGGAGCCCACCGGCGACCGCTTCGCCAAGATCGGCGACTCGCTCGGCCGTCGGCCGGGTGCCTTCGCCGCGGTCTCGGGCGGCATCCTCGCCGTACTGGCGGTCTTCGCGTTCAGCTTCAACCCGTCCTTCGACTTCAACTCCAGCCTGCCCGACGACGTCGAGTCGACCGAGGCGCTCGAGACGTTCCAGGCCCACTTCGCCGCTGGCGCCAGTGAGCCGGTCCCGGTGATCGTGCAGTCCGACGAGGCCCTGGACGAGGCTGAGCTGGCGGAGTTCGGTGCCGCGCTGGGCGAGGCCGACGGCGTCGCCGAGGTCTATCCCGCCACGATCTCCGAGGACGGCACGACCGCCCAGGTGATGCTGGTGCTCGACAGCGACCCGGTCTCCGACCAGGCACTGAACGACGTCAAGGGACCGATCCGCGACGCCGCGCACGCCGCAGCGCCCGACGGCAGCGAGGCCTTCGTCGGTGGTACGCCGGGCATCTTCGCCGATCTCCAGTCGGCGATGGTGCGCGACTACAAGGTCGTCTTCCCGGTCGCCGCGCTGGTGATCATGCTGATCCTGGCGCTGCTGCTGCGCAGCCTGGTCGCCCCGTTGTACCTGATGGCGGCAGTCGGCCTGAGCTTCGCAGCGACCCTCGGCGCGACGGTGATCGCCTTCCAGTTCATCGGCGGCGACAGCGGCCTGATCTTCATGCTGCCGATCTACATCTACCTGTTCGTGACAGCGCTCGGCACCGACTACAACATCTTGATGATCGCCCGGTTGCGCGAGGAGGCCCGCGAGGGCAAGGAGCCGCGTCCGGCCGCCGCCGAGGCGGTCAAGCACGCCGGTCCGACCATCGCCGCCGCGGGCGTCATCCTGGCCGGCACGTTCGCCTCGCTGATGCTGAGCGGCAACAGCCTGATGATGTCGATGGGCTTCGCACTCTCGTTCGGCATCTTCATCGCGGCGTTCGTGATGGCGCTGTTCCTGACCCCGGGGATCACCGCGCTGCTCGGGCACGCCGCATGGTGGCCCGGTCACGGCGACGAGAAGGAGCCGAGCGAGCCGAGCGAGCCGGCCCGGGTCACCGCGAACGAGTGACGTCAACCGGTCGGCGCCCTCGCGCGTCGTACCGCCATGAGGATGCTCGCGCTCGCCGTGCTGGCGTTTCACGCCGCGCCTGGTGCCCGACCGGACGGGAGCCACCACACGGTGCGTGTCCTGCACCCGGCGCGGGGTGTCGCGATGTTCATGAGGGTCAACACCCACCTGGAGCGGGTCGCCCCGATTCGTTGACGAGACTTTGCAACCATTCGGACCAGGCCCGCGTCTGGGGAGTGTGCTGGTCGAGACAGGAGCTGCGATGACGGACCGGGACGCCGACTTCACGGCGTACCTCCAGGCCCGTCAAGGGACGCTGCTGCGCACGGCGTACCTGCTCAGCGGTGACCGGCACCAGGCCGAGGACCTCGTCCAGACGACGTTCGCCAAGCTCTACCTGGCCTGGGACCGGGTGCGTGACCGGGAGTCCGTCGACGCCTATGCGCGACGGATCCTGGTCAACGAGCACAACTCGCTGTGGCGCCGCGCGTGGAAGCGCAACGAGCGGCCGACCGAGGTGCTGCCCGAGGCGCCGACCGTGGACGAGTACGACGACGGCACCGGCACCGAGCTGTGGGCGGCCGTCCAGACACTGCCGCGCAAGGCGCGGGCGGTGCTGGTGCTGCGCTACTACGAACAGCTCAGCGAGGCCGAGGCCGCCGAGGTGCTCGGCATCTCCGTCGGCACCGTGAAGTCCCAGACCAGCCGGGCGCTCGCCACGCTCCGCGACCGCATGCGGGAGGAGGAACGATGATCGACGAGACCCGCCTCAGCGACGAGCTGTCGCGGCGCGCCCACGACGTGCGCGGCTCGACGCTCACGCTCGACGACGTCCAGGGCCGGGCGCGCAGCATCCGCCGGCGCCGCGCAGCGGCGGTGGCCGGCGGTGTCGCAGCGGCCGTCGCGCTGGTCGTGCTCGTGCCGACCGTCCTCAGCGGCGGCAGCGGCCCGAAGTCCGACGGCGTCGACCCGGCGCCACGACCGCCGGGCCACACCGCCGTCCTGCACGACGGCACGCTGACCCTGCCCGGCGGCGGGACCGTCGCCCTGGACGTCGACAACGCCGACGTGACCGAGCTGGGCCTGCTCACCGACGGCCGGATCGTGCTCGCGTCGACGCAGCCTCATGGGGTTCTCGTCTACGGGCCCGGCGGGGAGCTCCAGGCGGAGTACACCGCGCAGAACACGATCGCGATGAGCCCGGACGACCGGGCCGTGGCCTGGCTCGAGGACGACGGGAGCGTGCACGTGCTGGAGAGCGGTGTCGCGGAGCCCACGGAGCTCGGCACGGTCGAGATCGACCCGAATACCGGCGCCTCCATCGACGCCGTCATCGACGCCGGACGCGTGCTGGTCGGTAACTGGAACACCACGACCACCGAGGTGACCGCAGGCGGAGTGAGCGAGCTGACCACCAGCGAGCCGCTGCACGTCACCGACGTCAGCCCGGACGGCGACCTCTGGGCGGTGCAGTACGCCGACGACGCCGACCCGCAGTTCGGGTGCCAGGGGCTCTACGACCCCGCAGCCGCGACGATGGTGGCGCGCAACTGCGAGACGGGCCCACTGCGCTTCTCCCCCGACGGCCAGCACCTGCTCGGCATGCGCGGGGACAACAACATGTACGGCGACGCGTCCGTCCTCGATCTCGACCTGCAGCGGGTGGGCGGTTGGGCCTCCGGGGGCCAGGGCGACGTGATCAGCAGCGCGGCGTGGGCGGACGCGGACCACGTGCTGGTCTCCGAGGTCAACTGGAAGACGTCGACCTGGACCCTCGTCGAGGTCGACCTGGCCTGGACCGAGCGCGAGGTCCTGGACGGTCCGACCGAGGGCCGCAACCCCGAGATGCTCTCGGAGTACCTCCTCTCGGAATAGGCCTCAGGCCAGGACGGTCGTCACCGGCATCGACGAGTCGGCCGGCAGGTCCAGCTCGGACGGCGTCCGGCCACGGGCGACCATCTCGGCCCCGAGGGCGGCGACCATCGCGCCGTTGTCGGTGCACAGGCCGGGACGCGGCACGCGGACCCGGAGGCCCTTGGCCTCGGCCCGCTCGACGGCCATCGCGCGGAGCCGGGAGTTCGCGGCGACGCCGCCGCCGATGAGGATGTCGTCGATGCCCTGGGAGACAGCGGCGTCGATCGCCTTGCGGGTGAGCACGTCGCAGACCGCCTCCTGGAACGACGCCGCGACGTCGTTGACCGGCACCGGCTCGCCCGAGCGCTCGCGGGCCTCCACCCAGCGCGCGACCGCGGTCTTCAGGCCGGAGAACGAGAAGTCGAAGCGGTGCCGCTCGAGGTCCTTGCGCGAGGTGAGACCGCGCGGGAAGTCGACGTACACGCTGTCCCCCTCGCGGGCGGCGCGGTCGATGTGCGGGCCGCCGGGGAAGGGCAGGCCGAGCAGCCGGGCGACCTTGTCGAACGCCTCGCCGGCGGCGTCGTCGATGGTCGCCCCCATCGGGTCGACGCCGGTGGTCACGTCCTCGACGCGGAGCAGGCTGGAGTGGCCGCCGCTGACCAGCATCGCCAGGCAGGGCTCGGGAAGCGGGCCGTGCTCGAGCTGGTCGACCGCGACGTGGGCGGCGAGGTGGTTGACGCCGTAGATCGGCTTGCCGAGCCCGAGCGCGAGCGCCTTCGCGGCGGCGACCCCGACCATCAGCGCGCCGGCCAGGCCGGGGCCGCTCGTCACGGCGATCGCGTCGACGTCGTACAGCTTGATCCCCGCGGTCTCGCAGGCCCGTTCGATCGTCGGGACCATCGCCTCCAGGTGGGCCCGGCTGGCGACCTCCGGCACGACGCCGCCGAAGCGGGCGTGCTCGTCGACGCTGCTGGCGACGGCGTCCGCGAGGAGCGTGTGGCCGCGGACGATCCCGACCCCGGTCTCGTCGCACGACGTCTCGATGCCCAGCACCAACGGTTCGCTCATGACCTCATCCTCCCCCACACGCCGGGCCCAGCCCCCGACGCATCACGACGGCCGTGGCGCCGTCGCGGTAGTAGCGCCGCCGCCGGTCGATCTCCACGAAACCGCGGGCGGCGTAGAACGAGATCGCCCCGGCGTTGTCCTCCCGCACCTCGAGCAGCAGCCGGTCCGCGCCGCCGTCGCGAGCCGCGAGCACGACGGCGTCGAGGAGCTCCGAGGCCAGGCCGGTACGACGGTGCGCCGGGTCGACCGCGATCCGCTGGAGCTCGGCGATGTCGGCGACCACGCTGGCGACGGCGTGCCCGACCACCGTGCCCTCCACCTCCGCGACCAGGTACGTCACGGTCGGCAGCCGGCCGGTCAGGCCCTCGGCCACCAGCCCCTCTGGCCAGGCGTCGACGCCCAGGTTGTCCCGCTCGAGCGCCGCGACCGCCGGCACGTCGGCGGCGACGGCCGGGCGGACCGTCACGAGACGCGCTTCGGGACGCTCGGCGCCTCGGCGTCGGGGCGCCGCAGGTAGAGCGGCTCCGGGTCGTGCAGCTCGGCGCGCTCCTCGGCCACCGCACGGGCGAGCCAGCCGGCGCTCGGGGCCGTCGGGCCGACCCGGTGGGGGAACGCGTCCGGGTAGAGCACGCCGCCCTCCCCCACGACGGGCTGCTCGGTCGCGAGGGCCGCCGGCTTGTCGACGAGCGGGCCGTCGAGCCGCGCGCCCGAGGCGTCGTACCGCGCGAGGTAGACCTCCTTGCGGCGGGCGTCGGTCGCGACCGTGAAGTCGCCCGACACGACGCCGGTGTCGGCGGCCTCGACGGCGAGGACGTCGAGCGAGCACACGCCGTACACCGGGAGGTCGAGCACGAAGCCGAGGGTGCGCGCGGTCACCAGCCCGACCCGGAGGCCGGTGTAGGGGCCGGGGCCGATCCCGGCCGCGATCGCGGTGAGGTCCTGGCGGACGATCCCGGCGTCGGAGAGTGCACGCTCGATGAGCGGGGCGAGCTGCTCGGCGTGCTTCATCGGCCGGTCCGCGCGGAGCTCCGCGACCACGTCGTCACCGTCGTGGAGCGCGACGGTCACCAGCGGGGTGGCGGTGTCGAAGGCGAGCAGCACGGAGTGAGGCTAACCCGTAGGCGATTTCTGGCCGTCCTGTGGATCTCGTGTGGGCGTCGTGTGGAGATCGCCTCCCTAGTGTTCTCACCAGTCGGCAGCACGGTAAGCCGACACGAGAAGCCGACCGGCCACGCGGCCTGGGGGGGTATGCGAAGCGCTTGGGGGAGCGCTCCGGCCGGTTTTGAATGTGGGGCCCGCTCCGCGCGCTCGGTTCTCCGAGAAGGCGGGGCGGGCCCTTTCTCCATTTCAGGACTCGCTGAGCTCCACCACGATGTCGAGGTGGCCCGCGTGCCGCGCGTACTCCGCGATCACGTGGAAGCAGATCCACTCCAGCGTCGGCGGATCGGACAGGAACCGCCCGCTCTCGGCCGCCGGGGCGTCCAACGGGTGCTCCCGCAGCACCGCGCGGGTCCGCTCCCCGATCGCCCACAGCCCGGCGACCAGCTCCTCGGTGTCGACGTCCTCGGCGACGTGCCACCGTCCGCCGAGCTCGGCGTCCCACGGCTCGTCGACCGTCCAGTCGCCCCACGGCTCGTCGACGTGCTCGCCGAGGAAGCCCCACACGAACCAGCGCTGCTCCATGTGCAGCACGTGGCTCAGCAGCTCGATCGGCGTCCAGCCCGACGGGAGCCGCGCCGTACGCCGCTCCGCCTCGCTGAGCCCGAGCACCCCGTCGATGATCTCCTGGCGCATCCAGTCGAGGTACGCCGACCAGCGCGCCGCACCCGCCGGCCCGTGCTTGGTCGGCTCGCCGTCTGCCCTCGCCACCCGCTGGTCCTCGGACACGGTCTCGACCCTAGTGCCGGAACTGGTCTGGACCAGGTCTCAGGTCCCGGCGCGGCGCACCGATGAGTCAGGCATCGGTCGCACGGAGCCACAAGCTCCAAACGCACCAGGGGACGCGCGACCGTCCCACGCAGAGCCCGCTGCCACGCGCTCGGTTCACCACCACCCCTGGGTGGAACCGAGAAGGTGGCAGCGGGCTCTGTCTCATTTCGGGCCTGCTGCCCGCCCGACTCGGGCCCGGCTCAGTCGGCGATGCGGTTCCCGTCGGCGTCCCAGTGCTCGGCGACCTTCTTGCTCGGCTGGACCCGCGGGGGCTCGCCGGGCATCTTCGGGTAGTCCGGCGGGAAGTTCAGCTCGCCGCCGGGCAGCTCCTCCCAGAGCTTCAGCAGCGGCTCGAGCGAGTGCGCGGTGTCGTCGATGCTCGCCCAGGGGTCACCGTCCTGCACCCGGTCAGGAACGGTGAAGAGGTTGTACTCGCGCGGGTCGGTGACCCCGGCCAGCTCGTCCCAGGTCACCGGGGTCGAGACCGGGGCACCCGGGAGCGGCCGGAGGGAGTACGCCGAGGCGATCGTGCGGTCCCGGTTGTTCTGGTTGAAGTCCACGAAGATGCGCTCGCCGCGCTCCTCCTTCCACCACTCCACGGTGACGCCGTCGTCGCGGCGGGCCAGCTCCCGGCCGAAGCCGATCGCGGCGTGCCGCAGGTCGGTGAACTCCCACTCCGGCTTGATCCGCACGAAGATGTGCACGCCCCGGTTGCCCGAGGTCTTCGGGTACCCGGTGATGCCGAGCTCCTCCAGCAGCTCGCGCGCCACGCCGGCGACCCGCACGGCGTCGCTGAACGACGTGCCGGGCTGGGGGTCGAGGTCGATGCGCAGCTCGTCGGGGTGGTCGACGTCCGCGCGGCGTACCGGCCAGGGATGGAAGACGAGCGTGCCCATGTGGGCGCACCAGACCGGGACGGCGATCTCGGTCGGGCAGATCTCGTCGGCGGTGCGGCCCGACGGGAACGTGACCTCGACGGTCTCGACGTAGTCGGGAGCGCCCTTGGGGACCCGCTTCTGGTAGAACGCGTCGGCGTCCTTGTCCTGCGGGCCGGTGGCGAGCTTCATGCCGGGGCGTACGCCGGACGTCCACCGCTCCAGGGCGGTCGGCCGGTCGCGCAGCGCGCGCATGAGTCCGTCGTCGACGCTCGCGAAGTACTCCGCCACCATCAGCTTGGTGACCTCGGGCGTGGTGTCCGTCGCCTCGTAGATCACCCGGTCCGGGCTGGAGACGCGGACCGCGCGTCCCCCGGCGTCGACCTCGGCGGCAGCTGGCTTGGGCATGCGCCCACGCTAGCCGGAGCCGGGGACGGTGCACTCAGAAGCGGAACCCCGTGACCAGCGCGCGCAGCTGGCCGGACACGCCGGCGAGCTCCTCCGCGGCCGCCTGGGACTCGGCGGCCGCCTCGGTCGCGGAGCCGGCGGCCTGGGCCACGCTCGTCATGTTCTCGGCGATCTGCCCGACCCCGTCGGCCGCGTCGGCGACGTTGCGGGACATCTCGTTGGTCGTCGCGGTCTGCTCCTCGACCGCCGAGGCGATGGTGCCCTGGTAGTCGTTGATCGAGCCGATGATCGCGGCAATCTCCCCGATCGCGTGGACCGCGCCGGTCGTGTCGGCCTGGATCGCGTCGACGCGGCGGGCGATGTCCTCGGTCGCCCGCGCGGTCTCCTGCGCGAGCTCCTTGACCTCGTTCGCCACGACCGCGAAGCCCTTGCCGGCCTCACCGGCGCGCGCGGCCTCGATGGTCGCGTTCAGCGCCAGCAGGTTGGTCTGGTCGGCGATCGAGGAGATCACCTTCACGACGTCGCCGATCTGCTGGCTCGACGTACCGAGCTTCTCGACGGTGTCGTTCGTGGTCTCGACGATCGCCACGGCGTTCTCGGCCACCTTCGCGGCCTCGTTGGCGGAGCCGGCGATCTCGCGGATCGAGGCCCCCATCTCCTCCGAGCCGGCCGAGACCGTCTTCACGTTGCGCGAGACCTCCTCGGCGGCTCCGGCGACCAGCGCGGCCTGCGCGGACGACTGGGTCGCAGCGGCGCCGATGGTGCTCGACACCCGCTCCACGTGCTCGCTCACGCTGCCGAGCTGCTCCGCACTCGAGGCGATCTCGCTCATGACAGCACTCATCGAGTCCAGCGCGGTGTTCATCGACTTCGCCATGTCGGTGACCTCGTCGTTGCCGCGGATGTCGATGCGCTGCGTCAGGTCGCCCTCGGCCACCGCGCCGAGCACCCTCCTGGCCTTGTCGAGCGGGCGGGTGATCTTGCGGGTCGTGCGGACCCCCACGACGGTCGCGAGTGCCGCCGCGATCAGGCCGAGGATCGTCATGAACACGACGAACCGGTCCGCGATCCCGCGCGCCGACGCCGTCACCTCCTGGTTCATCGACTCCTCGAGGTCGATCAGCACGTTGATGGCGCCCAGCCACTCCACGAAGGCCGGCTTCGCCTGGTCGTTGAGGACGTCCATCGCGGCGAAGCTGTTGCCCTCGCGCTTCAGCTCGACGATCTGCTCGATCATCGGCATCGTCTCGGCCTGCACGGCCTTGATGTCCGCGAGCGCCTGCTGCTCCGCCGCCGAGACGGGGCCGTCCGCGAACAGCTCGTCCATCGGCGCCTCGGAAGCGGCGTACGCCGCCGCGAGCTCGTCGATGAGCGCGGCCTGGGCGTCGATCTCCTCGTCGCCGTACGCCAGCGCGACGTCGCGGATCGCGATCGCCCGGTCGTGGACGCTGCCGCGGAAGTTGAGCGCGTAGCGCTGCTTGACGGCGTTCTGGTCGTTGATCGTGCCGAGGTCGCTGTCGATCTTGCTGACCTGGACGACGCCGGCGACGATCACGGCCACCATGGTCAGCACGACCAGGGCGAAACCGACGCCGATGCGCCGTCCGATGGTCAACCGCTTCACGTTCCTGCTCCGTCTCGGATGTGTCGCGCCCCACACCGGGGCGACGTGGGCGAAGCAATCGGCGGACCCACCGGTCACCTGAGACGGACGTCGCAACCGGTCGTGGTGGTCTAGTCAGTAGAGTTCAGGCATGGCCCACAACGTCGAGAAGACGGACGAGGAGTGGCGCGAGCAGCTCTCCCCCGACGAGTACGCCGTGCTCCGGCAGGCGGGTACGGAGCGCGCGTTCACCGGTGAGTACACCGACACCGAGACCAAGGGCGTCTACCGGTGCAAGGCCTGCCAGGCGACGCTCTTCGAGTCCGACACCAAGTTCCACTCCGGCTGCGGCTGGCCGTCGTTCTACCAGCCGGTCAGCGACACGATCGAGTACATCGAGGACACCTCCCACGGCATGAAGCGGACCGAGGTCCGCTGCGCCAACTGCGGCTCGCACCTCGGGCACGTGTTCCCCGACGGCTACGGCACGCCCACCGGTGACCGCTACTGCATCAACTCGATCAGCCTGACGCTCGAGCCCGCCGGCGAGCAGTAGGTCAGAGCAGCGAGTTGGGCTGGAAGGTCGGGCGCCGGTCGGCGTCCTCCTTCGCCGGCCGGACGAACTCAAAGCCCGCCGTGGTGACCAGCTCGGTCGCCTCCCCCATCAGCGCCCCCGCGCACTCGACGTGCAGGGGCGGGAGGTGGAAGGCGTTGCGGCCGACCTCCTCCCGCGTCCCGACGAACGCGATCGGCCGACCGAGCGGCCGCTCGCACACCCCGCAGATCCGGCTCAGGGCGCAGCGGGTGACCCAGGCCCGGTCCATCGTCCGGGTGCTCATGCGGTCTGGCTCCGGTAGTAGCCACCGGTCTCGGTACGGCGGCGCGGCCGCTCGTCGTCGGTACGCCGACGGCGGTCGACCGACGGCGACGGCGGCTCCGGCTTGTCGGACGAGGTCATCGAGTTCGGCAGCGAGAGCTTCATGATCGTGCGCAGCGCCTGGCCGTACTGCCGGTGCAGCGGCCCGGTCGTGTACGGGATGTCGTACTTCTCGCAGAGCGCCTGCACCTTGACCGCGATCTCCGGGTAGCGGTTGCTCGGCAGGTCGGGGAAGAGGTGGTGCTCGATCTGGAAGCCGAGGCTGCCGGACAGGATGTGCAGCAACCGGCCGCCCTCGAAGTTGGCGGAGCCGAGCATCTGGCGCAGGTACCACTCGGCGCGCGTCTCGTCCTCGAGCTCCTCCTCGGTGAAGTGCAGCGCACCGTCCGGGAAGTGCCCGCAGAAGATGATCATGTAGGCCCACAGGTTGCGCGCGAGGTTCGCCGTCGCGTTGGCCTTCAGGGTCGCCTTCCACTGCCGGCCGCTGAGCGCCGGGTAGACGACGTAGTCCTTGAGCACCTGGTTGCGGCCCTTGCGGGCGATCTGGCGCAGCTGGCGCTTCATCTCGACCGGGTCCTTGGTGCCCTTGCGGATCGCCTCGAGGTCGAGGTCGTGGAGCGCGACGCCCCACTGGAAGAGGCCGGCGAGCAGCGCGTTGAAGACCGGCTGGCCGAGGTAGACCGGGTGCCACTTCTGCTCCCGCGCCATCCGGAGCACGCCGTACCCGATGTCGTTGTCGAAGCCGAGCACGTTGGTGAACTGGTGGTGGATGTAGTTGTGCGAGTGCTTCCACTGCTCGGCCGGCTGGGCCGTGTCCCACTCCCAGTTGGAGGAATGGATCTCGGGGTCGTTCATCCAGTCCCACTGCCCGTGCATGACGTTGTGGCCGATCTCCATGTTCTCGAGGATCTTGGCCAGGCCGAGCATGCCGGCGCCCGCGATCCAGGCGGGGGTCCGGGTCCTCTTGGACTGGAGGCCGGCCAGCAGCGTCACCCGCCCGGCCGCGGCGAGGCCGCGCTGCACGGTGATCATCCGGTTGATGTACGCCGCGTCCGCGTCGCAGCGCGACTCCTCGACCTCCGCGCGGATCGCGTCGAGCTCACGTCCGAGCTGCTCGACCTCCTCCTCGCTGAGGTGGGTGTACTCCTTCACGTCGGCGATCGCCATCGCACTGGCTCCTTTCGGTGGTCGAGCTCGTCGAGATCAGATGTCGAAGGTGCAGTCGCCGACCGGGACGGTCACGCAGGTCTGCACCTGTTCGTTGGGCTGGTCGAACTCGTCGCCGTTGCGCAGGTCGCGGATCCTGCCGTCGACGAGGGTGAGCGTGCAGGTGTGGCAGATGCCCATCCGGCAGCCGAAGGGCATCCCGACGCCGGCCGCCTCCCCGGCCTCGAGCACCGTGGTGGCTCCGTCGGCCTCGGCGGTCCTCCCGGACGTGCGGAACGTGATCGTGCCGCCCTCGCCGCCGTCCTCACCGAGCTTCAGCGAGAACCGCTCGACGTGGAGGCTGTCCTCCAGCCCGGCCGCCTCGAAGTGCTCGGAGATCGCGTCGAGCATCGGACCGGGGCCGCAGGCCCAGGTCTCGCGCTCGCGCCAGTCCGGGCAGATCGTGTCGAGGTCCGCGAGCTCGAGCATCCCGTCGGTGTCGGTGTGCAACCGGTGCACGGTCAGCTCGTCGTACGCGTTCTCGAGCCGGTCCAGCTCGTCGCGGAAGATCATCCGCTCCGGCGTCGGCGACGAGTAGTGCAGGACGACGTCGGGCATGGAGCCTCGCCGGTCCATGGTCCGCACCATGGCCATCACCGGCGTGATGCCGCTGCCGCCGACCAGGAAGAGCATCTTCGCCGGCGGCGGGTCGGGCAGCACGAAGTCACCGGCAGGCAGCGCCAGCCGCACGATCGTGCCCGGCTCCAGGCCGCTCACGAGGTGCGCGGAGAGCTTGCCCTCCGGCATCGCCCGCACGGTGATGGAGATGGTGCGGCCACGGCGGCGCGGCGGCGAGCTCACGGAGTAGGAGCGCCACTGGAACTTGCCGTTGACCTGGACTCCGATCCCGACGTACTGGCCGGGGCGATGGTCGTAGCGCCAGCCCCAGCCCGGCCGGATCACCAGCGTGGCGGCGTCATCGGTCTCGGGGATGACCTGCTCGACCCGGCCGCGCAGCTCGCGCTGGCTCCAGAGCGGGTTGAGCAGGCGCAGGTAGTCGTCGGGGTGGAGCGGTGTCGTGAGCTTCGACCCGGCATCGCGGATCCGGTCCCATGCGATCGTGCTGGAGGCCATCTGCTCCCCTGTGGTCAGTGGCTGGGCGCGCCCTCAGTGAACATGTGTTTACTGAAAATCTCAACCCACCGGTTCGTCGGCACAGCCGTACCCCGGCGTGCCGAGCCGAACCACCGGGCTGGACCAGCTAGCCGAGACGGTCGTGCTGCTGCCCTGATCTCGGTCGGAATACCCGGTCGACCGGGTATTCGGTCGCTTGTCGGGGGTTGCAACGGCCGTCAAGCGACAGGAAAGGCCGTCAAGTCATCCGGCTGGATCAGCCGACGCGGTCGATGACCAGCGGGGTCGGCGCGTACGACGCGGCGTCCGCGGCGATGTCGACGCCACCCTTCGAGCGACGCCAGCGCCAGCCCGACCCCGCCGTACCCGCGTAGCAGCCCTGTCAGCCGCAACCACCAGCGACCCGCGACCCAGCGTCAGCAGCCGGTGCTCAGAGGCCGTGCCGAGATCAGCTCTCCTGGTCCATCAGCATCGAGGTGACCACGACGACTCCCTCGCCGTACTGGTCGTCGGCCCAGGCCTGCAGCGAGCCGTCGTCGTAGACGACGTCGACGTGGGCACGGCCGTCCATGGGGTGGAACGTGAGGGCACCCGGCAGGTCGCCGAGGTCCTCGGCGATCTCGGCGAGCTCCTCCTCGGTGTGCTCAGAGGCCGGCGTCGGGTACGACGGCGACGGCCGGACGGCCGGGTCGTACAGCGCGGCGGTGACGGCGTCGGAGTACGTGAACGTCTCGCCGTCCCAGGTGCCGCCGACGGCGTACGAGCCCCAGCGCGTCCCCTGCGACTCGTCGTACGTGCCCTTGTGGTCGGCCCAGTCCCAGCCGGAGATCGGCTGCCCGCTGCACTGCGGCGGGTACGACTCCATGATCGGGCCGAGGCACAGCTCCGGGGAGCCGGTGTCCATGACCGTGGCGATGTTGTAGGTCCAGACCTTCCCCGGCGCGGCCGGGATCGAGGTCGGCACGGCGGGCGGGGGCGGGTCCGTCGCGACGGCGCCACCGTCACTCCCGCACCCGGTCAGCACGAGCAGGGCGGCGGCGAGGGACAGCACGATCTTCATGCCCGTACGACGCGGAAGGGGCGGAGCGGGTTCCCTCAGGGCAGCCGGTCGACCAGGTCCGCGATGCCCACCAGCGCGCCGGTGTAGAACGGCACCTCCTCGCGGACGTGGCGGCGCGCCTCGGAGCCGCGCAGGTGCCGCATCAGGTCGACGATCCGGTAGAGCTCGTCGGCCTCGAACGCGAGGATCCACTCGTAGTCGCCGAGCGAGAAGCTCGCGACGGTGTTGGCCCGCACGTCCGGGTAGTCGCGCGCCATCTTGCCGTGGTCGGCGAGCATCGTGCGGCGCTCGGTCTCCTCGAGCAGGTACCACTCGTAGGACCGCACGAACGGGTAGACCGAGACGTGCTTCTTCGGCTCCTCGTCGTTCAGGAACGCCGGCACGTGGCTCTTGTTGAACTCCGCGGGCCGGTGCAGGGCCACCTGCGACCAGACCGGCTCGAGCCGACGCCCGAAGGCGGTACGCCGCAGCCGGTGGTACGCCGCCTGAAGCTCCTCCGACGTCGCGGCGTGCCACCACACCATCAGGTCGGCGTCGGCGCGCAGCCCGGCGACGTCGTACACGCCGCGGACCACGACGTCGGCCTCGGCCAGCTCGGCGAAGAGCTTCTCGACCTCGGCGCTCTCGGCCGCGCGGTCCGCGTCACCGAGGACGTCGGCGAGCCGGAACACCGACCACATCGTGTAGCGGATGCCTTCGTTGATCTCGCGTGCCTTCTGCGCCTTGGAGGAGCTCATGCCTCCATTGTGCCGTCCGCCCGGCTGACCGGATCCGGCAGGGATCATCGGGCGTGACGTGGTCGACAGTGCCTAGGTTCGTCGCATGATCTCCGACCTCACCCGCCTCGTCGACCTCGTCGAGGAGCGGCTGACCGGCGACCTGGAGGTCGCCGCCCTCGCCCGCGAGCTCGGGAGCACCGAGGACCACCTCCGCCGGATGTTCTCGGCCATCTCCGGGATGCCGCTGTCGGAGTACGTACGCCGTCGGCGGATGACGGTCGCCGCGTCGGACCTGGTGGCGACCGACGACGACCTCCTGACCGTCGCGATCCGCTACGGCTACGGCTCGACCGAGGCGTTCGGCCGGGCGTTCCGCTCCGTGCACGGCGCGTCCCCGAGCGACGTACGACGCGAGGGCGGTCCGCTCCGCTCGCAGCCGATCCTCCACTTCCGTCTCACTGTCGAAGGGAACGACCCCATGGACACCCGCATCATCGAGAAGCCGACGTTCCGCCTGGTCGGGCACGCCGTCCGGGTGCCGCTCGTGCACGAGGGGGTGAACCCCCACATCCAGCAGCACGTCACCTCGATCGCGCCCGAGCAGCACGCCCGGCTCAAGGCGCTGTCCGACATCGAGCCTGCTGGGCTGCTCTCGGTCAGCGCGGACGTCGACCCGGACCGCGCCGAGGGCTCCGAGCTCACCTACCTGCACGGCGTCGCGATCGGCGGGGCCGCACCGGCGGACCTCGACGTGATCGAGGTCCCGGCAGGCACCTGGGCCGTGTTCCGGACCCACGGGCCCTACCCGCAGGCGCTCCAGCAGGCCTGGGCCGACGCAGCGACGCGGTGGTTCCCGGCCAACCCGTGGCGCTGGGCGTCCGGCCCGGAGATCGTCGCGGTCCTCGACCGCGCCGACGACTTCAGCACGGCGACCACGGAGCTGTGGCTGCCGGTCGAGCCGGCTCAGTCGCGCCCGTAGCCGGCCTCCCGCGCGGTGATGATCGCCTCGGCTCGCCCCGCTGCGTGCAGCTTGGCGTAGATCGCGGAGACCGCGTTCCGCACGGTCTTGCCGGAGATGAAGAGCTCCGAGGCGATCGCGTCGTTCGACTTCCCCGCGGCGAGCAGCTTGAGCACGTCGCGCTCGCGGTCGGTGAGGTCGGGGAACGGCTCCTCGGCCTTCGGCGTCCCGCCCGCGAAGTACGTCGCGACCTTCGCGGCCAGCGTCGCGCCGAACACCATGCCGCCTGCCGCGGCGGCCCGGATCGCGGTCTGCACCTCCTCGGCCCCCGAGCCCTTGAGCAGGTAGCCGGACGCGCCCGCGCGGATCGCGGCGAGCACGGTCTCGTCGTCCTCGTTCATCGTCAGCATCACCACGCGGGTGTCGGGTTGTCGGCCGGTGATCATCCGGGTCGCCTCGATGCCGTCGAGCTTCGGCATCTGGATGTCCATCACCACCACGTCGGGCGCGCTCTCGGCGACGACGTGGATGGCGTCGCGGCCGTCCTCGGCGGTGCCGACGACCTCGATGCCGTCGAGGGCGCCGAGCAGGCTGGACAGCCCCTCCCGGACGATCTGGTGGTCGTCGACGACGACGACGCGGATGTCACTCACTGCAGACTCCTCAGGGGCAGCCAGGCGCGCACGACCGTGCCGCCGGTGGGTGGACAGACGACCTCGCTGCGGCCGCCGAGCTCGGCGGCGCGCTCGCGCAGCCCGACCAGGCCGACACCGGCCCGCGCGTCGGGGGTGATGCCGACGCCGTCGTCCTCGACCTCGACCAGCAGCGCGTTGTCGACGACGTCGAGGCGGACGGTGCAGCGCGTGGCCCGGGCGTGCCGCGCGACGTTCGTCATCGCCTCGCTGGCGATGCGGAAGGCCGCGACCTCGACCGCGGCCGGCAGGGACCCGAGCTCTCCGGCCACGACGGTCGCGGGCGGGGCCAGCTGCTCGCCCTGCTGGCGCAGCGCGCCGGCCAGGCCGCGGTCGTCGAGTGCGGGCGGGCGGAGGTCGTGGACGAGCCGGCGTACGTCGGCGACGACGTCCTGGACGTGCGCGCTGACGCCCGCGATCTGGGTCTTGGCGACCTCGGGGTCCTTGTCGACCATCAGCCGCGCGGACTCGAGCTGGAACACCACGCCGCTCAGCGCCGGGCCGAGCCCGTCGTGCAGGTCGCGGCGGATCCGCCGGCGCTCCTCCTCGCGGGCGGAGACCAGGTCCTCGGCGAGCCGGCTGGTGCGGGCCACGACCGCGGCCTGCCGGACCAGGTCGCCGAGCAGCTCCTCGTCGCGCCGCGACAGCCGGCTGCGCAGGCCGCGCGCGGGCAGGACGAGCCGCCCGACCCGGGCGTCCCGGTAGGAGATCGGCAGGTCGCGGGTCTCGTCCGGGCGATCGCCGTACGTCGCGACCAGGAGCTCGCCGCCGCTGCGCTCGACCTCGACACTCACGAAGCCGACGCCGAAGGCGCTCGCGACGGCCTCGGCGACCGCGGCGAGCTGCTCGCCTCCGTCGTCGGTGGTCTCGAGCGTGGAGGCGAGGCCGGCCACGGTGTCGTACGGATCGGACCGGCGGCTGAGCCACCGCGACAGCCGTTGCCGCAGCGGGCTGTAGAGCAGGACGGTCACCAGCAGCACCACGAGCACGACCTGCGACTGCGCCATGTCGTCGTCGAGCGCCCAGGTGAGGGCGGCGACCACGACGAAGTCGACGACGACCAGCACGATCGCGAGGGCCGCGAGCACCACGGTGCGGCCGAGCAGCTCCTCGATCGAGACGAGGCGGGGGTTCACCACCGCGATCGTCATCGCGACCGGCACCAGCGTGATGCAGAGGAAGAACACGGCGTCGGTCAGCACGCCGAAGTCGAGGAACAGCGTGATCACGATGATCGTCGCGGTGACCAGCGCGCCCCAGAGCAACCAGCGCATCTGGTCACGCTCGGTGCCGGTCGAGCGCCGGTAGCGGTGCACGACCACGCCGATCGGGACGACCAGGCCGAGCAGGGTGAGCGCCTGGAGGCCGCCGACCAGCGCGTCCGCGGCGTCGCGGAGCGCCCAGATCGTGGTGGGGTCGGGGTCGACGTTCGGGGGCAGGTTCGCGCCGGACGACTCCCAGGGCGCGACCATCACCGCGACCGCGCCGAGGACCATCGCACCCATGCAGGCCCAGCTCGCGACGCCCCACGCCCCGCGGACGAACCGTCCCTCCGGGAACAGCAGCGGCAGCACCACGATCGTGGCCGGCAGCAGCGCGTTGAACCTGGCCAGCAGCCAGACCGCGAACGTCAGGCCGGTGACGGCGTGGTCGCTGACCAGGCCGTAGCGGACGAACGCCTCGGACAGCCCGTCGAGCGACCAGAACAGCCCGGTCGCGCCGAGCGCCCAGCCGATCACCCGGTGACCGGGGTGGCGGAGCACGATCGTGGACAGGACGCCGATCACGAGGCCGACGACCCCGGTGCCGATGCCGCTCCCGACCTCGACGCCCTCACCGAACGTCCAGAGCAGCTCGTCGCCGTACGACGCGACCGTGAACGCCGCGACCCCCAGCAGGCAGGCCAGGGACGCGACGGGCAGCAGCGCAGCGACCGGCCAGGAGACCGGTCGCTGCGCTGCTTCGGACGGGGGATTCACCGGCACATCATGACCGGTGGGCGCGGTCGCCGAGGCAGAACCCCGCGGCGGTGACGAGCAGCCACAGCGGACCGGTCATGCCGGCCATGTACTGCAGCGGGGACACGCCCAGCAGCAGGGTGAGGCCGCCGAGCACCAGGCCGACGATGCCGATCCAGCGCGGGACACCACCGGCGCGGCCCGCGGCGAACACCGCCAGGCCGGAGAGGCCGGCGAGGGTCCACAGCCACGGGATCGTGCCGATCCAGTGGTTGAACATGACGGCGTTGCTGGGGTCGATCTCCTGGTCGCTGACGAAGCCCATGATGAACTCGGTGTCGAGGCCGCTGCCGAGGATGCTCACGACCGCGGTGCCGAGCAGGCCGGCGAACGCGACGAGCGGCACGGTCGAGTCCGCGGCGCTGCGGGCCCGCAGCCGGCGGAACAGCCCGGCCGCGAACAGGATCATCAGCACGGCACCGACCGCCGTGAACGTGTGGAAGGCGAACATCGGGCCGGTCTGGTCGGCGAGCTTCTCGGCGATCGCCGGGCTGTCGCCGGCGAGGTCGGGGTCGTACACCGCGTTCACCATGCCGGAGGTGACGACGGTGCCGAGGCCGGCGATGCCGGCGCCGATCCCGGCGAGGGTCCAGGTGCGGGACTGCCGCTGCGCAGTCGTGGTCGTGCCCGGCAGGTCCGTCCGGGCGGGCTGGAGGTTCGTGGAGTAAGTGGTCATGGCAGGAGGTTGTCGGGCCCGTTGTCCCGCCCGACAGGGACAACGAGGCAGACTGCGGGCGATGACTGTCATGCGGATCGCCATGTGGTCGGGACCCCGGAACCTGTCGACGGCCCTGATGCGCAGCTTCGAGAACCGGGCCGACTGCTCGGTGGTCGACGAGCCGCTGTACGCCGCCTACCTGGCCGCGACCGGGCTCGACCACCCCGGTCGCGACGACGTGATCGCGTCCCAGCCGACCGATCCGGCCGACGTCGTGGCCGAGCTGACGTCCGGACCGGTCGCAACGCCGGTGCAGTACCAGAAGCACATGACCCACCACGTGCTCCCGGACGTGCCGCGCGGTCGGCTCGAGTCCCTCACCCACGCGTTCCTCGTCCGCGACCCCGAGCGGGTGCTGACGTCCTACGCGAAGGTCCGCGAGGAGCCGACGCTCGAGGACCTCGGCCTCCCCCAGCAGCTCGAGCTGTTCGAGACGTACGGCGGCCCGGTCGTCGACGCGGCCGACGTGCTGCGCGACCCGCGCGGCACGCTCACCCTGCTGTGCGCCGCCCTCGGCATCGCGTTCGACGACGCGATGCTCGCGTGGCCGGCCGGCCCGCGCGCCACCGACGGCGTCTGGGCGCCGCACTGGTACGCCGGCGTCGAGGCCTCGACCGGCTTCGCGCCGTACTCCCCCGGCTCGGGCGACCCGCTGCCCGACCGCCTGGCACCGCTGCTCGAGCGGTGCCGTCCCTACTACGACGCGCTGGCCCCCTACCGGCTGCGTCCCGAGGAGTCCTGATGAAGCAGCAGTTCGACGAGCGCAACCGCGACCTGGTGGTCGGGATCAACGACACGCTCGTGCACCGCGACCAGGCCGGGATCAGCCCGTTCGACTCGGCCGTCCAGGGCGGCGACGCGGTGTGGGAGGGGCTGCGCCTGCACGGCGGACGGATCTTCAAGCTCACCGAGCACCTCGCCCGGCTGCGGCGCTCGGCGCACGCGCTGGCGTTCACGACGGTGCCCTCGGACGAGGAGATCACCGAGCGCATCAGCGCCGTCCTGGCCGCCAACGCGATGACCGACGACGTCCACATCCGGCTCACGCTGACCCGCGGCGTGAAGGTCACCAGCGGCATGGACCCGCGGCTCAACGAGGCCGGCCCGACGCTGATCGTGCTCGCCGAGTTCAAGTCGCCGGTGTACGACGACAGCGGGATCTCGCTGGTCACGTCGTCGGTGCGCCGGCACCGGCCGGACTCGCTGGACCCGAAGATCCACCACAACAACCTGCTCACGTCGATCCTCGCCAAGATCGAGGCGAACGTCGCCGGCGCCGACGACGCGCTGATGCTCGACGACGCCGGGTTCGTGGCCGAGACGAACGCGACCAACGTCTTCCACGTGGTCGGCGACGTCGTCCGCACCTCCACCACACGCGCGTGTCCCGAGGGCATCACCCGCGAGACGATCCTCGAGATCTGCGCCGCGAGCGGGATCGAGGTGGTGGTCGGCGACTTCTCGCTGACCGACGTCTACAACGCCGACGAGGTCTTCGTGACCGGCACGATGGGCGGCGTCACCCCGGTCATCACCATCGACGGCCGCACGATCGGCAACGGCGGGCCGGGACCCTACGTCGCCCGGCTCTCCGAGGCCTACCTGGCCCGGACCGCCACCGAGGGCACGGTTTTGGCGCGCTGAGCGCGGGAGAGACTCCGGGAGTCGGAAGGGGACGCGATGTTCTGGGTCTACGTGCTCGTCGGGGCAGCCGTGCTGCTCAGCCTGCTCTGGTGGGTCGACCACCGGCGCCCGAAGCGCGACGGCGCCGCCTTCGACCGCGAGGTCAAGCGGGTCGAGGGCAAGGCGGAGGGTCGCGACTACTGGGGCGGCTCGGCCTGAGGCCGTAGCATTCCGGCCATGTTCTGGTTGTACGTCGGCATCGGCATCGTCGCCCTGTTCGTGATCTGCAAGATCATCGACGGCCGCCGCCCGGTCGATCGGCGCCGGCTCGGCCGCAGCATCAAGAACACCGAGATCGAGGTCAGCCAGTACGACAACGACCTCACCGGCCGCAGCCCGTTCTAGGCGACCGACAGTCCCTCGGCTTCGGCCGTCCGGTCCGGCGTGGCGGGGTACTCCCTGACGTTTCCGGGGTCCGCCAGCCGCTCGGACCCCTGAAACGTCAGGGAGTATCCGGAAATTCGCGTGCCGCCCGGTGCGCGGAGCCGATCACAGCCGGGATGCCCACGCCGTCGTACGCCGCTCCGCACACCGCGAGGCCGGGTAGCCGCTCGATGTCGGCGCGGATCCGCGCGATGCGGTCGAGGTGGCCGACGGCGTACTGCGGCAGCCCGCCGCCCCAGCGCTGCACGTGGCTGGCGACCGGGTCGGCGCCCAGACCGATGGCGTCGCGCAGGTCGGCGAGCGACCACGCCACCAGGTCCGTGTCGTCGGCCTGCAGCGCGGCCTCCTCACGGTGCCGGCCGAGCGAGGTGCGCAGCACCAGCAGGCCGTCGCCGGCGGCGCGCACCCAGTCCCACTTGGCGAACGAGAACGTCGCGGCCTTGATCCGGCGGCGCTCGACCGGCGGCACCAGGAAACCCGACGAGACGACCGCCGGCAGGTCGACGTCGCGGAACACGAGCGTGACCACGGCCATCGAGGCGTACTCGATCGCGGCCAGCTCGGCCGCGGCGGCCGGCGCCAGCGCGCCCAGCAGCCGGGCGGTCGGCGCGGCGGGGGTGGCGAGCACCACCGCGTCCGCCTCGACCCGCTCCGGAGCGGTGGTCGGCCCGACGGTGAGCGCGTAGCCCGACTCCGTCCGCACCAGCTCGCGCACGGTCGCGCTGGTGCGCACCGGCAGCGACGCGGCCAGCCGCTCGGGCAGCCGGCCCATGCCGCCGGCGATCCCGGCGAACACCGGAGCGTCCGACTTCGGCGCGGGCAGGGTCCCGCCGCCGGCGAGGGTCGTCAGCTGGGGGACGGTCGCCCGCGCGGACAGCAGCCGGGCATGTCCGGCGTACACGCCCCCGAGCAGCGGCTCGACCAGCCGGTCGGTCACCTCGGGGCCGTAGACGGCGTCGACCAGGTCGCCGACCGACACGTCGCCCTCGACCTCCTGCGGCACCGCCTCGTGGAAGCGTGCGAGACCCGCGGGCGACAGCACGCCGGTCGGGCCGGGGTCGTCGAGCGGCACGCCCATCAGGGAGCGTGGCAGCGGCCGCAGCTCGTCGCGGGTCCAGATCCGCGACGACGCGGGCGTCGGGTGGACGATGGGGAGGCCGAGAGCCCGGGCCAGCTCGGTGCCCTCGGGACGCCGGTGGAGCATCGCCTCGGCGCCGACGTCGACGCGGACGCCACCGACCTCCGTGCGCAGCAGCTTGCCGCCGACGCGGTCAGCGGCCTCGAGCACGAGCACGTCGTGCCCGGCCGCGGCGAGGTCGTGCGCCGCGGTGAGGCCGGCGACGCCTGCCCCGACCACGACGACTCGCACGCACCCACTGTCTCAGAGAGGGCCCGGGTCGCGGTGAGGGGTGCGGCCCACCGCGACCCGGGAGCTGGGGGTCAGCCGGCTTCCACCAGCCGGCCGAAGCCGCTGCGGTGGAACACCAGCGGCGACGAGGTGTCGGCGTGCTCGACGGCGTGCAGCTCGAGCAGCACGATCGTGTGGTCGCCGGCCTCCACCTCGCGGTAGATCGTGCAGTCGAAGCGCGCCAGGCCCTCGTCGAGCGTGACCGCGCCGTCCTCCGTCACGGTCACCGGGACACCGTCGAAGCGGTTCGCCACCGGGCCGGCCAGCTGCCGGCACACGTCGCCGTGGTGCCCGGCGAGGATCGTCACGCCGAGGTGGGCCGAGCGGCGCAGCGTCGGCCAGGTCTTCGACGTGTTCGCGATCGAGAACTGCACCAGCGCCGGCTCCAGGCTGACCGAGGTGAACGAGCTCGCGGCCAGGCCGACCAGCGCGCCCTCGACCTCGGCCGCCACGGCGATCACGCCACTCGGGAAGACGCCGAACGCCTCCCGCAGCCGGGTGGGGTCGAGGTCCTGGTTGGTGGTCAGCTCGGTCACAGGGCGGCTCCAGTTCGGCTGTCGAGGATGGCGCGGATCGCCGGGCGGGCGTGGTCGAGCCACTGCTGGTAGGCCGCCGGGTCGTCGTGCGCGGAGTCGAGGACGTAGAGCCCCTTGGCGGGCACCAGCCCGCCGATCTCCGTGAGCACCGGCCGCAGCGACAGCTCCGGAGCGAGCGCGTGCGCCGGGCCCCCGCCGAGCATGAGGGGGACGGCGACGCCGCGCAGCCCGTCGGTCGCGAACCGGTCGAGGAACAGCTTCAACAGGCCGGTGTACGTCGCCTTGTACGTCGGCGACGCGACCACGACCAGGTCGGCGGCGCCGACCTCCGCCACCAGCTCGGCGACCCGCGGGTCCTGCCAGTCCAGCAGCGAGGTGCCGAGCTCGGCGAGGTCCACGACCAGGTCCGGCTCGCGGCCGGCCAGCTCGGTGGCGACGTACGTCGCGGCCGCGCGGGTGCGGCTGTGTGCCTTGGGGTTGCCGACGACGACGGCGACGCGCAGGTCTCGGCTCACGAGGCGGCCACCTTGGTGGGGGTGCCGAACGGCACGGACGCGGCGGCGGCGACCGGGGCCGGGTGCTGCCACAGCCCGCGCCGCTCGAGCTCGGGCAGCACGCCCTCGCCGAACCAGTACGCCTCCTCGAGGTGCGGGTAGCCCGAGAGCACGAACTCGTCGATGCCGACGGCGCGGTACTCCTCGATCAGGTCCGCGATCTCGGCGAAGCTGCCGACCATCGCCGTACCGGCGCCACCGCGCACCAGGCCGACGCCGGCCCACAGGCCCGGGTGGATGACCAGGCCGTCCTTCGTGCCCTGGTTGAGGTCGAGCATCCGGCGCTGACCCACGGACTCCGAGCGCTTGAGGCCCTCCTGGACGCGCGCGATGTCCTCGTCGGAGATGCCGGCGAGCAGCCGGTCGGCCTCGGCCCACGCGGCCTCGGAGGTGTCGCGGGCGATCGTGTGCAGGCGGATGCCGAACCGGATCGTGCGGCCCTGCTCGGCCGCGAGACCGCGGATCAGCTCGACCTTCTCGGCGACCGCGGCCGGCGGCTCGCCCCAGGTGAGGTAGACGTCGACGTGCTTCGCGGCCACCCGGGCCGCGGCCGGCGACGAGCCGCCGAAGTAGATCTCGGGCAGCGGGTCGGGCACCTGGTGCAGCGCGGCGTCCTCGACCTGCAGGTGCTTGCCCTGGAAGGTGACCGTCTCGCCCGCCCAGAGGCGCCGCACGATCTCGAGGAACTCGTCGCAGCGCTCGTAGCGGCCGTCCTTGTCGAGGAAGTCGCCGAACATCCGCTGCTCGTGGCTCTCGCCGCCGGTGACGACGTTCAGCGCCAGCCGGCCGCCCGAGAGGTTCTGGAACGAGCTGGCCATCTGCGCCGAGAGGAACGGCGAGGTGAGGCCCGGACGGAACGCGACGAGGAACTTCAGCCGCTCCGACAGGCTGCTGATCATCGCGGTCGAGACCCACGCGTCCTCGCACCACGCACCCGTCGGCGTCAGCGCGGCCTCGAAGCCGAGCTGCTCGGCG
Organism: Nocardioides sp. SR21; assembly: GCF_022761125.1. Classification (GTDB taxonomy): domain Bacteria; phylum Actinomycetota; class Actinomycetes; order Propionibacteriales; family Nocardioidaceae; genus Nocardioides. The sequence goes on along the minus strand of NZ_JAKWJR010000001.1, from coordinate 497,498 downwards.
CTGCGGGCGATCTGGCCGAGGTACGGCACCGACGCCGGGCGACCGCCGGCCAGCACGTCCGCGCCGTGACCGCCGCCGACGACCTGCCGGCCGTCACCGCCGTTGGTGGGCAGGAACCAGTGGAACTTGAGCATGACTTCCTCTCTAGAGCTGGCCGTGGTTGGGCGGCGGGGTGCCGTCGAGGGCGTACCGCCCGAGGTGCTGGACCTTCCAGGCCGCGGGATCGTGCAGGGTGTGCGTGCGCGCGTTGCGCCAGTGCCGGTCGAGGTTCAGCGACGCCAGGGCCGAGCGGGTGCCGGCCACCTCGAAGAGCCGGCTGGAGATCTCGACGGACGCGCGTGCGCTGGCCGCACGGGCGGCCGCGACCGCCAGGCTGGCCTCGGCCGCGCTCTCCTCGCTGAGGTCACGGTCGGCGTGCTCGACGGCGAGCCCGGCCTCGGCGAGCAGGGCCTCGGTCGCGCGGACCTCGAGCTCCATCTGCCCGAACGCCTGGACCACCAGCGGGTCGTCGGCCGCCCGCTCCACGCCGGCGTCCGGGTACGGCCGGCTCCGCGTGGTCACGAACTCCGCGGCGTCGTCGAGCGCGGCGCGGGCGATGCCGGTGTCGATGGCGGCGTGCAGCAGCTGGGCGAACGCGCCGTACGTCTGCGGGCCGTCGAACGTCAGGTCGTACGGCGTGATCCGTGACGGGTGCACCCAGACGCGGCGCAGCCGGACGGTGCCGCTGGCCGTGGTGCGCTGACCGATGCCGTCCCAGTCGTCGACGACGCTGACGCCGTCCGCGCGCCGGTCCACCCAGGCGACGTGCAGCGGGCCGTCCTCGCCGAGATGGGCGAGCACCGGGATCCAGTCCGCGAACAGCGCGCCGGTGCTGTAGCCCTTCTCGCCGTCGAGCAGCCAGCCGTCCTCCGGATCGGCGCCGGTACGTCGCAACGTCGTGCGGTAGTCGCGCACGTGCCGGGAGCCGACCTCGGACTGCGCGTTGCCGAACCACCTGCCGGACAGCGCCTCGTCGAAGAAGAACGACTGCTGGGCGCGCGAGCCGCGGTGCCGCAGCGCGTTCACGTAGACGAAGTGGCTGTGCGGGATCTGCGCGACGTTGGGGTCGCCGTACGCCAGCAGCCGGAAGACCTCGGCGACGGTGCCGGCGGACAGGTCGGAGCCGCCGTGCTCGGCGGGGACGGTGATGCCCAGCAGCCCGGAGGCGGAGAGCGCGTCGAGCTGCTCGGCCGGCAGGATCCGCCGGGCGTCACGCTCCGCGGATCCCTCGGCCAGCTCCGCCGCGAGGTCGGCGGCGGCGACCACCGCCTGTTCGGCGGAGAGGATCGGGACCGTCGGGACCAGCTCGAGAACAGTCATCCGCACCCTCCGACTCCTCGATCGCTGTTTGTCGAGCAACTTACTGCACATTACAACATGGTCAAGGCCCGGAACCGACGGGGTCCGCATCTCGTCCGAGGCTGCATGAGGACGACCACGCGCCGCACCCACGCTCCCCTGCTCGCGCTCGTCGCCGTCGCGCTGGCCGTGGGCCTCGCGGGGTGCTCCGGCGCGGGGGACGACAGCGACAGCGGGGCCGACGGCAGCGCCGTCGCCGGGAGCGCGCCCGACGCTGCCCTGCGCGACGGCGCGGCCGCCGAGATGGAGGTCCCGGCGGACTCGGACCTCGCCTACAGCGTCGCCGGCCAGGGCGACCAGGCCGAGGTCGAGCCGGTGAACGCCCAGCAGGTCCAGCGCGCGGTGATCCGCAAGGGCAACGTGGAGCTCCGCTCCGACGACGTGGGCAAGGCGCAGTTCGACGTCGAGAAGCTCGCGCAGCGCTACTTCGGGGAGATCACCGAGGAGAAGACGACGACCGACGACGACGGGGACGCGGCGTACACGAACCTGGTGCTGCGGATCCCGACCGAGCAGTTCAACGACGCGATGAACGACCTCCAGGAGCTCGACGCCGCCGAGCTGGTGGCCGCGAACTCGACCGAGAACGACGTCACCACGAAGCTCATCGACACCCAGACCCGGCTGGCCGCGCAGCGACGCAGCATCGCCCGGATCACCGTGCTGTTCGACCGGGCCGAGAGCATCCGCGACATCATGTCGATCGAGGCCGAGCTCTCCCGCCGCCAGGCGGACCTCGAGTCCCTGGAGCGCCAGGCGGCGTTCCTCCGCGGCCAGACCGCGATGTCCACCATCACCGTCAGCATCGACAAGACGCCGGCCAAGGCGGTGAAGAAGGCCGAGGAGGACGACTCCGGCTTCGTCGCCGGGTTCAAGGCCGGCTGGGACGCGCTGACGTCGTTCGCCGTCGGGCTCGCCACCGCTCTCGGCGCGCTGCTCCCGTGGCTGGTCGTCGTCGCGATCCTCGGGCCGCCGACGTGGCTGCTGGTGCGCTGGCTCCGGCGGCGGTTCAGCTCGGGTAGGACTGGACGAACTCCGTCAGCCGCTTGAGCTGATCGGGGTCGGTCGACGGGATCACCCCGTGGCCGAGGTTGAAGATGTGGCCCTTCGCGGCGCGGCCGGCCTCGATGACCTCGGCCGCGCGAGCGGTCATCACCTCGGTGGGCGCGAACACCAGCGTCGGGTCGAGGTTGCCCTGCACGCCTCGGTCGCCGACGAGCGGGATCGCGTCCGCGAGCGGCGTGCGCCAGTCGACGCCGACCACGTCGGCACCGGCCTCGCCCATGAGGCCGAGCAGGTTCGTCGTACCGACCCCGAAGTGGATGCGCGGGACGCCGAGCGCACCGGCCCGCTCCAGCACGCGCGCGGAGTGCGGCTGCACCTGGTCGCGGTAGTCGGCGGGCGTGAGCGCGCCGGCCCAGGAGTCGAACAGCTGGACCGCCGAGGCACCCGCCGCGACCTGGACCTCGAGGTACGTCGCGGACATGGCGGCGATCTTGCGCATCAGCGCGTCCCACACGTCGGGGGCGCCGAACATCATCGCCTTGGTCTTGGCGTGCTCCTTCGACGGCCCGCCCTCGACGAGGTACGACGCCACCGTGAACGGCGCGCCCGCGAAGCCGATCAGCGGGGTGCCGCCGAGCTCGGCGACCAGGCCCTGGACCGCCTCGGTGATGAACGTGACGTGCTCGGGCGTGAGGTCCGGGATCGCCTCGACGTCGGCGAGGGTCCGCACCGGGTTCTCGACGACCGGTCCGACGCCGGGCTTGATGTCCAGGTCGACGCCGACGGCCTTGAGCGGGAGCACGATGTCGGAGAAGAAGATCGCCGCGTCGACGCCGTAGCGGCGTACCGGCTGGAGCGTGATCTCGACGACCAGCTCGGGGTTCATGCAGGACTCGAGCATCCCGACGCCCTCGCGGACGCGGAGGTACTCGGGCAGCGAGCGGCCGGCCTGGCGCATGAACCACACGGGGGTGTGCGGCACCGGCTCCCCGCGCGCCGCCTTGAGGAAGGCGCTGTCGGTGGGGCTGGTGGGGCTGGTCACGGGTGAAGCCTCGCAGGTCATCCGGCGTGTTCGCACATCGGGAACGGGACGCCCGACTTACTGTGAACCCTATGGTCGTCGGTCAAGAGACCCGCCAGGGCGCGGGTGCGGGCGCCGCGCCCGCGGAGTTCCGCGACGCGGTGGCGACCATGCACGCCGCGCGACTGCGCCCGGAGATCTTCTGCGAGGAGATGCCGGCTCCCCAGCGCATCGCGCCGTGGGCGTCCGCGCTGTCCGCGGACGTCACCGTCGACGACACCGACATCGGCACCGGGCGGATCATCCTGCTCCACGACCCCGCCGGCAACGACGCCTGGGACGGCACGTTCCGCTGCGTGGCCTACACCCGCGCCGAGGTCGACATCGACCTGATCACCGACCCGATGCTGGCCGACGTGGGCTGGTCCTGGCTGACCGAGGCGCTCGAGGCGCACGGGGCGTCGTACGCCGCCGTCTCCGGCACCGTGACCCGGGTGGCGACCGAGAGCTTCGGCGGGATGGCCGACGAGGGTGGCACCGCCCAGGTCGAGATCCGCGCCTCCTGGACGCCGCTCATCCCCCCGGACGCACCCGACCTGGCGCCGCTCGACCTCGCGCCGCACGTCGAGGCCTGGGCCGAGCTGCTCTGCACCGCCGCGGGACTGCCACCGGTCCCCGAGGGCGTGACCGTGATGCCGAGCCGCCGCGGCCAGCGGGGCTCGGGACTCTGACATGACAACAGAAGAAACCCCCGAAGAGACCACAGCAGACGCCACGCCCAAGCCGCCGCCGCTGCTCACGTTGCGCGACGGGCTGACGCCCGTCGTCGACACCGAGGCGGGGCTGGCCGAGGTCTGCGAGCGGATCGCCGCCGGCAGCGGGCCGGTCGCCATCGACGCCGAGCGGGCGTCCGGCTACCGGTACTCCTCACGCGCCTACCTGATCCAGCTGCGCCGCGAGGGCGCCGGCACGTTCCTCGTCGACCCGATCCCGTTCGGCTCGCTGCCCGGCCTCCAGGCGGTGCTGGACGGCACCGAGTGGATCCTGCACGCGGCCACCCAGGACCTCCCCTGCCTGGCCGAGGTCGGGCTGTACCCCTCCGCGCTGTTCGACACCGAGCTCGCCGGGCGGCTGCTCGGCTACCCCCGCGTGGGGCTGGCCACCCTGGTCGAGAGCCTGCTCGGCTCCCGCCTGGCCAAGGAGCACTCCGCGGTCGACTGGTCGACCCGCCCGCTGCCCGAGCCGTGGCTGGAGTACGCCGCTCTCGACGTCGAGGTGCTGGTGGAGCTCCGCACGCTGCTCGGCGCCGAGCTGGTCGCCGCCGGCAAGGACGAGTGGGCGCGCCAGGAGTTCGAGAACCTGCGCGGCTTCGAGCAGCCGGCCCGCGTCGACGCGTGGCGGCGTACGTCGGGGATGCACCGGGTCCGCGGCCGCCGCGGCCTGGGCGCGGTCCGAGCGCTCTGGGAGGCGCGCGACGAGATCGCCGAGCAGCGCGACGTGACGCCCGGGCGGATCATCCCGGACTCCGCGATCGTCGTGGCGGCGCAGGCGATGCCGCCCGACAAGGCCACGCTGATGGCGACCAAGGGCTTCCACGGCCGCGGCGCCGAGCGGTACTCCAACCGATGGGTCGAGGCGCTGCGCGAGGCCGCCGAGATGGACGAGGCGGACCTGCCGACCCGCTCCCCACGCGGCGACGGACCGCCGCTGCCGCGCGCCTGGGCCGAGAAGGACCCGGTCGCCGCCCGCCGGCTGGCGCTGGCCCGCGACGCGATCTCCGCGCTCGCCGAGGAGCTGAACCTCCCGGTCGAGAACCTGCTGACCCCCGACTACCTGCGCCGTACCCTCTGGACGCCGCCGGCCTCTCGCGACGGGGCCACGCTCGCGCCCGCGGTCGCCGAGCAGCTGGCCGGGCTCGGCGCGCGTCAGTGGCAGATCGAGCTGGCCGGACCGGTGCTGGTCGAGGCGATCCTCGCGGCCGAGGCGGAGCCCGAGCCCGAGCCGGAGCCCGAGGCCGATTCCGAGTCCGAGGCGGACTGACCTACTCGGACTCCGACGGGCTCGGCGACTCCGAGACCGACTCGGGGTCCAGGACCGTCCGGGACGTGTCGTCGATCTCCTGGGTCACGGCGTCGAGGTCGAGCACGCCCACGCCGTACACGAGCTGGTCGAGGCCGGGCTGCACGGCCTCCTCGAGCTGCGGGAGGTTGTCGGTCATCGGCGGCAGGGACATCGCCCGGATCGCGTTGTTGAAGAACACGGCGTGGTCGGGCATCCGGCCCGGCTGGAGGAAGGCGTCGGTGAGCGCGACCTCGAGGTTCGCGGGCAGCAGGTAGCCGGTGCGGGTCACCCGGGTGACCGCGTCGACCGACAGCTCGTAGACCATGAAGTCGGCGGCCGCCGAGGTGCTCGCGGCCTTCCTCGACAGGCACAGGCCGGTCACGTCGCCGACGGTCGCGGAGCTGTCGAGGATCGGCATCGGCATCACGTCGAAGTCGAGGCCCTGCACGAGCCGCAGCTGCGGCACCAGCGGGCGGTAGCCGGCGATCATCCCGAGCTTGCCGCGCTCGAACCACGCCAGCGGCGACGCCTCGGCGAGCTGGTCCTCGTCGAGGGTGACGTTGGGGTTGCGCAGCAGCTCCAGCGTCCGCTCCAGCGCGGCGCGCGAGTCGTCGCTGCTGAAGGTCAGGGACGTCGGGTCGACCGCGTCGTCGAACACCGAGCCGCCACCGGACTCGATGAACGGGCCGAGCCCGGGGAGGCTGGCGCCGATGTGGACGCCCTTGGTGCCGCGACGCGGCCGGGAGGCGAATTCCGCCGCGGCGGCGAACTCCTCGAAAGACCAGCTGGTCGAGTCCTCGTCGGGCGCCTCGAGGCCGCGGTTGCGCATCCGGTCGAAGTTGACGAGCGCCTTGTTGTAGTAGATGACCATCGGCGAGACGGCGTACGGCATGCACTGCAGCCGGTCCTCGGCGCTGAACGCCTGGAGCGCGTCACGCGAGTAGCCGTCGCCGAAGTTCACGCCGCGCTCGTCGAGCAGCTCGTCGACCGGCTGGGTGTAGCCGTTGTCGAGCAGCCAGCGCAGGTCGGCTCGGGGAGCCAGGAAGACGTCGGGCACCGGGACGCCGGCCTCCAGCGCGGCGCGCATCCGGTCACGGGACTCCCACGTGCGGAGCTTGACCTCGGGGCCCTCGGTGGTCGCGTTCCAGACGGTGACGGTCGAGCGGAAGGCGTCCAGCGCCTCCTCGGGTCCGAAGACGCCGAACGTCAGGACGACGGGCTCCTGGGACGCCGGCTTCGTCGGACCGACCTCGGGGTCCGACGAGCCTCCGGTGCATCCGGCCGCCACCGGAACGAGCGCGAGCAGCGCCACCAGGCCCGCGGCCGTGCGCCGTCGCCAACTCCCCCGCACCTGACTCCTCCTCGTCCCCGCCGTACTCACACGCGTGCCCGGGCACGCAGCCCGGGCCCGGACCACCTTAGCGACTGTCCCGCGACGCGACCGCCGCGCCCGCATGTCGCAACGCTTCGCGGACGGTCACCGTCCCTACGATGGACGGTGTGTCTCGGGCCTGTCTGACGTCGCTGCTCGCCGCCACCCTCGTGGCGGTGCTCGCCGTGGGCGGGTGCGGGTCCGACGAGCCCGAGTCGGCACCTCCGGCGACGCCGGCGGCCTCGAAGCCCGCCGCCGAGCCGTCCCCGACCCCGACCCGCTCGCCGAGCCCGTCGCCCGCGCCCAGCCGCTCCAGCGAGCCGCGGGAGCACGGGCGGCACAAGGTCGGCGCGCTCGAGCCGAACGCCCGCCCGAAGCCGGCGTCGTCCGCCGCGGAGCACCTGCTCCCTGCTGACGAGCTGCCCGCGCTGGACGGCGCCTGGACGGCGCGGACCACGGGCGACGAGCCGACGGTCGGCGCCTGCCAGAAGACACCGCTCAGCACGATCGGCGCCCTCGAGTCGGCGCAGCGGACCTACACCGCCGACGGCGCCACCGCCGTCCAGGTGGTCGCCCGCTTCGGCGACCCCAAGTCGGCGTGGCGGGCCCACGAGGTGCTGGCCGCCTGGCGCGAGGACTGCGCGAAGCGCCTCGGCAACCCCTCCTCCAGCGTCAGCGCGCTCGAGGACGTGTGGGTGCCGGCCGGCACCGGCTCGAGCTACCGCTCGACGCTCCGCAAGAGCGTGGCCGGCCTCGGCATCCTGCGCAGCGGTGAGTACCTCACGCTGGTGGAGATCACCGCGACACCGAGCAGCTACCCCGCGGGCTGGGAGCCGGCGCGGGTCGCCGTACGACGGGTCGCCCGGACGTTCTAGGTCCCGCTAGGCGATGGCGTGGTGCCTGCGCGCCGCCACGACCACGCGCTCGAAGATCCCCCGGTCCAGCGCGGCACCCTCGCGGCGTACCGCCGACGGCTGCAGCGTGATCAACCGGTCGAGGCGGACCTCGCTCGGCCGCGCCTCGCGGTCCCACCCGCCGGTGCCGACGTCCATCCAGTGGCGGCCGTAGCGCGCCTCGTCGGCGGCGTCGCGGTCGTGGTCCTTGCTCGTGAGCATCAGCCCGTAGAGCACGCCGTCGCCGCGCGCGATCAGCAGCACCGGGCGGTCCTTGCCGCGCGCCGGGTCGTCCTCGAACGGCACCCAGCCCCACACGACCTCGCCCGGGTCCGGCCGGCCGTCACGGCGGGGCTCGTAGCTGACCTTCGTCGGACCGGAGGTCCGGGCCGGGCGGCGGAAGAGGCGGCGGATCGCGTCCATGCCGCGAAGCCTAGAACGGCACGAACGTCGCCATCAGCCCGACGCCCGGGCTCCGCCCCGAGAGCACCCGGCAGAACTGTTCGGCCTCGAGGGTGATCGCCTCGTCGGACGCGCCAGCGGACCAGTGCCCGCCCGCGGGACCGGTGAGGGTCAGGTCGAACGGCTGACCGTGGCGGAGCGCCCACTCCGCGACCACATCGGCGACGAGGACGCCGTCGTGCTCGCGGGTCAGCTCCATGGGCCGACCCACGGCCCGGGCGATGTCGCTGCGGTGCATCCAGGGGTCGCGCGTCAGGATCGTGTCGGTCAGGAACCCGACCTTCCAGCGCTCCGGGCTCGCGCCGTCCGGCCCACCGTCGGTGATCGTCATCGCCCGCATCAGCGCCGGCCGGCGCCGTCGACCGGCGACCGCCTTGGGCCCGATGCGCTGGACGGCAGCCACCAGATCCGGGACGCCCAGCTGCTCGTGCTTGCGGACCTGGAGGCCGGTGAGCTCGTCGATCTGCGGCCTTCCCGAGCGCTTCGCGGCGCGGGAGGCACGGGCCAGCTGGCGTGCCATCTCGGGAAGCGACGCCGCGAGCTCGGCCATCCCGAGCGAGTGTCCGGCCATGTCGCGGACCGTCCAGCCGGGACAGCTGGTCGGCATCCGCCAGTCCTCCTCGGCGAGGCCCGCGAGCGTGTCGGCGAACCGGGAGTACTCCTCAGCAGCGAGCGTCATCGCGGTGTCGTGGTCGAACCGGGTGTCGTGGATCGTGGCAGGGTCTGCGACCTGCGCAGGCATGGCGGCCTCCTCAGAGTCCGAAGTGGTCGGCGAGCATGCCGACGGCCCGGTCGAGCTGTCGCGCATAGCGGTCGCCGCCGGGGTCGTTGGCCAGCTGGGCGTCGACGAGACCCCCGATGACCGCGGAGTAGAGGTCGAGGTCCGCTTCCGCGGTCACCCCGATCATGGCGAGGTGGGTCCGACCCAGCTCCCAGACGGCGAGCGAGGGCGCGTACGCCTCCGGACTGGGCTGGAAGTCGGCGCTGATCCGGGCGTTCATCAGCTGGTTGCGGGCCTGGTCGGCGACGGCGTACTCGAAGTAGGCGCGCCCCATCGTGGCCATCGCCGCTCGCGGGTCGTCAGGAACGCCGTCCGCGGCAGCACGCATGGCGTCCAGACAGCCCTGCCACGCCTGGCCGAACATCGCGTCGTAGATGGCGTTCTTGGACGCGAAGTGGGAGTAGAGCGACGGTGGACGCATCCCGACACGGTCCGCGACGTCCTTCAGGGTGACGGCGGCGATGCCCTTCAGGTGGGCGACGTCCCACGCGGCGTCGAGGATCTCCCGCCGCGTCGCCTCACGACGTTCGGCGACCCTATCGCGCGTAGGCTCAACTAACATAGTTAGGAGGATCCGCCGCGACCCGCCCTCTGTCAAGGCTCGCGCCTCGCTCGACGCCGTCGAGGACCGCCTGGAGGAGAAGCACGCCGAACCGGGAGCGCCTCACGGCGCGTGGCCGCTCGTAGCGGCTGATTTTGGGACCCGGGGCTGCCGCGGTCCGGCGTGCTCTCACATTGTATCGACCCGGATCCAGAAGTCCTGCAAAGTTCGAACTGTGTCCTGAGTCGGACGTCCATGCGCGTTGCGCGTGCTCAGGGTGTGGGCATCGCAAGGCGCCGGAGCGACGGCGCTGTCGGCCCATCACCGAGCGACGGCAACGCAGCGAGGTGCGTGCCATGTGTGCGCGAAGCGCACCCGGACTCGTGACTCAGGACACTAGGCGAGTCCATGGTCGAGCTCGAGGTGGCCCGCTGCCTCGAGCTGCTCGGAGAGCTGCAGCATCCGCTGCACCTCGCCGCCGGTCACCGCACGGCCGGCGGCGACCACCCGGGCGAACGCGGCGGCGCGGAACAGCACGTCGGCGAAGTCGCTGCCGGCGATCCCGCGGAGCACCTCGTCGACCATCGCCTTGAGCTGGTCGGGGCCGGGCGGCTCGGCGACACCGGCGACCACCCGCGCGACCTGGACGCTCCCGAGCCCGGCCTCGAACTCGGCGGCCACGCCGGCCGGGTCGGCGTACACCCACGAGCGGAGCAGGTAGAGCCGCCACAGGCAGCCGGCCAGGGAGTCCGCGGGCGAGCCGGACCACACCTCCGCGATCGTCTCGATCCCCTCGGTCTCCGCGAGCCGCAACAGCCGGTCGGCGACCTCGGCGTCGCCGGAGTCGCGCGCGCCACGCACGAACAGCACGGCGGCCCGGTCGGCCGCCTCGCTCACCAGCGCCGGGTCGGCGCCGCCGACGAGCGCCTCGAAGAACATGCCGCCCGGCGTCATCGGGCGGTGGTGCTGGCGATCCGTCACTTGTGCAGGCTACGTCGGATGCGTTGGTCGCTGACCGGATAGGGCGTGCCGAGCTGCTGGGCCCACAGCGAGACGCGGTACTCCTCGAGCATCCAGCGCACCTGGCGCAGCCCGGCGCCGGGGGGCCGGCCCTCGGGCAGCGCCGCGAGCTGGTGGAGGTACGCCTCCTGCAGGTCGGCGAGCTGGTCGGACAGCTGCCGGTCCTTGTTGACCTGGACCGGCAGCTTCTCGCGGCGCTGCTCCAGAGCGGCGAGGTACGTCGGGTACCGGCGCAGCTGGGCACCGCCCGCGACGCCGACGAAGCCCCGGTCGACCAGCCGGGCGAGCTGTGCCCGCATGTCGGTGAGCGCCGGCAGCATCGTCATGTCGGCGCGACCACTGAGCGCCTTCTCGGCCTGCCGCCACGCGTCGAGCACCCGGATCACGTCGGCCATCACCGCGCGCAGGTGCGCCTCGTGGTCGCGGGCGGCCTCGGCGCGCAGTGCGTCGTACGCCGCGCGGTCGCGGACCGCGGGCCGGGCGTCGACGACGTCCTGGAGCACCGCGGCCCGGCAGTCCTCGAGCAGCTCGGCGACGCTGGGGTACGGCGAGCCGGCGAGGCCGAGCTTCTCGGTGTTCGTGAGGCCGTCGAGGACCCGCTTCACGGGCGACTCGATCTCGAGCTGCAGCAGCCGGCGTACACCCGAGCGGTGCCGGGCCTCCTGCTCCTCCGCGGAGCCGAAGACCTGCAGCCCGACCGTCGTGCCCTCGTCGACGAGCGCCGGGAAGACCTGCACCTCGTGGCCGGCGCGCTTCTGCGTGAACGATGCCTCGATCGTGCCGAACACCCACGACGTCTCGCCGGTGCGCGCGAGCCCGCTGTCGCTGGCGACCTCGGCGATCGCCTCCGCGAACTGCCCGCGCAGCGGCGCCTTCAGCGCCTCCAGGTCCTTGCCGCGCGCCTGCTCCTGACCGGCGTCGTCGACGACGCGGTACGTCGGGCGCAGGTGCTCGGGCACCTTCGACCAGTCCCAGGCGTCGCGCGGGACGAGCACGCCCGTGGTCGCGCGGCACCACCGCTCGAGCGCGTCGAGCAGCGGCTCCTCCCCCGGCGGCGCGGCGGCGAGGAACTCACGCGCCTTGTTCGGGGCGGGCACGAAGTTCACCCGCAGGTTCTTGGGCAGGCTGCGGATCAGGCTGGTCACCAGCTCCTCGCGGAGACCGGGGACGTTCCAGGAGAAGTCGTCGGCCTCGACGCGGTTGAGCGTCGCGACCGGCACGTCGATGGTCAGGCCGTCCTCGGCGGCGCCGGGCTCGAAGTGGTAGCTGATCGGGAAGGTCAGTCCCTCGCTCTCCCACTGCTCCGGGTAGTCGCCGGCGCTGATCTCCTCGGCGGTGTCGTGGGTGAGCATCGACGGGTCGAACGTCAGCAGCCGGCCGTTGCGCTGCCGCTCCTTCTTCCACCACTGGTCGAAGTGCGCGCCGCTGACGACGTCCGCCGCGATCCGCGCGTCGTAGAAGTCGAACAGCGTGTGCTCGTCGACCACGATGCCGCGGCGCCGGGCGCGGTGCTCGAGCTCCTCGGCCTGCTCCAGCAGCCGTCGGTTGGTCTCGAGGAACTTGTGCCGGCTGGCCCACTCGCCGTAGACGAGCGCGTGCCGGATGAAGAGCTCGCGGGCGAGCGGGGCGTCGACCTTGCCGTACGACACGAGCCGGTCCGCGACGAGAGGTACGCCGTACAGCGTGACGCGTTCGTACGCCATCACGGCCGCGCGCTTCTTGCTCCAGTGCGGCTCGGAGTAGGTGCGCTTCACCAGGTCGGCGCCGAGCCGCTCGGCCCACTCCGGCTTGATCGCGGCGTTCTGCCGCGCCCAGAGCCGGCTGGTCTCGACGAGCTCGCCGGCCATCAGGAACTGCGGGTTCTTCCGCGCCAGGCCGCTGCCCGGGAAGATCGCGAACTTCGCGCCGCGCGCGCCGAGGTACTCCCGCATCGGTCGGCGACCGGACGCGCTGCGCTCCTTCTCGCGTTCCTCGAGCAGGCCGATGTGGCTGAGCAGCCCGGACAGGAGCGCCTGGTGGATGCCGTCGGCGTCCGGGTTGTCGGCGGGGTGGCCGACCTGGATCTTCATCTCCTTGCAGACCTGGCGGAGCTGGGACTCGAAGTCCTGCCACTCGCGGACCCGCAGGTAGTTGAGGTACTCGCGCTTGCACATCCGGCGGAACGCGCTGCTGCTGAGCTCCTTCTGCTGCTCCTTGATGTAGCGCCAGAGGTTGAGCCAGGTGAGGAAGTCGCTGTCCTCGGCCTTGAAGCGGGCGTGCTGCTGGTCGGCCTGTGCCTGGAGCTCGGCCGGCCGCTCCCGCGGGTCCTGCAGCGACAGCGCCGCAGCGATCACGATGACCTCGCGCACGCAGCCGAGCCGCTCGGCCTCGAGGATCATCCGGGCCAGCCGGGGGTCGATCGGCAGCCTGGCCAGCCGGCGGCCGAGCTTGGTGAGGTCCGCCCCGGTGGTCGAGCCCCTCGAGACCAAGGCACCGAGCTCCTCGAGCAGCTGCACACCGGCGCTGACGTTGCGCTTGTCGGGCGGCTCGACGAACGGGAACCGGCCGATGTCACCGAGGCCGAGGCTGGTCATCTGGAGGATCACGCTGGCCAGGTTCGTGCGCAGGATCTCCGGGTCGGTGAACTCCGGGCGACCCTCGAAGTCCTCCTCCGAGTAGAGCCGGATCGCGATGCCCGCCTCGACCCGGCCGCACCGGCCGGAGCGCTGGTTGGCCGACGCCTGGCTGATCGGCTCGATCGGGAGGCGCTGCACCTTGGTGCGCACGGAGTACCTGCTGATCCGCGCCACGCCCGTGTCGACGACGTACCGGATGCCCGGCACGGTCAGCGAGGTCTCGGCGACGTTGGTCGCGAGCACCACGCGTCGTACGGCGGCGCCGTGCGAGCTGAAGACCTTGTGCTGCTCGGCGGCCGAGAGCCGCGAGTAAAGCGGCACGATCTCGGTGCGCGGCAGGTCCTTCATCGCGTCGGCGGTGTCGCGGATCTCGCGCTCGCCGGGGAGGAACACCAGGACGTCGCCCGGCCCCTCGGCCGCGAGCTCCTTGACCGCCTCGACGATCGCCTCGGTCTGGTCGCGGACGACGACCTCGCCCTCCTCGTCGTCCTCCGAGAGGTCCATCAGCGGCCGGTAGCGGATCTCGACCGGGTAGGTACGGCCGGACACCTCGACGACGGGCGCGTCGAAGTGCTTCGCGAACCGGTCGACGTCGATGGTCGCCGACGTGATGATCAGCTTCAGGTCGGGCCGCTTCGGCAGCAGCCGCTTGAGGTAGCCGAGCAGGAAGTCGATGTTGAGGCTGCGCTCGTGCGCCTCGTCGATGATGATCGTGTCGTACCGCTTGAGCATCCGGTCGCGCTGCAGCTCGGCGAGCAGGATGCCGTCGGTCATCAGCTTCACCCGGCTGGACTTCGACGTCCGGTCGGTGAACCGCACCTGGTAGCCCACGAGGTCCCCGAGCTCGGTCTTCAGCTCGCTGGCGATCCGCTCGGCCACCGACCGCGCCGCGATCCGCCGCGGCTGGGTGTGCCCGATCAGGGCGTCCTTGCCTCGCCCGAGCTCCAGGCAGATCTTCGGCAGCTGGGTCGTCTTCCCCGACCCGGTCTCGCCCGCGACGATCACGACCTGGTGGTCCCGGATCGCCTCGGCGATGTCCTCGCGGCGCTGGGTGACCGGCAGCTCCGGCGGATAGAGGATCTGGAGCTCGGTCATGACCGACCCATTGTGCCAAGCCCGTCCAGCCGGTTACCCATCGTCGGTCGAGGATCCCGCGACCGAGCCCATCTCGAAGGTCTCGATACGCCACCTCGTCCCTCGGCGGCTACTCGACCACCGACACCCACCTCGTTGGTCGAGTAGCGAGCGCCAGCGAGCGTATCGAGACCCGACCCATCCCCGACGGTCTCGATACGCCGCCTCGTTCCTCGGCGGCTACTCGACCACCGATACCCGCGCTCGTTGGTCGAGTAGCGAGCGCCAGCGAGCGTATCGAGACCCCACCCCACCCTCGAAGGGTCTCGATACGCCGCCTCGTTCCTCGGCGGCTACTCGACCACCGACATCGCCCGCCAGGGTTGTCGAGTCGCGAGCTACTCGACCACCGACATTGCCTGCCGGTTGTCGAGTAGCGAGCGCCAGCGAGCGTATCGAGACATAGAACGTGTTCTAGTATCGCCGCATGACGGAGGCACGGGAGTACGACGTGGTTGTGGTCGGGTCGGGCGGGGGTGCGATGACCGGCGCCTTCCTCGCCCAGAGGGCCGGACTGAGCACCGTGGTGGTCGAGAAGACCGCACTGCTGGGCGGGACCTCGGCGTACTCCGGCGGGGCGTGCTGGCTGCCGGGCAGCCAGGTGCAGCAGCGCGCCGGCATCCCCGACTCGACGGAGGGAGCGCGTGAGTACCTCGCGGCCATCCTGGGCGACCCGGACGAGACCAAGGTCGAGGCGTTCCTGCGGCACGCGCCCGAGCTGGTCGCCGAGCTCGAGGATGCCGGGGTGCCGTTCGAGTGGCTGCCGTTCTCCGAGTACTACGACGCCCCCGGCCGGGTGCCGATGGGCCGTTCGATCCAGCCGACGAACATCAAGCGCGGCGAGCTGCCGGAGCGGGTCGGCGAGCTCGTCCGACCGCCGGTGGAGCGCGACCGGGTGGGCGAGCCCGGCCGCAACACGCTCAGCGGCGGGCAGTCGCTGATCGCGCGGCTGCTCGACGGGTTCCTGAGCGGGGGCGGGACGGTGCTCACCGAGCTGCCGGTCACCGGCCTCGTCCTCGACGGCGACCGGGTCGCCGGCGTCGCGGCGATGACGCCCGAGGGACCGGTCGAGATCACCGCGCGCCGCGGGGTGCTGGTCGCGGCCGGCGGCTTCGAGGGCAATGCCGAGGAGCGCGCCGCGCGCGGGGTGCCCGGTGACGTCGCCTGGACGATGGCGCCGCGCGGGACGAACACCGGCGAGCCGATCGCGGCCGCCGTGGCGATCGGCGCGGCGACTGACTACAGCGGGGTCGGCTGGTTCTGCCCCGGCCTCGAGCAGCCGGACGGCGGCGGCTCGTTCACCCTCGGCTTCCGCTCCGGGCTGATGGTCGACGCGAACGGCAAGCGCTACGCCAACGAGACGCTCCCCTACGACCGCTTCGGCCGCGAGATGGCCAAGGCCCCCGAGCGGATCCCGTCGTGGTTCGTCTTCGACTCCGCCGAGGGTGGCCGGCTGCCCGCGATCGCGATGCCCGAGGGATCACCGGACGAGCACCTCGCCGCCGGCACCTGGGTGCGCGCGGACTCGATCGCGGAGCTGGCCGAGGCGATCGGCGTACCTGCCGACTCCTTGGTCGCGACGGTCGAGCGCTTCAACGGCTTCTGCGAGTCCGGGGTCGACGAGGACTTCGGCCGCGGCCGGGACGAGTACGACACGTTCTTCACCGGCGGCGCCGGCCCGACGGCGTGCACGCAGGCGCCGTTCTACGCCGCCCGCTTCGTGCTGTCCGACCTCGGCACCAAGGGCGGGCTCGTCACCGACGACCGCGGCCGGGTGCTGCGCGAGGACGGCAGTCAGATCCCGGGCTTGTACGCCGCCAGCAACAGCGCGGCCTCCGTCTTCGGCGGGGTGTACCCCGGACCCGGCGCCCCGCTCGGCTCGGCGATGGTCTTCGCGTCGCTCGCGGTGCGGGACGCGGGGGCGACGAGCGTGTAGTAGTCCGTGCTGATCGTGAAGCTCTTGATGTCGTAGCGGCTGCCGTCGGTCAGCCCGACCTGCCAGTACACCCACGACTTGCCGTCGATCTCGCGGACCACCGAGGTGGCCGCGATGCCGTTGGTCTTGTGCTCACCGAGCCCACCACGGACCACGCGGCGCTTGATGAACCCGTTGGTCTCGTTGCGCAGCCACCCGTGCACCAGGTAGGCCGACGCCGCGCCGCGCGCAGGACCGCCGTACAACGACAGCCGGAGGGAGCTCGGGTACTCGCCCACCGAGGCCGGCACCTGCGCACCATGCAGCGTCGAGACGACCGAGCCGTCCTTCTTCCTGCAGGGCGAGGTCGAGTAGAGCCCGAGTGAGCCCTTCCAACCGCGACCGGAAGCCGGCCCTAGGTGCGAGCACGCACCGACGTACTGATCGGCCACGGTGCGTGCGGCGGGGATGGTCCGGCGGAACGACCGTTCGACCCGGACCCGGTCGTCGACGCGGACGGGGAGCTCGCGCACGGTGGCGTTGCCCGAGTCGTCGAAGCCGGTGACACGGAGCGTGTACCGGCCGGGAGGGAACGGCTCGCCGTCGTGGTGGCCGTCGAAAGCGATGCCGTCGGCGCGACCCGAGTAGACGTTGGTCACCGCGCCCGCCCGGTCGACGACGTCCACCCGGAGGGTGGACGGGCCGGTCCACGGGCCGACCTTGATACGGGTGTAGTCGAGGTAGCCGTCAGGGGCGGGGAACACGACGTCGGACGACAGACTGGCCTTCATCTTCGGTGGCAGCACATCGACCCCGTAGTCGTGCTCGTCCGCCCCCTCGAGGCGTCCCCACCGGGTCGAGTCCGAGACAGCTCGGACCGAGAGCCGAACCTCCTGCGCGTCCGTGGCAGCGGGGATGCCCAAAACGGGTCGAGGCTGCCCGATGACCCAATCGTCGGCGCCGGAGACGATCACCTCCCCGTCGGCCAAGTCGGTCACGGTCCACTCGAGCCGGATCGGCTCGCCCTTCGCGAGATCCGGGTAGGTCACCTCGACCGGGATATCGGAGCCCGTCCCCAGCGTGCGCCATCCGGCCTCGTCGAGACGGATGTTGAGGTGGTTCACGAGCGTGACCGTCCGAACCTGACTGGTACCGGAGCAAATTTCTCCACCGACCATGCAGCGCAGGACCTGCAGCGTCGTGGAGTAGCTGTCGGCGAACGTGAGCGGAACCGTCACCGCGCCGTCGTGGGGCAGCGCCATCCGATGCTGTCCCCAGGCGACGACCAGCTCTCCGAGCTCGGGCTGCGGGTCGTGGACCTCCAAGACGTACGGGGTGTGCTCCGGATTGAACATGGCGATGTCAGGGAAGGTGACCTCCACCGGGTCGACTGCTGCCTCCGCGGACGTCGGTGCAGCGAGCGTGGCGGTGAGCAGGCAGGCAGCGACGAGCGCCAGGTACTTCACGACGGGTCCCCCGAGAGATGTGCGACGAGCAGGCAGGTTCAGCCTAGGGACGCATCAGGTCCGAAACCATGACGCTTGCCCGCACCTGCCCGAAAGGGCAGCCCTTCGGGACATGCCGGAGACGGGCCTCGCGGGTCTAGCGTGCGGAACGCAGTGTGGCTCGTCGAGGCCGAGGGGGCACCGCGATCTCGACGGCTCGGGGCCGAGGGAGAGCGGCGGACGTGGGGTTGGCCTCGACGATGCCACGCTCTCTCAGCTGTTCGAGCTGTCCGAGCTGTCGGAGCCGTCCGACTCCTCCTGCTCCTGGGTCGTGCCCGGCGGCAGCTGGCCGTTCGGCGGCGCGAACTGCTGGCCGCCGGGCATCCCGCCGCCGGGCAGGCCGTCCTGCTGCGTGCCCTCGCGCTGCACGAGCGCCGGGCGGTCCGGGTGGTCGTGGTGGCCGACGCCGTACCCGACTGCGGCGCCTGAGACGGCGCCGAGCGTGCCGCCGATCAGCAGCGCGCCCACGGTCGAGGCAGCCAGGGCGACGACGCCGACGCGACGGTCGCGAATGCGCTTCTGGGGCTCCGGGTCGGCCGGCGGTGCGGCCTCCAGGTTCTGGGTGTCGTTGTTCTCGGTCATGAGGACGACGCTCCTCCCGCCCGCTGTGCGGCTCCTGTGTGCGACCGGTGAGCACGTCGTGAGTCCGCCACAGCTCGTTCACAGCAAGTGCACAGTTAGCGTGGGCACGATGGTCGACATGGAGCTGACCCGACCCGATGGCACCCCTCTGCGCGTGCTGGTCGTCGACGACGAGGTGAACATCGCCGAGCTGGTCTCGATGGCGCTGCGCTACGAGGGCTGGCAGGTGGCCGTCGCGCACACCGGGTCGAAGGCGGTCTCCACCGCCCGCGAGTTCCGCCCCGATGCGGTGGTGCTCGACATGATGCTGCCCGACTTCGACGGGCTCGAGGTACTGCGCCGGATGCGGTCCACGAACCCCGACGTACCCGTCGTGTTCCTCACCGCCCGCGACGCGGTCGAGGACCGGGTGGCCGGGCTGACCGCGGGCGGTGACGACTACGTGACGAAGCCGTTCTCCCTGGAGGAGCTGGTGGCCCGGCTGCGAGCGCTGATGAGGCGGACCGGCGCGCAGCAGGTCACCTCGACCCCGATGCTGGTCGTGGGCGACCTCAGCCTCGACGAGGACAGCCACGAGGTGTTCCGCGGCGGCGAGCCGATCGCGCTGACCGCGACGGAGTTCGAGCTGCTGCGCTTCCTGATGCGCAACCCGCGCCGGGTGCTCTCGAAGGCACAGATCCTGGACCGGGTCTGGAACTACGACTTCGGCGGCCAGGCCAACGTCGTCGAGCTCTACATCTCCTACCTGCGCAAGAAGATCGACGCGGGACGCGAGCCGATGATCCACACCATGCGCGGCGCGGGCTACGTGCTGAAGCCGGCCGACGCATGAGGCGCGCCTTCGCGTCGCTGACCTCGCGGCTGGTGCTCACCACGGTGCTGCTGATCCTCGTGGTGTCCGTGTTGCTCGGTGCCGCGACCACCGTCGCGATGAGCCGCTACCTGAACGACCGTCTCGACGAGCAGGTGCACCAGCTGCCCATCGGCGGCGGCCCGACGGGCGGACCCGGCATGGAGGTCGGGATGGTGCGGGCCCTCATCTCGGATGACGGCACCGCGGAGGTGTACGTCGTCGAGCCACGGTCGGCGGAGGAACCCATCCGTCAGGTGCGGCTCGATGACGCGGCGGCCGACGAGCTCGCGCAGGTGCCCACGGACCGGGAGACGCACACCGTCAGCCTGCCGGGGATCGGCGACTTCCGGGTCCAGGCGATCCCCACGCCGGACGGCGGTACCTACCTCGTCGGCCTGCCCGAGGACTCCGTGTCGAGCGTGCTCGAGCGACTCGTCTCGCTCGAGCTGCTCTTCGCGGTGATCGCGACCGCCCTGGGCGGCGGCGTCGCCCTGGTCGTCGTACGCCGCCAGCTGCGGCCGCTGCGCGAGGTCGCCGAGACCGCGCACGCGGTGGCCGAGCTGCCCCTCGCGTCCGGCGAGATCGACCTCACCGAGCGGGTGCCGGACCACCTCACCGACGAGCGCACCGAGGTCGGCCAGGTGGGCGCGGCACTGAACGCGCTGCTCGCCCACGTCGAGACCTCGCTCGACGCGCGGCACCGCAGCGAGCAGCAGGTCCGGCAGTTCGTCGCCGACGCCTCGCACGAGCTGCGCAGCCCGCTGGCGACGATCGCCGGCTACACCGAGCTTGCCCGGCGCCGGCCCGACGACGCCGCAGCCACCGCGACCGCGCTCGACAAGGTCGAGGAGGAGTCCGGCCGGATGACCTCGCTCGTCGAGGACCTGCTGCTCCTGGCGCGGCTCGACTCGGGCAGGCCGCTGGCGCAGGAGCCGGTCGACCTCACCCGGCTGCTGCTCGAGGCGGTGTCCGACGCCCGCGTGGTCGCCCCCGGCCACCACTGGCGCCTCGACGTGCCCGACGACGCCGTGGACACGCCGTACGAGGTGGTGGGCGACGACCTGCGCCTGCACCAGGTCGCGACGAACCTGCTGTCGAACGCCGCCCGTCACACGCCGGCCGGTACGACGGTGACGGTGCGCGTCCGCCGCGACGGGTTCGCGGTGCACGACGACGGGCCGGGCTTCCCACCTGAGCTGGTCGACCACGCCTTCGAGCGGTTCGCGCGCGGGGACACCGCCCGCACACGCGGCAGCCAGGTCGGCGTCGGGCTCGGGCTCTCCCTGGTCGAGGCGATCGTCGCCGCGCACGGCGGCACGGTCACGCTTCAGTCGGTGCCGGGCGACACGACCCTGGACGTCACGCTTCCTCGGTGACGCCGACCAGGGCCGGTAGCGAGGCCACGAGGATCGCGATGAGCTCGTCGCGGGTGACGCCGTTCGGGTCCGCGATCCAGGAGAGCACCAGCTCCTCGGTCATCGCGGTCCAGCCGCGGACCACCAGCCGGTTGGCCGGGGTGTCGGGGACGATGTCGCCCTGCGGGTGCTCGCGGAAGACCCGGTCCCCCATGTCCGACCGCGTCTGCTCGTAGATCCCCCGGATCGACTCGTTGCCGCCCGCGGCACCCTTCACCAGCGACAGGTAGCCCTCGTGGTTGGTGACGACGTAGTCGACGTACGCCGTCACCGAGGCGAGCACCCGCTCCAGCGGCTCGCCGTCGGCGGGCGGCGCGGTCTGGGCGATCAGCTCGTCGGCGGCCCGGCGCACGACGGCCTCGTGGAAGGCGTGCTTGTTGCCGAAGTAGTGGTACAGCAGGCCGCGGGAGATGCCCGCCTCCTCGGCGAGCAGGTCGATCGACAGCTCGTCGAGCGACCGGGTCGCCAGCAGCTCCACGCCGAGGTCCAGCAGCTGCGCCCGGCGCTGCTCCGGGGTCAGTCGGGTCCGGGTCGTCGAGGTCACGCACACCACCTTATTGACACTTTTTCAATACCGCCAGTACGGTCTGGGCCATGACGCACGTCGAGCATGTCATCGTCGGCGCGGGGTTCGCCGGACTCTGCGCCGCGATCAAGCTGCAGGAGGACGGCGAGACCGACTTCCTCGTGGTCGAGAAGGGCAGCACGGTCGGCGGCACCTGGCGCGACAACACCTACCCGGGCGCGTGCTGCGACGTACCGAGCCAGCTGTACTCGTACTCGTTCGCCTCCCACGACTGGTCGAAGTCGTACTCCCCGCAGCCCGAGATCCAGGACTACATCGAGGGCGTGGCCCGCCGCTCCGGCACGCTCGACCGGTTCGAGTTCGAGACGACGATGGAGCACGCCGCCTGGGACGCTGCGGCCCAGCGCTGGGAGGTGCGGATCTCTGGGCCGGGCGGCGAGCGGACCGTCACCTCGACCACGCTGATCGTCGGCGCCGGCGGCCTCTCCGAGCCCAGGCTCCCCGAGATCGACGGCCTCGACACGTTCCAGGGCGCGCTGTTCCACTCGGCGCGCTGGGACCACAGCGTCGACCTCACCGGCAAGCGCGTCGCGGTGATCGGCACCGGCGCCTCGGCGATCCAGATCGTGCCCGAGGTGCAGAAGGTGGCCGGCCACCTCGACGTCTACCAGCGCAGCGCGCCGTGGGTGATCCCCCGCAACGACCGGACCTACAAGGGCGTCGAGGCCACCGCACTGAAGCGCTTCCCGTTCCTGCGCAAGGTCTACCGGACCGGCGTCTACTGGGCCCACGAGGGCTACGTTCCGGCGTTCACCATGGTCCCGAAGCTGGCCGCGCCCGCGCAGAAGGCCGCGCAGGCCAACATCGCGATCGGCATCAAGGACCCGGTGCTGCGCGAGAAGGTGACGCCGAGGTTCGCGATCGGCTGCAAGCGGATCCTGCGGTCGAACACGTACTACCCGGCGCTCGCCGCCGACAACACCGAGCTGGTGACCGACCGGATCACCAAGGTGACCGGCAACGCGGTCGTCACCGCCGACGGTGTCGAGCGGCCGGTGGACGTGATCGTGGTGGCCACCGGCTTCCACACGACCGAGCTGCCGATCACCGAGCACATCACCGGCACCGCCGGCCACACGCTCGCCGAGAGCTGGCGCCAGACCGGGATGGCGGCGTACAAGGGCACCACCGTGCCGGGCTTCCCGAACCTCTTCATGCTCGTCGGCCCCAACACCGGTCAGGGCCACACCAGCATGGTGTTCATCATCGAGGCGCAGGTCGCCTACGTCCGCGACGCGGTGCGCACCATGCGCCGGGCGAGGTACGGCGCTGTCGAGCCCAACCCGCGCGCGTACCGGAAGTGGAACGCCGACCTGCAGCGCCGGATGAAGCGCACCGTCTGGAACACCGGCGGCTGCTCGAGCTGGTACCTCGACGAGAAGGGCCGCAACACCGTGCTGTGGCCCAAGGCGACGTTCACGTTCCGTCGCCAGCTCGCGTCGTTCGACGCGGACGCCTACGACGTGAAGGAGATCTCGGCATGAAGGAGCTCAACGGCAAGGTCGCGGTGATCACCGGGGCGGGCTCCGGGATCGGCCGGGCACTCTCCATCGACCTGGCGCGGCGCGGCTCGCTGCTCGCGATCTCCGACGTCGACGACGCCGGTCTCGCCGAGACCGTCGACCTCGTGAAGGCAGCCGGCGCCCGCGAGGTGCGCTCGGACCACCTCGACGTGGCCGACCGGGCCGCGTTCGCGGCGTACGCCTCCGCCGTGGCGGAGCACTTCGGCCGGGTCAACCTGGTCGTCAACAACGCCGGCGTCGCGCTCGCGGGGAACCTCGAGGACCTCGAGTACCCCGACATGGACTGGATCATGGGCATCAACTTCTGGGGCGTCGTCCACGGCACCAAGGAGTTCCTGCCGCACCTGATCGCGTCCGGCGACGGGCACCTGGTGAACATCTCGTCGCTCTTCGGGCTGATCTCGATGCCCGGGCAGAGCATGTACAACGCGGCCAAGTACGCCGTGCGCGGCATGTCCGAGGCGGTCCGCGAGGAGATGCTCGTCGCCGGCCACCCGGTCGGCGTCACCGTCGTGCACCCGGGCGGCATCAAGACCGCGATCGCCCGCAACGCGCGGTACTCCGCCGTCGAGGACGGCGCGCAGACGGCGAAGTTCTTCGACGAGAAGCTCGCGAAGATGACCCCGGAGCGGGCCGCCGAGATCATCGTCAAGGGCATCCGCACCGACAAGGCGCGGGTGCTGGTCGGCATCGACGCGCACGCCGTCCACACGCTCGCGAAGGTCACCGGCTCGCGCTACCAGGACATCGTGGCGCGCACGCACCGCAAGGTGATGCCGCCGGGGACCAGCGCCGTCTAGCGGCGTCGGCCGCGGCGCGACGTGCGCAGCGGCCCGACCAGGCGCGGGCCCGACAGGCGGCTCTCGAGCCGGTGCGCCTCACGGCGCAGGGGCTGCGCGACGTACTCCCCCAGGATCACGCCGGACGCGAGCGCCAGCGCGACCGACCCGGCGGTCATCAGGGCGAGGATGCCCTCCGAGGCCTGGTAGCTGTTCTCGGTGAGCAGGCTCAGGCCGCGGTAGATCGACAGGCCGGGCAGCATCGGCACGATCGCCGACACGACCACGACCAGCGGCGGCACCCGCATCCGGCCGGCGACCGTGAAGCTGACGAGGCCGACGAAGAAGGCCGCGGTCGCGACCGGCCAGGCGGTCCGGGCGACGCTCACGCCGCCCTGGCTGATCGACTGCGAGATCACGATCGCGATCGCGGCGATCAGCGCGATCGGGACCAGCGAGCGACGTGGGGCGTACGACGCGAACGCGAACGCCGCAGCGCAGATCGCGGCGCCGAGCGCGACCGTCGACACGTCGCGCAGGTCGGTGACCGCGCCCGGGTCGAGGCGGCCGACGTCGACGCCGAGCACCTCGGCGAGCGCGAGGCCGCCGCTGACGCCGGCGATGATGCCGGCGGTCGACAGCAGCGCCTCCGTGAGGCGGGCACCGCCGGTGACGTAGAACCCGGACAGCGCGTCCTGGAGAGCGCCCATGAACCCGATCCCGGCGAGCAGCATGACGATGTTCGCGGTCACGACCAGCGAGGTGTCGAGGTCCTCCTGGACGGCCGCGGCGAGCACGGCGATCACCGTGGCGACCGCGCCGCCCGCGACCTGGCGGTAGAAGGACGGGAGCCGGCGTCGGCCCATCCAGAGCTGGAGCCGGTCGATGCAGACCGCCGCGAGGAACGCGAGCGCGATCACGACCGGCCCACCGCCGAGCAGGATGGCGACACCGGCGCACATCACGCCCCAGGCGAGACTGACCAGCCAGCGCGGGGTCGTGTGGCCCGACGACACGATGCGCGCCAGCCGGGTGCGCGCCTCCTTGAGCTCGACGTCGCCGTGCAGCACCTCGCGGACGAGGTGGTCGACCAGCGTGAGGTCCTCGTAGTCGATGTCGCGCTGCTTCACCTGGCGGATCAGCACGAACGCCGGCTCCTCCGGGCTGGGTTGGTAGCTCATCGACAGCGACGTGAACGTCACGTCGATCTCGGAGTGCCGCACGCCGTACTGCCACGCCACCGCCTGCATGGTCGCGGTGACGTCGGCGGCGCCCGCCCCCGACGACAGCAGCAGCTCTCCGACCCGCAGGCAGAGGTCGAGCGTGAGGTTGAGCTCGCGCGCGTCCGACATGGCCGCCATGGTGGCAGCCGACTGGTAGACAGGCCACCGTGACTCCCGTTCCCGGCGACCCGGTCCGCGTCGTGATGACCAAGTGGGTGGACCGGCCGCACTGGGAGTTCGACTGCCACGTCCTCGGCAGCGACGAGCACGGCGACTGGCTCGGTATCCCGGCAGGCACGGCGATGGCGCGCCCGGGCGCGACGTACGTCGCCCCGACCGCGCAGGTCGGCCTCGTCCCGCCGCCCGGGCCCGACGCCGAGCGCGGCTGGCTGGCGACGTTCCACGCCGAGGGCGGGCCGGTGCGGGTGTACGTCGACATCACCACGCCCCCGCAGTGGGACGGGCTCGTGCTGCGCGCCGTGGACCTCGACCTCGACGTGGTGCGTGGCAACACCGGCCGGGTGTGGGTCGACGACGAGGACGAGTTCGCGGATCATCGCGTGCGGTTCGGGTACCCCGACGAGGTGAGTGCTGCCGCGATGAGGTCCTGCGACCGGGTGCATGCGGCGGTCGCCGCCGGGACCGCGCCGTACGACGGGAGCGCGGCGCGCTGGCTCGCGCGCGTGGCTGTGGAACGCTGAGCGCGTGCGCATCGACTTCCACGCCAGTCCCGAGCCGACGCTCGGCGTCGAGTGGGAGCTCGCCCTCGTCGACCGGCGTACCCGCGACCTGCGCAACGACGCGACGCACCTGTTTGCCCGGGCGAAGCCGCGGCTGCCGGACCCGAGCAAGCTGCACAAGGAGCTGCTGCGCAACACCGTCGAGATCGTCAGCGGCGTGTGCCGCACGGTCCCCGAGGCGATGGCCGACGTGCGCGGCACGCTCGAGGCCGTGATCCCGGCTGGCGACGACCTGGGCGTGGACCTGTACGGCGGCGGCACGCACCCGTTCGCGTCGTGGTCGGCGCAGCAGCTCAGCGAGGGGCACCGGTACGAGGAGCTGATCAACCGCACCCAGTGGTGGGGCCGGCAGATGCTGATCTGGGGCGTGCACGTGCACGTCGGAATGCCGGACCGTGACCGGGTGATGCCGGTGCTGTCGTCGCTGCTGAACTACTACCCGCACCTGCAGGCGCTCTCGGCGTCCTCGCCGATCTGGGCCGGCCTCGACACGGGGTACGCCTCGAACCGCGCGCTGATGTTCCAGCAGCTGCCGACCGCCGGGCTGCCGTTCCAGTTCGAGCGGTGGGAGGAGTTCGAGTCGTACGCCGGCGACCTGCTCACGACCGGAGTCATCGACGTGCTCAGCGAGATCCGGTGGGACGTGCGGCCCGCGG
The DNA here is from genome assembly GCF_022761125.1 of Nocardioides sp. SR21. Lineage (GTDB taxonomy): Bacteria > Actinomycetota > Actinomycetes > Propionibacteriales > Nocardioidaceae > Nocardioides. The sequence continues at coordinate 471,418 of NZ_JAKWJR010000001.1, read as the reverse complement.
CGAACCTCGGCACCATCGAGAACCGCGTCTGCGACGGGGTCTCGAACATCGAGGAGCTCGGCGCGCTGGTCGCGCTCATGCACTGCCTGGTCGTGGATCTCGACGGCCGGCTGGCCGCGGGCGAGACGCTCCCCACGATGCCGCCGTGGCACGTGCAGGAGAACAAGTGGCGAGCCGCCCGCTACGGCCTGGACGCGATCGTCATCGTCGACGCCCACTCGAACGAGCGGCTGGTCACCGACGACCTGGCCGACCTGCTCGAACGGCTCACGCCGATCGCCGAGCGGCTCGGGTGCTCGGAGGAGCTGGCCGCGGTCGCGGAGATCCCGCGGCGGGGAGCGTCGTACCAGCGGCAGCGGGCCGTTGCCGAGGCGTCGGAGGGCGACCTGGTGGCCGTGGTGGACTCGGTCGTGCGGGAGCTGCGGGACGGGTTGAAGTAGGTTCCGCCGCTGCGCGGCGGGAGGGTCCGCCGCTGCGCGGCGGGGCGGGTCGTTGTCTCCCTCGTCGGCTTCCTGGTGTGGTGCTCTCGTGCCCTCTTCGGCGGCTTCGCCGCCTCCTCGTCGCTACCTCGCCGTGTCTCCGCTTCGCTCTCGCCACGCCTCGGTTTGACGCTCCTTCGTCGGCGCCGAGCGCCTCCGAGGGCACTCGTTGCCGCACCCGCTCCTCGGTCGTGCCTCCTGGGTGGGGATGGGTTCCGTACTCCCCGGGTGGGCGTCCTCGCTCTCGCCACGCCTCGGTTTGACGCTCGTTCGGGTGCCCCCGAGGGCCTTCGGCGTCTCCTCCTGCCGCACCCGCTCCTCGGTCGTGCCTCCTGGGTGGGGATGGGTTCAGTACTCCCCGGGTGGGGGCGTCTTCGCTCTCGGCACGCCTCGATATGACGCTCCTTCGTCGGCGCCGAGCGCCTCCGAGGGCACTTGTTGCCGCACCCGCTCCTCGGTCGTGCCTCCTGGGAGATGGGTTCAGTACCCCTCGGGTGGGGGCGTCATCTCGAGGCGGACGCCGAGGAGGCGGACGGGGCGGTCCTGCTCGACGCGGTCGAGGAGGGAGACGGCGGCGTCGGCGAGGGTGGTGGGGTCGTTGGTGGGAGCGGGGAGGGTGAGGCTGCGGCTGACGGTGAAGAAGGGCTTGAAGCGGATCTTGAGGCCCACGCGGGCGGCGGGGCGGCCCTCGCGGTCGATGTCGGCCAGGACGCGGCGGGTCAGCGTGCGCACCTCCTCGGCCACCTGGGCCCAGTCCTCGAGGTCCTGCTGGTAGGTCTCCTCGCGGCCGTGGGCGCGGGGGACCCAGGGCGAGGCGTCGACGGCGCTGGTGTCGACCCCGCGGCCGAGGCGGTGGTACCAGGGCCCCATGGTCGGGCCGATCTCGGCGGCGAGGATGCGGGCGTCGGACTCTGCGAGCTGGGTGACGGTGTCGATGCCGAGGGCGGCGAGCTTCTTGCCGGTCTTCGAGCCGATGCCCCACAGGGCGGTCGTGGGCCGGTCGCCCATCACCTCGAACCAGTTCTCGGCGGTCAGCCTCCAGACACCGCGGGGCTTGCCGAAGTCGGTGGCGATCTTCGCGCGGAGCTTGTTGTCGCCCACGCCGACCGAGCAGTGCAGCGCGGTGGCGTCCAGGACCGCGGCGCGGATCCGCTCGGCCTGCTCCATCGGATCGCCGAGGTCGCCGTGTCCCTCGCCGGCCCCGACGAAGGCCTCGTCCCAGCCGAGCACCTGGACCACGACCGGTACCCCGCCCCACTCGAGGCCGCGCAGGGTCGCCATCACCTCGTCGGACGCGACGTTGTAGGCCTCGTGGTCGACGGGGAGGAACACCGCGTCGGGACACTTGCGGGCCGCGATCCGCAGCGGCATCCCCGAGCCGACGCCGAACGCCCGCGCTTCGTACGACGCGGTCGCGACGACACCGCGCTCGGTGGGATCCCCACGACCACCGACCACGACCGGGAGGCCGGCCAGCTCGGGGCGGCGCAGCACCTCGACCGCGGCGATGAACTGGTCGAGGTCGACGTGCAGCACCCACTGCTGGGTCATCGTGGTGGCGGCAGCGCGTCCGTGGACTCGAGCTGGTCGAGGCCGGTGACCATCAGCAGGTCGACGACCACCGAGCGCAGCTGGGCGAGCACGGCCTCCGCGGCCAGCACCTCGCTGCGCTCCACGTGGCCCGTCGCCTCCCCCACGGCGAGGACGGCCGGCCGGGCCGCGACCGCCATCCGGTTCTCCGCCAGCTCGGCGGCCACCGCGTCGGCGGCGTCGGCGAGGTCGAGCGCGAGCAGGGAGTAGGACGTGGGCACCGGCCGCCGGTGGTAGGCCGCGACCGCGGTCTGGCGGACCAGCACGCGGGTGCTGCGCAGCGCGCGGTCGAGCGGGTCGACGAGGTCGACCATCCGGCGCAGGTTGTCCTTGTGCCGGACCCGGAACGGCGAGGAGTCGACCACCGACAGGCCCTCGTCGGCCGCGGACTGCAGCTCGCGGATCAGGTAGTCGGTCGACCGCGCGTCGGCCAGCAGCGCCATCGCGCGCCCGACCTCACCGTCGTCCATCACCTCCCCGGCGGCCCGCAGCAGGCCGGAGATCTTCCGCATGACCACGGCTGCCTGCTCGCGCGGGCGCCGCAGCGGCGCCGCCGGGACGACCGTGGCCGCCACGAGCGCGACCAGCCCACCGATCACCGCGTCGGTCCAGCGCAGGAAGGCGTCCCCCGGGTCGGGGACCAGGGAGGCGACCACGATGGACTGCACGGCGGCCTGGGTCACGAACAGCTGGCCGGCGTCGAGCAGCAGGGCGGCCGACATCGACAGCGCGACGATCAGCCCGATCTGCCAGGCGCCCGAGCCGAGCAGCACGACCAGCAGGTCGGCGAGGAACACGCCCACCGCGACGCCGACGGTCACCTCGGCGACCCGGCGCAGCCGCTGGCCGTAGGACGTGCCGAGCGCGACCACGGCCGCGACCGGCGCGAAGAACGGGGTCGGGTGGCCGAACAGGTCCGCGGCGATCAGCCAGGCGAGCCCCGCGGCGATCGCACACTGCCCGATCTGCCAGCGCTTGGAGTCCAGCCGGGCGACCCGCGCCCGGACGGACGTCCGGCTGCGGAGCCACGCCCGGTCGAGTGGTCCCGCCTCCATGAACGCGATCCTGCCATGGCGGTGGCAAGGTCCATGACCATCACCGCGCTGTCACCGGGCCATCCCTGGGCCATCACGGGGCCGGCACTGGGCCGTCACTGGGCGTGCGCCCACTCCAGCGCCTGCCGGAGGTCGGCGAGGTCGCGGTACCAGGTGCGGACCTCGACGCGGCACCGGATCCGGTCGGCGCGGGCGTCGTACTCCCCGCACTCCGCGCGCGCCTCGGAGTCGGTCGGCGGGAACAGCTCGGTGCCGTCGTAGTAGCGGATCTCGAAGCCGTTCGCGGCGTCTCCGGTGACCTCCACGATGGTGTCGCCGGGCGGTGGGCCGGCGGCCGCGAGCGCCGCCGCACCCAGCCCTCCCACGCAGATGCCGACGACCAGGGCCAAGCTGGCGAACCTCTTCATGGCTGCTCCCGAGTGAGTGCTCCTGCGCCGGAGGGTCCGACGCAGGAGCGACGCTAGGAGCGGGCGCGGACGGTGCGGGGTGTGGGGAGAGCGCGCTGTGGAGAAGGTGGTCGGAGGCGGCACTGTGGACGGTTGGTGGCCGGAGCGGCCATAGTCGGCGGCACACAACAGGGAGGGAGCACCCGTGGTCACACCGATCGACCCGACCGCTGCGGCGTTCCTGCTCACCGAGAACCGCTCGATGCCGATGCACGTCGGCGGGCTCCAGCTGTTCGAGAAGCCCGAGGGCGCCGGCCGCAACTACGGTCGCGAGCTCTACGAGTCGATGCGCGACGTCGACGAGATCGCACCGCTGTTCCTCCGGCGGCCGCACCGCTCCCTCACCACCGCCGGCCAGCTGGTGTGGGTCGAGGACGACGAGTTCGACATCGAGCACCACGTCCGGCACAACGCGCTGCCGAAGCCGGGCCGGATCCGCGAGCTCCTCGACCTGTGCGGCCGGATCCACGGCACCCGGCTGGCCTGGGAGCGGCCGCTGTGGGAGGCCTACATCATCGAGGGCCTGCGCGACAGCCGGGTGGCGCTCTACACCAAGGTCCACCACGCGCTGGTCGACGGCGTCTCCGCGATGCGGCTCGTGCAGAGCACGCTGACCCCGGACCCGGACCTGCGCGACATGCCGCCGCCCTGGGACGCGCGCACCCGCCGCGACCGCCCGCCGCGGGAGCCCGACGACAGCGGGTTCGGGGAGATCTCCACCCAGGCGATGCGGACCGCGCTCGGCATCACCGCCGAGGCCGCCGGCATGCCCGGGGCGCTGATCAAGACCCTCTCGCGCAGCGTCCGCAACGAGACGTCGTCGGTCTCGCTCTACGCACCGCGCACGATCTTCAACCAGAAGATCACCTCGTCACGCCGCTTCGCCGCGCAGGACTGGCCGATCGAGCGGCTGCGCGCGATCAGCTCGGCGACCGGCACCACGATCAACGACGTCGTGCTCGCGATGTGCGGCGGCGCCGTACGCCGCTACCTGCTGGAGCTCGACGCGCTCCCGGACACCCCGCTGGTCGCGATGGTGCCGGTCGGGCTGAAGGCCAAGGAGTCGCACATCGCCTCGACCGAGGGCGGCAACGCGGTCGGCTCGGTCATGTGCCGGCTCGGCACCGACTTCGTCGACCCGCTCGACCGGCTGCTCGACATCTCCGCGTCGATGAACGCCGGCAAGGAGGCACTGGCCGGCATGACGTCCGCGCAGATCATGGCGATGAGCGCGCTCGGCCAGGCGCCGGCGATCATCGCGCCGATCCTGCGGGTGTCGGGCCTGGTGCGACCGCCGTACAACCTGATCATCAGCAACGTCCCGGGCCCGCGCTCGACGCAGTACTGGAACGGCGCCAAGCTCGTCGGCCACTACCCGCTGTCGATCCCGATCAACGGGATGGCGCTGAACATCACCTGCATCTCGTACGACGGCAACCTGGGCTTCGGCCTGACCGGCTGCCGGCGCACCCTCCCCCACCTCCAGCGGCTGCTGGTCCACCTCGACGACGAGGTGAAGGCGCTGGAGAAGGCAGCCGGAGCCTGAGGGCTGGTGCCCGCATCCAAGGCCCTGTGTGCGCCTCGCGCACACAGGGCCACTAGTTGATGTCGAACTCGTTGCCCTCGGGATCGAGCATCGCCACCGCGTAGTGGTCGAGCCCCTCCTCGGCGTTCGCGTGCAGCCGCGTCGCGCCGAGCGCGACGAGCCGCGCGGCCTCGGCCTCGACCCGCTCGCGCCGGACGTCCAGCGACTCGCTGCGGCCACCGCTCGCGTGGATGTCGATGTGCAGGCGGTTCTTCACCGTCTTCGCGTCGGGCACGACCTGGAACCAGATCCGCGGGCCCTCGCCGTTCGGGTCCGAGATCGAGTCGGCCCCGAGCCCGAGCTCGTCCTCGGGCACCCCGATCGAGCGGTAGAAGTCGTCCCACGAGTCGTAGCCGTCGGGCGGCGGCTCGAGCACGTAGTGCAGCGCCTCGGCCCAGAAGCGGGCGAGCACGTCGGCCGACGCGCAGTCGATGACGAGCTGGTAGGTCACGGGCATCGGGTCACCTCAGGTAGACGCGCTCGAGGACGAGGTCGAACATCCGGTCCGGCAGCACCTGCCGGGCCAGGGGGATGATCCGGGCACCGCGCCCGGCGGGGTACCGCGTGCGAGGGTGGCCGGCGGTCGCGGCCTTGGCCACCTTCTTCGCGACCGCCCTCGGCCCGCTGGAGAGCAGCCGGTTGTCGACGCGCTTGAGGGTCCGCGCTGCGGCGGCGGCGCGCTCCTCGTAGACGCCGCCGCGGCTGGTCTCGACGAGCCCGTCGCGGGAGATCTGGTTCCACTCCGTGACGATGCCGGCCGGCCGCACGATCACCACGTCGATGCCGTACGGCCGCAGCTCGACGCGCAGGCTGTCGCTGAAGCCCTCCACCGCGAACTTCGTGGCGTGGTACCACGCGCCGAACGGCTCGTAGATCACCGCGCCCACCGAGGAGATGTTGATGATCCGGCCGCGGTGCCGATCGCGCATCGACGGCGTGACCAGCTGCGTGAGCCGGGCGAGCCCGAACACGTTGACCTCGAACTGCCGTCGGGCCTCGTCGATCGGCACGTCCTCGACAGCGCCGTACGAGCCGTACCCCGCGTTGTTCACGAGTACGTCGATCCTGCCCGTCTCGGCCAGGATCCGCTCGACGCCGGCGGTCATCGACGCGTCGTCGGTGACGTCCATGTGGAACGTGTGGATGCCGTCCTTCTCGAGCCCGGCCATCTTGTCGACGCGGCGCGCGACGGCGTACACGTCGAAGCCGGCCTTGCGGAGGCGGAACGCGGTCGCCTTCCCGATCCCGCTGGAACCACCGGTGACCAGTGCGACGCGGCCCTTGCCGGAACGACTCATGGCTCGATCGTGCCGCCTCGGTCGTCGAACCCGCCACCCACCGTCTCGGCGACGGCTCGCAACCGGGCCCGGGTGATGTCGGCGACGGTGAGCAGCCCGGCGTTGCGGGCGTTGGACCCGTCGCGGGTCGGCTCGGCGGAGTTGATGCTGATGCAGTGCCGGGTGCCGCCGTCCTCGGCGTTCTGGAGCGCGACCGCGTGGCCGGTCGTCCCGCTGCCGGCGAAGAAGTCGAGCACGACGACGTCGTCGGGCATGGTGCCGAGGATCCGCCGGATCAGGCCGGTCGGCTTGGGCGACTCGAAGACGTGGCCGACGATCGCCTTGAGCTCGGCGACCGCGGTGTCTGTGGACCCCACCTCCTCGGACAGCCAGACAGTGCGGAGCTTCTTGCGCCGGCCGGGGTGCAGCCAGTCGCGCTGGAACACGTCGATCCGCTCGCCCTCGCGGCCCTTCACCCGCCGGCAGACCAGGTCGTCGGGCCGCTCGTCGATGCGCGGCCGGCTCCACCGCCACACCGCCGGCGTACCGTCGCCGAACACCGGCCCGATCTCCACCGCCCCCTCGAACGGCGCCGTCCGCACCAGCCCGCTGTCGGGGTCGCCCCAGATCGTGAAGTGCAGCGTCCGCGCGGTGACCGGGTTGAACTTCTTGTTGGTGTTGCGCAGCGGCAGGTGCCGGAACCGGCGGCCGTCCGGCGCGGTCAGCGGGAAGTCCCGCTCGTCGACGGTGTCGGTCGTCGTCGCGTCGAGGACGGTGCTGCGCGCGTCGCGGGCGTACACGAGCAGGTACTCGTGGCTGGTCGCGAACCCGCCGCCGAGCTGGCGCCCCTTGGGGTTGAGGTTCACGACCACCTGGGCGAGGAAGTTCCCCTCACCGAACACGTCGTCCATCAGCAGCCGGAGGTACGCCGCCTCGTTGTCGTCGATGCTCACGAAGATCGCGCCCGTCTCCGCGAGCACGCCGCGGGCCGCCTCCAGACGTGGCCGCATCATCGCGACCCAGGCGGCATGGGTGCCGTGGTCGTCGCGGTAGGCGAAGTCGTTGCCGGTGTTGTACGGCGGGTCGATGTAGATCAGGTCGACGGGCTGGCCCAGCCGGGGCAGCACGTCGAGGTTGTCCCCCTCGACGAACGTGTTCCACGGCTGACCCACGCGCCGACACTAGTGAAGGTTTTTGCGATATCCGGCGCGGATCGCCCGCAGGCCGGACAATCGAGCGGTGTTCCGCATGCTCTCGGCGCACGGGCGGACACGCTCGTCGCTGCTCCTGACTGCCGCGCTGACGGCGCTCGTCGTGGTGTTCAACCCCACGACGACCGGCGAGCAGCTCCGCGGCATGCTCGGGATCGGGCAGGACCTCACGTTCACGATCACCACGAGCGGTGGCGCGGGCTACGAGTTCGCCGTCGTCCAGCCCGACGGCCGCGAGCCGGTCACGTGGGACCCGTGCCGGGAGATCCGGTACGTCGTCAACCCCGACGGTGCACCCGCGGGGTACACCGAGGTCGTCAGCGCCGCCGTCGCCGACGTCAGCCGCGCGACCGGTCTGGAGTTCTCGTACGCCGGCACCACCGACGACCGCCGGTTCAGCGATCGCAGCGGGCCGCTCGACTCGACTCCCGCTCCGGTGCTGATCGGCTGGGCCACCCCTGAGGAGGTCCCAGACCTCGCCGGCGACGTGGCCGGGGTCGGTGGCGCCGAGGCAGCGCACCTCGAGCGGGACCGGCTCACCTACGTCACGGGCGTGGTCGTGCTCGACCGGGATCCGTTCTCCGACATGGGCCAGACGCTCCGGCAGGCGGTCCTCACGCACGAGCTCGGGCACGTCGTCGGGCTCGACCACGTCGACGACCCGGGTCAGCTGATGTACGCCGAGACCACCAGCCGGAGCACCCTCGGCGCCGGCGACCTCGACGGCCTGGCCGTCCTGGGCAGCGGCCCCTGCCGGTGACACGGCGGCCGACCTCCCCAACCGGGCGATCTCGACACTTAACCTTGATCAGGTGCATATCCGCCTGACGGTCACCGCGGCCATCGCCGCGTGCGGCCTCCTCGCCGCCGCGCCGGCCCTCGCCGGTCCCGTCGGCGCGCCCGCGGATCACCACCGTGACCATCGCTCCCTCCACCCGGAGCACACCTCGGGCGACGAGCCCGGCACGCCTCCCCCGCCGGAGCCGCTGTTCGGCGGCCGGTCGACGCAGACCCTGATGGCGTCCTGGCAGGTCGCGCCCGGCGTGCAGTTCCGCCGTTGGACCCAGACCGACGCCCGCGGGCCGATCGTCGCGAACCTGCTCACGATCGACCCGCGCACGCCCGGCCTGAAGATCGACTACGCGAGCATGGGCGCCGTACGCCGGACCGCGCCGGTGCCCGCGATCCTCGCCAAGAACCGCGCGATCGCCGGCGTCAACGGCGACTTCTACGACATCGGGCACACCGGGGCGCCGCTCGGCCTGGGCAAGGACCGTCAGCTCGGGCTGCTGCACGCGCGCCAGGGCGGCTGGAACAACGCCTTCTACATCGACCGCCGCGGGCGCGCCGGCATCGGCGACCTGCCGATGACCGCGAAGATCCGGTTCCACCGCGACCTGACGATCACGAACCTCAACTCGCCGTTCGTCACGCCCGGCGGCATCGGGATCTACACCCACCGCTGGGGCCGCACCGCCGGCTACGGCGTGACCCAGGGCCAGCGCGAGAACGTCCGTCAGGTCACCGTCGAGAACGGCCGCGTCGTGATGAACCGGCGCAAGCTCAGCGAGGACAAGGACATCGCCGGCCTGGTGATCGTCGGCCGTGGCTACAGCGCCGCCCTGCTGCGGCGCGAGCTTCCGGTCGGCACCCGGGTGTCGGTACGCCGCGCCCTCGCCGGCAACCCGCAGATGGCGATCAGCGGCAACCGGTTCCTGGTCAACGACGGGATCATCCGCGCCATCGACGACAGCGAGATGCATCCGCGCACCGCGATCGGCATCGACTCCGACACCGGCGAGGTGCTGCTGCTGGTGGTCGACGGCCGCAGCAGCCGCAGCCGCGGCTACACCATGGTCGAGCTGGCGAACCTGATGGTCGATCTCGGCGCCGACGAGGCGGTCAACCTCGATGGCGGCGGCTCCTCGACGATGGTCGGCAGGCGGGGCACCCGGACGAAGGTGCTGAATCAGCCCTCCGACGGCTTCCTGCGCTCGGTCGCCAACGCCATCGAGGTCACCTACTCCCCGCCCAGGAGCTAGCCCGACGACGAGTCGGCCCCTGGGGGCAGACAGAACGCCGCGTCCCGGACATGTGGTGGTCGAGAAGCCACACTGACGGGAGACAGCCATGGACACCGACCTCGACGACCGACTCGCTGCCAGCGACCCGACCCGGCACCGGCCGACGCCGGCCACGGACGCGGCGATGGCGCAGCTGATCGCGGAGACCAGGAGCGCCGCACGGAAGCAGCAGCGGCGGCGGCGGACCGGCGTGGGGGCAGCGGCCCTGTCGGTCGCCCTGATCGGCGGTGCCGGCGCGGCGGCGGCCGCGGGCTCCCTGGCCGGCTGGTGGAACGACCCGGACGCGACGACCCGGCAGGTCACCAACGAGTCCGGCGTCGGCTGCGAGGTGACCTACGCGCCGCGGGCGTTGCGCGACCCGGAGCACCCGGTGTCCGCGAAGGACCGGGCGGCCGCGACCGCAGCGGCCGCGGAGTTCCTGCGCGACTTCGACGACAGCACCCTCGACGGGCTGACCGCCGACGAGACCTTCGTCGAGCTGAACGACCGGCTGCTCGAGGCGCTGTCGCGGCAGGGGCTCTCGACGCATGCCGTCACCGTCGCGCTCGCCACCGACTGCGAGGACGTGCTGTGAGCGCCGACCGCGTGCAGGCGGCGCTGGAGGCGACCGCCGACGACCTGCTGCGCTACCTCGACCGCCGCGTCGTGGTCCACGACGACGCGGCCGACCTGCTCGGCGAGACGATGCTCCAGGCCTGGCGCCGGGCCGGCGCGTGCCCCGCCGACGCGGAGCGGCAGCGCATGTGGCTGTTCACGATCGCCGCGAACGTGCTCGCCAACCACCGGCGCGGGGCGACGCGGCGGCACCGACTGGCCGACCGGCTGCGGGCCGAGATCACCGCGGACGCCGTACCCGACGACACCGAGCGGCACACGGTCCGCGACGCCGTGCTCCGCTTGCACGACGCGCACCGCGAGCTCGTGATGCTGATCCACTGGGACGGGATGACGGTCGCCCAGGCGGCCGAGCTGCTCGGGCTCAACGCGTCGACCGCGCGGACCCGCTACGCCGCGGCACGGAACGCCCTGCGCGAGGCGCTCGCCGAGGTCGGCGCCGACTCAGCCGGCTAGGGCGACGGTGGTCACCGGCGCAAAGCACTCCTGCTTCGGGTCGGCGACCTTCTCCGCGACGATCACGCCGTCCTGCAGGGTCGCGGCCGGCGGTACGTCGCAGCCGACCGACACCACCTGCGCCAGCACGACGTCGCCGTCGAGCCTCCGCGCCGCCTCCGACACCTCCGTCGCGAACGCGTCGTCGAACTGCGCGACGTACGCCGCCAGGTCCGCGTCGTCGCTGACGTCGGTCGCCACCGCCTCGCCCTCCCCGCCGCCGGCGGTGGCGGACACGAGAATGACCTCGGGGGCCGCCTCGACGGGCGGCGAGTCCGCGCCGGTGTCGCTTCCACAACCGGTGACCGCGAGCAGGAGTGCGAGCGTTCCGAGTGTTCGTCGCATGGTGATGGGACGGTGCCCGGAGAGTGCGGGTTCCGAACATGGCAGGCTGCGCGGGTGCCCCGCTTCACCCGCGCCGAGCTGGAGTCGTACCGCGACAAGGAGGTGCCCGACCTCCTCGGACCCGACCTCAGGCTGCTGTTCGTCGGCATCAACCCCGGCCTCTGGACCGCCGCGACGCAGACCCACTTCGCCCACCCGGTGAACCGCTTCTACCCCGCGCTGCTCGCGGCCGGGATCATCACCGACCCGATCAGCCCCTCCGAGGGGATGACCGACGCCGACCGCGACCGGCTGCGCGCCCGCGGCATCGGGATCACCAACATCGTGCGCCGCGCGACCGCGCGCGCCAGCGAGCTCACCGACGAGGAGCTGCGCGCCGGGGGCGCCGAGCTCGAGGCGACGGTACGCCGCACCTCGCCGAAGGTGGTCGCGATCGCCGGGATCACGGCGTACCGCACCGCGTTCGGCCGGAGGAAGGCGGTGCTCGGGAAGCAGCACGAGACGCTCGCCGGCGCGGAGCTCTGGATCGTGCCGAACCCGAGCGGGCTCAACGCGCACGAGACAGTGGCGTCGCTGGCGGTCGCCTACGGGGAGGCGGCGCGCGCAGCCGGCGTGATCTGAGGGCCCGAAACCTTCAGGTCGGCCCCACGGATGCCGACTCCTTCGAGGTGGAGGCACCCGACCTGTGGCAGCTGCCGGTGCAGCAGTCACCCCTCGGCATGGCCAAGGTCGGCCTGGACGGCCGCCTGCTGGCGGTGAACCGCACCTTCGAGGAGATGCTCGGCCGGTCCGCGGTGGAGCTGACCAGCGGCCGGTTCCAGGACATCACCCACCCCGACGACCTCCACAAGGACACCACGAACTTCCGGCGCGCCCTGGCCGGCGAGATCGACTCCTACCGGGTGCGCAAGCGCTACTTCCACGCCGACGGGCACATCGTGTGGGCCGACCTCTCGGTCACGCTGATGCACAGGCCCGACGGGTCGCCGCAGCACTTCGTCACGCAGATCCTCGACATCACCGAGCAACAGGTCCGCGAGGAGCAGCTCGAGGCGATCTTCGAGGCGGTCCGCGTGGGGCTGGTGCTGATCGGCCCGGACGGCAAGTACGTGCGCATGAACCGGCGGCACGCCGAGGCGCTCGACGTCGCCCACCCCGACGGCCACGACGGCCGCGCCGGGCTGCCCGGGCAGATCTTCGCCGCGGACGGCCGGACCGTCCTGAAGCGCGAGGAGCTGCCGACGTACCTCGCCATGCACGGCGAGGAGTTCGACGACCTCACCACCTGGGTCGGCACCGACGAGCAGAACCGGCGCGCCTTCATCACCTCCGCCCGCACCGTCCGCAGCCCCTCCGGCGAGCGGCTCGGCGCCGCGCTGGCGTATCACGAGATCACCGAGCTGATGCGGGCCATGAAGGTGAAGGACGACTTCGTCACCTCGATGTCCCACGAGCTCCGGACGCCGTTGACCTCCGTGCTCGGCTACCTGGAGATCCTCGTCGACAACGACGAGCTCCCGTCGAGCGCGCGCTCGCAGCTGCAGGTCGTACGCCGCAACGCGATGCGCCTGCAGTCCCTGGTCTCGGACCTGCTCGAGATCGCGCAGTTCACCGAGTCCGGTCTGACGCTGGAGCGCGCCCAGGTCGACGTTGCCCGCGTCGCCCGGGAGGCCGCCGAGGCGGCACGCCCGCACGCCGGCCGCGCCGGCGTCGACCTCAGCTCGGAGCTGCCCGAGCGGGTGCTCGCGCTGGTCGACGAGAAGCGGATCCGCCAGGTGATCGACAACCTGCTCTCCAACGCCGTGAAGTACAGCTCGTGCGGCGACGCCGTACGGATCGCGCTCAGCAACTGCGACCGGGAGCTGCACCTGGAGGTCAGCGACACCGGCATGGGGATCGCCGCGGCGGACCTCCCCCACGTGTTCGACCGGTTCTTCCGCAGCTCGTGCGCGACCGTCCAGCACATCCCCGGCACGGGGCTGGGCCTGGACATCGCCGGCACCATCGTCGACGCGCACGGCGGCACGATCACCGTCGACAGCGCCCTCGGTGAGGGCTCGACCTTCCGGATGCGGCTGCCCCTGGCCGGCTAGGCCGGGAACACCTGGTCCTTGCCGAGGATGGTCAGGCCGTCCTCCACGACGAACCCGCGCGCCCGGTCGGCGTCGAGATCCACCCCGATCTCCGCACCCGGCGGGACCACGACGTTCTTGTCGATGATCGCGTTGCGCACCACCGCGCCCGGCCCGACGCGGACGCCGTTCATCAGCACCGCGCCGTTCACCTCGGCGCCGTCCTGGACGAACACGCCGGGCGACAGCACCGACCGCTTCACCTTGCCGCCGATCACGACCGCGCCGGGCGAGAGCACCGCCTCGTCGACCTTCGGCTTCACCCCGGCCGCACCCTGCACCAGCTTGGCCGGCGGCTGCGGGCCGTACGACGTGTAGACCGGCCAGTCGAAGTTGTAGAGGTTGAAGATCGGCAGCGGCGACACGACGTCCATGTGCGCGGCGTAGTACGACCCGAGCGTCCCGACGTCGCGCCAGTAGCCGCGGTCGCGGTCGGTCGAGCCGGCCACGTCGTTGTCCTTGTAGTCGTAGACGCCGGCCTGCTGGCGGCGTACGAACGACGGGACGATGTCGCCGCCCATGTCGTGCTTCGAGCCGATCTCGGTCGCGTCGCGGGTCACCGCCTCGACCAGCGCGTCGGCGTCGAAGACGTAGTTGCCCATTGAGGCGAGCACCTCGCCGGGGCTGTCCGGCAGGCCGACCGGGTCGGTCGGCTTCTCCAGGAACTCGCGGATCTTCGACGGGTCGTCGGGATGGACGTCGATGACGCCGAACTGGTCGGCCATCTCGATCGGCTGCCGGATGGCGGCGACCGTGCACGCGGCACCGCTGGCGGTGTGCGCCTTCACCATCTGGTGGAAGTCCATCCGGTAGACGTGGTCGGCGCCCACCACCACGACGATGTCGGGCTTCTCGTCGCGGATCAGGTTCAGGGACTGGTAGATCGCGTCCGCGCTGCCGAGGTACCAGTTCTTGCCGACCCGCTGCTGGGCGGGGACCGGCGCGACGTAGTTGCCGAGCATCGTCGACATCCGCCAGGTCTGGGTGACGTGCTTGTCCAGGCTGTGCGACTTGTACTGCGTCAGCACGACGACCTGGAGGTAGCCGCTGTTGACGACGTTCGACAGCGCGAAGTCGATCAGCCGGTAGATGCCGGCGAACGGCACGGCGGGCTTGGCCCGGTCGGCGGTGAGCGGCATCAGGCGTTTGCCCTCGCCCCCGGCCAGGACGATCGCGAGGACCTTCTTCCGGGAGCTGACCATGGTCACAACCTAACGGTGGAGGGATAGGTTCGGGAGCGTGCGAGTCGACGTCCTGTCCAAGGAGTACCCACCTGAGGTCTACGGAGGCGCCGGCGTCCACGTGGCGGAGCTCGTGCGCGCGCTGCGCTCCCGGCCCGACGTCGCGGCGCACGTGCGCGCGTTCGGCGCGCCGCGCTCGGAGGAGCTGACCTCGTCGTACGCCGACCTCGCGGAGCTGGCCGGCGCGAACGCCGCGCTGCGCACCCTCGGCGTGGACCTGGCGATCGCGGACGCGTGCGCGGGCACCGATCTCGTGCACTCGCACACCTGGTACGCGAACTTCGCGGGGCACCTCGCCTCGCTGCTGCACGGCGTCCCGCACGTCGTCTCCGCGCACTCGCTCGAGCCGCTGCGGCCGTGGAAGGCCGAGCAGCTCGGTGGCGGGTACGCCGTCTCGTCGTACGTCGAGCGGACGTCGTACGAAGCGGCCGCCGCGGTGATCGCGGTGTCGGCGGCGATGCGCGACGACGTGCTCGCGTCGTACCCCGCTGTCGACCCGGCGCGGGTGCACGTCGTGCACAACGGCATCGACACGAACGACTGGTCGCCGCGCGTGGACCCTGCGCGGGTGCGCTCGCTGGGGGTGGACCCGGATCGGCCGGCGGTGGTGTTCGTCGGGCGGATCACCCGCCAGAAGGGGCTGCCGCTGTTCCTGCGCGCGTGCGCGGAGCTGCCGCCGGACGTGCAGATCGTGCTGTGCGCCGGAGCGCCGGACACGCCGGAGATCCTGGCCGAGGTCGAGGGGCTGGTCGCCGGTCTGCGCGACTCGCGGTCGGGGGTCGTGTGGATCCCGGAGATGCTGCCTCGTGCGGACGTGGTGGCCCTGCTGACGGCCGCCACGGTGTTCGCGTGCCCGTCGATCTACGAGCCGCTCGGCATCGTGAACCTCGAGGCGATGGCGTGCGAGACCGCCGTCGTCGCGACCGCGACCGGCGGCATCCCCGAGGTGGTCGTCGCCGGCACGACCGGCGTGCTCGTGCCGATCACGCAGGCCACCGACGGCACCGGCGCGCCGCTCGACCCGGACCAGTACGTCGCCGACTTCGCCGCCGCGCTGAACGCGGTCGTGTCGGACCCCGCGCGGGCCGCCGAGATGGGCCGCGCCGGACGTGAGCGGGCGATCGCGTCGTTCTCGTGGGGCGCTATCGCGGAGCGGACGGTCGAGGTCTACCGCTCCGTGCTGTGACCATCAGCTCCGCGATCAACGGCGCCTTGCCCGCCCGGTAGCGGGGACGGTCCGTGTCGTCCTGCGCCGCGAGCTCACGCTTGAGCGCGGCGTAGCGCTCGGCCTCGTCCGGATGCTCGCAGAGGTAGTCGCGGAACAGCAGCCAGTCCCGCCAGCCGTCGGAGTCGTGCTCGATGACGTGCAGGTGGTGCGTGCGGTGCTCGACCGTGGGATGGCAGTACGACAGCTTGCGCTGCTCCTCGTCGCCGGGCTCGGGCGCGTGGACCCAACCGGCGCTCTCGAGACGCTCGCCTGGCACCCTCGTGTGGTCCTCGACGACCGCGAGCATGTCGATGATCGGCTTGGCCGGCAGCCCCGGCACCGCGGTCGAGCCGATGTGGTGCACCGGCACGCCGAGGACCGGCTCGAGGACCGCGCGCTGCTCCTCGAAGCGCGCGGGCCAGGCGGCGTCGTACGGCTGGATCACGATCGGGTCGCGGCGCACCCGGGCAGGATCGCACCCTCCCGGGCGGACTGGTCAGCCTTTCCTGGCACTTCTCAGCCGTTGCAACCGCTGAGAAGTGCCGGTTTCACCGGTGCACCGGTGAAACCGACCGCTACCGTCACCCCGTGAACAAGAACATGTTCCTGTTGTGGGGCGACGACCTGGCGACCACGCTGCACGACCCGGCGCTGCACGCGCGGCTGGCGGAGGCGGGGGTGGACCGCGTCCAGCTCAACGTCGACGACGAGCCGGTGGCGGGCGCGATGCGGTTCGGCCAGTTCGACGCGCCGGTCGGCGCGATCGTCAGCACCTGGGGGGTCGACCCGGCCGCGGTCGCCACGACCCTGGCGGAGGTGGGTCGCGTCCACGGGTACGCCGTGGACGAGCGGCGCCGGCTCGACCCGCCGGAGGCGTGGGACGGCAGCCGCGCGGACGCGCTGGCGAACGTCGCGATCCTGCGCCGCCCGGAGGCGCTCCCGCGCGACGAGTGGCTGCGGATCTGGATGGTCGACCACACGCCGGTCGCGATCCGCACGCAGGCGACGTTCGGCTACGTCCAGAACATCGTCACCGGCGCGGTGACCGCGGACGCGCCGCACATCGACGCCCTCGTCGAGGAGCTGTTCCCGAGCGCCGGCATCACCGACATGCATGCGTTCTACGGCAGTGGCGGCGACGACGCGAAGCTCAACCGCCGGCTCACCGAGCTGATGGCGAGCGTGGCCCGCTTCGGCGCCGGCGAGAACCTCGAGCTGGTGCCGAGCAGCCGCTACCTCTACGGGTTCTAGTTCTCCGTCGAGTCGTACGTGATGGTCCCGTCACGGCGGGCGCCGATGTACTCGCTCTCCTGGTACTCGTTCGACGCGTAGGCCCACACGACCGCCCGGTCGCTGTCCGGCGCGCGCACGATCGCGTACCACGACGTCGGGTCCTCGACCTTGGTGCGCACCTGCTCGACCAGGTCCACGATCAGCGCCGCGTCGATCTGCGCGAGGTCGGTGCGCGGGAAGCTGGACGCGCTCTTCGTGTCGTTGTCGGTCAGCTCGCTGCCGTCCCAGTACCAGTACGCCTCGCGCTGGGTGGTCGCGTCGACCGGCAGCTCGACGACGGCGTACGTCGGGTAGAGCACCGCCGAGAACGCCGTGGTGTCCCCGGTCTCGTTCCGCACCGCGTCGAGCAGGTCCCGGTAGCCGTCCTCGCTGAGCACGTCGACCGGCTCCGACCCGAGGCCGAGCGGCCCCGAGCCCTCCTCCGAGCCCTCCCCCGCCAGCGCGACGATGCCGCCGATCAGCGCGACGGCGATGACGAGCACGACCGCGAGCGGGACCAGGACGACCGCCTTCGACAGCTTCGGGGTGCCCTGGGCCGCCTGGACCTGCTGCAGCGTCGGGAAGTCGGCCTCGGGCGTCGTCGCCGGCGGGCCGTACGGGACGTACGGCGGCGGCTCGGCCGGCTGCGCCAGCGGGATCGGGTCGGCGGCCGGCGCCTCGGGCACCTCCGGCGCCGACGACTGGATGTCGTGCGTGATCATCCGGATCTCGTCGAGCGTCTGCGCCAGCTGCAGCTGCTCGATGCGCTTGTCACGGTCCGCCTCGATGATCTCGCCCACGGCGAACGCCGACTGGACGAGCGTGATCGCGGCGTTGCGGTCGCTCTCGCGTGCCTTCTGGGTCACGAGAGCACCGTAGTGCCGTACCTAGATGAAGATCCCCAAGATCAGCACGACGACCAGACCGCTGACCGACAGGACGGTCTCCATCAGCGACCAGGTCTTGATGGTCTGGCCGACGGTCATGTTGAAGTACTCCTTGACCAGCCAGAAACCCGCATCGTTCACGTGCGAGAAGAACAGCGAGCCGGCTCCGACGGCCAGGACCACCAGCGAGACCTCGCCGGTCGACATCCCGTCGACCAGGTTCACCATCAGCGAGCTCGCCGTGATCGTGGCGACGGTCGCGGAGCCGGTGGCCAGGCGGATCAGGACGGCGATGAACCAGGCGAGCAGCAGGACCGAGATGTTCTTCTCGGAGGCCCAGTCGGCGAGCAGGGTGCCGATACCGGTGTCGATGAGCACCTGCTTGAAGCCGCCGCCCGCAGCCACGATCAGCAGGATGCCGGCGATCGGCCCGAGCGAGCTCCCGACCGTGTCGGAGATCTTCTGGCGGTTCATTCCCGTGCCGACGCCGAAGGTCAGCATCGCGACGATGACCGAGATCAGCAGCGCGATGAAGGGGTTGCCGATCACGTCGAAGACCTGCTGGACCATGTCGTCCGGGTCGTCGATGACGATGTCGGCCACGGCCTTGCTGAGCATCAGCACCACCGGCAGCAGCACCGTCGCGATGGTCACCCCGAACGACGGCCGGTTGCTGTCGTCGCGGTCCGGGGAGTCCCACGTCGGGGGCGCCTCGACGACCACCCAGCGACCCGCAAGGGTGCCGAACAGCGGCCCTGCCACGACGATCGTGGGGATCGCGACCAGGATGCCCAGCGCGAGCGTGACCCCGAGGTCGGCGCCGAGGTAGTCGATCGCGGTGACCGGTCCCGGGTGCGGCGGCACGAAGCCGTGCATCGCCGACAGGCCGGCCAGCGCCGGGATCCCCACGGTGATCAGGGAGACCTGCGCGCGCCGCGAGACCAGGTAGATGACCGGCATCAGCAGCACCAGGCCGATCTCGAAGAACATCGGCAGACCGATGATCGCGCCGACCGCGGCCATCGCCCACGGCAGCATCCGCGGCGACGCCTTGCCGACGATGGTGTCGACGATCTGGTCGGCCCCGCCGGAGTCGGCGAGCAGCTTCGCGAACATCGCGCCGAGCGCGATCAGCGCACCGACGCCCGCGGCCGTCGTACCGAACCCGGTCGTGAAGGACACCAGGACGTCGTTGACGTTCTCACCCGCGACGATGCCGACGGTCAGGCCGCCGAGGATCAGCGCGAGGAACGGGTGGACCTTGACGACCGTGATGAGGACGACGATCAGCGCGATCGCGGCGAGGGCCGCTGTGATCAGCTGCCAACCTGCCGCTACCGGCTCGACGACCTCCATCAGCTCTCTGCATCCCGAGACATGACGTCCACATACCCCTGCACGATCTGGTCCACACCTTGGTCGACGCTCAGCACGACGCCGTGCTCGTCCGGCTCCAGCGGCTCGAGGGTCGCGAACTGGGAGGTCAGCAGCGACGCCGGCATGAAGTGACCGGCCCGGCTGGCCTGCCGGCGCTCGATCACCTCGCGGCTGCCCTCGAGCATCAGGAACTGCAGCCCGGGCACGTGGCTGCGCAGCTGGTCGCGGTACTTCCGCTTCAGCGCCGAGCACCCCATCACGCCGCCGTCGGGATGGTCGGCGAGCCACTGACCGACCGCCTCCAGCCACGGGTAGCGGTCGGAGTCGTCGAGCGCGTGACCCGCGCTCATCTTGGCGATGTTCTCGGGCGGGTGGAGGTCGTCGGCGTCCTCGAACGGCACCCGCAGCCGCTGCGCGATCGCAGCGCCCACGGTCGACTTGCCCGATCCCGAGACACCCATCACGACAAGGGGATGCATGCCCTCACGGTACGACGATGGTGAACGCGACGGTGTCCGCGAGCTTGCTGTTGCGCCCGGCCGCCCACGCGTAGGTCCGTACGCCGAGGTCGGCGCCCTCGGGGCACTGGTGCGCCGACGGCGAGAGGTACGCCGCGATGTTGGGCGCCGCCGACGCGTCCCAGTCGACCGTCACCACCGGGGCGGTGGTCGCCGGGTCGAGGGTGCCGTCGCTCAGCGTCAGGCAGTAGACGCCGGTCCGCGGCCGGGTCACCGACGCGAACCCCTTGGTCCGCGACCCCACCAGCTCCGCCTCGAGGTTCACGTTCCCCCACGCCCGCGCCCGCATCGACGACCGGGTGGACGGGTCGAGGTCGGCGGGCGCGACGGCACCGTCGCGGATCTTGAGGCTGGTCACCGCGCCGTCGCGGATGTCCTGCGTGCGGATCTGGCCGGCGGCGTACCCGACGCCGCCCGTGGCGAGCAGCAGCGCCAGGAGCGCGACGACCATCGCGGGGCTCGGGATCAGACGACGCATCCGATCACCGTAGGCAGCCGGACCCGGCTAGCGGTGGCGACGCGCCTGCTGGTCCTTCTCCAGGTCCTGCTCCTGGACCTGCTCCTGCTCGGGCTCCTGGTCAGCGTCCTGCTCGGCCTTGGGCTCGGCCTTCTGCTCGGGCTTCTTCTCGGCCTTCGGCTCGGCCTTCTGCTCGGGCTTCTTCTGGGCCTTCTCCGGGGCCTTCTTCTGGGGCGGCTGCTCCTCCGCCTTGCGCACCTCGACCGTGAACGGCGCCGACGCGCTGCCCTCGGCGAGCGGTCGGTCCACGAAGCGCCAGCGGTACGTCGTGGTCACCTCGGGCGCCACGGTCAGGGCCGGGTCGGCACCCCCCGCACCCTCGACCAGCGACCAGCCGCCGTTCGGGCCCTGCGACTCCAGCACCAGCCGCGCGCCCGGGATCGCCGCGCCGGTGTTGTCGACGACCGCGCCGCGGAGGGTGACCTCCTGGCCGGCGTCGATCGCGCCGTCGGGGCCGCTGATCGAGGTCGAGGTGGTGAGCCCCTCGAGGTCGTACGTCGTGACCCCGGCGGGACCGCCGATCCGCCAGGCGTCCATGTTGAAGGCGCGGCCGTCGCAGCCGAAGCCGATCGTGAAGAAGCCGGGACCGTCGCCGCCGTGCGCCTTGACGAACGCCGCGATCTTCGTCGCGGGCGCCGTCTGGTCGAGGCGGCGCTGCGAGAGCATGTCGTACTTGGCCCAGGTGAACGCCAGCCCGGCCGCGTCGACGCGGGTCCAGCTCCCGGCGGGCGCGGTGAGCGCGGCGCGGCCGAACCACACCTTGCCGGTGCCCCAGTCGGCCGGCTCCTGGTAGCCGGCGTACGTCACGCCGGAGGCGCCGTCGGGGGCGTACACCGACATGCCGGCCACGGTGGTCTTGAGCATCGAGTCGACGTAGTGCACCGAGCCGACCGCGTTGCCGCCCGCGGCGTCGTAGCCGAGGCTGCGGGTGCCCGCGGGCGCCTGCTCCGGGCCGATGCCGACGTACGGCTGCGGCTGCTCGGGCGCGCGGAGGTACGGGTTCTCACAGCCGACGAACGACAGCTGCGCGGCGCGACCGCTCGGGAACGCGGTCCCGTGCACCACGACCGTGCTGTCCGCCGTCGCCGGCGCAAGCGGAACCATCGCGATCACCGCCGCGCCGAGAACTGCCCTCCCCCAATGCACCCTCAGATGGTACGTCGGGTCCCGCAAGGCGGTCGGCGGACCCCGAAGATCTACCTACCTCTCGGTAGGTTGTGGTCGTCGAGCCCCAGGAGGAGACACATGCAGCTGGCGCTGTCCGTGGAGGACGCCGAGTTCCGCGACGAGATGCGGGCGTTCTTCACCACCCAGGTTCCCCAGGAGATCCGCGATGCCGTCCGTGAGGGGCGAGAGCTGTCGAAGGACGACTTCGTCACCAGCATGCGGATCCTCAACGCCCACGGCCTGGCGGTGCCGAACTGGCCCGTCGAGTGGGGCGGCCAGGACTGGTCGCCGCTGCGCCGCCACATCTGGCACGAGGAGATGCAGCGCGCGTGCGTGCCGACGCCGCTGGCGTTCAACGCCTCGATGATCGGGCCGGTGATCGCGCAGTTCGGGTCGCAGGAGATGAAGGAGCGGTTCCTCCCGGCGACCGCGAACCTCGACATCTGGTGGTCCCAGGGCTTCTCCGAGCCCGACGCCGGCTCCGACCTGGCGTCGCTGCGCACCGCCGCCGTCCGCGACGGCGACGAGTACGTCGTGAACGGGCAGAAGACCTGGACCACGCTCGGGCAGTACGGCGACTGGATCTTCACGCTGGTGCGCACCGACCCCGAGGTCAAGAAGCAGGCCGGCATCTCGCTGCTGCTCATCGACATGACGCTGCCCGGCGTCGAGGTGCGCCCGATCGAGATGATCGACGGCGGCTTCGAGGTCAACGAGGTGTGGTTCACCGACGTGCGCGTCCCGCTCGACTGCCTGGTCGGCGAGGAGAACCGCGCCTGGGACTACGCCAAGTTCCTGCTCGGCAACGAGCGCGTCGGCGTCGCGCCGGTGGGTGCCACGAAGCGGGTCCTCGCCGAGGCCAAGGAGCTCGCCGGGCCGCTGCTGGAGGACAAGCTGCTCGCGGCCCGCTTCGCCGAGCTCGAGAACGAGCTGCTCGCGCTGGAGCTCACCGCGCTGCGCGTGGTCGCGCACTCCGCCGACGGCAAGCCGCACCCGGCGTCGTCGGTGCTCAAGCTCAAGGGCACCGAGCTCCAGCAGGCCGTGACCGAGCTGGTCGTCGACCTCGCCGGCCCGGCGTCGCTCGCCAGCGGGGCCGACGACGGCTCCGCGCTGCCGCTGTGGACCCGGCACGCGACCCCGACGTACCTGAACTTCCGCAAGGCCTCGATCTACGGCGGCTCCAACGAGGTGCAGCGCCAGATCATCGCCCGCACGATCCTGGGACTCTGAGGAGAGCGACATGGACTTCACCTATGACGAGGAGCAGCTGGCGCTGCGCGACGCCGTCCGCGGGCTGGCCGGCAAGGCGTACTCCGACTACGAGAACCGGCGCCGTACCGTCGGCGAGGACCCCGGGTTCTCCGACAAGGTCTGGCAGCAGCTCGCGGAGATGGGCGTGCTCGGGCTGCCGTTCGAGGAGCAGTACGGCGGCATGGGCGCCGGCCCGATCGAGGTCGGGATCGTCGCTCAGGAGCTCGGCCGGGTGCTCGCGCCGGAGCCGTTCCTGACCTCGGTCGTGCTCGCCGGCGGGCTGGTCGCCGCGGCCGGTTCCGAGGAGCAGAAATCGACCTTGCTGGGGGGACTGTCGTCCGGCGAGACGCTCCTGGCGTTCGCGCACGCCGAGCCGGGCTCGCGCTGGTCGCCCTCGGCCACGGTCGTCACCGCCTCCGGTGGCACCCTGACCGGCGTCAAGGAGCCGGTCGTGCAGGGTGCGCGTGCCGACGTGCTGATCGTGAGCGCTGCCCTGGAGGGCGGTGGCACCGGCCTGTTCGTCGTCGACGGCGCCGCGGCCGAGCGCACGTCGTACTCCACCCACGACGGCGGCCGGGCCGCGAAGGTGACGTTCTCCGACACCCCCGCCGTCCCGCTCGGCGACGGCGGCGACGCCACCGAGGTCATCGCGCGGGTGCTCGACAGCGCGCGGATCGCCGCCTGCAACGAGGCGATCGGGCTGATGGAGTTCTCGCTCGAGACGACCGCGGCGTACCTCAAGAGCCGCAAGCAGTTCGGCGTGCCGCTGAACACCTTCCAGGCGCTGACGTTCCGCTCCGCCGACATGTACGTCTCGCTCGAGCTGGCGCGCAGCCTGGCCGTGTGGGCGACGATGGTGCTCGCCGAGGGTGAGGACGCCTCGACCGCGGCCTCGCGGGCGGCGCTGCAGGTCAGCCGGGCCGGGCGGCACATCGGCCAGGAGGCGATCCAGCTGCACGGCGGGATCGGCGTGACCGCGGAGTACGCGATCGGCAACTACACCAGCCGGCTCACCGCGCTCGACCACCTGCTCGGCGACGGCAACCACCACCTGTCGCAGCTCGCCGCGAACGTGGGCGGGTACGGCGAGGTCGATCCGCTCTAGCCCGGCGTTATCCACAGGCCGCGGCCGGGCGGTGTCGGGGGCCGTCGGCGCCGGGAACTCTCCCGGCATGACGTTCCTCTCCGCCGTCGCCGACGTCCGACGTTCCGCCGAGCAGCTCGGTCGCGACCGCGACCGGGTCGCCCGGCGGGTCGATGAGCTGCTCGACGGCGGCGGCTGGAGCGGCACCGCGGCGGCGGCGTACGCCGAGGGCTGGGCGGACTGGCAGCGGTCCGCGGCCGTCGTCCTCGACGGGTTGGCCGCGATGGCCGACCTGCTGGAGGCGGCCGAGGCCGACTTCACGACGACCGACGTCGGCTCGCGCGCCGGGCTGGACCGGCTGATCGATCGGCTCGGCTGATGTACGCCGTGGACCTGGACGAGCTGCTCGGCACCATCGACGAGATGGCGCGCTGCGGCGCCGAGCTCGAGGCGCTGCTCGACCACGTCGCGGCCATCCACCTCCCGTGGTCCGGTCGCGCTGCTGTCGCGCAGGCCGCCGCGCAGGCCGAGTGGGAGGCCGGGTTCGGGTCGATGCGCGAGGCGCTCGGCGTGATGCGGGCCGCAGCCGGCGTGGCGCACGGGAGCTACGCGGACGCCGCCGCGACGAACCTGCGGATGTGGGAGCAGGTCCGATGAGGGTCGCGGTCCTCGGGCAGGGGTACGCCGGCGCGGTCGACGCGTTCGTCAGCGCCAACCTGCTCGCCTCCGACGCGTGCTCGTCGCTGGCCGACCGGCTGGCCGGGTGCGGTGGGATGGCGGGCGACGACGCGACGGCGGAGGAGTTCGCGGCGTCGTACGACGAAGCCGCGGCGGAGGCGCTCTCGGCGCTCGCCGACCTGGTCGGCGCGTTCGGGTCGCTGGGCCACCTCGCGCAGGCGTCGCTGGCGAACCACCACGCGGCCGAGGTCGCGTCCGGCGGGTCGGTCTCGTCCCCGCCGACGCGTGCCGACGACAGCGTGGGGATGCTGGTGGCGACGCCACCCACTTCGCTGGGCGGCGACTCCCCCGCTCTCCCTGGACCGGTCGCGTGGCTGCTCGACCAGATCGAGGGCGTCGTGTGGCCGGACGCCGACACCGCCCTGCTGCGGTCGGCCGGCGGCTGGTGGCGGTCGGCCGCCACCCCGGTCTCGCTGCTGGCCGCCCACTGCGACACCGCCCTCGCCGACCTCGCCGACGAGCTCTCCCCCGAGATCCCGCTCGCGATCGCCACGACCGAGGACCTCCGCGCCCGTGTCATCACGCTGTCGGACCAGCTGGCAGCGATCGGCAGCGCCTGCGAGGCGTACGCCGACCAGGTCGACGCCAAGCGCGACGAGATGCTCGACCTCCTCACCGACCTCTCGATCGAGCTCGCCGCCACCGCCGTCATCGGCGGCGCTCTCTCGGTCCTCTCGGCCGGTCTCGCCGCCCCGGCCGCCGGTGCCGCCGGCTCCGCGCGGCTGGCCTGGGCGGCGCGCGAGCTGAAGCTGATCGTCGACGCGCTGCGGTTGGTCGCCGCTGGGCCGGCGTTGGAGCTGCGGACGACGGCCACGGCGTCCCGAGAGGTGCGCACGTTCGCGGAGCAGGTGAACGGGGCGCGGGTGATGGCCATCGAGTCCCGGTCGACGCTCCGCTCGTTGCAGCAGAGGCCCGGATGGATTCCCCGTCACGAGCACTCCGGGAGCCACACGGGTCTGGAACACATCAGCCAGTCCCGAGATGACCTGATGCTTCAGATCCAGGGAGGCAAGAGATGGGCATCGGCGTTCCCTGACCAGGCATCGGCAGAAGCCACCGTCTCCAACCTGATCGAGGCGCAGCAGACCACGGTCCGCGCGTGGCTGGACGGGCCTCGGGACCGCTTGCGATTGGATGGCGACATGGGTTACCCAACGGGATGGACCATGGACCGGCTCGGCAACATGACCCGGGTGACCGGGGTCCGGGCAGTCCTCGTCCGGGATGCCTCGATGCCGGACGGCTGGCGACTGCTCACCGGATTCCCGCAGCCATGAGCGATCTCGACGAGCGATTCCCCGCCCTGTGGCACCTCATGGGCGCCTACCTGCACCAGGACTACGACCTGACGGGCACGATCGACGAGAACATCGACCGGTTCGTGACCGAGACGCCAGACCTTGCGCCCAAGCTGCCGGCGGAGGTCGAAGAGGCGCTGCTCGAACTCACCACCGAGGAGGAGCTGGACGCATTCGTCGACGCTCTCGGTTGTCAGGTACTGCCACCCGACAATCTGTCGCATCGCGAATGGCTCACCGGCATCGCCGCCCGCGTCCGTCGAGACACCTGAAACGGCCCCTGGAAAGTGATTCCAAGGGCCGTTTCGGGTGTCTCGACGGTTCAGCGCCGGGCCGCAGCCGGGCGCACGAACGGCTCACCGCAGGTTCTGGAGTCGCAGGATCTCGAACTCGACCTGGGTCTGGTGCCTTCGGCGCATACCCTGGAGGCGGGCCTGCTTGTCCTGCTTGGACAGGGCGTGCCAAGCGTGCCGGCGCTCGATGCTCGTGGTCTTCATGAGGGGTTCCCTTCTCTCGGCTGCCCGCCTCCCTGGCGGGCACGCCCATCGTGGAACACCCCGCTTGGAGCCCGCTTGGAGTCGACTTGGAGAAGCCTGTCACGCAGGGGGCGCGGGCCGCGACTGACTTTCGTCGAGGCGCTCGCGCAGCCGGTCCCGGACCTCTTCGGGCGTCAGCTGCGCCCGTTGCCGCTGGTCACGCGCGATGATGGCCCCGGTCGCGGCCACCCCGGCCACGCCCGCCAGCCCGAGCCACTTCCACAGCTTCACGAGGACCTCCATGACCTTGACGCTGGACCAGGCGGTCGACCTGACCCGCACCGGCGACCTCTGGCTGTTCCGCGGCCAGTCGGCTGCCGACCACGCTATCCGGGTCCTCACCAACGCGCCGGTCAACCACGTCGGGATGGCCGTGGTGCTCGACGACCTGCCGCCGCTGATGTGGCACGCCGAGCTCGGCAAGGGGCTGCTCGACGTCTGGACCAACAGCCACCACCGCGGCGTCCAGCTGCACGACCTGCGGGCCGCGGTCGAGCAGTGGACCGGGCGCTACGAGCAGCAGGCGTGGCTGCGCCAGCTCGACGCCCGGATCACGCCCGAGATGGAGGACGCCGTCCTGAGGACGATCGCCCGGCTCGACGGGACGCCGTTCCCGTCCACCGCGAAGCTGGTGGGCCGCTGGGCGCGGGGGCGGGTACGCCGGGCGGCGTCCGCGGAGCTGACGTACTGCGCCGAGGTCGTCGCGGCGACCTACGAGGCGATGGGCCTGCTCGGGACCGACCGGCCCACGAACTACTACGACCCGGGGAAGTTCTGGTCCGGTGACGACCTGGAGCTGACCGGAGCGGCGCGGCTCGGCATCGAGATCCCGGTCGTCACCTGAGGTAGCGGTCGGCGACCACGGCGGGCCGGTCCACGGGCGATCCCCGCTGGATCGTCCACGCCAGTCGCACCAGCTGCGCGTGCGACCACACCAGCGGGGTCGCCGCGCGGGTGCCTTCACCGGCGGCGCAGCAGGCTGCACCGGTCGGCGGCCGGCCGTCCCAGACCTGCTCGGAGATCATGTCCCCCGGGCCTGCCGCGGCGGCCATCGCCAGGAGGTACGACGACGCGTCCTCGCCGGCGTCGACGACGTACTCCCCGCGCTCGCCGGTCAGGATCGGCCAGCCGCGACCGAGGGTCGTGCCGGTGCCGGGCTCGGTGATCGTCCACTGACCGCCGGTGCGGGTCTCGCCGTACCCGTCGTGGCTGAACCGGCGCCAGAAGGAGCCGTTCGGCGTCTCGACCTCCAGCTCCTGGTCGACCACGTCGAGGGTGTTCACGACCGCCGGGTCGTCGAACGCCAGCACGCCGAGCCGCACCAGGTCGAGGAAGCTCGGGTCGACGACCTCGCGCTGGTCGATGGACGTCGGCCCGCCGTCGCCCATCTCGTACGACGCTCCCCTGCTCGGCTGGCCGTCCTTGCTCAGCCGCAGGAAGTAGGGCTGGTCCGAGAGCGGCCCGTTCCTGGTGACCGTCCAGTCCTTCACGTGGCGGTGCCACCGGTCGGCGACCTCGAGCCACTGCCGCGCCAGCGCGCGGTGGCCGTGCTTCCGCGCCAGGTCGGCCGCACAGACCAGGCCCGCGATCTGGGTGGCGATCGAGTTCGGCGAGTAGCCGGACTGGTTCTCCCACCTCTCCTGGGTGGAGTACGGCGCCCGCCGGCCCGACTCCTCGTCGCGGAACGAGAGCAGGAACTCCACGGCCTTCCGCACGCCTCGCCAGGTGCGTTCGCCGTCGGCGCCGACGAGGTGCGCGAGCACGATCGGGAGCGCGACCTCGTCCAGCTGGATCGACTCCCACACGGGGGTGCCGGCGACGTCGGAGTTCTGCGGGAACGAGCCGTCGTTGCGCTGCTGGGTGCCGAACAGCCAGCGCACGGTCCGGCGGGCGGCGGCGCGGTCCCCGGCCGCCCAGAGCGCGGTGCCGAACTGGTAGGCGTCGCGCGACCACACCAGGTGGTAGGCGCCCGACGGCAGGGACAGGTCCTCGACCTGGTCGCCCCAGACCCAGGGCATCGACGGCGACGCCACGAAGGCGCCGCGATGCAGCTTGTCCTCGGCAGCGGCGAGCACCAGCTGGGACGCGAGGTACTCGCGCTCGACCGGAGCCGCGCTGGCCGGCACGCCCTTCAACGAGTCGAGGTACCGGTGCCAGCCGCGGTCGTACGCCGCACGCGCGGCGCCGAAGCCGGCCCGCAGCGACCCGCGCGCCTGGCTCACGGCCCGACCGACGGTGTCGCCGAACCCGAGCGCGAGGGTGACCCGGTCGGCGAGGAGGGACTCCTGGACGATGTCGTCGGTGACGGTCCCGTGGGTCGACGTCCCCTCGAGGCCAGGCCGGGCGAGGAGCGCCGACGAGACCGTGCCGTCGGTGGCGCGCAGCTGGTTCCACGGGCCGTCCGCCTCGCGGTCGTCGCCGCCGCCGTTGTCGAGCGCCGGGTGGTACTTCACGACGAGCCGGTAGTCCCCGCCGTCCAGTGACACCAGCCGGGCGCGCACGAGGAGCGTGTCGTGCCTGGGGTCGGTGACGTACTCCTGCACGACGCGGTAGTGGCCGTCCTCGTCGGTGGCGACCTGGGTGTACCGCAGGCTGCGCGGGTCCGACCGGGTCGTGGCCGTCGTCGCGTCCTGCGACAGCTTGTCCGAGAATTCCTCGCCCCAGACCTGGAACTCGAGGCTGCGCGCGCTCGGCGTCGACAGGTCGGGGTAGAACACCTCGCTGACGCGGCCGCGCTGGAGGGTGAACCAGACGTTGCTGCGGGTCGCACGCGCGGTGCCGAAGCCGGTCTTGTCCGCCTCGGCCCAGGTGGACTGCCGCGCGGGGCGATCCTCGGGCGGCGCCGGAGCGGCCGTGGACGGCGAGAGGGGCGCGCTGAGGGCGAACGCAGTCGCCCCGGCCACGAGACGGAGGAACATGTCCCCACGTACCCCGCGGCCGGGGCGGCAAACGATCAGGCGTGCAGGCTCAGCCCTGGGCGCCCTGCGAGCGCCAGTAGTCGTTGAGCGCGCCGTTGGTCTTCACGAACCACACGATCGCGCCGACGAGGAAGAACCAGCCGAGCAGGATGTACCAGAGGCCGGTCGACGCCGACACCGGGCGCTGCTGGCCGCGGCGCTCGTAGAGGCCACCGACCTCGCTCGAGGAGATGAACGGCATCACGATGCCGACGAACACGGCGAGCAGCAGCGCGATCGGACCGCCGATGCCCTGGCCGCTGTGCTCCTTCATCTCGGCGTGCACCTTGTACCACCAGTACCAGGTGTAGAAGCCGAGCGTGACGATCGTCAGCAGCACGCAGGTGCCGGTGCTGCGGACCTTGCCGACCGGACCGGCGGCCGGAGCCGCGTAGGCGGCGACCGGGGCAGCGGGGGCCGGGGCGACCGAGCCCGAGGGCGCGGAGTACGGCGGCGGGGCGGCGGCCGACGTCGTGTCGGGGGCAGGTACGGAGTCGTTCGTGTCACTCATGACAGGTCCTCACAACGGAGAAAAGACGGACATCTGAGGCTAGGGGGCGCGCCACCGGGTCTGCGGGACATCCGGACGCTGGACTAGACGATTCGCGAGCTACAGCAGCGATCGAGGGTCGCCCGGTACGTCGACGGCGTGCTCGTCGAGGATCTCCAACGGGACCAGCTCCAGGGCCCGCTCGTTGGTCGAGGCGAGCACGACCGGCGCCGCGACGCCCGCCTCGTAGGCCTGCAGCCAGCGGGCGGCGACGACACACCAGCGGTCGCCGGGGTGCAGCCCCGGGAACCGGTAGTCCGGCATCGGCGTGGACAGGTCGTTGCCGATCGCTCGCTGGTGCTCGAGGAACTCCTCGGTCATCACCGCGCACACCGCGTGCAGCCCGAGGTCCTGCGGACCGCACGAGCAGCTCCCGTCGCGGTAGAACCCGGTCATCGGGTCGGTCCCGCAGGGCTCCAGCGGCCCACCCAGCACGTTGAGCTCGTCCACACGAGCACGCTACGTCAGTCAGCCGAAGGTGGCCTCGAGCACCGGCGCGAGGGCGGCCTCGTCCAGCGCGGTGACCACGAGGACCGAGCCCGGTCCCGTGCGGGTCAGGCGCCCGGAGTCGTCCACCTCCCACGTCCCCGACTCGGACGTCACGGCACCGGGGGTGACCAGCGCCGCCACGGTGGTGGTGTCCCACCACTTGGGGTACGTGATCGCCCGCGCGATCGGCCCGACCACCGGCGCGTCGAGCGCCGGCGGGGTCCCGGCCGGGATCGGGTCGTCCGGGACGATCGTCAGCGGCACCTCCTCGGCGAGCACGGCGGCGAACGCCTCGGGGTCCGCCGCGGCGTTCCACTCGGCGATGCCGTCGACGTCGGGTACGTCGACCGCGCCCCCCATCACCTGCACCATCGCGATCCGGGCGTACGACGCAGGCGCCTGCGCGGCGAGGTCGGCCAGGTTCGTGAGCGGACCGACGGCGACGACCGTCAGGGCGCCCTGGTGCCGGTCGGCGAGCCGACCGATCAGCTCGGGCGCGGTCTCCGCGACCTCGTGGGCGTCGGCCACCGGCCGCGGCAGGCCTCGGGCAGCGGCGGCCTGCATCGCCCAGTCGCTCGGCCACTCGTGCCCGCCGGGACCGGGCTCCGCCCGGCCGCACGCGATCGGCACCGAGGGTTCGTCGAGCACCGCCAGGAGGTTCGCGACCAGCTCGACCCCCGGGTCGCAGCCGACCAGCCCGGTGGCGGCGATCGTGACCGCCTCGACCGACACGTCGGTGCGGCGCAGCAGGAACGTCAGCGCCACCAGGTCGTCCGGGGCGAGGTCGGTGTCGAAGACGACCGGCGTGGCGTCGGCGTCCGGGCTGGGCGCGGGGGCCGGCATGGCGGCGTAGTCGGCCGGCGCGAAGCCCTGTCCGTCGTCGTCGTACGGCACCGCGCAGCCCGTCACCGCCGCCAGCAGCAGGACGGGGATCCAGCGCTTCACGGCGCCACCACCGACTGCATCCCGGCGGCAGCCGCCGCGACGATCACGCCGCCGACGAGCAGCGGGACCCGGAACCGGCCGGGCACGGCGATGCCGACCAGCACCGCCACCAGGCCGACGAGGTACACGTCGTGCCACGCGGCGACCGCGGGCGAGACGACGATCCGGGCCCAGTGGTCCTGGTACTCCCCCGGCGCCGACAGCAGCCAGGTCGACGGGAAGGCCGTCGGGTCGGCGTCCCACGGACCGACCTCGACCTGCCACGGCTGCGGCTGCACGGGCGCGAGGTAGCGGACGACCGGACTGTCGAACAGCCAGTACGTCCCGACCAGGAACCAGCCGACCACCAGCAGGATCGCGGCGGCCAGCCGGGAGCGGACGACGTGCACGACCGCCGCTCCGGCGGCCACCGCCACGCAGGCGAGCAGCACCGGCTGGATCAGCTCGGGCAGCGTGTAGTGGGCGTGCAGGGTGCGGCCCGGCTCGTCACCGAGGTCGAGCCCGCCGCGCACCCGGAGCCAGATGGTGCCGGCGACCACGACGAGCGCGGTCAGGGCGACCGGCCCGAGACCGGCGAGCAGCCGCGCCGCGGACCGCTGGGACGACGCCATCGGCGCGTCGTCGGCGACCGGCACGTGCTCGCGGCTGAACGCCGACATGCTCGCCAGCGAGATCCCGAGCAACAGGGGTGTGAAGGCAGGGATCAGCCCGGTGTAGAGCGCCCCGGACCAGTCCTGGTCGAAGGTGGACGACACCCACCACAGCATCACGGGGAGGCCCAGCCACAGGGCGGGATGCCGGAGCATCCGCTCGCCCTCGAGGCGCGTCAACGTCGCGGTGGCCATCATCGGTTCCGTCCTGTCCAGAGTGCGGCCGCGGCCGCGATCGTCACGAGTGCGAGGTGCTGGTCCCACGCGAAGCCACCGGCCCGCGCCACGACCACCCACGCCAGCGGTACGGCGGCGCCGGCGAGCGGCCCCGCCCAGAAGGCGACCGCTACGCCGGCCGCGGTGAGCGCGACCAGGCCGCCGAGCGGCACGTTGAGCCCGGAGGCCCAGGAGGCCGCGAGCTCGACGGGCAGCAGGAGCAGCAGCCGCCGCGCCCGGCGGACCGCCAGCGAGGTCGGTACCGCCGAGAGCAGCGCGGCCGCTGCGTCGTGCAGCCCGGCCACGACGGCTGCGGCCAACGCGGCGGCAGCGATGCCCAGGAGCCCGACGACCGGGAAGTCGGTGCGCTCCGCGAGCGCGCTCGCGCCGGCCAGCAGGGCGGCGACCGCCACCAGCGGCCACCACGAGATCGCGCGCGCGGTCGGGACCAGCCAGACGGTCATCACCGATGCTCCTGGCGGGCGAGCAGCAGGTACCCGTCGTCGAGCGTCGGCGCGACGATCGCGGCTCCGGCGGGCGGGTCGCCGAGGTGGCGGTAGATCCCCTCGGCGGTCAGCCAGCTGCGGATCGCGAGCGGGTCCTGGGTGCCGTCCTCCCAGACGCGGCCGTCGGCGAGGGCCGCGAGCTCGGCCGGCGTACCGCTGAAGCGGATCCGGCCGGAGAACATCACGTACACCTGCTGGCAGAGCGCCGAGACCTCGGAGATGTTGTGGGTCGACATCAGCACGGTCTGCGACTGCGAGAGCAGCGAGCGCAGCCGCAGCCGCTGGTCGGGGTCGAGCCCGTTCGCGGGCTCGTCGAGCACCAGCAGCTCCGGGCTGCCGACCATCGCCGCGGCGAGCGCGACCCGTTGCCGCGTGCCGCCGGACAGGGTCCTGATCTTCTTGTGCATCACGTGCGCGAGCTCGACGGACTCCAGCACCCGGCGCACCTCGCGCTGGCGCCACGCCTTGTCGGTGTGCTCCTTGAGCACCGCGACGTAGTCGACGAGGTCGTACGCCGTGAAGCCGGCGTACAGCCCCGGCGACTGCGGCAGGTAGCCGATCCGGCGCCGGATCTCGATCCGGTCGCCCGGTCGAGCGGGGTCCAGGCCCAGCAGCCGGAGGTCGCCGGCGTCGGGGGCCAGCACGGTCGCGACCATCCGCAGCAGCGTGGTCTTGCCGGCACCGTTCGGGCCGAGCAGCCCGATCACGCCGCGGCCGGCGGACAGGGTGACGTCCTCGACGGCGCGGGTGCCGCCGAACCTCTTGGCGAGTCCGGTGACCGCAAGGGTGTCGGTGCTCGTGATGCTCATCAGATCCTCCGGTACGAGACGGCGTCGCGGCGGGCGACGGTGAGCAGGACGGCCGCGACGACGACGGACAGGGCGAACGCCTGGACGCCGGGGGTCGCGAGGAGGTCGACGAGGACCTCCGGTCGCAGGGAGCGACGCACGGTCACGACGGCGGCGACGAGCAGCGCCCAGGCACCGCTCGCGCCGACCGCGACGTACGTCGGGTCGAGCCGGGTGGTCCCGGCCAGCATCACCAGCGCCGCGAGCGCCAGGCCGGGCAGGCACCAGGCGACGGAGGCCGCCATCGGGACCTCCTCGATCCAGCGGTTGTAGGCTGCCAGCACGAGGAACGACAGCGGCAGCGCGACCACCGCGACCACGACGGCACGCAGGGCGACCAGCCGCAGCCCGGCGACGGGCGTCGCGAGGCTGATCTCACCGCTCGGGTCGGAGCCGTCGTAGTACGCGAGCGCGACCGCCGCGACCGGGGCCAGGGGCGCCAGCACGAGCAGCGCGACCAGGCCGGCGTCGCCGGCCGCGGCGGAGACGAGGATCGGGACGACGCCCACCAGCATCACCGCGATCGCCACCGCCTGCAGCAGCGCCGGGGTCGCGATCGTCGAGCGCAGCAGCCAGGTACGCGACGGCTGGTCGATGACGTCGGCCAGCCTGCCCCAGGCCAGCTCGGTGTCGGGGGTGTACGTCGCGAGCCGGCCGCGGCAGTCCGCGCAGCCGATCAGGTGGGTCTCGAGGGACGCGGCGAAGACGGGCTCGGCGCGGCCGGCGACGTACGCCGCCAGCTGCTCGTCCTCCGCGTGCCACTCGGTCTCGTGGATGCTCACAGCAGTGCCTCCCTCAGCTCCTGGCGGGCCCGGCTCATCCGGCTCTTCACGGTGCCGCTCGGGATGCCCAGCAGGGCGGCGGCCTCACGGGTGGACAGTCCGTCCAGGACGGTGGCCTGGACGACGGCGAGCAGCTCGGGCGAGAGCCGCTGCAGGGCGGAGCCGACGTCGGTGTGCTCGACGGCGAGCAGCACCGCCTCCTCCGCCGACGGCTCCTGCTCCGGGCGCAGCTGCACCAGGCGCTCGAACACCGACTTGCGGGGCCGGAGCCGCTGCAGCAGCGTGCGGATCGCGATCCCCCAGAGCCAGGCCGCGACCTCGCCCTCCGCGTTGTACTTCCCGGGCTTCTGCCACACGACCAGGAACGTGTCGTTCACGACCTCGGCCACGATGGCCGGGTCGGGACAGCGCTGACGCACCCGTGCGGCCAGCCAGGGCTGGTGCCGGGTGAACAGCTCGTGGAGAGCACCCCGGTCACCGGCCGCGATCTCGGCGAGGAGATCGCGGTCGCTCGGAAGCTCCTGATCGACGGTCACGCTGCACTGTGCCACCGAGGTGCCCGATCGGTTCGCGACCGGGCGAAAAAAGTTCTAGGCGAGTGCCCAGATGCCGGGGCGGCCCTTCGTCATCACGCCCTCGGAGAGCAGCGTCTGGCGAGCCTTCCGGGCGGCGTACCGCCACCGCAGCTCACCCTCGGGGGTCGTCTGCCGGTCGGCGTCGGTGAGCCGGTCGGCCATCAGCTCCTCGAGCCGACGGAACAGCTCCTCCTGCTCGAGCTCGCCGCCGGCCTCGGTGAGGGTGGCGACGATGCCGGGGGCGAGGACCTCCGGCGGGGTCCACTTCCGCGGCGCCGTGCGGGTCGTCGTCGCGGGGGCGGCGGCCGACTTCCGCACCGTCGCGGTCCGCACGCGCGGCGCCTTGGGGGGTGCAGGAGGCGGCGGCGGAGCGGGCGGCATCCCGTGCACGCAGGTGGACAACGGCAGGTCACACAGGTCGCAGTAGTCGTCGCTCATCGCGCTCCACCTTAGATGATCGGTTCCCAGGGGTCGTGCCGGCGAGTGACCGCTGCGCCGCCAGCGCGGGTGCTGAGTGCCGCGCAGCGTGCGGACCCTGGGGAGCGGTCGTCACATAGGGAGGTCTCCCGATGTGGACGGCTACCTCAGGCGAGCAGGGTCGACCACATGATCACCGACACCACCACTGCCCTGATGCTCACGAACCTCGACATCGACGCCACCGGCCAGGTGCACCTCAGCGGCCAAGCCCGTCGCCGGCGGCGGCGCCGCTACCAGCGCCGGATGCGCCTGCTGAAGGCGTTCGCCTGAGCCCCTACCAGCGGCTGTGCACGGCCTCCCGGAAGTACCGGTCGTAGATCTCGGTGACCCCGGTCAGGACCCGCTCCGGCAGCGGCTCGACGAGCCCGGCGGCGGCGTTGGCCCGGGCCTGCTCGGCGTTCCGGGCGCCGGGGATCACGGTGGTGACGCCCGGCTGCTGCACGACCCACGCGAGCGCCGCCTGCGCGGGCGTCATGTCGAGGTCCTGCACCAGGGCCGTGAACTCCTGCGCCGCGCTCACACCGGCCTCGTAGTCCACACCGGAGAACGTCTCCCCCACGTCGAACGCCTCGCCGTGCCGGTTGTAGGTGCGGTGGTCGTCGGGGGCGAACGTCGTGTCCGCGGCGTACCGTCCCGACAGCAGGCCGGACGCCAGCGGCACCCGCGCGATGATCGCGACGCCGGCCTCGGCGGCCGCCGGGAGCACCGCATCGAGCGGCTTGAGCCGGAAGGCGTTGAGGATGATCTGGATCGACGCGACGTGCGGCCGGGCGATCGCGGACAGCGCCTGGTCGACGGTCTCGACGCTGACGCCGTACGCCGCGATCGCGCCCTCCGCGACCAGCGTGTCCAGGTCGTCGTACGTCGCGTCCGCGTCGATGGTGGCGCTCGGCGGGCAGTGCAGCTGGACGAGGTCCAGGGTGTCGACGCCGAGGTTGCGGCGGGACCGTTCGGTCCAGGCGCGGAAGTTGTCGAGGGTGTAGTTCTCCGGGAGCTGCTCGGCCCGGCGGCCCATCTTGGTGGCGACGGTGATGCTCGGGTTGTCCGCGAGGAAGCGCCCGATGACCTGCTCGCTGCGGCCGTCGCCGTACACGTCAGCGGTGTCGAAGAACGTGACGCCGGCGTCGACCGAGGCCTGCAGCACCGCGCGGGCGTCGTCCTCCGAGACGTCGCCCCAGTCGGCGCCGAGCTGCCAGGTGCCGAGTCCGATGACCGAGGCCCGGCGGCCGGTCCTGCCGAGGGTGCGCTGCTCCATGCCGTGAGGCTACTGACCGGGCAGGGAGGACCTGACCTTGCGGGTCAGCTGGTGCTCACCGGGCGCGAAGTCGACGGTGGAGGCGGGCTCCTGGTGGACCGAGGAGCGCACCGAGACGGAGTACCGCGCGGACGGCGCGAGGCAGCTCGGGTCGATGCGGACCACCGAGCGCCGGCCGACCATCCTGAGGGCCGCGCAGCCACGGTCGCTGATGTCACGGCCGTGGCCGGTCCAGCCGCGCGCCTTGAAGACGGCGTACTCCGAGAAGCCGACCCCGGTGACGTAGATGTCCGGCACCCGGTCGTCGTTGGTGTCGAACCACAGGTCGATGCCGTCGCCGGCGGCGACCCGGCGGCTGTGCCGGACCACGACCTTGGCGAACCGCCCGTCGGCGGCCCGCAGGGTCACGCTGCGGATGTCCCAGGCCATGCCCGGCTCGGCCGGGTCGGTGACGGTCCGCTCGGTCGGGACGGCGGCGAACGCCGGCGTCACCGTGAGGCCGAGCAGCAGGGCGAGGAGGATCCCGAGCCTTCTCATGTGTCTCACTGTGCCCACTCAGGGCTTCCGGCACACGAACCCGAAGACGGTGATCGAGGAGAACGCCCACCCCTGGCCGGCCGCCTCGGTCAACGACCGGACCGCCTGGTCGGCCTGCTCACGGGTGATCCGGCCCTCCGCGACCGCCTGGTCGGCCGACAGCCGGTACAGCTCGAAGTCCCGCAGCTCGTCCTGCGTGTAGACCAGCGCCGAGGACCCGATGTCGGGATCGACGACCAGGCCGGCCTGCATCGCCAGCCGCGGGATGTTCCGTGCGGAGCGTGCGTTCGCGAGCTGGCCGATGAACGCGAGCAGCATCTCCCGGGCGACCTCCGGCTCGATG
Source organism: Nocardioides sp. SR21 (assembly GCF_022761125.1). Lineage (GTDB taxonomy): Bacteria > Actinomycetota > Actinomycetes > Propionibacteriales > Nocardioidaceae > Nocardioides. The sequence goes on along the minus strand of NZ_JAKWJR010000001.1, from coordinate 433,878 downwards.
GAGGACTCGACCCGCGACTCGTGATCGGAGTCGAGCAGCAGCGCCCGGCCGCCCGGGCGGAGCACCCGCGCGATCTCGCGGATCGCGGTCTCCGGGTCCGGCACGTGCTGCAGCACCCGCTCGCACCACACTAGGTCGACGCTCGCGTCCGGGAGCGGGATCTCGGTCGCGAGGCCCGGCCGGAACTCGGCGGTCGACTCCGACGAGACCGCGCGCTCCGTGGCGACCGTCCGCAGCATCTCGTTCGGCTCGAGGCCGATCGCCTGCCCCTCGGGACCGGCGGCCGCGGCCAGCCGTCGCGTCACCACGCCGGTCCCGCTGCCGATGTCGACGCACACCTCGCCGGGCTGCACGTCCCCCGCGGCCAGCGCCCACGCCCGGAGCCGCTCGATCGACGGCGCCACGTCCTGCGCGTCGAGCACGCCGACCATCGCGCGGACCGCGCCGTCGCCGAGCGTGTCCGGGCGGAACGCCGTACCGAGCGTGAAGGACGTCTCCTCGGTGCTCATGACCCGAGCGTGCTCCCCTCGGGGCTGCCGCGCCAGCGGGATGTAGTCCACCGACAGTGGTTTCGAGGCTCGTCGCCAGCGCTCCTCGCACCTCGACCACCGACCCGGTGGTTGAGGAAGGCCCTCTGGGGCCTGTCTCGAAACCACCTCAGCGCTGCAACAGCACCAGCACCTCGTAGTGCCCGGTGTTCGGGAACATGTCGAGCAGCTGCCCGCGCACGGGCCGCAGCGACGGCATCGCGGCGAGGTCGGTCGCGAGGGTCTGCGCGTTGCAGCTCGAGTAGAGGACGTGGCGTACCCCGGACCTCTCGAGCCAGGCGCTCAGCTCGGGGCCGATGCCGCGGCGGGGCGGGTTCACGACGACCAGGTCGGGCGCGTCCCCGCCGTACGTCGTGGCGTCGCCGACCTCGAACGTCGCGGCCACCCCGGCCTCCTGCGCGCTGAGCGTCGCCGAGGCGATCGCCTCGGTGCTGATCTCGACGCCGAGCACCTCGCGGCCGGGGCCGGCGAGGTGCAGCGCGAAGCCGCCGACCCCGCAGTACAGGTCCCACACCGACCGCGGCGCCACCTCGTCCGCCCACGCCTGCGCCTGCCGGTACAGCGCGGCCGCCATCGCGGTGTTGGTCTGGAAGAAGCTCTGCGGCCGCAGGTGCAGGTCGATCCCGTTGACCCGCATCCGCAGCGTCTCCTGCCCGGTGAGCAGCAGCTCGCGGTCGCCCTCGAGGATCGCCTTGTGCTCGGGCTGCAGGTTGACCGACGCGACCGCCAGCGCGGGCAGCGCCTCGCGCAGCCACGGCAGGTGCTTCTGGATCCGCGTGACCGGCTCCTGCGAGCGCAGCACGAACCGCACCATCAGCTCGCCGTCCGGCGACTCGGTCACCAGCAGGTGCTTGAGCTCGCCGCTGCGCTGCGGCACGTCGTACGGCGCGATCGCGGCGCGGGTCACGAAGTCGGCGAGCACGGGCAGCGCGGCCTGGATGCCCGGCGTGTGCAGCGGGCAGTCGCGCAGGTCGACACCGCCTCCGGCCGGGTTGAGGATCCCGAGCGTGGGCGCCTCGATCGTGCCGTGGACGACCATCTTGGCCTTGTTGCGGAAGCCCAGCTGCGGGCTCGCGACCGGCTCGAGCCAGTCGACTCCCCCGACCAGCTCGTCGACCCGGCGCTGCTTGTCGAGCAGCTGCACGTCGTACGGCAGTCCGAGGAGGCTGCACGAACGGCAGCGTCCGGCGTCGAAGTGATGGCACAACATGGCGCGCCCAGCCTAGGAGAGCGCTTGGCGGGCCTGGCTAGCGTGCGGGCATGAGCCGCTTCGACGCGCCGCCCACGTCCGCTCCGCGCACGCTCGCCCGGGTCGCGCTCGGCGCGATCCTGGCCTTCGCGGGCGTCACCCACCTCACCGTCGCCCGCGACGAGTTCCAGGCCCAGGTCCCGAGCTGGTTCCCCGTGAACGACGACGCGGTCGTGATCGTCTCGGGCGTCGTCGAGGTGACGCTCGGCGCGGCGCTGATCGGCTGGGCTCGCGGCAGGGTCCCCGTCGGGTGGGTGGTCGCGGCGTTCTTGGTGGCGATCTTCCCGGGGAACATCGCGCAGTACGTCGAGGGCACGGACGCCTTCGGCCTGGACACCGACCAGAAGCGGTTCGTGCGGCTGTTCTTCCAGCCGGTCCTCGTGCTGTGGGCGCTCTGGTCCACCGGCGCCTGGCGCGACCGTCGCCGGCTGAAGGGCTGACTCGAGGTCCGGCGCGACCCAGGTCACATCGCACTTCTTGTTGGTTGCCGGAATCAACTAGTGGATCGTGGGGTTGAGCGTTACGCCCGACCCTGCGCCCGTGAGGACCCCGATGACCGCCCCGCTCGAACGCCGTACCGACTATCGCGTCACCTTCGTGGTGCTCTGCGTCGGCGTGGCGTCGTTCTCGCTGCTCCAGTCGATGGTCAACCCGGTGCTCCCGACGATCCAGGCCGCGCTCGACACCGACCAGACCACGGTGACGTGGGTGCTCACGGCGTACCTCGTGTCCGCGTCGGTCTTCACCCCGATCATCGGCCGCGTCGGCGACAAGGTCGGCAAGGAGCGGATGCTCGTCGTCGCGCTGGCCGCCCTCGCGGTCGGCTCGCTGCTCGCCGCGGTCGCCACCAGCGTCACCGTGATGATCGTCGCCCGCGCGATCCAGGGCATCGGCGGCGGCGTGCTGCCGCTGACGTTCGGCATCATCCGCGACGAGTTCCCGCGGGAGAAGGTCGCCTCCGCGATCGGTACGGCGGCCGCGCTGCTCGCGGTCGGCGGCGGTGTCGGTCTCGTCATCGCCGGGCCGCTGGTCGACGCGCTGAGCTACCACTGGCTGTTCTGGATCCCGATGATCATGACGACCGTCGCCGCGATCGCCGCCGCGATCTGGGTGCCGGAGTCGCCGGAGCGCACCCCGGGCCGGATCAACGTCCTCACCGCGCTGCTGATGTCCGGCTGGCTGGTCGCACTGCTCATCGCCGTGAGCCAGGGCCACCACTGGGGCTGGAGCTCGCCGGAGATCATCGCGCTCTTCGTCGTCGCCGCCGTGCTGCTGCCGGTGTGGGTCATCGCCGAGGCGCGCAGCAGCCAGCCGCTGGTCGACATGCAGATGATGCGGATCCCGACCGTGTGGACGGTGAACCTGGTCGCGCTGCTGTTCGGCTTCGGGATGTACTCGAGCTTCGCGTTCCTGCCGCAGTTCCTGCAGACCCCCGAGATCGCCGGCTACGGCTTCGGCGCGACCGTCACCGAGTCCGGACTGCTGCTGCTGCCGCAGACCGTCGCCAGCTTCATCGGCGGTGTCGCCGCCGGCCGCCTCGCGACGCGACTCGGCTCCAAGCTGCTGCTGGTGTTCGGCGCCGGCCTCACCGCGATCGGTATGTTCGGCCTGGCGTTCTTCCACGACGAGGTCTGGATGATCGTCGTCGAGACCACCTTCCTCGGTCTCGCCTTCGGTCTCGCGTTCGCCGCGATGTCGAACCTCGTGGTCGCCGCCGTCCCGCAGTCGCAGACCGGCGTCGCCAGCGGCATGAACACCAACATCCGCACCGTCGGCGGCGCCATCGGCTCCGCCCTCGTCGCCACCGTGGTCACCAGCCAGCTGCAGCCGACCGGGCTGCCCACCGAGTCCGGCTACTCCCACGGCTTCCTGCTGCTGGCGATCACCGCCACCGCCGCGACGCTCGTCGCGATCCTGGTCCCGGTCGTCCGCGCCACCACGCACGTCGTCCCCGGCCCGCAGGCGGAGTACGAGGCCGAGCACCCCGAGCACGCCGAGGTCTGAGCGGTGGGTGGCGTCCCGTTGCTGTTTCACCATGTTCAGTGGGTGGCGCCCCGTTGCTGCTTCACCATGTTCAGTGGGTGGCGCCCCGTTGCTGTTTCACCATGTTCAGTGGGTGGCGCCCCGTTGCTGTTTCACCATGTTCAGTGGGTGGCGCCCCGTTGCTGTTTCACCATGTTCAGTGGGTGGCGCCCCGTTGCTGTTTCACCATGTTCAGTGGGTGGCGCCCCGTTGCTGTTTCACCATGTTCAGTGGGTGGCGCCCCGTTGCTGTTTCACCATGTTCAGTGGGTGAACCGGCACTTCTCATGGCCTGCACGCCATGTGAAGTGCAGGTTCGCCTGCATCACATGGTGAAACTGCGACGCAGCCCGACGCAGCCCGACGCAGCCCGACGCAGCCCGACCCAGCCCGACCCACCCGACGACCTCAGGCCGGCCGCACCGCCAGCCGCCGCAGCTGCGGGAGCAGGTTGCGCCGGTTGGTGTCGGCCAGCCAGCCGTTCGGCAGCGACAGCCGGACCACCTTGTGCCAGGCGCTGGCGACCTGCTTGACCATCGGCCGGGCGTTGTAGGGCAGGTCGAACCGGTCGAAGACCGCGCGCACGCGCGGCGCGATCTCGACGTACCGGTTGGACGGCAGGTCCGGGAAGATGTGGTGCTCGATCTGGTGCGACAGGTTGCCGGTCATCAGGTGCAGCGCCCGCGAGCCGGAGATGTTGGCCGAGCCGAGCATCTGCCGCAGGTACCACTGCCCGCGCGTCTCGTTCTCGTCGAGCGACTCCTGCTCGAACGTCGACACTCCCTCGGGGAAGTGGCCGCACATGATCACCGAGTGGCTCCAGAGGTTGCGGAGCAGGTTCGCGGTCGCGTTCGCCGCGAGCGTCGTCCTCCACGCCCGCCCGGACAGCGCCGGGTAGACGACGAAGTCCTTGACGAGCTGCCGGCGCGCCTTCGTGAGCATGACGCGGACGTCGGCCTTCTTCTCCGGTGACATCCGCCGCTTCTCGCGGAGGTGCTCGCCGAGGTCGAGGTCGAACATCGCGATGCCGTACTCGAAGATGCACGCGGTCACCAGGTTCCACGCGGGCTGCAGGAGGTAGCGCGGCTCCCACGGCTGCGCCTCGTCGACGCGCATGATCCCGTAGCCGAGGTCGTTGTCCTGGCCGATGATGTTCGTGAACCGGTGGTGGGTGTCGTTGTGTGCCCGCCTCCACTGCGCGGCCGGCGTCACGTGGTCCCACTCCCAGGTCGACGAGTGGATCTTCGGGTCCCGCATCCAGTCCCACTGGCCGTGCAGGACGTTGTGGCCGATCTCCATGTTGTCGAGGACCTTCGCCACGGCCAGGCCGGCGGTACCGAGCAGCCACGGCGTACGGCGACGGCTGCCCATCAGCATCGCCCGGCTGCTCAGCTCGACGAGCCGCTGCACCCGGACCAGCCGCCGGATGTAGGCAGCGTCGCGCGCGCCGCGGTCGTCCAGGACGTCCTGCCGGATGGTGTCGAGCTCCTTGCCGAGGAGCTCGAGGTCGCTGGGGGCCAGGGTGTGGATCACACCCCCCGGTGCCCCGCTTTACCTTGGCGGAATCGGGTGCCGGGGCACGATCGTCACCGCCGTCACGTGCCCGTCCAGCGCCAGGGGCAGCGTCCTACCCCGCGTGGCCGATCGGGAGAACCCGGGCTCGGACGGCCGGTGCACGGTCATCCGCGCGCGCCGGGCCAGTTGCAGCGTCACGTCGCTCGCGGTCGCCGGCCGGTAGACCTTGCGGGCCGGGTCGTACAGCGTCACGTCGCGCCACAGCAACAGCACGAAGCGCCCGTTGCGCCGCTGGGTCAGCAGCGTGCGCGCGTCTGCCGGGAGCCCGTCCACCCGGAACGCCAGCGAGCCGGGGTCGAACGCCGGGCCCGGGTCGGCGAGCCGGTGCAGCAGCCGCTTCATCGCGACGTACGCCGGCTTCGGGCTCAGATCGTGACGCAGCAGCCCGAAGTGTGCCTCCGGGTTGTCCAGGTCCGGGTCGTCGAACGAGTCGATGAGCTCGTAGCTGTACATCCGGTGGTCGCCCGCCGCGACGTGCTCGAGCAGCAGCCGCGGCAGGTAGGCGCCGGCGACGTCCTCGGGCACCGCCGGGTGGCTGCTCGAGGCGTTGACCGCGTTGTGGTAGCCCGCCTCGGTGGTGATCACCGGCCGATCGGGCACCGTCCCGAGCAGCGCCTGGAGGATCCGGGCGATCTCGGTGGTCGGCCGGTAGCCGCCCGGGTACATGTGCGCGTTGGCGAAGTGGGCGTACGGCGACAGGTCGCTGACCTGGGCGTAGTTCCAGCGGAAGGCGAGCGCGGGCGACAGCACCGGCAGGTCCGCGGTCGCCGGGTTCGCCCGGGCGGCGTCCCAGATCCCGCGCTGCCACCCGACCATCTCCGGGACCCAGCCGTCCCCGCCCTTGAGGTCCCACTCGTTGACGCCCTCGATGCTCTCGACCGCGCCCGGCGCGAGCCGGGCGACGGTCTCGACGTAGTCGGTGGGCGTGGCCGAGCCGTCGGGGCGGCCGAGGATCAGGTCGAACCGGGCGCCGGCAGCGGCGACCGTCCGGATCGCGGCGTACTGCCGCGGCGCGTCCAGGTACAGGTCGTCGCGCACGTGACGGACGCCGAGGTCCTTCACTGCGGCGGCGACCGCGTCGGCGTCGCGGTAGGGCGTGTCCAGGAAGTTCGTGTGGATGCCGACGCCGTAGGTGTCGACAACGGAGTCCGAGGCGATCGCCTGGACCCGCTTGATCGCCACGTCGCGGTCGTGAGGTGGCGCCGGCGCTGCGACGGCCACGCCCTGGAGGGCGACCGTGAAGGTGGCAGCAAGAACCGTCAGCGTCCCGATACGCATGTCTCCAGGGTTTCATGGATGGCTGGATCGTGCGGCATAACGACCAGGGACCCCCACTCGTTACGGACACGTGGCGACCGGACGCGTGGACTACCTGGACGGCATCCGCGCCGTCGCGATCGTCGCCGTGCTCGCGCTCCACTGGTTCAGCTGGTACGTCCCGTTCTTCCACGGTGGCGTGATCGGCGTCGACCTGTTCTTCGTGCTGAGCGGCTTCATCATCACCACGATGCTCTGGCGCACGCCGTCCGACTGGGCACCCTTCATGCGCCGCCGGCTGGTCCGCCTCTACCCCGCGCTGCTCGGCCTCGTCGCCGGCTCCGTGGTCCTGTACGCCGTGGTCCCGTGGGCGCCGCTCGACCCCGTCGACGTGGCCCGCCGCGGCGTCATCGTGCTCACCCAGCTGTCGTCGCCGTACGCCGCCGAGCAGGAGGGCAGCCTGTGGCTGCCGGCGCTGCAGCCGTTCGGCCAGACCTGGTCGCTCGCGGTCGAGTGGTACTTCTACGCGCTCTGGCCGGTGGCCGTGATCGCCGCGCGGCGCCGCGGTTGGAGCGCCCGCCGGCTGGCGACGGTGTCGGTCGCGGTGGCGGCGGTCGACTACGCCGCCTCGCTGGCCCTCGGCACGTTCTGGTTCTACTTCGGCCCGACCGCGCGCTGCGCGGAGCTGCTCGTGGGCGCCGCGCTCGCGCTGTGGTTCGTCGACCGTGGTCGGCCCGCGCCTCCCCGCGGCAACCTGCCCGCGGCGCTCGCGCTGGCCGCGGTCGCGGCGTACTCCCTGCTCGGGCCGGACGGCGACAGCCCGGTCTACCGGTACGTCGGCGTGCCCGTCGCCGTCGCCGCCGGGGTGGTGCTGATCCGGACCGGCCACCGGCTGCTCGGCCACCCGTGGCTCGCGACGGTGGGCCGGCACAGCTACAGCCTGTACCTCTGGCACGTCGTGCCGTTCCTGCTGCTCGAAGAGGCACCGGCGCCCAAGCCGCTGCTCGGGCTGGTCGCCGTGGCGTCCGCGGTCGGGCTGACCGTGCTGAGCTACCGATACCTGGAGCGGCCGTTCCTGCGCCCGCGCAGCGACGTGCTCGGCCCGGCCCGGGAGGTCACGCCGACCCCAGCACCCCGAGCTTGACCAGCGCGGTCACCAGGTCGTCCGCGGACGTCGCCGACAGGTTCAGCCCGATCCGCGCCGCGACCTCGCGGCGGCGGCCGGCATCGGCGTCGGCGAGGAACCGGGCGAACGGCTCGCGGTCGAGGTCGACCACCTCGCCGGGAGCCCAGTCGAGGACGTCGGCGGGGTGCAGCGCGCGGTCGTAGGTGTCGCGGTCGGGGACCAGGAACGCGATCGGCCGGTCGGTGAGCAGGTAGTCGACCCACACGCTCGAGTAGTCCGTGACCAGGCCCGACGAGGCGCCCAGCAGCTCGTAGAGCGTCACGCCCGCCGCGGCCAGCGCCGTCTCGTCGACGGTCACCGCGCCGGGCCAGTCGCGGCGGTCGGCGTCCATCGGGTGCGGCTTCACGACCAGCTGGCGGCCCTGGGCGCGCAGCCCGGCGGCGAGCTCGGCGAGCCCGGCCCGATCCGGTGAGACCGGGCCCCCCGCGCGCATCGCGCCGACCGCGCGGGCGGTGCGGAACGTCGGCATCCACACCACGAAGTCCGCGGTGATCCCGAGTGCGGCGAGCCGATCGGGCTCGACGTCGCGCCACAGCTGGTCGGTGCGCGGGTTGCCGGTGAGCAGCACCCGGTCGGCGGGCACGCCGAACGTCGCGGCCTGGTGGTGCGAGAACAGGGGCGTGCTGCCGACGAAGTACGTGCTCTCGATCAGGCGGCCGGCGTCCTTGGACGGCGCGATCCCCTTGGGTCCGTCGCCGTGCCAGAGGTTCACGACCGGCTTGCGCAGTCGCGGGCTGCCGTAGAGCCCGTGGGTGAACAGCACCGCCTCGGCGCGCAGGTACGCCCACAGCCCACGCGCGCTGGCCTTCGGCGCCAGCACCAGCCCGCGCGCCGCCAGCGCCTGGATCTCGGGCGGCACCGGGCCGCCGTCGCGCAGCCAGACCACGCGGCCGGCGTAGCGGTCCACGAGCGCGCGGGCCACCTCGACGCCGTTGCCCTCGGTCTCCGGGTACGCCGTCACCACGACCGACCGGCTCTGCGGGACCACGCGCTCGAGTAGTCGTAGGGTCACGCGCAGCGTCGCGAGCACGGCGGAGACGGCGCCGTTCCTCAGAGTCGGAGTCCTCATGCCGGCGTCAGCTCCTCGTCGCGCTGAGGCGCGTCGTCGGCGAAGCCGGCCACGGTCGCGGTGACGAGGTAGCCGAGCAGCCCGCCCACCGCGTGCCCGATGCCCCATGCCGCCGCGACCCAGACGGTGCCGCGGTCGGCGAGGGAGACCGCCATCACCAGCATCACGACGGTGCTGACGGCCTGCACCGAGATCATCGCGACGAGGTCTGCGGCCAGCCGCAGCCGCATCATCCCCCAGTAGTTGAAGGCCGCGCCGACCGCGCCGAGCGCGAGCACGCGCAGCGTGGCGGTGCCCTCGTCGACGTAGTGGGAGCCGAAGATCGCGAGCAGGTACGGCGCCAGCACGAGCATCACCAGGCAGCCGCCGACCGACGCCCCTGCGAGGAGCAGCCCGCCCTTGCGGACCACCGCGTGCCGGCCGTGCTCGGCGCGCTCGGTCTCGGCGTAGGTCGCGTTGGCGACGGCGAGCACCACGGCGTTGAGCAGCATCGCGACCTGGAACGCGATGAAGTACGACCCGGCCTCGGCCGAGCCGAGGGCGTTGACGACCAGCAGCGGGAAGACCAGCAGCGGCAGGACCGTGAGCACGTAGGTCACGTAGCCCGCGGCGGCGAAGCCGCGGTTGGCGAGCAGCTGCGGCGAGGGCGACGGTCGGCGCGAGCCGGGCACGTGACGCAGGATCACCGCCAGGCTGGCCAGCGCGCAGCAGAGGATCGCGAGCCCGAACGCGCCGTACAACCCGAAGGCCCCGGCGCCCGCGAGCAGGAACGGCAGCCCGCACTTGAGCACGCCCATCAGGACGCCGTTGAGCTGCAGGAACGACCAGACCCGGTCGATCGCGAGGAACACGCTGTCGGTGAGCACGTTGAGGGCGGTCGCGGCGACCAGCACGCAGAACACCGCGATCACCAGGGGCGAGTGGAGCACGTCGGCCAGTCGTGGCGAGGTGGCCGGGAGGAGGACGGCGTACCCGAGGGCGAACACCGCACCCGCACCGACCACGACCAGCGCGGCGGTGACGATGTCGGCGGCGCGCCTGGAGCTCGCCGGGATCGTGCGCACGATCGCGATGTTCAGACCCAGCTGGGCGAACAGCGCCAGCGAGTCGCCGGCCGCGACCAGCGATCCGGCGAGGCCGACCTCCTCGGGCGAGGCGAGCCGCGCGGCGATCACCCAGAAAGCCGCGCCCGCCCCGGCCATCAGCAGGGTGGTGATAAGGACGAGCAGGGAGTTGCTCAGCAGCCTGTCCCTCATCGGTAGACCCGGGCCTGGGGTGCGTCGTAGATCCGGTCGAGGTTCCGGTCGAGCGCACGGATCGGGTACGTGTAGGTCAGCAGGTCGCCGGTCCAGAACACGGTCGACTCGCCCTGGTCGAGGATCTGCCCGTCGACGAAGACGTAGCCGTCGCGCGAGAGCATCGTCGGGAACAGCCGGTCGGAGACCGGCGCCCGGTTGTCGCTCATGCCGAGCAGCCGGACGTTGACGTTGCGGTTGGCGATGATCCGCTCGTTGCGCTTGTCGGCGCGGTCGGTCGTGCCCAGCCACTCGATGCCGTGGATCGCGGAGTCGGTCGTGAAGAACCGGTCGTAGTAGACGCCGGCGTTCGCGATCCCGATCCGCTGCTGGGTGGCGGCGAGCACGACGAGCAGCGCGACCGGGGTGACGGCGCACAGGAACCGGCGGCGCAGCACGAACCACATGCCCATCGCCATCACCGGCGCAACGACCAGCAACGTCTGCTGGAACGCGCGCAGCACGCCGTAGTCGACCGACAGGTTCGGCACCACCACGATCAGCCCGAGCGCGGCCATCGAGCCCCACACCAGGAACACGACCTCGCGCGGGAACCCGCTGTCCTTGCGGCGGCGCAGCAGCCAGACCAGGCCGAGCAGCAGGAACGCCTGCATCACCAGCGCGCAGGCCAGCTTCACCGGCGTGGACGCGACCGGGTACAGCTCGGGCTCGGTCACCTCCGGGCCGGGGTTCGGGAGCACCTGCAGCTCCTCGGGGATCTCCGCGGCCCGGTAGTCGAGGGTCGCGTCGACGAACGTCGCCATCCGCTCCTCGGGCGATGTCTGGTCCCCGGAGAGCAGCCAGTACGACGTGTCCGACGAGCTCGGCCCGTCGTCGCCGGAGCCGGTGATCGCGTGCACGGTCTCGCTGAGCACCTCCCGCGCGTGACCGCCGGTCCCGGTGATCGGACCGGCCCACGCGAGCGTGGTGACGAGCAGCGCCAGCACCATCAGCGGGTGAGCCAGCACGGGCTTCGCGCGCTGCCCCTTGCGGAACACCGTCATCCCGATCAGCGCGGCGACCAGTGCCATCAGCAGCACGTACGTCGTGGAGTAGTGGGACAGAACCACGCCGACGCCGAGGGCGAACACCAGCAGCCGGTTGGCCCGGCGCTCGGTCGCGGCGAGCAGCAGCGTCGCGAGGAAGAAGAACGCCATCTCCTGGCGCACGAGGTACGGCATGTCGGTGTAGAAGGTGGGGAACGCGATCGTGAGGACCGCGGCCGCGAACGCCAGCCGCCGCGGGATGAAGCGGCGCGCGAAGAGGTACGTCAGCACCGGCACGACCGCGAACACCAGCTGCAGCAGCAGCTTGAAAACCACCAGCCCGGACAGGCCGGTCGCCTGCGCGAGCACCGTGGGCAGGATCGTGACGCTGAGGCAGGCGTTGTACGCGCTGGGCAGCGCGCTCATCTCCCAGTTCTGCGCGCCATCCGTGAGCCGGAACGCGAGGTACTCCGCCTGGATGTCGTGACCGGTGATCGCCCACCCCCGCAGCGAGGTCGCGAGCAGCAGCCCGGCCGCGACCAGGCCGATCACCCAGCCGTCGTGCGTGCGGCGACCACGCATCAGCTGAGCGAGCAGCGCGGCCGCACCGACCAGCACCGCGGCGACCGCCACGACGCCGGAAGCCCCGTTGTTGAGCCGGATCGCGCCCACGACCGACAGCAGCAGGCCGACCGCGGCGAGGGTCGGCGCGAGCACGAACCGGGCATCGAGCAGGGGCCGGATCGAGCCCGGGGGCACGAGGGGTACGTCCCGACGCCAGAGCAGCAGCGCGAGGTCGACGACGAGCCACGTGACCGCCAGCGGCAGCGGCGCCAGCGGGTGATCGACCCCGACCCACGGCAGCACGGTGTCGAGCAGCAGTCCGCCGACGACGAGACCGAGCAGGCTCAGGGCGAACGCGTACGGGAGCCGGGTCGCCCGGCGGGCGAGGACCAGCGTCGGCAGCGCCACGAACGTGACCAGCGCGACCGCCGCGCGCAGCACGGGGACGTCGAGGTCGAGCGCGACGACCGCCTGCGCGGCGACCAGCGCGAGCACGCGCCAGCGCAGCCGTTCGCGGCGACGTCGGGGCGGGGCGTCGGCGTACGACGTCTCGACCCGCTCGAGGACGGCGGTGTCATGCATGGGTGACGCGCTCCTCGACCGATCCCCAGCGCGACAGCGGCAGGTCGGTCGCCTCGGGCCAGCGCAGCACGACGGCCTCGTGGATGGCGAGCATCCGCTCGAGCAGCGGCGCCGGGTCCGCGAAGTCGGCGGGCCGCAACGCCTCGTGGACCTGGATGAACGGCCCCTGCGCGTCCTCCTCGGAGGTGATCACCACGACCGGGGAGTCCGTGGACATCGCGAGGCGGGCGGCACCGAACGAGCCGAGCACCTCGCGGCCCGCGAACGTCAGCGGCGTACGCCCCGGAACGTCGGTGGCGATCGCGACGACCTCGCCGCGCTGCAGCAGGTCGGTCATGCCCTGGGTGCCGACCGCGGCGCTGACGGCGGTGCCGCCGTGGGTCGTCGCGACCTTCACGTGCTGGCGGAGCCAGGCCGGAGCGTCCGGCTCGAGCATGTACGGGTACGCGACCAGGTGCCCCGGGACGCCGAGCCGGGCGATCGAGGCGAACGCACCGTCGTAGTAGCCGTGGTGCATGAAGTTCAGGACCACGCCGCGGCCGATCGCCCGCGCCTCGCGGAGCCGGTGGATGCCCTGCACCCGCAGGCCGGTGATCAGCCTCGGGTGCCAGCGCAGCTCGCCGCGCCGGGCCTGGTAGCGAACGTACGCCCGCGCGACCGCGTCGAGGTCAGCGTCGGGACGCGCGTGCTCGAGCAGGAAGCGCATCTGGGCGCGGGCGTCCTCGCGGACCTCCTCGCGGCGCCACTCCGCGTGGGTGCGGGCCGCCACCAGCGCCGGCAGCAGCGTCGCGGGAACGGCCGCGCGCAGCCGCGCGACCCTCTCCTCGGTCATCATCGAACGGCCTCCCTCATCACGTCCCCCATCACCTGCACCGTGTCCTCCACGCGTTGCTCCCAGCCCCACCGGCCGGGTTCGACGGTCATCGCCTCGTCGAGCACCCCCGCCAGCGCCTCGGCCAGCGCGGCCGGGTCGCCGGGCGGCACCAGACGACCGTCGACGCCGTCGCGGACGACGTACGGGATGCCGCCGACGGCGGACCCCACGACCGGGCAGCCGCACGCGATCGCCTCCGCCAGCGCCATCCCGAACGACTCCGCCTCGGTCAGCGACGGCAGCACGGTGACACCGGCGCGGCGGTAGTACGCCGGCAGCTCGGCGTGGTCGACGTGTCCGGCCCAGTCGATGAGGTCGGCGACGCCGAGGTCGGCCGCGCGCTTCTGCAGCGGTACGACGTCGTCGCCCGCGCCGACGATCGTGAGCCGCGCGTCGGGCGCCAGCGCGCGCAGCTGCGGCAGCGCGTCGACCAGCACCTGCAGGCCCTTCCAGCGCGAGGACTGCTCGACGCGGCCGACGTACAGGACGCGGCGCTCGCGGGGTTCGCCGGTCGGGGTGAAGACCCCGGTGTCGACGCCGGGCGGGATCAGGCGGGCGCGACCGGTGGCGTGCGCGAGCGAGACCGGCGAGACCGCGACCAGCGCGGCGCTCCGCCGGAACACCCGCGGGAGCACGTGCCGCTCGTAGGCACGCAGCAACGGGTCGACCCGGTGGTCGCCCTTCACCAGCGACCCGGAGTGGTAGGTCAGCACGACCGGCGCCGGCGACAGGAACGCCGCGAGGTCGGCCAGTCCGGGCACCGGCGCGTGCGCGTTGACGACGTCGAAGCGACGCAGCAGGCGGCGCAGCTGCCAGGCCCACAGCGGGTTGAGCGGGGTGTTGGAGAGCGTCAGCCAGGTGCCGAGCCGGAGCACCGGGATGCCGTCGTACGACGTCTCGGAGCTGCGCCGCGCCCGGCCGGTCGTGATCACGGTGACGTCGTGACCGTGGTCGCGCAGGGTGCGCGCGACCCAGGCGGCGTACTGCTCGACTCCCCCGGGGTCCGGCGCGAACCGCGGGGTCACCACGGCGACCCTCACTGCGGCCTCCCCTCGCAGTGCGCGGTGATCCGCCGGTCGAGGTCGGGCAGCGACACGGACACCGGGAAGCTGCCTCGGGGAGGCTTCACGGCCTCGGTCATGCGCGTGACCTCGCCGGGCTCCACGTCGACGGTGTCGACACGTCGGACGCTGCCGACGGTGACGACGTACTCGACGGTGCGCGCCTGCTGGAGCTGGCTGTCGATGGCGAAGCCCACGAGCAGGTCCTTGCCGGACCGGACGCAGACCGGCACCTTCCCGGCAGGGTCGCGCGCGAACGACAGCGCGACGTACTCCTGCTGCTCGTGGGTCAGGGACAGCGCGACCTGGTCGCGGACACCCGGGACGAGCGCGGCGAGCAGCGCCACCAGCCCGACCGCCAGGGCGGTGACCGGAAGCACGCGTCGATACCAGGGGTGATTGCCCACGTCCGGTCAACGCGAGGGTGTCGGGCCGGTTACGCGGGGGCATATAGGGCGCGTGTCACTGTCCAGACCACGTGTTCTCCACGTCGCGCACCAGGTGCTGCCGCACCTGGGCGGTCTGGAGACGGTCGTGGCGGCGGAGACGCGCGGGCTCCACGACCGCGGCTGGGAGGTCAGCGTCGTCAGCAGCGGCTCCGGCACCCGGACGGAGGACGGCGTGCGCACCGTGCGGGTGTGGGCGTGGAACGGCATGGAGGAGCGGTACGGCGTGCCGTTCCCGCTGTTCTCGCCGCGGCTGCTGTGGGTGCTGTTCCGCGAGGTCCGTCGCGCTGACGTCGTGCACGTCCACGACGTCCTCTACGTCTCGAGCTGGGTCGCCGCGTTCTGGTGCCTGGTGCTGCGGACCCCGTACGTCGTGCACCGGCACGTCGGCTTCGTGCACCACACGTCGGCGCTGGTGCGGCTGGCGCAGGGCGCGGTGCTCGCGACGTTCGGCCGGCTGGTGCTCAGCGGCGCGCGCCGGGTGCTGGCGATCGACGACCACGTCGCCCGCGGGCTGCCGAAGGTCGTCGTGCTCGGCAACGGCGTGGACACGGCACGCTTCCACCCGCGCCCGCCCGTCGCGCGGGACAAGCCGGTGGCGCTGTTCGTCGGGCGGTTCGTTCCGAAGAAGGGGTTCGACCTGGTCGCGGCCGCTGCCGGCGACGAGTACGAGATCGCGTTCGCCGGTGGGTCGCGGCCGGCCGGGGTGGACGATCCGCGGCTGCGGTTCCTGGGCGCCGTGCCGGCCGACGAGATGCCGGGGGTGTACGCCGGCGCCGACGTGATGATCGTCGCGTCGGTCGGCGAGTGCCCGCTCACCGTGCTCGAGGCGATGGCCAGCGGGCTGCCCGTGCTGCTGCGCGAGGACCCGGCGCTGCACTCGCCGTGGACCACGGGGCCGGGCGTGCGGTTCGTCGACATGGCCGCCGGCGACCTGCCCGAGGCGCTGCGCAAGCTGGTCGCCGACCCCGACGAGATGCGGCGGTCCGGCGCCGAGGGAGCCGCGTTCGCGCGAGCGGCGTACTCCTGGGACGTGCATGTCGACCGGCTCGATGAGATCTACCGCACCGTAACCCCGCGTTCATTGCCCCGTTGACCGGAAAAGTCGGTCTCGGGGGATCGTCCAGGGGGTCGTGTGTCCACAGCAGCAGAGCGGTACCGCATCGCGGCCGTCGTGCCCTGCCACAACGAAGAGGCAGCCGTCGCGACCGTCGTCGCCGACCTGAAGGCGGCGGTGCCCGGCATCACCGTCTACGTCTACGACAACGTCAGCTCCGACCACACCGTCGAGTGCGCCCGCGAAGCCGGCGCCATCGTGTGCTCAGAACCCCACAAGGGCAAGGGAAATGTCGTCCGGCGCGCGTTCGCCGACATCGACGCCGACATCTACCTGCTGATCGACGGCGACGACACGTACGACGCCACCGCGGCGCCGGCGATGATCGAGAAGCTCATCGAGGAGAACCTCGACCAGGTGGTCGGCGTACGTCGCGGAGATGCGTACCGCGCCGGCCACGAGACAGGCAACAAGGCGCTGAACCGGATCGTCACCGGCATCTTCGGCGACACCATGGGCGACATGCTCTCGGGCTACCGGATCTTCTCCCGCAGGTTCGTGAAGAGCTTCCCGGCGGTGTCGCGCGAGTTCGAGATCGAGACCGAGCTGACCGTGCACGCGCTCGCGCTGCGCATCCCGTCGGCCACCGTCGACGTCGGCTTCAAGGACCGGCCGGAGGGCTCGGAGTCCAAGCTGCGCACGTACCGCGACGGCTGGAAGATCCTCAACGTGATCATGACGCTCACCCGGCACGAGCGCCCGATCTACTACTTCGGGCTGATCTCGGCGCTGCTGATGTTCACCGCGACCGTCCTCGCGATCCCGGTGCTGGTGCAGTACGTGCAGACGGGGATGGTGCCGCGGATGCCCACGCTGATCGTCGCCGGGTTCCTGGTGATGATCGGGTGCCTGCTGTTCCTCGGCGGCCTGGTCATCGACGGCATCCGCAAGTCCCGGCACGAGGCGAGTCGGCTGTCGTACATGCGGCTGCCCGCCGTACGCGGCACGTACGTGCGCGACCCGGAGTTCTACCCGGACACGGTCGCAGCGCACATCCCCGTTCCGAGGACCAGCGGCTGATCCAGCCACTACGGTCTGCGCCGTGAGCAGATCCCGGTCCCTGGCGCACGTCCTCCTCGCGTACGTCGTCGCCATCGCCGTCGGCGCCGCGTGGCTCTACGCCGGCCCCGACACGTCGTACCTCTGGCTGGACGGCCTGATCGCGGACGTCCTCGCGACGCTGGTGATCTTCGGCTTCAGCCGGGCGCACCACAACTCGAGCTTCTACGACGCGTACTGGAGCGTGATCCCGCCGCTGCTCGCCGTGTACTGGTGGAGCGAGAGCACGCCCGACGTGAACGACCTGCGCAACTGGCTGGTCGTCGGCGTGATCCTCGTGTGGGCCGTGCGGCTGACCGCGAACTGGGTCTACACCTTCCCCGGCCTGCACCACGAGGACTGGCGCTACGCGGAGGTCCGCGCGAACGCCGGCCGCTTCGAGCTGGTCGCCGACCTCGTCGGCATCCACCTGGTCCCCACCCTCCAGGTCTTCCTCGGCATGGTCCCGGTGTACGTCGCCGTCACCCAGGTCGGTCGCGACGTGTCCTGGATCGACTGGCTCGCCGTGGTCGTCGGACTTGCGGCCGTGGCCCTCGAGCTCGGCGCCGACACCCAGATGCACCGCTTCGTCCGCACCCGGCAGCCCGGCCAGGTGATGGACCAGGGCCTCTGGGCCTGGTCGCGCCACCCGAACTACCTCGGCGAGATCACCTTCTGGTTCGCCCTCGGCCTCTTCGGTCTCGCCGCCTCACCGTCCGACTGGTGGTGGCTCTTCGTCGGCGCCGTCGCGATGGTCCTGCTGTTCCTGTTCGTCAGCATCCCGATGATGGAGAAGCGCAGCCTCGAGCGCCGCCCGTCGTACCAGGACGTCGTCGACCGCATCCCGGTCCTGCTCCCCCGCCCGCCGCGTTGAGTTGCCCCGGTGGTCGAGGTCCCACGGTGGTCGAGCAGCGAGCGCCAGCGAGCGTCGTCGAGACCCAGCGAGCCAAGGGCAGACGCTCAGCCCCGAGGGTCTCGACAAGCTCGACCAACGACCCGGTGTTGAAGTGCGAGCGAAGCGAGCCTCGACACCACCGCTTCGATGAGGATCGGCACCTGGAACATCGAGGGCCGCCGCACGGAGGACCGGTCGAGATTCCTGCTCGAGCTCGACTGTGACGTCCTGTTGCTGACCGAGGTCAGCGACGGTCTGAGCCTCCCCGGCTACGAGCTGCACCGCTCAGCGATGGAGATGGCAGCCCGTCGACGGTGGGCGGGTGTCGCGAGCCGGTCAGCACTCACTCCTCTGCCGGATCCGCACCCGGCGAGCGCGATGGCCGTCTCAGCATCGACCACATCGCGGTCCATGGCGACCGGCGGCTATCCGACCATGACGCCTATGTCGTGGAGCTCTGACCTTCGCCCAGGAGATCGGCCTCGCCGTCCAGACGGTTCAGCAGATCGCGGAGCCCGGGGTCTGCCTGCTCGCCTCGTCAGCGGTCCGCGCGCTCGCAGACCAGCCCGTCGCGATCCTTGTCCAGGACCTCGCTGGCCCGGTAGACGTCCGGCTGGATCGCGGGGACTCCCCACGGCCCCTTGACCTTGCGTACGGCGGCGACGGTGCCGACACCGTCGGGGTAGACCTTGCGCAGCGCCGCGCAGCTGTCGAAGCCGATCTGCGGCAGCACGGTCTCGGGGCGGACGGCGTCGACGGCTCGGTCCTTGAGGTGCCCGCCGTACTCGATCACCTTGGGCACCTGCGAGATCGCCAGGATCCCGACCAGGCCGAGCACGCTCAGCTTGAGGACGCCGCGCCGGAAGGTGCGGCTGATCCGCGGCTCGGTGCGGCGGATCCGCGGTTCCCGGGGCCGGCGCGAGCGGCGCTGGCCCGGCATCTGCAGGCGCGGCGTACGCGGCGGCGGGTCGGCGGCGGCGCGGAAGCCGAGGTCGAGCTCGATCGAGGCCAGCGTGACCTCCTCGGCCGACAGCATCGGAGGGCGCCGGGTGAGCATCTCGCGCACGTTCGCGGTCGAGCAGATCATCACCTCGTAGCACCAGCCGACGAGCGCCTCGTCGCGCTCGAAGCAGATCGCCGACCGGACGGTGCTCGCGGCAGGACCGCTGACCAGCCCGGCGACGGCATGTGCTGCCTCGCTGGCCTGGCCGAGCACGCGGTGCTGGCGACGACCGCGGCACCAGAAGCTGTTGTCGCGGACCTCGATCCGGCCCGCCCAGTCCTTGACGTCGATGACGAAGACACCCGGCGGGCCCACGATCACGTGGTCCACGCTGCCGCGGCGGCTTCCAGGCCATCGCACGTCAGTGAATACCGACCAGCCCTCCGCGTGCAGTCCCTCCAGGATCGTGCCTGTCGGGCGCGCGCGAAAGCGCCTGGCCAGCCGCTCCATCGGCTCGGCACTCATGTTGCTACCCCTCCTTGGGTCTCTTCCTGGACCCCATCGGCCGGCGGCTTCCCGTTCTTAGGTGTTGTGGCGGCGCGGGACGAGTGCCACGGTGATCGGGTGGCGCCATCGGAGCTGCTGCAGGACGCGGTACGCCGCGAGGCCCTGGCGGGACATGACGGGAAGTCGGGTGCGGGACTCGAGAGGGTCTGGCTCGCGGACGGCCGCGCCCTCGTGGTGAAGCGAGTCATCGGTACGACGGTCGCCCCGGAGCACCTGCTCTGGCGCTCCGGGATCCTCGACCGCCTCCCGCCCGGCGTCGGCCACGCGATCGTGGACGGCTGGGTCGAGGACGACCACACCACCGTGATCGTGATGCGCGACCTGGGCGACGCGGTGCTCAGCTGGGACCGCCCACTGTCGACGGCATCGACGCGAGTGATGGTCGAGCGCCTCGCGGCGATGCACCGCGCCTTCCTGGATGCGCCTCCGGACGGCCTGGCCCCGCTGACCGACGTGCTCGAGATGTTCGCGCCGCACCGCCTGACCGCGCGCGCCGAGGCCGGGAGCGCCATGTGCGCGCTGATCCTCCGGGCCTGGGAGGTCTTCGTCGACACGGTCCCCGCCGAGGTCGCGGACCCGGTCATGACGCTGCTGGCGGACACCACCGGGCTCGCGGCCGCGATGAACGAGGGCCCCGTGACGTTCCTCCACGGCGACCTGGCCGCGGTGAACATGGCGATCGAGGGCGACGACCTGGTGCTGTTCGACTGGGCCACCGCGACGGTCGGGCCCGGGGTGCTCGACATCGCCCGCACGCTCGCGGCCAGCTCGTCGATGCTCGAGCCGAGCCGCGAGGAGATCCTCGCGACGTACGCCGGCGCGGCCGGGCCGGCGTACGACGAACGATCCGAACGGCTCGCCCTGCTGGCCACGCTGGGCTGGCTGGGCTGGAACAAGGCGCTCGACGCTGTCGAGCATCCCGATCCCGCGATCCGGGCGCAGGAGCAGCAGGACCTGGCCTGGTGGGTGCACCAGGCCCGGACCACCCTCGAGAGCGGAGACCTCTCATGGATCTGAACACGCTTTACCACCGCAGCGTCGAGTGCTGGGCGCACCGCGTCAACGAGGTCGCGGAGGACCAGTGGGACTCCCCCACCCCCTGCCGCGAGTGGACCGTCCGCCAGCTCGTGAACCACGTCGCCGGCGAGGACCTCTGGACCGTCCCGCTGATGCGCGGCAGCACCATCGAGGAGGTCGGCGACCGCTTCGACGGCGACCTGCTCGGCGACACCCCGATCCAGACCAGCCTCCACGCCGCCCGGGAGGCGATCGGCGTGGTCGCCGAGGCGCTCCCGTCGCAGGGCACCGTGCAGCTGTCGTACGGCGAGGAGTCGATGGACGAGTACGTCCACCAGCTCGCAACCGACCACCTCATCCACTCCTGGGACCTCGCCGTCGCGACCGGTGGCGACCCCCGGCTCGACTCGGCGCTCGTCCACGAGGTCGCCACCTGGTTCGCGGATCGCGAGGACGTCTACCGCCAGGCCGGCATCGTCGGCCCCCGCTGCGCCTCGCACGGAGACCCGCAGGGTGAGCTGCTCGGCGCGATGGGCCGCGACCCGGGCTGGGGACCCAACCACGCCGGCCTCGCGCGCTTCTCGGCCGCCTTCGGCGCCGGCGACGTGGACGCGATCATGGCGCTGATGACCGACGACTGTGCGTTCGAGGCGACCGGTCCGGCTCCCGACGGCGTCCGCCACGAGGGCGCCGACGCCGTACGCGCCGTCTGGGTGGACCTGTTCGGCGGCACCGCCGGCGCGACGTTCTCGGAGGAGGAGTCCTTCGTCTCGGGCGACCGCGCGGTGCTGCGGTGGCGCTTCGACTGGTCGAACGACGACGGACCCGGTCACGTGCGGGGCGTCGACGTGATGCGGATGCGCGACGGGAAGGTCAGCGAGAAGTACTCGTACGTGAAGGGCTAGGGCGTTTCTCCCGATTCTCGGCCGTCGCGAGCGTCGTCCAGGACGTGCGATGGCAAGGCGCCGGAGCGAATGTCATACCCGTTCGTATTTCGAGCGACGGCAACGCGGCCAGCGTGCGTGCTGGACCGCGCGTAGCAGGCCAGGAAGTCGGGAGTCACGCCCTGGCCCCGATCCGCTTCATCACCGGTGAGGCGAGCACACCGTGGACGAACACCGACAGCACGACCGTGAACGCCACCGTCGACCACAGCCAGTCCACCCCGAGCTCGTCGGTCTCGCCCGCGGCGTAGGCGAGGTAGTAGATCGAGCCGATGCCGCGGACGCCGAAGAACGCCGCTGCCCACCGCTGCCCGCGGTCGAGCGGCGGCTTCTCGCGTCTCGCCATCGGGGACAGGGCGATCAGTCCCGTGACCGGGCGGACCAGGAACACCAGCGCGACGCCGATCGCGACGCCGCGCCAGTCCAGCGCCTGGAGGAGCCCGCGGCTGAGCGCGATCCCGAGCACCAGCAGCACGAACAGCGTCAGCAACCGCTCCAGGCGCTCGGCGACCTCGTGCATCGCCGCGTGGTAGTCGTGCGACCGCTCGGCGGAGCGGAACGTCATCGCGCACACGAACACCGACAGGAACCCGTAGCCGCCGACGATCTCGCCGACGCCGTACGCCGACACCAGCGCCGCCAGTGCGAGCAAAGACTCGCCGCGCTCGGCCACCCGCAACGAGTCGCTGTTCGAGCGGAACGCGACGTACGACAGCACTCGCCCGACGACGATGCCCGCGACGACACCGACGACCACCTTGCCGACGAGGTACCAGCCGACCCACTCCAGCCCCAGCTCCCCATGGGTCGCCAGCAGGATCGCGGCGTACACGAACGGGAACGCGAGCCCGTCGTTCAGCCCCGCCTCCGAGGTCAGCGTGAACCGCAGCTCATCGGACTCGTCGACCTCGTGGTCGCCCGTCTGCGGCCCGGCGACCTGGACGTCGGAGGCGAGCACCGGATCGGTCGGCGCCAGCGCCGCACCGAGGAGGAGCGCGACGGCGAGCGGCGCGCCCATCATCCAGCCGAGCAGGGTGATCGCGGCGATCCCGAGCGGCATCGCGATCCCCAGCAGCCGCCACGTGGTGCTCCACCTCCCCCACGACGCACGGCGCCGCAGCTCCAGCGGCCGGTCGATCGCGAGCCCGACGCCCATCAGCGCGACGATCACCACCAGCTCGGTGACGTGCTCGATCGTGGCGCGGTTCTCCTGCGGGTCGAGCGGCAGCCCGTCGGGCAGCGGCGTGAACCCGATCGCAAGCCCGACCGCCACCAGCACCATCGGCGCCGACACGGCCCAGCGGTCCAGCAGCGCCGGCAGCACGACCGCCAGCAGCAGCGACGCGCCCGCCACGAGGTACACGAGGTCGGCGGTCACGACCCCGCCGTACCCGATCTAGGGTGAAGAAGTGCCTGACGACGCGTTCGACCAGATCATGGAGTCCGTGAACCCGCCGCTCGTGGTCGTCACGACCGTTGCGGAGGACGAGCGCGCCGGCTGCCTGGTCGGGTTCCACGCCCAGTCCAGCATCGGGCCGGAGCGGTACTCCGTGTGGCTGTCGAAGGCCAACCACACCTACCGGGTCGCGCTGCGCGCCTCGCATCTCGCGGTGCACTTCCTCACCGCCGACGACCTGCCGATGGCCGAGCGCTTCGGCACGCAGAGCGGTGAGGACGTCGACAAGTTCGCCGGGCTCGACGTCTCGTCGAGCGAGTACGGCGTCCCGCTGATCGACGCCCTGCCGAACCGGATCGTCCTGGAGCGCGCCGCCCTCGTCGACGACGGCGGCGACCACGTCTGCCTGATGACGCGCGTCCTCGACGCCGGCGCCGCCGGGAGCTTCACGCCGCTGCGGGTCTCCGACGCCGCCCACCTCGACCCCGGCCACGAGGCCGACGAGCGCGCGATCGAGCCGTGAACGCGCCCCTGAACGCGCCCCTGAACGCGCCCATGAACGCGCCCATGAACGACACAGGGGCCGCCCCTTCCGGGACGGCCCCTCCTGGGCGCTGACGGCTGCGTGAGCGTCAGGCCTCGATCGCGGTGCGCTCGTCGGCGCCGGCGCCGATCTGGATCTTGCGCGGCTTGGCCTTCTCGGCGACCGGGACGACGAGCCGCAGCACGCCGTCGGCGTACGCCGCCTCGATCCCGTCGAGGTCGAGGTTGTCGCCGAGCACGAGCTGGCGGCTGAAGACGCCCTTCGGGCGCTCGGTGGCCAGGGCCTCCCAGTCGCCGTTGCGGGCGACCCGCTCGGCCCGGACCGTCAGCACGTTGCGCTCGACGTCGAGGTCGATGCTCTCCTTGGCGACCCCGGGCAGGTCGAACTCGATGACGAACCGCTCGCCCTCACGCCACGCGTCCATCGGCATCACCGCGGGACGGTTGGTGGTGCCGAGGAGCTGCTGGGTCAGGCGGTCGAAGTCGCGGAACGGGTCGGTGGTGCGAAGCAACATCACTGTCCTCCTGGTTCTGATGTCAGGGGCCCGTGGACCGGGTCCGTACCTGTAACGTTCAGTACAGGTTTCTTATATTCCAATCGTCAGGAAGAATCAAGTCCGTGGCCCAGGACAGTCGAGCGAACAGTCGAGGCGTCTTCGCCATCTCGGTCGCCGCCGAGATGGTGTCGATGGAGATCCAGAACCTGCGCGTCTACGAGCGCCGCGGCCTCCTCGAGCCCGACCGCACCTCCGGCGGCACGCGCCTCTACAGCGCCGACGACATCGACCGGCTGCACCGCATCCGCGAGCTGCTCGCCGACGGCCTCAACCTGGCCGGCATCGCGCACGTCCTCGCCCTCGAGGAGCGCGTGCGCAGCCTCGAGGCGGAGGTACGCCGTCTGCCCGGTCGCTGAGGTCAGGCGCGCGGCCGGAACGGCACCAGCTCGTCGGCGCCCGGCCCGATGACGTACGCCGAGGACTCGGGGACCTCGTTCCACGCGCCGGGGAGGTCGCGCAACGGCTCGGAGACGACCAGCCTCGACTCGTCGCCCGCCCGGGCGATCACCTCGATGTCGGGGTAGAGCTCGCGCAGCCGGGCGATCTCGGACGAGAAGAACAGCGAGCGCGACCTCCCCTCGCTGGAGTAGCGGAAGGCCCAGACCGACTGGCCGTTCGTCGTGGCGACGGTCATCTGCACCGGGTGGACGACCCCGTGCTCGGCCGCGACCCGCTCGACCAGCCCGACCGCGCGCTCGACGGCTCCGACCGCGTCGTCGCGCAGCCCGAACGTCAGGGCGAGGAAGAACAGCATCTCCGAGTCGGTCGAGCCCTCGATGTCGGCGTACAGCGCCGGGTCGACCTGCATCGCCAGCTCGCGCTTATAGTCGTGGAAGCCCGCGAGCACGCCGTTGTGCATCCACAGCCACTCGTGCCAGCGGAACGGATGACAGTTGCTGCGCTGCACCGCCGTGCCGGTCGAGGCCCGCACGTGCGCGAACAGCAGCGGCGTACGGATCTGCCGGGAGACCTCGCGCAGGTTCGCGTCGTTCCAGGCCGGGTCGATGCCCTTGAACACCGCCGGATCCGCGCCCTCGCCGTACCACCCGATGCCGAAGCCGTCGCCGTTGGTCGTTGTCGCGCCCATCCGCGAGTGCAGGCTCTGGTCGATGATCGAGTGCACAGGGCGGAACAGCAGGTCCTCGACGAGCATCGGGTCGCCGTAGTACGCCATCCACCGGCACATACCTGCACCGAACCACGCCCGCCTCCCGGGTGCGTCCCCCAGAAGGGGTGACATGAGAGCACTCTCACCGTCGCCTCACATGGGTCCCATCCAGGACGGGCACGGTGAAGCCATGAAGACCATCGCCCTCACCACCGCCGCCCTGCTCGCCGCCCCGGCCCTCGCCCTCGCCGCAGCCCCCGCCCACGCAGGCGACGACGACCGCGAACGCACCGGCTCCTGCTCCGGAAGCACGAACTGGAAGATCAAGGCCGGCCCCGACGACGGCCGCATGGAGGTCGAGGCGGAGATCGACAGCAACCGCTCCGGCCAGACCTGGCGCTGGGTGCTGCGCCACGAGGGCCGCGTCGCCGACCGCGGCACCAGCGTCACCCGCGGCCCGAGCGGCTCCTTCGACGTCGAGCGACGTACGGCGAACACCGCCGGCACGGACACCTACAAGTTCCGGGCCGTCAACCGGGCCTCCGGCGAGGTCTGCGTCGCCCGCGTCAGCCGCTGACCGATCCCTGACCGAAGAACGTCCGCAGGTCGGCGACCAGCTCGTCGGGCGTCTCGAGGGCGGCGTAGTGGCCGCCCCGCGGGACCTCGGTCCAGTGCACGATGTTCGCGTTGTCGCGCTCGGCGAAGGCCCGGATCGTCTGGAAGTCGTCCTTGAAGACGATGACGCCGATCCGGCCCTGGCTGACGACGGGCTCGGCCCCGGCGCGCTGCTCCTCGTAGTGGTAGCGGGCCGCGGTGGCGTAGGTGTTGGTCAGCCAGTAGAGGCTGGCCTGCTCCAGGACCTGCTCCGGTCGGACCAGGCTGGTGCCGTTGCCGAAGTTCTCGAACAGCTCGCTGTAGGCGAGCACGGCCACCGGCGAGTCCGCCAGCGCGGCGCCGATCGTCTGCGGGCGGGTGCCGTTCATCTGGTTGTAGCCGCCGACGCTGACGAACCACTGCAGGTGCGCGAGGGCGCCGTACTCCTTCTCGCCGAAGCCGTCCATCTCGCCGGGCGCCCCGGACGGGAACGAGAACAGCTGCAGCACGTGCGCGCCCAGGAAGCCCTCGGGGTTGAGGACCGCGAGCTCGCGAGACACCAGTGCGCCGCCGTCGCTGCCGTGGATGCCGTAGGAGTCGTAGCCGAGCCGGCGCATCAGCGCGTCGTACGTCGCCGCCACGCGCGCCATCGTCCAGCCGCCGCCGTTCAGCGGAGTGGAGAAGCCGAAGCCCGGCATCGACGGGATCACCAGGTGGAACGCGTCGCGGAGGGGCTCGATCATCTCGAGGAACTCCACGACGGAGCCCGGGTAGGTGTGCGCGAGGATCAGCGGCGTCGCTCCCTCGTTCTCGGAGCGGACGTGGATGAAGTGGACGTTCTGCCCGTCGATCTCGGTGGTGAAGTTCGGGTGCGCGTTGATGCGGTCCTCGACCGCGCGCCAGTCGAAGGACTTCCAGCGCTCGACCATGTCCTGCAGGTAGGAGACGGGGGTGCCGTAGTCCCAGGAGTCGCCGGGCGCGGCCGGCGCGTAGCGGGTCCGGGCGAGCCGGTCGCGGAGGTCGTCGATCTCGGCCTGCGGGATCTCGACGGTGAACGGGGTGACCTGGGTGTTCTCGGTGGTGTTCATGTCGCCGACTGTAGGAACGGTTCCGGAACACTACGTTCCGGTATTCTGAAACCGTGCTGGAAACTTCTGCGCGGCTCCTCGCCTTGCTCGGCCTGCTCCAGTCCCGCGTCGACTGGTCCGGCGCGGAGCTCGCCGAACGGCTCGACGTCACCGACCGCACCGTCCGCAAGGACGTCGCCCGGCTGCGCGAGCTCGGCTACCCGGTCGACGCGGTCCGCGGTCCCGGCGGTCGGTACCGCCTCGGCGCCGGCGCCAAGCTCCCCCCGCTCCTGCTCGACGAGGACGAGGCGGTGGCCGTCGCCGTCGGCCTCCGCGCCGCGACCGGCATGGCCGGCTTCGAGGAGACCGGCGCCCGCGCCCTGACGAAGCTGGAGCAGGTGCTCCCCGACAAGCTCCGCCGACGCCTGGCCGCGCTCCGCCAGGCCACCAGCGCCGGCCCGGTCAACACCGACTCCAACGTCGAGGACCCCGTCGTCGACCCGGAGCTCCTCAACGAGCTGGCCGCCGCGATCCGCGACCACCAGGGCCTGCGCTGCGACTACCGCGACTCCCGCCTCGAGCTGGAGCCGTACCACCTGGTCGGCTGGCAGCGCCGCTGGTACCTCGTCGCCCGCGACCCGGCCAGCGGCGCGTGGGCGCCGTACCGCGTCGACTGGCTGCACCTGCGCAGCCCCGGCGGCCGCCGCTTCACCCCCACCGACTTCCCCGGCGACATGACCGACTTCGTCGTCCGCGAGGTCGCTCGCACCGGCTGGGCCATCCACGTCCGGATCCGCATCCACGCCCCCGCCACCGAGGTGATGGCGCGCATCAACCCCGCCGTCGGCACCGTCGAGGCCGTCAGCGACACCGAGTCCGACCTCGTCACTGGCGGCGACAGCATCGAGGTGGTCGCCGTCTGGATCGGCATGCTGGGTCTGGACTTCTCCGTCACCGAGCCGCCCGAGCTGGTCGAGAGCCTGCGGACGCTGTCGTTGCGGTACGCGCGTGCCATCGGCGATCCGCCGACCGACGTTCGATCCACCCGCCGAACGCACCCGCTGCGCTGAGGTCCGCGCCGCGCGTTCCGTCGGGCGGGAGCCAGATGTCAGCAGTGCTGGCCTCGACAGCGCTGGCGGCGTCCTGCACAGTGGACAGGTGCGCACCCGTCTCGGGAAAGACGTGAAGCGGCGGTCGATGCGCCTGGTCGTGGCGCTCCTGCTGGTGACGTCGGTCGTCTCGACCGCGGCCTGCGGCGTCACGCGAGGGGACGACTCCCGCGACATCCTGATGATCATTCCCAACAGCCCCGGGGGCGGCTACGACCAGACCGGACGCGCAGCGGTCGACGTCATGGAGGAAGGGGACATCACCGGCGGGTCCTTCACCGTCGACAACGTCATCGGCGCCGGTGGGGCCGCGGCGATGACGGAGGTCGTCGGCGAAGCCGGGGACGAGCACACGATGATGATGGTCGGCCTCGGGGTGGTGGGATCGACGTACTCGTTCGCCAGCACGTACGCCGTCCTCGACGGCACCCCGCTCGCCCAGCTGATGAGCGAGCCGGAGGTGATCCTGGTGCCCGCGGACTCGCCGTACGAGACGATCGAGCAGTTCGTGGCGGACTGGAAGGCCGATCCCGGCTCGTTGGCGATTGGCGGAGGCTCCTCGCCCGGCGGTCCGGACCACCTCTTCCCGATGCAGCTGGCGGCCGAGGTCGGCATCGACCCGAACGACGTCAACTACGTGTCGTACGACGGCGGCGGCCCGCTCACCAGCGCCCTGCTCGGCGCCAAGATCGACGCCGGGTTCTCGGGTCCGGCGGAGTTCATCGGCCAGGTCGAGGACGGCGAGCTCCGGGTGCTCGCGGTCTCCGGGGAGGAGCGATCTCCCCAAGAGACGTTCGCCGACTTCCCGACCCTGATCGAGTCGGGCATCGACCTGGCCTTCCTCAACTGGCGCGGCGTGCTCGCACCGCCCGAGATCTCCGAGGAGCGCCGCGCCCAGCTGATCGGCTACCTCGAGGAGATGCACGAGAGCGAGGCGTGGCAGGAGCAGTTGGCGACGTACGGCTGGATCGACGACTTCAAGACCGGCGACGAGTTCACGGCCTTCATCGAGGAGCAGGACGATCGGGTCTCGGGGACTCTCGAAGAGCTGGGATTGATCTGATGACCACGGCGAACGGCTCGAACGCGACCGAGCCGATCCGCGTCGACAAGGCCCAGTACGGTCTCGCCGCGGCACTCGCCCTCGTCGGGATCTACACACTCGTCGACGCGCGCGGACTGAATGTCGGATTCGGCGACCCGGTGGGACCGCGGGTGTTTCCCTACGTCATCGGCACCGCGATGATCCTGCTCGCCGTGCTCCTCGCGCTGGCCACCGCCCGCGGCGACGTGGCCGAGGGCGAGGCCGGCGAGGACATCGACCTCACCAGCCCGCCCGACTGGGTCACCGTCGGCAAGCTGGTCGCCGTCCTCCTGCTCAACGTGCTCTTCGTGAACGTCCTCGGGTGGCCGGTCACGGGCGCGCTGCTCTTCGCCGGCTGTGCGTGGGCACTGGGGTCGCGGACGTTGCTGCGCGACCTGCTCGTGGGCGCCGCACTCTCGGTCGGCAGCTGGTACTTCTTCTACGTCGGTCTCGACGTACCGCTGCCTCCCGGGATCCTGGACGGGATCCTCTGATGGACACGCTGAACCTGCTCCTCGACGGCATGGCGAACGCCCTCACGCCGGAGAACCTCGCCTTCGCCGCCATCGGCGTCCTGCTCGGCACGTTCGTGGGCGTGCTGCCCGGCATCGGGCCGGCCATGGCGGTCGCCCTGCTGCTGCCGATCACCTACGGGTTGGAGCCCACCCAGTCGTTCATCCTCTTCGCCGGGATCTACTACGGCGGCATGTACGGCGGCTCCACGACCTCGATCCTGCTGAACACCCCCGGGGAGTCGGCGTCGGTGATGACCGCCATCGAGGGCAACAAGATGGCGAAGAAGGGCCGGGCCGCGCAGGCCCTCGCCACGGCCGCGATCGGCTCGTTCGTCGCGGGCACCATCGGCACGCTGCTGGTCGCGTTCCTGACCCCGTGGCTCGCTGAGATCGCGGTCGAGATCGGCGCGGCGTCGTACTTCGCGATCATGCTGCTCTCGCTCGTGCTCGTCACCGCGGTGCTCGGTTCGTCGAAGCTGCGCGGCTTCATCGGCTTGTTCATCGGCCTCACCATCGGCCTCGTCGGCCTCGACCTGTCCACCGGGCAAGCCCGGCTGACCGGGGGCATTCTCCAGCTGGCCGACGGCGTCGACATCGTCGTGGTCGCGGTCGGCATCTTCGCGATCGGCGAGGCGCTCTGGATCGCCGCGCACCTGCGGCGCCAACCGATCGACGTGATCCCGGTCGGCCGACCGTTCATGAGTCGTGACGACTGGGCCAGGTCCTGGAAGCCGTGGCTGCGCGGCACCGCGCTCGGCTTCCCCTTCGGCGCCCTTCCCGCGGGCGGCGCCGAAACCCCGACGTTCCTCTCCTACGTGCTCGAACGGCGCCTCTCCCGCAAGAAGGAGGAGTTCGGCCACGGCGCGATCGAGGGCGTGGCGGGGCCCGAGGCTGCCAACAACGCCAGCGCCGCCGGCATGTTCGTCCCTCTCCTCGCCCTCGGTCTGCCGGTGACCGCGACCGCCGCCGTGCTGCTCGCTGCGATGCGCACCTACGGGATCGTGCCCGGACCGACCCTGATGACCGATCAACCCGAGCTCGTCTGGACCCTGCTGGCCAGCCTGCTGATCGGCAACACCTTGCTGCTGGTGATCAACCTGCCGCTCGCCCCGATGTGGGCCAAGCTGCTGCAGATCCCCCGGCCGCAGCTCTACGCGGGCATTCTCTTCTTCGCCTCGCTCGGCGCGTACGCCGTCAACCAGAGCGCCTTCGACGTCGCGCTGCTGCTTGTCTTCGGGGCCGTGGGCTTCGCCGTACGTCGGTTCGGGATCCCGATCCTGCCGCTGATCCTGGGCGTCATCATCGGACCGCTCATGGAGACCAAGATGCGCGAGGCCCTGGACCTCTCCAACGGCGACATCAGCGGTCTCTTCAACGAGCCGCTGGCGATCGCCATCTACGTGCTCCTGGCGATCATCCTGATCGCGCCGCCGGTCATCCAGCGTGTCCGTGGAGCGCCGCTCGTTCCTCGTGAGCTCGACGAACAGGAGACCCGGCGATGAGCGTGGTGGTGGGATACATCCCGAACGAGTACGGCGAAGCCGCCCTCACCGAGGCGCTCGCCGAGGCCGTGCGACGAGGCACCGGCGTGGTCGTCGTCAACACGACGAAGGGCGACTCCCTGGTCGACAAGAAGTACCTCGGGGACGAGGCCCGCAGCGGCCTCGAGCAACGCCTCTCCGCAGCCCCGGTCGACGTCGAGCTGCGCCAGTCCGTCGGAGCCGACCCCGCCGACGAGATCCTGAACGTAGCCCGGGAGGTCGGCGCCGATGCCCTCGTCATCGGCATCCGGCATCGCAGCCAGGTCGGCAAGATGCTGATGGGCAGCGTCGCCATGCGGTTGCTGATGGAGGCGCCCTGCCCGGTGGTCGCCGTCAAGCCTTGACCGACATCGGCTCCGGAGGATCGTCGCGGGAGAAGCCAGTCCCTCCGGTCGCGCGCAGGTCGGGGGCATTCTTCGGCCACCCGCGCCGCGAGATCGACCCGCTCAGCGTCAACGTCTTCGGCTACTGAGCGATCGGCGCACTCCGTCGTCCAGGCGGTCGCAAGGACCGCACCAGCGAGGACGTCCCGGCGCGGTGAGACCCAGACATGGAACGAGGCCCCGGGCAACGCCCGGGGCCTCGTTCGTGGAGCCTCGATCAGCTGCAGCCGCTGGTGCTGCCGCAGCCCTCGCAGACGTAGCAGGAACCGGCGGGGCGCATCTTGGTGCCGCAGGTGAAGCAGAGCGGGGAGTCGACCGCGGTGCCGGTGATCTTCTCCAGGAGCTCGGCGGAGGTGTGGGCCTCCTGGCGCTCGACCTTCGGGGCCTCGACGGTCTCGACCACCGGGGCCTCTTCGGCGTCGATGATCTCGACCACGGGGGTCTCCATCAGCTCGGCGGCGGAGCCGGTCTCCTCGACGGGCTCGTAGGAGCCGGTCTCGAGGTAGCGCTGGCGCTCGTCGGCGGAGTAGATGCCGAGAGCCTGGCGGGCGTCGAAGTCGAGGTAGTCCAGGGCGAGGCGGCGGAAGATGTAGTCCATGATCGACTGCGCCATCCGGACGTCCGCGTCGTCGGTGAGGCCGGCCGGCTCGAAGCGCAGGTTGGTGAACTTCGAGACGTAGGTCTCCAGCGGGACGCCGTACTGCAGGCCGATGCTGACCGCGATCGAGAACGCGTCCATCACGCCGGCCAGGGTCGAGCCCTGCTTGCCGAGCTTGAGGAACACCTCGCCGAGCTGGCCGTCGTCGTGCGCACCCGAGGTCATGTAGCCCTCGGCGCCACCCACGGTGAACGAGGTGGTGCGCGAGACGCGGGACTTCGGCAGGCGCTTGCGGGCCGGGGTGTAGACGATCTTCTCGACGACCTTGGTCGCCTCCGCGGCGGCCGCGGTCGCCGCGTCGGCGGCGTCCTTCTTGGCCTTGCCGCCACCGTCGGCGAGCGGCTGGCCCACCTTGCAGTTGTCGCGGTAGATCGCGGTGGCCTTGAGGCCGAGCTTCCACGACTGGAGGTAGACCTCCTCGATCTCCTCGACGGTCGCCGTCTCCGGCAGGTTGACCGTCTTCGAGATCGCACCGGACAGGAACGGCTGCGCCGCGGCCATCATCCGGACGTGGCCCATCGGCTTCAGCGCGCGGGCGCCCATCGCGGTGTCGAAGACCTCGTAGTGCTCGGTCTTCAGGCCCGGCGCGTCGATGACGTGGCCGTGCTCGGCGATGTAGGCGACGATCGCCTCGATCTGCTCCTCGACGTAGCCGAGCTTCTTCAGCGCCCGCGGGATCGTCTGGTTGACGATCTGCATCGAGCCGCCGCCGACCAGCTTCTTGAACTTGACCAGCGAGAAGTCCGGCTCGATGCCGGTCGTGTCGCAGTCCATCATGAAGCCGATGGTGCCGGTCGGCGCGAGCACCGAGGCCTGCGCGTTGCGGAAGCCGTTGGCCGCGCCGATCTCCTGCACGTCGGCCCACGCCTGGGTGGCCAGCTTGTGCACCTGGCCGTCGGCGATGCCGAGCGTGCGGACGGTGTCGTTGGCGGCCTGGTGCTTGCGCATGACCCGCTTGTGCGCCTCGGCGTTGCGGGCGTAGCCGGCGTACGGGCCGACGATGCCGGCGAGCTCGGCCGAGCGCTTGTACGACGTACCGGTCATCAGCGAGGTGATGGTGGCGGCCATCGCGCGGCCACCGTCGGAGTCGTAGCCGAGGCCCATCGCCATCAGCAGCGCGCCGAGGTTGGCGTAGCCGATGCCGAGCTGGCGGTAATCGACGGTGGTCTGGCCGATCGCCTCGGTCGGGAAGTCGGCGAAGCAGATCGAGATGTCCATCGCGGTGATGATGAACTCGACGGCCTTCGCGAACAGCTCGGCGTCGAAGGTGTCGTCCTCCTTGAGGAACTTCAGGAGGTTCAGCGACGCCAGGTTGCAGGAGGAGTTGTCCAGCGACATGTACTCCGAGCACGGGTTGGACGCGGTGATCCGGCCGGTCTCGGGGTTGGTGTGCCAGTCGTTGATCGTGTCGTCGTACTGCAGACCCGGGTCGGCGCACTCCCACGCGGCGGTGGCGATCTTGCGGAACAGGTCGCGGGCGTCGACGCGCTCGATGACCTCACCGGTCTTGCGGGCCCGCAGGCCGAAGTCGGTGCCGTCCTCGACGGCGCGCATGAACTCGTCGGAGACGCGGACCGAGTTGTTGGCGTTCTGGTACTGGACCGAGGTGATGTCGGCGCCGCCGAGGTCCATGTCGAAGCCGGCGTCGCGCAGCGCGCGGATCTTGTCCTCCTCGCGCGCCTTCGTCATCACGAACTCCTCGATGTCGGGGTGGTCGACGTCGAGGACGACCATCTTCGCCGCCCGGCGCGTGGCGCCGCCCGACTTGATGGTGCCCGCGGAGGCGTCCGCACCGCGCATGAAGGAGACCGGGCCGGAGGCGGTGCCGCCGGAGGAGAGCAGCTCCTTGGAGGAGCGGATCCGGGAGAGGTTCAGACCGGCGCCGGAGCCGCCCTTGAAGATGAAGCCCTCTTCCTTGTACCAGTTCAGGATCGAGTCCATCGAGTCGTCGACGGAGAGGATGAAGCAGGCCGAGACCTGCTGCGGCGACGGGGTGCCGACGTTGAACCAGACGGGGCTGTTGAACGAGAAGTACTGGTGCACGAGCAGCCAGGTGAGCTCGTGCTCGAAGACCTCGGCGTCGGTCGACGTGGCGAAGTAGCCGTGGTCGATGCCGGCCTTCGTGTACGTCTTCACGATCCGGTCGATGAGCTGCTTGAGGCTCCACTCGCGGGCGTCGCTGCCGACCGCGCCGCGGAAGTACTTGGTGGTGACGATGGTCGAGGCGTTGACCGACCAGAAGTCGGGGTACTCCACACCGCGCTGCTCGAAGACCGTGGCGCCGGTCTTCCAGTTGGTCTGCACGACGTCGCGACGCTCCCAGGTGAGCTCGTCGTACGGGTGCACCCCCTCGGTGCTGAAGACACGCTCGATCTTCAGCCCTGCGCCCGTCCCGGCCTTCTCGGCCTTGGCGCCGGCTGCCCCGTTCACCGTCTCGGTCATCCCTCTGCGTCCCGTCTCTCGAGGATCTCTGAATCGAACTATTGCTGCTGGCACCGACATCGGTGCCGACGTTGGTGCGCCCGGCGCGCGCAGCTTCCCCACTACCCGCGCCGGGCGGTCTCTGGTCAGCCCGGAGGGGCTGAGGTGGCGACCGCGCGTTCTGCTCGGAGAACGGCGATCTCATCCTCGAAGTCGTCGGCCGACTCGAAGGCGCGGTACACGCTCGCGAAGCGCAGGTAGGCGACCTCGTCGAGCTCGCGCAGCGGACCGAGGATCGCCAGGCCCACCTCGTGGGCCGGGATCTCGGCGGCTCCCTCGAGCCGGAGCGCGTCCTCGACCGCCTGGCCGAGGCAGGCGAGCTGGTCCTCGGTGACCGGGCGGCCCTTGCAGGCCTTCCGGACGCCCGAGATCGCCTTGTCGCGGGTGAAGGGCTCGGAGGCGCCGGAGCGCTTGAGCACGGTCAGCTGCATCAGCTCGACGGTGGTGAACCGGCGCTCGCAGGAGGAGCAGGTACGCCGCCGCCGGATCGAGCCCCCGTCGTCCGCGACCCGCGAGTCGAGCACCCGGGTGTCGGTGTGCCGGCAGTACGGACAGTGCATCGCGGGGCTCCTTCCTCAGGGCGCGCCAGCACCTCCCGTGAGGGAGGGTGCGAGGCTGTGGATAACGGGGGTCACACTGTGTAGAACCCGTAGCCGCCTGTGGGTGTTCCGCACCTGGTCTGTGCACTAGATGTGGATAACTACACGGCTGTAAGTACTACATGTAGGGGTAACCGTACGCCCGGCCGACGGAGCACGCAAGTAGTGCGGAGAAGTTCCTCGGCCAGCCCGGCGGGCTTCGGTAAAGCCGCAGGTCAGGGCGTACGACGGCCCGAAGATCGGGCGCTGGACAGGGCGTGTCGCGGGGCCTGTGGTAGGGGTCAGCGGACGCGGAGCTCGGCCCGCCGGACCTGTCCACCGAAGCCGTGCGCGACCAGCGAGATGGCGGTCGGTCGATCCACCTGCGTGGCGGCCAGCCCGGTGGAGCCGCCGAACTCGGTCCAGCCCCGCCGGCACGTACGCCGGACGCTCTCGAACCGGGTGTCGCGGTCCCCGAACTCGACCCTCACCGTCACCCGCCAGGCGCTGCCGATGCGGCAGTCGACCGAGCCGCGAATGCCGACCTGCTCCACGTCGCGGTGCCGCACGAGCACCCGCATGTCGGTCCCGCTGAGGACGGTGTAGCGGCCCTTCTCGTCGTACCCGGCGAAGCAGGCCTGCGGCCGGCCGCGCTCCAGGTCGAGGCTCGCCGACGTACCGGTGCCGTCGACGTCGAACTCCTGGTGGAAGCGGCCGTCACGGGACCGGAACCGGAGGTACTCGTCGTTGGTGTCGTCGACGCCGACCTCGAGCCAGTACTCCCCCGTCCAACGCCGGTCGGCCACGCCGATGCCGTCGACCGACACGTGGGTGTGGCCACCGCGGTCGTGCTTGCGGACCACGACACGGCCCAGCTCCTGGCACGTCGAGCGGACGACGACCGATCCGTCCGCGGCGGGCGCCGCGGTCACCGGGCCGGGCGGAACCACGGCAGTGACGGCGACGGCCACGGCGGTCCCGAGCCACGTCATCTCTCCACTCTCGCACGCCTCCGCACCACCCCTCCGGGTGGTTTGCCGTGGCACCAGGAGCGGCAGGTGTCAAGTGGCACTGGGGACACCGGTCCACACCCCCGCGATGAAGATGAGGTCAACGATGACTGTCACGCTGAACCGCTCCGAAGAAACCGCACGACTGTTCGCCGAGCGCGCCCAGGCCCACGAAGCCGCCCGCGCCGACATCGAGGACCAGCTCGTCCGCCTGAACATGCCCGTCGCCGTCGATGCCACCCGGCGCTTCCGCTCCCGCGGCATCGCGACCGAGGACCTCGAGCAGGTCGCCTACCTCGGCCTGGTCAAGGCCGTGCGCGGCTTCGACCCCGACCGCGGCCACGACTTCCTCAGCTTCGCGATCCCCACGATCCGAGGGGAAGTACGCCGGCACTTCCGCGACCTCGGCTGGACGGTGCGACCGCCGCGCTCCATCCAGGAGACCCAGACCAAGATCATCGCCAGCGAGCCGGAGCTGTACCAGCTGCTCGGCCGCGCACCACGACCATCCGACATCGCCCGGCACCTCGACATCGACCTGGAGGTCGTCATCGACGCCCTCGGCGCGAGCGGCTGCTTCGCGCCGGCGTCGCTCGATGCCCCGACCCACGCCGAGGCCGACGCGCTCGGCCCGCGGATCGGGATCACCGACCCGGGCTTCGACCACGCCGAGGCGCGCGCGATGCTCACGCCGATCCTGGCGCGACTCTCCCCGCGTGAGCGCAAGATCGTGGAGATGCGGTTCTTCCGCGGCTGCACGCAGTCCGAGATCGGCAAGGAGATCGGCGTGACCCAGATGCAGGTCTCCCGGCTGCTCTCCCGGCTGCTGGCCCGACTGCGGGACGAGCTGGAGCTCGAGCTGGTCGCCTGAGGGTCGCGTCCACCGCCGACCAGCGATCGGCGAGACTGTCCCTGTGACGGGGACGAGCGGAGGCAAGCGCGCGGGGTCGCGACGTGGCCCTCGCCAGAAGTCCGGGTTCCAGCCGGCGCTGCTCGGCCTCGCGCTCGCCGTCACCGGCTGCATCGTCGCGTGGGGCTACCTGGTCTGGGCGGCGATCGACTTCGGCTCGACCGCCCGTGGTGGCGACGCCACGGCCTGGTGGTTCCTCGCGCTGGCCTCGGTCGGCGCGGTGGCGTGCCTGTTCGTCGGGCTGATGCTGATCGCGGCGATCACCCGGCGGCTCGGGATCACCAAGGGTCCGGACAAGAAGAGCGCCGACGACGAGCCGCCGCCTCCGATCGGCGGGCGGCGCGCCGCGCGGTAGCCGCGTCTGCTGTGGTGGTTTCGAGACAGGCCCCAGGGGGCCTTCCTCAACCACCGGGCCTACGGCCCAGGGGGCCCTTCCTCAACCACCGGGGTCTACGGCCGAGGGCGCCTTCCGCAACCGCCGTGCGTGCCCGGAAATGCCGCGAGAGGCGGGATCACGGGATCCCGCCCCTCGTCTTCCCCGGCTCGTCAGCCGGGGTCGAAGCGGCTGACGAAGTCTGTGTACGTGCTACTGCACGGGCACGCGCAGCTTCTGGCCGGCGGCGAGCGAGCTCGACTCGAGGGCGTTGAGGTCCTCGATCTCCTGCATCATGCCGCGCACGTCACCGTCGGCGGCGATGCCGGAGGCGATGTCCCAGAGGGTGTCGCCGGCGCCGACCATCACTACGCGGGTCGGGGCGGGGGTGCCCTTCTCGCCGGTGGCGACCGAGCCCTGCGCCAGCAGGATGCCGACCGTGAGCACCGCGAGGAGCGCGATCACGAACACCACGAGCCGGCCGCGCCGGGTCAGCCGCACCGTGCCGCGTCGCGGGGCGGGCGTCCAGTTGATCTGCTCGAGGGTGATCGTGCTCATCGGGACCTCCGGGGGAAGGGGGCTGGGTCGCTGTCGTGAGTAGTTCTAGTGGTGGCCACCGACAGTGCTGCTGGACCTGTCTGGACCTCCTGCTCGATCAGACGTTCGATCGAACATGTGTACGACGTTAGAGCACCTGTTCGAACGAATCAAGGCTCGACACGAACAATTGTTCGAACGTTCTCGAACGGCGGCGACGCGACACGCGATTCGAACAGACGTTTGAAATGCGCGGCGGTTGGTCGCTACGGTGAGCCCATGGCCACCAAGAAGACTGACGCGAAGACGGTCGCCGAGCTCCCCGACGGCCCGCCGGACGCCACCGGGCTGACCCCGCGTCAGCAGCGGGTGCTGGCGCACATCAAGGACTCGATCGAGAAGCGCGGCTACCCGCCGAGCATGCGTGAGATCGGTGAGGCCGTCGGGCTGACCAGCTCCTCGAGCGTCGCCCACCAGCTCAAGGTCCTGGAGGAGAAGGGCTTCCTCAAGCGCGACCCCAACCGGCCGCGCGCGCTCGAGGTCTTCCTCCCCGAGGTGATGGCCGCACGCCGCTCGATGTCGAGCGCCGACGAGACGTCGTACGACGAGACCGGCGTCGGCGACTCCATGCCGGCGGCGACGTACGTCCCGATGGTCGGCCGGATCGCGGCCGGTGGCCCGA
Organism: Nocardioides sp. SR21; assembly: GCF_022761125.1. Taxonomy (GTDB): domain Bacteria; phylum Actinomycetota; class Actinomycetes; order Propionibacteriales; family Nocardioidaceae; genus Nocardioides. The sequence continues at coordinate 395,518 of NZ_JAKWJR010000001.1, read as the reverse complement.
TCCTCGCCGAGGAGCGGGTCGAGGACGTCTTCCCGCTGCCCAAGCAGCTCGTCGGCGAGGGACAGCTGTTCCTGCTCGAGGTCTCCGGCGACTCGATGGTGGACGCGGCGATCTGCAACGGCGACTACGTCGTGATCCGCCAGCAGCCCACCGCCGAGAACGGCGAGATCGTCGCCGCGATGATCGACGGCGAGGCCACGGTCAAGACGTTCCAGCGCAAGGACGGAAATGTGTGGCTCCTGCCCCACAACCCCGCCTACGATCCGATCGACGGCACGAACGCCACGATCCTCGGTAAAGTGACGGCAGTGCTGCGCCGGGTCTGAGAAAATTCTCCGCTATCGGGGGATTACCTGAGCAGACCCTGGTGTTGGTTCCGGGTAGGTCCCGGATGGCACAGGGAGGGTGCATGAACAACGCTGGTGCTGTGTCGTCAGCACCTGCGCTTGCCCGCACCACCACCCTGCCGGGGTGGGCCCGAGCGGTGCTCGAGCTGCTGCTGATCCTCGTCTTCTGGGTGGTCTACAGCCTGGCCCGGCTGCTCGCCGACACGAACATGAAGCCCGCCCTCGAGCGCGCCGACGAGCTGCTGCACGTCGAGGGCATCATCGGCATCCAGTGGGAGTTCGCCCTCAACCAGCTGTTCACCGACCACCGGATCATCGGCCTGCTCGGCAGCTACTGGTACGCCACCCTCCACTACGTCGTCACCGGCGCCGTGCTGATCTGGCTCTGGCGCCTCGGCGCCGACCGCTACGGCCCGGCCCGCCGCGCGCTCGCGATCGGCACGCTGTTCGCGCTGCTCGCCTACATCGCCCTGCCGACCGCACCCCCGCGCTTCATCGGTGGGTACGTCGACGTGCTCAGCCTGCACGCCGCGGACGGCTGGTGGGGCGCGGACGCCTCCGCTCCCCGTGGCCTCGGCGGGCTGACCAACGAGCTCGCGGCGTTCCCCTCGATGCACGCCGGCTGGGCGCTGTGGGTCGCGCTCGCGCTGCAGTTCTACGCCACCCGCAAGTGGGTGCGCGTCCTCGGCTGGACCTACGCCCTCGGCACCGCGGTCGTCATCGTCGGCACCGGCAACCACTGGGTCATCGACGCGCTGGTCGGCTGGATGGTGATCGCGCTGGCCTGGGCCGTCGCGATGGCGGTCGGCCGGATCCCGGTGCCACCGCTGCTGCGCAGGCGAACACTCGGTGAACCCGACGGACAGGCATCACGCGAGGAGCCCGCGGTCGTTGACTGAGGCGTGACCACGCCTTCGCCCCGCGCATCTGCACTGCATCGCCGTACCGTCCTCGGCACCGCGACCGCCGCGACCGTCGGTGCCGCCGCGCTGACCGGGTCCCCCGGCCATGCCACCTCGACGGCGCCGTCGTACTTCCGCCACGGCGTCGCCTCGGGTGACCCACTGCCCGACGCCGTCCTGATCTGGACGCGCCTCACCACCAGCAGCCGGCGCGCCGACGTGCGATGGGAGGTCGCGCACGACGCGCGGTTCCGCGACGTCGTACGCCGCGGCACGTTCACCACGACCGCGAGCCGCGACCACACCGTCAAGGTCGACGTCACCGGGCTCTCGCCCGCGACCTGGTACCACTACCGCTTCGTCCACGCCGGTGTCGCCAGCCGGGTCGGGCGCACCCGCACCGCGCCGGGCCCCGACGCGACGCCGGACAACCTGCGCTTCGGTGTGGTGTCCTGCGCCAACCTCCAGGCCGGCTGGTTCAGCGCCTACCGCGGGCTGGCCGCGCGCGACGACCTGCACGCGGTGGTGCACCTCGGCGACTACCTCTACGAGTACGGCCCGAGCCAGTACGGCTACGGCTTCGACGACGAGGACATCCGCTCCCACGAGCCCGCGCACGAGATGGTGTCGCTCGCCGACTACCGGCGGCGACACGCGCAGTACAAGCGCGACGCCGACCTCCAGGACCTGCACGCGAAGTACCCGTGGATCGTCACCTGGGACGACCATGAGGTCACCAACGACCAGTACGCGGGCGGCGCGGAGAACTACAACACCGACCTCGGCGAGGGCGCCTACCGGAAGCGCCGGGCGCGGGCGCACCGGGCGTACGACGAGTGGATGCCGGTGCGCATGGACGGCACCGCCCGGCTGCGTGACGGCGACCGGCTCTACCGCCGGCTCCGCTTCGGCAGGCTCGCCGAGATCAGCATGCTGGACCTGCGGAGCCACCGCGACGCGCAGGCGAGCGCCCCCGGCCCGGACGTCAGCGACCCCGACCGCACGATCACCGGCCGCCAGCAGCTCGACTGGCTCAAGGACTCGCTGCACCCCGGACGCGCCCAGTGGAAGGTCATCGGCAACCCGGTGATGATCGCGCCGGTCGACTTCGCCGGCCTCCCCGACGCGCTGCTCGACCCGATCAACGACGTGACCGGGCTGCTCCCCCGCGACGGCGTCCCGTACAACGTCGACCAGTGGGACGGCTACACCGACGACCGGCGCGAGGTGTTCCAGCACATCCGCGACCACCAGGTGACCGACGCGCTCTTCATCACCGGCGACATCCACTCCGGCTGGGCGTGCGAGCTGCCGTACGACGCCTCCACCTATCCGGTCGGCGCCTCGGCCGGCGTCGAGTTCGTCTGCTCCTCGGTGACGTCGAACAACCTCAAGGACATCACCGGCACCCCACCACGCACGACCAGCCTCGCGGTCGAGGCCCTGATCACCGCCAACAACCGGCACATCAAGTACCTCGACTTCGACAGCCACGGCTTCTCCGTCCTCGACCTGACGCCGGCGCGCGCACAGATGGACTGGTACGTCATCGGCGACCGCGCCGACCGCGACACCGACATCACCTGGGCGGTCTCGTGGGCGACCAGGACCGGCACCGGCCGGGTCGAGCCCGCCGAGGAGCCGGTGTGAAGCGTCGTACGTTCCTGCAGGCGGGCGCCGCCGGCCTGGTCTTCTCGACGATCGCCGGTACGCCGGCCCACGCCGCCCGCAGCCGCAAGCGGGCCTACGTCCTGGTGATCGACGGCTGCCGTCCCGACGAGCTCGACTCCGGGCTGACGCCGAACCTCGCGGCCCTGCGCGACGGCGGGCTGCGGTTCGCGCAGGCCCTGTCGATGCCCGTGATGGAGACGATCCCCAACCACGTGATGATGATGACCGGGCTGCGCCCCGACCGGACCGGCGTCTCGGCGAACTCGGTCTACGACCGCAGGCGCGGGGCGGTCCGTGACCTGGACCGGCCGTCCGACATCCGCTGCGAGACCGTGATCGGCCGGCTCAACCGGCGCGGGCACACCACCGGCACGGTGCTCAGCAAGAGCTACCTGTACGGCGTGTTCGGCGGCCGGGCCACGCACCGGTGGGAGCCGTCGCCGACGCTGCCGATCACCGAGCACGCCCCTGACGTGTTCACGATCGAGGCCGCGCTGGCGATGCACGAGGAGCTCGACCCGAACCTGATGTTCGTGAACCTCGGCGACATCGACCGCTTCGGCCATGCCGACCTGACCGGCACCACGCTCCAGCTCGCGCGGCGGCTCGCGCTGGCCGACACCGACGTGCAGGTCCAGCGGTTCATCGACGCACTGAAGGCCAGCGGGGCCTGGGAGAACGCCGTCGTCATCGTGCTCGCCGACCACTCGATGGACTGGTCGACGCCTGACAAGGTGATCTCGCTGGCCGGCCCGCTCGAGGGCGACCCGCTGCTCGCCGGGAAGGTCCAGATCGCCGACAACGGCGGGGCCGACCTCCTGTACTGGACCGGCCCGCGCAGCCAGCGCGAGCGGGCCGTCGACCGGATGCGCGCGATCGCGCGCGAGCAGGACGGCGTCCTGGCGGCGTACGCCCGCACCGCCGACTGGCTGCGCCTCGGGCCGGAGGCCGGCGACGTCGTGGTGTTCTGCCGGGCGGGCTGGCGTTTCAGCGATCCGGATCCGCTCACCTCCAACCCGATCCCCGGCAACCACGGCCACCCGGCGACCCGCGCGATCCCGTTCTTCGTCGCAGGCGGCCACCCCGTCGTCCCGACCGCCGAGGTCTCGTCCCGCGTGGCGCGCACCCTCGACGTCGCCCCCACGCTGGCCAGGTTCTTCGACGTCGGGCGCCCGTCCGGCGGGTACGACGGACGCGCCCTGCTTGGGTGATTCACAGCATCGTTTGGTTGAGTAGGCGGGTGCCTCTCCGCCCTGCTCTTGCGCTCGCCGCGTGCGCGGCCCTCCTCGCCACGGTCGCGACCGTGCCCGCGCAGGCCGAGATCGTGCCGAACCCGCAGCCCGAGCCGACCAGCAGCCGCGCAGCCGTGCAGGCGCTCGACGTGGTGCAGGACGTGCTGGCCGGCAAGAGCGACCGCGACATGACCCTCGCGCTGCGCGAGCTCCGCACCCAGCGCGACGAGCTCGTCGGCACCCAGCGGCTCACCGCCGACCGGCTGCTGCGGCGTCCCGGCGGCGACCGCACCCGCGACTTCGACCACGTGCGCGTGCACTGGTTCACCGGCGACGCGACCTCGGCGTACGTCGACCAGGTCGGCACCACCGCCGACCACGTCCTCGGCGTCTACGAGGCGGCCGGCTACCAGGCGCCGATGTCCGACGGCACGACCGGCGGCGGCAACGGGCTGCTCGACATCTACCTCGACGACCTCGGCAACCAGGGCCTGTACGGCTACTGCGACAGCGACGACCCGCCCTCGACCGCCGGGCCGTACGGCGCTCCGGCGTACTGCGCCTTCGACAACAACTACGCCGAGTTCCCGACCCACACCCCGCTCGAGAACCTCCAGGTGACCGCGGCGCACGAGCTCTTCCACGCCGTGCAGTTCGCGTACGACTACTACGAGGACGGCTGGTTCATGGAGGCCACCGCCACGTGGGCTGAGGACGAGCTGTACGACGACGTGAACGACAACGTGCAGTACCTCGGGGAGAGCCCGCTGGCCCAGCCGCGCCAGTCGATGGACCACTTCGGGGGCCTGCGCCAGTACGGCGACTGGATCTTCTTCCGCTACCTGTCCGAGCGCTTCCCCCAGGAGGCCGGCGGGCTGCCGGTGATCGTCCGCAACATCTGGGAGCGCGCCGACGGCTCCGCCAAGACCTCGCCGGACGACTACTCGATCCAGGCGGTCGCCCGCGTGCTCGCCGACCGGGGCCCCGGCCTGCGCCGGACCTGGGCCCGCTTCGCGGCGGCGAACCGCCGACCGGGAGCGACGTACGACGAGGGCTCGGCGAACCGCTACCCGGTCGCCCGGCTCGACGGGACGTTCGCCCTCAACGGCAGCCGCCGCGACTCCGGCGTCGTCAGCCGCACCATCGACCACCTCGCCGCGCGGACCGTGCGCTTCAACCGCTCCGCCTCGATGCGGGCGCGCCGCCTCGATCTGCAGCTCGACCTGCCGAGGATCAGCCGCGGCTCCGGCGCGGTCGCGACCGTGTTCCGCACCGTCGGCCGTCCGACGACGATCCCGATCACCCTCGACCGGTCCGGCGACGCCCTCACCACCGTCGACTTCGGGCCGCGCGTCACGCACGTCGACGTCACGCTGGCCAACGCGGGGATCGGCTACGCGCGCTGCTGGCGCGGGTCGGACTGGTCGTGCCAGGGCACGCCGCAGGACGACGACCTGCCGTTCCGGGTCCGGGCGACCGCGGTCAGGTAGCGGCCAGCCGCGTCAACGCCTGGCGGGCGACCGCCGGGTCCGTCGTGGTCCACATCGGCGGCAGGCTCGACTTGAGGAAGCTGCCGTACCGCGCGGTCGCGAGCCGCGGGTCGAGCACCGCGACGACGCCGCGGTCGGTGGTCGTGCGGATCAGCCGGCCGGCGCCCTGCGCGAGCAGCAGCGCCGCGTGCGTGGCGGCGACCTGCATGAAGCCGTTGCCGCCGGCCTGGTCGGCGGCCTTCTGCCGCGCGCTGAGCAGCGGGTCGTCGGGCCGCGGGAACGGGATCCGGTCGATCAGCACCAGCTGGCAGGTGTCGCCCGGGACGTCGAGCCCCTGCCACAGGCTGAGGGTGCCGAACAGGCAGGTGTGCGGGTCGCCGACGAACTGCGCCGCGAGCTCGGGCAGCTGGGCGTCGCCCTGCGCGAGCGTCGTGAGGTGCGGCAGCCGCTCGCGGATCACCTCGGCCGCGGCCTCGGCCGCGCGCCTGCTGGAGAACAGTCCGAGCGTGCGGCCGTTCGCGGCGTCGACCAGGTCGACGATCTCGTCGAGCACCGCCGGCGCCATCCCGTCGCGGCCCGGCTGCGGCAGGTGGCGGGCGACGTACAGGATCGCCTGCCGGCCGTAGTCGAACGGGCTGCCGACGTCGATCCCGCGCCACGGCATCGTGTCGGGCGTGTGCTCGGCCTCGCGCTCGGACGGCTTGAGGCCGACGCTGGTCGCGATCGAGTTGAAGTCGCCACCGAGCATCAGGGTCGCCGAGGTGAACACCACGGTCTTGTCGGTGAGCAGCTTGTCGCGCATCGGGCCCCAGACCTGCAGCGGTGCGACGCACAGCCGCGGCGGCATCCGCTCGGTGCCCTCGGACATCCAGAGCACGTCGGAGTCGAGGTCGGCGGCCATCCGCTCGGCGGTCGCGAACACCTCCTGCACCGCGCCCTTGGCCTGCTGCAGACCCGCGTCGCCGTCGTCGTCCTTGTCCGCCTTGGGGTACGCCGAGACGCACGCGCGGGCCGCGTCGCGGACCAGCACCAGCGCGTCGGCGAGGTCCTCGGGGATCCGCTCGAAGCGGCCGGGGCGGGCGTCGTTGATCGCCGCGCGCAGCGCGTCGGCCGCGTCGGCGAGCTCGTTGGCCTGGTCGCCCTCGACATGCCGCTGGCTGCGCCGGGCGGCCCGCTCGACCTCGGCCGCCCACAGCTCGTCGGTGGCCGCCTGGGTCACCCGGGTCGTGAGCTCGTGCGCCTCGTCGATCACCACGACGTCGTAGTCGGGGATCATCGGCACGCCCTCGATCGCGTCGATCGCGAGCAGCGAGTGGTTGGTGACGATGAGGTGCGACTTGTGCGCCTTCTCCTTGGCGCGCTCGGCGAAGCACTCCTGGCCGAACGGGCACTTCGCGGCGCCGAGGCACTCGCGGTGGTTGACGCTGACCTGGCGCCACTCCTTGTCGGTGTGCCGCGGCGCGTTGTCGCGCTCGCCGCTGCCGCCGTCCTCGGACTGCTCCTCGGCCCACTCGCGCAGCTCGAGGACCTTCTTGCCCAGCGAGCCGGTCGGCAGCTCGACCTCGAGCGTGCCCTGGTCGTCGGGCACGCCCTCGCGGATGCGGTGCAGGCAGGCGTAGTTGGAGCGACCCTTGAGGACGGCGTACGACGTGTCCACGCCAGCCGAGGATGACTGAGCCTTCACGGCCTCGACGAGCCGCGGGAGGTCGCGCTCGACCAGCTGGTGCTGGAGCGCGAGGGTCGCGGTGGCGATCACGACGCGGTCGCGGTGGAGCAGGCTGGGCACGAGGTAGGCCAGCGACTTGCCGGTGCCGGTGCCGGCCTGGACGAGCAGGTGCCGCTCGTTCTCCATCGCGTCGGTGACGGCCTCGGCCATCTGCACCTGCCCGGCGCGCTCCTGCCCACCGAGCGCCGCGACCGCGGTGCTCAGCAGCTCGGTCACGGAGGGGGCGTCAGGCACCAGAGAACCCTAGCCGTGGTCGCGGACAGCCCGACGCCCTGGTGCACAGGCACCTCCGCCGATCGAGCAGCGAGCGCCAGCGAGCGACGTCGAGACCCCCGCACCCGAGCGTGTGCCTCAGGCACGGGGGTCTCGACAAGCTCGACCAACGACGGAAACGGGGGTCTCGACAAGCTCGACCAACGACGGAGACGGTGGTCGAGCAGCGAGCGCCAGCGAGCGACGTCGAGACCCCCGCACCCGAGCGTGTGCCTCAGGCGCGGGGGTCTCGACAAGCTCGACCAACGACCGAAACGGGGGTCTCGACAAGCTCGACCAACGACGGAAACGGGGGGCTCGACAAGCTCGACCAACGACCGAAACGGCGGTCGCGACAAGCTCGACCAACGACGGAGACGGTGGTCGAGCAGCGAGCGCCAGCGAGCGACGTCGAGACCCCCGCACCCGAGCATGTGCCTCAGGCGCGGGGGTCTCGACAAGCTCGACCAACGGTGGAGATCACCGCGGCCGTCAGTACCTCAGGTGGTCGAGGTAGAGGTGGCCGACGGCCGCGGTGGTCAGGGGGGTGACGTCGGGCTGGTCGTTCTCGACGATGTACTCCTCGACGCCGTGGGCACGGAAGATCTTCGCGAAGTCGATGACGCCGGTGCCCAGGTCGGCGAACTTGTTGCCCTCCGGGCCGCTCTCGTCACGGTCCTTCACGTGGTACTGCCGGACCTGCTGCGGAGCGTCCTTGACGACGTCGATCGCGAAGGCGAGCGGGTCCTCGGCGCCGGTCTCCACGCCACCGGTGTACGCCCAGAACAGGTCGACCTCGAGGTGCACCAGCCGGCGGTCGAGCCGGTCGGTGAGGATCTCCCACGGCGTCGTCGTGGAGCCGGCGAACGGCACGAACTCGTGGGCGTGGTTGTGGTAGCCGTAGCGCAGGCCGTACTTGCGCGCGACCGCCGCCTCGGCGTTCATCTGGTCCGCCCAGGCCTTCCACTGGTCCGGGGTGTTCGGCTCCCTGAGGTACGGCACCACGACGTACTTCTGGCCGAGCGTCACCGCGTTCTGGAACTTGGTGTGCATGGCGGCCGTCGAGGCGCTGATGCCCTCGTGGCTCGAGGTCGAGCGGAGGCCGACCTCCTTCAGCCGGGCGGCGAGCTCGGCGGCGGTGCGGTCGCCGTACCCGGCGAGCTCGACCCGCTCGTAGCCGTACTGCGCCAGGCGATCCAGCACCAGGTCGTAGCCGGCGCGGTCCTGCATGGCCGAGCGGAGTGTGTAGAGCTGGATGCTGATCTCGTGGTGCGGCACCGACCGCTTGCCCTTGCCGCCGTGGCCACCGTGGCCACCATGGGCGACGGCGGGTACGGCGAGCCCGGTGCTGATCGCCGCGACACCGGCGGCGCCGGCCGCCGCGCCTCGGAGCAGGTTGCGGCGGCTGGCGCCCTTCTGGTTCAGCGAGTCGCGCAGCGCGCGCTCACCGTCGAAGCCGAAACACATGTGGTGGTTCCTTTCCCGAGATGGACATGTGTTGGTGCGGTGTTGCTGGTGGTTACTCCTTCGTCGCGAACGCCGCGTCGAAGGCAGCCTCAGGGGCGTCGAACGCCAACCGGCGCACGAACTCCAGTGCCTCGGGGGCGCCGACCAGGCGGTCCATACCGGCGTCCTCCCACTCGACCGAGATCGGGCCGTCGTACCCGATCGTGTTGAGCATCCGGAAGCACTGCTCCCAGGGGACGTCGCCGTGACCGGTGGACACGAAGTCCCAGCCGCGGCGCGGGTCGGCCCACGGCAGGTGCGAGCCCATCCGGCCGTTGCGGCCGTTGCCGACCTGCTTCTTCGCGTCCTTGCAGTCGACGTGGTAGATCCGGTCCTTGAAGTCCCACAGGAACCCGACCGGGTCGAGGTCCTGCCAGACGAAGTGCGACGGATCCCAGTTCAGGCCGAACGCCTCGCGGTGCCCGATCGCCTCCATCGTCGCGACCGTCGTCCAGTAGTCGTAGGCGATCTCGGAGGGGTGCACCTCGTGCGCGAACCGCACCCCGCACTCGTCGAACACGTCGAGGATCGGGTTCCACCGGTCCGCGAAGTCGCGGTAGCCGGCGGCCACCATCTCCTCGGTGGCCGGCGGGAACATCGCGACGTACTTCCAGATCGCCGAGCCCGTGAATCCGACGACGGTCTTGACCCCCAGCCGCTGCGCCAGTCGGGCCGTCATCTTCATCTCCTCGGCCGCCCGCTGCCGGACGCCCTCGGGGTCGCCGTCGCCCCAGACCTTCGCGGACAGGATCGCCTCGTGGCGCGCGTCGATCGGGTCGTCACACACCGCCTGGCCCTTGAGGTGGTTGGAGATCGCGTAGACCTTCAGCCCGTACTTCTCCAGCAGGTCGAGCTTGCCCTGCACGTAGGCGTCGTCGTCGGCCTGCCACGGGTCGAGGTGGTCACCCCAGCAGGCGATCTCGAGCCCGTCGTACCCCCACCCCGACGCGAGCTTCGCGACCTCCTCGAACGGCAGGTCGGCCCACTGGCCGGTGAACAGCGTGATCGGTCGTGGCATGTTCAGTTCCTCTCTACTGACGGTCAGCGGACACCGAGGAGGTGTTCCATCGCGAGCTGGTCGAGGGCTTCCATGGCGACGCTCCGAGCGCGCAGCGCAGGCAGGTCGTACGACGCGTTGCGCACGTCGTCGAGCGACTCCCCCGGCGCCACGGTCGGCTGCTCGAGCTCCGGTACGCCGGCCGCCTCGAGCGCGGACTGCACCTCGGGGTCGGCCCGGAACGCCTGCACCTTGTCGCGCAGGATCAGGTAGTTGCGCATGCACGCGCGCGCCGACTCCCAGACGCCGTCCATCGCCTCGGCACGCGGCGGCTTGTAGTCGAAGTGCACATAGCCGTCGTACCGCTTCGACGTGCCGGCGCCGAGCATGGCGTCGACGGTCCAGAACGCGCCGCGCAGGTTGCCCGCGCCGAACCGCAGGTCCTGGTCGAAGCGCGGGCCGTGCTGGCCGTTGAGGTCGATGTGGAACAGCTTGTCGTGCCACAGCGCCTGGCTGATGCCGTGCGCGAAGTTGAGCCCCGCCATCTCCTCGTGCCCGACCTCGGGGTTGAGGCCGACCATCTCCGGGTGGTCGAGCTCGGAGATCAGCGCGATCGCGTGGCCGATCGTCGGGAGCAGGATGTCGCCGCGCGGCTCGTTCGGCTTGGGCTCGAGCGCGAAGCGCATGTCGTAGCCCTTGTCGCGCACGTAGCCGCAGGCGAGGTTGAGCGCGTCGCGGAACCGGTCCATCGCGGCCGGCACGTTCTTGCTGGCGCCGTGCTCGGCGCCCTCGCGGCCGCCCCACATCACGAACGTCTTCGCGCCGAGCTCGGCGGCGAGGTCGATGTTGCGCAGCACCTTGGCCAGCGCGTAGCGGCGCACCTCACGGTTGTTGGCCGTGATCGCGCCCTCCTTGAACACCGGGTCCGAGAACGTGTTCGTGGTGACCATCTCCACGACCAGACCGGTGTCGGCGAGCGCCTTCTTGAACCGGTCGAGCGTCGCGTCGCGGGTCGCGTCGTCGGGCAGCAGGTCGTCGTCGTGGAACGTCACCGCGGCCGCGCCCAGCTCGGCGAGCTTGTACGTCGCCTCCACGGGGTCGAGCAGGTCGCGCGAGGCCGGGCCGAACACGTCGGTGCCCTGCCAGCCGACGGTCCAGAGACCGAAGCTGAACTTGTCCTCGGGACGGGGGGTGAAGCTCGCTGCGCTCATTACTGGGCGATCTCCTGCCAGGTTCGGGTGTCGGAGCTCGTCTCGACGGCGGCCAGCACCTGCTGGACCTGGAGACCGTCGGCGAACGTCGGGGACGGGTCGGTGCCGGTCGCGACCGCGTTCACGAGGTCGACGACCTGATGGGTGAAGCCGTGCTCGTAGCCGAGGCCGTGGCCGGCCGGCCACCAGGCGCCGACGTACGGGTGACCGGGCTCGGTCGCGATGATCCGGCGGAAGCCGGCCTCCTCGGCGGGGTTCGAGGCGTCGAAGAACTCCAGGACGTTCATGTCCTCGAAGTCGAACGCCAGGCTGCCCTTGGAGCCGTTGATCTCGATGCGGATCGAGTTCTTCCGTCCGGTGGCGAAGCGGGTGGCCTCGAAGACGCCCATGGCGCCGCCGGCGAACGTCGCCAGGAACGACGCGGCGTCGTCGACGGTGACCGGGCCACGCTCGGTCGACGTACCGCCGCCGCCGAGGCTGCCCGCGGTCGAGGCGGCGGCGTACGGCCGCTCCTTGACGAACGTCTCGAGCCGGCCGCTGACCTCGACGATCCGGTCGCCGGTGATGAACTGGGTGAGGTCGATGACGTGCGCGCCGATGTCGCCGAGCGCGCCGGAGCCGGCCTTCTCCTTGTCGAGGCGCCAGGACAGCGGCGCGTCGGGGTCGGCGATCCAGTCCTGGAGGTACTGCGCGCGGACGTGGCGGATGTCGCCGATCCGGCCGTCGGCGACCAGCTGGCGGGCCAGGCCGATCGCGGGCACGCGGCGGTAGGTGAAGCCGACCATGGTGAGGACGCCGCGGCTACGGGCGTCGGCCGCCGCGTGCGTCATCTGCTCGGCCTCGGCGACCGTGTTGGCCAGCGGCTTCTCGCAGAGCACGTGCTTGCCGGCGGCGAGCGCGGCGATCGCGATCTCGGCGTGGGTGTCGCCGGGGGTGCAGATGTCGACGAGGTCGATGTCGTCGCGGGTGACGACCGAGTGCCAGTCGGAGGCGCTCTCGGCCCAGCCGAGACGGCCCGCGGCCTCAGCGGCCCGGCCGGCGTCACGGCCGACCACGACCGTCATCTCGGGCCGCAGCGGGAGATCGAAGAAGTGGGGCGCGGTGCGCCAGGCGTGCGAGTGGGCGTTGCCCATGAACGCGTGGCCGATCATGGCGACGCGGAGTGAGTCGGTCATCGCTGTGCTCCCGGATGGTGGGCGTGCCCGCCCCTTGGACGGATGGGGGGCGGGCACGCCTGGGTGGGCCGTCGGTCAGGACTCGAACGCGGTGTCGATGTACTGGTCGACGTTGTCCGCGGTCACGACCGGGGCGTACAGCTGGACGGTGCGCGGGACCTCGACCTCAACCAGGTCGGACATCGACTTGCCCTGGACCAGCAGGCGGGCGAGCTTGATGCCGTCGGCGGCCTGGGTCGACGGGTAGATGACCGTCGCCTTGAGCACGCTGTCACCGGACTGGATGAGCTCCATGGCGTTCTTCGAGCCGGCGCCACCGATCATCGTGAACTCGTCGCGGCCGGCGTTCTCGATCGCGGCGAGCACGCCGACACCCTGGTCGTCGTCGTGGTTCCAGAGGAAGTCGATCTTGGGCTCGGCCTGGAGCAGCTGCTCGGTGACGTCCGAGCCGCTCTCGACGGTGAACTCGGCAGCCACCCGGGCGTCGACGTCAAGACCGCACTCGGCGAGCGCGTCCTTGAAGCCCTGGCTGCGGTCCTGGGTCAGCGGCAGCGAGTCGATGCCGGCGATCTCGGCGACGATCGCGTCCTCGTTGCCATCGGCCTGCTCGCAGACGTAGGCACCTGCCGAGACGCCCATGCCGTAGTTGTCACCGAGAACGGTGACGCGCGCGGCGTTCGGGTCGTCGAACTCACGGTCGACGTTGATCACCGGGATGCCCTTGGACATCGCCTCGAGCGCGATCGGCGTCAGCGCGGCGCCGTCGAAGGGCAGCAGCACGATGGCGTCGACCCCGTCGTTGATGAACGTCTCGATCTGGCTGATCTGCACGGCGGGGTCGTTGGTGCCCTCGGCGACGCGCAGGTCGACGTCGTCGAACTCGCCGGCGACGTTCTCGGCGGACTCGGTGATCGAGCCCATCCAGCCGTGGTCGGCAGCAGGGGCGGAGAAACCGATCACGACCGTGTCGCCGGTCTCGTCGTTCGACCCCGCTGCGGCGTTGGACGTGCCGCCGCTGGTGTCCGCTTCGTCGTCGCCGCCGGAGTCGTTGCTGGTGCAGGCGGCGAGAGAGATGGTCGCGATGCCGGCGACCAGCACGGTCGCGAGCCGCTTCCTCGAGGTGATGGTGGTGGACCGCAGGGACATGGTGCTGCTCCTTGATGTGGTGCGGAGGTGTGGTGCGAAGGTGTGGTGGTGGTGCTAGGTACTGCTGTTCCGAGACGCCAACCTCTGCTGCAGGAGCACGGCGGCGACGATGATGGCTCCCTTGAAGAGCGACTGCTCGGAGAAGGAGCGGTTGTTGAGGATGAAGATGTTGGTCAGCGTCGAGAAGATGAGGACGCCGAGCACGGTGCCGACGATCGTGCCGCGGCCGCCCGTGAGCAGCGTGCCGCCGATGACGACCGCCGCGATCGCGTCGAGCTCGTAGAGGTTGCCGTGGGTCGAGCTGCCCGTCGTGGTCTTGGCGACCAGCATCAGGGCCGCGATGCCGCAGCAGACGCCGATCAGCACGTAGAGGTAGACGGTGTGGCGCTTCACGTTGATGCCGGCCAGCCGCGCGGCCTCGAGGTTGCCGCCGACCGCGACCGTACGGCGTCCGAAGGTCGTGCGGTTGAGCAGGATCCAGCCCGCGAGGGCGACCAGGGCGAACAGCCAGATCTGCACGTCGACGCCGAGGATGTCGCGGGTGAAGAAGTCCTTGAACCCGCCGACGTCGACGCCGCCGGCCGTGAGGGTCTGGGTCTTCTTGTCGCTGATGATCTCCGCGAGGCCGCGGGCGCTCGCCAGCATCGCGAGCGTCGCGATGAACGGGACGATGTTGCCGTAGGCGATCAGCAGACCGTTGACCAACCCGCACCCGGCCCCGACGAGCAGCGCGACGCCCACCATGGCGATCCAGTGGGTGTCCTCGGCCATCATCCGGGTGGAGAGGGTGGTGCACCAGACCGACGAGAGCGCGACGATCGCGCCGACGGAGAGGTCGATGCCACCGCCGATGATCACGAACGTCATGCCGATGCTGACGACGCCGATGGTGGCGGCGAGCCTCAGGATCGTCAGCGCGTTGTCGGTCGAGCTGAAGCGGTCGCCCGCGGTGAACGCACCGACGATGCAGATGATCAGCAGCGCGATGACGAGTCCTGCGTTGCGGCCGACGCTGGTGCTCAGCACGGCGAGCGCCGAGTTCCTCTCGCGATCGGCGTCGAGCGCTGCCTGCTCGACCCGGGCACTGTCCTGGCTCATGCCGGAACCTTTCCTTCCATGACGAGGTCGAGGACCGCTGCCTCGTCGATCGCGGTGGCGGCGGACTCGTGGACGACGGCGCCCTCACGGACGACGAGGACCCGGTCCGCCAGGCCGAGCACCTCCTCGATCTCGCTCGACACGACCACGACGGCGACGCCGCGGTCGGCGAGCGACCGGATGAGCTGGTAGATCTCGGAGCGGGCGCCGACGTCGACGCCGCGGGTCGGCTCGTCGAGGATCAGCACCCGGCAGTCGCGCATCAGCCACCGGGCGAGCACGATCTTCTGCTGGTTGCCGCCCGACAGCGTGCGCACGGCACGGGTGACACCGGTGGGGCGGACGTCGAGGCTCTCGGTGAGCTCGGTCGCCTGCCGGCGCTCCTCGCCACGATTGAGGAAGCCGAGGCGGGCGAAGCGCCGCATCGAGGAGACGGTGATGTTCTTGAAGACCGCCTCGTCGAGCAGCAGGCCCTGGCTCTTGCGCTCCTCGGGCGCCAGGCCCATCCCGGCCCGCACCGCCTGCTGGACCGAGCCGCGGCGCAGCTTCTTCCCGTCGACGGTCACGGTCCCCGCCGACGCCCGGCGGGCGCCGTACACGGTCTCGACGATCTCGGAGCGCCCGGCGCCGACCAGCCCGGCCAGGCCGATGATCTCGCCGGCGTGCACGCTGAGGTTCACGCCGGAGAAGACCCCGGCGAGGGCGAGGTCCTGCACGTCGAGGACGACGTCACCGCGGCCGCGGTCCTCCTCGGGTCGCGGCGGGAAGACGTACTCGATGGAGCGGCCGGTCATCAGCTTGATCAGCTCGGCCGTCGGGGTGTCGGCGACCGCGAGGCCCGTGGCGACCGTTCGACCGTCCTTGAGGACGGTGATCCGGTCGCCGATCTCACGAATCTCCTCGAGCCGGTGGGAGATGTAGACCACCGCGACGCCGTCCTCGGTGAGGTCGCGGATCACCCGGAACAGGTTGTCGACCTCCTCCTGGTCGAGCACCGCGGACGGCTCGTCGAGGATGAGCAGCCGGGTCTGGCGCGAGAGGGCGCGGGCCATGCTGACGATCTGCTGCTTCGCGGGCGACAGCTCGCCGACGATCCGGGTCGGCGAGATCTCGGAGTGGCCGAGCCGGGCCAGCAGGTCGCGCACCTGCCGGCGGGCCTGCGTGCGCTGGCTGAACCCGGCCCGCGAGACCTCGTGGCCGAGGAAGACGTTCTCGGTCACGTCGAGGTGCGGGACCAGGTCGAGCTCCTGGTAGATGGTGGCGACGCCGTGCTCGATGGCCTTCGCGGGCGTGGAGAACGACGAGACCTCGCCGTTCCACGTGATCGTGCCCTCGTCGGGCTGGTGGAAGCCCGAGAGCACCTTGATCAGGGTGGACTTGCCGGCTCCGTTCTGCCCGAGGAGGCAGTGCACCTCGCCGGCGCGGACGTCGAGGTCCACGCCGTCGAGCGCCCGGACACCGGGGAACTCCTTCACGATGCCGCTCATCTGGAGCAGGGGCTGGGTCATCGGACTCCCTCCGAGACGTGCGGGGTGGTGATGATGGTCGGGTCGTCGAAGACGGCCTCGAGCGCGAGCTGGGCGCCGCCACGGACGGCGGCGGTGAAGCCGAGGGTCGAGAGCTCGACGCGGGTGCCGCCGCCCTGGGGCGCGAGGACCCCGGCGGTCAGCTGCTCCTCGATCGCCGGGCGCATCCGCTCGCCGACCTCGGCGAAGTAGCCGCTGAGCACGACCGCGCCGGGGTTGATGGCGTTCGCGAGGATGCCGGCGCCGATGCCGACCCAGCCCCCGACCTGGTCGAGCGCGGCGAGGGTGCGGGTGTCGCCGAGGTCCGCGCGCCGGTTGATCTCGGCGAGCCGGTCGTCGAGGCCGAGCGCGGGGTCGCGCACCGGGTCGTCGGGGTCCGCGGCGGCGTCGAGCAGCGCCCGCAGACCGACCACGGTCTCCCAGCAGCCGACGCGGCCACAGCCGCAGCGGCGTCCGCCCGGCTGCACGATCATGTGGCCGAACTCCCCGGCGTACCCCTGGCGACCGCGGAGCAGCCGGCCGTCGGCGACGATCCCGCCACCGACGCCGACCTCGCCGAAGATCACCAGCACGTCCTGGCGCGCGGGGTCGCCGGGCGTCGCCTCGGCCATCGCCGCGAGGTTGCCCTCGTTGTCGACCTGGACGGGGTACGCCGCGCCGAGCCGGCCGCGGAGCATCGCGCCGACCGGGACGTCGCGCCAGCCGAGGTTCGGGCCGACCGTGAGCATGTCGCGGGTGCGGTCGAGGAGGCCGGCGACGCCCACCGCGACGCCGACGGTCTCGGCGCCGGTGGCGCGGACGTCGGCGTCGGTGCGGGTGATCAGCTCGGCGAGCCGGTCGAGGATCTCCTCGACGGCGAGCTTGGTGGCGTCGACCGCGAGCCGGTGCTCGGCGACGACGTTCCCGCTCAGGTCGAGCGCGAGCGTCGAGACGTGGTTGACGTTGATCTCGGCGCCGATGCCGCAGACGGCGTGACCGTCCAGCTCGACGCTGGTGCCGGGACGGCCGACGTGGCCCCGCTCGACCCCGGCGGCGCGGACCAGGCCGCGCTCCTCGAGCTCGCCGACGAGGGCGGAGACCGCGGATCGGGTGAGGCCGAGCTCGGCGGCGAGCCGGGCGCGCGAGCGCGGGCCCTGGTCGCGGAGCCGGCGGAGGACGAGGCCGAGGTTCACGCTCATCGCCGCACCTCCGCTCACCTTGTGACTGCCGTCACCCATTTGTTGGGATGCCGCACAAAGTAGGCGCCTTGATCACCCAAGATCAAGCGTTTCGCCGCATTGAAATCAAACTGAGCGTGAAACTTTTAAAAGTGACTGGACAAAGTTCGGCCGTTCTTGGCGTGTTTGAGGCCGGTGGCAGCGCGTCGGAATCCCCGGTCGACCGGGGATTCTGTCGCTTGTAGGGGGTTGCAACGGCCGTCAGGTGCGAGTTTCCCCGGTCGACCGGGGATTCCGACACGAGGCCGCGGCACCGCTACGGCGCGTAGACCGACTCGCTGATCAGCCGGGCGGCGCCGACGACGCCACCCTCGTCACCGAGCTCGCTGAGCACGATCGGCAGGCTGCCGGTGGCCAGCGGGAGCGAGCGGCGATACGTCACGCCCCGGACCTCGGCGAGCAGGGCGTGGCCCAGGCCGGTGACCCGGCCGCCGATGACGATCAGGCCGGGGTTGAAGAACGACACCAGGCCGGCGAGCACCTGGCCGATGTGGCGGCCGCTCTCGCGGATCAGCTGGACGGCCTGCGCGTCGCCCTGCGACACGGCGTACCCGACGTCGGCGGCGGTCAGCTCACCCTTCTCCTCGAGCAGCGCCGCCAGTGCCGGCGATCGCCCGGCGCGGGCGGCGGCGGTGGCGTCACGAGCGAGGGCGGCGCCACCGGAGAACGCCTCGAGGCAGCCGGTGTTGCCGCACGCACAGGTCGGCCCGAAGTCCTCGACGCGGATGTGGCCGATGTCGCCCGCGCAGCCGTCGACGCCGCGGTAGAGCTCGCCGTCGATGACGATGCCGCAGCCGATGCCGGTCCCGATCTTCACGAACAGGAAGTCGCGGGCACCCTTGGCGACGCCGGCGTGCTGCTCCCCCACCGCCAGCACGTTCACGTCGTTGTCGAGCACGACCGGGCAGCCGAGCTCGCGCGAGACCGCGTCGCGCACCGGGTAGCCGTCCCAGCCGGGCATGATCGGCGGCGACACCGAGACGCCGCGGTGGAAGTCGACCGGGCCGGGTACGCCGACACCGGCTCCCATCGGCTGGTCGACGCCGACCTCGTCCAGCACCTCGCGGACCAGCTCGAGCGCCACGGCCAGCACGACCTCGGGCCCCTGCTTGATGTCGCAGTCGCTGTGCCGCGTGTTCAGCACCGACAGCCGGCCGTCGGTCACGCCGACGGAGATGCCGGTGGCGCCGATCGAGATGCCGACGAAGCGGATGTCCTCGGCCAGGTCGACCAGGGTCGAGCGGCGCCCTCCGCGCGACGCGGCGGGGCCGACCTCCTGGGCCAGCCCGAGCTCGACCAGCCGGGCGACCTCGGCCGCGACCGTCGTACGCGACACCTCGAGCCGGTCGGCGAGCTGGGCCTTCGAGAGCGCGCCCTCGTCACGCAGCTGGGCCAGCAGTCGCGCCTGCATGGCGCTCTCGGCACGGCCGGCGAGGGAATGACGCACGGCCGAATCCTAGAGTGCGGGCAAGTCCCGGATCTGCTGAGCGACGAAGTCGCCGAACTCCACATGACCCTCGGGAGTCAGGTGCAGCCGGTCGTCGAGGTAGGGCAGGTCGAGCCCGGAGGTGCGGACGTACGGCACGCCGTACCGCTCCGACAGCCCGGCGAGCAGCTCGTCGACCCGCGGCACCCGGTCGGCGCGGACCGGTGCGGCCGCGGGACCGACGACGACCACGCGCCGGCCGTCGAGCGCGCGCATCAGGTCGGCGAAGCCGACGCGGATGGCGGCGTCGGGCTCGTCGAAGTCGTTGAGCCCGCCCTCGACGACCACCAGGTCGGCGCCGGCGCGCACGGCACCCGGAGCACGTACGGCGAACGACACCCGCCGGCAGGATCCCGCCTCGGCGCTGAACCCGGAGCCGGAGAACCCGGCGACGTGCACGCGGCCGTCGAGGCGCGCGGGCCAGGAGTCGGCGGGGCGGTCGAGACCGAGTCCGGCCGACCAGGAGTCGCCGATCACGACGACGCGCTGACCGGTCCCGGTGGCGATCGCGGCGCGGGCACGGGAGTCAGCGGTGAACCGCTCGCAGCGGTCGACATCGGCGCCGGCACGGCTCGCGACGTGCACGACGAGGAGCGAGGCGAACAGGAATGCCAACAGCGCGCCGAGCACGACCGTGCGACGACGTACCGACCAGTGCGAGCCCAGGCTCGCGACCCCCCGATGGACCACGCGACCATGATGCGAGCCACGGACCGATCCCGCAGGCAATCTTGGGAACCCACACGGGACGCGCAACAAATCGGGGCCGCCTGACACACTGCGCTCATGACTCGGCAGCTCGTCCCCGGCCCTGAGCGACGCACCATCGAGGTCCTGGTCGAGGGCGCGCTCGACGGCCCCGTCGTCCTGTTCCACGGGGGCACACCCTCGGCCGTCGCGGAGTTCCCGATGCTCGACGACGCGGCCCGAGCCCACGGGTTGCGCGTGGTCACCTACTCCCGCCCCGGGTACGGCAGGTCGACCCCACGCCCGGCCCCCGGCGCCTTCGCCGACGACGTCGCGGACGCGGTCGCGGTGCTCGACCACCTGGGGATCGACGACTTCCTGACCCTCGGCTGGTCCGGGGGTGGACCTCGCGCACTGGGCTGCGCTGCACTGCTCCCCGCGCGGTGCCGCGCCGCCACGACGATCTCGGGAGTCGCGCCGTTCGATGCCGACGGGCTGGACTGGTACGACGGGATGGCCGAGGAGAACCACGAGGAGTACGGCGCCGCCCAGGCCGGACCGGAGGCCTACGACGCCTACCTGGTCGAGCACGTGCTGCCGATGCTGAGCACGTCCGCTGACGAGCTGGAGGAGGCGTTCGGGGGGCTGGTCACCCCGGTCGACGCCGCCGTGCTGACCGCGGACTTCGCGAGATGGATGAGCCACTCCTTCAACCACGCGGCCACCCAGGGCGCGGTCGGCATCCGCGACGACGGGCTGGCGGCGATGCAGCCGTGGGGCTTCGAGCTGGCGGGCATCCGGGTGCCGGTCGCGCTCTGGCACGGCCGCGAGGATGCGTTCGTGCCGTACACCCACGGCGTCTGGCTCGCCGAGCGCATCCCCGGGGTGGAGACGCACCTGTTCGAGGACGAGGGGCACCTGACGCTGATGT
The DNA here is from genome assembly GCF_022761125.1 of Nocardioides sp. SR21. Taxonomy (GTDB): domain Bacteria; phylum Actinomycetota; class Actinomycetes; order Propionibacteriales; family Nocardioidaceae; genus Nocardioides. The sequence continues at coordinate 374,918 of NZ_JAKWJR010000001.1, read as the reverse complement.
ACCGGCTCGACGAGGTGCTCGCCGACCTCAAGCGGCTGGGCGGCTACTAGACGGCGTACGCCTCGAGCTCGCCGGCGAGGTCCTCGTTGGCGCGGCCGATGACGACCGTGCCCTCGCCGGTGTGCTCCATCAACTCGATCTCGCCGTGCTGGTGCAGCCGGTTGATCAGGTCGCCGCGCTCGTAGGGCACCAGCGCCTTGAACTCGACACCCGGCCGGGGCAGCTCGCCCTCGATCACCCGGAGCGCCTCGGCGATGCCGTCGCCGGTCTTCGCCGACACGACCACCGAGTGGGGCTCGCGCTGGCGGAGCCGGGCGATCACCATCGGGTCGGCGGCGTCGGCCTTGTTGATGATCACGAGCTCGGGCACGTCGACCGCGCCGATCTCGGAGAACACCTCACGCACGGCGGCGATCTGACCCTCGGGGTCGGGGTGCGAGCCGTCGACCACGTGCAGGATCAGGTCGGAGTCGGCGACCTCCTCCAGCGTCGAGCGGAACGCCTCGACCAGCTGGTGCGGCAGGTGCCGCACGAACCCGACGGTGTCGCTCATCGTGTAGACGCGGCCGTCGGCGGTCGTCGTCCGACGCGTCGTCGGGTCGAGCGTCGCGAACAGCGCATCCTCGACGAGTACGCCGGCGTCGGTGAGCCGGTTCAGCAGCGAGGACTTGCCGGCGTTGGTGTAGCCGGCGATCGAGACGCTGGGGATGTGGTTGCGACGGCGCTCCTGGCGCTTGGTGTCGCGGGTCCCCTTCATCTCCTTCAGCTCGCGGCGGAGCTTGGCGATCTTGGTGTTGATCCGGCGCCGGTCGGTCTCGATCTTGGTCTCACCGGGACCACGGCCACCGATACCGGCACCGCCGGCGACGCGGCCACCGACCTGGCGGGAGAGGTTGCCACCCCACCCACGGAGCCGCTGCTTCATGTAGCTGAGCTGCGCCAGCTCGACCTGTGCCTGGCCCTCCTTGGACTTCGCGTGCTGGGCGAAGATGTCGAGGATCAGCGCGGTCCGGTCGACGACCTTGACCTTGGTGCGGTCCTCGAGGTTCCTCAGCTGGCTGGGCGCGAGCTCGCCGTCGCAGATCACGGTGTCGGCGCCGCTGGCCTTCACGATCTCCGCGAGGCCCTCGACCTTGCCGCGGCCGATGTAGGTCGCCGGGTCGGGCGACTGCCGGCGCTGGTAGATCGCGTCGAGGACCTCGGAGCCCGCGGTCTCGGCGAGCAGCGCGAGCTCGGCCATGGAGTTCTCGGCGTCCTCGACCGTGCCCTCGGTCCAGACGCCGACGAGCACCACGCGCTCCAGGCGGAGCTGGCGGTACTCGACCTCGGTGATGTCCTCGAGCTCGGTGCGCAGGCTGGCGACCCGGCGCAGCTGGTGCCGCTCGGCCAGGTCCATCTCACCGGTGGTGAGGTCCTCGGGGTCGGGCTCGTCCGCGTAGCCGGACTCGAAGTCGTCGGACTCCCAGTCCTCGGTCTCCTCGAGCTCGTCGTCGAGATTGAAGTCAGGTGCGTTACTCATACGCGTACCAGAGTACGGTCGCCCCCCTGACCGGCGCGAACCTTTAACGTCACGGCCGCCGCCGCCTGGCCACCGGGCCCTCCCGGACCGCGCGGGCGAGACCGTCGACGATCGTGCGCCGGCGCAGGACGGCCGTCGCGTCGTGGCCGGTCTCGACCATGCCGGCGACCGCCTCGGCGAGTGCCGCGGTGCCGTCATACGCCGGGCGCCACTCGAGCTCGGTGCGGGCGCGCGTCGAGTCGAGCACCGGTGCCTGGTGGGCCATGTCGACCCAGCCGGCGTCGACCGGCTGGAGGTGCAGGTGCCAGCTGACCGCGGCGGCGGCCCGCACCAGCGCGGGCGGCACCGGGACACGGCGGGCGCCGAGCACCTCGGCGATCGCGTCGGCGCCGAGCGCCTCGACGGCGATGTTGAACGGACCGCCAGCCCGCTTCTCGATGATCGCGGTGATCGCCGCCGCGAGGTCATCGGCGTGCACCACCGGGATCACGACGTCGTTGTCGAGCGGCAGCAGGGGCAGCACCCGGAGCACGGCCGGCGGCACCACCGTCGGCAGGAAGTACCGCAGCTGACCGCTCCCCGCCGAGCGCTGCGCGACGATCCCGGGCCGGGTCACGGAGACGACGACGTCGGGGTGCCGGCGCGCCCACTCCTCGACCAGGCGCTCGCCCTCCGCCTTGTGCCGGCTGTACGGCGACCCGGCGATCCCGGTCGTCGGCCAGGACTCGTCGACCGCGCGCAGGTCGCGGCGCGGGGCGTAGGCGCCCAGCGAGGACTGGTGGACGACGTGCGGCACGTCCGCAGCAGCGGCGGCGGCCAGCACCCGGCGGGTCCCGCCCACCCCGACCTCGCGCAGGTACTCGACGTCGTGCGTGGGCTGGAAGCCCCACACCAGGTGCACGACGGCGTCCGCGCCGCGGAACGCGTCGACCAGCCGCGCGTGGCAGTCGGTGGCGAGGTCGGCGGTCACCCACGCGACACCGGTCCAGCCGGGCGTGCCGCTCGGCGGTGGCCGGCGTACGACCCCGACGACGTCGTGACCCGACGCCCGCAGGGCGCGCACGAGCGCCGATCCGACGTTGCCGCTGGCTCCCGTGATGGCCACCCTCATGCGGGCGAGGTACCCGTACCGTGTCCGCGTGATCCCTCCCGTCCCCGCCGACATCCGGCTGCTCGGCATCACCGGGTCGCCTGGGGTCGGGAAGAGCACGCTCGCCGCGGCGCTCGGGCTGCCGGTGGTCCCGATGGACGGGTTCCACTACGCGGACGTCGAGCTCATCCGCCGCCGGCTGCTCCACTCGAAGGGGTCGCCGGACACCTTCGACGCGGAGGGGTACGCCGCCCTGCTGCAGCGGGTCAGGGCGGGCGAGTGGAACGTCGTCGCGCCCATGTTCGACCGCGCCCTCGAGCAGCCGCTGGCCGGCGCCATCCCGGTGCCGGCGCACGGGACCGTCGTCACCGAGGGCAACTACCTGCTGCTCAACCAGCCGCGATGGAGCGCGGTGCGGGCCCAGATCGACGTGGTGTGGCACCTGGTCGTCGACGACGCGGTGCGCGTCGAGCGGCTGATCGCGCGGCACGTCGAGTTCGGCAAGAACCCCGCTCAGGCCCGGACCTGGGTGCAGCGGGTCGACGCGGCCAACGCCGCCCGCATCGAGGAGGCGCGACGCCGAGCGGACCTCGTGGTCGACCTCACCGACTGGGTTCCAGGGACCTAGCCCAGAGCGCGGCGCCGTTGCCGTCGTACAGCGTCACGGTGAGGACTCCGTCGGCGGCGATCGCGACGTGCCCGAAGAACTGGTTGCCCGCCCGCGGCGACTGGCTCCACGCCTGGGTCTCGTTGCCCTTGGAGTAGTGGACCTCGGGTCCGAAGCTCCGGTCGAGCAGGTCGTCCTTGACCGCGAACGTCCCGGAGGCGACCGGCCCGGAGACGAACTCCCAGAACGGGTCGAAGGCCGTGAACGCCGCGCGTTCCGGGCTGTAGTGGTGCGCCGCGGTGTAGTGGACGTCCGCGGTCAGCCACACGACGTTGCGCACGCCGTTCCTCTGGAACGCCGCCAGCACGCGGGCGAGCTCGGGTTCGCGGCCGGTCGGCGGGCCGTCGTCGTAGTTGGGGACGCTGTCGAGGTCGTCCTCGTGGTTGGACGGCGCGGACAGCGGCAGGTCGGCGGAGATCACCTTCCACGTCGCGCGCGACGCGGTGACCTGCTCGACGAGCCAGCGCTCCTGCTCGGGGCCGAGGACGCCCGGCTGCCCGGCCTCGGCGGAGGTCGGGTTGGGTCCGCGGTACGACCGCATGTCGAGGCAGAACAGGTCGAGGTGCTGGCCGCGCGGGACCTTGCGGTAGATCCGCTGCGGCGCGAATCCCTCGCTGGTGCTGGTGATCAGCCGTCGTACCGGCACGGGTTGGTACTCCTGCCAGGCGCGGCGCCCGCGCGCGGCGAGCACGTCGCAGCTGCGCTCGGAGTACCGGTCGTCGTCCAGCCGCTCGCCGGGGTACCAGTTGTTGCAGGTCTCGTGGTCGTCCCACTGGCTGACCGTCGGGACCTCGGCGTACAGCGCACGCACGTGCTCGTCGAGCAGCGGGTAGCGGTGCCGGCCACGGAACTCGTCCAGCGTCTCGGCGACCTTGTCGACGCCGTGCTCGACGACGTTGCGCCAGGTGGCGCCGGTGTCCTCCTCGACCTGCGTCGCGCGGATCTCGCAGTCGGCGTAGATCGTGTCGCCGCAATGGACGAAGAAGTCGGGCTGCGTGGCGAGCATCGCGCGGTACGTCGTCAGCCCACCGACGTCGGGGTTGATGCCCCAACCCTGCCCGCAGGTGTCGCCCGACCAGACGAACGACTGCGCGGCGGCGTGGATCGGCGCGGTCGTGAAGCTGACCCGCTCGACCTGGCCGGTGGCGCCGTCGGGCGAGGTGAACTGCAGGTCCGCGTCGTAGCGGCGGCCGGGCGCGAGCCCGTCGAGCATCATCCGCGCGGTGTAGTCGGTGCGCTCGTCGGCCCATGCACCCTCGGCCTCACGGACCACGCGGCCGGCGCTGGCGAGGCGGACGGTGAGCCGTCCGGCCGACGTCGCGCGGCCCCAGAGCACCGCGGAGCTCGTGGTCACCTCGCCGGAGCGGACGCCCGGGGTGAGGCCGACCCGGCTGCGAGCGAGGGCCGGCGTACCGCGCTGGACGCTCCAGGCGACCAGGCCCGGCGTGGCCCCGATGGCCACCCCGGCCAGCAGGGTGGATCGTCTCCCGAGGAGGACCATGACCCCGACGCTGTCGACGCCGTCCGACCGGTGCGAGACGCGGACGTGTCGTGTCGGTCAACGCTCGGTGGCGAACTCCCCCGGCGTCAGGCCGGTGACCGCGCGGAAGTCGCGGCCGAAGTGCGCCTGGTCGGCGTAGCCGAGGTCGGCGGCGATGCGGGCCAGGTCGTGGTCGCTCTCGCGCAGCCGCTCGGCCGCCTCGTGCAGGCGGCGGCGCTGGATCAGCCACTTCGGGGACAGCCCGATCCGGCGGGCGGTCAGCCGCTGGAGGGTGCGCTCGGTGATCGCGAACTTCTCGCAGATCTGGCCGACCCGGCGCACCTCGGGGTCACCTTCGACGTACTCGACGATCGCGTTGACCAGCAGCCCCTCCTCGTCGACCGGGAGGTGTACGGCGAGCGCGCGCTCGACCGCGTCGACGCCGGCCTGCTGGCGGTCCGGGTCGTCGGGGTCGTCGCCGATCGCCTCGCGGATCGCGGCGGTGAGTGCCTCGTCGGGGAGCGGCACCGCCTGATCGGTGAGCTGCTCGACCGGGCCGCCGACCAGCGCGAGGCCCGCTGCCGGCTGGAGCATGGTGCCGAGCGCCCAGCCGGAGCCGGTGAGCTCCTGGGTGGACAGCCCGCTGGACGGGCCGACGAGCAGGGCGTACTCGCGGGACACCACGATCAGGCAGACGGGGTACTGCAGCACCCGCTGCACCGAGGAGTGCCCGTCAGGCAGCGACCAGACCGGCATCCAGTAGCGGCGTACCAACGGCGCCAGGTCGGGCGAGGGCGCGAACCGGTGGATCGGCGGCGTGTAGCCGCTCGCGTCGAGCAGGTGGGCCCGCTCCTTCGGGTCGATCCGCCGGGTCATGTGTCGGATTCTTTCAAGCCCCGCCGACATCGGCACGACGATGCTGGCGCCATGAGCTTCTTCCACGACGCAGCCGACCGCTTCTCCGCCACCGTCTCCGCGACCGACGACTGGACCGCCACCAGCCCGTGCGAGGGCTGGAGCGCCGCGGACGTCGTCGACCACGTCGTCGACACCGAGCGCCAGTTCCTCGAGACCCACGGCGTCGAGCTCGGGGCCCGTCCCGGCGGATCGCCCGACGAGGTGTGGGCCGCCCACCTGGCCGCCGTACGCGATCTCGTCTCCGACGACCTGCGCGCGCGGGAGTACGACGGCTTCTTCGGCCGCACCACGATCGGCGCCACCCTCGACGACTTCTACGGGTTCGACCTGGTCGTGCACGGCTGGGACCTGGGCTCCGCGTCCGGCCGGCCGACGACGTTCACCGACGCCGACATGGACGCGATGGAGAAGGCGTTCGTCGGCTTCGGCGAGCACGCCTACGACGAGGGGGTCTTCCAGCAGCCGGTCGACGTCCCGGAGGGCGCCGACCGGCAGACGCAGCTGTTGGCCCGGATGGGTCGATCCTCGGTGGTCGAGTAGCGAGCTCTCGGTGGTCGAGTAGCGCGCGTATCGAGACCTACCGCCGGCGGGCTCCTCGTCGGTCGAGTAGCGAGCGCCGGCGGGCTCCTCGTCGGTCGAGTAGCGAGCGCCAGCGAGCGTATCGAGACCCAGCGCCGGCGGGCTCCTCGTCGGTCGAGCAGCGAGCTTCCTCGTTGGTCGAGTAGCGAGCGCCAGCGAGCGTATCGAGACCTACCGCCGGCGGGCCCCTCGTTGGTCGAGTAGCGAGCGCCAGCGAGCGTATCGAGACCACCGAGATCTCGATACGCCGGTCGCGAGCTCCTTCGTCGCTCGCGCGGCTACTCGATCTGGCTGCTGCTTCCCGACCTTCGCAGGCTCAGGTCGGGGCAGCTCACTTAGGAGGCATCCGGATGCCGCCGTCGACGCGGACCACCTCGCCGTTCATGTAGCTGTTGGTGATGCACTCGATCACCATGCTGGCGAGCTCGTCCGGGACGCCGAGGCGCTTCGGGAACAGCACGCTCTCGCCGAGCTTGGCCTTGAACGCCTCGGAGTCCGGGCCCTCGCCGTAGATCGGGGTGTCGATCAGGCCGGGGGCGACGGTGTTGAGGCGGATGCCCGACGCGGACAGGTCGCGGGCGACCGGGAGGGTCATGCCGACGACGCCGCCCTTCGAGGCGGAGTACGACGCCTGGCCGATCTGGCCGTCGAACGCCGCGACGCTCGCGAGGTTCACGATCGCGCCGCGCTGGCCGTCGGCGTCGGGCTCGTTGCGGCTCATCACGCTCGCGGCCTGGCGGACCACGTCGAAGGTGCCGATCAGGTTGATCGCGATCACCCGGCTGAACGCCGCGAGGTCGTGGGCCGACTCGATCTGGCCGTCGCGGCCGATCGTGCGCTGGGCCCAGCCGATGCCGGCGGAGTTCACGACCGCGCGCAGCGGGGCGATCTCGGCGGCGGCGTTGACCGCCGCGGTGATCTGGTCGGTCTGCGTGACGTCGACCTGGGCGAACACGCCCCCGATCTCCTGGGCCAGGGCTTCGCCCTTGTCGGCCTGGAGGTCGGCGACCACGACGACCGCACCCTTGGCGGCGAGCTGGCGGGCGGCGGCGGCACCGATGCCCGACGCTGCGCCCGTGACGATGGCACTGGCTCCGTTGATGTCCATGGTTCGGAGCATAGCCATGCTCACAGTGGGACTGTCATGGTCGTGCGAGTTTCACCGGCTGACCGGTGAAACCCGCAGCAGCGCCTACAGCGAGGCGGTCCCCCGCGCCACGATCACGGCCGGACCGGTGAGCAGCACGCGGTCGTCGGCGGTCCACGTCACGGTGAGAGTGCCGCCCGGTACGTCGACGCGGTAGGCGACGTCCTCGGTCGGCGGGTTCGGGACCCCGTCGGCCACGGCCGCGGCGACCATCACCGCGCAGGCGCCGGTGCCGCAGGATCGGGTCTCGCCCGAGCCGCGCTCGTGCACACGCATGGCGACGTGCCGCTCGCCGCGGCGTACGACGAACTCCACGTTGACGCCGTGGGGGTACGTCGCCGGGTCGTGCTCCGGGGCCTCGAGCAGGGTGCCGGCGTCGTCGAGGGAGTCGACGAACGCGACCGCGTGCGGGTTGCCCATGTCGACGTGCTGCGCGGACCAGGTGTGGCCGGGTACGCCGACCTTGGAGTCGCCGAGCACCCGCGGCGTCCCCATGTCAGCGGTGATCAGGTCGCCCTCGACCGTCAGCACCTTGATGCCGTCGCGGGTGTCGACCGGGATCGGGGAGGTCGCCAGGCCCTCGTCGACGAGGTAGCGCGCGAACACCCGGATCCCGTTGCCGCACATCTCCGAGACCGAGCCGTCGGCGTTGCGGTAGTCCATGAACCAGCCCTCGCCCTGTCGTACGACGCGCAGCACGCCGTCGCCGCCGATGCCGGCGCGCCGGTCGCACAGGGCGCGCACCCGCTCGGCCATCTCCTGGGCGGACAGGTCACCGTGGACCGACCCGTCGGGGTCGGGCAGCAGCACGAAGTCGTTCTCCGTGCCGTGCCCCTTCAGGAACTCATACATCCTTGGCAGGTACTCAGGCATACATGCCCTTCGCGTAGTTCTCGGGCTCGTAGTACTCGTCGAGCTGCTCGAGCGTCAGCCCGGTCGGCTCGGACTCGTGGGCGATCACCGCGCGGCGTGGGACGACGCCGTCCGGGTCCCAGGTCTCCGGCTTCCAGAGCCCGGAGCGCAGGAACGCCTTGGCGCAGTGGAAGAAGACCTCCTCGATCTCGACGACCACCGCCAGGATCGGCTGGTGTCCCTTGACGACCATCTCGTCGAAGAACGGCGCGTCGACCACGAGCCGGGCGCGGCCGTTGACGCGCAGGGTGTCGCCGCGGCCGGGGATGAGGAAGTTCAGGCCGACGTACGGGTTCTCGATGATGTTCTTGTAGCCGTCGGCGCGCTTGTTGCCCGGCCGCTCCGCGATCGCGATCGTCGTGTCGTCGATGACGTGCACGAGCTGCCCGGCCGGGTCGCCCTTCGGCGAGGCGTCGCAGCGCCCGTCGACCGACGACGTGGCCATCACGCAGAACGGCGACGCCGCGAGCCAGTCGCGGTCGACCGGCAGCAGCGCCGGCCGGTTCTTGTCGCGCACCCGCTGGATGGGCTCGCCGAGCAGGCCGACCAGCTCGTCGACGGTGGTGATCTCGGTCCAGGCCGGTGCGGTCGTCACGCCTCAACGGTACCGGCGTGGATCCCCCAGGCCTCCTGGAACTCCACCACGCTCATCGTGGAGAGCTGGTTCTCCACCTCGAAGTAGGAGACATGGTCGTCGGCGAAACGCACCACCACCACGTTGTCTGCCCGTCGGCGCACGACGAGGTCACCGGCTGACGGCGGGTGCGACCTGCCCCACAGCACCGCCTCGGTCAACGCCCCGATGACGTGCAGCGGACGGGTCCACCGGTGCCGGTGGCGCTCGACCGCAAGCTCGTAGACGTCAGCTGCCTTCATGCCCTGGATGCTAGCGAGCAGGCCTCACGACGGTCGCCGATCCGCCACCACGCCGGCGCGGCTCGGCGGTCACGGTCAGCAGACCGTCCGGGCCGAACTCGATCGCGGTCGCGGCGCCGATCTCGTCGGTGCCGGTGAAGATGTCCTCGTAGGTCTGCACGTCGTGGCCGTACGCCGCCAGCGCGTCGCCGTACCGCGCCACGAACCGGCTCTCGCCCAGCACCGCCGCGGTGTTGCGCTGGGTCGCGCGCGGGGCGCGGATCGCCTCGGGCAGCGTCATGCCGAGGTCGATCCGGTTGAGCAGGACCTGCAGGACCGTGGTGATGATCGTGGAGCCGCCGGGCGACCCGACCGCGAGGAACGGCTTGCCGTCCTGCAGCACGATCGTCGGCGCCATCGAGGAGCGCGGCCGCTTGCCGGGCTCGATCCGGTTCGGGTCGGCCTCGTCGTACTCCGCGCTGAAGTCGGTGAGCTCGTTGTTGAGGAGGAATCCGCGGCCCGGCACCACGATCCCGGAGCCGCCGGTCTGCTCGATGGTGAGCGTGTACTCGACGACGTTGCCCCACTTGTCGGCAACGGTGAGGTTCGTGGTCTCCACGTTCTCGGTGTCGGGGATGTCGCCGGCGCCGACGGGCTTGGGCAGTGCCTGCTCCGGGTCGATCTGGGCGTCGCGCTCCGCGGCGTACTCGTCGCTCAGCAGCGTCTCGAGCGGCACGTCGACGAAGGCGGGGTCGCCGACGTACGCACCGCGGTCGGCGAACGACAGCGCGCTGGCCTCGAGGTAGAGGTGCAGCGCCTGCTCGGGGGTGGCCGCGGCGAGGTCGTGGTTCTCCAGGATGTTGAGGGCCTCGCCGACGGTCGACCCGCCGGACGAGGACGGCGCCATGCCGTAGACGTCGAGGCCGCGGTACTCGACGTGGGTCGGGGCGCGGTCGATGGTCCGGTAGCCGCGCAGGTCCTTCATCGCCAGGAACCCCTCGGGCACCGGCAGCTTCGTGCTCGTCGTCGTCGGAGGCGTGCGGACCGCCTGCACCATCTCGCGGGCCAGCCTGCCGTCGTAGAACCGACGCGGCCCGTGGTCGGCGATCAGGTCGTAGGTCTCGGCGAGGTCGGGGTTGCGGAACAGCGAGCCGACCTTCGGCAGCCGGCCGTAGAGCTGGCGCGACGACGTGAACGCCCGGAACCGGACGAGGTTCTGCTCCACCTGGCCACGGAACGTCTCGTCCACCCGGAAGCCCTGCCGGGCCAGCCGCTCGGCGCGCTCGAGGGACTGGCCGAGCGACAGCGTGCCCCAGCGGTCGAGCGCGCGCTGCCAGGTCGCGAGGGTGCCGGGGACGCCGACCGAGACGCCGCTGGTCACCAGCTCGGGCGTGAAGTTGTAGGGCTCCCCGGTCTCGGGATCGATGAACGCGTCGTGCGGCATCGCGGCCGGCGCGGTCTCGCGGCCGTCGATCGTGTGCACCTTGCCGGTCTCGGCGTCGTAGTACACGAAGTAGCCGCCACCGCCGATACCGGCGCTGAAGGGCTCGGTGACGCCGAGGGCGGCGGCGGTCGCGACCGCGGCATCGACGGCGTTCCCGCCGGCCCTCAGCACGCGCAACCCGATGCGGGAGGCGTACGGGTCGACCGAGGTGACCGCGCCGTCGTACCCCTGGCGCGTGGGGACCTTCTTCGGACCCGGGTCCGCGTGGGCGGGCGGGACGAGGAGGGCGGCGAGCAGGGCGAGCGGTACGACGATCCCGAGACGGCGCATACCGTCAGGTTCCCGCTCAGCGCGGCCCGGAAACCGCATAGCGCGCGCAGAGGAACGCGCCGTTGCGGTCGAACTCCTTCAGCTCGAGGTTCCACGGTCGCGGGAACAGCGGCCGGCCGGCACCGAGCGTGACCGGCGCGATCGACAGCACCAGCTCGTCGAGCAGGCCGTGCTCGGCGAACTGCGCGGCGAGGTCGCCGCCGCCGACCATCCAGACGTCCTTGCCGCCGGCGGCCTCGGTCATCGCGGCGTGCACCTCCGGCACCGGGGCCGACGTGAACGTGATGCCCTCCCCGATCGGCTCGAGGTCGCGGTGCGTGAACACCCAGCACGGGATCTCGTACATCCACTTCTCACCCGACGTCGCGAGGTGGTCGACGAGCCACTGGTACGTCGTCGCACCCATCGCCATCGCGCCGACGTCCTTGATGAAGTCGTCGTAGTTCATCGCGCCGCCCTCGTCCTGCGGCTGGACGAACAGCCACTCGAGCGAGTCGTGCTCGTCGGCGATGAACCCGTCCAGGGTGGTGGCGGTGTAGAACGTCGTCTTCATGCGGTGGTCTCCGTCTGTCGTCGCAGCCAGTTGATCGGGTCGCCCTCGTCGGCGTCCACCCCCAGCTCGGTGAGCATCGCGCGGACGCCGAGCCGGCGGTGCGCGTCGTACGTCAGGACGTGGGCGACGATGCTGCCGAGCACGAAGCTCTCGGGCGGGTCGCAGAGGGCGTCGACGATCCGGTCGTCCCAGGCCCCGCGACGCTCGACGTCGCGCACCATCTCGAGCCAGCGCGGAGCGACGTCGTCGTGTCGTCGGACCAGCGAGGCGACGTCGTCGGGCCGGCCCTCCGGGAAGTCCTCGCCGAGGATCGCGGCGAGCCAGACCTCCTTGGTGAACACCAGGCTGGTCAGGGCGGCGGCGACGCTCGCCTCCTCGCCCTCCCAGCCGCGCAGGCGGGCGCGGAGCTCGCGCCGGTAGTCGTCGTCGGACAGCTGCTTCGCCAGGTCGATGACGTAGCGGGTGTCGTCGAGGTCGTGGTGGACCATCAGGTCCAGCGGCTGGCTCATCGTGTTCTCCCCGGTGTGCACCCACAGGGACATCGGTGGGTGGAAGTGGATGCCGTTGGGCGCGGGCAGCCAGTGGTCGCCGTCGCTGCGCTCACTCGGCGGGTGCCCGTAGGCACGCGAGAACGCCCGGGCGAAGCCGTCGACGGACTCGTAGCCCGCCTCGAACGCCGCGTCGGTGACGCTGCTCCCCTGCCCCAGCTGCCAGGCCGCGCGCTCGAGCATCACCCGGCGACGCATCGCGACAGGCGGCTCGCCCGCGCCGGCCGACAGCTGGCGGGCGAAGTGGAACGGCGAGGAGTACGCCCCCTCGGCCATGTCGTCGAGGCTGCGGTGCTCCTCGTCGAGCACCGCGTCGAGCAGCTCGCGCAGCCGGTCCCTCCCCGTCATGTCCTCAGTCTGGCGGGGAACCGCCCTCGGCCGCCCGACCGATCTTGCTCACCAGCGCGTCGGTGAGGCCGTGCCGCTCGAGGTTCCAGCCCGCGCCGCGGCTCCGGTTCGTGACCCAGAAGGCGAACGCGTCCTCGGACGGGACGCGGGTGACCTCGGCGTACGACCAGCCGTTGCCTCCGTTGTGCCACTGGACCCGGCCGAGCGGGGTGTCCAGAACGACCCAGCCGTAGCCGTACCAGCTGTCCGCGTGGGCGCCCTCGCGGACGCGAGGACGGAACAGCTCCCGGAGCCCGTCACCGTCGAGGGCCACGCTCCAGCGGTACATGTCGCGCGCCGTCGACAGGATCCCGCCGTTGCCGCGGAGGTTCCAGTACGGCCCGTCCGCCGCCCACCGGTGGTCGAGCGGCGTGCCCTGGGTGCGGCCGCGGGCGTCGTACTCGACCGCGACGTCGGCCGCGTCCCAGTCCGGCAGCACGTAGCCGGTGCTCGTCATCCCGGCCGGCTCGAACAGGTGGCGCGCCAGGAACTGCTCGTAGCCCTCACCCGACGCCGTCTCGATGATCGCGGCGAGCAGGCTGTAGCCGACGTTGGAGTAGAAGTAGCGGGAGCCGGGCTCCGACCGCAGCTCGGACGCGAAGGCCTCGCGGAGCAGGTCGTCACGCGACAGCGGCTCGTAGTCGCCGCCGAGCGAGCCGACCAGCCCCGAGGTGTGGGTCAGCAGCTGCTCGACCGTGATCGCGCGCTTGTCGCGAGGTACGCCGTCGAGGTGGCGCCCGATGCGGTCATGCACATCGAGCCGCCCCATCGACTGCAGCGTGACGATCGCAGCCGCCGTGAACTGCTTCGTGACCGAGCCGATGTCGTAGACGGTGTCGCAGTCGTTCCCGCCCCAGCCTTCACAGGTGACGATCTCGCCGTCGACGGCGGTGACGAAGGAGCCGCTCGATCCCGCGAGCGGGCCCGGTGTGCCGAGGACGGGCGCCGAGACCAGCTCGACCTCCTCCTCGACCTCCTCCTCGACCTCGATGGCGCAGCCGGTCAGCGCGACCACGCCGACCGCCGCAGCCACCAGCCAGCGCCTCATGCCGGCACCGCCGCCAGGGCCTTGGCGACCAGCTCGGGGTCGTCGTACCGGATCCAGGTGATCCGCGGATCCTTGCGGAACCACGAGTCCTGCTTGCGGGAGAACCGCCGCGTCGCGATCACTGTTCGCTCACGCGCCTCGTCGAGGGAGAGCTCGCCGCCGAGGTACGCCGCGACCTCGCGGTAGCCGATCGCCCGGCCGGCGGTCCGACCCTCGGCGAGGCCCTCGCCCAGCAGCCGCTCGACCTCAGCGACGAACCCGTCGGCGAACATCTGGTCGACGCGCTGCTCGATCCGCGCGTCGAGGGTCGGCCGGTCGATGTCGACGCCGATCTGGGCGGTGTGCGGGTCGGCGTACTCCAGCGTCGGCAGGGACGCGGTGAACGGCCGGCCGGTGAGCTCGATGACCTCGAGGGCCCGGACGGTACGCCGGCCGTTCTCGACGAGGATCCGGTCGGCCGCCTCGGGATCGAGCTCGCGCAGCCGCGTGTGCATCGCGGCCGGTCCGGCCTCGGCCAGCTCCTCCTCGAGGCGTCGGCGGACGGCGTCGTCGGTCCCCGGGAACTCGAAGCGGTCGAGGATCGCGCGGGTGTAGAGCGCCGAGCCGCCGACCAGCACCGGCGTGCGCCCGCGGCCGCGGATCTCGGCGATCTCCGCGCGCGCCCAGCCCTGGAACTCGGCGACCGTCGCGGGGTCGCGGACGGTGAGGGTGTCCAGCAGGTGGTGCGGGATCCCACGCCGCTCGGCCTCGGGGAGCTTCGCCGTACCGATGTCCATGCCGCGGTAGACCTGCATCGCGTCGGTGTTGACGATCTCGCCGTCGAGACGCTCGGCGAGGTCGAGCGAGAGGCTGGTCTTCCCGGACGCGGTCGCGCCGACCACCGCCACGACGGGCGGGTGTGGGTTGGGCGGCATGTGGTTAGTTTGGCAAACATGAGCGAGAGCCCGACGCCGCCCGAGCCGCACCACGACGAGCGGGACCCGCAGGGTCCACCGAGGGAACACCAGGAAGAGAATGCCGAGACGTCGCTCGACGAACCGTCGGACGACGCAGGAGGTGAGTGATGAGCGAGTTCGACATGACCGAGGGCATCCAGCCCGACGAGGAGCCCGACGCGGAGGAGTTCGAGGGCACCGAGCCCGGCGAGGACTCCGACGACACGGGCACGCACTACGACGAGCTCGGCGAGGCCGAGACGACCGCCAACGACGTCGAGGCCGACGCCGAGGACCAGGAGTGACGCACGGGCGCTTCGTCGTCGTCCCGGCGTCGTACGTGCTGCTGATGCGCGACGGCGCCACCGGGCCCGAGGTGCTGCTCCAGCTGCGGCAGAACACCGGCTACATGGACGACCACTGGGCCGCCGCCGCGGCCGGGCACGTCGAGAAGGGCGAGACGGCGTACGACGCCGCGCATCGTGAGGCGCTCGAGGAGCTCGGCGTGACCGACGTCGACCTGGCGTTCGTGACCGCGATGCAGCGCACCCAGGGCGGCGAGCCGATCGACGAGCGCATCGACTTCTTCTTCACGGCGCGCTCCTGGTCGGGCGAGCCGCGGATCGTCGAGACCGAGAAGGCCGCCGACCTGCGGTGGTGCCCGCTGGCCGCGCTGCCGGAGCCGGTGGTCCCCCACGAACGGGCGGTGTTGGACGGGTTGCGAACGGGTACCACGACGGCGTACTCCACCTTCGGCTTCTGAGGAGACGCCATGACGTCCGACGACCTCGGGCCCAGGCCCGAACCCGAGATCGAGCCCGGCGAGCCCAACCCCGGCGGCGTCGACGCTCTGCCTGAGAACGGCGACCGCGCGATCCCGGACCCACCGGTCAGCGACAACCCGTCGATCGCGGAGAAGGTCCCCGATCCGCTGATGGACGAGGTCGAGGGGGGCGAGGACACCTCGACCAAGGCCACCCGCGACGAGGAGCACGACGAGACCGAGGAGTCGCCGGCATGACCGAGGGCGAGCACGAGGAGCTGCGGGCGTCGTCGCCCAACTCCGCCGGCCCGCAGACCGGCACCGGCGACATGGGCGTCAGCAGCGAGCGGGTCGGCCACACCGGCCCCGGCCAGGTCGGGACCGACGGGCAGAAGGACACCTCGCCGAAGCAAACGCCCCAGCATCGGAAGGGCGACGAGGACACCCCGCCCGAGCAGTCACCCGGCAACGTCGAGGAGAACCCGGTCGGCATCCCGCCCAAGGCGGGCTACCCCAGCAAGGACCCGCGGTCCGACGACGAGGTGTGACCGGCGTGGCGTCGCACTACCGGCAGTCGACGGCCGCGATGTCCGTCGACAGCACCCGCCGGCCGGCGGCGGTCACGTCGACGTGGGTCGACCTCCCGTCGGGCACGGGCAGGTAGTAGTTGTCCGACGACGCGGGCCGGACCGTGAACGACGCCGTCGAGTCGCCGTACGACGAGGCCACCGTGTAGTCGACCTTCTCGTCGCTGGTGCGCCGGTTGTCGAGCACGATCTGGGCGACCGAGTCGCCGCCGTGGCAGGACACGCCCCCGAACGCCGCCTTGGGGTCGACGGTCGCGACGTAGCAGGACCTGAGGGCGGAGACCGTCGCGGAGAGTCGCAGGTCCCGGCGGCCCATCTCCGGAACGCGGACGCGCACCGACGCCGTGGTGCGCTGCGGGACGGACACGACGACGGACCTCGTCTCGCGCGCCGGGACCCACACGTAGACCTTGTGCTCGGCGAACCGGTCGCCGTCGCGGACGACCTTGAACTGCACCCGGTGAGCGGAGCGGGTGTTGTCGAGGACCACGGTGCGCCGGGTGATCCCGGACGTCGCGGTCTTCGTGCAGGTGCGCTGGCCGGACAGGCTGGCGCGGGCGTCGTAGCCGGTGGCCGCTGTCGCGGCTCCCGCAGTGGACAGCGTCGTGGCGACGAGGCCGAGGACGGCGGTCGCGATCGAGATCGTGCGCATGACAGGTGTTCCTCTCCCGAGATGGCGTGACAAGGCGAACAGCCTCGGCGTCGGCTCGGCGCCGGGCAAGGCGCTTCTCGGGAGCTGTGGACAACGGTCAGCGCAGGCGGGTCACCTCGAGCTCGGTCTCGACCGCGGTGCCGTCCGGCCCGCGCTCGACGAAGTAGGCACCAGCGCCGTCCCGCTCCGCGAACGCCTCGACCATCTCGGTGCCGCGGTAGAGCAGCCCGGCGCCGTCATCGGTCGCGTAGCCCGAGGGCAGCGTGCCCGCGGCGATCAGCGACTGGAACAGCGGACGGCGCTGCTCCTCGCTGTCGTAGTGGACGCCGTTCGAGTACGGCAGCAGCCCGAGGCCGTTGTCGATCGGCCGCAGGTCGGGCCCGAACGAGTCGGTGGTGCCGCCGACGTGCCAGCAGATCGATCCGGCGGAGACACCGGTGAGCACGACACCGGCCTCCCACGCGGCACGCATCGCCTCGTCGACGCCGTGCAGCCGCCACATCGCGAGCAACCCGGCGACGCTGCCGCCCCAGACCCACACGACGTCCTGCTCGAGGAGGTGCGCGGTGATGTCGTCGACGTTCGGCATCGTGAACAGCTGGAGGTGCGAGGCCTGGAACCCGCGCTTCTGCGCGGCGTTGTAGAAGTCGCGGTACAGCCCCGCGTCATCGCCGCACGCGGTCCCGAGGAACGTCACCTTCGGCGCCCGGCCGTCGACACCGGACAGCTCGACGGCGTGGTCGGTCAACGGCCCGACGCGCCAGCGGAGCCGGTCGTCGAAGGCCCAGCCACCCGAGGTGGCGAGGATGGTCGGTGTCTCGGCGGGCATGGCCCCGGACGCTACCTCAGCGGCAGGCGGGGGCGTCCGGCAGCGGGGCGGGTACGCCGATGGTGGGCATGCCGAGGCCGACGCCGGCCGGTGCCGGGGCCGAGGTCCGCGCCTGCCAGGCATCGCCGGAGCGGGTGCGGCGTACCTCGATGACGTCGCCGTCGGCGTTCAGGTGGTGCGGCGCGGCGTACGTGATCTCGACGGTCACCATGTCGCCCGGTCGCACCTCGACACCCGCAGGCGGGGTGAAGTGCACGAGCCGGTTGTCGGGGCCGCGGCCGGACAGCCGGTTGGTCGCGGCGTCCTTGCGGCCCTGGCCCTCGGCGACCATCAGCTCGACCTGGCGGCCGACCAGCAGCTTGTTCTCCTCCCACGCGACCTCGTTGACCAGCGCGACCAGGCGGTCGTAGCGGTCCCGGACGACCTCGGGCGAGATCTGGTCGGGCAGCGTGGCGGCCGGCGTGCCGGGACGCTTGGAGTACTGGAACGTGAACGCGCTGGAGAACCGCGCCTCGCGGACGACGTCCAGCGTGGCCTGGAAGTCCTCCTCGGTCTCGCCCGGGAAGCCGACGATAATGTCGGTGGTGATCGCGGCGTCCGGCATCGCGGCACGGACCCGCTCGATGATCCCGAGGAACTTCGCCTGGCGGTACGACCGGCGCATGTCCTTGAGCACCTTGTCGGACCCGGACTGCAGCGGCATGTGCAGCTGCGGCATCACGTTGTGGGTCTCGGCCATCGCCTCGATCACGTCGTCGGTGAACTCGGCCGGGTGCGGGCTGGTGAACCGCACCCGCTCGAGGCCCTCGATCTCGCCGCACGCGCGCAGCAGCTTGGAGAACGCCTGACGGTCGCCGAACTCCACGCCGTACGCGTTGACGTTCTGCCCCAGCAGCGTGATCTCGGAGACGCCCTCGGCGACCAGCGCCTCGACCTCGGCCAGGATCTCGCCAGGGCGGCGGTCCTTCTCCTTGCCGCGCAGGCTCGGGACGATGCAGAACGTGCAGGTGTTGTTGCAGCCGACGGACACCGAGACCCAGGCGGCGTACGCCGAGTCGCGCTTGGTCGGCAGCGTCGACGGGAAGACCTCGAGCGACTCGAGGATCTCGACCTGCGCCTCCTCCATCACCCGAGCGCGCTCGAGCAGGACCGGCAGCGAGCCGATGTTGTGGGTGCCGAACACGACGTCGACGTACGGCGCCTTCGACGTGATCGTCGAGCGGTCCTTCTGCGCCAGGCAGCCGCCGACGGCGATCTGCATGCCCGGGTTCGCGGCCTTGACCGGCGCGAGGTGTGACAGGTTGCCGTAGAGCTTGTTGTCGGCGTTCTCACGGACCGCGCAGGTGTTGAACACGACCACGTCGGCCTGCTCGTCGGCAGGGACGGCGACGTACCCCGCGTCCTCGAGGAGCCCGGTGAGCCGCTCGGAGTCGTGGACGTTCATCTGGCACCCGTAGGTGCGGACCTCGTACGTGCGCGCCATAGCCGTCCCAGGGTACGGCGGGCGGCCACGACCATCCCAAACGAGCGAGGTGCACTGCCACACTGCCTGCGTGCGCGAACGAGTGGCGGCCATCATCGAGCGGGACGGGCTCGTGCTGATGGTCCGGCATCGATCCAAGGACGCGAGCGGCCGTCACGTCGGCCAGGAGTACCTCACGCTGCCCGGCGGAGGCATCGAGCCCGGCGAGACTTCCGCGGACGCAGTCCGGCGGGAGGTCGCCGAGGAGGTCTGCCTTCGGGTGACCGATGCGACCTTCGTCCGCCGCGTCGAGCACCGCCAAGATGTGGGGGCTACCAGCATCTTCCGTGCGCACGTCGACGACGGGCCTGCCGCCCTGGGCACGGACCCCGAGCTCGAGTGCACCTGCCCTCGCCTGGTCGGTC
Organism: Nocardioides sp. SR21; assembly: GCF_022761125.1. Taxonomy (GTDB): domain Bacteria; phylum Actinomycetota; class Actinomycetes; order Propionibacteriales; family Nocardioidaceae; genus Nocardioides. The sequence continues at coordinate 355,788 of NZ_JAKWJR010000001.1, read as the reverse complement.
TGGAGTGGATCCCCGCGCCCGGCCGGGGCGACTGGGAGGGACCGGACGTGTGGTCCCACCTGAAGGTCGCCATCTCGTAACGCTTCGGGTACCCCAGGCATGGCATGGCCCGAACGGGCTATCTCTGGACTAGTGTCCTTGTGCATGGCGGCTGACGCGCTCGTGGCGCTCGACCACGTGGACAAGTGGTTCGGCGACCTCCACGTGCTCAAGGACGTCAACCTGGCCGTACGCCGGGGCGAGGTCGTCGTGGTGATCGGCCCCTCCGGCTCCGGGAAGTCGACGCTGTGCCGGGCGATCAACCGCCTCGAGACCATCGACAGCGGCTCGATCAGCCTCGACGGCCGCCCGCTCCCCCAGGAGGGGAAGGCGTTGGCGGAGCTGCGATCCGACGTCGGCATGGTCTTCCAGAGCTTCAACCTCTTCGCGCACAAGACCGTCCTCGAGAACGTCACCCTCGGCCCGATGAAGGTCCGGAGGACGGGCCGGCAGGAAGCGGAGCAGCGGGCGATGGAGCTGTTGCGCCGGGTGGGCGTGGACAGCCAGGCAGGCAAGTACCCCGCCCAGCTCTCCGGCGGCCAGCAGCAGCGGGTCGCGATCGCCCGCGCGCTGGCGATGGACCCCAAGGTGATGCTCTTCGACGAGCCGACCTCGGCGCTCGACCCGGAGATGATCAAGGAGGTCCTCGACGTCATGGTCGACCTCGCCCAGCGCGGCATGACGATGATCGTCGTCACCCACGAGATGGGCTTCGCCCGCACCGCCGCCGACCGCGTGCTGTTCATGTCCGACGGCGCGGTCGTCGAGGAGAGCACCCCCGACGAGTTCTTCAGCAACCCGCGGACCGACCGCGCCCGAGACTTCCTCGGCAAGATCCTCAAGCACTGACCGTCAGCGCTTCACCCTTACTCGGAAGAGGAGAAGACATGCGACACATCAGGAGGGCCCAGGCAGCCACGGTCGCCCTCGTCCTGGCCGCGGCGCTCGCCGCATGCGGCGACGCGGGAGACGACGACGACAGCGGCACCGACGTCGACGTCGCCGAGAGCGCCGCGGACGACTTCGACGACGGCACCCGCATGAGAGAGCTCGCCGACTCCGGCAAGGTCGTCATCGGCGTGAAGGTCGACCAGCCCGGCATCGGCTTCCAGGGCGCGACCGACGACATGCCGAGCGGCCTCGACCCGGAGATGGGCAAGATCCTCGCCGCCGACCTCGGGATCGCTCCGGAGGACATCGAGTGGAAGGAGACGATCTCCGACAACCGCGAGCCGTTCATCGAGAACGGCGAGGTCGACCTGGTGATCGCGTCGTACTCCATCACCGACGAGCGCCGCCAGGTCGTCGGCCAGGCCGGCCCCTACTACGTCACCGGCCAGCAGCTGCTGGTCGCCGCGGACAGCGACATCGAGAGCCTCGACGACGTCAAGGGGACCGAGGTCTGCTCGGTCACCGGCTCGACCTCCCTGGAGAACATCGAGGCCGAGGGCGCCAAGCCGCGAGGCTTCGACACCTACTCCGAGTGCGTCGACCAGGTGCTCAACGGCACCGTGGACGCGATGACGACCGACGGCGCGATCCTGCTCGGGTACGCCGCCCAGAACCCCGACCAGCTCAAGGTGGTCGTCGAGCCGTTCTCGGAGGAGCGGTACGGCATCGGCTACTCGCTCGACCACCCGGAGATGTGCGAGTGGATCACCGACACCCTGGAGGACGCCTTCGAGGACGGCTCCTGGGCGTCCGCCTTCGAGGCCACCCTCGGCCAGTCCGGCGTCGAGACCCCCGAGCCGCCGGCGATGGACGAGTGCCCCGCCGCGTGAGGCAGGGCTGACCACAGGCTGACGGAGAGGACCGGGAGTTGGACGACCTGCTCGCCGAGCGCGACCTGGTGCTCCAGGCGTTCTGGCTGACGATCCAGCTCGCGGTCCTCTCCGGCCTCTGCTCGCTCGCGTTCGGCACGGTCCTGGCCGCGATGAGGGTCGGGCCGATCTCCGTGCTGCGCGGTGCCGCGACGACGTACGTGACACTGGTGCGCAACACGCCGCTGCTGCTGATGTTCATCTTCGTCTTCGTCGCCGCCCCGAACATCGGCTGGTTCGTCGGCACTCCCTTCCTGGTCAAGGGCGTGATCGCGGTCAGCGTCTACACCTCGGCGTTCGTCTGCGAGGCGGTGCGCTCGGGCGTGAACGCCGTGCCGCTCGGCCAGGCCGAGGCAGCCCGGGCGATCGGGCTGACCTTCGGCCAGACGATGACCAGCGTCGTGCTCCCCCAGGCCTTCCGCGCCGTGGTGCCGCCGATGGCGAGCGTGCTGATCGCGATGACGAAGAACACCTCGATCGCCGCGGTCTTCGGCCTGGCGGAGCTCACCTTCCGGATGCGGTACTTCGCCAACAACAGCGCGGACGACACCACGATCTTCCTGACGTTCGCGCTGCTCTACGTCGTGCTGGTCGAGCTGATCTCGGCCGGCGCGATCGGTCTCGAGCGCCGCTGGAGGGCAGCACGATGAACACCCCACGAAACTGCGGGCTCCCCCCGCTTCGCTCCTCCAGCCCACACTTCCGAGGGGACCCCGAATGAGCTCGGTCCTCTTCGACACCCCCGGTCCGCGGACCCGCGCCCGGCACCGGATCTACACCATCGTCTCCGCCGTCGTCCTGGCCGGCCTGCTCGCCTGGTTCGTCTGGTACCTCGCCGAGCAGGGCGAGTTCGCCTACGAGCTCTGGGAGCCCTTCGTCACCCCGGCGTACGTCGAGGCGCTGTGGCAGGGCCTGCTCGACACGCTCGCGATGGCGGTGCTCGCGATCCTGTTCGCCGTCGTCGCGGGCTTCCTCTTCGGCGTCGGCAAGCTCTCCGAGCACCGGATGCTGCGCTGGCCGTCGTGGCTGGTCGTCGAGTTCTTCCGTGCGGTCCCGCTGCTGCTGCTCATCATCTTCCTGCGGTTCGGGCCGCTCGCGCTCGGCCCCTACTGGTCCGTGGTCGTCGGCCTGATGCTCTACAACGGCGCCGTGCTCGCCGAGATCACCCGGGCCGGAGTGCTGGCGGTGCCGCGGGGCCAGGTCGAGGCGGCGTACGCGCTCGGCATGCGCAAGACGCAGGTGATGGTGACGATCCAGCTGCCGCAGGCGGTCAAGATCATGATCCCGGCGATCATCAGCCAGTGCATCGTGGCGCTCAAGGACACCAGCCTGGGCTTCTACGTGCTCGCGCCCGGACTGACCACCGTGGGCCGGTCGATCTGGATCGAGTTCGGCAACCAGCTCCAGACCGCGATCGTGCTGGCGGCGATCTACATCGTCTGCAACCTGATCCTCACCGCGCTGGCGACCTGGGCCCAGCGCAGGTTGGTGGGCGAGCGCAAGCAGATCGTGATCAACCCCGACCTGGTCAGCGGCCGCTCGGTCTGAGCCCCTGGCTAGGCTCGCGGCATGGCGAACCTGTGGTCGTGGCGTTCGGAGAACTCGATCCTCTCGATCTGCTCGCAGGACTCGATCCTGTCCATCGGGAGCGCAGGCTCCATCGCGTCGGCCGGCAGCCTGTTCTCGTTCGCGTCGGCGGCGTCGATCGCGTCGTCGATGTCCGCTCTGTCGGCGTTCTCCCACCAGAGCACGGGGTCGGCGTTCTCGCACCAGAGCAACGGCTCGGTCCTCTCCAGCCAGTCGAACCAGTCGCTCAGGGGACGTCGGACCCAGGGCCGGCTGCCGAGCCGCGCGGTCGCCGGTGGAGTTTTGCTCACGCTTGCGGCATTCGGCGCGCATCGCGCGCTGCGTTGAGTCATCCTGTGGCCCTCATGAGCAACCGCAACCTGGATCGTCGCGCCCTGCTGATCGCCGGCGCCGGCATCGCCACCACCGCAGCCCTGACCACCTTCGAGCCCGCCGCCGCCGGCACGACCACGAAGAAGACCTACAAGGGTCACTTCGGCCCCGCCAACACCCAGGACTGGCACTACCTGCCGTTCAAGGTGCCGAAGGGCGTGCGTCAGATCGAGGTGTCGTACTCGTACCCGCCGACCGTGCCGGGCCCGGGCTACAGCAAGAACGTCGTCGACATCGGGATCTTCGACCCGTCCGGCACCGGACTGGGCAACACGAAGGGGTTCCGCGGCTGGTCCGGCGGCGCGCGCTCGTCGTTCAAGATCAGCAAGACCTCGGCCACCCCGGGCTACCTGCCCGGACCGATCACGCCCGGGAGGTGGCGGATCGCCCTCGGGCCGTACCAGATCATCTCGCGCGTGGACTACGAGGTGACGATCACGCTGCACCACGGCAAGCCCGGGAAGCCCTTCGTCCCGGCGCCCGCGCCGACGGAGGTCGAGGACACCGGCCAGGGCTGGTACCGCGGCGACCTGCACGTGCACACGGTCCACTCCGACGGCTCGCAGACCCAGGTCGACGTGCTCGGCTACGCCAAGGCGGCCGGCCTCGACTTCATCGGTACGTCGGAGCACAACACCAGCTCCGCGACCGAGACCTGGGGCCGCTACGTCCCCGACGACTTCCTGGTGATCCCCGGCGAGGAGGTCACGACCCGCGCCGGCCACTGGCTCGCGACCGGGATCCCGGCCGGCACGTGGATCGACTGGCGGTACCTGCCGGAGGACGACAAGCTCGGGCAGTTCACCCAGCAGGTGCGTGACCTCGGCGGCCTCGCGATCGCCGCGCACCCCTACATCGGCGTCCCGTCGATCCGGTGGGACTTCGGCGACGAGTTCACCGAGATGGACGCGATCGAGGTCTGGAACGGCAAGTGGGACGGCTTCGACGAGGCCGCGCTCAAGCGCTGGGTCGAGCTGCTCAAGGCCGGGATCTTCAAGCCCGCCGTCGGCAACTCCGACACGCACCGGCAGAGCGACACCATCGGGCTGGCCCAGACCGTCGTCCGCGCCGCGGGCCTGTCGGTCGACGCGCTCATCCAGGGCTACCGGCTCGGGCATTCGTGGGTCGCCGAGTCCTCGGCGGTCGACCTGCAGTTCACCGCGACCCTCGACGACGTCTCCGGGCAGTGCGGCGACCGTGTCCCGGCCGACCCGGGCCAGCAGGTCGCGGTGAGCCTGCGCGCGACCGGCGTCGCCGGCTGCACCGCCAGGCTCTACGGCCCGAACGGCGCCATCACCGGAGGGACGGCCACGGCGGTCGGCGACGAGATCACGCTCGACGCCACGGTCGCGGGCGGTACGGCCTTCGTGCGCGCAGAGATCCGGCGCGGCACCTCGGTGATCAGCCCGATGGTGGCGCTGACCAACCCGATCTTCCTCACCGCCGCGGGGTGACCCAGAGTCGGATGATGCCCTCGATCACCACGGTCCCGTCCGCGAGCTCGCCGCGGACGCGGACCGGGAGGTCGGGCTCGTCCGCGGTCCACTGCGCGGCGTCGGTCTCGGCGACGCAGGTGACGTCGCCGCTCGCCTTCGCCGTGTAGGAGACGTCCATCCCCTTCGGGATCCACCGCTTGTCGGCCGGGATCGTGACCTCGGCCAGCGCGCCCATCGCCGCCTCGAGGCCGTTGCACAGCGCGATCGCATGCACGGTCTTGAGGTGGTTGTGCACCCGGCGGCGCTTGGGGATCAGCAGCTCGACGCGGTTCGGCTCGACCACCGTGAACCGGGGCCGGATCGAGGCGAAGTACGGCGCCTTCTGCGCGAACAGCAGCGAGAAGACCCGATCGCCCAGCGGCAGCCGGCTGGTCTTGTTCCACATCGTCTGGACCTGGCTCATGGCGGCGATATTACCGACTGGTAACCGTTAGCGTCACACGGGTGAATGAGAACACGTTCTACTTGTCGCCGGAGTGGCTCAGCGGCGTCCTCGGCCGGGAGGTGCGGACCGTCGACGTCCAGCGGATCGGCACCGGGCAGATCGGGACGTGCTTCCGGCTCCGGACGGACCGCGGGGACAGCGTGCTCGTGAAGCTGCCGCCCGAGAACGCGAGCGAGCGGGCGATGATGGCCGGCGCGTACCGCGCCGAGGTGCGGTTCTACCAGCAGGTCGCGGCCACGGTCGCCGTACGCACGCCGTACTGCCACCACGCGGAGATCGACGACACCGGCGACTTCGTGATCGTGATGGAGGACCTCGCACCCGCCGAGGCCGGGGACCAGATCGCGGGCTGCACCGTCGACCAGGCGCGCGCGGCGGTCGTGAACCTGGCGGGGCTGCACGGGCCGCGCTGGTGCGACCCGACCCTGGAGGAGGTCGACACCCTCTCGCTCAACGGGCCGGACGACATCGCGCTGCTGCTGGAGATGTACGGCCCGACGACCGAGCTGTTCCTCGACGCCCTCGGCGACCTGGTCCCGGCCGAGGACGCCGCGACCCTGCGCGCGTGCGTCCCGGTGATCGGGCCGTGGCTGCTGGCGCGGCAGGAGCGCTTCGGGCTGGTGCACGGCGACTACCGCCTCGACAACCTGCTCTTCTCCCCCACCGGCGAGGTCGCGGCTGTCGACTGGCAGACGCTCAGCCTGGCGCTGCCGGCGCGCGACCTGGCGTACGCCGTCGCGACCAGCCTGTCGGTCGAGGACCGGCGGACTCACGAGCGCGAGCTCGTCGCGGCGTACCACCAGGCGCTGGTGGGGTACGGCGTCACCGACTACCCGGCCGAGCTGTGCTGGGAGGACTACGTGTTCGCGCTGCTCCAGGTGCCGCTGGTGGCGACGTTCGGATGCGCGTACAGCACCAACCGGACCGAGCGCGGCGACCGGATGTTCGCGGTGATGGTGGCGCGCGGGTGCGCCGCGATCCGAGACCTCGACGCGCTCGGATTGGTGTCCGCCCAGTAGCGTCCGGGCATGGCCACACGTGGACTCGCCCTCGGCGGCGGCGGCATCACCGGGATCGCCTGGGAGACCGGGCTGCTGCTCGGGCTGCAGGACCTCGGCGTCGACGTCACCACCGCCGACGCGGTCGTCGGGACGTCCGCGGGATCGGTCGTCGGCGCGCAGCTGACGACCGGGATCTCGCTGAGCGACCTGTTCGACTACCAGGTCTCGACCCCGAAGCCGGCGCCGCTGGCGCGGATCAGCCCGCTCGTGCTGCTCGGCTACGTGCGCGCGATGGCCCGCGCCCGCGGCGACCTCGAGGGGTTCGGGCGGGAGGTCGGCCAGTGGTCGGCGAAGCGCGCCGCGGCCGGGAGGCTCCCGAGCGTCGAGGAGCGCTTCGACGCGATCCGCGAGCGGCTGCCGATCCAGGAGTGGGGACCGGGCGGCCGGCTGCAGGTCACCGCGGTCGACGTCGCGACCGGCGCGCTGCGGCTCTTCGACGGCTCCGACGGGGTGTCGCTGGTCGAGGCCGTGGCCGCAAGCTGCGCCGTACCCGGTGTCTATCCGCCGGTCCCGATCGAGGGACGGCAGTACGTCGACGGGGGTGTCCGCTCCGGCTCGAACGCCGACCTCGTGGCGGACTGCGACCGGGTCCTCGCGTTCACCCCGCTCGACCGGTCCTTCGGCCCGCTCCAGAGCGCGGGCGAGCTGCTCGGCTCCACGCCGCACCTGGTCGTGTCGCCCGATGCCGACTCGGTGAAGGCGATCGGCAGGAACGTCCTCGACCCCGCCCGCCGCGCGGCCTCGGCCCGCGCCGGCCGGGCGCAGGCGACCGCAGTCGCCCCGCTCGCCCGAGAGATCTGGGGAGAGCGATGAGCTGGTCGCTCCTGCTCGCAGCGCTCGCCTGCCTCGCGATCGTGGTCGCCGGCGTCGCCCTCGTGGCGGCCGGCAGCGGCCCGATCGGCTGGGCGATGATCGGCTTCTTCGGCGCCGGTGTCGTCGTGCTCGGCAAGAAGGCGATCGGCCGCTGAGCGACGCGGGCCAGGGGCACCGCGCCGGAACCACCCGATCTCGTCATTGCCTGCCGATGAGCAGCGTGCTCGAGTAGAAGACTGACCTTCTCTCGGATTCGGGGTTCAGCTATGTCCGGAAACATCGGGGACCGGAATGCCAGAACACTGACGCGTGGCGTCCTCGCCGTCTGCCTCCCGCTCGCACTGCTGCTCGCCGGCCCGGCCGCTGCATCGCCGCCCGTCTCGGACGACCCGGTCCCGCCCGTGCTGGGCGGCGACACCTGGTTGCAGCACCATCGCGACGACCTCATGCCGTACTGGCTGCTGCCCGAGGCGCTCGGCGATCCGGTCGGCAACTTCCCGTCCTGGCGTGGCCAGGACGGCGAGCTGCTGCCGGCACTGCCGAACCGCGGCGCCTCGACCCTCGGCCGTGGGGTCTACGGCTACTCGCTGGCGTTCCTGCTCACGGGCGATCCGGCGTACCTGACCGTCGCCCGCGCCGGCCTGGACTGGATCGAGACGAGGCTGGAGGACCCGGTCCACGGCGGCTACTTCGCCGAGCTCGACGCGACCGGGACCCCGGTGAACTCGCTGGCCAACAAGGACCTCTTCGACCTGGCGTCGGTGGGCCTGGGGTACGCCATGTACTACAACGTCACGCGGGACCCCGAGGCGGAAGCCAAGCTCCTGGCCATCCGTGACCTCGTCTTCGGCCCGTACTACGACGCCGCGGCGAACCGGCTGAAGGACTCCCTCACCTACGACCTGAGCGCCGAGTTCGACACCGGCGGCAACGGCGGCGACATCACCGACTACCTGGTTCCGGGTACGGCGTTCCTGCTCCCGTCGATCGGCCTGCTCAGCGACCCGGCGCGCAACGCGCAGTTCCGCGCGGACCTGCGCAACGTGACCCAGGCACTGATCAACCGGCACAAGAACTCCGCTGCCGCCAACCCGGCGAACCGGTGGATGTTCTGGGGACGGACGGCGCGGTTCGGGAACTTCAACGCGCCGCAGACCGACTTCGGACACACCATCAAGAGCTACGCGATGATCCACAACGCCAACCAGCTCTTCGACGACCGGCCCTGGTCGGCGCTCGCCGCGGATCGCGCGATCATGGTCGACCGCGCCTGGGACGACGTCGCCGGCCGCTGGAACGCGCGACCGATGAGCTTCGCTCCCGGCAACGTCGAGCCGGACAGTGCGTGGTGGGTCCACGACGAGGGGGACCAGCTCCTGTCCGCCCTCGACCTCGCCGGGACCGGCTTCCCCTACGCCGGACGGCTGGAGCGCAGCACCAGCTTCTTCCTGACCTCCTACGTCGACCGGGAGTCGCCCGCACGCGAGACGTTCACGCGGATCTCCCGGAACCCGGCGGACACCGAGCTGCGCAAGTCCGCCTTCGGCAAGAACATGCTACACAACATGGAGCACGCCCTGGTTCTCTACCTGCATGGTCGAGCGATGGAGGGACGCCCGGCGCGCCTGCACTACGCCTTCCCGATGGCCACAGCCCTCGTGGCCGAGGCTCGGCCGTACTGGTTCGACGCCACGGGCCAGGAGCGCATCGACCTCGGCGCCCTGGCCGGCCTGCCCGGGCGTCACCTGGTTGCGGTCGACTTCACCGGTATCGGCCAGGTGCCGCCCGCGCCGTACCCGCCTCCGGCAGACGTGACCCCGCCGACCATCCAGGTCGAGACCACCCCGTCGGCGAACAGCGCGGGATGGAACCGCGACGACGTGACCGTGGTCCTCAGCGCGCAGGACGACATGGTCGGGGTCAGGTCGCTGCGAGCACAGGTCCACGCTCTCGACGGTCAGACCGCGGACACGGCGTTCGTCCGCCCCGGCGACCACACCTCGGTGCGTCTCATCGAGGAGGGCAGGTACCGCATCAGCTACGCCGCGGCCGACCTGCTCGGCAACACCACGCCTGCACAGGATGTCGAGATCGCCATCGACCGGACCGCCCCGTCCCTGTCCGGACTTCCCGCGCCGGGGTGCGAGCTCTGGCCACCCAACCACCGGTTCGTGCTCGTCGCGGACGTCGACGCGACCGACGGCCTCTCCGGCGTCGCCGACATCGAGGTCGGTGCGTCGTCCACGAACGCCGATCCCGACGACGTCCGCGTGACGGGGAGCCGGGTCTGGGTCCGCGCGGAGCTCGGACCCCGCGGTCGCGATCGGACCTACACGGTGACCGCGACCGCCACCGACCTCGCAGGGAACCAGACGACCGCATCCGGCACCTGCACCGTGGCGCCGCCAGGGAGAAGCTGACCGGCGGCTACGACTGGAGGAGCTCCACGCGGTTCCCGTGCCCGTCGAAGGTGTGCAGCCGCTCGAACCCCGGGAACGTGTGCCGCTCGGTCCAGTCGACCTCGAAGCCGAGCTCGGCCAGTCGCGCGCCGGCCGCGTCCAGGTCGTCGACCACGAACGCCGGGTGCGCCTTGCGGGCGGGGACGAACGGCTCCTCGACGCCGATGTGGATCTCGGCGCTTCCGGCGCGGAACCAGCAGCCGCCGCGCCCGGCGAGCGTCCCCGGCTTGGCGACCTCGGTCATGCCGAGACCGTCGCCGTAGAACCGTCGTGCGAGATCTTCGCCGCCGCGCGGGCAGGCGACCTGGACGTGGTGGAGCCTCATGCCGCCACCCGCGCGACCACGAAGATCCGGCGGAACGGCAGCACGACGCCGTGCTCGTGCTCGGGGTAGGCCGTCGCGAGCCGGCGCTTGAACTCCGCCTCGAACTCCGGTCGCAGGTCGTCGGGCAGCGCCTGCAGGGTCGGTCGCGCGCCGGTGCCGGAGACCCAGGTGAACACCGGGTCCTGGCCGGTGAGGACGTGGAGGTACGTCGTCTCCCACGCGTCGACGGTGCACCCGAGCGCGACGAGCGCCTCGAGGTAGACCGCCGGGTCATGGCTGCTCGGGACCGCGACGCCCTCGGTGTGCACGGCGTACGGCGCCTCCGCGGCCAGCTCGGTGCGGATCACGTGGCTCGGCTCGCCGAAGTTGCCGGGCACCTGGAACGCGAACCAGCCGCCGGGCGTCACCTGGGCCACCAGCCGGGGCAGCAGCTCGAGGTGCTCGGGGATCCACTGGAGGGTGGCGTTCGAGACCAGCACGTCCGCGCTCCCCGTCCATGACCGGAGGTCCGCGACCTCGAACGAGATCCGGGCGTCGGTGGCCGCGGCGATCATGTCGGGACTCGAGTCGAGGCCGACCACGGCGGCACCGGGCCAGCGGTCGGCCAGGAGGGAGGTCAGGTTGCCGGGGCCGCAGCCGAGGTCGACGACGGAGCGGGGTCCGCCCGCGTCGATGCGCGAGATCAGGTCCACGAACGGACGGCCGCGCTCGTCCGCGTAGGTGAGGTAGCGGGCCGGGTCCCAGGTGTGACTCATGCGAGTCATCGTCCGCCCGATTTATCTTGATGTCAAGATTCTCGACGCATCCGCTACGCTCCTGCCATGCGGGACGAGGTCGACGAGCTGGTCGAGGCGTGGGCGCGCGAGCGCCCGGACCTCGAGCTGGGTCCGGTCGAGGTCTTCAGCCGGATCAGCCGGCTGGGTCGGCACCTGGACCTGGCGCGCCGGGACGCGTTCACCGCCGCGAAGGTGGAGTCCTGGGAGTTCGACGTGCTCGCGGCGCTGCGCCGCGCGGGTGCGCCGTACGAGCTGTCGCCGGGGCGGCTGCTGCGCGAGACGCTCGTGACCAGCGGGACGATGACCAACCGGGTCGACCGGTTGGCGGCGCGTGGACTGGTCGAGCGGCTGCCCGATCCGCACGACCGGCGGGGCGTGCTGGTCCGGCTGACGCCCGACGGCCGGGCGACGGTCGACGACGCGTTCGAGGCGCTGCTCGAGGCCGAGCGGACGTTCCTCGCGGAGCTGCCCGAGAAGGACCAGGCCAAGCTGGCCGCCCTGCTGCGGACGCTGCTGTCGCCGTTCGCGGACTAGCTACTCCAGCAGCTCGGAGGCCTCGAGCCACTCCATCTCGAGCTCGTCCTTCTCGTCGGCGAGCACGCCGAGCTGGGCGCTGATCTCGGCCAGCTTCTCGTAGTCCTGCGCGTGCTCGAGCACCTCGGCGTTGAGCCCGGCCTCGAGCTCGGAGATCTTCTCGAGCCGCTTGTCGATGCGGGCGATCGTCTTGCGGGCCGCGCGCTCCTCGGCGCTGCCCGGCTTCGCCTTGGTGGACTGCGGTTCTGGCGCCATTGCGCCGGAAGCGCTGCCGGCGGGCGTCGCGACCTGCGGTTCCGGCGCAATTGCGCCGACGGCGGGCTGGTGGTCGAGCTGGGCGGCGCGCCGCTCGAGGTACTCGTCGACGCCACGGGGCAGCATCGAGATCTGGCCGTCACCGAGCAGCGCCCAGACGGAGTCGGTGACCCGCTCGAGGAAGTACCGGTCGTGCGAGACCACGATCAGCGTGCCGGGCCAGCCGTCGAGGAAGTCCTCGAGGACGTTGAGGGTCTCGATGTCCAGGTCGTTGGTGGGCTCGTCGAGCAGCAGCACGTTCGGCTCGTCGAGCAGCAGCGTGAGCAGCTGGAAGCGGCGGCGCTCGCCGCCGGACAGGTCGCCGATCCGCGCCGTGAGCTTGTCGCCGGTGAACCCGAACCGCTCCAGCATCGAGGTCGCGGTGATCTCGCCGTCCGCGGTCCTGGTGACCCGGCGGATCGACTCGACCGTCGGCAGCACGCGGCCGTCCGGGTCCACGTCGTCGAGCTGCTGGCTGAGGTGTCGCAGCGCGACCGTCCGGCCGCGCTTGACCTTGCCGGCGGCCGGCGAGAGGTCGCCGGAGATCAGGTTCAGCACCGAGCTCTTGCCCGCGCCGTTGACGCCGACGATGCCGACCCGGTCGCCGGGGCCGAGCCGCCAGGTGGCGTGCTTCAGCAGGGTGCGCTCGCCGCGGACCAGGTCGGCGTCCTCGATGTCGATGACGTCCTTGCCGAGCCGCTGGGTCGCGAACCGCTGCAGCTCCATCCGGTCGCGCGGGGGCGGCACGTCCGCGATCAGCGCGTTCGCGGCGTCGATGCGGAACTTGGGCTTCGAGGTCCGTGCCGGCGGACCGCGGCGCAGCCAGGCCAGCTCCTTGCGCGCGAGGTTCTGCCGGCGGATCTCGGAGGCGGACGCCTGGCGCTGCCGCTCGGCCTTGGCCAGCACGAACGCGGCGTACCCACCCTCGTAGGCGTCGACCTCCCCGTCGTGGACCTCCCACGTCCACTGGCAGACCTCGTCGAGGAACCAGCGGTCGTGGGTGACGACGACCATCGCGGACGGTCGCTGCACGAGGTGCCGCGCGAGCCACGCGACCGCCTCGACGTCGAGGTGGTTGGTGGGCTCGTCGAGCACGATCAGGTCGTGGTCGCCGAGCAGCAGCGCGGCCAGCGAGCAGCGGCGCCGCTCACCACCGGAGAGCCCGAGCACCGAGCGGTCGAGCGCGACGCCGACGAGCAGCTCCTCGACGATCTCGCGCATGCGGACGTCGGCCGCCCACTCGTGGTCGGCGCGACCGCCGAGCACCGCCTCGCGGACGGTGTGGGTGTCCTCGAGCTCGTCGCCCTGGTGGAGGTAGCCGATCAGCAGCCCGCGCTGCTGGGACACCCGGCCGGTGTCGGGCTCCTCCAGGCCGGTCATCACCTCGAGCAGCGTGGTCTTGCCGTCGCCGTTGCGGCCGACGATGCCGATCCGCTCGCCGGCGCCGATCCCGAGGGACACGTCGGTGAGGAGCGGCCGTACGCCGTACGACTTGGAGACCTTCTCGAGGTTCAGGAGGTTAGGGGCGCTCATGACGGTCTCGTCCGTCGCGAGCGTCGCATCCAGTGCGTGCCTGGCAAGGCGGAGGAGGGAGACGGGACGGAGTCCCGGCGACTGACGACAACGCAGTCCAGGTGCGTGCCGGGGCGGCGCGCAGCAGGCCACGGACCGTCGTGAGGGCCCCTAGGCATACGACACCAGGTGGGCGCCGGCGACCGGGCCGTTCGCAGCGAGTACGACGGCGTGGCCGGCGTTGGACAGGTCGGCGGCGAGGTTGCGCGCGTGGTCGGCCGAGCCGCAGAGGAAGACGACCGTGGGGCCGGAGCCGGACACGATGCCGCGCAGCGCGCCGGCGCTCTCGCCCTGCTCGATCAGCTTGCCGAGCTCGGGCCGCAGGTCGATCGCCGCGGCCTCCAGGTCGTTGTGCAGCGCGTCGGCCAGCGCCCACGCGTCGCCGTCCGCGATCGCGCTGAGCAGCGCGTCGGCCGGGACCGGCTCGGACGGAGCGTCGGGGAACATCTTGTCGAAGTGCCGGTACACCTCGGGCGTCGAGAGCCCGACCTCGTTCGGGACCACGACCCACCACCAGGTGCCGCGGTCGTCGACCGGGGTCACCAGCTCGCCGCGGCCGGTGCCGAGCGCGGTGCCGCCGAGCAGCGCGAACGGGACGTCGCTGCCGAGCTGCGCGGCCAGCGCGAGCAGGTCGTCGTCGGACGTGCCGAGCTCCCACAGCCGGTCCAGCGCGACGAGCGCGGCGGCGGCGTCCGCGGACCCGCCCGCCATGCCGCCCGCCATCGGGATGTCCTTGGCGATGTGCACCTCACCGACCCGCGCGACGCCGTGGTGGGCGGCGAGCAGGTCGGCGGCGCGGTCGACGATGTTCTCTCCGGCCGGGGGTACGGCGGCCGCACCGATCCAGTCGGGCACGGTCATGCCGAGGGTCCAGTCGTCGGCGGTCCGAGCGGTGACGTCGTCGTACAGGCCGACGGCCTGGTAGACGGTCACCAGCGGGTGGTAGCCGTCCTCGCGGAGGGCGCCGACGCCGAGGTGCAGGTTGATCTTGGCGGGCGCGCGGACGGTCAGCTCTCCCATGGCAGCCCTTCGGCGATGCGCGCGAAGTCCGCGACGGTCAGCGACTCCCCGCGGGCGAGCGGGTCCACGCCTGCGGCCGCCAGCGCGTCGCCGACCGCGTCGGTCGGCGCCAGCACCCGCAGCGCGCCGCGCAACGCCTTGCGCCGGTGGGCGAACGCCGCGTCGACGACCGTGAAGACCTGCTCACGAGTGGCGGTGGTGACGGGCGGCTCGTGGCTGGTCCACGCGACCAGCCCGGAGTCGACGTTGGGCGCCGGCCAGAAGACGTTGCGGCCGATGGCGCCGGCCCGGCGGACGTCGGCGTACCAGGCGGCCTTGACCGACGGGACGCCGTACACCTTGGAGCCGGGCGCGGCCGCGAGCCGGTCGGCGACCTCGGACTGCACCATCACCAGCCCGTGCCGCAGCGACGGCAGCAGGGCGAGCAGGTGCAGCAGCACCGGGACGGACACGTTGTACGGCAGGTTCGCGACCAGCGCGGTCGGCGGCGGGCCGGGGATCTGCTCGACGCGCATCGCGTCGGCGAGCACGACCTCGAAGCGGTCCGCCTGGTTCGGGGCGTACGTCGCAATCGTCTCGGGCAGTCGTGCCGCGAGCTTGTCGTCCACCTCGATCGCCATGACCCGGCCGGCGACCTCGAGCAGCGCGAGGGTCAGCGAGCCGAGGCCCGGACCCACCTCGATCACCACGTCGTCCTCGGTGATGCCGGACTCACGGACGATCCGGCGCACCGTGTTCGCGTCGATGACGAAGTTCTGGCCGCGCTGCTTGGTCGGACGGAGGTCGAGCTCGGCGGCCAACGAACGAACGTCCGCGGGCCCCAACAGTCGGGGACCCGCGGACGTCGACATGTCCGAAAGGCTATCTGGGTCTCGGCACGCCACTCGCATCCGCTCCCGCGGCTGCGTGGCTCGCTCGACCACCATCACGAGATCGGCGCCGCCGATCTCGTCAGCGGGGAAGCCCCAGCGCGGAGGCGCAGCCCGGCCAGGCGCCGTAGCCGCCGGAGGCGTCGCGGAGCTTGGTCGCGATGGCGATCTGGGTCTCGCGGCTGGCGTTGCTCGGCAGGCCGGTGCCGCCGTACGCCTGCCAGGTGCCGAGGCTGAACTGGAGGCCGCCGTAGTAGCCGTTGCCGGTGTTGATGGCCCAGTTGCCGCCGGACTCGCACTGCGCGAGCGCGTCCCAGACGGTGTTGCCGCCGGCGAAGTTCGTGGCGGGCGCCTTGGTGCCGACCTTGACGACCTCGTCGACCGGGGCGCTCAGCACGGTCTGCTTGAGCACCTTCTTCGCGGTGATCTCGCCGTTGCGGTAGACGATCCGGTACGTCACGTTGCGCGAGCCGTCCTCGCCGGCCTGCACGACGGTGGACTCGCCCTCGAACATCGAGCCGTCCTCCTGCTCGACGGTCTCGAAGTCGACGGCCTCGTCGGCGACGTACTTCGTGACCACCCGGACGTTGGTGAAGACCAGCTTGTCGCCGTCCTCGATCGTCGCGGTGGGCGCGGGAGTGACCTCGTCGTGCTTGCCCAGCTCGACACCGAGGTCCTCGAGCGCCTCCTCGACGGTCAGCGCGGTGATGGTCTTCGTGACGGCCTTGTGGCCGCCGAGCTTCACGGTGAGCGTCTTCGGCGTGACCACGGAGAGGCTCATGCCGCCGCGGTCGATGCTGCCGCCGCGGCTCGCGGAGAGCTCGGAGTCGTTGTAGAGCGTGCCGACCTCGGCCAGAGCGTCGGAGACGGTGGTGGCGGTGACCCAGTAGGTCTTGCTCTCGCCATCCACGTCGAGCTCGAAGGGCCGGGCGAACTGGACCGTGATCTTGGTGCCGTCGGCGACCTGCTCGTCCAGGCTCGGTGCGACGATGTCCTTGCTACCGACCTCGATCCCCTGAGCGTCGAGGACGTCACCGACGGTCCCGCCGAAGGCGGTGACCTCCTGGGACTTCCCGTCGAGGGAGAGGGTCACGGTCTTGCTGAGCTTGCTGTAGCCCCACGTCGACCCGGCGACCGCCAGGACGACGACCGCGGCGAGGGCGATCATCAGGGTGCGGCTGCGGGAAGCGCGGCTCAAGGCACTGGCGAGCTTGTTCTTCTGCTCGTGGCCCTGGTCGTTGCTGGGCACAGTTCTCCGAACGTCGTACGTCCCGGGCCTCGGGTGCCAGCGCGTCCGAACGTCGTGCGTCGTGCTGTTCGGGGGTCTTGCATCGGGGCCCTCATACGGCCTCCTGCACTGGTCAGGTCGTTCCCGATCCCGGCCATCAGTAGTCCAGACCACCAGCCTTCGTGGTCGAATGCAAACCAAACCTGTCATATTTCCGGCCGACGTGAGCAGGGTCTCGTGAGTAAAGTTCCGGCGTGGCCGACCTCCTGCGCGCGGCTTTCACCGCGCTGACCAGCGGAAACGGCGTCTCGCTGACCTCCGCGAATTCCGGTCCAGACCTCATCGCCCATGGGTACGAGGAGAGCGAGCTCCGCGCGGCCGGGACGGCGCCCGCGCCGTACGCGACCCGCGTGCTGGTCCGCCGACCCGCCGCCGGCTTCAGCGGCACCCTGGTCGTGGAGTGGCTGAACGTCAGCAGCGGCTCCGACGCCGCCCCGGACTGGACCTACCTGGCGGAGGAGATCGTGCGCCGGGGCCACGCCTGGGCGGGCGTCTCGGCGCAGCGGGTCGGCGTCGAGGGCGGCGCGGCCCGCGTCGAGACCGGGATCGGGCTGGGCGGCCTGAAGGTCCAGGACCCGCAGCGGTACGGCGACCTCGCGCACCCCGGCGACGAGCACGCCTACGAGATCTACACCCAGGTCGCGCGCGGGCTCGCCGCCGACCTGGGCGCGACGTGCGTGCTGGCGGTCGGCGAGTCGCAGTCGGCGGCCGCGCTGACGACGTACCTGGACGTCCTGGGCAGCTCGCTCTTCGACGGGTTCCTCGTGCACAGCCGCCCCGGTGGGGCGCTGCACACCGACGCGCCGACGCGGATCCCCGACGTCGGGGTCCCGGTGATCACCGTGCAGACCGAGGGCGACCTGCTCGGGCGGCTGAACTACCTGCCCGCCCGGCAGCCGGACGCCGAGCGGTTCCGGCTCTGGGAGATCGCCGGGTCCGCCCACGTCGACCTGTTCCAGATCGGCGGGCTCGAGTCGTTCCTCGGCTGCCCGGACCCGGTCAACCGCGGGCAGCAGGCGTACGTCGTGCGCGCCGCGCTGCGCTGGCTCGAGGGGTGGGCGCGCGGCGGATCCCCTGCCCCTGCTGGCGATCGGCTCGAGATCGTCGGCGACGACTTGGTCCTCGACGAGCACGGCAACGTGCGCGGCGGGGTGCGGACACCGGTCGTGGACGCTCCGGCCGACGTGCTGTCCGGGTACGCCGCCGCCGATGCCTCGCCGATCTGCGGACTGTTCGGGCGCACGCTGCCGCTGGCGGCTCCGGCGTACGCCTCGCACGAGGAGTACCTCGCGGCCTACACCGCCGCGACCGACGCCGCGATCGAGGCCGGGTTCGTGCTCCTCGAGGACCGTGACGCGGTGCTCGCCGAGGCGCGCTGACTTCTCAGGCAATCCCGTCACTTCTCAGGGGTTGCAACACCCAGGAAGTGACGGAATCACCGGTGCACCGGTGATTCCGCGGGCACCTACCAGGCGCCGCCGAACGCCACCTCGGTGTTGGCGTCCACGGCCGCACACAGCTCGCCGAGGTCGTCACCACGGACGGCGGCCATCGCGCGCATCGTCAGCGGGATGAGGTACGACGCGTTGGTGCGGCCGCGGTGCGGCATCGGGGTGAGGTACGGCGCGTCGGTCTCGACGAGCACGCGGTCTCGGGGCGTGACCGCGAGCGCCTCGCGCAGCGGCTCGGCGTTCTTGAACGTCACGGTGCCGGCGAACGACAGGTAGGCGCCGCGGTCGAGGCAGCGACGCGCGAAGTCGGCGTCGCCGGAGAAGCAGTGCATCACCCAGCGCTCGGGCGTGCCCTCGGAGTCGAGCACCGCGAGCACGTCGTCGTGGGCATCGCGGTCGTGGATGACCAGGGTCTTGTCGAGCCGCTTCGCGAGGTCGATGTGCCGGCGGAACGACTCCACCTGCACCGCGCGCCCCTCCTCGCCGGTGCGGAAGTGGTCGAGGCCGGTCTCCCCCACCGCGCGCACCTTGTCGTGGGCCGAGGCGAGCGCCTCGATCTCGGCCATCGCGTCGTCCAGCGACGGCAGTCGCGGCGCCTCGTTCGGGTGCAGCGCGACGCCGGCCACGAGTGCGTCGTACGTCGCCGCCGCCTCGACGGCCCACCGCGCGCCGCGCAGGTCGCAGCCGATCTGCACGATGCGCGGGATCCCGACAGCGGCAGCGGCGGTGAGCGCCTCCTCGACGGGCAGCGCGTCGTCGTCACGGGCGATGTCAAGGTGGCAGTGGTTGTCGACCACCGGGTGCGGCAGCGGCTCCGGCGCCTCGGGACGGCTCATGCCGCGATCCTCTCGAGGATCGCCTCGGTCAGCGCCTCGGGCGCCTGCGTGGGGATCCAGTGGCTGACGCCCTCCAGCACGACGAGCTCGTACGGCGCGTCCACCCAGTCAGCGGTGGCATCGACGGCCGCTCGGCCGATCGCGACGTCCCGGTCGCTCCAGACCATCGTGGTCGGCACGGTGACCTGGCGCATCGCGGCTCCGGGCGAGGTGAACGGCATGCCGCGGTACCACGCCAGCCCGCCCGGCAGCGCGCCGTACTCGACGATGTCGGCGCGGAACCGGGCGACGTCGTCGTCCGTCATCCCACCCTTGCGCAGCGAGACGTCGAAGCGGCCACCGGGCCGTCGCGCCGCGAGCTCGGGAAGACGCGGCAGCTGGAAGAGCAGCATGTACCAGGACCTCAGCCCCTGTCTGGTGGTGAACCACGAGCGGGCGAAGGCCCCGGTGTGCGGCACCGAGACGGCGGTCAGCGACCGGACCGAGTCCGGCCGGGTCATCGCGACGCCCCAGGCGACGGCGGCGCCCCAGTCGTGTCCGACCAGGTGCACGGGCCCGCCGATCCGGTCGATCAGCGCCAGCACGTCGCGCACCAGCCTGCTGGCCGCGTAGTCGCGTCGGCGGCCGGGGCGGGCGCCCGGCGAGTAGCCGCGCTGGTCGGGCGCGAAGGTCCGCAGCCCGGCGGCGTGCAGCAGCGGCGCGACGTGTCGCCACGACGTGCCGCGCTCCGGGAAGCCGTGCAGCAGCACGACCGGGACGCCGTCGGCCGGGCCCTCGTCGCGTACGTCGAACGTCAGGCCGTCATGGGTGAACTCGGTGATCCGGTCGGTCATGTCAGCTCGGTGCCCCGTGGACCAGGTTGTAGACCTCGCGCTTGGGAACCCCGGCCAGCCGGGCGACCTCGACGATCGCCTCCTTGCGCGAGACGCCCTCACCCTCGAGCTCGGCGACCGCGGCGCGCAGGCTGTCGGGGTCCGACCCGATGTCCGCGGACGGTACGGCGCCGGCGACCACGATCGTCACCTCGCCGCGGATGCCCTCGGCCGCCCACGCCGCGAGCTCGGCCAGCGGGCCGCGGCGTACCTCTTCATGGGTCTTGGTGAGCTCACGGCACACGGCGCCGGGCCGGTCGGCGCCGAGCGCCTCGGCCATCGCGGCGAGCGCGGCCTCGGTGCGGTGCGGCGCCTCGAAGAACACCATCGTCCGCTCCTCCTTCGCCAGCGAGGCGAGGCGGCGGGACCGCTCCCCCGCCTTGCGCGGCAGGAAGCCCTCGAAGCAGAACCGGTCGACCGGGAGCCCGCTCACGGCCAGCGCGGTGAGGACCGCGGACGGTCCGGGGACGGCGGTCACCAGGACGTCGTTCTCGACCGCCGCGGCGACCAGCCGGTAGCCGGGGTCGGAGACGCTCGGCATGCCGGCGTCGGTGACGAGCAGCACCCGCTCGCCGTTGAGCAGGGCCTCGAGCAGCACCGGCGTCCGCGCGGACTCGTTGCCCTCGAAGTACGACACGACCCGGCCGGTGACGCTGACGCCGAGGTCGGTCGTGAGCCGCTTGAGCCGGCGGGTGTCCTCGGCCGCGACGACGTCGGCGGTCGCCAGCTCCTCGGCCAGCCGCGGCGGGGCGTCGGCGACGCGGCCGATCGGGGTGGCCGCGAGGACGAGCACACCGGTTTCAGGATCCACGGCTCCATCCTGTCAGCCCGTATCCTCGGGCCGTGACGACCGCCGCTCCCCCTGAGCCTGCCCAGGAGCGGGTCACACTCTCCACGAACGCCGCCGGCCACGCCGTACCGTCCGCCTGGGCGCGCGCCCGCGGCCGGATGAGCCTGCAGGATCCCTTCATCGGCTGGACCGCGAGCATCAGCGTCGCGCTGCTCGCGCTGTTCCTGCGGCTGTGGCACCTCGGCAAGCCCCACCAGTTCGAGTTCGACGAGACGTACTACGCCAAGGACGCGTGGTCACTGCTCAACCACGGCTACGTGCGCGGCTACACCGAGAACGCCAACGACCACATCCTCGACGGCAAGGTCACCGGCCAGTGGACCGACGGGCCGTCGATGATCGTCCACCCCGAGGTCGGCAAGTGGCTGATCGCGCTGGGTGAGAAGGCGTTCGGCATGGACCCGTTCGGCTGGCGGATCGCCGCCGCCGTCGTCGGCGCCCTGATGGTCCTGGTGATGTGCCGGTTCGCGCGCCGGGTCACCGGATCCACCGCGCTGGGCATCGTCGCCGGGCTGCTGCTGAGCTTCGACGGCCTGCAGTTCGTGCTCTCGCGGCTCGCGCTGCTCGACATCTTCCTGGCGTTCTTCGTGCTGTGCGGCGTGCACTGCGTGGTCGCGGACCGCGACTGGCACCGCGCCAAGATGGCGCGGCTGGTGCCGGCGCAGGTCGAGGACTCCGCCGCCTGGGGACCCGTGCGCGGGCTGCTGTTCCGCCCCTGGTTGCTGGCCGCCGGCCTGTGCTTCGGGCTCGCGATCGGGACCAAGTGGACCGCGATGTACCCGCTCGCTGCGTTCGGCCTGCTCGTCTGGCTGTGGTCCGCCGGCGCCCGGCGCTCCTTCGGGGTCCGCTCGGCGATGCTGCGCTCCGCGGTCGTCGACGGGGTGCCGGCGTTCGTCCACCTCGTGCTGGTCGCGTTCGTCGTGTACGTCGTCAGCTGGACCGGCTGGCTCGTCCACGCCGACAAGTACGAGGAGAGCCTGTCCTCGACGCAGTACACGAAGTTCACCGGCTCCGGTCACTGCGAGGGCGACTCGTTCGTCTCGGAGAACCCCGACGAGGACGCCCGCTGGCCGACCGCCACCGAGCCCGACGCCTCGGGCCCCGGCGAGGTCGTGCAGTCGCTGCGGTCGCTCTGGTACTACCACCGGGACCTCTACGCCTTCCACAGCCACTTCCTGAACTGCAGCACGCACACCTACGCCTCGAAGCCGTCCGGCTGGCTGCTGCTCAACCGTCCCGTCGGCGTCGCGGCCGACGTGGACATCAAGCCCGGCACCCAGGGCTGCAACGCCCCGCAGGGCAGCGACTGCCTGCGCCAGGTGCTGCTGCTCGGCAACCCCACGATCTGGTGGGCCGGCATCGTCGCCGTCGCGTTCGCCCTGGTGATGTGGGTCGGCGCGCGGGACTGGCGCTTCGGCGTGGCCGTGGTCGGCGTCGCCTCCACCTGGCTGCCCTGGCTGCTGTACGACGACCGCCCCATCTTCAGCTTCTACGCGGTCCTGACGCTGCCGTTCGTCGTGCTCGCCCTCGTCCTCGCGATGGGCAAGCTGATCGGCCCGTCCACGGCACCCTCGAGGCGCCGTACCTTCGGCGTGATCGTCTCCGGCACGTTCTTCCTGCTCGCGCTGCTGAACTTCGCGTGGTTCTGGCCGGTCTACACCAACCAGCTGCTCACCCACTCCGAGTGGCTGGACCGGATCTGGTTCACCCGCTGGATCTGAGCACCGCCCTGCCTGAGCTCGCGAAGGCAGGGATCCCGGTGCCGAGACCACAGCGCCCTGCCTGAGCGCGGGCCTCGTCGGTCGAGCTCGTCGAGACCCAGCACCCGAGCGCACGCCTTCGCTGCGGGGGTCTCGACAGGCTCGACCAACGTGGGAGCATGACGCCCGTGACCTCCTGGCGCCCTGACTGGAATGCGTTTCCCCGCCCGCTGCTGGACTTCTGGACCGAGCGGCACCTCTGCACGCTGACCACGCTCCGGTCGGACGGCACGCCGCACGTCGTGCCGGTCGGGGTCGCGCTCGACGTGGAGGCCAAGTGCGCCTGGGTGATCACGTTCAGCACGTCGCAGAAGGTCGCCAACCTGACCCACTCGATCCGGGTCGCGGCGTGCCAGGTGGACGGCGGCCGGTGGTCGACGATCGAGGGCACGGCGCGGGTCCACAACGACGAGCAGTCGGTACGCCGCGCCATGGACCAGTACGCGCTGCGCTACCGCCAGCCCCAGCCGAACCCGCTGCGCGTCGCCATCCGCATCGAGATCG
This sequence comes from Nocardioides sp. SR21, assembly GCF_022761125.1. Taxonomy (GTDB): domain Bacteria; phylum Actinomycetota; class Actinomycetes; order Propionibacteriales; family Nocardioidaceae; genus Nocardioides. Next base: position 332,745 of record NZ_JAKWJR010000001.1, on the reverse strand, counting down.
AGCGGTTCCTGGGCAACGTGTGACGGGCGCGCCGACTTCGCCGAACCCGGGCGCGGATGTCACCCTTGTCCCCATGCACGCCGACCACCCGGACCTCACCGACCTCGATCGCGAGGTCCTCGAGTTCGAGCAGGACTGGGTGAGCCACGCCGGCGCCAAGGAGACCGAGGTCAAGGCGCGGTTCGCGCTGGACCCGACCGGCTACCACCAGCTGCTCAACCGGCTCATCGACAACCCGGCCGCCGAGGCGCATGCCCCGCGCCTGGTCCGGCGGCTGCGCCGGCTGCGCGCCACGCGCCAGGAGCAGCGCAGCGCGCGCCGGGCGTCCGCCGGCTGACCCTCAGACCCGGGCCAGCTCCTTCTCCCGCTTCGGCACCGCCACCCACGGCTCGTCGAGGTCGCGCCCCTGCGTCTCCGGCAGCAACCGCGCGCAGACCAGGCTGATCACCGCGACCACCACGTTGTAACCGGCCACCAGCCACAGCGACCCGTCGCCGCGCACCACCAGCCAGGCCGCGATCAGCGGCGTGAAGCCGGACGCCACGATGCCGGAGATCTGGTACAGCGAGCTCAGCGCCGAGTAGCGGTAGCGGGTGTCGAACAGCTCCGACCAGTACGACGCGAGCGGGCCGTAGACGATGCCGTAGAGCACGCCCAGCCCGATGACGAAGGTCGCGAAGATCGCCCAGCGGTTCTCCGACTGCAGCAGCGCGGCCGCCGGGAACGCGAACAGCAGCGCCATCCAGGTACCGAACCGGTAGACGGGCTTGCGCCCCAGCCGGTCCGACAGCGCGCCGGTCGCGATCACGAGCCCGACGCCGAGGAGCGCGCCGACCATGATCCCGTCGAGCGCCCAGGACTTCGGCAGCTCGAGGTTCGTGACGACGTACGCGAGGAAGTAGACCGAGAACAGGTTGAAGGTGAAACCCTCGATGAAGCGGGTGCCCATGCCGAGGAGCAGCGCCCGCGGCTGCGACGCGACCAGCTCCTTGAACGGCACCGCCGCGACCTCCTTGCGCTCCTGGACCTGCTGGAACGCCGGGGTCTCCATCACGCTGAGCCGGATCCACGCGCCGATCGCGAGCAGCACGATGCTGACCAGGAAGCAGACCCGCCAGCCCCACGCGAGGAACGCGTCGTCGGGCAGCTGGCTGGCGATCGAGAACGACGCCGCCGCGAGGAACAGCCCACCGGGTACGCCGATGTGCGCGAAGCTGCCGAAGAACCCGCGCCTCTCTGCTGGGGCGTACTCGACCGCGAGCAGCACGGCGCCGCCGTACTCACCACCGACGCCGATGCCCTGCAGGATCCGCAGCACGACCAGCAGGATCGGCGCCCAGACACCGATCGCGTCGTACGACGGCAGCAGGCCGATCAGCGCGGTGCCCAGGCCCATGATCAGCAGCGTCATCAGCAGCATCTGCTTGCGCCCGATCCGGTCACCGAAGTGGCCGAAGATCAGGCCGCCCACGGGGCGGGCGAGGAACCCGACCGCGAACGTGCCGAACGCGGCGAACTGCGCGGCCGCGCCGTCGAGGCCGTTGAAGAAGAGCTTGTCGAACACCAGCCCTGCGGCGGTGCCGTAGAGGAAGAAGTCGTACCACTCGATGGTGGCACCGACCGCGGACGCCATCGCGACCTTGCGCGGCGTCGGTGGTGTCGTCGTGGAGGTGGGCAGCATGAGATGCCTTCCCGAGATCGGCAACTGGACTATTCAACTCGACAAACGAGACTATCCAGCGCTTCGGCCGCTGAAACCTCCCCCATTTGGTGAATTGCCACGGTCACAGGGCAGGCGTAGGCAGAGAGGGACATCTCCGAGCCTCGGGAGGGGACTCCATGACGACACGACGAACCCTCATGTTCACCACGGCCGCAGCCGCACTCGCGCTCGCGGTCTCGGGACCGGCCTTCGCCGGCCACGGTGGGAAGAACCACGACCACACCGACACCCTGCGCACCGTGCTCGACGGGCTCAGCGGACCGCGTGGGGTCGATGCGCTCGGACACGGCCGGACGCTGATCACCGAGGGTGACGGCACCTTCAGCCTCGTCGTCGAGCGCCGGCACCGCTGGGGCCACCACCGGCACGGGTCGCACGGCGTGACGAAGAAGATCGAGCTCGGCCAGATCGCGACCGGCTTCGCCCCGGCCATCTCGGCCGGCAAGGACGGCATCGTCTGGCTGCTGACCGGGGCCGGCGAGCCGACCGACCCGACCGCGGCCCGCCTGTTCAAGTGGCGCTGGGGCTGGGACGACCCGGTCGAGGTCGCGAACATCGCGGCGTACCAGGCCACCGACCCGGACCCGAACGACCTGGAGAGCTTCCCGGAGGACAGCAACCCGTTCGGACTCGCGGCCCTCAAGGACGGCAGCGTCCTGGTCGCGGACGCCGCGGGCAACGACCTCCTGCACGTGTCGAGCACCGGCGACATCGAGACGGTCGCGCGGCTCCTGCCGCGTGAGGTCGTCACGCCGGAGGGGCTGCCCGGCGCAGGCGAGCCGACCGACGCCGAGGCCGTCGCCACGTCGGTGACGGTGGGCAAGGACGGCTACTGGTACGTCGGTGAGCTCCGCGGCTTCCCGGCCACACCGGGAACCTCGCAGATCTGGCGGATCAAGCCCGGCACGACCGACGCGACCTGCGACCCCGAGAAGCCGTGGGGCGCCTGCACGCGCTACGCCGACGGGCTCACCTCGATCGTGGACCTCGGCGCCGGCCGCCGCGGCATCTACGCGGTCACCCTGTCGAAGATGACCTGGCTGGCGGTCGAGGAGCAGGTTCCGGGCTCCGAGGTCGGCGGGCTGTTCCTCGTCAGCAGGCGTCACCACCACCAGGCGGCCACGATCACCGAGCTGGTCCCCGACCAGCTGATCCTGCCCGGCGGCGTCGACGTCGCGGAGGACCCGTACGTCGTCGGCCCGATCTTCCCCGACCCCGTGGAGCTCGGAGGCGCGCTGCAGAGGATCGACTGACCGACGACGACGGACGACGAAGCGGGGATCGGGGCCGGTTCCCAGTAAGTTTCTGCGGGTGTCCGACACCCGTCCCCGCCGTACGTTCGCCGTCATCAGCCACCCGGACGCCGGAAAGTCCACGCTCACCGAGGCCCTCGCGCTGCACGCCCGGGTGATCACCGAGGCCGGCGCCGTGCACGGCAAGGGCGGGCGCCGCGCCACCGTCTCCGACTGGATGGAGATGGAGAAGGCGCGCGGGATCTCCATCACGTCCGCCGCGCTGCAGTTCGAGTACGGCGACCACGTGGTCAACCTCGTCGACACCCCGGGCCACAGCGACTTCTCCGAGGACACCTACCGCGTGCTCTCGGCCGTCGACTCGGCCGTGATGCTGGTCGACGCCGGTAAGGGCCTGGAGCCGCAGACGCTCAAGCTCTTCAAGGTCTGCGCGCTGCGCGGCATCCCGGTGATCACCGTCATCAACAAGTGGGACCGCCCCGGCCTGTCGGCGCTGGAGCTGATGGACCTGATCGAGAAGCAGATCAAGCTGCGCCCGACGCCGCTGACCTGGCCGGTCGGCGAGGCCGGCGACTTCCGCGGCGTGCTGGACCGGCGTACGGGCGAGTTCGTGAAGTACACGCGTACGGCGGGCGGTGCGACCCGCGCCCCCGAGCGGCGGATGCCGGCGACCGAGGTCGACGCCGACGACCAGCACGTCTGGGAGGTGGCGGTCGAGGAGCACGAGCTGCTGACGCTCGACGACGCCGACCACGACCAGGAGCGCTTCCTGGCCGGTGAGACGACGCCGGTCATGTTCGCCTCCGCGCTGCAGAACTTCGGCGTCGCGCAGCTGCTCGAGCTGCTGCTCGACCTCGCCCCCGCGCCGCACGCGACCGCGGGCGTGGACGGGTCGGTGCGCCAGGTCGACGACGAGTTCAGCGCGTTCGTCTTCAAGGTGCAGTCCGGCATGAACGCCTCGCACCGCGACCGCCTCGCCTACGCGCGCGTCGTGTCCGGCACGTTCGAGCGCGGCATGATCGTGACCCATGCGGCGACCGGCCGGCCGTTCGCGACGAAGTACGCCCAGGCCGTCTTCGGCCGGGAGCTCACCTCGATCGACGAGGCGCTGCCCGGCGACATCATCGGCCTGGTCAACGCGCAGGCGCTGCGCGTCGGCGACACGATGTACGTCGGCGACGCGATCGAGTACCCGCCCGTCCCGAGCTTCGCGCCCGAGCACTTCATGACCGCGACCGCGGCGGACATCAGCCGCTACAAGCAGTTCCGCAAGGGCATCGACCAGATCGACCAGGAGGGCGTCGTCCAGGTGCTGCGCTCGGACCTGCGCGGCGACCAGAGCCCCGTGCTCGCCGCCGTCGGCCCGATGCAGTTCGAGGTCGTGCAGGAGCGGATGACCAACGAGTTCAACTCGCCGATCCGGCTGTCCCGCTTGGACTACCAGGTCGCGCGACGCACCAACGCCGAGGGCGCGGCCGCCCTGGTCGGCATCCGCGGCGTCGAGGTGCTCGAGCGCTCGGACGGCACGCACCTGGCGTTGTTCGTCGACAGCTGGCGCGCGAACGTCACCGCCCGCGACAACCCGGACATCATGCTCGAGGCCCTGCCGGCCGGCGGCGCCTGAGCTACGTACGCCGCTCCGGCCTCGGGATCGAGCGCAGGAAGCCGGCGCCCCACGCCAGGTGCATGGTCATCACGACCAGCGGCAGCAGCAGCCGCGACCGGCGGCCGAGACCGCGACCGATCCGCACGCTCGCGGCGAGCACGCCGCCGGCGTACCCGATCGGGGCCAGCAGGCCCGCCGCGGGCAGCCAGGCGAACGGCACGCCGAGCGCCAGCGCGACCAGCCCGACGAGGCCCAGGACGGTCCCCAGCCCGACGAGCGCGGTGACGATCGGGGCCGCGAGGTAGCGGAAGCTCGCGGTCTCCGGGTGGGCGTCGACGATCTGGCGGCGCCACTGGCCGGTGGTGAAGAACTGGCGCCGCAGCGCCTTGAACGTCCGCCGCGGCCGGTACGTGACGGCCAGATCGGGGGTGAACCAGACCGTGTGCCCGGCCTGGCGGATGCGGAGGTTGAGCTCCCAGTCCTGCGCCCTCCGGAAGTGCTCGTCGAAGCCACCGAGCTCGACAAGCACGTCGCGCCGGAACGCGCCGAGGTACACGGTGCGCGCCGGTCCCGGCTCGCCGCCGACGTGGAACTTGGAGCCGCCGATCCCGAGCGGGGACGACATCGCGGCGGCGACCGCGCGGCCGAAGTCCGTGTCGCCCTCGACGCGCATCATCCCGCCGACGTTCGCCGCGCCCGTGGTCTCGAGCAGGTGGGCGACGTCGCGCAGGTAGCCGGGTGGCAGCAATCCGTGGGCGTCGACGCGCACGATGAACGGGTGGTGGGACGCGGCGATCGCGGCGTTGAGCGCGTTCGGCGTGCGGCCCACCGGGTTGTCGACGAGGACGATGCGCGGGTCGGAGGACGCGAGGCGCCTGGCGATCTGCGCGGTCCGGTCGCGGCTCGGACCGACGGCCAGCACGACCTCGATGTCGCCGTCGTACTTCTGCTCGAGGACGTGGCGCACGGCCTGCTCGAGGTAGCGCTCCTCGTCGAGGACCGGCATCACCACCGACACCGGCGTCGCGACCCGGGCTCGGGCCACCTCCGGCGGTCGTACCTGGGGAATGGTCACGAGGATCTCCTTCCGAGGATCTCGTCGTACGACGTGGCGAGCACCTCGACGAGGGACGACCAGTCGCGCTCGTTGCGCACCCAGGTCCGTGCGGAGTCGCCGAGCTTGGCGCGCAGGTCGGCGTCGTCGAGCAGCCGCTCGAGCACCCGCGCCAGGTCGGCGGCCGAGCCCTTCTCGAACACCAGCCCGGTCGTGCCGTCGGCGACGATCTCGGTCAGCGCGGCGACCGACGAGACGACGACCGCCTTGCCCATCGCCATCGACTCGAACGGCTTGATCGGCGAGATCAGCTCGCAGACCGGCAGCGGCAGCCGCGGGAACGGCGTGATGTCGAACAGCGACAGGTAGCGGCCGACCTCGTCGTGCGGCACCCGGCCGGTGAAGATCACCGCGTCGGCGAGGCCGAGCCGGTCGGCGGTCGCGCGCACCGTGGCCTCGTGCGGGCCGTCGCCGACGACCACGAGCCGGAAGTCGGTACGCCGCGACTGCAGGGCCGCGACCGCCTCCAGCAGCAGCTCGTGGCCCTCGTAGTCGACGAGCCCACCGGCGTACCCGATGACGGTCGTGCCCTGCAGCCCGAGCTCGGCCTCCAGCGCGGCATCGCGCTCCCGCGGCTCGAACAGGTGCGTGTGCACGCCGTTGGGAAGCACGACGAGCTTCTCCTCCGGCACGCCGCGCGCGGCCATCTCGCGGCGCAGCGCCTCGGTGATCACGAAGACCCTCGCCGCGCCCTCGCAGGACGCGAGCTCGACGGTGTCGAGGAAGCGCTGCCGGTCACTGGCCGAGAACGCCGGGTCGCGCGAGACCTTCATCAGGTCCTCGAGGCCGCGCATCTCGTAGACGTACGGGATGCCGAGCCGGGCCGCGGCCTGGCGGGCGGCGAGACCGTTGACGTGGAAGCTGGACGCGTGCAGCAGCTCGGGCCGGTGCCGGCGGGCGTGCTGTGCGAGCGCGGCGGCGTACCCGTCGACGTACGACGTGAGCGGGTACTGCGGCCACGGCCCGGGGACGGCGTCGCCGAGCACCCGGTGGTAGCCGATGCCGTCGACGTCGTCGCGGTCCGCGACCCGGCGCGGGTCGCTCTTGGACCAGCGGTCGTAGGGGAATCCGGGCCGGGTGACGGCCTCGACGTCCCAGCCGAGGCCCTGCAGGCCGGTGAGGATGCCGTGGGTGCGGGTCGCGTAGCCACCGGACGTGTGCGGCGGCGACTGGGCGAGCGCGGCGAGCACGGTCCGCTCGCGCGGCTCGAAACCGCGGCCACCGACGAGGGCGGGCGCACCCCAACCGTCGCGGGCGACCGCGAGCTGGTCGGTGGCGTTCAGCCAGGTCTCGCGGGCGAACGGGTCGTCGGGGTGGCGCGCCAGCGCCTGCCCGGCCAGCCGCTGCGCCGGCCCGGTGTAGCCCGCCGTGAGTGCCCGGGCCGCGGCCCGGCGCAGCTCGAGGGCGACGGCGCGGCGCTGGCTGATCGAGCCGCCGACGGCGACCCGCAGGTCGGCGTAGTCGGCGAGTCGCGCCCACTCCCGGCGCCGGTCGAGCGCCCGTGCGACGACCGGGAGCGCCCGGCGGACGCGGTCGGTGACGTCGAGCAGCGTCGCGTCGAGGTCCTCGGCCGCGACCAGGTCGAGCTCGGCGTGCACGGCGTTGATCTCGTCGTCGTAGCCGGCCAGGCCCCACGTCAGCAGGTTGCTGCGGAAGCGGCGCACCTCGCCGTGGTCGGACTCGCGCAGGACCGTGAGCACGGCCAGGACTCCCGCCTTGTTGCGCGGGCGGGTGTCGACCAGCGCGGTCACGGCGGCGTCGGCCTCGTCCGGGTCGCCGACGGCGAGCGCCAGACGGGCATGCGTGACGCGGGCGGCGAACGTCGGCTCCACCTCGACCGCGGTGCGCGCGGCGGCGAGGGCCGCGGCCGGGTCACCGGAGCGCTCGCGCACCTCGGCCGTCACGGTCCACGCGCGGGACGCGACCGGGGAGTCGAGCAGCGGGTCGAGCAGCGCCTGCGCGGCGACCGGGTCCTTGTCGGAGACCAGCCGGCGCTGGGCCTCGGCGGCGTGGGCGCGGCCGACGGCGGACTGCCACCACTGCGGCCCCTCCCCCGCCGGCACGACGACCGACGCGAGGGCCGCCTGCCGGCGTACCGCGCGCTTCACCTTGATCCGGACGGACATCTCACACCTCCACGTGCGGCCGCGGGTCGCCGTAGAAGGCCAGCCGCCCGGAGGCGGTGAGGAACGACGCGTCCTCGACCGTCCAGGTGTGCGCGGTGCGGTCCTCGCCGCGCACGCTGACGAAGTTGAAGCGGTCGGCCGACCAGATGCGGACGCCCGCGGCGATGGCCCGGTCGAGGATGTCGGAGTCCACGGCGCGCGGCAGGTCGCCGAAGCGCAGGTCGCGGACGACGTCGCCCTCGAACAGCATCGTGCCGCCCTGGATCCGGCGCGCCCACGTGTGCTCGGCGTCCGGGTAGCGCAGCACGACGGCGCCGCTCGAGCGCAGCCACACGTAGTGCGCCCACTTGCCGGCGATGCCGGCACCCTGCGCCCGCAGCTCGGCCCCCATGTCCAGGAGGTAGTTGACGCCGTAGTGGTTGTCGTCGTCGATCTTGGCGACCAGGTCGCCACCCGAGGCCTCGACGCCGAGGTTCATGCAGGCGCCGAGGGTGAGGTGACCCGGGGCGCGCACGACCTGGAGGTCGCGGACGCCGTGGTCGTCGGCACGCGCACGCAGCTCGGCGCTCGGCACGTCGATGCCGTGCAGCACCAGCACCAGCTCGGTGTCCGGGTGCGACTGGCGCCCGATGTTGGCCAGCACGGTGTTGATCTCGTGCGGCCGGTTGGTCGGGACGACGGCGGAGACCGATGGGGTCGCGGGCTCGGGCTCCTCGAGCAGGTCTCGGGCCCGGTGGCCGAAGGTGTCGGCGGCGAGCACGGACCGGCGCTGCCGCAGGGCGTCGCGGTCGCGCAGCTCCTCGTGGTGGAGGCGGGCGACGACCTCGGCCCGCAGCGACGCCGCGGACAGGCCGTCGGGCGAGACGACCGGCGTGCCGGCCGCGGCCGCCTCGAGCGCGGTCCAGCTGTCGCCCGGCGAGCGCCGTGGGCCGTCGACGACGACGGCCGCCTCGCGAACCGCCGCAGCGGCGTCGAGCTGCCCGGCCGGCCGTGCCCGCTCGGCGAGCGCGGCGGGCAGCACCCCGCGGGGCGGCAGGTCGTGCTCGACGAGCAGCACCTCGACGCGGTCGGCGATCGGCGCGAGGCCCGGGCCGAGCACGGCCGCGACCGGTCCGGCCGCGCGCTCGTCGCTCGCGCCCGGCGACACCACCAGCGCGTGCGGCTCCGACGTACGGCGGGGTGCGCGGCGCGCCGGTGCTGCGGGCGGCAGCAGCCGCGCCTCGGGCACGACCCGCTGCCAGGCCTCGAGAAGGTCGGCGACCAGCACCACGTCGGCGGCCTGCAGGAGCCGCGCCTGGGCGGCGGTCGCGTCGAGACCGCTCGGCGGGCGCCCGGACGTGATCCACAGCGTGATCGGCACCTCCGACCGGGCGGCGGCGTCGATCAGGCCGGCCACCCTCGGCTCGTCGGGACGCCCGAAGCCGGGCACCACGCCGTCCGCCAGCTCCACGAGGAGTACGCCGGCGCCGGTGACATGCGGTGCCGCGGGGTCGACCGAGCGCTGCCGCCACTGGTCGGCCAGCCCCACGCGGAGCCGGTCGGAGGCGGCGAGCGCCACCACGAGATCGGGGCGCGCGACCCGGACCGCGGGCGGGACCGACCAGGCCGGCGCCTCGGCCGACGACGGTCGCAGCCGGCGTACGCGATCGAGGACGGTGGTGATCGTCGGGGAGCTCATCGGTCCACCCCTGCCCGGGCGAGCTCCTCGTCGAGCCGTGGCGCGAGCGTCTCGACGTACGTCTTGGTCAGGTGGGAGCCCTGGCGGTAGATCAGCACGTTGCCGATCACCGGCGGGCACTGCGCCGTCGGGCAGACGTAGTCGACGAGGTCGATGAACGGCACGCCCGCCTGCTCGGCGGCGGCCTGCTGGGTCGGGGCGCCGCTGGCCTCGACGCCGCGCGCGCGGTCGTAGGTGCAGGCGGTCAGGTCGTCGGGGTGGTCGGCGACGCAGGCGTAGACCTCGGAGAACGTCTGCGGGGTGTCCGCGAGCACCACGACCTGGACGCCGGCGTCCTCCAGCTGGCTCCAGGTGTCGACCATCGCCTGCTCCATCGCGTCCCCGCTGAGCTCGAGGTCGCCGTCGTCGCCACCGACGACGCCCTGGCTGCGCTGGCCGGCGGTGACGACCACGTCGGGGCGGTCGTCGCCGGTGAGCCGGTCGAGCACCTTGTCGGTCCAGTCGCGGCAGGTCTGGTAGACCTCGCCGTCCAGCGAGGTCTCGACGGTCGCGAACTGGCAGGCGGACTTCGTGTACGTCTCGATCCGCCAGTCGTTCTCCTCGGCGAGCACCTGGAACGCCGGCACCCACTGTGCGGCCTTCGAGTCGCCGACGACCGCGACCGTGAGGTGCGCGTCATCCGGGCCGTAGGTGCAGCTGGTCGGCTCGCTGGAGTTCACGTCGACCTGGCAACCCTCGGCGTACAGGTCCGGCACGTCCTCCGGCGCCTCGAGCGGGTTCGGCGTGATGGCGCCGGAGACCTGGGCGACCGGGTCCGACGCCGGGTTCGAGGAGAGGACAGCGGCGCCGCGCGCGTTGCCCGCGGCCGGCGACGCGGCGTTCGCGAACAGCACGACCAGCGTCAGCCCCGCGGCCGCGCCGACCAGCGTGGCGTTGGCGCCGACGCTCAGCGCGGCCTTCGGGTCACGCAGCAGGGTGGAGTTGCGCAGCGGGTTCTCGAGCAGGTGGAACGTCAGCCACGCGGGGATGATCGACAGCGTCACGATGATCATCCCCGTGGTGACCGAGATGCCGCCGTAGTGCTCGCGGGCCACGATCAGCAGCGGCCAGTGCCACAGGTAGAGCGAGTACGTCAGGTAGCCGATGAACAGCATGAACGGGTTGCCGATCAGGCGCACCGGGCCGTACGACGCGGCCGCGACGCCGCCGGCGATGAACAGGCCGGCACCGACCGTCGGCAGCAGCGCGGCCGGGCCGGGCCACGTCATCTCGTGGTCGTAGATGCGGGCGCTCACCAGCACCATCGCCAGCCCCGTCCAGGCGAGCGTGACGCCGAGCCAGCGCGGCATCCGGTCGAGCCGGGTCGCCGCGATCGCGACGAACGCGCCGATCGTGAACTCCCAGAGCCGGACCGTGGTGTCGAAGTAGGACCGCTCCGGCTGGGCGACGACCATGTGCGCCGACCAGACCAGCGAGGGGATGGCGACCAGCGCGAGGCCGGCGACGAGGACGGCGTTGCGGCGCAGGCCGGTACGCCGCGCGACCGCGAGCGCGAGCAGCAGCAGGATCGGCCAGAGCAGGTAGAACTGCTCCTCCACCGCCAGCGACCAGTAGTGCTGGACCGGTGAGGGCATGACGTCCTCGGCGAGGTAGTCGACCGACCGGTCGGCGAGCCGGAAGTTCACGACGTACAGCGCCGACGAGACGATGTCGCCGCCGACCACCTTCCAGCTGATGCGCGGCACCCAGAGGAACGTCATGATCGCGGTCGCGACGAGGACCAGGGCGCTGGCGGGCAGCAGCCGCTTGGCGCGGCGGGCGTAGAAGCCGAGCAGCGAGACCGTGCCGTCGCGGTCGCTCTCCTTGAGCAGCTGGCCGGTGATCACGAAGCCCGAGATCACGAAGAACACGTCGACGCCGACGAAGCCGCCGGGGAACAGCATCAGCCCGGCGTGGTACGGCAGCACGAGGAACGTCGCGACGGCGCGCAGGCCCTCGATGTCACCGCGGATCCGGCTGTTCCCGCGGGTGCGGGCCGGCTTCTCCTCGCGGGGCGCGCTCGGCTGGGGGCGGTCCAGGGTCTCCAGGGTCGCGGTCATGTCAGACCTCCGCCAGGGCGTACGGGTCGGGCACGTCGAGCACCTGGGACGAACGCTCCTTGATCTCGTCGTCGGTGATCGTCCAGGTGTGGCTGGCCGGGTCGGCGCGCCGGACCGACACGAAGTTGAAGCGGTCGGCGGCGTACACCGTGAGGTCGGCGGCGCGGGCGCGCTCGAGGAAGTCGGTGTCGACGCCGCGCGGCAGGTCGCCGAAGCGGACCAGGTCCGCGATGCCGCGGCTCATCAGGAACGTGCCGCCCTGGACCTGCTTGACGAAGTGGTGCTCGCTGTCGGCGAACCGCAGCAGCGTCTCGCCGCTGCCCTCGAGCAGCACGAGGTGTGCCCACTTCCCCACGACGTCGGCGCCGGAGAAGTCGAGGGCCCGGACCAGGTCGGTCAGGTAGTGGGTGCCGTAGAAGTTGTCGTCGTCCATCTTCGCGACCAGGTCGCCGGTGGCCGCGTCGAGCCCGAGGTTCAGGCAGGCGCCGAGGGTGCGGTCGGCGCCTGCCTGAAGAAGGACCAGCTCGGGAACGCCGGCGTCCGCTGCACGCCGGCGTACCTCCCCCTCGTCGGGCACGAAGCCGTGCGCGACGAGGACGAGCTGGATCGCGCGGTAGGACTGGCGTCCGACCGTGCGAAGGACGTGGTCGAGCTGGTCGGGGCGGCACGTCGGCACGATCACGCTGACCGTCGGCTCGGCGGCGCCCAGCACCGCGCCGGCCAGCCCGACCGCGCGCAGCACGGTGTCGACGCGCTGGCGGCACAGGTGCTCGTCGTACACGCGGCGGTGGGCCTGCAGCGCCAACCGGTCGCGGATGTCGTCGTCGGCGAGCAGCAGGTCGAGCGCGGCCCTCGTCTGGTCGGCGTTCTCGACCACGGTGATCGTGGCGCCGAAGAACGGCTCGATGCTCTCCGCCGGCGCCGAGACGACCGCAGTCTGCGCGGCCGACAGCTCGAAGAGCCGCCGCGAGCACATGGTCTTGCTGGTCGTCACGGAGTTGACGTTCAGGAAGAGCTTGTACGCCGTGTACGCGCCGAGCATCCGCGCGTAGGGCAGCGAGCCGACGACGTGCCGGCGGTACGGCCGCGGGAAGCGGTAGCGGCGGTCGCCGCGCTGCATCCGCGACCAGATGTGCAGGTCGTGCTCGACCGCGGGGTCGAGGACGTAGCCCATCTGGGTGCGCCGCTCCGGGTGCTTCTCGGCGAACCAGGTGCCGGCGAACGCGACCTCGTAGGGCCGGCCGGGCAGGCGGCGTACCGGGTTGTGGATCCGGGGCTGCGCGGCGAACGGCAGCAGGTCGACCCGGTCGTGGCCGAGGTCGCGGTGGTAGTCGGGGATCCGGTCGGCGTCGACGGTGAAGACCTGGTCGAAGAGCTGCGCGGTCGCGATGAACGTGTCGTAGTTCGGCGGGTCCTCCTTGTTCCAGAAGACCGTCGGGATGCCCTCCTCGCGGCACCACGTCACCAGCGCGCGCAGCTCGTCGCTCGGCCGCCGGTCGCGCGTGAGGTGGAGGCGCCACCGTCCGCCGTTGCCCGCCCAGGCCGACTCGACGAACAGCAGGTCGGGTCGCCGCTGCTCCAGCGCCTGCTGCCAGTCGTCGGGGCCGAACGTCACCTGCGACCACTCGTAGCCGAACGCCAGCTCCGAGAACGGGTCGAGGATCACCGCGACCGTGAGCTCGGGGCGCGCCGGCGCCTGCAGCGGTGGCGCGTACGCCGGCAGCCGCGGTCGTCGGCGGAGTCGTCGGAGGGTCACGCGATCGCCTCCACCAGGACCTCCGCGATCCGCTCGCCGGCGTGGCCGTCCCACAGCGGCGGAACCCGGTGCGCGGTGGTGCCGGCGGCGAGCACCTGCTCGACCTGCCACGGCACGTCCTCGCGGGTGACCAGGCGGTTGGTGCCGTGCGTGATCGTCACCGGGCGCTCGGTGTTCGGCCGGACCGTGAGGCACGGGACCCCGAGCACGGTCGTCTCCTCCTGCACGCCGCCGGAGTCGGTGACCACGACCGCGGAGCCGCGCACGAGGCCGAGGAACTCGACGTACCCGAGCGGCTCGAGCACGCGGATGCCCGGGTGCTCGCTGAGGCCGGCGGCCTCCAGGCCGGCGCGGCCGCGCGGGTGCAGCGGCAGGACCAGCGTGAGCTGGTCGGCGACCGCGTGCAGCGTCTTGACCAGCGCCTCGGCGTCCGCGGCGTCGTCGACGTTCGCGGGGCGGTGCAGCGTGGCGACGGCGTACTGCCCCGACAGGTCGTGGCGGGACCGGGCGGCGGCCACGTCGAACGCACCGAGGTGGGCGAGCAGCGTGTCGATCATCGGGTTGCCGACCAGGTGGATGCGCTCGGCCGGGACGCCCTCGTTGCCGAGGTGCGCGACGGCGTCCGCGCTGGTGGCGAACAGCAGGTCGGCCAGCCGGTCGGTGACGATCCGGTTGACCTCCTCGGGCATCGAGGGGTCGAAGCTGCGCAGCCCGGCCTCGACGTGGGCCAGCGGGATCTGCAGCTTGGCGGCCACGAGTGCCGCGGCGACGGTGGAGTTCACGTCGCCGTAGACCACGACCACGTCCGGCCGCTCGTCGAGGAACAGCCGCTCCAGACCGACCATCACGGCCGCGGTCTGCTCGGCGTGGGTGCCGGAGCCGACCCCGAGGTTCACGTCCGGCTCCGGCAGGCCGAGCTGGCGGAAGAACACGTCGGACAGCCGCTCGTCGTAGTGCTGCCCCGTGTGCACCAGGCGCTGCCGGACCGCCACGTCGTGACGGGCGACGGCGTCGATCACGGGCGCGGCCTTGGGGAAGTTCGGCCGGGCGCCGGTGACGTGCACGGCGAGGGGGGACATGCGTACCTCCGAAGTCGGGATCTTCTGCTAACTCTAGTAAATTACTCTAGTATTCGAGGGAGAACCTACCCGGCGCGTCTCAGCCGGCCGAATGCAGGAGGTGCAGATGGGGGTCCGGACACTCCGGAACGCGCCCGCCGCGGCGACCGTCGCCGCGCGCCACCTGCTCCGTGGCTCCGACCACGTCGGCCGCGTCCCCCAGCCGTGGGCCGCAGCCCCGGCGTACCGCTCGGCCGTGGCCGCCCTGCGCGCCGGCGACCTGACCCGCGCCCGCGACGAGGGCCGTCGGGCCGGCCTGCCCGGCCGGCTGCTCACCCACCTCGTCGACGGGGAGCTCGGGGTTCTCGGGAGCCCGGTCGGCGACGCCCCGTCCTTCCGCGGGACGTCGCCGGCCGGGCACGAGACCGATCACCAGACCGTGCTCCACCTCGTCACCAACGCGCTGCCCGAGACCGTCGCCGGCTACACCGTGCGCACCCAGGGCATCGCCGAGGCGCAGCGCGCCGCGGGACACGACGTCCACGTCGCCAGCCGCCTCGGCTTCCCGGTCGTCAAGGGCCATCTCGACGCCGGCCCGCGCGCCGACGTGCGCGGGGTGCCGTACCACCGGCTGCTGCCGGTCCGGCTGCCGCTGCGTGCCGACCGGGCGCTGGCCGCGGACGTCGAGCACTCGTCCCGGCTGGTGCGCGAGCTGCGGCCCACGGTGCTGCACGCGCACAGCAACCACGTGAACGCCCGCGTGGGGCTGGCGCTGCGCGAGCGGTTCGGGATCCCGCTCGTCTACGAGGTGCGCGGCCTGCTCGAGGAGACCTGGCTCAGCCGCACCTCCGACCCGGCGGCGCGCGAGCGCGACTTCTACCGACTCACCCGCTCCGCCGAGACCGCCGTCATGAGCGCCGCAGATGCGGTGGTGACCCTGAGCGGTCCGCTGCGCGACCACATCGTGGCGCGAGGCGTGCCGGCGGAGCGGGTGTTCGTCGTCCCGAACGGCGTCGACGACGCGTGGTTCGGGCACGAGCCGCTCCCCCACACCGGGCTCACCGTCGGCATCGGCGGCACCCTCAACGACTACGAGGGCGTGCCGGTGCTCGTCGACGCGATCGCGCTGCTGCGCTCGCAGCGCTACGACGTGCGGCTGGTCGTCGTCGGCGACGGGCCGGCCCGGGCGAGCCTGGAGAAGCAGGTCGCCGACCGCGGGCTCGCCGACCTTGCCACGTTCACCGGCCGGCTCCCCCGCGACGGCGTGATCGAGGCCTACCGCGGTCTCGACGTCTTCTGCCTGCCGCGCCTCGACCTGCCGGTCACCCGGCTGGTGCCGCCGCTCAAGCCGATCGAGGCGATGGCGCTCGGCATCCCCGTCGTCGCCTCCGACCTGCCTCCCCTGCGCGAGGTGGTCGGCCGCGGCCGCGGCCTGCTGACCCGGCCCGGCGACCCCGCCGACCTGGCCGCCGCACTCCGGACCCTGGCCGACGGCGACGTACGCCGCGAGCTGGGCGCCGCGGCCCGGACCTGGGTCGCCGAGACCCGCACCTGGGCGGCGGCCGCCGCCACCTACGAGCACGTGTACGCCACGACCCGAGGAGAGACACCATGACCACTTCCCCCATCGACCTGGTGGTGATCGGGCTCGGCTACGTCGGGCTGCCGCTCGCCCAGGAGGCCAGCCGCGTCGGGCTCCGCGTGGTCGGGCTGGACGTCAGCGAGGCGACCGTCGACGGTCTCAACGCCGGCCGCTCGCACGTCGACGACCTCGAGGACGAGGACATCGCGGCGATGGTCGAGCGCGGGTTCCGGGCGACGACCGACGTGGGCGTCCTCGCGAGCGCGGACACCGTCCTGATCTGCGTGCCCACCCCGCTCGGCTCGGAGGGCGGCCCCGACCTGGGCCCGGTGCGGTCCGCGGTCGGCGCGATCGCGCAGCACCTCCAGGCCGGGCAGCTGATCGTGCTCGAGTCGACGACGTACCCCGGCACCACCGACGAGGTCGTGAAGCCGGTGCTCGAGCAGGCCAGCGGCCTGGTCGCGGGCGAGGACTTCCACCTCGCGTTCTCGCCCGAGCGGATCGACCCCGGCAACGAGAGCTGGGGCCTGGCGAACACGCCCAAGGTCGTCGGTGGCATCAACCGCGCCTCGACGACGCGGGCCGCGGCGTTCTACGGCAAGTTCGTGAGCACGATCGTCGAGGCCGCCGGCACCCGCGAGGCGGAGACCGCGAAGCTGCTCGAGAACACCTACCGGCACATCAACATCGCGCTCGTGAACGAGATGGCGCGCTTCTGCCACGAGCTCGAGATCGACCTGTGGGACGTCATCCGCTGCGCCTCCACCAAGCCGTTCGGCTTCCAGGCGTTCTACCCCGGCCCCGGCGTCGGCGGGCACTGCATCCCGATCGACCCGAACTACCTGTCGCACAGCGTCCGGGCGAAGCTCGGCTACCCGTTCCGCTTCGTCGAGCTCGCCCAGGAGATCAACGCGACGATGCCGTCGTACGTCGCCCGGCGCGCGCAGAACCTGCTGAACGAGCACGGCAAGCCCACCCACGGCGCGACCGTGCTGGTCCTCGGCGTGACCTACAAGCCCGACATCAGCGACCAGCGCGAGTCGCCGGCCGCGCCGCTGGCGCGCCACCTCGACCTCCTCGGCGCCCGCGTGGTCTACCACGACCCGCACGTCGACGACTGGGAGCCGGGCGTCGACGTGACCCGCGCCGACGACCTCGACACCGCGGTCGCGCTGGCCGACCTGGTCGTGCTGATCCAGCCGCACAGCGAGTACGACGCCTCCGCGCTCGCGTCGCGGTCGCGGCTGTTCTTCGACACCCGCGGCGTCACCATCGGCGAGGAGGCCCACCGCCTGTGACCCCGCTTGCGGCAATCGCCGCCGAGCACGGGCTGGCCCGGGTCGGCGTACGACCGGACCTGGCGGAGTACGTCCGCCAGGTCTGGCGGCGACGCCACTTCGCCGTCGCACTGGCGTCGTCGAAGGCCTACTCGCGCAACCAGGGCAGCTACCTGGGCCAGGCGTGGGCGGTGCTCACGCCGATCCTGTGGGCCGCGGTCTACCTGGTCGTGTTCGGCGTCGTGCTCTCGACCGACCGCGGCGTCGCCAACTTCGCCGGGTTCCTCGTGATCGGCGTGTTCCTGTACCACTTCTCGGCGTCGTCGATCCAGAACGGGTCGAAGGCGATCACCGGCAACCGCGAGCTGATCGGGTCGCTGAGCTTCCCGCGCGCGCTGCTGCCGATCGCGACCGTGCTCGCGGACCTCCTCACGCTCCTGCCGGCGCTCCTCGTGCTGCTGTTCCTGGTGCCGCTCACCGGCGAGCCGCTGCAGGCGTCGTGGCTGCTGCTGGCGCCGGCGGTCGCACTGCAGTGGGTATTCGGCACCGGCCTGGCGTTCCTGCTCGCGCGTGCCGTGGCCGACGTACGCGACCTGGCGCGGCTCGTGCCGTTCGTGCTGCGCGTCGCGATGTACACCTCCGGCGTCTTCTTCTCGATCAGCCACTACGTCGACGACCCGACGATCGCGAACGTCCTCCAGCACCAGCCGATCGCGATCTACCTCGAGCTCGGCCGCGCCGCGCTGCTCAGCGGCGTCGAGACCTCGGTCGGCACCTGGCTCTGGGCGCTCGGCTGGGCGGTCGCTGCGGTGCTCGTCGGGTTCGTGTACTTCTGGCGCGGGGAGGAGCGGTATGCCCGGGGCTGAGCGTCCCTCGCTCGTCGTCGACGACGTGCACGTCCAGTACGTCACGTACGGCGGCCGCCGCAACGCGCGGCTGCGCAAGCACGTCGGCGCCGTCGACGTCGTCAAGGCCGTGCGCGGCGTCTCGTTCGTCGCGAGCCACGGCGAGTCGATCGGCCTGATCGGCCACAACGGCTCGGGCAAGAGCACGCTGCTGCGTGCGATCGCCGGCGCCCTGCCGGTCTCGCAGGGCGCGATCTGGGCCGACGGCGACGCGGCACTCCTCGGCGTGAACGCCGCGCTGATGCGCGACCTGTCGGGAGACCGCAACATCCAGCTCGGCGGACTGGCGCTCGGGCTCACCCCGGCCCAGGTCGCCGAGCGGTACGACGAGGTCGTCGACTTCGCCGGCATCGGCGACTTCGTGCACCTGCCGATGCGCACCTACTCCTCCGGCATGAGCGCGCGGCTGCGGTTCGCGATCTCGTCGGCCGCGCGTCCCGACATCCTGATGATCGACGAGGCGCTGGCGACCGGCGACGCCGACTTCAAGCAGCGCAGCCAGGCCCGCATCGACGAGCTCGTCGAGCACTCCGCGACGGTGCTGCTGGTCAGCCACTCGATGTCCACGATCCGCAGCATGTGTGACCGGGTGCTCTGGCTCGACCACGGCCGGCTGGTCGCCGACGGCCCGACCGCCGAGGTGCTCGAGGAGTACTCCGAGCGCACCGGCCTCCCCACCGCCCGTCCCACGCGGCGCCCGCAGGAGGTCGCCCCGTGAGCGGCCCGCGGATCCTCGTCGTCACCGTCGTCCACCACCCGGAGGACGCGCGCATCCGGCACCGCCAGATCGACGCGCTCCTCGCCGCCGGGTGGGACGTCACCTACGCCGCGCCGTTCACCGGCTACGGCGTCACCCCCGACCCGCGGGCCGGGCTGACCACCGTCGACCTGCCGCGTGCGCGCGGCCGGCGCCGGCTGTCAGCGCTGCGCACGGCCCGCGACCTGCTCCGCCGCTCGGACCACGACCTGGTGCTCCTGCACGACCCCGAGCTCACCGTCGCGGCCCGCGGCCTCGACCTGCCGCCGGTCGTGTGGGACGTGCACGAGGACGCCGCGGCGACCATGCACGTGAAGCCGTGGCTGCCCTCCCCCCTGGCCGGGCCGGCCGCGAGCGCCGTACGCCGTCTCGAGAGGAGCGCCGAGGAGCGGATGCACCTGCTCCTCGCCGAGGAGGGCTACCGGCCGCGCTTCCACCGCGAGCACCCGGTCGTGCCGAACACCACCCGCGTGCCGGAGACGGTCCGGCCGCCCGACGACCCGCGGGTCGTGTACGTCGGCCACCTGACCCGGGCACGCGGCGTGTTCGAGATGGCCGAGCTCGGAGCCCTGCTCCGCACCCGGTCTGCGGGGCAGCTGCGGGTGCAGCTGATCGGCCACGCCGACGCCGAGGCGACGGAACTGCTGACGACCGCCCCGCCGGGCGTCGAGTGGCTCGGGTTCCGCCCGCACGCCGAGGCGATGCGCATCGTCGACGGCGCGCTGGCCGGGCTCTCGCTGCTGCACGACGAGCCGAACTACCGCGTCTCGCAGCCGACCAAGGTGGTCGAGTACCTCGCCCACGGCGTCCCGGTCGTCACCACGCCGCTCCCCCGTGCTGCCGAGCTGGTCCAGCGCACCGGGGGCGGTCTGGTCGTGCCGTTCGGCGATGCTCGCGCCGCTGCGGGCGCGGTGCTGGAGCTGGCCCGCGATCGGCACGCGCGCACCCAGATGTCCTCGCTCGGGCACGCCTACGCCGGCGAGCACCTCGACTGGGACCGGCACTCCCGCGCGTTCGTGGAGCACCTCGGCGAGCTCAGTGCTGCAGCACCGACGTCCGCTCGGATGGTGCGTGGATGACCAGATCAGCGCCCCCGACCTGCTCGATGCTGCCGCGGATCGCGAACCGCGGCACGCACGACGGCGCCTTGCTGACCTGCACCAGCGACTTGCTGAACACCATCGCGTGGTGCACGTCGGGCCGCACCAGGCGGGTCGTCGTGAACCTCTGCGCGGTCGCGCACGCGGAGCCCTTGCGGTCCAGCTGCACGGCCGAGACCACCAGCCGCACCTTGCTGCCGCCGGTGCTCACCCGGCCGTCGCAGAGCTCGCGCCCGCCGGTCGTGGAGTCCCTGCTGCCGCCGACGGCCGAGCACGTCGTGACCTTGTGGTCGCTGGTCAGCTCGAACGACGTCTCGCCCGGACCCACCGGGACCACCGACGCGATCGGCGTCCAGCGCTCACCGCGCTCGACGATGCGCGAGGAGCTGACGGTCGCGAGCGTGGCGGCCCACCAGCCCATCGGCTCGCTGACCGAGAGGTACGAGCCCGGCGCGACCTGCCACACGTTGCTCGACGTCGACCCGGAGGCCGGCCGCGGCCGGAGGCCACTGGCGACCAGCACGCACCCGACCATCCCGGTGCGCGGGACGACGTACACGAAGCGAGGCGTGAAGACCGCGCTCCCCCCGCGCATGACGTTCTGCGTCGCGCCCGCGTTGGTGACGCCGTCACCGGGCGAGCACGAGACCGAGACCGACGCCATCAGCAGGCTGTCGGACGTCGACTTCGGCTGGGATGCCAGCACCCGGGAGGTGATGTAGCGCCGCTCGCCGGCGCGCCCCCAGAACTTCACCGAGAAGACCCGGACCACCCGATCGGGGTCCTCAGCGTCGAGGTACGCCGGGACGGTGCGACCGTCATCAGCGCTGCTGTCCGCGTGCTCCGCGGCAGGAGCCGCACTGGCCTGCTCGGAAATACCCATCGGCAGGACCAGCAGCACGCCCACCACCAGGGTGAGAGCGCGCAAGATCCGTGGGCGAACGACCCGTTCCACACTGCACCCTTCGTTGGCTTGCCACCCCACGGTAAGGAAAGGCGCGCCCGAATTCTGGGAAGTTGCCCGATTGGTGCCGTGCCGCAACAACGCCTACGGGCGGAAGACGCGCGAGGTCAGGCGGCCGTGGCGCAGTCCGAGGCCCGGAGCCACATCGCCCTGGACGAAGTGCCCCTCCTGGGTGGTGCGGAACACGGCCCCGAAGGCCTGGACCCGGACCCATGTGGGGTCTCCGAGGCAGTCCGCGGGCACTCGGACGACGACGCGGTTCAGGCGGTAGTCGACGCGGTGCGACACGCACTCGGCGACTCCATCCAGCATCGACGTGCCGTGGGGGTCGCGCCGGCTCGCGTACATCGAGATGGATCCGATCACGTTCTCGGACGTGAACAGCGTCCCACCCGCGACCAGCCGTGGCGCGCGCTGCGTGGGTCGCCGCAGCTCACGGAACTCGGTGACGATCTCGATCTCGCTCGGACCGTAGGTGACCGTCATGCTCCGCACGTCGCCGTTGCTACGGGTCGGCGCCGCGGTGCCGTTCCCCGCCTCCTCGTCGCGGACGTCGATCTCGCGCACGTCGTGAGCGGGGTCGGCCACGGTGATGGTGCTCGGCCGGTCGTCACCGGCGGCCAGCGCCGGGCCGGGGACCGAGGTCGCCGTGACCACGCCGACGAGCAGGAGCGAGGCGACCGTCGCGCCGGCGAGCAGTCGGGGTGAGGAGAGCTTCATGGCCGGACCGTAACCGGACGGAATCGGTCGAAAAGAATCCCGTCGGGTCGATCTCGCCCGATCGCGACCAATGTCCAGTGCCGCACCTGGACGGAGGTCCTAGGACCGTGGGCGGTGGTCGCAGCTTCACCATGTGATGCAGGCGAACCCGCACTTCACATGGTCTGCACGCCATGAGAAGTGCAGGTTCGACCACTGAACATGGTGAAACATCACGCACCGATCCCTACGGACGGTTGGTGAGCCCGATCCCGGCCTCCCGCGCCTTGACGACCAGCGCGGCCCGGTCGTTGACGTCGAGCTTGGTGAAGACGGCGTACACGTAGTTGCGCACGGTCTTCGGCGTCAGCACGAGGGCCTGGGCGATCGCGGTGTTGTCGTGGCCGCGGGCGACCAGCTCGAGCACCTCCCGCTCGCGCTCGGTCAGCTCCTGGAACGGTCCACCGGTCGCGGTCCGGGCGCCGGTCAGGTAGGAGACCGCGACGTCGGCCACCTCGGGTCCGAGCGTGACGCCGCCCGCCGCGACCGCGCGGATGGACCGCTCGATGTCGGCCGGCTCGGCGCCCTTGAGGAGGTAGCCGCGAGCGCCGGCGCGCATGGCGGTGAACACGGCGTGGTCGTCGCCGGACATCGTGACCACGAGGATGCCCGTCCCGGGGGCGCCCCGCAGGATGTCCCGGGTCGCGTCCACGCCGGAGCCGCCGCCGAGGTCGAGATCCATGATGACGACGTCGGGCCGGGACTCCACCACCACGCGGACGGCCTCCTCCTGGCTGGCCGCCTCGCCGATGACCTCGAACCCCTCGATCTCGGAGAGGAGCGCCGCCATCCCGATCCGGAACGTCGGGTGGTCGTCCACGATGACGAGACGAACCTGGGGGATCTCGGTCACGGCAGCACCATACGCAGCCGCGTGCCCCTGCCCGCGTCGCCCGGACCGATCTCGAACGAGCCGCCCTGCTCGCCTGCCCGCTCCTGCATCGACCTCAGACCCACCCCTCGTACCGAGGCCGGGTCGATCCCCGAGCCGTCGTCGACCACCTCCAGGGTCGTCGGCGCCGCATCACCGCCTGCGACCGTGATCACCACCCGCCGGGCGCGACCGTGCCGGTGCGCGTTGAGCAGCGCCTCCGAGGCGACGTGGTAGACCGCGATCTGGTGTCGGGTGTCGAGCTCGCCGAGGCGGCCGCAGTCGACCTCCACCGTCAGGCCCGAGGTCTCGAACCGGGCACCGAGCGCCTCGAGGGCACCACCCAGGTCGCCGTCGTCGAGCGCGGCCGGCAGCAGCGAGCGCGAGAGCAGCCGCACGTCCTGGATCCGGTGCGTGAGCTCCTCCTGGAGCTCCCGCAGCAGGTCCCGGGTCCCGGCGACGTCGTGGTCGAGGCGTCGCTCGGCCGCGGCGATGCCGAGCCCGATGCCGGCGAGGGCGGGACCGATGCCGTCATGGAGGTCCCGGCGCAGCATCCGGCGCTCCTCCTGGCGCACCTCGACCAGGCGGGTCGTCGCGGTGTTGAGCCGGGCGTTCACCGTCGCCAGCTCCAGCGAGATCCCGACGAGGCCGCTCATCTGCTCGACCAGGCGCAGCGAGCGTACGTCGAGCGCCTGCCCGGTCGGAGCGACCACGAGCAGCGACCCCAGCTCCCGGCCGTCGACCAGCAGCGGCACGTCGTGCGCGTCGTCGTTCCAGCTCGTGGCGTCCCCGCCGGTGGTCGCGACGACGGCACCAGCTGCGTCCCGGATGTCGACCCTCCCGAGCCGCATGTCGTGGGCGAGCGTCCGGGCGATCGCGTCGAGACCACCCGAGTCCGTGGACGTGGCGGCGACGCTGCCCAACGCACCGATCAGCGCGACCGGGTCCTTCGACCGGCCGTAGACCAGGTGGTCGGCACGTCGCTGGATCCAGGAGCGCAGCGGTTGGGAGGCCACCAGCAGGATCGCGAGGGCGACCATCGCGGCGACGTCGGCCGAGGCCGACAGCTGCCGCTGGACGAACCACGCGGCGACCACGTAGCTCAGCACCAGGGCGACGCTCAGCGACAGCCACACGATCGCGCGGTCGACGGTCACCTCGATGCCCCACAGCTTCTGGCCGAGCACCACCACGAGCAGCGCCCCCGGCAGGAACGCCTGCGCGGCGATCAGGCTGGCGCCCGCGAAGTCGGTCGCGACCTGCTCGAGGCCGTCCGGGGCAGGGAACACGATCGGGACGTAGGCGATCGCGAAGAAGAGCGCGCCCCAGGCCAGCCACCCGTAGCCCCGACCCTCGTCGCCGTACACGACGCGGATCCACGCGAGCCGGGCCGCGCCGGCCAGGCCGAGCACGACGCAGAGACGGTCCGGCCAGTACCCGAGGGATCGCCTCAGGTCCACGAACGCGTCCGGCATGACGGCGAGCGGGTTGTCGAACCCGAGGTACGGCGCGGTCACCTCGGCGAGCACCCGCCAGGCGATCGCCACCACGCCCACCGCGACCACGGCGTGCACCCAGCGGGGGTTCGGCCGCGGCGAGACCAGCCAGGGCAGCACGGCGATCGACGCGTAGGTCCCGGGGATCCAGATCCAGGCCGACATCACCCACAGCCACGCGGGCGCCCACAGCTCCGGATCGGTCGCCGCGAGCCCCAGGTACTGGGTGAGGAAGCCGGAGATCCCACATCCGATCGCGCCCGCGACCAGGATCCACACGACCGGGTGCCGCGACCGAGGAAGCATCAGCAGGCAGGCGCCCCCGTAGACGGTCGCCGTGAGCACGTCCATCACCCAGAACGCGACGTAGCCGGGCGCGGCTCCGTTGACGAGCAGCAGCGCGACGGCGGCGCCCGCGAAGGTCCACGCCAGCGCGGCCACCGCGATGCCGGCGAGCTGCCACGGCCCGGCCGCCCACATCAGGACGGGCTGACGCCGCCGCACCGCCATCATCGTCGGTGGTGCGACCGCCGCCACGCCGCCCGGTTCACGTGCTCCCATGCGCCGCATCATCGCCGATGGGAGCGCCCGACTTTCAGGGCCTGGTGTCCCGGTCTGCCGGGGCACCGGTCCGGACGACAGCGCCGTCAACGCCCATCGAGCTGGATCTCGTACTTCCCGTACCCCGGCACGACCAGCAGCTTGACGTCGCCGGCCTGGGCCGTCACCCCGTGACCGCCGTCCTCGGAGACGGCGCCGTACGGCGCGAACGCCTCGAGGTAGCCGGCGACGACGTCCGCCGGCTCCGCGTCACTGAGGTAGCCCAGGTTGACGCCGACCCCCGCGTTTCCGGTGATCGCGCACAGCGTCGCGTCGACCGGGGGCTCGGGGAAGTCCGCCGGCACGAGGTCGGCGTCGGCGAGATCGGGCGTCATCCCGCCGCCCATGGGGAACGCCGCGAAGCACTCCTCGTCCTCGACCGACGGTGCGTCCTCCTCGGCCGGGGTCGCGACGACCCCGCCCCGGTCGGAGGCGGCGACGTCGGGGTCGTCGCTGCCACAGGCGGCGAGGAGGCACAGGACGGAGGTCGCCACGGCGACGGCCGCGAGGCGGGAGCGCGTGGTGCGCATGGAGGTTCTCCTGAGGTCGTGGTGGAAGGTGCGGGTCACGAGCGGCGGCGGTCGAGGTCGGCCGGCGACCAGTCCGGCTGCCCGGCGTTCCGGATCAGCAGCTGCGGGTTCGGGCAGCTCCCCGTGTCGAGCGTGGTCGTCCAGATGCCGTCCGGCTCCTGCCAGGCCAGGACCTTGCTGTCCGGGGAGAACGTCGGACCCGCGAGGCCCTTCAGCTCGCTGGTGACGCAGAGCCAGGTCGGGACGGGCGGTGGCGTGCCCGTGCGTGCGTCGCCGGTGACCGAGTACCAGGCGATGGTGGCGCTGTCACCGTAGCCACGGACCGCCGCCAGCCAGCGGCCGTCGGCCGAGAGCTCCGCGTCCTCGAGGTCGGTGCTCTCGCCGATGCCCACCTGGGCGACGTCCTGGTCGTCGAACCAGTGCACCGGCTCCGCGCCGAGGTCCTTGAACGAGATCTGGTGCAGGTAGCCGCCGCTCTGGATGGTGCGGCGGTTGCCGACCCACGACGGTGACCAGTAGTAGGTCTGGCCGTACCTCGACGCCGGCGTGAGCCGGTCGGTGCGGGTGATCCCGGTCCCGGTGTACGCGTCGCACGGGACGCCGACCGAGCAGCCGTAGGAGTAGAACGTGTAGGCGACCAGCTTCCCGTCGGGAGAGATCGCGACCTGGACCGGCGGACCGTCCAGGGGATGGCTGACCTCGTCGGTCAGCGGCCGGGGGTTCATCCGCTTCAGGACCTTGCCGTTCTGCCGCATCACCACGACGTGCGGTCCGTGCCCGGCCGCGATGACCCCGTTGTCGGACTGCGAGGGCGAGACGTACGGCGTGGTCGCCGTACCGTCCCTGGTTACCTGGCGCAGCCCGCGTCCGTTGCCGCGAGCGATCCACACGTCGTGCTTGCGGATGAACACGAGGGTGCCGGGGCCGGTCGCCGCTCGGGTCGACGACCCGATCGACGCACCCGGAGCAGCGGGCGCAGCCTCGGCGACCGGCCCAGCACCTGCGAACGCCACGACAGCGGCGAGGAGCGCCGTCGCGGACGACGCGAGCTTGAACTTCATGAGACCCCCAGGAGATCGAGTGAGCCTGCAGTCTCCGGAGCGTCGCGACCCGGCGGCCAGGGACCGATGTCCCCGGATCGATGGGCATCCAGCGCGGACGCGCGCGCCCGAGGTGGCGGGGACGTCTGCCCCTGGCACCCGTGCCGTCGCGGTCGGGATCGTCGCGGGTCCACCTCGTCGAAAGGACCACCGTGACCATCACGAGTCGCACCTCTGCCGCCCTGGCGGCCGGCGTCGCCGGCGTCGCCGTCCTCGTTCCCCTGTCGTCCACCCCGCCGGCGGCAGCGGCCACGAGCGCCGGCTCCATCGTCTTCATCAAGGACCACAACGTCTGGATCGCGGGAGGCGACGGCGCCGACCCGCGGCCCCTGACGACCGACGGGTACGACGCCCTGCCGTACCGGAACCCCAGCCAGTCGGACACGGGCCTGGTGGCCGCGTCGAGGTACGCGACGATCGTGACGCTGGACCAGCAGGGCAACCGCGTGGCCGAGATCGACCCGCCCGCCCTGCCCGGTTCCGGCGGCCACCCCATCGACGGGGCGCCGGTCGCGGTCTCGGTCTCGCCCGATGGCCAGCTCATCGCCTACTCCTTCGCCGAGAGCTGCGGACCCGGCTGCGGCTTCCGCACCGCCACCGGCTACGTCAGCAGCGCCGGCACCGACCCCGCCGCGAAGGGCACGACCTACCTCGTCGACCCGTCGTGGGTCACCAACACCCGAACCCTCCAGAGCGGCGGCTACGGCTCCCAGGTGATGATCCACGACGTAGGACCGGCGGCCCCGCGTCACTGGTTCGACGACGGCGACATCTGGGACCCCAGCACGGACTACGGCAACGTGGAGGTCTCGCCCGACGGCACGCTGCTCGCCGGCGTCCGTGGCACCGGCGACATCCTCACCTACCGCGTCAACGGCGACGTCAGAGGCGGCAACCCTCCGCTGCCCGCCGACGGCTGCTTCCTCGACGACGACACCGACCGGCTCTCGGACCCGACCTGGGGTCCCGACAGCGACACGCTCGCGTTCTCCGGCGCCGAGGGGGTGTTCACGTTCGACGACGTGAGGCGCAACGTCTGCAGCGAGGGCACCATCACCCTGATCATCCCCGGCGGCAGCGAGCCCGACTGGTCGGCGAAGCAGCTGTCGGCTCCGGCGATGAACTCGGTCACCATCCCCGAGATCACGGGGAAGGCGGTGGTCGGCGGCACGCTCCGCGCGAGCAACGGCACCTGGACGGCCCCACCGACCGACTACACCTACCAGTGGTTCCGGGAGGACTCCGCCATCGCCGGAGCCAACGACGCGAGGTACGTCGTGGGCCGCGAGGACGCCGGCAAGCGCATCCGGGTCGTGGTCACGGCCGACCGCCCGGGCTGGCCGACCGGATCCTCGAACAGCCACGCGGTATCCATCGCGGAAGGCACGCCCGACGAGCTGCGGAACACGCGCAAGCCGGCCATCCAGGGCAAGGCCACCGTCGGCCGGACCGTGAGGGCGACGCCCGGCGCATGGACGCCCACGCCGGCCAAGGTCTCGTACCAGTGGCTGCGTGACGGCGCGACGATCCAGGGCGCGACCGGCGCGACGTACCGCGTCACGCGGTCCGACCGACGGCACCAGCTCAGCGTCCGCGTGACCGCCGTGCGCGGCGACAGCCGGGCGAGCGCGGCCAGCAGGGCCGTGACGGTACGCCGATGATCCCCGGGTCATCGCCCCGTCCCGGAAGGGCCGTGCCGACCTCCGTCGACCTGGTTCGCCCTCCGGGCCTGGCCGACGGGATCGGCTACGCGTACGCCGCGGTGACACATCCGGCGGGCCTGGTCTTCACCGCGGGCGCGTGTCCGCTCGACGACGACGGCGCCATCGTGGCGCCGGGCGACGTCGCGGCGCAGGCCGCACGCACGATGGCCAACCTGGCCACCGCCCTCACTGCGAGCGACTGCTCTCTCACCGACGTCGCGAAGACCACGGTGTACGTCGTCGCCGCTGACCGGTACGACCTGGTCGACGCGTGGCACGTCGTCCGGGCCGCCTTCGGCGACCACGACGCTCCCAGCACGCTGGTCGGCGTCTCCTTCCTCGGCTACCCCGACCAGCTGGTGGAGGTCGAGGCGGTGGCCGTCCGGACCCGGAAGGCAGACGACTCAGCGACCGGGTGAACGGGATGGTGAACGGGATGGTGACCGGGATGGTGACCGGGAAGGTCGCACGGGCGACGCAGATGCAGCGACTCCCGGACTCGATGGGGCGGGTCCGGGAGTCGCTGTCTTAACGGGGCCATGGGCGAGCCCCGGCCGAGGAGCTCGGGACGCTGGGGGGCGGGCCTCGCGACATCCTCGGACGCCGTGCTCGCTCGCTGGCGGGCTCTCGACGTACCCCGAGCCTGCATCACGACCCGGCCCACCCGTCAGGGGCAGTTGTCCCCGATGCGCCGGGAGCCGGGTCGGGACGACTACCGCAGGGTGAGCGTGAGGGTGCCCTCGACCTCGTCCCACCGAGACGCCGTCCCCATGTCACCGAGGAAGCTCTCGACGCGGTAGTGGATCGAGCCCCCGGAGCGAGACGTCTCGACGAAGTCGATGTCGTTGGGGGTCAGCTCCGCACCGGTCGTGGTCTTCGAGTACGGGTCGCAGGGGTCAGCGCCCCGGCCGGTGTAGGTGTCCTGCTCGGTCCAGCCGGCCCGCAGGTTGATCCCGAGGTGCACCCCGCTGAGGTCGAGCTCCGTGATGCTGCCGTTGATGTCGTCGGTGAAGGGGTCACCGGTGTAGGCCAGGAGGCCACCTCCCGTGACCGTGCGCTCGCGGTGCATGACGCAGTCCTCGTCCTCCTCGTGGCGCGCGGTCGACCCTTCGCGGGTGTAGGTGCTGCCGGTGCTGGCGAACGTCGGGTCGAGAGGGTCACCGTCGACGGCCATGGCGATCGAGGCGGACGCGGTGTGGTCCACGGTCGTCGTGGCACCGGTGGCCGGGTCGGTCGTCTGGCGGTACTCCGTGAAGGTGAGGTCACCGGTCAGCGTTCCGTGGATCTCCCGGTCGACGTCCACCGGCGTCTTGGAGGTACGACAGTTGTTCTTCTCGTTGCTCTCCTCGACCTGCTTGCGCGCGTCGGCGCAGACGATCACCCAGTAGCGACCGCTGGCCTTCGGCGGGACGGCGACGGTGCCGCTGGCGGCCTTCCTGCTCCGCTGCTGCAGGCTCTTCACCGCCACCGTCCCGCCGACGACGTCGCCCGCGCCCTGGACGCGGTCCTTCGACAGGTAGAACCGCAGTGAGCTCGACCCCGCGGCCGCCGTCCCCGTGTTCGAGACCGTCGCGTCCACGCCGAACGAGCTGCCGGCTCGGGCGACCCCCGGCGGCTTGCTCACCACCGGGACCACCAGGTCGGCTCGTCGGGGCGCTGCCGCCGCTCCCTGTCCCGGCACCATGATCGGCAGCGTCGCCGCCACCAGCGCGCCCATCACCAGGGCCGTCGTACCTCGTGTCCGCATCTCTACTCCGGCCACGCGGTGGTGATCGGCGAGCGGCCGACCGCCAGCCAGATGCCGGCGACGACCAGGCCGAGCAGCACCATCGCGGGCAGGCCGGGCACGCCGGCGACCGCGACCGCTCCCAGCAGCGCCGCGGCGAAGACGCCGGCGACGGCGCCGAGCACCCGGCTGACCAGCCGGTCCCCGAAGGCCATCCAGGCCAGCCCGAAGCACGCACCGAGCAGCGGCACGAAGGCGATGTAGGGGCTGAAGTCGTTCATCATGTAGTAGGCGTAGAGCCCCTGGTCGTCGTACGTGCCGTGCTCTCCGCCTCCGGGGAGGTAGTTGCCCAGGGCGCCGCGCCACCCGAAGGCCAGGGTCACCAGGGCGGACGTCGCCACGGCGCTGAAGGTCACCAGGTGAGCACCGGTCGACGCCGGGAAGTGGCGAGCGACGCGCTGGTGCCACACCGCGGCCAGGACCAGCAGGCCCAGCGCCGCGAGGTAGCCCAGGATGCCGGCGAGCCGGAACGCCTCGTGGCTCAGCGCCGCCGCGGCCTCGGCGGTCACGGGGTGGTCGTAGTCGGTGCCGTTGGCATCGACGCGGGTCTCGGAGAACAGCGCGACCAGGCCGAGCACGCCCGTCGCGCTGGCCAGCAGTGGCCAGGCGGTGAAGCGCCGCTGGGACGCCGGCGCCTCCGCGGCGCTGTCCAGATGGTCGGTGGTGTACATCGTTCCTCGCTCTCGTCGTGGGGTCGACGGACCGGCTCGGGCCGCCGTCGCGGTGAGCCTGGTGGGCCGGGCGGCCCGGGTGGCAGATGTACGAGTCCCCGGTTCCGGAGGTGGCCGACCTAGGCTGAGTCGATGGGAAGCCGAGACGACGCGCGCAGCCAGCAGATCACCGACGTGCTCAGCGACGCGTTCGCCGATCTGCTCCACAGCGACCCGCACGGGTTCCGCACCAAGTTCCGCAAGATGGCGGCCGACCCGTTCGCGTTCTTCCGCGGCTCGGCCTGCCTGTTCTCCGCCGACGTGGCCGAGATCGACGACCCGTGGGCCGACGAGCGGACGTCGCGCGTGTGGATCCACGGCGACCTGCACGTCGAGAACTTCGGGACCTACATGAACGACGAGGGCTTCCTGGTCTTCGACGTGAACGACTTCGACGAGGCCTACCTCGGGCACTTCTCGTGGGACCTGCGCCGCTTCTGCGCGAGCCTGGCGCTGATGTGCTGGCAGAAGGCGCTGCCCGAGGACGACGTCCGCGAGCTGGCCGCGATCTACCTCCGCTCCTACCTCGAGCAGGTACGCCGCTACGGCGAGACCGAGGACGACCTCGGGGAGTTCTCCCTCCGTCTCGACAACACCGAGGGACCGTCCCACGCGGTGCTCCAGGCGGCGCGGGCCCAGACGCGGATCGCGATGCTCGAGTCGATGACGGTCGTGGACGACTACGAACGCCGGTTCGTCGACGGCGACCGGACCCGCCACCTGAACGCCGCCGAGCGCTCGCAGGTCCTGGCGGCGTTCAGCCGCTACCTCGAGACCATCCCGGAGGCGAAGCGGTTCTCCCAGCCCGTCTTCTACGACGTCAAGGACGTGGTCGCCAGCACCGGCTTCGGCATCGGCAGTGCGGGGCTGCCGGCGTACAACGTGCTCATCGAGGGCTTCAACCAGGCGCTCGAGAACGACATCGTGCTCGCCATGAAGCAGGGCAACCGCCCCGCCCTCAGCCGGGTGGTCGCCGACGACCGGCTCGAGGGCTTCTTCGAGAACGACGGGCACCGCACGGTCGTCAGCCAGCGCGCGCTGCAGGCCCACGCCGACCGGCTCCTCGGCTGGACGACCATCGACGGCACCGGCTTCGTGGTCTCCGAGCTGTCGCCGTACGAGCTCGACCTCGAGTGGAGCGACGTCACCGAGCCCGACGAGATGGCTCCCCTCCTGGCCGACCTCGGCCGCGCCACCGCCAAGGTGCACTGCGCCTCCGACGAGGACAGCGACGAGCAGCTCGTCGACTTCCAGACCGAGGAGGCCATCGTCGCCGTCATCGGCGACCGCGAGGACGAGTTCGTCCAGGAGATGGTGGACTTCGCGGTGGCGTACGCCGAGACCGCGCGGCGCGACCACGCGCTCTTCGTCGACGCGTTCCGGGCCGGCGAGGTCGCAGGCTTGTCGGCGACCTGAGCCGGTGACTCAGTCCCGGACCGCGGCCAGCACCTCGTCGAGCCGCCGACGCAGGTCCTCGACCTGCTCGATCGTGAGCGGCTCGGCCGCGATCAACCCGGCGGGCACCTCCGCGACCTCGTCCTGCAGGTCGACCCCGGACTGCGTCAGCTCCACCAGCACCCGCCGCTCGTCGTCCGGGTCGCGGCGGCGCACGACGTGCCCCATCCCCTCGAGCCGCTTGAGCAGCGGGGTCAGCGTGCCGGAGTCCAGTTGGAGCCGGTCGCCGAGCTCCCCCACGCTCGGCGTGCCCGATGCCTCCCACAGAGCCAGCAGCACGAGGTACTGCGGATAGGTGAGCCCGACCGGGCCGAGCAGGTCCGCGTAGGCCCGCGTCATCGCGCGGCTCGCCGCGTACAGCGGGAAGCAGATCTGCTGGTCGAGCGCCAGCTGCGGATGACGGACAGCCATGCGGTCAGTTTAGCGTTGACCTATTAAATTGTGCGCAATATGATTGCGCGCATGACTTCTCTCTACACCGCTTCCGTGGCCGCGACCGGCGACGGCCGCAACGGCCACGTGCAGTCCACCGACGGCGTCCTCGACCTCGACGTCCGCCTCCCGCGCGAGCTCGGCGGGTCCGGCGGCGCCGCGAACCCCGAGCTGCTCTTCGCCGCCGGCTACGCCGCCTGCTTCCACAGCGCGCTCCGCCTCGTTGCCGGCCAGGCGAAGGTCGACACGACCGACTCCGAGGTCGTCGCGGACGTCTCCCTCGGCAGCAACGACGCCGGCGGCTTCGAGCTTGCCGTGCGCCTCGAGGTCAGCGTGCCGAATGTCGAGGAGGACGTCGTGCGTCAGCTCGTCGAGCAGGCACACCAGGTCTGCCCGTACTCCAACGCCACCCGCGGGAACATCGACGTCGCGATCGAGCTCGCCTGACGTCTCCACCGGTCCGCCACTTCCCGGAGCGCCCGAGTCGTCCGCCTGAGGACGGTCCCATGACAAGGCGAGAGGCGGACGACCCGCAACCACCGCTCACGGCCCCAGAAAGCAGACAACCCGCAGCCTCCGGCTGCGGGTTGTTCATGGTGGTGGAGCTGAGGGGATTCGAACCCCTGACCTTCTCATTGCGAACGAGACGCGCTACCAACTGCGCCACAGCCCCAGGACTTGCGGTGCGAAACGTTAGCACCCGCGATGCGCGGGCACCGAATCGGCCCTGGCGTCAGGAGCCGGTGGCCCGCTCGCCGTTGTCGCGGGACTGGCGCGCGGCCTTGTCGGCCTGCTCGGCCTCGCGCGCGAGCTGCGCATCGGCGTCGGTGCGGCCCGACGTCCAGACGCCGGTGTCGTCGAACGCGATGGTCCGGACGGTGCGGGTCGCGGCCGGCTTGGTGACGTACGTCGGCAGCGTGACCGGCACCGGGTCCCACAGTGCCGGGTCGACGACCGCGGCCATGCCGGCCGAGGTGTCGGCCATCGGGTCGATCTCGTCGGTGTCGGCCTCGACCTCGGCGGCCGGGGCGGCAGCGACCTCGGTCGCGGGCTCGGGCTCCTCCTCGGCCGGGACGAACGGCAGCCGGGCCTCCGGCGCCAGCGCCTTGCGCTCGCCCTTCACCATGATCCGGCAGGTGACCAGCCACGCGGCCAGCACGGCGACCGGGATCGCGACGTACCACCAGGAGATGACGCCGAAGGCGGCGACGCCGGTGACCGCGAGGGTCGCGACCAGGATCAGGGCGAGGACGTTGCGGCGGCGCTGGGTGGCCCGCTTGGCCGCAGCTCGCCGCGCGGCCGGGCTCAGCGGCTGCTTCGCGGCGGCCGGGGCCGGCGTGGCCTCGACGGTCGCGGCCGGCTGGCCGGGCGTCACCAGCTGGGACTTGCGGCTGTCCACGGGCTCGCGGCGAGCGAGCACCCGCATCGTGCGCGAGAACCGGTCGACGGAGCGGCCGCGGACGTCGTCCTCGTGGTGACGGAGCGCCATCGGGACGAGGTAGGCGGCCCACGCCGCAGCGAGGGCGACGAAGATGAGTGCGCTCAGGTCCACGAGACAGAGGTTATGAGCGGTACCTCAGGTCTCCGGGGATGTCTACAGGTGTGTCGCAAAATCACTCGTGTGACTCGTGGGACGAGAGCCGTGCGAGCAGCCCTTCCGGGCACTCCTCGCGCGTGATCGCGTAGAGCCGATGGTCACGCCAGGCGCCGTCGATGTGCAGGAACTTCGGCGCGTACCCGACCTCCCGGAGCTCGAGCTTCTCCACCACGCGCAGCGAGTTGGAGTTCTCCGGACGGATCGCGACCTCGACCCGGTGCAGCCCGGCGGTCGTGAAGCAGTGGTCGATCACCAGCGCGACCGCGCGCGGCATCACCCCACGGCCGGCGTACTCCCGTCCGAGCCAGTAGCCCACCGACGCGAACTGCGCCGACCCACGCACGATGTTGTTGACGGTCACCTGCCCGGCGAACCTGCCGTCGACCTCGACGGCGAAGGGGTACGTCGTCCCTGCCCGCGCTTGGGAGTGCAGCCGCCAGACGAGACCGCGGAACGACGTGGGGCGCGCGCTCGACCCCGGCGGCGCGGTCGCGTCCCAGGGCCGCAACCAGCTCGCGTTCGCGCGGCGCAGGTCGCGCCAGGCGCGGGCGTCGGAGTAGGTCAGCGGGCGGAGGGTGACCTCACCCGTCGAGAGCCACGCCGGCCATCCGCTCAATGGTCGCTCCCGACGACCTGCTCGACGGCGTGCACCAGGACGGGCCGCAGCACCTCGAGACCGTCCTTCACGCCACCCCGCGAGCCGGGCAGGTTCACGACCAGGCACTGGCCGACGACACCGGCCAGGCCGCGCGACAGCATCGCGGTCGGCACGCCCTTGCTCACGCCGTACGCCCGGATCGCCTCGGCGATGCCCGGCACCTCGAGGTCCAGCAGTGCCCGGGTGACCTCCGGCGTGCGGTCGGTCGGGGTCAGCCCGGTGCCGCCGGTGGTGAGCACCACGCGCGCTCCGCCGCTCGCGGCCTCGGCGATCGCGACGCCCACCGGCTCGCCGTCGGGCACGACGACGGGGTCGGCCACCGCGAAGCCCAGGTCGGTCAGGAAGTCGACGATCAGCGGCCCGGTGGTGTCCTCGTAGACGCCGGCGGCCGCACGGTTGGACGCCACGACGACCTCGGCCCGGAGGCTCGTCATCGCGACCAGTCTCCCGACTTGCCGCCGGTCTTGGTCTCGACGCGCACGTCGGTGATCACCGCGCCCTTGTCGACGGCCTTCACCATGTCGACGACCGTCAGCGCCGCGACCGAGACCGCGGTGAGCGCCTCCATCTCGACGCCGGTGCGGTCGGTGGTCTTCACGGTCGCGAGGATCTCGACGGCGTCGTCGGCGACCGTCAGGTCGACCGTCACGCCGGAGACGGCGAGCGGGTGGCACAGCGGGATCAGCGCCGGGGTCTGCTTCGCGCCCATGATCCCGGCGATCCGCGCGACCGCGAGCGCGTCGCCCTTCGGGACGCCCTCGCCGCGCAGCAGCGCGACCACCTCGGCGGACACGAGCACCCGCCCGGACGCGCTGGCGGTCCGGGCCGTGACGTCCTTGTCGGACACGTCGACCATCCGAGCAGCACCCGTCTCGTCGACGTGCGTCAGGCTCCGCCGGTCGACAGCAGACATCAGAACTCCTCGTCGAGCCTCAGGACCTGGACCTGCTCGCCGGCCGCGACCGAGGTGGCGTCCTCGGGCACGACCACGAGCGCGTCGGACGATGCCAGATCCCCGATCAGGTGGGAACCGTGTCCACCCACCGGCGTCACGACGCCGTCGGAGTACTCCGCCCGCACCAGCTGCCGCCGGCCCGCCGGCGACGTGATCGGGTGGGTCAGCTTCGCCTCGACCGTCGGCCGGGCGTACGGCGTCCGCCCCATCAGCTTGCGCAGCGCCGGCAGCACGAACATCTGGAACGAGATGTACGACGAGACCGGGTTGCCGGGCAGCGTGAAGATCGGCGTCCGGTCCTCCCCGACGTGCCCGAACCCCTGCGGCTTGCCGGGCTGCATGGCGACCGGGCCGAACCAGACGGTCCCGAGCGGCGAGAGCGCCTCCTTGACCACGTCGAAGTCGCCCTGGGACACACCGCCACTGGTGACGACGACGTCCGCGCGCACCAGCTGGTCGTGCACGGCGTCGAGGAAGGCCTGCGGCTGGTCCGGGACGATCCCGACCCGGTAGGCGATCGCGCCGGCGGCGCGCGCGGCGGCCGCGAGGAGGTAGGAGTTGCCGTCGTAGATCGAGTCGTGGCCCAGCTCGGTGCCCGGGTCGCGCAGCTCGGAGCCGGTCGAGATCACCACGACGCGGGGCCGCGGCGGGGTCAGCACGCTGGAACGGCCGACGGACGCGATCAGGCCGACGTGGCGCGGTCCGAGCACGGTGCCCTGTGAGACCAGCACCTCGCCGACGGAGACGTCCTCGCCCGCCGGTCGCACGTGCTGGCCGGGGTTCGGCGCCTGCTCGATGCGCACCTGGGCCGTGCCGCGGTCGGTCCACTCGTACGGCACCACGCTGTCGGCGCCGGCCGGCACGGGCGCGCCGGTCATGATCTTGGCCGCCGTCCCGGGGGCGAGCGCGAGCAGGCGGGCCTGCCCGGCTCCGATCTCGCCGACCACCGGCAGGTGCACGGGCGCCTCAGCGGACGCCGTGGCGACGTCGGCGTGCCGGACGGCGTACCCGTCCATGGCGGAGTTGTCGAAGGACGGCAGGCTGACGCCGGCGACGACGTCCTCGGCCACGGGCAGGCCGAGCGCGTCCATCAGCGGCTGCTGGAACGCCGGCAGCGGCTCGAAGGCCGCCAGGATCCGGGCGAGGTACTCGTCGACCGAGGTGACGGCGTCAGCCATCGGTGAGGACGGTGTCGGGGGCGACCCGGTTCGCGGCGCTCGCCTTGAGGCTCACGTCGCCGACCACCTGCACGCCGTGGCCGAACGTCCAGTCCCCCTCGACCTTCAGCGCCGAGGCCTTCTTCATCGACGGCGCACCCTCGGGGAAGCGCCGGTCGAAGTCGCTGACCAGCTTGTAGTAGTCGCTGTCGAGGTCGACGTACGGCAGCTCCGCGGAGACCTGGTCGAGGACGAAGTCACCGCCGATGTCGTAGACGTCGGAGCGCAGCACCAGCAGGTCGTTGGTGGTCTTCACCGGCACGAACCGGTCGCGGCCGACCTCGATCAGCCGGGAGCCCTCGAACACTTCGACGGCCGCACCCATCGCGGACTCGATCTGGATGACCTCGGGCGTGGACGGGTCGCCGGGGTCGAGCGTCTTCACGTTGCGGATCAGCGGCAGCCCGAGCACGCCCTCGCGTGCGTCGAGCACGTCGCGCATCGCGACCAGGTCGAACCAGAGGTTGTTGGTCGAGCAGAACTTGTGCCGGTCGAGGTCGGCCAGCGCCTCCAGGTCCTCCTTGAGCGTCTGCGCGGTCTCACGCAGCACGATCCGGCCGTCGTTCTTGCGGCGCGCGAAGTGGCCGCCCTTCTTGTCGGAGGGCGTACGCCGGACCGCCTCGATCGCGAACGGCGCGCCGGTGCTCGCGAACCACCCCGCCACCCGGGCGTCGGGGACGGCGCCGAGGTTGTCGGAGTTGGAGACGAACACGCGCTGGTAGCCGGCCTCGATCAGCTGGTCGAGCAGGCCGGTGCCGCGCAGCGCGGTGTAGAGGTCGCCGTGCCCGGGCGGACACCACTCGAGGTCGGGGTCCTTGGGCCAGCTCGCCGGGGAGAGGTCCTTCTTGAGGAGCTTGGGCTCCTTGTTCTGCAGGAACTCGAGCGGCAGCCCCTCGACCTGCAGGTCCTCGTAGCGCGCGAGCGCGGCCATCGTGTCCGCGGAGGTGCGGAAGCTGTTCATGAAGATCATCGGGAGCGGGGCGTCGTACGCCGTGCGCAGGTGCAGCACCTGGCGGGCGATGATGTCGAGGAACGACAGCCCGCGGCGCACGCACAGCAGCGACTTCGCGCGGTCCATGCCCATCGAGGTCCCGAGCCCGCCGTTCAGCTTGATCACGGCGGTCGTCCGGATCGCGGCGGCGGCGTCCTCCTCGGACACCTCGACCGATGCCAGGGACTCCATGTCCACCGGGTCGATGGACGTCTCCGGGATCATGCCCGTCTCGCCGTGCTCCAGCAGTCGGTAGTAGTGGGCGAAGGTCTCGATCGCGACCTCGTCCACCCCGGCGTCACGCATCTTGTCGCGTGCCCGGTTCAAGCCAGCGCTACCCATGTTCACGATCGTAGGCTTCCCGCGTGAGCGGCATGCAATCACCCGCCAAGATCGCGGTTCGGGACCAGTTGCTGGCGGCCCGCCGGAGCCGGTCGCTCGGCGAGGTCTCGGAGGCGGCGCGGGACCTGGCCGACCACCTGCTGGCGGCACCGGTGGTACGCCGAGCGGCGACCGTGGCGGCGTACGTCTCGGTCGGGAACGAGCCCGGGACCGCTCCCCTGCTCGACGGCCTGCGCGCGGCCGGGAAGCGGGTGATCCTGCCGGTGCTGCTGCCCGACAACGACCTCGACTGGGCCGTCTACAGGTCCGACGCCGACCTGGTGGCTGCGTCGCGCGGCCTGTTCGAGCCCTCGGGCGACCGGCTCGGGCGCGACGCGATCGCGACCGCCGACGTCGTGCTCGTCCCCGGTCTCGCGGCGTCGAGCGCCGGCGCGCGACTGGGCCGCGGCGGCGGCTCGTACGACCGGGCGCTCGGCCGGGTGCCGGTCGGCACCTTCACCTGCGTGCTCCTGTACGACGACGAGGTCGGCGTCGACGTCCCCGTCGAGCCGCACGACCGGGCGGTCGCCTGCGCGGCGACGCCATCAGGCCTGGTCCTGCTCGACCGTCGGCTATGATTGGCACTCGTCCGGGTCGAGTGCCAGCGAGGGAACAACCAGTGCCGACTTACCAGTACGCCTGCACCGAGTGCGGGCACGCCTTCGAGCAGGTCCAGAGCTTCAGCGACGACGCGCTCACCACCTGCCCCGAGTGCCAGGGCAGGCTCCGCAAGCTCTTCAACGCCGTCGGCGTCGTCTTCAAGGGCTCCGGGTTCTACCGCACCGACAGCCGCGGCTCGTCGACCGCGTCGGAGTCGGCGAGCACCACGAAGACCGAGACCAAGACCGAGACGAAGTCCGAGTCGAAGCCGGCCGCGACCGCGAGCACGTCCTCGTCCTCCGACTGAGCCCATTCGGGGGCCTGTGGAGGACCGGCTCGCGCCGGGCCGAACTCTCCTAGCGTCGAGGCATGCGTGACCGCCTCGCCTCCGTCGTCCGCCCGGTACGCCGGGCCGTGCTCGCCCGCCGCCGGCTGCTCGCCGCCGCCCTGACCGCGGTCGCGGTGCTGGCCGGGCTGCACGCCACTGCCGCGCCGGCCCCGCCGCACGTGTCCGTGCCGGTCGCCGCGCGCGACCTGCCCGCCGGGACGGTCCTGTCCGCCGGCGACCTCACCCCGGTGGACTTCGCCCCCGGATCGGTCCCGGCCGACCTGTCCTTCGACGCGGCCGGCCGCACCCTCGCCGCTCCCCTGCGCGCCGGCGAGCCCGTCACCGACGTACGTCTCGTCGGGCCGGCGCTCACCGAGGGGTACCCCGGCCTGTCCGCGGTCCCGGTGCGGCTGCCCGACGCGGGCATGGCCGGCCTGCTCCGCGTCGGCGACCGGATCGACCTCGTCGCCGCCGATCCTCAGGGTGGCGGCGCCGACGTCGTCGCGTCCGGCGTACCGGTCCTCGCGATCCCGGACGTCGAGCCCGAGGTCGGCGCCTCCGGCCTCACCGGTCGGCTCGTGGTCGTCGGCGCGCCGCCCGACGAGGTGGCCGCGATCGCCGACGCGTCGGTGCGGACCTTCATCACGATCGCCTTCACGGGTTAGCGTCGCAGCATGACCGGATTCAAGAACTTCATCCTCCGCGGCAACCTCGTCGAGCTCGCGGTCGCCTTCATCATGGCGGGCGCCTTCGCGGCCGTCGTCACCGCGACCGTCGGCGTGATCATGGACCTGATCGGCAAGCTCGGTGGCGTCCCCGACTTCTCGGAGTACCTCTGGCACGGCATCTCGGTGGGCGCCTGGCTGACGGCCGTGATCTCGTTCCTGGTCATCTCCGCGGTCGTCTACTTCTTCATCGTGACGCCGTACACGAAGGCCAAGGAGCTCTACTTCCCGAGCGAGGAGCCGGGCACGCCCGAGGACGTCAAGCTGCTGCAGGAGATCCGCGACCTGCTCGCGTCCCAGCAGGGCCGCCCGACGCCCTAGCCGTCCCTAGCCGCCGTGGTGCGGGGGCACCTGCTCCCGCAGCCACGTGTCGGAGGCGGACTCGCCCGCGGTCGCGTCGTCGTCGCGCTCGTCGCGGGTCGTCTCCGGCAGCGCGTCGCCGAAGACCTCGGCCAGCCGCTTGCGCCGCTGCCAGTCGGTCTCGGGACGGGGATCGGTCATGTGCAGAGGCCCGCGTCGGCGAGGGCCTGCGAGTCGGCCTCGTTCTTCGGCCCGTTGTTGGAGCCCGAGCCGGGCAGGTCCCCAGCGCTGATGACGTCCTGGCTGAGCTTCTTGGTCAGCGGCTCGTCGTGGGCGATCTTGTCCCAGACCTCCGACGCCTGCGGCTCGGTCCACACCAGCCGGTTCGGGTCGTTCGGGTCGGGGATGTTCGGGATCGTGATGAACTGGATCTTGTCCAGCCCGGTGTCCTTGAACTGCACTCCCAGGTCGGCGATCTTCACGATGTTCTTCAGGCCGGGATCCACGGTCAGCGAGGCCGTCGCGGCATTGAGGAACCGGATCAGCCGGTCGGGCCGGGCCAGCACGCCGGCGGAGACGACAGAACTGGTCATCGACGCGATGAACGCCTGCTGCCGCTTCATCCGCCCGGTGTCGGAGCCGTTGCCGACGGTGTAGCGGGCCCGGACGTAGTTGAGCGCCTCGGTGCCCTCGAGCTTGCGGGTCCCGGCCTCGATGTTGATGCCGTGGGCCGGGTCGGCGATCGGCTCCGGGATGCACATCTCGACGCCGCCGACGGCATCGACCATGTCCTTGAAGCCCTCGAAGTTCACCACGACGAAGTGGTCGAGCTTGATGTCGGTCAGCTCCTGGAACTGCTGGATGGTGCACGCGGGGCCACCGAGGCCGAACGCCTCGTTCCACATCACGTAGTCGGCGCCCGGGATGGTCTCGCCGTCCTCGGTCTTGCAGTCGGGCCGGTCGACCATCGAGTCGCGCGGGATGCTGATGCCGTACGCGCGCTGCCGATCCGCCGACACGTGCAGCAGGATCGTGGTGTCCGAGCGCTGACCGCCGCCGGTCAGGTTGTCGATGTTGCAGCCCTCGCAGTCGCGGCTGTCGGAGCCCATGACCAGGATGTTGAGCGGCTCCTGGGGGCCCTCGACCTCGATCTTCGTGGGCTGGTCCGTCAGCTGGTCGGCGATGTCCAGGACGTTGAGGTTGCTGTTGAGGTGCCGGTAGAGCCAGATGGTCCCGAGTCCGGTGACCATCGCGAGGACGAGTACCGTGACCAGCAGGACCTTGCCGACCGTGTGCCGCTTGCGCACCTTCCCCCGCCGCTTGGGCGCGGTGGAGTCCGGCTGAACGCTCTCGGGCGCAGCGTCGGACATCGACTCACCTCGGGGGATCGGGTCGGGGACGTGGGCGAGCGTAGGGCTCGATCCTTAAGTGTCCCTGTGAGCGGATGGTTGAGACAAAACGCCAGCGCTCCGACCCGCCTCCCCCTGTGACTCAGGCCACGACCTCGGATCCCTCCACGGCCGCGACCAGGTCGGCGAGCGCCTCGCTGTAGAAGCGGTAGGTCGGCGGGTCGTACGCGTGCCACCCGAAGACCTGTCCCGCTTCGACCGCCGGCAGCGTCGCCCAGAGCGGGTGCTTCTCCAGCGCCTTGCGGTCGGTCTCCCCGGCCCGGATGTCGACGAGGATCACATCGGCGTCGTACTTGTTGATGTTCTCGCCGCTGAGCTCCTCCCACCAGAAGATGCCCTTGCCGTCGGGCACGACGAAGGTGAGGCCGAGGCTCTCGTAGTAGCTCAGGTCGGAGTTCGGCTCGGGCTGGGCGACGTTCATGCCGTCCTCGGCTGCGCTGACCGCCATCACCCGCAGGCCCGGCTTGGCCGCAGCCGCCGCGGCGAGCTGCTGGCTGAGCTCGTTGAACTCCTCGCGCGCGTCGAGGACCTCGGCCTGCGAGAGGTCCGCACCGAGCGCGGTGCCGAGCTCCTGGAAGCGGTCGTACTGCTCGAGCAGCGGGAGCGTGCTGTCGACCGCGAGGATCGGGGCGATCGCCTCGACCTTGGGGATCAGCTCCTCGGTCAGGCCGTAGAGCGAGCCGTCGGTCGGGTCGTACCCGGTGATCACGACATCCGGCGCCAGCCCGGCCAGCACCTCCAGGTCGAGCTCGCCCCAGACCTCGCCGACGGTCTGGATCTCGCTCAGGTCGGTGTAGCGCAGCTGGGTGTCGTCGGCGAGCGGCGACCACGCGAAGACGCCCTGCGGCGTCACGCCCATCTCGGACAGCGCCGCGGTCGGCGTCGAGAACGCGACGATCCGGGTCGGGCGGGAGGCCAGCTCGATCCGCTGGCCGCGGTCGTCGGTGAACACCCAAGGGCCGGTCGACGCGGTCGGGTCGGCCGAGGACGCGGTCGAGTCGTCCTCACCGCAGCCGGCGACGAGGAGGGTGGCGACGACAGAGCCGCCGAGGAAGATCCGCCGGGAGACGGGCGAAGGAGTGCGCATGCGAGTTAGGTTAGCCTAACCTTTCTC
This sequence comes from Nocardioides sp. SR21, assembly GCF_022761125.1. GTDB lineage: Bacteria > Actinomycetota > Actinomycetes > Propionibacteriales > Nocardioidaceae > Nocardioides. Next base: position 290,030 of record NZ_JAKWJR010000001.1, on the reverse strand, counting down.
ACGTCGCAGGCATGTCCACCACGGCGACCGGCCGCTCGGCGTCGTTGAGCACGGCCCGGCTCACTGACCCCAGCAGGACCCGGCGTACCAGCCCCTTGCCGTGCGTCCCGACGACCACGAGCTGCGCGTCTCGCGCGTGGTCCAGGATCGCCTCCGCCGCAGGGCCCTCCACCGCGATCTTCTCCACCGCGACGTCGACGTCGCCGAGCGCGCGCGAGATCGTGTCGGTCGTCTCCGCGTCGACGCCCGCGCGCATCCGCGCGACCAGCTCGTCGTCGGCGCCGAGCGCGGGGTGCAGGACGTCGTACGCCGCGATCGCGCGGACGGTCGTGCCCCGAAGCGATGCCTCGGCGACGGCGTAGCGGAGCGCGTGGAGGCCGAACTCCGAGCCGTCGACACCCACCACGATCGGGCCGGTCGTCGGGACGCGACCCTCGCCGACGACCACGACGGGGCAACCCGCCTCGACGGTGATCCGGTTGCTCACCGAGCCGAGCAGGGCGCTCGCCGCGCCCCCGAGGCCACGCCTCCCCACCACCAGCGCCACCGCACCCTGCGATGCCGCGACCAGGGTCGGCGCGGGGTGGCCGGAGACCGACCGGGCGGTGCAGGCCAGGTCGGGCGCGAGCTCCCGGACCCGGGCCTCGGCGGCCTCCAGGAGCCGCTTGGAGAGGTCGACGATCCAGTCCACCTGCTGACCCGACATGCCCTGGTAGCCGAAGAAGTCCATCTGGACCACGAGGTTGTAGGTGTTCACCAGCTCCAGCTCGTCATCGCCGAGCAGCGCGCGGGCGACCGCCCACTCGAGCGCCGCGGCACTCTGCTCCGAGCCATCGATCCCGACCACGATCCGTCCGGCCATGCCCTCGAACCTAACCCCGACCCGCGCGACACAACAGGCCCTGCCGCCGTGAAACACTGTGCGCCGACACGCCCCAGTAGCTCAGCGGATAGAGCAGCCGCCTCCTAAGCGAAAGGTCGCAGGTTCGACTCCTGCCTGGGGCACACAAGAATGGCCGAGGCAGCCGACTCCGCCCATGGCGAAAGGTCGCAGGTTCGACTCCTGCCTGGGGCACACAAGAATGGCCGAGGCCAGATCACCGCACCTCGAACCGGATCCCGGCCGCGACGAGCCGCGCCAGCAGGTTCTCCCCCATCGCCTGCGCCGTGGTGACCTGCCCGGCGGTCGACGGGTTGTCGTCGAGGGCCAGGCAGAGCGCGGACTCGGCCAGCATCTTCGCGGTCTCGTCGTACCCGGGGTCGCCGCCGCTGACGCGTGTGCGGACCGTGCGGCCGTCGCCCTCGGCGACGAAGTCGACCGTGAACCACGACCGCGCGCGGCGGCGCTCGTCGGGGCCGTCGCCCTGCTTGACCCGGCTCAGCGCGAACCGACGCAGCGGCGGCACCTGGGCGGTCGCGAACATGCCGGCGACCAGCCCGGTGGCGCCGACGGCGGAGGTGAGGTGCTTCATGCCGGCGAAGTGCGAGTAGCGGAAGTCCGGGCCGTACGACGCGAGCGCGGCGCCGCTGCGCGCGACCACCATCGGGTCGATCGTCGGCAACGGCAGCAGCCAGTAGCCGAGCTCCGGGTCGCGGTGCGGCTTGCCGGCGACCGCTCGCGACCTCCGCCCCTCGGGTCGGGGCTCGGCGGAACGGCGCTCCCGGTGGACGGCGCTCGAGCGGCGGGCGCCGGCGAACGCGCCCATCGCGGAGTGGAACGTGCCGCCGGAGAACATCGCTTCCGCCCGGACGACCCCGCGGACCCGCACCGGCCCGGACGCCGCGAGCTGCTGGACGGCGTGCATCGCGCCGAGGTCGTGCGGGATCGAGTCGAAGCCGCAGGCGTGCACGATCCGGGCGCCGGTGCGCTCGGCGGTCTCGTGGTGGGCGAGGTACATGAGGTCGACGAACTCCGGCTCGCCGGTGAGGTCGACGTAGTCGGTGCCGGCCGCGGCGCACGCGGCCACCAGCGGCTCGCCGTGCTGGAGGTACGGCCCGACCGTGGTGATCACGACCCGCGTCGCGGCCGCCACGTCGGCGAGCGAGGCGGGGTCGGTGGCGTCGGCGTGCAGCAGCGGTACGTCGGCACCGATCCGCTCGCGCACCGCCTCGAGCTTCGAGCGGTTGCGGCCGGCGAGCGCCCAGCGCAGCCCGGTCGGCGCGTGCCGGGCGAGGTACTCGGCGGTCAGCGCGCCGGTGAAGCCGGTGGCGCCGAACAGGACGAGGTCGTACTCACGAGACATGCGAGCCACTCTGGCAGGTCCCTGGGGACGGGCTCGCGACGTACGCTCGTGGCATGTGCCGCAACATCCGCCCGCTCAACAACTTCGAGCCGCCGGCGACGCGTGACGAGGTGACCGCCGCCGCGCTGCAGTACGTCCGCAAGGTCAGCGGGACGACGAAGCCGTCGCAGGCCAACCAGGCCGCGTTCGACCAGGCCGTCCGCGAGATCGCGCACCTGACGCAGCACCTGCTCGACGACCTCACCACCACGGCCCCGCCGAAGAACCGCGAGGTCGAGGCCGCCAAGGCCCGGGCCCGCGCCGAGCTGCGGTACGCCCGGTGATGACTGAGTGAGGGAAGCGCTCGACCTCCTGCGCGACCGCCCGCTGGTGGTGCTCACCGGCGCCGGGCTGTCGACGGACTCGGGCATCCCCGACTACCGGGGCCCGGGCTCACCGGCGCGGATGCCGATGACCTACCAGGAGTTCGTGTCCGGCCCGGACGCCCGGCAGCGCTACTGGGCCCGCAGCCACCTCGGCTGGGGCCGGATGCGGCGGGCCGACCCGAACGCCGGCCACCACGCGCTGGTCCGCGTGGACCCCGAGCTGCTGATCACGCAGAACGTCGACGGCCTGCACGAGCGCGCCGGCAGCCCGCGGCTGGTGGCGCTCCACGGCCGCATCGCGGACGTGATCTGCCTCGGCTGCCGCACGACGTCACCGCGCGGCGCACTCCAGGAGCAGCTGACCGCGCTCAACCCCGGGTACGCCGAGCAGCACGCCGACGTGGCGGTGCGACCCGACGGGGACGTCGAGCTCGAGGAGACCGCCGGCTTCGTGGTGCCGGACTGCGCCGCGTGCGGCGGGATCCTCAAGCCGGACGTCGTGTTCTTCGGCGAGAACGTGCCGGCGCCGCGCGTGGAGCGGTGCTACGCCGCGGTCGACGCGCTGGCCGAGCGCGACGGCGCGCTGCTGGTGGCCGGGTCGAGCCTGACGGTGATGTCGGGCTTCCGGTTCGTGCGGCGGGCCGCGAAGGCCGGGACGCCGGTGGTCATCGTCAACCGCGGCGAGACGCGCGGCGACGAGCTGGCGACGTACAAGCTGGACGTCGGCTGCAGCGAGTTCCTCGGGCTACTGGCCGATCAGCAGACGGCGCCGATGCCGAGCCGGTAGAGCTCGGGCTTGTGGGCCAGCTGGCCGAGCAGGTCGACGAGCTCGTGCATGGCGAGGTCGTGGATGCTCGGGTCGAGGCCGGCGATCCGCTCCTCGGCGAGCTCCTTGGGCAGCCGGGCGCCGACCTGGAGGGTGTAGATGGTGTCCTCGGGCTCGAAGCCGATGTCGAGCACCTGCGCGGCGTACATGTCGCCCTGCGCGGACTTGAGGACGACGGACTCACCGTGGTCGAGGCCACGACGGAGCGCCGTGCGTCCGTGCGGGATGACCAGCATGTGGTCGCCGGTCACGCGGACCGGGCCCGTGAGCTCCATCAGTTCCATGTGAATCTCCCTGTGACGGCCGTCCCTGGCCAAGGAAACGCCGTCTCTGGTGACCGCGTATCGCAAACCTATTGCCCGGTTGTGCACCCGTTAACCACAAAATGCCCACGAGAAGTCCACAGATGCGTCAAATCTTGGTGACCCGAGTCACATCCTACGCGCTGATGGCCAGTTGGCCCATCCGTCACAGGCGACGCACGAAGATGTGGTCCGCCGCCTCCGGCACGATCTCGGCGGTCTCGCCGCCCGAGCCGACCAGCACGCCGTCGTCGGTGGCGAGCACCGTGACGGTCTTGTCCGGCAGCGCGCCGACGCGCCGCAGGGCGCTCATCAGGACCTCGTCCTTCTGCATCTCCTCGGAGATCCGGCGCACCAGCACCCGGCCCTCGTCGCGCGCGGCCACCTTCGAGAGCGACTCGACGCCCTCCATGAACTCCTCGCCGACCTCGGTCTGGCCGAGCTCGTCGAGACCCGGGATCGGGTTGCCGTACGGCGACTCCGTGGGGTGCCCGAGCAGCTCGAGGAGCCGGCGCTCGACCGTCTCCGACATCACGTGCTCCCAGCGGCACGCCTCCTCGTGGACCAGCTCCCACTCGAGGCCGATCACGTCGGTCAGCAGCCGCTCCGCGAGGCGGTGCTTGCGCATCACCCGGGTCGCCAGCCGCATGCCCTCGTCGGTGAGCTCGAGGTGGCGGTCGCCCTCGACGGTGAGCAGCCCGTCACGCTCCATCCGGGCCACGGTCTGCGACACCGTCGGTCCGCTCTGGTGGAGGCGCTCGGCGATCCGGGCGCGCAGGGGGACGATGCCCTCCTCGACCAGCTCATAGATGGTGCGGAGGTACATCTCCGTGGTGTCGATCAGGTCGCTCACGCGCACATTGTGTCCTATCGGACCCAGTGAGGCGCACCGGCTAACGTCCCTCTATGCCTGACCTGCTCGTGCCCGCCCGCTTCTGCGGCCCGCCGGCCTCCGGCAACGGCGGGTGGACCGCCGGCGCCCTCGCCGCGCTGGTCGACGCCGACCCGGCCACCGGGATCACCGTCTCGCTGATGGCGCCGCCGCCGCTGGACACGCCGATGACCGTCGCGGTCGCCGACGGCGTCACGGTCGCGACGCACGACGGTGCCCCCGTCGCCCGTGCGGAGGCGGCCACGGCCTCGGCGCCCGAGGTCGAGATCGAGGCGGTCGCCCCGGCCGTGGCCCGCGCCGCGGAGGCGACGTACGCCGGTCTCCGCGCCCACCCGTTCCCCACCTGCTTCTCGTGCGGCACCGACCGCGCCGACGGGCTGCGGATCTTCCCCGGACAGGTGCCGCCGCAGGCGGGTCGGGCCCGGGTCGCCGCCACGTGGACGCCCGCCGAGTCCGACCTGGCGACGACCTGGGCGGCGCTGGACTGCGTCGGCGGCTGGGCGGGCGACCTCGAGGAGCGGCTGATGGTGCTCGCCCGGATGACGGCGTGGGTCGACGGACTCCCGGAGGTCGGGGTCGAGCACGTGGCGCTCGGGCTCGGCGGTCGGGTCGACGGACGCAAGACCCACACGTCGTCGGCGCTGGTCGCCCCGGACGGCCGGGTGGTCGGCCGCGCCGAGCACCTCTGGATCGCGGTCGACCCCGCGCGGTTCGCGGGCTGAGCCCAGTCCGCGGCTCAAAGTCCCATGGCTTGCCACGCGCCGCCCAGCACGCGCGCTCGCTGCGTTGCCGTCGCTCGAGATACGAACTGGTATGACATTCGCTCCGGCGCCTTGCGATCGCACGCCCTGGACGACGCTGGCGACGGCCGAGAACTGAGAGCCACGCCCTAGGATGGAGAGCATGGTTTTGAACGATCAAATGACGGCGCCGAGCCAGGAGTGGTGGCGGCACGCGGTCACGTACCAGGTCTACCCCCGCAGCTTCGCGGACGCGAACGGTGACGGCATCGGCGACATGGCCGGCATCACCTCGCGGCTGCCCTACCTGCGTGACCTGGGCGTGGACGCCATCTGGATCTCGCCGTTCTACACGTCTCCGCAGCACGACCACGGCTACGACGTCGCGGACTACTGCGACGTCGACCCGCTGTTCGGCACCCTGGCCGACGCCGACACGATGATCGAGCGGGCGCACGAGCTCGGCATCCGCGTGATCGTCGACCTGGTGCCCAACCACACCTCGTCCGAGCACGTCTGGTTCCAGCAGGCACTGGCCGCCGGGCCGGGCAGCCCCGAGCGCGAGCGCTACATGTTCCGGGACGCGAAGCCGGACGGCTCGCTGCCCAACAACTGGATGTCGGTCTTCGGCGGCGCCGCGTGGACCCAGGTGGAGGACGGTCAGTACTACCTGCACCTCTTCGACAGCAGCCAACCCGACCTCAACTGGCGCAACCCCGAGGTCGGCGACATGTTCGTCGACGTGCTGCGCTTCTGGCTCGACCGCGGCGCCGACGGCTTCCGGGTCGACGTGGCGCACGGCCTCTTCAAGGAGGAGAGCCTGCGCGACCAGATCGTCGAGGAGGGCAAGACCCCGAGCAGCGACGGCCGCGACGCGGCCGACGTGCCCATGGTCGAGCGGACCGTGCGCGACGAGCCGATGTGGGACCAGCCCGAGGTCCACGACGTCTACCGGCGCTGGCACGACGTCCTCGCCAAGTACGACGGCGACCGGATGTTCGTCGCCGAGGCATGGACGCAGACGCCGGAGTCGATGGCGGCGTACATCCGCGACGGCGAGTTCAGCCAGGCCTTCAACTTCGCGTGGCTGCTGGCGAGCTGGTCGGCCTCGGAGTTCACCGACGTCATCACCGGGACCATGGACGCCGTCGGCCTGGTCGGCGGCTCCCCCACCTGGGTGCTGAGCAACCACGACGTCGTGCGCCACATGACGCGGTACGGCGGAGGAGAGGTCGGACTCGCCCGCGCCAAGGCGGCGACCCTGACCATGCTGGCGCTGCCGGGCTCGGCCTACCTGTACCAGGGCGAGGAGCTCGGGCTGCCCGAGGTCGAGGTGGCGCCGGAGTTCCGGCAGGACCCGTTCTTCATCCGCACCGGCGAGGGTGGCCGCGACGGCTGCCGGGTGCCGATCCCGTGGAGCGGCGACGCCGCGCCGTACGGCTTCGGACCGGGCGGCGGCCAGCCCTGGCTGCCCCAGCCCGCCGACTGGGCGCCGCTGACCGCCGAGGCCGAGGCCGGCGACCCGGGGTCGACGCTCGAGTTCTACCGGGCCGCGCTGGCGGTGCGTCGTACGTTCGCGACGACCGCGGGCGACGACGTCGAGGTGCTGTCGCTGGGCGACGACGTGGTCGCGTTCCGCCGCGGACCGATCACCGCGCTGCTGAACTGCGGGACCGAGCCGGTCGAGCTGCCGGCCGGCGACGTGGCGATGGCCAGCGGGCCGGTCGACGGCACGCTGGCCCCGAACACCGCGGTCTGGCTCCGCTAGTCGGCTGAGTCGGAGGTCCAGGCGCGAGGCGCACGGGCTTCCGAATCAGCCCTAGAGGACCTCGAGGGCCTGGTTGTAGCGCCCGAGCAGGTTCACGAACGTCGCGAGGTCTGTCTCGGACCAGTCGCCGAGCCGCTCACCGATGTGCTGGCGGCGCTCGTCTCGCATCTGCGCGAGGCGGGCGACCGCGGCCTCGCTCGCCGCGAGCAGCATCGCCCGCCCGTCGTCGGGGTCCGCCGACCGGTCGAGCAGGCCGAGCTCCTCGAGGTGCTGGGCCTGCCGGCTGATCGCGCCCTTGTCGATGCCGAGCTGGTCGGCGACGACCGAGCCGCGCTGCGGCCCGTTGTTGGCGAGCCAGGCCAGCAGCAGGTACGACGCGGTCTGCAGGTCCGGATGGACTTCGCGGGCGTGCTGCCCGATCACGCGCCGGATCCGGCGCACCATCACAGCGACCTCGCCGTCGAGGCCGGCCAGCAGGTCCGCGCGCGTGGCCGGGCCTGTCGTCGTGGAGACCATTCTCAGACGCTAGCGGGTGCGGGCTCGGTCGTCGCGGCGACGACCGGAGCGTCGTTCGACGTCCGCAGCGGCACCTCGCGGATCAGCACCACGCAGATCAGCGCGACCACCGCGAACGGCACGGCGATGAGGAACAGCTCGCCGAAGGCCATCCCGAAGGCGTGCTCGAAGACGACGCGGACCGGCTCGGGCAGCGAGCTCATGTCGGGCACCGAGTGGCTCTCGTGGCCGTCGGTCTCGATCCCGATCGCGGCCAGCCCGGAGGTGACCTTCTCGGCGACGGAGTAGCTGAGAACCGCGCCGAGCGCGGAGATGCCGATCGAGCCGCCCATCGAGCGGAAGAACGCGACGACCGCGCTGGCCGAGCCGATGTCGGACATCGACACGTTGTTCTGCACCGCGAGCACGAGGTTCTGCATGGTGGCGCCGAGCCCGAGGCCGAGGATCAGCATGAAGCCGCCGATCGCGACCAGGCTGGTGGTGTCGTCGATGGTGCTGAGCAGCGCCAGGCCCACGACGACGCAGACCATGCCGCCGACGAGGAAGCGCTTCCAGCGACCGGTCGTGGTGATGATCCGGCCGGAGACGACGCTCGACACGAACAGGCCGCCGACCATCGCGATCGACATCAGGCCGGCCTCGGTCGGGGTCATCCCGCGCGAGATCTGGAAGTACTGGCTGAGGTAGACCGTCGAGCCGAACATCGCGACACCGATCATCACCGAGGCGACGGTCGCCAGCGCGATGGTGCGGTCCTTGAAGAGCCGGATCGGGATGATCGGATCGACCGCGACCTTGGCCTCGACGTACACCGCCGCGACCAGCACCAGCACGCCGACCCCGACGAGGAGGGCGGACGTGGTGGAGACCCAGTCGAAGTTGTTGCCGGCCAGCGAGACCCACACGAGCAGCGTGGAGACGCCGGCGGTGATCAGGGTGGCACCGACGTAGTCGATGTTCACCGGGCGCTTGACGACCGGGAGGTGCAGGGTCTTCTGCAGGAGGAAGAAGGCGATCACCGCGAACGGCAGGCCGATGAAGAAGCAGCCGCGCCAGCCGAGCGCGGAGTCGACCACGACGCCGCCGATGAGCGGCCCGCCGACGGTCGCCATCGCGAAGACCGCACCCATGTAGCCGGAGTAGCGGCCGCGCTCGCGCGGGGAGACCATCGTCGCGATGACCACCTGCACCAGCGCGGTGAGGCCGCCGACCCCCAGGCCCTGGACGACGCGGGCGCCGATCAGGATCTCCATCGACGGGGCGAACGCCGCGATCACCGAGCCCACGATGTAGATCACCAGGGCGAGCTGCACCAGCAGCTTCTTGCTGAACAGGTCGGAGAGCTTGCCCCAGATCGGCGTGCTGGCCGTCATCGCCAGCATGGTGGCGACCACGACCCAGGTGTAGCCGGTCTGGCTGCCCTTGAGGTCGCTGACGATCACCGGCAGGGCGTTCGACACGACGGTGCTGGAGAGCATCGCGACGAACATCGCGAGCAGGAGCCCACTGAGCGCCTCGAGGATCTCGCGGTGGGTCATCTGTCCGGACTCGGCGGGCGACTGGGGCACTGATTCTCTCTTCACGACGGTCTATAAGGTTGACGATGACAACTATATTCCCGAAGCGAAGCGCCCGCCTGCTGGCGGGCGCTTCGATGACGCGGGGTGGAGCGGGTCAGTCCTGGTCGCGGCCGAGGGCCTTCGAGAGCTCCGCCACGACGTCCTCGCTGGGGGACGCCGACTGCCGGTTGCTCTCCTCGAGCTGCGCGAGCAGCTCGGCGCGGTGGACCTTCAGCGAACGCGGGGCATCGATGCCGATGCGTACGACGTCGCCACGCACTTCGAGAACGGTGACGGTGATGTCCTCACCGAGCACGACACTCTCCCCGGCACGGCGGCTCAGAACCAGCATGTGCCCACGGTACCCACTCAGGCGATGAGAGGCGCAGCGACGGGCAGGCCCGGACGGTCCAAGATCACCTGAGCCGCTCGTCGGGTGACCGTGTTCACCAGCACCGGGGCGGCCAGGTTGGCCGTCGTCTCGGCCAGCGAACGGCCGGCGTTCAGGACGACGAGCAGCAGCACGTCCTCCACCTCCTCGATGCCGAGCTCGGAGACGACCTCGTCGTCGACCTCGGGCTCGTAGTCGGGGAAGAACGGCGCCGGCGGCGCCACGAGGAAGCGCAGGTCGGGCTGCTCGAGCGAGGTCAGGCTGGACAGCCGGCCCGTGTCGTCGAGCTGGACCAGGGCGAACTTGTGGAGATCGGGGAACCCGGGCATCGGGTGCACGAGCTCGATCACCGGCAGCTCGGTCTCGGTCGCCATGTCGGTCACGGTCACGGTGTCTCCATCGGGTCGGGAGGTCCGGGACTCCCCGGTGAGGGTCGCGGTCATCATCGCAGGAAGTCCAGCAGGCTGGGCTGCATGACCTTGGCGGTCGCACCGAGAGCGGCCTGGTACGCCACGGTCTGCAGCTGGAGGTCGACGGTCGCCTTCACCATGTCGGTGTTCTCGATCTCCGAGAGCGACGACGTGAGGCGCAGGCCGGCGTCGGTCGCGGCGGTGAGCGAGTACTCGACGCGGTTGGTGCGGGCACCGATCTCGGCCTGCGAGTTGATCAGCCGCTGGCCGTCGAGCTCGAGCGCGTCCGCCGCGGCGGTCACGCCGGCCGGGTCGCTCGAGCGCAGCGCCGCCGCGAGAGCGGCGAGGTGGTCGAACACCGAGTCGCCCTCGGGCCCGAACGCATCCGGGCCCTCCATGTCGACGCGCACGGTCGCGCCGTCGCCGACGGTGCGGAGCACGCCCTGCGATCCGGTCGCGGTCGGCGCGTACTCCACGGCACCCGCGACCTTGTGGTACGCGATCTTGTCGGGCGTCACGCCGCCGAACACCGGTCGGTCGAGGTACGTCGCGTTCGCGGTGGTCATCAGACCGTCGATGATCTGGTCGATCTCGCCGGCGAGCGCGTCGCGGGACGGCTGCCCCACGGCACCGCTGGTCGACTGGATCGCGAGCTCGCGCGCGCGGCGTACCAGGTCGGTGCTGTCGGCGAGGCTCGAGTCGAGCTGGTTGAGCCAGCCCATGGCGTCCTCGCCGTTTCGGACGAACTGCTCCTGGGACGCGACCGAGGTGCGGATCCGCATGGCGGAGGTCGCACCGGTCGGGTCGTCGGACGGCCGGTTGATGATCCGGCCGGTCGCGAGCTGCTCCTGCACCTTCGCGAGCCGGTTGAGGCCGAGCTGCATGCCACCCATCGCCTGGTGGCTCATCATCGACTGCGTCATGCGCACGGTGGGCATGCGATCACCTCGCCATTCGGTTGATCAGGGTGTCGAGCACCTCGTCGAGAGTGGACATCACGCGCGCGGCGGCCTCGTAGGCGCGCTGCGCGCTGACCATGTTCACGGTCTCCTCGTCGAGGCTGACGCCCGCGAGCTGCTCGCGGGCGTTGTCGACCTGGGTGGTCAGCGCCTGCTGGTTGTCGGCGAGCTGCTTGGCCGAGTTGACCTTGCTGCCGAAGCCGTTGACCAGTCGCTGGTAGGAGTCGTCGACGTCGACCGACTTGGACAGCGCGAGGGCGTTGTTGCCGTCCTTGCCGCCGCCCGGCACCTCGGAGAGCGCGAGCTCCCTCGGGTCGGTGATCGCGACGGCGAGGGTTCCGAGCACGTCCGCCGGGTCGTACGTGAACATGTTGCCGCCCGCCGTACCGCTCGAGTCGTAGCCCGCGGTGTGCTGGGCGTTGACGTGGTCGGCCAGGTCCTGGGCGACCACCGCGAGGTCCGCGAGGTACTGCGGCAGGTCGTTGTCGAGCAGCTCGGCCGTGGCACCGAGGTCACCGCCGATGCTCGCGGTGACGAGCGAGACGGTCGCGCCGGTGGCGTCGGGGTCGAGCTCGAAGGACGTGGCGGGCGGGCCGGCGGTCGCCGTCATGGTCGCGGCCTCGAAGCCCGTGACGAGCTCCTGGCCGTCGAGCGTGACGTTCATCAGGCCGTCCGCGCCCTCGGTCGCCTTGGCGCCGGTGAGGGTCGAGAGCCGCAGCGCGATCGCGTCCCGCGCGTCCATCAGCGTCGTGGTGTCGGAGCCACCGGCCTTGGCGGCTGCGATCGTCCGGTTGGTCTCCGCCAGGTTCTTGGTGAGCGTGTTGATCTCCGTGACGCTGACGTCGAGGTGCGCCTGCTGGTCCGAGATCTCGTCGTTGACGTGGGTGGACTGGAGCCGGATCGCGTCGACCACGGTGTTGGCGGCGGCCAGGACCTGGCTGCGCGCGGCGTCACTGCCCGGGGCGTTGCCGGCGTCGCCGATGGCGGCGCGGAACTTGCCGAGGGCGTGCGCGACGCCGTTGTCACCGGGCTCGGCGAGGCCGGTCTCCACGCGGGCCAGGGAGAGCGCCCGCATGTCGAGGTTGGCCTGGCGGCCGTGCTCGCGACGGACGCGCACGTCGAGCAGCGCGTCGGTCATCCGGTCGACCCGCGAGGTCTGCACACCGCTGGCGGTCTCGTTGGAGCGTGCCCACAGCGCCGGGCCGCTGGCCGCGCCGAGGGTCTCACCGACGACCCGGCGACGGACGTAGCCGTCCGTGCCGACGTTCGCGACGTTGGTGCTCGCGATGTCGAGCGCGACCTGCTGGTAGCGCAGTGCGGTCAGCGCGGTGTTGATGGAGGAGAAAGTGCCGGCCATGTGGGTCAGAGGCTCCGATCGAGGACGGCCGAGCGGGTCTGTCCGACCGCTACAGCGCCGTCGGCGGTGTAGGTCTTCGCCCCGTTGCCGAGGCCGAGGAGGGTTTCGTGCGCGGCACGCAGGCCGGAGGAGATCAGGCCGCGGTTGGTCGCGGCGGCCTTGATGATCTCGTCGCTGAGCACCATCAGCGCGTCGCGGTGCTCGGTGAGGATCGTGGCCCAGGGCTCGTCCGCCGCGGTGGCGAGAGCGCTCAGGCTCGGGTTCGGCGACAGGCCGACGGTCTCGGCGGCCTCGTCCGCGGCGACGGCGCGGAGCACCTCGACCTCACGGATCTGACGGGCCGCCTCCTCGACGTCGCGCGCCGAAGCGGCGATCCAGCGGGTGCGGCCGCTGGACATCACCAGCTCCTCGAGCTCGAGCCGGTACAGCAGACCTTCGAGGAGCTCCCGCTCTCTCCAGAGGACCCACGTCAGCTTCTCCACGTGCCCTGCTCCCATCGATGGTGATTTCTTGGTCTAGATCACTGATCGGACAGCGCAGGGCGGTGTTGAGGGATTTTGCCCAAGGTTTCGCAGGCGTCGGCGGGGCGTATTAGTACGCGTGACGCACGCGTGACGGGAGGAGGCTCAGAAGGGCCTCAGAACACCCGAATTCACCCATGAGTGCGAGAGTTTCCTGGGTCATGCATCGGCAGGGTTTTAGGGGGACTTGAGGGTGATTCAGCCCACTTGTCGAAATCGGATCGAATTCCCCCGTATTGGATGACAACGCTTGATTTTCTCTGCACGCTTTCCGGCGTGACTCCCCCGAATAACGACGTCCCGCCGGGCTCCGAGGCGTTGATCGTGCAGCACATGGCCCTGGTCGGACACATCGTCCGAGAGACCATGTCCCGTGTGCCGTCCCACGTGGACCGCGACGACCTCACCTCCGCCGGACTGACCGCACTCGTCCAAGCAGCCAACGCCTACGACCCCGAGCGAGGTGTGCCGTTCAACCGGTACGCCGCGACCCGCATCCGCGGTGCGATCGTCGACGACCTGCGCAGCATCGACTGGGCCTCGCGCTCCGTGCGCCGCCGCTCCCGCGAGCTCGACATGACCCGCGCCAACCTGGCCACCGTGCTGGGCCGCACCGCGAGCCCCGCCGAGGTGGCCCAGGCCGCCGGCATCACCATCGAAGAGGTGATCGCCAACGACGAGGACGTGTCGCGGGCCCAGGTGCTGTCGCTCAGCGCCTCCGAGGACGACGCCATCGGCGAGCGCCTGGTCAGCAGCGCCCCGGACCCGCAGGCGATGCTCGAGCACCGCGAGCGGCTCACCTACCTGACCGAGGCCATCGCCGAGCTCCCCGACCGGCTGCGGCTGGTCGTCGAGCAGTACTTCCTCGCCGAGCGCCCGATGGGCGAGATCGCCGAGACCCTCGGCGTCACCGAGTCCCGGGTCTCGCAGCTGCGGGCCGAGGCGATGGTGCTGCTGCGCGACGCCCTCAACATGGCGCTCGACCCCGAGCTGGTCGCGCCGGCCGCCCGACCCAACGGCTGCGCTGCGCGCCGCCGCGAGGCGTACTTCTCGGCCGTCGCCGACCGGCACGCCGCCGGCCTGCGCGGCCAGATGAGGCCCACCCCGGCCGCGACGTACAACGCCAGCTGACGACCCACCCAGCGACACCCCGGCACCACCCCGGCACCACCCCGGCATCACCCCGGCATCGCCCGTCCCCCCGCTTTCGGTGCCTGCCGAGTGGGCCTCCAGAAAAAACTGAAACTTTTCTCGGAATCCCCCTCAAGCCTCCTCAGCAGGCGCCGATAGACCCTCTGACGGATCCCACGGATGGGGTCCAGCAGTCACACCCCCCAAGGAAGGAACCCCCCTCATGGCACTCCGCATCAACCAGAACGTCGACGCCCTCAACTCGTACCGGAACCTCTCGGTCACCCAGGGCCAGCTGTCGAAGTCGCTCGAGAAGCTGTCGAGCGGTTACCGGATCAACCGTGCCGGCGACGACGCCGCCGGTCTCGCGATCTCCGAGGGCCTGCGCGCCCAGGTCGGCGGCCTCAAGGTCGGCGCCCGCAACGCCCAGGACGGCATCTCGGTCGTGCAGACCGCTGAAGGTGCGCTCACCGAGGTTCACTCCATGCTGCAGCGCATGAACGACCTCTCGGTCCAGTACCAGAGCGGTGCGGTCACCGGCAACGCCGACGCCGAGGCCGCCCTGCAGGGCGAGTTCGACGCTCTCCACTCGGAGATCGTCCGGATCAAGGACAACACCAAGTTCAACGGTGTGGCCCTGTTCAACGACGCTGACCTGACCTTCCAGGTCGGCTACGACACCGCCGACACGATCACCGTCGACGGTGCGGCCGCCCTCAAGGCGTTCGACGTCTCCGGCGCGGTCATCACCGACTCCACCACGGTGCAGACCGAGATCAACTCGATCTCCACGCAGCGTGCGTCGCTCGGTGCCCTGCAGAACCGGTTCGAGCACACCATCAACTCGGTCAACACCGCGATCGAGAACCTGTCCGCGTCGGAGAGCCGCATCCGCGACACCGACATGGCCCAGGAGATGATGAGCTTCACCCGCTCGCAGATCCTGTCGCAGGCTGGCACGTCCATGCTGGCGCAGGCGAACCAGGCCCCGCAGGGCGTTCTCTCCCTGCTGCGCTGATCTCGTAGGTGGATCAACCACCGGCTGATTCACCGACGGTTCCCATGGATCCCCGGGGGAGTGTCACCACTCCCCCGGGGATTCCGGGCAGTTAGACCTGCCCACCTTTTCTGACAAGCAGGAGGATCTCGTGGCAACGAGCAGCATCAGCGGACTGGCGAGCGGCCTCAACACCGCCGACATCATCGACCAGCTCATGCAGCTGGAGGCGCTTCCGCAGACGCGACTCGAGACCCAGCAGGCCGCCGAGAAGGCCAAGCTCGCTGCGCTCCGTGCGACCAACACCGACACGACGCTGCTGCGCGACAAGGCCGACATCCTCTCGAAGGCCACCACCTGGCAGACCGTGAAGGGCACCGTCACCGGTGCCGGCGCTACCGGCGTGACCGTCAAGGTCGCCGGCAGCGCGGCTGCCAACTCGTTCGCCATCACCGTCGACAAGCTGGCCGCCAAGCACCAGCTCGGCTTCACCGACTCCGCGGACCTGAACGACGTCGTCGTCACCGGGTCCAGCGTGAAGATCACCAGCCACGACGGCACCGAGCACGACATCGCGACCGGCGACGGCACGCTGACCGACCTGGTCGCCGCGATCAACGCCTCCAGCAAGGACACCGGCGTCTCCGCGACCGCGGTCAAGACCGCCGACGGCACCTACCGCCTGCTCGCGCAGTCCACCGCGACGGGCGCCACCACCGACTTCACGCTGACCAACGACGACGGCAGCGATCTCATGGGCGGCGCGACCGTCTCGGCCGGCGCCGACGCGCAGATCAGCCTGGGCGCGGGCATCACCGCGACGTCGAGCAGCAACACGTTCACGAACCTGGCCCCCGGCGTCGACGTCACCCTCGACCCGACCGCCGCGATCGGCTCCAAGGCGACCATCACGATCGCCCAGGACCCCACCACGATCACGGACACGGTCAAGGCCCTCGTCACCCAGCTCAACTCCCTGCTGGGCGGGATCGACAGCCTGACCGCCACCAAGACCGCGACCTCGGCGGCCGGAAGCCTCGCCGGCGACTCGACCGCGCGCGCCGTCCGCAACTCGCTCCTCGAGACGGTGTTCATCAAGGGTGGCACCAGCACGATGGCCGACGTCGGCATCCAGACCGACCGCTACGGCAAGCTCGTGTTCGACGAGGCCAAGTTCAAGGAGGCCTACGCCAAGGACCCGGATGCCGTGGCCGCGATGTTCACGTCCGGCGCGACGACCGCGACCGACGGCTGGGCCGCTCGCCTCAAGGCGACCGCGACCGTGGCCTGCGACCGGGTGAGCGGCACGCTCACCTCGGCGATCTCGAGCCGCGACGCGACGGTCACCCGCTTCACCAAGTCCATCGCCGACTGGGACGACCGTCTGGAGCTTCGCCGGGCGGCGCTGGAGAAGCAGTACTCCGCACTCGAGACCGCACTGTCTGGCCTGCAGAGCCAGGGCAACTGGCTCGCCAGCCAGATCGCCGGTCTCCCGAGCTGGTCGTGAGGTAACCACCGATGAGCATGCAGAACCCGCGAGACACCTATCTGGCCGCGACCGTGCAGACGGCGAGCCCCGCCCAGCTGCTGGTCATGCTGTGCGAGCGGCTGAACCTCGACCTGGAGCGGGCCGCCGAGGCACTGCGCTCGGGCCGTCCGAGCGACGCCCACGCGCCGCTGCTGCACGCCCAGGAGATCGTGCTCGAGCTGCGGGCCAGCCTCAAGGTCGACGCCTGGGAGGGCGGACCGGGCCTGGCTGCCATCTACGACTTCCTCCACGGCCAGCTGGTCAAGGCCAACATGGCCAAGGACCTCACGATCACCGAGTCCTGCCTGACCCTGGTCGCGCAGCTCCGTGACACCTGGCGTGATGCCGCCATGTCGCTGCTCCAGGCGTCGGCATGAGCACCACCGCGCACCGCCGGGTGACCCGGCTGACCGCAGACGACCTGCAGCCGGGCGCGCTCGACGCGCGCAACCACCTGCACTGGGAGACCGCCCTCGACCGCCTCGAGCTCGAGGTGATCTACGTGGAGCGGCTCCTCGTCGACCCCGAGTCCGACCACGAGGCGCTGGACCCGTGGGACGAGCCGCAGCTGGCCGGCCCCATCCCCGCCGACCTGGTCGACCGGGCGATCGAGATCCGCCAGCGCCAGGAGCGCGCCGAGCGCGCCCTGTCCCACGTGGTCGACCGCACCCGCCGGCAGCACCAGTTCGCCGCGCGCGTCGACCGGGCGACCAATGGCCGCAGCCGGCCGTCGCTCTACCTCGACATCGACGCCTGATCCGGCTCAAAACAGGGCGAATCTCCCTCGACATCTTCTCAAGTCGAGCGATCAGACGCCGAAGTAACCAGTGAGCGACGGATTGCTCTCCCCCTGGCCGATGGACCGGCACCACCCTCGTATCAACGGAGGTTGGCGTGTCGTTCGCCATTTCAGGTCCGGTCGGTGCGGTGCTCGACTCAGCACTGGACGGTATCGCCCAGCGCCAGCGGGTCATCGCTGACAACATCGCGAACGTCGACACCCCCGGCTACCGCGCCGTGAACGTCGACTTCGAGACGAGCCTGCGCGCAGCGATCAGCTCCGGCGAGTACACCGCCGACCTCCAGCCCGCGCTCCTCGCGACGGATACCCCGGTGGGTGCCAACGGCAACAACGTCGACCTCCGCAAGGAGACGATGGCCGCCGTCCAGACCCAGTTCCAGTACCAGATCATGACGCGGGCGACGACCGACCGCTTCGACCTGATGAAGACGGTCGCTCAGTAATGGGCGCCTTCGACACGCTGCGCATCGCGAGCTCCTCGCTCGGTGCGCACCAGACGTGGCTCGACACGCTCGCGTCGAACATCGCGAACGTCAACACCGTCACCAGCACCGACCAGGACGCGTTCCAGGCCCAGATGCTGATCATGCGCGCGTCGCAGGACGGTGGCGTCGAGGTCGCCGGCCTCGCGGTCAGCGACCCGGCCGGGCGACTGGTCTCCGACCCGTCGAACCCGCTCGCCGACGCCGACGGCTACGTGCGAGCCCCCGAGATGGACCTCTCTTCCCAGATGACCCAGCTGGTGATGGCGCAGCGCGGCTTCCAGGCCGCCGCCCAGGTCACCAAGGACGCGCAGGAGACCTACGGCGCTGCGCTTCAGATCGGACGTGCCTGATGAGTGTGAACGCGATCGAGGCTCTCGGCTTCACGCCGAGCGTCGCCCCCGTGATGCCCGCGGGCACCGAGGCGGTGAACGAGACCTCGAAGACCGGCGGCGCCGCCTTCGGCGACATGCTCGTCTCGGGCCTGGACCGCCTCGAGGCCGTCCAGGACAAGTCGGACCGCCTGGCCGTGCAGGCCGCGACCGGCGACCTGGACGACATCCACGACTACACCGTCGCCGCCACTGAAGCCTCCGTCACCGCGCAGCTCACGGTCGCCGTGCGCAACCGCGCCATGGAGGCCTTCAACGAGATCATGCGGATGCCGATCGGATGAAGCAGAACCTCAACCGGACGCTCACGCGCGTCCGTACCACGTTCATGGCGTTCACGCCGGGCCAGCGCGTCATCACCGTCGTCGGTGTGGCCGCGCTCGTGCTGGCGGCGTTCATGGTCTTCCGCTGGGTCTCGACCCCGAACTACGCACCCCTGTACAGCAACCTGGCGTCCGAGGACGCGTCGGCGATCGTCGACGAGCTCGCCGCCGAGGGCACGCCGTACCAGCTCGCCGACGGCGGCGGCACGATCATGGTGCCGCGCGACGACGTCTACTCGACGCGGATCGCGCTGAGCGGCAAGGGCCTGCCCGAGTCCGGTGGCGACACCGGCTACTCGCTCCTCGACGGCCAGGACATCTCCACCTCGGAGTTCCAGGAGCAGACCGACTTCAAGCGCGCGATGGAGGGCGAGCTCGCCAACACCATCGAGGCCGTCGACGGCGTGAACACCGCGATCGTCCACCTCGCGCTGCCGGAGAAGGAGGTCTTCTCCGACGAGCAGGACCCGCCGACCGCGTCCATCCTGATCGACACCAGCGCCGGCACCACCCTGGAGCCCGAGCAGGTCCAGGGTGTCGTCCACCTGGTCGCCTCCAGCATCGACGGCCTTGACCCGGCCGACGTCACCGTGACCGACGCGTCGGGCAAGGTGCTCTCGAACGGCGACGACGGCGGCGCCATGGGTGCGAGCTCGCGCGACCAGCAGCTCAACGACTTCCAGCAGGCCACCGTCAAGCGGATCCAGACGATGCTCGACACCGTCCTCGGCCCGGGCAACTCGATCGTGCAGGTGACCGCGGACCTCGACTTCGACAAGTCGATCCAGGAGTCCACCACGTACGACAAGGCGGACGACGCCCCGGTGATCTCCTCCAGCGAGAACACCGAGAAGTACAGCGGCCCGGCCGGCGCCGGTGGCGCGACCGGCGTCGTCGGCCCGGACGGCCAGATGGACTCGTTCACGAACGGCACCGGCGGCAACTCGGCGTACCAGAAGCGCTCCATCACCCTGGACAACGGCGTCGGCAAGACCGTCGAGCACCGGGAGACCGCTCCCGGCAGCGTGAACTCGATGCACGTCGGCGCCGTCCTCGACACCACGGCCGCCCAGGCGGTCAACGTCGCCGACGTCCAGGAGCTCATCGAGGGCACTCTCGGCATCAACCTCAAGCGCGGCGACACCGTCGAGGTCTCGACGATGCCGTTCGACCGCACCGCCGACGAGGCCGCGGCCGCCGAGCTGGCTGCCGCCGCCAAGGCTGCGAAGGACGCGGAGACCTGGAAGCTGGCCCGCAACCTCGGCATCGGCGTCGCGATCCTGCTGATCGTCCTGCTCGCCTGGCTCAGCGCTCGCCGCCGCGCCAAGAAGAAGGAGGAGCAGACCGCCTACCTCGTCGAGCAGCTGCGTCTCGACGCAGCCGACCGCGCCGCCTCGGCGGTCGCGATCGAGCCCAACCCGGCGCTGGCTGCGCTGGAGGCTGCTGAGCACAACGCGGCCGACGAGATGCGGCTCGAGCTCGCGAACCTCGCCGACGGCCAGCCCGAAGACGTCGCCACGCTGCTGCGCGGCTGGCTGGTGGAGCGCTCCTGATGACCGTGAACGTGGCAACCATGGGCGTCCGCAAGGCCGCCATCGTCCTGATCCAGCTCGGCAAGGACGCTGCCGCCCAGGTGCTCAGCCACCTGTCGGACAGCGAGGTCGAGGCCATCTCGGCCGAGATCGCCCGACTGGAGTACGTCGACTCCGCGGAGAGCACCTCGGTCCTCGAGGAGTTCCGCGAGATGGCCAAGGCCCGCGCCAACTGGGCGCAGGGTGGTCTCGGCTTCGCCAAGAACATGCTGGAGCAGTCGCTCGGCGCCGAGAAGGCCGCCGAGATCATGGAGCGGCTGCAGGCCGCCGCCATCCAGATGCCGTTCCAGTTCCTGCACCGGGCCGACCCGGTCCAGCTGCGGACCTTCATCGCCGACGAGCACCCCCAGGTGATCGCGCTGGTGCTGGCCCACATGACGCCGGACAAGGCGTCGCTGGTGCTGTCCGGGCTTCCGTCGAGCCAGCAGGCCGCAGTCGCCCACCGCATCGCGGTCATGGACCGGACCTCGCCGGAGATCATCCGGTCGGTCGAGGCCAACCTCGAGCGCAAGCTGTCGTCGGTGCTGCAGCCCAGCGAGATGTCCCGCGTCGGCGGCGTCGACCCGCTGGTCAACATCATCAACCGGTCCGACCGCCTGACCGAGCGTCAGATCGTCGAGGGCCTCGAGGCGCTCGACGCCGAGCTGGCCGACGAGGTCCGCAGCCGGATGTTCATGTTCGAGGACATCGTCCACCTCGAGGACCGCTCCATCCAGCTCGTCGTCCGCCAGGTCGTCGAGGCCGACCTCGCCCTCGCCCTCAAGGGTGTCAGCGAGGCGGTCCGCAACAAGATCACCGCGAACCTGTCGACCCGGGCCGCCGAGAACCTCGTCGAGGAGATCGAGCTGCTCGGCGCCGTCCGCCTCGTGCAGGTGGAAGAGGCTCAGCAGTCGGTGATCCGCGTCATCCGTCAGCTCGAGGAGCAGGGCCAGATCACCATCCACCGGGGCAGTGACGATGAGCTTGTCGTCTGACCTGGGCGAGGCCGGCTACGAGACCGTGGTCCGGCCCGACCTGCGCACCGGAACGTGGACCCGCCTCGGCGACCACGCCGTCCTCGGCGACGAGGTCACCGAGGCTGCCCTCGGCGTCCTCGCCGAGCGGACCCGGGACGCCGCGCGCGCCCAGGGCTACTCCGTGGGCTGGGCCGAGGGACGCCGGGAGGCGCTCGAGCTGGCGGCCGTCACGGCCACCCTGGTCGAGCAGCGCCACGAGGAGGAGGAGCTGCGCCGCGAGCGCGAGCACCAGGCCGCGCTCCTCGCGCTGGTCGCTGCCGCCGACAAGCTGAGCTCCGCCGCCCAGGAGGTCGCGACCCGGATCGCCGACCAGGCCGTCGACCTCGCGTTCGAGCTGACCGAGACGATCCTCGGGCACGAGCTCACGGTCGAGGCCTACCCCGGCGCGTCCACCGTCAGCCGCGTGCTGGCCGTGCTGCCCGACGACCCCACCACCACGGTCCGGCTGCACCCCACGGTCGTCCACAGCGACGCGGTCGCCGCCCTTCACGAGCACGGTGTCCGCCTCGTGGTGGACCCCGACCTCGCACGCCACGACGCCGTCGTGGAGACCGAGACCAGCGCCATCGACCTGCGCGTGGGCACCGCCCTCACGCGGCTCCGGGAGGCACTGCGATGACCGTCCTCACCGAGGCCCGGGTCGACCGGGCCCGCGTCGCCGTGCGTCCCGCCCAGCGCGGTCGCGTCGTCGGCCTGCTCGGCCTGCGCGTCACGGTCGCCGGCGTCTCCGCTGCGCTCGGCGACCTGCTCGAGGTCGACGGCGCTGCCGGCATCGTGCCGATCGAGGTCGTCGCCAGCGACAAGAACCTGCTGACCTGCCTCCCGCTCGCCGAGACCACCGGCCTGCGCGCCGGCGACCACGTCCGCGCGACCGGCGAGGGCCTGCGGATCCCCGTGGGCGAGGCCCTGCGTGGCCGCGTGCTCGACGGCCTCGGCCGCCCGATCGACGGCGGCCCGGCGTTCGGCCACCTCGACAGCGTGGTCGTCGACAACACCCCGCCCGCCGCCCTCAGCCGTCCGCGGATCGACACCCAGCTCGGCCTCGGCGTACGCGCCATGGACTCCCTGATCGCCTGCGGGCGCGGCCAGCGCCTCGGCATCATGGCCGGCTCCGGCGTCGGCAAGTCCTCCCTGCTCTCGATGATCGCCCGCGGCACCGACGCCGAGATCTCCGTGATCGCCCTGATCGGTGAGCGTGGCCGCGAGGTCCGGGAGTTCCTCGAGAACGACCTCGGCCCCGAGGGCCTGGCCCGGTCGATCGTCGTCGTCGCCACCTCGGACGAGCCCCCCGTCGTCCGCCTGCGTGCCGCGTTCGTCGCCACCCGGATCGCCGAGTGGTTCCGCGACAGCGGTCGCCACGTCGTGCTGATGATGGACAGCCTCACCCGCGTCGCCCTCGCCCAGCGTGAGATCGGCCTGTCCGCGGGCGAGCCGCCGGCCACCCGCGGCTTCCCGCCCAGCGCGTTCGCCCTGCTCCCCCGCCTGCTCGAGCGTGCCGGTACGTCGCCCGAGGGCAGCATCACCGGCCTGTACACCGTCCTCGTCGAGGGCGACGACCTGCAGGACCCGATCGGTGACGCGGCCCGCTCGATCCTCGACGGCCACGTCGTGCTGTCTCGCGAGCTGGCGACGTCCGCGCACTTCCCGAGCATCGACGTGCTCGAGTCGATCTCGCGCGTCGCCTCGGCGATCACGACCCCGGAGAGCAAGCAGGACGCCAACCGGATGCGCCGGCTGCTGGCCGCGCACCGCTCGGTCAAGGAGCTCGTCGAGATCGGCGCGTACGTCGCCGGCGCGGACGCCGATGCCGACGCGGCGATCGCCCTGCTCCCCCGGATCAACGACTTCCTGCGCCAGGACATGGACGACACCACGCCCGCCGCCGACACCTGGTCGGCCCTGCGCGAGCTGATGGCCTCATGAAGCGCGCCGGTTCGAACCTCCGCGGCCTGGTCCGCCTCCGCAGCGTGCGCGAGCGCGACAGCCGGATCGGTCTCGCGGCCGCCCTCGCCGAGGAGCGCGCCGTCCTCGACCAGATCGCCGAGCTCGAGCGCCAGCTGGCCGCGGTGTCGACCCACGCCACGACCGACGTCGCGTCGTTCCAGGCTCGTCAGCACCACCGCGAGGCCCTGGGCGACGCGCTGGTCGCCGCCCGCGCCGGCCTCGAGTCCGCCCAGGGGCTGACCCTCCTGGCCCGCAACCGTTGGATCGAGGACCGCAGCCGGCTCGCCGCTGTCGAGTCCCTGGTCGCCCGCCGCGTCGCCGCCGCGCTCCAGGAGCGCCGTCGTCGCGAGGACCGCGAGCAGGACGAGGTCGGCACCGACCTCTGGCGCCGCGCCCAGAGTGAGATGGAGGCGTCGTGAGTGTTCAGGAAGTGACGAGCCGGATCGCACAGATCCAGTCGCAGCTGGCGGCGCTCGCGCCGCGGCAGACCACGAGCACCACCGGCACCCAGTTCGCCGACCAACTCAGTCAGGTCACCGACGGCACCACGACCGCGACCGGCAGCAGCCAGGGCGAGGCCGTGGTCAACGCGGCGCGCAAGTACATCGGCGTGCCCTACGTCTGGGGCGGCACCGACCCGAACACCGGGCTCGACTGCTCCGGCCTGGTCCAGCGGGTCTACAAGGACCTCGGCTACGAGCTGCCGCGGGTGTCGTACCAGCAGGCCGAGGCCGGCCGCCCTGTCGAGGGTGGGCTCGCCAATGCCCAGCCCGGCGACATCCTGGCGTTCGGCTCGCCGGTGCACCACGTCGGCATCTACATCGGCGGCAACCAGATGATCGAGGCGCCGCGTCCGGGCCAGGACGTCAAGGTCAGCTCGGTCTACGAGACCCCCACCGCGATCCGCCGGATCCTCCCGGACCCGTCCGCCGCGGTGAGTCCCCTGACCGCCCCCAGCGGCAGGGTCGCCGCGGGCACGCCGTACGCCGCGCTCTTCGAGCAGGCCTCGCAGCGGTACGGCGTGAGCTCGAAGCTGCTGGCCGCCGTCGCGAGCCAGGAGTCCGGCTTCAACCCGCAGGCCACCAGCCCGGCCGGCGCCCAGGGCCTGATGCAGCTGATGCCGGCGACCGCGCAGGGCCTCGGGGTCACCAACCCCTACGACCCGGCCCAGGCCGTCGACGGCGCCGCCCGCCTGCTGAGCGGGCTGCTCGACCGGTTCGGCAGCACCGAGCTCGCACTGGCGGCGTACAACGCCGGTCCGGGTGCGGTGCTGCGCTACGACGGCATCCCGCCGTACACGGAGACCACCAACTACGTCCGCTCCATCATGTCCAAGCTGGAGGCCGCATGACCACCACCCCGATCGGTCTGTTCCCGGGTCTCGTCCCCGGGCAGGCCGGGCAGTCCACCGGGCAGGCCGGCACGTCCGGCTCGACCGGCTCGACCGGCGACGCCTTCCTCGCCCTGGTCCAGGGCCTGCTCGACGGCGCGGCGCAGCCGGGCGGCGACCTCGCCGCGGCCGTGCCCGGCCAGGAGCCGGTGCAGCTGCCTGTCGAGGGCTCCACCGCGGCGACCGCCGACGTCATCGACGCGCTGGTGAAGCCGGCCACCGAGGACGCTCAGCTCGCCACCGTCGTCCCGGACGCCCCGGCCGTCGACGTGCCCACGACCTCACTCCCCGACATCAACACCGCCGCTGCCGCGGTCGTCCCCGTCCTCGCGCCGGTGACGATCCAGGCCCCGCCGGCCGAGCAGGCGTCTGCCGCCACCGCGACCGCGGCGCCCGCGGTGGCCGCCGTCCCGGCCGTCACCGCCGCGGTCGCCACCCCCGCGGCGCTGCCGACGACCCCCGTCGCCGATCGGCCCGCGTCGGCCAAGGCCGACGAGCCCACCGTTGCCACGGGAACGGCCCCGACCTCGGCGCCGGACGCCGAGCTCCCCGACGTCGCCGTCGCCGGTGTCGAACAGCGCCCGGCCACCTCGGAGCAGCGCTCCGCCACCGCACCGGCCACGACCACCGTGGCTCCGGTCGCCGGCACCGCTCCGGTCACGACCACGTCGTCGGCCGCACCGGTCGACGCCAGCCAGGTCACGCGGCAGGTGTTCCCCGAGGTCGTCCGCGTGGTCAACAACCCGAACGGTCCGCAGCGGGTCACCATCAAGCTGAACCCCGAGGCGCTCGGCGAGGTCCGGGTCGTCCTGACCAGCCGCGGCGGCAACCTCGAGGTCAGCCTCGCGGCCGGCGCCGACGCCCGCGCGGCGCTCACCGAGGGCGCCTCCGAGCTGCACCGCCTGCTCGACCTGGTCGGCCGCGGTGACTCGCGCATCGTGGTCCGCGACCTGCTCGGCGCCCAGCCCGGCACGACGGTCAGCCAGCCCGCGGCCGCGTCCAGCGGCTCCGGCGTACCCACCGACCTCGCCGGCGGAGCCGGCAGCTGGACCGGGCGCCCGGGTGGCGAGAACGCCACCGGCGGCCAGTCCCGGAACCACACGAACGGAAGCAACAACGCCACGGACGGCACCCAGGCCCCGACGAACCCGTCGCGGCCCACCGAGTCAGTCACGCAGGCCCGTACGGGCCTCGACGTGACGATGTGAGGAGCCACCGTGACCGTAGGGGCCACTGAAGCCGTCGGTACGACGACGCAGCCCGGGCTGTACACGCCCGCCAACCAGTCCAGCAGCGAGGACAAGGAGATGTTCCTCAACCTGATGGTCGCCCAACTGCGCTACCAGGACCCGCTGAACCCGGCCGACTCCGGCGAGTTCCTCGCGCAGTCCGCGCAGTTCACGTCGCTGGAGAAGATGCAGGACGTCGCCGACCAGACCGCGGCGCTCCTCGCCACCTCGGTGTCGTTCGGCGCCAGCAACATGGTCGGTCGCAACGTCACCTACATCGACGCCGACGGCAAGCCGATCTCCGGTGTGGTCGATTCGGTCAGTTTCGACGCCACCGGGCCGATGCTCCAGATCGGCGGCCAGAGCGTCTCTCTCGGCCAGGTCCAGTCCGTCGGGACCCCGCCGGCCCCGACGACCCCGACGACCCCGACCGACGACACCTCCACCGGTGACACCACCACGGGTGACACCACGGGCGACACGCCCGCTCCCTGAACCTCAGACCCCTGACCCCCCAGATCCACTGACACCCCCCAGGAGATCCACATGCTTCGCTCCCTCTTCGCCGGCATCAGCGGCCTGCGCGTGAACCAGACCATGCTCGACGTCACCGGCAACAACATCGCCAACGCGAACACCGCCGGCTTCAAGTCCAGCTCCACGGTCTTCTCGGACACCCTGTCCCAGATGCTGACCAACAGCTCCGCGCCGAACGCCGCTGGCGGCGCCGGCGGCACCAACCCGATCCAGGTCGGCCTCGGCGTCCAGGTCGCGGCGACCAACACCAACTTCAACCAGGGCTCGGCGCAGACCACCGGCCGCCCGACCGACCTGATGCTCCAGGGCGACGGCTTCTACGTCATCAACCGCGGCGGCACCACGACGTACACCCGCGCCGGTGCGTTCAACTTCGACCCGAACCGCGACCTGGTGAACCCGGGTGGCGGCTACGTCCAGGGCTACGCGGTCGACGCCGCCGGCGACCCGGTCATGAGCTCGCCGTCCGACGCCAGCGACCTCGGCAAGATCACGCTGCCGACCCAGGACTCGACCGGCACCTACGACCTGCAGTCGTACGAGATCGGCCGCGACGGCAAGGTCACCTGCACGTTCGAGGACGGCTCGAAGGAGGTCATCGCCCAGATCGCGATCGCCGACTTCGCCAACCCGATGGGCCTGAACAAGACCGGCGAGACCAGCTTCGGCGAGAGCACCGCCTCGGGCGCCGTCCAGCTCGGCGTCTCCGGCCAGGGCACCCGCGGCTCGATGGTCTCCGGCGCGATCGAGATGTCGAACGTCGACCTCGCGCAGGAGTTCACCAACCTGATCCTCGCCCAGCGCGGCTTCCAGGCCAGCTCGCGGGTCATCACGACCTCCGACCAGGTCCTCGAGGAGCTCGTCAACATCAAGCGCTGACGGCCGACCGCCGGCGCACCGCGTGCCCGGCACCGACTCCTCCACAGGAGGCGGTGCCGGGCGCTCGCTTTTTCGGACGTACATCTCAGGTCTGGACCAGGCAGGCCGATGAATACCCCGAGCAGCCACGGACGGCCGCTCGCACCACAGCCCAAGGACGGTACCCATGATCACGCTCACGCGACTCTCCGGAACGGTGTTCGCTCTGAACTCCGACCTGATCGAGCGCATCGACGCGACGCCGGACACGGTCATCACGCTGGTCGACGGCAAGAAGTACGTCGTCGTGGACGCCCTCGAGGACGTCGTCTCCGCCGTGCGCCGTCACCGCGGTGAGGTCCTGGCCCTGAGCACCCTCCTCGACGTCGAGCCGTGGCAGGAGCCCAGTCCTAGCCACCTCGGCACCGTGACCGAGCTCCACCGAGTCGATGGGACGGAAAGCTGATGGATCCGGCAACCCTGATCGGCATCCTCCTCGCGTTCGTCATCGTCGTGGTGGTGAACGTCATGGAGGGTGGAAACCCCATGGCGATGATCCTGATCCCGCCGATGCTCCTGGTGTTCGGCGGCACGCTCGTGATCTGCCTGGCGGGCGGCACGATGGCCGACGCGAAGCTCTCGTTCCGTGGCCTGATCAAGGCGTTCACCAGCCCCGCGCCGAGCGGCGCCAAGCTGGTGCCCGAGCTGGTCACCCTCGCCGACAAGGCCCGCCGCGAGGGCCTGCTGGCCCTGGAGGACTACGTCAGCGACCTCGAGGACCCGTTCCTGGTCAAGGCACTGACGATGGCCATCGACGGCACCGACCCCGAGGAGCTCCGCGACATCCTGGAGGCCGAGGTCCACGCCAAGAAGGCGGAGACCAAGCAGGCCGCCAAGTTCTGGAACTCCGCCGGCGGCTACGCGCCGACCATCGGCATCGTCGGCACCGTCATGGGCCTGATCCACGTGCTGGAGCAGCTCGCCCAGCCCGAGAAGCTCGGCCACCTGATCGCCGGCGCGTTCGTCGCCACCCTGTGGGGCGTGCTGTCGGCCAACGCGATCTTCCTGCCCGTCGGCGCCCGCATCACCCGGCTCGGTGAGCTCGAGGTCGCCCAGATGGAGCTCGTGATCGAGGGCGTCGGCGCACTGCAGGCCGGCTCCAACCCGCGTCTGGTCGCGCAGCGACTGCGTTCCCTGCTCCCGGCGAGCCAACGCGAGGAGGAGGCCGCCTGATGTCAGCCCCCCGAAGCCGGCGCCGCAGGCAAGAGGACCACGAGGAGCACGAGAACCACGAGCGGTGGCTCGTGACGTACGCCGACATGCTCACGCTGCTGATGGTGCTGTTCATCGTCATGTTCGCCATGAGCCAGGTCGACCAGACCAAGTACGAGGCGCTGCGCGACAGCCTGTCCGTCGGGTTCGGCGCGGAGTCCAACGTGCTCCAGGGCAGCAAGTCGATCCTCGACGACAACGACGCCGCGGTCGAGCCCGACCTGGTCACCGGCTCGCTGATCGACAGCCTCGACACCCCGCCCGGGAACCCCGTCACGTCCGACGCGGAGACCGAGCGCCAGCGCCAGCTCGCCGCGGCACGCGCCGAGGCGAGCAACCTCAAGGCGGTCGAGGTGAAGCTGCTGGGCGCCTTGAAGGCGAAGGGTCTGCAGGACGACGTCCGCACGATCATCGACGAGCGCGGCCTGGTGGTCAGCCTGGTGTCGCGGCACGTGGTCTTCCAGCCGGACATCGCGTCGCTGAGCGCGCGCGGCCAGCAGGTCGTGGACACGCTGGCGCCGGTGCTCGCGGACATCCCGAACGCCCTCCG
This sequence comes from Nocardioides sp. SR21, assembly GCF_022761125.1. Taxonomy (GTDB): domain Bacteria; phylum Actinomycetota; class Actinomycetes; order Propionibacteriales; family Nocardioidaceae; genus Nocardioides. The sequence goes on along the minus strand of NZ_JAKWJR010000001.1, from coordinate 261,138 downwards.
CCTCGATGGTCACACCAACCAGGAGCCGGTCCGCCCCCGCCTCTACGCCACCGACTGGGACCTGTCGGCCGCGCGCGCCGTGACGGTGCTGCGCCGGCTGAACGAGCTCCACGGCATCCCCCAGAGCCGGCTGTCGGCCTCCGCCTTCGGCCACACCGAACCACTGATCGACCCGAGCCTGCCCGCGTCTCAAGACATCAACAAGCGGGTCGACATCGTCGTCCTCCCGGGAACCGACGCCATGTCGAGCCAGCTGATCGACGACGTCATCAACGCCCGATCGGGCGCCAACCAGGGAGTTGAAGGATGAGCACCAAGACGAAGGAAGCGCCCGAGGCCACCGCCGACGGCGACGAGAAGCCCAAGAAGAGCAAGAAGAAGCTGATCATCATCGCCCTCGTGCTGGTGCTGGTCGGGGGCGCCGGCTACTGGTTCTTCCTCAAGCCGTCCAGCGCCGAGGCCGCGCCCGTCCCCGGTGAGGTGGTGCCTCTCGAGGCCATCCAGATCAACCTCGAGGAGGGGCACTACCTGCGCCTCGGCCTGGCCCTGCAGCTGGTCGAGGGCGCCCACGAGGTCGACGGCAGCAAGGCACTGGACGCCACCATCGAGCTGTTCAGCGGCAAGTCCATGGAAGAGGTCCAGACCGCCAAGGAGCGCAAGCACTTGAAGGAGGAGCTCGAGGAGGAGCTCGACCACGCGTACCACGGTGAGGTGCTGGAGGTGTATTTCACCGACTTCGTCACCCAGTGACCCCCTAGGAAGGCCCCTAGGAGCTCCCAGTACCCCGAGGCGTGACCCTCACCCGGACACGGTGTGATCTGGGTCACACTTCGGGCGGATCCTCGAATCCACTCAAGTCGGCGTCCCCAGCGCCGAATGGTTGGGTGTGCCCCCCACCGAAGAGCTCACCGCGCACCCCGAGGCGGTTGAGCCTGCCCGCGCCGACCGGCGTCCCGAGCCGCAGCCGTACGACTTCCGGCAGCCGATCCAGCTGTCGCGCGAGCACTCGCGGATGCTGCAGCTCGCGCTCGACGGGTTCTGCCGCCAGGCGACGACCGTGTTCACGTCGTCGCTGCGCACCGTCTGCGTCGTCACCCTCACGTCGGTCGACCAGCGCACCTACGCCGAGTACATCGACTCGCTCGACAGCTCGACGTACCTGACGATCTTCTCGGCCGACCCGCTCTTCGCGCAGGGCGTCTTCGAGGTCCCGCTGGTCGCGATCATGACCTGCGTCGACCACATGCTCGGTGGCCCGGGTCGCATCGACCAGCCCGAGCGCCCCCTGACCGAGATCGAGGCCGGCGTCGCCGGCGGCATGGTCGAGCGGCTGCTCGGCGAGATGCGCTACTCGATGGCGACGATCGGCTCGTTCCAGCCGAAGGTCCGCGGGGTCGAGTACAGCCCCCAGTTCGCCCAGGTGGCGGGCGCGGCCGACGTGATGGTCGCTGCCGCCCTGGAGCTCAAGATCAACGAGCGCAGCTTCCGGATGACGCTCTGCATGCCGTTCTCCGGCCTGCTCCCCCACCTGGTCCGCGCCGGCGCCCCCGCCGAGCTCTCCGACCACGAGCGGGTCAAGCGCGAGCGTGCCGCCGCCGAGCTCAAGCAGCAGTTCCAGCGGGTCCCGGTCGACGTCGCGGTCCGGCTCCGGCCGACCAACCTCGGCCCGGTCGACCTCGCCGCCCTCAAGCCCGGCGACGCCCTGCGGCTCGCCCACCCCGCCGCGGCCCCCCTCGAGGTGGTCGTCGACGGCATCAACTTCGCCCACGCCACCGCCGGTGCCAGTGGACACCGACTCGCCGCCCTCATCGTGGGCACCTCGAAGGAGAACGCATGACCACCGCGCCGACCGCCGACATCCAGATCGCCATCACCGCGGCCAGCGCCGCGGCCGCCGTCCTGCCGGCCGCCGAGCCGCTCACGGCGGGTACGCCGCTGCAGGGTGGCGAGGGCGTGGCCGAGCCGTTCGCCGGTGCGGTCGTCGCGGACCTCGAGGGCGACGCGACCGGTCGCGTGGCCGTGCTGGTCGGCGACGACCTGGTCACCGCGCTCGCCTCCAGCCCGCTCGGCGGGCTCGACCTGGCCGCTGCCATCCAGCCGACGCTCGACGCGTTCGCGGAGGCCCTCGGCGCCCGCGTCGGCGCCGCCCGTCAGCTCGACCCGTCGCTGGTCGTCGGAGACGTCGGCTTCCCGTTCGTGACGATCCCGCTCAACGGCACCGAGACCGCCGCCGCGATCCTGGTCCCCGAGGCCGTCCTGCTCGACGCCGCCTTCGCGTCCCCGGCTCCGTCCGCCCCCGCGCCGATCGCCGCGCCTGTCACCGAGAACGCGGCGCCGCGCGCCACGCAGTCGCGCGGCATCGAGATGCTGCACGGCGTCGACATGGAGGTCACCGTCGAGATCGGCCGCGCCCGGATGACCGTGCGCGAGCTGCTCGACATGGCTCCCGGCACCGTCCTCGAGCTGGACCGCGCCGCCGGCAGCCCGGCCGACCTCCTGGTCAACGGCCGGCTGATCGCCCGCGGCGAGGTCGTCGTGATCGACGAGGACTACGGCCTGCGCATCACCGAGATCCTCACCGACGGCGCGGCGAGCTGACGTGGTCGAGCTCGCCGTACGCCTGGTCCTCTCGCTCTCGCTCGTCCTCGGCCTGCTGCTCCTCCTCGCCCGCGTCGGGGGCCGCAAGTTCCGCGGCAAGAGCGGCGCGATGGTGCAGATCCTGCACCGCCAGCACATCACCCGCGGCTCGACGATCTCCGTCGTGTCGGTCGGGTCGAAGGTCCTGGTCCTCGGCACCACCGAGCACCAGGTCCGCGTGCTCACCGAGCTCGACCCCGACGAGATCGAGCTCCCCGAGCTCGAGGAGGCTGTCGAGGACGACGCTCCGAAGAAGCCCATGATCTCGCTCCCCCAGGGATCGACCTCGCCGCTCGCCGGCTCGGTCCTGAGCGTCGACACCTGGAAGCAGGCCCTCGCGGCCGCGACCAAGAGGGCGTCGTGATCGGGCGGAAGCTCGGCCGGGCCCTGTTCGTCGCCGCGACCCTCCTCGTCACGGTGTTCCTGCTCCCGGCCGTCGCGAACGCGGCCCCCGGCGGCCCGAACGGTCCGGACGGCCCGAGCGGTGGGACCGGAGGCTCCGACGTCACCGTGAACCTGGACGGCATCACCAACGACCCGAGCAACTCGGTCGTGGTGCTGATCGGCCTGACGCTGATCTCGCTGCTGCCGGCGATCCTGCTCAGCTGCACGGCGTTCACCAAGATCTTCATCGTCCTCGGCCTGACCCGCAACGCGCTCGGTCTCCAGCAGACCCCGCCGAACCAGGTCCTCGCCGGCCTCGCGCTCTTCCTCAGCCTGTTCGTGATGGGCCCGGTGCTCTCCGAGATCAACGAGGTCGCGCTCCAGCCCTACCTCAACGGCGACAAGACCGCGTCGCAGGCGATCGAGGCGGGCACCGAGCCGCTCAAGGACTTCATGCTCGACAACACCGACGACGACGAGCTGGTGCTGCTCACGAACGTCGCGGACCGGGAGCTGCCGGCCAACCGGGAAGAGGTGTCGATGACGACGCTGATCCCCGCGTTCGTGCTGACCGAGCTCAAGCAGGCGTTCATCATCGGCTTCATCATCTTCATCCCGTTCCTGGTCATCGACCTGGTCGTCAGCGGGGCGCTGATGGCGCTCGGCATGATGATGATGCCGCCCGTCATGGTGTCGCTGCCGTTCAAGCTGCTGCTGTTCGTCCTCGTCGACGGCTGGGCGCTGGTCATCAAGGCCCTCGTCTCCAGCTACGGAACCTAGGGGTCCCCATGACTGACACCGCCATCATCGAGATCGCGCTGCACACCATGGTCGTCGCACTGAAGCTCTCCGCGCCGATCCTGGTCACCTCGCTCGTCATCGGGTTCACGATCTCGCTCTTCCAGTCGCTGACCCAGATCCAGGAGGTCACGCTGTCGTTCGTGCCGAAGCTCCTCGGTGTCGGCATCGCGCTGCTGTTCTGCGGCAACTGGATGATGCACACCCTGGTGACGTTCACCAACGACCTGTTCGCGGGGCTGCCCGCGATGCTCAACTGACCGGCCGATGACGCTCACCGTCGCCGGCGAGCCACTGATCGCGTTCCTGCTCGCGTCGGTGCGGATCGCGGCCTGGATGGCCGTGGTCCCGCCGTTCTCCGGCAGGAGCGTCCCGCCGATGGCCAAGGCCGTGCTCTCGCTCGGTCTCGCCTTCGCGGTGGCCCCCAGCGGCCAGCAGATCCCGGCGACCACGATCGGCCTGCTGATCAACGTGTTCACCCAGGTGCTGATCGGCGTCTCCATGGGCTTCATCTGCCGACTCCTCTTCGAGGCGATCGCCGCAGCGGGATCCCTCATCGACGTGTTCGGCGGCTTCTCCCTCGCCTCGGGCTTCGACCCGATGTCGATGAACAACACCACGGTGTTCGGCAAGTTCCACCAGATGCTCGCGACGGTGCTGCTGTTCATCAGCGGCGGCTACCTGATCGTGATCGGTGGCCTGCTCAAGACCTTCGAGTTCCTCCCTCTCGGAACCTCTCCCGAGTGGCACACCTTCGAGGGCGTGCTGCTCACGGCGTTCGACCTGTTCTTCACCACCGCCGTGCAGATCGCGCTGCCGATCATCGCGGTGCTGTTCATCGCCGACATCGGCCTCGCACTGCTCACGAAGGTGGCGCCGCAGCTGAACGCGATCAACGTGATGTTCCCGGTCAAGATCGGGCTGACCCTGCTGCTCGTCGGGCTGACGTTCCCCGTGCTCCCCGGCGCGATCGACCACCTGGTCGAGCTCTCCACGCAGGCGATGTCCACGATGTCGGGCGCGGGGTGAGCGACCGATGAGCGGTGAGAAGACCGAGAAGCCCACAGCGAAGAAGAACAAGGAGAACCGCAAGGAGGGCAAGGTCCCCCGGAGCCAGGAGGTCGGCGCCTGGGCGGCCCTGCTCCTGTTCGCGGGCGTCATCCCCAAGCTGCTCGGCCACGAGATCGGCGTGCTCGAGGAGCTGATGGCGACCTGTCTGTCGTCCGCCGGCGAGGCCGACGTCTCCCTGGCGTTCGAGCTGCTCGGCCGCGGACTCACCCACGTGCTGCTCGCGCTGCTGCTGCTCGGCGCCGGCGTGATGCTGGTGAGCGTCGCCGGAGCCCTCGCGCAGGGCGGGTTCTTCCTCGCGACCAAGTCCCTCAAGCCCAAGCTCAGCAAGATCAACCCGCTCGCCGGGTTCAAGCGCATGTTCGGCATGCGGCTGCTCTGGGACGGCGCGAAGATGCTGCTGAAGAGCGGCCTGGTCGCGTTCCTCGTCTGGATGTCGATCAAGGCGATGCTGCCGTACGTCGGCGGCATGGTGCCGATGGACGCCGTCATCAACGGCTTCGCCGACAACGCCCTCGGGATGCTCCGCAACGTCGCGCTCATCGGCGTCCTGCTCGCGCTCGCCGACTACGGCTTCCAGCGCCACAAGACCGGCAAGCAGACCAAGATGTCGAAGGAAGACATCAAGCAGGAGCACAAGCAGTCCGACGGAGACCCGCTGCTCAAGGGCGCGATCCGCTCCCGCCAGCTGGCCATGGCCCGCAACCGGATGATGGCCGACATCCCGACGGCCGACGTCGTCCTCGTGAACCCCACCCACTTCGCGGTGGCGCTGAAGTACGACGCCGAGAAGGGCGCACCGCGCGTCGTCGCCCGTGGCGCCGGCGTGATCGCGCAGAACATCCGCGAGAAGGCGACCGACGCCGAGGTGCCCCTGGTGCGCGACGTGCCGCTGGCGCGCGCGCTGTACCACAGCACGACCGTCGGGCAGGAGATCCCGGTCGAGCTGTTCGGCGCCGTCGCCCAGGTGCTCGCGTTCGTCATCAGCCGGCGTACCAAGGGACAGCGCGGCGGCGAGCACAAGAGCCCGCGCATCGACGCGCCGCTGCCGGAGGTCGCGCGACCGGGTCGCCGTAATGCTTCAGATCAGGTCAGCGCCAGCCGATGAGACTCCTGACGCCAGGACGGAGTCGGAGTGTGGTGCCAGGGACGGCGCTCGTCGAATCGACTCATGGAGGCGTTCCGTGCCCTTGAAGCGGCTGTCCCAGCTGGCCGTACCGGTCGGCATCGTGATGATCATCGTGATGCTGGTCGTGCCGCTCCCTGCCGTGGTGCTGGACCTGCTGATCGCGTTCAACATCACCGGCGCGCTCCTGGTCCTCCTCGTCGCCATGTTCGTGAACCGGCCTCTCGACTTCGCCGGGTTCCCTGCCGTCATCCTGGTGATGACGCTGTTCCGGCTCGCGCTCAACGTCAGCGCCACCCGACTGGTCCTCCTCGACGGGTACGCCGGCAAGGTGATCGAGACGTTCGGCCACTTCGTGGTCGGCGGCTCCCTGATCGTCGGCATGATCGTGTTCGCGATCCTGCTCGTCATCCAGTTCGTCGTCATCACCAACGGTGCCGGCCGCGTCGCCGAGGTCGGGGCCCGCTTCGCCCTCGACGCGATGCCCGGCAAGCAGATGGCGATCGACGCCGACCTGAACTCCGGCCTGATCTCCGAGGACGAGGCCCGCGTGCGGCGCGCCGAGGTGCACGCCGAGGCCGACTTCTACGGCTCGATGGACGGTGCCTCCAAGTTCGTGAAGGGTGACGCCATCGCGGCGGTCATCATCACGCTGGTCAACCTGATCGGCGGCTTCGCCGTCGGCGTCGCCCAGCAGGGCATGTCGTTCGGCGAGGCGATCGAGACCTACAGCCTGCTGTCGATCGGCGACGGCCTGGTCTCGCAGATCCCCGCGCTGCTGCTCTCCGTCGCGACCGGTCTGATCGTGACCCGCTCGGTCAGCAAGTCCGACATGGGCTCCGACATCATCCGCCAGCTCGGCGCGAACCGGATGCCGCTGCGCGTCGCCGGCTTCGCCTCCCTCGGCCTGTGCCTGATCCCGGGGCTGCCCAAGATCCCGTTCATCCTGGCCGGCGGCGTCATGCTGATCTTCTCGGCCCGGATCCCCAAGGACGACGAGGTCGAGGCCGTGGCCGCGACCGACGCCCCGTCCAACGCGCTCGCCATGCCGGAGACCCCGGAGCTGCTCGCCGAGCAGATCCAGGTCGACCCGCTCGGCCTCGAGCTCTCCGCGGACCTCATCGACCTGGTCGACCCGTCCAGCGGTGGCGACCTGCTCGACCGCGTGAAGTCGCTGCGCCGCAAGATCGCCACCGACCTCGGCATCGTCGCGCCGCCGGTGCGCACCCGCGACAACCTGCAGCTGCCGTCGCGGACCTACGCGATCATGCTGTTCGGCGTCGAGGTCGCCCGCGGCGAGGCCCCTCCGGGCACCGTGCTCGCGATCGGCGACTACCTCGGCTCGCTGCCCGGCGTCCCCACCCAGGAGCCGGTCTTCGGCCTCGAGGCCAAGTGGATCCCGGCCGAGCTGCGCAGCCAGGCCGAGCTGTCCGGCGCCACGGTCGTCGACCGCGCGTCGGTCATCACGACCCACCTCGCCGAGGTCATCACCGCGCACGCCGCGCGGCTGCTCGGCCGCGAGGACGTCCGGATGCTCACCGACGTCGTCAAGCGCACCCACCCCGTCGTCGTCGACGAGCTCACCCCCGCCCAGCTCAGCCTCGGCGAGGTCCAGCGCGTCCTGCAGTCGCTGCTCGAGGAGGGTGTCTCGATCCGCGACCTGGTCCGGATCTTCGAGGCGCTGTCGCTGCGCGCGGCCCGCACCAAGGAGCTCGACCCGCTCGTCGAGGCCGCCCGCATGGCGCTCGGCCCGGCGATCGTGGCGCCGTACCTGGTCGACAAGGCCCTGCACGTCATCACGCTGGACCCGCAGCTCGAGCAGCGGATCCTGGAGTCGCTGCGCCCCTCCGAGCACGGTCATGCGATCGCGCTCGACCCGGACACCAGCCAGGCGCTGCTCACCAACCTCGCGCAGATGGCCGCCGACGTCGAGAACCGCAACATCCGTCCGGTGCTCGTGTGTGCGCCGCAGATCCGGGCCGCGGTCCACCGCCTGGTGAACCCGATGGCCCCGCGCCTGGCGGTGCTCTCCTACCAGGAGCTCACCGGGGCTGACCAGATCCGCTCCGAGGGCGTCGTCGGAGCCGAGCAGAGGCTCGTCCACGCATGATGCCCTGGTCGCTCCCCGTCGTGGCCTGCACCCTGCTGATGGGGTGGCCGGCATTGTGGGCTGCCCAGGTCGACGGGACGCTGTCCCCGGACGTGGCGTACCAGCGGCTGTTGCTCTGCCTGCTCGCCGCCTGGGCCGGCTGCGCCCTGGTCGCGAACCTCTCGCGAGGTGCGGTCGCCGCCAACGAGGCCGCGATCCGTGCCGCCGAGAAGGCGATCGCCGACGCCGAGGCGGAGGCCGAGGCCGCGCGGGAGGCCGCGCGCCTCGAGGAGGAAATGCAGCGACCCGCAGACGCGGCCCCCTGATCGGGGCCACTCCGGCGGACGTGAAGGCCGGATCGTCTGCGGGTCGGGCGACTGCTTGGGATTCACCAGCAGCCAACTGCTGATGGACTGCTAGCGGGCAGTCACCTCACGCGTCCTGAAAGAACTCATTCTTCGGACCACCTCCTTTCCCGTGTGAGTTCACGGTAGGCCGCCGTCGGACGCCGTTCAAGGCATTAACCGCCCGGCCGTCGGCTCCGGAGCGCCTACCTGGCAGCCGAGACCCGCACGACGCCAGCGACGTCAGTCGACCGTCGCCGCGGTGAACTGCGACTGGTACAGCCGGGCGTAGGCACCGCCGGCGGCGAGCAGCTCCTCGTGCGTGCCCTGCTCGACGATCGCGCCGTCCTCCATCACCAGGATCAGGTCGGCGTCGCGGATCGTGGAGAGCCGGTGTGCGATCACGAACGACGTCCGGTCGGTGCGCAGCGCGGCCATCGCGTGCTGGAGCAGCAGCTCGGTGCGGGTGTCGACCGAGCTGGTCGCCTCGTCGAGGATCAGCAGCGCCGGGTCGGTGAGGAACGCGCGCGCGATGGTGATCAGCTGGCGCTCGCCCGCGGAGAGGTTGGACCCCTCCTCGTCGATCAGCGAGTCGTAGCCGTCGGGCAGCGAGTGCACGAACCGGTCGACGAACGTCGCCCGCGCGGCCGCGAGGATCTCGTCCTCGGTGGCGTCCGGGCGTCCGTAGGCGATGTTGTCGCGGATCGTCCCGGCGAACAGCCAGGTGTCCTGCAGCACCATGCCGATCTGGCTGCGCAGCGCGGCGCGCGGCATCGCCGCGATGTCCACCCCGTCCAGCGTGATCCGACCGGCGTCGATGTCGTAGAACCGCATCACGAGGTTCACGAGCGTGGTCTTGCCGGCACCGGTCGGGCCGACGATCGCGACGGTCTGGCCGGGGCGCGCGACCAGCGACAGGTCGGTGATCAGCGGCCGGTCCTCGTCGTACCGGAACGACACGTGCTCGAAGGCGACCTCGCCGCGACGACCCGCCGCGGGTGCACCGGTCGCGTCGACCGGCTCCTCGTCGGCGTCGAGCAGCTCGAACACCCGCTCGGCCGAGGCGACGCCCGACTGCAGCAGGTTCGCCATCGACGCGAGCTGGGTGAGCGGCTGCGTGAACTGCCGGCTGTACTGGATGAACGCCTGCACCTCCCCCAGCGACAGCTGTCCGTGCGCGACCCGCAGCGCGCCGATCACGGCGACCAGGACGTAGTTGAGGTTCCCGATGAACATCATCGACGGCATGATCAGCCCGCTCACGAACTGCGCGCCGAAGCTGACCCGCGCGAGCTCGTCGTTCTCCTCGGCGAACTTCGCCTCGACCTCGGCCTGACGGCCGAAGACCTTGACCAGCGCGTGGCCGGAGAACGACTCCTCGACGTGCGCGTTCAGAGCGCCGGTACGCCGCCACTGGGCGACGAACTGACCCTGCGACCGCTTCATGATCTGCGCGGTCACCACCAGCGACAGCGGGACCGTGACCAGCGCGACCAGCGCCAGCAGCGGCGAGATCCAGAACATCATCGCGAGCACCGCGAACACGGTCATCACCGACGTGAGCAGCTGGCTCATCGTCTGCTGCAGCGTCGTCGACACGTTGTCGATGTCGTTCGTGACGCGCGACAGCAGCTCGCCGCGCGGCGACCGGTCGAAGTACCCGAGCGGCAGCCGGTTGATCTTGTCCTCGACGTCCTGGCGCAGCGTGCGGACGGTGTTCTGCACGACCGTGTTCAGGATGAATCCCTGCAGCCACCCGAGCAGCGAGGCGCCGACGTAGATCGCGAGCACGATCATCAGCACGTGCGCGACCGCGTCGAAGTCGACTCCCTCGCCGGGCACGACGTCCATGCCCTGCACGGCCTTCGGCCACTCGGACTCCGGCGTACCGGGCGGGATCTGCTTGCCGATGAAGCCGTTGAACACGATGTCGGTCGCGTGGCCGAGGATGCGTGGGCCGATCGACATCAGCGCGACGCTGACCACGCCGAGCAGCACGACCAGCACCGCCTTGCCGCCGTCGGGCCGCATCCGCGCGGCCAACCGCTTGCCGGACGGGACGAACTCCATCGCCTTCTGGCCGACCATGCCGCCGGCCATCGGGCCGCGGCCGGGGCCGCCCTGCGGCGCCTGGATGCGCTCGGTCGCCTTGAACTCCTGGGTCTTCGCCATCAGGCCGCCTCCTCCACCGTCATCTGGGAGGTGACGATCTCCTGGTACGTCGCACAGTCGCCGAGCAGCTCGTGGTGCGTGCCCCTGCCGACGACCCGGCCGTCCTCGAGCACGAGGATCAGGTCGGCGTCCTTGATGGTGCTGACCCGTTGGGCCACGATCACGACCGTCGCGTCAACGGTCTCGGGCATCAGCGCGGCGCGCAGCCGGGCGTCGGTGGCCAGGTCGAGCGCCGAGAACGAGTCGTCGAACAGGTAGATCCCGGGCTTGCGCACCAGCGCCCGGGCGATCGCGAGCCGCTGCCGCTGGCCGCCCGAGAAGTTCGTGCCACCCTGCGCCACCGGGGAGTCGAGCCCCTCCGGCAGCGCCTCGACGAAGTCGCGGCCCTGCGCGACCTCGAGCGCCGCCCACATCTCCTCCTCGGTGGCGTCGCCCTTGCCGTGCTCGAGGTTGCTGCGGATGGTCCCGCTGAACAGGTACGCCTTCTGCGGCACCAGTCCGAGCTGGTCCCAGAGCACGTCGGGGTCGAGGTCGCGCACGTCCTGGCCGGCGACCCGCACCGATCCCGACGTCGCGTCGAACAGCCGCGGCACCAGGTTGACCAGCGTGGTCTTGCCGGCGCCGGTGGAGCCGATGACCGCGACCACCTGCCCGGGCCGCGCCTCGAAGGACACGTCGGACAGGACCGGCTCCTCGGCGCCGGGGTACGCGAACGTGACCCCGTCGAACGAGAGGTGCCCGCGCAGCGACGGGTCCGGCGTCACGGGCTCGGCCGACGGCTCGACGGACGTCCTCGTGTCGAGCACCTCGGCGATCCGGTCACCGCAGACGGCCGCCCGCGGAATCTGGATCAACATGAACGTCGCCATCATCACCGACATCAGGATCTGCATCAGGTACGACAGGAACGCCGTCATCGCGCCCGGCATCATCTCGCCGTTGTCGATGCGGTGGCCGCCGAACCAGATCACCGCGACGCTGGAGACGTTGAGCACCAGCATCACCAGCGGGAACATCGTCGCCATCCACCGCCCGGCGCTGATCGCGACGTCGGTCAGGTCGTCGTTCGCCTTCCCGAACCGCTTGGCCTCGTGGGGCTCGCGCACGAACGCGCGCACCACGCGGATGCCGGAGATCTGCTCGCGCAGCACCCGGTTCACCTCGTCGATGCGGGCCTGCATCACCCGGAAGCTCGGGACCATCCGGCTCACCACGAACCCGACGCAGAGGAACAGCGCCGGCACCGCGACCACGACGATCCAGCCGAGGCCGCTGTCCTCGCGCAGCGCCATGATCACGCCGCCGACCATCATGATCGGCGACTGGACGGCGATGGTGCAGGCCATCAGCACCAGCATCTGCACCTGCTGCACGTCGTTCGTGCTGCGGGTGATGAGCGACGGCGCCCCGAACTGCTGGACCTCGCGCGTCGAGAACGTCCCGACCCGCCGGAACAGCGAGATGCGGATGTCCTGGCCGAACGACATCGCCGTCCGAGCCCCGAACCAGACGGCGAAGACCGAGCAGATGATCTGGCCGAACGAGATCGCGAGCATCTCGGCGCCGGTGCGCAGGATGAAGTCCGTGTCGCCGGTGGCGATGCCCTTGTCGATGATGTCGGCGTTCAGGCTGGGCAGGTACAGCATCGCGACGACGCCGAGGAACTGGAACAGCACCACGAGCGCGATCCAGGTCTTGTACGGCGCGAGGCGCTCGCGCAGCAAGCGGGTCAGCATCAGGTTCTCCCGAGTCCGTGGAGGACGGTGTCGACGATCTCGTCGGGCGTCAGCAGGCGCCCGTCGGCGATGTGCTCGTGGCTGCCCGCGAAGGTGAGCAGCCGGAACACGTGGATGAAGTGGTCGAGGGGTACGGCGAGCTGGTCGGCGTCGTCTCCGACCACCCCGCCCAGCAGCTCCTCGAGGCGGGCGCGCCACGCGGCCGCGCCGGCGGAGTCGTGCAGGTGCCCGGGCGGTCGGACCAGGCCCATCTTCTGCATCAGGTCGAACGTCGCGCGGAACCGCTGCTGCAGGATCGAGGCCAGCACGACCAGCCGGTCGCGCAGCGGCAGCGCGGGATCGATCTCCTCGATCCGCACGACCAGGTCCCCCGGCTCGAACGCCCGCGAGATCGCGGCGTCCAGCAGGTCGTCCTTCGACGCGAACGCCCGGAACACCGTGCCCTCGGCGATGCCGGCGGCCTCGGCGATCTGCCGGGTGGTGACGTCGCGGCCGTGCACGCGCAGCAGCCGCAGGGTGACGTCGGTCAGCGCGGCGCGGCGCTCCTCGGGCGACATCGGCCGGGCTCGGGGTGACATGCCCGCGAGCCTAGAGTGAGTGAGCACTCACTCACAAATGCATTTCGGGTACTCCCTGACGTTTCCGGGGTCGACACGCCGGTCGGGACCCCGGAATCGTCAGGGACTACCCCGATAGGTCACGGCGCGAGGCGCTCCACGGCCCAGCTCCCGTCGGTACGGCGGTACCGCAGCCGGTCGTGCATCCGCCCCGGCCGGCCCTGCCAGAACTCCACCGCGTCGGGGCGGACGACGTACCCGCCCCACTCGTCCGGCACCGGCACCGCGTCGGGGTAGCGCTCCTCCGCGGCGGCGTACGCCTCCGCGAGGTCGTCGCGGGTCACCACCCGCGACTGCGGCGACGCCCACGCGCCGAGCTGGGAGCCGCGCGGGCGGACCGCGAAGTACGCCTCGACGGCCTCCTGCGGCAACCGCTCGGCGACGCCGTCGACGCGCACCTGCCGCTCGAGCGGGTGCCAGGGGAACAGCAGCGCGCACCGCGGGTTGCCGGCCAGCTCCTCGCCCTTGCGGGAGTGGGTGTTCGTGTAGAACACGAAGCCGTCGGGGCCGAGGCCCTTGAGCAGCACCAGCCGTGCCGAGGGTGCGCCGTCGGCTCCGACGGTGGAGACGACCATCGCGTTCGGGTCGTACAGCTGGGCGTCGACCGCGTCGCGCATCCAGGCCTCGAACATCGTGATCGGGTCCGGTGCGAGGTCGCCCTCGTCCAGCCCCGCACGCCCGTATTCCTCCCGCAGCGACGCAAGGTCCATGCGGCCGACCCTAGATGACCACGTCCTACGGCTCGCACGCTACGCGTCGCCCGGCATCCACGCTGGCTGCGTTGCGGTCGCTCGAAGGACGGTCAGGTACGACATCGCTCCCGCGCCTTGCCAGCGCGGCGCCGGGCGCCGCTCGCTGGCACGCCCCTCGGACTCGCCCATCTAGACTCCCCACCGTGACCGACGTACAGCATGGACTGGAAGGCGTCGTCGCCTTCGCCACCGAGATCGCCGAGCCGGACAAGGAGGGCTCCGCCCTTCGCTACCGGGGCGTGGACATCGAGGACATCGTCGGCCGGGTGCCGTTCGAGAACGTCTGGGGCCTCCTGATCGACGGGGCCTACACCCCCGGCCTCTCCCCGGCCGAGCCCTACAACCTGCCGGTGCACACCGGTGACGTCCGCGTGGACGTGCAGGCGGCCGTCGCCATGCTCGCGCCGGCGTTCGGGTTCGGCCAGACCTACGACATCAGCGACGAGCAGGCCCGCGAGGACATCGGCCGGCTGGCGGTCATGGTGCTGTCGTACGCCGCCCAGTCGGCGCGCGGCCTGAACCAGCCCGTGGTCCCGCAGAAGGTCGTCGACGAGGGCACGACGCTCGCGGAGAAGTTCCTGATCCGCTGGAAGGGCGAGGCGGACCCCAAGCACGTCAAGGCGATCGACGCCTACTGGTCGTCCGCGGCCGAGCACGGCATGAACGCCTCGACGTTCACCGCGCGGGTCATCACCTCCACCGGCGCCGACGTCGCGGCGGCGTTCTCCGGCGCGATCGGCGCGATGAGCGGGCCGCTGCACGGCGGTGCCCCGTCGCGCGTGCTCGGCATGATCGAGGACGTCGAGCAGCGCGGCGACGCCCGCGTCTACGTCAAGGAGCTGCTCGACAGCGGCGAGCGGCTGATGGGCTTCGGCCACCGGGTCTACCGCGCGGAGGACCCGCGCGCCCGCGTCCTCCGGCGTACGGCGCGCGAGCTGGACGCGCCGCGCTACGAGGTCGCCGAGGCGCTGGAGAAGGCCGCGCTGGCCGAGCTGCGCGAGCGTCGCCCGGACCGGGTGCTCGAGACGAACGTCGAGTTCTGGGCCGCGATCGTGCTCGACTTCGCGGAGGTGCCGGCGAACATGTTCACGTCGATGTTCACCTGCGCCCGCACCGGCGGCTGGTCGGCGCACATCCTCGAGCAGAAGCGCACCGGCCGGCTGATCCGCCCGTCCGCGATCTACACCGGCCCGTCGGCACGCCCGGCCGCCGAGGTCGCGGGCTGGCGCGAGGAGTGGGGCCAGTAGCGCGGTGCAGTTCTTCTGCTACCACCGGGACCGCAGCGGTTCGACGCCGTTGCGCGCCGCGATGGTCGAGGAGCACTGGTCCTACATGGACCGCTTCGAGCTGATCGCGCGCGGCCCGACGTTCCTCGACGACGACACGCTCACCGGCAGCGTGCACGTCGTCGAGGTTCCGGACGTGGCCGCGGCGCGGGCGTTCGTTTTCGACGAGCCGAGCTACCAGGCCGGCGCCTACCGCGACGTGCTGCTGCGACGGACCTCCTGGCAGTCGCTCGACCCGTCGGTCACCGGCGGGTACCTCGCGATCGGCTTCCTCGACCGGCCCGAGCCGTACGACGACCTGCCGGCGCCGCGCGCCGACCTGGCCGGCTTCGGTCCGCTGCTCTCCGACGACGCGACCCGCCTGCTGGGCGCGGCCGCTCTGGCCGCGACCGAGGAGGCCGCCCGTGGGGCCCTCTCCCGGATCGCGGTGGTGGAGTCGCACCTGTGGCAGCGGGGCGGGCGGCGCTAGAGGCGGCCGTCGTACCAGCTGGTGACGCCGCGAGCGCCCTTCGCGCTCAGCGAGAGGTGCAGGTGGTCGCGGTGGCGCAGGGTCTTCGAGCACTTCTTGCGCTTGTGGCAGCTCGACGAGAGGTACGGCTCGGGGTCGAAGCGGTCCCAGGCGGCGTACATCCGGTCGTTCCAGATGACGTACATGACGCCCATCCGGCGTGCCCACGCGTGGGTGTTGCCGCGGCCGTCGGTCTGGAAGATGCGGGCCATGAACTCCTGGGCGCGCAGGCGATCCGCGCGCCGGGTGGCGTCCAGGCTCCAGTCGAAGGCGCGACCGTTCTGGTGCTCCGAGGTCGCCTTGCGGTCGCACGGGCGCGACGTGCCGCCGAAGCCGCCGCCGTACTTGTGCACCATCCAGTGGGCGAGGTGGTCGGTGCCGGGCCGGGCCTTGGGATGGCACTTCGACGAGGGCTCGTACGACGCGTAGTCCTCGATGTCGGAGCCCGCGAACGCGGGCGGGCCGATGAGGAGGGTGGACAGCAGGACAGCGATCCCGAGAAGGCGCATGGACGAAGACCTTACGTCCGGTTCGTGCGCTCCAGGTAGGCGAGACCGCGCGGGGACACCTCGTAGCCGACCTCGAAGCTGCGGGTCAGGCCGAGGTTCTTGAGCTTGCGCACGTCGATCTTGAACGGGTCGCGCTCGCGCCCCATCTCGGCCGCGAGGTCCGGCGCGCGGGTGTGCGGGCGGCGCCGGATGAGGTCGAGCGTCGCCATCGTCCAGGCGCCGTGGCTGCTCGCCCGGTCGAGCCGCTCGAGCTTGGCGTCGATCGCAGCGACGTCCGCGTCGGTCAGGGCGGCGCTCTCCCGCAACGCGACCCGCGGGTCGGGGCCGGCCCACGACAGCGTGACCTTGTACGTCGGGACGTCGCCCTCGACATTGTCGAGCTGCTTGCGCAGCCGCGCGGCGTCCGGCCAGCCCGCCGCGACCGCGTCCTCGTCGGTGACGTCGTCCACCACCTCGACTGCGTCGACGCGGACCACGCCGGCGACCGTGCGGAACTCCGACCCCGGCTGGACGTCCTGCTTGCGCCAGCGCCGGAACGCCAGCGTGACCGAGCCGTCGGCGACCCCGTGGGCGACCTTGGGAGGCAGGAGCACGAACCGAGCCTAGTGTGGGGGGATGACCTCCTCCGAGCGCGACTTCTGGGACGCCGAGGCGGCGACGTTCGACGACGAGCCCGACCACGGGCTGCGCGACCCGCAGGTGCACGACGCGTGGAAGAGCCTGATGGTCGGGCTCACGCCGCCGGCACCGTGCCGCGTCGCCGACCTCGGCTGCGGCACCGGGACGCTCTCGCTGCTGCTCGCCGAGGAGGGGCACCGCGTCGACGGCATCGACCTCTCCCCCGAGATGGTGCGGCGCGCGAACGCCAAGGCCGGCACGTTCCCCGGCGTCGGGTTCGTCGTCGGCGACGCGGCCGAGCCGCCGTTCGACCAGGGGGCGTACGACGTGGTCCTGTGCCGGCACGTCCTGTGGGCGATGCCCGACCAGGCCGCCGCGCTCGCCCGGTGGGTCGACCTGCTGGACCGCGACGGGCGGCTGCTGCTGATCGAGGGGCAGTGGTCGACCGGGACCGGCCTGACGGCCGAGCGCACCTCCGCGCTGGTCGAGGAGGCCGGGCTCACCGCGACCGTCCGGTCGCTCGCGGACCCGGCGTACTGGGGCAGGCGGATCGACGACGAGCGCTACGTCGTGGTCGGCAGGCGGCGGCCGTAGCAGCGCGAGAGGCGCGCGTACTGGTAGTAGCCGAACGACGGGATCGACGTGTAGCCGCTCGACTCGTACAGCTCGATCGCCTCGGGCTGGCGCAGCCCGCTCTCCAGCACGATCGCCTCGGCGCCGTGCGCGGCCGCGTCGGCCTCGAGGTGGGCGAGCATCCGCCGCGCGACGCGGCGGCCGCGAGCCGCGGGTACGACGTACATCCGCTTGATCTCGGCGGTCCGGCTGGTGCCGAACGCCCGGACCGTCGAGCGGCGCCACGCACCGGTCGCCACCGGGACGCCGTCGAGGTAGGCCACGTAGAAGCTGCCGTCGGGCGGCTCGAACATCAGCGGGTCGAGCGGGGTCTCGTCGCGGCTGCCGTACCGGACGACGTACTCGGCCTGGACCTCCTCGATGAGGAGGGCCGCGTCGGGGTGGCCGTAGTCGACCCGGTGGATCTCGAGATCAGCCAACCGCGACACCGCACGAGTCGCAGAACTGCGCGGTGGGGGTGAGCGACGCACCGCAGCTGGAGCAGAACCGCCCGCGGCGCGGGGCCGAACCCTGCTCGATGGTCACCCGCGCGTATCCACCGTTGCTGGTCATGATCGACGCCCGGGTGAAGGCAACGATGCCGAGGCCGATGACCATGGAGAGGCCGCCAGCGGCGAACAGCATCATGCTGCCGTTGCCGCTGTCGCCGCTCAGGTCGTCCGACGAGCCGATGAAGCCGCTGAAGCCGGCGACGACGCAGACGAGACCGCCCAGGAGGACGATCGTTCCCACGACGAGCAGGAGGGTCTGGCCGGGCGTCCGCTTGTTCATGATCTGTCATCCCCCGAGTGTCTGGATCCGAGGCTGACAGAATAGGCACCGTGAGCGACGCCCTCCAGATTCCTCAGGACCTCCTCCCCGCCGACGGCCGGTTCGGAGCCGGGCCCTCGAAGATCCAGACCTCGCACCTGGACGCGCTCGCCGCGACCGGTTCGTCGCTGATGGGTACGTCGCACCGGCAGGCGCCGGTCCGCGAGGTCGTCGGCCGGGTCCGGTCCGGGCTGGCCGACCTGTTCTCGCTGCCGGACGGCTACGAGGTCGTGCTCGGCAACGGTGGCGCCACGGCGTTCTGGGACATCGCGACGTACGGGCTGATCCAGGAGAAGAGCCAGCACCTGTCGTTCGGCGAGTTCTCGGCGAAGTTCGCGTCGGCTGCTGCGGCCGCGCCGTGGCTCTCCGACCCGTCGGTCATCACGTCCTCCCCTGGGTCGCGTCCGGTGGCGGTCGCGGAGGACGGTGTCGACGTCTACGCCTGGGCCCAGAACGAGACGTCGACCGCCGTGATGGCGCCGGTGGTGCGTCCTTCCGGGGCCTCGCCCGACTCGCTGGTGCTCATCGACGCGACCTCGGGCGCGGGCGGGCTGCCCGTCGACCTGCGCGAGTCCGACGTCTACTACTTCGCGCCGCAGAAGTGCTTCGCCTCCGACGGCGGCCTCTGGATCGCGATCATGTCGCCGGCCGCTCTTGCTCGCGCTGCCTCCATCGCGGAGTCGGGCCGGCACGTCCCGGCCTTCTTCGACCTGCCGACCGCGATCACGAACTCCGCGATCAACCAGACCTACAACACCCCGTCGGTCGCGACGCTGTTCCTCATGGCCGAGCAGCTGGACTGGATGAACGCGAACGGCGCGCTCGCCGGGATGGTCGCGCGCACCACCGCCTCCTCCGACGCCCTCTACACCTGGGCCGAGAAGTCGTCGTACGCCTTCCCGTACGTCACCGACCCCGACCACCGCTCCCTGGTCATCGGCACCATCGACTTCGACGAGTCCATCGACGCCGCCGCCGTCGCTGCCACCCTGCGCGCGAACGGCATCGTCGACACCGAGCCCTACCGCAAGCTCGGCCGCAACCAGCTCCGCATCGCGATGTACCCCGCCGTCGACCCCGCCGACGTCGAGGCCCTCACCGCCTGCATCGACTGGGTGATCGAGCACAGCTGATCGGTCCCGGCGGTCGAGGCGCGAGCGGGCCGCCGGTGGTCGAGCCTGTCGAGACCCCCGCTGCCACCACTCGCGGGACGGTTGAAGGCGGTGGTCGAGGAAGGCGCCTGGCGCCTGTCTCGGCACCACCGTGCGCTGCTCGGCTGCCCGGCCAGCTCAGCGACAACGAGCCTGCGCTCCTCACCGTGACCGGTGGGGGCTCCCGTCAGCTGGGGGTGTAGACCCCGTGCGGCGTCTCGACCTGCGTCGGGCCGTCGCCGGAGAGCGTGATGACGACGTCGCCGAACGTCGCCGTGCCGCCGGCGAGGCTGACCTCGCGGGGCTCCTCGCCGTTCCTGCCGGCGCGCCACTCGCCCTTGCGGCCGTACCACCAGACGGTGCCGTCGTCGTCCTGGATCCAGTAGTCCGTCGTGTAGTGGTCGCCGTGCGACAGGGTGGTGGCGGAGGCGTAGTCATCGGCGCCGACGTCGTAGGTCTCGTCGACATAGATCAGCACCAGCTCACCGCCGGGACCGTCGAAGGCGCGGGCGTCACCCGGCTGCATCCCGAGCCAGGAGGTCGGGGCGGCCTCGGTGGGGCCTTCGGCGGGGGTCTGGGCGTCGGACGACGAGCAGGCCGTCAGGAGGACCAGCGCGAGCAGGGCGAGGACGAGCTTCACACCAGCATCATGACGCCCAGCCCTCAAGTCGGGCCGCTCGACGACCGAAAGCGACGATGGAGGGGGCTCACGGACGAGCCCCTGGACAGCCAGGAGTTCACGGATGAATTCGCGCATCGCCGCGCTGGTCGCAGCGGCCGCCCTCGGTACCGGACTGCTCGGCGCCGTGCCCACGGCCGACGCCGTCGCCACCATCACCGCCTCGTGCGGTGACCCCGTGCTGCGCGAGCCGGTCCGGCTCCAGACCGCCGTCGCCGGCATCGGCCTGTCCGACGCGACGCAGGACGAGGCGCTCGACGCGGCCCGCGACGCTCTCGACGAGCCGCTGACCGAGCTCGACGACGACGCCAGCCTCTGGCTCGACGCCTGCGCCGCCCCGTTCTACGTGGAGCGCGCCCGGCCCGCCCGGGCCGCGACCAGCAACGGCCTGGTGGCGCCGCTGGCCAACACGTTCATGCTCAGCTCGCGCCCGGGCGCGGCGCGGACCATCTACCTCGACTTTCTGGGCGAGGTCGTCACCTCGACGTCCTGGAACGGGACGTACGGCGCCACGATCAACGCGACCCCGTTCACGCTCGACGGCACCACGTCGACGAGCTTCTCCGACGCCGAGCTGACCGCGGTCCAGCAGGCCTGGCAGATCGTCGCCGAGGACTACGCGCCGTTCGACGTCAACGTCACGACCCAGGACCCGGGCGCCGCGGCGATCACCCGCAGCAGCTCGGCCGACACCCAGTACGGCATCCGGGTGGTCGTCACCAACGGCGGCCCGATCGCCAGCAAGTGCGGCTGCGGTGGGGTCGCGTACGTCGGCACGTTCGACGCGACCGGAGACGCGTACAACGTCGCCTGGGCGTTCGCGAACGCCGCCGGGATGAGCGGCAAGGGCATCGGGGAGGTCGCCGCACACGAGGCCGGCCACACCTTCGGGCTCCACCACGACGGCACCGCGAGCGTGACGTACTACAGCGGTTCGTCGCCCTGGGCGCCGATCATGGGCTCCGGCTACGGCCAGCCGGTGACGCAGTGGAGCAAGGGTGAGTACACCGGCGCCAACAACCCCGAGGACGACCTCTCGATCATCGCCGCCAAGATCCCCGTGCTCGCCGACGACCACGGCGACACCGTCGGGACCGCGACCGCCGTCGCCACGGGCGCCACCAAGAAGGGCCTGATCGGCGCCACCGCGGACGTCGACGCCTTCTCCGTCGACCCGGACCAGTCCCTCACCGTCTCCGCCACCCCGACGACGTACGCCGACCTCGACATCCGGCTGCGGGTGCTCGACGGCTCCGGCACTGTGCTCAACACGGTGAACCCGGCCGCCACCCGCGCCTCGGAGTCCTTCGCGACCGGGATGGACGCCACCTGGACCGGCACCGGTGCGGCCACCGTGCTGGTCGAGGGCGTCGGCGCGACCAGCTACTCCGACTACGCCTCGCTGGGTGCCTACACCCTCACCGTGGCCGACGGCGACGGCACCACGCCGACGCCGGACCCGGACCCCGAGGACGCCACGCCGCTGGCCGCGGACGGCGCCAAGGTCTACACGGTCGTGAACCGCGCCATCGACGTGAAGCTGCCGGTCACGGGCGGGTCGGGCACGTACGGATGGACCCCGAAGCCCTCCAAGAACTGGCCGACCTGGCTCACGTTGACCTCGGACGGGCGACTGACCGGGACGCCGACGACGACCACCACGGTGTCGCAGTCGGCCAACGTCACGGACGGCACCACGACCCTCACCGTCCCGATCCGGATCTCCCCGGTCGCCGTGGCCGCGCCGGCCGCCGGGCAGACTCTCGCCCTGAGCCTCACGTCGGCCTCGATGCGCGCCAAGCAGCCGTTCAGCCGGCAGCTCTCCGCGACCGGTGGGACCGGCACAGTCACCTACAAGTACCGCGGCCTGCCGCCCGGGCTCCGGCTCAACACGGCCGGCCTGCTGAGCGGCACCCCGACGGCGGGCGGCGTGTACGTCGCGACCATCACCGCGAGCACGGGCACGAAGGCCACCGGCATCCACTCGGTGACGTCGACGATGACGTTCACGATCTCGTGGCCCTTCCTGGTCCCCGTCAGCAACAGCCTCAAGGCGATCGCGACGAAGAAGAGCACCGGCCGCCTGAAGATCACCGGCGGGAACGGCAAGTACGCCTGGTCGGGAAGCGAGCTGCCCACCGGCGTCACCCTCGCCGCCAACGGCACCCTCACCGTCCTCGCGACCGCCGCCGGGACCCTGACCGGGACCGCGACGGTGGCCAGCGGTGAGTACGTCGCAGCGGTGCCCTTCTCGATCACGGTGGCACCGCCGCCGCTGCAGTGGGTCGGCACCAACGCGACGCTGTCCGGCACCGCCGGGCAGGCCGCCAGCCTCGCGATGACCGTCACCGGCGGGACCGCGCCGTACCGCTGGCAGGCGGGTGGCGCGCTCCCCTCGGGGCTGACGCTCACGGGCACGGACACCGCGACGGTCACGCTGGCCGGCACGGTCAGCGCGCCGCTGAGCACCTACCTCAACCTCACGGCGTACGACGCCGCCGGGAAGAAGCTGACCCGTCGGGTCCGCATCCTGGTCCGGTGAGCAGCAGGTCGGTCACGGTTTCGCCTCAAGTCGCGACCGCCCGCCGCCGATAGACGATCTAGCAGACGACTCACGGATGAGTCGTTCGGACAGTCACGGAGTTCACGGATGAATTCGCCCACGTCGTCCCCTCGTCGCATCGTCGCGCTCCTCGCGGCCACCGCGCTCGCCGTCGCCGGCCTCGCCGTGAGCGCCGGCACGCTCGGCGACCACTCGCGCACCGGCACGTACGCCGCCACCTCGGACATGTGGGCGCAGTGCGACGAGATCATCGTCTCGTCGGACCCTGGCGTCCCTGACGGCTGCGCGCACGCCGACGAGCCCCCGATGGGCGTGGACCTGGACAAGTACGTCCCGACCTCGGTGCTCGAGACGCGCGCAGGCGCCGCTCCCGGCGCCGCCGCCGCTGCGGAGGACGAGGGCATCCCGGTTCCGGCGCAGGTCGCCGCCGCGTCGGACGAGGTCGAGTGCGACGGCGACGGGGCCTCCGGCTTCCGGGTGCAGGCGATGTACGTGGTGACCGCCGACAAGCCGAACCGCTACACCGACGTGGCCGACGACATCCAGCAGTGGGCGGCCGGCGTGGACACCGTGTTCAACCTGTCCGCCGCCAAGACCGGCGGCGTGCGCAACGTCCGCTACGTGACCGACGACAATGGCGACGGCACCTGCTCCGCGAAGGTCCTCAACGTCACGGTCCCGGCGGGATCGTTCAAGACGTTCGACTCCTCGATCAACGCGCTGAAGGCGCTCGGCTACTCGAACCCGGCGCGCAAGTACCTGATGTGGGTCGACGGCAGCGGCTTCAACATCTGCGGCATCGCGCTGACCTACCCGTACAGCACGGCCGGCCAGAGCAACCCGAACAACGGCCTCTACCCGCAGTACGCGCGCACCGACGCCCCCTGCTGGGGCCAGGGCGGTACGGCGACCTCGCACTCCGTCGAGGCGCACGAGCTCGCGCACACGATGGGCTCGGTGTTCAGCGACGCTCCGCACGGGACCAACGCCGGTCACTGCTACGACGAGTCCGACACCATGTGCTACGCCGACGGTGGCGGCAAGGCGATGCAGCAGATCTGCGCGGCCGACCAGGAGTCCCTCCTGGACTGCAACGACGACGACTACTACTCGACCTACCCGCCGGCCGGGTCCTGGCTGGCCACGCACTGGAACGCTGCGGACTCGCAGTTCCTGATCGGCGGCGGCAACGGCTCCGGCGGCGGCACCTCCGGCGTACCCACCAAGCTCGGCGGCACGATGACGGTCAACAACCCGGCCGTCGCGGGCCTGCCGACCCAGGTCGCGCTGAACCTCGAGGTGCCGGCGGGACGGACGACGACGATCGCCTGGACGTCGAAGCGACGCGACTGCGTGTTCGCCGACCCGACCGCCGTGCAGACGACCGTGACCTGCGACGCGAAGACGCTGAGCGCGTCGACCGTGACCGCGACGGTCACCGACTCGACCGGCGAGAAGCTCGTGCGCACGATCCCGATCACGTTCTCGCTCACGGCCCGCACGGTGGCGCCGACGTTCAAGATCGACGGCGCGGCCGACGCTGCCTACGTCACCTGCGTCGGCGGCAAGGGCGTGCTGAGCGCGAAGGTCGTCGACCAGACGACCGGCGTCGGCGTGAAGGGCATCGGCGTCACGTTCCGCAAGCAGACGGCCACGGCGACGAAGCCGGCGAGCGCGGGCACCGCCACGACCGACGTCAACGGCGTCGCGACGTCGAAGCCGGTCGCGATGGTGGCGGCCAAGTACTCGGTCGCGACCACGCTCACCAAGGCGGTCCCGAGCGTCGCCAGCTCCGAGATCGTGGTGACG
Source organism: Nocardioides sp. SR21 (assembly GCF_022761125.1). Lineage (GTDB taxonomy): Bacteria > Actinomycetota > Actinomycetes > Propionibacteriales > Nocardioidaceae > Nocardioides. The sequence goes on along the minus strand of NZ_JAKWJR010000001.1, from coordinate 236,849 downwards.
ATCCCCGCGGGCGCCTGCGCGACGGCGGTCACGGCCGAGGTCGACGACGACACGACCAACGCGGGCGACCCCGTGACGGTGACCGGCACGCTGACCCGCACCCCGCCCGGTGCGGACGAGGCCACGGCTGCGGGCGAGAAGGTGACGTTCTGGTACCAGTACCCGGGCTCCACCAAGTGGGTCACCGCGGGCTCCACCACGACGCTGGCGGACGGTACCTACAAGGCCGTGATCAAGCCGCTCGGGACGGCGACCCTGCAGGCCCGGTACGCCGGGAAGACCGGTGTCGTCACCGCGTCGGCCAGCGAGGACGTCAGCCTGACGGTCACCCCGCGGGGCACCGAGCTGACCTCGGCGATCTCGGCGAGCACGTTCACGGTCGGCACGGCGCTCACGGTGACCGGCAAGCTCACCCAGGCCGTCGGCGCCGACATGGTGCCGTTCAAGTCGTCGCGGATCACGATCACCTACCCCCTCGCGGGCGGCAAGACCGGCACCGTGAACGTCACCACCAACGCGACCGGTGACTACAAGGGCACGATCAAGCCGGCCGCGTCCGGGACGGTGACGATCAAGTACGTCCCCAAGCTCGGCTACGCGGAGGCGGTCCAGACCAAGGCGGTCACGCTCCAGTAGCCGACAGGAGCTGGGCGTACGTCGCAGCGTCGTACGCGACCATCCGCGCCTCGGTCACCGATGTGGCCGAGGCGCGGAGTGCTTCCAGGGCCGCGGCGATCGCGTCGTCCTTGGGCCAGCCGTAGACGCCGGCCGAGACGAGCGGGAACGCCACGGTCGCGGCGCCGAGCTCGTCGGCGACCTCCAGCGCGCGGGTGTAGCAGGACAGCAGCAGCGCCCGGTCGCGCTCACCGGCGGTGAAGTTCGGGCCGACCACGTGGATCACCCACCGCGCGGGCATCTCCCCCGCCGTCGTCCAGCCGGCGTCGCCGGTGGCCAGCCCGCCGGGGAACCGGGCCACGCAGTCCTCGAGCACCGCCGGGCCGCCGGCCCGATGGATCGCGCCGTCGACGCCACCACCGCCGCGCATCGCCCGGTTCGCGGCGTTCACGACCGCGTCGACCTGCTGCGTGGTGATGTCGCCCTGCACGACGGTGACCCGCATCAGCCCTCCTTCAGCAGACGAAGCGTCGCACGCTCGAGCGCGGCCTGTCGCTCGTCGGTGCTGTCGTAGGTGCGGCTGGTGGCCCGCGCGATCGTGCGGCCCTCCTCGTAGGCGTCGATGACGCGAGGGTCGACGTACGCCGATCGCGCCAGCGTCGGGGTGTTGCCGAGGAACGACGCCACCTCCTTCATCGCGCCGGCCACCGCGCGCTTGCGCGAGGCCTTCGACTGCCCCGGCTCCGGGGTCTCGGCGAGCGCGGCGGCCGCGAGCACCGTGGCGTGCCAGGTGCGGAAGTCCTTGGCCGTCGCCTCGAGACCCGTCGAGGCGCGCACGTAGTCGTTGACGAGGTCCGGCAGCAGCGAGCGCCAGTCGCGGCCGAGCTTGTACGACAGCAGCCGCAGGTCATCGCCCCGCCGCCGGCGCATCACGTCGATCGCCTCCATCACGACCACGTCGTCGATCTCGATCCGGTGCTCGACACCGGACTTGCCGACGAACGTGAACACCAGCCGGTCCTGCCACCGGCGCACGTGCCGCCGCTCGAGCGTGGTGAGCCCGAAGCTGCCGTTGGTGTCGGCGTAGACGTCGTTGCCGATCCGGAAGTACCCCAGGTCCATCAGGCGTACGGCGACCGCGCAGGCCCGCTCCAGCGGCATCCCCTCGCGGCCGAGGTCGGCGACGACAAGCTCGCGCGCCTTGGTCAGCGCCTTCCCGAACGCGAACATCCGGTCGAACTTCTCCGCGTCGCGCCGCGCCCGCCAGTCCGGGTGGTAGAGGTACTGCCTCCGCCCGGCGTCGTCGGTGCCGACCGCCTGCAGGTGGCCGTTCTCGTACGGCGTGACCCACACGTCGGTCCAGGCCGGCGGGATCACCAGGTCGCGGACGCGCTGGGCGTCCTCCTCGGGCAGCCGGTCGCCCTGCTCGTCGAGGTAGACGAAGCCGCGACCGGCGCGCCGGCGCGACCAGCCGGGCTGGTCGGGAGACGTCCTACGAAGCCGCACCATGCCGGGTGAGTTTCCTCAGGACCAGCAGCACAAACCCGGCCCCGGCTCCGCCGATGAGGAACCACGGCCAGATCGGCTCGTCCGAGGTCGCCTCCTGGCCCTGCGACTCGGCCTCCGGCTCCGGCTCCGGCGATGCGGGCGGGTCCATCGCCCGCTGCAGCTCGGGCGGGACCTCGACGGACCGCACCTCGGTGAACTGGCCCTCGGTGCTGACGTGCACGACGTCCCGCTCGTCGACCGCGATCCCCTCGCCCTGCCGCTGCGCGGGCAGCGTGAACGACCCGAGCGGCTCGTGCCCGGGGAACGTGTAGACGGTCGCCCCGACGTAGTCGCGCAGCACGTAGTGCCGCCCGTCAGGGAAGAACGACCCGTCGGTCGCCACGCCCTTCACGTTGTCGGCGACCTCGCGCAGCTCGTTCGGCTCGGACTCCGAGAGCGTGCGCGGCGCGGCGTACACGGTGCCGCCGAAGACGTTCTTCGACACCACGAACAGCTGTCCCGTCCGGGGATTCGCCAGCAACGTCTCGGCGTCGTGCTCGTGGTCGGGGTAGACCAGCGTGTACGACGTGGGCTCGACCTCCTGGTCCTTCCGGGCGTAGGGCACGTGCAGCACGGTGATCGTCTCCCGCGCCGCGGAGTTGTCGCCGATGTCGGCGACCCACACGTAGCCGGGCTCCGCCGGGGCGAGGGCCTCGACGTCCCGCGGCTCCGGACCCCACGACGTCGAGCCGACCGTCCTGCCGGTGCCGTCGACCACGAACACGCGGCCGCCGTCCCCGGAGTCGTTGGTGGTGAGGAACAGGCCGTCACGCACCACGAGCCCGCTGGACTCGACGATCGCCGGGTCCTGGAAGGTCAGGTCGACCGACGAGGGTGCCGTCGCCGGCGCGGCCATCGAGCCGATCGCGAACGGGACGAGCGAGACCAGCCCGAGGACCCTGTCCAGCATCAGCCCAGCAGCTCGGCGAGCTTCGGCTGCAGGCCCCAGGTCGTGACCATCTCGTCGTACTCCTTGAGCGCCGACCCGCCCTTGACCGGGGCGCCGGTCCGGACCGCGCGGAGCATGGTGTTGCGCGGGGTGTGCTGGCTCTCGACGAACTGCACGACGTCGACCCGGTAGCCCCGCAGCCGCATCAGCGACGCGCGCAGGCCGTCGGTGAGGGTGTCGGCGAGGCGCTCGCGGAGGATGCCGTGCCGGGTGAGCATCTGGTACGGCGCGGGCGTGGGCGCCTTGCGCAGCTGGGCGGAGATGTCGTGGTGGCAGCACGGCGCGGCCAGCACCAGCTGGGCGTCCCACTCGACGGCGCGCGCCAGCGCCTCGTCGGTCGCGGTGTCGCACGCGTGCAGGGCGAGCACCACCTCGGGCGCCTGCTCGAGCTGCACACCGCCGATCGTGCCCACCACGAAGTCAGCGTCGATGCCGAGCTCGGCAGCGACCGCGGCGTTGTGCTCGCGCGACTGCTCCTTCACGTCGACCCCGGTCAGCCGGACCGGCAGCCGCTGCGAGAGGAACCGCTCGGCGGCGAACGTCAGGTAGGCGTTGCCGCAGCCGAGGTCCACGATCCGCAGCGGGTCCTCGGCGGTCGGCTTGCGCAGGTGCCCCTTCTGCCGGGCCTCGGTGATCGAGGCGTCCAGCAGCCGCAGGAACTCCTCCACCTGGCGGTACTTCGCCTGCCGGCTCGGCTTGAGCCTGCCGTTCGCGTCGGAGATGCCCAGCGCGATGAACACCGGGTCGTCCTCGGCCAGCAGCCGCGGCTTGTCGCGGTCGTGGCCGCGGTCGGCCTCGACCTCCTCCGTCCGGTCGGTGGTGTGCACGACCGCCTCGAGCTTCTTGGTCACCCGGACCTGGTGCGACTGCGTGGTGGTGTCGATGTGCCAGTTGCCGAACGGCTCGTCGAGCAGGGCGTCCACGGCATCGCGCGCGGCGTCACCGACGGCATGGTTCGCGGTGTGCGCCTGCGTGGCGTCGTACGACGTGACCTGCAGGTGCCGCCCGGCCTTGAGGTCGACGTAGCGCAGCTCGACGCGGCGCCAGGTGGGCTGCTCGCCCTTCTGCCTGCCCGAGGCCATGGCCTTGACCAGCACGTCGGGGTCGAGGATGAAGCCACGCATCCGGTTCAGCGCGCGCAGCAGCGGCTCACTCATCAGATGACCGCCGCGATGATCACGATCAGGAGCAGCGCGACCAGTGCGACAGGGATGACGAGGCGGCGCTGGCGGGGGTTCACGCCTTGATCCTAGGCGCGTTGGCCGGAGCAGGGCCGTCGAGGGGCGTCGGCCGACGCGTGCGCCCGCGAGGCGGAGGAGGGAGGCGGGACGGAGTCCCGGCGACTGGCGACGACGCGGTCCGGCGTGCGTGGTGGACGGCGCCCCGCAGGCGATGCGACGGTCAGCGCACCTTGGAAGCGAGCAGCTCCGCGAGGTGCATCGCCGGGACGTCGGCGAGGTCGTCGAGCTGGACCTTGCACGACATGCCGTCCGCGAGCACCACCGCGTCGCGGTTCGCACGCACGGCGGGCAGCAGGTGCGTCTCGGCCACCGCGACCGACACCTCGTAGTGCCCCTTCTCCATGCCGAAGTTCCCGGCCAGGCCGCAGCAGCCCGCCACCTGGGTCACGTTCGCGCCGGCCTTCTCGAGCAGTCGCTTGTCCGCCGCCCAGCCGATGATCGAGGCGTGGTGGCAGTGCGGCTGCGCCACCACGTCGACGCCCGCGAGCGACGGCAGCGGCACGTCGAGCCGCTCCAGCAGCTCCGCGAACGACAGCACGTCGAGGTGCTCCCCGATCATCTCCGGGACGTCGCTGCGCAGCGTGGCCAGGCACGACGGTTCCAGCCCGACGACCGGAACACCGGACTCGACGTACGGCCTCAGCGTCCGCACGGTGCGCGTCATGATCGCGCGCGCCTCGTCGAGCTGGCCGGTGGTCACCCAGGTGAGGCCGCAGCACGCGTCGTCGCGGATCACCCGCGCGGTGACGCCGACGGAGGCCAGGAACTCGATCGCGGCCAGGCCGGTGCTCGGCAGGAAGTGGTCGGTGAACGAGTCCGCCCAGATCCACACGTCCGGCACGAGCTCCGGCACCCCCGTCGTCCGCCGCAGCGTCCTCGGCGCGAACGCCGGGATGCTGCGCCGCTGGTCGATGCCCGCGGTCGCCTTGGCCATCCGCGCCATCGGGCCGAACCGCATCACCCGGTTCGCGACGGGCGCGACCGGCGCGGCCATCCGGGCCCACTTCGGAAGCCTGCCGAGGAGCAGGTGGCTGCGCGGGCGGCGCTTCGCGTCGGGGCCGGAGTACGTCGCGTGCAGCGCCTCGGCCTTGTACGTCGCCATGTCGACGCCGGTCGGGCAGTCCGACGCGCAGCCCTTGCAGGCCAGGCAGAGGTCGAGCGCCTCGTGCACGGCCGGGTCGGCGAAGCCCTTCACGAGCGAGCCGTCGAGCGCCTCCTGCAGCACCCGCGAGCGGCCGCGCGTGGAGTCCTTCTCGTCGCGGGTCGCGAGGTACGACGGGCACATCACGCCGTTGGTCTTCGGAGCCACGCACTTGCCGACGCCGGTGCAGCGGTGGATCGCGTCGGCGAGTGGGATCGTCGGCCGGGGGCTGGCCGGCCTCAGGTCCGCGTCGAGCGGCGCGGGGTCGACGATGTTGCCCGGGTTGAGCAGGTTGCCGGGGTCGCAGATCGCCTTCACCGCACCGAAGAGCCGCAGCGACTCCTCGTCGTACATCGTCGACAGCAGCTCCGAGCGGGCCCGGCCGTCGCCGTGCTCGCCCGAGAGCGAGCCGCCGTGCTCCTTGAGCTTGAGCGCGGCCGCGGTCAGGAACTCGCGGAAGGACCGGCCGCCGTCGTCGAACATGAAGTCGATGCGCACGTGCACGCAGCCGTCGCCGAAATGGCCGTACGGCACGCCGTCGAGGCCGTGCTCCTTCAGCAGCGCGTCGAAGTCGCGCAGCCAGGCGCCCAGCTTCTCGGGCGGCACCGCCGCGTCCTCCCAGCCGGAGTACGCCGGCCGCGACAGCGACCGGGCCGCCAGCCCGGCGCCGTCCTCGCGGATCCGCCACAGCGCGGCCGCCTCCGCGGCGTTCTCCACCAGCCGGTGCTCGAGCGCGCCGGCCGCAGCGATCACCGCGGCGGTCTCGGCGGCCGGCACCTCGACGAACAGCCAGCCGGCACCGCGCGGCAGCGCGGGCGCGCCGACCACGAGGTCGACGATCCGCGAGTCGAGGCCCTCGCAGGCGGTCATCCCCGGCGCGACCGCGAGCAGCGCCGGCACCGCGTCGGCGGCCTCGGCCATCGACGGGTAGCCGAGCACCACCAGGTGTCGGTCGGGGTCGTCCTCGACGAGCCGGACGGTCGCCGAGCGCACCACGGCGAGCGTGCCCTCCGAGCCGACCAGGAACCGCTCGAGGTTGCGGCCGTTCTCGGGCAGCAGGTGCTCGAGCGAGTAGCCGCTGACCTGGCGGGTGAACCGGCCGAACGACGTGCGGATGTGCCCGAGGTGCTGGTCGACCAGGGCTCCGAGCTGCGCCTCGACGTCCGCCGCGCCCGGGCCGTACGCGACGTCCATCGCCATCACGTTGTCCGACGTCCGCCCGTAGCCGAGCGCGCGGGAGCCGCAGGCGTTGTTGCCGATCATCCCGCCGATCGTGCAGCGGGTGTGCGTCGAGGGGTCCGGCCCGAAGCGCAGTCCGTACGGCGCGGCCGCGCGCTGCAGGTCGGCGTGCACGACGCCGGGCTGCACGAGCGCCGTCCGCGCCTCGCGGTCGATGGAGACGACGTTGTTCAGGTGCTTGAGCGTGTCGACCACGATGCCGGTGCCGACGGCGTTGCCCGCGATCGAGGTCCCCGCCCCCCGCATCGTCACGGGCGCGCCCGTGGCCACGGAGGCGTCGAGGATCGCGTCGAGCTCATCGGGGTGCCGCGGCCGGACGACGACCTGCGGGACCACGCGGTAGAGCGAGGCGTCCGACGAGTACAGCGCGCGCGTGAGCGTCGAGTCGTCGACGTCCGTGACTCCCCGCTCACGGAGAGCAGCGAGGAGGTCGGAGGTCACGTCACCAGTGTTCCATCGAGCCGCGGAACACCGACGCCAGGTCGTCATCCGTGGGACGCCGCGGCGCCGTCGCGAGCAGCCGCTGCTGCTGCACCGCCCCACCCACGAGGTCCGCGACGTCGGCCTCGCCGTACCCGACCTCCGAGAGGCCGTTCGGGATGCCGATGTCCCGCATCAGCGCGGTCAGCACGGAGGGCAGCGTGTCGGGCCCGTCCTGCGACGCCGACGGGTCGAGCAGCCGGGCCGCGCGCAGGTGCCGCTCGGGAGCGGCCTCGAACGTGAACCGGAACGCCTCGGGCGCGGTCAGCGAGACCGCCATCCCGTGCGGCACCATCACGTCGGGATAGCCCGCGGGCCGGTAGTCGCGCACGCGGCCGGCGATGGGGTACGCGTTCGCGTGCGGGATGTGCACGCCGGCGTTGCCGAAGCCGAGCCCGGCGAAGGTCGCCGCCATCGCCATCTGCTCCCGGGCCCGGGCATCGCCGCCGTCGCGCACGGCGGTGCGGAACGCGCCGGCGAGCAGCGACAGCGCCTTCTCCGACCACATGTCCGCGATCGGGTTCGCGCCGCAGTACGGCACCCGCTGCTCGGGCTGCTTCGCGTCGAAGTCGCCGTACCACCGCGCGGTGTAGCTCTCGAGCGCGTGGCACAGGATGTCCATGCCGGACGCGGCGGTCACCAGCGTCGGCTGGCTCATGGTCAGCGCGGGGTCGACCACCGCGAGCGTCGGCCGCAGGGCCGGGTGGCTGATGCCGGTCTTCACGTGCAGCGCGAGCACGTCGAGCACGCAGATCGTGGTGCTCTCCGCACCGGTCCCGGTGGTGGTCGGCACCGCGACCAGCGGCAGCAGCGGCTGGCTCGGCGCGAGCGCCTTCCCGACCGGCGCGTTGATGTAGTCCATCAGCTCGCCGGGATTGGTCGTCAGCAGGTTCACCGCCTTGGCGGTGTCGATCGACGAGCCGCCGCCGACCGCCAGGATCGCGTCGAACGGCCCGGCGTCACGCGCGAACGCGATCGCCGCGTTCATCGAGTCGTCGGTCGGCTCCACCTGGACCTGGTCGTACGTCGTCACCTCGACGCCGCGGGCGGCCACCTGTTCCGCGATCCGCGCGGGGTGACCGGTCGCGGCCACCCCGGGGTCGGTGACCAGCAGCACCCGCCGGGCGCCGTAGGCCGCGAGGTCGTGGCCGACCTCCCCGGACGCACCGGTGCCGAACTTGAGCGCGGGAGCGGCGTACGTGAAGACGGTCTCGCTCATTCGACCAACATAACGGCCCGGGCAGCCCGTACGATTGCCGTGCTTCGAGGGGGGGCTCCATGCGATACGCGCGCTGGATCGCGCTGGCCGCAGTCATCGTGCTGCTGTCGGGCGGTGCGCTGTACGCCCAGATGCGCCCGCCGGTGTCCTCCGGCGGCGTCGTCGAGACCGGAGCCGCCCACCCCGTCGTGCAGGGCAACCGGATCGTCGACGCCCGCAGCGAACGCGAGTTCGTGCCGCGCGGCGTCAACTGGAGCAGCTTCGAGTACGCCTGCGCGCAGGGCTGGGGCATGTCGTCGCTCGACAACGTCGTCGCCCAGGACCCGGCCGCCGCCCAGGCGAAGTCGATCGCCCAGTGGGGCGCCAACACCGTGCGGCTGCCGCTGAACCAGGACTGCTGGCTCGGCACCCGTGGCGCCCCGGTCAGCGACCAGTACGTCGAGCGCACCGTCGAGGGCTACCGCACGGAGGTCCACGACTTCATCACCGCGCTCAACCGCGAGGGCATCGTCGTGATCCTCGACCTGCACAGCCGCAAGCGGATCGGCCAGCCGGAGTTCGGCAACCTCGCGATGCCGGACTCGGAGTCGATCGCGTTCTGGACCTCGGTCGCCACCGCCTACCAGGACAACCCGTCGGTGCTGTTCGACGCGTTCAACGAGCCGTACTCGCGCTGGAACGCGAGCAGCACCCGCTATCTCTTCGACCTGACCTGGCAGTGCTGGCGCGACGGCGGCTGCCGCGCGCCGATCGAGGACGACCAGAGCGCCACGGTCGCCCGCGTCACCTACGTCGTGCAGGGCATGGACGCGATGGTCAGCGCGATCCGCAACACCGGAGCGACCCAGCCGATCCTGCTCGGCGGCCTCGACTACTCCAACGACCTGTCGCACTGGCAGGAGTTCGCTCCCGACGACGACCAGCTGATCGCGGCGTTCCACTCCTACGACTTCAAGGAGTGCGGCACGAAGGAGTGCTGGAACGACGTGATCGGGCAGCTCGCCGACAGCGTCCCGGTGCTGACCTCCGAGCTCGGCGCCGAGGACCCGCTCGACGGGTACGTCGACGACTACCTGGCGTGGGCCGACGAGCACAACCTCGGCGCGCTGTTCTGGGTGTGGGCCGACCACCCCGCGGACCCGATGGCGCTGGTCGCCGACGAGAAGGGCCGGCCGACGGCGTACGGCCGCCTCGCCCGAGACTGGATGGCCGGCCACCAGAGCAGGTGACGGGCCCTCACGTCTCCGAAATCCACACCCGATGAACGGCTGGGCAACGCTTCTGCCACAGATTCCCAACGCTGGACCAGACCGGCCCAGGAGCCGTCGGCAAGGGGACTACGTTTACCGCATCGGACTCATCATTCGGTGAACGGCACGCGGCCATGCGTGTCAGCATGAAAGGCGGAAGTCTCGGGGGAGGCTTCACCGAGCAGGGGGGACGCATCATGACGGTGCAGGCGAGTTCGTCGCGCTCCGCGACCAAGTCGATCGGTGCGGCGTTCGTCAACCTCGTGATCACCCTCGTGATCTGCATCGCGATCCTGCTCGCGTTCCTCATCGCGCCGCTCGTGGCCCTCGGCCTCGCCTACCTCGCGTACGTCGTGTGGCGTCCGCGCAGCGGCAAGAAGTCGAGCGCGCCCGCGGCCCCCGGTGAGCCGCGTCAGCCCGGCGCCGCCTCGCACGGCTTCGGAGCTGGTGCCTCGTGACGACCATCCAGACCCGCACCAATCCCCGCCTGACCGACGGGATCGCCCAGGACCTGCGCTTCCTCATCCCCGAGGGCATCTGCCGCACGTTCCGGGTGATGCCGTACGCCTCCGTCGACGGCACCGTCCTGGTGGCCGCCGCGGACGCCGACGACAAGATCACCGCCCACGTGGTCGCCGAGCGCATCGACCGCCCGGTCACGCTGGTCCGGCACACCGTCAACGAGATCGTCGCCGCGATCGACTCGGTGTACCCGCCGCAGGAGACCGAGGTCGAGACGCCCGAGGCGCGCCGCACCCGGATGCAGATGGCCCAGATGCTCACCCGCAGCGGGCTGATCACCGACGACCAGCTGCAGCGCGCGATGCTCGAGTACTCCCGCACCGGCGACCCGCTGGGCGACATCCTCGTCTCGCACGAGGCGATCTCCGAGGACGTCCTGGTCGCCGCGCTGTCGGAGATGTACCAGATGCAGCGCGTCGGCCTGTCGGAGTTCACGCCCGACCTCGAGGTCGCTCGCCGGCTGCCCGAGCCGCTCGCCCAGGCGTTCCAGGCCGTGCCCGTCGCCGCCACCGACGACCTGGTGCTGCTCGCCGTCGCCCGCCCGCTCGACACCGAGCAGGCGGCCGAGGTCGAGGAGGCGCTCGGCTCCCCGTTCCGCCAGCTGCTGGCGAACCGGACCGAGCTCGACCAGCTGATCCAGCGGGTCCACGCCCGGCACTACGCCGAGGTCTCGACCCGGCTGCTGATGGAGACCCGTCCCGAGGACTCCGCCCACGTCGTCATCTCCGGCGGCCAGAAGGCCGGCCTGGTGATGCTGCTGATCGCCATCGTGGTCTGCGCCGTGATCTGGCCGCTCGAGACCGCGATCGGCGTCGTCGGCTTCTGCAGCCTGCTCTACCTCGTCGTGTCGTTCTACAAGTTCCGCCTGACGCTGCGCGCCCTCGGCACGCACCTCGAGACCGACGTCACCGACGAGGAGATCGCGGCACTCGACGAGCGGCACCTGCCGATGTACACGATCCTGGTCCCGCTCTACAAGGAAGCCGCGATCGTCCCCCGCCTGGTGCGCGACATCAACGCGCTGGACTACCCGCGCACCCGCCTCGACGTGAAGCTGCTGTGCGAGGAGGACGACGAGGAGACCGTCGACAAGATCCGCGCGATGCAGCTCCCGCCGCACTTCCACCTCGTCGTCGTACCGGACAGCCAGCCGAAGACGAAGCCGAAGGCGTGCAACTACGGCCTCCAGCTCGCCACCGGCGAGTTCACCGTCATCTACGACGCCGAGGACCGGCCGGACCCCGATCAGCTGAAGAAGGCGATCATCGCGTTCAGCCGGGTCCCCGACAACGTCGTGTGCGTCCAGGCGAAGCTGAACCACTTCAACCAGGACCAGAACATGCTCACGGCGTGGTTCGCCAACGAGTACTCGATGCACTTCGAGCTGATCCTGCCCGCGATGGGTGCGGCCGAGTCGCCGATCCCGCTCGGGGGCACCTCCAACCACTTCGTCACCGCCAAGCTGCGCGAGCTCGGCGCCTGGGACCCGTTCAACGTGACCGAGGACGCCGACCTCGGCATCCGGCTGCACCGCGAGGGCTACCGGACCGCGATGATCGACTCCACCACGCTGGAGGAGGCCAACTCCCAGATCCCGAACTGGATCCGTCAGCGCAGCCGGTGGAACAAGGGCTACATCCAGACGTGGCTGGTGCACATGCGGCACCCGTTCGCGCTGATGTCCCAGACCGGGCTGCGCGGGTTCATGAGCTTCAACCTGACGATGGGCAGCGCGTTCGTGCTGCTGCTCAACCCGATCTTCTGGGCCCTCACGACGCTGTACGTGTTCACGCAGGCGGGGTTCATCGAGAACCTCTTCCCGGGCGTCATCTTCTACACCGCCAGCGCGCTGCTGTTCATCGGCAACTTCGTGTTCGTCTACCTCAGCCTCGCCGGCAGCCTGCAGCGCGGTGAGTTCAGCCTGACGCGGACCGCGCTCCTGGCCCCGCTCTACTGGGGCCTGATGAGCTGGGCGGCCTGGAAGGGCTTCATCCAGCTCTTCACGAACCCGTTCTACTGGGAGAAGACCACGCACGGTCTCGACGACGGGTCGCACTCATGAGCACCACCACCAGCACCGTCACCGTCGTCCACACCAAGGAGCGCCTGAGCGGCGTCGTCCAGGTCGTCGGCCGCCGCAACAACGACGTGCCGCGCCGCTGGTGGGAGAGCTTCCTGGTCTTCGCGTTCTTCACCGTCGCGTACACGCTGATCGGCCACTGGGTGGTCGTCGACATGCACGTGGTCGGCTTCGAGACGCTCGACCGGCTGAACCGCGCGCTGATGGTCTGGCACAACGACCCGGCCAAGCTGTCCGCGATCGGCTTCGACTACCCGCCGCTCGCCACCCTGCTCATCGCGCCGCTGGCGGTGTTCCGCAGCTTCGTCACCTCGATGGTGGTCGTGCCGGTCGCCTCGGCGATGTTCGCCGCGATCACGATGGTCGCGTTCAACACGATGATGCGCCGGGCGCTGGTCAGCGGCCCGCTGCGCTACGCCGTGCTGCTCGCCCTCGGCGCCAACCCGCTGGTGCTGCTGTACGCCACCACGGGCACCCGCCACTTCGTCTGGATCGCGTTCGTCGTCACGGGCCTGGGCGCGCTGTTCGCCTGGTACATCACCGCGGACGTGCGGTTCGTGATGCTCGCCGGCATCGCCTACGCCTTCGCCGTGCTGTCCGGCTACTCGGGCCTGGTGTTCTTCGTGCTCAGCGCGATCATGATCGGTGCGGTCCTCGCCCGGCTCGGCGCCGACGGGACGGAGGTCGAGGGCACCGTCGTCGGCTTCGGTGCACCCACGGTCTACGTGATCGCGCTGTGGACCGTGTTCAACCTGATCCTGCTGGGCCGGCCGTTCGCCTGGATCACCCGCAGCAGCGACTCTGCCGCATCCGGCGGCCTCGACCAGTTCTCCGGCGTGGAGCTGCTCAAGGCCACCGGCGAGCTGGTCCTGTACGGCGCTCCGATCGCGATCATCGTGCTCCCGGCGCTGATCTTCGCGGGCTTCGCGCGCGGCAACCCGTTCGCGCTGTGGCTCGGCGTCCTGCTGGGCGCGGCGATCCTGACGCCCGCGATGGCGATCGTGCTCCGGCTGACCGACTCGCCGATGCTGATGCGCAACGCGCTGCCGATCCTGCTGCTGTCCATCGTGGGGGCGATCTGGTTGGCCCGGTCGGCCGACGAGGGCAGCACCCTCGTGGCCGCCCTCCTCGTGGTCGGGCTGGTCATCAGCATCCCGTGGACGCTGCAGCAGATGAAGACGTACCGCTACCAGAACCTCGAGGCGCCGTTCGCGGCCGCGCTCACGACCGGCGAGTCCCAGGAGGGCGCCGAGACGCTCAACCGGGAGAAGGTCGGCGTCGAGTCCGAGCAGGCGATGGCGACGTACATCCGCAACAACGTCACGCGCGACGACTCGATCCTGACCGACAACGCCCAGACGTACGCCGTGATGATGCTGACCGGCCACCCGGAGTACTTCTTCGACCGGGTCGACCAGAGCGACGGTCCCTGGAAGGTCGCGGCCCGCGACCCGGGCACGTACGTGGACTACATGCTGATCCCGACGTCCGACAACGGCGACCTGCTCTACAAGCTCTACCCCGAGGCCGCCGCCGGGTCCGACCCGCGCCTCCAGGTCGTCTACCGCACGCCGCGCTACGTGCTCGTCGGTGTGCCCGCGGACTACCGCCCCTCCGACGCCGAGACGACCACGACCACGACGACCACCACCGACGAGGAAGGGGCCGCGTCATGACCGACGACCGTGCATCGCGCATCGCGCCGCCGCCCTCCGTCGACGACGTGCTGTCGTCCCTGCTGGACGACGCCAGCCGGATCGGCCAGGTCGACTTCACCGCCAGCCTGGGCGAGCCGCCGGCCGAGCGCCGCGAGCCCGCCGCCCCCGCACCGGCCACCTCGCTGCGCCGGGTCCCGCCGCCGTCGCCCGCGCCCGTCTTCGAGCCCGTGGCCGAGGAGCCCGAGCCGGAGCCCGAGCCGGAGCCCGAGCCGGAGCCGGAGCCGGAGCCCGAGCCCGTCGAGGAGCCCGTGGCCGAGGCCGAGCCCGAGGTCGAGGTCGAGGTCGAGCCGGAGCCGGAGCCGGAGCCCGAGCCCGTCGTCGAGGAGCCCGTCGTCCAGGTCGTGAAGCCGGCCAAGGCGAAGAAGCTGCGCGCCGCGAAGGCCGGCAAGCCGGTGGTGACGCCGGTCCTGGAGCTGGCACCCGACCCGGAGCCCGACCCGGAGCCGGAGCCCGAGCCGGAAGCAGCGCTGCCGCCGGCGGTCGCACCCGTCATCCAGCGCGACGTCGCCCGGGTGGTCGAGGAGGTCGCCGAGGGCGTGATCGCCCGGATGCACGCCGCCGAGGAGGCGGTGCTGCGCCACATCGAGGCGATGGAGGTCGAGGCCAGCCGTCGCTACGAGCTGGTGACCGCCCAGGCCGAGCTCGACGCCGAGCTGATCCGCCTCCAGTCGCGCCGCGAGGCGCACGCGATCATCAGCGCCGCGCGGATGCGCGCCGGCGAGATCGACGACGTCGACGACGACCCGGACGGCGAGGGGCACCGCCTGTCGGTGTTCAGCGACTCCGTCGCGCGCGTCGCCGACACCACGGAGTCGACCCTGGCTTCGGCACGTGCCCGTCGGGGGGATCCGTCATGAGCACCCAGCAGAGGCGGCGGGCTCAGTACGCCGCCGCCGTGACCGCCGCGTTCGCCGTGCTCCTCGCGGGCTGCGGTGGCAGTGGCGACGACGACAACGAGAGCGGCCGCACCCCGGGCGACGTCGTGGTGACCGTCGACCCGGAGGAGTCCACCGGCGTCGTGGTGCCCGAGCGCCAGTTCTTCAGTGACGAGTCGCCGTGGAACCAGCGCATCGACACCGCCCAGATCGCGCCGACGTCCGCGCAGATGATCGAGCTCGCGCACTACCGGATCGGCGTGTACGAAGGGCCGACCGGCCAGACGATCACGCGCAAGCTGCGCATCGACGAGGGCCTGTACATCAACACCGACCGCTGGACCGTGCCGGTCGTGGCGGGCGGCGAGCCCACCTCGCTGGTGTGCCGCCAGCTCGTGTGCGGAGACGGCGCCAACACCACGGTGCTGAACATCCCGGACGACGTCGACCCGGACCCGCGCTACGACGGTTGGTACACGGTCTTCGACACGACCTCGTCGACGGCGTACGACCTGTGGCGCGCGCGCCGCGAGGACGACGACACGATCTCGTACAACTACATGCGCAAGTGGGACCTCGACGGCCCCGGCTACAGCGAGGCGTACCACGAGGGCGCCCGCGGCTCGGGCCTGCCGCTGTTCGCCGGCCTGATCCGGCCGCGCGAGCTGCAGTCCGGCGAGATCCGGCACGCACTCGCGATCAGCCTGCCCGGTCCGGCCGCGGGTTGGTTCGTGTCGCCGGCCTCGTCGACCGACGGCAACGGCCGCAACGGCTCGATCCCCGAGGGCGCCCGGATCCGGCTCAAGCGCGACGTCGTGCTGCCCGCGCCGATCGACCCGCGCACCGGCAAGGAGATCAAGCTGACCGCGCTGCAGCAGCGACTCGCCGACGCGATCGTCGCCTGCCTGCGCACGTACGGCGCGATCGTCGTCGACCGCGCCGCCGTCCCGACGCTGTACGCCCAGCGCGACGCCACCAACAACCTGATCCGCGGCAACGAGCTGCAGGGCCTGCGGCTCAGCGACTTCGAGGTGCTGCCCCTCGGCCGCCGCTACGTCTACCCGCCGGACCGCGACACCGTCGCAGGCGAGCTGGTCGGACCCGAGGGCACGTCCTCGCCGACCGGCACCGCGTCGGAGACGCCGTCCAGCTCGCCGACCGATGGAGTTCCCCAGTGAGCCGCCGCCAGCGCCTGTTCGGGAGCCTCGCCGCCTGCGCGGTCGGTCTCTCCCTGGTCACCGCGTGCTCCGACCCGGCCGACAACGCCAGCGACTCCGTCAGCCAGGACCAGGCCGCCAACTTCCGTGACGAGCAGGCCCAGCTGCAGGAGGTCCAGCGGGCGCACGACGCGCTCCCGGACCGCCCGAGCGGCGTCGTCAGCATCGACGGGTCCACCGGTGGCTCGCTGACCGCCTACGAGGTCGGGCTCTACGAGTCGACCCCGAACGCCGCCGAGATCCAGGTGGCCGACAACGGCGAGGACCAGGCGTTCCAGGAGCTGTGCTCCGGCCAGATCGACCTCGTCGACTCGGCGCGCCCGATCAGCCGGGCCGAGTGGGAGGCCTGCCAGGCCGTCGGCCTCGACGTCGTGCAGTTCCAGGTCGCCGCCGAGGCGATCGTGATCGCGATCAAGTCCGAGACCGACGTCGGCGCGGACTGCCTGTCGGTCGACCAGGTCCGCGACCTCTACCGCGCCGGTTCGCCGCTGACCAACTGGAGCCAGCCGCCGCTCGGCTTCGACGACGTACCGCTCAAGGTGGGTGGCCCGAGCCCCGAGAACAACGGCTTCGGCTTCTTCGGCCGCTACGTCCTCGACGCCCCGGAGCCCTCGCAGGTCGACCTGCGCTCGGACTACTTCCTGGCGCAGACCGACGAGGAGGCACGCCGCTTCGTCGTGGGCAACCCCCAGCTGGCGCTGCGCGCCTCCCGGTTCGACGACGTGAGCCGCCGCCGCGCCCAGGCCGACCAGGCCGTCCAGGACGCGCGCAACGAGCTGCTCGCCGCGAAGGAGGAGCTCGCGATCGCGCTCGCCGAGCGGGAGAAGGGCATCCGCGACGAGCGCAGCGCGGCCGACAAGGCCAAGGACCAGGCGCGCGTCGACAAGGCGTACCCGCGCCTCTCCGACGCCCGGATCCGGTACAACCGGGTCAAGGACCGCTTCGCCGAGTGGGACCACGTCTACAACGGCGTCAGCACCGCCCGTCGCCTGTACGCCGGCTACCGCGGCCACGTGGCCTACTTCCGGTTCAGCTACTACAACCTCTTCGAGGACCAGCTGCGACCGTTCGAGATCACCGACTCCAACGGCCAGGTGAACTGCATCTTCCCGAGCCAGCGCACGATCGTCAGCGGCGAGTACCCGCTGGCCCGCCAGCTGCTCATCACGACGACCACCGACTCCCTGCAGCGCGGCGAGGTCCGGGACTTCCTGACCCACTACCTCCGCAACGCCCAGGAGGCCGCTGCCGAGGCCCGGCTGGTGCCGCTCACGTCGGAGACCGTCGACCTCGAGCTGGCCTGGCTCACCGGTGACCAGGCGCCGCTGCTGGTCGCTCCCGACGACGATGCCACCGCGCCTGCTCAGCCGGTGCAGAGCGAGAAGCCTGCGCGATGACCTCGCGGGTCACCCGTCTCTCGGCTCTGGGTGCCGCGGTCCTGATGGGGCTCGCGGCGCTCGGCGTGGGTCCGACGTACGCCGGTGACCAGGGCCGCCCGGCCGAGCGGCGGATGCAGGTGTCCGACAAGATCCGCGTGGTCTGGCACGGCGAGCAGTCGCGCCCGAAGTACCAGAAGGTCGCCGACGTCCCCGGCATCGGCCAGACCGAGCTGATCTGCCGCCCCAACAACACGATCCTGCGGATCCGCGCCAACGACCGGCGCGCCGAGACGCAGATGTGGATGGCGAAGTTCGAGACCAAGAACGACCGCAGCGTCGTCGCGGTCAAGACGCTGCGCATCTACACGTTCGACACCGCCGGCGACGACGGCACCGGCGGCACCGGCTGGCAGGCCCACGAGGGCTTGAACCAGTGGAACCCGATCGAGGACTTCAGCAAGGGCTCGGCGTACGGCGTGATCAGCCAGCGTCCCGGCCGGCAGAACAACGGCGGCGGACCGCTGGCGCTCCCGGCGACGGCCTTCAAGCTGAACTGGTGGTGGGAGCGGTTCGCCTACCCCGGCAGCCAGTACTGCAAGATGACGCTGAAGCTGGGCACGGACACCCAGCGCCAGTTCGGGCTGAGCTGGCACGGCGACGCCGAGGCCTCGGGCGCCTCCTCCAGCTCCACGCCGATCCCCGGCTTCGGCACGGCCCAGCTGCGGTGCGAGACCGGTCGCAACGGCACCCGCTCGGTCGCCCTCGCCACCGACGACCCGAACGCCTTCATGGACTACGAGTACATCACCGAGGAGGGCGCGGTCGCCGACCACGTCGTCCACTACAAGAACCTGCGCCAGGACCCGTTCACCGGGATGCTCGGGCCGGTCCCGCTGCCGACCAACGGCATGATGCGGATCTGGTGGTCGGTGAACGGAGTGAAGAAGGCCTGGGTGCTCTCGTCCTACGTGAAGGGCAACAGCACCGCCCGCCCCGAGCTCAACTACTGCGAGATCGCCGCGGCTCCGCTGCCCTGAGCGCCACCCGGACGACCTCGAGCACCGGCAGCGCACCGGACTCGACGTCCACGACCGGAACCCACGCGACGGCGTCGGTCGTGCCGCCCTCCTCGGTCAGTCGAGGCTCGGCGTCGTCGTGGATCGTCGCGTCGAAGACCAGGCCCACCGAGTGGAAGTCCTCGAACCGCCCCGACGGGGCCGTGCCGCTGAAGTGCTCGTCGTGCACCGCGACCAGCTCGCCGACCCCGCACTCGACCCCGCACTCCTCGCGGACCTCGCGCACCAGCGCGGACCGCGGCGCTTCACCGTGGCCGACGCCGCCGCCGGGCAGCGTCCAGGAGCCGGTGTGGAACCCGCGCGAGGAGATCCGCACCAGCAGCACGGCGCTCTGCCCGTCCTCAGCACGACGGATCAGCGCGTAGGTGCCCAGCCGCTGGTGTCGGTACGGCCGGTGGTCGGCGAGCGCCTCGAGCACCATCGGCGCCACCGGCACGCTCCCGTCGAGGACCTGGGCCAGCGGCTTCCACGCCGCCTCGACCGTCGAGCCGTCGACCTCCACGACCCGCGGCGCCGGCGAGTCGACCGGCACCCAGCCGTCGTACACGATCCGCAGCGCGTGCGCGTCGACGCGGCGGCCGTCGCGCCAGACCCCCGGCAGGTGCGCGGAGTACACCCGCGCGGTCTCGCCGATCTCGACGTCCAGCCCGGTCTCCTCGTGCACCTCGCGCACGACCGCGTCGCGCGGATCCTCGCCGTGGTCGAGCCCGCCACCGGGCAGGGTCCAGAGCTCGTCGGCCGAGATGGTCGGCGACAGCCGGCTCAGCAGGATCCGCTCCCCGCTGAGGATCACGGCGTACGCCGCGACCCGCTGTCGCTTCGGGAGCCCGGACATCAGCTGAAGGGCGCGCGGTCGTCCAGGGCGATCGAGCGGCGACCGGCCCAGCGCCACACCCGCGCGGCTCGGTCGCGGTCCTCGTCGGTCACCAGGTTGCCCATCCAGCGCAGGGCCAGGGTCATCAGCCAGTCCGATCGCATCCCGGCCGGCCCCAGCGTGGGCAGCAGCCGCGGCACCGTCACCAGCCCGGCCAGCCGGCGCGCGATCGAGAACGACTCGCCGTAGTGCTCGCGCAGCAGCGCCGGCCACACCTCCGCGAGGTCGCGGTGCTCCGCGAGGACCTCGGCGACCAGGCGCCCGGTCTCGAGGCCGTAGTCGATGCCCTCGCCGTTGAGCGGGTTCACGCAGGCGGCCGCGTCGCCGATCAGCGCCCAGTTGGGCCCGGCGACGTTCGAGACCGCCCCACCCATCGGCAGCAGCGCGGACGTCGGCATCCGCAGCTCACCCGACAGCTTGAAGTCCTCGCGACGCTGCTCGGCGTAGTGCGCCATCAGCGGCTTGATCGCGATGTCGGCCGGGCGCTTCGCGGTCGCCAGCGTGCCGACACCGAGGTTCACCTCGCCGGTCCCGAGCGGGAAGATCCAGCCGTACCCCGACAGGATCTTGCCGTCCTCACCACGCAGCTCGAGGTGCGAGCTGATCCACGGGTCGTCGGACATCTCGGAGGCGACGTACGACCGCCCGGCCACGCCGTAGACGGTCTCCCGGTGCCACTCGCGCCCGAGCACCTTGCCCAGCGGCGAGCGCACGCCGTCCGCCACGATCAGGCGCTGGCAGGCGATCTCGACCGGCCCGTTGGCCGTCTTGAACACCACTGCGCTCACCCGGTCGCCGTCACGGCGTACGTCGAACGCGCGGTGCCCGTCGACCGCGACCGCGCCGGCCTTGATGGCCGTGGTCCGGAGGTGGTCGTCGAGCTCGGTGCGCGCGACCGCCGAGCCCCAGTCGGGCAGCGAACCGCCGGGCCACGGCAGCAGCAGGGTCTGGCCGAAGCCGTGCGCGCGCAGCCCCTGGTTCACCGTGTGCGCACGCAGCCAGTCCTCGAGACCCAGCCGCTGCAGCTCGCCGATCGCCCGGGGCGTGAGCCCGTCGCCGCAGGTCTTGTCGCGCGGGAACACCGCGGCGTCGACGAGCACCACGTCCGCGCCCGCGCGGGCAGCCCACGCCGCGGCGGCCGACCCGGCGGGTCCGGCGCCCACGACGAGGACGTCGGTCTGCGCGGGAGTGCTCACTCCCCCATTGTCTCAGGCCCTGCGGCTCACCGCGGCATCCGGTAGGGCTTGTGCGTGATCAGGTGCACGTGACGGTTGCGGCAGCCCGTCGTCGGGTGCGCGACGAACTGCGAGCGGGTCTCGTTCGGGAGGTAGACCCGGAACCCGTCGACCGCCTCCGGCCGGCACTCCCGCCGCGGGTACGCACCCGCGTCGGTCTCCGACACCGCGCTCACGACCTTCTCTCCCGGCCCCACCACGACCGACCGCACGTGCCCGGGCACCCGGTCCGCCGCCGCCCCGACCTGGGTCCCGTCCCCACCCCCGACGTACGACAGCCCGCCGTACCCACCGGTCCGGCAGGCGTGGTCCGACACGTTCTTCAGCACGATCCGCCCGTACTCGTGACTCATCCCCGCATCCGAGGACCGGTACGACGCCACCAGCTCCGCATTCGTGCACGCGGCTACGACCTGCGCCGACGCTGCCCCCACCGGCACCAGACCGGCGACCACCAGACCAGCAGCCGCCACGACAAGAGAGATCTTCATGCCGCTGGGACACTCGCATGACCGGGAAAGTTGCCCGAAATTCCGGACCGGCGCAGTCCCCCAAGGGGACTGCGCCGGTCGGGTGCGGCTCACGCCGCGGAGCTGCTATCAGGGAGTGCTGTCGACGGCGAAGTCGATGACCGCGGCCTCCCAGGTGGTGCCACCGTCCTTGCTGATCTGGACGTGGTAGTCACCGTCGGTCAGGTCGGCCGCAAGCTCGACGCTGCCGAGCGTGCCGCCCGAGCCGATGGACGCCACGGTGCCCTGCACAGCGCCGGCCTGGCCCTGAGCGGTGGTGTAGTAGCGGACCTTCTGGCCGACGACGAGGTTGGTGCCCTCGAGGTCGATGGTGGCCTTGCCGCCCGGGGCGTCAGCCGCGAACGTGTAGCTGGCCTCGGTCAGGACCGGAGCCGGGGTCGGGGTCGAGACGGAGCCGACGTTGAAGTCGAACTTCGTGGACGGGGTCGCGAACCAGGTGGTGACCTCGACCTTGTAGGCCGCGCCGTCCGGCAGGGCCGGCAGCGTCACCTTGGCGGAGGTCGGGGAGACGACCGAGATCTTCGAGCCCGAGTAGACCTTGACGGTCGTGGTGGTGCTGTAGACCTTGACGGCCTTGAGACCGACCAGGTTGGTACCGGTCAGGGTGACCTCGCCGCCGGCGGCCTTCTGGCCGGAGATGGCGGTCACGGTCGGGGCCTTGGCGGCCACGCGGTCGAGCTGCTCGGTCGCGGTCTCGCCGTACTTGGTGGTGACGACCAGGTCCTTGGCCGTGACAGCCGCGCCCTTCGGGATCGTGACGGTCAGCTTCGTCTTGTCCGTGGTCTTCGCGAACGTCACCTTCTCGGTGCCGTTGAAGGTCGCGCTCACGACGAGGTCGAGGTTGGTGCCGGTCAGGGTGACGGCGGTCGGGGCCTCGACGAGGACCTCGCCGACGCTGACGGCCGAGATGGTCGGCTTGGTGGCCGAGTAGGTCACGTAGCCGAGGTAGTCGGTCTCGCCACCGTCGGTGACGACGACGTCCTGCTCGCCCGTGAGGCCGGCCGGGTAGTCGAACGTGAACTTGGTGCCGTCGGCGGCCGGGCCACCGGTGGTCTTGTCGAACTTCACCGACTTGCCGCCGACGAAGACCTTGGTGCTCTTCGTGATGTGGTTGCCCACGACGGTCTGGCCAGCGGCGCCGGCCTCGGAGCTCACGACCACGTCGTCCAGGTCGTCCTGGTCGGTGGTGATGGTGGCGAGGTAGGTGAACTTCGGGCCCTTGACGGCGTCGCCGACGGTCACGTTGACCGAGCCGGCCGCGGTGGTGGGGACCTTCACGACGAGCGTCGTGCCAGAGAGGGCGGTGACGTCCGAGGCGGTGACGGTCTTGTCGCCGAACTTGACGGCCTTGGCGACCCAGTCGCCCTCGGAGTCCTTGGTGGCGAGCTTGGTGCCCTTGACGAGCACGTTGTCGCCGGCGTGAGCCTTGGCGACCGAGAGGCGGGCGACGACGGTGTCGATCGTCACGGCCTTCGCGTGCGCGCCCGCGGCCTGAGCCGCCGGGATCGTGGTCAGAACAGCGCCGCCGGCGAGGGCGAGGCTGAGGAAGAGGGCCGCCGTCCGTGGCGTCCGATTCCGGTTAGACATGGGGGGTCTCCTGCTGGTCTACGGATAGGAACACCGCCGGTTCCGTCCGACGGCGGCCACCGCCCAGCGCGTACCTAGGGGTGTACGTAGGGAAGTGGCACAGGTCTTATCGGCCGCCGAGGCCCCCCTCATGAGGATTTCGGCGAACGCCCGGTGTGCCAGAACACACGTCGGCCCCGCGACCCGAAACCGGGCGGCGGGGCCGACGGTCGTGCTAGACGGCGATCAGCTGGCGGCGACGGTGAACTCGAACGCCGTCGACGCGGTCGCGCTCACGGCGGTCACCGACACGGTGTACGTACCGGCGGCCAGGGCCGGGAACGTCACCTTGGCGGACTTGCCGTCCGCGGCCACCACGAACTTCGAGCCGGCGAACAGCTTGTTGGCCTCGTTCTTGATGACGACCTTCTTCAGGCCGGTGAGGCCGGTACCCGTCAGCGTGATCTCACCGGCGGTGGAGGCCGTGACGGTCGAGACGGCGGTGACGGTCGGCGTCGGCGCCGGCGCGCGGTCGATCTCGATCGTCGCGGTGGCGCCGTACTTGGTGGTCAGGGTCAGCTTGCCGTCCTCGAGGGCCGCGCCCTTCGGGATCGTCACGGTCAGCTTGGTGGCGTCGGTGGTCTTCTTGAACGTCACCTTGGCACCGCCGTAGGTCGCGCTGGTGACCTTGTCCAGGTTGGTCCCGGTCAGCTCGATGTTCGTGTTCGCCTCGACGAGCGCACCGCTCGAAGCGGCAGTCACGGCGATCTGGGCCGGCACGTAGACCACGAAGCCCGCGATGTGGACGGTGCCCGAGTCGGTGACGAGCACGTCCTGCACCCCGACCAGGCCCGCCGGGACGTCGAACGTGATCTTCGTGCCGTCCGTGGCGACGCTGGTGATCTTCACGGGCTTGCCACCGACGAGGACCTTGGTCGTCTTGGAGAAGTTGGTGCCCTCGACCGTGAGGCCGGTCGCACCGGTCTCGGTCGTGACCGTGCCACCCTCCAGGAGATCCAGGGTGATATCCACGGTCACCGGAGCGTTGTAGGTGAACTTCACGCCCTTGGCCGCGTCACCGACGGTCAGCGTGACCGTCCCGTTCGCGTGCTTGGGCACGGTGACCAGGATCAGCTCGCCCTTGAACCCGAGGACCGTGACGCGGTCCGCTGCGACGACGGTGTCGCCGAACTTCACGGTCTTGGCCTTCCACGTCTTCAGCTCAGGGAAGTTCTCGTCCGCCTCCTCCGCGGCGAGGTTGGTGCCCGCGATGATGATCATCTGGCCCGGCGAGCCCTTGGTGGCCGAGACGCGCGTGATGGTCGTCGCCGACGTGTCACCCGCCTTCGGGTGGGCGGGCGCCACGTGGACCTGCGGGGCCGCCTCGGCGGCCGGGACAAGACTGAGGGAGGCAGCGCCGAGCGCCGCGCTGAGAAGGAGGGCCGCCATCCGTGGCGTCCGGTTCCGGTAGGACATTCGTGTCTCCTGGTGTACCGAAGGGAACGCCGCCGGATCCGTCCCGCGGCGACCACCTCACCCTCGAGTCCTTGGGGGCATGCAGGAGAGACGGCCTGTGCCCATCGGCCGCAGGCGGGCACTCATGAGGGAAACACCCAACACATCAGGAGGCACGACCGAGGAGGAGCGGGCGCGCAAGAGGTGCGCCGAAGGCCCTCGGTGACCGCCGATCGAGCGTAGAACCGAGGCCTGGCGGAGCGAAGCGAGGACACGGCGAGGTAGCGAGGAGGCGGCCACCGAAGGTGGCCGTAGGCGCACCACGCAGCACGTCTCGGCCGACGAGGAGACAACGACCCCCGCGCCACCGCGCGGCGAAATGCCGAAGGCCCCACCACCCGCAGTGGGGTGATGGGGCCTTGCGGATCGATCTGTTGAACGACTTGGTTTCGAGACGCGTCACGCATCCCGCGCTGGCGCGCGGTCTACGTCGACGCCCTCAACCTGGCTCCTGGTTACCGGAACTGAGGCTCGTTGAGCGCTTCGCGCTCGCCGAGCTCAGTTCTGGTAGGAGCCAAAGTCGAAGTCGTCCAGGGCGACGGCCTGACCGGTGCCGTTGCCGAACTCGTAGTCGTAGGAGTCGTAACCCGTGACGGAGTACGCCGCGGCGCGGGCCTCCTCGGTGGGCTCCACCCGGATGTTGCGGTACCGCTCGAGGCCGGTACCAGCCGGGATCAGCTTGCCGATGATCACGTTCTCCTTCAGACCGCGCAGCGAGTCCGAGCGACCGTGGATCGCCGCGTCGGTGAGGACGCGGGTGGTCTCCTGGAAGGAGGCCGCCGAGAGCCACGACTCGGTCGCCAGCGAGGCCTTGGTGATGCCCATGAGGACCGGGCGACCCGAGGCCGGCTTGCCGCCCTCGGAGACCACGCGACGGTTCTCCTCCTCGAACCGGACCCGGTCGACCAGGTCGGACGGGAGCAGGTTGGTGTCACCGGACTCGATCACCGTGACCCGGCGCAGCATCTGCCGCACGATGATCTCGATGTGCTTGTCGTGGATCGACACACCCTGCGACCGGTACACGGCCTGGACCTCGTCCACCAGGTGCTCCTGCGCCCGGCGAACGCCGAGGATGCGGAGCACGTCCTGCGGGTCCGGCGTACCGGACGTCAGGTGGTGGCCGACCTCGACGTGCTGACCGTCGGTGACGTTCAGGCGCGAGCGCTTCGAGACCGGGTACTCCTGGACCTCGGAGCCGTCGTCCGGCGTGATGAGGACCTTGCGGGACTTGTCGGTGTCCTCGATCTCCACGCGGCCGGCGGCCTCGGAGATCGGGGTACGACCCTTGGGCGACCGAGCCTCGAAGAGCTCGACCACACGGGGCAGACCCTGCGTGATGTCGTCCGCGGAGGCCACACCACCGGTGTGGAAGGTACGCATGGTCAGCTGCGTGCCGGGCTCACCGATCGACTGGGCCGCGATGATGCCGACGGCCTCGCCGATGTCGACGAGCTTGCCGGTGGCCAGCGAGCGGCCGTAGCACTTCGCGCAGGTACCGGTGCGGGCGTCACAGGTCAGCACGGAGCGGACCTTGACCTCCTCGATACCGGCGGCGACGAGCTCACCGATCTTGACGTCACCGAGGTCCTCACCAGCGGTGGCGAGCACCTCCCCGGTCTCCGGGTGGGTGACCTCGACGGCGGCCGAGCGGGCGTACGCCGCGGTCTCGGCGTTCTCCGCCTTGACCACGGTGCCGTCCTCACGACGCTCACCGATCCGCTTCGGCAGACCACGCTCGGTGCCGCAGTCGTCCTCACGGATGATGACGTCCTGCGACACGTCCACCAGACGACGGGTCAGGTAGCCCGAGTCGGCGGTCCGCAGCGCGGTGTCCGCCAGACCCTTGCGGGCACCGTGCGTCGCGATGAAGTACTCGAGAACGGTCAGGCCCTCACGGAAGTTGGACTTGATCGGGCGCGGGATGATCTCGCCCTTCGGGTTGGCCACGAGACCACGCATGGCCGCGACCTGCCGGATCTGGTTCATGTTTCCGGAGGCGCCCGACTCGACCATCATGTAGATCGGGTTGGCGCGGTCGAAGGTCGACTCCATGGCCTTCCCGACCTCGTTGGCCGCCTGGGTCCAGATCTCGATGAGCTCCTGGCGGCGCTCCTCGTCGGTGACCAGACCACGCTCGAACTGCTTCTGGACCTTGGCCGCCTGGGCCTCGTAGCCCGAGAGGATCTCGGCCTTCTCGCCCGGGGTGGTCACGTCGTCGATCGAGACCGTGACGCCGGAGAAGGTGGCCCAGCGGAAGCCGGTGTCCTTCAGGGCGTCCAGCGAAGCGGCGACCTCGACCTTGGTGTAGCGCTCGGCCAGGTCGTTGACGATCGCGCCGAGGGCCTTCTTGCCGACCTCGTAGTTCACGAACGGGTAGTCGGCCGGCAGGGTCTCGTTGAACAGCGCGCGACCGAGGGTGGTCTCGAGCGTGATCGACTGACCCGACTCGAGCTCCTCGCCGAGCTCCAGCGGCGGGACGATGTCGTCGAAGCGGATCTTGACCGGCGTCTGGAGCGCGATCTCGCCGCGGTCGAACGCCATGATCGCCTCGGCGACCGACGAGAACGCCCGGTTGTCGCCGGTGCCGACGACGCCGTCCCGGTCGGTCGTCAGGAAGAACAGGCCGATGATCATGTCCTGGGTCGGCATGGTCACCGGACGGCCGTCTGACGGCTTCAGGATGTTGTTCGTCGACAGCATCAGGATCCGGGCCTCGGCCTGCGCCTCGGCCGACAGCGGCAGGTGCACCGCCATCTGGTCACCGTCGAAGTCGGCGTTGAACGCCGAGCAGACGAGCGGGTGGATCTGGATGGCCTTGCCCTCGATCAGCTGCGGCTCGAAGGCCTGGATGCCGAGGCGGTGCAGCGTGGGTGCACGGTTGAGCAGCACCGGGTGCTCGGTGATGACCTCTTCGAGGACGTCCCACACGACCGGGCGGGCGCGCTCGACCATCCGCTTGGCGGACTTGATGTTCTGCGCGTGCGACAGGTCGACGAGGCGCTTCATCACGAACGGCTTGAAGAGCTCGAGCGCCATCTGCTTGGGCAGACCGCACTGGTGCAGCTTCAGCTGCGGACCCGACACGATGACCGAACGGCCCGAGTAGTCCACGCGCTTGCCGAGCAGGTTCTGACGGAAACGACCCTGCTTGCCCTTGAGCATGTCGGACAGCGACTTCAGCGGCCGGTTGCCCGGGCCGGTGACCGGACGACCACGACGGCCGTTGTCGAACAGCGAGTCGACGGCCTCCTGGAGCATCCGCTTCTCGTTGTTGACGATGATCTCGGGCGCACCGAGGTCGAGCAGCCGCTTGAGGCGGTTGTTCCGGTTGATCACGCGGCGGTACAGGTCGTTCAGGTCGGAGGTCGCGAAGCGGCCACCGTCGAGCTGCACCATCGGGCGCAGGTCCGGCGGGATGACCGGGACGGCGTCGAGGACCATGCCCTGCGGCTTGTTGCCGGTCTTGCGGAACGCGTCGACGACCTTGAGGCGCTTGAGGGCGCGGACCTTCTTCTGGCCCTTGCCGTTGGCGATGGTGTCGCGCAGCGACTCCACCTCGGCCGGGATGTCGAAGTCCTCGAGGCGCTTCTGGATCGCCGTGGCGCCCATGTGGCCCTCGAAGTACTTGCCGAACCAGTTCTTCATCTCGCGGTAGAGCATCTCGTCGCCCATCAGGTCCTGGACCTTGAGGGACTTGAAGGTGTTCCACACCTCGTCGAGGCGGTCGATCTCGCGCTGCGCGCGGTCGCGCAGCTGCTTCATCTCGCGCTCGGCACCGTCGCGGACCTTGCGGCGCGCGTCGGCCTTGGCGCCCTCGGCCTCGAGGGTCGCGAGGTCCTCCTCGAGCTTCTTGGTGCGGTCCTCGAGCGAGCCGTCGCGACGCTTCTCGAGGCGCTCGCGCTCGAGCTGCACCTTGCCCTCGAGCGAGGACAGGTCGCGGTGACGGGCGTCCTCGTCGACCGAGGTGATCATGTACGCCGCGAAGTAGATGACCTTCTCGAGGTCCTTCGGCGCCAGGTCGAGCAGGTAGCCGAGGCGGCTCGGGACACCCTTGAAGTACCAGATGTGGGTGACCGGGGCGGCCAGCTCGATGTGGCCCATGCGCTCACGACGCACCTTGGACCGGGTCACCTCGACGCCGCAGCGCTCGCAGATGATGCCCTTGAAGCGGACCCGCTTGTACTTGCCGCAGTAGCACTCCCAGTCCCGGGTGGGACCGAAGATCTTCTCGCAGAAGAGGCCGTCACGCTCGGGCTTGAGCGTGCGGTAGTTGATGGTCTCCGGCTTCTTGACCTCGCCGTGGCTCCACGTGCGGATGTCGTCCGCCGTGGCCAGGCCGATCTGAAGCTGGTCGAAGAAGTTCACGTCGAGCACGGTGGCTGCAACCCTTCGGTAGTTCTAGGAAAAGTGAAGTTGGTGGGGGCGGAGGGCCGGCCCCGGTGGTTGAGCAAGGCGTCCTGGCGCCTGTCTCGAAACCCCCGGGGCCAGCTGACTCACACCTCTTCGACCGAGCTGGGCTCGCGACGCGACAGGTCGATGCCGAGCTCCTCGGCGGCGCGGAAGACGTCTTCCTCCGCGTCCCGGAGCTCGATCTGCGCGCCGTCCTGGTTGAGCACCTCGACGTTCAGGCAGAGCGACTGCATCTCCTTGACGAGAACCTTGAACGACTCGGGGATACCGGAGTCGGGGATGTTCTCGCCCTTCACGATCGCCTCGTAGACCTTGACGCGACCGGGCACGTCGTCGGACTTGATCGTGAGCAGCTCCTGCAGGGCGTAGGCGGCGCCGTACGCCTCCATCGCCCAGACCTCCATCTCACCGAACCGCTGGCCACCGAACTGGGCCTTACCGCCCAGCGGCTGCTGCGTGATCATCGAGTAGGGGCCGGTGCTGCGCGCGTGGATCTTGTCGTCCACGAGGTGGTGCAGCTTCAGGATGTACATGTAGCCGACCGAGACCGGGTCCGGGAACGGCTCACCCGAGCGGCCGTCGAACAGCGACGCCTTGCCGGTCTCGTCGATCATCCGCACGCCGTCGCGGTTGGGGATCGTCGAGCCGAGCAGGCCGGTGATCTCGTCCTCGCGAGCGCCGTCGAACACGGGCGTCGCCACGTTGGTGTTCGGCTCCGCCTTGTCCGCGTGGATCTTGATCAGGCGCTGCTTCCAGTCGGACTTCTTGTCGCCCTCGTGGAGGTCGAGGTCCCAGCCCTGCTTGGCCAGCCAGCCCAGGTGCAGCTCGAGGATCTGACCGATGTTCATCCGTCGCGGCACACCGAGCGGGTTGAGCACGACGTCGACCGGGGTGCCGTCCTCCATGAACGGCATGTCCTCGATCGGCAGGATCTTCGCGATGACGCCCTTGTTGCCGTGGCGACCGGCGAGCTTGTCGCCGACGGAGATCTTGCGCTTCTGCGCGACGTACACGCGCACCAGCTGGTTGACGCCCGGGGGGAGCTCGTCGCCGTCCTCGCGGTCGAACACGCGGACGCCGATGACCGTGCCGGACTCACCGTGCGGCACCTTCATCGAGGTGTCGCGGACCTCGCGCGCCTTCTCACCGAAGATCGCGCGGAGCAGCCGCTCCTCCGGGGTCAGCTCGGTCTCGCCCTTGGGCGTGACCTTGCCGACCAGGACGTCACCGGTGGTGACCTCGGCGCCGATGCGGATGATGCCGCGCTCGTCGAGGTCGGCCAGCATCTCCTCGGAGACGTTCGGGATGTCCCGGGTGATCTCCTCGGGGCCGAGCTTGGTGTCGCGGGCGTCGACCTCGTGCTCCTCGATGTGGATCGAGGTGAGGATGTCCTCCTGAACCAGGCGCTGGCTCAGGATGATGGCGTCCTCGTAGTTGTGGCCCTGCCACGGCATGAACGCGACCAGGAGGTTCGTGCCCAGCGCCATCTCGGCGTCGTCGGTGCACGGACCGTCGGCGATCGGCGAGCCGACCTCGACCCGGTCACCCTCGGAGACCAGCGGGCGCTGGTTGATGCAGGTGCCCTGGTTCGAGCGCTTGAACTTGGCCAGCTTGTACGTGGAGTACGTGCCGTCGTCGTTCATCGTCTCGATGATCTCGGCGGAGACGTCCTTGACCACACCGGCAGCGGTCGCGACGACCACGTCGCCGGCGTCGACCGCGGCGCGGTACTCGATGCCGGTGCCGACCAGCGGCGCGTCGCTGCGGATCAGCGGCACGGCCTGGCGCTGCATGTTGGCGCCCATGAGCGCGCGGTTGGCGTCGTCGTGCTCGAGGAACGGGATCAGGGCGGTCGCGACCGACACCATCTGGCGCGGCGAGACGTCCATGTAGTCGACCTCGTCGGCCAGGACCTCGGAGACCTCACCGTTGCGCTGGCGGACCAGCACGCGCTCCTCGGCGAAGCGACCCTTGTCGTCGAGCGCGGCGTTCGCCTGCGCGATGACGTAACGGTCCTCGTCGTCGGCGGTGAGGTAGTCGACCTGGTCGGTGACCTTGCCCTTCTCGACCCGGCGGTACGGCGTCTCGACAAAGCCGAACGGGTTGATCCGTCCGTACGACGCGAGCGAGCCGATCAGACCGATGTTCGGGCCTTCCGGCGTCTCGATCGGGCACATGCGGCCGTAGTGCGACGGGTGGACGTCACGGACCTCCATGCCGGCGCGGTCACGGGAGAGACCACCCGGGCCGAGCGCCGAGAGGCGACGCTTGTGCGTCAGGCCGGCGATCGGGTTGGTCTGGTCCATGAACTGCGACAGCTGCGAGGTGCCGAAGAACTCCTTCAGCGCCGCCACCACGGGACGGATGTTGATCAGGGACTGCGGCGTGATCGCCTCGACGTCCTGGGTCGTCATCCGCTCGCGGACCACGCGCTCCATGCGGGCCAGGCCCGTGCGGAGCTGGTTCTGGATCAGCTCGCCGACGGTGCGCATCCGGCGGTTGCCGAAGTGGTCGATGTCGTCGGACGAGATGTCGAGCGCGCCCTGGGGCGACTCGATCTGCTCGCGGCCGTCGTGCAGCGCGACGATGTACTTGATCGCGGCGACGACGTCGTCGATGGTCAGCGTCTGCTGGTCGAAGGCCTCGACCAGGCCGAGCTTCTTGTTGATCTTGTAGCGACCGACCTTCGCGAGGTCGTAGCGCTTCGGGTTGAAGTAGTAGTTGTTCAGCAGCGTCTGCGCGGCCTCGCGCGTCGGCGGCTCGCCCGGGCGCAGCTTGCGGTAGATGTCGAGCAGCGCGTCGTCCTGGCCCTGGGTGTGGTCCTTCTCCAGGGTCAGCATCATCGACTCGTACTGGCCGAACTCCTCGCGGATCTGCTCGTTGGTCCAGCCGAGGGCCTTGAGCAGCACCGTGACGTTCTGCTTGCGCTTGCGGTCGAGACGGACGCCGACCAGGTCGCGCTTGTCGATCTCGAACTCGAGCCAGGCGCCGCGCGAGGGGATGAGCTTCGCGGTGTAGATGTCCTTGTCGGACGTCTTGTCGGCGGTCCGCTCGAAGTACACGCCAGGCGAACGGACGAGCTGCGACACGACGACGCGCTCGGTGCCGTTGATGATGAAGGTGCCCTTGTCGGTCATGAGCGGGAAGTCGCCCATGAAGACCGTCTGGCCCTTGATCTCACCGGTGTCGTTGTTGGTGAACTCCGCGGAGACGTACAGCGGAGCGGAGTAGGTGAAGTCCTTCTCCTTGCACTCGTCCACGGTGTACTTGGGGTCGTAGAAGACCGGGTTCTCGAACGAGAGGGACATCGTCTCGGAGAAGTCCTCGATCGGGGAGATCTCCTCGAAGATCTCCTGGAGACCGGACTTGCTGGAGACGTCCTCACCCTCGGCTCGGCGGCGCTCGACGGCGGCCTGCCACTTCTCGTTCCCGACCAGCCAGTCGAAGCTGTCGGTCTGGAGCGAGAGAAGCTGAGGAACTTCGAGAGGTTCGGTGATCTTTGCGAAAGAGATGCGGCGGGAGTTACCAGAGGTGGTGCGCGCGGCCAAGAGGTGTCCTTCGACGATTCGCTCTTCGATCTGCGTCAACCCACCACAAAATCAGCCACCGGGCAGGCCGAAGAGCATTTGAGGGCAGACGCAAAGAAGCAGCCTACCGCACACGCGGGCACCTCACAAACCCCGGAATGCCGCCTCGGGGTCGCGTTGGCGACGATCATGAACGGCGAACCGGGTCAGGTCAAGCGGGCCCGCCGTGGGAGGGCCCGCCGCAGGGCGGCGGGGGGCGGGTCGTTGTCTCCCTCGTCGGCTTCCTGGCGTCCTGTCCTCGGGCGCCTTCGGCGCCTCCCGTCGCCTCCTCGCTACCTCGCCGTGTCCTCGCTTCGCTCCGCCACGCCTCGGTTTCACGCTCGGTCGGCGACGTGAGCGCCGCCGACGCCCTCGCGGGGTCACCCGCTCCTCGGTCGTGCCTCCTGGGAGGGGGTGGATCGGTGGTCGAGGTGCGAAGGCGCCCTGGCGCCTGAGCCTCGACACGACCCCCACCGGGCTCAGGTGTCGAGCGAGGCCACCAGCCAGTCGCCGCCGACCTTCTCCATGGTGATCGTGACCCAGTTCTTGTAGACCTGCGGCTCGGTGATCTCCTTGTTCGTGCGGGTCTGATCGACCAGCGCGAAGACCTGGACCCGGTCCTCGCCGGAGCGGACGATGCCGGAGCGGACCAGGGAGGCCTCGAGGACGGTGCCGGTCGAGGGGGCGTTCTGGGCGATGATCCCGTCGAAGAGCTTGTCGTACTCCTCGCGGAAGTCGCTGGTGAGGTACGGCTGGGCGGCAGCCTTGGAGGTCTCGAGGTTGCGGGCGTCGTACGACAGGATCGGGACGACCGCGCGCTCGGCGGCGGCCTGGGCAGCGCGGGTGTCGCTCTCGACCGAGGCCGACGACGGCTCCCGGCTCCAGACGACCGCGGTGACCGCGACCAGGGCCAGCGTGACCACGGCGAGGCCGGCGAGGAGCCAGCCCGGGATGGTCCGGCCGCCCGACGACCCGGCGGCGACGGGCCCGCTCGCCACGACGACGTGGCCCGACTCGGGTGCGGGCTCGGGAGCCGGCTCGGGTGCGGGGTCGGGCTCCTGCTGAGCGGCGAGCTCGGTGTCGTACAACCTCCGGGTGGCCGGGTCGAGGAGGACCTCGGCCGCCTGGTTGAGGACGGCGAAGCGGCGGTCGGTGGGATCGAGGTCGGCGATCTGGGCGCGCCAGGCGGCGCGGATCTCGTCGGCCGAGGCGCCGGGGTCGACGCCGAGGATGTCGTACCAGGTCGGGCTCACTGGCCGGCCTCCTCGTCCTGGTTGACCGGGGCGTAGTCGTCGACGAGCCACTCGCCGTCCGTCTTCACCAGGTCGACCTCCCAGCGCAGGACGTCCTCGTCGGCGTCGACGCGCTTCGAGGCGTCGTCGGCGGCCTTGGGATCGGGGTAGCTGCCGGTGATCCCCGCGGCGACGATCACCGTTGCGGAGTCGGCGTCGATCGACTCGACGCCGACGCCGAACACCTTGACGGCACGGCCGTAGCCGGCGGTCTTGACGGTCTCCTCGGCGATGGGGAGGCCGGAGGTCTCGAAGTCGCTGGCGAACTTGGGGGTGATGACCTCTGCGACCTGGTCGCGGTACTCGGTGAGGTGGCCCTGGTCGTCGAGCTGGTCGGGCCCGTAGGTGTTGAGCCGCAGGACGAACTGCTTCGTCTGGGACATCGTGGCCTCGCGGTCGGCCTGGGCGTCGCTCGACCCACCGCTGTCGCGGTCGACGAGGAGCCACCCGAGCGTCGCGGCGGAGGCGACCAGCGCGACGAGGAGCACGACCAGGAGGACCAGCCGGAACCGCTGGTTCGGCTGGTTGCTCGGGGTCGGGTCGGGCGCGGTCACCTCTGGATACTGGTCAACGGCTGGAGAAATAGCCACTTCCACGAGTCCTCTCCGAAGCTCAGCGGGGCGGGCGTGGCCGCCACCGTGTCGTCCTGGTGCGCCCTGCTGCCCCAGCGCAGCTCGCCCGTCTCCGGGTCGTACGACGCGACCGGTGCGCGGTACGCCGCACCGGCGCGGCCGAGGTTCTGCGCGCCGCGGGCGTTGCTCATCTCCGGCGGCTCGGTGCAGCGGGCGCTCTCGTTCATCGGCCGGTTCGAGCCGTCCTGCGGCGGGCGGGTGTCGGTGCCCTGGTAGCCCTGGTGGCAGACCGGGTTCGTGGTGAGGATGAGGCCGAAGTGCGCGTCGTACAGCCCGGTGTCGGGCGACTTGGAGACGACCGTGAAGCCGCCCTCCACGACGTAGGGGTAGACCACCAGGAGCTGTCGCACGCCGGGCAGGTGGTCCACGATGACCTGGCCGGTGGTGACGAGGTTGTTGATCAGCTCGCCGAGGTCGACCTCGTTGTCCTCGAGGAACGTCCGCAGCTCGTTCGCGGCCGCGGAGCCGTCGTCGATGAGCTGGCGCAGCGCCGGGTCGGAGCCCGCGAGCGCGTCGCTGAACAGGCTCATCTGGCTGGCGAAGTTGCGGATCGCGCCGGCCGAGTCGACCTGGGTGCGCAGCACCCTGTTGCTGTCGCGGATCAGGGCGGTGGTGACGTCGAAGTTGGCGTTCGCCTCGTTGATGAACGAGTCGCCGGTGTCGATGATCCGCTGGAGGTCCTCGCCGGTGCCGGCGAACGCCTCGCCCATCTCGTGGACGGTGGTCGCCAGCGCCTCCTGGTCGACCGACGAGACGGTGTTGGAGATGTCCGCGAGCAGCTTCTGGGTCGGGATCGGCGTGCGGGTGTCCTCGTTGGCGATCTCGGAGTCGTCGCGCAGGTACGGCCCCGAGTCGACCTGCGGCTGCAGCTCGACGTACTGCTCCCCCACCGCGGACCGGTTGCCGACCACGGCCAGCGAGTCCGCGGGGATGTCGTCGTAGCCGTTGTCGACCTCGAGGTGGACGTCGACGCCGTCGTCGGTGAGCTCGAGCTCGCCGACCCGCCCGACCTTCACGCCGCGGTAGGTCACCTCGCCGCCGGCGAAGATGCCGCCGGAGTCGGAGAAGTGCGCGACGACGGTGTAGCTGTCGTCGAACAGCATCCGGTCGAGCTGGGCGTAGCGCGCCCCGACGAAGGTGACCCCGAGCAGCGTGATCACCACGAAGACGAGCAGCTGGATGCGGGTCCGGCGGGTGATCACTCGGTCACCATCCCGGGGACGAGGAGGCGGACCAGGGCCGGGTCGAACACCGTGCTGAGCTGGCCGAGGGTCGGGCCCTGGAGCGGGATCTCGGCTGCCTGCGTGGGACCGACCCCGGCGCGCCCCAGGCCGAGGATGTCGCCGAGGCCGGGCAGGGACGGCAGCTCGGTCGGGATCCCGCTGGGCAGCTCGCCGCCGGGCAGGTGCGGCAGGCCCGGGATCTGGTTGATGATGCGGCAGACCACGGTCTTGGCGTTCTTCTTCTTCAGACAGGCGTCCTTGATGTTCGCCAGGCCCTGCACGGTCGAGAGGATCTTGCGGCAGGGCTTGCTGGTCACGTCGGCGCTGGCGATGCAGCGGGCGACGCGACCGAGGATCACCGTCGGGTCCAGCTCGGTCGGCAGCACCGTCGGGAGGTCGGTCGGCAGGCCCGTGGGCAGGCCGCTGATGCCGCCGGAGGCATCGATGTCGAGCTGGATGGAGAGGTTGGTGTAGTCGCCCATGTGGAGGTTGCGGGCGACCTGCGGGTCGCGGCCCACCGCCTCGTCGACGAACGGGTAGGTCAGGAAGACGTTGAACGACTTGACCAGCGCGTCGCCGGAGTCGGCGAGCTCGGTGAGGACCGGGTTCAGCTGGCGCAGCGACTCGATCGTGGCGTCCTTCGACGCCTTGATGACCCGCACCCCCACGCCACCGAGACGGTCGAGCGCCTTGAGCATCTTGACCAGGTCGGCCCGCTGCTGGTCCAGCGACTGCAGGGCGCTGGGCAGCTCGTCGAGGGCGGAGTCGATGGAGTCCATCTGGCCGTTCACCGACACCGCGAGGTTGTTGAGGGAGTCGATCGCGGTGACGATGTCGTCCTTGTTCTCGTCGAGCTGGCCCATGAAGAGGCGGACCTGCTCGAGCACCGAGCTCGCGGTGTCCTCGCGGCCCTCGAGCGCCTGGTTGAGCTCGGTCGCGATCGTCTTGAGCTGGGCGACGCCACCTCCGTTGAGCAGCAGGCTCAGCGCGCCGAGGACCTCCTCGACCTCGGGGTTGCGGCCGGTGCGGTCGAGCGGGATCACGTCCCCGCTCTCGAGCTCACCCTCGGGGGCGATGCCCTCGGGCGGGCTCAGCGACACGAACTTCTCACCGAGCAGGCTGGTCTGGCGGATCTCGGCGATGGTGTTCTCGGGCAGCTCGACGTCGTTGCGCAGCTGCAGCGTCACCCGAGCGTGCTGGCCGTCGAGCTCCACGTCGGTCACCTCGCCGACACTGACGTCGTCGACCTTGACGGTGGACTTCGGGACGAGGTCGAGGACGTCCTGGAACTCGGCGGTAACGGTGATCGCGTCGTCGCCCACGTCGGTGCCGCCCGGCAGCGGCAGCTCGTAGACGTCGAAGTCGCAGCCGGTGAGCAGGATCGTCCCCGCCAGCACGGCGGCCAGCGCGCGCAGCGGCTTCATCGGCCTCGTCATCGGCGTCGTCATCGGTCCCCCTCCACGAATCCGCCGAGCGTCGCGTCGAACCGCTCGCCGGAGGTCGCGCCCTTGCCCTGGCCGAGCGCGGCGGCCCGCGGCAGCGCGGTCTTCACCAGGTCGCACAGCGCACCGGACCTGTCGGCCTGCGAGAGGAACCCGCACAGCAGCGTCGACGGGTCGGACTGGATCTGGTGGACGAGCTCGCCGAGGTTCGCGTTCGTGTCGAGCGTCCCGGACTGCGGGTTGTAGGTGAGCGCCAGGTTGTTGAGCGCGAGGGGGCCGGCCTCGAGGACCTCCGCGAGCGCGTCGCGCTGCTTGACCAGCACCTTGGAGACCCGGTTCAGACCCGTGATGTTGCGACCCAGCACCGCGCGGTTCTCCGCCACGAACGTCTTCACCTGGCCGAGCGCGCCGGCGAGTGCCTCCAGCGACGCGCTCAGCTCCTCCCGCTCGCCCGCGAGCATCGACGAGACGTCGGAGAGGGAGTCGTTGAAGCGACGGACCGTGGAGTCGTTCCGCGCCAGCGTGCTGATGAAGCCCTGCAGCGCGCGGGCGGAGCCGAACAGCTCCTCCTTGTTGTCGTCGAGGGTCGCGCTGAGCTTGCCGAAGTCCTCGATGGTCTGGTGGAACTTCGCCCCCTGACCGCCGAAGTTCTCGGCCGTGGTCTCGAGCAGGTCCGAGAGCGCACCGTTCTGGTTGGCGCCCGTCGGGCCGAGCGCGACGGTGAGGTCGTCGAGGCTGGTGTAGATCTGGTCGAGCTCGAGCGGCACCGCGGTGCGGTCCTCCTCGAGCACCTCCCCGTCGGCCAGCACGTCGCCGCCGGTGTAGACGGGCGTGAGCTGGACGAACCGGTCGCCCACGACGGACGGCGCGATGATCGCGGCCTTCGCGTCGGCCGGGACCTTCACGTCCGCGTCGTACGTCATGGTGACCACGACGTCGGTGCCGGAGGGCTTCACGGAGTCGACGGTGCCGACCGGAACGCCGAGCACGCGCACGTCGCTGCCCTCGTAGATGGAGATCGTGCGTGGGAAGTGCGCGGTCACGGTCCTGGTGTCGTCGCCACTGAACATCGTGAACGCCGCGGCCACCAGCGCGATCACGATGACGGCGGGCACGATCGCCTTCTTCAGGATGCTCATGTCAGCCACCCACCTGCGGGACCGGCGGCAGGTTCTGGATGTAGGTGTCGAACCACGGTCCGCCGCCGAGCGTGTTGGCGAACACGCGGTAGAACGGCGCCATCAGCCGCAGGCTGTTGTCGAGGTTGTCCTCGTTCTTGTTCAGCACCTGCACGACGCGCTCGAGGTGGGTCAGCGCCGGCTTGAGGTCGGCGCGGCTCTGCTCGACCAGGGCGGTCAGCTCGTTCGACAACCTCGTCGTCGAGGTCAGCAGGTTGTGCACGGCCTCGCGGCGCGCGACCAGCGCGCGGAACAGGACGTCGGAGTCCTGCATCAGCCCGATGATGTCCTGGTCGCGCTCGTCGAGG
Source organism: Nocardioides sp. SR21 (assembly GCF_022761125.1). Classification (GTDB taxonomy): domain Bacteria; phylum Actinomycetota; class Actinomycetes; order Propionibacteriales; family Nocardioidaceae; genus Nocardioides. Next base: position 198,526 of record NZ_JAKWJR010000001.1, on the reverse strand, counting down.
ACGCTGGAGACCCGCTCGAGGTTCTTCAGCAGGGTGTTGATCTGCTCGTCGCGCGCGGCGATGTTCGTCGACAGGCGGGACACGCCGTCGAGCGCCGCCCGGAACTCCTCCGGGGTGTTGCGGGTCAGGTCGGCCAGCGTGGTCAGCGACTCGGCGAGCTGGTCGGTGTCGATCCGCTCCGAGGTCTCGGCGAGGCCCGAGAACGCGTCGACCACGTCGTACGGCGAGCTGGTCCGCTCGACCGGGATCTCGGCGCCCTCGTCGAGCTGGCCGGAGCCGGCCGGCTCGAGCGAGAGGTACATGGCGCCGAGCAGCGTCTTCACCTTGATCGCCGCATGCGTGTCGTCGCCGAACTCCGAGTCGGTGTCCACCCGGAACGTCACCTTCACGTGGTCGCCGTCGAGGGCGACCGTCTCGACCTTGCCGACGCGGACCCCGGCGATGCGCACCTCGTCGTTGGGCTTGAGCCCGCCGGACTCGCTGAACGCGGCGTAGTAGGTGTCGCCGCCGCCGATCAGCGGGAGGTCCTGGGCACGGAACGCGGCCAGGATCAGCAGCGCGATGACGGCGAGGCTGACCGCCCCGATCACGACCGGGTTCTTCTCGCGGAACGGAGTGCTCATCCGAGGTCACACCTGTCGGAGCCGGTGGTGTAGTCGACGGGGACGGACTGGCCGCCGGGGAGCCGGACGCGGCCCTGGAAGTGGCAGAGGTAGAAGTTGAACCAGGAGCCGTACGTCGCCGTGCGGCCGATCTTGTTGAGCTTGATCGGGAGCACCTGCAGCGACCGGTCGATCTCGGCGCGCCCGGCGTCGAGGGTCGCGGCCAGCCGGCCGAGCTGGTGGATGTCGGAGACGAACGGCTCGCGGATGCCGTCGACGAGCTCGGCGGTCTCGACCGACAGCTCGGAGACGTCGTCGAGCGCGCCGAGGATCGCCTCGCGGTCGTCGGCGAGACCGCCGACGAACGTGCGGAACGTGGTGATCAGGCGGCTGAGCTGCTCATCGCGGTCGCCGACGTGGTCGAGCACCTCGTTGAGGTTGACGATCAGGTCACCGATGATCTGGTCGCGGCTGGCCAGGGTCGAGGTGACCGAGGCCGTGTGTGCGAGCAGGCCCTCGAGCGTGCCACCCTCGCCCTGGAACACCTGGACGATCTCGTACGACAGCTGGTTGATGTCGGCGGGCGACAGCGCCTGGAACAGCGGCTTGAACCCGTTGAACAGCACGGTGAGGTCGAGCGCCGGGGAGGTCTGGGTGACCGGGATCGTGTCGCCCTCCTCCAGCGGGTCGGTGTCGCCGATCTCGTCGGTGAGCGCGATGTAGCGCTGGCCGACGAGGTTGCGGTAGCGGATCGCCGCGTGCGTCGCCTTGCTCGGAGCCGCCGACTCGTCCACCGTGAACGTCACCCGGGCGCGCGTGCGGTCGACGATGTCGACGCCCGTGACGGTGCCGACCTTCACGCCGGCGATCCGCACGTCGTCGCCCTTCACGACCCCGGTCGCGTCGACGAACACGGCTTTGTAGGAGTTCTTCGGCGCGAACGAGATGTTGCCGATCGTCATCACCAGGACCGCTGTCGCCATCGTGGTGACCACGATGAAGATCAGCAGCTTGGTGAGGTCGAGGGAGGTGCGCTTGTCGAGGACCTTCATCGCAGCGACACCTCCGCCCCACGTGCCATCGGGCCCACCAGGAGCAGGCCGAGGTCGGGTACGTCGGCGGCGCTCACCCCGAGCGCCGGCGCGAGCAGCGAGCGGAGCAGCTCCGTCTCGTCCGAGGTGCCGGCCGAGCTGCGGAAGAACTGGTTCGGCACGACCCTGCCCGTCCCCTTGCCGGTGGGCTCGTCCACGCCGTCGTCGAAGTTCGGCTGGTTGCGGAACGGGTTGTCCTGGCTCCACGGCGGGTTGGGCAGGCTCCCGCAGTGCGGGTCGCGGTTCTCGCCGAAGTGCGGCTTGTCCTGCGGACCGTACGCGCGCGGCTGGTTGGGGAGCGTCTCGAGCGAGATGTGCAGGACGAAGCCGCGGAACGCCTCGGCCTGACGGGATCCGGCGGTCACGATGCCCCGGGTGAGGCACTCGAACTCGGGGGCGTACTTGGCGAACACGGCGAGCTGCTCCTGGCTCACCTCGCCGAGCCGGATCAGGTTGTCGCCGTTCTGCTCGAGGAACCCGCGCGCGGTGTCGGAGAAGCTCGTGACGTCGACGAACAGCGCGTTGAGCTTGTCCTCGCGGTCCTCGAGCGTGCCGGTGGTGGTCACGGTGTCGTCGAGGATGTCGGCGATCTGCGGCATCACCGCGGCGTAGGTGTCGGACGTCCGGGCGGTCAGGCGCAGGTCGTCGATGAGCTGCGGGATCTGGGGGTTCAGCCGCTTGAGGTAGCTGTCGACGGTCTCGATGTTCTCGCCGATCTGGTCGCCGCGGCCCTCGAGGGCGGTGGCGAGCGCGTTCAGCGTCATGTTGATGTCGGCGGGCTGCACCGTGCGCAGCAGGGGGTAGAGGTCGGACAGCACCTGCTCGACCTCGGTCGAGACCTCGGTGCGCTCGATGACGTCGCCGGCCGCGATCGGCTCGGACGACGGCTCGTCGGGCACCTGGAGCGCGACGTACTTCTCACCGAACAGCGTCTTCGGCACGATCGCGCCGGACACGTCCTCCGGGATCGTGTCCACCTCGCTCGGGAACAGTCCCAGCTTCACCTCCGCGCCGTCGGCGGTCGGCTCGAAGCCGAGCACCTCGCCGACCAGGACACCGCGGATCTTGACGTCCGCGCGCATCGGCAGCTGGAGGCCGATCGTCGAGGTCTTGAGCGTGACCTCGTCGTACTCGGCGTACTTCTTGGTGAAGATGGCGTACGTGAAGTAGACACCTGCCAGCAGGAGGCAGATGAACACGACGCCGAGGAGCTTGTGCCCGGGGGTACGGCGCATCGGTCACCCACCCAGCCGGACGGTGGTGGTAGCGCCCCAGATCGCCATCGACAGGAACAGGTCGATCACGTTGATCGCGACGATGCTGGTGCGCACGGCGCGGCCGACCGCGACGCCGACGCCGGCAGGGCCACCGGACGCGTTGTAGCCGTGGTAGCAGTGGATCAGGATCACGACGACCGCGAACACCAGGACCTTGCCGAAGGACCACAGCACGTCGCCGGGCGGCAGGAACTGGTTGAAGTAGTGGTCGTAGGTGCCGGTGCTCTGACCGAAGAACTGGGTGACGGTCAGCCGGGTCGCGAAGTACGACGCGAGCAGGCCGACGACGTACAGCGGGACGATCGCGATCAGGCCGCCGATGATGCGGGTGGTCACGAGGAACGGCAGCGACGGGATCGCCATCACCTCGAGCGCGTCGATCTCCTCGGAGATCCGCATCGCGCCGAGCTGGGCGGTGAAGCCGCAGCCGACCGTGGCCGCGAGGGCGATCGCGGCGACCAGCGGCGCGATCTCACGGGTGTTGAAGTAGGCGGAGACGAAGCCCGAGAACGCCGCGGTGCCCAGCTGGTTGAGCGCGGCGTACCCCTGGAGGCCGACCTCGGTGCCCGTGAAGAAGCACATCGCGGTGATGACACCGACGGTGCCGCCGATCACGGCCAGCGCACCCGAGCCGAGGGTCACCTCGGCGAGGATCCGCAGGACCTCCTTCTTGTAGCGACGGATGGTCCGCGGGGTCCACGACAGCGCCTTGACGTAGAACGCGAGCTCTTCGCCGAGGCGGTCGAGGAAACGGGCGGGCTTGTCGTACACCGCACGGATGTTGGCCATGGCGTGGTCAACCCGTCTTCGGTGGGACGAGCTGGAAGTAGATCGCGCTCATCACGAAGTTGACGACGAACAGGAGCATGAACGTGATGACGACGGACTCGTTCACCGCGTCGCCGACGCCCTTCGGGCCGCCCTTGGCGTTCATGCCCTTGTAGCAGGCGACGACCGCCGCGATCAGGCCGAACACCAGGGCTTTGAGCATCCCCTGCCACAGGTCGGGCAGCTGGGCGAGCGCGGTGAAGCTCGCCAGGTAGGCCCCTGGTGTGCCGTCTTGGAGGACGACGTTGAAGACGTAGCCACCGGCGACGCCGACGACGCTGACCAGGCCGTTGAGGAAGACCGCCACGAGCATGCAGGCGAGGACGCGCGGGACCACGAGGCGCTGGATCGGGTCGATGCCCAGCACCATCATCGCGTCGAGCTCCTCGCGGATCTTGCGGGCACCGAGGTCGGCCGCGATCGCGGAGCCGGCGGCGCCGGCGATCAGCAGGGAGGTGGCGATCGGCCCGGCCTCGCGGACCACCGCGAGCACCGCGGCGGAGCCGGTGAACGACTGGGCGCCGAACTGCTTGATCAGTCCGCCGACCTGCAGCGCGATCACCGCACCGAACGGGATCGCGACCAGCGCGGTCGGGATGATCGTGACGGAAGCGATGAACCACGCCTGCTGGATGAACTCCCGCATCTGGAACGGGCGCCGGAAGAGGCTCCGCGCCACGTCGAGACCGAAGGCGAACAGGTTGCCGGCGGTCCCGACCGGAGCGAGCACGCGGCTCGCGGTCAGGGACGACATGCGATCAGCTCCCGGTCACCATGGTCATGTTCTGCTCGAACGACCCCGGAGGCGGGGTGACGCCGTTCTCGCGGCACCACTCGCCCGGCGGGCGCTGGCTGCGCCGGGCGATGCCGTTGGACGGGTCGAGCTGCAGCGGGATCGGCGGCAGCGGCGGAAGCTCCTGGCCCTCCTCGGCGGCGAGCTCGTCGGCGTCCTTCTCCTCCGACATGCCGATCGGGCCGACCCGCTGGGCGTTGAGGAACTGGCGGACCACCGGCTCCTCGGACGAGAGCAGCATCTCGCGCGGTCCGAACATCGCGAGGTGCCGGTGGTAGAGCAGGCCGATGTTGTCGGGAACGGTGCGCGCGGTGTTGATGTCGTGGGTGACGATGAGGAACGTCGCGTCGATCTGGGCGTTGAGGTCGACGATCAGCTGGTTCAGGAACGCCGTGCGCACCGGGTCGAGGCCGGAGTCCGGCTCGTCGAAGAGCACGATCTCCGGGTCGAGGACGAGGGCGCGAGCCAGGCCGGCGCGCTTGCGCATGCCGCCGGAGATCTCGCCGGGGAGCTTGTCCTCGGCACCGATGAGACCGACCAGGTCCATCTTCTCCATGACGATGTCGCGGATCTCGGACTCGGACTTCTTGGTGTGCTCGCGCAGCGGGAAGGCGACGTTGTCGTAGAGGTTCATCGAGCCGAACATCGCGCCGTCCTGGAACAGCACGCCGAACAGCTTGCGGATCTCGTAGAGCTCCTTCTCGGAGCAGGTCGCGATGTCGGTGCCCTCGATGACGATCGAGCCCTCGTCGGGCTTGAGCAGCCCGATCAGGGTCTTGAGGAACACCGACTTGCCGGTACCGGACGGCCCGAGCATCACGCAGATCTCTCCGGCCGGCACGGTCAGGGACACGTTGCCCCAGATCAGCTGCTTGCCGAACGACTTGCTGAGGTTCTCGACCTTGATCTCGACACCCATGACCCGCCTGTCCCTCCTACGACACCCCGCGCGCTCCGATTCCCGGGTCGGGCCCGCCTGACACTCCCCACCACTCCCCCACTGCTGGGTAACAACGCGACCGGTGGCGCGAAGTTACGCGCGGGTTTCCTTCCCCGTGTGGTGGCGGTTACACCTGGGGTCTGGACCGCCGGTGGTCGAGCAGCGAGCGCCCGGCCGATGCTCCTCAATCTCCTCGCCTGGTCGTGGGTTCCTGGCTCCGCCAGGAACCCACGACTCGGAAATGCGACGAGGGGCGGCCCACCCGGATCGGGTGGACCGCCCCTCGTGGAAGAGGTGCGTCAGAAAGACGTCACTTGAGGGTGACGGTGGCGCCGGCGCCCTCGAGGGCCTCCTTGGCCTTCTCCGCAGCGTCCTTCGCGACCTTCTCGAGGATCGGCTTCGGAGCGGCCTCGACCAGCTCCTTCGCCTCCTTGAGGCCGAGGGAGGTCAGCGCGCGGACCTCCTTGATGACGTTGATCTTCTTGTCGCCGGCCGACTCCAGGATGACGTCGAACTCGTCCTGGTCGCCGCCCGCGGCAGCGGCGTCGCCGCCCGCGCCGCCCGCAGCCGGGGCAGCCGCAACGGCAACCGGGGCAGCGGCGGTGACGCCGAAGGTCTCCTCGAACTGCTTCACGAACTCGCTGAGCTCGATCAGCGTCATCTCCTTGAACGCGTCGAGGAGCTCGTCGGTGCTGAGCTTCGCCATGGTGGCGTTTCCTTCCATTCGGTGGCCCTGACCGCTGTCGCGGTGAGCCGGGGTTTCAGGTGGTGGTTACGTCGGCTTGAGCGGTAGCTCAGGCCTCGGTGGCTTCGCCCTCATCGGAGGTCTCGGCCTCGGCAGCGGGGGCTTCCTCAGCGGGAGCCTCCTCAGCCGCGGGAGCCTCGTCAGCGGGGGCCTCGGTCTCGGCAGCTGCCTCGGCCGGAGCCTCCTCGGCGGCGACCGGCGTACCGGCACCACCTGCGAGGATCGAGGGGTCCTGCTCGGCCTTCGCCTGGAGCGCACCCGCGAGACGGGCGGCCTGGGCGAGGGGGGCGTTGAGCAGGTAGACGGCCTGGCTGAGCGACGCGAGCATCGCGCCGGCCAGCTTGCCCATGAGCACCTCGCGCGACTCGAGGTCGGCCAGCTTGGCGACCTCCTTCGCGTCGAGGATCTTGCCGTCCAGGACGCCACCCTTGATGACCAGGGTGGGGTTCGCCTTGGCAAAGTCACGCAGACCCTTGGCCGCCTCGACCACGTCGCCGTTGATGAAGGCGATAGCGGTCGGACCGGTCAGCAGGTCGTCGAAGCCGGAGATGCCCGCCTCATTGGCGGCGATCTTGGCCAGCGTGTTCTTGACCACGGCGTAGTCGGCGTTCGCACCGAGGGAGCGCCGCAGGTCCTGCAGCTGCTTCACGGTGAGACCGCGGTACTCGGTCAGCACGGCACCGGCGGAATCGTTGAACGACTCAACGATGTCCGCGACGGCCGCCTGCTTGTCTGCCCGCGCCATGGGTGTCCTTTCGGTGGTGACCACCGCGGAGCCCCGGAGAAAGACGAACGCCCCGAGCACAGGCTCAGGGCGTTGGAACTTGCTCTGAATCCTGCGCAGGTCGTCCGTATCGCTACGGGCCTTCGGTCTTCCTGCTGGCGCAGGAGGACAACCGGCGGTCTTTGGTTTCGTGGAGAACAGTACGGGGGGAGCCGACCCGGCGCCAAATCGCGACGTCGTAGGTCGAGCAGCGAGCGCCAGCGAGCGTCGTCGAGACCCCGCCGCCCTGCATCGGCTGCGGGGGTCTCGACAAGCTCGACCGACGACGGCGAAGGCCCGCCACCCTGACGGGTGGCGGGCCTTCGACGTGGCGCGTGGATCAGGCCTGGGCGTCGTCCTCGGCCGCGATGTTGCGGGTGCGGTTCGGGTCGACCTGGACACCGGGGCCCATGGTCGTCGAGATGCTGACCTTCTTGATGTAGCGGCCCTTGGAGCTGGACGGCTTGAGACGCAGCACCTCGTCGAGCGCCGCGGCGTAGTTCTCCGCGAGCTGGACCTCGGAGAACGAGGCCTTGCCGATGATGAAGTGCAGGTTCGCGTGGCGGTCGACACGGAACTCGATCTTGCCGCCCTTGATGTCGGACACGGCCTTGGCCACGTCCGGCGTCACGGTGCCGGTCTTCGGGTTCGGCATCAGCGAGCGCGGACCGAGCACGCGGCCGAGGCGGCCGACCTTGCCCATCATGTCCGGGGTCGCGACCACGGCGTCGAAGTCGAGCCAGCCGCCGGCGACCTTCTCGATCAGCTCGTCGCCACCGACGAAGTCGGCGCCGGCCTCACGGGCGGCCTCGGCCTTGTCGGCGTTCGCGAACACGAGGACGCGAGCGGTCTTGCCGGTGCCGTTCGGCAGGTTGACGGTGCCGCGCACCATCTGGTCGGCCTTGCGGGGGTCGACGCCGAGACGCATGACGACGTCCACGGTCTCGTCGAACTTCTTCTTGCTGCCGTTCTTCGCGATCTTGATCGCGGCCAGCGGGGCGTAGAGCTCGTCCTTGTCGAACGTCTCGGCCGCCGCGCGGTAGGTCTTGCTGCGCTGCATGATGTTCCTCTGCTTTCAGGAGATGTGGTTAGCGAGCCAGCGCGGCTCTCCCACGTTTCAGTCGGTCGTGACGCCCATCGAGCGGGCAGTGCCCTCCACGATCTTCATGGCGGCGTCGATGTCGTTGGCGTTGAGGTCCGGGAGCTTGGTCTGAGCGATCTCGCGCACCTGGTCCTTGGTCAGCTTGCCGACCTTCTCCTTGTGCGGGACGCCCGAGCCCTTCTGCAGGCCGGCGGCCTTCTTGATGAGCTCCGCGGCCGGCGGGGTCTTCGTGATGAAGGTGAAGGAACGGTCCTCGTAGATGGTGATCTCGACGGGGATGACGTTGCCGCGCATGGACTCGGTCTGGGCGTTGTACGCCTTGCAGAACTCCATGATGTTCACACCGTGCGGACCGAGAGCGGTACCGACCGGCGGGGCGGGCGTCGCGGCGCCGGCCTGGAGCTGCACCTTGACCAGTGCGGCGATCTTCTTCTTGGGAGGCATGCTGCTTCTCTTTCTGTCTCGTGGTCATGACGAGGCCCACGAGTGGGCCCCTGCCACCTGCTGCTGCCGCCCGGCTCGCGAGCCGGGCAACCTGTCTATTGTGCTGCGGGTTCGCCGATACGCGAAATCCCGGTCTCCTGGATCTCGAGACGCGTCGCGCGCCCCCTCGCTTCGCTCGGGGTCACGCCGACGCTCCTCGATCTCTCGGCTCTCCTGCCCGGAGCGAGCTCCGGGCAGGGCCTCAGACCTTCTGGATCTGCGAGAACGACAGCTCGACCGGCGTCTCGCGGCCGAAGATCTCGACGAGCGCCTTGACGCGCTGCGACTCCGCGTTGATCTCGGTGATCGTCGCGTGCAGCGTGGCGAACGGGCCGTCGACGACCATGACCGAGTCGGAGACGTCGAAGTCGGCGACCTCGACCGGCTTCTTCGCGACGGCGCCACCCGAGGTGGACGGAACGCCGGCGGCGACGGCCTCGGCCTCGGCGCGGGCGACCACGGCGGGCGCCAGCATGTTCTCGACCTCGCTCATCGACAGCGGCACCGGCTGGTGGCTGTGGCCGACGAAGCCGGTGACCGACGGGGTGTGCCGCACGGCGGCCCAGGACTCGTCGGTGAGGTCCATGCGGACCAGGACGTAACCGGGGAGGACGGTCCGGCGCACCATCTTGCGCTGGCCGTTCTTGATCTCCGCGACCTCCTCGGTGGGGACCACGATCTCGTGGATGTAGTCCTCCATGTTGAGAGAGATGATGCGGTTCTCGAGGTTCGACTTCACCCGGTTCTCCATGCCGGAGTAGGTGTGCACGACGAACCAGTCACCGGGCTTGGCCCACAGCTCGCGGCGGAAGACCTCGAGCGGGTCGTTGTCGTCGACGTCCGCGTCGTCGTCCGCGTCGCCGTCGGAGTCCTCGGGAGCCTCGTCACCCTCGGCGTGGGAGAGCTCGATCGAGCTGCCCGCCGCCTCGTGGTCGTCGAGCCCCAGGTCGGCGTCGGTGTCCTCGCCGGTGACCTCGGCGTCCAGACGCGGGTCGTCCTCGACGTCGGGCCCGTCGTTGGGCTCGCCGTACTGGTCCTCGAGGGTCGGGTCGACCGCGGTCTCCTCGGTCTCCACCGAGTCGTACTCCTGCTCAGACACGTACTGCTCCATCAACGTCGATTTGCTGCTGAGTTATCCGAGTCATCCGGCGGCAGCCGGAATCACGTGTTGGACGGGCCGGTGAAGATCGCGAAGACGAGCTTTCCGAAGCCCAGGTCGAGCGCCGAGACGATCGCCATCATCGCGATCACGAACACCATCACCACGATGAAGTAGGTGATCAGCTGCTCCTGGGTCGGGTAGACGACCTTGCGCAGCTCCGCGACCACCTGACGGTAGAACGTCGGAAGGCTGGTCCGCTTCTCGGCGTTCCCGCCCCGCGAACCTCGGACTGCCTTGCTGTCCGACACGTCCTTCACCTGCTCCCTGTAGACCGTTCGACCATTTCCCTTTGCAGGGCACGAGGGACTTGAACCCCCAACCTTCGGTTTTGGAGACCGATGCTCTGCCAGTTGAGCTAGTGCCCTTCGCAGCGACCTGCGCGGTGGCCCACCCACGTGCCGCCTAGCCCTGCGAGGGCATGACTGAGCCTGTGGGAATCCACCAGTGATGGAGTCTACGGGGTCGAGGAAGGCTGCGTCCAAACCGGCTGCCGGAGCCGATATCGAGAGCCGATACCCCGTGGACCTCGGACCCAGTCTCTCTGACACGATGGGCGCGTGAGCACGCAGCCCCTCTCCCCGCCGCTGACAGAGCGTTCCCGCGCCGACATCGAGTCCTTCCGCGCGACCCAGCAGACGGCGTACGACGCGCTCGTCGCCTCCGGCCTGAAGCTGGACCTCACGCGGGGCAAGCCGTCCGCCGAGCAGCTCGATCTCTCCGACGGCCTGCTCGCGCTGCCGACGACGACCACGACGCCCGACGGGGTGGACGCCCGCAACTACGGCGGCCTCGCCGGCGTGACCGCACTGCGGGAGATGTTCGCGGACCTGCTCGGCCTCGAGGTCGCTCAGCTGTCCGCCCAGGGCACCTCCAGCCTCACGCTGATGAAGGACGTGCTGTCGTACCTCTGGCTCAAGGGCGGCGTCGACTCGGAGCGCCCGTGGGGCGCCGAGGAGAAGGTCCGCTTCGTCTGCCCGGTGCCCGGCTACGACCGGCACTTCACGCTGCTCGAGTGGTTCGGCATCGAGATGATCCCGGTCGCGATGACCGACACCGGCCCGGACGCCGACGCGATCGCGGCGCTGGTCGCCGACGACCCGACGATCAAGGGCATGTGGCTGGTGCCGACGTACGCCAACCCGACCGGCCAGGTGACCACGCAGGAGGTCGCCGAGCGGCTCGCGTCGATGCCGACCGCCGCGCCCGACTTCAAGATCTTCTGGGACAACGCGTACGCGCTCCACCACCTGACGCGCGACGAGACCAAGAGCGCCGACATCGTGTCGCTGGCCGCCGTCGCGGGTCACCCGCACCGGCCGGTGGTGTTCGCGTCGACGTCGAAGATCACGTACGCCGGCGCCGGCGTCGCGTTCGTCGGCGGCTCCGCCGAGACCGTCTCCTGGTTCCACGACAACCTGGGTCTCGGCTCGATCGGCCCCGACAAGGTCAACCACCTGCGCCACCTCGAGTTCTTCGGCTCGCCGGACGGCGTGCGCGAGCACATGGGCAAGCACCGCGACCTACTGGCGCCGAAGTTCGCCGAGGTCGAGCGGATCCTCAGCGAGCAGCTCGGCGGGCTCGGCGTGGCGACGTGGAGCGAGCCGCGCGGTGGCTACTTCGTGAGCCTCGACGTGCTGCCGGGCACCGCGACCCGCGTGATCGAGCTGGCCAAGAACGCCGGCGTCGCGCTGACTCCGGCCGGCTCGGCCTTCCCGTACCGGAACGACCCCGACGACACCAACATCCGCCTGGCGCCGTCGTTCCCGACGCTCGCCGAGGTGACCGGTGCCATGGAGGCCGTCGCCACGTGCGTGCTGCTGGCAGCGGCGGAGTCACTGCTTGCGTGATCTCCACCAGCTGCCGAAGGCGCATCTCCACCTGCACTTCACCGGGTCGATGCGTCACTCGACGCTGCTCGAGCTCGCCGAGCGCGACGGCATCGCGCTGCCGGACCAGCTGGTCGAGGACTGGCCACCGGTCCTCTCTGCGGCCGACGAGAAGGGCTGGTTCCGCTTCCAGCGGCTGTACGACGTAGCCCGCTCGGTGCTGCGCACCGAGGGCGACGTACGCCGCCTGGTGCGCGAGGCCGCGGAGGACGACGTCAAGGACGGCGGCCGGTGGCTCGAGATCCAGGTCGACCCGAGCGGGTACGGCGCTCGCTTCGGCGGCATCACCGCATTCACCGACCTGGTGCTCGACGCGGTCCGCGACGCGTCGGAGGCGACCGGCCTCGGCATCGCGCTGGTGATCGCGGCGAACCGCACCCGGCACCCGCTGGACGCCCGCACCCTGGCCCGGCTGGCCGGGCAGTACGCCGATCGCGGCGTGGTCGGCTTCGGCCTCTCCAACGACGAGCGACGCGGGAGCACCACCGAGTTCGCGGGTGCGTTCCGCATCGCCGAGGACGCCGGCCTGACGCTCGTGCCGCACGGCGGCGAGCTGCGCGGGCCCGAGCACATCCGCGTCTGTCTCGACTCGCTGCACGCCCAGCGGCTCGGCCACGGCGTCCGGTCGGCCGAGGACCCGGAGCTGCTCGACCGGATCGTCCAGGCCGGCGTCGCGCTCGAGGTCTGCCCGGTCTCGAACGTCGCGCTGGGCGTCTACTCCGACCTCACGTCGGTGCCGCTCCCCGAGCTGCTCGCGGCCGGCGCGACCGTCGCCCTCGGCGCGGACGACCCGTTGCTGTTCGGGTCCCGGCTGGCCGGCCAGTACGCCACGATGCGCGCCGCGCACGAGCTCCCCGACTCCCAGCTCGCCGAGCTCGCCCGGATGTCGGTGCGCGCGTCGAGGGCGCCCGAGACGCTCCAGCGCGAGATCATCGCGGACATCGACGCATGGCTGGCCGCCGAGCCTGACACGATGGGCCCATGAGCTCCTCCGACCCCGAGCAGCCGAGCCCGTACGGCGAGCAGCAGCCTCCGCCGCCGAACCCGTACGGCCAGCCGCAGCAGCCGCAGCAGCCGCCGTACAACCCGTACCAGGCGCCGCCGCAGCAGCCGTACTACCAGCAGCCCTACCCGCCGTCGGGGTACCCGCCGCAACAGCCGGGCTACCCGCCGTACCAGGTGGCTCCGCCGACCGAGGGGCTCGGGCTGGCGTCGATGATCATCGGGATCGCGGCGCTGGTGCTGTCGTGCCTGTACGGCGTCGGCCTGCTCGGTGCGCCGGCCGCGCTGATCATGGGCCGGATCTCGATGAAGCGCATCGACCGCTCGAACGGCCAGCTCGGCGGCCGCGGGATGGCGCAGGCCGGGTTCATCCTCGGCATCATCGGGACGATCCTCCTGGTGCTCGCGATCATCGCGGTGATCGTGATCATCGCGGTCGCGGCCAGCGGTGGCTTCGACGACACGTCGACGTACTGAGGAGACGCCATGAGCAACCCCGAGCCGCCGCCCCCGGAGCCGCAGCAGCAGCCGCAGCAGCCGTACGACCCGTACCAGCCGCCGCCGAACCAGCAGCCGAACCCGCAGCAGGGCTTCCAGCAGGGTTTCCAGCAGCAGTACCAGCCGCCGTACGGCGGCTACGGCTTCACGCCGACGCCGCCCGCGCACAGCTCGGCGACCACGGCGATGGCGCTGGGTCTGATCGGCCTGATCGGGCTGCTGTTCTGCGGCGGTCTCACCCTGCTCCTGTCACCGTTCGCCTGGGCGATCGGCGGCAAGGCGGTGCGCGAGATCGACGCGAACCCGGGCGCCTACAGCGGCCGCGAGCAGGCCTTCGCCGGCAAGGTGATGGGCATCATCGGCACGGTGCTGCTGATCATCGGCGTGCTGGCGTTCGCCGCGTTCATCGCGTGGGTGGTCACGCTCGACACCAGCACGCTCGACTAGTGCCTGAGTCGGGTGTCCGGGCGGGCTGCGCGAAGCGCACCCGGACCTTCGAATCGGGGCGCTAGAGCGAGCAGCCGAGCAGCACCGGCTCGTTGACGAGCCGGATGCCGAACGCGAGCTCCACACCGTCACGGACCTCGAGCGCCAGCGCGAGCAGGTCGGCGGTGGTGGCGCCGCCCCGGTTGGTGAGCGCGAGCGTGTGCTTGCCGGACAGCGCGACCCGCTCGTTCCCATGCCCCTTGGCGAAGCCGGCGTGCTCGATCAGCCAGGCGGCGCTGGTCTTCACGGTGCCGTCCGGCTGCGGCCAGGCCGGGGCGCCCTCGGGCACGGCGTCCGCCGGGATCACCGGGTTGGTGAAGAACGAGCCCGCGCTCCACGTGTCGTGGTCGTCCGGGTCGAGCACCATGCCCTTGCTGCCGCGCAGCTCCAGCACCGCGCGTCGTACGTCGGCCAGCGCGGCCCGCTCCCCCAGCTCGACGCCGAGCACGCGGGCGAGCTCGGCGTACGCCACCGGACCGCCCAGGGAGCCCTGCCGGAGCTGGAACGTCACCGCGAGCACGACGTGCCGGCCGGGGTCGGCCTTGAACCGCGAGGTGCGGTAGCCGAAGCCGCAGTCGGCGTTGGCGAACGTGCGGATGCCGTTGAGCTTGCGGTCCCAGACCCGCACGCTGGCGATGGCCTGGCTGACCTCCTGGCCGTAGGCGCCGACGTTCTGGATCGGCGTCGCGCCGACGGAGCCCGGGATGCCGGACAGCGCCTCGATCCCGGACCACTCCTTCTCGACGGCGAGCGCGACGAAGTCGTCCCAGCTCTCGCCGGCGGCGACCGTCACCAGGACGCCGCCGCACGAGACGCCGTCCTCGACGTCCGGGCTGATGCCGCGGGTGGCGATCTCGACGACGCGGCCGCGGAAGCCGTCGTCGGCCACGACGAGGTTGCTGCCACCACCGAGGACGAGCACCGAGCGGTCGGTGTCCAGGGCAGCGGCGAGGTCGGCCTCCGAGGTGACCGTGACCCACTCGTCGGCGGGGCCGCCGAGCCGCAGCGTGGTGTGGTCGGCGAGCAGCTCAGGCACGCACGACCGCCTTCGGCATGCCGAGCACCTTCTGGCCGTCGCAGGTGACGGTCAGCTTCACGGTGGTGAGCCCGTCGTCCTCGGTCGCCTCGCCGGCGACCTCGATGTCGACGCCACCCTCGGCGGGGACGACGACCGGGTTGGTGAACTTGCAGCCGAAGCTGACCACCTCGGCGCCCGGGAACCACGACGAGACCGCGCGGGCCGCGAGCGCCATCGTGTACATGCCGTGCGCGATGACGCCCGGCAGCCCGACGCCGAGGGCGACCTGCTCGTCCTGGTGGATCGGGTTGTGGTCGCCGCTGGCACCGGCGTACGCCACGAGGTCCGCGCGGGTGATCGTGTAGGTCTGCGTCTCGAGACTGAGGGGGGCGGTCATGCCTCACCTCGGTGGACGAGGGTGGCGCTGGTCGAGCAGACCAGGGCACCGGACCCGTCGGTGATCTCGCTGGTGGTCCCGATGATGTCGTTGCCGCCGATCTGGCGCAGGCTGCTGACGGTCAGCGTCGCGGTCAGCACGTCCCCGGGCACGACCGGCCGCTCGTAGCCGAACTTCTGCTCGCCGTGGACGATCCGGTACAGGTCGAGCGACTCCGCCTCCAGGAACGCGTTCATCGCGTCGAACGCGAGCACGATCGGGTACGTCGCCGGAGCGGGGCCGCCGTCGTACTCACCGCCGGTGGCGGCGACGAAGGTGCCGATCCCCTCCGCGGTGACCACATAGGGTCGGGTGGGTGGGAAGACTCGGCCGACGAGGGACTGGTCGACTGGCATGGCCCCAAACTATCGGGTTGCTGCTGGTCGTCAGCGTGCTGGTCACCGGATGCCGCGGGGACGAGCCGGACGGCGAGCGGTCGCCGCAGGGCAGCCCGGACGTGCGCGGCAGCTGCGGCCCGCTCGCGTTCGAGGACGTGCGCGGCCGGCCGCCGCAGCACCTCGCCACCGACGAGCTCGCCCGCTTCCCGAACGACCGGGACGCCTGCGCGGGCGTGTGGCTGCGCACCGGGCGCGGGTTCGTGCCGCAGGGGCTCGCGGTCGAGGGGCGCACCGCGTGGGTCAGCGGCTTCGACGGCAACGCGCGGGTCGGCTACCGGTTCTGCCGCATCGAGCGGATCGACCTGCGCACCGGCCGCCGCCTGGACACCCTCGACCCGGTCACCGGACAGGTCGGTGACCGGCCGCCGGTCGGCTGCCACCACGGTGGCGGGCTGGTGCGCGACGAGCACGGCCTGTGGCTGGTGGAGACCGGGCGGCTGTGGCTCATCGACCCAGATGCGCTGGAGGTCGAACGCGCGTGGGCCCTGGCGTCACCGCTGCGGGGCTCGTTCGCGCTGCACGACGACGACGGCCGGCTGGGCATCGGCCGGTGGCACCCGCACCGCAGGGCGCAGGTCGACTGGTTCGACACCGACGAGCTGATCGGCTCCTCCGCGCTCGACATCACCGAGGCGATGTCGACCGGCCACACCGTCGCGCCTCGAGCGACCCAGGGGGCGGTGTGGGCGGAGCGGCCGTGGTTCGCGCAGTCGGTCACCCGGTGCGGCGTGCTCTCCGGCCCGGGGCGGCGCGGGTTCGTCCCCGGCGCCGAGGGCATGGCCCTGGTCGGCAAGCGCTCGATGTGGGTCGTCAGCGAGGCCGGCACCCGGCACTACCAGGACCTCGGCGGGCGTCCCGTCGTACCGCAGCTGATCCGGATGGATGTCTCGCGTGTGCGGTCGTGGAGCGGCCCCGACTGCGAGCTCTGACCTACGGGAGATAGGTCTGGGCGCACGTCCAGAGGGCGGCCGTGTATGTGCGCGGCGCCTCGCGCACCAGGGATCCGGCGACCGTGACGCCACCCTGGGGTGCGTACGCCGTGACACCGCGTCCGACGTCGGCGGCTCCGCTCGAGTCGGAGCCGGACGGGACAGGCAGTTGCGCAGTCCGCATCGGGTTGCCGGTCGTGGCGATGGAAGGGCCGTCGTCCCGGTCTCCGCTCCGGTCGACGAAGCCGTTGCCGACGACGTACCGGCCGTCCGCTGTCACCGCCGCGATGTCGAAGCCGGGGACGAGCTCGCGCGGTCGGCCCTGGGTGCTGGGCCACAGCACATGGCCGGGACGGTGCCCGAAGATCCGGCCTCGGTCGTCGACGAGGTCGGTCTCGTGGATGACGTGCTCGCCGAGCTTGCGCAGCGAGCCGTTCCCGCCGTCGAGGCGCCACCACCCCGCCCGCCCGCCGGGGCCGACCTCACCCACGATGAGCCCGTGGTTGTTGACGGCGACGGCCTCACCCCCGCCCGCCCTCCAGTCGCCCCGCGCACTGGGCGGGAGCGGCAGCCGCTCGAGGACCCCGCGGCGCCACACCACCGGTTGGGTGGAGAGGCGGGGATAGGGATGCATGTAGCCGTCGGTGAGGTACCCGACCACCAGGCCGTCGTCGTTGATGTCGGTCACCCACGCGAACTTCCGCGTACCGGTGCCCTTCAACCACGTGGTGGTCCCGTGCTTCCAGAGCTCTCCCGAGCTCCCGACCCGGAGCCAGCCGGTGTACTCGCTCTGGGTGTGCCAGCGCCAGATGGTCCGTGCGATGAGGACGACGCCGTCGTCGTTGACCGCGACGGGCTCGCGGGTCAGGCGCTTGCCGGGGCCGAGCCCCTTGCGCTGGCGGCCCAGGTCCAGTGGCGCTTCACCGTCTCGCCAGAGCGTGATGTGGCGGATGTCGCGGCGGGTGCCACCGGCGTCCTCCTCGACCGCGGTTCCGACGACCCAGCCCTCGTCGTTCATGGCCACCGCCCAGGTGTCGGTGGCCCACGACGGCGCCGGGAGCTCGAGGACCTCCGCAGGGCACGCGGCGGCCGTGGCCGTCGCCGGCGCGACCACTCCCGGGACGGTTGCGGCGAGGAGCAGGGCTCCGGACAGCAGCGCGATGATCCGCATCCAGGGAGTCTGGGCACACGCTCGAACGGCTAAACACCCGGGGACGCAGAACGGCCCGCCAGGTACCTGGCGGGCCGAACGTGGGAAGACTGGGATCAGCGCGTCTCGCGGTGCGCCTGGTGCTTGCGGCAGCGCGGGCAGAACTTCGCCAGCTCGAGACGATCGGGGTCGTTGCGGCGGTTCTTCTTGGTGATGTAGTTCCGCTCCTTGCACTCCACGCAGGCGAGAGTGATCTTGGGGCGAACGTCGGAGCTCTTGCTTGCCACGGGAAGTCCTTGGTTGTCGGTACTGGTGTCGCAGTGCTGAGTAGCGGGGGCGGGACTCGAACCCGCGACACCACGATTATGAGCCGTGTGCTCTAACCACCTGAGCTACCCCGCCACGAGGGCACGGCCGCGCGGACCAGACTAACTGGTCCGCGCAAGATCCCTACCCAGAGCCCCTTTACGGAATCGAACCGTAGACCTTCTCCTTACCATGGAGACGCTCTGCCGACTGAGCTAAAGGGGCAACGACGGAGAACTATATACAGGGGTTGCGGAGATAGAAAAATCGGCCCCGCCCCGACCTGTTGAGGCCCAAAACCAGGCCCCGAACCAGGCCCAGAACCGGGCCCAGAACCGGGCCCAGAACCGGGCTCAGAATCAGGCTCGGATCGAGGCCCACGGACGGGCCTCCTCGAGCTCGTAGGCCAGCTCCAGCAGGAGGGCCTCGCGGCCGGCTCCGGCGCTGAGCATCATCCCCTGCGGAAGGCCTGCGGCGGTGGCGGCAAGGGGCAGCGAGATCGCCGGATCGCCGGTGGCGTTCTGCCACGGCGTGAAGGCCACCCAGTCGAGGACCCGCTCCATCACGGTGTCGAAGTCGAGGGTCGGGTCGAGGTGCCCGACCAGCGGCGTCTCGTGCGCGAGCGTGGGGCTGAGCGCCACGTCGTACGTCTCGTGGAACCGCGCGGAGACGCGGGCGGTACGCCGCAGCCGGGCGATCGCGCCGGGCAGCCGGTGCATCCGCCGGCGGCAGTGCCGCTCGAGGCCGAGCGTGAGGTTGTCGAGGCGGCCGGCGTCCCAGCCCGGGCCGAGCTGGCGGCCGGTGCGGACGATCGTCATCGCGAGCATCGACCAGTAGAGGAGGAAGTCCTCGGGGATCGTCCGCGGCGCCGGGTGGTCGACCTGCTCGACCTGGTGGCCGAGCTCCTCGAGCAGCCGCGCGGTCTTCAGCGTGAGCTCGGCGACCTCGGGCGCCGACGCCCGGCCGATGCCGGCCGTGTGGACGGCGACGCGCAGCCGCTTGTGGCCCGGGCGGGTGACGTCGCCGATCGGCGGCAGCCGCAGGGCGCGGTAGACGTGCTCGGACTCGCGCAGGAACGCCGCGGTGTCGCGCACCGACCTGCTCAGCACGCCGTCGGAGACGATCCGGATCGGCATCTGCCGGTTCATCTTGTCCTGCGCCAACCGGTCCCGCGTGGGCTTGAGACCGACCAGCCCGTTGACGGCCGCCGGGATCCGGATCGAGCCGCCGCCGTCGTTGCCGTGCGCGAGGGGTACCGCCCCCGCGGCGACGAGCGCCGCCGCACCGGCCGACGAGGCGCCGGCGGTGCGCGCGGTGTCCCACGGCGAGCGGACCGGGCCGATCCGCGGGTGCTCGGCGGACGGGCTGAAGCCGAACTCGGAGAGCTGGGACTTGCCGATCGGCACCAGGCCGGTCGCGAGGAACATCCGCGCGAAGTCGCCGTCCTTCTTCAGGGAGCGCGCCCGGTAGGCGTCGCAGCCCTGCTGGGTGGGCATCCCCGCGGCGTCGACGTTGTCCTTGAGGAACGTCGGGACGCCCGCGAAGAACCCGCCGCGCGGATCGCGCGCCTCGGCGCGAGCGCGGTCGTAGGCGACGTACGACACCGCGTTGAGGTCGGGCTGGAGCCGCTCGGTGCGGGCGATCGCGGCGTCGACGACCTCGGGGATCGACACCTCGCCGTCCTGGATGGCGGCGACCAGGCCGACCGCGTCGAGGTCACCGAGGGCGTCGTCGGAGAAGGCGTGCACGCGCGTCACGCCGCTCAAGGTAGCGCGGCTCGCGCCCGGGTCAGAGGGACGCGGCAGCGAGGCGGGCGTCGACCGCGACCGGCGCGAGCACGTGGTCGAGCGCGAGCGCGGCGCACCCGACGACCCCGGCCCGGTCACCGTGCGTCGCCGGCAGGAACTGCAGGTCCCGGGTGGCCAGCGGGGCCGAGCGCCGGTAGACGCTCTCGCGCACGCCGGCGACGTAGAAGTCGAACGCCGCGGCCATGTCGCCGCCGATCACGACCGCACCGGGGTTCAGCAGGTTGATCGCGACCGCGAGCACCTCGCCGAGCTCGCGCCCGCTGTCGCGCAGCAGGCCGCGGGCGAAGGAGTCGCCCTGCAGCGCCAGCGACACCAGGTCGCGCACGTGGTCGACGGCCTGGCCGGACTCCTCGAGCTTCGCGACCAGCGCCCAGCCGCCCGCGATCGTCTCGAGGCAGCCGGTGGCGCCGCAGCGGCACGGCTGCTCACCGGCAGCGTCGACGGTGGTGTGGCCGATCTCCCCGGCCGCGCCCAGGTGACCGCTGAGCACGCGTCCGCCCGCGACGATGCCGAGCCCGAGGCCGGTCGAGGCCTTCACGACCAGCATGTCGTCGAGGCCACTGGCACCGCCGAGCAGCTCGGCGCGGGCGAGCACGTCGGCGTCGTTCCCGACGAAGAGCGGGGCGTCCGCGAGGTCCGCGAAGTACGGCGCCAGCTCGACGCCGTCCCAGCCGGTCATCACCGGGGAGCCGATGCTGATCCCGCGCGAGCGGTCGAGGGTGCCGGGCAGGCTGAGCCCGATGCCGAGCACCGGCGGCGCGACGCCGTCGAGCAGTCCGCCCAGGCGGCGTACGACGTCCGGGAGCAGCTCGTCAGGACCGACGCCGACCTCGTGGTCGCGGGAGTCGGAGGAGATCTCCTGGCCGTCGAGGTCGAGGACGGCCAGCTGGCTGCGGGACCGGCCGATGGCGACGGCGAGCACCACCCCGGCGTCCTGGTTGAACACCAGCGCGCCGGGCGGGCGGCCGCCGGTCGAGGCCAGCTCCTCGCCGAGGCGGAGCAGGCCCGCGGAGGTGAGCGCCGTGACCCGTGCGGTGACCGCGGTCCGGGACAGCCCGGTGAGCATGCGCAGCTGCGACCGGGTGCTGGCCCGACCGGTGCGCACCAGGTCGAGCAGCTCTCCGGCCGTCGCGGGCGCCGCGGTCTCCCGCGTCTCGACAACCTGACTCACGCGGGAGAGCATAAACCCCGTTAGTTTGATCTTGAAAAAACCTTAGTTCTGCTTGCAACGTGCCGAACTTGTGCCTAACGTGAACGACATGGAGCAGCATCCGACCTCGCACGTGCTTCCCGACTCGTGCGACTTCACCGTCTTCGGTGGCACCGGCGACCTGGCCCTGCGCAAGCTGCTGCCGGCGCTGTACCACCGGGACCTCGAGGGTCAGCTCCCCGCCGACTACCGGATCCTCGGCGTCTCGATGTCCGACCTCGACGACGCCGGCTGGCGCGACGCCGTCCACGCGGCGCTCGAGACGTTCGTCGCGGCCGACCAGCTGGTGACCCCGGTCGTCGACCGCTTCCTCGCCCGGCTCTACCACCTGCGCCTGGACGCCCAGAACCCGGCGGACTGGGACCGGTTCCACACGATCCTCAAGGACCGCGCGCACCCCGAGAACGCCGTCCGGGTGTTCTACCTCGCCGTCGCGCCGCGCCTGTTCGGCTCGATCTGCCAGCGCCTCGACGAGATCGGCGTCGTCGACGAGCGCGCCCGCGTCGTGCTGGAGAAGCCGATCGGCCACGACCTCGCCTCCGCCCGCGAGGTCAACGAGGCCGTGGGCCGGGTCTTCGACGAGTCGCAGATCTTCCGCATCGACCACTACCTCGGCAAGGAGAGCGTGCAGAACCTGCTCGTCACGCGCTTCGCCAACACCTTCCTCGAGCCGCTCTGGAACTCCCGCTGGGTCGACCACGTGCAGATCACGGTCTCCGAGACCGTCGGCATCGGCGGACGCGGCGAGTACTACGACCACGCGGGCGCACTGCGCGACATGGTGCAGAACCACCTGCTGCAGCTGCTCTGCCTGGTCGCGATGGAGCCCCCGACGTACGTCGGCCGCGAGACCGTCCGTGACGAGAAGGTGAAGGTGCTGCACGCGCTGAAGCCGATGACGCCGGACGCCGTCGACCGCGACATCGTGCGCGGGCGGTACGACGTCGGGCTGGTCGACGGCGCGCCCGTGCCGTCGTACTCCGACGACCTCGGCCACAGCGGCTCGCGCACCGAGACGTTCGTGGCCCTCAAGACCGAGGTGCAGAACTGGCGCTGGGCCGGGGTCCCCTTCTACTTGCGCACCGGCAAGCGGATGGACCGCCGGGCGTCCGAGATCGTGGTGTTCTTCAAGGAGCCACCGCACTCGATGTTCCCCGGGGCCGAGGGCGTCACCGCGCCGAACCGGCTGCACATCCTGGTCCAGCCCGACGAGGGCATGCGCCTGCACCTCACCGCCAAGGAGCCCGGGCCCGGGGGCTACCGCCTCCGCCCGGTCTCCTTGGACCTCAGCTACGCCGCGGCGTTCGACGCGCGGCTCCCCGACGCCTACGAGCGCCTGCTCATGGACGTCATCAAGGGCAACCCCACGCTCTTCATGCGGCGCGACGAGGTCGAGGCCGCGTGGACGTGGACCGAGCCGATCCTGCGCCGCTGGTCGACGATGCCCGACCGCCCGAAGCGCTACCCGGCCGGCACGACCGGACCGACCGCCGCCGCGATGCTCCTCGAGCGGGACGGCCGAACCTGGCAGGAGCCTGACCAGTGACCCTCCACCCCGTCCTGCAGGACGTGACCGCGCGGATCGTCGAGCGCAGCGCCGAGGGCCGCGCGGAGTACCTCCGCCGGATCCGCGCCGCCGCCCAGACCGGCCCCGCCCGCGGTCGGCTCGCCTGCGCCAACCTCGCCCACGGCTTCGCGGCCTCCGAGCCGACCGAGAAGCAGGCCCTGCGTGGCCACGTGAAGCCCAACCTGGCGATCGTGTCGTCGTACAACGACATGCTCTCGGCGCACCAGCCGTACCGCGACTACCCCGAGACGCTGAAGAAGGCCGTGATCCGGGCCGGCGGCATCGCCCAGTTCGCCGGCGGCGTGCCCGCGATGTGCGACGGCATCACGCAGGGCCGCGACGGCATGCAGCTGTCGCTGTACAGCCGCGACGTGATCGCGATGTCGACCGCGATCGCGCTCTCCCACGACATGTTCGACGGCGCGCTGATGCTCGGCGTCTGCGACAAGATCACCCCGGGCCTGCTGATCGGCGCGCTGTCGTTCGGCCACCTGCCGACCGTCTTCGTGCCCGCCGGCCCGATGACCTCCGGCCTGCCGAACTCCGAGAAGGCCAAGGTCCGCCAGCTGTACGCCGAGGGCAAGGTCGGCCGCGAGGAGCTGCTCGAGGCCGAGGCGGCGTCGTACCACTCCGCCGGGACGTGCACGTTCTACGGCACCGCGAACTCCAACCAGCTGCTGATGGAGGTGCTCGGCCTGCACCTGCCGGGCTCGTCGTTCGTGAACCCGGGTACGCCGCTGCGCGAGGCGCTCACGAAGGCCGCCGGCCGGCGCGTCACCGAGCTGACCCGCCAGGGCGGCGAGCCGACGCCGATCGGCGAGATCGTCGACGAGAGGGCGATCGTCAACGCGGTCGTCGCGCTGCTCGCCAGCGGCGGGTCGACCAACCACACCATGCACCTGGTCGCGATCGCCCGCGCCGCCGGCATCACGCTGACGTGGGACGACATGTCCGACCTGTCCGCGGTCGTGCCGCTGGTCAGCCGGATGTACCCGAACGGCGAGGCGGACGTGAACCACTTCCACGCCGCCGGCGGGATCGCGTTCCTCGTGCACACGCTGCTGCGCGCGGGCCTGCTCCACGACGACGTGCTGACCGTCGCCGGTCGCGGCCTGTGGCGCTACACGCAGGAGCCCGTGCTGCGCGGCGACGACCTCACGTGGGAGGAGGGGCCGAAGGCCTCGCTCGACCACGACGTGCTGCGCCCGGCGTCCGACCCGTTCTCCGCCGACGGCGGGCTGCGGATGCTGAGCGGCCCGCTGGGCCGCGCCGTGATCAAGACGTCCGCGGTGAAGCCGCAGCACCGACTGGTCACCGCGCCGGCGGTGGTCTTCGACGACCAGCACGACTTCCTCGAGGCGTTCGGCCACGGACACCTCGACGGCCGCGACTTCGTCGCGGTGATCCGCTACCAGGGACCCGCCGCGAACGGCATGCCGGAGCTGCACAAGCTGACGCCCGCGCTCGGCGTGCTGCAGGATCGCGGCCAGAAGGTCGCGATCGTGACCGACGGCCGGATGTCCGGCGCGTCCGGCAAGGTGCCCGCGGCGATCCACGTGACGCCCGAGGCCTCGCTGGGCGGCCCGCTGTCGCGCGTGCTCGACGGCGACCTGATCACGCTCGACGCCGACAGCGGCCGGCTCGAGCTGCACGTCGACCCCGCGGACCTGCAGCAGCGGCCGATCACCGGCCGCGCGCCGCAGGGCCCGGAGTGGGCCGGCACCGGCCGCGAGCTGTTCGCGGCGTTCCGTGCCACCGTCGGGTCCGCGGACACCGGCGCCAGTGTGTTCCCGGGCGTCACCGCCCCCGGCCAGGAGGTCCGTGTTGCCCAGCTTGCATGACGTCGATCTGCTCAGCGTCGTACCGGTGATGCCGGTCGTCGTCGCGAACTCCGCCGACGAGGGCGTGGCCATCGCGCACGCCCTCGTCGCCGGTGGCCTGCCCGCCATCGAGCTGACGCTGCGCACCGACGCCGCTCTCGACGCGATCCGCGCGATCGCCGACGAGGTGCCCGAGATCCTGGTCGGCGCCGGCACGATCACCCGGCCGGGTCACGCCAAGCTCGCCGCCGACGCCGGCGCGAAGTTCCTCGTCTCCCCCGGCACCACCGGCTCGCTGCTGCACGCCATGCAGGACACCGGGCTGCCGTTCCTGCCCGGCGTGGCCACGCTCTCCGAGGTGCTCGCCGCGCTGGAGGCCGGCATCACCGAGCTGAAGTTCTTCCCGGCCGAGGCCGCGGGCGGTGTGCCGTTCCTGAAGTCGGTCAGCGGCCCCGTCCCGACCGCACGCTTCTGCCCGACCGGCGGCATCACCGCCGCCTCGGCGGCGTCGTACCTCGCGCTGCCGAACGTCGGCTGCGTGGGCGGCTCGTGGCTGACCCCGGCCGATGCCGTCGCGTCCGGTGACTGGGACCGCATCACGAAGCTCGCCGCGGAGGCTGCCGGACTGCGCTGAGGGTCGAAGCTGACCTGTGCAACCCCCCCGGTGACTCCTTCACCGTGCGGTGCAGCTGGCGCGGTCCGACGTTGGACTCCGCTAACGTGCGCCGGGTGCCGCGTGAGTACGACGTCGAGCTGCCCACCCACACCGTCCGCGTCCTCGAGTGGGGGCCCGAGGACGGGCCGCTGGTCGTCGCGCTGCACGGGTTCCCCGACACCGCGCTGACGTGGCGGCGGGTCGCGCCGCTGCTCGCGGACGCGGGCTGGCGGGTGGCGGCGCCGTACCTGCGTGGGTATGCGCCGTCGGGCATCCCGAGCGACCGCGACTACTCGGTGCGGGCGCTGGTGGGCGACGCGATCGCGTTCCACGCGCTGCTCCGTGGCGACGAGCGGACGGTGCTGCTCGGCCACGACTGGGGCGCGATCACGACCAACGCGGTCGCGGCGGACCCCGTGTCGCCGTACGCGAAGCACGTGGCTCTGGCGGTGCCGCCGCTCAACGCGATGAGCGGCTGGGACCCGGCGCTGCTGCGGCAGCCGCTGCACTCCTGGTACATCGCCTACAACCAGGTGCCGGGCCTGGCCGAGCGGACGTTCGAGTGGCTGACCGCCCGGCTGTGGCGGCTCTGGTCGCCGGGGTACGACGCCGCCGAGGACCTCGCGCACCTGCGGGCGTCGGTGCCGGACCGGGCCCGGGCGAAGGCGGTCGTGTCGTACTATCGCGCGATGCTCGGCCCGGGGATCAAGCCGGCGCTGGCCGACCCGATCCACCCGCTGCTGGTGCTGCACGGCGCCGACGACCGGTGCATGGAGGCCGGTCTCGCCCGGTTGGCCGGCGCGACGCCGGTCGCGGGGGCGGGCCACTTCATGCAGCTGGAGCGGCCCGAGGTCGTCGCCGCGGAGATCATCCGCTTCCTCGCCTGAAGCACCCGACGAGGTGGGGGTCGAAGACGCCGATCGCCTCCATCAGCGCGTACATCGTCGTCGGCCCGACGAACGCGAACCCGCGCTTCTTGAGGCCCTTCGAGAGCGCGATCGACTCGACAGACGTGGTCGCCGGCTCGACCGGCGACTCGTCGGGCGCGAACGACAGCACGAACGCCTCGAGCCCGACGTCGTCGCGCAGCGCCACGGTCGCGCGGGCGTTCGTGATCGTGGCCTCGATCTTCATCCGGTTGCGGACGATCCGCGGCTCGGCCATCAGCCGCTCGACGTCGTCGGGACCGAACGCCGCGATCGCGTCGGCGTCGAAGTCGTGGAAGACCTCGCGGAACGCCGGGCGCTTGTTGAGGATCGTCGACCAGGACAGCCCGGACTGGAAGGCCTCGAGCGTCAGCCGCTCGAGGTACGCCGACTCCCCGTGGACGCGGTTGCCCCACTCGGTGTCGTGGTAGTCGCGCATCACGCCTGGGCCGCCGGCCCAGGGGCAGCGCACGATCCCGTCCTCGCCGGTCAGCGGTCCCATGGCTCCATCCTGACCCAGGGCGCCGACAGTGCTGGTGTCGAGGCTCGCTTCACTCGCACCTCAATCACCGGGCGCACGGTGGTCGAGGAAGGCGCGCTGGCGCCTGTCTCGAGACCATCGCCGGTGCAGGACGGTGAGGGCGCGGGTCCGCGCTGATCGCGGCATGAGCGGGCGAATGTCGGCCAGCGGTGCGCGAGCAACCGTTCGGTCCATGCAAACGGTTGCTGGCTCACCGCCGATGCGCCACGCGCCCTCAACTCGGCAGATCCGCGCAGCTCGCGGCAGATGAGTGCGTTCCTAACAGGCCGTCGAGATACTCGGTCTGTGCGAGAACCGTCGACCGAATGGGTGGCCTTGTCTCCGCGCTACACGCCGGGCTGGCCTTGGCCCGAGGACTCCTACGGGTTGGGTCCGATGTACGGCGACGACGGTTGGTGTCGAGGTTGCGGGACGCCTCTTGTCGATCAGTCGGGGGCGCTCGTGATCCAGAGCGCGAAGTTTCCGAGCGCCGAAGTCTGGATGCCGAACTGGCTGTTCGACGTCGTCTGCGTGTCGGAGCGGGTGGCCGCTGAGGTCAGCGAGCGGTTCGTCGTGGACATGGGCGAGGTGTACAAGCCACGGAACGGACCGACTGCAACGAGACAGATTCTGCCGCGCCAGACGACTCAGGACTGGCACCGCCCCGCTGATCTGGAGCGTGCGGTGCGAGCCCGCCATGGCCAGCACTACGGCGAGACGACGGGGTCGTCATGCAATCAATGTGGTCGATGGAAGTGGTTGCCGGTCAGCGAGAACGAGGCGCCGATCAGCGGCGTCGCCGTGGCCTCAGCCTCTGATGTCATTGCGTCGCCGGAGAGGTTTGGCAGTGGACTGAACTCGTTCCGGCACGTGCTCTTCCGGCGACCCCTCGGAGAGATGCTCTTGGCAGCGAGCCCACGGAACTGGGATCTCGTCGAGGCGGTGATCCAGTAGGCACCGTGGTCCCAGCGAGACCGCTCATCGGCAGATCCGGGCGGATGGTTCCTCGCACTCCTGCCACTGGACCATGCCGACAGCGGAGATCTTCCGGCGCCTGGTGCCGACAGATCTCCCCTGTCGCCCGAACCTCGACACCCGGGGGGCTAGCGCCGCTCCTTCAGCCGCGCGTTGGGCAGCGGAGGTGCGGGGATCGGCGGCAGCTCGTCGCCGACGGGGATGCCGAAGCGGCCCTCGACCAGGCCGGTGTCGGTGATCTGGCCCTGCCACTCGGTGCGGTAGCCGGCGATCTCGTCGTGCGAGCGGCCGACGAAGTTCCACCACATCACGATGCTCTCGCCGAACGGCGGTCCGCCCAGGAGCAGCAGCCGCGCGGGCGCGTCGTACGTCCTGAGCGCGAGCGTCGAGCGGCCGGGCGGGACGTAGGCGAGGTCGTCCTTCTTCGCGTCGGTGCCGTCGACGCCGACCACGCCGCTGTCGACGAGGACCCCGTGCTCGTACGTCGCATCGACGTCCAAGGTGAGCGCGGTGCCCGGCTCGAGCAGCAGCTCCGCGCCGAGCAGCGGGGAGTACGTCGGCACCGGGGAGGTGTCGCCGAGCAGCGAGCCGAGGAACACCCGCACCTCCCAGCCCGTACCGGTGACCGGCGTCGGCGCGTGGTGGGTGAAGCCGGGGTCGGTGTGCCGGTGGGCGTCGGGCAGGGCGACCCACAGCTGCGCGCCGTGCAGCGTGCTCGTCGCGGCGGTCGAGACCTCGGAGTGGCTGATGCCGCGTCCCGCGGTCATCAGGTTCACCTCGCCGGGCCGCACCATCGCGTGGTTGCCGGCGCTGTCGCGGTGCTCGATCTCGCCGGTGAACAGCCAGCTCACCGTCTGCAGCCCGGTGTGCGGGTGCGGGGCGACCTTCATCCCACCGGAGTCCGCCACCTCGTCCGGACCGTAGTGGTCGACGAAGCACCAGGCGCCGATCAGCGACCGGTGCCGTTGCGGCAGCGTGCGGCGTACCCGCATCGCGCGGGGTCCGCCGAGCGGGACGTCGCGGGGCGTCATGATCTCCACGTCCGACGCCGCCGTCGCGGTGCACTCGACCTCGTCGGGCCGGTCCTCCAGGTTGCTCATGCCTCACCCCTCACGCCAGGTGCTCCGGTTCCACGTGTCGCTTCGCCTCGTCACCGCGACCGGGCGGGGTCTCGCCGCCACCGCTGCCGCCGCCGTCGGCCTTCTCGAGCCGGATGATCACGGACTTCGAGGTCGGGCAGTTGCTGCCCTCGGCCGTCGACTCGAGCGGCACCAGCGGGTTCGTCTCCGGGTAGTACGCCGCCGCGCACCCGCGCGGCTGGTCGTACGCGACGATCCGGAACGAGGTCGCCTGGCGCTCGGTGCCGTCCCACTCGCTGACCAGGTCGACGTGCTCGCCCTCCGCGAAGCCGAGCGCCGTGATGTCGTCGGGGTGCACGAACACCACCCGACGGCCGTTGGAGATGCCGCGGTAGCGGTCGTCGAGGCCGTAGATCGTGGTGTTGAACTGGTCGTGCGAGCGGATGGTCTGCAGCAGCAGCCGGCCGTCCGGCACCTGCAGGACGTCGGTGGGGCTGACCGTGAAGATCGCCTTGTCGAGCGTGGTCGGGAACGTCCGGCTGTCGCGCGGCGGGTGCGGCAGCACGAAGCCACCCGGGCGGTCGACCTTCTCGTCGTACGCGTCGCATCCGGGGACCACCCGCGCGATCCGGCGCCGGATCTCGGTGTAGTCGCTGCGGAACGCCGCCCACGGGATGGCGTGGCGGTCGCCGAGCGTCGCCTCGGCGAGCGAGCAGACGATGTCGACCTCGGACTTCAGGTACGGCGACGCCGGGTCGAGCGGTCCGCGGGAGGCGTGCACCGCCGACATCGAGTCCTCGACGGTCACCCGCTGGTCGCGACCGCCGGTGCGGTCCTTCTCGCTGCGGCCGAGCACCGGCAGGATCAGCGCCTCCCGGCCGTGCACGACGTGCGAGCGGTTGAGCTTGGTCGAGACGTGCACGGTGAGGGCCGAGCGACGCATCGCGTCCTCGGTGACCTCGGTGTCGGGGGCCGCGGAGACGAAGTTGCCGCCCATCGCGAAGAAGACCGTCGCGTCGCCGTCGTGGAGCGCCTTGATCGACGCGACGGTGTCGAGGCCGTGCTCACGTGGCGGCTCGAAGCCGAACTCGTCACGCAGCCGGTCGAGGAAGTGCCCGGGCGGGCGCTCCCAGATGCCCATGGTGCGGTCGCCCTGGACGTTGGAGTGGCCGCGCACCGGGCAGAGTCCGGCACCGGGCTTGCCGATGTTGCCCTGCAGGAACGCAACGTTCGCGAACTCCTTGATCGTCGCGACCGCGTTGCGGTGCTGGGTGATGCCCATCGCCCAGCAGAGCACCGTGGCGTCGGAGTCACGGAACATCGCTGCGGCCTCCTCGATCTGCGCGCGCGTCAGGCCGGTGGCCTCGAGCACCAGGTCCCAGTCGAGGTCCTGCACGTGTGCGGCCCACGCGTCGAAGCCGGTCGTGTACCGCTCGACGAAGTCGCGGTCCACCGCGCCCCACTCGAGCAGCAGCGAGCCGATCGCCTGGAACAGCGCGAGGTCGCCGTTGATCCGGACCGGGAGGTAGAGGTCGGCGAGCTCGGTGCCCTTGCCGGTGAGGCCGCGGGGCTTCTGCGGGTTCTTGAACCGCACCAGACCGGCCTCGCGCAGCGGGTTGATCGCGAGGATCTTCGCGCCCTTGCGCTTGGCCTCCTCGAGCGCGATGAGCATCCGCGGGTGGTTGGTGCCCGGGTTCTGCCCGGCGATCACGATCAGCTTCGCGTCGTGGACGTCCTGCAGGCTCACCGAGCCCTTGCCGATGCCCATCACCTCGGCGAGCGCGACACCCGAGGACTCGTGGCACATGTTCGAGCAGTCCGGCAGGTTGTTGGTGCCGAAGGCGCGCACGAACAGCTGGTAGGCGAACGCCGCCTCGTTCGACGTCTTGCCCGAGGTGTAGAAGATCGCCTGGTCCGGCGACGCCAGCGCGTTGAGGTGACCGGCGATCAGGCCGAACGCGTCGTCCCACGAGACCGGCTCGTAGTGGGTGCCGCCGGCCCGGAGCACCATCGGCTCGGTGATCCGGCCCTGCTGCCCGAGCCAGTAGTCGGTGCGCTCCTCCAGGTCGGCGAGCGGGTGCTCGGCGAAGAACTCCCGGCCGACCCGGCGCAGGGTCGCCTCCTCGGTGACCGCCTTGGCGCCGTTCTCGCAGAACTCCGCGTGGTGCCGCTGACTCGGGTCCGGGTCCGGCCACGCGCAGCCCTGGCAGTCGAAGCCGTCGACCTGGTTGAGCCGCGTCAGGGTCTTCGCCGTACGGCGCACGCCCATCTGCTCGAGGGCGCGCTTCATGGTGATCGCCACCGCGGTCGGCCCGGCCGCCACCTGCTTGGGAGCGTCGACGTCCAGCTCTCGCTCGTCGATGTCCTCCTGCGGCGGCTTCCGGCTCATGCGCGTCCTCGCTCGCTCATGGCTCCATCCTCTCGCGGCTCGCAAGGCAATGCCCCGATGGGACCTGTTGGTCGGACCCGCGTAGGCACTAGGTTGCGGTTGGCCTTCCCAGGGGAGTGTCCCGAGCCAGGAGGAAACGTGTCCACGAACGAGCCACCGCCGCCGCCGTACGAGAGCTACGGCGAGTCGACCCCGCCGCCGCCCCCGCCGCCCCCGCCGCAGCCCGCGCCTCCCGGTGGTGCCGGCGGCTACAGCGTCGGCAACGCGTTCAGCTACGGCTGGAACAAGTTCACCGCGAACCTCGGCCAGATCCTGGTCGCCGTCCTCGTACTGGTCGGCGCGCTGATCGTGCTCCAGATCATCGGCTTCGTGGTGGCCAACGCGGCCGCCTGCGACCCGACCATCAACCTGCGCACCGGCGAGGTCGAGGAGTGCGGCGGGTTCTTCAGCCTGCAGTTCTTCCTGCAGTGGGGATTCAGCCTCATCAGCTGGATCGTCTCGATGATCATCGGCGCCGGCATCGTCCGCTACGCGCTGGCGATCACCGAGGGCCGCGACCTCGACCCGGCCACGCTGCTCAAGCCGCACAAGCTCGGTGACGTCGTCGTCGCCTCGCTGCTGATCGGCATCGCGACGTTCGTCGGCTTCGTGCTCTGCGTGATCCCGGGCCTGCTGGTCATGTTCTTCACGTCGTACACGCTGTACTTCCTGATGGACCGCGAGGAGCTCGGTGCGATCGATGCGATCAAGGCGAGCTTCGAGTTCACGAAGAACAACGCCGGCAACGTGATCCTGTGGTTCCTGCTCAGCGTGGTCGCGTGGTTCGTCGGCGCGCTGCTCTGCGGCATCGGCCTGATCGTGGCGGTCCCGGTCGTCCTGATCGGTACGGCGTACACGTACAAGGCGCTGAACGGCGAGCCCGTCGCGGCGTAGCTAGCTAGATCAGCTCGAGCGTGACCCGCGCCGAGTCCCCGGGATCGAGGGACTCGGCGCGGCGCACCGCCTTCTTCAGCGGGAGCGAGTAGCCGCTCCTGCCGGGGAACACCGACGTCCGCCACGTCGTGGCGCCGATCGTCGCCTCGACACGCACCGAGCCGAACCCGCGCGGCGGACCTGCGTGCACCCGGATGTCCTCGCTCTCGTCCTCGGGCACGGTGAGGAAGAACCACGCCGTGCTCTCGGGAGAGGACTCCCACTCCCACACTGTCGCGTCGAACTCGCACGTCCAGCCCATGGCGGCATGGTGCACCACTGCTGGTCTCGACACGAGTCTCGACATCGAGCAGCCACCTCGGCACCCCCACCCGTTCACGCGGGCACGACACGGTCTCCCCGTGCGCATCGCCCAGCTCGCCAACTTCATCGGGCCCGCCTCCGGCGGCATGAAGACCGCGGTCGCCGCGCTCGGGAGCGGGTACGTCGCCGCCGGGTGCGAGCGGCTGCTGGTGGTGCCCGGGCCGGTCGACCGGGTGACCGCGACCGCACACGGTGACGTCGTCCAGATCCGGGCGCCGCGGGTCGGTGGCGGCTACCGGCTGATCGTCGAGCCGTGGCGGGTCACCGACGTGCTGGAGCGCTTCGCGCCCACCTCGGTGGAGCTCAGCGACAAGCTCACGCTGCTGCCCGTGACCCGGTGGGCGCGCCGCCGCGGGGTCGGGTCCGTGCTGTTCTCGCACGAGCGGCTCGACGACATGCTCGCGCTGCGCAGCGGGCGCGAGACCACGTCGAAGGTCTCGATCGCGATGCTGAACCGCGTGCTGGTCCGCAGCTTCGACACCGTCGTGGTCACGTCGCGCTATGCGCAGCAGGAGTTCCAGGCGGTCGCGGAGGCGGCGGGCTGCCCGATGGTGCGTGTGCCCCTCGGGGTGGACCTCGACACGTTCCGGCCGCACCCCTCGGCCGCCGACCCGCGTCTGCTCCGGCTCACCCACGTCGGCCGACTGTCGCGCGAGAAGTCGCCGCACCTGGCGGTCGAGACGGCCGTCGAGCTGCACCGCCGCGGCGTACCCGTCCGGCTCGACGTGTACGGCGAGGGCCCCCACCTCGACGAGCTCGTGGCGATCGCCGGCGCTGCGCCCGTGGTGTTCCACGGGTTCGTGGACGGTCGCGAGGACCTGAGCCGCCGGATCTCCGCGGCCGACGTCGCGCTGTCGGTCTGCCCGGGTGAGACCTTCGGCCTCGCCGTGCTGGAGGCACTGGCCAGCGGCACCCCGGTCGTCACCGCCGACCGCGGCGGCGCGCGTGAGCTGGTGGATGCCACCTCAGGCGCCTGGGCCAACCCCGACCCGGTCGCGCTCGCGGACGCGGTCCTCGAGGTGGCCGCCCGACCTGCCGCTCAACGGCGCCGGGCCGCCCGCCTGCGGGCCGAGCAGTTCCCGTGGCACCGGACCGTCGAGCGGATGCTCGAGGTGCACGCCGCGGTGACCGACGACGTGCTGGTGCCGGCCTAGGCCCGGCGCCCGCTCCAGGTCCAGGCGTACGCCGGGTCCTCGACGGCCAGCCCGCCCTCGCCGAGGTCGAGCGGGGCGAACGTGTCGACCATGACCGCGGACTCCTCGAAGAACTCCGCACCCAGCGACGCCTCGATCGCCGAGGGCTGCGGGCCGTGGGCGTACCCGCCCGGGTGCAGCGAGATCGAGCCGATGCCGATGCCCGAGCCCTTGCGGGCCTCGTAGTCCCCGCCGACGTAGAACATCACCTCGTCGCTGTCGACGTTCGAGTGGTAGTACGGCACCGGGATCGCCAGCGGGTGGTAGTCGACCTTGCGCGGCAGGAAGTTGCAGATCACGAAGTTGTGGCCCTCGAAGACCTGGTGCACCGGCGGCGGCTGGTGGATCTTGCCGGTGATCGGCATGTAGTCCTCGATGTTGAACGTGTACGGGTACAGGCAGCCGTCCCACCCGACCACGTCGAACGGGTGCGTCGCATACGTCATCCGCGTCCCGACGATCCCGGCGCTGGTGCGGTGCTTCACCAGCACCTCGACGTCGTTGCCCTCGCGGGTGATCGGCTGCTCCGGGCCGTAGAGGTCGCGTTCGCAGTACGGCGCGTGCTCGAGCAGCTGGCCGTAGCGCGAGAGGTACCGCTTGGGCGGCGCGACGTGGCTGTTCGCCTCGATCGCGTACAGCCGGCTCGCCTCGGCCGGCACCCACCGGTGCGTGGTCGCGCGCGGGATCACGACGTAGTCACCCGCCCGGTAGCCGACGACACCGAACACCGTCTCGACCACGCCGGTGCCGGACTCGACGTACACGCACTCGTCGCCGATGGCGTTGCGGTAGTACGGCGACGCGTCGGTCCCGGTGACGACGTACGCGATCCGCACGTCGTTGTTGCCGAGCACCAGGCGGCGGTCGGTCACCGCGTCGGCGCCGGTCTCGCCCCCGAACGCCAGGTCGTGCAGCGTGAGGTGTCGGGGCTTCAGCGGGTGGTTGGGCGTGCGGGTCTGGTCGGGCAGCTCCCACACCTCGCTCGCCACGATCGCCGAGGGCACACCGCGGTGGTAGAGCAGCGAGGAGTCGGAGGAGAAGCCCTCCTCCCCCATCAGCTCCTCGTAGTAGAGGCGGCCGTCCTCGTCGCGGAACTGGGTGTGCCGCTTCGGGGGTACCGCACCGATGCGTCGGTAGTGGGCCATCTCGCTCCGCCTCCCGGTTTGTTCGACTATCGAACGCATTCGTCCGCTATGTGTCTCATGGTTAGAGTAGTCAACGTGTCAACGGAACCCCTGCCGAGCCCGTGGAGAGGGCTGGTCGACGACGCCGCAATCTTCCCCCCGGGAGACGTCCCGCTCGCCGAGGCGGCGGCCGCGCACCAGACCCGCCGGTCGGATCCGTACGCCGACCTGGTCGGCACGTTCGTCGTCAAGGACCTCGACCTCCCGGCCCTCAAGGCCACCCCGCTCGCGCTCTCCGTGGTGATCACCGGCGGCGCCGGGCAGATCGCCGGGACGGCCGCGCTGGCCCGCAAGCTGCACATCGCCGTCGAGGGCGTCGAGATCGCGCTGCGCGACCCCGACGACCCGGTCGGCAACGCCCGCCGCGTCGCCGCCGCGGTCGACGCGGCACGCGGCGAGGGGAAGCTCGACGACCACGTGCCCGTGTACGTCGAGCTCCCCCACGTCGGGTCGACCGGATCCTGGCTGGCCGCGGCCGACGAGGTCGCCGCGAACGAGTTCCGGCTGAAGTTCCGCACGGGCGGCCTGGATGCCTCGGCGTTCCCGGCCGCACCCGCACTCGCCGGGTGGATCGACGCGGCACTCGACCGCGAGACGCCGTTCAAGTGCACGGCCGGGCTGCACCGCGCGGTGCGGCACACGGGCGAGGACGGCTTCGAGCACCACGGGTTCCTCAACGTCCTGGCCGCGACCCGCAACGCGTTCGACGGGGCCGCGCTCGACGAGGTCGTCGCGACGCTCGAGGAGCGCGAGCCCGCCGTGCTCGTGGAGAACGCCGACGGGCTCGACCGCGCCCGCCGCTGGTTCACGTCGTTCGGCTCCTGCTCGGTGCAGGAGCCGCTCGACGACCTGCTCGCCTACGGCCTCCTGGAGGGAACATGACGACCTGGGTCGAGGGAGCCGCCGGCTCCCTGTTCGACGTCGACAACCTGCCGTACGGCGTGTTCTCCCACGCCGGCGAGGAGCCGCGCGTCGGCGTGCGCATCGGCGACCATGTCCTCGACCTGGCACCGGTCGCGGCCGCCGAGATGCTCGACGTGCACCACGTGTTCGAGGAGCGCTCGTTGAACGCGCTGATGGCCGAGGGCCGTCGGGTCCGCGCGTCCGTGCGCACCTGGATCACCGGGCTGCTGACCGACGAGACCGAGCGCGACCTGGTCGAGCCGCACCTGGTGCCGCTCGCGGACGTCACGATGCACCTGCCGGTCGAGGTCGCCGACTACGTCGACTTCTACGCCTCCGAGCACCACGCGACCAACGTCGGCAGGATCTTCCGTCCCGACGGTGAGGCACTGCTGCCGAACTGGAAGCACCTCCCGGTCGGCTACCACGGCCGCGCCGGCACCGTCGTCGCGTCCGGCACCCCCGTCGTGCGCCCCAGCGGCCAGAAGCCCGGCGGCGGGTTCGGCCCCTCGGCCCGGCTGGACATCGAGGCCGAGCTCGGCTTCGTGGTCGGAACCCCGTCGGAGCTCGGCACCCCGGTGTCGTACGACGCGTTCGCCGACCACGTGTTCGGGGTGGTCGGCCTCAACGACTGGTCCGCGCGCGACATCCAGGCGTGGGAGTACGTGCCGCTCGGCCCGTTCCTCGGCAAGTCGTTCGCGACGTCGATCTCGCACTGGGTCACCCCGATCGAGGCGCTCGACGCGGCGTGGGTCGACCTGCCCGGCCAGGACCCGGAACCCTTGCCCTACCTGGGCCCTGGAGCCACGAAGGGCCTCGACATCGACGTCGAGGTCGTGGTCAACGGCGACGTGGTCAGCCGCCCGCCGTTCCGCACGATGTACTGGTCGCCGGCGCAGATGCTAGCGCACCTGACCGTCAACGGCGCCTCGCTGCGCACCGGCGACCTGTACGGGTCCGGCACGATCAGCGGTCCGTCGCCCGACCAGCGCGGCTCGCTGCTCGAGATCGGCTGGGGCGACGAGACCGCGTTCCTCGCCGACGGCGACGAGGTGACGCTGCGCTACAAGGCCCCGGGCACCTCGGGCGGCGCGATCGCGCTCGGTGAGGTGACCGGGGCCGTGCAGCCGGCCGCTACTTGGCGATGACGACCCCGTCGATCACGACGGGCCTGCCGTCCGGGCTGACCACCGTGATCACGAGCTTGCCGCTCTTGACCGCCCCGAAGGTCTTCACCGGCACGACCTTCTTCTTGCCGGTGCCCTTGAGGCTGAACACGCCGAGGTCCTGACCGGCGAAGCTCACCCGGACCGACCCGGCGTTCGGCGACTTGGCCACGACCAGCGCGATCCGCTTGGCCTTCGCGCCCGTCAGCGTCAGCCGCGCATTCTTGTCGACCGTCGTGACGACGGTGCCCCGGTAGTGCCCCTTGCCCTTCGCCTTGACGAACCCGGTGGTGGCCTTCAGCGTCCGGTCGTCGACCGGCGCGGTGGTGCAGCGCTGCGACCACATCGAGAGGTTCCCGACCGTGTCCCGCATCTGCACCGACGCGCACGACGTCCGGCCCGGGGCGATCCCCAGCCCCAGGGTGTGCTCGTCGGTGTCCGACGCCAGCTGCTTCGGGTCACCGAAGGTGCCGTTCCAGGCCGCCTGCCGAACCACGACGTCGGAGTCCACCACCGCCGAGAACCGGTCGAGGCCGCTCCACGTCAGCTCGTAGGACTTCCCGAGCGCGGTCGCCGGCGCCTTGGTCTCGATCGTCGGACCGGCGATGTCGAGGAAGGCCCCGACGAGCTCGTCGGGCAGCACGCCGGCCAGCAGGGCGTTGCCCTGGTCGTCCATCCCGGCGACGGCGCTTCCGGACACGAAGTTCTGGTCACCCGAGTCGAAGGGGGTGAACGGGACGATGGACCGGGTGCGGTACGACGCCAGCAGGCGACCGCTGCCGCCGTACGCGATCATCGTGACGCCGGTGTCGCTGGTCATCGCGGTCGGGCTCGTCGGCGAGAACACGCCGACCTTCAGGGCGCCGGGCACCCAGTCGCCGACCGGCTTGCTGCTGGCGTAGCCGATGCCGTTGGTGCCGTCGATGGTCGACCGCCAGGCCACGAGGGCGTCGCCGTCGGCGTTCATGTCGATGCTCGGGTCGCCGGCATCGGTGTTCGCCGGCGACACGAACGAGGGGTTGCCGGTGTTGCCGTTCGGCTGCACCTTCACGGCCTCGAGCCGGTGGTCGCCCTCCCAGCTGCGCGTGAAGGCGACCTGGCCGAAGCCCGAGTCGCTGACGGCGACGTCGGTCTCCAGGCCGTGCACGCCCTCCGACACCTCGACTGCGTCCTGCCAGGACGTGGCACCCGCGGCGAGCCGGCTGACCCGGATGACGTTGTCCGCGTCCGGGCCCTCGTCGTCCTGGAACGACACCAGCCCGGCTCCGGACTCGTTGACGTCGATCGCCGGCCCGAAGCCGTCGTCGCTGCCGGACAGGAGCTTCGACTCGGCCTCGCTGCCGTCGTCGTCCCACGTGGTGACCTCGACCATCCGGAGGTCTGCTCCCCCGACGGCGACGTACGCCGCGTGCAGCCGGCCGTCGCCGCTGAGGGCGAGGTCGGCGGCGCCGTCCACGGTGGCGCCGAGCGGCGAGATCAGCGCGCGGCCGTCCCAGGTGCTGCTCGTGAGCCGGCGGGAGGCGGCCAGTCGGAGGTCGTCGTTCAGGTCGGGCTGCAGCCAGGTGACCACGGCGTCCCCGTCGTCGTTGATCGCGACCGACGGGGCGGCGGCGTCCTTGCCGGCGTCCGAGACGGTGGAGACCTTGCCCCAGACACCGCTGTAGGCGGAGGCCACCTGCACCCGCAGGTCGGATCCGACCTCGCGGACCCAGGCCGCAACGGCGGTGCCGTCGTCGGCGACCGCGACGGTCGCGTCCGTGGGCAGTGCGCCCGCCTTGCTGATCGAGGAGTTCTTCACCCAGGTGGGCGTGGCCTCGGCGGGGAGGGCGCCGGCGAGGAGGGTGGTGGCGAGCGCGGCGGTGGCCAGCGACGCGACCGCGGTACGGGACAGGGGGCGTGACATGGGAGTGGGTGCCTCTCGTGAGTGCCGACCTCGTTGTCGGCGGGTACCAGAACCCTCGTCGCGGACCCACCCCCCGGACATCCGTCACTACTACGTAAGCGAGTGCGACCACCTACGCATCTAGTTACAGTGCGGCAGGTGAAGTGCCCGGTCCTGGTCAGCAGGGACACCGAGACAGGCCGCCTGCGTGCCGCGACGGAGCACGCCGCCGCCGGCCGTGGCGCCACCATCGTCCTCACCGGTGAGCCGGGGGTGGGCAAGTCCCGGACCGTCGCCGCCCTCCAGGCCGACGCCGAGGAGCGCGGCCTGGTCGTGTTCTCGGGCCGCGCCGTGCGGGCGTCGACCCCGACGCCGCTGCGCCCGCTGAGCGAGGCGCTCCTCGCCTGGCTGCGCCGCAACGAGCTCCCGGCCTCGGCCCGGCTGGATCCCTTCCGACCGTCGCTGGCCCGGCTCGCGCCGCAGCTCTGGGACGACCGCGCGGGCGAGCAGGCCACGTCGCTGGTGCTGCTCGGCGAGGCGCTGCTGCGGCTCGCCACGGCGGTCGGCGACGGGCGCGGCTGCCTCCTCGTCCTCGAGGACCTGCACTGGTCCGACCCGGAGACGCTCGCCGTCCTCGAGTACGTCGCCGACAACGTCGCCGACGTCCCGCTGCTGGTCGTCGTCACCACGCGTCCCGGCGAGTCGGCCGCCACCCAGCTGCTGGTGGACGCCCTCGTCTCCCGCGGGTCGGCCGAGTGCGTCGAGCTGGGCGTCCTCGACCCCGCCGCCACCGACGCGATGGTGGTGGCCTGTCTCGGCGGTAGCGCTCCGCCCGAGGTGCACGAGTTCGTGACCGCGAACGCCGAGGGCGTGCCCCTGCTGGTCGAGGAGCTGCTCACCGGCATGCAGGCCGCCGGCGCCCTCGTCGCCGCGGCGGACGGGACCTGGCGGGCGGACGGGCCGATCACGGCCGCCGTACCGGAGACGTTCGCGCGGACCGTGCAGCTGCGGCTGCAGAGCCAGTCCCCCGTCGTGCAGCAGGTCGCGCGCGCCGCCGCCGTGCTGGGCTCCGACTTCGACTGGGCGCCGCTGACGGCCGCCCTCGACCTGGACGACGCGACCGTGCTCGAGGCGCTCCGCACCCTGGTCGACCAGCAGATCGTCGCCGCCCGGGAGCAGAGCTTCGCGTTCCGGCACGCGCTCACCCGCGAGGCCGTGCTGGCCGCCCTGCTGCCTCCGGAGCGGGCCGAGCTCGCGTCCCGCCTCGCCGAGGCGTGCGCCCGTCCGGACGCCGCCCTCGACCAGCAGACCCTGGCCGAGCTCTTCGACCTGGCCGGCGACAGCGAGCGGTCCGCGGCCGCGTGGCACACCGCGGCCGTCGACGCGCTGGGCAAGGGCGCGCTGGCCACCGCCCTGGAGATGGTCGGGCGCGCCGGGGACCTCGTCGCTCCGGACTCCGAGACCGGCCTCGCCGTCCGGCAGACCCTGCTCGAGGTGCACGCCCTCGCCGGCGACTCCCCTGCCGCGCTCCGGGTCGGCGGGTCGCTCCTCGCCGACCTCGAGCGGTCGGGGGCGGCCGCCGACCGGCTGGCGCCGGTACGGCTGCGGCTCGCGCGAGCGGCGTACGCCGGAGGCCTGTGGGACGAGGCCGCAGACCTGCTCTCGACCATCGACGGGGTCGACCCCGCCGGTACGGCGGTGCTGCGCGCCGGGGTCGCCCTCGGCCGGCTGCAGCCGGACGATGCCGTGGTCGAGGCGCGGGTGGCGCTCGACGCCGCCGGCGACCGGGCCGACGTCGCGTGCGAGGCCTGGGAGGTCATCGGCCGGGCCGCCCGCGGACGCGACGTGCTCCAGGCGGAGGAGGCGTTCGAGGAGGCCTACCGGATCGCCGAGCAGAACGGCCTCGGCCACTGGCGCGCCCGGATCCTCCAGCAGCTGGGCAGCCTCGACCTGGTCGGCCGCCGACCCACCGAGGACCGCCTCCTCGCCGCGCGCGCCGCCGCACTGGAGGCCGGTTCGCTCGCGACGGCGGCGGTCGTCGACCTGCAGCTCAACCTGCTCCGCATCCGCTACCTGGACCTGGAGCGCGCGATGGCCGCGGCCGACGCCGCGATCCCGCTGATGACGCGGCTGCGGCTCCCCGCGCTCGGCAGCGCCTACCTGATCCGCGCCATGACGCACGGCCTGGCCGGGCGGCCGGAAGAGATGGAGGTCGACCTGGCCGCGGGGCTGCGCACCGCTCCGGATGATCCCGAGCTGGTCGCCGGGAAGGACGCCCACGTCCGCGGGCCGGTGGCGCTGGCGCGCGGGCGGTACGACGAGGCGCGCGACGCGTTCGCCGCCGGCATGGAGGTCTACCGCCTGCACCCCGGGCTGGCGTTCTCGATGCGCGGCCTGTGGGCACTGCTGGAGACCGTGCTCGGCGACGGTTCTGCGGCTCGTGCGGAGGTGCGCGACGGACCGCAGATCACCAGCCCGCACAACTGGTTCGCGCTGCGGTACGCCGACGCCGTCGCGCTCGGTCGCGAGGGCCGCGCCGAGGAGGCCGAGCAGACGTTCGCCGACGCGACCTGGACCCACCCCGGACCCGAGCCGTGGATGGAGGTCCACATGCGCGGCCTGGTCGCCCGAGCCGCGGCCGCCGACGGCTGGGGCGAGCCCGAGCTGTGGTTCCGCCAGACCCTGGACGGCCTGGTCGAGGCCGGCCAGACCGAGGCCGCCTCGGCCTGCCGGGCGGCGATGCGGGAGGCCGGGATCGCGGTGCCCCGCAAGGCTGCGGGCGCGCGCCAGGTGCCCCAGCACCTGCAGCACCTCGGCGTGACCTCGCGGGAGTACGACGTGCTCGAGCTCGTCGCCGAGGGGCTCACCAACCAGGCGATCGCCGAGCGGCTGTTCCTCTCGACGCGCACCGTCGAGACGCACGTGGCGCGCCTTCTCCAGCGCACCGGCAGCGGGGGTCGCGGCCAGCTGGTCACCTACGTCGCTGCGCCGAGCGCGGGCGGGCGGGACGTCACCGCGATCTGATCGGCCAGCACGACCTTCTCGAAGTTCCAGGCGCGGGCGGGGTCCCCGGCCTCGGCGGCCACGATCCCGGCGACCGACCGGGCGTCCTCGAGCGTCTCGAAGTCGAGCACGACCAGGCAGCAGCCCTGGTCCTCGCTGCGCAGCCAGCGGCCGGCCGTGAACCCCGGCAGCCGCCGCACCCACGGGAGCACCTCGTCACGGACCGTCCGCAGCACGGAGTCGCCGCGTCGCGGGTCGAGCACCATCGTCAGCACCAGGGTCGCCATGGCCCGAGCCTCTCGCTGCGGCCCGGCACCGGACATCCGTGACGGGTACGCATTCAAGCGCTACGCGGCGCCCGCCGGATGTCGTGGCTGGGGCAGCTGCACCGGGATCCACTCGGCGGAGACGATCCGCTCGATCCGGGCCCGCGAGCGGCGGGTGAGCAGCAGCAGCGGCACGAGCAGCGCGATCAGCAGGCTGCCCAGCACGATCGCGAGGTAGGCCTCGTGGAGCGAGGAGTCCATCGGCGCGACCAGGCCGAAGACCGTGGAGCCCGCGAGCAGTCCGGCCATCGCGACGCGCGGGAGCCGCATCGTGGCGAGGAACGGCACCACCCAGAGCAGGTACCAGAGGTGCACGACGGGCCCGAGGACCACGGTCACCCCGACCACCATGGCCACGCCCTGCAGCGCCTGCGAGCGGTCACCGGTCCGCCAGCGCAGCGCGACCGCGAGCACGACCGCGCCGGCGACGAGGGTCCCCACGTTCCGGATCCCGAGCATCGCCATCACCGACAGCGGCGTCGTCACGGTGCCGGGCACGGCGAGCCCGGCGATCCAGCCGCTGCCGAGCCCGGTGACCGCACCGAGCCCGAGCAGGGTCCCCACGGACACGACCGCGACGCCCGCGAGCCGGCGTACCCGTGGGAGGAGCGGAGCGGCGAGCGGGAGCGTCACCAGCGCGACGCCCACGCAGGCCAGGCCTCCCGGGAGCTTCACCGCGGCGGCCAGGCCGCCGAGGACGGCGCCGAGCACCCAGCCGCGCTCGGCGGCGACCACCAGCGCGGCGGCCATCAGGCCGACCATGAGCAGGTCGTTGTGCAGCCCTCCGACGCCGTGGGCGAGCATCAGCGGGGAGGCGAGGACGACCGCGGACGCGAGCGCCGGGTTCACCCCCGTCCACGACGCCAGGCGTGGCACCGCCCACGCGAGCAGCAGCAGTCCGGCCAGCGCGACGATCCGGTGCCCGACCACGAGCACCCACGGATTCCCGGTCAGGCCGGCGGCGAAGTCCCCCGCGATCAGGGGGACCGGGCCGTACGGCGTGATCGTGTCCATCCAGCGCGGGTCGACCGCCTCGACGACGGGTCCGCGCAGCACTCCCGGGCCGTGCTCGTACGGCGAGATCCCCAGGTGCGCCAGCATCCCCTGGGCGGCGTACGACCAGCCGTCGCGCGAGAACAGCGGCGGCGCGAGCACCAGCGGGGCCGACCACACCACGGCGGCGTACCGCACCAGGTGGAGGGCGTCCGCGCGGTCCTCGCCCTCGGCGAGCGCGACGTGCCGGCACAGCGAGAGCCATTCGGCGGCGAGGATCCCCAGCCCGATCAGCACGATCGCGAGGCCGAGCATCCGGCCGGCCTCCGCGCCGCGGAGGTCGAGCAGCAGGTCCTGGTCCATCAACCAGGTCGACGGAGGCAGGGTGGACACGATGAGCCCGCCCACCAGGACGAGCACACTGCCCACGAAGCCACGAGTCAGCACGGTCGCACGCTAGGAAGCGGACTCGGCCTGGCGCTGACGTCCAGGTGAACGTCCTACCCTGACTTCATGTACGACGGCCCGCCGGTGGTGGTCATCGGGAACGGCCCGGTCGGCCAGACGGCCGCGCTGCTGCTGGCCCGCTGGGACCTCCCGGTGCTGGTGCTCGACAGCCACCCGCGGCGCGAGCCGGTCGGGTCGCGCTCGATCTGCCAGCAGCGCGAGACCCTCGACATCTGGGACTCGCTCGGTGCGGGGCGCACGATCGCGGACGAGGGCGTGACCTGGCGGACCGCCCGCACGTACTACCGCGAGCACGAGCTGTTCCACGTCGCGTTCGCCGACACCAGCGGCTCGCCGTTCCCGCCGTGGGTGAACATCGGGCAGGCCCGCGTCGAGCAGGTCCTCGACGAGCGGATCGCGGCCACCCCGTCGATCGAGGTGCGCTGGGGCACCACCGTCACCGGCATCACCGGTGGGACGGTCCAGACCGACCAGGGGGACATCGAGACGCCGTACGTCGTGGGGTGCGCGGGCGCTCGTGGCGACGTCCTGCGCCGGGCGGTCGGCGCGTCCTTCGAGGGGCGGACGTTCGACGACCAGTTCCTGATCTGCGACATCCGCTGCGACCTGCCGGACCGCGAGCTCGAGCGGCGCTTCTACTTCGACCCGGAGTGGAACCCCGGCCGCCAGGTGCTGATGCACCCCTGCCCGGACTCGACGTACCGCATCGACTGG
The DNA here is from genome assembly GCF_022761125.1 of Nocardioides sp. SR21. Classification (GTDB taxonomy): domain Bacteria; phylum Actinomycetota; class Actinomycetes; order Propionibacteriales; family Nocardioidaceae; genus Nocardioides. Next base: position 154,554 of record NZ_JAKWJR010000001.1, on the reverse strand, counting down.
CAGGTGCCACCCGGCTTCGACCTCGCCGCCGAGCAGGCGAGCGGCGACCTCGACCGCCGGATCCGGCGGATCGTGGGCGAGCAGGACTACGAGGTCGTGTGGTGCACGGTGTACCGCTTCCACTCGCGGTGCGCGACCGTGATGGGCCGCGGACGCGTGCTGCTGGCGGGCGACGTCGCGCACCTGATGGCGCCGTTCGGCGCGCGCGGGATGAACTCCGGCGTGGCCGACGCGGAGAACGCCGCGTGGCGGATCGCCTACGCCCTGCACGGCTGGGCGGACCCGAGCATCGTCGACGCGTACGACGCCGAGCGCCGAGCGGCCGCGCAGGAGAACCTCGCGATCACCACCCGCACGATGGACTTCCTGGTCCCGCAGAGCGAGGCCGGCTGGGCGCGCCGCCGCGACGTGCTCGAGCGGGCCGTCACCGACCCGGGCGCGCGGTCCGAGATCGACTCGGGCAAGCTCTACGCGCCGTTCCGGTACGGCGCTCACGCGGACCCGGTCATCGGCGCGCTGCACCCCGACCACGTCGTCCGCGCGTCCGCCCGACTGGCCCGCGGCGGGTTCCTCGCCCACGACAATCTGGTTGTCCGACCTGACGGCCACGTTGTTGGCTGGGGGCATGTCTGACATCCGAGTGGGCGTAGCCGCCTCCGCTGAGCGGTTCATGCGGACCGACACCGTGGTCTGGTTCCAGGAGGTGCTCCCGGCGCCGGTCGAGACGCAGCTGCTTGGCCTGCCGGCCGATCAGCGGTTCGCCGCCGAGGTCGACGGCCCGAGCGACCCGACGACGTACCCGGGCGTCTACGGGGTCTACCCGCTCGAGCTCGCGATCCCCGGCGACCGGCTGGTCCCCTGCGCCGGGCTGACCTGGGTCGGCGTGCACCCCGATCATCGGCGTCGTGGCGTGCTGTCCGCGATGCTGCGCCACCACCTCGAGCAGGTGCGCGACACCCCGGGGACCCACGTCTCCGCGCTGCACGCGAGCGAGCCCGCGATCTACGGCCGGTTCGGCTACGGGCTCGCGTCGCTGGAGCTGCCGATCACGGTGTCGCGCGGCGCCACGTTGGAGGCACCCGCGCTCGACGACACCGCCGCGTCGGTCACGACCCAGCTGACGACCGTGAGTGCCGCCGGCGTCACGCAGCGGATGCACGCGTGCCACCGCGCCGTCGTCGACACCGGGGCGATCGTCGGTGCGCCCGAGTACTACGGGCGGCTGGGGCAGTCGTTCCCCGAGTGGCTGCGCGACAAGGAGCCGTGGCGGGTGCTGTTCGCCCAGCGCGACGGCACGGACGTCGGGTTCGCGATGTTCCGGCGGGAGGCCAAGTGGGAGGCGGCCCGCCCGGCCGGCCGGCTCGAGGTGTTCGCCGCGGTCGGTGAGCCCGCGACGCGGCTGGCGCTGCTGCGCCGGCTGGTCGACTTCGACCTGATCGGCAGCGTCCAGCTGCGCACGGCCAGCGCCGAGGACCCGTTGCTGGACTGGGTCGGCGGCCCCCGCTCGGCGGCAGCCGTCGAGATGTACGACAGCCTCTGGATCCGCCTGGTCGACCTGCCCGAGGCGCTCGCGGCGCGCTCCTGGAGCGCGCCCTGCGACGTGGTCGTCGAGGTCACCGACACCTACGCGCCCTGGAACGCCGGCCGCTGGCGGATCCACGCCGACTCCTCGGGCGCCGCGACCGCCGAGCGCACCGACGCCGACGCCGACCTGGCGCTGCCGGTCGAGGCGCTCGGAGCGGCGTACGTCGGAGGAGGGAACCTGGTCGGCCGGGCCCGGGCCGGGCTCGTCACCGAGGCGCGGCCCGGTGCCGCAGCCGAGCTGTGGCGGGCGATGCGCAGCGACGTGGCCCCCGCCGCGTCGATGATGTTCTGACCACCGCAGGCGAGTGCGGTCGTCACTCCGCCAGCGCGCTGCCCCGGATGGACGCGTCGAGGATCTCGATGGTGTGCGCCAGACGCATGGGGTGGCCCGAGCGCTCGATCGCGGCGGCGACCTGCATCAGGCAACCGGGGTTGGCGGTGACGAGGACGTCGGCGCCGGTGGCGACGATGTTCGCGGCCTTGCGGTCGCCGAGCTCGCGGGCGGGCTCGGGGTTCAGCACGTTGTAGACCCCGGCCGACCCGCAGCACAGCTCGGCCTCGTCGATCTCGCGCAGCTCGAGCCCGGGGACCCCCGCGAGCAGCCGGCGGGGCTGCGCGCGCACCCCCTGGGCGTGGCCGAGGTGGCAGGCGTCGTGGTACGCCACGGACATCTGGAGCGGATGGCGTTCGGCGACCGGGCCGAGCTCGTCGAGGAGCTCGGCGATGTCGCGGACCTTGTCGCGCAACGGCGCGTCGTACTCCTTCATCGCCGAGCCACAACCAGCCGCGTTGACGACGACGTAGTCGACGTCGGCCGCGGCGAAGGTCTCGACCGTCGCGCGGGCGAAGCCCCTCGCCTCGTCCTCGCGGCCACTGTGCGCGGACAGCGCGCCGCAGCAGCCCTGGGCACGCGGGACCACCACGTCGCAGCCCTCGGCCTGGAGCACCCGGACCGTGGCGGCGTTGACCTCCGGGAAGAGCGCGCCCTGCACGCATCCCGTCAGCAGTCCCACCGTCGCTCGCCGGGTGCCGGTCGCCGCCGCACTCTCGGGCAGCGGCGTCGGCCTGGTGAGCCTCGGCGCCAACCGCTCCATCGCGGCCAGCGACGGCGCGAACCGGTCCAGCAGGCCGGTTCGACGCAGCGCGCGGTCGAGCCCCGTGCGCTGGATCCCGCGCAGCGGACCCCGCAGCAGTCGCAGGCGCTTCGGGTAGGGGAACACCGAGAAGATCAGGCCGCGCAGCGCCCGGTCGCCCGGCGACCGCCGGTGCTCGCGCTCGACCTCGGCGCGGGTGGACTCGATGAGCTTGTCGTACTGCACGCCCGACGGGCACGCGGTCACGCACGCCATGCAGCCCAGGCACGCGTCCCAGTGCCCGACCATCGCGTCGGTCAGCGGCTCGCCGTCGAGGCGCTGCTGCATCAGGTGGATGCGGCCGCGCGGCGAGTCCATCTCCTCGCCCCACAGCACGTAGGTCGGGCACGTCGGCAGGCAGAATCCGCAGTGCACACAGGCATCCACCAGCTCCGCCTTCGATTCCGGGGAGTCCATCAGATGCCTCCCACGAACCGACCGGGCGAGAGTCGCCGCTCCGGGTCGAACTGCTCCTTCACCCGGCGCATCAGGTCCAGTGCGGGCACCGGCCCCCAGACGTCCACCACCTGCTTCACCTCGTCCGGCGCATCGACCACGACGACCGTCCCACCGTGGCGAGCGGCGACCTCCCGCAGGCGGTGGACGTCCTCAGCCCGGTCGGCCACGGCGTACACGACACCGACGCCCGCCGAGCCGCGCACCCGCGGACCGGCCGCGGCCAGCACCTCGCCGAGCCCCGAGATCGCACACGTGACCTTGAGCCCGATCTCCCCGGGCTTCCAGGGATATCTGCCCCACCACGCAGGTGCCACGTCGGAGACCGAGCCGCCGATCAGGTCCCGTACGACGGCCACGCGGGCGGCGACGCCGTCCGGGCGACCGCCGATGAGCACCGACAGCGTCGAGCCGTCGACCTCGACCGCCCACGGCACCGCCTGCGAGTGGATGACGCGCTGCACGAGGGCGTGCGGATCGTCGGTCTCGACGGTCACCCAGCGCTGCACGTCCGGCAGCGGGTGCAGGCGGAACACCGCCTCGGTGATCACCGCGAGGGTGCCGAAGGACCCGACCATGAGCTTGCCGAGGTCGTAGCCGGCGACGTTCTTCACGACCCGTCCCCCGGCCTTCGCGACCACACCGTCCGCGCGCACCACGGTCACGCCGATCAGCAGGTCGCGAGCGGTACCGGCGTGCATCCGCGTCGGGCCGGACGCGTTGGTGGCGAGGACGCCGCCGATCGTCCCGCCGGCCACGGTCTCGTCGAGGGCGAGCCGCTGGCCCGCGCGCCCGACCACCTCCTGCACCGCCGCGAGCGGCGCGCCCGCCTCGACGTGGACGATCAGGTCGCCGGGCTGGTGGTCGATCACCCGGTCCATCGCGCAGAGGTCGAGCAGCACCTCGGGCTCGACCGGCATCCCCCAGGTCAGCTTGGTGCCGCGTCCGGTCGGCACGACCGTGTGTCCGCCACGCAGCACCTCGGCGACGTCTCCGGTGCTCGCCGGGGTCACGACCGTCGGCATCAGAAGATCTCCGCCAGACCGCTGTCCTGCAAGGGATGTGCGCCCTTGTGCTTGCCGGGCACCTCGCCGCAGAGGCGCGGCGTCGGGAACACCTTGCCGGGGTTGGCGATCCCGTCCGGGTCGAACGCGCAGCGCACCAGCTGCATCGTGTCGAGGTCGGCGTCGTCGTACATCCGCGGCATGTGCTTCGCCTTGTCGACCCCGACTCCGTGCTCGCCGGTGATCGAGCCGCCGTGCGCGATGCAGAGGTCGAGGATCGCGCCGCTGAGCTCCTCGGCCGCGGCCCCCTGGCCGGGCACCGACTCGTCGAACAGCACCAGCGGGTGCAGGTTCCCGTCGCCGGCGTGGAAGACGTTCGCGACCCGGATGCCCGAGGACTCCGACAGCGCGGCGATCGCGGCGAGCACCTCCGGCAGCGCGGTCCGCGGGATCACGCCGTCCTGCACGATGTAGTCCGGGCTGACCCGCCCGACCGCGGCGAACGCGGACTTGCGGCCCTTCCAGATCAGCGCGCGGTCGGCCGCGTCCGTGGCGACCCGCTGCTCGAAGGCGCCGTTCTCCCGGCACAGCCGCTCGACCGCGTCGTACTCCGCCGCCACCTCGGCCGCCGGCCCGTCGAGCTCGATCACGAGCACCGCGCCCGCGCCGTCGGGGTAGTTGCACTGCACCGCCTCCTCGGCGGCCGCGATCGCCAGCTCGTCCATCATCTCGATCGCCGCGGGCACGATGCCGGCCGCGATGATCGCGGAGACGGCGGCCCCGGCCGCATCGGTGGACGCGAAGCCGACGAGCAGCGTGCGCACCTCCTCGGGCAGTCGCACCAGCCGCACCGTCACCGACGTGGCGATCCCGAGCGTGCCCTCCGAGCCGACGACCGCCCCGAGCAGGTCGTAGCCCGGGCTGTCCGGCGCCATCCCGCCGAGCCGCACCAGGTCGCCCTGCGGCGTCACGAAGTCCGCGCCGATCACGTGGTGGGAGGTGAAGCCGTACTTCAGGCAGTGCGCGCCGCCGGAGTTCTCGGCGAGGTTGCCGCCGATCGAGCAGATCTGCTGGCTCGACGGGTCCGGCGCGTAGTAGTAGCCGTACGGCGCCGCCGCGCGCGAGACGTCGAGGTTGATCACGCCGGGCTCGACGACGGCGCGCTGGTCCTCGGGCCGCACCTCGACGACCTCGCGGAGCTTCGACGTCACCACCAGCACGCCCTCGGCATGCGGGAGCGCACCACCGGACAGGCCGGTTCCCGAGCCGCGGGCGACGAACGGCACGCGGTGCTCGGCACACGCGCGGACGACGCCCGCGAGCTGCTCGGCGTCCTGGGGGATCACCACCAGGGCGGGCACGACGCGGTAGTGCGCGAGCCCGTCGCACTCGTAGGTGCGCAGCCGCGCGCGGTCGGAGATGACGCCCTCGCCCCGGACCAGCTCCCGGGCTCGTCGCGCGACCTGCTCGACGCCGCTCATTCCCAGAACCTAGCCCCACTTCCGGCTTGTACGGTGACATCGTGCAGTTCGGCCAGTACTCGATCCCCGGTCACGTCATCGCCCACCTGAGCGACCCGCACCTGCTCGCCGACGGGGCGAAGCAGTACGGCGTCGTCGACACCGAGGCCGGACTCGAGCTCGCCCTCGCCCGGCTCGCCCGGCTCGACCCGGCACCCCAGGCCCTGGTGTTCACTGGCGACCTGGCCGACAAGGCCGAGCCGAAGGCCTACGCCCGGCTGCGCGAGATGGTCGAGCCGGCGGCCGCGGCGATGGGGGCCGAGGTCGTCTGGGTGATGGGCAACCACGACGAGCGGGCGACGTACGCCCGTGAGCTGTTCGGCGAGGACGGCGACCGCACCCAGGACCGCATCCACGACATCGACGGTCTGCGCGTGATCGCGATCGACTCCACCGTGCCGGGCTACCACCACGGCGCGCTGAGCGACGAGCAGCTGCAGTGGCTGGCCGGCCTCCTGGCGACCCCCGCGCCGCACGGCACCGTGCTCGCGATGCACCACCCGCCGATCCCGATCCCGATGATGCCCGTCGCCGCGATCATCGAGCTGCACGACCAGCAGCGTCTCGCCGAGGTGCTCGCCGGCTCCGACGTTCGCGCGATCATCGGCGGCCACTTCCACTTCACGTCGCACTCGATGTTCGCCGGCATCCCGGTCTCCGTCGCGTCGGCGACCTGCTACACCGGCGACCCGGCGCCCCTCGAGCGCTTCGTCTCCGGCGTCGACGGCCACCAGGCGGTGAACATGATGCACGTGTACGACGACCGGATCGTGCACACCGTCGTGCCGGTCGAGGACGCCCCCGAGGTCAGCGGCTACCCGTCCGATGTACGCGCGCAGTTCGAGGCGCTCAGCCCGGAGGAGCGGCACGAGCTGGTGTCCAGCAAGACCTCACCGCTGTACGCCGGCGAATGACCGAGGCGCTCCTCTGGGGGTTGATCGCCTCCGGCTCACTCCTCGTCGGACAGGCGCTGGCCGCACCACTCGGGCGCTCCCGGCGCATCGTCGGGCTGATGATGGCCTTCGGCGCCGGCACGCTGATCAGCGCCGTCGGCTACGAGCTCATCCCGGAGGCCAACCTCCATCTCGGCTGGGAGGTCGGCGCTGCCTTCCTCGTCGGCGCGCTCGCCTACTACGTGGGCGCCCGCCTGGTCGACCGCGGCGGCAACTCGGGCACGGCGCTCTTCCTCGGCGCGCTGCTCGACGGGATCCCCGAGTCCTTCATCCTCGGGCTCGGCCTGGCGCTCGGAGGCTCGATCAGTCTCGCCTTCCTCGCTGCCGTCCTGCTCTCCAACATCCCGGAAGGGCTCGCGGGGACCGCCGACATGCGCGAGTCCGGCGTCGGCGAGCGACGGATCACCCTGATGTGGAGCTCGCTGACGATCGTCTGTGGCTTCGCCTCGCTGGCCGGCTACCTCGTGGCCGACACCGGCTCGCACACCGGGGAGATCGCCAGCGCGTTCGCCGGCGGAGCCGTGCTCACCATGTTGGCCGACTCGATGGTGCCCGAGTCCTACGAACGGGCCGGCCGGGTCGCCGGGCTGTTCACGGTGCTCGGGTTCCTCGTCGCCGGCATCCTCAGCGCGGCCCAGTAGGCCGGTCTCGGTGGTGGCCTCCCGCCGGCACGTCCTGGCGCTGTTTCACCATGTGATGCAGGTGAACCTGCACTTCTCATGGCGTGCAGACCGTGAGAAGTGCAGGTTCGTCTGCATCACATGGTGAAACTGCGAACACCAGCAACCCAGCGCCAAAAGGACACGGACCCTCAGGACCGCACGAGCCGCGCGATCGCCTCGGACGCCTCGGTCAGCTTGGCCTCGGCGGCCGGGCCGCCCTCGAGGGCGGCGTCCATGACGCAGTGGCGCAGGTGGTCGTCGAGGAGGCCGAGGGCCACCGACTCCAACGCCTTCGTGAGCGCGCTGACCTGGGTGAGGATGTCGATGCAGTACTTCTCCTCCTCCACCATCCGGTGGATGCCGCGGGCCTGGCCCTCGATGCGCTTGAGGCGGGCGAGGTAGCGGTCCTTGTCGGAGATGTAGCCGTGGTGGCTGTGGGTGTCGGTCATCGGGTTCAGTCTTTCTGCTGAGGGGCGAAGGAGCGGAGACGCAGGCTGTTGCCGACGACGAAGACGCTGGAGAACGCCATCGCGGCGCCGGCCAGCATCGGGTTGAGCAGGCCGAGCGCGGCCAGGGGGATCGCGGCCACGTTGTAGGCGAACGCCCAGAACAGGTTGACCTTGATGGTGCCGAGCGTCCGGCGGGCCAGGCGGATCGCGTCGGCGGCGCTGCGCAGGTCCCCGCGCACCAGCGTGATGTCCGCGGCCTCGATGGCGACGTCGGTGCCGGTGCCCATCGCGAGGCCGAGGTCGGCCTGCGCGAGCGCGGCGGCGTCGTTGACGCCGTCGCCGACCATCGCGACGACCTTGCCCTGCGCCTGCAGGTCGCGTACGACGGCGACCTTGTCCTGCGGCAGGACCTCGGCGATCACCCGGTCGATGCCGACCTCGGCGGCGATCTGCTCCGCCACGGCCCGGTTGTCGCCGGTCAGCAGGACCGGGGTCAGGCCCAGCGCCTTCAGCTGGGCGACCGCCTCACGGCTGGTCGGCTTCACCCGGTCGGCGACGACGAGCACGCCACGGGCGGCGCCGTCCCAGCCGACCGCGACGGCGGTCCGGCCCTGCGCCTCGGCGGCGGCCTTGGCGCGCGACAGGTCGGCGTCCAGGTGCTGCGACCACTCGGCCAGCAGCGAGTCACGGCCGACGAGCACCGCGTGCCCCTCGACGATGCCCTGGACGCCGTTGCCCTCGACGTTGGCGAAGTCCTCCGGCGTGGGCAGCGGCCCGGCCTCCTCGATGGCGCCGCGCGCGATCGCCCGGGCGATCGGGTGCTCCGACGCCGCCTCGAGCGCACCCGCCAGCCGGAGCAGCTCACCCCGGTCGACCCCGGCGGCCGTGACCACCTCGACCAGCGTCATCGTGCCGGTCGTGACGGTCCCGGTCTTGTCGAGCACGACGGTGTCGACCGCGCGGGTGGACTCCAGCACCTCGGGACCCTTGATGAGGACGCCGAGCTGGGCGCCGCGACCGGTGCCGACCAGCAGCGCGGTCGGCGTGGCCAGGCCCAGGGCGCAGGGGCAGGCGATGATGAGGACGGCGACCGCGGCGGTGAACGCGGCGGCTGCCGGGAACCCGGCGCCGAGCCAGGCACCCAGGGTGCCGACCGCGATCGCGATGACGATCGGGACGAACACGCCCGCGACCCGGTCGGCGAGGCGCTGCACCTGCGCCTTGCCGGACTGGGCGTCCTCGACGAGCCGGGCCATCTGGGCGAGCTGGGTGTCGGAGCCGACCCGCGTCGCGCGGACGACCAGCCGGCCGCCGGCGTTCACGGTCCCGCCGGTGACGGCGTCGCCCACGCCGACCTCGACCGGGACGGACTCCCCGGTGAGCATCGAGGCGTCCACCGCCGACGTACCCGTCACCACGACGCCGTCGGTGGCGATCTTCTCGCCGGGACGTACGACGAACTCGTCGCCGGCCCTCAGGTCCGCCGTGGGGATGCGGGTCTCGATGCCGTCGCGCAGCACGGCGACGTCCTTGGCGCCGAGCTCGAGCAGCGCCCGCAGCGCCGCGCCGGCCCGCCGCTTGGACCGCTTCTCGAAGTAGCGGCCGGCCAGCAGGAACATCGTCACGCCGGCGGCGACCTCGAAGTAGATGTTCGAGGCGCCGTCGGTCGGGCTGACGGTCAGCTCGAACGGGTGGGTCATGCCGGGCTCGCCGGCGGTGCCGAGGAACAGGGCGTACAGCGACCAGGCGAACGCCGAGAGCGTGCCGAGGGACACCAGCGTGTCCATGGTGGCCGCGCCGTGGCGCAGGTTGGTCCACGCGGCCCGGTGGAACGGCCAGGCCGCCCACAGCACGACCGGGGCGGCCATCGTCAGCGACGCCCACTGCCAGTACTCGAACTGCAGCGCCGGGACCATCGCCATCGCGATCACCGGCACGGCGAGCACGATGGAGCCGATCAGCCGTTGCCGCAGCGCGACCAGCTCGGCGTCCGGGCGCTCCTCACCGGACTCGGCGTCGGGAGCGGAGGGCAGCGTGGCGGTGTAGCCGGCCTTGGCGACCTCGGCGATCAGGGCCTCGGCGTCGACACCGTCCGCGTGGACCTGCGCCTTCTCGGTCGCGTAGTTGACCGTCGCGGTGACGCCGTCGAGCTTGTTCAGCTTCTTCTCGATCCGCATCGCGCAGGAGGCGCAGGTCATGCCGCCGATCTCGAGCTCGATGACCGGGGTCGTGTTCATGGTTCCTCCTCCGCGATCAGTGGGCGTGGGCGTCGACGACGAACGGGGCGCTGTGCACCTGGCCGTCGACCTGGAAGTCCAGGTAGAGCAGGTAGCGGCCCGGCGTGGGCGCCTCGGCCAGGAACGAGATCTCCGGGCCGGAGGTCTCGCCGGCGGCGGGCTCGTCGCCCTCGGGGTGGACGTGGAGATAGGCGAGGTCGCCCTCGCGCAGCGCCACCAGGTGACCGAAGGCACCGAGGTACGGCTGCAGCGTGGTGACCGGCTCGCCGCCCCTGCTCACGGACAGCGTCAGCTGCGAGCTCTCCCCGACGGCCAGGTCGCCGACGAGCTCGACGGTGAACCCGTCGACCGTCGCGACGTCCGCCGGGACGGGCACCACGGGCGCGAACGGGCCGGCGACGTCGACGGTGCGGGTCAGCGTGACCGGGTCGCCCTCGCCCTCGCCGCCCGGGACGAAGTCGGCGTACACCCGATAGGTGCCGGCGGCAGCCCACTCCCACGGCAGCGACCAGGTGCCGTCCGCCGCCATCGTCGGGTGCACGTGGCGGAAGCGGCTCCCGTCGGTGCGGACGACGATGAGGTGCAGCTCCTTGTCGTGCTCGGTGGCGAAGCTCGTCAACGCCTCGCCGTGCGCGTCGTGGATCCGGAACGAGAGCGTCCCGCTCTCGTCGACCTCGTCAGGAGCGGCGACCGGGGTGAGCAGGTAGCCGTCCTGGGCGCTGCTGACGCCGCGGACCGCGGTCGGAGCCGCAGGGGCGTGCGCGTCGCCGTGACCGCCGGCGCCCTCCGCACCCATGTCGTGGCCCTCGGCCTCCTGGGTCCAGCTGTCGACGGTGCTCTGCGGTACGACGGCGCCGGCTGCCGCGAAGGCGCCGACGAAGAGCACGGCCAGCCCCGCGCCGTACAACCCGAGCCGGGCAGGCGTGTTCATCGCGTTCGCACCGCCTGGTAGCCCGCCTCGTCGACCGCGGCGAGGACGGCGGCGTCGTCGACAGGCTCGGCCGAGGTGATGACGAGCGCGCCGGTCTCGAAGCTGACCTCGATCGACTGCACGCCGGGGATCTCGCCGACCTCCTCGCGGACCGACATCTCGCAGTGGCCGCACGTCATGCCGGTGACCTGGTACTCGCTCGTGCTCATCGTGGGCTCCTTCGCTGTCGTCATCCGAATATACCCATGGGGGGTACCGGTAACAACACCGTATACCCCCCATGGGTATTCCACAACGTCAGGCTCGCAGCCCTCGCGCGAGGTTCGGGATCATCACCCCCGCCGCGACGAGGTGGAGACCGATCAGCGTGAGCGTCGTGGCAGCGTCCGCGCCGTACAGCAGTGGCGGGACCAGCGACAGCGCGGTCAGCGTCACCGAGAGCCACACGAAGAGCGCGACCGGACGGGCGCTCCAGCGCCGGAGCACGACCGCGAGGACGACGCCGACGAGGGAGAAGAACCCGGTGACGGTGGCGATCCCGGACACCGGGATCGTCTCGCCGCCGTCCACCTCGAGGTCGACACCGGCGGCGCGGGCGAGCGCGGCGAGGACCGTGGTGCACAGCACCGCTGCGAGCGTGGCGACCACGCCACGCAGCACGAGCGCCTTCACGACGTGGCCGGCAGTCGCTCCGGGAGGCCGAGCCGTGGGAACTGGTCGTCGGAGAAGGTCGTGATCTCGGCGATCTCCCCGCCGCTGATGCGCAGGACGTCGAGCGTCAGCGGCAGGTAGGCGCCCGCCGCCTCCCGCCACAGGTAGAAGGCGACGGCCGGCTGCCGGTTCACGGACGTGGGTACGCCGCGCAGCCCGGTGATCTCGGGGAAGCCGTCCTGCACCCAGTCGGCGACGACGGCGTCGCGACCCAGCCGCACCCCCGGGGTCGGCGGCATCGAGGCGCGCACGTCGTCGCGCAGCATCGCCGCGAGGGTGTCGATGTCCGTGGCCACGGTGGCGTCGGTGAAGCGGCGCACCAGCTCGCGGGTGCCGGCGTCCTCGTCACCACCGCTCCAGTCCTGGCGCTCGGCGGGCAGGTGCTCGCGCATCCCGGCGCGGGCGCGCTGGAGCGCGCTGTTGACGGAGTTCACGGAGTCGCCGAGCAGCTCGGCGACGTCCTTGGCCGGCCAGCCGACGACGTCGCGCAGGAGCAGCGCGGCCCGCGGCCGCGGGGCCAGGTGCTGGACGGCGACGACGTACGCGAGCTCGATCGTCTCGCGCGCCGACGCGAGGACCTCCGGGTCGTCGAGCAGCTGGTCGGGGTACGGCTGCAGCCACCGCACCTCACCGCCGGCAGCGGGCTCCGGCCGCTTCTTCGCGAGCGCGTCCAGGCAGGCGTTCGTGGCGATCCGGTAGAGCCAGGCGCGGAACGTCGAGCGCCCTTCGAAGGTCTCCCGCCGGCGCCAGGCCCGCAGGTAGGTCTCCTGCACGGCATCCTCGGCGTCGTCGAACGACCCGAGCATCCGGTAGCAGTGCACGTGCAGCTCACGCCGGTGCCGCTCGGCCAGCCCCGAGAACTCCTGCTCGTCGATCTCCACGATCGTCATCTCGTCTTCCCTCTCGTCGTCGTTCCCGTCATCCATGTGACGGGTACCGGCGCGAGAACTCATCACGAGGCGACGATGTCCGGCGTCCTGCCGTCGGCGCGGGCGGCGTCGCGGGCGCGGTTCTCCGCGCGCCGGTCGACGAACCTCGTGGCCTGCTGGTCGAGCGCCTCGAGGAAGGCGCCGAGCTCCTCGCGGGCCCGCTCGCCCTCGGGCCCAAGGCCGGAGCGGTCGAACACGTCCCAGTGCCGCAGGACCGGCATGATCACGTCGTCGTGGTGCAGCCGCAGGTCGTAGATCCCGGCCTTCGCGATGATCATCGAGTTGCGCCGGAAGCCCGCCATCGTGGCGCCGGGCATCTCGAAGCCGATCACCTCGTCCGCGATCGCGCGCATCGTCGCGTCGGGCGCGATCTCGAGCGCCGCCGCGACGATGTTGCGGTAGAAGACCATGTGCAGGTTCTCGTCCTTGGAGATCCGCGCCAGCATCCGGTCCGCGATCGGGTCGTTGGTGACCTTGCCGGTGTTGCGGTGGGACACCCGCGTCGCGAGCTCCTGGAACGACACGTACGTCACCGCCTCGAGCGCGGTCTTGTCTCCCGAGTCGTAGCCCGAGGTCATGTAGTCCATCCGGGCCCGCTCGAGCTCGACCGGGTCGACGCCGCGGGTGACCACGAGGTAGTCGCGCATCGCGATGCCGTGCCGGTTCTCCTCCGCCGTCCACCGGCCGACCCAGGTGCCCCAGGCGCCGTCGCGGCCGAACCGGGTCGCGATCTCGCGGTGGTACGACGGCAGGTTGTCCTCGGTGAGCAGGTTGGTGAACATCGCGGCCTTGGCCGTCTCCGAGAGCTGGGACTGCTCGGGGTCCCAGTCCTCGCCGCCGAGCATCGCGAAGTCGCGGCCCTGGCTCCACGGGACGTAGTCGTGCGGATGCCACTCCTGCGCCATCGAGAGGTGCCGGTCGAGGTTCTCGGCCACGACGGGCTCGAGCTCCTCCAGCAGGTTGGGCGGCGTCGTGGTCACGGTCAGCTCCCTCGGTCGGTGGCCCCCACTGGGAGGCTAGCGCGCTACGCCGTGGCGATGGTGTCCTCGGGCTCGTCGAAGAGCCCGCCGAAGTGCCCGGACGTGATCGGGCGTACGTCGCCGCGGGTGCCGACCCAGCCCACACCGGGCTCGTAGCGGCGGATCAGCTTGGCGGGCGCGCCCCCGACGACACTGTGGTCCTCGTGGTCACCGCGGACCACGGATCCGGCCGCGACCACGACGTTCCGCCCGATGTTCGCGCCGGGCAGGATGATCGCGCCGTGCCCGATCCAGGAGCCCGAGCCGATCCGGACCGGCAGGTGCGCGCCGAACTGCTCGCCGATCGGCAGGTTCGGGTCCTGGTAGCCGTGGCCGGAGTCGGTGACGAACACGTCCTGGCCGAACCACACGTCGTCGCCGATCTCGATCGAGACGTGGGCGACGATCGTGATCCGCGCGCCGAGCACCGTGCGGTCGCCGATCACCAGGCCACGCTCGGGCAGGTCCTGCTGCGTCGGGCCGTAGCCCACCGACAGCGACGCCTGCCGCCCGACCAGCACGTCCTCGCCGAGGTGGATGGCGCGCGTCCCCATCAGCGTGGCGGCCGGGAAGCCGAGGCTGCTGCCCCGGCCGAAGCTGCCGAACTTCTCGGCCTCACGCGTGCCCGGCACGACCTCGCCGGCCCTGCTCGCCCAGCGCCAGCCGGCGAGCAGGGCCCGGTTGGCCAGCCGCTTCGACAGGTTCCTCACGGGTCGGACCCTAGCGGTTGCCGCTAGCGACAGGCGGTCACCTCGAGAACGCCGTCCGCGCCGAGGGCGGCGCTGAGCGTCAGCACCCGCGTCCTCGCGTCGTACGCGAACGACACCTTCCTCCCGTCCGCCTCGACCCGGCACGGCTCCCACGACGGCGCGAGGCCGGTCAGGGTCGCCTGGAGGTCATAGGTCCGGGCCTGCGCGCCGTCGAGACGCAGGGTCCACGCCGCGCGCTTCACCTGCGACCTGAGCGTCTCGTCCGGCCCGAGCGTGCCGCGCGACGTCCCGGCCACCGGGGCGGCCAGGAGGGTACGGCGGTCCGCCGCGTCGGTCAGGCTCTCGACGTCGGTGCCGTCGCCGTACTCGCTCAGCGTGTCGACGGTCCGCGGCAGCATCGGGACGACGGCGCCGCCGCGGAGGAACAGCGGGATGGTGTCGAGCGGCGCCTGCGCGACGACCGTGCGCTCGCCGCCGATCATCTTCGCCTTCTTGAGCGTGAACCTGCCGGTGTCCTTGAGGTTCCAGGCGCCGGCCAGCTCGAGCCACTTCCCCCGCGGCAGGTAGACCTTGCGCATCGGGGTCAGCTGGGTGGTCACCGGCGCGACCAGCAGGTCGCTGCCGAACAGGTACTCGTCGTCGGCCGCGGCGGCCTTCCGGTCGCCCGGGTGCACCAGCGCGAGGTGCCGCATCAGCGGCAGGCCCGAGCGCTCGTAGGCGTCCTGGCTGCCGGCGATGTAGGGGTAGAGCATCGTGCGCAGGCGGGTGTACGTCTTCCAGACGGGCTCGACCTCGGGGTCACTGACCAGCGGCTTGGTCGGCCCGACGTACTGGATGCCGCCCGACTGCAGGCGCATCACGCCGGTGAACGCGCCGTACTGGATCCAGCGGTTGAGCAGCTCGGGCGTGAGGTACGGGTCGCCGGGCAGCGTCATGAACCCGCCGATGTCCGGGCCCCACGTCGTCACGCCGGACGTGCCCATGGTGATGCCCTGGGTCACCGACGAGGTGAGGCCGTCGAAGCCCCAGCCGGTGGTCGGGTCGCCGCCCCACACGATCGAGGACTCCTTGACCGCATCGGTCCAGCCGGAGCGCTGGAAGCGCAGCAGCGGGCGCGGCGCGGACTCCTCGAAGTCGCGGGCGGTCGCGTGGTACTGCTCGACGTAGCGGTTGTGCATCGCCGGGCCGGGCGTGCCGTCGGCGGAGATGACGTCGTCCGGCGTGTACTCGCCGAAGTCCTCCATCCAGCCGTCGTACCCGTCGTCGACGGACTCCTGGAGCAGCTGCTTGAAGAGGGCCTGTCCGGACGCGGCCGAGAAGTCGATCTGCGAGACCTCGAAGTGGCTGGCGGTGTTGTACGGGTACTGCAGCACCGAGCCGTCGGCCGCGCGGGTGAACGCGTTCGTCTCCAGGCCCTGGTCGTAGACCGGCTGGTAGTTCTGGCACACCATCGGGTTGAAGTACGTCGTCACCGCGACGCCGCGCTCGTGCAGGGCCGCGGTGAGCGCGCGCTCGCGCTCGGTGTCCTGCGAGCCGCACGGCAGGTAGTGCACGTAGGTCTGGGCCACCGAGACGGCGACACCGCGGTCGCGCTGGTCGTCGATCTGGGCGACGGCGTCACCGCGCGGCTGGAACCAGGCGCCGTACACGGAGGCGGTGTCCAGCATCGGCTGGCGGCCGATGGCCGCGGTCATCCGGGCGAGCGCGCGAGCCGGGGTGGGCCCGCCGAAGACGCGCAGGTCGAGCTCGTCGGACTCGACCGCGAAGCGGTTGACCGTGCGATGCTCGGGGGTCGCCAGGTCGAACGTGCTGTCCTCGTCGTTGTCGACGAGCACGCCGTACCCGGCCGTGGAGAGCACCCACGGGATCGGGTAGTACGTCGAGTCGGGGCGCTTGCCGAGACCGGGCTCCGGCACGAAGGTGCGCACGATCTCGGCCTGGGTCTCGGTGTACGGACCGTCCATGACCCGGTTCAGCACGCTCTTGCCGCGGTGGTCGACGGCGTCGGAGCGCTCGCCGAGGCCGAGGTACCGCTCGCCGCCGGGCGCCTTCAGGTCGAGCGAGACGCCGGTGACGCCGTCGCCGTGACCGGCCACCTGCACCGCGAAGACGCCGTCGCCGTCGGGGGTGACGCTGACGGTCGCGGTCAACGCGGGGTCGGGCGTGCCGAGCTCGACGACGCCGCCGTCGACCGAGACCACGTGGTCGGCGAGCACCCTGCCCGCGGCGGTCTCGAGGCCGATCGCCTCGTGGGCGACCGAGGCGACGACCGTCCCGGTCCTGTCGGAGAAGCGGACCGACCAGTCGCCGCCGACCGGGGCGGTGACGACCGCCTCCAGGTCGCCGGCGGTGCTGACGATCGGGGCCTGCGACGGGGACGCGGGGGCGGCGGAGCTGAGCGGAGCGGCCGCGAGGAGGCCGCCGGTCAGGGGTGCGACGGCGAGGCTCGCGAGCAGGAGGCGGTTGCGCATGGCGGGATGGTCGCACGCGCTGCGTGATGGTCGTCACCTTTTGGACGACATTTGACCGTTTTTACTTTCGCTCGGGGAGTCGCGTGCTGGTGGCGCACGCCGCCGACGCTGTCACGGGAGCCGGATCAGCCGCGTGGACTGCACGATGGCGGAGGCGGCGGTCTGGAAGATCGGCTCGAGGGCGCTCGGCGTCGGGGTGCAGAAGAAGAAGTCCCCGTCGGCGTTCTCGCCGTTCTGCTCCGCCGTGGTGTTGCAACCCGGCCCTGCTCCGCCGCCGTCGTCCTTGCTCGGAGTGCCGTTCGGCAGCGGGGACGCCATCGCGGCCAGCCGCTCGGTGACCAGGGCGCTGGAGCCGCCGTTGCAGCGCACGTCCTGGAGGCGGAACGCGATGGTCACGACCAGGATGCCGGCGTTCTTCGCAGTCGTGGCCTCGGTGACCGCGTTGTTGCACGCCGTGGCGCCGTTGCTGCTCCACGGGTAACCGCCGCCTGGGCTGGTGCCCTCGTTGGGCTCGCCATCGGTCATGAAGATCATCGCCTTCCGCACCGGCGCCGGTCGGACGGTCGCCCCGGTCAGCAGCTCACGGGCGGCTCGCAGTGGCGCCGCGAGATAGGTGCCCGTGGACGACGACCTGTTGCCGATGCAGTCGACGGCGCGGGCGAGCGGGTCGGTCGGGCTCAGGGCCGGCGGGTTGCTCGGCGGGCTGACGTCGGTGTTGTCGTACGTGCTGCTGAACCCGACCGGGACCCAGGGCCCCGACGTCTCAGATGCGCTGGGGTCGCTCATGCACGAGGCAGGCGCGGTGCTGGAGCTGCGGCCGATCGTGCCGAGTGCGACCCGGTGCTGGGCCGGGGTGAGGTACTCGAGCAGGCCCTTCATCGCGTCCTCGAGGTTGGCGATGGCGCCGCCCATGCTCCCGGTGCGGTCTCCGACGACGACCATGTCGATCGGGTTCGCCGGGATCGAGCCGCAGGCGCCCTTGCAGGCGACGGAGGTCAACGTGCCGGTGTCGCCCTCGTTGATGCCGACCACGGGCGCGAGCACGTACGGAACGTCCTTCTCGTCGCGGGCGCGGAGCGTGTTGCACTGGTCGCCCTGCTCCGGCACGCACGGGATCGCGCAGATCCTGCTGTTGCAGGACAGGCCGGGGTAGGAACCCGCGGTGTACGGCGCCGGGCCCGGGTTGCAGCTGAGCGGGATGTGCGTCGCATCCACGACGTACGTCGCGCCCGAGGCCTTCGCGCCGACGACGCAGAAGAAGTCGATCGTGGGCGTGGCGGTCGGGTCGTTGCGGGCGGCGTTGGCGAGCGCGGCCGCGCGGGCACCGGCTCCGTCTGTCGGGAGCTTTCCGGCACCCGTCTGGGCCGCCATGTCGAGGGTGTCGTGGAGCTCCTGCTTCTCGTTGACGAGCTGGGCCACGTCGACGGCCAGCGCGGAGAACCCGAACAGCGCCACCGCCACGATCGCGGAGAGGACGGCGATGCCGCCCCGCTCGTCCTTGACCCGTCGCCTGCTCATTCGATCCTCATCTCCGCGGTCTTGCTGAGGGTCTTGCCGTCCGGGTCGAACAGGCTCCCGATCGGGGTGATCCAGTCGTGCTGGACCTTCACCGTCACGATCACGGTGTCGCCCGGCGCCGCCGACGCGAGCGAGCACGCGCCGCCCGCCGCATTGCGGCAGCTGACGGTCACGATCGGGGTCCCGCTCCCGGAGTACGACGCCAGGGCCTCGGCCTGGATCGCCGCGGCGTTCGCGTTGAGGCTGCCCTCGCGGGCACCCTCCCGGGCTGCGTTGTTGACCATCACGTCGTTGTTGATCGCCCACCCGAAGTCGATCGCTCCGAACACCAGCGTCACGAACGGCAGGACGACCAGCGCGAACTCGACGGCAGCAGCGCCACCCTCGTCGCGTCGGCGGTTCAGTCGGACCTTCATGACGTGCTCCCCTCACGGTGATGGTCAGAACGACCGACGGGCCGGCGCCGCACCCCCATGGCGGCACCGGCCCATCGGCGGCTGGAGATCGGTCAGATCTTGGCGTTGACGTCCAGGAAGGCCTGGTGGATGTTCTGGCCGAGCAGCACGACCGTCGCGACGATGACGGCCGCGATGAGGGCGACCAGCAGGCCGTACTCGACCGCGGTCGCGCCGCGCTCGCCGCGCTCGGCCTGCTTGGCCTTGAGGTCGTTGACGAACATCAGGGTCATGAACTGGAGCTTCTCGATCATCGGACTTTCCCTTCTCACGGTGACCGGTGACCGGTCCGTTCGAGCTCCCCTGTGGAGCTCTTCCTGACATCAATGCTCCGGCTTCTCGCCGGCCTGTCGTCACGACCTCCGTCTACTGCGGCATGGTCATTTCGGGCTATCCGGTGGGCGCGGACGGGTGGTCCCGGCCCGGCGGAAATGCCGACGAGCCGCGGGTCCCGACGGGACCCGCGGCTCGCGGTGGGAGGTCGATCAGCCGGCGATGGGGACCGGCGCCATGAGCAGGCCGAGGCGCAGGCCGGCCGCGAGGGCCTCGGTCCGGCTGGTGACGCCGAGCTTGCGGTACAGCTGGCCCAGGTGGAGCTTGACCGTCGACTCCGCGAGGAACAGCGTGCGCGCGATCTCGGCGGTGCGCAGCCCCTCCGCGACCAGCCTCAGCACGTCCAGCTCGCGGTCCGACAGCCGGGTCGTGGTGGTCTCCGCGCGGCGCATCAGAGCGCCGGCCAGGCCGGTGCACAGGAAGCTGCGAGGCGACCTGATCGCGTGGCGCGCGGCACCCACGACCTCCTCGCAACGGGACTCCTTGCCGAGGAACGCCGAGGCCCCCGCCTGCAGCGCCGCGAAGACCTGAGGGTCACCGGCGTGCAGCGTGAGGACCACGACGCCGGCGGTGTCGCTGTCCGCGCGCACGGCGCGGACGACCTCGAGGCCGCTGCCGTCGGGCAGCTGGAGATCGGTGAGGACGACGTCGGGCCGGAGCACGGTCCACCGGGACAGCGCCTCCTTCACGGTGGCGGCCTGGCCGACCACCTCGAACCCGCCGGCGCGCTCGAACGCGCGGACGAGTCCCTGTCGGACGAGATCATGGTCATCGACGAGCAACACACGGACGGTCATGGCCGTCTCCTTCCGGAGTGAGTGCGGTCCGGACCCCGGGAACGCGCAGGCGCACGAGCGTCCCCCCATCGCGCCGAGGTCCGATCTCGAGGTCCGCCCCGATCCGTTCGGCACGTTCCCCCATGCCGGACAGCCCGAAGTGGCCCTCGCGCGGAGCGACGCGCCCGATCCCGTCGTCCTCGACCACCAGCAGGAGCTGGTGGACGTCAGTGGTGAGCCCGACCCAGACGTTGATCGCGCGGGCGTGCTGGTGCACGTTGGCGATCGCCTCCTGGGCGACTCGGAGCACCTCGCGCTCGACCTCGGCGGGCCATCGCGGGCCGCGCTCGTCGAGCCGGAGGTGGATGCGGAGACCCGAGCGCCGGCGTACCTCGTCCGCGTACGCCGACAGGGAGGCCGAGAGCGTCCCCTGAGGACCACGCAGATCGGTGAGCGCCTCGCGCAGTTCCACCGCGGCCCGGCCGACCTCGTCGCGCAGGCTCACCAGGCCCTCGCGCAGCGGCCCCTCGCCGACCAGCGCGGCGACCTCGTCGACCAGGTAGCCGAGCAGCACGAGGTGCTGACCGACCCCGTCGTGGAGCTCGCGGGCGACCCGGCGGCGCTCCTCGGCGACGGCGTCGATCGCGCTCATCAGAAGACCTCCACGATCGTGAGGGCAGCGGGGCCGAGCACGATGAGGAAGAGGCACGGCAGGATGCACAGGACCAGCGGGATCATGATCTTCACCGGCACCTGCTGGGCCTTCTCCTCGGCCGCCTGCCGACGCCGCACCCGCATCTCCTGGCTCTGGATCCGCAGCACCCGGCCGATCGGGACACCGAGCTGGTCGGCCTGCACCATCGCCTGGCAGAACGCGCGCAGCTCCTTGATCGTGCTGCGCTCCCCCATCGCCCGCATCGCGTCCATGCGGCCCACGCCGAGCTGCATCTCCTGCAGCACCCGGGCGAACTCCTGGGCCAGCGGGCCGGTGGTGTTGCGCGCCACCTTCATGACCGCCGCATCGAAGCCGAGACCGGCCTCGACCGAGATCGTCAGCAGGTCGAGCGCATCCGGAAGAGCGCGACGCATCTCGGCCTCCCGCTTCTCACCGGCGTTGTAGAGCAGCAGGTCGGGCAGCACGAAGCCGAGAGCACCGATCCCCGCTGCGACGCTGAGCACCCGGACGGGCCCGTAGCCCTCGGCCAGGCCGAGGAGCAGGGTCAGCCCGCCGAGGCACCCGAGGCCGACGACCTTGAGGCCGAGGAGCCGCTCGGCGTCCCAGCCGGCGGGGTTGCCCGCGATGTCGAGCCGGCGCTGCAGGCGCGCCTCGGCGCCGGAGCGCGAGAGCCTGCGACCGAGGCTCGCGTAGCGGACGGCGTACGGCACGAGCACGCGGCGTACGAACGACTCGTCCACGACGACGTCGTCGCTCACGGTGCCCAGGGCCTGGATGGCGGCGAGCGACGAGGCGGCGCCCCGGCGCTCCGGGGTGAGGACCCCGATCGCGGACAGGGCCAGCGCGGCACCGGCGAAGACCAGCAGCCCGCCGACGAGGAGCAGGAACGTGGGAGACATCTCAGACCTCCACCTTGACGATCCGAGACATGAGGAAGGAGCCACCCGCCAGGAGGATCGCGGCGGTCGTGAGCATCAGACCACCCACGAGCTCGGTGTAGAGCGGGCGGACGAACTCGCGGTTGGCGACCAGCAGGTACAGGAACATCCCGACCGGCAGGGCGCCGAGGATGTACGCCGAGAGTCGCCCCTCGGCGCTGAGGGTGCGGACCTGGCGGCGGACGTACTCGCGCTCGCGCAGCGTGTCGGCGACGGTCATCAGGACCTCGGACAGGTTGCCACCGACCTCGCGCTGGATGCGGATCGCCATCACGACCCAGGCGAAGTCGACGCTGCCCATCCGGGCGGCGATCCCGTCGAGCGCGTCGTCGAGGTTGACGCCGAGCCGCTGCTCGACCAGGGCCCGGCGCAGCTCGCCGGCGATCGGCTCCTGCCCGTCACGGACCACGGTGTCGACCGCCTGCCCGACCGTGAGACCGGCCGAGAGGCTGTTCGCGATCATCGTGAGGGTGTCGGGCAGCTGGCTGGCGAACGCCGCGAGCCGCCGGTGGTGCTTCACCCGCAGGAAGACGAGAGGGCCGACGACTCCACCGGCCAGGAGCATCACGGCCAGCAGGGGACCACCGAACACCGCGCCGAGCACGGTGAGTGCCACAGTGATGCCGGCCTGCAGCAGGATGAACTCGGCCGGCCGCAGGCTGAGGCCGGCACCGACGAGCCGGCGGGCGAGCCGGGCCTCGAGGTCCCGGGGTACGACGGTGCCCGCGATGGTCGTCGCGGTGCCACGGACCCCCGGTCGCTGGACGGCTTCGCCGAAGTACGTCGCGAGCCTGCGGTCGGCTGCCGGGGCCGGCCGGCCGAGGAGCAGGACGACCATCGCGACGGCGATGCCGACGCCGACCGCGAGCGCGCCGAGGAGCACCGGCAGCGGGGTGGTCATGCCGCCACCTCGTCGCGGAAGACGGCGGGATCGACGTGGACGTTGCGGTCCGCCAGCCGGTCCAGGAGGCGAGGGCGCAGGCCGGTCGGGCGGAGCCGCCCGCGGGCCGCGCCGCGGTCGTCGTACCCGGCCGCGAAGTCGAAGAGGAAGACGTCCTGGAGGGTGATGACGTCGCCCTCCATCCCGACGACCTCGGTGATCGCGACGACCTTGCGGCTGCCGTCCTTGAGACGGACCTGCTGGACGACCAGGTCGATGGCGCTGGCGGACTGCTCCCGGATGGCGCGCACCGGCAGCTCCATCCCGGCCATCATCACCATGGTCTCGACCCGGGAGAGGGCGTCGCGCGGAGAGTTGGCGTGCACCGTGGACAGCGAGCCGTCGTGCCCGGTGTTCATCGCCTGCAGCATGTCCAGCGCAGCGGCGTCGCGGATCTCGCCGACGACGATGCGGTCGGGTCGCATCCGCAGCGTGTTGCGCACGAGGTCGCGGATCGTGACGGCGCCGCGCCCCTCGATGTTCGCCGGCCGGGACTCCAGCCGCAGGACGTGCTCCTGGCCGAGCCGGAGCTCGGCGGCGTCCTCGACGGTCACGATCCGCTCGTCGGCGTCGATGAAGGACGACAGCACGTTGAGCGTCGTCGTCTTCCCCGCCCCGGTGCCGCCGGAGACCAGGATGTTCATCCGGCCGCGCACGCAGGCGGACAGCAGGTCGACGGCCTCGGGCGTGAGCGTGCCGGTCTCCACCAGCGACTGCGCCGTCAGGGCCTCCGCGGCGAACTTGCGGATGGTCAGCATCGAGCCGTCCAGCGCCAGCGGCGGGATGACGGCGTTCACCCGGCTCCCGTCGGGGAGGCGAGCGTCGACCATCGGGCTGGTCTCGTCGACGCGGCGCCCGACCCGGGCGACGATCTTGTCGATGGTGCGGCGCAGGTGGGCCTCGTCGTTGAACGCCGCGTCGACCCGCAGCAGCCGGCCGGCGCGCTCGACGAAGATGTCCTTCGCGCCGTTCACCATCACCTCGGAGAGCTCCGGGTCGCGCAGGTAGGGCTCGAGCGGTCCGTAGCCGAGGATGTCGTCGGCGATCTCCTGGCTGATCCGGGTGCGGTCGGACGCCGACATCGGCTGGTCGGACCCGGCCATGGCCGACTGCAGGGCGGTCCGCACGAGCTGTTCCAGCTCGGCCTGCGTCTTGGTCGCGTCGTACAGCTGCGGCCCCAGGTCGCTGACGAGCTGGGCGTGGACGAGGCGCTTGAGGTCGCCGAACGGGTCGCGCTGGAGGTGCCGGCCGCCGTTGGCCGCCGGCGCCGACCGGTCGTCGGACGTCGACGGCTCGCCGCGGTCACGCTGCTGGTGGGCCTCGATCAGCCGGTTCGACAGTGCCATCTCACGCCGCCTTCCGCCCGCGCCCGACGCGGCGGAGGCGACCGCGCTCCGGCGTACGGCCGGGAAGCGCGACGTCCAGCGACAGCTGGTTCGCGAGCGAGACGATCGCCTTGCTGGCCGGGTGCCCGCCGTTCGACCGGACGAGCGGTACGCCGCGGTTGACCGAGACCAGGACGTCGCGGCTGGACGGGATGGTCACCGTCGCCGCGATGCCGAGGGTCTGCTCCACCTCCTCGACCGACAGCCCCACGCGGGGGTCGGCCCGGTTGACGGCGAGCCGCCAGAGGTCGCGCGGGTAGTTGAGGAGGTCCAGGGTGCCGACCGCGAGCTTGAGGTTCTTCAACGACGGCATGTCGAGCGTGCCGATCAGCACCAGCAGGTCGCTGCGGTCGAACGCCTGGAGCGCGTAGTCGTCGAACGAACCGGAGGTGTCGACCACGACCGCGTCGTACATGCCCTTGAGCTGGTCGAGGACCGGGCCGATCGCGGCGACCTCGACCGTGGCGCCGAGGTGGATCGGGGCGGGGAGGACCGACAGCCCGGGCGAGTGCACGGTCGTGAGCGACTCGAGGGCGCTGGTGTCCAGGTTGCCCCGGAACCGGTGCAGGTCGGCCAGCGTGTGCTGGGGCGTGAGCGACAGCATCAGCGAGTCCGACCCGCCCTCGATGTCGAGGTCGACCAGGCAGACCCGGTGCCCGAGGTCGGCGAGGGCGGCGCTGAGGTTCGTGGAGAGGAAGCTCTTGCCGACGCCGCCCTTGGCGGAGAACACGGTCAGCAGACCGCCGGGCACCCGCTCCGCGGACTCGTCGGCAGCGATCATCGCACGGGCCACCGCCTGCGCCCGCCGGACGGCGTGGCTCAGGGCGGCCGGGTCGTCGATGGAGACGACCTCTCGGACACCGGCGCGCATGGCGCGCGGCAGGATGTCGCGGTCGACCACCGTGCGGACCAGGACCACGCCGAGTGCCGGGCGCTCGACCCGGAGCCTCTCGGCGATGCCCACGGCATCCTCGACCGACATCGACGGGCCGACCACCAGGGTCTGCTCGGCGGGGTCCTTGTCGAGATGCCCGGCGAGCCGGTCGGCGGAGCCCAGGAGCGACACGGCGCCGGGCACGGCCTGCCGGATCTTCTCGGCGACGTCCTGGTCGGGCTCGATGATCGTGGTCATGACACACCTCGGAGGATCTCGGGAGCGATGTCCCCCGCCGTGACGCCCGGTCGGTCGACGACCCGGGTCTTGTCCGTGCGGAGGGCGAAGGTGAGGTCGCCGTTGCGGGAGGCGTAGATGACCTCCTCGGCCTGGGCCTGGTTCACGGCGATCGTGAGGATCGTGCGGGGGACCTCCTGCGTGGTCTCGGTCCCGTCGTCCTCGGTCGTGGTGCGCGAGGTGACCGACGTCGTACCGACGCCGAGGACCTGGACCTTGGGCAGCATCAACCGGGTCAGCGGTGCGAGCTTCCGGGTGGTGCCGTCCTTCAGGTACAGCTCCGGGTCACCGGACATGAAGATCGCGACCCACGAACCCGGTTGCACGAAGCCGGCGACCCGCTCCGGGTCGGTGAGCTCGACGCTGATCGCCATCAGCTCGTCCGGGATGCCGAGCACCTCCTCGGACCCGGGGTCGCCGAACTGGGCGGCGATGAGCTGCTGCCCGGGGTAGATGCGGCCGATGGCCACCAGGCCGTCGAGCCCGTCGGTCGACGTCAACGCCTGGGCGGACAGGTCGTCCTGTGCGACCTCGCGCTCGTCGAACTTGCCGGCGTCGATCGCGTGCTGGACCGTCTCGCCCGGCTCGACGGACTCGGTCGCGACGAGGACGGTGACGCGTTCCTGCCCGTCGGCCGCCCGGGCATCGGCGCCCTGGACGTAGACCACCAGCATCGTGGCCCCGAGAGCCGCAGTGACGATGGCGACGAGCAGGAGGAGGGATCGTCTGGCCATGATGGTGTCTCCTTCTCTCGGGTCGATGGAGGTGCATGGGAAGGTTGGCGCCGCCGATTCGGCACGAACCGAACCCCTCCGATCACGTCCCCAAAAGTGGGGAAACGGCCTGTCACCCCCTAGACGTGGCGCTAGACCACCATCTCTAGACCACCTCGGGTCAGCGACGGAGCGCCCGGTGCGTGATGCCGCCGGCCCGGCTCCGTCACAGCGAACGTCGACGACCGGCGATCACGTCCGAGCGCCGGCGCATTCACACTCAGGAAGGACGGCGCTCCGTGCCGGCCACCGAGTCCGGGGTGGCGGCGTCGACCGAGCCGTGCCCTTCCGGCGTGACCAGCTTCGCCACCAGCTGTCGGACCTCGGCGTCGGGCATGGGGTCCGTGGCGAGCATCCGGTGGATGACGAGGCCCTCGATCATGGCGTCGAGACCACGAGCCGTGGCCGGGTCGACGAACTGCTCGAGCGTGGCTCGGCTCGCGTCCATCCATCCCTGGGTGAGCAGCCGCAGGGCGGGATCGCGCAGGGCCGCCAGGTAGAGCTCGAAGGCGATCGCCCAGTCGTCGGGGTCCGCGCCGGCGTTGCCGCTGACGAGGGACGTGATCGCCTCGACGAGGCCCGGTCCGTCGACGACCGCCTCGAAGTGCGTGCGGTAGACACCTGACATCCGGACCGCATGCTGGGCGAACGCGTGCTGGCACAGCTCGTCCAAGCCGCTGAAGTGGTACGTCAGCGAGCCGAGGGGTACGTCGGCGGCCGCAGCGATGACGCGGTGGGTCGTACCGGTCAGCCCGCGCTCAGCGATGACGCGCAGGGCCGCGTCGAGGATCCGCTGCCTGCGGTCGGGATCGTGTCGCCGCGCCCGAGGCGGCGGCCGTTCAGAGCTCGCGGACGACACGGGCCGGGCTGCCGACTGCGATCACCCCGGCCGGCAGGTCACGGGTGACGACCGATCCTGCACCCACCACGGTGTCGTCACCGATCGCGACACCAGGGCAGACGATCACGCCTCCACCGAGCCATACGTTGTTGCCGATGGTGATGGGCTGCGCGGCCTCCCACTTGTCCCGCCGCGGTCCGGGCTCCAGAGGGTGAGTCGCGGTCAACAGCTGGACGTTCGGCCCGATCTGGACGTCCTCCCCGACGACGACCGTGGCCACGTCGAGGACGACCAACCCGAAGTTGGCGAACGAGCGCGCCCCGAACCGGGTCTGGTAGCCGTAGTCACAGCGGAACGGCGGGCGGATCTCGGCCCCAGGGCCGTACTCGCCCAGCAGCTCGGTGAAGAGTGCACGGATCGTGTCGCCGTCGGTCGGGTCACTGGTGTTGATGCGGTGCGCCAGACCCTGCGCACGGGCCGACTCCGCAGCGAGCTCGGGGTCGTCCGCGATGTACAGGTCACCAGCGAGCATCCGGTCGCGCATCGTCTTCTCGGCCATGCGTACAAGCGTACATATCGGTCACCCCCGGCCCCAAGTCCGACACCGCGCCCACCTCGTCAGCGAGTCCAGCAAGGTCGGGAGGCTGTGTTGTCCCGCGTGTGAACGCCTCGGCAGGGCGCAATCGCGCGACCTCGGGTCATCAGACCGAGACCTGGGGTACGTCCTCCCCACCGATCGGTGGGGCCAGGCACCTGAACAGATCTCGTTCAGTGACGGGTGGTCTCCCTGACCCAGAGCAAGGTCAGCGACGGATCTTCACCTTTCACGCTCAGGTCCCCAGGTTCCAACTCGGGTTGTGCCCCAGGTCCTCGCCACCACAAACCACCTTCTCCAACCCAGTCAACACGACAATCGGCCGGACCGACGGCAGGATCGAACCACCCCAGACGGAGACCTCGCCGAGGCGATGTGCACCAGGATCCAGGCAACCGGGACCTGACTCGCCCAGGCGAATACGCACTAGCGGGCAAAGCGCGGCATGAGAGTCCGCTACGACATCTAGAGACCGGGTTTGCCGGGGGCAGCAACGTCGGCACGCGTTGAAACCCGTCACGTCTCCACACGTCAACGGAGCACCTCGGCAGACGCTCTGCGGTCCGATCTGTCGGTCACGCGCCCGGTCCGATCATTTGGGCCACCGTGGCGGTCTCTCCTCACAGAGCCCTACGCGACGGAGCCCCGAGGCTCGAAGAGCGACACGTCACCCAGCCGGCCCGACCGAATCTCGCGCTCAGGCAGGAGTACGAATAGGTGCGGCTCCCTGGCCGTCAGCCATGAGGAACCGCGGCCGTGGAAGAGAAGCAGTCAGCCGTAGCGGCGTCGGCGGGGACGAAGGTCTCGAGGTGAAGACCGTCGAGCGTGAGATCCGTGGCCATCTCCAACCGCGCTGAGACGCTGAAGAATCGCAGCAGGTGCTCGTCACGATCGAGCTCCATCGTGACGACCGGACCAGGACTGGCCGGCACGGGTCGGACGACGCCGAGCAGCGACTCAGCCTCGTCCAGCAGGACCCCGAGCCGCGGATCCTGCGTCTCGTCTGCGCGGTGACGGAGCTGGCCCACCAGGTGGCCGCCCCATTCGGGGAGATTGCGGATCCGAGGAGCGAGACCGCGTGGATCCAGGGTGATGCGGATGGCGTTGACAGGCGGCTCCAGGAGCTCGGGGGCGCAACCGTCCAGCAGGGCGTGCAGCGCCGCATTGCTGTCCACCACGTCCCAGTGATCGTCGAGCAGCAGTGCTGGCCAGGGCAGGTGCGCGTCGAGGAGCCGGCGCAGCCCGTCCATCACCGGGGCGAGGTCCAGGTCGTCGACCTCCCGCTCGTCGAGCGGTGCGTAGCCGGCCGCGAGGAAGAGCTGGTTCTTGGCGCGCAACGGAACCTCGAGGTGGTCGGCGAGCGTGGCCACCATGCCCCGCGTCGGTGCGGACCGCCCGTTCTCCACGAAGCTGAGGTGACGGGTGCTGACCGACGCCAGGTTCGAGAGCTCCAGCTGGCTCATCCGGCGCCGCCTTCGCCACTCCCGGAGAAGCTCACCGACCGTGTGCTCGCGCGCCGTCACTGGAGGCATGGACATGCACCCTAACGACGATCTCGCCTCGACCTTGACCTCGGAGGTAATCGCCTCCATGCCCGCAGTCCCGTCAGGCTGCTCCCGGAAATCACACACGAGAGGGAGACCATGACGACCGACACCACCACCGGCACAGCCATCACCCCCAGCGAGGCGCAGGAGGTCGTGCGGGCCTATCTGGCCACCTGGAACGCAACCGAGGAGCAGGAGCAAATGCGGTTGCTCGCACAGCACTGGTCCCCCAAGGCGACCTATGTGGATCCCCTTGCGGCCGTGGAGGGCCACGACGAACTCCGCACAGTCCTGGCCGGCGTCCACCAGCAGTTCCCGGACTTCGTGTTCTCACTCGTCGGCGACATCGACTCGCACCACGACCAGGTCAGGTTCCAGTGGGGTCTCGGTCCTCTCGGAGCCGAGCCCGTCGTGATCGGCTTCGACGTCATGGTTCTCGACGAGGACGGACGCATCGTCGACGTGCGCGGCTTCCTCGACCGGATCCCGCAGTGACCACCCGGCTGATGCCCACCTCACCGAATCCCTCAACAGACCGGAGCCTCCTATGACCGCCTACGCCATCGCTCACCTGCAGGACGCCGATCCGCACCCCGACGTCGCCGAGTACATGGAGCGGATCACCAGCACGTTCGAGCCGTTCGGGGGGCGCTTCCTCGTGCACGGCGCGCCACCGGAGGTGAAGGAGGGCACTTGGCCCGGGCACATCGTGGTCATCGGCTTTCCCGGGATCGACGACGCCCGGGACTGGTGGGACTCGCCGGCCTACCGGGAGATCGCACACCTCCGGTCGCGGCACATCCGAGGCGACATCGTCATCGTCGCCGGCGTTCCGGAGGACTACGACCCGAGCGTCACCGCACAGGCCCTTCGCACCGCCTCGGCGTCGCACTGAGGTCGACGGCCCAGGAAGGAGCCGACGTTGCGGATGCGTACGGCACCGTCTGCGCTCGTCACCTGCAGGCCCGTCGCGGAGGTGGTTTGCACAAGGCAGAGGACCCCGCCCAGTGAGCTGTGCGGGGTCCTCGATCCCGTGGCAGATGGTCTGCCTGACCCGGTACAAGGTCTGCGACGGATCTTCACTTTCCACGCTCAGCTCCCCAGGTTTCACTCCAGGTCGTACCGCAGATCGTCGGCACCGGAAGCCACCAGATGGCCTTGCCGAGGAGAGCCATGGCCGCGGGGACGAGCATCATCCGTACGACGGTCGCCCGCGGACCCGTCCACCGCCAGCAAGCCGAGGGCAGCCGGGACTTCGGCCACGGGAAGGTCTGGTCGATGCTCGGCATCAGCTGTCGCCATCGAGAGCCTCGACATCGAACGGCGCTAGAACCGGCGCGGAACCGGCTCACGCGGTCGACGCCGTCAGGGACGCGAGGCGACCCAGAGCTCCTCGGCGGGCCACTGCGTCGACCAGCTCTTCGAGACGATCTCGTAGAAGGCGTGGTCGTCGGCGTCCGGCGGCGCGTAGACCTCGTGCATCGCTGTGATCACGAAGCCGGCCGCGGTGAGCAGCCGCACCCAGTCGCCGTGCGATGGGTGGAACTCGACCCCGCCGCCGGGCCAGCGGACCCGGTAAGCCTCGCGCTGGCCGCGCAGCAGGCGGTCGCCCGCCACCCCTTCCTCGGCCGGGACGCACAGGGCCGACACGAGGCTGTTGGTCAGGAAGACCAGCCGCCCACCGGGCCGGAGCAGCCGAGCGGCCTCGGGCAGCCAGCGCTCGGGATCGCACCACTGTGCGGCGCCGTGCTCGCTGACCACGAGGTCGAACCGCCCGCTCGGCAGCGGGACCTGCTCCCCGTCGGCCTGGAGGAGCGGGAAGACCGGCCCGACCTGCGCCTGCATCCTGCGGGCCGTGACCAGCTGCTCGTGCGAGAGGTCAACGGCCACGGCGCGGGCGCCGAGCCGGGACAGCCAGGCCGAGAAGTAGGCGGTCCCGCAGGCCAGCTCGAGCACGTCGAGACCGTCGACGTCGCCGAGGACCCCCAGGTCCTGCTCCGGGACTGCGAACAGGCCCCAGGCCGGCTCCGGTCGGGACCACATGTCCTCGGCCGCAGCGTCAGTGAACCGCTCGTTCATCACCGCCCACAGCGCGCGGTTCAAGGCCTTGTCGGCGCTCACGGCCTCGGTCACCTGCTCATGCTAGGGGGCGCCGGAGCGCGATCCTCGCGGCGGCCGGTCCGTCCAGCGTGCGGGACTCGAGGTCGCTACCGAGAAGCCGCCGACCGAAGGCTCGTCCGCGAGCTCACCCCTGCGACCGGGGCTGCGACCCGCGTGCGGCGCGGCGTCGCAGGGCGAGCAGCAGCGCCGCGCGCCGACCCAGCATCGTCAGGGCGAGGAGGACTCCGGCCACGACGAGGAGGCCGGGACAGCGGCCCGAGCTCGAGTCGTGTGTCTCGCCTGGAGCTCCCGCCTGCTGACTCGGAGACCCGGACCGGACTTCGCAGGCTGCGCAATGACAGAGGCCCCGCACAGTGAACTGTGCGGGGCCTCCAACCCATGTGGCAGATGAAGGATTCGAACCTTCGAAGGCTACGCCGACGGATTTACAGTCCGCTCCCATTGGCCGCTCGGGCAATCTGCCGGGGGTGCTCCAGCCGGGCCGTTTGGCTCGGTGGCAGCAAGACGAAACAATAGCGCAGGCACATCCGCATCAAAAAATAGCCGGGGGGTATCTCCGGTCACGCGAAGGAGCACCTCATGGCCGACTCGTCGTTCGACATCGTCAGCAAGATCGACCGCCAGGAGGTGGACAACGCGCTCGGCCAGGCCGCGCGTGAGATCGCCACCCGGTTCGACTTCAAGGGCACCGGGGCCACCATCGAGTGGCAGGGAGAGCACGCCATCGAGATCTCGGCGTCCGCCGACGACCGCGCCACCGCGGTCCTCGACGTCTTCAAGGACAAGCTGATCAAGCGCCAGCAGAGCCTGAAGATCCTCGACGCCTCGGAGCCGCGCCAGTCCGGCCAGCTGAGCAAGATCTCGATCGCGCTCAAGGAGGGCATCTCCTCCGAGGACGCCAAGAAGGTCTCCAAGCTGATCCGCGACGAGGGCCCGAAGGGCGTCAAGGCGCAGATCCAGGGTGACGAGCTGCGGGTCTCGTCGAAGAAGCGGGACGACCTGCAGGCCGTGCAGCAGCTGGTGAAGGCGCAGGACTACGACTTCGCGGTGCAGTTCACGAACTACCGCTGACCGTGCGGTCGCGGGTCCTGCTGGTCGCGCTCGTCGCCGTGCTGGCGGCGGGCTGCACCAGCGACCCGTCCGACCCCGGCGCCCGGCCCACCCGCACGCCGGACCCGCTCCAGCAGCCGGCGCCGTTCGCTGCCGGCGCGCAGGCGCCCGCTGGCTGGACGACCACGCAGTGCGCTGACCTCCGGTCGCGGCGGAACACCGGGATGGCGACCCGGTTCGCCGTACCCCCGACGTTCTCCTGGTCCTACCGCGACGACGGGACCTGCTCGTTCGGCGCCAGCTTCGCTCGCGAGCTCGCCGTCTCCGTGGGGCCGATGCACTCGCTGCGGCACGTGAAGGAGACCGACGTCGACCCGTTCGTCGGCACGGCCGGTGACGACCACCTGGAGGACGTGTCGTACGCCGCCGACGTGCCGGTGTACGGCGACCGGCGCGGCGAGCACCTCGAGTACTACTGCTACTGCGACGGCCAGGACCTCGACGTCCGGGTCGTGCAGGCCGATGGCGTCCGGGTCCAGTGGACGACGCCGCACGGGCGGTCGAAGGACGAGGACGACTACCGCGCGGTCACCGACACCCTGGCGTTGCTGCGCAGCGGTACCAGCACCTGCTCGGCGCGCGGGCTCGACCGCTCGGCGGCGTACGACCCACCGATCCCGCAGACGGAGTCGATCGACAACGCGGGCGACGGCTGCCACCTCTACCTCCAGCCGGGCCGCAACTCCCTCCAGCGGTACGCCGAGGTCGTGCCCGAGCCACGGCGGACGCTCGAGCAGCTCGCCGCCGCGCTGCGTCGCAACCGCCACGTCGCCGGGGCCGAGGTCTCCGGCGACCGGCTCACCTGGCGGTACGTCGAGCGCGGTACGACGTGGCGCGGCGTCACCGTCGAGCGCGACGGCGTGCAGGTCACCTGGAGCGCGACGCCGCGGTTGTGGCGGCAGGAGGCGGACGTGTACCGAGCCTTCGTGAGCTCCGTCCGCCTCCTGCCGCAGTGACTCATCCGGCGTTGGCCGCCATCGTCGGGACGGTCGTGGCGCCGCTGACCGGGGTGACCCAGACGCGGACGCCCTCCTCGACGCCGAGCTGGCGGGCGTGCGTCCGGGTGAGGATCACGCCGACCTCCTCGCCGTCGTCGGTGAGCACGGTGATCCGCACCTCGAAGCCGACCCGCAGCACCCGCGAGACCACGCCCTCGGACGCGCCCGCGAGCTGCGGGCTGAGCGAGATGTGGATGTCGTGCGGGCGCACCAGGGCACCGTTGAGACGGGTGGTCTCGCCGAGGAAGCCCATCACGAAGTCGTTCGCCGGCTCGTCGTAGAGCTGGTCGGGGGTGCCGACCTGCTCGACGCGACCCTCGTTGATCACGACGATCTCGTCGGCGACCTCCATGGCCTCCTCCTGGTCGTGCGTGACGAAGACCGTCGTCACGTGCACCTCGTCGTGCAGTCGGCGCAGCCAGTCGCGCAGCTCCTTGCGGACCTTCGCGTCGAGCGCGCCGAACGGCTCGTCGAGCAGCAGCACGGTCGGCTCGACCGCGAGCGCCCGCGCCAGCGCCATGCGCTGGCGCTGGCCACCCGAGAGCTGCGAGGGCAGCCGGTGCGAGAACTGCGAGAGGTGGACGAGCCTGAGCAGCTCGTCGACCCGCGCCACGATCTCGGCCTTGGGCTTCTTGCGGATCTCCATGCCGAAGGCGACGTTCTTGGCGACCGTCATGTGCTTGAAGACGGCGTAGTGCTGGAACACGAAGCCGACGTTGCGCTTCTGCGGCGGCAGCTTGGTGGCGTCCGTGCCCTCGATGGTGACCGTTCCGGTGTCGGCGGTCTCGAGGCCGGCGATGACGCGCAGCAGCGTGGACTTGCCGCCACCCGACGGGCCGAGCAGCGCGGTGAGCTGACCCTTGGGGATGGTCAGGTTGATGTCGTCGAGGGCGACGAAGTCGCCGTACGTCTTGCGTACACCTGTGATGTCGATGCTCATGTCTGTGTCCTCTTCTCGTCTCAGTGCTCGTCGTTGGGGCGGAGTACGGCGACCACGACCAGACAGGCGATGCAGACCATCACCAGCAGGAAGGCGATCGCGTAGGCCGAGCCCTGAGCGAAGTTCTGGTACTTCTCCTCGACCATCAGCGTGGCCGTCTGGGTCTTGCCGCTGACGTTGTTCGACACGACCTTGACCGCGCCGAACTCACCGATGGACCGGGCGAGGCTGAGCACCACGCCGTACACGAGTGCCCACTTGATGCTGGGCAGCGTGATCCGCCAGAACGTCTGCGGCGCGTTGGCCCCGAGACTGCGCGCTGCCTGCTCCTGCTCGTCCCCGATCTCCGTGAGGGTCGGGACGACCTCGCGGATGACCAGGGGCAGGGCCACGAAGCAGGTGGCCATGATCAGGCCGGGCGTCGCGAAGATGACCTGGAAGCCACCCTCCTCGAGTCCCTTCCCGAACCAGCCGTCGCGGCCGTTGTAGACGAGCACGAGCGCCAGGCCGACGACCACGGGCGACACGGAGAGCGGTACGTCGATCATCGCCGACAGCAGCCGCTTGCCGGGGAACTCGTAGCGCACGAGCAGGATCGAGATGGTCAGACCGAACACCAGGTTGATGAGGACGGCGATGCCGGCCACCTGGGCGGTGAGGACGAGCGCGGAGACGACGTCCTCGTCGCCGAGGGCGTCGGCGAGGTTCTCCAGGCCACCCTCGAAGGTGCGGCGGAACAGCATGCCGACCGGCCAGGCGACGAGGAAGAACACGTAGCTGATCGCCAACAGGCGCAGCGTCCAGCGGACGGGGGCGGAGACCTTAACCACGGCGCGACACCCGCCTCTGCACGATGTCGAGCACGACGATCACGAACAGCGCGACCGCGAGCATCACGGAGGCGATGGCCGCAGCGGACGCGTACGAGCCGTTCTCGATGAACGACAGCATGCGCACCGAGGCGACCTCGGTCTCGTTAGGACGGTTGCCGCTGAGCAGGACCAGCGAGCCGTACTCCGAGATCGCCCGGGCGAAGCTCAGCGCCGCGCCCGCGGCGATCGCTGGGAACAGGCTCGGCAGCAGGATGCGGCGGAAGATCGTCCACCGGTTGGCGCCGAGGGAGGCCGCGGCCTCCTCGACGTCCGCCTCGAGCTCCTCGAGCACGGGCTGCACCGCCCGCACGACGAACGGCAGCGTGACGAACGCCAGGGCGAGCGCCACCGACTTCGACGTGAACGCCCAGTGCACGCCGATCGGGCTGTTCGGCCCGTAGAGCGCAAGCAGCACGAGGCCGGCGACGACGGTGGGCAGCGCGAACGGGATGTCGATGATCACGTTCATGACCGCCTTGCCCGGGAACTTGTCCCGGACCAGCACCCAGGCGATGACGGTGCCCATGAAGACGTTGATCACCGTCACGAGCGCGGCCTGGCTGACGGTGAGCTTGAGGGCGTTCCAGGTCTGCGGGTCCTGGAGCACGTTGACGTAGTTCTCCCAGCCGCCGGCCGCCGCGGTGGCGACGATCGCCGACAGCGGGACCAGGACGAGCAGGCTGAACCACAGCATGGCGATGCCGAGGCCGAGACCGGCCCCGGGAGTCAGGGTGTTGCGAGGCTTCTGCCGACGTACGCGGCCGGGCCGGCCCCCCGATTCGGGGGCCGGCCTGGCTACGTCGATCGTCGCCCCGGAGAGGGCGCCGGTCATTACTCCTCGCCCTCCTTGCCGAGGTCCTGCTGCAGCTTGGTGATGATGCCGAGGGGGTTGCCCTCCTGGCCGTCACCGAAGAACAGGTCCGCGGCAGTGCCCCAACCGGCGAAGTTGTCGTCGATCGTGTAGAGCGTGTCCGGGGTCGGGAAGGGGTCGGACGGGTCGTTCGCGCCCTCGACCTCGGGGATGTCGACGCCGTCGACGACCGGGCGGAAGCCGGACGCGGCGTAGTCGGCCTGGGCCTCGGGGCTGGTCATGAACTCGAGGAACGCCTGGGCGGCGTCGCCGGCCTCGGTGGTGACCGCGGCCGGGTTCTGGATCAGCAGGGTGTCCGGCGGGACGACGTAGTCGATGTCCGCGCCGCTCTGCTTGGCGAGGATCGCCTCGTTCTCGTAGGACAGCAGGACGTCGCCGCTGCCGTCGGTGAACGCGGTGGTCGCCTCACGGCCGCTCGACGGGAGCGCGATCGTGTTGTTGAGCAGCTTGGTCAGGAACGCCTTGCCGGCGGCCTCGTCGTCGGTGCCACCGGTCGCGTGCGCCCAGGCCGCGAGGATGTTCCAGCGGGCCGAGCCGGACGAGCCCGGGTTCGGCGTGATGATGTCGACGCCCGGCTCCACCAGGTCGTCCCAGGTCTCGATGCCGTCGGGGTTGCCCGCACGGACCACGAAGACGACGACCGAGGACGTCGCGATGCCGTTGGTGGCGTTGTCCTTCCAGTCCTCGGCGACGAGGCCCTCGCCCACCAGGCGGGTCACGTCGGTCTCGAGCGAGTAGTGGACGACGTCCGCGGGCGAGCCGGCGACCACGGCCCGGCTCTGGTCGCCGGACGCGCCGTACGACGGCTCGAACTCGACGCCGTCACCGGCGTCGGTGCCCTCGAAGTCCTCGAAGACCGGCTCGTTCGCCGCCTCCATGACCGAGAACGCACTGAGATGGATCGTCTCGCTGCTGTCGCCCGAACCGCCCTCGCTGGAGGAGCATCCGGTCAAGGCCAGCACCCCGGCAGCCGTGAAGGCTGCCGCAACCTTGATCGTCTTCTTCATCGTCACCCTTTCAGTGCCCACCGCTAAGTGGGGTTTCTGTCGAATGACGAGCAGACTACGCGACTTAAGACGAATACCCAGCAATGAACGCGGAAAATATACGATTCGTGTCGCGCGTCACACATCCGCTGGCCGGGATGGCTCCGGTAGAAGCCGCGGCCGGACTATCGTGAGGAGCCGTACCAGGGCCCCGATTCGGGAAAACTGGAACAGGTTCCAGTTTTCGACGTACCGCGAGTACGATCGGACTCGGCCCGGGCCAGGCGGCCCGCGACGAGTGACACGCGAGGGAGTGGGCGCGAAGTGTCCAAGCAGGTCAAGCAGCTCGACCGGGTGATCATCCGGTTCGCGGGCGACTCAGGCGACGGCATGCAGCTGACCGGAGACCGGTTCACCCAGGAGTCGGCCGTCTTCGGCAACGACCTGGTCACGCTGCCGAACTTCCCGGCGGAGATCCGGGCCCCTCAGGGCACGCTCCCCGGGGTCTCGTCGTTCCAGGTGCACTTCGCCGACCACGACATCCTGACCGCGGGCGACGCCCCGGACGTGCTGGTCGCGATGAACCCGGCGGCGCTCAAGGCCAACCTGGGTGACCTCCCCAAGGGCGCGACGATCATCGTCGACACCCACGACTTCACCGGCCGCAACCTGACCAAGGCCGGGTACGACGCCAACCCGCTCGATCTCCTCGGCGACGCGAACGACCCGCTCGGCGAGTTCCAGGTGCAGCCGGTCGACCTGACCGGGATGACCGTCGAGGCGGTCAAGGAGTTCGGCCTGTCCCGCAAGGACGCCGCCCGCGCGAAGAACATGTTCGCGCTCGGCCTGCTGTCGTGGATGTACGGCCGCCCGACCGACCCGACCGTCACGTTCCTCGAGAAGCGCTTCGCCAAGGTCGCCGACATCCGCGACGCGAACATCACCGCGTTCAAGGCCGGCTGGAACTTCGGCGAGACCACCGAGGCCTTCGTCGTCCAGTACGAGATCAAGCCGGCCCCGATGGCTCCGGGCACCTACCGGAACATCACCGGCAACCTGGCGCTGTCCTACGGCCTGATCGCCGGCGGCGTGCAGTCCGGCCTCCCGGTGTTCCTGGGCTCCTACCCGATCACCCCGGCGTCCGACATCCTCCACGAGCTCAGCAAGCACAAGGCGTTCGGCGTCACCACGCTGCAGGCCGAGGACGAGATCGCGGGCATCGGCTCGGCGATCGGCGCGTCGTTCGCGGGCTCGCTCGGCGTGACCACGACCTCCGGCCCCGGCATCGCGCTGAAGTCCGAGGCGATCGGCCTCGCCGTGATGACCGAGCTGCCGCTCGTCGTCGTCGACGTGCAGCGCGGCGGCCCGTCCACCGGCCTGCCGACCAAGACCGAGCAGGCCGACCTGCTGCAGGCGATGTTCGGCCGCAACGGCGAGGCCCCGGTGCCGATCGTCGCGCCGCAGTCGCCCGGCGACTGCTTCAGTGCCGCCGTCGAGGCCTGCCGGATCGCGATCACCTACCGCACGCCGGTGATGCTGCTGTCCGACGGCTACCTCGCCAACGGCTCCGAGCCGTGGCGGATCCCCGAGATCGACGACCTGCCGGCCATCGAGCCGAACTTCGCGACCGAGCGCAACCAGACCGTGGTTGCCAAGGACGGCACCGAGTCCGAGGAGTACTGGCCCTACCTGCGCGACGAGGAGACCCTCGCGCGCCCGTGGGCGATCCCGGGCACCCCCGGCCTCGAGCACCGGATCGGTGGCATCGAGAAGGCCAAGAACACCGGCAACATCTCCTACGACCCGGCCAACCACGACTACATGGTCCGGATCCGCCAGGCCAAGGTGGACGGGATCGCCAACTCGCTGCCGCCGCTCGAGGTCGACGACCCGTCGGGCGAGGCCAAGGTGCTCGTGATCGGCTGGGGCTCGACGTACGGCCCGATCGGCGCCGGCTGCCGCCGCGTCCGCAAGGCCGGCTTCAACGTCGCCCAGGTGCACCTGCGCCACCTCAACCCGTTCCCCAACGACCTCGGCGAGATCCTCAAGCGCTACGACAAGGTGCTGTGCCCCGAGATGAACCTCGGCCAGCTGTCCCTGCTGCTGCGCGGCAAGTACCTCGTCGACGCCATCGGCTACAACCAGGTCAACGGCATGCCCATCAAGGCCGCCGCGCTCGCGGAGGCCATCGGCAACCTCGTTGCCGAGGCCGAGGGCGTCACCGTCGACCTCACCGCTCCTCAGGAGGCTGCACAGTGACCACCAGCACCGAGCTCCCCTTCCCCGGCCTGCGCTCCGGCGTCGAGCTCGTCCCGACGAACGACCAGCCGCAGACCGGCAAGGAGTACACCTCCGACCAGGAGGTCCGCTGGTGCCCCGGCTGCGGTGACTACGCCGTGCTCAAGGCCGTCCAGGGCTTCCTGCCCGAGCTCGGCCTGCGCCGCGAGAACATCGTGTTCGTCTCCGGCATCGGCTGCTCGTCGCGGTTCCCGTACTACCTCGACACCTACGGCATGCACTCGATCCACGGCCGCGCGCCGTCGATCGCGACCGGCATCGCCACCGCCCGCGAGGACCTCTCGGTCTGGGTCGTCACCGGTGACGGCGACGCGCTCTCGATCGGGGGCAACCACCTGATCCACGCGCTGCGCCGCAACGTGAACATGACGATCCTGCTGTTCAACAACCGGATCTACGGCCTCACCAAGGGCCAGTACTCCCCCACGTCCGAGGCCGGCAAGATCACCAAGTCGACCCCGATGGGCTCGCTGGACCACCCGTTCAACCCGGTCTCGCTGGCGCTGGGCGCCGAGGGCTCGTTCGTGGCCCGCACCATCGACTCCGACCGCAAGCACCTCACCTCGGTGCTGTCGGCGGCCGCCGCCCACCGCGGCACGTCGTTCGTCGAGATCTACCAGAACTGCCCGATCTTCAACGACGGCGCGTTCGACGCGATCAAGGACAACGACACCAAGGCCGACGCGATCATCCCGCTGGTGCACGGCGAGCCGATCCTGTTCGGCAACGGCACCAAGGGCCTGGTCCGCGACACCGAGACCGGTGGCGTCAAGATCGTGACCGTCGCCGACGTCGGCGAGGACGCGATCCTGGTCCACAACGCGCACAACCCGGACCCCTCGACGGCGTTCGCGATCTCGCGCCTGACCGACTCCGGCTACCTCAACCAGTCGCCGATCGGCATCTTCCGCCAGGTCGAGCGGCCGTCGTACGACGACGGCGCCCGCGCCCAGATCTCCTCCGCGCGCGAGGCCGCTCCCGGCGAGCCGGCCGACCGGCTCGCGGCGCTGATCGGCGGCGGCGATACCTGGACCGTCGTCTGAGCCCGTGGCCCGAGCTCGCTCGGGCCACGCTCGGCGAAGAGGTCGAGTAGCCGCGTAGGCGAGGCACGAGCCTACGTCCGGCGTATCGAGACCCAGTCGGTCTCGATACGCTCGCTGGCGCTCGCTAAGCGACCGACACATGCCAAGGCCCCCGCCCGAGAGCGGGGGCCTTGGCATCTGCGCCAACACACTCCGCCCCACCGTTTCCGTCCGGGGCGTCCGGTAAACCCGGTGGACCGGACGAGGGGTGCGCTCCCTACGATTGGCGAGTGCCGGATTCCCGCCGTGGGCTGACGTTCGGGATCGCGGCCTACGCCATGTGGGGCGTCTTCCCGCTGTACTGGCCCCTCCTCCAGCCCGCCGGCGCGCTCGAGATCCTCGCTCACCGGGTGCTGTGGTCCGCGGTCACCATCGGGCTGCTCGTGCTGATCATGCGTCGTACGTCGCACCTGCGAGCGATCGTCGCCGACCGGCGGGTCCGGCTGTTGCTGACGGTCGCCGCCGCGGTGATCTCGGTGAACTGGCTGACCTACATCTGGGGCGTCACCCACGACCACGTCGTGGAGACCTCGCTCGGCTACTTCATCAACCCGCTCGTGACCGTGCTGATGGGCGTGCTGATCCTCGGCGAGCGACTGCGGCCGCTGCAGTGGGTCGCGATGGGCTTCGCGACCGTCGCCGTGCTGGTGCTGACGCTCGACTACGGCCGGCTGCCCTGGGTGGCGCTGGTGCTGGCGTTCACGTTCGGCAGCTACGGGCTGTGCAAGAAGACCGCGAACGTCGGCGCCGTCGAGAGCCTGGCGTTCGAGACCGCGGTGATCGCGCCGTTCGCCGGTGCCTACCTGGCCTGGCTCGCGTTCACAGGCGCGTCGAACTTCGCTGCGCACGGGTTCGACCACACGCTGCTGTTCATGTCGACCGGCATCGTCACCGCGATCCCGCTGATCTGCTTCGGCGCCGCCGCGACCCGGGTCTCGATGGTGACGCTGGGACTGCTGCAGTACCTCGCCCCGATCATCCAGTTCGCGCTGGGCGTCCTGTACTTCCACGAGGACATGCCGGCCGGGCGCTGGGTCGGCTTCGTGCTCGTGTGGATCGCGCTGATCATGTTCACCGTCGAGGCGGTCAACCACCGGCGCCGCCAGCTCCGGCTCACCGTCGAGGCCAGCGCGGTCGCGTAGCGGACGCGCTGCTGGTGGTCTAGCGGGTCGAGACCCGATGTCCGCCTGAGCGTCACGTCCCCACGTCGCCGCCCCGGAGGCGTCACACTGGCGACATGAGGGACGACACGGCGATCGTCGACGCCTGGCGCCTCATGGTCGCCGCCCACGACCGCGTGATGAAGGAGCTCGCGGCCGAGCTCAAGGACGGCTACGGCATCAGCATCGCCGAGTCCGACGCGCTGCTCCGGCTGTCCCTCACGGAGGGGCACCGGCTCAAGATGACCGAGCTCGCGAACATGATGCTCTACAGCAGCGGGGCCGCCACCAAGATCGTCGACCGGCTCAGCGACCGCGGCCAGGTACGCCGCGTCCACGACAAGGTGGACCTCCGCGTCGTGTGGGTGGAGCTCACCGACGCCGGCCTGGAGCTGATCACCAGGGCACGGCAGGCGCACCGTGTCGGCATCCTGCGTGAGCTGGGACCGTTCGCGTCGGAGTCCGAGGAGAGGCACGTGCTGGCCTTCCTCAGCCGGCTCGCGGGCTTCCCGTCGTGGCCGTGACCCTCAGGACAGGGCGGCGGTGACCTGCTCGTCGCCCGCCTCGGCGGCGGCGGTGATGGTCAGGTGGTCCCCGCCGCAGCGCGGCTGCGAGAGGAACGCCCGCCCACCGGGCGACTCGTAGACCACGTCGGCGCCGTCGGTGGGCGTCCACCGCACCAGCGTCGCCGGGTCGCCGTCGTTCTCCGGGTCCCGGGTGAAGTACGCCGCCCCGCCGCACCACACGAGGCTGCCCGCCGTACCGACGCCCAGATCGGCCTGCTCGCCGCTCGCGGTCGCGTAGAAGTGGGCCGTCTCGATCCGGCGCTCGTCCGGGATCGTCGACCAGACCGCGCCGTCCTCGGTGCGCAGCCCGTCCCACGCCGTGCACTCCTCGACGCCGTCGAACGGCACGGCGTCGGCGCCGTCCAGCGCCATCAGCGTCCGGCAGGAGGGCCGGCCGGCGTCGAAGCTCATCACCGAGTCGCCCCCAGGAGCGACCCGAGCGCCGTTGAACCCCTGCCGCTTCGGCGCGCACCAGCCGAGCGTGGACTCGCGGGCTTCCAGGTCGACGCTCGCCACGCAGTAGGCACCGCCCGGCCCGACGGTCGCGTGCAGCAGCCTCCCGGCGCCGAGCGCCCAGGTGCCGCCGTTCGTGGTCGGGACGTCGGACGACCCGTCGATCTCGAACGTGTCACCGGTCGCGAGGTCGGTCACCTCGGCGCGGCTCGGCCGGGACTCGGTCTTCTCCTGGAGCACCACGACCGCCCAGTCCTGGTCCAGCAGCGCGTCGCTCACCCGCCACCCGGACCGCCCGCCGCCGGTCGAGCCCGCCGGACCGTCGAGCGACCAGCCGGCCCCGTCGCCCCGGACGGTCAGGGTCCAGTCGGTGTTCTGCGTGACGGTGTCGCGGACGGGGCCGGGGACCGGCTGCCAGTCCAGCTCCGTCGCCGGCGGAGCGCTGGACTCGGGGGTCTGCGAGGGCGACGCGGTCGGCGTGCTCGAGGCCACGGTGGAGCCGGTCGTCGGCGTGGGCTCCGCGCCGGGGTCCTCGTCGCTGCTGCACCCGGCCACGGCGAGCACCAGGATCGCGGCGGTGGCCCAGGGCACGGCGCGCATCAGACACCCACGTTGTGCGCGTAGTGGGCCTGGTTAGCGCGGAAGCTGCGGTAGGCGTCGCGCCACTGGACCCGGGCGATGTACGGCTCCGACGGATCGAAGCGCTGCTGGTTCCACGGCTCGAAGTACCCGAGCTTGTCGGTCTTCGCGCCGCGCTGCGCGAAGCCGCGACCGACCTGGAAGTGCCCGGACGCGTCGTCGTCGAGGTACGGGTAGTAGCGCTTCAGCAGGATCGGGTGCAGCACCACCGGTGCTCGGTAGTCGTGGATGTGCCGCATCATCAGCAGCATCCACTTGGCGTACGAGTACTTCCCGATGTCGAGCACGATGTACGGCCCGGCGTGCTTGGCGTTGTCCCACCCGGTGGCCCGGTTGACGACGCGGACCATGTCGTAGATCGAGGTGCCGCTGGTGGTGGTCCCCAGCCGCTTCGCCCAGTGCTGCTGGGGCTGCGCCTCCTTGCGCCAGCCCCACGCGATCATCTGCATCGACGTCGGCCCGCACCAGTACGTCCGGATCTGCGCGGTGCTCTGCACGCCGCTCAGGATCTGGAAGCGCTGCGGGTAGTCGGCCGCCGTCTTCACCGTGACCGCGCTCGAGGTGGTGCTCGGCGACGCGGTGGCCGACGCCGTGGGTTTCGACGTGGGCTTCGCTGCGCTCGTGGACGGTACGGCGACCCGCGCCTCCGGGTGGTCGGCGAGGAAGTCCGCCGGCAGCGGCACGCCCTCGATCTCGTGGCGCAGCAACCACACCTTCGCGATCGACCGGGCGGCCATGGTGAGCTCCGCGCGGTCGGCGCGGGCCATCGCCTGCGGACTCATCCGGGCCCGCTGGGCGAGCGCGGCGGCAGCGTCGAGGTCGCCGGTCTGCTCGACGGCGCCCGCCGGACGGGCTGCGACCGTACGGGCAGAGCGCGCCGCCCGGGCCTGGACGTCGTCCTCGGTGTCCTCGGTCCAGCCGCTGCCCAGGCAGTAGCGCTGGCCCTCGAACTCGGCGCAGCGCACCAGGCTCGCGGCCAGCTGCTCGGGGCTCGCCTTCCCGGACGTACGCGACAGCGACCGCTGGAGCCGGGTCCCCGCGGCCACGACCCGCTCGATCTCGGCGCGCGCCTCGGCCGTGACCACCGACGCACCGGCAGCGCCGGCAGGGCGCGCGGCGGCGTACCCCTCGTCACCGGAGGGCCGAAGCGCGTCGTCTCCACCACCCCCGCGCGGCACGAACGGGAGCAGGGCGAGCAGGAGGACCAGGACGCCGAGCGCGACGAAGATGGTGCGGCGGGACATGAGGACGACCTCGAGACTCACGGGGAAGGAGTCGTTCCACTGTCACTCTGACCACTTGAATAGTCAAATTCATCATCCGTCACACGACGGAGCCTGCCACCGCTACCTTGTCCCGCGTGACCGCGACCCGAGGCCTCGGCCCGATCATCGGCGTCCACGTGGGGCTCTTCGCCGGCGGCGCGGTCGCCCTGGCGCTGGACCCACCCGCCCAGGGCTGGGGCGTGCTCGTCGTCGTCGTGGCGTACGCCGCCGCACTGCTGTGGGTGTGCCGCGCGACCGGCCGCCGCGACCTGCTCGCGCTGGCCGGCTTCCTCGCGCTGGTCTCGG
Source organism: Nocardioides sp. SR21 (assembly GCF_022761125.1). Classification (GTDB taxonomy): domain Bacteria; phylum Actinomycetota; class Actinomycetes; order Propionibacteriales; family Nocardioidaceae; genus Nocardioides. Next base: position 110,170 of record NZ_JAKWJR010000001.1, on the reverse strand, counting down.
TCTTCCAGGTGCTGCCGGACTGGGTGCTCGCCGACGTGATCGGCACGCTGCGGTTCCCCGACACCGGTGGCCCGCGCGTGGACGACGTGATCCCGCTGGCGATGGCGGCGATGTGGCTCGCCCCGCTGTTCATCGCGCTCGCGCTCGCCGACTGCCGGCCCGGCCGGTCCGCCCTCCTCGCCGGCCTGGTGTTCCTCGGCGCGGAGATCCTCGCGCCGACGCTGGGCCTCTGGGAGCCGGTGGGCGACACCCACCGGCTGCTGGGAGTCGCGGTGTACGTCGTACCTGCCGAGGCCGCGCTCGGGTGGGCGGCGGCCACGGCGTTCACCTACGTGCGCGACAGCTCGCTGCTCGCGCGGGCCGGTGCGGCGCTCGCGGTGTCGACGTTCTACCTCGGCGCGCTGGTGCTCACGCACTTCGTGGTCGACGTCGCCGACTGGCGCATCACCGCCGGAAACTAGGATTCCCCGGTGAGCGCGACCCTCGTCACCAAGAACCTCGCCGGCGGCCACGCACACCGGACCCTCTTCGAGGCGCTGGACCTGACCGTCGCTCCGGGCGACGTGGTCGGCGTCGTCGGCGCGAACGGCGCCGGCAAGACCACGCTGCTGCGCATCCTCGCCGGCGACCTCGACCCGCTCGACGGCTCCGTGACGACCGCGCCGAGCGACGCGTTCGTCGGCTGGCTCCCCCAGGAGCACGAGCGGGTCGCCGGCGAGACCGTCGGGGAGTACGTCGCGCGTCGTACCGGCGCCTCGGCTGCGACCGACGCGATGGAGCGCGCGGCCTCCGCCCTCGAGGGCGACTCCCCCACCGCCGCGGACGAGTACGCCCACGCGCTCGACCACTGGCTGGCGAGCGGCGCCCCGGACCTCGACGAGCGGCTGGCCCCGACGCTCGCCGACCTCGGCCTGGACGTCGGACCCGACGCGCTGATGACGTCCCTCTCCGGAGGCCAGGCCGCCCGCGCCGCGCTCGCCGCGCTGCTGCTCAGCCGCTTCGACGTCGTGCTGCTCGACGAGCCCACCAACGACCTCGACCTGGCCGGTCTCGAGCGCCTGGAGACCTTCGTGCGCGGGCTGCGCGCCGGGGTCGTGCTCGTCTCCCACGACCGCGAGTTCCTCGCCCGCGTCGTCACCCGCATCGTCGAGCTCGACATCGCCCAGCACCAGGTGACGGTGTACGACGGCGGCTACGACTCGTTCCTGGAGGAGCGGGCGATCGCGCGCCGGCACGCCCGCGAGGCGTACGACGAGTTCGCGGCCAAGAAGGCCGACCTGGTCGGCCGCGCCCGCACCCAGCGGGAGTGGAGCTCGCAGGGCGTGCGCAACGCGATGAAGAAGTCGCCGGACAACGACAAGATCCGCCGCCGCGCGCAGACGGAGTCCTCGGAGAAGCAGGCGCAGAAGGTGCGGCAGATGGAGTCCCGGATCGCCCGGCTCGAGGAGGTCGAGGAGCCGCGCAAGGAGTGGACGCTGCAGTTCTCCATCGGGGCGGCTCCGCGGTCGAGCTCGGTCGTCGCGACGCTCGACCAGGCGACCGCGACCCTCGGCGAGTTCACCCTCGGCCCCGCCTCGCTCCAGGTCAGCGCCGGCGACCGGATCGGCGTCACCGGCCCGAACGGTGCCGGCAAGACCACGCTGCTCCGGCTGCTGCTGGGCCGGCTGGCGCCGACGACCGGGCGGGCCAGCCTGGGCGCCTCGGTCGAGATCGGGGAGATCGACCAGGCCCGCACCGGGCTGGCCGAGGACCTGCCGCTCGGCGACGCGTTCGAGGCGGTCCTGCCGCAGATGACGCCCGCCGACGTACGCACCCTGCTCGCGAAGTTCGGCCTCAAGGCCGACCAGGTCACCAGCCTCGTCGGCCGGCTCTCGCCCGGCGAGCGCACCCGCGCTGCGATGGCGCTGCTCCAGGCCCGCGGCGTGAACCTGCTCGTGCTCGATGAGCCCACCAACCACCTGGACCTGCCGGCGATCGAGCAGCTCGAGGAGGCGCTGGAGTCGTACGACGGCGCGCTGCTGCTGGTCTCGCACGACCGCCGGCTGCTGGACAACGTCCGGCTCGACCAGCGCTGGCACGTCGAGGGCGGGCGGGTCTCCGGCTCCTGATCCGACGGCGCCGAGCGATGGCCCCGACTCCCCGCTGCGTGAGGGGAAGTCGGGGCCATCGCCTGCACTGACCTGGAGGTACCGCGAACGCGAGGACGCGAATCCCACCCGAACGGGTGGACTTTGAGGAATGGGTGTCGCGCGGACGGGAACGGAGTGGTCGTGGAACCTGCAACGCACAGCCCGGAGCGCCCGGTCAGGGTGGCGCTGTCCAACGACTACGAGATCGCTCTGCTCGGTCTCGCCGCGATGCTGGCGCGCCATCCCGACCAGGTCCAGATCGTCGACATCACGACGAACCCGAACGCGATGCTGCACGAGCCCGACGTGATCCTCTTCGACACGTTCGGCCGGCTGCCGGGGGAGGACGCCAAGCTGCGCCGGATGGTCGCGGAGAACGACGCGAAGGTCGTCGTCTACAGCTGGGACGACTACCCCGAGGACGCGGCCCGGCAGGCCGGCGCCGCGGGCTACCTGCACAAGAGCATGAGCGCTCCCGAGCTGGTCGGCGCGATCGTCGCGCTGCACAGCGGCGAACAGGTGCCGGTCGCTGGCGGCGACGACGCACCCACCCAGACCTGGCCCGGCCAGGCCGCCGGGCTCTCCGAGCGGGAGGCGGAGATGCTGTCGTTCATCGTGCGCGGCCTCACCAACGGCGACATCGCGCGCCGGTCCTACCTCAGCATCAACACCGTGAAGACCTACATCCGCACGGCCTACCGCAAGATCGGGGCGACCAACCGGGCGCAGGCGGTGGCCTGGGGCTTCCGCAACGGCTTCGACTCGACCGACGACACCGGCGTGTGATCACACCCGCGCGGGTGGAGGCATTCCGCAGGGTGCGCCGTACCGTCGAAGGTGCCGAGAGTTTCTCGTGACCCGCCGCCCAAGGCGCCTCCGTTCCCGGTCGAGACACCATTCGAAGTGGACCGGCGCATGGAGTTCTTCGCATCCCTCTCCGTTCAAGACGATCGAGCACGGCTGACCCTCCGCGGGGAGCTGGACGCCTTCACCGCACTGCTCCTGCGCTGGCGCGCTGACGACGCGCTGGCGCTGGGGTCCCGCCACTTCGTCGTGGACGTCACGGACGTGACCTTCGTCGACGCGGCCGGCCTGGGTGCGCTGGTGCGGTTGCACAACGCCGCGCAGCGACTCGACGGCTCGATCACCTTGATCGGCGCTGACGAGCACTTCCGGCGCGCGTGCGACCTCGCCGGGCTGACCGAGGTGTTCTCCATGCCCGCTCCCGCCGTGCATGCCATGGAGGCTGCGGGTACCGGCTAGGCATGAAGAAGACGTTGGCCGGCGTGTCCCTGGCCGCGCTCGGCGCGGTCGCCACCCACGACCTGCTCCAGCGTCGGCACGCGATCCTGCGCAACTTCCCCGTGGTCGGGCACGCGCGGTTCTGGCTGGAGGCGATCGGCCCGGAGCTGCGGCAGTACATCGTCGCCGGCAACGACGAGGAGCGGCCGTTCAGCCGGGACCAGCGCCGGTGGGTGTACGCGTCGTCGAAGCTGCAGAACAACTACTTCGGCTTCGGCACCGACAACGACCTCGAGCACGGCTCCGGCAACGTCATCGTCCACCACCGCACGTTCGGCCGCGCCCATCCCACCCACGGCGCGGTCGGCCAGGAGGCGCGACTGCCGTCCGCCAAGGTCCTCGGCGGCCCGCGCGGACGCACGCACGCGTTCCGCCCCGCGTCGGTCGTCAACGTCTCCGGGATGAGCTTCGGCTCCCTGTCCGGCCGCGCGATCGAGGCGATCAACCGCGGCGCCGCCGAGGCCGGCTGCCTGCACAACACCGGCGAGGGCGCGGTGTCGCCGTACCACCGCAACGGTGCCGACCTCGTGTTCCAGATCGGTACGGCGTACTTCGGCTGCCGGGACGAGCAGGGGCGCTTCGACCTGGCTCGCCTCAAGGACCTCGTCGCGTCGACACCGATCCGGGCGCTGGAGATCAAGCTCAGCCAGGGCGCCAAGCCCGGCCTCGGCGGCGTGCTGCCCGCGCCGAAGGTGTCCCGCGAGATCGCCGAGACGCGCGGGGTGCCGGAGGGCGTGGACTGCCTGAGCCCGTCGCGGCACGCGGAGTTCGACGACGTCGACTCGATGCTCGACTTCGTCGAGCTGCTCGCCACGGAGACCGGCCTCCCGGTCGGCATCAAGTCCGCCGTCGGCGACCTCGGCTTCTGGAACGAGCTGGCGGACCTGATGGACCGCCGCGACCGGGGCGTCGACTTCGTGGCGATCGACGGCGGCGAGGGCGGCACCGGCGCCTCCCCGCTGATCTTCACCGACGCGGTCTCGCTGCCGTTCCGGCTCGGGTTCGCCCGGGCGTACGCCGCCTTCGCCGAGCGCGGCCTCCACGAGGACGTCACGTTCATCGGCTCCGGCAAGCTCGGCCTGCCCGACAACGCCGTCGTGGCGTTCGCGCTCGGCGCCGACATGGTGAACGTCGCCCGTGAGGCGATGCTCGCGGTCGGCTGCATCCAGGCCCAGAAGTGCCACACCGGCGAGTGCCCGACCGGCGTCGCGACGCAGAACCCGTGGCTGGCGCGCGGGCTCGACCCGGCGTCGAAGGCCGAGCGCGTGACGAACTACGTGAAGACGCTGCGCCGGGACCTGCTCAAGGTCTCGGAGACCTGCGGGGTCGAGCACCCCGCGCTGATCGGCCCCGACAGCGTGGAGGTCCTCGACAACCTGAGCGAGGGCCGGCTCCTCGAGGACGTGTACGGCTACCGGCCGGGCTGGGGCTTCCCGTCCGAGCGCGACCGGGCCGACATCGCCCGGATCATGGCCGCGACCGAGGAGGCCGAGGCCGAGACCGAGGGGCCACCCGAGACGGCCGAGGACGGCGTACGCGGCGACGACGCCGCCGGGGAGGTCCCGAGCGAGTGACAGAACGTCAGGGAGTGGCGGCCATCCGGCGCACCCGCTCCTCCTCCGAGGTGCGCGGGCACGTCGTGCACGCACCGTCGTCGCCGACCTTGAAGTAGTAGCAGCAGCCCACCCGCGTCCGGATGAGGTGCTCGCCTCCGAGCAGGTAGTACGAGCTGCCCTGCGGGAACTGGTCGGTCGGGCCGGGCAGCACCGCCCGCGCCGAGCCGAACGTCGCGGTCACCTCCGACGGGTCCGGCTGCTCGGGCCCGAAGCCGCTGTCCAGGGCATCGAAGAAGGCCCCGAGCAGGGCTCGGCGCGGCAGCCGGGCAGTGGGGCGGTACGACGCCAGGAAGTCGTCCGCGTGGTCGCGCACCTGCGCGCGCAGCACCGCCGCGAGCGCCGCCTCGTCCGGCACGACGGTCGCGTCGGGGTGGCCTGCCGCCTCGTCTCCGGGCAGGCACCAGAACGCGCCGTCCAGGAGGACCACGCCGTCCGGGTAGGTGTAGGTGTCCTCGGTCCGGAACGCCACGGACTCACGCGCGAGCGACGGCACCCGGCGGTCGACGTGGAAGAACAGCCCGCCGACCGTGGCCGCGATGTCGGCGTAGTAGCTCAGCACGTAGCCCGTCGTCGACATCGGGTGGCTCCTGCCGATCTCGGTGCGGTGCCAGGCCTCGACCCGGTCCTCCCACGCGGCGATGCGCTCGGCGTCGACCTCGCTGCAGCGCGACCAGCCGTCCGGGACGGACTCGCCGTACGAGATGGCGAGCCAGTCGCGACGCGCGTCGGCGCGGGCCGCGGTCGCGGCGAGGGGGTGCATCAGGACGCGGCGAGCTCGGTCAGCGTCTCGTCGATGTCCGCGAGCACCTCGCGGGCGCCGACGGCACCGCCGAACTGCCAGTGGTTGCCGACCGTCACGACGCGGTCGTTCTGCACGACGTCGAGGGTGCCCCACAGCGGCGAGCCCTCGTGCCGGTCGGAGCCCTCGCGCACCTCCAGGAACAGCAGGTCCCCGTCGAGCAGGGTGGTGTTCTCCTGGGAGACGTCGACCGAGCCCCACTCGTCGATCTCCGCGTCCTGCACGGCCGCCGGCTCGTGGAAGCCGAGCTCGCCCAGCAGGATCGACCCGAGCGCGGCCAGGTCGGTCTCGATCGGGTTGATCGCCACGTAGTCCGGGGTGCTCTTGGCCTGCACGACCTCGGTCCCGGCGATGAGGTCCGCGTGCTCCTCGCGGAGCTCCTCGATCTCGGCCTCGGTCTCCGCGATGTAGGCCTCGGCCTCGTCCTCGCGGTCCAGCAGCTCGCCGTACGACCGCAGCGTGCCGCGCCAGTCCTGGAACGACGCGGTGCCGCCGTACCGCCCGCCGTCGGCGTCCTCCTCGCTGGTCGGCACCGCGACCAGCGGCGCGATCGCCGCCAGCTTCTCGCGGCCCTTGGCGCCGTCGATCTGGTCGAACGGCAGCAGGATCAGGTCCGGGTCGGCCGCGGCGACGGCCTCGAGGTCCACCTCGTACGGGAAGCCGGGGTCGAACAGGTCGTCGCGGGCCAGCTCGTCGGCGAGGTAGTGCTCCTCGTCGGACGCGTGGAAGTCGAGCCCGAAGACGCCGATGACGTTGTTCGTGTCGTAGCCGAGCGCGGTGAGGTAGTCGACCGTCATCAGGTCCGCGATGATCCGCTGCGGCTCGGCCGGGATCTCGACCTCGCCGTACGCGCTCTCCACGACGCGCGTGGTCGGCTCGGCGTCCACCGTGCTGTCATCGCTCTCGCTGCCGCAGCCGACGAGGAGCGCAGGGGCGAGCAGGACGAACAGGGCACGACGCGCCACGGGAGACTCCTCACTCTATGAAAGTGAGGTGAGCCTAACCTAACCCGAATCGAGCAGGGTGAGTCGTCCGCCTGCCGACGGTCCAGAGCCACCCGAGAGGCGGACGACCCGACTAGGACGACCGGACTAGGAGGAGCGGACGGCGACCACGTCGGCGAACGCCTCGAGGGCGTCGCGGACCGGGCCCGGGGGGAGTACGGCGAGCTTGGCCTTGGCCTCGGCCGCCTGGGCGACGACGTAGGCGCGGGCCTCGTCCATCGCCGGGTGCTTGCGGAGCAGGTCGAGCGTCTCGGCGTGCCGGTCGTCGTCGCCGAGGTCACCGTCGAGCAGCTCGATCAGGCGGGCGTCGGCGGGGTCGTTCGCGGCGCGGGCCATCAGCACCGGCAGCGTGGGCACGCCCTCGCGCAGGTCGGTGCCCGGGGTCTTGCCGGACTCGCCGGAGTCGGAGGCGATGTCGAGGATGTCGTCGGAGAGCTGGAACGCCGAGCCGACGATCTCGCCGTACGCCGTCAGCGCCTCCTCGACCTCCTGGGAGGCGCCGCCGAAGCGGGCGCCGTACCGGGCCGACGTGGCGATCAGCGAGCCGGTCTTGCCGGCGACCACCTCGAGGTAGTGCGCGAGCGGGTCCTCCCCCGGCTGCGGCGCGACGGTCTCGAGGATCTGCCCCTCGACCAGGCGGGTGAACGTCTGCGCCTGGATGCGGACGGCGTCCGCGCCCAGGTCGGCGGTCAGCTCCGAGGACTTCGAGAACAGGAAGTCGCCGGTGAGGATCGCGACGTGGTTGCCCCAGATGGAGTGGGCGGTGTCGGCGCCGCGGCGCAGGTCCGCCTCGTCCATGACGTCGTCGTGGTACAGCGACGCCAGGTGGGTGAGCTCGACGACGCACGCCGCGGTGACGACCTCCTCGGACTCCGGGTGGTCGCCGGTCTCCGCGGCGAGCAGCACCAGCAGCGGCCGGAACCGCTTCCCGCCCGCGGCCATCAGGTGGCCGGCGGTCTCACTGACGAAGCCTGCGCGGCTGCGGACGTGGCCCGCCAGCGCCTCCTCGACCACGACCATCCGGTCGCGAAGCCGACCGGCGAGAGCGTCGTCAGTTACGGGAAGCGCCAACCCAGGGAACGTCACCTGACGAATTCTCCCGCATGGGCCGCGAGCGTGAGAACCGGGCCGGGCAGGATGCCCAGGACGAGGGTCGCGGCAAGGCCCACGAGGATGGTCGCGCTGGTCAGGATCGACGGCCGGGTCACGCTGGCCACCTCGCCCTCGGGCTCACCCTCGACGAAGAACATCAGCACGATCACCCGCACGTAGAAGAACACCGCGACGATGCTGCAGAGGATCGCGGCGATCACCACCGGCCAGGCGCCGGCGGACAGCGCGACCGTGAACACCGCCCACTTCCCGACGAAGCCGGCGGTCAGCGGGATGCCGGCCATCGACAGCAGGAAGAACGCGAACAGGCCGGCCACCAGCGGCGACCGCTTGCCGAGACCCTGCCAGCGCGCGAACGACGTCGCCTCGCCACCGGAGTCGCGCACCAGCGTCACCACGGCGAAGGCGCCGATCATCGCGAAGCCGTACGTCGTCAGGTAGAACAGCACCGCCTGCATCGAGGTGACCTCGCCGTCGGAGAGCTGCGAGGCCTGCTGCACGCCGAGCACGCCGGTGAGCAGGAAGCCGGTGTGCGCCACCGAGGAGTAGGCCAGCATCCGCTTCATGTCGGTCTGCACGACCGCGAGGACGGCGCCGACGACCATCGTCAGGATCGCGATCACCCACAGCATCGGCTGCCACGACCAGCGCTCGGATCCGAAGGCGACGTAGAAGAGTCGCATCAGCGCGCCGAAAGCGGCGATCTTGGTGCCGGCGGCCATGAAGCCGGTGACCGGGGTCGGGGCGCCCTGGTAGACGTCCGGGGTCCAGTTGTGGAACGGCGCGGCGCCGACCTTGAACAGCAGGCCGACCGCGAGCATGCCGAGGCCGATCAGCAGCAGCGTGCTGTTGCCGACGTCGTTGCTGACCGCCTCGCTGATGTCGGCGTAGTCCATGGAGCCGGCGAAGCCGTAGACCAGCGCGACGCCGTACAGGAAGAAGCCGGAGGAGAACGCACCGAGCAGGAAGTACTTGAGCGCGGCCTCCTGGCTGAGCAGCCGGCGCCGGCGGGCGAGGCCGCAGAGCAGGTACAGCGGCAGCGAGAGCACCTCGAGCGCGACGAACAGCGTCAGCAGGTCGTTCGCGGCGGGGAACATCATCATGCCGAAGACCGCGAACATCATCAGCGGGTAAACCTCGGTGTGCTCGAGGCCGCGGGTCGACGCCTGGCGCTCCGCCTCGGTGCCCGGCAGCGCGGCGGCCTGGCCGGCGAACGCCGACACCCCGCCCTCGAGCCGGCGCTCCGCGAACAGCAGCACGCCGCCGAGCGAGAAGACCAGGATGATGCCCCACAGGAACACCGTCGGCCCGTCGATGGCGAGCGAGCCCTCGACGCCGATCAGGCCACGCGCCTGGCCGTCCCCGAGGACGTCGAGCTCGCCCGCGATCATGATGGTGCCGACCAGGGCGGCCACCAGCCCCAGGGCGGCGAGCACGGTCTGCACGAGGTAGCGGCGCTCGCGCGGCACGAAGGCCTCGACGACGACACCGAGGCACGCGACCCCGAAGATGACGAGCAGCGGCCAGATCTCGGCGTACTCGATGCTGGGCTTCACGAAGTCCATCAGTGAGCACCTTCCTCGGCGTGGTCCGCGGCCGGCACCGTGGGTTCGTCATCGGACACCCCGACGTGTTCCAGCAGGGTGTCGACGGTCGGGTTCGCGGCGTCGAGCAGCGGCATCGGGAAGAACCCGAAGAACACCAGTGCGACCATCAGGGGCACGACCGCGACCAGCTCGCGCCGGTTCAGGTCCTTGAGTCCCTCGTCGCCGGGGACCGACGGGCCGGTCATCGTGCGCTGGTAGAGCCAGAGCACGTAGATCGCGGCGAGCACGATGCCGGTGACCGCGACGACGCCGACCCACCAGTGGTAGTCGAAGGCCGCGATCATCACCAGGATCTCGGAGACGAACTGGCTGAGGCCGGGCAGGCCGAGCGTCGCGAGGCCGGCGATCAGGAACAGGCCGGCGAGGACGGGCGCCCGGTTCTGGACGCCGCTGATCTCGCTGATGAGCGAGGTGCCCTTGCGCTTGATCAGGTAGCCCGCGATCAGGAACAGCGCGGCGGTCCCGACACCGTGGTTGACCATGTAGAGGATCGAGCCGGAGCCACCCTGGCTGCTGAACGCGAAGATCCCGAGCGTGATGAAGCCGAAGTGGCTCAGCGACGTCAGGCCGATGAGGCGCAGGATGTCGTCCTGGCCGATCGCGAGGAACGCGCCGTACACGATGGAGATCAGCGCCAGCGTCACGACGACCGGCGTCGCCCACTGCGAGGCCTCCGGGAACAGCCCGAGGCAGAACCGCAGCATGCCGAAGGTGCCGATCTTGTCGAGCACGCAGACCAGCAGCACGCTGGTTCCCGGCGTCGCCTTCTCGGTCGTGTCGGCCAGCCACGTGTGCAGCGGGAACAGCGGCGCCTTGACCGCGAACGCGATCATGAAGCCGATGAACAGCCACCGCTCCCACGTGGTGCTCATGTCGATGTTCTGCAGGTCCGACAGGAGGTACGACGGGTTGCCGGCGTCGGCCGACACGACGTACAGCCCGATCACCGCGGCGAGCAGCACGAGGCCACCGCCGAGCTGGTACATCAGGAACTTGAGTGCCGCGAACGCGCGGCCCTCACGGCCGAACCCGCCGATCAGGAAGTACGCCGGGATCAGCGTGGCCTCGAACACGACGTAGAACAGGAACACGTCGGTCGCCGCGAACACGATCAGCGCGAACGCCTCGAGGGCGAGCGCCCAGGCGAAGAACGCCGGCACGTTCCTGCCGTCCGCCTCGTTCCAGGACGCGACGAACACGACCGGGACGAGGGCCACGGTCAGCAGGATCAGCAGCAGGCCGAGCCCGTCGACACCCAGCGCGTAGTGGACGCCGAACGCCTCGATCCACGTGTGCGTCTCTTGCAGCTGCATGCCACCGTCGCCGGTGTCGAACTGCGCGGCGACCGCGATGCCCACCGCGAGCGTGAGCAGCGAGAAGCCCAGCGCGACCTGCTTGGGCAGCACCGAGCCGGGCGCCTTGGGCAGGAAGGCCACCAGCACCGCACCCACGAGGGGCACGGCCCAGAGGACTGTCAGCCAGGGGAAGTCGTTCACGTCAGGTTCACCGCCAGGAGGGCCAGCACGACGATCAGGGTGCCGGCGAGCAGGGACAGGGCGTAGGAGCGGACGTAGCCGTTCTGGACCCGGCGTCCGACGGTGGCGAGCGCGCCGACCGCCATCGGGCCGCCGGTGAGGACGCCGTCGACCACCTTGTCGTCCAGGACCAGCGAGCCGGCGACTGCGTGACGACCCGGGTTCACCACGAGGGTGTCGTTGATCAGGTTGCCGTAGACCTCTTCACGGCCGGCCCGCGTGACGAACGAGACGTCCTGGGGCGCCTCGCGCGGCACGTCGCGCTTGCCGATCAGGACCCAGGCCAGGGCGACACCGACAGCCACCACGCACACGGCGATGATGCTGATGACAAGCGCCGGGAGCGGCGGGTCCTCGTGCGCACCGACGCCCGTGACCGGCGCGAGGAAGTCGACGATCCAGTCGTTGAGGATGAGGACCCCGCCGAGCACCGACAGTGCGGCGAGCACGATCAACGGCACGGTCATCACCGACGGCGACTCGTGCGGGTGGACGTCCTTCTCCCAGCGCTTGTTGGTGAAGAACGTCATCAGCATCATCCGGGTCATGTAGAAGCCCGTGACGCCCGCGCCCAGCAGGGCGCAGAGCCCGACCAGCCAGTTGTCGGCCAGCGCGGTCTCGATGATCTTGTCCTTCGACCAGAAGCCGGAGAAACCGGGGAACCCGATGATCGCGAGGTAGCCCATCGCGAACGTCAGGTACGTGATCGGCATCGCCTTGCGGACCATGCCGTAGTGGCGCATGTCCACGTCGTCGTCCATGCCGTGCATGACCGAGCCGGCGCCGAGGAACATGTTGGCCTTGAAGAAGCCGTGCATCAGCAGGTGGAAGATCGCGAACGCGTAGCCCGCGACGCCGAGGCCGGCGGCCAGCATCATGTAGCCGATCTGGCTCATCGTGGAGCCGGCGAGGGCCTTCTTGATGTCGTCCTTCGCGCAGCCGATCCACGCACCCCAGAAGATCGAGATGATCGCGACGACCACCACGGCGGTCTGCGCGTGCGGGGCGAGCTCGAACACGAAGTTGGAGCGGACGATCAGGTAGACGCCCGCGGTCACCATGGTCGCGGCGTGGATGAGCGCCGACACCGGGGTCGGGCCCTCCATCGCGTCCAGCAGCCAGGCCTGGAGCGGGAACTGCGCGGACTTGCCGCAGGCACCGACCAGGAGCAGGAGGCCGAGGATCGTCACCTGCGTCTCCGACGCGTTGGCGACGTTCTCGCTGATCACCGTGAAGCTGGTGGAGCCGAACAGGACGAAGAACATCATGATCGCGAGCGACAGACCCATGTCGCCGACGCGGTTGATCACGAACGCCTTCTTGCCCGCAGCCGCTGCGCTGGGCTTGTGCTGCCAGAAGCTGATCAGCAGGTACGACGCCAGGCCGACGCCCTCCCAGCCGAGGAACAGGCCGAGGTAGTTCTCGGCGAGCACCAGCATCAGCATCGCGGAGACGAAGAGGTTGAGGTAGCCGAAGAACCGGCGCCGACGCGGGTCGTGCGACATGTAGCCGATCGAGTAGACGTGGATCAGTGACCCGACGCCGGTGATCAGCAGCAGGAACAGCGCCGACAGCGGGTCGTACAGCAGGTCCATGCCCACGTCGAGGTGGCCGACCTCGAACCAGGTGTACAGGTGCTGCGAGACCTGGCGGTCGTCGTCGGCCCGGCCGAGCAGGCTGAAGAACATCACCACCGACAGGACGAACGAGCCGATCGGCAGCGCCGTGCCGAGCAGGTGGCCCCACTTGTCGGTGTACTTGCCACCGATCAGCAGGATCGCAGCGCCCGCCAGGGGCAGCGCGATGATCAGCCAGAGCAGGCTGAAGACGCCGTCCGCGGAGGTCGGGTCGACGACCGGGATGGTCTCGCCTCCGTGCAGAGCAATCATCTGTACGTCGCTCCTAGTACTTGAGGAGGCTGGCGTCGTCGACCGAGGCCGAGCGACGGGTCCGGAAGATGGTCATGATGATCGCGAGCCCGACCACGACCTCGGCCGCGGCCACCACCATCACGAAGAAGGCGGCGATCTGGCCGTCGAGGTTGCCGTGCTGCTTGGCGAAGGCGACCAGCGCGAGGTTCGAGGCGTTGAGCATCAGCTCGACGCACATGAACACGACGATCGCGTTGCGCCGGGTCAGGACCCCGACGCACCCGATCGTGAAGAGGATGCCCGAGAGGACGATGTAGGCGGTGATGTTCACGCGTCATCTCCCGTCGCCGGAGCGTCCTCGGTCGTGGACGCCGGCGTGGCCGCGTCGCGGCCGCCGGCGTGCGGCGCCCCGCCGACCTGGCGGTCGATCTCCTGGATGTCCTCGGCGAGCGCCGGCGCGGAGCGGACGACGCCCCGGGCCGTGAGCACCCGCGACACCGAGGTCGGGGCGGCGGTGCCGTCCGGCAGCAGCGCCGGGGTGTCGACCGCGTTGTGCCGGGCGTAGACGCCGGGCGACGGCAGCGGACCGAGGTGCTTGCCGGACTCCGCGTAGTCCTGGACCCGCTGGGCGGCCTGGGCCTGCTGGGTCGGCTTGGGCGTCAGGCGCTCGCGGTGCGCGAGCACCATCGCGCCGACGGCCGCCGTGATCAGCAGCGCGCTGGTGACCTCGAAGCCGAAGACGTAGCGGGAGAACAGGATGTTGGCGAGGGCCTGGATGTTGCCGCCCTCGTTGGCCTCGTCGAGGCCGACCGCGGTGCCGAGCGAGATCTGGCCGAGGCCGATGACCAGCAGCAGGCCGAGGGCCAGTCCGCCGAGCATCGCGAGCACCCGCTGGCCGCGGATCGTCTCGACGACGGAGTCCGACGCGTCGACGCCGACGAGCATCAGCACGAAGAGGAACAGCATCAGGATCGCGCCGGTGTAGACGATGATCTGCACCGCGAAGAGGAACGGCGCGTCGAGCCCGGCGTACAGGACGGCGAGGCTGATCATCACGACCGCCAGCAGCAGCGCGGCGTGCACGGCCTTGCGGACGAACAGGATGCCGAGCGCGGCGATCACCATGATCGGCGCGAGGATCCAGAACGCGGTCACTTGTCCGCCTCCTGTCCAGCGGCGGCCGGCGCCGGCGCGGAGTACTCGCCGCGGTAGTAGGCGCCCTCGTCGTCACCGAGCCGCATCGGGTGCGGCGGCTGCTCCATGCCCGGCAGCAGCGGGGCGAGCAGGTCGGACTTCTCGTAGATGAGGTCCGCCCGGTTGTTGTCGGCCAGCTCGTACTCGTTGGTCATCGTGAGCGCGCGCGTCGGGCAGGCCTCGATGCACAGGCCGCAGAGGATGCAGCGCAGGTAGTTGATCTGGTAGACGCGGCCGTAGCGCTCGCCGGGGCTGAAGCGCCCAGACCCGTCGGGCAGATCGGTGTTCGACGCACCCTCGACGTAGATCGCATCGGCCGGGCAGGCCCAGGCGCACAGCTCGCAGCCGATGCACTTCTCCAGGCCGTCGGGCCAGCGGTTGAGCTGGTGCCGGCCGTGGAAGCGCGGTGCCGTCGGGTGCTGGTCCTTGTCGAACGGGTACTGCTCGGTGACGACCTTCTTGAACATCGTCCGGAAGGTCACCCCGAAACCCGCGATGGGGTCCCAGAACTGTTCCTTCATGCTCTTGGACTCGTCGGCCATCAGGCGTCGCCTCCCGTGACGGTGGGGCTGGATGATGAGAACGTCAGCGGCTGGGCCGCGCCGCGGACGGCACCACCGGCCGGCATCGGCGGGACCGGGAAGCCGCCCGGGTGCGGAGCCGCGACGGCGGCCTCCTCGGCGTCGGACTCCTCCTTGGCGCCGACGAAGAACAGCACCAGGAAGATCACCGCCAGGGCGCCGATGCCGATCAGGAGGTACTGCCGGTCGATGCCGCCGTCGAGCGAGATCGAGCGGATGGTCGCGACCGCGACGATCCAGACCAACGCGATCGGGATCAGCCGCTTCCAGCCGAACGCCATGAACTGGTCGTAGCGCAGGCGGGGCAGCGAGCCGCGCAGCCAGATGAAGATGAAGATGAAGAACAGCACCTTGCCGAAGAACCACAGCACCGGCCAGTAGCCCTGGTTGGCGCCCGCCCAGACCTCGTCGATCCAGAACGGCGCGTGCCAGCCGCCGAGGAACAGCGTGGTCGCGAGCGCGGACACCGTCGCCATGTTGATGTACTCGGCCAGGAAGAACAGCGCGAACTTCAGCGAGCTGTACTCGGTGTGGAAGCCACCCACCAGCTCGCCCTCGGCCTCGGGGAGGTCGAACGGCGCGCGGTTGGTCTCACCGATCATCGCGATCACGTAGATCACGAACGACGGCACCAGGATCAGGCCGAACCACAGGTCGTCCTGCGCCTCGACGATCTCGGAGGTCGACATCGAGCCGGCGTACAGGAACACCGCGACGAGCGCGAGGCCCATCGCGACCTCGTAGGAGATCATCTGCGCACTCGAGCGCAGGCCGCCGAGCAGCGAGTACGTCGAGCCGCTCGACCAGCCGCCGAGCACGATGCCGTAGATGCCGATCGAGGCGACCGCCATCACGAACAGCACGGCCACCGGCATGTCGGTCAGCTGGAGCGGCGTCTCCTGCCCGAAGAGGTTCACGACCGGGCCGAACGGGATCACCGCGAACGTCACGAACGCGGGGACCGTCGCGATCACCGGCGCGAGCAGGAAGACCCACTTGTCCGCGGCCTTCGGGATGATGTCCTCCTTCAGCGCCAGCTTCACGCCGTCCGCGAGGGACTGGAGCAGGCCGAAGGGTCCGTGCACGTTGGGGCCGATCCGGTGCTGCATGCGGGCCACGACCCGGCGCTCCCACCAGATGTTGAACAGCGTGAGCAGGACCAGGACCACGAAGATCATCAGGGCCTTGACCAGGACGATCCACCAGACGTCGTTGCCGAACTCCGACAGGTCGTCGGCCTCCATCACGATCACTGGTTCGCTCCCTTCACGGTGACCCGGCTGCCGGGCGAGGCGAGGTCGGCCAGCACGCCGCGGCCGAAGGAGTTCGCAGGGACCCAGACCACACCGTCGGCGAGGTCGGCGGGCTCGGCCGGCAGCGTGACCGAGCCGCGGTCACCGGTGAGGGTGACGGTCGGCCCGACCGCGTCGTACGCCGACCGGCTCAGCCGCGCGACCGGCGCACGGCCGGTGGCGAGATAGGCCTTGTCGCCGTCCTGCATCGAGCCGTTGTCGACGAGCAGCTTCCACGTCGAGACGGCCAGACCGTCCCCGGTGGTCGAGCTCGTCGGGACCGGGCTGTGGGCAGCTCGCGCGCCGTCCCAGGGGCCCATCTCCTCCATCTGCGCCCGCGCCTCGGCGACGGTGCGGAAGCCCAGGGACAGGTCCAGCTCCTCGGCGATGCCGGCGAGGATCCGCAGGTCCGGCAGGGAGTTCGGGTTGCTGAAGACCGCGTCGAAGGTCCGCGGGCGGCCCTCCCACGTCACGAACATCCCGGCCTTGTCGGTGACCGGGGCGACCGGGAACACCACGTCGGCGGCCCGGGTCACGTCGGTCTCACGCAGCTCGAGCGCGACGACGAACGACGCCGCCTCGATCGCCGCACGGGTCGCGGCCGGGTCGCTGGTGTCGTCCGGGTCGACGCCACCGATGACCAGGCCGCCGAGCTCGCCGGCGACCAGCGCCGCGACGATCTGGTCGGCGTCACGGCCTGCGGAGTCGGGCAGCGAGTCGACACCCCACGTGGTGGCGGCGTCGACGCGGGCAGCGGCGTCGGAGACCGGGCGGCCACCGGGCAGCAGGTTCGGCAGGCAGCCGGTCTCGACCGCACCGCGGTCGCCGGCCCTGCGCGGCACCCACGCCAGACGGGCGCCGGACTCGGCGGCAGCGCTCAGCGCGCCGGGCGACGTCGCGAGGCGCTCGCCGACGAGCAGGACCGTGTCGGCGTCGACGTCGAGGGCCGCGATCGCGGCGGCCTCCTCGCCGGGCGCCGTCCGGACCAGCTCTCCGGCCAGCTTCGTCAGGCCGCGGGTGGCGTACGGCGCGATCGACACGACGCGGGTCGTGCCTGCCGTCACCGCCTTGCGCAGCCGCAGGAAGATCGCGCCGGCCTCGTCCTCGGGCTCGAGCCCGACGAGCACCACGGTCTTCGCCGACTCGAGGTCGGAGAAGGAGACCGCCCCCTGAGACGGGGTGCGGAGCACCACCTCGGACGCGAGGAACGACGCCTCCTCGGCCGAGAGCGGCCGGGAGCGGAAGTCGATGTCGTTGGTGCCCAGCGCCACGCGGGCGAACTTGCTGTACGCGTAGGCGTCCTCGGCGGTCAGCCGACCGCCGGTGAGGACCGCGGACGAGCCCGCCGCGCGCAGCCCGCGGGCGGCGACGGCGAAGGCCTCCGGCCACGAGGCGGGGCGCAGGGACCCGTCCTCGTCACGGACCTGCGGGTAGGTCAACCGGTCGGGCTGGTTCGCGTAGTGGAACGCGAACCGGTCCTTGTCAGTGATCCACTCCTCGTTGACCTCGGGGTCGTTGCCGGACAGCCGGCGCATGACCTTGCCGCGGCGGTGGTCGACGCGGATCGCGGAGCCGCACGAGTCGTGCTCGGCGATCGACGGCGACGAGACCAGGTCGAACGGCCGCGAGCGGAAGCGGTACTCCGCGCTCGTCAGCGCACCGACCGGGCAGATCTGGATGACGTTGCCGGAGAAGTACGAGAGGAACGGCGCGTTCTCGGCGATGCCGATCTGCTGCTGAGCGCCGCGCTCGACCAGCTCGATGAACGGGTCGCCGGCGATCTCGGAGGCGAAGCGGGTGCAGCGCTGGCAGACGATGCAGCGCTCGCGGTCGAGCAGCACCTGCGGGGAGATGTTGATCGGCTTCGGGAAGGTGCGCTTCACGCCCTCGAAGCGGGTCTCGCCGCGGCCGTTGGACATCGCCTGGTTCTGCAGCGGGCACTCGCCGCCCTTGTCACAGACCGGGCAGTCCAGCGGGTGGTTGATCAGCAGGAACTCCATGATCCCCTGCTGCGCCTTGTCGGCGACGGGGCTGGTGGCCTGCGTGTGCACGACCATGCCCTCGGCGACCGGCAGCGTGCAGGAGGCCTGCGGCTTCGGGAAGCCCCGGCCGTTGCCGGCGTCCGGCACGTCGACCAGGCACTGGCGGCAGGCGCCGACCGGCGCGAGCAGCGGGTGGTCGCAGAAGCGCGGGATCTGCACGCCGACCTGCTCGGCCGCGCGGATCACCAGCGTGTCCTTGGGAACGCTGACCTGGATGCCGTCGATGGTGACGGTGACCAGGTCCACCTTCTCGACTCCGTCGGTCGAGCCTGTCGTGACCGTCATGCGTTCGCTCCCTCAGCGGCGAAGAGGGTCGAGGCGGTGTGGTCGAAGGGACAACCGCCGTGGGTGAGGTGCGCGACGTACTCGTCGCGGAAGTACTGGATCGAGCTCGAGATCGGGCTCACCGCACCGTCGGCCAGCGCGCAGAACGAGCGGCCGAGGATGTTGTCGCACTGGTCGAGCAGCAGGTCGAGGTCGGCCTCGCTCCCCTGCCCCTTCTCCAGCGCGGCCAGGGTCTGCACCAGCCACCACGTGCCCTCGCGGCACGGGGTGCACTTGCCGCAGGACTCGTGCTTGTAGAACTCGGTCCACCGCAGCACCGCACGCACCACGCAGGTGGTGTCGTCGAAGATCTGCAGCGCGCGCGTGCCGAGCATCGAGCCGGCCGCGCCGACGCCCTCGAAGTCGAGGGGTACGTCGAGGTGCTCGGCCGTGAGGATGGGCGTGCTCGAGCCGCCGGGCGTCCAGAACTTCAGCTCGTGGCCCTCACGCATGCCGCCGGCCAGGTCGATCAGCGTGCGCAGCGTGATGCCGAGCGGGGCTTCGTACTGGCCGGGCTTCTTGACGTGGCCCGAGAGCGAGAAGATGCCGTAGCCCTTGGACTTCTCGGTGCCCATCGACGAGAACCAGCTCGCCCCGTTGCCGATGATGCTCGGCACCGACGCGATGGACTCGACGTTGTTGATGACCGTCGGGGAGGCGTAGAGGCCGGCGACCGCGGGGAACGGCGGGCGCAGCCGCGGCTGGCCGCGACGGCCCTCGAGGCCCTCGAGCAGCGCGGTCTCCTCGCCGCAGATGTAGGCGCCGGCGCCGGCGTGGACCACGACGTCGAGGTCGTAGCCGGAACCGTGGATGTTCTTGCCGAGGTGCCCGGCGTCGTACGCCTCGCGCACGGCGTTCTGCACGCGGCGGATCACGTGCAGCACCTCGCCGCGGATGTAGATGAACGCCTTGTTGGCGCGGATCGCGTAGGAGCTGATGATCACGCCCTCCACGAGCGTGTGCGGGCTGGCCATCATCAGCGGGATGTCCTTGCAGGTGCCCGGCTCCGACTCGTCGGCGTTGACGACGAGGTACTTCGGCTTCGGGTTGTCCTGCGGGATGAAGCCCCACTTCATGCCGGTCGGGAAGCCGGCGCCGCCACGACCGCGGAGACCGGAGTCCTTGACCGCGGCGATGATCGCGTCGGGGTCCATCGCGAACGCCTTGTCGAGCGCGGAGTAGCCGCCGCGGGCGGCGTACGACGCGAGCGTCCAGGCGCGGTCGTCACCCCAGTTGTCGGTGAGGACCGGGGTCAGGGTGTCAGGCATTGTTGGCCTCCGGTGCGGTCCAGCCCTGCTCGCGGGCGATCTCGAGGCCGACCAGCGAGGCCGGACCGGCGGCCGGGCCGTCGTCGGCACGTCCGTCGGGGAAGCCGGCGAGCACCCGCTCGGCCTCGCGCCAGGTGCAGATCTTCGGGCCCCGGGTCGACTGGACCTCCTTGCCCGCGCGGAGGTCGTCGACCAGCTGCGTCGCGGACTCCGGGGTCTGGTTGTCCATGAACTCCCAGTTGACCATCACGACCGGTGCGTAGTCGCAGGCCGCGTTGCACTCGACGTGCTCGAGGGTGATCTTGCCGTCCTCGGTGGTCTCGTCGTTGCCGACGTCGAGGTGGCCCTTGAGCCGCTCGAAGATCGCGTCGCCGCCCATCACCGCGCAGAGCGTGTTGGTGCAGACGCCGACGTGGTAGTCGCCGACCGGGCGGCGCTTGTACATCGTGTAGAACGTCGCGACACCGCTGACCTCGGCCGCGGTGATGCCGAGGATCTCCGCGCACAGCTCGATGCCCTCGGAGGTGACCCGGCCCTCGACCGACTGCACCAGGTGCAGCATCGGCAGCAGGCCGGAGCGGGCCTCGGGGTAGCGCGCCGCGATCTCGCGGAGCTCGCTCTTGGTCTTGTCGTCGATCGCCATTACCGGTCGACGCCTCCCATCACCGGGTCGATGGACGCGATCGCGACGATGACGTCGGCGACCATGCCGCCCTCACTCATCACGCTCGTGGCCTGCAGGTTGGTGAACGACGGGTCCCGGAAGTGCGCCCGGAACGGTCGCGTGCCGCCGTCGGAGACGACGTGCGCCCCGAGCTCGCCGCGGGGCGACTCGATCGGGACGTAGGCCTGGCCGGCCGGGACCCGGAAGCCCTCGGTCACCAGCTTGAAGTGGTGGATCAGCGCTTCCATCGACTCACCCATGATGTGGCGGATGTGGTCGAGGCTGTTGCCCATGCCGTCGCTGCCGATCGCGAGCTGGCTGGGCCAGGCGATCTTCTTGTCGCCGACCATCACCGGCTGACCGTCCATCTTCGCCAGCCGGTCCGCGGCCTGCTCGACGATCTTCAGCGACTCCCACATCTCGGCGAGGCGCACCCGGAACCGGCCGTACGAGTCGCTGGTGTCCCAGGTCTGCACGTCGAAGTCGTAGGTCTCGTAGCCGGAGTACGGCTGGGTCTTGCGCAGGTCCCACGGGTAGCCGGTGCTGCGCAGCACCGGTCCGCTGAGGCCGAGCGCGAGGCAGCCGGCTAGGTCGAGGTGGCCGACGCCCTCGAGACGGGCCTTGAAGATCGGGTTCGCGTTGCAGAGGTCGGCGTACTCGGGGAGGCGCTTGCGCATCAGCGCGATGAAGCCGCGGATCTCGTCGAGCGCGCCCGGCGGCAGGTCCTGCGCGACACCACCGGGGCGGATGAACGCGTGGTTCATCCGCAGGCCGGTGATCAGCTCGAACAGGTCGAGCACCAGCTCGCGCTCGCGGAAGCCGATCGTCATCACGGTCAGCGCGCCGATCTCCATGCCGCCGGTGGCGATGCAGACCAGGTGCGATGAGATGCGGTTGAGCTCCATGAGCAGGACCCGCATGACCTGGGCCTTCTCGGGGATCTCGTCCTCGATGTCGAGCAGCCGCTCGACGCCGAGCACGTAGGTCATCTCGTTGTGGAACGGCGAGAGGTAGTCCATCCGGGTGCAGAACGTGACGCCCTGCGTCCAGGAGCGGTACTCCATGTTCTTCTCGATGCCCGTGTGCAGGTAGCCGATGCCGCAGCGGGCCTCGGTGACCGTCTCGCCCTCGAGCTCGAGGATCAGCCGGAGCACGCCGTGCGTGGACGGGTGCTGCGGGCCCATGTTGACCACGACCCGCTCGTCGGCCTCTTCTGCAAGACCCTCGGCGATCGAGTCCCAGTCCTGACCGGTGACGGTGAAGACCTTGCCCTCGGTCGTCTCGGAGCTGCCTGCGTAGTAGTCGGTGCTCATCAGTTGTAGCTCCTGCGCTCGTCAGGAGGCGGAACCGTGCCGCCCTTGTACTCGACGGGGATGCCGCCGAGGGGGTAGTCCTTGCGCTGCGGGTGGCCCGGCCAGTCGTCGGGCATCAGGATCCGCGTGAGCGCGGGGTGACCGTCGAAGACGATGCCGAACATGTCGAACGTCTCGCGCTCGTGCCAGTCGTTGGTCGGGTAGACCGACACGATCGACGGGATGTGCGGATCGGCGTCGGGCGCGGTGACCTCGAGGCGGATCCGGCGGTTGTGGGTCATCGAGAGCAGGTGGTAGACCGCGTGCAGCTCGTGGCCGGAGTCCTCGGGGTAGTGCACGCCGCTGACGCCGGAGCAGAACTCGAAGCGCAGCCGCTCGTCGTCGCGCAGCAGCTGCGCGACCGCGAGCAGGTCCTCGCGACGCACGTGGAACGTGATCTCGCCACGGTGGACCACCACGCGGCTGGCGCCGAGCTCGAGCCCGGCGGCACCGGCCGCGGCCTCGAGCGCGTCGGCGACCTCGTCGAACCAGCCGCCGTACGGGCGCTGGGCCTCACCGGGCAGGACCTTGGCCTGGGTGAGGCCGCCGTACCCGCTGGTGTCGCCGGTGCCGTGGACGCCGAACATGCCCTGGCGGACGCCGACCTGCTGGACCTCGCCGGTCGGGGCGGGGACGTTCTCGGGAGTCTTGTCGGTGTGGTCGGACTCGGTCACCGGAGCATGCCCTTCATCTCGGAGGTGGGCAGCGCGCGGAGGGCGGCGGTCTCGAGCTCCTCGATCTGGCGCTCGCGGTTGACGCCGAGCTTGGTGTTCTGGACCTGGTCGTGCAGCTTGAGGATCGCGTCGATGAGCATCTCCGGACGCGGCGGGCAGCCGGGGAGGTACATGTCGACGGGGACGACGTGGTCGACGCCCTGGACGACGGCGTAGTTGTTGAACATCCCGCCGCTGCTGGAGCAGACGCCCATCGCCAGTACCCACTTGGGGTTCGGCATCTGGTCGTAGATCTGGCGCAGGACCGGGGCCATCTTCTGGCTCACGCGGCCGGCCACGATCATCAGGTCGGCCTGGCGCGGGCTGGCGCGGAAGACCTCCATGCCGAAGCGAGCCAGGTCGTACTTCGGGCCGCCGCTGGTCATCATCTCGATGGCGCAGCAGGCGAGGCCGAAGGTCGCCGGCCAGAACGACGCCTTGCGCATGTAGCCCGCGACGCCCTCGACGGTCGTCAGCAGGACGCCGCTGGGGAGCTTCTCTTCGATACCGACCATGTCAGTTGTTCTCCCAGCTCGTCGAGAGTCGTGAGGTGCGTGCCATGCCAAGGCCGAGGGGGGCGCGAAGCGCCCTGGCGGTCGTCGACCGACGAGAACGCAGGCAGGGTGCGTACATCACGGCCCTCAATCCCATTCGAGGCCGCCGCGGCGCCAGACATAGGCGTAGGCGACGAAGACGGTGGCGATGAAGATGACCATCTCGACCAGCCCGAAGAGCTTCAGGGAGTCGAACTGCACCGCCCACGGGTACAGGAAGATGATCT
This sequence comes from Nocardioides sp. SR21, assembly GCF_022761125.1. GTDB lineage: Bacteria > Actinomycetota > Actinomycetes > Propionibacteriales > Nocardioidaceae > Nocardioides. The sequence goes on along the minus strand of NZ_JAKWJR010000001.1, from coordinate 86,983 downwards.
CGATGTCGAAGACGATGAAGAGCATCGCGGTGATGTAGTACTTCACCGGGAACCGGCCGCCGCCGACCGGCTGCGGAGTGGGCTCGATGCCGCACTCGTAGGAGTCCAGCCGGGCCCGGTTGTAGCGGCTCGGGCCGACGAACGCGCTCATGATCACGGAGCCGACCGCGAACGCTGCAGCGATGAGAGCCAGTACCAGCACCGGCGTGTAGAGCTCCATGCCTTGCCTTCCCATCAGCATTTTGTGACTTTGTGAACTGAATCACTAAGTGTCGCGGAACACAGTTAACCACTCCCGAAAGCAGGCCGCACCCGGGGGTGCCCGAACCCGGCGCACCCCCTGAATACCCAGCCTGACCTGGGGATTTCGGCAATGGGAACGTGTGCTAATTCGGGCCTCCGGTGATGGAGCGGCGAGCGCGGGCGAGCGCAGGGGCAGGGCCTCGACAGTCTCGACTCCGGCACTCCCGGTGGTTGAGCAGCGAGCGCCGGGGCACGGCCTCGTCAGGCTCGACGCCGGCACTCCCGGTGGTTGAGCAGCGAGCGCCAGCGAGCGTCGTCGAAACCCCCGAAGCCGACGCAGCGCGTCGAGTGCAGGTCTCGTCAGGCTCGGCTCCGGCACTCCCGGTGGTTGAGCAGCGAGCGCCAGCGAAGCGTCGTCGAAACCCCCGAAGCCGACGCAGCGCGTCGAGTGCGGGGTCTCGTCAGGCTCGGCTCCGGCACTCCCGGTGGTTGAGCAGCGAGCGCCAGCGAGCGTCGTCGAAACCCCCGAAGCCGACGCAGCGCGTCGAGTGCAGGTCTCGTCGGGCTCGACCGACGGAGGTCAGGCGGTCGCGCGGTGCAGCGCGACGATCCCGCCGGAGAGGTTGCTCCACTCCGGCGCGTTCCAGCCGGCGGCCTCGACCATGTTGGCCAGGCCCTGCTGGTCGGGCCACGCCCGGATCGACTCCGCCAGGTAGACGTAGGCGTCCGGCGACGACGACAGCGCCCGCGCGACCGGCGGGAGCGCCTTCATGAGGTACTCGACGTAGACCGTGCGGAACGGCGCCCAGGTCGGGTGGCTGAACTCGCACACCACGAGCCGGCCACCGGGCTTGGTCACCCGGCGCATCTCGCGCAGACCGGCCAGCGGGTCCACGATGTTGCGCAGCCCGAAGGAGATCGTGACCGCGTCGAACGTGTCGTCGGCGAACGGCAGCTGCGTCCCGTCACCGGCCGTGAACGGCAGGTGCGGCTTGGCGGCCTTGCCGACCTTGAGCATCCCGAGCGAGAAGTCGCACGGCACCACGTCGGCACCCCGATCCGCGAACGGCTGGCTCGAGGTACCCGTCCCGGCGGCGAGGTCGAGGACCCGCTCGCCCGGACGCGGGTCGACGGCCGCGATCACGGCCTTGCGCCACTGGCGGTCCTGCCCGAGCGAGAGGACGTCGTTGGTGACGTCGTAGCGGCGGGCGACGGCGTCGAACATGCGACGTACGTCGGACGGCTGCTTGTCGAGCTCTGCGCGGACCACGCGCAGAGACTACGGGGCCTGCCGTCAGGACTCGACGGCCGCCTCGAAGACGTCGTCGGCGAGGTCCATGAGGTCCTCGGCGGTGACCGTGTCGGAGCTGAGCTGGACGGTCACGCCGTCGCGGGTGACCTGGCACTCGCTGGCGGTCTGGGCGGGCATGCCCTGCTGGCTCGAGCCGGACGTGATGATGCAGACGCCGTCGCCGACGTTCTCCATCGTGATGCCGCCCGCGCCCTCGGTCGCCTCGGGGTCGGTCAGCGAGCTCGGGGCGAAGGCGCCGCCCTCGGCCTCGATCACCTGGACGAACACCGCCTCGGTGGCGTTGACGACGTAGCTCCGGGTCACCGCCGACGTGCCCAGGACGTCCGGCAGGACCTTGTTGCCGTACGACGTGCTGTCGGCCTGCTGCTTCGCGATCGCCTCCGCCTGCGCGGCGAGCTCACCCTCGGTGAAGGAGGACTCGAGGTCGGCAGCGGCGTACCCGCCCGGAAGGGAGTCGGGGAGCGTCAGGGACATCGACTCGGACGAGTCCTCGTCCGCCGTGGCCTCGGGCAGGACGACCGAGAACAGGACCATGCTGGTCAGGATCAGGAGTCCGAGGACGATCCCGATGAACATGGGGACCCGGCTGGAGGAAGTGGTGGCGCTCACGGGATTCGACGGTACCCCGACTCCCGGAACCTGCTCCGCGCGGGGTCCTTGAGTAGTCTCGGGGCCGTGACGCTCACCGTGCGCACCGTCCGCCTCGACCTCGACGCGGCGGCGAAGCTTCTCGACCTGGTCCCCGCCGACCGGCCCGTGACGTGGCTGCGCAACGGCGACGGCCTGGTCGGATGGGGCGTGGCGGCCGAGGTGCGCACCCACGGCATCACCCGGTTCGCCGACGCCGCCAAGTGGTGGAGCGAGCTGACCGCGCGGGCCGACGTGCGCGACGAGGTCAGCGAGCCGGGCACCGGCCTGGTCTCCTTCGGCTCGTTCGCGTTCGGCGACGAGCCCGGCGACTCGGTGCTCGTCGTCCCGCAGGTCGTGGTCGGCCGCCGCGGTGACGTGGCCTGGCTGACGACCGTCGGCGACGTCAGCGTCGTACCCGCTCCGGCGGAGCCGCCGGCCGCACCGGTTGCGGTGAGCTTCGCCGACGGTGCGCTGAACGGCGAGCAGTGGATGTCGGTCGTCGCCGACGCCGTCGCCCGGATCAGCCGCGGCGACCTGGAGAAGGTCGTGCTGGCGCGCGACCTGGTGGCGACCGCGAGCGAGCCCATCGACGTGCGCTGGCCGCTCGCGCGGCTCACCGAGCAGTACCCCATGTGCTGGACGTTCAACGTCGACGGCATGTTCGGCGCGACGCCGGAGATGCTGGTCCGCCGCGAGCGCGGCCTGGTCACGTCACGCGTCCTGGCCGGCACCATCCGGCGCACCGGCGACGACGAGCGCGACCTGGCGCTGGCGGCCACGCTCGCGCGGTCGTCGAAGGACCTCGAGGAGCACGAGTACGCCGTGCGCTCGGTCGCCGACGCCCTCGAGCCGCACTGCTCGTCGATGAACGTCCCCGAGGCGCCGTTCGTCCTGCACCTGCCGAACGTCATGCACCTCGCGACCGACGTCGCGGGCGTCGTGCACGACGCGGCCACCGTCTCCTCGCTGCAGCTCGCCGAGGCGCTGCACCCGTCGGCCGCCGTCGGCGGCACCCCGACCGTGGTCGCCACGTCGCTCATCGAGGAGATCGAGGGCATGGCGCGCGATCGCTACGCCGGCCCGGTCGGCTGGATGGACGCCTCCGGCGACGGCGAGTGGGGCATCGCGCTGCGCTCCGCCGCGATCTCCGGCTCGACCGTGCGCCTGTTCGCCGGGTGCGGCATCGTCGCCGACTCCGACCCCGAGGCCGAGCTGGCCGAGTCGCAGGCGAAGTTCGTCCCCGTGCGTGACGCCCTCACCAGCTGAGCTTCGGGTCAGAGGTCCTCGCCGTCCTTGCGACGCAGGTACTCCAGCCCTTCCTGGGGCAGGAACGCGTTCATGTGGTTCTCGAGGATCCCGTGCGCGGCGTCGGTGTAGATCCGGTCGTGGATCGCGAGGTTGCGCGGTGCCTTCACCGCGCGGGCGAAGTCGACGGCCTCGGAGGCCTTGAGCCACGGGGCCGACGACGGCACGAGGAGTACGTCGACCGCCTCGCCGGGCTCGGTCAGCGCGTCGCCCGGGTGGTAGATCTTCGTGCCGCCGGCGTCGATCACGTAGCCGCTGTTGAAGATCCGCGGGAACTCCGGGTGGATGACCGCGTGCATCTCGCCGACCGCGCGCACCGGCAGGCCGACGTCGAAGGAGTCGCCGGGCGAGACCACGGTGACCCGCTCCGCGACGTCCGGCGCCTCGCCGCGGATCGAGGCCTCGACGGCGGCGATCGTGAAGATCGGGGCGTCGGTCGCGCGGAGGTGGTCGACGACCATGTGGTCGAAGTGCTCGTGGGTGATCAGCACCGCGCCGGCGCCGTCGACGGCCTCGGCGTCGGTGAACATCCCCGGGTCGAGGACGACGGTCGTGCCGTCGTGCTCGATGCGGACGCAGGCGTGGCCGAACTTCGTGATCCTCATGTCTCTACGATGCCACCGTGCTCGAGGTGGTCCTCTCCGGTCTCGTCACCGGTTGGGCGATCGCCATCCCGATCGGCGCGGTCGGGGCGTTCCTCGTCACGCTCGCGGCGCGTACGTCGTTCCGCGTGGGCGCGGCCGGCGCGCTCGGCATCGCCACGATCGACGGTGCCTACGCGGCACTCGCGGTGGTCGCGGGCGCGGCGATCGCCACTGTCCTCGAGCCGATCAGCCACGCGCTGACCATCGCCTCCGGGATCGTGCTGCTCGTGATCGCCGGCCTGACGGCGGTCCATGCGATCGGCACCGCGGGCAGGGTGCGCGAGGTCCGGCCGATGAGCGCGCGGACGGCGTTCGCCCTGTTCCTCGGCATCACGGCCGTGAACCCCACGACCGTCGTCTACTTCGCCGCCGTCGTCCTGGGCAACCAGCACCTGGTCTCGAACGCCGTCGAGGGCGTCGTGTTCGTGCTCGCCGCGTTCCTCGCGAGCGCGTCCTGGCAGCTGCTGCTCGCCGGCGGAGGCGCCGCGCTCGGCAAGGTCGCGACCGGTCACCGGGCGCACCTGGTCACGGGCCTGGTGTCCTCGGTGGTCATCGCCGGACTGGCCCTCCATACGATGCTCGGGTGACTCCGACCCTGCGGGTCGCCGCGCCCGCCGACGCCGCGGCCGGCGCCGCGATGCACAACGCTTGCTGGCGCGAGGCGTACGCCCCGTACGCCGTACCCGAGAGGCTCGCCGAGCGCCTGGCCGACACTCCGCGCTGGCTGAGCGCCTGGACCAAGCAGCTCACCGACGGCCCGCCGCGGATCCTAGCGGAGGCCGACGGGGAGCTGGTCGGCTTCGCCACCCTCGGCCCGACCCGCGACGACGCCGGGACGCCGGTGGAGCTGTACGCGCTCTACACGCGCGCCGCGTACTGGGGCACGGGGCTCGGGCAGCGGCTCTGGGACGCCGTACGACCCGACGACCCGTGCTCCTTGTGGGTGCTGGAGGACAACGCCCGAGCGGTCGCGTTCTACCGTCGGCAGGGCTTCGAGCCCGACGGCGCGCGGGAGCTCTACGACGACCTCGGCACCTGGGAGATCAGAATGGTCCGACCATGACGTACTTCGACCTCTCCGACCCGACGTTCGACGTCACCTCACCCACGGTGCACGACGCCCGTGACGACAGCTGGTACGTCGAGACCAACTGGGGCTGGGCCGTCCTGCGGTACGCCGAGGTGAGCGCGATCCTGCGCGACCGCCGGTTCCGCCAGGGCAACGCCCGCTGGCCCGCGCAGAACGGCATCCACTCCGGACTGTTCTCGGACTGGTGGCAGGAGACCCTGCTCAGCCTCGAGGGCGAGGACCACTCGCGGATCCGGCGGCTGCTGATGCCGGCGTTCCGCAACAAGACGATCGCCGCGATGCGGCCCCGCTTCCAGGCGCTCGCCAACGAGCTGATCGACGGCTTCGCCGGGCGGGGCGAGGTCGAGTTCATCAGCGAGTTCGCGGAGCCGTACGCCGCCCGCATCATCTGCGTGCTGCTCGGGCTGCCCGAGGACAACTGGCCGCAGGTCGCGCACTGGGCCGACGACCTCGGAGCGTCGTTCTCGATCGACGTCGGCAACCAGGTCCCGCGGATCGAGGCCGCGCTCGACGGGCTGTACGGCTACGTCGCCGAGGTGGTCGCCGACCGGCGCCTGCACCCGCAGGACGACCTGGTCACGACGCTGGTGCAGGCGACCGACGACGGTGACCGGCTCAGCGAGCACGAGCTCGGCGTCGCGCTGGTGTTCCTCGCGTTCGCCGGGATGGAGACCACGCGCAACCAGCTCGGCCTCGCGCTGCAGACGCTGCTCCAGCACCCCGACCAGTGGAAGCTGCTGGCCGAGCGGCCGGAGCTCGGCGAGAACGCCGTCGAGGAGGTCATGCGGGTCAACCCGACGGTGACCTGGGTGACCCGCGAGGCGTTGGAGGACCTGGAGTTCCAGGGCCTGCACATCCCGAAGGGCGGCATCGTGCAGACGCTCTCGCACAGCGCCGGCACCGACCCGTCCGCGATGCCCGACCCCGCGTTCGACATCACCCAGCAGCGCCCGCCGCACCACGGCTTCGGGGCCGGCGTGCACCACTGCCTCGGGCACTTCGTCGCCCGCACCGACATGGCGGTCGCGTTGCCGCTGCTCGCCCAGCGGATGCCGGACGCCGTGCCCGACGGCCCGGGCGACTGGCTGCCGGTGTCGGGCAACACGGGAGCCGTGCGGTTCCCGATCCGGTTCGCGGCGAGCTAGCCGGCTGTCGCAGCTTCACCATGTGATGCAGGCGAACCTGCACTTCTCATGGCGTGCAGGCCATGTGAAGTGCAGGTTCGACCACTGAACATGGTGAACCTGCGACAGGGCGACCCGCCCAGCTACGCCGTCAGGTGGTGCACGTAGCACCACCGCCAGTTCTCGCCGGGCTCGGCGGACTGCATGACGGCGTGCTGCGTGTCGTGGAAGTGCTCGGTGGCGTGCTGGAGCTGCGAGGAGTCGCAGCACCCGACGTTGCCGCACTCGAGGCAGCGCCGCAGCGACACCCACGGGGTGCCGGCCTCCACGCAGGCCCGGCAGTACGTCGCCGGCTCCTCATCGACGGTCGGGTGCTGCTCGAGGTCGGCGCACAGGTCGCCGATCTGCCAGCGGCGGGCGGCGTACGCCGCGGTCTCGTCGCGCTCCTGCTCCGCGCTGTCGAGCATCGACTCCTCGACGTCCAGCATCGCCAGCACGTCGGCGACCACCTCGGAGGGGACCTGTCCCTCGCTGCGGATCTCCAGGATCCGGTTGCGCTCGGCGTCGATGAGCCGGCTGCGGATCCGGTAGTACAGCGCGGCCGGCGACTCCTGGTCGCTCTGGGTGCCGAGGCGCTCCCAGGCGGCGAAGTTGCGCTGGTCGAGCCGCTGCCGGATCAGGTCGACGACGCCCGCGGGGTCGTCGTACTCCAGGGAGTCCAGCTCCTCGAGCGCGGCCTTCGACGCCTGCTGCAGCAGGGTGGCGCGAGCGAGCGCGTCGTCGAGCGGGTCCGGCGCGGGGACGCGGAGCCTGCGGGCGAACCACGGCAGCGAGAGGCCCTGGATGAGCAGGGTCCCGGCCACGACCGTGAACGCGATCATGAAGAGCACCTCGCGGTGCTCGGTGGTCGGCGGGATGGCGAACGCGGCGGCGAGCGTGACCACGCCACGCATGCCCGCCCAGCCGAGCAGGAACATGAACGACCACGGCGGTACGGCGTGGCTCGCGTCGCGGTCGCGCGGGCGCCGGAAGAGCACCCAGCGCGAGCCCATCACCCACACGAGCCGGAGCACGATCACGGCCGCGAGCGTCGCGAGGCAGACCGCGACGATGCGGCCGGCACCCAGGTCGCTGTCGGCGAGGTCCTGGAACAGCCACTGGGCCTGGAGGCCGATCAGCGCGAAGACGGTGTTCTCGAGCAGGAAGGAGACCGTGCGCCAGTTGATGCGCTCCGCGATCCGCGACTGCGCGGTCTGCAGCACCGGGGCACGGTGACCGAGCAGCAGGCCGGCGACGACGACGGCGATCACGCCGGAGACGTGGACCTCCTCGGCGACGATGTAGCAGAAGAACGGCACCACCAGCGAGAGCGCGACGTCGATCGCCGGGTCGGTGATCCGGCGCCGCATCCGGGCGACGATCCAGTACGCCGCCAGGCCGATCGCCGTGCCGCCGACCGCGGCGACCAGGAAGTCGAGGCCGATGCCCCACACCGACACCGCGACGGTGCCGGCGGCGACGCCGAGGGCGGTGCGCAGCAGCACCAGGGCGGTGGCGTCGTTGAAGAGCGACTCGCCCTCGAGGATCGTGACGATCTTGCGGGGCAGGCCGATGTGCCGCCCGATCGCGGTCGCCGCGACGGCGTCCGGTGGGGCGACGACCGCGCCGAGCGCGATCGCGACGGCCCACGGGATGCCGGGGATCAGCTCGTGCACCACCCAGGCGACGCCGAGGGTCGTGAACACGACGGCCCCGACCGAGAGCAGCAGGATCGGGCGCCGGTAGGCGTTGAAGTCGACGAGCGACGACGAGATCGACGCGGCGTACAGCAGCGGCGGCAGCAGGCCGATCAGCACGACCTCGGGCTCGAGGTGCACCTGCGGGACGAACGGCAGGAACGACGCCCCGACGCCGGCGACGACGAGCAGCAGCGGCGACGGGATCCCGACCCAGCGCGACACCATCACGCCGCCGAGGACACCGATGGCGAGCGAGATCATGAAGAGGGCGACGTCCACGGGGTCATTCTTCCTAAGGCCGCAAGGACCGGATGCGCTCGTCCAAGGCGCGGCGGTTGTCACGGCGTACGACGGCCTCGATGACCTCGATGCCGCCGTTGGGGCTGGCCAGCGCCTGCTCGAGCTCCGGGAGGCTGGTGACGCGCAGGTGCGGGGTGCGCGTGGCGGCGCACAGCGACGCCAGGTCGACGCCGTGCGGGGTGCCGAAGAGCCGCTCGTGCTGCTCGGCGTACTCGCTCGCGCCCTGCTCCAGCATCGAGAAGATCGAGCCACCGTCGTCGTTCACGACCACGATCGTCAGGTCCGGCATCGGCTCCCCCGGGCCGATGACCAGGCCGTTGGAGTCGTGCAGGAACGTCACGTCCCCCATCAGGGCGAGGGACCGCGTGCTGTCCGGGCGGGCCAAGGCGGCGCCGATCGCCGTGGAGATGGTGCCGTCGATGCCGGCGAGGCCACGGTTCGCGAGCACCTTGCGGCGCGCGCCGACGCGGTAGCGCGGCACCATCAGGTCCAGGTCGCGGATCGGGCTCGAGGCCCCCACCACGAGCAGCGCGCCCTCCTCGAACGCCCGCGCGACGGCACCGGCGACCTCGTGCGGCGTCAGCTCGGGCTCGGCCGCGAGCAGCGCGTCGAGCTGGCGCGAGACCGAGCGGTCGGCGGCGTGCCACTCCTCGAGCCAGGCCGGGTCGTCGGGCTGCGCCACGGTGGGGACGACCGGCAGCCGCTCGGTGACCGGGAACGGGCGCTCGTGCCAGACGCCGTACGCCGGGGTGTCGATGACGTGGACGTCGGCGCGCGCGAGCAGCCGGCTGACGGGGCGCGACAGCGTCGGGTGCCCGCAGACGACCACGCGCTCGACGCGGTCGCCGAGGTCGGTGCCGAGCAGCAAGCGGTAGGCGCGGATGGCGTTCTCGCCGGTGCGCGAGCCGCTCGACGGCTCGGCGAGGAGAGGCCAGCCGGCCCGCTCGGCGAGCATCCGCGCCGGCGGTCCGGCGTCGTCGCCGGCGACGACGACCGTGCGCGGACCGTTGGGGATCGTCACGTGCACGGCCGCGCGCAGGTGCCGCACGGGCTCGCCGGGGATGACGTCGGGCGTCCAGCGGCCCTCGGGCACCAGCGGCTCCTCGAGGGGGACGTTGACGTGCACCGGACCAGTCGTCATGAGCTCGAGCAGCCCGGTGGCGTCCTGCGTCTCGACGAGCGGGCCGAAGACGCCGACCTGGTCGGTGGTCTGGTTGGCGCTGGTGCCGCGCATCCGAGCCGGACGGTCGGCGGTCACGACCACCAGGTCGACGTCGGCATGGGCGGCCTCGAGGATCGCCGGGTGGAGGTTCGCGACGCCGGTGCCGGACGTGCAGATCACCGCCGCCCGCCGGTGGTTGCGCGACAGCCCGAGGGCGAGGAACCCGGCGGTGCGCTCGTCGATCCGCGTGTGCAGCCGGACGAGTCCTGCGGCGGCCGCGTCGAACGCCGCGAACGACAGCGGTGCGTTGCGCGATCCGGGCGCGATCACGATCTCGGTGACGCCGGCCTCGATCAGGGCGGCGACGACCTGACGGGCCAGCGCGGTGGAGCTCACGAGCGTCGATCCTGCCGCACCGCGCGTACGGCGGCGAGCCGGGCCTCCCAGTGCGCGACCCGCTCGGGATCGGCCTCGATCAGCGACTCGTCGACGGTCGGCACCCGCACCGGGAGCATGCCGTCGACCGGGAGCAGCGGGTCCGTGACGACGTCGCGCTCGAGCAGCTGCACGGTCGCCAGCCCGCACGCGTACGGCAGGTCCGGCAGCGCGGCCGCCAGGGCGACACCGGCGGCGATCCCGACGCTGGTCTCCAGCGCCGAGGAGACCACGACCGGCAGCCCGATGTCCTCGGCGATCCGCAGGCACGCGCGCACCCCGCCGAGCGGCTGCACCTTGAGCACCGCGACGTCCGCGGCCTCGAGATCCCGGACCCGGTACGGATCGGCGGCCCGACGAATCGACTCGTCCGCCGCGATCGGCACCGACACTCGGCGGCGTACGGCGGCCAGGTCCTCGACCGCCATGCAGGGCTGCTCGACGTACTCCAGGCCGTCGGCGGCCAGGTCGAGCACGGTGATCGACGCGACGGCGGTCTCGACGTCCCAGAGCCCGTTGGCGTCCACGCGGATCCGCCCGTCGCGACCGAGCGCGTCGCGGACCGCCTCCAGCCGCGCCTGGTCGTCGGCGAGGGTCTGGCCCGGCTCGGCGACCTTGACCTTCGCGGTGCGGCAGCCGCCGCGCGTGACGATCGCGTGCGCCTGCTCGGGCCCGACGGCGGGGACCGTGACGTTGACCGGTACGGCGTCGCGCACCGGCTCCGGCCAGTCCCCTGCCGCGGCCTCCTCGGCACAGCGCAGCCAGGGCTCGGCGACCTCGTCGTCGTACTCCAGGAAGGGGCTCCACTCGCCCCAGCCGCGCCCCCCGGACTCCGGGGAGCCGCGGAACAACACACCCTCGCGGACCGTGATGCCGCGGAACCTCGTGCGCATCGGCAGGCTGTAGACCTTCACACTCCCCCCTGAATGACAGAGTCCTTCAACGTGAGCCGGTCCGGCTTGCCGTTGGGCAGCAGCGGGATCGCGTCGAGAAGGACGACCTGCCGGGGTCCCCACGACCGCGGGTGCGTCTCCGCCACCCAGGCGCGCGCGTCCTCGAGGTCGAGGGTGCCGACCACGAACGCGACCAGCCGGTTGCCCCACTCCTCGTCCGGTACGCCGAGCACCTCGACCGCCTCGACCGAGGGGTGCGCGCGCAGCCGGGCCGCGACCGCCGGGCCGGGGACGTTGACCCCGCCGCTGACCACGACGTCGTCCAGGCGGCCCAGCACCTGCAGCCGGCCGTCGTCGTCGAGGCGACCGGCGTCGGACGTCAGGAACCACCCGTCGACGAGGACCTCGGCGGTCCGCGCCGGGTCACCGTCGTACCCGTCGAACAGCGTGGGCCCGGCGATCCGGATGCGGCCGTCGTTGTCGATCTTCAGCGCCACGCCGTCGAGCGCGTAGCCGTCGTACACGCAGCCGCCCGCGGTCTCCGCGGAGCCGTAGGTCGCGACCACGTGCACGCCCGCCTCCTCGGCACGCGCCCGCAGGCCCGGGTCGATCGGGCCGCCGCCGAGCAGCACGGTGTGGAAGGACCGCAGCGCGTCGGCGTCGCCGTCGAGCAGGCGGTGCAGCTGGGTCGGCACCAGCGAGACGAAGTCGGCGTCCCGCGCGGCCTCGGCGAACGACGCGTGGTCGTCGAGCAGCACCGGCTCGTGGCCCGCGACCAGCGAGCGGCACACGACCTGGAGGCCGGCGACGTACGACGACGGCACGGCGAGCAGCCACCGGCCGGATGCCCCGAGTCGGCGCGCGGACGCCTCCACCGAGGCCAGCACAGCAGCCCGGGAGAGCGCCACCCGCTTGGGGACGCCGGTCGACCCGGACGTCTCGACCAGCCACGGAGCGGGGTCGTCGGCGGCCAGCCAGGCGGCGAGCTCGCGGACCGCGGAATTCACGCGACCGACCCTAGTCGGGCGTGGTGGGATACCGCCGTGCCATCCCGTCTCGACCGCTTCCTGCCACCCACTCCCCTGGCTCGGAGGCTGTCGGAGCAGTCGGTCCTCTCGGCCGCCGGCGAGGGCGCGTTCCTCACGGGCAGCGCGGTGTTCTTCACCCAGATCGTCGGGCTCAGCGCGGCCCAGGTGGGCCTCGGCCTGACCGTCGCCGGGATCGCGGCGTTCTTCTGCGCCGTACCGCTCGGCCGAGCGGCGGACCGGATCGGCCCGAAGCGGCTGTGGTGGATGGGCGCCACCGGGCAGGCGGCGCTGTTCCTTGCCTGGCCGTTCATCGGCAGCTTCGCGGCGTTCCTCGTGATGATGGTCGTGCTCGAGGTGGTGCAGGTCGCGGCCTGGAACGGCCGCGGCGCGTACACGATCGACGTGTTCCCGCACGACGAACGGGTCCGCTCGATGGCGTTCATGCGGGCAGCCCGGAACATCGGCTACAGCCTCGGCGCGATGATCGGCGGGATCGCGCTCGCGTTCGACAGCGACACGATCCTCCAGGCGGTGCCGTGGGTGACCGCGGGCATCCTCTTCCTCAACGCGCTGATGGTCAGCCGGCTCCCGAACGCCGAGCACGACGAGCTCCCGGCCACGCCGGTCGAGAAGGCGCTGACGTCCGGCGCGCTCCGCAACCGCGGGTTCGTGCTGCTCAACGTGTTCGACGGCGTGCTCGGGACCAACCAGGTGCTGCTGAACATCGTGATCCCGCTCTGGTTGGTGCAGGAGACCGACGCACCGCACGTGCTGCTGGCGTGGCTGTTCGGCACCAACACGGTGCTCGCCGTGCTCCTCCAGGTGCCGGCGGCCCGAGGCGTGAACTCGGTCTCGTCATCGCTGCGCGCGGCCCGGATCTCGGCCGCGTTCTTCGTGCTCTCGTGCTTCATCGTGCTGGTCACCCACGACACGGTCGGCTGGACGACGATCCTGCTGGTCTGGGTCGGGCACGTGACCGTGACCGGGGCCGAGCTGTTCCAGTCGGCCGGGCACTGGGGCTTCCTGTCCGAGCTCTCGGACCCCGAGCGACGCGGGGAGTACCAAGGCACCGCCCACCTGGGCGGGACCCTGGGCAGCGTCTGGGCGCCGGCGGTGTTCACCTACCTCGCGATGGAGCAGGGCACCCTCGGCTGGCTGACGATCGCGGGCATCGTCGTGGTCGCGACGATCTTCATGAAGCCGACCGCCGCGGCGGCGGAGCGCTACCTGACGCGCAGCCAGCAGCCCGCGGCTGCTTGAATCTCCCTTCGTGGCAACTCCTTCCCAGTGGCTCGCCGGCGCGCGGCCCCGCACGCTCCCGGCCGCGCTCTCCCCGGTGCTCGCCGGCTCGGGCGTCGCGGCGTACGTCGACGGCTTCGTGTGGTGGAAGGCGCTGCTCGCGCTCGTCGTCGCCCTCGCGCTGCAGGTCGCGGTGAACTACGCGAACGACTACTCCGACGGCATCCGCGGGACCGACGCCGACCGGGTCGGCCCGATGCGGCTGGTCGGCTCGGGTGCCGCTCCGGCTGCCGCGGTGAAGCGAGCGGCGTTCCTGGCCTTCGGCGTCGCCGCGGTCGCGGGCCTGGTGCTCGCCGCCACCACCGCCTGGTGGCTCGTGGCGGTCGGGCTCGTCTCGGTGCTGGCCGCGTGGTTCTACACCGGCGGCTCGAAGCCGTACGGCTACCTCGGCCTCGGCGAGGTCATGGTGTTCGTGTTCTTCGGACTGGTCGCGGTCGTCGGCACGACGTACGTCCAGACCGAGACGTGGGAGTGGGCCTCGCTCTGGGCGGCCGTCGGCATCGGCGCCCTCGCCTGCGCGATCCTCGTCGCGAACAACCTGCGCGACATCCCGACCGACACGCTCGCCGGCAAGCGCACCCTGGCCGTCGTGCTCGGCGACCGGCGCACCCGGCTGCTGTACGCCGCCCTGGTGCTCCTCGCCGCCGTCGCCGTCGTGCTGGTCGCGCTCGTGTCGTGCTGGTGGGTCCTCGTGGGCCTGGGCTTCCTGCTGCTGGCCCTGCCCGCCGCGCGCACCGTCCTCGGGGGCGCCACCGGCCCAGGGCTGATCCCGGTGCTCCAGGAGACCGGCCTCGCCGAGCTGCTCTGGGCGGTCCTCGTCAGCGCCGCGCTGGTCGTCTGCGGCTGACGCCCCAACACATGTAACGCGGGGTTATGCCCTCTGGTGACCTCGAAATTTCAGGGTGCCCAGTGGCACAAACCCCGCGTTACAAGCGGGGGCGGCGCGGCGACGTCAGGCGCCGTCCGCGTCCTCCTTGGCGCGCATCTCGTCGAGCTTGGAGGACATCTTCTGGGCACGGGTGTCGACCTTCCGCGCCAGCGCCTCACGGGGCCCGTTGAGGAGGAAGTACGACCCGAGGCCGCTCATGACGAACGCGATCACGACGGCCCAGAAGACGGGCACCTCGCCGGCGACGAGGACCCAGACCCCGGCGACGATCCCGAACGAGCCAAGGAAGAGGACGAGGCGCAGCAGGGTGTAGATCCAGAACTCCTTCACCCGATCAGAGTAGGCGTGACCACGCACCGCCTACATTGGAGGGGTGCTGAGATTCCTGCTCGTGGTGATCCTCGTCGCGGTCGCGATCTACCTCACCGTGCGTGTGATCCAGCGGCGCGGCGTCGCCCCGGCCCCCCGCCGGCCGAAGCCCAAGCCGCAGCCGCCCCGCGTGATGGGGCCCGACGACGACCCGGACTTCCTGCGCGACCTCGACCGGAAGCGCAAGCACCCGGAGGACCCGGAAGCCGGCTAGCGCTGCTGCACCACAGCCGGCGCGCCGCCGGCGTACGAGTGCTGGCTGGTCGTCGAGAAGTAGTTGATCCCGATGAAGTTGAACCACAGCGTCGCCATGCCGACCAGCGCCAGGATCGCGGCGTTGCGGCCCTTCCAGCCGGCGGTGGTGCGCGCGTGGAGGTACGCCGCGTAGACCACCCAGGTGATGAACGCCCACACCTCCTTGGGGTCCCAGTTCCAGTACGACGACCAGGCCTGGTGCGCCCAGATCGGGCCGGTGATCAGCACCGCGAAGGTCCACACCGGGAAGCCGAACGCGTGCAGCCGGTACGACACCCGGTCCAGCACCTCGGGCTGCGGGAGCCGCGCGACGTACCCGGTGGTCCGCTCCGAGCCGCGCGACTTCACGAGGAACATCGCCGACGTGATGCCGCCGAGCGTGAACGCGCCGGTGGCGATGATCGCGGAGACCACGTGGATCACCAGCCAGTACGACGTCAGCGCCTCGGTGAGCGGCGCGACCGGTGCGTAGAGCCAGATCGCCGCGACCATGAGGACCGTCAGCACGAACGCGACGACGATCGGGGCCATCCACGCGAGCTTGAGCCGGTGGTAGAGCGCGACGTAGATCAGCGCGACCACGAAGCTGCCGGCCAGCGTGAACTCGTACATGTTGCCCCACGGCACCCGGTTCGGGTCGGCGGCCATCCCGCGCGCGAGCAGCGCGACGAACTGGATCGCCACGGCCAGGCAGGTCAGCAGGAAGCCGAGCCGCCCGAACAGCTCGGTACGCCGCCGCTTCGCCTCACCGGCCTCGTCGGGGCCGGTCGCCACCGCGATGCCGCCCGGGATGTCGACCGAGCTCTGTCGCTCGGAGCCGGCGGCCACCGGGAGGGTGCGCAGCGAGCTCCACTCGATCAGGTGCGCGATCAGGGCCAGGAAGTACACCAGCCCGGCGGCGGCGACCGCCTGGTTGCTGAGCGTCTCCCAGGAGGCGTCGGTCATGCCTTGTCCTCTCGTTGCAGGGCGGCCACGAGCTCGTCGACGACGGCGGCGGTGTCTCCACCACCGGACCGGTCGAGGGCGGCCACCTCGACCAGTGTGCCGTGCTCGTCGCGACGGGCGCGAACCCAGACCCGACGCGGACGGATGAACAGCGACCCGAGCAGGCCGATCAGCGCGAGCACGACACCGGCGAGCGCGATCCACTTCCCGGGGGTCTGGCTAATCTGCAGCTTGGTCCAGCGCTCGACGCCGTCGAAGCTCACGGTCCCGAGGCCGTTGGGCAGCGTGACCTCCTCGCCGGGCTGCAGGTCGACGCGGTACGGCGCGCCGTTCTTCTTGCGCAGCATCGGGGCGTCGGACTTGTCGAGCGAGTACACCGACTGCGGGACCCCGGCGTCCATGTTGAGGTCGCCGGTGTAGACGAGCATCGAGATCATCGGGTTGCCGAGGTCGCCGAACGCCGAGAAGTACGTGCCGGTGTGGTCGCTGAACGCCGCGGTCGGGTAGAACTCCCCCTCCAGCCCGATCTGCGTCGGCTCCGCGGTGTTCGCCTTCACGACGCCGATGGACTGGAACGTCTGGTCGAGCGGCAGGAAGATCGTCGGCCCGCTGTAGACGACGTCGCCGTTGCCGTCCTTCACCGTGATCACCGGCGCGTAGCCGTGCCCGATGAGGAACACGTCGGTGTTCCCGATCGTGAGGGGGTGGTTGACCTTGAGGTCGTACTCCTCCTCCGGCGAGTCCAGCGACTCCTGGTACGTCGTGTGCGCGACGAAGCCGCGCGCCTGGCCGGCGGCGGCGCCCTCGGTGAGCCAGTCGATGTCGAAGTCGTCGACGGTGAGGAAGAACGGCTCCATGTCGTCGGCCCCGAACAGGCTGCCCGGGTCGAAGTCGTCGTACTGCGTGAGCGTGTTCGAGAAGCCGTTGCCGACCACCAGGATCACGCCGCCCTTGTAGCCGAGCAGGCTGCCGATCGCGAAGCCGACCAGCACCACCAGCACGGACAGGTGGAACAGCAGGTTGCCGACCTCGCGCAGGTAGCCGCGCTCGGCGGAGACCCACTTGTCGGGGCCGTCGGACACCGTCAGCCGGTAGCGCCGCTTGCCCAGCGCAGCCCGGGCGCGCTCCAGCAGCACGTCCGGGTCCTCCGTGGAGTGGTACGCCGCATGGTCCGGCAGCCGGGTGAGGTTGCGGGGCGCGGCCGGCGGCTTGGCGCGGATGCCGCGCCAGTAGTGCCACGTGCGCGGCACGATGCAGCCGACCAACGACAGCATCAGCAGCAGGTAGATCGCCGAGAACCACGGGGAGTCGTAGACCGAGAACAGGCTCAGCTTCTCGTAGATCGGCGTGAGCTCCGGGTGGTCGGCCTGCCAGTTCGACGTCTTCAGGGCGTCGACGCCGGACTGCGGGATCACCGAGCCCGGGATCGCCGCGAGCGCGAGGAGCAGCAGCAGGATCAGCGCGGTCCGCATCGAGGTGACCTGGCGCCAGATCCAGCGCAGCAGCTCGCCGAAGCCGAGCTCGCCGGGCTTGCGGTCGTCCTCGGGGGGACGGGTGCTCAGGGACGTGCTCACAGGGACACCTCGGACGTGTCGATCAGGTGCACCTGGATCCAGGTCACGGCGTCCGCCCACCAGCCGGTGATCAGCAGGACGCCCACGGCGACGAGCATCAGCCCGCCCGCGCGCATCACCCAGAGCTGGTGCTTGCGCACCCACGCGATGGCCGACAGGGCCTTCTCGTAGGCGAGGCCGGCCAGGATGAACGGGATCCCGAGCCCGAGGGCGTAGACGGCCGACAGCAGGCCACCGCGCGCGGCGGTGCCCTCGGTGACGGCCAGGGTGGTGATCGCCCCCAGGGTCGGGCCGATGCACGGCGTCCAGCCGAGCCCGAACAGGAAGCCGAGCACCGGCGCGGCCGCCAGGCCGACGGCCGGCACCTGGTGGATCCGCCAGTCCCGGTTGAGGAAGGGCAGCCAGCCGGCGAACGCGAGACCGAGCACGATCATCAGCACGCCGAGCACGATCGCGAGCTCGCGGCTCCAGTCGACCAGCCAGGCGCCGAGGGCCCCCGAGGCCGTGCCGAGGATGACGAACACGACCGTGAAGCCGAGCACGAAGAGCAGCGACCCGAGGAACATCCGGCCGCGGCGCGTGCCGGCGACGCCGTTGGCGAGGTCGGCGCCGGACAGCCCGGTCGCGTAGGAGAGGTAGCCCGGCAGCAGCGGGATCACGCACGGGGAGAAGAACGAGACCAGTCCGGCGATCAGCGCCACCGGGATCGCCAGCAGCATCGACCCGGACAGCGCGGTCTCACGGAACCAGTCACCCATCGGCTGCTACGTCCTCCACGACGTCGACGAGCGTCTGGGTCGACGGGATCGGGCCGATGATGCTCGCGGCCACGCGCCCCTCCGCGTCGAGGACGACCGTGGCCGGGACCGTGCGCGGCGAG
The DNA here is from genome assembly GCF_022761125.1 of Nocardioides sp. SR21. Taxonomy (GTDB): domain Bacteria; phylum Actinomycetota; class Actinomycetes; order Propionibacteriales; family Nocardioidaceae; genus Nocardioides. The sequence goes on along the minus strand of NZ_JAKWJR010000001.1, from coordinate 68,867 downwards.
AGGACGCCCGGGAACGCGAGCAGCGCCTTGCCGTCCGGCTCGTAGAACGACGGGTACTCCACGCCGTACTTGCGGTCGTGCGACAGGGCCTGCGCCGTGGACGGGTCGCGCAGGTTGATGCCGACGAAGCTGGCGGTGTCGCCGAGCTCCTCCGCCGCGTCGACCAGGTCCGAGGCCTCGGCGACGCACTCGGCGCACCACGAGCCCCACACGTTGAGCACGGTCGGCTTGCCGCGGAAGTCCGACACCGCGATCGGGTCACCGTCGAGGTCCTCGCCGGCGTACTCGATCGGGTCGCCGCGGTCGACGGCCTTCACGATCTGCACGTCGCCGTTGCCGGAGATGTAGCCGTTGCTGCCGGTGCCCTCGAGGGAGGAGCAGCCGGTCGCGAGCAGCAGGGCAGAGGTGAGCGCCAGGGCACCCAGGAGAGAACGGGACATGTCAGGGTCGGTCCGCCTCGGGCGCGCCACCGGCGGAGAACGGCGCCTTCTTGTCCTTGAGCGGGATCAGGTCACCGGCCGGCTCGGAGTAGCTGACCTGGGTGATCCGGTCGCCGACGAAGTGCAGCGAGGTCAGCGAGCAGAGCGTGCACTCGCGGCGTCGCGGGTCGTGCAGCTGGCGCCGGCCCTCGACGTGCAGCCGGGTCGTCCAGATCGGCAGCTGGTGCGAGACGATCACGGCCTCGTGGCCGGCGGCGGCCTGCCGCGCGTCCTCGACCGCGGCCATCATCCGGGCCACGATCGTGGCGCTCGCCTCGCCCCACGACGGCTTGAACGGGTTGTAGAGGTAGCGCCAGAGCCGGGGCCGCTTGACGATCGTCATCGCGCCCTCGCCGAAGTTCAGGCCCTCGAACTTGTTGGTCGACTCGATGACCCGCTCGTCGGTGACGATCTCGAGGCCGCGCGCCGCGGCGAGCGGGCGGGCGGTCTCCTGCGCGCGCTCGAGCGGCGAGACCCGCAGGTGCACGATGTCGCGGTCGCCGATGCTGTCGGCGACCCGCTGCGCCATGGTGTTGCCGAGGTCCGAGAGGTGGAACCCGTCGCGACGGCCGTAGAGGATGCCCTCCGGGTTGTAGACCTCGCCGTGCCGCAACAGGTGGACGATGGTGTCAGGGGTCTGGCTCACGCGTTCTCCTGGGCTGCGGCCGCGGCGCGCGCGGCGTGGGGCAGGGCGTCGAGCACCGTCTGCACGGCGCGGTCGTCGTGGGCGGCGGACAGGAACCAGGCCTCGTACGCCGACGGCGGGAGGTACACGCCGTGGTCGAGCATCGCGTGGAAGTAGGCGGCGTACGCCTTCGAGTCGGTCCTCGACGCGTCGTCGAAGTCCCGGGCGGCGGTGCTCGAGAAGAAGACGGAGAACATCGTGCCCGTCGCCTGCACGACGTGCGCGACACCGGCCTTGCTCAGCTCGTCCGCGGCGGCGGTCTTGATCGTGTCGGCGGCGGCGCCGATGTGGGCGTACACGTCGTCGGTCGCGAGCCGCAGCGTGGTGAGGCCGGCAGTGGTCGCGATCGGGTTCCCCGACAGCGTGCCGGCCTGGTAGACCGGCCCTTCGGGCGCGAGCCGCGACATCACGTCCGCGCGACCGCCGAACGCCGCAGCCGGGAAGCCGCCGCCCATCACCTTGCCGAAGGTCACGAGGTCGGGCGTCCACCCCTCGACGGCGCCGTCGAGGCCCCACTGGCCCCGGCGCGAGACGCGGAAGCCGGTCATCACCTCGTCGCTGACGAACAGCGCGCCGTGCTTCGCGCAGGTCTCGGCGAGGAACTGGTTGAAACCGGGCTCGGGCGGGACGACGCCCATGTTCCCGGGCGCCGCCTCGGTGATCAGGCAGGCGATCCGGTCGCCGTGCTCGGCGAAGGCCTTCTCGACCGCGGCGCGGTCGTTGTACGGCAGCACCATCGTCAGCGCGGTCGACGACTCAGGGACGCCGGGCGTGCCCGGCAGCGCGAACGTCGCCAGGCCCGAGCCCGCCGAGGCGAGCAGCGAGTCGACGTGGCCGTGGTAGCAGCCGGCGAACTTCAGCACGACGTCGCGGCCGGTGAAGCCGCGGGCGAGACGGATCGCGGACATGGTGGCCTCGGTGCCCGAGGACACGAAGCGGACACGCTCGACGGGCGCCCGGGCGACGATCTCCTCGGCCAGCTCGACCTCGGGCTCGGTGGGGGTGCCGTACGACGTCCCGCGCGCGACGGCCGCGGTCACCGCGGCCTGCACCTCGGGGTGCGCGTGGCCGAGCAGCATCGGGCCCCACGAGCAGATCAGGTCGACGTACTCGTTGCCGTCCACGTCGGTCAGCCAGGCGCCGGCGGCGGACCGGATGAAGCGCGGCGTGCCGCCGACCGCGTTGAACGCGCGCACCGGGGAGTTCACACCACCGGGGGTGACGGCCCGGCCCCGCTCGAAGAGCGCGGCGCTGGCGTCAGTGCGTCCGGTCACCGGGCCATTGTCCCCGAGACGACCAACACCGCCGATTCGAGGTGCGCACGGGGGTGCGACGGGGTGGGCTGGACCACTTTCCGAACAGCAACGTGTTTCACCGTCATGACCTGCGGGAACGGTCGTCTCGGGGTTACCGGTCCGACATCTTCGGGGGCGGCGTACCGTAACTGCTAGTGACGGCAGTCGTTGGTTCGGTCACCCCAGTGCTGTGGGAGCACACCGGGTCGAGAGGGAACGGGAGAGCTCACGATGTCGACTGCACGCTTCGGACGCGGGCACAAGGCGATGGCCATCGTGCCCCTCGCCGTGCTCTCTGCCGCGTGGACCGCCAGCATCGCCGGCATCGGCGGGATCACCGCCGTCAGCGCGGATGCCAGCCCCGAGACCACGCTTCCTGACGGCTCCAGCGTGCCGACCGCCGCGATCGAGGCGCCCGCCAGCGTCTCCGGCGGCGGCGACCTGAACGGTGGCATCGCCCCGGGCCTGCGCGGCAACCCGCAGACCGTGGCCTCCCGCGTCACCACCTCCGGCATCCCGGCCGCGGCCCTCGCCGCCTACCAGCGCGCCGAGACCGTCATCAACTCCGCGGACCGCAGCTGCAACCTCTCGTGGCAGCTGATCGCCGCGATCGGCAAGGTCGAGTCCGACCACGGCCGGGTCAACGGCAACTCGCTCGACCGCCTGGGCGTCGCCCGCCCCGGCATCTACGGCATCGCCCTCGACGGCAACCACGGCACCACCCGGATCTCCGACACCGACGCGGGCCAGTACGACTCCGACGCGACGTACGACCGGGCGATCGGGCCGATGCAGTTCATCCCCTCGACCTGGTCGGTCGTCGGCGTGGACGCCGACGGCGACGGCAAGCGCAATCCGCAGGACGTCGACGACGCGGCCCTCGGGACCGCGGTCTACCTCTGCTCCGGCGCCGACGACCTCTCCGAGGTCCCCGGCCAGCGCGCCGCGATCTTCCGCTACAACCACAGCACGCAGTACGTCGACCTGGTCGTCTCGATCATGAACGCCTACCTCGACGGCGAGTTCACCTCGGTGCCCAACGGCACCACGTCGGCCGGGTACCTCCTGCCGGCCGAACCGGTCGAGCAGCCGTCGCACCAGGGCAACAACAACGGTCACCACGGGAACAACAACGGCGGCGGCAACAACGGCGGCAACAACGGCGGTGGCCAGCCGACGGAGGAGCCCTCGGAGCAGCCGACCGAGGAGCCCTCGGAGCAGCCGACCAACCCGACGAACCCGGGCGGCGGCGGACACCTGCCGACGCCGAGCCTCCCGCCGCTGCCGTCGACCTCGATCCCGCCGCTCGACGCGCTGCTCACGCACGCGCAGGCCGTGGTGCAGTGCACGCTCGAGGGCTACATCGACAACATCCTCAGGAGCGACGACCCGTTCGACAAGTGCGTGTACGCCTACACCCACCGGTGACGAGGGCGCTCGGCTCGCGAGGGCCGAGAAGCACGCGCTGGATCGAGTAGCCGCGCGACCGGGTCTCGATACACCGTCGCTCGTTCCTCGCGACGGCACTCGACCTCCGAGAACCAGGTCGCGACCGGCGTACCGAGATCGGGCGAGCATGGTCTCGATACGCTCGCTGGCGCTCGCTACTCGACCAACGAGCGGCTCGCTGGCGCTCGCGACTCGACCGACGACGTCGGGCTCAGCGCAGCAGGCGAGCCGCCTCGGCCGCCCAGTAGGTCAGGATCACGTCGGCGCCGGCGCGCCGGATCGCGAGCAGGGTCTCGAGGATCGCCGGCTCGCGGTCGATCCAGCCGTTCGCGGCCGCCGCCTCGAGCATGGCGTACTCCCCCGAGACGTTGTACGCCGCCACCGGGACGTCGACCGCGTCGCGGACCTGGCGGATCACGTCGAGGTAGGCGAGCGCCGGCTTCACCATCACGATGTCCGCGCCCTCCTCGACGTCGAGCAGCGCCTCGCGGACGCCCTCGATCGCGTTCGCGGAGTCCTGCTGGTAGGTCCGGCGGTCGCCCTGCAGCGACGAGTCGACGGCCTCGCGGAACGGGCCGAAGAAGGCGGAGGCGTACTTCGCGGAGTAGGCCAGGATCGACACGTCGGTGTGCTCGGCGGCGTCGAGGGCGTCGCGGACCACCGCCACCTGGCCGTCCATCATGCCGCTCGGCCCGACCATGTCGACGCCGGCGTGCGCCTGGGCGCGCGCCATCTCGGCGTACGCCGCCAGCGTGCGGTCGTTGTCGACCTTGCCGTCGGCGGTCAGCACGCCGCAGTGGCCGTGGTCGGTGAACTCGTCGAGGCACAGGTCGCTCATCACGGTGAGCCCGTCACCCACCTCGGCGACCACGTCGGTGATCGCGAGGTTGAGGATCCCGCTGGGGTCGATCGCCCCGGAGCCGGTGGCGTCCTTGTGCTCGGGGATGCCGAACAGCATCACGCCGCCCAGCCCGAGCTCGACCGCCTCGGCGGCGGCCGCCTTCAACGTCGAGCGGGTGTGCTGGACGACGCCCGGCATCGACGAGATCGGCTGCGGCTCGGTGAGCCCCTCGCGCACGAACAGCGGCAGCACCAGCTGCCGCGGCTCGACCGACGTCTCGGCCACCATCCGACGCAGCGCCGCAGTGGTCCGCAGGCGCCGCGGCCGGATGGTGGGTCCGAGACCGTCGGTCGTCATCGAGAGGTGCTGGCCTTCCGGCGCGCCGACGGCTTGCGGTCGGACGGCTTGGTGACCGGCTGGCCGGCCTCGACCAGCGCCGCGCGGCGCGAGGCGCCGAAGTCGGCAAGCGCGTCGACCAGCTCGTCGACGTCCGGCTTGGGCGCCAGCACGTCGACCCGCAGGCCGTGCTCCTCCGCGGTCTTCGCGGTGGCGGGGCCGATCACGGCGATGATCGTCGACGGGTGCGGCTTGCCGGCGATGCCGACGAGGTTGCGCACCGTGGACGACGACGTGAACACGACCGCGTCGAACTTGCCGGTCTTGATCGCGTCGCGGGTCGGCGCCGGCGGCGGAGCCGCACGGACGGTGCGGTACGCCGTGACGTCGTCGCACTCCCAGCCGAGGTCGACCAGGCCGGCGACGAGGTTCTCGGTCGCGATGTCGGCGCGCGGCAGGAAGACCCGGTTGATCGGGTCGAGCAGCTCGTCGTACTCGGGCCAGTCCTCGAGGAGACCGGCGGCGGACTGGTCACCTGACGGCACCAGGTCGGCGCGCAGGCCCCAGTCGGAGATGGCCTGCGAGGTCTTCTCGCCGACCGCAGCGATCTTCAGGCCGGAGAACGCGCGGGCGTCCAGGCCGTACTCCTCGAACTTCTCGCGGACCGCGCGGACGGCGTTGACCGAGGTGAACGCGATCCACTCGTAGCGGCCCTCGACCAGGCCGCGCACGGCCTTGTCCATCTGCAGCGGGTTGCGCGGCGGCTCGACGGAGATGGTCGGGACCTCGTCCGGGACGGCGCCGTAGCCGCGCAGCCGCTCGGAGACCGAGCCGGCCTGCTCCTTGGTGCGGGGCACCAGCACGCGCCAGCCGAACAGCGGCTTGGTCTCGAACCACGACAGCGTCTCGCGCAGGTCGACGACGTCGCCGACGACCGTGATCGCGGGCGGGGCCATCCGGGCGGCGCGCGCGTCGGCGGCGATCCGCTCGAGAGTCGAGGTGACCGTGGACTGCTCGGTGGTGGTGCCGACGCGGGTCATCGCGACCGGGGTCTCGGCCGGGCGTCCGGCGGCGACCAGCGCCTTGGCGATGTCACCGATCTGGCCCACGGCCGACAGCAGCACCAGCGTGCGCTTGTCGGCGTACCGGCTCCAGTCGACCTTGTCGCCACACGTGACGACGGCGACCTCACGGTGGTCCTTGGTGGTCAGCGGGATGCCGGCGTACGCCGGGACCGAGGCGACCGACGAGACGCCGGGGACGATCTCGAAGCCGAGGCCCGCCTTGACGCAGGCCTGCGCCTCCTCGGGACCCGAGGCGTAGAGGAACGGGTCGCCGGCCATCAGCCGTACGACGCGCAGGCCGCGCTTGGCCTGCTTGACGACGACCTTGGCACGGGCCGCGTGGGTCAGCGGCTGGCCGTCCTCGCCGAAGCCGCCGTCGACGAACTCGGGACCGGAGGTCTCGACCGGGGCCTCGGCCTCCGGGTCCGGCTCCGGGATCCCCAGCACGCTGCGGACCAGGGCCGGGTGCTCCGGGGCCTCGGTGACGACGACGTCGGCCCGCCGGAGCAGGTCGACCGCACGCACGGTCAGCAGGCCCGGGTCGCCCGGACCGCTGCCGACGAACGACACCCAGCCTCGGGTGGCTCCCGAAGTGGTGGCGGAAGTGGTGTTGCTGCGCGTCATGCGTTCTGCCTCTTGTCTGCTGTACCAGTGAGTCCTGCTGCACCGTCGGCGAGCATGTCGTCCGCCAGCCGGGTCCCGACGCCTGCCGCGTCGGAGGGGTCACCCGATGCGGACATCCGCACCGTGAGCACCCCGTCGGGTGAGAGCGCCACTGCTCGCACCCAGAGCTCTTCCTCGTCTTCTCCCTCCACGACCTCGGCCAGCGCCCCGATCGGTGCGGAGCAACCGCCTTCGAGAGTCGCCAGCACTGCTCGCTCCGCCTCGACCGCGGCGCGGGCGTACCGGTCGTCGAGGGCCCCCGCGAGGACCTCGCCGAGGTCACCCTCCGCGAGGCACTCGACCGCGAGCGCGCCCTGCCCGGGGGCGGGGAGCATCTGCAACGGGTCGAGCACCTCGGTCGCCTCGTCGAGACGCCCGATCCGGGCCAGCCCGGCCCGGGCGAGCACGACCGCGTCGTACTCGCCGGAACGCACCTTGCCGATCCGGGTGTCGACGTTCCCACGGATGCCCGTGACCTCCAAACCGAGACCGAGCGCGTGCAGCTGCGCGGCCCGGCGCGGGGAGCCCGTGCCGACCTTGCTGCCGACCGGCAGCTCGCCCAGCGTGAGGCCGTCGCGGGCGACGACGACGTCGCGCGGGTCCTCGCGGGGCGGGATGGCGGCGAGCAGGATCCCCTCGTGGGCGTACGTCGGCAGGTCCTTGAGCGAGTGGACCGCCACGTCGATGCGGCCGTCGAGGAGCGCGTCGCGGAGCGCGTTGACGAAGACGCCGGTGCCGGACGCCTCGGCGAGCGAGGTGCCGGCGGCCTGGCTGCGGTCACCGTCGGTGGTGATCTCCACCAGCTCGAACTCGAGGCCCGACTTCTGACGGAGCCGCTCGCCGACCCAGCGGGACTGGGTGGTCGCGAGCAGGGAGGCGCGGGTGCCGATACGGATCACGACAGCCCCTCCGGTCGGGTGACGGCGGTGACGGCTTCGGGGTCGAGCGCGAACAGCTCGGCGAGGGCAGCGGCGTAGGAGACCGCGCCGTCCTCGTTGGCGAGCTCCTTCACGCGGACCGTCGGCTGGTGCAGGAGCTTGTCGGCGACCCGGCGCACGGTGTGCAGCACCTCGGCGCGCGCGGCCTCGTCGAGGTCGGGGAGCCGGCCGGCGAGCCGCTCCATCTCGGCGTCGACGACCGAGGTGGCCATCGAGCGCAGCGCGACCACGGTCGGGGTGACGCTGGCCTGGCGGCGGGCGGCGAGGAACGCCGCGACCTCCTGGGTGACGATCGAGCGGACCGCCTGGACCTCGCGGCCGGCGTCGGAGTCGCGCAGCTCGGCGGCGAGCTCGGCCAGGTTGGTGAGCAGCACGCCGGGCAGGTCGGCGACCGCCGGGTCGATGTCGTGCGGCAGCGCGAGGTCGATCAGCGCCATCGGGCGGCCGTCGGGGTTCGCCGCGGCGACCATCGGGGCGGTGACCAGCACGCCGGCGGCACCGGTACAGGAGACCACGACGTCGGCGAGCGCGAGCTCGGCCTCGAGCTCGGTCAGCTGCGCCGCACGGGCGCCGTACTCCCCGGCAAGGCGGTCGGCGTTGCCGGCGGTGCGGTTCGCGACCGTCACGCTCTCGGCGCCGCGACGGGACACGGTCGCGGTGGCGAGGCCCGCCATCGCGCCGGCGCCGAGCACCAGGACCCGCTTGCCGGCGAGGTCCGCGGCGTGCGGGTTGCGGTCGAGCGCGGCGGTCACCAGCGAGGGCGCGACGCGGTCGATGTCCGTCTCGGCGCGGGCCCGCTTGCCGACGCGAAGAGCCTGCTGGAACAGGGAGTTCAGCGCCGGACCGACGCTGCCGACCTCCTGGCCGGTGCTGAGCGCGTCGCGGGTCTGGCCGAGGATCTGGCCCTCACCGAGCGCCATCGAGTCGAGCCCCGCGACGACCTGGAAGAGGTGCGAGACGGCGCCGTCGTCGTAGTGGACGTAGAGGTGCGGCAGCATCGCCTCGGTGCGCTCGCCGGCCCGCTCGACGAGCAGCCGGGAGACGTCCTCCACGCTGCCGTGGAAGCGGTCGACGTCGGCGTAGATCTCGAGCCGGTTGCAGGTCGCGATCACCGTCGCCTCGCTGACGTGCTCGCACGCCGTGACGTCGTCGATCAGCTTCTGCACGCCAGGACCGTCGAGCGCGACGCGCTCCAGCAGCGAGACCGGGGCCGACTTGTGGGACATCCCCACCACCAGGACGCTCATGGGCGTACTCGCTTCGCTCCGTGCGCGCCTGAGGCACGTCCGGCGCTGCTCGGGATGAATCGCTCGCTCATCCGGCCGCTCCGTGGGTCTTGCGCTGCTCGTGGTACGCCAGGATCTGCAGCTCGATGGAGAGGTCGACCTTGCGGACGTCGACCTGGTCGGGGACGTTCAGCACGGTCGGCGCGAAGTTCAGGATGCTGGTGATGCCGCAGGCGACCATCCGGTCGGCGACGTCCTGCGCGGCCACGGCCGGGGTGGCGATCACGCCGATCGCGACCGCGTGGTCGCGGGCGATCTGCTCGAGGTGGTCGAACGGGCGTACGTCGATGCCGGCGACGACCTCGTCGTGCCGGTCGGGGTTGGCGTCGAGCAGCGCGACGACGCGGAAGCCGCGGCTGCGGAACCCGGAGTAGTTGGCCAGCGCCTGTCCCAGGTTGCCGATGCCGACGATGACCACGGGCCAGTCCTGGGTCACGCCGATCTCGCGGGCGATCTGGTAGCGCAGGTAGTCCACGTCGTACCCGACGCCGCGGGTGCCGTAGCTGCCGAGGTAGGAGAGGTCCTTGCGGAGCTTGGCGCTGTTCACGCCGGCGGCGACCGCGAGCTCCTCGCTCGAGCAGGTCACCGTGCCGCTCTCGGAGAGGGTGACCAGAGCCCGGAGGTACACAGGCAGTCGCGCGACGGTGGCCTCGGGGATGTCCCGAGCGCTCTCCGGGGAGGTCCGTGCGGTCACTGGTCTCGTCTCCGTGATCTAGCCGCGGGTTCGGACGCTTCCGACCGCCCGCGGCCCGTTCACTGTAGGAGTTTGTGAACGCGAGAACAAAACCGAGCAGTAGCCGTCCCGGCGGGCGGGCTAGCACATGTGAGATGAGCCACGCTCTCCGGGGTCGTCAGAGGGCGAGGGCGGCCCGCAGCCGGGTCTCGTCGACCCGCCAGAAGTCGTGCTGGCGGCCGTCGACGAACGTCACCGGGATCTCCTCGCCGAACCGCTCCTGCAGCTGCGGGTCGTCGTCGATGGACACCTCGACGTACTCCTCGCCGAGGTCGGCGCACACCCGCTCGATGACCGCGCGGGCGTCGTCGCAGAGGTGGCAGCCCGGGCGGGAGTAGAGGGTGACCCGGGGCTCGCTCACTCCAGGATCCCGAGGGCCCGGCGCCGCTCCATGCCGCGCAGCCGGCCCTTCTGCACCTTGCCGGTGACGGTCTTCGGCAGCTCGTCGACGACCTCGATGCGCGTGGGCACCTTGAACCGCGCCAGCCGCCGCTCGCAGTGCTCGCGGACCTGGTCGACCAGCGTGATCGGGCTGACCCCCGGCGCCAGCACGTAGGCGACGACGGCCTCGCCGGTGACCGGGTCCTCGACGCCGATGACCGCGACGTCCTGGACGCCGTCGACCTCCTCGATGACGTCCTCGACCTCGGTCGGGTAGACGTTGAAGCCGGAGACGATCACCAGCTCCTTGATCCGGTCCACGAGGAACAGGTCGCCGGTCGCGTCGAGGAAGCCGACGTCACCGGTCGACCACCAGCCCTCGGCGTCCGGTCCCCCGGCACCGTCGGGCCAGTACCCGCTGAACAGGTTGTCGCCGCGGATCTGGATCTCACCGGGGTCGTCGCCGTCGGGCTCCTGCCCGAGTTCGTCGACCAGCCGGATGTCCACGCCGGGCAGGGCGGCGCCGACCGACCCGGGCTGCCGCACGGTGCTGCAGAGCGTGCTGGTCACGACCGGCGCGGCCTCGGTCAGGCCGTAGCCCTGGTGCACCGGGATACCCGTGCGCGCGGTGAACTGCTCGGCGACCTCGGCCGACAGCGGCGCCGAGCCGCACAGCACCAGCCGGACCGGGCCGAGGTGCTCCTCGAGGTGCTCCTCGCCCTGCCAGTACGCGAACACCGGCGGCGCGATCGGGACGACGCTGCACGCCTCGTCGTCGATCAGCGACAACGTCTCGTGCGGGTCGAACCGCTCCACCAGCACCAGCTTGGCGCGGTGCCGCAGCGCGCCGCCGAGGACGGCGTTGAGGCCGTAGACGTGGAACAGCGGCAGCACGCAGAGCACGACGTCGTCGCCGTGCATCATCTGCGGCTCGACCCGGGCGACCTGCTCGACGTTCGCCAGCAGCGCGCGGTGGGTGAGCATCGCAGCGCGCGGCAGCCCGGACGTGCCGCTCGTGTAGAGCAGCACCGCGAGCTTCTCGGGGTCCTGCAGCGGCGGCACCGGGCGGGCGGCGTCCGCGCGCAGCTCGTCGTACGACGGCTCCCCGACCACCGCGACCCGCGGCGGCGGGTCGAGGCTGTCGGCGGCCTCGCGGACGGCGGCCGCGGTCGCGGGGTCGGCCACGACCAGGCGCGAGCCGGAGTCGGCGATCATCCGGGCCAGCTCGCCGGGGCGCGAGCCGGGGTTGACCGGGACGGCGACGGCCTGGGCCCGGAGCACGCCGAGGTACGTCGTCACGAACTCGAGCCGGTTGCCGACCGCGATCAGCACGCGGTGGCCGCCGAGCACGCCCGCGTTGCCGAGGCCGGTGGCCATCCGGCCGACCTCCTCGTCGAGCGCGGCCCAGGTCAGGCTGCGCCCGCCGGCCTCGACCAGCGCCAGCCGATCGGGGTGATCGGCGGCCGCGGAAGCCGCCAGCTCTGCCACGTCACGGACGTCAGACATGTGGGGATACTTCCACACCGGTCTACCCTGCCCTGTGTGACACCGCCCCCCGACAAGCGGGCCCAGGACAAGCGGGCCCGCCCGCGCAACCTGCAGTCGCGCTCGACGCTGGCCGGCGAGGCCGCGGCCGCGGCCGCCGAGGTGGAGTCCGCGCTGCTCGCGCCGCAGGACTCCGAGAGCGCGGCGTTCTTCGACGTCGACAACACGGTGATGCAGGGCGCGAGCATCTTCCACTTCGCGCGGGGCCTCCACAAGCGGAAGTTCTTCACGACCCGCGAGATCCTGGGCGCCGCCTGGAAGCAGGCCTACTTCCAGATCGCCGGCGTCGAGGACCCCGAGCACGTCGCCGAGGCGCGGGCGTCGGCGCTGAGCTTCATCGCCGGGCACACCGTCCAGGAGCTCGAGGAGCTCGGCGAGGAGATCTTCGACGAGGGCATGGCGCACCGGATCTGGCCGGGCACCCGGGCGCTCGCCCAGATGCACCTCGACGAGGGCCAGCGGGTCTGGCTGGTCACCGCCGCCCCGATCGAGATCGCCCAGATCATCGCCCGGCGGCTCGGCCTCACCGGCGCCATGGGCACCGTCGCCGAGCACGTCGACGGCGTGTACACCGGGCGGCTCGTCGGCGAGATGCTGCACGGCCCGGCCAAGGGTGAGGCGATCAAGGCGCTGGCCGCGCGCGAGGGGCTCGACCTGAGCCGCTGCTCGGCGTACTCCGACTCCTACAACGACCTGACGATGCTCTCGATGGTCGGCGACCCCTGTGCGATCAACCCCGACTCGAAGCTACGGGCGCATGCCCGCGAGCACGGCTGGCGGATCCGCGACTACCGCACCAAGCGCAAGGCGCTGCGGGCCGGCGTCGCCGCCGGCGCGGTGGCGGGAGCGGTCGTGGGCACCGTCGCGGCGGGGGTCGCGGTCAAGGGACGCCGCGACTGACCCCGGCCGCGAGACGGCCGGTTCCCAATGTCGTAACTCATGTTTACGATCGGGGAAGACTGCGGAGGGAAGCTTCCGGGAGGGGTCACACATGGCGTGGGAGGACACCGAGCTCGTGCGCGGGCTCGACACCCTGCGCCGGCTCGTCGCCGAGGCCCTCCTGGCACCCGCACTCTCGGGTGGGCCCGGGATGCTCGCCATGGAGGCGGTCGCCGGCGGCCGCACCGACGCCGGTGGCCCGGGCGGCGGCAGCGGGTACGGCGACGCCGACCTCGCCGCGTCGTCCGAGGAGGACGAGGCCGAGCGGACCCGCCTGATCGCGCTCGTCGAGCTGGCCCGCCAGGGCGACTCCGAGGCGTTCGGGCTGCTCTACGACCACTACCAGTCGTCGGTCTACCGGTTCCTCTTCTACCGGACCCGCTCCAGCACGCTGGCCGAGGACCTCACGTCGGAGACGTTCTTCCGGGCGCTGCGGAGCATGAACAACTTCCGCTGGCAGGGCAAGGACTTCGGCGCCTGGCTGATGACGATCGCCCGCAACCTCGCCACCGACCACTTCAAGGCCGGCCGCACCCGCCTCGAGCTCACCACCGAGGACATGGGCCTCCACGACGACGCGACCGAGGGCCCCGAGTCCACGGTGCTCGCCGGGCTCACCAACGAGATCCTGCTCCGCGCTCTCACCGAGCTGCCGTCCGAGCAGCGCGACTGCCTGGTGATGCGCTTCCTCCAGGGCATGAGCATCGCCGAGACCGCCGCCGTCCTCGGGCGCAGCGACGGCGCCGTGAAGCAGCTCCAGCTGCGCGGCGTACGCAACCTCGCCAAGCTGATGCCGGAAGGGTTGCGCGACTGATGCACGTCACACCCGGCACGCCCGTAACCTCGCCTCCTGACACCTCGTTGAGGTGGACATGACATGGGGGTTCTCGGCGCAACGGCGCGCCGAACGGTTCGACGCGATGGTCGAGGGCGACTCGACCGTCGAGTCTCACGATGCTGATCTGCTGGAGCTGGTGGGCGCGATGCGCACGATGCCACCGGTCACCGCCCGGCCGGAGTTCGTCGCCGACCTGCGCGAACGCCTGATGGCGGAGGCCGACACCGCGCTGGTCCCGTCCGACGTCTCGAAGCTGAAGCTGCCCGACCGCAGGCCCACCCGCGAACGCCGGCTCGCCGCCGTCGTCGGTGGCATCGCGATCGTCGGCGCCACCACCTCGATCGCCGTCGCGTCCCAGGGCGCACTGCCCGGCGACTCGCTCTACCCGGTCAAGCGGGTCATCGAGCGCGTGCACACCGGGATCTCGGTCGGCGAGGGCAGCCGCGGCACCACCGTCCTCGCGAGCGCCTCGTCCCGCCTCGAGGAGGTCGACGCGCTCACCCGCCAGAGCGACCCGGACGCCGCCGACGAGGCCCGCATCGAGCGCACCCTCGACACGTTCACCGAGCAGGCCATCGAGGCCTCCGACCTGCTGCTCGCCGACTACGCCAACAACGGCAACGCCTCCTCGATCGCGCAGCTGCGCGACTTCGCGTCGTCCAGTCTCGACCAGCTCGCGGCGCTCGAGCCCCTGGTGCCGCCCGCGGCCCGCGACGAGCTGATCCGCGCCGCCGGCGTGATGGCCAACATCGACTCCGAGGCCGCGCAGCAGTGCCCGTCCTGCGGTGGCCGGCCGATCGACTCGATCCCGCCCGTGCTCATGCCCGTCGCGGCGCCCGCGCTGCCCCTGCCGCCGTCGCCGAGCCCGACCGAGCAGGCGGAGAACGCCGGCAAGCAGAACGGCAAGGGCGACGGGAAGGGTGGCGCCGGCACCAACCTCCCCGACGTCGACGGCGAGGAGATCCCGCCGGGCAGCGTGAACCCCGGCGGCGGCACGCTGCTGCCCGGCGGCCAGCCGGTCGGTGGCAGCAACCCGCTGCAGGACCTCGTCAACGGCCTCACCGGCGGTGGCGCGGGCAGCGGCGGGAGCAGCGACTCCCAGGCGCCGCGCGTCCCGATCGTGTCGGACCTGCTCGACGGCGTCGGCCAGATCCTCGAGGGCGTCATCGACCCGCTGACGGGTCAGGTCCAGCCGAAGCAGGGCGACTGACTCCGTAGACCGACTGGCTCACGGAACGCCGGCCACCATCGGCGGATCCGCTGGCGCGTCTCCGCTAGCGGAACACCGACTGCCGCTGCATCAGCAGCGTGTAGAGCGTCTGCTGGATGGTCTCGCGGACCTGGTCGGTCACGTTGAAGACCAGCATCGGGTCGTCGGCCGCGCCCTCGTCCAGCTCGTCGGTGCGGATCGGCTCGCCGAACTCCAGCAGCCACTTCGACGGCAGCGGGACCAGGCCGAGCGGGCCGAGCAGCGGGAAGAACGGCGTGATCGGGATGTACGGCAGTCCGAGCAGGCGGGCCAGTGACGGCACGTTGCCGACCAGCGGGAAGATCTCCTCGGCGCCGACGACCGACAGCGGCACGATCGGCACGCCGGTGTGGATCGCCGCGGCCACGAACCCACCACGGCCGAAGCGCTGCAGCTTGTAGCGCTCGGAGTACGGCTTGCCGATGCCCTTGAAGCCCTCGGGCCAGACGCCGACCAGCTCGCCGCCGCTCAGCATCCGCTCGGCGTCCTCGGTGCACGCCAGGGTGGTGCCGCCCATCCGCGCCAGCGTGCTGACGAACGGCATCTTGAAGACCAGGTCGGCGCCGAGCGGGCGCAGGTGGCGACCGGTCTTGTCGAAGATCGACACCATCGTCATCAGCCCGTCGACCGGGATCGTGCCGGAGTGGTTGGAGACGACCAGCGCGCCGCCGGTCGCCGGGATGTTCTCGGCGCCGCGGACCTCGATGCGGAACCACTTCTCCGCGATCGGGCGCAGCGTGGCCATGAAGAACCGCTGGGTGATCTCCTGGTCGAAGCCGTACTCGTCGACGCTGTAGTCGCCGGTCACCCGACGGCGCAGGAACGCGAGGAACTGCGCCAGCTGCGGCTCCCACTGCTCGCCGAACACCTCGCGGGCGCCGACCTGGATCGCGGCGAGCCAGTCACCGGCCGGGATGCCGCCGGTGGGGTCGCGGTCGACCGTGGTCGCCGGCGGCCGCGGCGCCTCGACCGCCACCTCTTCAGGAGCAGGCTCGGGCTTGGGCTTGGGCTTCGGCTTCGGCTTGGGCTTGGGGGCCGCCGCCGCCTTCACGGCCGGCTTCGCATCGGGCGCCAGGCTGCGGGCGGCGGACGACGAGGTCTTGCCGGTGCCCCGGCCCGGGCGGCCGCGGGTCCCGATCGGGATGATCTCGGCGTCACCCACGGCCGGCTCCCGCCGGCAGGCTCGCCTCGAGCTGGGCGAGGGCGCGGTCGGTGCGTCCGCCGGTCGGGCGCAGGGTGGACCCGAAGTCGGCGAGCGCCTCGGCGGTCGTGAACTCCGGCTCGAAGCCGAGGTCGGTGCGCATCCGGGTGGTGTCCACGCCGCGACCGTAGGTCAGCAGCTCGACCTGCTCGGGCGAGAAGTCGGCGAGCCGGGCGGAGCGGAGCGCGGAGCCGACGCCGCCGACGGCGAACGGCGGCAGACCGATGCTCGGCCGCTGCAGCCGGCGTACGACCTGGGAGAGCTTGAGGATCCCGTCGCCGGCGACGTTGAACGTGCCCGCGACGTCGGTGAGCATCGCGTGGCGGAGCACGGCCATCAGGTCGCGCTCGTGCAGGAACTGCAGGCGCGGGTCGTGGCCCAGCACGGTCGGGATGACCGGGAGCCGGAGGTACGACGTCAGCGGGCTGTTGACGTCGGGGCCGATGATGTTCGCCGGGCGGAGCAGGGCGACCCGGACGTCGGGACGGCGCCGGGCGAACCCGCGCACGTAGCCCTCGATCTCCGCGACGTCCTTGGCGTACCCGGCTCGGGGCACCCGCCGAGGCTCCATGTCCTCGGTGAACATCGCGGGGTCGCGACTGCTCGCGCCGTACACCGTCGTCGTCGACTTCACGACCAGGGTGCGCAACCCGGGCGCCTGCTGGCAGGCCGCGAGGAGCTGCATCGTCCCGATGACGTTGAGCTCCTTCATCGTGTTCCGCCCGCCGGCACTGCCAGGGGTGGAGATGACGCTCATGTGGACGACGGTGTCGACGTCCTCCTTGACGATGACCTTCGCGATGACCGGGTTGCGGATGTCGGCACGCACGAAGGAGACGTCGCCGATGTCACCGCGGGGCGGGACGGCATCGATGCCGATGACCCGCGCCACGGTGGGATCGTCCGCGGCAGCGCGCGCGAATCGCCGGCCGAGGTCGCGCGAGACCCCGGTGACCAGGACGACCCTGCCGGCACTGCCCATACGGACGCGAGCGGCCTTACTTGCCGAGCTTGCGACGCTGGACGCGCGTCTTCTTCAGCAGCTTGCGGTGCTTCTTCTTGGCCATGCGCTTGCGCCGCTTCTTGATGACAGAACCCACAGGGAAACCTTTCAACGCAGTACGTGCGGTCCCCGGGAAAGGCCCGCGGGACCGGCCAAGCCTATCCGGAGGGTCGCCCCCTGGCAGAATCGGCCGGTCGCGCGAGATCAGCCAGTGGATCAGCCGGCGCTGTAGAAGCTCTTGCGCAGGTACTCGTCGACGTCGCTCTCCAGCACGCGGAACGAGCGGCCGACGCGGACGGCGGGCAGGTCGCCGCCGTGGACGAGCCGGTAGACGGTCATCTTGGAGACGCGCATCATTGCCGCGACCTCGGCGACCGTGAGGAACTTCGAGTCGGAGATGTCCCCGGAGTTGGTAGCCATCGTGCACCACATACTTTCTGTCTGACGCGCCACCGGCTTCCCCACCGGTGAGTGCACGCGTCGCGCTCAGTGAGAATAGGGCCTGATGTGACTCGTGGGGAAGGGGTTCACCAAAGTAGCTCGGGTGACCCGGCGTGTCGGCTTGCGCTGGTCCAGTCAGCGAACCCCACTTCGGGTGAGTCCCGGAGTCAGGGCAACGGGTCGAGGCCGTGCAGCGGAAAGGCCTCCATCCGGGTGCCGTGGATCGCCCGGTCGAGCCACGTGTCGGGGTCGTAGCCCTCGGACCAGTCGCGGTAGATCGGGTCCCGGCCGTCGGTGAGCCGGTGCGGCGCGGTCCGGCCGAGGCGGCGCAGGACGTGCTCGCGCCACGAGTCCGGCGTCTCGGTCGCGGGGTCCAGCGGATGGCCGCCGACGATCGCGAGCAGGTGGGTCCAGGCGCGGGGCACGACGTCGACGACCGCGTACCCGCCGCCACCGGTGGCGACCCAGCGGCCGTCGGCGACCTCGTGCGCCAGCTCGTGCAGCGCGAGGTACGCCGCCCGCTGCCCGTCGACCGTGAGCATCAGGTGCGCCAGCGGGTCCTCGGTGTGCGAGTCGCAGCCGTGCTGGGTGACCAGCACGTCCGGCCCGAACTCCCGCAGCAGCGGCGGGACCACGGCGTGGAAGGCGCGCAGCCAGCCGCCGTCCGAGGTCCCCGGCGGCAGCGCGACGTTCACCGCCGTACCCAGCGCGTCCGGGCCGCCGAGGTCGGCCGGGAACCCGGTGCCGGGGAACAGCATCTGGCCGGTCTCGTGCAGGGAGATCGTGAGCACCCGCGGGTCGTTCCAGAAGATCCGCTCGACCCCGTCGCCGTGGTGGACGTCGACGTCGACGTACGCCACCCGCTCGGCGCCCTGGTCGAGGAGGTACTGGATGCCGACCGCGACGTCGTTGTAGATGCAGAAGCCGCTGGCGCGCCCCGGCATCGCGTGGTGCAGGCCGCCGGTGATGTTCGCGGCGTGGAGCGACTCCCCCGACCACACCTGGCGGAACGCCTCCGCGCTCGCGCCGACGATGTGGGCCGAGGCGTGGTGCATCCCCGGGAAGACCGGGTTGTCGTCGGTGCCCAGCCCGAAGCGTTCGTCGTACGTCGCTCGCTGCACGGCCTCGATGAGTGCGGGGTCGTGCACGGTGGCGAGCAGGTCCTCGCTCGCCATCGGCGCCGCGACCTGCCGCAGGCCGCGGCCCAGGACCCCGAGGTCGGCGGCGAGCCGCATGGTCAGGTCCACCCGCATCGGGGCCATCGGATGGTCGGGGCCGAAGTCGTACTCCGTGAGGCTCTGGTCGAACACGACCGTCGCCGGTCCCTGACACGCGGGCATGGCTGGACGGTACCGCTACCCTGGACAGGTGCTGACGCGTCCCCTGTTCTGGTGGCCCGCCTGAGGGCGGACCACCTCTCGACGCGCATCCACGTCACCTATCGGCCGCCCACGGGCGGCCGTTCTGCATCTCCGCCGACCCGTGGGCCCCTCACCTCCAGGAGCTCACATGTCCCGCAACCTCTCGCTGCTCACCCCGAGCGGCCGCCTCACCCTCGGCAACCTGCTCGGCGCGCTGCGCCCGATGGCCGCCGGCCAGGGTGACGCCGACTGCTTCTACGGCATCGCCGACCTGCACGCCCTGACGACTGCCCACGACCCGGCGCGGCTGCGGTCGCTGGTCCGCGAGACCACCGCCCTGCTGCTCGCGGTCGGCCTCGACGAGTCGACGCTGTTCCTCCAGAGCCGGGTGCCGGCGCACGCCCAGCTCGCGTACCTGCTCGAGTGCACGGCCTACACCGGCGAGCTGAACCGGATGATCCAGTTCAAGGAGAAGGGCCGCGGCGTCGACTCGACCCGCGTCTCGCTCTACACGTACCCCGCGCTGATGGCCGCCGACATCCTGCTCTACCGCGCCGAGCAGGTGCCGGTCGGCGCCGACCAGCGCCAGCACGTCGAGCTGACCCGCGACCTCGCGATCCGGTTCAACCGCACCTACGGCCCGGTGTTCACGATCCCCGAGATCACGGTGCCGCCGGCCGGTGCCCGCGTGATGCGGCTCGACGACCCGACCCGCAAGATGGGCAAGTCCGACGCCGACGCGGCCGGGGTGGTGCTGCTGCTCGACTCCCCCGACGTCGTACGCCGCAAGGTCGCCCGGGCGGTCACCGACTCCGACACCGGGACGGACGCGGTGCGGCCCGGCGCGGACAAGCCCGGCGTCTCGAACCTGCTCGACATCCTCGCCGCGTGCGGCGGGTCGGCCGAGGGCATCACGACGTACGGCGCCCTCAAGCGCGCGGTGACCGACGCGGTGGTCGCCGAGCTCGAGCCGGTCCAGAAGCGGTACGCCGAGCTCGCCGACGACCCGGCCTACGTGACGTCGGTCTTCGACGCCGGCGCCGCCCGCTGCCGCGAGGTGACCGCGCCGGTCCTCGCGGCGGCCGAGGCGGCCATCGGGCTCTAGGTCTTGAACATGTTCAAAACATGTCCTACGCTCGCTCCATCATCAGAATTGAACACGTTCAGAAATGGAGTCCCGCGATGGACTGGACCGTCGGCACCTACGTCGTCTACCTGCTGATCACCCTCCCCCTCACCATCTGGGTCGCGAGCACGCTGTCGCGCAACGGCCAGGTGTTCCTGGAGGACGTCTTCCACGGCAACGACGCGCTCGCGCACGCCGTGAACCGGCTGCTCGTCGTCGGCTTCTACCTGCTGAACGTCGGGTTCGTGATGCTGTTCCTGCGGGTCTCCGAGCCGGTCTACGACCTGCGCGGCCTGTTCGAGACGCTGAGCCTCAAGGTCGGCGTGGTCATGCTGGTGCTGGGCGTCGTGCACTTCGTGAACGTGTACGTCTTCAACGCGATCCGGCGGCGTACCCGGCTCGAGCAGAACCCGGTCGCCCCGGTCGCGCCGCAGGGCTTCGTCGGGCCCGCGCAGCCGGCGTACCCGCAGTGATCACCGGCCTCACCGTCCTGACCGACCCGCACTGCCCGCTGTGCCGGCGGTTCGCCGCCTGGCTCGGCGGGCAGCCGACGCTGGTCCCGCTGGAGCTCCTCGCCGCCGGGTCCGACGAGGCCCGCCGCCGCTGGCCGACCCTCGACCATGCGAGCACGCTCGAGGACATCACGGTGGTGGGCAGTGACGGGTCGGTGTGGACCAAGGAGCACGCGTGGGTGATGTGCCTGTGGGCGACCCGGCCGTACCGCGGACTCGCGGAGCGGCTCAGCCGCCCGCAGCTGCTGCCGCTGGCCCGCGGTGCTGCCCTCGGCGCCGCCGGGCTGCGACACCTGCTCACCCGGGAGGAGGTGCAGCGGGATGACTACCCTGACGCCTGTGCCGGATCCTGCCAACCGATCGCCCAAGGCTGAGCAGACCCGCCAGAACATCGTCGACGCGGCGATGCGGCTGTTCCGCAGCAAGGGCTACGACAAGACCACGATGCGGTCGATCGCGGCCGACGCCGGGGTGTCGCTGGGCAACGCGTACTACTACTTCGGGTCCAAGGAGCACCTGGTCCAGGCGTTCTACGACCAGCTCCAGGCCGAGCACGCGACCGCGGCCGGCCAGGTCCTGGAACGCGAGACCGCGTTCGACCAACGCCTGCGCGGCGTGCTGACCGCGTGGCTCGACGTGGCCGAGCCCCATCACGAGTTCGCCGGCCAGTTCTTCCGCAACGCCGCCGATCCGAGCAGCCCGCTGTCGCCCTTCAGCCCCGAGTCGGCACCGGCCCGAGACGCGAGCATCGCGCTGTTCGAGCAGCTGCTCGAGGGCTCCAACGCGAAGCCCGTGGCGGCACTGCGCGCCGACCTGCCAGAGCTCCTGTGGCTGCTGCAGATGGGGCTCGTGCTGTTCTGGGTGTACGACGAGAGTCCCCACCAGCGGCGCAGCCGGCAGCTCGTCGCCGCCCTGGTGCCGATCGTGGACCGGCTCGTGAAGCTGTCCCGCCTGCCCGTGGTGCGCGGCCTGGTCGACGACGTCGTCGGGCTCCTCAGGACGCTGCGGTCATGACCGGCCGGGCCGTGGCGGCGTCGTACGTCGGCACGGTCGCCGCGGTGGCGGGCTGGGGCTTCGCCACGGACACGACGGCGCCGATCCTGCTCGCTGCCGCCCTCGCGCTGCCGTCGAGCGTGCCGGGGATGATCGGCTTCTACGTTGCCTACGGCCTGCTGGCGCTGGTCCCGGGAGCGAACCCGTCGAGCAGCTCGGGGTCGGCGTCCTGCTCGCCCAGCGGGGAGTGCGTGTCCTCCACCACCGGCGGCCTGGCCCCGTGGTTCGCGGTCACGACCGACGTGGTCGGCGTCCTCGCGATGGCCGGGGCCGCGCTGCTGAACGTGCTGGTGCTCAGGAGCCTTCTGCGAGCGCGCGCGAGCGGTCGCGAGCGGCCTCCATCGCGGCCAGGAACGCCGCCCTGACCTTGTGCACCTCGAGCTCGCGAAGCGCGGCGGCGGTCGTGCCTGCGGGCGACGTGACCTGCTCGCGCAGCACGGTCGGGTGGGTGCCGGTCTCGCGCAGCATCTTCCCGGAGCCGACGAGGGTCTGGATGACCAGGTCGGTGGCGGTGCTGCGCGGCAGGCCGAGGTGGACGCCGGCCTCGATCATCGACTCGACGACGTAGAAGATGTACGCCGGGCCCGAGCCGGAGATCGCGGTGACCGCGTCCTGCTGGCGCTCGGGGATCCGCACGACCTTGCCGACCGACGCCATCAGCGCCTCGGCCTCCGCGAGGTGCTCCTCGGAGCAGTGCGAGCCCGGCGAGACCGCGGCCATGCCCTCGTCGACGAGGGCAGGCGTGTTCGGCATGACGCGGACGACGGCCACGCCCTCGGGCACGCGGGACTCGATGAACGCGGTGGTGATGCCGGCCGCGAGCGACACGACCAGCTGGCCGGGACGCAGCGAGCCCGAGATCTCGTCGAGCAGGTCACCCATGTCCTGCGGCTTCACGACGATGGCGACGGTGTCGGCCTTCGCGGCCGCCTCGACGTTGCTGACGACGGCGACGCCGTACCGCTCCTCGAGCTCACGAGCGCGGTCGGCGCGCTTCTCCCCGACCAGCAGGTTGTCGACGCGACGGCCGGCGCGGACCAGGCCGGAGAGCAGGGTCTCGCCCATCACGCCGGCGCCGAGGATGGCGGTCTGGGACATTGCTCTACCTAGCTCTTGGAGATCAGGGACCTCAGGAAGAATGTCAGGTTCTGCGGACGCTCGGCGAGCCTTCTCATCAGGTAGCCGTACCACTCGAGGCCGTAGGGGATGTAGACCCGCACGGTCTCGCCGGCCGCGGCCAGCCGGCGCTGCTCCTCGGGGCGGATGCCGTACAGCATCTGGAACTCGTACGAGCCCTGGTCGCGGCCGTAGCGGCTGACCAGCGACGACACGATCTCGACGATGCGCGGGTCGTGCGTGGCGAACATCGGGTAGCCATCGCCCTCCAGCAGCACCTTGGCGCAGCGGACGTAGGACTTGTCGATGTCGAGCTTGTCCTGGAACGCAACCGCCTCGGGCTCGAGGTAGGCGCCCTTGCACAGGCGGACGCGCGAGCCCTCGTGGGCGAGCGCCTTGCAGTCCGCCTCCGTGCGGAACAGCGCGGCCTGGAGCACGGCGCCGGTCTCGGGGAAGTCCTTGCGGAGCTCGCGCAGGATCGACAGCGTCGAGTCGGTGGTGGTGGCGTCCTCCATGTCGAGGGTCACCGTGGTGCCGGCGTTACGCGCCGCGCGGCAGATCGTGCGGGCGTTCTCGAGCGCGATCTTGTGGCCGTTGTCGGGGAGGAACTGGCCGATCGCGCTGAGCTTGACCGACACCTCCGCGTCGCGGGTGAGGCCCTGGGCCGAGAGCTGGTCGAGCAGCTCGAGGTACGCCGTGACCGTCGCGTCGGCCTGCTCCGCGTCCAGCGTGTCCTCGCCGAGGAAGTCCAACGTCACCCGCAGGCCGTCGGCCTCGAGGCTGGACGTGGCGGCCACGGCGGTCTCGGTGGTCTCACCGGGGACGTAGCTGTGGACGATCCCGGAGGACACGGGCATGGTGCTGACGAGCTTCTTCACCTGTGCGCTGCGCGCGAGGAGAAGGAGCGGCTGACGGAGGAGCGACATGCCTCCCAGGTTACGTCCGGGGCGCCCCGAACCCCGATTTCGCGGCGCCGTCAGGGGGTACGCCGCCGCAGGGTCGCCGCACCGAGCGCCAGGGCACCGACGGCGAACGCGGCGACCACCGCGAGGTCGACCCACACGTCGCCCGTCTCGGTCGTCGTGGTCAGTGTCGTCATCGCGTCGACGGCGTAGCTCAGCGGCAGCAGGTCGCTGATCACGCTGAGCGCGTCGGGGAGCTGGTCGCGCGGCACGAACAGTCCGCACAGCAGGATCTGCGGGATCACGATCAGCGGCATGAACTGCACCGCCTGGAACTCCGTCTGCGCGAAGGCACTGACGAACAGGCCGAGCGCGGTGCCCAGCACGGCGTCGACGACCGCGACCACCGTGAGCAGCCAGACCGGGCCCTGCACGTCGAGGTCGAGCAGCGTGACGCTGAGCCCCACGGCGAGCACCGACTGGACCGCGGCGACCACGCCGAACGCGACGCCG
Source organism: Nocardioides sp. SR21 (assembly GCF_022761125.1). GTDB lineage: Bacteria > Actinomycetota > Actinomycetes > Propionibacteriales > Nocardioidaceae > Nocardioides. The sequence goes on along the minus strand of NZ_JAKWJR010000001.1, from coordinate 44,918 downwards.
TACCCGAGCAGGAAGTCGAGCTTGCCCATCGGCATCGCGAGCAGTCGCTCGAGCGTGCCGCCGCTGCGCTCGCGCAGCGTGGTCACGCTGGTCACCAGGAACATCACGATGAACGGGAACAGCGCGAGCAGCGCCGGCCCGACCTCGTCGAAGATCGGGGTGTCCTCGAACATCCACCACAGCAGGGTGATCAGCGCGCACGGCAGCACGAGGAGCATCGCGAGCGTGCGGTGGTCGCGCCGCAGCTGCACCAGCACGCGGCCGGCGACGGCGCCGAGGATCCGGGGACTCATGCGGTGTCCTCGCGGACGATCGCGAGGAACGCCGACTCCACGTCGTCGACGCCCGCCTTCTCCTTGATCTCGGCAGGCGTCCCGTCGGCGATGATCCGGCCCTCGCGCATCAGCAGCAGCCGGCTGCAGCGCTCGGCCTCGTCCATCACGTGGCTGCTGACGAGCACCGCGGTACCCGCGTCGGCGAGCCGGTGGAACAGCGCCCACAGCTCGACGCGGAGCACCGGGTCGAGGCCGACGGTGGGCTCGTCGAGCACCAGCAGGTCCGGCGTCCCGAGCAGCGCGACCGCCAGGCTGGCGCGGCCGCGCTGGCCGCCGCTGAGCCGGCCGACCACCCGGTCGCGCTGGCCTGCCAGGTCGACCTCCTCGATCACGCGGTCGACCTCCGGCGAGCCGACACCGAGGACGCGGGCGAAGAAGTGCAGGTTCTCGGCGACGGTCAGGTCGTCGTACACGCTGGCCGCCTGGGTGACGTAGCCGACCTTGTCGCGCAGGCCCCGGCTGCCCGCGGGACGACCGAACACGCTGACGGTCCCGCCGGCGACCCGCTGCACGCCGACCAGGCAGCGCATCAGCGTCGACTTGCCGCAGCCGGACGGGCCGAGCAGGCCGGTGACACCACCACCGATCGTGACGTCCAGCTGGTCGAGCACGGGGCGGTCGCCGCGCACGACGCGCAGCCCGCGGATCTCGACTGCGTTTTTCACCATGTGATGAATTATGGTGCCGGCAGGCGGCTCAGGGCAAGGGTCCCGTGAGGTAGCGCTGGAGGGTCGGGCCGTAGATCGCCACGAGGTCCTCGGCCGGCAGGGACGCGACCGGCTCGACCTCGAGCACGTAGCGGGTGACGATCAGGCCGACCATCTGGCTGGCCACCAGCGACATCCGCACCTCCGGCCGGTCGATGCCCAGCGCGACCCCGACGGGGTGCAGGACCGCGGGCAGGAAGCCGTCGCGCAGCAGCCGCTGGCCGGACGGGTCGAGGATGCTGCGCGCCAGGCCGAGCAGCGGGAGCTGGTGCTCCGGGTCGTCCCAGACCGAGAGGAAGGTCCGCACCATCCGCTCGCCCGCACCGTCCGGCCCCTCGGCGATCACCCCGGCCAGCCGTTCGCGCGGGTCGACCGGCAGCTCGAGGGCGGCCACGAACAGGTCGTCCTTGGTGCCGAAGTAGTGGTGCACGAGTGCGGCGTCGACGCCGGCGGACGCGGCGATCGACCGCACGGAGGTGCCGGCGTACCCCTGCGCGGCGAACAGCTCGCGGGCCGCCGCCAGGATGGCCGCGCGGGTGTCGGGGGCTCCCGGGCGGCGACCGCGGCGCGGCGCCGCCGTGCTCACGGGACGTCCACGCGCGCGTGCTCGCGAGCGAACTCCAGCGACTCCCGGAGGTCGGCCTCGCGCTCGACGGCGTCCTTGCACTTGCGGGTGTTGATCTCCAGCACGATCTCGCCGTCGAACCCGACCGACGCGAGGTGGCGCAGGAACCCGGCGGCGTTCATGACCCCGCGGCCGGGCACCAGGTGCTCGTCCTTCGCGGACCCCGTGCCGTCGGTGAGGTGGATGTGCCGCAGCCGGTCACCCATCCGCTGCGCCATCTCGATCACGTCCGAGTGCGCGATCGACGCGTGGGACAGGTCGATGGTCATGTTGGCGTAGGACTCCTCGGACGGGTCCCAGCCGGGCAGGTACATCTCCATGCCGCGGCGGCTCGACGCCCGCCAGGGGTACATGTTCTCGACCGCGAAGCGGATGCCGGTCGACGACTCGAGCGCCGCGATGCCGTCGACGAAGCTCGCGGCGTACTGCTTCTGCCAGCGGAACGGCGGGTGCACGACGACCACGTCTGCGCCGAGGGCCTGGGCCATGTCCGCGGACCTCTCGAGCTTGCCCCACGGCTCGGTGCCCCAGACCCGCTGCGTGAACAGCAGGCAGGGCGCGTGCACGGCGGACACCGGCACGCCGTGGTGCTCGGACAGCTGCTTGATCGCGGCGGTCTGCTGGCTGAGCGCGTCGATCCCGACCATCACCTCGATCGAGTCGTAGCCGAGCGAGGCGGCGTACGAGAACGCGTGGGCGGAGGACTCGGGGTAGACCGAGACCGTCGAGAGGCCGACCCGTGCCACGTCAGCCCCGTCCCGTGATCTGGTCGAGGCGCTGCAGGATCACGCCCTCACGCAGCGCCCAGGGGCAGACCTCGAGCGCCGGGAGGTCGAAGATGTCCATCACGGCCTCGGCGACCAGGGCGCCCGGCACGATCTGGTGGCTGCGGCTGGCCGAGACACCCGGCAGCGACGCGAGCTCGTCGGGCGTCATCGCGACCAGCTTGGGGATCCACTCCGCGAGCGTGGAGGCCGGGATGGAGCGCGGCACGAGCGGCCCGTCGGCCGACGGCGCGGCCCCGCAGATCCGGGCCAGCGACCGGAACGTCTTGGACGTCGCCGCGGCGTGGTCGGGCGTCCCCGCGCGCAGCAGGCGCCCGGCATCGTGCGCGACCTCGGCACGGATCTGCTTGCGCAGCGCGCGGATCTCGTCCTCGTCGGGCACCCGGCCCGCGAAGTGCTGGCGCGCCAGTCGCGCCGCGCCGAGCGGCAGCGACCACGCGACGTCCGGCGCCTCGTCCGCGCCGCCGGCGATCTCGAGCGAGCCACCGCCGATGTCGAAGACCGAGAGCCGGCCGGCCGACCAGCCGAGCCAGCGGCGTACGGCGAGGAAGGTCAGCCGCGCCTCGTCCTCGCCGGAGAGCACCGCGATGGCCTGGCCGCTGCGCTGCTCGACCTCGGCGAGCACCGCCTCGGAGTTCACCGCGTCGCGCACGGCGGACGTCGCGAACGCGAGCATGTCCTCGCAGCCCTTGTCCTCCGCGACCCGGATCGCCTGGGTGGTGAAGGCCGCGAGCGCGTCGATCCCCTGCTGGGTCACGGCTCCCGCCTCGTCGAGGTGCTCGGCGAGGCGCAGCGGCTCCTTGTAGGAGTACGCCGGCAGCGGGGCGGCACCCCGGTGCGCGTCGACGACCAGGAGATGCCCGGTGTTGGACCCGATGTCGAGGACGCCCAGGCGCATGGGTCCACGGTACTAGTGCCTGCCCCCGGCCTCTCGGCCATCGCAGCCGACGGACATCCGCGCGCGGTACGGGTACGTCTCGCCGTCCTGGCCGAGCACGCCGAGCTCGCCGGTCACCCGAACGCATCCGGAGGTGTCGACGCGCATCGGCAGCTGCCCGGACGGGTCCACCCCCTCGGTGCGCCACTCCTGGTCGCCCTGGCGCGCCACGATGCTGTACGAGACCGCCGTCGACCCCGGGTCGGCGTGGTCGGTCACGATCTCCACGCACAGGCCGCGCCCCGGCAACCGGGTCGCACTGAGGTCGCGGTCGATGTTCGGGCCCCGGCGGTCGAGCCACTCGAGCCGCTCGCGCTCGACCTCGACCCGGTCGATGCTGACCTTGCAGGTCTCCGGAGCCGACGTCCGGCGATCCTCCTCGCCCGAGGAACATCCCGAGGCGAGCAACAGCGTTGCGGTGACTGCTGCCACCAGCCCGAGCGCTCGCATCCGTCCACCGTAGTTGGAGCCCGTAGGGTTGGCCCGTGCCTGAAGTCGACCTGGTGTTCCCCCGTGCGTTCGTCGAGTTCGTGAACCCGGCCGACGAGACGGAGATGTTGCGCTGCGACCTGACCTGGCTGACGTCGAGCTTCATGTGCATCTTCGGCCAGGGCTGCCAGGGCATCTACGCCGACGCTCCCGATGTCGGCTGCTGCACGCTCGGCGCGCACTTCGCCGACAAGGACGACGAGAAGCGGGTCAAGGCGTACGTCGAGATGCTCGACGACGAGCTGTGGCAGCAGAAGCCGAAGGGCCGCAAGGTCCGCACGAAGGACTGGGTGGAGCTCGACGACGACGGCGAGCGCAAGACGCGCACGACGACCGTCGACGGCCAGCAGGCGTGCGTGTTCCACAACCGCAACGACTTCCACCTCGGCGCGGGCTGCGCCCTGCACGCACTGGCGTACGTGATCGAGAAGAACCCGGTCGAGACCAAGCCGGACGTGTGCTGGCAGCTGCCGATCCGGCGTACGTTCCGCGAGGTCACCCGCCAGGACGGGTCGACGTACACCGAGGTCTCGATCGGCGAGTACGACCGGCGGGGCTGGGGTCCCGGGGGCCATGACCTCGACTGGTACTGCTCGGGCAACACCGAGGCGCACGTCGCGCCGGAGCCCGTGTACGTCACGCACGAGGCCGAGCTGGTCGCGCTGATGGGACGCCCCGCGTACATCGAGCTGGTGCGCCACTGCGAGGCCCATGTGCGGTCGCGATCGGCGCTCGCGCTGCATCCCGCAGACCCGCACTGAAATTTCTCTCGACGTCAAGAAGAAGCGACCCCGATGTTCAGTGACGTCGGGCACATGCCGAGAATCCCTGTATGCGCCTGGACCATCTCTCTTTCGCAGCAGGACCTGATGGGCTCGCCAGCACTGCCCAGCGCATCGGGGGGTTGCTCGGCAAGGACTTCGTCGACGGCGGAGTCCACCCGCGTTTCGGGACCCGCAACATGATCCTGCCGCTCGCCGGCAACACGTACATCGAAGTGGTCGAGGTGCTCGACCACCCCGCCTCGGACAAGGCCCCGTTCGGTCAGGCCGTCCGCGCCCGCTCCCTCCTCGGCGGCGGCTGGCTCGGCTGGGTCGTCGCGGTCAGCGACATCGCGATCGTCGAGAAGCGTCTCGGCCGCGAGGCCGTGAACGGCAACCGGCACCGCCCCGACGGCGAGAACCTGCAGTGGAAGCAGATCGGCATCAACGGCCTGATCCAGGACCCGCAGCTGCCGTTCTTCATCCAGTGGGAGAGCCCGGCCGCGATGCACCCGAGCGCGGGCGCCGACGAGTCGTTCTCCCTTGCCTGCCTGGAGATCGCCGGTGACCCGAAGCGCGTCAGCGACTGGCTCGGCGAGACCGTCGAGGCTCCGCTGGAGGACGTGAAGGTCGAGTGGGTCGCCCCCAACGGCACCCCGGGCATCCTCGCCGTCCAGGTCCAGACGCCGAACGGTCTGGTTCGTCTCTGACCGTGTCGCCTGGGGCTCGGCCGAGCCCCAACATCTGGAACACCCCGGGTACGTACGAGATCGAGAACCACGCGGTCGACCCCGACGGGCGGATCGCCGCGGCCATGCAGGACGTCGCGTCCTGGGCCGGGCGCACCGTGCTCGACGTCGGCTGCGGCACCGGCTTCCACCTGCCGTGGTTCGCGACCACGGCCGCCTCGGTGGTCGGCGTGGAGCCGCACGGTGACCTCGCGGCCCTGGCGCGACGTCGTACGCGCAGGCTCGCGAACGTCGCCGTGCACCAGGGCACCGCACAGTCGCTGCCGCTCCCGGATGCGTCTGTGGACGTCGTGCACGCCCGCTGGGCGTACTTCTTCGGCCCCGGCTGCGAACCCGGGCTGGCCGAGCTCGACCGCGTCGTACGTCGCGGCGGCACGGCGTTCGTGATCGACAACGACCCCACGCGGTCGACGTTCGGCGCGTGGTTCCGGCGCGGCTACCCCGAGGTCGATCCCCTTGCTGTGCAGCGGTTCTGGTCGACGCGGGGCTGGTCACGCACGCCGGTGGACATGCGCTGGTCGTTCGCGTCCCGCGCCGACCTCGAGGCCGTCGTGCGCATCGAGTTCACGCGCGAGGTCGCCGACGAGGTGCTGGCCGGCCACGAGGGCACCGAGGTCGACTACGCGGTCAACCTCTGGTGGCGGCACTACGAGGTCTCGTAGCCGGACGTCCCGACCGGCCACTGAACGGGCTCGTCCGCGCCCGTCGGTTTTGGACCACGCCCATCCAGCGCCTCACGCGTGCGTTGCCGTGATGGCTCACCGCATGACCCAGGGATGATGAGGGTCGATGCGCCCAACAGCGGCGGAGAGCCAGGCACGCGCAGTCGGATCGAGCCTGGGAAGCGTGTTCTCTGCGTCCACTCGGTCCTTCGGGCGAGACTGTGCGGCCTTGAACATCAGGCTGACCTCAGGCTTGGCGTAGCGCAGCCCGTCGGGCGCCACCCAGGTGACGTCGTCGAGGTCCTCGGTGTGCGCTGGATGCCGCTTGTTGGTCCAGCGACCATCGGTGTCCGGCGTGAACGGAACGTCAAGGACCCACGGTGACCGGGCGTCACGGCGCACCCACAGCTGGCTGTCGGGCCGAACCTCTGCGAACCGATGGTCGAACGGCCGGAACCACCCGTCGTCCACATTCCACGGGGTCCATCGGTCGCCCAGGAAGACCCGGAACGCCTCAGCGTCGCTGGAGAGGATCGAGATGTCCATGTCGTCGTGGTCGCGCTGGATGCCGGTGAACGCCTCGATGCTCCAGCCGCCGATGACCCACCAGGGCCGGTCGAATCCGGCCATGAACTCAGCAATGGAGCTAGGGCTGAGCGGATCCCACCCGCCGTACCAACGCTGGAACTCCTCGGGCGGCAGGTGCCCCGCTCCTGGCGGCTCAGGCAGTGGGACGTCGGATGGCCGCGAAGACATCCTGGGATCCTGCCACCTCGACCGGACGCGACGGCACGAGCGCGCCTGGTGCCTGGAGGCCAACGGGGAGTCGAGCTTCCGGCGAGCCGAGTCGAGGGTGGCGGCGCGGCCCCGGCGCTTGACTAATCAGGACCGGCGAAGCCGCTTGACCGCCGGAGCGCGGTCGACGTGAGCGCCGCTCTGGATGCCGAACTGGGTGAACACCCGCTCACGTGCATGGCCATCAAGGCAGGCCCGGTCGACAGACAGGCTCACCCGGCGCCGGCCCCAGGTTCCGGTCACGGCGTCGCATCGCCGTGGTTCGAGATCGAAGTGGTTGAAGAAGAAGAGCCTGGTGCGCGGTGGCTTGCCCGCACGCTTCTTGATCTCGACGACGAAGCCCGCTTCGAAGATCTCGAACCGGGAGATGCTCAGCGCCGCTGTACCGCCACGTCCGAGGTTCGGGATGCGAGCGACAACGCGGACCTGTTCCTGCGCGTGGGTATAGGTCGCGCGGGACACGTCGATACGAGCTGGTGCGTCATTGCGCGAGTCGTCTCGACGAACCGTCTCTGCAGAGGCGGGAGCAAGGGCACCCGTGAGCATCGCGACGAGCAATGCGGCGCCGGCCAGCCCCGTCGAGTTCCTCATGGCTACCTCCGCAGCTAGGACGCGGCCCGCTTCGAACTGCCGGGTCGTCGCATCCAGCATCCGCCAACTCGCCCGTAACCGGAACCCCCGAGGCAAGTACGTCGGCTGGGGCGTCCGGATCACGGCGGTAGGACGCGCCTTGGAGGCGCACTCAGCGCGGCAGAGGCGGACGTTTCTTGTGCAACCGTGAGGCATGCGCGAACGTCCCAAGCCTGTGAGAAAACTGCAACTGGCCGCTGCGATCCTTCTGTTCGTCACGCTTGTTGCTGCCTGCGGCGACGATGAGAGCGCCGGTGTTGACTCCGGTTCGAACGGGAACGGTCCAGTCGTCGCTCACCCCGACGAGGGGAACGGCGACGCCATGCAGGCACTGATCGAGGGCACCCTGACTTTGTCGAAGGGTTGCCTGCTGGTCGGCGAGTATCCCGTCATCTGGCCGCACGGCACCACCTGGGATGCGGAGAGCCAGGCGGTCGAGTTGTCTGACGGACAAGTAATCGCCGGGGGTGATCGAGTCCGTGGAGGCGGTGGGTATCCGTATCTCTCCGACTTGCACGCACACTTCGCCGAGCCGCTCGCGGACTGCCCGACGAACAAGTGGGGCGAGATCGCAGTGTTCAACGCCGACGAGCAGGTCACTGTCATCGAGTGACGCGCAGGGCGGACATCGGCATGAGCGCGCATCGCGCGCCTGAGCACACGCAGCGGGCGGCCCTTCATCGCAGTGGCATTTCGTGCGTCGGCCCGCTTGCAGACCGTGACTCGTGGAGAGCAGGCTGGGGTGATGGCGAAGAAGCCACTCCGGTGCCGCCTCGGTTGGCACAGGTGGGGGCCACAGCATGACGAGAACGGCGAGCGGTACCTCGGCTGCGTGCGCTGCCACAAGCGCACAGAGCCCGGGATGCGCACGCGCATCGCGGCCTGAGCGGGCGTCCGTCAGTTCTAGAACTGGTCGGAGTCGTCCTCGCAGAGGGTCGTTCTCGGGTTGCCGGTCGACCCAACGGGCCGGGTGTCCGGCGTCGGCTCACCTGATCCGGATGCTGGCGGGCTCACCGTGCTCGGGGATCAACCTGGCCCGGCCGGGTGTCGCGTCGGCGGGGACGGCGAAGGTCCACGTCACCCACCCGAACTGGTCGTTCCTCTCGGTTCCCGCGTCTGCGACGTCGAGGTCCCAGGTGCGGCCGTCCTGGGCCAGCTGCAGCCGTACATCCTCGATCGGCGTCTCAGGAGGCGAGTCGTACTCACACGCGTGACATCCAGCCGAGCAGCTCATGCTGTCCTGACAGCCGTTGACGAACGCCCGGCCCTCGACAGTCGTCGTCGCGCCGCGCTGAAGGACACGCCCCTCAGCGTCCATGAGGTACGGAGCCGCGCAGGACGCAGACGCGGGAGCCTCGGGAAACGGCGCGATCACCAGCAACGCCATGGTCGTCGCGAGCAGAACCGCCGAACTTCGCATGCAGGTCGGACGGCTCGACCGTGCTCGCCGTTCCCGCACGCGACACCCAGGCACGGTGAGCGGCGTGGGCCGACGCGCGCCACCCGCGCATCGGCATGACCGCGCTACTCGCGGAAGAAGTGTCCGTCTGCGGGCGCACGCCACGCGGCCGAATCATGCGCGCCGGTTCGGGCTGCGTGTACTACGCGCTGCTGGTACTGCCCGCATTGAGGAGCAGGTACAGATAGACCAGGGCTGCGACGATCACCAACGTCACCACGACCAGAAGCAGGGTGCGCGCTGTCAGTCGATTCCGCATCATCGGGGTCCAGTCCTTGCTCACTCGGTCACGAGTGTGACGCGGTCGCGCCGGCCTCGGTTCCCCGTCCGCTCATCGGCGCGAGCGCGCGCATCGCGGCCGGAGCGGACTCATGCCCCATGGCGAAACCACGGGGGGACCGACGTGCTCCGCTGGTGTACTGGTGTTCCACCGAGTCTGCCGGGTGACGGAGGTAGTGGTTGTGAGCGGTTACCACGAGCTTGCCGAGGTGTACGAGTGGCTCATCTCGGATGCGAAGCTGGCTCCGGCCGAGTTCGCTGCGGCGTTCGATGACGTCCTCGGTCTCCTGCCGCCGGACGCTCACGTCCTCGACTGCTCGTGCGGAACGGGACAGCTCGCGGTCGGCCTCGCCGGTCGTGGCATGCAGGTTGTCGCTACCGACGCCAGCGAGGCGATGGTTCGTCGTACGGCGGAGCTGTCCGAGGAGTTCGAGGCATCCGTCCGGACACTCCGGGCGGACTGGCAGGAGCTGCCCGACCATTTCGATGACGCCACCTTCGACCTGGTGTTCTGCGTGGGCAACTCGCTGCACCATGCCGCGGGCGCGACAGGCAGGGTTGCCGCCCTGGAGTCGATGTCACGGCTTCTGCGCCGAGGCGGGCGCTTGGTACTCACCTCCCGCACCTGGGAGCTCGTCAGGGCCAGAGGTTCCCGGCTGGACATCAGTGACCGACTCGTCCGCCGGAACGGTCGCGATGCCGTCGTGGTCTACCGCTGGGAGATTGCGCCGCGCTGGGAGGAGGAGCACCACATCGAGATCGCGGTCGCGCAGGTCGATGCGACCGGGCCGGTGCTGGTCCGCTCGGAGCTGCTGTCGTGCTGGCCCTACCGGTACGAGGAGCTCGAGGCCGAGCTGGACCGGGTCGGGCTACGGACGGAGATCAGCACGTTCGACCCTGCGGCCGAGAACTACACGGTGGTGGCGAGCAAGGTGTAGGCGGCGCAATCCCGCTAGGTCGAGCCGCGCAGCGCCAGGGTCGGGGCGAGCAGCACGCCCGGGCCCACGACGGCCGGCGTGGTGAGCAGGCCCTCGAGGGCCTTCACGATGTGGACCGCGACCTCTTCGAGCGGCTGGCGCACCGAGGTCAGACCGCGCGGGACGAGCTGGGCGACCTGGGAGTCGTCGAAGCCGACGACGGCGACGTCGCGACCCGCGCGCAGACCGCGCTCGTCCAGGGTCTGCAGGACACCCATGGCGAGGGTGTCGGAGGCGCAGACGAACGCCGACGGCTGGGCCTCGTCGAGCAGCACCGAGCTGGCCTCCCGGCCGCTGGCGACGGTGTCCTCGACCCGGGAGGCCAGTCCGGTGGTCGGGAGGTCGCGCGCATGCATGGCGCGCAGCCAGCCGGAGCGGCGGTCCTCGCCGATCCAGGAGTCCTTGCGCCAGCCGATCCAGGCGATCCGGCGGTGGCCGCGGCCCAGCAGGTGGTTCGTCGCGAGCTCGGTGCCGGCGGCGCCGTCGACGTCGACCCACGGGTGCCGGGTCTCCGGGTGCTCCCACGGACGGCCGAACGCGACGAACGGCGCGCGTCGCTCCTCGAGCCAGGTGGCCTGCGGGTTGCCGAGGTAGGTGTCGGTGACGACGAACGCGTCGACCGCGGTGGAGCGGAGCAGGTCCTGGTAGCCCGAGATCGGGTCGACGGCGTCACCGGCGAACAGCAGCACGTGGTAGCCCGCCTCGCGCGTGGTCTCCACGAGCGAGTGCACGAACCGGTCCATCGTGGCGTTGGCCGTCCCCTCCTGGACCGGGCTGAAGCGCAGGCCGATCAGCTGGGAGGAGCGGGTGCGCAGGTTGCGCGCCGCGCGGTTCGGCGTGTACCCGAGCTCGGCGATCGCCTCCTGCACGCGGGAGAGGGTGTCGGCGCGCAGCAGGTCGGGGTTGTTGACGGCGTTGGAGACCGTCTGGCGGGAGACACCGGCGCGCTCGGCGACGTCTGCGAGCGTCGGAGGGAGGGCAGGCTGCGCCACGGGAGTGGTCCCTCGGCCGAGCGGGCGGCCCGTCGTCCTGGACAACCCCACCTCCTCGACGTGCTGGGATCGTCTTGATCGTTCCAAGCCCACCATAGGACACCAGCCGTCCGAGGACCGGCGGTCCTCCCGAATGCTGTCGGTGCCGGCGTCTAGCGTTCGTGGCATGCCGAAGTCGCCGCGCCCCTCCTTCCGTTGCTCCGAGTGCGGCTGGGAGACCGGCAAGTGGGTCGGCCGCTGCGGCGAGTGCCAGGCGTGGGGCTCGGTGGCCGAGGCCGCGGCGCAGCCCGCGGGGCGTACGTCGGCGAGCCCGGTCTCGACCCCGGCGGTGCCGATCGGGCAGGTGTCGGTCGAGAACTCCGCGTTCCGCAGCAGCGGGGTGCCCGAGCTCGACCGGGTGCTCGGCGGCGGGCTGGTGCCCGGCGCCGCGATCTTGCTCGCCGGCGAGCCCGGCGTCGGCAAGAGCACGCTGCTGCTCGAGGTCGCCGCCCAGACCGCGCGGCACCGGCACCGCACCCTCTACGTCACCGGCGAGGAGTCCGCCTCCCAGGTCCGGCTCCGCGCCGACCGCACCGGCGGTGTCCACGACGAGCTGTACCTCGCAGCCGAGACCGACCTCGGCGCCGTGCTCACCCACATCGAGGAGGTCCGACCGACGCTGCTGGTCGTCGACTCGATCCAGACCATCGGCGCCTCGGGCATCGACGGGGTTCCCGGTGGCGTCACCCAGGTCAAGGAGGTCGCCGCCGCCCTGGTCCGGGTCGCGAAGACCCGCAACATCACCACGGTGATCGTCGGCCACGTCACCAAGGACGGCTCCATCGCCGGACCGCGGGTGCTCGAGCACGTCGTCGACGTGGTGCTGCACTTCGAGGGCGACCGCGACTCCCGCTTCCGGATGGTGCGCGCGATGAAGAACCGCTTCGGCCCCGTCGACGAGGTCGGCTGCTTCGACCTCGGCGCCGACGGCATCACCGCGGTCACCGACCCGACCGGCCTCTTCGTGGAGAACCACCACGCGATGGTTCCCGGCACCTGCGTCGCGGTGACGATGGAGGGACGCCGCCCGATGCTCGCCGAGGTGCAGGCCCTGGTGACGCACAGCGCCGCCGAGCGACCGCGGCGTACGACGTCCGGGCTGGACTCCTCCCGCGTGGCGATGGTGATGGCGGTGCTGCAGCAGCACTGCCAGGTCCGGCTGCACACGCTCGACGTGTTCGCCTCGACGGTCGGCGGCGCCCGCGTGGTCGAGCCGGCCAGCGACCTGGCGGTGGCGATCGCGCTGACGTCCGCCAGCCGCGGCGTCCCCGCGCCGAAGGGCGTGGTGGCGATGGGCGAGATCGGGCTGTCCGGCGAGCTGCGTCGGGTGCGCGACCTGCCGCTGCGGCTGGCCGAGGCCGCGCGCCTGGGGTTCCAGCTCGCGGTCGTCCCCACCGAGCCCGGCCGCCCGCCGGCCCGCTCCCCCGAGTCCTGGACGGTCGACGGGATGCGCGTGCTCGACGTGCCCGACGTGCGCTCCGCGCTCCGGCTGCTGCACCTGCTGCAGACCGAGCACGAGCGGCCGCACGCCGTGGACGCTCGATAACGCTTCGGTACCGGTCTGCGCGCGGAGTGGGAGCAAGACCCTAGACTCCGTGCCAGCGGCCGTCGACGCCGCGATCACACGGGGAGGACCGCAGGTGGCCACGGATCGCTCGGACGAGACGCTGCGCCTGCGCGCGACTCTCGCCACCATCGCCCCCGGCACGCCGCTGCGTGACGGTCTGGAGCGGATCCTGCGTGGCCGCACCGGCGCCCTGATCGTGATGGGCCACGACAAGGTCGTGGACTCGATCGCCACCGGCGGCTTCACCCTCGACGTCCCGTTCACCGCCACCGGCCTGCGCGAGCTGGCCAAGATGGACGGCGCGATCATCGTCGACAAGGACGTCACCCGGATCCTGCGCGCGGCCGTGCACCTGATGCCCGACCACACGATCCCGTCCGAGGAGACCGGCACCCGGCACCGCACCGCCGACCGCGTCGCCCGGCAGACCGGCTTCCCGGTCATCTCGGTGTCGCAGTCGATGCAGATCATCGCGGCGTACGTCGGGGAGACCCGCCACGTCCTCGAGGACTCCGGCCAGATCCTGTCGCGCGCGAACCAGGCGCTGGCGACCCTCGAGCGCTACAAGCTCCGCCTCGACGAGGTGTCGAGCACCCTGTCCGCGCTGGAGATCGAGGACCTCGTCACCGTGCGCGACGTGGCCGTGGTCGCGCAGCGGCTCGAGATGGTCACCCGGATCGCCAGCGAGATCGAGGACTACGTGCTCGAGCTCGGCACCGACGGCCGCCTGCTGTCCCTGCAGCTCGAGGAGCTGGTGACCGGTGTCGACACCGAGCGCGAGCTGGTCATCCGCGACTACCTGCCCGCCGGGCGGCGTTCCAAGACGCCCGACCAGCTGCTGAACCGGCTGGAGGCGCTGTCGTCGACCGAGCTGGTCGACCCCGCTGCCGCCGCCAAGGCCCTCGGGCTCGGCAACGGCGAGCACCTCGACGGCGCTGTCGCGCCGCGCGGCTACCGGCTGCTCGCCAAGGTCCCCCGGCTCCCACCCACCGTGGTCGACCGGCTGGTCGACCACTTCGGCACCCTGCAGAAGCTGCTCTCGGCCGGGGTCGACGACCTCCAGGCCGTCGACGGCGTCGGCGAGCTGCGCGCCCGCAGCGTCCGCGAGGGCCTGTCGCGCCTGGCCGAGTCGACGATCCTCGAGCGGTACGTGTGACGACGTCACTCGTCCGCCCATCGGTGGTCGAGTAGCTCGACGCGTCGGCGGTCGAGTAGCACGGCTCGTCGGTGGTCGAGGAGCACGGCTCGTCGGTGGTCGAGGAGCACGGCTCATCGGTGGTCGAGGAGCACGGCTCATCGGTGGTCGAGGAGCACGGCTCATCGGTGGTCGAGGAGCACGGCTCATCGGTGGTCGAGGAGCACGGCTCATCGGTGGTCGAGGAGCACGGCTCATCGGTGGTCGAGGAGCTCGACTCATCGGTGGTCGAGTAGCACGCCGCGAGTGAGGAACGAACTCGCGGCGGGCGTATCGAGACCCGGCGGGCGTATCGAGACCCGCGGGCCGAGAAGCAGCGTCTAGTCCGGCTCGACCGCACCCGACGGCGAGTTCGACGGGGTCACCGGGCGACCGCTGGCCGTCGCCGTCGGGCTCGGCGTGATCGTCCGGGTGATCGTGGCCGGGGTCGGCTTCACCAGCTCGAACTGGAGGTCGGACGGCTCGCCGCCGAGGGCGGCGGCGGTGACGTGGTACCAACCCGTCCCCGCCCAGTCGGCGAACCGCGAGCAGGTCTCGTCGGAGCGCTTGGCGCTCCAGGTGACGCCGATGTTCGTCGTGACCGCCTTGCGTACGACGACCTCGCGGACCGGGATCGCCTTGCGGCACTCGCGGCTCGACCAGATGTCGTCGGAGCCGGACGTGATCGACACGGCGAGCGAGTCCGGCGCGACCCGCCAGGTGCACGCCTCCGACACCATCGTGCGCAGCTGCAGCACGATCAGCACCGGCCGCCCGCCCACGGCGCTCTTCACCTGCGGCGTCACCGCGACGTCGGCACCGCTGCAGGTACCGGTCGGGGCCGCGAGGGTCGGCGTGGGGTCGGGCTCCTGGGTCTTCTTGTTCTTCCTGCCGGGCTTGGCCGTCTCGCTCGGCGTGGTCGAGGTATCGACGGTCGGCGAGGTCGAGGTGGTGTCGGCGGTGAGCCGGGCGGCCCCGCTGTCGGCCGCGTCGCTGCCGTTGCCGAGCAGCCGGGCGATGCCGAACACGAGCAGCAGCGCCGTGCCGAGCACGAAGATCCGACGCGTCCAGTAGACGCGCGCCGGCAGCGGTCCGCGGGTCATGGCTGGCATGCCGCAACGCTAGTCACGGCCCCGGTCCCACGGGTGGTGCCACTCCGGCGACAATGGCGCGGACATGAGTGAACTCCATCAACCCGTCCTGCAGTGGTACGACGAGCACGCTCGCGAGCTGCCCTGGCGCGGACCGTCGGCGTCGCCGTGGTCGGTGATGGTCTCGGAGTTCATGCTCCAACAGACCCCGGTCACCCGCGTGCTGCCGGTCCACGAGCAGTGGCTGTCCCGCTGGCCGACACCTGCGGACCTGGCGGCCGAGCCGTCCGGGGAGGCCGTGCGGGCCTGGGGCCGGCTCGGCTACCCGCGACGGGCGCTGCGCCTGCACGCCGCGGCCACCGCGATCGTCGAGCGGCACGGCGGCGAGGTGCCCGCCGGGTACGACGACCTCCGCGCGCTGCCCGGGATCGGCGACTACACCGCCGCCGCGATCGCGACGTTCGCCTACGGCCGGCGCCACGTCGTGCTCGACACCAACGTCCGCCGGGTCTTCGCGCGGGTGATCCAGGGGGTGGAGTTCCCCTCGACCGCCGTCACCAGGGCCGAGCGCGAGGTCGCCCTCGCGGTGCTGCCCGGCGCGGACGACGCGCCCACCTGGTCGGTCGCGGTCATGGAGCTCGGCGCGCTCGTCTGCACGGCAGCGAACCCGAGGTGCGGCGACTGTCCGGTCGCCGACCTCTGTGCGTGGCGTGCGGCCGGCTACCCGGCGTACGACGGCCCGCCCCGCAAGGCCCAGGCCTGGGCGGGGACCGACCGGCAGTGCCGCGGCCGGCTGCTGGCCGTGCTGCGGGACACCGACGGCCCGGTGCACCGGAGTCGCCTGGACGCCGCCTGGAGCGACGAAGGCCAGCGGGTCCGCTGCCTGGCGTCCCTGGTGGAGGACGGGCTGCTGGTCCACGCGGGACCGGACGTCTACGCACTTCCCTAGATTCCGCTAGAAGCACCTAGTCGGGCGTAGAAATGCGCGACGGCCCGCCCCGGAACCGGGGCGGGCCGTCGCGGTGGAGCTGTCAGTCCGTGGTGCGCGGTACGTCGGTGCCGCTGTCGGAGTCGTCGGGACCCTCGGTCGGCGTGACGTCCGTGGCGGCCACCTCGGCCGCCTCGAACGGCGGCAGGTCGGGCAGCTCGCCCATCTTCTGGCCCGCGAACGAGAACGAGGCGGTCGGGCCCTCGCCCTCGACGTCGACCAGGACGATCTGGCCGGGGCCGACCTCGCCGTACAGCATCTTCTCGGCGAGCACGTCCTCGATCTCGCGCTGGATCGTGCGGCGCAGCGGGCGGGCGCCCAGGACCGGGTCGAAGCCCCGCTCGGCGAGCAGGTTCTTCGCGGCCTGGGTCAGCTCGATCCGCATGTCGCGGTCGCGCATCCGCAGCTCCACCGAGGCGACCATGTTGTCGACCATGTGGACGATCTGCTCCTGCGACAGCGGCGGGAACACGATGATCTCGTCGACACGGTTGAGGAACTCCGGGCGGAAGTGCTGCTTGAGCTCCTCCGACACCTTGCCCTTCATCCGCTCGTACGAGCCAGCCGCGTCGCCGGCCGACGAGAAGCCGAGGTTCAGGCCCTTGGCGATGTCGCGGGTACCGAGGTTCGTGGTCATGATGATCACGGTGTTCTTGAAGTCGACCACCCGGCCCTGCGAGTCGGTCAGGCGACCTTCCTCGAGGATCTGCAGCAGGCTGTTGAAGATGTCCGGGTGGGCCTTCTCGACCTCGTCGAACAGCACGACCGAGAACGGCTTGCGGCGCACCTTCTCGGTGAGCTGGCCGCCCTCCTCGTAGCCGACGTAGCCCGGAGGCGAGCCGAACAGCCGCGAGACGGTGTGCTTCTCGCCGAACTCCGACATGTCGAGCTGGATCAGCGAGTCCTCGTCGCCGAAGAGGAACTCCGCGAGCGTCTTGGACAGCCAGGTCTTACCGACACCCGACGGGCCGGCGAAGATGAACGAACCGCCGGGGCGCTTCGGGTCCTTCAGGCCGGCACGGGTACGACGGATCGCGCGGCTGAGCGCCTTGACGGCCTCGTCCTGGCCGATGACGCGCTTGTGCAGCTCGTCCTCCATCTTGAGCAGCCGGGTCGACTCCTCCTCGGAGAGCTTCACGATCGGGATGCCGGTGGCGACCGCGAGGACCTCGGCGATCAGCTCCTCGTCGACCTCCGCGACCTCGTCCATGTCGCCAGCGCGCCACTGCTTCTCGCGCTCGGACTTCTTCAGGATGAGCTGCTTCTCCTCGTCGCGGAGACGCGCGGCAGCCTCGAAGTCCTGGCCGTCGATCGCGGCCTCCTTGCGCTGGCGCACCTCGCCGATCTTGTCGTCGTACTCGCGCAGGTCCGCGGGCGCCGTCATCCGGCGGATCCGCAGCCGCGAGCCGGCCTCGTCGATCAGGTCGATGGCCTTGTCCGGCAGGAACCGGTCGGAGATGTAGCGGTCGGCCAGGGTCGCCGCCGAGACCAGCGCCTCGTCGGTGATCGTGACGCGGTGGTGTGCCTCGTAGCGGTCGCGCAGGCCCTTGAGCATCTCGATCGTGTGCGCGATCGACGGCTCGGCGACCTGGATCGGCTGGAAGCGGCGCTCCAGCGCGGCGTCCTTCTCGAGGTACTTGCGGTACTCGTCGAGGGTGGTCGCGCCGATGGTCTGCAGCTCGCCACGGGCCAGCATCGGCTTGAGGATGCTGGCGGCGTCGATCGCACCCTCGGCCGCGCCGGCGCCGACGAGCGTGTGGATCTCGTCGATGAACAGCACGATGTCGCCGCGGGTGCGGATCTCCTTGAGCACCTTCTTCAGGCGCTCCTCGAAGTCGCCGCGGTAGCGCGACCCGGCGACGAGGGCGCCGAGGTCGAGCGTGTAGATCTGCTTGTCCTTGAGCGTCTCGGGGACGTTGCCCTTGACGATGTCCTGGGCCAGGCCCTCGACGATCGTCGTCTTGCCGACGCCGGGCTCACCGATGAGGACCGGGTTGTTCTTCGTACGGCGAGACAGGATCTGCATGACCCGCTCGATCTCCTGCTCCCGGCCGATGACCGGGTCCAGCTTGCCCTCGCGGGCGTCCTGGGTGAGGTTGCGACCGAACTGGTCGAGCACGAGCGAGGACGACGGCGCGTCGCTGCCGGCGGCGCTGGCGGCCGCGGCGGAGCCGGACGACTCCTTGCCCTGGAAGCCGGAGAGCAGCTGGATGACCTGCTGGCGGACCCGGTTGAGGTCGGCGCCGAGCTTCTGCAGCACCTGGGCGGCGACGCCCTCGCCCTCACGGATCAGGCCGAGCAGGATGTGCTCGGTGCCGATGTAGGAGTGGCCGAGCTGCAGCGCCTCGCGCAGGGACAGCTCGAGGACCTTCTTGGCGCGCGGGGTGAACGGGATGTGCCCGCTCGGCGCCTGCTGGCCCTGGCCGATGATCTCCTCGACCTGGGCGCGCACGGCCTCGAGCGAGATGTCGAGGCTCTCGAGAGCCTTCGCGGCGACACCCTCGCCCTCGTGGATGAGGCCGAGCAGGATGTGCTCGGTCCCGATGTAGTTGTGGGAGAGCATGCGGGCCTCTTCCTGGGCCAGCACGACCACCCGGCGGGCTCGGTCGGTAAACCGCTCAAACATGCGTATCGCTCCTGAAGCTCTAGGGGGCTACGAAGACAACTAACCCCGCGGACAGCCTACGCGTTCCCCCGAATCAGCCCAGACCGGTCCGCTGAGAGCGAACATGAGGCGAGCAGCGCCGGGTGAGGAACGAACCCGGCGCGTGGGCTCGACCAGATCGAGTAGGCCGCGCGGCCGACGTAGGAGGTCGCGACCGGCCGTACCGAGATCCGGTGAGGCAAGAAGGGCGGTGACCAGGTGGTCACCGCCCTCACTCGTCCTCCCGCCCTGAGCCGCGAGCTCGCAGGCTCACTCGCGGGGGCGTGATCAATGTGCCTTCGCGTAGGCCTCACGCACGTCGGCGGAGACGCGGCCGCGCTCCGGGACGTCGTAGCCGTTCTCGCGCGCCCAGTCGCGGATCTCCTTGGCGCTGGCGCCGTCACCGGAGGCGACCGCGGTCTTGCGGCCACGGCTCGGCGCCCGGCCCACCTTGCGGGCGTGGCCGACGTACCCGGCCAGCGCGTCGCGCAGGGCGGCGGCGTTCTTGTCGTTCAGGTCGATCTCGTACGTCGTTCCGTCGAGACCGAAGGTGACGGTCTCGGTCGCCTCGCTGCCGTCGAGGTCGTCGACGAGAACGATGTTGACCTTCTGGGCCATTTGCAGGACCTCACTTGTAATTCGACGAATTGAATTGAAAACCGCGGACATCATGCCACGCGAATAGCGAGATCGCTCCAAATGAAACGGACACCACAGTGCCGTTTAGCGATTTCGCGCGAATACGAGCTCCAGGCCGCGCAACGTCAACCATGGCGCGTGATCGGTGAAAGCGCGGCACTCGCCGAACACCAGAGGCGCCAGGTAGCCGGTGGCGATCACCCGCACGTCGCCGGGCTCGGCGCCGAGCTCCTCGACCATCCGGGCGACAATTCCCTCGACCGAGGCGGCGACGCCGAAAACCATTCCCGACTGCAGCGCCTCGACGGTGTTCTTCGCAATCACCGAACGCGGCCGCAGCAATTCGACCTTGCGCAGCTGGGCGCCGCGACGCCCGAGCGCTTCGAGCGAGATCTCGATTCCGGGGGCGATAGCGCCGCCGACGTACTGCCCCTGCGCGCTGACCACGTCGAAGGTCGTCGCGGTGCCACCGAAGTCGACCACGATCGCCGGGCCGCCGTACTCGTGCACGGCGGCGAGCGCGTTGATGATCCGGTCGGTGCCGACCTCGCGCGGGTTGTCCATCAGCACCGGGATGCCGGTGCGTACGCCGGGCTCGACCACGACCGCCGGCACGTCGCCGAAGTGCCGCGCGAGCATGTCGCGCCACTCGTGGAGGACCGCCGGGACCGTCGAGCACACCGCGATGCCGTCGACGTCCTCGACCGCCGCGCCAAGCAGCCCGCGCAGCAGCACCGCCCACTCGTCGGACGTACGCCGCTCGTTCGTCTCGACGCGCCAGTCCGCGGTGACCTCCCCGCCCGACAGCAGGCCGAGCTGCGTGTGGCTGTTGCCGATGTCGGCGGCGAGGAGCGCCATCGTCACCCTTCGGACAGGTCCAGGCCGAGGTCGAAGACCTTGACGGAGTGGGTGAGCGCGCCGACCGAGATGAAGTCGACGCCGGTCTCGGCGACCTCGCGGGCGCGCTCGAGCGTGAGCCCGCCCGACGCCTCGAGCGTGGCGCGGCCGGCCGTGATGCGCACGGCCTCGGCCATCGTCGGGGAGTCCATGTTGTCGAGCAGGATCTCGGTGCAGCCGACGTCGAGCAGCTCGCGCAGCTGGTCGAGGTCGGTGACCTCGACCTCGACGCGCAGGTCGGGGTACGCGGCCCGGACCGCGTGGAACGCCGGGACCACACCACCGGCAGCGACCACGTGGTTGTCCTTGACCATGGCCATGTCGCTGAGGCTGAAGCGGTGGTTGACCCCGCCGCCGCAGCGGACGGCGTACTTCTGCAGCGCGCGGTAGGTCGGCAGCGTCTTGCGGGTGTCGAGGACCTTCGCGCTCGTGCCGGCGAGCGCCTCCACCCAGTGGGAGGTCGCGGTCGCGACGCCGGAGAGGTGGCTGGCGTAGTTGAGCGCGGTGCGCTCGGCGGTGAGCAGCCCGCGGATCGGGCCGGACACGCGCATCACCACGTCGCCGGGCCGAACGCGAGTGCCGTCGGCGACCCGGTCGGTGACCTGCACCGTGTCGCCCATGACCTCGTGGAACACCAGCGCGGCGACGCCGAGACCGGCCACCACACCGGCCTCCCGGGCGGCGAACACCCCGCTCCCCTGCGCGTCCGCCGCGATGGTGGCCAGGGACGTGACGTCGCCGCCGGGCAGGTCCTCGGCGAGCGCCGCACGCACCTGCGCGAGCACCGCGGCGGGGTCGAGGCCGGCCGCGGCCAGCTCGTCGTCGTACGGCGTCATGAACTGAGCTCCAGGGTGGTGGTGCCGTCGTCCATGACGACGTCGAAGTGGCCCGAGAAGCGGACGTCGTCGCGCTCGGGGAAGTCCTCGCGCCAGTGCGAGCCACGGGTCTCCTCGCGCAGGGTCGCGGCGTCGGCGAGCGCGGTGCTGATCGTGAGCAGGTTCGTGGTCTCCCACGACTCCTGGTCGACGACCTCCGCGGTCACGCCGGCGAGCTTGTCGAGGAGGCCGGTGGCGTCGGCGAGGCCGGTGGCGTTGCGGAGCACGCCGACCCGGGTGGTCATGATCTCCTCGAGCTCGCGGCGCAGTCCGCCGGGCACCAGGCCCGGCGTGCGGGTGTCCGGCGCCGGCGGGAGCAGCGGGCGCAGCTCGCCGGGCAGCACGTCCGCGATCCGCCGGGAGAACACCAGGCCCTCGAGCAGCGAGTTCGAGGCGAGCCGGTTGGCGCCGTGGACGCCCGAGCAGGCGACCTCACCGGTGGCGTACAGGCCCGGGACGTTGCTGCGCCCCCACAGGTCGGTGCGGACCCCGCCGGAGGCGTAGTGGCACGCGGGCGCGACCGGGATCAGGTCGGTGACCGGGTCGACGCCGTGGCTGCGCGCGGTCGCGAGGATCGTCGGGAAGCGCCGCTCCCAGAACTCGCGGCCCAGGTGACGGGCGTCGAGCCACATGTGCTGCTGCCCGGTCTCGATCATCCGGCGCATGATCGCCTTCGCGACCACGTCGCGCGGGGCCAGGTCGGCGAGCTCGTGCTCGCCCTGCATGAAGCGGTTGCCCTCGAAGTCGACGAGGAACGCGCCCTCGCCACGCACCGCCTCGGAGATCAGCGGCTGCTGGCCGTGCGAGTCGGGGCCGAGGTACATCACGGTCGGGTGGAACTGCACGAACTCCAGGTCCCGGAGTACGGCGCCCGCGCGCAGCGCGACCGCCATCCCGTCGCCGGTCGAGACCGCGGGGTTGGTCGTCTGGGAGAACACCTGGCCGAGCCCGCCGCTGGCGAGCACCACCGCGCGGCAGTGCACCGCGCCGACGCCGTCGCGCTGGCCCTCGCCCATCACGTGCAGGGTGAGCCCGGCGACGCCGCCGTCCTCGGCGAGCAGCAGGTCGACGGCGAGCGCGTGCTGGACGACCTCGATCTCGGGCGCCTGCTCGATCGCGGCGATCAGCGCCCGCTGGATCTCGGCGCCGGTGGCGTCGCCGCCCGCGTGCGCGATCCGGTCGCGGTGGTGGCCGCCCTCGCGGGTCAGCGAGAGCTCGCCGTCCGGGTCGTGGTCGAAGTTCGTGCCCAGCGCGATCAGCTCGCGCACGGCGTCCGGCCCCTCGTTGACGAGCACCCGGACCGCCTCGCGGTCGCACGCACCGGCGCCGGCCACGAGCGTGTCCTGCTCGTGCTCCTCGGGAGTGTCGCCCGGGCCGAGCGCGGCGGCGATGCCGCCCTGCGCCCACTGCGTCGACCCGGCCGCGAGCACGTCCTTGGTGACGACGAGGATCTTCTCGACCTGGCCGCGCAGGCGCAGCGCGGCGGTCAGGCCGGCGATGCCGGATCCGACCACGACGACGTCGGCGGCCGTGGTCCAGCCGGGCTCCGGCGCGATCAGGCGCCCGGGGACGCGGCGTACCGGAGTGGACATTGGCGCAGGCTATCCGAGACGCGTCAGCGGATCGGATGTTGGTGGTCGAGCGAGCCGCGCGACTGAGGCACGAGGTCGCGACCGGCGTGTCGAGACCCAGCAGCCAGCTGGTCGCCGCGCACCAGTCCGGAGCCGGCGACGGCCTCCGCCGGGTCGAAGCCGGTCGCCATGATCTTGTTGTCCGCGTCGACGAACACCACGTGCGGCTGGAACGCCTTGGCCTCCGCGGTCTCCATCTGCGCGTAGGCGATGAGGATCACCAGGTCGCCGGGGTGCACCAGGCGGGCCGCGGCGCCGTTGATGCCGATCACGCCGGAGCCGCGCGGGCCCGCGATCGTGTACGTCTCGAGCCGGGCGCCGTTGGTGATGTCGACGATGTGCACCAGCTCGCCGGCCAGCAGGTCGGCGGCGTCGAGGAGGTCCTCGTCGACGGTCACGGACCCGACGTAGTGAAGGTCGGCCTGGGTCACCGTCGCGCGGTGGATCTTGCTCTTCATCATCGTGCGGAGCATCAGCGGTCCTCCAGTCGTCCGAGCACGAGTGGCACGTTGTCGATGAGCCGGGTGGTCCCGACCCGAGCGGCGATCAGGGCCCGCGCCTCGGTCCCGGCCGGTACGGCGTCCGGCAGCCGGCCGAGGAACGGATCGGTGATCACCAGGTAGTCGAGGTCCACGCCCTGCGCGGCGCGCAGCTCGGCGCGGGCGGCATCGAGGGCGACGTCCGGGCCGTAGTGGGCGACCTCCTGGGCCGCCCGCAGGGCGCGGCTGAGCGCGACCGCGTTGTCGCGCTGCTCGGCGTCGAGGTAGCGGTTGCGGCTCGACAGCGCGAGGCCGTCGGGCTCGCGGACGGTCTCGGCGCCGACGACCTCGACCTGCATGTTGAGGTCGAGCACCATCCGCCGGATCAGCGCGAGCTGCTGGTAGTCCTTCTGCCCGAACACCGCGACGTCGGGGCGCACCAGCCCGAACAGCTTCGCGACCACGGTCAGCACGCCGCGGAAGTGGCCGGGGCGGGTCTTGCCCTCGAGCACCCGCGCGAGCGGGCCGGGGCGCACCATCACCTGCGGCTCGCCACCGGGGTAGACCTCGTCGACGCTGGGGGCGAACACGATGTCGACACCCTCGGCGGCGCACAGCTCGAGGTCGGCGTCGAGGGTGCGCGGGTAGCGGTCGAGGTCCTCGTTCGGCCCGAACTGGAGCGGGTTCACGAAGATCGACACGACCACGGGACCGCTGCCGACACGCTCGCGGGCCACCCGCACCAGGCTGGCGTGACCCTCGTGGAGCGCGCCCATGGTCGGCACGAACCCGACGGGTCCGGACCGGTCCGCGAGCAGCGCGGCGAGCTCCTCGCGCGTGTGGGCGAGGGCGGGGCTGGAGGTCATCGGCGCCGCGCGGCCTGGAGGACGGCGGTCCGCTCGGCGTCGTCGATGACGCGGCGGATCGCGTTGGCGCGGATCGGCAGCACGCGGCCGTCGGTCACCACGCGGTCGAGGGTGTCGCGGGCGAGGGCGACGTACGACGGCATCGTGTGCGGCGCGTTCGCGGTGATGTCGGCCAGGTGGGCGCGGACCGTGTTGACGTCGCCGCGCACGATCGGGCCGGTGAGCGCGGCGTCGCCGTGCTCGAGGGCGTTGTCGAGGGCCGCGGTGAGCAGCGGGCGCAGGGTGCCGGCCGGGTCGTCGGCGCCGGCCGCGGCGAGCAGCTCCATCGCCTGCGTCACCAGCGTGACCAGGTGGTTCGCGCCGTGCGCGAGCCCGGAGTGGTAGAGCGTGCGCATCTGCTCGGGGACCCACATCGGGCTGCCGCCGAGGTCGGCGACCAGGCCCTCGGCGAACGCCTTCTCGTCGTCGCCCGCGGTCAGGCCGAACACGCAGCCGGTCAGCCGGTCGAGGTCGAGAGCGGTGCCGGTGAACGTCATCGCGGGGTGCATCGCGACCACCCGCGCGCCGACGCGCCGGGCCGGCTCGAGGACGGCCAGCCCGTGGCGGCCGGACGTGTGCACGACGTACTGCCCCGGGCGGATCGCGCCGCTGTCGCTGAGCACCGTGACGACGTTCTCGAGCATGTCGTCGGGCACGGTCAGCAGCAGCAGGTCGGCGGAGCGCGCGACGTCGGAGGGCTTCGCGTGCCGGACCCCGGGGAGCAGGTCGGCGATGCGCGAGCGCGAGGCGTCGGACTCGCCGGCGGCGGCGACCACGGTGTGGCCGGCGGCCTGCAGGGCGGCGGCCAGGACGGCGCCGACGCGGCCTGCGCCGACGACGCCGATGCGGTGCGTCATGGGTGTCGAACCTTTCGTTCCAGTCCCTCCGACCACCCCTCCCTGAGCTGCGGGGCGGGGCCGGTTCGGGTACCGGACGGTGTGCTCGTCGTGGCTTCTGTCGGGGAGTTTCTACCCCAACCGGTTCGAATGTACGCGCCGGTCCAGTCCGGGGTAACCCGGCGCCGACGTGACCTTCCCGACACTCAGGAACGGGGCCGCCGCCGCTCCGACCCCGCTGCTTGTAACGCGGGGTTATGCCCTCTGGTGACCCCCTTTTTACGGGGATACCAGAGGGCATAACCCCGCGTTACATGGGTTGGGCGGCTCAGCGCGGGCGGCGCAGCACCTTCCGCACACCCCGACGCAGCGGAGCGGGCACCAGGGCGCGGACGCCGTGGGGGATCCGGTCCGCACCTGAGGGCGCGGGCGCCGCCGGCTTCCCGGGGGTACGGCGCGCGCACTGCTCCGCGGCCACCACGGACGACCGGGTGATCGCCTCGGACTCGGCGTACAGGTCGACGTAGCCAGCGCGGAGCTGGTCGAGCGCCTCGTGCACCTCCGCGGTGTCGCCGCCCGGCTCGGCCAGCCTGTTCAGCTCGGCCCAGGTCTGGGCGGTCAGCTCGTGCAGCCGCGGCGGCAGGCCCAGGTCGTCGAGCGTCTGGGTCATCCGGCGCAGGTCGGGGTCGACGAACCGGTCGCCCTCCGCGATCGCGGCGGGGCTCGCGTGCTGCACGTGCGCGAGGCCGAGCTGCTCGCCGACCGGCATCACCACGCTCTTCCAGTCGCTGAGCAGGTCGCCGTACCGGACGAACGCGCGGTCGCTGCCGCGCGTGGCCAGCTCGGTGTGCAGCAGCACGTTCAGCCAGGACGCCGCGAGGTGCGCCGAGCCGAGCCGGCTCTGGTAGTAGGTCTGGCGGCTGCCAACCACCTCGGCCGGCGGGCGCAGCATGGTCGCGAACACCGGGCGGGCACCCGTGCGGGCCGCGGCGACGCGCCAGAGCGTGAGGAACCAGCTCAGCCGCGGGTCCTTGACGACCAGCTCGGACCCGGCCGCGAAGTGGCCCTCGAGCCACTGCGCCGCACGGGCCTGCTCGTGCTCGTGGCCCGAGAGCCGGTCGGTCTCGACCCAGGCGTCCGGCCGCGCGTCGCTCACCTGGACGACGGCCTCGCGCAGCAGCCGGTCGTGGTTCTCGACGACCCACTGCGGCTCGCCGAAGCCCTTCGGGTTGGTCTCGTCCGCGACCACCTCGGGCTGCGGGACGTGCAGCCCCAGGATCTGCATGAGGCCGGCCATCGTGCTGGTGCCGCTGCGGCCGGCACCGGCCACGAACAGCACCGTGCGCGGGTAGTCGGTCACGAGGAGGGAGCCTAACGGTCGGTACGGTGCGGCCATGAGGTTCGGGCGGCGCTCGCCGCTGGTCAGCGTGGTCGTCCCCGTCTACGAGGTCGAGGCCTACCTGCCCGCCGCGCTCGACAGCGTGCTCGCCCAGACCCACGAGAACCTGCAGGTCGTGGTCGTCGACGACGGCTCGACCGACGGGTCCGGGGCGATCGCGGACGAGTACGCCGCTCGCGATCCACGGGTCCTGGCGGTGCACACCGAGAACCGCGGCCTCGGCGCCGCCCGCAACGAGGGGCAGCGGCACGCCACCGGTGACCTGCTGGCCTTCGCCGACTCCGACGACGTCGTGCCTCCCGATGCGTACGCCGTGCTGCTCCGCCAGCTCACCCGGTCCGGGGCGGACTTCGTCACCGGCTCGGTCGCCCGGCTGGACGACGGCGTGCTCACCGAGCTGCCGTGGATGCGCCGGCTGCACCGCGAGCGCGTGGCGCTCCCGGTCGAGCAGCACCCGGAGATCCTGGGCGACGTGTTCGCGTGGAACAAGCTGTTCCGCCGCGCGTTCTGGGACGGCGCGGAGCTGGCCTGGCCCGAGGGCATCCGCTACGAGGACCAGCCGACCACGACCGCGGCGTACGTCCGCGCGCGCCGCTTCGGTGTCGCGCCGGAGGTCGTCTACCACTGGCGGATCCGGTACGACGGCTCGTCGATCACCCAGCAGCGCTCGTCACTCGACGACCTGCGCGACCGCTGGACGACCAAGCGGATGTCGCTGCAGACCGTGGAGGACTTCGGCTCCAAGAAGACCAGCAGGGTGTTCCACGACAAGGTGCTGGCCGGCGACCTGCACCGCTACTTCGCCGAGATCCCCGGCTGCTCCGACGAGTGGTGGGACCTGCTGGTGGCCGGCGTCCGCGAGTTCTGGGGCACCCGGTCGCTGGTGCACTCCGGCCTGCCGCCGGTGCACCGCCTGACCGGTTGGCTGGTCGAGACCGGCCGCCGCGTCGACGCCGTCCGGGTGATGGAGTACGTCGCCGCGCTCGGGGGGCCGGTGCCCCAGGTCCGGACAGCGCAAGGGCCGCGGATCGACGTGCCGGGTCTGGACCCGGCGACCGTCGACCCCGCGGCCCTCGTGCTGCGGGACTTCGAGGTGCGCGTCTAGCTACTCCTCGACGAGGCCCTCGTCGACGAGGAACTGGTGCGCGACGTCCTCGGGCTTGGCCCGGTCGATCGACACCTGGCCGTTGAGCTCAGTGAGCTTCTCGGTGGTCAGCGCCGCCATCAGCGCGTTGAGCGTGTCCGCGATGTCCGGGTTGGCGTCGAGGAACTCGGTGCTGAGCGCCGGGACGAGGTTCTGCGCCGGCTGGATCTGCTTGTCGTCCTCCAGGAGCACCAGACCCTGGCCCTCGAGGGTGCCGTCGGTGGTGCTGGTCAGGCCGAGCTGGGCCTCACCGTCGAGCACCGACTGGTAGGTCTGGTCGGTGGCGAAGCCGAGCGGCAGGATCTTCGTGATGTCGATGCCGTAGTCCTCGGTCAGACCGGTCGAGCAGTCGAGGCGGCCCTCGCAGTCGGGGGCGGCCGCCAGCACGACGGACTTCCCCTCGAGGTCGGAGAGCGTGGTGACGCCCTCGGACTCGGAGTACTCCTGCGTCACGAAGAACGCGTTCGTGTCGGTCGCGGTGGACTGGTCGAGCAGCGTCATCCCGGCGTCGTCGAGCAGGGACTTGCCCTGGTCGGCGAGCTCCTGGCCGTCGCCGGCGACGAACGGCTCGGCCTTGGCACCGTTGGCCTGGGCGTTGAGGAAGTTGACGATGCCGCCGACGTACTCGGGGATCACGTCCACGCTGTCGGGGAACGTCGCCATGTAGACGTCCCGGGTGTCGACCAGCTTGAGGTCGGTGTCGTAGCCCGCGTCGGTCAGGAGCTCGTCGTACATCGCGGCGACCAGGGCCGCCTCGGGCCAGCTCTGGCTGGCGATGCGGACCGCGCCCTTGTCGGTCGTGGCGGCCGGGGTCGAGCTGTCGTCGTCGGCCGCCTCGCCGTCGGACAGGTCGTCACCGGCACAGGCGGTGGCGAGGAAGAGGGAGCCGACGGCTAGTACCGCGGCGAGGGAACGTCGTACCTGCATTGCATCACCTTCTGTGTCCCGCGAACGGTGCCGCGCGTGTCCGGATCCTGCTCACGGCCGAGGTGGCTCGGCCGCCTCGGTAACCATAGGTGGGACCGCCGACATTCCCCGACGGCGTTTCGTTCTCGGAGCGCGCGGGTTCGGGTCCAGCACCCGCTGGGCCAGCGCGGCGAGCACCTCGAGCACCAGCGCGACCACGGCGACGACGACCGCGCCGGCGATGCCCTGCCCGTAGTTGGTGCGGTAGAAGCCCTCCGTGATCACGTTGCCGAGGCCCGGCCCGGCGACCAGCGCGGCGATGGTCGCGGTCGCCCAGACCTGCACGACAGCGAGCCGGAGCCCGAGCAGGATCAGCGACGCCGCCAGCGGCAGCTCGACGCGCGCGAACTTCTGCCAGCCGCTCATGCCCATGCCGTCCGCGGCCTGCCGCACGGCCGGCGAGACCTCGCGGATGCCGACGTTGGCGTTCGTGATGATCGGCGGCAGCGCGAACAGCGTGAGCGCGATGATCGTGGCCAGCCCGGCGCGGCCGTACGGCCCGAACTCCGCCGTACCGGGCCAGTCGGCGGTGACGAGGAACGCCAGCAGCGCGAACGTGGGGACGGCGCGGCCGACGTTCGAGACGTTGATGGCGAGCAGGTTCCCGCGGCCCAGGTGGCCGAGCCACAAGGCGATCGGCAGCCCGATCAGCGCCGCCACCACCAGCGCCGTGAAGCTCAGCAGCAGCTGCTGCACCAGCAGGTGCAGCATCCCGTCGTCGCCCGTCCAGTTCGCCGGGTCGGTCAGGTAGTCCCAGGTGTCGGAGATGACGATCACGCCCGCACCCCCCGGGTCCACGGCGTCAGCAGCCACTGGGCGAAGACGATCAGCACGTCGAACAGCACCGCGATCAGCACGCACAGGATCGACGCGGTCATCAGCTCGGCGCGGAAGTTCGACGTCACGCCGTCCTTGATCAGGTTGCCGAGGCCGCCGTACGACACGAGCGAGCCGACGGTGGTCAGCGCGACCGTCGACACGGTGGCGACGCGGAGGCCGGCCATGATCACCGGCAGCGCGAGCGGGAGCTCGACGAGGAACAGCAGCCGCGTCGCGCCGTACCCCATCCCGCGCGCGGACTCACGCACACCGGACGGCACCGAGCGCAGCCCCTCGAGCATGCTGCGCACCAGGACCGTCAGCGCGTACAGCGCCAACGCGATCACGACCGTCGTCGCGCTGATGCCGGTGAACGGCACCATCAGGGGCAGCAGCGCCAGCGACGGGATCGTGTAGATCGCCGTGGCGGTGCCGAGGATGCCGGTCTCGAGGCGCGGGAGCCGGCGCGCGATGAGGGCCAGCGGGAACGCGATCAGGACGCCGAGGACGACCGCGGCGATCGTGATGCCGAGGTGCTGGATCGTCGCGTCGGTGATCTCCTGCTGGTAGTCGCGGACGTACTGCCCGCAGAACCACTCGTTCGTGAGCCTGCTGTAGCAGCTCGGCTCGGCCGCGGCCGCCGATGCCGCTAGTAGGGTCACCGCATGGACGGTACCGGTTCCGCCACCATGATCCGGCTGAGCGGCGTCGGTAAGACGTACGACGACGGCACCGTCGCGGTGCAGCAGCTGGATCTCGAGGTGAGGCGCGGCGAGCTCGTCTGCCTGGTCGGCCCCTCGGGCTGCGGCAAGTCGACGACGCTGAAGATGATCAACCGGCTGATCGAGCCGACCACGGGCAGCATCGAGATCGACGGCCAGGACGTGACCCGGCAGGACCCGGTCCAGCTGCGCCGCGGGATCGGCTACGTGATCCAGCAGGTGGGGCTCTTCCCCCACCAGAAGATCATCCAGAACGTCATGACCGTTCCGCTGCTGTACGGCGAGTCGAAGGCCAAGGCGCGGGAGCGGGCCAGCGAGCTGCTCGAGCTCGTCGGCCTCGACCCGGCGACGTACGCCGACCGGTACCCGCACCAGCTCTCGGGCGGACAGCAGCAGCGGGTCGGCGTGGCCCGCGCGCTCGCGGCGAACCCGCCGGTGCTGCTGATGGACGAGCCGTTCGGCGCCGTCGACCCGATCGTGCGCCTGCGGCTGCAGGACGAGTTCCTGCGGCTGCACGACGAGCTCGGTGTGACGGTCGTGTTCGTCACCCACGACATCGACGAGGCGGTGCGCCTCGGCGACCGGGTCGCGGTGTTCGCGACCGGCGGCCGGCTGGCGCAGTACGACACCCCCGCGCGCCTGCTCGGCCGCCCGGCCGACGACTTCGTCGCGGACTTCGTGGGCTCGACCAGCGGGCTGCGGCGCCTGGCGGTGATCCCGCTCGATCCCGAGCACGTCGAGCCGCTGGACGGCGTCCGCACCGGCGACCTCGACGCGGTCATCGACGTCGACACGACGCTCGGCGACGCGCTCGCCGTACTGCTGCGCGAGGACCGCGGCCTGGTGGGAGTGAAGCAGGGTGCCCGGTTCGTGGGGGTGCTGACGCCGAACGGGGTGCACCAGGCGCTGCGGGCGGCTCTGGCGGAGATGGCCCTGGCTGATACTCCCTGACGGTTCCGGGGTCTGGGAACGTTCCCAAACCCCGGAAACGTCAGGGACTACCCCAGAACGTCAGCTGACCGGGACGTCGCGGTGCCAGGACTCGGTGACGTACTTCGTCTCCCAGCCCATCGACGTGTAGAGGCCGGCGGCGCCGGTCGGCGAGTCGGCGTCGACCTCGAGGCCGACGCGGTCGCGACCGCGGGCCGCTGCGTCGGCGATGATCGTGCGCAGGAGGCCCTTGGCGACCCCACGGCCGCGGGCGGCCTCGAGCACGCCGAGGTAGGCGACGTACGACCCGTCGGGGCCGGTGCTGCTCTCGGAGACGCTGCCGATCAACGCACCGACCGGCTGCGGGGAGTCACCGTCGACGAGCTCGGCCAGCCACCAGTGGTCCCAGCGGTGCCCCGGGTCCTCGCGCAGCCGGTGCAGGAACTCCTCGAAGGTCTCCTCGCTGGAGTTGAAGTGGTCGGTGAACGCGCTCTCGAGCACGTCGTGGATCTCGCGCAGGTCGTCCTCGTCGGGCATCCCGTCGCCGGTGCGGCGTACCAGCCGGAACACCACGCCGCCGGACTCCCAGTGGTCGGGGGTCTCGACGAGCTCGTCCTCGTCCGGTGAGACCGGGCGGCTCATCTGCCACCAGGTCCGGACCTTGGCGAAGCCGGCACCCTCCAGCCACCTCGCCTGGCGCTCGTCGCCCTGGAACGTGCCGGTGTCGATCTGCTGGGCCGTCAGGCCGCGGGCGGCGCCGACCGAGCGGGCCTGGGCCTCCGCCCACGCGAGGAGTACGTCGGAGCAGCGGTCCGCGACGTCGTCGGGCAGGTCGCGCTCCACGATGTGCACGAACAGCATCCGGCCGGCCGAGCGGTCGTGGACGCTCCCCCAGGCGTGGATCTCGCCGTCCGCGTCACGGATCACGACGTTCTCGCGCATCCGCAGGCCGTGCTCGGAGACCTCGACGAGCACGTCGTCGACCGAGGCGCCCGCCCAGCCGCGGCCGTGCCGCTCGTGGTTGCGGAGCAGGTGCGCCAGCCGAGCGACGTCGAAGCGGTCCGCGGGGTCGGGGACGCCGACGGACCAGCCCGCGGGGAGCCCGGAGGCGTCGCCGACGAGGCCCTCCGGGTCGCTGTGGAAGCGGTTGTCGTTCGGAAGCACGTCAACCTCCTCCCGCTCTGGGAGGAGGCTGAAACGTGTTACGCGTCTCGGGTCCGTCAGATGACGCGCTTGTGCGCCTCGGCGGCCTGCCACGCGGCGGTCACCGTCTCCAGCTCGGAGCGCACGACGTCGAGCTGCTGCTCGAGCTCGGCGACCTTCATCTGGGCGGCGTTGGCGCGCGCCTCGGCACCCGCGCGGCTCTGCTCGAGCCGGATCGCCGAGTCGCGGCTGTCCTGCTCGGCCGCCTTGTGCCGACGCGTCTCCGCGGCCAGCCGTCGGGCGGCGTCGCCGGCGCGCTGCTGCGCGGCCGCGAGCGCGTCCTCGAGCTCGACGATGATGCCCTCGTGCAGCTCGAGCCGCGACTGCATCTCCTCGACGAACGCGGCGTTCTCAGCCGTCCGCTCGACGGTGATGTCGCGGTAGGCCTGGGCCTGCGCGGCCCGGTCGCGTGCGGCCTCGCGCCGCGCCGTGACCAGCTCGGAGTAGGTGATGCGGGACGCGGCCGCGCCGAGTACGACGGCCAGGACGGCGGCGATCGACACCAGGAGCGGCGTACCGCTCGCGATCGCGCCGACGACGACCACCGCGGCGACGCCCACGAGGACGGCTGCGAGGGTCAGGCGGGTGCTGCGTTGCCGGCGCCGGTTGCGCGCGGACGGACGTGCCTGTGGGGAAGACATACAGGCAGGTTAGGACTCATTTTCGTCCGTTTTGACGCGACACGCTCGCTCGAGGAGCAGCGAGGTGATCACGATGGCGATGCCCGCTAGACCAGCCACGACCGATCGCCACACCCGCTGGGACCCCAGCTCGGTGTCCACACCGACCCAGCTGAGGGCGTAGCCGAGGTAGCCGCCGGCCACCAGCGCACCCACCAGCGCGCAGGCCCGGGCCAGCACCAGCCGGTTCACGGCCTGTTGCGGCTCGAGGCGCTGGTCGTGGACGTGGATCGTGCGCCAGGTGAGGAACGCCGTGGCGCCGAGGATCGCGGCGACCAGGACCAGCGCGAGCGGCTGCGCCCAGGTGACGATCGGCGCGGTGTCGCGCATCCGCTCGGCGAGCGGGTGCAGGACCCAGCCGCCGACCAGGCCGATCAGGCCCCAGACGGTCAGGGCTCCCGCGGAGGTCGGCCTCAGCCGCCCACCCGGCGGCTCGCCGGACGGGTCGGCGCTCACCAGTGGGTCACTGGAACTGGAGGACCAGGTCGTCGCGCAGCTTCATGCCGCTCTGGTCGGCCTGGTCGAGCAGGTCGGCGATCGGGCCGCGCTCGGGCAGCTCGGCGTCGGGCTCGAGGTCGAGCCACGGACGCAGCACGAACGCGCGCTCGCCGGCCCGCGGGTGCGGGAGGCGGAGGAAGTCCTCGTTGCTGCGCCGGTCGCCGACCACGATCAGGTCGACGTCCAGGGTGCGCGGCGCGTTCTTGACCTCGCTGCGCTCACGCTCGAACGCGTCCTCGATCGCCAGGGCGCGGTCCATGAGACGCGTCGCGGCCAGGGTGGTGTCGATCAGCACGACGGCGTTGAGGAACGTCTTCGCGTCCGGCGGGCAGTCCACCGGCTCGGTCTCGTAGACCGGCGACACGGCGGTGATCCACACGTCCGGGGTGTCGGCCAGCGCGTTCACGGCACCCTGGAGGCTGGCCAGCCGCTCCCCGAGGTTCGAGCCCAGCGCCAGCACCGCCCGTCGGATCGGGCGCATCTCCCCCGTCAGGGTGTCCGCATCGATGATGTTGGGGTTGGGGGTCTCAGTCACGGCGGCCCTCGCGTTTCCGGGTGATCGTCAGCACGACGTCCGAGAACGTCGCGTCGATGGGTGCGTCCGGCTTGTGAACGGAGACCCGCGCCCATTCAACACGACCGTCCAAGAGGCAGACGTCCGCGATCCGCTGGGCCAGAGTCTCGATCAGGTCGACCGGATCCTTCTCCACGGCGGCTTTCACCGAGGCCACGAGACTCCCGTAGTCGACGGTGTCTTGCAAGTCGTCGGACGCCGCCGCGGGGCTGGTGTCGATGCCGAGCACCAGGTCGATCACGAAGATCTGGCCCTCGCGCTTCTCGAACTCGAAGACGCCGTGGTGGCCGTAGCACTCGATGCCGGTCACGCTCAGCTCGTCGACCATCGTCACCCCTGATCTCTCAGCTGCTCGACGACCCGGAGGGCGTCGCTGGCAGCGCGTACGTCGTGCACCCGCAGGCCCCACACTCCGCGCTGCGCGAGGTGCACGGTGAGGGCGGTGTTGGCGTGCTCCCGCCCGTCGACCGGACGGGCGGTCCCGCCGTCGGCGAGGAGACTACCGAGGAACGACTTGCGGCTCGCACCCACCAGGAGCGGGTGCCCGAGGCCCTGGATCGCGTCCAGCTCGCGCAGCAGCCCCCAGTTGTGCTCGGCACGCTTCGCGAAGCCCAGCCCCGGGTCCAGCACGATGCGCTCCGGAGCGACTCCGGCCGCCAGGATCGCCTTGACCCGCGCCGCGAGCTCGTCGCGGACCGCCTGCACGACGCCACCAGGGCCGTCGTACACGGCGAAGTCACGCATGTGGTCGGCGTGCGCGCGCCAGTGCATCGCCACGTACGTCGCTCCGCTCGCGGCGACCACCTCGAGGATGCCCGGGTCGGCCAGCCCCCCGGACACGTCGTTGACGATCGTGGCGCCGGCCGCGAGCGCGGCCGCGGCGACCTCGGCGCGCATCGTGTCGACGGAGACCACCGCGCCCTCGGCGGCCAGCGCGGTGATCACCGGGATCACCCGGCCGAGCTCCTCGGTGACCAGTGGCCGGGTCGCGCCCGGGCGGGTCGACTCGCCGCCGATGTCGAGGATGTCCGCGCCGTCGGCGAGCAGCTCGCGGCCGTGGGCGACGGCGGCTGCGGGCTCGAGCCAGCGGCCGCCGTCGGAGAACGAGTCCGGCGTGACGTTGACGACGCCCATCAGCAGCGGGGTCGTGGGCATGGGTCAACGCTAGTGGTACTGGTCCGCACCCCCTGGACACCCGACTGAGAGCCCGTATTATCCGCGGTGTGACGGTCATCACCACCGCAGAGCGCCGCGACCGGCTGGTCGCCGCCGCCATCGAGTCCGCCGGCCACGACGACTTCGGGTCGGACAGCTGGCACGAGGGGCTCGACATCTACCTCGAGTCGCTCGCCGAGAGCGCCCGGCTCAACGAGATCGGCGTCGGTGTCGCCGACGACGGGATCGTCGGGGACCTCGCCAACCGGCTGCGGATCGAGGCCTGGCGCGCGGAGCATCCCGAGGTGGCCGCGCAGGAGGTACGCCGCCCGATCGTCATCGTCGGCCAGCCCCGGACCGGCACCACGATCCTGCACGACCTGATGGCGCAGGACCCGGCCAACCGCGCCCCGATCAGCTGGGAGCTCGAGCGCCCGGTCCCGGCCCCGCGGACGGAGACGTTCTGGACCGACCCGCGCATCGACGAGTGCCAGGCCGGCTTCGACCTGGTGGAGTCGTTCATCCCCGGCTTCACCGCGTTCCACGAGCTCGGCGCGCGCCTGGCGCAGGAGGACGTCCGGATCTTCACCAGCGACTTCCGGTCGATGCAGCACTCGCTGCAGTTCGAGGTGCCGGCGTACAACCGCTGGCTGCTGCACGAGGCGGACATGGCGCCGGCGTACCGCTGGCACCGCCGCTTCCTCCAGCACCTGCAGTCCGAGCACCACGCCGAGCGCTGGCTGCTGAAGTCGCCCGCGCACCTGTGGGCGCTGCCGGCGCTGCTCGCGGAGTACCCGGACGCCGTGGTCATCCAGACCCACCGCGACCCGCTCAAGGTGATCGCGTCGATCAGCGCCCTCGGCGCCAGCCTGCGCGAGATGACCACCGACCACTTCGAGGTCACCCGGCTCGCGGAGCAGTACGGCGACGACATCCCCGTCGGCCTCGACCGCGCCCTCCAGGCCCGCCGCGACGGGCTCTTCGGGCCCGGGCAGGTCGTCGACGTGCGCTACCAGGACATCCGCCACGACCTGATCGGGGCGGTCGGCCGGATCTACGACGAGATCGGCCTCGAGCTCACCGCCGAGGCGGAGTCCCGGATGCGCGCGTTCCTCGCCGCCCACCCCGGCGACCAGGGCGGCAGCCTGAAGCGCTACTCCTTCAGCGAGACCGGCCTCGACGAGAACGTCCTGCGCGAGCGGGTGCGCGAGTACCAGGAGTACTTCGAGGTGGAGTCCGAGCCGCTGGGCTGAGGGCTGCGCTAGCCAGCGCGGTGGATCAGCGCCATCGCCTCGGCGCGGGTGGAGGCGTTCGACCGCATGGAGCCGCGTACGGCGGAGGTGATGGTGCGCGCGCCCGCCTTCTTCACCCCGCGCATGGTCATGCAGAGGTGCTCGGCCTCGACCACCACGATGACGCCGCGGGCGCCGAGGAGGTCCATCAGCGCGTCGGCGACCTGGGTCGTCAGCCGCTCCTGCACCTGCGGGCGCTTGGCGTAGAGGTCGACGAGCCGGGCCAGCTTCGACAGCCCGGTGATCTTGCCGGTCTCGGCCGGGATGTAGCCGACGTGCGCGACGCCGGTGAACGGCACCAGGTGGTGCTCGCACATCGACCACAGCTCGATGTCACGCACCAGCACCATCTCGTCGTGGCCGAGGTCGAACGTCGTGGTCAGCACGTCCTCCGGGGCCATCCGCAGACCCGCGGTCAGCTCGGCGTACGCCCGCGCGACCCGGGCCGGGGTGTCGTGCAGCCCCTCGCGGTCGGGGTCCTCGCCGATCGCGTACAGCAGCTCGCGCACGGCGGCCTCGGCTCGCGCGTGGTCGAACGGCGGGATCTCGTGCGGGCCCCGGCCGTCGGGGCGGATGGAGTCGGTCATCGCGGCGGCAGCTCGGGGGACTGGCCCGATCCACCGCCGATGCCCGGGTCCCCGTGCACGTCGCCACCGGACCCCGGCGGCGTCAGGATCGCGCCGGACTCCTCGCCGTTGCTCGCCGCACCGTTCGCGGCCACGCGGTCCTTGATCCACTGCGGGATCTCGACCGGCGGGATCGTCGACGGCACGCGCTGGTCGGACCCGGTCCACGCGGGACGCTCGGGACGGCGGCGCAGCGCCTCGAAGATCCGCGCGACCTGCTCCTTGTCGAGGGTCTCCTTGTCGAACAGCTCGAGGACCAGCGCGTCGAGGACGTCGCGGTTCTCCTCGAGGATCTCGAAGGCCTCCTGGTGCGCGGTCGCGAGCAGCTTCTTGGTCTCCTCGTCGACGATCGCGGCGACGTCCTCGGAGTAGTTCCGGGTGTGGCCGAAGTCGCGACCGAGGAACGGCTCGGAGTTGGAGTCGCCGAGCTTGATCGCGCCCAGCCGCTCGGTCATGCCGTACTGGGTGACCATCGCCCGGGCCAGGTTGGTGGCCTTCTCGATGTCGTTGCCCGCGCCGGTGGTCGGGTCGTGGAAGATCAGCTCCTCCGCGGCCCGGCCGCCCAGCATGTAGGCGAGCGTGTCGAGCATCTGCGAGCGCGTCTGCGAGTACTTGTCCTCGTCGGGCAGCACCATCGTGTAGCCCAGCGCCCGGCCGCGCGGCAGGATCGTGATCTTGTGCACCGGGTCGGTGCCGGGCAGCGCCGCGGCGACGAGGGCGTGGCCGCCCTCGTGGTAGGCCGTGATGAGCTTCTCCTTCTCGCTCATCAGGCGGGTGCGCCGCTGCGGGCCGGCGATCACGCGGTCGATGGCCTCGTCGAGGGCTTCCTTGGTGATCAGCTTCTGGTTGCCGCGCGCGGTGAGCAGCGCGGCCTCGTTGAGCACGTTGGCCAGGTCGGCGCCGCTGAAGCCGGGGGTACGCCGCGCGACCGAGCGCAGGTCGACGTCCTGGGCGAGCGGCTTGCCGCGCGAGTGGACCTGGAGGATCTGCTGGCGACCGGAGAGGTCCGGGGCGTCGACCTGGATCTGGCGGTCGAATCGGCCCGGGCGCAGCAGCGCCGGGTCGAGGACGTCGGGCCGGTTGGTGGCCGCGATCAGGATGACGCCGCCGCGGACGTCGAAGCCGTCCATCTCCACGAGCAGCTGGTTGAGGGTCTGCTCGCGCTCGTCGTGGCCGCCGCCCATGCCGGCGCCACGGTGCCGGCCGACGGCGTCGATCTCGTCGATGAAGACGATCGCCGGGGCGTTCTCCTTGGCCTGCTCGAAGAGGTCGCGGACGCGGGACGCACCCACGCCGACGAACATCTCGACGAAGTCCGAGCCGGAGATCGAGTAGAAGGGGACGCCGGCCTCACCCGCGACGGCGCGGGCGAGCAGCGTCTTGCCGGTCCCCGGCTGGCCGTAGAGCAGCACGCCCTTCGGGATCTTGGCGCCGACGGCCTGGAACTTGGCGGGCTCCTGGAGGAACTCCTTGATCTCGCCGAGCTCCTCGATGGCCTCGTCGCAGCCGGCGACGTCGGCGAACGTCGTCTTCGGCATGTCCTTGGTGATCAGCTTCGCCCGCGACTTCGCGAACTGCATGACACCGCGGCCACCACCGCCCTGGACCTGGTTCATCAGGAACAGGAACAGCAGGATGATCAGCGCGAACGGGAGCAGGGTCGCCAGGATCGAGCCGAGCAGGCTCGGCTTGGGTACGTCGACCGTGAACTTCTCGGTGTTGCCCTCGTCGACCTGCTTCTGGACCTCGGCCTGGATCTCGGCCTGGGTGCCGTCGAGCCAGAACGCGGAGACCTTGTCGCCGTTCTGGAGCACCGCCTTGATCTGCTGCTCACCTCCGTCGACGAAGGTGATCTCCTTGACGTCGCCCGCGGAGATGTGGTCCACCATCTCGGAGGACTCGATCTCCTCGCCGCCCCGGTTGGGTGCGAGGTACTGCAGGGCGAGCAGGACGCCCACCACGGCCAGGACGATCCACAGCCAGGGACCCTTGAATATGCGCTTCACAGGCTTCTCTCGGACGAGCTCATCGGAACGGTCGACGGTACACGTGTAGGCGTCACCGGTCCCATTGTCGCAGGCCCACCCAGGAGCGTCCGCCGAGGTTCACTCCACGTTGAATCGGGAGTTTCCGTCACTCGAATCGGGACTTTCGGTCACCGGGCTGGCAGGAACTCCCGATCGAACGGACGGAAACCCCCGACTCAACGGACGGAAAGTCCCGATTCAACCGTCAGGAGTAGACGTGGGGGGCGAGGGTGCCGATGTCGCGGAGGTTGCGGTAGCGCTCGCGGTAGTCGAGGCCGTAGCCGACGACGAACTCGTTCGGGATGTCCCAGCCGACGTACTTCACCTCGACCGGCATGGTCAGCGCCTCGGGCTTGCGCAGCAGCGTGCAGATCTCGACGCTCGCCGGGTTGCGCGAGGTGAGGTTCGAGGTCAGCCACGACAGCGTCAGGCCGGTGTCGATGATCTCGTCGACGATGATCACGTGCCGGCCGGAGATGTCGGTGTCGAGGTCCTTGAGGATCCGGACGACGCCACTGGACTTCGTTCCGGAGCCGTACGACGACACCGCCATCCAGTCCATCTCGAGGTGCCGGCTGAAGCTGCGGGCCAGGTCGGCCATCACCATCACCGCGCCGCGCAGGATGCCGACGATCAGGATGTCGCGGCCCTCGTAGTCGGCTTCGATCTCCCCGGCCAGCTCCCGCAGCCGGTCCTGGATCTGCTCCTCCGTGAAGAGGACGTTGACGAGGTCGTTCTCCACGTGGGACGAGTCCATGGCGGAGAGCCTAGGTCACTTGCGGGACTTCACGACCATGAGGGTGATCGTCTTCGAGGCGGACGACTCGAGGGTGGCGGAGCCCAGGAAGTGGGCCTTCAGGACGTGCCCGCCCTTGCCCAGCTTGTCGAGGACGACGGTCACGGCGCCCTTGTTGCCGACCTTGATCTCACCCGAGCCGACGACCTTGTTGCCCTCGCGGATCTCGACCGAGCCGGCCGGGGTCTTCGTCGCCTTGGACGCGACCGTCACGACGACCGCACCGCGGCCCTTGGTGGTGACGCTGCGGCTGACCAGGGCGGCCGATGTGGTGGTCGGGTCCGGGGACTTCTCGATGCCGATCTCGCCCAGGCTGACCTTCTGCCTGGGTCGGGTGACCTCGATGCCCGAGTACTTGACGGTCTCGTAGCCCTTCTTGGACAGCGTGACCGTGTACGTGCCCGGCTTGCCGACCTCGAGGTAGAAGTAGCCGTGCTGCGGGCCGGAGGCCCAGGCGCTGGCGTACGTCTCGGCGGACGCGACCGCGGTGGAGCCCTGGGTCGCCCTGACGGTCACGCCGTCGACGTTGTTGCCGAACTGGTCGGCGACGACGCCCTGGATCAGCGGGGCAGGGCTCACCTTGGACGCCTTGGCGACCGAGACCGCGGTGTGCGACGGAGCGGCGGATGCCGGCAGGACCTGCGGCGCGAGCAGCAGGGCCGCGCCAGTGAAAAGCGCGGCAGTGACACGTGGCCAGGACATCGGGCCCCCCTCGGATGGTTCGTGGCGCACAACCAGTGTGCTGGAAGTCGCGCGGTTCCGCTTCAGAACCGCTTGATTGGGGTATCGGCAGCCCGGCGCCGCACCTGAAGGCCACCGAGGGGCTATTCCGCCGCTGGATGCCCCGTGATCGAGAGCCGGCCGTCGCTGCGCCGGCAGCGGAGGTGACCCGGGAGGTCCACCCACTTCTGCCCGCGCCAGTCGGTGAGCAGCGCGTCCATGGCCAGCACGTGCTCGTGGAACAGCTCCGAGGCCGGTGCACCGGCGGCCAGCGCGGCCAGCCGCAGCACCCGGCGCCGGATCGGCGCGGCCTGGTCGAGCAGCCCGTCGACGGGCAGGTCGGACAGGGCGGCGTACGCCGCCTCGGCGACGTCGTCGAGGAGGTCCATGTCCTCGCGGAGCTGGTCCGCGGTGCGCGCGAGGGTCTCGGCGACACCGGGGCCGAGGTGCTCCTCGAGGACCGGCAGCACGGTGCGGCGTACGCGCACGCGGGTGTACGCCGGGTCGCTGTTGTGCGGGTCGTCCCAGAACTCGATGCCCTCCACCTGGCAGGCGGTGACCGTGTCCGCGCGGGACACGTCGAGGAGCGGGCGGACCACCCGGTCGTAGCGGCGCCGCATCCCGGCGAGCGACCGCCCCCCGGAGCCGCGGGTGAGGCCGAGCAGCACGGTCTCGGCCTGGTCGTCGCGGGTGTGGCCGAGCAGCAGCGCGGTCGCGTCGACCCGCTCGGCGATCTCCTCGAGGACGGCGTACCGCGCCCGACGCGCGGCCGCCTCGGGCCCGATGCCGCTCGCCTCGACGCGCACGGTCGCGCTGAACGTCTCGTCGGCGCCGAGCGCGGCCATCTGCTCGACGACGTGCGCGGCGTGCTCGGCCGAGCCGTCCTGGAGGCCGTGGTCGACGGTCGCGCCGACGACCCGCCACCCGGCCTTGCGGCCCTCGAAGACCGTGGCAGCCAGGAGCGCGAGCGAGTCGGCCCCGCCGGAGCAGGCGACGACGACGGTCCGCCCGGCGTCGAGGCCGGCGAGGGAGCGGCGTACGGCGAGGCGTACGCCGGCGATCGACGGGTGGAGACTCACCGCTAGAGGACTCGGGTGATCCAGGCCTGCGGGTCGGCGATCTCGCCCTTGGAGGGGAGGTTCTCGGGCCCGGCCCAGACCGCGTTGAACTCGTCCATCCCGGCCTTGTCGACGACCGCGCGGACGAACTTCGCGCCGTCGCGGTACTGCGCCATCTTCGCGTCGAGGCCGAGCGCGCGGCGCAGGAAGCGGTCCAGCACGCCGACGCCCTTGCGGCGCTTGTTGAAGCGCTTGCGGATCGAGGCGACCGACGGGATGACCGACGGGCCGACGCCGTCCATGACCACGTCCGCGTGCCCCTCGAGCAGCGACATCACGCCGGTGACCCGGTCGATGATCTCCTTCTGCTCCGGCGTGCTCATCGCGTCGACGAGGCTGCCGCCGTCCTTGCCGCCCTTGAGCGCCTGGGCGAGCCGGCCGACGCCGTCCTCGAGCATGCCCGAGGGCTCGAGGCTGTCGGCGATCGCGTGCATCTCGCCGAGCAGGTGGTCGGCCATCCACGGCACCGCGGTGAACTGCACGCGGTGGGTCTCCTCGTGCAGGCAGACCCAGAGCCGGAAGTCGTGCGGGTCGACGTCGAGCTCGCGCTCGACGTGGACGATGTTCGGGGCGACCAGCAGCAGCCGGCCGGCGGGCGCGTGGAACGGGTCGAACTGGCCGAGGACCTTGCCGGCCATGAAGCCGAGCAGGGCGCCGACCTCGAGGCCGGTGATCCGGGACCCGACCGTGCGGGCGAGCCCGGTCGGCGCCTTCGAACCGGAGGTGAGCTTGTCGACGACCGGGGCGAGGACGGTCGCGAAGCCGTCGGCGTTCGCCTGCACCCAGCCGGCGCGGTCGACCACGAGGATCGGGGCGGTGCGGTCGGCGGCGACCAGCCCGGTGAAGTCGCGCACCAGCCCGGTCGACCGGTTCGCCCCGTCGCGCAGCTCCTGGACGACGGTGTCGGCCTCGGCCCGGC
Source organism: Nocardioides sp. SR21 (assembly GCF_022761125.1). Lineage (GTDB taxonomy): Bacteria > Actinomycetota > Actinomycetes > Propionibacteriales > Nocardioidaceae > Nocardioides. The sequence continues at coordinate 2,383 of NZ_JAKWJR010000001.1, read as the reverse complement.
CGATCTGTGGGCCCTCGCCGGCCAGCCGGGACCCCACGGACACCGCGAGCGACCAGTCGACCATGCCCGTGCTCATGGAGCGACCGTACCCGCGGCTCCACAACGGCAGTCGGCAAGCGCGGCGGTGATGTCGTCGAGCGCGTCGCGGGCGTCGAGCGTGTCCAGCAGCGCGATCCGGTCGGCGAGCAGCGCGAACACCATCGGCGCCCCGGTGCGGTCGATGACCGTCCCGGCCAGCCCGCTCACGCCGGTGAGGGTGCCGGTCTTCGCGCGGACCAGCCCGCGGCCGGGGTCGTCCGAGTCCTCGAACCGCTCGCTCAAGGAGCCGGTGAACCCGGCGACCGGCAGCCCGGTGAGCACCGCCCGCAGCTCGGGGTGCTCGGCCGCGCCGGCCAGCTCCAGCAGCGCGGTCAGCGTCGCCGGCTCGAGCCGGTTCTCGCGGGAGAGCCCGCTGCCGTCGTACACCTTCGCGCCCTCGAGAGGTACGCCGAGCGCCTCCAGGGTCTCGAGCACGCCGCTGGCGCCGGCCTCGAACGAGCCCCTGCCGCCGGTGGCGAGCCCGACGTGGCGGGCGAGCACCTCGGCGGCCTCGTTGTCGCTGTACTCGAGGGTGTGCTCGACGATCCGCGACAGCGGCTCGCTGCTGACCTGGGTCAGTACGTCGCCGTCGCCCGCGAGTCCCTCGGTCGGCTCGCCGGCCACCCGCACACCAGCCTTGCCGAGGGCCGCGGCGAACTGCTCGGCCGCGGCCAGCGCCGGGTCGGCGACCCGGCCGTAGCCGTCGGGGTCGCGGCCCTCGTCGACCCACAGCGCCTGGATCGGCGACACGATCTGCTCCCCCACGTAGGTGTCCGGCCAGTGCGGGTTGTCGTCGGGGCCGCTGAACAGGGTGGCGTCGTACTCGACGCGGACCGCGCCGGTCACCTGGGTGGCGGTCTCGCGGGCGAGCTTCGTCAGGTCCTCGGCGGACAGCAGCGGGTCACCGCCGCCGACCAGGACCACGCGCCGCGGCCCGCCCGAGACGACCGAGGTCTCGAGGGTGTGGTCGGGCCCGAGGGTCGCCAGCGCGGCGGCGCTGGTGAGCAGCTTCAGCGTCGAGGCCGGGATCGCCGAGCCGGCCCCGTCGGCGAACAGCAGCGTCCCGTCCAGCCCGGCGACCATCGCGAGCACGTGCGGCCCGAGGTCGTCGTCGTCGAGGAGGCCGGCGAGGGCGCGGCGCACCTTCGCGGGGTCGGGCGTACCTGCCGCCTGCTCCGCGACCGGGGCGGGCGCGACCAGCTCGGGCAGGTCGAGGCCGGGAGGCGGGGGCACGGCGGCGGGCGTCTCGGGCTCGGCGGGGCTGTCGTCGAGCACGAAGACCGTAGTGGCGGCGACGAGGACGCCCAGCACCAGCAGCACCGGGAGCCAGAAGGCGACCCGGGAGCCGTGGCGTACGTCACGTCGTCCCACTGTTCACCCCTCCGACTGCGCGTTTGCGGCCATTGTGCGGGAGACTGGACGGCGCCCGCTCCGCGGGCCCCGACGAAAAGACGATGGCGGAGGAAGACGTGCTCGAGTTCGACGTGCTGGTGGAGATCCCCAAGGGTGAGCGCAACAAGTACGAGGTCGACCACGAGTCCGGCCGGCTGCGTCTCGACCGGACCCTGTTCACGTCGACGGCGTACCCCGCCGACTACGGCTTCATCGAGAACACCCTCGGCCAGGACGGCGACCCGCTCGACGCGATGGTCATCCTCCAGCAGCCGACCTTCCCGGGCTGCCTGATCCGCTGCCGCGCGATCGGCATGTTCCGCATGACCGACGAGGCCGGCGGCGACGACAAGGTCCTGTGCGTCCCCGCGAGCGACCCGCGCCTGGAGCACCTGCGCGACATCAGCCACGTCTCGAAGTTCGACCGCCTCGAGATCCAGCACTTCTTCGAGGTCTACAAGGACCTCGAGCCCGGCAAGTCCGTCGAAGGCGCGGAGTGGGTCGGCCGCACCGAGGCCGAGGCCGAGGTGCACGCCTCGTTCGACCGCCTCAAGGCGACCGGCGGCCACTGAGCCTCTGCTCGACATGACGGAAGCCCCGGTTCATCGAACCGGGGCTTCCTGCGACTGTGGGGGACAGTCGCGCGGGGGTGGAACCCGCGCGGCACGCCGTACGCCACCGGCGTGCCGCACGGAAATCAGGCGCTGACGCTGACCCGATCGCCGCGCACGGGGCGGCGTACGCCGGCGGCGTGCCGGTCGGCGACGGCGGCGAAGTAGCTCTCGCGACGCTTGGCCGCGCAGCCCTCGGGCTTGGTCTCGGGCGCGAGCGCCTCGGGGTTCAGCTCGTGGTTGAGGGCGTCGCGCAGGAGGACCAGCGCCTCGGCACGCAGCTGGGAGATCCGGGACTCGGT